>NZ_CP115873.1:552500-4880993 GCF_031834635.1 Xanthomonas hawaiiensis | reverse complement strand
CAGATCTAAATTCGTCGAGTGACCGGGCATGAAGGGCGCGCTCGGGCGCGGCGCATTCGGCCGGTGGGAGAGGAAAGCGGATGGATCAGACTACCACCGGCGCGCAGGGTCGGGAATGGTTTTCCCACGGCTATTCACAGATCCATCCACAGGCCGGGCGCTGCCGTCCTCCGTTCCCGGCGAGACAGGGAGTTGACCGCGACGTGAGGGGTCCTATAGAATTTCCGGTTCTTTCCGCCCCATTCAGATCAGAGCGCCCCGATGGCCACCAAGCGCACCTTCCAGCCCAGCAACCTCAAGCGCAAGCGCGACCACGGCTTCCGTGCCCGTATGGCCACCGCCGACGGCCGCAAGATCCTGGCCCGTCGCCGCGCCAAGGGCCGCAAGCGCCTGAGCGCTTGATTGCTTCGCCGCCCCAGGCGGCGCCTGCAATCCGGACCGTGAATCATCCCGACCCGCGTAGGCGATTTCCTCGCTCTGCGCGGGTTCGCACGTCTGCGGAATACCGCGTCGTGTTCGATGCCGCGCGCCGCTGTTCCGAGCCGCTGATGAGCCTGCACTGGCGCAGTGCGCCGCACCCGGCGCGGCTGGGCCTGGCGGTGTCGCGCAAGGTCGACAAGCGTGCGGTCGTGCGCAATCGCATCAAGCGCGTGCTGCGCGAGGCCACGCGGCAGCTGTTGCCGTGGCTGGCGCCCGGCGATTACGTGGTGGTGGCGCGCAGCGCCGCCGCCCAGGCCAGCGGCGATCAACTGCGCCAGGCCTACGAGCGTCTGCTGCGTCGCGCCGGCGCATTGCCGGCCCCGGCCGCGGACGGCACAATGCCGCCGCCCGATCGTCCTTCTTCCCCCACCTCCACGTCAGAACCCGCTTCTGGCTGAGCCGAGCTTGCCTGTCCGATGAACCAGACCCGCCTTTTCCTGATTTTCGCCTGGCTGATGGTCGCGGCGCTGTTGTGGATGGAATGGAACAAGGAACACGCGCCGAACGCCAATGCGGCGACGGTCGCGGCGGCGACCACGGTGCCGCCGGCGCAGGACGCCGATGCCGGCGCCACGCATGCGCCGGCGATCCCGCAGGCCACGGTACCGGGCACCACGCCGGCGGCCAGCAGCACGTCCGAGACCGCTGCGGCCAGCGCCGCGCCGCGGGTCACCGTCACCACCGACGTGCTGCGCCTGACCCTGGACGGCCGCAGCGTGTTCGACGCCGACCTGCTGCTGTTCCCGCAGACCAAGCAGCCCGGCAGCCCGCCGGTGCAGCTGCTGACCGAGGACGCGGCGCATCCGTACACCGCCACCAGCGGCTGGGTCGGCGAGCACAACTCGCCGTCGCCGGGCCCGGCTGGCTTCCGCCCCGAACACCCTGGCCAGGAGTACGTACTGGCCAAGGGCCAGGACAGCCTGCAGGTGCCGTTCGTGTGGAACGGTCCGGACGGCGTGACCATTCGCCGCGTCTACACCCTGCAGCGCGGGCATTACGCCGTGCAGGTGCACGACGAGGTCGTCAACCATGGCAGCAAGCCGTGGCAGGGCTACGTGTTTCGCAAGCTGAGCCGGGTGCCGACCATCGTCAGCCGTGGCATGACCAACCCGGATTCCTTCAGCTTCAATGGCGCCACCTGGTTCAGCCCGGCTGACGGCTACCAGCGCCGCGCGTTCAAGGACTATCTGGACGATGGCCCGCTCAACCAGACCATCTCCGGCGGCTGGATCGCGCTGCTGCAGCACCACTTCTTCACTGGCTGGATTCCGCAGGCCAACCAGCAGGCGCTGTACGTGTTGTCCAACGATGGCCCGCGGCATGTGATCGAAGCGCGTGGCCCCGGCTTCACCGTGGCGCCGGGCGCCACCGCCAGCACCGAGGCGCGGCTGTGGGTCGGGCCGAAGCTGGTCAGCCAGATCGCCAAGGAGAACGTGCGCGGCCTCGACCGTGTGGTCGACTACAGCCGGTTCTCCGTGATGGCGCTGCTCGGCCAGGGCCTGTTCTGGATCCTCAGCCATCTGCACAGCCTGCTCGGCAACTGGGGCTGGTCGATCGTCGGTCTGGTGGTGCTGCTGAAGCTGATGCTGTATCCGCTGTCGGCCGCGCAGTACAAGAGCATGGCCAAGATGCGCAAGTTCCAGCCGCGCATCCAGCAGCTCAAGGAGCGCTACGGCGACGACAAGCAGAAGTTCCAGACGGCGATGATGGAGCTGTACAAGAAGGAGAAGATCAACCCGATGGGCGGCTGCCTGCCGGTGCTGATCCAGATGCCGATCTTCTTCGCGCTGTACTGGGTGCTGGTGGAGTCGGTGGAACTGCGCCAGGCGCCGTGGTTCGCCTGGATCCAGGACCTGACCGCGCGCGATCCGTACTTCATCCTGCCGGTGATCAACGTGGCGGTGATGTGGCTGACGCAGAAGCTGACCCCATCGCCGGGCATGGATCCGGTGCAGGCCAAGATGATGCAGTTCATGCCGCTGGTGTTCGGCGTGATGATGGCCTTCGTGCCGTCGGGTCTGGTGCTGTACTGGGTCACCAACGGTTCGCTGGGTCTGCTGCAGCAGTGGTGGATGACCAAGCGCCACGGCGAACCGGCGACCGCCGGTGGTGGCGGCAGCGGCAAGCCGCCGGCCAAGGCCAAGAAGTAAACCCGACAACGCCCGCCCTCCGGCGGGCGTTGCGCATGCGGCCGGGGAAGGCGCCGGCGTATGCGTTTTCCGCATCGCCTTGCTCGCGAGTCCATGGTCATGCGCAAGCGCCGTCGTCCGTTGTCGTCGTCCAGGGTCGCGATCGGCTTGCTCGCGTTGGCGCTGGCGGCCTGCCAGCGCCAGCCTGCTGGCAGCGAGACTGCGACACCCAAGTCCGCGGCACAGGCAGCGGCGATCGCCATTCCCGGTTCGCCTGCATTGCAATCTCAGGCGACCACGCTGCTGCAGGGCCTGCAGGCGCAGCTGGCCGCGCAGCGCAAGATCATCGTGTTGCTGGCCGACGAGGCCAAGCAGTCGCCGGCCGACCGGCAGACCTCCAGCAGCGTCGGCCAGCAACTGTTCCACGAGGGCCTGGAGCGTCGCGAGGCATTGGCCAAACAGTTCGATGCGCTGCTGGCGCTGCCGGACGCGCAACGCTTCGCCGCGGTCGGAAGCCTGCTCGACTACGTCGAATCGGCGCCGGACCTGTACGACGCCGACCGCCTCGCGTTCCGCGAGATGCTCGCCGACTGGCAGCTACGCATCGGCAAGGATTCCTCGCTGCCGGCGATCAAGCTGCACCAGCGCATCGGCGAGGACCTGGAAGCGCTCGACGAGATCGAGCGCACCTACAACCGCGAGATCACCGCGATCTTCAGCCGCTTCGACCGCACCCGCGCGATCGTGCAGAAGCGCGAGAAGTGGGAGGACTACGTCGCCCACCTGGGCACGCTGTACACGCGCGAGGCGATCCTGCGCGACTACGGCGTGATCACGCCGTACCCGATGTCGATGCAGGACAGCGACCGCGAGGTGTTCGGCCGCGACCTGCCGCCCAAGACCGTGGTGCTGAGCTTCGACGATGGCCCGCATCGCGAGTACACCGACGAGATCGTCGCCATCCTCAAGCGCTACGACGTGCCGGCCACGTTCTTCGAAGTCGGCCGCAACCTGGGCAAGCTGGAGCCGGATGGCAAGGTGGACCTGTCGCCGTTGGCCAGCGTCAGCCGCAGCCTCATGGAGCAGGGCTACACCGTCGGCAACCACAGCCTGACCCATGCGCAGCTGTCCAAGGAAACCGGCGCCGCGCTGCGCAGCCAGATCCTGGACACCGACCGCATGCTGCGCGCGGTCGACGCCAAGCGTGCGCCGCTGTTCCGCTTCCCCTACGGCGCGCGCAACGCCGAGGGCATGCAGATCCTCGGCGAGGCCGGCCTGAAGTCGGTGATGTGGAACGTGGATTCGCTGGACTGGGCCGACCCGGTGCCGGAATCGATCGTGCAGCGCGTGCTCGAGCAGGTCGGCCGCGAGCAGCGCGGCATCCTGCTGTTCCACGACATCCACGAACGCACGGTCAAGGCGCTGCCGCAGATCCTGGACCGGCTCAGCGCCGACGGTTACCAGTTCGCCGCCTGGAACGGGCGCGACTTCAGCGTGGCGCGCGCGGCCAGCAACGCCGCCGCGCCGGCGGTGACCAGCGGCTACGACAAGTCGTGGGCCATCGTCATCGGCATCGACGACTACGCGCACTGGCCCAAGCTGCAGTACGCGGCCAACGATGCGCAGGCGATCGCGCAGACGCTGACCGGCAGCTTCGGTTTCCCGTCGTCGCAGGTGATCGTGCTGAAGAACCAGGAGGCCACCCGCAACAACATCCTGGCCGCCTTCCACGATCGGCTGGCGCATGGCGGCGTCGGCAAGAACGACCGCGTGTTCGTGTTCTTCGCCGGCCACGGCGCGACCCGCAAGCTGGCCTCCGGTCGCGACCTGGGTTACATCATCCCGGCCGACTCGGACCCGGCGCAGTTCGCCACCGACGCCATTCCGATGACCGAGATCCAGGACATCGCCGAAAGCCTGGAAGCCAAGCACGTGCTGTTCGTGATGGACGCGTGCTACAGCGGCCTGGGCCTGACCCGCGGCGGCGGCACCAGCGCCTACCTGCGCGAGAACGCGCGGCGCATCGCCCGGCAGATGCTCACCGCCGGCGGCGCCGACCAGCAGGTCGCCGACAGCGGCCCCAACGGCCATTCGGTGTTCACCTGGGTGCTGCTGCAGGCGCTGTCGGGCAAGGCCGATCTCAACGGCGATGGCCTGATCACCGGCACCGAGCTGGCGGCCTACGTGGCGCCGGCGGTGTCGAGCATCTCGCAGCAGACGCCCGCGTTCGGCAGCCTGCCGGGTTCGCAGGGCGGCGAGTTCGTGCTGCAGGTGCCGGAGGGCGAGGAATTCCTCACTGCCAGCACCCAGCAACTGTCCTCGGCGGCGATCGCGATGAACGACCGCGTCGATGCGGCCGCGCCAGCGTCGACCGCGACGCCGAACGCGGGCGCCAGCAGCGCCGCCGCGCCGGCCGCTGCGGCCAAGCCGGCCGTGGTGGTCAAGGACCTGCAGGGCGGCGAGCGGCCGCTGGCGGTGCCGGCCGCGGCCGGCCCGGTCTCGGACAGGCAACGTGCGCAGCGCGCCAACGACCGCGGCCTGCAGCTGTACAAGGAGAAGCGCTACGACGAGGCCGAGGCGCAGTTCACCGAGGCGCTGAAGCTGCGCCCTGACTTCGCGCTGGCGGCCAACAACCTCGGCTTCATCTACTATCGCCAGGGCAAGTACGCGCAGGCCGTGCGCTGGCTGGAGAACACGCTGAAGATCGATCCCTCGCGCGCGGTGGCCTACGTCAACCTGGGCGACGCCTATCGCCAGTTGGGCGATGCCGCAAAGGCCAAGCGCGCGTTCCAGACCTACCTGGAGCTGCAACCCAACGGCGCGTCGGCCGCCTACGTACGCGGCCAGTTGCAGACACTGTAGTCCATTGCGCCAACGACCGGTTGCCTTCGCCATGCCGTCTTCCGCCACCGACACCATCGCGGCCATTGCCACCGCTCCCGGCGCGGGTGGTGTCGGCGTGGTGCGCGTGTCGGGTCCGGCGGCGGCGACCATCGCCGATGGACTGGGCCTGGGCACGCTGGTGCCGCGCACTGCCCGCTACGCGCGTTTTCGCGACGCGCATGGCGAGATCGTGGACGACGGCATCGCGCTGTGGTTTCCGGCGCCGCGCAGCTTCACCGGCGAGGACGTGCTGGAGCTGCAGGCGCACGGTAGCCCGGTGCTGCTGCGGCACCTGGTGGCGCGCTGCTGCGAACTCGGCGCGCGTCCGGCGCGCCCGGGCGAATTCAGCGAGCGCGCCTTCCTCAACCGCAAGCTCGACCTGGCCCAGGCCGAGGCGATCGCCGACCTGATCGCCGCCGGCGACCTGCGTGCGGCACGCGCGGCACGGCGTTCGCTGGACGGGGTGTTCTCGCGCCGCGTCGACGACCTGGCCGAACAGCTGATCCGCCTGCGCATCCACATCGAAGCGGCGATCGATTTCGCCGACGAGGCGCTGGACACCCTCGGCGGCGAGCAGGTCCGTGCCGGCCTGGCGCAGGCGCGCACGGATCTGGCGCAGCTGCGTGCCGACGCCGAACGCGGTCGGCGCCTGCGCGATGGCCTGCACGCGGTGCTGGTCGGCCCGCCCAACGCCGGCAAGAGTTCGCTGCTCAACGCGCTGGCCGGCAGCGATCGCGCCATCGTCACCGACATCGCCGGCACCACCCGCGATACCTTGCACGAGACGGTGCGCCTGGACGGCGTGGAACTGACCCTGGTCGACACCGCCGGCCTGCGCGAGGGCGGCGATGCGATCGAGCGCGAGGGCATGCGCCGCGCGCGCCAGGAACTGCAGCGCGCCGACCTGGCGCTGGTCGTGCTCGATGCGCGCGAGGCCGAGGCCGGCCATGCGGCGATCGCCGACGCCATCGCCGACGTGCCGCAGCGGCTGTGGATCCACAACAAGAGCGACCTGCTTGCTACCGTGCCTGCCGCCAGCGCCGAGCGCGTCTACGTCTCCGCCGCTACCGGCAGCGGCCTGGAGCAGTTGCATGCGCAGCTGCGCGCGCTCGCCGGCGCCGCGGCCGGCGAGGGCAGCGACGGCGAGTTCTCCGCGCGCGCGCGCCACGTCGATGCGCTGCAGCGGGCCGCCGCCCACGCCGAAACGGCCGCCGCCGAACTGCAGCACGAACGCCTGGAGTTGGCCGCCGAGGAACTGCGGCTGGCCCATGCCGCGCTTGGCGAGATCGTCGGCACGCTCAGTGCCGACGACCTGCTTGGGCGGATCTTCTCCAGCTTCTGCATCGGCAAGTAGTGCGTCGCGCCGCCGAATACGCTTACGGCTTCAACGCCGCCAGTTGCGCGCGATTGTCCTGCAGCCACTGTTCGAACGGCAGCGGCGCCTGCCCGGTCAGTGCCTGGTAGTCGCCAGTGACCGTGGCGACGCGGCCGGCGGCGGTGTTGGTGTCGAACGAGGCATAGATGCGCGCGACCGGTTCCGGCAGGCCAGCGCCGACCATGCCCTGTACCAGACCCTCCACAGGCACCGGCACGACCTGGATCTGCACGTCCAGCACCTGCGCGACCAGCGCGGCGACCTCGGCGGTGGTGTAGGCGCGCCCGCCGCTGAGGGTGAGCGTGCGCTTGCCGTCGCCGCTGGCCAGGGCCACCGCGGCGGCGCGTGCCAGGTCGTCGCGGGCGATGTGGGCGATCCCGCCATCGCCGGCCGCGCTGTACCAGTGGCCGGAGGCCAGCACCGACGGCAGGCTCATGAACAGGTTCTCGAAGTACCAGTGGTTGCGCAGCACGGTCCAGGCGGGCAGGGCGCTGGCGGCCAGGCTGTCTTCGGTGCCGGCATGGTCCGGGGCCAGCAGCAGCGGCGAGTCGTGCGGTTCCGGGCAGGAGGTGTAGACCAGATGGCCGACGCCGGCGCGCTCGGCCGCGACGATCGCGGCCTGGTGCTGCTGCAGGCGGTGGCCGGGGCGGTCCAGCGCGTCGGTGCTGATCAGCAGCACGCGGCCGGCGCCACGGAATGCGGTGTCCAGCGAAGCGGCGTCGTCGAAATCGCCGTGGCGCACGTCCACGCCGCGCGCGGCCCAGGCCGCCAGGCGTTCGGGCTGGCGGGTCATCGCCACGACCCGCGACGGCGCCACCTTGAGGGTGTCGAGCACGTGCGCGAGCACGCGCTGGCCGAAGTGGCCGCCGGCGCCGGTAACGAGCAGGGAATCGGAAGATGCGGACATGGCAGGTCTCCTGAGGAAGGGCGGCGTCGCATGACGCCATGGTCTGGAAAAGGAACTTGGTCTATCCTAGAGACCTTGGCCGGGCTGTAAAGACGGCACTTTTTCCGCCCCTGCTTACCTCGAGGTAACCGCCATGGACATCGTCGTACCACCGGTCGCCGCCTGCGACCCGCCGCTGAGCCAGCAACTGCAGGACTACCAGCGCGTCGGCATGGCCATCGACCAGTGCCCGGTGCGCGACGTGCTGGCGCAGATCGGCGACAAGTGGAGCACCCTGTTCGTGATGCTGCTGGCCGAGCGCCCGCACCGCTTCGGCGAACTGCGCCGCGCGGTGCCGGACATCTCCCAGCGCATGCTGACCCAGACCCTGCGCGACCTGCAGCGTGAGGGGTTGGTGGCCCGTGAGGTGCTGCCGACGGTGCCGCCGGGTGTGGAGTATCGGCTGACCCCGTTGGGTCACTCGCTGAGCGTGGTGCTGGCGCCGCTGGTGCGCTGGGCCGCCGATCACCACGCGCAGATCCGTGGCGCGCGCGCCGCGTTCGAGGCCGATGCGCCGGCGCGGGCGGCGGGCGCCGCGCATGGTTGATGTGTCCTTTAGGAGCGGCTTCAGCCGCGACCTGGCGTTCTCGGAAGAGCCCGTCGCGGCTGAAGCCGCTCCTACGGACATTTCCGCATCACCCGCATCACCTGCGACATCTCGCAACCCCGACGGCCCCGAACGCCCGAACTCGTCAACCGCCGATCAGCCCTCCGCAACGACCCGCGCGCCGTAGCGGTCGCCGTCGCGCTGCACCCGCACCGGTCCGCCGAACACCGCCGACAGCGGCGCATCGGCCAGCAGTTCCTCGCGCGTGCCGTCGGCGTAGACCTGGCCCTCGCGCAGGAGGATCACGCGTTCGATCTCCGGCACGATCTCCTCGATGTGGTGGGTGACCAACACCAGGGTGATGCCCTGGCGGGCGAGGTCGCGCATCGTCGCCAGCAGGTGCTCGCGTGCGACCAGGTCCAGCCCGGTGCTCGGTTCGTCGAGCAGCAAGGCCTGCGGCCGATTGACCAGTGCGCGCGCGATCAGCACGCGTCGGGTCTCGCCGGCCGACAGTTCGGCATAGGGACGCCGCAACAGCGGCAACGCGTGCGCCGCCTGCAGCGCCTCGCGCGCGCGGTCGCGCATCGCGTCGCTCACCTCGCGGTGCGGCGGCACCACATAGCTGGCGAAGAACCCGGACAGCACCGCGCTCTCCACATCCAGCCCGGGCATGTCGGCGAGATTGACGCTGAGATCGCCGGTGACGATGCCCAACTGGCTGCGCAGCCGGTCCACCTGCCAGCGGCTCTGGCCGAGCACCCGCACCGCCGGTTCCTCGCCGGCGCGCGCCAGCGGATACAGCTCGCGGGTGATGAGCTTGATGAACGAGGATTTGCCGCAGCCGTTCGGGCCCAGGATGGCGGTGTGCTGGCCGAGCGCGATGCGCAGGCTCAACGCATGCAGCACGCGGACCTGGCCGCGGACGACGCTGGCGCGGTCGAGTTCGATCAACGGCGTCGCCGCTGGCACAGGGGTTGCTTGAGAAGAAACGACTGACATGGAACCGACACCGTTCTGTGATCGAAGGCGCTTGGCGGCTGAATACCATACGCGAGCGCCGGGTGAAGTTTGCCCGCACAACCCCCATCATGTCGTCATCCCTCACGCCGTCTTACGCTCTGGAGCTTCTGGCAATGTTCGACGCGATCCTCGACTTCCTCGGCAACGGCCTGCTCGGCGTCGGCTGGTGGGGCATGCTGGCCGTGCTGCTGCTGTTCACCCAGCTCACCATTTTCGCGGTGACGCTGTACCTGCACCGCAGCCAGGCGCACCGCGGCGTGGATTTCCATCCGCTGCTGTCGCACTTCTTCCGCTTCTGGACGTGGTTCACCACCTCGATGATCACCAAGGAGTGGGTGGCGATCCATCGCAAGCACCACGCCAAGGTCGAGACCGAAGAAGACCCGCACAGCCCGCAGACCAAGGGCATCGCCCGCGTGTTCTGGCGCGGCGTGGAGCTGTACCGCGAAGCGCGCACCCAGCGCGGCGACATCGAACAGTACGGCAAGGGCGCGCCGGACGACTGGATCGAGCGGCACCTGTACACCCCGTACGCGAACCTGGGGCCGGTGGCGCTGTTCGTGGTCAACTTCGCGCTGTTCGGCCTGCCCGGCATCGCGCTGTGGGCGCTGCAGATGGCATGGATCCCGTTCTGGGCCGCCGGCGTGATCAACGGCCTGGGCCACTGGTGGGGCTACCGCAACTTCGAGTCCGCCGACACCTCGACCAATCTGACGCCGTGGGCGCTGTGGATCGGTGGCGAAGAACTGCACAACAACCACCATGCCTTCCCGAGCTCGGCGCGCTTCTCGATGCGCCGCTGGGAACTGGACATCGGCTGGATCGCGATCCGCGCGCTGGCCGCCCTGCGCCTGGCCAAGATCCTGCGCGTGGCGCCGACCCTGGACGTGCGCCCGAACATCGCCGTGCCCGATGCCGACACGTTGCGCGCGCTGCTGTCGCATCGCTTCCAGGCGATGACCGATTACCAGCGCAACGTGTTCACGCCCGCGCTCAAGGAAGAAGCCGCCCAGGCCGGCGCCAAGCTGCGCAAGCTGCTGCCGCGGCGCCTGCGCAAGGGCCTGGTCGACGACGGCCGCTGGCTCAAGCCCGACGCGCGCGAACAGCTGCAGCACTGGGTGGCGCAGCGCCCGCGCATGCGCACGCTGGTCGAGCACCGCGCCCGCCTGGCGGCCCTGCTGGAAGCGCGTACCCACGACGCCAGCGAACGCCTCAAGCACCTGCAGGCCTGGTGCCACGACGCCGAAGCCAGCGGCATCGCCGCGCTGCAGGCCTACGCCGCGCGGCTGAAGGGCTACGCCCTGGCATGAGCCGCAGCGCACCGCGCACCCGGTCGCACGAACGCCGCCTTGCGCGGCGTTCGTCGTTACTGGCCGGACCGACGCTGCGCATCGTCTGCGCCCTGTTTGCCGGCGGCATTGTCAGCGCTCATGCGCAGCCCATCGACAGCACCACCAGCTACCTGCAGCGCATGGATCGCGACGGCGACGGCCGCGTCAGCCTGGACGAATACCTGGCCTGGATGAGCTACGCCTTCGACGCGCGCGACCTCGACCACGACGGCGTCCTCAGCGCCGCCGAACTGCCGGGCGGCCGCGGCCCGTCGATCACCCGCGCACAGCACCTCGCCACCCTGACCGCCCGCTTCCGCAAGCAGGACACCAACGGCGACGGCTACCTCAGCGCGCGGGAGTTGGCGGCGCCGCCGCAGTAGGGGACGCCGATCCGGCGGGCGCTGTGCTCGCCGATTCCGGGGCTGGCGCTGCGATGTCCGGTGCCGAGGCGAGTCTGCGAGCAGAAGCCAGGTGCAGCAGCGCGACCGAAAGAAAGGCAACGGCGGTCGCATGCGTCTGCAGACAGACCATCACCCAGGCGAGCAGGCAATACATCGCCGCAAGCTTGCGGTGCATGGACGGCAGCATGGTGACGGCTTTTATCCGCATCAGCGCGACGCCGCCTCGCTATCAGGGGTCCAAGCGCATGCGCGCATCAGGTGACGCCTTCCAAGACCCAGGCCTTGCAGCGCTGGAAATTCTCTTCCCCTTTCCAGACCTCGGTGTAGGTGGGTCCACGCACGCGTCCGATCAGTTCCAAGGCTTTCTCCCGATCGCGCGCCAGGCAGGCGAAGCGGGCAAAGTTCTGCAAATTCCATTCGTCCGCATAGACCTTGAGCACGTCGTCGATGCCGGCACGCATGGTCGACCAGCGCGCCAGCGATTCGGTGAACAAGCGTTCGTCGTAGATCGATTGCGAGGCGTACCAATAGATGCGTGCGTACAGTCCCTTGCCCTCACGTGCCCGCGTTCGCTCCATCGCCATCGCGGCGAAGCGTTCGATGTCGGCGGCGTTGCCTCCCCATTTGGGCGAATAGAACTCGATCGCCTGGAAGTAGATCTCGTAATACGCAGGGTATCGCGCCATCGCCTCGTCGATCAGCGCCTGGAACCTGTCATCGTCCCATTGCTGCACCTTGGCAACGCCTTCCATCTCGATGTACCACTCAGGATCCAACGACGCGATCTGCTTGTTGTCTTCAAGATACTGCCGGGTCGCTTCGATGCCGGCCTTGAACGGCGCCCAGTCCTGCGGACGGACCGTATTGGCATAGCCATTGCCGCGATGGCTCCAGGCGCGGCTGGAGAGCCATGTTGCATAGGCGATTCGTGCGCTGGGAGACTTCGGATATGCCGCGATCCAACGCTTGGCGACGCTCTCCTTTTCCGTCCACGTCGCCTCGCTGTATGACCCAGTCCGGAAGTAGCGACCGACGCCGCTATGCAGCAGGCTCAACTTCCAGACGCCACTGGAGGTCCTGGACTGCTTCGTTCGATAGACCGCCGCTTGCCGTTCGAGCGCCGCGATGTCGCCACTCTTCATGGCGGATTTTGCACCTTCGAAAATTGCGGTGCGTTCCTCCATCTCTTCAGCACAGGCGAGCGCAGAAACCGTCGCAGAAGCAAAAAACAGCAGCGCCGACAACAGGCGATACGTCATCTGGGGCATTGGATTCGTCTCCTTGAAAATTGGGTTTCCTTGCCAGGGGCGCGGGTCTCCGGTGGAGCTGCCGGCGACCTGCACGACGACCAGTGCCTACCTGCTCACAAACAAGAGCGACATCACCCTGGTGTTACAGTTTCCGACTCCCGCTATCGACTCGCCGCGACCGTACCATCATGCCCGAACTCCCTGAAGTCGAAACCACCCGGCGCGGCCTGGAGCCGCATCTGTCGGGGCGGCGCATCCATGGGGTGATCCTGCGGCGGCCGGATCTGCGCTGGCCGATTCCGCCGGAGGTGGCGGAGCGGTTGCCCGGCCAGCGCATCGACGGCATCCGCCGGCGCGCGAAGTACTTGTTGCTGGACACCGCGGTCGGCAGTGCACTGCTGCATCTGGGCATGTCCGGCAGCTTGCGCGTGCTGCCCGGCGATACGCCGCCGCGGGCGCACGACCACGTCGACATCAGCCTGGAAGACGGTCGGGTGTTGCGCTTCAACGACCCGCGCCGGTTCGGTTGCCTGCTGTGGCAGGCGCCGGGCGAGACCCATCCGCTGCTCGCCGAGCTGGGGCCGGAGCCGCTGTCGGATGCGTTCGACGGCGATCATCTGTTCCGGCTCAGCCGCGGCCGCACCGCGCCGGTCAAGACCTTCCTGATGGATCAGCGCATCGTGGTCGGGGTGGGCAACATCTACGCGGCCGAGAGCCTGTTCCAGGCCGGCATCAGTCCGCTGCGCGAGGCTGGCGAGGTCTCGCGCGCCCGCTACGCGCGCCTGGCCGAGGCGGCCAAGGCAATCCTGGGCTATGCGATCCAGCGCGGCGGCACGACCTTGCGCGACTTCATCAGTCCGGATGGGGCGCCGGGCTACTTCGAGCAGGAACTGTCGGTCTACGGCCGCGAGGGCGAGGCCTGCAAGCGCTGCGGGCGCACCTTGCGCCACGCCAGCATCGGCCAGCGCGCCAGCGTCTGGTGCGGCCACTGCCAGCGCTGAGCGATGGTGGTGCTCGCCGTGGCGCGTCGATGAGGCAGCGGCTCGGCGGACGTAGCCGGCTTGCCTGTTCCCCGCTGCCAAAAGATACGTCGCACGCCTGAGGTCTCGGCGATCTGGCGTGCCTGCGACCGTGGATTCCTCCGCACGGGCACCATCACCGCCACCTTCGGCGTCGCTTGTCTATGATGAGCGTCCTTTTCCGTTTCGATCCCGGCCATGCAACGACGCGATTTCCTGAAGAACGCCGCCGCCGCCTTCGCCGCCATGGGCTTGCCGGCGATGCCGATGCTCGGCCAGGCGGCCCCCGCGGTGGGCCTGCGCCGCCTGGGCAAGCCGCAGCCGTTCGACTACGCCTGGCTCAAGGGCCACGCGCGGGCCATGGCCAACGCGCCGTACCAGAGCCACAAGCGGGTGCTGCCGGCGCCGGTGGAAGGATTGACCTGGGACCAGTACCAGTCGATCCGCTACCGCCAGGATCACGCGTTGTGGGCCGCCGAGCAGGGCCCGAAGTTCCAGGCCAAGTTCTTCCACCTCGGCCTGTACTTCAAGACCCCGGTGCACATGTTCGACCTGGTCGACGGGCAGGCGCAGGAACTGGCCTACGACAGCGCGGCGTTCGACTACGGCAGCAGCGGGCTGAAGGGCGCGCACCTGCCCAAGGAGCTGGGATTCGCCGGCTTCCGCCTCAACACCAAGCAGGACACCGAGCGCGACTTCGCCGCGTTCCTCGGCGCCAGCTATTTCCGTGCGGTGGGCAAGGAGGGCCAGTACGGCCAGTCGGCACGCGGGCTGGCGATCGATACCGGCACCGGCGGCCCGGAGGAATTCCCGGACTTCATCGCCTACTGGCTGGAGCAGCCCAAGGCCGGCTCGGACACGGTGGTGGTGTACGCGCTGCTGGATTCGCCCAGCGTGGCCGGCGCCTACCGCTTCGCGATCACCAACGGCGACGTGCTGCTGATGGACATCGACAGCGCGCTGTATCCGCGCAAGACCATCGAGCGCCTGGGCCTGGGGCCATGCACCAGCATGTACCAGGTCGGCGAGAACGACCGCCGCATGGATTGGGACTGGCGCCCGGAGATCCACGACACCGACGGCCTGGCGATGTGGACCGGCGGCGGCGAGTGGATCTGGCGGCCGCTGTGCAATCCGCCGCACCTGCGCTTCAACATGTTCGTCGACGACAACCCGCGCGGTTTCGGCCTGCTGCAGCGCGACCGCAACTTCGATCACTACCAGGACGACGGCGTGTTCTACGAGAAGCGCCCGTGCCTGTGGGTGGAACCGAAGCAGGGCTGGGGCAAGGGCTCGGTGCAACTGGTGGAGATCCCCACCGTCGACGAGACCTTCGACAACATCGTCGCGTTCTGGAATCCGCAGGACAAGCCGCAGCCCGGCCAGGAACTGTTGTTCGGCTATCGCCTGTACTGGGGCGCGCAGGCGCCGGCCTCCTCGCCGCTGGCGCATTGCGTGGCCACGCGCACCGGCCTGGGCGGCGTGGTCGGGCAGAAGCGGCACTATTTCTCGTGGCGCTTCGCAGTGGATTTCGCCGGTGGCGAACTGGCCAAGCTGGGCAAGGAGAAGGACGCCAAGGTCGAGGCGGTGCTGCAGCTCAACCGCGGCCGCACCGAGATCGTCTCGGCGCGGCCATTGCACGAGATCTCCGGCTACCGCGCGATGTTCGACGTGGTGCCGCCGGACGACGGCACCGAGCAGATCGATATCCGCCTGTACCTGCGCAGCGGCGAG
Source organism: Xanthomonas hawaiiensis (assembly GCF_031834635.1). Lineage (NCBI taxonomy): Bacteria > Pseudomonadati > Pseudomonadota > Gammaproteobacteria > Lysobacterales > Lysobacteraceae > Xanthomonas > Xanthomonas hawaiiensis. The sequence goes on along the minus strand of NZ_CP115873.1, from coordinate 4,865,875 downwards.
CGCCCGCTCACCGAAACCTGGCTGTACCAGTGGACGCCGCCGCCGGCGGCCGAGCGCAAGCTGTATTGAGGCGCGATCGCGCGCGGTGCCTGCCGCATCGCGCGTGGGGTTGGATCGGGCATTGCGCTCGCATTTCATTCCCGGCGCAGCCGGGTGTGCGAGCGTGGCGCGCATCGCGTGTCGCGGCTGAAGCCGCTCCTACAAGGGTGCGTGGTCCCGGCAATGTGGTGCTGCGGGAGGGACTTCAGTCCCGACGCCGAAATGGCTCTGCGTTCAGTGCTTGGTCGGATCCTGCGGTGGATTTTGCGGTGCGGCTTCCGTGCTGATGTCCTCGACATCGCCGATGACGACCCGGCCCGGGGTACGGCCGTCCCACACCTGTCCTGCAGCTTTCAGTACGCGCTCGGCTCGCAGAACTGCTTGGCGTAGAACACTTCCGGGTCGATGCTGCGCGCCGCGCGGGCCGTTGATCGACAGCGGTCCGACGCGCCGGGGGGGGGGGCCGAGCAGGCCGCCCGGTGCTGCGCATCGCCTCGCGCCGCAGGACCGCTTCCTGGCGCGGCTTGGCGACCTGGTCGCCGTACACGGCGAGCCGTCCCGAAGCCGGTGGCCGGCGTGGTTCCAGGGATGCTACCCGGCGCAATCCACAAATTGATGGCGCAGGCGCGGCGGCGTCGGCCTCGGTGCGTCAGCGGTGACATTCGGGTTACAGCGGCAACGCGATCTGCAGCGGATCGATGCGCCCTTCGCCGCGCATGATCTTCTTGAACTCCGGGCGGCTGACCGACACGTAGCGCTCGTTGCCGCCGATCTCCACCTGCGGGCCGTCCTGTACTGCGTGGCCGTGTTCGTCCACACGCACGGTCATCGTCGCCTTGCTGCCGGTGTGGCAGATGGTCTTGATCTCCTGCAGTTCGTCGGCCCAGGCCAGCAGGTACTGGCTGCCCTCGAACAGTTCGCCGCGGAAATCGGTGCGCAGGCCGTAACAGAGCACCGGGATGCGCAGCCGGTCGACCACTTCGCTGAGCTGCCAGACCTGCGCACGGCTGAGGAACTGCGCCTCGTCCACCAGCACGCAATGCAGCGGCCCGTGGCTGGCGATGTCGGCCTCGATGGTGGCCAGCAGATCGGTGTCGGCGACAAAGGGCATGCCGTCGGCGCGCAGGCCGATGCGCGAGGCGACCACGCCGCTGCCGGCGCGATGGTCCAGCCGCGGCGTCAGGATCGCCGTGCGCATGCCGCGCTCGCGGTAGTTGTGCGCCGACTGCAGCAGCGTGGTGGTCTTGCCGGCGTTCATCGCCGAATAGTAGAAATACAGTTTCGCCATGCCGCCGATTCTAGCGCGGGGGCCGCCCGCCCCGGCCGGCCTGCGCTTCGCGAACCGGTTCAGCGCAGGGGCACGGCGGGGACGTCGCCGCCGGCGGACGCCCGGTACAATAGGCGGCCAAGGGAAGTCTTCATGCACGGTCTCAATCCTCCCCAACGCGCCGCGGTCCTGCATTGCGAGGGTCCGTTGCTGGTGCTGGCCGGCGCCGGCAGCGGCAAGACCCGCGTGATCGTGGAAAAGATCGCGCATCTGATCGCCAGCGGCCGCTACCCGGCCAAGCGCATCGCCGCGATCACCTTCACCAACAAGTCGGCCAAGGAAATGCGCGAGCGCGTGGCCAAGCGCATCCGCAGCGAGGCCGCCGACGGCCTGACCATCTGTACCTTCCACGCCCTGGGCCTGAAGTTCCTGCAGATCGAACACGCCGCAGTGGGCCTGAAGCGCGGCTTCTCGATCTTCGACGCCGACGATGCCGCCGCGCAGATCAAGGACCTGATGCCTGGGGCCAAGCCCGATGCGATCGAGGACGCCAAGAACCTGATCTCGCGCGCCAAGAACGCCGGGCTGTCGCCGGAGCAGGCGATGGCGGCGGCGCGCAGCAATCGCGAGCAGGAAGCGGCCAGCCTGTACGAGCGCTACCAGGCACGGCTGAGCACCTTCAACGCGGTGGACTTCGACGACCTGATCCGCCTGCCGGTGCAGGTGCTGGAGGAGAACGAGGACATCGTGATGGCCTGGCGCGAACGCATCGGCTACCTGCTGGTGGACGAAAGCCAGGACACCAACGACGCGCAGTATCGGCTGCTGAAGATGCTGGCCGGCCCGCGCGGCAACTTCACCTGCGTGGGCGACGACGACCAGAGCATCTACGCCTGGCGCGGCGCCAACCCGGAAAACCTGATGCAGATGGGCCGCGACTACCCGGCCCTGCAGATCATCAAGCTGGAGCAGAACTACCGCTGCTCCAACCGCGTGCTGCGCGCGGCCAATGCGTTGATCGCGCACAACCCGCACGAGCACCTGAAGACGCTGTGGAGCGACCAGGCCGACGGCGAGCGCATCCGTGTGTGGGAGTGCCGCGACAGCGAGCACGAGGCGGAGAAGGTGGCCGCCGAGATCGCCTACCTGGGCACCGCCAAGCAGGTGCCGTGGAGCGACTTCTGCATCCTGTTCCGCGGCAACTTCCAGTCGCGGCCGCTGGAAAAGGCGCTGCAGATGGCCAGCGTGCCGTACCACATCACCGGCGGCACCGCGTTCCTGGAGCGGCAGGAGGTCAAGGACGTGCTGTCCTGGCTGCGCCTGCTGGTCAATCCCGACGACGACGCGGCGTTCCTGCGCGCGGTGCAGGCGCCCAAGCGCGAGGTCGGTGCGACCTCGCTGGCCAAGCTCGCCGAGCTGGCCTCGGCCAAGCACCTGCCGATGTCGCGTGCGGCCGAGTCGGTGGGCGCGCTGCAGCAGCTGCCGCCGCGCGCGGCCAACGGCCTGAGCGACTTCGTCGACATCCTGCACGAACTGCGCGCGGCCTCGACCACGCTGTCCTCGGCCGACGTGGTGCGCCAACTCGCCGAGCAGTCGGGGCTGATCCGCGAACTGCGCAGCCAGTGCAAGGACGAAGCGAGCTTCCAGCGCCGCCGCGGCAACCTGGAGGAACTGGCCAAGTGGTTCGAGGGCGGCCCACGCGGCGCCACCGTCGGCGACCTGGCCGCGCAGCTGGCGCTGCTGTCGCGCAACGACAAGGACGATGGCGGCAACCAGGTGCGGATGATGACCATGCACGCCTCCAAGGGCCTGGAGTTCCGCTACGTGTTCATCGTCGGCTGCGAGGACGGCGTGCTGCCGCACGAGGTCAGTCTGGAAGAGGGCAACCTGCAGGAGGAGCGGCGCCTGCTGTACGTGGGCATCACCCGCGCCAAGGAGCAGCTGTGGATGAGCTACAGCAAGCTCACGCGCAAGTTCGGCGAGCACATCCGGCTCAAGCCCAGCCGCTTCTTCGACGAGATCCCGGCCGAGGAAATGCAGCGCGACGGCGCCGACCCGGTGGCCGACGCGGCGCGCAAGAAGGAGCGCGCCAATGCCGGGTTGGCGGCGATCCAGGCGTTGTTTGATTGAGAGCCGGGATTGGGGAGTTGGGATTGGGGATTCGTCACGGCGGGGTGCGTCGCGCCGCTCCCTTCTCCCCTCGGGACCACGCAGAGGAGCTAGTCGGCTGTTCCTTCTCCCCTCGGGAGAAGGTGCCCCGAAGGGGCGGATGAGGGTAGGGGCGAAGCCTCGTGAACTCTACTCCGCGCGTCGCTTCGCGCCGTACCCTCACCCCAACCCCTCTCCCGAAGGGAGAGGGGCTTGATGCGGACGCGTCCACGCGTGTTGGGAACGCAAGCAAACGTGCCTGCAGGGGCTTGCGGACAGCAGTGAGATTGCACTGTGGGAGGGACTTCAGTCCCGACGCAGTGCAGTGTGCCGAAGCCAGTGGGACGCCGCACATCGCAGCGGCAGCCATCTCGCTGAAACGAGAACGGGCCGCGCAAGGCGGCCCGTCTCCGGTTCGACGCTTCTGCTGCTTACGCCGACAGGTGTTCGATCGCCGCGACGCTGCCGAGGCGGTCGCCCAGGCGTTTGAGCAGTGCCAGGCGATTGCGGCGCAGCGCCGGGTCGTCGGCATTGACCATCACGCCATCGAAGAACGCATCCACCTGAGGGCGCAGCCGCGCCAGGAAGTTCAGCACGGTCACGTAGTCGTGCTGGCGCAGGGCGCCGTCGGTCTCGGCGATCGCCGCTTCCACCGCCTCGGCCAGCGCGCGCTCGGCCGGCTCGCGCAGCAGGCCCGCGTCGACCTGTGCCGGAATCTCGCCCTCGGCCTTGCGCAGGATGTTGCGGATGCGCTTGTTGGCCGCGGCCAGGGCCTCGGCCTCCGGCAACGCGGCGAAGGTACCGATCGCGTCGATGCGGCGGTCGAAGTCGTACAGCGAGCCGAGCGCCGCGGTTGGGGACGCCGTCGTAGGAGCGGCTTCAGCCGCGACCGAGAACAACGCGGCCACTGCATTGAACTGCGTCGCCGGCACGCCCTTGTCGGCGTAGTAGCCGCGCAGGCGGTCGAGGATGAAGTCGAAGATCTCTTCGACCTGCTCCAGCGAAATCGTACCCACCTGATGTTGCCCGGGTGCAGTCTCAGCGCCTTCGCGCTTCGCCTCTGCTGCTGCGTCCAGCTTCTTCAGCAGGACGGAACGCCGAATTGCCTCCATCGCCTGGGTCGCAGCCGTCGACAGGAGCGTCTTCACATCCACATCAAATCCACTTTCAATCACCGTCCGCGCCAACCCCAGCGCATTGCGCCGCAGGGCGAACGGATCCTTGTTTCCGGTCGGCTTCAACCCAGCGGCGAACCCGCCAGCGAGCGTGTCCAGCCGTTCGGCGATCGCCAGCACCTTGCCCAGCGGCGACAGCGCGATGTCGTCGCCGGCGAAGCGCGGCTGGTAGGCCTCGTCGATCGCCAGGGCGATCTCGCTCGGTTCGCCGGCGGCGACGGCGTAGTGGCGGCCGGCGATGCCCTGCAGTTCCGGGAATTCGTTGACCATGCGCGACTGCAGGTCGTTCTTGCTCAGCTCGGCGGCGCGGCGCGCCTGCGCCGGGTCCACGCCGACCTGCGCGGCGATCGCCTCGGCCAGCGCGGCCACGCGCTGCACCTTGTCGGCGATGCTGCCGAGCTTGGCCTGGTAGGTGACGCTGGCCAGGCCGGCACCCATCGCCTCCAGGCCCTGCTTGAGGTCTTCGTCGAAGAAGAACTTGGCGTCGGCGAAGCGCGGGCGGATCACCCGCTCGTAGCCCTTGGCCACTTCGGCCACGTCGCGCGAGACGATGTTGGCGATGCCGATGAAATGCTCGGTGAGCCTGCCGCCGTCGTCCAGCACCGGGAAGAACTTCTGGTTGCTCTCCATGGTCTCGATCAGCGCTTCCTGCGGCACCGCCAGGAACGCCGGCTCGAACTTGCACAGCACCGCCGACGGCCATTCGACCAGATTCACCACCTGCTCCAGGTTGTCGGCGGCGATGCGCGCGCTGCCGCCGGCTTCGCGCGCGGCCTGTTCGACCTCGGCGACGATGCGCGTGCGGCGCACGTCGGGGTCCACCAGCACCTGCGCGGCCTGCAGTGCGGCCACGTAGTCGCCCGGCTGCGCCAGCGGCACCGGCGCGTCGTGCAGGAAGCGGTGGCCGCGGCTGTCGCGGCCGGCCTCCACGCCGAACAGCGGCATCGGCACCACCTCGCTGCCGAACAGCAGCACCAGCCATTGCACCGGCCGCGCGAAGCCGTAGTCGTGATCGCCCCAGCGCATCGGCTTGGGGATCGGCATCGCCGCAATCGCCTCGCGCAGGATCTCCGGCAGCAGCGTGGCGGTGCGCGCGCCCGGGTTCACCGCGCGGTGCACGAAACGCTCGCCCTTGGCGTCGCTGGTGCGCTCCAGCGCGGTCCAGTCGATCCCGGCCTTGGCGGCGAAACCCTGCAAGGCCTTGGTCGGCTGGCCGTGGGCGTCCAGCGCGATGTTGAGGTAGGGGCCGAGCACTTCCGCGCGCTGCTCCGGCTGCTCGACTGCCACGCCCGGCAGCAGCACCGCCAGCCGGCGCGGCGTGGACAGCGGCTTGGCGTCGCCGCGCTCGACCGCGATGCCGCGCTTCTCCAGCCCGGCGATCACGCCGTCGAACAGCGCCTGGGCCAGGCCCGGCAATGCCTTGACCGGCAGTTCCTCGGTGCCCAGTTCGATCAGCAGGGGAAGGTGTTGGCTCATGTGTCGGACCTTGCTAGCGGTTTTTCCCTTCTCCCTGCGGGAGAAGGTGCCCCGAAGGGGCGGATGAGGGTGCGGGCGCCTGGGGAGTCGGGAGCATCCGGCCGTGCGTGCCGGCGTACCCTCACCCCAACCCCTCTCCCGGGGGGAGAGGGGCTTGCATCACTTCTTGACGCCTGGGAAGCCCAGCTTCTCGCGCTGCGCGTAGTAGGCCTTGGCCACCGCCTGCGCCAGCGCGCGCACGCGCAGGATGTAGCGCTGGCGCTCGGTCACCGAGATCGCGCGGCGCGCGTCGAGCAGGTTGAAGGCGTGGCTGGCCTTGGTCACCTGTTCGTAGGCCGGCAGCGGCAGGCCGACCTCGACCAGCGCCTGCGCTTCCTGCTCGCACGCGTCGAAACGGTGGAACAACTCGGCCACGTTGGCGTGCTCGAAGTTGTACGCGCTCTGCTCCACCTCGTTCTGGTGGTAGACGTCGCCGTAGGTGACCGGGGTGCCGTCCGGGCCGTAGGTCCACACCAGGTCGTAGACGTTGTCGCAGTTCTGCAGATACATGCACAGCCGCTCGAGACCGTAGGTGATCTCGCCCAGCACCGGCTTGCACTCCAGGCCGCCGGCCTGCTGGAAGTAGGTGAACTGAGTGACTTCCATGCCGTTGAGCCAGACCTCCCAGCCCAGGCCCCAAGCGCCGAGCGTCGGCGATTCCCAGTTGTCTTCGACGAAGCGCAGGTCGTGCACCAGCGGGTCGATGCCCAGCGCCTTGAGCGAATCCAGGTACAGCTGCTGGATGTTGTCCGGGTTCGGCTTCATCGCCACCTGGTACTGGTAGTAGCGCTGCAGGCGGTTCGGGTTCTCGCCGTAGCGGCCGTCGGTGGGGCGGCGGCTCGGCTGCACGTAGGCCGCGTTCCACGGCTCCGGTCCGAGCGCACGCAGGAACGTGGACGGATGGAAGGTGCCGGCGCCCACTTCCAGGTCCAGCGATTGGATCAGCACGCAGCCGTGCTGCGCCCAGAACTGGTTGAGGGTCTGGATCAGACCCTGGAACGTGATCGGTACGGACCGGGAGACGGACATCAAGCAGGGGCCGGTTGAGGGGTGCGCTAGTATAACGACCGACTCGCGGGGACTTCCGCGCACCGGACCTGGACCATGGATTCGCGCCCTGCCGCGCCCCCCGCGTCGTCGCCCGCCGAGCCCACCGTGGCGTTGCCGCCGGGCCGGCTGAGCTTCGAGCGCGTGGCCGCCGCACTGCTCGCCGACGGCCTGGTCGCGCCGGCCGAACGTGGTCGCGTGCAGTTCTCGGCGCAGACCGCGCGCACCGTCAGCGACGTGCATCCGCTGGTGCTGCTGTCCAACCTGAAACTGGCCGCCACCCGCCCGCCGGGCAGCGAGCTGAGCCTGGAACGGCTGACCGAATGGCTGGCGCAGCGCTGCGGCCTGCGCTACCTGCGCATCGACCCGACCCGGGTCGACGTGGCCGCGGTCACCGGCGTGGTTTCGCACGCCTATGCGCGCCGCCACCGCATCCTGCCGCTGGCCCTGCAGCCCGAGCGCCTGCTGGTGGCCACCAGCGAACCGCTGGCGCTGGACTGGCTGGGCGACGTGCAGCACCTGGCGCGGCGCCGCATCGAGGTGGTGGTGGTCAACCCGCTGGATCTGCATCGCTACACGATGGAGTTCTTCGGGGTGACCCGCTCGGTGCGCGGCGCCAAGGACGGGCGCACCGAACAGAGCAGCGGTCTGCCCAGCTTCGAGCAACTGGTGGAACTGGGCCGCGGCGGCGACGTCAACGCCGACGACCACCACATCGTCCACATCGTCGACTGGCTGCTGCAGTACGCCTACGAGCAGCGGGCCAGCGACATCCACCTGGAGCCGCGGCGCGAGGCCGGACGCATGCGCTTCCGCATCGACGGGGTGCTGCACAAGGTGCTGGAAGTGCCGCCGGCGGTGATGACCGCCATCGTCAGCCGCATCAAGGTGCTTGGGCGCATGGACCTGGCCGAGCGGCGGCGGCCGCAGGACGGGCGCATCAAGACCCGCTCGCCGGGCGGGCGCGAGACCGAGATGCGCCTGTCGACCATGCCCACCGCCTTCGGCGAGAAGTGCGTGATGCGCATCTTCGACCCGGACGCCGCGTTCAAGAGCGTGGACCAGCTCGGCTTCAGCGCGCAGGAAGCGGCCGGCTGGAACGCGCTGGTGGAACGCCCGCACGGCATCGTGCTGGTCACCGGCCCCACCGGCTCGGGCAAGACCACCACGCTGTACTCCACGCTCAAGCGCCTGGCCACGCCGGACGTGAACGTGTGCAGCGTGGAGGATCCGATCGAGATGATCGCCACCGAGTTCAACCAGATGCAGGTGCAGACCAACATCGACCTGGATTTCGCCAGCGGCGTGCGCACCCTGCTGCGGCAGGACCCGGACATCATCATGATCGGCGAGATCCGCGACCTGGAAACCGCGCAGATGGCGGTGCAGGCCTCGCTGACCGGGCACCTGGTGCTGTCGACCCTGCACACCAACGATGCGCCCTCGGCGATCACCCGCCTGCTCGACCTGGGCGTGCCGCACTACCTGGTCGCCTCCACCCTCAACGGCGTGCTGGCGCAGCGCCTGGTGCGCACCCTGTGCGGCCACTGCAAGCGCCCGCACACCCTCGACGCCCACGAGTGGGACGCGCTGCGCGAGCCGGGCGAGGCCCTGCCCGAGACGCCGCAACCCTACGCCCCGGTCGGCTGCCTGGAGTGCCGCCGCACCGGCTACCTGGGCCGGGTCGGCCTGTACGAGCTGTTGCCGGTGACCCCGCGCCTGCGCACCCTGATCCGCGCCGACATGGACCTGGCCGGCTTCAGCCGTGCCGCGCAGGCCGAGGGTGTGCGCACCCTGCGCCGTGCGGGCCTGGAAAAGGTGGCCGCCGGGCTGACCACCATCGAGGAAGTGCTGTCGGTGCTGCCGCCGCGGGAGTGAGCGCAGGGGGCTTCCCCGCCTCATGATCGCCAGTTATATGGCTATGCCGCCACCGCCGCGCGGCCTTGAACAATCCATGGCGACGGCGTCTAGAATCCCACCATGCCGTTCGTTTCTCCCGTCCGTCGCCGTGCTGCGCCCTTCCTGATCCTCGAAACCGGCGAACCGGTGGCGACGATGCGGCGCTACGGACGCTTCCCGCACTGGATCCGCGTCGCCGCCGGCCTGGCCGAGCGCGACACGGTGGTGGCCAATGTCGCCGCCGGGGAAGCCTTGCCGGCGCGGGACGACTTCGCCGGGGTGATCGTCACCGGCTCGGCGGCGTTCGTCACCGACCGCGCCGACTGGAGCGAGCGCTCGGCCGACTGGCTGCGCGCGGCCGCCGAGGACGGCACGCCGCTGCTGGGCATCTGCTACGGCCACCAGCTGCTGGCGCACGCGCTGGGCGGGGAGGTGGCCTACAACCCGGCCGGGCGCGAATCGGGCACCGTGCATATCGAACTGCATCCGCCGGCGGCCGAAGACCCGCTGTTCGCCGGCCTGCCTGAGCGCTTCCCCGCGCATGCCACGCATCTGCAGACGGTGCTGCGCGCCCCGGCCGGCGCCACGGTGCTGGCCCGCTCGGCGCAGGACCAGTGCCACGCGTTCCGCTGGGGCGAGGCGACCTGGGGCGTGCAGTTCCATCCGGAGTTCGCCACCCACCACATGCGCGGCTACGTGCAGGCGCGCGCGGACTGTCTACGCAGCGCCGGACGCTGCGCCCGTACCATCGCCCGCGAGGTCAGCGCCGCACCGCTGGCGCGCAAACTGTTGCGGCGCTTCGTTCAGCACGCACGCGGGCAGCACAGCAGCGGCCAGGCAAAACCGCGATAATCTGTGCAGTCGCCGCGCTGTACGGCGTCTCCCACTTCGGATTGGCAATGATCGAGATTCGCAAGCTGCCGGCCTCGGCCGGCGCGGAATGGCTGTTGGGTGGTGTGTCCCTGCTGCGACGGGCGCCGTGGGCGCTGGGCCGGCTGGGGGTGATCTGGGGCCTGGCGACACTGCTTGCGGTGTTCCTGAGCGCCCTCCACCCGATCCTGGGCATGCTCGCGCAACTGCTCATCGGGCTGGCCGGGCCGCTGTTGTTCGGCGGGCTGGTGTGGGCCGTGCGCGAGGTCGACCAAGGCCGCAGCGCCGAGCCGGCGCACCTGCTGCAGGGCCTGCACGGCAGCCGCGCGCCGAACCTGCTGGTGGCGGTGCTGCCGCAGGCGATCGCCGGATTGGTGTTGGCCATCCTCGCCGTCGTGGTGATCCGTCCGGAGGGGCTGATGCAGCTGAACACGGTGATGCTCAAGCTCAACGAACTGGGCCAGTCCGGCGCGCAGCCGGATCCGAAGCAGGTGGAGGAGCTGATCGCGACCCTGCCGGCGCTGCGCATCGTGCTGTGGCTGATGCTGGTGGCGGTGGGTGTGGTGGGTGTGGCGCTGACCCTGTTCCTGTTCGCGCCGCAGGTGATGTTCGACGGCCGCAATGGCGTGGCCGCCATCGGTCACGGCCTGCGCGCCTGCCTGCACAACCTGCCGGCGATGCTGGTGTTCTTCGTGCTCGCCTTCCTCGCCATGTTCGCGTTCTACTTCGCGCTGGCCGTGGTGATGCTGGTGCTGCAGTTGCTGGTCGGCACCACGATGACGGCCCTGATCATCCAGGTGCTGCTGATGGCGGTGCTGGCGCCGACGATCGCCGGCATCGTGTACGTGGCCTGGAAGCAGATGTTCGTGCACGCCGGCGATGCTGCAGCCGTCGCGCCGCCAGCGAATGTCATCGAAGCCTGATCGCGGCTGACTCAGCGGCGGCCGCTGCCGTCGCCGGGAGCGCGCTGGGCCGCCCGCGGAATCGCCTGCAGTTCGTCGATCACCCGCCGGGATGCGCGCAGGCGGATCTGCACGGGGAACGACTCGTACACCACGACGTCCTCCACCACGCCCCGCGCCTTCAGTTCCATGACCCGGGCCAGCACGGGGTCCGGGGATTGCGCGCTGCCGACAATCAGCGCGGACTCCAGCGGCTCGCGATCGGCGGCCGGGCTGCCGCCGAGGCTGCAGCCGGCCAGCAGTAGCAGCGTCGCGGCAAGCACTTGTCTCATCTCCACCTCCTCCTGCATCGCGGGTTCGGCCAACGCCGTGGTGCGCAGTCGCCCGCTGCACCACGGCGCTGTCACTCAGGATCGGGACCTTGTGCGCGTCACGGGTTGTCGGCGATCCAGTTCTGCAGCGTGTTGAAGACGGTGCTGGTCAGCCGCGTCCCGCAGTTCTGGCTCGACGAGCCGGTGGTGTGGACGCCGCGGACGACGTAGCCGCTGTCGTAGATGCCGCTCCCGCTGTTGCCGCCGCTGGTGTCGATGGTGTAGCAGAGCCGGTAGGAGCCGCTGGTGGAGACGCCCCCGGACGCACTCCACATCGTTCCGAACGGCTTGTCGCCCGGATATCCGGTGATGGTGTGGGTGCCTCCCGAGTAGGTGCCCCAGCCCGCATTGCCGCCATGGGGCGCCGTGCTCAGGACGATCAGCGCGTAGTCGTAGTTGCTGTCGCCGTTGTTGAGCCACGCCGTCGTGGTGATGGCACGCGCCCACGTCGCCGTTCCCCACGGCTGGTAGCTGCCGTTCTGGGCCACCGTGAAGTCGAGGCTGGAATACCAGCTGCCCGCGCCATTGGACACGCAGTGGCCGGCGGTCAGGACGTGCTTGGGCCCGATCAGCGTTCCGGTGCAGCCGATGGCGATGCGCCCGATGTGCCAGTACGGCGCGGCGGTGGTGGTGGTCACCTGTGCCCGCTCGTCGGTCCCGATCACCACGTTGGGGACGGCGCGGCCGTCACCGTGGTCGGTGGGACGCAGCGGCGGCGTGCCGGGCACGGCGTTCGGCATGCGGCCGAGCAGTTCCATCGCCTTGATCGCCTCTTCGAAGAGTGCCGCGTCCTCCGCGCTTGCCGGCGACGCGTACTGGTCGCCATTGCGGGTGACCATCACCGCGCTCAGGCCAGCGGCCTTCTGTTGCGGGCTCTGCAAGCGCGTGTCCGTCGGCGGTGCCGTTTCCGCGGACACGCCGGTCACCAGATTGTCGCCGTTGATGAACTTCGCTTTCCCGTCCATTTTCTGGAACGATGGCGTCCCCGCGGTCGCCGCGGTCGATACCAGCAAGGTAAATCCCAGTGCAGCCAGACGTTTCATGACGTGCTCCTTGGTCATTGGGATACTGCTTCATTGCGAGAGAAGCCGGGTCGACGCGACCTCCTGCGCGCTCCCGGCCTGCCCGTCCGCTAGGGACCGGGGGTGTGGCGGCGTGGAAGTGCGCACCGCCACGAATACGGTCTTCCATGACCGTGTCGGCAGGGCCGGAATGCGGCCCGGTGCCGATGCTCCTGTGATCGGATACGGCTCCGACGCCGTGTGCGCGGAGCGCGCGATCCGGCGCCGGCACGCGCCGACAACACATCCCTCTTACTCAGGCGTGGTGTTGGCGAAATGGCTGCGCATGGCGCGCCGTAACGGGGTCCGCGCCGCGCTGTGGTAGCGCATCGCACCGCTGAATGCGCAGACCACGTCGTCGCGCAAGCGACAGCACCCGCGCATGCGCGATCGGCATGCGCGCAAGGGAATGGTCTTGGTCGTGTGTACCGGCAGTCATTCGCACGCGGCACCTTCCTTGGCGTACTCGCGGCCCCGAGGGGGGCGTCCGTTGCGGTGTGTTCGGAACGACGGCGTGCAGCCGGCCGTGGGGACTTTTATACGTCACCCGCTACGGTGGTGCCGTAATTCGCATCCCAGATCACCGCAAGCGCTCGCGCGGTCTACCGCCGCATTCGCTTACTGCGTACGCGCCTGGCTCGACACCAGCCAGCTCGACGCCAGGATGCCCAGCTCGTACAGCAGGCACATCGGGATCGCCAGCATCAGTTGCGAGACCACGTCCGGTGGCGTCAGCACCGCGGCCAGCACGAAGATGCCGACCACCGCGTAGCCGCGGCCCTCGCGCAGTTGCTGCGGCGTGACCCAGCCGAGCAGGGACAGGATCACCAGGGCGACCGGCAACTCGAAGCTGGCGCCGAAGGCGAAGAAGATCGCCAGCACGAAGTCCAGGTAGGCGCCGGCATCGGGGGTGAGCTGGATCACGTCCGGCTTGAACGTGGTCAGGAAGTGGAACACCGCCGGCAACACCAGAAAGTAGGCGAAGCCGCAGCCGAGGTAGAACAGCACCACCGCCGAAGCGAGCAGCGGCAGCGCCAGGCGCTTCTCGCGCTGGTACAGGCCGGGGGCGACGAAGGCCCAGGCCTGGTACAGCAGCCACGGTGCGGACAGGAACAGCGCCAGGAAGAACGCCAGCTTCAGCGGGGCGATGACCGCGCCGGCCGGGTGCGTGGCGATCACGCTCTGGCCCACCGGCAACTGCGCCAGCATCGGCTCGGCCAGCCAGGAGTACAGGCGCTTGGAGAAGGGCAGCAGCGCCACCACCACCACGCCCAGGCCGATCAGCGCGCGCATCAGCCGCGCGCGCAGTTCGATCAGGTGTTCGATCAGGCTGCTTTCGGCTTCGACGTTCATCGCGGCGCCTCCGGGTCATCGGAGAGCGGTTGGCCGGTCTGCACGGTCGCGGGCGTGGGCGCCGGATGCGGTGCGGCCGCACCGCGCGCGGCGGCCGGCACGGCGGACGTTGCGGGCGCGACCGCGGGCGGCGGCGTCGGCAGGGACGTGGCCGTGTCGGCAGCGTGCGGCATCGAGCTGTCGGCCGTGACGGTGGCCGTGGCCGCTGCCGGCGCGACCGTCAGCGTGGTGTCGGCAGGCGCCACCGGAGGATTCGGATCGATCTCGCGGCGCAGCGCCTCGGTCTGCCGCTGCAATTCCTGGCCGCTGTCGCGCAGTTCGGTCTCGGCCTGGCGCAGGGAACTCTGCACGTCGTGCAGGCTGCGCTTGAGTTCCTCGGCTTCCAGTTCGCGTTCCAGTTCCTGCTTCACCGAGTCCCATTGCGCGCGGGCGCGGCGCACCCACAACCCGGCGAAGCGCGCCGCCTTGGGCAGGCGTTCGGGCCCCAGCACCACCAGGGCCACCACCGCGATCACCAGCAGTTCGCTGAATCCGATATCGAACACGCCGGCGGGGTCCCGTCAGTGCGCGTCGCGGTCGCGTTCGGCCTGGGTCTGGCGGGACGGCTCGCTGCTGCTGCGCGTCTCGTCGCCGAGCTGGCCGGCGGGCTTGTCGTCGTCGCGCATGCCTTTCTTGAATTCCTTGACCGCGTTGCCCAGATCCTTGGCGCCGCTCGTCAGCCGCTTGGTGCCGAACACCAGCAGCACGATCACCAGCACGACCAGCCAGTGCCAGATGCTAAGACTGCCCATGATCCGCTCGCAGAAAAGTCGTAAGGAACCCGCAGGATAACGCACCGCGCCGCGCCGCGTTACCTTTCCCTGCCATGCAGGCGTGCCTGCACGGCGGGATGGACAGGTGGCGTTGGGAACGGCGCTCAGCGATCGCCGTCGAGCTTCTCGGTGCGGATCTCGCCGTCGGACACCGGCTGGAAGCCCTGCTGCGCCGGCTGCGTCTGGCCCTGCAGGGGCACGGTGCTGGCGGCGGCGTCGGGCGCGACGGTCGGTTCCGGCGTGGCCTGCGGCGCCGGAACAGCCTGTGCCGGGGCGGCGACCGGGTTGCCGCTGCCATCGGTGCCACGGCTCTGCCGCGCGGCGTAGGTGGCTTCCTCGAGCTTGTCGCGGAAGGCGACGATGTCGTTGGACGGCCGGTTCGCGGTGCGGCCCTCGAAGATCATCCGCGGAGTGGTGTTGGGGCCGTAGGCATTGAGGTCGGCGGCATCGTCGATCTGCAGCGCGGCGCCGTCGAGGGCGACGCCGGCGAACAGGCCGCGGGCGCGCGACCACGACCAGATCTCGGCCTTGAGCTGGCCGTCGGTGGCGGCGGCGGCGTTGCGCCCGACCGGGCCGGCGGCGACGCCGGCATCGGCGCCGAGGGTGAACTTGCCGTTGACGATGTTGTCCAGGCTGCGGTCGTTGCGGAACACCAGCACCACGTCGGAGGACTGCACGCCGACCTGGAAGCCGATGCTGCCGCCGGTGAGCTTGACGAACACCGGGTTGGACCAGGTGCCGTCGGGGCGCTTGACCGACATCAGGCCGTGGCCGCGACGCCCGCCGATCACCAGCCCGGCCTTGAGCGTGTCCGGGATCACCACGATGGCGCGGCCCTCGTCGAGCAGCTTGTCGGGGATGGACTGTTCGGGGATCCGCTGGATGTCGGTCAGCACGCGCAGCGCGTTGCGGGCGCGCTCGTCCTCTTCCGGTCCGGCCACGGCGTGGCCAGCGAACAACACGGTGCTCAACAACAGGGCGAGGCGCGGCAGGAGGGGCATAGCGGGCTCCGAAGTAGGTCCGCAGCAAGATACTGCAAGTGCTTGAACTTAGTCACAGGGCAATGAATCGGCAATGAGTGGTGCCGGCACCGCATGCAGATGCCGTCGATCGCCGCGATCGAGCGGATCGACACGCCGCGGCGCGCCCGCTCTGCCACAATGCGCGCATGTCCGACGCACCCGAGACCGCCATCCTGGTGGTGAATCTAGGCACGCCCGAGGCGCCCACCGCGCCTGCGGTCGCCCGTTACCTGGCCGAGTTCCTCGGCGACAAGCGCGTGGTCGCGATCCCGCGGCTGTTCTGGTGGCCGTTGCTGCACTGGGTGATCCTGCCGCGGCGCTCGCCCAAGTCGGCCGAGAAGTACGCGCAGGTGTGGCTGGCGGACGGCTCGCCGCTGGCGGTGTATACCCGGCGCCTGGCCGAGGGCATGCAGCGCGAGTTGCCCGGGCACCGTGTGGCCTGGGCGATGCGCTACGGCGCGCCGGCGCTGGCGCCGGCCCTGGACGCGCTGCGCGAGGCGGGCGTGCGCCGGATCGTGGTGCTGCCGCTGTACCCGCAGTATTCGACCACCACCACCGCCTCGATCGAGGACGTGGTGCAGGCCTGGCAGGCGCGCCATCCGCAGCTGCCGGTGCACCTGATCGAGGACTACCCGACCGATCCGGCCTGGGTCGCCGCGGTGGCCGACAGCGTGCGCGCGCACTGGGCGCAGCACGGCCGCGGCGAGCGCCTGTTCTTCTCCTTCCACGGCCTGCCGCAGCGCGTGGCCAACAACGGCGATCCCTACCCGCAGCGCTGCGAAGCCAGCGCGCAGGCGATCGCCGCCGCGCTGGGCCTGGGGGCCGGGCAGTGGGAGCTGGGCTACCAGTCGCGCTTCGGCGCCGAGCGCTGGCTGCGCCCGTATGCCGAGCCGCGGCTGTGGGAACTGGCCGCGCAGGGGGTCAAGCAGGTGGACGTGCTCTGTCCCGGCTTCGCCACCGATTGCCTGGAAACTCTGGAAGAAGTGGCGATGGGCTTCGTCGAGACCTGCGCCGAACGCGGCATGCAGGTGCGCTACATCCCCTGCCTCAACGACGCCCCGGCGCACGCGCGCGCGCTGGCGCAACTGGCGGCCCGCGCCGCATGAGCGTGCGCCCTTTCGCCTGCCCGTCGCGGGTGGGCGCGCTGGCCGGATTGCGCAGCGGCGATCCGCAGGGGCCGAAGGCGCTGGCCTTGCACGGCTGGCTCGACAACGCCGCCAGCTTCGTGCCGCTGAGCCGGCACCTGCCGCAGTGGGATCTGGTGATGCTGGACCTGCCCGGCCACGGCCACAGCAGTGATCTGCCCGATGGCGCCGAGTACCTGCTGGCCAGCGCCCTGCACCCGGTGCTGGACGCGGCCGATGCGCTGGGCTGGGAGCGCTTCGTGCTGATCGGCCACTCGATGGGCGCGGCCATCGCCAGCCTGCTCGCGGCCGCAGCGCCGCAGCGCATCGCCAAGTTCGTGGCGATCGAGATGTTGGGCGGCCTGGCCGAGAGCGAGGCCGGCGCGGTGGAGCGGCTGCGCAACAGCGTCGCCAGCACGCGCCGCGCCAGCGCCACGCCGTTGCGCGTGTTCCCCGACCTGGCCGCGCCGGTACGGGCGCGGATGCTGGCCAACCAGCTCAGCGAGCCGGCGGCGCGGCTGCTGGTGGAACGCGGCGTGCGCGCGGTGGACGGCGGCTACGTATGGCGCAGCGACCGCCGCCTGACCCTGCCGACGGCGATCCGCGCGACCGAGTCGCAGATGCAGGCGCTGCTGCGCGGCATCGAATGCCCGACCGCGGTGGTGTTCGCCGATCCGGCCCAGGACATGCTGCCCGAGCCGCTGCGCCTGCAGCGCGCCGCGTGCCTGCGCGACGGCCGGGTGCACACGCTGCCCGGCACCCACCACCTGCACATGGAACAACCGGCGGCAGTGGCCGCGTTGCTGCACGACTTCCTCTGAGGCGGCCGCGCCGCAGTGCGCGCCTGCGGCGCCATCGCTCCGTCGCGCACCGCGCACGCGGACTGCAACGCAGGCCTCACCGGCGCTGTGCAGCCCGCCGCGCTCGTGCGCTTTCCGGCGTCACAGTTCGGCATGTTGTCGCCGTGCCGTCGCGGTTCGGAAAACTTCCGCGCACAGCGTAGCGCGCACCTTCCGCCCTACGCCGCGCTTCCCATGATCCACCTCCTTCGCCGCTACCGGGTCGGCCCGCGCCTGACCTTCGCCTTCGCTGCCCTGCTGTTGATCTGCGGCGCCCTGATCGTGGCCAGCCTGGCGTCGATGGCGCTGGCGCGGCAGCAGCTCGACGACATCGCACTGGACAAGATGGAGAAGATCCGCCTGTCCAACGCCATGGTCGCGGCGCAGGCGCGGCTGGAGATCGGCCTGCTCAACGATGTGATCCTGACCAATCCCGACGAGAAGCAGGCGGTGGTGCGCGCCATCGGCGACGCCCAGCGCGACTACACGCAGGCGCGGCGCACACTGTTCGCGCTGCGCCTGGACCCGGCCGACCGCACCGGTGCGCAGCTGCGCGCGGCGATCGACAAGGCCTACGTGCAGGTGCAGCCGTTCCAGTCGCAGGTGCTGGCCCTGGCCGCCGACAACCAGAACCTGGATGCGCAGACCCTGCACCTGTACACGCTGCAGCCGCTGCTGGCGCAGTGGCAACAGGCGATCCAGCGCAATGCGGCGCACCTGCGCACGCTCAGCGACGGCTCCTATGCGCAGGCGGTGACCACCATGGCCCGCGCGCGCTGGTTGCTGCTGCTCGGCGGCGGCCTGTTGCTGGCGGTCAGCGCCTGGCTGGGCTGGTGCATCACCCAGAGCCTGGTGCGGCCGCTGCGCGAAGGCACCCGCGTCGCCGCGGCCATCGCCGCCGGACAACTCGATGCCGTGGTGCCGGCACAGGGCAACGACGAGGCCGCCGACCTGCTGCGCAGCATGCAGACCATGCAGACCCAGCTGCGCGCCGTGCTCGCGGAGCAGCGGCGGATGGCGCAACGGCATGCCGACGGTGCCATCGCCTGCCGCGGCGAGGCGGCGGCGTTCCCGGGCGACTACGGCCAGTTGCTGCGCGACGCCAATGCGCTGGTCGACCTGCACGTGGGCACCGCGCAGTCGATGGTGGCGCTGATGCGGCGCTACGCCATCGGCGATCTCAGCGAGGACATGCCGCGCCTGCCCGGCGAGCAGGCCGCGATCTCCGAGGCGATGGATGCGATCAAGGCCAACCTCGGCACGCTCAGCCGCGACATCTGGCACCTGGCCGAGGCCGCCGCGGCCGGCGACTTCAGCGCACGCGCCGACCTAGGCGCGCATCAGCACGATTTCCGCATCATGCTCGAGAGCCTCAACCAGCTGATGGCGACGGTGGATGGCAACCTGGGCCAGTTGTCCGGGTTGCTGCGCGCCATCGCCAGCGGCGACCTGGGTGTGCGCATGCACGGCGACTTCCGCGGCGTGTTCGCCGACATGCGCGACGACGCCAACGCCAGCGCCGACCAACTGGCGTCGATCGTGGCCGGCATCCAGCACGCGGCCGCGGCGATCGACGCCGAGGCAGGCGCCATCGCCGGCGGCCACCAGGACCTGTCGCAGCGCAGCGCCGAACAGGCCGGCACGCTGGAGCGCACCGCACGCGCCGCGGCGCGCCTGACCGAGACCGTGCGCCAGAACGCCACGCATGCGCACCACGCCAACGCGCTGGCCGATGCGGCGGCGACCGTGGCCGGCCAAGGCGGGGCGTCGATCGATGCGGCGGTCGGTACGATGCAGGGCGTGGAAGCGGCCTCGCGCAAGATCGGCGAGATCATCGGGGTGATCGACGGCATCGCCTTCCAGACCAACATCCTCGCGCTCAATGCGGCGGTGGAAGCCGCGCGCGCCGGCGAGCAGGGCCGCGGCTTCGCGGTGGTCGCCAGCGAGGTGCGCGCGCTGGCGCAGCGCTCGGCCGATGCGGCCAAGGAGATCAAGCGCCTGATCGAGGCGTCGGTGGACCAGGTGGCGGTGGCCTCGGCGCAGGTGCACGACGCCGGCCGCACCATGGGCCGCGTGCTGGCCTCGGTGAGCGAGGTCAATGCGTTGATGGCGGGGATCGCGGCGGCCTCGCAGGAACAGGCCGCCGGCATCGAAGAAGTGGGCCAGGCGATGGCGCAGATGGACCGCAGCACCCAGCAGAACCTGGCGTTGGTGGAACAGGCCACTGCGGCGTCGCACGCCTTGGAGCAGCAGGCCGGCAGCCTGAGCGAAGCGGTGGCGGTGTTCCGGCTGGCCGGTACTGCGCCGTCGGTGCTGCGTGCGGAGGAGGAACTGCCGGCGCTGGCAATCCAGCCTGCGCCGGTCGGCTTCGAGTACGCGCGCAGCGCTTGATGCGGCGGTGTCAGCGGGACGTCGGGCGCAGCGCGGGCAGCGACCCGTGGTCGTCCATCGCCACCTCGCATCCGCGCGTGTCAGGGGCCTGCGGACAGCGCTGTCGGGGCGCCCCCTACACACTGATCGTGAAGCTTGTGTGTAAAAGAATTTTCGCTTAAGTTGCGCCCGCGCCTGCCGTCAACAGGCGTAGACGCGATACGTCCTGTGTTCGCGGCTCGATCCCGGCGTCCTGACATGCCGGCGTAGCGCCGCTCGGACCGTACCGCCTCGCTGGCGCCGGAGGTCGCGCCTGATTTGCGGTAGGCGGGAGGAGAGGGGGCCTACCGGGCGCTGCATGGAGTTCTGCTTCCGCAGCGCTGGGCCAACCCACCGCGATGCGCCCGCAGTGGCGCACCGACCCACCTTCTGTATCCCGCCTGTTCGCATCCGCGTCGCGCCATCTCGTGCCGCAGCGCAGCATGCTTGTCCGATTCGCGACCCCACCGCACCCTCGCCGCTGACGCCGCGCGCACCGCGATGTTCGGTGTTCAGCCGCGGTCTGGGCACACCAGCCGCAGCGTCTTCAAGCGCTCCGAAGAACGTGCTTTCGCCCAAGCCTGTCGTGTGCAGCCTGGCTTGTAGGAGCGGCTTCAGCCGCGACGGGCCTTACCGAGAACGCCCGTCGCGGCCGAAGCCGCTCCTACGGCGCGTTTCCCACCGTTCGTGGATGCGCGTTTCAGTCGCGCTCCGGCCGCAGCAGCCAGCGCAGATGCGCCTTGAGCTGGCGGCCGTGCTGGTGGAACCAGGTGCGCTCGGCGCGCCAATCCGGGAAGCGCGCTTCCACTTCGTGCCAGAACGCCGGCGAGTGGTTGGCCTGGATCAGGTGGCAGAGCTCGTGCACCAGCACGTACTCGAACGCCGAGGGCCGCCCCAGCACCAGTGCCAGGTCCAGCGCCATGCTGCCGTCGGGCGCCAGCGAGCCCCACTGCGAGGACATCACCTTGTAGCGCACCGCGCGCGGGGCGCGCGGCAGCGACGGCAGGTAGCGCGGCAGCCAGCGGCCGACGTCGGCGCGGGCCTGCGCTTCGTAGAAATCGCGCAGCGCGCGGCGCAGCGCCGCATCGCCGCCGCGCGGCGGCAGGTGCACCTGGGCCACGCCATCGACGAGCGCGATGCGCGCGTAGCGGGCGTCGTGCCAGGCCACCGGCAGCGATTGCCCGCGCAGCGGCAGTTCGCCAGCCTCGCCCGGGCGCAGCGGCGCCAGCGTCTCGGCGGCGACATAGCGCGACAGTTGCTGCGCCAGCCACTGCCGGTTCTCCAGCAGGAAGCGCTCGCCGGCGACCAGGCTGGCGCGCAGCGGCAGGGTCAGGCGCGCGCCGCGCTCGTCCACGCTGAGCTTGATGCGGCGCGCGCGCGGGTCGCGCACGCGCAGCACCTCGACATCGCGCTCGTCCAGGCGGAAGCGGACGAGGTCGCGTTCGACGGCCGCCGGGGGCGGCGCGATCAGGCGACGGAGCAGATCGGGCATGGGCACAGCATACCGCCGGTGCGGGTGCGCACGGTGACAGCCGCGTGCGGCCGCCTCCGCCGCGGCATCAGTCGGCCTTGCTCAGCTTCAGCGCCGCTTCCAGCAGCAGGAACAGGCGCCGCACCTCGGCGCTCATCAGCGCGAAGCGCGCGTCCAGTTCGGCGCGCATGCCGTCCTGGTCGGCATGCTCGAGCTGGTCCAGCGCACCGTCGAGGAACTTCAGCTTGCGGATCACCAGGTCGTCGCCGAGCACGAAGGACACGTGGTCGTCGAGCACCAGCGCCAGCTTGGTGACCTGCTTGCCGGCTTCCAGGTGCTTGTCGATCTCGTCGCAGCGCAGTTCCTGGTGCTGGCACTTGACCACCGCGCCGCCTTCGATCGGATCCTTCATCTCGCATTCTTCGCCCAGGCTCAGGCCTTCGGGCAGCGGTTCGCCGGCGATCCAGCCGGTGAGGATCGAGCGCGGCGCCACCTCGGCGTTCAGCGGCAGCGCCGGGAAGCTGCCGAGCAGGCCGCGGATCTCAGACATCACGTTCTCGCCGGTCTTGCGGCTGGAGGTGTCCACGGCGACATAGCCGTGCTGCAGGTCGAGCATGGCGTCGGTGCGCGAGGACTTGACGAAGGCGCGCGGCAGCAGTTCATGGATCAGGTCGTCCTTGAGCCGCTTGCGCGCGCGGCCGCCGGGGCGCCGGCCTTCCTTCTCCTCGATCTCGGCGACCTTGCGCGCGAGCAGGTCGTTGACCACCGAGCCGGGCAGGATCTTGTCCTCGCCGCCGACGGTCAGCCACAGGAAATCGGCGATGCGGTGCGACAGCGCTTCCTGCTCGTCGCGGCCGAACGGGGAGATGAAGCCGCGCGAACTCATTTCCAGCGGGCCGACCGATTTGAGCTGGGCCTCCGGCAGGAGCTTTTCGACCTCGGAGAAGTCGAGCGTGGCGGGAAAGCGGAACAGGGTCAGATTGCGAAAGAACATCGAGCATCCAGCGGAAGGAAACGGAACGGTCCGGCGGCGCGCGCCGGGGAGCGGTGGCCATTGTCGCATCGTGCCCGCCCGGGTACCGCATCGGGCGGTTCAGCGAGGTGGCTCAGCCCGGCGCCTCGTCCGTCCAGGCGCCGGCCGGCGCCATGGCGGCGCCGCCGAGCGCGGCGAAGTCGAACAGCGCGCGGTCGGCCAGTTGCGCCGGATGCACGTTGCCCAGCGCGCGGGCGATCTGCTCCACCCGCCCCGGATGCTCCCGGTCCCATTGCTGCAGCAGTTGCCCGACCTGGCGGCGCTGCAGCGTCTCCTGGCTGCCGCACAGCGTGCACGGGATCAGCGGGAAGGCCTGCGCCTGCGCGTAGGCGGCGATGTCGGCCTCGCGCACATAGGCCAGCGGCCGGATCACCACGTGGCGGCCATCGTCGCTGCGCAGCACCGGGGCCATCGCCGCCAGCTTGGCGTGGAAGAACAGGTTCATGAAGAACGTGGCGACGATGTCGTCGCGGTGGTGGCCCAGCGCGATCTTGGTGAAGCCGTGCTCCGCCGCGTAGCGGTACAGCGCGCCTCGGCGCAGCCGCGAGCACAGCGAACACAGGGTCTTGCCTTCCGGCACCACCCGGGTGACCACCGAATAGGTGTCCTGCTCGATCACATGCCAGGGCACGCCGCGCTGGCGCAGGTAGGTCGGCAGCACATCGGCGGGAAAGCCCGGCTGCTTCTGGTCCAGGTTCACCGCCACCAGCTCGAACGGCACCGGCGCCTTGCGCTGCAGCTGCAGCAGGATGTCCAGCAGGGTGTAGCTGTCCTTGCCGCCGGACAGGCACACCATGACCTTGTCGCCGGCGCCGATCATGCCGAAATCGGCGATGGCCTGGCCGACCTGCCGGCACAGGCGCTTGCCCAGTGCCGCGGGGTTGCGGCCGGCAGGCGGTGCGGGGTCGGCGAGCGGCTGCAGCGGCGGCAGGGGCAGGGGCGAGGTCATCGACGGTAGTGTAGTCGGCGGGGCTGGCACAGCACCGCGCGGGCGGCGTTGCGGGTCACTCCAATTCCGCCACCTCGACCGTCCCGAACGTGCTGGTCAGGCGGGCGATGACGGTGCCGAGGCAGCGCGGTCCCTCGCTGGTGTTTGCGCAGAAGAGCAGGCCATCGGCCGTGCACCACATCATCGCGTCCGGCATCGGTCGTGCCGGCGCGGCGGCGGCGCCGGCATCGCGTGACTCGGCATCTTCCAGGCCCGGCAGCTGGCCGATGGCATGCCGTGTCTTTGCTGGATCGGCGCCGGCAAACGTCAGGCGATACTCATGTCCCATGTGTTGCTCCGATTCGGGGCGGTGCCTATGCGGCGTGCGACGTCGCCCGACAGCGTCATGGCGTCGTCCCCAGGTTCGTCGCGACGGAGATGGATGTGTGCGTCATCAGCGCATACAGTTCGGCCACCCGCTGCGCGGAGATGCCTTCACGCTGTTCGACCGCGAGCGGATGCGCGGTCGCCTCCAGTTCGATCCATGGGCGAATGCCGTCGTTGCGCAGATGGACCTGTGTCTTGAGGCCGGCGGTGTCCGGATACGGCGACAGGCGGGTGTTCAACCAGCCGAAGAACGGCCCCACATGCGCACGCTGCGGCTGATCGGAACAGCGGATCCACTGCAGGTAGCTGGCCTCGCTGAGCGAGACCCACACGCCCCAGGAAAACGGCTCGGCGTGGCCATGCACGGGAATCTCGATGCAGCCGCGGACGAAGAAGTGAGCCTCGTCGATCACGCAATCGTCCGAGCCCAGCTCGCAGCGGGCGGCGCGCTGCTCCTCCGGAATCAGCGCATAGCTCAGTGGCGCCGCCACGCTGAAGCCGGGCATGCCTTCGTGGACTTGATCGCAGGCGCTGCAGGTGAAGCGGAACGTCATGGCTGGGATCGAGGCGGAAAGGAGGCTGGCCAGTGTAGCCGCCTGCGGCATCGCCAGCCTCGGCGCGCGGCACGCATCCGGCGACCCTGCTTTTTTTGTCGCCATGCCGCGCCGGGACCGGCCCGCTACACTCGCCGCTGGTCACGGACGCAAGGTCGCCCCATGTTCAAGAACCTCATCCCCAAGATCTTCTACGCGCGCATGCAGGACGGGCTGGACTTCTTCGTCGGCGGCCTGGGATTCCAGGTGCTGTACCAGGACGCCACGATGGCCGTGATCGCACGCGACGGCGCCAAGGCCTATCTGGTGGAAAACGCCGAGTGGGCGGCGAAGGACCGGCCGGAACTGGGCATCGAAACCGACAGCATCGACACGATCTATGCGGAGTTGTCCGCACGTGCGCCGCAGTGGCTGCATCCGAATTGCCGTACCGTCGCGCTCAAGCCCTGGGGCGCACGCGAGTTCGCGATGCTCGACCCCAGCACGGTCTGCGTGGTGTTCCGCGAGTGGCCGGCGCAGCCGTAAGCGACAGCGACTCTGAGTGAACTGCGGATCGCGCATGCGCAAGAAACACGATCTGCCGGAAAAGCCCTGCCTGCACTGCGGCCGGCCGTTCCGTTGGCGCAAGAAGTGGGAGAAGGTCTGGGACGAGGTGAAGTACTGCTCCGACCGTTGCCGTGGCGAGCGCAAGCGCGTGCGCGCGCCGGAGGCGCCATGAGTCGCCGGGCCGTGCGCTGGCGCACCGCATGCCCGCAGGCGTGCCGCCCTGCATGAGTCCGGTGCTCTCCACCGCCCACACCCTGCGCCTGGTGCTCGGCGACCAGCTCGATCCCGAACACGCCTGGTTCGCCGTGCGCGATCCCGGCGTGGTGCATGTGCTGATGGAAGTCCGGCAGGAGACCGACTACGTCCTGCACCATGCGCAGAAGATCCTGGCGGTGTTCGCCGCGATGCGCGACTTCGCCCGGCACCTGCGCGGCGCCGGCCACCGCGTGCGCTATGTGGCCATCGACGATGCCAGCAACCGCCAGTCCATCCCCGCCAATCTCGGTGCGCTGATGGCGCACTACGGTGCGCAGCGCCTGCAGTACCAGGACCCGGACGAATGGCGCCTGGACCAGCAACTGCGGCAGTGGGGTGCGGCGCAGGCCTTCGTCGTCGAGGCGGTGGACAGCATGCACTTCTACACGCGCCGCGGCGAGGTGGCGGATGTCTTCCGCGGGCGCCCGCAGTGGTTGATGGAGCACTTCTACCGGCACATGCGCAAGCGCCACCGGATCCTGCTGGCGGATGACGGCACGCCGGAGGGCGGGCAGTGGAACTACGACCACGACAATCGCCAGCCCTGGCATGGCGAGCCGCCCGCTCCGCCGGATATGCGTCCCACGCACGACCACCGCGCGTTGTGGAGCACCATCCAGGCCGCCGGCGTGGACAGTTTCGGCCAGCCGCAGGCCCAGGCGCTGCGCTGGCCGCTGAACCGGGCCGAGGCGCTGGCCTGCCTTGATCGCTTCATCGCGGAGGGCCTGCCGCATTTCGGTCGCTACGAGGACGCGATGAGCACGCGCAGTCCGCGCCTGTTCCATGCGCAGCTTTCCTTCGCCCTCAACACCAAGATGTTGCGGCCCCAGGAAGTGGTGCAGCGCGCGCTGGCGGCCTACGGCGCCGGCGCCGCGCCGCTGGCGGCGGTGGAGGGTTTCGTGCGGCAGATCCTCGGCTGGCGCGAGTACGTGCGCGGCATCTACTGGGCGCACATGCCCGGTTATGCCGCGCGCAATGCGCTCGGCCACGACACGCCGCTGCCGGCCTGGTTCTGGACCGGCGAGACCCACATGCGCTGCCTGCAGCACGCCATCGGCCAGTCTCTGCAGGACGCGTACGCGCACCATATCCAGCGGCTGATGGTGATCGGCAACTTCGCCCTGCTCGCCGGCCTGGACCCGGCGGCGGTGCATCGCTGGTACCTGGGCGTCTACATCGATGCGTTCGAATGGGTCGAGCTGCCCAACACCGTCGGCATGAGCCAGTTCGCCGACGGCGGCCTGCTCGCGACCAAGCCCTACGTCAGCAGCGCGGCCTACATCGACCGGATGAGCGATTACTGCCAGGGCTGCCGCTACGACCGCAGGCAGAAGACCGGCGCGCGTGCGTGTCCGTACAACGCGCTGTACTGGGACTTCTTCGCGCGGCACCAGGACACGCTGGGCCGCAATCGCCGCCTGGACATGGTCTACCGCCAGTTGCGCAAGCTGCCGGCCGCGCAACTGCAGGCGCTGCGGACGCAGGCGCAGCAGTTGCGCGAACGCCTGGACACGCTGTAGCGCGGGCCGGGTGCCTCGCGCATGCACGCCGCGATCGGGTGCGGCACGGGAACGTGCCTTGCGACGCATCCAGACCGTGCCGTGCGCCGCGGATCGGCACACTGTCGCATCGGGGCGACGCGCAATTGCGCGATCTGCTACCTGCGTTGTGGTCGCTCCACACGCGCTCAAGCACCCTGTGCCGCCGGTCGGCGCAGCTGCCGGTTGCACTCGAGGTGTCAGCGACGCGGATGACAGTCGAATGACGGTCGCGCGTCGTGTTGTTTCCCCCGCAACCCTATCGAGCATGATCATGACCACGACGTTCTCCCTCATCACCGGCGCACGCGCGCTGGGTGTCTTCGCCCTCATGCCCACCGCCACGGCGATCGCCGCCGTCCCCGCGGCGCCACAATGCAGCGTGCCGCAGGCCTGGGCGCTGCCGGCCGCGACCACCGTGGTCGGCAACGGCACGCAGGCCAGTTGCACCGCCAGCGCGCTGGCTACCGCTGCCGCGCAAGGCGGCTACATCACCTTCAACTGCGGCACCAAGCCGACCAGCATCGCCGTGGACCGTTCGATCGTCATCGCGGCGGCGGCACCCACCGTGATCGACGGCCAGGGCAGGATCACCCTGGATGGCCGCCAGTCCGCCCGGATCCTGCTGGTCAACGCCGGCAGCGCACTGTCGGTGCGCAACCTGAAACTGCAGAACGGCAGCTCGGTGCAGCCGGCATCCAACCAGGCCTACGATCCGGGCACCTGGGGCGGCGGCGCGATCAAGGTCGGCTACCGCGGCAAGCTGGAAGTCATCAACAGCCAGTTCCTGGCCAACCGCAGCAGCATCGGCGGCGGCGCCATCTTCGCCGGCAGCGACGCCGAGGTGACCATCGTCCGCAGCGGCTTCTACAAGAACAGTTCCTGGCTTGGCGGCGCGCTGTACACCCAGCTCAGCCGGCTGACCATCGTCGGCTCGGAATTCGCCAACAACCAGGCGATCAATGCGCCGCAAGGGTTCCCCGATGCCGGCAACTTCGGTGGCGGCGGCGCGATCGACACCGACGGCGCGTCCCTGACCGGTTACCTGAAGGGCGGCGTCGGCAGCGGCGGCACGCTGGCGATGTGCGGCACCGTGGTCCGCAACAACGTCGCCGCCAACGGCTCCGGCGGCGCCACGCTGTGGGCGTACGCGCCGGACACCATCGACGTGAAGTACTCGACCTTCGCCAACAACGTCGCCACCGGCGGCCCGGGCGGCGGCGCGCGCATCAGCATGGGCTTCACCTACACCTCGCATGCCGGTACCGCCATCACCACGCCGGGCACCATCAACGTCGCCGAGACCAGCTTCCTGTCCAATAAGGCCGAACAGGGCAATGCCGGCGCGTTGTACCTGGATTGCTACGGTGCCTGCGACGTCAGCAACAGCACCTTCTACGGCAACTATGCGAAAGGCGTGGGCGCGGCCATCCAGCATGTCGGCTGGCAGCCGGCCAACGGCGACCAGGGCAGCCCCAGCGTGCGCTTCAACAACGTCACCTTCGCCGAGAACACGCCGTGGGTGACGCTGTTCGGCGACAGGTTCGATCTGCGCAACAGCATCCTGTATTCCAAGACCGAACGCGTGTTCTGCAACAACCAGAGCAACACCGGCAACAACCTCATCGAGTACTCGGCCAAGGGCGCGGTCTGGCCGAACGCCTGCCTGGCCGCGGGCAACGTGAAAGCGGCCGATCCGCTGCTGTCGACCCCGGCCAACAACGGCGGACCGACCCTCACCCAACTGCCTGCGGCCAACAGCCCGGCGTTGAATGCCGGCAGCGGCTGCACCGCCATCGACCAGCGCGGCAATCCCCGCAACACCGCGGTGTGCGACCTGGGCGCGGTGGAGGTCAAGTAAGTCGATCTGCCGTCGTCAGGCGCACGGCAATGCGGCACGGGCGGCGCGACGCTGCCGTCGTGCCGCAGACCAGCCCGCGTCGCATGCGGCCGCAACGCCGAGCGATCGCGCCGCGACCGTGCGCTCTGCATGCGCCACAGCTTGTCCGGTGCGCCTGACGACGTCTGCCAGGCGGCGGCCGATGTCGCGCGGACCTCGCCGTTGCAGGCATCACGCGCGTAGCGGTGTGCGCCGACAACGCCGTTCGCGCCTGCCGCGCGCGCTGCGGACGATACGGTGGCGTATCTGCTTTCCTGGGCATCGGCTGCGCCGCGCGGTGGTGCAGCGCTGCGACGTCTGCGCCTGCGACTTTCCGGATTTGGGACCTGGGTCGCTCGCTTGGGGTCAAGTTCGCGGGGCTGAGACCGATAGAGGTACCCCCCCTTGCGAGTCCCCCACACGTGCACTTCTTTCACTCCTTCAAGGTGAGTCAACGCCTTGCGCTGTCGTTCGGCCTGCTGATCGTCCTGCTTGGCGCGTCCTCTACCTTGGCGCTCTATCAGTTCCACAACGTGCGCCAGGCGGTCGACAAGATCGTCCACGAAAACAATCAGAAGACCGGCCTGCTGTACACCATGCTGCGCAACAATATGAGCGCCGAGCGCTACCTGCGCGACATGATGCTGTCGCCGGCCGACAAGCGTCCGGCGATCGCCGCCAAGATCCAGGAGATCCGTGCCGACAACGACCGCCTTCGCCAGGCCCTGGACGCCCTGCCAGGCACGCCGGAAGGTCTGGCCATGCGCAAGCAGATCCATGCCGCGCAGGCGGCCGCACGGTCGGTCAACAGCCGGGTGTTGGCGTTGGCCGGTGCCGGCGAGATCGAGGCGGCCAGGCAACTGCTGTACGGCGATGCCGCGCCGTTGCTGGCGCGGCGCGTGGAGGTGATCCAGAACGCGGTCGATCTGCAGATCCGGCAGAACGCGCTCAGCTCCGAGCAGATCCAGGCGGCCCTGGTCTTCAGCAATCGCGCCTTGATCGGGTTCGGCCTGCTGGCTGCGGTGCTCGGCGCGACCTTGAGCGTGCTGATCACCCGCAGCCTGGCCGGGCCGCTCGGGCGCGCGACCGAAATCGCCGAATCCATCGCCCAGGGCCGGCTTGATCATCGGATCCCGCCGCAGCCCAAGGACGAGACCGGCCGACTGCTGACCAGCATGGACCGCATGCAGGCGCAGCTGCAGGCGGTGATGGCGGCGCAGTCGCAGGTGGCCAGGCACCACGAGCGCGGCGACGTCAGCCAGCGCATGGACGAGCAGGCGTTTCCCGGCGAATACGCCCGCATGGTGCGGGAGAGCAATGCGTTGCTCGACATGCACGTGCGCCTCCAGCAGCGCCTGCTCGAGATCATGGGACGCTATGCGATCGGTGATCTGTCGCAGGACATGGATCGGCTGCCTGGCGAGCAGGCCGCGCTCACCGAGACCATGGATCAGGTCAAGCGCAATCTGTCGGCGATGAATGCCGAGATCGGGCAACTGGTCGACGCCGCGGCCGCCGGCGATTTCGCCGTGCGCGGCGACACCGCGCGCTTCCAGTACGACTTCCGCGACATGGTCGACGGCTTGAACCAGTTGATGGCGACCACCGACGGCAATCTGCAGGCCCTGTCCAAGCTGCTGCAGGACATCGCCAGCGGCGACCTGACCACGCGCATGGAGGGGCAGTTCCAGGGCGTGTTCGCGCAGATGCGCGAGGATGCCGATGCCACCGTGGCCCAGCTGACCGGGATCGTCGGCCGCATCCAGCATGCGTCCGGGCAGATCACCGGCGCCGCCGGCGAGATCGCTGCCGGCAACGCCGATCTGTCGCGCCGCACCGAGCAGCAGGCCGCCAGCCTGGAGGAAACCGCCGCCTCGATGGAAGAGCTGACCTCCACCGTGCGCCAGAATGCCGAACGCGCCAGCCAGGCCAATCAGTTGGCCATCGGCGCGACCGCGGTGGCGTCGCAAGGCGGCGCGGTGGTGGCGCAGGTCATCGACACGATGAACGGCATCCAGACCTCGTCCAGGCGGATCGCCGACATCATCGGCGTGATCGACGGCATCGCCTTCCAGACCAACATCCTCGCGCTCAACGCCGCGGTGGAGGCGGCGCGTGCTGGGGAGCAGGGCCGCGGTTTTGCCGTGGTCGCCAGCGAAGTGCGGGTACTGGCGCAGCGCTCGGCCGATGCGGCCAAGGAGATCAAGCAGCTGATCGACGACTCGGTGAGCAAGGTGGACGCCGGCTCGGTCCTGGTCAACAGCGCCGGCAGCACCATGCACGAGATCGTCGTCAGCGTGCAGCGCGTGACCGACTTCATGACCGAGATCTCGGCCGCCTCGCAGGAGCAGTCGAGCGGCATCGAACAGGTCACCCAGACAATCACCCACATGGACCAGGCCACCCAGCAGAACGCCGCCCTGGTGGAAGAAGCCTCGGCGGCGGCCCAGGCGATGGAGGAGCAGGCGATCCAGCTGAGCGATGCGGTGAAGGTATTCGTCCTGTCCGGCAGCAACGGGGACCTGACGGCGCGGCGCCAGGCCAAGCCCTTTGGCACTGCCGGTACCTCGACCTCCCGGCGTGGTCCGCGTCAGCTGGCGCCGTTACTGGTCGAACACGCCTGCTAAGGACGCAGAGACGGCGCGCGCTGCTGACCGCAGCGCGCTCGCCACGCCTCTCCCCGGGTTCCCCGGGGAGAAGGGGGCACGGCGTACGTTCGCAGCGCGGAATCGTGGTCCGCAACGACACCGCCGCCAACGCCTCCGCCGGTGCCACGCTGTGGGCGGTTGAACGTCCATCATCAGACGGCGTGGTGGAAGCGCCACGTCAGCCAACAGAATGAGATGATCACCACCAGAACGGCAGCGCCGGCGACGTGCCATGGCCTGCAGGTGTGCTTCAGGATCAGCCAACGCGCACCGCAGTAACTCGACAACACGCCGACACTCGCGATGATGGGTGTCGTCACCACGGACCATTCGCCACGGCGATCGTGGGCCAGCGCGATCAGGCCGTGACGCGATGCGAGTTCGTTCAGAACGGCGCTCAGTAGCCAACTGCCGGACACGAGCGACAACCAGCCGAAGACGGGCCTCATCAAGCGCCGTTCCCTGGAAAGATCCCGGGCATCAGTCTAATCCCAAGGTCGGCAGCGACAGCAGCGTCAAGATGAACGCGTAGAGCAGATCGACGGCCCTGCTACAGTGCGCGCGGCATGCGCCGAAGACCGCAGGAGCGACCGTGAACGAATCCGATGCCTACGTGTACGACGAGATCCGCAAGTGGGTCTGGTCCGGGTTCTATTCCCAGGACGAGATCCAGGAAATGATCGAGGACATCCTTGAGGACGACTGCGACGAGACGATGCTGCGCGCCTCGGTCGCCAGCCAGTGGCAGGCCAAGCAGCAGGCGGAGCAGACCTGGCCGGCGCAGACCGATTGCGACCGGCTCGATGCGCTGTTCGAGCGGCTGCACGACGCCGGGATCTGCGCG
Source organism: Xanthomonas hawaiiensis (assembly GCF_031834635.1). NCBI lineage: Bacteria > Pseudomonadati > Pseudomonadota > Gammaproteobacteria > Lysobacterales > Lysobacteraceae > Xanthomonas > Xanthomonas hawaiiensis. The sequence continues at coordinate 4,833,939 of NZ_CP115873.1, read as the reverse complement.
CTGGCCAATGCCGGCTACACCATGTCCGACGGTCACGTCGAAGTGAACCAGGCGGTGGCCGACGCGCCGGACCGGCGCTACCACGGCTACTGCTTCTATCACGGCCAGGACATGGAGCGCGCGATCGACGGCGGCGGGCTGATGCTGGCGTTCGGCGATCTCGAAGGGCGCGAGGAGGCGGATCTGGCGGTCGGCCAGCAGGTCGCCGCGGCGTTGCGCGCGGCCGGCTTCACCGTGGACTGGGACGGCACGCCGCGCAAGCGTCTCGATCTGCCCGGCTTTGTCTGGCAGCGTCGCGCTGACTGGGACTGACGCGCCGGCGCAGCGGCGGGCTGCGCGGTGCTGGTGCGCTGGCTACAATCGCACACCCAAGCCTGGCCGCGCTGCGGTGCGCGGCAGGCGCTCGACGGAGAGGCGTTTCATGGAGCGGATGTTTCATCGCAATGGCCGCATGCCGCGGCGCGCCGCCGGCACACGCCTGGCGCGGCGCACAGCCCTACTGCTGGCCACCGCGCTGCTGGCCGCCTGTGCCGGCGCGCATTCCTCTTCCCCCTCGATCACCCCTGCACACACGGAGCGGAGCATGTCGGAGATGACGCCAGAGCACCTGGCACAAGGCGTAGTACGGTTGATCCTGGCGATCGGCGGCAGGCAGGATCTGGTCGCCGCGCAGGTCGCGGCGCAGACCGGTCTGCAGGTCGAGGACGAAGGCGGACATGCGTTCAGCGCGTCCGGCACGCTCGCCGGCGGTGGCGGCTACACGCTGGAATCGGTCGCCGATGCCGACGATGCCCCGCCGTCGCGGCTGGACCTGCGCTTCACCCCCGCGCCGGGCGCGGCGCCGGCGCAATGCACGCAATCGTTGGCCGCGTATCGCCAGGCGCTGGTCGCGGCCGGCTTCGTGCCGCGCTGGATCGCGCCGCCGCGCCAGGGCAGCGCCGGCCGCTGGCATTTCGAACGCGGCGCCGTCGCCGTGTATGCCTTCGTCGGCAAGGACGTCGGCGAGCACGATGCGCAGGCGTGCGTGGAGATGCTGCAGATCCTGGTCGACGGCTAAGGAGAGCGGAGATGGCACACGACGACGAACGCCTGAAGGGCATGGTCGACACGTTCGCGCAGGCGCATCCGAAGGAAGGCCAGGCGCTGCGGCAGATGCTGGACAACACGCCGGAGCTGCGCTCGCGGGTGGAGCAGGCGATCGGGCAACAGCAGCTGTCCGGCTTTGCGCCCAGTCCGGAGGCGGGCACCGGCTCGTACAGCCCGCGCACCGGGCAGATCGAGTTGCCGATGGACGTGCTGGCCACGGCGAAGATGAACGCGCCGCGCGACGATTCGGCCAACACCGCCCGCATCGTGCTGGGCCACGAGATCGGCCATGCCATCAACAAGGCCGCCATCGACCGCAGCGATGCCGCGTTCGCTGCCAAGGTCGACGGCATCGCCGCCTCGCCCTCGCCGCACGACTACACCGCCACGCTCAAGGCCTACGGGCAGGAACAGCGCACCCGCGAGGCCAAGGACGAGATCGCCGGGGTCAACACGCTGGCCGACTACGTCACCCGCACCAATCCCAAGGCCACGCTCAAGGACCTGTACAACGCCAGCAGCGAGATGGCGAGCTACATCGACAAGCAGGGCGTGGGCAGCAAGGCCACCTACACTCCCAAGGACGGGCTGAGCTTCGGCAAGGATCTGAAGATCGACGCCGACAATCCGCGCAACGTGGAGGCGATGGGCAAGCTGTTCTACGACGCGCGCGGCTACCCGCAGAACTATGGCGAACGCGCGCTGGCGCAGATCGCCGATGCCGAGGACCGGGCGCAGGCGCAGCACCCCGAGCGCACGCCGCCGGTGGTGCATGCCGACCTGAAGGCGGTCGGCATCGATGCCGCGCAGGTGCCGCGCGATATGCTGCCGGCGGGATTCCGCGACGGTTCCGCACCGGCGCCGCAACCCGAAGCGCCTGCGCCGCGCGCCAGCGAGCCGACCGCCGCGCCGGGTGCCGCAGACCGCGCCCTGCACGAGCGGGTCCGCAACGGCGTGGCCCAGGCCGAACAGGCGATCGGCAAGGGCTGGGACGACAACAGCGAGCGCATGACCGCCAGCCTGACCCTGTTGGCCAGGCAGAACGGCTTCAGCGAGCGCGACCAGCTGGCGGTGGGCTTCAACCGACCGACCGCTTCCCATCAGGGCGGCGAACTGGCGTTCGTGTACCGCAGCGGCGGCGATCTTTCGCCCGATCCCTACGCCAACCGCGCGCACATGCCGACCAGCGAGGCGATCGCGCGGCCGGCGCAGGAGACCTACCAGCAACTGCAGCAACTGGGAGTGCAGCAGGGGCAGGCGCAGCGCCAGGCACAGGAGCAGGAACAGGCCCTGCAGGCCTCGCAACAAGGCCCGACGCGGAGCGATCCGCCGCAGGTGCTGAGCCGCTGAGCGCAGCAGGGCGGCGGTGCGCACGCGGTACCGCCGCCTTCTTGGACCCTGGTCGCGGCAGGCCGCGGCCAGGGCGCACCGTTCGCGCCGCCTCCCGTCGCGTCGGGAGTGCGGCGCCAGGGCGGGCTGGTCTTACGGCTGCCAGACCAGGTTCTGGGTCTTCGGGTCGGCGGTGACCTTCTCGACCTTGCCGGTGCCGTCGAAGGACACCTGGAACTCGTTGAAGCTGTCGAGCCAGTAGCGCCACAGCGGCGCGTCCAGGCTCGGGTTCTCGCTGGTGATCGGATAGCCCAGCGCCATCAGCACCTGTTCGCGGGTCATGCCCTTGGTCACGCGGTTGGCGGCGATCGCCTCGCGGATCTTCGGCGGGTACGCCGCCAGCTTCGCCTTGGGATCCTGCGCGACCACGTAGCGCTGGGCGAAGGCCTCGTTGCCCAGGTCGCGGCTGTAGTCGTTGCCGATCGACTGCTTCTTGCCGTCGATCAGCACATTGACGCGGTAGCGACCGTAGCCGGTCACCTGCACCGGCGTGCCGGCCGGAACCACCTGCTTGCCGTCTTCGGCGTAGTTGCTGTCGCTGATCCAGCTGCCATCGCTGCGCATGTTGCAGCACAGGAAGCCGGAGAACTTGGGATCGGCGGCCGCGGCCAGGTGCGGCAAGGCTGCCGCCAGGGCGAGGGCGAGAACGAACGGGGAACGGAACGAACGCATGGCTGACTCCTTTCGGCGCGGCGATCCTGCCGCAGGTGGCACGAGGGTGGGAGGGCGCCGCCTCCGCCGCGGCGCCCGCGCGCATTGTGCCGGCTGGCCTGCGCCCGGGATAGCGGCGCGTTGCACGGTGACGGCGGACCGCTGGCCTGTGTATGCTCGAACCTCGTGGACACCCTGACGCCCGCCGAGATCTCCCTGCGCATCGACGCCCTGCGTCGCGAGCACCGCGCGCTCGACGAACAGCTGCAGCGCATCCCGGCCAATCTGGACGACGAGCTGGAAGCCAAGCGGCTGAAGAAGCGCAAGCTGCAACTGAAGGACTGCATCATGCGCCTGGAGCACCTGCTGATCCCCGACGAACCGGCGTGAGCGCGGCGACCTTCTTCAGCGTCGGCCATTCCACGCGCAGCCTGGAGACCTTCCTGCAGATCCTGCAGGGCGCCGGCGTCACCCGCCTGGCCGACGTGCGGGCGTTTCCGTATTCGCGGCGGTTCCCGCAGTTCGACGGTAGCGCACTGGCGCCGGCGCTGGCCGCCGCGGGCATCGCCTACCGGCACTTCCGCGCCCTGGGCGGGCGCCGCGGCAAGCAGCCGGGCGTCGATCCGCAGCGCAACGGCCACTGGCGCAGCGTCAGCTTCCACAACTACGCCGACTACGCGCTGGGCAGCGAATTCGGCGAGGCCCTGACCGAGTTGCAGGCCTTCGGCGAGGACGGCGCGTGCGCGGTGATGTGCGCCGAGGCCTACTGGCGGCAGTGCCACCGCCAGATCGTCTGCGACCACCTGCTGCACCACGGCCACCCGGTGGTGCACCTGATCGACGTCGGTCGCCAGGAACCGGCCACGTTGAACCCGGCCGCGCGCAGCGATGCGCAGGGGCAGTTGGTCTATCCGTCGGATGCGGCGGATGCCGGACCGCGCACCGGGGACCTGTTCGAGGCCTGAGCGGTGCTGCCGTCGCCGCCGGCCGCCAGCGCGGCTGGTGCGTCGCCGCGCGCCAGCTGCGGCGTCTAGCTCAATGCGTCGGGACCGTTGGCACCGCGACCGCATTGCTCCGCGGCGTATCGTCGGTGCCGACGAGGGTGGCGGTGCTCTGTCCCGGCGCACCGTCCTGGGTGGCGGCGAGCAGGCGCAAGGGCTGGCCGCGATAGCGGTACTCCAGCGCCTGCTGCAGCTGATCCAGCCGCGCCACCCGCGCGCACAGCGCCTGCGCTTTGCTCTCGATCCCCTTGCTGCGCGCATCCAGCCGTGCCTCCAGGGCGGCATCCATGCGGTCGGCGCGTTCGCCGATGGCCTCCGCGCGGCCCGTCACGACCTGCCAGAGCACGTGACGGGTGATGCTGCCCACGAAGCTCTCCGTCTGCGTCTCGACGTAGTCCTCGAACCGGTCGTCGAACGCCTCCTGGTCCCAGCGCCCCTTACCGAGCGTGCCGTCGACGTAGGCGTTGGCATGCATGCGCAGCCGTTCGATCTTGCGCGCGTTGCCGGCGCTGCCGGTCAGCATCTCCACCACCGAGCCGAGCACGTCGTAGCTGAGATCGACCACCTCGTGCGAGAGGTCGGCCACCTGCGGCATCAGCGCGCGGGTTTCGCGTTCCATCTCCAGCAGCCGTTGCGCATCGGCGGCGCCGATCTGCTGCACCCGGCGATCCACGCTCAATTCGCCGGCATGGAAGAAGATCTCGCGCGGCCCGTCGCCATCGCTGCGGGTCAGCCAGATGCCGCCAGTGTCGGCGAGCACGTTGAACGGCGTGCTCAGGCCGCACTGGCGCGAGGACACCTGCGGCCGATGGTCGTGCTTGCCAGCGTCGTCGCCCTGGTCGGCCCACGCGGGCCCGCTGGAGGCGGCAAACAGCAACAGAGCGAAAAGAGGAGCTGTGCGCATCGCCGGAACCCGCAGCAGGGAGTTTCAAACATGCTCGGGCCGCACCGGCCCCTGGGTCGCGTGTCGGAAGTCACTGTGCCGCGGCGTCACCCGCCGCGCCGCAGGGGCGACCTGATGTCCGGCGCTTCGCCACGCGCTAGTGATAGCGGGGCGCCTTTATGCATGGCGCGTCGCCACGCGCCACAATGCCACCGCACGGCGGTCGGAGGTGGGCGTTGCCTCAGTCCTGCGGAACCGGCGGCTCCTCCACCTTGGCCGCCTCCGGGCTGACCCGTTCGATGGTGTGGCGCAACTCGCGGCCAAGAATGAACTTCGCATCCTTCGCCCACGCATCCAGCCGTTCGTCGAACACCAGCTTGCTGTTCTCGTCCGGCCACACCAGCTTCAGTTCGCGCAGCTTCTGGATGAAGCCGCGGAACAGGGTCTTGTCGAAGAACTCCGGCGCGGCCGGTGCGTACAGCAGGCTCAGGCGTTGCGCGGCCTGCTGGCACAGGCTCTCCAGTTCGCCGGCGCCGAGCTTGCCCGGGCCGTTCTTCACCAGCACCGAGATGGCGATGTAATAGCGCTCGAACGCCTGTTGCAGCGAGTGGCCGATGGCGCGCAGACGGAACACCTCGTCGGTCTGGCCGGTGTTGCGCGCCAGCACGCTGCCGTCGTCCTCGTTGAGCTGCAGCAGCAGGCCTTCGCGCACGAACACCTCGATGGTGCGTTCGATGCGTTCGGCGAACTGGTCCTCGCTCCACGGCAGGAACAGTTCCGCCTGCAGGAACGGGTACACGGTGCGGCCCAGCCGCAGCAGGCCGGTGCGGCTCATGCGGCGGTTGTTCTGGAAACAGCACGCCACCCACGAGGACGCGGTGAACAGGTGCAGCACGTTGTTGCGGAAGTAGCTCAGCAACACCGCGTTGTCGCCGTTGACGCTGAGCACGTCGCCGAGCGGATGCGGCGTGCGGGTCAGCACGTTGATCTCTTCGGCGTGGGCGATGATGCGCTCGGGCGAATGCGGGGTCACCGTGACCCGGTCCGAGTACGGCAGTTCCGCCAGCAGCTTCTTGCACAGCTCGATCTGCGCGATCAGGTCGGCCTCGCCCATGGCGTGCTTGGGCGTGGACAGCAGCGCCAGCGCCAGCAGGTTGACCGGATTGACGTCGGCGGCGGCGTTGATGTGCACCTGGATCTGCTGCGCCAGCGCATCGACGGTGCCGTTCAACCAGGCCGGCTTCTCGTCCTCGCCCAGCGGCTGGCCGTCCCATTCCGGCGCGCGCTGCGCCAGCACCTGGCTCAGCGGGATCGGCTCGCCGAAGTTCACCACCACCTGCCCGTAGTTCTGCTTGAGCACCTTGGGGATGCCCCACAGCAGCGCCCAGATCGATTCCTTCTCCTTGGGCCGGCCGCTGAGTTCGTCGAGGTAGCTGTTGCCCTCCATCAGCTTCTCGTAGCCGACATAGATCGGCTGGAACAGCACCGGCTTGCGCGGCTGGCGCAGGAACGCGCGCAGGGTCATCGCGATCATGCCGCCCTTGGGCTGCAGCAGGCGGCCGGTGCGCGAGCGCCCGCCTTCGACGAAGTACTCGATCGAGTAGCCGCCGGCCACCAGCTGCGCCACGTATTCGCTGAGCACCGCCGAGTACAGCGCGTTGCCCTTGATCGAGCGGCGGATGAAGAACGCGCCGCCCTTGCGCAGCAGGGTACCGACCACCGGCAGGTTGAGGTTGATGCCGGCCACGATGTGCGGCGGCACGATGCCGCGTTCGTACAGCAGGTAGGACAGCAGCAGGTAGTCCATGTGGCTGCGGTGGCTGGGCACGTAGATCACTTCGTGCCCGGGCGCGGCGTCCTTGAGCTTGTCCAGGTGGTGGACCAGCACGCCGGCATAGATGCGGTTCCACACGTGGGTCAGCAGGAAGCTGGCCGAGCGCACCACCGGGCTGGAATAGTCGGCGGCGATCTCCCAGGCGTAGGCGTGCGCCTTGCGCCAGGCGTCCACCGGCTTGCTGTTGTCGCGCTTGGCCTGCGCGGCGATCGCCTCGCGTACCGGCTCGGCGGCCAGCACCTGGTCCACCAGCAGGCGCCGGGTCGACAGGTCGGGGCCGATCACCGCCTCGCGGATGCGCCGGAAGTGGGTGCGCAGCACGCGCTGCAGCTTGCGCACGGTGCGTTCGGGCGGCAGCCCTTCCTCCACCGTCTGCCGCATCGACACCGGCGGGGCGAAGCGCACGATGGTGCTGCGGCCGTTGAGCAGCACGCCGAGCAGGCGCCGGAAGCTGCCCACCAGCGCCCAGTTTTCCGAGAACAGCACGGCGAACCAGCCGCTCTGCTTGTCCGGGGCGCGGCCGACGAAGATCGACACCGGCACCAGGTGGATGTCCAGGTCCGGGCGCTCGCGGTGCGCCTGCAGCAGCTTGGCCAGCGAATCGGAGTGGGTCTTGGCGCCGCGTTGCTCCGGCAGCAGCGCGTGGTTGCTGCTGCGCCGGGACAGCGCCAGGTAGGCGCGCTTGCGGCCCAGCGGGTCGCCGGGCAGCGGCACCAGCGGCGACGGCAGGCCGGATTCGCGGCAGGCCTTGTCCAGGATCAGCGCGTTGGACAGGCCGTAGTCCTCGAGCACGTACACCACCGGCCGGCCATCGTTGTACTGGCCGGGCTCGGCCGGTTCGATCTTCAGGCCCAGCCAGGGGTCGGCCAGGCGCCCGAGCAGGCGCGCCCACAGCGGCCCCTTGCCCTGGCGCGCGGCGGTCGCGGCCACGGGCAGGGTGGAGGGGACGACGGTCGAAGAGGGCGCGGCGCCGGGATCGGCCGGGGACGCGTCGGCGGGCGTACGGGCCGCGGCGTCGTCGGGGAAGGGGAGGGGATTTTGTTCTGGCATCGGGGCCATTATCGCTTAGCCGGCGGGGCGGGGTCGGCGGCGGGTGCCGCGGCCGGGGCGGCGGTGCCGGCGCTGGCCGCCAGCAGCGCATCCACCTCGCTGAGGGTGTCGCGCAGGTACCAGTGCCCGTCGCGGCGCACCAGCACCGCGGTGGTGTCGATCTGTTCGCCGTCCAGCGGGTACTGGATGCGCACCACCGCCTGGTCGCCCTGCTGGTTGACCAGACCGGTGCGCAGCGCGCCGGCGCTGGCGTCCAGGTCCAGGCCGTAGTCGGCCAGCACCGCCTTGAGATCGGCCAGGAACGGACCCAGCCGGCGCAGGCTCTCGTCCATGCCCAGGGTGCGCAGGTCGGCATCGCTGCGCACGCCGGTGCGGCGCGCGCCCGCGCACAGCCGCGCGAGCGCCGCCTGCGCGCGCTTGCGCTCGGACAGCGGCGCGCGCGCGGCCCAGGCGCTCAGCGCCTGCACCAGCTGCACGTAATGGCCGCGCTGCTCGGGCGTGTAGTGGCCCTGGTTGCGCAGGAACTGCACGCCGAACAGGCCCAGCGAGTGCGCCGCCTGCTTCAGGCTCGTCGCCTGGCCGCCGAACTGCGCGTCGAAGGCGCGCTGCAGCTGGCGCTCGGCGTCCGGCGCGGCAAGGGTGTCGAGCACCTCGGGCAGGCGTTCGGCCAGCGGCAGTTCGGTCAGCGGCCAGCGGCTGCGGTCCTCGCTCCAGGCCTGCTGCAGGCGCTGGTACTGGGCCGGCGGCACCGCGGCCTGGGCGTAGCCGAGCAGGTCGTTGCGCTGCAGCGCGCGCGCCAGCGTGCGCACCGCGGCGGCCGGCTCGGCGCTGGCGCCGGGCAGTTCGGCGGGCGTGCGCTTGCATCCGCCCACGGCCAGGGCGAGCATCGCCAACAGCAGGACGCACAGCGCGCGCGAGGAGATGACCCGGGTCGGGCAGGACGGCATACGGTGCGGGCTCGTTCCCCAAAACGTCCCGCATCTTGCTGGGCGCGGGCGATTCCGGCAAGCCGGGCGGGGGTGTGGGGCGGGGAGCACTGGCAGGCATCCAGGGGGCTGGGCTTGTCGCGGCAGGACATTTCATGACCCGGCTTGGGACCGTCGGGACAGGCATGTCGGCGTATGACCAGACGTGCCAGGGGATTGCACATGTTGCAACGCATCATGTAACCGCTTGCAGTTGCTGCTAACGTCCGCCCACCTCGATTGAGGCGGTGCTGGCCGGGGGACCCAGTGCGATATTCGTCAGAGATCATCCGAGTGCTCGGTCACGGTGGCGCGCGCCGCTGCGCCTGGGTGTTGTCTGCAGTCCTGTGCGGACTTGCGATGACGGCCCCGGTGCAGGCGCAGGAAGGCCGCCTGCCGCCGCGTGCGCAATGGCAGGCGGCCAGTTCCTCCAAGCAGGTCAAGGCGCAGGCGATCGGCTATCTGATCGACGGCGACGCCAGCACCCGCACCGCCGGCGCCTTCAGTCCCGGCCACTGGTTCCAGATCGACCTGGGCCGTGCCGCGCAGGTCGGCGGCGTGCGCCTGCAGTGGGACACCTCCAATCCGGAAGGCTTCCTGCTGCAGACCTCGCGCGATGGCCAGCGCTGGGACACGGTCTACACGATGGCCGACTCGCTGGGCGGCACCGAAACCGTGTTCTTCGCGCCGCAGCTGGCCCGCTACCTGCGCCTGGCTGCGCCCGCGCGCAGCGCCGACTGGGGCGTGTCGATCTACGAGATGGAGCCGCTGGGTGCCAGCGCCGCGCAGTTGCGTGGCGTGTCCGCGGCAGACGCCGCGGCGCTGTGGCAGGGCGGTGCCGCGGTGGCGATGCCGGGCTCCGGCGCGCAGGCGCGGCAACTGGAGATCGCCTTCCCGCGCGCGTTCGACAGCGCCGGCCTGATCGTCGAGTTCGCCGGTGCGCATGGCCCGGCGCAGCTGCAGGCGCAGGACGCCGCGGGCCGCTGGCGCACGCTGGCCGACGACCCGCAGGCCGGCGACAGCGACAGCGCCTATCTGGCGGGCACCGCGCCGTTGCAGATTCGCGCGCTGCGCCTGCGCGTCGACACCGCGCCCGGTGGCGTCGTACCGACTCTGTCGCGCCTGCGTCTGCTGGGGCCGAAGGCGGTGATGACGCCGATGAAGCGCTACCAGGTCGCCGCGCAGCGCGGCGCCACCCGCGCGTTGTTCCCGGCCTCGCTGCACATGCAGCAGACCTATTGGACCGCGGTCGGCATCCACGCCGGCCGGCAGAAATCGATCTTCGACGAGTACGGCAACCTGGAGGCGTGGAAGGGCGCGCCGCTGGTGCAGCCGCTGTGGCGCGACGCCTCCGGCACGGCCGCCGGCGCCGATGGCCATGCGCTGAGCCACGCCCTGCGCGACGGCTGGAAGCCGATGCCGTCGGTGCGCTGGTCGCCGCAGCCGGGGCTGGAACTGCGCAGCGAGACCTTCGCGATCGAACGCGACGGCCAGCCGGTGACGCTGCTGCGCCATCGCCTGCGCAACACCGGCACCACGCCGGTCAGCGGCACCCTGTCGCTGCTGGTGCGGCCGATGCAGATGAATCCGCCGTGGCAGAACGGCGGCCTGTCGCCGATCCACGATATCGCGGTCGACGGCGGCACCGTGCAGGTCAATGGCCGCGCGCTGCTGACGTCGTTGAGCGCGCCCAGCGGGGTCGGCGCCGAAGCGTTCGGCGCGAACGGCGCCACCGAGATCACCCGCCATGTCGCCGCCGGCACGCTGCCGACGCAGCGCCAGGCGCACGACGCCGACGGCCTGGCCGCGGCGATGCTGAACTACACGGTGCGCCTGGCGCCGGGTGCGCAACAGGACGTGGTGCTGGCGTTCCCGCTGGGCACCGCCAGCGCCGACGCCCAGGGCCGCCTGCCGCCGGCGCCGCCGCTGCACCGCGACGCGCTGCTCGCCGCCGGCCGCGGCGATGCGGGCCGCAGCTTCGACGCGCTGGCCGAGCAGGTCTCCGCGCACTGGCAACAGCGCCTGGGCAACGTCGGCCTGCGCCTGCCCGACGCCAGCCTGGTGGACATGCTGCGCGCGCAGGCCGCGTACATGCTGATCAACCAGACCGGCCCGGCGATGCAGCCGGGACCGCGCAACTACAACCGCTCCTTCATCCGCGACGGCATGGCCACCTCGGCGATCCTGCTGCGCATGGGCCAGGCGCAGGTCGCGCGCGACTACCTGCAGTGGTACAGCGACCACGCGGTGCACCCGAACGGGTTGGTCTCGCCGATCCTCAACGACGACGGCAGCGTCAACGACGGCTTCGGCTCGGACCTGGAGTACGACAGCCAGGGCGAGTACATCACCCTGGTCGCCGACGTGGCGCGGCTGGACGGCGGCCCGGAAAGCGTGCGCGCCTACCTGCCGAAGGTGAAGCTGGCGATGCAGTTCCTGCAGGAGCTGCGCGAGCGCACCCTGGTCCCGGGCTACATGGCCGAGCAGCCGGCGCCGGAACGCTTCCGCGGCATCCTCGCCCCGTCGATCAGCCACGAAGGCTATTCCAGCCCCACCCACAGCTACTGGGACGACTACTGGGCGCTGAAGGGCTGGCACGACGGCGCCTGGCTGGCCGCATCGCTGGGCGATGCCGCCACCGCCGCGTGGGCGCGCGAACAGTACGGTGCGCTGCGCACCTCGCTGGCCGCGTCCATCCGCGCCACCATGGCGTGGAAGGGCGCGGACACCATTCCCGCTGCGGCCGACCTGGGCGACGGCGATCCGACCAGCGTCTCGATCGCGCTGGATCCCACCGGCCAGCAAGACCTGCTGCCGGAGGCGGCGCTGCGCACCACCTTCGCGCGTTATCTGGAGGACGTGCGCCAGCGCAAGCAACCCAATGCGCTGTGGGCCTACACCCCGTACGAGATGCGCAACGTGCTGACCTACGTGCACCTGGACCAGCCGCAGGTGGCCGACGAACTGCTGCAGGACCTGCTGCGCGACCGTCGCCCGTTCGAATGGCAGGTGCTGGCCGAGGTGGTGCAATCGCGGCTGCGCTTCCCGCGCTACCTGGGCGACATGCCGCATACCTGGATCGGCGCCGAGTACGCGCGCACGCTGTTCGGCATGCTCATGCACGAGGGCGACGATGCGCTGGTGCTGCTGCCCGGCGTGCCGCCGGCCTGGCTGGCCGACGACGGCCTGGCCGTGCAGCGCCTGCCCACCGCCTACGGCACGCTCGGCCTGCGCGCGCGCCAGCGCGACGGGCGGCTGCGGGTCGAACTCGACAGCGGCCTGCGCGCCGGCACCGCCGTGCGCGTGGTCTGGCCGACGCGCATGCGGCCGACCCAGGTACGCGTGGACGGCCGCCGGATCGACCACTACGACGCCGGCGGCGTGACCCTGTCCAAGCCGTTCCGGACCCTGGAGGCACGCTGGTGAGCCCGCCCCCCGTCATGGCGCCGGACCAGCGCGCCAACATCACCATCAAGGACGTGGCGCGCCTGGCCAACGTGTCGGTGGCCACGGTGTCGCGCACCATGAACGGCCACCAGCACGTGGCCGAGTCGGTGCGCGCGCGCGTGCTGGAAGCCGCGCGCACCCTGCACTACGTGCCGCATCACGCGGCGCGCAGCCTGAGCAGCCGCCGCACCCACACCATCGGCGTGGTGCTGCCGGACCTGCACGGCGAGTTCTTCTCCGAACTGATCCGCGGCATCGATACGGTGGCGCGTGAGCGCGGCCTGCACCTGCTGGTGTCCAGCTACCACGGCGAACCGGAGCAGCAGCGGCTGGCGGTACGGCGCATGCCCGGGCGCGTCGACGGCTTGCTGATCATGTCGCCGTCCCTGGCCAGCGATACCGAGGATCCGGCCGACATGCTGCCCGGCACGCTGCCGGCGGTGCTGATGAACTGCGCCGAGCGCATCGGCGAGGCGCAGGTGCTCAACGTCGACAACTACGGCGGCGCGCGCGCCATGACCCGCCACCTGCTGGACGTAGGCCATCGCCGCATCGCCTTCATCGCCGGGCCGGACGACAACTTCGACGCGCGCGAGCGCCTGCGCGGCTACCGCGACGAATTGCGCGAGCGCTGCCCGCAGGTGGCGCCGCTGGTGCTCCCTGGCGCCTTCGACGAGGCCTCCGGCTACCGCGCCGGCGAAGCCCTGCTGCAGGGCCAACGGCCGGACGTGGTGTTCGCCGCCAACGACATGATGGCGCTGGGCTGCCTGTTCGCCTTCACCCATGCCGGGCTGCGCGTGCCCGAGGACATCGCCCTGGCCGGCTTCGACGACGTGCCGATGGCACGCTACGTGCATCCGGCCCTGACGACCATGCGCGTGGACATCGCCGGCTTCGGCGCCCGCGCCATGCAGTTGCTGCTCGCCGCACTGGAGCCGCACGCCGCTCCGGCGGTGTCGGCAGCGTCGGCTGGCGCGATCGCCCCGCAACTCATCGTTCGTGCTTCCAGTGCCCAGCGAGGGACCGCCATGGACTGACACCGACGCATGCAGCACCGATGTCGTTTTCTGCAGCACCTAGAAGAACACAACAATGATCCCGTTGACCGCCCTGGGAGGGCTTTCGTCATGAAGAAACCGCGTTCCGCCTCCAACCTGCCCGCACGCAGCCTGCTGTGCTGCGCGCTGGCCACCTGCCTGTTCGCCACGATGCCGGCGATGGCCCAGTCCAGCAACGCCACGCTGCGTGGTCAGGTCGCCGCCGCCCAGGCCGGCACCGAGGTTACCGTCACCAACATCGCCACCGGCTCGGTGCGCCGCGCGCCGGTCGCCGCCAACGGCAGCTACACCGTGGTCGGCCTGCCGCCGGGCACCTACAAGGTCGAGGCCAACGGCATCACCAAGACCGTGACCCTGCAGGTGGCGTCCTCGTCCACCGTCGATCTCGACGCCGCGACCCCGGCCGCCGGCGGCAACGCGACCACTCTGGACACGATCACTGTCAGCGCCCCGCTGCTGAAGGACGTCAAGACCTCGGAAGTCGGCAACGTGGTGTCGCTGCACCAGATCGAGCAGCTGCCGCAGGCCACCCGCAACTTCCTGGAGTTCGCCGACACCGTGCCGGGCATGGTGTTCCAGATCGATTCGCAGGGTCACACCACGCTGCGCGGTGGCGCCTCCAACAGCAGCGCCGGCAATCTGTACATCGACGGCGTCAGCCAGAAGAGCTACGTGGCCAAGGGCGGTATCGCCGGCCAGAACGACAGCCAGGGCAACCCGTTCCCGCAGCTGGCGATCGGCGAGTACAAGGTCATCACCTCCAACTACAAGGCCGAGTTCGGCCAGGTGAGCGGCGCGGCGGTCACCGCGGCCACCAAGTCCGGCACCAACGAGTTCCACGGCGAGGTGTTCTACCGCTACACCGACCAGGATCTGCGCGACAAGAGCCCGGCCGAGGAAGCGACCGGCAACAAGGTGGACTCGCAGACCAAGGAATACGGCTTCGCGATCGGCGGCCCGATCCTGCAGGATCGCATGCACTTCTTCTTCGCCTACGAAGGCAAGGACAACGTCGTGCCGCGCACGATCTATCCCGATGCCAAGGCGGCGCCGTATGTCGGCTTCCTGCCGGCGAACCTGTCGAGCCAGTACGGCGCGGCCAACCTGCCGTTCACCGAAGACCTGTACTTCGGCAAGATCGATTTCGAGCCGACCGACCGCGACCGTTTCGAACTGAGCGCACAGGTCCGCGACGAGACCCAGACCGACAACGTCGGTGGGCAGAACGCGACCGATCACGGCCTGGACAAGATCAACAAGGACAAGCGTGTCGCGCTGCGCTGGGCGCACAGCGCCGATGCCTGGTACAACGAGTTGATCGTCAGCCGCGAGGACGGCCGCAACGATCCGCTGCCGATGAGCACCGGCAACGGCGTGATCTACAACTACCTGGATTACACCGATCCGAACATCGGCGAGTACAACTTCCTGTCCACGGGACCGGCCGGTGGCGCCAGCGTGCAGAAGCGTCAGCAGGAGGGTTGGTCGCTGCAGAACGACCTGACCTTCACCAGCTTCCAATGGCATGGCGACCACACCATCAAGATGGGCGTGAACTACAAGGACATCAAGCTGACGGCGCAGGATGCCGCGTCCTTGAACCCGCAGTTCAGCTACTCGGTCGACGCCAACGGCGTGGCCTCCACGCCCTACCGCGTTGACTTCTATTCGCCGTATGCCACCCCGGGTCAGAGCGCGGTGGTGTCCACCAAGGCCAAGCAGTACGGCATCTACTTGCAGGACGACTGGGCGGTCAACGACAAGCTGATGCTCAATATCGGCATGCGTTGGGACTACGAGGACAACCCGGCCTACACCGACTTCGTCACCTCGGCCGCCTTCGTGCAGGCGCTGTACTCCGACGATCCGGCGAACCCCGGCCATCCCTGGGCCGATCGCCTGCTGCCGAGCGGCGTCAACGCCGCCGACTACATCAGCAACGGCCACAACCGCAAGAACTTCAAGGATGCCTGGCAGCCGCGCCTGGGCTTCTCCTATGACTTCTTCGGCGATCAGTCCGCGGTGCTGCACGGCGGTGCCGGGCGGTCGTACGACCGCAATCTGTTCGAGCAGATGGCGTACGAGACCAGCAAGGCGGCGCTGTCGCCGGTTGCGGTGTTCTTCCAGAACCCGGTCACCGGCCAGTGCTATCGCAGCGACCGCGTGTGCGTGCCGTGGGATACGAAGTACCTCAACGGCATGGACAACCTCAATGCGATCGCCGGCGTCAGCGGCAGCGGCGAGCTGTTCATGTTCAACAATCACCTGAAGACCCCGTACAGCGACCAGTACAGCATCGGTATCAGCAACCAGGTCGGCGACTGGCTGACCGACGTGACCGTGCAGCGCAACCTGAGCTACGACGGTTTCGCCATGTCGCTGATCAACCGCTATCCGGACGGTTCCTACTTCGATGCGACCGGTAGCGCGCCGTGGGGTCAGCCGGTGCCGGGCTACAAGAACACCATCATCGGCATGAACGGCCTGGAGCAGCGCACCACCCAGGTGCTGCTGTCGGCGGAGAAGCCCTACACCAAGGAATCGGGCTGGGGCCTGACCCTGTCCTACACGCACACCAATGCGCGTCAGAACCGCAACATCGACGAGCCCTTCGGCTTCGACAAGGCCACCATCCACGACTATCCGTTCGTGAAGTCCGACGCCGTGGCGGGCCACCGTTTCGTCGCCTCCGGCTCGATCGACGGCCCGTGGGGCATGACCTTCGGCGCCAAGGTGGTGCTGGCGACGCCGGAACCGATCAACACCATCGCGTGCTACGGCAAGACCGATCCCGACGGTGCGACCTGCCAGCAGGTCGCGGCGATTCCGCCGGGCAATGGCAAGTTCCTGGTCGGCGGCAAGATCTGGGGCTATCGCACGGTCGACTTCCAGGCGTCGAAGGACTTCACCGTGTACAAGGACTTCAAGCTGTCGGCGCGCGTGAATCTGCTCAACGCCTTCAACTTCAAGAACTACAACACGTACGTCTACAACGACTTCGGCAGCAACGGCCGGTACGATCCCAACATCAGCATCAACAAGACCGGCGACATCATGTACGTGCCGCGCACCGTGACCTTCGAGATCGGCGCCAAGTTCTGATCCACTGCATGACCCACGCGCGTGCCCGACCGGCGCGCGTGGGGTTTCAACGGACGGGGCCGCGTGGCCCCGTCCGCGTTTGCGGTCGCCCCTTTCTTCGGTACAGGACCACGCACGCATGATCGCCGCCCCTCTTCGCAACCTGGTCATCGTCGGCGGCGGCACCGCCGGCTGGATGGCCGCTGCCGCGCTGGCGCGTGTGCTGGGCCCCGACTACCGCATCACCTTGATCGAGTCCGAGCAGATCGGCATCGTCGGCGTCGGAGAGGCCACCGTGCCGCACATCAAGGCCTTCAACAATCTGCTCGGCATCAACGAGGCCGAGTTCGTGCGCCACACCCAGGGCAGCTTCAAGCTCGGCATCGAGTTCGCCGACTGGCAGCGCCCGGGGACGTCCTACGTGCACGGCTTCGGCACCGAGATCGGGCATCCGCTCGGGCTGCTGCCGTTCCAGCAGTACTGGTTCAAGCAGGCGCTGGCCGGCAAGGCGAAGCCGCTGGGTGCCTATACGCTCAACACCGTCGCCGCCAAGCGCGACCGGTTCATGACCTCGGCCACCGACGTGCCGCCGAATTCGCCGCTGGCCAACATCGCCTACGCCTACCATTTCGATGCGGCGCTGTACGCGGGCTTCCTGCGCGGCTACGCCGAGCAGCGCGGGGTGACCCGGCGCGAGGGCATCGTCGAGGAGGTGCAGCTGCATCCGGAATCGGGCGACGTGCGCGCGGTGCGCCTGGCCTCGGGCGAGGCGATCGCCGGCGACCTGTTCATCGATTGCTCCGGCTTCCGCGGCCTGCTGATCGAGCAGGCGCTGCATACCGGCTACCACGATTTCAGCCACTGGCTGCCGTGCGACCGTGCGCTGGCGGTGCCCTGCGCCAAGGTCGGCCCGCCCACGCCGTACACCCGCGCCACCGCGCGCGCGGCCGGCTGGCAGTGGCGCATCCCGCTGCAGCACCGCACCGGCAACGGCTACGTGTACTGCAGCGCGCACATCAGCGACGACGAGGCCGCGGCCACGCTGCTGGCCAACCTCGACGGCCAGGCCCTGGCTGATCCGCGCCCGCTGCGCTTCGTCACCGGCCGCCGCAAGCAGGTGTGGAACCGCAACGTGGTCGCGCTGGGCCTGGCCAGCGGCTTCATGGAACCGCTGGAATCGACCAGCATCCACCTGGTCCAGTCCGGCATCTCCAAGCTGCTGGAGCTGTTCCCGCGCGAGGGCACCAGCCCGGTGCTGGTGCGGCGCTACAACGAACGAATCGCCTTCGAGTTCGACCGCATCCGCGATTTCCTGCTGCTGCACTACCACGCCACCGAGCGCGACGACAGTGCGTTCTGGCGGCACTGCCGCCACATGCCGATCACCCCGGAACTGCAGGAGACGCTGGAGCTGTTCCGCGACAGCGGCCGCTTCTACCGCAATGGCGATGAGATGTTCGCCGAGATCAGCTGGGTACAGGTGCTGGTCGGGCAGGGCATCCTGCCGCGCGCCTACCACCCGCTGGTGGACCAGGTGCCGCAGGCCGACCTGGAGCGCTTCATGGCCAGCGTCGAGCAGACCATCGGCCATTGCGCCGACGCGATGCCGCCGCACCAGGCTTTCATCGACCGCTATTGCGCGGCCCGGGCCGCCTGAGCGCGACGCGGGCACAAAAAAAGAGGCCACGCGCACCAGGCGCGGGCCTCTTCAAATCCGACCGAAGCCGGAGAACGGTATGGCACATCTCCGGCAGGGCCGGACGCTGGGCATGCTACCGGCATGCCGAAGCTAAAGCAATACGTTAGAAGTTGTCAGCTAAGTCATTGATTTAAAATCAGCGAACAGCGTCACCAGACAATGACAGCGCGATCTCCCGCTGAATTGCCTCGGCCGCAGCGCGCGGATCGGCCGCCTGGCGGATCGGCCGGCCGACCACGATCGCATCGGCGCCGTCGGCGAAGGCCTGGGCCACGTCCACGGTGCGCTGCTGGTCGTCGCCGACCGGGCCGCCGGGGCGGATGCCGGGGCAGACGATGGAGAAGCCGGCGCCGGTGGCGCGGCGGATCGGCGCCGCTTCCTGGCCGGAGGCGATCACGCCATCGATGCCCGCCGCCTGCGCAGCCAGCGCGCGCTCCACCACCACGTCCTCAGGTGCGCGGTCGATGCCCATCGACGCCAGGTCGGCGCGGCCCATCGAGGTCAGCACGGTCACCGCCAGCAGGCGCATGTCGCTGCCGTTGGCCTCGGCTGCGGCCTGCATCATCGGCGGGTGCCAGCCATGGATGGTGCAGTAGTCCACCGGCCACTGCGACAGCCGCCGGATCACCCCGCCCACCGTGGCCGGGATGTCGAAGAACTTCAGGTCCACGAACACGCGCTTGCCGCGCCCGGCCAGCGTGTCCAGCACGTCGAAGTATTCGCCCGAGGCCAGCAGCTCCATGCCGATCTTGTAGAAGGCCACCGCATCGCCGAGCCGCTCGATCCACTCCAGCGCCTCACTGCGCCCGGGCACGTCGAGGGCGAAGATCAGGCGCTCGTGCGGCGCCAGCGCCAGCGGCGCGCGGCTCACTGCGCCAGCTCCAGCGCCTGCACCTTGGCCTGGTGGCGGGCGGCGCGCGACTGGGTGAAGTCGTTGTTGAACAGCGCCGGTTCCCAGGACCCGTAGCTGGGGTTGGGCAGCATCCACCAGCGCTCGCCGAACCAGTCGTGGTACTGCTGCAGCAACTGCGCGCGGCCTTCCGGGGTGTTGGCCACCACCTGCGCGAAGTCGCCGAGCTGGTCGCCGAACTGCATCAGCACGCGGTACTGCTGGCCGACCAGCTTGCGCCGGCAGTTCTTCTCCGAGCCGTTCTGCTCGCAATCCTTGACCACCGTGCCCAGGCCCAGCAGCACGCTGTTGTCGGCCACCGGCAGGCCGGCGCTGCGCAGGTTGGCCAGGGTCGCGTCGGTCAGGTGCACGGCGCGATTGGTCACGTACAGCACGGTGATGCCCTTGGCGGTGGCGGCCTTGGCGAAATCGACCACGCCGGGAATCGGCTTGGCCTTCTTCTCGGCCACCCACTGGTCCCAGGTGACCTCGTCGTATTCCTTGCCGTTGCGGATCAGCCGCGCCTGGTACGGCGAGTTGTCCAGCACGGTTTCGTCCACGTCCATCACTACCGCCGGCTTCAATCCGGTGGCGGCGTTGCCGCGCTCCTCCGGCACCAGCGCGTCCCAGTTCGGCTCCTTCAGCGCCGCATCCAGGCGGTCGGCGGCGGCGCGATAGGTCTGCTCGGCCAGGGCCTGGTACTCGGCCGAGCGCTGCATCCACAGCACCGCGTTGAGGTTGTCGTCGGCGGCGCCCGGAGCGGCAGCGGACGCGGTCGACGCGGCAGTGGCGGTGGCAGCCGGCTTGGCGGCGGGGTCGGCGACCTGCGCCTGCGGCTTGCAGGCGGACAGGGCAAGCACGGCGCAGGCCAGTGCGGTGCGGGCGATCGGCGTCATCGGGCGTGGGAACCTGGGCAAATGAACCACGGATTTTAGCCGGTTGCGATGACGGGCGCGGCGCAGGCAGGCCGCCGCGCTCAGGGCACGAACGTCAGTGCGCGCAGATCCGGGGCGAGCACCGCCTCGACCGGGCCGGCACTGTCCTGGCCGGCATAGGTGCTGAAGCGGATGCGCAGGCGGCCATCGCGCACGGTGTAGGGATGCGGGTCGCCGAGGTCGGGTGCGTCCAGGTCGATGTTGTCCAGGCAACTGGACACCGGCACCCGTGCCAGGATCGAAGGCGTGCCGTGCAGGTCGACCACGGTCAGCGCCATCTCCGCACCGGCGCCGCAATAGCCCTGTCCGTCCCCGGGCGAGGACCGGCGCACGGACAGGTACAGCAGGCGGTCGTGCCCCAGATACGGCTGCAATGCGGTCGGCAGCAGGCGGATGGCGTGCTCGGTGCCGATCAGTTCCGGTGCGTAGGCGCGCGGGATGGTCTCCAGCACGGTCGGCGCGCGTCCCGGCAGCTGCAGCACGACGCGGCCGGCGCGATAGGCAAGATGCAGCAGGCCGCGGCGTGGATCGCAGACGTCGGCATCGGCCGGGGTGGCCGCTGCCGCGCGGCAGTCCGTCGGCGTTGGCGTCGCGGCGGCATGGGTTGGCACGGCGCCGGACGCAGCGGGCGAGGCCAGGGCCAGCAGGAGGAGGAGCGGCAGCATGCGAGGCCTTCGAGGTGTGAGCCGCGAGTGTGGCAGTCGCGGCGGATGGCGCGCCAGTTGTGACGTGCATCCTTTGTGAAAGTGACGCGATTCACGTAAGTGTCTGTTTTGCAGGGAATTTCCCGACAGCATGTGGGGAGCCTCCGGATGTCGCTGCGCTGTGGTTTGCACCACACTTCCCAGTACGGAAAACCGCGCGACGCGGCGCCTGGTGCGCTGCAGCGCGATCGCGCCTGCACCTGCAGGCAAACGCGGGACGCGTCACAAGGGACGTTGCAGTGGATCGCTGGAGAAAAGGAGCTTCTCGCATTGTGCTGGCTGCGTGCCTGCTTGGCGGCGTGCCCATGGCGCAAGCGCAGGCGCAGGAACCGCCAAGCACGCTCGACCGCCAGGAACAACTGCGCCAGGCCGAGCAGGTGCAGCGGCAACAGGAGCAGGATCGGCAGGCGCCGTTCGTGGGCCCGCGCGAGGCCGAAGCGCCGGCCGACATGCGCAGCACCAGTCTGCCGACCGAAGCCCTGTGCTTCCCGATCCAGCGCGTCCGCCTCAACGGCGGTGGCCCGGACGCGGCGCGTTTTTCCTGGCTGTGGCAGTCGCTGCGTCGCTACGAAGGCCGCTGCATCGGCACGGCCGGCATCGACCTGATCCGCCGCCGTGCGCTGGACCAACTGGTCGCGCGCGGCTTCGTCACCACCCGCCTCGGCGTGCCCGCGCAGGACCTGTCCCGCGGCGAGCTGCGCTTCGAACTGCTGCCCGGGCGCCTGCGCCAGGTGCGCGTGCAGTCGGCGGACGGCCGCGTGTTCTGGCGCGGGGCGCTGCCGCTGCGCCCGGGCGACGTGCTCGACCTGCGTGCCATCGAACAGGGCGTGGAGCAGTTCAAGCGGGTGCCGTCGCAGGACGCCAAGATCGACATCGCCCCGGGCGAGCAGCCGGGCGAGTCGGACCTGCTGATCACCGTGCAGCGCAGCAAGCGCTGGCGCGCGGTGCTCAACGCCGACGACTCGGGCGTGCAGGCGACCGGGCGTTACCAGGGCGGCGTCGACTTCGCCCTGGATGCGCCGCTGGGCGTCAACGACCTGCTCTCGATCGGCTACAACCACGATCTGGTCGACGACGGCGCCGCGCGCGGCACCCGCGGCAACAGCCTGTCCTACAGCGTGCCCTGGGGCTGGTGGACGGCCTCGCTGTCGCTGTCGTCCTACCGCTACCACCAGCAGGTGGACGGGTTCCGCCAGAGCTTCCAGTCCAGCGGCAGCTCCGACAGCGCGCAACTGGATCTGCAGCGGGTGATCCACCGCACCGGCACCAGCAAGACCACGCTGGGCATGGTGGTGGCCAAGCGCGCGGCACGCAGCTACCTGGACGGTGTGGAGATCGGCATCCAGCGCCGCCACACCACCAGCGCCGAGCTCTACCTCAGCCATCGCCATTACCTGGGCAAGCTGCAGCTGGACACGCGGCTGGGCCACCGCCGTGGCACGCCGTGGTTCGACGGGCAGTGGACCGGCTACGACCCAGCCGTTGGTTTCCCCGGCTACCGCTACGGCGTCACCACCCTGGACGTCAGCGCCGGCCTGCCGTTCGCGCTGGGCCCGGTGGCGATGAGCTGGGACAGCAGCCTGCACGCGCAGACCTCCCCGCAGCTGCTGCTGGGCTCGGAGTTCATCACCCTGGGCGGGCGCTACAGCGTGCGCGGCTTCGACGGTGAACGCACCCTCGGCGCCGAACGCGGCGCGTACTGGCGCAACAGCCTCAACCTGCCGGTGCAGCGGCTGGGCATCACCCCGTACCTGGGCGTGGATGCCGGCCGCATTGCCGGGCCCAGCGCCGCCGGCCAGGCCGGGCGCAGCCTGGTCGGTGGCTTCGTCGGCGTGCGCGGTACGCATGGCGGGCTCAGTTGGGATGGCTTCGCCGGCTGGGACCTGCACGCGCCGCGCGGCTTCCATAGCGCGCAGCCGGCCTACGGCGTGCGCCTGATCTACCAGTTCTGACACGTCCTGTCGCCGTCCGGCGGCAGGCAACGCGATGGGTTTTTGCCGCGGTGCGCGGCACGAGAGAGACGACGATGCACATGGACCGTACCGACGACCGCCGCCACCGCCTGCTCGAGCCGCTCAAGCGCAGCCTGGCCGCGCTGTTGTGCTGCACCGTCACCTGGACCTCGCTGCCGCTGTACGCGCAGGTCGCACCGGTCGCCAATCCGGACGGACGCCAGCCCGGACAGCAGGCCGCCGCCAACGGCGTGCCGGTGGTCGACATCGTCGCTCCCAACGCACGCGGCGTCTCGCACAACCGCTACTCGCGCTTCGACGTCGGCAGCAACGGCCTGATCCTCAACAACAGCGCGCAGATCTCCAAGACCGAGCTGGGCGGCTATATCGCCGGCAACGACAACCTGAAGAACAGCGGCGCGGCCACGCTGATCCTCAACGAAGTCACCTCCACCACCAGCCGCCTGCAGGGCTATACCGAAATCGCCGGCGCCAAGGCGCAGTTGGTGATCGCCAACCCCAACGGCATCGTCTGCGACGGCTGCGGCTTCCTCAACACCTCGCGCGTCACCCTGGCCACCGGCACCCCGCTGCTCGGCGCCGATGGCGCCTTGAACGGCTTCTCCATCACCGGCGGCGCGCTGAGCATCGGCAGCAACGGCCTGGACGCGTACAACGTCGACCGCCTGGATCTGCTGTCGCGGCAGTTGAGCGTGAATGGCTCGGTGTGGGCCAAGGACCTGCTGGCCAGCGCCGGTGCGCAGCGCATCGGCTACGACGGCATGCTGCTGGAGGTGCTGCCCGGCAGCGACGGTGCACCGCCGGCGATCGGCATCGACGTGGCGTACCTGGGCGGCATGTATGCCGACCGCATCCGCCTGATCGCCACCGAGGCCGGGGTGGGCGTGGTCAGCCGCGGCACCCTGTCCGCGCAGAGCGGCAGTCTGCAGATCGACAGCGCCGGCCAGCTCAGCCTGGGCGGCACCGCGGTGGCCCGCGACGACGTCGACCTGCGCGCGGCCGGTACGCTGAGCCAGCAAGGCGTCCTCGGCTCGCAGCAGGCAGGCGTGCGCCTGCGCGCCGCGCAACTGGCGCTGAGCGGCGACACCATCGCGCATGGCCTGCTCGACGCCGCCGCCGGCGGCGCGCTGGCGCACAGCGGGCGCAGCAGCGCCGGCGCCATCACCCTGTTCGGTTCGGAACTGGACGCCGGCGGCAGCCTCTACAGCGGCGGCGATCTGGCGTTGAGCGCCAGCGGCGAGTTGCGCAGCAGCGGCAGCGCCTACGCCGGCGGCGCGGCGCAACTGCAGGCTGGCGCGGCCTGGCTGCAGCGCGGCGGCACCGTGCAGAGCGCCGGCAGCCTGGCGGTGCAGGCGGCGCGGATCGAGGCCGCCGGTGTGCTCGACGCCGGCGCCGGCCTCAGCCTGCGCAGCGATGCCGACATGCGCCTGTCCGGCCTTGCCCAATCCTGGCAGGACGCCAGCGTGCAGGCCGGCGGACGCCTGGACACGCTCGGCCAGCTCAGCGCCGGCGGGCGCCTGGACCTGGGCGCGGCGGCGATCGGCAATGCGGCCGGTGCGGTGGTCTCGGCCGGCGGCGACGTCGCGCTGGCGACGCCGGGCGCGCTCGACAACGCCGGCACCCTGTATGCCGGACGCGACCTGCGCATCGACGCGGCCAGCGTCGGCAACACCGGTGGCAGCTACGCCGGGCGCAACGCCACGCTCGCCACCACTGCGACGCTGCGCAACAGCGGCAGCCTGGTGGCCGGCGCGGCGCTGAGCGTGGACGCGGCGCAACTCCTCAGCAGCGGCGAACTCGGCAGCCAGGGCGGCAACGTCGCCCTGCGCAGCCGCGGCGACCTGGCCCTGGCCGGGCAGGTTGCGGCGAAGGGCGCGCTGACCGCGCAGGCTGGCGGCGCGCTGCTGCAATCGGGCACCCTGGGCGCAGGCAGCGCGCAACTGCAGGCGGTCGGCGACGCCACGCTGGACGGTGTGATCCGCACCGATGGCGATCTGCAGTTGAGCGCCGATGGCCAGCTGCGCAGCAGCGCCACCCTGGCGGCCGGCGGCAACGCCACGCTGCACGCGCAGGGTGCGTTGCTGCAGAGCGGGCAGGTGCAGACCGGCGGCGCACTGGCGCTGGACGGCGCCAGCATCGCCGAGGCCGGCGTACTCGACGCAGGCACGACCCTGGCCCTGCGCAGCGCCGGCGACCTGTCGCTGGCCGGCACGGTGCAGTCGCGTGGCGACCTCGCACTGAGCAGCGCCGGGGCGCTGCAGAACCAGGCGCAGGTCGTAGCCGGCGGCGCGCTCAGCGTCAGTGCCGGCAATCTGAGTAACGCCGCCGGCGCC
Source organism: Xanthomonas hawaiiensis (assembly GCF_031834635.1). NCBI lineage: Bacteria > Pseudomonadati > Pseudomonadota > Gammaproteobacteria > Lysobacterales > Lysobacteraceae > Xanthomonas > Xanthomonas hawaiiensis. The sequence continues at coordinate 4,808,961 of NZ_CP115873.1, read as the reverse complement.
AGCCTGTCGGCCCTGGGCGATGCCAGCCTGAGCAGCGCGACCGTGCTTTCCAACGACGGCCACCTGTACGCCGGTGGCGCGCTCGGCCTGCGCGCCGGCAGCCTCGCGCAGACCGGCTCGGCCAATGCCGGCACGACGCTGACGGTGAACGTCGATGGCGCCGTCGCCAACCAGGGCGATCTGGTCGGCGGTGACGATGTGCGGCTCGATGCCGGCAGTCTCGCCAGCAGCGGCCAGCTCGGCAGCCAGCGCGGACAGGTCGTGCTGAACAGCCGCGGCGACGTGCAACTCGATGGCGTGGTCGTGGCCGCCGGCGCCTTGAACGCGCAGGCGCTGGGGGATCTGCAGCAGCGTGGCAGCCTGCGTGCGGCCGGCGTACAACTCGCTGCCGGGGGCGACCTGGGCGTAGCCGGCACCGTGCAGAGCACCGACAGCCTGCAACTGCAGGCGCAACGTGCGCTGCGCGTGGACGGCCAGGCCAGCGCGAGCGGCGCGGTCGACGTCAACGCCGCCAGCGTCGCGCTGGGCAGTGGCGCCATCGTGCAGAGTGCGACCGCCCTGCAGCTGGACACCGCCGCGCTGGACAGCCAGGGCACGCTGGACGCGGGCACCGATCTACGCCTGCACAGCACGGGCGACATGCACCTGGCTGGCCTGGCCCAGGCCGGGCGCGACGTCGCGGTGCTGGCCGATGGCACCCTCGCCAACCAGGCCAAGGTGTTCGCCGGGCGCGCGCTGCAGCTCACCGCGGCCAGCGCCAGCAACCAGGCGCAAGGCCAGTGGCTCGCGCAGACGACGCTCGACGCCAACGTGCGGGGCATCTTCGACAACGCCGGTCTGGTGCAGGCCGGCCAGGCCGCGACCCTGACCGTGGGCAGCCTGCAGCAGAGTGGCCGCACCTATGCCGGCGACGCGTTGACCGTGCAGGCGGCCAACGCACTGACCAACAGCGGCGACCTGATCGGCAAGCACGATGTGGCGATCACCGCCGGCAGCGTGACCAGCAGCGGCCAGCTCGGCAGCCAGGATGGACAGCTCGGCGTCGTCAGCGCCGGCGATCTGCAAGTGACCGGCATCCAGATCGCCGGCACCGCGCTGCGCGTGCAGGCGGCGGGCGATCTGCTGCTCGGCGGCACCAGCAAGGCGCAGTCCGTGCAACTGGATGCAGGACGCGATCTGAGCATGGCCGGCACGGTGCAAAGTGCGTCGACCCTGCAGGCGCAGGCGCTGCGCACGCTGCAACTGGACGGGCAGGCGCTGGCCGGCGGTAGCGTGCAGTTGCGCGCTGCCAGCGTCGGCACCGGCAGCGCCGCGGTGCTGCAGAGCACCGCGGACATCGCCGTGGACGGCGGCAGCATCGACAGCCAGGGTGCGCTCGACGCCGGTACCGACCTGACCCTGCACAGTCAGGGCGCGTTGCGCCTGGCCGGCATCGCCCAGGCTGGCAACGACGTGCTGCTGAGCGCCGCGGGGGCGTTCGACAACAGAGCCCGTGTGGTGGCCGGACGCGATCTGCAGGTGCAGGCGGGCAGCGCGGTCAACCGCGTTGCCGGCACGCTGGCCGCCGGCCGCGGGCTGGATCTGCACGTCGATGGATTGCTCGACAACGCCGGCCTGCTGCGCGGCGAGCAGGCGCTGACCCTGCAGGCCGGCAGCCTGCAGCAAAGCGGCACGCTCTCCACCGGCCAGGCGCTGACGCTGCGCAGCAGCGGCGCGGTCGATAACCGCGGCAACGTGATCGCCGGTGGCGACCTGCTGGTGGACGTGGGCAACCTCAACAACAGCGGCCAGCTCGGCAGCCAGAACGGTCAGGTCACGCTCACCAGCCAGGGCGACCTGCAGCTGGGCGGCAGCGTGATCGCCGCGCAGGCATTGAATGCCACCGCGCTGGGCGACCTGCGCCTGGACGGCGTGGCCAAGGCGCGCGCGATCGCCCTGAGCGGGCGCGATGTCGGCGTCGCCGGTGCGTTGCAGAGCGCGACCAGCGCGACGCTGCAGGCGCAACGCGCGCTGCGCGTCGACGGCCAGGCCCTGACCACCGGCGATCTGCAATTGCAGGGCGCCAGCGTCGCCACCGGCAACGCGGCGGTACTGCAGAGCGCGGCCGGCGCCATCACCCTGCAAGGCGGCAGCCTCGACAGCCGCGGCACGCTCGACGCCGCCACCGATCTGGCCCTGCGCAGCGATGGTGCCCTGGCCGTGGCCGGCGTGGCCCAGGCTGGGCGCGACGTCGCGCTCGCCGCGGGCACCCAACTGGCCAATGCCGCGCAGGTGCTGGCCGGGCGCGATCTCACCATCAATGCCGCCGGCATCGCCAATGCCCAAGGCGGCAGCCTCGCCGCGAAGGGTGCGCTGGCCCTGACCACCGCCGGCACCCTCGCCAACGCCGGCACCTTGCAGTCCGGCCAGGCCATGACCCTGCAGGTCGGCGATCTGCAGCACAGCGGCCAGGCCTACGCCGGCGACACCCTGAGCCTGCGCGCCAGCGGCGCCATCGACAGCCAGGGCGAACTGATCGCCAGGCACGACCTGCAGCTCGACGCCGCGCGCATCGCCAGCACCGGCCAACTCGGCAGCCAGAGCGGCCAGGTGACACTGACCAGCCAGGGCGACCTGACGCTGGGCGGCACGGTGGCCGCGGCCACCCAGCTCAGCGCGCAGGCGCAGGGCGATCTGCTGCAGACCGGCACGCTCAGCGCGCAGGCACTGGACCTGCGCGCCGGCCGCGATCTGACCCTGGGCGGCCAGCTCGCCACGACGCAAGGCCTGCAGGCGCAGGCGCAGCGCGACCTGCAGGTGAACGCCAGCGTCAGCGCCGGCCAGGACGCCACCCTGCAAGCCGGCGGCGCCCTGCGCGGCGGCAGCCAGAGCGTGCTGCACAGCGCCGGCGCGCTGCGCCTGAACGGCGCGGCCATCGACAGCCAGGGCACCGTCGACGCCGGCACCACCCTGGCGATGACCAGCACGGGCGATCTCGCTCTCGGCGGCTTGGTGCAGTCCGCTTCAACGCTCGACCTCCGCGCCACCGGCGCCTTCGACAACGCCGCCCAGGTGGTCGCCGGCAGCGACCTGAGCCTCACCGCCGCCAGTGCCACCAACAGCGGCAGCGGCCTGCTCGCCGCCCTGGGCAACGGCACCTTCACCGTGAGCGGCCTGCTCAGCAACGCCGGCGCGCTGCGTGCGCGCCAGCGCCTGCAACTGGACGTGGGTTCGCTGCAGCAGACCGGCCGCAGCTACGGCGTGCAGCGCCTGGCGCTGACCGCCAATGGCGCCGTCGACAACCGCGGCGATCTGATTGCCGGCAGCGCCCTGCGCGTGCAGGCGGCCAGCGTCGCCAGCAGCGGCCAACTCGGCAGCGAAACCGGCGACGTGGCCCTGGTCAGCCAGGGCGATCTGAATCTCGGCGGCACCCTGGCCTCGGCCGGCGCCTTCAGCGCACAGGCCGGCGGCGCGCTCAACCAGAGCGGCGCCTTGAGCGCGGCGACCACGCTGCAACTGCAGGCGCATGGCGACCTGACCGTGGCTGGCACCCTCAACGCCAACCAAGTCCTGCTCGGCAGCGACGCCGGCGTGCTGCAGCAAGGCACCGTCAGCGGTGCGGACATCGCGCTGCAGGGCCAGCGCATCGACAACGCCGGGCAGACTCTGTCCAGCGGCAACCTGCGCCTGAGCGGCGACAACGTCGCCATCGGCGGTGTGGCGGCGGCGGGCGTGCGCGCCGATGGCAGCCTCGGCAACAGCGGCGTGCTGACCCTGCATGCCGATGGCACGCTCAGCGCCAGCGGCCGTCTGATCGCCGCCGGCAACCTCGCCGCCGATGCCACGCAACTCGCGCTGGCCGGCAGCACCGCCCGCGTCGGCGGCGACGTCGCGCTGACCGCGAGCGGCGACGTGGATCACCGCGGCGCCGACCTGCTGGCCGGCGGCCTGCTCACCGTGCGCGCCGGTGGCGCGCTGGACAACAGCGCGCTCAACGGCGTCGGCGGCACGCTGCAGGCGGCGGGCCTGGACCTGGGCGCAGCCACGTTGCGCAACGGCAGCGGCAGCCTGGTGCAGAGCGGAAGCGGCACCACCCGCATCGCCGTCACCGGTGCGTTCGACAACGGCAGCGGCCGCCTGGTCAGCAACGGCAGTGACCTGCAACTGGGCGCGGCGTCGATCAACAACGCGCAAGGGCGCATCGAACACGCCGGTAGCGGCACGCTCACGGTCAGCAGCAGCGGCGCCCTCGGCAATGCCGGCGGTCGCATCCTTACCCAGGGCCAGCTGCAGCTCAGCACCGGCAACACGCTCGACAACCAGGGCGGCGTCATCGCGGCGGCCGGCGATGCCAGTGTCACCGCGGCCGGCCTGGGCAACGTCGGCGGCAGCGTTTCCGCCCGTGGGCTGAACCTGCAACTGGGCAGCGGCGCGCTCGACAACCGCAGCGGTGTGCTGCAGGCCGCTGGTGGCAGCCTCGTGCTGCGCGCCGACAGCGTCGACAACCGCGGCGGCACGCTGCAGGCGGTGAGCGTCAACGGTGCCGGTGGCGACCTGCGCGCCGATCTGGCGCATGCGCTGACCAATGACGGCGGCCTGCTCGGCGCCAGCAGCGATCTCACCCTCGGCGCAGAGAACGTCAGTAACGCCGCCGGCACCGTGCAGGCCGGTCGCGACCTCGCGCTGACCGCGCGCGGCCAGCTCGACAACCACCAGAGCGGCCGCATCGGTGCCGCCCGCGATCTCAGCGTCGCCGTCACCGGCGCGCTGCTCAACAGCGGCGGCCAGCTCGACAGCGGCAACGCCATGACCCTGTCCGGTGGCCGCATCGACAACAGCCAGGGCAGCATCGTCAACAACGGCGGCGGCCTGATCCGGCTCACCACCGGCGGCGACTTGCGCAACGTCGGCGGCAGCCTGGGCGGGCGCGGCAGCGTGGTGCTCGACGCCGCCAGCATCGCCAACGGCAGCGGGCAACTGGTGGCCGGCGGCGACCTGATCGCCAACACCAATGCGCTCGACAACCAGGGCGGCAGCGTCTACGCCGGCGGCAGCATGCTGCTGCAGCGGGGCGGCGCCACGCTCGACAACCGCAACGGCAAGATCAAGGCCGAGCAGGCGGTGCGCCTGAACTTGCAGAGCCTGAGCAACAGCGGCGGCCAGATCGGCGCCGGCAGCAGCGCTGGCGGCGCGGGCGATGTGGTCATCGACACCGTCGGCTTCGACGGCGGCGGCAGCATCCTCGGCCAGAACCTGCTCGACCTCACCATCCGCAGCGACTACACCCACCGCGCCGGTGCCGACATCAGTAGCAACGGCGACTTCCGCCTGGCGGTGGGCGGCAACTTCGTCAACGCCTCGACCCTGCAGGCCGGGCGCAGCCTCGGCGTCAACGCCAGCAACATCAGCAATCTTGCCGGCGCCAGCATGCGTTCGGGCAACGTGCAGTTGAACACCGGCGGCAGCGTCAGCAACGCCGGCGACATCTCCGCCAGCGGCAACCTGCAGGTCACCGCCGGATCGGTAGCAAACACCGGTAGCCTGGTCGGCGGCAACGTGCTGGTGGATACCGGCACCCTGGTCAACGGTGCCGACCTGGGCGGCGCCACCGACAACGCCACCTATGGCAGTGCGCTGATCGGCGCCACCAGCGGCATGACCCTGCTGGTGCGCGACCAGTTGGTCAACCGCGACGCGAAGATCTTCAGCCTCGGCAACATCGCCATCGGCGCCGCGCGCGACGGCAGCGGCACGCTCATCGCGCGCACCGGCACGCTGGACAACGTGTCCGGCAGCATCGAGGCCGATGGCAGCATCCTGATCGGGGCCAATCAGATCAATAACCGGCGGCGGGTACTCAATACCAAGACCGGCCCGCTGTCGGATGCGGACAAGGCCGCGGCCAATGCGGCGATGCCGAGCGAGCTGATTGAAGCGCGCAGCATCAAGATGCCGGCCAATACCTCGGCGCGTTTCCCGTACCAGGGCAAGCAGCCGGGCGTCTATCGCGAGTACTCGGTGGAGGAGCGCGAGAGCCTGCTTGCTGCCAGCGCCGAGGGTCGTATCGTGGCGGGCGGCAATATCGCCCTGTCCGGCAGCGTGACCAACAACGTGTCGACTATCGCCGCTGCAGGTGCGTTGATGGTCAATCAGCGCGGTGTCGGCGGCATGGCCGACGGCATGATCACGGGCGGCGAGTCCGTGGCGAACCAGGCGCTGGCGCTCAAGCAGGTGGTGAAGCAGTCGGACGTGGAGTACGTCGTCAAAGGCGTGGTCGACGACTGCGCGCAGACTTCCAACGGCAAGCGCATGGTGTGTTACTACGACACCGAAGAAAAGCCGATTTCCTCGACGACGGTCGACTCCAGCTACATCGCCCTCGCCGCCAACATGACCGGCGGCCAGGGCGTGGCGATCAGCGGCGCCACCATCAGCAACGGCGCGGTCGGCAGCGACGGCCGCAGTATCGGCGGCGCGTCCTTCAACGCCACTCAGGGCGGGGCCCTGAACCGGTACGGCACGATGAGCGCCGACAGCGCTGGTGGTATCGCCGTGCAGGCGCAGACCGCTGCGACGCCCACCAAAGCCAACGTCGGCAACCACATCGCCACCGCCAGCCTGGGTGCCATCCGCATCGACGACGGCCAGGCCACCCTGGCCGGCGGCAGCAACGCCAATGCATCCCAGGTCCAGGCCAGCGGCGTGCAGGCCCAACTCGGCGGTGCCGGCAGCGGCAGCCGCAGCCAGGTTCAGGCCGGCACCGCGCAGGCGGTGCTGACCGCCGGCAGCGTTCCCACCCAGTACCAGCAGATCGACCCGGGCACCGGCCAGGTGCCGCAGGTGGTCGGTGGCGTCGGCGCGCCGCTGGGCAACATCGTGCTGCCGATGGGCGGGCTTTACCGCCTGGTCGGCAGCAACGGCGCCAGCGTCAACACGCTGGGCCGGGCCGCCAACGGCCTGGGCGGAGTCAAGGCCAACACCAGCGCCCCCGGCCGCCGCTATCTGATCGAGACCGATCCGCGCTTCGTCGACTACGACAACTTCATCAGCAGCGACTACCTGTTGGACAAGCTCGGCGTCGATCCGCAATGGACCCAGACCCGTCTGGGCGACGGTTTCTACGAACAGCGCCTGGTGCTGGACCAGATCACCCAGCTCACCGGCCGCCGCTACCTGGGCAACTACGCCGACGGCGTGGCCCAGTACCGCGCACTGCTCGATGGCGGCGTGGCCGAGGCCGGCACCCTGCACCTGAGCGTGGGCGTGGCGCTGACCGCCGATCAGGTCGCCGCGCTGACCCACGACATCGTGTGGATGGTCGAACAGGAGTACCAGGGCCAGAAGGTGCTGGTGCCGGTGGTGTACCTGTCGTCGAAGACCGCGCTGACCCTGCGCAGCGATGGCGCGCTGCTGGCCAGCGACAACGGCGACGTCTCCCTCAACGCTACGGCCGGCCTGAGCAACACCGGCACCATCAGCGGCGCCAATGTCAGCGCCAACGTCGGCAACTTGCTCAACCAGGGCCGCATCGTGTCCAGCGGCACCGTGCAGTTGCAGGCCAATCAGGACCTGCTCAACCTCGGCGGCCAGATCGCCGGCCGCGACGTGCTGCTCAGTGCCGGTCGCGACCTGACCAGCACCACCCGCGACGCCCTCGCCGGCGGCGACCTGCGTTCGGGCATCACCGCCGGCAACAACCTGCTGCTGCAGGCCGGCCGCGACCTCAGCCTCACCGGCACCACCGTGCAGGCGGGCAACAGCGCGGCGCTGCTGGCGGGCAACAACCTCACGTTGCAGCCGACCGCCCTGCGCAACGAAGGCGGGTTGATGCGCGGCGGCGATGGCACCAGCCTGACCGTCGGCAACAACCTGTCCCTGCAGGCCGGCAACGACCTGCAACTGCACGGTGTGGCGATCGCTGCCGGCGGCGACGCCGCACTGCAGGCCGGCCACGACCTGTCGCTGACCCCGGTCACCGACGCCAACGGCAAGGCCACGGTGCGCACCAGCATCGCCACCGGCGGCAGCCTGCAACTGGCCGCCGGCAACGACCTCACCATCCGCCAAGCGCAGGTGAAGGCCGATGGCAACCTGATCGCCGCGGCCGGGCACGACCTCAACGTGACCTCGGTGCTGGGCGACAGCCGCAGCGTCACCGACCAGACCCGCCAGGGCAAGACCAGGGTCGTCACCACCACGACCACCCAGGACATCGACCAGCAGGCGCTCACCGCTGGCGGCAACCTGGTGCTCAGCGCCGGCCACGACGTCAACCTGACCGCTGCCAAGCTCGACGCCGGCAATGGTCTGGCCGTGGTCGCCGGCAACGACCTCAACAGCACCACGCTGACCACGGTCGACAGCAGCACCACCCTGGAGACGCGCAAGCGCTTCAAGCAGACCACCCGCACCCGCGACGAGACCGTCCACGGCAGTGAGTTCACCGCTGGCGGCGACATCGCCCTGCAGTCCGGCCACGACGTGAACCTGACCGCGGCCAAGGCGTTCACCGAGACCGGTGCGCTGGCCGTGTCCGCCGGCAACGACGTCAATCTGCTTGCCGAGCAGGAGCAGCACGACGCCGTGCAGGACATGCAGAAGAAGAAAACCGGCTTCCTGTCCAGCAAGACCACGACCACGCATGACGAGTGGCACGACAGCACCGCCGTGGCGACCACGCTCAGCGGCGACACCGTGCAGATCGCCGCCGGCCACGATCTGCTCTCGCAAGGTGCGCAGGTTGCCGGCACCGGCAACGTGGTGGTGGCCGCCGGCAACGACCTGACGCTGGAGACGGCGCAGAACACGCATAGCGAGGAGCACGACAAGAAGGTCAAGAAGACCGGTCTGTATAGCGGCGGCGGCTTCAGCGTCACCCTGGGTGCGAGCAAGCAGACCAACACGCTCGACACCACCGAGGTGAGCCAGAGCGGTAGCCTGGTGGGCAGCACCGACGGTTCGGTCACGCTCACCGCCGGCAATGCCGTGGCGATCACTGGCAGCGACGTTCTGAGCAAGGCAGGCACCGCCATCGTCGGCAAGGACGTCACCATTGCCGCGGTCGAGAACCGCGTGGATACGGTGCAAACGTCCAAGCAGCAGAGTGCGGGGATCACCCTTGGATTGACCGGTGGCTTGGTCGATGCGGCGCAAACCGCGTATGGGGCGGTCAAGCGTGGCTCGGACGTAGACGACGATCGGCTCAAGGCGCTTTACGCGGCGAAGGCCGGTTACGCGATCGGCGATGCGGCTGGTCTGGCCAGCAACGGCCTGAAGGGTTACAACGGCGAAGCAGTTGCCGGCAACATGACGAAAACCGGAGAGGCGTCAGCCGATGGTGCCCAGGGAGCGGCCAATGCCACCGGCGTGAGCCTGCGCATCGGCATCGGTGCCAGCAGCTCGTCCAGCAAGACGACGACCCACGAAGAGACCACCGGCGGCAGCCGCATCCTCAGCGACGGCAATGTGACCATCGCGGCCACGGGCGGCGATCTCAACGTCATCGGCAGCAAGATCGCCGGCGACAACGTCGCATTGGCGGCGGCGAACAACCTGAACCTGCTGAGTCAGCAGGAAACCAACACGACCAGGTCGGAAAACAAGAACGCCGGCGGCGAGATCGGTGTCAGCGTCGGCGCAACGACCGGCTACTACCTGACCGTGTCGGCCGGCAAGGGCAACGCCAAGGGCAACAGCAACCTCCACACCGAAAGCGTGGTCACGGCCAACGACACGCTGACCTTGGCCAGCGGCAACGACACCACGATCAAGGGTGCGCAGGCGATCGGCGACACCGTGCTGGCCAAGGTCGGCGGCGACTTGCTGATCCAGAGCGAGCAGGACACCAACGACTACAAGAGCAAGCAGCAGCAGGCCAGCCTGACCCTGGCGACCGGCTCCGGGAGTGGTGGCAGCTACAGCCAGCAGAAGGTCAACAGCAGCTATACCAGCGTCAAGGAGCAAAGTGGCATCCAGGCGGGCAATGGCGGATTCGATATCACCGTCGGCGGCGACACCCATCTCATTGGCGCCGCAATCGCCAGTGCCGCCGACGCTGACAAGAACCGTCTGTCCACCAACGGTTTGACGGTGGAGGACCTGCAGAACAAGGCCGAGTACAAGAGCAGTGGCGTGTCGGTCGGCGGTGGGACCGGAAGCAGCATGGTCAGTGTTGCCGCGCGTACCGGGCTGAGCATGCTGGGTAACAGCAGCGACAGCAGCAGTAGCACCACCAAGAGTGACATCGCCGCTGGCACGGTGGAGGTGCGCAACGGCGATACCGCAGCGCTGTCTGGCCTGGACCGCAAGGCCACCGAGTTGCAGCAGTCGGGCCTGAAGGAAATCTTCGACGAGAAGAAGCTGGCAGAGCAGAAGGAGTTGGCCGCCGTGGCGGGCGAGGTCGGGTTCCGTGCTGCTGGCGATGTTGCGTCGGCGATGCAACTTAAGGCGCAGCAGGATTTGATCAATGCGCCGGACGAGGAGACGCGAAAAGCGGCGCAAGCCCGTCTTGAGTCGTGGAGCGATGGGGGAGCGAACAAGATACTGCTGCATGGCTTGACGGGCGCCGCCGTCGCTGCACTGGGCGGTGACGGCGCGCTGCAAGGTGCTGCAGCCGCTGCTGGCGCTGAAGCTGCCAAGAGCGCGATGTCGGACTATCTGGTCGCCCACGGGGTGACGGACAAGGAAACGTACAACGCCTTAATGGAGTTGGGCAGCGCGGCGATCGGCGGTGTGTTGGGTCGACAGGACGGAGCCAACACGGCGCTATCGGGCGATCGATTCAATCGACAGTTGCATCCGGAAGAGGTGACCTGGATCCGTCAGAACGCTGCGGCATTCGCGTTCCAGGAAGGAATCAGCGAGGAGGAAGCGAAGCGTCGCCTGACGGTGGAAGCGGCAGCGCGCGTGGATGCAAAGATCAACGGGCTTATTGGCAACACCAATGTCGATGAGAGTGCGCAAGCATTCCTCAGTACCAATACCAACGATTATGCTGGGGAGCGTGCGTTCCAGGCGACCGACGCCGAATACAACAACTTCCATTTTTACGGAAACGAGCTGGCATCCAGTCCGGACAACTTCCTCACGGTCTACAACAGCCTCTACCAGGCCGGTATTCGCAAGGATACCCTGCAGGCGAACTACAACCCCGAATTGCTGACGTTTGCGCAGACGCAGATCGGGGCGTCAGGGCGGGGTGCGCTAGCTGTTCCGGGGGCAGGAATGCTGTTAGGTGTTGCGGTTGAAGCCGTACCTGCCCTGGTGACTGCCTGCCTCAGTAATCCATATGCCTGCAACTTGATGGGTATCGGAGCCGTGGAGATAGCTTCAGGTGGCGCAACGGGGGGCCATAGCCTCACTCCGGTTCTTCCATCTGGCGGCGTAGCGACCGTTGTTGAAGAGGGCATTGGAAGGACAATTGGTAGTACGCTGAGCCGCGCGGAGACCGGGATCGAGTGGGGTAAAGGAATTAAAGGGCAGGGTATGCCTTGGGAGAATTATCTCGCGACTCAACTGCCTGCAGAATCACGGCTCCCTCAGAACTTCAAGACATTTGACTTCTTTGACGATGTCACCGGGTTTGCTATGAGTGCCAAAACGCTAGATACGACAACAGCTGCGAAGGTCGCGAATCCAGCACAGGTTTATTCTTCTCTTAAGTCAAACATTGATGCAATCAAGGATTTTAGTAAATATGGGCTAAGTGGCGTTTCGCTGAAATCGAGCCAAATAGCGACTCGCGAATTGCAAGTGGCCATACCTTCCAATACAACTGCGGAGCAGTGGACTGAAATAAGCAGAGCTATTGAATATGGGAAAAACAATGGTGTAATAGTAAAAATATTTGAGGTAAAGTAAAATGAGTGATGTTAAGATAATATTTAGAGCAAATGCAAAAATAAATAATGAATTCATTTCCATTGAGACTTACTCGGGATATCGTAGCGCTCGGGCAGATTACAAGGGCAATATCTATGTGTTATCGCCGGATGTCGGCGACGTGGAATTGGGTGAGGCAGTTGTCGGCGCGCTTTCAAAAAGTAGATTTGTTCTGGCAGAGCCGCGAGAAGGGTTATTTGTCCGACCGGAAGTTGAATTTGACAAAAAACTATATGACATTCAACACATAAAACAACACTATGAAAATTGGGTTAAAAATATGAGCGAGATGTTTAATTATAAAAATCGGAAGTCACTATTTAAGGGCATGAAAAATTGTGACATTGAAAAATTCGATCATAAAATATCAATCACTCCAAGTAAGCACGAAAAACTTGAAGGGTGGAGCGGCGAGGGGATATCTGATAATGATTGTGTAACATTGAATGATGATGCCACGCCGGGCGAGATCGGCGCCGGTCTGCGACTGGCTTTCAGTCGTTGTATATAAGATAAAATTAGCATCCATAATTATCAGCTAGGAACGGGAAAATCCATGCCTGTGAGCAATGTTTCGCGCAAAAAATGGCGTAGTTGCGGTCTTGGTCGATAGTTTAGGCTGATGCATAAATTCAGTTCTCCGGAAGTTATTTGAAAAAATAGCTGGCCGGGTCGCAAAAAATCTAGCGGCTGATCGCCAAGCTCGACGCCGGCAATGGCCTGGCCGTGGTCGCCGGCAACGACCTCAACAGCACCAGCCTGACCACGGTCGATACAAGTACCACCGTAGAAACGCGCAAGCGCTTCAAGCAGACCACCAGCACCCGCGATGAGACCGTCCAAGGCACCGAGTTCACCGCCGGCGGCGACATCGCCCTGCAGTCCGGCCAAGACGTGAACCTGACCGCGGAACGCCGGCGGCGAGATCGATGTGAGCGTTGGCACCACCACTGGCGTCTACCTGACTGCATACGCCGGCAAGGGCAGTGCCAAGGGCAATAGCGAACTGCATACCGAAAGTGTGGTCACGGCCAAGGACACGCTGATCCTGGCCAGCGGCAACGACACAACGATCAAAGGCGCACAGGCGATCGGCGACAAAGTACTGGCCAAGGTCGGCGGCGACCTGCTGATCCAGAGCGAGCAGGATACCAACGACTACAAGAGCAAGCAGCAGCAGGCAGGCGTGCAATTGGTCTACGGCTATAGCACCGGGGGCAACGCCAGCGGCTATTACAGTCAGCAGAAGATCGACAGCAGCTACACCAGCGTCAAGGAGCAGAGCGGCATCCAGGCTGGTAACGGTGGGTTTGACGTGACCGTTGGCGGCGACACGCACCTGATCGGCGGCGCCATCGCCAGCACGGCCGATGCCGAGAAGAACCGCCTGACCACCAATAGCCTGACGGTCCAGGACGTGCAGAACAAGGCGGAGTACCAAGCCAGCAGCGTCGGTGTTAGCTCGGACATGGCGTCCAGTGCGACGAAGGCAGCGCTTGGAGCCGCCCTGAGTCTGGCTGGAGGTCAGAACGGCAACACCACCAGCGTCACCAAGAGCAGCGTCTCCGCAGGGACGATCGAAGTTCGCAACGGAGACGACTCGGCGGTCGCAAACCTGGATCGTAACGCGACTGAGCTGCAGCAGTCGGGTCTGAAGCAGATCTTCGACGAACGTAAAGTCCAAGATCAAATGGAGATGGCCAAGGTCGCGGGGGAGGTTGGCTTCCGCACGGTTGGAGCCATTGGAGATGCGCTGACCAGCAAATACAAGGACGCCGCACTCGTTGCGGATGGCGCTAAAAGGCAATTGAAGCGTGACGACCTGACTCCGGAGCAGCGTGCCCTAATCCAGCAGAACCTGGACACTGCCAAAGCCACCATGGCGGCGTACCAGGAGCAAAACGATCTCTGGAAGGACGGCGGAACCGGCAAGACGCTGATGCACGCCGTGGCGGGTGCGGTCGCTGCGAGCCTTGGTGGCGGAAACGCGATGCAAGGCGCGCTAGGTGCGGGCGCCGCAGAACTTGCGCGCCCTCTTACCGAGGGTGAATCGAAACTTGTGCAGAACCTGGTCAGCGCGTTGGTCGGCGGAGTCGCCGGTGGCGAGACTGGTGCCGGCGTTGCTGTGGATGGAGAGAACTTCAACCGGCAGCTGCATCCGGACGAGCTGAAGAAGATCAATGCCAATGCTGGCACGTTCGCAGCGATGGAATGTGGCGATGCATGCACACCACAACAGGTGGAAGCCGCACGACAGCGCCTGATCGTCCAGGCCATGCGTCAAACGGACAGCCGTTGGAACGACATCCTTGGCATGGGCGGGTTAGTCGCCCAGGATGGAAACGCGCTCAGTTTCCTAGACGCTCTCAAGCAGAGTAAGCCCGGCTACACAGATTTCTCTGCCGACTGGGCGCAGTACAACGATCACTCGATGTTCGCCGACGCCTTGCGCGGTACACCAGCGCTTGATCAGGTTTACGGCGCAGTGCTGCGCACGGCAACTAGTCAGGACGACCAGCGCCACTTGCTGCAGGCGCTTAACCGCACGGATGCTGGCTGGACGGATGACTATGTCCATGGTGTCTTGAACCGAGACGCATGGGCCATCGGGACGACCTTCACTGGCGATGTTGGGTTCGTCGCGGATGTAACGCACAAGCTGGCGACGGGAGATGCAAAGGGCGCTCTCAGTGCGGTCGCTGGCGCCGTGGTGCCGTCCAAGGTCGGTGAGTTGGGCGGAATCGTTGCCGGCAAGGCTGTCACCATCATCAAGGAAGCGTTGAATTCAACCAAGGGCGCTTCTGATTCAGTGCTGCCGTTGGTGGTGAAGGAGACTGCAACGACTGGTACCACGGGGATGTACTCACTGAAGTGGCGTTGTTGAAGCCAGAGGCGCCTAACCCGAACAGCGTGGTGGATGTGCCCAGAGGTAATGGAATCGATACCTCTGGTTTGGCTGGCTTCCCTGAAGTGCCTGCTGGCTACAGTACGTTGAAGTCTGGAGGAGCGGCCGCGAATGAAACGGGTGGGTTGCCTGATGGATTTAGGCGCATTGTCAATGCCGATGGCGAAGTTGTAATACAGAGTTCGTCTGGAAAAATATATCCATCCGATAACTCAATACACATAGCAGATCACGAAAGTGCTGTTTTAGATTTGGCGAATTTTAGAGAAGATATAGGGTTGCCTAAGTCCGGCTCTGCCGCTGACAGGAGTACTCTTGCCGTTATCGAGGTTGACGGAAAGAAAATATATGGAATAAATGCCCATGGTACGGAAGTTAGTGGTGTTAATTCAATATCAAAAACTCATGCGGAGATTGATGCTTTAAACCAGATAAAAACTATGAAGATTGATGTCAGCGGTCAGAGCCTAACTTTGTACGTCGATAGACAACCATTTACGGCTTGTGGACAAAATGGGGGCATTCGATCTATGGTTAGGCAGCTGGGTCTTTCTGAACTGAAAGTTGTGGGCCCTGATGGAATTGTTATTATAAGGCCGTGACATGATTATCTCAATCGACTCTAGAAATGGAACAATGAATAATGAGAATATCTTTGAAACGGAGGATTTTGAAAAAGTTTTTGAACTGGTAGATCGACTGGATGGTAATAGGCATACGCTGGTTTCTATCGAAAAGTCAGATGGGTCTCAGATGTTAGTCGGAGGAGGAGCGGGAAAATATATCGTGACTATGACTTCCTCTGACTTCAAAAATTTCCATCTTGAAAATGGAGAAAAAAAGGGCGGTCTTGTAGAAATTTGTGCTGGTGGGCAGTTTGGCGAATACGACAAAAATATGGTTGTTTCCATTGATTTGGTGAAATCTGCGATAAAGCAGTTTTTTGGCAGAACAACGCCGAACTTAAGCTGGGTCAGCGACTAAGGTAATTGGGCGTCATATGCTGCTACCAAGCGCAGTAGCCAAGTCGCGTAAAGCCGACGGCAGGTGCTGCCGCAGGTGGTCTGCGGCGACGGCGCGCCGCTGGGCAAAGGTGTACAAGTGAATTTATATTACTCCCGTGCTTGGTCTAAATCTGAAAAAATTCCTTTGGAAATTTATTCGAAGGAAGTCGCCGAAAGTCGGCATGAGCAACGTGAGCCATACACAGTGCTGGTCAATTCGGCTTCCTCTCCGTCAGCGTTTGCAGAGATTTTTTTAAAAAAAGGATTTGTTTGCGTCGGCTTTCTGGACAATTTACTTAGGGAATATATCTCGTATCAATTCAAGCTCATTGAAGGGGGGTGTTGGTTCTTGGTAATGGCGGTTTATAGAAACTATATTGCCGAAGCACAGGAAATTACGGCTGCTGACACTTATATTTTTAAACCAGAAGGTGATCTTTTTATTAGGCGGGATAAGTTCAATCCTCGCGAGTCTGAGGTTGCGAATTCAAAATTCAATCCTGATAAAAACTACGAGAAATTTTCTGAATTCGGTGACTACCAAGGAATTTTTAAAATAGAAAGATGAATCGGACGTGCCTAGGGGTACTGACATCGATAACTCTGGTTTGGCTTACTTCCCGGAGTGTCTCCAGGCTACTTTGAAAGCTGGGAACAAGGGGGGTGATGAATTTTCTGAAGAAAAGCTTGCTGAATTATTTGGGAGTAAGAAATGAGCATTTCCCTTTTCGAAATTTCCCTAAGAGAAATATTTAATTTTACGGAAGTGGGCTCAGTTGTATTGGCCTGCATGGGCGGAAACGTAAAATCCACGGTCGACTATGATTCATTTTTTTCTCTTTCCCTGGAGGAGCAAGAAATTTCAGTTGGGATTGAGGTTATATACTCTAGTATTGGTTACAAAACTTTAATTAATGGCGTCTGCTGCGTTGATTTGTACGGCGAGTCACTTGGGGAGTTCGCCTCTCGCATTTCTAGCGCTCTAAAAACAGAAGTCGTAATCGGGGACTACATTATGGATGTTGAAATGGCTACAGGTAGCTATATCGTATATTATCCAGATGGATCATTTAGGCATGCTTATGAAATAAAAAATGGCGATGGTGTATTTGATGTAACTGTCGCAGATTAGGGGTGGTATCTGTACGAGCCACGGATCCGCGTGTGGCTGATTAACATATCCATAGATTGGCGTACTTCTCCTCGATTTGACCGCTTTAGGTCTTGAGGTGCTGAAAATCCATTTTAAATGCGCGCGTGCATTATCGCTGTTATTGATGCCTTCTCGGTTTTAGGTAGCACAGTGCTTTAGAGGTGCTAGACGAAGCCGCACCGTCGCCGACCAGACCCACCAGGGCAAGACCAAGGTCGTCACGACCACCACGACCCAGAACATCGACCAGCAGACGCTTATCGCCGGCGGCAACTTGGTGCTCAGCGCCGGCCACGACTTGAACCTGACTGCGGTCAATGCATTCACTGACAAGGGCGCACTGGCTTTGTCCGCCGGCAACGACGTCAACCTGCTCGCCGAGCAGGAGCAGCACGATGCCGTGCAGGACATGCAGAAAAAGAAAAAGGGCTTCCTGTCCAGCAAGACCACGACCACGCATGACGAGTGGCACGACAGCCTGGCCGTCGGCACCTCGCTGGACGCTGGCAGCGTGCAGATCAAGGCAGGCAACGACATCGCCGTGGTCGGCTCGACCGTGCTGGCCCAGCAGGACGCGCGCCTGGTGGCAGGCAACGACGTGGCCATCGTCTCGGCGCAGGACCAGAGCGGCGAGGCGCACAGCAGCGCCCAGAAGAAGTCCGGCTTCAGCGCCAGCTTCTCCGGCGGCGTGGCTAGCCTCGGCTATGGCAAGTCGCGCAGCAGCAGCGACAGCAGTACCGAGAGCACGACCCAGGTGGCCTCGGCGGTCGGTGCCAAGAACGGCAATCTGCTGATCAGTGCCGGCGATCAACTGACCATCGGTGCCTCCGACGTCGCCGCCGGCAAGGATCTGACCCTGGCGGCCAAGGACATCGCGTTGCTCGCGGCCCAGGACACGGTGGACAACCAGTCCAATCAGTCGAGCAAGTCCAGCGGCTTCTCCATCGGCGTGACCTACGACCCGGCCGCGGCGTATCGCAGCGCACGCGATTCGGCGACCAGCAACATGCCCGACAGCGGCTCGACCATGGGCAAGCTCAGCCGTCGCGCCGAGGGCGACACGGCTGGCACCGCGGCCGCACTCACGCCGGTGGTGATCCAGGCCGGATCGCACAGCTCCACTGCCGGTCAGAACGACAGCACCAGCACCGCGCGGGTGAGCCAGGTCAGCGCCGGGGGCAACCTGACCCTGCTCGCCAGCGACGGCTCGATCACCAGCCAGGGCACGCAACTGTCGGCCGAGGGCAACGCGCTGTTGCTGGCGAGCCAGAACATCGACCTGGGCGTGGCGCATACCACCGAGTCCAGCGGCAACGATAGTCGCGGCAAGGGCTGGAGCTTCAACAATGCGGCGGGCCTGCCGTTCGGCAACTACAACCTGAAGGGCAACGGCAACGGCCAGAGCGACACCATCACCGGCACGCAACTGTCGGTGGGCGGCAACGCCAACCTGAGCACGACCAAGGGCGACATCACCCTGACCGCCAGCAATGTCGCGGCAACGGGCGATGTGACCATGCATGCCGCGGGCGACCTGACCATCCAGAGCGGGCAGGACACCGCCGGCAACGCCAACGTCTCGGACAACAAGGCCATCGGCACGGTGGTCATTTCCGACACCGAGCGTTTCTCCGGCTATCACACCGAGAAGCGCCGCGACGACAACGCCACGGTGACGCAGGTGGCCAGCAGCGTCGGCAGCCTGGGCGGCAACGTCAACCTGAGCGCGGGCGGCACCTACACGCAACCCTGCAGGCGAACTACAACCCCGAGTTGCTGACGTTTGCACAGACGCAGATAGGATCCTCTGGCCGGGGCGTGCTGGCGCTCCCTGCCACAGGGCTCGTAGTTGGCGGTGGAGCTGCCGTCGGCGTCGTGGCGACCCCGGCCGCTATAACGGCATGCTTTGCAAATCCAATTGCCTGCAATGCACTGGCAGTGGGGGCAGCAGATGTTCTCCTTGGCGATGCTATGGGGGGGGCATAGCATCGGCAGTGCCGCGAGCTTCGCAGAGCGAAAGGCTGCACAAGTTGTTGCAGGTGCTGCGGAAAAGGTGGCCCTCAGAGAAGGGGCTAAGTTGGGAGGCGCTCCGCTAGAATTGGCACTAACAAGTGATGCTGCACGATCGGCAAAGTTATTGGAGAAAGATGCGGAAATAGCTAAAGCCGGTAACGGAGAGGGCTTGTTTCTCAAAGAAAACATTGGCCCTTACGAGCCGCCAAGTAAAGTTATGGGGCAGTCAACTGAAATTTCCTGTGTCGCAGCAAGTTGTCGAATGGCTGCAAATCTCGATGACATTCCAGAGTTCTATGTGCGGGGCGCTATTAACACCGATCATAGTGGCGCCTGGCTTTCAGATATGCCAAATGGGTTGCGCGATCTTGGCTTTAAAGGCTCTGCGGAATATTTGTCAGGTGCAAGTATTGATAGAATAGCCGAGGCGGCAAATGGGAGTTCTTCAGTTATCGTAAATGTTAGAACTTCTGGTGGCGGCCTCCATGCTATCGTTGTTGATTCCATCGATAGCGGACGTGCGTACATTCGAGATCCATGGCCTCTAGGCACTGGTTCTTCCTACTCTGTTCCTGTAAACGATCTGAGGGAAGTTCTGGGTAAAGCTTCTAAAACTGGCGAGAAGTTAGGAGGTATCGTAATAATAACGCCGGAGGTAAAAAAATGACTGTTACAAGAAATAGATTTAAGTGTGACTTATTTAGTTTTGAGGTGGTGGCATCGGAAAGGCTCAAGCTGATAGGGGTATGCGATAAAAATTTTCGGTACAAGGATGGTGGTTGTCAGGGATACTTTGGAGTTAAAATTGAAAGAATTAATTTGGTCAGAATTTTGATCGATTTACGATCTCTTGGCATCAACTGTTTCAGTGTTCCCCACTGTTATAAAGAGAAGAGATTGCTTGGTAAATCGGAATGTTTGCACTTCGCAAAAAAACACGCTTCTTCTATCGGTGCAAACGTTGCAGAAGAAGGGGTTTTATTGTCTCCTGACCTCCCTCTTTATCAAACATTTAATATTGTCGATAGTTGTCTAGAGAAGGCTGGAGGGGTTGTTCGCGTAGATAGATTGGATGGGCACATTTGGACATTGCTGGAATTTGAAGAGTACATGTACGATTTCAATGGGTTGCTTGTCTGACTTTATCAGCTCAACCACGGCCGCATCGTCTCCGGCGGTACCGTGGCGTTGCAGGTCAGTCAGTATCTGCTGAACTCCGGCGGCCGGATCGCCGCCGGGACGAGCTGCTCAGTGCCGGCCGCGACCTGACCAGCACGACCCGTGACGCCCTCGCCGGCGGCGACCTGCGTTCGGGCATCACGGCCGGCAACAACCTGCTGCTGCAGTCCGGCCGCGACCTCAGCCTCACCGGCACCACCGTGCAGGCGGGCAACAGCGCTGCGCTGCTGGCGGGCAACAACCTCACGCTACAGCCGACTGCGTTGCGCAATGAGTCGGGCCTGACGCGTGGTGGCGATGCAACCAGCCTGACCGTCGGCAACAACCTGTCAAGGAGGGCATCACGAGCGGCACGGCAGCAGCCCGCAGAGCCGAAACTCTCAAGCAGTATGCTTCGCCCCTGACCAGCAGGAAGCCCCACGCGATGACCGACACCCCCACCATCCCCATCCTTTCCACCACCGAAGCCCGCGCACTCGGCTGCCTGATCGAGAAGGAGGCGACCACGCCGGATGCCTATCCGCTCACGGTCAATGCGACGGTGGTGGCGGCCAATCAGAAGACCTCGCGCGAGCCGGTGATGTCGTTGAGCCCGGGGGATGTGCAGCACGCACTGCGGCAACTGGAGGGGCGTGGCCTGGTGCGGCAGCAGTTCTCTTCGCGCGCCGAACGCTACGAGCATCGGCTGGCTGCGGCATTGGATCTGACCCAGCAACAGGTGGCCTTGCTCGGCCTGCTGCTGTTGCGTGGTCCGCAGACCGCCAATGAGTTGCTGACGCGCGCCGAGCGCATGGCGCGCTTCGCCGATGCGGACGATGTCAGGCATCAGTTGGAACGGCTGGCGCAGCGCCAGTTGGCGGTGCAGTTGCCGCGTGCCAGCGGGCAGCGCGAGGACCGCTACATGCATCTGCTCACCGGTCCGGTGGATGCGGAGGCGTTGGCGGCCACGTTCAAGGCGCGGCCGGCGGCGTCGGGGAATGACGAGTTGGAAAGCCGGGTGCAGGCGCTGGAAGCCGAGGTGGCGGAGTTGCGCGAGATCGTGGCGCAGTTGCAGGCGCAGCACGGTGCCGAGTGACGCGGTGCGGGTGTCCTCTAGAGGAGCCTCCTGTAAACACGGAGGTTCATGTGTAGGAGCGGCTTCAGCCGCGATGTGCCCTACCGGGTATGCCTGTCGCGGCTGAAGCCGCTCCTACAATCGCTAAGACAGATCCCGCTACGTCACGACAAAAGCGCATTGCTAAAAGCACTTGGTAACACGCCAAGTCGCTCATCGAACGCAGCGGCCTGCGATTGCAGGATCACCCCACCTCCACCTGCGGAATTACCGCCAGCATATCGGTCACGCCGACATCGGCACCCGCCTGGCTGAGCAGGGTGGTCGCCTGGCCTCGATGGTGAGTCTGGTGATTGAAGAAGTGCAGCAGCAGGTCGCCGAAGCACCGGCCGTGCGATTCGCCGCGGGTGTTGCGATAGCGCAGCGCCACATCGAGGTCGTCCGGCTGCAGTTCCGTCATCCATGCAGCGATCGTCGCATCCAGGGACTCGCGCTGCGTCCGCAGGTCCGCCAGGCAGTCGGCCTGCGGCGCATCCAGGGCGGTCGGGACTGGTTTGGCGGCAATGGCCTGCAGCGCCGGGTGGCGTGCCGGATGCTGGGCAAAGCGCTGCAGCCAGATCGTGTCGGCGACCACCAGGTGGTTGAGCGTGCCCAACAACGATCCGAAGAAGGCGCCGCGCGGCTCGGCGATGGCGGCGTCCGGCAGGGTCGCGGCCGCGGCGTAGAGGCGCTGGTTCATCCATTGGCTGTAATCGGCGAACAGCCGCAGTGTGTGCAAGCTGTCCATGCTCAGGCGTGCTCCTGGGGCGCATGCAGTTCGCACAGATAGAGCTCGACCTCGGCCGCTTCCGGGCTCAGCCGCACGCGCCCATGGGCGACGAAGCCCAGCGCGGTGAGCAGCCGCAGCGAGCGCGCATTGCCCGGGGATACGATCGCGTAGACGCGCGGCAGCGCCACTACGGTGCGCGCGTACGCCAGCACCGCGCGCGCGGCCTCGCTGGCGTAGCCGTGGCCTGCATAGGGTTGCAGCAGGGCATAGCCCAGGTCGGGCGCGGGCAGGGTCGGCCGCAGGACCAGTCCGGCCACACCAATCCAGGCGCCGTCGTCGCGACGCTCAACGGCATACAGGCCGAAGCCGTGCTCGGCGTAGCTGCGCACCGAGCCGTCGGCGAGATAGCGGCTGGCCTGCGCTTCGTCGCGCACGCCGCGGTCGCCGATGTGCGCCAGGAAGCCGGGGTCGTTGAGCAGGGCCAGCATCGGCGCGGCGTCGCGCTCGGGGTCCAGTCGGCGCAGCAGCAGGCGCGCGGTCTCGATCACGGTGGACATGCGGCGCTCCTGCGGGTGGAGCGGCCAGCGTGGCGCCGCGGCAGCGGCTTGGCAAGCGGTGCCTTCGGCAGCGACTCGCGACGCAGACGCACCGCTGCGGTGGGTCTGGAACCGCGAAACATCCCTGCGCAAAGGCCGCCGCACCCGACATCCCGGTCACGCATAACAAACGTCTAGTTAACAGCTTCACATGGGGTGCCGGTATTCTGACGCCCATGCGACCCATCCCCCGTCTCGCCACCGTCCTGTCCCTGCTCTCCCTGGCCGGCCTCGCCGAGGCCCGTGGCGTCATCGAAAAGGTGCAGATCCAGGGCCTGAACAAGGACGAGGACGCGGCGATGATCGAGAACATCCAGGTCTCGCTGTCGCTGTACGACGCCATTGGCAAGGACCAGGGCGAGTCGCGCCTGGAGTATCTGCTGAGCCAGGCCGAACGCCAGACCCGGCAGGCGCTGGAGCCATTCGGCTACTTCACGCCCAAGATCACCGTTGAAGCGCCGCGCCAGGACGACAAGTTGACCGTGGTGGTGCACGTGGACAAGGGCGAGCCGATCCGGGTGCGCAATTTCCATGTGGGCATCACCGGCCCGGCCGAGGACGACCGCTACCTGGGCGAAGACCTGAAGAACTTCCGTCCGCGCCAGGGCGACGTCTTCGTCAGCAGCGTCTACGAGACCAGCAAGGTCACCATTACCCGGCGCCTGGCCGAGCGTGGCTACTTCGACGCGGACTTCACCCAGCGCAAGGTGGGGGTGACCCGCGCCGACCACGCCGCCGACATCGACCTGAGCTGGGACAGCGGCCGCCGCTACAACATGGGCCCGATCCGTTTCCACCAGGACTACTTCAACCAGAAGCTGTTCGATCCGCTGGTCTACTGGAAGGAGGGCAGCTACTACCACGAGGGCAAGCTCGACCGCCTGCGCGAGTCGCTGGTCAAGCTCGACTACTTCAGCGTGATCGACATCCAGCCCAAGCCGGAAGAGGCCGATGCCAACGGCGACGTGCCGGTGGACGTCAACCTCACCCGCGCCAAGCGCAGCATCTATACCGCCGGCCTCAGCTACGGCAGCGAGAGCGGTGCCGGTGTGCGCCTGGGCGTGGACCGCCGTTACGTCAACGCCCGCGGACACAAGCTCAGCACGCAGCTGGACTACGCGCAGAAGCGCAAGAGCTTCATCACCAGTTACCGGATCCCGGCGTTCCGCTGGCTCGACGGTTGGTACACCACCTCGCTGCGCGTCTACGACGAACAGACCGACTACATCGACCTGCGCAACGTCAAGCTTACCGGCAGCCGCAGCGGGCAGATCAACGAGCACTGGACCGCCATCGCCTCGATCAACGCGCTGCGCGAGCGCTGGCGTTACGCCACCGACGAGGTCTTCGACGGCGCGCTGTACCAGACCTCGACGCTGTTCTATCCGCAGATCGAAGCCGACTATGTCGGCGTGGACGACAAGGTGTTCCCGCGCAAGGGCTTCAGCGGCAACATCAGCCTGCGCGGCGGCGCCGAGGGTGTGGGGTCCGACGCCAGCTTCGTGCAGGCGCACATGCGGGTGAACTGGTTCCACGGGATCGGCGACAACGACCGGCTGATCCTGCGCGGCGAAGCCGGCAGCACCTGGACCGACGCCTTGGTGGCGATGCCGCCGAGCCTGCGCTTCTTCGCCGGCGGCGACAACAGCATCCGCGGCTACGCGTTCCGCGAGGTCGGCCCGCGTACGGCGCGGCCGGACCGCTTCGCGCTCGGCGCGAAGCACGTGCTCACCGGCAGCGCCGAGTACGAGCATTACTTCAAAGGCGGGCCGTGGGGCGGCGCGGTGTTCGTCGACAGCGGCAGCGCCTTCGACGATACGCCGGACTGGCACACCGGCGTCGGCTTCGGCCTGCGCTGGCGCTCGCCGGTGGGTCCGGTGCGGGTGGACATCGCGCATGGCTTGAACGATCCGGATTCGCAGTTCCAGCTCTATCTCAACATCGGAGCCAATCTGTGAGCGCGCCGCTGGAGCCGACGTCGCCCGCCACGCCGCCGCCGCCGCGGCGCCCGCGCTTCTACCGGCGCAAGCGCTTCTGGTGGGGCTCGGCGTTGACCATTGCGGGCCTGGTGCTGCTGACGGTGATTGCGCTGTACTGGCTGCTGCAGACCGTGGCCGGGCGCGACGTGCTGCTGGCGCAGGTGGTGGCGCGGCTGCCGGCCGGCTCCACCCTGACCTGGGAGCGCGCCGAAGGGCCGCTTGCCGGGCCGCTGATCCTGCACAACCTGGATTTCCGCTACAACGAAATCCACTTCACCGCCGAGCGCGCCTACCTGGATCCAGACATCCGCCCGCTGCTCGGGCGCAAGCTGCAACTGGACGCGCTGGAGCTGACCAACGCCACGCTCAACCTGGCCAAGAGCAACGAACCGTTCGAACTGCCGCGCTGGCCGCAGTCGTTGCCGCAGATCGAAGTGCCGCTGGCGCTGCAGGCCGATCGGATCGCCATCGACGGGCTGCGCATCACCCAGGCGCAGCAGCCGATGATCGACATCCGTACGCTGCGCGGCGGCGTGGAAGTGGCCAACGGCGAGTTCCGCGCCACCCAGGTGGTGGTGAACAGCGACCGCGGCGATTTCCGCGTCAATGGCGATTACCTGCCGGGCCAGGACTACACCGCCGACCTCACCGCCAGCGCCGTGTTGCCGGCCGCGCGCGGGCGCACCCCGGCGCGTCTGGGCCTGGTCGCACGCGGCGACCTGGACAAGATGGAAGTGGCCATCGCCGGCAACGCGCCGGCGCCGCTGCGCGCCACGCTGGTGTTCACCGGCCGCACCGATCCGGTGTGGGAATTCGCCGCCAGCAGCAAGGCGCTGGATCCGTCGCTGCTGGTGCCGCCGGCCGACGATGCCCCGGCGTCCGTGCCGCTGGCCTTCGACCTGCATGCCAAAGGCAAGGGCGGCAATGCCGATCTGCAGGGCGAGCTGTCGCGCGACGGGCAAAAGCTCGTGCTCGATCCCTCGCACCTGAGCCTGGACAACCAGGTGCTCACGGTCGCGCCGCTGCAGCTGCGCGCGTTCGACGGGCAATTGCGTTTGCGCGGCACCGCCGATCTGCGCGACCCGAACAATGCGCAGCTGCGCTTCGCGGTCAATGCCAGCGGCATGACGTTCACCACGGCGCCGGACCCGTCCACCCCGGACGCGCCTGCGGTGCCGATCAAGCTGGTCGAGACCAATCTGGGCGTGGCCGGCACGCTGAAGCAATGGGCCACCTACGGCGAGGCCACCGTCGCCCGCGGCAAGGACAGCGCCAAGTTGCAATTGGACGTGCGCGGCGACGATCGCCAGGCGCAGCTGAAGCAGGTGCGCGCGACCATGCCCAGCGGCACGCTCGACCTGGGCGGCAACGTGGCCTGGGTGCCCGAGTTGAACTGGGACGTGCAAGGCACGCTGGCCGGCTTCGACCCCGGCTACTTCGCGCCGGGCTGGGACGGCAAGCTGTCCGGCACCTTCGCTTCGCAGGGCAAGCAGTTGCCGGCGCGCCCGGATGGTAGCGCCGCCGGCTACCAGGCCACGCTCGACATCCCACGCTTGAATGGTCGCCTGCGCAGCCGCCCGCTCGACGCCAACGCCAAGCTCGCCCTGCAAGGCAGCCAGGGTGAGGGCAAGCTGCAACTGAGCCTGGGCGACAGCCGCCTGCAGGCGCAGGGCAAGGTCGGCGACCAGCTCGACGTGGACGCGCAACTGCAGCCGCTGCAACTGGCCGACCTGCTGCCCGGCGGCGCCGGCAGCCTGCGCGGCAGCGTGCAGGTCAAGGGCCGCCGCGACGCCCCCGACCTCACCGCCGACCTCACCGGCAGCGGCCTGAAGTGGGACAGCTACAGCGCCGACAGCCTCAGCCTGCGCGGGCGCCTGCCCTGGCGCGGCAACGGCGGCGAACTCGCCCTGCGCGGCAGCGCGATCAACGCCGGCGTGCTGCTGCAGACGCTGAGCGTGGACGCGCGCGGCGCGGTCGAGAACCTGCAGCTCGATGCCAAGACCGAGAACGACATGGGCGCGCTGGCCCTGGCCGGGCAGGTGCGCCGCGACGGCACACGCTGGCAGGGCGCCTTGAACACGCTGCGCATCGCACCGGCCAAGGGCGAACCATGGCAGCTGCGGCAGGCGGCCAATTTCAGCGTGGCCGGCAGTGCTTTCAGCCTGTCCGAGAGCTGCCTGGCCCCGGGCAGTGGCGGCGCCTTGTGCGTGTCTGCCGACTGGCCGAAGCAGGGCCTGACCCTGCGCGGCGACGCCTTGCCGCTGGCCCTGGTGCAGCCATGGCTGCCGCCCAGCAACGGCCGCAAGATGTACCTGCGCGGCGACCTGTCCATCGACGGCAGCTTCAAGCCGGCCGGCAACGCCTGGCAGGGTTCGCTGCGCCTGGCCTCGCGCGAAGGCGGCCTGCGCCTGGGCGACAACGCCCGCGGCGAACTGCTGCGCTACGACCAGTTCAGTTTCGTCACCGACTTCAGCGCCCAGCACATCCACTCCAAGCTCGGCATCGGCTTCCAGGGCGACGGCTTCGTCGACGCCACCGTCGACACCGGCTGGGATGCGTACGCGCCGCTCACCGGCGAGATCTACATGAACATGGCGCGGCTGTACTGGCTGGAGCTGTTCTCGCCGGATCTGGTCCGGCCCAAGGGCCTGGTCGAGGGCCACGTCAGCCTGCGCGGCACCCGCTCGCAACCGGCGATGGGGGGCGACGCCACGCTCAGCAACTTCACCGGCGAACTGCCGGCGCTGGGCCTCACCCTGAGCGAAGGCAAGGGCCGCTTCGACGCGCAGCCGGACGGCTCGGCGCGCATCGTCGCCTCGGTCAAGTCCGGCGAAGGCACGCTCAACGTCGATGGCGGCCTGTCCTGGTACGGCGACCGCACGCCGCTGCAGTTGAACATCCGCGGCACCAACGTGCTGGTGTCCAATACCGCCGAACTGCGCGCGGTGGCCAATCCCGACCTGCAGTTCGGCATCGCCAACAAGACCATGATGCTGAGCGGCCAGGTCACCGTGCCCTCGGCCGACATCGACCTGGAGCGGCTGGATCGCGGCACCTCGCTGTCCGAGGACGTGGTGGTGCTGGATCCGGCCGACCCCGAGGCCACGCCGACCTCGCCGCTGGAGATGGACCTGCGCGTGACCCTGGGCGACCAGGTCAAGATGGCCGGTTTCGGCCTCAAGGGCGCACTGACCGGCGCCATGCAGGTGCGCTCGCGGCCGGGCCGCGAAACCACCGCCACCGGCGGGCTGGACGTCAGCGGCAAGTACAAGGCGTACGGGCAGGACCTGACCATCACCCGTGGCCAGCTCACCTGGAGCAACAACATCGTGTCCGACCCGCGCATCAACATCCGCGCGCAGCGCCAGGTCGGCGACGTCACCGCCGGCATCGACGTCACCGGCCGCGCCACCGCCCCGCATGCGGACGTGTGGTCGGACCCGTCGATGTCGCAATCGGAGGCGATGTCCTACCTGGTGCTGGGCCGCAGCCTCAGCAACACCAGCAGCGCCGAAGCCGACCAGGTCACCGCCGCGGCCAGCGCGCTGTCGGCCGGCAGCGGCCTGCTCGCCTCGCAACTCGGCGCCAGGCTCGGCTTCGACGACGCCGGCGTCAGCCAGTCGCGCACCCTCGGCGGCTCGGTGGTGGGCTTCGGCAAATATCTCTCGCCGAAACTCTACGTCAGCTACGGCGTGTCGCTGATCGGCAGCGGCTCGGTCTTGACGCTGAAATATCTGCTGGGCCGCGGCTTCGACGCCGAGGTGGAATCGAGCACGGTGGAGAACCGTGGGTCGGTGAATTGGCGGAAGGAGAAGTAGGATCGGTCTTTGGCGGTGTAGAGTGTGAAATTTCCTTGACAAATTGCTCAGATACCATGCAGGTTATGTAACTGTCGGCGCCGCGCCGGTGGCGAAGGGGCGATCAATGTACGTTCATCGACAGGGGCAGAGCGTAACCTCGTCCATCTTTGTTTGTCTTACTTGTCACCAGGGGAGCACTTTCGGCGGTAACTCCAGAAAATGAAGTTGCTATTCGAATGCACACTTTACAATAGGTAAAGCCAGTTGGGGATAACCCATTTGGTGAGAACGTCGATCTGTATACCGGGCGGTTTTCATTCCGGCATGTTGATGTTGATCAGTCCGAGACCGGTTTGCCTATACAGTTGATGCGTGTGCTTAAGGGGCGGCTCGCATGAATGATCGAGCAATTCATATTGTTCCTTCAGAAAATGAACATCATGAAATGCAGGCAATGAGTTAAGCAGCGAGGCTGCTCAACTCTTGGTGCAGCACGTGCATTATTTTATTTATATCAGTTGAATATTCAATGCGAAGATCGCGCACGGTTGTTCCTGGGGCGGAACAATTTACTCGCGGTTGGTTTAGGGGTTTCCTGAATAACATAGGGGTGAGGCATGATTACTAGATTGGGCACGAGCCTAGTGCCATTTGTTCTGCTGGCAACACTATTGGGTTTTGTAGATGTTGTATTTGCGGACGAAGGAGTCATTCCAAATGAAGAATATCAGAAAATTATCAAATCATCATCTGTCGTCAATCCATTGAATGATGATGCGTTCGGACAAAATTTGCGGCTATTTGATCTAACGGCATCATTTCATGCTCTTGATGTGAGTTTGCCTGGAAACAATAGTATTCCAGTTCAGATTGGGCGGGAATTCCCTATTTCTTTTGGGGCAGACACTTATAGGGGTCTCCCTGGTTTTGCTGATTGGAATATAGATATACCTAGGATATATGGAGATTTTCTTCAGGAAAAGGGCTGGATCACAAAAAGCTCCTCACCGTATGCTCGTTGTTCCATTCCAAGTAAGCCAGATGCAGCGCTAGAAAACCTATCTGGCACGCTAAAAGACATATGGCATGGTTACTATTTGCACGTAAGTTCAGAAAATGAAAGTGAACTCTTGGTGAATAATCAGCCAAAGTCTGCGCAAGTATCGGATGGAAATTCATATCCTTGGGTAACTGCAGAGAAATGGGAAATAGGCTGTCTTGCAGGCACCGATAATGGCTATAAGGGGGAGAGTTTTTTTGCCTTATCGCCACAAGGCCAGAAATTTTATTTTAACCATGCAATGGTTCATTCAATTGCACCTGTTGTTTATCAATCTCAAAGTCCAATGGGACAGGCAGTGCTTCGTGTCAGAGTGAATTTTTTGGTTAGCAGAATAGAAGATAGGTTTGGTGGATGGGTTAATTATAGCTATTCTGGCGATCGACTTGTATCAATAAATTCCAGTGACGGTCGTAAGATAATTTTCAATTATGATGAAAATGGAAATGTCCAGTTCGTGAGGGCGGGCGAAAGAACATGGACGTATATCTATGAAACACATAAGTACCCACCTAATCCAGATCGTTATCGACTCAAATCTGTCATTTTGCCTGATGGAACTTCCTGGAGATACAATATAACTGCAGGGAGTCTGACCCCCCTTTTTGAAGTGGATTTGCCTAAGATCAGGACTTGTACGAAAGAGCCGGCGCAGCGCTATGGTGATTTTGATTTCCAGGTTGTCAATCCAGCGGGATTAACTGGAGATTTTCATTTTTCTTATGAACGATCGCATTTGACGCATGCGCCATTGCCGCCATGTCAAAATGGAAAGATTGTCGATGTACCTCATCCCTGGGTGCCCGCGTACTTTGACCGATTTCAGCTATATAGAAAAAAAGTGTCCGGGCCTGGTCTGGCGGAGCAAAAATGGGTCTATTCTAATATTGAGCCAGGCATTGACTACTATACGACAGGGTCTGCAACCGATCCTTGCCCAACTTGCGTTCCATCAAAGACGACCATAGTTAAAGAGCCAGATGGCTCTTCGACTGAGTATGAGTTCGGATATATGTATGGCCTTAATGCGGGGCGTTTGCTCGGTGTAAAGAACTTTAATTCGAATGGATCTCTTGCTAGATCCACTATAAATGAATATGTTTCTGATGATCAGACTCCCAATCAACCTTTTCCAGATCAAATCGGTGCGACCTTGCTGGAATTGCCAAACCCTCTGGCCAACATTAATCGCCCATTAAAAAGGGTTACAATAGTCGAGGGCGATACCTATTTTGTTCGAGATGTCATGGCCTTCGATAATTTTGCTCGCCCAACAAAAGAGCAACTTTATAGTGCGTGGTATAGTCGTACGGAGTTGAAAGAATATTATGATGATTTGACTAAATGGATATTGGGCCAGAGCGCCAAGAGCACCAACGCGGATACCGGGATAGTTGAAGCGCAAATCAGCTACGATGCCAGAGCGATGCCGGTGCAGCGCTGGTCTTTCGGGAAACTCCAGCAAACCTTCACCTACAATTCGGATGGTACGCTGGCGACGGCAACCGACGGCAACCAGCGCGTTACGCGCTTCGCCGACTGGAAGCTTGGCATTCCCCAAGCGATTCATTTCGCCGACACTACTGTGATGTTGGCCGACGTCAACGATGCGGGCTGGATTACTGCGGTCACCGATACAAACGGCGGCACCACTCAGTATGAGTACGATCCAATGGGACGGCTAACCAGCATTGCCTACCCGGCCGGCGATAGCATTGCCTGGAATGCTACGACGCAGGTGTTCGAACAGGTCAACGCAAGCGAATATGGTCTGCCGGAGGGCCACTGGCGGCAAACTGTGACCACTGGCAAGGCGCGCAAATTGACCTATTTCGATGCGATGTGGCGGCCGCTGCTTACCCGCGAGTACGATGCGGACAACGAAGCGGGGACGCAGCGCTTTCAGCGCTTCGCCTACGATCATGAGGGACGCACTACCTTTACTTCATATCCTGGGAGCAGCGACGCGCTCAGCGTAGGAACGTGGATTACTTATGACGCGCTGGGGCGCACGACTTCGGTTTCCCGAGATAGTGAGTTGTCGGCGTCGACGAGACTGACTACGCTGACAGAATACCTGCCGGGCAACCAGACCCGCGTCACCGATCCGCGTGGCAACAGCACCATGACCGGTTATCAGGTCTTCGACAAGCCCGATTACACGACCCCGACCTGGATCCAGCATCCAGAAGGGGCCACCACCGAAATCAACCGCGACGTCTTCGGCAAGCCGCTCTCCATTCGGCGCCGCGACGCCAGCGGCACCGTGTCGGTCACCCGCAGTTACGTCTACGACACCTACCAGCAGCTCTGCAAGACGGTGGAGCCTGAGACCGGCGCCACCGCCAACGGCTACGACGCTGCCGGTAATCTGGTGTGGAGTGCGGCGGGCTTGGCGTTGCCCAGTACCACCTCATGCGATGCGGACTCGGCCTTTGCCTCCGCCCGCCGAGTCGATCGCAGTTACGATGTGCGTAACCGGATCAAGGCGCTGAGCTTCCCGGACGGCAACGGCAACCAGGCCTGGAGCTATTGGCCGGATGGGGCGGTCAAGCAGATCACCACCACCAACAACGGCGTCGCCACCTACAACAGCTACGCCTACAACAAGCGCCGTCTGCTGATCGCCGAGAGCCAGGGCCAGGCCGATGGCGAGACCTGGGCACTGGGCTATGCCTACGATGCCAACGGCAACCTTGCTGCGCATCGTTATCCATCGGGACAGACGGTGGATTACGCGCCCAATGCCCTGGGGCAACCGACCCAGGCGGGCAGCTATGCCACCGGCGTGAGCTACTACCCGAACGGCGCGATCAAGCAGTTCACCTACGGCAACGGCATCGTCCACACCATGACGCAGAACGCGCGTCAGTTGCCGGATACCAGCCAGGATGCCTACGGCGGCACCGCGTTCCTCAGCGATGGCTACGACTACGACGCCAATGGCAATGTCGCAGGTATCAGCGACGGCGCCACCGGGCGCAACCAGCGCGGCAACCGCACCATGACCTACGACGGCATGGACCGGCTGATCAAGGCCGAGTCGCCGATGTTTGGTACGGCCACCTATAGCTACGACGTCCTCGACAACCTGACCCACGTCATTGCGCCGGGTCGCGATCACTACTACTGCTACGACGCCAACTGGCAGCTCACCAACGTCAAGACCGGCGGTTGCGGCGGCAGCACGGTCATCGGCATGAGCTACGACCCGCAGGGCAACCTCAGCAACAAGAACGGCCAGGCCTTCGTGTTCGACTACGGCAACCGCCTGCGCCAGGCGACCGGCAAGGAGACCTATCGCTACGACGGCAACGGCCGCCGCACGCTGGCGCTGCAGAGCGCCGGCAACATCGGCTCGCTGTACGACCAGTCCGGTGCACTGCGTTTCCAGAAGAACCAGCGCCAGTCCAAGTCCACCGACTACATCCTCCTGGGTGGCAGCCTGGTCGCCGAAGCCGACTGGCCGCTGGGGCAGCTCGCTTCGGTCAAGGACTACGTCAACTGGAACCCGGTCTCCGGTGCGACCCGCTATGTGGTGGAAGAGAGCGTGGACGGCGTCACCTGGACCTCGGTGTACGACGGCAGCCAGGGTAACTGGACTTCGTTGGCCAGGCCGGCAGGGACCTACTCGTACCGAGTCACGGCGTGCACCGCGGACGGCAACTGCACCACGGCTTCGAACGTGAAGCATGACCAGCGGCCCGCGGTAGATATCGTGCCGTTGCTGTACCAGCTATTGTTGAACAGCTAGGTCATGCAGGTTGACTCGCTTACCTATGCGGACGCCTATCACTATCTTCAATGGGGTAATCGTATGACTTCAAAATTAATTGGCTTTCTGATGGTGATTGTTGGATCCATCGCGTGCTGGCAGGCACAGGCGTCTCCCCAAGTCGTTTGGGTAGGGAAAATCACCTATATCGAAAATGCTTGGAACGGCGAGGGAATTGCGATCCACAGCTCTAGTGATGGCCCATATGGTTGTACCTCAGACCTCAATGATTTTGGAATAACTTCAAATGATCCTTCGTATAAGGAGCTTGCCGCAATGGCTTTGGCAGCTTTTACGACAAATGCGGACGTTGAATTGATAGTCGATTCCGGAAATTGTGTTTTTGGCAACCGCACGAAAGTTGTCTCTATAAGGTTGAAGAAATAAATTTTTCATCACCGGTTGGCTTTGAAAGCATTTTTCGATGAAGCCACTGTACGCTAGTGTAGGTTTGTTCAGTTCGAGGTGAGTGTGAAATTCAAGTGCAGGGCCTTACTGCTCATTACTTCCATGAGTTGTCAGGCATCAGCAAACGAATCGATGCAGAACGTCGACGTCGCGCAGTTGGGCAAATATCAGGCTGATGCCGATCATTTTGTATGGTTTTCAGATACGACAGCAGAATGCAAGGCTGCGCCCGGAAACCACGTCCTGCATTTTCAGGACGACCAACCGGGTCGCAATGCTTTACTTGCGTTATTGATGACGGCATTGATGAACAAACACAAGATCGATGTGCAGACCAATGGTTGCTATATGCTTGAGGTCTACCTGAACTAAGCCTGCTCTGGCGGAATCTGTATCGTGGATTTCGTCGGGTACGTTATCGAAATGTTACTACGGGAAGCGTTGTCGATCCGACTTTAATTAGAAAAGTCGACTCTACATCGCGTGTCGATGGTTCCAACTCGCAAGGACGAGTGATGTCAAACTTCCATGGGATTCATGTGGCCCTGCGCCTGTTGGCTGCAACCGCCCTTTCATTGTTCGTTGCTTTTGGTGCCTCGGCGCAGACGGTTCGCTACGTCCACACGGATGGCTTGGGGTCTGTGGTTTTAATAACGGACAAAGACCGTAACGTTGTGGAGCGAAGCGAGTATGAGCCATACGGTGGTTTGTTAAATCGTCCTATAACAAACATGCCAGGTTACACAGGTCATGTCATGGATATGGCTACTGGACTGACCTACATGGAGCAGCGCTATTATGATCAAGAGCTAGGGAGATTTCTTAGTGTTGATCCAATAGCAGTGAGAGGTGAAGACGGCTTCAATAGATATTGGTATGCTAACAATAACCCATATAAATTTGTTGACTTGGATGGGCGGGAGTCGTTCTTGGTTAGTAGGCCTTTGAATTTTTACGGCCTAAGCAAGATAGTTAACCACAACTTTATCGTCCATAATGCAAGCGCCCCAGGGGACCCAAACGCTACTGTCAGATCTTTCGGAATTACTACGGCCGGCCCCATGGGCGAGGTAACGTCGAGCACAGAGGGGCCAAATGCAAATACATCTGCAATGGACAGGGCTGCCTGGGAAAGCATAGGCACCAAAGGCTCGGATGTGACATTTCGCAAAATTGAGGCGACTGATGACGTCGTTAAGTCAGTCTCGGATTCTATATCTTCATCTTTTGATTATTCGTATGTTCCGGAGGTTTCTGGAGGATTTAACAGTAATAGTGCTGCGGGTGCTATAGCCCAGGAATCAGATGGCGGTTCACCACGTGTGGATAATGGAAAGTTACAGCCGGGTTCAAGTCAAGAAAAGGTTAACTCGGCTCGAAAAAACGTTATAATAAAGCCGGTCGTCAATGTGAAGTAATCATGAGAAAGCCACTATTACTTTTATTTGCAATTCCTGTCCTTTTGATTTCTTCCCTGGCTGGGTGTCTAGCTTATAACTGGGTGATGTACATAAATCGGGCTGTTAGTGCGGGTGAAGCTTATGGGTTAACCATTGGTGAAACAAAGAAGGAAGTCTTCCATAAGCTGCCTACTGCTTTTAAAGAAATAGGTGCAAGCGAAGGTGGCGTATTTGTAGAGGTGCTTGTAAGCGAAGCTAGGTCTCAGGGCGACAGTGGACGTGGGGCTAGACATAGGATGGTCGGTTTAAATTTTGGTGCGATTAATTCACCTAGTTCAGTTTCCTTTTATGAAGATGACCAATGGGTTTTTTACATTGGGCCATCCCATAATAACTTTCTGCGTCTCAAGTTTTGCGACAAAAAGCTTTGCCGAATATATAGATATAGGCGATATTTTGAATTATCGTGATTTTATTCAGAAATTTTAATTTTGTGATTTGCGATCATTTACCGATGCATGGGTGACGGGAATCAGGTTCACCTATTTAATAGTAGACATCTGTGTATAGGTTCTTAGGAGGCGGGCTGACCATGCGCTCGTTTTTGTCGGAAGCATTCTGGATCGTTATTGGTAAAGATCTCTCCGCCGATGAATAGATCGGTGCCTTGGTTGCTGCGCTCGCATGAGCCGGCTAAGGTCGCGGTTACGTTCTTTGCCTCGATTTTCCGCATGCCCTTGCCCAATTCCCTTGCCGCCTCTCTCACCCTAAGCCTCGGCCTCATCAGCACCGCCCACGCCGACGAAGGCATGTGGATGCCATCTCAAATGCCCGAGCGGCCCAATCCCTTGCGCGATGAAGGGCTGCAGGGCGATCCGCAAATGCTGGCCGAGGTAACACGTCCGCCGCTGAGTGTGGTGGTAAAGGTCGGGGGTGGCACCGGGGCGTTCGTGTCCACGGACGGGTTGCTGTTGACCAATCACCATGTCGCCTACGGGGTGATCCAGTACAACACCTCGGCGAAGGAGAACCTGATCGAGAACGGGTTCATCGCGCGGGATCGCGCCGACGAGCGTGCCGCCAATCCGGATTTTCGGGTGCTGGTGACGGTGGGTTTCGACAAGGTCACCGATCAGGTGCTGGGGTCGGCCAAGGGCAAGACCGGGCGCGCTTACTACGATGCGGTGGATGCGGCGAGCAAGCGGATCGTCGCTGACTGCGAGCGCGAGGCCGGGGTGCGCTGCAGCGTAGCCAACATGTATTACGGCACGGACTTCTATCGGATCCGCCAGTTGGAATTGCGCGACGTGCGCCTGGTGTACGCGCCGCCGCGGGCGATCGGCAACTACGGCGACGAGATCGACAACTTCATGTGGCCGCGGCACAGCGGCGATTTCACCTTGCTGCGCGCCTACGTGGGCAAGGACGGCAAGCCGGCGGACTACAGCGCCGATAACGTGCCGTACCAGCCGCCGGCGCATCTGCAGATCGCCACCGATGGGCCGCAGGCCGGTGACTTCGCGATGCTGGCCGGTTATCCCGGCATCACCTACCGCCATCGCACCGCGGCCGAGTTCGCCGAGCAGGTGGAAGCGACGCTGCCGCAGCGGGTGGCGGTGCTGGACCAGTTGATCGAGGTGATCGAGGCGTCGGGCAAAGCCGATTCGGAGGCGCGCACGCGCTATGCGTCGCAGCTGCAGTCGCTGAAGAACAACCGCAAGCGGGCCGCTGGCGAACTGGGAGGGCTGCAGCGTAGCGATGCGGTCCGGCTGCGCGCGGAGGACGAGCGCGGCATGCTTGCGATGACCCATGGCGGCGTTGCGCAAGATATCGCGACGCTGCAGAAGGTGCTCGGCCAAGCGTCGGCGCTGCGCGAGCGCGATCTGCTGTTGGGCTTGATCGCCACGCAGACCCAGGCGCTGCGCTCGGCACTGACCCTGGAGCGGCTGCGGCTGGAGGCGGCCAAGCCGGACGATCGGCGCGAGACCGGCTACCAGCAGCGCGACCTGGCGCTGATCGAGGGCATGCTCAAGCAGGTGCAGCGTCGTTATTCGCCAGCCGTGGAGAAGGCGCTGCTGACGACGCTGCTGACGCGCTACCAACAGTTGCCGGAGGCGCAGCGGGTGCCGGAGTTCGATGCGGCGTTCGGGCGGACCCCGGCGCAGTTGCAGGCGGCGCTCGACAAGGCCTATGCCGGCACCGCGCTGGGCACCGAGGCCGAGCGCCTGTCGCGCTTCGCTGCGGCGCGCGAGGGCAAGGCGCCTGCGGCCGATCCGTTGCTGGCGCTGGCCGCCACGCTGGTGCCGGCGCAGCTGCGGCTGGACGATGAGCGCAAGGCGCGCGAGGGCGAGCAGTTGCGGTTGCGCCCGGCCTACATGCGTGCGCTGTTCGCTTGGCGCAAGCAGCAGGATCGTGCGGTGTATCCGGACGCCAACAGCACGCTGCGGATCAGCTACGGTCGCGTCGAACCGCTGGCGCCGCGCGATGCGGTCAGCTTCGCGCCGCTGACCACGGTGGCCGGCATCGTCGAGAAGAACACCGGCAAGGAACCGTTCGATGCGCCCAAGCCGCTGCTGGCGGCGATCGCCAAGGGCGACTTTGGCAGCACGGTCGATCCGCAGTCGAAGACGCAGCCGGTGAACTTCCTGACCAACCTGGATACCACCGGCGGCAACTCCGGTTCGCCGGTGCTCAATGCGCGCGGCGAGCTGATCGGGCTGAACTTCGACAGCAACTGGGAAGCGGTCAGCGCGAGCTGGTGGTACGACCCGCGCTACAAGCGTGCGATCCATGTGGACATGCGCTATCTGCGCTGGCTGATGGCCAAGGTGTATCCGGCGCCGCAACTGCTGAAGGAGTTGAACGTTCCGCAGGAGTGAGTGGCCGGGTTGGGACACGTATGTCGCTTGGCGTTGCCTCTAGCGAAATAGCGCAGAGTATGCCCCGTGCCCCGTGCCCCGTGCGGCGGCGGCATCGTCGTCGCTGCTTCGGAAGAGTGAACTCTGAGCGCTCACTCTCGATGCATCGTGCCGTCGGAGATTAGGAGATTAGAAGGAGGATCCCGATACCGGACACCTTCATGCGTCGGGACTGAAGTCCCTCCCACAATAGGCATCAAGCGCTGCGGTTGGGGGACTGACGTACTGGGTGTGTGCTGTTGATCTCGAATGCGCCGGCCGCGGCTCACTCCGCCACTGCGATGCAGCGCTTAGACTGATCCGATGGACTCTCTTGCCGCTACGCCCTTGCCGCGCGCGTTCTACGCTCGAGACGCGCGCGAGGTCGCGCCGCAACTGCTGAATACCTTGCTCGTCGCCGCCGATGGACGTTGCGGGCGCATCGTCGAAGTGGAAGCCTACTGCGGTGCGGAGGATCCGGCGGCGCATTCGTTCCGCGGCATGACCTCGCGCACGCGGGTGATGTTCGGGCCGCCGGGACATCTGTACGTGTACTTTATCTACGGCATGCACTGGGCGCTCAACGCGGTATGCGGTGGCGCACCAGGACATGCAGTGTTGATCCGCGCCCTGGCGCCGGTGGCAGGGGTCGAGGCGATGCAGTTGGCACGCGGTGCGGTGCGCGCGGCCGATCTCACCCGTGGTCCGGGGCGCTTGGCCAAGGCGCTGGGCGTGTCGGGCGCCGACAATGGGCTGGACCTGACCTCACGGCAGTCGCGCCTGTGGCTGGGCCAGGACGGGACGCCGCCGCCGACCACACCGGTCGTCACCAAACGGATCGGCATCAGCAAGGCGATGGACGCGCCATGGCGCTGGCATGTGCCCGACGAGCCGAATGTGTCGCGTTTTGTGGTGAGCCGGGCGAAGCGCCGCGGGTAGCGTGGCGTTTGTAGGCATCGTCGCACTACACGCTGCAAGAAGGTCAGTGCATTGCCCGCCGTCACGAGTGAAAGGCCGCATCGCGGTTGTGACGAAAGGCGCTTTGGTTCGGAGACGAATGCATTTCCTCAGGGACTCTCGCTTCGTTCGTCGCGGCTGAAGCCGCTCCTACGACGGGAAAGCTGCGTCACCACCGCCACAAACGGGCGCATGGCTGAGGGTATGCCGACACGGCACGCGCTAGGCGATCGCGGTGCTCGCATCCAGTTGCGCGATGGCATCGGCCACGACCGTGGCGAACGGTGCGTCCACGTCCACCGAGATCACGTCTGCTTCGTCCAGTGGCAGTTCCAGCGTGTCGAGCTGGCTTTGCAGCAGGGCCGGTGGCATGAAGTGACCGTGGCGCGCGGCCAGGCGTTCGGCGATCACGTGCGCGGCCGCGTGCAGGAACACGAAACGCATCGGCACGCCGGTGTCGCGCAGTTGCTGGCGGTGTGCTTTGCGCAGCCCGGAGAAGGCCAGCACGACGCTCTGCCCGGCATCGACCGACGCGCGCAGGCGCTGCGCCAGGGCCGCGACCCAGGGCGCGCGCTGCGCGTCGCTGAGCGGGATGCCGTGCGCCATTTGCGCCTTGGCGGCGGCGCTGTGGAAGTCGTCGGCGTCGAGGAAGGTGAGTCCGTAGTGCGCCGCCAGTGCCTGGGCGACGCTGGTCTTGCCGCTGCCGGACACGCCCATCACGACGATGGCTTCGGCGCGTGGCGGCGGGGACGAGGCGGATTGGGTCACGTGGTGCGGTCCTGTAGGGTCACGCGCATGATGCCAGCGTGGGCGTTGTGTGGACGTGCAGCGCAGCTACAACTGGGGGTCGTGCCGCTTTCGCGAACTCGCCCAGGCATCTTTTGTTGGTGGGCGCGCCGCGCAAACCGACTGGGTCCGGATCGTGGCGTCGGGGCTGAAGCCCCTCGCACAGGGACTTCGGCCAGCTCTCCCGATTACACAGCGCGCGCTTGGCTCTTCCGGCTTGGCGTCTACATCGAAGCGTTCGCCGTCTCGACCAGATCGTCCCACTGCAGTCGCGTGCCGGACGCATCGTCGCTGTGCTGCAAGGTGCGGCGAACGGCGCGACGCATGGCGCGGCTGATCCAGGTATGCAGGTCGCGACCGGACTGGCCTTCGCTGCGGTCGGCGATCCAGGCCGCCGCGGCGTCGGCGTCGAGATCCAGCGGTTTGCCGCGCAGCAGGCCCGCGACAATGGCGGTCCGCGCCGCGTGGTCGGGCAGGGCGATGACGATCTGCCGGTCCAGCCGCGACAGCAGCGCCGGGTCGATCGCGGCGGCATGGTTGCTGGCGGCCAGCAGGAACACCTGGCCCGCGTGGCTGGCAACGCCGTCCAGTTCCTGCAGCAGTTGGCCGACGATCTCGCGGGTGTAGGCGTCGTCGCCGTCGGCACCGCGCGCCGGCGCGACGATGTCCAGTTCGTCGACGAACACGATGCATGGCGCTTGCGCACGCGCGCGCTCGAACGCGGCCTGCACGCGCTGGCCGGACTGGCCGAGGTAGCCGGCCTTGAGGTCGGCGCTGCTCAGGGCGATGAAGGCCAGGCCCGACTGGCTGGCGAGGATGCGTGCCACCTGGGTCTTGCCGGTGCCCGGCGGGCCGACCATCAGGATGCCGCGCGGCACCGGCACGCCGAGCGTGGCCAGGGTCTCGGCGTTGCGCAGTTCCTTGCCCAGGCCGACGAACTCCTCGACCGTGGCGGCCGGCAGCACGATGTCGTCCCAGCCGAGCGTGGCGACGGCGGTGGAACCTTTGCCGCGCAGTGCGCGCAGGTGTGCGTGCAGGGTGGCGTTGTCCAGGGTGCCGTCGACGCACTCGGCGGCCACCCGTGCGACCAGCGTGTGCAGGTCGCGGCCGGAGAGGCCGCTGCTGTCGGCGATCACCTGCGTATCCGGCGCCAGCGTGAAACCGGCTCGCCGCAGTTCGGCGTCGAGGATGCGCGTGCGTGCCGCGGCGTCGGGCAGGCCGATGGCGATGCTGGCGGTGAAGCGCGACAGGATCGCGTCGTCCAGCAGCGCCGGGCGGTTGGTCGCGCCGATCACCAGCACCTGGCCGTGCGCGGCATGGAAGCCGTCCCATTCGGCGAGGAAGGTCTGCACCAGCTCGGCGCCGAAGCTGTCGCTGTCGGCGCCGCCGCGCCGCGCGAACACGCTTTCGCATTCGTCGATGAACAGGATCGCCGGCGCATGCGCGCGGAAGCGCTGCCAGATCGCCTGCACCTTGGGGCCGGTATGGCCGACATGCGCGGCCTTCAGGTCGGCCACGCCCAGCGCCTCGAAATGGCAGCCGGCATGGCGCGCCAGCTTGCGCGCGATCAGG
This sequence comes from Xanthomonas hawaiiensis, assembly GCF_031834635.1. Lineage (NCBI taxonomy): Bacteria > Pseudomonadati > Pseudomonadota > Gammaproteobacteria > Lysobacterales > Lysobacteraceae > Xanthomonas > Xanthomonas hawaiiensis. Next base: position 4,767,795 of record NZ_CP115873.1, on the reverse strand, counting down.
GTCTTGCCGGTGCCCGGCGGCCCGTGCAGGAGCATGCCCTTCGGCGCCGGCTGGCGTGCGGACACGAACAGGTCCACCAGTTTCAGGATCTGGTCGAGCGTGGTGTCGGGCAGGGCGACGTCGGCCCAGTGCCGTTGCACCGCATCCAGGCTCTGCAGCCGCTGCTGCAGCGCGCGTTGCTGGCTGCGCGCGGCCTCCCAGGCCTGCACGTGGTCGTGCAGCGCGGCGATCGGCGCGCCATCGACGGCGGCGTCTTCGGCCAGTGCCAGCGCCAGCGATTGCAGCGACGGCAGAGCGTTGGCAGCCAGGTCGGTGTCGAGGAGGATCAGGGCCGCTGCACGGCTGGCGTCGGGCAGCACGATCAGCGCCTGCAGGCTCGGGTCCTCGGTGCCGTCGTGCAAGGCCAGCAGCCGCGCACCGGACAGATCGCCATGCGTGGCGGGAACGGACCAGCGCCCGTGCAGGGCGCGCTGCGGCCATGGCGCGCGGGTCACCGGATACGTCGACCCTGGATCGTGCTGCGCGGCATCGGCCACCTGCACCAGCGCCAGCGGCAGGCGTGCGAACGTCTGCAGCGCACGCCGTTCGGCATGGCTGTGGTGCCAGGCCAGCAACTGCGCGCCGGCGACGACCAGCAGAGCGTATGCCAGCAACGAGGGCAGCAGGCTTTGCAACAGCAGGCCGCCGTCGCCGTGCAGGCCGACCTGGCGCCACCAGACGAGGAAGCTGCGCGTTTCGCCCAGCCAGTGCGCGCTCGTCCACGGCAGGACCAGCACCAGCATGCCGATCAAGGCCGCACGCCAGCGCCAGTCCGGCAACAGGGGTCGCAGCAGCAGCGCCGGCCCCCAGGCGCGGCGACGCTCGCGCCGCACTGCCGCCCGCGCCGCACCTCTGGCGTGCGCAGCGAAGCGGTGGCGGATTGCCGCCGCCGCCTGCTCCACGTCCGGCAGATGCCGCTCGATATCCGCATCGGCCTGCGCCTGGCGCGACTGTGCCTGCTGTACCTGCGCGAGCAGGCGCTGCGTCTGCTGTTGCAGCGACGGTGGGGGCGTCGGCACGGCGGCCGGGATGCCGGACATCAGCGAGGGCGGGCGCAGGTGGTCACCGCGCGCATCTTAGCCCGAGCGCCGGCGGGACTGCGGTGGCCGGAGAGCGGGGCAGGGAGACTTGCTTGGGCGGCGTGGCGAGCACGATGGTGGATGGTGAAACGGACGGCCGCATGCGACAGGACTGTTTAACGCAGCAAGCGTTGCGTGGGTGAAAGACTGGCGTCGCGCAAATTGCGATGTGGCAGACGGATATGGAGCCATGATGGTGTCGCGCGTCGGGGCTGAAGCCCCTCCCACAACGACCGCCCAGCCCTTGTGGGAGGGGCTTCAGCCCCGACGCGAGGTTCCTATAGGACAGGGGGGCTTCGCTCGGCGCGTTTTGCAGCGGCTTTCGCACGGCCGCGCGACTACGCCGAAGCACCACGCACGCTCTAGACTGCACTCAGTCTCATGGGGGCTCGCCTTTGGTTTCCAGTTGGATCCTGCTGCTGGTGTCGGTCGGCTACGCGGCGCTGCTGTTCGCGGTGGCGTGGTGGGGCGACCGCCGTCCGCTGTACCCGGAGCGGCCGTGGCTGCGGCCGGCGGTGTACAGCCTGGCGCTGGCCGTGTACTGCTCGTCGTGGACGTTCTACGGCGCGGTCGGCAGCGCGGTGCGCAACGGCGCCGGTTACCTGCCGATCTACCTGGGTCCGCTGCTGATGCTGCTGTTCGGCTGGCGCATCGTCGAGCGCCTGGCGCTGATCGCGCGCAGCGAGAACACCGTGTCCATCGCCGACTTCATCTCCTCGCGCTACGGCCGCTCGCGGCGCCTGGCCGCGCTGGTGGCGGTGATCGCGCTGGTCGGCGTGGTGCCGTACCTGGCGCTGCAGTACAAGGCGGTGGCGATGAGCCTGCAGGTGCTCAGCGGCCAGTCCAGCGCCGGCGCGCCGTTCTATGCCGATCCGGCGCTGTACGTGGCCTTGGGGATGGCGCTGTTCGCCACCCTGTTCGGTACCCGCCAGGTCGACGCCACCGAGCATCATCACGGCATGATGCTGGCGATCGCGCTGGAGTCGGTGGTGAAGCTGCTGGCGATGGTGGCGGTGGGCGTGTTCGCCTACGTGTGGCTGTCTGCGCGCGACGGCGGCCAGGTGCTGCAGTCCACGCGCACGCTGTTCCAGAACACCCCGCCGGTGGGCTTCATCTCGCAGACCCTGCTCAGCTTCCTGGCGCTGGTGTGCCTGCCGCGGCAGTTCCACGTGGCAGTGGTGGAATGCAGCGACATCGGCGACATCCGCAAGGCGCGCTGGCTGTTCGGCCTGTACCTGGTGCTGATCTCGGCGATGGTGGTGCCGATCGCCGCGGCGGGCATCGCGCTGTTCGGCGGCGGCGACGTGGCCGACGACAGCATCGTGCTGGCGCTGCCGCTGGCCGAAAGCCGCACCGCGCTGGCGCTGGTCGCCTACGTGGGCGGGTTCTCCGCCGCCACCGGCATGGTCATCGTCTCCAGCATCGCGCTGGCGACGATGATCAGCAACGACCTGGTGATGCCGGTGCTGCTGCGCCGCCGCGGGCACCAGGCGGCCGGCGCGGACGTGGCCTCGAAGGTGCTGTGGATCCGCCGCCTGGCGATCCTGCTGCTGGCGCTGATCGCCTACGGCTACTACCGCAGCAGCAGCAACGATACGACGCTGGCCTCGTACGGGCTGATGGCCTTCGCCGCGGTGGCGCAGTTCGCGCCGGGCGTGATCGGCGGGCTGTACTGGCGCGGCGCCAGCCGCAAGGGCGTGGAGACCGGCATGGTGCTGGGCTTCGCCACCTGGATCTACACGCTGCTGCTGCCGGCGTTGACCCAGGCCGGCTGGCTGGCGCCGGCCTGGCTGCTGGACGGGCCGTTCGGCATCTCCTGGCTACGCCCGCAGCAGTTGTTCGGCATGAGCGGCTGGGACCCGCTGGCACACGGCACGTTCTGGTCGCTGCTGGTCAACGTCGGCACGATGATGCTGGTGTCGGCGCGCTGGCGCCCGGGCCTGGACGAGCGCCTGCGCGCTGCGCCGTTCCTGGAGCCGTACTCGCAGCGCCCGGCGGTGGCCGGCGACTGGCTCGGGCAGGTGCGCGTGGTGGATCTGCAGGCGCTGGCCGAACGCATGGTCGGCGAGCGTCACGCCCGCCGCGCCTTCGCCGAACAGGCGCAATTACTTGGTCGCGAGCCGCAGCCCACCGCGGTGGCCGACCGCGTCTGGGTGCAGTTCACCGAGCGCCTGCTCGCCGCCTCGATCGGCGCGGCCTCCGCGCGCCTGGTGCTGACCAGCCTGCTGCGCGGCTCGGGCATGGACCTGGGCGAGGTGGTGGCGGTGCTCGACGAGGCCGGGCAGGAGTTGCGCTTCAACCGCGAGATCCTGTCGACCACGCTGGAGAACATCAGCGCCGGGGTCAGCGTGGTCGATCCGGCGATGCGCCTGACCGCGTGGAACCGCCGCTACCAGCAGATGTTCGGCTATCCCGACGGCATGCTCTACGTCGGCCGCCCGGTCGCCGACCTGATCCGCTACAACGCCGAGCGCGGCGAACTGGGTGGCGGCCAGGTGGAAGACCAGATCGCCCGCCGCATCGCGCACATGCGTGCCGGCACCCCGCACGTGTTCGAGCGCACCCGCAGCGACGGCAAGGTGATCGAGATGCGCGGCCAGCCGCTGCCCGGCGGCGGCTACGTCACCAGCTACAACGACATCACCGACTACAAGCGCGCCGAACAGGCGCTGCTCGAAGCCAACGAGACCCTGGAGCAGCGCGTGGCCGAGCGCTCGCGCGAGGCGGAGCTGGCGCAGCAGTCCAAGACCCGCTTCCTGGCCGCGATCAGCCACGACGTGCTGCAGCCGCTCAACGCCGCGCGGCTGTTCGCCTCGGCCTTGCGGGATGCGCACCAGAACGAGGAGCAGCGGCATCTGGCCGAGCGCGTGGACGCCTCGCTGCGCGCGGCCGAGGAACTGCTCGACGGCCTGCTCGACGTGTCGCGGCTGGACGCCGGTGGCCTGCGCCCGACCATCGAGGACATCGATGCCGGCCTGCTGCTGCGCGAACTGGCCGCGCAGTACAGCCCGATCGCCGCCGGCCGCGGCCTGCGCCTGCACGTGTACGCGCGGCCGCTGTGGGTGCGCAGCGATCGCCGCCTGCTGCGCCGCGTGCTGCAGAACTTCCTCGCCAACGCGCTGCGCTACACCCGCCAGGGCCGCATCGTGCTGGGCATGCGCCGCCGCGGCGCGGCACTGGAACTGCAGGTCTGGGACACCGGCCCCGGCATCCCGCCGCACCACATGCAGCAGATCTTCGACGAGTTCCAGCGCTACCAACAACCGTTCGACTGGGGCGAGCAGGGGCTGGGCCTGGGCCTGTCGATCTGCCAGCGCATCTCGCGCCTGCTCGGCCACGACCTGGATGCGCGCAGCCGCGTCGGCCACGGCAGCATGTTCTCCATCACCCTGCCGCGGGCGGCGCCGCCGGCACAGGCGCAGCAACGCGCGCCGCGTGCGGCGGCGGCGGCCGACTCGCTGGCCGGGCTGCGCGTGCTGTGCGTGGACAACGACCAGGAAATCCTCGACGGCATGCGCGCGCTGCTCGGCCGCTGGCAGGTGGAGGTGATCTGCGCCAGCACCGTCGATGCGGCGCTGGCGCAGGCCGCGTGCGCGCCGCACGTGATGCTGGTCGATTACCACCTGCACGACCGGCTCGACGGCCTGGAGACCCTGGACGCGCTGCGCGCGGCGATGCCCGGGCCGGTGGCCGGCGCGCTGCTCACCGCCGATGGCCGCGACGAACTGAAGCTGCAGGCGCGCGAGCGCGGCTACCGGCTGCTGACCAAGCCGGTCAAACCGGCCTCGCTGCGTGCCTTCCTCACCGCCTACCACGACCCGATCTAGGGACCGTCGCGCGACTTTGTAACGAAAATGTATGCGTCGTGTGGCAAGCCGCGACGCGGCCGGCGTGGCGCGCGGCGCGGGCGGGCGGCTAAGGTGGTGGACCACTCACGATCCGCCTGCGCATGACCTCCCTGGACACCCCCGCGATGCCCTCGCTCCCGGACTTGCTGGCGGCGCTGGAGGCCGGCCAGGCGCAGACCCTCGAACACGGTGCCCGCGCCTACCTGCGGCAGCACCCCGACGATGTGCTGGCCAGCAGCCTGCTGGCGATGAGCCTGCAGATGCAGGGCCAGCCGGCCCCGGCCGCTGCCGTGTACCGCAGGCTGGCCGAGCGTGAGCCGCACGAGGTGGCGCACTGGAACAACCTGGGCACGGCGCTGCGCGAAGCCGGCGACCCCGGCCCGGCCGCCGAGGCCTATCTGCGTGCCCGCGCGCTGGCGCCGGACGATCCGTTGCCGCACCACAACCTCGGCCTGCTGGCCATGGATGCCGGCGACTACGCCGCGGCCCGCGAACACCTGCTCGACGCGCATGCGCTGGCGCCGCAGGCCCCGCCGCTGTGCGTGCACGCGGCGATGGCCTGCCACGAATGCGGCGACTTCCAGCGCGTGCAGGCGTTGATCGCCGACTGGCGGCAGTGGCCGCCGCTGGATCCGGACACCACCGTGGAACTGGCCTGGCTGCTGTCGCAGGGCGGCGAGACCGACACCGCCTGCGAGCTGCTGCGCGCCTGCGCCGAGGGGCCGATGGCGCAGCCGGCGCGGGCCTGGTCGCGGTTGGTGCTGGTGCTCGAACGCGCCAATCGCCTGCCGCAGGCGCGCGAGGCCGCTGCGCAGTTGCCGCCGCCGGAACGGATCGACGACCCCGACGTGCGCCAGGACGCCGCCAATGCGCTGGCGGTGCTGGCCATGCGCGAGAGCCACTGGGAGCAGGCGCACGCGCTGCTGCGTGGACTGCTGGCCGACGGCAGCGCCGTCGACCGGCGCAAGCAGAGCAACCTGTTCTTCGCCCTGGCGCGGGTCTGCGATCGCCTGGGCCGTTACGACGAGGCCCTGGATGCCTGCGCGCAGGGCCATGCCGGCCAGGTCGAGGGCCTGGCCGCCCTGGTGCCGGAACTGGCGGCGGCGGACGCACCGCCGTTGCCGGTCGCGCAGGCCCGCTGGGATCCGGCGCGCCTTGCCGCGGCGCGGCCGGTCACCGCGCCGGCCATGACGGACTCGCCGATCTTCGTGGTCGGCTTCCCGCGCTCGGGCACGACCTTGCTGGAACAGATGCTCGACGCCCACCCGCAGTTGGTGGCGATGGACGAGCGGCCGTTCCTGCAGGGGCTGGCCGACCGCCTGGAGGCACGCGGCGTGGCCTGGCCGGACGGGTTGGGCGAACTCGACGATGCCGCCTGTGACGCGCTGCGCGCCGAGTACTGGCAGGCGGTGCGCGGGGTGGTGCAGGTGCAGCCGGGCCAGCGCCTGGTCGACAAGAACCCGCTGAACCTGCTGCGTCTGCCTCTGATCCGGCGTCTGTTCCCGGAGGCACCGGTGATCCTGGCGCTGCGCCATCCCTGCGACGTGCTGCTGAGCTGCTACATGCAGGCGTTCCGCTCGCCGGCCTTCGCCCTGCTGTGTGCCAGCCTGCCGCGGCTGGCGCGCGGCTATGCCGATGCGATGGACTTCTGGGTTTACCACGCCACCTTGCTGCAGCCGCGCACGCTGGAGTTGCGCTACGAGGATCTGGTGGCCGATCCGCAGGCGCAGGTGACGCGGCTGGGGCAGTTCCTGCAACTGGAGCAGCCGGAGCGGCTGCTGGAGTTCCAGCGGCACGCGCAGGGCAAGGGTTTCATCAGCACGCCGAGCTATGCCCAGGTGGTGGAAGGCATCAACCGCAAGGCCCTGGACCGCTGGCACGCCTACCGCGACGCCTTCGCACCGGTGCTGCCGGTACTGCAGCCGTTCCTGCAACGCTGGGACTACCGCGCCGTCTGAGCGCTGCGGCTTGTCTGAACCGTTCCCGTCTGCGGGTTGAACGGCAAAACGCCGCGCGCGCTGTACCGCGCTTGAAGCGGTGTTTTTGTCAGGGACTGCCGCACATCGGCACACCGAAACAACACCCTTCTTATAAAAAACTAACAAGTGCCTGACGGTCCTGTAATGAACCGCTGGCCCGAGGCATGCATTTCGCCCGCGGCGCCGTCGAGGCGCCCGGGATGGTTCGCGCCTGCGTGCAGCCGGCGCTTGTCGCACATCACATGAGGTCTTCCCGATGTCCGTAGCAAAGAACAGACTCGCTCACGCCGTTTGCCTGGCCATGGCGACGCTTCCCGCCACGCTCTATGCGCAGAGCGCCACGCCGGCGGCGTCCGCGTCCGGCGACGCGCCGGTGACGCTGGACAAGCTCACCGTCACCGGTTCGCTGGTGCGCCGCGTGGATGTGGAGACCGCCAGCCCGGTCGCCGTGGTCGATCGCCAGCAGATCCAGCAGAGTGGCAAGCAGACCCTGGGCGACCTGCTGCAGGCGCTGCCCGGCATCGCCGGCGCCGCGACCAACCCGCAGGTCAACAACGGCGGCGGCGACGGCGCCTCGACCATCTCCCTGCGCGGCCTCGGCGACCAGCGCACGCTGATCCTGATCGACGGCCACCGCATCCAGAACAACGACGTCAATTCGATCCCGGCCAACATGATCGACCACGTCGAAGTGCTGAAGGTCGGCGCCTCGGCGATGTACGGCTCCGACGCGATCGGCGGCGTGGTCAACTTCATCCTGCGCAAGAATTTCGAAGGCGGCGAAGTCTCGGCCAACTACGGCCAGACCAGCCGCGGCGACGGTGCGCGCCAGGGCGGCAGCTTCACCTTCGGCAAGACCTGGGACCGCGGCAACGTCGTGGTCGGCCTGGACTACAACAAGCAGAAGGGCGTCTCCAGCGCCAACCGCGCGTTCTCCAAGTACGCGATGTACCTGTCCAGCGGCAGCGTCTACAAGGGCGGTTCCAGCCGCACGCCCAGCGGCTACTACAAGCTGCCGGCGGCGACCCTGGCGGCCAACGGCTGCGACCCCGACGCAGGCGCCCTGACCAGCAACGGCAGCGGCGGCTACAAGTGCTACAGCTCCTCGGCCGATGCCTACAACTACCAGGCCGAGAACCTGTTGCTGACCCCGCAGCAGCGCGTCGGCGGCTTCGTGCTCGGCAGCTTCAACATCACCGACTCGATGCAGGCGTACGTCAACGCCTACCACAACCACACCATGTCGAACTTCGCGATCGCGCCGCTGCCGTTCGACGCGCAGAACGACGGCATCACCATCGCCGCCAACAACCCCTACAACCCGTTCGGCGTGGAGTTCGGCCCCAATGGCTATGAGCTGCGCACCCGCTTCACCACCCTGGGCCAGCGCGAGGGCTTCTACGACACCGCCACCGACCAGGACGTGATCGGTCTGAAGGGCAGCATCGGCGACAGCAGCTGGGTGTGGGACACCAACTTCAACTACGGCCACTACCGCCAGCGCAACTGGAGCCACGGCTACGTCGACTATGCCGCGCTGCAAAGCGCGATCGACAGCGGGCAGGTCAACATCTTCGACCAGAGCGACGCCAACACGGTCGCCTGGCTGAAGAGCAACGAATCGATTCCGCGCCAGGAAACCACCACGATCATGCGGCAGTGGGAAGCCAGCGCCAACGGCAGCCTGTGGGAGATGCCGGCCGGTGCCGCACAGCTGGCGGTGGGCGCGCTGTACCGCAAGGAGAGCCTGAACTCCACCGTGTCGGCCAATGCGCTGATCAACAGCGACAACACCTGCGCGGTCTCCTCCGAAGCGTGCTCCTCGCCGCTGAGCGGCAGCTTCAACGTCAAGGAGGCGTACGCCCAGCTGTTCGTGCCGGTGCTGGAACAGTCCTCGCCGGTCGGCGCGCTCAACCTGACCCTGAGCGACCGCTACTCCGACTACAGCAGCGTGCGCTCGGGCAACAACAGCGCCTCGTTCCAGGTGGAGTGGCGTCCGATCCACGACCTGATGGTGCGCGGCACCGCGGCGCAGGTGTTCCGTGCGCCGACGATCAGCGACATCTACCAGGGCCCGACCGCCGACGCGCCGAACTTCGTCGACCCGTGCATCGGCTACAGCGGCAGCGGCCACGCCAATGCCTGCGCCGGCGTGCCGGCCGGCTGGAACGGCTCGGGCCTGTCGCAGACCAACGGCATCGTGTCCGGGTCCAGCTACGTCGGTTATCAGCTCAAGCCGGAGAAGGGCACCTCCTTCGACTACGGCCTGGTCTACAGCCCCGAGTACGTGCCGGGCCTGTCGGTCAACCTCGACTGGTGGAAGGTCAAGCTCAACGACCTGATCCAGTCGATCTCCGCGCAGACCGTGGCCGACCTCTGCTACAACGACGACAACAGCCCGTACTGCAGCTACATCCACCGCTACGCCGCGGGTACCGTCAGCGCCGGCAACATCAACTACATCCAGACGCCGGTGGTGAACATCGGCAAGCTCAATACCCAGGGCATCGACCTCGGCGCCAACTACGCGCTGCCGGAGACCGCGTTCGGCAAGTTCACCGTGGCCGTGGACAGCACCTACCTGCACCGCTACGACATCGACACCGGGGACACGGTGGTGCACATGGCCGGCCGCTACAACTCGTCCTACGGCAACTACACGCACTGGCGTGCGCATGCCCTGGTCGGCTGGAAGCTGGGCAACTGGGACGCGAGTTGGACCACCCGCTGGATCGGCAAGGTGCAGGTCGGCAGTGGCGACCCCACGCAATACATGTCCGCAGACGGCGTGTTCAAGGAAGCGGTGCTGGACTACGGCAGCTACATGTATCACTCGCTGCAGGTGGGCTACGACATGACCGGCGCCAACCTGCGCCTGGACCTGGGCGTGGACAACCTGACCAACAAGCAGCCGCCGGTCATGTACCAGAACAATGTGTTGAACGCGAACACCGACGTGAGCACCTACGACACGCTCGGCCGCTACTACTGGATGCGGGCCACCTACCGCTTCTGAGTGAAGCCGGCGCCGCCTGCCTGTGCGGGCGGCGCCGGAGCGTATGACACGGCGCGTCCATTCCGGGCGCGCCGTTCTGCTGTAGGGGGCAGCATGCCGATGCGCATGAACCAGACCGACCTGCGTCACTACGTCCGCGTCTACGACGCGGCGCTGGATCCTGGCTTCTGCGCGCAACTCATCGCGCAATTCGAGCAGACCGCCGCCCAGCACAGCCGCAATGGCGCTGGCGCGCGTGCGGGGCTGGACGACAGCGCCTGGACCGAACTCAACGTCACCCGGCTCGCCGATCCGGCATTCCAGGGCTTTTTCATCGAACAAGTGCGTGCGGCGCTGGCCCGCTACAACGCCGATCTCGGCCTGACCGCCGAGGTGCCGTGGCGCCCGCGCCTGGCCGACCTGCGGATCAAGCGCTACCGCGCCGATGCCGGCGAACGCTTCCAGCCGCACTTCGACGCCTGCGACGCGGAGACCGGCCGCTACCTGGTGTTCCTGTGGTATCTCAACGACGTGGCCGAGGGCGGGCACACCCGCTTCCTCGACCTGGACCTGGAGATCGCGCCGCGCGCCGGCCGCCTGCTGGTGTTCCCGCCGTACTGGATGTTCCTGCATGCGGGCCTGCCGCCGCGCAGCGGCGACAAGTACATCCTGTCCACCTACCTCGAATTCACCGCCAAGCCGGCCTGACCCAAGGCGCCGTGCCGGTGGGATGGGCGCGCCTCATCGCCGCACGTCCCCGATCCCGAATCCCGGCCGCACCAGCGCCCCGTCGATCAACCTGCGCCATGCAGATGCTCGAACAGGATGGTGCAGCCGATCGCGATCAGCAGCGCGCCGCCGACGATCTCCGCGCGCTTGCCGGCCAGCGCGCCGAGCGCGCGGCCGAGCATGATGCCCAGGGTGACCATGGTCAGCGTGCACAGGCCGATGATCGCCGCGACCTCGACGATGTTCACGTCGAGGAAGGCCAGGCCGACGCCGACCGCCATCGCATCGATGCTGGTGGCGAAGCCGGTGGCGGCCAGGTTCCAGAAGCCGTGGCGCTTGGGCGTGGCCTCCTCGGGCGCGTCGGACTCCGGCTTGAGGCCTGCGACGATCATGTGCACGCCCAGCGCGCCGAGCAGGCCGAAGGCGATCCAGTGGTCGAAGGCGACCACGTACTTGGACGCGGCCTGGCCGAGCACCCAGCCCAGCGCCGGGGTCAGTGCCTCGATGCAGCCGAAGATCAGGCCGGCACGCAGCGCGTCGGCCCAGCGCGGGCGTTGCATCGCCGCACCCTTGCCGACCGCGGCGGCGAAGGCGTCGGTCGACATGGCGATGCCGAGCAGGAGGATCGAAAGAAACGACATGGGGAACCGTACCGGGACAGGCGACAACGACGAGCGCGCGCGCCCGGCCTTCGCCTTGCGCACTCGCCGCTGGTCTCGCCAACCGAACTGGCTGCCCGTACCACGGCGCATCGGCCGAGTCTGTTGATACGGGCGCTGTCCGCGCAGGGCGGACAGCAGGCTACTCCCCAAGGGGACGCGCAGTCTAACAGCGGCCAACTGCGGCGAACATCCCTGGAACGCACGCGAACCTGCAGCTTATCTTGATAGCTGCTGCTATATCGAAGACGGCGCTGCAGCGGCACGGCACATGTGTGTGCGGGATATGTCGAGGATGCTTACCTCTCTGCGCATGTGGCTCCCGCGGTGGCACGCAGCCGTAGCGTGCGAGGGTGCGAATGTGCGCGCCACTTCAGGACAGCGGCAGGGACGTGTCGCCAGTTCCCGCATGCAGCAATCGACGCATCGCCGCTGTGTGGGGCAGCCTGCGCCGTGCCGAAGGGAGCGACCGGTGCTCAGCGTGCAGCGCGTCGGGACTGAAGTCCCTCCCACAAGGAGGCGCACAGCGCGCCGCGTACACGGACAACGGACGCGCACGCGCTGCATCCGCACCGCTCGCGCCTTCGCAGGCGTCGCCTCGGCTCAGTCCTCTTCCGGCGGCAGCACGATGGCGTCGCTGTCGATGGCCAGCTTGCCGGCCAGCAGCACCGCCTGGGTGCGGTTGGTGACGCCGAGCTTGCGCAGGATCGCGGTGACGTGTGCCTTGATCGTGGCCTCGGACACGCCCAGGTCGTAGGCGATCTGCTTGTTGAGGCTGCCGGCGCCGAGCATCTGCAGCACCCGGAACTGCTGCGGGGTCAGTTCGCGCAGGCGCTGCCCGACCTCGCGCTCGGCGCGGTCGGTGGGCGGCACGTTGTGCGCTTCCGGCGGCGCCCAGTGCTCGCCGTCCAGCACCGTGCCCAGGGCCAGGCCGATGGTGTCCGAATCGGCCGACTTGGGAATGAAGCCGAACGCACCGTGGTCCAGCGCGCGCCGCATCACGGTCGGCTCCTCGCGCGCGGACACCACCACCACCGGCAACTGCGGGTGCAGCGCGCGCATGTGCACCAGCGCACTGAACCCCTGCGCGCCGGGCATGTTGAGATCCATCAGCAGCAAATCGGCATCGGCGTGACGATCGGCCAGCGCGTACAGCGCCTCGACGCTGTCGGCCTCGTACAACTGCACCCCCGGCATCACCCGCTGCACCGCCCCACGCAGCGCCTCGCGGAACAGGGGATGGTCGTCGGCGATCAGCAGGGTGGGCATGGGTGAGGCCGGGAGTGGGGAAACGGGAATGGGGAATGGCAACGGCAAAAGCAGCGCGTCGTGCGCCTGCGAGAATGAAGCGACCGGGGAGCGGCTTTACCCATTCCCCATTCTCAATTCCCCATTCCCGAACGAACGACAAGCGCGTCAGCGCGCCAGTCGTTCGTTCACCAACGAATCCACCACCGATGGATCGGCCAGCGTCGAGGTGTCGCCGAGTTGGTCGGGGGCGTTCTCGGCGATCTTGCGCAGGATGCGGCGCATGATCTTGCCCGAGCGGGTCTTGGGCAGGCCGGGCGCCCACTGCAGGTGGTCGGGGGCGGCGATCGGGCCGATCTCCTTGCGCACCCAGGCCACCAGTTCCTTGTGCAGGGCCTCGCTCGGCTGCTCCTCGGCGACCAGGGTCACGTAGGCGTAGATGCCCTGGCCCTTGATGTCGTGCGGGAAGCCGACCACCGCGGCCTCGGCCACCTTGGGGTGGGAGACCAGCGCGCTCTCCACTTCGGCGGTGCCGATGCGGTGGCCGGAGACGTTGATGACGTCGTCGACGCGGCCGGTGATCCAGTAGTAGCCGTCGGCGTCGCGGCGGCAGCCGTCGCCGGTGAAGTAGCTGCCCGGGTAGGTGCGGAAATAGGTGTCGATGAAGCGCTGGTGGTCGCCGTACACGGTGCGCATCTGCCCCGGCCAGGAGTCGCGCAGCACCAGGTTACCCTCGGTCGCGCCTTCCAGGATCTCGCCGTCGGCGCTGACCAGCGCCGGCTGCACGCCGAAGAACGGCAGCGTCGCCGAGCCGGGCTTGAGGTCGATGGCGCCGGCCAGCGGGGTGATCAGGATGCCGCCGGTCTCGGTCTGCCACCAGGTGTCCACGATCGGGCAGCGGCCGTCGCCGACCACGTCGTAGTACCAGCGCCAGGCTTCGGGATTGATCGGCTCGCCGACGCTGCCGAGCAGGCGCAGGCTCGTGCGCGCCGTCTTCTTCACCGGCGCCTCGCCCTCGCGCATCAGCGCGCGGATCGCGGTCGGGGCGGTGTAGAAGATCGTCACCTGGTGCTTGTCGATGACTTCCCAGAAGCGCGACACGCTCGGGTAGTTCGGCACGCCCTCGAACATCAGTGCGGTGGCGCCGTTGGCCAGCGGTCCGTAGACGATGTAGCTGTGGCCGGTGACCCAGCCGACGTCGGCGGTGCACCAGTAGATGTCGTCCTCGCGCAGGTCGAACACGGTCTCGTGGGTGTAGGCCGCGTACAGCAGGTAGCCGGCGGTGGTGTGCAGCACGCCCTTGGGCTTGCCGGTGGAACCGGAGGTGTAGAGGATGAACAGCGGGTCCTCGGCATTCATGCGCTCGGGTTCGCATTCGGCCGGCTGGCTGTCGACCACGTCATGGAACCAGCGGTCGCGCGGGGCCTGCATGTCCACCGCGCCGCCGGTGTGGCGCACCACCAGCACGGTTTCCACGCTGGTGGTGCCGGGCAGCTTCAGCGCCGCGTCGACGTTGGCCTTGAGCGGGATCTTCTTGCCGCCGCGCAGGCCCTCGTCGGCGGTGATGATCAGCTTGCTGCCGCAGTCGATCACCCGGTCGGCGATCGAGTTGGGGGCGAAGCCGCCGAACACCACCGAGTGGATCGCGCCGATGCGCGCGCAGGCCAGCATCGCCACCGCCGCGTCCGGAATCATCGGCAGGTAGATGGTGACGCGGTCGCCCTTCTGCACGCCCAGCGCGCGCAGCGCGTTGCCGAGCCGGCACACGCGCTCGTACAGCTCGCGATAGGTGACGCGGTAGGACGGCGCGTCCGGGCTGTCCGGCTCGAACAGCAGCGCGGTCTTGTCGCCGCGTGTTGCCAGTTGCCGGTCCAGGCAGTTGACGCTGGCGTTGAGTTCGCCGTCGTCGAACCAGCGGATATGGAAGTCGTCCAGGGCGAAGCTGACGTCCTTGATCCGGGTCGGCTTCTTGAACCAGTCCAGGCGCTCGGCCACCTTGCCCCAGAACGCCTCCGGCTGTTGCACCGATGCCTTGTACTGGGTCTGGTACTGGGTCTTGTCGACCCGCGCCCGGGCGGCGAACTGCGGATCGACGGGATAGAGATCGGCCATGGTTCCCTCTGCAATGAACGGGGGCGCCGCATGCGGCGGCGCGTCAATGCGAAGTGTGCCGCATCCGGCGTTAAGCGCACACGCGCCGGGCCTTAGACGATGGTCGTAACTCAGCCGACGTTCGACTAATGGCCAATAGGCGCGACCGGCGCGCTCGCGCACGCTGCGGTTCGGCCGCGCCTGTGCGTGCGGCATCCATTATTCGGGAGGGAGTAATGAGCAACCGCATCGCATCCTTGGCGCGTCGCCCGTTGGCGGCCGCGCTGTTGGTGGCCCTGGTCGCGCCTGGCGCGGCCTTCGCCCAAGGCAAACCCTCGGCGCGCGAACAGGCGCTGGAGACCCGCGTGGCCGAGCTGGAGCGGCAGGTGCAGCAACTGCTGTCGGCGCAGCAACAGCAGCAGGGGCAGATCGCGCAGACCCAGACCGAGGTCGCCGCGGTTCGCTCGACCCAGGCCGCACCGCCGCCGGCAGCTCCGGCGCCGCCGGCCGGCAAGGCGCCGATCCAGGTCACCACGATCACCCCGGGGGCCACGCCCGGCACCACCTTCAAGGTCGGTGGCTTCATCAAGGCCGACTTCCTGGCCACCCGCACCGGCGACGGCCAGCTCGCCGACGACGCCACCGGCCGCGCGCTGTACCTGCCCGGGCAGACTCCGGTGGGCGGCGCCAAGTCCGGCACCGACTACAACGCCCACGCCAAGTTCTCGCGGATCAACTTCGGCGTGGACAGCGTCACCGAAGGCGGCAACAAGGCCGGCGCGCTGGTGGAACTGGATTTCTTCGGCAATGCGCTGGGCACCCAGACCGCCACCAACACCTATGGCGCCACGCTGCGCCACGCCTACATGTACTGGAACCACTGGCTGGCCGGCCAGACCTGGTCCAACTTCATGGACCCGGCGGCGCTGCCGGAAGCGGCCGACTTCATCGGCCCCACCGACGGCGTGGTGTTCGTGCGCCAGGCGCAGCTGCGCTACACCAACGGCGGCTTCAGCATCGCCCTGGAGAACCCGGAAACCACCCTGTACACGCGCAGCGTGGCCGGCGTGGTCAGCACCGCCAGCTCCGACCGCGGCGCGCTGCCGGACCTGACCGTGCGCTACGGCTGGAAGGGCGACTGGGGCAGCTTCGGCGTCGCCGGCGTGGTCGGCCAGCAGAAGGTCGACAACCGCGCCACCGGCGCCGACGCCAGCAAGGCCTCCGGCGGCCTGACCCTGGGCGGCAAGTGGGTGGCCAGCGACAGCGACAGCCTGTTCTACCAGCTCACCGGCGGCGAAGGCATCGGCCGCTACATCGGCCTGGGCATCGCCCAGAACGCGGTGTACGACGCCGCCGACCGCGACCTGGACACGGTCGGGGTGGTCGCCGGCTACGTCGGTTGGCGCCACGCGTTCTCGCCCAAGCTGCGCACCAACCTGATCTACGCGCGCAGCGACTACGACAACGACACCGCGCGCACCGGCCTGGCCGTGACCAAGTCCGTGCAGAGCATCCGCGGCAACGTCTTCTACTCGCCGTTGCCCAAGGTCGATATCGGCGCCGAGCTGATGTACGGCAAGCGCGAGATCGAAAGCGGCGCCACCGGCGACATCACCCGCCTGCAGTTCACCACCAAGTACAGCTTCTGATCCGCGCCGCGACCACTGACCGGAGCCATCCCATGAGCCTCTCCAACGACGCGCTGATCGCCAAGATCGACGCCAATCCGAAGTACCACGCGCTCAAGCGCCAGCGCAACGCGCTGGGCTGGACGCTGACCATCCTGATGCTGCTGGCCTACTTCGGCTTCATCGGCCTGATCGCCTTCGACAAGGCCTTCCTGGCCCAGCCGATGGGCAGCGGCGTCACCACCATCGGCATCCCGATCGCCATCGGGGTGATGGTCTTCACCATCGCCATCACCGCGATCTACGTGCGTCGCGCCAACACCGTGTACGACCAGCTGACCGCCGACATCCTCGAGGACGCCCGCCAATGAGCAAGCACCTGCGCTTCCTTCTGCTGCTGCTCGCCGCGCTGCTGCCGGCCGGCGCGGCCCTGGCCGCCGGCGGCGACGTCGGCCAGACCGACAAGCAGCCGACCAACTGGGTGGCGATCGGGATGTTCGCCTTCTTCGTCGCCGGCACCCTGTGGATCACCAAGTGGGCGGCGAAGAAGACCCGCTCGGCGTCGGACTTCTACACCGCCGGCGGCGGCATCACCGGCTTCCAGAACGGCCTGGCGATCGCCGGCGACTACATGTCGGCGGCCTCGTTCCTGGGCATCACCGCGGCGGTGATGACCAACGGCTACGACGGCCTGATCTACGCCATCGGCTTCCTGGTCGGCTGGCCGATCCTGACCTTCCTGATGGCCGAGCGCCTGCGCAACCTCGGCAAGTACACCTTCGCCGACGTGGCCGGCTACCGCTTCGCGCCGACCGCGATCCGCACCTTCGCCGCCTCCGGCACGCTGGTGGTGGTGCTGTTCTACCTGATCGCACAGATGGTCGGCGCCGGCGCACTGATCAAGCTGCTGTTCGGCCTGGACTACTGGGTGGCGGTGAGCCTGGTCGGCGTGCTGATGATGGTCTACGTGCTGTTCGGCGGCATGACCGCCACCACCTGGGTGCAGATCATCAAGGCGGTGCTGCTGCTGACCGGCGTGACCTTCATGGCCGTGGCGATCATGTGGCACTTCAACTTCAGCTTCGAGGCGCTGTTCGCCGAGGGCGTGCGGGTGAAGACCGCGGTGGCGGCCAATGGCGGCGCCTCGCCGGAAGAGGCGGCCAGTGCCGGCCTGTCGATCATGGGCCCGGGCGGCTTCGTCAAGGATCCGATCTCGGCGATCTCCTTCGGCATGGCGCTGATGTTCGGTACCGCCGGCCTGCCGCACATCCTGATGCGCTTCTTCACCGTCCCCGACGCCAAGCAGGCGCGCAAGTCGGTGCTGTGGGCCACTACCTGGATCGGCTACTTCTACATCCTGATCTTCATCATCGGCTTCGGCGCCATCGCCCTGGTGCTGACCAACCCGCAGTTCGCCGACGTCGCCACCGGCACCATCCACGGCGGCAAGGGCGCGGCCAACATGGCGGCGGTGCTGGTCGGCAACGCGGTGGGCGGCAACGTGTTCATGGGCTTCATCTCCGCGGTGGCGTTCGCCACCATTCTGGCGGTGGTCGCCGGCCTGACCCTGTCCGGCGCCTCGGCGGTGTCCCACGACCTGTACGCCACGGTGATCAAGAAGGGCAATCCGGCCCCGGGCTCGGAACTGAAGGTGTCGCGCGTCACCACCATTGCGCTGGGCATCATCGCGGTGCTGCTGGGCATCGTGTTCGAGAAGCAGAACGTGGCCTTCATGGTATCGCTGGCCTTCGCCATCGCCGCCTCGGCCAACTTCCCGGTGCTGATCCTGTCCTTGCTGTGGAAGGACTGCACCACCCGCGGCGCGGTGATCGGTGGCTTCCTCGGCCTGATCTCCTCGCTGGTGCTGACGGTGCTGTCGCCGTCGGTGTGGGTGGACACGCTGGGCAACCCGACCGGCTCGGCGCCGTTCCCGTACACCTCGCCGGCGCTGTTCTCGGTGACCATCGGTTTCGTCGGCATCTGGCTGTTCTCGGTGCTGGACCGCAGCGCGCAGGCCGGCAAGGAACGCGCCGCGTTCAAGGCGCAGCAGATCCGCGCCGAGACCGGGTTGGGCGCCTCGCGCGGGTCGGGCCACTGAGCGCGCGCGCCTAGCAGGACGCGGCCATCGCCGCACGCGACGCCGGCCCCTGTGCCGGCGTCGTCGTGTCTGCGGGCAGGGGATACCATGGCGGGCCCTCACCGCACCACTCGCCCGCATGCGCTATCGCTGGATCCTGTTCGACGCCGACGACACCCTGTTCCACTTCGACGCCTTCGCCGGCCTGCAACGCATGTTCGCCGGCTACGGCGTGCAGTTCGGCGAAGCCGAGTACGCCGACTACACCGCGTGCAATCGGCCGCTGTGGGTGCAGTACCAGAACGGCGCGATCACCGCGCTGCAATTGCAGCAGCGCCGGTTCGCCGACTGGGCGCAGCGCCTGCAGACCGCGCCGGAGACGTTGAACACGGCGTTCCTGGCGGCGATGGCCGAGTTGTGTACGCCGCTGGACGGAGCGGTGGACTTGCTCGACGCCTTGCGTGGGCGCGCGCGCCTGGGTCTGGTCACCAACGGCTTCGGCGCGCTGCAGAGCGCGCGCCTGCAGCGCACCGGCCTGCACGACCGCTTCGAGGTCATCGCCATTTCCGAGGTGGTGGGCGTGGCCAAGCCGCACCCGGGGATCTTCGCGCACGCGCTGGCGCAGTTGGGCGATCCGCCGCCGGCGCAGGTGCTGATGGTCGGCGACAACCCGCAGGCCGACATCGCCGGTGGCCTGGCTGCGGGCCTGCACACCTGCTGGTTCAATGCGCACGGCGCCACCGCGCCGGAGGGCATCGTGCCGCACCATCAGGTCGCCTCGCTGGCGCAGTTGCAGGCGTGGTTGCTGGAAGAACCGGCGTAGCCATGCCGATGGGCGGGAGCGCCTGAGGTCATCGGGTCGGGACTGAAGTCCTTCCCACAACGAGAATCGCGCCAGCATCGCGGGCGAAGGGAAGCGCGCGGTAGGAGCGGCTTTAGCCGCGAGGGGCTTCACTGGGAACGCCTGTCGCGGCTGAAGCCGCTCCTACGGAGAAGCGTGCATTCGGATAACGCGCGGCCAACGCCGCTGAGCAGGGGCTTCTTTCAGTGCTCACGCCCGGTCGCCGGGCTGCAGGCAGGCCACGCGACCGCCATCGTATAGTGCGCCCATGCCGATCTCCGCCGCCGCCCCCGCCGACACGCCGCTGGCCGCCCTGCCAGCCACCCTGCAGCGCCTGCGCGCGGCCTGGCAGGCGGCCAAGCCGGAGCGGGCGCAGCGCCGCGAGGACCTGCTGCGCCTGCGCGCGGCGCTGAAGCGGCGGCTGCCGGAGATGGCCGATGCCATCGCCGCCGATTTCGGCCACCGATCGCGCCACGAGTCGCTGCTCGCCGACGGCATGACCGTGCTCGGCGAGATCGATCACCTGCTGCGCCATCTCAAGCGCTGGATGCGCCCGCAGCGGGTCGGCGCCGGCTGGCGGCTGTGGCCGGCGCGCGCGGAAGTGCGGCCGGTGCCGGTCGGCGTGGTCGGGGTGATCGCACCCTGGAACTACCCGGTCAACCTGGCGCTGATCCCGCTGGCCACCGCCATCGCCGCCGGCAACCATGTCTACCTGAAACCCTCCGAGCACACGCCGCGCACCGCACAGTTCCTGCAGTCGCTGCTGGCCGAGGTGTTTCCGCCGCAGCGGGTGGCGGTGGCGCTGGGCGGTGCCGAGGTGGCGTCCGCGTTCGCCGCGTTGCCGCTGGACCACCTGGTGTTCACCGGCTCCACTGCGGTCGGGCGCAAGGTGATGGCGGCGGCCGCGCCCAACCTGACCCCGCTGACCCTGGAGCTGGGCGGCAAGTCGCCGGCCATCGTCTGCGCCGACTACCCGCTGGAGCAGGCCGCCGCGCGCCTGGCCACCGGCAAGTGGTTCAACGCCGGGCAGACCTGCATCGCTCCGGACTATGTGCTGATCGACGCCGGCCGCGAGGCGGCGCTGGTGCAGGCGCTGCGCGCGCAGGTGCTGGCGCGCTACGGCGATTTCGCCAGCGCCGAGGACTACACCCGCATCGTCAACGAGGGCCAATACCGGCGCCTGCGCGGCTACCTGGACGATGCCCGTGCGCGCGGCCTGGAGGTGATCGAACTGGCCACGGTGGAGCGCGACCGCGCCGAGCGCGAGCGGCTGATCGTGCCCACGGTGGTGCTGCAGCCGGGCGACGATGCGCTGCTGATGCAGGAGGAGATCTTCGGCCCGATCCTGCCGCTGCGCAGCTACCGCTCGCTGGATGCGGCCATCGCCGAGATCAACGGCCGCGACCGGCCGCTGGCGCTGTATCCCTTCAGCCACGACCGCGCCCGGATCGAGGCGATCCTGCACGCCACCATCGCCGGCGGCGTCACCGTCAACGACAGCCTGCTGCATTTTGCCGCCAACGCGCTGCCGTTCGGCGGCATCGGCCCCAGCGGCATGGGCGCCTACCACGGCCGCGCCGGCTTCGACGCCTTCAGCAAGGCGCTGCCGATCCTGTGGCAGGCGCGCCGCGCCGGCAGCGACCTGCTGAAGCCGCCGTACGCGCGGATCGCGCGCATGCTTTCGTTCCTGGTGCGGTGAGCGGGGTGTAGCGTGCGTCGAGGGCGCGCTTGCATGGCGTGACGATAGGAGGCGCGCGCGTGTAGGAGCGGCTTCAGCCGCGAGGCGTTACCGGTAAAGCGTCGCGGCTGAAGCCGCTCCTACAAGGGGAATGCGTGTCTCGCCAAGGAAGCGATCACTAGAGGCGTGCTTCAGCCGCGACCGGCGAATCCCAGGCCCGATCCCGGGTGCACGCGTCGGTGGCGCTGTGCGGTGAGCGGGGCGTAGCGGGCCTCGAGGGGGCGCGTGCATGGCGTGGCGATAGGAGGCGCGCGCGTGTAGGAGCGGCTTCAGCCGCGAGGCGTTACCGGTAAAGCCTCGCGGCTGAAGCCGCTCCTACAAGGGGAATGCGTGTCAGTAGAGGCGTGCTTCAGCCGCGACCGGCGAAGCCCAGGCCCGATCCCGGGCGCACGCGTCGGTGGCGCTCACAGATGTGGTCCGACCGACCCCGCCACCGCGACCAAACGGCACCAAATTGGGGCCTAGTCCACAGTCCATCGCCGGGTCGCAACCCGGAAATAAATAATTCACAGTAAGTTATTAGCTTCTCGCCCCGATGCCGCCGCCGATCACGACGGCTCAGGCTCCTGCGCGAGACGTCCGCGTGGAGCGCAGCAAACGAGATGCCGCCATGCGTCGACCTGACCGGCGCTCGTCCCCCGTGTCTCCCCCTTTCCTTCAGAACCGGACGCAGCCCAATGAAGATCGCATTCGTTCCCTCGCCCCTGGCGCGCGCCTGTCGCGTGCTCGCCGCCCTGACGGTGCTGGCCGTCGTGCCGCAGCTGGCCATGGCCAACTGCAACGACACCGTCGGCACCAAGATGAGCAACATCCTGTTCGCCGACAGCAGCGGCGACACCATGGTGCTGGCCCATCGCGGCCTGTGGGGCAAGTACTCGGGCATCGCCGACATGCCGGAAAACTCGCGCGGCGCGCTGCAGACCGCCAACGACCAGTGCATGGACGGCGTGGAGCTGGACATCAAGATGACCAGCGACGGCGTGCCGGTGGTGCTGCACGACTGGAACCTCGGCCGCACCACCAACGTGTGGACCAGCCGTGCCGGCGAAACCAAGTACGACCCGATGAACAACCAGGGCTACAACCCCTCGATCACGGTGACGCCGTGGTCGGCGGTGAGCGGCCTGTTCCTGCTGACCCCGGACCGCCGCACCACCACCGGCTACCATGTGCCGCGCGTGGACGACCTGTTCGCCTATTTCAAGCAGCACGGCCTGAAGACCCCGATGGTGTTCGACATCAAGACCGCCGACGCGGTCCGCGCGGTGTCGCGTGCGGCCGATGCCGCGTTCTCGGTGGCCTCGGCCAACTTCGTCGCGGCCAAGGTCAATGCGACCCTGTACCCGACCCGTTCGGCGTTCCGTGCCGACGGCAGCAGCATGGTCGGCATCCCGGTGTTCACCACCAACATGCTGACCAAGATCAACGTCAACAACGCCGTGTCGGCTTGGCTCGATACCAAGCAGGCGATGGAGATCAACGTCAAGCAGGTCGGCGGCCTGCTGCAGGACGAGGCCGACCGGGTGCGCGAGCGCGGCGCGCGCGTGGGCGTGTTCCAGGCGATTCCGGACAGCCCGCTGGCCGGGCAGTTCTACCAGAACAGCGGCGCCTGCTGCTATCGGCTGTCGGACCTGTACTTCTCCTACTCCGGCGGCCGCGACACCGCCGACAACCGTGGCGATCTCAACTTCATCGTCAACCAGGAGGCGTTCAGCCTGATCACCACCGACGACCCGAAGGCGGCGATCGCGTACCTGAAGGCGCGCGGCAAGCACGACTGAGTCCTTGCACGTCCTGGCGGCCGACCCCGCGGTCGGCCGCCGTGTCGCGGCCGCGGCGCTCCGGCGCCGCGCGCCGCCCTCTCCTGGAGAAGCGCATGTCCCTTTCCCTTGCCAAGTCCACCGTCGCCCTGTCGATCGCGCTGGCCGCCTGCACGCTGGGCACCGTCGTCGCGTCTGCCGCGCCCGCCACCGCCGATCCGGTGGTGTTGCGGGTCGGCGCGCAGCAGTTCACCGCCAGCGAGTACCGCGCGCTGGCCAGCGACGGCACGCGCGGCGATGCCGGCATCGACGACGACTCCGTGGTGCGCCGCTTCGCCGACCGCGCCATCCTGCTCGACCAGGCGCGGCAACAGCATCTGCAGGACGATCCGGTGGTGGCCGCCCGCCTGCGCCGTGCCGCCGACGCGATCCTGGCCGACGCCGCGCAGGCGCGCCTGCTGAGTAGCGCGCAGATCGACGAGCGCATGCTGCGCCAACAGTTCGCCGCGCATCCGGACGACTACACCGAATACCACCTGCGCCATCTGTTCGTGGCCCTGCAGCCGCAGGGTGGCCCACGCGCCGGGCATCGCCTGACCGAGGCGCAGGCCCTGCAGCGCGCCGAAGCGCTCAAGCGCCAGCTCGACGGCGGCGCCGATTTCGCCACCCTGGCCATGCGCGAATCCGACGACACCGCCACCGCCGGCGAGGGCGGGCAGTTGTCGCCGACCTTCGGCCGCTACCTGGCCGATGCCTTCGTCGCGCCGATCCGCCAGCTCGCGGTGGACCACGTGTCCGCGCCGGTGCGCGGCCCCGACGGCTACCACCTGATCCGCCTCGATACGAAGACCGACGCGCGCTTCGAGGCGGTGCGCGGGCAGATCGACCTGCAACTGCGCGAACAGGCCGCGGCCGACGCCATGCAACGGCTGCGCCAGGCGCAACCGATGGCATTCGACCGCGCCGCCTACGCGGCCGCCCCGCGCTGAGGCCGGCGATGCGACGGCGTGCTGCGCTGACGGTGTGCTGGGGCGCCGCCGCCGTGGCGGCGGCATCGCTGGCGCTCCTGTGCTGGCCGGCTGCAGCGCCGACGACCGCGCTCGTGCATGCAACGCGGCCGTCGCCAGCACGGTCGCGACCCGCTGCGACCGCCGCGCCTGTCGTCGCTGCCGCCGCGGATTCCCTCGCCACGGTGCCAGCAGGCGCCACCGAGGCGCAACGGCTGTCCGCCACCGCGTTGCTGGCGCTGGACTGCCGGCAACGCGCGCAGGCGCCAGCGCCCAGCGCGGTGCTGCCGCCGGGCGTGGACGAGGACAGCACGGAGCAGGCGACGGCCCGCCGCGTGGCCGAACAGCGCCGTCTCGCGGCGTGCCGCGGCGTCGCCCGGCTCGATGCCGCGCAGGTCGAGGCGATGCTGCGCAGTGCGGCCGCTGGCGGCGATGCCGATGCGCAGCGCCAACTGCTGGCGCAGCGCGTGGCGCACCTGCTCGCGCGCGCCGGCGGCGTCGATGCGGACGGGCAACCCGTGCCGCTGTCGGCCGCCGACGAACGCGACGCCGAGGACGTGGTGACGCAATTGGAAGACCGCGCCCTGCACGGCGATCGCGGATCGATCGACGCGTTG
The DNA here is from genome assembly GCF_031834635.1 of Xanthomonas hawaiiensis. Taxonomy (NCBI): domain Bacteria; kingdom Pseudomonadati; phylum Pseudomonadota; class Gammaproteobacteria; order Lysobacterales; family Lysobacteraceae; genus Xanthomonas; species Xanthomonas hawaiiensis. The sequence continues at coordinate 4,743,460 of NZ_CP115873.1, read as the reverse complement.
GCGCAACTGCTGCGCGCGCCGTGGCTGGCGGTGGCCGATCCGCCGTATGCCGCGGCCTGGCAGCTGGCCGCGCGGCAGGCGCCGGAGCGGCCGTTCCCGCCGCCGGAGCAGGCGATCGGCGCCGACGAACTGCTCGATGGCCTGAACGAGGCGCAGCGGCAACAGGCGCTGGGTCTGGCGCCGGCGCTGTTCGCGCAGTGCTGCGCGCGGCGCTGAATGGCCCGGCGCCAGCGGGTTTGGCCGCTGCCGCGGCTGCGGTCAGAATAGCGGCCGGCTTCCCCGTCCCGGATTTCCCTTGAAGATCGCCAGCTGGAACGTCAACTCGCTCAACGTGCGCCTGCCGCACCTGCAACAGTGGCTGGCCGCGTTCGCGCCGGACGTGGTCGGGATCCAGGAGACCAAGCTGGAGGACCACAAGTTTCCCGACACGGCACTGGCCGAGGCCGGCTACCGCAGCGTGTTCGCCGGGCAGAAGACCTACAACGGCGTGGCGATCCTCTCGCGCCTGCCGATCGGCGACGTGCAGATCGGCGTGCCGGGCCTGGAGGACGAGCAGAAGCGCGCCATCGCCGCCACCGTCGGCGACCTGCGCATCGTCAATCTGTACGTGGTCAACGGCCAGGACGTGGGCACCGACAAGTACGCCTACAAGCTGCGCTGGCTGGAGGCGGTGCACGCCTGGCTGGCCGACGAGCTGCAGCGGCATCCGCGGCTGGTGGTGCTGGGCGACTTCAACATCGCCCCGGACGCGCGCGACGTGCACGATCCGCTGGTGTGGAGCGACAACCACATCCTCACCTCCACCGCCGAGCGCGGCGCCCTGCACAAGCTGCTCGCCCTCGGCCTGCACGACGGCTTCCGCCTGCACCACGCCGATGGCGGCCTGTTCAGTTGGTGGGACTACCGCCAGGCCGGCTTCCGCCGCGACCTGGGACTGCGCATCGACCTGACCCTGGTGTCCGATGCGCTGAAGGCGCGCACCCGCGGCGCCGGCATCGATCGCGAACCGCGCACCTGGGAGCGCCCCAGCGACCACGCGCCGGCCTGGATCGAACTGGAGCCGGGCGCATGAGCGAGCGCCATGTGCGTCGCTGCATCGACAAGGTCGGCGAGACCGCGATCGCGCCGCTGCACCGGCTCAGTTGCCACTGCGGTGCGGTGCAGATCGACCTGGAACTGCCGCACGGCATCGTCGACCCGCGCCGCTGCAACTGCTCGCTGTGCCGGCGCCGCGGCGCCATCGTGGCCTCGGTCCCGCTGGCCGCCCTGCATGTCCGCCAGGGCGAGCAGGCGCTGCGCCTGTACCAGTTCCACACCCACACCGCGCAGCACTATTTCTGCGGCACCTGCGGGATCTACACGCATCATCGGCGCCGCTCCGATCCCAGCCTCTACGGCTACAACGTCGGCTGCCTGGAGGGCGTGGACCCGTATGCGCTGGCCATCGCGGTGCCGGTCGAGGACGGCGTGCATCATGCCGCCGACCGCGCCGCGCCGTGAGCGCGGCCGCAAACGCAAAACGCCCGGCGAACCGGGCGTTTGCGCAAACGGTGAAGGCGACGCGTCAGCGCGCGCGGCCGCGGGTGACCAGGTTGACGATCGCCAGCAGGATGATCGCGCCGATCAGCGAATACAGGAACGTCCACAGGGTGATCGCCTGGTTGATGCCGCCGCCGAACAGCCAGCCGGCGATCAGCGCACCGACGATGCCGACCACGATGTTCAGGATGATGCCCTGCTGTGCGTCACGGCGCATGATGATGCTGGCCAGCCAGCCCACGATGCCGCCGACGATCAACCAGATGATGATGCCCATGCGTCAGACTCCTCGGTTCGGCCCGCACCAGGAGCGGTGGGGTGCGCGCCATTTAAGGAGCGCTGCCGTGAAGCGATCGTATAGCGGCGTCACCTTGGCGCAGCGGCCATTGCGCTTTGTGGGTGTGGCGTGAGTGCGCCGATGTTCCCGCTTGCCGCCAACGGCGCCGAGGCACCCGACTGGCGCCTCGGCCCGGTGGCGCTGTGGCTGCGCCCGCATCCGCCGCGGACCTCCGGCGAAGCGCAGGCGCGGCGCCTGCTGGCCGGCGAACTGGCGCTGCCGGCGGCGCAGTTGCCGCTACGTCGCGATGCGCGCGGCCGGCCGGGGCTGCATGCACCGCTGGCGCACCTGGACACCGGCTGGAGCCACAGCGGCGACTACCTGCTGGTGGCGGTGGCTGCGCACGCACGGCTGGGCGTGGACATCGAGCGGCCGCGGCCGCGGCCGCGCCTGCTGGAACTGGCGCAGCGCTTCTTCCACCCCGACGAGGTCGCGCTGCTGGCGGCGCTGGCGATGCCGGCGCGCGAGGCGCTGTTCTTCCGCCTGTGGTGCGCCAAGGAAGCGCTGCTCAAGGCGCATGGCCACGGCATCGCCTTCGGCCTGCACCGGCTGCGCTTCGCCGAGGACGCCGGCGGCGCGCTGCGCCTGGTCTGGTGCGACCCGGGCCTGGGTGTGGCCGAGGCCTGGCATCTGCACGAATGGGCGCCGGTCGCGGGCTACCGCGCGGCGCTGGCCTGGACCCCTGCGGCGCTGCCGTAGCGATCGCCGTGCGTCGTCGCGTGCGCACCGGTGCGCACGCGGCGGCCGACCCGCGGCAGGCGCCGCGGGCGCCGTGCCTCAGGCTTCGACCGCACCGGCGCGGCCATCCTCCACCACGAAGCGCTTGAGCGTGGACACCGTGGCGTGCGGATCGCGGCGTTCGGAGATCGCCTGCAGCCGGGTCTCCATCCGCGCCGGGCTCAGCGCGACCGACACATAGCCGCGCTGGCGGCTCTCCGCGTAACGCACGTGCGGATTGTCCGGCAGCCGCTTCACGATCTCCGCATGCGGCGGGCCGTCGGAGGTGATCGAGGTGCCGACGAATTCGGTCGCCACGGTGCGCGCCTGCGGATCGGCCGCATCGGCCTTGAGGTCGGTGACCCAGTAGGAATGGATGTCGCCGCCCCAGAACACCGGATTGCGCAGGCCGCTGCGCACGATCGCGTCCAGCATGCGCGTGCGCGTGGCCGGATAGCCGTCCCAGCCGTCGGTCCAGGCACCGACATGGCCGTCGTTGCGGTCGTGCTGCACGATCGGCGCGACCAGCAGGTCCTGCGCGATGATGTTCCAGCGCGCCTGCGAGCGGCCGAAGCCGCGGTACAGCCAGCGCTCCTGCGCCGCGCCGAGCATGCTGCGCGCCGGGTCGTTCAGGTCCTTGCAGTCGAGCGGCGCCACATGGCCGCCGCGCCAGCCGTTCGGCAGGGGACAGGGCTGCTCGCTGCGGTACTGGCGCCCGTCGAGGACGAAGAAGCGCGCCAGCGCGCCGTAGTCCAGGGCCCGGTAGAGACGCATGTCCGGGCCGTGCGGACGATGCCGGGCGCGCAGCGGGAAGTGCTCGTACATCGCCTGGTAGGCGGCGGCGCGGCGGCGCAGGAAGGCGGCGGTGGGCACGGCCGGGTCCTGCGACCAGCGGTTGGCGTAGTCGTTCTGCACTTCGTGGTCGTCCCAGGTCGCCACGCAGGCGGAGCCCGCATGCAGCGCCTGCAGGTCGGGATCGGTGCGGTACAGCGCATAGCGGTTGCGGTAACCCGCCAGATCGACGCAGTCGCCGCTGCCGTGGGTGCGCACCAGGCCGGCCGCTTCCTCGCCGCGGTGGCTGTACTCGTAGATGTAGTCGCCCAGGAAGAACACCAGGTCCGGGCGCTCCGCGGCCAGGTGCCGGTAGGCGCTGAAATAGCCTTCTTCCCAGTGCGCGCAGGAGACGAAGCCGAAGCGCGCGCTGTCCAGGGAGCCCGGCGCCGGCGCAGTGCGCGCGCACCCGAGCGGACTCTGCGCGCCCAGCGCCTCGAAGCGGTACCAGTACGGCCGTCCCGGTTGCAGGCCGCTGACCTCCACGTGCACGGCATGGCCCCAGCGCGGATGCGCGGTTGCCACACCGCGCTGGACCACCTGGGTCATGGCCTCGTCGGTGGCCACGCGCCAGCGCACCGGAACCGGCGCGCGCAGGCCGCCGCTGCCGTCCGGCGCCAGCGGCTCGGGCGCCAGCCGGGTCCACAGCACCAGTCCGTCGTGCAGCGGGTCGCCCGCCGCCACGCCCAGGGTGAACGGATCGGCGCTGCCGCTGGCACGGGCGAACGGACTGAGCAGCGGCGTCGCCGCCAGCAGGCCCAGCCCGGCCAGCACCCGGCGGCGGCCGGGATCGTGCGGGGCGTCGACGGGCGCGGTCAGGGTGTCTGCAAGGTCGGACATGGGCAGAAGCGTGCTTGAAGACGACCGACAATGCTCGCGCGCGCCCATGTCCGCAACATGGCAGCACGCGCGGCGCCACCTGCGATAATCCACCGATGACCGATGCTTCCCTTCCCGATTCCGTACGCGCCGCGCTCGAACAGGGCCTGCACGCGCAAGGCCTGGACGCCGCGCTGGCGCCGCCGCTGTTGGCCTACCTGGCGCTGCTGACGCGCTGGAACCGCACCTACAACCTGACCGCGATCCGCGACCCGCACGAGATGGTGACCCGCCATCTGCTGGATTCGCTGGCGATGCAGCCGTTCGCCCAGGAGGGCGCGCTGGCCGACCTGGGTACCGGTCCCGGACTGCCCGGGATCCCGCTGGCGATCGCGCGGCCGCAGCTGCGGGTGACCCTGGTGGAGAGCAACGGCAAGAAGGCGCGGTTCCTGCGCGAGGCGGTGCGCCAGCTGCGCCTGGACAACGCGCGGGTGGCCGAGTCGCGCGCCGAGGCGCTGGACGAGGCCGGCGCCTACGACCTGCTGACCGCACGCGCGCTGGACACCCTGGCCGGCATCGTCGCCGTCGGCGGCCACCTGCTGCGCCCGGGCGGGCGCCTGCTGGCGATGAAGGGCGTGCGCCCGGACGAGGAGATTGCCGCGCTGCCGCCGGGCTGGGTGGCGCCGACGGTGCACCCGCTGCAGGTCCCCGGCCTGGGCGCCGACCGCCACCTGGTGGTGGTCGAGCGCGGTTGAGCGGCCGCCGCGGCCGGCCCCGATTTCCGCCACGGGGGGCAGTGACCGCATAATGCCCGGTCCCACCCCATCGCCGACGAGGCTCCCGCATGGCCCGCATCATCGCCATCGCCAACCAGAAGGGCGGCGTCGGCAAGACCACCACCGCGGTCAACCTGGCCGCGTCGCTGGCGCGGCAGTCGCAGCGCGTGCTGCTGGTGGACCTGGACTCGCAGGGCAATGCGACGATGGGCAGCGGCATCGACAAGCGCGAGCTGGCCGCCTCCACCTGCGACGTGCTGCTCGGCGAGAGCAGCGCCGAACAGATCCGGGTGACCGCACCGGAAGGCTTCGACCTGCTGCCGGGCAACATCGATCTCACCGCCGCCGAGATCCAGCTGATGGACCAGCCGGCGCGCGAGCAGCGGCTGAAGACCGCGCTGGCGCCGCTGCGCGAGGCCTACGATTTCATCCTGATCGACTGCCCGCCGGCGCTGTCGCTGCTGACCCTGAACGCGCTGACCGCCGCCGATTCGGTGATCGTGCCGATGCAGTGCGAGTACTACGCGCTGGAAGGGCTGACCGCGCTGCTGGAGACCATCGAGGCGCTGCGCGCCGAGCTGAACCCGGCGCTGGAGATCGAAGGCGTGCTGCGCACCATGTTCGACGTGCGCAACAACCTGGCCAACGCGGTGTCGGCGGAGTTGACCAACCACTTCGGCGACAAGGTGTTCCGCACCATCGTGCCGCGCAACGTGCGCCTGGCCGAAGCGCCCAGCCATGGCCAGAGCATCGTCGGCTACGACCGCACCTCGCGCGGCGGCGTCGCCTACCTGGGCCTGGCCGGCGAGATCGTGCGCCGCCGCAACGAACGCAATCGGCCGATGCCGGCCATGGAGACCGTCTGATGAGTGCCAAGCCCCCCGCCCTCGGAGCGAAGAAGCGCGGCCTCGGCCGTGGCCTGGAAGCGCTGCTGGGGCCGAAGGGCGCGGCCGCGCCGGTGCCCACCGCCGAGCTGCAGCCGGGCGAAAGCCTGCGCCGCCTGCCGGTGGGGCAGCTGCAGCCGGGCAAATACCAGCCGCGCCAGGAGATGGACGAGGCCAAGCTGCAGGAGCTGGCCGAGTCGATCAAGGCGCAGGGCGTGATCCAGCCGATCGTCGCCCGCGAACTGGCGCCGGGCAGCTTCGAGATCGTCGCCGGCGAACGCCGCTGGCGCGCCTCGCAGTTGGCCGGCCTCAGCGAGGTGCCGGTGGTGGTGCGCGAGCTGGACGACCGCACCGTCATCGCCATGGCGCTGATCGAGAACATCCAGCGCGAGGACCTCAATCCGCTGGAAGAGGCGCAGGCGCTGCAGCGGCTGATCGACGAATTCTCGCTGACCCACGCCGAGGCCGCCGAGGCAGTGGGTCGCTCGCGCGCGTCGGTGTCCAACCTGCTGCGCCTGCTGGAACTGCCGCCGGCGATCCGCGCGCTGCTGGAAGCGCGGCGCCTGGAGATGGGCCATGCGCGCGCGCTGCTGACGCTGTCGCCGGAGCTGGCCAGCCGCCTGGCCTCCGATGCCGCCGACCAGGGCTGGTCGGTGCGCGAGGTCGAGCACCGCGCGCAGCAGTTCGCCGCCGGCAAGGTGCCGAGCAACCGCAAGGCCAAGCCGGCGCGCACCGCGCCGCAGGCCGACATCGCCTCGCTGGAGACCGAACTGTCCGAGTCGCTGGGCACCAAGGTGTCCATCGCCCACGGCCGCGGCGGCAAGGGCAAGCTGGTGATCCACTACACCGACCTGGACACGCTGGACGGCGTGCTCGAGAAACTGCGTCCGCGGCAGGCCTGAGCGCCGCCGCCCGCGTCCGCCAGGACCGCTTCCGCCATGCATCCCAGCAAGGTCGACCGTCACCACCTGTTGCGCCTGACCGACCTGCCCAACGTCGGGCCGGCCTGCGAGAAGGACCTGCGCCTGATCGGCATCCGCGTACCCGCCCACCTGCAGGGCCGCGATCCGTACGACATGTACGCGCAGCTGTGCCTGCGCACCGGCGTGGTGCACGACCACTGCGTGATCGACGTGTTCCTGTCGATCGTGCGCTTCATGCAGGGCGAGACGCCGCGCCCGTGGTGGGAATTCAGCAAGGAGCGCAAGGCGGCGCTGGCCAAGGACGCGCCGCTGACCCTGCGCTGAGGCCGCGCGCCACGGCGCGGGGCAGCCACCGGAGCATCGCATGAGCAACCAGGACACGCAGATCAGCCCGGGCGGCAGCCAGATCCTGCCGCATCGCGCAGCGGGCGCCGTCGATCCGGGCGGCGTCAACGCCGGCTTGCCCTGAGCGTTGCCGTGCCGCGACGCCCGCCATTTCTTCGTCTTTCGCTTTCCAGGATTCCGCCATGCCCACTCTCGTCACCGGCGCCGCCGGCTTCATCGGTGCCCACACCGTCCGCGCGCTGCGCGCCGCCGGGCAACTGGTGGTGGGCCTGGACAACTACAACGACTACTACGACCCGCAGCTCAAGCGCGACCGCGTCGCCGCGCTGTGCGCGGACGCGGACATCCGCACGCTCGACCTCACCGACCGCGAGGGCCTGGCCGCGCTGTTCGACGAGGTGCAGCCGACCCGCGTGGTGCACCTGGCCGCGCAGGCCGGGGTGCGCTATTCACTGCAGAATCCCTACGCCTACGTCGACAGCAACCTGGTCGGCTTCGTCAACATGCTGGAGCTGTGCCGGCACCGCGGCGTCGAGCACCTGGTCTACGCCTCCAGCAGCTCGGTGTACGGCGATTCGGCGACCCCGCCGTTCTCCGAAGACCAGCGCATCGACCAACCGCGCTCGCTGTACGCGGCGACCAAAGCTGCCAACGAGCTGATGGCCCACACCTATGCGCAGTTGTATGGGCTGCGCGCCACCGGCCTGCGTTTCTTCACCGTGTACGGTCCCTGGGGCCGCCCGGACATGGCGCCGCTGCTGTTCAGCCGCGCGGTGCTGGCCGGGCGCCCGATCGAGGTGTTCAACCACGGCCGCATGCGCCGCGATTTCACCTTCGTCGCCGACATCGTCGCCGGCGTGCTCGGTGCGCTCGATCACCCCTCCAGCGAGCCGGTGCCGCACCGCGTGTTCAACCTCGGCAACCACACCCCGGTGGAGTTGGAGCATTTCATCGCGGTGATCGAGGCCGCCGCCGGACGCAGTGCCGAAAAGCTGTACCGGCCGATGCAGCCGGGCGACATGATCGAGACGATGGCCGATACTGCACGGGCCCACGCCGCGTTCGGCTTCGATCCGAGCACCCCGATCGAGGTCGGCCTGCCGCAGGTGGTGGCCTGGTGCCGGGCATACTTCGGCGCCGCCGCCTGACGCTTCATGCGCGGATCCTCGGTCCGCGGCACAATGCCCCGCTTTTCCCCCACGCGCCCCCGCGCCCAGCCCTGCCGAATCCATGAGCCAGCTTTCCCTTTCCGTCGTCGTCCCGGTGTTCAACGAGCGCGACAACGTGCCGCCGCTGGTCGCCGAGATCGTCGCCGCGCTGCGCGGCACGATCGATTTCGAGATCGTCTACGTCGACGACCATTCGCGCGACGACACCCTGGCGGTGCTCGAAGGGCTGAAGGCGTCCACGCCGGAGTTGCGCGTGCTGCACCATGTCAGCCAGAGCGGGCAGAGCACCGCGGTGCGCAACGGCGTCAAGGCCGCGCGCGGGCTGTGGATCGCCACGCTCGACGGCGACGGCCAGAACGACCCGGCCGACATTCCCAAGCTGCTGGCCGCGCGCGCCGCAGCGGCGCCGCTGGTCAAATTGTTCGCCGGCTGGCGAGTGTCGCGGCAGGATTCGGGCAGCAAGCGCTGGGCCTCGAAGTGGGCCAACGCGATTCGCGCGCGCATGCTGCGCGACGACACCCCGGACACCGGCTGCGGCATCAAGCTGTTCGAGCGCGAGGCGTTCCTGGACCTGCCGTACTTCGACCACATGCACCGCTACCTGCCGGCGCTGATGCAGCGCGCCGGCTGGCAGACCCTGAGCGTGCCGGTGAACCATCGCCACCGCACCGCCGGCGTCTCCAAGTACAACAACCTCAACCGCGCCCTGGTCGGCATCCGCGATCTGCGCGGCGTGGCCTGGCTGATCGCGCGCAGCCGCCGCACCGCGGTGCAGGAGCGCTGAGATGGATGCGCATTTCCTCAACGAACCGATCCAGGCGCTGTACTGGACCGGGCTGCACGTCACCGGCTGGAAGCTGATCGGCTACGTCGGCGCACTGATGTTCGGCGGCCGCTGGCTGGTGCAGTTCGTCGCCTCCAAGCGCGCCGGCAAGCCGGTGATCCCGCGCCTGTTCTGGTACATGAGCGTGGTCGGCAGCCTGATGACGCTGAGCTACTTCATGTTCTCGGCCAAGCAGGACTCGGTGGGCGTGCTGCAGAACCTGTTCCCCGCCTTCACCGCCTTCTACAGCCTGTACCTGGACATCAAGCACCGCGGCTGGCACCGCGACCGCGCCTCGCATTGAGCGCGGTGCCGCTGCGCGCGATTGCAGGTGGCGCATGATCGCAGGCGGCGCGTAACACCCTTCGATCTCGGCCCGCCACAGTGGGAGGGACTTCAGTCCCGACGCGCGCATCCTCCACACGCCAATGGGTCTGCCGTCATTGCCGCCGATGGCACCAGACCCGCACAGATGGAGGGACTTCGGTGCCGACGCATCAGCCTCTATCGTCATTGCCGCCGACGACGCCAAGGCCCCACATGTGGGAGGGACTTCAGTCCCGACGCGTGAATCTTCCAGGTCCCGGTGGTGCAGCCATACGCTGCACACAGCAGCGAGTACCGGATTTCTGACGCTACGCGCGCTGGTTTCCCTACGGCCGCACCGGTCCATCGCCGATGGCGTCGCGTAATCGGCCTTGCAACCCTGGCGTCATGCACACCAGACTTCCCAGAGGCTACCGTGCGCTGCGTGTAGGGCGCTGGAGCGAGACCGGACGCATCTACTTGGTCACCACGGTGACCTGGCAGCGCCAACGCCTGTTCGATGACTGGCGATGTGCCTGGGCGGCCGCCTCCTGCCTGGGGCATGCCGACACCTGGGGCATGCCGACACCTGGGGCGGCGCGCAGTTGCTGTGCTGGGTGCTGATGCCCGACCACTGGCATGGACTGGTCGTGCTCGAGCACGATGCCACGCTGTCGACCGTGATGCGCGAAGCCAAGGGCCGCGCCGCGAGGGCGGCCAATCACGCGCGGGGCCGTGGCGGCGCGGTGTGGATGGAGGGGTTCCACGATCGCGCACTGCGCGACGCGCGGCAGTTGTTGCCGGCGGCGCGTTACATCGTCGCCAACCCGTTGCGTGCCGGGCTGGTGCGCCGGGTCGGGGACTACCCGTATTGGGATGCGGTTTGGCTGTGTTCGACCGCTACCGCGCCTTGCGCGGCATCATGCTCGGGTGCCAGTGCGACGGTGTGATGCCGTGCAGACAGGTGTTGAGGATTGCGGTCGCATGGTCGATGTCCGCGCAGCGGGCGTGCAATTGCAGCAGGTGCTGCTGGATGTGGTCGCGGCCGGAGCGACCGCGCGTCGGGACTGAAGTCCCTCCCACATGCGCTGTCCACCACCGCAAGGTGCGTTTTCGTCGCGCTGCCTTGCCCACACAGGACTTCCGGCCCACCCGCCAAGCCGGGCCGGGATGCGATCATCGACGATCCGTTCCCGCCGTGTGCCGCCCATGCCGATGCTCGCCAAGACCCCGCTGGTCATTTCCCTGCTGATCGCGTTCGCCGTGGCCACGCCTGCACTGGCCGCACCGCCGGCGTCCGCAGCGTCCAGTGCAACACCGGCCACCGCCAGCGCCGCCGATGCGCGCTTCCAGGCCATCTACGAGAAGGAGTGGGCCTGGCGTCAGGCGCAGCTCGGGCAGGCCGACGAGGACAGCGACAGCAGCGGCGACAACCGCCATCTGCCCGACGTCGGCGCGGCCGCGCAGGCCGCGCGCCTGAAGGTGTGGGACGACGTGCTGCGGCAGCTGGACACGCTCGATGCCACCCAGCTCTCGCCGGAGAACCAGGTCAACCTGGCGATCTACCGGCCGCAGGTGGAGAACCTGGCCGCGGCGGTGCGCCTGCGCGCCTACGAGATGCCGTTCAACTCCGACAGCGCGTTCTGGTCGGACCTGGCGTTCATGGCCCGGCGCACGCTGCGCACGCCCGACGAGTACCGCGCCTACATCGCGCGGCTGGAGGACGTGCCGCGCTACTTCGCGCAGCAGACCGACAACATGCGCGCCGGGCTCAAGCGCGGCTTCAGCGTGCCGCGCGCGGTGCTCGACGGTCGCGATGGCGCCATCGCCAACGTGGCCGAACTGAAGGATCCGACCGCCGCGGTGCTGTACACGCCGTTCAAGCAGATGCCGGCGCAGATTCCCGCCGCCGAGCAGGCGCAGCTGCGCGCACAGGCGCAGGCGGCGCTGCGCGACAAGGTGATCCCGGCCTACGCGCAGCTGCTGACCTTCTATCGCCAGGAGTACATGCCGCAGGCGCGCACCACGCTGGCCGCCGAAGCCCTGCCCGACGGCAAGGCCTTCTACCGGCAGCAGATCCGCGAGTACACCACGCTGGACATGGATCCCGAGCAGATCCACCAGCTCGGCCTGCGCGAAGTGGCGCGGATCCAGAAGGAGATGGACGCGATCATCCAGCAGGTCGGCTTCCACGCTCCGGCCGGTCAGAAGACCTTCCCGGCATTCCTGCAGTTCCTGCGCACCGATCCGCAGTTCTACGTGAAGACCCCGCAGGAACTGCTCGATCGCGCCGCGTGGATCGCCAAGCGCGTGGACGGCGAGGTCGGCAAGTTCATCGGCACGCTGCCGCGCGGGCGCTTCACCATCGTGCCGGTGCCGGCGGACATCGCCCCGTTCTGGACCGCCGGGCGCGGCGGCGTCGGCACCTACTGGCTCAACACCTACGACCTGCCGTCGCGGCCGCTGTACAACCTGCCGGCGCTGACCCTGCACGAATCCTCGCCGGGCCACTCGCTGCAGGGCGCGCTGGCCGAGGAGCAGGGCGCGCAGCCGGCGTTCCGCCGCGAGAACTACATTTCCGCCTACGGCGAGGGCTGGGCGCTGTACACCGAGAAGCTGGGCAAGGAGATGGGCATCTACGCCACGCCCTACGAGGACTTCGGCCGGCTCAGCTACGAGATGTGGCGCGCCTGCCGCCTGGTGATCGACACCGGCGTGCACCACAAGGGCTGGACCCGCGCGCAGGCGCAGGCCTACCTGCGCGATCGCACCGCACTCAGCGAGCACGAGGTCACCACCGAGGTCGACCGCTACATCTCCTGGCCGGGCCAGGCGCTGAGCTACAAGCTCGGCGAGCTGACCATCCTCGATCTGCGCGCCGAGGCCGAGCGCGAACTCGGCGCGGATTTCGACATCAAGTCCTTCCACGACGCGGTGCTGCAGCAGGGCTCGGTGCCGCTGCCGGTGCTGCAGCAGCAGATCCGCGCCTACATCGCTGCGCGCAAGAAGAAGGCCTGACCGCCACCGCGCGGGCCGGCGCCACTTCCTGGGGGAAGGGCGCCGGCCTGCGGCGGATCAGCCGGCGTGGCGTGGCCCGGCCACGCGCGCGGCAAACGTCGGCAACACCAGCAAGGTCAGCGCGGTGGCGGTGATCAGCCCGCCGATCACCACCGTTGCCAGCGGTTTCTGCACCTCCGCGCCGGAGCCGCTGGCGATCGCCATCGGAATGAAGCCGACGATCGCCACCAGCGCGGTGGTCAGCACCGCGCGCAGGCGGCTGCCCGCGCCGTCGATCGCCGCCTGCAGCGGCAGGTCGCCGGCCTCCAGGCGCTCGCGGATCGCCTGCATCAGCACCAGGCCGTTCAAGGTGGCCACGCCGGAGACGGCGATGAAGCCCACCGCGGCCGACACCGAGAACGGCATGCCGCGCAGCAGCAGGGCGAGCAGGCCGCCGACCAGCGCCAGCGGCACGCAACTGAACACCAGCACTGCTTCCTTGACGCTGCGCAGGGCCATGAACAGCAGGCCGCCGATCAGCAGGAACACCACCGGCACCACCGTCGCCAGCCGCCGCTCGGCGCGTTGCAGGTTCTCGAACTGGCCGCCCCAGCTCAGATAGGCGCCCGGCGGCAACGGCACGTCGGCCACCGCGGCCTGCGCCGCGCCGACGAAACCGCCCAGGTCGCGGCCGCGCACGTTGGCCTGCACCACCACGCGGCGGCTGCCGTTGTCGCGGCTGATCTGGTTCGGCCCTTCGCTGACGGCGATGCGCGCCACCGACGACAGCGGAATCACCTGTCCGGTCGGCGTGGCGATCGGCAGCGCGGCCAACTGGTCCGGATCGTTGCGCGCGGCATCGTCCATCCGCACCACCACGTCGAAGCGGCGGTCGCCCTCGAAGATCTTGCCGGCGGCGCGGCCGCCGATGCCGGTGGCCAGCGCGTCGCTCACGTCGGCCGCGCTCAGCCCGACCTGCGCCGCCGCCGTGTGGTCGATGGTCACATCCAGCGTGGGCAGCCCGGAGATCTGTTCCACCCGCACGTCGGCCGCGCCCTCCACCGCGCGCAGCGTCGACGCGATCTGCTCGGCCACCTTCTGCAACTGGCCGAAGTCGTCGCCGAAGATCATCACCGCCAGGTCGGTGCGCACGCCGGAGATCAGTTCGTTGAAGCGCAACTCGATCGGTTGGCTGAACTCGAAACTGTTGCCGAGCTGCTGCCCCGCCAGCGCCTCCAGGCGGGCCACCAGTCGCTCCTTGTCCAGCGCCGGATCGGGCCAGTCCTTGCGCGGCTTGAGCACGATGACGCTGTCGGAGATGTTGGTCGGCATGGGGTCGATCGCCGCCTCGGCGGTGCCGGTCCGCGAGAACACGGTCGCCACTTCCGGCTGCGTGGCGATGGCCTTTTCCAGCGCCAGTTGCATCGTCAGCGACTGTTCCAGCGAGGTGGACGGCACGCGCAGGGCCTGCATCGCCACATTGCCTTCGTCCAGCGTCGGCATGAACTCGCGGCCCAGCAGCGCGAACGCGCCGACGCCTGCCAACAGCATCGCCACCGCACCGCCGGCGACCGTGCGCGGATGCGCGACGGCGGTGCGGATCACCGGTGCGATGCGCGTGCGCAGCGCGCGGAGCAGCCACGTCTCGTGCGCGCCCTCGGCCGCATGCGCCGCGTCGTCCGGCAGCGTCGGCTCGCGCACCAGCAGCGCCGCCATCGCCGGCACGAAGGTGAAGGAAAACAGGAACGCGCCGACCAGGGCCAGCATGAAGGTAGCCGCCATCGGCTGGAACGTCTTGCCCTCCACGCCCTCCAGGGTGAGGATCGGCGCGAACACCAGCAGGATGATCAACTGGCCGAAGGCGGCCGGCCGCGCCATCCTGCGCGCGGCCTCGGCGGCCACGCCCAGGCGCTCGGCGGCGGTCAACCCGCGGCCCAGTGCGGCGCGGCGCTGGCCGAGCATGAGCAGGGTCGATTCGACCACGATCACCGCGCCGTCCACCAGGATGCCGAAATCCAGCGCACCCAGGCTCATCAGGTTGCCGCTGATGCCGAAGCGGTGCATGCCGATCACCGCGAACAGGAACGACAGGGGAATCACCAGCGCGGTGATCGCGGCCGCGCGCAGGTTGCCCAGCAGCAGGAACAGGATCGCCACCACCAGCAGCGCACCCTCGGTGAGGTTCCTGGCCACGGTCTTGATGGTCGCGTTGACCAGCACGCTGCGGTCCAGCACCGGCGCCGCCACGATGTCCGGCGGCAGCGACGCGTTCACCTGCTCAAGCCGCGCGGCCGCGGCCTGCGCCACGGTGCGGCTGTTGCCGCCGGCGATCATCAGCGCGGTCCCCAGCACCGCCTCGTGGCCGTTGCGGCTGGCCGCGCCCAGGCGTGGCGCCCGGCTCGGCGCCACCGCGGCCACGTCGGCCACGCGCACCACGATGCCGTTGCGGATGGCCACCGGCGCCTGCGCGAGATCGTCGGCGCTCAGTGCCAGGCCATCGGCACGCACCACCAGGCCTTCGCCGGCACGCTGCACGAACCCGGCGCCGGCCTGCACGTTGGCGCGCTGCAGGGCGGTGACCAGGTCGGCCAGGCCCAGGCCGTGCGCAGCCAGCCGCGCGCCGTCCGGATGCACGCCGTATTCCTTGACGTAGCCGCCGATCGTATCGACGCCGGCCAGGCCCGGGCTGGAGCGCATCTGCGGCGCGATGATCCAGTCCTGCACGGTCCGCAGATAGGTGGCGCGCTCCTGCGGCGTGCGCAGCAGCTCGCCGTCCGGCGTGCGGTAGACCTCCCCGGCCTGCCAGCCCGCCGCGCCCGGCCGGGCCAGCCTGGCCGGGTCGAACGCGGTGAAGTCCACCGTCCACATCAGCACCTCGCCCAGGCCGGTGGTGACCGGCGACAGCCGCGGCGTCACACCATCGGGCAGATCCTCGGCTGCCTCGCGCATGCGTTCGGCCACCTGCTGGCGGGCGAAGTAGAGGTCGGTCGCATCGGTGAAGATCGCGGTGACCTGCGAAAAGCCGTTGCGCGACAGCGAGCGGGTGGCGGTCAGGCCGGGGATGCCGGCCAGCGCGGTTTCCAGCGGGTAGGTCACCTGCCGCTCGATCTGCTCCGGGGTCAGGGCCGGCGCCACCGTGTTGAGCTGCACCTGGCGGTTGGTGATGTCCGGCACCGCGTCGATCGGCAGCCTGCCCAACTGGAACAGGCCCACGGCGGCGAGCAGCGCGGCCAGAGCCACCACCAGCCAGCGGTAGCGCACGGCGGTGTCGATCATGAGGTTGAACATGGTCGCCTCCTCAGTGGCCGTGTTCGGCGTCGCCCTTGGCCAGTTCGGCCTTGAGCAGGAACGCGTTGGCACCGACGATGCGTTCGTCGCCGCGCAGTCCGCCGAGGATCTCGATGCGGTCGCCGGCGCGCCGCCCGACCAGCACCGGCTGCGCCTTGAAGCCGCCCGCGACCGCCACGAACACCGCGTTGCGGCCCTCGACGGTCTGCACCGCATCGGTGGGGACGCTGAGCGCGCCGTCCTGGCCGTCGGTGACCAGCACCGCCGAGAGCGGTGAGCCGGCCGGCGGCAAGGGCGCATCGATCGGCATCGCGCGGATCACCGCGGCGCCGCCCTGCTGGCGCAGGTCGGCCGCCGCCGCCGTGACCCTGGCGGCGAAGCTGCCACCCGTTCCGCTCACCTCCAGCGCCATGCCGGGCGAGACCTGCGCCGCCAGCGCCGGCGGCGCGCTGAACACCAGCTCGTTCAGCGCCGGATCGGCGACCTCGGCCACCACGCTGCCGGCCGCGACCACGCTGCCGGGCGTGACCTGCACGTTGCCGACGATGCCGGCCACCGGGCTGACGATGCGCACGCGGCCGCTGGCATCGGGGGCGCCGCTGGCCGCGGCCTGCGCCTGCGCGGCGGCGGCCTGGGCCTGCGCCGCCAGTGCCCGCGCATGCGAGGTTTCCAGTTCCTGGCGGGCGACCACGCCCTGCGCAACCAGGGCGCGGTCGCGGTCATGCGCCAGGCCGGCCGCCTTGGCCTCGGCCGCGGCCGCCAGCGCATTGGCGCGGAACACCGCGGCCTCGCCGCTGACCACGATGGCCAGCGGCTGCTGCGCCTGCACCGCGGCACCCGGCGCGACCAGCACACGCTCGACCCGCCCGGTCACCGTGGAGGCGACCGAGGCGCGCGCGCCCACTACCGGTTCGACCCGGCCGGCCAGGCGCACCGAGGCGCCGCCACCGCGGCCGACCGCGACCACGTCCAGGCCGGAGGCGGCGATCTGTTGCGGCGTCAGCCGCACCACATCGTCGGTTTCGGCGTTGGACGCGGTCTTGGCCGCTGGCGTGCGCGCTGCGTCCGCGTGCTCGGCGCCATGGCCGTGCGCGTCATCGGCCGCCGGGGTGGCCCGCTTGTCGTCGGCGCAGGCGGCCAGCAGGAGTGCCAGCAGCACGCTGCCGGCAAGGGAAATCGAACGGGACAGGTTCATTGTGCCTCCATGAACGGCGCGCGCCCTTCCAGGCGGGCTAATGCGATTTCCGCCGCGACGCGCGCCAGGCGCGCGTCCACCGCGGTGCCGCGCGCGGCGATGAGCGCCGCGCGGGCGCTGCGCAGCTCCAGTTGTGCGATGCGTCCGGCGTCGACGCCGATGCGGGCCAGGCGGTAAGCCTCCTGCGCGGCGGCCACGCTTGCGTCGGCGGCGCGCGTGCGGCTGTCGGCGGCCTTCAGCGTGGCGAGCGCGGACAGGCGGTCGGCGGCGCTGGCGCGGCGTTGCTGCTCCAGCCGCGCCTCGGCCGCGCGCCGTTCGGCGCTGGCGGCACGGATGCCGCCGCGGTTGCGGTCGAGCAGCGGCACGCTGAGGCTGACGCCGAGCGTGTAGGCATGGGCGCGGTCCTCGCGCAAACGCGTCTGCGCGGCGGTCAGGCTCAGCTCGGGCAGGGCACGCTTGCGCTCCACCTCGACTTGGCGGTCGGCAGCTTCGGCCTCTGCGGCGGCGATGCGCACCGGCAGCGCTGTCGCCTCGGTCGCGCGCGGCGACGGCGGCGTGCGGTCGAGCAGGCTGCCCTCGAGGGACTGCACCGGCGTTTCCAGCAGGGCGATCGCCGCCAGGCGCGCCAGCGCCGCGTCGCGGAACGCCTGCGCCTCGTCCAGCGCCGCGGTGGCCTCGGCCACTTCGCTGCGCGCCTGTACTGCGCGCAGCTGCGGCTCACGGCCCTGCGCGACCATCGTCTCGACGGCGGCCGCATCGTCGCCGATCAGGCCCAGCGCTTCCTCGGCCAGCGCATAGCGGCGCAGGGCGCTTTCGGCCAGCGCGTAGGCCGAGGCCATCTCGCTGGCGGCCTCGCTGCGGTGCTGCGTGCCGCGCATGGCGGCCGCGTCGGCCTCGGCGCGGGCTGCGCGGATGCGTGCGCCGCGTTGGCCCCACAGTTCCAGCGGTTGCGACAGGGTCAGCGAGGTTTCGGCCCGGCCGGTGCCCGCATAGGTGCCGCTGCCCCAGGCGTTTTCGGTGGACCAGGACAGCGACGGGTTAGGCAGCGCCCGGGCCTGTTCGGCGCGCGCATCGGCGGCCTCGGTCAGCGCCGCGCCGACGCGGCTGCCGGGCAGTTGGTCGAGGCGTTGCAGCAAGCTGTCGTACGAAGGGGCGGTCTGCGCCATCGCCAGCGCGGCCGGTGCCAGGCCCAGCAGCACGGCGACGACCCGCCCGGCCGCGCGCGGCGGCCGACGTGTCGGAGTCGACATGAGCAAATTCCAGAGGTGAGGGAAACGGAACCCCGCGATCGCGGGACACGCTCAACTCACGCTCTGGGCGGGCGCTTCAATCCGTCCTGGACGACGCCCGCAGGGGACGCGTCGACGGCCTGCATCCAGCGCGCCGGTCGCGGCGCGCCGAACACGGCGAGGGCGCTCGCCGGCAGGCTCAGATTCGAGTGGTGGCAATGGTTGTGGCTGCAGGCGCCGGCATGCTTGCCGTCGCTGTCCTCGCCATCGGCATGCGCCGCGGCGGGCGCGTGCACCGCGTCGGCCGATTCCGGCTCCAGCGCGCAGGCCAGCGCATCGGCCACCGGCACGACCACGAACGCCGCCAGCAGCAGCATCAGCAGGGAGGTACGCAGTGGACGGAACAGGCGGCGCATGGTCTGGGGAGGCTAGCAAGCGGCTTGCGCCGGATACAATAGCAACGCCCGCCGGGTCCCTCGGCCCGGACCCGCGCGCGTCGCCTGCTCCTGTGGACAACTTGCACAAGCCCTTGATCGCCTGCATAATGCGCGGCTCGCTGTGCCCGACGAGGTCGGGGCCGGCGGCCGGATGCGCGATCTCCGGCCGGCCTTTCCCAGCGTAACCGTTTGATTTCCCACGTCGCGTGGTGGCCGCAGGCTGCCGGGGCCGCCGTCTCCCAGGCTATGGGCGACCCAACTACTATCGAGGTGCGCAATGTCCCGCGTATGCCAAGTGTCCGGCAAGCGTGTGCAGACGGGTAACAACGTCTCCCACGCCAACAACAAGACCCGTCGTCGTTTCCTGCCCAACCTGCACGAGCGCCGTTTCTGGGTCGCCAGCGAGAACCGCTGGGTCAAGCTGAAGGTTTCCGCGCACGCGCTGCGCACCATCGACAAGAACGGCATCGACACCGTTCTGGCTGAGCTGCGTGCGCGCGGCGAAAAGGTCTGAGGAGTAGAGCATCATGGCAGGCAAGCGCGATAAGGTCCGTATGATTTCCTCGGCCGGTACCGGCCACTTCTACACCACGGACAAGAACAAGAAGAACACCCCGGGGAAGATGGAATTCCTCAAGTACGATCCGGTCGTGCGCAAGCACGTCCTGTACAAGGAAGGCAAGATCAAGTGATCGGCTGATCCTCGGATCGCTGCTCACGTTGCACACGGAACCCGCCGCGAGGCGGGTTTCGTGCGTCTTGGGGATGGAAAACCCTGCCGCCGCTACGGCCATGGTTGCGTTTGCCGGCGCAGTCCGCAGAATCGGGCGACCTGGGTTGCGAGGATCGCGATGCTGCCGGTCTGGTTGGAAGGCACGTGGCTGCTGGCGCTGGACTGGTTGATCCGGCTGGTGGCGCTGTTGTGGATCCCCACCCGCACCACGCCCGGCGCGGCGCGCAGTTGGCTGCTGCTGGTGGGCTTCGTGCCGTTGCTGGGGCTGCCGCTGTACCTGTTGCTCGGCCATCCTTGGCTGTCGCGCGAGCGCATCCGCCGCCAGGCGCTGGCCTCGCAGGTGATCCGCGAGCAGCAGGTGCCGCTGACCGCGCTGCGCTGGGCGCCGCCGGCCGACACCGTGGTCGCCGAGGTGGTGCCGCTGGTCGAGCGCCAGGGCGACTTCATGCCGACCCACGGCAACAGCGTCGAGCTGCTCGACCGCTATGCGGCCTCGCTGCAGGCGCTGATCGACGACATCGACGCGGCGGTCGAGCGCGTGCACCTGCTGTATTACCTGATGTTCGACGACGCGGTCGGCGATGCGGTGAGCGCGGCGCTGCTGCGCGCCGCCGCGCGCGGCGTGCAGTGCCGGCTGTTGCTGGATGCGCGCGGCGGCCGCCGCGGCCTGCGCCGCTACCGCAGGCGCCTGCATGCGGCCGGGGTCGAGGTGCAGGCGCTGCTGCCGGGCGGGCTGCGCTGGCGCCGCAGCGGTCGCATGGACCTGCGCAACCACCGCAAGATCGCGGTGATCGACAACCGCGTCGGCTACATCGGTTCGCAGAACCTGGCCGAACCGCAGTTCGTGCCCGGCCATCCCAACCGCGAGCTGGTGGCGCGGGTGCAGGGGCCGGTGGTGGCGCACCTGGAAGCGGTCTTCGCCAGCGACTGGTTCATCGAGACCGGGCAGCGCCTGAGCGTGGTCGCGCCGGCCTCCATCCACGGTGGCGGCGTGGCCGCGCAGCTGCTGCCCAGCGGGCCGGCGTACCCGTTCGAGAACGCGCGCGACACGGTCAACGCGCTGATCCATCTGGCACGGCGGCGCATCGTCATGGTCACGCCGTACTTCGTGCCGGACGAAGCCACGCTCAGCGCGCTGCGCATCGCCGCACTGTCCGGGGTGGACGTGCAATTGATCCTGTCCGAGAGCAACAACCAGCGGCTCACCGCCTGGGCGCAGGAGGCGTATTACGACGAGCTGCTGCGCAGCGGGGTCAAGATCGCGCTGTACCGGCCGTGCTTCCTGCACGCCAAGCACCTGAGCGTGGACGAAGGCATCGCCCTGGTCGGCTCGATCAACCTGGACATCCGCTCGTTCGCGTTGAACGCCGAGGTCGGCATGCTGTGCTACAGCGCCGCGGTGGTGCAGCGGCTGCGCGCGGTGGAGGCCGACTACCTGGCCGACGCGCGGGTGCTGACGTTGCAGGACTGGCGCAAGCGACCGGCCTGGCGGCGCAGCCGCGAAGGCATCGCGCGCCTGGCCGATGCACTGATGTGACGCACGCCGATGACAGGCGCATGACGCGCTCATGCGCGATCGGTGCCGGCACATGCACCACGGTTCTCAGTCGTGGGCCGGGCCGGTGGGGGCTTCCCTTACAATCGCGGCATGAATGAGCTTGTGCCCAGCGAACCGGCCGACGACGACTGCGACATCGCCATCGTCGGCGGCGGCGCGGCCGGCGTGCTGGTCGCGCTGCAGTTGCTGCACCAGGCCGGCACCGCGCTGCGCGTGCAACTGATCGAATCCCAGCCGGCGCTGGCGCAGGGCGTGGCCTATGCGACGCCCTGCGCCGAACACCTGTTGAACGTGACGGCCGGGCGCATGAGCGCCTTCGCCGAGGCGCCCGACGACTTCCTCGACTGGCTGCAGCAGCAGGCGCTGTATCCGCAGCTGTCGCGCGCGGCGCTGGCCGAGGCCTACGTGCAGCGTCGCCATTACGCCGCCTATCTGCGCACGCGCCTGCTGCAGGCGCAGGCCGCCGGGCCGGCGCGTCTGCAATGGCGCCAGGCGCGGGTAGTGGCGTTGCATCCGCAGCCGGCGGGTGGACAACGCCTGCAGTTGCACGATGGCGGTCAGCTGCATGCCGGCGCCACCGTGCTGGCGCTGGGCAACAGCCTGCGCCCGTTGCCGGCGCGCGGCGCGCCCAGTCTGGATGCGCCGACGCGGGTCGAGGCCTGGGACTACGCGCAGTTGCAGGCGATTCCGCGCGAGGCCACTGTGTGCATCGTCGGCTCCGGGCTGAGCATGGCCGACAGCGTGCTGACCTTGCTGGCCAACGCGCACCGCGGCCCGGTGCACGTGGTCTCGCGGCATGCCTTGCTGCCGTTGCCGCATGCCGCACATGGCGCCCCGGCCGAGTTCGATGCGCAGGCGCTGCTGGCGATGCCGCTGCGTCAGCGGATGCGCGCGCTGCGCCGCCACGCGGCCGCGGCGCAGGCGCAGGGCCGGCCCTGGCAGAGCGTGATGGACCGGGTGCGGCCGCTGAGCCAGGCGCTGTGGCAATCGCTGTCGGTGACCGAGCAGCGCCGCTTCCTGCGCCACGTGGTGCGCTACTGGGACGTGCACCGGCATCGCATCGCTGCGCCGGTGTTCGCACAACTGCAGGCGATGCGCCGGGTCGGCCAGTTGCGCCTGCATCGCGCGCGGCTGGACACGGTGTTCCCGGTCGGCGCCTGCGTGCAGGTCAACGGCATGGGCGCCGACGGCGTGCCGCTGCAGCTCGACGCGCACTGCGTGATCAACGCCACTGGCGTCGAACTGCGCGCGCAGACCATGCGCAATCCGCTGCTGCACCAATTGCTCGGCTGCGGCCATGCGCAGCCGGGACCGCATGGCATCGGCGTGGGCAGCGCCGCGGACGGCGCGCTGCTCGACGCCGATGGCAAGGCGACGCCGCGCATCCGCGTTCTCGGCAGCCTGCGCATCGGCAGCCTGTGGGAAAGCCTGGCGATCCCCGAACTGCGGGTGCAGGCGCAGCAGACCGCGCAGGCACTGCTGGCGCTGGAGTTGCCGATGCCTGCCGCGGCGCACTGAGCGCCGCGGGCCGCGCGTTTGCGGCGATCCGATGCGGCGCGGCCGAGGTATGGGCATACGCCTCGCATCGCTTGCGTTTACCACGGCGGACCGACGTGCGACCGCGTAGGAGCGCTTCAGCCGCGACGCACAGTACTGGCCGTGCCGGTCGCAATTGAAGCCGCTCCTTCAGGTGCGGCACTCACCTTGTCGGAGGACTGCACTGTGGGAGGGACTTCAGTCCCGACGACGGAGGGTGTCAGTCGGCTTTCGGCTTCGTTTGTCGCGCTGCATGACAGGTGACTCCCGCACATGCGTGTCCCATCGCGATCAGCGCCTTGCCTCGACCGCGTCCTGTGGCGTGCGCCCGAGCAGCACGCAGATCGCGATCGCCGCCAGCGCGGTGATCGCCGCCAGCACCCGGGTGAGCGTGCCGAAGGCTGCGGCATAGGCCAAGCGCAGTTGCGCTGCGGACAACGCGCCTTCCTGTAAGGATGCCGGTAGATCGCCGGCGACCAGCCGTTGCGCGGTATCCGCCAGGATGGCGTGCGGCAGCAGCGGCGCGACCGCGGCCAGCCGCATCTGCACCAAGGCAGCGAGCAGGGCCGCCACGCTGGCCAAGGCGATGCCTTCGCCGGCCACGCGCAGGGTGCCGAACATGCCGGCAGCCATGCCGGCGCGTTCGGTCGGCACCACGCTGACCGACAGCGCATCCATCAGGCCCCAGGGCAGGGCGGTGCCGGCGCCGATCAGCAGCAGCGCCGGCAACGCCTGCGCCGGCGGCCGTGCACCCAGCCAGCACAGGCCGGCCGCGGCCACCGCCAATCCGGCCGCGGACAGCCAAGCCGGGGCGATGCGCTGCGCCAATGCGGCGGCCAGGCTCGGCACCAGCAGCATCGGCGCCGACAGCGCCAGCAGCGTCAGGCCGGCGCTGGCGGCCGGCGCGCCATCCACGCCGATCATGCGCAACGGCAGCAGCACCAGCAGCACCACGTAGCTGTAGCAGGTGGCGACCGGCAGCAACTGCACGCCGACGAAGCGCCGGTAGCGGAACAGGCTCAGGTCCAGCAGCGGATGGTGGCGGCGCCGTTCGATCCGCACGAAGGCAACCAGCAGCAGCGCGGCGGCACCGAGCAGGGTCAGCGTCACGGCGTTGCCCCAGCCGCTGTGGGGGCCTTGGATCAGGCCGGCGGTGAACAGCGCCAGCGCCGCGCTGAAACACAGCGCGCCGGCGCGGTCCGGCGGTCCGGCGGCCGGGTTGCGCGAGGCCGGCAGCCAGCGCGCAGCCAGTGCCCACGCCAGCGCCGCGACCGCGGCCACGCCGAAGAAGATCGCGCGCCAGCCGAGCCGTTCGCTCAGGGCGCCGGCGGCCAGCGGGCCGAACGCCAGGCCGGTGCCGAAGGTGGTGCCGAGCAGGCTGAACGCGCGCGTGCGCGCCGCGCCGGTGTACAGCTGCGCCAGCGCCGCGGTGCCGGCGGCGAGCGCGGCGGCGGCGCCGACACCCTGCAGCGCCCGCCACAGATCGATCGCCGCGACCGAACCGGCCACGGCCACGCCCAGGGTCGCCAGGGCGAACAGCGCCAGGCCGCCAAGAAACACCCGGCGCCGTCCATGCCGATCGGCGAGCGCGCCGGCGGCCAGCAGCAGGCTGCCGAAGCTGAGCATGAAGGCGTTGGTGATCCAGGCCAGGGCCAGCGCGCTGCCGCCCAGGGCCGCGCCGATCGCCGGGGTGGCGACGGCGCCGCCGGAGAAGTTCAGCGGCAGCGCCAGGGCGGCCAGGCACACTGCGGCCAGGGCGGCGCCGCGGCGCGGCATGGGAGTGGAGCGGGAGGTCGAAGCGGAGGTCATCGGAGCGACTCTTGCGGCGGAGATCGGGACGCCACTAGAGATACCGAGGCGGCAATCCGCGAAAAAGACCGCAATCCTCCGCGCTTTGCGGAATAAAACGCTCTAATATCCCGGCATGGACCGCCTCACCGGCATCGTCGCCTTCGTCAGTGCCGCCGAGCAGCGCAGTTTCGTCGGTGCCGGCCG
Organism: Xanthomonas hawaiiensis; assembly: GCF_031834635.1. Classification (NCBI taxonomy): domain Bacteria; kingdom Pseudomonadati; phylum Pseudomonadota; class Gammaproteobacteria; order Lysobacterales; family Lysobacteraceae; genus Xanthomonas; species Xanthomonas hawaiiensis. The sequence continues at coordinate 4,719,023 of NZ_CP115873.1, read as the reverse complement.
CGTGCTCGGCCTCTCGGCCTCGGCTGTGGGCAAGAGCGTGGCCGCGCTGGAGCGCGAGCTCGGCGTGCGCCTGCTGCAGCGAACCACCCGGCGCATCGCGCTGACCGCCGAGGGCGCGCTGTTCCTGGAGCATTGCCAGCGCGTGCTGGCCGACCTGCGCGAGGCCGAGGAGGCGCTGGCGCAGACCCGCCAGGCGCCGCGCGGGCGGCTGCGGGTCGGCCTGCCGACCATCGGCTACCGTTTCCTGGTGCCGCTGCTGCCCGAGTTCCGCCAGCGCTATCCGGACGTGGAGCTGGACCTGGCGTTCGACGACCGCGTGGTCGACCTGCTCGAACACGGCCTGGATGCGGTGATCCGCAGCGGCGTGCAGGCCGACTCGCGGCTGCTGGCGCGACGCCTGGGGCCGTTCCGTTTCTGCCTGTGCGCCGCGCCGGATTACCTGCGCCGCCGCGGCGTGCCGCAGACCCCGGCGGATCTGGCCGCGCACGACGGCCTGCTGTTCCGCGTGCCCGACACCGGCAAGGCGCAGGATTGGCCGCTGGCCGAACCGGCGCCGCTGCCGCCGGCGGTGCTCACCTGCAACAACATGGAAGCGGTGCGCGCCGCGGCGATCGCCGGCATGGGCCTCGCCTGCATGCCGGCGTTCCTGGCGCAGGACGCGCTGGCCGACGGCCGCCTACAGTCGCTGCTGGACGCGCACATGGCCGACGGTGGCGCGTTCTTCGTGGTGTGGCCGTCGCGCCGGCAACTGTCGCCGAAGCTGCGCGTGTTCGTGGATTTCCTCGCCGAACGGCTGTTCCGCACCGAGTGACGCCACGTCGCCTGCTGGGCGGCACGCGCTGTCGCAGCCGCTGCGCCGCCGCAGCGGGTAAAATGCGGCGGTGGATGTCTCCCATTTGCTCGACGATCTGAACCCCGCCCAGCGCGAGGCCGTTTCCGCTGCGCCCGGCCACTACCTGGTCCTGGCCGGCGCCGGCTCCGGCAAGACGCGCGTGCTCACCCATCGCATCGCCTGGTTGCACCAGGTGCATGGCGTTCCGGTGCACGGCATTCTGGCGGTCACCTTCACCAACAAGGCCGCGGGCGAGATGCGCCACCGCGCCGACCTGCAGTTGCGCAACGGCAGCCGCGGCATGTGGATCGGCACCTTCCACGGCCTGGCGCACCGCCTGCTGCGCCTGCACTGGCAGGACGCCAAGCTGCCGGAAAGCTTCCAGGTGCTCGATTCGGACGATCAGCTGCGGCTGGTCAAGCGCGTGGTGCAGCAACTGGAGCTGGACGAGGGCAAGTTCCCGCCCAAGCAGATCGTGTGGTGGATCAACCAGCAGAAGGACGAGGGCCGCCGCGCGCAGCACATCCAGCCGGAGCCGCGCGACGAGTGGGTGACCACCCTGCGCAACGCCTACGCGCTGTACCAGGAACGCTGCGACCGCGCCGGCCTGGTCGACTTCGCCGAACTGCTGCTGCGCGCGCACGAATTGCTGCGCGACACCCCGGCGTTGCTGGCGCACTACCGCGCCCGCTTCGGCGAGATCCTGGTCGACGAGTTCCAGGACACCAACGCCATCCAGTACGCATTCGTGCGCGTGCTCGCCGGCGACAGCGGCCACGTGTTCGTGGTCGGCGACGACGACCAGGCGATCTACGGCTGGCGCGGCGCCAAGGTCGAGAACGTGCAGCGCTTCCTCACCGATTTCCCCAGCGCGCAGACCATCCGCCTGGAGCAGAACTACCGCTCCAGTGCCAACATCCTCAACGCCGCCAACGCGGTGATCGCGCACAACCCCGACCGCATCGGCAAGCAGCTGTGGACCGACTCGGGCGACGGCGAGCCGATCGACCTGTACGCGGCCTACAACGAGGTGGACGAGGCGCGCTACGTGGTCGAGCGCGTGCGCCAATGGGTACGCGACGGCGGCAGCTACAGCGAGGCGGCGGTGCTCTACCGCAGTAATGCGCAGTCGCGCGCGTTCGAAGAGGCGCTGATCGCCGAACAGGTGCCGTACCGGGTCTATGGCGGCATGCGCTTCTTCGAGCGCGCCGAAATCAAGGACACCCTGGCCTACCTGCGCCTGGTCGCCAACCGCGCCGACGATGCGGCGTTCGAGCGTGCGGTGAACACGCCGGCGCGCGGCATCGGCGACCGCACCCTCGACGAGGTGCGGCGCCTGGCGCGCGCGCAGTCGCTGTCGCTGTGGGCGGCGGCACAACAGGCCGCGCAGCAGGGCGGCGACCTGGCCGCACGCGCGCGCAATGCGCTGGGCCAGTTCCTCGGCCTGATCGAGCAACTGGCCTTGGACGTGGCCGGGCTGCCGCTGCCCGAACAGATCGACCAGGTACTGGCGCGCTCCACCCTGCGCGAGCACTGGAGCAAGGAGAGCCGCGGCGGGCTGGATTCGGAGTCGCGTACCGACAACCTCGACGAACTGGTGTCGGTGGCCTCGCGCTTCGTCCGCGCCGACGGCGACGAGGACGCGGACGAAGGCCGCCAGGCGATGACCGAACTGGTCGCGTTCCTGGCCTATGCCTCGCTGGAGGCCGGCGAAGGCCAGGCCCAGGCCGGCGAGGAGGGCGTGCAACTGATGACCCTGCACTCGGCCAAGGGTCTGGAATTCCCGATCGTGTTCCTGGCCGGCATGGAAGACGGCCTGTTCCCCAGCGCGCGTTCGCTGGAGGAGAGCGGGCGCCTGGAGGAAGAGCGGCGCCTGGCCTACGTCGGCATCACCCGCGCCCGCCACAAGCTGGTGCTGAGCTATGCCGAATCGCGGCGCATCCACGGCCAGGACAACTACAACGTGCCCTCGCGCTTCCTGCGCGAGATCCCGCGCGAGCTGCTGCACGAAGTGCGGCCGAAGGTGCAGGTGTCGCGCAGCGCCTCGCTGGGCGCGCCGCGAAGCCTGGGGCACAGCGTGATCGAGGCCCCGGCGATCAAGCTCGGTGCCAACGTGCAGCATCCCAAGTTCGGCGGCGGCGTGGTCATCGACTACGAAGGCAGCGGTGCGCACGCCCGCGTGCAGGTGCAGTTCGACGAGGCCGGCGCCAAGTGGCTGGTGATGGCGTACGCCAATCTGACGGTGTTGTGAATGACGGCAGCGGGCGGACCTCGTGCCGTCTCGCGATCATGGCGTGCGCTTGTGCGCGATGCAGATGCCGTCATTGCCCGCGTTCTCGGCCTGATCGCACAGGGTCCAGCAACGTTGCGTCGGCCGTGACCAGGCGGTGGCGATGCGCTCGCATTGGGTGATGGCGTCCTGCAGGTCGCTGGCGGATTGCCACCCGCACCCCATCATGGGCAATGAAACGTGAGGTTCGCTGATCGCAGTGTCACCCACGACCAGAATTGCGCGCTTCCCCTGGTTCTCGCGAAAGAACGCCGCTGCCTGCTGCGGCGCGGCGCACTGCATCAGCAATGCCGCGACCTCATTGCGGTAAACGATGATGCGTAGCGCATCCGGGCGGTAGTCCAGGCGCGCCGCACCGCGATCCACGCAGATCCTCGCAGTGTCGGCAGGCGATGCGACCAGTTGCCGATCCTGACCCCGTGTCGTTGCCGAACACGGCATGCCGATCCAGACCGGCGGCGGTTCGCTGCGCGACGTATGCGATGGCGATCCCGCCGCACCGCAGCCGCCGAGCAGGCTCGTCCAGATGGCCGCGGCGGCCATCCTTGGCAGCCCGCGTCTTGATGTGCGCAGGCAACGCATCACCTTGCGCATGCGTCAGCGCTGCGACGCCGCGACGCGGGTGAAGTAATTGGTGCGCATCGTCGGCGTGCCGTCCGGTGCGAATGCGGAGACCGTCTCGGTCATCGAGCGTCCGTCCGCGGCGACGGTGTAGATGCGGGTCGAGGCCACGCTCCTGTCCTTGGACAGCATCATCACCAGAACGTTGGGCGCGGGCATCTGCAGGGCAAAGACATCGGCCTCGAAGCTGTTCTTCACCGGCGTGGCGCGGCCATCGAGCGCGGCGACGCCTTCGGCATGCATGGTGCCGCCGCCCTGTTCGGCGATGTCGACCTTGACCGCCCACTTGCCCTTGCCCGCTTCACTGAAGCGCAGGGTGACGGCCTTGGGCCGATCCTGGGGGGGGCGATCCAGGCGCGCCACGTCCACGGCCCAGTTGCCGAGCAGGGGCGAGGGCGCAACGGGTGCGGCGGAGACGGACAGACACGGCGACAGCAGCGTCGCGAGCGCGACGGCGAACAGCGGTTTCATGCGACCTCCCGGAAATGGTGTGCGGCGATGAGGACAGCCAATGGTGTGCGCTGCGCGCGTTGACGCGGTCGACCGTACCGGGGCGCCGAAGAGCGCATCCGTGCGGCGGCATGACCGTCCTGCTCCAGGACGCGTGCGCTGCGACGCTAGCACCGGAGGCGTACCGCAACAAGTGCGGTGGTCAGGGGGCTGGGCCGGCCGCGTGCATGGCCGCGCTCAGCCTGCGCCGCGCCGCCGCCGCGCCTCCAGCAGCGCGTAGCCCGCACAGGCCAGCAGCAGCGGGCCGAGGTAGTAGAAGGCGCGATACGCCAGCACTGCCGCCAGCAGTTCCGCTTGCGGCGCCTGCGTCCCGAGCAGCGGCAGCACCACCGCTTCCAGCACGCCGATGCCGGCCGGCACGTGCGCGATGGCGGTGGCCACGGCCGCGGCCAGCAGTGCGCCGAGCACCGAGAGGTACGCCACGCCGGCCGGCATCAGCACGTACAGCAAGGCACCCATCAGCGCCCAGTTGCCGGTGCCCAGGCCGAGTTGCAGCAGCGCCAGCGGCAACGGCGGCAGATGCAGGACGTGGCCGCGCACCTGCAGTGTGCGGCCATGCGCGCGCTTGCAGGCGATCAGATACGCCAGCACCGTGGTCAGCATCGTGGCGCCGATCCAGGGCAGCGCCGCGCCGCTGAGCGGCCACTGCGCCGGCATGCGCAGGCGCCCGCTGACCAGCAGCACGCCGGTCAGCAGCAGATAGCCCACCCAGTTGGTGGCGATGGCGAAGCCGACCACGCGGCTGATGGTCGCCAGGCCCAACCCGGCGCGTCCGTACAGACGGTAGCGCAGGGCAGTGCCGCCGATCAGCGCGCCGACATTCAGGCTGAACGCGTAGGCGATATCCGCGATCGCCATGACCCGCGGTGTCGGCACGGCATGCGCGGCGTAGCGCCGCGCGGCCAGGTCGTAACCGGCATACAGCAGGTAGCTGGCCAGGCTCACTCCGGCCGCGGCGGCCAGGGTGCGGGCATCGTAGCCGGCGAGGGTGGTGCCGACCTGCGCCCAGTCCACGGTGCGCGCCGCACGTACCAGCAGGACCGCCACCAGCGCCAGGAAGGCCAGGTAGGCGATGCGACGCAGCAGGCGCCAGTGCGTGCGGTTCATGGCGTGTGCCGGCTGCGCCGCAACACCGCGGTGCGCGGCGTGCGCTTGGGCAGGCGGCTGGCCCACTGCGGCACGTTGCGCAGCAGGTGGAACAGCAGCGGCCGCAGCAGCGGTTGCCAGAAGCGCCCGCGTGGCACCTGCGTGGGCACGACCTCGCGGCAATGCCGCTGCATCAGCCGCTGCAGGCGCCCGTGCAGGTCGCGGGCGAAGGCGGCATCGCGGATCACCAGGTTGGCTTCCAGGTTCAGCGCCAGGCTCAGCGGATCCAGGTTGCTCGATCCCACGGTACTCCAGTGCCCATCGATCACCGCGACCTTGCCGTGGAACGGGCGCTCGCAGTACTCGAAGATGTGCACGCCGGCGTCGACCAGATGCCGGTACAACGCACGTGCGGCGAACAGCGCCAGCGGCGTGTCCGGTTGCCCCTGGAAGATCAGCTTCACCGCCACCCCGCGGCGCGCGGCGGCGCACAGATCGCGCAGGAAGCCATAGCCGGGGAAGAAATACGCATTGGCGAGCACGATCTCGTGCCGCGCGCTGCGGAACGCCTGCCGATAGGCGCGTTCGATGCTGCGCGAGCGACCGGCATTGTCGCGCGGCAGGAAGCACACCTCGGCCTCGCCGGCGGGCGGCATATCGACCTTCTCCTGCGGCACCCAGCCGGCGCCGGTGCCGTGGGTAGCCAGGGTCCGGCGTACGAACGCGACCATGTCCGCCACCACCGGGCCGTGCACCTCCACCGCGTAGTCCTGTTTGGCCTCCGCACCGAAATCGGCCAGGTGATCGGCCGACCAGTTGATGCCGCCGATCATGCCGATCCGCCCGTCCACCACCAGCAGCTTGCGGTGCATGCGCCGGAACACGTTCAAGCGCATGCCGAGCAGGGTCGGCTGATGGTCGAACAGACGCAGTTCGGCCCCGGCCTCGGTCAGTTCGCGCACGAAGCCGGGCGAGAGATCCGGCGAGCCGAACGCATCTACCAGCAGGTGCACACGCACGCCGCGGCGCGCGGCGGCGACCAGGTGGTCCTTCAGCGCCAGGCCGACCTTGTCCTCGAACCAGATGAAGGTCTCCAGCAACACCTCGTGCCGGGCCGCGTCGATCGCGGCGAAGGCGCGCGGGAAGTACGCATCGCCGTTCTCCAGCAACTGCAGGCGATGGCCCTGGCGCCAGCGCGTGTCGCGGTCCACGGCCCGCTTCACAGCACGATCCTGGCGTGCAGCGGGGCGTGGTCGGACAGGTGCGACCACGGTCGGCCGGTCAGCACCCGCGCGGTCTCGATGCGCACGTTGCGCACATAGATGCGGTCCAGCGGCAACAGCGGCCAGCGCGCGGGGAAGCTGCGCGCCACGCGTCCGTACAGGTGCGCGAAGGCCTCGGTCAGGCCATGCCGCTGCAGCAGCGGATGCCCGCGCTGGCGCCAGTCGTTGAAGTCGCCGGCGACGATCAGCGGCGCCTGTGCCGGCAGTTCGGCGATCAGTGCGCCGAGCAGGCCGATCTGCCGGCGCCGGTGCGTCTCGCGCAGACCGAGGTGCACGCAGATCGCGTGCACCGCCACATCATGTCCTGGAATTTCCAGCACCGCATGCAGCAGCCCGCGGTGCTCGTGGCCGGCGATGGAGACGTCACGGTTGACGAAGGAGGCGATCGGGAAGCGCGACAGCAACGCGTTGCCGTGGTGTCCATGCGGATACACCGCATTGCGGCCGTAGGCGAACTGCGGCCACAGCGTGTCGGCGAGGAATTCGTACTGGCTCTTCGCCGGCCAGTCGGCGTGGCGGCCGGCATGCAGCTGGTGTTCGCCCAGCACTTCCTGCAGGAACACCAGGTCCGCGGGCAGGGCGCGGAGCGCCGCGCGCAACTCCGGCAGCATGAAGCGCCGCTTCAGCAGGCTGAAGCCCATGTGCGCATTGATGGTCAGCAACTCGATCGCAGGCATGCCGGAGCGGGACGAAAAACGACGTCCGCCATTGTCGCCGGCGTGCGCGTGCGGCGCGTGACGGCGTCGCGTCGCGCACGTGCCGCCGCTGCGTTTCCGGCAGCGGCGGCAGGCGTGGACTCAGCGCCGTGCGGCGATGATCTTGCTCAGGTAGTCCGGCGTGCCCTCGACCCGCACCAGGTGCGGATACTGCAGGCCGTCGTGGTAGTTCACCGGCACGTCGCGCACGCCGCCCTGGTACTTGAGCGTCAGCACGATCGGCGCACTGCCGCCCTTGGCGTCGGCGATGGCCTGCTTGAGCGTGTCGCGCGAGTAATCCTGGCCGTTCACCGCCAGCACCGTGGCGCCGCTGCTGACCCCGGCCTTGAACGCCGGCCCGTCCCACAGCACATCGTTGATGCTGGCGTCGTCGTTCATCACCAGGCCGATCGACCAGGCGAAGTTGTAGCGGTGCCGCGCCGACTGGTGGCGGCCGTCGTACTGCTTTTCGAACGCGCTGGGCTGGTCGGTGTACACCAGCTTCCAGCCGCTGGCCTGCAGGCCTTCCAGCAGTGGCGGATCCACCTGGTACACGCGCCGGTTGATGTAGTCGGCCCAGTCGTAGTGGACCACGCCGTCGAGCGCGGCAACGACGTCGTCGAAGGTATAGGTCTTGACCGCGAAGCTGCCGTCGTCGACGCCGAAGAAGGCCTTGGCCACGTCGTCCAGCGACTTGCGCCCGCCGCTCATCGCGCGCAGCTTGGCGTCCACCGCCAGCCACACCATCTGCCCGCCGCTGTAGTAGTCCTCGCTCATCTGCCAGCTGCGGTAGGGCAGCGGCGCACGGTGCGCGGCGGTGGGATCGTTGGTGGTGTCCTCCAGCGAGCGCCAGCGGAAGCCGGCGCGGTTACGGTCATAGTTGGCGGCGGTCATCGCCAGCGCGTCGCGGAACTGCTGCGGCGTCCACATCCCGGCGCGCGCGGTCAGCACATAGCCCCAGTATTGGGTCTGGCCCTCATAGACCCACAGCAGCGAGTCGCCCATCGGCACGTTGAAGGTGGGCGTCCACAGGTCGGCCGGGCGCCGGAACTTGCCGTTCCACGAGTGCGTGTACTCGTGTGCGAGCAGGTCGCGGTCGGGCGCGTTCTCGTCCCAGGCGCTGAAGTAGTCGGCGGCCAGTCCGTTCTCGCTGGACTGGTGGTGCTCCAGGCCGTTGCCGCCGAGCACGTCCGACAACGAGAACAGGAAGTCGTAGTGCGCGTAGTGGTGCGAGCCGAACAGCTTGATCGCCTGCACCGGCAGGTTGCGGTGCGCCTGCAGCTGCTCGGCGCTGATGTCCAGGAAGCGCGGCGCATCGGCGACCACGTCCAGGTGCACCGGCGCGCCGCCGGCCGGGGTCAGGTCCACGCGCTTGAAGTAGCGCCCGGCATAGATCGGCGAGTCGACCAGGGTGGTGAAGTCCACCGGCTTGAAGGTGGTGGTGGCGCCGTCGCGGCTGGCGGTCTCCAGCGCGGTGCCGAACTCCCAGCCGGCCGGCAGGGTCACGCTGGGCGTCACGGTGATGCCGCGGGTGTCGTGGCCGGCCGGATACAGCGCCACCTTGTTCCACTCCAGTTGCAGCATCTTGTCGGTCATCTCGAAGCCGTCGTCGCGCGGCGACAGGTACTGGAAGCTGGCCTCGATCGCGCTCACGCCCTGCGGCACGTCGACGTGGAAGCTGTACACGTCGAAGGTGTCGCGGCGCCACGGCAGCGGCGTGCCGTTGGCGGTGAGGGTGAGGCCGGCCAGCATCGCCACCGGCCCGCTCGGCGAATGGTCGCCGGGGATCCACTGCGGGTACTGCAGGGTCAGCCGCCCGGCGCTGACCGGGATGGTCTCGCGTACCCGGTAGATGCCCTGGCGCACGTCGCCGGCGTCCACCTGCAGGGTCAGTGTGCCGGGATAGGGCGTGTCCTGCGGCGCCGGCACGTCGGGCGTGCGCACCACCTGCGCCTGCGCGGCGCCTGCGAGCGCCAGGCCGATGCCGAGGACCAGCGCCCGGCGGGCGCGACGGAAAACGGGGAAAGCGGTGGCGGACATGCGCGGCTCCGGAAGGCGGGATGGGTGCGGAAACGCGGAACGTTAGCACTTGCTGCCATCGCTGGCGTGCTGTGTCTGTCTGGCCTAGGAAAGCCAGGCGATGCGGTGCATGCGGAAGCCGTGTGGCCTGTGGCGGTCGGGGTGCAGGGCACGACGATGACCTCGGCGACCTGTTTCATCGCCAGCGACTGGGGTGTTCTCAGTCCGCGGTTGCCATCGCGGTGCCTGTGGGCGATCGGATCGCCCGGATCGCGCAGACGGAGAGTGCATCCGCCATGCCGACCGTGGCCTTGTGGGAGCGGCTTCAGCCGCGACGCGCGGTGATTGAACTCGCGATGACGTCCTCAATGAACGGTGTCTTGATCGAGGACGCAGGCACCCAGGCAAGGGCACGCGCTCACCGCTGCCAACCGTTGGCCGACGATGCCAGCGCGGCGCAGTCGGCAGCCTTTACGCCACCGCGTACGTGTCGGCGCGCGACTAGTCCTTCAACGCCCCATCGTTCGGATCGCTGGCGGCATAGGTCGAGGTCGGCAACTCCGCAGCGTGTGGATGCCGCAACGCCTCGCGCAGCGGCGCCGGCAGGTGCTCGACCGCCAGGATCACCTTGCCGAAATGCACGTCGCGCACCGCGCTCGCCGGCACCACGAAATCGCCGCCGTTCTCGATATTGACGACGAACGTGGCGCCGCCGTCGCGCACCTCGCGCACCGCACCCACACCGACCTCGCCGTCGGCGACGAACACCATCTGACCTGCTTCCACACGCTGGGACATCGTGCACCACCTTGTCTGGGGAAACTCTTGTCTGGGGAAAACGTCCGCGCGGCCCCGCATCGCCGGCACGGTCGTTCGATGATCGGATGCGCGTGCGTTGCCGGACGGTGAATGCGGCGTGGCGCGCAGGTCATGACATCGCCGCAACGGCTAAGCATGTGGCATGACCCGCGGCGGGCGTGCGCCGTCACGCAGCGCGATGCGATCATGCCGGTTCACCACCGCCTGGGAGGGCAAGGATGCGAAGCGAAAAAGAGAAGATGCTGGCCGGCGAGGCGTATCGCCCCAACGATGCGCAACTGCAGGCCGAGCAGGACGCGGCCAGCGCCTGGATGCGGCGCTACAACGCGGCGCTGGCCGAACCGCCGGCGCGGCGACACGCGTTGCTGGTCGAAGGACTGGGTTCGGTCGGACGCGGCGCGGTGGTACGGCCGCCGTTCCATTGCGACTACGGCTACAACATCCACCTCGGCGAGGACGTGTTCCTCAACTTCAACTGCGTGATCCTGGACGTGGCGCCGGTGCACATCGGCGCCGGCACCCAGATCGGGCCGGCGGTGCAGCTGTACGCCGCCGATCATCCACGCGAGGCCGCGCAGCGCGCCGAGGGGCTGGAACTGGGGCGGCCGGTGACGATCGGGCGCAACGTCTGGATCGGCGGCGGCGCGATCGTGCTGCCGGGCGTGACCATCGGCGACGACGCGGTGATCGGTGCCGGCAGCGTGGTCACCCGCGACGTGCCGGCCGGCGCGCGCGTGGCCGGCAATCCGGCGCGGCCGCTGAAGCCGCACAGCGACTGAATTTGATCCGGGTCAAGGCGAGCGCTGCGCAGCGGGTGTGCAATGCTTTCCTGGCCGCCACGCGCGGCGTTACCGGAGCACCGCCATGTACCAGCGCATCCTGATCGCCATCGATGGTTCCGAGTTGTCCGCCAAGGGCCTGCAGCAGGGCCTGGCGCTGGCCGCCGCGCTCGGCGCGGAGGTGGATATCGTCACCGTGTCCGAGCCGTGGGCGATGGGCATGTACGACGCGATGGGCTGGAGCGTGGGCTACGAGGCCAGCCCCGAATACCGCCAGGACCGCGAAGCCGGCGCGCAGAAGATCCTGGCGCCGGCACTGGCCGCCGCCGAGGCGACCGGGGTGACCGCGCACGGCCGTCACGTGCTCGACCGCTACGCCGCCGAGGGCATCATCGACATGGCCGTGGCCTGCAACAGCGAGCTGATCGTGATGACCTCGCACGGCCGCCGCGGCATGAGCCGGGTCCTGCTCGGCAGCCAGACGGCGGAAGTGCTCGCCAACAGCCAGATCCCGGTGCTGGTGATCCGCTGAGGCCCTGCCCGGCGCAGGCCAGCGCGGTCCAGGTGGTGGAACGTCGGCGGCCTGCGTTCGGCGGGAACGGCCGATCGCGGGCGCCGCAGCGCGCCGTGCCTTTCGCGCAACCAGACACGGAGGCAATGCTGCGACAGGCGGGTCGACCCGCCATCCGGCGCTGCGCGCAGCACGCCGCTCCGGCTGATGGGGAAACATTTCCTGGTGCGCTGACGGTCGGCAGCGCACCAGGTGTGTGTCACCAGCTGTACAACTTCCAGTACACCGGCGAGACATTGTCCTTGCTGCCGTCCACTTCCATATGGCCGTCGCCGTTGCGGTCGTACAGGTAGTAGGCCGGGCCGCGCGCCGGGGTCACCTTGACCATGCGCAACTGGCCACCCACGCGGTATTCGTCGACGGTATCGCCGTTGTCCATCTTGCGCTGGGTCGTTTCCGCGCCGCGCACATCCATCGGTGCACCGTCCGGGCCCAGGCCGGTCGAGGCGCAGCCCGCCAGCAGCAACAGCGGAACGAGGATCAGGGCTTTCATTGCGGTGTACTCCACGGGCAGGACAGGCGCAGAGTATGCGCCGAGTGTCCGCATGCGGTGTGCGAATGGTGGCCGCACCCTCATCCCAACCCCTCTCCCGGTGGGAGAGGGGCTTTGGCTGTTCCCTTCTCCCATCGGGAGAAGGTGCCCCGCAGGGGCGGATGAGGGTACGGGCGAAGCTCGTGGATCCAGGTCAGCGGGTCGCTGCGCGCCGTACCCTCACCCCAACCCCTCTCCCGGTGGGAGAGGGGCTCCTGGCTGTTCCCTTCTCCCACCGGGAGAAGGTGCCCCGCAGGGGCGGATGAGGGTGCGGGCGCAGCCTCGTGGATCAAGTCAGCGAGTCGCTTCGCGCCGGACCCTCACCCCAACCCCTCTCCCGGCGGGAGAGGGGCTTTGGCTGCCCCCTTCTCCCGTCGGGAGAAGGTGCCCCGCAGGGGCGGATGAGGGTACGGGCGCAGCCGCGTGGATCACGTCAGCGCGTCGCTGCGCGCCGTACCCTCACCCCAACCCCTCTCCCGGGGGGAGAGGGGCTCCTGGCTGTTCCCTTCTCCCACCGGGAGAAGGTGCCCCGCAGGGGCGGATGAGGGTGCGGGCGCAGCCTCGTGGATCAAGTCAGCGAGTCGCTTCGCGCCGGACCCTCCCCCCAATCCCTCTCCCAGTGGGAGAGGGGCTACACGCGGCAGCGTAGAATTGGCAGATGAGCCGATTAGTCCTGATCGACGGGTCCAGTTACCTGTATCGCGCGTTTCACGCGCTTCCGCCGCTGACCAATGCCGCCGGCGAGCCCACCGGCGCGCTGTTCGGCGTGGTCAACATGCTGCGCGCCACCCTGAAGGAGCGCCCCGAGTACGTCGCCTTCGTGGTCGACGCGCCGGGCAAGACCTTCCGCGACGATCTGTACCCGCAGTACAAGGCCAACCGCCCGCCGATGCCCGACGAGCTGCGCGCGCAGGTCGAGCCGATGTGCCAGATCGTGCATGCGCTGGGCATCACCATCCTGCGCGAGGACGGGGTCGAGGCCGACGACGTGATCGGCACGCTGGCCCTGCAGGGTGCCGGCGACGGCCTGGACGTCACCATCTCCACCGGCGACAAGGATTTCGCCCAGCTGGTGCGCCCCGGCGTGCATCTGGTCAACACCATGAGCGGCAGCCGCATGGATTCGGATGCGGCGGTGATGGAGAAGTTCGGGGTCTGGCCACACCAGATCGTCGACCTGCTGGCACTGATGGGCGATGCCATCGACAACGTGCCCGGGGTGGAGAAGTGCGGGCCCAAGACCGCGGCCAAGTGGCTGGCCGAGTACGGCTCGCTGGACGGGGTGATCGCGCATGCCGATGCGATCAAGGGCAAGATCGGCGACAACCTGCGCGCGGCGCTGCAGCGGCTGCCGCTGAACCGCGAACTGGTCACCATCAAGACCGACGTGGCGCTGGCCGGCGGGCCGCGTACCCTGGGCCTGCGCGAACAGGAGCCGGAGCAGTTGCGCGGCCTGTACCAGCGCTACGGCTTCACCCAGGCGCTGCGCGACCTGGACGGCGGCGTGGCCGCGCCGGAGACCGCCAGCGAGGCGACGCCCAGCCTGCGCGGCACCGCCGCCGGGTATGCCCGGGCCGCGGCGCCGGTTGCCGATACGGCGCTGGATCCGGCACTGGCCGCCAAGGGCGACTACACCGCGGTAAGCACGCCCGCGCAGTTCGAGGAACTCCTGGGGCGCCTGCGCGCCGCCGACGGTTTCGCCTTCGACACCGAGACCGACGCGCTGGACGCCATGCGCGCCAACCTGGTCGGACTCAGCTTCGCCACCGAGCCGGGCCGCGCCGACTACCTGCCGCTGGGCCACGACTATCCCGGTGCACCGGTGCAACTGGATCGCGCGCTGGCGCTGGAGATGCTCAAGCCACTGCTGGAGGACCCGGCCAAGGCCAAGGTCGGCCAGCACGGCAAGTACGACCTGCACGTGCTGCGCCGCCACGGCGTGGACGTGCAGGGCTACGCCGACGACACCATGCTGGAGAGCTTCGTGCTCAATTCCACCGCCAGCCGCCACGACATGGACTCGCTGGCCAGGCGCTACCTGGGCTACGACACGGTCAAGTACGAGGACGTGGCCGGCAAGGGCGCCAAGCAGATCGCCTTCTCGCAGGTGGCCATCGACGACGCCACCCGCTATGCCGCCGAGGACGCCGACATCACCCTGCGCCTGCACCGCACGCTGTCGACGCAGTTGGAGGCCGAACCGGCGCTGGCGCGGGTCTACCGCGAGATCGAGATGCCGCTGGTGCCGGTGCTGGCGCGGGTCGAGGCCAACGGCGTCTGCGTGGACATCGCCGAGCTGCGCAAGCAGAGCCAGGAGCTGAGCCAGCGCATGCTGGCCGCGCAGCAGAAGGCCACCGAACTGGCCGGGCGCAGCTTCAACATGGATTCGCCGAAGCAACTGCAGGCGGTGCTGTTCGACGAACTCAAGCTGCCGGCGGTGCTGAAGACGCCCAAGGGCCAGCCCAGCACCAACGAAGAAGCACTGGAGGCGATCGCCGACCAGCACGAGCTGCCGCGGGTGATCCTGGAGTACCGCGGCCTGGCCAAGCTGCGCAGCACCTACACCGACAAGCTGCCGGAAATGGTCAACCCCGCCACCGGCCGCGTGCACACCAGCTACCACCAGGCCGGCGCCGCCACCGGGCGGTTGTCCTCCTCCGATCCCAACCTGCAGAACATTCCGATCCGCACCGACGACGGCCGCCGCATCCGCCGCGCCTTCGTCGCCCCGCCCGGGCGCAAGCTGATCGCCTGCGACTATTCGCAGATCGAGCTGCGGATCATGGCCCACCTGTCCGAGGACCCGGGCCTGCTGCGCGCCTTCGGCAGCGGCGTGGACGTGCACCGCGCCACCGCCGCCGAGGTGTTCGGGCGCAAGCTGGAGGACGTCACCGGCAACGAACGGCGCGCCGCCAAGGCGATCAACTTCGGCCTGATGTACGGCATGAGCGCGTTCGGCCTGGCCCGCAACCTGGGCATCGGCCGCGGCGAGGCCCAGGACTACGTGGCCCTGTACTTCAGCCGCTACCCGGGCGTGCGCGACTTCATGGAACGCATGCGCGAGCAGGCGCGCACCCAGGGCTACGTGGAGACCCTGTTCGGCCGCCGCCTGTACCTGAACGACATCAACGCCCGCCAGCAGGGCCTGCGTGCCGGCGCCGAGCGCGCGGCGATCAACGCGCCGATGCAGGGCACCGCCGCCGACATCATCAAGCGCGCCATGGTCGGCGTGGACGCCTGGCTGCAGGACCACCGCGACCGCGCGCTGATGATCCTGCAGGTGCACGACGAACTGGTGTTCGAGGCCGATGCCGACTTCGTCGACACCTTGCTGCCGGAAGTGACCGGGCGGATGTCCGCTGCGGCGGAGCTGAAGGTCCCGCTGGTGGTGGACAGCGGCGTGGGCGACAACTGGGACGAGGCGCATTGAGCGCCCGGGTCCTGGAGATGGATCCAGGACCCGGCATGACGTTGCGGTGCCTTGCGTAGACAGCGTGCGTGCGTGCCCGTGGAGAATTGAATCGGGTTTTCGGACGGATTATCCCGCCAGTGATTTTCGCTTCCCATTTGTGCCGCTTTTTTGACCCTGTGGCGCGCGGAAGCCCCTTGAATTCCAACTGGCGTCACACCCTGCGGCACGGGCGCTGCAGCGATTGAACGGAATTTTGACGTGGTTTATTTCGGACGAGTTTTGGGAATGAATCCGTCCTTAATCTGACAAATTTTTAACTTAAATCTTCACGAACGAGCAAGGTGGGAAATGTTCTTATATCCCTCGACAGGCGCAATACCTGTCGCGGATCTCCTCCCATCCCCTGGAGCAGATCCAGGAACGGCGACTCCTCCCCAAGTCTCCGTTCCCTGGCCCCGCCGACCTCCCCCTGGTCCGCGGGGCTTTTTTATGCCCGCAGGTTTTTCGGCGCCGCCTTCCTGGCGTCTTCTGCCGCGTTCAGCGGCGCGCGTCGGTGGGCTGCTGCAGTTGATAGAGCGCGTCGTCCAGCGTGTCCATCTGCGCGGCCAGCGTGGCGCGGGCGTCGTCCAGGCCGCGGTTGTAATAGTGCGGGCCGATGCGCTCGGCGACGAAGTCGAGCAGGAATTCGGCCTCGAACGCGCCGACCTGCTGCTGCAGCTCGGTGCGCAGGTAGGCCTGCAGCTGTTCGGCGATGGCGCGCTTGTCCTCGCGGCCCAGCACCGCGGTGCGCGCCGGCGCGCTCATGCCAGCCATTCGCGCGGCACCAGGTACTCGGCCAGGCGTGCCTCGGCGCTGCCCGGTTCCGGCTGGAAGCCGTATTCCCAGCGCACCCGCGGCGGCAGGCTCATCAGGATGCTCTCGCTGCGGCCGCCGCTCTGCAGGCCGAACAGGGTGCCGCGGTCGTAGACCAGGTTGAATTCGACGTAGCGGCCGCGCCGGTACAGCTGGAACTCGCGCTCGCGCTCGCCCCAGGGCTGGCCGCGGCGGCGTTCCACGATCGGCAGGTAGGCGTCGAGGAAGCCGTCGCCGACCGCGCGCTGGTAGGCGAAGTCGCGCTCGAAATCGGCATGCAGGTCGTCGAAGAACAGGCCGCCGACGCCGCGGGTCTCGTTGCGGTGCTTGAGGAAGAAGTACTCGTCGCACCAGCGCTTGTGCGCCGGATAGCGATCTTCGCCGAACGGCGCGCACAGGTCGTGCGCGGTCTGGTGCCAGTGGCGGGCGTCCTCGTCGAACGGGTAGTACGGGGTCAGGTCGAAGCCGCCGCCGAACCACCAGGCCACGGTGGCGCCATCGCGCTGCGCTTCGAAGTAGCGCACGTTGGCGTGGGTGGTGGGGATGTACGGACTGAGCGGGTGGAACACCAGCGACACCCCGACCGCGCGCCAGGAGGCGCCGGCCAGTTCCGGGCGATTGGCGCTGGCCGAGGGCGGCAGGCGGGTGCCGGCGACGTCGGAAAAGCCGATGCCGGCCTGCTCGAACACCGCGCCGTCGCGCAGGATGCGGGTGCGGCCGCCGCCGCCCTCCGCGCGCTGCCACAGGTCTTCGGCGAAACGGGCCTGGCCGTCGGTGGCCTCGATCGCCGCGCAGATGCGGTCCTGCAGGCCGGTGAGATAGTCGCGGACACGGTCGAAAGTATGCATGCCGCCATTCTAGAAGCTGGCTGTGTCAGTCGTCTGCGGCCGGCTGCACGGACGCTGCAGATCGGTCGGGGTGCATCAGCGGCGGAACTCGGCGCGGATGGCAGGGCGGCACAACTGGTAGACCAACCAGCCGTGCAGGCCGGCGAAGACCAGGGCGGTCAGCGCGCCGCTGACCATGAGCGTGATCCGGCCCAGGGCCAGGTCGTGCTGGAGCTGTTGCGGGTCGACGCCCTGCTGCAGCGTCCACGCATGCAGCAGGTCGAACAGTTGCCACAGCAGCGGCAGCGCCGCGAAGTTGGCCGCGGCGGTGACCACCAGGAACACGATGAACGCCCGCCGCGCCCAGTCGCGCCGTTGCAGCAGCGCCCACGCCGCCGCGCACAGCGCCGCGGACAGCAGCGCGGTCAGCCAGGACAGGGCCAGCGCATGGGTCACGCACCACTGCAGCAGCGGCGGCAATGGCAGGCCGGCCTCGCGCAGCGCGCCCTCGATCGCCCCGTCCGGCAATGCCAGCAGCAGCAGCGCCTGGCCAATCCCATACAGCAGCGACAGCACCCCCAGCAGCAGCGTGAGCTTGGCCATCGCGTCGATGGTCTGGTTGCGGGCGGCTGGCAGGGGCGGGGGCGACATCGGCGGTCCTTCGGGGCGGGGCGGCGCTGGCGGCGCGCACCGGCGGCGGTCCGGCAAGGATAGGGATGGCGGACCCAGGCGCAAGCCGGGTGGGGCGCGGGATGGTGCCCTGCGCATGTGCCGGGCGCGTGGCCGACGGCAAGGTCGTACCGTTGCGGTCCGGGCCGGGGGCTGCCAAAACCGCCAGGGAAGGTATTGCCGAGTCCGTTGGCTGTGTGTGCTCGCGTAGGAGCGGCTTCAGCCGCGACGGGCCTCACCGGTCACGCGTCGCGGCTGAAGCCGCTCCTACGGAACGGCGCGATGCGTGGCGGACGCAGGAGGTGACGGTGTCCTGCGGGCGCCGCGCGGTGTTCCCCCGGCACCTGCCGCACGTGGACGGCAGGTGCCTCGGTATGCGGCCGGCTCAGCGCAGCTCGCGCTCGAACAGCTTGAGGATGCGCTTGTACTCGTCCAGCCAGGAGTCGGCGCGGGTGAAGCCGTGCTTCTCCATCGGGTACGGCGCGATCTCCCAGTTGTCCTTGTGCAGTTCGATCAGCTTCTGGGTCATGTCCACCGAGTCCTTGAAGAACACGTTGTCGTCGACCATGCCGTGGGCGATCAGCAGGTGGTCGCGCAGCCCGCTGGCGTACTCGATCGGCGAGGAGGTGCGATAGGCCTCCGGGTCCAGGTCCGGGGTGTTGAGGATGTTGGAGGTGTACTCGTGGTTGTACTGGCTCCAGTCGGCCACCGGGCGCAGCGCGGCGCCGGCCTTGAATGTGCCGGGGCTGCGGAACAGCGCCATGTAGGTCATGAAGCCGCCGTAGGAGCCGCCGTAGATGCCGGCGCGGCCGCGGTCGCCCTGCTTGCTGTCGACCAGCCAGTCCAGGCCGTCCAGGTAGTCCTCCAGCTCGGGATGGCCCATGTCGCGGTAGATCGCGGTGCGCCAGTCGCGGCCGTAGCCGGCGCTGGCGCGGTAGTCCAGGTCCAGCACGATGTAGCCCTTCTGCACCAGCAGGTTGTGGAACATCTGCTCGCGGAAGTACGGGGTGTAGCGCGCCGACACGTTCTGCAGGTAGCCGGCGCCGTGCACGAACATCACTACCGGATAGCGCTTGCCCGGCTCCGGCTGCGCCGGACCGTAGTACTTGCCCCAGACGGTGCCGGCGCCGTGCTTGGACGGCACCTGCACGAACTGCGGCTGCACCCACGGACGCGCCTTGAACGCGGCGCTGCGGGTGTCGGTGAGCACGCGCGCGTTGCCGCCGGCGGCCGGAAGCACCGCCAGTTGCGGCGGCAGATAGGGGCCGGAGTAGTGCACCAGCAGTTGCTGGCCGTCCGGCGACAGTGCGAAGTCTTCGACGCCGTCCAGCGAGGTCAGCTCGGTGACGCTGTCGTTGCGCAGGTCGAGCTTGCACACCTCGTAGTCGCCCGGCCACTTGCGGTTGCACAGGAACAGGAAGCCCTGGCCGTCGGCGCTGACCACCGGCGCGGACACTTCCCATTTGCCGGAGGTGCGCTGGCGCGGCTTCTCGTTGCCGCGCTGGGTGTACAGGTGCGAATAGCCGGACTGCTCGGACAGCAGCCACAGCGTCTGGTTGTCCGGCATCCAGCCGAAGTCGTTGAAGCTCCAGTTGATCCAGGCCGGATCGGTCAGGCGGTGGCGCGGCTGCAGCACCGCCTTGTCCAGGTCGACGCTGGCGATCCAGCGGTCCTTGTTGTCCACCGCGCGCAGCAGCACGGCGACGTTGCGGCCGTCCTCGCTCCAGTGCATCGAGGCGCCGCTGCCGTCGCCGTCGGTTTCCACGCGCACCGCACGCGGGCCCTGCAGCGGCTCCTGCTTGGCCGCCTTGCGCAGCGCGGCCAACGGATCGGTGCCGATGCCGGGCAGCACCGACAGATCGAGCTTGCGCGCGCTGCCGGCCACCGCATCGACCAGCCACAGGGTCTGCGCCACCGGCGAATTGCGCCCGACCAGGGTGCGCGCTTCCTGGAACTCGGCGTAGCCGGATTCGGTCACGTAGCGCGGCATCTTGCTGTCGCGGCCTTCTTCTGCGCCCTTGGCGTGGGTCACCACCAGCAGGTGGCGACCGTCCGGCGACAGCGCGCTGTCGTCGACCACCACGTCGTCGCCCAGGTACACCGGCGCCGGCGCGCGACTGCTGTCGGCGCGGCGCCAGGCCTGCTCCTGCTGGCGCAGCAGCTCGCGCTGCGCGCGGTCGCGGGCCAGGGTTTCCAGGGTGCGCAGTTGCTGGTCGCGCAACACGTCGGGCTTGGGCGCGGCATCGGGGTCGCGCTCGGCCTTGAGCACCGCGGCCTGCTGCACGCCGCCGCCTGGGCTCCAGCGGTACCAGTCGTTGCCGACCCGCCACAGCGCGCCGCCATCGGTGGCGAACTGCGGCCGTGCGGCGGCCTGGTTGCTGCGGGTCAGCTGGGTCAGCGCGCCGCTGCGCAGGTCGCGCAGGAACACGTCGCCGTTGCGCACGAACAGCATGCGCTGGCGGCGCGCGTCGTAGACCGGATTGGCCGCGTCCAGCGTGCTGCGCTGGGCGTCCTCGACCCGTTGCGCGGCGCCGCCGTCGACGCCCTGGCGGTAGGTGTCGCGCACCGGGCTGCCGGTGCGCTTGAGCTGGTACTGCACCTGGCGTCCGTCCCAGGCCCACCAGGCGTCCTCGACCGGCGGCCCGATCCAGTCCGGATCGGCCATGGCCTGCTCGATGGTCAGCGGGGCGGCGGCCTCCTGGGCCGCGGCCAGCGGCGCCAGGCAGGACAGGGACAGCAACACGACAGCGCTCAGGGCGAAACGACGCATCTGGAATTCCGGGCGAACGGCAAACCGCAAGCGTAGCAGCCGCCGGGGCGGCGCGATTGCGCCGTTGGTCATGGGCGCCACCGGCAGCGGCGGACTTGTCGTCTTGGCGACGGTGCTGGCGGATAAGCGCCGGGTAGATCGGCCCACGCGGTGGCGGCGTCATGATCGCCTGTCACACCGCGCCTGGCTTCAGCTGAAGATGGCCTGGAACAACGCAGGCCAAGGCCGGCACGCCACTGACTGAGGCAAGCATCGCAAACGGGTGTTCCATGACGAGTGTGCTTGTGTGGGTGGCGCTTGCAACAGGTGGCGGACAGCAAACGCACGACCTGCCAAAGAACGACTGTGCGTCCCGCTTGCGTCCGCTTGACACCATTCGGCCAGCGCTGCCGGGGCGTACGGAGAGCCAGTTCGCCGGCTCGATCTACGTCGTGATCGTGATTGAAAGGAATGGCGGCGTCTCGTTTGCCGACATATCGAGGGTTGATGTCAAACAGGTGGACAGAAGGGAATTCTCCGATTCCGGATACGCCGAAGCGGTGATTGACGCTGTCGGGAAGTGGACGTTTCCCGAGGTGAGCATGCGATGCAAAAAGGAAGTCGAGGTGAAGCTGGCTTTGTCTCGTTGATGGAGGCGCCTGGCTTGAGACGTGGCCCGATGAACCGAGGATCGAACAGAACACGCTTCCCCCTGGTCGCGATCGCGCCAACCCCGCGGCGATGGAGGCGCTGCGACAAACCGTCACATCCCATTTCGCCGCGCCGCACCAACAATAGGCATCGTTTCCGCTGCCTCAGGCGCTACCCATGGACGCCCTGCTGCTGTCGCGCATCCAGTTCGGATTCGTCATCAGTTTCCACGTGCTGTTCCCGGCCTTCACCATCGGCCTGTCGAGCTGGCTGGCGTTCCTGGAGTGGCGCTGGCTGCGCACCCGCGACACGGTGTGGCGCGATCTGTACTTCTTCTGGCTGAAGATCTTCGCCGTGTCCTTCGGCATGGGTGTGGTCAGCGGCATCGTGATGAGTTTCCAGTTCGGCACCAACTGGGCGGTGCTCAGCGAACGGGCCGGCAACATCCTCGGCCCGCTGCTCAGCTACGAGGTGCTGACCGCGTTCTTCCTGGAAGCCTCGTTCCTCGGCGTGATGCTGTTCGGTTGGCACAAGGTGCCGGAGAAGCTGCACTTCCTGGCCACCTGCCTGGTCGCGATCGGCACGCTGATCTCCACCTTCTGGATCCTCTCGGCCAACAGCTGGCTGCAGACCCCGGCCGGCTACGCGGTGGTCGAGGGCGTGTTCCATCCGGCCAACTGGCGCGAGGTGATCTTCAATCCCTCGTTCCCGTACCGGCTCACGCACATGGTGCTGGCCGCGTTCATCACGACGTGCTTCGTGATCGGCGGGGTCAGCGGCTGGTACCTGCGTCGCGGCGAGCACCTGGACGCGGCCGGGCGCATGCTCAAGCTGGCGGTGGCGTTCGCCGCGATCGCGCTGCCGCTGCAGATCGCCGCCGGCGATGCGCACGGCCTGAACACGCTCGAGCACCAGCCGATCAAGGTGGCGGCGATGGAAGGCCACTGGCATGGCGAGGCGCCGGGACAGGGCGTGCCGCTGGTGGTGTTCGCGGTGCCCAACGAGGCCGCCGAGCGCAACGACTACGAGGTGACCATCCCGCGCCTGGGCAGCGTGATCCTGACGCATACGCTGGATGGCGAGATCACCCCGCTGACCGCGGTGCCGCGCGACGAGCGGCCGCCGGTGAAGCCGGTGTTCTATGCGTTCCGGGTGATGGTCGGGCTGGGCATGGCGATGCTGCTGCTGGCGCTGGTGTCGCTGTTCTTTTGGTGGCGCGGCACGCTGCTGCGCCGGCGCGCGCTGCACCTGGCGTGGAACGCGATGCTGCCGGCCGGGTTCGTGGCGCTGGTCGCCGGCTGGTTCGTCACCGAGATCGGGCGCCAGCCCTACGTGATCTACGGCCTGCTGCATACCCGCGATGCGGTCAGCCCGACGCTCAGCCCGGCGATGGTGTGGATTTCGCTGAGCGTGTACGTGCTCGCCTACGCGCTGGTGTTCGGCTTCGGCAGTTGGTACATCCTGCGTATGCTGCGCCACGGGCCGCTGCCGCACGAGCCGGCGCCGCGCATGCAGGAGGGCGACAAGACCCCGGCGCGGCCGCTGTCGGCGGCCGACGACGACATCGAGGAGACCCGCTGATGGACATGGCGACCGTATTGCCGGTGATCTGGTTCGGCGTGATCGGCTTCGGCGTGCTGATGTACGTGCTGCTGGACGGCTTCGTGCTCGGCCTGGGCATCCTGGCGCCGTTCGCCGAGGACGAAGACCAGCTCGACCTGATGATGAACACCGCCGCGCCGATCTGGGACGGCAACGAGACCTGGCTGGTGCTCGGCGGTGCCGGCCTGCTGGCGGCCTTCCCCAAGGCCTACGCGATCGTACTGTCGGCGCTGTACCTGCCGGTGCTGCTGATGTTGATCGCACTGGTGTTCCGCGGCGTGGCCTTCGAGTTCCGCTTCAAGGCGCGCAGCTCCAAATACCTGTGGGGCTGGGCGTTCGCGCTGGGCTCGTTGTGCGCGGCGTTCTGGCAGGGGGTGATCCTCGGCGCGCTGGTGGAAGGCATGCCGCTGCAGGACGGCAAGTATTTGGGCGGGGTGCTGGGCTGGTTCAGCCCGTTCTCGATGCTCACCGGCGCGGCGGTGGTGTTCGGCTACGCGTTGCTCGGCGGCAGCTGGCTGATCCTCAAGACCGAGGGCGCGATGCAGCGCATCGCCCGCACCCTGACCCGGCCACTGGTGCTGGTGGTGGTGGTGTTCATGGGCCTGGTCAGCGCCTGGCTGCCGTTCCTGGACTCGCGGATCATGGCGCGCTGGTTCCACGACGGGAACTTCTGGTGGCTGTCGCCGGTGCCGCTGCTGGTGCTGGTCAACGCGCTGGCGCTGTGGCGCGCGGCGATGGCGCAGGGCCGCGATGCGCGCCCGTTCGTGCTGACCCTGTGCTTCTTCGTGCTCGGCTTCTTCGGCCTGGTGCTGGGCATCTGGCCGAACATCGTGCCGCCCGGGCTGACCATCTGGGAAGCGGCCTCGCCGCCGTCCTCGCAGGGCTTCGTGCTGGTCGGGCTGGCGGTGCTGCTGCCGGTGATCCTGGGCTACACCGCGTGGTCGTACCGGGTGTTCCGCGGCAAGATCACCGCCGACACCGGCTACCACCACTGACGGCGGCCGCCGCGGCGGCCGGCCGGCTTGCCAGCGGCGGCGGTGGCGGCCAAGCTACCGACTCCCGCGCCGTGCGGGTCATTGCCCGCCCGAGCCGCCGCCCCGCATGTCCGCCGTTTCCTCCGAGATTCCCGCTTCGCCCCTGTTGCACCCGCTGGCCGTCGGCGACGCGCGGCGGCCGCTGGCCTTCGCCAACGGCGAGCACATCGACCTGGCAACCTTCCTCGGCCACGTGCGCGGCCTGGCCGCGGTGCTGCCGGCCGGCAGGCACGCGCTGAACCTGTGCGAGGACCGCTATCGCTTCATGGTCGCGTTCTGCGCGGTGGCGCTGCGCGGGCAGACTTCGTTGCTGCCGTCCTCGCGTGCGCCGGCGGTGGTGGCCGAGGTGCAGCGCACCCATGCCGACTGCTACTGCCTGGGCGACCTGGCGCTGGCCGAGCCGCCGCCGCGCTACTGGCAGTTGCCGGACGCGCTGCCGTCGCTGGACGGGCCGATGCCGCAGCTGGCCGACGACGCGTTGGTCGCGATCGGCTTCACCTCCGGCAGCACCGGCGCGCCCAAGCCCAATCCCAAGACCTGGGGCAGCTTTCTCACCAGCACCCGCCAGGACCTGCTGGCGCTGGTCGGGCTGTGGCCGGACACGGCGGTGCCGCAGGTGGTGGCGACGGTGCCGCCGCAGCACATGTACGGCATGGAGTTGTCGATCCTGCTGCCGCTGGTGACGCCGCTGGCGGTGCACGCCGGGCGCCCGTTCTTTCCCGAGGACGTGGCCCGCGCACTGGCGCAGTTGCCGGCGCCCCGTCTGTTGGTGACCACGCCCGTGCATCTGCGCGCGCTGGTCGAATCCGGCGTCGCCCTGCCGCCGCTGGCCGGCATCGTCTCGGCCACCGCGCCGCTGGCGCAGGACCTGGCCGCCGCCGCCGAGGCGCGCTTCGGCGGGCAGGTGCGCGAGATGTTCGGCTCCACCGAGACCTGCGTGTTCGCCAGCCGCCGCACCGCCTGCGAGGTGCCGTGGACGCCGTTGCCCGGCGTGCGCGTGGCGCCGCAGCCGGACGGCACCCTGGTGCATGCGCCGCACCTGCCGCAGCCGGTGCTGCTGGCCGACCTGATGGAAGTGGACGCCGACGGCCGCTTCCAGGTGCGCGGCCGCCAGGCCGACCTGCTGGAGATCGCCGGCAAGCGCGCCTCGCTGGCCGACCTCACCCGGCGCCTGCTGGCCCTGCCGGGCGTGGTCGACGGCGCGATGCTGCAACTGGACCCGGAACCGGGCCAGGCGGTAGGCCGCATCGCCGCGGTGGTGGTGGCGCCAACCCTGGACGAAGCCGCGATCCTGACCGCGCTGCGCCGCGAACTGGACCCGGTGTTCCTGCCGCGCCGCTTGCGCCTGCTCGACGCCCTGCCGCGCAACGAGACCGGCAAGCTGCCGCGCGATCGCATGCTGGCGTTGTTGGCTGGAGAGCGCGACGCCTGAGGCGCAGGAAGATTGCACCGGTCCACCAGGCCGATCGGATTGTCGACGCGTTAGGACGGGCTGCGCATGATGGAGCCTGTGTGTGCCCAGCGTCGCTCGCGTTCGAAGCGACGGCTCGCTTCACTCGGACAAGCGTTTCGACACCTCGGCGACGAGGCGCTCCATGTCCACCGGCATGCGCGTATCCACCGCGACCACGGCTCCTAGTCCGACCGGTCCGGCGTACTCGGCGAGCATGTCCGGCGACAGTGCTTTCAACGGATGCGCTGCGTGATGCGTGCTGGCCGCGGCGCGCTCCCGAAAACGTCGGGCGGTTTCGTCGGGGCCGCAGTCGCAGTGCACTTCGACGATGACGGCGTCCAGGCTGACCAGTTTGTCGCGTTCGTACGCGCTGCGCGGCCGGAAGTTGGCTTCCAGCACCGCCTGCGGCGCATGGCGCGCCAGCGACCAGAGCAGTTCCATCGCCGCGCCGCCGATCCGGCGCGATGCGGCGAGATCGCCGCCGCTGTCGCCGAGGGCGTCGGTCAGGGTTTCCTTGATGACATCCTTGCAGAACAGCGGAAATCCGAGCCGTTCGGCGAGCGGGACCGCCAAGGTGGTTTTCCCTGCGCCAGGCGCGCCGGACACGATCACGATCTTGCGGCGACTGTCGGACATGGCATGCCGGTGCAAAAGGTCTGGAACGGGCGCCACCGATCATCCGGCGACGTGACTTGGAAATCGGTGCGCGTCTTTGCAAGCGGCGAACCGCGGCAGCAGTGATGGCCTAACACCTCGCAGCGTTCGACGCCTGATCGAGCCAACCGCAGCGCCGGCGCGGCGATGGCGAGCTCGCGCACTCAGCGACGCGGGTGCTCAACCATGCACGCCGTCGATCTCCACCGCCAATTCGTCGCGGCAGATCACCGCGTGCAGCAGCAGGCGCGGCACGCGCTCGCCGAAGCGCGCATCCAGTGCGTCGGCGACCAGCGGCAGGTCGCCGGGCTCGCGCACGTAGACCTTCAGGCGGGTGCCGTCGCCGAACTGCGGCGGCAGGTCCGGGGCGTGTTCGCGCGCGGCCGCCAGCAGGGCATCGAAGTTGGCGAAGGTTTCCTCCAGCTGCGCCAGCAACTGGCCCTGGTGCATGGAGGCGTGGCCGACCACGCTGGCGGTGCCCGACAGCAGCAGCGGCATGTCGCTGCCGGCCGGCGGCAGCATGGCGCGGGCGAAGCTGGGCGGCTGCGGGCCGTACTGGCGCGGGTAGCGGTAGGCGCTGACCTGGCGCGGGTTCTCCAGCGGGGTGCCGGCCTGCGCGGCGGCCAGCCAGTAGATCTGCATCACCCGCGCGTCGTCGCAGCGGCCGACCGCGGTCGCCGCCGGCAACTGGGTGGCGTCGAAATCGCCCAGCCCGCGCGCGCGGCCGACGCAGAAGCGCCGGTAGCGCTCGCGGTCGCCGCTGCCCAGGGTGATCGCATCCAGGTAGTTCCAGATCCGCAGCAGGCGCGGGGTGGCGCTGCCGGCGACGAAGCCGCTGAGCTGCGCGTAGGCGAGCGCGGCGGCTTCCTCGATGTCCAGGTCGACCTGGCGCTCGTCGATCTCGATCACGCCGAACTGCAGGCGGCCGTCGCTGGCCCAGGCGATGGCGCCGTCGCGGCCGCTGTGCACCGGCGCGTCGGTGCGCCACACCTCGAGCATGCGCGGGCCGTGCGGCTGCAGCGGCACGCGCAGGTAGCGCGGGTCGTCGTGGTAGGGCGCGGTCTCGCCGAAGCCGAACACCGCCAGCACGCGGTCCTCGGCCAGCAACTGGCTGGGATCGGTCTCGGCGACGTAGTCCACCTGCAACTGCGGATGGCCCTGCGTGTGGTGCGGGAACTGCAGGTGCGGGCGGCTCATGGGGTGTCTCCGTGCAAGGTGTCGCCGTGGAACTGTTCGCGGGCCTGGCGGCGGCGGTGGCGCCAGGCGCGCCACGCCCGCGGCAGCATCGCCACCGCGGACAGCGCATAGATGGCGCGGAACACGCGCAGGCGGCGCAGCACCGCGCGGTTGTCGAACACGTCGCCGGCGAGCATCGCCACCACCGCCTGTTCCACCTGCAGCACGTTGCGCGGCTGCGCGAACAGCTCGCGCATGGTCGGCGAGGTGAAGCGGTAGATGAACCACTTGAACTCGTCCAGGCCGCCGCGCAGGTGCCGTTCCAGGCGCCGTTGCAGTCGCGCTTCGCGGGCCGGGTCGCGCAGCGCCGCGTCGACCATGGCCGCGCCGCGCTCGGCGCTGTGCATGGCCAGGTACACGCCCGAGGAGAACATCGGGTCGACGAAGGCGTAGGCGTCGCCGAGCATCAGCCAGCGTGGGCCGCTCATGCGCGTGCATTCGTAGGCGTAGTTGCCGGTGGCATGCACCGGCGCCACGCGCTGCGCGCCGGCCATGCGCGCCACCACGTCCGGATTCAGCGCCAGGGTGCGCAGCAGGAACGTCTCGCTGTCGCAGCCCTGACGGGTCTTCATGTACTCCGGGTCGCACACCGCGCCGACGCTCATCACGTCGTCGGGCAGCGGGATCAGCCACATCCAGCCGTGCGCGTGGCGGTAGATGCTGATGTTGCCGGCGTCCTCGCCCGGGCGCCGCGCCACGCCGCGGAAATGGCTGAACAGCGCCGCCGACTGGTGCCGCGGGTTGGCGCGCTTGAGCTTGAGCTTGTTGCCGAGGAAGGTGTCGCGGCCGCTGGCGTCGATCAGGTAGCGCGGCCGGTAGTGGCGCACGCCGTCGGCGCTGCGCGCCTGCACCGTCGGCGTCTCGCCGTCCAGTTGCACCGCCTCGACCCGCACGCCCTCATGCACGTCGGCGCCGACCGCACGCGCGTGGGCGAACAGCACCCGGTCGAAGTCGGCGCGCGGCACCTGCAGCGCGAAGTCGGACTGCGCGCCCAGCGCATGCGCGAAACGAAAAGTGTTGTAGCCGCCGGCGTCGTTGGGGAAGTCGGCGCCGAGCTTGAGCACGCCGATCGCCCGCACCTGGTCCAGCACGCCCAGCCGCCGCAGGATCGGCATGTTCATCGGCAGCAGCGATTCGCCGATGTGGAAGCGTGGGTGGTGGTCCTTTTCCAGCACCGTCACCCGCCAGCCGCGTTGCGCCAGGGCGATCGCCGCCGCGCAGCCGGCCGGCCCCCCGCCGATCACCAGCACGTCGGGCGTTTCCGCCTCGATGGCGCTTGCGGTGGGGGGAGGGGAAGCAACAGCGGAGGACGTCATCCTGAGGGAACCTGCGGGCGCAACGGCGGGGCGAAACGGCATGATAGCGTGCTGTTCGCGGGCCGATGGTTGCGCCGCAGCGCCCGATGCACCATCTTGTCGCACCCGTCCTTACGCCTGGAAGCCCCTGGATGTCTTCGCAAACCGCCGCCGAACGTGAACTGGCCGAGCTGCTGGTCGAGAGCCTGAACCTGGAAGACGTCCAGCCCGGCGACATCGATCCGGAGGCGCCGCTGTTCAATACCGGCCTGGGGCTGGACTCGATCGACGCCCTGGAACTGGCGCTGGCGATCAGCAAGCGCTACGGCTTCCAGCTGCGTTCGGACAACGACGAGAACCGCCGCATCTTCGCCTCGCTACGCGCGCTGTCGGCGCATGTCGAAGCCAACAAGACCAGCTGAGCCGGCCGACGCCGCGCCCTGGGCGCTGGCCCTGGGCGTGCTGCTGGCGCTGGCCTACTCGCCGCTGGCGCACTGGGCCAACGCCGCGCACCGCCCGGACCTGGCGGTGCTGGCCGGGGCGGCGCTGGTGCTGATGGTGCTGGTGGAGCCGATGGCGCGCTGGCGGCCCTGGGCCTGGGCGCTGGCCATCGCCGCGACGGCGGCGCTGGTGCCGCTGTGGCGCTCGCCGCACGCCCTGCTGCTGCTGGCCGCGCCGCCGGTCCTGTTCACCGCCTGGGTGGCCTGGTTCTTCGGGCGCAGCCTGCAGCGCGGGCGCACACCGTTGATTACCCGCATCGTCGAGGCCCTGTACCGGCAGGCCGGCATGCCGATCACCGCGGAGCAACTGCGCTACACCCGCCGCCTGACCCTGGCCTGGACCCTGCTGCTGGTGGGGCTGACCCTGCTCAACCTGGTGCTGGCGCTGTGCGCCCAGCCCAGCGGGGTGCTGGCGCAACTGGGCCTGGCCGCGCCGCTGCCGATCAGCGACGCGCGCGCCTCGCTGTTCGCCAATCTGCTGGGCTACGGGGTCATCGGCGGCTTCTTCGTCGGCGAGTATCTGCTGCGCGGGCGCTGGTTTCCGCAGCGTCCCTACCGTAATCTGCCCGATTTCCTGCACCGGTTGGCGCGGCTGGGGCCGGTTTTTTGGCGCGATCTGTTGCGCTGACGTGCGGGAGTGCAGGGGACGCAAGAGTCGTGCAGATCATCAAGGAAAACAGCAAGTTGCCGCAGGCAGGGATGCCCTCGCGCATGGCCTGGGCGGTGTGGAACGCCCTGCAGTTGGTGTTCACCCTGGCGCACACCGCGCTGGGCATCGTCGTTGCGCTGGTGTTGCTGCGGCTGAGCGGACCGCGCCTGCCGCTGCGCATGGCTGCGCGCTTCTGGGCGCCGGTGCTGCTGTTCGGCGCCGGGGCGCGACTGCAGGTGGAGGGCCGCGAGCGGGTGGACTGGTCGCGCAACCACCTGTTCGTCAGCAACCACCAGTCGATCATCGACATCTGCGCGCTGTTCATGGCGCTGCCGGTGCCGCTGCGCTTCCTGCTCAAGGACGAGATGCTGAAGGTGCCGTTCGTGAACTGGTATGCGCGCGACACCGGCATGCTGTTCCTGGACCGCGACAGCCGCCGCGCCGGGGCGATGATGCGGCGCGAGGCGGCGGCGCTGCTGCGCCGTGGCCAGGACCTGTGCCTGTTTCCGGAAGGCACCCGCAGCCGCAGCGGCGCGCTGGCCGAGTTCAAGGCCGGGCTGCTGCAGGCCGCGATCGATGCCGGGGTGGACGTGGTGCCGGTGGCGCTGGACGGGGCGGGCAAGGTGCTGCCGCCGACCAGCCTGTTCCGGGTCCGGCCCGGCGTCATCCGGGTGCGGATCGGCACGCCGATCCCGGTGAACGGCGAGGACGGCCCGCTGACTCGCCAGGAATTGACCCAGCGCGCGCACCAGGCCGTCCGTGCGATGCTCGAACCCAGGATATGAGTCGCCCGTATGCAATTCGTCGTACCGCATGATCATCCCAGCCTGCCCGGCCACTTCCCGGGCCGCCCGGTGGTGCCCGGCGTCGTGGTGCTGGACCACGTGCTGCAGGCCGTGGAGGCGGCGCACGGCGCGCGCGCGCCGCTGCGCCTGCCGCAGGTGAAGTTCGTGCAGCCGCTGTTCCCCGGCCAGCCGGCGCGGGTGGAACTGGACGGCGCCGCACCGCGCTGGCGCTTCCGCGTGCTGCGCGGCGAGGACCTGCTGGTCAGCGGCGAACTCAACGCCGAGGCCGCGCCGTGAGCGCCGGCTGGAAGCACCGTCCGGAAGGCGGCGGCCGTTTCGCCCTGTGGCTGATCCGCAGCATCGCCCGCTACGGCGGCCGTGCCGTCGGCCGCCTGCTGCTGTATCCGATCACCCTGTACTTCCTGCTGGTGCGCGGCCCGGAGCGGCGCGACTCGCGGCACTACCTGAGCCGCGTGTTCGACCGCCCGGCCACCCTGCTGGAGGTGGCCCGGCACATCCACACCTTCGCCTCGACCATCCTCGACCGGGTGTTCATGCTGTGCGGGCAGATGCACCGCTTCCGGGTGCAGATCCGCGGCCTGGACCAGTTGCACGCGCAGATGGACCGCGGCCGCGGCGTGCTGATCTTCGGCTCGCACCTGGGCAGCTTCGACGCGCTGCGGGTGCTGGCCACCGAGCGCCCGGACGTGCAGGTCAAGGTGGTGCTGGACAAGGCCCACAACCCGGCGATGACCGACCTGCTCGGCGCGCTGAACCCGCAGCTGGCCGCCAACATCATCGACGCCGGCATGGACAGCACCTCGATCGTCATGGCGATCAAGCAGGCCACCGACGAGGGCGCGCTGGTCGCGCTGCTGGTGGACCGGCCACGCCCGGAGGACCCGGCGCTGCCGGCCGCCTTCATCGGCCAGGGCGCGCTGTTCCCGACCTCCCCGTGGCTGATCGCCGCCGCGCTCAAGGTGCCGGTGGTGCTGGCGTTCGGGCTGTACCGCGGCGGCAACCGCTACGAACTGGTGTTCGAGACCTTCAGCGAAGGCCTGGACCTGCCGCGCCGGCAGCGTGCGCCGGTGCTGGCCGCGCTCATCCGCGATTACGCCGCCAGGCTGGAGCATTACACCCGCTCCGCACCCTACAACTGGTTCAACTTCTACGACTTCTGGAACAACCGCCATGCCGATGCGCCGCACCTTGCCGTGGATGCTGATACTGCTGTGCAGCGCCGCACCGCTGAGCGCCGCATCGCCTGAGGCGCCGGACGCCGACTGGATCCTGCAGAAGCTGGCGCGGCCGGCGCCGGTCAGCACCGCTTTCGTCGAACTGCGCGGCTCGGCACTGCTGAAGGCGCCGCTGCGGGTGCAGGGCGAGTACCGCCGCCCGGACGCGCAGACCCTGGTGCGCGAGGTCACCGCGCCGTACCACGAGACCACCACCCTGCGTGGCGGCGACGCCACGCTGGAGCGCGACGGCAAGCCGCCGCGGCGCTTCTCGCTGGCGCGGGTGCCGGAACTGGCCGGCCTGCAGAGCGGCTTCGGCGCGTTGCTGTCCGGTGACCGCGCGCTGCTGCAGCAGCAGTTCGACATCAGCAGCAGCGGCACCCGCGAGCGCTGGCAGCTGCAATTGCAGCCCAAGGATGCGGCCATGGCCGCGCACGTGCGCAGCCTGCGGCTGTACGGCCGCGGCGCCGAACTGCGCTGCATCGAGACCACCCCGGCCAAGGGCGACGTCCAGCGCACCCTGCTGGCCGGCGCCGCGCAGGCCGCCGGCGCCATCGCCGACGGCGCCGCGCTGACCGCGCTGTGCCACGGCGACGCGGCGTGATCCCCGCACGAGCCGCCCGCCGGCAGCGTGCTGCCGGTCCGACGGCTGCGCGTGCGGCTGATTGCACGGCGCAGGCTGGCGTGGGGGCGCGGCGATGACGCGGGCCCTGAGTTCGAAGATGCGCATCTCGCTGGCGCTGCTGTGGCTGGCGCTACTCACCGTGGCCGGCATCTGGTTGGGCAATGCGCTGCAGGTGTCGGGTGATCTTCGTAAATTCATGCCGGAAGCCCGCACTCCTGCGCAGAAGCTCCTGCTCGACGAACTCGGCGAAGGTCCAGGCTCGCGGCTGCTGCTGATGTCGCTGTCCGGGGCCGACCCGGCCACGCTGGCGCGGCAGTCGCAGGCGCTGCATGCCGAACTGGCGGCGCAGCACGACGTGTTCGAACTGGTCGCCAACGGCGCCGACGCCGGCCTGGACGCGATCCCGCCGCGCCTGTTGCCGTACCGCTATCTGCTCAGCGACAGCTTCGACGCCAGGCCGCTGGATGCGCCGACCCTGCGCGATGCGCTGCAGGCGCGTCTGCAGGACCTGGGCTCGCCGGCGGCGGCGATGGTGGAGCCGCTGCTGCCGCGCGATCCGACCCTGGAGGTGCTGCACCTGGCCGAGAGCCTGCAGCCAGCCGGCGGCCCGCAGCAGCGCGACGGGGTGTGGTTCGACCGCGCCGGCAAGGATGCGCTGCTGGTGGCGCAGACCCGCGCGGCCGGCTTCGACCCCACCGGCCAGCAGCGCGCGGTGGACGCGATCCACGCCGCCTTCGCCAAGGTCAGCGCCGGCACCAGCAGCAAGCTGACCCTGACCGGCCCCGGCGCGTTCTCGGTGGAGATCGGCGGGCGCACCCAGAACGAGGCGCAGTGGATCGGCACCCTGGATACGGTGGGGCTGATCGTGCTGCTGCTGGTGGCCTACCGCAGCTGGAAGATCCCGGTGCTGGGCGTGCTGCCGCTGGCCAGCGCCGGCCTGGCCGGCCTGGGCGCGGTGGCGCTGCTGTTCGACGGCGTGCACGGCATCACCGTGGCGTTCGGCTTCACCCTGATCGGCGTGGTGCAGGACTACCCGATCCACCTGTTCAGCCACCAGCGCCCGGGCCTGGATCCGCGCGAGAACGCCCGTCACCTGTGGCCGACCCTGGCCACCGGCGTGGTCTCCACCTGCATTGCCTACGTCACCTTCCTGTTCTCCGGCGTGGACGGCCTGCGCCAGCTGGCGGTGTTCACCATCGCCGGCCTGCTGGTGGCGGCGCTGACCACGCGCCTGCTGCTGCCGGCGCTGATCGACCCCTCGCCGCGCGATCATGCCGATTCGCCGATGCTGGAGCGGTTGTGGCGCGGCATCGCGCGGCTGCCGCGGCCGCGCTGGTCGCTGCTGCCGCTGGTCCTGCTGGCAGCCGCGGTGATCGTGTTCGCGCCGGGGCCGTTCTGGCAGAACGACCTGTCCAAGCTGACCCCGGTGCCGGCCGACGGCCTGGCCCGCGACGCGCACCTGCGCCAGGAACTGGGTGCGCCCGACGTGCGCTACGTGCTGGCGCTGCCGGCGGCCTCGGCCGAGGCCGCGCTGGCCGCGTCCGAACGCCTGCGCCCGCGCCTGGATGCGCTGGTGGCGCAGGGCGAACTGGCCGGCTACGACATGGCCGCGCGCTACCTGCCCAGCGCCGCCACCCAGCGCCGGCGCCAGGCCGCCTTGCCCGCTCCGGCGCAGGCGCAGGCGATCACCGCCGCGGCGGTCGCCGCCACGCCATTCCGCGCCGACGCCTTCGCGCCGTTCCTGGCCGACCTGCAGGCCGCGCGCACGGCGCCGCTGCTGACCGCGCGCGACCTGCACGGCACGCCGCTGGCGACACCCGTCGGCGGCCTGCTGCTGGAGCGCCCGGATCGCACCACCGCACTGGTGTCGCTGACCGGCCTGCGCGATCCGGCGCAACTGGCGCGCGCGGTGCAGGGCAGCGGCGCGCAATTGCTGGACCTCAAGGACGCCTCCGAATCGCTGGTCGCGGCCTATCGCGGCCGCGTGCTCGCCGCGCTGGGCGTGGCCGCGGTGCTGCTGGCGCTGACCGTGGCGATCGCGCTGCGCACGCCGCGACGCATCGTGCGCGTGCTGCTGCCGATGGCGCTGACCACGCTGCTGATCCTGGCGATCCTGCGCGGCTGCGGGGTCGAGCTGAACCTGTTCCACCTGATCGCGCTGATCCTGGCCGCCGGCCTGGGCCTGGACTACGCGCTGTTCTTCGACCACGCCGGCGACGACCGCGCCGACCAGTTGCGCACCCTGCATGCGCTGATCGTGTGCAGCCTGATGACCCTGCTGGTGTTCGCGCTGCTGGCCGCCTCCAGCATCCCGGTGCTGCGCGCGATCGGCAGCACGGTGGCGCTGGGCGTGTTGTTCAATTTCGTGCTGGCGCTGCTGATTTCGCGCGAGACCGCCAGCGACGCCCAGGAGGAGAGCCATGCACACTGAGCCATTGCACGGACGCGACGCCATCGCCGCGCTGGTCCCGCACCAGGGCCTGATGTGCCTGTGGGAAGAGGTGGTGGCCTGGGACGCGCAACGCGTGATGCTGCGCAGCGTCGCGCATCGCCAGGCCGCGCATCCGCTGCGCAGCGGCGGCCGGCTGCGCGCGCTGCACCTGTGCGAATACGGCGCGCAGGCGATGGCGGTGCACGGCGGCCTGCTCGGCCGTGCCGCCGGCACGCCGGTGCGGCCGGGCATGCTGGTGGCGCTGCGCGGGGTGCAGTTGCACGTCGGCGAACTGCAGGACCTGCCCGGTCCGCTCGAAGGCGAGGCCGAGGTGCTGCTGCAGGCCGAGGACAGCCAGCAGTACGCCTTCCGCATCCGTCATGCCGGGCAGTTGCTGGCCGAGGGCCGCGCGACGGTGATGTTGGGCGCGGCGTAGCGCCCGGCGCCTTCGTAGGAGCGGCTTCAGCCGCGACGCTTGACCGATGGTGCTGTCGCGGCTGACGCCGCCCCTGCAGGAGTGAGCAGGCTGGCGTCGTGCCCGTGAATCGCTAGGATGGCGGCCCCGCCCCCATCCGCTCAAGGAACGACGATGTCCCAGCCTGCTTCCCCGCGCCGCGCCCTGGTCACCGGCGGCAGTGGCGATCTCGGTGGCGCGATCTGCCACGCCCTGGCCGCGCAGGGCCTGCACGTGATCGTGCACGCCAATGCCAATGTCGCGCGTGCCGCGGCGGTGGTGGAGGCGATCGTCGCTGCCGGCGGCAGCGCCGAGGCGGTCGCGTTCGATGTGGCCGATGCCGAGGCCAGCGCGCAGGCGCTGGCGGCGTTGCTGGAGGCCGGCCCGATCCAGGTGCTGGTCAACAACGCCGGCATCCACGACGACGCGCCGATGGCGGGCATGAGCGCGGCGCAGTGGCGCACCGTCATCGACGTGTCGCTGCACGGCTTCTTCCACGTCACCCAGCCGCTGCTGCTGCCGATGGCGCGCACGCGCTGGGGCCGCATCGTCAGCGTGTCCTCGGTGGCGGCGGTGCTGGGCAACCGCGGGCAGACCAACTACGCCGCGGCCAAGGCCGCGCTGCACGGCGCCAGCATGTCGCTGGCGCGGGAAATGGCCAGCCGCGGGATCAGCGTCAACGTGGTCGCACCGGGCGTGATCCAGAGCGCGATGGCCGAGAGCGCGTTCCCGCCGGAGACGATCAAGCAGATGGTCCCCGCCGGGCGCACCGGCAAGCCGGAGGAAGTGGCCGCGCTGGTCGCCTTCCTGTGCTCGGACGCGGCCGCCTACATCAACGGCCAGGTCATCGGCATCAACGGCGGCATGGGCTGACCGCGCCAAAGACGATGCGGTCGTCGCGCCGCCACGCCGGCGGCGCAACGGCGATCCGCGCTCAGCGGCAGACGAAACTGGACGCTGACTCCACGTCGCCGCCGACGTAGCGCGCCACCTGCGGATACGGGCACAGCGGGCGGCTGCGCTGGCTGCTCCAGCTTGCCGGTACCTCGGTATTGGGCGCAGCGCTGCCGCTGCCGCGCGCGTTGGCGACGATGGCGTCCGGCGCCTGGCCCTGCTCGACCCAGGCCACCAGCGGGGTCAGCGCATCGAACTGGTCGGTGGCCGGTCCGCCGGCGCAATGGGCCATGGCCGGCACCGCGAACAGGCGCGCGTAGCTGGCGGCCTCGGCGTCGGCCGCGCGCAGGCGGTCGTACCAGGCCGCGGTGTCGGCGAAGGAGAAGATGCCGTCGCCGGTGCCGTGGTAGATCAGCAGCTTGCCGCCGCGCGCCTTCAGCGTGGTCAGCTGGGTCTCGTTCGGCGGGGTCATGTACGACCATGCGGATTCGCGAAAGGCGCCGCCCGTGGCGAAGATCTTCGGCGCGTCGCGGTCCATGTCGAACTGCAGCGCGTACCGCTTCAGGTCCTGCAGCACCGCAGGCTCCTCCGGCGGGGTGACGAAGCCGAAGGCCACCGATCCGGGCACCAGGGTCAGCGAGGCGTCCTGCCGCCAGCCGGCCCAGTCGCCGCTGGCGATGCCCGGGTCGTAGGGGAAGGGCGCGTACAGCGGCGTGCCGGCGCTGTTGCGCACGCCGGCGTGGATGGCGCCGAGCGCGCGCTTCTGCGCTGGGGTCAGGCATTGGCCGGTGCGCCCGGCGCTGCCGCAGGTGGCGACGTCGCGGTTCAGGTCGAAGCGGCGCTGGCAGGCGACCACGTCCTGCACCATGCCGTCGCGCACCCCGTCCAGCGCATCGCAGGTGGCGACGATGCGCTCGGCCACCAGGCTGCGTTCGGCGGCGCTTAGGCCGCTGCGCGTGTCGCTGCCGCCGGCCAGCGCCGCCAGCTGCTGGGCCGCTGCCAGGTCGGCGATCGCCGCCTTGGGCAAATGGAACCCGGGGTCGCCGACCAGGATGCCATCGTAGTCCTGCGCGTCGCGCGCGGCGGCGACCATGCCGTGGCGGCCGCCGTTGGAGCAGCCGCCGAAGTAGCTGTAGTCCGGCGCCTTGCCGTAGGCGATCTGCACCACGCGCTTGGCCATCGGGGTCAGTGCCTGCACCGCCTGGTAGCCGTAGTCCAGCCGCGCCTGCGGGTCGCGGCCGAACAGCGGGTTCTGCGCGTTGCTGTGCCCGGCATCGGAACTGATGACCGCAAAGCCCATGCGCAGCGGGTTGTCGCGCTGGCCGCCGCCGCCGATGTCGCCGAGCGCGGGCACCACGTTGCCGTCCAGGCCGCCGTTGGCCTGGTAGAAGAAGCGCCCGTTCCACGCTGCCGGCAGGCGCATCTCGAAGCCGATCGCATAGGACTGGCCGTCGCTGCCGACGCGTTCGTGCATCAGGCCGGTGATCTGGCAGTGCGCACCGATCGGCTGGCCGGCCACCTGCAGGGCGCCGGCGGCCACGCTGCGCACCGCGGTGAAGCGGGTGCCGGGATAGGCGAGCCGGTTCGCCAGCGCGTCGCACGATTGTTGCAGCGGTGCCGGGGTGGCCGGTGCGCGCGCGGTCGTCTGCGCATGTGCGGTGGAGGAGGCAGCAAGAGCGGCCAGGGGCAGGGCCAGGGCGAGCAGCGTGGAGCGCATGCGGTTCTCTCCTGAAGGGCGCGGGGGGCCTGTGTCGCGCCGGTGGCGCGGGGGCGTCAACCGCCGTGCGTGCGAAAACGCGAATGCGTGGGCGATATTCGCCCGGTGTGACGCGTGCCGCGCAATGGGGGCGCCCGCTGGCGTGCCGCGGCGGCGGTTGAAGCGCGCGTTGTTGCAGGGCGGCACGGCCCTGCGCGCGAATCAGGCGGCGTCCGCGTACCAGGCCGGCGACAGCACCGGCAGCGGCGTTTGCGCGTCGCGGCAGGCGTCCAGCAGGCCGTGGTCGGCCAGCATCGGATGCTGCTGGCGGGCGCGCGCCAGGATCTCCCCGGCCAGTTCCGCCATGCGCGCGACGTTGCCGTGCAGGCGGGCGACGAACGCGGCATCGTCCAGGCGGTCGCTCAGCGCGCGGTTGAGTTCGTGGAACCACCCGATCAGGTACTGGTCCAGCAGCCGCCCGTCGGCCACCGCCGCGGCCTGCGCGCGGTTGGCCGCGCCCCAGTCGCGCAGCAGCGCCTGCATGCCCAGGTTGAGCGCGCTGGCCTGCTGCAGTGCCGGGCGCAGCCGACCCAGCACCGCCAGGTCGGCGATGCGGTCGGTGCAGTACAGCGGCGCCAGCAGCGACCAGTAGTAGGTGTAGTCCCAGATCACCTTGACCGGCATCACCTGGGCGTCGCCGAACAGCGGGTACTGGTCCTGGTACAGGGTCAGGGTGTTCTCGTAGAACGAGAAGTACAGCTGCTGGTACAGCTCGGCATACGGTGCGATGTCGCGCCCGGCGCGCTCGCGCCCGATCAGTTCGCAGATGTAGGTGTTGCTGATGGCGATGAAGTCGCTGCCCGGCGAATAGAACGGGTCCAGGAACACGCCGGCCTCGCCGGTCAGCGCCCAGCGCTGCGCCGAGAACACCTGCTTGCAGCCATAGGAGAAGTCGCGCAGGAACAGGAAGTCCTGCACCGTGTGCTCGCTGCGCTCCAGCGTGCTGGCCACCTGCGGCTGGTGCGTGCGCAGCCAGTCCATCGCCTTGGCGTGGGTGTTCATGGTCTCCAGCGGATGCAGGGCGGCATCGCAGACGATGCCCAGCGAATGCGCGCCGGAGGACAGCGGGATCAGCCAGAACCAGTAGCCGGGGCCGCACATGTGGTTGGTCGAGCGCCAGCGGTCCGGCGGCGTGCAACGCTGCAGCCAGGCGCTGTCCTGCGACCAGCCGTTGGGATCGACCAGTCCGTCCACCCGCCACCACACCGCGTTGGCCTGGTGCGCGTTGTCCTGGGCCAGCCCGAGCTTGCGCTTGAGCAGGCCGGCGCGGCCGCTGGCATCGATCACCCAGCGTGCCTGCAGGTGGGCGTCGGCGCCGTCGCGGGTATAGCGCACGCAATGGTCGCCGTCGTCCTCGGCCAGGTCGACGCCGCGCACCGTGCTGCCGTCGAGGAATTCCACGCCCATCTCGCGCGCGCGCTGCCCGAGAAAGTTCTCGAAGCGGCCGCGGTCGATCTGCCACGACGGGGTCGGCAGTAACTGGCTCACGCCCAGCTCGGTGCACTGGTCGATGTCGGCGCGCCGGTCGGAGAAGAAGAAGCGGAAGCCGAACTTGCGGATCTGTTCGGCATCCAGGTGCTCGCGCAGGCCCAGCACCTCGGCGAAGTAGTGCGCGCCGATCTCCACCGAGGACTCGCCGACCTTGAACGCGGCCTCGCGCACCGGGTGCGCGCGCCGCTCCAGCACGCGGATGCGCAGTTGCGGGTCGCGCTGGCGCAACTGCAGCGCCAGGGTCAGTCCGGCCAGTCCGCCGCCCAGAATCGCCACATCCGCCTGCGCTGCCTTCATGTCGTCTTTTCCTTGGCGACGGCGATAGGTGCCGTGTCGAGGGTGCCGTCGGCGTCGTCGATCAGCACCGGGTTGGCGCGGGTGCGCCGGTACTCGCGCACCACGTGCCCGTAGGTCCACACCTGCACGATGACGTGCGAGGTGATCTTCCACAGATCGCGCACCAGCCGGAAGTGGCTCTTGCGGAAGGTGCCGGGGGTCTGGCTGGCGTAGCGGGTCTCGATCGGCACCGCCACCACCCGCGCGCCGGCCTGGCGCGCCGCCGAGATCAGCAGTTGCGCCTCGAACACGAAACCTTCGCCGGGCACGTCGGGCAGGGTGTAGACCGACTGCGGGTACAGGCGCTGGCCGCTCTGGCTGTCGACCAGGCGAAAGCCGCAGCCCCAGGCGATGCCCCAGTCGCCGAAATCGTTGCCGATGCGGCGGATCGGCGGCTGGCTGGCGCGCTTGCGCAGGCGCGCGCCGACGATCACGCAGCCGGGATGGCGGTTGGCCGCGGCCAGCAGCCGCGGGAAATCGGCGGCACTGTGCTGGCCGTCGCCGTCCATGGTCATCACCGCGCGCGCGCCCTGGCGCTGCGCCTCGGCGAAGCCGCTGCGCAGCGCCGCGCCCTTGCCGCGGCGCTGCGGGTGGCGCAGCAGGGTCACCGGCAGGTCGGCGATGCAGTCGCTGGTGCCGTCGTCGGAGCCGTCGTCGACCACGATCACCCGCGGGCAGTGCGCCAGCGCGTCGCCGACCACCTCGCGGATGCGCAGCCGTTCGTTGAGGGCCGGGATCAGGATCGCGGCGTCGGCGGCGGTCAGCGGCGTGCGGCTCATGCGTGCAGGCCTAGCTGCAGGCAACGGCCGCCGCCTGCATCGAGCACGCAGCCGCTGCCGCCCAGCGCCAGCGCGTCGAACAGCGGCAGCATCGGCGCCATCGCGTTGCCTGCGGCGTGGCGCGCCAGCGGGCCGTCGCCGGCCGCGGCGGTGCCGTCGCGCAACTGCACCTGCAACTGCGGCTTGCCGTCGCGTGCGCCGGCGCTCAGCACCAGCGCACCGCCGAGCA
The DNA here is from genome assembly GCF_031834635.1 of Xanthomonas hawaiiensis. Taxonomy (NCBI): domain Bacteria; kingdom Pseudomonadati; phylum Pseudomonadota; class Gammaproteobacteria; order Lysobacterales; family Lysobacteraceae; genus Xanthomonas; species Xanthomonas hawaiiensis. The sequence goes on along the minus strand of NZ_CP115873.1, from coordinate 4,678,388 downwards.
GGCCTTCGCTGCGCGCGATGCGGCCTAGCGCGCCCACCGAGCGGCTGTCGTAGCCGACCAGCAGCACCGCGTCTTCGCCCGCGGCCAGTTGCGACAGCGCTTCCAGCAGGCCCTGTGCGAAGCTGCCAAAGTGCGCGCTGATCGCGGTCGCCGCGGCGGTGGCGCCGGCGCCGATGGTCCAGTAGCCGGCGGCGGCGTTGTGCACCGAATTGTGGAACTTGGTCGGCGACACCGACAGCGGGTCGCTGGCCAGGGTGGTGCACATGTAGTCGGTGATCGCCAGGTCGCCGTGGGTGGAGGTGAACACCGACGGCAGCGTGGCCGGATCGCGGCCTGCGTCCTGGCAGGCGGCCAGCGCCGCATCCAGCGACACCGCCACCGTGTCCGGCGCGCGCCGGCGCTCGTTGGGCGCCAGCAGCTGCGGCGACGGCCGTCCAGGCGTCTCCAGCGGCGCGCCTTCGCCGCGCGCGAACGCCTGCGCCAGCGTCCACGACGGCAGCCCCGGCGCCCAGAACCCGATGCCTTCGATCGTCGCGTGCAGCATCGGCGTGCTCATGCGCGGCCGAACAGCAGCGAGCAGTTGTTGCCGCCGAAGCCGAAGGAGTTGTTCATCGCGTAGCGGACCTGTGCATGGGCGGTGGCGAAGCGGATCTGCGGGCCGCAGGCGGGATCGGGCAGTTCGCTGTTGAGGGTGCCGGGCAACAGGCCGTCGCGCAGCGCCAGCAGGGCGAACACCGACTCGACGATGCCGGCGGCGCCGAGCGTATGCCCGGTCCAGGCCTTGGTCGAACTGGCGTGCAGGGTGGGCGGGAACAGCGCCGCCACCGCGGCGGCCTCGACGCTGTCGTTGGCCGGGGTCGCGGTGCCGTGCAGGTTGAGATACCCGACCTCGGCCGCGTCCACGCCGGCGCGCTGCAGCGCACCGCGCATCGCCAGGCCGGCGCCCAGGCCCTGCGGATGCGGCGCGGACATGTGGTGGGCGTCGCTGGATTCGCCGTAGCCGCACAGCAGCGCCTGCGCCGGCGGCGCGTCGACGGCATCGGCGCGTTCCAGCAGCGCGTAGCCGCCGGCCTCGCCCAGCGACAGCCCGACCCGGCGCACGTCGAACGGCCGGCACGGTTCCGGCGACACCACCTGCAGCGAGTTGAAGCCGAACAGCACGCTGCCGCACAGCGTGTCCACGCCGCCGACCAGCGCCGCGTCGACCACGCCTGCGGCGATCAGCCGCGCCGCCTGGGCGAACACCTTGGCGCTGGACGAGCACGCGGTGGCGACGGTGATGCACGGGCCGCGCAGGCCGGTGGCGGCGCGCACGAAATCGCCGAGCGAATGCGGGGTGTGCACGATCGGCCGATCCAGGTCGGCGGGAATGCGCGGGCCGTCCGCGTCGTGTTCGAGCCGGGTGTAGGCCTCCTCGCTGGCGCCGATGCTGGAGGTGGAGGTGCCCATCACCACCGCCACCCGTTCGGGGCCATGCCGCTGCGCCGCGGCGGCCACGGCGGCGGCCATGCCGTCCTGCTGCAGCGCCAGCCAGGCCAGACGGTTGTTGCGGCATTCCCAGGCGGCCAGGGCGTCCGGCAGCGCCGCGGTTTCCAGCGCGTCCACCCGGCCGATCCAGCATTCCAGCGGTTGCGGGCCGAAATCGTTGCGGCGCAGGCCGCTGCGGCCCTCGCGCAGCGCTGCGGCCTGGGCCTGCAGCCCGCTGCCGAGCGCGTTGGTCGCGGTGTAGGCGCGGATGGCCACCGGGGCCATCCGGGGCGACGAGGACGCTTCGGTCACGCGGTCTTCCATACAAGGACAATCACCGCAGTATATCGACGCATTCGGTGATGCCGTGAACCGCCAACGAGGCGAACGTGAATGGTGTGCCTGCCCTGGATCCGTTCAGCGCAGGGCCGGCGTGCGCTTTCGCCGCTGGCGCATTTCCTCCACAATCGCTTGCCTTTCCACGCCAGGCGCACGCCACGGGCATGCAAGCCTACGTCTACAAAAGCCAACGCAAGCCGGACACCTATCTGTATCTCGCCGCCCGCGACGACTTCGGCCGTCTGCCGCCGGCGCTGCTGGCGTCGCTGCAGCCGCTGGCGTTCGTGCTCGAAGTGGCACTGACCGCTGAACGCAGGCTGGCCCGCGCCGATCCGGCCGCGGTGCGCGCCAACCTCGCCGGCTGCGGCTTCCATCTGCAATTGCCGCCGTCCCTGCCCGGCACCACCGATCGACACGATGACTGACTCCTTTCTCCGCGCGCGTGCGCCGATGCTCGCCGCCGCGCTCGGCGCGGTGCTGGCGCTGGCCGCCGGATTCGGCCCGCTGGCCGCCGCGCTGGGCGCCTGGCTGGCGCAGCCGGCGTTCGCCCTGGCGCTGTCCTGGCAGCGCGGCAGCCGGCCGCGCCCGCACGCCGCGCGCGAGCTGGTCGGTGCCGTCGCGCCGCTGCTGGTGCTGTGGGCCGGCGGCATGGCGCTGGTCGCGGTGCTGGTGGCCTGGCCGCTGGCGGCGCTGCACGACAGCGGCAGCCTGGCCGCGGCGCTGGCGCTGAGCGTGGCCGCCAGCGCGGCGCTGCTCGGGCTGTGGCGGACCTGGCCACTGTGGCACGGCAGCGATGCCGAGGGCGGCGCGCTGGGCGCGCGCTGGCACGCGCTGGCGCAGCAGGACGTGCAGGCCTGGCGGGGGCTGGCGGTGGCTGCGCTGGTGCTGGTGCTGGCCGGGCTCGGCGTGGTGCTGGCCTGGCCGGGCCTGCTTGCCGACGCCGCGCGCTGGCCGCTGGCGCTGGCCTACGCGTTGCTGTCGCCGTTGCTGCACGCCGGCCTGCAACGGGTGGCCCCGCCGCAGACGCTGACCCCGCCGGTGTCCTCGGCCGACCTGTTCGCCGAACTCAGCGCCAATGCCGCGCCGCGCGCGGACGAGCCGCCGCCGGCGCAGGACGAACTGCATGCGGCGCTGTACGACGCCGCCCGCGGCGGCCGTGTCGATCGCGCGCTGCAGTTGCTGCAGGCCGGCGCCGATCCGCACGCGCTGCCCGCCGCCGAGTGGCGCGACCAGCGCAGCCTGCCGGTGCTGGCCGCGGTATTGCCGGACCTGCGCCTGCTGCGCGAACTGATCGTGCGAGGGGTCGACGTCAATCGCCCGCACCTGGGCATGACCCCGCTGCTGGCCGCCACCCGCGACAGCTGGCATGGCCGCCCGGAGGCAGTGATGACCCTGCTCGCCAACGGCGCCGACCCGCGCGCCAGCGACGGCGACGGCAACACCCCGCTGCATCACGCCGCGCGCAGCTCCGATCCGGGCGTGGCCGCGCTGCTGCGCGACGCCGCCGCCGAACTGGACGCAGCCAACCGCGACGGCCTGACCCCGCTGGCGGTGGCCTGCCAGGTCGGCAACTGGCGCATGGCCAAGTTCCTGCTCGAGCGCGGCGCCAAGCCGGAGCCGGCCGAGGCCAGCCCGGTGCTGCTGGCCGCGGCCGGCACCGAGGAAGACGATCCGGCCGGCGTGCAGTTGCTGCTCAAGCACAAGGCGCGGGTCGACGCGCGCGATCGCCAGCGCCGCAGCGCGCTGCACGAGGCGGCGCAGGCCGGTCACGTGGAGATCGTGCAGGCCCTGCTCGGCGCCGGCGCCAACCTGGAAGCGCGCGACGCGCTGGGCCGCACGCCGTGGCTGGAAGCCGCCCGCCACGGCCGCGTGGCGGTGCTGGAACGGCTGCTGCCGCACAAGCCGGACCTGGCCGCGGTCGACGGCGACGGCCGCAACGCGATCCTGCTGGCCTGCACCGCCGACCACGTCGCCCCCGGCCTGATCCGGCGCCTGCTGGAGCTGGGCGTGGCACCGGCGCAGCCGGACCAGAGCGGCCGCCGCGCCGTCGACCTGGCCGCCGAAGCCGGGCGCTGGGCGATCGTGTCCGCGCTGGACCCGGACTACCCGCTGCCGGCCGCGGTCAGCGACGGCCAGGGCGAGAGCGGCCCGGCCGGCCTGCCCGACCGGCCGCCGCTGGAACTGCTGCGCGAGGGCCTGCAACTGGGCCAGCCGCGCGAGGGCCTGGCCGCGCTGGCGCGGCTGTGTGCGCCCGAGGAACTGGGCGCGCTGCTGCACGATGCGCCGCTGGCGCTGAACGCGCAGGCGGTGGACTGGCTGCTGGCGCACGGCGCCGCGCCGGAGGTACTGGATGCCTGCGGCGACACGCCGATGTTCGCGCTGCTCTCGCGCGGCGTGGAGGCGGTGCCCAGCCTGCAGGCGATGCTGCGCCACGGCGTGTCGCCGGCCGGCCGCGGCGGCCTGACCCGGCTGCTTGCCGCCTGTGCCCAGCACGATCATGCCTCGCGCGCGCTGGAACAGTTCGCCCTGGAACTGCTCGAACGCGGCGCCGATCCGTTCGCGCCCTCGCCGGCCGGCGATCCGCCGCTGTCGCTGGCGGTGCGGCTGGGCTGGCTGCGCCTGCAACTGCAGTTGCTCGAGCGCGGCGCCGACCGCGAGGCGCGCGACAGCCACGGCATGACCGCGCTGCACCTGGCCGCCGCGCTGGGCCGCGAGGCCTCGCTGAAACTGCTGATCCTGCAGGGCGCCTCGCCGGACGCGCGCGCCGCCGACGGCCAGACCCCGCTCGGCGTGGCCCTGGCCAGCGGCCGCCGCGACCTGGCCGACTGGCTGGACTGGCGCACCTGGCCGCTGCCGCGGCGCCCGCTGCGCGAGGCCGACGTACCGGCCGCGGCGATGGTCGGCGATGCCGAGGCGATCCGCCGCCTGATCGACCTGGGCCTGCCGGTGGATGCGGTGGACGCGCAGGGCTGCACCGCGTTGCTGCGCGCCGCCGGCGGCGGTCATGCCGAGGCGGTGAAACTGTTGCTGTCGCGCGGCGCCGATCTGCAGCACGCCGCGGCCAGCGGCGCCACGCCGCTGTCGGCGGCGGTGAGCATGCGCCAGACCGAGATCGTCGCGGCGTTGCTGCAGGCCGGCGCGCAGATCGAGCACCGCCTGCCGGGCGGGGTCACCGTGCTGATGCTGGCCTGCGCGCTGGGCCTGCCGGACATCGCCGCGCGGCTGCTGGCCGCCGGTGCCGACGTGCATGCCGGCGACGCCCAGCAACTGGCGCCGCTGCACTGCGCCGCGCTGTACGGCTTCACCGCGCGCGACAAGACGCGCCTGCTGGCGCTGCTGGACACCTTGCTGCTGGCCGGCGCCGAGGCCGACCGCGGCTCCGCCGGTGGCGTCACGCCGCTGTTGCTGCTGCTGGGCGCGCGCGCCGAACCGGGCACGGCCTGCGAGGAACCGGTGGTGCTGGCCGGTGTCGAGCGCCTGCTCGACGAGGACGTCAGCCTGGAGGTGCAGGATCCGCGCGGCTTCGGCCCGCTGCATCTGGCCGCACTGCACGGCCTGCCGCTGCTGGTGCAGCGCCTGCTGCGCGCCGGCGCCGATCCGGAACTGCGCGATACCTTGAACCGTACGCCGCGCGAGATCGCGGTGATGCGCGGTTTCGTCGATGTCGCCGGGCAGTTCCAGCCGGCGCTGCCGGGCGTGTCCTCGATGGCCCGGTTCCTGCGCGAAAGCCGTTAACGCGCTTCCTTCTCCCACCGGGAGAAGGTGGCCCGGAGGGCCGGATGAGGGTAGGCGCAGCCTCGCGTCGCCCATTGCACGCGCCTCGTGCCGCACCCTCACCCCAATCCCGCTCCCGGTGGGAGAGGGGCTTGCTGCATCGCGCGGCATCGCGGTGCGCCACCATAAAAAAAGCCCGCCGGAAGGCGGGCCAATTGCGTCATGGCGGGCACGTCGCTGCTTTCGGATGCGCGGCGGGAGGGTGTCCTCCCGCGCACGCCGCGCGGCGGCGAACGGCGCCGCCGCGCGATCGGGCCTTACTGCCGGCCGACCACGGTCAGGCCGCTGTAGCTGCCGCTCAGGCGCACGTAGTAGGTCGTGGCGCTGGACGGGGTGACGCGGACCGTCTGGGTGGTGGTACCGGGGCGGGTGGAGCGGGCGTCGGCGCTGCTGCTGGTCGGCACCTTGCCGGCTGACACGTACATCGCCACGTTGCCGGTGCCGCCGAAGGTCATGAAGCTGACCGTGCTCCCGGCCGCGGCCTGGAAGCTGTACAGCGCGTCGCCGCCCTGGCTGCTGAGGCCGCGCATCTCGACCTTGTTGGTCATCGTCTTGGTCGGCGGCACGCAGCTGCTGTCCGACGGATCGCACGGCGGGTTGGTGACCATCTGCAGCAGCATGTCCACGTCCAGGATGCCGGCGCCGATCGGCGTGTTGCTGGCGATCGCCACCGGGAACGGCCGCGCACTGGCGCGCAGCAGCTCGCGCATGCCGGTCCAGGTGAACGGGGTCTTGGCGATGCTCTGCACCAGCGCCACCGCCGCGGCCACGTGCGGGGAGGCCATCGAGGTGCCGGCCATGCCGCCGATCTGCCAGTCGCTGGTCGGGCTCTGCGTGCCGCCGTTGATCACCTGGAAGATGTAGCCGCCGGGGTTGCCGTCGACGTCGCCGCCGCCGCCCGGCGCGGCGAGGTCCACGCGGGTGCCGTAGTTGGAGTAGCTGGCGCGGCCGCCGTTGATGCGCGAGGCGCCGACGCTGATGACGCCCTTGCACGAGGACATGGTGTAGGTGCCGGCATCGGCGTTGGAGTTGCCGGCGGCGACCACGATGATGGTGCCCTTGGCGTTGATCTTGTCGATCGCGTCCTGGTAGAGCTGCGGGCAGCTGTCCGGGCCGCTGCTGCCCAGGCTCATGTTGATCACCTCGGCCGGGTTCGGGTTGGTCGGCAGGCCGTCCACCGGCAGGCCGGCGGCCCACAGCATGCCGTCGGCGATGTCGCTGCCGAAGCCGCCGCAGGAGCCGAGCACGCGCACCGGCAGGATCTTGGCGTCGTAGGCCAGGCCGGCGGTGGCCAGGTTGTTGTTGGTGACCTGGGCGATGGTGCCGGAGACGTGGCTGCCGTGCCAGGAGCTGTTTTCCGGCGCATTGCCGCTGGCGCCCAGCGGGACGCAGTAGTCGGCCTCCACCCAGTCGCCCAGGTCGTCGCCGCCGGGCGCGCGGCCATCGGTGGCGCGGCGCGAGACGCGGTGGTCGGTGATCATGTCGTAGCCCGGCAGCACGTTGGCGGCCAGGTCGGGGTTATTCTTGACCACGCCGGTGTCGACCACCGCCACCACCACGCCCTTGCCGGTGGAGCGGGTCCAGCCCTGCTCGGCGTTGACCCCGCCGACCGCGTTGTTGAAGTTCCACTGCAGCTTGGCGTAGGCCGGATCGTTGGGCGTGGTGGAGGCGGCGGCCGCGGCGACGGCCGGCCCGCGCACGCTGGCCTCGTCCAGGCGCTGGTACAGGCGGTCGACCTGCACCGATTCCACCGACGGGTCGGCCTTGAGTTCGGCGATGAAGGCGGCGCGCTCGCTGTCGCTGAGGTGGCGCGAGGTCTGCACCACGTGCCAGCCCGGTACCGCCATGTCGCGCAGCACCTTGGCGCTGACCGCGCTGCGCAGGGTCAGGCCATTGCTGCTGATCTGGGCGCGCTGCATGCCGCTGCGCGCCACCGCGCTGCTCAGGGTGGTGGCGAGCATGCTGCGCGCCTGGGTGCCGCCATCGCGGGTCTTGACGATGAAGCGCTGGCCCAGGTCGTTGGCGCTGGCCGATTGCGGCACCGGGCCCTGAACGCCGCCCAGGGGGATGGTGGGAGTGGCCGCCTGCGCGCCACCGGCGAACAGGACGGCGGCGAGGGCAGCGGCGAGGGTGTTGGAAGACATCATCTGCGGATCCTGGAAGAGAGAGGAGAGAAGGAGAAAACCGCGGCGCACGCGGCGCCGCGGTACGTCACAGATCGATACCCACGCCGATGCCGGCCGAGGACTCGCCGCTGCTGAAGGCGCCGCCCAGGCTGAACGAGGCGCGCTCGCCGATCTTGCGGGCGTAGCCGACCGACAGCGCCTGCTGCCCGCCCTGGAAGCCGGCGCCGACCGACACGCGCCCGCGCGGGCTCTGCGTGCCGGCGGCGTTGACCGCCATGTTGAGCATCGCCGCGCTCATCGCGCCGAGCTTGTCCATGCGCCGGTCCATGCCGTCCAGGCGGTGCTCGGTGTCGGTGCGCAACTGGTTGAAGCTGTCGTCCAGCGCGGTGATGCGGGTGTTGGTGTAGGCGTTGGCGCTGCTCAGGGTGGCGTTGTTGCCGGCGCGCATCTGCGCCACGTTGACCGCGTCGGTGTCGGCGCTGCCGGCGGCGACGTTGGCGACCTGGCGCTCGTTGCCGGCGCTGCCCACCGACACCGTGTTGGCGCGATCGGCGACCGAGCCCTGGCCCAGTGCCACGGAGTTGGCGGCACTGGCCGAGGCGCCCTGGCCGAGCGCGGTGGCCGAGGCGGCCGAGGCACTTGCGCTCTCGCCGACCGCCACCGCATTGGTCGCCACCGCGGCGACGCGGGCGTTGGCGCCGACCGCGGTGCTGCCGTCGGCATTGACCTGGGCATTGCCGCCGATGGCGGTGTCGTTGGGGCCGTAGGCCAGGGCCTGCGCGCCCATCGCCAGGCCGTTGTTGCCGTTGGCGGTGGCCCCGGAGCCCACGGCCACGGCGTTGGTGCCGGCACCGGTGCTGGGGGCGCTGGCCGCCCCGCCGCCGTCGCCGATGCTGATGCCGCCGGACCCGCCGATGGTGTTGAGGCGGTTGCCGAAGCCGGTCAGGGCGGTGTCGAGCGCGCCCATCGCCGAACCCAGGTCGGTGTAGTGATTGCCCTGCACCAGGTAGTTGCCGCCGATCAGGTTGCCGTTGGCGTCGACCACGCTGCCGGCGCCGAACGCGGCGGCGACGTTGCGCAGCTGCGCCAGGTTGACCGCATCGGTGTCCATGGTGCCGGCAGCCAGGTTGGTGAGCTGGCGCTCGGCGCCCGCCGTGCCGATGGACACGGTGTTGTCGCGTTCGGTGATCGACCCGGCACCCAGCGCCACGCTGTTGTTGGTGATGGTCAGCTTGCCGTCGACGAACTGCGAGTTGCCGACCCGCGCGTCCGGACCGATCGCGATCGAGCGGTCGCCGAATACGTCGGCCTTGGTGCCCATGGCGATGCTGTCGTAGAACATCACTGGCGTATCGAGGAAGAAGTTGCCGTTCCACACCGTCGCCGCGCCGAGGGCCAGGCTGCGGGTGCCACCGGCCCAGGAACCGTTGCCGAGCGCGGTGGCGCCGACGCCGCCGGCGAACGCCCCCGGGCCGACCGCGGTGCCGTAGTCGCTCTGCGCGAACGCGCTGGGGCCGAGGGCCACGCTGTTGGTGCCCCAGGCGCGGGCGGCGTTGCCGAAGGCGGTCGCCCACTCGGCGGTGGCCTGGCTCTGCGCGCCCACCGCCACGGCGGCGTACTGGTTGGCCAGCGCGGTGGAGCCCACGGCGAGGGTGCGGTTCGCGCTGGCTTCGGCCAGTGCGCCGACCGCGGTCGCGTTGTAGGCGGTGGCCATCGCGCCGCCGCCCAGCGCGGTCGACAGCGGACCGGTGGCCTGGGTGGCCTGCAACTGCATGCCTTCACTGCTCAAGCTGTCTTCGCCTATGTCGACGATGCCGCCGACGGCGACGCTGGAACGGTCGCTGGCGATCGCGCCGGCACCGGCGGCCACGTTGAACTTGCCGCTGGCCTGGGCGCCGGCGCCCAGCGCGGTGGCGGCCATGCCGGTGGCGGAGGTCTGCTGCAGGATCTTCACGCCGCCGGACAGGTACGAGTAGTCCACGTCGAGCATGCCGCCGACGGCGGTGGTGGAGATCTCGGTGGCCAGGCTGTTGTGGCCCACCGCCAGCGCGTGGTCTGCATAGCCGACCGCACCGCCGCCCAGCGCCATGGCGCCGGTGCCGACCGCCGAGGCGGCCTCGCCGGCGGCCAGCGCTTCATCGCCTTCGGCGTCGGCGCCGGCATTGCTGTCGGCGCTGCCGGTGGCCTTGAAGTAGACGCTGGGGTCGTAGGTGGTCGCGGCCGGGGTCGCGTTGGCGTCGGTGGCTGTGGCGTCGGTGCCGGTGGTGGCGGCGGCGGGCTGGGTGGTGGCAGCCGTCACGGTCGCCGCGGCGGCGGGCGTCTGCGCCATCGCCGTCGAGGTCAGGCACAGCGCGCAGGCCAGGGCCAGGGTGCTGTAGGCGCGGGGAATCGGATGACGGGTGGCGGTGCCAAGGGGGGAAGTGCAATCGTTCATGGCGATCTCGGGCTGGGAAACGGCAGGGCAGAAGGCGACGTCGGCGGCGCGTGTGCGCCTCCGTATCGGTCAGGAGTGGTCTGGATGTCGCGCCGTCGTCCCCGGGCGCGTTCCGTCATGCGAACTTAGGCCCGCCGTCACCGGCTTGTCACCTGCAAGTTCTCGCATGATCATCATCAAATTCTCACTGAACGAGAATGGAGTACGGCGGCATGGCGAAGGCGTTCTGGAACTGGCTGGGCCGCGCGCCGCTGCTGGACGAGGTGGATCGGCGCAATGCGCGGGTGATCCAGCTGCTGCTGTTGTTCCTGGCGGTGACCATTCCCGCCACGATCGCGGTGGCGCTGGTCCTGGCCTGGCCGCAGCTGCGTGGGCAGGCGGTGCCGGCGGGCATGGTGGTGTCGCTGGGCATGAGTCTGTTGATCGGCGTGTGCGCGGCGATCGGCTTCGTGCGCGTGCGCCACGGCGCCTTGCGTGGCGGGGTGCGGCTGGCGCTCGGGGCCATGCTCGGCTCGCTGCTGGTCAACGCCGCGATCCACGGTTTCCAGAACCAGTTGCCGGACCAGTTGGCGCAGATGCTGGTGTTGATCCTGGCCGGTCTGGTGCTCGGGCGCCGCGCGCTGTGGGTGACGTTCGTGGCCTTGCTGCTGATGCTCGGCGTCGGCGTCTGGCACGATGTCCTGGTGGAATTCGCCGCCGAGCCGGCGCGCGCGTTCTACAACGTGCCGCCGGTGCTGTTCAGTTACCTGCTGGTGGCACTGCTGCTGGACCGCACCACCGAGGCGCTGCGCGAAAGCCTGCGCGAGTCCAACGCGCGCGGCCAGCGCCTGCAGCAGGAAATGCAGGAGCGGGAGCGCGCGCAGACCCAATTGATCCACGCGCAGAAGCGCGAGATCACCGAGCGCATGGCCAGCGGCCTGGCCCACGATTTCAACAACATCCTGGCGGTGATGTCCGGCTTCGCCGCCGCACGCCACGACGACGATCTGGACGGCGACGCGCAACGCATCGCGCACCTGGAGGACAGCCTGGCCGCGGTGGAGGCATCGGCCGAGCGCGGCATGACCATCGTGCGCCGGCTGCTGCGCTTCAGCCGCCGCGATGCCGAGCATGTCGAACGCTTCGACGCCGCGGCCGCGGTGGAGGCCTTGCAGCCGATGCTGCGGCAGTTGCTGGAAGCGCGGATCGTGCTGCGCTGTTCGCTGCCGGCGGCGCCGGCACCGATCCGCTTCGAGCGCAGCCAGTTCGACCTGATGCTGCTGAACCTGGCCTCCAACAGCCGCGACGCGATCGCCGACCGCGGCCATTTCGATATCGCCGTCTCCAGCGAGGACGACGGCACCGTCATCGAGGTCGCCGACGACGGCCACGGCATGCCGGCGGAGGTGGCCGCGCAGGTGTTCGAGCCGTTCTACAGCACCAAGCCCGCCGACAGCGGCACCGGCCTGGGCCTGGCGGTGGTGCGCGATCTGGTGGTGCGCGCCGGCGGCCGGATCCAGGTGCACAGCACGGTGGGCGTGGGCACGCGCTTCCGTATCGTGCTGCCGCATGCCGATGCGGTGCCGGCCTCCGGGCCGGCGTAGGCCTGGCCTGCCGCGACTGCCCGCGCTGCGCGGCGTGCGATGGCGAGTGGCGGGTCAGCCGGCGGGATCGAGGATGTAGCCCTTGCCGTGCACCGCGGCCAGCGGCAGCGGTTCGCCGCAGCGGCGCTGCACCTTGCTGCGCAGGCGGTGCACCATCGAATCCAGGCGGTGCGCGTCGAAGTCGTAGACGCGGTCGGTGAGGGCGGCGATCAGCGCCTCGCGCGCCACCAGCAGGCCCGGTTGCTCGAGCAGGCGCAGGCACAGGCGGCGCTCGCTGCCGGTCAATGCGGCGGCGGCGCCGGACGGCGACAGCAGGCACCAGCCGTCTTCGCTCATCTGCCAGCGCCCGCGCGCCGGCGCTGCCGGCGGGCGTCCGCTCACGCGCCGCGCCAGGCTGTGCAGGGTCGCGGCCAGCAGGTCGATTTCCACCGGTTTGGACAGGTAGGCATCGGCGCCGCCGGTCAGGCCGCGGATGCGGTCCTCCGTCTGGCCCAGACTGGTCAGCATGACGATGCCGAGGTCCGGGTACTGCTGCCGCAGCGCGCCGGCCAGGGTGAAGCCATCGGTATCGGGCAGGCCGACATCCAGCACCACGATCTCGGCACCCTCGCGCTGCACCCGCTGCTGCAGTTCGGCGCCGGTGCCGCAGCCGTCGGCGGCGAAGCCGAAGCGGCGCAGGCCCGGTACCAGGATGCGATCGCGCAGTATCGGATCGTCCTCCAGGACCAGAGTGCGCAGGGCGGCGGCAGCGGGATCGGAAGTCATGCGCAGCCGCAGTGTAGCCGCAGCCGAGCGCTTGCGCGCGCCTGAACGGCGCGCTGCGGCGATTACGCGATGCAAACACCGGCGCTGGCAGACTCGCCGCTCCTCCGTGCCGGCGCCGACGATGGCCTCGCGAATCGAAGACTACGCCATGCTCGGCAACTGCCGCAGCGCGGCCCTGGTGGACCGTCGCGGCTCGATCGACTGGCTATGTCTGCCGCGCTTCGATTCCGATGCCCTGTTCGCCGCCCTGCTCGGCGAACCCGACCACGGCCGCTGGGCGATCGCGCCGCAGGGCGCCTTCACCAGCGCCCGCGCCTACCGCGACGGCAGCCTGGTGCTGGAGACGCGGTTCGAGACCGATACCGGCGCGGTGGCGCTGCTCGACTTCATGGTCGCCAGCCACGACGAGGTACTGCACAACCACGTGGTGCGGATCGTGCGCGGCCTGCACGGCAAGGTGCCGCTGCGCATGCAGCTGCAGTTGCGCTTCAACTACGGCCGCACCATTCCCTGGGTCTCGCAGATCGACGGCGGCCTGCAGGCGGTGGCCGGGCCGGACCAGATCGCCGTGCGCAGCCCGCAGCCCATGCACGGCCATGGCTTCGCCACCGAGGCCGAGTTCGTGCTGGAGGCCGGCGAGAGCACCTGGTTCGTGCTCAGCCACGGTGCCTCGCACCTGGAGCTGCCGCCGCTGCTGGAGCCGGAGCAGGCGCTGGCCCAGACCGAGGCGTTCTGGCACGGCTGGTCGCACCGCTGCCTGCATGCCGGCCCGTGGACCGAGGCGGTGCGGCGTTCGCTGGTGGTGTTGAAGGGCCTGAGCTACCTGCCCACCGGCGCCATCGTCGCCGCGCCGACCACCTCGCTGCCCGAGCGCCTGGGTGGCGAGCGCAATTGGGACTATCGCTTCTGCTGGCTGCGCGATGCGGTGTTCACTCTCACCGCGTTGCGCGCGGCCGGCTATTTCGACGAGGCCGCCGCGTTCCACGGCTGGCTGCAGCGCACCGTGGCCGGCTCGCCGGACCAGTTGCAGGCGCTGTACGGCATCGGTGGCGAGCGGCGCATGGCCGAATGGCAGGTGGACTGGCTGCCCGGCTACGAAGGCGCCTCGCCGGTGCGCGTGGGCAATGCCGCGGTCGGCCAGTTCCAGCTCGACGTCTATGGCGAGGTGATCGCCGCGTTCCACCGCGGCCACCACGAGGGCATGGCCACGGCCGTGCATGGCCGCTCGCTGGCGCGGCAGTTGCTGGAGGTGCTGGAGCAGCGCTGGCGTGATCCGGACGAGGGCATCTGGGAGATCCGCGACAAGCGCCAGCACTTCGTGCATTCCAAGGTGATGGCGTGGCTGGCGTTCGACTGCGGCGCGCGCGATGGCGTCACCGATGCCGATGCCGCGCAACGCGCGCACTGGCGCGCGCTGGCCGACGAGATCCACGCGCAGGTGCTGGCGCAGGGCGTGCACCGCGACGGCTACTTCGTGCAGAGCTACGGCAGCGAGCGGCTGGACGCGGCGACGCTGCTGATTCCGCTGGTCGGCTTCCTGCCGCCGGACGATCCGCGCGTGGCCGCCACCGCCGACGCCATCGCCGCACGCCTGAGCATCGACGGCCTGGTCGAGCGCTACCGCGCCGACGACGCCAGCGGCGACGGCCTGCCGGCCGGCGAGGGCACCTTCATCGCCTGCAGCTTCTGGCTGGTGGAGAACTACGCGCTGCTCGGCCGCCGCGAGCAGGCGCGCGGGCTGTTCGAGCGCCTGCTCGGGCTGTGCAACGACGTCGGCCTGCTGGCCGAGGAGTACGACCCGCGCAGCGGCCGCATGCTCGGCAATTTCCCGCAGGGCTATTCGCACGTGGCGCTGGTCCACGCGGCGCTGCGCCTGCATGGCTTGATCGGCGAACAGGACACCCCTCCATGAGCGATGCCTCCCAGACCACCCCTCCCTGCCTGATCGTGGTGTTCGGCGCCCGCGGCGACCTGACCCGGCGCCTGGTGCTGCCGGCGCTGTACAACCTGCGCCACAGCGGCGCGCTGCCCGAGGAATTCGCGGTGATCGGCGTGGACCACGGTGCGGTCAGCGAGGTGGCGTGGCGGCGCATGCTCGGCGATGCGATGCGCGGGCTGATGGCCGACCGCGACGCCGAGTTCAAGGCCGATGGTCTGGACGAAGAGGTGTGGGGCTGGCTGCGTTCGCGCCTGCACTACCTGCGCGGCGACTTCAACGATGCCGGTACCTACCGCAGCCTGGGCGCGCTGCTGGAGAAGATCGGTGCGCAGTACCGCACCGGCGGCAACGTGCTGTTCTACCTGGCCACCGCGGCGCGTTTCTTCGCGCCGGTGATCGAGCAGTTGGGCGCGGCCGGGCTGGTCAAGCAGAGCGCCAGCGGCGGTTGGCGCCGGGTGATCGTGGAGAAGCCGTTCGGCCACGATCTGCAGAGCGCGCGCGAGCTCAACGCCATCGTCGGGCGCGTGCTCGACGAGGACCAGGTGTTCCGCATCGACCATTTCCTGGGCAAGGAAACGGTGCAGAACATCCTCGCGTTCCGCTTCGCCAACGGCCTGTTCGAGCCGGTGTGGAACCGCGACCGCATCGACCACGTGCAGATCACCGCGGCCGAGACCATCGGCGTGGAAGGCCGCGGCGGCTTCTACGACCCCACCGGCTGCCTGCGCGACATGGTGCCCAATCACCTGTTCCAGTTGCTGGCGATGATCGCGATGGAACCGCCGGCGGCGTTCACCCCGGCAGCGATGCTGCGCCGGCGCGCCGAGGTGATCGAGGCGGTGCGGCCGCTGAGCCCCGCCGACGTGGTGCGCGGCCAGTACGCGGCCGGCGCGATCGGCCGCAATGCGGTGCCCGGTTACCGCGAGGAAGACACGGTGCCGCCGGATTCCAATACCGAAACCTATGTGGCGATGAAGCTGCAGGTCGACACCTGGCGCTGGGCCGGCGTGCCGTTCTACCTGCGCACCGGCAAGCGCCTGCGCGAGCGCACCACCGAGATCGCGATCCGCTTCAAGCCGGCGCCGCTGGCGCCGCTGCGCAGCGCCGAGATCGGCGGCTACGGCCCCGACTGGCTGGTGCTGCACATCCAGCCGGACGAGGGCATCTCGCTGCAGTTCGACGTCAAGCGCCCAGGCGCACGGGTCAGCCTGGCGCCGGTGCGCATGGACTTCCGCTACCGCGACTGGTTCCCCAAGGAATACACGGTGGGCTACGAGCGCCTGCTGCAGGACTGCATGCACGGCGAGGCCGGGCTGTTCCAGGACGCGACCATGGTCGAGGCGGCCTGGACCATCGTGCAGCCCATCCTCGACGCCTGGCAGACCTCGGCCGACGAAACCCCGCAGTACCCGGCCGGCAGCGCCGGCCCGGCCGCGGCCGACGCGCTGCTGGCGCTCAACGGCGGCCATACCTGGCGCACCCTGACCGCCGGGCGCCGCCCACCGCCGCGGCGCCCGCCCGAAGCCACCGCCACGACCGAGACCCGGCCGGTGACGCCGGCGCCGAAGCGTGGCGGGGGCAAGGCGGCCGATGCCTCCGCTTCGCCCAAGGCACGCAAGTCGACCAGGGCCAAGCCCGCCGCGGCGCCGGCAAAGACGCCGACGGCGAAGAGGGTCGCCAAGAGCACCGCGAAGAACGCCGTCAAGCGCACGGCCAGCAGCGCCGCGAAGCGTCCTGCGCGCAAGCGCTGAAGCGGTGCCCCGGGCGCTGGCGTGAGCGCCAGTGCTCGGGGAGAGGCCTCCATGTCAGCAGGAGCGGCGCAGCGACGGCGGCGAGATTCTGCAGTCGGGGCTGAAGCCCCTCCCACATGGAAGGATTGGCGGCGTGCGGACGCAGCGCGATTGCCGAACATAGGCCTTGGCGAGCCGGCATGCCGTGGGAGTCCACCGCCCTGTTGTCGCAGCCAGCAAAGGCGCCACCCTCCGCGGACGCTGTCGACCGTCATTGTGGGAGGGGCTTCAGCCCCGACGCGACCATGTCGGATGGCAGCCGCAGCATGGCGCAATCTGGCTGCAGCTTGGCGGTTGCTCAGCATCCCGCGACCGGTCGCGCACGGCGGTGGAGTGGCCGCGGTGAGCGGCAGCGACGCGACCGCACATCGCATCGCACGCCAGCAGCACACCATGCGGCCCCGGCCACACCCACGCCGCCCGTATCAACCGCGAGGCCGCCCCACGCCGGTCCCATCCGCCGGTCCGGCCGTCGGATCGTTGACGTCGGCCTCGAACAGCTTGGTCAGGTCGGCGCGCGCCGCGCGCGCGGTCTGCACCACCGCGGCCTCGTCGTCGTAGACCAGGTGCTGGGCGCGCAGCAGTTGCGTGTCGTGCTCGCGGAAACGGGCGATGCGGTCGCGCGCGGTGGCCGCGTCCAGGCCCAGGCCAAGCAGCACCTGTTCGCTCAGCTCCAGGCTGGAGGCGAACACCTCGCGGAACGGCTCGGCGCCCAGGTCCATCAGCCGCCAGGCGTGCTGGCGGTTGCGCGCACGCGCCAGCACCTTGGCGGTGGGGTAGAGCCGGCGGATCAGCCGCGTGGTCTTGATGTTGGTCTCCGGGTCGTCCATCGCCACCACGAAGAGGCGGATGCCGTCGCTGCCGGCCGCGCGCAGCAGGTCCGGGCGGCTGGGGTCGCCGTAGTAGAGCTGGTTGCCGAAACGGCGCAGGTCCTCCACCGTGTCCGGATTGTGTTCCAGCGCCACGAACGGGATGCGCTGCGCGGTCAGCAGGCGCGCCACGATCTGGCCGAAGCGGCCCATGCCGGCGATCAGCACCTGCGCACGCTGCGCATCCACGGTGTCGTACTGCGCGGCCGGCGGTGGTGGCTGCTTGCCCTTGCCGGCCTCGCCGCCGCCGAGCAGGCGCTGCATGCCGATCAGCAGCAGCGGCGTCAGCGCCATCGATACGCCGACCACTGCGACCAGGCGGTCGTGGGTGGCGTCGTCGAGCAGGCGCACGCGCTGCGCCTCGGTGAACACCACGAAGGCGAACTCGCCGCCCAGCCACAGCAGGCTGCCCAGCAGCAGCGCGCTGCGCCAGGGCAGGCGCAGCACGCGGCCGATGCCGGCCAGCAGCGCGAACTTGACCAGCAGCAGCGTGGCCACGGCGCCGGCGATCAGCCACGGCTCGGCGACGATGCGGTCCAGGTCGATGCCCATGCCCACGGCGATGAAGAACACGCCCAGCAGCAGGCCCTGGAACGGCTCGATCTGCGCTTCGAGTTCGTGGCGGAACTCCGAGTCGGCCAGCAGCACGCCGGCCAGGAACGCACCCAGGCTGGGACTCAGCCCCGCCTTCTGCAGGAACCAGGCAGTGCCCAGCACCACCAGTAGCGCGCTGGCGGTGAACACTTCGGGCATGCGCGTGCGCGCCACCGTGCGGAACAGGTGGCGCAGCACGAAGCGCCCGCACAGCACCACCAGGGCCAGCGCGCCCAGCGCCTGGCCCACTTCCGACCAGGTCAGGGTGTCGTTCTTGGCGCCGCCGAGCAGCGGCACCGCGGCCAGCAGCGGGATCGCGATCAGGTCCTGGAACAGCAGGATGGCGAAGCCGAGCCGGCCATAGTCGCTGTTGAGCGCCTTGCGCTCGGCCAGCAGCTGCAGGCCCACCGCGGTGGAGGACAGCGCCAGCGCCAGGCCGATCACCAGCGCGCTCTTCCAGTTCAGGCCCATGCACAGCGCCAGCGCACCCAGCGGCAGCGCGGTCAGCGCGACCTGGGCCGACCCGGCGCCGAACACCGCATGCCGCATCACCTTCAATCGCGCCGGCGACAGTTCCAGGCCGATCAGGAACAGCAGCATCACCACGCCGATCTCGGCGGCGTTGAGGATGCGCTCGGTGTCCTGCACGAAGCCCAGCCCGTCCGGCCCCAGCACCACGCCGGCGGCCAGGTAGGCCAGCACCGCACCCAGGCCCAGCCGCTTGAACACCGGCACCGCGATCACCGCGGCCAGCAGCAGCACCAGCGCCAGTTCCAAGCCGCCGCTATGCACGAGTCGTCTCCATCGCCGCATTATGCGGCCGTCAATGCGACCGTCTGCTGACCCGGGCCGTGTGGGCGGGTGTCCGTTGGGCTGTGCGAATCCGGGAGGTCGGGGGCGGATGGGCGGTGCTGCCGGCCTTGCTGTCGGGGAGGGGACGGCAGCCCGATCAGGGTGCTGTGCCTGTGGGCCTGTGGCTCGGTCGCGTCGCGCCTGAAGGGAGTCTCGAGCAAGCACAAGCGCACACGCGTAGGCGCGGCTTCAGCCGCGACCGTGCCTTGCCGGTCACGCCGCGTCGCGGCTGAAGCCGCTCTTACGGGACGGTGGGATGCGCGGCAGAAACGGGTGATTCGAGGTGTCCTGAGCCCGCTCCCACAAAGAGCGCGCGCCGCCGTCGGGTTCATGTTGAATCCAGCAACACCCGCAAACCGTGAGCATCGAGCAACCGACCGAAGCCCCTGTGGGAGGGGCTTCAGCCCCGACGCGCGGAGGCCGGAACCGCGGCAATGCGCCCTGTCGCCGAACCCGCGGTACGGTCGGCCGCAAGACCCGGATCATCCCCGCGCCGCGGCCAGCCGTGTACCGTTAGCGCATTCGCTCGCCTCTGCCGCCGCCATGAGCACCTACCACCTGCAGTCCGTGTTCCGCCCCGCCTCGGTCGCCATCGTCGGCGGCAGCCCGCGCGAGCGGTCGGCCGGGCGGGCGGTGGTGCGCAGCCTGCGCGCGGCCGGGTTTCCCGGGCAGATCGGCTGGGTCAGCCCGCGCTACCGCGAGATCGACGGCGTGCCCACGGTGCGCCGCCTCACCGACCTGCCGTGGGTGCCGGATCTGGTGGTCATCACCGCGCCGGCGCGGATGGTGCCGCGCATCGTGTCGATCGCCGCGCGGCGCGGCGTCGCCGCGGCGATCATCCTCACCGCCGGGCTCGGCAGCGGGCCGGGCTCGGCCGCGGCGCGGGTGGAGAGCGCCGCGCGCGCCAAGGGCCTGCGCATCCTCGGCCCGCACTGCCTGGGCGTGATCGCGCCGCATGCGCGGCTCAACGCCAGCATCGCCGCGCACTGCCCGCAGCCGGGCGACCTGGCGCTGATCTCCGAATCCAGCGCCATCGCCGCAGCGCTGGTGGAGTGGGGCGTGGCGCGCGCGGTCGGCTTCTCGGCGGTGGTCTCGCTGGGCGACGCGCTGGACGTGGACTTCGCCGACCTGCTCGACTACTTCGCCACCGACTACCGCACCCGCGCGATCCTGCTCTACGTCGAGCACATCCGCGACGCGCGCAAGTTCATGTCCGCCGCCCGCGCCGCCGCGCGCGCCAAACCGGTGGTGGTGGTGAAGTCGGGCCGGCAACTGCGCATCGACCCCAACGCCGACACCCACGTGCAGGCGCTGGCCAGTTCCGATGCGGTGTACGGCGCCGCGTTCGCCCGCGCCGGCCTGCTGCGGGTGCGCGCGCTGGACGAACTGTTCGCCGCGGCGGAGACCCTGGGCCGGCTCAGCACCTTCCCCGGCCGGCGTCTGGCCATCCTCAGCAACGGCGGCGGCGTCGGCCGCCTGGCGGTGGACACGCTGGCCGATCTCGGCGGCACCCTCGCCGCCCTGTCGGCGCCCACGCAGCAGCGGTTGGAACAGGCGTTGCCGCAGGAGTGGTCGCACCGCAATCCGGTGGACATCGTGGTGGACGCCGACGGCGAGCGCTATGCCGCCGCCGCCGGCGCGCTGCTGGAGGATCCGGAGAACGATGCGGTGCTGGTGGTCAACGTGCCGACTGCGTTCACCTCCTCCGCCGAGGCGGCGCAGGCGCTGACCCGCATCCTCGGCCAGCGCCCGCGCCACCACCGCGACAAGCCGGTGTTCGCGGTGTGGCTGGGCAACGACGAGAGCGCCACCGCCACGCTCAACGCCGCGCGCATCCCCACCTACGCCACCGAGGCAGACGCGGTGCGCGGCTTCATGCATCTGGTGCGCTACCGCGAGGCGCAGGCGGCGCTGATGGAAACGCCCCCCAGCCTGCCCGACGATTTCGCCTTCGATGCCGCCGCCGCGCGTGGCATCGTCGACGCCGCGCTGGCCGCCGGACAGACCTGGCTGGATCCGCTGGCGACCACGCGGCTGCTGGCCGCCTACGGCATCCCCACCGCGCCGGTGGCGCACGCCGCCGATGCCGAGGCCGCGGCACAGGTGGCCGCGCCGATGCTGGCGCAGGGCTCGGCGGTGGCGGTGAAGATCCATTCGGCCGACATCCCGCACAAGTCCGACGTGGACGGCGTGCGCCTCAACCTGGTCAGCGTGGAGGCGGTGCGCGATGCGGCCGAAGGCATCCTCGCCCGCGCGCGCGCCGCGCGCCCGGACGCGCGCATCGACGGCGTGCTGGTGCAGCCCTCGTTGCTGCGGCCGAAGGCGCGCGAGCTGATCGCCGGCATCGCCGACGATCCGACCTTCGGCCCGGTGATCGTGTTCGGCCGCGGCGGCACCGCGGTCGAGGTGATCGACGACAAGGCGCTGGCGCTGCCGCCGCTGGACCTGCGCCTGGCCCACGAACTGATCGGCCGCACCCGCGTCAGCCGCATCCTCAAGGCCTACCGCGACGTGCCGGCCGCCGACGAGCGCGCGGTGGCGATGGTGCTGGTCAAGCTGGCGCAACTGGCCGCCGACCTGCCGGAGATCCGCGAGCTGGACATCAACCCGCTGCTGGCCGATCGCGACGGGGTGATCGCGGTCGACGCGCGGGTGGCGGTGGCGCCGTCGCGCCGCCTGCACAAGGGCCGTGGCCATCCGCGCTTCGCGATCTTCCCGTATCCCAAGGAGTGGGAACGGCGCATCGCGCTCAACGACGGCAGCGCCGCGCTGGTGCGCCCGGTGCGGCCGGAGGACGACGCGCTGTTCCGCAGCTTCTTCGCCCGCGTCACCGACGAGGACCTGCGCCTGCGCTTCTTCCAGGCGGTCAAGCATTTCAGCCACGAGTTCATCGCACGCCTGACCCAGCTCGACTACGCGCGCTCGATCGCGCTGGTGGCGATCGAACCGCGCAGCGGCGACATGCTCGGCGCGGTGCGCCTGCACGCCGACGCCGACTACGACCGCGGCGAATACGGCATCCTGATCCGCTCCGACCTCAAGGGCCACGGCATCGGCTGGCAACTGATGCGGATCATGATCGAGTACGCCGGCTGGCTCGGCCTGAAGGTGGTCGAAGGCCAGGTGCTGCGCGAGAACCGCACCATGCTGGCGATGTGCCAGCAACTCGGCTTCAAGGCCACGCCGGATCCGGACGACGCCACGCTGATGGACGTGGTGTTGCCGGTGGCGCAGCACTGAAGGATGCCGCCGCGATGTCGACGTTCTCGCCGAGCCTGTTGCAACCGCGTCACGCGATCCTGTCCGGTCTGCCGGGGGACGCCGCGCTGGAGATCCTGCTGCGCCCGTTCCTGCATGCCGGCGAGATCGTGGACACGTCGATCCGCCTGGACGGCATCGCACTGCCGTCGCTCAGACTCGGCGAGCTGGCCGGCAAGCGCTTCGATTTTCCGCGCAACCCGCAGGACGGTTATATCGATGGCTCGCTCTACCTGGCCGGCGCGCACCACCCGGTCGACGTCGACACGCTGGCCTTCAACCGCTCCCGCGACGGGCAACTGACGCTCGTGGCCAAGGGCGTGTACGCGTTCGATGTCGAGGGCCTCGATGACCTGGGCAAGGTGCCTTTCACCTTGGCCGCGCAGGTGAGTTCCTGCGCGTTGTGAGCGGCCGCGGGTCGCATGCAGGCGAGCGCCGTGGCGGTTGATGTCGCCAGGCCGGCGTTGCATGCTCGCTAGCGCCTCGACGGCATGTGACACGCAAGGCGCACAAGGAGCCGGACATGAATTACCCGCAACGCGTGATCGTGTTTCTCACCTTCCTGCTGATGCTGATGCTCAACTTTTACACCTTCTCGTTAACGGCGTTTATGTACAAGGGCATGTGGCATAGCCTTCCGGCGAAAGCGGTCGAGGTGCGGCTGGTGGATTCGCCCTCTACTGAGGATGCGGTACCCGTGCGGGATCCTGGTGGCGTACCGACGGGGCAGGTCGTGCAGATCGAGGTCCAAAACAGCTTTTACGACCGCATTCGCCTGCTGCCATTTTGGAACATGGGGGTGTTGGCGCTGGCGTTCGCGGCCTATGCGGTCGCCGAGATCATCCATGGATGGCGCGCGCGCCGCACCACCTGAGCCGATCGTTGCCTGGCGCATGTCCGCGCCGCGCGGCGTTGTGGCGTGGCGTGTCGTGCAGCGGCGACGGCGATGGACGCCGCGGTGACGGATGCCGGCGACAGGGGCATCCGCGCCCGGGCCTGCGGTGGCATGTGCGCGGCGAGTTGAGCCGCTATGGCCAGGCTTGTTTCATCCATATCCAATGCTCCCCAGGAGGCCACATGCTCTTCAAGCCGGACGGCTACAACGCGGTGTCGCCCTATCTCATCGTCGACGGCGCGCAGCGCACCATCGATTTCCTGGTCGCGGTGTTCGATGCCGAGCCCTTGCGGCAGATTCCCGGCGAGGGCGGCCTGCTCGCCCATGGCGAGGTACGCATCGACGATACCGTGGTGATGTTCTGCGATGCGGTCGAGGGCTGGCCGGCGCTGCCGGCGCATGTGCACGTCTATGTGCATGACGTCGATGCGACTTACCAGCGTGCGCTGGCCGCCGGCGCCACGGCGGTGCAGGCGCCGATGCAGAAGGACGATCCGGACCGGCGTGGCGGCTTCCGCGATCCCGGCGGCACGACCTGGTGGGTCGGGCAGCAGGTCGGTTGAGCGGGCGCAGGCACCAGCACGCCTGACGCCACGCATCGCTGCGTCGTCGTCGTGCCATGCCCAGGCCGTGCCCGCCGGCGCCGACGAGCGGCGCGCGGCAGGCACGACGTTGTCGCGATTACTCCAGCTCCTGGTTGCTCACCCCACGCTCGACCGGGTACACGGTCGGCGGCGGCGTGGTGGACCTCATCAGCTTCAGCGAGGTCTTGCTCTGCTCGCACAGGTTGCCGCCGCTGACGAACACGCCGTCCTGGGTGCACTTCCAGTCGTAGAAGTTGGCGATGCCGCCGGCCAGCTGCAGGCTGTAGTCGGTGCTCTTGGCCGCCGCGTCGAACGGTTGCCCGGCGGGAATGTTCTGGAACCAGCGCATCCATTCCTTGGAGCCGACCGGCGGCACCTTGTCCGGCGCCTGGAACGTCGGGTTCATCGGCGAGAGTTGCGGCGACTCGGCGGTCATGTGGCAGCTCATGCAGGAGCTGATCGGATTGTCTACCGGGCCGTTGAGGCGGCCGTTCCAGCCCAGGTGGGTCGGCGGCAGTTCCGGCTTGGCGTTGATCGCCGACTGCAGGATGCGCGGATTGATCCGGGTCTGGGTCGGCTGCTTGTTGGTGTAGTCGTCGCCGGTGTTCTGCGGATCGTTGCCGAACATCACGCCCACCGGCACCAGGTTCTGCCAGCCGGGCTTGCCGCTGACCGCGCCGTTGTACTGGAAGGTGCCGAAGATCCAGCCAGTGCCGGGCACGCGGCTGTCGCGCACGGCGAAATCCATCTGGATCAGGGCCACTTTCTTGAGCGAACGGTCGGCGGACTTGAAGCTGTTGGTGACCCAGGCGTTCCACAGCACCGGGTTCTGCAGGAACGGCACCTGGCTCAGGTCCACGTCGGCGAACAGCGCCTTGCACACCACGGTGCCGTCGCGGAAGGTGTTGGGCTTGGTGGTGAAGCTCGGGTCCGGGTTCTGCGGATCCTTCCACACCTGGCCGAAGGTATAGGCGCCGACGTCGTTGTAGATGCCCACCGCGAACGTCTGCCCGGTGGTGAGCTGGGTCGGCGCCAGTTGCTTGGCCTGGATCTGCGCTTCCTTGGTCAGCCCATGCACGCCTTCGCGTCCGAGCGGGCCGTAGTGCTGCCAGGGCGCGTGGTACCAGCGCCGCACCTTGTTGTTCTGCACGTACCAGTCGCTTTCGACGTTGCCCTCCAGGCAGTAGGTCTTCACCGCATCGGCGTAGCCGCGCCAGGCTTCGAAGTCGTTGCTCAGCGGCTTGGGCAGTTTCTGGAAGAACGCCGGCAACGGGCCGCTCGGCGGCTGCTGCGGATAGTCCTGGCTGAGCTGGAACAGCGGCCCTTTGTAGCTGGCCGGCGGCGCGTAGCCGAAATCCGGAAAGCGGCCGGCGGAAGCGGCGCCGCTGGCGAGGGTCAGCGCGACGGCGATGGCGAGAGTGCGCGGGTGGGACGGTTGCATGGTGGACCTCCGGTCGAGTGCGTCGGTGCGCGCGGGCGATGCCGCGTCCTGCGTCCGGACATCCCCTGGCCCCGGACCGGCCGCGCGCCCGCGCTATTGGCGCGACCGCGATGAAAGAACGCCCGCCATGCCGGCGCCACGTCGCAGGCACGCGCGGGCGCATTCGCCTGCGCGCGCAGACGAAGCGAGAGACGCTTTTGGAAATGCACCGCCGATCGCCGCCGCGCGGGTGCGGCGACACTGCTGCGGAAGCGGCAATCCTGTTGAAACGGCCTAGCGGACCGAAGACCTGTCCATGTCGCTCTCCTGACCCCGTGTGGAAGGCAACTGCGCTGAAGGATCCTGTTGCATCGAGCGTGGGGGAAACGCGCGACCCCGGCAGGGCAGCATCGGGGGACGAATGCTGCGGGGGCGGCGCCAGGCGGCGGCCGCGATGCCGGGTTGCGCGTCGATCGCCGGTCCCGCGTGGTCGCGGCCCTCGGCGTTGCTCGACGTTTCGGACTCTAGCGAGCGCCGCGCAGCCGGTGGTAGACAGTTGTGCGCGCCGGCGTCGCGATGGTGGACGCCGGCGGGTCATCACGATGGCCGACCGCGCCTGCAGCGAGTGGCCTGCCGGCACGCCGGCCGCCGCCGTGGCATGCTGCGTGCGGGGTCGCGCCTGGCGGAAACGGGCAGGTGCGGTGGGGACGGTGGACGCACCGGGCACGGCGGCGTCCACTGCGGCGATGCACTTTCTTGCGGTGACGCCATGCGCACGCACGGGACCTTGATTCAGTGGAACGAGGAGCGCGGTTGCGGCCTGGTGCGCCTGGCGCATCGCGAGACCGAAGCCGAGGTGCGACGCGCGGCGTTTCCTGCCGACGGGGTGCCGCCCCGGGTGGGCGAACTGATCTCCTTCGACCTGGAGCACGACGCGCAGGGACGGCCGCGCGCGATGCGGGTGATGCGGCCGGGGCGTGCACCGGTATCGGCCGCGCAGGCGGCGACCGCACCGCGCAGGCGTCGCGACCGCTGGCTCGGCGTGCTGGCGCTGCTGGTGGTGCTCGCGGTCGCCGGCTATGCCGTGCTGCGCTTCGTGGCGGCGCCGCCGGTAGATCCTGCAGCGCCAGCGGCGCCGATCGCGTCGGTGGCCACGGCGCCCGCATCGCCCGCGCCGGCCTTCCAGTGCGACTGCCGCACGCATTGCGCGCAGATGACCTCGTGCGCCGAAGCGGTGTACTTCCTGCAGCACTGCCCGGGCGTGGAGATGGACGGCAACCACGACGGCGTGCCGTGCGAACGGCAGTGGTGCCGGCGCGCGCGCTGAGCAGCGGCTGCCGCGTGCGCGCGGCCGGGATGCTCGGCATGCCGCTGGCCTACGGCGTGTTTCGCCTGTCCACGCGCGTGCGCCAGCGCCACGCGCGCTGAGCCGGCGTCATTCCGCGTCGTCGCTGCGGGTGAACGGCGCCAGCCGCAGTTTGACCCGGTGCTCCACGCCGGCCGGACACTGCCCCGGTGCCGGCCCGCGGAAGTAGCTGCGCTGCCAGCCTTCGCGGCTGGCGTCGGAACCGGGCTGTTCCAGATCGTGCAGGAACTGGCCGCGGCTGCGCATCCATGCCTGGTGTTCGCGCTCCAGCTCCGGCGTCTGCGACAGCGGCTGCCAGCGCGGCTCGGTCTCGGCCAGCACCCGCCGCTGCACCGGGAAGAAGTGGCAGAACGGCTCGCCCGCCTCGAAGCGCACGCGACCGGGCCGGGTGAACTGCCAGTTCATGGTGAAGGTGTAGGGGCTCCAGTCGGTCTCGATCAGCCCGGTGAGCCCGGCGATGCCGTCCTTGGGCCGGTTCACCGGCGCGGTGACGTACAGGTCCACGCCGGCGTCGGTGCGGAACAGGCACGGCACGTGGAAGGTCAGCACGCCGTAGCCGAAGTGGCTGACCGCCGGCGCGTGCGTGCCCGGCGCCGGCTGCACGCGCAGGTCGTCGAGCGCGTTGCCGCCGTTCCACTCGGCCTCGAACGCGGTCTGGCACAGCAGCTCCCAGCCGTGCGCGTTGGCGATGTCCAGCGGCAGGCAGCGGTAGGCGTAGCGCTCGGCGGTGCGGTCCATCCACGGACGCTCGCGCGGCGCCGGGCGCACGTCGAGGGTGTGGCCGTCGAGAACGTGGGCGGTGAGTTTCATGGCGCGGGCAGGAGGATGGACCAGCGCCGAGTGTGACGCCTCGCTGCGGTCTTGGCGACCGCGCGAGCCGCAGCGCTCAGGCCGCTTCGAAATCCAGCAGCGCCACGCCGTCGCCGACCAGCTCGCCCTCGCGCACGCGGAAGCCGTGCACGGTGCCGTCGGCCGGCGCCTGCAGGGTGTGCTCCATCTTCATCGCCTCCAGCACCAGCAGCGGCGTGCCGCGGGTCACCTGGGTGCCGGGCGTGACCAGCAGGGCGACGATGCGCCCCGGCATCGGCGCGGTCAGCCCACCGCTTTCCACCGCCGGCTGGTCGGCCTCGGCAACCGGGTCGTGGCGCTCGAACAGATAGCCGTGGCCGTCGACAAACAGGTGCAGTTGCGTGCCGGCGAACACCGCATCGGCCTGCATCCGCTGCGCGCCGAGGAACGCGGACAGGCGGCCATCGCGCAACTGGCCGCTCGCCTCCAGCACGTCCTGCGCCTGTGCGGCGTGGATCCGCCAGCCGCCGGCATGTGCGATCAGGTGCAACGTGCGTTGCGTGTCGCCATGCTGCAGCGTCAGCGCATGCGGCGCGGGCGCGCCCAGCCGCCAGCCGTCGTGCAGGTCCCACGGCGAGTACGGATCGGCCGCGTGCGCGGTGGGCGCCGACGCGTGCAGTTGCCAGGCCAGCGCCGCCAGACTCCACAGTGCGCCGCTGGTCGGTGCAGGGGTGTCGAACAGCGCCGCGTGCTCGCGCTCGATCAGCGCGGTGTCCAGGTCCGCCTGCGCGAATGCGGTGGTGCCGACCAGGCGCTGCAGGAATGCGGCATTGGTCGACACGCCGACCACCTGGCACGCGGCCAGTGCTGCCTGCATGCGCCGCAGCGCGCGCTCGCGGGTCGCATCCCACACGATCAGCTTGGCGATCATCGGATCGTAGTGCGGGCCGATCACATCGCCCTGCTCGACGCCGGCATCGACGCGGGTATGCGCATCGGCGGCGGGCAGGCGCAGGTGCTGCAGCGTGCCGATCGAGGGCAGGAAGCCGCGCGCCGGGTCTTCGGCGTACAGCCGCGCTTCCAGCGCATGGCCGTGGATCGCCAGTTCGTGCTGGCGCTGCGGCAGCGGCTGGCCGGCGGCCACGCGCAACTGCCACTCGACCAGATCGGTACCGGTGATGCACTCGGTGACCGGGTGTTCCACCTGCAGGCGGGTATTCATTTCCATGAAGTAGAACGCGCCATCGGGCGCGACGATGAATTCCACGGTGCCGGCGCCGACGTAACCGACCGCGCGCGCGGCCTCCACCGCGGCCTGGCCCATCGCCGCACGCCTTTCCGCGTCCATGCCCGGTGCGGGGGCTTCTTCCAGCACCTTCTGGTGGCGGCGCTGCACCGAGCAGTCGCGTTCGAACAGATAGACCAGCTCGCCGTGGCTGTCGCCGAACACCTGGATCTCGATGTGCCGCGGCCGCAGCACGTACTTCTCCACCAGCACGTGCGCATTGCCGAAGGCGGCCTGCGCCTCGCGCTGGCAGGCGGCGAGCGCGGCGGCGAAGTCTTCGTCGCGATCGACCCGGCGCATGCCCTTGCCGCCACCGCCGGCGCTGGCCTTGATCAGCACCGGGTAGCCGATGGCCGCGGCCTGTTCGCGCAGGAACTCGGGATCCTGGCGCTCGCCGTGGTAACCGGGCGTCAGCGGCACCCCGGCCGCCTGCATCAGCGCCTTGGCCGCGCTCTTGTCGCCCATGGCGCGGATCGCCGCCGGCGGCGGCCCGATGAAAACCAGCCCGCGTGCGGCGCAGGCCTCGGCGAACTCCGCGTTCTCGGACAGGAAGCCGTACCCGGGATGGATGGCCTGCGCGCCGCTGCGTTGCGCGGCCTCGAGGATGCGCTCGCCGCGCAGGTAGCTCTCGCGCGCCGGCGCGGCACCGATGTGCACGGCCTCGTCGGCCAGGCGCACGTGGCGGGCATCGCGGTCGGCATCGGAGTACACGGCCACGGTGGCGATGCCGAGCTTGCGGCAGGTAGCGATCACCCGGCAGGCGATCTCGCCGCGATTGGCGATGAGGATCTTGTCGAAGGTCGGCAGGTCGGGGGTGGCCATGGTCGGGTGCCTGGAAATGAGGTCAGGGCTGTTGCGTTTGCTGAGCGAAGAGGTGGGCGCGCCGCAGGCTGCAATGTGCGAGGCTTCGGCCGTTGCCGTTGCCGTTGCCGTTGCCGTTGCTTTTGTTGTTGCTGTTGCTGTGCTCCGGCTTTTGCTCCGGCTTTTGACTTACCGGGTTCCCTTCCGAAGCGGCGGCCATCGCGGGGAAAAACCCGAAGGGCGGCGTACATGGATGTACGCCGTCCGCGGCAGGGGCAGGATGCCCCTTCCGCGGATCCCCGTGATGGACGCGGACCCGGAGCGCGCAGCGCGGAGGGCGCGAAGGCAGGGCGCGCTTTCTTTTGGTTACCTTTTCTTTGCGCGAGCAAAGAAAAGTAACTCGCCCGCAAGGGCGAAAGCCTTTGCCTTCGCTTGAGATTTGTTTGTCGGACGAAACGAAGAACCGTAGGAGCGGCTTTAGCCGCGACCCACCTGAACGGTTGTGCCTGTCGCGGCTGAAGCCGCTCCTACGATTCAGCAGCCACCGCCGTAGCAGCAAATGCAAGAGCAAAGCTTTCGCCTGGCGGCGAGTCACTTTTCTTTGCTTGTGCAAAGAAAAGTAACCAAAAGAAAGCACACCCCGCAGCGCGCCCTCCGCGCTACGCGCTCCGGGTTCGCAGCCACGTCGGGGATTCGCGGAAGGGGCATCCTGCCCCTGCCGCGAACGGCGCACATCCATGTGCGCCGCCCTTCGGGTTTTTCCCCGCCGCGGCTGCCGCGCCGAGGGGACCCGGTAAGTCAAAGGCAGAGCAAGAGCAAAAGCCGGAGCAAGAGCGAAGGCCGTCGCCGCGACCGCGGCCGCACAGCCGATCGTGGAGCCCACGGCCGGGCACACTGCCGCCGGCATCATCAGCGACCACTTGCGTGACCACCGCCGATCCCCGCGCGAACGCGCCTTCCACCCAGAGCGCATGCGCCCACTCACATCCGGAACACCCCGAACCGGCTCGGCTCCGCCGGCGCGTTCAGCGCCGCCGACAACCCCAGCCCCAACACCCGCCGCGTCTGCGCCGGATCGATCACCCCGTCGTCCCACAGCCGCGCACTGGCGTAGTACGGATGGCCCTGGCGCTCGAACTGCTCGCGGATCGGCGCCTTGAACGCCGCTTCCTCCGCGTCCGACCACTGCCCGCCCTTGGCCGCGATGCCGTCGCGGCGCACCGTCGCCAGCACGCTTGCCGCCTGCTCGCCGCCCATCACCCCGATGCGCGCGTTGGGCCACATCCACAGGAAGTTCGGCGAATACGCGCGCCCGCACATGCCGTAGTTGCCGGCGCCGAACGAGCCGCCGATCACCACCGTGAACTTGGGTACCTTCGCGCAGGCCACCGCCATCACCAGCTTGGCGCCGTCCTTGGCGATGCCGCCATGCTCGTACTTGCGGCCGACCATGAAGCCGGTGATGTTCTGCAGGAACACCAGCGGGATGCCGCGCTGTGCGCACAGCTCGATGAAGTGCGCGCCCTTCAGCGCCGACTCGGAGAACAGGATGCCGTTGTTGGCGACGATGCCGACCGGGTAGCCGTGCACATGCGCGAAGCCGGTGGCCAAGGTGGTGCCGTAGCGCGCCTTGAACTCGTCGAAGCGCGAGCCGTCCACCACCCGCGCGATCACCTCGCGCACGTCGAACGGCTTGCGCGGGTCGGCCGGGATCACCCCGTACAGCTCCTCGGCCGGATACAGCGGCGGCTCCGGCGTGCGCAGCGCCAGGGCGGGGGCCGGCTTGCGCCAGTTGAGTTGGGCGACGATCGCGCGGACCCGCGCCAGCGCCTGCAGGTCGTTGTCGGCGAAGTGGTCGGCGACGCCGGAGATGCGCGTGTGCACGTCGGCGCCGCCCAGGTCCTCGGCGCTGACGTCCTCGCCGGTGGCGGCCTTCACCAGCGGCGGGCCGCCGAGGAAGATGGTGCCCTGCTCGCGCACGATCACCGTCTCGTCGCTCATCGCCGGCACGTAGGCGCCGCCGGCGGTACACGAGCCCATCACGCAGGCGATCTGGGCGATGCCCTGCGCCGACAGGTTGGCCTGGTTGTAGAAGATCCGGCCGAAGTGGTCGCGGTCGGGGAACACCTCGTCCTGCAGCGGCAGGAACGCGCCGCCGGAATCGACCAGGTAGATGCACGGCAGGCGGTTCTGCTGGGCGATCTCCTGCGCGCGCAGGTGCTTCTTCACCGTCATCGGGTAATAGGTGCCGCCCTTGACCGTGGCGTCGTTGGCGACGATTACGCATTCCACGCCGGAGACGCGGCCGATGCCGGCGACCACGCCGGCGCACGGCACCTCGTCGTCGTACAGGCCCAGCGCCGCCAGCGGCGCGATCTCCAGGAACGCGCTGCCCGGGTCGAGCAGGGCGTCGATGCGCTCGCGCACCAGCAGCTTGCCGCGCGCCTGGTGCTTGGCGCGGGCCGCCTCGCTGCCGCCCAGGGCGATGCGCGCCTGGGTGGCATGCAGGTCGTCGACCACCGCGCGCAGCGCGGCGGCATTGGCGGCGAAGGCGTCGCTGCCGGATTGCAACTGGGTCTGGATCGCGCTCATGGCTGGGCCGTGGAGGGAGGAGGGAAGGTTGGGCGGCGAATGTGGGAGGGGCTTCAGCCCCGACGCGGTGACGTCTGAACTGTCTTTCGGCCGATACCTCTTTCGCAGCGCATCACTTGGTCCGCTCGAACAACTCGCGGCCGATCAGCATGCGGCGGATCTCCGAGGTGCCGGCGCCGATCTCGTAGAGCTTGGCGTCGCGCCACAGGCGCCCGGTCGGATAGTCGTTGATGTAGCCGTTGCCGCCCAGCACCTGGATCGCCTGGCCGGTCAGCCAGGTCGCCTTTTCCGCGGCGTAGAGGATCGCGCCGGCGGCGTCCTGGCGGGTGGTGCGGCCGGCGTCGCAGGCGCGCGCCACCGCGTACACGTAGGCGCGGCAGGCGTTGAGGCCCACGTACATGTCGGCCAGCTTGCCCTGCATCAGCTGGAAGCTGCCGATCGGTTCGCCGAACTGGCGGCGCTCGTGCACGTAGGGCAGCACCACGTCCAGCGCCGCGGCCATCAGCCCCAGCGGCCCGCCGGACAGCACCACGCGCTCGTAGTCCAGGCCGGACATCAGCACGCGCACGCCGCCACCGACCTCGCCCAGCACGTTCTCCGCCGGTACCTCGCAGTCCTGGAACACCAGTTCGCAGGTGTTGGAGCCGCGCATGCCGAGCTTGTCCAGCTTCTGCGCGGTGCTGAAGCCGGGCATGCCCTTCTCAACCACGAACGCGGTGATGCCGCGCGCGCCGCCGCTCGGGTCGGTCTTGGCGTAGACCACCAGCACGTCGGCGTCGGGGCCGTTGGTGATCCACATCTTGTTGCCGTTGAGCACGTAGCGGTCGCCACGCGCCTCGGCGCGCAGCTTCATCGACACCACATCCGAGCCGGCGCCCGGCTCGCTCATCGCCAGCGCGCCGACGTGCTCGCCGCTGCACAGCTTCGGCAGGTAGCGCGCCTTCTGCGCCGGGCTGGCGTTCTTGCGCAACTGGTTCACGCACAGGTTCGAATGCGCGCCGTAGGACAGGCCGATCGCGCCGCAGGCGCGCGAGATCTCCTCCATCGCCACCACGTGCGCCAGATAGCCCATCGCACTGCCGCCGTATTCCTCCTCGACGGTGAGGCCGAGCAGGCCCTGTTCGCCGAGCTTGCGCCACAGCGGCGCGGGGAAGGCGTTGTCGCGGTCGGCCTGCTCGGCCAGCGGCGCGATCTCGCGCGCGGCGAAGGCGGCGACGCTGTCGCGCAGCAGGTCGACCTCCTCGCCCAACTCGAAATTCAACGACGGCATCAGCATGGCGGCAACTCCGGGAATGACGGGTGGCCGGCGGCGCCTAGAATCGGACCCGCGCCGGGCAAGAGCGCCCAGCGTAGCCGGGAACGGCAAAGAAGTGAACAGAAATTCATTAATTGAACTTAGAATCACGCCATGGCCTACAAACGCTCCGCCCTGATGGAAGAACGCCTCGCCGGCAACCGCCAGCGGATCCTGCTGGCGGCGCGCCGGCTGATCGCCGCCGACGGCTTCCGTGGCGCCCCGGTGACCGCGGTGGCGGCCGAGGCCGGGGTCTCCACCGGGCTGATCTACCGGCATTTCCCGTCCAAGGCCGAACTGTTCGTGGAGGTGCTGACCGCCGCCGTGGAGCACGAACTGACCATCCTGCGCGCCATTGCCGCCGCACCGGCGCCGGCGGCGCAGCGCCTGCGCGACGCCATCGCCTCGTTCGTGCGCCGCGCCCTGGCCGGCCCCGGTCTGGCCTACGCCTTCATCGCCGAACCGGTGGAGCCGGAGGTGGACGCCGAGCGCATCCGCTGCCGGCGCCTGCTCGGCGACGTGTTCAAGGGCATCCTGGCCGAGGGCGTGGCCGCGGGCGAGTTCCCCGCGCAGGACCTGGAGGCGGCGGCCGCGTGCCTGGTCGGCGCCTACACCGAGGCGCTGGTCGGCCCCACCGCGCCCAGCCGCGATGGCCCGCGCGACAGCGAGCGCCTGGTCGAGGCGGTGTGCGGGTTCTGCCTGCGCGCGGTGGGCAGCACCTGAGCGCAACTGCCGCGCCGCCCGCGCCGAACTGCTGCGATGCAGCACGCATCGCCTGCGATTCCGGGCCATCCTGGCGTGCCGCGCAGCGCAAACGCTGGCTATACTCGGTCGCGTAGCGGTGGTCCGGATTACCACGTGCCAAAGGGGTGTGATGTGCGGAATTACGACCTCGAATTTCTCAAGCGCTTCTCGATGGTGATCGGCCTGCTGGTGCTGATCACCCTCGGCCTGATCGTGTTCGCGCATTACCTGCAGCGGGCCATCCCGCCGGAGGTGTCGCCGGTGGCGCAAAAGCGCACCGAGGAACGCCTCGCCCCGGTCGGCGCGGTCTACGCCGGCAGCACCGGCGCCGCGGCGCAGGCCGCCGCGCAGGCGGCGGCGCTGGCCAAGGCTTCGGCGCAGGCGGCCTACGGCGGCACCACCGACGGCAAGACCATCTTCAACAACCTGTGCACCGCCTGCCATACCACCGGCGTGGGCAAGGCGCCGACGCTGGACCACGCGCACTGGGACAAGCGCATCGCGCAGGGCAAGGAGACGCTCTACAAGCACGCCATCGAGGGCTATACCGGCCCCGACGGCGGCATCATGCCGCCCAAGGGCGGCAATCCCGGGCTGACCGAGGAGCAGATCCACGCCACCGTGGACTGGATGCTGGCCAACCTGAAGTAACCTTGCGCCTCCCGCACGCCCTTGCGCCGCCTTCGGGCGGCGCAGTCGTTTCCGCGCCCGTCGCGTGCCGGCGCAAACAAGGAGAGTGATCACATGCGCATGCCGCCGTCATCGTTGTTGTCGTTGCTGCTGCTGGTCGCAGCCCCCGCCGCCCAGGCGCTGACGCCGCCGACGCTGCTGCCGATCGGGCAGTTGCGCCCGGGCCCGCAGGCGCAGGGCGTGGTGTTCGAGGGCGTGGTCACCGCGCGGGTGGAGGCCGGCGGCAGCGGTTACCTGGTGCAGGACGCCGGCGACGACGATCCGCTGACCGCCGACGCCTTGCTGGTGCGTGGCGATACCGAGCGCAGCCTGGCCCCGGGCGACCGTGTGCGGGTGTGGGGCGAACTGGCCCCGCAGGCCGCGGCGTCGGCCAAGGCCGGCACGGCCTTCGTCGGGCGCAGCGTGCTGGAGCAGGGGCACACCGTGCTGGCGCGCGCGCAGCCCCTGCCACTGCAGGTGCTGGATGCGGCGCCGGCCGACTGGTCGGCGCTGGCCGGCATGCGCGTGCGCATCGCCGCGCCGCTGACCGTGGTCGACAACGACGCGCTGGGCAAGACCGGCGAGCTGGGCGTGGCCTTCGGTGGGCGCCTGTGGCAGCCCAGCGAAGTAGCGGCACCCGGCAGCGCCGAACTGGCGGCGGTGGTGGCCGACAACGCGCGGCGCGGGCTGCGCCTGGGCACGCTCGGTGCGCCGACAGCGGCACCGACGCAACTGCCGGACTATCTGGGCAGCGCCGTTGCACCGCCGCGCGCGGGCAGCACGCTCCAGGACGTGGAAGGCATCGTCGGCGGGGTGATCGATGGCGTGGCACGGCTGTACCCGACCGCCACGCTGCAGTTGACGCCGCCGCCGGAACCGGCGCCGCCGCAGGTCGACGGTAGCCTGCGCATCGCGGCGTTCAACCTGGAGAACTTCTTCAATGGCGACGGCCGCGGCGGCGGGTTCCCGACCCAGCGCGGTGCGCGCACGCCGGCCGAATTCCAGGCGCAGCTGCGCAAGCTGGTGGCGACGATCCGCCCGCTGCAGGCCGACGTCGCCGCGTTGATGGAACTGGAGAACGACGGTTACGGCCCGACCTCGGCGATCGCCAGCCTGGTCGACGCGCTCAATGCCGGCGGCGGCGACTGGCGCTTCGTCGACGCCGGGCGCGGCCCCGGCGACAACCCGATCCGGGTCGGGCTGATCTACCGCGCCTCGCGGGTGAGTCCGGTCGGCAAGCCGGCGATGCTGGAAGGCGGTCCCTTCGTCGAGCACAGCCGCGTGCCGCTGGCGCAGGCCTTCCGTCGCGGCAGCGGTGCGCCGTTCGTGGTGGTGGCCAACCACTTCAAGTCCAAGGGCGGCTGCAGCGAGGCCACCGGCGCCGACGCCGACCGCGGCGATGGGCAGGGCTGCTGGAACGCGACCCGTACCGAGTCGGCGCGCCGCGTCGATGCGTGGTTGCGCCGCGATCCCACCGGCACCGGCAGCACGGCCAGCGTGCTGCTGGGCGATTTCAACGCCTATGCGATGGAAGATCCGCTGCGCCTGCTGCACGACGCCGGTTGGCGCGATGCGTTGCAGGAGGCGCATGTCGCGCAGCCCTACAGCTTCGTCTACCGCGGGCTCAGCGGCCGCCTCGACCACGCGTTGCTGAGTCCGGCGCTGGCGGCGCGGTTGCGCGGTGCCGCCGAATGGCACGTCAACGCCGATCTGCCCGACAGCGACGGTTATCGCGAGCGCGATCTGCCTGGCCCGTGGCGCAGTTCGGACCACGATCCGCTGCTGTTGGGGTTTGATCTGTAGGCTGGGAATGGGGAAATGGGAATGGGGAATCGGAAAAGCCGATTGTCGGCCCTGATTCTCTAGCCTGATGTACGGGACGTACCTGCGTGGCTCATGTCATGTGTGAAGTGCAAGGGTCGCTCGTGAGCAGGTGTGCTGCGTTCAAGGCCGGTCGCGCTGCGCATGCGGCCTCACGCTTTGCCGTCATCCCGTGAAAGTTGCTCCTGCCTATGTGTGCTGTCCACGCGGTTTTCCCTGGCGCGGACCGAAGGTGTAGGGCGTGGTGGTTTCGCCCGATAGGACAAGTAGCAGCGACCGCAGCAATAGCTTTCGCTGTTGCTTTTGCTGTTGCTTTTGCCGTTGCCGTTGCTCTGGCTTTTGACTTATCGGGTTCCCTTCCGCAGCGGCGGATGGACCGGGGAAAAACCCGAAGGGCGGCGCACAGGGATGTGCGCCGTTCGCGGCAGGGGCAGGATGCCCCTTCCGCGAATCCCCGGTGCATCCGCGGACCCGGAGCGCGCAGCGCGGAGGGCGCAAGGCAGGGCGCGCTTTCTTTTGGTTACCTTTTCTTTGCGCGAGCAAAGAAAAGTAACTCGCCCGCAAGGGCGAAAGCCTTTAAAGCTTTTGCTGTCGCTACTGCTGTTGATTGAAGTTTTCTGTCGGACGAGAAAATCTGTAGGAGCGACTTTAGCCGCGACCGATGCAATCGGCAATGCCTGTCGCGGCTGAAGCCGCTCCTACCGGTTGCGCTCGCCTCAGAAGCTGCGGGAGACGCTGGCCACCCAGGGCCACAGGCCGCGGTCGGCATAGGCGTCCTCCGCGTCCGGTTCCGCCGTCGCGGCGAGAAAAATCTGAAGCAAGAGCAAAGCTTTCGCCTGACGGCGAGTTACTTTTCTTTGCTTGTGCAAAGAAAAGTAACCAAAAGAAAGCACACCCTGCCTCGCGCCCTCCGCGCTAGCGCGCTCCGGGTCCGCGTCCAGCGCGTGGATCCGCGGAAGGGGCATCCTGCCCCTGCCGCGGACGGCGCACATCCATGTGCGCCGCCCCTTCGGGGTTTTTCCCCGCGATGGCCGCCGCTTCGGAAGGGAACCCGGCAAGTCAAAAGCCAGAGCAACGGCAAAAGCAACAGCAAAAGCAACAGCAACAGCCACAGCAACAGCCACAGCCACGCTGCCTCGCATCCCTGATCGCTTCGAGCGAAAGCACGCTATATGGCACGTCCCACGTTCAATGCCGGCAACGCAGCCGGTGCCTGCGCCAGTTCCACAGATGCGCAGTGGCCAGGGCCACGCTACCGCTCACCGTCATCGCGGTCTCGCTGGCCTCGTCGGGAATGCCGAAGGCGCCAGCCAACAGACCGAGCAGCCCCAGCGCTGCCAGCGCCCACAGCGGCCAGGGCAGCGCGTCGCGCCGGTGCCCGCGCCACAGCGCCAGTCCCGCCAGCGGCGCGGCGATCGCCACGAACACCACGTGCACCCACTCGGCCTCGGCCCAGACGCCGAACAGCGGCAGCGCCGCGGCCAGCAACGGCAACGCCAGGCAGTGCAGCAGGCACAGCCCGGACAACAGCATCGCCGAGGCATCGAAGAAGGAGGGAGGCAGGGACTTCATGGACGGTCGCTCCAGCACTTTAAGTGTTATATAGTAACATTTCTCGCCCGCCACGACTCCGCGCCGATGCCCGCCATGTCCACGTCCGCCGTTTCCGATTCCCGCCTTCCCGTCACCGTCCTGTCCGGCTTCCTCGGCGCAGGCAAGACCACCCTGCTCAATCGCGTGCTGCACAACCGCGACGGCCGCCGGGTGGCGGTGATCGTCAACGACATGAGCGAGGTCAACATCGACGCGGCGCTGATCCGCGACGGCGGCGCCGCGCTCAGCCGCACCGAAGAGACCCTGGTCGAATTCAGCAACGGCTGCATCTGCTGCACCCTGCGCGACGACCTGCGTCAGGAAGTGCAGCGCCTGGCCGAGAGCGGACGCTACGACTACCTGTTGATCGAATCCACCGGCATCTCCGAACCGATGCCGGTGGCCGCGACCTTCGCCGTGCGCGATGCCGACGGTCGCGGCCTGGCCGACGTCGCGCGCCTGGACACCATGCTCACCGTGGTCGACGGCGTGAGTTTCCTGCGCGACTTCGGCTCGGCCGAGCGCCTGGCCGACCGCGGCCTGCAGGCCGGGGACGACGACGAGCGCGGGCTGGTCAACCTGCTGGTGGAACAGATCGAGTTCGCCGACGTGATCGTCATCAGCAAGGCCGACCTGGCCGATGCGGCCACCCTCGACCGCACCCGCGCCGTGTTGCGCGCGCTCAACCGCGATGCGCGCATCGTCGAGGCCAGCCGTGGCGACGTGCCGCTGGAGCTGGTACTGGACACCGGCCGCT
Source organism: Xanthomonas hawaiiensis (assembly GCF_031834635.1). NCBI lineage: Bacteria > Pseudomonadati > Pseudomonadota > Gammaproteobacteria > Lysobacterales > Lysobacteraceae > Xanthomonas > Xanthomonas hawaiiensis. Next base: position 4,639,988 of record NZ_CP115873.1, on the reverse strand, counting down.
TCGACTTCGTGCGCGCGCAGCTGGCGCCGGGCTGGATGCAGGCGCTGCGCGGCGAGCACGCGCCGGAGACCGAGCAGTTCGGCATCGAAAGCTTCGTCTATCGCGCGCGCCGGCCGTTCCATCCGCTGCGCTTCGCGCGACTGGCGCAGCGCGGCCTGCGCGACGTGATCCGCAGCAAGGGTTTTTTCTGGCTGGCCAGCCGCATGGACTGGGTCGGCGAACTGTCCATCGTCGGCGCGGCCACCCAGACCCAGGCCGCCGGCTTCTGGTACGCGGCGCGCGAGCGCGTGGACCGCGGCCTGCTGGACACGCCGCTGGCGCTGCCGCCATCGCCGCTGCCGTACACCGAGCTCGGCTGGCAGCGCCAGCAGACCGCGTGCTGGAACGCGCCGCCGCCGCAGGCCGAGGAGGTCGGCGATGCGCGCGAGTACGCGGCGCTGCGGGCGATGTGGCATCCGCTGTGGGGCGACCGCCGCCAGGAACTGGCGGTGATCGGCGTCGGCCTGGACGAAGCGCGGGTGCGTGCCGAACTCGATGCCTGCCTGCTCGACGACGCCGAGCTGCGGCAGGGGCCGGTGGCGTGGCAGGGCTTGGAGGATCCGTTTCCGGTGTGGAGGCGCTGAAGGGCGGGAATGGGGAATCGGGAGTGGGGAATCGTAAGAGCGGGGTGCGGGCGCTGAGGGTTCGTTGCCTGCGCCAGGGCGACCACCGTGATCCCGGTGCCGTTGCCCGATTTGTGGCTGTCCGTCTCCAGCCTGGATGCGCTGACGCGGGTGGGATGCGGACGTCGCGCGTCGATGCGCGGGTGCGCGGTGGGCTAGCCGCGCGTGCCAATCGCGATCAGGATGATCGCCGGCACCGCCAGCAGCAGGCCCAGGCGGTTCCAGCGGGTGGTGCGTTCGCCGAACACGGCGATGCCGAGCAGGGTGCCCAGGCCGATCACGCCCAGGTTCATCGCCGCGAACACGCTGGCGGGGCTGTCGGGCAGGGCCTGGTGCGCGCGCACGTAGAACAGGATGTTGCCGAAGTTGAGCACGCCCAGCAGCAGGCCGGCGCCGAGGTTGCGCCAGGCCAGCGCGGCGGTGCCGCGCAGGTGGCGCCACAGCTGCACGCCCAGCAGCAGCACGAAGGCCAGCGCGAAGGCGACCAGCAGCGAGGCGGCGAACGGGGTGCCGGCCTGGGCGATGCGCTTGAGCAGCACGTCGATCGCGGCGAAGCCGACCCACACCAGCAGCAGCCACGGCGCGGTGCCTGCGGCGCGGCGCGACGTCGGGTCCGCCCGCTGCACGATGCCGGCGATCGCCAGCAGGCCCAGCGCCAGGCCGGCCAGCTTGGCGCCGTTGGTGCGTTCGCCGAACCACAGGAAGGCCGCCGCCAGCGACAGCAGCAGCGACAGCCGCTGTGCCGCGTCGGTACGCACGATGCCGGCGCTGGCCACCGCGCGCCCCAGCACCAGGAACAGGCTCGGCAGCAGCACGCCCAGGGCCAGCAGTGACGCCCACGGCGTGCGCGCATCGTCCAGCGCGGCCAGCGGCGGATGCAGCAGGGCGGCACACAGCAGCAGCGCCGCCAGGTAGTTCCAGGTCACCGCCTGGGCCAGGTCGATGCGCCGTTGCGGCGCCAGCTTCAGCAGCGCCGAGACCAGCACGCTGCACACCACACTCAGCAGGACGAACGCCACGCACAGGATCCGGATCGGGAGGAAAAAGAACGCTGCGTGCACCGCATCGGCATGTGGCCGCGACCCAGCCCCGGTATTATGACCGCATGACCTCTCCCGCTTTCCCCACCGCTTCCGGCGCACTGACCCTGCAAGGCCCCGCCGGCCCGATCGAGGCCGCGGTCGATCTGCCCGAGGCCGACGTCGCCGTGCTGCCGGTCACCGCCATCGTCTGCCATCCGCTGTCCACCGAGGGCGGCAGCATGCACAACAAGGTGGTGACCATGGTCGCGCGCGCGCTGCGCGAGTTGGGCGTGCACGTGGTGCGCTTCAACTTCCGCAGCGTGGGCGCGTCCGCCGGTAGCTTCGACCACGGCGAGGGCGAGCAGCAGGACTTGGCCGCGGTGGCCGCCTGGGTGCGCGATCAGCGTCCGCACGACGCGCTGTGGCTGGCCGGTTTCAGCTTCGGCGCCTACGTCTCGCTGCGCGCCAGCGCCGCGCTGCAGCCGCAGGTGCTGATCTCGATCGCGCCGCCGGCCGGGCGCTGGGATTTTTCCGGCATGGCGCCGCCGCCGCAGTGGCTGGTGATCCAGGGCGAGGCCGACGAGATCGTCGATCCGCAGGCCGTGTACGACTGGCTGGACACGCTGGAGGCGCAACCGCAACTGGTACGCATGCCCGACACCAGCCACTTCTTCCATCGCAAGCTGATCGACCTGCGCGGCGCCCTGCAGCACGCGGTCAAGGCCTGGCTGCCGGCGGCGCAGGCGTGAGCGCGGCGGCATTGCCGTCGCAGCGCTACGCCGAGGGCGTGGCGCGCGGCGACTGGCGCGACGATCCGGCCCAGCATGCGGCGCTGGCCGAACTGGACCGCATCCACGTCGCGATCGTCGATGGCGACCAGGAGGGCTGGCTGGACCGCCTGTCGGCGTTTTGGAAGAAGCCCGAGCCGGTGCGCGGGCTGTATTTCTGGGGTGGGGTCGGCCGCGGCAAGACCTTCCTGGTCGATCTGTTCTACGACGGCCTGCCGATCGCGCGGAAGTACCGCACGCATTTCCATCGCTTCATGCGCGGCGTGCACGAGCGCCTGCGCGAACACGCCGGGCAGAGCGATCCGCTGGCGAAGATCGCGCAGGAGTGGCGCAGCCGGTTGCGCGTGCTGGTGCTGGACGAGTTCTTCGTCACCGACATCGGCGATGCGATGCTGCTGTCGCGCCTGCTCGAGCGCCTGTTCGCCGAGGGCGTGACCCTGGTCACCACCTCCAACACCGCGCCGCAGAACCTGTATCTCAACGGCCTGCAGCGCGAGAGCTTCCTGCCGGCGATCGGCTTGCTGCAGACCTATTGCGTGGAGCTGTACGCCGAGGGCACCGAGGACTACCGCATGCGCGCGCTGACCCGCTCGCCGGTGTACCGCGCGCCGCTGGCCGAGGACAGCGACGCCTGGCTGGGCGAGCGCTGGAGCGCGCTGACCGGCAATGCCGAGGCGCGCCGCGGCAACATCGAACTGGAAGGGCGCAAGATCCCGGTGCGCGCGCGCGGCAAGAGCATCGTCTGGTTCGATTTCGTCGCCTTGTGCGAAGGTCCGCGCGGTCCCAGCGACTACATCGAGATCGCGCACGAGTTCACCACCGTGTTGCTCGGCGGCATCCCGCACTTCGACCGCATGAACGAGGATGCGGCGCGGCGCTTCGTCAACCTGATCGACGAGCTGTACGACCGCCACGTCAACCTGGTCTGCACCGCGCAGGATCCGCCGCCATTGCTGTACACCGGCGAGCGCCTGGCCGGTGCGTTCGAGCGCACCGCCTCGCGGCTGATCGAGATGCAGAGCGCCGAGTACCTGGCGGCGGCGCACCGGGTCTGAGCGCGGTCGCGACGTCCGCGGCGCGGGCTCAGCGCACCGCCCCGGGCGCACACAGCCCGGCGACGAAGCGCGGCATCAGGCCCGCACCGGCGATCTCTTCCAGATAGGCGGCTGCCGGGCAACTGGCGCCGCCTTCGCTGTGCGCGCAGCGGGCCGGCGCGGACGCGCCGTCCTGCGGCAACTGCCGATCCATGGCCTGGCGCTGCGCCGCCGACAATCCATCGCGAAAGGTCTCCTCGGCATCGAGCAGATCGGCCGGGGTGAGCCGGTCGGTCGCCACGCCGGGGCACTGGCGACGGGTTTCGCGGGCCAGCGCGTCGGCACCAACACCAACCAGCACCGGGCCATCGGGCAGGGTGTTGGGCACGGTCTTGGGCACCACAGGGGCAGCGCCGAGCGCGGCCAGCAGCAGGAACGATGCGCGCATGCGGAAGCTCCTCGAGGTGCGCGCAGCATAGTCCTGCGCCGCTGGCAGCACGAGGGGAAGGCGGCGCCCGCTTCAGCGAGGGGTCGTCCGAAAATATCGCTTGCGATTAAATCGCGAGCTATGTAATGTAGTGCCCATGGACCGCACCTCTGCCCCCGACGCCACCGCCCTGCTGAAGCTGGATACCCAGCTGTGCTTCGCGCTGTACTCGGCCAACCTGGCCATGCACAAGCTCTACCGCGGGCTGCTGCGCGACCTCGGCCTGACCTATCCGCAGTACCTGGTGATGCTGGTGCTGTGGGAGCAGGACCAGCGCAGCGTCTCGGACATCGGCGAGAAGCTGTTCCTGGATTCGGCCACGCTGACCCCGCTGCTCAAGCGCCTGGAGGCGGTCGGCCTGCTGACCCGCAGCCGCGCCGCCGACGACGAGCGCCGCGTGCTGATCGCGCTGACCGCCGACGGCCAGGCGCTGCGCGCACGCGCGCTGGCGGTGCCGGAAGGGGTGCTGTGCGCGGTCGCCTGCGACCTGCAGCAACTGACCCGGCTCAAGCACGACCTGGAAGAGGTCCGCGGCAAGCTGCAGGCCGCAGCCTGACCGATTTCCGTCCCGATCGCGTATTTCCCTCTACCCCATGGCGCCGCGGCGCCGCCTTCCAAGGAGAACCACCATGGCTTCACCGACCACCATCGTCTACACCGCCACTGCCACCGCCACCGGGGGCCGCGATGGCCGTGCCGCCACCCCGGACAAGGCGCTGGACGTCAAGCTGTCGACCCCGCGCGAGCTGGGCGGCGCCGGCGGCGACGGCACCAACCCGGAGCAGCTGTTCGCGGCCGGCTACTCGGCCTGCTTCATCGGCGCGCTGAAGTTCGTCGCCGGGCAGGAGAAGGTGAAGCTGCCGGCCGAGCCGAGCATCGAAGGCCACGTCGGCATCGGCCAGATCCCGGGCGGCTTCGGCATCGCCGTGGAACTGCGCATCGCGGTGCCGGGCCTGGAGCGTGCGACGCTGGAATCGCTGGTGGAGAAGGCGCACCAGGTGTGCCCGTACTCCAACGCCACCCGCGGCAACATCGACGTCAAGCTGGTCGTGCTCGACTGAGCAGTGGGATGTCCGGGCCGGCGCCTGCGCCGGCCCATGACGACACGCGAACGGGCGGCCAGTGGCCGCCCGTTCGCGTTGCGGGCGGCTGCGCGTGCTGCCGTGCACATTGAGGCCGCCCTGCGGCGATGCAATAGTGTGCGCTTCGTCAAATCGGGCGCGCCATGCTCAGTTCCGCCTACAACGCCGAGACCGTCGCCGCCTTTCTGCAGGGCGCGCGCCGTCTGCTGGTGCTGACCGGTGCCGGCATGTCCGCCGAGAGCGGGGTGCCGACCTTCCGAGGCCAGGACGACAGCCTGTGGTCGCGCTTCGATCCGGAGCAACTGGCCACCGAGGACGCCTGGCGTGCCGACCCCGCCCTGGTCTGGGGCTGGTACCGCTGGCGCATGGCGATCGTGGCGCAGGCCCAGCCGCACGCCGGGCATCTGGCGCTGGCGCGTCTGGCCGAGGTCCGCCACACCACCCTGGTGACCCAGAACGTGGACGACCTGCACCAGCGCGCCGGCAGCGAGGTCGCCGCACATGTGCATGGCCGCCTGTCGGCGCTGCGCTGCGCCGACTGCGGCCAGCCCTGGCGCGGCCTGCTGCCGCCGATCGACGTGCACACGCCCAGCCAGCGCCTGGCGCCGCCGGCCTGCGCGGCCTGCGGCGGCACGGTGCGCCCGGGCGTGGTGTGGTTCGGCGAGGCGTTGCCGGCGGCGGAGTGGTCACGCGCGCAGACCGCGGCCGACAACGCCGACCTGGTGCTGGTGATCGGCAGTTCCGGCCTGGTCTATCCGGCGGCCAGCCTGCCGCTGCAGGCCAAGGAGCGCGGCGCCTGCGTGGTCGAGATCAATCCCGAACCCAGCGCGCTGTCGGCGCGCGCCGACCTGCACTGGCGCGACAGCGCCGCAGTGGCGCTGCCGTTGCTGCTGCAGCACTGCCTGGTGGCCTGAGCGCGTTGCCGGCGGCAGGAACCACGCGCGGCGCTCAGCGCAACGTGTGCAGGAACGCGTCCACCGCCGCGGTGTAGGCCGAGGGCAGGCCCAGGTCGCGGTTGATCTCGGCGTGGCTGGCATCCTGCGGCAGCACCTCGACGCGGATGCCGCGGCCGTTGGCCTTGGCGGCCAGGTGGCGCGCCTGCGCGCAGGCATCGGCGCGGCGGCTGGAGCACACTGCCAGCAGCGGCGGCGCGCTCGCGCCCATGACGTGGTACGGCGAGGCGGCGATCCAGTCGCCATGGTCGCTGCCGAACGCGCGGTCGTACAGCGGCAGATGCCGTTGCTGCATCACCTGCTCCACCTCCATCGCCGCACTGTCCAGCGCCACCGTGCCCAGCGGTCGGCGCGCCCCGGCCTGCGCCAGCAGGTCCGGCGACAGGTCCAGCAGGCTCACCAGGTGCGCGCCGGCCGAGTGGCCCATCAACACCAGCCGTGTCGGATCGGCGCCCCACTGCGGCGCCAGTTGCTGGATCCGCGCGACCGCGCGCGCCACGTCCTGCGCCTGCTGCAGCGGCGTGGCTTGCGGCAGCAGGCGGTAGTTCACCGACACCAGCGCATGGCCCTGCGGCAGCCAGTGCGCGACCTTGTTGGCGGCCACGCCGGGGTTGTCCTTGTCGCCGTCGGCCCAGCCGCCGCCGTGCACCATCACGATCAGCGGGGCCTGGCGCGTGCCGGCCGGCAGGTACACGTCCATGCGCTGCGCCGGGTCCGGGCCGTAGGCGACGTCGCGCAGCACCTGCGCGCCGGCGGGCAGTGGCGCACGCGCGGCGTCGGCGCGATCGCCCTGCAGACGCTGCAGCAGGCGTGCGCGCAGGCGTCCGTCCTGGGCATGGACCGGCGTGGCGGCCAGTCCTGGCAGCAGCAGCGCCAGGGCGAGCAGGCAATGGGCGGGCGAGGGGCGAGTCGGGCGCATGGGCGGATCACTCCTTGAAGGACGGCGAGGGGCGTCGTGGCGCGATCGGCCGCTGCAGGCGCCGGCGCGCGCCGGGTTCATGCCGGGCGCAGATGCAGGATGGCGCACAGGCCGTGTGGGGCGATCGGCTGCAGCAGCAACGCGCCGCGATGCTGGCGTGCGACCCGCTCGACGATCGCCAGGCCCAGTCCGCTGCCGCCATGGCCGCCGTGCACGAACGGCTGCAGTGCGCGCGCCGCCAGCGCCGGGTCCAGGCCGGGGCCGTGGTCGCGCACCTCGATGCGCCAGCCATCGCCGCCGTCGCCGTGCAGGCGCAGCTGGAACGGCGCGGCGCCGTGCCGTTCGGCGTTGCCGATGAGGTTGCCGAGCGCACGCTGCAGCGCCAATGGCCGCCCGTGCAGCGGCGCCTGCGCGGGCAGGACGGCCTCCCAGCCGGGCTGCGCCGCGCCCAGCGCCTGCCGGCAGAGGTCGGCCAGGTCCAGGGCCACGGCGGGTTCGTCGCGGCCGTCGCGGGCGTAGGCGATGAACTGCGCCAGGATCGCGTCGATCTCGCCGATGTCCCGCTCCATGCCCTCGCGCAGTTCCGGCTCCACCTGCGGCAGCAGCGCCAGCGCGTACTGCAGCCGGGTCAGCGGGGTGCGCAGGTCGTGGGAGATGCCGGCCAGCAGCAGCGCACGCTCGGCCGCGGCGTGGCGCACGTCGGCGCTGGCCTCGGTGAGCGCCTGCGCCAGCGCGGCGACTTCGCGCGGGCCGCCGCTGGCGATCGGTGCGGCCTGTTCGCCGCGCACCAGGTGCGGCGCGGCCTGCGCCAGTTGCCGCAGCGGCCGCACCAGGCGCCGCGCGACCAGCGCAGCGGCGAGCCAGACCAGCAGCGTGCAGCCGGCCAGCATCGCCACCGAGAATCGCCGCAGGCCGTGCCCGCGCGGCTGGCTGGAGAACGCGATCCACAGCGGCGTGGGCGTGGCCAACTGCAGCCACAGGGTGCCGTCGGCGTCGCGCCGCAACGCGCGCCCGGGGCCGAGCTGGTCGGCTGCGCGGCGCTGCACGGCGTCGACCAGCGGGCCGGCGGCATTGGCGGTGGGCGGCGCGCTGCGCAGTTGCAGCCCGGCCTCGCGCAACGCCGGCGCCAGCGCTGCGGCGGCCGGCGAGCGCTGCAGCGCCTCGGCGACATTGGCGAAGCCGTGCAGCACGCGCAGTTGCTGCTGCGCTGCCGGCCGCAGTGCCAGTTCGCGGCCGAGCAGCAGTGCCAGCAGGCCGGCGCCGGCCAGCACCAGGGCGATCACCAGCGCCAGTTGCCCGAACAGGCTGCGCGGCCAGCCGCTGGCGCGAGAGGCAGGTGCGCTCACGCTTGCGGCTCCGGCGGCACGTACACATAGCCCACGCCCCACACCGTCTGGATCAGCCGCGGCGTGCGCACGTCGTCTTCCAGCAGCTTGCGCAGCCGCGCGACGATCACGTCGATGCTGCGGCCCAGCGGCTCGTGTTCGCGGCCGTGCGCCAGGCTGGACAGGCGGTCGCGGCTCAGCGGCTGCTGCGGGTGCCGCAGCAGCACCGACAGCACCGCGAACTCGGCGGTGGTCAGCTTCAGCGGTTCGCCGTCGCGACGCAGTTCGCGCCGTCCCAGGTGCAGGCGGAAACGGCCGAAGCCGATCTCGCCGCCGTCCGGCTGCGGCGCGCCGGCACCGCCCGGGCGGGTACGGCGCAGCACCGCGCGGATCCGCGCCAGCAGCTCGCGCGGGTTGACCGGCTTGGGCAGGTAGTCGTCGGCGCCGATCTCCAGGCCGACGATGCGGTCGATCTCATCGCCCTTGGCGGTCAGCATCACGATCGGGGTGGCGTCGCCCTGGCCGCGCAGGCGACGGCAGATCTCCAGGCCGTTCTCGCCGGGCAGCATCAGGTCCAGCACCACCAGATCGTAATGGCCGCGCGCCAGCGCCTGCTGCAGGTGCACGCCGTCGGCCACCGCCTTGACCGCGAAGCCCTGGCTCTCCAGGTAGCGGCACAGCAGGGCGCGCAGGCGGTCGTCGTCGTCGACCAGCAGCAGGCGGGGAGTGGGCGCGGCATCGTGCATGGACATCACTATCGGCTGCGCCGCGGCCTGGCGGCAACGGCGATGGCGGCGCATCTGTAAGCGGATGTTTCCGCCGCGGCTTGCGGCAACATTTGCTGGCCGATGCGGCGCCCCGCGCGCCGGCGCCACGACTACGGTGGTGCCTGGCAGCACGCCCGCTGCCGTCACCGGAGAACGCCATGTCGCTGTCCCCTCGCACCACCTCCTTGCTGCTGGCGCTGGCCGCCAGCGTCCTCGCCGCGCCCGTCGCCCAGGCACGCGAGCACACCCGCACGCGCACCGCCGGCGGCACCGAGGGCACCCGCCACGCCGCCGTGCAGGCCAGCGCCAGCGGCGCCCACGGCAGCGTGCAGCGCGCCCGCCAATGGCAGGCCGACGGCCAGGGCAATGCCAGCGCGAGCAGCGCGGCCACCCGCACGACGGCCGCCGGCGGCAGCGCCACGCGCCAGGGCAGCAGCGAGCGCAACGCCGACGGCAGCGCCAGCCGCCAGGGCAGTGCCAGTGTGCGGCGCGCCGACGGCGCCAGTGCCAGCAGCAGCGGCAGCCTGGCCCGCGCCGCCGACGGCACGCTCAGCGGCAGCCGCCAGAGCAGCGTCGACGGCGCACAGGGCAGTTACCAGGGCAGCACCAGCGTGCAGGACGGCGGTGTCGTCCACACCGGCACCTGCACCGACGCCAGCGGCGCGGTGGTGCCATGCCGGCCATAGGCGAGGCAGCCGTGTCGGGGGCCGTCTGGGGACTCCAACGCCCCTGTCCGCGGCCGGCTTCACGGCCCCGTCACGGCCGCGAACGGTCGCCGCGGCGGGACCGGAATCGGCCGTCGTCGGCAAACCATTGCCAGGCTTAGGTTTTCGTCATTCCACCCATATTTAGCGTTGACGTCGTCGACCGACCACACTATCTTGGGGTGGTCGGTTCCGGCGGCCCCAAGCCGCGGGATCAAAAGGGAAGCCGGTGCGGCGTGCCAACGCCAATTCCGGCGCTGCCCCGCAGCGGTAATTGGGAACGAACCCGTCATCCGCACTGAGGCGCCCGCCTTGGGAAGCGACGGGCTAGGAACCGGCCACGGCCGTTGCCCATCAGCCCGAAGACCTGCCGACAGCCGCGCGAAGCACACCGCGCGGCGCCGACCGCGCGCTCTCCGGGGGGAGAGGGTCGGTGCAGCGTTGACCGCCCGCAGGCCCGGTGCCTGCGCCGTTTGCAGTCTTCGCGACACCGCCTGCCCACCTGCGAACCCGGTCGGACCGCTGCCTGCGAGGGTCGGGCGGCCGCGTGCACCACGCTTGGAGACCTTCATGAGCCAGACCCACAGCCTGCCGGCCACCGCGTCCGTCGACGCCGCCGTCGACCCCACGACCGCTGCCGCCACTGCCCAGCCGGAGCCGACGGCCAGCAGCGAGCCGAGCAACGACCAGCGCGCCGTGACCTGGATCGTCAAGGACGGCGGCAACCGCCGCATGGCCTTCGACCGCTCGCGCCTGCAGCGCACCCTGGACCGGATCCACGCCGAGTTCCCGCAACTGGACGTGAGCGACTACGAGCGCAAGGCCTTCGCCTTCATCGAGAAGAAGGAAAGCCTGTCGGCCGACGACATGGTCGACTACCTGATCCGCGAGGCCGAGTCGCGCGTGGACATCGCCACGCCGGAGTGGGAGTACTTCGCCGCGCGCCTGTACCTGGACCGCCTGTACAAGCGCGCCAGCAAGAACCGTTTCTACGATGCCGGCGAGAAGTACGGCTCCTACGTCGGCCTGCAGGAAAGCCTGGCCGACCGCGGCGTGTACTCGATCGACATCCTCAAGAACTATTCCAAGGACGAACTGGCCGAAGCCGGCCGCATGATCGATCCGGAGCGCGACAAGCTGTTCGCCTACAACGGCCTCTACCTGCTGGCCACGCGCTACCTGGCCACCGACAACTCGCGCAAGGTCTACGAACTGCCGCAGGAGCGCTGGCTGACCATCGCCCTGTACCTGATGCAGGACGAGAAGCCGCGCGAGCGCCGCATGCAGCTGGTCGGCGAGGCCTACTGGGCGCTGTCCAACCTGTACATGACCGTGGCCACGCCGACCCTGGCCAACGCCGGCAAGATCGGCGGGCAGCTGTCGAGCTGTTTCATCGACACCGTCGACGACAGCCTGCAGGGCATCTACGACTCCAACACCGACGTGGCGCGCGTGTCCAAGCACGGCGGCGGCGTCGGCGCCTACCTGGGCTACGTGCGTTCGTCCGGCTCGGCGATCCGCGGGGTCAAGAACTCCAGCGGCGGCGTGGTGCCGTGGATCAAGCAGCTCAACAACACCGCCGTGTCGGTGGACCAGCTCGGCCAGCGCAAGGGCGCCATCGCCGTGTACCTGGACATCTGGCACCGCGACATCGAGGCGTTCCTGGATCTGCGCCTGAACAACGGCGACCAGCGCCTGCGCGCGCACGACGTGTTCACCGCGGTGTGCGTGCCGGACATCTTCATGGAAGCGGTGGAGCGCCGCGGCGAGTGGTACCTGTTCGACCCGCACGAGGTGAAGGAGGTCAAGGGCTGGTACCTGCAGGACTTCTTCGACGAGAAGCGCGGCGAAGGCAGCTTCCGCGCGCGTTACGAGGAAGTGGTGGCCGACGAGCGCATCGGCCGCAAGGTGGTCAAGGCCATCGACATGTTCAAGCGGATCATGGTCAGCCAGCTGGAGACCGGCAACCCGTTCATGTTCTATCGCGACGAAGTCAATCGCATGAACCCGAACAAGCACCAGGGCATGGTCTATTCCAGCAACCTGTGCACCGAGATCCTGCAGAACATGAGCCCGACGCGGGTCATCCAGGAGATGATCAGCGGCGACCAGATCGTCACCACCAAGCAGGCCGGCGACTTCGTCGTGTGCAACCTGTCCTCGGTGAACCTGGGCCGCGCGGTCACCGCGCAGCCGGACCTGCTGTCGCCGGACATCCTGGAGCGGCTGATCCGCGTGCAGGTGCGCATGCTCGACAACGTCATCGACCTCAACGAGCTGCCGGTGCCGCAGGCCACCATCACCAACCAGAAGTACCGCGCGATCGGCCTGGGCACCTTCGGCTGGCACCACCTGCTGGCGCAGAAGGGCATCGACTGGAATTCGCCGGATGCCGAGGCGTACAGCGACTCGCTGTACGAGCGCATCAACTACCTGACCATCCAGGCGAGCCTGGCGCTGGCCAAGGAGAAGGGCGCGTACAAGGTGTTCAAGGGCAGCGACTGGCAGAACGGCGAATACTTCACCAAGCGCGGCTACGACAGCGCCGAGTGGCAGGAACTGGCCGCGCAGGTGAGCGTGCACGGCGTACGCAACGCCTGGATGGTGGCGGTGGCGCCGAACATGAGCACCGCGCAGATCGCCGGCTCCACCGCCTCGATCGACCCGATCTACAGCGCGTTCTACTACGAAGAGAAGAAGGACTTCCGCCGTCCGGTGGTGGCACCGGGGCTGACCGTGGACACCTATCCGTATTACGAGAAGGGCGCCTACAAGGTCGACCAGTTCGCCAGCGTGCGCCAGAACGCGCGCCGCCAGCGCCACGTCGACCAGTCGATCAGCTTCAACTTCTACGTGCCCAGCGGCATCCGCGCCAGCACCCTGCTGGACCTGCACATGACCGCGTGGAAGGAAGGCCTGAAGACCACCTACTACGTGCGTTCCAACGACATCGACATCAGCGAGTGCGAGTGGTGCTCGAGCTGATCGTCGGCGTCTGACGCCCGCACCGCGCGGCAGGCGTGTCCTGCCGCGCGCGTTCCGTATTCCCGCGCCGATCGTCGGCGCCGTTCACCGACTACCGAAGCACATCCATGGCCATCGCGCTCGACCGCATCAAGATCCTCGAACCGCTGCACCCCAACCGCTCCACCGGCATCATCAACGGCACCACCAGCGGCATCCTCAACTGGAACGACATCCCGTACCCGTCCTTCTACCGGGCGTACAAGGAGCTGTCGACCAACTTCTGGATCCCCGACGAAGTGGACATGAAGGGCGATGCCAAGCAGTACGGGGAGCTGTCGGCGCGCGAGAAGAACGCCTACGACTCGATCATCGGCCTGCTGGCCACGCTGGATTCGCCGCAGACGCGCTTCATCTACAACGTCGCCGAATACATCACCGACCCGGCCGCGCACGCCAACGCCGCGATCATCGGCCAGCAGGAAGTGATCCACAACGAGAGCTACTCGTACGTGCTGGCCTCGATCGCCGGTTTGGCCGACCAGAACCGCGTGTTCGAGATCGCGCGCACGCACCCGACCATCATCGCGCGCAACCAGCCGATCATGCAGGCCTACGACGACTTCATGCGCGAGAAGACCGCCGAGACCCTGCTGCGCTCGCTGATCCAGTCCTCGATCCTGGAAGGCATCAACTTCTATTCCGGCTTCGCGTATTTCTACAACCTGGTGCGGCAGAACCGCATGACCGGCACCGGCAAGATCATCAGCTTCATCAATCGCGACGAGTTGGCCCACACCAAGTTCATCAGCGAGCTGATCCGCGCCATCATCGGCGAGAACGCCGAGCTGCAGACCAACGAGCTGACCGACTACGTGCATCAGGCCTTCGAGCACGCGATCCGCCTGGAGACCGAGTGGTCCTCGGAAGTGCTCGACGGTATCGAGGGCATCGACGTGGACGAGATGATCCAGTACGTGAAGTACCGCGCCAACAAGATGTCCGGCATGCTCGGCATCGAGAAGCTGTACAGCGGCGCCAGCGACAACGTGATGCCGTGGATCAAGGCCTACGCCGATAACTTCACCGAGACCAAGACCGACTTCTTCGAAATGCGCAACGCCAGCTACAAGAAGACCAACTCGGACAACGGCTTCGACGATCTGTGAGGGGGGCGGGATTGGGGATTTGGGATTGGGGATTGGCAAAAGCGCGAACCCCGCTCTGACGAATCCCTAATCCCCACTCCCGAATCCCCGCCCATGCGTATCCTGCTCGCCTACGCTTCGCTCAGCGGCAATACCCGCGACGTCGCCCGCCGCGTGCATGCGCAATGCGAGGCGGCCGGGCACGCGGTGACCTGGATCCACACCGATCTGCAGACGCTGCAGGGCGCGCTCGGCGATGCAGGGCGCGCGGCGGACTTCGATCTGCATCTGCTCGGTAGCTGGAGCGACAACGCCGGGCGCACGCCGGCGGAGATGAAGCGCTACATCGCCGAGTTGGTCGAGGCCGCCGGCAAGGCGATCGAGGTGGCGGCGTTCGGCACCGGCGAGACGCAGTGGGGGCTGGAGTACTACTGCGGTGCGGTCAAGCGCATCGCGCGGTTCTTCGACAGCGCCTATCCGTTGCTGGAGATCGAGCAGATGCCGCATGGCGACCGCGACAATGCGGCCATCGACGCGTGGTGCGCGCAGGTGTTCGCGTTGCGTGCGACGCGGGCCCGGCAGCCGGGTGCAGCGCATGTGCTGCCGGTGTCGCAGGACGTGGTCGGCACGGCCGCAACCGATGGCGTCCAGGCCGCGGCGCCGTTGCCTGCCAGCAGCGGCTGATCCTTTTTCCTTTTCCGCCCCGGGCGCCGACCATCGCCGCGCCGGGCGTCACGTTCCAGACGAGGTCCGTTCCATGCTCACCACCATCACCGTTTCCAGTGTCGAACAGTTCGCCGATGCCCTTGCCGCGCACCCGCGCGTGCTGGCCGATTTCAACAAGGACAACTGTCCCGGCTGCCGCATGCTCGACAAGTCGCTGGAGCGTTTCGCCGAGAGCGAAAGCGCGCAGGGCGTGACCCTGCTCAAGGTGAAGATGGAAGACGTGGGCGAGGAGTTCTTCCGCGCGCAGGGCCTGCGGCAGACGCCGACGCTGATGCTGTTCCGCCAGGGCGAGGAAGTGGCGCGGGTGCCGGGTTTCGTGCCGCCGGCCAAGATCGATGAAGCGGTGCGCACGCACCTGGGCTGAGTGCACTCGCTGTTCTCGTAGGAGCGGCTTCAGCCGCGACGGGCTTCACCGATAGAGCCTATCGCTGCTAAAGCCGACTCTCGCTGTTGTGCTCTTCTGGCGAATAAATCTCAAACAGCAACAGCAACAGCAACAGCAAAGCTTTCGCCCTTGCGGGCGAGTTACTTTTCTTTGCTCGCGCAAAGAAAAGGTAACCAAAAGAAAGCGCGCCCTGCCTTCGCGCCCTCCGCGCTGCGCGCTCCGGGTCCGCGTCCATCGCGGGGATCCGCGGAAGGGGCATCCTGCCCCTGCCGCGGACGGCGTACATCCATGTACGCCGCCCTTCGGGTGTTTCCCCGCGATGGCCGCCGCTTCGGAAGGGAACCCGGTAAGTCAAAAGCCGGAGCACAGCAACAACAAAAGCGACAGCAACAGCAACAGCAACAGCAACAGCAACAGCAACGGCCGAAGCGACTGCCGCTGCAGAGCACGCCCGCGTCATTGCAGCGTCCGCCAGTGAATGCGTTGCGTGTGGTGGCGCACGGTGCTTGTCGATCATGGTGGACGCGCAACGATGCGCTTTTCCGCAGCAGCGGCAGGCGGGGTTCGCGCGTGGCGGAACGACTCTTACCGAGTCTTGCGATACGTCGGCTGGGTGCACTGTGGGAGGGACTTCAGTCCCGACGCCTTACACGGTTGGGTACCCGCATGCGCCGTTCGTCGCGGCTGCATGACAGTTGAGTCCTACATGCGCGCTAGAAGCTCGCATCGATGCCTTGCTCCGCCCCTACCCACGCCTGCCCGCCGCATGCCCCTGCGCCAACTGCCACAGATGCCGCACGATCGGCATCGCCTGTGCGGTGGCCGGCAGTGCGGCCAGCGCCAGCCGCGCCATCGGCACGCGGCCGTCGATGTCCAGGTAGCGCACGCCGGGCAACTGCACCTGTGCGGTGGAGGCGGGGACCACCGACACGCCCAGTTCGGCGGCCACCAGGTTGACGATGGAGGACATCTGCGGCGCTTCCTGTTCGATCTTCAGTTCGAAGCCGGCCTGGCGGCAGGCATCGAGGATCTCGTCGTACAGGCTGGTGCCGAAGCTGCGCGGGAACAGGATGAAGGGTTCGCCGGCCAGCGCCGACAGCGGCGCGCGGCGGCGCTTGGCCAGGCGGTGGGCGGCCGGCACGGCGATCTTCATCGGCTCGTCGGGCAGCTTGAGCAACTGCAGTTCCGAGGGCGTGGCCACGCTGTAGCGAATGAAGGCCGCATCCAGCCGCCCCTGCAGCAGCGCGGCGAGCAGGCCGGCGGTGTTGGTCTCTTCCAGCGCCAGCGTCACCGCCGGCCAGCCGCGGCGGAAGCCGCGCACCAATGTCGGCACGATCGGGTTGAACGCGGCCGAGGCGGTGAAGCCGAGCCGCAGCACGCCGCTCTCGCCGCGTGCGGCGCGGCGCGCGGCATCGCCGGCGCGCTCCAGGTCGGCGAGGACGCGCCGGGCCTCGGTGCGGAAGGCGCGGCCGGCATCGGTGAGCTCGGCGCCGCGGGGGGTGCGCACGAACAGCGGCGTGCCCAGTTCCTCCTCCAGCGCGCGGATCTGCTGGCTCAGCGGCGGTTGCTGGATGCCCAGTTGCGCGGCGGCGCGGGTGAAGTGCCCGGCCTCGGCCACGGCCAGGAAGTAGCGCAGGTGGCGCAGTTCCATGTCATATCCAGAACATATGGAGAACCGGCCGATCATATATTGGACGCCGGTGCCTGGCAGGCGAATACTGGCCCTCCGTTTTCCCGCCGCGACCCATCCCGTGAACGCCTCCAGCCAATGCCCGCCGGCGCACGCCGTGGACGATGCGCCGCTGCTGCGCATCCGCCTGGCGCTGTTCCTGGCCGGCTTCGCCACCTTCTCGCTGCTGTACAGCGTGCAGCCGCTGCTGCCCGAGTTCGCCCACGAGTTCGGGCTCAGCGCGGCGGCCAGCTCGCTGCCGCTGTCGCTGGCCACCGGCGGCCTGGCGATCGCGATCTTCTGCGCCGGCGCGGTGTCGGAGACGCTGGGCCGGCGCGGGCTGATGTTCGTGTCGATCGCATTGGCGGCGCTGCTCAACCTGCTCGCGTCCTACCTGCCGCACTGGGGCGCGCTGGTGGTGGTGCGCGCGCTGTCCGGCATCGCCCTGGGCGGCGTCCCGGCGGTGGCGATGGTGTACCTGGCCGAGGAATTGCCGGCAAGCCGGCTTGGCGCGGCCACCGGGCTGTACGTGGCCGGCAATGCCTTCGGCGGCATGGTCGGCCGCATCGGCATGAGCATGCTCACCGACCACTTCGACTGGCGCACCGCGCTGGCCACGCTGAGCACGGTCGATTTGCTGGCCGCGGTCGGCTTCGTCTGGCTGCTGCCGCCGTCGCGGCACTTCGTGCGCCGCCAGGGCGTGAACCTGCGCTTCCACCTGCGCGCCTGGGGCGGGCATCTGCGCGATCGTCATCTGCCGTGGTTGTTCGCGATCCCGTTCCTGGCGATGGGCGTGTTCGTCAGCGTCTACAACTACGCCGGCTTCCGCCTGGGCGGTCCGGAGTTCGGGCTGAGCCAGAGCCAGCTCGGCCTGATCTTCAGCGCCTACGTGTTCGGCATCGTGTCCTCCTCGGTGGCCGGCGCCGCCTCGGATCGTTTCGGCCGCGGCCCGGTGGTGCTGGCCGGTCTGGCCACCGCGGCGCTGGGCGTGGCGCTGACCCTGGCGCATGCGCTGGTGCCGGTCATCGCCGGCATCGTGCTGCTGACCATCGGCTTCTTCGTCGCCCATTCGGCGGCCAGCGCCTGGGTCGGGCGCCTGGGCGGGGAGTTCAAGGGCCATGCGGCCTCGCTGTACCTGCTGGCCTATTACGCCGGTGCCAGCGTGATCGGCTCGCTCAGCGGTGCGGCCTGGCAGCACGGCGGCTGGAACGCGCTGGTCGCGTGTTGCCTGGTGTTGCTGGGTATCGGCCTGGTCGCCGCGCAGGTGCTGCGCCGCGGTGCCGACGACAGCCGCCCCTATGGCCGCTTCGGGCCGCATCCGCCGCGCGGCGAGTGAGCTGCGACGCCATCCGCCAACGAGGATTGCAATGCGGATCGACCACCTCGACCATCTGGTCCTCACCGTCGCCGACATCGAGGCCAGCTGCGCGTTCTACGCGCAGCTGCTGGGCATGCGCGTGGTGACCTTCGGCGAAGGCCGCAAGGCGCTGGCGTTCGGTCAGCAGAAGATCAACCTGCATCGGCACGGCCATGAGTTCGAGCCCAAGGCATGCGCGCCCACGCCGGGCTCGGCCGATCTTTGCTTTCTGACCACTACGCCGCTGGCGCAGGTGGCCGAGGAGCTGCGGGCCGCCGCCGTGCCGATCGAGGATGGGCCGGTCCGACGCACCGGTGCCCGCGGGCCGATCCTGTCGCTGTATTTCCGCGACCCGGACGGCAACCTCATCGAGGTCGCCAACCCGTTGTGACGGTGGGCGCTACGGCAGCGCCCACCGCATGCGCTCACTCCGAGTAGCTCACCGACAAGGTCACGTTGGCGTAGCCGCCGCTGCCGCCGACCAGGCGGAAGAAGTAGCTGCCGGTGGCCGGCACCGCCATCTGCACGTTCTGGGTGGTGCCGTTGCGCACCGAGCTGTAGTCGGCGTCGCTGCCGTCGGCGCTGGGCGCACGCACCGCGCGCACGTACAGCCGCAACTGGCCGCTGCCGCCCAGGGTGCGAATCTGCAGGTTGCGTGCGTTGGTCGGCACGTCCAGGCGGTACAGCGTGCCCTGGCCGGCCGCGGCGGACAGCTTGCTCTGCGTGCCGCGCGCGATCGGCGTGGCGGTGGCTTCCTCGCCGCCGCCGCTGGCGCCGGCCGCGCGCGCCACCGCCTTGCCGGCATTGAGGATGCCGGCACCGATGCGCAGCGTCGGCTTGACCGGGAACACGTTGGAGGTCTGGGTCAGGATGTCGCGCATCTGCGCCGTCGTCGGTACCGGCCGGCCGGCGTTGATCGCGGCGCTGATCGCCAGCGCGACGACGCCGGCCACGTGCGGTGAGGCCATCGAGGTGCCGGCGTAGCCGGCGTAGACCGGCTGGTCCGGGCCATGGGTGCCATTGTTGAGGGTGGACCAGACCAGGCCGGTGCGCACCGATCCCGCGCCGCTGGACGCATCGTTGGCGTACACGCCGCCGCCGGGCGCGGACAGGGTGATGGTGTTGCCGTAGTTGGAGTAGTACGCGCGGCCGCCGGTGATGCCGGTGGCGGCGACGTTGATGACGCCCGGGCAGCTGGCCGGCGAATAGGCCGCGGCGTCGGCGTTGTCGTTGCCCGCGGCCACCACCACCACGCTGCCGCGCGCGATGGCGCTGGCGATGGCGTTGGAGGTCACCGAATCCTCCGCGCAGACGCCGCCGCCGCCCAGGCTCATGTTGATCACTTCCGCCGGATTGGCGTTGTCGGGCACGCCGTCGACGTGGCCGCCGGACGCCCACACGATGGCGTCGGCGATATCGGCGGTGGTGCCGCCGCAGTGGCCGAGCGCGCGGATCGGCAGGATCTTCGCGTCCGGCGCGATGCCGGCCATGCCGATGCCGTTGTTGGTGCGCATGGCGATGGTGCCGGCGACGTGGGTACCGTGCCAGGAACTGTCGCTCTGTTGGCCCGGCTGCGCGCAGCCGCCGTTGGCGACCAGATACTTGTCGTCGGTGGTCCAGTCGCCGGTGTCCCAGCCGCCGGCCACGCGGCCGTTGCTGGCGCGGCCGGACATCAGCGCATCGCTGATGAAGTCGTAGCCGGCGCCGGCCAGCGAGGTATCCAGGTCCGGGTGCGCGGTGATGCCGGTATCGATCACCGCCACCACCACGCCCTGGCCGGTGCCGTACTGCCAGGCCGGCAGCAGGTCGATGCCGCCGCGGTTGGCATAGCCGGTGGTTTCCGGCGCCAGCGTTTCCAGGTGGCCGTCGGGCGTGCGCAGGTGCCATTGCACTTCATAGCCCGGATCGTTGGGCGCGGCGACGGCACTGGCCGTGGCCTGCGCGGTGCTGCGCACCGGCTTGAGGATCAGGTTGGGTTCGACGTGCGCCACCGCCGGGTCGGCGCGCAGGCTGGCCATGAGCGTCTCCAACTGCGATGGGCTCAGCGCGCGGTTGGGCCGCACCAGGTCGGCGCCGGTGGCCAGCCGGCGTACCCGGCTCAGCGCCGGCGCGCTCTGCCGGTAGGTGCTGGCCCAGGTGCCGGCGCTGCTGCGCGCGGCCTGGTTGAGCGTGCTGGCTGCCGCGTTGGCATCGCGGCGCGCGCTGCTGCCGTCGCGGTAGGTCACGATCAGGCCGTCGTAGACCGTGGATTGCCCGGGCGTGGCCTGGACCAGCGTCGAGAAGCGCGGAGCGGACTGCGCCTGCGCGGCGCCGGCGAGCGCCAGGCCCAGCGACAGGGCGAGCAGGTTGCGGGAGAACGATGCGGTGGAGGTCATGGCGGTGTCTCTGCGAAAGCGCGAGGAGGCGGGGCGGATGGGAGGAAACGGGTGCGGCGCGGACGTCACCAACTGAAGCCGGCGCCGGCGGAGACGCTCTTCTCGCTGCCGGAGAAGGCGCCGCCGAGCGAGACGCTGGCGCGGTTGCCGATCGCGCGCTGGTAGCCGACCGCCAGCGCGCTTTCGCCGCCCTGCGAGCCGACGCCGACGCCGACGCGATTGGCCCCGGCCAGGCCGGAGGTGTTGACCGCCATGCCGGCATAGGCGGCGCTGACCGCGCCCATCCGGTCGATGCGCCGGTCCAGGTGCTGGAAGCGCTGGTCGGTGTCGGTGCGCAGCTTGGTCAGGTTGTCGTCCCAGCCGGCCATGCGGCTGTCGGTGTAGGCGTTGGCGCTGCGCAGCGTGGCGCTGTCGCCGGCCTGCATCTGCGCGACGTTGACCGCGTCGGTGGCCGCGCTGCCGGCGGCGACGTTGCTGATCTGGCGTTCGTTGCCGGCGCTGCCCACCGAGACGGTGTTGGCGCGGGTGGCGGACGAACCGCGGCCGATGGCCACGGCGTTGTTCGCCGAGACCGAGGCGCCCTGGCCGACAGCGGTGCCGGAGGCGGCGGTGACCGTGGCGCTTTCGCCGACCGCCACCGCATTGGTGGCGGTGGCGCTGATGCTGGCGTTGGCGCCGACCGCGGTGCTGCCGTCGGCATTGACCCGCGCGTTGCCGCCCAGCGCCGTGTCGTTGGGACCGTAGGCCAGCGCATTGGACCCCATCGCGGTGCCGTTCTGGCCGTTGGCGGTGGCCTGCGCGCCGACTGCCACCGCGTTGGTGCCGGCGCCGACGCTGGGGCCGCCCTCGGCACCGCCGCCCACCGCCACGCCGCCGGCACCGCTGCCGACGCGGGTGTCCAGCGACGACAGCGCACCGTCCAGCGCCGACAGCGCCGAACCAACGCTGCCGTAGCTGCGGCCCTGGATCAGGTAGCTGCCGCCGGTGAAGCTACCGTCGCCGCCGACCGCGCTGCCGGCGCCGAGCGCGCTGGCGATGCTGCGCAACTGCAGCACGTTGACCGCATCGGTGTCGGCGGTGCCGGCGGCGACGTAGGTGAGCTGGCGCAGCGCGCCGTCGTTGCCGAACGCCACCACGTTGTCGCGGTCGGCCATCGAACCGGCGCCGATGGCCACGCTGTTGATGCCGGTGGCGGCGCTGTTGTAGCCCAGCGCGACGCTGCCCGCGCTGAGCGCGGTGGCGCCGCTGCCGAGCGCGGTGGCACCGGCGGCGTTGGCGCTGGCGACGGAGCCGAAGGCGCTGGCGTCCTGCCCGTCGGCGAAGGAGGTCGCGCCCACCGCCAGCGCATGGCTGCTGGTGGCCACCGCCGAGGCACCCAGCGCCATGCTGTAGTCGGCATCGGCATGGCTGTCGAAGCCGAGCGCGGTGCCGTAGTCCGACAGCGCCCAGGCGCCGGCGCCGACAGTGACCGCACCCAGTCCGCTGGATTGGGTCGGCACGCCGGCATTGCTGGCGCCGATCGCCACGCTCTGCTGGCCGGCCGCTGCGGCGTTGTCGCCGATCGCGATGCCGCCGTCGCCGCTGGCAGTGGCGGAATACCCCATCGCCACGCCGAAGAAGCCGGACGCGACGCTGTAGCCGCCGGTGGCGATGGCGCCGGTACCGCCGGCATTGGCCGCATAGCCGAAGGCGCTGGACTGCACGCCGCTGGCGGTGGTGGCGGAACCGCTGGCGGTGGCGTACTCGCCGGTGGCCGCCGAGGTCGAGCCCACCGCCGTGGCGCCGCCGCTGGTGGCGCTGGCGTTCCAGCCCAGCGCGCTGGCCGAGTCGGCGGTCGCGGTGGCGGCGGTGCCCAGGGCCAGCGAGCCGAAGCCGGTGCTCTGCGCGCCGGCCGAATCGCCGTAGGTGCTGCCGAAGAAGCTGCCGCCGATCGCGATCGCCGAGGTGCCGCTGGCGACGGCGCCGTCGCCCATGGCGATGGCGGCGCTGTCGGAGGCCACCGTGTGGTGGCCGATGGCGATGGCGAAGGCGCCGGAGGCATCGGCGCGCGCGCCCATCGCCACCGCGCGCAGGCCGGCCGCGCTGGCGTAATCGCTGCCGTCGTTCAAGCCTTCGGCCAGGAAGTAGCGGGTGGTGTTCTGGGTGC
This sequence comes from Xanthomonas hawaiiensis, assembly GCF_031834635.1. Lineage (NCBI taxonomy): Bacteria > Pseudomonadati > Pseudomonadota > Gammaproteobacteria > Lysobacterales > Lysobacteraceae > Xanthomonas > Xanthomonas hawaiiensis. The sequence goes on along the minus strand of NZ_CP115873.1, from coordinate 4,617,475 downwards.
CGGGCTGCACGTCCTGGGTGGTGGCGTCCTGGGGCGTGGCCTCGGCGGCGTCGGTGCTGTCGGTCGCGGCGCTGTCGGCCGTGGGGTCGCTGGTCGTCGCCTGTGCGTGTGGCCGCGGCTGCGTTGTTGCGGCCGGTGGCGTGGCGGCGAAGGCGCTCGCGGGCAGGCTCAGCGCCAGCAGCAACGCGGCGGTCAACAGACCGTCAGACGCCTGCGGCAGGATGGACGAGGACGAAAGCGGGCGCACAGCGGCGCGCTGGGACGTAGGCAGAAGAGGCATGGTCGGTTCCGGGCTGGGGCCGGGAACGTCGTCCCGGCGGCGAGTCAGGCCCGATTAAGGCCGCAAGCGCCGCACCCCTTCAATGCACGCAGATTCACGGCTTCCTCACGGTAGACTCACCGCCATGGGAGTCTCGCTGAGATGGGGTGCGCACTCTGCGCCGGTCGCGTTTGCTGCGCGGTTGTGGCGGCGCCTCTCGCTGTGGCTGCGCCGGGTGCCCATCGTCGACCCGCTGGACCGACGCAACGCGCCGGCGCTGCAGGTGCTGTTCGTGTTCCTGGGCAGCGAGATCCCGCTCAACAAGCTCTATCACCTGCTGACCGCACCGCGCATCGAGATGAGCGCGATGCAGTTGGCGGTGGACGTGGGCACCGATGCGGCGATGACCGCGGCGGCCTGGGCCGGGGTCTGGATGATCCGCCGTGGTTTGCTGAAACAGGCCGCGGCTGCGTTCATCGCCGTGGTGCTGTGCTCGGCGGTGGCCGCCAACCTGGCGTTCGGCTACCAGCTGCAGGCCTTCGATCCGTACCCGATGATGATGCTGACCCTGGCCGCGCTGGTGATCGGGCGTCGCGCGCTGTGGCTGGTGTACCTGTGCATCCCGCTGATCTTCTGGCTGGGCATGGAAAGCCCGTGGGGCCAGGATCCGCACGGCAACCGCAGCCCGTTCCAGAACCTGCCGTCGCTGGCGCTGAGCTACCTGATGATCACCCTGGTGCTGGACCGCACCGTCGCCGCGCTGCGCGAGAGCCTGTGGCGTGCGCGGCGCAGCGCCGCGCGCCTGCGCGTGGAGATGCGCGAACGCACCCTGGCCCAGCAACGCCTGCTGCACCTGCAGAAGATCGAGCTGGTGGAACAGTTGGCCAGCGGCGTATCGCACGACTTCAACAACATCCTCAGCGCGATCCTCGGCTACACCGAGCAACGCCATTGCGTGCACGAACTGGACTATCACCCGCCACGCGATGCGCTGGTGCTGGCCGATGCGCTGGAGGGCGTGGCGCTGGCCGCGCAGCGCGGCGTGGCGGTCAGCCGCAAGCTGCTCAGCTTCAGTCGCCGCGAGGCGAGCGTGCCCGAGCGTTTCGATGCCGGCGACGCGCTGCGCAGCCTGCAGCCGATGCTGCGGCAATTGTTCGGTGCTGCGGTGCAGGTCCGGCTGGACGTGGCCGCCGAACCGGCACCGGTATTCCTGGACCGCAGCCGCTTCGACCTGGCGCTGCTCAATTTCGCCGCCAACGCACGCGACGCGATGCCCGGCGGCGGCTGCTTTTCGCTGCAACTGCGCCACGACGGCGAGGCCATCGCCATCGCCATCGCCGATACCGGCGTGGGCATGAGCGAGGCCGTGCAACGGCGGATCTTCGAGCCGTTCTTCACCACCAAGCCGGCCGGGCAGGGCACCGGGCTGGGCCTGGCGGTGGCGTTCGAAATGGCCCAAGAGGCGCACGGCAGCCTGCAGGTGCGCAGCGCACCCGGCGCCGGCACCTGTTTCGTGCTGCGCCTGCCGCTGGCCGGGCTCAGCGCTCCTGCGGCATGAGCAGATAGCCTTCGCCGCGCACCGCGCGCAATGGCAGCGCGCTGCCGGTGCGCTCGTGCACCTTCTGCCGCAGCCGATGCAGCAACGCATCCAGCCGATGCGGATCGATCTCCAGCCCGGCGTTGCCGCCGAGCATGCCGATCAGCGCATCGCGGCTGACCAGTCGTCCGCGTGCCTGCCACAGGCTCTGCAGCACCTTGCGTTCGGAGGCGGTCAACGGCACCGCCTGCCCATCCGGTGCGAACAGGCACCAGCCGTCGTCCTGCAGTTGCCATTCCTCGCTGGCCGGCGCGCTCGGCCGCAGCATGCGCCGGGCCACGCTGAACAGGGTGGCGGCGAGGATCTCGATCTGCACCGGCTTGATCAGGTATGCATCGGCGCCCTGCACCAGCCCGCGCACCAGGTCCGGCTGTTCGCCGCGGCCGCTGAGGATGACGATGCCCATGCCGGGGCGGCGTTCCTGCAGTTGCTGGGTCAGGGTGAACCCGTCGCTGTCGGGCAGGCCGATGTCGAGCACGATCAGGTCGAAACGCTGCGCCTCCAGCGCTGCCCACAGCGCCTGCGCGGTACGCAGCGGCGTCGCTTCGAACCCATGCCGCAGCAAGCCCGGCAGCAGCACGCGGTCGCGCAGCACATCGTCGTCCTCCAGCAACGCCACCCGCAGCGGGGCGTTGGCGGCAGCGGCGAACGGGGGCGGGGTGGGATCGGAAACGCGGCTCACGAGGCGGAATCGGCGAAGGGACGGCATTCCTCACGGAGGCAGCGTGTGGCGTGACGCATGCCGTGAACGCTGAGCATCCTGCCGCGTCCTGGACAGTAGCCAGTTTCCCGCGGGCTTTCAATGTGCGCGGCAACGCTTCAGCGGCCGCGCCGGCCGGGGCTTGCGTTGCCGCCGCCCACCCCCTAGATAGGGAGCCGACACGCGGCCGTCGCGTGCGCCTTCACCACGTCCGGGACCTTCACGATGTCGCAGTTGCTGCAGGATCACCCCGCGTCCGCACAGCCAGCGGCGTCCGCGCTGGAAGCGTTCGTCGACCGCCACCGGCGCTTGTTCGTGCTGACCGGCGCCGGTTGCAGCACCGACTCGGGCATTCCCGACTATCGCGACGCGGCCGGCGACTGGAAGCGCGCGCAACCGGTGACCTACCAGGCCTTCATGGGCGAGCTGGCGACGCGGCAGCGCTACTGGGCGCGCAGCCTGCTCGGCTGGCCGCGCTTCGGTCATGCGCGGCCCAATGCCACCCACGCCGCGCTGGCGCAGCTGGAAGCGCGCGACCAGGTCGAACTGCTGCTGACCCAGAACGTGGACGGCCTGCACCAGGCCGCCGGCAGCCGCGCCACCATCGATCTGCATGGGCGCCTGGACGTGGTGCGCTGCATGGGCTGCGAGCGGCGCATGCCGCGCGAGGCGTTCCAGCAGCACCTGCTCCAGCACAACCCGCAGTGGGCGACGCTGCAGGCCGCGCCGGCGCCCGACGGCGATGCCGACCTGGAGGGCGAGGATTTCGCCAGCTTCGTGGTGCCGGCCTGCACGCACTGCGGCGGCGTGCTGAAGCCGGACGTGGTGTTCTTCGGCGAGAACGTGCCGCGCGAGCGCGTGGCCAGCGCCTTCGCGCATCTGCAGCGCGCCGACGCGGTGCTGGTGGTGGGCTCGTCGCTGATGGTCTATTCCGGCTTCCGCTTCGTGCAGGCCGCGGCCAAGGCCGGCCTGCCGATCGCCGCGGTCAACCTGGGTCGCACCCGCGGCGACGAGTTGCTGAGCCTGAAAGTGGAGCAATCGTGCGCGCAGGCGCTGGCGTTCCTGCTGCCGGCCGCGGCGCGCGTTCCGAATCCCGGCACGAACTGATCCACCGGCAGTGGTTGATCGCGCTGTACGGCAGGAGTGCAATGGCCGCCTCCCACGCCGCGCGCGGCGTTTCCACGGATCCGCATCGTGAGCCAGTTGTTCTCGCCCCTCGCCCTGGGGCCGCTGTCGTTGTCCAACCGCATCGTGATCGCGCCGATGTGCCAGTACTCGGCCGAGGACGGCCGTGCCAGCGACTGGCATGTGCAGCACCTGGGCCAACTGGCGCAGTCCGGCGCCGGCTTGCTGATCCTCGAGGCGACCGCGGTGGAGCCGCGTGGACGCATCAGCTACGCCGACCTGGGCCTGTGGGACGATGCCACCGAGGCGGCGCTGGATACGGTGTTGCGCGCGGTGCGGCGTTGGTCGCCGATGCCGCTGGGCATCCAGCTCGCGCATGCCGGGCGCAAGGCGTCCACGCGCAAGCCCTGGGACGGCGGCGGCGCGATCGCGCCCGACCAACCGAACGGCTGGCAGACCGTGGCGCCGTCGGCGCAGGCGTTCGACCAGGATGGTTCGCCGCCGCAGGCGCTGGACTTGGCCGGCATCGACGCCATCGTCGAGGCGTTCGTGGCGTCGGCGCGACGCGCCGAGCGCCTCGGCGTCGAGTTGATCGAACTGCACGCCGCACACGGCTACCTGCTGCACCAGTTCCTGTCGCCGCTGAGCAATCAGCGCGCCGATGCCTATGGCGGCAGCCTGGAGAACCGCATGCGCCTGCTGCTGCGCGTGCATGCGGCGGTGCGCGCCGCCGTGGCGCCCGACATCGCGGTGGGCGTGCGTATCTCCGCGACCGACTGGGTCGACGGCGGTTGGGACCTGGCGCAGAGCGAGGTGCTGGCGCAGGCATTGCAGGCGCAGGGCTGCGATTATCTGCACGTGTCCAGCGGCGGGTTGGACCGGCGCCAGCGCATTCCGGTGGCGCCCGGCTACCAGGTGCCGCTGGCCGAGGCGCTGCACCGCGCGCTGCGCATGCCGGTGATCGCGGTGGGCCTGATCACAGAGCCGCAGCAGGCCGAAGCCATCCTCGCCGAGGACCGCGCCGACGCCATCGCGCTGGCCCGCGGCATCCTCTACGATCCGCGCTGGCCATGGCATGCGGCCGCCGCGCTGGGCGCGCGGCTGCGGCCGTCGCCGCAGTACCTGCGTTGCGAGCCGCATGCGGCGCGCGGCGTGTTCGACGCCTGACCGACGCGCCGCGCGCGCGGTTGGCCGCCTTCATTTCGATTTCTTCAGGGAGCCTGCAATGACGACGATTGGATTTCTCGGCCTGGGCACGATGGGCCAGCCGATCGCGCTCAACCTGCTGCGTGCCGGCCATGCGTTGACGGTGTGGAACCGCAGCGCCGCGGCGGCGCAGCCCCTGCTCGAGGCCGGTGCGCAACTGGCCGCGCAACCGGCCGATGCGGTGCGCGGGCCGGTGCTGTTCTCGATGCTGGCCGACGACACCGCGGTGCGCGAGACCCTGCTCGATCGCGGCGCGCTGGACGCGCTCACTGCCGGCAGCGTGCACGTCAACATGGCCACCATCTCGGTGGCGCTGGCGCGCGAACTGCACGCGCTGCATGCCGAACGCGGCGTCGCCTATCTGGCGATGCCGGTGCTGGGTCGGGTCGAGGTGGCCGCGGCCGGCCAGCTCAACCTGCTGGCTGCCGGCGATGCCGCGGCGCTGGCGCGGGTACAGCCCTTGCTCGATGTCATCGGCCGCAAGACCTGGTATTTCGGCACCGCGCCGGAACAGGCAAACGCGGTCAAGCTCGCCGCCAACCTGTGCCTGGCCAGCGCCATCGGCACCATGGCCGAGGCGTCGGCGCTGGTGCGCGGGCATGGCGTGGAGGCGGCCGATTTCCTCGATATGCTCACCAGCACCGTGTTCGCCGCACCGGCCTACCAGACCTATGGCGGCATGATCGCCGAACAGCGCTACAGTCCGGCCGGCTTCAAGGCCACGCTGGGCCTGAAGGACGTGCGCCTGGCGTTGAACGCCGGCGAGACCCGGCATGTGCCGATGCCGCTGGCGGGGGTGCTGCGCGATGCCTTCATCGACGCGATCGCGCACGGCGACGGCGAGCTGGACTGGGCGGCGCTGGCCAAGGTCGCCGCGCGCCGCGCCGGCCAGGCCTGAGCGACGCTGGCGGATCTTCAGCGGACCTTGGCGGCGCATGCGGCACACTGCGTGCCCGCTTGAGCCTGGCGCGCGCTTGCCGCTAAGGTGCGGCGCTTTGCTGGCGCATCACAGGAGGATGCCATGAGTCCGAATTCGTCCGACCCCGGCGACAGAGCGCCGATCCAGCCGCCGCGCGCGGTCGTACGCGAGGCCGTACCCGGACCCGATCATCCGGACCATCCGGACCACCTGCTGTACGCGCAGATCCGCGAGGGCGTGCATGCGCTGGACGCCGCCTGCGGCCGCGCGCCGGATGCGATCAGCGAGCGCATGGTGGCGCGGCTGCTGCCGCTGGCCAAGGAATACGGCTTCGACCAGGTCGACCACGTGGTGCTCAGCCGCGAGATCGGCGAGGTGGAGGATGGCGAGAACGTGTTCCTGGTGCGCGGCGACCTGGACGATCCGGCGCACCTGCGCGCGCACATCACCACCCACGAAGCGGTCGGCATGTCGGTGGAGGATTCGCTGGCGCGCCTGGAGAAGGTCAACCGCCGTTTGGCGCTGCGCCTGCGTCCGGAGTGAGGCCTGCGAGTGAGCAACGTCGCGGGCGCGACGTCAGCCGCGACCTGATTTCAGTGCAAGCATGGCCAAGCCCCTCTCCCTCCGGGAGAGGGGTTGGGGTGAGGGTACGAGCGCGCAGCGCACGCGATGTTTCGATTGCACGAGGCTTCGCCCGGACCCTCATCCGCCCCTTCGGGGCACCTTCTCCCGAGGGGAGAAGGAAAAGCCGGCTTCGGCTGGATTGCTCTTAGCCCCTCTCCCTTCGGGAGAGGGGTTGGGGGTGAGGGTACGAGCGCGCAGCGCACGCGATGTTTCGATTACGCGAGGCTTCGCCCGCACCCTCATCCGCCCCTTCGGGGCACCTTTTCCCGGAGGGAGAAGGAAAAGTCGGCTTCGGCTGGATCGCTTTTAGCCCCTCTCCCCTCGGGAGAGGGGTTGGGGTGAGGGTACGAGCGCGCAGCACATGCGGTGTGTTTCGATTGCACGAGGCTTCGCCCGAACCCTCATCCGCTCCTTCGGGGACCTTCTCCCGGAGGGAGAAGGAAAAGCCGGCTTCGGCTGGATCGCTCTTAGCCCCTCTCCCACCGGGAGAGGGGTTGGGGTGAGGGTACGGGTCCCCTATCATCGGCAAATGCGCCACGACTACATCCTGACCCTGTCCTGCCCGGACCGTACCGGCATCGTCTTCCGCGTCAGCGGCCTGCTGTTCGAGCATGGCTGCAACATCCTCGATGCGCAGCAGTTCGGCGACGAGGAAAGCGGCCGCTTCTTCCTGCGCGTGCATTTCGACGTGCCGGCCGACGGCGTCGTCGCCGCGGTGAAGCTGCAATTGGAGCCGCTGGCCGCCGACTACGCGATGGACTGGCAACTGCACGACGCGCGCCGCCGTGCGCGTCTGCTGGTCCTGGTCAGCAAGCAGGGCCATTGCCTCAACGACCTGCTGTTCCGCGCACACAGCCGCCAGTTGCGGGTGGATATCGCCGCGGTGGCCTCCAACCACCCCGATTTCGCCGCGCTGGCCGGCTCCTACGGCGTGCCCTTCCATCACCTGCCGGTGAGCGCCGCCAATCGCGACGCACAGGAAGCGCAGTTGCTGGCGCTGGTCGAACGCGAACGCATCGACCTCGTGGTGCTGGCCCGCTACATGCAGATCCTGTCGCCGACGCTGTGCGCGGCCCTGGCCGGGCGCGCGATCAACATCCACCACAGCTTCCTGCCGAGCTTCAAGGGCGCGCAGCCCTACCACCAGGCGCACGCGCGCGGGGTCAAGATCATCGGCGCCACAGCGCACTACGTCACCGGCGACCTGGACGAAGGCCCGATCATCGAACAGGACGTGGCCCGCGTGGACCACGCCATGACCCCGCGCGAGCTGGTGCGCCTGGGCAGCGACACCGAATCGCAAGTGCTCGCCCGCGCCGTGCGCCGCCACGTCGAACATCGCATCCTGCTCAACGGGCATCGTACGGTCGTGTTTCGGTGAGGCGGGGAGTGGGGATTCGGGAATCGGGAATGGGGAGCAGCAACAGCAACAGCAACAGCGGCTAAGCACCCGCTTGCCCTAATCCATGGTCGCGGCGCCGACCGTCTGCATCGACGATCATCCCCGCTCTCCAGTCACTGCACGGTGGCATTTCCGATGAAGCAGGGAATGGGGCCGGGAATAGGGAAGGGGACCATCAGCAGCCGCAGTACGGCGTTTGCTCTGCCGATTCCCCATTCCCGATTCCCCATTCCCAGCCCTCAACGCGCCGCGTTGGCGTTCATCGTCGCGTTGCGGCTGGCGTCCAGGTACTGCGCCGGATCGCGCATGCCGGTGGTGTGGCACTCGCCGGTGGTATGCCCGCGATTGACGCCGCCGGGCAGCTGGCCGTTGACCTGCTCCACCGTGCCGTCTTCCGGGTCGCTCAGCACCAGGTCCGAGGCCGCATTGCAGTAGTCGTTGGTGTACCAGTTGGTCTTGGCGAAGGAGGTGGTGTAGTAGTTCACCAGCGCCCGCGCCGAGTTGGGGATGCCGGCCAGCCAGGCCTTGGCGCCGTCATAGGTCAGGTCGTTGTTGGTGCCGCAGCCCACGCCGAACCACGAGCCCACCGTGGCCAGGATGCCGGCCAGGTTGGTGCCCTGGTACGGGGTTCCCACCGACTGCATCACCCGCCCGCCGCTGGCGTTGTCCAGCCCGCTCCAGTAGTACACGTACAGATGCAGCGCGGCCATGCCGCCCTGGCTGTGCGCCACCGTGCCGAACGAGTTCCACTGGCTGCCGAACTGCGCCAGGCGCTGCGCGAACTGGTCGTTGCTGCGGTTCTGGTTGACGTCCAGGAACGCGGAGGCGTTGGTGAACTGCGCCACCGGCCACACCCCGCCCGAGCAGTAGCCGTGCACCAGTACCAGGCGCTTGCCGGTGGCCTGCGCCTGCATGTCGGTGGTGGCGGCGCTCAACTGCGCCGGGCGCTCGCCCATGCGCATGCTCTCGTCGATCGCGCCGGTGCTGCGCGCCACGCTGCTGCGGCGCAACGCCGGCAGGGTCAGCGGCAGTGTCGCGCGCGTGGCCAGCGGCACGAAGTTGTCCGGGTCCTCCACGCGCAGGTTGCGCAGGGTGAACGGCGCACGCGCGCCGGCGCGGGCGATCCAGCGCTCGTCCACGCTCAGCGGCAGGCGTTCGTCCTGCGGCGCGAGCATGCCGCCGAGCCAGGCCACCGGCACCGCACTGCCGTCGCGGCCGGTGCCCCACAGTTCGCCGAGCACGCGATAGTGCGCCGGCGCCTGGCCGCCACCGATGCGCACCGGGATAGGCAGGGTCAGCCGGGTGCCGGGCTGGGCGCTGGCGGCGACGGCATCGGCGGTGATGCGCAAGGTGGTGTCCAACACCGGCAGCACGTGCTCGCTGGTGCGCACGAAGGCCTGGCCGCCGGCGTCGTGGCCATGGACCACCACCTGCGCGATGTAGGTACCGGTGGCGGTCGCCGGGAAGTCGCCGGCATACACGCCGTCGCCCGCGGCGCCGTCGCCGTGGCGGCCGTCGTCGGCCATCGGCCACTGGCTGACGGAGCCGTCCGGTGCGATCACCCGCAGCTGCGCGGTGTCGATGCGGCCGCTGCCGGCGCTGCGCGCCAGCGACACGCCGCCCTGCGCATCGATGCCGCCGAGCAGGGCGGTCAGGCCGATGCGCTGGCCGCGCTGCAGTTGCGCGCGGTCGCTGGGGTAGGACGCCAGTTGCGTGCGCGGATCGCCTTCCATCAGCACATAGCCGCGCTGCGCCGTATTGCTGCCATCGGCCTGCAGGGTCAGGGTCCAGTCGCCATTGGCGGCGCTGTCCACGTGGTACTCGCGGGCCGGCAGCGCGGCGCCGCCGGCGCCCAGTTGGGTGGCCTTGGCGCTGGGGGCGAGCATCGGCGTGGCGGCAGCGGTGCCCATGCGCGCGCTGGCCGTGGCCGGTGCGCTCAGGCGCGGCTGCCAATCGTGGTCGCCGGACAGCACCACGAAACGCAGCTTGCCGTTCTCCACCGGCAGGGTGGTCTGCCATTGCGCGGGGCCGCCGCTGCGCGCGGCGGAGAATTCCACCGGCAGCAACGCGCTCTTGGACAGGATCGCCGCTTCCGCCGGGGCGGGTGCGCGCATCTGCGCGAACTCCTCGGGCGGTCCGGCCAATTGTTTAGGAATCAGTTCGGCCGCGTGCAGTGCGGCGGCGGGGACGACGAGACACAGGACGCAGACGGCGGACAGGTTCGACAGCTTCGGCATGACGCGCTCTCCCTGGCGGTGCTGAGAAGCAGACGCATCTACCGGATCTCGCGGCGCACTGCGCCGCCGGCAGCGCGTCGGCGAGGACGCAGCGCCCCCTCGCCACGCGTTCGCCTGTGGTTATAGCCAGCGCACATTGCCGGACAAAGACGCAATGCAGCAATGCACGCCGAACTGGGATGCCGGACATGCTGCAACCATCGCGATGCCCGGCGCACCTGGCGCCGGGCATCGCCAGGTCAGGCCGCCTGCGCGTGCCGACTGCGCAACTGCTGCGCCGCCGCCACCATCGCCTGCAGCGCGTTGCGGGTTTCCGCCCAGCCGCGGGTCTTCAGCCCGCAATCCGGATTGACCCACAGTTGCTGCGGATCCAGCACATCACGCGCCTTCTCCAGCAACTCCACCATCTCCTGCGTGCTCGGCACGCGCGGCGAGTGGATGTCGTACACGCCCGGCCCGATCGCGTTCGGGTAACGGAAGCGAACGAACGCATCGAGCAGTTCCATGCGCGAGCGCGAGGTCTCGATCGAGATCACGTCCGCGTCCATCGCCGCCACCGCCTCGATGATGTCGTTGAACTCCGAGTAGCACATGTGGGTGTGGATCTGCGTGGCATCGCGCACCCCGGCCGCAGCGATGCGGAAGCATTGCACCGCCCAGTCCAGGTACGCCTGCCAGTCGGCGCGGCGCAGCGGCAGGCCTTCGCGGATCGCCGGCTCGTCGATCTGGATCACGCCGATGCCGGCCGTCTCCAGGTCGCGTACCTCGTCGCGCAGCGCCAGCGCGATCTGCCGGCAGGTCTGCGCGCGCTCCTGGTCGTCGCGCACGAACGACCACTGCAGCACCGTCACCGGCCCGGTCAGCATGCCCTTCATCGGCCGCTCGGTCAGCGACTGCGCGTAGGTGGTCCAGCGCAGCGTCATTGGTGCCGGGCGCTGCACGTCGCCGTAGATGATCGGCGGCTTGACGCAACGCGAGCCGTAGCTCTGCACCCAGCCGTGCCGGGTGAAGGCGAAGCCATCGAGCTGCTCGCCGAAGTATTCGACCATGTCGTTGCGTTCGAACTCGCCGTGCACCAGCACGTCCAGACCCAGTTGCTCCTGCGCACGCACGCAGCGTTCGGTCTCCGCGGCCAGGAACGCGTCGTACGCGGCATCGTCGAGCTTGCCGGCCTTGTGCTGCGCACGTGCTTGCCGCACCTGCTCGGTCTGCGGGAACGAGCCGATGGTGGTGGTCGGATACAGCGGCAGCCGCAACGCCGCCTGCTGTGCCTGGCGGCGCTTCGCATACGGCGACTGCCGGCGGCCGGCGTCGTCGGTCAGCGCGTCCACCCGCCGCGCCACTTCGGCGCGATGCACGCGCGCGGAGGCGCGACGGCTGGCCAGCGCATCGCGCGCCGCGTCCAGCGCGGCCTGCGCCTGCGGCTGGTCGTCCAGCGCATCGGCCAGGGTGCGCAGCTCCTGCAGCTTCTGCCTGGCGAAGGCCAGCCAGCCGACCAGTTCGCGGTCCAGCCTGGTTTCCTGCTGCAGATCCACCGGCACGTGCAGCAGCGAGCACGAGGGCGCCAGCCACAGCCGCTCGCGGCCGACATGGCCGGCGGCGTAGCGGGCCAGGGTCAGCGCGTTGTCCAGCGGCGTGCGCCACACGTTGCGGCCGTTGACCAGGCCGGCGGAGAGTACGCGTCCGGCCGGCAAGGCCTGCAGCACCGCGTCCAGTTGCGCCACGCCGCGCACCAGGTCCACGTGGATGCCGTCCACCGGCAGCGCCATCGCCAGGTCGAGGTTGTCGCCCAACTCGCCGAAATAGCTGGTCAGCAGCAGTTTCGGCCGCGTCGCCTGCGAAAGGAAATCATAGGCACGTCGATAAGCGGCGCGTGCGGCGTCGTCCAGGTCCAGCACCAGTGCCGGCTCGTCGAGCTGCACCCAGCCGGCGCCGGCCGCATGCAGGCGCTGCAGCAGTTCGGCGTACACCGGCAGCAGGCTGTCCAGCAGCGCCCAGCGGTCGCTGCCATCCACGGTCTTGGACAGCGCCAGGAAGGTCACCGGCCCGATCAGCACCGGCCGGGTCTGGATGCCCTGCGCCTTGGCTTCCAGGAACTCCACCACCGGCTTGTCGCCGCGCAGGCGGAAGTGCTGGCGCCGCGCCAGCTCCGGCACCAGGTAGTGGTAGTTGGTGTCGAACCACTTGGTCATTTCCAGCGCATGCAGGTCCAGGCCGTGCTCCTGCGTGCCGCGCGCCATCGCGAAGTAGCCGGCCAGCGGATCGGCATCGGCCAGCGCGCGGTAGCGTTGCGGGATCGCATCGAACAGGAACGCGGTGTCGAGCATCGCGTCGTACAGGCTGAAGTCGTTGCTGGGCGGCACGTCCACCCCGGCCTCGCGTTGCAGCTGCCAGTGGCGCAGGCGCAGGTCGCGTGCGGTGTCCTGCAGTTGCGCGCCGTCGATGTCGCGGCGCCAGTAGCGTTCCAGCGCCTGCTTGAGCTCGCGCCGCGCACCGATGCGCGGGAAGCCCAGGTTGGTCACGATCGTCATGTTGCGTTTCCTCATTGCGTTCAAGGGCATTGAGGAACGAAGGAACCGCGCGCCGCGCGTCCCGTTCGCACGGACCGCCCGCCACGCCAGCGACCTTCGCCCCCGCGGGCGAACCGGTACCGCGCGGGCAGGCGGACGACGCGGCGCGGCGCAAGGCCGGGTCGCGGTCCGGCCGCCTCCCCGCGGAGGCGCCAGGTCGAATCGGAGGACGTACGGTCCTCCGGCCGGGGCCGGTATTCGGGCTGATGGACACGCGCACCGTGCCGGCTGCGCACCTACTGTCCGTCGCTTCCCAGGCCGGCATGCGCCGGCCCAGTGCCATTGACGGAGGTCGTTTCCATTCACCGCTGCGGGGCAGCTCCGGAATGGGCAGGCGCTTGCGGCGCCGGCCGTCACCGGATTCCCGTTTAAATCCATCCCTTCATCCGAATGAAGCGATGGATACCTTCGGCGAGCGCACGATAGGCCGGATGCGGCGACGGGTCAAGCGCCCGTGCGATGTGCCGCGGTGCGTTTCACATCACGGGTGCGCCGGCGTTCCTGATCACCGGCATCGGCAAATACGGATACGCCTGATTGCGCCGCGGCGTGGCGTGGCGGCGTAGTGCGTCAGCGCCGATTCCACTCCCATCCAGCCAAGGACATCGTCATGCCCATCTACAACCACAACGGCACCTTCGGTCATCCAGTGAACATCAGCCGCTTCGTCACTGACGTGCAGAACGGCGTCGTGGCCGGTCCCTTGCCCTATCTGGCCGGGGCCGGCAACGACCTGGGCGTCAACGCATCGGCGGCCCAGGCCATCGGCCCGGTGCCCGGCATCACCCGCGCCTTCGGCCTGATCACATGCGCCGCGGTCATCTACGTCTCCACCGACCCGAATGCCGCGCCTGCGGCCTGGGTCAACCATTCCAATGCAGGCCACGTTTCCGCAGCCGATGTGGCCGCCGCGCTGGCCAGCCTTGGTGGGCCGCCGCCGGCCAGCGTGCTGGTGATCTTCGCCCATCCGGGGGCGTCCGATCCCGGATATCTGGCCTCGATCGGCACCATCGGCGCGTCGGGCATTCCCGCCAACAACATCGTCGAAATCCCCAACCTGATCGTGCCGCAGTTCGGCATCAACAACCTGGGTCAGATCGGCTGAGGCACTCCGACCCGCGCCGGCGGGCGCGGGTCCCTGTCGGCGGTGGCGCGCTCCGCGGCTGCTGCCATGGCATGCGCCGCCAATGCGCCAAGCACGAGTGTGAAAGTGTCCACACCAGCGGCGACACGACTCGTTACGGCGAACTGCCGGGCATTCTGGAGCGCGCGCTCGGGCTACATGTCGACCTGTCGGTCTGGAGCGTCCCACAGTTGATGCAGGAGTTGGCGCAGGATCCTGCGAACATGATCAAGAAGTATCGCGCAGCGTTCGCCCAGGGCAAGGGCGTCTCATGGGAGGTCGAGCGGACCTTCAACCACAAGATCGGTGCCCGGCTTCAGGATGTCGCGGGCTGGCTGCGAGCGACCGTTCGCCCGATCTGACGCCACCGCCGCCGCGTTGCGGGATAATGGCCCCTGTCACCGATGCGCCGGCCGTGAACACGCCGCTAGCCTACTTCGCATGCTTACGCCGAACATTCACGAAATTCGCCTGTCCGTCGCCCCCATGATGGACTGGACCGACCGGCATTGCCGGGTGTTCCACCGGCTGCTGGCGCCGTCGGCGCGGCTGTACACCGAGATGGTGCATGCCAATGCGGTGGTGCTGGGCGATCGCGCGCGATTGCTGGATTTCGATGCGTCCGAGCACCCCGTGGCGCTGCAGCTCGGCGGCAGCGAGCCGGCGCTGCTGGCGCAGGCGGCGCGGATCGGCCAGGACTGGGGCTACGACGAGATCAACCTCAATTGCGGTTGTCCGTCCGACCGGGTGCAGGCCGGGCGCTTCGGTGCCTGCCTGATGCGCGAGCCGGCACTGGTCGCCGAGTGCGTGGCGGCGATGGTCGAGGCTGTCGACATCCCGGTGACGGTGAAGTGCCGGCTGGGCGTGGACCAGGACGACGACTACGCGGTGTTCCTGGCCTTCGTCGACCAGGTCGCCGCCGCCGGCTGCGGGCTGTTCGTGGTGCACGCGCGCAATGCCTGGCTGCAGGGCCTGTCGCCGAAGGAGAACCGCGAGGTGCCGCCGCTGCGCTACGACTGGGCGCATCGGCTCAAGCGCGAGCGGCCGCAGTTGCAGGTGGTGCTCAACGGCGGCCTGGCCGCGGTGGAGGCGGCGCAGGCGCAGTTGCAGGCGGTGGACGGGGTCATGCTGGGTCGCGCCGCCTACCACGACCCGTATGTCCTGCACCGGCTGGACGCGGCCCTGACCGGCGCCGCGCTGCGCCCGCGCGCCGAGTTGCTGCGCGCGCTGCGTCCCTACGTCGAGGCGCGCCTGGCCGAGGGCCTGGCGCTCAAGCACATCACCCGCCACCTGCTCGGCCTGTTCCATGGCCAGCCCGGCGGCCGCGCCTTCCGCCAGGTGCTCAGCGAAGGGGCGCACCGCCCCGGGGCCGACTGGGCGCTGCTGGAGAGGGCGCTGGCGGTCACCGACGGGGCGGCGCGCGCGGCGGCCTGACCGATCCTGGGGGCGTATTCGGACCGCCCCTGTTGCGTGGCGGCGGGCCGGCATCGCCTCCGCGCGCCGCCTCCGACGGCATGGCGCCCTGACCGGCGACCGACCCGTATCCCACTTTTCCGTCGCTTGTTCAGGGAGTCTGTTCAGGGTCTGGCGACTAGTCTCTGCCTGCCGGGAGACGCTGTGAAACACCTGCCGAGGGCGTCTCCAGACCGCTGGCGCGACCCTTGCATCGGTCCTCGACAGGTTCATTTGACTGAATGTCGCCCATGGCGCCCGGAAAAGTTCAGACCGGATTCACCCCGAAAAATCAAGAATTTGCCTCGATTTCTCGAGGTCGTCTTCCTTCCCGAGAGGTGTCGCGCTTCACAAGTTTTGAACGTTTCCGATCAGTCCGTTAGGATGCCCGTCGTGACTTCTTCCGCTTCCCGCCACTACCGCTTTGCCGCTGTGTTCGCGCTCGCGCTGGCGTCGGTCGCGGCTGGCCACGGCCGTGCGCAGCAGCCGCCCATGCCGGGCGTGATGGCGCCGCCGGAGCGCGATGCGGGGCGCAACCGCGACTATGGCGGCAGTTCGCTGTCCGACGCGGTGCGCCGGGTGCAGCGTTCCACCGGCGGGCAGATCCTCGGCGCCGAGCGCGTGCCGTTCGATGGCCGCGACATCAACCGCGTCAAGTACATGGATGGCCGTGGG
The DNA here is from genome assembly GCF_031834635.1 of Xanthomonas hawaiiensis. Taxonomy (NCBI): domain Bacteria; kingdom Pseudomonadati; phylum Pseudomonadota; class Gammaproteobacteria; order Lysobacterales; family Lysobacteraceae; genus Xanthomonas; species Xanthomonas hawaiiensis. The sequence continues at coordinate 4,601,586 of NZ_CP115873.1, read as the reverse complement.
CGGGTACGCTACATGGACGATCCGCAACCTGGCCGTGCGGCACCGCCGCGGGCGCCGCGGTCGGGCGAGCCTCCCGAGCCACCACGCGACGATCACCCGTGAGTCCGGATAGTTCGGTTCAGGTTCCACACACCGCCCCGGCCACCGGCCACCTGTAAGTTACTAGGGAGAGTTATGCGTATCCTTCTGGTCGAAGACGAAGCTCCGCTGCGAGAGACCCTGGCCGCTCGCCTGAAGCGCGAAGGTTTTGCGGTGGATGCGGCGCAGGACGGCGAGGAAGGCCTGTACATGGGCCGCGAAGTGCCCTTCGACGTGGGCATCATCGATCTCGGCCTGCCGAAGATGTCGGGCATGGAGCTGATCAAGGCGCTGCGCGACGAAGGCAAGAAGTTCCCGGTGCTGATCCTCACCGCGCGTTCCAGCTGGCAGGACAAGGTCGAAGGCCTCAAGCAGGGCGCCGACGACTACCTGGTCAAGCCGTTCCACGTCGAAGAGCTGCTGGCGCGCGTCAATGCACTGCTGCGCCGCGCCGCCGGCTGGAGCAAGCCGACCCTGGAATGCGGTCCGGTCGCGCTGGACCTGGCGGCGCAGACCGTCAGCGTCAGCGGCAGCAACGTCGACCTGACCAGCTACGAGTACAAGGTGCTCGAGTACCTGATGATGCATGCCGGCGAACTGGTCTCCAAGGCCGACCTGACCGAGCACATCTACCAGCAGGATTTCGACCGCGACTCCAACGTGCTCGAAGTCTTCATCGGCCGCCTGCGCAAGAAGCTGGACCCGGACGGCGAGTTGAAGCCGATCGAGACCGTGCGCGGCCGCGGCTACCGGTTCGCGATTCCGCGCACCGAAGGCTGATCGCAGGCGCCGGCGAGCACACCGAGGAAGCGACCGCGTGGCGGCACGACCCAGGTGGTACAAGCGCTGGCGCCCCCGCTCCCTGCAGGCGAGGCAACTGCTGGCCGCCAGCCTGAGCCTGGTGGCGTTCCTGGCTGCGGCCGGTTATGCGCTGGACCAAGCCTTCGCCGACACCGCGCTGAGCAACCTGCGCGAGCGCCTGAAGAGCTACGCCACCGCCTACGCCAACAACGTCGACGTGGCGCGCGACGGCTCGCTGTACATCAACTATGACAAGCCGCCGCCGGACCCGCACTTCGACCGGCCGGGCAGCGGCCTGTACGCGCAGATCGTGCTGCCCAACGAACGTTGGGTCTCGATGTCCAGCGAGGGGCCGCTGCCGCCCACGGGTGGCATGCTCGAACCGCGCCAGGAAACCTTCGACGGTCCCTGGCCGATCACCCAGATCGACGGTAGCCAGGGCGAGGTCTACCGCTACGGCATCGGCCTGGCCTACGTGCGTCGCGACAAGGAAACCCCGGTCACCATCTACATCATGGAAGACACCCGTGCGCTGGGCGCGCAATTGCGCGTGTTCCGCGGCCGGGTGTGGTTCAACCTCGGCGGCGCCGGCCTGATCCTGCTGGTGTTGCAGGCCTTCATCCTGCAATGGAGCCTGCGCCCGCTGCGCCGGGTGATCAACGAACTGACCAAGGTGCAGCGCGGCGAAGCGATGCGCATGGGCGATCGCCACCCGCGCGAACTGGAGCCGCTGACCGACAGCATCAATGCCTTCATCGAGAGCGAGCGCGAGAACCTGGACCGCCAGCGCAACACCCTGGCCGACCTGGCGCACAGCCTGAAGACCCCGCTGGCGGTATTGCGCACCCAGCTCGACAGCGGCGCGCAGGGACCGGAGCTGCGCGAAGAGTTGGATGTGCAGCTGCGGCGCATGAACAACCTGGTGTCCTACCAACTCGCACGCGCCGCCTCCAGCGGCCACAAGCTGTTCGCCGCGCCGTTGCCGATCGAGCCCAATGCCGAAGAGATCGTGCGTGGCCTGGAGAAGGTCTATGCCGCCAAGGGCGTGCTGTGCGAGTTCGACATCGAGCCGAGCGCGCGCTTCCATGGCGAGCCTGGCGACCTGCAGGAACTGCTCGGCAACCTGCTGGAGAACGCGTTCAAGTGGGCGCGCCGGCGGGTGCTGTTGAGCGTGCGGCCGGAGCCGGCCGCCGGCAGCCGCCGCGCCGGCCTGATCATCGCGGTGGAGGACGACGGTCCCGGCATCGCGCCGGAAGAGGTCGCCCACATCCTGCAGCGCGGCGTGCGTGGCGACGAGCGCGTGCACGGCCACGGCATCGGCCTGGCGATCGTGCAGGACTTGGTCAAGGGCTACCGCGGCGAACTACAGGTGAGCCGCTCCGAGGAACTGGGCGGGGCGCGTTTCCTGGTCACCCTGCCGCCGGGGCTGTAGGCGCAGGAACAGTTCCGGCCGGTTGAGACCCATATCCCACGCTGCGGCAGGGCTGACACACTGGCTCACCCGCAAGCGGCAGCGCTGCACCGCAGCAGCAGGTGAATCCCGTGCAAATGACCGGGAGGTTTCCGACAGTGGCTTAACGCGACCGGCGCCCAGCTGGCGATACTGCGCCGGTCTTCACGCCGCTTTTCGTCCAGGAGCCCCGCATGTCCGAACCCCGGCATCGTCCTGCAGCAACGCGTCTGCGCGTGCGCGGCCGGCGTGTGTTGCGCAACACCCAGCGGCTGCTGCTGTCGGCGCTGCTGGTGCTGTTCACTGTCGGCGCCATCGCCGCCACCGACAAGGTGATCAAGCGCGACGACGCGCGCTGGTTGCAGTCGATGACCATCGGCCTGGACAGCGCCAGCGTGGCGCAGTTCGAGCGCGATGGCCGCAAGCGCTTCCTGCGCGAGCAGCTGCAGGCCGACGCCGGCGATGCCGCCCTGCCGGCGCCGGTGCGCGCGCAACTGGACGGCTACGCGGCGCTGCACACGCCGGTGCAGGAACTGCTCAAGCAGCAGGCCGCCGCGCAGCAGGCGATCAAGGCGATGCCCGACGGCGATGCCAAGGTCGCGGCGAAGAAGGCCGCGCAGCAGCGCGGCGATCTGCTGTTGAACCAGGCGCGGCAGGCGCAGCTGCTGCGCGCGATCTATGCGCCCGACCAGTTGCGCGAGCAGATGGTGTGGTTCTGGCTCAACCATTTCAGCGTGTTCGCCGACAAGGGCCGCCTGCACTGGACCGTGGCCGACTACGCCGACAACGCGATCCGCCCGCATGCCCTGGGCAAGTTCTCCGACCTGGTGATGGCGACGCTGGAGAGTCCGGCGATGCTGGAGTACCTGGACAACGCGCAGAACGCCAAGGGCAAGGTCAACGAGAACTACGCGCGCGAGTTGATGGAACTGCATACCCTCGGCGTCGATGCCGGTTATACGCAGAAGGACGTGCAGCAACTGGCACTGATCCTGACCGGTGTCGGCATCGCGCCGGTCGACCGCGACGGGCCGCCGAAGCTGCCGCCGGCGCTGCAGGCGCAGTATGTGCGCCGCGGCGCGTTCGAGTTCAATCCGGCGCGGCACGAACCCGGCGACAAGACCTTGCTCGGTCAGCGCATCGCCGGCGGCGGCTTCGACGAGGTCGAGCGCGCGGTGCAACTGATCGTGCGCCAGCCGGCATGCGCGCACTTCATCTCGCGGCAGTTGGCCGAGTACTTCGTCGCCGACGATCCGCCGCCGGCGCTGATGGAGAAGATGGCGCGCACCTTCCAGCGCAGCGATGGTGACATCGCGGCGGTGCTGCAGGTGATGTTCACCGCGCCGGAGATGGCCGCCGGCGCGCCGCACAAGTTCAAGGATCCGTACCGCTTCCTGGTCTCGGCGCTGCGCCTGGCCTACGACGGCCAGACCATCGTCAATCCGCAGCCGCTGCTGGGCTGGTTGAACCAGATGGGCGAGCCGAGCTTCGGACGGATCACGCCCGATGGCTGGTCGCTGCAGTCCAGCGCCTGGAACAGCTCCGGGCAGATGGCGCAGCGCTTCGAGATCGCGCGCGCGATCGGCAACGGCAACACCCAGCTGTTCACCGTCGACGGGCAGCAGCGCGGCGGCTTCCCGCAACTGAGCACGCCGCTGTACTACCACGCGATCGAGCCGCAACTGAGCGACGCCACACGCCAGGCGCTGGCGCAGGCACGCTCGCAGCAGGAGTGGAACGGCTACCTGCTGGCGTCCCCTGACTTCAATTACCGCTGACTGCGGCTTTGGCCGCCCGGAGTTCCGTCATGCACCGTCGCCGCTTCCTGCTCGCATCCGCCGCCGCCGCGGCCAGCCTGCCGTTCGCCGGGCGTCTGTTCGCCGCACCGGCGCCGTCGCCGCGCCTGTTGGTGGTGTTCCTGCGCGGCGGCTACGACTGCAACAACCTGCTGGTGCCGTACGCGAGCGATTTCTACTACGCCTCGCGGCCGAGTCTGGCGATCGCCAAGCCGGATCCGGCCAATCCCAACAGCGCCATCGCGCTGGACACGCAGTGGGGCCTGAACCCACGGCTGCGCGACACCCTGATGCCGTTGTGGAACGACAAGCAACTGGCGTTCGTGCCCTTCGCCGGCACCGACGACCTGTCGCGCAGCCACTTCGAGACCCAGGACAGCATCGAGGCCGGGCAGCCGGCCGGGCAGCGCAGCGACTACCGCACCGGCTTCCTGGCGCGGCTGTCGCAGGTGGCCACCGGCACGCCGTCGATCGCCTTCACCGATTCGCTGCCGCTGAGCTTCCAGGGCGGCGGCGACATTCCCAATCTCTCGCTCAAGCGCAATCCGACCCCGGCCTTCGACCAGCGCCAGGCCGACATCCTCGCCGGCATGTACCACGGCACGCAGCTGGCCAGCGCCGCGCACGACGGCCTGGCGCTGCGCCAGCAGGTCTCGCAGGCCTTGCGCGACGAGATGCAGCAGGCCAACCGCGGTGCCGCCAGCGCGCGCACCTTCGCCGACGAAACCCGCCGCATCGCCACGCTGATGCGCGAGCGCTACCGGCTCGGTTTCGTCGACGTCGGCGGTTGGGACACGCACGTCAACCAGGGCAGCACCGACGGCGCGCTGGCCAACAACCTGGCCAACCTGTCCGAGGGCCTGTCGGCCTATGCCGAGGCGCTGGGACCGGAGTGGCGCAATACGGTGGTGGTGGTGCTGTCCGAGTTCGGCCGCACCTTCCGCGAGAACGGCGACAAGGGCACCGACCACGGCCATGGCACCACGTACTGGGTGCTGGGCGGCGGAGTCAACGGCGGCCGCATCGCCGGCGAGCAGGTGGCGGTGAGCAAGGACAAGCTGTTCCAGGACCGCGACTACCCGGTGCTGACCAACTACCGCGACATGTTCGCCGGCCTGCTCGGCCGCATGTGGGGCCTGTCGCCGACGCAACTGCAGAAGGTGTTCCCGCAGGCGCATGCGCGGGATTTGAAGTTGGTGTGATGCACGGTCCAGCCTTACCCAGGGACGGCGCGCGATGCGTGGTCAGCGTTCGAGTTGCAGGCGGTCCGCGTCGAGTTCGATCAGCAGGTTGCGTATATTGGTCTTGGTGACGCGGGCCTCTTCCCCGGTCTGGTGGCTCAGTTCGCCGAGTCCATCGGCGAGCAGCGCGAGTGTGTAGGCACGGGCGCCTGGTTGCGGTGTCCATGCGCGCGCACACTGGTCGCCGTGGATCAGCAGATAGGTCACGCCGTCGAATCCAAAGGTCGGTGGTGTGTCGGCGTGGTCGATTTCCGTCTTCAGCGTCTGCAGCACGCGTCGCCCAAGTGCGGGGCCGAGAGGCGTCGGTGGCGTGAGCGCGATCTCCGAGGGATCGGGGTTGGTCGAATAGGGTATCCCGGGCGGCGGTGCCGGCAGGTTGAACGCGGAGACGCCCTGATAGCCGCGGACCGAGTCCGCAGAGACGATCACGCCCTGTGTCGGTGAAAAGGTCGGGCTGATCTCGATGAGCACGTCATCCGCGGTCAAGGCAAGCGTCGCCGTGTTGCGCTGGGCCAACTCGTCCGTGCAGGGTGTCAGGCGTTGCCTGTAGTGGGTGACGCGTTGTGACTGCGCCTCGTCCAGACGCGCACGTCGCTCCTCCACGGCGTGACGCAGGGACGGCGCGACGACCACGGCGCCGAGCAGGCAGGCGCCCAGTGCGGTCATCAGCAGGATGCGTTTGGTGTCGATGCCGGATGTCTTCATGCTCAGGGTTGGGGTGTGGGGCGAGCGCCTTGGGCGAGCGATGGGGAGAGCGACAAGGTGTGCTCGTCGATGGCGACCGACTCCACCCTGGCAAGATTGGACAGCGAAGAAACAGCGCTCTGGGCCTTTGTGCCGACCTCACCCGGCAGCGAACGGCGACGGCCCATAGAACCGCGCCAGATGCGCCGCCACCTCCGGCATCGCGCGTTGCAGCCGCTGGGGCGCGGAGAAGTGATATTCGCTGACCACGGCGAAGAACTCTTCCGGCGCTTCGGCGGCGTAGGCGTCGATCTCGCTGGCGCGGCCGCGGTCCACGCGCGTGCAGAAGGCGTCGTAGCTGCGCTGGAAATCGTCGGCCCATTGCCGTTGCCAGGCGCGCGGCAGCAGCGGCGTACCGTCCAGGGCGCCGTCGAGCACGTCGAGCTTGTGCGCCATCTCGTGCACCGCCACGCAGTAGCCGGCACGCGGATCGTCCAGGTCGGCCTGCACGTCGGCCCACGACAGGATCAACGGGCCGCTGTCCCAGGACTCGCCGGTCAGTTCGTCCTCCCACTCGTGCAGGACGCCTGCCGCGTCGACATGGCTGCGCTGCACGCGGAACGCGTCCGGGTACACCAGCAACTGCGACCAGCCACGCATGCCGCCGACGCCGTACTCCAGCAGCGGCAGGCAGCACAGCGCGGCAAGCAGGCCGCACTGGCGGGCGTCCAACTGCAGGCCGCCCAGTGGCGAGATGGTCTTGCGGTGCAGGAACTCGCTGGCCAGCGCCCGCAGGCGCTGTTCGCGCGGCGCATCCAGGGCGGCAACCCAGGCGCAGTCGCGGCGCACGGCCTGCCAGGTGGCGTCATCGATGGCAGCAGGCTTGGACCACAGCCCGCGCAGCCAGCGTGGGATCAGCGGAACATCCCCGGCAGGAAGCTGTGCCACTTCGGCATGCGCATGCGCGGCACCAGGTCGCTGTCGCTACCGCCGCCGGTGGTGGTCGAGGCCGGCTTGGTGGAGGATGGCGCATGTGTCGCCGGCGCACGCGTCGGCGTGCTGTCGGCATCGGCCGCGTCGCCGTAGGTGCAGTCGGTGTGCGGCTTCTCCGCCAGCACATTCGACGCGTGGGCGGCAGCGAGGGGCAGCAGCAACAGGAGCAGGCAGGGCAGGGAACGGCGCATCGTCGGCATCCAGGGCGAGCGGCGGTGAACCCGGATTCTAACGCGGTTTTCACCCGCTGCAGGGCACCGGCCCTGGGCGCTCGGGGGGCATTGCCGCATACTTTTCGGTTTACGAGGGTGCGCCGCGGCGCCCCCGGGGGCGAAACGAGGCGATGGAACCGGCGTTGGACGAGCGCGAACTGTTGGCCAGGCTCAGCAAGGGCCCCCTGTCCGGCGATGCCCTGGCGCGTGCCTGCGGGCTGACCCGGGCCGCGGTGTGGAAGCGCATTCAGGCGCTGCGCGCGGCCGGGGTGGAGATCGAAGGCCGGGCCGGCGAGGGCTATGGTCTGGCGCGGCCGCTGGAACTGCTCGACGCCGCGGCGATCCGGGCCGGGCTGACTGCGCCGGCGCGTACCGAACTGGCCGGCCTGGAGGTCGCCTGGAGCCTGGTCTCCAGCAACACCACGCTGCTGCAGCGGCCGGCGCCGGCGCAGGGCAGCGAGGTGCTGCTGGCCGAGCGCCAGACCGGCGGTCGCGGCCGCCGTGGCCGGGTCTGGGCCTCGCCGCTGGCCGCGCACCTGTACCTGTCGGTGGCGCGCAGCTTCCAGGGCGGGCTGGGCCGGCTGGGCGGCCTGAGCCTGGCGGCCGGCGTGGCGGTGGCCGAAGCCCTGCGTTCGGCCGGATTCGCCACGGTCGGGCTGAAGTGGCCGAACGACCTGCTGGCCGACGGGCGCAAGCTGGGCGGCCTGCTGGTGGAAGGCGGCGGCGAGTTCGCCGGGCCGGCGCGGGCGGTGATCGGCCTGGGCTTGAACGTGGCGATGCCGGCGGCCACGGCCGCGGACATCGACCAGCCGTGGATCGACCTGACCCGGCTCGCCGATGGCCCGGTGTCGCGCAACGCGATCGCCGCGGCGGTGCTGTCGCACCTGCTGCCGGCGCTGGCGTTGTTCGACGTGGAAGGGCTGGCGCCGTTCCTGCCGCGCTACGCCGCGCTGGATCTGCTGGCCGGACGCGCCGTGCGCATCGACGAGGGCGGCCAGCTGCGCGAAGGTAAGGCCCTCGGATTGGCCGAGGACGGCGCGCTGCGCGTGGCCTTCGCCGACGGCGAGCAGCCGGTGCATGCGGGCGATGTCAGCGTGAGGGCGGCATGAGCGACTGGCTGTTCGACCTGGGCAACTCGCGCTTCAAGTTCGCCGCGCTGCAGAACGGCCAGGCGGGCACGGTGCAGGCCTGGCCGCATGGGGCCGAAGCCATGGACGCGGCGGCGGTGGCGGCCCTGCCGCAGGGCGACATCGCCTATGTCGCCAGCGTCGCCGCGCCAGCCCTGACCGCGACCGTGCTGGAGACGTTGCGCAGTCGCTTCGCGCAGGTGCAGGTGGCGCGGACCGAGGCCGTCTGCGCCGGGGTCCGCATCGCCTACGCGCGGCCGCAGGCGTTCGGCGTGGACCGGTTCCTGGCCCTGCTCGCCGCGCATGGCGGCGGCGACGTGCTGGTGGTGGGAGTGGGAACGGCGCTGACCGTGGACCTGCTCGATCGCGACGGTCTGCACCACGGCGGCCGCATCGCGCCATCGCCCACGGTGATGCGCCAGGCCCTGCAGCAGAAGGCGGCGCAGCTGCCGGCCGAGGGCGGCGATTACCACGAGTTCGCCGCCGACACGGCCGACGCGCTGGCCTCCGGCTGCGACGGTGCCGCGGTGGCGCTGATCGAACGCAGCCTGCAGCAGGGCGAGGCCGTGCTGGGACGACGGCCACGGCTGCTGCTGCATGGCGGCGGCGTGCCACCGCTGTTGCACGCACTGCCGCCAGCCGAGCAGCGCCCTGCGTTGGTGCTGGACGGGCTGGCGCTGTGGGCGCAGGCGCATGCAGCGGCCGGTGCCGCCTGAGCGGGCCGGCGCCGGCGGCCGCGATGCGGTGCGGCGTGGCGCAGGAGGAGGTTGCGAAGAGGCCGCCATCTCCCACGCAGACCCCACTGTCTCTCCCAAGCTGCATCGCACGCTCTAGAATCCGGCCATGCTCGTTCGCGCCCTGCTCGTCGTCCTGACCATCCTCAACCTCGGCGTCGCGGTGTGGTGGGCGATGCAGCCGCCGATGCCGCCCCCGGTGCCGATGCCGGCCGTGCCGGCCGGGGTGGCGACGCTGCAACTGGTCAACGAGGCGCCGGCACCGGCCGCTGCCCCCCCTCCGCCGGCGGCCGCGCCTGTCGCCGCGCCAGCCGCTGCGCAGGCCGACACCGCCGTCGCCGCCGATGCGGCCGGATCGGTTCCGGCGCAGGCTGACGCACCGGCGGCTCCCACGACCGCCGCACAGGCCGCCGTGTCTACGCCACCCGCTGCCGCGCCTGCGCCCGCTCCAACCCAGGCCCAGGTCGAGCCTGCAGCGAAGCCCGCCGCCGACGCGGCGGTGTGCCTGAGCGTGGGGCCGTACCCGGATCGCGATGCCGCCCAGGTGGCCGTCGCCGCGCTGGCCGCGGGAGCGCCGCGCCCGCGCCTGCGCGAGGCGGCAGACAGCGATGCCACCAGCTTCCGCGTGATCCTGCCGACCATCGGCGGCGAGGACGGCCTCAGGCAGGCCACCGAGCGCATCGTCGCCGCCGGTATCCGCGACTATTACCCGTTGCGCCAGGGCGAGGCCGGCAATGCCATCGCCCTGGGCCAGTACCGCAGCCGCGAAGGGGCCGAGCGCCGCCGCGCGGAACTGGCCCGTGCCGGCTTCAACGCCGACCTGATCCCCAGCGGCGGCAGCGGCCAGTCGCGCTGGTGGCTGGACCTGCGCGCCGACTCCGCGGCGCAGGCCGCGACCCTGCGCCGCCAACTCGGCGCTGCGCGCCAGCGCAACGTGGACTGCGCGACGCTGCGCTAGAATGCCGCGCCTGCCGGTGTTCAGCGCTTCGCCGCAAGACGTGTCGATGCTCGCGCCAGCAGGTAGACTGCCCCGGGTCCGCCCGCGGGCGTCATGCACCTTGCCGCTTTAGCTCAGTCGGTAGAGCAACTGTCTTGTAAACAGTAGGTCATCCGTTCGATTCGGATAAGCGGCACCATCTTCGATCCGCCGGCATCCGCAGATGCCCTCGGTGTGACATCAACCCGCTGAAAAAGCGGGTTTTTGCTGTCTGTCGCGAGTTTCTACGAGCCTTCATTCGAGCAGGGAACAACTGCGCGTTACGCGAGCAGGTTGGGTTGCGTGGCGGATGGCAAGCACGCAGCAGCACACACGCGAGGCAACAGCCGCTCAACCGAAGCGCAGTTGGATCGCCGCGTGCTGTCGCGAGCTGCGCTACGGGCTTCGCGGCGTGAGCAAGGACTGCGCGCGCGCGGAAAGCGGGCAACCCTGTTGCTGCAACAAAGCGATGGTCTCTCTGGCGCGCCGCAGCAACCCGGTGTTCGCGATGAAGGTCGTCTTCGCTCCCTGGAACTCCAGCACGACGTTCTCGGTTCCCCACGCCTTCCGATAATCCACCCTGGCGATCTCACGGTATGGACGTGTGCGCGTGCGCAGGACGCGATACTCCACGTGGTCCGCGCGCAGGATCAGCGTGGGGTTGAGGCTGTTGTGGGCCCACGCGAACCAGGGAAGGAACGTGAACCCGGCGAACGCGGCCTCCAGGGTCACGATCAAGGGCTCTTCCAAGGCGGCCTCCAGAAACGGTGGAGCAGCTTAGCCAGCCAGCGCCGTAGGCGTCCAACCGCACGCCTTTGCCGGCGCAATGTGCATGCCGCCTGCTGCGACGCGGCGAGTCGTGACAAGCCGGTCCCGCTAGACTGGGCCACTTTTTTGGCTGGAGCGTATGCGCATGAAGTCGTCCTTTCTGCCGGTGTCCCTGATCGGCGTTCCCACCGACATCGGTGCCGGCCATCGCGGTGCGCGGATGGGGCCGGAGGCGCTGCGCATCGCCGGCCTGCACGAGGCGCTGGCCAATCGCGGCGTGGAAGTGCGCGACGTCGGCAACATCGACGGCCCGCGCAATCCCTGGCAGGCGCCGGTCGACGGTTACCGCCATCTGGACGAGGTGGTGGCCTGGAACCGCGCGCTGATGGAGGCCAGCTACGCGGAACTGCGCGATGGCCGCATGCCGATCATGCTTGGCGGCGACCATTGCCTGGGCATCGGCTCGATCACCGCGGTGGCGCGGCATTGCCGCGAGCAGGGCCGCAAGCTGCGCGTGCTGTGGCTGGACGCGCACTCGGACTTCAACACCAGCGAGGTCACGCCATCGGGCAATGTGCACGGCATGCCGGTGGCCTGCCTGTGCGGGCTTGGCCCGCAGGCGCTGACCGAACTCGGCGGCAGCGCGCCGGCGCTGCGACCGGAGCAGGTGCGGCAGATCGGCATCCGTTCGGTCGATCCCGAGGAGAAGCGGCTGATCAAGCAGCACCGCGTCGACGTGTACGACATGCGCTACATCGACGAGATGGGCATGAAACGGACCATGGAGGCGGCACTGGAGGGACTCGATGCCGACACCCACCTGCACGTCAGTTTCGACGTGGATTTCCTCGACCCCAGCATTGCCCCCGGCGTGGGCACCACCGTGCCGGGCGGCCCCAACTATCGCGAGGCGCAGCTGGTGATGGAGATGATCGCCGACAGCGGGCGCATGGCCTCGCTGGACATCGTGGAGCTGAATCCGGTGCTGGACCACCGCAACCTGACCGCGGAACTGGCGGTGGACCTGGTGGAGAGCCTGTTCGGCAAATCGACGCTGATGCGGGACTGATCGGGGTGGCCCAGCCTGAATGGGTCGCCGGTTCATTCACGTGAAATCCACAGTCGTGACGGCAGATTCACCGCCAGACGGTAGTGCGGCGACGCCTATCGCCGCCCACCCCGACCACCTGCGATTGCCGAGGACGACACGATGAAGCGACTGACCACCCTGTTGATGCTGACCCTGTTCTGCGCTGGCGTGCTGACCGGCTGCAACACCGTCGCCGGCGCCGGCAAGGACATGCAGAAGGCGGGCGAGAAGGTGGAAGACAAGGCGCAGGATTGCAGCGCTGGCAAGTGCTGAGTTTCGCGCGGCCTGCGTGCCGCGTCCCATGACCAAGTAAAGGAGTGAAACCTATGAAGCGTACGTTTGCGTGGATGCTGCTGGCGATGTTCTCGGTGGGCCTGCTGTCCGGCTGCAACACCGTTGCCGGTGCCGGCAAGGACGTGCAGAAGGCGGGCGAGAAGGTCGAAGACGCCGCCAAGAACTGAGCCTCGTCTCAGCTGCGAAAAACGGGTCGGCTTGCCGGCCCGTTTTTTTTTGCGCGGCTGCCGGCCGCACATAACGATTCACGATGCTCATGTATCGCTGACGCTGCATTGATCGGCCCGCGACGCGGGCGGCGCGATGCTGGGTGGGCGGCATGCAGTGCCGCCTACACATCACGAGAGACGCCATGAACAAAGACATCATTGCCGGCAAGTGGACCCAGCTCAAGGGCAAGATCAAGGCGCAATGGGGCGACTTGACCGACGACGATTTCGACGTCGCCGAAGGCAATACCCAATACCTGGCCGGCAAGCTGCAGGAGCGCTATGGCTGGGCGCGCGATCGCGCCGAAAAGGAAGTGCATGCGTTCCGCGACAGCCTGGGCAAGGAATACCACGACTGAGGCGTGCGCCGCCCCAGCGTGTCGTCGACAAGGGCCGCATCGCGGCCCGTGTCTTTTTTGGTCCCTGCCGGTCAGCGCGTCGGCGGATCCGGCACGTATTCGCCGGGAAACGCATCCGGCGCGATCGCCACGCGCGGCGGCGGCAGGGTGCGCGGCAGCACGCCGCGTGCGATCAGCCGTGCGCGGCTGTCGTAGCGCAGCGCGGTCCGCTGCATCGGCACGTCGCTGGCGCGCTCGAACTCGGTGACGCGCGAGGGCGACCATTCGCGCGCGCCGTGGCCGGTGCCCAGGCGTTGCTGCACGCGTTCGGCGGCGTTGCCCTCGCGTGCATACGCCCGTGCGTCGGCCGACGGCGCCGCCGCGAGCGGTGCGGCGGCACTGGGTTGCGGGATGTCCGCAGCCGCTGACGGCGCAGGCGTTGCGCTTGCACGCGCCGGCGTCCCGGCTGCCCGCTTTGTGTCGATGTCCGCGTCGCGCACGGCATCATCGGGCCATGCGCGCGCTTCGTCGAACACCGCCATGCCGATCACGCCGACGTTGCGCGGGCGTCCGGTACGTGCCGCATAGCTGTCCTCCAGGTCGGTGAACACGAACTGCGCCACGTCCTCGGACGATTTGCGCCAACCGGTGATCTCGGTTTGTTGCCATGGCGCCAGCACATAGCCGCGCTGGTCGCTGGCCGCGGTCTGGCCACTGACCGCGTTGACCCCGTCCACCGACAGCACCACCAGCACTCGCGCGCCGGTCAGGTTGGTCAGGCGCAGCGCGTAGCGGTGGCCGGGCGTGGCGGCGATCCAGCGCTCGCCGCGCCAGGCATGCGCGGGCAGCAGAGCGTCGCCGGCATCACGATCGATCACCTGCAACTGCACCGCCGACGCGGAAGCCGGTGGCGCGGGCCAGGGACGGAAGCCGCACAGCCCGCCGATGCACAGCACGGCGAAGGCGAGCACGGCGAGGGAACGACGGGGCAGGGACGGAGCAAGAGCATGCATCGCGGCGACTCCAGGACGGGGACGCGGGATTGAACGCCCCACGCGCCGGAACGGGGTTGGCGCGCAGCGGGTAAACTCGCCGGGTTTTCTCCCGGACCGTCCATTTCGCATGACCACCCGCGTTCTCACCGGCATCACCACCTCCGGCACGCCGCACCTGGGCAACTACGTCGGCGCCATCCGCCCCGCGCTGCAGGCCAGCCGGCGTCCCGGCATCGAGAGTTTCTTCTTCCTGGCCGACCTGCACAGCCTGATCAAGGCGCAGGATCCGGCGAGGACCCAGCGCTCGACCCTGGAGATCGCGGCGACCTGGCTGGCGGCGGGGCTGGATCCGAAGCAGGTGTGGTTCTACCGCCAGTCGGACGTGCCGGAGACCAACGAGCTGACCTGGTTCCTGACGTGCGTCGCCGGCAAGGGCATCCTCAACCGCGCGCACGCCTACAAGGCGGCGGTGGACAAGAACCGCGCCGACGGCGAGGACGACGATGCCGGGGTCACCGCCGGGTTGTTCATGTATCCGGTGCTGATGGCCGCCGACATCCTGCTGTTCAAGGCGCAGCAGGTGCCGGTGGGCCGCGACCAGATCCAGCACATCGAGATGGCGCGCGATTTCGCGCAGCGCTTCAACCACGTCTACGGCCGCGAGCACTTCGTGCTGCCCGACGCGCTGATCGACGAGCAGGTGGCGACGCTGCCCGGGCTGGACGGGCGCAAGATGAGCAAGAGCTACGACAACACCATTCCGCTGTTCGCCCCGCGCGAGGAGCTGAAGAAGCGGGTGTTCGCCATCGTCACCGATTCGCGCGCGCCGGGCGAGCCGAAGGACACCGAAGGCTCGGCGCTGTTCCAGCTGTACCAGGCCTTCGCCAGCGCCGAGGAGACGGCCGCGTTCGCGCAGGCGTTCGCCGCCGGCATCGGCTGGGGCGAGGCCAAGCAGCAGCTGTTCGAGCGTATCGATGCCGAAATCGCACCGATGCGGGTGCGCTATGAAGCGCTGATGGCGCGTCCGCAGGACATCGAGGCGATCCTGCGCGACAACGCGCAGCGTCTGCGCGAACGCTATGCGATCCCGTTCCTGGCCGAGCTGCGGCACGCGGTGGGCCTGCGCGATCTGTCGGCGCAGGCCGGCGGCGCTGCGGAAGCGGCGACGGCCAAGCAGGCGCTGCCGAGCTTCAAGCAGTACCGCGAGGCCGATGGGCAGTTCTACTTCAAGCTGCTCGATGGCGAGGGCGTGTTGCTGTTGCAGAGCGGCGGCTTCGCCTCGCCGCGCGATGCCGGGCAGACCATCGCTGCGCTCAAGCAGGCCGCGCAGGCGGACGCGCTGCAGGCCGTGCCGGTGATACTGAAGGCGCCGGCCGAGACGGTGCTGGCGGCGCTGGCGCGGTTGCGCGAGGCGGGCTGAGCGCTCGCACGGGGGGCCGTCGTAGGAGCGGGGGGGGGCGCCGCCCCCCCCCCCCCCCACCGGGGGGGGGGGGCCCCCCCCCCCCCCCCCCCCCCCCCCCCCCCCAAAGCGTCGCGGCTGAACGCTCCTACACGATCCTGCAAGGCATACGACGCGTCCTGGTGCGACACCCGACGCGCCTGTGTTTGCCGGTCGCATGCAGTCGGGACTGAAGTCCCTCCCACGTTGGGCTCTCGCGGCCGTTGGGTCGGTTCCGTCATTGGTCCTCATCAGGCCGCTGCCGCACAGCACTGGCAGCGCTCTCCATACCGCCTAGAATGGTGGCTCGCCCAGCCACGCTCTGCGCCATGCCACGCGATCCCAGCATCCATCTCGTCGATACCGGCTTCCAGCGCGCGCAGTTCGATGCCGCCTACCTGATCGTGGAGAACGGTCGCGGCGCCTTCGTCGACTGCGGCACCAGCCATGCGGTGCCGGTGCTGCTGGAGGCGCTGGCGCACGCGGGCCTGGCGCCGGGCGACGTGGACTGGCTGATCCTCACCCACGTGCATCTGGACCATGCCGGCGGCGCCGGTGCGCTGTTGCAGCGGTTGCCGAACGCGCGCCTGCTGGTGCATCCGCGCGGCGCGCCGCACATGATCGATCCGGCGCGGCTGATCGCCGGCGCGACCGCGGTGTATGGCGAGGCGGAGATGGCGCGCAGCTACGGCACCATTGTGCCGGTGCCGGCAGAGCGCGTGGTCGTGGCCGAGGACGGCCATCGCCTGTCGCTGGCCGGGCGCGAACTGCTGTGCATCGACACCCCCGGGCACGCGCGCCATCACCTGTGCGTGTGGGACGCGCGCAGCCGCAGCTGGTTCAGTGGCGACACCTTCGGCCTGTCCTATCGCGAACTGGACAGCGCGCGCGGCGCGTTCGCGATCCCGACCTCGTCGCCGGTGCAGTTCGAGCCGGAGGCCATGCAGGCCTCGATCCAGCGCATGCTCGGTTACGCGCCGCGGACGCTGTATCTGACTCATTACGGTGCGCTGGAGGGGGCCGAGGCGCTGGCGGCGGAATTGCTGGAACAGTTGGAGGCGATGGTGGCGATCGCGCGTGGCTGCGACGGCCGCTCCGATCGGCATCGTTGCCTGGTCGCTGCACTGACCGCACTGTATCTGGAGCGGGCGCGGCTGCATGGCTGTCCGCTGGACGATGCCGGCGTGGAGCGCGTGCTGCACATGGACATCGAACTCAATGCGCAGGGCCTGGCCTGCTGGCTGGATCGTCCTGCGCGCTGAACGGCGCTTCGGTCGCGCGCACGCGAATGCGTCGCCGTGCTGTCTCGGCACGACGCCATTCTCTACACTGTGCGGCCCGCTTGTTGCCAGGTCGTGACCGTGAACCCGATGCGCATGTTGCTGCTGTCCGCTTCCCTGTTCATGGGAGGTGCGGCACAGGCGGCCAACGATGCGCTGGCCGGCGATGCGGGAAGCGATGCCGATGCGCTGGAGCGGCGCGCGCTGCCGGCGGCCTGCGATTCCTCGGAGGGCTGCGGTCCGGCGCTGCCGGGCTGAGCGACGCCGAGTCGAGCGACATACGAGTGCCGTCACAGCACGTTGGCTGCGCAGTGCCAGGGCCGTTGGCCGGCGACACGCAGGGTTGCGCTGGTGTCGCGGGAGAAGGCGATCTTTGCGGGTGGCGCAA
This sequence comes from Xanthomonas hawaiiensis, assembly GCF_031834635.1. Classification (NCBI taxonomy): domain Bacteria; kingdom Pseudomonadati; phylum Pseudomonadota; class Gammaproteobacteria; order Lysobacterales; family Lysobacteraceae; genus Xanthomonas; species Xanthomonas hawaiiensis. The sequence goes on along the minus strand of NZ_CP115873.1, from coordinate 4,584,694 downwards.
GGCCACGCGTAGGAGCGGCTTCAGCCGCGACGGGGCGTTACCGGGAAGGCCTGTCGCGGCTGAAGCCGCTCCTACGAGAGAACAACGCGGTGTTCGGCAAGGCCGCGAAAAGCACATGCCAGAAGTGGCCTGAAGCCGTTTCTAACGGGCCAGGTGCGTGCGGGTGCCGCAGGCGACCATGCCGCACTGCTCAGGCAGTGGTGTCGATCAACCCGCCGACGATGCCCTGATTGAGCAAGTCGCCGGTGACCGTGCCGCTGAGGCTGGGATTGGACTGCAGCAGCGACGACAGCTGCGGGGTCAGGCCCTGGCTGCTGAAGACGCCGGAGGCGTTGTACAGGCCAGGGAGCGACGGCGGCGCGGTGATGGTGCCGAGCAGGCCCTGGTCGTACGTCTGGGTGGCCTGGTCGAGGGTGGGGTAGGGCGCGGTGCCGGTCGAGGTCGACGTGCCGGCGGTCGAGGTGGAGCCGCCGGCAGACGAGGCCGAGGCCGCACCGGTCGGGCCGGCGCTGACGATGCTGTTGAACAGTCCGGCCGCGTTGTAGGTCAGGCCCGTATCGGCCGGCGTGGTTCCCGCGAGGCCGCCGAGGCTGAAGATCACCGAGGCGTCGCCGGACAATTCCACCGCCTGCTGCACCGCGGCCTGATCGGTGCTGGCCACGATCGGATTGCCGGCTTGCGCCGAACCGCTGGATGCACTCGCTGCGGAAAAGCCATAGGGCGATGCGCCGTAAGGAGTGACGGTGCCGATGGGCGACAGTGTGGTATCGATGGCCATGGCGATGCGCAGCGAGCAGGTGTGTGTGCGTACAGATACGCCTGTGCGGCTGAACCGTCTCTTAGGTTTTTCGGGGGCTGCGGAGCGCAGGAGCGGGTTGCAGTTGCGCTGTCATGGACGTCGGCTGATCGGTGGAAACTTCTCGGGTCAGAACTGCACGGAGCAGCGCACTCCTTGCGCGAGGCCGATCTCGTTTCTTCGGCCAGAGCGCGGCGCGGGTCGGCCATGCACAGTGGCGGCAGCTGGCGCGACTTGGTTGAGATCCTTCATCTCCTGCGCGCTGCCGGTCTGGCGGTTGACGCGCCCATGCGGACCTGCAGCACCGCCGCCTGGTGATGACGGTGGAGCGCCGGGCCTGGCTGGCGGTGGCTACGGTGCCAGTGTGAATGCCCGTGCGGCGCCCGACGCGTCGTCGCGCCAGCGGCTCATCACTGCCTCGTCGCGCCGACGCGACCTTGAGGCAGCCGGCGCCCTCAGCGCGATGGGCGGCGCGGCTTGGCAGGTTTGCAGGGATACCGTTTGGCCAGGGCCTGCACGACCAGGTCGCTGGCGCGCTCGTCCAGGCGCGCGTCGGGCAGCGCGCCGAGATCGGCGACCAGGGCCTGGATATCCGGTGGGCCGGACTGGCCGGCGGGCCGGCACCATCGCGCGCCCTCGCTGCCGGCCGCGATGCCGAGCATGTAGGCGGCCGCCGTGCGCGAGGACACCATGACCCGCAGTTCCTGCGGTTGCTGTGGACCCAGGTCGTCTGCCAGCGAGCCGTCCAGCGGGGCTTCCAGCAACTGATGTCCGTTCAAGTCCCAGGGTCCGGCAGGCGGGCGTGCCGCGCTGTTGCTGCCGAGCGCCGCCAGCAGGGGCAGCGCGAGCCAGGTGCGGTGTGATGTCATCCACGACTCCTTTCTCGACGAGTGGTCTGCACGCCGCGGCGGTGCGACACGCGCGGGTGAAGCGGCTTTTGCGCAGACCAGGTGCTCTAGAATAGCGCCCCCGCTGTCTCTGGCGCCGTCCGATGCCGTCCGCTCCTGTCGCCGCCGCGCCTGCGCGCGGTGGCTTCGTCGTTCTCGCCCTGTTCCTGGTCTACGTCGTCTGGGGCTCGACCTATCTGGCGATCCGCTTCGCCCTGGAAGGCGGCGCGCCGCCGTTGAGCGTGGTCTCCGGCACGCGCTTCGTGATCGCCGGCAGCGTGCTGTATGCGGTGCTGCGCTGGCGCGGGGTGGCTGCGCCCACGCGCGCGCAGTGGCGGCCGCTGGCCATGCTCGGCGCGCTGATGCTGGTCTGCGGCAATGGCCTGGTGGTGCTGGCCGAGCGCCAGGTGTCCTCGGGGCTGGCGGCGGTGGCGGTGGCCTCGGTGCCGCTGTGGATGGCGCTGTTCGGCACGCTGCGCGGCCACCACGCCAGCCGCGGCGAATGGCTGGGCATCGTGGTCGGCTTCGCCGGGGTGGTGTGGCTCAACGCCGGCAGCAGTCTCAATGCCAGCCCGATGGGTCTGGTGCTGCTGTTGATCGCGCCGGTCGGCTGGGCGTTCGGTTCGGTGTGGTCGCGCGGGCGCGACCTGCCGATGCCGTTCATGGCCGCCGCCGGGCAGATGCTGTGCGGCGGGGTGATGCTGGTGGCGATCGGCCTGCTCAGCGGCGAACGCCTGCACACCCTGCCGAGCGCGCAGGGCATGCTGGCGGTGGCCTACCTGTGCGTGTTCGGCTCGATCGTCGCCTTCACCGCCTACGTGTGGCTGCTGCAGAACGTGCGCCCGGCGCTGGCCGGCAGCTATGCCTACGTCAATCCGGTGATCGCGGTGGCGCTGGGCAGCTGGCTGGGGCAGGAGCGCTTCAGTGCCAGCGACTTCGGCGCGATGGCGGTGATCCTGGCCGGCGTGGTGGTGATCACCGTGGCGAGGACCCGGCGATGACCGCTGCCGCCGGGCAGGACGCGCGGCGCGGCCTGTGGATCACCGCGGCGACCTTCGCGCTGTGGGGCGTGGTGCCGGTGTACTGGCACCTGCTGCAGGCGGTGCCGTCGCCGCACATCATCGCCCACCGCATCGTCTGGAGCACGCTGCTGGTGGTGGCCTGGCTGGTGTACAGCGCACGCCTGCAGTGGTGGCGGCGCATCGCCGCGCAACCGCGCGCGCTGGCCACGCTGGCGCTGAGCAGCGTGGCGATCGCCTTCAACTGGGGCCTGTACATCTGGGCGGTCAATGCCGGCCACGTGATCGAGACCAGCCTCGGCTATTTCATCAATCCGCTGGTCAACGTGCTGCTGGGCGTGCTGCTGCTGCGCGAGCGGCTGCGCCCGCTGCAATGGCTGGCGGTGGCCTGCGCCGCGCTCGGGGTGGCTTGGCTGACCGTCGACGCCGGCACGCTGCCGTGGATCGCGCTGGGCCTGGCGGGTTCGTTCGGGCTGTACGGCCTGCTGCGCAAGCTGGTGCAGGTGGATGCGGTGGCCGGGCTGGGCGTGGAAAGCCTGTACCTGTTCCTGCCGGCGCTGGGCTTCGTGCTGTGGGGCGAGGCCGGCCATGGCGGTGGCTTTCTCGGCGGTTGGGGCTGGCGCAACGACCTGCTGCTGGCGTTCGGCGGCGTGGTGACCGCGGTGCCCCTGATCGGCTTCGCCTACGGCGTGCGGCGCATCCCGCTGTCGCTGGTCGGCCTGCTGCAATACATCGCGCCGAGCCTGCAGCTGTTGTTGGGCGTGTGGTTCTTCCACGAGCCGTTCGACGCAGGCGAGGCCATCGGCTTCGCCGCCATCTGGATCGGATTGCTGCTGTTCGCCGGCGAGAGTTTGTGGCGCTCGGGCGTGTGGCGGCGAGCGGGGAGTCGGGATTAGGGAGTGGGGATTGGCAAAAGCAGCAGCACAGCCGCTGTTACGAATCCCCAATCCCGACTCCCAAATCCCGTTTCATCCCCGGCTAGCGCTCGCGGCCGGCCCACCGGTCAGCTGCAGCTCGGGATCCGCGCGCGGCGGCAGCGGCTGCGGGCAGCGGCCGCCGTGGTTCGGCGACTGCAGGTCGGCGAACCAGTCCTCCACGGTCGGCGCCAGCAGGTCCAGCCGCATCGGCAGGCTCAGGTGGTTCTCTCCGGGCATCTCCAGGTAGTGCGCGCGCGGTGCGTCCAGCGCCAGCAGGCGGCCGTGCGCCACCGGGATGTGCTGGTCGGCGCTGCCGTGCAGCAGCAGCACGCAGGCCGGGGCGGCGCGCGCGGCGGCGGTGACGTCGACCTGGTCCAGGTTCAGCGCCAGGCGCTGGTTGGCGTTGGCGATCACCGCATCCAGGTTCTGCCCGCCGTAGCGCCAGCGCGCCAGGTCCATCGCCGCGCTGGCCATCCAGCCGCGCGGGCGGCTGGCGAGCATGTGCGGGATCATGTCGCGGATGCCGCGGCCGGCGTTGGCGAAGGACTCCATCGCGACCACGCCGTCGACCTGGTCGCCGAGCTTCTGCGCGGCGAACAGCGCGGTGGCCGCGCCATAGGACACGCCGAACAGGTACACCGGGCCCTGCACCTCGCCGCTGGCGCGCAGGGCGCGGATTACCGCGACCACGTCGTCGGACTCGCGGGTGCCGTAGCCGGCCGGGCCGCCGCCGGAGCGGCCGTGGTTGCGCAGGTCGATGCTGATGCTGCGGTAGCCGGCCTGGGCCAGGTCCAGCGACCACGGCAGCAGCGAGTCGCCGTCCATCATCCAGCCGTGCAGCAGCACCACGGTGCCGCGTGGGGCGACGTGCGTGGCCGGCGCCGGGGTGCCCACGTCCATGGCGAAGTCGGCATGCTCGTGGCCGCTGGCGTCGCGGCCGGCGTGCTCGTAGCGGTAGCGCATGTGGTAGTCGCCCGGGTCGATGGCGCGCCAGAAGATCGGGATGCCGCCCGGCACCACCACGTGGCCGCTGCGGTTGGGCAGGGTCGCCAGCAGGCTCTGGATGCGCTCCTCGTCCATCAACGGCGACACGCCGCCTGGCGCGACCAGGCGGTCGCTGAGCGAGGTGGAGGAGCAGGCGCTCAACCACAGGCTGGCGCAGAGGACGAGCAGCAGGCGCAGGCGCGAGGACATGGGCGTGGCGGCGTGGAACCAAATGGCCGCGCAGGCTAGCGCCTCGGCGGCGGCCGTTCTACCGCGTTTCGATGACGGAACGATGACGCGTCAGCCGCCATTGGGCCGGGCCGGGACAGGGGTCCCGGCCCGGCGCGTCCAGCCCTGGCGCTACAGCGCGCGCAGGGCGGTAGTGATCGGCAGCCGCGCCGCGCGCAGCGCCGGGAACAGGCCGCCGACCAGGCCGATGCCCAGCGCCCACTTCAGCCCGGTCCACAGCAGCGGCGGCGAGACCTTGAACTGGAACACCACCTGGCTGAAATTGCTGCCCAGGGTGGACACGCTATAGCCGTTGAAGATCGCCCAGGCGATCAGCCCGCCCAGCACGCCGCCGAGCAGCGCCAGCAGCATGGTCTCCAGCATCACCGCCACCACCACCGGCAGCCCGCGGAAGCCGAGCGCGCGCATGGTGGCGATCTCGCGGGCACGGGTGGCGACCGCCGCGTACATGGTGTTGAGCGCGCCGAACACCGCGCCGATCGCCATGATGGTGCCGATGAAGGTGCCCAGCACCTCCAGCACCTTGCTGAGGTTGCCGCCCTGCTTGCGGTAGTACTCGCGGGTGGTGAACACGTCCAGCTTCAGCCGCGGGTCGGCGTCCATCGCCGCCTTGAACTGGCGGAAGCCGTCCTGGCCCTGGGTGCGCACGCTGATCGACTGGTAGGCGCTGCGGTTGTAGGTGGTGGCCAGGGTCTGGGTGTCGGTCCACAGCTCCGAGTCGTGCGCGTCGCCGCTGGCGAACACGCCGACCACGGTCCAGGCCTGGTTGCCCAGGGTCAGGGTCTGGCCAAGCTGCAGGCCGCGGAACTGCGACTGCGCGCCCTTGCCGACCACGATCTCGCGCAGACCCGGGGTGAAGCGACGGCCCTGCAGGAGCTTGACCTTGTCGTGCACCGCCCAGCCCTGCTCGCCGACGCCGCGGAACTGCGCGTTGACGTCGCTGCCGTCGGACTTGGACTGCAGGTTCACCACCTGCGACAGTTCCGGCGAGACCAGCGGGCGGTTGTCGGCGCCGCGCGCCACGCCGGCCAGGCCGGCGATCAGCGGCACCTGGTCGCGGAGGATGACCGAGTTGGTCTCGGCCTGCGAGCCGCCGCGCAGGACGATGGCGGTGGTGTCGTCGCCGGTGCTGTCCAGGGTGGCCTGGAAGCCCTGGCCCATCGCCAGCATCGCCACCAGCACGCCGACCACGCCGGCGATGCCGACCACGATCACCGAACTGGCGCCCCAGCGCTGCGGCAGGCTGGCGATGCCGATGCGCGCGGCGGCCAGCGACAGCCGGCCGCTGCGCGTGACCAGCAGCAGCACGGCGAGCACCGCCACCAGCGCCAGCACCAGGAACCAGGGCAGGGCGATCCAGAGTCCCAGGCCGAGCGCCAGCGCCGCGATCGCCAGGACATTCCATAACCATTGCATCTTCATTGCGTTGTTCCTCGGGTCTGCTTTGCCGTCCGTGGCATCGATGTGCTGGAGAGAAGGCGCGGGCTCAGCGCCCGGCCAGGGCGTCGACGATCTTCAGCCGCTGCGCACGCAGCGCCGGCAGCAGGCCGACCACCACGCCGATGACCAGCATCAGCGCCGCGCCGATCAGCCAGGTCTGCGCCGGCACCGCGTGCACCGGCAGCGCGCCACGGCTGGCGCTGGCCAGCACCGGGATCGCCGCCGCCGCCAGGGCCATGCCGAGCAGGCCGCCGAGCACGATCAGCAGCACCGATTCCACGATCACCAGGGTCAGCACCGTGCGGTCCTGGAAGCCCAGAGTCTTGAGCGTGGCCAGTTCCGGGATGCGCTCGCGCACCGCCTGCGCCATGGTGTTGCCGGTCAGCAGCACCAGGGTGAAGAACACCGCGCCCATGATCGAGGTGACGATCAGGCCGATGTCGGCGAACTGCTTGACGAAGGCCTGCTGGAACGCCGACTCGGTCTGCGACTTGGTCTCGTGGTCGGAGTTGGCCGACAGCGCATCGATCGCCTGCGCCACGCGCGAGGCGTGCTCAGGGTTGTCCAGCCGCACCGTGTACCAACTGACCTTGCCCTTGATGTAGTCGTTGCTCTCGTCGAAGTATTTCCAGTTCATCATCAACTGGTTCTCCGCCTGCACGTTGGCGCGGTCCTTGGCCTTGAAGATCGCCTTCAGTTCCAGCGGCCAGTCGTTGCTGCCGCCGCGCGGGAAGATGGTGGCCTGCAGCGGAATCACGTCGCCGACCTTCCAGCCGTGCTTCTTCGCCAGCGCTTCGCCCACTGCGGCACCGGTGCGGGTCTCGCGGAAGGCCTTGAGCTGCTCCGGCGGCACCACGTATTCGCTGTACACGTCGAAGAAGTTCGGCGCGACCGAGAAGTTGGGGAAGAAGTCCTTGGGGTCCTTGTAGATGCCGCCGAACCACATCGCATAGGTCACGTCGCGCACGCCCGGCACGCTGCGGATCTGCGACTCCAGGCGCACCGGCAGCGACTGGGTGATCGACAGCCGCGAGGCCACCACCAGGCGGTTGACCCCTTCCACCGAGCCGCCGGCGGTGAACGCCACGCGCACCGAGTCGAGCAGGCCGAACAGCAGGAAGGCGACGATCACCGAGAACAGGGTCAGCAATGTCCGCGTCTTGCTGCGGAACAGTTGCGCCCAGATCAACGAGAAATACTTCATGGCATCGCCTCGCTCAGTGCGCGGCCGGCGCGTCGGCCAGCTCGCCCTTGTCCAGGTGCACGGTATGGGTGGCGTACTCGGCGGCCTTGGGGTCGTGGGTGACCATGACGATGGTCTTGCCGTGGCTGCGGTTGAGTTCCTGCAGCAGGCCCAGCACGTCCTCGGCCGAACGCCGGTCGAGGTCGCCGGTGGGTTCGTCGCAGATCAGGAAGGTGGGGTCGGAGACGATGGCGCGGGCGATGGCCACGCGCTGCTGCTGGCCGCCGGACAGTTCGCTGGGCTTGTGGTTGCGGCGCTCGGCCAGGCCGACCAGGGTCAGCGCGATCTCGGCATTGCGCTTGCGCTGGGCGGCGCTGAGCGAGGTCAGCAGCAGCGGCAGTTCGACGTTCTTCTGCGCGGTCAGCATCGGCATCAGGTTGTAGAACTGGAACACGAAGCCGACGTGGTGGCTGCGCCAGGTGGCGAGCTGTCCGCCGCTCATGCGGTCGATGCGTTGGCCTTCGATCTCAATCTCGCCGCCGCTGGGCGAGTCCAGCCCGCCGATCAGGTTGAGCAGGGTGGTCTTGCCGGAGCCGGACGGACCCATCAGGGCGACGAAGTCGCCGCGGGCGATATCCAGGTCGATGCCGTGCAGGACCTGGACTTTCTCGGGGCCGCGCTGGTAGGTCTTGGTGACGTTGCGCAGGGTGACGAGGGTGGACATGGTGGTGTTCCTGGCGGTGGACGAGGTGGAGGCGATGCGGTCGCCGGTGGTGGCGAGGGATTACGGGTGCTGTTGCTGTTGCTGTTGCGATGCAGGTGCAGTTGTTGCTGTTGCTGTTGCTGTTGCTGTTGCTGTTGCGGTTGTTCTTGTTTTTGACTTGCCGGGTTCCCTTCCGAAGCGGCGGCCAGCGCGGGGAAAAACCCCGAAGGGGCGGCGTACATGGATGTACGCCGTCCGCGGCAGGGGCAGGATGCCCCTTCCGCGGATCCCCGGGCTGGACGCGGACCCGGAGCGCGTTAGCGCGGAGGGCGCGTAGGCAGGGTGTGCTTTCTTTTGGTTACTTTTCTTTGCACAAGCAAAGAAGCGCTTCTCAGCAGCCGAAGGCTGATCAAAGTAACTCGCCGCAAGGCGAAAGCTTTGCTTTTGCATTTGCTGCTACGGTGGCAACCGCTGGATCGTAGGAGCGGCTTCAGCCGCGACAGGCATGACCAATTACGTTTGTCGCGACTAAAGCCGCTCCTACAGACCTTCTCACCTGACACACAAACTTCGAGCAACAGCAAAGGCTTTCGCCCTTGCGGGCGAGTTACTTTTCTTTGCTCGCGCAAAGAAAAGGTAACCAAAAGAAAGCGCGCCCTGCCTCGCGCCCTCCGCGCTGCGCGCTCCGGGTCCGCGGATGCACCGGGGATTCGCGGAAGGGGCATCCTGCCCCTGCCGCGAACGGCGCACATCCATGTGCGCCGCCCTTCGGGTGTTTCCCCGGTCCATCCGCCGCTGCGGAAGGGAACCCGGTAGAGCAAAGGCAACAGCAACAGCTACAAAGCAACAGCAACAGCAGAAGCGGTAGTAGGAGCAGCAGCAATAGCAACAGCAATAGCAACAGCAGTAGCAGTGACGTCACTCGTGTGGTCGCTTTACCGTGGCGACTGCACCGAAAAGATCGTCAAAGCAAAAATGCAAGGACTGCAACAACAACAGCATAAAAAGCTGGAGCGGTATGGCTGTGGTGGAGCGCCGCTGGAAAGCGACCACTTCAAGTGCGACATTGGGTACTGACGAAGTGCGCAGCACACCATCGCGCACTACTGCGCACCAGTCTCCGCCATCTTTACCTGCATGCCCGCATGCAAAGCCTCCGGCGGATCCAGCACCACCGTGTCGCCCGCGGCCAGGCCGGACAGCACCTGGCGGTCGTCGCCCAGGGCGATGCCGGTCTTCAGCGCGCGCTGCTCGACCGTGTTGTCGTCCTTCACCGCGAACGCCACATCCTGCCCGGCGCGCTTGACGATCGCCGCGCCCGGCACCCGCACGCCTTGCGGCGTGTTCTGGGCCTGCGGCTGCGGCGCTTCCAGGAAGCTGACCCGCACGCCCATCTCCGGCACGATCCGCGCGTCCTTCTGCTTCAGCGCCACGCGGACCTTCACCGTCGCCTTGCCGCGATCGGCGGAGGGGATGATCGCGATCACCTCGGCCGGGATCTTCCAGTCCGGATAGGCGTTGAGCACGGCCTCCACCGGCATGCCCGGCTTGACCCGGCCGATGTAGGACTCGCCCACCTCGACCTCGATTTCCAGCGAATCCATGTCGACGATGGTGCCGATACCGGTGCGGGTGAAGCCGCCGCCGGCCGACAGCGGCGAGACGATTTCGCCCGGCTGCGCCGCCTTGGCGGTGACCACGCCGGAGAACGGTGCGCGCACGATGGTGTTGTCGACGTTGAGATCGGAGATCGACAGCTGGTTGCCGGCCACCGCCACGTTGCGCTGCGCGTTCTGCAACTGCGCGCGCAGGGCGTCGCGCTGCGCCACCGCCTGCTCGTACTGCGAACGGGAGACCAGTTGCTGGCCGGCCAGGGTCTGCAGCCGCTGCGCATCGGCATCGGCCTGGCGCACCTGCGCCTGCATGTTGGCGACCAGGCTGCGCGCCGCGTCCAGTTGCGAGGCCGACAGCACGCGCTGCGCGTTGGCGTCGATCGGGTCCAGCGTCGCCATCACCTGGCCTTGCTCCACGCGCATGCCTTCCTCGATGCGCACCTCGCGGACCTTGCCGGTGATCTTGGCCGAGACCGTGGCCATGCGCCGCGCCACCACGTAGCCGCTGGCGTCCAGCACCGAGGCGCTGCTGCTGCCGGGCGCGATCGCCACCACCGCGGCGGTGCGCACTTCCAGCGGCTTGCTGCGGCCGAACAGCCACCAGCCGCCGGCACCCAGGGCGAGCAGCACCACCAGCAGCACCAACGCGATCCACAGCCCGCGCCGCGACGGCGGCTCGCTCGGCGGCGCCTTGCGGTCGATACGGAGTTCCTTGAGCAGGTCGGAGGAAGTACTCATCGTGTCCTTGAACGAAACGGTCGGCGCGCTGCAGTGTGCGAGCCGCCGGCCGCCGTGGGCATGGCCGGAAGTCACTTTCTGCGGTGCGCTGCAACGGGAAGAAACGCCGCCCCTCGGCGTGGATCGCAGCATGCGGCAATCGGGCGAGGGCTGCCAGTGACAGATGTCATCCACTGCAGTTGACGCGCTGCACTGGGCGGGCGACCGGCCGCGGCGCAGCCTAGACACTCCCTGCCACCACTGGAGTTGTCCATGCCTGACCATGATGCGTTGCCGCTGGCGCAGCTCAGCGGTGTCCACAAACGCTACGGGGCGCTGGTCGCGCTCGACGGCGTCGACCTGCAGTTGCACCGTGGCCAGTTGCTGGCGCTGCTGGGCGCCAACGGTGCCGGCAAGAGCACCGCGGTGAGCCTGCTGCTCGGGCTGCAGACGCCCGACGCCGGCAGCGTGCGCCTGTGTGGGCAGGATCCGCGGGCGCTGGCCGCACGCCGCCAGGCCGGGGCGATGCTGCAGACCGCCGGGCTGCCGGAGACGCTGCGTGTGGGCGAGCTGCTGTTGCAGGCGCGCGGCTACTACCCGCAGCCGCGCAGCGTCGCCGACTGCGTGGCGCTGGCCGGGTTGGACGGGTTGATGGCGCGCCGCTACGGCCAGTTGTCCGGCGGCCAGCAGCGGCGCGTGCAGTTCGCGATGGCGATCTGCGGGCGGCCGCAGGTGCTGTTCCTGGACGAGCCCAGCACCGGCCTGGACATCGAGGCGCGGCAGGGCCTGTGGCGGGCGATCCGCGAACTGGTCGCCGACGGTTGCGCGGTGCTGTTGACCACGCACTATCTGGAAGAGGCCGAGGCGCTGGCCGACCGGGTGGCGGTGCTGCAGCGCGGCACGCTGATCGCCGAGGGCAGCGTCGCCGAACTGCGTGCGCGCTTCGAGCAATGCACCATCCGCTGCCGCAGCGCGCTGCCGGCGGCGCAAGTCGCGCAGTGGCCGCAGGTGCGCCACGCCGAGAGCCGCGACGGCGTGCTGGAGGTGGTCGCCGAGCCGGTCGAGCCGGTGGTGGCGCGGCTGCTGGCCAGCGATCCGGCGCTGGCCGCGCTGGAAGTCCGCCGCGCCGGCCTGGCCGACGCCTTTCTCGCCATCACCCGTGCGGAGGCCGCATGAACCCGATCGATCTTTCCGTTGTCCCGCCGGCGGCCGCCTGGTCGTTGCGCGACCAGGGCGCGCTGCTGCTGCGCGAGATCCGCTACGAGGTGCTGCGCTGGCTGCGCACGCCGTCGTTCGCCCTGCCGACGCTGCTGTTCCCGCCGCTGTTCTACCTGCTGTTCGGGGTGCTGCTCAATCATGGGCGCCACGACGCGGCGGTGTACCTGATGGCCAGCTACAGCGTGTTCGGAGTGATGGCGCCAGCACTGTTCGGGTTCGGCGTCGGCCTGGCCCTGGACCGCGAGCGCGGCCTGTTGGCGCTGAAGCGGGCGATGCCGGTGCCGCCCATGGCGCTGCTGCTGGCGCGCACCGTGCTGGCGATGGCGTTCGCGCTGGCGATCGGGGTGCTGCTGCAGGCGCTGGCCGCGTTGCTGGGCGGGGTGATGCTGACGCCGACGCAGCGGATCGGGTTGCTGCTGGTGGACGTGCTCGGGACGCTGCCGTTCTGCGCGATCGGGCTGGCGCTGGGCGCCTACGCCGGCGGCAGCGGCGCGCCAGCGCTGGTCAACCTGATCTACCTGCCGATGGCGTTCCTGTCCGGGCTGTGGATTCCGCTGCAACTGCTGCCGGCGTGGCTGACCACGCTGGCGCCGCTGTGGCCGTCCTATCACCTGGGCCAGTTGGCGCTGCGCGTGGTCGGCCAGGCCGATGGCCGCAGCAGTGTCGGCCATGCCGCCGCGCTGCTGGCGGTGACGGCGGTGTTCTACGCACTGGCGCAGCGGCGCCTGCGTCGCGGCTGATGGCGCGCCATCCCGATCCCGGCGCCGTCGCGCGGTTCCGCGTGCCGGCGCCTTCGCTAAGCTATGCACCGCGGCGGCCGTGCCGCCCTGGGAGCCCGACGTGATCGCCTTGCTGCACGCCTCGCCCGACTCGCTGATCGCCCGCCGCATCGGCTGGAGCTCGGCCAAGTCCAGCACCCACTGGTTCGTGTGGCTGTCGCTGGTGTGGTCGATCTGGCTGTTCGTCACCCCGTTGTACGAGCCGTACTACTTCCGCAACTGGTTCCCGCCGACGCTGGCCAGCTACCTGGTGTTTCTGGCCCTGTACTACGTGGCCTATTACCTCCACCGGCGCTACCTGCCGTGGTGCGTGGCAGGCATGGCCGCGCTGGCGTTCGTGCTGTTGCCGTACAACCCGGGCGCACAGTGCTACATCATCTATGCCTGCGCCTTCCTGGCGTTCTGCCTGCCGCCGGTGCGGGCGGTGGCGGCGATGCTGACGTTGCTGGCCTTGTTCGCGCTGGCCTGGACGCTGCGCGGCTGGTCGCCGCTGTACATGGTCAGCGCGGTGGTGGTCGGTCTGTCGGTGGGGCTGATGAACATCAGCTTCGAGCGCCGTGCGCGCGGCGAGGCGCAACTGCGCCTGAGCCACGAGGAAGTGCGGCGCCTGGCGGCGGTGGCCGAGCGCGAGCGCATCGGTCGCGACCTGCACGACCTGCTCGGCCACACCCTGTCGCTGGTGGCGCTGAAATCGGACCTGGCCACGCGCCTGCTCGCCCACGACGCCGCCGCGGCGCAGCGCGAGATGGAGGAGGTGGGCCAGGTCGCACGCGAGGCGCTGGGCCAGGTGCGACGCGCGGTCAGCGGCATCCGCGCGGCGCAGCTGGCGGCGGAGATCGCCTCGGCCAAGCTGCTGCTGGAATCGTCGGGGGTGACCTTCCGTTACCAGGTCGAGGCCTTGCCGCCGTGCCCGCAGCTGGAGACGGTGTTCGCGCTGGTGTTGCGCGAGGCCGCCACCAATATCCAGCGCCATGCCTCTGCCCGCAACGCGCAGCTGCGGCTGTGGTGCGAGCGTGGCCAGGCCTTGCTGGAACTGCGCGACGACGGCCGCGGCGGCGCGCTGCAGCCGGGCACCGGGCTGAGCAGCATGCGCGAGCGGCTGGAGGCGGTGGGCGGCAGCCTGCGCATCGCCTCCGAGCGCGGCCTGGGCACCTGTCTGGTCGCCGCTGCGCCGTTGCCGCGGGTCGAGGTGGCCGTGCCGGAGGCCACGCTGGCGGCGCGGACGCAGGCCCCGGCGGATCAGGACGCCGCGCTCGGCTGAGCGCCGGCCCGGCCCGGGCACTACAATGGGCCGACAAGGACCGGGGGGTGCCGTGATTCGTTTAGTGCTGGCGGAGGACCAGGCGATGGTGCGCGGTGCGCTGGGCGCACTGCTGGGCCTGGAAGCGGACCTGGACGTGGTCGCCAGCGCGGCCGACGGCGAGGCCGCGTGGCGCGCGCTGCAGGCGCATTCGCCGGATCTGCTGGTCACCGACATCGAGATGCCCGGCCTCAGCGGCCTGGAGCTGGCCCAGCGCATCCAGCGCCAGCAACTGCCGGTGCGCGTCATCATCGTCACCACCTTCGCCCGCCCCGGTTTCCTGCGGCGTGCGCTGGACGCCGGGGTGGGCGGCTACCTGCTCAAGGACGCGCCGCCGCAGCGGCTGATCGAGGCGATCCGCCAGGTGCACCGCGGCGGCCGCGCGATCGATCCGGAACTGGCGCTGGAAGCGTGGTCCGAAGCCGACCCGCTCAACGACCGCGAGCGCCAGGTGCTGCGCCTGGCCGGCGAGGGCGCCTCGGCCGGCGATATCGCCACGCAGTTGGGGCTGTCGTCGGGCACGGTGCGCAACTACCTGTCCGAGGCGATCGGCAAGCTCGGGGTCGGCAACCGCATCGAGGCGGCGCGGCTGGCGCGGCAGAAGGGCTGGCTGTGACGCGACGCGCCGTGTGGCCTGGAATTTGCATGGCTCCCTGCGCTTGACTGCGCAGCGCAGTGGGTGGCGCGCGCGGCATCCCTCCCTTCCACTCGTCGACGCCATGCCCTCCACCACGATCAACCGCTATGGCGTGCCGCTGGCCCTGCTGCTGCTGTTGGGCATCAGCGGCGGCGTGCTGGTGGGCAGCGAGCGCTTCCTCGACGATGCCGCCGAGGTGCAACGCAGCCACCAGGTGATTGCCGGCATCAACGGCCTGCAGCTCAACCTCGCCGACTGCGATGCCTCCCTGCGCGGTTTCCTGCTGCTGGGCAGCCGCGAGCATCTGGCCGACTTCCGCGGCTGCCAGCAGACGCTGCCGGCGCGGTTGGAGCAACTGGCCGCGCTGGTACGGCACGACCCCGCCCAGCAGCAGCGCCTGCGCCTGGTGCAGGCGCAGGTGCAGACGCGCATGCGCGACAGCGCGCGGGCCGTGGCCCGTTTCGAGCGCGGCGGCGGCCCGGGCATGCTCAGGCCGGACCCGGAGCGCGCGCGCCAGGGTCGCGTGCTGTCGCAGGCGATCCGGCGCAACACCGACAGCATGGTGCGCAGCGAGCGCGCGGCGCTGGCGAGCAGCGCCCGCTCCACCGCCGCCAATGCCGACCTGCTGCGCCGGCTGGCGGTGGTCGGCATTCCCGCCGTCTGTGCGATGACGCTGTGCCTGTACCTGCTGCTGCGCCGCGAGATCGGCCGACGCAGTCAGGCCGAGCTGCGTGGACACCATGCCAATGCCTTGCTGGTGGGCACCGTGCAGCAGATGCAGCGCACCGAACAGGATCTGCGCACGCTCAATCGCTGCAGCCGCGGCCTGCAGAGTTGCGTGCAGCAGGATGAGGCGGTGGAGGTCGCGCGGCAGGCGCTGGAACGCCTGCTCGGTGACGCCGGCTGCAGCGTGTACTGCACCGACGCGGCGGGCGAGCAGGCGGTCTGCGTGGCGCACTGGGGCGACGAGGCGGTGTGTGCGCCGGCGCTATCGCTGAGCGGCTGCGAAGGCCTGCGCAGCCGCGCCACCCAGATCCAGCGGCCCGGCGCGGCGCCGGCCTGCGCCCACGCTGCCGGTGCGGCGCGGCATGGCACCTGCGTGCCGATGGTGGTGCAGGGCGAGCCGCTGGGGCTGATCCATCTGTCCAGCCGCGATCCGGCCCTGCTCGAGCGCCTGCCGCTGGTCGAGGTGGTGGCCGAACAGCTGGCGATGGCGCTGCACAACCTGCAGTTGCGCCAGCGCCTGCGCACGCAGTCGATCCGCGATCCGTTGACCGGGCTGTACAACCGCCGCTACCTGGAAGAATCGCTGGTGCGCGAACTGGCGCGCTGCGAGCGGCGCGAGCAGCCGCTGGCGCTGATGATGCTGGACCTGGACCACTTCAAGGCGCTCAACGACCGCCTCGGCCACGCCGGCGGCGATGCCTTGCTGGCGGCGTTCGGCCAGTTGCTGGCCGGGCTGGTGCGGCCGGAGGACATCGCCTGCCGCTACGGCGGCGAGGAGTTCACGGTGATCCTGCCCGGCGCCGCTGCCGACGTGGCGCAACGCCGCGCCGAGCAGATCCGCGCCGCGGTGGCGGCATTGCAGGTGCAGCACCAGGGCCAGACGCTGCCGCCGGTGACCGTGTCGATCGGCGTGGCCGCCTATCCGGACCATGGCCGCAGCACCGAGGAACTGCTGCGCTGCGCCGATGCGGCGCTGTACCGCGGCAAGCGCGGCGGCCGTAACCGCGTCGCCGCCGCTGACGACGTGCCGCTGCGCGTCGCCGAGGCCTAGGGCGCCTGGCTCCATCCCACGCATGCCGCATCGCGGCATGCGTGAGGCGTGGACTGCCGGTTCAGAACGACCAACTGAAGCTCAGCGTCCCGTTGCGCGGTTCGCCCCAGGCGCCGTAGCCGTAGATCTGCGCGTAGTAGCGCTTGTCGAGCAGGTTGTTGAGGTTGAGCTGCACCGAGAACGCCGGCGACAGGCGATAGCGCGCGAAGGCGCTGACCAGCGCGTAGCCGCTCTGCGCGAAACGGCCATAGGTGGCATCGACGTAATAGATGCGGTTCTGCCAGTTGACGCCGCCGCCGAAGGTCAGTTCGCTCAGGCGGCGTGGCGTGTAGCTGCTGTAGAGCTTGAGCGTGGTCTGCGGCAGCTGGCTGTTGATGTCCGCACCGGCCGCGTCCTTGGCGACGTAGCGGGAGGCGCCGAACGTGGCGTTCCAACCCGGCGCCAGCTCGCCGTTCAATTCGACCTCCACGCCACGGCTGACCGTGCCCTGCGCGGCGACGTAGGCGGTTTCGGTGGTGCCCTGCACGAATCCGCTGGTGGCCTGGGCGACGTTGTCCTGGTCGATGCGGAACACCGACAGCGCGGCGTTGAGGCGGTCGTCGAACCAGGCGCCCTTGACCCCAACCTCGTAGCTCTTGCCGATCACCGGATCCAGGTAGGCGCCGTTGGCGGTGCGCGCGGTCTGCGGCTGGAAGATGTCGGTGTAGCTGGCGTAGACCGACCAGACGTCGTCGAGCGTATACACCAGGCCGGCATAGGGCGTGGTCTTCTCCTGGTGCAGCACGTAGCCCACCCCGCTCTCGCTGCCATCCACCTTCCAGTCGGTGTAGCGCGCGCCCAGGATCAGCTTCAGCGGATCGGCCAGCGACAGCCGTGCCGCCGCATAGCCGGCCTTCTGGGTGACGGTGCCGCGGCTGAACTCGCTGAGCGGCGACCAGGCCGGTTCCGGATAGGCACCGGTCCAGCCCAGATAGCTGGGCAGCGGCCCGGGGAAGTCGAACGCGCCGGTGTTCACGTAGCGGCGGCGGTTGTAGCTGAGCCCGGCCATCAGTTCGTGTTCGCGCCCGCCCAACTGGAACGGGCCTTCGGCGTAGGCATCCAGGCCGTCGACCTTGCGCCCGGTGATGTAGTAGCCCGAATACGGCACCACGCCGGCGCCGGTCTGCCGGTCGAAGCCATAGATGGTGTAGTACGGGTAGAACAGCTTGTCGGTGACGTCGGTCTGGTCGTGGGTGGCGTTGAGCTTGAGTTGCCAGCCGTTGCCGAAGGCGTGCTGCAGCGTGGCGAAGGCGCGCTTGCTGGTGGTGTCCCAGAACGTCCAGTCCGCGGCCGGGTTGAACCAGCGCGGATAGTCGGTGCGGCTGCCGTCGGCGTACCACAGCGGGAAGCCGCCCCAGGTGACGCCGTCGGACTGCTTGTTCTGGTAGTCGTAGCCCACGCTCAACTGCGTGTCCGGGGTCAGGTCCGCATCGATCACCGCATAGCCCAGCGCCTTGCGCTGGCTGTAGCGCTGCACGTACGAGTCGGTGTCCAGGTAGCTGCCGATCACCCGGGCGCGCACCGTGCCGCTGGCGTTGAGCGGGGTGGTGACGTCGACCGTGGAGCGCGTGCGGCCCCAACTGCCGGCGCTGACGGTGACGCTGCCGGTCAGTTCGGCGCTGTCGGCGTGCTTGCGGATCAGGTTGACCGAGGCCGAAGGATTGCCGGCGCCGGTGAGCAGGCCGGTGGCGCCGCGCACCACCTCGACGCGGTCGTACAGGGCCAGGTCCAGCGCCGAATCGCCGTAGCTCCAGTTCTGCACCATCGTGGTCGGGATGCCGTCGAACTGGTAGTTGTCGATGTAGAAGCCGCGCGCGTAGAACTCGAAGCGCTCGCTGTCCGAGCGCGTGCTGGACACACCGGTGGTGTTCTCCAGCACATCGATGATGTCGTCCAGGCCCTGATCCTCGATGCGCTGGTGGCTGATGATGCTCACCGACTGCGGGATCTCCCGTGGCGCCAGTTCGAAGCGGGTGCCGGCGCTGGTTTTGCGCACACTGTAGCCCTCGGCGCGCTCGCCCTTGACGCTGATCTTGTCGAGGGTGGTGACGTCGCGTTCGGCATCGTCCGCGCCGTCGGCGGCGGACGCGGCTGGTGTCGCGGCGAACGCCGGCGCGGCGGCCAGCAGGCAGGCCGCGGCCAGGGCAGAACGGCGCGGAAAACGGCGGGTGGGGGCAACACGGGACATCGCGGACTCCAAGGCAGCAGGCAGGGCCATCGCCGGCGCGGATGCGGCGCCGGACGACGATCGAGAGTGAGCTGGCTTGGCGCGCGGACTCGCAGGCCGGTGTGGCGGGCTGCGGAACAACGGCACTGGCTGGCGCGACCGCGGCACCGGATTTCCAGGGAACGACCGGTGCGCGGGAAGAACGGGGCGGACGAGCGTGCCGTCCGTCGACAAGTGTAACGGCGGCCCGGAGCTGGGACCATGTCGGCGGCGCCACAAATCCTTGGCGCGCCTCCGCTGCAGGACGTCACCGCGCCGATCGAGGTGCGCGAGCAGCGCGGTGCGTGCCAACGCTGCACCGCGCGTGCGCGTCGTCGGGTGGACTACGCCTGGTCGCGCGGCGCTGCAGGCGTCGCCGGGCCACGCGCCATGCTCGGGAACACGCCGTCGCGGCGCACCCAGGCATGGAACAGCGCCGCGCACAGGTGCGCCAGCACCGTGGCGAACAGCAGGTAGGCCAGCCAGCCGTGCGCGCTGCGCAGCCAGGCGTACAGCGCCGGGCTGTGCGGGGCGATCGGCGGCAACTGCACGCCCGGCCACAGCACGATCGGGTAGCCGCCGGCCGAGAGCATCGACCAGCCGAGCAGCGGCATCGCCAGCATCAGCGCATACAGCAGCCAGTGCGAAGCGTGCGCGGCGGCCTGCTGCCAGCGCGGCAGGTCGGCCGGCAGCGGCGGCGGCCGGTGCCGCAGGCGGTTGCCCAGGCGTACCAGCACCAGCAACAGGATGGCGATGCCCAGCGGGCGGTGCAGGTTCAGCAGCCAGGGCCGCTGCGACACCGAGGCGACCATGCCCACGCCGACGAACAGCATGGTCAGGATCATCGCCGCCATCAGCCAGTGCAGCACGCGCGCGAGCAGGTTGAAGTGCACGGAGCGGTCGTCGCGGTTCATTGCGCACCTCCGTGCGGCGTGCCGGTGGCGTCGGGCGCCTGGCCGCGGGCGATCTCGCGCTCGCGGCGGTTGAAGGACTGCGAGTACACCGCCGAGCGCGCGGCCAGGATCGGATCGTCGGAGCCGGCGATGCCGTGCGGCAGGATCAGCGGATCGTAGTTGAGGTCGCGACACGGCCCGGTGGCCTGCGGTTCGGCATGGTCCAGCACCAGGGTGCCGGCGACCACCTGCTGGCGGTCCTGCGGCCACGGCTGCGACGGGTCGTCGACCGGGTCGCCGGGCGCGGCCACGGTCAGCACCAGGTCCCAGCGCAGCGGGCCGCGTGCCAGCCGCGCCTGCAGATCCTCGCTGAGGAAGTCGGCGTCGGCCTTGGCGCGTTGCTCGGCCGACAGCGGCGCGAACGGGGTCTGCGGGCGCATCGACCAGCGCACCGCATGTGTGCTGCCGTCGGCGGCGATGAAGCGGAACGCGTTGACGCCGTTGTACTGGGTGTTGGCCCAGCTGTCCGACCACGGCGCGGTCTTGGCCCACTCCTGGAACTTCTTCGCCTCCGGGTAGCGCTGCAGGAACGCCGCCATCTTCGCCGGGTCCGGCTTGCCGGTGGCCGGGTCCGGCCGCGCGGCCAGGGTCTGCGCCATGAAGCCCTCGGGGCTGGCGACCACGAAGAACGGGAAGCTGTTCATCGCGGTGCGCCATTCCTGGCCGTCGTCGCTGCGCAACTGCAGGGCCATGCTGCGCACGCGGGCGGCGCCGTCGGCACCGTGCGGGTCGCCGCCGCCGATCGACAACCGGCCCAGCACCGGCACCGAGGATTGCGCGAACACCCGCGCCGAGGACAGCGCGCTGCCCTGGCCATTGCCTTCGAAATGCCCGCTGACGCACACGCCCTTGCTGTGCGCGCGACGGAACCCCGGATGCGGCGGGCCGCCGGCTTCGATGGCGTCGGTCATGCGCTGCGCGGTCAGCTGCTGCGGGCCGCCCAGCCAGCCGGCGCTCCAGGCGAAGGCGGCGGCGAGCATCGCGGCGATCGCGGCGATGCCGGCCAGCGCCAGCCAGGGCCGCCGCGGCGGCGGCGTGGGATCGGGACGGGACATGGGGCGGCTCCTGTGGCGGCGGCGAGGGGAGGAACGCGGTCGGGCGCGATGCAGGCGCTAGCAGACACCTTCGGGCATGAACGCGCGGTCGTGGCGGCGCGCGAGGCGCAACGCCGCCGCGTGCCGTCGCGGCGGCACGACCACGGCGGCGTCATCGGCGCTGCGCATAGAATCGCCGCTTCTTGAGGGCTGGGAGTCGGCGATGGCGGGTACGATCGGCTGGGTCGTGTTGGGGCTGGCGTTCCTGGCGCTGGGCGGGGACTCGATCGTGAAGGCGGCCTCGGGCCTGGCCCAGCGCTGCGGCGCCTCGCCGTTCGTGGCCGGCTTGCTGTTGGTGGCCTTCGGCACCTCGCTGCCGGAACTGGCGGTCAACGTGCGCGCCTACGCCGACGGTGCGCAGGACCTGGCGCTGGGCAACGCGGTCGGCAGCAACCTGGCCAATCTCGGCCTGACCCTGGGCCTGGCCGCGCTGGCGGCGCCGTTGCTGCTGCGCACGCGCCTGCTGCCGCCGTTGTTGATCCTGCTGACCCTGGCGACGCTGGCGCTGATCGGTTTCGGGCTGGATGGCGCGATCTCCCGCGGCGAAGGCGTGGCGCTGCTGCTGGCCTTCGTCGGCGTGGTCGCGTTCCTGCTGCTGCGCGCGCGGCATGAGCCGGCCGCACGCCAACTCGGCGTGTCCGGCTACGCGGTGACCCGTACCGGGCTGGTGCTGAACCTGCTGCGCCTGCTGATCGCCCTCGTGCTGTTGAACGCCGGCGCCAACCTGGTGGTGGAGCACGCGCCGCGGCTGGGCGCGGCCTGGGGCCTGTCGCCGCTGCTGGTCGGCCTGCTGCCGGTGGCGATCGGCACCGCGTTGCCGGAAGCGGCCGCCGCGGTGGCCGCCGCGCGCCGTGGCCAGGGCGACATGGTCGTCGGCCACGTGCTGGGCGCGAGCCTGTTCAATCTGCTGGTGGTGATCGGCGGCATGGCGGCGCTGCGGCCGCTGCCGTTGCCGGCCTCGTTCGTGCGCCTGGAACTGCCGGCGGCGATCGCGCTGGCGGTGGTGCTGTACCCGATGCTGCGCGGCGACATGCGCCTGAGCCGCGGCGAAGGTGCGGTGCTGCTGGTGGCGTTCCTGGCGTGGGTGGGGCTGGAGGTGGCGTTGGTGGCGTGAGTGCCGGGAGTGGGGATTGGAAAAAGCGGCTGGCTTCAGTCGTAGGAGCGGCTTCAGCCGCGACGGGGCTTTAGCGGGAACGCCCGGTCGCGGCTGAAGCCGCTCCTACGAGGCAGGCCGTGTGCTACGGCTCCTCCGGCTGCTCCGGCGGCGGCAGCCCTTCCTGGTCGGCGTGGTCGCTGCCCGGCACCTGCGGGCGTTGTTCCAGCATCAGCGACAGCGCCGCCTTGGCCATCATGTGTGCGCTGATCGGCGCGGTGATGAACAGGAATGCGGTGATCAGCAGCTCGCGCGGCTGCGGGTCCTGGCCCAGGAACAGGTGATAGCCGACCGAGGCCAGCAGCACGCAGCCCACGCCCAGGGTGCTGGCCTTGGTCGGCGCGTGCAGGCGCTTGAAGAAGTCCGACAGCTTCACCAGCCCCAGCGCGCCGACCAGGATGAAGAAGCAGCCGACGATCAGCAGCAGCGACAGCCCCACCTGCAGCACGCCGATCATTCGACGATGTCCCGGCGCAGCACGTACTTGCTCAGCACCACGGTGCTGCCGAAGCCGAGCATGGCGATGATCAGCGCCGCCTCGAAGTACACCGGCGAATCCAGGTACATGCCGAACAGCATCAGTTCGGCGATCGCGGTCACCGACAGCGTGTCCAGCGCCAGGATGCGGTCGGGCACGGTCGGCCCGCGCAGCAGCCGCCACAGCGCCAGCAGCATCGCCAGCGCCACCACGTGCATGCACACGACGATCGTGGTCTCGATGAACATGTGGCTGGTCATGGGAAGATCTCCATCAACGGCGCCTCGTAGCGCGTCTTGATCTGCCGGATCACGGTCTCGGCATCGTCCAGGTGCAGCACGTGCACCAGCAGGTACTTGCGGTCGTCCGACAGCGCCGCCGACACCGTGCCCGGGGTCAGGGTGATCATGCTGGTCAGCGCGGCGATGCCGTGGATGTTGGCGATGTCCAGCGGCACCCAGATGAAGCCGGGGTGGATCCGTGTCTCCGGGCCCAGCACCTGCAGCGCCACCACCACGTTGGAGCGCACGATGTCCCACGCCGCCACGCACAGCATCTTCGGCACCGGGCGCAGCGAGCCGATGCGCGCGAACTCGCGGTCCAGGCGCGCGGCGAACAGCGGCACCGCCACGCCCAGCACCGCACCCAGCAGCACCTGGCCGAGACTGAAGCTGTCGCTCATCAGCAGCCAGAACGCGGTGACGGTCACGCTCAGCGGCCAGGACGGGAACAGGCGGCGCGACCAGGGACGGGCGGACATGTCAGGGCTCCCGCAGGATCGGCGCGGTGGCGCGCAACTGGGTGGTGTAGTCGGCCGGGCGCAGCAGTTGCGCGGCGGCGGCCTCGCTGTAGCGCAGCAGCGGCCCGGCGGCCACGGTCATCGCCACGCCGTAGCCGAGCAGCAGCACGGTGGCGGCGGTTTCCAGCGGCCGTGCCGGCGCCTTGCGCGGCGCCGGGCGCGGCAGCTCCACGGTGCCGTGCTCGGCCGTGTCCTGGTCGCCAGGCACGCGCCAGAACAGGCGCACGCCGCCACGGGTCAGGCCCATGATCACCATCAGGCTGCTGAGCAGCACCGCGGCCCACACCGGTGCGGTCAGCCCGGCCGGCGTCGCGCTGAGGATCGCCACCTTGGCCAGGAAGCCGGACAGCGGCGGCAGCCCGGCCACCGAGATCGCCGCGATCAGGAACAGCACGCCGGGCACGGTCTTGCCCGGCAGCGGCGCGATGATCTCCTTGCGGTCGCTGGCGCCGCCGCGGCGGCGCCGGATCAGGTCGGCGATCATGAACAGCGCCGCGGCGACGAAGCTGCTGTGCGCCAGGTAGTACAGCCCGGCGCCGAGCGTGCCTGGTGCGTCCAGCGCGAAGGCCACGAACAGCGTCGCCGCCGACACGATCACCAGGTAGCCGATCAGCACCCGTAGGCGCACCGCCGCCAGCACCCCCAGCGCGGCCAGCAGCAGCGTCGCCAGGCCCAGCCACAGCAGCCAGTCGCGGCCATAGCCGTCCAGCGCCTGCGCCTGGCTGCCGAGGATCAGCGTGCTCACCCGCAGCACCGCGTACAGGCCGACCTTGGTCATGATCACGAACAGCGCCGCCACCGCCGCCGGCGCGCGCGCATAGGTGTCCGGCAGCCACAGGTACAGCGGCAGCAGCGCGGCCTTGGCGCAGAACACCAGCAGCAACAGGCCGAACGCGGCCTTGATCAGCGCCACGTTCTGCGGCGGCGCCTGCGCCACGCGCTGCGACAGCTCGGCCATGTTCAGCGAGCCGAGCAGTGCGTACAGCAGGCCCAGCGCGATCAGGAACACGGTGGAGGAGGTGACGTTGAACACCACGTAGTGGAAGCCCACGCGCAGGCGCAGACCGCGCCCGCCGCTGAGCAGCAGACCGTAGGAGGCGATCAGCATCACCTCGAAGAACACGAACAGGTTGAACACGTCGCCGGTCAGGAACGCGCCGTTGAGGCCGACCAGCTGGAACTGGAACAGCGCATGGAAATGCGGTGCGCGCCGGTCCCAGCCGGCGCAGGCGTGCAGCAGGCAGGCGCCGGCGAGCAGGGTGGTGGTGGCCAGCATCCACGCCGACAGGCGGTCGGCCATCAGCACGATGCCCAGCCGCGAGGGCCAGTCGCCGAGCAGGTAGGCGTGGACCTGGCCATCGCTCGCCTGCACGCACAACGCCAGTACCGCCGCGGCCAGCGCCGTCATCGCGGTCCAGGCCACCGCGCGGCGCACCTTGCGACCGTAGCGGCGGTGCTCGGCGAACAGCGACAGCGCCGCGCCGAGCAACGGGATCAGGATCGGCATGATCAACAGATGGGTCATGGCGCCTCCCCATCGGCGGGGTCGCGGTCCGGGCGCGCATCGACGTGGTCGCTGTGGTTGTCGCCGCGGCTGCGCATCGCCAGCACGATGCTCACCGCGGTCATCGCGAAGGCGATCACGATCGCGGTCAGCACCAGCGCCTGCGGCAGCGGATCGGCGTGCTCGGCCAGGGTCGGGGCGATGCCGTCGCGCAGCACCGGCGCCTTGCCCTGCACCAGCCGGCCGCCAGCGAAGATCAGCAGGTTGGTGGCGTAGGACAGCACGGTCATGCCCAGGATCACGTCGAAGCTGCGCGCGCGCAGCAGCAGGTACACGCCCACCGCGGTCAGCACCCCGATCGCGCTCGCCAGTGCCAGTTCCATCAGTGCATCTCCCCGGTGATGGCCGAACGCCGCGCCGGGTCGATCTGCCCGCGCTGCGAATCGCGGGTGCGCGAAGGCTTGATCGTGCCCATCATCGACAGCGTCAGCATGGTGCCGCCGAACACCACCAGGTACACGCCGGTATCGAAGACCAGCGCACTGGCCAGCGGGACCGTGCCGATCAGCGGCAACTGCAGATCCAGATGGCCGCTGGTCAGGAACGGCACGCCGAACAGCATCGAGGCCATGCCGCCGAACGTGGCCAGCAACAGGCCCAGGCCGATGCAGCGGATGTAGTCGAAGCCGAAACGCGACTCCACCGAGGCCGCACCCTGGATCACGTACTGCATCAGCAGCGGCACCGCCAGCACCAGCCCGGCGATGAAGCCGCCGCCGGGCGCGTTGTGGCCGCGCAGGAACAGGAAGATCGACACGGTCAGGGTCAGCGGGAACATCAGCTGCGCCAGGTCGGCCGGCACCGGCAGCTTGATCGGCGGCCCCGGCATCACCTTCTCCGGTGCCATCCGTGCGCGCCGCAGCAGCGCGTGCACCACCAGCGCGGCGATGCCGAACACGGTGATCTCGCCGAAGGTATCGAAGCCGCGGAAGTCCACCAGGATCACGTTGACCACGTTGCGGCCGTAGGCTTCCGGCAGCGCGCGCTGCAGCAGCTCGCCGGCCATGGTCGTCGCCGGCCGGGTCATCACCGAATACGCCAGCAATGCCATGCCGCCACCGGCGACGATCGCCAGGGCCGCATCGCGCCAGCGCCGCCAACGCCGCGGCTCCGGGGGCGAGGCCTTGGGCAGGTAGTTCATGCCCAGCAGCATCAGCACCAGGGTCACCATCTCCACCAGCAACTGGGTCAGCGCCAGGTCCGGCGCCGACAGGAACACGAACACCAGGCTCACGCCCAGGCCGCTGCCGCCCAGCACCAGCACCGCCAGCAGCCGTTGCCGGTACAGGAACAGCGTGGACAGCGCGCAACTTAGGATCAGCAGCCACAGCCCCCAGCCCAGCAGCGGCATCCCTTGCGGCGCCGGCCACTGCTGCCACAGCGGCGGGGCCTGCAGCAGCGGTGCGGCCACCACCACCACCGCGGCCAGCACCAGCCAGCGCAGGCTGCGTTGCAGGTGGCCGTTGGCGAGCACGCGGGTGAAGCGCGCGGCCAGGCCGAACAGGGTCTGCACGTGCCAGTGGAACACGCGCTTGCCCAGCGAGCGGCGCACTTCGGTGTACAGCGCGGTCAGCCGGCGCAGGCCGAAATACAGCGCCACGCCGCCGACCACGCCGGCGATGCTCATCGCCAGCGGCGCGTTCCAGCCGTGCCAGACGGCCAGGCTGTAGTCGGGCAGGGCGTCGCCGAGGATCGCGCCGGCGGCGCTGCGCAGCACCGGCGCCACGGTCAGCGCCGGCACGATGCCGACCGCCACGCACACCAGCACCAGGATCTCCACCGGAATCTTCATCCAGCGCGGCGGCTCGTGCGGCATCGTCTTCAGGTCGCGCGGGCCCTTGCCGAAGAACGTCTCGTAGACGAAGCGCAGGCTGTAGGCCACGCCGAACACGCCGGCCAGCAGCGCCGACGTCGCGGTGAAGATGCGCATCGCCGCCGGGCCGTCGGCGCCCAGCGCCTCGGCGAAGAACATCTCCTTGGACAGGAAGCCGTTGAGCAGGGGGATGCCGGCCATCGACAGCGAGGCGGTGATCGCCAGCGCGCTGGTGATCGGCATCCAGCGGCGCAGGTTGCCGAGCCGGCGCATGTCGCGGGTGTGGGTCTCGTGGTCGATGATGCCGGCGGCCATGAACAGCGAGGCCTTGAACACCGCATGGTTGAGGATGTGGAACACGCCGGCCACCACCGCCATCGGCGTGGACAGCCCGAACAGCATGGTGATCAGGCCCAGGTGCGAGATCGTCGAATACGCCAGCAGGCCCTTGAGGTCGTGCTGGAAGATCGCGAACCAGGCGCCGGTGAGCAGGGTGATCGCGCCGATGCCGCTGACCGTGTAGAAGAACAGGTCGCTGCCGGCCAGTGCCGGATGCAGCCGCGCCAGCAGGAACACGCCGGCCTTCACCATCGTCGCCGAGTGCAGGTACGCCGACACCGGGGTGGGCGCGGCCATCGCGTGCGGCAGCCAGAAATGGAACGGGAACTGCGCGCTCTTGGTGAAGATGCCGAGCAGGATCAGCCCCAGCGCCCACGGATACAGTGGGCTGGCGCGGATCACGTCGCCGGCGGCGAGCACCGCGTCGAGCTGATAGCTGCCGACGATGCGCCCCAGCAGCAGTACCCCGCCGAGCAATGCCAGGCCACCGCCGCCGGTGATCACCAGCGCCATGCGCGCGCCGTCGCGCGCGTCCTGGCGGTGCGACCAGAAGCCGATCAGCAGGAACGAACTGATGCTGGTCAGTTCCCAGAACACCATCAGCAGCAACAGGTTGCCGGCGATCACCATGCCCAGCATCGCGCCCATGAACAGCAGCAGGCAGGCGTAGAAGCGCGCGGCGTTCTCGCGCGCGCTGAGGTAGTAGTGCGCGTACATCACCACCAGCGCACCGATCGCCAGCACCAGGCCAGCGAACATCCAGGCCAGCCCGTCCAGGCGCAGCGAGAACTGCAGGCCGATCTGCGGTAGCCAGGCGTGGTCGGCGCGGACGATGCCGCCCTCCAGCACCGTGGGTGTCAGCGCGCCCAGGATCGCCAGGCCCACCAACGGCGCCAGCGCCGCGGCCCAGGCCAGGGCCGCGCGCGAGCGGTGGCGCAGGGCCACCACGGCCGCCGCCATCAGAAACGGCAGGGCCAGCAGGATGTCGAGGGCGGGGATCATGCAGGGAATACGAGATTCGCGAGCAGGAGCCCGAGTGTAACAGGCGCGTCACGGCGGTGGCCGGCGCGGGAACGGAAGGCGTGCACGGTCATGCCGACAGCGTAGCCGCGGGCGGGTGAGGCGCTTGCGAGCATGGGTGGACTGGACGATGCCGAGCATCGGCGCGGCGCGGTATCGGCCTGGCGTGCGCTGCGGGCGGCGCCTCGTGTGGGCACGTTCGGCAGCAGAGGCGCGTGTGACCTTGATGCGGACGAGGGTGCGTGAGGCGCGGGCAAGTTCGCCGGTGCGCGTAGCGATCGCCGGCACAGTGCAGGCCTGTGCCGCCCATCGCCTGCCAGGCGCCACCAGCTGTCGGCATGCCGTGCAGTCCAACGATCCCGCGCGGCTCCGGCCGCAAACGTCGGCGCACGCACTATCCTGTGCCGATGACCGATTCGCTTGCCGCTGCATCCGCGTCCCCTCCGTCCGTCGCGTCGCCGCGCATCGCGCTGGTGTTCGGCGGCAGCGGCCAGATCGGCGAGCGCCTGCTGCAGCGCCTGCTGGCCGACGGATGGCAGGTGCATGCCTACTCGCGCCTGGCGCGTGCGCCGCAGCCCGGCCTGCACTGGCATGCCGGCGAACTCAGTGCGCTGCAGGCACCGCCGGTGGCGGCGGAAGTGGTGTTCAGTTGCGGGCCGTTGGACGCCTTCGCCGACTGGTATCGGCGCGCGCCGGTCGCCGCCGCACGCGTGGTCGCCTTCGGCTCCACCAGCCTGGAGGTCAAGCGCGACTCGCTGGATGCCGCCGAACGCGACGTCGCCCGGCGCCTGCGCGAGGCCGAAGCGATCGTGTTCGCGGTCGCCGCCGAACGCGGCGCGGCGGCGACGGTGTTGCGGCCGACCCTGGTCTACGGCGCCGGCCGCGACCGCACCCTCAGCGCGATCGCGGCGCTGGCGCGACGCACCGGTTGGTTCGTGCTGCCGCGCAGCGCCAGCGGCCTGCGCCAGCCGGTGCACGTGCAGGACCTGGCCGACGCGGCGCTGGCGGTGCTGGCGCATCCGGCCACGCACGGGCGCAGCTACGCCCTGGGTGGCGGCGAGACGCTCAGCTACCGCGAGATGGTGCGGCGGGTGCTGGCCGCCCTGCGGCCGCCGGCGCGGCTGTTGACCCTGCCGCACGCACTGTTCGCGTCGGCGCTGGCGCTGGCCCATGCCTGCGGTCGCCTGCAGGGCATGAACCGCGCCGCACTGCAGCGCATGCGCGAGGACCTGGCGTTCGACCTGCACCCGGCGCGGCAGGATTTCGGCTACGCGCCGCGCGCCTTCGCCCCGGATGCGGCGATGTTGGGCCTGGACACCGCGGAGACGGTGAAGCGGGGCTGATGCCGTGTTGCGCGCACGGCCAAGCCTGCTGCGGACGGCACGCAGCGACCGCAATGCGCGCGGAAAGAAGACGCGGTAGGGTTCTCAGCCGCGCTCAGTAGCGCCAGTGCATGCGCCGGTACAGCTTGGCCAGCACCCAGGCCGGGCCGATCAGCAGATAGGTCAGATCGGTGAGGAAACTCGGCCGGTGCCCTTCCAGCGCGTGGCCGACGAACTGCGCGATCCAGGCCACCACGAACACGCCGATCGCCAGCCAGAGCAGCCCCTGCAGGCCCAGGTGCGCCTCCGCCAGCCGGCACAGGCAGCCGCAGAAGAAGAACGCCGCCAGCATGCCGTAACCCAACGTGCGCGACAGGCGGTTGTAGTACATCCACGCCGCGAACATGCCCAGCGCCGCCCACAACCCGCTCTGGAACAGGGTGCCGCCGACCGGGATGCACCACAGCAGGGCCACCACCGACCACAGGATCGCCGGCACCGCGACCACGTGGATGCGCTGGTTGGCGGCATTGCGGTGGTCGTCGGAATAGCTGGCGAAATAGCGGTCGATCGGGCGCGCGTAGGCGGTGGTATCCATCTTCCCTCCCAGGAACCGGCTCAGCATAGCGCCATCGCGGCGGCGATGCGGAGACACCACTTGGCGCGTCTAAAACTTCCGGAAGCGTCAGGTAGGAGCGGCTTCAGCCGCGACGGGCCTCACCGGGGACGGTCCGTCGCGGCTGAAGCCGCTCCTACATCTGCAACTTGCAGCCGGCTCGATCCAGCCGGAGGCAGGGGATGAGGGGGGCTTTTTCAGTTTCGACGACCGCGCCTGGAATGCGTCGGACACCACGTGACCGATCACCCCAGGCAAGCGGCGGCGTCGCCGATCAGGGGCGATCGCGCTGTCGGCACGACCGCCCCGTCACGGCGTGGCGGCTCAGGCGCGCGCCATGCTCCTGCTCGTCTCCTGCTGCTGCTCGCGCTGCACCGATTCCTGCTGCTGCGCGGACTGACTGGCCAACTGCGCGCTGGTCTGCTCCAGCGGCGGTGCCGGCTGCTGCAGGTCCACCACCGCACGGAAGCCCGGCGTGGTCCCGGCGACGAAGGCCTTGTCGTTGGCCACATTGACCTCCTTCAGCTTGTCGGGACTGTCGATCCCGGCCTGCTTTGCCTGCAGGGTCAGGTTGGCCACCGCTTCGTTCGACAGCTTCGCGTGCGGCGGGTTGGCCTTCTCGGCACCGCGATCGGCCTCCGTGCGCATCTTGTCGTACAGCGGCGTATCCGGATGCCCCGGCTCGCCGAGCTGCGGACCTTTCGCCGGCTTGGCCTGCGCCTGCTCGACAGCCGCCAGCCCGGCCCGGGTGTCGCGGCCGACGATGCCGTCCTGGGTGAGGCCGCGCTGTTTCTGCAGGGAGGTGACCGCCTCATGGGTGTTGTCGCCGAAGCGGCCGTCCTCGGCCAGCGGCCGGCCCTGCGCGTCGCGGATGCCCAGACGGTTGAGGTGCTGCTGCAACTCGCGCACTTCCGGGCCGTGGTCGCCCTGGCGCAGCGTGCCATTGCCATGCTGCGCCTGATCGCGTGCATGCGCGTCGACCTGCTGGCCGCGGTTCCACCACGTCTCCGGGCTGACGGCTTTCCCGTTCGCATCGTGCATCTGGTAATGCACGTGCTGCGCGTACTGGCTCGCCCCGTTCGGGCCGCGTCCGCCCATGGTGCCGATCGCATCGCCGGCGCGCACGGTATCGCCTTCTTTCACCGAGCGCGAATCCAGGTGCAGGATTTCGTGCGAGTTGCCCTGCGCGTCACGGATCTTCACCGTGCCGTACTGGCCGCCGGAGAAGGTCACCGTGCCGGAGATCGGCGCGTGCACCGTCGGGTGCTGCCGGTTGATGCCGGTCTGGCCGCCTTCGTAGTTGAAGTCGGTGCCGCCATGCGGGCCGCGGGCGCGCTGTTCGCCGTAGTGCCCGGTGATGTGCGGATCGACCTTGCCCTGGCTCGGCAGCATGCGTTCCATCGTCTGCTGGAAGTTGCTGTGACTGGCGGCTTGCGGTTGCTGCGCAGGCGCAGCCGTGTGCGGCTGCGTGTGCGGCTGGCTGCGTGCCTGCTCCTGTGCCTGCCCGTGCCCTTGTGTCTGTCCCTGCCCCTGGGTGCGCGACTGGTGCTGCTCGACGAACTGCTGATAACGGTCGAGATACGGCGTCACGTCGCGCCGCGAAATGGCCAGGCCACCGTAGTCCTTGCTCGGGCCATCGTGGTGGTACTTGTAGATGTGGTCTTCGCCCTGGCCGCGGCGCTGGGCCAGGTCGCGGTTGTCGATGTAGTGCTGCACCAGTGCGCGCGACTGGGTGTCCACGTCGAACCGGTTGGCATTGTTGACGCCGTAATGCGCACCGGTGCGGTCGACGAACTGGCCGAGGCCGGACGCGGAGGTGGTGCCGGCAGCCGCATCCGGATTGAAGCCGGATTCGACCCGCGCGATGGCCAGGACATAGGCGGTTTCCCGCGGCGACAGGCCGGCCTTGCGCGAGGCGTCCATCAGGCTGTCGATCACCCTGGACTGCGTTTCTGGTGTGGCATCGCCCCAGCGCCGCGACTCGCCATGCAGACGGCCATCGTTGGTGTCGATGGGTTCGCGGTAGTGGCTCCAGGGCTTGACGTTTTCGCTGCGGTAGGCGGGCCCTCGCGGCTGCACCATGTCGTTGTAGATCGTGTTGTTGTCACTCATGTGCGTTCCTTTCTGTGAGACGGATTCTTCCTTGGGAGGGGTGTTGCTCCATGTACTGCGTACTGCGTGTGCCATGCGCCGTTCCTCGGCGCATGGTCATGCTTGGCTCAAGGCAGGAACGGCTCCATGTCCGGATGCTTCAGGCCCAGTGCCTCGAGCTGGTGTTCGTATTCGTCGTTGTTCGGGCTTTGCTGCCCCTGTTCTTCGCGCAGCGGCGGATTGGCATGATTGAGCAGTTGGCCCTTGCCGTCGTAGAGGAAGAACCACTCGCAGAACTCGCAGCCGTACGGCAGTTCGCCGTATTGCACGACGAAGTACGCGTCGCCCTTGGCGTTCTCGCTGCAGCCCAGTCCCACGGCCGTGTAGTCGGCCATCTCCGGCGGGGGCGCGAGCGGCTGCTGCTGTCCGTTGCGCTCCAGGGCAACCTGGGTCTTGGCGGGAGCGGACGCGTCCGCGGCAGGCAGCGGGGTCAAATGCAGACGCGCTCCAGGGCATTCCTTGATCATGCCGTCTTTTCCTTTTCTGGCCGAATCGGGTGTCGCAGGCGCAGGAGCGGCCTCAGTGGCCGCGGCCTTCGGTGCCGCGTCGCTCGCAGGGTGGGGTTGGCCGCCGCAGGCGGCGAGCAACAAGGTCAGGCCGAAAGCGGAAGACAGGGTGATCGGATGTGGCATCGGCGCCTCCTTGGCGGGTGGTTACGCAGCCTGAAATCTGCTGTTCGGGATTACAACCAGTGACGAAGCGCGCTGCCGTGCACTGCAAGGTCGGTCTTGTGGGTCACTGCCGCGGAAAGCGCCCATCCGGCGCGCCGCGAGTCGGCGGCCACCAACCTTAAGACGCAGCTCGGGAGGAATGTCGGCAGCACGTCCATGACCAGTCCAGTCATGTCTACAACCCCTGATCGTCGACCTTCACCAGCGTCCAGCACGGCTTCTGCGCGAACTGGTAGACCTGTTGGTCGCTGGTATCCGGGGTGCGCACCAGGACCTGCCGGCCCTCGGCGGTCTGCGTTACCACGATCTCGCGCCCGCCCTTGCGAGCCGCCTCCAGATTAGGGATCACCGGCCATTCGACCTCGGCCAGGGGCACGTTGCGGGTCACAGGCGCCGGTTCCGGCTGCGCGTCCGGGTCGATGTGGATCATCGTCAACGGGTCGGCGGTGGCCTTTTCCTGGACCGCGATGTCGGCGCTGAAGCGCTTGAGGAAGGTATCGAAATCGGCATCCTGGCAGCGCGGGGCGGCTGCGGCGGGCGCGGCCTGGGCGGGCGCGGCTGTCGCCGCGGCGACCGTGGAGCCAGCCGGTTGTGCCTTGCACGCGACCAGGGCCGCGGCCAATGCCAGGGACGTCAGAATGGGGCGTGCGATAGCCAACGGATCCTCCTGATCGGGTCGGGCGGGCAATCGCCCTTCGGGCGGACGAGTTTAATTCACCAGGATCAGCATGTCGTGAAGCCGAGGCGGGGTTGTCGCCATCTCTACGGCCCACACTGCCAGGGCGGAAAGTAGCCCTAGCAACCCGCTGTCGAACACCTGCGCGCCGCGAGGAATCACAGCCGGTTCGCGAAGAACATCCATGCGCATCCGATCGTGAATCGGCAGCAATTACCTCAAGGGCCGCAAGGCGGCCGCTTTCCGCGACCACCCTCACGCGCCGGCGCATCCCGGCGTACGGCCGCACTCAGTCGACCGAAATCCCCGCCAGCCGCTGCAGCGCCTCGGCGTACTTGGCGCGGGTGCGGTCGATCACGTCCTGCGGCAGGCGCGGCCCGGGCGCGGTCTTGCCCCAGTCCAGCGTCTCCAGGTAGTCGCGCACGAACTGCTTGTCGTAGCTCGGCGGGCTGGTCCCCACTTCGTACTGATCGGCCGGCCAGTAGCGCGAGGAGTCCGGGGTCAGCATCTCGTCCATGATGTACAGGCGGCCGTCCGCGTCGGTGCCGAACTCGAACTTGGTGTCGGCCAGCAGGATGCCGCGCTCGGCGGCGAAGTCGGCGGCGAAGCGGTAGATGCGCAAGGTGGCGTCGCGCACGCGCTCGGCCAGTTCCGCGCCCACGGTCTTGACCATCGCGTCGAAGTCGATGTTCTCGTCGTGGTCGCCGACGGCGGCCTTGGTCGAGGGGGTGAAGATCGGCTCGGCCAGCTTCTCGGCTTGGCGCAGGCCGTCGGGAAGTTCGATGCCGCTGACCTTGCCGGTGCGCTGGTAGTCCTTCCAGCCGCTGCCGATCAGGTAGCCGCGGGCGATGGCTTCCACCGGCACCGGCTTGAGCTTGCGGGTCACCACCGCGCGCTTGGCGTACAGCGCGGTGTCCACGCCCTCGGGCAGCACCGCGGCCACGTCGATGCCGGTGAGGTGGTTGGGCATCAGGTGCTCGGTCTTCTTGAACCAGAAGTTGGAGACCTGGCACAGCATCTCGCCCTTGCCGGGAATCGGGTCCGGCAGCACCACGTCGAAGGCGGAGAGGCGGTCGGTGGCGACCATCAGCAGGTAGTCGCCGGGCGGCGCGTCGGCCGGCAGGCGCTCGCGGGGAATATCGAACACGTCGCGGACTTTGCCGCGGTGGCGCAAGGGCAGGCCGGGCAGATCGGATTGCAACAGCGTGGTGGACACAGGCACTCCTACGGACTTCGCAATGGCGACCGTCCCGGGACCCGGCGGGCCCGCGGCGGACGGCGGGCCGCGTAGTGTACGGCCGGAATGCCCCGCTGTGCCGTAAAATGGCCGGCCCTGACGCCGCGCCCGCCCTTGCCCCATGCCCTGGTACGGAAAACTGCTCGGCGCCATCGCCGGGGCCCTGTTGCTGCGGCCCACGCCGGTGCTGGGCGCGTTGATCGGGCTGCTGATCGGGCATGCCTTCGACGCCGACTGGTTCAAGCTGTCCCAGCGCGAGGATCCCTACCGCGAGCTGGGCCTGACCCGCGACGCCACCGACGCCGAGATCGAACTGGCCTATCGCCGGCTGATGTCCCAGTACCACCCCGACAAGGTCGCCAGCGCCAGCCCCGAGTTGCGCGCCCGCGCCGAGAAGAAGGCCAGCCAGCTCAACACCGCCTACGACCGTATCCGCACCCTGCGCAAGCGCTGAGATCCCGCCATGTCCGACTGCATCATCTCCCCGTCCATCCTGTCCGCCGATTTCGCCCGCCTCGGCGAGGAAGTGGATGCCGTGCTGCGCGCCGGCGCCGACTGGATCCACTTCGACGTGATGGACAACCATTACGTGCCGAACCTGACCATCGGCCCGATGGTCTGCCAGGCGCTGCGCAAGCACGGCGTCACCGCGCCGATCGACGTGCACCTGATGGTCGAGCCGGTGGATCGGCTGATCCCGGATTTCGCCGAGGCCGGCGCCAGCCTCATCAGCTTCCACCCCGAGGCCAGCCGCCACGTGCACCGCAGCATCCAGCTGATCAAGTCGCACGGCTGCAAGGCCGGCCTGGTGCTCAACCCGGCCACGCCGGTGGACATCCTCGACTGGGTACTGGACGACCTGGACCTGGTGCTGGTGATGTCGGTCAACCCGGGCTTCGGCGGCCAGGCCTTCATTCCCTCGGCGCTGGACAAGCTGCGCGCGATCCGCACCCGCATCGACGCCAGCGGCAAGCCGATCCGGCTGGAGATCGACGGCGGGGTCAAGCCGGACAACATCGCCGCGATCGCCGCCGCCGGCGCCGACACCTTCGTCGCCGGCTCGGCCATCTTCAATGCGCCGGACTACGCCGAGGTGATCAAGCAGATGCGCGCCGCGGTGGCGGGGCGCTGAGATGGCGGCGCTGCAGATCCGCCCGGCAGTGGCCGACGACGCGGCGCTGATCCTGCGCCTGATCCGCGACCTGGCCCGCTACGAGCGCGCCGAGGACGCGGTGCAGACCGACGAGGCCGGCCTGCGCGCGACCCTGTTCGGCGCCGACGCCCGCGCCAAGGCGCTGATCTGCGAGGCCGACGGCCAGCCGATCGGCTACGCGGTGTACTTCTACAATTACTCCACCTGGCTCGGCCGCAACGGCCTGTACCTGGAAGACCTGTACGTGGACCCGGCGCACCGCGGCGTCGGCGCCGGCAAGGCGTTGCTGCAGCACCTGGCACGGCAGGCGATGGCCGAGGGCTGTGGCCGCTTCGAATGGTCGGTGCTGGACTGGAACCAGCCGGCGATCGACTTCTACGAAGCGGTCGGCGCCCGCGCGCAGGACGAGTGGACCGTGTACCGGCTGCAGGGCGAGGCGCTGGCCCGGTTCGCCGCCGGCTGAGCGGCGCCGGGCGGCCAAAAGAAAAGAACCGCACCGTCGCCGGTGCGGCCCCTGGGAGATAAATCGGAGGCTGATCCTGCCTCCATCCGTCTTCCTTGCTATGGCCTCCCATGTTCCGGACGCTCGGTGACGTGCGTATGACAATCACCGCGCCCGGATTCACGCATCGCGCATGCAGCGCCCACTAGCCTGGGCGCCTCACCCCGGGATGGTTCGCATGGCTGCAGCGCATTGGCGTCTGATCCTCAACGGCAAGTCGGCCGGCGACGAGGCATTGCGCGAGGCGGTCATGGCCATGCGTACGCGCGGCGTGGCGCTGCAGGTGCGTGTCACCTGGGAGCAGGGCGATGCCGAGCGCTACGTGGCCGAAGCGGTGGCCGATGGCGCCGCCTGCATCGTCGCCGCCGGCGGCGACGGCACCCTCAGCGAGGTCGCCACGGCGCTGGCGCATCGCCAGGAAACGGGTGACGAGCTGCCGGCCCTGGGTCTGGTGGCGCTGGGCACGGCCAACGACTTCGCCACCGCCGCCGGCATCCCGCTGCCGCCGCTGGAGGCGCTGGAACTGATCGCGCACACGCCGGCGCTGCCGATCGACCTGCTGCGCATCGAGGCCGAGCACGGCCCGCACTGGTGCGCCAACGTCGCCAGCGGCGGCTTCGGCACCCAGGTCACGGTGGAGACCGACGAAGGCCTGAAGAAGATGCTGGGCGGGCTGGCCTACCTGGTCACCGGCATGAGCCGGCTGGGCCGGATCGATCCGATCCGGGCCCGCTTCGAGGGACCGGAGTTTTCCTGGGAAGGCGATTTCATCGCGCTCGGCCTGGGCAATGGCCGCCAGGCCGGCGGTGGCCAGGTGCTGTGCCCGGACGCGCTGCTCGACGACGGCCTGCTCGACCTGACCCTGGTGCCGGAGCTGACCGGCGAGGTCGCCGCGACCCTGGGTACGCTGGTCACTTCCGGCAAGCAGGCCGCGCTGGAGCGGGTGGCGGTGCGCGCACGTCTGCCGTGGCTGCGGATCGAGGCGGCGCAGCCGCTGACCCTGAACCTGGACGGCGAGCCGGAAACCTCGCGCCACTTCCGCATCGATTGCGTGCCCGGGCGCCTGCGTATGCACCTGCCGCCGGAGTCGCCGCTGCTGCAGCCGCGCGGGCGTTAGCCGCCCCGCATTCGTCTGCTCGCGTGCTGCCAGCGTATTGCTCTCGTAGGAGCGGCTTCAGCCGCGACAAGCATCCCCGGTAACGCCCGTCGCGGCTGAAGCCGCTCCTGCGGAGATGTACCCCAGGCAATTAACCCCCTGTGGGAGGGACTTCAGTCCCGACGCGACGCCCTTGCCGACCACCTCCGCACCGCACTCGATCGGTCGCGTCTGCAACCGTTGCCAGTCGCCGCAGTTGCGGTAAAGTAGCCGCCGTGTCCAGCCTGACGACCCCGCGTTCCTTCACTTCCGCTCGCCGTGCGTGGCGATGGTGGCCTGCAGCCGTCGTCCGCCCTGTCACCGAGTCCCGGAAGGAAAGCCGTCTTGATTACCCGCGAGCAGTTCCAGCGCTACGCCGCTGAAGGTCACACCCGCATCCCCGTCGTCCGCGAAGTGCTGTCCGACCTGGACACGCCGCTGTCGGTCTATCTCAAGCTCGCCGACGCCCCGCACACCTATCTGTTCGAATCGGTCGAAGGCGGCGAACGCTTCGGGCGCTATTCGATCATCGGCCTGCCGGTGCGCCGTGTGTACACCTTCCGCGGGCACACCCTGGAGGTGCGCGACCATGGCGAGCTGATCGAGCGCCGCGAGGTCGCCGATCCCTTCGCCGAGGTCGAGGCGCTGCGCGCCCAGCATGTGGTGCCCAAGCTGGCGGGCGTGCCCGGCTTCACCGGCGGCCTGGTCGGCTGGTTCGGTTTCGAATGCATCGGCTACATCGAGCCGCGCCTGGCCGGCGCCGTCGCCCGCGACGAGCTGGACACGCCGGACATCCTGCTGATGCTGTCCGAGGAAGTGGCGGTCTTCGACAACCTCAAGGGCCGCCTGTACCTGATCGTGCATGCCGACCCGGCCGAGGCCGACGCCTGGGAGCGCGCGCAGGCGCGTCTGGATGCGCTCACCACCACGCTGCGCCAGCCCGGCGCCGGCTACCCCGCGCCGCTGGCGCGCGACGTGCTGGACGAGAGCGATTTCGTCTCCGGCTTCACCCGCGAGGGCTTCATCGCCGCGGTGGAGAAATCCAAGGACTACATCCGTGCCGGCGACATCTTCCAGGTGGTGCTGAGCCAGCGCCTGAGCGTGCCGTTCACCGCACGCCCGGTGGACGTGTACCGCGCGCTGCGCGCGCTGAACCCGTCGCCGTACATGTATTTCCTCGACGTCGGCGACACCCAGGTGGTCGGCTCCTCGCCCGAGATCCTGGTGCGGCTGGAGAATGGCCAGGTCACCGTGCGCCCGATCGCCGGCACCCGCCCGCGCGGCAAGACCCCGGAAGAGGACCAGGCACTCGAGGCGGAACTGCTCGCCGATCCGAAAGAACGCGCCGAACACCTGATGCTGATCGACCTCGGCCGCAACGATGCCGGCCGGGTCTCGCAGGCCGGCAGCGTCGCGGTCGGCGAGCGCTTCGTGATCGAACGCTACAGCCACGTCATGCACATCGTCAGCGAAGTCACCGGTACCCTGCTGCCCGGCCTCAGCTACGCCGACGTGCTGCGCGCCACCTTCCCCGCCGGCACCGTCAGCGGCGCGCCGAAGATCCGCGCGCTGGAAGTCATCCGCGAGCTGGAGCCGATCAAGCGCAACGTCTACGCCGGCAGCATCGGCTACCTCGGCTGGCACGGCGATGCCGACACCGCCATCGCCATCCGCACCGCGGTGATCAAGCACGGCCGCCTGCACGTGCAGGCCGGCGCCGGCATCGTCTACGACTCCGATCCGCAGACCGAATGGGACGAGACGATGAACAAGGGCCGCGCGCTGTTCCGCGCGGTCGCCGAAGCGGCGAAGGGGCTGTGAACGCCGCCGCGCCGCGGATCGGCTTCCGCAACGACTACAGCGAAGGCGCGCATCCGCGCCTGCTCGCCGCCCTGGCCGCCGCCAGCGCCGAGCAGAACGCCGGCTACGGGCTGGACCGGCACAGTGCGCGCGCCGCGCAGTTGATCCGCACCGAGATCGGCTGCGCCGATGCCGACGTGCACCTGCTGGTCGGCGGCACCCAGACCAACCTCACCGCCATCGCCGCGTTCCTGCGCCCGCACCAGGCAGTGATCGCCGCGGCCTGCGGTCACATCGCCACCCACGAGACCGGCGCGATCGAGGCCACCGGGCACAAGGTGCTCACTGTTGAGGCGGCCGACGGCCGGCTCACGCCGGAGCGGATTGCGCCGTTGCTGGCCGAGCACGGCAACGAGCACATGGTGCAGCCGCGGCTGGTCTACGTGTCCAACACCACCGAGGTCGGCACGCTGTACCGCAAGCGTGAGCTGCAGGCGCTGCGCGCGTTCTGCGACGCGCACGGCCTGCTGCTGTTCCTGGACGGCGCGCGCATCGGCAGCGCGCTCACCGCCGAGGGCAACGACCTGCGCATGGCCGACGTCGCTGCGCTCACCGATGCGTTCTACATCGGCGGCACCAAGAACGGCGCGCTGCTCGGCGAGGCGCTGGTGCTCCTCAACCCGGTGTTGAAGGCGGATTTCCGCTACCTGCTCAAGCAGCGTGGCGCGCTGCTGGCCAAGGGCATGGTGCTGGGCACGCAGTTCGCCGTGCTGTTCGAGGATGGCCTGTTCTACGAACTGGCTGCGCACGCCAACCGCATGGCCACGCGGCTGCGCGACGGATTGGCCGCCGCCGGTGCGCAGTTCGCCTCGGACTCGCCGACCAACCAGCTGTTCGTGATCCTGCCCGCCGCGGACGTCGAGACGCTGGCGCAGCGCTACGACTTCGAGCGCTGGCAGGTGCTGGACGATGGCCGCTGGGTGATCCGCTTCGTCACCTCCTGGGCGACGCAGGACGCGGCGGTCGATACGTTGATCGCGGATTTCGCTGCGCTACCCCAATCCGGCACGCAGCGTGCGGCCGGCTGACATTCCGCCAGGGAGAGGAAAATGAAAATCCGTACGCTCGTTGCCTGGGCCGTTGCCGCAGTGCTGGCCTTGCCGGCCGTCGCCAGCGCACAGGTCAACAGCCTGCCGTCGCAGCCGCACCTGTTGGTGAAGGGGGAGGCCGAGCGCGAGGTGATTCCTGATCGGTTCAACATCAAATTGACGTTGGAAGCCGTCGATTTCGCGCCGGCGGTGGCGCGCGCCCGGGTGCAGGAGGACGCGACGAGCATCCTGGCTGGATTCAAGCAGCATCATGCGCTGAGCAACAGCGTGCAGGCGTCCACCTTGTCGATCGAGCCGGAGCGGCGCTACGAGAACGAACGTCAGGTGTTCAAGGGAACGAAGGTGACACGCACCCTGTCCGCCGAGTTTTCTACGCTGGACGATGTCCGCCAGTTCCTGGCCGGGCTGAAGACCAGTCAGTCTCTTCAGGTTTCCAATATCGTTCCCGCCTACAGCAAGGAAGCCGAGGTGCGCGCCGAACTCAAGCGCCAGGCGGTCGAACAGACGCGCGTCTCGGCGCAAGAACTGGCACGCGCCTATGGGGTGTCGCTGGGCGGGCTGTACACGATTTCCACGGTCGCCCCCAACTTCGCCTACGGAATTCAGGCAGGCACCTGGCAAGGAGGGCGAAGCCAGGTTGGCGACGGCTACGGATACAGCCTGGACGCCATCCAGGTGACGGGCAACCGCGCGGCCGCGGCGCCGTTGGCCGAATCCCTCGAAGCCGGCAGCCTCACCCTTTCCGAAAACGTCTATGCGGTCTTCCTGATCGCGCAATGAGTCCTTCGCCATGCTGCTGATGCTGGATAACTACGACAGCTTTACCTACAACCTCGTGCAGTACCTGCAGGCGCTCGGCGCCGAGGTCAAGGTGGTGCGCAACGACGCGCTCAGCGTGGACGAGATCGAGCGCCTGGCGCCCGAGCGCATCGTCATCTCGCCGGGACCGTGCACGCCGAACGAGGCGGGCGTGTCGCTGCAACTGATCGAGCGGCTGGGTCAGCGCATCCCGATCCTGGGCGTGTGCCTGGGCCACCAGAGCATCGGCCAGGTCTACGGCGGGCAGGTGGTGCGTGCCGGCACCATCATGCACGGCAAGACCTCGCGCATCCGCCACGAAGGCCGCGGCGTGTTCGCCGGCCTGCCGGATCGCTACGAGGCTACCCGCTACCACTCGCTGGTGGTGGAGAAGACCACGCTGCCCGACTGCCTGGAAGTGACGGCCTGGACCGAACACGACGACGGCACGGTGGAGGAGATCATGGGCCTGCGCCATCGCCAGTTCCCGGTCGAGGGCGTGCAGTTCCACCCCGAGTCCATCCTCACCGAGCATGGCCACGCCTTGCTGAAGAACTTCCTGGAGCGCTGAGCGCGCCGCGCCGGCGCTGCCCGCCTTCCGTCACTGCCGGACCCCTGCCGATGCACGAGCGCACCGACGCCTTCCATTTCTACGAACCGGCCAACGGCCACGGGTTGCCGCACGATCCGTTCAACGCCATCGTCGGGCCGCGGCCGATCGGCTGGATCGGCTCGCGCGGCGCCGACGGCGTCGCCAACCTGGCGCCCTACAGCTTCTTCAACGCCTTCAACTACGTCCCGCCGATCGTCGGCTTCGCCAGCATCGGCTGGAAGGACAGCGTGCGCAACATCGAGGCCACGGGCGAGTTCACCTGGAACCTGGCGACGCGTCCGCTGGCCGAGGCGATGAACGCCAGTTCCGCGGCGGTGGCGCCGGAGGTGGATGAGTTCGCGCTGGCCGGCCTCGTTGCCGCGCCCTCGCGCCTGATCGGCGCGCCGCGGGTGGCCGCCAGCCCGGTCAGCTTCGAATGCCGGCTCAGCCAGCTGCTGCCGCTGCAGAGCGCGCGCGGCGAGCCGATCCAGACCTGGCTGGTGCTGGGCGAGGTGGTCGGCGTGCACATCGCCGAGCACGCCCTGCAGGACGGCATCTACGACCCGGCCGCGGTCGCCACCCTGCTGCGCGCCGGCGGACCGGCCGACTACTTCGAGGTGCTGGCGCAAGGACGCCTGCGCATGCCGCGGCCGACCCAGGCGCGCTGAGCGCCGCCCTTTCTTCCGTTTACGAGCAGATCGTCTCCATGACCATCACCCCCCAGCAAGCCCTGCAACGCACCATCGAGCACCGCGAGATCTTCCACGACGAGATGGTCGGGCTGATGCGGCAGATCATGCGCGGCGAGGTGTCGCCGATGATGACCGCGGCCATCCTCACCGGCTTGCGGGTCAAGAAAGAAACGGTGGGTGAGATCGCCGGTGCGGCAGTGGTGATGCGCGAGTTCTCGCGCACCGTGCCGGTCGCCGACCGCACCCACATGGTCGACATCGTCGGCACCGGCGGCGACGGCTCGCACACCTTCAACATCTCCACCTGCGCGATGTTCGTGGCCGCGGCGGCCGGCGCCAAGGTCGCCAAGCACGGCAACCGCAGCGTCTCCTCCAAGTCCGGCAGCGCCGACGCGCTGGAGGCGCTGGGCGCAGCGATCGAGCTGCAGCCCGAGCAGGTGGCGCAAGCGCTGGCGGCCACCGGCATCGGCTTCATGTTCGCGCCGGTGCACCACCCGGCGATGAAGGTGGTGGCGCCGGTGCGGCGCGAAATGGGCGTGCGCACCATCTTCAACATCCTCGGTCCGCTGACCAACCCGGCCGGTGCGCCGAACATCCTGATGGGCGTGTTCCACCCCGACCTGGTCGGCATCCAGGCACGCGTGCTGCAGGAACTGGGCGCCGAGCGCGCGCTGGTGGTGTGGGGCCGCGACGACATGGACGAGCTCTCGCTCGGCGCCGGCACCCTGGTCGGCGAGCTGCGCGACGGCCAGGTCCGCGAGTACGAGGTGCACCCGGAGGACTTCGGCATCGCCATGTCGGCCAGCCGCAATCTCAAGGTCGCCGACGCGGCCGAATCGATGGCGATGCTGCGCGCCGTGCTCGACAACGTGCCCGGTCCGGCGCTGGACATCGTCGCCTTCAACGCCGGCGCGGCGCTGTACGTGGCCGGCCTGGCCGCTGACATCGGCGCCGGCATCGTCCTGGCGCGCGCGGCCATCGCCGACGG
Source organism: Xanthomonas hawaiiensis (assembly GCF_031834635.1). Taxonomy (NCBI): domain Bacteria; kingdom Pseudomonadati; phylum Pseudomonadota; class Gammaproteobacteria; order Lysobacterales; family Lysobacteraceae; genus Xanthomonas; species Xanthomonas hawaiiensis. The sequence continues at coordinate 4,541,575 of NZ_CP115873.1, read as the reverse complement.
CCGCGCGCGGGCCAAGCTGGAGGCATACGTGGCCTGCACCCGCGGCCTGGCCGGGCTGGACTGAACCGCCTTCGCCAGCGCCCGATCCCGGTTCTCACCCCCGACACCCTGCATCGCCGATAATCCGGCCATCCCCCAGGATTCCCACCGCATGAGCAGCGACATTCTCCGCACCATCCTCGCGCGCAAGGCCGACGAGATCGCCGAGCGTAGCGCGCGCGTGCCGCTGGCCGAGCTGGTCGCCCGTGCCGAGGCCATGCCGCCCACCCGCGGCTTCGCCCGCGCGCTGCAGGCGGCCATCGCCAACGGCGACCCGGCGGTGATCGCCGAGGTCAAGAAGGCCAGCCCGTCCAAGGGCGTGATCCGCCCGGACTTCCACCCGGCCGACATCGCGGTCAGCTACGAATTCGGCGGCGCGGCCTGCCTGTCGGTGCTGACCGACGAGGACTTCTTCCAGGGCCACGACCGCTATCTGCAGCAGGCGCGCGATGCCTGCACGCTGCCGGTGCTGCGCAAGGATTTCACCATCGATCCGTACCAGGTGTACGAGGCACGCACGCTCGGCGCCGACTGCATCCTGCTGATCGTGGCCGCGCTGGACGACCTGCAACTGGCCGAGCTGTCGTCGCTGGCCCTGCAACTGGGCATGGACGTGCTGGTGGAAGTGCACGACATCGACGAACTGGAGCGCGCGCTGCAGGTGCCGGCGCCGCTGATCGGCATCAACAACCGCAACCTGCGCACCTTCGAGGTGTCGCTGCAGACCACCTTGTCGATGCAGAACGCGGTGCCGCGCGACCGCCTGCTGGTCACCGAAAGCGGCATCCTCGGCCCGGACGACGTGGCGCTGATGCGCGGCGCCGGCGTGCACGCGTTCCTGGTCGGCGAGGCGTTCATGCGCGCCGAGGAACCGGGCGAGGCGCTGCGCCAACTGTTCTTCGCGGCATGAGCGGGCAGGACGCCAATCCGTATCCGCTGCCGCGCGCCGATGCGCCGCTGGTGGTGTTCGATTTCGACCACACCCTGTACGACGGCGACTCCGGCAGCCATCTGTTCGCCTGGCTGATCAAGCGCAATCCGCTGCGCCTGGCCGCCGCGGTGCTGGCCACGCCGTTGCTGGGGCCGCTGGTGGCGATGCTGCCGACCCGGCGCACCGGCATCTCCGGCTACGTCTGGATCGCCAGCTTCGGCCTGCGCCGCGCGCGCGAGTTCAACCGCATCATCGACCAGTACGTGCTGCAGCATCAGGCGCAGATCCGTCAGCGGTTGCTGCCGCAGGCGCTGGAGGTGTTCGCCCGGCACCGCGCCGCCGGCGATCGCGTGGTGGTCGCCACCGGCGCGCCGCCGGAACTGGCGCGCGCCATCCTCGGCTTCGTCGCGCACCAGGACGTGCCGGTGGTCGGCAGCCTGATCGGCCCGCGCCTGGGTGCGGTCACCGCCACGCGCCACTGCCACAACGAGGAAAAGATGCGCATGCTGCGCGAACTGGGCTACGGCGAGATCGCCATGGCCTATTCCGACAGCACTGCCGATCTGCCGCTGCTGCAGGCCGCGGCCGCGCCGGTGGTGGTCAATCCCAAGCACAGCGCGGTGGCGGTGTTCCGCCGGCTGCTGCCGTCCGGCACGCCGATCCTCAACTGGGGCTGTCGCGACCGCGCCGGCGACGCCGTCGGTTCCCGCTAGGGCAGGCCGCGACGGGTCACCCGGCGGGGGAGGCCGGCGATCAGCCGCCGGCCCCGCGGTAAGCGCTGTCGCTGCCCACCAGCGCATGCTGCAGCGACGCGACCCACTGCCCGCGGTCGATGTCGTAGGCGCCGAAGCTGCCCTCGAATTCCCAATACGCCCAGGCGAAGTGGCGCTTCTCCGCGGCATTGACCACGGCCACCGTCCAGGCCAGGCGATCGGCCGGCGGTGCCTGCTCGTAGGCGCCGAACTCGCCCAGCAGCACCTGCCGATGGTGCGCCTTGGCCCAGGCCGCGATGCGGTCGAACTCGCCGTACAGCTTGGTCCGGTCGGCCGCACTGCCCCAGCTCACGCCGGTGTGGTCGCGGATGTCCGCAGGCGCCCACGGTGCGCCCTGGTGGGTGAAGCGGAACGGGTTGTAGTAGTGCACGGTGACCAGCAGGTGCGCATCGTCGTCGGGCAGGCGCAGGCTGTCGAGCGCGGTGAAGGAATTGCTGCTGGCCGGGCCCACCACCACCGTGCGGGTCGGGTTGTCGCGGCGGATGATCTGCAGCGCATCGCGCAGCAGATCGTTCCACACCGCGCTGGTCATCTGGCCGTTGGGCTCGTTGAGGATCTCGAACAGCACCGACGGCGGCGCATGGCGGTAGCGCGGGGCGATCTGGCTCCAGAACGCCAGCAGCTTGGTCCGGCACACCGCCGCATCGGCGGCGCAGGGGTGGAAGTCGTGTTCGTCCAGGATCACGTTCAGGCCCGCGGCGGTGGCCTGGTCGACCACCGTGTCCAGCGTCTTCAGCCAGGTCGGGTCGAGCTGGTTGTCCGCGTCCATGTGCGCGAACGCCTGCAGGTTGACCCGCACCGTGCGGAAGCCGCCGTCGCGGATCGTGCGGTACAGCGGCGGGCGGAAACGCGCCTTCGCCGGGTCGTTCCACAGCGGGTCGTAGCCGAGGATGTTGACCCCGCGCCCGAGCCGGGCGAAGGCGTCGTCGGCCTGTGCGTGTGGCGCAGGCAGCACCAGACACAGCAAGGCCAGGAAGAGCGGAATGGCACGGTGCATGGCGGATCTCGCGGGGAGGGCGGGGCGAGACGCGCGGCCACCGGCGGCGGCATCCCGGCCGCGATCATCGCGCGGCCCGCCCCGGCAAAAGCGAACGCGGCCTGACCGCCGGATGCGCGTCCAGCGCCGCGTCAGGTGCCATCGACGCCGCTCCTGCGAATCCCCAATCCCGACTTCCGGGCGTCAGCCCACCCACCGAGACAGCGCCCCACCCACCTGATACAGGCTGATGCCCAGCACCAGCAGGCCCACCGCCACCAGTACCCAGCGCTCGCGCACCCGCTTGACCAGCAACGCCGCCAGCGGCGCGGCGAGCATGCCGCCGACCAGCAGGCCGAGCACGATGTCCAGGTGCTGCACGCCCATGGTCAGCAGGAAGGTCAGCGAGATCGACAGTGTCACGAGGAACTCGGCGGCGTTGACCGTGCCGATGGTGGTGCGCGCCTGGCCGCCATGGGCGAGCAGGGTCGAGGTCGCCACCGGTCCCCAGCCGCCACCGCCGCTGGCGTCCAGCAGGCCGGCGACGAAGCCCAGCAGCGGCACCCGCCGCACCTCGCGGCGCGGCAGCGCGCGGCCGGCCGCGCGCAGCAGGATCAGCACCGCCAGGGCGAGCAGGTACAGGTAGACGAAGGGGCGGATCAGCTCGCCCGGCAGTTGCGTCAGCACGTAGGCGCCGGCGACGCCGCCGACCATACCCGGCAGCGCCAGGCGCAGGAACAGCCGCTTGTCGACATTGCCCAGGGCCAGGTGCGACAGCCCCGAGGCGCCGGTAGTGAAGACTTCCGCGCTGTGCACGCTGGCGCTGACCACCGCCGGCGGCAGGCCCAGGCTCAGCAGGACCGACGAGGAGACCAGACCGAAGGCCATGCCCAGCGCGCCGTCCACCAGTTGCGCGGCCAGGCCGACCAGCACGAACCAGTAGAAGGTCTCGCTCAGCACCATCGCGCCGGGCCTAGCGCCCCATGGCGGTCAGCGTGCGCCGTACAGCACCACGGTCTTGCCGCGGGCATGCAGGATGCCGTCGACCTGCAGCTTCTTCAGCACCCGGCCGGCCATCTCGCGCGAGCAGCCGACCAACCGCGCCAGTTCCTGCCGCGACACGCGCAACTGCATGCCCTGCGGATGGCTCATCGCCTCCGGCTCCTGGGCCAGGTCGTGCAAAGTGCGCACGATGCGGTCGGTGACGTCCAGGAACGCCAGGCGGCTGGCCTTGCGCGAGGTGTCCAGCAGGCGCTTGGACAGCTGCACGCCGATCGCGTACAGCACCCGCGGCGCATCGGACGACAGCGAGCCCAGGAACAGCTGGTGCAGGCGCTCGTAGCTGATCTCGGCCAGTTCGCAGGGCGTACGGGTGCGCAGGATCACCTCGCGCTGGTCGGACTCGATGAACAGCCCCATTTCGCCGACGAACTCGCCGCTGCCGAAATAGCCCAGCACCAACTCGCGGTCGTCATCTTCCTCGGCGATGATGCTGACCGAGCCGCTGACGACGTAGTACAGGGTGCCGGCCGGGTCGCCAGGCCTGAACACATCCGTCCGCGCCGGATAGCGGCGACGGTGGCTGTGGGCCAGGAAGCGGTCGATGGTGGCGGTGTCCAACGTCAGAGGACTTGGAGCGATGCGCACAGGTGCTGCAGTGGATGTGTTTCCGGGGCTCATGGCGGCTTCGCTACGGCGTAATTCCCGAAGCTTAACGGGACGCGTTCGCGGCGGCAAACAAGAGACGGGCGCCACGTTTCGCAGCGGAGCCATTTGGCTCATAATTGAGTGTCTTTCCCCACCCACTTCCAGAGGATCCACGCCGTGGTCAAGCCGTTGCCTCGCCTGAGGCTGCAAGGTTTCAACAACCTCACCAAGGCGTTGAGCTTCAACATCTACGACGTCTGCTACGCGATCTCCGAAGAGGAGCGCCAGCGCTACATCGAGTACATCGACGAGCAGTACGACGCCGATCGCCTGACCCAGATCCTCACCGATGTGGCCGAGATCATCGGCGCCAACATCCTCAACATCGCGCGCCAGGACTACGATCCGCAGGGCGCCTCGGTGACGATCCTGATCTCCGAGGAGCCGGTCATCGACAAGAAGGCCGCCGGCAAGGAGATCATTTCCGACGCCGTGGTCGCGCACATGGACAAGAGCCACATCACCGTCCATACCTACCCGGAAACCCATCCGCAGCACGGTATCGCCACGTTCCGCGCCGACATCGACGTCGCCACCTGTGGCGTCATTTCGCCGCTGAAGGCCCTCAATTACCTGATCGAGAGCCTGGAATCGGACATCGTGATCATGGATTACCGCGTGCGCGGCTTCACCCGCGACGTGAAGGGCAAGAAGCACTACATCGACCACAAGATCAACTCGATCCAGAACTTCCTGGCCAAGAACGTCAAGTCGCGCTACGAGATGTTCGACGTCAACGTCTATCAGGAGAACATCTTCCACACCAAGATGCACCTGAAGGACTTCGACCTGGACCAGTACCTGTTCGAGGAGAAGGCCAAGAACCTCTCGTTCAAGGAGCGCATGCGCATCGAGGCGCTGCTCAAGCGCGAGATCGAGGAACTGTTCCACGGGCGCAACCTGTCCGAGTAAGCAGCCTCCACACCGGCGGGACGACCCGCCCGCAGCCTGCGCTGCGACCCCTGCCGACGGCGGCCCGATGTGCAGACATCGGGCCGTTTTCGTTTTCATTTGTCTACGGAGAAAGACAATGCCCTGGATCTACCTGTTGCTGGCCGGCCTGTTCGAGATCGGCTTCGCCCTCGGCCTCAAGTACAGCGAAGGCTTCACCCGGCTGTGGCCGTCCCTGGGGACCATGGCCGGGGCGGGCCTCAGCCTGTGGTTGCTGACCCAGGCGCTCAAGCACATCCCGCTGGGCACCGCCTACGCGATCTGGACCGGCATCGGGGCGCTGGGCACGGCCGTGCTCGGCGTGGTCCTGTTCGGCGACAGCGCCTCGCCGGCGCGGCTGGCCTGCATCGGCCTGATCGTGGTCGGGGTGATCGGCCTGAAACTGGTCGCGCACTGAGCGGCGCGCGCAGGAACTCAGGCGGCGGCGATGCGGCGTCGGGTCAGCACCCGGCCGATCAGCAGCCGGTGCGCCACCACCGCCAGCAGGGCGGCGATCGACAGCGCGATCATCGCGCGGGTGAACACGCTGCCGAGGTTGCCGGCATGCTGCAACTGGTCCAGGCGCCCGAAGCGTGCGGGGTCGGCGTTGGCGTAGGCGATCTCGACGGTGGCGCCGTCCAGCAGCAGCGGCGCGGCCTCGGCGCCGCTGGCCTCGAAGGCGCCGCTGTGCAGCCGGCCCTTGCTCTCGAACACGTAGTGGAAGCGGTAGCGCACCAGCGGCTCGGTCTGCACGCCGAAGGCGCCATCGGCGATCACCGGCACGGTCGCCACCGAATGGTCGCGCAGGATCGCGCTGGCCTGGCGGTAATCGCCGAGCAGGTGGTGCAACAGGGTGCCGCCGCCGATCGCGAACAGGGTCGCGAACAGCAGGCGCGACAACCAGCGGGTGCGGGGCGATGGCGGGTGGAGCATGGGTGCGGGCATGGCAGTCGGCAGGCGGAGCGCACGCGGGCGCGGCTCGGCACGGGTACATCGGTGGCTGCGGCACATGGCGGTGCTGCGGCCGGAACGGCGTGCGCCGACGTGGAATCAGTCAGCGTTCGTTCACTTTACTCCCATCAGGCCGGCATTGCCAGCCGCCGCATCGCCGGCCCGACCGGCGGGCGGCTACAGCCGATAGGCGACGGCCTTCATCAGCCGCGAGGCGGCGGCCATCACCGTGGGGATCGGCGGCGGCAGGCGCCGCGCGCCGGCCTGTTCGGCATGCTCGGCGTGGCGGGCCTCGTCGGCCTTCATCACCGTGAGCACGTCGCGGCTGCGCAGGTCGGCCGGCGGCAGGGTCTGCAGGTGTTCGTCCAGGTGCGCCTCGACCTGGCGTTCGGTCTCGACCACGAAGCCCAGGTTCCAGCCGTCGCCGCGCAGCCCGGCCAGGGTGCCGATCGCGTAGCTGCCGGCGTACCACAGCGGATTGAACAGGCTGGGGCGGCTGTCCAGCTCGCGCAACCGCGCCGCGCACCAGGCCAGGTGGTCGGTCTCTTCCTGCGCCGCCTCCAGCAGGTGCGCACGGGTGGCCGGGTCGCGCGCGACCGCGGCCTGGCCGAAATACAGGCCCTGGGCGCAGACCTCGCCGACGTGGTTGATGCGCATCAGGCCGGCGGCATGGCGGCGCTCGTCCGGCGCCAGCACCACGTCGGCGGTGGCCGCGGCCGGGTAGGGGCGCTGCGCCGGCGGGTCGCCGAACACGGTCTCCAGCGCGCGCTGGGCCTCGACCAGGGCGCGATCGAGCGGGGAATGCTGGCGGCTGGTCGTCATGTGGGGAAGCCCGGAAGCGGTGGGGATCCCGATTTTCGCCGCCGCCCGGCGCACTGCCAAGCGCGCCGCCGGCCCGATCTCTGCCTGCCATGGGTGGACTTGCGCGTGGCGGCCAGGCCACGTAGAATTTCGCCTCTTGCGTTTTTGCAATTCACAACGCGTGGCAAAGTTCCGGCCGTTCGCTGCAGGAATCCGCCCGACCAACCGAGTCTGATCATGAGCACCTTCACTGCTAAGTCCGAGACCGTCCAGCGCGACTGGTATCTCGTTGACGCCGCCGGCAAAACGCTGGGCCGGCTTTCCACCGAACTGGCCCGCCGCCTGCGCGGCAAGCACAAGCCGGTCTACACCCCGCACGTCGATACCGGCGATTACCTGGTGGTGATCAACGCCGAGAAGATCGTCGTCACCGGCAACAAGCTCAAGGACAAGAAGTATCACCGCTTCACCGGCTACATCGGCAACCTCAAGACCGAGAGCCTGGAGCAGGCGCTGGAGCGCCACCCGGAGCGCGTGATCGAAATCGCGGTCAAGGGCATGCTGCCCAAGGGCCCGCTGGGCCGCGCGATGTACCGCAAGCTCAAGGTCTATTCCGGTGCGGAGCATCCGCACGCCGCTCAGCAGCCGCAGGTTCTGGATATCTAATCATGGCGATTTCGCAAAACTACGGCACTGGCCGCCGCAAGTCCTCCACCGCCCGCGTGTTCCTGCGCAAGGGCACCGGCAACATCTCCGTCAACGGCCGTCCGCTGGACGAGTTCTTCGGCCGCGAGACCGCGCGCATGATCGTGCGCCAGCCGCTGGAGCTGACCAAGAACACCGAGAGCTTCGACATCCTGGTCACCGCCACCGGCGGCGGCACCACCGGCCAGGCCGGTGCGATCCGCCTGGGCATCGCCCGCGCGCTGGTCGAGTACGACGAAACCCTGAAGACCGAGCTGCGCAAGGCCGGCTTCATGACCCGCGACGCCCGCGAAGTCGAGCGTAAGAAGGTCGGCCTGCACAAGGCCCGTCGCGCCACCCAGTTCTCCAAGCGCTGATCCATCGCGCCTGGCGTGGGCTCCTTCGGGAGCCTGCTGGGACCAAGCAAAAGCCCGGCTTCGGCCGGGCTTTTGTCGTTCTGGAGTCGCGGGTATGCCGGCAGGAATGTGTGATCGGGGCGGCCCGAAGCCATGGATCTCCTCGCGCCGCCCCGGGAATTGCCGGCCGGCCTGGGGCTGATGAAGGTCCGAGGTCGCCCGCAAGGGTTCGGTGTCTATATCTATAGGGAGGCGGGGTGCGCGCGACCTTGCTAGGACGGCGCCGATGTCGGTGGATCGCGAGTGCTGGCGCCTGCTTCGGCTGATCGGATTCCATCTGGTGAAAAGCCCCCTTGGAGTCCAAGGGGGCGCGCCGACAGGCGCGGGGATGTGGAGGCGGAAGGCCGGGGCCCACACCTTGCGCAGCAAGGTGTGGGGCGCAGGCGCGTAGCGCCTGCGCGAACCCGCAGCCAAACACACAAAAAAGGCCGATCTTTCGATCGGCCTTTTTTGTGTGTTTGGCTGCCCCGGATGGATTCGAACCACCGAATGCCTGAGTCAGAGTCAGGTGCCTTACCGCTTGGCGACGGGGCAATGTGGACTGCAAGTATCGCACGCCTTGGGCGTACACACCATGGTGGCTATGGGTGGACTCGAACCACCGACCCCAGCATTATGAGTGCTGTGCTCTAACCGGCTGAGCTACATAGCCCTGGTGAACCGCCAATTCTTATGGAGAAGCGGGCGCCTGTCAACGGGTTTCTGCGCTGCTTGTGGCCCGGCCGCAGCCATGGCAGAGTCGGAGCCAGTAGATTTTTCAGGAGTCCGCATCGTGATCGATCCGGACGGCTATCGACCGAACGTAGGCATCGTGCTGATGCGGCCGGATGGTCAGGTGTTCTGGGCACGCCGTGTGCGCCGGGACGGCTGGCAGTTCCCGCAAGGCGGCATGAACACCGACGAGACCCCGGTGGAGGCCATGTACCGCGAGTTGCGCGAAGAAACCGGGCTGTTGCCCGAGCATGTGGAAGTGCTCGGCGCCACCCCCGGGTGGCTGCGCTATCGCCTGCCCAGCCGGGCCATCCGCCGCAACGAACGCCAGGTCTGCATCGGCCAGAAGCAGGTCTGGTTCCTGCTGCGGATGCAGTGCGACGAGAGCCAGCTGAATCTGGAACTGACCGAGACGCCGGAGTTCGATCACTGGCGCTGGGTCGATTTCTGGTACCCGGTGGAGCACGTCGTGCTGTTCAAGCGCGGCGTCTACGCCCGGGCGCTGCGCCATCTGGCGCCGCTGGCGCAGACCATCGCCGGCGCCGGCATCCGCGCCATGCCGACCCTGGCCCAGGAGGCTTGGTTGCCGGGCAATACCGCCGGCCACGAGCGGCCGCGCAAGCGTCCGCGCAAGCGCGGCGGGCCTTGGGCGGCGCGGATTAATAACGATTAACGGGCGGAATTGACAACCATTCTCACTTTGGTTTGAATGGGCGCCAGGCGCAGTCCGCGCCGTCCGCCGCCAAGCCCGCCGTGTACGTCTGCATCTGCAATGGGGTCACCGATCGCCAGATCCGCGAAGCCGCCGAAGCCGGCTGCCGCACCGTGTCCGAACTGACCATGCGCACCGGCTGCGGCGCCACCTGCGGCTCCTGCCTGGACATGGCCGGCGAAGTGCTCGAGCGCGCGCTGAGCCGCGAACTGCCGTTGCCGGTGCTGGGCGGCCTGGCCCGCGCCGCCTGAGTCCATCGCCGCGCTGCGGCGCGGGATGATCACGATTCGCGTTCCTTCACGTCGCGGCGCGATTCGCTAGAGTCTGCGCTTTCCGGCTTACGCGAGCGATGCAATGAAGGGCGACAGCAAAGTCATCGAGTTCCTCAACAAGGTCCTCTACAACGAGCTGACCGCGATCAACCAGTACTTCCTGCACGCCAAGATGCTGAAGAACTGGGGCCTGAAGGAACTGGCCGAGCACGAGTACAAGGAATCCATCGACGAGATGAAGCACGCCGACAAGCTGGCGGACCGCATCCTGTTCCTCGAGGGGCTCCCCAACTTCCAGGCGCTGGGCAAGCTGCGCATCGGCGAGAACCCCAAGGAAATTCTCGAGTGCGACCTGGCGCTGGAGCAGGACGGCACGGTCACCCTGCGCGAGGGCATCGCCTACGCCGAATCGATCCAGGACTACGTCAGCCGCCAGCTGCTGGCCGACATTCTGGAGTCGGAAGAAGAGCACATCGACTGGCTGGAAACCCAGCTCGATCTGATCGATCGGATCGGCGAGCCGAACTACCTGCTGACCAAGCTCGACGATTGAATCGTCGGTGCATGACGCCGCGGCGCTGACCTGGGTCCGCGCCGCGCTGCACGCTTTACGCTCTGTACTCCGGGAGAGGCGTCGGCGCTGCCGTGCGCGCAAGGGAGCGGCTTCAGCCGCGACGCGGTGCTGGCGGAAGGTCGCCGTCGATCCTGAAAAGTGGCACCTGCCGCTCCTGCACCAGTCCATGCGGACGGCATTGCATTGGCATCGCACGACGTCGCTCTCCTGTAGGAGCGGCTTCAGCCGCGACGGGCTTTACAGGTCACGCCTGTCGCGGCTGAAGCCGCTCCTACCAGAAAAGCAGCGTGCTAGCGTCTGCCCGTTGGGCGATGCGCTTGGCCGAGACGCCGCGCGCGATCGCTTCGCCCGCAGGGGCGTGACAGCACGACGCCGCGCTAGGGCGCGGCGGGTTCGGCAGCATCGCGGACGCTGGCGCGGTAGCCGCTCAGCGCCAGGCGCGCGCGTGCGAATTCCGCGATCACCAGGGCGACCGCGACCACCGGGCGATCCAGCGTGCCGGTGCGCACGCCCGACTCGATGCGCAGCGCCGCCGCCGACAGCGCCAGCGCACCGAGGTTGGCGGCCGAGGATTTCAGCGTGTGTGCGGCTTCGCGCATCGCGTCGCTCTGCGCCGTCGCCGCGGCCTGCTCCAGGCGCTGGATCAGCAGCGGCGCATCGGCCAGGAACAGTTCGACGATCTGCGCGACGCTGGCGCCGCCGATGACCTCGCGCAGTTCGTCCAGCACTGCGATGTCCAGCACCGGCGCCGGCACCGCCGATGGTGGTTCCAGCTCGGCGGCCTCGGACGAAACGAGCGACGGTGTCGACGCCGCGCCGGTGCCGCGCGAGGCCATGTCCTGTTCCAGCACAGGCGCGGCCCGGGGAGCTTCGCGCATGTCGTGATCGAGCGATGGCATCGGGGCGGTAGAGGCGGTGGTGGGGCTGGATGCCGTCGCAGGTGCGGTTGGCGCGGCGTCCGCCGTGGGCATGTCGGCGTGGCGGGCCTGCTGCGGTTCGACGTGCACCGCGTTGGCGAGCGCTGCCGCCGTCGGCGTGCGCGCGATGGCTGCGGCTGTTGCCCGGCCTGCATCCGGCTCCGGCGCGATCGCCGCGCTGGCCGGCAAGGCCGCCGGCTGCGGCGGCAGCCAGCGCTGCAGGCAGGTCTCCAGCCGGGCGCGGTCGATCGGTTTGGACAGGTAGTCGTCCATGCCGGCATCGAGGCAGCGCTGTCTGTCGCCGGCCATCGCGTTGGCGGTCATCGCCACGATCGGCAGGCGCGGGCGCGCCGCTTCGGCCTCGCGCTGGCGCCATTGGCGGGTGGCGGCGTAGCCGTCCAGCACCGGCATCTGGCAGTCCATCAGCACCAGGTCGTACGGCTGCCGCGCCAACTGCGCCAGTGCGGCGGCGCCGTCCTCGACGCTGTCGGCGTGGTGGCCCAGCGATTCCAGCAGTCGCCGCGCCACCATCAGGTTGACCGGATTGTCCTCGACCAGCAGCAGCCGGTAGCCGCTGCGCGGCGGCAGGGCGTCGGCGATCGCGCTCGCCGCGTCCGCGGCGGGCGGAGACGTTGCGCTGTCTGCAGCGTCTTGCGCGAAGGCGTCGTGGTAGAACGTATCCGCGTCGTCGTCGCTGGCGCCAAGCGTCTCGCTGGCCAGGTGCGGCGTCGCCGGTGCCAGCGCCAGCATGCTGCGCAGATCGATGTCGGCGGCCTGCCGCGACAGCAGTGCGCCGTGTGCGCGGATCTCCTCGGGAATGTCGGCCTCGCCGTACAGCCAGATCAGCCGCGTGGTCTGCGGCGCCGGCAGCCGTGCCACCGCGCGCTGCAGGGCGCGTGCGCTCTGCCGCAGGCCATCCAGGTCGCCGATCACCAGGTCGTAGGCCGGGCGCGCGACGTTGCCGTTGCCGTTGCCGCGCAGCCGTTCCAGCGCCTCCTGGGTCGAATCGACCTTGCTGACCTGCACGCCCCAGTTCGGCAGCAGCACGCTCAGGCGCTGCTGCAGGCGCTGATCGGCGCCGACCAGCAACGCATGCAGCCGCGGCAGGCCGCCCGGGTGCTGCGCCAGATCGCCGATCACCTTCAACAACGGGATCTCGAACCAGAACGTGGCGCCCTGGCCCTGCCGCGACGTCACGCCGATGCGCCCGCCCATCAGTTCGACGATGCGCTTGCAGATGGTCAGGCCCAGGCCAGTGCCGCCGTACAGGCGGGTGGTGGAGGCGTCGGCCTGGGTGAAGGCCTGGAACAGGTGCTCCTGGCGTTCTGCGCTGATGCCGATGCCGGTGTCGCGCACCTCGAAGCGCAGCAGGTGCTGCGCCGGGGTCTCGCCGAGCCGGCGCACGCCCAGGTCGATGCCGCCGCGCGCGGTGAACTTGACCGCGTTGCCGAGCAGGTTGCTCAGCACCTGGCGCAGGCGCACCGGATCGCCGCGCACCGGCAGGCGCACCGCCGGGTCCAGCTGCAGCGCCATGCGCAGGCCCTTGGCTTCGGCCGCGCGCTGCATCAGCTCCAGCACGCCGTCGAGCAGCTCGCGCAGGTTGAAGGTGGTGATCTCCAGCTCCAGCCGGTTCGCTTCCAGCTTGGAGTAATCCAGGATGTCGTCGACGATGCGCAGCAACTGCAGCGAGGAGGTGCTGGCCGCGCGCAGCATCTCGCGCTGGTCCAGGCCGAGCGGGCCGCGCCCGATCAGCTCCAGCATCGGGATGATGCCGTTGAGCGGGGTGCGGATCTCGTGGCTCATCGTCGCCAGGAACTCGCCCTTGGCCAGCACCGCGGCCTCGGCGGCCTGCTTGGCCTGCAGCAGTTCCTGTTCCAGCCGCTCGCGCGCATGCACGTCGTGCTGCAGGGCATTGCGTTCGGACTCGGCCAGCGCGGCGCGCGCCAGCGCCGCATCCAGGCGTTCGATCTGCTGGCGCGCGCGGCAGCCGGCGAGGGTGGCCAGGGCCGCGGCCGCGGCCATGCAGACCGGCGCCAGCCAGTGCCACGGCGCCGGCAAGGGCAGCGCCAGCGGCGGCAGCGCCAGCAGGGTGCCGGCGACGGCGAGCACCGCGGCGAAGGCCGCCGGCCGTGGGACGGGCCGACGTCGACGGACGGACATGGCTAGAGCACCGCGTTCTGGAAGTCGAAGTTCAACTGGTCGCCGACCGACTGCACCAGGTTGCCCTGGATGAAGTCGACCCCGCCCATCCACATCGCCGCCGCGGCCTGCGCCTGCTCGATCTGCTGGCCGATGATCAGCAGGCCGGCGCGGTGCGCCAGATCGATGGTGGCGCGCAACTGGTCGCGCAGGTCGGGATCGGCATGCGCGCCGGCGAAGCGCGCCGACAGGCGCAGATAGCCCAGCGGCAGGTGCGCGAGCAGCGCCTCGGCCTCCGCGCCCGGTTCGAACTGGCTGACGCAGAACTGCACGCCCAGCGGCATCAGCCGCGCGCAGAACTGCTGCAGCGTGGCGGTGTGGACCAGGGCGTCGTCCAGGCGCAGGTCGATCACCAGCGAGGTGCCGGTGACGCCGCGGCGGCCGATGGTGTCGATCAGCCATTCGGCGAAGGCGGTACGCGCCAGCGTGCGCGAGGACTGCGAGACGAACAGGCGCAGCGGCGGCGTGGCGTGCTGGTACAGGTGCAGCAGGCCCAGCGCGTGATCCAGCACCTGCTGGTCGAGGTCGGCGATGCGTCCGCCGGCCTCGGCGGCCGGCAGCACCTGGCCGGCCGAGAGCAGGCTGCCGTCGCGCTGGCGCAGGCGCAGCAGCACCTGGTACTGGGCGATGTCGCCGCCGGCGACGGCGACGATCGGCTGGTAGGCCGGTTCCAGTTGTCCCTCCAGCATGGCGATGCGCTGCAGATCCTCGTCCGCGCGCGGCGGCACGTACGCGGCGATGCCCTGCGGCTGCAGCCGCGCCTGCAGCGCGGTGCGCTCGACCGCTTCCAGCGCGCTGCCGGCGTCCTCGAAGCCATGGCCGAAGTCGGCGTAGCCGATCGCACAGCGCAGGTGCAGCGCCTCGTCCTCGCGCAACGGGAAGGCGTGGCCGGACAGCGCGTCGCGCAGGCGCTGCGCGCACTGCCGCTGCGCGTCCGCATCGGCGTCGTCGGCCAGCAGCAGGAAACTGTTGTCGTTGAGCCGCGCCAGCGGCTGTGGGGCGGTGACGCCGGCCAGGCGGCGCCCGGCCTGCACCATCAGCCGCTCGAACGCGGCATAGCCGTAGCGTTCGCGCAGGCCGAGCGCGCTGGCGATCTCGATGAAGTACAGGCTGCCGGGGCGGTGGGCGCGCAGCGTCGTGTCCAGCAACTGCAGCACATGCGCACGGGTCGGCAGGCCGGTCTCGGGGTTGTTCAGCGGCACCGCCTCGGCGTGGCCTTGCTGGGCCTGCTGGCGGGCGCGGCGGATGCGGTTGGAGACCGCGGCGATCAGGTGCCGCGGCCGGATCGGCTTGGTCAGGAAATCGTCGGCGCCGCTGTCGAGCACTTCGTATTCCAGTTCCGGATCCGCGTCGCCGGACAGGAACACGATCGGCAGCAACTGGTGCTGCGGCTGCTGGCGGATCAGGGCGGTCAGGCGCATGCCGTCCAGGCCCGGCATGTGCAGGTCCATCAGGATCAGGTCCGGCCGATAGTCGGCGATGGCCTGCTGCACGCCTTCGGCCTGCATCTGCACCTGCGCGTGCATGCCGGCCCCGTGCAGCACGCTCTGCGCGAACAGCGCCTGCGCGCGGTCGTCCTCGACGATCAACACGCGGTACGGCGCGGCGGCTGCAGCCTGTGCGGTGGAATCGGCGGTGGCGTCGGCGACCACGAAGGCGGCCGCGTTGGCGTCGGTCGCGCCGTCGTCGTGCTCGCTGCCGGCCGGCAGCGCGGCGTCGCCCGTCGCGTCGGTGGGCGCAGGATCGGCGCTGCCGGCAGCGGTGGCGACATCGGTGGGCGTGGCGCGCGCCGCATCGCCGACCCAGCGGCGCCAGTAGTGCGGCGGCGGCGTCTCGGCGCGGATGTGACGCGCGCGGATGTCCTCGCGAGGGGAAAGCGGAGCGGTGTCGTTGGCGGGCATCGCGTCTGGTTCCTGGGGCGCGTCCAATTATGCGATGAAGTTCACGATGGCAGGGCGCCCGTGTGCGTGGCGTTGCCGGTTGCGGGGGCGGGCGAGGCCAGCAGGCGGCGCATGCCCCGCCACAGCAGGCGCCAGATCCACCACACCAGCAGCGCGCCGAGCGCGCTCGCCGCCAGCACCACCGCCAGCGCCAGCCACGGGTGCGCCAGGGCCAGGGCGAGCGCGGCGATCACCACCGAATCCTCGGCCAGCGAGGCGATCCAGTTGCTGGCCGGTTCCGGGGAGGTGTTGAGCAGGGCGCGGGTGCCGGCCTTGAGCGCATGGCTGGTCAGCGCCACGCCCGCGCCGGTGGCCAGCGCGCCGGCGCTCAGTTGGCCGTCGGGCGAGAGCGTGGCCGCCGCCAGGAAGGCGCCGGCCGGGATCCGGGTCAGGGTCTGCAGCAGGTCCCAGACCGAGTCCACGCCGGGGATCTTGTCGGCGAAGAATTCCGCCAGCGCCAGCGCGCCGGAAGTGCCCAGTACCCACCACGACTGCGTCGCCTGCAGCGCCGGCGGCAGCTCCAGCCAGCCGAGCAGGCCGGCCAGGCCGATGCCGAACACGGTCAGGTACACCCGGATGCCGGCCAGCCAGGCCAGCAGGATGCCGATTACGAAGAGATGGGCGTCGGTCATGGCAGGCGCTCCTGCAAAGCACGGGTGTCGGCCACTATCGGCCATGCCTGCCGCGAAGGCCAGCCCGCGGGCCGGGGCGTGGGATGCGGTGCAGTCCGGCGCCGCTCAGGAGGGTGGCTTACACTAGGTGGCCCAGCAGGCCGACCCGCGAGGATCGATGCCGGCGCCGCCTCGGTGGCGTGGCAGTGCGCATGAACCGACCCGTTCCCCGTTTCCAGATCGTGCCCAATGGCGCCGCGCCACGACGCGGCCGCGGGCTGTGGCTGCTGCTGGCCGGGCTGTGGCTGCTGTCGCTGGCGCTGACCTGGTGGCTGGCCAGCCGCCAGGCCGCGCCGCGGCTGAGTGCGGTCAGCGCGCAGTTGCGCGAGGCCGAACGCAACCTGCAGGCGCAGCAGCGGCAGATCGAGACGCTCAACCAGCGCCAGGCCACGTTGGCCCGCTCCGACCAGATCAGCCGCGCCGCCAACAACGAGGTGCAGAGTTCGCTGGCCGAGCGCGACGAGGAGATCGCCGGGCTGCGCGCGGACGTGGCGTTCTACGAGCGCCTGGTCGGCGCGACCAGCCAGCGCAAGGGCCTGAGCGTGCATTCGGTGGAGTTCTCCGCCGAGGCCGGCGGCACCTGGCGCTACAACGTGGTGCTGACCCAGAACCTCAACCGCGGCGCGATCAGCCAGGGCCAACTGCGCCTGACCGTGGAAGGCGTGCGCGGCGGCAAGCTGGCCAGCGTGGGCTGGGACGAATTGCACCAGAAGACCGGTGTGCCCGGGCAGGACTACTCGTTCCGCTACTTCCAGCAACTGGATGGCAGCGTGATCCTGCCCAAGGGCTTCACTCCGCAACGGGTGCGGGTGGTATTGAGCGGCGGGGGGGCGCCGGTCAGCCAGACCTTCGATTGGACATTGGCCGGTAACGGCAAAGGGGAATAATCAGCCTATGTTTGGGAACAAGAACAGCCGCAGCAGCGGCCAGACCGTGGTCGACACGCTGATCGGCGCGCAGGTGGTGATCCGCGGCGACCTGGTGTTCAGCGGCGGGCTCTACGTGGAAGGGCGTATCCTCGGCAAGGTCATCGCCGAAGACGGCGCGCCGGCCACGCTGACCCTGTCCGAGCACGGCAGCATCGAGGGCGAGGTGCGCGCGCCGGTGGTGATCATCAACGGCCAGCTGATCGGCGACGTGCATGCCGCCGAGCGCGTGGAACTGGCGTCCAAGGCGCGGGTGCAGGGCAACGTGCACTACCAGGTGGTGGAGATGAACGCCGGCGCGCAGCTGACCGGGCGCCTGATCCACGCCGGCAGCCTGGCCGCGCTGGCGCCGCCGGAAGCGCACCGCGAGGCCGCCGGCGACGCCGAGCCGCCGCGCGCGCTCACCGCCGAGGCTTGATTCGGCCGCCGGCCGTCCCCATCCTGCCGCCATGAGCACTCTCGTTTCCCTGCCGGGCGCCGCGCCCACGCCCGACTACCAGTCGCTGGATCGGCCGTTGAACTTCACCGCGGCCGCCGCGGCCAAGGTGCGCGAGCTGATCCGCGAGGAAGGCAACGATGCGCTGGCGCTGCGCGTGTACATCCAGGGCGGCGGCTGCTCCGGCTTCCAGTACGGGTTCGAGTTCGACGAGAACCGCGCCGAGGACGACCTGGCGGTGCAGACCGACCAGGTCACCCTGCTGGTCGACCCGCTCAGCCTGCAGTACCTGATGGGCGCGGAAGTGGATTACAGCGAGGGCCTGCACGGCGCGCAGTTCGTGATCCGCAATCCCAACGCCAAGACCACCTGCGGGTGCGGCAGCAGCTTCAGCGTGTAGACACGCTGCGGCTTGCGGGACGCCCGGTTTGCCTGCACCCTGCGGCGCATGTCCGATCCGACGCCTGACTCCTTCGCCTTCGCCGGTCCCGCGATCGACCGTGCCGATGCCGTGCGCAACGATGCGGCCGCGCTGCGCCAGGCCTGGGACCAGGCGCGGGTGCTGGTGCTGGAGGCCGATGGCCATGCCCATGCCGATGCCGACGGACGCCCGCTGATCGCCAGCGGCGCCGCGCTGGACGCATTGGCGGAGCAGGCGCTGTTCCTCGGCCTGGACCACGGCCAGGCCTGGTTCGCGCTGGCCGCCGACGCGGTGCCGCAGTTGGCGGCCCCGCCGCAGCGCATCGACCTGCGCCGTGCTGCCGCCGAGTGGCCGGCGCGGGAGGCCGGGCTGTTCGCCTACGCCCGCGCGATGCTGCACTGGCAATCGCGCACCCGCTTCTGCGGCGTCTGCGGCGGCACCATTGCGCTGCAGCGCGGCGGCTTTCTCGGCGTGTGTACGCAGTGCGCCAGCGAGCACTACCCGCGGGTGGATCCGGCGGTGATCGTCGCGGTCAGCGACGGCCGGCGCCTGCTGCTGGGACGCCAGGCGAGCTGGCCGGCGCGGCGCTACTCGGTGATCGCCGGCTTCGTCGAGCCGGGCGAGTCGCTGGAGCAGACGGTGGCGCGCGAGGTGGCCGAAGAGACCCAGGTACGGGTGCGGCCGGGCAGTTGCCGCTACTTCGGCGCGCAGCCGTGGCCGTTTCCCGGCGCGCTGATGCTCGGCTTCACCGCGCAGGCGGAGGCAGACACGCCGCAGGTGGATGGCGAGCTGGAAGATGCGCGCTGGTTCGAGCGCGAGGACGTCGGCGCCGCGCTGGCGCGCCTGGCCGCGCACGGCGACAGCGCCGACGACGGCCACGGCCTGCGCCTGCCGCCGCGCATCTCCATCGCCCGCGCGCTGATCGAGGACTGGTACCGGCACGGCGCGCCGGCCTGACCGCGCCGGCGCGCTGCGCGCATCCGTTTCAGAATGGTCCCGGAGGACCTGCATGTTCACGACCCTCGTCGCTGTGATCGTCGCCCTGGTGCTGGGCCATGTCGCGCCCGGCATGGTGGCCTCGTTGCGCCGCTTCGACGCCTTCGGCGACTGGCTGAGCTGGCTGGACACGCATGCCGGCGAGGGCAGCGCCTGGCGCGGCCGCTACGGCATCGCGTTGGCGCTGCTGCCGCCGCTGCTGCTGGTCGGCCTGCTGCAGTGGTTGCTCGCCGCGCCGCACCTGGGCCTGCTGACCCTGCTGTTCGGGATCGCGGTGCTGGCCTTCAGTTGGGGACCGCGCGACCTGGACACCGACGTGGAGGCGATCATCGACGCCGACGACGCCGCAGCGCGGCAACTGGCGGTGGCGCGGTTGCAGGACGATGGCGGACCGCTGCGCGCCGATCCGGCCGGGTTGGTCGAGGCGGTGGCGGTCAGCGCGCTGCGGCGCTGGTTCGCGGTGCTGTTCTGGTTCCTGCTGCTGGGGCCGTTCGGCGCGCTGGGCTACCGCTTGCTGGCGCTGGCCGCGGTCGGTCCGTACGCGTCGCGGCTGCCGCCGTCCACCGCCGCCGGCGCGCGCCTGCTGCTGGCGGCGCTGGAATGGCCAGTGGCGCATCTGATGACCTTCTCGCTGGCCCTGGTCGGCAATTTCGAGGCGGTGTTCGGTGCCTGGCGCGCCGCCGGCGGCAAGCGTTGGCAGCTGGACACCGGCTTCCTCGGGCCGGTGGCCTGCGCCAGCGTGCGCGGCGAACTCGATGCCGAGGCGCACGACTACAGCGATGCGGGCATGGTGGTGCCGGCGCTGCGGCGCCTGCCCGAACTGCGCGATGCGATGAGCCAGGTCTGGCGGGTGCTGCTGCTGTGGCTGGTGCTGCTGGCGCTGCTGGTGATCGCCGGCTGGGTCAGCTGAGGCCGCTCTCGATATCAGGATCCCGAATAACCTGCCTCTGCCAAGCATGACGTCGTCGCGTAGCAGCGGCTTCAGCCGCGACGGCGTATCGGGAACGCTGTCGCGGCTGAAGCCGCTCCTACAGGACGCGTCCCGAAGCGATGAGCTGGATGCGGCAGTCCGCTAGTGCGGCGCGAGGAGGGTGAAGGGGAACCACGGCAGGTTGCGTGCGATCCAGTAGCCCGGCAGCGCGATCAGCCAGAAGTTCGGCCGCGAGACCACGCCGACCACCGGCGCGAACCAGGCCGCGCGCCAGCCGGCCTTCCAGGCGATCAGGCCCGGCAGCAGGGCCAGGCCCAGCATCGCGCCGGGATTCATCGCGAACGCCCCGGCCGGGTCCAGGTGCACCAGCGCATGCAGGGCACGGGTCATGCCGCAGCCCGGGCAGTAATAGCCGGTGAGCGCATGGAACATGCACGGCGCGAACGGATTGTTCGCGGCATTGGGATCGAAGCGGTACAGCAGCGTGGCGCCGCCGGCCGCGAACACGGCGGCGGCGCCCAGGCACGCCCGTTGTTGCCAGGCGCGCATGCCGATCAGCTCGCGTGCTGCATCTGCTGCATGAACTCCATGTAGCCCTGCATGCCGCCGGTAGAGAGTTTGTAGGTGGTGAAGAGGATGCCGATGATGGCCAGCGCGGTGGTCACCCAGCACCAGATCTTGGCGGTGTTGGATGCGCGACGCGCACCCTCCAGGTCGCCCTGGTTGAGCAGGCCATTGACCTTGCTGGAGAACACGATGGCGACGATGCCGGTGATCAGCGACGGGCAGCAAAAGCAGAAGCCAAGCACCGTCGAGACGATCGCCCAGGCCAGATGGTTGGGGACCGGGGCGGGCGCAGGCGGAGGCGGAGGCGTGACGGGGCTGACGGTGCTCATGTGGATCTCCTCGATGGGTGGTGCACGGCAGCCGCTGAGTCTAGACGAGTCGCTGCGGCAGGGAGCCGGCCGTCAGTGCGGCGCGAGCAGGGTGAAGGGATACCAGGGCAGATTGCGCAGCAGGGCATAGCCGAGCAGCACCCACAGCCACAGGCGGGGGTCGGCGAGGATCTTCAGCAGCGGCGCCAGCGGACGCAGGCGCAGGCCGGCGGCATTGAGCGCCATGATCGCCAGCAGCGGCAGCGCCACCACCAGCAACGGATTGCTGGCCCAGGCGTGGCTCAGATCGAAATGCACCAGCGCATGCAGGCAACGCGTGCTGCCGCAGCCCGGGCAGTACAGGCCGGTGAGGGCGCGGAACGGGCAACCCGGCAGCGGATTGCCGGGGACGTTGGGATCGACCCGGCGCAGCACCACGGTGGCGATCGCTGCGGCGCCGCTCAGTGCGGCCAGCGGCAGCCAGCGCGGAAGGGACTGCAGACGCTGAAGGGACATGGCAGGCGGACGATCGCGTGGTCGGCCGCCGTCGCAGGCGACGGCGGCCGCAGTCCTCAGGACATGGACGACTGCTGCATCATGCCCAGGCCGCCCAGGGCGAAGAGGAAGATCACGTACAGCACCATCAGCACCACCGCCGTGATCGCCGAGTAGATCGCCCACTTCTTGGCCTTGTCCGCCGACTCGCGCGCGCCGGTCACGTCGCCCGCGGCGAGCTTGGTGTTGACCTGTGCGGCGTAGACGATGGACACGATGCCCAGCGGCAGGCAGCAGAACAGCGTGGTCAGGATCGCCCAGACGAGGTTGTTGGACACTTGCGGTGCGGTGGTATTCATCCGTGTTGCTCCGATGGTTGGGTGGTGAAACGGGAAACGCTTGGCGCTAGTGGTTGGTCAGGCTGCCGAGGAAGGCCAGGCCGCCGAACAGCAGGAACCATAGCGCCATCAGGATCGGCAGCGCGAACGCGGACCACAGCGCCCACAGGCCGGCCTTGCGCGAGGCCTCGCGGGCGCCGGCGATGTCGCCGGCGGCGCGGCGGCCATCCACCTGCGAGGCGTAGACGATGGAGACGATGCCCAGCGGCAGGCAGCAGAACAGCGTGGACAGGATCGCCCAGACGAGATTGTTGGGCACATACACGCCCGTCGCGTTGGGCGCTGGTGGTGGTGCGACGTGGTTCACTTTCCGCGCGGTCCTTCGTGATGGACGCCACCGCTTGTGGCGTCTCCCCTGCGGCTAATTTACCCGAAGCGCGTGCCCGCGGCACCTGTCGCGCACTCAGGCGGCATCGCCGCGCAGTCGCCGCACCTGCGCTTCCAGGCTCTCGGCGCTGGCCTGCGCGCCGTCCACCGGCGCGTCGGCGATCACCTCGACATGCGCGCGGAAGCGTCGCGGCACGCGCATGCGCCGCAATCGCGAGTCGCGCTTGCTCCACATGCTGGTCCACATGTTGCGCAGGGCCATCGGCACCACCGGCACCGCGCGCCGCGCCAGGATCTTCTCCACGCCGGACTTGAACGCGGCGATCTCGCCGTCCTTGGTCAGCGCACCCTCGGGGAAGATGCACACCAGTTCGCCCTCGGCCAGCGCGGCGTCGATGGCGTCGAACGCGCGCTGCATCAGCTCGGGATCCTCGCGCGCGCCGGCGATCGGGATCGCCTTGGCGGTGCGGAAGATCCAGCGCATCACCGGAATGTTGAAGATGCGGTAGTACATGACGAAGCGCACCGGCCGCGGAATCGCCGCGGCCAGCACCAGCGCGTCCATGTAGCTGACGTGGTTGCACACGATCAGCGCCGCGCCCTCCTCGGGCACATGCCGCTCGATGCCGTGCAGGCGCAGTCGGTACAGAGTGCGCACCATCACCCAGCTGAGGAAGCGCATCAGGAATTCGGGGACGATGCTGAAGATCCAGATCGCCACCACCGCGTTGGCGATGGCCAGCGCCAGGAACACCTGCGGGATGCTCAGCCCGGGCATCGCGATGCGCATGCCGAACAGGTGCAGCTCCTGCATCTGCAGGGCGATGCCGATCATCGCCGCCAGCACGATGAACAGCGAATTCTGGATGTTGAGCCCGGCGATGACGCGCGACAGCTCCGCCTTCGGCGTGCGGCTCTGGATCAGCGCGAACAGCGGCACCACGAATAGGCCGGTGCACAGGCCGATGCCGACCAGGTCGAGCATGATCCGCCAGCTGCCGGCCTGGTGCACGAACTGGCCGATGCCCAGGCCGGTCTGCAGCGCGGCGCCGGGCCGGGCGAAGTACAGGTCGAGCATGAAGGCGCTGATGCCGAACGCGCCCAGCGGCACCAGGCCGATTTCCACGGTGCGCCCGGACAGCTTCTCGCACAGCAGCGAGCCGGTGCCGGTGCCGATCGAAAACAGCGCCAGGGCGAAGATGTACAGGTCCTGCGCGCCGCCCAGGTTGAGTTCGGCGTAGGTCGGCAACTGTGCGGTGAGCACGGTGCCGACGAACCAGAACCAGGACACGCCGAGCACGGCGTTGCGCACCGCCAGCTGGCGCCGGGTCAGGCGCATGATGGCCAGCGATTCCGGCAGCGGGTTCCAGTTGATCTTGAGATCGGGCGCGCCGGCGTCGACCTTGGGGATGCAGCGCGCCATCAGGTTGCCGGTGACCGCCAGCGCCACCACCGCGGTGGCCGCGGCCACCGGCCCGTGGTTGCCGGCGATCTGGAAGATCAGCCCGCCCAGGATCATGCCGCACAGGATCGAGATCGAGGTGCCCATCTCGACCAGGCCGTTGCCGCCGGTCAGTTCCTCCGGCTTGAGCACCGACGGCAGGATGGAATACTTCACCGGCCCGAACAGGGTGGACTGCAGGCCGGTGCAGAACAGCGCCACCAGCAGCACCGCCATGTTCTCGGTCAGGAAGCCGACCGCGGCCAGCGACATGATGCCGATCTCCATCGTGGTGGTGATGACCACCAGCCGCGATTTCTCCAGTTTCTCGGCGATCTGCCCGGCCAGCGAGGAGAACAGGAAGTACGGCAGGATGAACAGTGCCGGCGCCAGGTTGGTGTACAGCGTGCGCTGTTCGGGTGTGACGCCCAGATAGAACAGCAGGCCGATGATCGCCTGCCGGTACACGTTGTCGTTGAACGCGCCCAGCGCCTGGACCACGAAGAACGGCAGAAAGCGGCGTTGCCGCAGCAGGGCGAACTGGCTGTGGGCGGACATGCAGGCTCCTTTGCGAACGCGCGCAGCCTAGCAGGTTCGCCGCGCGCGCAGGCGCGGTGCGCGGCGGCCCGCCCCGGCGCTGCCGGCCGCCGCCTGGATGGCGTCGCGCTGCGCCTGCAGCAGGGCGATGAAGGCGCGTGCGGCCGGGGTGGGGTCGGGCCGCCACACGGCGTAGGTGAGGAAGCGGAAGCGCTCGCGCAGCGCCACCGTCACCACCCCGTGCATGCCGGTGGCCATGGTCTGCGGCACCACCGCCAGGCCCAGGTCCTCGGCCACCAGTTGTCGCTGCAGGTCGGCATGGGTGACCTCGTACTGCAGGCGCTGGCGCAGGCCGGCAGCGGCGAAGGCGCGGTCGATGATGCCGCGCACGCCGGCGCCGGGGATCAGCCCGGCCATCGGCGCGTCCTCCAGTTCGCGCAGGGCCACCTCGCGGCGTGCGGCGAAGCGGTGGCCCGGCGCGGCGATCAGCGCCAGCCCTTCCTCGTACAGCAACAGGTGCTGCGGCGGCAGCGCCACGTGCGGGCCGACCCCGACCAGGGCCACGTCGAGCCGGCCTTCGCTCAGTTCCAGCAGCAGCGCATCGCTCATGCCGGTACGCAGGTGCACGTCCACCGCGCTGTGCGCCTCGCGGAACTGGCGCAGCACGGCCGGCACCTGCACCGCGTTCAACGAGGAGATCTGGCCGATCTGCAGGCGGCCGCGCACCGTGCCCAGGGTCTGTGCCATCTCCTCGTGCAGGCGCTCGGCCGCGCGCAGGGTGGCGCGGGCGTTGTGCAGGAACACCTCGCCGGCGGCGGTGGCGCGCACGTGGCGCGCACCGCGCTCGAACAGTCGCGCGCCCAGCGCCTGCTCGATCTTGGCGATCTGGTGGCTCAGCGCCGACTGCACGGTGTGGCAGCGGCGCGCGGCGGCGGTGAAGCTGCCTTCCTCGGCGACGGCGACGGCGAATTCGAGCTGGCGCAGGGTCAGCACGATGGTGCCCGGCGTGCGTCGCGCCGCTGTGGCGGTCGACCGGCACTGCTGCCGCAGGCGTGCGTCGCCCATGGTCGCAGCGCGCGCCTCATGCCGGGCGCCCCAGTCGCTTGCGCCATTGCGCGCGCAGCCACAGACGGATGTTGTAGCGGCGCTTGCGGCTCATGAACGGGTAGCGCAGGGTCATGCCGACCAGGCCGCGCAGGGTGTCCAGCCGCGGCGCATGCGCGGGCAGGGCGTCGCAGCGCACCGAGATGCGGTCGCAGCCGGCGTCGTGGGTGCGGTGGATGACGTCGGCGCGCATGATCAGCAGGTCGCCGACGGCGAGCTGCGGCACCACCTTGTGCGCTTCCAGGTCGACGCCGATCTTCCAGCCGGGGCTGGCGTCGTGCAGGTCCTCGATCGCATACCAGTCGCCGATGGCGATGGTCTCGCCGGGAAAGCGCAGCCGGAACCAGTCGAGCGTGTCGGCCTCCACGCAGCGGAAGCGCAGTGCGCCGCGGCCCTGGATGCGCTGGTGCAGGTGCGGATCCAGGCGCGCGACCACGTCGTCGGCGACGATGGCCACGTTGGCCAGGGCGGCATCGGGCTTGCGCACCGGCATGTAGCAGATCAGGTAGTTGCGGTGGTCGCCATGCAGGAAATAGCTGAAGTGGTCCAGGTGCCAGTTGAGCGCGCCGCCCGGCGCGGTCTTCGGGTCGCGGTGCGGGTCGAACGGCAGGCGCAGGCTCGGCGCGGCGTGGCTTTCGCGGATGCGGATGGCGCAGTAGCCGAAGCGGTCGGCGGCGATCGCCAGACCCATCGCCGTGGCCACCGCCGGCACGGTGGCGGCGATGCGCGCCTGGATCCGCTGCATGTCCGCCGCGGGCAGGTCGCCGATCACGCCATCGTGGAACTTCTCGGCGCCTTCCAGGAAGCGCAGCAGGCCGTCGGGAATGTCGCCGTCGCCCAGGAAGCCGCGGACCACGGCGTAGCCGTGCTGGTGCAGCGCCTCGGCGATGTCGGTACTCGGCATGGGGCATGTTCCTTCGGCGCGATGGCGGTCGGTGGCCGCTTTCCGCTCCTGCCGCTGCGCCATCTTGCGCGGCGATCGCGGTGCGATCTGCGGGAGCGCACCCGCACTATCTCAAAAGCAGATGGCAGTGGTGAAAAAAATGCGTTTGAACGATCGCTGCCGTCGCCACAGACTGCGCCCCTCCCCACGATCCGGTTCCCTCCATGGAAACGACCTCGCATCCGCCGATGCGCCGCGGCCTGGTGCTGCTGATGGCCACCGCTACCGGCCTGGCGGTGGCCAGCAACTACTATGCGCAGCCGCTGCTGGAAGTGCTGGCGCAGACCTTCGCCATCGACGTGCGCCGCGCCGGCGCGGTGGTCACCACCGCGCAGCTGGCCTATGCGGCGGGCCTGCTGTTCCTGGTGCCGCTGGGCGACCGCTTCGAGCGCCGCAGCCTGATCGTGGGCCTGTACGCGCTCAGCGCGGTCGGCCTGCTGGTCAGCGCGATGGCGCACAGCTTCGCGCTGTTGCTGCTCGGCACCCTGATCACCGGCCTGAGTTCGGTGGCGGCGCAGATCCTGGTGCCGTTCGCCGCGACCCTGGCCGCGCCGCACGAGCGCGGCCGGGTGATCGGTACGGTGATGAGCGGGCTGCTGCTGGGCATCCTGCTGGCGCGCACGGTGTCCGGCCTGCTGGCCGGGATCGGCGGTTGGCATACCGTGTACTGGGTGGCGGCGGCGCTGATCCTGGTGGCCTCGGCCCTGCTGTGGCGCGGCCTGCCACGGCACCCGGGCAACCCGCACCTGTCCTATCCGCACCTGATCGGCTCGGTGCTGGCGCTGTTGCGCGACGAGCCGGTGCTGCGCGCGCGCTCGGTGCTGGGCGGGTTGCTGTTCGCCGGTTTCAGTATGTTCTGGACCACGCTGGCGTTCCTGCTGTCCGGCCCGGACTACCGCTACGGCACCGCGACCATCGGCCTGTTCGGGCTGATCGGTGCGGCCGGCGCGTTCGCCGCCAACCTGTCCGGCAAGCTGTCCGACCGCGGCGCCGGCCATCTGGTCGGTTGGGGCGGCCTGGTCATGCTGCTGCTGTCGTGGCTGCTGCTGCTCGGCGCGCCGCACTCGCTGTGGCTGCTGATCGCCGGGGTGGTGTTGCTGGACGTGGCGGTGCAGGGCGTGCACATCGGCAACCAGAGCGTGATCTACCAGCTGGATCCGGCCGCGCGCAACCGCATCACCTCGGCCTACGTCACCTGCTACTTCATCGGCGGTGCGATCGGGTCCAGTCTCGGCACCGCGGCCTATGCCTACGCCGGCTGGCGGGGTGTGGCGATCGGCGGTGCGGCGCTGGCGGTGGCGGCGCTGCTGTGGATGGGCCTCAGCGTGCGGCCGGGGCGGCAAGCGCCGGCGCCGGCGGCACCAGTGCGGCGCTGACCGCCTGCGCGGCGGCGCGCAGCTTGGGCAGCAGGCGCAGGGTCAGCGCGAGCTGGTTGCGCACCAGCCGGCGCTTGGGCTCGTCGATGCCGTCCTCGCGTTCCAGCGCCTCGGCCAGGGCGATCTCGGCGGGTTCGTCGGCAGCCGGTAGCGCGCGACGCTCGGCCAGCGCGTCGGCCAGTGCGCCCAGCGCCTGCGCCAGATAGTCGCCGGCGCGGGCGATGTCCGGATCGGTCTCGCCGGCCAGCGCGGCGCGGTGCGCGCCCAGCGCCGACAGGTAGCCGAGCAGGGTGTTGGACAGGGCCAGGAAGCGGAAGCCGGCATCCAGGTTGCGGCGGTAGCGGCCGGGTTCGCGCAGCATGTTCGACAGCGCCACCGACAACGCGGCGTCGGCGTTGTGCATGTCGCGGCGGGCGATGCGGTAGGGCAGGTCGTCGCGCATGCCGCTGCGGTACTGCTCCAGCACCTGCGCCAGGTAGCGCGCGCTGCTGGACAGCACCGTCGCCAGCACCTGGTGCAGGCGCCGGCCCTGCCAGTCCGGCAGGATCAGGAACGAGGCGGCGGCGGCGATCGCGCAGCCGATCAGGGTGTCGAGCAGGCGCGGCCAGATCAGCATGAAGCCGTCGCCGATCAGGTTGAAGCAGAACAGCGCCATCACCGTGATCGCCGCGGTGGCCAGCATGTAGCGGTCGGTGCGGGTGACGAAGAACACCAGGGTGCCGAGCAGGGCGAACAGCAGTTGCAGTTCGGTGCCGGGGAACAACTGCATCAGCGCCCAGGCCGCGCCCAGGCCGATCAGGGTGCCGGCCATGCGCTGGACCAGGCGCAGACGGGTGGCGCCGTAGTTGGGGCGGCACACGAAGGCGGTGGTCAGCAGGATCCAGTAGCCGTTGCTGGCATGGATCGACTGCATGACGACGTAGCCCACCACCAGCGCGATGGCCATGCGCAGGCCGTGCCGGAACAGCACCGAGCCGGGCGTGAGCTGCTGGCCGAGCCGCCGCAGCATCTCCCGCAGGGTGTGCGGCGAGGAGTCGCGCAGGCGGGTATCGAGGGTGTCGCTGGTGGTGTCCGATTGCGCGGCCTCGGCCAGGCGCCGCTCGATGCTGTGCAGGTTGGTCACCAGCAGTTCCAGCGAACCGAGCAGCCGTGCCTGCCGTGGATCGGCGCGGGCGTGCAGGAAATCCAGCGACTCGCGCAGGTCGGTGGTGGCCTGCTGGGTCTGCTCGCCGTAGTCGAACGGCTGCCGCAGCCGGATCGCCTCGCCCAGCGCCGCGCAGGCCTTGCCCTGCAGGGCCAGCAGGCGCTGGCAGCGATACAGCACGTCGCTGTGGAAGAACGCGTCGGTCAGCGCCTCGTACGGGTAGTGCGAGGAACTGGCGCGCTCGTGGAAGTCCTGCGCCATGTAGTACAGGCGGAAGTACAGGCCCGACTGCACGCCGGGCCGGCCGGAGCGGCCGAAGCGGCTGATGATCGCGGTCTTGGCCGCGTTCAGCGCGGCCACCACCTGTGCGTTCTGCTCGGCCAGCGCCAGCCGCCGCGCGTGCAGGTCGCTCTGCCGCACCGGCTCGAACAGGGCCGCCTTGCACCGCAGGTAGCGGCCCAGTTCCAGGTACAGCCGCGACAGCCGCTCGCGCACCGGCCGGTTGGCGAACAGCACCGTCCACAGCACCGACAGCACGCCGTACCAACTGGCGCCGAGCAACAGCAGCGCCACGCCGTGCCAGGCATTGCCGCCGACGTGGCCGTTCTGGTTGCCGTGGTCCAGGCCGATCATCGCGTAGATGGCCAGCGCCACCGTGGCCTGGGCGATCGAGGCGTAGCGTTCGCCGAGCGCGCCGAGCAGGGTCAGGGCGAAGGTGGACAGCGCCAGCCCGGCGGCGAACGGCCACGGATACGGGAACAGCAGCACCACCGCGGCCGCGGCGGCGGCGAAGCACAGCAGCGACAGCAGCACCGACTTGATCCGGCCCAGCCAGTTGTCGTCGGTCTCGGCGATGGCGCTGGCGATGGTGCCCAGGAAGATCGCCGGCACCGCCTCCAGTTGCTGCAGGTGCCAGCACACGCCCATCGCCACCGCCAGCGCGATGAACACGCGCAGCCCGTAGCTGGCCTTTTCGTGGGCCCACAGGCGGCTGAGGCGGGTTTCGATCGAGGGGGTCGGCACGGCGACACGATAGCGCACCGTCGCTGTATGCGATGCTTCTCGAGAGGGGCGCTGCACGCGGGCGCTCAGACGCCAATTTGCCGCAGGCGGGCGTCCAGCAGCGCCGGGAAGCGCTTGTACCAGGTCTGGTTGAGCGGCGAGGGATGCGGCAGCGGGTACAGCGTCACGCGGCGGGTGCGGCGGCCGTCCTCGCTCCGCAGCGCCACCTCGGTCTGCGCCTGGAAGCGATCCTCGCGCGCCCAGAACGCGTCCAGCGCCGCGCGCACCTCGCGCGGCTGGTCGATGCCGAACCACAGGAAGGCCTCGCGGCCTAGGGTGAGGACGGCGTGGCCGCGCCACTGTTCGAGCAGCAGGCGTCGCATCAGCGGATGGAAGCGCCGCTTCACCGGCATCGACCAAGCCTTGTTGCCCACCGGCTTGTACGGCACGGTGTTGAGCCAGAAGGCGACGCGGCCGGCCTTTAGTCCTGCGGCGAAATCGGGCATCTCGGCCCCATCGTGCAGGTGCCGGTACAGTGCCTTGCGCACCAACTGGCCGCCGCTGCCGACGAAGGGTTCGCCGTGCTCCACCTCGCTGCGGCCCGGGTCGCGACCGAGGATGCACACCTTCGCATCGCGGCGGCCAAGGCCGATGATGGGATCGAGCGGATCCTTGCCGCAGGCGGCGTAGGCCGCGCTGTCGATGCCGTCGGTCTGCGCGGCGAGCGCGCGGAAGCGGGTGCGGAGAGCGGGCGAGAGGGCCATGGGCGTGCGCGAAGCGGTAGAGGATCCAGGCTAGCGCAGGGCCGATGGAGCGTGCGTGGGCGCATTGGTAGGCGCGGCTTCGGCCGCGACCGGCGTTCCCGGCCATGCCCCTGTCGCGGCTGAAGCCGCTCCTACGGGTGCGATGTCCGGGTGCGCTGTGGGAGGGACTTCAGTCCCGACGAGGGAGGGTGTCAGGGCCGGCTTTCGGTTTCGCTCGTCGCGGCTGAAGCCGCGCCACAGTTCGCCCTGTGCTGCATTGTGGGTGGTCAACCCTGCCGGCTTCGTGGGGCCGACGCTTCACTCTCGATTCCCGATTCCCGATTCCCGATTCCGGGCCGCTAAGCCCCCTGCTCGCGCGCGATCGCGCGCCAGCCGATGTCGCGGCGGTGGAACTCGCTGGCCCAATGGATCTGCTCCACGCCCGCGTAAGCATGCCGCTGCGCCTCGGCCACGCTGTCACCCAGCGCGGCCACGCACAGCACGCGGCCGCCGGCGCTGAGCACGCGGCCCTGCGCGTCCAGCGTGGTGCCGGCATGGAACACCTTGGCGTTGGCCGGCACCGCGTCCAATCCCGTGATCGGCTCACCGGTCACCGGGGTCTCCGGATACGGCGCCGCCGCCAGCACCACGCCCAGCGACGGGCGCGGATCCCACTGCGCCTGCGTCGCGTGCAGGCGCTCGTCGAGTGCGGCGTCGAGCAGGTCGAGCAGGTCCGACTGCAGGCGCAGCATCACCGGCTGCGTTTCCGGGTCGCCGAAACGCACGTTGAACTCGATCACCTTGGGCGCGCCGCTGGCATCGATCATCAGCCCGGCATACAGGAAGCCGGTGAACGGCACGCCGTCGGCGCGCATGCCGCGCACGGTCGGTTCGACCACTTCGCGCATCACCCGCGCATGCACCTCGGGCGTCACCACCGGCGCCGGCGAGTACGCGCCCATGCCGCCGGTGTTGGGGCCGGTGTCGCCGTCGCCGACGCGCTTGTGGTCCTGGCTGGTCGCCATCGGCAGCGCGGTGTGGCCGTCGACCATGGAGATGAAGCTGGCTTCCTCGCCGTCGAGGAATTCCTCGATCACCACGCGCGCGCCGGCGTCGCCGAAGGCGTTGCCGGAGAGCATGTCGCGCACCGCGGCCTCGGCCTCCTCCAGCGACATCGCCACGATCACGCCCTTGCCGGCGGCCAGGCCGTCGGCCTTGATCACGATCGGCGCGCCCTTGTCGCGGACATAGGCCAGCGCGGCCTCGACCTCGGTGTGCACGGCGTAGAACGCAGTGGGGATGCCGTGGCGCTGCAGGAAATCCTTGGCGTAAGCCTTGCTGCCTTCCAACTGCGCGGCGGCGGCGCTGGGGCCGAAGATGCGCAACCCGGCGGCGCGGAAGCGGTCGACCACGCCCAGCACCAGCGGCACTTCCGGCCCGACCACGGTCAGCGCCACGCCTTCGTCCTGGGCCAGCGCGAGCAGGCCGTCGAGGTCGTTGACCTTGACCGCCACGTTGCGGCACTTGGCCTCGCCGGCGGTGCCGGCATTGCCGGGCGCCACCAGCACTTCGTCGACACGGGGGGACTGGGCCAGCTTCCAGGCCAGGGCGTGTTCGCGGCCGCCGGAGCCGATGACGAGGATTTTCATGTGAATGCCGGAAATGGGGAGTCGGGATTGGGGATTGGTGAAAGCAACAGCAAAAGCATCGCGGCGCAGGGGCAGGGGCAGGGGGCGGGGAGAGATTGGAAACCCGCTCTTGCGAATCCCCACTCCCCACTCCCCAATGCCGGCCGTTCACTCAGTGGCGGAAATGCCGCACGCCGGTGAACACCATGGCGATGCCATGCTCGTCGGCCGCGGCGATGACCTCGGCGTCGCGCATCGAACCGCCGGGCTGGATCACCGCCTTGATGCCGGCCGCGGCGGCGGCGTCGATGCCGTCGCGGAACGGGAAGAACGCGTCGGAAGCCATCACCGAGCCTTCCACGGCCAGGCCAGCGTCGGTGGCCTTGATCCCGGCGATGCGCGCCGAGTACACCCGGCTCATCTGCCCGGCGCCGACGCCGATGGTGCGGTGATCCTTGGCGTAGACGATGGCGTTGGACTTGACGTACTTGGCGACCTTCCACGCGAACAGCAGGTCGTCGAACTGCGCCTCGGTCGGCGCAAGCCGGGTCACCACCTTCAGCGCATCGCGCGGCACCACGTGCGCGTCGCTGGTCTGCAGCAGGAGGCCGGAGCCGACCCGCTTGCTGTCGATGCCGTAGGCGCCGTCGCCGGCGGGGATGCGCAGCACGCGCACGTTGGCCTTCTTCTTGGCGTATTCCAGTGCGGCGTCGTCGTAGTCGGGGGCGATCAGCACCTCGACGAACTGGCGGTCCAGGATCGCCTGCGCGGTGGCCGCATCCAGGCGCCGGTTGAAGGCGATGATGCCGCCGAAGGCGCTGGTCGGGTCGGTGGCGTAGGCCAGTTCGTAGGCATCGCCGCAGCCGGCGCCGACCGCCACGCCGCACGGGTTGGCGTGCTTGACGATGACGCAGGCCGGCGCGTCGAACTGGCGCACGCATTCCCAGGCCGCATCGCTGTCGGCGATGTTGTTGTAGGACAACTCCTTGCCCTGCAGCTGGGTGAAGGTGGCCAGCGTGCCTGGCGTGGGGAAGAGGTCGCGGTAGAACGCGGCCTGCTGGTGCGGGTTCTCGCCGTAGCGCAGTTCCATCACCTTGACGAAGCTGGAGTTCATCTGCGCCGGGAACGGGCTGCGCGTCGGCACCGCGGCGTCGCTGGCGGTGACCGCCGACAGGTAGTTGCTGATCGCCGCGTCGTACTGGGCGACGCGGTTGAACGCGGCCACCGCCAGGGCGAAGCGCTTGGCCGCCGACAGCCGGCCATCGTTGGCCTCCAGCTCGGCCAGCAGTTCGGGGTACTGCGCCGGGTCGGTGGCCACGGCCACGCGGGCGAAGTTCTTGGCGGCCGAGCGCAGCATCGCCGGGCCGCCGATGTCGATGTTCTCCACCGCGTCGGCAAGCGTGCAGTCGGCCTTCGCCGTGACCGCCTCGAACGGATACAGATTCAGCACCAGCAGGTCGATCGCGGCGATACCGTGTTCGGCCATCACCGCATCGTCGGTGCCGGCGCGGCCGAGCAGGCCGCCGTGCACCAGCGGGTGCAGGGTCTTGACCCGGCCGTCCATCATTTCCGGGAAGCCGGTCAGCTCGGACACGTCCTTCACCGCCAGCCCGGCCTCGCGCAGCGCCTTGGCGGTGCCGCCGGTGGACAGCAGTTCGACGTTGCGCGCGGCCAGCGCGCGGGCCAGGTCGATCAGGCCGGTCTTGTCGGAAACGGACAGCAGCGCCCGGCGCACGGGCAGGAAATCGGAGGGCATGGGGCAGGGCGGGGGCAGCGGAACGGGCCGCCATTGTAGGCGCTGAGGCCCGGCGACGCCCGGCCGGCGCGCGTGCCGGGCGCGCGGATCGTGCCGATGCGCCCCCGGTCCGGGCGATCGCGCCGAGGGCGCTGCGCCCATGCACAACGGCGCTCCGGCGCCGCAGACGCTGCGCGGCAACCCGCCGCGCGTCGACGACATGCACGGTTGCCTGTGCCGCGTCGCGCGCTGCCTGCCTGGGGCATGGTGGGTTGCGCGCCATCGCGCGCGCCGCCGCTGCGATGCATTAGGCTGTCGCCGCCCCGCTCTCGCCGTCAGGACCACGCGCGTGTCGATCTATGCCCTCAAAGGACGTTTCCAGGACCTGCTGCGGCCGGGCGTGCGCGTGCTGGACCGACTCGGTGTCACCGCCAACCAAGTGACGGTGGCCGCGGCGCTGCTGTCGCTGCTGGTCGCCGCGGTGGTCTACGCGCAAGGCGCGGCGCAGCCGCTGTGGTACGCGCTGCTGCCGGTGTGGATGCTGCTGCGGATGGCCTTGAACGCGGTGGACGGCATGCTGGCGCGCGAGTTCGGCCAGCAGTCGCGGCTGGGCGCCTACCTCAACGAACTGTGCGACGTGGTGGCCGATGCGGCGCTGTACCTGAGCCTGCTGAGCGTGCCGGGCGTGATGGGCGGCTGGGTGTGGTTGATGGTGCTGACCGCGGCGCTGACCGAGTATGCCGGGGTGCTGGGGCTGATGGTCGGCGCCAGCCGCCGTTACGATGGGCCGATGGGCAAGAGCGATCGCGCCTTCTGCGTCGGCGTGCTGGGGGTGTTGCTGGCGTGCGGGTTGCCCGGTGCGCCAGCCGTCAATGGCTTCGCTGGGGTGGTGGCGTTCCTGTGCGTGTCGACGACGGTGCGCCGCGTCGCGGCCGGATTGCGCGAGGCGGACGCGCGCGACTGAGCGGGTGCGGCCATTGCGGGCCGCGGGATACATGGATTCACCACAGACAGGACATCGGCAACGGATGCGGCAGGTCAACGAAAGCGAATTCGCCAGTTTCGACGGCACACGGTTGTTCTACCGGCATTGGCCGGCCACGACGCCAGCGGCACCGCCCAGGGCGATCGTGCTGCTGCACCGCGGCCACGAGCATTCCGGACGGGTCGCGCACCTGGCCGAGGAACTGGGCCTGGACGACTGCGCGGTGTTCGCCTGGGATGCGCGCGGCAACGGCCGCTCGCCCGGCACGCGCGGCGACGCGCCCGGCTTCCCGGCGCTGGTGCGCGACCTGGACCGCTTCGTCGCGCACATCGGGCAGGTCCACGGCATCGCCGTGCAGGACATCGTGGTGGTCGCGCAGAGCGTGGGCGCGGTGGTCGCCAGCACCTGGGTGCACGACTACGCGCCGCCGCTGCGCGCGCTGGTGCTAGCCTCGCCGGCGTTCAAGGTCAAGCTGTACGTGCCGTTCGCGCGGCCCGGGCTGGCCCTGATGCAGAAGCTGCGCGGCAACTTCTTCGTCAACAGCTACGTCAAGCCGCAGTGGCTGACCCACGATCCGGCGCGGGTCGAGAGCTACCGCACCGATCCGCTGATCACCCGGCCGATCTCGGTGCGCGTGCTGCTGGGGCTGTACGCGGCGGCGGATCGCGTGGTCGGCGATGCGCAGGCGATTACCGTGCCGGTGCAGTTGCTGGTGTCCGGCAGCGATTTCGTGGTGCACCGCGGCCCGCAGGACCGCTTCTACGAGCGCCTGTCCTCGCCGGTGAAGGAGCGCCACCTGCTGCCCGGCTTCTTCCACGACACCCTGGGCGAGCGCGATCGCGCGCCGGCGCTGGCGCAGATCCGTCGCTTCGTGCGCGAGCGCTTCGCCGAGGAACCGGCACTGCCCAGCCTGCGCCAGGCGCACCGCCGCGGGCCGACCTTCGAGGAAGCCGAGCGGCTGGCCTGGCCGCCGCAGCGCTACAGCCTGCAGGACCTGCGCTGGCGCGGCGTGCGCGCCGGCCTGCGCCTGGGCGGGCGCCTGTCCGAAGGCATCGCCCTGGGCCTGCAGACCGGCTTCGATTCCGGCAGCACGCTGGACTACATCTACCGCGACCAGGCCGCCGGGCGCGGCCCGCTCGGGCGGATGATCGACCGCAACTATCTGGATGCGATCGGCTGGCGCGGCATCCGCGTGCGCCGCCAGCATCTGCACGAACTGCTGGGTCTGGCGATGCAGCGGCTGCGCGCCGCCGGCCTGCCGGTGCGCGCGCTGGACATCGCCGCCGGCCACGGCCGCTACGTGCTCGAAGCGTTGGCCGGCGGCAGCCAGCGTGCCGACGCGATCCTGCTGCGCGATTTCAGTCCGTTGAACGTTGAGCAGGGCCGCGCGCTGATCGCCGCGCTCGGCGCCACCGACATCACCCGCTTCGAGCAGGGCGACGCCTTCGACCGCGACGCGCTGGCCGCGCTGCAGCCACGGCCGACGCTGGCGGTGGTGTCGGGCCTGTACGAACTGTTCCCGGACAACGACCAGGTGCTGCGCTCGCTGCAGGGCGTGGCCGCGGCGGTGGAGCCGGGCGGCTACCTGGCCTACACCGGCCAGCCCTGGCATCCGCAGCTGGAGTTCATCGCCCGCGCGCTGACCAGCCACCGCGGTGGTGCGGCCTGGGTGATGCGCCGGCGGACCCAGCAGGAGATGGACGAACTGGTGCGCGCGGCCGGCTTCCGCAAGCTGGAGCAGCGCATCGACGAATGGGGCATCTTCACCGTGTCGCTGGCGCAGCGGATCGCGCCATGAGCGCCGCGGCCGCGCGGCCGTGGCGGCGGGCGCTGGCCTGGCTGGCGCTGCTGGGGCCGTTCTTCTTCCTCAGCTACGGCCTGGCCAACACCCTGGCCGCGCGCCGCGCCGAGGTGCCGTCGCTGCCGTTCGCCTGGGAAAGCCAGATCCCGTTCTGGCCGTGGACCATCGTGCCGTACTGGTCGATCGACCTGTTCTACGTGATCTCGTTCTTCGTCTGCCGCACGCGCGCCGAACTGGACACGCATGCGCGGCGCCTGCTCACCGCGCAGTTGCTGGCGGTGGCATGCTTCCTGCTGTGGCCGCTGCGCTTCGGTTTCGAGCGGCCGCCGACCGAGGGCGTGTTCGGCTGGCTGTTCGCGGTGCTGCTCGGCTTCGACAAGCCGTTCAACCAGGCGCCGTCGCTGCACATCGTGCTGCTGGTGGTGCTGTGGGTACGCTACGCGCAGCACCTGCACGGGCCGGCGCGGTGGGTTCTGCACGGCTGGTTCGCGCTGATCGGGCTGTCGGTGCTGACCACCTACCAGCATCACTTCCTGGATGTTCCCACCGGCCTGGCCGCCGGCTGGCTGTGCGTGTGGCTGTGGCCGGAGCGCATCGCCGCGCCGTGGCGGGCCGCGGCGCCGGCACGCGATCCGCGGCGCTGGCGCCTGGCCGCGCTGTACCTGCTCGGCAGCGCGGCGTGCGTGGCTGCCGCACGCGCACTCGGCGGCGCCGGCTGGTGGCTGCTGTGGCCGGCGCTGTCGCTGCTGCTGGTCGCGCTCAGCTACGCGCTGCTCGGCCCGCTCGGCCTGCAGAAGCGCGCCGACGGGCGCCTGAGCCTGGCCGCGCGCTGGCTGTACGCGCCGTACCTGGTCGCCGCGTGGCTCAACTCGCGCGCCTGGACCTGGCGCGATCCGGCGCCGCGCGCGATCGTCGACGGCGTCTGGCTCGGGCGCCTGCCCGGCCGCGGCGAGCGCACGCGCTTCGCGGCGGTGGTCGATGTCAGCGCGGAGCTGTCGTTGCGCGAGGCGCAGGCGCACGACCGCGTGGTGCCGATGCTGGACCTGGTGGCGCCGCCGGCCGCGGCCTTGCGCACGGCCGCCGACGCGATCGAAGCGGCGCGCACGCACGGCGCGGTGCTGGCCTGCTGCGCGCTGGGCTATTCGCGCAGTGCGGCGGCGGTGGCCACCTGGCTGCTGCGCAGCGGCCGCGCCACCAGCGTGGACGAGGCGCTGGCGCTGGTGCGAGCGCACGCGCCGCGGATCGTGCTGGGACCGGCGCAGTGTGCCGCCATCGCCGCCGCCTGCACCGCGCCGCCGGCGCCGCTGCAGGCGCAGGAGCTGCCGGCATGAGCACGCCGCTGGAATTGCGCACGATGGCGGCGGTGTTGCGCCAGGCGGCGCCGCTGGATCGGCTGTCGCTGCTGCTGCTCGCGGTCACCGCGCTGCTGGCGGCGTGGTATGCCGGCACCGGTGCCGTCCTCGCCGTGTCCTGCTGCGGCGTCGCCGCCTTGGCCGGCCTGCTGCAGCGGTATTGGGCGGCGCGGGTCGGCCTGGACGTGGCGCTGCTCGACGCGGTGCTGGCCGAACCGGACCCGCAACGCGCCGGCGCCGACCTGGACGCGGCCCTGCAGCGGCTGGGTCTGCTGCGCACGCTGCCGCCGCCGCGCGACTGGCTGGCACGCTGGCAGGGCATGCGCCGCCTGCTGCGGCGGCAGTTGCTGTACTTCGCCCTGCAGGTGCTGGCCCTGGTGCTGGCGCTGTGCACGGCACCGGCCGGCTGGGAGGCGCTGCGATGACGCCAACGCCCACGCCACTGCGACCGACTGCGGTCGATCCCGATCACGCAGCGCTGTGGCAGCGTCTGCAGGCCGACGGCTTCGGCGAGGGCGAGACGGCGTTGCCGGCGTTCGAGCGTCGCGTCGCCGAGGAGGCCGGCGTGTCGCCGGCGCTGGCCGCGCAGCTGGTCGAGGAATACCGGCGCTTCTGCTTCCTGGCCTGCGTCGCCGGCGAGGAGATCACGCCGAGTCCGCTGGTCGACCAGGCCTGGCATGCGCACCTCACCGACACCCGCGAGTATTGGCAGCGGTTCTGTCCGCAGGTCCTGCGCCGCACCCTGCACCACCATCCCGGACGCGGCGACCCGGCCGACGCCGCGCGCTTCCAGGCGCAGTACCGCGCCACCCTGGCGCAGTACCGGCACTACTTCGGCGAGCCGCCGGCGGCATGCTGGCCGGCGCCGGCCGCCACGCGGCCGCCCACGCCGGCGCCACGCCAGGCAAGCGCGCGGCGCACCGCGCCGGCGCGCAGCGGCATCGCCCTGTGGGGCTGGATGCTGGGCGTTGCCGTGCTGTTCGCGGTGCTCTGGCAGCGCCACGGTCCGCTGTCGCCGCTGCACTGGCCCGGGCTGCCGTTCCTGCTGCTGTTCCTGGCCGGTATCGGCCTGGCCTGGAGCCTGGGCGCGCGCCTGCGCCTGGCCGTGCGCGGACTGCGCCGCGCCGCGCTCGACACGCCGCTCGACGCCACCGAACTGGCGTATCTGGCCGGCGGCGGCGAACGCGTCGCCGACCAGCAACTGGCCCTGCTGCTGGCGGCCGGCGCGGTGCGCCTGCAGGCGGAGCCGCACGTGCGCCGCCAGGCGCGGCTGCAGCACACCACGGTGGCGGTACCGCCGGCGCTGCAGCGCGCGCTGGCGATCGTGCGCGCGCACCCGCAACTGCAGCAGGCGCTGGCCGCGTTGCAGCGCGATGCCGCGCCGCTGCGCCAGGCGCTGGTCGCCAAGGGGCTGTGGCTGGGCCACGGGCAGGCGTTGTGCGCCCGCCTGTTCGGCGCCGCGCCGTTGCTGGCGCTGTGGACCCTGGGCTTGATGAAGATGCGTATCGGCCTGCAGTTGCAGCGTCCGATCGGCTTCCTGGTGGCGGCGATGGTGGTGGTCAGCGTCGTTGCGCTCGGCTTCCTGCTCACGCCGCCGCGGCGCAGCGTCGCCGGCGACGCCTTGCTTGCCGACCGCGAGGCGGCGTGGCGCGATGGCGTCGCCGCGCCCTCGCTGGCGCCCGGTTCGCACCTGGCGCTGCCGCTGGCCCTGGCCGGGACCAGCGTGCTGATGACCACGCCCTGGGCCGACTATCACGCCTTGCGTGCGCCCGCACCCAACGGCCGCGGCGGCAGCTGTTCGACCAGCAACTGCGGTGGCGGCGGTGGCAGCAGCGACGGTGGCAGCAGTTGCGGCGGCGGTGGCTGCGGCGGGTGTGGAGGCGGCGACTGATGGCCGGTTCGACCTGGCAGGCGCGGCGGGCGCAATGGCGTGCACGCTTGGCGCTGGCGTTGCGCGCGCGCGGGGCCACGCCCAACGGCGTGTCCTGGAGCGGACTGGCGTGCGCGGTGCTGGCGGCGCTGATGTTCGCCCTGGCCTGGCGCGAGCCGCCGACCCATGCCGCCGCGCTGCTGGTGCTGGCGGCGCTGGCGCTGCAGGCGCGGCTGCTGTGCAACCGCCTGGACGGCTTGATGGCGCAGCAGGCGCAGATGATCGGCCGCGCCGGCGCGGTGTACAACGAGGCGCCGGACCGACTGTCGGACGTGGCGGTGTGCCTGGGCGTGGGCTACGGCCTGCAGCCGGTGCTGGGCATCGGCGCGGAACTGGGCTGGGCCGCCGCCCTGCTGTGCGTGGGCACCGCCTATGTGCGCATGCTCGGCCTGGCCTGCGCGGTGCGCGAACCGCTGCAGGGGCCGATGGCGCGCGTGCAGCGCATGCATTGGTTGTCGCTGGCCGCGTTGCTGGCCGCGGCCGCGCTGCTGCTGCAGCACATCGTCCTGGCCCGCATGATGCTCGCCGTGGCGCTGGCGCTGCTGATCGCCGCCGCCGCCCTGACCATCGTGATCCGCGTGCGCGCCATCGTGCGCGAACTGGAGTGGAAATGATCGCCCGCCTGATCGCCCGCGGCTGCAGTGCCGCGATCCGCCTGCTCACCGGCGCGCGTGCGCTGTGGCGCGGCTGTATGCCGTCCAGCGAACGTCGCGTGTACTACGGCAACCACGCCAGCCACGGCGATTTCGTGCTGATCTGGTCGTCGCTGCCGGCGCCGCTGCGGCGCGAGGTGCGGCCGGTGGCGGCTGCCGACTACTGGCAGCGCGATGCGCTGCGCCGCTACCTGATCCACGCGGTGTTCAACGGCGTGCTGATCGAGCGCGACCCGCGGCAGCGCCAGCGCGATCCGATCGCCTGCCTGTGCGAGGCGGTCGACGCCGGCGGCTCGCTGATCCTGTTTCCGGAAGGCACGCGCAACACCGAGGACGGCCTGCTGCCGTTCAAGAGCGGGCTCTATCACCTGGCGCGGCAGCGTCCGGAACTGGAGTTCGTGCCGGTGTGGATCGACAACCTCAAGCGGGTGATGCCCAAGGGCATGTGGCTGCCGCTGCCGTTGCTGTGCACTACCACCTTCGGCGAACCGCTGCGGCTGGGCGCCGGCGAGGACAAGCAGGCCTTCCTCGATCGCGCGCGTGCGGCCCTGCTGGCCTTGGCGCCGGAGCAGGCGGAGGCGGCCCGATGAATCCGATCGCGCTGAGCGAACAGCTGCAGCAGTCCTCGCTGCGGCAACAGACGGTGTGGTTGTTCCTGGGCATCGCCACCGTGCTGGTGGTGGCCACGCTGATCGCCGAGACCCTGCGCTGGCGCGCACGCGGACGGCCCAGCGCGGTGCTGGACAACCTGGTGGCGCGGATTCGCGCGTGGTGGGTGATGGCCGGCGTGGTGGCGCTGGCGTTCGCCTTCGGCCGGCTCGGCGTGATCGTGCTGTTCGCGCTGGTGTCGCTGTTCGCGCTGCGCGAGTTCATCACCCTCACCCCGACCCGGCGCGGCGACTACTACGCGCTGCTCGCCGCGTTCTACGTGGTGCTGCCGTGGCAGTACTGGCTGGTGTGGAGCGACTGGTACGGCCTGTACACGCTGCTGATCCCGGTCTACGCGTTCCTGGTGCTGCCGATCCTGGCGACCATCGGCGGCGACACCACGCGTTACCTGGAACGGACCGCCAAGGTGCAGTGGGGGTTGATGATCTGCGTGTTCTGCATCTCGCACGTGCCGGCGCTGCTGAATCTGCGCATTCCCGGCTACGAGGACCGCAACCTGCTGCTGTTCGCGTTCCTGGTGATCGTGGTGCAGTCCTCGGACGTGCTGCAGTACGTGTGGGGCAAGCTGCTGGGCCGGCACCTGATCGCGCCCAGGCTGTCGCCGTCCAAGACCGTGGAAGGCTTCGTCGGCGGCATCTTCTCGGCCAGCCTGCTCGGCGCGGCGCTGTGGTGGATCACCCCGTTCTCGCCGCTGCAGGCGTTTGCGCTGGCGCTGGTCGCCAACCTGATGGGCTTCTTCGGCGGCCTGGTGATGTCGGCGATCAAGCGCGACCGCGGCATCAAGGACTGGGGCCACATGATCGAAGGCCACGGCGGCGTGCTCGATCGATTGGATTCGGTGTGTTTCGCCGCGCCGGTGTTCTTCCACCTGATCCGTTATGGATGGGTGTGAGGGGCGGGGAGTGGGGGTGTCGGGATCGGGGATTCGCTGGAGTGG
Source organism: Xanthomonas hawaiiensis (assembly GCF_031834635.1). NCBI lineage: Bacteria > Pseudomonadati > Pseudomonadota > Gammaproteobacteria > Lysobacterales > Lysobacteraceae > Xanthomonas > Xanthomonas hawaiiensis. Next base: position 4,499,586 of record NZ_CP115873.1, on the reverse strand, counting down.
CGCGCGCTGCGAGTGTGCGCGTGTGCGGACGTAGGAGCGGCTTCAGCCGCGATGCTTTACCGAGAGTGCATCGCGGCTGATGGCGCAGCAAAAGGGCAGCATCGCTTCTGCACCCCGCATCGCCGTTCGTCTGGCTGGTGCTGCGCTCGCGCGCTTGCCGCGATGGTGTGGCAGCTCCGATGTTGCAGACAGTGTCGCGTCGGGGCTGAAGCCCCTCCCACAATGGCGAGGCGCGCGGTTCGGCGTTCGCTATCGCCTGGTGGGCTTCACGCGTCGCGGCTGAAGCCGCTCCTACGAGGGCGATGCGCAGGCGCTAGAAGCTGTGTTGCGGTGTGTTCGGATTGCTTGACAGTCACGTCATGCCGGACCGCACGCTCGATTCCCGATTCCCGATTCCCGATTCCCGATTCCCGGCACTCAGGCCAGCCCATATTCCTTGAGCTTCTTGCGCAAGGTGGCGCGGTGGATGCCCAGCAGCGCCGCGGCGCGGCTCTGGTTGCCTTCGCAATGGTTGAGCACTTCCACGAACAACGGGATCTCCATCTCGCGCAGCACGATCTCGTACACGTCGTCGGCATCGCAGCCGTCGAGGTCGCGCAGGTAGCGGCGGACCGATTGCGCCACGTGTTCGCGCAGCGGCGGCTTCGGCGCGCCGCGACTGGAGTCAGGACGAGTGGTGGCGGCGTTCAAGTTCGACGGATCCCCGGATGACAGCGGCGCCGGGCGGCAGGAGCGCCGGCGCGGGGGGACGAGTCTAGCGCGTGGCCTGCGCCGCTGCCATGGCGCAGTGCCCGAACGCTGCGTTCTCAGTGGAAGTCGAAACTGAATGCCGCCGTCTCGGCGGCCGGTTCGCGCACCTGGAAGGCGATCTGTGCGCTCTGTCCCGGCGCAAGTGTGGCGCTGTCCGGACGCGCGCGGCCCAGGTAGTCCTGCGGGCGCAGCACGCGGCTGCCGATGGTGCGGCCGTCGGCGTCGGCCAGCGACAGTTGCAGCAGCGGCCAGGCCTGCGCCCAGCGCGCGTCGTTGCGGAAGGTCGCCTGTACCTGCAGGGTGCCGGCATGGCCGGGCAGCGGCCGCACCTCGCGGCTGAGCATGGTGAAGGCGGTCGGCTCGCGCCAGGCCGGCACGCTGCAGCGCAGGACCTGACAGACCCCGGCCACCCACGGCCGCCAGCGCGGGTCGGCGCCCAGGCGCTGGCGATCGGCGATGAGGATCTGCAGCGCCAGCAGCAGGCCCAGCCCGGCCAGCGCGATCCACTGCCACGGCGCGGCGCGCAGCACCGGGCCTCGCGCGCGTGGGCCGTGCAGGAAGCTCGGGGCGGCGGATGCCGGCGCGGTGGCGGCGGTCGCGAGCGCTGTGGGTGTGGCGGGCGCCAGTCCCGGTGTCGGGTCCGGCGCTGATGCCGCCAGTGGCGCGTCCAGGTCATGCGTCTGGCTGCGTGCGCGGGATGTCTCGGCTTCGCCCTCGGCCTCGACCGACGTTGCGTTCGCAAACGTTGGCGAGACGCTCGGCGCCGTGGGGTGCGCTGTGGTGTCGGTCGGCGGCACCGCACCCGCAGACGCCGCCTGGTCCGCCGCTGGTGCGACCGGGGTCTCGTCCGGCGTGGCGGACGGATCGGGCTGGCGGAGCAAGGTCGCGAGGCTGGGGCGGGGCGGAGTGCGATCGGGCATGCGCGCGGACGACGACGGCGAGGCCCTTATTCAAGCATGTTCAAGCACGCGCCGGCGGGATCTGCAGCGCGCTGGCGGCTGGGCTGGGGACTTGCAGGCGTCGGACAGGCGCGCCGCAGCGGCCACCGCGGGAGCAGGGCGCGGCCCCGCACCTGGCAGAGATCCTCAATTCGATTCCGATTCCCGATTCCCAGCGCAAGCGACCCGCCGCGGCGGACTCAGCGCGACCTGCGGGTGTCGAGCAGGTCGAGCAGACCGGCGCGCTGGCGCGGGCTCAGGCCTTCGAAGCGCTCCAGCAGGCGCAGTTGCTGGTCGGTGAACTGGTACTGGCTGGGCAGCTCGCCGATGGTGGCGGCATCGGCCGTCATCGGTTCGCCGAACACGCGCTCGCCGCGGCCGGTGGCCAGGTATTCGAAGTGCAGCCCGCTGCGGCGGGCCAGGGCGATCAGGTGCTCCAGCGCCGGCGCCGTGCCTTCGGCCATTTCCCACTGCGCCACGGCGCTGCGGGTCACGCCCAGGTCCAGCGCCAGGGCCTCCTGGGTGAGGCCGGTGAGCTTGCGCGCTTCGCGCACCCGTTCGTACAGCTTGCTGTTCACACGCACCTCCGCAGGGGAGGCGAGATATAGCCGCGCCGGCCGCTGCGGTTGGTTCGTGGCGCTGTCCGGCGACCGAATGTTAGCGATACTGTCTTAGCTTCACTGTGCTGGCCGGCCGGCCGGCCCGGGCGCGGGCCATGCCTGGCGTGGCGAATGCCGCGCTTCGGCGTCGCCGGGCGCGTTCGCGCCCCGATTCAGTCGCGGCGCACGCCGTCGATGCGCATCCAGTCGCCGTCCTGCTCGGTACGCAGCTGCGCGAACCACGGCGCATACCGCTGCAGCAGTTCCTGTTCCTGGCCGTGCAGGATGCCGGACAGGGCGATGCGCCCGCCCGGGGCCACGCGTGCGGCCAGGGTCGGTGCCAGCGCGTCCAGCGCCGAGGCGAGAATGTTGGCCACCACCACCGGATAAGTGGCGGCCGGTTCGTCGGCCGGCAGGTACACCGCCAGGCGCTCGCCCACTGCGTTGCGTTCGGCGTTGTCGTGGCTGGCCAGCAATGCCTGTGGGTCGTTGTCCACGCCCACCGCGGCGGCGGCGCCCAGCTTCAGCGCGGCCAGTGCCAGGATCCCCGAGCCGCAGCCGAAATCGAGCACGCGCGCCTGCGCCAGCACGCCGTCGGCGGCCAGCGCGTCCAGCCAGCGCAGGCACAGCGCGGTGGTCGGGTGGGTGCCGGAGCCGAACGCCAGGCCCGGGTCCAGGCGCACCACCGCGGCATCGGCGCCGCGGGCCTCCTCCGGCAGGTCGTGGTTCCACGGCACGATGAAGGTGCGCGCGCCGAAGCGCATCGGCTGGAACTGGTCAAGCCAGGCCCGTTCCCAGTCCTGGTCGTCGACCTTGCGGAAGGTGACCTGGGCCCAGTCCAGCCCAGGGTCGAACGCCTCCAGGGCAGCCAGCAGCACCAGCGCGTCCTGTTCCTCGGGGAACAGCGCGCTCAGCACCAGCGTGCCCCACAGCGGGGTCTCGCCCACGCCCGGTTCCAGGATCGCGCGTTCGTTGCTGGTGTCGGCGTCGGCATCGAGCAGGGTCACCGCCAGCGCGCCGACATCCTCCAGCGCGGTCTCGTAGCGGGGCTGGGTGGCGTCGGTGCAGCGCAGGGTCAGTTCGAGGAACGGCATCGGTCGGTGGGCGATCAGGGGAAGCGCGCATCTTAGACGGGCGGCGCGCGTTGCGCTGGCGGCTGTCCTGCGGCGGAGCGGGGTACGGCACGCATTTCGGCCGGTTGCGAACTACGTCCAGCCGGCGCCGTTCGGAATGCGACGCGCGACGGCGGGACGCGGCGTCGCGCTGGCCGCGTCCGGCTGGAAAGGGCGAAGCAATGCATCTGGACGCTGCGGGGCCATCAACGGCCTGCGATCTGCACCGCGCCGCCCGTGATGCCGTGCCGTTCGTCCGTGCCGCCCTGCCGCGCGTCCGTGCGCCACGGCCGCGGCCCGCATTTGGCGCATGCCGCGGCCGTGGCCTGGGGTAGACTGCCGGCTCGCAGTGGCAGGGCGACAGGGGGTCCGGCTGCGTTTCTGCCCGTTGTCCGGCTCTTTCGCGCATGCCCGTCGTGTCCCGTCCAACCTGGCTGTTGCTGGCGCCCGCCGCGTTGTTGCTGGGCGTGGTCGCCTATCGCGCGCTGTCGCTGCCGGGTGCACCCGCGGCGGCGCCCGTGCCGGCGAGTGCGGTGGCGGCCGACGCCCACCCTGCGTCCGCCGCGCCGGCCACGGCGTCGCGCCAGGCGTCGACGCCTGCGCGCCTGCGTGAGGAGAAGCAGGGCGACCACAGTGCCGACCTCTATCGCGCCGCGCAGCAACTGTCGATCGCCGCCGCGCATGGCGATCCCGAGGCCTCCTGGCGGCTCAGCCGCATCTACGACTATTGCGCCGGCTATGCGATGGACCCGGTCGGCTACGGGGCCGACACCCGCGCGATCGCCGATGCGCGGCTGCCGACCTCGGCGCAGATGGTGCAGGCGCGCGCCCGCGTCGGCCGCCGCTGCGCCGGCTTCGCGCCCGGCGACGGCCTGACCCGCCAGGCCATCGTCGCCCAGCGCGTGCAGGCCGCGCATGGCGGCAACCTGGCCGCCGAAGCGGCGTTGCTGGCGCTGGGCCAGCCGCTGCATGCCGGTGCCGAGTACAAGCGCGACCTGGTCGCACGGGTGCGCGCCTCCGGCGATCCCGATGCCTACGTGGCGCTGGCGCCGGCGATGGGCCTGGCCGCCAGCGGCGACGACAGCCTGGGCGGCAGCGTGGCCGGCACCCAGTTTTCCGAATTGGCCTGGCAGTTGGCCGCCTGCAGGCTGGGATTGGATTGCGGCCCGGACAGCGAGCTGATGACCCGCTATTGCGCCAATGGCGGGATCTGCTCGCGCGACCCCACGCAGGACTTCAGCAGTTTTGTTTACGACGCCGCGGTGCCGCGGCAAGGCACGGACACGATGAACGACATGGTCAATCGACTGGTGGACAGCACGGGAGCAGGCTCATGAATTACCGGCGATGGCTGCACGGCGCCAAGTTCTGGTTCTGGGTCCTGGCCTTCGTCGCCTATTCGGCGGCGGCGGCGGGCCTGCTGCTGATCGACACCGCCGAACAGCGCTACCGCGGCCTGTCCAAGGTCGAACTCACCACCGCGCATTCCGCGCCGGACGTGCGCCGTGCCGGCGCCGCGCAGGTGGCGGCGATCTACCGCGCCAACAGCGGCATGCCGTTCTCCACCCTGGCCCCGGGCAGCACCTTCCAGATCGTCTGGCCGGACGGCTCCACCGAGACGGTGATGATCGTCAGCCCGACCTCGAGCCTGGGCGCGGAGCCGGTGGCGGGGACGCAGCAGGGGAAATAGCTGGGAATGGGGAACCGGGAATGGGGAATCGCAAGAGCGGGTTCCCGGGTCGTGTGAGGTCGTCGCGATTGGGAGATCAGCGCTGTGTGGCGGGCGCCCGGTGCGGCTGGGGTTGCGCGGACAGTGCCAGGGCGTCGGCGCCGGCGGGGTAATGCAACCGGTTGCTGGCGTCGTTGGCGGCGTCCCAGATGGCCTGGGCCACATCGCCGGGCGTGGTCACCGCTGCCGGTTGGCCCAGGCGCGCAAACATCTCGCCGGCGAAGGGCGCATAGGCGTCCGGGATCAGCCCCTGCATGCGCTGCTGCCCATTGGCGGTGAAGCGGGTGGACGGCCCGTAGCCGGGTTCCACCAACTTGACCCGCACGTCGAACGCCGCGAGTTCGTGCGCCAGCGACGCGGTGAAGCCCTGGATCGCGGTCTTGCTGGCCGTGTATGCGGCGACCAGCGGGAACGGCGCCAGCGTGGCGCTGGAGGTCACATTGACGATGACGCCGGCGCGTTGCCGGCGGAACTGCGGAATCACCGCCTGGCACAACGCCATCGTGCCGAAGGTATTGGTCTCGAACACCGCGCGCACGGTCGCCATCGGCGTGGCCTCGAACGCGCCGAACAGGCCGATGCCGGCGTTGTTGACCAGTACGTCGATCGGGCCGATGGCCGCCAACGCGCGCGCGATGCTGTCGGCATCGGTCACGTCCAGCGCCAGCAGGCGCAGTTGCGGCGACGCCGGCAGCAGCCCCTGCTGCGGCTGGCGCATGCTGGCGACGACGTTCCAGCCTTGCGACAGGAAATGGCGCGCGGTTTCCAGGCCGTAGCCGGAGGAACAGCCGGTGATCAGGACGGTCTTCATTGCGTTCTCCAAGAGTGAGTGATTCGGGAGGACACGATAGGCGCGGGATCTCGGATGATCGATAATCCAGAATCCTATTCCCTTTAGTCACCGTCCGAAATGCACGATCCGCTCTCCGATGTTGTGCGCCTGCTCCACCCCAGAGCAGTGTTCGCCAACCTGATCAGCGGCAAGGGGCGCTGGGCGGTGCGCTATGCCGCGTACGGGCAACCGGGGTTCTGCATCGTCCTGGAGGGCGGTGCGGTGCTGGCAGTGGACGGACACCCGCCGATCGCGATCGGGGCAGGGGATTTCGTGCTGTTGCCGACCACGCCGGCGTTCACCCTGTCCGGCGTCTTGCCGGCGCCGCCGGTGTTCATCGATCCGCAGGTCGTTCCGGGCGGGCAAGGCGAGTTGCGCCACGGCGAGCAGGGCGGTGCGCCGGACATGCTGGCCTTGGGCGGCGCCTTCCTGTTCGACAGCGCCAATGCCGGGTTGCTGGTCTCACTATTGCCGGCGGTGGTGCATGTGCAGGGCGCAGGCCGCCTGATGCACCTGGTGCGGATGGTGGGCGAGGAGTACCAGGACAGGAAACCGGGCAACGACTACATGTTGTCGCGGTTGGTACAGATGCTGCTGGTCGAGGCCATGCGCTGGACCAGCGCGGGCAATGCGCCGCCGGGCCTGCTGCGCGGCCTGGGCGACGCACGGCTGGCGCCGGCGCTCACGCAGATCCACGCCCGCATCGACCACGCCTGGACCGTCGGCGAACTGGCCCGGATGGCGGCGCTGTCGCGCTCGACGTTCTTCGAGCGCTTCGCCCGCACCGTCGGCGTGGCGCCGATGGCGTACGTGCTGGCCTGGCGCATGCAGGTGGCGAAGGATTTGCTGCGGCGCGATGGGTCGAGTGTGGCCGACGTGGCGCAGCGCGTCGGTTACGGCTCCACCAGCAGCTTCAGCGTCGCCTTCAGCCGCCACACAGGCGAACCGCCCAGCCGCTACGCCAGGCGCTGATGCAAAACGCGCTGGCGATGCCGCCGCGGGACAAGCGAGTAACCGGGGTGCGTCCCGGCACCCCGCAAACGCTTCGGCGACAGCCGATGGCGGCTCACGACCCTGCCGCCATCACCAGGAACGGATCAGGACTCGGACTCCGCCTTGCGAATCCCGGCGTTCAACAGCCGCAGGCAGGTCATCCCTAATCCCGAATCCCGGCCTCTCCTACAACGCGATCGACTTGTTCTTGCGTTCGGCCAGGCGCTTTTCCAGGTAGTGGATGTTCTGGCCGCCGGCCTGGAAGCCCTTGTCGCGCATGATCCGCTGCTGCAGCGGGATGTTGGTCTTGATGCCGTCCACCACCATCTCGCTCAGCGCCACGCGCATGCGCGCGATCGCGGTCTCGCGGTCGGGGCCGTGCACGATCAGCTTGCCGATCATCGAGTCGTAGTTCGGCGGCACCTTGTAGCCGCTGTAGATGTGCGTGTCCACGCGCACGCCGGGGCCGCCGGGCGGGTGGAAGCCGGTGATCAGGCCCGGGTTGGGCATGAAGGTTTCCGGATCCTCGGCGTTGATGCGGCACTCGATCGCATGGCCGCGCAGGACGATGTCCTTCTGCTTGATGCTGAGCTTGTGCCCGGCGGCGATGCGCAGCTGCTCGCAGACCAGGTCGATGCCGGTGATGCGCTCGGTGACCGGGTGCTCCACCTGGATGCGCGTGTTCATTTCGATGAAGTAGAAGCGCCCGTTCTCGAACAGGAACTCGAAGGTGCCGGCGCCGCGGTAGCCGATGCGGATGCAGGCGTCCACGCAGACCTTGCCGATCTCGTTGCGCAGTTCCTCGGTGATGCCCGGCGCCGGCGCTTCCTCCACCACCTTCTGATGGCGGCGCTGCATCGAGCAGTCGCGCTCGCCCAGGTGGATGGCGCCGCCCTGGCCGTCGGCCAGCACCTGGATCTCCACGTGGCGCGGGTTCTCCAGGAACTTCTCCATGTACACCTGGTCGTTGCTGAAGGCGGCCTTGGCCTCGGACTTGGTGGTCTCGATGGCGGCCTTCAGCGCGGCCTCCGAATGCACCACGCGCATGCCGCGGCCGCCGCCGCCGCCGGCGGCCTTGATGATCACCGGGTAGCCGATCTCGCGGGCGATCTTGGTGTTGGCGACGATGTCCTCGCCCAGCGGCCCGCCGGAGCCGGGCACGCACGGCACGCCGGCGGCCTTCATCGCGCGGATCGCCTCGACCTTGTCGCCCATCAGGCGGATGGTGTCGGCCTTGGGCCCGATGAAGATGAAGCCGGACTGCTCCACGCGCTCGGCGAAGTCGGCGTTCTCCGACAGGAAGCCGTAGCCGGGGTGGATGGCCTGGGCGTCGGTGACCTCGGCCGCGGCGATCAGCGCCGGGATGTTGAGGTAGCTCTCCGAGGAGGGCGCCGGGCCGATGCACACCGACTCGTCGGCCATGGCCACGTGCTTGAGGTTGCGGTCCACGGTGGAATGCACCGCGACCGTGCGGATGCCGAGCGTATGGCACGCGCGCAGGATGCGCAGCGCGATTTCGCCGCGATTGGCGATGACGACTTTATCGAGCATGGGAAGGCCGGGAATTGGGAATGGAGAATCGGGAATGGAGGACGGCGTGCATCGTCAATCTCCGCGCTTGCTCAGAACATTCATCAATGCGGTCAGTTTGGCGAAGATCGTATCGATCAATCCGTCGAGTGCCGCGATGTCGGAGGTGTAGTCGAGCCGGCGCGCGATCTGCAGGTGCGTGCTGGCCTCGGACAGCGAGCCACGTGCGATCGACAGAAAACGCAGGTATTCGGGAGTGGAGCGGCGTGCCGCGCCTTCGGCGATGTTGGCGGGGACGCTGACCGCTGCACGGCGCAGTTGCGCCGTCAGTCCAAAACGTTCCGTCGCCGGAAACGTCTCGGAGAGGCGATAGATCATTTCCACCAGATCCATGGAGTCGCGCCAGACGTCGAGCCGCTCGTGCGGCCGCTTTGACGATTCCCCATTCTCCACTCCCGATTCCCGGCGTCTCAGCCAATCACAAACAACGGCTGGTCGAACTCCACCGGCTGGCCGCTTTCGCCCAGGATCGCGACGATGGTGCCGGAGACGTCGGCTTCGATCGGGTTGAACATCTTCATCGCTTCGATGATCGCCAGGGTCTCGCCGGCCTTGACCGCCTGGCCGACACTGACGAAGGCCGGCTTGTCCGGGGCCGGCGAGGTGTAGAAGGTGCCGACCATCGGGGCGCGCAGCACGTGGCCCTCGGGCAGGGCGTTGCCGGGCTTGGCGCTGCCGCCGGTGGAGGCCTCGGTGGGCGAGCTCATCGGCATCGGCGCGGCGGCGGCCGGTGCGGCCACGGGGGCGGCGGCCACGTACTGCGGCGCGCTGGCGGTCATGCCCTTGGGGGTGCGCGCCAGGCGCACGCTTTCCTCGCCTTCCTTGATCTCGATCTCGGCGAGATTCGATTCTTCCAGCAGGTCGATCAGTTTCTTGATTTTGCGGAGATCCATAACGGCCTCGTGAGGTGACTTTTGAAAAAGACCGGGCGCGCGGCCCGGGGACTCAGACGGGGGTGTGCGGTGCCGGTCGGGCCTGGGCGCGGCTCATGCGGCCGCTCCCAGCCGGGTCAGCGCCGCGTCCATCGCATAGCGGTAGCTGTCGGCGCCGAAGCCGCAGACCACGCCGACCGCGTGGTCGCTGAAATAGCTGTGGTGGCGGAACGGCTCGCGGCTGTGCGGGTTGGACAGGTGGATCTCGATGAACGGGATCGCCACCGCCGCCAGCGCGTCGCGCAGCGCCACCGAGGTATGGGTGAAGGCCGCCGGGTTGATCAGGATGAAGGCGGTGCCGTCGCCGCGCGCGGCCTGCACCCGGTCCACCAGCACGTGCTCGGCGTTGGACTGCAGGCTCTCCAGCTGGTGGCCGGCGGCGCTGGCCTGGGCCAGCAGCGCGGCATCGATCTGCGCCAGGGTGGCATGGCCGTACACGCCCGGCTCGCGGGTGCCGAGCAGGTTGAGGTTGGGGCCATGCAGCAGCAGCAGTCGCGCCATCGGGAGCAAAGCAGCGGAAAGGGCGGCAGTCTGCGCGAAGCCGGCATTGCTGTCCAGTTCGGCGAAGTTGCGGGTGTTTTAAACAAATGTTTGATTTTGCCGCTGGGATGCGGGCGATCTGTGCGGGGATGGCGGGCCGCGATGGCGCGGACCACGCACGCGCCTCCGGCTGCGGTTATGTCCCACCTGGTGCCGCCCATGCAAGTGTCGCTGCAGCATGGGACGGCCGTATGGCAGCGCCGCTGCGCAGCGGCATGGCGGGAGGTGGTATATACCATTTGAAAATCACTGAAATACCAATCAGGGAGTGGGCGTATGCGAACCGACCGTGCTGGCCGTTGCGGCCTTGGCCGCTCCATCCTGGCGCTGGCGCTGCTGGCCGGGTCGGTCGCCGCGCCCGCCTTGGCGGCGGCACCGGCGACGCTGCCGGCGGTGTATCCGGCGCCGACCGCGCTGCGCCTGCTCGGGCCGGAATTGCCGCTGGGGCCGTCGGTGGTGCTGGTGCAGGCCGGCACGCCCGATCCGGCCACCGACGCGCTGGTGCGTACGGTGCTGCGCGAGGCCGGGGTCTCGCGCATCCGCCGCGCCAGCGCGCTGCCGCGCGACCCGCAGGCGGTGTCGGTGGTGCTCGGCACCGTCGACGCGGCACCGGTGCGCGACGCGCTGGCCGCCATCGACCTGGACGTGCCGGAGCGTGCGGAAGGCTATGCGCTGGGTAGCATGGCCAGCGGCCGTGGCACGCTGATCGTGCTGGCCGGCCGCGACGGCGCCGGCCTGTACCACGCGGCGCAGACCTTCCGGGAACTGGTCGCGCACGGGCGCATCGCCGCGGTGGCGGTGACCGACGCGCCGGCGATGCCGGTGCGCGGCACGATCGAGGGCTTCTACGGCAAGCCCTGGAGCATGGCCGAGCGCGCCGCGCACCTGGCGTTCCTGGCGCGCTTCAAGGCCAACACCTACATCTACAGTCCCAAGGACGACGTGTTCGCGCGCGATCGCTGGCGCGCGCCGTACCCGGCGGCCACGCTGGCGGCGCTGGGCAAGCTGGCCGCGGTCGCCAACCGCGAGCACATCAACTTCGTCTACGCGCTCTCGCCGGGGCCGTCGATCTGCTACAGCGATGCGGCCGACCTGCAGGCGATCCGGCGCAAGTTCGCCGCGTTGCGCGCACGCGGCGTGCGCAGCTTCTACATCGCCTTCGACGACATCGAATACACCAAGTGGAACTGTCCCGGCGACGCCACCGCGTTCGGCCCGGCCGGCGAGCAGGCCGCGGCCACTGCGCAGGCGCAGCTGCTCAATGCGGTGCAGGCGGACATCGCCGCGGCCGGCCACGGCGCGCTGATCATGGTGCCGACCGAGTACTTCAACGTCACCGAATCGCCGTACAAGGCGACGCTGCGCAAGGCGCTGGATCCGCGCGTGGTGGTGCAGTGGACCGGCACCGACGTGGTCCCGGCGTCGATCTCCGTGAGCGATGCGAAGAACGCGACCAAGGCGTTCGGGCGCAAGACGCTGCTGTGGGACAACTATCCGGTCAACGACTTCGCCGAGACCGCCGGGCGCCTGCTGCTGGCGCCGTACGACCGCCGCCAGGCCGGGCTGTCGGCGGAACTGAGCGGCATCGTCGCCAACCCGATGAACCAGGAGGTGGCCAGCCGGCCGGCGGTGGCCGGGGTGCTGGCCTTCGCCTGGAACGACCGCGGCTACGACGCGCCGCGCACCTGGCGCGCGGCCGCGCGCGACCTGGCCGGCGGCGATGCGCAGGTCGCCGACGCGTTGCTGACCTTCTTCGACACCCAGCACCTGGCGCCGACCTTCGGCCATCTGCCCTGGCAGCCGCAGGCGCCGCGGCTCAAGGCGCTGATCGACGCCACCCGCGATGCGCTGGCCGACGGCGATCCGGCCGCCCGTACCGCAGCGCTGGCCGCGCTGGGCCGGGCGGCCGATGATTTGGCGGCGGCACCGCAACGCATCCGTGCCGGCACCACCACCGGCGCGTTCGTGGCCGAGGCGGCGCCGTGGCTGGACGCGAGCGCGCTGTGGGGCCGCGCGCTGCGCCTGAGCGTGGACGGGCTGAGCCAGGCACTTGCCGGCGATCCGGCGGCCGGGCAGGCCTTCGCCGCGGCCAGGCAGCTCGCCGCGCAGGCCGAGGCGATTCCCTCCATCCCCGGCGCGACCCGCTTCGGCGGCCCGGTCAAGGTCGCCGACGGCGTGCTGGATATCTTCATCGCCGATGCGCCCGGCCTGGTGGAACGCCCGCCGGCACGCTAGCGAGACGGCGGGCCGCGGCGGATCGGCGCGGTCCGCGCGCCGGGGGGCTCGGTCCCGCTCATGGGCATCGCCCATGTGCTGATGCCCGATCGCCATGCCGCACAGCGCTCGCATTAACCGGCGATTTACACCCGCGCGGCGCATCCGGGGCACAAAGGACGCCCCGAGCGGCCAAGGTGCGTGCCATGCGAATCGCGATCATCGGCGCAGGATTCTGCGGCAACGTGCTGGCCGCGGCGCTGGCCCGGCAGGGCACCGCCAGCCGCATCACCCTGGTCGGCATGGCCGACACCTTCGGCCGCGGCGTCGCCTATGGCGCGGCGCGGCCGGAACACCTGTTGAACGTGCGCGCCAAGGACCTGGGCGTGGATCCGCAGGATCCGGGCGGCTTCGCCGCGGCGCTGCAGCTGGATGCGGCGCAGGGCATGGCGTTCCTGCCGCGGCTGCAGTACGGCCGGTACCTGGAGCAGCACCTGGCGGCCGCCCTGGCGGCATCGGCGACCGAGGTGGTGCCGGTGGCGCAGGAGGCGGTGGCGCTGGAGCGCGATCCGCAGGGCTTCCGCGTGTTCCTGGCCAATGGCGAGGACTTCGTCAGCGACGTGGTGGTGCTGGCGATCGGCGCGCTGCCGCCGGCGGCGCTGCCGGGCGTCGGCCCGCGCCTGGCGGTGCACCGGCGCTACATCGGCTGGCCGTGGCAGGACGGCGTGCTCGATACGGTGCCGCCGCAGGCGCGGCTGCTGCTGGTCGGTACCGGCCTGACCATGGCCGACGTGGCCCTGACCCTGCGTCGGCGCGGCCACCGCGGCGCGATCACCGCCCTGTCGCGGCGCGGCCTGGCGCCGCAGGCGCATCTGCCGCAGCCGGGCGCGCCGGTGAGCCTGCCGCCCAGCGTGGTGCAGGCGCTGCGCGGCCACGACCTGCGCGGCCTGGTGCGCAGCCTGCGGCAATTGACCACGGTGGTGGAGGACTGGCGCTGCGTGGTGGATGCGTTGCGTCCGCACCTGCAGCCGTTCTGGAGCGGCCTGGCGCCGGCGGCGCGCGCGCGCTTCCTGCGCCACCTGCGGCCGTACTGGGAGGTGGCGCGGCACCGCCTGGCGCCGGCCGCGGCCACTGCGCTGGCGCAGATGCAGCAGCAGGGGCAGTTGCGGATCCGCGCCGGCCGCCTGCTGCGCGCACGCCTGGGCGAGGACGCGGTGGAGGCGGTGATCCGCGACCGCGCCGACCGCGGCGCGCGTACCGAGCAGTTCGACGTGCTGATCCGCGCCACCGGGCTGGATACCGACGTCGCCCGCACCAGCCATCCGCTGGTCGCGGCGCTGCGCGAGGCCGGTCTGCTGCAGGCCGATCCGCTGGGCCTGGGGGTGGTGGTCGATCCGCGGCTGCGGGTGCGCGACGCCGGTGGCCAGCGGGTCGCCGGCCTGTATTGCCTGGGACCGCTGCTGCGCGGCGGCCTGTGGGAGATCACCGCGGTGCCGGAGCTGCGCACCGCCGCGCAGCGCCTGGCCGAGGAGCTGGCGACGCTGGCGCAGGTGCGGACTGCCGATGGCGGCGCCAGTGGCGATGCGCCGCAGCGGCTGGCGTTCTAGTGCCGCATCCGTATGCGTGCGCTGCCCGCGCTGCCCACGTAGGAGCGGCTTCAGCCGCGACCGGGCGTTACCGGTGACGCCTGGTCGCGGCTGAAGCCGCTCCTACGAGAGCGCGTCCAGCGCTCTGCCGGCTAATGCGTCGGCTGCGCGCTGCCGCCCACCCAGCCCTCCACTTCGCCCGGCGCGAACGGCCCCAGCTTCTGCTTGACGATGCGGCCGTCGGCGTCGATCAGCACGCTGTACGGCAGCAGACCCTGGGTGTCGCCCAGGCGCACGCTGGCGTCGGCCGGGCCCGGGGTCTCCAGGGCGATCGGGTAGCCGATCGGCACCCGCTGCAGGAAGTCGTGCACGTCCTCGGCGCGGTCCAGGGCGATGCCGAGCACCTGCAGGCCGTTGGCCGGCTGCGCGCGCGCCAGCCGGTCCAGTTCCGGCATCTCGCGCACGCAGGGTTCGCACCAACTGGCCCACACGTTGACCAGCAGCGGGCGGCCGTGGAACTGCGCCAGGGTCAGCTGGCCGCCGTCGAGCGTGGGCAGGCGTAGCGCCGGGGCGGGATCGCCCGGGCGCGCCGCGGCGACCGGCGGCGCTGCCGCATGGCCGCTTGCCGTGGCGGACGCTGCCGGGGGCATCGTCGGCGTCCGCCGTTCCCACCAGTGCGCCGCCGCCACGCCGAGCACCGCCGCCACCGCGGCGACCGCCAGCAGGCGCGTGCTGGCGGGGGTCATCGCGCCGCGCGCAGCAGGGCGTCCTCGACCACCGCCTGGCTCAGCACCGGCGGCAGCACCGTCGGCGGCGCGCCGGGGCCGTAGACCACGTACAACGGCACGCCCACTGCCTTGTGCTCGGCGAGGAAGGCGCTGATGCGCGGATCCTCGTTGGTCCAGTCGCCCTTCATGTACACCGCGTCCACCCGCTTGATGGTGTCGCGGAAGGCGTCGCTGTCGAACACGTTGCGCTCGTTGGCCTTGCAGGTGACGCACCAGTCGGCGGTCATGTTGACGAACACCACGCGGTTGTCGGTGCGCAGGCGGTCGAGCATCTGCGGCGAATACGCCACGGTGTTGCGCTCGACGCTGGCGCTGGGCGGCGGCAGCCGGGTCACGCCCCAGGCCGGCACCAGGGCGGCCAGCAGCAGCACGGCGGCCAGGCGCATGCCGGTCTTGTGGTCGCGCCAGCGCGCGCGCTCGAACCACCACAGTCCCAGCGCCAGCAGGGTGGCGCCGATCAGCAGCAACGCCACCGCGTCCACGCCGCGTTGCTTGCCCAGCACCCACAGCAGCCAGATCGCGCTCAGGTACATCGGGAACGCCAGCACCTGCTTGAGCGTCTCCATCCACGCGCCCGGCTTGGGCAGGCGCCTGGCCAGCGACGGCACGAAGCCGATCAGCAGGAACGGCAGCGCCAAGCCCAGGCCCAGGGTCAGGAACACCAGCATCGCCGCCGCCGCGGGCGCGGTCAGCGCATAGCCCAGCGCCGGGCCCATGAACGGGCCGATGCAGGCGCTGGACACCACGCAGGCCAGCACGCCGGTGAAGAAGTCGCCGACCGGGCCGCTGCGCGTGGACAGCGACTGGCCGACGCCACCGAGGTTGGCGCTGAGGGTGAACACGCCCGACAGGCTCAGCCCGACCACGAACATCAGGTACACCAGCACCGCGACGAAGCCCGGGCGCTGCAACTGGAAGCCCCACAGCAGCCGCGCGGCCACGGCGATGCCGCCGATCACGGCGAAGGAGGCGAGCACGCCCAGCGTGTACCACAGCGCATGGCTGCGGGCGCGGCCGCGGCTCTCGCCGCTCTGCGCCAGGCCCAGCACCTTCAGCGACAGAATCGGCAGCACGCACGGCAGCAGGTTCAGCAGCAGGCCGCCGCCGAGCGCCAGCAGCAGGACCCACAGCAGGTTCTGCGTGGCCGGCGGCGGTGCGGCGCTGCGCGCGGCGTTGTGCGCGGAGGCGTCCGGCGTCGCCGGCAGGGCATCGGCGGCCGTGGCCGCGGCCGCGTCGTTGGCGTCGGCCTGGCGACTGTCCAGCGGCGTCACCAGCAGCGGGCTGACCTCAGCCTGGTCGGCCGGGGTGACGGTGCCCTTGGGCAGCGCCAGCTTCACCCGCCGGGTCATGGGCGGGTAGCAGATGCCGTCGGTCTGGCAGCCCTGGAAGGTCGCCACCAGGGTCGCGGCGGCGGCATCGGCGCGCTGGCGCTGCAGCGGCACGGTGACCTCGGTCTGGTCGAAGTACACCACCACCTTGCCGAAGTGTTCGTCCTGGTGCGAGCTGCCCTGCGGCCAGCGCGGCATGCCGGTGCGGATGCCGGGCGCGCCTTCCAGCGCCAGCGCGGTGCGGTCGCGGTAGAGGTAGTAGCCGGGTGCCGGGGTGAAGCGCAGCAACAGGGTGTTGCCGTCGTTGGCGATGGCTTCGAAATGGAATGCCTGGTCCGACGGCAGCGGCAGGCCCTGCACCGCGGCGGCGCCGGGGCCGGGGCCGGGGCCGAACAGCGGCTTGGCACCGTTGCCCGCGCCCGGGCCGCTGCCCGGAAGCCCGCCCGTCGCGGCAGGTGGCGGCAGCGTCGACGTCGGCGCGGAACCGGCGGAGGCCGTGGCGGCCGGCAGGGTCACCTCGAGCAGGCGCTTCTGCGGCGGATAGCACACGCCGGCATCGGCGCAGCCCTGGTAGCGCACCTCGACCTGCACGCGCGCGGTGCCGGGGTCGGCGAGGCCGCTCTGCACCGCGTTCAAGGTGTCGCGATAGGTCTCCACCTCGCCGAAGTACGGGTCGGTCTTCTTGTGGCCGGCCGGCAACTGCAGGGTCGGGTTGGGCTTGAAGCCGCCGATCACCTTCACCGCGATGCGGTGCCGGTACAGGTAGTAGCCCTTGGCGATGTCCCAGTGCAGCGCGATGCGGTCGCGTTCGGGCGCCTGCGCGCTGAGCGCGAAGGCCTGGTCAACCGGCAGCAAGTCCTTTTCGCTGATCGCCAGGGCGGGGAAGGCGGCCGCGGCCAGCAGGCACAGGGCGGCGAGGCGGTGCAGCAGGGTCATCGGCTTACGGTTCCTCACGGGTTTCGGCATGCACCCATTGCAGGTAGGCCGGCAGGCCGCCGGCGACCTCGAGTTCGACCAGTTCGGGGACCTCGTAGGGGTGCAACGCGCACAGCCGCTCCTGCAGAGCAGGCAGGCGGTCGGCGGCGGTCTTGATCAGCAGCAGCACTTCCTCGCCGTGTTCCACCTCGCCTTGCCAGCGGTAGGTGGACTGCACGCCGGGCAGGCGGCTGACGCAGGCGGCCAGGCGCTCGTCGACCAGCGCCTGGGCGATCCGCGCGGCGCTGGCCGGGTCGGGGCAGGTGCTGAGCAGCAAGCGGAGGGCGGGCGCGGACATGCGGCCGACAGTATAGGGATGCCGGCCGCGCTTTGGCGGCGCCGGCTCAGGACGAATCCCCAATCCCCATTCCCCAATCCCCGCCCGCTGCAGCCGCAGCGGGCGAGGCCACACGGCTCAGTTGACCAGCTGGCAACTGGCCGGCTTGGCCGAGGTGAACAGCGACGAGGTCGCCCACTCCGGGTGGTCGATGAACGGGTTGCGATTGCCCTGGAAGCTGTAGATCACCTCGTTGCGGGCGCGCTCGGCGTCGTCCGGCGGATCCTGCTGGCTCCACGCGATCAGGGTCGACAGCAGGCCCATGTAGGCCGGCGAGGACGAGGTCTTGACGATCTTGCTGCGGTCGTCGGTCAGCTCCAGGTCCGGCTCGGACTGCCCGGTCTTGGCATCGGTCCCACCTTCATAGCGGATCGCCATGTACATCACCGCGCGCGCCATGTCGCCCTTGCGGTGGTCCCACACCTCGAAGGTGCCGCTGTTGCCGTCCGGGGTACGCACCCAGTTGGAATTGCCCGGGTAGCGGCCGCTGCCGCCGCCGAAGCCGGCGTTGGCCTCGGTGGCGCGCTCGCCGCAGTTGCTGTCGCACTTGGCGTAGGGCTTGTTGCCGCGGTCGGCGTTCCAGGTGGCGTCGGTCAGGTACAGCATGTGGGTGTCGGTGTACGGCGCGTAGGGCAGGCCCTTGTTGCCGGTGGCGGTACCGAAGCCCAGCGAGTTCGGCCAGCTGTGCTCGCGGTTGTACTTCAGGCCGCTGCCGCTGCCGGCGCGGTCGGTGCCCTTGGCGTAGCTGCGGTTGCGGTAGGCGTCGAGCACGCGCTGGCTGTTGTTGGGATCCTCGTCGGCGATCTCCAGGATGGCCCAGGTGTCGGTGCCGGAACTGCTGCTGTACGGATAGACGGTGTGGCCCTTGATCGTCTCGTGCAGCGAGCAGCGCAGCTGGCTGGGGCTGGAGGTGTTTACGTGTGAATAGTAGGTGCCGGCACCGCTGCCGCCGCCGCCCGAGCCGTTGGCGACGTTGAAGGCCACGCTGCGGTCCTGCGCCGGATGCGCGCCGTCGGCATCGCTCACGCGCGCGGCGACGATGCTCAGGGTGCAGCTCTCGCCGGCCTTCAGCGCGGTGTTGGTGGACAGGGAGAACTGGGTGCCGCTGCTGGGATAGGTCAGCGCCACGTTGCCGGATTGCTGGCAGCTCAGGCCGAACGCGCCGCTGGCCAGGCTCACCGCCTCGCTGAAGGTCACCGCCAGGTCGCCGGCGGCGGGGAAGTCGGTGGCGCCCTGGGTCGGGGTGGTGGCGGTCACCGTGGGCGCGGCGTTGCTGCCGCCGCCACCGGCGAAGGTCTGGCCGTTGTTGCAGGCGCCGAAGGTGCTGGTCGCGCTGTCGCTCCAGCTGAAATCGGCCGCGGCGCTGCCGTTGCCGCGCAGCTGCAGCGAGGTGCCGGCCGGGGTGCTGTTGCTCTCGCTGACCGGCAGGTTCTGGCTGGTCATGCCCGCGGCGGGGCCGCCGCCGCCGGTGATGGCGCCTTCGTAGCTGAGGAACTGCACCACCTGGCCGTTGCCGTCGACCAGCGCCAGGCCGTCGTTGGGTCCGTTCTGGATGCCGTTGCTGGCATAGCTGACGGTGGCGATGCGCACCTGCCCGCCGCAGCTGACCAGGTTACCGGCCGGCACCGCGCTGTTGGCGTAGACGGTGGCCGCGCCGGGGTTGCTGCCGTTGTACAGGTAGACGCGATAGCCGCTCAGGCTCTCGCCGGCGGTGGCGACGATCTCCACGCCTTCGCCGGTGTCGCCGGCGGCAGTGGCATCGTCGTAATGCAATTCATTGATGAATACGGCGGCCTGGGCCGGCCCGGCAAGGGCGAGCAGGCAGGCCAGCGGCAGCGCAACGGCGGATGGCTTCATCGACAACTCCTTTTGGTGATGGATCCCCCCCTGGGTCCGCCCAGCCTAGCCCGACTCTGTGACACTGTGACGGGATTCGGTCACTGCTTGGCATGCAACGCACGTCTTCGGCAAAAATTTTTTGCCTCTGGCCCTTGAAAGCCCCCGCTGCGGCACTACATCAGGCGCATCCCGGCGCTACCGGGTTTTTTCGCGAGCGTTGCTGGCAGTCGTCATGTGCGAGTGCTAACATCGCCGGCCTTTCCTAGACCAATCAATCACTTAAGAGGTCTCACTCAATGAGCATCAAGCCGCTTCACGACCGCGTCGTAGTCAAGCCGATCGAAGCCGACGAAATCTCCGCCGGCGGCATCGTGATCCCGGATTCGGCCAAGGAAAAGTCCACCAAGGGTGAAGTCGTGGCCGTCGGCGCCGGCAAGCCGCTGGACAACGGCAGCGTGCGCGCCCCGGCGCTGAAGGTCGGCGACAAGGTCATCTACGGCCAGTACGCCGGTTCCAGCTACAAGGCCGAAGGCGTCGAGTACAAGGTGCTGCGCGAAGACGACGTTCTGGCGATCGTCGGCTAACAGCGCCGCCGATCGCGGGAATCGGGAATGGTGAATCGGGAATCGGTCAGGCGCCTTCGTCGCCCGCGATTTCCGTCACGTCCCGACCGCCCGCTCTTGATCTGCCTATTCCCTGTTCTCCATTCCCTATTCCCGAGGTAACTCAACATGGCTGCCAAAGATATCCGTTTCGGTGAAGACGCCCGTTCGCGCATGGTGCGCGGCGTCAACATCCTCGCCAATGCCGTCAAGGCCACCCTGGGCCCGAAGGGCCGCAACGTCGTGCTCGAGAAGAGCTTCGGCGCCCCGACCATCACCAAGGACGGCGTCTCCGTCGCCAAGGAAATCGAACTGGCTGACAAGTTCGAGAACATGGGCGCGCAGATGGTGAAGGAAGTCGCCTCCAAGACCTCCGACAACGCCGGCGACGGCACCACCACCGCCACCGTACTGGCGCAGGCGCTGATCCGCGAAGGCTCCAAGGCGGTCGCCGCCGGCATGAACCCGATGGACCTCAAGCGCGGCATCGACAAGGCCGTCGTGGCCGCCGTGGCCGAGCTGAAGAAGATCAGCAAGCCCACCGCCGACGACAAGGCCATCGCCCAGGTCGGCACCATCTCCGCCAACTCCGACGAGTCGATCGGCAACATCATCGCCGACGCGATGAAGAAGGTCGGCAAGGAAGGCGTGATCACGGTCGAGGAAGGCTCGGGCCTGGAGAACGAGCTGGACGTGGTCGAGGGCATGCAGTTCGACCGCGGCTACCTGTCGCCGTACTTCATCAACAACCAGCAGAGCCAGCAGGCCGACCTGGACGACCCGTTCGTGCTGCTGCACGACAAGAAGATCTCCAACGTGCGTGACCTGCTGCCGGTGCTGGAAGGCGTGGCCAAGGCCGGCAAGCCGCTGCTGATCGTCGCCGAGGAAGTGGAAGGCGAGGCGCTGGCGACCCTGGTGGTCAACACCATCCGCGGCATCGTCAAGGTCGTGGCGGTCAAGGCCCCGGGCTTCGGCGACCGTCGCAAGGCGATGCTGGAAGACATGGCCGTGCTGACCGGCGGCACCGTGATCTCCGAGGAAGTGGGCCTGGCGCTGGAAAAGGCGACCATCAAGGACCTGGGCCGCGCCAAGAAGGTGCAGGTCTCCAAGGAGAACACCACCATCATCGACGGCGCCGGCGACACCTCGGCGATCGAGTCGCGCATCAAGCAGATCAAGGCGCAGATCGAGGAGACCTCTTCGGACTACGACCGCGAGAAGCTGCAGGAGCGCGTGGCCAAGCTGGCCGGCGGCGTGGCGGTGATCAAGGTCGGCGCTTCGACCGAGATCGAGATGAAGGAAAAGAAGGCGCGCGTCGAAGACGCCCTGCACGCGACCCGTGCGGCGGTGGAAGAAGGCGTGGTCCCGGGCGGCGGCGTGGCGCTGGTGCGCGCGCTGAGCGCGATCGGCGAGCTGAAGGGCGCCAATGAAGATCAGACCCACGGCATCCAGATCGCGCTGCGCGCGATGGAAGCGCCGCTGCGCGAGATCGTCACCAACGCCGGCGAAGAGCCGTCCGTGATCCTCAACAAGGTCAAGGAAGGCAGCGGCAACTTCGGCTACAACGCCGCCAACGGCGAGTTCGGCGACATGGTCGAGTTCGGCATCCTGGATCCGACCAAGGTGACCCGTTCGGCGCTGCAGAACGCCGCCTCGATCGCCGGCCTGATGATCACCACCGAAGCGATGGTGGCCGAGGCCCCGAAGAAGGAAGAGCCGGCCGCCCCGGGCGGCATGGGCGGCGGCATGGGCGGCATGGGCGGCATGGATTTCTGATCCAGCCGGCCTCGGCCGACCCGTTCCACGCAGTCGAAAGGAGCCCCGCAGCGATGCGGGGCTCTTTTTTTGTGCGCGTTTTGTGCGCGCGCTGGCGGCGGCCGCACCGCGCACCGGTCATCGCGGTGGCATGCCGATGCGCTATAAGCTGCGCTCGCCCAGCGTCTGCGAGCGGTCATGGTCGCCCCGGTCTGCCAACTTGATCCGCATCGGCTGGACCAGCACCGGCCGGCGTTGCAGCGCTTCCTGTTCCGCCGCACCGGCGACTGGTCGCTGGCCGAGGACCTGGTGCAGGAGACCTTCCTGCGCGTTGTCGTGTACGCACGCGACCACGCGGTCACCGACTTGGCCGCGCTGGCCAGGGCGATCGCCCTGAACTTGCTGCACGACCATCTGCGCCGGCGCCAGCGCCAGCGCACCGAGCCCATCGACGACGAAGTGCCCAGCCCGGCGCCGGGCGTGGAGGAGGCGGCGATGCAGCGGCAACGCGTGGAGACCTTCGCCCGCGCGCTGCAGGGCATGCCGCCGCTGCGCCGCGAGGTGTTCGTGCGCAGCCGCCTGCGCGGGCAGAGCTACCGCGAGATCGGCGAGGCGCTGGGCCTGAGCGAGGCGGCGGTGGAGAAGCACGTCAGCCGCGGCCTGCGTTGGCTGCAGGAGACGGTGGCGCGTGGCGACGCGGTGCCGCCGCCCGCGGCGGATCGGCGCGGCCCGGAGGACGCGGCATGAGGCAGGGCAATGCCGCCGCCGATGACGCGGTGCAGGACGCCGCGGCCGACTGGGTCGCGCGCGCCCTGGCCACGGCGGGCGGCGATCCACCGGGCCTGGCCGAGTGGCTGGCGGCCGATCCGGCGCACCGTGCCGCCTTCGATGCGCTGGGGGCGCTGGCTCACGATGCGGCGCTGCTGGAGGCGCTGGCCGCCTACGCCGCGCCGGCAGACGCGCCGGCCGTGGCCATGGTTGCGCCGGCCGCCGCCCGCGTGCCCGCGCCACGCGCGGTGGCAGCGTCCGCCGGCGCGGCGCCCGTGCCCGCGGCACAGCGTCCGCGCCGTCGTGGCTGGCGGCCGCTGGCCGCATTGGCGGCCGGCCTAGCGCTGCTGGCGGTGCTGTTGTGGCCGCGACTGCGCCCGGATCCGGCACCGATCGTGGCCGCGACCGCGCCCGGACAGACCCGGGTGCTGCGCCTGGACGATGGCAGCGTGCTCACCCTCAACGGTGCCAGCCGGGTCCGTGTGCAATTGCGTGCGCAGCGGCGCGAGGTGGCGCTGGAGCGCGGCGAAGTGTTCTTCGACGTCGCCCACGATCCGCAGCGCCCGTTCCAGGTGAATCTGGGCCCGGCGCGGGTGCAGGTGCTGGGCACCGTGTTCAACCTGGCGCGCGATGGCGCCACCAGCGAACTGTCGGTGTACTCGGGGCGGGTGGAGATCGACAACGGCGCCGCGCACCAGGTGCTGGCGGCGGGCATGCGGATCGACACCGCCAGCGCTGGTCTGGGCGCGCTGACGCGCTTCGATCCGCAGGCCGGCGACTGGCGCGAGGGCTGGCTGCAGACCGCCGGCATTCCGCTGGCGCGGCTGATCGAGCGGCTCAACCGGCGCTCGCCGCAGCCGATCGTGCTCGCCGATCCGGCGCTGGGTGCGCTGCAGGTGTCCGGGCGCTTCCGCCTGGATCGGCCGGAGCAGACCCTCATGCATCTGGCGCAGCTGTATCCGCTGCAACTGCAGCGGCGCGCCGACGGCATCCGTGTGGAACGTGCCGCCGCGCCGCAGTAGTCGGAGGCGCCGTCGCTGCCTCGGCGTTGCGTGCGCGGGCAGATGCGACGTGCCGGGTCTGGTTGCCGTCGCCGGCATCGTCGGGACAACGCGGTAGTGCGCGTGACGGCGAAGCAGCCGGCGGGCGCCGTTCGCGCCTGCGCGACGGCGCATGGCGCCTGTCCACGCGTCCGGTTCGCCGGCCACGCTGCGGCGCGTCACAAAAAATTCATGCAATCCCCTGTCGGGATCGGCGCTGTACGGCGTCTTTGTCCTTTGCCACGCCACGTTGGCGACCCGACGACGACCTGCTCATGCCGCCCCGCCGCTCCTTCCGTTGTGCCTTTTTTTCTCCGCGCGCCACCGCGCTGGCCGCTGCCCTGGCGGCGCTGGTGGGACTGCCCGCCATCGCGCCGCCGGCCGCCGCCGCGACGCCGGCCGCCGCGACCCTGCCGCCCGGCGACCTCGGCGCCACCCTGGCCGCGTTCTCGCGCGCCACCGGCCTGCAGGTGATCGCCGATCCGGCGTTGCTGCGCGACAAGCGCAGCCCCGGCGGCAGCGTCGCCGGTGACCCGCGGCAGGCCCTCACCCACCTGTTGCAAGGCACCGACCTGGCATTCCGCGTGGACGGCGATACGGTGATCGTGCAGGCCAGCGGCGCCACCGCGGCGAACGCGTCCGCCCCGACGGCCGCCGATGCCGCCGGTGCCATCGACCTGGATCGGATCGTGGTGACCGGCACCGCCACCCAGGGACCGAAATTCCTCGCCCCGTACGCCATTTCCACGGTCAGCGCAGAGACGATCGCCGGGCAGGCCCCGCGCAGCATGGTCGACATGCTGCGCTCGGTGCCCGGTGTCACCGTGGAGAATTCCGGTGGCGAAGCCGGCGGCGAGAACGTGGTGATCCGCGGCCTGCCGTGGTCCGGCTTCCGTCTGCTCGACGTGCTCGAGGACGGCCTGCCGCTGTTCGAATCCAACTACGAGCGCCAGTTGCAGATCGACGAGGTGTACCGGCTGGACCTGGGCACCCAGGATGCGGAGATCGTGCGCGGCGGCACCGCGCCGATCTACAGCAACAACGCCTCCGGCGGCGTGCTCAACTTCATCACCAACCACGGCACCGACACCGCCAAGGGCGCGGTCAAGCTGACCGGCGGGGCGAACGCGCTGGCGCGCCTGGATGCCACCGCGTCGGGCCCGGTGCAGGGCAACGACAATCTGCTCTATGCCATCAGCGGCTTCTATCGGCAGAGCGATGGCCTGCGTGATCCGGGCTTCGGCAACGGTAACCAGGGCGGCCAACTCAAGCTCGGCGGCACCTACAAGTTCGATTTCGGCAAGATCTTCGCCGACTTCAAGTACCTCAACGACCGCGGCGTGTTCTACAGCGCCATCCCGCTGGCGGACCCGCGCAATGGCGACTCGCTCGCCGACCTGATCGATCCGGGGACCGGCACCCTCAACAGCGCCAGCTTCCGCAACGTCAGCATCCGGACCCTCGATGGGCAGGGCGGCAGCCGGGTGGAGACACGCGATCTGGCCGATGGTGTCCATCCGGTCACCCGCACCTTCACGGTCGGCGGCGACACCGAGTTCGCCAACGGCTGGCGGCTCAGCGACAAGGCCCGCTACGTCAACGGCGACGTCGGTTTCAATGCGCTGTTCAACGGCGCGCCGACCGACGCGGCCGCGTTGCTCGCCTTGCGGCTGGCCGCCGCGCGCGCGGCCTTCCCGGGCACCAGTGCGCTGCGCTATGCGCTGGCCGGCAGCAACACGCCGTTCGATCCGGCTTCCACCGCCGGCCTGGCGATGATCAACACCTGGTCCAGCACGCAGACCCACTACAGCGACTTCGTCAACGACCTGCGCCTGGGCCGGCTGTTCGAGCTGGCCGGTGGCGGCAGCCATGACGTCTCGATGGGCGTGAGCGTCAGCCGTTTCTCGCTGCGCCAGGCGCAGATCGGCAACGCGTTGCTGACCGACGTGAAAAGCAATCCCGACGCATTGGACATCCAGGCGCTGAATGCGGCCGGGCAGGTGCTGGGCACGCTCACCGAGAACGGCTTCACCGCCTACGGCAGCGGCGACCTGATCGGCGACAGCCACGGGACCGCGACGGCGTTGTACGCGGCCGACACCTGGAAGTTCAACGAGGCGTGGGAAGTGGATGCCGGCGTGCGCCGGGTTTGGCGCCGCGAAGCAGGCAACCGTGGCGTGATCGGCACCCAGACCATCGCCACGACCGGTCCGCTGGCCGCGCGCACCGTCACTGGCCTGGTCGGCAGCGTGCCCTACAGCAAGGACATGGCCGGCACTTCGTGGACGCTGGGCGCCTCGTACAAGCTCGCCGAACCGGTCAATGTCTTCGCGCGCTATACCGAGAGTTTCAGCTTTCCGCGGCTGAGCGAGCAATGGGGCAACGTGGTCAACGGCGTCGGCGGGCGCATGCCCGACGGCAGCGCCACGCCGGTGACCCCGATCCGCCAGGCCGAACTCGGCGTGAAGTACGCCACGCGGCCGATGGAGCTGGTGCTGATCGGCTTCTACAGCGATTTCAGGAAACTCAATTCGAGCACCTATGTCGCCAACGCCAACGGCCTGCTGGTCAACGTGCCGCTGCTGATCGACACGCGCACCAAGGGCGTGGAGTTCGAAGGCACGTGGCGGCCGCTGGGCGGGTTCGAGCTGACCGGCTCGGTGACCCTGCAGGATCCGCGCATCAGCGGCGCCGACACCTTCAGCGGCCTGTCCGGCGCGGCCCTGATCGACAACGAGATTCCGCGCGTGCCCAAGTACAGCTGGTCGCTGCAACCGAGCTACCGCTTCCAGGTCGGCGGGGTGGATGCGCGTGCCTACGCCACGTGGTTCGGCATCGGCAGGCGCTTCCAGGACTTCACCAACGCCAGTGTGCTGCCGGCCTATCGCACCCTGGACCTGGGCCTGCATCTGCAGCTCGACGCCAACCTCAGTGCGCAACTGCTGTGCACCAACGTCACCGATTCGCACGGTCTCACCGAAGGCAATGCGCGCGCGCCCGGCGTGTCCGGCGACCTGGTGCAGGCGGACGCGACCGTGGGCCGGCCGATCTTCGGCCGCAGCTACGTCGCCTCGCTGCAATGGGCGTGGTGACACGCGCCCTGAGTCGCACGTGGGTCGCCGCCAGCGCGCGGCGATGCCACGTGCGCATGTTTCGTTGATCGCCAGGACCCTTCGATGACGCTTCCGCATTTCACCCGCCGCCGCTTCCTCGGCGGCCTCGGCGCGGCGCTCGCCGCCGGCATGCTGCCGCGGCCCGGCTGGGCGCAGCGCGCCGCGGCCGCCGCTTCCGCCTCGGTCGACCGCATCCGCGAACCGCTCAACGGCTGGAGTCCGGGCATGCTCGACATCCATCACATCGGCACCGGCCGCGGCAACGCCACCCTGATCGTCTGCCCCGACGGCACCGCGATGATGATCGACGCCGGCGCCATCGACGGCCTGGACAAGTACCTGATCGACGAGTTGCCCAATGCCAGCCGCCGCCCGGGCGAGTGGGTCGGCCGCTATGCGCACCGCCATCTGGCGCAGGCCGGGCGGCATGAACTCGACGATTTCATCCTCACCCACTTCCACCGCGATCACATGGGCGAATGCCTGCCGGACACGCCGCTGGCGCCGGGTGGGCATTACGCCCTGACCGGCGTGACCGACGTGGCGCAACTGCTGCCGATCCGTCGCTACCTGGATCGCGGCTACCCGGACTATGCGTATCCGCAAGCGCCGGACGATCCCAACCAGCGCAACTACCGCGCCTTCATCCAGCAGGAGCGCGCCCGCGGCGCGCAGGTCGAGCGCTTTCGTGCCGGTGCCGCCGACCAGTTGCGGCTGCGGCGCGACGCCGCGGCCTATCCCGGCTTCGCCATCCGCAACCTGGTGGTCAACGGCGAGGTGTGGACCGGCGATGGCGAGCGCACGCGCGCACTGTTCCCGCCCGGCGCCGTGCCGACGGAGAACCAGTGCTCGGCGGCGCTGCGCCTGCAGTACGGCGCGTTCACCTACTACAGCGGCGGCGATCTCTCCAACAGCATCAACTACTACGACGAGGACCCCTGGCGCGATGTGGAAACGCCGGTGGCGCGGGTGACCGGTGCGGTCGACGTGGCGGTGGCCAACCATCACGCCTATGCCGATGCGATGGGCCCGGCCTGCGTGCGCGCATTGCGCCCGCGGGCGTTCGTGATCCTCACCAACGACTCGGCGCACCCATCGGTATCGCCGCTGGAGAACATGCTCAGCGAACGCCTGTACCCGGGGCCGCGCGACATCTACGCCACCGCGATGAAGCCGGAGAACGTCGTCGCCAACAAGCGCATCCGCGAGATGACCAGCAGCAATGGCCATGTGGTGGTACGGGTCGCGCCGGGCGGCGCGCAGTACCGCATCGTGGTCACCGACAACAGCGACGAGTCGGACACGGTGCTGGCCGTGCATGGCCCGTATGCCAGCGGGCGCCACGCCACGCAGGGGCCGTCGTCCGCCTGAGCGACGCCGCCGTGTCCCGCCGCGGCGATGCGGCACGATTCCGCGCGCGATGCGGCGAATCGCGCATAACCGACAGCCGTCTACGCGCGATGCGTGGCAGCGTGTTGACAGCGGGTGCCGGCGCCATGCAGGTTAGAACGTACGGGCGTCCAGGGGGATCTGCACGTCCGCATGTTCGTCTTCTTCTGTGCGTCGCGACCGGCGCAGGTGGCGCGTGCCTGCGGCATGCGCGCACGGTCGTGGGCGCGGCGCAGCGAAGGGGACGCCGGACGTCGTGCGTGCGCGGCGTCGCCATCCGCTGCAGAGGACACCGCATGCCACGTCGCCCACTCACCACCCTTGCGTTCGGCATCGTGCTGGCGCTGTACGGCGCTGCCGAGGCGCGCGCGCAGGATGCCGACACCGCCGCGCCCAAGGCCGCCGCGACCGACCTGGGCCAGGTCGTGGTCACCGGCTCGCGGATCAAGCGCTCGGAAGTGGAGGGCGCCGAACCGGTGTTGACGATCAGTGCGCAGCAGATCCAGCAGGAAGGCTTCCTCACCGTCTACGACGTGCTGAGTACGCTCAACCAGCAGGGCAGCGTCGAGGCCGACACCAAATACGGCTCGCACACGCCCAACGCCTCGCCGGTGAGCCTGCGCGACCTCGGTCCCGGGCGCACGCTGCTGCTGGTCAACGGCCACCGCGTCGCCGACTATCCGCAGCCCTACGCCGGCGAAAGCAACTTCGCCAACTACGCCAACATCCCCTCCGCGGCGGTGGAACGCATCGAGATCCTCACCGGCGGCGCCTCGGCCATCTACGGCTCGGACGCAGTCGCCGGCGTCATCAACGTGATCCTCAAGCAGGGTTACGAAGGCAACCAGGTGCGCCTGCGCGGCGGTACCGCCACCGCCGGCGGGCGCGACGTGGTCGACCTGTCCTGGGTCGGCGGCCGCAGCGGCGACAAGTGGAACCTGACCTACGCACTGCAGTGGACCCGGCGCGATCCGCTCTCGGTCGGCGAGCGGCCGAAGATGGACGACCAGGACGACGAGTCCTACAGCAACTGGACCGCGCAGGCGCGCAAGTACGGCTTCAATCCGTTCACCGGCCTGAGCCTGGTCGACGCCGGCAACAACACGCGCCTGGCGCCGCCCAGCGGCACCTGCGCACGCTTCGGCGGCCAGTTCGTCGACGCGCAGCGGCTGAGCTACGACTACAACAGCGACACCGTGCGCAACCTCGGCGGTTACTGCGGCATGGCCCACGACTACGCCGACTGGCTGGCCGCCAGCGGCGGCGACAGCGGCTCGGCGTATCTGTACGGCACCTTCGACTTCGACAACGGCGTGCAGGCCTGGAGCACGCTGTCCACGACCAGGAGCCTGGGCTACTGGACCTACGACCCGCCCTACGTCTACCTCGGCCCGTTCCACGACACCGGCAGCGACCGCGACCTGTACGCGATCCGCCAACTGACCCGCTTCGAATCCGGCGGCTGGAAGAACCTGGCCAACACCACCAAGGAACTGTCCTGGGACCTCAGCGCCGGCCTCAAGGGCCGCCTCGCCGATCGCTTCGACTGGGAAGTGGCGGTGGGCCGCGCGCGTTACACCGTCGACGAATACGTGCGCACCGTGGACACGCAGAAGGCCACCGCCTATTTCCTCGGCCCGCAGCTGGGCAGCACTGCCGACGGCACGCCGATCTACGATCTTAACGAGGAACGCTGGTACCAGCCGCTGACCGGCGCGCAATACAACGACCTGGCGGTGAAGGCGCACAACCGCGCCGATTCCTGGGTCAACCAGGCCAGCGCCAACATCACCGGCGAGCTGCTGCAGGGCTGGGCCGGGCCGATCAAGTTCGCCGCGGTCGGCGAAGTGGCCAAGCAGGGCTACCGGCTGTCGCCGGATCCGTGCGCCAACACCTGCTATCCGCTGGACGTGGTCGACTACGGCGGCGGCGAGCGCCTGCGCTACTCCGGCGGCATCGAGTTCGACGTGCCGCTGCTGTCCAAGCTCAACGCCAGCCTGGCCGCGCGGCACGACCGCTACGGCGACTACCGCGCCTACGGCAGCGACCTCGGCGCGGCGATCGGCATGCAGCGCGACACCACCTGGAGCGCTGGCCTGGAATGGCGTCC
Source organism: Xanthomonas hawaiiensis (assembly GCF_031834635.1). Taxonomy (NCBI): domain Bacteria; kingdom Pseudomonadati; phylum Pseudomonadota; class Gammaproteobacteria; order Lysobacterales; family Lysobacteraceae; genus Xanthomonas; species Xanthomonas hawaiiensis. Next base: position 4,469,727 of record NZ_CP115873.1, on the reverse strand, counting down.
GCTGAGCACGCTGCTGCTGCGCGGCAGCGTCGCCACCAGCTTCCGCGCCCCGGACATGCACTACGTGCTCGGCGAGCCCAGTTCCACCCAGCAGACCGTGATCGACCAGTACCGCTGCATCCAGAAGGGCTATTACCTCACCGGCGGCTGCAGTGCCGAGAACAGCGACGTGTTCTACCTGATGCAGGTCAACCGCCGCGGCACGCCCGACCTGGAATCGGAACATGGCCGCTCGGTCACCGCCGGTTTCGTCTGGGACATCGCCGAGGGCCTGTCGCTGACCGCGGACTACTACAAGATCCGGCTGCAGGACATGATCAAGGACCTCAACCGCGACGAGGTGCTCAGCGCCGAAGCCGGCTGCCGCACCGGCCTGACCACCGCCGGCGGCGTGTGGGTCAATCCCGGCGGCGCCGAATACTGCGCACGCATCCTCTCGCGCGTGGCGCGCGATGCCGCCGGCCGCGTCACCGGCATCGAGCAGGGGCCGATCAACATCGCGCAGATGCACGTGTCCGGCGTCGATGCCTCGCTGAAGTACCGGCTCAACACCGCGCGCTGGGGCAACTTCAGTTTCGCCCTGGATTACAACAACCTGATCGGCTACCACGAGCAGACCTACCGCACCGACGACGACAAGAACCTGCGCGACCAGAAGATCCGCAGCAAATTGCGCGGCAGCGTGCACTGGGAGAACGGCGGCCCGCTGGACCTGACCGTGTACGCCAAGCGCTTCGGCTCCACCCAGGCGGTGAACTGGGGCACCTGCACCCGCTTCGACGATGGCTACCAGCCCAGCCCCTCCGACGCCTGCCGCGTCACCGACAGCGGCAACCGCCACTTCGGCGAGAGCACCACGCGCTACTTCGGCCGGGTCGGCCCGGCGCTGTACTGGAACCTCACGGCCGGCTACCGCATCGCCCCGAAGATGAAGGTCAACCTGTACATCAACAACGTGCTCAACACCGTCGGCTACGACAACAAGGAGCGCTACTACGGCTACCAGTTCTACAACACCACCCTGTACGACGCGATCGGGCGCGAGGTGGCGGCGGAATATGTGCTGGATTTCTGAGGGGCCGGGAATGGGGAGTCGGGAATGGGGAATCGAAAGCGGGGCGATGCTGCTTTTCCGATCCCCCATTCCCGGTTCCCCTTTCCCGGCTCCACAAGTTGCTGATGCAACTGTGGCACTCGCGCAAACCCTGTGCTATCACTACGTCCCATGAACGCGTCCTGCCGCAGCTTTTACTTTTGGTATTACGGTTTTCCGATGCCGCTGGCGGAGGAAGGATCGCGTTCACCCTGAAGGACACTTCAGCCGCAATCCCGAAAGCCGCCAGCGAACCTGGCGGCTTTTTTCATGCCGCCGGATCTGGCCCCCACCCAGCCCCCCGACGAGACACGCACATGGCCCCGCACACCGACGATCTGCGCATTCGCAAGATCGAACCGCTGACTCCGCCCTCCCAACTGCAGGCGCTGCTGCCCTGCGACGAAGAAGCCTCGCAGACCGTCACTGCCGCGCGCGCGGCGCTGCACGAGATCCTGCACGGCCGCGACGACCGCCTGGCAGTGGTGATCGGCCCCTGCTCGATCCACGACCCGGTCGCGGCGATGGAGTACGCGCAGCGTCTGCGCCCGCTGCGCGAGACCTACGGCGATGCGCTGGAGATCGTGATGCGGGTGTACTTCGAAAAGCCGCGCACCACGGTCGGCTGGAAGGGCCTGATCAACGATCCCAACCTCGACGGCAGCTTCGACATCAACAAGGGCCTGCGCCTGGCGCGCGGCCTGCTGCGCGACATCAACCGCCTGGGCCTGCCGGCCGGCGTGGAGTTCCTCGACATCATCTCGCCGCAGTACATCGCCGATTTGGTGGCCTGGGGCGCGATCGGCGCGCGCACCACCGAGAGTCAGGTGCACCGCGAGATGGCGTCCGGCCTGTCGTGCCCGGTGGGCTTCAAGAACGGCACCAGCGGCGACGTCAAGATCGCGGTCGATGCGGTCGGCGCGGCCTCGCATCCGCACCATTTCCTGGCGGTCACCAAGGACGGACAGACCGCGGTGGCGGCCACCGCCGGCAATCCCGATTGCCACGTGATCCTGCGCGGCGGCACCCAGCCCAACTACGACGCCGACAGCGTGGCCGCGGCGGCGCAGGTGCTGGAGAAGGCCGGCCTGCCGGCGCGGCTGATGGTGGACGCCAGCCATGCCAACAGCGGCAAGAACCCGGACAACCAGCCCAAGGTGATCGAGGATATCGCGCGCCAGCTCGAAGCCGGGCAGTCCCGCATCGTCGGCGCGATGGTGGAGAGCCACCTGCGTGGTGGCCGCCAGGAACTGGTCGCGGGCCAGCCGCTGGTCTACGGCCAGAGCATCACCGACGGCTGCATCGACTGGGACACCTCGGTGCAGGTGCTCGAGCGGCTGGCGCAGGCGGTGCGTGCGCGGCGCCAGGCGCGCGTGGCGCAGGCGGCCTGAGCTTGGTGGTGGGAAAGACGCACGCAGCCTGACCGGCTGCGTGCGTGGGGGGCGGGGGAGGCCCGGAAGAGGGGCCGGACGCGCCGCCGAATGCGAAGGGAGAGAGCTTCGGTATCGACGGCTGCGTGCCGGTGATGACGTTATCCGCCTATTCGATGACCACGGTATGCCGGTGTGTGGCAGCGGCTGGCAAGGTGTTGGCCGGGCGTTAAGACCTGTTGTCGCCGGTTCAGCGCGACGGCGTGGCAGTGGCGCGATGGGATGTACCAGCTGCGAGTTGATGGGCTGGGGCGGCATATCTGCGATCGCCTGCCGGTGCCGGACGCACCAGGCCCTGCCGGGCGCCACGCTGTTCCAGCGTCATGCGTGTGGGCTCAAGCTGACCGCCGAAGGCCGGCAACTGGCCGATGCCGCCAGCGCAGCGTTGGCCGACATCGGGGTCTGACCAATAGGTGATGCCCGAGATCGCATGCGCGCATGTGCGGACGCCGCTGCTGGCGAAACCGGCCACCGTGTCGATAATGCCTGCATGCCTGCCGACTCGCCCTGGTTCCTGTACCTGCTCGAATGCCGCAACGGCAGCTACTACGCCGGCATCACCCCGGACCTGCAGGCTCGCTTCCAGGCGCACCTGCGCGGCGCCGGCGCCAAGTACACCCGCGCCAACCCGCCGGTACGGCTGCTGGCCAGCCGCGCCTACCCCGACCGCGCCGCCGCCTCGCGCGCCGAATACGCACTCAAGCGCTTGCCGCGCGACCGCAAGCTGGCTTTCCTGGCCGCGCCCGAGCCCGCACCTGGCGCCGACGACCTGCAAGCGACCGCCGAATCTGCAGCGGTGTTGTAGGAGCGGCTTCAGCCGCGGAGGCGTGACCGGTAACGCCCGTCGCGGCTGAAGCCGCGCCTACGACGGTGCCGCACATTCGCGCGGATTTTGGATGCAAGAGGGCCGCACCGTGGAAGGGACTTCAGTCCCGACGCGCTGTCCCGCAACTGCTCGGTGAGCCCCCAACAGGACCACTGCCAGCGGTTGTAGGAGCGCTTTCAAGCGCGACCTCGGTCCAGCCCGTCGCGGCTGAAGCCGCTCCTACGACGGTGCCGCACATTCGCGAGGATTTTGGATGCAATAGGGCCGCACTGTGGGAGGGACTTCAGCCCCGACGCGCTGTCCCGAAACTGCTTGGTGAGCCCCCAACAGGACCACTGCCAGCAGTTGTAGGAGCGCTTTCAAGCGCGACCTCGGTCCAGCCCGTCGCGGCTGAAGCCGCTCCTACGACGGTGCCGCACATTCGCGCGGATTTCGGATGCAAGAGGGCTGCACTGTGGGAGGGACTTCAGTCCCGACGCGCTGTCCCGCAACTGTTCGGTGAACCCAACAGGACCACTGCCAGCAGTTGTAGGAGCGCTTTCAAGCGCGACCTCGGTCCAGCCCGTCGCGGCTGAAGCCGCTCCTACGACGGTGCCGCACATTCGCGAGGATTTTGGATGCAATAGGGCCGCACTGTGGGAGGGACTTCAGCCCCGACACGCTGTCCCGCAACTGCTCGGTGAGCCCCCAACAGGACCACTGCCAGCGGTTGTAGGAGCGCTTTCAAGCGCGACCTCGGTCAAGCCCGTCGCGGCTGAAGCCGCTCCTACGACGTTGCCGCACATTTGCGCGGATTTTGGATGCAAGAGGGCTGCACTGTGGGAGGGACTTCAGTCCCGACGCGCTGTCCCGCAATTGCTCAGTGAGCCCTCCAACAGGACCACTGCCAGCGGTTGTAGGAGCGCTTTCAAGCGCGACCTCGGGCAAGCGTCGCCGCGGCTGAAGCCGCTCCTACGACGTTGCCGCACATTTGCGCGGGTTTTGGATGCCCCGCCTCAGCGGCTGGGCCAATGCCACGCCGGCCGATCAAGTGCGCGCAGGCCGGCGACGTCGGTCTGGCCGTGTTCCTTGATCAGCAGGTGGTGCAGGCAATCGGACTGCTGCTCCAGTGCCGCGATCAGCCGGCTGGCATGCGAGACCACGATGATCTGCGCCTCCCGCGCGGCGCTGCCGATCAGCCGCGCCAGCGCCGGCAGCAGGTCGGGATGCAGGCTCGCTTCCGGTTCGTTGAGCACCAGCAGTTCCGGCGGGCGCGGGCTCAGCAGGGCGGCGATCCACAGCAGGTAGCGCAAAGTACCGTCGGACAGTTCGGCCGCCGACAGCGGCCGCAGCAGGCCGTGCTGGTGCATCGCCAGGTCGAAGCGCCCGGCATGCACCTCGATCGTCAGCCTCGCGCCGGGGAAGGCATCGTCCACCGCGGCATGCAGGCCGTCGGCGTCGCCGATCTCCAGGATGGTCTGCAGGGCCGCGGCGAGGTCGGCGCCGTCGTTGCTCAGCACCGGCGTGTGCGTGCCGATCTGCGCCATGCGTGCCGGTGCCGCGGCGTCGGTGCGGAAGTGGTCGTAGAAGCGCCAACGGCGAATGTTCTCGCGCACCGCATGCATCTCCGGTGCCGCGCGCGGATCGGAGAACTGCGCCAGCACGCTGTCGAAACTGGCGATGCCGGCGCCGGCGTCGGTCCAGCCGTCGTCCTGGGTGCGCAGGCGCACCGCCGGCCCGTTGCGGTCCACCAGCAGGTTGGACTGGCGCAGCCAGGGGCCGGCCCAGATGCATTCGCGCTTGATCTGCGGATCCAGCCCGAAGGCCGACGCCGACGGCGTCGGCAGGCCCAGGTCGATGGCATAGCCGAACGCGTCGCTGGCGTAGCCCAGCTTCAGCCCGACGGCCTGCTGCCGCACCGTGCCTTCGACCGGATGCTCGCCGCGCCGGACCGCGCGGCTCAGCGTCTCCGGGCCGGCCCACAGCGCCGACGGCAAACCGCCTTCGCGGGCCAGCGCGGCGATCACCCCGCCCTGGGCGGTGTCGGCGAGCAGGCGCAGCGCGCGGTAGACGTTGGACTTGCCACTGCCGTTGGCGCCGGTGATCAGGGTCAGCCCCGCCAGCGGCAGCACCAGCTCGCGCAGGGAACGATAGGAGGAAACCGCCAGGGTGGTCAGCATCGGCGCAGCATACCCGCTGCCGGCGCCGCTCAGCCGCCGGCGTGCATCGTCCCGGTGTCCAGCCAGCGCTGGTGCCAGGACAGCGCCTCGGGCAACAGGTGCGGGGTGTGCTTGCCGTAGCTGGCGTGCAGGGCGCGGTCAAAGTAGTCCTGCAGCTGCGCGCGGTAGCGCGGGTCCACGCAATGCGCGAGCAACTGTTGCGCGCGCTGCCGCGGCGGCAGGCCGCGCAGGTCGGCCAGGCCGTGCTCGGTGACGATGATGGAGACGTCGTGCTCGGTGTGGTCGACGTGGCTGACCATCGGCACGATCGAGGAGATGCTGCCGTTCTTCGCGGTGCTCGGGCTGAGGAAGATCGACAGGAAGCCGTTGCGGGCGAAGTCGCCGGAGCCGCCGATGCCGTTCATGATGCGGCTGCCCATGACATGGGTGGAATTGACGTTGCCGTACAGGTCGGCCTCGATCATGCCGTTCATGCCGATGCAGCCCAGCCGCCGCACCAGTTCCGGATGGTTGGAGATCTCCTGCGTGCGCAGGATGATGCGCTCGCGATAGAAATCGATGTTGCGCTTGAACTCCTCGTTGGCCTCCGGGCTCAGCGCGAAGCCGGTGCACGAGGCGACCTTGAGCACGCCGCTGCGCAACAGGTCGAGCATGCCGTCCTGGATCACCTCGGTGAACGCGCTGAGGTCGCGGAAGCCGCTGCTGGCCAGGCCGGCCAGCACCGCGTTGGGAATGTTGCCCACGCCGGACTGCAACGGCAGCAGGTTCGGCGGCAGCCGGCCCTTGCCGACCTCGTGCTGGAAGAACGCGATCAGGTGTTCGGCGATGCGCTGGCTGGTGGCGTCGGCCGGGGTGAACGGGCTGTTGCGGTCGGGGCCGTGGGTGCGCACCACCGCCACGATCTTGTCCGGGTCGCAGCGCAGCGACGGCTCGCCGATGCGGTCGTCGGCGTGCAGCAGCGGGATCGGCTTACGGTGTGGTGGCAACGCCGTGCCGTAGTACACGTCGTGCATGCCGTCGATGCCGGCCGGCTGCCAGTCGTTGACCTCGACGATCACCTTCTTGGCCAGGTCCAGCCAGGTCTTGTTGTTGCCGACCGAGGTCGACGGGATCAGGCTGCCGTCCTCGCGGATGCCGGCCACTTCCACCACCGCGGTGTCGATCTGCCCATAGAAACCGAACCACACGTGCTGGGCGACGTGGCTGAGGTGGATGTCGATGTAGTCCAGCGTGCCGGCGTTGATGCGCTGGCGCGCGTCCGGGTCGGACTGGAACGGCATGCGCAGGGCGATGCCGTCGGCCTTGGCCAGTGCGCCGTCCAGCTCCGGCGCAGTGGAGGCGCCGGTCAGCAACTGGATCTTGAACGACTGGCCCTGCAGGTGCGCCGCCTCGATGCGCTGCGCCAGCGCCATCGGCACCGCCTTGGGATAGCCGGAGCCGGTGAAGCCGCTCATCGCCACCGTCTCGCCGGGCTGGATCAACGCCGCCGCGGCCTCGGCGCTGACGATGCGTTCGCGCAGGCGGGAATGGAGAATGCGTTCGGCGGACATGCGGCGACCATGGCGTGGGAAGGGGGAGCAATTATCGCGGATCGGGCCGAGGCTCGCGCTGGGGCGCATCCCCACTTTCTGCGCCTGCCGCGTGGCGGCGCATGTGGGCATAACGCAACGCAGAAATGCGGATGCACGCCACGGTGTGTGCGATGTGTGCGGCGCTTCGCGTGCCGGACCCTCACCCCAACCCCTCTCCCGGTGGGAGAGGGGCTTTGGCGGCTCACTTCCCCTGCTGGGACCTGGCTTTGCGATGGCAGGACGCAACGCGCATGCAGCCGGCGCAGTGCCGGGTGTGCGCCACCGTCGCTTTCACGCGCTCCACGCCGCGCCGCGGCGATAGTGCGGCGGTGCCGCTCTCCGCCCGCCCGCTGACCGCCGTCCACGCTCGCTACCGGCGTCTGCCGCGCGGCTGGCGCCTGCTCCTGCGCGGCCTGCTGATCGCCTATATGCTGTATCTGCTGGCCGGCAACGTGTTCCTCAACACGCCGCTGTTCGACCTGGCCACCAACCGCAAGCCGGAGAAGTTCCGCATGCACACCGGGCCGGCCGTCACCGTGCTGCCCGGCTTCATCACCGCCTGGAACGTGCGCATGCGCGGCCATGTGCAGCGCAATGTCTGGCAGGTACGTGCCGACCGCGCCAGCGCGCGCATCGCGCTGCTGCCACTGCTGCACCGCGAAGTGCGCCTGCCGTGGATGGAAGCGGTGAACGTGATCGGCGAGATGGACCGCGTCGACGAGATGATCCCGCCACCGCCGCCCAGCGACCGCGGCTGGACCCTGCGCTTCGACGCGATCCACAGCGGCACGTTGCGCCGTGCTCGCTTCGGCGATTTTGCGATCGAGGGCAAGGGTCACGGCACTGTCGGCTTCCTCAAGCAGTTGCGTGGCGGCCCCTCGGAACTGTTCCGCTCGCAGATCGTGTTCGAGGACGCCAGCGTGCGCTACGGCAAGCGCCAGATCGCCGACCAGGCGACGCTGGATGCGCGCTTCGCGTTCCCGCGCCATTACCGCGCGCAGGCGCCGGGGCTGCGCAAGCTGGGCATCACCGACCTGGCGCTGCGCGTGCACGGGCGCAGCGTGGCCCTGCGCATCGACACCGCCGGCGACACCACCAGGCTGAGCACCGAGCCAGGACTGGGTCACATACAGGCCGATCTGCACCTGCTGCGCGGCGCACTGCAGCCCGGCAGCACGCTCAACTGGCGGGTGCCGCTGCATGCAGGCGTCGGCGCCACCGATCGCGGCGTGCTGACGCTGCTGCTGGACGTGGAGGGCGAGGACATCCACGCGCGTGCGCGCCTGCCCGGCAAGGTCGATCCGCGCAGCATGCTCGATGCCGATCTGCGCATCGCCGGACGCCAGGTGCCGTTCGCCGACCCGGCGGCGCTGCTGCCGCGCACTTCCGGCCGCGTGCAGGGACGTTGGCATTTCGAATCGTTGAACTGGATCAGCGACCTGCTGGTGCGCAAGCCGTGGTTCCAGCTCGACGGCGGCGGCGACGTCGCCGCCGATCTGCAACTGCGGCAAGGCGCGCTACAGCCCGGCAGCCGCCTCGACGTGCCCGACGTGCAGGCGGTGGCGGAGATCATGCGCGTGCGCCTGAGCGGCAAGGCGCAGGCGGCCGGCCGCATCGTCGGCACTGCCGACCAGCCGCGCACGCAACTGGACGTGCGCATGCGCCGCTTCGCGCTGGCGCCGCTGGCCGAGCCCAAGGCCAGCTTTGTCGAAGGCGAGAACCTGCAACTGGACCTGCAGGGCGACGGCGCGCTGGCCACGCTGCGCGATTCGTTGCAGGCGCGGCTGCGCTTCGCCGACGCGCGCGTGCCGGACCTGCGCGCCTACAACCGCTACCTGCCGGCGGCGCAGGTGCGCGTGCTCGGCGGCGATGGCCGGCTCAGCGGCGACCTGCAGCTGGATGCGTCCGGCCAGGTCGGGCAGGGCACCGTACGCGTCCTCGGCCGCCAGGCGCGGCTGCAGACCGCGGGCCTGGAACTGGCCGGCGATCTCGACCTGGACGCGCGGCTGCGGCGCGCCGAACTGCAGGACAAGCGGTTCGACCTGAGCGGCAGCACGCTGCGCCTGCAGGGCGTGCGCTACGGCACCCAGCCCAAGCAGGGCGACTGGTGGGCGACGCTGCGGATTCCGCAGGGGCACATCGCCGCGGCGGCGCCGGTGCAGGCCGATGCGCAGGTGCAGATGCAGATGCGCGACGCCGGCCCGGTGCTGGCGGTGTTCGCGCAGCACAGCGATGCGCCGGCGTGGTTGCTGAAGCTGGCCGACGCCGGACAACTGCAGGCCAGCGGGCAGTTGCGCTGGCGCAAGGACGCGCTGTGGCTGGATCGGGTCGCGGCGGAGAACGAACGCGTGGCCTTGCGCGCGCGCCTGCGCGTGGGCGATGCCGGCACGCAGGGCGATCTGTATGCGCGCTGGGGCGTGCTCGGCGTGGGCGTGGCCCTGCGCGGCGAACAACGGCAATGGCATCTGCTCGGCGCACGCGAGTGGTACGACAAGCAACCGGCATGGCTGCCGGAGGCCCCGGCACCGGCGGCATCGCCCTGACGCGACGACGAACGCGTCGTGCTCTTGCGTAGGCAAGGCTAGGCAATGCATCGCGGCGCTGGAAATGTGCAGGCACGCGCAGGGTGCACGTCCGCCCGCTTTTCCCATTCCCTATTCCCGTTTCCCCATTCCCGGCAACCAGCAGAATGTACCGCCCGGTATCGTTTTGCACTGCAGCGTGCAATGTCTCAAAAAAGCGCCCAAGATCGCCCTGCATCCCGACGTGGGGGAGGGAGCAAGGCCCGCTAGCAGTTCGCTGCCAGCGGGCTTTTTTATTGCTCTTTTGCAGGCCTGGCCGCTGCAGGCGATGCGATGGCCTGACGTTGGGTATCGATACCACGTGTCCGTGACAGCGACGTTGCCGGGTCGCGTTCCATGAACGTCTGCGCCGCAGCGCGCGCAGCCAGCGCTCGGGTCAGGTCGGCATCGCCTGCGACGGCGGTTCCGGCGACGCAGGCAGCTCCGGCCGGGTCGGATCCACGGTCAGCGGCTCGTCGCTGCGCAGCAGCGCATGCGCCTCGGCTTCGCTGGCCACCGCCGGCGGCGAGCCGCGCAGCGGCAGGCCCGCGGTTTCGCGCACGAAGGCCATGGTCGCGATGCCGACCACCGCTGCACCCATCAGGTAGTACGCCGGCACCAGCGGATCGCCGGTGCGCTCGACCAGCCACGCGGTGACCAGCGGGGTGGTGCCGCCGAACAGCGACACCGACACGTTGAAGGCGATCGACAGCGCGCTGTAGCGCACCGGGGTATAGAACAGGGCCGGCAAGGTCGACGGCATCGAGCTGGTGAAGCACACCAGGGCCACGCCCAGCAGCATCAGGCCGAGGAAGATCAGCCAGTCGTTGCCGGTGCCGATCAGCCGCAGGCACGGCACCGCCAGCACCAGCAGCGCGATGCACGCGCCGATCACCATCGGCTTGCGGCCCAGGCGATCGCTGAACAACCCGCCGAGCACGTTGAGCGGCATCATCACCAGCATGACGATGATGATCAGCAGCAGGCCCTTGCTCTCGGCATAGCCCATGGTGACGCTGAGATAGCTCGGCATGTAGGTCAGCAGCATGTAGTCGGTGACGTTGAACACCAGCACCAGGCCCACGCACTTGAGCAACTGCGGCCAGTGGACGCGGAACAGCGCGCCCAGGCCCGGCGCGTCGTGCTCGCGTTTTTCCGCTTCTTCGGCATAGGCCTGGAACGCCGGGGTTTCCTCCAGCTTCATGCGCATGTACAGGCCGAGCAGGCCCAGCGGGCCGGCGATCAGGAACGGCACGCGCCAGCCCCAGTCGTGCATCTGCGCATCGCTCAGCGTGAAGTGCAGCGCGGTCACCGTGGCGGCGCCGGCGATATAGCCGCCCAACGTGCCGAACTCCAGCCAGCTGCTCATGAAGCCGCGGTTGCGGTCGGTGGAATATTCGGCGATGAAGGTCGCCGCGCCGCCGTATTCGCCGCCGGTGGAAAAGCCCTGCACCAGCCGCGCCACCAGCAACAGGATCGGCGCCCAGATGCCGATGCGCTCGTAGGAGGGGATCAGGCCGATCGAGAACGTGCCCAGCGCCATCAGGATCATCGTCGCGGCCAGCACTTTCTGCCGGCCGTAGCGGTCGCCCAGCGGGCCGAACACCAGCCCGCCCAGCGGGCGCACCAGGAACGCGACGGTGAAGGTCGCGAACGTGGCGATCAACTGCGCGGTGGGGTTGGTGCTGGGAAAGAACACGTGGCCCAGGGTCACGGCCAGGTAGCCATACACGCCGAAGTCGAACCATTCCATCGCGTTGCCCAGCGCCGCCGCACCGACCGCCCGTTTGAGCATGGGTCTGTCGACGACGGTGACTTCTTCCACCTGCAGTTGGCGGCGGCGCTTGAACCATCCGAAATGGGCGTGGAACTCCGACATGTCTTCTCCTGTCCTGGAACGGTGAGGTCATGACCCCCGGCCCGCACATGGCAGGGCAAAGCAAGACGGAAGGGCGCAAGAGGCGCCGCACTGGTCTGCGGGGGCACGATCCCGGATGGCCGCGTCAACACCACGGCGCTGCGGGATCGAACAGACGGAGCAGGCGGCGCGTGATCACGCGAGGCTCCGTCGAAGCGGCACATGATACACCATCGCCCGATTCGCCCGGACGGCATGGTCCTCGAAACGCGGCGAACGTGGCGTGAAACGCTGTGTATTGCGGCGATGTTCGGCATCGCGTGGCGCGTGCGGCGTCGCCTTTGCGACGGCGTGCAGGCCGATGGCGACGTGTCGCGTCGAGCGGATCGCAGCGGCAATGGGCGCGCGATGCCGAGCGTTTGCACGGCAATGGCAGAGAGGCACCTGTAGGAGCGGCTTCAGCCGCGACGGGCATTACCGGTAACGCCCGGTCGCAGCTGAAGCCGCTCCTGCAACGCAATGGCGATTCTTGCTGTGTTGGATGTGCCTGAACGCCCGGGATGCCAGAATCGCCCGATGTCCAACGCTTCCGCCGCCGTTCCCGCCGCCCTGCAGCCCACGCTCGAACGCAGTCTGGCGCGCCTGCGCCAGGCCGTGGCCGCGCAGCCGTGGCCGTCTCACCCCGGTTTCGAGGACGCGCTGGCGCGCGCGCTGCTGGCCAGCGATTTCCTGCTCGACACGCTGTGCCGGCAGCCGGCCCTGCTCGCGCACCTGGCGCAGCCGGACCCGCCGCCCTTGCCGCTGCCGCAACTGGATCCGGCGCAGCCGGCGGCGTGGCCGGCGCAGTTGCGCCGCTACCGCGCGGCCGCCTCGGCGCGGCTGGTGTGGCGCGACGTGCTGGGCCTGGACGAGGTCGATGCGACCCTGGCCGGCAGCACGCAGCTGGCCGAGGACTGCCTGGCACTGGCGCTGCAGGCGCTGGAAGGCGAGTTCGCCGCGCGCCACGGCGTGGTGCGTGCCACCGACGGCAGCGTGCAGCGGCTGGTGGTGTTCGGCCTGGGCAAGCTCGGCGGCGGCGAACTGAATTTCTCCTCCGACGTGGACCTGGTCTACGCCTACCCGCAGGGCGGTGAGTCCGACGGCGCGCGCGCGCTGGCCGCCGAGGAATACTTCGCGCGGCTCGGCCAGCGCCTGGCGCGGCTGCTCGACGAGACCACCGCCGACGGCTTCGCGCATCGCGTGGACCTGCGCCTGCGTCCGTTCGGCACGGCCGGCCGGGTGGCGCTGTCGTTCGCCGGCATGGACCAGTACTTCCAGCGCGAAGGCCGCGACTGGGAACGCTACGCCTGGCTCAAGGCGCGCGCGGTGGCCGGCGACATCGCTGCCGGCGAGGAATGGCTGCAGGCGCTGCGCCCGTTCGTGTACCGGCGCTATCTCGACTACACCGCACTGGACGGCCTGCGCGAGATGAAGGCGGCGATCACCGCCGAGGTCGCGCGCCACGATCGCCTGGACGACATCAAGCGCGGCGCCGGCGGTATCCGCGAGATCGAGTTCCTGGTGCAGTCGCTGCAGTTGATCCGCGGCGGCCGCGAACCGGCGCTGCGCGAGCGCCGCCTGTTGCCGGCGCTGCACGCGCTGGTCGCCGCCGGCCAGGTCGCCGCCGAGGATGGCGCGGCGCTGGCGCAGGCGTATCGCTTCCTGCGCCAGGTGGAGAACCGCCTGCAGATGCTGCGCGATGCGCAGACCCACGCGCTGCCGGAGGATCCGCTGGACCGCGCGCGCATCGCCTTCGGCCTCGGCTATGCCGACTGGACCGCGTTGCACGCCGCGCTGCAGGTGCAGCGCGACCGCGTCGCCGCCGAGTTCGCCGAACTGCTGGCGCCGCGTGAGCGCGCGCTGGCGCCCGATGCGCTGGCCGACTACTGGCGCGGCCTGCCCGACGCCGGCCAGGCGCAGGTCCTGCGCGCCGCCGGCTTCGCCGATGCCGATGGCGCCGACCAGGCCTTGCGCGGCTTCGTGCAGTCGCTGGGCGTGCGCACGCTGTCCGATGCGGCACGCGCGCGCCTGGACCGGGTGCTGCCGGCGCTGCTGCATGCGGCCGCGCGCTCGGCGCAGGCCGATGCCGCCCTGCACCGCGTGCTTGGCCTGTTGCAGGCGATCCTGCGCCGGGCCAGCTACCTGGCCCTGCTCGACGAGCAGCCCAGCGCGTTGGCGCGGCTGGTCGACGTGCTGGCACGCAGCGCCTTCCTGTCCGAACGGCTGGCCGCGCATCCGCTGCTGCTGGACGAACTGCTCGACAGCCGCGTCGACGGCCCGATGCCGGACCAGGCGGCGATGCAGCGGCTGTGCGATGCCGCGGTCGCCACCGCCGGGGACGATCCGGAAGCGGCCCTGCGCGGCCTCAACGAAGCGCGCCAGGCGCTGAGTTTCCGCATCGCCCTGGCGACGCTGGACCGGCGCCAGCCCGCGCTCGACAGCGCCCGCCAGCTGGCGCAATTGGCCGAGGCGGTGGTCGTGACCGTGCTGCGCCTGGCACGTGCCGATCTGGTCGCTGCGCACGGCGAGGTGCCTGGCGGCAGTTTCGCCATCGTCGGCTACGGCAGCCTGGGCGGCGTGGAACTGGGCATCGGCTCGGACCTGGACCTGGTGTTCCTGTACGACCACCCGCCGGGCGTGGAGGCCTCGGCCGGACCGCGGCCGCTGGAGAGCGGGCGCTGGTTCGCGCGGCTGGCGCAGAAGGTGATCGCCCTGCTCGGCGCGGTCACCGGCGGCGGCCGCCTGTACGACATCGACGTGCGCCTGCGTCCCGATGGCGGCAAGGGCGCGCTGGTGTCGTCGCTGGCCAGCTACCGCGAGTACCAGCGCGAGCGCGCCTGGACCTGGGAGCACCAGGCGTTGGTGCGCGCCCGCGGCGTGGCCGGCGATGCGCCGCTGCTGCAGCAGTTCGAGCAGGTGCGCGCGCAGACCCTGGCGCGCCCGCGCGAGCCCGCAGTGCTGCGCGAGGAAGTGCGCAGGATGCGCGCGCGCATGCGTGCCGAACTGGACCGCAGCGATGCGGCGCGCTTCGACCTCAAGCAGGGCGCAGGCGGCCTGGTCGATCTGGAATTCCTGGTGCAGGCCGGCGTACTGCTCGGTGCCGCGCAGCAGCCGGCGCTGCTGGCGCCGCGCAACACGCCAGCGTTGCTGGATGCGCTGACGCACAGTGGCTGGTTGTCGCCCTCCATCGCCGAGCGCCTGCATGCCGCCCACGCCACCCTGGTGGAGGCGGGCCTGGCCTGCACGCTGGACCGACGTCCGCGCCTGACCGCGCCCACCGCCGAGATCGCCGCGGCGCGTGCGGCGATTCGCGAGGCTGCCGCCGCGTTGGACTTGGTGTTCGTCGAAGGCCGCGCCGGGGGGGACGTGGCGCCGTAGCGCCGCGCGTAGCACTGGCGGAGCGTGTAGGAGCGGCTTCAGCCGCGAGGGGCTTTACCAGGAAAGCCCCTCGCGGCTGAAGCCGCTCCTACGAGGCGATGACCCTGAAGCTCGTCGGCTGGACTGCCTGTGCATGCTGTCCAGGCTGCGATCTGAGGCGCCCCGGCTACACGCTGACGTACTGCGACTGGAACCAGACCGTGTCGGGATCGGTGTCCACCACCTGATCCGGACCCACCCCGAACAATGCCTGGTAAGCGTGCTTCCACAGGCCGGCGCGACCGGCGCACAGGTCGTGCCACAGCGCATGGAAGGTCACGCAGTCGAACACCCGCACCAGGTCCACGACCTGCTCGAGGTAGGCCTGGAACAGGTAGACCCGCTCGCCGTCCACCAGGATGTCGAAGTTGTGGATCAATTGCGATGGATCGCCCAGCAGCACGATGTTGACGAAGTCGCCGTCGGCGAAGCTCGGCAACGCCGCGTCCGCCAGGTACGCCTTGGTGCGCATGGGGCGGTCGCGGCGCAGCAGCACCATTTCCAGCATCAGTGGGGCGAAGGTGTTGCAGGACCATGCCGGGTCGGAGACGGCGGGTGTGGTCAGCGTGGCCAGCGCCACACCGGGCGGCGACATCTGCGCCAGGGTGGCGTTGAGCGCGCTGAGTGCGAGGGAGGGGCGGACGTCGTGCGGCATGGGCATGGTCTCGTCGCGAGTGCGGCGCACGGAACGTGCGCCGCCAATCACCTGTTCAACGTATGCCGCGGCCGTTTGTGAAGTGGTGGTCGCCCAGCTCCGCCGCTAGCGCGTCGGTGCCATCCGCCACAGCAGCGCGCGGAACGGCGCCAGCAGGCACACGCCGATGCCCAGCTTCACCGCCAGGTCGCCGGCGGCCCAGCTCAGCCAGGGCAGCGTCGAGCCGGCGAAGGCGATCGACCAGAAGATCGTGGTGTCCAGCGTCGCGCTGCAGGTGGTGGCGACGATCGGCGCGCGCCACCAGCGCCCGCGGCGCAGCCGGTCGAACACGGTGATGTCCAGCAGTTGCGCGGCGATGAAGGCCAGGCACGAGGCCGCGGCGATGCGCGGGGTGGCGATCCAGATCGACAGCAGCACCGCCAGCGCGAAGCCGCACCAGGCCACCCGCCGCGCTGCGCGCGGGCCGAAGCGGCGGTTGATCAGGTTGCTGACCAGGAACGCGAGCGGATAGCTGAAGGCGCCCCAGGTCAGCCAGTCGTTGATCGGGAACTGCACCAGCACGTTCGACAGCAATACCACCGCACCCATCGCCAGCACGGACAGCAGCAGCGCGCGCGGAGTCAGCGCGGCGAAGGTGGGCGAGGGAGCGGCGACGGACGGCACGGCGATCGGGGCAGGGACGGCGGGCGCGCATTATCGCGGCCCGGACGCGCGATGACCAATGCCGGGCGTGTGGACGATCGCAACGCACCCGTGCGCCGTAGGAGCGGCTTCAGCCGCGACAGGGCGTTTCCCGATCTCGCGTGGTCGCGGCTGAGGCCGCGCCTGGCGTGGGAAACCCCACGAGGGGAACCGCTGTTGCGATTCCCCACTCCCGGCTTCACCGCACCGGCACTGCCGGAGGCTGCACTGTGGGAGGGACTTCAGTCCCGACCCGATTACCCGCCCGCCTCGCACTGTGCTTTCACTACTTCCACGCGTCGCGGCGAAAGCCGCTCCTACAAATGGAACTCCGCGCTGGGGACCGCATTTGCGATTCCCCATTCCCTATTCCCCACTCCCGGCTTCACCGCGCCAGCGGCGGCGTCCCATCCACCGCGGCGCGGCCCACGGCCGGGTCGTCGGTGAAGAAGCCATCGATGCCGGCGTCGATCAGCGCGCGCATTTCGGTGATGCTGCCGGCGGCATTCACCGCGGCCGGGCCGCGTGCGTCCTGCAACTGCTTGGGCAGGAAATAGTTCTCGGGCCGGAAGGTGTACGGAATCACCTGCAGGCCGGCCGCATGCGCATCGGCGACGAAGGGCGTGGGCGCGGCCAGGGCGCCGTCGGCGCTCACCGGCACGATCGCGCGCAGGTTCGGGCTGACCAGTTGCGCGTACTTGGCGATCGCGCGCAGGCCCTGCGCACTGCCCATCTGCGCGTAGGTCGGGCCATCGCGCAACTGATCGCCCGGGCGCTCCTTGGGATCGCCCAGCAATTGCACCAGGCGCACGTTCGGATGGCTGCTGCCGAGCGTGCGGTGCAGGTATTCCAGATTGCCGATCTCGAACGACTGGATCACCACCGGCGCCTTGCGCGTGTAGGCATGCGCATCGAGCGTGGCGACCAGCTTGTCTTCCATCGCCAGGCCCAGTCCGCGGAAGTAGGTGCCGTGCTTGATCTCCGGGATCAGCCCGATCAGCCGCCCGCGCGTGGCCGACTCGGCCGCGGTGAAGTCGATGATCTCGTCCATGGTCGGCACCTGGAACTGCCCGTCGAAGGCGGTGCCGCGCAGTTGCGGCAGGCGCTCGCGCGCGCGCAGGGTCTTCAGCTCGGCCAGGGTGAAGTCTTCGGTGAACCAGCCTTCCACGCGCTGCCCGTCGATCTGCTTGACGGTCTTGCGCGCGGCGAACTCCGGATGCGCGGCCACGTCGGTGGTGCCGCCGATCTCGTTCTCGTGGCGCGCCACCAGCACGCCGTCCTTGGTCGAGACCAGGTCCGGCTCAATGAAATCGGCGCCGTCGGCGATGGCCTTGGCGTAGGACGCCAGGGTGTGTTCGGGGCGCAGCGCGCTGGCGCCGCGGTGGCCGATCACCAGCGGCTTGCTCTCGCCCGGTGCGGCGGCCGGTGCGGCCGCCGCGGTGGTCGCCAACACGGCCATCGCGCATCCCAACAACCAGGAGGTGGATCGGATCATCGCATGCGTTCCGGTTCGGGGGCGGACGGACAGGATGGACGCGCTCAGAAGCGCGCGTCCAGGGTCAGGAACGCCTGCCGCGGCGCGCTGGCGTGGAAGGCCAGCGAGCGGCCGTTGGGGTCGCTGTTGCTGAAGGCGGTGAGGTTGGAGGCGTAGCGCTTGTCGGTGAGGTTGGTGACGTTCAACGACAGCTTCAGGTCCCGCAGGAACGACACCGCCCCGAAATCGTAGCCGGCGCCCGCATCGAAGGACGTGTAGCCGCCGAAGCCCTGGTCGTTGGTGTAGGTGTAGTAGCGCTGGCCGGTGTACTTGCCGCGCAGGTTGGCGTTCCAGCCGTTCCAGTTCCAGCTGAGTTCGCTGGCGAACATGCGCTTGGGCGTGTCCACGGTGTACTTGCCGGCGGTGGGGATGACCACGCCGTTCTGCACGTAGTTGTCGTCGTAGGTGGAGCGGTTGATCGAGGCCGAGTTGTACCACTGCAGGTGCGCGTTCGGCTTCCAGATGAAGGTCAGCTCGCCGCCGCGGCTGCTCACCGAGCCGACGTTGAAGAAACGCGTGGTGCACGCCGGGCTGGTGCCCTGCTGGATGCTCGGGCAGGGGTTGAGCGAGAGCAGGCGGTTGTCGAAGGTCACGTCGTAGCCGACCAGCGAAGCCTCGAACTGGTCGCGCACCAGGCGGTAACCGGCTTCGAAGGTCTTGGACTTCTCCGGCTGCAGCGCGCCGACGCTGGCGTCGAACGAAGCCTGCGTCACCAGCAGCGGACCGCCGGCGCCGCCGCCCTGGAAGGCGGCGATGTTCTCGGCGTAGGAGGCGAACACTTCCTGGCCCTCGGCCAGGCGGTAGCTCAGGCCGGCCTGCGGCAGCAGCGCCTTACTGGCCTTCAGCTCGCCGTTGGCCACCGGCGCTTCCACCGCGATTCCCGGCGTCTCGCGCGCGGTCATCGTGGTGTGCGGGCTCTTGGCGCCGATGTCCAGGGTCAGGCGCTCGTCGAGCAGCTTGAAGGTGCCCTGCACGTAGGCCTGCTTGGTGGTGATGACGTAGTCCTGCGAGAACAGCCGGCGGTTCGGGTTGCTCAGGAAGATGTCGTCGTCGATCGGGCCGTCGATCCAGTAGAAGTTGCGCTCCACGTGGTGCTTGTTGCGCTCGTACCACACGCCCGCTTCCAGGTGGTGCGGGCCGATGTCCCAGCCCAGCGAGGCGATGCCGCCGGTGCGGTTGATGGTGTAGTTGGTGCTGCGGATCGAGATCGGCAGCGCCTGCGGCGTGCCCGGGTAGGACGGCTGGCCCGGCGACCACCAGTGGCCCTGGCCTTCGTTCTCGTGGTGGTAGACCTGGGTGTGCACGCTCACCGCATCGGACGGCTGGAAGTCGCCGGCCAGGTAGTACAGGTCGTCGTTGCGCAGCGCGCGGCTCTGGTAGTAGGCGTCGTCGATGTTGTCCACGCCGCCGCTGTAGGCACAGCGGCTGGGGTTGCGCGTGGCCGGCGCGCAGTAGGCGGCGGCCAGCGCGCGCTGCCAGTCTGGCGCGTACAGGTTCCAGTCCCAGCCCAGGCCGCGGTGCAGGCCGCTCTTGGACAGGTAGGCGTAGTCGGCCTGCGAGGTGCGCGAGGTGTTGACGAAGGCGGTGATCTTGCCGCCCTCGAACTGGTACACGCCCTTGCCGTTGAACTGCGCGGTGTGGGTCGGCGAGCCCGGCGGGGCCCACATGTCGGCGTCGGCGTAGATGCCGGACAGGTAGGCGGAGAAGCCGTTGTGCTCGCCGGTATCCAGGCGCAGATAGGTGCGGCGGTTGCTGTCCGAGCCCACGGTCTGCGACAGGCGCACGCCGACCTCGGTGGACGGATCGTCGGAGTAGTACTGCACCGTGCCGCCGAGGTTGCTGGTGGAGGCGGTACCCAGGCTGCCGATGCCCGAGGCCAGCTCCACGCCGCCGAAGTTCTCGGCGATCAGCGCGCGGCTGATGTTCAGGCCGTTGTAGTTGCCGTAGGCGTTGTCGCCCAGCGGCAGGCCGTCGAGGGTGTAGCCCAGGCGCACGCCGTTGAAGCCGCGCAGGCTGATCGTCTGCGATTCCTCGTTGGCGCCGAAGGCGTCGTTGGACTGCACGTTGACGCCGGGAATGCGGTTGAGCAGCTTCTGGATGCTGGTGCCCGGCGGCAGCACCGCCACGTCCTGGGTGGTGATGCGCTGCACCTGGCGGGTCTCGCCCTGGCCGATCACCGACACCGCGTCGAGTTGCTGCACGTCGGCCGCGGCGCCATCGGCGGCGGGTTCTGCGGCGGTAGCGGCGAAGGGCGACAACAGGGCGGCGAGGATCGCCGTGCTCAGCAGGGAATGGAGAGGCATGCGCGGGGAGGATTCGTAAAGGAAGTGCGCAGACGATGCGACAGCGACGTTGCAGGTTGGCGTCAGCGGCGTTTCGTTTGTCATGCAGTGCCACGGTGACGTGCGGCGTGTCGCGGTTGCAGAGGTGTGGCAGTCGCCGGCGCGGCATGGGCGAGCGCCACCGTGATCGGGCGAGCGCGGTGGTTGCGGCGGCGGCTGCGCGGTGGGCGCCGTCGTTGCGGGCGGTGTGCGAGCGCATCGACATCAAAGCGTTACACGATGGCACGAATTGCCATGCATCGCGGGTGGTCAACACATGTACGCGCATGTGTCGGCAACGCGCTGAAATGGCCTGTTTACAAAGTAAATAACGGAGCGCGCGGTCAAGGTTTTGTGGTGCATTCCTCCTCAATCATCACGCCTCGTCCAGGCCCGGTGGCATGCCGATGCGTGCAGACATGAGCAGGAAGCGCAGCGCACACACGCCGATTGCATTGCCCTCTGCGCGCGTCGCTGGGTCCATGCGGCGGCAGGTCTGCGCGGGCGCTGCGGGCGCCGTACCCTCACCCCAACCCCTCTCCCGGCGGGAGAGGGGCGCAGACGTCTCCCTTCTCCCCTCGGGAGAAGGTGCCCCGCAGGGGCGGATGAGGGTACGGGCGCAGCCTCGCAGCAACGCATCACGCGTGCGCTTCGCGCGCCGCACCCTCACCCCAACCCCTCTCCCGGTGGGAGAGGGTCTCAGGCTTTTCCCTTCTCCCCTCGGGAGAAGGTGCCCCGCAGGGGCGGATGAGGGTACGGACGCAGCCTCGCAGCAACGAACCACGCGTGCGCTACGCGCGCCGCACCCTCGCCCCAACTCTTCTCCCGTGCAGAGAGGGGCAATCGATTTCCCGCCGCGAGGCCACCACGGCCTCGTCCACTCGCTCTACCCCCGGAGAGACGCCCATGCTTGATCGCATCCGCCGTCGGCCCTTGCTGGCTGCCGTGTTGTCCGCTTCCCTGCTGTGCGCGCTCGGCACCGCCAATGCCGCGCCCGACGCCTCCATCGCGGCGATGACCGCCACTCTGCGCAGTGCGCCGGTCACCTTCGACGTGCACCTGCCGTTGCGCGACCAGGCCGGGTTGGACGCCCTGCTGGCCGACATTCAGGATCCGGTCTCGCCGCAGTACCACCACTGGCTGACGCCGGCCGAGTTCCAGCGCCGCTTCGCGCCGGCGCCGACGCAGATCGCGCAGGTGCGCGCCGCGTTGCAGGCCGCGCACATGAACGTCGTCGAGCAGGGCGCCACGCTGCATGTCAGCGCGAGCGCGGACAACGTCGAGCGGTTGTTCGCGGTGCCGTTGACCGCCGAGGTGCAGCAGGGTACCCAGGCCCGCCTTGCGGCGGCCGCGCCGTTGCAATTGCCTGCCGCGTTGCGCGACACCGGTGCGACGGTGACCGGCCTGACCCGCGGCGCGCCGGCGATGCACGTCAACTGGCAGCGGTCGGCCGTCAAGAATCCATCCAACCGTTACGGCGCCGGCGGCACCACCTACTGGTACAACGACCTCAAGCAGGCCTACGGCTATCCGTCCTACCAGGCCACCACCGGCGCGGCCGGGCAGCAGCGCCGGCTCGACGGCACCGGCAGCACCATCGCCATCCTGATCAGCAGCGACGTGCTGGATTCGGACATCAAGGCGATGTTCGACCACGAAAACTTCAGTCGCTACGCCGCCAATCACGCCGACCCGACCCTGTACGCGCGCCACTACGTGGCCGGCGCCAAGCCGGGACTGCAGGACGGCAACGACGCCGCGGCGGGCGAGGCCGCGCTCGACGTGCAGATGGCGCTCGGCGGCGCACCCGGTGCGCACGTGCTGCTGTACGTGATCCCGGACCTGAGCGACGCATCCGTGCTGGCCGGCTACCGGCAGATCGTGCAGGACAACCAGGCCGACGTGGTCAGCTCCTCGTTCGGTGTCTGCGAGCTGTACTACACCGCGGCCTACAACGGCGGCAAGGATTTCACCCCGCTGCTGCGTCCCTACGAAGCGGTGTTCAAGCAGGGCAATGCGCAGGGCATCACCTTCGTCGCCTCCAGCGGCGACAACGCGGGCCTGGGCTGCGCCGACACGCAGTACCTGGTCGACGGCAAGGACGGCCACTTCATCCCAGGTGTCGAACACCCGGCCGCCAGCCCGAACGTGACCGCAGTCGGCGGCGGCAACCTGCTCACCGCGTACAAGAAGGGCAGCCTGGAGTCGGGCTACAAGAGCGAAAGCGCCTACGGCGATCCGCTGCAGACCGCCGACTACTTTGGCGTCGGCGCCAACCTGGCCGGCGGCTACTGGGGTGCCGGCGGCGGCGTCAGCACGCTGTTCCAGCGTCCGGCCTACCAGTTGCGTGCGCTGGGCGGCACGCGCACGTCCATGCGCACGCTGCCGGACATCGGCATGCTGGTCGGTGGCTGCCCGACGACGGCGACCCAGCCCTGCCGGGAGGGCGACAGCTCGGTGGCCACCTACTTCAAGGGCAGCATCGGGGCGGTGATCGGTACCAGCGTCGCCGCGCCGGAGTTCGCCAGCGCGGTCGCGCTGCTGGTGGAGAAGCAGGGCCGCCAGGGCAATCTCAACGACTACCTGTACCGCCTGGCCGCCAATGGCCCGGAGGCGCTGCATCGCGGCATCCCCGGCTACAACGGCGTGGTCGACAACAACCAGCCGCTCAAGGGCAAGTACAACTACACGGTCGGCGTGGGCACGCCGGTGGTGCGGTTGCTGATCGGCGCGCTGGATGCGGCGCCGGCCGGCGTGCCGCGCTCGCCGAGCAATCCGTAAAACGCGTTGGGCCCGGTGGCCGCGTCGGCGTCGTGGCAGCGACGTCGGCGCGGCGGCCGATCAGGCCAGCGCCAAGTGCTCGCGGATCAGCGCGGCCACCCGCGCAGTTTCGCGCAGCGGTTCGATGCCGGTGGCGTGCGCGTCGCCGGCATTGTCTACGGGCAGCAGTCGTCCACGTGCCTGCAAGGCGCGATGGAAATCCAGGGCGCGGCCACGCGCCGTCTCCGGCATCAGCACCTGCACCGGCACGCGCGTGGCGCAGGCTTCGGATAGCAGGTTCACCGAGTCGGGCGTACAGATGAGGCGCTCGGCCCAGCCGAGCAGGCCGGCATAGGGATTGGCGCCATCGTCTGCGCCGCACCACACAACCCCGGGCACATCGGCGAACGTGCGCCGCAAGGCCGCGGCCACCGCCGGCGGCGTGCGCCGCGAGGCGCTGGCGAGGACGCTGCCACCGTACGTGCGCAGTTGCGCGGCGATGTCGGCGAAGGCGGCGTGTGCCTGCGCCTCGCTCCATGGCGCCAGCCCGGACGGGCCACCCACCAACAGCCCGATGCGCGGCGAGGGCAAGGCGCCCAACGCAGGAAACGCCGCACGCCCGGCCGCCAGCCAGGCATCGTCGATCGGATGCAGGCTGCCGAGCAGGGTCAGCACGTTGGGGCCGCGCAGGCGATCGTGCGCCGGCACCACCACCACGTCCCAGTGTCGCGGGTCCAGCCGTGGATCCAGGATCTGTACTACCCGGCTGCCGCGCGCGCGCAGCAGCCGCGTCGCCAGCGCCGCCTGGCGGCCGCAGCCCACGGCGAGCGGCGGCGGCTGCCGCAGTGCGGCGGCGAACGTCGTCCCGTACGCATGCCGTGCGCCGGGCAGCCAGCGTGGCGCCAACCAGCGCCACGGCATGTGCGGCTGCAGCACCTGCGCCTGGATCGGTGTCGCGGCCGGAAGCGCCAACGCGGCGGCCAGCGCCTCGGCCTGGCGGGCGTTGCCGGCGCGGCCATCGCTAATCGCCCAGGTCGCGTCCGATCGTTTCACGTTTGGTAGTAATCCGTTGCATCGCGGCCGGGTGTTGCGACAATCGCGTCACTCTACACTGGCCGCCTCGCATCGGGACGGCCCCACCGGCATCCTGGCGCTTCCCTCGATCAAGGAATTTCCTCCATGTCCGACGCCCTGCACGACGCCGCCCTCGACCAGTTGTTCCGCACCGCGCGCACCCAGAACGCGTTCCTGGACAAGCCGGTCGACGAAGCCACCCTGCGCGCCCTGTACGACCTGGTGAAGTGGGGGCCGACCGCGGCCAACGGCAGCCCGGCGCGCTTCGTCTTCGTCACCTCGCCGCAGGCCAAGGAAAAGCTCAAGCCGGCGCTGTCCGAGGGCAACCTGGCCAAGACCCTGGCCGCGCCGGTCACGGTGATCGTCGCCCACGACGAGGACTTCCACGAGAAGCTGCCGTACCTGTTCCCGCACACCGACGCCAAGAGCTGGTTCGATGGCCCGCGCGAAGGCCGCAGCGAAGGCGCGTTCCGCAACGGCTCGCTGCAGGGCGCCTACCTGATCCTGGCCGCGCGCGCGCTGGGCCTGGATGCCGGTCCCATGTCCGGCTTCGACAACGCCAAGGTCGATGCCGCGTTCTTCGCAGGCACTGCGATCAAATCCAACTTCCTGGTCAACCTCGGCTACGGCGATCCCAGCGGTCTGTTCCCGCGCCTGCCGCGGCTGAGTTTCGACGAGGCCGCGCGCATCGAGTGAGCGCGCGCGTCCCGCTTCCCTGTCCCACCGCAGGCCCGCGCCTGCCGCAGTTTCGTCCCATCACCCCTCCAAGGAGTTCCACCATGACCAAGACCCGCAAACTGCTGCTCCCGCTCGCCATGGCCCTGGCCGTCGTCGTCGCCCAGCCGGCCACCAGCGCCTTCGCCGCGCCGGCCGCCGCCGCTGCCGCCGCCAAGGGCGTCTCCGGGACCTACACCCTCGACCCGGCCCACACCGACGTGCTGGTGCAGTGGAGCCACTTCGGCTTTTCCAACCCGTCCGCGCACTTCGGCGACGTCGACGGCACCCTGGTCTACAACGCCCAGGACGTGAGCAAGTCCAGCGTCAACGTGACCCTGCCGCTGTCCGGCCTCAACAGCTTCACCGCCAAGTTCGACGAGCACCTGAAGAGCGCCGATTTCTTCGACGCCGCCAAGTTCCCGACCGCCACCTTCAAGAGCACCAAGGTGACCTCGGCCGGCGCCAACAAGCTGACCGTCGCCGGCGACCTGACCATCAAGGGCGTCACCAAGCCGGTGGTGCTGGCGGTGACCCTCAACGGTGCCGGTCCGCACCCGATGAAGAAGGTGCCGGCGCTGGGCTTCGACGCCACCACCACGGTCAAGCGCAGCGACTTCGGCCTGGGCGCCTACGTGCCGAACGTCAGCGACGAGGTGAAGATCCGCATCACCACCGAAGCGACCTTGAACGCGGCCAAGTAAGTCGGCCTGCGCGTGCGGCGGTGGCGCTTCGCGCGCTGCCGTCCGCCGCAATGCAAACGCCCGCCATTCGGCGGGCGTTTGCGTTTCCGGGGTCTGTTTGTGTCGCGAACTCAATCGCGTATGGCAACCCCTCACCGCCACAAAGGGCCCGCTTTAGGAGTCGACTGTCATGCAGCCGCGCCGAGCGAAGCCGAACGCCGACTGACACGCTCCGTCGTCGGGACTGAAGTCCCTCCCACAGTGCAGTCCTCCGACAAGGCGAGGGCCGCACCTGTGGGAGCGGGTTCAGCCGCGATCGCCTCACCGTGACGGTCCCTGGGCGAAGCCGCATGCGCCTGACGCGCCGAGCGCATGCCCTTACCCTCACCCCAACCCCTCTCCCGGTGGGAGAGGGACTGTTGCGCCGGGTTGCCGTGATTCTGGCGCCGACGATCCTGCGTAGGAGCGGCTTCAGCCGCGACCGCTTTGGCGGGAGCGCCTCATCGCGGCTGAAGCCGCTCCTACGCGAGTGTTTCTACGCGTGTGCTTCTTGCCGCTATGAGAGACACCCTTCAGTCTTCGGCCACGTCGCCGCCCGCCTTCCAATACCCCGTCGCGCGGATCCACTCCTTGGGCACGCCCAGGTGGCCTTCGACGAACTTGCGCATCATCCGCGCGCGGGCCGATTCGCAGGCGATCCAGTAGAAGGCGTCGCCATCCGGCGGGTCGAAGTCGCGCAGCGCGCCTTCCAGCAATTGGCTGCTGCGTGCGTCCACACCGTTGCGCTCCAGCCAGGTCACGCGCAGCTCGGCGTCGCAGTCCAGCGCTTGCCGGTCGGCGTAGCCGGGGATCTCGATCAGCGCGTCGACTTCCGCATCGGCCGGCAGGGTTTCCAGCCAGCGGCCGATCGCCGGCAGCGCGGTCTCGTCGCCGATCAGCACATACGCGTCGAAATCGTCGGCGGCCACGAACGAGCCGCGCGGCCCGCCGACCACCAGCGCATCGCCGGGGTCGGCCTGCGCCGCCCAGCGGCAGGCCGGGCCGTCGCCGTGCAGCACGAAGTCCAGGGTCAGTTCCTGCGCGTCGGCATCGTAGTGGCGCGGGGTGTAGTCGCGGGCGGGCGAGGGCAGCGCGTCGGCCGGATACACCGGGCCGTGCTCGGTCATCGTCGGCAGCACGAACGCGCCCTCGGGGTTGGGGAAGAACAGCTTGACGTGATCGTCCGGCCCGGCGCTGACGAAGCCGTCCAGTTCGGGGCCGCCGACGACGACGCGGCGCATGTGCGGGGTCAACGGTTGCGTGCGCAGCACCTGCAGATGACGCAGGCGCAGCGGGTGGCGCAGCAGGCGGTGTTCGTGGGTCGCCATGGGAATCCTCGAAAAGTGGGGGAGGGGAGTGGCGCGCGACGCGGGGCGAAACCTCACAAGCACCCGCGCGCTGGCTGGAAGGGGGAGTCAGGGCGTGCCGCCGTCCATGCCGTCGGCGGCGGCATGCAACAGCGCGGCGACGCGTTCGATCTCGTCCGCGTCCCAGCGCCCGTGCCGCGCCAGCAGGCCGTGCTTGATGCGATGCATCGCCTCGCGCACCGGCGCCGGCACGTTGGCGCGGACCAGCGCCCGCGCACTGTGGTGGGTGCGCTGCAGCGCCGCCTCCACCTGCGCGCGCTCGGCCCGCACGAAGGCCTGGCCGGCCGCGGTGATCGCATAGCGCTTGCGGGTGGCGTCGGCATCGGCCTGCACCAGGCCCTGCGCTTCCAGTTGCGCCAGGGTCGGGTAGACCGTGCCGGCGCTGGGCGTGTACAGGCCATGGAACAGCTCGGCGACCGCGCGGATCAACTCGTAGCCGTGGCGCGGCTGGGTCTCGATCATCGCCAGCAGCAGCAACCGCAGATCGCCATGGCCCAGCGGGCGGGGGCCGCGTGCGCCACGGCCGCGCCCGGCCCGGTCGTCTTCGAACAGGCGGTGCGCAGGGTGCGTGCCGGGGGCGTGGGGTCGTGGCATTTCGATATGTCGAATCGAGTGGAGAAACGATATATCGAAGTTGGGCGGCCGGCAAGCGCCTGGCAGGGCGCGTGTTGGAGCGCTGTGGGATTGGTTCAGTCAAGACGGCAGCGCGCGTTTGCGTCGTGCGCGTGCACTCGGTGCGCGGTGGTCTCTGCGGGCGTGAGCTGCCCAGGTTGCCTCGGCCAGGGGGGGCTTGTGGGAATCGGCTGTCATGCAGCCGTGGCAAGCGAAATCAAAAGCCGACTGACACGTTCCGTCGTCGGGACTGAAGTCCCTCCCACAAGGATGCCAGCCCTCCCTGTAGGAGCGGCTTCAGCCGCGACGGGCGTTACCGGTGAGGCCTGTCGCGGCTAAAGCCGCTCCTACGGGAACACGAACGGCGCGGCGGGTTGGGCGCACGGCGACGCATGCTTATCCGCCCTGTTCCTGCTCCAGCACCCGCCGCTGCATCTCGTCCAGGTACTCGTCCAGTTCCTGCACCGAGGTAAAGATCTCATTCAACGGCACCGCCTTGACCACGTCGAACACCTTGCGGATCTGCGGTTGCGGGTTCACCACCAGCACCCGTCCGTCGCGCGCGGCCAGCACCTTGCGTGCCTTGAAGATCGAGCGGATGCCGGCGCTGCTGATGTAGTCCAGGTGCGACAGGTCCAGCACCAGGGTGGTGATCGGCGTGGCCAGCAGCGGTGCCAGTGCCTCGTCCAGGGCCTGGTAGGTGTGCGTGTCCAGGCGCCCGCTCAGGGTCAGGCGTTGGCGCTTGTCCTGCGCCGGGTCGATCTGCAGGCTCAACGTAGTCATGCGGGCGACTCCTCAAGAGGGGGATCGGCAGGTTGCAGCAACACGATGCGCACCACATTACGGCCGGCGTCGTGGCGGTAGTCCAGGCGATCGGCCAGTTGCTGCACCAGATGCAGGCCGAGGCCGCCGATCGGGCGCTCGGCGATGTCCGCGTCCAGGTCCGGCACCGGCGCGTCGCGCGGGTCGAACGCCGGGCCGCTGTCGTGGAACTCCAGCACCAGCGCGTCGGGCTGCAGGTGCACGATCACGTCCACCGGCAGCGGGGCGCGACGCAGGTGGCCGTGTTCCAGGGTATTGCAGGCCAGCTCCTCGACGATCAGCCGGGTGCGGCTGACCTGTTCGCCGCTCACGCCGTGGCGCCGCAGCGCCGCCTCCACGCTGTCGCTCAACTGCGCCAGTGCGTCGATTGCCGGTTCCATCTGCCATCGCAGCATCATCGCGTCGCCTCCCGTGCCGGATCCTGGCGCAGCCGGATCGCCAGGAGCGTAATGTCGTCGGACTGCGGTGCCGGTGCAGTGAACGCCTGCACGTCGGCCAGCACCGCCGCGCATTGCGCCTTGGCGTCGGCGCCAGGCTGCAGCGCGGCCAGCAGCCTGGCCTCGCCGTACGGCTGGTCCTGCGCATCCATCGCCTCGGTGATGCCGTCGGTGTAGCTGAGCAGGGTGGCGCCGGCGGCCAGGCGCCCATGCACCACCGGGTAGCGCGATTGCGGCTCCAGCCCCAGCGGCGGGCCCGATTCCAGCGGCAGCAGCTGCGCGCGGCCATCGGCGCCGAGCAGCAGCGGCGGCTCGTGGCCGGCGCTGGACAGCCAGTAGTCGCCGCTGTGCACGTCGATCAGCCCGCACAGCACGGTGGCGAACATGCACGGCTCGTTGCCTTCCACCAGCCGCTGCGAGGCCGCGATCAGGATCGCGTCCGGGCGCGTGTGCCGGCGCGCGGCGATCTCCAGCACGGTCATCGCCCGCGCCATGAACAGCGCCGCCGGCACGCCCTTGTCGGACACGTCACCCACCACGAACCACAGCAGCCCCGGCTCGGTCTCGAAGAACTGGTAGAAATCGCCGCCCACCATCTCCGCCGGTTCCAGCAGCGCGTAAGTCTCCAGGTGCTTGTGGGCGCTGTCGAAGGTGCGCCCGACCGGCAGCATCGATTGCTGGATGTCGCGCGCGATCGACAGTTCGCTCTGCATGCGCTGCCGCGCCTGCGCCAGCGTGGCGATCTCCTCCAGTTGCCGCTTGATCGAACCGCGCGCGCTGTCGAAGGCGCGCGCCATCACCCCCACTTCGTCCGCACGCTCGACGTGGCGCAGCGGGTAGTCGAACGCACCCTGGCTGAAGTGCAGCGCCGAGTCGGTCAGGTCCTCGATCGGCCGCACCAGCCGTACCGTGTAGCGGTGCAGCAGCCACAGCCACAGCGCCAGCGCGGCGGCGCCGGCCAGCGCGCCCCACAGCACGATGCGGTCCAGCCCGGCCAGGATGTAGTCCTCGGACACGCTCAGCGCGAAGGTCCAGCCGGTGTCGCCCACCGCCGCGCTCTGGGTGAGGTAGCGGGTGCCGTCCGGCGCGGTGTGCTCGAAGCGCACCGGCGTGCGCGTGTCGGCCGCCTGCGCCAGCGGCGACAGATCCGGCCGCGCCCGCGCCACGTGCGCCTCCAGGGTGCGGCGGAAGCGCAGCGCCGGGTCCGGATGCAGCACGAACAGCCCGTCCGGCGACAGCAGCATCGGCTGCAGCCCGCTGTTGGCCGGTAGCTCGGCGACGATGGCCTGCAGGCGTTGCAGCGGCACGTCCACGCTGACCATGCCGATCGCCGGTGCCTGCGGGCCGTCGCCGGGCAGGCGCAGCGGCAGGTTGTAGGTGGTCAGGTAGGCGCCGCCGGCGCTGGCGTCGCTGTACGGCTCGGACCACCACGGCCCCGGCGCGGTCAGCGTGCGCCGGTACCAGGGCATGCTGTGCAGGTCGAAGCCCAGCGTCTCCGCCGACTGCTCCTGCACGCCGCCGGCGGTGCGGCGCAGGTGCCAGGCGAAGCCGCGACCGTCGTCCTTCAGGGCGCCCGGCTCGATCACCAGCAAGGCCCCGGCGATGTCCGGGTCGCCCTGCAGCGTGGCCTGCAGCAAGGTGCGCAGGTTGAACGGCTGCCGGCCCAAGCCCGCCGCGGTGGCGGCCAGGGTGCGCCCGCTCACCTGCACCGAGCCCAGCGTCGCGTCCAGGCTGCGCGCGGTCTGCTGGGTCAGCCCGGCCACCTCCTCGCGCGCGTTGCGCACCATCACCTCGCGCGCGCCCACGTAGAACAGCACGGCCAGGCCCAGCAGCAGCGCCACCTGCAGCAGGCTGCCCCACAGCAGCAGCCGCGTGCGCAGGCTGTGCCGCCAGGCGACCGCGGAGGCGTCCTGCGCTGACGGGGCAAGGGCGATGGCGGCGCTCCTCGGGGGCCTGGAGCCCGATCATAAGCGCAGCCGCGGCCGCCCGGCGCAGCGGCCGCGGCGGCTGTCCCGCGGCGTGTCCCGGGCCAATGTGACAGCCCGTTCCATACGCTGGCGTACGAGGTCCTGAGAGGCGGTTGCGCTACACTTGCAGGCTTCGAGAAAACACATGCCATCGCGCGCGTGCGTGCGACCTACGGGAGCGTTATGAACTGGTTGAACGAGGTGCTGCAGAACGATCCGAACCCCACTGAAACCCAGGAGTGGATCGAATCGCTCAAGGCCGTCATCGATGTCGCAGGCCCCGAGCGCGCGCATCAGCTGCTGGAGGACATGGTCGAACTGACCCGTCGTTCCGGCGCCTACCTGCCGTTCTCGCCGACCACCGAGTACGTCAACACCATCTCCCCCGCCAACGAGGCCAAGAGCCCGGGCGATGCGGCCATCGAGTGGAAGATCCGCTCGATCATCCGCTGGAACGCGATGGCCACCGTGGTCCGCGCCAACCGCAAGCCGGGCGACCTGGGCGGCCACATCGCCTCCTTCGCCTCCAGCGCCACCCTGTACGACGTGGGCTTCAACCACTTCTGGCGCGCGCCCTCGGACAAGCACCCCGGCGACCTGCTGTACATCCAGGGCCACAGCTCCCCCGGCATCTACGCCCGCGCCTTCCTGGAAGGCCGCATCAGCGAAGACCAGCTCAACAACTTCCGCATGGAAGTGGACGGGCAGGGCATCTCCTCCTATCCGCACCCGTGGCTGATGCCGGACTTCTGGCAGACCCCCACCGTGTCGATGGGCCTGGGCCCGCTCAGCGCCATCTACCAGGCGCAGTTCATGAAGTACCTGGAGCACCGCGGCCTGATCGAGAAGTCCGACCGCAAGGTGTGGTGCTTCATCGGCGACGGCGAGAGCGACGAGCCCGAGACCCTGGGCGCCATCGCCCTGGCCGGCCGCGAAGGCCTGGACAACCTGATCTTCGTGGTCAACTGCAACCTGCAGCGCCTGGACGGCCCGGTGCGCGGCAACGGCAAGA
Organism: Xanthomonas hawaiiensis; assembly: GCF_031834635.1. Lineage (NCBI taxonomy): Bacteria > Pseudomonadati > Pseudomonadota > Gammaproteobacteria > Lysobacterales > Lysobacteraceae > Xanthomonas > Xanthomonas hawaiiensis. Next base: position 4,438,095 of record NZ_CP115873.1, on the reverse strand, counting down.
TCATCCAGGAGCTGGAAGGCGTGTTCCGCGGCGGCGGCTGGAACGTCATCAAGTTGCTGTGGGGCGGTTACTGGGACGCCCTGCTGGCCAAGGACACCAACGGCGTCCTCAAGAAGCTGATGATGGAAACCGTCGACGGCGAGTACCAGAACTGCAAGGCCTTCGGCGGCGCCTATACCCGCGCCAACTTCTTCGGCAAGTACCCGGAGACCGCGGCCATGGTGGCCGGCCTGTCCGACGACGACATCTGGCGCCTGAACCGCGGCGGCCACGATCCGCACAAGGTCTACGCCGCCTACCACCAGGCGGTGAACACCAAGGGCATGCCCACCGTGATCCTGGCCAAGACCGTCAAGGGCTACGGCATGGGCTCGGCCGGCGAGGCGCTGAACCCCACCCACCAGACCAAGAAGCTGGACGACGACGCCGTGCGCGCGTTCCGCGACCGCTTCAACATCCCGCTCAGCGACAAGCAGCTGGCCGATGCCGAGCAGGTGCCGTTCTACCACCCCGGCCCGGACTCGCCGGAAGTGCAGTACCTGCAGGAGCGCCGTGCCGCGCTGGGCGGCTACCTGCCGCAGCGCCGCCGCAAGGCCGACCTGTCCATCCCGGCCCCGGGCCTGGACAAGTTCGAGCGCCTGCTCAAGGACAGCGGCGAGCGCACCTACTCCACCACCATGGCCTTCGTGCAGAGCCTCAACATCGCCCTGCGCGACAAGGAACTGGGCCCGCGCATCGTGCCGATCGTGGCCGACGAAGCGCGCACCTTCGGCATGGAAGGCATGTTCCGGCAGATCGGCATCTACGCCCCGTTCGGCCAGAAGTACAAGCCGGTGGACGCCGACCAGTTGATGTTCTACCGCGAAGACCAGTCCGGCCAGGTGCTGCAGCAGGGCATCAGCGAGCCGGGCGCGATCTCCTCGTGGATGGCCGCCGGCACCAGCTACTCGGTCAGCAACGTGCCGATGCTGCCGTTCTACATCTACTACTCCATGTTCGGCTTCCAGCGCGTGGGCGACATCGCCTGGCAGGCGGCGGACATGCGCACCCGCGGCTTCCTGCTCGGCGGCACCGCCGGCCGCACCACGCTCAACGGTGAAGGCCTGCAGCACGAAGACGGCTTCAGCCAGGTCATCGCCGGCTCCATCCCCAACGTGCGCAGCTACGACCCCACCTTCGGCTACGAAGTCACCGTGGTCATGCAGTACGGCATCCAGCGGATGATGCAGGAGCAGGTGGACGAGTACTACTACATCACCCTGATGAACGAGAACTACGCCCACCCGGAAATGCCGGCGGGCGCAGAAGACGGCATCATCAAGGGCATGTACCTGCTCAAGGACGCCGGCAAGCCCAAGAAGGGCGAACTGCGCGTGCAGCTGCTGGGCTCGGGCACCATCCTGCGCGAAGCCATCGCCGCCGCCGAGCTGCTGGACAAGGATTTCGGCGTCACCGCCGACATCTGGTCCTGCCCCAGCTTCAACGAACTGCGCCGCGACGGCTTCGACGCCGAGCGCTGGAACCGCCTGCACCCGGAAGGCGAACAGCGCAAGCCGTTCGTCACCCAACTGCTGGAAGGCCGCCAGGGCCCGGCCATCGCCGCCACCGACTACGTGCGCGCCTTCGCCGACCAGATCCGCGCGTTCGTGCCGATGCATTACACCGTGCTGGGTACCGACGGCTTCGGCCGCTCGGATACGCGTGCCAACCTGCGCCGGTTCTTCGAAGTGGATCGCTACTACATCGCGCATGCCGCCATTGCGGCGCTGGCGAAGGATGGGAAGATGACGGGCAAGGATGTGGCTCGGGCGATCAAGCAGTACAAGATTGATCCGGAGAAGGCTAATCCGGTTGGGGTTTGACTGAACAAAGGGACGGCAATCGCCGTCCCTTTTACATTGGTGAGGGAGCATGGATGCGTACTGAAGACTTCCCGGCTTTGTACCGATCTGCAGACGATCTCGCAGCGCGTCAGCAGCGTCTGTTCTTTCTTTTGCTTCGATGCAACCTTGTCTTCTTGGTTCTCGGAGCCGCGCTCTCATTCGGTTCGGTCGATCATTGGCTCATCGCGCTTCTGCAGGCATTGACGCTTCTTGCCGCCCTGGCGTTCTCAGTGGCGCTATATACCATTAGGGCTGAGCGCATTTGGTACGCCGCCCGTGCTTTGGCAGAGTCAACTAAAACCCTTACCTGGAGATTCATATCGCGCGCGGAGCCATTTGACGACGCGGAAGAAGACTCGGAGCGTTCGCTTCAATCTCGCCTAGCGGCTACTCTTCGTCAGAATCGAGAGCTTGCAGGTCGCTTCCAGAGTGACTTGGAGGCGCGCCAGATTACTGAGTGCATGCGCTCTCTCAGGAGCGATGACTTGGAAAAACGCATCGCGACTTATCGGCTGCACAGGATCTCTAATCAAAGGACGTGGTACGCTTCGAAGGCGAAGGAGAACTCCTCTCGAAGTAGGGCCTGTTTCACCATAGTTGTGGTGGCGAATACTTTCGCTGTTGCATCAGCGCTCTTGAAAATTAAATTTCCAGATTTTAAGTACTGGCCAACAGATGTATTGGTCGCAATCGCGTCCGGCGCGCTGGCCTACTTGCAATCAAAGAGATACTCTGAACTGGCTGCTTCGTACGCGCTGACCGCGCATGAGATTGGAGTCGTAGAGGAGCAGCTGGCGCAAGTAAAGGGCGAGCGGGAGTTCTCCCTGTTTGTCGGAGATGCTGAGAATGCTTTCTCTAGGGAGCACACTCAGTGGGAGGCAAGAAAGGACATCTAACCAAAGAGGGGGGTGTATGAAATCAAGGAATGTTTTCGTTAGCCATATACAAGAGGATGAGGCGCATATCCAGAAGCTCTATGACCTGCTTGGTCGGTCGGGGTTTCAGTGCAAGGATTCGTCAATAACCTCGCAGACTCCAAACAACGCCCAAAGTGAAGACTACATAAAGTACCAGGTGATATCGCCTCAAATCGAGTGGGCTGGGGTAGTTGTTGTGCTAATTACGCCTGGTACCCGGTCCAGCGATTGGGTGAACTGGGAGGTGGATCGCGCAAACGCGCTGGGGAAGCGGATTGTAGGAATATGGGTGCATGGGGAGGGCGGTTGCGATCTTCCAGAATCCCTCGTGAAGTATGCCGATTCAGTTGTGGGGTGGAATTCGGAGAGGATCATTTCAGCCATCGAGGGGAAAGATAGTTGGGAGTGCCCAGATGGATCTGAGATGGAGGATAGGGATATCAAAAGGATTAAATGCCAATGAGTCGCTTATATAGCTATGTGGTAGTTCGGGACTTCGGCTTCGCGCCAAATCCATTCTCTGGATTATGTACTCTGGCTACCTGTAAGCCGAAGATTCGTGGAAAAGCGTCAATAGGGGACTGGGTAATTGGGGTTGGCGCCGTCTCAACTGGCAGGCAAGGTGACCTGATCTACGCAATGAAGGTCGCTGAAGCTCTGAGTTTCGATGAGTACTGGAATGATCCGCGTTTTGAAGTGAAGCGGCCGGTGCTTAATGGAAGTCTAAAGCGTGCTTATGGCGATAATATTTACCATAAGGACGCGGGTGCGTGGATTCAGGCTGACTCTCATCATAGCTTTCCCAGTGGTAAAACTAATTTCGAGAACCTGAGGCGTGACGTAAGCGCAGATAGGGTTTTGATTGCGCATGAGTTCTATTATTTCGGCGATCGCAAAGTGGCTGTCCCAATATCGGTGAGGCGGCAGGGAAGGCATGACTTGTGTCGCCCAGGACGGGGGCACATCGTTAATATCCCGGAATCACTCAGGGATTCATTCCTTGCCTGGCTCATGTCTAGTCATGCGATCGGTGTCCACGGTCAGCCAGCCCAATGGAAGGGAGCCTTCTGAACATGACTCGGCTTAAGAGCGCCTTCGGGTTTGACCAATATCTGAGCTCTGCCATGAGTTCAAATCAGTTCCAAGGGACACCAGATGAGCTCTTCAAGCATAAGCTCGGCCTAATAGGTGAGGTTGGCGAGCTGTGCTCGGGGATCAAAAAGGTAAAAAGAGATGCGCTGACGGATGCAGAGGCAAGTGTCGCGTCTGAGGAGATCGGTGATTGCCTCTGGTATCTGTTTGCAATAGCTAGGCATCAGCAAATTAAGATGTCGGCTTTGCTAAACGCAGCGATCAATGAAGTTGCGGTCGTGCTACATGTGAGGCCGCTGGGGGGGAGGAATGTCGATGTAAGCTTCCGTCGCCTGACGGGCTTTGTTAATGCTAGCAAGAGCTCGGTTCAAATGGGAGAGAACGAAGCTCTTCAGCGTGTTGCCGGGCGCGCTGGTGCGTTGGTCTCATTGCCCGGTGCAGCACTCCCCGCGTTGGCAGGATTGCTAGCGGACCTTGCGCTCTTGACGCACTCCTTGAGCCTAGACTTAGAGCAAATCGCGATAGAGAATGTCGATAAGGTTCGTGGACGGTGGCCGGGCGCATGTCCCTTGCCATCGCAGCTCTTCGACTCAAAATCAGATGAGACCGAACAGCTCCCACGCACACTTTGGGTGCGGTTTGAAGAGCGAAAGGTCGGCTCAGTCCCGTACGCGTTCATTTCGGTAAATGGCGTTAATGTCGGAGATCGCTTGACCGACAACAGCCACGAAGCGGACGATTACCGGTTTCATGACGTGTTTCACTTGGCTTACGCTGCTTGCCTGGGTTGGTCGCCAGTGCTCCGCGCCCTTCTTAAGCGGAAGAGAAAGTCATCCCCAGCTCTTGATGAAAATGAGGACGGCGCGCGCGCGATAATAATCGAGGAGGCAATTTCGACCTGGATGTTCAACATCGGCCGCGAGCATCTATTCGAAGGAGTGCGCTTGGAGAAATTCCCTTACTCTGTTCTGAAGCAGGTCCAGTCGCTTGTTAAGGGGTATGAGGTCGCGGCGTGCCAGCCCTGGGAGTGGGCAAATGCTATCCTTAAGGGGTTCGAGATCTTTAGAATTCTGAAGCGAGAGCGAGGCGGTTATGTAGTTGCCGATCTCAACGCGCGGAACATCACGTACAAAGGGCTTCAAGAAGTAGATGAGCTTACCGAGCACAAAGAAGTTCGTAGAACGACTCGCGGGCGTAAGCCTGCCAAGAGTGTTCAATCCCTACAAAGACGTGTGCGCAAGGCATGATAAGTCTGTTGAGAGTCCCCTTATTCGAAGAGCGCTCCTTCTCAGCTATCTAAATGCGGTCAGGGGAATTGATTCCCGGGTCATGTGGATGGGCCGGGATCTCGGCTACCGTGGAGGGCGACGGACAGGCGTCGCGCTGACTGATGAAGCACACTTGTCAGAACTGGGCATGTTGTATGGATTTGAGCAGCCGCAGCGATCAACGGTGGGACCAGTGGTGGTTGAGCGTACTGCTACAGAGATATGGTCGGTTTTGCGTCAGATAAGCGCGCCGCCGATGCTTTGGAATGTGTTTCCATTTCATCCGTATTTGGATGGGGATGAACTTTCAAATAGAAAATTCACTGCGCATGAGTTTTCGGTTGCGAGCGAGATAAATCTTCAGTTGATTAGGCTTCTAAGAATTGAGCGAATTGTTGCCATCGGGCAGGACGCGGCAATCTACGCCTCCAAGTTGGGTGTTGATGTTGACCAAGTGCGACATCCAAGTTATGGGGGAGTTTCCGAGTTCCGTGAGGGCATGTCTAGGATCCACGGACTGACTAGTCTGGATAGGCAGGGAGCGCTTCTCTTCTAATTCAGAAGCTGGAAAAGCATGGTCGGGGTTAGCTTTCTATAGCCGGAGGATACCCTGGGCGCCCTGCAACATCTAACGGCGGGCCGTGCTGTGTTTGCATAGCCGATGGGCTTGCCTCACACCAGCGAAAGGGCGGGTCTTGGCCCTCGGCCACACCGCGAAACGCATCGCGGCCTTGGAACCCGCTGGTGCTGGGGTGAACGCGGATGAAGGCGAGTAGTTCGTCGCCAGGACTTCATCAAACAAGGCGCGACAAGCGCTGGACCGCTCCGCTGAGTCATTACCCAGAGCGAGCCAATAAGGATGAGGCGTCAGTGCCGAGTGTCTCCGCTGACCTAGATTGGATGAGTAACTAGATTAGAGTGAAATAGGGGTCAGAGCGCACTTTGATGATTTATGATCCCCTGAATAAAGAAGCTTTTCATAGTCGGCTGTGAGCTTGAGTGCCAAACGTATCTGAGGGGAACGCAGTTGGAAATCAATATTGCTCTTTTGAGAAGATTCGAGGGGCTAAGGGGGATTGCCTATCTGGCGGTAGCCTGCGGCATTTTTTCTGGGCCCGCGGCAGCTCTTGTCATTATTCGTCCAGAGCTGTTCGTCAGCTTGGCGTTGACGAAAATAATTTTTATCGTTGGTGCTCTGGGAGCGCCAGTTCTATTGGTGCTAACGGCGTCTTTTCTCGCATCAGATGTGATTGGAGAGCCATTTAAGAAGTTGGACCTCAAAAAATCTGTACCGGGCGCTCTTGTTGCTGGTAGCGTATTTTCTATCTTTGTTCATCTTTTTTGTTTGCTCCTTGCTGGAAAAGATCTGCATAGATATCTTTGGAGTGTGCCCGTATTTGCCCTATGTGGAGTCATCGGTCTGCTAATGGCGGGCATAGCTGATCGTTTTGGGAAGAAGCGACGTGCTAGGCTTCTGGAGCAAAAGGTTAACGAGCCAACCAAGTCAGAATCTGGCTCGCTTATAGACATCGGTTGACGTTGTGAAAGCAGGAACAGAGGTCAGAGTGCACTTTCCTCGAGGAACAGGCATCCGTGTGCACTTTCCTCTACTGTTATCTGACCTTCAAAGCTCAATCAGTTTCCTGAGTAAGCACCGTGCTCAGTCTTGAAAGCCCGCGCTGGTCCGAGCTGCAGCACGCATATGGCTCAGCCAGCGACATCCCCGCGCTGTTGGGGCAGCTACAGACAGTGCCCACATCCATGGATGGAACAGAGCCGTGGTTCACCCTGTGGAGCGCGCTTGCGCATCAGGGCGACGTCTATTCGGCTTCCTTCGCGGCCGTGCCGCATGTCGTCCGTGCGCTGGCCCAGGCACCTGACAAGGCAGATCACGGCTACTTCCAGTTTCCCGCCTGGATCGAGATCTGCCGCGCGAAAAGCCAGACCGAGATTCCCGAGGATCTTCGGGACGCCTACGTCCATTCCCTCGCTCAGCTTCCCTCCTTAGTCGCGGCTGCGTCCTCTCGCGCCTGGGATCCTGAGTTTCTTGCCTGCGCTCTAGCCGCCGTCGCCGTGGCGAAGGGACAGCCCGCAGTCGCGGAGGCCGTCCTCGAGCTCACGCCTGACGTCGCCGGGGAGTTCATGGAGTGGTTCTTTACGCGGTGACGCGTGCTCAACCACTTACGGCATTGTCTTGCCGGTTCGCTTCGCCAAGCAGTTGCTCGTATGTCTGCACGCGAACACGCAATCGGATCAGATGCCAGGAAAGCGCGTAAGCGAACAGCAGCAGGAACGCGAGAACGCTCTGCATGATCGTGATCTTGCTCAGGACGCTCCAGTCACCCCAGTGCCAGTCCTTGAACTGCAGATAGAGTGCGAGCAGCACCGGCATGATCCCGAGCTTCTCCATTCCGCCGGTGAACAAGCCCAGGCGCTCATGCATGTTCGTCCGGCGGTCACGCATGAAGGTCTCGCGTTGACGGCGCTGTTCCAGCGGAAACGCGCGTAGTGCCGTGACGATGTCTTGGTACTGAGAAAACTCCTGCTCCATCTGCTCTGCATGCTTGGCATGCGGATGTCTAACACCCGGTAGCTCACGTTTGATCTGCAAAATGGCGGCGACTGCAAAGCCAATGAGCTCGATGGTGAGTCCCGCTGCCGCACAGACGAGCGATGCCTTGCCATCCAGTACAGTGCCGAACAACATGCCAAAACCTGCGCCTACAAAGCCAATGATGAAACTCCATCGCTCCACTGGACCAGCGCGGTTCTGCTCGGTCACTTGCGAGTAGTGGCTCATCACCGCGGCGAGCCAAGGAAAGCTGAGCTCGCTGGCTGCCGCCGCACCACCTTCGGAATGCTTAGCAGGCGCTGCGGGCATTTCTTCCATTGTGTTCGCCATATCTCTACCTTCGAGCGTCCAGCTGAGGTTGTCCGCAGCAAGTATTCCGTAGCCACTGACATCGCGCTAGAGCAATCCGATTTCCCAGTGCAAGGTCTACAAATCGCTATTGACACGCATGGAGTGCAGTAGCAATCTCTACTTCAAGGAGCGTCGAAACTCCTCAGAGAGCGGTACCCACCTCCGACAAACCGGTGGGTTTTTTGTGCCCGAAGCTCGGGCGCAAGCCGACGCGATGCCTGCGTCGGGAGGGCGGCTAATACAACACCCTTCGGGGAAATACGCCCGCCGGCTCTCTGCGGTTTCGAACCTCCCGACTTCCCGTCCGCCATGCGTGGCGGACGGACCCCTTCATGGAACGAGGAGGCAACGATGGCACACGACCGTTTGGACGACGACGACATGCCCGGCTATTTCCTGCCGGAGGACAGCCAGTTCCGCCTGGCGAAGCTGCGCGACCACGTGCGCTTCCTGGTCCGGCTGGCGCAGCCGCGGACGCAGGCCGAGGAGCGCGCCGCCGAGCCCAAGGTGCGCATGGGCGAACTGGCGCTCTGTCTGGAGCTGGTGGCAGAGCAGGTGGATCTGGTGCTGGACGCGCTGTCCTATCCCGCCCAGCGGACCGACACGACGCGCGGCGCCTGGTCCGACGCCATTGTCCAAGCAGCGACGGACGCCGGCAGCGGCCAGTTCCGGGTGACGCAGCAGCAGATCGACAGGCTCACGCAGCTGGCCGAGACCGTTTCGGCCAATGCCCGGACGGTGGTGGCCGGCGATGCGTCCGGGCGTGCCGGCGAGCCATTGCCGGAAGTGGGCAATACCCTCTGCGCCGTAGCGAACGAGGTGCGTGAACTGCTGCTGCAGATCGCACGCCAGCCGCTGCGCGAGCCACCGTCGAACCGCGTCCGCGAAGAGCGGGCGGTCTATGCGCTGGAATCTGAAGCGCCGCCTGCGGGAGGCGGGCGGCTGCATTGATCCTGGCTACATTGGCGCGGCGCGGGCGCTGTGTAAGACAAGGCCCGCCCGACGCTGTTGGGCCGAACAGGGCGGCAGCGAGCGTCCGTGTGGGCTACGGCATACTCGCGCCGACTGGCCGGCCGGACTACTCTCTAGTGCAAGAGAATCGAAGCGAGCGTGTCATGGTGACAGCGAAGCACCTGATCAGCATCCTCTTCATTGCCGCGACGCTGCAATTGACGGGATGCCAGGCTGACTCGGCTCAGCGCCCTTCGCCGGACCGGGTGCCGCATGCCAAGGAGGGATCCGTAATGCGAACGACTGTGCCGCTGGTCAGGCCGCTGAGCCCGCAGGTGTTGTCTGATGTCATCACGTTGGACTTCGCTGTTTCCGCCCAGGCAGATGATCCGGAACCACCTATCTTCATTGGAATGAGGGTGACTGCCCGAGATGCCGAGGCTGCGCTTTCCCAGGTCGAACGTCTACGCGACGCCGGCGTCACCGCGCAGGTCCACCTCTATCGGCTCACGGCGGCAGGTGAGGAGCCCGTGGTATTGCAGCGGAGCGAACTGGTTGGGCGCACCGAGTACCAGAGCGTGGCATTGGACCGCGACGGACATGTGCCAGGCCTCCTCAAGGCGAACGCAGATGAGCCCACGATGCGCGTCGCTGGATTGATCGCGCCAGGTGCCGCTTACCGTGAAATGGATCTGGCCTTTGTTCGGGATACGCAGCCCGGCCAATACCGGGTAACCGTCCGCTTCGAGGGTAATGTCCGTTCCTTGGAGCAGGCGAACCCGGAACTGTTGGTCGCGTTCACGGCCAAGGCGAAGTAGGAACGCACGGTCGGTAAGTGCGCCACGCGGATGTGCTTGCCAATCTGCGGATGAAGGGAGTATTTCCCTCGTCTATCGTCGGTTGAAGGTGATTGTGCGAGCATGCCTGTGCATTGCGTCCAGCATCGAATCCCTACGAGGAGGCCCGCGTGAAAAGTGTACTAAGCCAAGCGCGCATTCCTGCGCTGGCGCTGGTGGTGGGGCTGCTGGCGGGATGTGGTGGAGCCCCGCAATTTGCGGAACGGAATGTGGTCAAGGAGCGAAGCGATATGCGAACTGAAGTGCCCTTGGTACGCAACCTGGATCCAACTGGTCCAGCGGAGGTCCAGGTGGAGTTTGACGTGCCGAAACAGGGCGATGACGAGACGCCGCCCGTCTTCATCGGCGTCAGGATCACAGGTGAGGATGCGACTGCCCTTGCCGATCTTGCCGACCGACTGGTGCGTGCCGACATCGTGGCGGTTCTCCAGCTTGAGCGGATCGACCCTTCTGGTGCGGCGACTGTGCAACTCCAGCGGAGTCAGCGCATCGACCGGGAGCGAGAGGCGCTTGTGCCGCTCCCTCCCGATGGCACGGCGGCCGGCCTGTTCGATTTCGATGCCGACGTGACCATGATGCAGGAGGCCGGTCTGCTTTCGCCGAGCAAGCCAGAAAGAGAGCTTGCATTTGCCTTCAGCCCGTCGCTACAGACGGGACACTATCGGTTGAGGCTACGTGTGGATCGGCATCGCGAGGCGCTTGTCGAGGCGCATGCGCAGCTCTTGATCGCGTACACAGCAAAGGCAAAGTAAGAGGTGGCGGACATGGATAATCCGGATAAGCGTTATACCGTGACGGTGTATGTGGCGGCGCCTGGAACGCCAACGCTTTTGTCTGGTGGTACGTCGGCTGCGGGGCATGTCTACTACGCGATCGACGATGGCACGACGAAGAATAGCTATGGCTTCGCTCCCAAGCACCATGGGGACTACAGCGGGCCAGGCAAAGTCGTCAAAAACGACGTAAAGGACTACAAGGATCCTTACTACTCGCGCACGATGGAGATCGATAAAGCGCAGTACGACAAGCTGAAGGACTTTGGCGCGGATCCAAAGAAGTACGGCTTCGATATGGAGTACAACGGTGCGACGAATAGCTGCATCGATTTCACGTGGGGTGCTCTCAACCACGCGGGACTACATCGTCGGGATCGGCATGGTGTCATCGACGAGAAATTCGAAGGCGATCTCAAGCCCTTGAACAACGAGGACGACATCCGCAGCATTCCGGCGCCGAAGCCCGGAAGTGAGTTGAACAAGGAGCATCACAACCCAATGCCGGAGCAGAAATTTTGGCAAAAAGCCATCAGCGAGAATGAGGCGCCAGGCGCCCGAGGAGCATCCGAAGTGCTCGCCGGTGCAAGGCCCGAGATACCACGCGATCCGTTGCTGCAGCAGGCGGAGTCCGCGGTGGTGAAGTTGGAGCAAGGCTTGGGGCGGGATTACGACGGCAACAGCGCCAAGTTGGCGGCAAGTGCCGCATACCTTGCAAAGCAAAGCGGCCTCTCCCGCATCGACCACGTGGTGCTCAGTCAGGACTCGCGCAACGTGCGCGCAGGCGAGAACCTGTTCGTTGTCCAGGGCGCGCTGAACGACCCTGCACACCTGCGTGCGCACATGCGGACGGAGGACGCGTTGCGCAAGCCGGTGGAAGAGACGCTGGCACAGCTGCAGGCTTTGAACGAGGTGCAACGCCAGAATCAGGCACAAGGTGTGGAGCAGCGGGACCAGATACAGGGCCGACCACATCAGATGGGATAGCCTGCCTGGGCTATCAGCACCCTATTAGTGCCGCGGTTCTGTAAAGGTGGCTGCGAGTCGCACTTAATACTGCATAGCGCCTTTGCGGCACAAGCCGATGTTGGTTCTCGCTGCGCGCACGATCGCTAGGTAGCGGTCCGCCAGCATGGGCGTCCATCCTTCCACGGCCGCGTCGTCGTCCTTGGCGGCGTCCTCGGCATACTTGTCGAGTGTGGTCAGGCACTGTGCATACAGGCCATTTTTGTATTGGGTGATGGCCAGATCGTTGCGAATGGCGCCTTCGTCTTCCCATTCCAGCGTCGGCAGGCAATTCGGCACGACCGGCGACAAGGTGGCGAGCGCCGCCTTGTAGTTTTTCGCGTCATAGAGACGCTTGAAGGTTGTCCGTGTGCGGTCCAGCTCATCCCGGCCGCAGCCATCCTTGACCCGCAGGTAGGGGGCCTCGAAATCCCCGTTGTAGCCGCAGAACGTCTTGCACTCGACGGGTGTGGCGGCAGCCACGTCAATGCCCTGCGGCGTACCGGCGAACTTCACCTGGCAGGTGGGTTGTCCCTTGTTGCCTTTGGCGACGCCGGTGTGTCCCTCTATCGCACCATTCAGCTCGCAAATGTCTTCTCCGGTGGTGCTTTCCAGGGAGAACGCCAACGTCCCGTTCTGCTGCTTGATCAGCAGGCGGCCCCATCCCTTGTCGGTGATGTATTCGCCCGGCTGCAGTGGATTGTCGGGCGCGACTTGCGGCGCTGCTGCGGCAGGGCGCTCATTGCGCGCAGCCGGTTTGGGCGCATCGGCCGGTGGCTGTGCCGAACAGGCCGCCGTGGACAGCGTGGCGATCACGGCGCAAGCCAGCCAGGTCATCTTCAGAGGACGCGTTTTCGCCATATCCGTTCGCCGATTCTGTCTTCCGTGCTGCTCTTTAACGCGCGATGCGACCATGCGTCAAGTCGGTGTGCCGCTGCGTGGGCTGTCCTGCGGTTGGATATCTGGCGGGAGGTCTGTGGAACGCCGTGACCCCCGTTGCTATCTTCGCTGCCTACGAGCCGCAGACCATGTTCAAGGAGTGATCGATGGTTAAGCAATATCGACGCATGCCGCGCTTGTGCCTGGTCGCCTTGTTAGTGGCGATGGGATTGATGACCTCAAGTGCCGGCTCGGCTTACGCAAGGAAGTCCACTACATTCTCAGGCGAGTGGGGCTATGCCAAGAGATGCGACTTGGGCCATTATCTGGGCCTGCATCTGCGGCAGCATGGCGATCGCGTCACCGGAGATTGGAGCGAGGGAACCAACGCGCACGGCAATGATGGGCAATTGCAGGGGGAAGTACGCGGGGGCACGTTGTATATCCGCTACTGCAGCGAAGATGGAGGAAAAAGCTACGCCGCATGCCCCGCGTTCTCAGGGCCAGAAGATCGGTTCCGGCTACAAAATGGACTGCTTGTTCGCTATCGGAAGTATGGTTCCGGTTATCGGCGCGACGTTGCGCTTCATCCTAGTGTCGCAGGGAAGGATGTGCCTTTCGATCAAGAATGCATGGATCAAGAAGATTGGCCCGACCAGCCCTGACAATTCCTTGGGCCGAAGCGCGCCCTGCGATGGGCCACAGCGGGTCAGGTTTTGGCTAGTTGGGAGGGCAATTTCACAGATGACAGATCGACTAAGGCGGGAGGAATGACGGAAGTGCGATGGTGGCTGATCGCGGTCTTCCTCGGTGGGGGCATGAATGTTTCTGCTGCCCGCGCCGTCGAAGTAGATCGGGGCGATCTACTTTGCAGCCAAGCCAGCGATTGGACTGATGGAGCGTCGGTGGGTGTAAAACAGATCACCCCGATGGTCGTAGAAAGTGATGCGGGCCGTGCCTATCACTTTGCTCTGGACGGAGGCGCCGGACTTCAAACGCTGGACGCTAGCTGCGGGTTGGGAAGCTACGCAGAGTGCTTCTTCACTGCTCGCCGGTCGAACGGCGGGACTTACCAGTTCTCGGACCTCTCGAGCTTCGGCCTATGGAGAACCACGGATGGTCTTTACCTGCTGTACCGCATCGTGTCTCCCAAGGGAGAGGCGGATGCCCCCAAGCGCCGCATAGTGAAGTTGGCTGATCCACCTGAAGAGGTATGCAACCAGATCGGCGACTATTCGGATCTCATGTAGGTCCATGGGCGGTCTATCTGCCCATGCCCACGTAGATGCCTTGCACCCCACGATGCGCTAGCATCCCCCGCACACGACGGCGCGCGGCGCCGTCCTTCAGGGGGACATCGATGAAACATTCCATCCTGGCCGCGGCTGTGGCGGCCTTGCTGTGCGGCTGTACCGTGGTTTCGCCCGATCCGGGGCAGCAGGCGGTGCTGGTGGACAAGCCGCTGCTGTTCGGCAAGGGCGGCATCCGCCTGGACGACGTGCGCGATCCCGGCCGCACCTACACGTGGATGACGACGTCGGCGGTGTACGTGGACACCACGCCGCAGACGGTGCAGGTGGCCTTCGACGACTTCTCGTCCAGCGACAACATCCTGTTGGACTTCTCCACGCAGATCCAATACCGGATCACCGCGCCGGCGCGGCTGCTGTCCGGCTTCGGCCAGGACTGGTTCAAGAACAACGTCGCCAGCCAGTACGCGGCGATCGTGCGCGACCAGGTCAAGCGCTACGACATGACCAAGATGATGAGCGACCCGGACAGTGCGCGGAAGATCGACGAGGCGGTGACCGAGAACGTGCGCGCGCTGGTCAAGGAGCAGGGCCTGCCGATCCAGATCCAGAACATCACGCTTGGCCGCGCCCGCCCCAATCCCGACGTACTGCAGCAGATGAACCTGACCGCGGCGCAGCAGCAGCGGGTCAAGACCCTGGTGGAAGCCACCACCGCCGAACGCCAGCGCGAGCAGGAGCAGGTGGCCAAGGCCGATGCGGACAACGCCTACCGCAACCGCATGGGCCTGACCCCGGAGCAGTATCTGGCCAGCCAGATCGCCGAGATCAACGCCGAGGCCTGTGCCAAGGCGCAGGCCTGCTACATGGTGCCATCGGGGACGTCGGTGATCGCCAAGTAGCGCGGCGCGGTAAGGCGGGCCCTGCGTGGCTCGCCGCATGCGGAATTCGGCCGCGCCGCGGGCGTTGTCGAAGCGGCACGCCGGCAGCGGTTGTCGCGATGCCGCTGGTCTGCCACTGTGAAGGCCCTGTCCTGCGAGGAGATCCGCAGATGGAATCCGCGCCGTTCACAGTATCCCAGCGCCCGCCGGCGACCCGCCTGTTCGCCCTGCTGGCGCGCGAGGCCCGTACTGGCGTGATCTTCCGCCGCGGGCCGAGCAAGCAGGTGCAGTTGATCCACTGGGATCTGCGCGACGACAGCTTCGTGCACGGGCAGTGGTTCAAGGGTCGCATCTACGAGCGGCGCTGCGACCTGTCGCCGTCGGGGCGGCTGCTGGTGTACTTCGCCTCCAAGCAGTATGGCGACTTCGGCACCTGGACCGCGCTGTCGCGGCCACCGTTCTTCACCGCACTGGCGCTGTGGCCCAAGGGCGACTGTTGGGGCGGCGGCGGGATGTTCGAGGACGAGCAGACCTTGTTGTTGAACCACCGGCCACGCGAGGGACGCGATCCCTTCCCGATGCCGACCGGCTTCCAGTTGCCGCACCATCTGCAGGTGCGTCCGTTCGGCAAGTACGCGGGTGGCGGCGAGGACGAGCCGATCGACGGCGTGTTGCGCGAGCGCGATGGCTGGCGCCTGTGCGATGACGGCGAGGGCGAACGTGGCGGGCTTCGCGGCGATGCTTTGTTCCGCTTCAGCCGCCCGCGCGTGCGCGAGAAGCCCGGCGCCAATGGCCGCCGCCTGCAGTCGCTGCTGCATGCGGTCGGCCAGGACAATCATGCGTGGTACGGCCTGGATCATCGGGTGCTGGACCGCGACGGCAACGTGCTGGTCGACCTGCCGGGCAGCGACTGGGCCGATTGGGATGGCGGCGACTTGGTGTTCGCGCGCGAGGGTGGTCTCTATCGCCTGCGGAAGAGTGACTTCCGCGAGGTGGCGCAGCGGGGTGAGCAGGCCTTCCAGTTGTTGCACGATTTCAGTGGCGCGCGTTTCGCGCCATTGGCGCCGACCGCGGATGCGCTGAAGTATTGAGGCGATCTGTGCGTGCCGCGCTCACCAAGCCACTGCGAACGACGTGCCGGGCCGTGACTTCAGGGATCTTCCAGGAAAGACGGAAGGCCACTCGTAGGAGCGGCTTCAGCCGCGACGCGTGTAACCGGAACTCCTGTCGCGGCTGAAGCCGCTCCTACAAGAGAGCGAGGTGTCTCTGTGGGGTGCAGAGACCACGCTATTTGAGAGGCTCTTCAGGCAGCCCAAGGCCACCGGAAGCGCGCGTGTAGGAGCGGCTTCAGCCGCGACGGGCTTTCCCGTGAGGCAGTCGCGGCCGAAGCCGCTCCTACGACCCATGGGATGTGTGACGCGTGGAGAATGGCGATCGCGGTCGATACTTACAGCGATACCGGAAGGCGCTGAGGTAGTGTCGGGCCGCGCCCCGCAAAAAACGAGGGCAAGGCGAGGTGTCGTTCAGCGAGCCGTGTCCGCCGACACTCCGCGCCTTCGGTGTTGCGCATCCCGCGCCTGGCGCAGCCGCTGTGCATGCGCAGCCAGCAGATCGCCACGGGTGAGGATGCCGACCATGCCATGTGGTGCGTTGCGGCCGAGCACCACCAGGCGGCCGACCTCGGCTTCCACCATATGGTCGGCGGCCTCGCGCAGCGAGTGATCCTCGCGCACGGCCAGAAGTGGACGGCTGAGCAAGGCGGCCAGGCGCAGGTCGTCGTGGTGCTGCGGGTCGAGCAGGTCGCGGCGGGTGAGCATGCCGATCGGGTGCCCGACAGCATCCAGCACCGGGAAGCCCTGATGCTTGAAGGCTGCATCGCCCGAGGCGATACGTGCACGCACGGCACGCAGGGATTCGTCACTGCGCAGCGTCACCACCTCACGGCTGCAGGCGTCGCCGGCGGCGATCTGGTCGAGGAAATCGGCGGCGTAGTCGCTGGGCACGCGTACGCCGCGGCGTGCGATCTTCTCGGTCATGATGGTGTGGCGCATGCTCAGGCCCGACACCAGGTAGGCCGCGGCGCAGGCGCCGAGCAGCGGCAGCAGCGCATGCGGCTGCTGGGTGGTCTCGAAGGCGAACAGCACCGAGGTCAGGAAGGCGCGCGAGGCGCCGGCGAACACCGCGGCCATGCATACCAGTGCGGCCATGTGCGGGTCCACGTGCAACCAAGGAGCCTGCGCCGCCAGCACCGCGCCGAGCACGCCGCCCAGCGCACTGCCGATGGTGAACAGCGGCGCCAGGGTGCCGCCGGAGGTGCCGCTGCCCAGCGCGATCGACCACGACAACAACTTGGCTGCGCACAGCGCCAGCAGGGTCGAGACCGCCAGGTGGCCAGTGATGGCACCGGCGATGTTGTCGTAACCGACACCGAGGGTGAGCGGCATCCACCAGCCGATCAGCCCGACGGCAATGCCACCGAGCGCCGGCCACCACATCCAGTGGATGGGCAGGCGCTCGAAACCATCCTCGATGGCATAGGTGAGCTTGGTGATGCCGACACCGGCGAGACCGCAGAGCAGGCCGAGCGCCACGTAGGCCATCACTGCCAGCGCATCTGGTGCGGCCAGCGCCGGCACCGCGAACATCGGTGCGCTGCCTTCCAGCGCCAGATGCGCGCCGGCGCCGACCGCCGCGGCCAGCGCCACCGGGGTCAGCGATCGCGCGCGCCATTCGAACAGCAGCAGTTCGATCGCCAGCAGCACCGCGGAGATCGGCGCGGCGAACACCGCCGCGGTGCCGGCAGCCGCGCCCGCGGCGAGCAGGACCTTGCGTTCGTCGGCGGTGACACGCAGCCATTGCCCGAACAGCGAGCCTAGCGCGCCGCCGGTGGCGATGATCGGCCCTTCCGCGCCAAACGGCCCGCCGGTGCCGATGGCCACCGCGGAAGACAGCGGCTTGAGCCAGATCATCCGTGGCGGGATGCGGCTTTCGTTGCGCAGTATCTGTTCCATCGCTTCCGGAATGCCGTGGCCACGGATTGCACGCGATCCCCAGCGCGCCATCGCGCCGACGATCAGGCCGCCGACTACCGGCAGCCCGATCGCCCACGCGCCGAGGTGGTGCCCGGCGGGGCTGGCCGCTTCGATGCTCCAGCGGCCGTAGTAGGCGAGGTTGGTGGCGAGCGCGATCAATGCGATCAGCACGTGCGCGGCCAGTGCCACCAGTGCGCCGACCAGCAGCGCCAAGGCGCAGAGACGCAACACGCGCCGGTCCAGTGGCGCGAACCGGCGCGGCATGTGCGCGGCGGCCAACGCAGGCGCGAGCGAGGGCGCCGGCGACAGCGGCGTATGCGAAGACGAAGCAGGAGACATCGAAGGCGCCTGGCACGAAACGAACGTGGGAGGCGGGCAAGGTTACGCGGATGCCGGCGCAGTGGCTGGCTCGAAAATGAACAGCAATTCGGTGTCGTCGTCTGGGCGTCACGGCGCTCTGCGATCGAGATGCCGATGCGTTTCGTCCGCTGTGCGGACGCCCGATACGCGGACGTCGGGCAAGCGCCGACGTGGAGCCTCACTACGCTGGAACGCCCGGCAGGGACTTCGAGCCGGGTGAGCGAGACAACGTGACGCGACCCAGATGATCTCGTCGGAGCGCAGGTCCAGTTGCAGGCGCAGCGCTGGATGGTGCCTCCACGCCGGGTCCGCTCCATCTGCTACGTGTCGCTCACCATGTCGTGGTTCTCGCCGTAGGGGTGTTGCCGGCACTCGGTCTTGGCCGTCGATCTAACCGCCCCTCTTCCCTCCTCATAAGAGGTGAACTACCTTGCCTGCCCTAGGGGGAATCGTATGCGTCGCGCATTGTTCGTCGTCATCGCCTTGGCTTCACTCTGCTTGTTCGCCGCCGGCCGTGCTCAAGCGCCGGTCAGGCGGCAAGAGCCGATCAGGGTCGCCTCGGTCTCGATCCAGTACACGTACATGGGGTGGGGATACGTCGATGAACGTTTCCACTTGGTTCCGGCGCGCAATGGCATGGGGTTCGTCATGCGGTGGACGGACAAGGAGGGTGCGAAGCACGCCGAACAGCGGGTCGCCACGGACAAGGTGATGGCGTTGTTCGCGGCGGCGCGCGCTCCCCGCATCGATCGCGCGACCGGGCTGGGCGTAGTGCAGCAGCGGGTGATGGCACCGGAGACGATCGCCAGAATTCGCAATACGCTGTTCGCTGCTGGGGATTGCTCACCTCTGCAGCAACGTCAGTGGCGCGCCGCAATAGCGACTGCGGGCAGCGTGAGGACAGCGCTCGAACGACTCTATCGCGAAACTATCCCATGGACCGACGATAGCCCGTCCATGACGGTCCGCATCGTGCCCGAACATGGGGCGCCGCTGGTGTTCCATTCGCAGTCGCAGAAGCCGTTCATGCTGGCGTGGATCCACGGCATGCCAGGTGGCCGAAGAAATGAAGAGATGGATGGCCCAAAGGCGACCTGGTCGCTGCCGCTCAGCGATGCGCTTGTGGAGATCCTGCCGGCCCTGTCGCCTGCACGAAAGCGCTTGGCGCGCGAGCAACTGGTCGGGGTGCTGGCTCGGAACATGGAACGCCGCTCTCCTTTATCCTGCTCGCAGGATCGTGGCAACGCACACGCAGGGCATTGAATCTTCGGTGCCTGGCTCTTGCAGGTGAATCGGCCAGGCAGGGCGCGCAATCAGCTGATAGGTGCTCCTTGGTGTCCTCCGCCTGTGTGCGTATAGACTGGCAAGTCCATACTGGGGGCGTCCGATGAGAGTACTTCGCTGCCTGTTGCTGCCGGCCCTGCTGTGCGTCGCCGTGCTTGCCCAGGCCCAGGACGACACGCGCCGCATCGCGGTGACCATCGACGACCTGCCGTGGCAGCGCATCGAGCAGACGCCGCCAGCGCAGTTGCCGGTGCTGCATGCGCAGTTGATGGCGGCGCTGCGGCAGGCGCAGGTGCCCATCGTCGGCTTCGTCAACGAGGACAAGCTCGAGCAGGGCGGCCAGGTGCAGCCGCAACGCGTGGCGATGCTGCGCGACTGGCTGGACGCGGGCTATGCGCTGGGCAACCACACCTATGGTCACTTGAACCTGCACAAGGTCGGCGTGCCGACGTACGAGGACGCGGTCGTACGTGGCGAGCGCACCTTGCGGCCGTTGCTCGCCGAACGTGGCCAGTCGCTGCAGTGGTTCCGTCATCCGTACCTGGCGACCGGCCGCAGCGTCGCCGATCGCGAGGCCGTCAACGCGTTCTTGGCCGCGCACGGCTACCGCATTGCGCCGGTCACCGTGGACAGTGGCGAATGGGTCTGGGCGTTCGCCTACGCGCATGTGCTGGACGAGCCGCCTGGCCCGGCACGCGACGCCATGCTGCTGCGGCTGCGCAAGGGCTACGTGCCGTACATGCTCAACAAGCTGGATTTCTTCGAGCGCGAATCGCAGGCCCTGTTCGGCCGCCGCATCCCGCAGGTGTGGCTGATGCACGCCAACGCGCTCAACGCTGCCGCCTTCCCGGATCTGGTCGCGGCCACGCGCCGCCGCGGCTATACCTTCATCGGGCTGGATGAGGCGCTGCGCGATCCCGCCTACACCCACGCCGAGGGCTACACCGGCGCCGGCGGCATCAGCTGGCTGCACCGCTGGGCGATGGCCGAGGACAAGCCCAAGAACTTCTATGCGGGCGAGCCTGTGGTGCCGCGGTGGGTGTTTGCGCTGGCCGGGGTGGATTCCGAATAGCGTAGGGCACGGTCCTTCACCACCCACCCACGCATAACGGGATCACGATGGCATCTTTCGACTCACCATGACGCCCATGCCCTCGTCCAAGACGCCTCCGTGGAAGAAGCCGAATCCGCGCGGCCAGCGCAGCCAGCCGTTGTCAGCGTCGCAAAAGGAAGCAGCGAAACAGCGCGCCGAGGAGAACGGTCGCCCGTATCCGAACCTGGTCGACAACATGTGGGCCGCGCGTTTGCCGCGCGATGCGTCGGGAGCCGACGCGGCGAAGTCGAAATAGTGCGGATCGGCGTGCGCGTGCAGCGCTATCTCGCCGACGACTGTTCGGTCTGGTCCGATGTTGGAGATGCGAGCGGCTGCAAGGTGCGCAGCACCGCCTTGTCGATGCTGGCGGCCACGCCGACGCTGCGTCCGGCCAGGTTGGCCACGCGATAGCGGGCGGCGACGCCCAGCACTTGTGTGGCCTGCGCCAGCGACAGGCCGTAGTCCTGCTGCAGCCAGCGCAACAGGCCGGAGGTGGCCAGGCGCAGTGCGTCGTCGCTGGAACCGGCCTGGCCCAGCACCGCGATCTGCTCGGGGGATTCCACGCGTGGCATCGCGATCGGATGATGTTTCACCAGCTCCACGCGGAACTCGACGTCCAGCGAGGTTTCCAGTGCCCACTGCGTGGTTTCGCCGTCGCCCTGTACGGCATGGCCATCGCCCAGATACAGCAGCGCGCCGGGCTGCTGCACGGGCAGGTACACCGTGCTGCCCGCCACCACCGCGTTGAAATCCATGTTGCCGCCGCCGACGCCGGTATCGCCGGTGGACAGCGCGGCGCTGCCGAATCCGGGTGCCGCCGCCAGCCCGCCGAGCATCGGCTGCACCGGCACGGCGAACGTGCGCATCGCGCCTTCGGCATCGAGCGGCCGGGCTGTCCCGGCATCGCGGTCCAGGCGCCAGCGCACATGTTTGCCGAGCCCGGCCGCCTGCGTGGCCATGTACGGCGTCTGCAGGCGGCCGACCAGGCCGTCGAGGCTGTCGGCGGTGTCGCGATTGAGCCGCAGTGCCACCAGGTGCACGGCGAGCATGTCCCCGGGCTCGGCGCCGACGACGAAGAACGGGCCGACCTGCGGGTTGCCGAACAGGGCGCGGGTTTTGCCATCGGCATCCACGCCGCCGGAGTCCAGGGTCTGGGTGCGCACGCTGTCGCCCGGCCACAGCAGCAGCGCCGGCGCACGGTCGGCGCTGAAGGTGTTGGCGTAGTCGCGGGGCACGAACACGTGCATCTGCGCCACCGCGCTCGTGCGTGCCGGGACGCGCCAGGCGTCGAAGGTGTGGGCGGCGCGAACGTCGTCAGCATTGGGATCGGGGCGCGTGCTGTGGCCTTGCATGCGCGCGCCATCCACGCGTCCGTCGAAGCGGGACAGGCGCCCGTCGGCGCCGGTGGCGGTGAACGCGATCGCATTGCCGGTGCGGGTGCCCTGGACGGGGTCGGCGTCCAGCCGTCCCTGCAGCCGGTCGCCGTGCGCATCCAGCTCCAGTGTCTGGTACAGCCGGTTGCCCCACAGATCCGTCGCCACGATCCACTGTTCGCTGGCCCAGGCCGGGGCCGCTGCCAGCAGGGCCAAGCCCAATGCGGTTGCCCATCGCGTGTTGCGTCCGTCCATCGGTGCTCTCCGTCCCGCTTAACTACAAATGTAGTCAAGTCGCGTAGTGTCCGGATCTGTCGAAAGTCATGCGCAGCAGGCTCCGCAGCGACGGCGCCTGCATGAATGCCGGCGCACTGGCGCGGAGACCATGCCCTTGGCGCCGCCCGGGCGATGCCCATACCGTGCCGTGCCGGCACTGGGCCGGTCATCGCATCCAGGTACGGGTATGACTCCGCAAGAACAGCAGCTTCTCGAAGACTTCCTGGCGCGCCTGCGCAGCGCCGGCGGGGTGGCCAAAGATCCACAGGCCGACGCGTTGATCCACGCGCGCCTGGCCGATCAACCCGATGCCGCGTATCTGCTGGTGCAGCGCACCCTGCTGCTGGAGCACGCGCTGGAGGCCGCCAAGGCGCAGATCGCGCAGCTGCAGCAGGCGGCCACGCCCCCGCCGCCGCCGGCCAGCTTCCTGGGCCAGGGCTTCAACGCGGCGCCGCCGCCGTTGCCGCCGGCGCCTGCCGCAGGCGCCGCGGGCGCCGGCGCGCCCGGCTGGCGCGAGCGCTGGTTCGGTGGTGGCGCTGCGGCCGCGGAGCCGGCGCCGGCTCCGGCCCCCGCGCGTGGCCCCAGCTTCCTCAGCAGCGCGGCCACCACCGCGGCTGGCGTGGCCGGCGGCATGTTCCTGTTCGAGGGCGTGGAAAGCCTGCTGGGCGGCCACCACGGCGGCGGCCTGTTCGGCGGCGGCGCGCCGCAGGAGACGGTGGTCGAGAACATCACCAACAACTACTACGACGACACGCCGCAGCAGGACATGGGCCAGGACTTCCAGGACGATGGCGACTTCGGCAACGACAACTGGACGTGATGACAGGCGCGCTTGCGTGACCGTGTTGATCGTTTGATCGGGCGAGCGCCAGCAGGCGCTCGCGATCGGTCGTTTCGAGACATCGAAGCGACCGATCGGTGCAAGTATCTATTCATCAGTCTATTCACGGCTGGCGTTCTGGATTGACGCATGGATGCAAAAAACCAAGAGAAGCAGGCAAGACCGTGCCCTGCGTCAGTCGATTATCTATTCATGTATCTATTCGATCGCAGGCGTGCGCGAGGCCCGACGTTGTGCGTTCGCGCGGGCTCCGTGTCGTCTTCCGGCGTGGATGTGGCCTGGCGCGTTGACTGATGGCTGTTCGCGCCGCAGGTGCCGCGCAATGGCTGGCGGAGCCTGGTGGGTGCGGAGCGCCTGGGCGCTGCCGTAGCCGGACCAGCGCGACGACTGGCGCGCAGCGGCCGGCATGGCGGTGACGTCCTGGGAGCGCGTCATCGCCGACGCGCACATGTCCGCGGCATTCCACAACATCGCGCGGGATGCGCTGGCACAGCTGACCCGCGCCCTGCCGCGGATCGGTTGAGCGCCGCGCGCCGCGTTAAACGCCCCGACACACGGCGCTCACGCGGGCCGGACATACGACAGCGGAAGCTGCCGCGACTCCCCACCACGAGGTCTTGCCAATGGCTGCCACCAGCGCACGCGTCCGTCTGCATGTCGAAGATACCGGCGGTGCCGGTCGTCCGGTGATCCTGATCCATGGCTGGCCGCTGTCGGCCGAGGCGTGGAAGGACCAGGTCGGTCCGCTGCAGCAGGCCGGCTACCGGGTCATCGCCTACGATCGCCGCGGCTTCGGCCGTTCGGAGAAGCCGGCCGACGGTTACGAGTACGACACCCTGGCCGATGATCTGGCCGGCATCCTTGAGGACAAGCAACTGCGCGATGCGGTGCTGGTCGGGTTCTCGATGGGCGGCGGCGAGGTGGCGCGCTACGTGGCGAAGCATGGCACCGGGAAGCTGGCCGGGGTGGTGTTCGCCTCCGCGGTGCCGCCCTACATGCTCAAGACCGACGACAACCCGGAAGGGCCGCTCAGCAAGGAGCAGGCGCAGGAGATGGAGCAGGGGCTGAAGGCCTCGCGCGAAACCTTCTTCGACGACTTCACCCGCGGCTTCTTCAGCGCCCACGGCACGCTGAAGGTCAGCGAGGCGCAGCGCCAGGAAGCGATCGCGCTGTGCCTGCAAAGCGACCAGACCGCGGCGCTGGGCTGCATGCAGGCGTTCGGCACCACCGATTTCCGCGAGGATCTCAAGAAGGTCGACGTGCCGACCCTGGTGCTGCACGGCGATTCCGATGCCACCGTGCCGTACGAAGGCTCCGGCCAGCGCACCCATCGCGCCATCGCCGGCAGCGACGTGGTGCTGCTGAAGGATGCGCCGCACGGCTGCAATACCAGCCATGCCGAGGAGTTCAATCAGGCGCTGCTGGGTTTCCTGGCCAAGCTGGGCTGATCGCTGGCGCGTATCGCGGTACCGACGCGCAAGGCGTGGCACCGCGATGACGCAGCTAGGCAGTAGGAGAAACCAACCCGCGGCAGTGCTCGGCTGCCGCGGGTCGATCCAACAAATTCAAACCATCGTGCCGATCACTCGCCCACCAGCGTCGCCACGCTCTGCGGGTCGACGTAGACGACGGTCTGGCCCGACGCAACGCTGTATTTGCCGCCGTAGCCGACGTTGAGAGTGGACGAGGTGCTGTACTTGGTGAACGCGGTAGCGCTGCCGGCGGGCACGCGCACGGTGATCTGCCGATGCTGGGTGCCGGTATTGACCGCCACCAGGACCAGCTTGCCGCTCGGGGTCTTGTAGGCGCTGACGGCGACGTCGTTGTACGGCGCGGCGGTGGCGCCGATGCGCACCGAGCCCGGGCGCACGAAGCGCGCGTATTGCGACATCACGTAGCCGCGCTTGCTCACCGTGCCGTTCTCGGCGATCAGCCCGTAGCTGCGGCGGATGTACCACCAGATATAGCCGCTGTAGTTCGCCAGCATGCTGTTGTGCAGTTCGCTGGCCACACCCAGCGCCGACGGCCAGGCGTTGCCGTCGGTGTTGTCGGTGTAGTGCTCGGTCATCCACAGTTGCTTGCCCTTGCTGCGCGCCAGCGGGTAGTCCTTGGGCTGTACGCCATAAAGGTGCCCGCCGACGATGGACAGGTACTGAGCGGCGCTGCTGTTGAGCACCGGGTCGGTCAGCGCGGTGTTGAAGCCCAGCGACTCGGCGGCGAGCAGCTTGAACTTGCCGAACTTCGCACCCTGCGCGCTGATGAAGTTGAGGAAGTCGGTGCCGTTCCAGTCGCCCGACTCGTAGTCCGGATGCCAGTCCGGCTCGTTCTGCAGCGACAGGGCGTAGATCGGCGCGCCCTTGCTGTCCATGTAGGCGGTGAAGTCCAGCAGGTGCTTGGCGTAGGCATCGTAGTACTGCGACAGCAGCTTGCCGCCATTGTTGAGGGTGTTGTTGGACTTCATGTAGGCCGGTGCCGACCACGGCGTGGCCAGCAGCACCGCGCCGTGCGCGCGGGCCCGCACCGCCGAGGGCACCTGCTGGCTCCAGCCGGAGCTGGACGGATCGATGCGCATGCGCATGATCGACAGGCCGATCTGTCCGGTGTCGCTGCCGAACGCCAGGTCGACCTGGGCCGGGGTGAGATCGGCGATCCAGCCGGCGCCGTTCATGCCGCCGAAGCCCTGGATGGTCTGGTGGACCTCGCTCGGGGTGACGGTGACGGTCTGTGCCAGGGCGGCGCCGGCCGAGAACAGCGTGGCGGCCGCGGCGAGCAAGGTGCCGAGCAAGTGGGGGGTCTTCATGATGTGTCCAACGGTGGGGGAGGCGTGACGCTAGCCAGCGCAGATGACCATTTCAATGTCGCCATCGTCCAAACCCGGCAAGTGAGACCGGTGGCGCAAGGCGAGCGCAACCGTGTCCTCAGTCCGTACGGCGCGCATGCCACGCCGGATGACGCGATGCAGCGTGGGTGCTTGCGCCGCTGCGTAGCGAGGGAGACGCCTGCGGATTGTGCGCAGTTGCGCGTGCAAACGCCGCAAGATGCACAAGTGCGCGCACGCCAAAACTGCGCACAATGCAGGCGCTGGCAGAGCGCAGAGGGCGTGCCGGCGTTTCCTCTTGCGAAGGTGTTGCGCATGCCACTGTTCCGTATTCCGCAACGCTGCGGCGTTGCCCTGTTCGCTGCGATGCTGTCGATCCTGCTCTGCCTGCCGCTGTTGGCACAGGCGCAGGCCACCCGCTATCGCGACGTCGCGCCGCTGTTGCTGGGCGTGGCCTGGTATCCGGAGCAGTGGCCGGAGGCGCAGTGGGAGCACGATCTGGCGCTGATGCAGGCGGCGCACGTGCGCGTGGTGCGGATCGGCGAGTTCGCCTGGAGCCGGATGGAGCCGCGCGAGGGGCAGTACGATTTCGACTGGATGGACCGCGCCATCGCCGCGGCTGCGCGGCATGGCATGGTGGTGGTGCTGGGCACGCCGACCGCGGCGCCGCCGGCGTGGTTGACCCAGGCCTATCCGGACACCTTGCGGGTTAGCCAGGACGGCGTGCGCGACGAGCACGGCAACCGCCAGCAGTTCTCCTTCGCCAGCACCCGCTACCGGCGCTTTGCGCATGCCATCGCCGAACAGATGGCGCAGCGCTACGGGCACAACCCGCATGTGGTCGGCTGGCAACTGGACAACGAGTACGCCCAGTCCTCGTTCGACCCCGAGGCCAAGGCGCAGTTCCGCGCCTGGCTGCAGCGCAAGTACGGCAGCATCGAGGCGCTCAACCAGCGCTGGGCCACGGCGTACTGGAGCCAGACCTACAACGATTTCGCGCAGATCCCGGTGCGCGAGGACGAGGAAAATCCGGCGCTGTTGCTGGAGTGGAAGCGCTTCGTCAGCGACACCTGGACCGACTACTCGCGCAATCAGATCGACGCGATCCGCCCGCACGCCGATCCGCGCCAGTTCATCACCACCAACACCATGGGCTGGTTCGCCGGCTTCGATGCCTACACCGTGCACGGCGTGCTCGACATCGCCGCCTGGGACGATTACGTGGCCGGCGAGCGCTACGACTGGGTCGACAACGCCGCCCGCCACGATCTGACCCGCGGCTACAAGCAGCGCAACTACTGGGTGATGGAAACCCAGCCGGGCTTCGTCAACTGGCGCGCGACCAACGTCGCCCTGCGCAAGGGCCAGGTGCGGGCGATGGCGTGGCAGGCGGTGGCGCATGGTGCCGATGCGGTCTCGTACTGGCAGTGGCGCGCCGCACCCAACGGCCAGGAGGAATACCACGGCACCCTGGTCGGCGCCGATGGCGCACCGGTGCCGGTGTATGCGGAGATCCAGCAGGTCGGCGCCGAGTTCGCCAAGGCCGGTCCGGCGCTGGCCGGCACCACGCCGCAGGCGCAGGTGGCGCTGATCAACGACTTCGACAGCCGCTGGGCGATCGGCTTCCAGAAGCACGCGGCCGACTTCGATCCGGTCGTGCAGATGAAGAGCTTCTACCGTCCGCTGCGGCAGCAGGCGCAGGTGGTCGACGTGGTCTCGGCGATGGCGCCGCTGGAGCGCTACAAGCTGGTGGTGGCGCCGGCGCTGAACGTGCTGACCGAGGCGCAGGCGCAGCGGCTGAAGGCCTATGTCGAACACGGTGGGCACCTGGTGCTGGGGCCGCGCAGCGGCATGAAGAACATCGACAACGGCCTGCATCCGCAGCGCCAGCCCGGCCCGCTGGCGGCGTTGCTCGGCGGACGCGTGGAGCAGTTCTACGCGCTGGACAAGCCGATCCCGCTGGTCGGCGCGGGCGCCGACGGCAGCGCCAGGATCTGGGCCGAACAGTTGCAGGCCACCGCTGCCGACACCACCGCACCGCTGCAGTACGGCACCGCCAATGGCTGGCTGGACGGCGCGCCGGCGCTGCTGACCCGGTGTGTCGGCAAGGGCCGCATCAGCTACGTCGGTGGCTGGTTCGACGATGCCACTCTCGACCGCCTCACCGGCGATTGGCTGCGCGATGCCGATGTGCACGCGCCGCTGGCCGACGTGCCGGACGACGTGGAAGTGGGCGTGCGCAGCGATGGCGCGCGTCGCATCCTGGTGCTGATCAACCACGGCACCGTCGCGCACGCCGTGCGGTTGCCGGTAGCGATGCGTTCGCTGCTGGGTCCGGCGCCGAGCAGCGACATGGTGCGGCTGGCGCCCGACGACGTGGCGGTGCTGGAACAGCGCCGCTGAGCGCTGCGACGGTGCGCTGCGTCGCACTGCCGGCCAGCGGGTGACGGATCGATCTGATTGGCGTGCCTGGCGCATGCCTACCGTGGCGCGACACGCTTGTGCGCCAGGCGTGAACACACGCTCTACAATGCCACTGCCAGCGGGCGTCGCCGCCGCCATCGCGTCGCGGCCTTGTTCCCTCACTGGAGTCGCGCGTGTCCCTGTCTTCTTCTCCGTTGTCGCCGGTGGGCCGGCTGTTCGCCGCTGCCGCCGTGTTCGAAGGCCTGACCTGGGCCGGCCTGCTGCTCGGCATGTTGCTCAAGTACGGCACCCAGACCACCGAACTGGGCGTGTGGCTGTTCGGTCGCCTGCATGGCGTGGCGTTCCTGCTGTACGTGGCCGCCAGCCTGCTCGCCGCGCTGCGGCTGCGTTGGCCCTGGTGGGCGTGGGCACTGAGTTTGCTGGCGGCACTGCCGCCGCTGGTTACGGTGCCGCTGGAACTGTGGTTCCGCCGGATCGGCCTGCTCGGCGCGCCAGGGCAGCGCGCGGTGGGCTAGTGCTGGCGCGTCGGCGCAGGCGAGGCGCGTCGCGGTGTGCGCTGCGGCGCGTTGTGCCGGCGTTCTCCGGCATCGCTCTAGACTGCAGTGCCTAGCGCAGGCGAAGAAGCCATGGGCAAACGCCAACGACGACCGCCCCCGCCCATGCCGACACCCACGCGCCTGCAACGGCTGGTCGCGCGTCTGGAACGGCCGGTGTTGGTGTTGATGGCGGCGGTCATGGTGGCGAGCGCCGCGATGAAGCTGTACCTGCTGGCGAAAGCACTGCAGAGCGGCGTGTACATCAGCGTACCGAGAGCCGGACCGAAACGGATCTATCTGCTGGCGACCGATCCCGGCCACTACTGGTTCTCGATCGCGTGGGACAGCGTGGTCTGCCTCGTGTTGCTGGCACTGGCCATCGCCACGGGCTGGGCGCTGATGGCGTTGCGCAAGCCGAAGTAATGCGCTGCCATCGGTGCGTCGCGGCGTCACTTGGCCAGACAACGCTGCCAGCGCTCGGCCACGCGCTGCGCGAACCAGGCGGTGGTGAGCGTGCGGGTGATCTTCGGGCTTTCCAGGGCGATGCCCGGCAGCACCGCGCGCGGCAGCGGCTTGCCGGCATCGCGGTCGGCCAGTGCGAACACCTGGCGATACAGCGCACTGTCGGCGAAATCCGCCTCGCTGCCGCGCTGCAACGCGCCGCGAATCGTGCGCGCGTCCATGCCCAGTTGCGTGCCCAGGCTGCGTGCAGCGCGTTCGGTGGCGCCGGGGGCGTCGAGGTCGGCGCCGGGCGTCAGCAGATCGCCATCGAGGGCGAGCGAGATGCCGCTGGCGCGCGCCAGCGCGGCCTGGAACGCGGCATTGCGGCTGGCGTACCAGCCAGCATTGAAGTCGGCGAAGCGATACAGCATCGTCGCTTCGTTGGGGTAGCCGAGCAGGTGGCGGGTACCGAACCAGATGCCGCCGCGGCGGCTGAACACCGCGTGGCGTACGCCGTCGCTCAGCGGATACGGATAGCCGTCGGTATGCGTCTGCGCGAAGGCGATGCTCACCTGCATCGGCCCGGCGGTGTGCACCGGGTTGAGGTCGCCGAACAGGCGCTGGCCCAGCGGCACGCTGCCGGCGATGTCCTCGAAAATGGTGCTGAGATCCTGCTCTGTGCGCGCGGCGGCCAGACGCTCGGCATAGCTGCGCCCATCCGGCCCGCGCAATTGCAGCGCCGCATCCAGCGCGAACGCCGGCAAATGCACCGCCGCCGCGCGCCGTTGCAGTTCCGCTCGTGCGATCTTGCCCAGGCCCGGTACCGGTGGGTTGGTCTGGTAGGTCGATTCCTGTTCGATGACCGCAAGGACCGCACAGATGCTGTCGGCGCTGGTGGGCAGGTTCTGCGAGGCCAGGGCCACGTAGACGTCGTCGGCCCAGCCGCGGCGATCGGGCACCGTGGCCGGGATACGCCGGGCGATGTCGGCCTTGACCTCGCTGGGCGTGCGCTCGGGCATGCGCGGCGCCTGCGTGGCGCAGGCGCCGAGCAAGGCGGCTGCGCACACGGTCAGCAGGCGGACGAAGACGGCGGTGGACATCGGCGCGGCGGTTCCAACGGAGTGGCGGTCGCCTGCATCCTACAGGTGCGCTGCCGGCACCGCGCCTACGTCGCCGGCGTCGACGCTGTGCGGTCGGAGGTTGTTGCCACTTGCGCGTCCATGTCGTCCACATGGATGCCGAAGCCGCTGCGGCCGGGCGCGAGACCCTCCCGCAGCGTCAGTGCCGGGATCGCGTAATCGCCTGCATTCTGCTTGCGGAACGCGATCGGCGCGGTACTGAACAGCGTGTCCAGCCGTTCGCCCAGCGCCGCGCTGGTCTGCGCGAAACGCGGCGCATCCATGCGGCCGCTGCGGTAGACCACGAACGGCGCCAATACGTCGAAGCCCGGGTAATGCAGGATGCCGTGCTGGATCGGGAACAGCAGGTCGTCGATGGGGCCGTTGATGCCGCGTGGCGCGTAGTGCGATTCCCAGCCGCCAGCGGTGACGATCAGCATCGCGCGCTTGCCGGCCAACATGCCTTCGCCGTAGCGGTCGCCCCAGTGCGTGTCGGAATGTTCGCCGACGCCGTAGGCGAAGCCGCAGGCGTACACCCGATCCACCCAGCCCTTGAGGATGGCCGGCATCGAGAACCACCACAGCGGGAACTGCAGCAGCACCGCATCGGCCCAGCGCAGCTTGTCCTGCTCGGCGGCGATGTCTGCGCGCTGGCGGCCGCTGGCGAAGGCGCGCCGCGAGTCGCGCGAGGGATCGAAGCGGGCCTCCGCGGCGCCATCCAGGCTGTCCTGCGCGTCGACGGTGGTTTTCCAGTTCATTGCATACAGGTCCGACACCTGCACGCGATGGCCGGCGGCCTGCAGGCGGTGCACCGCCACCTGCTTGAGGGCGCCATTGAGCGAGGCGGGTTCGGGGTGGGCATAGACCAGCAGGACGTTCATGCGGGTTCTCGGTGAGGGAAGGTCTCCACGCTAGGCCGCGCTCCGCTATAGTGGAAATGAATTGCCTTGATAGTCGCTATTGCCATGGTTGATCTGCGGCGCCTGGACCTCAATCTGCTGCTGACCCTGGACACGTTGCTCGACACCCACAACGTGACCCGCGCCGCGGCGCGCCTGCATCTGTCGCAGCCCTCGGTCAGCGTGCACCTGGCCAAGTTGCGCGAGGCGCTGGGCGATCCGTTGCTGCTGCCGGGGCCGCGCGGCATGCGCCCCACCGCCCGCGCCGAAGCGCTGCGCGCCCCGTTGCGCGAGGCCTTGCAGGCGCTGCAACAGGCGGTGGCACCGGACGCGCCGTTCGATCCGGCGCGCGCACAGACGCTGTGGCGGGTGGCGGCCAGCGACTACGGCGCCTCCACCGTGCTGCTGCCGGCGATCGCCGCCTTGCGGCGGGTGGCGCCGGGCACCCAACTGGCGGTGCTGCAGCTGGCGCCGCCGACGATCGCGCAGCAGGCCGAACAGGGCCAGATCGACCTGGCCCTGCACACCGTCGCCGACGCGCCACCCGGCCTGCGCCGGCGCACGCTGTTCGCCGAGCGCTACGTGCTGGTCGGCCGTGCCGGTCATCCGCGGTTGCGCCGGCGGCCGAGCCTGGCGCAGTTCTGCACGCTCGAACACGTCATCGTCTCGCCCGATGGCGGCGGTTTCAGCGGCGTCACCGATGCGGCCTTGCGCGCGCACGGCCTGCAGCGGCGGGTGGT
Organism: Xanthomonas hawaiiensis; assembly: GCF_031834635.1. Classification (NCBI taxonomy): domain Bacteria; kingdom Pseudomonadati; phylum Pseudomonadota; class Gammaproteobacteria; order Lysobacterales; family Lysobacteraceae; genus Xanthomonas; species Xanthomonas hawaiiensis. Next base: position 4,406,181 of record NZ_CP115873.1, on the reverse strand, counting down.
GCTATCGGTGCCGCACTTCCAGTTCGTGGTCGCCGCACTCCAGCGCAGCGACCTGGTGGCGATGCTGCCCGAGCGCCTGGTGCGCGACCAGCCCGGCCTGCGGGTGTGCGCGCCACCGCTGGAACTGCCCGGCTACGAAATGGCCATGCTCTGGCACGAGCGCGTGCACCGCGATCCGGCGCACCGCTGGTTGCGCGAGCACCTGCTCGCCTCGATCTGACGCGTCGGTCGCGACGCCGCCTCAGCGGCGCGTGGCCAGCACCCCGTCCAGCGCCAGTTGCGCGGCGAAGCCGGCCTTCTCCAGGCGCCTGGCCACCTCGCGTGGCACGTCGCGGCCGCTGGTGAGCTTGTTCGGCGTGCCGGTGTAGTGGAACAGCCGGCCGCCGCGGCGCAGGACCCGCGCGAGCTGGTCGTAGAAGGTCTGTGCGTAGAGTTCGCCGGCGATGCCGAAGCGTGGCGGGTCGTGCAGGATCGCGTCCATCGATGCGTCGGCGATGCCGCCGATGGCGGCGCCGACATCGCCATGGGTGAGCTGCAGGCGACCGTCGCTGGCGGCCGGATCCGGCGACCACGGATTGAGCGTGCGCAGCCACAGCACGTCGGCGTTCTTCTCGAACGAGTGCAGCCGCGCCACGCCGGCCTCCAGTGCGCAGGCGGCGAAATAGCCGAGGCCGCCGCAGGTATCCAGCACCTGCTTGCCGCGCGGTTCCACCAGCGCCACCTTGCGCCGTGCGTCCTCGAACGGCGACAGCTGCGCGCTGGGCAACATCTTGATGCCGTCGATCTCGAAGGTCGGCGCGCCCCACTCGGTCGGCACCAGCTTGATCAGCGCGCCACCGAAGCGCGACACCGCGGCGAATTCCTCGCCGTCCCAGTAGTAGAGCGTGCGGTCCTTGAGCTTGCCCGGATACGGATAGTCGCGTCCCTGCCACTGCCAACTTTCAGTGCCAAGCAATGCTTGACCCTGACTGCGCTCCAGGTCCAGCGAACCGGACCAGGTGGCGGCGCCGGCATCGCGCGCGGCGAGCAGTGCGGCGGCGAGCGGACGGGTGAGCAGGGGGCCGGAATAGCGGGTCACGTGGGATCTGCCGGCGCCACGGCGCGGCACGGGGCTCGGATGCGGGAGCGCATCGTAACCGACGTGGCCCCGTCAGGGGATGGCTGTGAGCGGCGGAGGCCGCATCTGCCGCCCATGCGTGCGCGGCGCGCCGGGCGGATCGCGGCACTGGACCAAAGCGCTTCTTCGGCAGAAGCGCTTTGCTCTCCGCTGCATATCTCACCGGGACCCAGGCGCCGCGCGCTGCGCGGCAGCTTCGTTCACTGCGCCATGCCGCCGCGTGCCTGCGCAGGTTCCTGTTGCGGGGCCGGCTGCTGCAATACTTGATCGCGCTGCTGATTCTGCGCATCCACCTGGCGGGTGCTTTCCTGCAGCGTCGGCACCTGGTCCAGATCGACACGCGCACGAAACCCCGGCGTAGTGCCGGCGACGAACGCAACCTTGTCCTGCACCGTGACCGTCTGCAGTTGCTGGGGACCCTGGATGCCCTCGGCCTTGGCCGCTTGCAGGGTGTGCGCGACCTGCGCGTCGGTGGCGCCGGGCATGCGTTCGCGCAGTGCGTTGAAGAACGGATGGTCGGCGTGCGTGGCTTCGGAGAGCAGGGGCGAGCGCTTGGCCTCGGCCAAAGCTGCCCGTGTGTCGCGTCCGACAACGGCATCGTCATCCAGGCCATGCGCGCGCTGGAATTCTTTCAGGGCATGGCGCGTATTGCGTCCGAAATCGCCATCCGGCTTCAACGGCTTGCCGTCGGCGCCCCGGTAGCCCAGTTCAGCCAACTGTTCCTGCAGTGCCCGGGTCTGCTGGTTGCGCTCATCTCCCCCCATGCTGGCCAACTGCTGCAGCGAGACCTTGCCGCTCTGGATGTCGGCGACCAGCTCGGGTGTGATGGTCTGGGCCCACTGGTTCGCGGCCTGCACGCGTTCGTTGGCACCGTTGTCGCCACCATTGATGATGCGGCCCGCTGCACGGGCGTTGTCGCGCAGGTTCTCCGGCACGCGATCCCGCCAATAGGCCACCGCGAGATTGGCCGCCGTCTGCGGCTCGGCCGCCAGGTCCGGGTTGTTGGCCAGATCGACATTGAAGCGCTGGCCGTAGCGCTCGTAGTTGTCGCGGCCGGTGTACTGCAGATAGCCGCGGCCATGAAACCGCCAGCCGTCGCCGGGTTCGGTATTGCCGAGATCGGCGCGGTTTTCGTACATCACGGTGGCAATGCGCTGCGGGTCGCGGCTGGCGACGGCGTCCTCCACCTGCTTGCGGGTGAAGCGGTCATCGGCCGAGGAGACCGCGGCGATCACGCTGTCGGCCGAGGTATAGCCCAGGTTCTCGTGCATCCGGCGAAAGTGGCCGGTCTCGACAGCGGCGTTTCCCATCAGGTTGGCCAGTTCCGTCGGCGAGGTGATGCCGGAATCAACCGCAGTCTTGAGCAGCAGCGCCGAGCTTTCGTTGAAACGGGGCATGGTTCTCTCCTTAGAATCGGATCACTGGACGACGGCGCGGTGCTTGTCCATGGCGTCCTGCAGTTTTTCCGGGTCGATCTGCGAGATCGGGGTCCATGCGAAGTCCGCCGGATAACTTGCGGTTCCGCGGAAGACCTCCATCGCGCCGCTCTGCGGATTCTCTGCAGGTGCCGTGCTGCTCGCTTCCGCCAGATACCAGGCTTTCTTGGCCGAGTCGTACTTCAGCGTGTAGGTGACATTGCTGCGCGCCTGCTGGTTGACGTAGACGATTTCCTGCGTCTTCAGACTCAGGTTGTCGTCCAGGCGCTTCGCGTTGCGCGCCACATCGTTGTAGAGGCAGTCGACCGCTTGCGGGCTACGGTCGGCCACGCTCCATGTCGCATTCGCCTGTTGCAGGACCAGCAGCTCGCAGGTATTGCCTGATGCATCGGCATTGGCGTGGCGGACGATGGCGACGGCATCGGTCCCGCCGGTGCCGGTCAGGTCGTGCTGTTTGAAGGCGAGGATCTGGTCTCCCGGCTTGAGCAAGGGTTGCAGGGACGCCTCCCCGGAAAGGGACGCCGCCGGCGAAGCGGGCGTCTTGGCGGTCGCTGCAGCAGGCGGCGGCGAGTCCGCGCCGCCGTTGGCGGCGTGATTGGCCGCTGTGGTTTGCGCGGACGGCTGGCAGCCGATCAGGCTTGCCGCAAGGAGGAAAGGCAGACAACGTGGCAGTGGTGGCATCGGGCGGTCTCTGGCTGCACGCAACGGACGCGTTGCGATTGGGTTCAAGGCAGCAGGGAGGCCGACGAGGCGGTCTTGGGTTTGCGTCGTCCTGACACGGAGGCAATTCCCGCTCCCTGGATGCAACCGCGGGCGCACCCTTGGTTGCGCTGAGGCTTATAGCAACGCATTGCTTAAGAATTTGTCGTGTCTTGGACGGTTTGTGCGGTCGCTGCTTCCGTTCCCCCGCATAATGGGCGCCGGTTCCCGTGCTCCCGGTATGGGCCGCTGTTCGATCGCAAGAGGCTCATGATGCTCAAGGGTGTGCTGCTCGGTTTCGCCTGTTACGCCGCCTATTCGATCAGCGATGCCTTCGTGAAGGGGCTGGAGGGATCGCTGCCGGCCTACGAGGTGGTGTTCTTCGGGGCGCTGTTGATGCTGTCCGCGCTGCCGTTCCTGAAGAAGCCGGGCGATCGCTGGCGCGAGGTGGTGGTGGCGCAGCGGCCCAGCATCTGGCTGCTGCGCGCGTTCACCGGTGCGGCCGGCAATCTGTCCGCGGTCACCGCGTTCACCCTGCTGCCAATGGCCGAGGCGTTCGCGCTGATCTTCCTGATGCCGATCTTCGTCACCGTGCTGTCGGTGCTGCTGCTCAAGGAGGAGGTGCGCTGGCGGCGCTGGCTGGCGGTGATCGTCGGCTTCATCGGCGTGCTGGTGGTGCTGCGGCCGGGGTTCCGGCACCTGGGCCAGGGTCATGTCGCGGCGATCGTCTGCGGCCTGGTCGGGGCGGTGTCGGTGATCAGCCTGCGCATGGCCGGGCCCGGCGAGAAGCGCCTGACCCTGTACGGCGCCGGCGTGCTCGGCCCACTGCTGATGGGCGGCCTGCTGATGCTGCCGACCTTCGTCTGGCCGACCTGGCAGCAGTGGATCCTGCTGGCCGGCTACGGCCTGCTCGCCGGCCTGGCCGCGATCTTCATGATGTACGCCTCGCGGTCGGCGCCGATCAGCGCGGTGGCGCCGACCCAGTACAGCCAGATGCTGTGGGCGATCGGCTTCGGCTACTGGCTGTTCCACGATCACCTGGACTGGCCGATGGCGGTGGGCATCGCGCTGATCCTGGGCGCAGGGCTGTTCACTCTGGTGCGCGAGGAGAAGGTCACGCGGTGGTGGCGGCGCACCAAGCTGGTGTGAGCGCACCCGCCTGAGCCGATCTCGGTCGCCGCACCGGCACCGATCAGGAAATCGCCGATACGGCCGCGCGCGCAGCGCGGCGATGCTGCCGGCTCACGGACGAGGCAGGCAGCGGCGGGTGGCCGCGACGGAGCGCAGCGGTCACCGCGCCATCGGACTTTCCTTTCGAAATCGGAGAACGGCATGATCAACAATGCGATGGAACAATTGCGCGACGCCGCCACCCATGCGGGCGTGCGGGTGGTGGCGGGCGTGGTCGGCGCGGACGGCGGGGTCCGCAACGGCGCGGGGTACACGGTGGCGCACGTCAGCACCGGGCATTACCTGGTGAGCTTCCAGCCGCCGTTCCAGGCGCTGGACGGGGTGTCGGTGACCCAGATCTACTCGGGCGACGGCAACACCTGCGACAACGCGGTGATCATCCGCCTGGACGCGGGCCAGGTGCTGCTGAAGACCGGCGACGGCGGCGGCAACCAGTCCGACCGCGATTTCAGCTTCGTTGCGATCGGGCAGGGCGGCGCGCTGGCCTGAGTCCGGCAGCGTTCGGCGTCCCGGCGGCATGCGGCGCGGTCCGCGCCGCCGCGGGCGCCACCCCGCGCACGCGCGGCTGGCGCGCGCTGCCGCCATCTTCTATGTTTGCAGGCTAATCCCTCGCGATGGCCTGCGCCCATGACCGATCCGTCCGCCCAGCCCGACCACCTGCAGCGCAGCCTCTCCAACCGCCACCTGCAGCTGATCGCGATCGGCGGGGCGATCGGCACCGGCCTGTTCATGGGCTCGGGCAAGACCATCAGCCTGGCCGGGCCGTCGATCCTGTTCGTGTACCTGATCATCGGCGTGATGCTGTTCTTCGTGATGCGCGCGATGGGCGAACTGCTGCTGTCGAACCTGGAGTACAAGTCCTTCATCGACTTCTCCACCGACCTGCTGGGGCCATGGGCCGGGTTCTTCTGCGGCTGGACCTACTGGTTCTGCTGGATCATCACCGCCATCGCCGACGTGATCGCGATCGCCGCCTACGCGCAGTTCTGGTTCCCGACGCTGGCGCCGTGGATCCCGGCGATGCTGTGCGTGCTGTTGCTGCTGGGGCTGAACCTGGTGACGGTGAAGCTGTTCGGCGAGATGGAATTCTGGTTCGCGCTGATCAAGATCGTCGCCATCTGCGCGCTGATCCTCACCGGCGCCGGCCTGGTCGCCTGGGGCTTCCAGTCGCCGTCCGGGCACGTGGCCTCGCTGGCCAACCTGTGGAACGACGGCGGCATGTTCCCGATGGGGCTGGGCGGGTTCTTCGCCGGCTTCCAGATCGCGGTGTTCGCCTTCGTCGGCATCGAGCTGGTCGGCACCACCGCCGCCGAGACCGCCGACCCGCGCCGCAACCTGCCCAAGGCGATCAACTCGATCCCGGTGCGCATCCTGGTGTTCTACGTGCTGGCGCTGGTCGCGATCATGGCGGTGACGCCGTGGCGCGAGGTGGTGCCGGGCAAGAGCCCGTTCGTGGAGCTGTTCGTGCTGGCCGGCGTGCCGGCTGCGGCCAGCCTGATCAACTTCGTGGTGCTGACCTCGGCCACGTCCTCGGCCAACAGCGGCATCTTCTCCACCAGCCGCATGCTCTACGGCCTGGCCGAGGAGCGCCACGCGCCGCGTGGCTTCGCCCGGCTCTCGCGCGCGGCGGTGCCGGCGCGCGGCCTGCTGTTCTCCTGCGCCTGCCTGCTCGGCGGCACCGTGCTGATGTACCTGATTCCGAACCTGGTCACCGCCTTCACCCTGGTCACCACGTTGGCCGCGGTGCTGTTCATGTTCGTCTGGTCGCTGATCCTGTGCGCCTACATCGCCTACCGGCGCAAGCGCCCGCAGTTGCACGCGGCCTCGGCGTTCAAGATGCCCGGCGGCGTGGTCATGTGCTACGTGTGCCTGGCGTTCTTCGCCTTCGTACTGGCGCTGCTGACCCTGCAGGCCGACACCCGCCAGGCGTTGTTCGCCAGCCCGGTGTGGTTCCTGCTGCTGGGCGTGGGTTATGCGTTGAAGCGCCGCAGCGCCTGAGCCTTAGCCTGAACCGGCGTGCGCGCGGGCGTTGACGCTCCGCGCGGGCTGGCGGATGCTCGCGGCCTTTCCTGCGCGAGCCAGTCCCGATGATCACCATCCATCGCCTCGGCGGCACCTCCGATACGCCGGTGTGCTGGGTGGACCTATGCCGGCCGAGCGAGGCGGAGCTGGCCGAGGTCGACGAGAAGGTCGGTTTCGCGGTGCCGACGCGCGCGGCCATCGGCGAGATCGAGTTCAGCAGCCGGGTGCGGCTGGAGGGCGATGTGCTGTTCCTCAACGTGCCGCGTTTCCAGGACGAGGACGGGCCGACCGCGCCGCTCGGTTTCGCGGTGTCGCCGCGGGTGCTGGTGACCCAGCGCGAGCAGCCGATGGCCTCGCTGGATGCGGTGGCCGCGCAGTTGCAGCACAGCCCCTGCCGCAGCAGCGACGATCTGCTGCTGCGGCTGCTCGACGAACTGGTCGGGCGCCTGGCCGATCGCCTGGAAGCGCTGGAGGCGCAGATCACCGAGACCACGCGTGCGGCGTTCGCCAAGCCGCATGCGCGGCACAAGTCGCGGCACCTGGAGCGGATGCTGCACGACGTGGGCGACATGGGCCGGCGCCTGGGCGGCATGCACAACGCCGGCCACGGCCTGCTGCGCGTGGCCACCTACCTGGACGATGCGGCGCCGGACTGGTTCGGCGAGGACGCGGCCAAGCGCATCGGCCTGTTGCACAAGGATCTGGCCACCCTGATCGAGTTCGAACAGCACCTGGACGACCGCATCGAGTTCCTGCTCGACAGCGTGCTGGGCATGATCAACGTCGACCAGAACAACGTGATGAAGGTGATGGCGGTGGCCTCGGTGGTGGGCATTCCGCCGACGGTGCTGGTCGGCATCTGGGGCATGAACTTCGCGCACATGCCCGAGCTGAAATGGCACGACGCCTACTACTGGGCGCTGGGCGTGATCGCGCTGAGCATGCTGTTGCCGCTGGCGTGGTTCCGCCGCCGCGGCTGGGTCTGAGCCCGCCGCGCACGGCGCCGGCCGCGCAGGTCACGCCGCCAGGCTGTCGGCCTCGGCGGTGTCCTCCACGGTGTCGCCTTCCTCGCCGCTGACGTGCTGGACCGCGGCGATGTCCCACGACACCGTGTCCGGGTCGATCAGGGCGTGGATCGCTGCGCCCTGCAGTTCGCGCATCAGCCGCCGCGCCGACGCGGTGCCGTGCGCCACGCTGTCCCACAGCACCATGTCGACCACGCTGCCGTCGCGGCGGCGGGCGATGCGCCGCGAGCGGAAGCCGGGCTGGCGCTGCAACCAGGCATCGACCTCGGCGTTGGCGCGCAGGAAGGTGCGCCAGGTGCAGTCCAGCAGGCGGAAGGTGGCGATTTCCAGGGCTTCGGTATGGGGATGCATCGGTCTCTCCTGCGGTCTGCATCGCCCGCATGGCACGCTGGCGGCGACGCGGCAGCGCGACGGGGGCATGGGGGAAGGGACAGGGCCGTACGGCCGGAACAGGCGGGCGGGGGGCGGGCGTTCCGGCACGGCGCCGGTAGGGGAACCGGCTGAGACAGGATGCTGGCTCGCGCCGCGGGCGCGTTAGCGCGATCCAACGGAATTCTTGTACGATCCTGCAAGCCGCGTCGCGCCGTGGTCCGCGCCGGCGCAGCATCGTGCAAGCTTGCCTTCCTTCTCCGCACGCTACGGCGCCCTTGCCGATGACCGCGCTTGCCCACCGCTACCAGGAAATGGCCGCCCTGGTTGCCCGATTGGCCACGCCCGATGGCGACCACGACACCGCCATCGAGGGCTTCTTCTGTTCCTACCGCTCCGCGCCGTCGCCGAAGACGCACACCGCGCAGTGGCCGATCTTCGCGCTGGTGCTGCAGGGCGAGAAATGCCTGACCCTGGGCAGCGAGGAATACCGCTACGGCGTGGGCACCTATCTGCTGGTGACGCTGGATCTGCCGGTGGTCTCGCGCATCACCCAGGCCAGCCCGGAACAGCCGCTGCTGGGCGTGGGCATGTCGATCCGGCCGGACCGGCTGCGCGAACTGCTCGAGCGCATTCCGTTGCCGCCGCAGGTCGGGGCCGAGCGCCCGCGCGGGGTGTCGGTCAACACCGCCTGCCCGGACCTGCTGGACGCTACGCTGCGCATGCTGCGGCTGCTGGAACGTCCGGCGGACATCGCCGCAATGGCGCCGCTGATCGAACAGGAGATCCTGTACCGCCTGCTGGTCGGGCCATGCGGGCCGAACCTGCTGCGCATCGCCCAGGAGGACAGCCCCAGCAACCGCATCGCCAAGGCCATCGCCTGGTTGCGCCAGCACTACGCCGAACCGCTGCGGATCGAGGACCTGGCGCGCCAGGTCAACATGAGCGTGTCCTCGCTGCACCACCATTTCAGCGCGGTCGCGGCGATGACGCCGCTGCAGTACCAGAAGCAGTTGCGCCTGCGCGAGGCGCGGCGGCTGATGGTGGTCGAACGCATGGACGTGGGCGCGGCCGGCTACCGCGTCGGCTACCAGAGTCCATCGCAGTTCAGTCGCGAGTACAGCCGGCTGTACGGGCGTTCGCCGCGCAGCGATCTGGCCGAACAACTGGGCCTGGCCGGCTGAGCGGTCCTGGCAGTGCGTGGGCCGCCTTGCGCATCCGACGTGCCGCTGCGTGATCGACGACAGGGCATCTCGCATCACGTTGCGGCGCGTCCGGTAGGCGCGGCTTCAGCCGCGACGGAGCGTTCCCGGTAAAGCCCGCCGCGGCTGAAGCCGCTCCTACGGGGCAAACTGCACCCGGCGTGCGTTTCCTGGGAGCAGATGATGCGAGGGGCGCTGCAGACAGCGCGGCCTCTTGCAGCGGCGCCCGTGCAGGACCGCTGCGGTCCTGCACGGGCGCCATGGCTTACTGCAGTTGCTTGAGCCGCGCGACGATCTCTTGGGCGTGGCGCTCGATCAGGCCTTCGGAGGTGCCCCAGGCGGTGCTGTTGGTCGATTCCACGTCGAACTGCGCGGCGGTCTTGCCGTTGGCGTCGGCGACGGTGACGCGGCTCTTGATCTTGTCGCGCCCGGCCATGATGCCGGCCCAGAAGCGCGCGCCGTTGCTGCGCATGTAGTAGTGGTCGATGACGATGGTGATCTTGCGCGCATCGGCCTGGCCCTGCGTGCCGTGCAGGTGCGCTGCGTCCAGTTGCGCGTCGAGCTGGCGGCGGAACATGGCCAGGCTCTCGGCGTCGGTGTCGTCGTTGCCGGTGAGCTGGTACCAGTAGGTCTCGGCGGTGGTCGCCTTGTAGCTCTGGTGCACCACGCTGTTGGTCGCGCAGCCGGTTGCCAGCAACATCACGCTCACCAGCGCGAGCGTCATCCATTGCAGTTTCATGCTCTCTCCTTGTTGAGTCCCCATGCCGGGGCGAACGCCGCCGGCCGCGGCAGCATAGCGGCTGCGCACGGGCAGGCGGGAGGCTAGGGCGCCGTCTCCGGATCGCCCAGCCACGCGGCCACGATCCGCGCATAGGCGCCGCTGGCCTTGCTCAGGTGCAGCCACTGGTCGACGTAGGCCTTCCAGGCCATGTCGTCGCGCGGCAGCAGGAACGCCTTCTCGCTGTACTGCAGCGGGCGCTGCGGCGCCACCGCGCACAGGCCGGGTACCTGCCGCTGCTGGAAGCGCGCCTCGGAGGCGTCGGTGATCATGACGTCGGCGCGGCCCTCGCGCAGGTCGCGGAAGATGGCCGGATTGTCGTCGGACAGGAGTAGTTGCGCATGCGGCAGTTCGCGGCGGGCGAACGCCTCGTTGGTGCCGCCGCGCGGTTCGATCACCCGCACCTCGGGGCGATCGATCTGGGCGAGGTCGCGGTAGCGCGCCTGGTCGGCGCAGCGCACCAGCGGGATCTTGCCGTCGACCTCCAGCACCGCGCTGAACCAGGCCTGGCGCTGCCGCGGCAGCGACACCGAGATGCCGCCGACGGCGATGTCGCAGCGGTCGGCGCGTAGGTCCGGCAGCAGCGTCGGCCAACGCGTCGGCACCCATTGCAGCTTGACCTCCAGGCTGTCGGCCAGCGATTGCGCCAGGGCGATGTCGATGCCGTCGTAGCCGCCGTCGGCACGCAGGCGGCTATAGGGCGCGTAGTCGCCGGTGGTGCACACGCGCAGCACGCCGCGCTGCAGGACGCTGTCCAGGTGCGAGGGAGCGGCGTGCGCGGGCAGCGCCAGCGCCAGTGCGGCGCCGAGCAGGGCGGTGGCCAGGCGTCGGGTCATGCGGTTCTCCTGCGCCAGGGCGGGCGTCGGTGCCCGCTGGCTGTACGCCGGCTGTCGCGCCGGCAGGGCGCGTCACCTTAGCCGGTTTCCTCATGCGCCGACGCAATCCCTGGCGCGACAAGGCCTTGCGTGTCCGCAGCGGCCGCAGGTGGCGGCGTGTCGCGACCCGCCGCGCGGGGCGGCACGCGCCGGCAACGGAACTCCCGGCACGCTGTACCGGTCCGTCCCCCACATTCGCCCCAGCCGCTGCCCATGGATCCTCGAACGTCGTGACCGCCCTCCCTGCGCAAGACCGTTGGCTGCAGCTGTGGGCGGCACTGGCGACCGCGATGATCCTGGCCTTGCTGGGGCGCCTGCTGTGGGGCGCGCCGTCGGCGCCGCCGCGTGCGCCGGCCGAGGATGCGCTGCGCCTGGTGTTCCTGCCGCGGCAACCGGCGCGTCGCGCGCCGGTCCCGCCGCAGGCGTCCACGCGTGCGCCCTCGACGGCCGCGCGCATGCCGGTCCCGGCGCGGCAACCGCGCGCCGCCGCCGCGCCGCCGTCTTCGTCGACGCCGACCGCGCCCGCTGCGGCCGCCACGGGCATGGCGGCGACGCTCTACACCGGCGATGGCCATCCGCGCCTGCCCGATGGGGTGGCGGTGGACCCGTTCGCGCAGGCGCAGGGCACGCCGCCGGGGACGCTCAATCCGCGCGATGTCGCCAAGTCCAAGCGCCTGTTCGAACGGCCCAATCCGATCGACTACCGGTCCACCCGCTTCGACAAGGACTGGGCCAGCGACGGCACCCTCGGCGACGTCGCCGTGCAGGGCATCGACCGCGCGATCAAGCAACTGTTGCCAAAGAACACGCACCAGTCGGCGGTGGCGCGGCCGCCGCCGGACGTGCGATTCAACCCGGCGCTGCACGAACGCCCCAGCGACCTCGGCAGCGAGGCCACCGGCGATGCCTACAAGGCCGCCCCGATCGCGTTCGAGAAGGCCCCTGGACTGGACGGCGAAGCCAGCCGGCGGATTCGCCAGGCCCTGGCCGATCTGCAGCAACGGCGCGGTGCCTGCCCGGCGGCGCAGCGCGAGCGCCTGCTGACGCCGGTGCGTGAGCACCTGGACGCGTTGCTGCACGTGGAAACCGCGATGGCCAAGGGCGCCGACCCGATCCGCGCGCAGCAACTGCTGCCGCGCGAGGCCGACAGCGCCTACGACCTGGCGCGGCGCGCGCTGTGGTACGCCGACCAGAAGCTGGCGGCGTGCGCACCGTAGGCGGGCGTGCAGGCCGGAGGATGCATGCAATGGTCTTCGCCGCCTGAATCGCGAAGAGCGGAGGCCGCGAGCGATTCGACCTTGGCAGCAGTCGGGACTGAAGTCCCTCCCACAGTGCCCCCAGGCCGTGTGCTGCACGTTCTTGTAGGAGCGGCTGCAGCCGCGACGAGCGAAGGCGGTGCGCTATCCGGCCTCTGAAGCAATCGGGACTAAAGGCATGCCCACGCTGTTCCAGCCAGCGTGCCGCATGCCCCTGTGGGAGGGACTTCAGTCCCGACGCGTGGAGTCTGGTGCCATCGCGGTGTGCAGAAGCCTCGTCGCGGCTGAAGCCGCTCCTACCCAGACCCGTGTCGGAAACAGCGCCGAGCGACAGGCCATCACCCGCCTCGACGCGCGCTGCGCGATGATGCGCGCCCGCCCCGTCCGAGCGTGTCGCCGATGCCGCTTGCCCGTGCCGTGCTGTGCCTGCTGCTGTGCTGCGGTGTCGTCGCCGGCGCGTCCGCGCGCACCGTGTATCGCTGCGTGCGCGAGGGCACGGTCAGCCTGGCCACCGCGCCGGAACCGGGCTCGCGCTGCACGCCGAAGGAACTGGACGATGCGGCGATCGCCACGCCCAACCTGTGGGGCAACCTGGGCGTGTTCAGCGGCACCCTGTACGAGCGCGAGCAGGATGGGCGGTTGGTCTACTCCACGCGCAACCTGCCGGGTTCGCGGCCCTACCTGCGCTTCACCGCGGTGACCCCACCCGGCGAGAGCGCGCATCCTGGCCTGGGCAAGCTCGGCGCGCCGCAACTGCAGGCGCATGCCAGGCAGTTCCGCGCCGCGGCGCGCGCCACCGGGGTGGACGAGCCGTGGTTGCGCGCGATCGCGCATGCCGAGAGCGGCTTCGACGCCGCCGCGGTGTCGCCCAAGGGGGCGCAGGGGGTGATGCAGCTGTTGCCGGAGGTGGCCAAGGAATACGGCGTGCGCGATCCGTTCGCGGCCGACCAGTCGATCGACGGCGGCGCACGCTACATGCGCGCGCTGCTGCGTCGCTATGCCGGCGATCGGGTGCTGGCCGCGGCTGCCTACAACGCCGGCATCGGCACGGTGACGCGTTACGGCGGCGTACCGCCGTACGCGGAGACCCGCGAGTACATCGACAAGGTGATGGCGCTGTACCAGCGCTATCGCACCGCGATGGGGATCGCCGTGGAAACGCCGGCGCAGTAGCGCGGCGTCAGCGCAGGCGTTCGATCAGGCGGGACAGCAGCCTGCCCAGCGAGAAGGGAATGCGTCCGATCTGCGTGGCGTCGCACTGGTCGAGCCGCGCCAGCAGCCGCGCGAAGGTCTCCACCTGTTGCTGCGCATACGCCGGATCCAGGCGCGTGATGCCGCCCTCCGGCAGGACCTGGCACAGATAGTCGGGAATCGGACAGGTGGCCACGACCGGGATGCCGGCCTGGTACAGCGGCTGGCCCTCGCCGAGCATCGCCACCTCCAGGCGCGGCGACAGGGTCAGCGCGCGCAGCTTGCTGCGCCCGCTGCACGCCTGCCGGTACAGCGCATCCAGTGCCGGCGTGGCGGTGTACACCAGGTCCCGTTCCAGCTTGCCGGTCGGTGCCGGCGCGCCGGCCGCCAGGTCGTCGCGCCATTCGGTGCAGCCGAGGTGTTCGATGGTGATGCCGGCCACCGCGCGCGCGTGGTGGCCGCGGCCGTCCCACAGCTGCGGATGCCGTTGCAGCCAGGCCGAGGTCGCCTGGCGCCCGCGCACGCCGATCTGCGGCAACTGGAAATGGCCGGTGACCAGCACGAACACCAGGGTGCGGCGGCGCGCCGCGCGCGGCAGCGCGGCGAAGGCGTGGGCCAGTGCCAGCACGCCGGCCGCGCCGTTCTCCTCGCAGGCGTTCGGCCCGTCGGTATGCGTGTTGACGATGAGCGTCTCGTCCTGCGCGCGGCCGGGCAGCACCGCATACAGCGTGTCGGTGGTGGTGTCCTGCAGCGTGGCGTGCAGGGTCAGCCGCGCCTGCCTGCGCTGCGCGGCGGCGGCACGCAGCGCCTCGGCGTGGCGTGCACTCACCCACACCGCGGGAAGGTCGCGGTACGGCGTGGTGAACGGCAGCACCTGGCCGTGCAGTTGCGCCTCGGAAACGCCCTCGAACACGCAGATCACGGCGCGCACGCCGTGCCGACGCGCCTTGTCCAGCGCCACCGCCTGCAGGCCGGTCAGCAGCGGGGTGGTGGTGGGCGATGCGAAGTCGGCGTCGCCGTCAGGCAGCCGCGCCTTGCGCTTGAACGCCAGCGTCAGCAAGGTCCGGTCGAGGTCGCGGCGGCGCAGGGCCACCACTGCGATCTTGCCGCGCGCCTTGCGGAACGAGCGCGGGCGGCCGTCGAACCAGACCAGCTCGCCGGTGAGACCGTCGGGCGCGGTGGTGCCGGAATAGGGCAGGGGCGCGGCGACCGCGATCGCGCTGCCGTCGTCCAGGGCCAGGTGCGTGGCATGCGCCGTCCAGCGGCGCAGCGGCAGGTGGTCGCGCTGTACCTGCAGGCCCAGCGCCTGCAGTTCGGCGGCCAGGAAGTCGATCGCCGCAGCGTGCGCCGGGCTGCCGGTCAGGCGCGGGCCGAACCCGTTCAGGCGTTCGATCCAGTGCCACAGCTGCGCCTGCGACGGCAGGCCGCGCAGCACGGCGGCCTGTGCGGCCGCGTCTCGGTCGGCCACGTCGCCGACCGCGTGGGCGCCGGTCGCGGTCATCGCCCACGCTCATGCCGGCCCTGCGCAGGCCGACACCCCCGACGGCGCGTTCGACGCCAGGCGCGTGCCCCGGCCGGGCGACGTGTGCACGGCGGGCGATTCAGGGCAACGCCGGCTCCGGCTCCGGCTGCGCGCGCGGCTGCGGCGCGGTGGGCGCCGCCGCAGCCGGGGCGCTGTACAGATCCAGCAGCAGCAGGGTGACGCCATTGGTCCAGCCGAAGCCGTCCTGCAACGCGTACTCGCCGCCGCCGCCGCCCTTGGCCTGCGCGTCCACGCCGTACTTCTCCACCAGCTTGTGCTGCTGCGCGAACAGCGCCTGCACGCGCGCCAGGAAACGGCTGCCGATGCGCTGCGCCAGCGTGTCCTGGCCGTAGCGGCGCAGGCCGTCCACGGCGATCCATTGCAGCGGCGCCCAGCCATTGGGCTCGTCCCACTGCTGGCCGGTGTGCAGGCGCGTGGTCGCCACGCCGCCGGGGCGCAGCAACTGCGCCTGCACGGTGTCGGCGCTGCGTTTGGCCCGTGCCGGCGAGGCGACCCCGACGAACAGCGGGTACAGCGCCGCGGCGGTGACCTGCTCGCGCAGCCGGCGCTGCTGCCAGTCGTAGTCGGCGTAGTAGCCGGCGTCGCTCCACAGGTGCTTGTCGATCGCGGCCTTGCGCGCGCTGGCCAGGGCGGCGTAGTCGGTGTCGCAGCCGGGCGCGCCGGGGTTCTTGGCGCAGGCCACGGCCAGGGTGGTCTCCAGGTGATAGAGCAGGCTGTTCAGGTCGACCGGGACGATGGCGGTGGTGCGGATGCTGGCCAGGGTCTTGCGGTCGCCGAGCCAGCGGCTGGAATAGTCCCAGCCGCTCTCGGCACCGGCGCGCAGGTCGCGGTAGACCTCGGCGGCGGGGCGGTCCTTGGCCTCGGCGGCGGTGCGCACGTCGTGCAGCCAGGCTTCCGGGCGCGGCGTGTCGCGGGCGTCCCAGTAGCGGTTGAGCAGGCTGCCGTCGGCCAGGCGCACCACGTGCGCATGCGCGCTGCCCGGGGCCAGGGTCTGCGCGCCCTCCATCCAGTACGCGTACTCCTTCTGCAACTGCGGCAGGTAGCGCGCGTAGGCGGCATCGCCTTCCACCCTGGCCTGCAACTGCACCATGTGCGAGAAGAACGGCGGCTGCGAGCGGCTCAGGTAGTAGGTGCGGTTGCCGTTGGGGATGTGCCCGTAGGTGTCGATCAGGTAGGCGAAGTTGTCCAGCATCTGCCGGCTGCGTTCGTGTTCGCCGCTCTCCACCAGGCCGAGCATGGTGAAGTAGGAATCCCAGTAGTAGACCTCGCGGAAGCGCCCGCCCGGCACCACGTACGGGTGCGGCAGCGACAGCAGGCTGCTGTAGGGCGGCACGTCGACCTGGCGGCGCACCAGCAGCGGCCACAGCGCGTCGATGTGCTCGCGCAGGCCGGTGTCCTGGCGGATCGCCTCGGTCTGCACCGGGCCGGATTCCTCGAAGTTGGCGGCGACGAAACGGCGCAGGTCGAAACCGGGCTGCTGGCGCTGCGCCAGATAGTCGGCGTTGATCAGCGCCGGGTCACGCAGCGGCAGCGCGTCGACGAAGTGCTTCTGGTCGTCGAACAGTTCCTGTTGCTGCACCGCCTGGAACAGTTCCGGATAGGCCAGGTCGGGCGTCTGCGGCGGCGGTGCCGGGGCGGTCAGCGTGGTCGCCGGCGCGGCCTCCGCCATGGCGGTATCGGCGGTACCGAGCAACAGGCCGAGCGACAGGCTCAGCAGCGGGGTGCAGCAGGGAGGAGCGGCATGGCTCATGTCGGGTCCAGAGCAGGATGCGTGCGGCATGGTAAACGACCGAAGCGGAGACGGGGCGCGCGGCGGTATCCGAAGGCGCGGCTGCCGATCCTGCCCTGGCGGCCGCGCGCCGCCCGGCTCGCACCGGTGAGGGACCGCAACGCCTGGGGTGATGCAAGAACGGGGCCGCTGAGGCGCGGCATGGCCGCCCGCCGCCGGATCGGCCGGGGCGTCTCTTTTGCCGGATGGTGGCGCCCCTGCCAGATCGGGACGGCAGGTCGTTCAGCGCGTTGCCAGGGGCAGGTGCACGTAAGTGCCCGCCCGCTGAGAGATCAGGCGGGTTGGCGTCCGCCGCCCGCCGGTCAGGGCGTCTGCAGCCGCTGGCGATCCTTTTCGGCGCTGAGCGCGGCCTCGGCGCGCAGGAACACCTGCCCGATCGGCTCGTCCGCGCGTGTGGCCTGGGCGTCGCCGACCAGCACGGTGAGCCCGAGCGCCTGCTGCCGCGCGGCGATCTCGCGCAGGCCGCGCAGCTTCTGCTCGGCATCGGCGCCATGCAGCATGACGATGAACTCGGCGTGCTCGGTGGCGCGGTCCACCGTGTCGGCGCCACCGTCGTGCACGTAGCTGGCCAGGGTGCGGTCGAGCTGCTGCAGGCTGCTGCCCAGCAGGCGCTCGCTCTGCCGCTCGGCCAGCGCGGCCAGTTCCTGCACTTCCAGGATCACCACCCGGTAGCGGCCATCGGCGGCGGCGTCCACGCTGGCCGCCGGATGCGCCTGCAGGATCGCCTCGCGTTCGCGCTGCAGGGCGTTGCGGCGTTCGTCGAGCAGGCGCATGGTGGTGCGCGCGAGGGCGCGCAGGCCGTCGCGCTGCGCATCGCTGAGTTGGCGCGGTGCGGTGTCCAGCACGCAGACCGTGCCCAGTGCGACGCCTTCGTCGGTCACCAGCGGCATGCCGGCATAGAAACGCGCGCCGGTGTCGCCGCGGACCACCGAGATATTGGCGAAACGCGGGTCGTCGGCGAGGTCGGGCACTTCCAGCAGCTGCTTGGGCTCGCGGATCGCGTGGTCGCACACCGCCTGGCTGCGCTCGGTCTGCGGCAGCTCCAGGCCGATCCGGGCCTTGAACCATTGGCGGTCGCGGTCCAGCAGCGACAGCAGCGCGATCGGCGTGTCGCACAGTGCGGCGGCGATCTGCACGATGTCCTGGTAGGCGGCCTCGGGCAGGCTGTCGACGATGCGGTAGCGGTCGAGGACACGCTGGCGCTGGGCTTCATCGGTCATGGGGCGGCGTCGGGTCTGGCGCGGATCGCGAGGCGCAGCACCATACCGCAGGCCGCGGCGAGGTCGCGTGGACAAGCACGCAAGCGTGACGTGGTGCACGCCAGGCGTCCGACGGCCACGCGCTGGCGATCAGCCGGCGGCGCCGGCGCCGAGCGCGCGCAGTTGCGTCTGCAGCGTCGCGGCGTTGTCGAGGGCGTGGCCGAGCGCGGTGTTGTCGAAGATCACCCAGGTTTCGCCGGTGGTTGGCGTGGCCGCGACGACGCGTTCGGCCAGGTTGCGCAGCGTGTCGTCGGCGTAGTCGCTGTAGTAGACGCGCGGCGCGCCGTGCCAGCGCCAGTAGGCCGGCGCCGCCGCGCCTGCCGGCTGCGCGGCGGTGGCATCCAGGGCCGGATCGGCGGCCACGCGGGCGATGCGGTGGCGCTGCCACAGCGCCTCGGCGCGCACGCTGAACCAACTGGCGTGGCGCGGTTCGCAGGCGATCCCGCCATGCCAGCGGCGCCGCAGCATCGCGAAGAAGGTGTTGGCGGTGCGCGCATCGAAGGCCAGGCTCGGCGGCAGTTGCACCAGCAGGCAGCCGAGCCTGTCGCCGAGATGGTAGACCTCGTCGAGGAAGGTCTGCAGCAGCGGCGCGACGCGGGACAGGCGCGCGTCGTGGGTGATGGTGCGTGGCAGTTTGGCCGAGAAGCGGAAATGCGTCGGCACGCTGTCGGCCCAGCGCTGGTAGGTGCTGGCGCGGTGGGCGCGGTAGAACGTGGAATTGATCTCGACCGCATCGAAGCGGGTGGCATAGCGCGCCAACTGGCTGGCGCCGTCGCCGACCAGGGCACGTTGCGTGCTGGCGATCGACCAGCCGGCGCAGCCGACGCGGATGCGGGGAGCGGCGACGCGGCGGGAAGAAGCGGTCGGCATCGGCGGTGGCAGGCGAGGGCAGGCCTTGCGGATACCAAGCGTTGCGGCCAGGCGCCGTGAAGGACAGGCGCGGCGCCTTGGCGACCCATGCGCGACCCGCGCATGCCAGGGGTGGCCGATGCGTGCAGGCTGCGCCGGAGCGCAGCCTGCACGTTCACTGTCGTCGCATGTCGCATGTCGCATTGCGCGATGGCGATGCGTCGCGATGACGCCGACGCCCATGCTGGCGTCGGCGCGTGGCGCAGGGCGGGGCAGCCCCGCCATGCGTGTGCGGCGTTACTGCTTGGCCGCGGCCTTCGCCTTGACCGGCTGGCCGTCGCTGTCCAGCACCTGCACCTCGCCCAGCTTCAGCGCGCGCACCGGCGCTTCGATCTGCTTGAGGTCGCCGACGATGACCCAGGTCATCGCCTGCGGCGCCACGATCTCCTTGATCGCCGCTTCCGCCGCCGGCTGGTCGACCGCTTCCAGGCGCGTCTTCAGCGTCTGCACGTAGTCGTCCGGGCGGCCGTACTGGACGATGCCTTCCATCGCGCTGAGCACCGCACCGGTGGTCTCGAAGCTGCCCGGCAGGGCGCGCACGCGCTGTTCCTTGATCTTGGCGATCTCGTCGGCGGTCAGCGGCTTGTCGCCGACCACGGCCTTGGCTTCCTTGAGGATCTCGGCGGCCGATTCGGCGGTCTTGTCGGTCTGCACGGGGGCGAAGAACAGGAACGGGCGCTGGCCGATCGCGTCGATCATGAAGCTGTTGGCGCCGTAGGCCCAGCGCTTGTCCTCGCGCAGGTTCATGTTCAGGCGCGAGGTGAAGGTGCCGCCGAAGGCGCCGTTGGCCACGCCGATGGCGAGGTTGTTCGGCGCCTTGGTCGAGGGCGCCAGCAGGCCGGCCAGGATCAGCGACTGCGGGGCGTCGTCGCGGTTGATCAGGAACACGCGCGGCTTGGGCTGCGCGGCCACCTGCGGCAGGCTCTTGGTCGGGCGCTTGCCGGACGGGGCCTGCCAGTCGCCGAACGCGGCATCCAACTGCGGGATGATCTTGTCCAGGGTGGTGTCGCCGGCGACCAGGATGCGCACGTTGTCCGGACGCAGCCAGTTGTTCTGGAACGCGCTCAGATCGCCCGCGGTCAGGCTCTTGATCGCCGCCTCGGTACCCGTGCCGGTGAGCGGCACGCCATACGGATGGGTGGGGCCGTACAGCAGCGGCGGCAGGGTGCGCAGCGCCAGGCCCTGCGGCTGGGTCTTCTCCTGCGCGATCGAGGCCAGCCACTGGCCGCGGATGCGCTCGATGTCGTCGGCCTTGAACGCGGGGTTGCGCACGATGTCGGCGAACAGCGCCAGCGACGGCGCCAACTGGTCGTTGAGCGCGTTGAGCGAGGCGTCGCAGCTGTCCAGTTCGCAGGACACGCTGGTCATCGCGCCCAGGCGCTGGCGGCGCTGCGCCACGTCCACCGAATCCAGGCTGCGGGTGCTCTCGTTCATCAGCGCCGCGGTGAAGTTGGCGGTGCCGAGCTTGCTGCCGCGGTCGGTCGCGTAGCCGGCATCGAACAGCAGCTGGATCTGCGTGACCGGGATGGTGTGGCGCTCGGCCAGTACCACCTCGATGCCGTTCTTGAGCTTGCCGCGCTGCAGCTGCGGGAAGCTCAGGCTCGGGAACTGGCTGGTCTCCGGCACGCCGGCGGCGCGGTCGACCTGAGTCTTGCCGACGCTGTAGCTGCCCTTCGCCGGCACCTTCGGCGCGGGCTTGCCCGGCGCGGCCGGCAGCGGCTTGACCGCCTTGTCCTCGGCGGCCGGATCGAAGCCCTCCGGCGCCGGCAGCACAGTCAGCAGGTAGTCGCCCTTGCCGAACCAGGTGTCGGCGGCCTTGCGCACGCTGGCGACGGTGGCGTCCTGCGCGCGCTGCAGGTCCTTCTTGTAGGCGCCCGGATCGTTGCGGTAGACCTGGCCCTCGGCCAGCACCGTGGCCTTGCCGCCGAAGCCGCCGACCTTCTCCAGGCCGCGCACGAAGCCGGCGCGGTAGCCGACCTGCGCACGCTGCAGTTCGTCGGCGGTGGGGCCTTCGGCCAGGAACTTCTGCAGTTCGTCGGCGATGGCGGCCTCGACCTTGGCCGGGTCCACGCCTTCCTTCACGTCGGCGGTGATCTGCAACTGGCTGGCCAGCGCGAACGACTGCAGGCCGGCGGAGACGTCGTCGGCCAGCTTGTCGCGGTAGACCAGGCGCTGGTACAGGCGGCTGGTCTTGCCGCCGCCGAGCACGGTGGTGGCCAGGTCCAGCAGCACCGCGTCGTCGGTGCCCAGCTGCGGCGCCACCCAGGTGCGGTAGATGCGCGGCTGCGCGACGTGGTCGTGCTGCACGCCGCGGGTCTGCTTGGCCAGCGGGGTGATCCAGGGCTGCTGGCGCGGCACCGGGCGGCCGGCGGGGATGTCGCCGAAGTACTGCTCGGCCTTGGCCTTGGCCTGCGCCACGGTGATGTCGCCGGCCAGCACCAGGGTGGTGTTGGCGGCGCCGTAGTTGTCGTGGAACCACTGCTTGACGTCGTCCAGCGAGGCCGCGTCGAGGTCGGCCATCGAGCCGATGGTGTCGTGCTGGTACGGATGGTTGGCCGGGAAGATGTTGGCCAGGATGTTCTCGTCGACGCGGCCGTAGGGGCGGTTCTGGCCCTGGCGCTTCTCGTTCTGGACCACGCCGCGCTGGGTGTCCAGTTCCTTCTGGCCGATCGCGCCGAGCAGGTGGCCCATGCGGTCCGATTCCATCCACAGCGCGGTGTCCAGCGCGGTGGTCGGCACGGTCTCGAAGTAGTTGGTGCGGTCGAACCAGGTGGTGCCGTTCATGTCGGTGGCGCCGACCTTCTCGAACGGCTGGAAGTAGGTGCCCTTGTGGTTCTCCGAGCCGGAGAACATCAGGTGTTCGAACAGGTGCGCGAAGCCGGTCTTGCCGGCCGGCTCGTCGCCCGAGCCGATGTGGTACCAGATGCTCACCGCCACCACCGGCGCCTTGTGGTCCTCGTGCACCACCACGGTCAGGCCGTTGGGCAGGGTGAAGCGGGTGTAGGCGATCTCCGGCGCGGTCGCCTGGCCCGGCGTGGCGGCGGCCAGGGCCGACGGCGCGGCCACCAGGGCGGCGCCGGTGCCGAGGGTGAGGATGCTGGAGATCAACAGCGACAAGGGTCGGAGCATGGGCCGGGCCTGAGTGTGGACAGTGCGCCAGCATAGAGGGCCGGCGGCGGCGGCGGGAACGTGACTGATGGCACACCACGGCGCGCCGGGCCGGCGGCCGGCAGCGCGCCCGGCCGTCCCCGAGGGAGTGGCCGGGTGCGCGCGTCAGGGATGCCGCGGAGCACTCAGCGTGCGGCGCAGAAGCCGAATTCGGCGGTGGCGCCGGGGGCCAGGGTCTTGTTCCAGTCCACGCCACTGGCGCTGAGCGTGGTGCCCGACTGGGTCCAGGTGGCGTTCCACAGGTTGTTGACCGTGCCGCTGATCGACAGGCTGACGCTCCAGTCGCCGCTGCTGCCGCCGGTGTTGGTCACCTGCACGCGGTTGCAGTAGCCGGCGTTCCAGTCGCTGTCGACCAGCACCTTGGTGCTGAAGCTGCTGCCGGACGGCGGCGGCGTGGGCGTTCCGCCGCCACCGTTGCCGCCGCCCCCACCGTTGCCACCGCCACCGCCACCGCCCGTGCTGCTGCCGTCGCCGTCCCACAGCTTCTTCAGCAGGGTCACCTTGTCGGTGCGCACCGTGCTCCAGTCGTCGTTGAGGATGCCGCCGGTGTCGCCGCTGTTCGGGTTCCACGACCAGTAGAAGCCGCTGTGGATGCCCTTGCCGATCAGGTAGTCGACCAGCGCGTTCTGCCACTGCACGTCCAGCGGGTTGCCCTGGCCGTACTTGCCGCCGAACTCGCCCAGCAGCAGCGCGTGGCCGGCCTGGGCGAACTGGCCGAAGTGCTGCTCCCAGATCGCCGGCATGTTGGCCGGGAAGTTGGAGGCGCTGAAGTACGGCTGCATGTAGACGTCCGGCCCGTACACGTGCGGGGCGAGCAGCAGGCGGTTGGCCGGAATGGCCAGCGCGGTGCAGGCCAGCGGTTCCAGGTTCTCGCCCCAGAAGTGCGCGCTGTCGCTGGAACAGGTCGACGTGTTGGAAATGCCTTCGACCACGATCAGCCAGTTCGGCGCCGCCTTGAGCACCACCGCCGCCGCGCGCTCGGCGGCCTTGTTCCAGTCGGTGGCGGCATTGCCGCTGCCCCAGGTGGCGGCGCCGTGCGGCTCGTTCTTCAGGTCCAGGCCGATCACCCCCGGCACCGACGCGTAGCGCTTGGCGACGAAGCTCAGATCATTCAGCCATTGCTGCTCGCTGTAGCTGCCGGTGTACCAGAGCTCGGAGATAGCGTTGCAGTCCGGGGTGTGGTGGTCGAGCAGCACGTACATGCCGCGGCTGCTGAGTTCGTTGACCACCTTGTCCAGGATCTGCAGCGAGTTCAGGCCCTGCAGGTCGGGGTTGCGGCTGTAGTCGATGCTGCCGGGCGACACCGCCTGCAGCGTCTGCGGGCAGAACGGCAGGCGCACGGCGTTGAAGCCCAGGCCCTGCATCTGCGTGATCATGTCCTTCCAGTTGCGCGCCCACAGGCCGTGCACGGTGTGCTGCGAGGTCTCGAAACCGAACCAGTTGACGCCGCGCAGCTGCACGGCGTTGCCGGCGTCGTCCACCACCTTGCCCTGGTTGATGGCGTAGCTCCAGGCCGGGCTGCTGGCGGCCACGAGCGCCGCGGCCAGCAGGCAGCGGGTAATGCGGGAATGCAGGGACCGGTTCATCGCGATGCTCCGATGGCGGCCGGTGCGGAGCGCGCCGGCCAAAGGGGGGCGGATGCTTGGCGGCGATGATCGGCAGTGTCCGCCGCGGCGGTCGTGACTGCCGTTGCAGAAGAGGCGCTTGTCCACCGATTGCGCATGGCCGGCCGATGCGCAGGCGCGTGGCCGCGGCCGGGCGCTGATGGGGAACGCAGAAACGCCGACGGCAGCGTCGTGGGACGCTGCCGTCGGGGTGTTGCCCCGCGTGGTGCGCGGGGCGATGGCGCCGTCTTCAGCGGGCCGCGCAGAACCCGAACTCGGCGGTGGCGCCGGGGGCCAGGGTCTTGTTCCAGTCCACGCCGCTGGCGCTGAGCGTGGTGCCCGACTGCGTCCAGGTGGCGTTCCACAGGTTGTTGACGGTGCCGCTGATGGACAGGGTGACCGCCCAGTTGCCGGTGGCGCTGCCGCTGTTGGTCACCTGCACGCGTTCGCAGTAGCCGGCGTTCCAGTCGCTGTCGACGATGATCTTGGTGCTGAAGCTGGCGCTGCCCGGGGCCGGGGTCGGCGTGGGGGTCGGCGTCGGCTCCGGGGTGGGCGTCGGGGTCGGGGTCGGGGTCGGCGTGGTGCCGCCGGTGTCGCCCCACAGCCGCTTGAGCCCGGTCATCTTCTCGGTGCGCACGGTGGTCCAGTCGTCGTCGAGCACGCCGCCGGTGTCGCGGCTGTTCGGGTTCCAGGCCCAGTAGAAACCGCTGCGGAGGTTCTTCTTGATCAGGTAGTCGATCAGCGCCTTCTGCAGGATCGGATCCTGCGCCTGGTTGCGGCCCTCGTTGCCGCCGAACTCGCCGATCATCATGGTGTAGCCGAGCTGGGTCAGCTGGCCGAACTGGCGCTCCCAGATCGCCGGCATGTTGGCCGGGAAGCTGCTGTCGCCGAAGTAGGGCTGCCAGTTCACGTCCGGGCCGTACACGTGCGGCGACAGCAGCAGGCGGTTGGCCGGCACGTTGAGCTTGGTGCAGGTCAGCGGTTCCAGGTTGCCGCCCCACCAGTAGCCGTAGCTGCTGGAGCAGGTGGGGTTGTCGGTGATGCCCTCGACCACGATCAGCCACTTCGGCGCCACCTTCAGCACCGCCGCCGAGGCGCGCTCGACCGCCTTGTTCCAGTCGGTCTTGAGGTTGCCGGTGCCCCAGGTGTTGCGGCCGTTCGGCTCGTTCTTCAGGTCGATGCCGATCACGCCCGGCACCGACGCGTAGCGCTTGGCCACGAAGCTCAGGTCGCTGATCCACTGCTGCTCGCTGTAGGCGTCGGTGTACCAGAGCTCGGAGATGCCCTGGCAATCGGGCGAGTGGTGGTCCAGCAGCACGTACATGCCGCGGCTGCTGAACTCGTTGACCACCTTGTCCAGCACCTGCAGCGAGGTCAGGCCCTGCAGGTCCGGGTTGCGGCCGTAGTCGATGCTGGTCGGGGCGACGCCGCGCAGGGTCTGCGGGCAGAACGGCAGGCGCACGGCGTTGAAGCCCAGGCCCTGCATCTGCGTGATCATGTCCTTCCAGTTGCGCGCCCACAGGCCGTGCACGGTGTGCGCGCTGCCTTCGAAGCCGAACCAGTTGACGCCGCGCAGCTGCACCGCGTTGCCGCGGTCGTCCACCACCGTGCCTTTGCTGACCGCGTAACTCCAGGCCGAACCGCTGGCGGCCAGCAACGCGGCGGCCAGCGCGCAACGGGTGATGCGGGTGAAGGGGGACATCGCCATCTCTGCAGGTCTCCGGAAGCGGGCCGGCCCCGCAGTCGGAGCGGCCCAGGGTGAGGGTGGGGGGCAACGGACGCCAGGCGGCTCGGGTGGAAGCCGCCACGGGCACGCGGATCGGCCTGGGCCACCGGACCGGCAGGCCCCGGGATGCGCGAGCGCGGCATTAGAGCATGTTCAGGTTCGTATTTGAGCGCTTTATCACAATAAATTTTTGCGACAGCGCACGTACGGCGATCATCCGACACACCCCGGCCCGGTACGGGCGCCGCTACACTCGATGCTCTTTGTGTCTGCCGAGGGGAACCCCGTGAAACAACCGATCGTGAGCCTGCTGGCCCTGGCGCTGTCCGGCGCCTGCCTGGCGGCGCCGCCGTCCGCACCGACCTTCGATACCCAGCGCCTGTCCAACGACGTCAAGACGCTGGCCTCCGATGCCTACGAGGGCCGTGCCCCGGGTTCGGCGGGCGAGGAGAAGACCGTGGCCTACCTGAGCGCGCAGTTCCAGGCGGCCGGCCTGCAGCCCGGCGGCGACCTGCGCGACGGCAAGCGCCTGTGGACGCAGGCGGTGCCGCTGCGCCGCGCCGACATCGTCGGCACCCCGCGCCTGGCGATCGCCAGCGGCGACCAGCGCCAGGCCCTGACCCAGGGCCAGCAGATCGCCGTGCGCGCCGCGCTCGACGGCAGCAGCCAGGTCAGCCTGGACGGGGCGCCGCTGGTGTTCGTCGGCTATGGCGTCAAGGCGCCCGAGCGCGGCTGGGACGACTTCAAGGGCGTGGACCTGAAGGGCAAGATCGCGGTGGTGCTGATCAACGACCCCGATTTCGAGACCGGCAAGGGCGCGTTCGACGGCAAGGGCATGACCTACTACGGCCGCTGGACCTACAAGTTCGAGGAAGGCGCGCGGCAGGGCGCGGCCGGCGTGCTGATCGTGCACGAGACCGCACCGGCTTCCTACGGTTGGGCCACCGTCGCCAACTCCAACACCAACAGCATGTTCGACGTGGTCCGCGACGATCCCAAGTCGGTGCACCCGGAACTGGAGGGCTGGATCCAGCGCGATCTGGCGGTGGACCTGTTCAAGCGCGCCGGGCTGGATTTCGATGCACTGAAGAAGCAGGCGCAGTCGCGCGACTTCAAGCCGGTGGAGCTGAAGGGCGAGCGCCTGTACGCCGACTATGCGGTGAAGTCGGAGGTAATCACCTCGCACAACGTGGTCGCGCGCCTGCCCGGCAAGACCCGGCCGGACGAGACCCTCATCTACACCGCGCACTGGGATCACCTGGGTGTGGGCGCGCCCGACGCCAAGGGCGACCGCATCTTCAACGGCGCACTGGACAACGCCAGCGGCGTGGCCGCGCTGCTGGAGCTGGCCCGCGCCTTCGCCAAGGGCCCGGCGCCGCAGCGCTCGGTGGTGTTCATGTCGGTCACCGCCGAGGAGAAGGGCCTGCTCGGCTCGGAGTACTACGCCTCCAAGCCGCTGTACCCGCTGGCGCGCACGGTGGCGGTGATCAACATGGACGGCATGAGCCCGTTCGGTCCGTCGCGCGATTTCGGCATCTACGGCACCGCCAAGCTGGAACTGCTCGACGACCTCAAGCGCGTGGCCAAGGGCTGGGACCTGCGCTACACGCCCGATCCGAAGCCGGAAGCCGGTTATTTCTTCCGCTCCGACCACTTCTCCTTCGCCAAGCGCGGCGTGCCGGCGCTGTCGTTCGCGGCCGGCCAGGACTGGGTGGACGGTGGCGTCGCCGCCGGCAAGGCCGCCTCGGACGACTACACCGCCAAGCGCTATCACCAGCCCGGCGACGAATGGCAGCCGAACTGGACCTTCGCCGGCGCCGCGCGCGACATGCAGGTGCTGTACACCCTGGGCGAGGAACTGGCCAATTCGCCGCAGTGGCCGAACTGGAGCCGCGACTCCGAGTTCCGCGCCGCCCGCGACGCCAGCGCCGCGCAGCGCCAAGCCGCGCCCGCCAAGCAGTGAGCCACGACCCGATGCCGCCTGCCGCGCAGGCGGCCCCGGACGCACGCGCGGACGACGTCGACCCGCTCGACGCGGAAGCGGGCAACGACCCGCTGCCGCGCTGGCTGGTCGGCGTTGGCGTGGTCATGACCTTCCTGTTCGTCGGCCCGCCGCTCGGGACCGTGGTGGTCGGGCTGCCGGTGGCGGTCGCGATGACCTGGGGAGAGGGCAGCGTCAGCGCTCCGCTGCTGCTGCTCCTGCTGATGGCGATGTTTTCCTATGTCTTCGGCGCCTTGCCGGCGCTGCTGACCGGTCTGTTCGCCGCACGCGCCTGGCCGCGCCTGCGCGGCTGGGCCGCGCATCTGCGCATCGGCCTGGTCGGGGCCGGCACTTCGGCGGTGTGCGTCGCTGCGGCGCTGGCCCTGTTCGACCGACGCGACGACCCGTCCCACCAGGGCGTCATCGCGGTGGGCCTGTGCGCCCTGGCCGGCTTCGTCGGCGCCGCGCTGCTGTCGCGCGCGCTGCAGTTCCTGCGCGGCGGCTGAGCGCCGCCTCGGCTCAGCCGCCGCTGGCCTGCTGCAGCGACGGGGTGCGCCAGCCGGCGCGCACGCCCCAGAAGTAGAAGCCCAGCGCGACCACGCCGACCACTACCAGGTCCGGCCCGTAGGACAGGTAGCCGTGGCCGCCGAAGGTGGTGCTGCCGGCCCACGACAGCAGGGCGATGGTCGGCA
Source organism: Xanthomonas hawaiiensis (assembly GCF_031834635.1). Classification (NCBI taxonomy): domain Bacteria; kingdom Pseudomonadati; phylum Pseudomonadota; class Gammaproteobacteria; order Lysobacterales; family Lysobacteraceae; genus Xanthomonas; species Xanthomonas hawaiiensis. Next base: position 4,378,349 of record NZ_CP115873.1, on the reverse strand, counting down.
GGTAGGCGATCAGCCAGCTGGCGCCGCGCAGGTGCCGGCGGAAATCCTTCCAGCCGTCGCGCTGCTGGTAGTAGGCGTACACCGGCAGGGCCACCAGCATCAGCAGGATGATCTCGCCGGTCAGCGGCCAGCGTGCCCAGTACAGCAGTTCGGTGGCCAGCACGAAGGCCGCCGCGGCCAGCACCGGCAGGCCGGCGATGCGCAGCGGGCGGTGCATCTCCGGCGCGTGCTTGCGCAGCGCCATGGCGCTGATCGGGCCGGTCAGGTAGGAAATGATGGTGGCCACCGAGATCACCGCCGCCAGCGTGCCCCAGCCGCGGAAGAAGAACAGGAACAGGTAGGACACCAGCAGGTTGAAGAACATCGCCGGGCGCGGCACGCCCCAGGTCGGATGCACCCGGCCCAGCGCCTTGGGCATGGTGCCGTTGCGCTCCATGCCGTAGATCATCCGCGCGGTGGTGGCGGTGTAGGTGATGCCGGTGCCGCTGGGGCTGACGAAGGCGTCCACGTACAGCAGCATCGCCAGCCAGTGCAGGTTGACGATGATCGCCAGCTGCGCGAACGGCGAGCGGAAGTCGATGCCGTGCCAGCCGGCCTTGGCCAGCAGATCCGGCGGCACCGCGCCCAGGTAGGCGACCTGCAGCAGCACGTAGACCACCGTGGCCAGCGCGATCGAGCCGAGCACCGCGAACGGGATGCTGCGCCCGGGATTGCGCGCCTCGCCGGCCAGGTTCACCGGGCTCTGGAAGCCGTTGAAGCTGAACACGATGCCGGCGGTGGCCACCGCGGTGAGCACCGCGGCGAAGTCGATGGTGTGGCTGCCGCCGTGCAGGCCGACGCTGAAGTTCTCGCTGTGGAAGCCGCTGGCGATCAACGCCACGCCGGTCAGCGCCGGCACCACCAGCTTGAACACGGTGATCAGGCTGTTGGAGCGCGCGAACAGCTTGACGCTCCAGAAGTTCAGCAGGAAATACACCAGCACCAGCACCGCGGCGATGCACAGGCCGGGCACCGACAGTTCGCCGGCGCCGCCGGGCTGCTGCACGTACAGGTCCTGCGCCCACTGCCACGGCCAGGAGGCCATGTACTGCACCGAGGCCTCGGCCTCCACCGGGATCACCGACACGATCGCGATCCAGTTGGCCCAGCCGGCGATGAAGCCGACCAGCGAGCCGTGCGAATAGTGGCTGTAGCGGACCATGCCGCCGGACTCGGGGAACATCGCGCCCAGCTCGGCATAGGCCAGGGCGATGGTGGTGACGATCGCCGCGCCCAGCACCCAGGCCCAGATCGCACCGGGACCGGCCAGCCCGGCGGCGCGCCAGGCGCCGAACAGCCAACCGGAACCGATGATCGAGCCGAGGCCGGTCAGCATCAGGGCGAACGGGCCGACATCGCGGCGCAGGGCGGTTTGGGTCATGGCGGGTCCGGGCGGCGGTGGCTGCGGGAAGCCGGGGATGATCGCATAAAGCCGGGATTCGGGATTGGGGATTCGGGATTGGTGGAAGCGCAGCGCCGCCTTCCGCTTTGCGAATCCCGAATCCCGAATCCCGGCTTTTCAGCGAATCCCCAATCCCGAATCTCTAATCCCCGCCCTTACGCAAGCTTTACGCCCCACGCCCTTCATCGGCATGGAACGCTTACGCCGCTCAGGCACAGACTGCGCCCCGTCTTCCCCGAATGGGTGTGCTCCATGTCGATTCTGCTGATCCAGGGCCCGCATCGCGATGCGTCGGCCATTGCCGCGGCGCAGTGTCTGGCCGCGTCCCATGTTGCGCAGGTGGTGCCGGTGGCCTGCGCCGATGCCGCGCAGATCGTGGCGCGGCTGCGGCAGGGCGCGTGCGACGACACCGAACTGGTGCTGCTGGATTCCGGCGAGTTGCCGGCGTCGGAGCTGGCCGACCACGGCGCGCAGCTGTGCGCGGCGCTGGAGGCGCTGGGGCATCCGTACATCGAAGTGCACGACGCCAGCGCGCAGGCGCTGGAACCGCTGCTGCATCCGCGGCACGCGCCGTTGCTGACGGTGATCGCCAACGGCGCGCTCGCCGACAGCTATGCCATCGCCCTGGGCGTGGCGCAGCGCCGGCTCGGCGCGCGCGCGGCGCTGGCCAACTGAGGGCGCCGCCATGTCGATCCTGTTGCTCCGTGGCCCGGACTGCGTGGCCGGCCATCGCGGCCGCCCGGCGCGCATCGCCCCGCCGGTGATGCGGCAATTGCTCGCAAATGCCGGCCGCGCCGGCAAGACCCTGGCCGTGCGCGGCTGCGCCAGCGAGCGCGAACTGCTGCAGGCGCTGGCCCAGGCCGACCAGGCCGGGGTGGAGATGTTGCTGCTGGATCCGGGCGCGTGCTCGGACAGCGCGGTCACCGCCGACGCAGTGGCGCACCTGCGCCGGCCCTACGTGGAAGTGCACGACGACGCCAGCGATCGCCGCGAAGCCTGCCTGTGCGCGGCCTCGGGGCAGCGGCTGGGCCAGGTCGGCGGCTACTGCGCGCAGGGCTACGCGCTGGCGCTGTCGATCGCGCTCGAACACCTGGGCTGCAACGGCTACGAAGGCGATGTCCACGTCGGCACCTGAGCGCGCGCGCCACTACCTGGCCGACTACGAGGCCTACAGCTTCGGCCAGCGTGTGGCCTGGGGCACGCTGGCGCACACCTGGGCCGAGCCGGCGCCGCTGGACCCGGAGCGGCTGCTGGGCCGCCTGCGCGCGCAGGCGGCGCAACGCCACGGCGTGGACAGCAGCGAGATCCGCATCCGCAGCGTGAGCCGGCTGTAGGGCGCGCAGCGTCCGGCTGGCGCAGGCACGCCTGCCTGCACCCGTGAGGCTGCGGTTTCGTCCTGCCAAGGCCCGGTCCCATCCTTGCCAGCGACGGTTTCGTCGCACGCCGCTGGCGCCGTGCGACGCCGCGGCTATCCTCGCCGGAACTCCACCGTCCCCGGCCGCCATGCTCGCCAGCCTGTTCTTCCTCGTTCGCCTGTTGTGCGCCTGGGCCGGGGCGGTGATCGTGGCCGCCTTCGTCTGGGCCGGGTTGTTCTACGGCATGAATTCCGGGCCGGGCTGGCTGTTCGGCCTGTTGGCGATGCTGTTGATGCTGTCGGCGCTGATCGCCGGCATCACCCACCTGCGCAAGGTCTGGCTGATCGCCGGGCGCCTGGATTGGGCCACCCTGGCCAGCCGCCAGCGGCGCCAGATCGAGATCCCGCTGGACACCCACGAGGCGTTCGCGCTGCTGGATGCGGCCGTGCGCGAGCTGCCGCGGGTGGAGGACGTCGAAAGCACGCTGGACAGCCTGCAGGTGCGCGCCAAGGTGCGCCGCATCGATCCGTACAACGGTCGCCCGCCGTCGCGCTGGAACCTGGCCGCGCGCTTCGCGGTCAAGCGCAACCAGGTACTGGCGACGGTGACCCCGGGTACCGGCACCAGCAGTCTGACCCTGCTGCTGGAACCGGACGCCAGCGCGTGGATCGATCTGTTCGCGGTCGACGAAGGCAGCAACTACGAGAACGCCGAAGCCTTGGGCCGCGCGCTGGCGCGGCGCGTGGCCGAACTGCGCCGCGACGAGCAGGCCGCCGCCGCGCAGGCCGCCACCGAGCAGGAGTTGACCGTGGCGCGGCTGAACCTGCTGCATGCACAGGTCGAGCCGCATTTCCTCTACAACACCCTGGCCAGCGCGCAGGTGCTGGCGCGCACCGACCCGCCGCGCGCCGACCTGATGCTGGGCTACCTGATCCAGTACCTGCGGCGCTCGCTGCCCAGCACCGAGGACGCGATGAGTTCGCTCGGCGACGAACTGGAACGGACCCAGGCCTACCTGGAGATCCTGCGCATCCGCATGGGCGCGCGCCTGCAACTGCAGGTGCAGGTGCCGGAGACGATGAAGACGCTGCCGCTGCCGTCGATGATGCTGCAGACGCTGGTGGAGAATGCGATCAAGCACGGCCTGGAACCCAAGCCCGGCGGCGGCACCATCTGGATCCTGGCGCGTGCGGTCGACGACCACGTCACCCTGACCGTGGCCGACGACGGCCTGGGCTTCAATACCCAGTCCAGCGGCACCGGCATCGGCCTGAAGAACCTGCGCGAACGGTTGCGCCTGACCTACGCCGGCGCGGCGAGCTTCGCCATCGTCTCCAACTTCCCCAGCGGCGTGGCCGCCACCATCACCCTGCCATGGCCGGCGGGCGCGACGCCGCCACCGCCGCCACTGCCGGCGCCGGTCGCGATGCACACCGGAGCGCACCATGACTGACGCGATCGTCGCCGAGGACGAGACCCTGTTGCGCGATGCGTTGGTCGCGCTGCTGGGCGAGGTGTGGCCGCAGCTGCGCATCGTCGCCGAGTGCGAAGACGGCGCCAGCGCGCTGGAACGCCTGGCCGAACTGCGCCCGCAGGTGGCGTTCCTGGACATCCGCATGCCCGGGCTGAGCGGCATCGAGGTGGCGCGCGCGCTGGGCGAACTGAGCCCGCATACGCAGGTGGTGTTCGTCACCGCCTACGATCAGTACGCCATCGATGCGTTCGAACACGGCGCGGTGGACTACCTGCTCAAGCCGATCGTGCGCGAGCGCCTGCAGGCCACGGTGCAGCGGCTGCAGGCGCGGGCGGCGCAGGGGCCGGATCCGGCGGTGCTCGATGCCTTGCTGCAGCGCCTGCAGCAGCGCCCGGCCGCGCCGTCGGCACCACCGCCGCTGGCCTGGGTCACCGCCAGCAGCGGCCGCGAGACGCGGCTGATCCTGCTCGACGACGTGCTGTATTTCCAGGCCGACAGCAAGTACACCACGGTGCTCACCCGCGACGGCGAGGCGGTGCTGCGCACCTCCCTGCGCGAGTTGCTGGACGTGCTCGATCCGACCGCGTTCCGGCAGATCCACCGGTCCACCATCGTCAACCTCAAGGCGGTGGCCTCGGTGGTGCGCGAGGACGCCGGCAAGGGCCGGCTGAAGCTGCGCCACCGCGACGAGGTCCTGACCGTCAGCCAGCCGTACATGAGCCTGTTCCGCGGCATGTAGCCGCGCGTCCCCTTCGCTCCGCACTGAAAAGGAATCTCGGTCATGCGCCTGCTCTCCTTGCTGTGGTCGTGCCTGCTCGGCCTGTTCGGCTGCCAGGGACATGCCGATCTGGACCTGTCCACGGGCGCCCGCCGCGAGACGGTGGTGCAGGCCAGCGACCGCGGCGTGCCACTGATCTTCAGCCGGACCACCTACCGCGATGGCCTGGCCACGTTCCGTTGCCTCGACAGCCGCAGCGGGCGCTGTCACTACCAGGTCTATGCCGCCTGCACGGCACCGCAGGCGGCGCGCGGCCGCGACGGCGCTGCCTGCAGTCCGCGCGTGCTGCAGGCCTTCGATCTGGCGGTCGGCCAGCGCCGCCAGATCGCCGGGCTGCCGCGCGATTTCCGCCAGTGCGTGGTGTCGGATGCTTCGGCGGCCGCCTGCGGGCGCGAGTGAGGGGGCGCTCGCGAGCGGCTGGCCGATGCGATCTTCCGACACGTCCAGCGATGTCACGATGGCCACGGCTGTTGTGGGAGGGGCTTCAGTCCCGACAGCACGTGCAACGGAGCGGCCGGACGACGTCCCGTGTCGCGACCGAAGTCGCTCCCACAGGCAGCATTACCGCGGAACTGTCGGACGTCGTGCGGTGCGGCGGAAGCCGCCCAGAGGCATTACCGCGGAGTTGTCGGATGACGTCATGCGTCGCGGCGGAAGCCGCTCCTACGGCGCCGATGTTCGGACCGTGCAGGAGCGGCTTCAGCCGCGACCCGGATGCGAGGTCGACCGATGCATCGCATCTCCGCATCCGCCCTTGCACCGAATGGCGCAATCAACGCGTTGCTGTTGTGGGAGGGACTTCAGTCCAGACGCATCGGCAATGGAACTGCCGGATGACGTCTCGCGTCGCGATTGAACCCGCTCCCACAGGGGGGGGGCACGATCCGGCATCCTCGCCTTCAGCGACGGCGTCGCATCGTGGCGGCGACGCCGCCCACTCAGTAATCCACGCCCACCGAGAACAGCAGGGTGCGCGGGTCGCCCAGGGCCACCGCGCGCTGCAGGCCGCCGGTGAAGTAGTCGCGGTCGAACGCGTTCTTCAGGTTCAGCGCATAGCGCCAATGGCCTTGGCGGTAGCCCAGGCCGGCATCGAACACCAGGTAGCCGGGAATCCGGTGGCCGTAGGCGGTCTTCTCGCCTTCGGCGCGGGCGCCGCCGCTGACGCTCCAGCCGTCGGCCGCGCCGTGGGCGGTGTACTGCAGCCACAGCGAGCCGCTGTGCCGCGGTACGTTGTACAGGCGGCTGCCGATCGTGCTGACGCGTTGCCCGCCGTCGTCGGTGACCACCGCATCGGTGTAGGCGTAGCCGCCGAACAGGCTCAACCCGTTGCCCAGGTCCGCGGCGGCGTTGAGCTCCAGGCCGCGGCTGCGCTGTTCGCCCACGGCGATGCTGTAGCCGTCGTTGAACGGATCGCTCTGCAGCACGTTGCGCCGGCGCAGGTCGTACAGCGCCATGCTCACGCTGGTGCCGCTGCTCACTTCCATCTTGACGCCCAGTTCCACCTGGCGCCCGCGTTCGGGATCGAACTGCGCGCCCTGCGCATCGACGCCGACGTTGGGATAGAACGAGGTGGCGACGCTGACGTACGGGCGCAGCCCGCCGCCGGCATCGAACATCAGCGCTGCCGAACCCGTCGTGGCACTGTTGTCGTTGCGCGTGTCGTTGCCGGCCAGCCGGTCCTCGCTGCGGTTGCGGCTGCGATCGTGGCGCAGGCCCAGCAGCAGTTGCCAGTCGGGCGCGAACTGGATGCGGTCGCGCAGGTACAGGCCGCCCGAGGTCACCACGCTGAGGTTGTCGCGGCTGGGGCGGGCCGGGCAGACCACGGCGCTGCCGTAGACCGGCGCGTACACGTCGAGATTGCCGACGCGGCAGGTCGACTGCACGTTCCATTCCCAGGTCTTGAACGCGTCCAGGCCGGCGGTGACGGTGTGCTGCCAGGTGCCGGTGGTGAAGCCGCCCTGCAGGTAGGTGTCCTGCACCCAGGTGCGTCCGTCGAACTGTTGCTGGGTGGCGGTACGGCGCAGGGTGCGCAGGTTGGCGGCCAGGCCGTTGTTGGCGATCAGGAAGCCATCCAGGCCGAAGCTCTGCCAGCGTGCGGCGTGGTGCAGGGTCCAGCCGTTGTCGAAGCGGTGATCGAGCACGTAGCCGATCCGGCTCTGATGGCTGTGGTACGGCTGCTGTCCGGGTTCGCCGGTGAACAGCGCGCGGTCGATCCTGCCGTTGCGGTTGGGTTCGGCGCTGCCTTCCCACGGCAGGCCCTGCTGGCGGATGTAGTCGCGCTCCTGGTAGCTGGTCAGCAGCACGAAGTCGGTGCGCGGACCCAGGTCCAGCGACAGCGACGGGGCGATCCAGCGGCTGCGGAAATACACGTGGTCGGTGGGATCGTCGCTGTTCATCGCCAGCCCGTTGAGACGCAGCGCCACCTTGCCGTCGGCCGACAGCGGCTGGTTGAGATCCACGCTGCCCTGGCGCAGGCCGTCGCTGCCCACGCCCAGGTCGACCCGTCGCATCGGTTCGGCGCCCGGGCGCTTGCTGATCAGGTTGACCAGGCCGCCCGGCAGCACCTGCCCGTACAGCAGCGAGGCCGGTCCCTTCAGCACCTCCACCTGCTGCATGCCGAACAGTTGCTCGGCCACGCGGTTGTTGGCGGCGGTGCGCAGGCCGTCGACGAACAACGCGTCGGAGGCGGTCTGCCCGCGGATGATCAGATCGTCCCAGCCGCGCCGGCCGTAGGTATTGGCGACCACCCCGGAGACGTTGTGCAGCGCATCGGACAGGCTCAGCGCCTGTTGGCTGTCCAGCAGCGCGCGCGGTACCACGGTGATCGATAACGGCGTCTGTGCCAGCGGCGCATCCGACTTGTCGGCCTGCACCGGTCCGGTTGCATGGAAGCCGCTCTGCGCGTCGGCGCGCACCTGCACCGTGGGCAGGGCGGTCGCCTGTGCGGCATCGGCGCCGCCGTCGGCGTCCATCGCGGGGTCGGCACCGGCGGCGTGCGCAGGCAGGGACAGCGCCATGCCCAGCAGGCAGGCGCACGAAAGGGGATGCAGTGTCATCGAGACCGGGGGGCGAAAGTTCTAATCGAGAATGATTATATTTCGCGAGAGCGATCTTGGGAATGCCCGCGGCCGCGGCACGGCGGAGCGCCCGCGGCGCGGCAGGCCTGCGTATCGGGCGTGCCTTGCCTGCGCTGTGTCGGCACCGCTGCGCCGGCGCAGCGTATCGCCGCGCGGTCTCCACAAACGCAAAACGACCGCCGGTGCGGTCGCTTTGCGGTGGGGCGTTGAGGTGGTGCGCGTCGCGCGGGCGCGCGGCGGGCTCAGCCGGCGACGCGGAACACGCCGGGCTGGCCGCCGGGCGGTGTGCCTTCGAACTGGATCAGCGAGGCGACCAGTTCGGCATGCAGGCGGATGCGGCCCATCTCGCGCATGATCCGGATGTCCTCATGGCGCAGTTCGCGATTGGCCACCACCTCGCGCTTGTAGGCGAGGATCTCCGGGTACTTGCGCGCCATGTTCAGCGCATCGGCCACGCACTCCACGGTGTCGGCATCGGCCGACAGCGGTTCGCGGCTGTTGAACGCGGTGAGCCAGCGCTCGAAACCGGCGGTGCGGTCGAACATGTTGGCGATGAACCAGATCACGAACAGGATCGCCACCCACGAGGTGACCACGATGACGATGCGCGAGAACGTCAGGTGGTAGTCGTGCTGCCACAACTGCGCGGTGATCACGCCGAGCAGGATCAGCGAGATCGCCTGCCAGCCGATGATCGAGGCCACCAGCCATTGCTGCTTGGCCTTGGCCAGCAGGGCCACCTCTTCGCGGATCTGCGCCTCGCTCTTGTGCTGCCAGTGCGCGACCTGTTCGGGAAACGAGCGCTGGTGCAGCGCGTTGTCCTCGAGCAGCAATCCCAAGCCTTTGAACAAAGCGATCATGACGGGCTCCTTGCAGATGCGGTGACGGACGCGGAACGTCGGCGGGCGATCTTGAGGCAGCTTCTTTCTAGCACAGCGGCCGCAAAGTGCATGCTGCGGTCGCACATGCGGCGCGGCCCACGCGCGCCATACGCCATCGCACGGCGCTGGCGCCGCCTCCGCTACCATCGGCGCATGTCCTCGCTGCTGCGCACCCTTTCCGCTCCGGCCACCACCCAGATCCGCCGCTGGGTGCTGGGCGCGTTCCCGCGCGAACGCGATGCCATCGACTACGACCAGCCGCTCGGCGATGTGGGCCTGTTCGGCCCGGACAGCGTCACCTGGCGCATCCATGCCGAGTTTCCCGGGATGCTGGCCGGCGGGCTGTGTGCGCTGCTGCTGCAGACCCTGCATCCGCTGGCGCTGGCCGGCGTCTACGACCACTCAAACTTCCGCGAGGACCTGGTCGGGCGCCTGCGCCGCACCACCCAGTTCGTCGCCGCCACCAGCTACGCGCCGACCGACGCGGCGCAGCGCCAGATCGCCCGCGTGCGCGCGATCCATGCGCGGGTGCGCGGCCACGCGCCCGACGGGCGCGCCTACGCGGCCGACGATCCGGCGCTGCTGACCTGGGTGCACGTGACCGAGGCCTACGGCTTCCTGCAGGGTTACCGCCGCTATTGCCGCGCGGTGCCGACCGAGATCGCCGACCGCTACTACGACGAAGGCCGGCGCGTGGCCGAGGCGCTGGGCGCGCGCGAGGTTCCGGCCAGCGAGGCGGCGGTGCTGGCCTATTTCGAGCGGCAGCGGCCGCTGCTGCGGGTGGATGCGCGCTCGCGCGAGGTACTGGCGGTGCTGTCCGGCCTGCGCCTGCCGGTGCCGGCGCCGGGGCTTTCGCGGGAACTGTTCCTGGGGGCCGGCGCGGCATTGCTGCCGCCGTGGGCAAGCACGATGCTGCGGCAGGCGCGGCTGCAGCGCACCGGCCCGGCGGTGCCGGCCTGGCTGCTGCAGCAGGTGGCGCCGCTGTTCCGGGTCGCACTGCACGACGGCATCGCCGCGCGCGCGTGCCGGCGGGTGGGGCTGACGACGCAGGCACTGGCGCATTGGCCGCAGCGGACTGAATGATTTATCTGCATCGCTGAACGCAGTATCGCGTCACGCATGGTCAAGATCGCCGGTCCCAGGCCGCTGTATCCAGCACCTACGCCGCACGTCCATTCTCGATGCCGCCGAACCCGCTCGCCGACAGGAAGCGTGACCGTCGCTTTCGGCACAGCCTGCGGCGCGTCACGCGCGCGCCGTTGCAGGCGATCGCGACCTGGGGCCTGGCGCTGGCGGTGCTGCTGGCCGCCGGCCTGGTGCTGGTGCTGGCGCAGGACCGCCACAACCGTCTGGCCGCGGCGCAGCGGCAGAGCCTGGCCTTGGCCACCGGCAGCGACCGCCTGCTGCAGTTGCAACTGGACAATCTCGGTCAGGCCCTGCACGGCGAGGGGCTGAGCGCGCAGGCGCTGCTGGCGGAGACGCCAGCGCGGGCGCCCGAACTGATCGCCGCCTCGCTGCACGGCCTGCAGGCGCGGCACCCGGAACTGCGCGACGTGGCCCTGCTGGATGTGCAGGGCCAACGCCGCTTCGGCGGCACGAGCGATCCGCAACTGCGCGCATGGATGCCGCGCGCGCGCTGCGGCGACCGGGTCTGCGTGAGTCCGCCAGTGCGCCTGGCCGATGGCGAGGCGGTGGTCCGCGTGGCGGTCCCGTGGGGGACCGATGGCTGGGTCGAGGCGCAATGGCGGGTGGCCGCGTTGCAACGCATCGTGCAGGGGACAGACAGCGGGCGCGACGGCATCGTCGCCCTGACCGACGCGCAGGGCGTGCTGCTGGCCGCCAGCCGCCCGCTCGCGGACGGACAGCCACGCCTGCCGATCGCGCTGGCGCAGCCGATGCCGCACGGCGGCGCCTTGGGGGTACGCCGCGATGTCTTCGACGGGACACCGCGGATCCTGGCGCTGAGCGGTGGCGGTGCGTATCCGTTGCTGGCGGTGGCCGGCGTGGGGCTGCGCGAGACGCTGGCAGGCTGGTGGTGGTTCGTCGCGGCGGCGGCGCTGGTGTATGCGCTGTACCTGCTCGGCCTGGCCTACCTGCTCGGCAGCCTGCGCCGTGCCGAGCGGCGTCAGCGTCACCTGCTGCAGCGGCTGCGCCGCGGCGACGAGGATCTGCGCCTGGCCCACGGCATGGGCGGCATCGGCACCTGGCGCATCGACATCGCGCAGCGCGTGCTGCGCCTGTCCGAGCCGACCGGGGCGATGTTCGGACTGCAACGCATGCAGATGCCCCTCGAGGCGTTCCTGGAGCGGCTCCACGTCGAGGATCGCGCGCGGGTGGAGCAGTTGTACGAGGACGCCGCGCAGGGGCGTGCGGAGTACAACACCGTCTACCGCATGCACCTGCCCGATGGGCGCCTGCGCTGGCTGGCCGCGCGCGGCGCGCTGGTGCGCACGCGCACGGGCATGTGCATGACCGGCGCGGTGCAGGACGTCAGCGATCGGGTGGCGGCGCAGGCACGCCTGCTCGATGCCGAGCGGCAGTTCCGCCTGGTGTTCGACCGCAATCCGCTGCCGTACTGGGTGTTCGCCGTCGACAGCCTGCGCTTCCTGGAAGTGAACCAGGCCGCAGTGCGCCAGTACGGCTACAGCCGCGAGGAATTCCTGGCGATGGACCTGCGCGACCTGCGCCCGTCGGAGGATGTCGAGCGCTTGCTGCAGGACGTGCGCAAGCCGCGCGAGGGCTTCGACGCGCCGAGCGTGTGGACCCATCGGCGCAAGGACGGCAGCCTGCTGTCGGTGTGCATCCACAGCGTCGACCTGGAATTCGGCGGCGTGCCGGCGCGGCTGATCCTGGCCGAGGACGTGACCGAACGCCTGGCCCACGAACGCGAACTGGCCTACCTGGCGCGCCACGAGTTCAATACCGGTCTGCTCAAGCCGCATGCGCTGGCCGAGGCGCTGCGCGCGCAGCGCGGCGGCTATGCCATCGCCTACGTGCAGGTGCGCGGTCTGGCCCTGATCGGCGACACCCTGGGCCGCGCGACCGGCGATGCGGTGCGTAGCGCAGTGGCCGAGCGCATCCGCGCGCTCGGCGAGCGCTTCGGCCTGAGCGCGCACCAGCCGGCGCAGGATTTCGTGCTGGCGATCCTGGATCCGCAGCTCCTGCCGCAGGCCTTGCAGGCGCTGCAGGAGGCGCTGCATACGCCGGTGCAGGGCGGCGAGTTCGCCCAGCAACTGCAGGCGCACATCGGCGTGGCGTTGTGTCCGGACGATGCCGCCGATGCCGACGAGGCCATCGGCAGCGCCGCGCAAGCCGCGCATGCGGCGCAGGCCGAGGGCCGCAGCCTGGTGCGCTTCGACCGCGCCATGGCCGCGCGCACCGGCGAACGTCTGCGCCTGGCCGGACGCCTGCAGCAGGCGATCGAGCGGCAGGAGTTCGCGCTGCACTTCCAGCCGATCATGGACGCGGTCAGCGGCGCGCCGCGCGAGCTGGAAGCGCTGATCCGCTGGCCGCAGGCCGATGGCGGCTTCATCGCGCCGGATACCTTCATCCAGCTGTGCGAGGACACCGGGCTGATCCTGCCGCTGGGGCGCTGGGTGATGCACGCGGCGGCGCGTGCGCGCCGCGAGCTGGCCGACCACGGTTGGCCGAACCTGCCGGTGGCGGTGAACGTGTCGGCGTTGCAGTTCTTCGATGGCGACCTGGTCGCCGATCTGGTGCAGGCGTGTGCCGAGGCCGGGCTGGCCGCAGACGGCCTGCAGTTGGAACTGACCGAAAGCAGCCTGATGCGGCAGCCGCAGCAGGCCGGCGACGTGCTGCGGCAACTGCGCGCGCTGGGCGTGCGCGTGGCCCTGGACGATGTCGGCACCGGCTTCTCCAGCATGGCGTATCTGCGCGACCTGCCGCTGGACACGCTGAAGATCGACCGCAGCTTCGTCGCCGAGGTCGACCGCGATCCGCGCAATGCCTCGATCTGCCAGGCGCTGCTGACCCTGGGCCATTGCCTGGGCCTGGACGTGGTCGCCGAAGGCGTGGAAACCGAGGCGCAGCTGCGCTGGCTGCGCGCGCACGGCTGCGGCGGCGTGCAGGGCTATCTGCTGGGGCGTCCGGCCCCATTGGCGACGGTGCTGCAGCGGCTCGGCGCAGTCACAGCATGATCTCCACGTCGTGGCCGCTGTCCGGGGCCGGCAGCGGCTCGCCGTCCCAGTAGCGGCGCAGCGGTTCACGCACCAGGTCCAGCGCGGTCGAGGCGCCGCGTGCGCCGGGATAGCGCTGCAGGTTGCGCGACTGCAGCGCGAGCATGCGCCGGTCCTGCTCGCCGACCCGGCGCAGCAGCGGCCACACCAGCAGGCGCACCGCCCAAGCGGGCGCCCAGCGCCCCTCCACGTGCAGGCTGGCGAAGACCTCGGTGCTGCGCACGCCGAGCGGGGTGAAGTGCAGGCTGATCCGCACGCGGCCGCCGCGCGCATAGCGGTACTCGATCTGCGCGCTGCCGGGGGCGGCGAAATGCGCGCGTTCCAGCGTGCGCGGCGATTCGAACAGCCGGTACAGCCAGCCGCTCTGCGCCGCCGCGCCGCGGTAGTCCACGTGGAAGCCTTCCTCGGTGTGGCGCAGTTCGGCGCGCATCGCGGTGCGCGCGCCGCCGCGCCGCACCAGCCCCGGATGCAGCAGATGGGTGTGCAGCGGGTCGAGGAAGTTCTCCAGCGCATCGACCACGTGTGCGTCCCAGCGGGTGCGCCACAGGAAACGCCGCGCCGACGGCTGCAGCGCCTGCACCAGGTGCGATGGCGCGTCAGCGCCTTCGGGATCGGGACGCAGCCAGATCAGGCCGTCGTGCTCGCGCGCGGCGAAGGCGCGCACCCGCACCGCCGGCGGCGTCTGCCCGGGCGGCAGGCCGGGAATCTCGCGCAGCGCGCCGCTGCGGTCGAAGCGCCAGCCGTGATAAGGACAGGACAGGCCGTCGCCGGTGGCGCAGCCGGCCGACAACGGCGCGTGCCGGTGCGGGCAGCGGTCTTCCAGCGCCAGCAGGCGGCCGTCGGCGCACCGCGCGATCGCCGCATGCCGGTCCATCACCGTCACCGCCAGCGGCTGCCGCCGCAACGCCGCGGCGGGCGCGACGGCGAACCAGTGTCGGTACAGCGACGGATGCCAGGCGCTCATGCCGTCGGCGTGGTGCGCATGGCGTGCCGCTCGCCCGGGGCGCTCACGCGACCGTGGTGCCGGCGATGCGGTTGCGGCCGGCGCGCTTGGCCGCGTACAGCGCCTGGTCGGCCGCCAGCACCAGGGTCTGCCACGGCGCCTGCGCGCGCGGCGACAGGCAATAGCCGATGCTCACCGTGCACACCGGCGACGCCTCGGCTGCGGCGTCGATCTGCTGCTGTTCGATGCGCCGCCGCAGGCGCTCGGCGAGGTCGCGCACCGCCGCCTCGTCGCCATGCGGCATCAGCACCATGAACTCCTCGCCGCCGATGCGCGCGAGCAGGTTGGGGGTGTGGATGTGCTGCGCCAGCGTCTGCGCGATGGCGACCAGCACCCGGTCGCCGATCGCATGGCCGAAGCGGTCGTTGATCGCCTTGAAATGGTCCACATCGATCATCAGCACCGCGATCGACGCCTGCCTGCGCGCGGCATCGTGGCTCGCCGCCTCGCCACGCTCCCACATCACCCGGCGGTTGGTCACCCCGGTCAGCGGATCCTGCGAGGCATGCCGCCGCAGTTCCGCGTTCATTTCGCGGGTCAGCATCCACAGGAAGCCGGGAGTGATGCTGGCGGTCAGCACGATGCGCGAGAGCAGGCCGAAGGTGGTGGTCGGGTCGTAGCTGGTATCGGCACCGGGATGCAGCGCCCACCAGGCGATCCGCAGTCCCACCATGCCAGCCCACAGGAAATGGCAGACCGAGGTGAAGCGCGCCGCCGAGCGCACCACGCTGTCGGCATAGCGCCACAGCGCGACTGCGGTGGCGGCGGTCAGCAGGCCGCGCACCATGCCGCCGAAGATCACCATGATCCGGTGATCGTGGTTGGCGTAGTACAGGCTGTAGAGCTCCAGCGCGCAGAGCAGCGCGACCGGCACCAGCAGCGTCCATTGCAGCAGCGGACGCCGCAGATAGGCGTTCACCGCCACCAGCGTCAGCATGGTGGCCACGTCCAGGGTGACGTTGCCGGTGTGGTTGACCCAGTAGTTGGTGACGTTCCAGGCCGGCGCCAGCAGGATGCCGAAGCCCAGGGCGAACACGCCGTAGCTCAGCGCCAGCAGCAACAGGCTGCGCGCGTGCCGTTCCTTGCGGCCGGTGACGTACAGCGCCAGGAACATCGCCGAGGACACCGCCGCGAGCAATGCGTTGACGATCAGCAGGGTGCCGGCATGGGCCAGATGCGCAATCCATTCCACAGATGTTCCGGGCCGCAGCGGCGATGAGGTGTTGCAGATGCAGCAAAGTATAAGGCAGCGTCCATGCCTGGAATTCGGCAAGACACGCCGGGTTTGCGCTGAAAACGGTTACGGAATGCAAACGCGGGGTGCGGACCCCAGTCACAGCCGATACCGGCGCATCAGCGGCACGCCGATGCGCCGGGTCAGCGCGCCGAGCGCGGCGATCGGCTGGCGTCGCCGCAACGGCAGGTGCCGCGCATCGACCGCGCTGTACTCGATGACCGGTACGCCGCCGCGCTGGCGCTTGAAGCTGGCCGCGCCGGCGCTCTGGTTGAGGCGCTGGCCGTACCGTCGCGCATGGTCGATGCCGCAGGCGGTGAGGGTGCGGTACAGCGCCAGCCGCTGCGGCAGCTGCAGGTCGTAGCCGACGATCGGCGCGGTGACGGTGCCGCCGATGCCGAACAGCCCGGTGATGCACACCAGCTCCCCGCCGCCATCGCGGAAGCCGTCGAAGCGCAGCAACCCGGCGCGGTGCCAGGCGCGCAGGAAGCCGGCGTGGTAGGCCGGATTGCAGCGCGAATATTTTTGCAGGTACAACTGCGCATATAGTGCGGCGATGCGCGGGTAGTCGGCCTCGCCGATGGCGTCGTTGCCGCAGCGCTGCAGATCGCGACGATCGACCAGCTTGAGATCGCGGGCCAGGTCGCGATGGCGCAGCAGTTGCGGCCAGTCCTCGTACAGGTAGACCTGGCGGCTGGCGATGAGGGTGAAGCCTTCGGCCTGCAGCGCGTGCAGCCACTGCGGTGTGTCCACCGCGTTGAGCGAGCGGAACCACAGGGCGTGGTCGGGCCAGCGCGTGCGTGCGGCGTCCAGCAACGTGCGCAGGCCGGTCGGCGGCAGTGGCGGATACAGGTTGGTGGACAGCAGCCAGTTGTTGAGGGTGACCGCGCGGTCGATCCGTGCCCAGTCCAGCCAGGCGCCGATCCCGCCGCACAGCCCGCGCACCGGCGCGGCCAGCGCGCCCGGCAGCAGCCGTGCGGCTTCCTCGGCGGCGTAGTCGGCGTAGGTGGTGCGCGGCGAGCAGACCCAGGCGTTGCCGGGGTGGCGTTCGCCGACCGTCACCGGCAGCGCCAGCGCGCCCGCCTGCAATATCTCAATGCGCGCATGTGCGTTATTGGCCAACTGCTGCGCGTCGCCGCCGGCATGCAGTGCGGCGAAGCGTTGCAGCTGCGCGGCGTAGTCGGCGGCTGCGGCGGCGTCGTCGCCATGGTTCATGGCGGTGGCAATGCCTCGCCGTCCCACTCGGTATCGCGGGTGGCGGCTTCGCGCACGCTGCAGCGCTGTGCCAGCGCCAGGCGCGCGTGGCTGCCCAGGTCGCACAGGGTGCCGACCAGCGGCCAGCGGTCGCCGCGCGGTGCCAGCACATCCTCGGCGCGTGCGTAGTCGTGGCGCCACTGCCTCAGGCGGCCATTGGCCAGTGCCGCCGGCAAGGCCGCGCCGAGCATCAGCATGCCCAGCATCGCTGCGCGATCGTCGGTCGGGCGCAACGGCGCCAGCGCCGCGCCCGCGTCGCCGCACAGCAATCCCACCAGCGGATCGGTCGCGGCGAACAGATGCAGGCCGCTGGTCGCGCGTGGATTGCATTCGATCACGCTGCGGCGCCCTTCCGAAGACACCATCCAGTCGAAGGAGATCTGCCCGGTGAAGCGCAGCGCCTGCACCAACTGCGCGGTGAAACGCTCGATCTGCGGATCCGGCGCCGCGTCGAAGTAATAGCTGGAACTGCGCCGCAGCCGATAGCGCGGGCGGTACACCGCATGCGCCAGCAACACGCCGTCGCGCGCCAGCGCATACGAGCAGCGTTCCTCGCCGGCGCAGTAGCGCTGTGCGACCCAGTCGCCCTGCGCAGGCAACGGCGCGGCATCGGCGGGCACGCCTTGCGGGTACAGCCGCACATGCACGCCGAAGCGCGAGAACTCCGGTTTGAGCACCAGCGGGGCGGTGCCGGCCCATTCGCGCGCCTGCGCCAGGTTGCGCACGCGCACGCTGGCCGGTACCTCCACGTCGCTGCCGAGTCCGCGCGCCAGTTCCATGAAGTGGTACTTGCTGTGCAGCGCGCGCAACGTCTCGAAGTCGTGCAAGGGCAGGTGCAACTGCGCCGGCAGCGCACTGCGGTAGCGGGCCAGGTAGAACACCTCCTCGCAGGTCGGTACCAGCACGTCGATGCGCTGGCGCGCGAGCACGGTGTTGAGATCGGCCAGCCAGGCGCGCGGCGCATCGCGCGCCGGTGCGATGCGGTGATGCCCGGCGACCGTGCGCGACCAGCCGGAGATGCGGCTGGCGACGCTGTCGGCCAGGTGCACCCGCCAGCCCTGCGCGGCGAAACGGCGCGCCAGATCCAGGGCGACCGGCGCACGCGCACCGGTGATCAGCACGCCGGGTGCGTCATTCATGCGGGCGTTCCGCCGGTGTCGGCCGCCAGTGCCGGCAGTGCGAGGGCACCAGGCGCACCTGCGGCGCGGCCTGGCGCAGCGCATGCAGCCGCGCCAGCGTGTCGCGGTACACGCGATGCTCGCCGAGCAGGTGGGTGACCAGCGCTGGCGGCGGCGTGCCGTCGGCGAGCGCGGCGCTGGACCAGGCCGCATCGGCGATCAGGAACACCGGGCCTTGCGCGTCCTCGAACCACAGACCGTAATGACCGGGCGCGTGCCCGGGCAGCGGCACCAGCAGCACGCTGGCGTCGCCGAACAGATCGCGCGGCGTGCCGAAGTCGCGCAGCGCGGCGGGTGTCGTGGCCGCGGGCAAGGCCTCGATCCAGTGCATGCGCGGACGCGCGCCGCGCAGCAGCGCCGGCAGGAAGCCTTCGCGCAGCGCGGCCAGCCGGCCGCGGCGCTGCAGGTCGTCCCAGGCCTGCTGTGCGCATGCCAGGCGCGCGTGCGGGAAATCGGCGACGCCGCCGACGTGGTCGCCATGGAAGTGCGACAGCACGATCCAGCCGATGCGGTCCGCATCCACGCCGTCGCGGACCAGTTGTTCGCGCAGCGATTGTCCGGGCGCGAGGTGCACCGGGGTCAGCCAGCGGTACAGGCGCTCGGGGAAGCGCGCGGTGGCGTCGAAGAAGTGGGGCGAATAGCCGGTATCGAACAGCAGGTCGCCGTGCTGCGGATGCTGCAGCAATGCCGCCAGCGCCGGAAACGGACACGGCGCCAGCGGCGCGCCGCGGCGCGTGGCGCGCTCCGGATGCGTGCAGTGGCCGGCCTCGTACAGCCGCCACTGCAGCCTGGGCGTGCTCATGGCCGCCCCAGCGCGGCCAGCCCGGCCTCGGTCGACCGCACCGGCGCATAGCCGAGTTCGCGACGCGCGCGGCCGATGTCCAGCGTCTGCGAATAGCCGAGTACGCCGATGCCGTAGCGGCTGAGCCGCGGCTCCGGCTGCCCGCGCCGGCGCAGCGCGATCTGTTCGCCGAGCGTGGCCAGCGCCAGCGCCGGCCCGCGCGGCACCGGCAGCAGCCGCACGCGCAGGCGCAGCACCGCGAACAGTTCGGTCAGCAGGTCGCGCACCGCGATCGGCACGCCGTTGCTGATGTTGTAGGCGCGGCCGTCGCCGATGTGCTCGGCGCGCAGCGCGGCCAGCGCCGCGGCCACCGCGTTCTCCACACAGCACACGTCGATCATCGCGCGGCCGCCGTGGACCAGCGGGAACCAGCCGCGCTGCGCCACCGCCAGCAAGCGCGGCACGATCGCGTTGTCGCCCTGGCCGAATACCGCGCGCGGGCGCAGCACCACCGCCGGCAGTCCGGCCGCCGCGGCGGCGCGCACCTTCTCCTCCGCTTCCCACTTGGTCTGCGGGTAGCCGCCGATCCAGCGCGCCGGCGGGGTGAACGCCTCGCGCACCTGATACTGGTCGGCGAAGCGGAAATAGATGCTGGGCGAACTGAAGTGCACGAAGCGGCGCACGCGCGCGGCCAGCGCGGCGGCGAGCAGGCGTTCGGTGGCGACCACGTTGGCCAGGCGGAAGGTCTCGGCGCTGGCCCACGGCGCCGACAGCGCCGCGCAGTGGATCACCGCATCGCAGCCGCGCAGCAACGGCGCCAGGTCGTCGCGGCACAGGTCGGCGGGCAAGACCTCGATCCGCGGATCGCCGGCGAAGGCCGCCAGCTTGGCCACGTCGCGGCCGCTGGCGCGCACCGGTACGCCGGTATCGGCCAGCGCGCGCACGATGTAGGCGCCGATGAAGCCGGACGCGCCGGTGACCAGGACGCGTGCCATGTCAGTAGCGCAACACCGCGCCGCCGAACGCCAACCCGGCGCCGGAGCCGACCAGGCCGATCAGGTCGCCGCGCACGATGCGGCCGCTGGCGATCGCCTGGTGCAGCGCACCGGGAATCGACGCGGCCATCTGGTTGCCGCGGTGGCCGATCACCTCGATCAGCGCGTCCGGTGCCAGCCCCAGCGCCACGCGCAGGTGGCGCAGCGCCTTGGCGCTGGCCTGGTGCGGCACGATCCGCCGCAGCTGCGCCAGCTCGACCCCGGCCTGCGCCAGCAGCCGCTGCAGGAAACCGGGCAGCTTCGCCGCGGCCAGCCGATAGGTGGCGCGCCCGTTCATTTCGAACTGCGAGCCGGCGCGCAGCGCGTCGACGCCGTGATCCAGGCGCAGCCGGGTGCCGCCGGCGCGCACGCGGCAGTGGTCGATGCCTTCGGAATAGGTTTCAAGGCGCGCGGTCAGCAACTGCGAACCGTTGGCGCCGTCGTCGGCGCCGAGCACCACCGCGGCGGCACCGTCGCCGAACAGCGGCGCGGTGTCCGCATCGTCCGGGTTGAGGCCGACACTGGCGATCTCGCTGGCGACGATCAGTACGCGGCGGTAGCGGCCGGCAGCGATCGCGCAGGCGGCCAGGTCGAGCGCGGCGATGAAGCTCAGGCAGGTGGCGTTGATGTCGAAGGCCGGGATGCCGCTGCCCTGCAGGCCCAGCCGCGCGTGCAGCAGCGCGGCGCTGCACGGGATCGCCTGCTCCATCAGGCTGCAGGCGCTGATCACGCAGTCCATCTCATGCGCCTGCAGCTGCGCCGCCTCCAGCGCCGCGCGCGCGGCGCGTTCGCCCATGAAGGTGGCCGGCTCGTCGGCGCCCGCATAGTGGCGCGTGGCGACCCCGGTATGCCGCAGGGTCCAGCCGGCGGGCTTGCCCCAGCGCCGGTCGAAGGCCTCCGCCGACACCTGCTGCGTGGGCAGATACTCGCCCGTGCCGAGGATGCGCAGCGCGATGGGCCTGCTGATGTGGACGCTCATCCGTAAAGCTCGCACAAGGGGCGCGCAGCGTACTGCCAGCGCCTCGGCGCCGGCAACCGCCCTCGTGGAGATCGCGCCGCTGTGGGCGGCCGGCGACCTCAGACAGTCCTCAATCGCGCAGCGACTTGGCGAAATACTTGGGCGCTTCGACAAAGCCTTCGCGCCGATAGAAGGCGTGCGCGCGCTCCCGCCGGCGATGGCAGTGCACCTCCAGGCGGTCGCAGCCGCGCTGCCGCGCCAGCGCCTCGCCCTCTGCCAGCAAACGCTGTCCCACCCCGGCGCCGCGCGCGCGATCGTCGACGCAGAAATAGCTGATGCGGCAGATGTCGCCGGCCAATGCCAACTGCGGCAGAAAGTGCAGCGACAGCACACCCACGACATCGTCTCCCGCGGCGGCCACCAGCAAGGCGGCGTCCGGATGCGCCAGGAGCTGCGCCAGGCGGGCCTCGATGAAGTCCTCGGTTCCGGCATAGTCCAGCGCCGCCATCAGCGCCACGATCGCCTGCCGGTCCGCCATCGCCGCGTTCCTGATGTCCAGGTTGCCGTTCTCGCTCATGTGCAGAGCGTAGGAACTCGCCCGCGTTGGGCGCAACCGCTTTGCCGACCCGACGCAACCTAGCGCCCGCGGCGCTGCCCGTACCAGAAGCCGAGCGCGTCGCGCGAGCGCAGCATGGCGCGGCCGCGGCGCAGCAACTGCAGCAGCAGCCCCAGGTGCTCGCGCTTGCTGAAGCTGCGCAGCTTGCGGTCGGAGGTGTGCACCGGCTCGCGCAGGATCACGAAGCGTCCCTGTCGCGCCAGCGCGCGGCTCAGCGCCACGTCCTCGCCGGCGTAGTAGCGCTCGTCGAAGCCGCCGGCAGCGACGAAGGCGCTGCGCGTGCAGAACAGGAAGCAGCCGGGCGCGATGCCGGTGCAGCGGAACAGCCAGCCGAACAGCGTCTGCGCCAGGCGCTCGTGCCAGGCGATGTCGCCGAGCAGGCGCACCTGCGCGCCGCCGCCGACCGCGCCGGTGCCCAATGCGCGCAGCGCGGCGGCCAGCAGCGGCGTGTTGACCCGGGTGTCGGCATCGACGAACAGCAGGTGGCGGCCGCGGCTGGCGGCGGCGCCGGCATTGCGCACCGCGGCGATGTGCCGCAGCTCCACTTCCAGCACCTGCGCGCCGTGCCGACGCGCGATCTCGGCGGTGGCGTCGCTGCAGGCATCGGCCACCACCAGGGTCTCGCAGTCCAGCCGCAGCGCCTGCGCGGCGACATGCAGCGACGCCAGCGTGTCGCCGATCAGGGCGGCTTCGTCGTGCGCGGGGACGATGAAGGAGATCACCCCCGCATCATGCGGGGCCGGCGCGGCGCGGGCAATCGACCCGCGCCGCGGCCGGGGGCGCGGTTCAGCCCTGCAGCGCGCCGCGCGAGGCGGCGGGGTAGCGATGGCCGGCGGCGGCATCGGCGGGGAAGATCGCCTCGATCTGCGCCAGCTCCTCGGCGCTCAGCTTCACCTGCAGCGCACCCAGGTTCTCTTCCAGGTAGGCCAGGCGCTTGGTGCCCGGGATCGGCACCAGGTCCTCGCCCTGCGCCAGCACCCAGGCCAGCGCCAGCTGGCCGGGGGTCACGCCCTTGGCCTGCGCCAGTTCGCGCACGCGCTCCACCAGTTGCAGGTTGCGGGCGAAGTTCTCGCCCTGGAAGCGCGGCGAATGGCGCCGGTAGTCGTCGGCCTCGAAATCCTCCGGCGAACGGATCGCCCCGGTCAGGAAGCCGCGGCCCAGCGGCGAGTACGGCACGAAGCCGATGCCCAGCTCGCGTACCGTCTCCAGCACGCCATCGTGTTCCGGGTCGCGCGACCACAGCGAGTACTCGCTCTGCAGCGCGGTGATCGGGTGCACCGCGTGCGCGCGGCGGATGGTGGCGGCGGCCGCTTCGGACAGGCCGAGGAAGCGCACCTTGCCCTGTTCCACCAGCCGTGCCATCGCCCCGACCGTGTCCTCGATCGGCACGTTCGGGTCCACCCGGTGCTGGTAGTACAGGTCGATGTGGTCCACGCCGAGCCGGCGCAGGCTGGCCTCGCAGGCCGACTGCACGTATTCGGGGCGGCCGTCGATGCCGCGCGCGGCCGGGTCGTTGGGGTCGAGCTTGATGCCGAACTTGGTCGCCAGCACGACCTGGTCGCGGCGCCCGGCCAGCGCCTTGCCGACCAGCACCTCGTTGGTGTGCGGGCCATACATGTCGGCGGTGTCGATGAGGCTGACGCCGTGCTCGATCGCCGCATGGATGACCGCGATCGCGGCCGCGTCGTCGCTGCGGCCGCCGTAGAACGCGCTCATGCCCATGCAGCCGAGGCCGAGGGCGGAGACGCGGGGGCCGTTGCGGCCGAGGGTACGGGTTTGCATGGAGATGCTCCTGAGGGGGGAGGGGAGGGAAAGCGTGGCCGCAGGGCGGTTCGCTCAGGGTGAGGACATGCCTGGCGCGTTCGGTGTGGAGGGCATGGGCGGTTCCCGGTGCGCGAAGGACACGATGGCCGCGCTCAGCGCGGCTGGATGCGGGTGCCGCCGCTCAGCAAGGCCTGCGGATTCGGCGAGGCCAGGAAGTCGTGCGGGAAGCCCAGTTCGATCGCGCTGGCGACGTCCAGCCGCTGCAGGGCCTCGGCATCCAGGTGCAGGGTGAGTGCGCCCAGGTTGTCCTGCAGTTGCGCCACGCTGCGCGCGCCGACGATCGGCATCGCGCCGCGCGCCAGCAGCCAGCCCAGCGCCACCTGCGCCGGCGAGCGCTGCAGCTCGGCGGCCAGCGTCACCACCGCCTCGGCCACCGCCAGCGCGTGTTCGTTGAAGGTGCGTTGCGAATGCGCGACCTCGGCGCGGCCCACGCCATCGACCTGCGCGCCGCCCGAGGCGGCCGCGCGCACCCGCGCCAGATCGGCGGCGCCGTACTTGCCGGTCAGTACGCCCATCGCCAGCGGCGACCAGGCCAGCACCGACATGCCCAGCGCCCCGGCCATCGGCACCAGTTCGCGCTCGACCGTGCGCTGCGCCAGCGAGTATTCGATCTGCAGGGCGACGAACGGCGTCCAGCCGCGCAGGTCGGCCAGTGTCTGCATGCGCGCCACCTGCCAGGCAGGGGTGTCGGAGATGCCGGCGTAGAGGATCTTGCCGGCACGCACCAGGTCGTCGAAACCGCGCATGACCTCGTCGATGCCGGTGGTGCCGTCCCAGGCGTGCAGGTACAGATTGCCGCCGGCATCGACGTACAGGTCGAACAGGCGGCGCGCCTCGGCTTCGTCCGCGCCCCAGCCCCAGTCGGCGCCGAAGGTCATGGTGCCCAGGCACAGCGGGCTGACGCGCAGGCCGGAACGGCCGAGCAGGCGGTAGTGGTCGAGGGCCATCGTGGCGGTCTCCAGGTGAGGGTGCGGGGCACTGTAGGCGCCGCGTCGCCACGGATAAATCCGGGTAATCCGCATGGGCTTTGAAGCTGTGCTACACAATGACGGGCGCGCCTGCCACGTTCGTCCTTCCACTGCCGCCCACTCGCCATGCACCGTCCACCGCCGCTGTCCGCCGTCGTCGCCTTCGTCCGCGTCGCCCACCATGGCAGCTTCACCCGCGCCGCCGCCGAACTGGGCGTCTCGCCCTCGGCGCTGTCGCAGACGTTGCGCGCGCTGGAGGCGCAACTGGGCGCACGCCTGCTCAACCGCACCACCCGCCGGGTCGGCCTGAGCGAACACGGCGAGCGCTTCCTGCAGCGCGTGGCGCCGGGCCTGGCGCAGATCGATGCGGCCTTCGCCGACCTGGATTTCCTGCGCGACCGCCCGGCCGGCACGCTGCGCATCAACCTGCCGCTGGTGGCCGCCGAGCAACTGGTGTGCCCGCAGCTGCCGGCATTCCTGGCGCGCTATCCGGAGGTCAGCGTGGAGCTGTACTCGGACCGGACCCTGGCCGACATCGTCGCCGGCGGGTTCGATGCCGGCATCCGCCTGGGCGAGAGCCTGGCGCGCGACATGATCGCGGTGCCGGTGGGTCCGCCGCAGCGGCAGACGGTGGTGGCCGCGCCGGCGTATTTCGCCGCGCATGGGGCGCCGCGTACGCCGGCCGAACTGGCCGCGCACGACTGCATCCGCTGGCGGCGCACCGACGGCCGCCTGCAGGCCTGGGAATTCACCCGCGACGGCCACGATTTCCTGGTCGAAGTCAGCGGGCGGCTGGTGGTCAACGACACCGCGGTCGGCCTGGACGCCGCCCGCCGTGGGCTGGGCCTGGGCCAGGCGTTCGAGTGGCAGGTCGCCGCCGACGTCGCCGCCGGCCGCCTGCAGCAGGTGCTGGACGACTGGCACGCGCCGTTCGCCGGCTGGCACATCTACTACCCGGCGCGCGAGCACCTGCCGCCGAAGCTGCGCGTGTTCATCGATCACCTGCGTGCGGCGCATGCGGTCGCTGGCACGGCGTAGCGCGATGGGTCGGTCGAGGGCCGGCAGGTGGCGAAGTGGGAACCGCGGGAACAGGCGGCCGTGCTGGAGCCGCGGCCGCGATCGCGGCGTCGAGCAGCGCCCGACCGGCAAGGCCGGGCGCCGAGGGGCAGTACGTTGCCCAGGCACCGCTGCGTCGCGGTGCAGGGTGCCGCCCTGCGCGGGCGGCACCGCCGGACTCAGCCCTTGAGCTTGGCCGCGAACTCGGCCACGCGCTTGCCGAGCAGGCGCGCGGTCTCCAGGTCGCCGCTGCGCGGCGCCTCGTCCGGCGAGGCGTCGGACGGCGAGATCGCCAGCGCGCCGCCGGAGCCGGCGGTCCAGTTGACGTCGTTCGGGCCGTGCGCCTTGGTGTTGGACGGCAGCAGGCCGGTGCCGACCCAGATCTGGCCGTGCTGCTGGGCCAGGGTCCAGAAGTATTCGATGGTGGCGAACTTGTCGCCGTTGACCGAGGCCGAGTTGGTGAAGCCGGCGGCGATCTTGTCCTTCCAGGCCTGCGAGAACCACGGCTTGGAGCTGGCGTCGGCGAACTTCTTGAACTGCCAGGCGGGGCCGCCCATGTAGGTCGGGCTGCCGTAGACGATGGCGTCGGCCTGGCCGATGGCCTCCCAGGCGCCGTCGGGCAGGTTGCCGTCCTGGTCGATGCGGTACAGCGTGGCTTCGCCGACGCTGGCGGCGCCGGCGTGCACGGCCTCGGCCTGCTTGACGGTGTGGCCGTAGCCGCTGAAGTAGACGATCGCGATCTTGCTCATAAGCGGACTCCTGAGGGTGAGGGGGAAAGCGCGGGCATTGTGCGCACGGGCGGCCGCCGCGATCAGCGTCATCGGCGGGATGTTGTGTCCGGTCCGCGCGCCGCGGTTCAGCTCTCGGCCGGGGAGCGCATCGTGCGGTCGATGCCCACTTCGACCAGGTAGTCGATGAAGCTGCGCACCTTCGGCGCCAGGTGGCTGCGGCTGGCATAGACCGCGTACACGCCGATCGGCCCGATCTCGTGGTCGGGCAGCACCCGCACCAGGCGCCCGTCCTCCAGCGCCGCCTCGGCCATGAAGTCCGGCTGCACGGTGATGCCCATGCCGGCGATGGCCGCCTCGCGCAGCACGTCGCCGCAGTTGGCGCGCAGGGTGCCGGCCACCCGCACCTGGGTCGCGCCGTCGGGGCCGTGCAGGGTCAGGTCGTCCTGCACGTAGCTGTAACTGAGGAAGGCGTGGCCAGCGAGGTCGGCGGCCAGCTGCGGGGCGCCGGCACGCGCCAGGTAGTCCGGCGATGCGCACAGGAACGCCTGCACTTCGCCGAGCTTGCGGGCGATCAAGGTCGGCGCCACCTGGCGGGTGATGCGGATCGCCAGGTCGTAGCCTTCCTCGACGATGTCCACCAGGCGGTCCGACAGGGACAGGTCGAGGGCGACCTGCGGATAGCGGGCGCTGTAGCCGGCCAGGCGCGGGCCCAGCCGGGCGACGCTGAAACTGAACGGTGCGTTGATCCGCAGCGTGCCGGACGGCGTCAGCGCCTGTTCGCCGACGGCCGCCTCCATGTCGTCGAACTCGGCCAGCAGCAACTGGCAGCGCTGGTAATAGGCCGCGCCGACGCTGCTCGGGCTGACCCGGCGGGTGGTGCGGTTGAGCAGGCGCGAGCCCAGGCGCTGTTCCAGCCACGCCACCTGGCGGGTGACGCTGGCGGTGGACATGCCGAGTGCCTCGGCCGCGGCGTTGAAGCCGTTGCGGTCGACCACGGCGACGAACACACGCATCGCGTCGAGCGTATCCATTGTTGCGCATCCTGAAATTAATTCTCGAAATAACGATAATTTATTCGTGATGGCGTTGGGAATAGCCTGTGCGGGTCCTTTCCCATCGGAGATATCTCATGTCCGCTCCCGTCTCCCGCCTGGCGCCCTATGGCGCCACCTTGTTGCGCCTGACCCTGGGCGCGCTGTTCCTGGTGCATGCGCTGACCAAGCTGCTGGTGTTCACCCCGGCCGGCACGGCGGCCTACTTCGTATCGCTCGGCCTGCCCGGCGCGCTGGGCTATGTGGCCATGGCGCTGGAATTCACCCTCGCGGCGGCCTTGCTGCTCGGCGTGTACGCGCGCTGGGTCGGACTGCTCGGCATCCCGCTGCTGCTCGGCACCATCGTCAGCGTGCATGGCGCCAACGGCTTCGGCTTCGCCAATCCCGGCGGCGGCTGGGAGTACCCGGCGTTCTGGGCGCTGGCGCTGGCGGTGCTGTTCCTGATCGGCGACGGCCGCTTCGCATTGCGCTCGCGCTGAGCGCGGCATTCCCTTTTTTCCGGAGACTTGCCATGTCCCGTCTGCCTTCCCTGTACATCTCGCACGGTTCGCCGATGACCGCGCTGCAGCCCGGCCTGGTCGGCACCCGCCTGGCACAGCTGGCGGCCACGCTGCCGCGGCCGCGCGCCATCGTGCTGGCGTCGGCGCACTGGCTGGGCCGGCGGCCGCTGGTCGGCGCCGCGGCGCAGCCGCAGACCATCCACGACTTCGGCGGCTTCCCGCAGGCGCTGTATGCGATGCAGTATCCGGCGCCGGGCGCGCCGGCCCTGGCCGAGCAGGTCGCCGAGTTGCTGGAACAGGCCGGGCTGGCGCCGGTGCTGGACGAGCGCCGCGGCCTGGATCACGGCGTGTGGGTGCCGCTGTCGCTGCTGTACCCGCAGGCCGACATCCCGGTGGTGCCGCTGTCGATCCAGCCGGAACTGGGGCCGGAGCATCACCTGGCGCTGGGCCGCGCGCTGGCGCCGCTGCGCGAGGACGGTGTGCTGGTGATCGGCTCCGGCAGCATCACCCACAACCTGCACGACTTCGGCCGCTACGCCGAGGGCAAGGAAGTGCCCTACGTGCGTCCGTTCATCGAGTGGACCGAGCAGGCGTTGCGCCGCGACGACGTGCCGGCGATGCTCGACTACCGACGGCAGGCGCCGTTCGCCGCGCGCGCGCATCCCACCGACGAGCACTGGCTGCCGATCTACGTGGCGATGGGCGCGGCCGGGGCGGACGGGCTGGGCGCGCAGCGCATCGACGCCGGCATCGATGCCGGCCTGCTGGCGATGGACATCTACCGCTTCGACGGCGCCGCGGCGCGCGCGGCGGCCTGAGCGATTCATCGCGGTGAAGGCCGCAGCGCATCCGCGTCTCACCGTTTGAGACGCGGACCCGGCATCGTCGGTCGGTGAATACCCTCGAGAAACTCGCCGTGCTCGCCGACGCGGCCAAGTACGACGCGTCCTGCGCCTCCAGCGGCGCCGACAAGCGCCATTCGCTGCGTAGCGGCGGCATCGGCAGCACCGAGGGCATGGGCATCTGCCACTCGTACACGCCCGACGGGCGTTGCGTGTCGCTGCTGAAGATCCTGCTGACCAACTTCTGCGTGTTCGACTGCGCGTACTGCGTCAACCGCGTCTCCAGCAACGTGCGTCGCGCGCGCTTCACCCCGGCCGAAGTGGTCAAGCTGACCCTGGATTTCTACAAGCGCAACTACATCGAAGGCCTGTTCCTCTCCAGCGGCATCATCCGCAACAGCGACTACACCATGGAGCAACTGGTGGAAGTGGCGCGGCAGTTGCGCGAGGAGCACCGCTTCGCCGGCTACATCCATCTCAAGACCATCCCCGACGCGGCGCCGGAGCTGCTCGCCGCCGCCGGCCGCTACGCCGACCGGCTCAGCATCAACGTGGAATTGCCGACCGAGCGCGGCCTGGCCCAGTTGGCGCCGGAGAAGAACGTCGGCGGCATCCGTGCGGCGATGGGCGAGTTGCGCTGGCGCATCGAGGAGAGCAAGGAGGCGCGCAAGGCGGAAGCCCGCGTGCGCGCCAAGCCGCCGCGCTTCGCCCCGGCCGGGCAGAGCACGCAGATGATCGTCGGCGCCGATGGCGCCGACGACCGCGCGATTCTGCGCACCAGCCACAATCTCTACGGCAACTACCGCCTGCGCCGTGTCTACTACTCCGCGTTCAGCCCGATTCCCGATGCCTCCGCCAAGCTGCCGCTGCTGGCGCCGCCGCTGCAGCGCGAGCACCGCCTGTACCAAGCCGACTGGCTGTTGCGGTTCTACGATTTCTCGGTGGAGGAGATCGCCCCACCCACCACCAGCGGCATGCTCGATCTGGACGTGGACCCCAAACTGGCCTGGGCACTGCGCAACCCCGAACGGTTCCCGGTGGATCTCAACACGGCCGCGCGCGAACTGTTGTTGCGCGTGCCGGGGCTGGGCACGCGCAACGTCGAGCGCGTGCTGCTGGCGCGGCGGCATGCGCGGCTGCGGGTCGAGGACCTGGCGCGGCTGCGGGTGCCGCTGAAGAAACTGCTGCCGTTCGTCAGCGTGCTCGACCACCATCCGCGGCAGCGGCTGGACGATCCGCAGCGGCTGCGCGCGCAACTGGCGCCGGCACCGCGACAGGGTGGCTTGTTTGATTGACGCGGTGGACGTTTTCTGTTGCGTTCGAGGCGCCGGAGCGATGCAGGGAGCGGGCAGTGTTCCAGGCTGAGGTGGTGCCGCCGTGGAGCCTGGAGGCGTGGCGGGCGGTGGCGCGGGCGGCGTGGTGCGCGCAGGTGGCGCCGGAGACGCTGGCGTGGGAAGGCGACGCGCAGGGCGGGCTGCTCGTCGGGACCGACGTCGCGACGCAGCCGGCGCAGGTGCCGCCGCCGCGGGTGGCGGCCGGGTTTCTGGCGCTGGCCGGCGCGGTGCTGTGCCATCGCGATCCGCAGCGGCACGCGCTGCTGTACCGCCTGCTGTGGCGCATCGCCGGCGGCGAGCGCGCGCTGCTGCAGCGGGTCACCGATGCCGATGTGCACCGTGCGCAGCAATGGGCGCAGGCGGTGCGCCGCGACAGCCACAAGATGAAGGCGTTCGTGCGCTTCCGCGAGGTGCCGGGCGAGCAGGAGGCCTACATCGCCTGGTTCGAGCCGGAGCACCACATCGTCGATCGCGTGGCGCCATTTTTCGCGCGGCGCTTCGCCGGCATGCGCTGGGCGATCCTCACCCCGTACCGCAGCGTGCGCTGGGATGGCGAGACGCTGCAGTTCGGCGCCGGCGCGCAGCGTGCCGATGCGCCGGCCGACGATGCGCAGGACACGATGTGGCGCACCTACTACGCCAACATCTTCAATCCGGCGCGGCTCAATCCGACGATGATGCGCCAGGAGATGCCGCAGAAATACTGGAAGCATCTGCCGGAGGCGCAGCTGCTGCCCACGCTGATCCGCGATGCCGGGCAGCGCGTGCGCGAGATGGCCGAGCGCGCGCCGGAGCCGGTGCGTCGGCGCATTCCTGCGCCCGCACCGGCGCCGGCGGTGGCCGACGACGACAGCCTCGATGCGCTGCGCGCGGCGGCGCGCGACTGCCGCCGTTGTCCGCTGTGGCAGCCGGCGACCCAGACCGTGTTCGGCGAGGGGCCGCAGGACGCCGCGGTGATGGTGGTGGGCGAGCAACCTGGCGACGAGGAGGACCTGAGCGGGCGCCCCTTCGTCGGTCCGGCCGGGCGCCTGTTCGACCGTGCGCTGCAGGAACTGGGGGTCGAACGTGCAGGCATGTACGTGACCAACGCGGTCAAGCATTTCCGCTTCGAGCAGCGCGGCAAGGCGCGGCTGCACCGCAATCCCGAGCGGGCCCATGTCGAGGCGTGCCGGATGTGGCTGGCCGGGGAACTGGCGCGGGTGCGCCCGCGCATCGTGCTGTGCCTGGGCGCGACCGCGGCGCGTGCGGTGTTGGGGAATGGGTTTGCGCTGATGGCCCAGCGCGGGCAGTGGCAGGCGCTGGACGACGGCACACGCGCCCTGGCCACCGTGCATCCGTCGTGGGTGCTGCGCCAGCGCGGCGGCGAAGCGGGCGATGAAGCCTATCAAGGCTTCGTGCGCGACCTGCGCGTGGTGGCGGCGCAGGTGCCGATGCTGCACACGGGAAATTCCGGCCACTGACCATGCGCACGCGTGCTGCGGTTGTCGCCATCGGGGCGGGACCGCGCGCTGGCATGCATGGACGTGCAAAACGGGGACGGCCGCAGCCGTCCCCGCGATGCCAATGCACCCCCGATGTGCTTACGGCATCAAAACCTTGTCCACCACGTGGATCACGCCATTGCTCTGCATCACGTCGGCGGTGGTGACGTGCGCGGTATTGCCCTTGCTGTCGGTGAGGGTGACCTTGCCGCCGCGGGCCTTGGCGATCAGCGTTTCGCCCTGCACGGTGGTGAGCTTGGCGCTGCCGCCGCCGGCCTTGATCTGCGCCAGCAGTGCGGCCGCATCGAGCTTGCCCGGGACCACGTGGTAGGTCAGCACCTGGGTCAGCTTGTCCTTGTTTTCCGGCTTGAGCAGCGTGTCCACGGTACCTGCCGGCAAGGCGGCGAAGGCGGCATTGGTCGGCGCGAACACGGTGAACGGGCCTGCGCCCTTCAGCGTGTCCACCAGGCCGGCGGCCTTGACCGCGGCGACCAGGGTGGTGTGATCCTTGGAGTTGACCGCGTTGTCGATGATGTCCTTGGTGGCGTACATCGGCGCGCCGCCGACCATCGGATTCGGCTTGGCCTCGCTCATTGCCGCGTGGTCGTGCATCGCGGTTTGGCTGGGGGCGGCCATGGCAGGCAGGGAGACGAGGCCGGCGAGGGTCAGGGACAGCAAGTGGAGTTTCATGGGCAGGGTTCCTTGGAAAGGGATGCGCGGCCAGTCGACCGTGCACCTGCCTTTACGCGCGCCACGCCGGCGCGGTTGCATCACACCGTCCAGATAATGATGAATGCGCTGTGCCGGCCGAATCGTCGCTCGTGTCGTGCGCAGCCAGCGGGCCTCCCTGTGTGCCGACGCGCGCGCTGCGACAGGCCGTGCGATGCAGCGGCGCGTGCGCACGATGTGCCCAACGCCGTGGTGGGTCATCGACGCGTCCGTCGACGTCGCCGCCTGGCAGCGCCGGTCGGCGCAAGGCGGCGTATCGGCTCAGCGGCGCTGCAGCACGTAGCTGTTCTCGAAGCCGTGGGCGCAGCCGAGCACATGGAAGTCGCCGAAGTAGCCGGCGGCGCGCAGCAGGTCCACCGCGGGACCGACCTCCGGCGAGTACTCCCAGTCGCCGTAGTCGTCGAACACCACGAATCCGCCGGACACCACGCTCGGCCCGTACAGCAGGAAATCCAGCAACACGTTGCGCCCGGTGTGCCCGCCGTCGATGTGCAGCAGCGCCACCTTCGGCTCCATGCCGTAGAAATGCTCGGCGCAGAATTCGGAATAGCCGCGGATGAACCGCGCATTGGGCAGCAACTGCTGCCGGTAGTGGTTGAACTCCTCGAACTGGTTCGGCAACGCGAACGGATCCATGCCGATCACCCGGCGCTGGCGGCCGGACACCTCGTTCATCAGCACCAGCGACTTGCCCTTCCACACCCCGATCTCCACCAGGTCGCCCGGCACGCCCTCCAGCAGCAGGCACAGGTAGCCCAGCAGCCGGACGTGATCGTGGAAGGACAGCTCGCGCCGCTCCATCGCGTGTTCGGCCGGCAGGCCGGCCTGGGCCTGCACGAAGTGGTCGCCGATCAGCTCCCAGATCCGCGGAATGCTGCCTTCCGCCGCGTGCTCGTCGATGAAGCGATTGAGTTCCTGGATGGTGAGCATGCGGTCTCCGGCGGAAAGGCGCCGGTGTCGGCCACCGGCTCTGCTGCCGGATAGTAGCCTCCTCGGGACACGCCTGGACGCCCGCGAGGGGCGGGTCGGGTCACGACGCATCCCGCGGCGCCCGCTCGTCCGAGCATGGCGACGCAGCAGTATGCATCGCCCGTGGAATCAGTCCTGGTCCGATGGCCGTGGCGTGCGCGCCCGCCGATGCTGCGGTTGTACCGCGATGGGCGCGGTGCAACCCAACCAGGAGAAAGGACGATGGTCGCACTGCGCGGCAGTCGCAACAATTATCAGCTATCGGCCCACGATGAAGATCTGCAGGACGCCCCGCCGCTGACCCAGAGTGCGGCACGGATGCGCAACAAGGAGGGTACGGCGAAGGCGCGCGCCATCGCACGCTTGTCGGCGGCGACCGGCCTGACGTTGTCGCTCAGCCAGTTTTCGGTGACCAGGACCGCCGTCGGCGACACCGGTCCCTCCACACCGGTGGAGTGGCGCTACGAGGTCACCACGGGGCAGGGCGCGCGGGCGCGGCACTGGACGCTGATGGTCGACATGGACGACGTGCCCGCAGGTGCGCAGGGCATGGACGACGTGCCCGCAGGTGCGCAGGGCAATGGCCCGGACCGGCCGCACGTGGGCTATTCCTATTGGTGCACCGGCTACGACCCGGTGGCGCGGGTGAACGGACATATCTTCGTGGAGTACGTGTCCGCCTCGCGCTGAGGGCGGCGTGGTGGGACGGCGGCACGCATGCCGGGAACGGCGCGACCGCACCGGCATGGCCGCCGTCGGAGCCCGGCCGGACCGGCATCTTGAGACGGGCGGCAGTGGCTCGATCCGTGTGATGCCCCGCGTCGGTGCGATGGCGTAGGCGGCGTCGCCTGCCGATCCCGCAGCACGGCCAGACGCCGCGCTGCGCCGCCCCACTGGACATCGCCGCCGCGGTGCGCTTTGCTTGCAGGCTCCCCCATTCATGGGCGGCGCCGCCGGCGTGGCGCCGCCGTCCGGACGAGCATGCATTCGATCGAAGTGGTCTTGGCGATGTTGCTGGCGGTGGTGGCCAGTGGCTACCTCGTGCGTGTCCTGCCGTTCTCGCTGCCGTTGCCGCTGGTGCAGATCGGCCTGGGCGCGATCATCGCCGGCGTGTTCAAGAAGGGCTATGCGCTGGAGCCGGAACTGTTCTTCCTGCTGTTCCTGCCGCCGCTGCTGTTCCTGGACGGCTGGCGCATCCCCAAGCAGGGCCTGTTCCGCGACAAGGGCGTGATCCTGGAACTGGCGCTGGGCCTGGTGGTGTTCACCGTGATCGGCGCCGGCTTCCTGATCCACTGGATGATCCCGACCATGCCGCTGGCGGTGGCGTTCGCGCTGGCCGCGGTGGTGTCGCCGACCGATCCGATCGCGGTGTCCTCGATCGCCGCGCGCGCGCCGATCCCCAAGCGGCTGATGCACATCCTGGAAGGCGAGTCGCTGCTCAACGACGCCTCCGGCCTGGTCTGCTTCCAGTTCGCGGTGGCCGCGGCGATCACCGGTACGTTCTCGCTGGCCGACGCCTCGCTGACCTTCCTGTGGGTGGCGCTGGTCGGCGTGGCCGCCGGCATCGCGGTGGTGGTCGGCACCAGCCTGGCGCAGCGCTGGGTGTGGCGTCAGGTCGGCGAGGAGCCGGGCGCGGCGATCCTGGTCAACCTGTTGCTGCCGTTCGCCGCCTACCTGCTGGCCGAGGCGATCAAAGCCTCGGGCATCCTCGCCGCGGTCGCCGCCGGCATCGCCATGAGCTACGTGGAGCTGAGCGGCCGCGCGCCGGGCAGCATGCGCGTGCAGCGCTCGGCGGTATGGGACATGGTGCAGTTCACCCTCAACGGCATCATGTTCGTGCTGCTCGGCGAGCAGTTGCCGGGCATCGTGCAGGGCGCCATGCACAACATGGACGAGGCCGGACACCTGGACCCGTGGTGGCTGCCCGCCTACGCGCTGGCGATCTACATCGGCCTGCTGCTGCTGCGCTTCCTGTGGGTGTGGCTGTCGCTGCGCTGGACCCTGCTCAAGGCGCGCCGCCGTGGCGAGGACCGGCAGAGCCCGCCATGGCGGATCGTGGTGGCGACCTCGCTGGCCGGCGTGCGCGGTGCGATCACCCTGGCCGGCGTGCTGACCCTGCCGCTGGTCCTGCCCAGCGGCGCCGCGTTCCCGGCGCGCGACCTGGCGATCTTCCTGGCCAGCGCGGTGATCGTCACCTCGCTGCTGGTCGCCAGCATCGGCCTGCCGCGGCTGCTGCGCGGGCTGGAGCTGCCGGAGGAACCGACCGACCGCCTGGAAGAAGACCTGGCCCGGCGCGAGTCCTCGCGTGCGGCGCTGGCGGCGGTGGAGAAGCTGCGCCAGCGTCTGGTGCAGGACAGCGAGCACGCCGACCTGTACAACGAGGCCGCCAACCGGGTCAGCGCGCTGTACCAGCGCCATCTCGACCACGGCGAGGCGATGGAGAGCGATCCGGAGGAGGCGCGGCGCCTGGACGCGGTGCTGCGCCAGTTGCGCCATGCCGGCCTGCAGGCCGAGCGCCAGGAGCTGTTCAAGCTGACCCGCCAGCGCAAGATCTCCGACGAGATCGCGCGCCGGCTGATCCGTAACCTGGATCTGCTGGAGGCGCGGCGGAAGAGCTGATGAGGCCGGGATTGGGGAGTCGGGATTCGGGATTCGTGAAAGCGGGTTCCTGGTTCCGTCCCGGCTCGTCGCAGCGGCGTTGCCGGCGCGCGCCGGTCACTGTTCTTCGCCCTCTGCCCGCCATGGGGCAGAGGGCCTGCGCTTGTCGCTGCGTGGTCTGTCGCAAGCCCCGCGGTTAGCGCATTGCGCTAGGCATCCTCGGCCAGCGGCGGCAGCCGTCGCGGCACCGGGGTCGATTTCACGATCGCGGTATTGGTTTCGGCGCGATCGGTGACTTTCGCCAGGATGCTGTCCAGGTGCGCGATGCTGCGCAGGTACAGCCGGCAGATGAAGCAGTCTTCGCCGGTCACCTTGTCGCATTCGACGAATTCCGGGATGCGCTGCAGCAGTTCCTCCACCAGGTGCAACTGCCCCGGCAGCGGTTTCACCCGCACGATCGCCTGCAAGGTATAGCCGAGCGCGCGTGGGTCGAGTTCGATCGTGAACCCGGCGATCACGCCCTGGTGCTGCAGCCGGCGCACGCGGTCGGCGGTGGCGGGCGCCGACAGGCCGACCTGCCGGGCCAGTTCGCTGGTCGCCATGCGCGCGTCCTGCGCCAGGGCGGCCAGGATGGCGCGGTCGATCGCGTCGAGCGTGGTGGCAACCGGGGTGGAAAGGCGGTTTTGCATGATGGCCTTAATTTCGAAGGAAAGATCTCTATAGAGCCTAAGTATAGGCATGTTTTGAAGCGATTGCGGTTTCTACAATGGCTGCCATTCGCAGCATTGAAGGGAGCCGGGATGGCCTCCAACGAGATTCGCCGTGGTGCGGCCGAGATGGTCGTGGCCATGCTCATGTCCGGCACGATCGGTTGGCTGGTGGTGTCCTCGGGGCAGTCGCCGTTCAACGTGGTGTTCTTCCGCTGCCTGTTCGGCGCGGCCACGTTGCTGCTCTTCTGCGCGGCACTGGGCCTGTTGCGGCGCAAGGCGTTTTCGCCGCGGATGCTGGCGCTGGTGTTGCTTGGCGGGGTCGCGATCGTGGGCAACTGGCTGCTGCTGTTCGCCGCCTACGGGCGCGCGTCGATCTCGATGGCCACCGCCGTCTACAACACGCAGCCGTTCATGCTGGTCGGGCTTGGCGCGCTCGTGTTCCGCGAGCGCATCAGCGCCTCGACCGTGGCGTGGCTGGCGGTGGCCTTCGTCGGCCTGGTCGGTGTGGTGCGCATCGCCCCTGCGGTGCTCGCAGTGCCGGGGGCGTACCTGCAGGGCGTCGCCCTGGCGCTCGGCGCGGCGTTTCTGTACGCGGTGTCGTCGCTCGTCACCAAGCACCTGAAAGGCACGCCGCCGCACCTGCTGGCGCTGCTGCAGCTGGGTATCGGCATCGTGTTGCTGGCGCCGTTCGTGCATTTCGATGCCTTGCCTGCCCGCCCCGGCCAGTGGCTGGATCTGGTCGTGCTCGGCGTGGTCAACACCGGGGTGATGTACGTGCTGCTGTACGGCGCCATCCAGAAACTGCCCACGGCGATGATCGGCGCGCTGTCGTTCATCTACCCGGTGGTGGCGATCGCGGTCGATCGCATCGCCTTCGGGCAATCGCTGGCGTGGACGCAGGTGCTCGGGGCGATGCTGATCCTGCTGGCGGCGGCCGGGGTCAATTTCGGCTGGCGCGTGCTGCCGTGGCCGCGCGCGGCGCGGGCGCCTGCCAGCCGGCTCAAGACCGGCGAGCGCTAGCCACGGCGCCACGACGGCGTCGCCCGGCGGGTGCGGACCCCTCGTTGGCGCACTGTCCCGCATCCGGGAGAGTGCTTCCGCCGGATCGGGATTTATCCATCACGATCGGGCTTCTACCCTGGGAGCCGTTTCCGCCGCCGCCGCGCGCCCAGGGAGTTCCCGTGTCGCCGATCATTTCCGTGCAACAACTCACCAAGACCTACGCCGGGGGCTTCCAGGCGCTCAAGGGCATCGACCTGGAGATCCGCCGCGGCGAGATCTTCGCCCTGCTCGGCCCCAACGGCGCCGGCAAGACCACGCTGATCAGCATCATTTGTGGCCTGGTCACCCCTAGCAGCGGCCGGGTGCTGGCCGATGGCCACGACATCGTGCGCGACTACCGCGCCGCACGCAGCAGGATCGGCCTGGTGCCGCAGGAACTGGCCACCGACGCGTTCGAGACGGTGTGGGCGACGGTGCGCTTCAGCCGCGGCCTGTTCGGCAAGCCGCGCGACGATGCGCACCTGGAGCGGGTGCTGCGCGACCTGTCGCTGTGGGACAAGCGCGACAGCCGCATCTCCACCCTGTCCGGCGGCATGAAGCGGCGCGTGCTGATCGCCAAGGCGCTGGCGCACGAGCCGTCCATCCTGTTCCTGGACGAACCCACCGCCGGCGTGGACGTGGAGTTGCGCCACGACATGTGGCAGATGGTGCGGCGCCTGCGCGAGCAGGGCACCACCATCATCCTGACCACGCACTACATCGAGGAGGCCGAGGACATGGCCGACCGCGTCGGCGTGGTCGCCCGCGGCGAATTGCTGCTGGTGGAGGACAAGCGCACGCTGATGCGCAAGCTCGGCAAGAAGCAGCTGGCGCTGACCCTGCAGGTGCCGTTGACGGTGGTGCCGGCGGCGCTGTCGACGCAGCCGCTGGAGCTGTCCGCCGACGGCGCGACGCT
Source organism: Xanthomonas hawaiiensis (assembly GCF_031834635.1). Taxonomy (NCBI): domain Bacteria; kingdom Pseudomonadati; phylum Pseudomonadota; class Gammaproteobacteria; order Lysobacterales; family Lysobacteraceae; genus Xanthomonas; species Xanthomonas hawaiiensis. The sequence goes on along the minus strand of NZ_CP115873.1, from coordinate 4,340,338 downwards.
GACCTACACCTACGACGCGCAGGCCGAGCAGACCGGCATCGGCGCGCTGCTGCGGCAACTGGAGGCGCAAGGCGTGGAGATCAAGGACCTGCAGTCCAGCGAGAGTTCGCTGGAGGAGATCTTCGTCAACCTGGTGCGGCCGACGCCCGCCGCGGCGGAGGTGCGCGCATGAACCTGCACGCGATCGCCGCGATCTACCGCTTCGAGATGGCGCGCACCTTCCGCACGCTGACCCAATCCATCGCCTCGCCGGTGCTGTCGACCTCGCTGTACTTCGTGGTGTTCGGCGCGGCGATCGGCTCGCGCATGGGCGACATCGACGGCATCCGCTACGGCGCCTACATCATCCCCGGGCTGGTGATGCTGTCGCTGCTCAGCGAGAGCATCTCCAACGCCTCCTTCGGCATCTACATGCCGCGCTGGGCCGGCACCATCTACGAGGTGCTGTCGGCGCCGGTGGCGTGGTGGGAGGTGGTGATCGGCTATGTCGGCGCAGCGGCGAGCAAGTCGGTGCTGCTGGGCCTGCTGATCCTGCTCACCGCGCGCAGCTTCGTGCCGTACGAGATCGCGCATCCGCTGTGGATGTTCGGCTTCCTGGTGCTGACCGCGCTGACCTTCAGCCTGTTCGGCTTCATCATCGGCGTGTGGGCCGACGGCTTCGAGAAGCTGCAGGTGATCCCGCTGATGGTGATCACGCCGCTGACCTTCCTCGGCGGCAGTTTCTACTCGATCAACATGCTGCCGCCGCTGTGGCAGAAGATCAGCCTGTTCAACCCGGTGGTGTATCTGATCAGCGGCTTCCGCTGGGCGTTCTACGGCAAGGCCGACGTGCACATCGCGGTCAGCCTGGGCATGACCCTGGCGTTCCTGGCGCTGTGCCTGGGCGTGGTCTGGGCGATCTTCCGCAGCGGCTACCGGCTCAAGCCCTGAGCGATGCCCGAGGGTCGCGCGGCGTGCGGTCGCGCGTCGCAACGCGCCGGCGGGCGCTGTGCCTGCCGGCGCTCGCGTTTATTTGGCGTCGAGCCAGAACGCTTCGACGGTGCCCTTGACCTTCATGGTCATCGGGTTGCCGCGGCGGTCGCGCGCCTTGCCGACCTGCACGCGGATCCAGCCTTCGCTGATCGAGTACTCCTCGACGTTGTCGCGCTCCACGCCGTTGAAGCGGATGCCGACGCCGCGCGACAGCGTCTCGGCATCGTGGAACGGGCTCTGCGGGCTGACCGCCAGGCGGTCGGGGGGCGTGTCGGACATCGTGATGGCTTCGCGTGACGGCGGACAGCGCCGTCTTCCGGGCTGCGAAGGATAAACGTCCGCGGCGCCGTTGCCGAGTTCCGCGCTTCCGTCGCCGCGCCGGGCGCGGCACACTGGCGCTCCCCCGAGATGCCCGATGCGCCGCCATGCCCGACAACAGCGCCGACTACGACGATCCCGACGACCTGTTCGACGACGACGACGATCCGGACACCCAGCAGGGCCTGATCTGGAACCTGCTGCTGCTGATCAATCCCGGCGACGAGGAAAGCGCGCTGCGCCAGTTCGACGCCTACCGCGAGGCCGCCGGCGAGGCCGAGCGCGAGGACGCGGACTGGCTGTGGACGCTGAAGGACGCGATCGACTGGCGCGCGGGCTTCTACGTCGACGGCCACGACCGCGAGGCGCTGATCGGTGCGATCGACGAACTGGCTGCGCGCTGGAACCTGCGCATCGACTGGGGCGGCGATATCGACGATGCCGATTTCCTCGACGATCACGACAGCGCCTCGCTGCTGGCGGTGGCCTACGACCGCCTGCGCGAGCACGGCTACAGCATCTGGTGCTGGGACGCCGGCAGCGAGATCCGCGCCGGCTGGATGGCGCTCAGCCGCGACGACCAGGACATGCAGCGCCTGGCCGCGATCCTGGGCATCGACCTGCGCCCGGGCAGCGATCCGTTCTAGGCAGACGTCAGTCCGCGCCCCCAAGCATGCTGTAGGAGCGGCTTCAGCCGCGACAGGCATCCCCGGGAAAGCCCGTCGCGGCTGACGCCGCTCCTACGAAAGGCGCGGTGGCATCGCTCACTGCGCCTCGCCCCGCGCCTGCGCACGTGCATTGCGGATCAGCGCTTTCAGCAGTTCGCGATCGCTGTGCCGCGAGACCGGTACCGCGCCCAGGCGGATCGCCTCATCGCGCAGCGCGGCGGGCACGTCGTAGTGCGCGCCGCTGAGCTTGTTCTGGAAGGCGCGGCGGGGGATGCCCAGCCGCGCCGCCATGGCGTGCAGTTCGTCCAGCGTGTCGGCGAGCAGGTGGCCCCAGCGCTGGCCGCGCCAGGGATGCACCGCATCGTCGATGTAGACCGCCACGCGCCAGGTCAGGCCGGCTTGTGCGTGCCGTCGGCATCGGCCGCGGGTTCCGCGGTGGCGCTGCCGTCGGCCTCGGCCGCAGCGGCGTCGCGCGTCTCCGGCGCGTCGTCCGCTTCGGTTTCGCCGTCCGCTGCATCCTCCCCCGCACCATCGCCCGCGGCGAACTCGGCGACCAGCGCGTCCAGGTACTCGGTCGGGGTCTGGCCGGCCTCGGCCGCCAGCGCGTCGATCATCTGCTGCAGCTGCGCGGAGTAGTCGAGGGTGATGGTGTTGCCTTCCTGCTCCTGCAGGTTGGCCAGGTGTTTGAGCATCGCCAGCATCGGCACCGGATTGTCGGCATTGCCCATGGTCTGGCCACCGACCGACAGCAACCACTGGCGACCCTGCAGGCCGATCGCGGCCAGCACGCGGCCGCTCTCGTTCTGCAGCACGGCGTGGTTGGCGATGGGCTGCTCGCGACCCAGACGGGCGAAGGGACGCGGCGACTGCTGCTTCTTGCGCTTGTCGCGCTTGGCTTTGGATTGCTTGGACACGGCGGTCTCGTTGGCGAAGTGGCGGCCATTGTAAGCGCCGCGCCGTGTGCGGTCCCGCCGCGCCAGCACGGCGCGACCGCCGGGGCGGCCGCGTCCGCCGCCGCCACGCTCAGCGTGCGCTGGCCGCCTCGGTCCCGCCGCTGCCGGCGGCGGCCGTCACCGGTGCCCCGCCGTTGATGCTGCGCAAGGCATCGCGCGCGGCGGCGGCCGCCGCCTCCGGCGAGGTGGTGCGCGGCTCGGCGATCTGCACCGAGGCATTGGTCGGCGTCGCGGTCGGTGCCGCCGGGGCGGCGCCCGTCGTGGCGGCAGGCGCCGTCGCGGGCGCGCCCTTGGCGCCGGCCGGTGCCGCGGCTGCCTCCGTCGCCGCAGCGCTCAGGTCCGGCACCTTGGTGTCGGCATCGGGCTGCACCGTGCCCAGGGCGACGCTGTGGTCGCCATCGGCGGTGGCGGCGTCCTCGGCATCCTTGGTCATCACCACGATGCTGATGCGGCGGTTGATCGGATTGTTCGGCACCTGCTTGTCGAACAGCACCGAGGAGGACAGCCCGACCACGCGCGAGACCTTGTCCTCGCCCATGCCGCCGGCGACCAGTTCGCGGCGCGCGGCGTTGGCGCGGTCCGCGCTCAGTTCCCAGTTGCTGTAGCCGTTCTTGCCGCTGTACTGGGTGACGTCGGTGTGGCCGGTGATACTGATGTGGTTGGGGACCTGATTGATGAAGCCGGACAGCTCGTGGAGGATGCCGCGGGTATAGGGCTTGAGCACCGCGCTGCCGAGGTCGAACATCGGCCGGTTCTCCTTGTCCACGATCTGGATGCGCAGACCGTCCGGGGTCAGGTCCAGCAGCAACTGGTCCTTGAACGGTTCCAGCGCCTGGCTCTTGTCGATGGCTTCCTTCAGTTCCTGCATCAGGGTTTCCAGGCGCTCCTTTTCCTTCTCGCGCTGGGTGGTCTTGCTGTCGTCGCCCTTCAGGCTCTTGCTGCCGAACGGATCCTTGTTGTTGCCGCGCTGCATCTCGCCGGCGCCGCCGAGCTTGATCATCGAGGTGCTGGCGCCGCCGGGGCCGGCCATGCCGGGGCTGGGCGCCGGACTCTTGCCGGCCAGCGGGCTGGGATTGCGGAAGTATTCGGCGATCGCCGCGCGCTGTTCCTTGGTGGTGGCCGCGACCAGCCACAGCACCAGAAAGAACGCCATCATCGCGGTCACGAAGTCGGCATAGGCCACCTTCCACGCGCCGCCGTGGTGGCCGCCGCCCTGGACCTTCTTGACCCGGCGGATGACGACGGTGGGCTTGGTCTCGGCCATGACCGCGTTACTTGATCGTCTTCAGGTGGGTTTCGAAGTCGGCGAAGCTCGGCCGCACGTCGGTCGGCAGGGTCTTGCGCGCGAATTCGAGGGCGATCTTCGGGTTGTAGCCGCGCAGGCAGGCCAGCAGCGCGGTCTTCACCGATTCGAAGATGCGGCTGTCCTGCTCGGCGCGCGCTTCCATCGCCGCCGACAGCGGCGCGACGAAACCGTAGGCCAGCAGGATGCCGAGGAAGGTGCCGACCAGCGCCGCGCCGACGTGGTGGCCGATCTCCTCGATCGGGCCGCCGATCGCGCCCATGGTGATGACGATGCCCAGCACCGCGGCGACGATGCCGAAACCGGGCAGGCCGTCGGACACCTTGCTCAGCGCATGCGCCGGCGCCATCGCCTCGTGGTGGTGCTTCTCCAGCTCCAGCTCCAGCAGCGGTTCCAGTTCGTGCGGCTCGATGTTGCTGCCGATCATCAGGCGCAGGCAGTCGGTGATGAAGTCGAGCAGGTGGTGGTCGGCCAGCACCTTCGGGTAATTGCCGAAGATGGCGCTGTCGGCCGGGCGCTCGACGTGGTCTTCCAGGGCCATGAAGCCGTCGCGGCGCGCCTTGTTCAGCAGTTCGTAGATCAGGGTCAGGGTGCTGCGGTAGTCGTCGGCCTTGTACTGCGGACCCTTGAACACGCCCAGCACGCCGGCGATGGTGGCCTTGACGATCTTGCCCGGGGTGCTGACCAGGAACGCGCCCAGCGCCGCGCCGCCGATGATCATCAGCTCGTACGGCTGCCACAGCGCACCGAGTTTTCCGTTAGAGAGCAGATAGCCGCCGACCACGCTGAGGAGGACGACGACGAAGCCAACGATGATGAGCATGGCGGAGCAGCCTGCGGGCCGGAACGGGGACGCTCTAGATGTCGGCCCGGCGCCGCCGTTCTGAAGGTGTGAACCGTGCCGGGTTTTTGGCGGCCCCGCGGCGGCCGGCCTGCTCAGCCGGTCATGCCGCTGTCATGCCGGACGCATTTGAGCGTCTCGCCCAGGCCCGCCAGGGTCAGCGTGGCCTGGTCCGGCTGCGCCTGCAGAAAGACATTGCCCAGCGCATCGGTGTAGCGCGCGCCGGTGGCGGCGCCGGCATCGGTACGCTGCATGTCCAGGCGGGTACCGCGCACCTGCAGCGCCAGGCGCTCGCGCGCCGGATCGGCGGCCGCCTGCACCAGTTCCTCGCCGCAGCGCCACTGCATGGGCAGGGCATCGGCCTGCAGGCCGGGTGCGCTGGCAGGCGACGACGACGCGGTGGCGACCGGCGCGGCCTGCGCCGGCGGCGGGGTGGGGCTGCGCTGGCAGGCGCCCAGCGCGAGCGGCAGCAGCAAGAGGGGAAGCAACGAGCGACGCATACCGGTGGTCTCCCTGTGGCGGCGCGGCTGCGCCGGGAATCAGGCCGGTTCGGTCTCGCCGCCGCCGCGGTGCAGCGGGTTGGGCAGCGCCTGGCCCTGTTCGGTGAACTGCAGCGAGACCGAATTCAGGCAGTGGCGCTCGCCGCTCGGCGGCGGGCCGTCCGGGAACACATGGCCGAGATGGCTGTCGCAGCGGGCGCAGACGATCTCGGTGCGGATCATGCCGTGGCTGGTGTCGCGTATCTCGCGCACGTGGTCCGGGTGGTAGGGCGCGAAGAAGCTCGGCCAGCCGGTGCCGGAATCGAACTTGGCGCTGGAGCGGAACAGCGGCAGCCCGCACAGCCGGCAGGTGTAGACGCCCTCCAGCTTGTTGTCCAGGAACACGCCGCAGAACGGCGCCTCGGTGCCGTGCTGCAGCAGCACCCGGCGTTCCTCCACGTTCAGTCCGCCGATCAGGCGCTCGCGCTCGGCAGCGGTGGGAGGCGTGAGGTCGAATCGGCTCATGGCGTGGCCCGTGGCGGAAGAGGGGGGGAAACAACATGAGGGCTATACGGGGCGGATCAAGCGCGGCGGATGGCGTCGACGCGGCCGGATCGATGCGCTAGCGTGGAATCCTCGTCCCGGCCCATCGATGGAGCCACCGTGAACCGCTTGCTGCCCTGCGTTGCCATCGCCCTGTTCGTGCCGGCGCTTGCCGCCGCGCAGCATCTTCAGCCAGTCCCCGGGACACCGGCCAGCGATCGCGACGCCAACACCCTGCGGTCCGCACCGCCGCCGGCGCCCTCGGTGGCCAGCCGCCTCGACGAGCGTCCGCCGGCATCGGCCTCCGCTCCCAAGGCGACGCCGGTTCCCGCGCACCTGGACGATCGGCCGGGACAGGCCACGCGCGAGCGCCCGGCCACGCCAGCCGCACCGGCGGCAGCGGCCGACCCGTCCGCGCGCCGCCCGGTGCGCCTCTACGACCGCCGCGGCCAACTGATCCCCGGCGCAATGCAGGTCGGCCCGAATCGTGCGCTGGATACCCGCACCGGCCGTTACTACACCACCGTGCCCAGCGGCGACGGGGTGCGCATCCAGGACTGAGGGGCCTGCGCGCTCGCGACCAACGCGCGGCGAACGCCGCGTGGCCGCCATCCTCACAAATCGGTTCCTAGACTGACGGACCGGCCGCGACTGCCGCGGCGCCATGTTTTCGCAGGAGAACCGATGAGCAAGCTTCCCGACAACACCGTGATCGTCGTCGCCGACCGCACCACTGCGCGCCTGTTCCGGGTCAACCTGGCCGGCGAGACCGCGCTGCTGGAGCAGACCGAAGTGCTGAACCCGACGCCCATCGAGGGCGTGGAGGACGGCGACCGGCCGATGACCATGGATGAGGCCGGGTTCGTGCGTCAGATCGCCGAGCGGCTGTACCAGGACGCGCTGCGCGGGCAGGTCGAGCACCTGATGCTGGTCGCCGATCCGCACACGCTGGGGCAGTTGCGGCCGCTGCTGCACAAGGAGGTCCAGAAGCGGGTGGTGGCCGAACTGGCCAAGAACCACGCCAATTCCTCGCGCGACGACCTGGAGAAGCTGCTGGTCTCCTGACCGGCACGCATCCGCGCGGAACGCTCAGTCGGCGATCGGCAGGCTGAGCGTTTCCTTCACTTCTTCCATCACGATGTAGCTCTTGGATTCGCGCACGTGCGGCAGGGTCAGCAGCGTGCTGCCCAGCAGCTTGCGGTAGGACGCCATCTCGCTGATGCGGGCCTTGAGCAGATAATCGAAGTCGCCCGAAACCAGGTGGCACTCGAGCACATTGGGCAGCTTCAGCGCCGCCCGGCGGAACTCCTCGAAGATGTCGCCGGACTTGTAGGCCAGGCTGATCTCCACGAACACCAGCAGGCTGGCCTTGAGGTAGTGCGGGTCCAGCCGCGCGTAGTAGCCGGTGATGGCGCCGTCGCGTTCCAGCCGGCGCACCCGCTCGGTGCAAGGCGTGGTCGACAGGCCGACCCGCTCGCCCAGTTCGGTGAAGGAAATGCGCCCTTCCTGCTGCAGGATGCGCAGGATCCTGCGGTCGATCTTGTCCAGTTCGCGGGGGCGTGCGGCCATGCGGGCGGGTCTCAGGGGTTTGGCCTGCCGGGATGGCAGAAGTCAGGGGAAAATCCTGGGTTGGGCTGCCTATACTGCACCGAACTTCTGCCCTGGTGCCATCCAGCCAGGGAATTGATCCAAGCGGAGTAGACGCATGCGGGTTCTGGTTCTCGGCAGCGGTGTGATCGGCACCACCACGGCGTGGTATCTGGCCCGCAGCGGCTGCGAGGTGACGGTGGTCGACCGCCAGCCGGCGGCCGGGCTGGAGACCAGCTACGCCAATGCCGGGCAGGTCTCGCCCGGCTACGCATCGCCATGGGCCGCGCCGGGGGTGCCGCTGAAGGCGCTGAAGTGGCTGTTCCAGCGCCATGCGCCGCTGGCGATCACCCCCACCGCCGATCTGCAGCAGTACCTGTGGTTGGCGCAGATGCTGCGCAACTGCACTGCCGAGCGCTATGCGATCAACAAGGCGCGCATGGTGCGCCTGTCCGAGTACAGCCGCGACTGCCTGGATCAGCTGCGCGCGGAAACCGGCATCGCCTACGAAGGCCGCCAGCTCGGCACCACCCAGTTGTTCCGGACCCAGCAGCAACTGGACGGCGCGGCCAAGGACATCGAGGTGCTGCGTGAGTACGGCGTGCCCTACGAACTGCTGGACCGCGCCGGCATCGCCCGGGTCGAGCCGGCCCTGGCCAGCGCGCCGGCCAGCCTGGTGGGCGCGCTGCGCCTGCCCAACGACCAGACCGGCGACTGCCGCCTGTTCACCCAGCGCCTGGCGGCGATGGCCGCCGCGGCCGGCGTGCAGTTCCGCCAGGGCGAGACCATCGAGGCGCTGCAGGCCGATGGCGAGCGCATCGACGGCGTGCGCATCGGCGGCCGGGTGGAGCGCGCCGACCGCTACGTGGTCGCGCTGGGCAGCTACTCGCCCGGCCTGCTGGCGCCGCTGGGCATCCGCTTGCCGGTGTACCCGCTGAAGGGTTACTCGCTGACCCTGCCGATCCGCGACGCGGCGCTGGCGCCCACCTCCACCATCCTCGACGAGAGCTACAAGGTGGCGATCACCCGCTTCGACGAACGTATCCGCGTCGGCGGCATGGCCGAACTGGCCGGCTTCGACCTGTCGCGGCCGGCACGGCGCCGTGCCACCCTGGAAAAGGTGGTCAACGATCTGTACCCGCGCGGCGGCGACCTGGCCGCGGCCGAGTTCTGGACCGGGCTGCGCCCGGCCACCCCGGACGGCACGCCGGTGGTCGGCGCCACCGGCTACCGCAACCTCTTCCTCAACACCGGCCACGGCACGCTGGGCTGGACCATGGCCTGTGGCTCCGGTCGCTACCTGGCCGACCTGATGGTCTCGCGGCAGCCGCAGATCAGCGGCGAGGGCCTGGACATCTTCCGTTATTCCCGCGGTTCCGCCGCGTCCGTTACCGAGGCCGTCGCGTGCGCCCAGCCCGTGCAGTGATCGATCTCGGCGCGCTGCGCCACAACTACCGCCTGGCCCGGCAACTGAGCGGCGGCAAGGCGCTGGCGGTGGTCAAGGCCGATGCCTACGGGCACGGCGCGGTGGCCTGCGCGCGCGCGCTGGACGGCGAGGCCGACGGCTTCGCGGTGGCCTGCATCGAGGAGGCGCTGGAACTGCGCCAGGCCGGCATCGCCGCGCCGATCCTGTTGCTGGAGGGCATCTTCGACGCCGACGAACTGCCGCTGGTCGCCGAACACCGGCTGTGGTGCGCGGTGGCCTCGCCCTGGCAGGTGGAGGCGATCGCCGCCTTCGCCGCGCCGCAGCCGCTGTGCCTGTGGCTGAAGCTGGACAGCGGCATGCACCGGCTTGGCCTGGCGCCGGACGAGTTCCGCGCCGCGCACGCGCGGCTGAGCGCGCTGCCGCAGGTCGAGCGGCTGGTGCTGATGAGCCACTTCGCCCGTGCCGACGAGCTGGACAGCGCGCGCACCCGCGAGCAGGTGGAAGTGTTCCGCCAGGCCACCGCGGGCCTGGCCGGCGAGACCAGCCTGTGCAACTCGCCGGCGCTGCTCGGCTGGCCGGAGTTGCGCAACGACTGGGGACGGCCGGGACTGATGCTGTACGGCGCCGACCCGTTCGCCGCGGCGGCCACGCTCCCCGGCGAACTGCGCCCGGTGATGACCCTGCAGTCCAGGATCATCTCGGTGCGCGATATCGCGCCGGGCGAGCCGGTCGGCTACGGCGCGCGCTTCGTCGCGGCGCGCCCGACCCGGGTCGGGGTGGTGGCGATCGGCTATGCCGACGGTTATCCGCAGTTCGCGCCCAACGGCACGCCGGTGCTGATCGACGGCGCGCCCGGCGCACTGATCGGGCGCGTGTCGATGGACATGCTGACCGTGGACCTGACCGACCACCCGCAGGCCGGCCTCGGCAGCGAGGTGCGGTTGTGGGGCGAGCGGCCGCGCATCGATGCGCTGGCCGGGCGCTGCAGCTCCAGCGCCTACCGGCTGCTGTGCGGCCTCAAGCGCGCACCACGCGTCTATCTCGACGCATGAGCCATGGCTGACGGCGCCGGCGCGATGCCGGCGCCGCGCGCGGTGCCTCAGCGCTCGGCGACCGTGCTGTCCTTGCGCAACTGCCGGCGCAGCCAGTCGTCGAGCATGCGCTTTTCGTAGCGCAGCGGGTCGGTACTCAGGCCGACCGAGCTGTTGTACAGGTAGCTCGGGTCCATCAGCTTCGGCTGGCCCTGCGCCAGCACCTGGCCGTCGGCGCCGTACAGGGTGAAGTCGAGGCTGATCCGCGGCGGGTACAGGTCGCGCATCACCCGTACGTCGTTCCAGTTGGGGCCGTGCCACGGCTCGAAGTCGCCGGCGCGCTTGATGTCGGTCAGCTTGATGTCCAGGCGCTGCCCGGGCTGCAGTTGCTTGGCGGCCTGCTTCTGCAGGTAGGTGGCCAGGTCCTGCACCCAGTCGCCGCGTTCGGCTTCCCAGCGGTTGCGGCTCTGCCGCAGTTCGCTGAAGGTGGCCGGGTCGGCCCAGCTCACCTGCACCGGGCCATCGCTGGCCAGGCTGCGCGGGGCCTGCGGGTCGGTGACGTTGCGGATCTCGGCGGAGGCGCCGCCCGCCCACAGGCAGGCAACAGCCAGCGCCGTCCAGGCATGGCGGATCTTCATGGCGGATCTCCAGGAGGCGTACGCGCAGTGTGTGCCTGCGCCGGCGCGCCCGCAATCGCGGCGAGCCGCGCGGCGGCGACCGTTGACCGCGGATTCATCCGCCCGGACATGACGGACGGCTCACATCGCCTCGCCGCCTGCTTCACGGCGCGCCCGGGAGCATGGCAGCCACTCGAGCACGACGGGGATCGCATGAAGACGCCGCTGTTCCACCAGGCCCACACCGGCAGCGATGTGCGCCTGCAGTTCATCGACTGGGCCAAGCGGCATGGGCACAGCCCGGCCAGCGGTGCGGCCGCGTTCGTCGAGCACCAGGCCAACCTGGACGAGGCGGCGCGGCAGTTGCGGCTGAATCCGGGCGACGACGTCCGGCATCTGCTGCGGCGCTACCTGGTTTCGCTCGGCGAGGCGCAGGACGTGGCCGTGCAGTTCCCGCCCAGCTACCACTACCGCAGCCCGCAGGGGCAGAGCTTCCGTTACACGCTGACCCTGGTGCTGGCCGAGGACGGGGTGGAGTGGAAGGCGCGGGTGTGGACCGGCCTGGAATACCTGGGCCTGATCGTCGGCCGCGGCGCCGGCCCGCGCGCCAACTACACGCGCCTGTCGCGGATGGCGGTGGAGCACGAATTGGCCAGCGACGCACCGCGCTTCACGCTCGGCTGAGCAATTCAGGAACCTTGGCATGTCCGTCGTCAGCGCCCCCGAGCGATCCGTCGTCCCAGAAGACTTCCGCCGACAATGCCGGCAGCTGGGGCCGGCACGCGTGCAGCAATTGCTGGAGGCGTCGCCGCCGCCGTGGCGCGAAGAGGCCGAGCGCTGGCTGGAAGAGCAGGCATTGCGCAATGCGCGCCTGACCCAGTGGATGGTGCTGGCGGGCATCGGCCTGTCGTTGCTGGGCATCGTGCTGGTGATCGCGTTCTTCTGGTGACCCTGTCCGGGCAACCGCCGTCGATGCCGCGGCTTGACGGCGGCGGAGCGGCTTAACAAGATGGGCCTTTCGCCTCGCCGTTCCTAGCGCGTCGTTGCTGCGCCGCGGATGCCGGGCACCGTCTTCATCCGTTGCCGTAGGCCGCTTCCAGAGCTACTCCGTCATGCATGCCAGTCCAGACTCCACGTCATCTTCGCTCGCGCAGGCGACGGACCTGCAGTACCGCGAGATCTTCGACAAGAGCGATTCCGGCTTCTGCGTGATCCAGGTGTTGTTCGAGGGGGAGCGTGCAATCGACTATGTGTTCCTGCAGGTCAACCCGGCCTTCGAACGCGAGACCGGCTTGCGCGACGTGGTCGGGCGACGCGTCCGCGACGTGTTGCCGACGCTGGAGGAGCACTGGTTCCAGCGTTACGCCGAAGTGGCGCTGAGCGGCCGCTCGGTCAAGTTCGAGAATTTTGCCGCGGCACTTGGGCGTTGGTGGACCGTGGATGCGTTCCGCGTCGGTGCGCCGGAGCTGCGCCAGGTCGCCATCCATTTCCTCGACATCACCGAACGCAAGCGGGTGGAGCGCGATCTGGCCGAGAGCGAGGCGCGCTTCAGTGCGCTGGCCGAGGGCCTGCCGATGCCGGTGTGGGTACTGGACGCCCAAGGCGAACTGCGCTTCACCAACACCGCCTACGCCGAATTCTTCGGGATCGACCCGCAGAGCGACGATGCACGACCAGGCTGGGGCGATGTGCTGCATCCGGAGGACGTGGGCGTGTTCGCCTACGAACTGCGCAACGCGCTGCACGACCAGCGCAACCTGCGCGCGCTGGTGCGTGCGCGCCGCCACGACGGCGAGTGGCGCTGGCTGGAAATGACCGCAGTGCCGCGGTATGCCGCCGAGGGCCAGTTCATCGGCCTGGCCGGCAGCAGCCCGGACGTTACCGAACGCCGCGACATCGAACTGGCGCGCGAGCAGTTGCTGGAATCCGAGCGCAGCGCGCGCAACGCCGCCGAGAGCATGGCGCGGCTGAAGGACGAGTTCCTGGCGACGCTGTCGCACGAACTGCGCACGCCGCTGACCACCATCCTCGGCTGGAGCGACCTGCTGCTGCAGCGGCTGCCGCCGGGCGATCCGAGCAGCAAGGGCCTGTCGGTGATCGCCAGCAGCGCGCGCGCGCAGCAGCGGCTGATTTCCGACATGCTCGATCTCAGCAGCATGCTGCTGGGCAAGGTGCAGCTGGAAGTGGAGGCGCTGGACCTGGCCGAGCAGGTGCGCGAGGCGATGCGCGCGCAGGAGCCGGTGGCCGAAGGCAAGGACCAGACGCTGACCCTGCAGGCGCCGTCGCAGCCGTGCATGGTGCTGGGCGACGCCACGCGCCTGCAGCAGGTGTTCTGGAACCTGCTCTCCAATGCGGTCAAGTTCACCCCCGCGCACGGGCGCATCGCCCTGGCGATCGCGCTCGAGGACGATGGCGAGCATGTCAGCGTGGCGGTGCGCGATTCCGGCGACGGCATCCCGCCGGAATTCCTGCCGCATCTGTTCGGCCGCTTCCGCCAGGCCGACAGCACCACCACGCGCCTGCACGGCGGCCTTGGCCTGGGCCTGGCGATCGTGCAGCAGTTGGTGGAGATGCACGGCGGCCAGATCAGCGCGGCCAGCGAGGGCCGCGGCTGCGGCTCGGTGTTCACCGTGCGCCTGCCGCTGCACCGCGACGCGCCGGGTTCGCGCCCGCTGCGCGAGGTGCGCGCCTTCGCGATGGCCGAGCAGGTGGTCGAGGCGTATTCGCTCAAGGGCATGCGCCTGCTGGCGGTGGAGGACCAGCCGGACATGCTCGACTACCTGCGGCGCCTGCTCGAGGAGCAGGGTGCCGAGGTGGTCGCGGTGGGCTCGGCCAGCGAGGCGCTGGAGGTGCTCGACGGCGGCGGCCATGCGGCGATCGACGTGATGGTCACCGACATCGGCATGCCGGGCATGGACGGCTACGGCCTGATCCGCACCGTGCGCGAGAACATGGGCCTGGGCGCGGACGACCTGCCGGCGGTGGCGGTGACCGCGCTGGCGCGCGCCGACGATCGCCAGCGCGCGTTGCAGGCCGGCTTCCAGGAACACCTGGCCAAGCCGTACAGCGTGGCGCAGCTGGTGTCCGCGGTGCGCTTCGCGCGGCAGCGCTAGGGAGCGTCGTCGCTCGACGGGCATGCCGCGCCCGCACGATCCGACGCGGCATGTTCGGTAACCGAGGGTGTCGCGGCGCTCTTGCCCACCGGCTCACGCAGGCGGCGCTAGGCTGCAGCGGTCCCCACACGGAGTCCGCCGATGACCCAGTTTGCCGAGCGTATCCATACCGACCAGGCGCAGATCCAGGCGCTGGAAGCGTTGATCCTGCAGCTGCCGGGCCAGGCGCATGTGCGCATCGAATTGCACGATGGCAGCGTGTGCTTCGGCACCGTGTCGGTGCGCCCCAGCATCCAGCAGTTCCGCGACGCCGAGGGCAACGAAGGCAGCAATGCACTGGTGCGCATCGACGATCTCGACGACCCGGCCCGACACCGCTATCTGTGGCTGGACCAGATCCGCAGCGTGCGCCAGCTTCCGGCACGGCCCTGGGATGTCGATCCGCGCGACGCCGCCTCTTGACGCATCTTTCACTTTTCGCGCGGCGGGGCTGTGCATCATCGGCGTTCCCCCGTGTTCCCGGATATCCAAGACGCATGGCCATGTCTTCGCCGATTCGTGCCCGTTGGGTGTTGTGTGCGCTCAGTGCCGCCCTGCTCGCCGCGTGCGGCGACACCGCCAGGCACGCCATCGAAGAGGGCATGGGACCGGATCCGGTGTTGCCCGATCCGGTCAAGCGCATGATCCCCACGGTCAAGGTCGCCGAGGTCAAACGCTGGGCCGATGGCGCCGCGCCGATGCCGGCCGCGGACCTGGCGGTGCAGGCGTTCGCCCGTGATCTGGACCATCCGCGCTGGCTGTATGTGCTGCCCAATGGCGACGTGCTGGTCGCCGAGACCGCCGAGCCGCCCGCCCCGGAAAAGGAGAGCAGCGGCCTGCGCGACAAGATCCAGGGCGCGATGATGTCCAAGGCCGGCGCCTCCGTGCCCAGCGCCAACCGCATCACCCTGCTGCGCGATGCCGACGGCGATGGCGTCGCCGAGGTACGCACGCAGTTCCTCAAGGGCCTGTATTCGCCGTTCGGCATGGCCCTGGTCGGCGACCGCCTGTATGTGGCCAATGCCGATGCCCTGGTCAGCTTCCCGTACAAGGACGGCGACACCCAGATCACCGCCGCGCCCAGCTTCGTCGCCAACCTGCCTGGCGGCATCAATCACCACTGGACCAAGAGCCTGCTGGCCAGTCGCGACGGCAAGAAGCTGTATGTGGGCGTCGGCTCCAACAGCAACGTCGCCGAGAACGGCATGGACCAGGAGCTCAACCGCGCCGCGATCCTGGAAGTGGATGCGGCCAGCGGCGCCACCCGCGTGTTCGCCAGCGGCCTGCGCAATCCGGTGGGCCTGGCCTGGCAGCCCGGCACCGACACGCTGTGGACCGTGGTCAACGAACGCGACGAGATCGGCAGCGACCTGGTGCCCGACTACCTGACCTCGGTACGCGAGGGCGGCTTCTACGGCTGGCCCTACAGCTACTACGGGCAGCATGTGGACGAGCGGGTGCAGCCGCAGAACGCGGAGATGGTGGCCAGCGCGATCAAGCCCGACTATGCGCTGGGCCCGCACACCGCCTCGCTCGGCCTGGCCTTCTACGAGGGCGCGCTGCTGCCGCCGACCTACCGCGGCGGCGCCTTCATCGGCCAGCACGGTTCCTGGAACCGCAATCCGCCGTCCGGCTACAAGGTGATCTACGTGCCCTTCGTCAACGGCAAGCCCAGCGGCAAGCCGCTGGACGTGCTGACCAGCTTCCTCGACGCCGAAGGCCGCGCCCAGGGCCGCCCGGTCGGCGTGGCGGTGGACAAGCCCGGTGCGCTGCTGGTCGCCGACGACGTCGGCAACATCGTCTGGC
Organism: Xanthomonas hawaiiensis; assembly: GCF_031834635.1. Lineage (NCBI taxonomy): Bacteria > Pseudomonadati > Pseudomonadota > Gammaproteobacteria > Lysobacterales > Lysobacteraceae > Xanthomonas > Xanthomonas hawaiiensis. The sequence continues at coordinate 4,324,642 of NZ_CP115873.1, read as the reverse complement.
GGGTGACCCCGAAGCCGGGCAAGTAAGCGGCGAACGGCGGGCGCGTCTGCCGCCCCACGCGCGTAGGAGCGGTTTCAGCCGCGACGCGGAAGACCTCATGATGAGGCCCGGTCGCGGTGCAGCCAGCCCTGCATGCCATGGCAGACGCGATGCGGCGCATGGCGCGGGTGATCGCGAATCGCGTGGCGTACGTTGCACGGTGAGACGATGAGGCGAGGTGCACCCGTAGGAGCGGCTTCAGCCGCGACAGGCATCATCGGGAACGCCCATCGCGGCTGAAGCCGCTCATACGCATCAGCTCATACGCATCACGTTCGAATGGACTACGCCAATCGCCCGGCGTCAGTGCTCCACCGGCGCCGGCTCCACGCCAAAACGGCGGGCGTAGCCGCGTTCGTCGAACACGCGCTGCACTTCGGTGTCGCCCAGTTCCGGCGCGGCATAGACCGCATAGACCACGCTGCCGTCGTCGCGTGCGCCACGCTGGTGCAGGCGGTAGCGCGGGCGCCCGGTGCCGGTGTTCTCCGGGTAGTGCAACGGCGGCTGGCTGCCATCCAGATCCACTTCGCTGTTGTCGACGACGCCGCCGATGAACACTGCGCGCATGCTGCCTCTCCGGTCGTTGGGTGCCTTGCAGCCTAGGCGCGGCGATGTTGCCGAAACATCAATGATGTGTTGGATTCGCGCAAAACCGGGCTCGCCGCGCGCTGCCGGTAGAATGCGCGTCCCTGTTCCGACGACCACGCCCGATGCCGGCCGCGCAAGACGCTCCCCTCGAGACCCTGTTCCTGCCCTTCGCCCAAGGCCTGCTGCGCTGGCCTGCCGGCAAGGTGCTGTTCCTGCGCGCCCGCGACGGCTGGGCGCTGCGCCAGCACGCGCAACCGGCGCAACTGGTCTGCGAGCAGGACTACCGTCCGTTCGCCAGCGCGCTGCAGCAGGGCGGCTGGACCGTGCGTGCCGAGCAGGACGGCGACGCCGATGCCGGCGGCTACGCGCTGGTGCTGGTGCTGCCGCCACGCCAGCGCGAGGAGGCGCGGGCGCTGCTGGCGCGCGCGGTGGCGCTGGCCGCACCGGGCGGCATCGTGGTGGCCTGCCAGGCCAACAACGAGGGCGCGCGCTCCGGCGAGGACGATCTGCAGCAACTGGCCGGTCTCGGCGGCAAGCTGACCAAGCACCACTGCCGGGTGTACTGGACCGCGCCCCTGCAGGGCGGCCACGACGCCGCGCTGCAGCAGCGCTGGGCCAAGCTGGATGCGGTGCGGCCGATTCTGGACGGGCGCTTCCGCAGCCGTCCGGGCGTGTTCGCCTGGGACCGCATCGACCCGGCCTCGGCGCTGCTGGCCGAGCACCTGCCCGCCGACCTGCGCGGCCGTGCCGCCGATCTCGGCGCCGGCTACGGCTACCTGTCGGCCGAACTGCTGGCGCGCTGCCCGCAGCTGACCGCGCTGGACCTGTTCGAGGCCGATGCGCGCGCGCTGGCGTTGGCGCGCGCCAACCTGGCGCAGGCGCCGGCTGCGGTCACGCTGGGCTTCCATTGGCACGACGTGACCACCGGATTGCCCGGACACTACGACGTCATCGTCAGCAATCCGCCGTTCCATGCGCCGGGACGGATGGAGCGGCCGGACATCGGCCGGCGCTTCATCGCCGTGGCGGCGCAGGCGCTGGCGCCCGGCGGGCGGTTGTTCCTGGTCGCCAATCGCCATCTGCCCTACGAGGCGGTGCTCGACGCCAGTTTCGGCGAAACCGAGGTGCTCGCCACCCGCGACGGCTTCAAGCTGATCCACGCGGTGCGCAGCCGCGCCGGAGCGCGCCGATGAAACTGGTCAAGCACCTGGCCAACCTCGGCTACGGCAGCCGCAAGCAGGTGGCGCTGATGTTCCGCGAAGGCCGCATCACCGATGCCGACGGCGAGGTGTTGTATGCCGACGACCAGGTGCCGCACGCGGCGATCCGGGTCGACGGCGAAGCGCTGGATCCGCCGCCCGGGCTGATCCTGGCGCTGCACAAGCCGGTCGGCTACACCTGCTCGACCAAGGACCCGGGACGCATCGTCTACGACCTGCTGCCGCCGCGCTTCCGCCTGCGCTCGCCATTGCTATCCACGGTCGGGCGGCTGGACCGCGACACCAGCGGTCTGCTGCTGATGACCGACGACGGCGCGCTGCTGCATCGCATCGTCTCGCCGAAGGCGCGCCTGGCCAAGGTCTACGAGGCCACCCTGGCCGAGGACCTGCGCGGCGACGAAGCAGCGCAGTTCGCCAGCGGCACGCTGCTGCTCGATGGCGAGACCACGCCGCTGCTGCCCGTGGAACTGGAGACGCTGGGGCCGCGGCAGGTGCGCGTGGCCCTGCACGAAGGCCGCTACCACCAGGTGCGGCGCATGTTCGCCGCCGTCGGCAACCACGTGGCGGCGCTGCACCGCAGCCGCATCGGCGGCTTCGCCCTGGGCGATCTGCCATCGGGGCAGTGGCGGGTGCTGGAGACGGCGGACGTGGCGGGGCTGTTCGAGGGCGGGGAGTAGGGATTGGGGATTCGGGATTGGCAAAGGCGCGATGCGCCACGCACCGCCGCAAATCCCGCTTTTACCAATCCCCAATCCCGAATGCCTAATCCCGCCCCTCAACCGCCCGCTTCCAGCCCTCCGGCCCCAGTTTCTCCAAGGTCTGGAGATTGCGCTCGACGATCACGTCCGCGTCGGGGAAGGCGGCCACCGCGCGTTCCACGCTGTCCTCGCGCAGCAGGTGCAGGGTGGGGTAGGGCGCGCGGTTGGTGTAGTTGCCGATGTCGTCCGGCGCGGTGCCGGCGAACTGGTACTGCGGATGGAAACTGGCCACCTGCAGGATGCCCTGCAGGTCCAACGCCTCGACCGCGGCGTCGGCGTTGTCGAGGAAGTCGTTGTAGTCCAGGAAATCCTGCAGTACGTCCGGATGCACGATCAGCGTGGTGTCGATCTGCGCGGCCGGGGTGTCGCGCAGCAGCACCAGTTCCTCGGCCAATTGTTCTAGCAGCGCCTCGGGCGTGCTCGCATCGCTGAGCACGTAGCGGATCTGCTGCTTGACGTGCACGGCCTTGGCGAACGGGCACAGGTTCAGGCCGATCACCGCGCGTTCCAGCCAGCGGCGGGTCTCGCCCAGGTAATCGGGCGCGTCGCCAGGGGTCTCGTCGAGCATCGGTCGCAGCAGTGGCTTAAGGAAGATGGAGGCGATTGTAGGCGGTGTCCAGCCACGCCGGCGTTTCGGTGTACATCTCGCGGATCAGCCGCTGGATCAGCGGCAGCAGGTCGGAGCTGTCGTTGCGGCGATGGCTGAGGATGATCGGCGAGGTCGCGCGTTCGTCGTCGAGCAGGCGGTAGTGCAGGTCGCGGCGCAGCACCCGCACCGAGGCGGGGATGACGCACAGGCCCATCTCGGCGGCGACCAGGCCGAGCGCGGTCTGCAGCTCACGTACTTCCTGCACCGCCAGCGGACGGATGCCGCGGTCGCGCAGCAGCGACAGCACCTGGTCGGCGAAGCTCGGCCGCGGCTGGCTGGGGTAGACGATCAGGCGCTGCGCGGTCAGCGCGTCCGGCGCCAGCGGCGCGTCGGAGGCGGCCAGCGGGTGGTCCATCGGCAGCGCGACCACCAGGCGTTCCTCGCGCAGCACCAGGCGCTCGACCGCATCGTCGTCGTGGCGGATGCGGCCCACGCCAAGATCGATGCGGCCGGTCTTCAGCGCCTCGATCTGCTCGCCCGACATCAACTCCAGCAGGCGGATGTCCAGATCCGGGCGCTGCTGGCGCAGCCGCCGCACCAGCGTCGGCAGGCCGCCGTAGAGCGCGGAGGCGACGAAGCCGATCGCGAACACCCGCTGCTCGCTGCGGCCGAGCCGGCGCGCGGCGTCCTGCATCTGCTCGACCCGGCCCAGCACCTGCAGCGCTTCCTCGTAGAACAGCTTGCCGGCGTCGGTCAGTCGCAGCGGGCGGCTGCTGCGCACGATCAGCCGCGTGCCCAGTTGTTCCTCCAACTGCTGGATCTGCCGGCTCAGCGGCGGCTGCGCGATGTGCAGCAGCTCGGCGGCGCGGGTGAAGTTGCGTTCGCGGGCGACGGCGACGAAGTAGCGGAGTTGGCGCAGGTCCATCGGGAGTTCGTGCTCGTTCGGAGTATGTTGCGCCGCAATAAAAGCAGGAATGAAGCGGTTCGCGCAGATAAAATACCAAAAAGGTATGGGGCGAGACCGACAGAGTCTTGGACGTGGCCGCGCCGCCGGCGCAGTGTGGCCCACATGGACCCGTTGCCCACCCCCGCCCGCCGCACCGCCGCCGCCGTCGAGCGCGTCGAGACCTTGCTGCTCGACCTGCCGACCATCCGCCCGCACCGCCTGTCGGTGGCGACGATGCAGGGGCAGACCCTGATGCTGGTGCGCCTGCACTGCTCCGATGGCGTGGTCGGCGTGGGCGAAGGCACCACCATCGGCGGCCTGGCCTATGGCGCGGAAAGCCCGGAAGGCATGAAGCTGGCGATCGACCGCTACCTGGCGCCGCTGCTGGTCGGCGCCGACGCTACCGCCGTGCAGGCGCTGATGCAGCGCATCGGCAAGCAGGTCAAGGGCAATCATTTCGCCAAGTGTGCGGTGGAAACCGCGCTGCTGGACGCGCAGGGCAAGCGCGTCGGGCTGCCGCTGAGCGAGTTGCTGGGCGGGCGCCTGCGCGAGCGCCTGCCGGTGGCCTGGACCCTGGCCTCCGGCGATACCGCGCGCGACATCGCCGAGGCCGAGCAACTGCTGGACCTGCGCCGCCACCAGGTATTCAAGCTGAAGATCGGCGCGCGGTCGCCGGCCGAGGACATCGCCCACGTGGCCGCGATCAAGCGTGCGCTGGGCGCGCGCGGCGCGGTACGGGTCGACGTCAACATGGCCTGGAGCGAGGCCGAGGCGGTACGCGCGCTGCCGGCGCTGGCCGATGCCGGCTGCGAGCTGGTCGAGCAGCCGGTGGCCTCGCGCGAGGCGATGCAGCGGCTGATGCAGCGCTTCCCGCTGGCGTTGATGGCCGACGAGATCCTGGCCGGGCCGGAGAGCGCGTTCCTGGCCGCGCGGGCGCCGGCGGCCGACGTGTTCGCGGTGAAGATCGAGCCGTCCGGCGGGCCGATCGCCGCGCAGAAGGTCGCCGCCATCGCCGAGGCGGCCGGCATCGGCCTGTACGGCGGCACCATGCTGGAAGGGCCGATCGGCACCATCGCCTCGGCGCAGGTGTTCGCCACCTTCCCGCAACTGCAGTGGGGCACCGAACTGTTCGGGCCGCTGCTGCTCACCGAGCACCTGCTGACCGAGCCGCTGCGCTACGCCGATTTCCATCTGCACCTGCCCACCGGCCCCGGCCTGGGCATCGCGCTGGACGAGGCGCAGGTGCAGGCCTTCCGCCGCGATCGCGGCCGCAGCGTGGTGGCGATCAGCGCCGCCGCGGAGGACTGACCATGCTGTTCCACGTGACCATGGACGTAAATCTTCCCGCCGACATGCCGCCGGAGCGCGCCGAGCAGCTCAAGCGCGAGGAGAAGGCGCGCTTCCAGGAATTGCAGCACGACGGGCGTTGGCGGCACATCTGGCGGGTGGTCGGGCAGTACGCCAACGTCAGCATCTTCGACGTGGCCGACAACGCCGAACTGCACGCGCTGCTGCTGTCGCTGCCGCTGTTCCCCTACATGCGCATCGCGGTCACCCCGCTGTGCCGGCATCCCTCGTCGCTGTACGAGGACGATCGCTAGTTCCGCTGCGCACGCCCCTCGGGAGGGGACGTGTCTCGGCCGCCATCGCCACCACGAGAAAGGAAGGGCATCACCATGAGCGTCAAGATCTTCGCCACCCCCGATGTGCAGGCGTTCCTGCGCCAGGTCAGCGGGCTGGACATGCCGGGCGGTGCGCCGCGGGTGAAGCAGATCGTGCACCGCGTGCTCTCGGATCTGTTCCGCAGCATCGACGAGTTGGAGATCACCCCCGACGAATACTGGGCGGCGATCGCGTGGCTCAACGACCTCGGCGCGGCCGGGCAGGCCGGCCTGATCTCGCCCGGGCTGGGCCTGGACCACTTCCTGGACCTGCGCCTGGACGCCATCGACGCGGCACTGGGCATCGACAATCCCACCCCACGCACCATCGAAGGACCGCTGTACGTGGCCGGCGCGCCGGTGGCGCACGGCTTCGCCCGGCTCGACGACGGCAGCGACGAAGATGGCCACACCCTGGTCATGCACGGCACCGTCTACGGTGCCGACGGCCGCCCGCTGCCCGGCGCCAGCGTCGAGGTCTGGCACTGCGACACGCGCGGCTTCTATTCGCACTTCGATCCCACCGGCAAGCAGGCGCCGTTCAACATGCGCCGCACCATCCTCGCCGACGGCAACGGCCAGTACCGCTTCCGCAGCATCGTGCCCAAGGGCTACGGCGTGCCGCCGGGCAGCCCGACCGAACGCCTGCTGTTCGCGCTCGGCCGGCATGGCCAGCGGCCGGCGCACATCCACTTCTTCATCGGCGCCGACGGCCACCGCAAGCTGACCACGCAGATCAACATCGCCGGCGACCCACTGGTCGACGACGACTTCGCCTACGCCACCCGCGACGGGCTGGTGCCGGCGATCGTGGAGCACAGCGACCCGGCCAGCATCGCCGCCAACGGCGTGGACGGTCCGTTCGCCGAAATCGCCTTCGATTTCCACCTGACCCCGCTGGTCGACGGCGTCGATAACCAGGCCAATCCGGCGCGCCGTCGCGTGGCCGCCTAGTCAATCGCGCAGCGCGGCCAGGTTGCGGCCGCGTCGCGCATCCAACGCCGTCTTCCGTTCCTGGCACCCGCTGCCGCCGCTGTTTCCGGTGGCGGTACGGACCCCTGCGCGCCGCCGCCGGCGGCCGCATCCACGCATCGGCTCGGAGGGAGGGCCCGATCATGCAGCAGTCCAAGCAGTATCCGCGCCACACGGCGCAGTGGCCGCGCCCGCGACGGTTGAGCACGGTGATGTGGGCCATGGCAGCGCTGTCCGGCACTGCCGCCGCCAACAACGGCGTCGCCTTGCCCGGCTACGGCGCGCAGACCCAGGGCCTGGCCGGCACCTCGATCGCCTTGCCGCTGGATGCGGCGGCGTCGGCCAACAACCCGGCCGGCATGGGCGCGGTCGGCGACCGCGTCGATGCCGACCTCACCCTGATCTCGGCCCCGGTGCGCAGCCAGGTCGGCACGACGCGCTACAAGGACGATGCGCTGATCCCGGTGCCGACCGCCGGCTACAACCGCCAGCTCGACGACGACCTGAGCCTGGGCGTGTCGGTGTTCGGCCATGGCGTGGCGCTCGACTATGGCGCCCCGGTCTACGGCAGCCACGACACGCTGTCCAAGCTGCAGCAGGTAGTGCTGGCGCCGACCCTGGCCTGGCGCGTGGGCGAACACCAGTACCTGGGTCTCTCGCCGCGGTTGGCCTACCAGCGCCTGCACATCGCCGGCCTGGAGGGGATCGGCTTCCAGTCCGCCGGTGCCGACTCTGCGTACGGCTATGGCGTGGCGCTGGGCTGGTACGGCCAGTTGGCGCCGGGGTTGAACGCCGGCATCACCTGGTCCAGTCGCATCCGCTTCGGCCGCCTGCAGCGCTACCGCGGACTGCTGCCGGATGGCCGCCTGGATCTGCCGCAGCAGGCCGGTGCCGGCCTGGCCTGGCAGCCCACCGCGGCACTGACCCTGGCCGCCGACTGGCTGTGGATCGACTGGTCCGGCGAGCGCGCCTATGGCAATCGCATCGACCAGGGCGGGCCGCTCGGCGATGCGGACGGCTCCGGCTTCGGCTGGCGCAGCCAGCGCATCGTCCGCCTCGGCGCCGACTATCGCCTCAACGACGCCTGGTCGCTGCGGCTTGGCTACTCGCGCGCCAGCCAGCTCATTCCCGACAGCCAGGCGCAGCTCGCGGTGCTGGCGCCGCTGGCGCAGTACCGGCACTACGCGCTGGGCGCGACCTGGCGGCTGTCGCCGCAGCTGTCGCTGACCGGCAGCGTCACCCACGCGCCGGGCGGCGCGGTCGCCAGTGGCGGGGTGCAGGCCGGCACCCGCGACCTGACGTATCTCGATTTCGGCCTCGGCTGGACCTTCCGCTGAGCCACACGGAGACGATCCCATGCAAACCTATCTGTTGCTGCACGGTTCCTGGCACGACGGCCACGCCTGGGACGGCGTCGCCGCCCATCTGCGCGCGCACGGGGTGCAGGTGCATGCGCCGACCATCGCCGGGCATGGCGCCGGCGCCGACAAGCGCGTCTCGCACGCCGACTGCGTGGCCTCGGTGGTGGACTACGTGCGCCGCCACGACCTGCGCGACCTGGTGGTGCTCGGCCACAGCTGGGGCGGCAGCATCGTGCAGCGCCTGGCCGAGGAAGAACCCGAGCGCTGCAAGCGCCTGGTGTTCCACAACGCCTTCGTGCTGCGCGACGGCGAGGCGTTGTTCGACCTGTTGCCGCCGCACTACCAGGGATTGTGGAAGAACGCGGTCGATGCCAACGGCGGCATCATGTTGCCGTTCCCGATCTGGCGCGATGGCTTCATCGGCGACGTCGATCTGGCGCAGGCGCAACAGGCCTACGCGCAGTTGAGCCCGACCCCGGCGCGCAGCCATTTCGATGCGGTGCCGCTCAAGCGCTTCCACGAGCTGCAGATCCCGCGCAGCTGGCTCTACGCCACCGACGACGTGGCCCTGCCGCCGGGCGAATACGGCTGGCATCCGCGGCTGAGCGCGCGCCTGGGCGGCTACCGCCTGGTCAGCCTGCCGGGCAGCCACGAAGTGTGTTTCAGCGCGCCCGCGCGGCTGGCCGAGAAGATCCTGCTGGCCGGCCGCGACTGACGTTCCCTACCGGAGACTCCAGATGAATCCCGTATCCCCCTTGCGCATCGGCATCGTCGGTGGCGGCATCGCCGGCGTCGGCCTGGCCCTGGGCCTGTGCCGCCATCGCCATCTCGACGTGCAACTGTTCGAATCGGCGCCGGCCTTCGGCGAGATCGGCGCCGGCGTCTCGTTCGGCCCCAACGCGGTGCGCGCGCTGGCCGGCCTGGGCATGGGCGAGCCCTATGCCGAACTCGCCGACCGCACGCCGGCACCGTGGCAGGACGTGTGGTTCGAATGGCGCCGCGGCGAGGACGCACGGCTGCTGGGGCAGACCCTGGCGCCGGGCGTCGGCCAGTCGTCGGTGCATCGGGCCGACTTCCTCGATGCGTTGGCCACGCGCCTGCCGTTCGGGCTGGCCAGGTTCGGCAAGCGCGCGGTCGCCGTGGAGCAGGACGCTGACGCGGTGCGCGTGCGTTTCGCCGACGGCAGCCAGTACGAGGGCGACGTGCTGATCGCCGCCGACGGCATCAAGTCCGCCTTGCGCGGCGAGGTGCTGCACGCGCTGGGCCACGCACCGGCGGCGCCGCGCTTCACCGGCACCTGCGCCTACCGCGCCCTGATCGACGCGGCGCGGCTACGTGCCGCTTTTGCCGCCCGCGGTGTGGACGCGCACCTGGTCGACGTGCCGCAGATGTTGCTGGGCCTGGACGCGCACATCCTCACCTTCCCGGTGAAGCAGGGCCGGTTGATCAACGTGGTCGCCTTCGTCTCCGACCGCAGCGATCCGGCGCCGCAGTGGCGCACCGGCCAGGCCTGGGTACGCGAGGCCAGTCGCCGCGAGATGCTGGAGGCGTTCGCGCACTGGGGCGAGGCGGCACGCACGCTGCTGGAGTGCATCGACACGCCCACCCATTGGGCGCTGCACGATCTGACCGAGTTGCCCGGTTACGTGCACGGGCGGCTGGCGCTGATCGGCGATGCCGCGCACGCGATGCTGCCGCACCAGGGCGCCGGCGCCGGGCAGGGCCTGGAGGACGCCTATCTGCTGGCGCAGCTGCTGGCCACGCCCGGCCTGACCCGCGGCGATCTGCCGGCCCTGCTGCAGGTCTACGAGCGCCTGCGCCTGCCGCGCGCCTGCCGCGTGCAGCGCACCTCGCGCGAGGCTGGCGAGCTGTACGAGCTGCGCGATCCGCAGGCCGGCGCCGACGATACGCGGCTGGCGCAGACGCTGGCGCAGCGCTTCGACTGGATCTGGCAGCACGATCTCGACGCGGAAGTGGCGCAGGCGCGGCGCATGCTGGCCACGGGCGTCATCGCGGGTGGCTAGACCGGGATTGCGGCGGGCGGCGTTGGGCGCACGCGGCGCGGAGACGGTGGCGCGGCGGGGTTGTGCCGTCTGGTTGCGATGCGCGGCACGTCGCTTGCGCATGCGTTGCAATGGGCAAGAGGCGTTGCGGTCGCCATGACCGGGACGCCCGCGCCTGCACAGGCCGGGTGGCGTGCGCAGGTCGCGACATGGCGTGTACGTGGTTGTGGCGCGCAGCCGTCGAAGGCGATGCAATGCGCAATCGCCTGCACTCGCACATCATCGGCGGAAACAGTGTGTGGTCCAGTGCAAGACGACCCGTCGTCAAGCGGTGGTCGTCTTGCACCCTGGCATCGGCATGGCGGTGACGCGCAAAGCGTTTGCGCCGCGGCCTCAGTCGCGGAAGTTGTCGAACTGCAGCGGCAGCTCGAAATCGCTCTTCTTCAGCAGCGCGATCGCGTCCTGCAGGTCGTCGCGCTTCTTGCCGCTGACCCGCAGCTTGTCGCCGTTGATCTGCGCTTCCACCTTCAGCTTGGCCTCCTTGAGCGTGGCGACGATCTTCTTGCCCAGCTTCTGTTCGATGCCCTGCTTGACGGTGATCTTCTGCCGCGCGCCGCCCAGGTTGGTCTCCAGGTCGCCGAATTCCAGGCAGCGCACGTCGATGCCCCGCGCCAGCAGGCGTGCGCGCAGGATGTCGGTCATCTGCTTGACCTGGAAGTCGCTCGGCGCCGATTGCGTGATGACCTGGTCGTCGAGCGCGAACTTGGCGTCCACGCCCTTGAAGTCGAAGCGCGTCGACAGCTCGCGGTTGGCCTGGTCGACGGCATTGGTCAGTTCGTGCTTGTCGACTTCGGACACGATATCGAAGGAAGGCATGGGCAAGTCCTCGGCAAAGATGCCTATCGTAAGACGTGCGGGTCGTGCATGGGGCACGCGTGTGGTTGGGGTGGGGATTGGGGATTCGCAGAGGCGTCCTGTGCCGATGCGACAGACGGGCCGCCCTCGCGCGCCGTCGTAGGAGCGGCTTCAGCCGCGACGGGGCTTTCCTGGCAGACCAGTCGCGGCTGAAGCCGCTCCTGCGAGACAGCGCGATGCGCGGAGAAAACAGGTGATGAGAGGTGTCTTGTCACTCGCGCAGAAGGCTGTGTCAGCCGATGCCGCCGGGGCTGGCGCCATGTGGGAGGACCTTCAGTCCCGACGCGATGTCCCCGGCACCACGCGCATCGCCGATCGCGGCGATAATGCGCCGATGCCCAACTCCCGTTCCAATGCCGCCGCCGCTGCGTGGATGATCGCCGCGGTCGCGTTCTTTTCGCTGATGGATGCGTCGATGAAGCAGCTCAGCACGCACTATCCGGCGCTGCAGGTCGCGGCGCTGCGCGGCGGCGCCTCGCTGCCGTTCGTGCTGGTGTGGGTGCTGGCCAGCGCCGGGCCGCGCGCGATCTGGCCGGTGCGCTGGGGCCTGCACCTGCTGCGCGGCGTGCTCGGCATCGCCATGATCGGCTGCTTCGCCTGGGCCTTGCGCAGCCTGCCGCTGTCCACCGCCTACACCATCTACTTCGTCGCACCGCTGCTGGTGGCCGCCCTGTCGGTGCCGCTGCTCGGCGAATACGTCGGCCCGCGCCGCTGGGCGGCGATCGGCGTCGGCCTGGTCGGCGTGCTGGTGGTACTGCGCCCCGGCATGGACGGGTTCGTCTCGCTGCCGGGGCTGATGGTGCTGCTGGCGGCCATCGCCTATGCGGTGGCCTCGGTGCTGGTCAGCCTGCTGGCGCGCACCGACACCTCGCAGTCGCTGGTGGTGTGGTTCCTGCTGATCATGGCGCTGGGCGCCGGCGCGCTGGCGTTGCCGGAGTGGACCCCGCTGCGCCCCGCCGACGCCGGCTGGATCGCCGGCATGGGCCTGGCCGGGGCGCTGGGGCAGGTGGCGCTGACCCAGGCGTTCCGCCGCGGCGACGCCTCGCTGGTCGCGCCGCTGGAGTACAGCGGCCTGCTGTGGGTGATTCCGTGGGACTGGCTGCTGTGGCGCAAGCTGCCCGATGCCTGGACCTGGGTGGGCGGGGCGATCATCGTCGCCAGCGGCCTGTACCTGCTGCATCGCGAGCGGGTCCGCGCGGTGGCGCATCCGCCGCCGCAGGCACGCCCTTAAGCCCCGCGATGCGCGCGTACGTTAGAATCGAATGGAATAACGCACGCCATCCTGGCCTGCTAGGCTTTGCGCCCCCCGTCGCTGCCGGTCCTGCGCGTTGATCCAGTTCGAGCGCCTGCACAAGTCCTATTCCGTCGCCGGCCAGCCGGTCGTGGCGCTGCATCCGCTCGACCTGCGCATCGAGGCCGGCGAGGTGTTCGGCATCATCGGCCATTCCGGCGCCGGCAAGTCGACCCTGATCCGGCTGATCAACCGGCTCGAGGAGCCGAGCGGCGGCCGCCTGACCATCGACGGCGAAGACGTCACCGCGCTGGACCGCGCCGGGTTGCGCACGTTGCGCCAGCGCGTGGGCATGATCTTCCAGCACTTCAACCTGCTGTCCTCACGCACGGTCGCCGGCAACGTCGCCTTCCCGCTGGAGCTGGCCGGCACGCCGCGCGCGGAGATCGACGCGCGGGTGGCCGAGCTGCTGGAGCGGGTCGGGCTGGCCGCGCACGCCGACAAGTATCCGGCGCAGCTGTCGGGCGGGCAGAAGCAGCGCGTCGGCATCGCCCGCGCCCTTACCACGCGGCCGCGGATCCTGCTGTGCGACGAGGCCACCAGCGCGCTGGATCCGCAGACCACCGCCTCGGTGCTGGCGCTGCTGGCGCAGATCAACCGCGAGCTGGGCCTGACCATCGTGCTGATCACCCACGAGATGGAAGTGATCCGCCGCGTCTGCGATCGCGTGGCGGTGCTCGATGCCGGGCACCTGGTCGAGAGCGGGCCGGTCACCGAGGTGTTCCTGCATCCGCAGCATCCGACCACCAAGCGCTTCGTCTCCGAAGCCGAGCACGTCGACGAGGGCGAGCTGTACCGCGATCTCGCCGCGGTGGACGGCCGCATCCTGCGGCTAACCTTCCTCGGCGCCGACACCTACGCGCCGCTGCTCGGGCGCATCGCCCGCGCCACTGCGGTGGACTACAACATCCTGTCCGGGCGCATCGACCGGATCAAGGACACCCCCTACGGCCAACTGACCGTGGCCCTGGTCGGCGGCGACATGGATGCGGCGCAGGCCGAATTCGTCGCGGCCGGCGTGCATGTGCAGGAACTGCGCCGATGAGTCCGTTCGCCACCGCCGCCACCGGCTTCTTCCGCAATCTCGATGCCGGCAAGTGGAGCGAGATCGGCCGCGCCACCGTCGACACGCTGCTGATGCTCGGCGGCTCGTTGCCGCTGACCCTGCTGATCGGCCTGCCGCTGGGCGTGTTGCTGTTCCTCACCGGCCCGCGCCAGACCCACCAGAAGCCGCTGCTGTACGGCGGCCTGGCGCTGGTGATCAACGTGCTGCGCTCGGTGCCCTTCATCATCCTGATGATCGCGATGATCCCGCTGACGCTATGGGCGATGGGCACCTCGCTGGGCGTGCGCGGCGCGATCCTGCCGCTGGTGGTGGGCGCGGCGCCGTTCTACGCGCGGCTGGTGGAAACGGCCCTGCGCGAAGTGGACCGCGGCGTGGTCGAGGCCAGCCTGGCGATGGGCGCGACCACCTGGCAACTGGTGACGCGGGTGCTGCTGCCGGAAGCGCGGCCGGGCCTGATCGCCGGCGCCACGGTGACCACCATCGCCCTGATCGGCTTCACCGCGATGGGCGGCGCGATCGGCTCCGGTGGCCTCGGCGACCTGGCCTACCGCGACGGCTACCAGCGCTCGCACGCCGACGTCGCCCTGGTCACGGTGGTGATCCTGTTGCTGCTGGTGCAGGCGCTGCAGATGCTCGGCGATCGTCTGGTCGCGCATTACAGCCGGCGCTGAGGTCCTGCCTGCCGCGGCAGGAGCGGCTTCAGCCGCGACCCCTGCCGGCGAGCGGTCGCGGCTGAAGCCGCTCCCACGCGCATGGATCGCCCCGCCTGCACGGCCGTCTGCTAGCGTGCACGCATCGCGGCCGCGGGTCGCGCTCCTCCACTCCCCCCGTTTCCCCGGATACCTGCCATGACCCGATTCCCGTTCCGCCTCCTGCTCGCCAGCGCCGTGCTCGCCCTCGGCGGCTGCGGCAAGTCCGATTCGGGCGCCGCCGGCGACCACCTCAGCGTCGCCGCCACCGCGGTGCCGCACGCCGAGATCCTGGAGGTGGTCAAGCCGATGCTGGAGCAACAGGGGCTGACCCTGGACGTGCGCGTGTTCAACGACTACGTGCAGCCCAACGACCAGGTGGTGCAGAAGCAGATCGACGTGAACTACTTCCAGACCGAGCCCTATCTGCAGGCCTACAACCGCGACCGCAAGAGCGACCTGGTCACCGTGGTCGGCGTGCACATCGAGCCATTCGGCGCCTATTCGCGCCGCTACAAGTCGCTGGACGCGCTGCCGCAGGGCGCCGACGTGGTGATTCCCAACGACCCCAGCAACAACAGCCGCGCGCTGATCCTGCTGGACAAGGCCGGGGTCATCAAGCTCAAGGATCCGAGCAACGCGCTGTCCACCCAGCGCGACATCGTCGCCAATCCCAAGCAGCTGAAGTTCCGCGAGCTGGATTCGGCGATGCTGCCGAGGGTGCTGGACCAGGTCGACCTGGCGCTGATCAACACCAACTACGCGCTCGATGCCGGCCTCAACCCGACCCGCGACGCGCTGGCGATCGAGAGCAAGGACTCGCCGTACGTGAACTTCCTGGTCGCGCGTTCCGACAACAAGAACGATCCGCGCGTGCAGAAGCTGGCCAAGGCGCTGACCAGCCCAGAAGTGAAGGCCTTCATCCAGCGCAAGTACCAGGGCGCGGTGCTGCCGGCGTTCTGATCGGCCTGCGCGCATGCCGCTGTTGCTGGCCATTCCGCTGGCGATCGTGATCGCGCTGGCGGTGACCGCGGTGCTGTTGCCGCTGTCGCTGCTGCAGCGCTTTCGCGTCGGTACCGCGCGGCGTCAGGCGCGCGGTTGGCTGGTCGCGTTGCAGCTGTGGTCGGCGCTGCTGTCCAGCGCGATGCTGCTGGTCTTTGCCGTGATCGCCGGGCACTGGTGGCCGGACGCCGCCATGTACGCACTGGCGGGCTGGTGCTGCGGCATGCTGCTGGGTGCGCTCGGCATCGGCATCACCCGCTTCGAACCGCTGCCGCACGGCCTGCACTACACGCCGAACCTGTGGTTGGTGCTTGGCCTGACCGCGCTGGTGGCGGTACGCATCGGCGCCGGGCTGTGGCAGGGCTGGCGCAGCCTGGTCGATGGCGCAGCCTGGCCGACCCAGGGCTGGATGAGCCACGCCAGCCTGCTGGCCGCCGCTGCGTTGCTGCTCGGTTATGCCTGCGCCTATGCATGGTTGCTGCGGCGGCGCCTGCGCCGTTTCGACCGCTACCGCGGTTTCGATCGCTCGCCGCGCTGAAGGCGAGCACGCTTGGGGACTCGCGCGATGCTGTTTTCGCTGGTCGCGCTGCAATCCAGCGCACGCACAAAAACAAACGGGCCCTTTCGGGCCCGTTTGCGCAAGCACTGGAGACGGAACGCTTAGAAGCGCGCGCCGACGCCGAAGCTGAACAGCCACGGATCCAGCTTCAGGTCTTCGCCGGTGCCTTCGCCGGCCACCTTCAGCTCCGGACGCGAGCGCATGTAGCGCGCGTCGGCACGGGCGAACCAGGTGGAGTTGATGTTCATGTCCACGCCGACGGTGCCGATGGCGCCCTTGGCGGTGTCCAGGCTGACGTGCTGGTCGGCGTTGAGGCCGGCGAGCTTCTCGTTGCTGAAGTTGGACTCGTAGTAACCGACGCCGACGAACGGACGGAACACGTTGTCCGCCTGGCCGAAGTGGTACTGGCCGCTCAGCGCGATCGGCTGCTGCTCGACGGTGCCGACCTTGCCGATGCCGTCGGCCTTGACGCGGTGGTTGAACTTGTCGGCAGCGCCCCACAGTTCGACCGCCCAGTTGTCGTCGATCAGCCAGCTGGCGCTGATGGTCGGCGCCGGGCCGCCATCGACGTCGAGGCCGGCCGCCGGCTTGGAGTGCGGGTCGAGCAGGGTCGCGCTGCCGACGACGGAGAAGTGCTTGCCGGACGCGGTATCGGCATCCTGTGCGAATGCGGCGGGCGCAAACGCAAGGGCGGACACGACAGCCAGGCTCAGGATCTGAATGGACCGCATGGGATATCTCCTCATCTTTTTCTTGTGGGGCCACGGGAGTGGGCGCGCACACCGTATCGATGAGAAGATGAATCGTTGCCGACCCTCGCCGGACCAATGCAGACGACGTTCAGCCACATGCGCTCGGCGCTTGAAATAACGAGGTTTTAAGACTTTTGGCTGTTCATCCAGATGCGTGCGACGTGACGACGCAGCCGCTGCTGCACGGCCTGCCCGCGCAGATACGCGACGATTGCCGGGTGCTGCTGCTCGGCTCCATGCCCGGTGCGGCATCGTTGCAACAGGCGCGCTACTACGCGCATCCGCGCAACCGGTTCTGGCCGCTGATGGCGACGCTGTGCGGCTTCGATCCGGCACTCGGCACCGAAGCGCGTGTGCAGGCGTTGCACGAAGCCGGCGTCGGCCTATGGGATGTCATCGGCCAGTGCCGGCGCCGCGGCAGCCTGGATGCGGCGATCGTGCGCGGCAGCGAGGTGCCCAATGCCTTGCCCGAGCGCGTCGCGCAGTTGCCGCAACTGCGCGTCATCGCCTGCAACGGCGCGGCAGCGGCGCAGGCGTTCGCGCGCTTCGTGCAGCCGCGGTTGCCGCCGCGCGATCCGCCGCTGGTGCTGTTGTCGCTGCCGTCCAGCAGTCCGGCCAATGCGGCCTTCGCCTGGCCACGCCTGCTGCAGGCGTGGTCGCCGCTGCAGCAGTGGCTGCGTGCGCCAGCGGCCCGGTGATTGAAGGGCGCCTCTAATCCCATGGACGATACTTGCGCGTAGGAGCGGCTTCAGCCGCGACGAGGCTGTCCCGAGAACGCTGTCGCGGCTGAAGCCGCCCCTGCGGGAGCTAGCGCGCTGCGTGGCGATAAGGCGACAACAGGTCGACGTTGCGCCCGATCGATCAGCGCCGCGCGCGCAGGCGCAGCCACAGGGTCTGCAGCGCCAGCACGATGGCCAGCAACAGCGCCACCCAGGCCGCAGTCTGCGCACCGGCGAGCGTGCTCTCGGCCTGTTTGACGTAGACCGCCGCCAGCGCCCACAGCGCCGCCGCCGCATAGGCGAAGTTGCCGCGCATCGCCCGGTTCATGCCCAGCAGCAGCGCCGCCGCCAGCGCGAACAGCACCATGCTCCACGGCAGCATCCGCTCGGTGGAGAGCCAGCGGTAGGCGACGATCACCTGCGCGGTGTTCAGGAACGCCGCCAGCGACAGCCAGCCGGCATGCAGCGACAGCGGCAGCCATGCCCACAGCGTCTGGCCGGACTCGGCCGACGGATCGCGCGACAGCCGCAGCGCGGCCAGCAGCATCGCGCCCAGCGCGGTCCAGATCACCGCCAGCGCCAGCAGGAAGTGCTGCTGGGAGAACACCGGCATCCATGCCGCGGTCAGCGCAAAACCCAGCGCCGCCGGCCCCCGCACCTGCGCCAGCGCGCTGCCGCGGCGACGCCGCCCGCTGAATTGCCACAGGCCGAAGGCCAGGTCGAGCAGGAAGATCACGCCCCAGATCGCGAAGGCGTAGCCGGCGGCGACGATCAGGGTGGGGTAGCGGTCGGAAATGGCGCCGTTGGTCGGGCCGAATGCGCCGCGTTGCCCGAACCAGGCGACCAGCGGCATCGCCAACGCCATCAACAGCACCAGGATCCGCATGCTCGCCCTCCGGAAATCTGCGGCGAGCCTAGCCGCGGCGCCGTGAAGGCGGCGCACCGGCAGCGGGCGAGGCGGGCACGCAACATGCGCCGGCGTACTGTCGGCCGGCAGCGCCTGCGCGCGCAGGCGATCGGGCTTTTTTGCCCGGCAAAGGTTGGCGCTGCGGCTGCGGGCCGCCACAATAGGGGTTTCCCCCTCATCAGTTGCCGGAGTTCCCCGCATGGCCGAAATCAAGGAAGCACTTGTCCCCGATATCGGTGACTACAGCGACGTCCCGGTAATCGAAGTGCTGGTGGCCGTCGGCGACACGGTGAAGAAGGACCAGAGCCTGGTCACCCTGGAATCGGACAAGGCGACGATGGAAGTGCCGTCGCCGTTCGCCGGCGTGGTCAAGGAGATCAAGGTCAAGGTCGGCGACAGCCTGTCCGAGGGCAAGGTGGTGGCGCTGATCGAAGTGGCCGAGGGCGGCGCCAGTGCCGCACCCGCCGCGCCTGCGGCCGCCAAGGCCACGCCCGCGCCGGCCCAGCAGGCCGCCGCCCCGGCCGCCGCGCCTGCGCAGAACGCGGTCAAGCCGGCCCCGGCCGCGGCCGCGCCTGCCGGCGTGGTCGAGGCGCGGGTGCCGGATATCGGCGACTACAGCGACGTGCCGGTGATCGAGGTGCTTGTCGCGGTCGGCGACACGGTCAAGAAGGACCAGGGCCTGGTCACCCTGGAGTCGGACAAGGCGACGATGGAAGTGCCCTCGTCGGTGGCCGGCGTGGTCAAGGAACTCAAGGTCAAGGTCGGCGACAGCCTGTCCGAGGGCAAGGTGGTGGCGCTGATCGAGGTGGCCGGCAGCGATGCCGACGCGCCGGCCGCAGCCGCGGTCCAGCCCAGCGCCGAGACCGGCGGCGGCGTGGAGCCGGTGCCGACCTCGTCCGCGCCGGACAAGCTGGCCCAGCGCGAGATCGCCCAGGTCCAGGCGACGGCGCCGGCCAAGGCCGCCGCGCCGTCCGCCACCCAGAGCAGCCCGCCGGTGGCGTTCGACGCCGACAGTGTGCTGCCGCAGAAGGTGCCCTACGCCAGCCCGGCGGTGCGCGTGTTCGCCCGCGAGCTGGGCGTGGACCTGTTCCAGGTCAGCGGCTCGGAACAGGGCGGCCGCATTACCAAGGACGACGTGCAGCGCTACGTCAAGGCGGCGCTGTCCGGCGCCGCGCCGGCGGCCGCCGGTGCCGCGCCCGCCGCGGGCGGCAACGGCCTGAACCTGCTGCCGTGGCCGAAGGTGGACTTCGCCAAGTTCGGCGAGGTCGAGGTCAAGCCGCTGTCGCGGATCAAGAAGATCTCCGGCGCCAACCTGGCGCGCAACTGGGCGATGATCCCGCACGTCACCCAGTTCGAGCAGGCCGACATCACCGATCTGGAAGCCCTGCGCGTGGCGTTGAACAAGGAGAACGAGAAGGCCGGCATCAAGCTGACCATGCTCGCCTTCCTGCTCAAGGCCAGCGCCGCGGCGCTGAAGCAGTTCCCCGAGTTCAACGCCTCGCTCGACGCCAGCGGCGAGAACCTGACCCTGAAGAAGTACTTCCACATCGGCTTCGCCGCCGACACCCCGAACGGGCTGGTGGTGCCGGTGATCCGCGACGTGGACAAGAAGGGCGTGGTCGAGCTGGCGCGCGAAAGCGGCGAGCTGGCCAAGAAGGCGCGCGACGGCAAGCTGGGCCCGGCCGACATGAGCGGCGGCTGCTTCTCGATCAGCTCGCTCGGCGGCATCGGCGGCACCGCCTTCACCCCGATCGTCAATGCGCCGGAAGTGGCGATCCTGGGCGTGTCCAAGTCCTCGATCCAGCCGGTCTGGAACGGCAAGGAGTTCGCGCCGAAGCTGCTGCTGCCGCTGTCGCTGAGCTACGACCACCGCGTCATCGACGGTGCCGCCGCCGCGCGCTTCACCACCTACCTGAGCCAGGTGCTGGCGGACATGCGCCGCGTGCTGCTGTAAGCCCTGTCGTCACGGCGCCGCGTCCGTCGCGGTGCCGGTTTTCCCCCACCTGCGCGCGCCGCCTGTTTGCGCGGTCGCGCCGACGAACTGCAAACGCCCAACGCCGCGGCGATGGGCCACAGGAGAAGCTGCATGGCGGTCATTGAGGTCAAGGTCCCGGATATCGGCGACTACAGCGACGTTCCGGTCATCGAGGTGCTGGTCGCCGTCGGCGATACGGTGAAGAAGGACCAGGGCCTGGTGACGCTGGAGTCGGACAAGGCCACGCTGGAAGTGCCGTCCGCGGCCGCCGGCGTGATCAAGGAGCTGAAGGTCAAGCTCGGCGACACCCTGTCCGAAGGCGCCGTGATCGCGCTGCTGGAGACCGCCGATGGCGCAGCCGCCGGCGCGCCTGCCACGGCTGCGGTCGAGGTGCCGGCCAGCAAGCCGCCGGTGGCGCCGTCGCACCGCGCGCCGGTCGAGCCGCCGGCGCCGAAGCCGGCGCTGTCCAGCGGCAAGCCCGCCGACATCGAATGCAAGATGGTGGTGCTCGGCGCCGGCCCCGGCGGCTACACCGCCGCGTTCCGCGCCGCCGACCTGGGCCTGGACACGGTGCTGATCGAGCGCTACGCCAGTCTCGGCGGCGTCTGCCTCAACGTCGGCTGCATCCCCTCCAAGGCGCTGCTGCACGCGGCCGCGGTGATCGACGAGGTCGCCCATGCCGGCGACTTCGGCGTGGACTTCGGCAAGCCCAAGATCACCCTGGACAAGCTGCGCGAGTACAAGGAAAAGGTAGTCGGCAAGCTCACCGGTGGCCTGGCCAGCATGGCCAAGCAGCGCAAGGTGCGCACCGTCACCGGCGTGGCCTCGTTCGTGTCGCCGAATGAGCTGGAGATCGTCGGCGCCGATGGCAAGACCCAGTTACTGCGCTTCGAGCACTGCATCGTCGCCGCCGGCTCGCAGGCGGTGAAGCTGCCGAACTTCCCGTGGGACGACAAGCGGGTGATGGACTCCACCGACGCGCTGGAACTGCAGGAGATTCCCAAGACCCTGCTGGTGGTCGGTGGCGGCATCATCGGCCTGGAAATGGCCACCGTGTACAGCGCGCTGGGCAGCAAGGTCACCGTGGTCGAGTTCATGGATCAGCTGATGCCGGGCGCCGACAAGGATCTGGTCAAGCCGCTGGCCGACCGCTTGAAGAAGCAGGGCGTGGAGGTCCATCTCAAGACCAAGGCGGCCGAGGTCAAGGCCGACAAGAAGGGCATCACCGTGTCCTTCGAGGCCGCCACCGCGGGCGAGACCCCGGCGCTGGCCGCCACCACCTACGACCGCGTGCTGGTCGCGGTGGGCCGCGCGCCCAACGGCAAGAAGATCGGCGCCGACAAGGCC
Organism: Xanthomonas hawaiiensis; assembly: GCF_031834635.1. Lineage (NCBI taxonomy): Bacteria > Pseudomonadati > Pseudomonadota > Gammaproteobacteria > Lysobacterales > Lysobacteraceae > Xanthomonas > Xanthomonas hawaiiensis. Next base: position 4,303,283 of record NZ_CP115873.1, on the reverse strand, counting down.
GGCATCAACGTCACCGAGCGCGGCTTCATTCCGGTCGACCGGCAGATGCGCACCAACGTGCCGCACATCTTCGCCATCGGCGACATCGTCGGTAACCCGATGCTGGCGCACAAGGCGACCCACGAGGGCAAGCTGGCCGCGGAAGTGGCCGCCGGCGAGAAGAAGGAGTGGGTGGCGCGGGTGATCCCGTCGGTGGCCTACACCAACCCGGAAATCGCCTGGGTGGGCGTCACCGAGACCGAGGCCAAGGCCAAGGGATTGAAGGTCGGCGTGGCCAAGTTCCCGTGGGCGGCCAGCGGCCGCGCCATCGGCATCGGTCGCACCGAGGGCTTCACCAAGCTGATCTTCGACGAGGAGACGCACCGCATCATCGGCGGCGCGATCGTCGGCGTGCATGCCGGCGACCTGCTGGCCGAGATCGGTCTGGCGATCGAGATGGGCGCGGAGGCGGAGGACATCGGCCACACGATCCACGCGCATCCGACCCTGAGCGAGTCGGTCGGCATGAGCGCCGAGGTCTACGACGGCACCATCACCGACCTGTACATCCCGAAGAAGAAGTGACGCCACCCGGCGCGACCGTGCCGCTGCGTGCGGTGCGGTCGTGGCCGTGGTGAGAATCCATGCATGGAGGTCGCTGTGGGGCAGGGCACCCTATGTCCCGAACTGCAGGCGCTGCTGCAGCGCGAACTGGCCAGCGGCAACCGCATTGCCGAGCCGCCGCATCGGACCGACTGGCCGCATCCGGGCTCGGTGTTCGTGTCGCTGAAGCGCGACTTGCGCAGCGACGTGGCGTCGCTGCCGGCAGCGGTGCAGCATGCGATCTGCACCGATCCGCACTACGGCTGGCACGACGAGTGCTACTGCACGACGCACCAGCATCTGCTGGTGGCCGGGGCGACCAAGCCGCCCTGAGTCGGTCGCGTCGACGGTGTTTCATGCCTGCAAGAACACGAAAGGCCCGCACACGGCGGGCCTTTCGCTTGTAATGCGCGCTTGCAACGCGCGTTGGACGTCGATCAGAACGCGAAGGTCACGCCCGCGACCGGGCCCTTGAACTCCTGCTTCAGGCCGACGCTGGCGTTGTCGCGCTTGCGGTCCACGTCCAGCTTGAACCAGTCGTAGCCGGCGAAGATGCCGAAGTTGCGGGTGAAGCGGTACTCGACGATGGCGTTGGCGCGGCTCAGGTCGCCGTCGTAATCGCCGAAGTCGCCCCACTTGGTGTTGAGGTACTGGCCCTGGATGTTGAACAGCCAGTGCTCGCTCGGGTGCGCGGTGAAGCGCAGGCCGACCACCGGCGCGGCGCCGTCCTCGCTCTCGTCCAGGAAGGTGCCGGTGTAGACCGGGCCCAGGTCGGCGTAGGCATTGGACTGCACCTTGGCCCACTCGGCACCGATCTGCAGGCCCATGCTGAACTGCGGGTTGTCGATCACCGAGTAGTCGTACACCAGGCTGGCGACCTGGTACTTCAGTTCGCCCTTGACGAAGCTGCCCGACGGCACGGTCACGCCGCCCAGGCTGACGTCTTCGCCCAGTTCCTCGCGGCGATCCTTGTCGAACTTGAAGTAGTCGAAGATCAGGCGCTGGCGGGTGCTGAGGCGGAACACGCCGTCCACGCGCGGCTCCCATTCCTTGCCGCCGAAGTTGAAGTCCTGCGAGCCGGAAATGGCGTTGCCGTTGATCACGGCGTTGCCGCGCAGGGTGTTGTCGTTGTCCACGTTCATCGCGCCGACGCGCAGGGTGAAGCGGTCGTCGCCGTCTTCGGCGTGGGCGGGCAGGGCGTAAGCGGCGGCGAGCGCGCAGGGCAGCGCCAGGGCAAGCAGGTGTTTCATGGGGGACAAGCTCCGTCGTCTTGGGATTTTTTTGGATGAGGCGTCGATGGCAGGGCCAGCGCGTGCCGTCACTATCCTTAAATTTGCGTCCACCATTCGTGAAAGTATGGTCGCCCGAGCCGCCACGGCTGTCCCAGAACGCGCCACGAAAAAAGCCCCGGAAGGACCGGGGCTCGGTGGGGCTGCGCTGTGGGCCGACGAGGATGGGCGCAGTCCCTGTCCGATCGGACAGCGCGGCGGACAGAAAGTTCCCCCGCAAAGACGTGCTGCAACGCCGCATTCGGCGCCGGTGGCGGATGGCGGCCGTGCTATCGTCTACGGGCGGATGGGCATCCGGACGCGGTCAGGACCACTGGCGGTTGTCTCGGAAATTGTCCCATTGCTATAATTTCGCGGCTCGACGGACGCGAAGACGTCCTCAATCCACCACCAATTGCAGGATTTTCTGTGCTGAACTCCGTTGATGCGGGTCGGCGGCTGATGCTGCGCGCAGCGATTTACCCGCTGGTGGCGGTGGCCGTTTTGTCCCTGCTGTTCCTGCTGCTGGGACCGAAATACGCGATGGGCGCCGCCGCAACCGGGCTGGCGACCGTGGCAGGGGGATGGCTGGCCGCACGCACCGCGCTCAATGGCGGCGTGCAGGCGGCAGGTTCGGCGCTGGCGCGGTTGATCGTGGCCATGGTGCTGAAGTGGGTGTTGGTGTTCGCGGTGCTGGCGCTGGGCTTTGCCTGGTGGCGGTTGCCTCCTCTGGCCCTGTTGGCGGGTATCGCCGTCGGGCTGATGTTCCAGGTTCTGGCTCTGGCCAGGCGTTGATCGAATCAAGAAAAGGCTCAGGACTCATGGCGGGCGAGGCACTAACCCCTACCTCCTACATCCAGCACCACCTCAAGAACCTCACTTTCCAGGTGCAGGAAGGCGGGTTCTGGCAATTGCACGTCGACACCCTGGTGATGTCGCTGCTGATGGGCCTGCTGATGGTGTTCGGCTTCTGGCTGGCCACGCGCAAGGCCACCGCCGGCGTGCCGGGCAAGTGGCAGGCGTTCGTGGAGATCCTGCTGGAGTTCGTCGACCGCCAGGCCAAGGACACCTACCACGGCACCAGCAAGCTGGTGACCCCGATCGCGATCACCCTGTTCTTCTGGATCCTGTTGATGAACCTCATCAAGATGATCCCGGCGGATTTCATCGCCAAGCCGCTTGAACTGTTTGGCGTGCACGCGTGGAAGCCGGTGCCGACCGCCGACGTCAATGCCACCCTGGGCATGTCGATCAGCGTGTTCTTCCTGATGATCTTCTTCTCGCTGCGCTCCAAGGGCGTGGGCGGGATGACCAAGGAATTCCTCACCGCGCCGTTCGGCAAGTGGATGCTGCCGTTCAACCTGATCCTCAATATCGTCGAATGGCTGAGCAAGCCGGTGTCGCTGGCGATGCGACTGTTCGGCAACATGTTCGGCGGCGAGATCGTGTTCCTGCTGATCTGGGTGCTGGGCGGTGCCGGCATCTTCGGTGCGCTGGCCGGCGGCGCGTTCGGCTTCGGCTGGATGCTGTTCCACCTGCTGGTGATTCCGCTGCAGGCGTTCATTTTCATGATGCTGTCGATCGTGTACCTGAGCCTGGCGGAAGACAGCCACTGACGTTTCTGTTTCACGCGTTCTAAGCAACCCTTCGTTCGATTCACCATCCTCAAGCAACTTTGTTCCTGGAGAAAACCATGTACTTCGCCGTCCTGACCAACCTCGCCCAAGTCCAGAGCTCCACCGTCCTCGCCGTCGGCATCATGATCGGCCTGGCCGCGCTGGGCGCCGGCCTCGGTCTGGCCATCATGGCCGGCAAGTTCCTGGAATCGGCCGCGCGCCAGCCGGAACTGATCCCGGTGCTGCAGGTCCGCATGTTCATCACCGCCGGCCTGATCGACGCCGCGTTCATCATCAGCGTCGCGGTCGGCCTGCTGTTCGCGTTCGCCAACCCGATGATCGGCGAGTTCGTCGCGCGTCTGCCGCAGGGCGGTTGATCCCGTCGTACCGGCGTGCGGTCGCCACCGGCGGCCGCCGCTACGGATGAAGGTTCGGACGCGTCGCCGTGCTGGCGGCGCGTCCACCCCGTCACCATTGGCTGAGCGTACCCCATGAATATCGGTCTCACCCTCTTTGCCCAGGCGCTGGCGTTCGCCGGTCTGATCTGGATCGTCGCGACCAAGATCTGGCCGCCGCTGATGCAGGCCATCGAAGAGCGCCAACAGAAGATCGCCGAAGGCCTGGCCGCCGCCGATCGCAGCCAGAAGGATCTGGCGCAGGCGCAGGAAAAGGTCAACGAAGCGTTGAAGGACGCCCGCATCAAGGCCAACGAGATCATCGATCAGGCGCATGCGCGCGCCAACCAGATCGTCGAGGCGGCCAAGCACGAGGCGATCGTCGAAGCCAACCGGCAGAAGGAACTGGCCCAAGCCGAGATCGACGCCGCGGCCAACCGCGCGCGCGAAGACCTGCGTCGCCAGGTGTCGCTGCTGGCGGTGAGCGGCGCCGAGAAGCTGCTCAAGCGCGAAATCGACGCCAACGCCCACAAGGCGCTGCTCGACGCGCTGGCGGCGGAGATCTGAGATGAGCCAGGCCCTCACACTGGCGCGTCCCTACGCTCGCGCCGCGTTCGCCGCGGCCAGCGACGCCGGCAAGCTCGCGCCCTGGTCGCAGGCGCTGGCTTTCTCCGCCCAGGTCGCGGCCGACCCGCGCGTGGCCGCGCTGCTGCACAACCCGCTGCTGCAGCGGGAGCAGGCGGTGTCGCTGCTGGCACCGGACGCGGCCGACGAGCAGTACCAGCGCTTCCTGAGCCTGTTGGCCGAAGGCCAGCGGCTGCCGCTGCTGCCGGAGATCGCCGGGCTGTACGACCAGCTGCGGGCCGAGGCCGAGCGCGTGGTGCAGGCCAACGTGACCTCCGCGACGGCGCTGAGCGATGCCGAGGTGGCCTCGCTGAAGGTGGCGCTGAAGCAGCGCTTCGGCCGCGAGGTCGAGATCACCACGGCGGTGGACGCTTCGCTGATCGGCGGCGCGGTGATCGACGCCGGCGACGTGGTCATCGACGGTTCGTTGAAAGGCAAGCTGTCGCGTCTGCAATCCGCACTGGCCCACTAAGAAACGGGAATGGCGAATAGAGAGGAGAGAACCCGGCCCGGCGGCGACGCCACCCGCGATTCCCGATTCCCCATTCCCGATTCTCAAAGAAGCTAACCACACGTCGCCATCCGCCGCTGCGCGATGGACGATCCGAAGGAAACCAAGATGGCAACCACGCTCAACCCCTCCGAAATCAGCGAACTGATCAAGAACCGCATCGAGCAGGTCAAGCTGGCCGCGGAGTCGCGCAACGAAGGCACGGTCACCAGCGTGTCCGACGGCATCGTGCGCATCTTCGGCCTGGCCGACGTGATGCAGGGCGAAATGATCGAACTGCCGAACGACACCTACGCCCTGGCGCTGAACCTGGAGCGCGACTCGGTCGGCGCCGTGGTGCTCGGCGACTACGAGAACCTGCGCGAAGGCGACGTGGCCAAGACCACCGGCCGCATCCTGGAAGTGCCGGTCGGCAAGGAGCTGCTGGGCCGCGTGGTCAACGCGCTGGGCGAGCCGATCGACGGCAAGGGCCCGCTGGGCGCCAGCCTGACCGCGCCGGTGGAGCGCGTGGCGCCGGGCGTGCTGTGGCGCAAGTCGGTCGACCAGCCGGTGCAGACCGGCTACAAGTCGGTCGACGCGATGATCCCGATCGGCCGCGGCCAGCGCGAACTGATCATCGGCGACCGCCAGACCGGCAAGACCGCGATGGCCATCGACGCGGTGATCAACCAGAAGAGCACCGGCATCAAGTGCGTGTACGTGGCGATCGGGCAGAAGGCCTCGACCGTCGCCAACATCGTGCGCAAGCTGGAAGAGAACGGCGCGCTGGCGCACACCATCGTGGTCGCCGCGACCGCCTCCGAATCGGCGGCGATGCAGTACATCAGCGCCTACGCCGGCTGCACCATGGGCGAGTACTTCATGGACCGCGGCGAAGACGCGCTGATCGTGTACGACGATCTGTCCAAGCAGGCCGTGGCCTACCGCCAGATCTCGCTGCTGCTGAAGCGCCCGCCGGGCCGCGAAGCCTACCCGGGCGACGTGTTCTACCTGCACAGCCGCCTGCTGGAGCGCGCCGCGCGCGTGTCCGAGGAGTACGTGGAGCAGTTCACCAAGGGCGAGGTCAAGGGCAAGACCGGTTCGCTGACCGCGCTGCCGATCATCGAGACCCAGGCCGGCGACGTGTCCGCGTTCGTGCCGACCAACGTGATCTCGATCACCGACGGCCAGATCTTCCTGGAAACCGACCTGTTCAACGCCGGCATCCGCCCGGCGGTGAACGCCGGCATCTCGGTCTCGCGCGTCGGTGGCGCTGCGCAGACCAAGATCATCAAGAAGCTCTCCGGCGGCATCCGCATCTCGCTGGCGCAGTACCGTGAGCTGGCGGCGTTCGCGCAGTTCGCCTCGGACCTGGACGAATCCACCCGCAAGCAGCTCGAGCGCGGCCAGCGCGTCACCGAGCTGATGAAGCAGAAGCAGTACCTGCCGATGTCCATCGCCAACCAGGCGCTGTCGATCTACGCGGTCAACGAGGGCTACCTCGACGACGTGCCGGTCAACAAGCTGCTGGCGTTCGAAGAGGGCCTGCACGCCCACTTCGCCAACACCCAGGGCGACCTGGTGGCCAAGGTCAACGACACCGGCGACTGGAACGGCGACATCGAAGCCGCGTTCAAGAAGGGCATCGGCGAGTTCAAGACCACGGGTAGCTGGTAAATCAGTTGCAGGGAATCGGGAATAGAGAATAGGGAATCGTAGGAGCGGGATCCGGGCTTGCCCATTCCCGATTCTCCATTCCCCATTCCCACGAAGCGAGCAAAGCGAGCGAGAGCATGGCAGGCGGACGCGAAATCAAATCCAAGATCAAGAGCGTGCAGAACACCCGCAAGGTGACGCGCGCGCTCGAGATGGTCTCGGCTTCCAAGATCCGCAAGGCGCAGGATCGGATGAAGACCTCGCGTCCGTACGCGCAGGCGATGAAGCAGGTGATCGGGCATCTGGCGCAGGCCAGCACCGACTACACGCATCCGTTCCTGGTGCAGCGCGAGGCGGTCAAGCGCGTCGGCTACATCGTGATCTCCTCCGATCGCGGCCTGGCCGGCGGCCTGAATAACAACCTGTTCCGCAAGATGCTGGGCGAAGTGCGCCAGTGGCAGGACCAGGGCGCCGGCGTGGACGTGGTCACTATCGGCCAGAAGGCCTCGGTGTTCTTCCGCCGGATCAAGGTGGACATGGTCGGCAGCGTCAGCCACCTCGGCGACCTTCCGCAGCTGGAGCAGTTGATCGGCGTGATCAAGGTGATGCTGGACGCGTTCACCGAAGGCAAGCTGGACCGCGTGTATCTGGTCTACAACCGCTTCGTCAACACGATGACGCAGAAGGCCAGCTTCGACCAGTTGCTGCCGCTGCCGGCGGCCGAGAGCCAGGTGGCGCACCACGACTGGGACTACCTGTACGAACCCGATGCCGCGAGCGTGCTCGAGCACGTGATGACGCGCTACATCGAGTCGCTGGTGTACCAGGCGGTGCTGGAGAACGTGGCGTCCGAGCATGCGGCGCGCATGGTCGCGATGAAGGCGGCCAGCGACAACGCCAGCAAGCTGATCAGCACCTTGCAGTTGGTCTACAACAAGGCGCGTCAGGCCGCGATCACCCAGGAAATTTCCGAAATCGTCGGCGGCGCAGCCGCTGTGTAGCCGGGAATGGGGAATGGAGAAACGGGAATGGTCGAAGCAGCAGCGCTCGATCTTCCCATTCCCGATTCCCCGTTCCCCATTCCCGACACCAGATTCGCATAGACATTAGTGGAGTTATCCAAATGAGTCAGGGCAAGATCGTTCAGATCATCGGCGCGGTCGTCGACGTCGAATTCGCGCGTGCCGATGTGCCGAAGATTTACGACGCACTGAAGGTCGAAGGTACCGCCATCACACTGGAAGTGCAGCAGCAGTTGGGCGACGGCGTCGTGCGCACGATCGCGCTCGGCTCCACCGACGGCCTCAAGCGCAACCTGATCGCGACCAACACCGGCAAGGCGATCGCCGTGCCGGTCGGCACCGGCACCCTGGGCCGCATCATGAACGTGCTGGGCGAGCCGATCGACGAGCGCGGCCCGGTCCAGTCCGACGTGCAGTGGGAAATCCACCGCGAGGCGCCCGACTACGCCGACCAGTCCTCCAGCACCGAACTGCTGGAAACGGGCATCAAGGTGATCGACCTGATGTGCCCGTTCGCCAAGGGCGGCAAGGTCGGCCTGTTCGGCGGCGCCGGCGTCGGCAAGACCGTCAACATGCTGGAACTGATCAACAACATCGCGACCGAGCATTCGGGCCTGTCGGTGTTCGCCGGCGTGGGCGAGCGGACCCGCGAGGGCAACGACTTCTATCACGAGATGAGCGACGCCAACGTCATCGTCCAGGACGACCTGAGCAAGTCCAAGGTGGCGATGGTGTACGGCCAGATGAACGAGCCGCCGGGCAACCGTCTGCGCGTGGCGCTGACCGGCCTGACCATGGCCGAGTACTTCCGCGACGAGAAGGACGCCAACGGCAAGGGCCGCGACGTGCTGTTCTTCGTCGACAACATCTACCGCTACACCCTGGCCGGTACCGAAGTGTCGGCGCTGCTGGGCCGCATGCCGTCGGCGGTGGGCTACCAGCCGACCCTGGCCGAGGAAATGGGCGTGCTGCAGGAACGCATCACCTCGACCAAGACCGGCTCGATCACCTCGATCCAGGCCGTGTACGTGCCCGCGGACGACCTGACCGACCCGTCGCCGGCGACCACCTTCGCCCACCTCGACGCCACCGTGGTGCTGTCGCGTAACATCGCTTCGCTGGGTATCTACCCGGCGGTGGATCCGCTCGACTCGACCAGCCGCCAGCTGGACCCGAACGTGATCGGCCACGAGCACTACGACACCGCCCGCCGCGTGCAGTCCACCTTGCAGAAGTACAAGGAACTGAAGGACATCATCGCGATCTTGGGCATGGACGAACTGTCCGAAGAGGACAAGCAGGCCGTGTCGCGCGCGCGCAAGATCGAGCGCTTCTTCAGCCAGCCGTTCCACGTGGCCGAAGTGTTCACCGGCTCGCCGGGCAAGTACGTGTCGCTGAAGGACACCATCCGCGGCTTCAAGGCCATCGTCGACGGCGAGTACGACCACCTGCCCGAGCAGGCCTTCTACATGGTCGGCGGCATCGAGGAAGCGGTCGAGAAGGCCAAGAAGATGGCCGAGAAGGCCTGATCTGGACGCCGGCCGCAGGCGGCCGGCATCCGGGAATGGGGAATCGGAAATCGAGAATCGTCAAGGCGGGACAACTGGAATCTGATGCATCGCGTACTGGTTGAGAGAAGGCAATCTGCTTCTCCCCATTCCCGATTCCCGATTCCCGATTCCCGCCTCACCCAGTGAGGCACCATGAGCACCATCCGTTGCGACATCGTCAGCGCCGAGCATGAGATCTACCACGGCGACGCCACCCTGGTGGTCGCGACCGGCGAACTGGGCGAGCTGGGCATCGCGCCCAAGCACGCGCCGTTGATCACCCGGCTCAAGCCCGGCAAGGTGGTGGTGACCACCGCGAGCGGCGAGCAGCTGGATTTCGCCATTTCCGGCGGCATCCTCGAGGTGCAGCCGCAGGTGGTGACGATCCTGGCCGACACCGCGATCCGTGCGCAGGACATCGACGAGGCATCGGTGCGCAAGGCCAAGGAAGAAGCCGAGCGCCTGCTCGCCAACCGCGGCGAAGGCATGGACGTGGCCGAGGCCCAGGCCAAGCTGGCCGAGGTCACCGCGCAGTTGCAGGCGCTGGAGCGCCTGCGCAAGAACCTCAAGCACTGAGTTCACCGCCACGCGGCCTCACAGCCGCATGCGACGACAACGCCGGCGTTTGCCGGCGTTGTCGTTTCTGGGGGAGGGGTGGGTCTCCTTCATACGCTGCCTCTGCGTGCATGTAGGAAATCACCTTGCGACCCGGCTTGCCGCACTCTGCTGACGCGCAGCGCATTGGATCGCCGCGAAGATCGCATTCCCGCGGCGCAGCCCGCGATCGACGCCGAATGCGACACGGCGCACGGCGCTGGCTTGCTGGTCGCTGACTCGGTGGTGTCTCCATGCGACAAGACGCGCGTGCGGTCATCGTCCGGTCGGTGGACTGCGGCAAGATGGCGGCCCGATCTGCGGACCATCCCCCACCCGCAGACGGTTACCGGAGAATCGAGATGCCCCTGTCCGCTTCCGTTCCTCGTCCCTGTGTGCACGCCCTGACCGCCGTGCTGGCTGGCGCCATGTTGATGGGCTGCGCCTTGCCCGCGCGCAGCGCCACCCCGCTGGAACCGCTGCTGGATCGCATCGTCGAGCGCAATGCGATCGGCGACCAGGTCGCGCTGAGCAAGTGGGACAGCGGCAAGCCGGTGCTGGACGCCACGCGCGAGGCCGCGGTGCTGGCCAGCGTGCGCGAGCAGGCGCCGGCGCACGGCGTGGATGCCGACGACGCCGCGCGCTTCTTCGGCATGCAGATCGAATCCAACAAGCTGGTGCAGTACGAACTGCTGTCGCGCTGGCACCTGCGCGGCCGCGCGCCCGACAGCCCGCGCCCGGATCTGACCGCGCTGCGTGCGCGCCTGGACCAGCTGCAGGGCGAGATGCTGGATGCGTTGCAGGCCAGCGCCACGGTGCGCCAGGCCCCGGATTGCCCGGCCACGACCGCGCGCGCGGCCGAGGCCTATGCGCTGCGCTGGCAGCTGGACCAACTGCATCGCACGGCATTGGTGCGCAGCCTGGGCGATTTCTGCCACTGAGTTTTGGTAGCGGGTCGGCGACGGATGGCCTGTGTCGGAGGGAGGCGAAGTTGCTCTGGCGATCAGCGCCCCTGATGCGGGCCCGTCGTTCGGCCTTCGATCGTCGCGACTGAAGGGTTTCTCTAGTAACGCGCGTTGCCGCGGCGCAGCCGGGCACGTCGTTATCCTCGTAGGAGCGGCTTCAGCCGTGACGGGCGTTCCCGGAATAGCGTGTCGCGGCTGAAGCCGCTTGTGTCAAATGAGGGTCTATCGTTGCAGGTGAGAGCGGAGTGCGGCAGGCCGTTTAGCCGTAGTGCCAGCAAGCACGAGTAGGAGTCAGCGCCGCCGCACCCCGTATCTCCTGCCTTATCAGCCCGAACAGTTGCCCGAGTCGCGAGCTCGAACTCCACAAGCATGGGCGTCGGCAGGAGTGCTCTCGTGACTGAGTCTACTGCGGAGAACGTCTATGCGACGCTATGTCGGGATCGATGTATCCAAGGCCGAACTGGTCATTCATGTCCTGCCGGACGAGCAGACCTGGACCCAAGCCAATACGCCACAAGGGCAGCGTGCGCTGGCCCAACGCCTGGCCGAGCTGGGCTGCGAGCGGATCGTGCTGGAAGCCAGTGGCGGCTACGAACATGCCGTGCTGCAGGTGCTCCGAGAGGCGGACCTGCCGGCAGTGCGGATGGCCGCTGATCGTCCGCGCAAGCTAGCCCAGGCCTTGGGCCTGCATGCCAAAACCGATGTCCTGGACGCGCGCCTGCTGGCCATCGCCGCCCAGCACATCCCGACCACCCCCACGCCCGTGGTGCCCGGGCACCAGCAGTCTCTTCGCGAACTGCTGGACCTGCGTGCCACCCTGGTGGGCCAGCGCGATGCCCATCGGCGGCGCCTGGAGCACATCACCCGCCCTGAGGTGCAACGCCACTGCCGAGAGGTGATCGCCCTGCTGAACCAGCAGATCCAGACGTTGACGCAGGAGATCGGGCAGCAGGGCAAGACCTGCTCGAGCCTCCCTAAGGTGCCTGGGCTCGGCACGATCCTGCGCGCGGTTCTGGCCGCGCGGTTGCCAGAGCTGGGCACGCTGCCGCCACGCAAGCTCGCTGCCCTGGTCGGGCTGGCCCCGTTCAATCACGACAGCGGCTGCTGGAAAGGCCAACGCCGCATCAAAGGCGGACGTGCCGACGTGCGGCGCGTGCTGTACATGGCCACCTGGGCCAGCATCCGCGCCAAATCCCCCTTGGCCAACACTTACGCGCGCCTGCGCGCAGGCGGCAAACCGGCCAAGGTCGCCATCGTCGCCTGCATGCACAAGTTCCTGCGCTGGCTCAACGCCATCGCGCGCGATCAGGCCCCGTACGCTCCTCCTGCCATCGCAGGTGCATGACAGTTGACTCCTACAATGGGACTCCGTGGTTATTCGAGGTCCCTGAAGTCGCTCCCACGGGGATGCTCCCGGCATTCGCTGGCTGTTGTGGGAGGGGCTTCAGCCCCGACAGCGCGCAGCGATGCCGTCCGCATGCCCGCTGTGCATTCCAGCGCTAGCGATACACCAACTGCCGGCCCAGGAAGAACGACACCACCGCCAGCATGCCTTCGACCAGCGGCTTGGCCAGCCAAGCCAGGCGCAGGCCCAACCCGTGCGCGCACAGCGCCACCAGCCAGGTGCTGAGTGCGGTGAGCACCAGCCACATGGCCATGAAGCGGCCGAAGCGCCGCCAGCCTAGGCGTGCGGCGTCGCCATTGGCGAAGGTGATGCGGCCGTTGAGCCAGAACCCGAGCAGGGCGCCGCAGACGCGGCCCAGCACGTTGCCCGGCACGGTGGGCATGCCGGCCGCGGTGGCGGCGACGAACACGCTCCAGTCGATCAGCAATTGCAGCAGGCCGATCAGCAGGAACTGGCTGCCCTGGCGCAGGAGACCCATGAACATCCGCAGGAGAAGACGATCGCGCATGCTAGCGCCTGCCGCGCCGATGTACAGCCCGCCGCGCGTGCGGCGCCCGTGACGGCAGGCGCGGCCGGCACCCTCTAGAATTCGTCGTCCACCCGCACCGGAACCGTCCCATGAGCCTGCCCCTGCACGTCGTGATCCTCGCCGCCGGTGCGGGCAAGCGGATGAAGTCGGTCAAGCCCAAGGTGCTGCAACCGATCGCCGGCCGGCCGATGCTGGCGCATGTGATCGAGACCGCGCGCCGGCTGCAGCCGGATGCGATCCACGTCGTCCATGGCCACGGCGGCGAGGCGGTGCTGGCGGCCTTCGCCGACCAGCCCGACCTGCTGTGGGCCGAGCAGGCGCAGCAGCTCGGCACCGGCCATGCGGTGCAGCAGGCGATGGCGGCCGTGCCCGACGCGGCCACGGTGCTGGTGCTGTACGGGGACGTGCCGCTGATCCGTGCCGACACCCTGACCCGCCTGCTGCATGCGCCAGGGCGCGTGGCGGTGCTGGTCGCCGAACCGGACGATCCCACCGGCTACGGCCGCATCGTGCGCGATGCCGCCGGCAAGGTCGCGGCGATCGTCGAGCAGAAGGACGCCGACGACGAGCAGCGGCGCATCCGCACCATCAACACCGGCATCGTCACCGCCGAGTCCACCGCGCTGAAGCGGTGGCTGGCGCAGCTGCGCAACGACAATGCGCAGGGCGAGTACTACCTGACCGACGTGTTCGCCGCCGCCGCCGCCGAGTTCACTCCGGCGGAAATGGTGCTGGTGGCCGATCCGATCGAGGCCGAGGGCGCCAACGATCCGTGGCAACTGGCGCAACTGGAACGCGCCTGGCAGTTGCGCGCGGCGCGTGCGCTGTGCGAACAGGGCGTGCAACTGATCGACCCGAACCGCCTGGACCAGCGCGGCCGCGTGCGCGCCGGCCACGACGTGTGCATCGACGCCAACGTGATCCTGGAAGGCGAGGTGGAACTGGGCGACGGCGTCAGCATCGGCCCGTTCGTGCGGCTGAAGGACGTGGTGCTGGGGCCGGGTACCGAGGTGCGTGCGCACTGCGACCTGGAGGGCGTCGTGACCGAGGGCGCGGTGCAGATCGGCCCGTTCGCGCGGCTGCGCCCGGGCACGGTGCTGGCCGACGGCGTGCACATCGGCAACTTCGTCGAGACCAAGAAGGCGGTGCTCGGCGTCGGCAGCAAGGCCAATCATCTGACCTACCTGGGCGATGCCACGATCGGCAGCGGCGTCAACATCGGCGCCGGCGTCATCACCTGCAACTACGACGGGGTCAACAAGTCGCAGACGTCGATCGGCGATGGCGTGTTCGTCGGTTCCAACAGCGCGCTGGTGGCGCCGCTGGAGATCGGCGACGGCGCCACCATCGGCGCCGGCTCGGTGATCACCCGCAGCGCGCCCGCCGGCAAGCTGAGCGTGGCGCGGGTGCGCCAGGAAACCATCGAAGGCTGGAAGCGCCCGGACAAGCGCGACTGAGGCATGGTCCGGCGCATGCGTCTGGCGCGCGCGCAGGAGCTGGCGCGGCTGCAGCAGATCGAGCGGCGTGCCGGCGCCCTGCTGCAGGGCCATGCGGCGCAGGCCGTGTTCGCAGCGCACGCGCTGGACCCGGAAGCGTTGCGTGCTGGACTGGCGCGCGAGCAGCTGTGGGTCGTGCTGGACGACGACCGTTGCGCCGGGTATCTGCTGGGTGGGTGCCTGGACGCGGGCTTCCACGTGCAACAGATGGATGTCGATCCGCGTTTCGGGCGCCGAGGCCATGGCCGTGCGCTGCTGCGGCACGCGCGCGCGGCCGCAATGGCTGCCGGCTTCCCGTGCATGCTGCTGACCACCCTGCGCGACGTGCCGTGGAATGCGCCGTTCTACGCCAGCGAAGGCTTCGTCGAGTTGCCGCCTGCGCAGTGGGGGCCGCAACTGCGCGCGACCTGGCAACAGGAGGCCGCGCTCGGTTTTCCGATGCACCTGCGGGTGGCGATGCGTTGTCTGTTGCCGATGTGCTGAGCGCGTCGCGGCTGGTCCCGCTTCTCAGACTGCAGCGGCTGCCTTCGTCAGGAATCGAATCCCGAATCCCCCAATCCCGGCTCCAGAAAAATCAGCCGCGCTCCCCCTGCGGCAACTGCACCGTCACGCACAATCCGCCTTCGTCGCGGTTGTGCAGCGACAGGCGGCCGCCGTGGGCCTCGACGATCTCGCGGGTCAGGGCCAGGCCCAGGCCGGTGCCGTTGCGCTTGGTCGAATAGAACGGCATCAGCGCGTTGTGCAGCACCGCCTCGTTCATGCCGCTGCCGCGGTCCAGCACTTCCAGGCGCAGCCAGTCCGGGCGGGTGGACACGCGCACGCGCACGCCGTCGACCGGCGTCTGCCCTTCCGGCAGGGATTCGTGGGCGTTCTTGACCAGGTTGAGCAGGGCCTGCTGCAGTTGCGCCGGATCGACCCGGCTGTGTAGGTCCGGCGACTCCAGTTCCAGCGCGAACGGGATGTGCTGCTGCAGCCCGGCCAGGAACTGCGCCCAGTGCACCGTCTGCAGTTGCGGTTGCGGCAGCTTGGCGAAGCGCGCATAGCCGCGGATGAAGCCTTCCAGGTGCCGCGCGCGCTCCTCGATGGTGCCGAACACCTCCTCCAGCCGCTCCACCTTCTGCCGCCGCACCAGCTCGGCCCCGGAGTGCGCCAACGAGGCGATCGGCGCCAGCGAGTTGTTGAGTTCGTGGCTGATGACCCGGATCACCTTCTTCCAGGTGTGCACTTCCTGGCGGCGCAGTTCGGCGGTGAGCAGACGGATCAGCAGCAGTTCGTGCGGACGGCCGTTGAGATGGAAGCGGCGCTGCGACAGATGGTAGATCTGCTCCTCGTCCGGATCCTCGTCGCCGCCCTCGATGGCGAACAGGCTGTCGCCGCCGCGCGAGATCGCCTCGCGCAACGGCCCCGGCACGCCCAGCAGCAGGTCGTCCAGGCGCTGGCCTTCCAGCTTCCAGCCGCTGTGCAGCAGCTTGCGCGCGGCCAGGTTGGAGAACACCACGCGGCGCAGGCCGTCGCCGCCCTTGGCGATGAGCAGCATCGCCACCGGGGTGTTCTGCACCATGGTGTCGAGCATCAGTTCGCGCTGCGCCAGGCCCTGGCGTTGCTCGCGCAGGATCTCGCCCAGTTGCGCGTGCGCGGCGACCATCTCGCCGAGTTCGTCGTCGCCGCGCCAGTGCACGCCGAAGTTGTATTCGCCGTCGCGGTAGCTGCTGACGGTGCCGGCCAGGGCGCGGAACAGCGAGCGCATCGGCGCGGTGGCGCGGCGCAGGGTCCACCACATCAGCAGCAGCAGGGCCAGCGCCGAGGCCGTCACCACTTCCCAGCCGCGGTCCATCCAGTAGGCCAGCAGCCACGGCAGGGCGGCGGCCAGCGCCAGCACCGGCAGCAGGCGCAGGAACAGCATGACGGTGAAGGAGCGGCGCAGTTTCATTCGCGGGGGATGCCGTAGCGGTCCATGCGCCGGTACAGCGCCTGTCGGCTCATGCCCAGTTCGGCGGCGGCCTGGGCGATGACGCCGTGCGCTCGGCTCAGCTCGGCCACGATGCGCTCGCGGTCGGGTTCGGCGGCGGTGGCCGTGCGCGGCGCGGCGGGCCTGGGCAGGTTGAGGTCGGCGGCCTCGATCTGCGCGCCGCCGGCCAGCAGTTCGGCGCGCTGCACCACGTTGCGCAGTTCGCGCACGTTGCCGGGCCAGGCGTGGCGCTGCAGCGCCTGGCAGGCGCCGGCCGACAGCGGCTTGTCGCCGGACAGGAAGTGCTCGGCCAGCGGCACGATGTCGCCGGGGCGCTCGGCCAGCGCCGGCAGCGACAGTTCCACCGCGTTGAGCCGGTAGTACAGGTCCTCGCGGAAACTGCCGTCGCGGATCATGCCGATGAGGTCGGCGTTGGTGGCGCTGATCACCCGCACCTTGACCTGGCGCTCGCGGTTGGAGCCCAGCCGCTCGAACCGGCCGGTCTCCAGTACGCGCAGCAGCTTCATCTGCCCGGCCAGCGACAGGTTGCCGATCTCGTCCAGGAACAGGGTGCCGCCGTCGGCGGCTTCGAACTTGCCTTCGCGCACCTTGTTGGCGCCGGTGTAGGCGCCAGCCTCGGCGCCGAACAGTTCGGCTTCGATCAGTTCGGCCGGGATCGCGCCGCAGTTCAGCGCCACGAACGGGCCGCGCCGCACCGAGGAGTTGGCCTGGATGATCTGCGCGATCTTCTCCTTGCCGCTGCCGTTGGGGCCAGTGATCAGCACCGGCAGTTCCGAGCGCGCGACCTGGCAGGCCAGGGCGATGGCGCGCTCGCTGGCGGGATCGGCGAACACCGCGCCGCACAGGTCGTAGCGCTGCGCCAACTGCTGGCGATGGCGGCGCTCGCCGTCGCGGCGGCGTTCCAGTTCGCGGCGGGTCTCGGACAGTTCCAGCAGGTTGTTGACCGTGGTCAGCAGCTTGCGGTCGTCCCAGGGCTTGGCCAGGTAGTCGGCGGCGCCGGCCTTGACCAGTTCCACCGCGCTGCTGAGCTGGGTCCAGGCGGTCAGCAGGATCACCGGCAGGTCCGGATGGCGCGTGCGGATCGCCTCGAACAGGGCCACGCCTTCCTCGCCGGAGGTGGTGTCGGCGGTGAAGTTCATGTCCTGCAGGACCAGGTCGATGTCGCCTTCGCCCAGACGCTGCAGGCCCGCCTGCGGGCTGTCGGCGTAGACGGTGTCGATGTCGTGCAGGGAGAACAGCACTTCCAGCGCGGTGGCGACCGCGGGGTTGTCGTCGATGATCAGCAGGCAGGGCATCGTGCACCTTGGGCGCGGATCGGCGCGCCGGTGGAGGAAAACGGATCAGGCCGCATCATCGCAGCCTGCGTCCGGCTTGTCGTGTGTCCGCGCATCGCTGGCTCAGACACTGCGCGTGGCCACCGCCGGCGGCACCGCGGCGGCGCGGCGCGCGGGCGCCAGGATCGCGAGTTGGCCGAGCAGCAAGAGTGCCGCAGCGACGGTCGGCAGGTAGCCCAGCGGCAGGCGTGGCAGATCGTAGCGCTGCAACAGCGCTTGATTGAGCAGCAATGCCAGCACCATGCCCACGGCGCTGCCGACGCTCACGATCAGCAGGTTTTCGGTCTGGAAATGGCGCAGGATGTCGCGACGGGTCGCGCCGATGGCGCGGCGGATGCCGATCTGGCGCGTGCGTTGCTGCACCCAGAAGCTGGCCAGCCCGCCGATGCCCAGGGCGGTCACGAACAACAGGCCCGTGGTCGCCGCGAGCAGCAAGCCGATCATGGTGGCATCGCGCTGGAAATAGCGCTGCCGCAGCTGGGAGTAGCTGCGGCGGCCTTCGCGCGGAATCAGCCGCACCGGCCCTGCCTGTGCCAGCGCGCTCGCCGCTGCGGCCAGGACCCGTTCGCGGTCCTGCGGCGCGCTGCGCAACAGGTATTGCACCTGGTTGCCCGCGGGCAGCTGCGGCGACAGCGCGGCCAGATGGTCGACCGCTGCGCCGCGCAGCGTCGTGCGCAGCAGGTCGTCGACGACGCCGACGACGATGGCGCCGTGGACGCCGCCATACAGCGTTTTGCCGACCGCAGGTTGTCCTGGCCACAGTTGCCGCGCCAGCGCGCGGGTGACGATCACGGCGCTTGGCGTGGCGGTGGAATACTCGTCGGCACGGAAGTCGCGGCCAGCGATCAGGTGCGTGCCCATGGCCTGCACGAAACCTTGCGAGCCGGAGTAATACGTGGCCTGGATGCACCCTGTATTGTCCATCGACTGCTGCGCCATCGCGCGGTCCAGCGTCTGCCGGTCGGGGCAACCGCCATAGTCGTTGGCGCCGCCGGACAGCGGCAGGCTGAAGCCGATCGCGGCGGCCGCGGTGACACCGGGAATGCTGCGCAACGCCTGCAGGTCGGAGTGTTGCTGGGCCAGCGCATTGCCATCGCTCTGGACGCCGCGAACCGAGATCAGCGCCAGTTCCTCCTCGGGCAAGCCGCTGGAGACCCGCAGACGTTCGATGCGCCCACCGATCAGGAACACGGCGTTGGCGACGAAGGCGCAGGTCAGTGCGACCTGCAGGGCCAGCAGCGCGGCGGTGAGGCGGTGATGCTGCAGGCTGGAGAGGATGGGGCGGATCGGCAGATTCATGTCAGGTCCTTGATCTGCAGGGCCGGGTCGATCCGGCTGGCCCGCCAGGCGGGCAGCAGGCCGGCCAGCAGCGCGGCGATCACCGCGAGCGCCACGGTGGCGAGCAGCATCTGCAGGTCCATCCGCGCCAGCCTGGCGTAGTCGTCCGGGCGCTGACGCACGCTCCACAGGCCCAACTCGGCGATCGCGATGCCCACTGCGCCACCGAGCAACCCGATCAGCGCGGCTTCGCTGCCGAACTGCAGGAACACGTGGCCGCGACGGGCACCGAGCGCGCGCCGCACGCCGATCTCGCCGCCGCGGCGCAGGAATTTCGCCAGCAGCAAGGCGATCACGTTGACCAGGCAGATCCACAGGAAGCCCAGCGCCAGCAGCGTCTGCAGGCGCACATCGTCGGGCACCATCCGCAGGTGGCGCAGCCAGTCCATCAACGCATACAGCCGCGCGCGCTCCGGCGGCCGCTGGAAGCGGCCGCTGGCGTGCTGTGTCGCGGCATAGTCGTAGAGCAGGCGCTGGTAGGCGGCGACCTGCTGCGGCGTGTCCAGGCGCACCCAGAACTGCAGCCAGCTGGTCGACGGATCCTTGCGTCGCGCCGCGTCGTCGCCGTCGAAGCTGTTCCAGCTGCTGATGTTGCTGTTGACGTCCAGTGCCAGTTCCATCGCGGTCGACAGCGGCAGGAAGAAGTCGTCGCGCTGGCCGAAGCCGCCCTTGCTGCCGGGGTCGGCGTAGAACAGCGGTTGCGGATCCCAATCGCCGGTCACGCCGATCACCTCGAAGCCGATGCGCTTTTCCCCGAGCGCCACCCGCTGGCCGATCGGATCGCGCGTGCCGAACAGGGTGTCGGCCAGGGTGCGGCTCAGCACGATGACGCGGGCGTGGCTCTGGTCGTCCGCCGCGCTCCAGCCGTGGCCGCGTTGCAAGGGGATGCCGAACAGGGCGAAGAACCCGGCGCTGGTGTAGCGGCCGCTCAGGTCGAGCGGCGCTTGCGCCGCACGCGGCGGCCACAGCAAGACCTGCCCGCCAGCCATCGCCGCCTGCGGCGTGGCGGGTGCGGCGCGCAGCAGCGCCATGGCGTCGGGCCAGGTGAGGTTGTCGGCCGGATCGCCCCACTCCTGGTTGTCCGGGTAGCTGCGCGGCAACGGATCCAGATGCGGGGTGTAGAGCGCACCGCTCCTGTCCGGCAGCGGGTCGCGCGACATCACGTGCAGCACCGTCAGCATGGTCATGCTCGCGCCGATGCCCAGGCCGATCGCCAGCACCATCAGCGCGGTGGCGATCGGCGTGCGCCGCAGGCTGCGCCAGGACAGCCGCAGATAATGGTTCAGCATCCTGCCTCTCCTCGTTTGGACGGTGGCGGCGTTCGCTCAGACACTGCGCGTGGCCACCGCCGGCGGCACCGCGGCGGCGCGGCGTGCGGGCGGCAGCACCGCGAGCTGGCCGAGCAGCCACAGCACCAGCGCACCGACCGGCAGGTACCACAGCGGCAGCCGCGGCAGCTCGTAGGCGCTCATCAGATACAGGTTGGCGGCATAGGCCAGCAGCATGCCGAGGACGATGCCGGCGCTGGCGAGCAGGAAGTTCTCCAGCTGGAAATGCCGCAGGATCTGCGTGCAGGTGGCGCCGAGCGCACGGCGGATGCCGATCTGCTTGGTGCGCTGCTGCACCCAGAAACTGGTCAGGCCGACGATGCCCAGCGCGGTGACCAACAGCAGCAGGACGCAGACGCCGACCAGCAGCCAGGCCATCGCCAGATCGTTGCGGTAGTAGTCCGCGCGGGCGCGCTGCAGGGTCTTGCCGCCGTTCACCATCCGCCGTGGACCGTGGTGCGACAGCGTCGCCTTGGCTTGCCGCAACACCGCCTCGCGCTGCGCCGGGTCGCGCACGCGCAGCAGGTAGGTGCCGCGATCGTAGGGAACGTTCACCGGGAACAGCATCGTGTCCTCGTAGTGGCCGATGTTCCCTCCTTCGCGGGGTTGCACCAGGCGTTGCACCACGCCGACGACACGGTGTTCGCCGTAGACGTAGATGGTGCGGCCCACGGCGTTCTGCCCGGGGAACAGGCGTTGCGCCAGCGACTGGCTGAGGATGACCGAGGGCGGGATGCGCTTGGCCACCGGATCGCGCAGTTGCGCGTCGTCGATGAACTCGTCGTCCGCGAAGCGGCGCCCTGCGACCAGATGCAGCCCCAGGGTATCGAGCAGCCGTGCGTCGCCAAAGTATTGCACCGCATGCAGGGTGCTGCGTTCCTGATCCGGGCGCAGCGACACGCCGCTGTAGCCGAGCGACTCGCCGAACAGCGCCTGGTTGATGATGCTGGCCTCGCGCACACCCGGAATGCGTCGCAGCGCGTCCAGGTCCGCGCGGGTCTGCGCGGCGCTGTTGCCGTCGCTGACCACGCTGCGGCTGCGCAGTTGCACCAGTTCCTGCTCGGCGACGCCGCTGGGCCGCTGCATACGCTCGAGCCGCTGATCGATCAGGAACAGCGCGTTGCAGACGACCGCGCAACTGAAGGCGATCTCCAGCACGATCAGGCTGGCGGCGACGCGGTGCTTGCGCAGACTGGAGAGGATGGGATGGAGGGACACGGTGGGAGTTCCTGGCGGAGAGGGCGCGCGCGGCGCGTCATTGCGACTTGAGCTGCAGGGCGGTGGACACGCGCATCGCCTGCCAGGCCGGCAGCAGGCCGGCGAGCAGCGCGCTGCCCAGGCTCATCGCCAGGGCGAGCAGCAGCATGCGGCCGTCCAGGTGCGCCAGCGCGGCGTAGTCGGCCGGCTGCTGCCGCACCAGCCAGGTGCCGATCCAGGCCAGCAGCAGGCCGCCGGCACCGCCGGCCAGGCCGATCGCCGCCGCTTCGATCAGGTGCTGGGCGAAGATCGTCCGCCGCGAGGCGCCGAGCGCGCGGCGCACGCCGATCTCGCCGCTGTGGCGCAGGAACTTGGCCAGCATCAGCCCGGCGGTGTTGAGCAGGCAGATGCCCAGGAACGCCAGCGCCAGCCCCATCTGCAGGCGCACGTCGGAGGGCACGGCGTGGTTGCGGTCCAGCCAGGTCATCACGTCGCTGAGGCGGATGTCCGGCGGATGGCGGAAGCGGCCGGCGTCGCGCTGCTGCTGCGCATAGGCCAGCAGCGCGTCCAGGTAGGCGGCGCGCTTGCCGGGGCTGTCCAGTTCCACCCAGTACTGGATCCAGGCGCAGGGGGCGTTCGCGCTGGTCCTGTTGCCGGCATGGTCGCCCCAGCAGGACATCGAACCGCTGACGTCCAGGTCCAGGTCGCGCGCGGTGGAGAACGGCACGAACACGTCTTCGCTGTCGCCATACTCGGTGTTGGTCAGGTCGTAGAAACGCGGGTTCATGTCCCAGGTGTCGATCACCCCGACCACGCGCAGCACGGCATCGCCGAGCTGGAGCTGGCGGCCGACGCTGTTGGCGTCGCCGAACAGTTGGGTATTGAGCCGCCGCGAAATCACCGCGACGCGCGCACGCCGGGCATCGTCGTCCGCGCTCCAGGCGTGGCCGTAGCGCATCGGCACCGCGAACATCGGAAAGAAGTCGGCGCTGGTGTAGCGCGCCTCGGTGCCGAACGGGGTCAGCTGCGGCTGCGCCGGCACCACCGTCACGCCGCCGGCGGACATCATCGCCTGGCGGTCGCCGCGCCTGTCGCGCAGCAGCGCCTCGGCATCGCGGCGGGTCAGTTGTTCCGGGTCGGTATCGTTCGGATCGTAACGGTCGTCCGGTTCGACGTTGAGTTCGACGTTGAACAGCTGCGCGCTCTTGCCGGGAATGGGATCGGCCGCCAGCACATGGAACACGGTCAGCGTGGTCATCGACGCACCGATGCCCACCGCGATCGCCAGCACCATCAGCGCGGTGAGCAGGCGGTTGCGGCCGAAGCTGTGCAGCGCCAGTTTGCAGTAGTAGCCGAACATCGGGCGTCCTGAAGAAAAAAGGCCGGCCGTAGCCGGCCAAGGGGATGGATCAGGTGCTGCGGGTGGCCACGGCCGGCGGCACGTCGGCGGCGCGGCGGGCCGGCGCGAACACCGCCAGCTGGCCGAGCAGCCACAGCGCCACCGCGCCGATCGGCAGGTAGGCCAGCGGCAGCCGCGGCAGTTCGTACTTGCCCATCAGCCATTGGTTGATGGCGTAGGCCAGCAACATGCCGAGCACGATGCCGGTGCTGGCCAGCAGGAAGTTCTCGGTCTGGAAGTAGCGCAGGATCTGCCCGCGGGTGGCGCCGAGCGCACGGCGGATGCCGATCTGCTTGGTGCGCTGCTGCACCCAGAAGCTGGCCAGGCCGACGATGCCCAGCGCGGTGACGATCAGCAACGCGACGCAGACCGCGCCGAGCAGCCAGACCATCGCGCGGTCGCCCTGGAAGTAGGCGTCGCGGATCTCACTATAGGTCTGCTGCTTGAGCACCAGCCGGCTGCTGTCGACCTTCATCAGCGCCGCGGTGGCCGCGTTCAGCACTTCCTGGCGCCGCGCCGGGTCGGTGACCCGCAGCACGTACAGCCCGTCGGTGTAGTTCAGGCGAAACGGCAGCAGCATGGCGTAGTCGATCTCGGCCAGGCCGCTGGCCGCGGTGGGGCGCGCCAGGGTCTCGACGATGCCGACCACGCGAGCGCCCACCGGCCCGGTGTACACGGTCTTGCCCAGCGCGTTCTGGCCCGGGAACATCTTCTCCGCGGTGGCGCGGTTGAGGATGATGGCGGTGCCCTTCTCCTGGATCCGCTTGTCGGTCTGCGCGGCTTCCAGATCCATGTACTCGTCGGGGGCGAAATCGCGTCCGGCCACCAGCTTCAGGCCCAGGGTCTTCAGGGTGCCTTCCTCGGCCATGTACTGCGCGGCATTGAGGGTGGGCCGCTCCTGGTCCGCGCTCAGCGACAGGCTGGTGTTCCAGGAGTAGTGCACGAACGGCACCTGGTTGAGCACCGTGGCGCTGCGCACGCCGGGCACCGCGCGCAGCGCGGCCAGGTCCTCGCGGGTGCGTGCGGCGGCGTTGACCTGCTGGCCGATGCCGCCCAGCGAGATCGTCACCAGTTCCGACTCGGCGATGCCGCTGGGCCGGTGCAGGGTCTCGATGCGGTTGCCGATCAGGAACAGCGCGTTGCACACGATCGCGCAGGCCAGGGCGATCTCCAGCACGATCAGCGCGGCGGCGGTCTTGTGCCGGCGCAGGGTGGACAGGATGGGGCGGATATCCATGGCGATGACCTTGTGAGAGGGCGTGGAAGGCGCAGTGCGCGCAGGATCAGGACTTGAGCTGCAGGGCGGGCGCGACCTGGATCGCGCGCCACGACGGCAACAGGCCGGCGAGCAGGCTGGCGCCCACCGCCATCGCGAAGGTCAGCGCCAGCATGCTGGGATCCAGATGCGCCAGCTTGGCGTAGCTGGCCGGCTGCTGGCGCACGGCCCACAGGCCGAGCGTGGCCAGGCCGAGACCGGCCACGCCGCCGGCCAGGCCGATGGCGCCGGCTTCCACCAGGCACTGCGCGAAGATCGCCCCGCGCGAGGCGCCGAGCGCGCGGCGCACGCCGATCTCGCCGCTGCGGCGCAGGAACTTGGCCAGCAGCAGGCCGACGGTGTTGAGCAGGCACACCAGCAGGAAGCCCATCGCCAGCCACAGCTGCAGGCGCACGTCGCCGGGCACCACTTCGTTGTGGTCCAGCCACTGCATGACGTCGCGCAGGCGCACGTTGTTGGGGCGCTGGAAGCGGCCAGCGGCGCGTTGCTGGGCCGAATAGTTCTCCAGGTAGGCGGTGTAGTCGGCGGCCTGCGCCGGGTTCTCCAGTTCCACCCAGTACTGCACCCAGGTGCAGGGCGCATTGAGCGCGGTCTGGTCGCCGTTGCTGTCGCCGAAGCAGTTCATGCTGCCGTTGCGGTCCATCTTCAGGTCCATCGCCACCGAGAACGGCAGATAGGCCTGTTCGTCCGACCCGTAGGTGTTGGTGACGTCGTAGAAGCGCGGCTTGGGCTCCCAGGTGTCGAGCACCCCGACGATGCGGAAGGTGTTCTGGTCCACGCGCAGTTCCCGGCCGACGCTGTCGGCGCCGTCGAACAGCTTCTCGTTGAGCTTCCGGCTGATGACGACCACGCGGTCGTGGCGCTCGTCCTCGGTGCCGGTCCAGCCGTGGCCGTACTGGAACGGCGTGTCGAACATCGGGAAGAAGTCCGCCGACGTGAAGCGCACCTCCGACTTGAACGGCTTCAGGCCGCTCTTGGTCGGTTCGATCGCGACGCTGCCGCCGGTCATCAGCGCCTGGCGCTTGGCGCGCTTCTCGCGCAGCAGCGCCTCGGCATCGAAGCGCGTGTTCTGCGAATCCGGTTCCTCGCCCGGCTGGTAACCGGCCTTGGGCTGCGCATCCACCTGCACGTAGAACAGGCGGTCGCTCTTCTGCGGAATCGGGTCGCCGGAGAGCACGTGGAACACGGTCAGCGTGGTCATGCTGGCACCGATGCCCAGGGCGATGGCCAGCACCATCAGCGCGGTGAGGACGGTGTTGCGGCGGAAGCTGCGCAAGGCGAGGCGGACGTAGTAGCCGAACATGGGAGCTCCGGGGTCAGGCGCTGCGGGTGGCGGTGGCGGGCGGGACGGCGGCGGCGCGCAGGGCCGGGCCGAGGACGGCGAGCTGGCCGAGCAGCCACACCGCGACGATGCCGGTGAGCACGGTCGGCGAAGACAGCCGCTCCAGTTCGAAGCGCTGCATCAGCCATTGGTTCATGACGTAGGCGAGCACCGCACCGAGCAGCGCGCCGGCGCCGACGATGAGCAGGTTCTCGGCCTGGAAGTAGCGCAGGATGTCGCCGCGGGTGGCGCCGAGCGCACGGCGGATGCCGATCTGCCGGGTGCGCTGCTGCACCCAGAAGCTGGCCAGCCCGCCGATGCCCAGCGCGGTGACGGTGAGCAGGATCAGGATGATCGCCAGCAGCATCCGCGCCACCGCGCTGTCGCTCTTGAAGTACTCGGTCCGCAACTCCTGCATGGTGCTCACGCGCTGCTGCACGTAGGTCGGGTTGGCGCGCTGCATCGCCGCGGCCGCGCGCGGCAGCGCCTGCGCCAGTTGCCCCGGCTTGCTGCGGATCAGGTAACCGCCGCCCCAGCCTTCGCTGCCGATGCGGATCTCGGCCAGCAGCGCATCGGCATCGTCGTCGTGGCCGGTGATCTCGCCGCGCACCGGCGCCATCACCCCGACGATGTCCAGGCGCACCGGCTGGTTGAAGGTGCTGGTGTAGAGCGTGCGCCCCAGCGGCGACGCGCCGGGGAACAGTTTGGCGGCCAGCGAGGGCGTGATCAGCGCCGGCAGGCGCCGCTCGATCTCCGGCGGCGCGCCGAACAGGTCCGAGGCGCCGGTCAGTTCCGCATCGCGCAGGTCGCGGCCGGCGACGATGCGGATGCCCAGGGTGCGGTTCAGGCCCTGGCTGCCGAGGAACAGGCGGGCGCGGGCGACCGGTTGCGTGGCCTGCGGCTGCAGGAACAGCTGCGCCTGCGTCGGGCCCCACAGCGGCGGCGTGCCGAACGCCGCCGCTTCCACGCCCGGCACCGACTGCAGCAGGTCCAGGCTGCGGCCGACGCTGCTGACGCTGCCCGGCTCGCCGACCACGCTGATGCTCTGGATCAGGCCGATGTCCTGTTCCATCACCCCGGTCGGGGTCTGCACGCGCTGGTAGGTGCGGGCGATGATGAACACCAGGTTGCACAGCACCGCCAGGGTCAGCGCGATCTGCAGCGCCATCAGCACCACCGCGGCGCGATGGCTGCCCAGTGCGGACAGGATGGGGCGTAGCGGAGGCAGCGCGGTCATAGCGATTTCACCTGCAGGGCGGGGGCGATGCGCGAGGCGCGCCAGGCCGGCCACAGGCCGGCGGCCAGCGCCGAGAGCGTGGCCACGGCCAGGGCGATGCCCAGGATCGTCGGATCGGCATGCGCTTGCTGCGCGTATGCCACCGGTTGCTGGCGCACCAGCCACAGGCCGATCCAGGTCAGCGGGATGCCGAGCAGGCCGCCCAGGCAGCCGATCAGCGCCGATTCGGCCAGGCATTGCGCGAACACCGCACGGCGGCTGGCACCGAGTGCGCGGCGCACACCGATCTCGCCGGCCTTGCGCATGAACTTGGCGACCAGCAGGCCCACCGCATTGAGCAGGCACACCAGCAGCACGCCGAAGGCGATCCAGGTCTGCATGCGCACCGTGGCCGGCACCACCCGTTTGTAGTCCAGCCAGTCGACCAGGCTGCGCAGGCGGGTGTTGGGTTCGCGTTCGAAGCGGCCGAGCTGGCGCTGCTGCGCGCTGTAGGCCTCCAGCGCCGCGCGGTAGCGCTGCACCTGTTCCGGCGTGTCCAGCCGCACCCAGTACTGCACCCAGGTGCATTGCGCGGCCTTGGGGTCGTGCAGGCCGGCCTCGCCGTCCTTGCCCCAGCACTGCATCGGCCCGTAGCCGTAGTCCTGCGGCAGGTCCAGCCAGGTCTCGAACGGCATGTACAGCTCCTCCGGCGGCGTGTACGCGCCGGAGTTGAGATCGTAGAAGCGCGGCTGCGCATTCCAGGCGTCGATCACCCCGATCACCCGGAACGGGCGGGTGGCGATGGTCAGGGTCTTGCCGACGCTGTCCGCGCCACCGAACAGCGCATCGTTGAGCTTGCGGCTCAGCACCACCACCGGCGCGCGCTGGCTGTCGTCGCGCCGGCTCCAGCCGCTGCCGTACAGGAAGCGCATGCCGAACATGCCGAACAGGTCGGCCGTGGCGGCGCGGGTGGTGAGCATGCGCAGCGGGCTGTTGGGCACGGTCTGGCGCACCGGCAGCCAGTTCGCGCTGGTCATGGTCTGCGCCGGCGCCGCCTGCGCCCGATACAGCGCGGTCGCGTCCTGCCAGGTCAGTTCGTCCGGCGGCTCGGGGTCGGCGCTGGGCAGGTTGCGCGGACGCGGATCCAGTTGCGGATGGAACAGCGTGGCGCTGCGCCCGGGCAGCGGGTCGCCGGAGAGCGTATGCAGCACCGTCAGCATGGTCATCGACGCGCCGATGCCTAGCGCCACGGCCAGCACCATCAGCGCGGTGAGGATGCGGTTGCGGCCGAAGCTGCGCAGCGCCAGGCGGAGGTAGTAAGCGAACATGCGGGCTTCCGGTCAGGCGCTGCGGGTGGCGGTGGCGGGCGGGACGGCGGCGGCGCGCAGGGCCGGGCCGAGCACGGCGAATTGGCCCAGCGCGCACAGCAGCAGCGCGCCGACCGGCAGGTAGCTGGCCGGCAGCCGCTCCAGTTCGAAGACGTGCATCAGCAATACGTTGCCGCCATAGGCCAGCAGCATGCCCAGCGCCACGCCGGCGCCGACCAGCAGCAGGTTCTCGGTCTGGAAGTAGCGCAGGATGTCGCGGCGGGTGGCGCCGAGCGCGCGGCGGATGCCGATCTGCTTGGTGCGCTGCTGCACCCAGAAGCTGGCCAGACCGACGATGCCCAGCGCGGTCACCAGCAGCATCGCGACAATGATCGCGACCAGCAGCCCGGTCATCGCGCGGTCGCTCTGGAAATAGGTCTGGCGCAGCGCGTCCAGCGGTTGGCTGTAGTCGTTGTCCAGCACCGCCTCGGGCACCGCCCGCGCCACTGCCGCGCGCGCCTGTGCCAGCACCCGTGGCAGGTCGTGCGGATCGGCGCGCAGCACGTAGGTGCCGGACTGCGCGGCTTCGCGCACCGGGATCACCACCGACCAGTCGCTGCCGATCACACCGTCCTCGCTGCGGCCGGGGTCGGGGCGCGCCAGGTGCTCCAGCGTGCCGATCACGCGGAAATGGCCGCCGGCCCAGACTTCCTTGCCCAGCGGGTCCTGGCCCGGCCACAGATGCGTCGCCAGCGCCCGCGTGATCCACACGCCGGCCGCGGGCGGGACGCCGTTGACGAGCGGCTGGTAGTCCGCGTCGGCGAACGCGCGGCCGCTGTCCGGTTTCAGGTCTAGCGCGGCGACAGCGCCCGGGCTGAGCATGTAGAAGTGCGGCACGCCGCCGACCTGGGTGCAGTCCTGGTCCAGGCACAGCCCGTTGTTGAACACCGGCGGCGCGAACGGAACGGTGTTGATGGCGCCGGCCGCGCGCACGCCGGGCGTGCGCCGCACCGCATCCAGCGCGCGGGCGCTGACATCGGCATCGTTGCAGCCGTCGCAGCCGGACAGCGTCACCAGGCCCAGCGCGGATTCGTCGATGCCGCTGCGCAGGTGCACCAGGTCCAGGCGGTTGCCGATCAGGAAGAAGGCGTTGCACAGCACCGCACAGGCCAGCGCCACTTCCAGCGCGATCAGCGTGGCCGCAATGCGATGGCGCGACAGCGCGCTGAGGATGGGCGTGATCTGCATGGTCGCGGGCCCCGATTACAGACTCTTGAGTTGCATGGCTGGCGCGATACGGCTGGCGCGCAGGGCGGGGAACAGGCCGGCTGCCAGGCTGCAGGCGATCGCCAGGGCGAAGGTGCCGGCGAACGTGGTCAGGTCCAGGTGGGCCAGGTCGGCGTAGGCGGTGGGCTGCTGGCGCACGCTCCACAGGCCCAGCAGGGTCAGCAGCCAGCCACCGGCGCCGCCGACCAGGCCGATCACGCTGGCCTCGGTCAGGCACTGCGCGAAGATCGCGCGGCGCGACGCTCCCAGCGCGCGGCGCACGCCGATCTCGCCGCCGCGGCGCAGGAACTTGGCCAGCAGCAGGCCGACGCTGTTGAACAGGCACAGGCCGAGGAACGCCAGCGCCAGCCAGCTCTGCAGGCGCACGTCGCCCGGCACCACGCGGTTGTGGTCCAGCCATTGCGGCAGGGACAGCAGGCGCGCAGTGTCGGCGCGGCCGATGCGCCCGGCGGCGTGCTGTTGCGCGGCGTAGTCGGCCAGGAGGCGGCGGTAGTCGGCGACCTTCGCCGGCGTGTCCAGCTGCACCCACAATTGCAGCCACACGCATGGGGCGCTGCGCAGGTCCATGTTCGTGTCGGGCTTGCCGAAGCAGGTCCACGGCTGGATGTGGCCGTCGTTGACCTCCAGGCTGCTGGACAGCGGCATGAACACGTCCTGTGTCCGCCCATAGAAGCTGGCGGTATCGCCATGGGCGAAGCTGCCGCCGGCCAGGGTGTAGAACAGCGGCGACGGCCGCCACGGCGCCAGCACGCCGACGATGCGTACCGCAGTGCCGCGCACCAGCAGCGTGCGGCCGACGCTGTTGCGTCCGCCGAACAGCTTGGCGTTGAGGTCGGCCGAGATCACCGCCACCCGCGCCCGGTCCTCGTCCTCGCGCGCGCGCCAGCCGCTGCCGTAGGCGAACGGCACCTGGAACATCGGGAAGAAGTCGGCCTGGGTCATCAGCAACTGGGTCATGAAGGGCGGGGCGGCGCTGTCCGCCGCGTGCACCTTGATCTGGCTCTCGGCGACCATGGCCTGGCGATCGGCGCGCCCGCGCTTCCACAGGTCCATGGCCGAGGGGTAGTCGAGCTTGTCGTACGGCTTCTGGTTGGCGCCGTTGCTGGGGCGCGGATCCAGTTGCGCGAAGAAGATCTGCTGGCTGCGTCCCGGCAACGGATCGCCGGACAGCAGCCGCATCACCGTCAGCGTGGTCATCGCCGCGCCGATGCCCACGGCGATGGACAGCACCATCAGCGCGGTGAGCACCGGGCTGCGGCGCAGGCTGCGCCACGCTTGCTGGAAGTAGTAGCCGAGCATGCCGGTCTCCGCGCCGTCGCCGTGCCGGTCAGCGCGTGGCCGCGGCGTCGGTGCCGTGCACCAGCACCGGGTCGCGCTGCAGGTCGGTGGCCTGGCCGTCGACGATGTGCACGTTGCGCTGGGCGCGTGCGGCCAGTTCCGGGTCGTGGGTGACCATGACGATGGTCGAGCCCTGCGCGTTGATCTCCTCCAGCAGTTCCATCACCCCGCGCGCCATCTGCGAGTCGAGGTTGCCGGTCGGTTCGTCGGCCAGCAGCAGGCGCGGGCTGCCGGCCAGGGCGCGTGCGATCGCCGCGCGCTGCTGCTGGCCGCCGGACAGTTCGGACGGATAGTGCTTCATGCGCGAGCCCAGCCCGACCCGGCTCAGCGCCTCCTCGATGCGCTGCTTGCGCTCGGCCGCGCCCATGCCGCGGTAGCGCAGCGGCACGTCGACGTTGTCGAACAGGTTGAGGTCGGGAATCAGGTTGAAGCCCTGGAAGATGAAGCCGATCTTCTGGTTGCGCATGCGCGAGCGCGCATCGTCGTTGAGGTTGCTGACGTCCTGGCCGTCGAGCAGGTACTGGCCGCTGGTGAAGGTCTCCAGCAAGCCGGCGATGTTGAGGAAGGTGGTCTTGCCCGAACCCGACGGCCCGGTGACGGCGACGAACTCGCCCTCGCGGACATGCAGGTCCAGCGAGCGCAACGCATGCGTCTCGACCTGTTCGGTGCGGAAGACCTTGGAGACGGAGCGCATTTCGAGCATGGCGTGAGTTCCTGTGGTGGTGGAGCGGGGATTGGGGATTGGGGATGTCGGGATTCGTCAACAGCAGTCGGGAAAGGAGAACGGGAGGGCTTGCGAATCCCCAATCCCGACTCCCCAATCCCGGCCTTCAATGCACCGTGACCTGCGGTGCGTCGCCGAACAGATCGCTGCCGGAGACGACCACCCGGTCGCCCGGCTGCAGGCCCGAGCGCACTTCGACCTCGCCCAGGCTGGTGACGCCGAGTTCGACCGGGCGACGCACCGCCGAGTCGCCGTCCATGACGTAGGCGTAGCGGCCGCCGGACTGTTCGACGAACGGACCGCGCTCGAGCTTGAGCACGTTCTTGCGGGTATCCAGCAGCACCCGCGCGCTCATGCGCTGGCTCTGGCGCAGGCCCGGCGGTTGCTTGTCGGTGAAGCGGATGCGCGCGTTGACCTCGCCGTTGACCACTTCCGGCGACACCGCCGAGATCGCACCGGCGAACGGTTCGCCGGCACCGCTGGTCAACTGCGCCGGCATGCCGATCGCCAGGTCGCGGGCGAAGCTCTCCGGCACCTTGATCTCCAGTTCGAACTTGGACAGGTCCACCACGCTCAGCACCGGCGCGTTGGCGGCGACGTTGGTGTGCTGCGACACCTGCACCTGGCCGACCTGGCCGTCGAACGGCGAGCGCAGGGTCAGCAGGTCGACCTGGCGCTGCACCTCGGCCACCACCGCGCGCTGGCGCTCGGCGAGCAGGCGCTTGTTGCGCGCGTCCAGCGCTGCGCCCTGCGCCTGCAGGCCGGAATCCTTCTGCGCATGGTTCATCGCGATGTCGGCCTTCTTCAGCGTGTCCTGGGCCTTTGCCAGCTCCACCGCCGGCACCGCGCCGCCTTCGTAGCCGCGCTGGTAGCGCTCCAGGTCGCGGCTGGCGGCCTGCCGCTCGATCTGCGCCTGGTCGATCAGCTTGCTGGCGGTGGCGCGGGCCAGGCCGGCGTCCAGGTCGGCGCGGCCGGCCTCCGCCTCCAGGCCGGCCAGGGTGGCCTCTTCCTGGGCCAGCTTGCTGCGCAGCTCGGGGCTGTCGATCTCGGCCAGTTCCTGGCCCTGCTTGACCACGTCGCCGGCGACCACCTTCAGGGTCACCGTGCCGCCGGAGATGGCGTACAGGGTGGGGCTGTTGGCGGCGATCAGGCGGCCGTCGGCGGAGATGTCGCGGACCAGGTCGCCGCGGGTCACCGTGGCGATGCGCACGCGCTGCGCGTCGAACGAGCGGCTGCCGGCGATCCAGCCGCGCGCGGCGAAGGCGATGCCCAGCAGCACCAGCGCGGCGATCGCCCCGGGCCACAGCCAGCGGCGCCAGGCGGCGGAGCGGGGGCGGGCGAGAACCTGGTCCTGGGCGGAGGTGTCACGGATCATCGGACGGTCGCAGCGGTGAGGATGGGAACTCCATCGCACGATGCGTGCCAACTGCAAGTCATTGAATTGCATGGGTGTGCGCGACACGGACAGGTGTCCGGGTGTCCGCGGACACGTTCGCGGACACTAGGGCGTGTCACCAACCCCCGAGCCTGCCAGACCCAACGCGGCATACTCGGGAATGGGTGACTCGCCCTGTGTCCGGCAGCGGACAGCGGCGAGACATTCAGCGGACTTGGCTAGAATGGCGGACTTTTCGGGAAGGGCGTGGCTATGTGCGGTATCGTCGGTGCGATCGCGGATCGCGATGTGGTTCCGGTCCTGATCGAAGGCCTGAAACGCCTGGAATACCGGGGCTACGACTCGGCCGGCATCGCCGCCATCGCCGACGGCCAGGTGCGCCGCGTGCGCCGTACCGGCCGCGTGGCCGAGACCGAAAGCGCGGCGCAGGCCGAGGGCCTGCACGCGCCGCTGGGTATCGGCCACACCCGCTGGGCCACCCACGGCGGCGTCACCGAGGCCAATGCGCACCCGCACGTCAGCCACGGCGACCTGGCCCTGGTCCACAACGGCATCATCGAGAACCACGAGCAGCAGCGCGAGCGCCTGACCGCACTCGGCTACGTGTTCGAATCGCAGACCGATACCGAGGTCATCGCCCACCTGATCCACCACTACATCGACCAGGGCCGCGACCTGCTCGGCGCGCTGCAGGCCGCCGTGAAGGAACTGACCGGCGCCTATGCCGTGGCCGCGGTCAGCAAGTCGCGCCCGGACCTGCTGGTGTGCGCGCGCATGGGCTGCCCGCTGCTGATCGGCCTGGGCGAGGGCGAGAACTTCATCGCTTCCGACGTCTCGGCGGTGATCCAGGCCACGCGCCGGGTGATCTTCCTGGAAGAAGGCGATACCGCTGAACTGCGCCGCGACGGCGTGCAGGTGTACGACGCGCAGGACCAGCCGGTGCAGCGCGAGCCGCACGTCTCCGACGTGTCGCTGGCCTCGCTGGAACTGGGGCCGTATCGCCACTTCATGCAGAAGGAGATCCACGAGCAGCCGCGTGCGCTGGCCGACACGCTGGAGGCGCTGTTCGACGCCGGCGGCTTCGACACCGCGCTGTTCGGCAGCAAGGCCGAGGCGTTGCTGGCCGACGTGGACGGCGTGCAGATCCTGGCCTGCGGCACCAGCTACTACGCCGGCCTGACCGCGCGCTACTGGATCGAGGGCATCGCCGGGCTGCCGTGCAGCGTGGAGATCGCCAGCGAGTACCGCTATCGCGATGCCTGTGCCAACCCGCGGCAGTTGATCGTCACCATCTCCCAGTCCGGCGAAACCCTGGACACGATGGAGGCGCTCAAGTACGCCAAGGCGCTGGGCCATGCCAAGACCCTGTCGATCTGCAACGTGCCCGAGAGCGCGATCCCGCGCGCCAGCGCGATGGTGCTGTACACCCGCGCCGGCGCCGAGGTCGGCGTGGCCTCGACCAAGGCCTTCACCACCCAACTGGCGGCGCTGTTCCAGCTCACCTGCGTGCTGGCCAAGCGCCGCGGGCGGCTGAGCGCCGAGCAGGAGGCCGAGTACCTGGAACAACTGCGCTACCTGCCCGGCAGCGTGCAGCACGTGCTCAACCTGGAGCCGCAGATCGCGGTGTGGGCCGAGCGCTTCGCCGACAAGCACAATGCGCTGTTCCTGGGCCGCGGCCTGCACTATCCGATCGCCCTGGAGGGCGCGCTCAAGCTCAAGGAAATCACCTACATCCACGCCGAGGGCTACCCGGCCGGCGAGCTCAAGCACGGCCCGCTGGCGCTGGTCGACGCCAACATGCCGGTGGTGGTGATCGCGCCCAACGACACCCTGCTGGAGAAGGTGAAATCCAACATGCAGGAAGTGCGCGCGCGCGGCGGCGAGCTGTTCGTGTTCGCCGACCAGGACAGCAACTTCAACGCATCCGAGGGCGTGCACGTGATCCGCACGCCGCGCCACGCCGGCGTGCTCAGCCCGGTGCTGCACACCGTGCCGGTGCAGTTGCTGGCCTACCACACCGCGCTGGCGCGCGGCACCGACGTGGACAAGCCGCGCAATCTGGCCAAGTCGGTGACGGTGGAATAAGCGCGGCGAGTTACGTCCGGCCGCCAGCGATGGTGGGCGTGCGCGCATCGCGACGGCGGTGCGATGCGCACGCCTAGCGGCGTGGCGCCGTCCGGGCTGTCGCGGCGGGCTAGGTGGCGATGCCGTTGAAGAAATCGACCAGGCTCTGCGGCGCGGTGTCGTCGAAGAACAGGGCGAGGTTGCGTTGCGATTCGCGGGCGAACGGCGCGCTGCGCGCGAACAGCTCGGCTTCGTACATGGCCAGCGCGGCGTTGATCGCGCCGGGATGCGCGGCGATGGCCTTGCCCAGCTCGGCGCCATCGTAGAGCGCGAGATTGGCGCCTTCGCCGGCGAACGGCGACATCAGGTGCGCCGCGTCGCCGAGCAGGGTCACGCCGGGGACGCGTTCCCAGCGATGCTCGACCGGCAAGGCGTGCATCGGACGCAGCACCGGCGCCGTGTCGCTGGCGGTGATCAACGCGGTCAGCGCCGGCGCCCAGCCGGCGAACTCCGCGGCGATGCGCGCCATCGCGCGCGCCGGCACGGCGACGTCGACGCCGTCGAACCATGCCTCCGGCCTGACCAGCGCCACATAGGCCTGCAACATGCCGTCGGCATGGCGGTGCACGAGCACGCCCTTGCCCGGTGCGACCGCCATCAGCGTGCCGCCGCCGACCAGGTGCGCGCTGGCCGGATGCCGGGTGTCGGCGTCCAACAGGCAGGTCTCGACGAAGGTGATGCCGCTGTAGGCGGGCACCGCAGCGGACAGCAAGGGCCGTACCTTCGACCAGGCGCCGTCCGCACCCACCAGCAGATCGGTGGTCACCGTGGTGCCATTGCCGAAGCGCAGCCGATGCCGCCCCTCGCCGAGCGGCGACACGCCGGCGAGCTTGTGGCCCCAGCGCACCGCGCCAGCGGGAAGCGCGTCCAGCAGCAGGCGGCGCAGCTGCCCGCGATCCACCTCCGGCCGACTGCCGGCGGCGATATCCGGCCGCTCGACCAGCAGCGTGCCGTGCGCGTCGACGACACGTTTCGCATCCGCGCCGGGCAACACCAGCGCGCGGAACTGCGCGTACAGCCCGGCGTCCTTGAGCGCCAGTTGCCCGTTGTACGTGTGGATGTCGAGCAGGCCACCCTGCGGGCGCGCCTCGGCCGATGCCTCGGCTTCGTAGAGCGTTGCGGCGATGCCATGGAGGTGCAGCACGCGGGCGAGCGCGAGACCGCCCAGTCCGGCGCCGATGATCGCGATGGGAGTGTGCATCCGGGACCTCGAGGGGAGTGGCGTGCGCAGCGAAGCACGCGGCGCGCGATGATGGAACGTCGTTCCATCATCTTGGAATGACGTTCCATCCGTGTCAAGATCGGTCATGACCAAGCCACGCCCCAGCCCGTCACGCCGTGACGCCGCCTTGTCGCGCGAGCAGATCGTCGACGCAGCGATCGCCCTGCTCGATCGCGACGGCGAAGCCGGCCTGACCTTCCGCGCGCTGTCCGAGCGGCTCGCCACCGGACCGGGCGCCCTTTACGGGCATATCGCCGACAAGCGCGATCTGCTGACCGCCGCCTGCGACGCCGTCATCGCGCGCAGCCTGCCGGCGCCACCGGCCGGCGCCACGCCGCAGGCCGCCATCCGCGCGCTGGCCCTGGCCATGTTCGACACGATCGATGCGCATCCCTGGATCGGGTCGGCGCTGTGGCAGGCGCCGGGACAGTTGCCGATCGTGCGCATCATCGAAGGCCTGGGCCAGCCGTTGCGCGCGCTCGGTGTGGCCGACACCGCGCAATGGGCGGCGGTGTCCGCGCTGCTCAACTACATGCTCGGCGTGAGCGGACAGAACGCGGCCAACACGCAGTTGGCGCTGACCCAGGGGCTTGTCCGCAGCGAGGCACTGGACGCGATGGCGGGCATGTGGGCACGGCTCGATCCGGCCGCGTATCCGTTCGTGCGCAGCATGGCCGCCGCGCTGCGTACGCACGACGACCGTCTGGATTTCGTCGCCGGGATCGACCTGATCCTCGCCGGCATCCTGGCGCAGGGCGCTGCGCCCTCGGCCGGCGACGTCGGCAAGCGCCGCAGGTCCTGAGCGATCCGGCACCGAGCGCTGCGCGTGGTGGCACACAGCGCACATGCGCGAGCGCGGCATGGCGGCGTCGACCACGCCGCGAACGCTGGCACTTGTGCGTGGACATTGCCAGCAGTGTGGCCCGGGTTATGCATAAGCTTCCTGCGAGGGTTCCCACCACGCAGGAGGACGCATGTACGAGTCTTTCAGACAGGGGGCGCCGGCCGAGCTGTGGCAGGCGCTGGTGCACGAGGCCGGGCAGCGCCTGGGCCGGCCGCTGGACGAATCGCGCGAGCACTACCTGGTGTTCGTGCTGCTGCGCTACCAGCGCGACGCGCAGTTGCTGGCGCGCATCCAGGCGCTGGCCTGGCTGCATGCGCAGGAGCAGGTCGGGCGTGCGCGCGCCGACGCGTTGCGCGAGGTCGGCGACGGCTGCCTGTTGATCGCCGGGCTGTTCCCCGGCGTGGCGGCACGGCGCCGGGTCAGCGTGGACTACTTCATCGACCTGGGCCGCGGCGCCTACGCCGAAGTCGCCGAGACCCGCGACAGCGACGCCAGCCTGTTCGGGCAACTCGCGCGCAGCTACCGGGAACTGGTCCGCACGCTGGGCGCGCTGCGCCCGCCACGGCACGAAGTGGAGGCATTGCAGGCGGCGCTGCACGCGTGAGCGGCGGCGGATGCGCTTCGCCATAGCCCAGCGCCGCATCTCGTAGGAGCGGCTTCAGCCGCGACGGGCATTCCCGGTAACGCCGGTCGCGGCTGAAGCCGCTCCTACAACGGCACGTCGTCGCTCGCTGTGCCTGGGTGGTGGAGATGGGTGCATATGCAACCGCCGCATCGCGAGCGCCGCTCTAGCGGCGATGCCGCGTTTCGCTACGGCGGCGCCTCCTTGCGCCGCTGTTCGCCGCGTGCCCGCAGCTCGACACCAGAACCGTCAGAACCAGAACCGCAGGCCCGCGACCCAGCGCGTCTCGCGTGCCGCTTCGCCGTCGCCACGGCGCAGGTCGGCGGTGTCGCCGAAGCTGCGCACGTGCTCCACGCCGACGTACGGCGCGAACCGGCGCGTGACCTCGTAGCGCAGGCGCAACCCGCCTTCCACGGTGGTCAGGCCGCTGCCGGTGCGATGCGCCGGATCGTCGTGCGCGGCCAGTTCGGCCTCCAGCCGTGGCTGCAGGATCAGGCGATTGGTCAGCAGCACGTCGTATTCGCCTTCCAGGTGCAGGCTGGCATGGCCACCTGCGCCGACGTACAGCATCGCCGAGACTTCGAACTTGTACGGCGCCATGCCCTGCACGCCGAATGCGGCCGAGGTCCGCGCGCTGCCGGGCGCGAACGCCTGTCTGCCGCCGATCAGCACGTCCCACCACGGCGAGATCGCGCGGCCATAGGCCAGTTCCAGCGAGGATGCCGTGGTGCGGCCGCCCTCGCGTTCGCCGTCGCTGCGCAGCCACAGCCGGTCGATGTCGCCGCCGTACCAGCCGCGCGCCTCCCAGGCCTGGCCGCTGCCGTGTGCGTTGTCCCAGCCTTCCAGGCGATCGACCAGCAGGTAGCCGGTGCGCGCCGCGCCGTGCGCCATGCCGTGGTCGCGCAGCACCGGGAACGCCGCCGCACGGTCGGCGGCGGTGATCGGCGGGATCGGCTCGCGCGGCAGCGGCGTGTCGGCACTCGCTGGACACTGACACGCGCTCGCGGTCGCGGCAGGCGCGATGGGCGTCGTATGGTCCATGCCATCGTGATCCGTGCCGTCGTGCGCGTGATGCGCGCGCTGGCTGTGATCGACCTGCGATGCCGGCGCGGCCGTGTGGTCGATCGTGGCGTGATCCATGTGCGCGTGCGACATGGCGTCGGCGTGTTCTGCCGTGGTCTGCGTGGCAGACGCGCCGTGCATGATTGGCGCGTGCGCGGCATGGCCCATGGCTGCATGGTCCATGGCGCCCTGCATTGCCGTGTCGGGCTGCGCTGCCGCCGCGTCGGCCATGGGCACGGCGGCAGCGGACGCAGGGCAGGCGCAGCGCGCGGCAGCTGCGTCGGCAGCATGGACATGCTGTGCCTGCGCGACGGCATGCGCCAACAGCAACGCCAGGCCTGTCGCCTGGGCGAGCGGAGCGAGACGGAAGCGGCTCATGCGTCCACCCGCACTTCGCGCATCATGCCGCCGTCCATGTGGTAGAGCAGGTGGCAATGGTAGGCCCAGCGGCCCAGCGCGTCGGCGCGCACGCGGTAGCTGCGGCGCGTGCCCGGTGGCATGTCCACGGTGTGCTTGCGCACCTGGAAGCGGCCGGCGGCATCCTCCACGTCGCTCCACATGCCGTGCAGGTGGATCGGGTGCTGCATCATCGTGTCGTTGACCAGCACGATGCGCAGGCGCTCGCCGTAGTTGAGCCGCAGCGGTTCGGCGCCGGCGAAGGGAATGCCGTCGAACGACCAGGCGAACTTCTCCATGTTGCCGGTCAGGTGCAGCTGGATCTCGCGCCCCGGCTCGCGTCCGTCCGGGTCCTCGAACAGGCTGTGCAGGTCGGCATAGGTCAGCACGCGGCGGCCATTGTCGCGCAGGCCGATGCCAGGGTCGTCCAGCCGCGGCGCAGTAGCGGAGGACTGCATGTCCACCAGGGGATTGCCGCGTTCGCTGCGCGGATGCGCAGGGGCTGGTGCAGCCGCGTGCGCGGCGTGGTCCATGGCCGACATGCCGGCCATGTGCATGTTCGCCCCGCAGCCGCCCTCCATGCCATGCATGGCCTTGCCGGCGCCGTGCTCCATGCCGGCGTGCCCGGCCATCGCATGGCCCATGTCCTGCATGCGCAGCAGCGGGCGCGGGTCGTTCGCCGGCACCGGCGCCTGCAGCCCATCGCGCACGGCCAGGGTGCCGCGCGCGTGGCCGGTGCGGCCCATGTCCTGGGCGAACACCGTGTAGGCGTCCTGGCCGCTGGGTTCGACCAGCACATCAAAGGTCTCGGCCGCGGCGATGCGGAACTCGTCCACGCTCACCGGATGCACGTACTGGCCGTCGGCGGCGACCACGGTCATCTTCAGCCCGGGGATGCGCACGTCGAAGTAGCTCATGCTGGAGGCGTTGATGAAGCGCAGCAGCACCTTCTCGCCAGGGCGGAACAGTCCGGTCCAGTTGCCGGCCGGGGTCATGCCGTTGAGCAGGTAGGTGTAGGTGTTGCCGTTGACGTCGGACAGGTCGCTCGGGGTCATGCGCATGCGCCCCCACATGCCACGGTCGGCGAGGGTGGCGCGCAGCCCGTCTTCGCGCGCGTCGCGCAGGAAATCGCCGACGGTACGTTGGTACAGGTTGTCGTAGGACGGCATCTGCTTCAGCCGCCGGAACAGCGCCGCCGGATCCAGATCGGTCCAGTCCGACAGCAACAGCACGTGCTCGCGGTCGTAGCGGTACGGCGGCGGCTCGCGCGGGTCGATCACGATGGCGCCGTACAGCCCGGCCTGCTCCTGGTGCAGCGAATGGCTGTGGTACCAGTAGGTGCCGGACTGGCGCAGGGCGAAGCGGTACTGGTAGGTCTCGCCTGGATAGATGCCATCGAAGCTCATGCCCGGCACGCCATCCATGTTGGCCGGCAGCAGCAGGCCGTGCCAGTGCACCGAGGTCTGGGTGTGGCCGGGCAGGCGGTTGGCCACGCGGATGGTCACGGTGTCGCCTTCGCGCCAGCGCAGGAGCGGTGCCGGCACGCTGCCGTTGACGGCGATGGCGGGGCGCTCGCGCCCGGTGAAGTTGACCCGCGTACTGCCGATGCTCAGGTCCAGGTCGGTGCCGTGCAGCACGTAGGGCGCGGCGCCGTTGCGGGCGAGCGCGCTGGCGTGGGCGCTGCGCAGCGGCAGCCCGGTGAGGCCAGCGGCGGCGCCCAGCGCCAGCCCGGTGACGAAGCGGCGCCGCGACGGCAGCGCCGGCAGGCCGGAAGAAGATGGGTTCATGTGCGATGTCCGTAAGCGGATGCGATGCGCCACGCAGCGCCGATGGGCGCTGTAGGCACGGACGCGGCAGCGCCTGTGCGCTGCCGCCGGAAGACCGCCCAACAGGCGGCCGCGCGCGCTCAGGCGCTGGGAGGGCGTTCCAGCCGCGGCAGGCCGGGCGCGCCGTGCGCGGCCTGGGGAGCGGCGGCAATCAGGGTGCGGGGCAAGCGCGGCAGCGCCAGCGGCATCGCCAGCAGGGCCGGCAGCGGCTGCGCGTGCGGGCATTGGCAGCCGGCCATGCCGCCGCAGCCGCCGTGCTTGCCGGCATGGTCGTGACAGTGCTCGCCGCGATCCGCCGGCGGCGGTGGCGGTGCGTCGTGGCAGGGCATCGCCGCATGCGCCGGCGCGGCGCTGGCGACCGTGGCAGCCGCTTCGTGCGTCGCGGTGCCGTGCGCTGCCATGCCCGGCATCGCCATGGCGGCCGCAGTGCCGTTGAGCAGCAGGCTCAGGCACAGCAGCAGGCGCAGCAGGACAGCGAAGGTCGGCACGGACAGGCAGGACGTGGCGGCAGAAGGAACAAGAGGATACCGAAGCCGGCGTGCGCGGCAAGCGACCGCCATGCGGCAAGGCTTGACTCTGGACCCGACTCCAGGGAGTAGGGTGTGCGCATGCGATCCGACCCCGCCACCGCCCGCTTCACCATCGGCGCGCTCGCCCGCCAG
Source organism: Xanthomonas hawaiiensis (assembly GCF_031834635.1). NCBI lineage: Bacteria > Pseudomonadati > Pseudomonadota > Gammaproteobacteria > Lysobacterales > Lysobacteraceae > Xanthomonas > Xanthomonas hawaiiensis. Next base: position 4,261,903 of record NZ_CP115873.1, on the reverse strand, counting down.
GCCGATGTCGCCATCGATACCGTGCGCTACTACGAGCGCCAGGGGCTGCTGCCGCCTGCGCCGCGCCGCGCCTCCGGCTACCGCGAGTACGACGCCGCGGCGGTGCAGCGGGTGCGCTTCATCCGCCGCGCCAAGGAGTTGGGCTTCTCGCTGGAGGAGATCGGCGAGTTGCTGGCGCTGCAGGACGACCGCGTGCATGGCGTGGAGGGCATCAAGCAGCGCGCCAGCGCGCGCCTGCAGGCGCTGGACCGGCGCATTGCCGAATTGACCGAGATGCGCGACACCCTGGCGACGCTGGTCGAGGAGTGCCCCGGCCGCGGTGCGCCGGACGCCTGCCCGATCCTGGGCGACATCCGCGGCGATGCCGCCGGCGACCCGCCGCGATGAGCACGGACCGGACCACCGCCTCGCTGACCTTGCCGGTGCAGGGCATGACCTGCGCTGCCTGCGCGGCCGGCGTGGAGAAGGCGCTCGCGCGCCTGCCCGGCGTGGCGGCGCAGGCCAGCTACGCCGGCGCGCGCGTGCAGGTCGACTACGACCCGCAGCAGGTGGATCTGCCGACGCTGCTGCAGCGCATCCAGCAGGCCGGCTACCGCGTGCCCACCCAGACCGTGACGCTGGAGCTCAGCGGCCTGCACTGCGCCTCCTGCGTGGCGGCGATCGACGCCGTGCTGGCGAAGACCCCGGGTGTGCTCGCCGGCCACGCCAACCTGGCTTCGGCCAAGGCGCGGGTGGAGATCGTGCCCGGTGCGGTCGCGCCCGCGGACCTGATCGCGCGGATCGCGCGCGCCGGGTTCGGCGCACGCGTCGTCGAGACCATGGATCCGGCGCAGCTGGCCGAGCGCGAGCGCAGCGAGCGGCGCGCCTGGCGGCGCGAGCTGGGCCTGTTCGCGGCGGCGGTGCTGCTGACCCTGCCGTTTTGGGGTCAGATGCTCGGCATGCTGGATGGCGACGCCCTGCGCGGCGCGCACGCCGAGCCGCTGCCGCGCTGGCTGCAGCTGCTGCTGGCGACGCCGGTGCAGTGCTGGATCGGCGCGCGCTTCTACCGCGCCGGCTACCGCGCACTGCGCAACGGCAGCGCCAACATGGATGTACTGGTCGCGCTGGGCACCGGTATGGCCTATCTGTACAGCGCCGTGGTCACCGTGGCCGGACTGCACGGCCAGCACGTGTACTTCGAGGCCAGCACCAGCGTCATCACCCTGGTGCTGCTCGGGCGCCTGCTCGAAGCCCGCGCCAAGCGCCGCACCACGGCGGCGGTGCGCGCGCTGCTCGACCTGGCGCCGACCACCGCACGGGTCGAGCGCGACGGCGCCATCGTGGAGGTGGACGCAGCGGAACTGGCGGTCGGCGACGTGTTCGTGGTGGCCGCCGGCGAGCGCGTGCCGGTGGACGGCGAGGTGCTCGAGGGCCACTCCAGCGTGGACGAGGCCATGCTCTCCGGCGAGGCCATGCCGGTGGCCAAGGCGCCGGGCAGCCGCCTGCACGCCGCGACGGTCAACCAGCTCGGCCTGCTGCGCGCGCGCGCCACCGGCGTCGGCGCGGACACCCTGCTGGCGCAGATCGTGCGCATGGTCGATGCCGCGCAAGGCTCGCGCGCGCCGATCCAGCGCCTGGTCGATCGCATCGCTGCGGTGTTCGTGCCGGCGGTGCTGGCCATCGCCGCGCTCACCCTGGGCGCGACCTGGGCGCTGGGCGGCAGCTTCGCCGACGCCCTGGTGCACGCGGTGGCGGTGCTGGTGATCGCCTGCCCGTGCGCGCTGGGCCTGGCCACGCCGACCGCGATCATGGTCGGCACCGGCGTCGGCGCGCGCGCCGGCATCCTGATCCGCGACGCCGAGGTGCTGGAACGCGCCCGCGCGCTGACCGCGCTGGTGGTCGACAAGACCGGCACGCTGACCCTGGGCCAGCCGCAGGTGACCGCGGTGCTGGTCGCCGACGAGGCCGAGGCCGCGCCGCTGTTGCGCCTGGCCGCGGCGCTGGAGACCGGGTCGGCGCATCCGCTGGCGCGCGCCATCGTGCAGCGCGCGGCCGACCTGGGCGTGCGCGCGGCCGCGCCGGCGCCGTCGGCCGAGGCGGTGCAGACGCTGCCGGGGCAGGGCGTGCGCGGCCGCGTGGACGGGCGCGAGGTCGCGCTGGGCGCGCTGGCGTGGCTCGATGGCCTGGTCGCCGCGCCGGCCGACCCGGCGCTGCGCCGCCAGGCTGAGGCGGCACAGGCGCAGGGCCACAGCGTGGTCGGGGTGGCGATGGATGGCGCGGTGACCGGCTACATCGCCATCGCCGACCCGCTGCGCGAGGATGCCGCCGAGGCGGTGGCGTTGCTGCAGGCGCGCGGCATCGCGGTGACCATGCTCAGCGGCGACAACCGCCACGCGGCCCAGGCGGTGGCCGCGCGGCTCGGCATCGCGCAGGTGCAGGCCGAGGTGCTGCCGCAGGACAAGGCCGCGCATGTACGCCAGTTGCAGGCCGTGCCGGGCGCGCACGTGGGCATGGTCGGCGACGGCATCAACGATGCCCCGGCGCTGGCCGCGGCCGACGTCAGTTTCGCCATCGGCAGCGGCTCGGACATCGCCATCGAGGCGGCCGACGTGGTGCTGATGCACGGCGACCTGGCCGGCGTCGCCGCCGCCATCGACCTGTCCGCGGCGACGGTGCGCAAGATCCGCCAGAACCTGTTCTTCGCCTTCGTCTTCAACGGCCTGGGCATCCCGCTGGCCGCGTTCGGCTTGCTCAACCCGGTGATCGCCGGCGCGGCGATGGCGCTGAGTTCGGTCTCGGTGCTGGGCAATGCCTTGCTGCTGAACCGCTGGCGCCCGCAATGAGTGCGGATTCGACTTCTTGACCCTGGAGCCTGACATGCACCATCTCGATCTTCTGGTCCACGGCATGACCTGCGGCGGCTGCAGCGCGCGGCTGCAGCGGGTGCTGGACGCCTGCCCGGGCGTGACCGCCAGCACGGTGGTGCTGGAAGGCGGGCGCGTCGGCATCGACTACGACCCCGCGCGCATCGACGTGGCCGCGCTGGAGCAGGCGATCGCCGACGCCGGCTTCAGCGTGGTCGCCGGCTGAGCGCCGCCCCGGCGCCGCGCCACCCCGGGTGAATGCCGGCGTGGCGGCCGCTGCCGCGCATGGCCCGGGCGCGCGGCCGGGCGTGTATCGTGGGCGCAGTTTCTCCGCTCCCGCATCGCCATGACCCATCGCGCTTGGGTGGCCGCCGCCATCCAGAAGATCGAAGCCGACTTCAACCGCTCGGCCGATACCCACCTGATCCCGCTGGACCTGCCCGGTTTCCCCGGCATCGACCTGTACTTCAAGGACGAGTCCAGCCATCCCACCGGCAGCCTCAAGCACCGCCTGGCACGCTCGCTGTTCCTGTACGCGCTGGCCAACGGCTGGCTGCGCGAGGGGCGCCCGGTGATCGAGGCCTCCAGCGGCTCCACCGCGGTCTCCGAAGCGTACTTCGCACGCCTGCTGGGGCTGCCGTTCATCGCGGTGATCCCGGCCACCACCTCGCCGGAGAAGATCGCCGCGATCGAGTTCCAGGGCGGACGCTGCCACCTGGTCGGGCGCGCCTGCGACCTGCACGCCGATTCGGTGCAACTGGCGCGCGAGACCGGTGGTCACTTCATGGACCAGTTCCTGTACGCCGAACGCGCCACCGACTGGCGCGCCAACAACAACATCGCCGAGTCGATCTTCCGGCAGATGCAGGAGGAGCCGCATCCGATCCCGGCCTGGATCGTGTGCAGCCCCGGCACCGGCGGCACCGCGGCCACGCTCGGCCGCTACGTGCGCTACCGGCGCCATCCCACCCGCATCCTGTGCGCGGATCCTGAGGTGTCGCTGTTCTTCGACGGCTACCGCGAGGCGCTGGCCGGGCGCGACTACGCCGGCCTGGAAAGCACCGGCGGCTCGCGCATCGAAGGCATCGGCCGGCCGCGGGTGGAGCCGAGCTTCATCCCCAGCTGCGTCGATGCGATGGTCAAGGTGCCCGACGCGCTGAGCCTGGCGGCGATGCGCTACGTCAGCGCGCGCCTGGGCCGGCGCGTGGGCGGTTCCACCGGCACCAACTTCGTCGGCGTGCTGCAGGCGGCCACGCGCATGCGCGAGCAGGGCCGCAGCGGCGCCATCGTCACCATCCTGTGCGACAGCGGCGAGCGCTACGTGCACAGCTACTACCGGCCGCAGTGGTACGCCGAGCAGGGCATCGACGTGGAGCAGGCCGATGCGCAGCTGGCCGCGGCGGTGGCCGGCGCCGGCTTGCCGCCGCTGCCTTGTGCCGCGCTGGACTGACCGCCATCTCACTGCCATGACCGGCGCCGCCGGCCTTCCTTCCGTGACCGAGACTTCCGCGATGACCAATCCCCTGCTCGATTTTTCCGGCCTGCCGCGCTTCGATGCGATCCAGCCCGAGCACATCGGCCCGGCGATCGACACGCTGCTGGCGCAGGCCGAAGCCGCCGTGGCCGCCGCCGAGACGGTGGCGCCGGTGCGTTGGGACAGCTTCGTGGCGCCGCTGGACGATGCCACCGAGCGCCTGTGGCGCGCCTGGGGCCAGGTGGGCCACCTGCAGGCGGTGGTCAACACGCCGGCGCTGCGCGAGGCCTACAACGCCAACCTGCCCAAGGTGACGCGCTTCTCCAGCGCGCTGGGGCAGAACCTGGCGCTGTTCGTGCAGTACCGCACGCTGGCGCACTCGCCGGAGGCGGCCACGCTGACGCCGGCGCAGCGCAAGGTGCTGGACAACGCGCTGCGCGATTTCCGCCTGGGCGGCGCCGAGCTGGGCGAGGCCGACAAGCAGCGCTTCGCCGCGATCCAGGAAGAACTGTCGGCGCTGTCGGCCAAGTTCTCGCAGAACGTGCTCGACGCCACCGACGCGTGGTCGCTGCTGATCGACGACCCGGCGCGCCTGGCCGGCCTGCCCGAGGACAGCGTCGCCGCCGCGCGTGCGGCGGCCGAACGCGACGGCCAGGCGGGCTGGAAGCTGACCCTGCAGATGCCGTGCTACCTGCCGGTGCAGATGTACGCCGAGGACCGCGCGCTGCGCGAGACGCTGTACCGCGCAAACGCGATCCGCGCCTCGGAGTTCGGCGATGCGGCGCTGGACAACAGCGCCGCGATCGGCCGCATCCTCGCCCTGCGTGGCGAACTGGCGGCCCTGCTCGGTTTCGCCAGCTACGCCGAGTATTCGCTGGCGACGAAGATGGCGCAGGATCCGACGCAGGTGCTGGAGTTCCTGCACGACCTGGCCGCACGCGCCAAGCCCTACGCGCAGCGCGACCGCGCCGAACTGGAGGCGTTCGCGCGCGAGCACCTGGGCCTGGACACGCTGGAAGCCTGGGACCTGTCCTACGTCAGCGAAAAGCTGAAGCAGGCGCGCTACAGCTTCTCCGAGCAGGAGGTGAAGCGCTACTTCACCGAGCCCAAGGTGCTGGACGGCCTGTTCGGCCTGATCCACGACCTGTACGGCCTGCGCGTGGAGGCCGACAGCGCGCCGGTGTGGCATCCGGACGTGCGCTTCTTCCGCCTCAGCGACGCGCAGGGGCGCCTGGTCGGTCAGTTCTACCTGGATCTGTACGCACGCGAAGGCAAGCGCGGCGGCGCCTGGATGGACGATTGCCGCAACCGTCGCGAACGCGCCGACGGCGTGCAGACCCCGCTGGTGTACCTGGTGTGCAACTTCGGCCGCGGCAGCGACGGCAAGCCGGCCACCTTCACCCACAACGAGGTCACCACCCTGTTCCACGAGATGGGCCACGGCCTGCACCAGTTGCTGACCCAGGTCGGCGAACTGGGCGTGGCCGGCATCAACGGCGTGGAATGGGACGCGGTGGAACTGCCCAGCCAGTTCATGGAGAACTTCTGCTGGGAATGGCCGCGCCTGCAGGCGATGACCGCGCACGTGGACAGCGGACAGCCGCTGCCGCGCGCGCTGTTCGACAAGATGCTGGCGGCGAAGAACTACCAGAGCGGCATGTTCACCGTGCGCCAGCTCGAATTCGCGCTGTTCGACATGCAATTGCACCACAGCTTCGATGCGCAGTCCGACAGCGTGCTGCAACTGCTCGAGCGCGTGCGCGACGCCGTGGCGGTGAACCGCCCGCCGGCCTGGAATCGCTTCCCGCACCAGTTCAACCACATCTTCGCCGGCGGCTATGCGGCCGGCTACTACAGCTACAAGTGGGCCGAGGTGCTCAGCGCCGACGCCTATGCCGCCTTCGAGGAAGCGCCGGACCAGTTGGCGAACACCGGCGCGCGCTTCCTGCGCGAGATCCTCTCGCGCGGCGGCAGCCGCCCGGCGCTGGAGAACTTCACCGCCTTCCGCGGCCGTGCGCCGGAGCTGGAGGCGCTGCTGCGGCACAGCGGCATGGCGGGGTAAGCGGGGATTCGGGATAGGGGATTTGTGATTTTCGCGAGTGCATGACATTTCCAGTGTTTCTGGCTTTGTTGTAGGAGCGGGGCGGGGGGGGGGGCGGGGGGGGGGGGGGGGCCCCCCCCCCCTCGCGGCTGAAGCCGCTCCTACAGAAAATCGCTTGCCAATGATTCGGCTCCGCACAGCACGCTGCCGCCCCCAATCCCCAATCCCCAATCCCCAATCCCCTGTGCTAGAACAAAGCACAGCGGTACGGCGATCTTCGCCGCCGCAATCGCGGCGCAGGACACTGCCGCACTGCACAAGGAGGACCGCATGAAGCGAGCAGGGTGGTGGACGCCGTTGTTGTTGAGCATGGCCGCGCCGGCATTGGCGCAGGACGGCAGCGGCACGGTGCGCATCGGCGCCAGCCCGGCACCGGAATATCCGCGCGTGGCCACGCCGGCCACCGACGACGCGTTGCAGGTGCATGGCTGCACCCGCGACTGGGCCTGGTGCGATGTCAGCTGGCGCGAGAAACGCGGCTGGCTGCGGCGGGTGCAATCGACTTTCATGAGCAGGGGCAGGGCGTCGCGCCTGGCGCGTCGCTGGGCGTGCCCACGGTCGGCTTTGCGCTGGATCGTTACTGGGACACGCACTATCGCGGTCAGCCGTGGGCGCGCGAACGCGCGCGCTATCGATCGCTGGAAAGCACCGCGACCGCGGCCGGCCCAGCGCAGATTCCGGCCCCGTTGCAGCGTCAGTTGGCGCCGCAATGGCGGACGCCGCCGTCGCCTGCGTCCGCGTCCGAGGCGGTGAGCGCCACGCCGCAATGGACGCCGCCCGGCGAGCGGATGTACCAGATCCCGCCGCCGGACGCGCTCAATCCCCGCTACAACAAGGAACTGGCGAAGGAGTTGCAACGCCAGGACGACGACCGCCGCCAGCGCGAATCGATGGGACTGATGCCCGTGCCGCCGCCTGCGTCCGCGCCGTCGGCATCGCCGTCCTGGCCGCCGTCGCCGGCGACGATCCAATGGGTCGAGCGGCATTCGCCGAAGCCGACTTCGCCACCGCCTCCTCTACCGCCTCCACCGCCACCGCCGCCACCGCCACCGGCCAAGCCTGAAGCGCACAAGGACCACGACGCCGGGCGTCGCGACGTCAGGCAACTGGAGCGTTGACGCGCGGCACGCTGCCGCTGCTGGCAGCGTGCGCGTTTGGCCGGGCTCAGGCCTTGGCAAACACCAGCGCGGCGTTGGTGCCGCCGAAGCCGAAGCTGTTGGACATCACCGTGCGCAAGTCCGCGTCGCGGCTTTCGCGCACGATCGGGAAGCCCTCGGCACGCGGATCCAGCGTGTCGATGTTGGCCGAGCCGGCGATGAAGCCGTCGCGCAGCATCAGCAAGCAGTAGATCGCCTCGTGTACGCTGGCCGCGCCCAGCGAATGCCCGGACAGCGCCTTGGTCGAGGACAGCGGCGGCACCGCATCGCCGAACACCGCGCGCACCGCATCCAGCTCGGTGACATCGCCCAGCGGCGTCGAGGTGCCGTGGGTGTTGAGATAGTCGATCGGCGCGTCCACGCCCTGCAGCGCCATGCGCATGCAGCGCACCGCGCCTTCGCCGGACGGGGCCACCATGTCGGCGCCGTCGGAGGTCACGCCGTAGCCGACCAGTTCGGCATGGATGCGCGCACCGCGCGCCACCGCGTGGTCGTAGTCCTCCAGCACCAGCATGCCGCCGCCGCCGGCGATGACGAAGCCGTCGCGCGCGGCGTCGTAGGGCCGCGACGCCACTGCCGGCGTGTCGTTGAAGCCGGTGGACAGCGCGCCCATCGCGTCGAACATCAGGCTCATGGTCCAGTCCAGTTCTTCGCCGCCGCCGGCGAACATCACGTCCTGCTGGCCGTGGCGGATCAGGTCCGCCGCCGCGCCGATGCAGTGCGCCGAGGTCGCGCACGCGGCCGACAGCGAGTAGCTCACGCCCTTGATCTTGAACGCGGTAGCCAGGCTGGCCGACACCGCCGAGCACATCGTGCGCGGCACCATGTACGGGCCGACCTTGCGCACGCCGCGGTTGCGCAGCAGGTCCGCCGCTTCCACCTGCCAGTGGCTGGAGCCGCCGCCGGAGCCGGCGATCAGGCCGATCCGCGGATCGCTGATCGCCGCCTCGTCCAGGCCGGCATCGGCCAGCGCATCGCGCAGCGCCAGGTAGGCGTAGGCCGAGGCATCGCCCATGAAGCGCTTGAGCTTGCGGTCGATCGCCGCGTCCAGGTCCAGCTGCACATCGCCGCCGACCTGGCTGCGCAGGCCAGCGTCGACCGCCTGCGGGTTGTGGCGGATGCCGGACTGACCTTCGCGCAAGGCGCGCGCCACGCTGTCCAGATCGTTGCCCAGGCACGACGTGATGCCCATTCCGGTAATGACGACGCGCCGCATCAGAACGCCTCCGTCGACGTGAACAGGCCCACGCGCATGTCCTTGGCGGTATAGATCTCGCGCCCGTCCACCGACATGCGGCCGTCGGCCACCGCCATCACCAGCTTGCGGTTGATCACCCGGCTGATGTCGATCTCGTAGACCACCTGCCTGGCGCTGGGCAGCACCTGCCCGGTGAACTTCACTTCGCCCACGCCCAGCGCGCGGCCGCGGCCGGGCGCACCCAGCCAGGTCAGGAAGAAGCCGGTCAGCTGCCACATCGCATCCAGGCCCAGGCAGCCGGGCATCACCGGGTCGCCGATGAAATGGCAGCCGAAGAACCACAGGTCCGGGCGGATATCCAGCTCGGCGCGGATCACGCCCTTGCCGTGCGCGCCGCCGGTCTCGTCGATGGCGACGATGCGGTCGAACATCAGCATCGGGTCGTTGGGCAGGCGCCCGGCGTCGGCGCCGAACAACTCGCCGCGTGCGCTGGCGAGCAATTGCTCGCGCGAATAGGAAGACAGACGACTCATGAGCGGAAGATTCCCAGGCGAGACAGTCGAGGCGCGCAAGAGTGCATGAGCCTTGCGCGTTCAATCAAACGTTTTATCCGTACGCACGCGTAGTGTCGGCAGCGGCGGTGGCGCGCGCACTGCGCCGGATCAAGGCGCGCATTCTCAGTCCGTGCGCAGTGCTGGGCTTATCATGCGCACACCGTTCGCAGGCGTAGGGTATGGGGTCGATGCGCAAGATCATTCACGTCGACATGGATGCGTTCTACGCGTCCGTGGAGCAGCGTGACGATCCGGCGCTGCGCGGCAAGCCGGTGGTGGTGGCCTGGCGCGGCATGCGCTCGGTGGTGTGCGCGGCGTCCTACGAGGCACGCGTGTTCGGCGTGCGCTCGGCGATGCCGGCGCTGCGCGCCGAGCGGCTGTGCCCGGACGCGATCTTCGTGCCGCCGGATTTCGCCCGCTACAAGGCGGTGTCGCGGCAGGTGCGCGAAATTTTCCAACGCCACACCGACCTGATCGAGCCGCTGTCGCTGGACGAAGCCTACCTGGACGTCACCGTGCCCAAGGGGGAACTGCGCACCGCCACCGAGATCGCCCAGACCATCCGCACGCAGATCCGCGCCGAAACCGAACTGACCGCCTCGGCCGGCATCGCACCGAACAAGTTCCTGGCCAAGATCGCCTCGGACTGGCGCAAGCCCGACGGCCAGTTCGTGATCCGTCCGCATCGCGTGGACGCGTTCCTGACGCCGTTGCCGGTGAACAAGGTGCCCGGCGTGGGCAAGGTGATGGAGGCCAAGCTGGCGGAACTGGGGATCGCCACCGTCGGCGACCTGCGCGCGCGCAGCGAGGCGGAACTGGAAGCGCGCTTCGGCAGCTTCGGCCTGCGCCTGTACCAGCGCGCGCGCGGCATCGACGAACGCCCGGTGGAGTCGGACCAGCCGGTGCAGTCGATCTCCTCCGAGGACACCTTCGCCGAAGACCTGGCGCTGGACGCACTGGAGCCGGCGATCCGGCAGCTGGCCGAGAAGACCTGGAACGCAACCCGCCGCACCGAGCGCATCGCGCGCACCGTGGTGCTGAAGCTGAAGACCGCGCAGTTCCGCATCCTCACCCGCAGCTTCACTCCGGAGCAGCCGCCGGATTCGCTGCAGGCCTTGATCGACATCGCTCTTGCGCTGCGCGAGCGCGTGGACCTGCCGACGTCCACGCGTTATCGCCTGGTCGGTGTGGGCCTGTCCGGCTTCCACGAACGCGAGCCGGGACAGGCGCAGGGGCGCTTGTTCGGTTGAGGTGGTCGCGCGCGGAACCCGTGCCGTGTGTTGCCTGATGTGTGGATTTGAAACGACGTGTTCGTCCGTTGGTCAGGCGGCACCATCACGGGCGCATCGGTTGAAGCAGTCAAGGCGACGCGTGCAAACCGAGAACGCGGCCCTCATCCCCTACCGCGTCGGGACTAAAGTCCCTCCCACATGGGCATGCGGCGCGGATTGGCGCAGTTGCTCGATCCTCTGGTCATGCTGATCGACCTTGTCGCGCTCTTACGGACGCTCGAATTGCAACATGGGTGGGGGATCGTCACTGGTGATGTTCGCGTGGCGTCACGCGCTCGCGCGCGTGCTAAGCCAGGGCCGGACGGACACGCGCGTCACCGTGGGTGCTTGTCGCGACCGCATACCGGCGCTGCGCCACCTACAATGCGCACTTCTTCTCCCGCATTGGCACGACATGACGTTCCCGTATGCATTGGTGGTGTTCGACCTGGACGGCACCCTGGTCGACAGCGGCGCCGACATTGCCGAGGCGCTGAACCGCACGCTGGTCGACTTCGGCCTGCCGCGCGTGCCGGAGGCGACCGTGCTCGGCTGGATCGGCGAAGGCGTGCGTAAACTCGTCGAGAGCGCCTGGCGGGATGCCGGCGATACCACACCGCTCGAGACGGTGATGCCCACCTTCATGCGCCACTACGCCGAATGCCTGCTGCGCAGTCCGCGCTTGTATCCCGGCGCAGCCGAGGCCTTGGCGCAATTGCATGCCAAGGGCGTGACCCTGGCGCTGTGCACCAACAAGCCGTCGGCGATGGTGCCGCCGCTGCTGCGCCATTTGGGCGTGGCCAATCTGTTCTCTGCGGTGCTGGGTGGCGACAGCCTGCCCGAGCGCAAGCCCAGCCCGGCGCCGTTGCTGCACCTGGCGCAGCAGTTCGCGCAGCCGCCGGTGCGCTGCCTGATGGTCGGCGATTCGGGGACCGATCTGCAGGCCGGCCACGCCGCCGGCATGCCGGTGGCGCTGGTGCGCTACGGCTATCCGCGCGACCTGGATCTGGCCACGGCCGACGTGGTGCTGCTGATGGACGACCTGCGCGAGTTGCTGCAGCTGCGTTGACGCGATGCCGCGTAGCGCCTCGGTGCAGCGCGAAGATCTGGAGATATGGTGTAGGCGCCGCTTCAGCCGCGACAGGCTTTCCCGCGAACGCCCGTCGCGGCTGAAGCCGCTCCTACAGCCCATGACGCAGCAAGCCCCTCTCCCCTCGGGAGAGGGGTTGGGGTGAGGGTCCGGGAGCGTAGCGGGCGCCGAACTGTCAGGTTCGTGCCGCCATGCATGAGTACGAGGACGGCTGTTTGCGTTCGGCTGCCAGCGGCCCTGATCGCGAGCGACCAATTGCGCGATGCGTCGCGCACGCCTGCGTTGAGAATGCGCGCATCTACATCCGACGCGGTCGCACATGCCGCCTTTCGTAGGAGTCAACTGTCATGCACCTGCGATGGCAGGAGGAGCGTACGGGGCCTGATCGCGCGCGATGGCGTTGAGCCAGCGCAGGAACTTGTGCATGCAGGCGACGATGGCGACCTTGGCCGGTTTGCCGCCTGCGCGCATGCGCGCGTAAGTGTTGGCCAAGGGGGATTCGGCGCGGATGCTGGCCCAGGTGGCCATGTACAGCACGCGCCGCACGTCGGCACGTCCGCCTTTGATGCGGCGTTGGCCTTTCCAGCAGCCGCTGTCGTGATTGAACGGGGCCAGCCCGACCAGGGCAGCGAGCTTGCGTGGCGGCAGCGTGCCCAGCTCTGGCAACCGCGCGGCCAGAACCGCGCGCAGGATCGTGCCGAGCCCAGGCACCTTAGGGAGGCTCGAGCAGGTCTTGCCCTGCTGCCCGATCTCCTGCGTCAACGTCTGGATCTGCTGGTTCAGCAGGGCGATCACCTCTCGGCAGTGGCGTTGCACCTCAGGGCGGGTGATGTGCTCCAGGCGCCGCCGATGGGCATCGCGCTGGCCCACCAGGGTGGCACGCAGGTCCAGCAGTTCGCGAAGAGACTGCTGGTGCCCGGGCACCACGGGCGTGGGGGTGGTCGGGATGTGCTGGGCGGCGATGGCCAGCAGGCGCGCGTCCAGGACATCGGTTTTGGCATGCAGGCCCAAGGCCTGGGCTAGCTTGCGCGGACGATCAGCGGCCATCCGCACTGCCGGCAGGTCCGCCTCTCGGAGCACCTGCAGCACGGCATGTTCGTAGCCGCCACTGGCTTCCAGCACGATCCGCTCGCAGCCCAGCTCGGCCAGGCGTTGGGCCAGCGCACGCTGCCCCTGTGGCGTATTGGCTTGGGTCCAGGTCTGCTCGTCCGGCAGGACATGAATGACCAGTTCGGCCTTGGATACATCGATCCCGACATAGCGTCGCATAGACGTTCTCCGCAGTAGACTCAGGCACGAGAGCACTCCTGCCGACGCCCATGCTTGTGGAGTTCGAGCTCGCGACTCGGGCAACTGTTCGGGCTGATGAGGCAGGAGATACGGGGTGCGGCGGCGCTGACTCCTACTCGTGCTTGCTGGCACTGCGGCTAAACGGCCTGCCGCACTCCGCTCTCACCTGCAACGATAGACCCTCATTTGACACAAGCGGCTTCAGCCGCGATGGGCGTTACCGATAAAGCCCGTCGCGGCTGAAGCCGCTCCTACGAAAAAGACGCGTGTTGTGGCCGCGCTGTTGCCCCGCGCCACGCCCGCCGGCGCAGCGCGGGGCGCCGGCTCAGCGCGCCGCCGGCGCGTAGCGCAGGGTCAGCGCGTATTCGCGGCCCGGCTGGTTGTACCAGTTCACCGTCTGGTAGTCGCGATCGAACACGTTGCTGGCCTTGGCCTGCAGCGTCCAGTCCGGGGTGAACGCGTATTCCGCGCGCAGGTCGACGGTGCCGTAGCCGGCCAGGCGCACGCGGTTGGCCGCGTCGTCGAAGCGGTGGCCGCTGCCGAAGACGGTGACGCCGAGCTTGACCGGGCCGATGCCGCGGTCCACGTCCAGGCGCGCGGTGTTCTGCGCGCGGCGCGCCAGCCAGTTGTCGCGGTTGTCGCCGTCGCTGCGGTTGCGCGGGTCGGTGTGGCTCAACTGTGCCGACAGTTCCCAGCCGGCCAGCAGCGCATAGCCGGTCAGTTCGGCGCCGCGGATGCGCGCTTCGTCCACGTTGACCGGCAGGAAGCTGACCGCGTCGTAGGAGATCAGGTCCTTGACCCGGGTCTCGTAGGCGTTGAAGGTCCAGTTCCAGCTGTCGGCGTACTGCGCCACGCCCAGGTTGCCGCTCTTGGAACGCTCCGGCTTCAACTCCGGATTGCCGGCGAACGGGTAGTACAGGTCGTTGAAGGTCGGCGCCTTGAAGCCGGTGCCGACGCTGGCGGTGAGCTTGAGGCCATGCGCCAGCGCCAGGCCCCAGCCGAGGCTGCCGGTGGTGTGCTCGCCGAACTGCTCGTTGTCGTCGCTGCGCACGCTGGCCTGCACCTGCTGCGCGCCGAAGCGGCCCTGGTACTCGGCGAACGCGCCGGTGTTGTCGCGGCTGTCGACGTCGAAAGCGGTGGTGCTGGCGACGTGCTCGCGTTGCCAGTCGCTGCCGACGCTGAGCAGGTGGCCTTCGGCCAGGGTGATGTCGCCCTGCAGCGCGGCGGTGTCGCGGCGGCTGTCGAAGGTGCTGACGAAGTTGCGGGTGCGCGCGCCGGGGGCACGGTAGTAGCTGTCGGCGTCGTCGACGTTGCGGCCGAGCTGCGCGGCCAGGTGCAGGCGATCGGACGGGGTCCAGTCGAGCTTGCCGCCGAACACCTGCTGGGTGTTGTCGGCCTCGTTGCCGGCGAACAGCGGATCGCCGTCGTATTCGTTGCGGCTGTCGATGTTCAGCGCCTGGCCTTCGATGCGCAGCGTGTCGGTCAGCGCGTAGCCGCCGCGCGCGCTCAGCGAGACGTTGCGGTAGCCGTCGCGGTCGGGCTGGTCGACGAAGCAGCCGGCGAACAGCGTGGCCGAGCCGTTGCAGGCATTGATGCCGTCGGTCTTCTGGTAGCCGCCCTGCACGGCCAGCCAGCCACGTTCGCCGCGGTTGCTGAAGCCGGCGCCGGCCTCGCGTAGGCCGTGGCTGCCGCCGCCCAGGCTCAGGTTCTGCTGGAAGCCCTGGCCGCCGCGGCGGGTGAAGATCTGGATGACGCCGCCGATCGCGTCGGAGCCGTACAGGCTCGAACGCGGGCCGCGCACGATCTCGATGCGCTCGATCTGGCTCAGCGGCAGGTCCTGGAACGCGGCCAGGCCGGCGCTGGCCGAGCCGATGCGCACGCCGTCCACCAGCACCAGCACGTGGTCCGATTCGCTGCCGCGCAGGCTCAGCGTGGTCAGCTTGCCCAGGCCGCCCTGGTTGGAGATGCCGATGCCGGCGCGGCCCTGCAGCAGCTGCGCCAGCGACGTGGCCTGGCTGCGCTCGATCTCCGCGCGGTCGATGACCTGCGCCGGGACCACGCTGTCCTCCACCGAGATCTGGGTGCGGGTGGCGGTGACCAGGACCTGGTCGAGGTCGGTGGCGGCGTCGGCGGCGTCGGCGGCGTGGGCCAGCGCGGGCAGGGACAGGACGGACGCGATCGCGACCGAAAGCAGGCGGGACGACATGGGTGGCAACTCCGGCGCGCGGCTGCGCGCTGTGACGGCGAGGGAGTCACGAACGGAAGGTGCAAGCGGACGGCGCCGGACGCGGCGCGGCACGCCGCGACGCCCTCCGCATCGCAACCAGTGAACTGCAAGGCCGGTCTCCGGGCTGGCGATCGGGGAGGCGGACCTCCCGGCTGCGACGCCTTCCCATGCCGAGGCACAGTGGCGCAGGTCGTCAGCGCGGATCGCTTACCGTTGCGGGGGCAGCGCCGGCCTTGTCGCAAGACGCACCGGCTTCCCGTTTCAACCCGCTGGCCGGAGCCGGCGGGTCACCTTGAAGCGGCGCGATTGTACGCGATCGCCGCTGGCTACGCGGCTTGGGGCGTTTCATCGACTCCCGAGTACGCCGCGTTGGCTCTGGCAGGCATGCCGCCAGAGCCGCGCCTGCCAGAGCCAGCCCGAAGGGCGCGATCGAGTGCGCCCGTGGCCGCGTGATCGCTCGGGCGTGAACTGACGTTTTCCCCTTGTCCCAGGTACGCGCCATCACGGCGCGGCACGCTCAGGGATGGAGGACACGCCCTAGTCGGCGTGGGTACCGTGGCCGTCGTCGCCGCCGTGATGGTCGCCCATCGGCGTGTCGTGCGTGTCGGGCGCGTAGGCGCCGTCGGCGTCATCGTCGCCGCGCGTGTCGTCGCGGTCGAAATGGGTGGTCGCCACCGGCCCGGCGACCGGCAGGCCGCGCTGCGCCGGCAGCGCCGCCGTCGCGGTCTCCAGCTCGCCCAGCAACTGCGCGCGCCGCGCCTCGGACAGTTCCTGCCAGTGGCAGCCGCTGAGCGCGCCTTCCAGCGAATACAGCAGGTTGAGGCTGGGCTTGAAGCCGGCGCGCTTGACCTTGACGAAGGCGCCGACCGCGCCGGCCGCCTCCAGGTCCTGCTGCGTGCGCACGCCGACCTGGCGCAGCCAGGCCGCGCTCTTGGGGCCGATGTTGCGCAGCTTGGCGGTGCTCATCGCAGGCTGTCGACGAAGACCTGGGCGATCGCTTCCAGGCCGCGCTGGTCGTCGGCGTCGAAGCGGGCCAGGTCGGGGCTGTCCAGGTCGAACACGCCGACCAGCGCGCTGTCGCGCAGCAGCGGCACCACCAGTTCCGAGCGCGAGGCGGAATCGCAGGCGATGTGCCCGGGGAACGCCTCCACGTCGTCGATGCGCTGGGTCTGGCCGCTGCTGGCGGCCGCGCCGCACACGCCCTTGTGCAGCGGAATGCGCACGCAGGCGGGCAGGCCCTGGAACGGGCCGACCACCAGTTCCTTGCCGTCGTAGAGGTAGAAACCGACCCAGTTCAGCCGCGGCAGCGCGTGATACACCAGCGCGGCCAGGTTGGCGGCGTTGGCGATGCGGTCGGGCTCCCCGGCGACCAGGGCACGGGCCTGGTCGAGCAACTGGGCGTACTGTTCCGGCTTGCTGCCGGTGAGCGAGGACGAGGCGAACATCGCGCGAGTCTAGCAGCGCGTTGCGTCCGTCGGCACCGCGGCGGCTGACGCGCGCGGCGCGCCCGGCTATCCTGCGCGCCGCCGCGCGTCCCGCCGGCCAACCGACAGGGTTTCGCATGGCTGTTCCCGCCTTCTACGTCACCGGCACCGACACCGGCATCGGCAAGACCATCGCCAGCACCGCGCTGCTGCATGCCTTGCGCGCGCGCGGCCAACGCGCGGTGGGCATGAAGCCGGTCGCCAGCGGGTGCAGCCGCGACGCCGACGGCTGGCGCAACGAGGACGCGCTGGCCCTGCAGGACGCCAGCGCGCCGCGTCCGGCCTACGCCGATCTCAATCCCTACGCGCTGCCGCTGCCGCTGGCGCCGGAACTGGCCGCCGCCGATGCCGGCGTGGAACTGGAACTGGCGCCGATCGCCGCCGCGTTCGCGCGCCTGCGCGCACAGGCCGACGTGGTGGTGGTGGAAGGCGTGGGCGGCTGGGCGGCGCCGCTGTCGGCGACGCTGGATCAGGCCGATCTGGCGCGGACGCTGGGACTGCCGGTGGTGCTGGTGGTCGGCCTGCGCCTGGGCTGCCTCAACCATGCGCGGCTGAGCGCCGCGGCGATCGCCGCCGACGGCCTGCAGTGCATCGGCTGGATCGGCAACGAGATCGACCCGGCGATGGAGCGCATCGACGACAACATGGCGATGCTGCGCGCGCGCCTGCCGATGCCGTGCTGGGGACGGCTGCCGTACCGGCCGCAACCGCAGGCCGCGCAGTTGGCCGCGGAACTGCAGCCGTGGGCTGGGATGCCGCCCGGCTGATCAACTGCCGTGGCGGGTTTTGTGGGAGGGACTTCAGTCCCGACGCCTCACCGATGAAGCATCGGTGCGGCAGCTTTTCCTTCGAAGAAAGCCAGGAGCGCCGGAACGCGCGCAATCGGCAAATCCCCACTCCCGAATCCCGAATCCCGCCCATAAAAAAGGCCCGGTAGAGGGAGGGATCTACCGGGCCTGGGGTTGCACGGGGGGAGGGACCCATGCAGACCGAGGGTGCGTCGGGCGGCGAACCGCAGCGACGTCGAATACGGTGTTACTTGGCGGCGGGCTTGGCCTTGGGCGCAGCCTGTTCGGTCGCCGCCTCGAACTGATGCTTGGCAAGCTGGCCGATCGCCTCGGAGGTCTTCAGGCCCAGGCCGAACACTTCCTGGTTGGCCGTGGCCAGCCGCTCGAAGTTGTCGCGGGCGATCTGCAGGCCCTTCGGCCACAGCGCCTGCACGGTGCCCAGATCGCGCGCCTCGGTCAGTTCGCCGAGGAAGCCGGTGGTGGCCGACACGTTCTTCTCGAAGGTCTTCAGCTGCACGCCGAACACGCTCTCGGCGCTCTCCAGCGCCAGGCGGTTGGCACGCGCTGCAGCGGCGGCGAACTGCTGGGTGTAGCTGCTGAACTGATCGTTGAATTGAGCGGACATCATGCAACTCCGTTGGAATGCCGACTGCTGTTGCAGTGCAACATACGCCCATTCTGCTGCGATGCAACAAAATTCTTTGAAGCCGCTCAGGATTCGTTCAAGTCGCCTTTTGGATCAATGGCTTGGCGTAAATTCCCCTCGCGCTCGCTGGGCGTTTCTGCGTCTCTGGCAGCGCCAATGCGCGCGCCACAGCTGGGCCGGCCTCGTAAGACCCTC
Organism: Xanthomonas hawaiiensis; assembly: GCF_031834635.1. Lineage (NCBI taxonomy): Bacteria > Pseudomonadati > Pseudomonadota > Gammaproteobacteria > Lysobacterales > Lysobacteraceae > Xanthomonas > Xanthomonas hawaiiensis. The sequence goes on along the minus strand of NZ_CP115873.1, from coordinate 4,243,585 downwards.
AGCCGCCGCGGAGCCGCCCTTGCGATTCCCGACTCCCCATTCCCCATTCCCGGCCTTCTTCAACCCGGCCCGCGATACCGGCAGCCAGAGGTGCAGGTCTCGTGCACCACCACTTCGCTCAGCAGCGGCAGCGCCGGCTTGAGCCGGTCCCAGATCCACACCGCCAGGCGTTCGCTGGTGGGGTTGTCCAGGCCCTCGATGTCGTTGAGGTAGTGGTGGTCGAGCTGGTCGTAGAGCGGGCGGAACGCCGCCTTGATGTCGCCGAAATCCATCACCCAGCCGCTCTCGGCGCCGGGTTCGCCGCTGACGTGCAGCTCGATGCGGAACGAGTGCCCGTGCAGGCGCGCGCACTTGTGGCCAGGCGGCACGTTGGGCAGGCGGTGCGCGGCTTCGAGGGTGAAGACTTTGAAGATATCCATGGGCGGCATTGTACGGTCAGGGGGTGGAGCGGCAGGGCGCGATGCGGGGCGCGCGAAACGAACGACAGTGGCGTGCTGCAGGGCCGGCGACAGGCGCGCGATGTCCGGGGGGTGCGGACAAAAAAGGCCGCCCCGAAGGGCGGCCTGGGTGCGTGCGGAGCGCGCTGCCGCGGCTGGCTCAGCGCGGCGAGGCCGGGCGATTGCCGCCGTTGCCCTGGCGGCGCCCCTGGCCCTGGCGGCGGGCGCCGTCGGCATGGTTGCCGCCGGGCTTCTTGCTGCCGGCGTGCGCATGCGCGTGCGCCGGCGCATCGCCGTGGCCGCGGCGGGCATGGTTGCCGCGGCGCGGCGGACGCTGGCCGCCCGGACGCTCGTCCGGCGGATTGTTGTTGCCCCAGCGAATCGGCGTGACCGGCTCGAAACCGGGCACGTCGCGGATGTCCATCTCGCGCTTGAGCATGCGCGCGATCGCGCGCAGCAGCTTGGCCTCGTCCTGCGCCACCAGCGAGATCGCTTCGCCGGTCGAACCGTTGCGGCCGGTGCGGCCGATGCGGTGCACGTAGTCCTCGGCGACCATCGGCAGGTCGTAGTTGATGACCTTGGGCAACTGGTCGATGTCGATGCCGCGCGCGGCGATGTCGGTGGCCACCAGCACGGTGATGCGACCGGCCTTGAAGTCGCTCAACGCGCGCAGGCGCTGGCCCTGGCTTTTGTTGCCGTGGATCGCCGCGGTCTTCAGCCCGGACTTGTCCAGGAACATGGTCAGCTTGTCGGCGCCGTGCTTGGTGCGGGCGAACACCAGGGTCTGCTTGCGCGAGTCGGCGGCCAGCAGGTGCAGCAGCAGTTCGCGCTTGCGCCCACCGTCCACCGGGTGCACGCGGTGGGTGATGGTGTCGGCCACGGTGTTGCTGGGGGTGGCCTGGATTTCCTGCGGGTCGTGCATGAACTCGCGGGCCAACTGCTTGATGCCTTCCTCGAAGGTGGCCGAGAACAGCAGGGTCTGCCGGTTCTGCTTGGGCAGCTTGGCGAGGATGCGCTTGATCGACGGCAGGAAGCCCATGTCGAGCATGCGGTCGGCCTCGTCCAGCACCAGGATCTCGATGCCCGACAGGTCCACGCTGCGGCGCTCGAGGTGGTCGAGCAGGCGGCCCGGGCAGGCGATCAGCAGGTCCACGCCGCGGCGCAGCGCGTCGAGCTGGTTGCCCATGCCCACGCCGCCGTAGATGGTGGTGCTGGGGATGCGCAGGTACTTGCTGTAGCCGCGCAGGCTGTCGTGGACCTGGGTGGCCAGTTCGCGGGTCGGGGTCAGGATCAGCGCGCGCGGCTTGCGCGGGCCGGGGCCCACCGGCTGCGGCGAGGTGCCCAGGTGCTGCAGCAGCGGCAGCCCGAACGCGGCGGTCTTGCCGGTGCCGGTCTGCGCGCCTGCCATCAGGTCATGGCCTTCCAGGGCGACGGGAATGGCCTGCGCCTGGATCGGGGTGGGGGTTTCGTAGCCCTGCTCGGCCAGCGCGCGCAGCAGGAAGGGCGCAAGGCCCAGGGATTCGAACGACATGAGAATGCTCCGGATAACGCGCCGACGCCGGGACGGACCCGGCGCGCAGGCGCAAGTAGGTGAGGCTCGGAGCGTTCCCGTGAACCGCGCTGCGAGAGGGTGGATCAACCCGCAGCGCGAGGCTGGGGTTCGTCGGCATCACGAAAGGCGTCGGGCGGGGCGGGCGAGTCGGATCGTTGCGATCCTGGCCTCGCCGGCGGTCCCTGAGGGAAACGGACGGCCGCATGCAGACCGGCGTAGTGTACCTGAATTGGCGCGCTGCACAAAATGCGGGTCCGTTTCAGTTGAAACCAAGCCGCCGTCTGGCCGTACAATCGCCGGCTCAGCCCCCAGCACTGGACGGACATGAAGCTAGGTTCCCTGAAGGAAGGCGGTCGCGACGGCACCCTGATCGTCGTGTCCCGCGATCTGACCCGCGCCGTGCGCGCCACCGGCATCGCGCCGACCCTGCAGCGCGCGCTGGAGGACTGGAGCAACCTCGCCCCGCGCCTGAACGCCCTGTCCGAGTCGCTCAACGACGGCAGCGCCGACGGCCAGTTCGACCTGGACATGGCGGCGCTGGCCGCGCCGCTGCCGCGCGCCTACGAATTCCTCGACGGCAGCGCCTACCTGCCGCATGTGGAGCGCGTGCGCCGCGCGCGCGGCGCCGAGGTGCCGGAGAGCTTCTACACCGACCCGCTGATGTACCAGGCGGTCAGCGCCGGCTTCTACGGCCCGCGCGATGCGGTCAAGGTGGTCAGCGAGGACTACGGCATCGACCTGGAGGCCGAGATCGTGGTGGTCACCGACGACGTGCCGATGGCGGTGACGCCGGCGCAGGCCGCCGCGCACATCCAGTTGATCGGTCTGGTCAACGACGTGTCGCTGCGCAACCTGATTCCGCCGGAGCTGGCCAAGGGCTTCGGCTTCGTGCAGTCCAAGCCGCGCTCGGCGCTGTCGCCGGTGTTCGTCACCCCCGACGAACTGGGCGAGGCCTGGCAGGACAACAAGGTGCACCTGCCGCTGCTGACCCACATCAACGGCGCCTGGTTCGGCGCGCCAGAAGCCGGCGAGGACATGCAGTTCGATTTCGCGCAGCTGGTCGCGCATGCGGCCAAGACCCGGCCGTTGGCGGCGGGCGCGGTGATCGGCTCGGGCACCATCGCCAATCAGGACACCACGCGCGGCGCCTCCTGCTTCGCCGAGCAGCGCACCGTGGAAACCCTGCGCGACGGCAAGCCGAGCACGCCGTACATGTCCTTCGGCGACGTGGTGCGGATCGAGATGCTGGACCGTGACGGAGTGAGCATCTTCGGCGCGATCGAGCAGCGCATCGAGCAGGCGCCGCTGCCCTGACCCGGCCGGCGGCGGTGCCGGGGCGACCGGCGGCGCCGCAGCCCAGGTGTCCACCGGTATCGTTGTCGACTGCGCAGACGGAGGCGGGCATGGACGAGGCACTGCAGCTCTACACCTACTGGCGCTCCAGCGCCGCGTACCGCGTGCGCATCGGGCTGGAGCTGAAGGGGCTGGCCTACCAGGCGCTGCCGGTGCACCTGGTGCGCGACGGCGGCCAGCAGCACTCGCCGGAGTACGCCCGCGTCAACCCGCAGGAACTGGTGCCGACCCTGTGCCACGATGGCCAGCCGATCCGCCAGTCGCTGGCGATCCTGGAGTACCTGGACGAGCGCTGGCCGGAGCCGCCGCTGCTGCCGGACGCGCCGATCGACCGCGCCCGCGTGCGCGGTCTGGCGCAACTGATCGCCTGCGACATCCATCCGCTCAACAACCTGCGCGTGGCGCAGTTCTTCGAGAGCGCCTGGAACGTGCCGCAGCCCGAGCGCGAGGAGTGGATGCGGCACTGGATGCAGGTCGGCTTCGATGCGCTGGAGCAACTGCTGGCCGAGTCGCCGGATACCGGCAGTTTCTGCCATGGCGAGCAGCCTGGCCTGGCCGATTGCTGCCTGGTCCCGCAGCTGTACAACGCGCGCCGTTTCGGCGTGGACCTGCAGGCCTATCCGACCCTGGAGCGGATCGAACGCGCCTGCCTGGCGCTGCCGGCGTTCGACGCGGCGCGTCCGGAACACCAGCCGGACGCGCAATAAGCTGGGAATATCGTCGTAGGAGCGGCTTCAGCCGCGACCGGTGTGCCAGATTGGCGAAGCTGCCGCCATCCCCGCCGCATCGGTGAGCATGAGGATGTGGGAAGGGCTGCAGTGCCGGACGTTTCGGCCTTCATGCGTCGCGACTGAAGTCGCTCCCACAAGCGCTTGCAACGAACCCGCTGGGTGCACTGTGGGAGCGACTTCAGTCCCGACGCGCAGTTGCGTGGAAGTAGCGTTTGCGCTGGCAAGGGCGGCCCCGTGGCGACCGCCGATGGGCCCGGTCCGCCGTTGCCGCCGCCGCTGCGGGGCCAGTGCGACCAGGCGTCTACGAACGCCCGGTCGCGGCTCAAGCCGCTCCTGCGAAGTCGCTCCCACAAGCGCTTGCAACGAACTCGCTGGGTGCACTGTGGGAGGGACTTCGGTCCCGACGCGCAGTCGCGTGGAAGTGGCGTTTACGCTGGCAAGGGCGGCCCCGCGGCGACCGCCGCTGGACCCTCGGTCCGCTGTTGCCGCCGCCGCTGCAGGGCCAGCGCGACCAGGCGTCTGCGAACGCCCGGTCGCGACTGAAGCCGCTCTACGCAGGTGTCCCTACATAGGCGCCGCATCACGTGCGGCGATGCGCCTCAGACGAAGCCGTGGGTGATGCGCGGCGCGGCGCTGGGGCCGCTGTCGTAGTCGGCGTAGGGGTCGTGCTCGCCGCTGCCGCCTTCGGACAGGCGGAATTTCAGCGCCAGGCCGTCGCGCGAATCGGCCGCGCGCAGCGCTTCCTCCTGCTCGATCTGGCCCTGCTTGACCATGCGGAACAGGCACTGGTCGAAGGTCTCCATGCCTTCCTCCAGCGACTCCTCCATCGCCTGCTTGATCTCGTGGACCTGGCCGCGACGCAGCAGGTCGCGGATCATCGGCGTGTTAAGCAGCACCTCCGAGGCCGGCCGGCGGCGGCCGCTGTTGTCCTTGACCAGGCGCTGCGAGATCACCGCGCGCAGGTTCAGCGACAGGTTCATCAGCACGTTCTTGTGCGCGCTCTCGGGGAAGAAGTTGAGGATGCGCTCGATGGTCTGGTCGGCGTTGTTGGAGTGCAGGGTGGCCAGGCACAGGTGTCCTGTCTCGGCGAAGGCGATGGCCGCCTCCATGGTCTCCGCGTCCAGGATCTCGCCGATCAGGATCACGTCCGGTGCCTCGCGCATGGCGTTCTTCAGCGCGTTGTGGAAGGCGTGGGTGTCCAGGCCGACCTCGCGCTGGTTGACGATGGACAGCTTGTGCTTGTGCAGGTATTCGATCGGATCCTCGATGGTGAGGATGTGCCCGGTGGTGGTGCTGTTGCGGTAGTCGATCATCGACGCCAGCGAGGTGGACTTGCCCGAGCCGGTCGAGCCGACCACCAGGACCAGCCCGCGCGGGGTCATGATCACGTCCTTGAGCACCTGCGGCAGGTGCAGCTCCTCGATGCTGGGGATCTTGCTGCGGATCGCGCGGATCACCATGCCGACCTCGCCGCGCTGCTTGAACACGTTGACGCGGAAGCGCCCGGCGTCCTGCAGGGCGATGGCCATGTTCAATTCCAGCTCCCGCTCGAACTGCGGCACCTGGCCCTCGTCCATCAGCGAATAGGCGATCTTCTTGACCATGCCCGGCGGCAGGCCGGTGGCGCCGAGCGGGTACAGCTTGCCTTCGATCTTGATATAGACCGGTGCGCCTGTGGTCAGGAACATGTCCGAGGCGTTCTTTTCGGTCATCAGCTTCAGGAAATAGCCGATATCCATGCGCAATGGTTCCCCAACAATCCGCAATCGCCCGTTGCAAGCGCGCCACAGGCTTCCGACAATGGCCGTGATCGACGTCTCCGTCCACGGCCCCCCTAGATGAAAACTAGCTTCGCACACTTCCGTTGTCAGCAGTATGTGATGGCCTGCGCATTGGCGTTGTTCGCCGCGCCGGCCGCGTTCGCCCAGGTGGCCTCGCCGGAGTTGCTGGCCGCCCAGCAGGCGGTGCAGCGGGCGATCCAGGCCGATGCCGACCAGTACGCGCCGGACCTGCTGGCCAGCGCCCGCCAGGGCCTGGAGCAGGCGCAGCAGGCCGAACTCGACCGCCGCCAGCGCAAGACCGCGCCGCAGCTGGCGCTGCGCGTGGCCGCCGATGCCGACCTGGCGCGGGCGCGCAGCGAGGAGGCGGTGGCCAATGCGCAACTGAAGCAGCGCCAGGCCGAGGTGGCCCAGCTGCAACAGACCCTGGGCACCGGGGAGGGCCGTCCATGAGCCGCGCCCTGCACGGAATGCGCCGCCTGGCCCTGCTGGCGGTGCTGCTGGCGCCTCTGGGCGCGATGGCGGCCGACGACCCGGAACTGGCGGTGCTCAACCAGCGCCTGGTGGCGCTGCAGGCCGATCCGCTCAACGCCGATGTCGCCGCCTACGAGCGCCTGCAGGCGCAGCAGGCGGTGGCTAACTTCGCCAACGCCAAGCGCAAGGAACGCGACGAGGCGCGTTACCTGGCCGAGCGCCGGGTCGAGATCGCCGAAACCATGGCCCGTGCCGAAATCGCCCGACGCCAGGTCGACCAACTGGAGAAGACCCGCAGCGACCTGCTGATCGAGGCCAGTCGCCGCGAGGCCGCGCGGGCCCGCCAGGAAGCCGAGCGCCTGCGCGTGCAGGCGCAGATCCAGGCCGAGGAGGCCGAGAACCTGCGCCAGGCCGCCGAGGCCGAGCAGGCGGCGCGCGCGGATGCCGATGCGGCCCTGGCCAGCGTGGCCGGGCAGCAGACCGCCAAGCTCAGCGCCGCGCAGCAGAAGGCGGCCAAGCTGGCGCGCGAGGAGGCCGAACTGGTTGCCGGCACCAAGCTGCCGGCCTCGCGCTTCGAGACCCGCGGGGAGGTCTTCACCTTCTCCGGCGCGGCCTTCGGCGCCGGCAAGGCGGCGCTCTCGGGCGATGCCACGAACCAGGCCAAGGCCCTGTCGCAGTACCTGCAGATCAGCAAGGGCAAGGTGCGGATCGAGGCCTACGACACCGACGCCGGCGTGGCCCAGAAGCGCGCCGACGCCTTGCGCGCGGCGCTGGTCAGCGGCGGCGTGCCCGCCAACCGGATGCAGGCGGTCGGCAAGAAGGGGGCGTCGACCAAGGCCCGGTCGGCCGAAGTTGTGATCGCGCCCTAAGTGCGTCGTGCCCTGCGCCCAGGCGTTTAACGGGGTTTTTCCCTGGGCCTGAGCGCCGAGCAACTGAATGCGGCAAAGCGGGCCTGCTTCTCTTGTCCGCGACGGGAGGGAAGCGTAGGGTCGGTAGTCCAGGCGGCAGTCCCGCCGCCTGGTGCCAACGGAGGAGTCCGAGCCGATGACGCAGTGGCGCGCACCGCAATCCGACGTCGCAGGAACCGCGGTTCCAGCTGTTCCAGGCGTTGTGGCGGTGCAGCCGGCGGCTCGCGCGCTTCCGCTCCCAGGCAACGCCCCGTGCCGCAGCGGCCGGGGCGTTCTTGTTTCTAGCTGAAGGAGGCTATTCCTATGTTCGAAGGGCAACCGCAGACCGAAATCGACGCGTTGATCAAGTCCGATCCGGAGTTCAAGCAGCTCTACCAGCGCCACAAGACCTTGGACAAGAAGTGCATGGACGCCGAGCTCGGCGTGCTGCCGATCGACGATGTCACCCTGGCGCAGATGAAGCGCGAAAAGCTCGCCGCCAAGGAAAAGCTGCTGCGCCTTTACGAGCAGAAGCCGCACTGACCGTATCATTTCCCCTTGTCGCGGGCGGTGGCTGGCCTCCTCGTCGGCTTGCCACCGTCCGCGTCATCTACCCTCCAAAAGCCGCGATCGCGGCTTTTTTCGTCCCTGCCGGGCGCATTCTCTGACTTTCCCTCCCCGAGCGCGGATAATGCCCGGTCCAGCCGCTGCCGCGGCGCGACGCATTCGGACCCGATGGCCATTCACTCCTCCGTACTCGATCTGATCGGCGACACCCCCATCGTCAAGGCCAGCAAGCTCGACACCGGGGTGTGCGAGCTGTACCTGAAGCTGGAGAGTGCCAATCCCGGCGGCTCGATCAAGGATCGCATCGGCCTGTCGATGATCGAGGCGGCCGAGCGCCGCGGCGACCTCACGCCCGGCGCGGTGCTGGTCGAGGGCACCGCCGGCAACACCGGCATCGGCCTGGCCCTGGTCGCCCAGCAGAAGGGCTACAAGCTGATCCTGGTGGTCCCGGACAAGATGAGCCGGGAGAAGATCTTCAACCTCAAGGCGATGGGCGCCGAGGTGGTGCTGACCCGCTCCGACGTGGCCAAGGGCCATCCCGAGTACTACCAGGACCTGGCCGCGCGCATCGCCGCCGAGACCCCGGGGGCCTACTTCATCAACCAGTTCGGCAACCCCGACAACCCGGCCGCGCACGAGTTCGGCACCGGCCCGGAGATCCTGCGGCAGATGGACGGCCGGCTGGACGCGATCGTGTTCGGCTGCGGCAGCTCCGGCACCATGACCGGCCTGTCGCGCGCCTTCGCTGCGGCCTCGCCGCACACCGAGCTGGTGCTGGCCGACCCGGTCGGGTCGATCCTGACCGAGTACATCGAGCAGGGCACGGTCAGCGAGAAGTCCGGCAGCTGGTTGGTGGAAGGCATCGGCGAGGATTTCCTGCCGGCGATCTCCGACTTCACCCGGGTCAAGAAGGCCTATTCGATCAGCGATGCCGAGAGCTTCCACACCGCGCGCGAGCTGCTGGCCAAGGAGGGCATCCTCGGCGGCTCCTCCACCGGCACCCTGCTGGCCGCGGCGCTGAAGTACTGCCGCGCGCAGACCGAGCCCAAGCGGGTGCTGGTGTTCGTCTGCGACACCGGCAACAAGTACCTGTCGAAGATGTACAACGACTACTGGATGCTGGACAACGGTTTCCTGGAGCGCCCGCAGCACGGCGACCTGCGCGACCTGATCCTGCGCCCGTACAGCCAGCGCGACACCGTGGTGGTCGGCCCCAAGGACCTGCTGACCACCGCCTACCAGCGCATGAAGCTGTACGACGTGTCGCAGCTGCCGGTGATGGAGGGCGACCAACTGGTCGGTATCGTCGACGAAAGCGATGTCTTGTTGCATGTATATGGCGACGAGGCGCGGTTCCGCGACCCCGTGGCCACGGCCATGGTCAGCAAGCTCGACCGGCTCGACGTCAAATCGCCGATCGAGGCGCTGCTGCCGGTGTTCGATCGCGGCCAGGTCGCCATCGTGATGAACGAGGGCGCCTTCCTCGGCCTGATCACCCGGATCGACCTGCTCAACTACCTGCGCCGCCGGGTGCAGTAATCCCTGCGGTGGGCACGGCCCCGCTGCATGGGGCCGTTCAGACCGCGCTGCTAGAATCACGCCCCTTTTCCGGTAACCCTTCATGACGGACAACACGTCGAACCCCCATGGCGACGGCCCCGCGCTGGCGCTGGCGACCCTGGCCATCCATGGCGGACAGCACCCGGACCCGACCACCGGCGCGGTGATGCCGCCGATCTACGCGACCTCCACCTACGCCCAGTCCAGCCCGGGCGAGCACCAGGGCTTCGAGTACTCGCGCACCCACAACCCGACCCGCTTCGCCTACGAGCGCTGCGTGGCGGCCCTGGAAGGCGGCAGCCGCGGCTTCGCCTTCGCCTCCGGCATGGCGGCCACTGCCACGGTGATCGAACTGCTGGACAGCGGCAGCCACGTGATCGCGATGGACGACCTGTACGGCGGCAGCTACCGCCTGTTCGAGCGCGTGCGCAAGCGCACCGCCGCACTGGACTTCGGCTTCGTCGACCTGACCGACCCGGCCGCGTTCGAGGCGGCGATCCGCCCGACCACCAAGATGGTCTGGATCGAGACCCCGACCAATCCGATGCTGAAGATCGTCGATATCGCGGCGATCGCCGCGATCGCGCGCAGGCACGGCCTGCTGGTGGTGGTCGACAACACCTTCGCCTCGCCGCTGCTGCAGCGGCCGCTGGCGCTGGGCGCGGACATCGTGGTGCATTCGGCGACCAAGTACCTCAACGGCCATTCGGACATGGTCGGCGGCATGGCCGTGGTTGGCGACAACGCCGAGCTGGCCGAGCAACTGGCCTTCCTGCAGAACTCGGTGGGCGGCGTGCAGGGCCCGTTCGACAGCTTCCTGGCCCTGCGCGGCCTGAAGACCCTGCCGCTGCGCATGCGCGCGCACTGCGACAACGCCCTGGCGCTGGCGCAGTGGCTGGAGACGCACCCGGCGGTGGAGAAGGTGATCTACCCGGGCCTGCCCTCGCACCCGCAGCACGCCCTGGCCGGCCGGCAGATGAGCGGCTACGGCGGCATCGTCTCGATCGTGCTCAAGGGCGGCTTCGACGCGGCCAAGCGCTTCTGCGAGCGCACCCGCCTGTTCACCCTGGCCGAATCCCTCGGCGGCGTCGAGAGCCTGGCCAACCACCCTGCGGTGATGACCCATGCCTCGGTGCCGGTGCAGCGCCGCGAGCAGCTCGGCATCAGCGATGCGCTGGTGCGGCTGAGCGTGGGGGTGGAGGATGTGGGGGATTTGCGCCATGACCTCGAGCAGGCGCTTGCGCCCGTGCGTCACACCTGACCTGTTCCACGAGGCAACTTCCTGATGAGCAATTCTCTTTCGCCGGCATCGGCGCTGCGCAGCTTCGCGCAGCACCGCAAGCTGATCTACCAGCTCGCCAAGCGCGAGGTGCTGGGCCGCTACCGCGGTTCCATCGCCGGCCTGGCCTGGTCGTTCTTCAATCCGCTGTTGATGCTGGCCGTCTACACCTTCGTCTTTTCCTACGTGTTCAATGCACGCTGGGGCGGTTCTGTCGAAACGAACCGCGCCGAGTTCGCGATCATCCTGTTCGCCGGCATCATGGTTCACGGCTTCCTCTCCGAGTGCATCAGCCGTGCGCCGATGCTGGTGCTGGCCAATGCCAGCTACGTCAAGAAGGTGGTCTTTCCGCTGGAGATCCTGACCTGGTCGGCGGTCGCGTCGTCGCTGTTCCATATGGTCATCACCCTGACGGTGTTGCTCATCGCGCAGTTCCTGCTGCTGCACCGGTTGCCGCTGACGGTGCTCTACTTCCCGCTGGTGATCGCACCGTTGGTGATGGTCGCCTCGGGGGTGACCTGGTTCTTCGCCGCGCTGGGCGTGTACTACCGCGACATCGGCCAGATCACCGGCCTGCTGGCGACGGTGCTGCTGTTCATGAGTCCGGCGCTGTATCCGATCACCTCGCTGCCGGAAGGCATGCGCAAGTGGATCTATCTCAATCCGCTGACCTTCATCATCGAGCAGTCCCGGAACGTGCTGATGTGGGGGCTGCCGCCGGACTGGATGGGTTTGCTCAAGTACTCCATCGGCAGCCTCGTCGTCGCGTACGTGGGCTACTACTGGTTCCAACTGGTACGCCGCGGTTTCGCGGACGTCGTCTAATCGCTCGCTGAAGCATCCGCTTCGATTCAAAGGTCCATCATGTCGGAATTGGCGATTCGCGTCTCTGGCGCCTCCAAGTGCTATCAGGTCTACGACAAGCCGCACGATCGCATCAAGCAGGCGCTGTTCCCGCGGGTCGGGCGTTCGCTGGGTCTAGCTTCGCGCAAGTACTTCAAGGAGTTCTGGGCGTTGCAGGACGTGTCCTTCGAGGTGCGTCGCGGCGATACCGTGGGCATCATCGGCCGCAACGGTTCGGGCAAGTCGACCCTGTTGCAGATGATCTGCGGCACGCTGGCGCCGACCTCGGGCTCGATCCAGGTGAACGGGCGCGTGGCCGCGCTGCTGGAACTGGGTGCGGGCTTCAATCCCGAGTTCACCGGGCGCGAGAACGTGTTCATGAGCGCGTCCATCCTGGGCTTGACCCATGCGGAAATCGAGGCGCGCCTGGACCGCATCCTGGCATTTGCCGACATCGGCGATTTCGTCGATCAGCCGGTCAAGGTCTATTCCAGCGGCATGTATGTGCGCCTGGCGTTCGCGGTGATCGCGCACGTGGACGCCGACATCATGGTGGTCGACGAGGCGTTGGCGGTCGGCGACGCGGTGTTCGTGCAGAAGTGCATGCGCTTCCTGCGTGCCTTCCGCGAACGCGGCACGCTGCTGTTCGTTAGTCACGATACCGGCTCGGTCCTGAGCTTCTGCCAGTCGGCGGTGTGGCTGGACAAGGGTGTCATGCGGATGCATGCCTCTGCCCAGGAAACCACCCAGGCCTACATCGAATATTGCGCGCAGGAAAGCTACGGCGACGAGGTGAAGCTGCAGGCGCTCGATCAGCGCGAGGGCAAGGCCATCGGGCCGCGTCCGGTGGCCAAGCCGGTGGAGGAGATCAAGCTCGAGCTGTTCGACAACATCGCCCACTCCGACGGTTGGCAGTCGGGTGCCGCCAGCATCGCCTCGGTGGCGCTCACCAACCTCGACGATCCCGGCCGGCCCTATTTCTTCGGCGGCGAGCATGTCGCGCTGCGCATCGTCGCCCAGGTGCATCGCGACATGAAGAGTCCCATTCTGGGCTTTTTCGTCAAGGACAGCCTGGGGCAATCCTTGTTCGGCGAGCATACCTTCACCCATGTGCAGCCGCCGCTGGACGTCGCCGCGGGCAATCAGCTGGAAGCCGAGTTTGTCTTCCACCTGCCACTGCTGCCGAACGGGGACTACTCCATGACCGTCTCGGTCGCCGAGGGCGACCCCCTGACCAACACGCAGCATCACTGGCTGCACGATGCGGTGATCCTCAAGGTGTCTTCCCCCACGCTGCGCTACGGATTGGTCGGCATTCCGTTCGAGCGGGTGCAGATGAAGATTGCGGAATCCCAATGAACGATACCTTCCAAAGCAGGATCGCGCTGCTCAGTAGCGAAGATCCGCGCATCAGCGTGGGACGCTTCACCTACGGCAACCCTGCGCTGAAGGTCTGGGCCGAGGACGAATCCATCGCCATCGGCGCGTTCTGCTCGATCGCCGACGAGGTGGTCATCTTCGGCGGCGGCGAGCACCGCAGCGACTGGGTGACGACATTCCCCTTGCGGATCGCCTTTGGCGATCCGCTCGCCAAGCGCGACGGTCTTCCGGCCAGCAAGGGGCCGACCCGCATCGGCAACGACGTCTGGCTGGGACACGGTGCGATGGTGATGTCCGGCGTCAGCATCGGCGATGGTGCCATCGTTGGCGCCGGTGCGGTGGTCGCCAAGGACGTTCCGCCTTACGCGATCGTCGCCGGCAATCCCGCCAAGGTCGTCAGGAAGCGCTTTTCCGAGGAGCAGATCGAAGCGCTTCTTGCCATCCGCTGGTGGGATTGGCCGATCGAAAAGATCCACGCTTGCCAACATTTGCTGTGCAAGGACGATGTCGGTGCCTTCATCGCGCAGTTCCAGTAGCGCGTCCGCATGACGCGCAGTGTGCATCTCCCTTCGGGAATGTCGTGTACGGAGCACAATCGTGATCAATTTTCCAATTAACAATACGATGTTCCTGCACCCGCAATGCACTCCGGAGAGTGCCTGGCTGGGGCATATTCCGTTCGCAGGATGGTTGGTCGAGGAAATGCGCCCGGGAATCCTGGTTGAGCTGGGAACGCATCGCGGTGCGTCCTACCTGGCGTTCTGTCAGGCGATTCAGGGCTGCGCGGTCCAGGCCAAGTGCTACGCCGTCGACACGTGGGAAGGCGACGAGCACGCGGGTGTCTACGGCGACGAAGTGTTCTTTACGTTGCTGGACTACCACCAACGCAACTACGCCGATTTTTCGCGCTTGATGCGCATGCGCTTCGAGGAGGCCGTCGAGTATTTCGAAGACGGCAGCGTGGACCTTCTGCATATCGACGGGCTGCATACCTACGACGCGGTCCGCAACGATTTCGAGACCTGGGCGAGCAAGCTGTCCAAGCGCGCGGTGGTGCTGTTCCACGACATCAACGTCAGGGAACGCGATTTCGGCGTGTGGCGCTACTGGGCGGAGATCCGCCAGCGCTATCCGTCGTTCGAATTCACCCACACCCATGGCCTGGGCGTGCTGCTGGTGGGCGAGGACCAGCCCGACGCGTTGCGCCAGCTATGCGCGTTCACCGAAGTGGACGGGGCGCCGGTGCTGGTGAATCGCATGTTCGAGCATGTCGGGCAGCTGATCTCGACCAAGCTGGATATCGGCACCCTGGCGCGGGAGCAGGGCAGGCTGGTGGGGTTGTTGAACGAGAGCGAAGTGGCGAAGGGCGAACTGTCCGCCGAGCTCGCAGGCTTGCGCGAAACGCACGCCGCCTTGCAGTCAAAGCTGGACGAACAGGCTGCCGCGTATCGCAGCGAAGTGGCGCACGGAGCCGAGCTGTCGGCGAAGGTGGCGGAAGTTCCGGTGCTGATGGGGCGCCTGCAGGAAGAGCTGGTGCAGCTCACCGAAATGCTTGCGGCCAAGGAGGCGGACATACATCGCATTCAAGCCGAGAAGCAGCAGCACGAGGTGGCGCTGGAGCGGATGCGCGCCTCGTTCAGCTGGCGCCTGATGGCGCCGTTGCGGGCGATGAAGCGAATGTTCACTGGTGCCCGATGATGTTAATATTGTGGTAATCGGTCCGCGCGCACGGACCCTGTTACCCGGAATTTTTGATGAAGCCATGGCGCGTCCTGCTCCTCGACACCAAGCGGAGTAATCCCAACCATTACATCTGCTTGGCCATCGCCAGGGCGCTCGAACAACATGGCGGTGTCGAGTGCTTGATCAAGGCCGACTACGGTTCGGCCATCGCGCAGGCGCAGCGGCATGGGTGCAACCTGCTGCTCGCGTTCGATGGCGAGGAGCTGGATCGCTCGGTGGTCGAGCGCCTGGTGGATGTCTGCGGCCGCGCCGTCCTCTGGGTCACGGAGGATCCTTACGAGCGCAGCATCAATGTGAAGAATTCAGATCTGTTCGATCTGGTGTTCACGAACGATGCCGGCAGCGTCGCTGGCTACGGTGCCAAGGGGCGGCATCTGCCGTTCGCCGCGGCTGAGCGCTTCCATTTCCACGCGGTGCCCGAGTCGGACGACGGGCACTATTTCTACGACCTGTTCTTCGCGGGCACGGCCTGGCCGAACCGCTCGGAGTTTCTCGCCAAGCTGCAGGCCGCCATTCCCGACATTCGCCTGAAGTTGGCGTTGCCCGCCAATCCGTACATCCCCGCGCCCAAGCTGGGCATGGAACTCAGCGAGTACGACTGGCGCACGCCGAACACCGAGTTCGCCAAGTTTTCCAACCGCAGCCGTTCGGTGTTGACCCTGCATCGTGCGTTCTCTTCTTCGGGCAACGATCCGGTTGCGCAGACGCCGGGGCCGCGCTTCTTCGAAGTGGCGTTGGCGGGCGGCTTCCAGTTGGTGGATACCTCCATCCCCGACATCCGGGTGGACGACTTCTTCACCGAAGGAAAGGAATACGTCGGGTTTTCGAGCGTGCAGGAGTGCATCCAGAAGCTGGAGCACTATCTTGCCTATCCGCAGGAGCGCCTGGCGATCGCCCGCGCGGCGCAACAGCGCGCCCGCACCGAACACCTGTACGCCAATCGGGTGCAGACCCTGTTCGCGGAACTGGAGGCGTTGACGGTGGCGCCGGCGCCCTCGCTGCAGCCTGCGCCCAAGGCGCGCCGGCGCATCATGATGGTGTCGCACAACATTCTCGGCGTGGAGCCCTACGGCGGCGTGGAGGTCTACCAGGACTCCGTGCGCCAGGCGATCAAGGACGAGTTCGAACTGTTCTTCTACGTTCCCGATCGGACGGTGACGCCGGTCGGCATGCGCTACGTGGTGTACAACGAAGCGATGCAGGTGGTCCAGAGCTTCGATTGCGCTTCGACGCTCGACGACTCGCTGCTGTCCTGCCCGGAACGCGAGCAGGTGTTCTCCAGGTTGCTGGAGAAGTTCCGGATCGATCTGGTGCATTTCCAGCATCTGATCGGCCATGTGCCATCGCTCGGCTTCATTCCGTCGGCGCTCGGAATTCCCGCGGTGTTGAGCCTGCATGACTACTACGTCGTCTGCTCGCGCTTCAACCTGCTGGACTACCGCGGGGTGTACTGCAACATCCCGGCGCTGCCGGCGGAGACCTGCGATGTGTGCTTGAACGCGGCGCAGGGCCTTGGAGCGGGCAGCCAGGCCAAGCGCAGGGCCTTTTTCGGTCGCATGTTGTTGGCGATGGACGCGCTCCATGCCAATACCGAGGGTGTGGCAGCGCTGTTCAGGACGATGTATCCGTTGCTGGAGGGAAGCGAGAAGCTGCGGGTCATGGGCGTGCCCATGCCGCTTGGCGACGAGCGTGCGAAGGTGCCGCAACACCCGCCGGAAATGCCGGATGCGCCGCTGCGGATCGCCATCGTCGGCAACTTCACCAAGAACAAGGGCGGCGACCAGTTGGTCCATGCCTTCAACCAGTTGCGGACGGACAATGTCGAATTCACGGTGATCGGTCGACTTTCCGAGCCGTACAGCGACATCTTCAACATACTGAAGATCCCGAATCTGCGGGTGCATGGCGCCTACCGCCCAGGCAGCCTGCCGCAGATACTGGCCGGCTTCTCGATGTCGATGCATTTCTCCATCTGGCCCGAGACCTACTGCATCAGCCTGTCCGAGGCGTGGAGTGCGGGGTTGGTGCCGATCGTCTCGGACACGGGCGCTCTGGGCGAGCGCGTGGTCGATGGCATCAACGGATTCAAGCTGCCGATGGGAGAATCGGGCGCGATCGTCTCGCTGGTACGCAGGCTGATTGCCGACCGCGCGGAGGTCGAGCGCGTGCGTGCGAACGTGCATGCCGGCCTCGGTGTCGGTCACCAGGAACATATGCAGTGGCTCAGCGGACTCTATCGCGGCCTGTTGGCACAGTTGCCGCCATGGCGCGCGCGTGACGCCGGGGCGCCACCGCGTGGGCAAACGCTCAAGGAGATCGGCGTGTTGTTGATGGATCGGGAGTGGACCATCCAGCCGCGCGGTGCGACCGTCGTGGTGAACGAGGTCGCCCAGTTGGTGCCGACGCCGGAGCCGGGACGGCTACGCCGGCTGTATCGGTATTTCAGGAAGAACGGCGCGATGAACACCGCGCGCAGGGTCGCCTCCGAAGTGGTGCGCCGCCTCTCTGGAGCCGCGAAATGAACACGCCCTCCCGCGTCCTGGTCTGCGGCGCGTCGCCGGACAATCAGAATCGCAACGTGGTGTTGCGCAGTTACGTGGCCGAAGGCTTCTGGCAGTTGCGTGGGATCGAGCAGGTGGTGAACGTGCCGCTCGAGCACGCCGCGGCCAAGGCATGGTCGGCCAAGCCGGAGTTGGTGGTGTGCTTCGGTTCGTGCATGCCCGACGATGCCGATTACAGCGGCATCAAGCGCTACTGCGCGCAGACCGGCGCGACGCTGGTGTTCTGGTTGCACGACGATCCTTACGAATTCGATTTCAGCTACAAGATCAAGGACGTCGCCGATCTTGTCTTCAGCAACGACAAGTGGTGCGCCGAGCATTACGACCATCCGCGCGCGTTCCACCTGCCGCTGGCAGCGAGCGAACGGGCGCATTGGCGTCCGATCTCGGCGACGAAGGACGTCAACATCTTTTTCTGCGGTGTGGCCTTCGGCAACCGGATCAAGTTGCTGCGCGATCTGGCAAAGCCGTTGCAGGAGCACGCCGCCGTGGTACTGGGCGACGGCTGGCCGGAGTCGGAGTTGCCGTTCTGCCGCAACCAGCGCCTGCCCAACAACGAACTCTCGGATCGGTACGCGCGCGCATGGATCACGCTCAACATGGGGCGCGACTACCATTACGCCAACGACCGCTTCAAACTGGATCCCTCCACACCGGGTCCGCGCACCTTCGAGGCGGCGATGGCAGGCACGACCCAGTTGTTCTTCGTCGAGAGCCTGGAGATCGTCGATTACTACGCGCCCGGCACCGAGGTGCTGCTCTACAACTCCGTGCGCGAGTTCCGCGAGTGCATAGAGGCCATGGTGGGCGATCGTACCCGCTGCCTGGCGATCGCTGCGGCCGCGCAGCAGCGCACGCTGCGCGAACATACCTATCTGCACCGCGCGCAGACCATGCTGCAGCATGTGCAGGAGTGGCAGGCCGGCCGTTGACGGGGAAACCGAGGCTTGGTCGATGGCCGAGCCTCGGCAACGGGAAACGTGGTTCGCTGACGTGAGGAGTCGGTAACGTGGCAGTGGAGTTGTGGGGAAGCCTGGCGCTTTGCGTCGCGGTGGCGTTGTCGTTGCTCGGCGTGGGGGCGGGATTGCTGTCGCTCACCGAGGCCGGCCGGCGGCTGCAAGGCCTGGAACTGCTGGCGTACTCGGTCGCTGTCGGCGTGGTCGGACATGGTGCGCTCGGCGTCTTCGTCGTCTCGCTTCCCAGCGACAACCGGCTCAATGCCTGCATCGGGTTCGGGCTGCTGTACGCGCTCTCCTGCTGGCAGTGGTATCGCCACGGCGTGCTCGGCAAGTTGCTCGCCGGGCGTTGGCGGCTGACCGTTCTCGGTTTCGCCGCATGGATCGGCATGGCGTTGTCGTGCATGGCGATCGTGTCGATGCCGGTCCGCTTTCCCGGCGAGTTGCCGGACGGGCCGTACGTGATCAAGAACCATCATCTGCACGTCAAGGTGCAGGTGATGATGGGGGCGTTCCCGGCGGACAACTACCTGCCGTTCCTGTCCAGCGAGTTCCTGCTGCGGGACATCCAGTTCGCGTTCGAGCGGCCATTGATGCCCGGGCAGGAATTGTCCAACCGCCCCATTCTGATGTCGCTGGTGAACGTGCCGTTCCGCGCGGTCCTGGATCCACCGGCCAAGCAGGTCCGTGCGCTGCCGAGGTTCAAGTACGTCGGCCAGGATTGGCCCGACGTCGGAAGCCTGGGCGACGACGATGCCTTTCGGCAGTTCCTGGCGGTCGGCATCGTGTTGAACAGCACGCTGTTGCTCGGCGCCGCACTGCTGCTCATGCGTGCAGGATTGCGCGGCGCATATGTGCTGGCCGGATTGCTGCTGGTCGTCAGCAGCCCATACTTCATCGCCCAGACCCTGTTCACCTGGCCGAAATCCCTGGGCGGCTTCTTCCTCATCCTCGGTGCCTACACGCTGCTGTCGCGACGCTCCGCCTTCGTCGCCGGTGTGCTGGCAGGCATGGCGTACTGGTCCCACCCCTACGCGATCGTCTTTGCCGGATGCTTCGGGCTGTACATCCTGCTGCGCGATGGATTCAAGCCGCAATGCGTGCGCAACGTGATCGCCTATGGGCTGGCCCTGGTCGCGTGCGTGCTGCCCTGGTGGTTGTGGACGCGGTGGTACCTGCAGATTCCGTCGGACCTGGTGGCGCAGAACCTGTTGAGCTCGGCGAGCCTGGGCGATTTGCTCTGGGTGCGCGTCGCCAATGCAGCGCGGACGTTCCTGCCGCTGTATCTGGGCACCTATCCACTGGTGCCCAATCAGCTCTTCCAGGAGATGCTGATCTCGATCACCGGCGCCATGGGCGTGCTGCTCAGCGCCCAGGCGTATGCAGGCGCGTGGACGTACGGTAGTCGCCGGCCCAAGGAACTGTTCGCCTTCGTGGTGTTGCCCAGTGCGCTGCTGGTGGGCGTATTCAGCGCGCCGGCGATTCCTGCGGTGCATGGCCTGCAGGCCATCGGCATCGTGCTGTGCGTGTTCGCGATGAAGTTCATGCAGGACCGGATGGGCAAGCGGATCGCGTTGGCATGCGTCGTCCTTCAGCTGTTGATCAATCTTGGCCTGCTGTGGGCCAGGGCCGATGCGTTGCTGCCATCGGCCTGAAGCGGAAATCGAGGAGAAGCGAAATGCGTATGCGTCCCCTGCTGGCCATGGCCTCCGTCCTGTGGGTACTGGCCGGGTGCCGTCAGTATCCCGCCAGCGAGTGCGAAAAGTACCTGGCGGCAGGCGATGTTTCCGTTCGCGTGCCGATGGACGACTCCTCCAATACGGCGATCCCGTTGAACGATCGGCAGGTGCTCGCAGGCACCTTCGCACCTCCGGCCACCCTGCACATCAAGCGGGCGGCGGTGCAGATCGGCAACAGCGGTGGTGCCGCCCAGGGCAAGATTGCCTTGAAGCTCTGTCAGGACGAGCGCTGCACGATCGGAAGAGCGGAGCTTGCCGGTTCCAAGGACAACGACTACCTGCCGGTCACGTTGGAATCCGAGTTCGCGCTGCAGCAAAGCGGTGGCGTGGTGCGCTACGAACTGGCGCGCGAGACCGGCGACGACAAGCTGGTCGTCTGGGTGTACCCCGCCCAGGGCAAGGAGTCGTTGACGATCAACGGCGCCCCTGAAAGCAAGGTGCTCAATCTGATGCTGTATCAGCATTGATTTGCTGCGCAACGCGCGTCCGCCTGCGCGCGGTGCGCATGGTTGTGGCAGGGTTCGTTGCGACCACGTGACAGGCGCAGGGACCGCCTCGCCCGATATTCCCGTTTGATCGCCGTCGTAGGTAGGCGCGGCGCGCTGCTTTCTCTATCTTCCGCTGCAAGCTGCGCGTGCCGCATGGGTGTTGAGCAGCGCCACCGACACGTGGGTCGCACGTGCCGGCATCTGCGATGCGCGTGCGCCGGGCGAGGCAGCCACGCCCGGCAACCGGTCAGGGTTTGCTCTCGATATTGACGCACTTGCTGCAGCCGAGGTCGCGCTCGATCAACGGCGTGAACATGTGCATCGGCGGATTGAACTCGTGGTCGAGTTCGCTCAGTGGGCGGTCCTTCACATAGCCCTGCGCCTTTTGCTGCGTCGCGGCTTCCTTGACCACGTTGGCCCACAGCACATCGGAGGGCGTAAGCAAGTAAGGCCAGATCTGCGGAATGGTAATGCGGATGAAGGCAGCCGTGCCGGCCGCCGATCCAAGCGACAGGATCAGCAGCGGCACCAGCATCGGTTTCCCCAGCTTGCGCGCGACCGCGCCAACAAGCGCGCTGATCGGCAGGTAGGCGAAGAACGTGGCGAAGATCAGATAGCGCGTGCCGAACAGATAGCCATCCAGGCTGTGCGGATCCAGGCTGCCCTTGGTCCGTAGCACGGGGAGCGCGCTGAACAGTGCCAGCGCGAGGGTGGGGAAGCCGACCACGATGCTGGCCAGCATCAGGGACGGCCGCGATTGCGTGCGGCTACGCTGGGCCATGGCGATCGCGGCGGCGAGCAGTGCTGCCAGCAGGGCGAGACCATAGACGGCATCGACCGGAAACGCGTCCACGTCCGGCCAGCGGAAGCGCCCGCTGGCCCACAGCGACTGCAGTCCACCATGCACGAGTCCCATGTACAGCGCACCGAACCGCTTCACCAGCGTCGACGGTGGTATGGCCAGTTCCTGCGTCGGCACGCCGCGGGTCATCATGACGCCATGCAGCGCCGTCAGCACGGCGAAGATGCAGATGGTGCGCCAGTGCCGGGGCGCGAGCCGTTGGCTCCACATCAACACGCAGCAGTTGATCAGGGTGGTGATGCTGACGACGAAGCCGACACCGAGAAAATGCATCGAGGCATAGCTCCAGGCCATCGCCCAGAACAAGGCGCGCTCGTCCTGGAAGGCGCTGGCGCGGATCAGATAGCGCAGCCCTATCGCCGCACACGTCATGCAGAGGAACTGCGCGGCCATGAACGGCCAGGTCACCATTTCCGCGACCGCCGGCTGCAGCAGGAACACCACGGCAAGCAGATAGCCGGCGACCTGCGCAACGCCGCGGCGATTGCCCAATGCCGCCAGCGTCGTGCGCGTGAGCGATGCCAGCGCGGTACCCAGCAGGCCGAGCAGCAGCATCTGCCGCCAGAACCATAGATGCTCGTTGGTGCTAAACAGCCGCGCTTGCAGCAGTTCAGCGGCGAAATACAGCGGCGTGTAATGCCCGCTGTAGGACGAATAGATGTGTGCGTCGACAAAGTGGGCCAGATCGCCACTGTATGCCCACGCGATGAACAGGCCGGATTCTGCCCTGAATGTTTGGATGTTCAGCCCGGACCAGTGGTAGAACGCCCCTACAACGAGCGTCAGTGCCAACCACGGAAGAAGGAGTCTTCGGGCGAGTTGCATGGGGCCGGATGAGGGCGGTTGGGAAGCGTGGGGCATGGCGCCATTGCTCGCGTGGTGGGGCATGGTGGTCGAATGCCTTTCGCCCCGTGCAGGGACGGCGAGGCGGGAAGCGGATCAGTTCTTGAACGACAGGTACTTGTGGCCGATGTAGCTGGTGACCACGGGCACGGCGACGCCGATCGCATGGGCGACCGTTTCGTCCAGATAGCGGATGCCGAGCCAGGGGAACACCCATTTCGCCAGCAACAGGCTGATCGCCAGGGTCTGCAGCAGCGCGACGGCGTTGACCACGACGAACCAGGCGATCTGCGTACGCTGGGTGTTGGAGGTTTCCTTGAACGCCAGCTTGCGCATCAGGATGAAGGCCGTGGTCATGCCGACCAGATAGGCCAGGACGATCGCCGCCGCGTACGGAAACCAGAGGCTGAAGAGGATGCGCGAGCCGAAGTTGGCGGCGGCGGCGATGCCGCCGGACAACAGGAAGAAGAAGAAGCGCTTGCTGATCATGCGATCGTCGCGACCTCGGCCAGGCGCCTGCCCACGTCGATGCTTTCGTTGATCGAGCGATCTTCCGGGTAGTAGTACGCCGTATCCGCCATGTAGAAGCCTTGCAGCGGCGTCTTCATCGGCGGCAGCATGTCCTGGAACCCCGGCGGGCAGATGGTCTGCGCATACTCGTAGCGATGGCAATGCGTCGCGCGGATCCACTCCGGCTTGAAGTCCGGATTGATCATCGGCAAGTAGCTGATGACTTCGTCGATCAGCTGCTGGTTGCTCCACTGCCACTTCGGGTGGGTCTTGGGCATGTAGTAGGGCGCATACACGATGTGTTCGCCCGGACCCTTGCCAGGGTTGAGATTGCTGTACTCGATCAGCCCGGGGATGGCGATCCGCTCGTCGCTGATGTTCATCCAGAAGTTCTCGCTGACCGGCTTGGACAGCTTCAGGATCACGCAGGCGACCGGAATGTTCTCGATCGCGGCGACCTGGTCGGCGAAGGTCTTGGGCAAGCCGGGCACCATGCCAGGCACGTACTGGATCGGGGCTGTCGACACCACGCCGTCGTAGGCATGATGGCCGTCGTGGGTGCGGATGCCGGTGACCTTGCCATCGACCGAGGCGACTTCTTCGATCGGTTGCGACAGCAGGATACGTCCGCCCAGGCGCGTCACTTCCGCGGCCATGCGTTCCAGCAGCACGGCCGAGCCGCCTTCCAGATACCCCATGCTTTCGTTGAACAGATTGCGTCGCGACAGCGCCACGCGCTTGATGCGGGTGCCGATCCACGAGGCGGACAGGTCGTTCTGGTATTCGAAGAACTTCAGCGCGAACGCCTTCTCCCACATCACCTTGTAGGCCTTGGGGCCGATCCAGCGGGTGATCCAGTCGCGCGCGTTCTCCTTGTCCAGCGCGGTCCAGTCGCTGATGCCCTTGGTGTGCATGACGTGCAGGGCGTAACGGATCTTGTCGACCAGCCCCAGGTGCGGGAAGCCGAGCAGCGCGAACGGCGTGCCCCACTTGTGCAGCTTGCCCTGGTAGTAATACCCCATCTTGGTGTCGGTCCAGTGCAGGCGGTCGGACAGCTTCAGGTCCTCGAGCAGCTTGAACAGCGGGAAATCGGTCTTGCAGATGAAGTGGTAGTAGCGCTCGATGCGCAGGCCGTCGAAGTCGAAATCCGCGGACATGCCGCCGATGCGGTCGTCGCGTTCGTAGACGTCGACCTGGTGGCCCTTCTTCAGCAGTTCCATGGCAGCCATCAGGCCCATGGGGCCGCTGCCGACGATCGCGAATGTACTCATGGTTCTGGTCTCGTATGACGGGTCAGCGCTTGAGCACGATGTGGCTGTAGCGCGGGTCGGTATAGCTTTCGCGGATCGCGTCTTCGAACGGGGTCTGGCGCACGCCGAACACCGCGTCGGTATCGACGCCCTTGAAGTCGTCGCCGGCGCTCAGCGCCTTCAACTGGTCGGCGGTGAACGGCGGCTTGGAACTGAAGAGCGAATACACGCGCAGCAGGAAGGCGAAGAAGCCGATCGGGATATGCACGATCAGGGTGTGCAGCTTCTTGACCCGCTTGATCGTCTTGATGATGTCGACGTAGTCCACGCGGGTGTCGCCGACGATGTCGTAGACATCGCCGTCGGGTTCGCGCTCGATGCACTTGGCGATGCAACGGCAGAAGTCGCGCTCGTACAGCGGCTGACGCATGAAGCGGCCATCGCCCGGGATCGGGAACACCGGCGTCCTGGCCATGAAGCGCGACAGCCAGCCCAGGTGCTTGGGGTCGAACCAGCCGAACATCAGGGTCGGGCGCAGCACGCAGTGGCGCAGGCCGCTGGCGACCACCATCTCTTCCTGCGCACGCTTGGTGTTGGTGTAGTCGTCCTTGGCCACCGAGTTCACCACCGAGGAGCTGATGTGCACCAGGTACGGCACATTGGCCGCGCGACAGGCGTCGAGCACGTGCGCCGTGGCGGTCAGGTTGTTGCGGGTGAACAGGTCCGTGGTCTTGCCGGTGATCTGCGCGTGCAACTGGGCCACGCACGCCGCGCCCTCGAATTCGCGCGCCCAGTCGCCAGGCTCGGCCAGGTCCGCCTCCACCACGCGCACCGCCGGATGCAGCTCGCGCAGGATCTGCAGGTTGTGCGCATGCTTGTCGATCGCCACCAACTGGGTGTAGCCCTGCTGTTCCAGTTCGACGATCAGGTTCTGGCCGACCAGGCCTGCGGCGCCGGTGATGACGATCTTGGCGTGTTTGTCGGTCATGTCAGAGCTTGATCCTGCGGAAGACGAATTCGGGGATGGACTTGATGACGAACATGATCGCCCACCAGAACCCAGGCAGGTAGGTGACCGCGCGGCGGCCGGCGACCGCGCGCAGGATGCCCTTGGCGATCTGGTCCGGCTTGGCCCACAGCGCGCCCTTCTTGAAGGCGGCGGTCATCGGCGTATCGACGAAGCCCGGCTTGATCGTGAGCACGTTGATGCCCTCCGGGCGCAGGCGCTGGCCGAGGCCGCTCAGGTAGGCGCTGACCGCGGCCTTGGCGCTGCCGTACAGGTAGTTGCTGGCGCGGCCGCGGTCGCCGGCCACCGACGAGATCACCGCCAGCGTCGCGCCCGCGCGCAGGCGCGGCACCAGTGCGGCGCACAGCGCGATCGTCGAGGTGCCGTTGGTGGCGAACTCGCGCATCGACAGTTCGACCGAGGCGTCGCACGCGGCCTGGTCGGGCAGGGTGCCGTGGGCGATCAGCACCACGTCCACGCCGCCCAGCGCCGCCCAGGCGGTATCGAAGGCCGCGGCATGACTGGCGCCGTCGTTGACGTCGAGCACGCCGACGCTGGCCTTGCCGCCGCGCGCCGACAGGTCCGACGCGATCGCGTCCAGGCGTGCGGCCTGGCGGCCGAGCAGATGGAGGGCCGCGCCACGCGCGGCGTAGTGCCGGGCAGTGGCCTCGGCGATCGCCGAGGTGGCGCCGATGATGAGGACGCGTTGCATGTTCACTCCGTGACCCGGCGCCAGAAGCCGGAAGAAAAGCGGGGATCGAGATAGCGGCTGAAGTCCTGCCAGCGGGCATAGGCGCGCTGGAACGAGGCGGCTGACATGCGCGCGTCCTTGGCAGGGTACAGAGCGCCGTCGGCGGCGTCGACAATCCGGTCCAGCCGCTCCAGCAGGCGCAGCACGTCGGCGCCGTCGTTGGGGAAGTCCAGCGCCAGCGTGGTGCCCGGGCGTGGGAAGGACAGCATGCCGCGTGCGGGGAGGTCGCCGAATTCCTTCAGCACGGCCAGGAAGGAGCCGCTGCCGCTGCGGGCGATTTCCGCCAGCAGCGCATCCACGCCGTCGCGCGCGGTGGCCGGCGGCAGCACGCACTGGTATTGCAGGAAACCGCGCGGGCCGTACATGCGGTTCCAGTGGCGGATGCCGTCCAGCGGATAGAAGAACGGCAGCAGGTGACTCAAGCGGCGCTTGCTGCGCGCGGGCTGGCGCCAGTAGTAGAGCGCGTTGAACGGCCGCAGCGACAGCTTGTTGACCAGCGAGACCGGCGGGGTCAACGGCATCGCCAGGCCCTTGCCGGGCGAGGCCGGGCGTTCCTCGGGCAGGCCAGCGCAGTGATCGGCGCGGGTGAAGTGGCCGCGGCCGCGGGCGCGGCCGCTGGCCAGGCAGTCGATCCAGGCGACGCTGTACTCGTGGCTGTCGGCCGAGGCCGCGGACAACGCGAAGAACTCGTCGAGCGAGCCGAAGCGGATGTTCTCCGTTTCCAGCGCCGGGCCCGGCACGCGGCGCAACTGGATCTCCGCCCAGGTGATCAACCCGGTCAGGCCCAGTCCGCCGACCGTGGCCGCGAACCAGCCGTCGGCATCGGCGTCGGGCGTGCACAGGCGGCGGCTGCCGTCGCTGCGCAGCAGCTCGAACGCGCGCACATGGTGGCCGAAATTGCCGGTGCGGTGATGGTTCTTGCCATGCACGTCGTTGGCGATGGCGCCGGCGACGGTGACGTAGCGAGTGCCTGGGGTCACCGGCAGGAACCAGCCCTGCGGCAGGACCAGATCGATGATCTCGGCGAGGGTGACCCCAGCCTCGCAGCGCAGCAGGCCGGACGCCGGGTCGAAGCCGATGAAGCGGTCCAGGCCGCGCGCGCACAGCAACGTGCCGTCGGGATTGAGGCAGCTGTCGCCGTAGCTGCGGCCGTTTCCGCGCGGCAGCGCGTTGCCGGCGAAGGCCGGCAGGGCGGCGGCCCGGTCGGCGATCGGCAGCAGCCTCTGCGTCGCGTGCGGGTAGCGTCCCCAGGACTGCCCGGCATCGGCCATCAGATGGCGCTCAGCGCGAACAGCCCGCACAGCACCACGACCACCTGGCTGACCCGGTCGGTGGCGGCGAACACGATGGGGTCGTCGTGCATCTCGCCGCGGTGCGCCACGATCCAGACCCGGCTGACCCAGTACAGCAGCACCGGGCAGATCAGCCACAGCAATTGCGGATGTCGATACAACTGCACGCTTGCCGGGCTGTTGATGTACAGCGCCATCACCATGACCGCGATGTAGCCGGCCGCCGCACCCATCGACTGCAGCAGCACCAGGTCTTCCACCGAATAGGCGCGCCCGCTGGCCTTGGTCTTGCCGCTGCCGAGCATCGCGTGCAGTTCGGTGTAGCGCTTGAGCAGTGCCAGCGAGAGGAAGATGAACATCGAGAACGCCAGCAGCCAGAACGACAGTTCCAGTTCGATGGCCACCGCGCCGCCGATGATGCGTACGGTGTACAGCGCCGCCAGCAGCACCACGTCGATCATCACGATGCGCTTGAGCCGCAGCGAGTACGCCAGCGTCATCACGTAGTAGGTCAGCAACACCAGGGTGAACTGCAGGTTGCAGGCCAGCGACAGCGCCAGTCCGGCCACGGTCAGCGCGGGTGCGGCGAACAGGCCCTGCAGCAGCGGCAGCCGGCCGGCGGCGAACGGCCGCTTGCGCTTGCGCGGATGCTGGCGGTCGGGCGTGAGGTCGAGCAGGTCGTTGAGCACGTACACGCCGGAGGCGCACAGTCCGAACGCCACCAGGGCGATCACCGACTGCAGCACCGATTCGCCTTCCAGGAACCGGTGTGCGGTGAGCAGCGGCACGAACACCAGCAGGTTCTTCAGCCACTGGTGCAGGCGCAGCGCCTTGAGCCAGGCGCGGGCGCGCGGCGGCGCCGGCCAGTGCCCGTGCACGGTGGTGCGCTGCGCGGCGGCCGCGCGCAAGCCGTTGCCGTTGTTGACCACCCAGGCGCCGCCGGCCTTGTCCCACACGTGCAGGTCCACGCGGCCGTTGCCGGCATAGTCGAAATTGCCTTCGCCGAACCGCTGCACCAGGACGTCGGCCTTGTTGCGGCCGGACAGGTTGCGCTGGCCATCGCTGGCAATGACCTCTTCGAACAGGCCCAGGTGCGCGGCGATCGGCGCGACCAGCAACTGGTCGGAGGCGGTGCACAGCACGCGCGGGCGCTGCGGCGTGGTGCGCAGCAGCTCCAGCACGTGCTCGTTGTAGGGCAGGGTCTCGGCCGGGAGCGTGACTCGGGCGGCCAGTTCGCGCTTCAGCGCGGCCTTGCCGCGCAGCAGCCACAGCGGCAGCAGGAACACGTACAGCGGATTGCGCGCCAGCAGGGCCAGCAGGGACTCGTAGAGGATGTCCGAATTCAGCAGCGTGCCGTCCAGATCCACGCAAAGCGCGCGCCCTGAGACAGCCGGGCGGTCGGCGGGGGAGCTGGGGGGGGAAGACATGCTGCGGCCTGGTGATGCATAGCGGGGCCGCATTATAACCAGCGGTTCAGGCGACCTGGCGTCGTTGCAGGAATTCGGTGGCCCCCATCGCCAGGGCGCCCACGGCGACCGCGTACCAGAGCGTCACCAGCCGCGCGGCCACCGCGACCGCGATCGCATCGGCGGTGGCGACGCCGAGCCGGTCCAGCATCAGCACGATCGCCAGTTCTGTGGTGCCGACCCCGCCTGGGACGAAGGACAGCGCGCCGATCAGCATCGCCAGCGGGTAGATGCCGAACGCGACCAGCGGGTCCAGGTCCAGGCCCAGACCGCTGCACAGCCCGACGAAGACCGCCGAGGTCAGGCCCCAGGCGCCCACGCCGGCGATCAGGCTGCGCAGCAGCTGTGCCGTTCCAAGGCAGGCGCGCAGCTCGGTGGCGGCGAAGATGGCGAACTGCGCCGTCCTGCGCAGCCAGCGCCCGGGCAGGCGCCGGCCCAGGCCGTCCAGCCAGGCCAGCAGCGCCGGCCAGGCGGCGGCGCCGAACAGCAGGGCGACGAAGCCCAGCACTACCGCGGCGAGCGTGCCCAGGGTGGGGAAGACCGGTGCGGCCAGCAGCGACAGCGCCAGGATCACCAGCAGGTCGGAGGCGCGCTCGAACACGAACACCGCCAGCGTCCGCCCCGCCGGCACGCCCATGCGGGCGAAATAGCGGATGCGCAGCAATTCCCCGGCCTTGCCGGGCGTGGCGGTCAAGGCGAAACCGGCCAGGTAGGCGGCCCAGCCCAGCCAGAACGGCACTGCGTGGCCTTGCCGTTGCAGCAGCCAGCGCCAGCGCCAGAAGCGGAACAGGTAGCTGGCCGAGACCGGCAGCACCGCCACTGCCAGCAACGGCCAGATCGCGCCGAGCCGGGCGAACGTGCCGTTGCCGCGGTCGATCCACCACAGGGCGGCCAGGTAGCCGCCGCACAGCAGCACGACGAACAGCGCCAGATGATCCGCACGGTGGCGTGGCGCGGGCACGCCGTCGGCGCCGTGCGGCATCATCCCCGGGTCCCCTTGACGGCTCAGCCCAGCGCCTTTTCCAGCTCCGGCAGCACCGTGAACAGGTCGCCGACCAGGCCGATGTCGGCGATCTCGAAGATCGGCGATTCCGCGTCCTTGTTGATCGCGACGATGGTGCCGGCGTCCTTGATGCCGGTCAGGTGCTGGATGGCGCCGGAAATGCCGACCGCCACGTACAGCTCCGGCGCGATGATCTTGCCGGTCTGGCCCACCTGCAGTTCGTTGGGCACGTAGCCGGCATCGACCGCTGCGCGCGAGGCGCCGACCGCCGCGCCGAGCTTGTCGGCGAGCTGGTAGACGATCTGGAAGTTCTCCGCCGAGCCGACACCGCGGCCGCCGGAAACCACGCGCTTGGCGCTCTGCAGGTCGGGGCGGTCGGACTTGCCGGCGGCGAGGCCGACGAAGCGGGTGTGGCTCGGCAGCGTCGCGTCCACGCTGGCCGCTTCGACCGCCGCGCTGCCGCCCTGTGCCGCTTCCGGCCAGGAGGCGCTGCGCACGGTGGCGACCACGATCTGGTCGGCCGGCGCCTGCACGCTGATGATGGCGTTGCCGGCGTAGATCGGGCGCTTGAACGCGTACTCGCCGTCCACGGCCATCAGGTCGGAGATCTGGTTGACGCCGAGCAGGGCGGCCACCACCGGCATCAGGTCCTTGCCGAACGTGGTGGAGGGGCCGAACACGTGGGTGTAGCCCGCCGCCAGGGCAGCGATCTGCGGGCCCAGCACCTGCGCGATGGCGTGTGCGTTGGCGGGGTTGGCGACGGTGAGGACGCGGGCGACGCCGGCGATCTGCGCGGCCTGGGCGGCCACCGCGGCCGGATCGGACGCCAGCACCACGATGTCGATGGCCTCGGCCGACAGCGCCTGCGCGGCGCTGACGCACTTGGCGGTGGCGGCGTTGAGCTGCCCGTTGAGATGTTCGGCGACGATAAGGATCTTGGCCATTACAGCAACCCCTTCTGCTTGAGTGCGGCCACCAGTTCGGCGGCATCCTTGACCATCACGCCGCGGCTGCGCTTGGCCGGCGGGGCGTAGTGGGTGGTGGTGAGGCTGTCGTTGGCCTCCACGCCCAGGTCGGCGAAGGCCAGCGTCTGCAGCGGCTTGCTCTTGGCCTTCATGATGTCCGGCAGCTTGATGAAGCGCGGCTCGTTCAGACGCAGGTCGGTGGTGACCACCGCCGGCAGGTCCACTTCCAGGGTCTCCAGGCCGGCGTCGACCTCGCGGGTCACCGTCGCCTTGCCGTCGGCCACCACCAGCTTGCCGGCGAAGGTCGCCTGCGGACGGCCCCACAGCGTGGCCAGCATCTGCCCGGTCTGGTTGGCGTCGTCGTCGATCGCCTGCTTGCCGAGGATCACCAGGTCCGGCTGCTCCTGCTCGACCAGCTTGAGCAGGGTGCGCGCGGCGGTCAGCGGCTGGATCGCCGCGTCGGCGACCACGTGGATGGCGCGGTTGGCGCCCATCGCCAGGCCATTGCGCAGGTGCGCGGCGGCGTCGGCCGGGGCGATGGTGGCGACCACCACCTCGCTGGCGATGCCGGCATCGCGCAGGCGCAGCGCCTCTTCCAGGGCGATTTCGTCGAACGGGTTGGCGGAGAGCTTGACGCCCTCGGTGACCACGCCGGAGCCGTCCGGCTTGACCTGGATGCGGACGTTGTAGTCCACCACGCGCTTGTAGGCGACGAGGATTTTCATCGTGTACGAGATCCTTCAGCAGTGCGGGAAGGCCCGGCCGCGGCGGCTGGCACGGGGCAGGCGGAGGATTCTAACCGGGCGCGAGGGACCATGCGAGGGCGTATGGTGGGCCCGTTCGGCGGACGCGATCGCCGCCCGCAGCGACCACGACCGGTTCATATAAAGCGTATATCCTGTGTGGTTTGGACATTAGGCGCCGACGGCGCCCAATCAGGAGAGATACACAGTGGCGACTTGGCTCGTGACCGGCGGTGCCGGTTTCATCGGCGGCAATTTCGTGCTCGAGGCAGTGGCGCGCGGCGTACGCGTGATCAACCTGGACGCACTCACCTATGCCGGGAACCTGAACACGCTGGCGTCGCTGGAGGGCAACCCCGATCACGTGTTCGTGCACGGGGACATCGGCGACCGCGACCTGGTCGGCCGCCTGCTCGCCGAGCACCAGCCCGACGCGGTGGTCAATTTCGCCGCCGAAAGCCATGTGGACCGCTCGATCGACGGCCCGGGCGCCTTCATCCAGACCAATGTGGTCGGCACGCTCGGTCTGCTGGAGTCGGTGCGCGATCACTGGAAGGCGCTGCCGGACGGCCGCCGCGACGCGTTCCGCTTCCTGCACGTGTCCACCGACGAGGTCTACGGCACGCTCGGCGAGACCGGCAAGTTCAGCGAGACCACCCCGTATGCGCCGAACTCGCCGTACTCGGCGTCCAAGGCCGCCTCCGACCACCTGGTGCGCGCGTTCCACCACACCTACGGCCTGCCGGTGCTGACCACCAACTGCTCCAACAACTACGGCCCGTACCACTTCCCCGAGAAGCTCATTCCGCTGGTGATCGCCAAGGCGCTGGCCGGCGAGCCGCTGCCGGTGTACGGCGACGGCAAGCAGGTGCGCGACTGGCTGTTCGTCGGCGACCACT
The DNA here is from genome assembly GCF_031834635.1 of Xanthomonas hawaiiensis. Lineage (NCBI taxonomy): Bacteria > Pseudomonadati > Pseudomonadota > Gammaproteobacteria > Lysobacterales > Lysobacteraceae > Xanthomonas > Xanthomonas hawaiiensis. The sequence goes on along the minus strand of NZ_CP115873.1, from coordinate 4,211,667 downwards.
GCGAGGCGATCCGCACCGTGCTGGCCAAGGGCAAGGTGGGCGAGACCTACAACGTCGGCGGCAACTCGGAGAAGCAGAACATCGAGGTGGTGCAGGCGATCTGCGCGCTGCTGGACGCGCGGCGTCCGCGCGAGGACGGCAAGCCGCGCGCCAGCCAGATCACCTACGTCGCCGACCGGCCCGGCCACGACCGCCGCTACGCCATCGATGCGTCCAAGCTGAAGAACGAGCTGGGCTGGGAACCGCACTACACCTTCGAACAGGGCATCGCGCTCACCGTGGACTGGTACCTGAGCCACCAGGACTGGGTGCAGGGCGTGCTCGACGGCAGCTATCGGCTGGAACGGATCGGCACTGCGGCGTAACCCGCGTCCCTCGCATGCGTCCGCACATCCACGTGCGCACGTCCACAGGAAAGACCTCATGACACAACGCAAGGGCATCATCCTCGCTGGCGGCTCCGGCACGCGGCTGTACCCGATCACCAAGGGCGTCAGCAAACAGCTGCTGCCGGTGTACGACAAGCCGATGATCTACTACCCGCTCAGCGTGCTGATGCTGGCCGGCATCCGCGAGGTGCTGATCATCAACACCCCGCACGAGCAGGCGCTGTTCCAGGCGCTGCTGGGCGATGGCGCGCAGTGGGGCATGGACATCCGGTACGCGGTGCAGCCGAGCCCGGACGGGCTGGCCCAGGCCTACCTGATCGGCCGCGACTTCGTCGCCGGCAAGCCGAGCTGCCTGGTGCTGGGCGACAACATCTTCCACGGCCATGGTCTGACCGAGACCCTGCGCCGCGCCGATGCGCGCCAGCATGGCGCGACCGTGTTCGGGTATTGGGTCAACGATCCCGAGCGCTACGGCGTGGCCGAGTTCGACGCCTCCGGCAAGGTCATCGACATCGAGGAGAAGCCGGCCAAGCCGCGCTCCAACTACGCGGTCACCGGCCTGTATTTCTACGATGGTCAGGCCAGCGACCATGCCGCGGAACTGAAGCCGTCGCCGCGCGGCGAACTGGAGATCACCGATCTCAACCGCCGTTACCTGGAAGCGGGCCAATTGCACCTGGAGGCGCTGGGCCGCGGCTACGCGTGGCTGGACACCGGCACCCACCAGTCGCTGCACGAGGCCTCCAATTTCATCGAGACCATCCAGTCGCGCCAGGGCCTGCAGGTGTGCTGCCCGGAAGAGATCGCCTTCGGGCAGGGATGGATCGACGCCGCGCAGCTGGAGAAACTCGCCGCTCCGCTGCGCAAGAACGCTTATGGCACCTACCTGCATGAACTGGCTGTACGAGGATCCGTTCCGTGAAAGTGATTGAAACCAATCTGCCTGGCTGCGTGGTGATCGAGCCGGCGGTGTTCGGCGACGCGCGTGGCTATTTCTTCGAGACCTGGAACGCCGAGCGCTTCGGCGAGCATGGCTTGCCGACCAAGTTCGTGCAGAGCAACGTCTCCACCTCGGCCAAGGGCGTGCTGCGCGGCCTGCACTATCAGTGGCCGCGGCCGCAGGGCAAGCTGGTCAGCGTGCTGGAAGGCGAGGTGTACGACGTCGCCGTCGACATCCGCCACGGCTCGCCGCACTTCGGCCGCTGGGCCGCGGTGGTGCTGAGCGCGGAGAACAAGAAGCAGTTCTGGATTCCGGAAGGTTTCGCGCACGGGTTTGCCGTGCTGTCGGAGCGTGCGGTGTTCAGCTATCTGTGCACCGACGTGTACGTCAAGGAAGCCGACGCCGGCGTGCGCTGGGACGATGCCGCGATCGGCGTGGACTGGCCGATCTCCGAGCCGGTGCTGTCGGGCAAGGACGCGGTTGCGCCGTTCCTGGCCGATATCCCGGTCGAGCGCCTGCCGGTCTACCAGCCATGAGCGTGCTGGTCTTCGGCGGCAACGGTCAGGTCGGGCAGGAACTGCTGCGCTCGCTGGCCGGGCAGGGGCCGGTGGTTGCGACCACGCGCAGCGGCCAGTTGCCCGACGGCAGCGCCTGCGAGCGCGCCGATTTCGACCAGCCGCAGACGTTGGTCGAATTGCTGGACCGGCTGCGGCCGACGGCGGTGGTCAACGCCGCGGCCTACACCGCGGTCGATCGCGCCGAGCAGGACGCCGCGGCGGCGCACCGCGCCAATGCCGAAGCGCCGGCGGCGATCGCCGCCTGGTGCGCGGCGCACGGTGTGCCGCTGGTGCATTACTCCACCGACTATGTGTTCGATGGCCAGGGCACCCAGCCCTACCCGGAGGACGCGCCGACCGCGCCGCTGGGCGTGTACGGCGCCACCAAGCTCGCTGGCGAGGAGGCGATCCGCGCCTCGGGTGCGCAGCACCTGATCTTCCGCACCGCCTGGGTCTATGCGGCGCACGGGCACAATTTCCTGCGCACCATGTTGCGGGTCGGCGCCGACCGCGACGAACTCAAGGTGGTCGCCGACCAGGTCGGCACGCCGACGCCGGCGGCGCTGATCGCCGATGTCACCGCGCGGGTGCTGGCGCAGCGCGCGACGTTGCCGTCCGGCACCTGGCATCTGACCGCGGCCGGCGAGGCCACCTGGCACGGCTTCGCCGAGGCGATCTTCGCCGAGGCGGTGGCGGCGGGCCTGTTGCCGCGCGCGCCACGGGTGCTGCCGATCACCACGGCGGACTATCCGACCCCGGCCAAGCGTCCGGCGTACTCGCGCCTGGACGTGTCGCGCCTGCAGCGCGATTTCGCGCTGGAACTGCCGCAGTGGCGCGATGGTCTGCGTCAGGTCATCGGCGAACTCGCCGCGGCAGCGCCGGCCACCTGACCGTCGCACCCGGTAGACCACGCCGTCAAAAACAAAGAGCCGGGCAATGCCCGGCTCTTTGCGTTTGCGGCGTGCGCCGAACTCAGGTGCGACCGTAGGTGTCCTCGAAGCGCACGATGTCGTCCTCGCCCAGATAGCTGCCCGACTGCACTTCGATCAGCTCCAGCGGCAATTTGCCCGGGTTCTTCAGGCGATGGGTCACGCCGAGCGGGATGTAGGTACTCTGGTTCTCGGTGAGCAGCAGCACCTCGTCGCCACGGGTGACCTCGGCGGTGCCGCTGACCACGATCCAGTGCTCGGCGCGGTGGTGATGCATCTGCAGGCTCAGCGTGGCGCCGGGCTTGACCGTGATGCGCTTGACCTGGAACCGCTGGCCGTTGTCGATCGAATCGTAGGCGCCCCACGGGCGGTACACCTTGCGGTGCCAGGTGGCCTCGGAACGGCCGTTGGCCTTGATCCTGGCGACGATGTCCTTCACTTCCTGGATGCGCTGGCGGTGCCCGACCAGTACCGCGTCGTCGGTTTCCACCACCACCACGTCCTGCAGGCCCACCATCGCGATCAGGCGCGAGCCGTAGGCGTAGGTGTTGCGGCAATCGATCTCGATCACGTCGCCGTGGTGGGCGTTGCCGTTGGCGTCCTGCGGCGACACGTCCAGCAGCGCCGACCACGAACCGACGTCGCTCCACTTCGCGTCCAGCGGCACCACCACCGCGTCGGCGGTCTTCTCCATCACCGCGTAGTCGATGGAGTCGGAGGGACTGGTGGCGAAGGCCTCCTTGTCCAGGCGGGTGAAGTCGGCATCGCGCTTGGCGGCCTGCCACGCCGTGGTGCAGGCGTCGGCGATGGCGGGCTGGAACGTGCGCAGTTCTTCCAGATAGCGCGAGGCGCGGAACAGGAACATGCCGCTGTTCCAGTAGTACTCGCCGGAGGCCAGGTAGCTTTTCGCGGTGGCCAGGTCGGGCTTTTCGACGAAGCGCTCGACCGCGTGTGCGCCGTCGCCGGCGGCGGCCTTGATGTAGCCGTAGCCGGTTTCCGGTGCGGTCGGCTTGATCCCGAACGTCACCAGCTTGCCTTGCTCGGCCGCAACGGCGGCCACGCGCACCGCGGCCTGGAAGGCGGCCTCGTCGCCGATCACATGGTCGGAGGGCAGGACCAGCAACAGCGGATCGGCGCCATCGCGCAAGGCCTCCAGCGCCGCCACGGCGATCGCCGGCGCGGTGTTGCGGCCCTTGGGTTCGAGCAGGATCGCATGCGGCTTCACGCCGATCTGCTGCAACTGCTCGGCCGCCACGAAGCGGTGCTCCTCGTTGGCGACCACGATCGGCGCGTGCGCGGCCACCGGTGCCGCGCGCTGCCAGGTGGCCTGCAGCATGCTCTGCTCGCCGACCAGCGGCAGGAACTGTTTCGGATACGACTCGCGCGACAGCGGCCACAGCCGCGTGCCGGAACCGCCGGACAGGATGATGGGAAGGACGTCGCTCATGGGCGGGGGAACTCCATAGTGCGTCTAGGGGAGGGTGGTGGGATCAGCCGCGCAGCAGCTCGGAGATCTCCTGGGTGCGCTGCTCCAGCAGCGCCGCATCGCCGCGGGTTTCCACGTTCAGGCGCAGCAGCGGTTCGGTGTTGGAGCTGCGCAGGTTGAAACGCCAGTCGGCGAATTCGGCGCTGACGCCGTCGGTGTAGTCCAGCGTCGGCGAGTGCGAGGCGAAATGCTCCATCACCCGTGCCACCGCCGCCTTGGCGTCGGCGACCTTGAAGTTGATCTCGCCGCTGCACGGGAACTTGCGCATGCGCGCCTCGACCAGGTCGGCCAGCGAGCGGCCGGACTGCGACACCAGCTCGGCGATCAGCAGCCACGGGATCATGCCGGAGTCGGCGTAGGCGAACTCGCGGAAATAGTGGTGCGCGCTCATCTCGCCGCCGTACACGGCGTTCTCGCTGCGCATCTTCTCCTTGATGAAGGCGTGGCCGCTCTTGCACAGCACTGGAATGCCGCCGGCCTCTTCGACCTGCTCGATCGTGTTCCAGGTCAGGCGCGGGTCGTGCACGACCTTGCCGCCCGGCTGCTTGGCCAGGATCGCCTGCGCCAGCAGGCCCACCAGGTAGTAGCCCTCGATGAAGCGGCCGTCGGCGTCGAAGAAGAAGCAGCGGTCGAAGTCGCCGTCCCAGGCGATGCCGAAGTCGGCGCCGTGCTGCTTGACCGCGTTGGCGGTGGCGGCGCGGTTCTCCGGCAGCAGCGGGTTGGGAATGCCGTTGGGGAAGTGCCCGTCCGGCTCGTGGAAGACGCGCACGAACTCGAACGGCAGGTGCGGCGCGAGCAGGTCGACGATGGCGCCGGCGCCACCGTTGCCGGCGTTGACCACCAGCTTCAGCGGCTTGAGCGTTGCGCGGTCGACATAGCTCAGCAGGTGTTCGATGTAGGCGCTCTTGTCCGGGCGGTGATGCTCGGCAGCGGTCGGCTCGACGGCTGGCGCGGTATCGGCGGCGACGGTGTCGCGGATCGCGAACAGGCCGGTGTCGGAGCTGATCGGGCGCGCGTTCTCGCGCACCAGCTTCATGCCGTTGTAGTCCATCGGGTTGTGGCTGGCGGTGACCATCACGCCGCCGGCGGCCTGCAGGTGGTCGGTCTGGAAATACACTTCCTCGGTGCCGCACAGGCCGATGTCGATCACCTCGCGGCCGCTGGCGCGCAGGCCGGCCGACAGCGCGTCCTGCAGCCCCTGGCTGGCCAGGCGGACGTCGTGGCCCACGACGACCGGCCCGCTGCCCAATTGCCCCGCCAGCGCCACGCCGATCCTGCGGGCCAAGTCCTCGTTCAGTTCGTCGGGAACGCGGCCGCGGATGTCGTAGGCCTTGAATGCGGGAAGCGACATGGAAGAGGGTCCTAGTTGGGGGAAACCGGAGTGTAACGTTACGGCGCTTAATCGGTCGTTGCGGCGGTGCGGCGGGGGTCGCAGTCCCCGAGCGGCTAAACTAGCTGTCTACATTCCAATGCGGAGCTGGCGAATGGGCGACACCTCTACCCCTGCGGGCGGGCGGCGCGGCAAGCTTTTCCCCGATGCGGCCACGGCGCTGGCCGACGTGGTGGCGGACGGCCAGACCCTGGCGGTCGGCGGCTTCGGCCTGTGCGGCATCCCCGAGGCCTTGATAGCCGCCCTGCGCGACAGCGGGGTCAGCGGCCTCACGGTGATTTCCAACAACGCCGGCGTCGATGGCTTCGGCCTGGGCCAGCTGCTGGCGACGCGGCAGATCCGCAAGATGATTTCGTCCTACGTCGGCGAGAACAAGGAGTTCGAACGCCAGTACCTGGCCGGCGAACTGGAGCTGGAATTCAACCCGCAGGGCACCCTGGCCGAACGCCTGCGCGCCGGCGGCGCGGGCATCCCCGCGTTCTTCACCGCCACCGGCTACGGCACGGTGGTGGCCGAGGGCAAGGAGACCCGCGAGTTCGACGGCAAGCACTACGTGCTGGAGACCGCGCTGCGCGCCGACGTGGCCCTGGTCAAGGCGTGGAAGGCCGATGCCGCCGGCAACCTGGTGTTCCGCAAGACCGCGCGCAACTTCAACCCGGCCTGCGCGATGGCCGGCAAGCTCTGCATCGCCGAGGTCGAGGAGGTCGTGGAGACCGGCAGCCTGGATCCGGACCAGGTGCACCTGCCCGGGATCTACGTCGACCGCATCGTGCACAACCCGCATCCCGAAAAACGCATCGAACAGCGCACCCTGCGCCAGAAGGACGCCTGACATGGCCTGGACCCGCGACGACATGGCGCAGCGCGCCGCCCGCGAACTCACCGACGGCGCCTACGTGAACCTGGGCATCGGCCTGCCGACCCTGGTCGCCAACCACATCCCCGCGGGCGTGGACGTGTGGCTGCAGTCGGAGAACGGCCTGCTCGGCATCGGCCCGTTCCCGACGGAGGACGAGGTCGACGCCGACCTGATCAACGCCGGCAAGCAGACCGTCACCGCCCGCGCCGGCGCCAGCTACTTCGGCAGTCACGATTCCTTCGCGATGATCCGCGGTGGTCATATCGATCTGGCCATCCTCGGCGCGATGCAGGTCAGCGAGAAGGGCGACCTGGCCAACTGGATGGTGCCCGGCAAGATGGTCAAGGGCATGGGCGGCGCCATGGACCTGGTGGCCGGGGTCAAGCGCGTGGTCGTGCTGATGGAACACGTGGCCAAGGACGGCAGCCACAAGATCCTGCCGGCCTGCGACCTGCCGCTGACCGGCGTCGGCGTGGTCGACCGCATCATCACCGACCTGGCGGTGTTCGACGTCACCGACAGCGGCCTGGTGTTGGTCGAGACCGCCGAGGGCGTGGACGAGGCCGAACTGGTGGCCAAGACCGGCGTGCCGTTCCGGCGCGGATAAGCGCCGGAACAGCGCCGCTCAGGCGCTGCGCTGCGCGTAGGCGTAGTCGGCGGATCGCGGTGGCGGCTGGCCGAGCAGGTCGGCCACGGTGGTGACGCGATAGCCGACGCGCTCGGCCAGCGGCGCCGCCAGCCGTTCCACCGCATGCGCCAGGGTGGCGTCGAGCTGCCCTTGCTCGGCCTCGAATTCCGAGGGGTACAGGCCGCTGTCCAATAGCGGCCGCAGCGCCTGCAGGCGCGCCCAGAACATGCTGCCGGAGATGAACTGCGCCTGCGCCAGACGCGCGTCGCTGTGGCCGGTGCGGCGCAGCAGATAGTCGGCGCCCGCGCGGTTGCCGCCCCAGAACTCGGTCAACGGCAGCAGATGGCCTTCGGGTGCGACCAGGCCGAGCGCAGGCTCCTGGGCGAAGGCCTGCAGCACGCGCGCGGCGCGGTCGGCGCCGGCCAGGCGCTGCAGCAGTTCGCTGCGCCAGGCATCGCCGTTGGACAGATGGGTGCTGCGCTTGGTGTGCAGTTTCAGCACCACGTCCACGCCCTCGCGCAGCAGCCGCTCGGCCGCGTGCAGGAATGCCAGGATGTCGCGGCCGCGGTTTTCCAGCACCATCACCTCGAACGGGAACGCGCACGCGCGCAGGTGCGCGCGCACCGCATCGGCCTGGTCGGGCGAGGTGGTGACCAGCAGGCGCCATGGCAGGTTGCTCGCCGCCAGTTGCGCCAGCAGTTCGGGCAGCACGTCCGGATACCACGCGTGGATGATCGCGTGCGGTGTCGTGTCGCGCGCCGGCAGAGGCGCCAGCGCGCGGCGGGTGGCGTCGAGATAGGCATGACCCAGCCGCGCATCCGGCTCCAGCACGGCGCCTTCGGCCCACTCGTTCCAGGCGTTGACGAAGACCAGGCGTTGCTCGGCGCGGCGGCCCTGCAGCCGCGTGTGGATCGTGGTGCGCAGCCAGTCCTCGTAGCCGCGCGGCGAGGCATGCAGATAGACGCGGCCGGCACCGGGGCGGCGCGCTTCGTTGTCCCAGCCCGGGTTGACGCCTGGATACAGCAGATAGTCGGGCAGCGGGCGCGCGGCGATTTCTGCGGCCAGGGCGCGCCAATCCAGCACGGCGCCGCTGTAGTCGGGATTGAGCAGGTGCTGGTCGGCCGCCAGCGAGCGCGGAGTGCTCATGTTCGGCGGGAACTCGACCGCCGCGTCGAAACCGATGTCGCGCGGGTCCGGCCGCTCGAAGCCCTGCACGTAGGCCAGGTGCAGTTCGCCGATGCCGTGCGCGCGGCACCAGTCGCGCCAACGCGTCGCGGTGGCCTGCGGATCCGGCAGCAGGTGCGGGCGGTACACCAGCAGCATCGGCCGGCCGTCCACGCGCAGGCAGCGCGCATCGCGCAGGTAGTCGGCGACGTGCGCGATGAAGTCCAGGTCGTCCTGCGCGCTGTGCGCCTGCGCCATCAGCACGTCGTCGCCGCGGCCGTCCCAGCGCCGCGACCATTGCTCGTTGGCCCAGCACAGGCAGAACGGCAGTTCCAGCGTGGGATCGTCCAGCCACTGCCGCAGCGGCGTCTCCAGCAGGGTCTTGCCGCCGAACCAGTAGAAGTAGAAGCAGAACGCGCCGACGCCGTACTGCTTCGCCAGCGCCACCTGCTGGCGCATGCTGTCCGGGTTTCGCAGGTCGTAGAAGCCCAGGTCCGCCGGCAGCCGCGGTTGCACGTGCCCTTCGAATTGCGGCAGCGCGCGGGTGACGTTGCGCCATTCGGTGAAGCCGGTGCCCCACCAGGCATCGTTCTCCGGGATCGGATGGAACTGCGGCAGGTAGAACGCCACCACGGTGGCCGGCAGCGGCGTGGGCAACGGCGCTTGCTGCGAGGACACATGGCCGATCGCGCGCTCGTCGGTGCGCGCGCGCGGTCGGCGTTCGCCGAGGCCGCTGCCGACACGCCCGCGCGGCGATGGCGGCACCAAGTTCGCATGGCGCTCCAGGAAGCGCGCGCGCAGGCGATCACGCTGCGCCGGCGATAACGGCAGGGCGCGAAAGCCGGCACGCAGGGTCAGGAACAGCGCGGTCTTCAGGCGCGCGGGCAGGCCTGCGCTCACAGGTTCTGGTAGTTCGGCCCGGAGCCGCCTTCCGGCGTCACCCAGTCGATGATCGCGTAAGGATCCTTGATGTCGCAGGTCTTGCAGTGCACGCAGTTGGCGGCGTTGATCTGCAGGCGCTTGCCGGCCGCGTCGTCGACGATCTCGTACACCGCCGCCGGGCAGAAGCGCGTGCAGGGGTTGCCGTACTCCTCGGTGCAGCGGGTCACGCAGATCTGCGGATCGCGCACGTGCAAATGCACCGGCTGATCCTCGTCGTGCTCGGTGGCGGCGAAGTACACGCCCTGCAGGCGGTCGCGCGGGGCCAGCTCGCGCTGCACGTAGTCGCGCTTGGGCTGCTCGTGCTCGCCCAGCCGGTCCAGGCTCTTCCAGTCGGCGCCCACCTTCAGCGTCCACGGCGAGGCGCCCTTGACCAGGGTCTCCCAGGCGCCGTTGAGCAGGCCGAACCACAGGCCCTTCTTGAAACCGGGCTTGATATTGCGCACCTGGCGCAGCTCGGCCATCACCTCCGAGCCGCGCAGGCGCGCGTCGAAGCCGGTCGGGTCGAGCGCGGCGCCGGCGGCGAGGTGTTCGGCGGCCAGCATGCCGCTGCGGATCGCCTGGTGGGTGCCCTTGATCTTGGGCACGTTGAGCAGGCCGGCGGTGTCGCCGATCAGCAGCGCGCCGGGCATCTCCACCTTCGGCAGCGACTGCCAGCCGCCGCTGGCGATGGCGCGCGCGCCGGCAGAGAGGATGGTGCCGCCGTCCAGCAGCGCCTTCATCATCGGGTGGTTCTTCCACTGCTGGAAGGCCTCCCACGGGCGGTATTCGGGATCGTGGTAGTCCAGGCCGCTGACGTAGCCCAGCGCCACCTGGTTGTTCTCCAGGTGATACAGGAAGCTGCCGCCATAGGTCTTGCTGTCGGCCGGCCAGCCTAGGGTGTGCACGATCTTGCCGGGGCTGACCCGGCCCTCGGGCAATTGCCACAGCTCCTTGATGCCGATCGAGAACGCCTGCGGATCGTGGCCGGCGTCGAGCGCGAAGCGCGCGATCAGGCGCTTGGTCAGGTGCCCGCGCGCGCCTTCGGCCAGCACCGTGACCTTGGCGCGGATGTCGATGCCGGCGGTGTAGCCGGGCTTGTGCGATCCGTCCTTGGCCACGCCCATGTCGCCGATGCGCACGCCCAGCACCGTGCCGTCCTCGGCGTGCAGGGTCTCGGCGGCGGCGAAGCCGGGGTAGATCTCCACGCCCAGCGCCTCGGCCTGCGGCGCCAGCCAGGCGCACATCGCGCCGAGGCTGACGATGAAGTTGCCGTGGTTGCGCATGCCCGGCGGCACCATCGGGAACTTGTACCCGCCGTCCTTGCTCAGGTACCAGAACTCGTCCTCGGCCGCCGGCACGCAGATCGGCGGCGGGTTGTCGCGCCAGCCCGGCAGCAGCGCGTCCAGCGGCGCCGGTTCGATGACCGCACCGGACAGGATGTGCGCGCCGATGGTGCTGGCCTTCTCGATCACGCAGACCGAGATGTCGGGGTTGAGCTGCTTGAGCCGGATCGCGAACGCCAACCCGGCCGGGCCCGCGCCGACGGTGACGACGTCGTATTCCATGACGTCGCGCTCCACTGGCTCCGGCGCATTGGCGCCGCCCTCGGTTCCCGTCATCTGCTCCGCTCCCGTTGGCTCGTTCTGGCTGCCTGCATTTTCAGGGTTTGCGCGTGAAGGGGCAAATTCCGCACGCCGGCGTATGGTGGCGGCCGGCATGCTAGCGTGGCGCGATGGAACTGGACCTGCCCGGCGCCGATCTGCGCTGGTATCGCGAGTGGCTGGACCCGGCCGCGGCCGCGGCGCTGTGCGCGCAGTTGCTGCGCGAGGTGCCGTGGGAAGTGCACCGCATCCGCCTGTTCGGCAAGCTGGTGGATTCGCCGCGGCTGAGCTGCTGGATCGGCGACGCCGACGCCAGCTACCGCTATTCCGGCACCCGCTTCGCACCGCATCCGTGGCCGGCGGCGCTGCTGCCGCTGCGTGCGCGGCTGGCGGCCGAGACCGGGGTGGCGTTCAACAGCGTGCTCGCCAACCGCTACCGCGACGGCCGCGACGCTATGGGCTGGCACAGCGACGACGAGCGCGAACTCGGCCCGGCGCCGGTGATCGCCTCGCTGAGCCTGGGCGCCACGCGTCGCTTCGTGCTGCGCCATCGCCAGCAGCCGGCGCTGCGGCAGGCGCTGGAGCTGACTTCCGGCGGATTGCTGCTGATGGCGGGCGACACCCAGCGCCTGTACCGGCACGCCCTGCCGCGCACTGCCAAGCCGGTGGGGGAGCGGATCAACCTGACGTTCCGCCGCATTGCGCCTTCCTTCTCCCCCCGGGAGAAGGTGCCCCGAAGGGGCGGATGAGGGTCGGATGGCTAGTGACGTGTCTGGGGAAGACGGCTCCGCGGCCGCCGTACCCTCACCCCCGACCCCTCTCCCGGTGGGAGAGGGGAGCGAAGCTGTGATCCCTTCTCCCTTTGGGAGAAGGTGTCCCGAAGGGGCGGATGAGGGTAGGGGTTGCTAGGGAGGCGTCTGGAGAGATGGCTCCCTGGCCGCCGCACCCTCACCCCCGACCCCTCTCCCGGTGGGAGAGGGGAGTCAATCAGCGTCGCGGCGGCTTCGGGCTGGCCGGCGGCGGCACGCTGGGCGCCAGCGCGGTGGCGGCGTCGGCCTGGCCCTGCTGCAGGGTCCAGCCGACCACGTCGTGGCCGAGTTGCGACAGGGCCTGGCTGAAGGCATCGACCACCTGCGATTCGGCGGTGCCGGCGGCGGGCTGGGTCACCAGGAAGGTGCGCGAGGCGACCACGCGCTGGTCGGCGCTGTACAGCAGCTTGGCATTGAGTTCGATGGTGGCTGACGGCACCGCGCGCCCGGCGTAGTCCGATTCGAAGCGGCGCAGGTCCAGCAGCAGTTTGTAGTCGGCGCGGATGCCGGTGCCGAGCCGGGCCACGCCCGGAATGCGCCCGGAATCCTCGAACGCGCGCAGCAGCATGTCCTCGAGCATGTCGGTGGACGGTTGCGCCCAACTGACGCCGCCATACACCTGCAGTTCGTCCGGCGTCGGCCGCACCGCGATGCGCGAACTGTCGACCACGCGCGCGGCGCTGGGCTTGGTCAACGCCAGTTGCCAGCGCACCTGCGGCCAGGCCGGGTCGGCGGCGACGCGCACGTCCGGCGCGTAGATCGTCACCGGCTCCTTGCTGCCGCCGGGCAGCGAACAGCCGGCCAGCAGCAGGGCCGGCATGGCGAGCAGGAGGAAGGCGCGCATCGGCTTCATTTGGGTTTGAACTCCTTCGGGGCGTCGCGGCCGAGCAGGTAGCGCGCGGGGTTGTTGTCCAGGCGGTCGCTGACCCGGCGCAGGTCGCGGATCAGGCCGCGCAGTTCGGTCAGCGTCGGGCCGAGCTGGCCGAGGCCGTCGTTGGCGAAGCTGTTGATCGCCGAGCGGTTCTCGCCAAGAATCTGGTCGGCATTGCCGGCGGCCGAGTCGAGCTTGCTCAGCGTGTCCTCCAGCTTGTCCAGGATCGGCGGCAACTGCTGCACCAGATTCTGGTCCAGGCGCTGGATGGTGCCGTTGGTGGTCTTGAGCGTGGTGTCCAGGTTGCGCGCGGCGTCGCGCGCGCTGACGATCAGCGACTGCATGCCCTGGTCGCGGTCGGCCAGGCCGCCGCTGATGGTCTCCAAGTTGTGCAGGGTGGCGGTGATGCTGGCGACGTTGCGGTCGCTGAGCACCTCGTCCAGGCGCTCGACGATGCGGTTGGCGGTGTCGGTGATGTTCTGCAGCGCCGAGGGCGTGGTCTGGATGATCGGCGCATCGCTGTTGTCGATCGAGGTCAGCGATGGCGCTTCCGGGGTGCCGCCGGAGAGCTGGATGATCGACGGGCCGGTCAGGCTGGTGATGCCCAGCTTGGCGCGGGTGTCGCTCTTGATCGGCGTGGTCGAGTTGACCCGGATCCGCGCCACCACCTGGCGCGGGTCGTTCGGCGCCAGGGTCAGCTCGGTGATCGAGCCCACCGCGATGCCGTTGTACTGCACCGGGCTGCCGACCGACAGGCCGGTCACCGCCTCGCGGAACACCACGCGGTATTCCTGCCAGGTACGGTCGGAGGAGTACTTGGCGGCCCAGAGTCCGAACAGCAGCAGCGCGATCCCCACCACGATGGTGAAGGCGCCGATCAGCACGTAATTGGCTTTGGTTTCCATGGGCTCAGGGGGTCTCGGTCCAGGCGGTCTTGGCATCGCGTGCGGCGCGGGCGCGCGGGCCGTGGAAATACTCTTGGATCCACGGATGGTCCACGTGCTCGATCTCGGCCAGCGGCGCGTTGGCGATGACCTTGCGGTCGGCCAGCACCGCCACGCGGTCGCAGATAGCGTACAAGGTGTCCAGATCGTGGGTGATGAGGAACACGGTCAACCCCAGCGCTTCCTGCAGGGTGCGGATCAGCCGGTCGAAGGCGGCCGCGCCGATCGGGTCCAGACCGGCGGTGGGTTCGTCCAGAAACAACAGGGGTGGATCCAGCGCCAGCGCGCGCGCCAGCCCGGCGCGCTTGCGCATGCCGCCGGACAACTGCGAAGGCAGCTTGTTCAACGCGTCGGCGGGCAGGCCGGCCAGCTTCACCTTCAGCAGCGCCAGCTCGTAGTGCCAACTGTCCGGCAGTTCGCCGAAATGCTCCTTCAGCGGCACCTGCACGTTCTCGCCGACGGTGAGCGAGGAGAACAGTGCGCCGTCCTGGAACAGCACGCCGGTATTGCGCTCCACGTGCAGGCGATCGGCGCGGCGTCCGGAATCGGTATCCACGCCGAGCACCTGGATCTTGCCGGCATCGGGCTCGCGCAGGCCGAGGATGGTGCGCATCAGCACCGACTTGCCGGTGCCCGAGCCGCCGACCACGCCGAGAATCTCGCCACGGCGCACGTCCAGGTCCAGATCCTCGTGCACGGTCTGGCTGCCGAAGCGGTTGACCAGACCGCGAACGGAGATGGCCAGTTCCTGGTCGGGAATGGGGAGTGGGGAATCGGGAATCGTCAAGGCATGCGCTCCCGGCCGACGTCGCTGACGCGGCCGGCGTTCCCCATTCCCGATTCTCTATTCCCGATTCCCGGCTTCAACTCACCACCCCATGTTCATGAACCACAGCGCGGCGATCGCGTCGATGATGATCACCAGCGAGATCGTCTGCACCACGCTGGAGGTGGTGCGCTCGCCGACGGACTGCGCGGTGCCTTCCACGCGCAGTCCCTCCAGGCAGCCGATCAGGCCGATCACGATGGCGAAGATCGGGGCCTTGGACAGGCCCACCAGCATGTGCCGGATCTGGATGGTGTCGTGCATGCGCGCCAGATACATCTGCGGCGGGATGCCCAGGTCGAAGGCGCCGACGGTGACGCCGCCGGCCAGGCCGGCGATCATCGCCACGAAGGTCAGCAGCGGCAGCATCAGCAGCAGCGCCACCAGCCGCGGGATCACCAGCAGGTCCATCGGGTCCAGGCCCAGGGTCTGGATCGCGTCGACCTCCTCGCGCGCCTTCATCGCGCCGATCTGCGCGGTGAAGGCGCTGGCGGTGCGCCCGGCCAGCACGATCGCGGTCAGCAGCACCGCGAACTCGCGCAGGAAGGCGATGCTCACCAGTTCCACCACGTAGATCTCGGCGCCGAAGTCGCGCAGGATCGTGGAGCCGAGGAAGGCGATCACCGCGCCGACCAGATACGACAGCAGCGCCACCAGCGGCACCGCGTCCAGGCCGACCTGCTCCATGTGGTGCACGGTGGCGGTCAGGCGGAACCGGCGCGGCGCGTGCAGCAGCCGCAGCAGCTTGACCAGGGTTTCGCCGAGGAAGCCGACCAGGGCGACGATTTCCTTGCCGTTGCGGTGCACCGCGTAGCCCAGGCGTTCCAGCGCCGCGGCGAAGCCGTAGTCGCGCTTGCGCTTGGGGCGGTCGTCGGCCACGTCCTCGATGGTCGAGACCAGGGCGCGGTGGTCCTGGCGGAAATCCAGCGCCTCGTGGGCGATGCCGTTGCGGGTGGCGTAGCGCATCAGCTGCAGCACGCCGGCCGAATCCAGCTGGCCGATGCCGCTGGCGTCGATGCCGGTGGTGCCGGCCGGCATCCCGCGCAGCACTTCCGAGGACGCCAGGGCGGTGGCCAGGGTCCAACTGCCGGTCAGCCGCACCCGCGAGGGGTCTCGGTCGTCCTGGCTGAGTTTGGGCGGTTGCGGTTCGATCATGGGGGCGTCCGGTGCGCGAGCATACCTGTTTCGCCCGTGTTGCAGATGTGGTGACCGCGGCGGGGTGGCCGGGCGCGGCGTTCGCGCCATACTAGCCGACATGCCCGCCGCTCCCACCGTCAGCCCCTCCGCCAACGCGACCTACGCGCAGCGCATCGCCTTCGTCTCCGACATCGCCGGGCGACTGCACACCTACGGCACCACCGCGCAGCGTCTCGAGGCGGCGGTGGTGGCGCTGTCGCAGCAACTGGACCTGGACTGCGAGCCCTGGTCCAACCCGACCGGACTGATCCTCAGCTTCAGCGACCCGACCAAGGCGATCGGGTCCAGCGACATCACCCGCGTGGTGCGGCTGGCGCCCGGCGACAACGACCTGCACAAGCTCAGCGTCGCCGACCGCATCGCCGACGACGTGGCCAGCGGACGCATGAGCGTGGCCCAGGGCCACACCGCGCTGCGCCAGCTGGACCAGCCGCCGGGACGGCGCTGGATGGCGATGCAGGTGCTCGGCTTCGGCCTGGCCGCGGCCGGCGTGGCCGGGCTGTGGCGCCTGCCGTGGCTGGATATCGCCACCGCCAGCGCCATTGGCCTGCTGATCGGCGTGCTCACCCAGCTCACCGACAAGCGCCCGGCGACCAAGGAGGCCAACGATGCGCTGGCCGCGCTGCTGGCCGGTTTCGTCGCGACCCTGGTGGCCAGTTTCGTGGCGCCGCTGAATCTCAATACGGTGATCATCGCTTCGCTGGTGGTGCTGCTGCCGGGGATGGCGCTGACCAATGCGGTCAACGAACTGACCAGCCAGCACTGGGTCTCGGGCACGGCGCGCTTCGCCGGCGCGGTCACCACCATCCTCAAGCTGACCGTCGGCGCGGTGATCGCAGTGACGCTGGCGCAGCTGCTCGGGCTGGAGCCGATGGTGCAGGCGTCGCGTCCGCAGCACGGTTGGGTGGAGTGGGCGTCGCTGCTGGTGGCCGCCTACGCGTTCGCGCTGCTGTTCAAGGCCAGCGGCCGCGATTATCCGTTCGTGATGGCCGCCTCGGTGGCCGGCTACGCGATCGCGCGCTTCGCCGGCGACGCCTGGGGCAGCCCGGTCGGCATCTTCCTCTCGGCGATGGTGCTGACCGCGGCCGGCAATCTGTTCGGGCGCATCGTGCAGCGGCCGGGCGCGCTGGTCCGGTTGCCGGGCATCATCATGCTGGTGCCCGGCAGCGCCAGCCTGCGCGGGCTGTTGACGATGGTCCAGCAGCAGGACGTGATCGGCGGGCAATCGGCGCTATTGACGGTGACCAATATCGTGATGGCGCTGGTCGCCGGCCTGTTGTTCGGCAATCTGTTGGTCCCGGCGCGCAAGAATCTTTGAATGCTGAAAAGAAAAACGCCGGCATGCGCCGGCGTTTTCCGTTACGGTCGTCGCGGCGAATCAGGCCTTCGGCGCGGCGCTCTTGCTGGCCTTCTTGGCGACGCGCTTGGTGGCCTTCTTGGCGGTTTTCTTGGCCGGGGCAGCAGCGGATTTGGCAGCGCCGCCGGCGATCAGGAAATCCTCGACCTTCTTGCCCTTGGCGACCAGGTCGGCCAGCCAGCGCGGCTGCTTGCCGCGGCCGGTCCAGGTGTCGGCGGCATTGGCGGGATTGCGGTATTTCGGCGGAACCTTGCCCAGTTTGCGGCCCGGCTTCGGACCCGGCTTGCCGGCCTTGCGGCCGCGCGCGGCGGGAGCGCCGCCGAAGACTTCCTCGATGCTGTAGCCGTGGCTCTTGGCCAGGCGCGCCAGCTGGGTGCGGACCTTGGCGATGGGGGTGCGCTTGGCGACGATGGACTGCTGCTTCTTGGCGGTCTTGATGAGGGCGCCCAACTGCTTGGCCGACAGGCCACTGAGATCGATGGTCATCTTTACTCCGGAAAATGGGTGGTGGCTTCCGCCATTCCCTGGCCAGCGCAGGATCATAATGATGCTTTATCGGATTGACAAATATCCGGCTTATTCGCTGCGAGTATTTCCAGTCGCAATGCCGTGGGAATATGTCCTTATGGATCCATGCCAGGCGTATTCAATTGCGAACATGCCGCTCCGGTTTCCCCCATATCGCGTGACGGCGGCGTAAAGAAAAAGGGCCGGGATATCCTCCCGGCCCTTTCGTCACGCCTGCAGGCGTGCGAGCAAGGCGCTTCGATCCAGGTGCTCGGCATCGCCGCCGCTGCGCGCGCGATATTCGAAGGTGCCGGCGGCCAATCCCCGCTCCGAGACCACCACCCGGTGCGGAACGCCGATCAGTTCGATATCGGCGAACATCGCGCCGGGGCGCAGGCCGCGGTCGTCGAGCACCGCGTCCAGCCCGGCCTGCTGCAGCTCGGCCAGCAGCGCCTCGCCGGCGGCGTCCACCGCCGGATCGCGCTTGGGATTGATCACGCACACCGCCACCGTCCACGGCGCCATCGGCTGCGGCCAGCGGATGCCGGCATCGTCGTGGTTCTGCTCGATCGCCGCGGCGACGATGCGGGAAATGCCGATGCCGTAGCAGCCCATCGCCAGCGTCACCGTCTTGCCGTTCTCGTCCACCACGGTGGCGTCCAGCGCCTGCGCATACTGGCGGCCGAGCTGGAACACATGGCCGACCTCGATGCCGCGGGCCAGGCGGATCTCGCCGCCGTCGTGGGCGCGCTCGCCCTCGACCACGTTGCGCAGGTCGGCGACGGCGTCCGGTTCCGGCAGGTCGCGGCCCCAGTTGACCCCGGCCAGGTGGAAGCCGCGTTCGTTGGCACCGACCACGAAGTCGGCCAGCGCCGCCACGTCGCGGTCGGCGACCACGCGGATCGGCTGGCGCGGACCCAGCGGGCCGAGGAAGCCCGGCTCGCTGCCCAGATGCGCAAGGATCTCGGCCTCGTTGGCCATGCGGTAGCCGGCCAGGCCGGCGACCTTGCCCAGCTTGATCTCGTTGACCGTGTGGTCGCCGCGCACCAGCGCCAGCACGAAGGTCTCGCCGGCCATCACCGCCACCGACTTGACCGTGCGCTGCAGCGGGAGGCCGAGCAGTTCGGCCACCGCCTCGCAGGTCTTCTGGGTGGGCGTGGCGACCTTGCGCAGTTCCTCGCCCGCTGCCGCGCGCGGGGCCGGGGCCGCGGCGATTGCGGCCTCGACGTTGGCCGCGTAGTCCGAGCCGGTGGAGAACGCCAGCGAATCCTCGCCGGAGGCGGCCAGCACGTGGAATTCCTGCGAGGCGTCGCCGCCGATGTCGCCCGAATCGGCCTGCACCGCGCGGAACTGCAGTCCCAGGCGGGTGAAGATGCGGGTGTAGGCCGCCTTCATGTTCTCGTATTCGCGCGCCAGATCCTCGTCGCTGATGTGGAACGAGTAGGCGTCCTTCATCAGGAACTCGCGCGCGCGCATCACCCCGAAGCGCGGGCGGATCTCGTCGCGGAACTTGGTCTGGATCTGGTAGAAGTTGACCGGCAGCTGCTTGTAGCTGCTCAGCTCCTGCCGCGCGAAATCGGCGGCGGCCTCTTCGGCGGTCGGGCTGTAGCAGTAGTCCTGTTCCTTGCGGTCCTGCATGCGCAGCATCAGCCCGCCGAACTTGCTCCAGCGCCCGGTGGCGTCCCACAGTTCGCGCGGCTGGATGGTCGGGAACAGCACTTCCACCGCGCCGGCGCGGTTCATTTCCTCGCGCACCACCGCTTCCACCTTGCGCAGCACGCGCAGGCCCAGCGGCGACCAGGTGTACAGGCCGGAGGCGAGCTTGCGGATCATGCCCGCGCGCAGCATCAGCTGGTGGCTGACCAGTTCGGCGTCGGCCGGGGTTTCCTTGGTGGTGTGCAGGTGGAACTGGGAAAGGCGCATCGAGGGGCTTCGCAGACGGCGGGTCGCCCATTTTGCCAGTCATTACCGGCGCTGCGGGCATCGCCCGCGGCCGGCCCCGCGTGTCGGGGCGGGTTCGGCTTACTTGGCGGGTGCGGCCGCCGGGCTGCAGTAGGCCTTGATCGCGGCCTCGGCCAGGGCCTTCTGCGCGGCGCGCTGGGATTCGTCCAGTTCCCCGTCCGGCTTGCCGTCGCCATCGCTGTCGGTGGTGATCTTGCCGGGCTTGTTGAGGATGTCCAGGTTCTTGCGCGCGGTCAGGCACTGGCCGTTCTCGGCCGGGGCCGCCGCGGGCGTCTCGGCCGGGGCGTCGCCGCGGGTGTCGACCTTGCGCACCTGGTACTTGCCGCCGGTCGGCGGGGTCTCGGCATAGTGGGTGACGCCCTGGGCGTCCTTCCATTGGTACAGGGTGGTGGCGCCGAGCATGCCGCTGACGGCGAGCAGGGACAGGCAGCAAAACCGGGGCAGGGCGCGCATCTCGGTCTCCAGGGCGCGGCGGGAGCGCCGATTGCAGCACCCGCCGACGGGCCTGGCAAGTCGATTAGACTGGCGGGATGGACCCATCCCGACCGCCCCCCCGTTCGCGCACCATCTACCTGCTGCCGAACCTGTTCACCACCGCCGGCCTGTTCTCCGGTTTCTACGCCATCATCGCCGCCGCCAACGGCCAGTTCGTGCACGCCAGCGTGGCGGTGTTCGTGGCCGCGGTGATGGACGGGCTGGACGGGCGCGTGGCGCGGCTGACCGGCACCAGCAGCGAATTCGGCGTGCAGTACGACTCGCTGGCCGACCTGGTCAGCTTCGGCATGGCGCCGGCGCTGGTGATGTACCACTGGTCGCTGTCGGCGCTGAAGTTCGACGGCAGCATGCTCGGCCGGGTCGGCTGGTCGGCGGCGTTCCTCTACGCGGCCTGCGCCGCGCTGCGCCTGGCCCGCTTCAACACCCAGGTCGGCACGGTCGACAAGCGCTGGTTCGTGGGCCTGGCCAGCCCGGCCGCCGCCGGGCTGATGATGGCCTTCGTGTGGTCCTTCGCCGACGGCTCGCTGGGCTGGGACGGCGAACAACTGCGCTACGTGGCGTTGGGCCTGACCGTGACCGCGGCGCTGCTGATGGTCAGCCGCATCCGCTTCTGGAGCTTCAAGGGCAGCGGCGAGAAGGGCCCGCGCACCGACCGGGTGCCGTTCCTGATGCTGGTGCTGGCGCCGATCGTGCTGGCGGTGCTGGTCATCGATCTGGCGCGGGCGCTACTGGCGATCGGCGTGCTGTACGCGCTGTCCGGGCCGTGCCTGTGGCTGTGGCGGCGCTGGCGCAAGGTGCCGGACGCGGCATGAGCGAGCACGCGTCCATGCATGCGCCGTTGTGGTCGGCCGAGCAGCTCGGCTGGCTGCAGGCGCTCGGCCACACGGTGTACGTGGATGCCGCGGCCGTGATCGAGCCTGAGCCCGTCCCGTCGCCGGCGCCCGAGCCGGCGGCGCCGGTGCAGCGTGCGCCATCGGCATCGGCGCCCCCGCGTGGCGGCCATGCCGCCGACATGCCGGCCGGCGGCGCACCGGAGCGGCGGCGGGCGCCCGCACCGCCGGCACCGGCGGTGCAGCCGGACGCGGCGCGTGCGGCGCCTGCGACAGCGGCGCGCCGGGTCGGCCTGCGCCTGCCCGACCGCCTGCAGATCGCCCTGCTGCGCGCCTCCGGCCTCAATCCCAACGATCCGGCCACGCAGGCGCTGATGGCGACCTGGCCGCTGGACGAACTGCGCGGCAATGCCGCGGCCAAGCGCGCGCTGTGGCCGCAGCTGCGCGCGCTGCGCAAGCGGGCGCCACGATGAGCGCGCTCGGTTCGGCGTCGGCGCCGCCGGCCACGCTGCGCGCCCTGCGCGAGGCCGACCTGGACGCGGTGATGGAGATCGAGCGCCGCGCCTATCCGTTCCCCTGGACCCGCGGCATCTTCCGCGACTGCCTGCAGGCCGGCTACCCGGGCTGGGTGCTGGTCGAGGAGGGCGCGATCGTCGGCTACGGGGTGATCAGCGTCGCCGCCGACGAGGCGCATATCCTCAACGTCTGCGTCGCGCCGGAGCGGCAATCGCGCGGCTACGGCCGGCTGCTGCTGCGCGCGCTGATCAAGTACGGCGTCGATCTCGGCGCGCGCCGGGTGTTCCTGGAAGTGCGCCCGTCCAATCCCAATGCGATCGCGCTGTACCACAGCGAAGGCTTCAACGAGATCGGCCGGCGCCCGCGCTACTACCCGGCCGCGAACGGCCGCGAGGACGCACTGGTGATGGCGATCGAGCTGTTTTTCGACGGCATGTCCTGAGGCGTGTTCGCGCGCCGCGCGCCGCCGCTTCACCTGGGTGGCGGATTCCGCGACTGTCGCACGCCGCCGCCTGCGTGCGTCCCGCGTTTGCCTTGTCGCTGCCGCTGTCGGGCTGCCGAACTGCGCGTCTGTCCCGCGTCCGCCATGCGCGCTTTTGCGCGGTGCTGGCGCGGTTGCAGGCTGCTTTGCAATGTCGCCCTCCTGTCGGTGGGACAGCGTTGTTGTCCCGCAGCGTGGGCGCCGCGGCACGTTGTCGCGCGCGGCCGATTTGTGCGACGCATCTCACACATCCTGCCGCTGGATCGTGGGTGTCTACCGCGGCGCTTTACAGCCGCCGCGCGCTGCCTACAGTGCGCGCCTCTTCGGCGCCTGCCTCCCACGAAGGCATGACCCGCAGTTGTCCGAGGGGACAGCGACCGCGCAGGCGTCGCCGTGCATTCCGCCGTGACGGAGCGCGCGCGCCTGCGTCCAAACCACGCATGCTCACGAGGTTTCCAGGATGACCACGCAGTCCCGCATCGCTCCATCGCCGCGCTCGCCGCTGCGCACGTTCGGCCTGGCCCTGTGCCTGGCCGGCCTCGCCGGCGCCGCCCATGCCGACGCCAGCCTGGAGGTCGCCACCACCGGCTGGGCCACGCAGAACGGCGGCACCAAGGGCGGTTCCAAGGCCGCCGCGGCCGACATCTACAGCGTCAGCACTGCGGCGCAGCTGAAGGCCGCGCTGAAGGCCAGCGCCGGCAGCAACGGCCGCATCATCAAGGTCAACGGCATCATCGACATCAGCGAGGGCACGCCCTACAGCACCACCGCCGACATGAAGAGCCGCGCGCGCCTGGACGTCCCGACCAAGACCACCCTCATCGGCGTCGGCAGCAACGCCGAGATCCGCGAGGGCTATTTCTACGTCAAGGCCAACGACGTGATCGTGCGCAACATCACCATCGAAAATCCGTGGGATCCGCAGCCGGTGTGGGATCCGGACGACGGCAGCGCCGGCAACTGGAACTCCGAATACGACGGCATGACCATCGAGGGCGCCAGCAACGTGTGGGTGGACCACGTCACCTTCACCGACGGCCGCCGCACCGACGACCAGAACGGCACCGCCAACGGCCGGCCCAAGCAGCACCACGACGGCGCGCTGGACATCAAGAAGGGCGCCAACTACGTCACCGTGTCCTACTCGGCGTTCAAGTCGCACGAGAAGAACAACCTGATCGGGTCCAGCGACAGCGCCTCCAGCACCGACAGCGGCAAGCTCAAGGTGACCATCCACAACACCCTGTTCGAGAACATCTCCGCGCGCGCGCCGCGGGTGCGCTTCGGCCAGGTGCATCTGTACAACAACTACCACGTCGGCAGCACCAGCAACGCGGTGTATCCGTTCTCCTACGCGCACGGCGTCGGCAAGGAATCGAAGATCTTCTCCGAGAACAACGTCTTCGACATCAGCGGCGTGAGCAGCTGCGACAAGATCGCGGCCGACTACGGCGGCAGCGTCTACCGCGATTTCGGCTCGCTGCTCAACGGCCAGGCGCTGACCTGCTCGTGGAACAACAGCATCGGCTGGACCCCGCCGTACACCTATTCGCTGCTGCCGGCGAACAAGGTGGCGGCCGACGTCAAGGCCAAGGCCGGCGCCGGCAAGCTCTGAGGGATCGCTGCGCCGCTGCCTGGAAGGCCAGGCGGCGTGGTGGTGCGGCGATGGGGTGTCAGCCGCGGTACCAGGCCGACATGACGTTGGAATGGTCCGAGGCCGTCCGCATCGCCGCCGATGCCCGTGACGCGGCACTGCGCCGCGCCGCCGATGCTTGTGTTGTAGGAGCGGCTTCAGCCGCGACCCGTCATGGGCGGAGGTCGCGGCTGAAGCCGCTCCTACAACCAGTGTCGCGCTACAGCTTGGCGCGCTGCGCGCGCAGGCCGTCGAGCTGCGCGCTCCAGTCGGCCAGGCGCTGGCGTTCCTGCTCGATCACCGCCGGCGGCACCTTGTCGGTGAACTTGCCCAGCTTGGCCTCGCTCTTGTCCTTCTCCGCGGCGACGCGGGCGATCTCCTTGTCCAGGCGCAGGCGTTCGGCGTCCAGGTCGACCAGGCCTTCCAGCGGCACCAGCAGCTTCAGGTCGCCGACGATCGCGGTAGCCGCGGCCGGCGCCGTGGCACCATCCTGCAGCCACTCGATATCGTCGAGCTTGAGCAGGAAGCGCAGCTGCGGCGTGAACCGTTCTACGCGGGCGCGGTCTTGCGTCCAGTAAGAGGGAGCGGACCTTTCGGAAACCACCGTGGGGTTATCGATCTGCGCACGGTCCTGCGCCTGGCCACCCTGCAGCAGCAGCGGCACCTGCCGCGACGGCGCCACCTGCAGTTCGCTGCGCACGCGGCGCAGCGCCGACACCATCGCCTTCAGCCATTCGACGTCGGCCGCAGCGCCGGCGTAGGCGGACACGTCCATCGCCGCCGCCTCCGGGTACGGCTGCAGCGAGATGGTCGGCGCGGCGATGCCCAGGCGCGGCGCCACCTGCTGCCACAGTTCCTCGGTGAGGAACGGGGTCAGCGGATGCAGCAGGCGCAGCAGGGTTTCCAGCACGTGCAGCAGGGTGTGGCGGGTGCTGTCGGCGGCGGCCGCGTCGTCGCCGCTCAGCGCCGGCTTGGCCAGTTCCAGGAACCAGTCGCAGAACTCGTTCCAGGCGAATTCGTATAGGCACTGCGCGAGCAGGTCGAAGCGATATGCGGCGAACTGCGCCTGCGCCTCGGCGGTCACCGCCTGCAGCCGCAGCAGGATCCACTTCTCGGCATCGGTGACCGGTGCAAGCTGTTGCGACTCCCGAATCCCGACTCCCGAATCCCCACCCGGCGTGTTCATGAGCACAAAGCGACTGGCATTCCACAGCTTGTTGCAGAAGTTCTTGTAGCCCTCGGCGCGGCCCAGGTCGAACTTGATGTCGCGGCCGTGGCCGGCCAGCGCGGCGATGGTGAAGCGCAGTGCGTCGGCGCCGTGGGCGGCGATGCCGTTCGGGAATTCCTTGCGCGTGGCCTTCTCGATCTTGGGGGCATCCTGCGGCTTCATCAGCCCGGTGGTGCGCTTGGCGACCAGGGCCTCGATGTCGATGCCATCGATGATGTCCAGCGGATCGAGCACGTTGCCCTTGGACTTGGACATCTTCTGGCCTTGCGCGTCGCGGATCAGGCCAGTGATGTAGACGTCGCGGAACGGCACCTTCCCGGTGAAGCTGTCGGTGGCCATGATCATGCGCGCCACCCAGAAGAAGATGATGTCGAAGCCGGTGACCAGCACGCTCGACGGCAGGTAGCGGTCGAAGCCGCGCTCGGCCATCGCCTGCGGATCCGGCCAGCCCATGGTCGCGAACGGCCACAGCTGCGAGGAGAACCAGGTTTCCAGCACGTCGCTGTCCTGGTGCAGGGCGACGTCGGCGCCGAGGCCGGCCCTGGCGCGCGCGTCGGCCTCGTCGCGGCCGACGTAGTACTTGCCCGTGTCGTCGAACCAGGCCGGAATGCGATGGCCCCACCACAGCTGGCGGCTGATGCACCAGTCCTGGATGTTCTCCATCCAGTGACGGTAGGTGTTGATCCAGTTCGGCGGCACGAACTGGATCTGCCCGGACTCGACCAGTTCCAGCCCGCGCTTGGCCAGCGCGTCCATCTTCACGAACCACTGGTCGGTGAGGTACGGCTCGATCACCTGGCCGGTGCGGTCGCCACGCGGCACCTGCAGCTTGTGCGGCTTGGTCTCGACCAGGATGCCCTGCTCCTCGAGATCGGCCAGCACCGCCTTGCGCGCGTCGAAACGGTCCAGGCCGCGGTACTTGGCTGGGACGCTATCGTTGAGCGCAGCGGTCGGGGTGAACAGGTTGATCATCGGCAACCCATGCCGCACACCGACCTGGTAGTCGTTGAAATCGTGTGCCGGCGTCACCTTGACCACGCCGGTGCCGAACGCGCGGTCCACGTAATCGTCGCCGATCACCGGCACGCGGCGGCCGGTCAGCGGCAGGGTCACCGTCTTGCCGATCAGGTGCGCGTAGCGCGCATCCTCCGGATGCACCATCACCGCGGTATCGCCGAGCAGGGTTTCCGGGCGGGTGGTGGCGACCACCAGGTAGTCGCGGGTCTCGCGCAGGGTGGCGTTGCCGTCGGCGTCGTGCTCGACGTGCTCGTAGCTGGCGCCATCTTCCAGTTTGTAGGCGATCGACCACAGGAAGCCGTCTTCCTCGACGTTCTCCACTTCCAGGTCGGAGATCGCGGTCTTCAGCACCGGATCCCAGTTGACCAGGCGCTGGCCGCGGTAGATCAGCCCCTGTTCGTGCCAGCGCACGAAGGCCTCGATCACCGCCGCCGACGGCTGCGGGTCCATGGTGAAGGTGCTGCGCGACCAGTCGGCCGAGGTGCCGAGCCGGCGCATCTGCCGCTCGATGGTGTCGCCGGAGTGCTGCTTCCACTCCCAGACCTTGGCGATGAAGCCGTCGCGGCCCAGCGAATCGCGGGTCTCGCCCTTGCCTTCGAGTGTCAGGTTGCGCGACACCACCATCTCGGTGGCGATGCCCGCGTGGTCGCTGCCGACCTGCCACAGCGTGTCGAAGCCGCGCATGCGGTGGTAGCGCACCAGCGCATCCATCAGCGTCTGCTGGAAGGCGTGGCCCATGTGCAGCGTGCCGGTCACGTTCGGCGGCGGCAGCAGCACCGTGTACGGCGTGCCTTTCCCGGACGGCACGAAGTAACCGGACGCTTCCCATTGCGCGTACAGGCGCGATTCGAAGGAGGTGGGATCGTAGCTGGAGGCGAGGGTGGTCATGGGCTGGGAATCGGGAATCGGGAATGGGGAATCGATGGAGCGCAGAGCCGGGGCCGCCTCGATGCGGCGCTTGGAGAAACGATTCCCGATTCTCCTTTCCCGATTCTCCGCTCCATCACATATCGTGCTTGCTGACCGCGTAGCCCTGGGCCTTGTACTGCTTCCAGCGCTCGCGCAGCGGGTCGCGCGCGGACGGGTCGGCCGGCACCACTTCCAGCACGCGGTCGCAGGCGCCCAGGTAGGGCGCATCGCGCAGGTTGATCACCAGCGGCCGCTGCGGCGCGTCGACGCCGGGCGGGACGATCAATACCTGCGCCTCTTCCTCGTCGGCATCGGCGTCGGCGATCTGGTGCGGGATGTAGGCGTCGGCATCGAACGCCCACAGCAGCTCGTCCAGTTCCTCGGCCTGGGCCATGTCGCGCGCCAGCACCAGCGTCCACAGGTTGGCGTCGTTGGCCTTGCGCGCCAGCTCGCACACCAACCGCAGCGGTTCGTTGAGGAACCGCGGCTTGGCGATCAGATAGAAGTCGGCGCGCATCAGGGCTGGGAGTGGGGAATGGGGAATAGGGAATGGGAACAGCGGGTGGCGGCGCGTGCGCCGCCCCAGGTTGGGTGAGACAAGGCGCTTTTCACGATTCCCGATTCCCGTTTCTCAATTCCCGGCCGCAACGCGGTCGAGCAACCACTGCGACAGCAGGCCCACCGGGCGGCCGGTGGCCATGCCGCGCTTGCCTTCGTCGCTGGCGACGCCGGCGATGTCCAGGTGCGCCCAGCGCTGGCCTTCGGTGAAGCGCGACAGGAAGCAGCCGGCGGTGATCGCGCCGGCCCAGCGGCCGCCGATGTTGTAGACGTCGGCGAAGCTGGAATCCAGCAGGCCCTGGTACTCGTCCCACAGCGGCAGGCGCCAGGCGCGGTCGAACACGTGCTCGCCGGCGGCCAGCAGTTCGGCGGCCAGGTCGTCGTGCTTGCTCATCAGGCCGGCGGTCTGGTGGCCGAGGGCGACCATGCAGGCGCCGGTGAGGGTGGCCACGTCGATCAGCGCCGCCGGCTTGAAGCGCTCGGCATAGGTCAGCGCGTCGCACAGGATCAGGCGGCCCTCGGCGTCGGTGTTGCCGACCTCGATGGTCTTGCCGGACATGCTGGTGATCACGTCCGACGGGCGGTAGGCATTGCCGTCGATCGCGTTCTCCACCGCCGGCACCACCACCACCAGGTTCAGCGGCAGGCGCGCGGTCGCGGCGGCGACGAAGGTGCCGATGACGTTGGCGCCACCGCACATGTCGTACTTCATCTCCTCGATGCCGCCCTGGGTCTTCAGGTTGACGCCGCCGGTATCGAAGGTGATGCCCTTGCCGACCAGCACGTAGGGCTGGGCGTCGCCGCCGCCATGCCACTTCAGCACCAGCAGCCGCGGGCGGTTGGCCGAGCCGCGCGCCACCGCCAGCAGCGAGCCCATGCCCAGTTCCTGCATCTGCGTCTCGTCGAGGATCTCGGCCTCGGCCCCGTCCACGCCCTGGGCGAAGGCGGCGGCGGTCTCGGCCAGGTAGGCCGGGGTGCACAGGTTCGGCGGCAGGTTGCCCAGTTCGCGGGCGAACTTCACGCCGGCGGCGATCGCCTCGCCCTGGGCCAGCGCGGTGGCATCGTCGCCGTGCACGGCCAGGCGGGCCAGGCCGCTGTCGTCGGGCTTCTTCTTGCCGAGGGTGGCGGTGTAGCGGTAGCAGGCGTGGTCGCTGGCGATCACTGCCTGGCGGATCGCCCAGGCGCGGTCGCGGCCCTTGACCTCCAGTTCGCTCAGGGTCAGCAGGGCGCTGGCCACCGGCCCGCTCTTGAGCGCACGCGCGGCGTCGCCGACCGCCTTCAGGTATTGCGGCACGCCGAACTTGGCGGCGTCGCCCAGGCCCACGGCCAGCACCCGCGGCGCGCTCACGCCCGGCAGGTCGTGGAGCAGGGCGGTGGCGCCGGTCTTGCCGCTGACGTCGCCGCGCTCGGCCAGGGCGGTCAGGCGTCCGCCGCTGGCCGCGTCCAGGGCCTGGGCGGCCGGGGACAGGCGCTTGTCGGCGAACACGCCGACGACGATGCAATCGAACGCCGCGGTGGCCGGGGCGTCGTGGTTCAGGGTGAATTCCAGGGCCATTGATCAGATTCCGTTGGCAAATCCGTACAATCGCGGACTCTTTACCCCCAGTCGGATAGGCTGGGGCAGCCGCGAACGAATCCGAGAGTTTAAATCAACCCACCCCCATGCCGAAGCTCGATCGATACCTGCTGCGCGATTTCGTCCAGAGCTTCTCGGCCACCCTGATCGTGCTGCTGGTGGTCAGCGTCGGTGGTGTGCTGGTGGACATCCTGGGCAACATCGCCGATGGCCGCATCCCGGCCAAGTTGTTGTTTTCCCAGCTGGGCCTGCAGTTCGTGGTGTACCTGCCGCTGATCCTGCCGCTGGCGCTGATGCTGGGCCTGCTGCTGGCGCTGGCGCGGCTGTACCGCGACTCGGAAATGGCGGTGATCACCGCCATCGGCGTGGGCCCGCGGCGCCTGCTGCGGCCGATCCTGATGTTGGTGATCCCGGTGGTGACCCTGGTCGGCATGTGCTCGCTGTGGCTGGGCCCCTGGGCCGACCGCACCTCCGACCGGCTGATCGACGAGGCCAACCACAGCCTGCTGATGGCCGGACTGGAGGCGGGCCGCTTCACCCCGTTGTCCGATGGCGGCATCGTCTACATCAGCACCCTGTCCGGGGACGGCACCAAGCTCAGCAAGGTGTTCATGCAGCGCCAGAAGGACGGCCGCCTCGACGTGGTCACCGCGCAGCGCGGCGCCATGTTCTTCGAGGGCAAGGCCGACCGCTACCTGCGCCTGGAGGACGGCTACCGGGTCGAGGGCCCGCTGGCCGGCGACGGGCTGGACTACCGGATGATGCGTTTCGTCAGCAACGACGTGGCGCTGCCCGACCGTAACGCCGCGCGCAAGGACGACGATCCGGAACTGCTGCCCACCGACAAACTGATCGGCGATCCGCGCCCGCAGGCCAATGCGCAGTTGCATGCGCGCCTGGCGCCGCCGCTGCTGGCGCTGGCCTTCGCGCTGCTGACCCTGCCGTTGTCGCGCAGTTCGCCGCGGCAGCAGCGCTATGGCCGGATCATGCTGGCGTTCCTGGCCTACCTGGTCGGCACCAACCTGATGTTCCTCGGCACCCAGTGGCTGAGCACCGAGAAGCTGCCGCGCGCGCTCGGCCTGTGGTGGTTGACCCTGCCGTTGCTGGCGCTGTCGGTATGGATGTACCTGCGCGATGGCCGGCTGTCGCGGCCGCGGAGGCAGCCGGCATGAGGCTGCGTCCGAACCTGCACGATGTGTACGTGGGCCGCGCCGTGCTCGGCACGGTGCTGCTGACCTGGGCGGTGCTGCTGGGCCTGGACGTGATCATGGCCCTGTCCAACGAGTTCAAGGTCATCGGCACCGGCAGCTACAGCCTGGGCCATGCCGCCGCCTTCGTTGCGTATACAGTGCCGCGCCGCGCCTACACCCTGTTCCCGACCGGCGCGGTGATCGGCGTGCTGATGGGCCTGGGCCAGCTCGCCGCCACCTCCGAGCTGACCGCGCTGCGCGCGCTGGGCCTGTCGCGGCGCCGGCTCAGCCTGGCGGCG
The DNA here is from genome assembly GCF_031834635.1 of Xanthomonas hawaiiensis. NCBI lineage: Bacteria > Pseudomonadati > Pseudomonadota > Gammaproteobacteria > Lysobacterales > Lysobacteraceae > Xanthomonas > Xanthomonas hawaiiensis. Next base: position 4,181,598 of record NZ_CP115873.1, on the reverse strand, counting down.
GCCTCGACCATGGCGGTGCTGACCGTGGTCATGGTGATCAACGGCGAGACCCTGGCGCCGTGGGCGCAGAACCAGGCCGACGCGATCAAGGCCAACGCCAAGTACAACGGCGACATGAGCATGGCCCGCTATTCCGGATTGTGGGCGCGCGAGGGCAACACCTTCCTCAATGCCCAGGCCGGCGAAGAGCACCTGGAGGACGACGGCGGCACCTGGTTGGAACTGCGCGACGTGCGCCTGTACACGCTGGACGACAGCGGCCGGCTGGCGTCGCTGACCCACGCCGCCATCGCCGAGCACCGTCACAGCAGCTGGACCCTCAAGCAGGCCTATCGCGACACCTTCGCCGAACGCTCGGTGCAGCGCGAGACGTTCGACAGCCTGCCATGGCAATCGCAACTGGATGCGAAGGCGCTGGCCTCGGGCCTGGCCAAGCCGCGCAACCTGTCGGCGCGCGACCTGCACACCAGCATCGAGTACCGCCGCCGCAACGGCCTGGACGCGCGCGACTACGAGGACCAGTACTGGAGCCGCTGGTTCTATCCGCTGAACGTGCTGGCGCTGTGCTTCGCCGCGATCCCGTTCGCGTTCGGCGCATTGCGCAGCGGCGGCATGGGCAAGCGCCTGTTTCTGGGCATCCTGTTCGCCCTGGTGTTCTGGCTGCTGCAACTGTTCTTCGGACGCATGGCCGGCGCCCTGAAGTTCGACTACCGCATCGCCTACGCCTTGCCGCCGCTGGTGATGCTGACCGTGTCTTGGTTGCTGTTCCGCAAACGCAGCAGTTAGCGCATGTCGTAGGAGCGGCGCCGGGCGCTGTCGGGCACGGGGTTCGGCGGTCGTTCGGGGCGCGCAGCGGCGCTCGGTGGTCGCATCGGCCGCGCTTTACCCCGCCTGCCCGATCCGGCAATATCGTGCGCGTTCTGCAGGGGTGGCATTGCCTTTGTGCCCCATCATTGGCGGCCTTTCGAGCGGCGCTGCCGTCGCCTCGATCGAGGCTGGAATCGTTGTATTTGCCAACTGGAAGGGTTTTCGATGCATCCCACTGCAATGCGTAATGGCCAGCGTTTTTTTGACGCGTACTCCGAGCCATTCAAAAGCCAATCGAGCGTCAAGGTCGTCGAGATCGGCTCCAGGAATTTCAACGGCACCCTGCGCCAGGTCACCCCGGAGCAGTTCGAGTACATCGGTGTGGATTTTGCGAGCGGCGACGGCGTCGATGTCGTGCTGGATTCGCCGTATGCGCTCCCGTTCGACGATGCGTCCATCGACATGGTGGTGTCGAGCAGCTGCCTGGAGCATTCGGAAATGTTCTGGGTGGTGTTCCTGGAGATCCTGCGGGTGCTGAAGCCGGGCGGGCTGTGTTACTTGAATACGCCCTCCAATGGCGACTTCCATCGCTATCCGGTCGATTGCTGGCGTTTCTATCCGGACGCCGGCCAGGCGCTGGTCACCTGGGCGAAGTGGAACAAGATCGATGCGGTGCTGCTCGAGTCCTATGTCAGCAACCAGCACCTGGATCAATGGAACGACTGCGTGACCGTGTTCCTGAAGGATGCGCAGCACCTCGAGCGCTACCCGACTCGGATCCTGGACACCTTCCAGGATTTCCGCAATGGCACCAAGCATGGCGTCGACGGGTTCCTGAACCTCAGCGACTCGCCCGAGGACAGGGTCAGGCTGGCGGTGATCGAGCGCGTCGTGACGGGACAAACCAAGGTCTAGGCGCTGCGTCGGCGCGTTGGCGGCGTGCGACGTGCCGTGTTCTCACCTTGCGCGCGATGGCGCGCGCCCACGTGCTGCGGTCAGGGTGTTGCTTTAGGTCGACGGGTCAGACGGGTGCCGCTGGCCCGGTCATGCCGCGCCGCAGTGGTCCCGATGTGGCAGGAGTGGTTAGCGCGCCGCCGCGCGCCCATGTGTTGCGGTCAGGGCTTGGCTTTGGGCTGGCGGCTCAGACGGGTACCGCTGGCGCGGTCGTGCCACGTCAATCGCTGCCGATCGACCAGCGCCCACCAGAACCCCAGCCCACCCAGCAGCAACGACACGCTGCCGACCAGATAGCGACGCCACAGTGCGCCCCAGCTCGGCGTGGTGCCCTCGACACCGTGCAGGCGCAGGCGCCACGGACGCATGCCCAGGGTCTGGCCGCCGCGGCGCCAGCTCAGCGTCGCGTACAGGCCGGCGACCACCCAGCAACACAGCCACAGCAGCCACTGCAGGGCGCTGAACGGGGCGATGTTCTCGCGCGGCGCATGGCCTTCCAGCGTGTAGCCGAGGGTGAACAGCGCCGAGACCACGAACCACAGCGCCAGCACCGGCCAGGCATCGTAGAACAGCGCCAGCAGCCGCCACAGCAGCAGCGCGCGCGGGCGGGAGGCGGGATCGGGAGGCGAGGCGCTCATCGGCACAGCTTAGAGCCAGTCGCGCGCTTTGCGGTGGACGGGATGCGTCGCAGCCGCACTGCTCGCGCAGGTCATCCCGATGCGCATCGCCCGGCCACGCCGACCTTGCACCCCCAGGCAAAGCGGCTAGGCTTTCCCGAATTCAATCCCGAATCCCGAATCCCGAATCCCCAAAATGCCCTCCCTGCATTCCCCCGCCGAACGCCGCCAGCAGACGCAACGGCTCGCGCCGCTGCGCGAGGCCGATGCGCTGGCGATCCAGCAGTTCCTGGATGCGGCCTGGGCCGAGCAGGGATTGGCGCGGCAGAGCCTGGACAGCTACCGCCGCGACCTGGAGGGGTTCGCGCGCTGGCGCGACGGTGCGGGCGGCGGCCTGGCCGGGGCCGATCGGCAGGCGCTGTTCGACTACCTGGCCTGGCGTACCGGACTGGGCTATTCGCCGCGCAGCAATGCGCGCTGGCTGTCGTCGTTGCGCGCGTTCTTCGCGCTGCGTGTGCGCCGCGGCGAGCGCAGCGACGATCCGACCGCGCTGCTGGAGCCGCCGCGGCTGCCGCGTTCGCTGCCCAAGGCGCTGGCCGAGAGCCAGATCGACGCGCTGCTGGCAGCGCCGGACGCGACGGCGCCGGCCGGGCTGCGCGATCGCGCCATGCTCGAACTGATGTACGCCGCCGGGCTGCGCGTCAGCGAGCTGGTGAACCTGCCGGCCAATGCGGTGAACCTGCGCCAGGGCGTGCTGCGGGTCACCGGCAAGGGCAGCAAGGAAAGGCTGGTGCCGCTGGGCGAGGAATCGCAGCACTGGCTGCAGCGCTACCTGGACAGCGCCCGTCCGGCGCTGGCGGCCGGGCAGGCGGTGCCGGCCAGCGATGGCGTGGTGCCGCTGTTCATCGATGCGGCCCGGCGTGCGCTGACCCGCCAGCAGTTCTGGGTGCTGGTGAAGCGCTACGCGGCGCTGGCCGGAATCGACCCGGCGCGGATCAGCCCGCACGGCCTGCGCCACAGTTTCGCCACGCATCTGCTCAACCGCGGCGCCGACCTGCGCGCGCTGCAGATGCTGCTCGGCCACAGTTCGCTGTCCACCACCCAGATCTACACCTTGGTCGCGCGCGAACATCTGCAAAGCCTGCACCGCAAGCATCATCCGCGCGGCTGAACGCCGCCGCGGCAGGCGTGCCGGCCGCTCAGCCTGTCTACATGGACCGCGCAGGGGGGTGTGCGACAATCGGGCCAATCCGTAGCCTTCATGGATCGCCAATGCTCCGTTTTGCTCTTTGCGCGCTGCTCGGCGCGGTTTCGCTCTCCGCCTGCGCACAGTCCACGCCGCCGGCCGGCGCCGCCGCGGCGTCCAAGGCCGCACCCGCCGTCAGCGGCGCACCGGGCGAGCAGCGCGTGCGCTCGGCGCTGCTGCAGCTCGATCCCAACTTCAAGCCCGACTACATCGGCGCCGCGCCGTTCCCCGGTTTCCGCGAAGTGGTGGTCGGCGGGCAGGTGCTGTACGTCTCCGACGACGGCCGCTACCTGTTCCAGGCGCAGCCGTTCGACATCCAGGAAAAGCAGTTCGCCTCCAGCGAGGGCCTGCTGAACTACCGCCGCAAGCTGCTGGAATCGGCGCCGCGTGCCGACCGCATCGTGTTCGCCCCGGCCAATCCCAAGTACACCATCAGCGTGTTCACCGACATCGAATGCGGCTACTGCCGCAAGCTGCACAGCGAGATCGGCGAGCTCAACAAGCAGGGCATCGCCGTGGAGTACCTGGCGTACCCGCGCATGGGCCTGGGCAGCCAGGACTACAAGGACATGGTCGCGGTGTGGTGCGCGGCCGACAAGAAGAAGGCGCTGACCGACGCCAAGGCCAACGGCAAGGTGCCGAGCGCGGCCAACTGCAAGAATCCGGTGACCATGCAGTACAACCTGGGCCAGCGCCTGGGCGTCAACGGCACCCCGGCGATCTTCGCCCCGGACGGCACCCAGATCGGCGGCTACCTGCCCCCGGCCAAGATGCGCGAAGCGCTGGACAAGCGCGCGGCGGAAGCGACGAAGGCGGGCGGCAGCCGCTGAGCGGCCGGGAATGGGGAAACGGGAATCGGGAATGGGCGCGACTGCGCTCGTTCCCCCCCGGCACGGCGTTTAACGCCGGTGTCTCCCCCTTGGAGCATCGGCGCGGTCTTTGTTGCGGCGTTATCGCGGGTGTGGCACCGCATTTCGTCTCCAGAGCGCCGTTGCAACGGGCGTCCAACCACCGGTAGCACGTCCGCTGGCGCCGACCCCGCTCGGCGGCCGGCTGTGCCGATTCCCCATTCCCGAATCCCCATTCCCAGCTCTCCGCTACAATAGCCAGCCCGTTTCCTCACACGGTTCCCCGGACATGATCGTCCTCGAGGGCGCTTCCGCCCTTTCGCCGTTCCGTCGCGCTCGGCTCGAAACCCGCCTGCAGTCCCTCGTTCCCGGCGTGCGCATCGCCGGTGCCTGGCACGTCTATTTCATCGACGGCGAGAACGCCGCGTCGCTCGACCTGGTCGCAGCGCGGCGCATCCTGCAGGCGCAGGACGCGCCGGCGCCGGCCGAAGCCGGCACCTGCTCGCGCTACGTGGTGCCGCGGCTGGGCACGCGCTCGCCATGGTCGAGCAAGGCCACCGAACTGGTCCGCGGCGCCGGGCTGGCGATCCGCCGGGTCGAGCGCGGCACGCGCCTGGACCTGGCCGGCTGGCCGCAGGCGCCGGCCGACCAGGCCGCGCTGGCCAAGCTGCTGCACGATCCGATGACGCAGTCGCTGCTGGACGACGCCGCGCAGGCGCAGGCGCTGTTCCAGGCGCCGGCGCGTGGCGAGGTCGAGCGCATCCCACTGGACCAGCTGGAAGCGGCCAACGCGCGCCTGGGCCTGGCCCTGGCCCAGGACGAGATCGACTACCTGCGCCAGCGCTTCGGCGAGCTCGGCCGCGATCCGGCCGACGTGGAACTGATGATGTTCGCGCAGGCCAATTCCGAGCACTGCCGGCACAAGATCTTCAACGCCAGCTGGACCATCGACGGCAAGGAGCAGGACCGCTCGCTGTTCCGGATGATCAAGCACACCCACCAGCAGACCCCGCAGCACACGCTCAGCGCGTACAGCGACAACGCGGCGGTGGTGGAAGGCCATCCGGCCGCGCGCTATCGCCCGGATCCGGCCAGCGGCGAATACCGCAGCGAGGCGGTGACGCCGTCGGCGTTCTGCATCAAGGTCGAGACCCACAACCACCCGACCGCGATCGCGCCGTTCCCGGGCGCCTCCACCGGCGCCGGCGGCGAGATCCGCGACGAGGGCGCCACCGGCCGCGGCGGCAAGCCCAAGGCCGGCCTGACCGGTTTCAGCGTCTCGCACCTGCGCATTCCCGGCCTGCCGCAGCCGTGGGAGGGCGCGCGTCCGCTCAACCCGCGCATGGCCCCGGCGCTGGAAATCATGCTGGACGGCCCGCTCGGCGGCGCCGCCTTCAACAACGAATTCGGCCGGCCCAATCTGCTCGGCTACTTCCGCAGCTTCGAGCTGCCGGAGACGCAGGACCTGACCCGCGCCTACGACAAGCCGATCATGCTGGCCGGCGGCCTGGGCGCGATCGACCGCGTGCAGGTGGAGAAGATCCCGCTGCAGCCCGGCGATGCGGTGATCGTGCTCGGCGGCCCGGCGATGCTGATCGGCCTGGGTGGCGGCGCGGCCAGCTCGGTGGCCTCCGGCGACAGTGCCGAGGACCTGGATTTCGCCAGCGTGCAGCGCGACAACCCGGAGATGGAGCGGCGCGTGCAGGAGGTCATCGACCGTTGCGTGGCGCTGGGCGCGGACAATCCGATCCGCTGGTTCCACGACGTCGGCGCCGGCGGCCTGTCCAACGCCATCCCCGAACTGCTGCACGACTCCAGCGTGGGCGGGATCATCGACCTGGACCGCGTGCCCAGCGACGACCCCTCGCTGTCGCCGATGCAACTGTGGTGCAACGAATCGCAGGAGCGCTACGTGCTCGGCGTGCCGCAGACGCGCCTGGCCGAATTCGCCGCGATCTGCGAACGCGAGCGCTGTCCGTTCGCCGCCGTGGGCGTGGCGACCGCCGAGGAACGGCTCGTCGTGGGTTACGGTGTCCTCGGCGGTGGGAATGGAGAATCGGGAATCGGGAATGGTGAAAAGCAGGCAGACCCCGCTGTTGCCCATTCCCCATTCCCCACTCCCCATTCCCAGCATCCGATCGACCTGCCCATGGACGTGCTCTTCGGCAAGCCGCCGAAGATGCACCGCGATACCCGGCAGCCGCCGGCGCCGCGCTGGCCGGAACTGGACACCGAGGCGCTGGACCTGCGCGAGGCCGGGCTGCGCGTGCTGGGCCATCCGACCGTGGCGGCGAAGAGCTTCCTGGTCACCATCGGCGACCGCAGCGTCGGCGGCCTGACCGCGCGCGAGCAGATGATCGGCCCCTGGCAACTGCCGCTGGCCGATTGCGCGATCACCCTGGCCGGCTTCGACACCCACGCCGGCGAAGCGATGGCGATCGGCGAGCGTACCCCGCTGGCCGTGCTCGATGCTGCCGCGGCGGCGCGGATGGCGGTGGGCGAAGCGATCACCAACCTGTGTGCGGCGCCGGTGCAGGCGCTGGACCAGGTCAAGCTGTCGGCGAACTGGATGGCCGCGGCCAACCACGACGGCGAGGACGCGCGCCTGTACGCCGCGGTCAAGGCGGTGGGCATGGAATTGTGCCCGCAGCTGGACCTGAGCATCCCGGTGGGCAAGGACTCGCTGTCGATGCAGGCGCAGTGGGGTGTGGCCGGGATTCGGGATTCGGGATTGGGGATTGGTGGAAGCGGGTCGACGGGCACGGACGGTGCTGTTGCGAATCCCGAATCCCCACTCCCCACTCCCGGCGTCAGCGAAACGCACAAAAGCGTCTCGCCCGTCTCGCTCATCGTCTCCGCCTTCGCGCCCGTCGCCGATGCGCGGGCGCAGTTGACGCCGTTGCTGGCGCGCGAGGCCGAGAGTGAGCTGTGGCTGATCGGGCTGGGCGGCGGCAAGCAGCGCCTGGGCGGTTCGGTGCTGGCGCAGGTGCATGGCGACGGCGCGCTGCCGGCGTTCGGTGGCGCGGTGCCGGACCTGGACGATCCGCAGCGGCTGCGCGCCTTCTTCGAACTGATCCGCGATGCGCGCGAGGCCGGCATGCTGCTGGCCTATCACGACCGCAGCGACGGCGGCGCGTTCGCCGCGCTGTGCGAGATGGCGTTTGCCTCGCGGCAGGGCCTGGACATCACCCTCGATGCCTGGGGCGACGATCCGTTCCGCAGCCTGTTCAACGAGGAACTGGGCGCGGTGGTGCAGGTCGCCAGGGAAGACCGCGCCGCGTTCGCCGACCTGGTCGAGCGTCACGCGCTGACCGAGTGCGCGCAGCGCATCGCCCGCCCCAGCACCGCCGCGGCGGTGCGCGTGGCGCTGGGCGGCAAGACCCTGGCCGAATGGCGTTGGGACGAGCTGTTCGATGCCTGGTGGTCGGTGACCCACGCCATGCAGACGCTGCGCGACAACCCCGACAGCGCCGCCGAGGAGCACGCGCTGGCGCGCGATTTCGCCGCGCCCGGCTTGAAGCCGAAACTGGCCTTCGACCCGGCCGAGGACATCGCCGCGCCGTTCGTCGCCAGCGGCCAGCGGCCGAAGGTGGCGATCCTGCGCGAGCAGGGCGTCAACGGCCAGATCGAGATGGCCAATGCATTCGAGCGCGCCGGGTTCCGCGCCTTCGACGTGCACATGAGCGACCTGATCGCCGGCCGCGTGGACCTGGCCGACTTCGTCGGCCTGGCCGCCTGCGGCGGCTTCAGCTACGGCGACGTGCTCGGTGCCGGCCGCGGCTGGGCCACCTCGATCCTGGAGCGGGCGGCGCTGCGCGATGCCTTCGCCGCGTTCTTCGCACGCCCGGATACCTTCGCCCTGGGCGTGTGCAACGGCTGCCAGATGCTCAGCCAGCTCAAGGACATCATTCCCGGTGCCGAGCACTGGCCGCGCTTCCTGCGCAACCGCAGCGAGCAGTTCGAGGCGCGCACCAGCCTGCTGGAAGTGGTGGAATCGCCGTCGATCTTCCTGCGTGGCATGGCCGGCTCGCGGATCCCGGTGGCGGTGGCGCACGGCGAAGGCCGTGCCGAATTCGACAGCGCCGTCGATCAGGCTGCCGCGCGCGTGGCGCTGCGCTTCGTCGACGGCCATGGCACCGTCGCCACGCAGTACCCGCTGAACCCGAACGGCTCGCCCGACGGCATCACCGGCCTGACCAGCGACGACGGCCGGGTGACGATCCTGATGCCGCATCCGGAACGCACCCTGCGCTCGCTCAACCTCAGCTGGCATCCGGCCGAGTGGCCGGATGAATCGCCGTGGCTGCGCATGTTCCGCAACGCGCGGGTGTGGGTGGGCTGAGCCCGCCCCTGGCGCGCTCGCCGCGATGGCGACGCGCCTGCGCGACGGCGTCCGTCCTATTGCCCAGCCCCATCGAGTGCTGACGCGCTGGATCGCGCGTCGCCGTGTCCCAGGTGGGAGGGACTTCAGTCCCCACGCAGGACCGTGTCCGGGCCCGCCAGACCGGCGGTTCGCCGTGCGTCGAGATGGGTGTCCTGGGCGAATCCCGTCTTCGGACGATCTGACCGTGCGCGGTCGCGGCTGAAGCCGCTCCTACGAAAAGCCGCGGGGTTTCGTCCCACGGGCCGCTGCCGTCCTGGCGGTCGCGCTGGTGTGCCTGCGCCACCGTCGCGGTGAACACGCGGGTGGTGTGCGCCTGCATCTGACGCTCCGTCGCGGCCGCATCCGGGTGCGTCGTCCGCCGCGCCGGATCGCGCCGCCGCGTGACCACTGGCGTCTGTTTCGCGCAATCGGCGTCATTCGCGTCCGTCCGGCGCGATCGCCTACTCGACGGTGCAGTTCCTGGCGCGCCTACCACACGTTTGCGTCAAGTCCTTGACGAGAAACGAAATCGCTCCAACCGCCGTGTGTCAAGACTGGCAAGGTTCGTGCCGAAAAGTTGGCGCGAGTGGGTTGTTTTCATTGATATTTATCGAAAAATTAACGAAATAAGCCTGAATTCGCGGTCTGTGTCACGACGTGTGTCGTAGTCAGTCAAAAACTTGACGTACTCGAAAGGCCGGGTTAACACTCCAGTCAGTTCCGCATTCCACCTCGGTTCATCTACAGCTCCGAGCAGCGACAGGCGTGAGCCTCTCGCGTCCCGGTTGGGACGTGCGGCACCTAAAAAACCGACAGGGGGTCGGCCGGCCGGAACGCCGGGCGAGGGTGGCTTTTTGACCAAAAACCAGCCGAATTGAGGAGCAGTCGTCGATGAATCGGATTTATCGCAAGGTCTGGAACAACGCGTTGGGGATGTGGGTGGTGGCATCGGAACTGGCCAGCGGCGATGCGCGCGGCGCTGTCGTCCGCGATCGCCGTGCCGCACGCGCACACGGCCTGGCCCTGGCCGGCGCGATCGCCCTGGCGCTGGGCGCCGGCGCCCTTCCCAGCAGCGCCCAGGCGCAGGCCGTGCAGATCGGCGACAACGCCAGCGCCAGCGGCGACTACGCCACCGCGGTCGGTGCCGAGAGCAACGCCAGCGGCGCGCAGAGCACCGCGACCGGCGCGGCCAGCAACGCCAGCGGCGACGGCAGCGTGGCCAGCGGCACCCTCAGCGAGGCCAGCGGCGTGGAAGCCAGCGCGCTCGGCTACTACAGCACCGCCAGCGGCGATGGCGCGACCGCGCTCGGCGCCGAGAGCATCGCTTCCGGCGCGGCCAGCGCCGCGGTCGGCGTGGCCGCGGATGCGACGGGTGAATACGCCACCGCGGTCGGCGGTTTCTCCAGCGCCAGCGGCTTCAACAGCACCGCGCTGGGCAACAGCGCGGTCGCGCAGGGCCGCAACAGCGTGGCGCTGGGCGCCGACGCGGTGGCCGATCGCGACGACAGCGTGTCGGTCGGCAAGGCCGGCGGCGAACGCCAGATCACCAATGTGGCCGCCGGCACCGAGGCCACCGATGCGGTCAACGTGGCGCAGCTGGACGCGGTGAAGCAGACCGCCGACACCACCGCCAAGTACTTCCAGTCCAGCGGCAGCGACGCCAGCGATGCCGGCGCCTACGTCGAGGGCGCCAATGCGGTGGCCGCCGGCGAAGGCGCCAACGCCATCGGCAACGGCGCCAGCGCGCTCGGCAGCGGCGCCACCACGCTGGGTGGCAACGCCACTGCGGTCGGCAGCAATGCCACCGCCGTCGGCGCCTCGGCGACCGCGGTCGGCGGCGCGCTGTCGATCGTCGACGACAACGGCGAGGTGCTGCTGGAAGGCACCACCAGCGCAGCCGCGCAGGGCGCCAGCGCGTTCGGCGCCGGCGCGCAGGCCAATGGCGCGTTCTCCACCGCGCTGGGCACCGCCGCGCGCGCCGACGGCACGCAGAGCACCGCCACCGGCTTCTCCGCCGCCGCGACCGGGCTGGCGGCGACCGCGACCGGCGGCTTCAGCCAGGCGGGCGGCGACTTCGCCTCCGCGTTCGGCTACGGCGCCAACGCCAGCGGCGGCGACGCCGTGGCGGTGGGCTTTTCCAGCCTCGCCAGCGGCGTGTCCAGCACCGCCGTCGGCGGCAGCGTGCTCGGCCTGTTCACCACCGAGGCGCAGGGCGAAGGCGGCAGCGCGTTCGGTGCCGGCGCCTGGGCCAATGGGGACTTCTCCACCTCGGTCGGCTGGCTGAGTTCGGCCGACGGCGCCTCCAGCGCCGCGTTCGGCGCGGCGTCCTGGGCGCAGGCCGACGACTCCACCGCGCTGGGCTACGGCGCCAAGGCGGGCGCCAGCGGCAGCGTCGCGCTCGGCCAGGGCTCGGTCGCCGATCGCGCCGACACCGTCTCGGTCGGCAGCGCCGGCAAGGAGCGGCAGATCGCCAACGTCGCCGCCGGTACCGAGGGCACCGATGCGGTGAACCTGGACCAGCTCGATGCGGTCAAGCAGGTGGCCGACGGCACCGCGCGGCTGTTCGCCGGCAGCGGCGACGGCACTGCGCTGGCGCAGGGGCAACAGGCCACCGCCGCCGGCGCGGACGCGCTGGCCGATGGCGACTACACCACCGCCGTCGGTTCCACCAGCACCGCCGCCGGCCTCGGCGCCGCGGCACTGGGCAGCGGCGCGGTCGCCAGCGGCGACCACGCCAGCGCGGTCGGCACCGATGCCACGGCGGTCGGCACCTCGGCCACGGCGATCGGCAGCACCGCGACGGTGTACGAGTACGACGAGAACGGCTTCATCGTCGGCAGCCGCGAACAGACCACCCAGGCCCTGGGCGTGGCCGCCACCGCAGTCGGCGGCGGCGCGCAGGCGCTGGATCCGCTGAGCACCGCGGTCGGCACCGGGACCTCGGCCAGCGGCGTGCAGAGCACCGCGCTGGGCTACCACGCGCAGACCTTCAAGGACGGCGCCACCGCGGTCGGCGGCCTGTCCGAGGTGGCCGGCGACCTGGGCACGGCGGTGGGCTACGGCTCGCGTGCGGCGGGCGATTACGCCACCGCGACCGGCATCGGCGCGCGCGCGACCGCGACCAGCACCGTGGCGATGGGCATGAACTCGCTGGCCAGCGGGACCGACAGCGTGGCGATCGGCGGGGTCAGCACCGCCGCGGCGAGTGCCGGCAACAGCGTCGGCATCACCGCGGCCACCGGCGTCGGCAGCGTGGCGCTCGGTGCCGGCGCGGAGAGCCAGGGCGATTACGCGATCGCGCTGGGCTACAACGCCAACGTGTTCCCGAACCTGCCGGGCAACGTGGACTCGGTGGCGATCGGCCACAGTGCCGGCTCGTTCGCGCCGTACACCGTGTCGCTGGGCAGCTATGCGCTGGCGTCCGGCGACAGCGGCATCGCGCTGGGTTACAAGGCCACCGCCTGGAACGCCGACAGCGTGGCGCTGGGCGCGCGCGCGGTGACCTCGACCTTCAATACCAACGGCACCGCGCTCGGCACCGACAGCCAGGCCAACGGCAGCGACGCCACCGCGATCGGCTACGGTGCGCGCGTCAGCACCTGGCTGGACGATGCGCGCGACCAGGCGCCGACCAATGCGGTCGCGCTCGGCGCGCATTCCTACGCCGCGCGCGACAACAGCGTCTCGGTCGGCGACGTGGCCAACGGCCTGACCCGGCAGATCACCAGCGTCGCCGCGGGCACCGAAGCCACCGACGCGGTCAACGTGGCGCAGCTGCAGGAAGCCGGCAAGTACCTGCAGGCCAGCGCCGGCAACAGCGATGCCGGCGCCTACGTCGAAGGCGACGACGCGCTCGCCGCCGGCGAGGCCGCCAATGCCATCGGCAACGGCAGCACCGCGCTCGGCGCCGGCGCCGATGCGCTCAACAGCGGGGCGACCGCGGTGGGCAGCGGCGCGGTCGCGGCCGGGCAGAACAGCGCCGCCTTCGGCACCAACGCACAGGCCACCGGGCCGGCGGCAGTGGCGGTCGGCGGGGTGGCGGTGGACGCCAACGGCGATCCGCTGATCACCAAGAGCGGGGTGGCGGTGGACACCGGCGCCACCAGCGCCGGGGGCGGCGGTACCGCGCTGGGCGCCAGCGCCGATGCCAGCGGTTTCGCCGCCTCGGCGGTGGGCGTGGGCGCCTACGCCGGCGGCGCGCAGGCGTCGGCCTTCGGCGCGGTGGCCAACGCCACCGGCGACTACGCCACCGCGGTCGGCACGCAGAGTGCGGCCACCGGCACCAGCAGCGTGGCGGTCGGCGGTCCGGCCGACCTGATCCCGGGCCTGGGCCTGTTCGTACAGACCCAGGCCAGCGGCGCCAACGCAGCCGCGTTCGGCGCCGGCGCGATCGCCTCGGGCGACGACTCCACCGCCAACGGCAGCATGACCGAGGCCTCGGGCCTGCAGAGCACCGCGCTGGGCTACTTCGCCTACGCGCCGGGCGACTACGCCAGCGCGCTGGGCGCGCAGTCCTGGGCCAGCGGCGCCAACAGCACTGCGGTGGGCTTCTACAGCACCGCGCTGGCCGCCGACAGCGTGGCGCTGGGCGCCAACGCGGTGGCGCGCCGGGCCAACACGGTCTCGGTCGGCGATGCCGGCAGCGAGCGGCAGATCGTCAATGTCGCCGCGGGCACGCAGTCCACCGATGCAGTGAATCTTGCGCAGCTCGATGCGGTGCGCGCCACCGCTGAAGGCACCTCCAAGTTCTTCGCGCATGGCGGCGACGGCACGGTCGGCGCCTATGCCGACGGCGACGGCGCACTGGCCGCCGGCGATGCGGCCAATGCCTACGGCAGCGGCGCGGCGGCGTTCGGCAGCGGCGCGGCGGCGATGGGCGATGACGCGGTGGCGCTGGGCAACGGCAGCAGCGCCAGCGGTACCGGCGGCACCGCCATCGGCGGCCGCGGCCAGGCCTACGACCAGTACAACCAGCCGATCGTCGATGCCGACGGCAAGCCGGTGCTGGTCGGCGCCAATGCCGGCGAGAACGCCACCGCGCTGGGCGCGGGCGCGCAGGCCACCGGCAGCGTCGCCACCGCCACCGGCTACGGTGCGCAAGCCACCGGCGACCACAGCACCGCCGGCGGCTACAAGGCGCGCGCGACCGGCAACTACAGCCTGGCGCAGGGCGACAACGCCTGGGCCAGCGGCGAGGACGCCAGTGCGGTCGGCGCCTACGCCTGGGCCACGGCCGATGGCGCGTCGGCGTTCGGGACCTCGGCCTGGGCCACCGGCGCCAACGCCTCGGCGTTCGGCACCGGCGCGTGGGCCAGCGGCAGCGGCGCCACCTCGATCGGCTTCAACAGCTGGGCGCCGGGCCTGAGCGCCACCGCGGTCGGCCGCGGCGCGTTCGGCTACGGCAACTACAGCGTGGCGCTGGGCTTCCAGGCGCTGGGCAACCAGGTCAACACCATCGCCATCGGCACCAACACCGTGGCCGACGCGGAAAGCGCGATCAGCATCGGTGCCGGCAGCGAGGCCACCGCGTCCAATGCGGTGGCGCTGGGCGCCGGGGCGGTGGCCGACCGCGCCTACAGCGTGTCGGTGGGCAGTGCCGGCCAGGAGCGGCAGATCACCAACGTCGCTGCAGGCACCGAGGCCACCGACGCGGTCAACGTCGCCCAGCTGGATGCGGTGAAACAGGCGGCGGCAGCGACCAGCACGTACTTCCAGGCCAGCGGCAGCGCCGACAGCGATGCCGGCGCATTGGTCGACGGCGACAACGCATTGGCCGCCGGCGAGGCGGCCAACGCCACCGCCGACGGCGCCACGGCACTCGGCGGCGGCGCCAATGCCGTGGCCGCCGGGGCGACCGCGATCGGCTTCAATGCCGTCTCCAGCGGGGTCGACGCGGTTGCGCTGGGCAACGCCAGCCAGGCGTCGGGCGAGAACAGCATCGCCATCGGCAGCAACGCCCAGGCCAGCGAGATCGGCGCCACCGCCAGTGGTGCCGGCGCGCAGGCCAGCGGCACCTATGCCACCGCCACCGGCAACGAAGCGGTGGCCTCGGACAACCAGGCCACGGCCACCGGCTTCCGCAGCGCTGCCTCGGGCATCGGCGCCACCGCCCTGGGCGGCTACAGCGAGGCCAGCGGCTATCTGTCCTCGGCGCTGGGCTACGGCGCGCTCGCCTCGGGCAGCTACGGCACCGCGGTCGGTGTGTCCTCCACCGCTTCCGGCAGCGGCAGCGTGGCCGTGGGCGAATACAGCGTGGCCTCCGGCGAGGAGAGCGTGGCGGTCGGCGGCACCTCGTTCTTCGGCCTGATCCCGGCCGAGGCCTCGGGCGCCAACAGCGCGGCGTTCGGTGCCGGCGCCGGCGCCACCGCCGACTTCAGCAGCGCGCTCGGCAGCCTCAGCTACGCCAGCGCCGACAGCGCCAGTGCGTTCGGCTACGGCGCCTATGCGTCCGGCGTCAACAGCGTGGCCCTGGGTGCGAACTCCGAGGCGGCGCGCGACAACACCGTCTCGGTGGGCAGTGCCGGCAAGGAGCGGCAGATCACCAGCGTCGCCGCCGGTACCGAGGCCACCGACGCGGTCAACGTCGCGCAATTGAACGAGGTGAAGCAGTCGGCCGATGCCACCGGCAAGCAGTTCAAGGCCAGCGGCGGCAGCGACCCGGCCGACGATGTCGGCAGCTACGTGGAAGGCACCTACGCCACCGCCGCCGGCGAGGCCAGCAACGCCTACGGCACCGGTGCCTCGGCGTTCGGCAGCGGCGCGCTGGCCGGCGCCCGCTACGCCACCGCGTCCGGCTACAACGCCACCGCCACCGGCGAATCCAGCACCGCGATCGGCGGCTCGCTGTACTACACCGACGCGTCCGGCAACGTGCTGCTCGACGGCACCACCACCGCCAGCGCCGCCGGCGCCACCGCGCTGGGCGCGGGTGCGCAGGCCAGCGGCACGTTCAGCAGCGCCAGCGGCGCCGGCGCCATCGCCAGCGGCCTGCAGGCCACTGCCGACGGCTACAAGGCCACGGCCGGCAGCGACTACAGCACCGCGGTCGGTGCCT
Source organism: Xanthomonas hawaiiensis (assembly GCF_031834635.1). Classification (NCBI taxonomy): domain Bacteria; kingdom Pseudomonadati; phylum Pseudomonadota; class Gammaproteobacteria; order Lysobacterales; family Lysobacteraceae; genus Xanthomonas; species Xanthomonas hawaiiensis. The sequence goes on along the minus strand of NZ_CP115873.1, from coordinate 4,165,709 downwards.
TCAGCGCCGCCAGCGGCACGCGCACCAGCGCGTTCGGTTACGGCGCGGCGGCGGCGGGCAACTACGCCTCGGCGCTGGGCTGGGGCAGCACCGCCTCCGGCGCCTATGCCGCGGCGCTCGGCTACAGCGCCCGCGCCACCGGCGAGGATGCGACCGCGCTCGGCGCCTCGGCCTGGGCCACCGCGGCGCAGACCACCTCGGTCGGCCAGTTCGCCTGGGCCACGGCGCAGGGCGGCACCGCGATCGGCCAGAACGCCTTCGCCTACGGCGGCACCAACGCCACCGCGCTGGGCATCAACGCCTCGGCCAGCGGCGCCGGCAGCGTCGCCCTGGGTTCGGGCGCGCGCACCAGCGAAGCCAACGTGGTGTCGGTGGGCGGCGGCAACGGCGTCACCGCGCCGGCCACGCGTCGCATCACCAACGTCGGCGCGGCGGTCAACGCCACCGACGCGGTGAACAAGGCGCAGCTGGACGCGGTGGCCACCGCGGCCGGCGATACCAGTGCGCGCTTCCAGAGTTCCGGCACCGCGGTGGCCAGCGCCAGCGGCGTGGACAGCACTGCGGCCGGTGCCGGCGCCACCGCCAGCGGCCTGCGCAGTTCCGCGCTGGGCGTGGGCAGCGTCGCCGCCGGTGCCGGTGCCACCGCCACCGGTGCCGGCAGCTCGGCGACCGGTGCGCGCAGCACCGCGATCGGTCTGCAGACCAATGCGATCGGCGAGAACGGCGTGGCGATGGGCTACAACAGCTTCGTCCGCAACAGCGGCAGCAACGGCGTCGCACTCGGCGCCAATGCCGGCGTCTCGGCGGACAACGCGGTGGCGCTCGGTGCCGGCTCGCGGGTGTACGAAGCCGACACCGTGTCGCTGGGCAGCGGCAACGGCCGTGGCGGCCCGGCCACCCGGCGCATCGTCAACCTGACCGCCGGCAGCGTCGCCGCCGGCAGCACCGAGGCGATCAACGGCAGCCAGCTGTACCAGTCGCTGAGCAACATGGCCACGTTCCTGGGCGGCGGTGCCGGGCTGGGCGCACAAGGCCTGTTCGTGGCGCCGACCTACGTGATCCAGGGCGCCAGCTACAACAACGTCGGCGCGGCGCTGGCGGCGCTGGACGGCAAGGTGAGCGAACTGGATGCGCGCACCGGTGGCAGCGCCACCGCGGCACGCAGCGCGCGCATGGTCGGTGCCAGTGCGGTGGCCGCACAGGCCACCGAGGCCGCACCGGCGACCGCGGCGGAGGCCGCGGCGACGGCCACGACCGCGCAGGTGTCCGGCAGCATCGGCACCGCCCAGGTCGGCGAAAGCGCGGCGGTGGCCTCCAGCGCCACGGCGGTGGGGACCGCCGCGCGTGCCAACGACGTCACCGGCACCGCGATCGGCGGCAGCGCCTACGCGCATGGTGCCAACGACACCGCGATCGGCAGCAATGCCAAGGTCAATGCCGACGGCAGCACCGCGGTGGGCGCCAACAGCCACATCGCGGCGGTGGCGACCAACGCGGTGGCGATGGGCGAGGGCGCCAGCGTCAGCGCGGCCTCGGGCACCGCCCTCGGCCAGGGCGCCAGCGCCACGGCGCAGGGCGCGGTCGCCCTGGGGCAGGGTTCGGTGGCCGATCGCGCGCAGACGGTCTCGATCGGCAGTGCCGGCAACGAGCGCCAGCTCGCCAACGTCGCCGCCGGCACCCAGGCCACCGATGCGGTCAACAAGAGCCAGCTCGACAACGGTGTGGCCAGCGCCAAGTCGTACACCGATGCACGCTTCGGCACCATGGCCGACAGCTTCGAGGTGCTGCGCGGCGACGTCGATGCGCGGTTGCGCGACCAGGACCGCCGCATCGACCGCCAGGGCGCGATGAGCGCGGCCATGCTCAACATGGCCACCAGCGCCGCCGGCATCCGCACCCAGAACCGGGTCGGCGCCGGCATCGGCTTCCAGAACGGCGAGTCGGCACTATCGGTGGGCTACCAGCGCGCCTTCAGCGACCGCGCCACGGTGACCATCGGCGGTGCCTTCAGCAGCGACGACAGCTCGATCGGCATCGGTGCCGGTTTCGGCTGGTGATCCATCGCGGACGGCGGCAACTGCCGCCGTCCGCCACGCAATGGCCTGAGGGGGCAGACCACAGGACCTTGGCTGGGCCGGCCAACGGATTCGGAAAAAGGGAGTTTTACGGCCGCAACTGTCGCCTGATCCACGAAACTTTGAAGAGGACGTCAACGTGATCGACAAGCAAAACCTTCGTATCAATGCCATCGCCGCCGCCATGCTGGCGATGTCGCTGGGAGCCTCGAGCGCGATCGCGGCGGGCGCTTCGGCACCGCTGCCGGTCAAGGAACCTGGCACCTCCGCGCCGGCCGATGCGGTGACCTCCAACCGCATCCTGGTGCGCTACAACGCCGGCAGCGCCGCGGCCAGCGACCGCAGCGCCAAGCTGTCGGCAGTGCAGTCGGCGGTGGGCCGCGCCAGCCTCGGCGGCGGCAACGGCATCTCGCGCGCGGCCGCGGCCAGCGTGCGCGCCGAGTACGTGCGCACCCTGGGCATCGGTGCGGACCTGATCCGCCTGACCGGCAAGCTGAGCAAGGCCGACCTGGACAAGGTGGTGGCGGAGATCGCCGCCGACCCGGCGGTGAAGTACGCGCAGGTCGACGCCAAGCTGCGCCCGGTCGAGGTGCTGCGGGCCAAGGCGCAGGTGCAGCCGCAGTTCGTGCCCAACGATCCGCTGTACGCGCAGTACCAGTGGCACTACAGCAACGCCAACGGCGGCATCAACGCGCCGGCCGCGTGGGACGTGTCCAAGGGCGACGGCGTGGTGGTGGCGGTGCTCGACACCGGCATCCTGCCGAACCACCCGGACGTGGCGGTGAACCTGCTGCAGGGCTATGACTTCATCTCCGACAAGGAGGTTTCGCGGCGTGCGACCGACGACCGCGTGCCGGGTGCGCTGGACTACGGCGACTGGGTCGAGAACGACAACGAGTGCTACGCCGGCTCCGTCGCCGACGACAGTTCCTGGCACGGCAGCCACGTCGCCGGCACCGTCGCCGAGGCGACCAACAACGGCGTCGGCATGGCCGGCGTGGCGCCCAACGCCACGGTGTTGCCGGTGCGCGTGCTCGGCAAGTGCGGCGGCTACACCTCCGACATCGCCGACGCCATCATCTGGGCCTCGGGCGGCACCGTGTCCGGCGTGCCGGCCAACCAGAACCCGGCCGAGGTCATCAACATGAGCCTGGGCGGCGGCGGCGCCTGCGACAGCGTCACCCAGGACGCGATCAACGGCGCGGTCTCGCGCGGCACCACGGTGGTGGTGGCCGCCGGCAACAACACCGCCAATGCCGCCAACTTCAGCCCGGCCAGCTGCGACAACGTGATCGCGGTCGGTGCCACCCGCATCACCGGCGGCATCACCTACTACTCCAACTACGGCGCCAAGGTGGACCTGTCCGGTCCGGGCGGCGGCGGCAGCGTCGACGGCAACCCGGGCGGCTATGTCTGGCAGAACGGCTACACCGGCGCGACCACGCCGACCTCCGGCAACTACACCTACATGGGCATGGGCGGCACCTCGATGGCCTCGCCGCACGTGGCCGCGGTGGCGGCGCTGGTGCAGAGCGCGCTGATCGCCGCGGGCAAGGCGCCGCTGACCCCGGCCGCGCTGGAGACCCTGCTCAAGCAGACCGCGCGTCCGTTCCCGGTGTCGATCCCGTCCAGCACCCCGATCGGCACCGGCATCGTCGATGCCAAGGCCGCGCTGGACAAGGCGCTGGAAGAGCCGTGCGATCCGGCCACCGAGCAGTGCGCGCCGACGGCGACCGCCCTGACCAACAAGGTGGCGGTGGCGGGCCTGGCCGGCGCCGCCGGCAACGAGGCGCTGTACAGCTTCGAGGCCAAGGCCGGCGCGGTGCTGAGCTTCCTCACCTACGGCGGCAGCGGCAACGTGTCGATGTACGTGAGCTTCGGCAAGGAGCCGGGCACCGGCAACGCCGACGCCAAGTCCACCCGTCCGGGCAACAACGAGACGGTGCGCTTCACCGCGCCGCAGGCCGGCACCTACTACATCAAGCTGGTCGGCGAGAGCACCTACAGCGGCGTCAGCCTGGTCGCGCGCCAGTAAGCGCACGCGGCGCAGGGAGGCGCCATGGTGTCCCAGGAAACCCGGCTGCGGCCGGGTTTCCTGCGTCTGGGGGCAGCGCCGTATCGGCCTGTGCCGCGACCGCTGCAGCGCGCAACGCAACTGCCCACTATGTCCTGTCAGGATGTCAGGTCGATGACCGGGTCGGGCCCGCCGGTGCCGGTCCGCTGGCCGCCCGGTAGACAGCGGCGGGGGAGTGCGCCGGATTCGGCGTCGGGTCATGCCGAACTGCTAAAGTCGCACGGTCATCTGGGAGGGATCGCGTGAATGCGCTCGTGAAGGACACTGCCGTCGCCGTGGAGACGCCCGAAACCCGCATCATCGCGGCGTTGCTGGCCAAGGGCCGGCTCAAGGACGGCGACCTGGCGCGCGCGCGGCAACTGCAGCGCGAGTCCGGCGGCAGCCTGTTGGCGCTGCTGGCACGCCTGGGCCTGGTCTCCGAGCGCGACCATGCCGAGGTCAGCGCCGAAGTGCTGGGTCTGCCCCTGCTCGACGCCAAGCAGTTGCCGGCCACCGCGCCGGAGAGCCTGCCCGAGGCGCAACCGCTGTCGCTGCGTTTCCTCAAGCAATTCCATGTCTGTCCACTGGGCGAACGCGACGGCGTGCTGGAACTGTGGATGGCCGATCCGCACGACGCCTATGCCGCCGACGCGGTGCGCCTGGCCACCGGCCTGCAGGTGCTGCCGCGGGTCGGCCTGCGCTCGGAGATCGACGACCTGATCGAGCGCTGGTTCGGCCAGGGCCGCAGCGCGATGGGCGCGATCGTGGAAACCGCCGACGGCGACAGCGTGGCCGCCGACGACATCGAGCACCTGCGCGACCTGGCCTCCGAGGCACCGGTGATCCGCCTGGTCAACCTGGTGATCCAGCGCGCGGTGGAACTGCGCGCCTCGGACATCCACATCGAACCCTTCGAGAGCCGGCTGAAGGTGCGCTACCGCGTCGACGGCGTGCTGATCGACGGCGAGAGTCCGCCGGCCAACCTGACCGCGGCGGTGATCAGCCGCGTCAAGATCATGGCCAAGCTCAACATCGCCGAGCGCCGCCTGCCGCAGGACGGCCGCATCATGCTGCGCGTGCAGGGCAAGGAGCTGGACCTGCGCGTGAGCACCGTGCCCACCGCGCACGGCGAGAGCGTGGTGATGCGCCTGCTCGACCGCGAGACCGTGGTGTTCGACTTCCACCGGCTCGGCTTCACCGACGCGTTCCTGCCGCAGTTCCGCAAGGTGCTGGAGCAGCCGCACGGCATCCTGCTGGTCACCGGCCCCACCGGCTCGGGCAAGACCACCACGCTGTACACCGCGCTGAGCCAGCTCAACACCGCCGACGTCAAGATCATCACCGTCGAGGACCCGGTCGAATACCAGATCGAGGGCATCAACCAGATCCAGGCCAAGCCGCAGATCGGCCTGGATTTCTCGCATGCGCTGCGCAGCATCGTGCGCCAGGACCCGGACATCATCATGATCGGCGAAATGCGCGACCTGGAGACGGCGCGCATCGCCATCCAGTCCGCGCTGACCGGCCACCTGGTGCTGTCCACCCTGCACACCAACAACGCCGCCGGCGGCATCACCCGCCTGCTCGACATGGGCGTGGAGGACTACCTGCTGACCTCCACCATCAACGGCATCCTCGCCCAGCGCCTGGTGCGGCGGCTGGAGCCGACCCATGCCGAGCGCTATGCGGCCTCGCCGGAGGAGATCGAGAAGTTCGAACTGCGCCGGCTGCAGCCGGAAGGCGAGATCTTCCTGTACCGCCCGCGGCCCTCGGCGATCGCGCCGACCGGCTACGTCGGCCGCACCACCATCATGGAATTCCTGGTGATGAACGACGTGCTGCGGCGTGCGGTGATGCGCCATGCCGGCATGGGCGAGATCGAGCAACTGGCGCGCGAGGCCGGCATGCGCACCATGTACGAGGACGGCCTGGCCAAGGCGCTCAGCGGCCAGACCACGATCGAGGAAGTGCTGCGCGTGACGGAGGAAACCTGATGCGCTCGGCGTGCGCTCCGGCGATGGCAGCCTGTCGCTGCGCCCTGCGCCGGCGGTCCGCGCTCGGGAACGCATGGACCGCGCATGACGCGCGTTCCCATTCCCGATTCCCCATTCCCCACTCCCAGCCCTAATGCCCCTGTACCGCTACAAGGCCCTGGACTCGCATGGCGAGGTCCTGGAAGGGCAGATGGAAGCCGCCAGCGAGGCGGACGTCGCGCTGCGCCTGCAGGAGCAGGGGCACATGCCGATGCAGGCCAAGCTGGCGGCCGAGGGCGGCGGCACCTCGCTGCGCGGGCTGTTCCGGCCCAAGCCGTTCGACGGCGCGGCGCTGGTGCAGTTCACCCAGCAACTGGCGACCCTGCTCGGCGCCGGCCAGCCGCTGGACCGCGCGCTGTCGATCCTGCTCGAACTGCCCGAGGACGAGCGCTCCAAGCGCACCGTCGGCGACATCCGCGACGCGGTGCGCGGCGGTGCGCCGCTGTCCACCGCGCTGGAGCGCCAGCATGGGTTGTTCTCGCGCCTGTACATCAACATGGTGCGCGCCGGCGAGGCCGGCGGCAGCCTGCACGACACCCTGCAGCGCCTGGCCGAGTATCTGGAGCGCAGCCGCGAACTGCGCGGGCGCGTGATCAACGCGCTGATCTATCCGGCGATCCTGGTCAGCGTGGTCGGCTGCGCGCTGCTGTTCCTGCTCGGCTACGTGGTGCCGCAGTTCGCGCAGATGTACGAGAGCCTGGACGTGGCCCTGCCGTGGTTCACCCAGGCGGTGCTGAGCGTGGGCCTGTTCGTGCGCGACTGGTGGATCGTGCTGCTGGTGGTGCCCGGCGTGACCGTCCTGGCGGTGGACCGCAAGCGCCGCGACCCAGCGTTCCGCGCCAGCTTCGATGCCTGGCTGCTGCGCCAGCGCTTCGTCGGCGTACTGATTTCGCGGCTGGAGACCGCGCGCCTGACGCGCACGCTGGGCACCCTGCTGCGCAACGGCGTGCCGCTGCTGGCGGCGCTGGGCATTTCCCGCAACGTGCTGTCGAACCTGGCGCTGACCGCCGACGTCGGCGCCGCCGCCGACGACGTCAAGAACGGCCACGGGCTGTCGGCGTCGCTGTCCAAGGGCAAGCGCTTCCCGCGCCTGGCGTTGCAGATGATCCAGGTCGGCGAGGAATCCGGCGCGCTCGACATCATGCTGCTGAAGACCGCCGACACCTTCGAACAGGAAACCGCCCAGGCCATCGACCGCCTGCTGGCCGCGATGGTGCCGGCGATCACCCTGGTCCTGGCCTCGGTGGTCGGCCTGGTGATCATCTCCGTCCTCGTCCCGCTCTACGACCTCACCAATGCGATTGGGTGAGGCGCCACGCTTATGCGCCATGGCGCATGTGGCGCCGAACGCCCGGCCAGGGATGGCCGGGCCGGTGGTTCCGGCGCTCGTGATGCTGCGCCATGGATGGCCGCGCAGGCGCGTCGCGCAGCGGACGAACGAATCGAAAGAGGCCATGCGCGTGCGAACCAACGGTTCGCGCATGGCCGAACGCCCGGCCATGGATGGCCGGGCCGGTCTGTCCGGCGCCGGCAATGCGACGCCATGGACGGCAGCCGCCTTGCCTGGTACGTCCGCGCGCTGCGCCATGGCGCATGTGGCGCCGCGCGCCCGGCCTCGGCCGAGCCTCAGGCGGTCGTCGCGGACTGTGACGCCGCGCGTGTCCGTCCGGGAACCTTCCGCCGCCGCCCCTGTCCCATTGCCAGCGGCGCCGCGCGCGCCGGCCGTGCGTGCGCGCGGCACGGATCCTCCGCCGCCAGGTGTGACGGCGTGCGTGACGCGCCGCTGTACCGCCGGCCGGCCCCGGCTGCCATCGTCACCGTGTTCGGCTACATAGGTCTTCCACCGCAAGGATCCGATGCAATGCGCACTCTAAGCCGCTCCCTGACCCGTTCCCCGTCCGCCGCACGCCAGGCGGGCATGAGCCTGCTGGAAATCATCATCGTCATCGTGCTGATCGGCGCGGTGCTGACCCTGGTCGGCAGCCGCGTGCTCGGCGGCGCCGACCGCGGCAAGGCCAACCTGGCCAAGTCGCAGATCCAGACCCTGGCCGGCAAGGTCGACAACTACCAGCTCGACACCGGCAAGCTGCCGTCCAAGCTCGACGACCTGGTCACCGCGCCGGGCGGCGTCAGCGGCTGGCTCGGCCCGTACGCCAAGCCCGCGGAACTGAACGACCCCTGGGGCCACCCGATCGAGTACAAGGTGCCCGGCGACGGCCGCCCGTTCGACCTGATCAGCCTCGGCAAGGACGGCCAGCCCGGCGGCAGCAGTTACGACGCCGACATCAAGTACGAGTGATCCGGCGCCGTGATCCGGGCCCCTGCCGGCGCGCTGCGCTTCGGCGCGCCGGCGTGCGCGCCGGCCGCGCGTGCGCGCATGCGCGGCGTGTCGCTGCTGGAGATGCTGCTGGTGGTGGGCCTGATCGCGATCGCCGCGCTGCTGGCGGCCTCGGTGCTGACCGGCGGCATCGACGGCATGCGCCTGCGCTCAGCGGCCAAGGAGATCGCCTCGCAACTGCGCTACACCCGCACCCAGGCGATCGCCAGCGGCCAGCCGCAGCGGTTCCTGATCGATCCGCAGGCGCACCGCTGGCAGGCGCCCAATGGCCGCCACGGCGAGATCCCGCCGTCGCTGACGATCCGCTTCACCGGCGCGCGCCAGGCGCAGCGCCGCGACGGCGAGGGCGCGATCCAGTTCTTCGAGGACGGCGCCTCCAGCGGTGGGCGCATCGAGCTGCAGGCGCGCCAGGCGCGCTGGCGCATCGACGTGACCTGGCTGACCGGCGAAGTCACGGTGGGGCGTGCGCCGGAGCAGGCGGGTTCATGAACCGCCAGCGCGGCTACACGCTGATCGAGGTGATCGTGGCGTTCGCGCTGCTGGCGCTGGCGCTGACCCTGCTGCTCGGCTCGCTGTCCGGCGCTGCGCGCCAGGTGCAGCGCGCCGATCAACTCAGCCGCGCCACCCTGTACGCACAGTCGCTGCTGGCGGCGCAGGGCGTGGAGCAGCCGCTGCAACCGGGACGCAGCCAGGGCACCCTGGACCAGGGCCGCTACCGCTGGACCCTGGACGTGGCGCCCTACGCCGACCCGCGGCGGCCGCCCGACGCCGCGGTGACGCCCGGCGCACCGACCTTGCTGCAACTGACCCTGCAGGTGCGTTGGGGCGATACGCCGGCGCAGGCGCTGCAGTGGAAGACCCTGCGCCTGGTCGCTCCGCAAGGCAACGGGGTGCCGCAATGACCATGCGCGCGCCGCAGCGCGCCACCGCGCGCGGCTTCACCCTGATCGAAGTGCTGCTGGCCACGGTGCTGCTGGTCGGCGGCCTGACCCTGGCCTTCGCCACGCTGCGTTCGGCGATGGCGATCAGCGGCCGCGGTGAGGCGATCGCCGGGCGCAGCGAACGCATGCGCGCGGTCGAGGGTTTCCTGCGCCGGCGCCTGAGCGGCGCGCAATCGCTGCCGCTGGACATCGACACGCACACCCTGCAGCCGGTGCGCTTCGTCGGCGAACCGCAGCGCATGCAGTTCGTGGCCGATCTGCCCGAGTACCTCGGCCGCGGCGGTCCCTACCTGCACGACCTGCGGGTCAGCGGCGAGGGCGACCATCGGCAACTGGCGATCGCGCTGGTGCAGGTGCAGGCCGGCAAGCAACTGGTCGAGACCCCGCCGCGTCCGCCCGAGCCGCTGGCGCGCGACCTGCGCGAGGTGCGTTTCCGCTACCGCGGCCTGGATCCGGAGCGCGGCACCATCGGCCCCTGGCAGGAGCGCTGGGAGCGCACCGATACGCTGCCGCTGCTGGTCTCGATCGAACTGCGCAGCGGCGACGGCGTGGCATGGCCGCCGCTGGTGGTGGCGCTGCGCCAGGCCGGTGGCGCGGAGATGCGGCAATGAGCGCGGCACGTCGCCACCGCGGCGCCGCGCTGGTGCTGGTGCTGTGGCTGATCGCGCTGCTGACCGCGTTGATCGGCGCCTTCGCGCTGACCGCGCGCACCGAGAACCTGCAGGGCAAGGTGCTGGGCGACGGCGCCGAGGCGCAGGAGCGCGCCCGCGCCGGCCTGGAATACGCGCTGACCCGGCTCGCCGGCACCCCCACCCAGCCGGGCTGGCGCGCCGACGGGCGGCGCTACCGCTGGCAATACGAGGGCGCCACGGTCGACCTGCGGGTCACCGACGAGAGCGGCAAGGTCGATCTGAACATGGCCGATGCGCAGTTACTGGCGGCGCTGGTGCGCGCGGTCGGCGAGGATCCGCAGCGCGCCGAACGCATCGCCGCGGCGATCGTGGACTGGCGCGATCCGGACAACCTGACCCAGCCCAACGGCGCCGAGGATCCGGACTATGCCGCCGCCGGTCTGCCCTACGGCGCCAAGGATGCGCCGTTCGAAAGCCTGGCCGAGCTGCAACTGGTGCTGGGGATGGATCCGGAGCTGTACGCCAAGCTGCTGCCCAACCTGACCCTGTACGGCGGGGTGTCGCGGCCGACGCCGGATTTCGCGCCGGGACCGGTGCTGACCGCGCTGGGCCTGGACGCGCAGCAGGTGCTGGCGCAGCGCGAACGCACCGACCAGACCCAGCTCGGCATGGTCGGCATGGGCGGTGGCGGCACCTACAGCATCGAAAGCCGGGCGCGGCTGGGCAACGGCCGCGAGGGCGTGTTGCGCGCGGTGGTACGACCAGGCTCGTCGGCGCTGCCGGGCTCCGCCTACACTGTGTTGCGTTGGGAAGAAGGAACGACGGTGCGATGACGGCGTGGCGCGACACGATGGACAAACTTGGCGTACGCATCGCCCCCGGTGCGGGCGGGCTGCTGGCCTGGTGGCAGCGCTCGCTGATGGCGTGGCTGCCGCCGCGCTGGCAACTGCAGCTGGGCTGGTCGCAGGCGCGGCTGCTGCTGTGGCGCGAGGGCGAGCAGCTGATGCTGGCGCGGCAGGTCGAGTCCGAACTGGGCGCGCCGCTGGCGCTGCCGTGGCCGCTGCTGCCCGCCGAACTGGAGGCGCTGCTGGGGCCGCGCCTGGCGGCGTTGCCGCGGGTCTGGCTGCTGCCGGCCGAGGCGGCGCTGCAACGCCGGCTGCGCCTGCCGGCGGCGGCCGCCGAGCACCTACGCGAGGTGGTGAAGTTCGAGATCGACCGGCAGACCCCGTTTCAGGCCGACCAGGTGATCTACGACGTGCGCGCCGACGGCCGCCGCGACGATGCCCAGCTCGACGCCGAACTGGTGGTGGCGCCGCGCCGCGTGCTGGACGACCTGCAGGCCAGCGCCGGTGCGCTGCGCCCGACCCTGGCCGGCATCGACGTCGCCGGCAGCGATGGCGCGCCGCTGGGAGTGAACCTGCTGCCGCAGGAACAGCGCCACCGCCGCGCCGACCCGATGCGGCGCTGGAACGCGATCCTCGCCGCCACCGCGCTGCTGGCGCTGTGTGCGGCCGGCTGGCAGTTGCTGGACAACCGCCGCGATGCGTTGGAGCACCTGCGCACGCAGGTGGACAGCGGCGCGCAGCGCGCACGCGCCGTGGCCGCGCAGCGCCAGCAACTGCTCGATCTGGTCGAAGGCGCCGCGTTCTTCGACCAGTTGCGCGCCGAGCGCCCGGCTTCGGTCGAGGTCTGGAACGAACTGAGCAAGCGCCTGCCGGAGGGCACCTACCTGGAGAAGTTCTCGATCGAGGGCAACCAGTTGCAGTTGATCGGCCTCAGCAGCGAAGCCTCGTCGCTGGTCGGGCGCCTGGAAGGCTCGCCGCTGTGGCGCACGCCCTCGCTGACCGGCGTGCTGCAGGCTGATCCGGGCAGCCACCGCGACCGCTTCACCCTCACCGCCGAGCTGGCCGGCACCAAGCGCAAGGAGGCCGCCGATGCCGGTGCAGGTCGATAAGCGCGACCGCTGGCTGGCGCTGGGCCTGCTGCTGGCGGCGCTGGCGCTGGGCTACCTGGTGCTGGTGCATCCGTGGTGGACCGTGCCGATGCGCGAGGTCGATGCGCAGATCCAGGAACTGCAGCAGCGCGAACTGCGCGTGCGCATGCAGTTGCAGCAGGCGCCGCAGGTGGCGCAACGGCTGCAGCAGGCGCAGCGCGAACTCGCGACGCGCCCTGGTTTCCTGCGCGAGACTTCGGCCGAGCTGGCCTCGGCCGGCCTGGTGCAGCGCCTGGAAAGCGCGGTGGCCACGGCCAGTCCCGGCAACCGCAGTTGCGCCATCAGCAACCGCTCGCCGCTGGCCGCCGACAACCGCAGCGACCGCTTCACCCGCGTCGCGGTGCAGGTGCGCCTGCGCTGCGGCACGCCCGAACTGGCGGCGGTGCTGCATGCGCTGGAGAGCGGCACCCCGGCATTGTTCATCGACAACCTCAACGTGATGGCGCAGCGCTACCAGCTCTCGCCGGGCGAGAGCGGCAACGGCCTGGACGTGGCCTTCGAACTGGCCGGCTACCTGCGCCCGAACGCGATGCCGGCGCCGCCGGCGGCGTCCGCCGGTCCCGATCCGTCTGCCGCGGCGGCCCCCGCCGCGGCGACGCCGGTGATGAACGCCGGCGGTTCCGCCGGTGCCGGGCCGAGCGAGCCGGCGTCCATGCCGCCACCGCCGCCGCCGGGCACGCCCGGCGCGACCAATCCGCCGGGTGCGCCCGGTGCCGCGAATGCCGCACCGGCAGATCTGCCGCAACAGGTGGAGGGCCGCCATGCGAATTGAAGCGATGGGCCTGCGCACCGTGTGGCTGGGCACGCTGGCGCTGTGGGGGCTGCTGGTCTGGGCGCTGGGCCTGGGCGGGCTGGGCGAACGCGTGGCGCCGCTGCCCGACGACCCGTCGATGCTGCAGCGGCTGCCGGGCCTGCCCGCGGCTACCACGCAGCGCCTGGGCGATTTCTCGCAGTACGGCGAGATCGCCGCGCGCCCGGTGTTCGCCGAGGATCGGCGCCCGCATCCGTTCTTCCTCAGCGCCGACAACGGCCAGGCCGCCGCGCCCAATGTGCGCCTGACCGGCGTGCTGCTCACCGACCGCTTCAAGATGGCGACGCTGACCACCGAGCAGGGCGAATCGCTGCGCCTCAAGGAAGGCGGCGACGCCGTGCAGGGCTGGCGGCTGCTGTCGCTGTCGCCGCGGCAGGCCACGGTCAGCGGTTCCGGCGGCACCCAGACCCTGGAATTGAAGGTGTTCGACGGCAAGGGCGGGCAACCGCCGACCGTGCTCGGCCAGGCCGGGCGCGCCGCTGCGCAGGGGCAGATGCCGCCGCCGGCGTCCGCGCCCAATGGTCAGTCCAACGCCAACGCGCCGCGACCGCAGACGCCCTCCGCGTCCAACCCGGTGCCGAACCAGGCGCCGACCCCGAGCGCGCCGCCGCCGTCCTCGCCGGCCCCCTCGTCGGAGCAGTTGCAGGCGATCCGCGAGCGGATCGAAGCGCGGCGCCGGCAATTGCAGCAACAGCGCCAGAACAACCCCTCAGGTCAGAACCCTTGAAGAGTGATCGCATGACGCCGCGTCTGTTTTCCCTGTTCCTCGCCATCGGCCTGGTGGCCGGCTGTGCCACCACGCCTTCGCCGGATGTCCGCCGCGGCGCCGCGATCAACCCCCAGGTCGGCGCGGCCGGCAGCACCCAGACCGACGGCGAGGGCGGCCCGGCCGATCCCAATGCCTTGCCCGAGCGCGCCACCCCGGTGATCCGCCGCGGCAGCGGCACCATGATCAATTCCGCGGCCGCCGCGGCGCCGGCGCCGTCGCTGGGCAACGCCAGCAGCGGCAGCGCCACCTTCAACTTCGAGGGCGAATCGCTGCAGGCGGTGGTCAAGGCCATCCTCGGCGACATGCTCGGGCAGAACTACGTGATCGCGCCGGGCGTGCAGGGCACGGTGACCCTGGCCACGCCCAAGCCGGTGTCGCCGGCGCAGGCGCTGAACCTGCTGGAGATGGTGCTGGGCTGGAACAACGCGCGCATGGTCTATAGCGGCGGCCGCTACAACATCGTCCCCGCCGACCAGGCCCTGGCCGGCACGGTGGCGCCGAGCACCGCCTCGCCGGCCAACGCGCGCGGTTTCGAGGTACGGGTGGTGCCGCTGAAATACATCTCCGCCAGCGAGATGAAGAAGGTGCTGGAGCCATACGCGCGGCCGAACGCCATCGTCGGCATCGACGGCTCGCGCAACGTCATCACCCTGGGCGGCACCCGCGCCGAACTGGAGAACTACCTGCGCACCGTGCAGATCTTCGACGTCGACTGGCTGTCGGGCATGTCGGTGGGCGTGTTCCCGATCCAGTCGGGCAAGGCCGAACAGGTCGCGGCCGACCTGGAGAAGGTGTTCGGCGAGAACAGCAAGACCCCCAGCGCCGGCATGTTCCGCTTCATGCCGCTGGAGAACGCCAACGCGGTGCTGGTGATCACCCCGCAGGCGCGCTACCTGGACCAGATCCAGGAGTGGCTGGACCGCATCGACAGCGCCGGCGGCGGCGCGCGGCTGTTCTCCTACGAACTCAAGTACATCAAGGCCAAGGACCTGGCCGACCGCCTGGCCGAAGTATTCGGCGCCGGCGGCGGCAACCGCGGCGACTCCAACGCCTCGCTGATGCCGGGCTCGCAGATGAGCCAGTTGAACGGCGGCGGCCTGGGTGGCTTCAACGGCAGCGACAGCAGCAGCCTGGGTGGTAGCAGTTTGGGCGGGAGCCTGGGCGGCAGTAGCGACAGCCTGGGCGGCAGCAGCAGCTCTTCCGGCAGCAGCAGCGGCGGCCTCGGTAGCGGCAGCCTGCAGCTGTCGCCTCGCACGTCCGGCAACGGCAGCGTGACCCTGGAAGTGCAGGGCGACAAGGTCGGCGTGTCGGCGGTGGAAGAAACCAACACCTTGCTGGTGCGCTCGACTCCGCAGGCCTGGCGCTCGATCCGCGACGTGGTCGAGAAGCTCGACGTGATGCCGATGCAGGTGCATATCGAGGCGCAGGTGGCGGAGGTCAATCTGAGCGGCGACTTGCAGTACGGCGTCAACTGGTACTTCGAGCAGGCGGTGAATGCGTCATCCACTGCCAACAACATCGGCTTCAGCGGCGGTGGTGCCAACCTGCCCAGCGCGGCTGGCCGCAAGATCTGGGGCGATATTGCCGGTGCCATCACCGGCAGCAGCGGGTTGGGCTGGACCTTCCTCGGCAAGAACGCCGCGGCGGTGATCACTGCGCTGGATAAGGTCACCGACGTCAAGCTGCTGCAGACGCCGTCGGTGTTCGTGCGCAACAACGCCGAGGCCACGCTCAATGTGGGTACGCGCATCCCGATCAATTCGGTCAGCGTCGACACCGGCCTGGGCACCGGCACCACCTACTCGTCGGTGAACTACATCGATACCGGCGTGATCCTGAAGGTGCGGCCGCGCGTGACCAAGGACGGCATGGTGTTCCTGGACATCGTGCAGGAAGTCAGTTCGCCCGGCGCGGCGCCGACCAATTGCAGCACCAACGCCGGGACCAGCACCGCCTGCAACGTGCCGATCAATACGCGACGGGTCAAGACCGAGGCGGCGGTGCAAAGCGGCGACACCATCATGCTGGCCGGTCTGATCAGCGACAGCACCACCGACGGCAGCAACGGCGTGCCGTACCTGAGCAAGCTGCCGGTGGTCGGCGCGCTGTTCGGGCAGAAGACCCAGGACAAGACCCGCCAGGAAGTGATCGTGCTGATCACGCCGTCGATCGTGCGCAACCCGCAGGAAGCGCGCAATCTCACCGATGAGTACGGAGCGAAGTTCAAGGCCATGGAGCCGCTGCCGGCACGCGGCAAGAAGTAAGCGGGTGAGCCTGCCCATCGTGCTGCTGGCGGTCGGCGTCGACGACGTCGCGCTGGACGCCTGCCTGGGCGCGTTGGAAGCGAACACCCCGGCCGGCACCCGCGTGTGGCTGGCCGACGATGCGCAGGCCGGGCCGCGCGGCATCCGGGTGATCGAGGCCTGGCTGGCGCGCACGCGCCTGCAGGCCGACTACACGCGGCGGCCGCGCATGCTCGGCGAGGTCGCGCATGTGGACGAGATGCTGCGCGCCTGCGGCGATGCCGATGTGGCGGTGCTGGCCGCCGACGCGCAGCCGGGGCCGGGCTGGTTGCTGCAGTTGAGCGCCTGCCTGGCGCGCGATGCGGCCATCGCCAGCGCCACGCCGTGGAGCAATGCCGGCGAAGCCTGTGCGTGGCCGCGGCTGGGCGAGATCAATCCGCTACCCGAGGATCCCGAGCGCCTGGCGCGGGCGTGCGCGGCCCTGCCGCCGCTGCATCCGGAACTGCCGTCGGCGGTGTGTCATGCGGTGGTCCTGCGCGGGGTGGCGCGGCAGCGCGCCGGCGGGCTGGACGCCAGCAGCTACGGCTCCTGGTATGCGGCGCTGACCGACCTGTCGCTGCGCATGGCCGGACTCGGCTGGCGCAACGTGCTGTGCGAGACCGCCCATGTCGCGTGCAGCGGCGAAGGCCGCGCCGCCGATGGCGACATGGACGCGCTGGCCACGCGCTGGCCGGCCTGGCACGCGCGCCTGGCCGGCTTCCTGATGCACGATCCGCTGCGCGCCTGCCGCGAGGAGTTGCAGCGCCTGTACGACACGTTGCCGCCACCGGATCCGCAGCGTGCGTTGTTCGATGCGTAGCCTGTCGCCGCCCGATCTGCCGCGTGCTCAGCGCTGGACACAATCCGGCCGCATCTCGCTGTGGCGCTATCTCGAGAACGAGCGCAACTATCCCGGCTGGCATCTCAACGCAGATCCGGCTGGATGCCAGTCGCTGCTGGCGTTGCTTGACGCCTTGGTCGCCGACGGTGTCGGTTCCCGCGCGATTCTCATCACTGCACCGGGCAAGACCGAACTTGGCGTGCCGAACAACCGGCGCGGTCTCGCCGCTTGGGTGGCGCCGGAGAAGCTGCGCCTCACGCTGTCCACGACCGACGATCACTGGTCTTTCCCCTTAGACGCAGAGACGGCTGCACTTGAGATCGGCTCGGCGTGGCTTGCGGCGTTGCGGCAAGGCGTCGCCGGCATTGCGCAGGGGCAGGGCGACTACGCCATCGGCAAGGGAGGCCATCGTCTATGGTTCTGGTGGTGAGGCGGGAATTGCCGAGGTGCGCCTGTTCCAAGGTTGTCGAAGCGTTGCTTGCCGACCCGTCGGCTGGCGCGGCAGGCCGTCATGGCCGACATTGCGACCAGGTCCACCGGCGTCGCCGCGGTGGCTTGGGTGGGAGCGCGTGTGGTCCGCTGCGTCTCCGCCTCACGTCGCAATAGCGAACAAGGCCGGACTCACTCCGGCGGCGCGTAGACCTCCACCGACACTTCCAGCACGTCGTGGCGCCAGGATTCGATGTCGAACTCCACCGCGCGGCCGTCGGCGGCATAGCTGACGCGCTGCAGGCGGAAGCAGGGCGTGCCGGCGGTGGATTGCAGCAGTGCGGCCTGCTCGGCATCGAGCGTGGCCGGATACATCGACAGCCGGCTGCGCGCCTGTCGCAAGCCCAGGCGTTGGGTCAGCACCGCGCTCAGCGAGCCGGCCAGGTCGTGGTCGAGCAGGCGCGGCGCCCACGCGGCCAGGATCGCGTTGGTCTCCAGCAGCACCGCGCGGCGCCCGATCCAGCGCCGGCGCCGCAGCACGAACACCTCGGTCGCGGGATCGTCCAGGTGCAGGTGCCGGGCGAGGGACGGGCCAGCCGGCTGGCGCTGCGCGGCGAGCAGTTCGGTACGCGGGACGCCGCCTTGTGCGGCCACGTACTGCATGAAGCCGGCGATGCTGTTGGGATCGTGACGCACCCGCGGCGCGCTGACGAACCAGCCGCGGCGGTTCTCGCGATAGATGTGCCCGTCCGATTCGAGTTGCTGCAGGGCTTCACGCAAGGTGATGCGGGTGCAGCCGAACAACGCGGCCAGTTCGCGCTCCACCGGCAGGCGCTGGTCGGCGCGCCATTCGCCGGCGGCGATACGCGCCAGCAGCGCATCGGCGATGCGCTGGGCGAAGCCGGCGGCGGTGGCGGTGGGGAAGCTCATGCGATGTTCTGGGCGTGGCGAAGCGTGGCTGACAAGACTACGCTGCCGGCAGGTACGCGGACGATGGGGGCGTGCGATGTGCACGCCGCTTTCCCGTGCCGACCGTACACACGCTCGCACTGCGCGTTCGCGTCACCGGAGGAGTGAGCCACTCAGGCGATGGCACGCACGCGACGCAGATCCGCCTGCCACAGGCGCAGGCCGTACACGGCCAGCACCACGAACCCGGCGTACAGCGCGGCAGTGGGGTACAGCCCCTTGTACACGAACACGCCGACGTAGACGCAGTCCAGCACGATCCACAGGCCCCAGTTGGCGATGCGCTTGCGCGCGGCCCACACGCTGGCGACCACGCTGAACGCCGACAGCGCCGCATCCAGCCACGGCAGCGCGGCATCGGTGTGCCGGTGCATCCACCAGCCCAGCAGCGCCGCGCCGGCGGCGCCGGCCAATAGCGAACGCACGCCTTCGGCCCACGGCAGCGGCCCGACCTGGACCTTGCCGTCGTCGCCCAGGCCGTTGCTCCAACGCCACCAGCCGTAGCCCTGCAGCACCACGTACAGGCCCTGCAGCAGCATGTCCGAATACAGCTTCCACTGATAGAACAGCCACGCGTACAGCAGCACCGCCACCACGTTGACCGGCCAGCACCAGCGCACCCGCCGCGCGGTCAGCCACACCCCCAACACGTTGACCAGCACGGCGAGCAGTTCGAGAGGCGACATGGGGAGAGGCCGGGATTGGGGAGTGGGGATTCGGGATTGGGGGAGGCGCGAGCGCGGTGCATTGCGCGCGTGTCGTAGGAGCGGCTTCAGCCGCGACAGGCGTTACCGGGAAAACCCGTCGCGGCTGAAGCGGCTCCCACAGTGGCTTGCGGCGAGCCTGCCGGGTGCACTGTGGGAGGGACTTCAGTCCCGACGCATTGCGGCATCGGAACGCACGCCACTTCGCGCGTTTCGGCTGCATGACAGTTGATTGCCACAGTGGTCATCGGCGCGGCTGGTGTTCGAAAGGGAGCACGAGTGGATGAAGTCATGGTGGATCCGGAGAACAGGTTCAGGCGTCTTTGCGAGCGAAGAAGACAGTGTTCGTTGAAGGAACAGCGCTTGTCTCACTGTGGGAATCAGCCGCAACCGGTCAGCAATAGCGCGTCGCGGCTGAAGCCGCTCCTACACGGTGGCGCGCCATGTTCCGCTTTTGGCTTTTACCACTCCCGAATCCCGATTCCCCATTCCCGGCTCCTCAACCAATCCCGATTCCCCATTCCCAGCTCCTCAAAAATCGAACTGCAGCGCCAGCCGCGCGGTCCGCGGCGCGCCGAGGAACAGATAATCGTCGCCTTCGTAGGCGCCGACATCGCGCCAGTAGCGCTTGTCGGTGAGGTTGTCCACGCTCAGCCGCAGCGTGGTCGGTACCGCGCCCAGGCGCGTGGCGTAGCGGGCGCCGAGGGTGTAGACGCTGTAGCCGCCGACGGCGACCTGGCCGCTGCGGTCGGCGTACTTGGCGCCGCTGTACTGCGCGCCGCCCAGCAGCGCCAGGCCGCTGACGCCAGGCACGTCCCAGGTGGCCTGGGCGCTGGCGCGCAAGCGCGGCACGTTCAGTGCCTGATGGCCTTCGTCGCCCGGCGTGCCGGTGTCCTCGGCGCGCGCGCGAATGCCGGCGACGCTGGCCTGCAGGTGCAGCCCGGCGCCCAGCGTGCCGGCGGCGGACAGTTCGATGCCGCGGTTGTGCAGGCGGCCCTGCTGCACGAACAGGAAACTGCCGTCGGCCTGCGGCTGCGCGTACTGGTCCGCCTGGCGCATGTCGAACAGTGCCGCGCCCAGGGTCACGCCGTCGCGCTCGTACTTCATGCCGGCCTCGCGCTGGTAGGCGCTGGTCGGCGCGAGGATGCTGTCGGCGTTGCTGGCGAACCACGGCGCGGTGCCGCCCGGGGCCAGGCCCTTGGCGAAGCTGGCATACAGCGACAGCGACGGCTGCAGCTTGAACAGCAGTGCCGCCTGCGGCAGCAGCACCGAGCGGCGCGTGCGTCGGGTCAGCATGCCATCGCGGTCCCAGGCGCGTTCGTCGTAGCGCACCTGGCGTGCGCCCAGCAGCAGTTGCCAGGCATCGCCGATGCCGATGCGGTCGCTGGCCAGCAGCGCGGTCTGTTCGCTGTCCAGGCGCCGGCGCTTGGGGCCGAGCACGGCGTCGGCCGGCGCCAGCAGCGGCGGGTCGGCGTCGATGTTGCCGCTGCCGATCATTTCATTGATCGAACCGTGGCGGTCGATGGTGCGATGCAGGTAATCGACCCCGACCTGGACCTGGTGCTGCAGCACGCCCGTGCTGGCGCTGCCGCTGGCGATCGCCTGCAGTTCGTCGTTGCGACGGCTGTCGGCGGGGCTGCGGTAGTCGTAGATGTCGTAGTCGCCTTCGCGGCTGAAGTGGTTGGGTACCGCGTCGTCGGCACAGCTGGCCGCACCGTAGCAGCCCCAGGCGAAGCTGGAGTAATCGTCGATCAGCGCGCGGCTGTGCGATGCGGCCACGCGCAGGTTCCAGGCGTCGCTGAAGCGGTATTCGTAGCGCGCCTGCGCATTCAGCGCCTCGATGCCGACCGGCCTGGACCAGGGTTGGTAGGCGAGCAGGCGATGCACGGACACCCCGCTCGGCAGCTGCGTGCCGCCGAGCAGTTGATAGCCCGGCACCGAGCGCTGCTGGCGGTCCTGGTACTCCACGTCCAGTTGCAGAGTCGATTGCGGGTCGATGTTCCAGTCCGCGGCCAGCGACAGGAAGTTGCGGTGGCCGTCGGCGTGATCGACATAGCTACGCAAGGTCTCGTGCGCGGCGTTGACGCGCAGGCCGAACTGGCGCTCGCTGCCGAACCAGTCGCCCAGGTCCACCGCCGCGCCTCGGCTGCCGTCGTCGTCGCCGCTCAGCACCAGGCTGCGCACGTGCTGCGGGCGCTTGGTCTGGTAGTCGATCACGCCGGCCGGGGTGGCGATGCCGGACAGCACTCCGGACAGGCCCTTGAGCACCTGCACCTGCTCCTTGTTCTCCAGCGCCACGTTCTGTTCGCCGGCGATGGTCAGGCCGTTGATGCGGTAGCTGTTGGCCGCATCCAGCGAATAGCCGCGCACCAGGAAGTTCTCGTAGTAGCCGATCGGCGCGTAGCTGTCGCCGACCGCGGCGTCGGCGCGCAGCACCTCGCTGAGCACGCGCACCTGGCGGTCGGCCAACTGGCTGCGGTCGATGGTGTCGATCGCCATCGGCGTGTCCAGCAGCGGCGCATCGCCATAGCCGCTCAGGCTGCTGCGGTGCTGCGATTGCCGGCCCTGCACGTTGACCGCGTCCAGTTCGACCGGGGTCTGCGTGTTGGCGGACGGTGCCGCATCGTCGGCGGCCAGGGCCGGCAGCGGCAGGGCGGTGGCCAGCGCCAGCGCGAGGGCGTGCGGAGCGGGGAAACGGCGGGTGGGAAGCATGCGGAACGACCTCGGGCAAGCGAAACGAAAGAGGAGAGAAGCGGCAGCGCCGCGCGCTGTGCGCACGGCAGGCGTGACGGCGGACGTGTCGGTGCGGATGCGACGGTTCATGGCGCGACCGCGGCGCGCCGCTGCAGGTGCCGCAGCAGGCGCTGGCCTTCGCCCTCGCCGAACCAGGCCGCGTGGCCGAGCAGGTAGCGGCGGTAGGCGATCTCGGCGTGCGCGTCCGAGCCGGTGATGCCGGCGAAATACTCGATCTCGCTGAGCGCGAAATCGGCATGCACCAGCGGCAGCAGCGCGGCCAGCAGGCGCAGTTGCGCCGCGTCCAACGGCAGCAGCGTGGCATAGCCGTGCAGCAGCGCATCGAGCTGGTCGAGGTCGGCGACAGCGTTGCCGCCGTCGTCCAGGTGCAGCCACGGAATCAGGTTGCGCTCGATCGCCGTCGCCAGGTCGAACAGGGCGAAGGTGCGGTCGGCAAGACCGAAATCGAATACCGCGCTGACCGTGCTGGCGGCGCCTTGGCCGTGCCACAGCAGGTTGGACGCGTGCCAGTCGCCATGCGTCCACAGCGGCGGCTGCGCCTGCAGCAGCGGCCAGGCCTGCGCGTGCCAGGGCAGCAGGTGCGCGCGCAGGTCGCCCTGCCAGTCGCGTTGTTGCAGCCACTCGGCCAGCGCCGGGCGCCGCGCCAGGTCCTGTTGCAACGCCTGCAGCGGCTGCGGCTGGGCGAACAGGCGCAGGTTGGCGACCAGCAAGGTGGTGCTGCGCGGTGGCGCGGCGTAGCCGGCGGCGCCGCGGTGCAGCGCCGCCAGCGCGCGGCCGGCGGCGGCGGCATGGGCGGTGTCGGCGAACGGCGTCCACGACATCGCCTCGCGATAGCGGTCTTCGCCCGCGCCGGCGCGCATCACCTCGTAGGTCCAATGGCCGCGCCGCACCGCGCTGGCGCCGTCGCGGTCGCGCAGCACCTCCGGCACCGGCATGCCCTGCGCGCGCAGATGGGCGATGAAGGCGTGCTCCTCGCCCAAGGCATGCAGGTCGCGCACGCGGCGGTGGTGGCGCTTGACGAACAGGGTGCCGACGCCGGTCTCGACCTCCGCCGCCGCCGAGAACGGGCGCGGACTATGCCAGCGCAGTCCGTGCAGGTGACCGGGCAAGGCGTACTGCTGCAGCAGCGCTTCCACCTCGCCGTCTGACAGTGGCGGCCAGTCGGCGGCGACGGTCTGCGTGCCCATGCCGTGCATCTGGTGGCGGGCGCTCATGCGCGCACCTCGCTGGGCAGGCGCGACCCAGTGCGCCAGACCAGCCGCCGCATGGCAGGCGCGGCATGCGCGGCGGCACTGCCATTGCGAGTGGTTGGTCTAGACCAGAAGCGGGGAGGCCTGGGGCAGGGCCCGGTCGCGCGATCGGGAGCGGAGAAGCGGGCGCCGCCGGCATCTCGGCATGCGCGCGGGCTCGGGCGGCGCGCGCGGTGTGCGGGGTGGGGCGGCAGCCTGGGACAGGAAACAACGCTGGCCGGCATCTGCACTGGACGAAAGGGAGGACACGGATCGCTCCGTCTCCCATGCGCGCAGGGCCGCAGGCGGCCGCGCAGCGCACGGGGCGCAGAGTATGCGCGGCAATCGCCGCCGCCGCTATGCCTGCCGCGCGCGCAGCGGGCGGCGCATGCGGGGAGACATACGGGATAATCGGCCGATGAGCGAACAGCAGATAGCCGTGGTGGTGGTGACCTACGAGAGCGGCAGCACCATCGACGCCTGTCTGCAGCGGTTGCGCGCGGCGGCCGGAGTGGCGCAGATCCGGGTGGTCGACAACGCCTCGCGCGACGACACCCTGGCACTGGTGCAGCGGCATGCGCTGGACGATGCGCGGGTGCGCTTCATCGCCAACCCCGACAACCCCGGCTTCGCCACCGCCTGCAACCAGGGCGCGGTGGCCAGCGATGCGCCGTGGCTGGCCTTCGTCAATCCCGACCTGATGGTCGAGCCCGACACCCTGGCGCAATTGCGCGCGCAGGCCGCTGCGCTCGGCGAGGCGTTGCTGGGCGTGGAGCAGGTCGACGAACACGGTCGCGCCGACGCCGCAGTGCGGCGCCGCGATCCGGACTTCGCGGCGATGCTGCGGCATCCGCTGGCCGGCTCGCGGCTGGCGCTGGCGGCCGACCCGGCGCAGCCGCTGCAGCCGGTGCCGGCGCTGTCCGGCGCGCTGATGCTGCTGCCGCGCGCGCTGTTCGTGCGCATCGGCGGCTGGGATGCCGGCTACCGGCTGCATGCCGAGGACCTGGACCTGTGCCGCCGGGTACGCCAGGCCGGGGCCACGGTGGCGGTGCTGAACCGCCTGCGCGTGCTGCACGTGCGCGGCGTGTCCAGCCGCAAGCGGCCTTGGTTCGTCGAGTGGCACAAGCACCGCGGGCTGTGGCGCTACTTCCGCAAGTTCGAGGCGCCGACCCGGGCCTGGCCGGTGCGGGCGGCGGTGTGGATGGTGATCTGGCTGCACGCCTGGGTCACCTTCGCCCGTCTGTGCTGGCGCCGTCCAGGCTGAACGAAATCGGCGCGTGCCGCGCGCGCGTGCGGCATGGCAGCATAAATTCGCTATATTGGGAAGTGCGTCACTTAACAAATGACGTGTTCCGCCGATTTCCTCCTGGACCGCGCCTGCTTTCCGGTTCGGGGGACCCCCACCAGGAACTCAACCATGCATGATTTCGACGGCGTGCGTCCGCGCGCCCACGTGGGCGTTTGCGCCTCCGCTGCGTCCATGCCGGCTGCCGGCCGCGCCACGCCTGCGCGCCGCGCGCGGTTGATGCTGGCGCTGCTCGCCCTGGCGGCCGGCCCCTGCTGGGCCAGCGCCTGGGTCGACGAGGCCGGCCACGGGCTGGTGATCCTCAAGGCCAGCCACACCGATGGCGGCGCGGTGTTCAACAGCCACGGCCAGTCCGGCAACTTCCCCGATGCCGGGCGCAGCCGCCAGGACCAGCTCAACCTCTACGGCGAATACGCGCTGACCTCGGACCTGACCCTGGTCGGCAACTTCTATTTCAGCAAGGTCGGCTATCGCAACGACAGCGGCTACGGCGACCGCCACAGCAGCGGCTGGTCGGACCAGGAAATCGGCCTGCGCTACCGGCTCGACCCCGATGGCCGCGACGGCCCCTGGCAGGGCGCGCTGCAGGTGCTGGCGCTGGTGCCCGCCTACGCGCGCCAGCGCGATGGGGAGCGGCCGGCGCTGGGCCAGGGCGACTACGGCGCCGAGCTGCGCTACAGCGTCGGCCGCGGCTACCGCCTGGGCGAGCACGACGGCTATGTGGACCTGGGTACGGCGGTGCGGCTGCGCGGCGGCGACGCCTCCGACGAGGCGCGGCTGGACGTGTCCAGCGGCGTGGCCCTGGCGCCGCGCTGGATGCTGATCGGCGAGTTCAACGTGATCCAGAGCCTGGGCAACGGCAAGGGGCCGAACCGCATCTACGCGCCCGGCGACAACACGCCGATCCGCGGCAACAACTTCGATTTCAGCAAGCTGCAGGCCTCGGTGCTCTACACGCTGCCCGGCGGCACGCAGTTGCAGCTCGGCTACCAACAGCCGGTGGCCGGGCGCAACACCGGCGGCGCGGGCGGTCCGTTCGTCGCCGCCTGGTGGCGGTTCTAGCCGTGTCCGGCGAACACGAGAGCGTCGCCGCCGAGGCGAACGTCCCCGGCCGGCTCGGGCGGCTGCCGACCGAGGGCGGCCTGCAGGCGCCGATCGGCGAGGCGCTGGTCGCCGCGGGGGTGATCGACCCGCCGCAGCTGCAGAACGCGCTGGCCCTGCAGGCGCGCTGGCGCTCGCGGCTGGGCGACGTGGTGCTGGCCCAGCGCGGGGTTGCGCCGCTGCGCTTCTACACGGTGCTGGCGGAGCATTTCGGGCTGCACTTCGTCAATCTGCTCAAGCAGCCGATCGACCCGGCGCTGTTCCAGCCGGAGCGGCTGGCCGACTACGCGCAGCGCCTGGTGCTGCCGTGGCGCGAGGAGGACGGCCAGCTGGTACTGGCGGTGGCTGATCCCGGCCCGGAGACCTTCGCCTGGGCGCGCGCCACCTACGGCGAGCAGGTGCGCTTCGTCGGTACCTCCAAGTTCGACATCGTCTGGAGCCTGCAGCAGCACGCCGACGCGCAGCTCACCCACGACGCGCTGAACCTGCTGGCCGAACATGCGCCGGAGCACTCGGCGCGGCAGGTGATCACCCGCGCGCAGTCGGTGTTCCTGGTGGCGCTCACGGTGGTGCTGGCCGCGGCCCTGGCGCTGTGGCCGCTGGTCACCCTGATCGCGCTCAACACGCTGATCGCGGTGGCGTTCCTGGCCACCTTCGGGCTGAAACTGGTGCTGGCCTGGCGCGGCGCGCGGCGCCGCATCGACATCAAGGTCAGCGACGAGGAAGTGGCCGCGCTCGGCGACGAAGACCTGCCGGTCTACACGGTGCTGGTGCCGATGTACAAGGAACCGGACGTGCTGCCGATCCTGGCCAACGCGCTGCGCCGGCTCGACTACCCGACCTCCAAGCTGGACGTGAAGCTGGTGCTGGAGGCCGACGACACCGAGACCATCGAGGCGGCCAAGGCGCTGGGCCTGGAGGCGTTCTTCGAGATCATCCGGGTGCCGCCGTCGCAGCCCAAGACCAAGCCCAAGGCCTGCAACTACGCGCTGCGCTTCGCCCGCGGGCAGATGCTCACCATCTACGACGCCGAGGACAAGCCGGAGCCGGACCAGCTCAAGCGCGTGGTCGCCGCGTTCCGCAAGTCGCCGGCCGACGTGGCCTGCATCCAGGCGCGGCTGAACTACTACAACGCCGACGAGAACTGGCTCACGCGCATGTTCACGCTGGAATACACGTTGTGGTTCGACTTCTACCTGCCGGCGCTGGAGACCCTGCGCATCCCGATTCCGCTCGGCGGCACCTCCAACCACTTCCGCCTGGACATCCTGCGCAAGGTCCACGCCTGGGATCCGTACAACGTCACCGAGGACGCCGACCTGGGCGTGCGCCTGACCCAGCAGGGCTACCGGGTCAGCGTGGTCAACTCGACCACGTTCGAGGAAGCCAACGTCAGCATTCCCAACTGGATCCGGCAGCGCTCGCGCTGGCTCAAGGGCTACATGCAGACCTGGCTGGTGCACATGCGCGACCCGGTGCAGCTGTACCGCTCCACCGGCGTGCGCGGGTTCTGGGGCTTCCAGCTGTTCGTCGGCGGCACCTTCTTCACCGCGCTGGCCGCGCCGCTGATGTGGCTGAGCTACGGGCTGTGGCTGGCGGTGGGCTCGAAGTTCTTCGATCCGTTCTTCCCGCCGGCGCTGCTGTACCTGAGTCTGCTCAACCTGCTGCTCGGCAACGGCTTCCTGATCTACATGACCCTGGTGGCGGCGTTCAAGCGCGACTACTTCCGCCTGGCGCCCTACGCGCTGACCGTGCCGCTGTACTGGCTGCTGCAGTCCATCGCCGCCTACAAGGGCCTGTGGCAGCTCATCCGCAACCCGTTCTACTGGGAAAAGACCACCCATGGCATCAGCAAGCACATGGCCGAAGAGCGCCGCGCCGCGCTCGACGACTGACGCGCCGCCGCGCGCGCGCGGCACCGCGGTGTTCGTGTTCACCGCGGCGCTGCTGGCGCTGCTGTGCCACCGGCTGCTCGCGCACGGCTACATGAGCGACGACGCGATGGCGCAATACGCCAAGCTGCTGCTGTTGCGCGACGCGGCCGGCTTCCGCATCGAGTACCTGGGCTTCCTGTACGCGCAGGCCTCGCTGTACCTGGGCGTGCTGATCGGCGGCCTGCCGGGCCTGTCCACGCCGTTGCTGCCGTACCTGGTCGACGTACTGGCCGGGGCGGCGCTGGTGACCCTGCTGTGGCGCGACATTGCCGCCGGGTTGGGCCGCGGTTGGGCCTGGGCGCTGAGTGCGGGCGTGGTGATCCAGCCGTTCTTCCTGTGGCCGACCCTGTCCGGCAACAACCAGGGCCTGGGCCTGCTGGTGTTCTACGTCGCCGCGCGCGCGCTGCGCCATTTCCGCGACGACCCGGAAGCCTTCGCCTACCTGCGCCTGGCGGCGAGCCTGTGCCTGCTGTTCTTCGTCGACGAACGCGCCTGCTTCCTGGCGCTGGCGCTGGCGCCATGGCTGTTCCTGATCGCGCCGCCGCGGCTGATGCGGCAGGCGCCGCTGGCCTTCTATCTGGTGTGCTACCTGCCGTTCCTGTTCGCGGTTGGGGCGTGGATGTACCTCAACTACATGTTCTTCGGCGATCCGCTGCTGTTCGTGCGCGATGCCACGTCGGCGTTCCGCGGCATCTCGGCGCAGGCGGCGCTGCAGCCATGGCTGCAGCAGGCCGCGGCGCGGCCGTGGTGGCCGCCGCTGTGGCTGTTGCTGGCAGGCATCGTCAGCGCACCGCTGTTGCTGCTGCTGCGCCACACCCGCGACGGCGACACCTGGCGCAGCGTGCTCGCCGCCACCGCCACCGTGCTCGGTGCCGGCACGCTGGCCACCTGGGCGCATTTCAGTGCGCAGCCGCTGGACTTCCTGGCCCTGCTGCTGGTGCCGGTGGCGCTGGTGCTGGGCGACCTGCGCCGCAACATGCGCTGGCTCGGCCTGGCGCTGTTGCTGGCCGGCGCGGTGTCCAGCGGCTGGGTGATCGCCCGCACCGCCACCTCCACCACCCGCGACTGGATCGCCGCGCTGCAGGCGCCGGCACCGCCGCGCCATGCCGACGCTGCGCAACTGGGGACGTGGCTGGCGGAGGCGCGGCTGCCGACCCTGCTCGACGACCGCGCCAGCTATCCGGTGATCGTCGCCCGTGGCGACGCCAAACAACTGATCCTGCCGTTCGATCCGCGCTTCAAGCAGGCGCTGGTCGATCCGCGGCGGATGCCGGCGCAGGTGGTGGTGAGCGATCCGGCCAGCCAGGCCGGATCGCTGGACAGCCTCAACCGGCGTTTCCCGCAGCTATGGCAGCAGGGCCTGCCGGGCTACAGTCTGGTCTACCACCAGGGCATCTACCGGGTATGGCGCCGATCGCCGTGAGATTGCTGGCCGCACTGCTGTTGGCGCTGAGCGCCGGCGGCTGCAGTGCGGCGCCGGCGCCGCCGTGGATGGGCGCCAACGTCAAGGTGTCGCCGAAGGCGCCCTGGGGCAGCGCGGCGGCGCAGCAGTCGCTGCGGCAACTGGCCGAGGCCGGCGCCTCGCGTGCGCTGCTGGTCGCCTTCGTCTGGCAGGCGTCGCCGCAGTCCTCGGCGCCGGTACTGGGCAGCGACAGCAGTCCGGCGCTGGTCCGCGCCGGATTGCGGCAGATGCGCGCGGCCGGCCTGCAGCCGGTACTGAAGGTGCATCTGTGGATTCCCGGACACTGGGCCGGCGAGGCCGCGCCGGCCGATCGCGATGCCTGGTTCGCGGCCTATCGGCGCGCGCTGCTGCAACTGGCCCAGGTCGCCGCCGAGGAACGCGCCAGCGCGCTGATCGTCGGCACCGAACTGCGTCAGTTGCAGGATGCGCCGCAGTGGCCAGCGCTGCTGGCGGCGGTGCGCCGGGTCTATCGCGGACCGATCGGCTACGTCGCCGACGGCCTGGAGCAGGCCGAGCGCTTCGGCTACTGGGAGCGCTTCGATTTCGTCGGCACCAGCCTGTATCCGGCGCTGGCCGCCGCGCCGGCGCAACGGCGCGCGCAGATGCGCGCGGCGGCGGCGCGGGTGCAGGCATTGGGCGAGCGCAGCGACCGCCCGGTGTGGGTGGCCGAGCTGGGCCTGCGTTCGGCGCACGGCAGCCTGGCGGCGCCCTGGGAAAGTCCGGAGCAGCGCACGGCCGAGGTCGACACTGCGTTGCAGGCGCAGGTGCTGCGCGAGTGGCGCGACGTGCTCGACGCGCAGCCGCGCATCGCCGGCATCGCGCTGTGGTGCTGGTACACCGATCCGGACGCCGGCGGCGCGCGCGACAGCGATTTCACCGTGCAGCACAAGCCGGCGCAGGCGGTGCTGAAGCGGTGAGAGTCAGGGATCAGGGGCGCGCTTCGCCCTTGGCAGGAGTCAACTGTCATGCAACCACGACGAACGGAGTAGGCGGACGATCTGACCTCGGAAGCCGTCGTGACTGATCCCACAAAAGAGGACGAGAGTCCCTCCCACATCGCGCCCGGACACCGGTCACCGCGAGTCCTTTTGGGAGTCGCAGTCGCTTGGCTTTGGCTGTTGCCCTTGCTTTTGACTTGCCGGGTTCCCTTCCGAAGCGGCGGCCATCGCGGGGAAACACCCGAAGGGCGGCGCACAGGGATGTGCGCCGTCCGCGACAGGGGCAGGGCTCGCCGGAAAAAGGCGAAGCACTGCTTCGCCCCGGCGGGCGGGCTGGCGCCGTGAGGCGACTGCCCCGGACTTGGCTGCGAAGCAGACAAGCCCCTTCCGCGGATCCCCGGGATGGACGCGGACCCGGAGCGCGTTAGCGCGGAGGGCGCGAGGCAGGGTGTGCTTGACCAGCCTTCGGCTGTGGTAAAGCGCTTCTTTTGGTTACTTTTCTTTGCACAAGCAAAGAAGCGCTCCTCAGCAGCCGAAGGCTGATCAAGTGACTCGCCGCAAGGCGAAAGCTTTGCTCTTGCACTCGTTGTCACCATGGCTGAATTGTGCGGCTTCAGCCGCGGCAGCACCTTATCGGAAACACCCGGTCGCGGCTGACGCTCCCACAGAAAAGCACGAAGACGGAGCCTGCAACGCACTGAGCGCATAATCGGCCGATGATCATCGACTCGCTGCTGGACACCGACCTCTACAAGTTCACCATGATGCAGGCGGTGCTGCATCAGCATCCCGGCGCGCAGGTGGAATACCGCTTCAAGTGCCGCACCCCCGGCATCGACCTGGCGCAATACCTGCCGCAGATCTCGGCGGAGATCGACGCGCTGTGTGCGCTGCGCTTCCGTGCCGACGAGCTGGACTACCTGCGCGCGATGCGCTTCATCAAGCCGGATTTCGTCGATTTCCTGGCGCTGTTCCACCTGGACCGCAAGTATCTGCAGTTGCAGGCCTCGACCAGCGTGCCCGGCGAGATCGAGCTGCGCATTCGCGGGCCGTGGCTGCACAACATCCTGTTCGAGGTGCCGCTGCTGGCGATCGTCAACGAGGTGTGGTTCCGCAATGCCGGCGGCGCCGACCATGCCGAAGGCCTGCGCCGCCTGCAGGCCAAGATCGCGCTGCTGCGCGACACCCCCGGCTACGACAACTGCGCCATCGCCGACTACGGCACCCGCCGCCGCTATTCGCGCGCCTGGCACGGCGAGCTGCTGCCGGTGCTGCAGCAGACCCTGGGCAGGCAGTTCGTCGGCACCAGCAACGTGTACTTCGCCCGCCGCTACGGCCTGACCCCGCTGGGCACGATGGCGCACGAGTACCTGCAGGCGTTCCAGGCGCTGGGGCCGCGGCTGCGCGATTCGCAGGCGGCGGCGCTGGAGTCGTGGGCGCGCGAGTACCGCGGCGATCTCGGCATCGCGCTGTCGGACGTGGTGGGCCTGGAGGCGTTCCTGCGCGATTTCGATCTGTACTTCTGCAAGTTGTTCGACGGCATGCGCCACGATTCCGGCGATCCGTTCGAGTGGGGCGAGCGGGTGCTGGCGCACCTGCAGCGGCACCGGGTGGATCCGCGCAGCAAGATCCTGGTGTTCAGCGACGGCCTGGACATCGACAAGGTGATGCGGCTGTACGCGCATTTCCGCGACCGCTGCATGCTGGCGTTCGGCGTCGGCACGCATCTGACCAACGATCTGGGCCTGGTGCCGTTGCAGATCGTGATCAAGATGGTCCGCTGCAACGGCCAGCCGGTGGCCAAGCTCAGCGACTCGCCCGGCAAGACCCTGTGCGACGACCCGGCCTATCTGGCCTACCTGCGGCAGGTGTTCCAGGTGCCGGCCGAGGAGCAGCCCTGAGCCGGGAATGGCCGTGGCGGTGCCACGGGGGGCGCCGATCGCCGGCGGGCGGGCAGCGGTCGCATTTCCGTCTGCGAGGGCTTTGCTGTGAAGAAAGAGTGAGATACACTGCATTGCAAAGTGAGAACTGTGTCGCAATAGTGACGGCCGCCGACGGCCGGCCCGAGGCGCTACAGCCACTGCGCCGTTGTCGTTCCGTCCCTGGCCAGAGACTTCTTCGATGAGCGTTCACGCGTTGCAGACCCATTACCGCACCCACGCCTGTTCGCGGCAGTGGCGCGGTTTTCTGCGCGCGCTGGCCGAGGAATTCGCTGCGGAACTGGGCGCCGAGGACTTGGCCCTGCTGATGGCGCGCATCGGCCGCCGCTTCGCGGTCGAGCACCCGGTCGGTGCCTGCAGCACCCTGCAAGAGCTTGAGGACGCGGCCAATCGCGTCTGGGACCGGCTGGAATGGGGCTATGCGCGCTTCGAGGAGCACGCCGACCGCGTCGAGTTGCTGCACGCCGGCTCGCCGCTGCACATCGGCCTGGCCGGGCAGGCGAGCGGCGCCGACGGCTTCCTGGAAGGGGTGTATCAGGCATGGTGCGTGCAGGTGGGGATGTCGTCCGGCCTGGGCGTGCGTGCGTTGTCGTCAGGGAACGAAGACCTGCGCCGCTTCGTGCTGGCCAGGGCCGGCTGAGCGCGGCGGTAGCGACCGATTATTTTCAGATCGTCATGAGGGGCGTCATGTCCAAGAAGTCCAAGCAGACGGGTGCCGAAACCGGCGACGACGTCTCCAGCCTGTTCGCCAAGCTCGGCAGCAGCGGTGCCACCGCCTACCAGGATTTCTCCGCCGACCGGCTCAGCGCCGCGGAACCGGCTGCCGCGGCGCCTGCAGCGCCTGCCGCATCGGTGCCTGCCGCGCCGGCACCGGTGTTGTCGGTGGTACGCGCCGCGATCGAATCCAGGCCGGCCGCACCGGTAGCTGCCGCGCCGTTGCCGATGGCGCCTGCCGCAGCGGCGGCGGCGCCGGCTGAGGTCACGGCCGCCGCGACCGGCACGCCGTTGCAGCAGTTGTTCCAGCGCCTGCTCGAGGTCGGCCGCGAGGCCACCGTGCCGGCGCCGGGCGGGCCGCTCAAGCGTTTCTTGAATCGTTGATGTCACGCGGCGCCTGCGGGCGCCGCACCTGTTTGCCGTTGCCGCGCGGTGGGGAAGACCGCGCGCCGACCCCCTCCCCTTGTTAGGAATCGCCGATGAGCGCTGCCTCCGCGTCGCATGCCGCGCGCCCGCTGCATGTCCTGGCCAACTGGTCGCTGTGGCTGCTGGGCGCCGTGTTGCTGGTCTTCGTCGTCGCCATCCCGATGGATGTGCCGCAGCAACTGCTGTTCTCGCTGGTGGTGTTCGCCGCGGCCATGCTGCTGCGGCGCAGCGGCAGCCGCCTGGCGATCCTGGTGATGATGGCGCTGTCGCTGGCGGTGTCCTCGCGCTACATCTGGTGGCGCCTGACCCAGACCGTGGGCATGAGCAGCCCGGTCGACCTCAGCCTGGGCCTGGGCCTGCTGCTGGCCGAACTGTACGCGTTCGTGATCCTGGCGCTGGGCTACTTCCAGGTGCTGTGGCCGCTCAACCGGCGGCCGCTGCCGCTGCCGGCCGACCAGCGGCAATGGCCCAGCGTCGATCTGTTCATTCCCACCTACAACGAACCGCTGTCGGTGGTGCGCTCGACCATCCTCGCCGCCAGCGTGATGGACTGGCCGGCCGACAAGCTCAACATCTACCTGCTCGACGACGGCCGCCGCGAGGAGTTCCGCGCGTTCTGCGCGCAGGTCGGCATCCACTACGTCACCCGCACCAACAACTTCCACGCCAAGGCCGGCAACATCAACGCCGCGCTGAAGAAGTCCAGCGGCGAGTACGTGGCGATCTTCGACTGCGACCACATCCCCACGCGCTCGTTCCTGCAGGTGGCGATGGGCTGGTTCCTGCGCGACGCCAAGCTGGCGGTGGTGCAGATGCCGCACTACTTCTTCTCGGCCGATCCGTTCGAGCGCAACCTCGGCAACCACGGCAAGGTGCCCAACGAAGGCGAGCTGTTCTACGGCCTGCTGCAGGACGGCAACGACCAGTGGGACGCCACCTTCTTCTGCGGCTCGTGCACGGTGATCAAGCGCAAGCCGCTGGAGGAAGTGGGCGGGGTGGCGGTGGAGACCGTCACCGAGGACGCGCACACCGCGCTGAAGCTGCATCGCCGCGGCTACCGCAGCGCCTACATCGCGGTGCCGCAGGCCGCCGGCCTGGCCACCGAGAGCCTGTCCGGCCACGTCGCCCAGCGCATCCGCTGGGCACGCGGCATGGCGCAGATCGCGCGGCTGGACAACCCGCTGCTGGGCAAGGGCCTGCGCCTGTCGCAGCGGCTGTGCTACGCCAACGCGATGCTGCACTTCTTCTACGGGCTGCCGCGCATCGTCTACCTCACCGCGCCGCTGGCCTTCCTGTTCTTCGGCGCGCACGTGATCCACGCCTCGGCGCTGATGATCCTGGCCTACGCGCTGCCGCACATCCTGCAGGCCAACCTGACCAACCTGCGCACCCAGGGCAAGTTCCGCCACCTGCTGTGGAACGAGGTCTACGAGACCACCCTGGCCTGGTACATCCTGCGCCCGACGCTGGTGGCGCTGTTCAATCCCAAGCTCGGCAAGTTCAACGTCACCCCCAAGGGCGGCCTGGTGCCGCGCAGCTATTTCGACGGGCAGATCGCCAAACCGTATCTGTTCCTGCTGGTGCTCAACCTGGCCGGCCTGGCCGCCGGGGTGATGCGCCTGCTCAGCGTGCAGGCCGGCGGCGAGGCGCAGACGATCTGGTTCAACCTGGCCTGGACCGCCTACAACGTGCTGTTGCTCGGCGCCACCATCGCCACCGCCAGCGAGATGCGCCAGGTGCGCCGCTCGCACCGCGTGCCGCTGGACATCCCGGCCACCCTGCACCTGGCCGACGGCCGCGAACTGGCCTGCCGCACGGTCAACTTCTCCACCGGCGGCATGGCGTTGCGCCTGCTCGCGCCGGTGCCGGTGGAGCCGGATATGCCGGTGGAGATCGCGCTGCCGCAACGCGGCAGTTCCAAGCGCCTGCCGGCGATGGTGCGCCACGACCGCGACGGCGAAATCAGCATCCAGTTCCGTCCGATGTCGATCGAGCAGGAACGCTGGCTGGTGGCCTGTACCTTCGCCCGCGCCGACATCTGGGTGTCGCAGTGGGGCCGCCACGACCGTGACCGCTTCTGGGTGTCGCTGGGGCGCGTGTTCGCGGCCAGCATGCGCGGCTTCAAGCGCCTCGGCCAGCACGTCGCCAGCAGCGCGCGCAGCGGCTGGCGCGGCCGCACCGCCGGCGAGGAGGCTGCGCCGTGAGTCGCCGTTCCGTCCTGTCGCGTTCCTTCCTCTCTTCCCCTTCTTTCCGGTTGCCGTCGATGCGTCTACCCGCCCTGGCTGCGTGCTGTCTCACGGTCCTGTCCGGCCTCGCCCTGGCCCAGGAGCCGACCCTTCCCGCCACCGCGCCGGCGCCCGCCGCCGCTGCTGCGACCGCCACGCCGCAGCCGGCGCCGGCCGAGCGCGAGCGCTCGGCCACGCTCAAGCAGCTCGGCGTGGACTACGAGATGACCCTGCGCGGCATCCAGGGCAGCGCCGGCATCGCCTTCAGCACCCGCACCGACGAAGTGGTGCAGGCGGCGAACCTGCACCTGGTCTACAGCTACTCGCCGGCGCTGCTGCCGGACCTGTCGCACCTGAAGGTCAGCGTCAACGGCGTCACCGTGGCGACCCTGCCGGTCAGCCGCGAGAACGCCGGCAGGCTGCAGCAGAGCGACGTGCCGATCGATCCACGCCTGATCAGCGACTACAACCGGCTCAACCTGCAGCTGATCGGCCACTACACCCGCGATTGCGAGGATCCGGACCACACCAGCCTGTGGGCCAACATCGATCCGGCCACGCGGCTGTCGCTGACCGCCACCCCGCTGGTGCTGCGCAACGACCTGGCGCTGCTGCCGGTGCCGTTCTACGACAAGCGCGACACGCGCCGGCTGGAACTGCCGTTCGTGTTCCCGCAGCGCCCGGACCTGGCCACGCTGCGCAGCGCCGGCATCGTCGCCTCCTGGTTCGGCGCGCAGGCCGGCTACCGTGGCGCCGCGTTCGGCGTGACCATCGGCGACGTGCCGGCCACCGGCAACGCGGTGCTGTTCGCCACCGCCGCGACCCTGCCGGCGGAACTGGCCGCGACCCAGGCCGGCCTGAGCGAGATCGCCGGCCCGACCCTGGCGATGATCGCCAACCCGCGCGATGCCACCGGCAAGCTGCTGCTGGTGCTGGGCCGCGACGACAACGACCTGCAGCAGGCCGCCACCGCGCTGAGCCTGGGCACGCCGTTCAACGGCCCGGTGGCGCGCATCGGCGAACTCAAGCAGGCGCAGCCGCGCAAGCCCTACGACGCGCCGAACTGGATCTCCAGCGATCAGCCGGTGCGCTTCGGCGACCTGGTGGCGCAGACCTCGCAACTGAACGTCAGCGGCTACCACCCCGACCTGATCCGGGTCGGCCTGCAACTGCCGCCGGATCTGTTCGTGTGGCAGCGCGACGGCATCCCGGTCAACCTGCGCTACCGCTACACGGTGCCGGAGACGCAGAACAAGTCCGCGCTCAACGTCAGCATCAACGATGCCTTCGTCACCACGCTGCCGCTGACCGGCCACGCCTACGCCGAGTCGCTGCCGCTGCGCTGGTGGCACGAACTCTCGCCCAAGGGCGCGATGCCGGTGGAGCAGAAACTGCTGCTGCCGACCGGCCCGTTCTCGGCCAACAGCCAGCTGCGCTTCCATTTCTTCTTCGACCGCCCGCAGGCGCAGGCGTGCAAGAACACCTTCCCCGACGTGTCCGGCGCGATCGATGCCGACTCCAGCGTGGACCTGCGTTCGTTCCATCACTACATGGCGATGCCGAACCTGGCCGCGTTCGGCAATGCCGGCTTCCCGTTCACGCGCCTGGCCGATCTGTCCGAGTCCACCGTGGTGGTGCCGGACGAGATCGGCGACCAGGACATGGCCAACCTGCTGACCCTGCTCGGCCGGCTCGGCGCGTCCACCGGCTACCCGGCGCTGCGGGTGACCCTGATCCACGCCGCCGAGGTCGACCAGCACGCCGACAGCGACCTGCTGGTGTTCGGCAGCCTGCGCTCGCAGCCGCTGTTCCAGCGCTGGAGCGCGGCCTTGCCGATCGGCGACGGCGCCAGCGGCCGGCGCTTTTCGATGAGCGACTGGGTGCTGGACAAGCTGCCGGGGTTCCTCTCGTTCGACGCGCGCCGCACCGATCTGCCGACCACCGCCGAGGTCGCGGTGAAGCCGGCGCCCGGCGACGTGGTGCTGATGGGCTTCCAGTCGCCGCTGAAGGCCGGGCGCAGCGTGGTCGCGCTGCTGGCCGAGGACCCGGCCAGCGTCGAGGACTTCTTCGACGCCTGGCTGGAGCCGGCCACGCTGAAGGACTTCCAGGGCAGCGTGGTGCTGCTGCAGAAGGGCAAGGTACGCAGCCTCGCCGGCAACCAGACCTACTACGTCGGCCACCTGCCGCTGCCGACCTGGGCGCGCTGGTACTTCTCCCAGCACCCGCTGCTGCTCGGCCTGGCGGTGGTGGTGCTGAGCGTGCTGCTGGCGCTGGCCGCGCGCGTGGTGCTGCGCCGGCATTCGGCGGCGCGGCTGCAGGAAGGGCAGTGAGCGCACACAGTGGCCAACGCCGGCGCCTGCTCGGCGGCCTGTTCGCCGCCGGCGCGGCGACGCTGTTGCCGCCGGCGCGCGCTGCGCTGGCGGCGGCGCCGGCCTGCGCGCCGTGGCGCGAGTGGACCGCGTTCGTCGGCAAGCACCTCGATGCCAGCGGGCGGGTGATCGATTTCCAGCACGCCGACCAGCGCAGCACCTCCGAAGGCCAGTCCTACGCGCTGTTCTTCGCGCTGGTGGCCAACGACCAGGTGCTGTTCGAGCGCGTGCTCGGCTGGACCCGGCACAACCTGTGCGGCGGCCGCCCGCAGCAGCAGCTGCCGGCCTGGCTGTGGGGCCGCGCCAGCGACGGCAGCTGGCGCGTGCTCGATGGCAACAGCGCCAGCGACGCCGACCTGTGGATCGCCTACGTGCTGCTCGAGGCCGGGCGCCTGTGGCAGCGGCCCGGCTACACCCAGGCCGGCCTGCAGATGCTGGCGCTGGTGCGGCGCACCGAACTGGCCGAGCTGCCCGGCTTCGGCAGCATGCTGTTGCCGGCGGCCAAGGGCTTCGTCCAGCCGCAGCGCTGGACGCTCAACCCCAGCTACCTGCCGCTGCAGGTGCTGCGGCGTTTCGCCGCGGTCGATCCGAAAGGGCCGTGGGCGGGCCTGGCCACGCGCAGCGCGCGCCTGCTGCGCGACAGCGCACCGGTGGGCTTCGCGCCGGACTGGATCGCCTGGGACGGCCGCGCGTTCGGCGTCGATCCGGACAAGGGCGCGGTCGGCAGCTACGACGCGATCCGCGTGTACCTGTGGGCCGGCATGCTCGATGCGGCCGATCCGCTGCGCAAGGCGCTGCTCGACGATCTGTCCGGCCCGCTGCAGCAACTGCGCGCGCAGGGCCGCCTCGACGAGAAGATCGACACCCGCCAGGGCGTCGGCAGCGGCCAGGCGCCGCCCGGCTTTTCCGCGGCCCTGCTGCCTTATCTGAGCGCATTGCGCGAACCGGCGCTGCTCAAGGCGCAGGCGCAACGCATTCCCGCGCCCGGCGACGCCGCCGCGGCCCGGCTTCCCTACTACGACCGCGTGCTGATCCTGTTCGGACGCGCCTGGCTCGACAACCGCTACCGCTTTTCCGCAGACGGCGCGCTGCAGCCCGCCTGGAGAACCCAATGCTCCGCATGAACCTCAAACCCCTGTACCTGGCCGGCATGATCGACCTGTGCCTGCTCGCCGGCAGCGCGCACGCGCAGAACGCCGGCGCCACCCAGCAACTGGTCAGCCAGGGCAACTACTGGCACGACCAGGGCCGCGACGACCTCGCCGCCGATGCCTGGCGCAAGTTGCTGCAGGTCGATCCGAACCAGCCCGACGCCTTGCTCGGCCTGGCCCAGATCGATCTGGCGCAGGGTCGCCAGACAGACGCGCGCAAGCGCCTGGCGCAACTGCAGAAGGCGCACCCACAGGCGCCGCAGACCCAGCGCCTGGCCATGTCGATCGGCGGCACCGGCGACAACGCCGACCTGCGCAACGCGCGCCGCGCCGCCGCCGCCGGCCGCTACGTGGACGCGGTGCGCGCCTACCAGGCACTGTTCGACGGCAAGGGCCCGCCGGACTCGCTGGCGCTGGAGTACTACCAGGCGCTGGCCGGCACGCCGCAGGGCTGGGAGGGCGCGCGCGACGGCCTGCGCCGCCTGGCCGCCGCGCAGCCGGACAACACCGCCGCGGCGCTGGCGCTGGCGCAGGTGCAGACCTACCGCGAACCGTCGCGGCGCGAGGGCATCGCCCAGCTCGCCGCGCTGAGCAAGCGCACCGATGTCGCCGGCCCGGCCCGCGCCGCCTGGCGCCAGGCCCTGCTGTGGCTCAACGCCGGCCTTGCCGATGCGCCGCTGTACCAGGCGTTCCTGGCCGCCAATCCCAACGATGCCGAGGTCGCCAAGAAGGCCGCGCAACTGCATGAGCGGCGCGCGCAAGGCGGCGGCGACCCGGCCGGCGAACAGTTGGGCGAAGGCTTCAAGGCGCTCAACGCCGGCAACCTGGCGCTGGCCGAGCAGCGCTTCGCGCAGGTGCTGCGCGCGCGTCCGCGTGATGCCGAGGCGCTCGGCGGACTGGGCTCGGTGCGGCTGCGCCAGCAGCGCTTCGGCGAAGCGCAGGAACTGCTGCGTCCGGCCGCGGCCGCCAACGGCAAGTGGCGCAGCGCGCTGGACAGCGCGCGCTACTGGCTGCAACTGCAACAGGCGCAGGCCGAACGCGCGCGCGGCGATACCGACGCCGCGCTGCGCCTTGCCCAGCAGGCGGTCAAGCTCAAGCCCGAGGAAGCCGCCGGCTACGCGCTGCTGGGCGACCTGCAGTCGGCCAGCGACGCCGCCGCCGCGGAAAAGAGCTACCGCGAGGCGCTGCGCCTGCACGCCGACGATGCCGGCGCGCTGCAGGGCCTGATCGCCCTGTACAGCCGCCAGGGCCGCGCCAACGAGGCCAGTGCGCTGTTCGCCAGGCTCAGCCCGGCGCAGCGCCAGCAGGCCGGCGGCGAGTCCGCACTGAAAGCCAACCTGCAGCGCGCCCGCGCGCAGCAGGCGCTGGAGGCCGGCGACACCGTCACCGCGCAGAGCGAGCTGGAGAAGGCGATGGTCGACAACCCGGGCGACCCCTGGGTGCGGCTGGACCTGGCGCGCCTGTACCAGCAGGCCGGGCGTCCGGACCAGGCGCGCAGCGTCATGGACGGCCTGCTCGCGGTGCACGGCGACATGCCCGAGGCGCTGTACGCCAACGCGCTGCTGGCGCAGGAGCGCGGCGACTGGGCCGGCGCCTACGCCAGCCTGGAGCGTATCCCGGCCACTGCGCGCACCGCCGAGATGAGCGCGCTGCGCAACACCGCCTGGGTCGAACAGCAGGCGGCCCAGGCGCGCCTGCTGCAACAGCAGGGCCGTGGCGGCGAAGCGCAGTTGCTGCTCGGCCGCACCGAGGCCGCACTGGGCGACGCGCTGGAACAGCCGGCGCTGCTGGCGGCGATGGCCGGCGCCTACGCCGACATCGGCAGCAACCAGCGCGCGCTGACCCTGGCGCAACGCCTGGTCGCGCAGAACCCCTCCACCGAGGCGCGCCTGCAGTACGCCGGCGTGCTGCTGCGCGCGCACCAGGACGCGGAACTGGCGGCGACCCTGCGCCAGCTGCGCGACAGCGAGATGAGCGCCGAGCAGCAACGCCGCTACCAGGCGCTGCGCAGCGGCTACGTGCTGCGCCAAGTCGATGCCCTGCGCGAACTCGGCAACCTCGAAGCCGCCTACGACGCGCTGGCGCCGCTGCTCGCGCAGCAGAACCAGGATCCGCAGGCGGTGGCCGCGCTGGCACGGCTGTACGCCGCCGCCGGCGACCAGCGCCAGGCGCTGGTGCTGTACCAGCAGCAACTGCAGCAGTCGCCCAACGACCTGGACACGCTGATCGCCGCGGCCAACACCGCCGCCGCGCTGCGCGACCTGCACAGTGCCGAGGACTACCTGCAGCGCGCGCTGGCGCAGGCGCCGGATTCGCCGCAGGTGCTCGGCGCCGCCGGCCGCGTGTACCGCAGCGCCGGCAAGAACCGCAAGGCCGAGAGCTACTTCCGTGCCGCGCTGGCGGCGCAGGCGCGCGAATCGGGCCAGTACGACAACGGCCTGCCGGCCGCCAACGGCCCGGCGTCCTACGCCGCCGCCGGGCGCCCGCTCAATCCGTTCGCCGGCATGAACGGGCGCATGCCGCGCAGCGCCGCCGTGGTGTCCGACAGCCTCGGCGGCGGCATGCCGGCACCGGCCTACGCGGCGTCCGCGCTGCCGGCGTCCGTGCCGGCCGTGGCTGCCGGCGACGACCTGCCGCCGCCGGCCAGCGCCAGCGCCGTGGGCGTGGCATTGGCCGCGTTGCCGGTGCCGGGCCAGCGCACCACCGCAATCGCCCGCAGCGCGCCGCGCGACCTGTCCGATGATGGGGTGCTGACCGCGGCGCCGCGCGCGTCCCTGCGCCAGCCGGCCGCGCCTGCCACTGCCGCCGGCGGTTCCAGCGTGCTCGACGAACTGCGCGAGGTGCAGGCCGAGAACAGCGACAGCCTCGCCACCGGCGCCAGCTACCGCGCCCGCGACGGCGAGGCCGGCCTGGGCCGGCTGCGCGACCTGGAAGTGCCGTTGCATGGCGAGTTCGCAGTGGGCGAGGGCAAGCTGCAGGTCGACGTCACCCCGACACTGCTCGACGCCGGCACGCTCGGCACCGACTACGCCACCGCCAGCCGTTTCGGTGCCGGTCCCGCCGCGGCGATGGACGATGCCCTGGCCGCCGACCGCACACCGATCGACAGCCTGGTCGGCAGCGACCTGTACCAACTGCTGCTCACCGAGGGCAACAGCAACGCCACCCGCAACGCGCTGCGCACCTACGCGGTCGACAGCGGGCTGTACAACAAGTTGTTCAACGACACCGATCCGGCGCTGACCAACGCGCAGCGCGAGGCGGCGGCGCTGCAGGCGCTATATGCCGAGCCGCTGTCGGCGTTCCTGCTTGGCAACACCGCCGCCGACACCGCGATCGGCACGCTGGCCAGCGCCATCCTCGGCGATGCCTCGCGCAGCGCCGACCTCAGCGCCGCCGACATCGCCCGCTTCCGCAACCTCGCCGCCAACCCCACCGCCGCGGCGCTGACCCCGGCCGGCTTCAGCCAGGCGCTGTACACCATGGCCGCCAACGGCAACGGCGCGCGCCGCATGGACCAGGACGCGCGCGGCGTCGGCATGGCGGTGACCTACAGGAACGGCGGCTTCAGCGCCGACCTGGGCAGCACCCCGGTCGGCTTCCCCGAGCGCCGCATCGTCGGCGGCGTCGGCTACCGAGGCCAGGCCGGCGACACTCTCACCTATTCGGGCGAGGTGTTCCGCCGCGCGGTCAGCGACAGCCTGCTGTCCTTCGGCGGCGTCGACGACGGCCGCGCCGGGCTCGGCTGGGGCGGCGTGACCAGCAACGGCCTGCGCCTGTCGGCCACCCTCGACAACGGCCTGCTCGGCGGCTACGCCAGCGCCAGCGCCGATCGCCTGGTCGGCCGCAACGTCGCCAGCAACGACCACCGCCAGGTCGACCTGGGCGTGTACGTGCACGCACTGGACACCGAGAACCAGTCGCTGACCGCCGGCCTCAACCTGACCGCGATGCAGTACGACAAGAACCTGGGCGGCTACACCTACGGCCAGGGCGGCTACTTCAGCCCGCAGGACTACGTGGACCTGGGCTTCCCGGTGCACTGGAGCGGACGCACCGCCGGGCGCACGGTCAACTGGAGCGTGGATGCCAGCGTCGGCGTGCAGCATTTCCGCAGCGACGACAGCCCGTACTTCCCGACCAGCGCGCAGATGCAGCAGGCCGCCTACGACGCCGCCTCGCTGGCCGCGCTGCTGGGGCTGACCGACCGCTACGTCGCGCCGGTCTACGCCGGGCAGAGCAAGACCGGCATGTCCTACAACATCGCCGGCGCGGCCGAATGGCAGATCGCCCCGCAACTGTTCCTGGGCGGCCGCCTGCTGCTCAACAACGCCCGCGACTACACCCAGTTCAGCACCAACCTCTACGTGCGCTTCGTGCTCGACCGGCTCGGCGCCGGCCTCGGCCGCCGCCCGCAGGTGCTGGCCTCGCCGTACGTGCCGGAGTAGGGCGCGACAGGCGCGCCGCTTCAGTCGTAGGAGCGGCTTCAGCCGCGACAGGTTTCATGGGAGCGCCTGTCGCGGCTGAAGCCGCTCCTACGACGTTGCGTCGGCGCTTTGCTGGAATGCAGATATCGCACCGTGGCAGACCGCCGCTGGGGCACGGTACATCGTAGCCATCGCTGCACGCGCCGTCGCCACGGCGGATAATCGCGGCCATCCCCATACAGGAGCCCGTACATGATCCGCGACATCATCCGCATGGGCGACCCGCGTCTGCTGCGCCAGGCGCCGCCGGTCACCGACTTCGACAGCGCGCAACTGCACGCGCTGGTGGCCGACATGTTCGAGACCATGGATGCCGCGCGCGGCGTCGGCCTGGCCGCGCCGCAGATCGCGGTGGACCTGCAGTTGATGGTGTTCGGCTTCGAGCGCAGCGCCCGCTATCCGGACGCACCGCCGGTGCCGCGCACCGCCCTGGCCAACGTCGAGATCGAGCCGCTGTCCGACGAACTGGAGGACGGCTGGGAAGGCTGCCTGTCCATTCCCGGGCTGCGCGCGGTGATCCCGCGCTACCGGCACATCCGCTACCGCGGCGTGCTGCCGGACGGCACCCCGCTGCAGCGCGAGGCCGAGGGCTTCCATGCCCGCGTGGTGCAGCACGAGCACGACCACCTGATCGGCCGGCTGTATCCCTCGCGCATCCGCGACTTCGACAGGTTCGGTTTCGAGGACGTGCTGTCGTACGAACTGTAGCGCCGACACCGGCGTGCGTTTCGTAGGAGCGGCTTCAGCCGCGACCGGGCGTCACCGGGAACGCCCGGTCGCGGCTGAAGCCGCTCCTACGAGAGCCTCTGTGGATACAGCGGCAAAACGCG
The DNA here is from genome assembly GCF_031834635.1 of Xanthomonas hawaiiensis. Classification (NCBI taxonomy): domain Bacteria; kingdom Pseudomonadati; phylum Pseudomonadota; class Gammaproteobacteria; order Lysobacterales; family Lysobacteraceae; genus Xanthomonas; species Xanthomonas hawaiiensis. Next base: position 4,121,973 of record NZ_CP115873.1, on the reverse strand, counting down.
CACGGCCCGCGCGAGGCGGGCCGTGGCGGGTGTCGCACAAACGCGCTGCGGCTTACTTCAGCGCCTTGAAACGCAGGCGCTTGGGGCCGGCGTCGTCGCCCATGCGGCGCTTCTTGTCTTCCTCGTACTCGCGGTAGTTGCCCTGGAAGAACTCCACGTGCGAGTCGCCCTCGAAGGCGATGATGTGAGTGGCGATGCGGTCCAGGAACCAGCGATCGTGCGAGATCACGAAGGTGTTGCCGGGGAACTCCAGCAACGCGTCTTCCAGCGCGCGCAGGGTTTCGATGTCCAGGTCGTTGGACGGTTCGTCGAGCAGCAGCACGTTGCCGCCCTGCAGCAGGGTCTTGGCCATGTGCAGGCGGCCGCGCTCGCCGCCAGACAGCGAACCGACCATCTTCTGTTGGTCCTGGCCCTTGAAGTTGAAGCGGCCGATGTAGGCGCGCGACTGGATCTCCACGCCGTTGATGTTGAGGATGTCCAGGCCGCCGGAAATCTCCTGGAACACGTTGTGGTTGCCTTCCAGCTTGTCGCGGCTCTGGTCCACGTACGACAGCTGCACGGTCGGGCCGACCACGATCTCGCCCGAATCCGGCTTCTCCTGCCCGGTGATCATCTTGAACAGGGTCGACTTGCCTGCGCCGTTGGGGCCGATGATGCCGACGATGGCGCCCGGCGGGATGATCATCGACAGGTTGTCGATCAGCAGGCGGTCGCCGAACTTCTTCGAGACGTTCTTGAACTCCATTACCGAGTTGCCCAGGCGCTCGCCCGGCGGGATGAAGATTTCGTTGGTCTCGTTGCGCTTCTGGTAGTCCACCGACTGCAGTTCGTCCAGGCGCGCCAGACGTGCCTTGCCCTTGGAGCGGCCGCCCTTGGCGTTCTGCCGGGCCCACTCCAGTTCCTTCTGGATCGCCTTCTGCCGCGCCTTCTCCTGGTTCTCTTCCTGCTTCAGGCGCTCGTCCTTCTGCATCAGCCACTCGGTGTAGTTGCCCTTCCACGGAATGCCGCGGCCGCGGTCCAGTTCCAGGATCCACTCGGCGGCGTTGTCGAGGAAGTAGCGATCGTGGGTGACCGCCACCACGGTGCCGGTGTAGCGCGCCAGGAACTGCTCCAGCCACTCCACCGACTCGGCGTCGAGGTGGTTGGTCGGTTCGTCGAGCAGCAGCATGTCCGGCTTCTGCAGCAGCAGCCGGCACAGCGCCACGCGGCGCTTCTCGCCGCCGGACAGGTTGGCGATCTTGGCGTCCCACGGCGGCAGCCGCAGCGCGTCGGCGGCCACGTCGAGCTGGTTCTCCAGGGTGTGCGCGTCGCCGGCGGCGAGGATCGCCTCCAGGCGCTCCTGTTCCTTGGCCAGCGCGTCGAAGTCGGCGCCTTCCTCGGCATAGGCGGCGTACACCGCTTCCAGCGCGGCCTGCGCCTGCAGCACTTCGCCCACGCCTTCCTCGACCGACTCGCGCACGGTCTTGTTCGGATCCAGTTCCGGCTCCTGCGCCAGGTAGCCGACCTTGGTGCCGGGCTGCGGACGCGCCTCGCCTTCGAAATCGGTGTCCACGCCGGCCATGATCTTCAGCACGGTGGACTTGCCGGCACCGTTGAGGCCGAGCAGGCCGATCTTGGCGCCGGGGAAGAAGGACAGCGAGATGTCCTTGATGATCTGGCGCTTGGGCGGCACGGTCTTACTGACCCGGTTCATGGTGTAGATGTATTGCGACATGGCAGCTCCAAAGGCGCAGGGCGCCCGCCGGCCGGCGGCCGGAGGGCGTCGAAAGGGATGGCGGATTATAGCCGGACGGCCGCCGGCAATCGTTGCCGCGGTTGCGCCAGCAGACGCGCTGGCGGTGCTGCGCGGGCTACTCGGCGAGCGGCGGCAGCGCCGCGGTCGGCGCCGTCGACGATGCGCCGGCACGGCGCTGCCGGCGCAGGTAGACCAGCGCGCAGATCACCAGCAGCAGCATCGCCAGCCACTCGCTGTGCAGCGCCGCCTGCATCGCGGCCAGGCTGCCGCCGCCGCGGGCGTGGGCGTAGATCGCGCCCAGCGCCGCCGGTCCCAGGCCCATGGCCGCCTGCAGGATGGTGGAGAGCATGGCGCTGCCGGCGCCGGCATGGTCGGTAGGCACCTGCGACAGGCCGATGCGGTAGAAGCTGGCCACGATCCAGGCCTGGCCGGCGCCGATCAACGCCGTCGCCGGCGCCAGGTTGCCTGCGCCCGGATGCGGCCACACCGCGTGCAGCGTCCAGCCCAGCGCCAGCAGGCCCAGCATCTGCACCAGGCAGCCCAGCAGCAGCGTCGGCACCGGGCCGCAGCGCGTCGCCACGCGGGCGCTGACCAGCGCAGAGGCGAAGTAGGCCGCGCCCAGCACGATGAAGGCATTGCCCGACTGCAGCGGCGAGAGTCCGGCGCCGGTCTGCAGCGTCAGCGCCAGCACGAACATGAAGCCGCTCCAGCAGGTGAAGAACACCCCGCCCACCAGCAGCGCGAAGCGCACGCTGGGCAGCCGCAGCAGGGCCGGCGGCAGCAGCGGCGTGCGCCCGCGGCGTTCCTGCCACAGTTCGACCCGGGCCAGCGCCGCCAGCAGCGGCAGGCACGCGGCCAGCACCGCCAGGCACGCCGGCGGCCAGTGCAGGGACGGACCCAGCGCCAACGGCAGCAGCAGGCAGGCCAGGAACAGCCCCAGCAGTCCGGCGCCGGCCAGGTCGGGCGGCATCCGCCGCGCCGCGCGGGTCTCCGGCACGGCGCGCAGGCAGGCCAGCGCCAGCAGGCAGAACGGCAGGTTGATCAGGAACACGCTGCGCCAGCCGGAGCCGGCGATATTGGCGCTGACCAGCGATCCGCCCAGCACCTGGCCGATGACGAAGGCGATGCCGCCCAGCGAGCCGTACAGCGCCAGTGCCCGCGCGTGCGCCTTGCCGTGCAGGCTGACGTGGATGGTGGCCAGGATCTGCGGCACCGCCAGCGCCGCCCCCAGTCCCTGCAGCATGCGACCGGCCAGCAACGCTCCCACCGAGCCGGCCACGCCGCACAGCAACGAGGCCACGCCGAACAGCAGCACGCCGGCACCGAACACGCGGCGTCGGCCGAGGTTGTCGCCGAGCCGGCCGCCCGCCGCCAGACCCACCGCGAAGGCGACGCCGTAGACGGCCACGATCAGCTCCAACTGGGTCGCCGACGCGTGCAGGGTGTGCGCGATCGAGCCGAGCGCGACGTTGAGGATGGAAAAATCGATCAGCGGCAGCATCTGCCCGATCAGCAGGATGCCGAGGCCGCGGCGGCTCAGGGTGGGGACTCTGGAAGACATGGCGGAAGCGGGGGAGGTGGGCGTGGTCATGGCGCGCAGTATGGGGAGCCGATAAACTGGTACAAGGATTCATTTATCCTGGTACTGACGGTGCCTCCTGGTGGTCCCGAGCGCCATCTCAGGCAGGGGCGGACACGGCGGCGCGGCGTGCGCCGCGTCCGGTGCCGGCAGCCAACGATGCGGAGAAAACGATGCAACTGGACCTCGCCCCTTCCACCTCCAAGCCGGAGCGCGTGGCTGCGCCCGCCGCGTCGGGTCCGGCCCTGGCCAGCGAGCGCGCCCGCGCGTTGGGCGCCTTCCTGCGCGCCCGCCGCGAGAGTCTGGATCCGGCACGCCTGGCGCTGCCGCGCGGCGGCAGGCGCCGCACCCCCGGCCTGCGCCGCGAGGAGGTGGCCTTGCTCGCCGATGTCGGCGTGACCTGGTACACCTGGCTGGAGCAGGGGCGTCCGGTCCGCGCCTCGGCGCGCGTGCTGACCGCCATCGCCCGCGCCCTGCAGTGCTCGGAGGTGGAGACCGCGCACGTGCTGGCGCTGGCCGGCGTGGGCGGCACGACCGCCCTGGCGCCGCCGCCGTGCGAACGTTTGACCGGCACCGCGCGCATGCTGCTCGATCAGCTCGGCCCGTGGCCGGCGATGCTGCAGACGCCGCGCTTCGACATCCTCGGCGCCAACCCGGCCTTCGAGCGGCTGATGGGCGTGACCCTGGCCGACCTGGCGGATGCCGATCGCAACTGCGTCTATCAGGCCTTCACCAATCCGCGCTGGCGCGACGCGCTGCTCGATCGCCAGGACGTGCTGCAGCACATGGTGGCGATGTTGCGCGCGGCGATGGCCGAGCACCTGGGCGAGCCGGAATGGGAGGCCTTGCTGGCGCGCTACCGTGCCGCCTCGGCGGAGTTCGATGCGCTGTGGCGGCAGCGGCGCGAGGTGCGCGGGGTGGAGAACCAGCTCAAGCGCTTCCGCCATCCGCAGGAAGGCGAGCTGCGCCTGCAGCAGGTCAACTGGTGGTCGGCGCCGCGCAACGGCAACCGCCTGGTGGTCTATTTGCCAGCCGATGACACAGCGCAGGCGGCGCTGTTGCGCCTGCACGCGCAGGCCGCAAGTACCGGTGGATGAACGCTTTCTTAGCCCGATCGGCAAAGCTGAATACGTAATCGATTCCAGCAGGAGGCGGTTCAGACGGCAAGGCTCTAAATGCAATCGCCACACCACGTGACGGAGCTGCCATGAACATGAAACGCCTTGCCACAATTGCCCTCTCGTCCGCGCTGGCGCTGGGTTTCATGGCGCCACCCGCCTTCGCCTGGGGGCCGGGCGGCCCCGGTCCGGGGTGGGGCCCGCCGGGTCCTCCGGGGCCGCCGCCCCCGCCGCCGGGACCGGGTCCGCGCGACCATGGCTGGTACGACCGCGGCTACCGCGACGCCGATCGCGACCGCGACTGGCGCGACCGCGAGCGCGACCGCCGCGACGCCCGTCGCGCCTACGATCGCGGCTATCGCGACGGCTATCGCACCGGGCCGGACGTCGTCTACTACCGCCCGGGCCCGCCGCGCTGGGCGCGCGGCCAGCGCTACTACGGCCCGAACTACGTGGTCTACGACTACGACCGCTACCAGGTCCGGCGCCCGCCGTACGGCTACCGCTGGGTGCGCGACGACACCGGCAATCTGCTGCTGGTGGCCATCGCCACCGGCATCATCGCCGACCTGGTGCTCACCGGCCGCTGATCCCCGCCGCAGCACTGCAGAACGGCCTCCTTCGGGAGGCCGTTCGCGTTTTGGTTCGCCCTCGGGCGCGCGCGGGGCTTAAACTAGTCGTCTGCCTTCTGTCCATGCCCCCGGAGACCCGATGTTCCCGCGCGACGCCCGCATCGAAACCTACGATCCCGACCTGGCCCGCGCCATCGCCGCCGAAGCCGGCCGCCAGGAAGACCACGTCGAGCTGATCGCCAGCGAGAACTACTGCAGCCCGCTGGTCATGGAAGCGCAGGGCAGCCAGCTGACCAACAAGTACGCCGAAGGCTATCCGGGCAAGCGCTACTACGGCGGCTGCGAATTCGTCGACGTCGCCGAGCAACTGGCCATCGACCGGGTCAAGCAACTGTTCGGCGCCGATTACGCCAACGTGCAGCCGCACAGCGGCTCGCAGGCCAACCAGGCGGTGTACTTCGCGCTGCTGCAGCCGGGCGACACCATCCTCGGCATGTCGCTGGCGCACGGTGGCCACCTGACCCACGGCGCCAAGGTCAACGCCTCCGGCAAGCTGTTCAATGCCGTGCAGTACGGCGTCGACGACCAGGGCCTGATCGACTACGACGAGGTCGAGCGCCTGGCCGTAGAGCACAAGCCGAAGATGGTGGTGGCGGGCTTCTCCGCGTACTCGCAGGTGATCGACTGGGCGCGCTTCCGCGCCATCGCCGACAAGGTCGGTGCCTACTTCTTCGTGGACATGGCGCACGTGGCCGGCCTGGTCGCCGCCGGCGTCTATCCGACCCCGCTGCCGCACGCGCACGTGGTCACCTCCACCACCCACAAGACCCTGCGCGGCCCGCGTGGCGGCATCATCCTCGCCAGTGCCGCAGGCGCCGGCGACAAGCTCGAGGACCTGTCCAAGAAGCTGCAGTCGATCGTCTTCCCCGGCATCCAGGGCGGCCCGCTGATGCACGTGATCGCGGCCAAGGCGGTGGCGTTCAAGGAAGCGCTGGAGCCGGAGTTCACCAGCTACCAGCAACAGGTGGTGAAGAACGCGCAGGCCATGGCCAAGACCCTGATCGCGCGCGGCTACAAGATCGTTTCCGGCGGCACCGAGAACCACCTGATGCTGGTGGACATGATCGGCCGCGACGTGTCCGGCAAGGACGCCGAGGCCGCGCTGGGCAAGGCCCACATCACCGTCAACAAGAACTCGGTGCCCAACGACCCGCGCTCGCCGTTCGTGACCTCGGGCCTGCGCCTGGGCACTCCGGCGATCACCACCCGCGGCTACCAGGAACAGGACTGCGTCGACCTGGCCAACTGGATCGCCGACGTGCTCGACGCCCCGACCGACGACACCGTGCTGGCCCGCGTGCGCGACGCGGTGACCGCACAGTGCCGCAAGTATCCGGTGTATGGCTGAGGCGGGAATGGAGAATGGAGAATCGGGAATGGTCAGAAGCGCTACGCTTGCGCTGTTGACGTTCCCATTCCCCATTCCCGTTTCCCCATTCCCGGCGCTCTGAATGCACTGCCCTTTCTGCCAGCACACCGATACCCGGGTGATCGATTCGCGCGTGTCCGAGGACGGCGCGACGATCCGCCGGCGTCGCGAGTGCGAGGCCTGTGGTGAGCGTTTCAGTACGCTGGAGACGATCGAACTCAAGCTGCCGACGGTGATCAAGAGCGACGGCGGCCGCGAGGCGTTCGATGCGCGCAAGCTGCGCACCAGCTTCGACCGCGCGCTGCAGAAGCGGCCGGTGGCCGAGGAGCAGATCGAGGCGGCGGTGCGTGCGGTGGTGCACCAGTTGCGCATGTCCGGCGAGCGCGAACTGCCCTCGATCCGGGTCGGCGAGTACGTCATGGCCGAGCTGCGCAAGCTCGACCACGTCGGCTACGTGCGCTTCGCCTCGGTGTACCGCAGCTTCCAGGACGTGGCCGATTTCCGCGAGGAGATCGAGAAGCTCGAGCGCGAATTGCCGGTGGGCAGCGAGCAGTTGCCGCTGCTGGACCTGGTGCGCGCGGCCAAGCCGGGCGACAAGACCGGCAAGCGCTGAGCGCATGCGCATCGTCTGTCTGGCTGAGGCCGCGCAGCACATCCCGGCGTTGGCGCAGGAGCATCTGCAGGCCTTCGGTCCGCTGCTGCCGGAATGGAACGTGGTGGAGGCCGAGGCCGACCTGCGCAGCCATCGCGACGACAAGCGCATTCCCACCAGTTGGATTGCCCTGGACGGCGAGGACTGGCTGGGCTCGGTGAGCCTGCTGCAGAACGACGATGCGCGCATCCGCCAGTTCTCGCCATGGCTGGCCACGCTGTACGTGCGGCCGCAGGCGCGCGGCGCCGGCGTCGGCGCCGCCCTGGTCGCGCACTGCGTGCAGGCTGCGGCGGGCTTCGGCGTGCAGTGGCTGTACCTGTACTGCGAGCCGGTGCTGGTGCCGTTCTACGAGCGCCTGGGCTGGCAGCGCCACGCCGACCTGCCGCTGGGGCCGCTGCACGTGGTGGTGATGCGTATCGACGCCGGCGGCGCTGCCGCATGAGCGAGTTGCAGTCGCCCGGCTTCTCCGCCGACGACCATCGCTGGATGGCGCAGGCCCTGCGCCTGGCCGAGCGCGGCGCCTACACCACGCGGCCCAATCCGATGGTCGGCTGCGTGATCGTGCGCGACGGCGCGGCGGTGGGCGAGGGCTTCCACCAGCGCGCCGGCGGGCCGCACGCGGAGGTGTTCGCGCTGCGCGCCGCTGGCGAACGCGCCCGCGGCGCCACCGCCTACGTGACCCTGGAGCCGTGCGCGCACTACGGCCGCACCCCGCCGTGTGCGCTGGCGTTGATCGAGGCCAGGGTGGCGCGGGTGGTGGCGGCGATGGCCGACCCGTTCCCGCAGGTCAACGGCGGCGGTTTCGCGCTGCTGCGCGACGCCGGCATCGCGGTGCAATCCGGGTTGATGGAAGCGCAGGCGCGCGCGCTCAACCGTGGCTTCCTGTCGCGGGTCGAGCGCGGCCGGCCGTGGCTGCGGATCAAGCTCGGTGCCAGCCTGGACGGACGCACCGCCCTGGCCAGCGGCGAATCGAAATGGATCACCGGTCCTGCCGCGCGCCAGGACGTGCAGCATTGGCGCGCCCGCGCCGGCGCCATCCTCACCGGCGCCGGCACCGTGCTGGCCGACGATCCGGCGCTGACCGTGCGCCTGGAAGCGGCGACCGAGGCGATGCCGCCGCTGCGCGTGGTGCTGGACGCGCAACTGCGCAGCCTGGCGCAAGCCAAGGTCCGCGACGGCAGCGCGCCGACCCTCTACCTGCATGCGCCGGACCGCGTGCCGCCGACGTTGGATCACGCCACGTTCGCCACTGTGCCGCTGCACGAAGGGCGCTGCGACCTGCAGGCGGCGCTGCGCCTGCTCGCAGAGCGCGGCATCAACGAGGTGCAGGTCGAAGCCGGCGCAACGCTGAGCGGCGCGTTGCTGCGTGCCGGCCTGGTCGACGAGGTGCTGGTGTACATGGCGCCGCTGCTGCTGGGCGATACCGCCCGCCCGCTGCTGGCCGGGCTGGGCATCGAGGCCATGGCGCAGCGCGTACCGCTGCAACTGCAGGACGTGCGCCAGCTCGGCGTGGACCTGCGCCTGCTGCTGCGGCCGGCGGCCGTGGATGCCTGACAAGGACGGTGTCGGCCACGGCGGCCTACCGTTCCATACGATCGACGGCGATGCATTGCCGGTAGTCGAACGCAAAAAAGAAAGGTCCCGCTCGGGACCTTTCTTGATGGAGCTGTTTTGCGATCAGAAGCTTGCGCGAACGCCCAGCCAGCCCTGGTTGCTCTGCTCGACGAACCGGAACTCGGTCACCAGACCCCAAGTCCGGGTGACGTTGACCTGGCCGCCAAGCACACCGACGAATTTGCCCTCTTTCATCGCGTTGCCGTCGAAGTAGCCGCCCTTGATCCAGGCTTCGGTGCGTGCCGAGGGCTTGCCGCGAACGCCTGCAGTGACCTGACCGATATTGGCATGGTCCTTGGTCGTAGAGCGGTCGCCGAGGAAATTCGACTTGAGTTCGAGCTGGCTGCGCTGGAACGCCGCATCGGCGACGAAGTCCAGCTTTTCGGTGAATTCCATGTGGTAGCCGATGCCGATCTCCGAATCGCTCGCGATGTACTTTTCAGTGAGGTCGTGGCTGCCGTCGTCAAAGATCGAGTAGTACCGGGTGTCGGTAACGCGGGTGTAGCCGCCGAACACGAAAACCTGGGGCGCAATGGCGACGGAGCCGCGCACATAGGCGCCATCCAGAGCGTCCGATTTCGGGTCAAGGCGCGAGTAGCCGGTTTCGACATAGGTGTAGCTCAGGCCCTCGGCCGACGCAGCAAAGGGTGCGGCCGCCAACAGGGCAGCCAGGATCAGGGTGTTGCGCATGGGTGGTGCTCTCCGAATGAATGGCAGTGTCAGTGCCCCGTTGCGGGGCGGACACGGGCGACGTCGCTGTCGCCTTGCGCATCTTAACAAATATTTCACATTGCTGTCTTGGGCGCGGGCAGGCCGCGCGATGCAGTGTCCTGTCCTGGTCGACAGTGCGGGTCGGGTCCGCCTGACCGCGCCTGCTAGAATGCCCGGGCCGGTTCGCCGGCGACCACAAACGTCTTCAGGGCGGGGTGCGATTCCCCACCGGCGGTAGGTGCGTTCGCGCACGAGCCCGCGAGCGCTTCCCGGCGCAGGCGCGCCGCGCCGGATCGGGAAGGTCAGCAGATCCGGTGCGATGCCGGGGCCGACGGTATAGTCCGGATGAAAGAAGACGGCCTTCGCGCAGCCTTGCGGCTGTGCGCGTGCCTGTTTGCCTTGTGGCGTTTTTCGCTCACCCCATTGCGAGAAACGTAGCTATGTTCACCGGAATCATCGAAGGCGTCGGCCACCTCGCCGCACGCCAGCCGCAGGGCGGCGATCTCCGCTTCACCTTCGCCACCGGCAGCCTGCCGTTCGCCGACGTGCGCCTGGGCGAGAGCATCGCGGTCAACGGCGTGTGCCTGACCGTGGTCGCCTTCGACGCGGCGGCGTTCCAGGCCGACGCCTCCACCGAAACCCTGGCGCTGACCACGCTCGGCAGTCTGGCCGAGGGCGCGATCCTGAACCTGGAGCGGGCGATGCGCCCCAGCGACCGGCTCGGCGGGCACCTGGTCAGCGGCCATGTCGACGGCCTTGGGCAGGTGCTGTCGATCCACGACGACGCGCGCGCGCAGCGCTGGCGCTTCGCCGCACCGGCGACGCTGCTGCGCTACATCGCCAAGAAGGGCTCGATCTGCGTGGACGGGGTCAGCCTCACCGTCAACGAGGTCGATGCGGAAGGTTTCGAGGTCGCGCTGATCCCGCACACCGTGGCGCACACCGCGTTCGCGCAGACCGCCATCGGCGCGGCGGTGAACCTGGAGATCGACCTGGTCGCGCGCTACGTCGAACGCCTGTTGCAGGGCCGCCAGGACTGATCCTGGCCGCGTCCGGCCTTCCCCCTATCCGCCACGCTGCGCCGCTGTCTGCGGCGCGCGCGGCATCCTCCGTCTTTCCTCGAGTTCCCGCATGTCGCCTTCCGTTACCCCGAGCCTGAATTTCGCCTCCGTCCCCGAGCTGCTGGAAGAACTCCGCGCCGGCCGCATGGTGGTCATCGTCGACGACGAGGACCGCGAGAACGAGGGCGACCTGATCATGGCCGCCGAGCTGGTCAAGCCCTCCGATATCAATTTCATGGTCACCCACGCGCGCGGCCTGGTGTGCCTGTCGCTGACCCGCGAGCGCTGCGCGCAGCTGGGCCTGGCGCCGATGGTCCAGCGCAACACCGCGCAGTTCCATACCAACTTCACCGTCAGCATCGAGGCCGCCGAAGGCGTGACCACCGGCATCTCCGCCTACGACCGCGCCCACACCGTGCGCACCGCGGTCAAGCCGGACGCCAAGCCGCACGACCTCAGCCAGCCCGGCCACATCTTCCCGTTGATCGCCCAGCCCGGCGGCGTGCTGACCCGCGCCGGCCACACCGAGGCCGCCAGCGACCTGCCGATGCTGGCGGGGCTGGAGCCAGCCGGCGTGCTGGTGGAGGTGCTCAACCCCGACGGCAGCATGGCGCGGCGTCCGCAACTGGAAGAGTTCGCGCGCACCCATGGCCTGAAGATGGGCTCGATCGCCGACCTGATCGCCTACCGCCTGGCCACCGAACACACCGTCGAGCGCATCGACGAGCGGCCGATCGACACCGAGTTCGGCGGTTTCACCCTGGTCACCTACCGCGACCGCATCGCCCACGACCTGCACTTCGCCCTGGTCCGCGGCACCCCGGACGCCGACACCCCGACCCTGGTGCGGGTGCAGGTGGAGAACCCGCTGGCCGACCTGCTTCACTGGCGCCGCGAAGACTTCGGCGTGGCCGCCAGCGACGCCCTGCGCGCGATCGCCGCCGCCGAGCGCGGGGTGATGGTGGTGCTGTCGGCGCCGCGCGACAGCGAGGCGCTGCTGGCGCGGCTGCGCGCGCAGCCGGAGGCGGCGCACGGCAAGGACGTGGGCCAGTGGCGGCGCAACGGCGCCGGCAGCCAGATCCTCGCCGACCTGGGCCTGGGCAAGCTGCGCGTGCTCGGCACGCCGCGTCGGCAGATCGGGTTGGCGGGGTTCGGGTTGGAGGTGGTGGAGCATGTGGAGGTGGGGCAGGGATTCGGGATTCGGGATTCGGGATTGGGCAAAGCCTGATCCTGGAGCTGGATCGGCGCTGGGCGAGCGACTGTTCTTGCCCGCCCGGGTCCCGGCCTCCCTGCCTGCTAAACTCTCCCACCCCCTCAAACTGCCACCGCCATGTCCCATTACGAAGGCGACCTCCGCACCCCCGAGTCGGCGCGTTTCGCGATCATCGCCAGCCGCTGGAACGCCCGCATCACCGACGTGCTGGTCGCCGGTGCGCGGCAGAGCCTGGCCGGCAACGGCATCGCCGAGGACGCGGTGGACGTGATCCGCGTCCCGGGCGCGTGGGAGTTGCCGCTGGTCGCCGCGCGCCTGGCCGCGGCCGGCAAGCATGCCGCGATCATCGCGCTGGGCTGCGTGATCCGTGGCGATACCCGCCACTACGAACACGTCGCCGACGGCTGCGCCGAGGGCCTGCTGCGCGTCTCGCTGGACTTCCGCATCCCGGTGCTCAACGGCGTGCTCGCGGTGGAGCAGGTCGAGGACGCCGAGGCGCGGGCCGGCGGCAGCCACGGCAACAAGGGCGAGGAAGCGGCGCTGGGCGCGCTGGAGATGGTCAACCTGCTGGAGCTGCTGCCGTGAACAAACCCGCTGGCCACAAGCACCACCCACGCCGCGACGGCGTCGATCCGGTCCTGCGTTCGCGCGCGCGCCGGCGCGCGCTGCAGGCAATCTACGCCTGGCAGATCTCCGGCGGCAACGCCCAGCATGTGATCGCCCAGTTCGCGCACGAGCAGGCCCACGAGATCGCCGACCTGGTGTACTTCGAGAACCTGGTCGAAGGCGTGCTCAAGCACCGTGCGGAACTGGACGAAGCGCTGGTCGGCTACCTGGACCGCACGGTCGAGGAAGTGGACGCGATCGAGCGTGCGGTGCTGCGCCTGGCCGCCTACGAACTGCTGCACCGCATGGACGTGCCGTACCGGGTGGTGATCAACGAAGCGATCGAGACCGCCAAGCGCTTCGGCTCCGAACACGGCCACACCTACGTCAACGGCGTCCTCGACCGCGCCGCGCTGCAGTGGCGCGCGGTGGAGTCGGGGGGCTGAGGGGCCGGGAATGGGGAAACGGGAATGGGGAATGGCAAATGCAAAAAAGCAAAAGCCATTCTCTCCAAGGCCACCGGTAGTGCGGCTGTTGCTCCTGCTTCTCCCCATTCCCCATTCCCGTTTCCCCATTCCCGGCTCCAATGGCTGAATTCGATCTGATCGAGCGCCTGCGTGCGCGCAGCCGGGCGCGTGACGACCTGCCGCTGGGCATCGGCGACGATGCGGCCTTGCTGCTGCCGCCGGCGGGGGAGTTGCTGGCGATCACCACCGATACGCTCAATGCCGGGGTGCATTTCCCGGCCGAGACCGCGGCCGCCGACATCGGCTGGAAGACCCTGGCGGTGAATCTGTCCGACCTGGCGGCGATGGGCGCGCAGCCGCGCTGGTGCACGCTGTCGCTGTCGCTGCCGCAGGTCGACATGGCCTGGGTCGATGCGTTCGCCGAGGGTTTCTTCGCCCTGGCAGACGCGCACGGCATCGGCCTGGCCGGCGGCGATACCACGCGCGGGCCGCTGGCCTTGTCGGTCACCGCGATCGGCAGTGTGCCGGCGACGGCCGCGCTGCGTCGCGATGCCGCGCAGGTGGGCGACGAGGTCTGGGTGACCGGCCAGCCGGGCGAGGCCGCCGCGGCGCTGGCGCTGTGGCAGGCCGGCCGGCTGGACGTGACCGTGCCGGCCGCCGATCCGCTGCACGAACGCCTGCGCCAGCGCCTGCTGCGGCCGACGCCGCGGGTGCAGGTCGGCTTGCGCCTGCGCGGCCTGGCGCGGGCCTGCGTGGACGTGTCCGACGGCCTGCTGGCCGATCTGGAGCACATCTGTGCGCGCAGCGGCGTCGGTGCCGAGCTGGACTTGGCCGCGCTGCCGGCGGCCGCGGCCCCGGCCGACGCGGCCCCTGCGCAGGTGCATGCCTGGCAACTGGGCGGCGGCGACGACTACGAGCTGTGCTTCACTGCCGAGCCGGCGCAGCACGCGGCGATCGTGCAGGCGCTGCAGGCGGTGGGGGTCGCGGCGACACCGATCGGGCGCATCGTCGCCGGCCGCGGCATCGTGGTGCGCGCTGCCGACGGCCAGCGGTGGCAGCCGCCGCGCAGCGGCTACCAGCACTTTCTGAGCTGAGCCGCGTGGCCTGGGCGCGCGCCGGCCACGGGCCGCGGCGCCAGCAGGGATGGGCTGCCCGCCAAGGTCCTTCCATACCGTGCCGCACTGCGGCGTGAATATCGCCCGTACCCAGTGGTACGGTCTGCCTGCCCGGCCCCACGTCGAGCGCTTGTCACCGTTCTGGCATTACCGTTCCGGCAGCCGGCCATCCCGGTCCGGCGCCGCTTGGGAGGCAGTCCATGCGCATGTCCGTGTCACGTCGCATCGCCCTTGGCGCGATGTTGCTGGTGTTCTCCGCCGCCGCGGCTGCGGCCGGCTTCACCAAGCAGTACCAGAGCATTCCCAGTTTCGACGGCACCAAGCTCGGCGCGCTCGTCCTGGTGCCGCAGGGGCAGGGGCCGGGGCCGTTCCCGCTGGTGGTGATGCCGGCCAGTTGGTCGCTGCCGAACCTCGAATACGTGGGCCGCGCCAGTGAACTGGCCAACGACGGCTACGTGGTGGTGAGCTATACCTCGCGTGGGTTCTGGGATTCGCAGGGGCTGATCGACATCGCCGGGGCACCGACGGTGGAGGACGTCAGTTCGGTGATCGACTGGGCGTTGGCCAACACCCCGGCCGACGCCAAGGCGATCGGCGTGTCGGGCATCTCCTACGGCGCCGGCACCAGCCTGCTCGCCGCCGCCCGCGACCCGCGGATCAAGGCGGTGGCCGCGCTCAGCGGCTGGGCCGATCTGCAGGCCTCGCTGTACGCCAACAGCACGGTCAGCCAGCAGGGCGTGGGCCTGCTGGTCGCCGCCGGGGTCGCCACCGGCCGGCCCGGTCCGGACCTGGCGCAGATCACCGCGCACGTGGCGGTGGGCGACTACGACGGCGCGGTGCAGGGCTTCCTGCCCAAGGCGGCCGAACGCGGGGTGATCAACGAGGTACAGGCGCTCAACCGCAACGGCCCGGCGGTGCTGATGGCCAACGCATTCAACGACGGCCTGTTCCCGCCGAACCAGTACATCGACCTGTACAACCGGTTGAGCGTGCCCAAGCACCTGATGTTCAGCCAGGGCGACCACGCCACCGCCGAACTGCCGGGCGCGCTGGGCCTGCCGAACCAGGTGTATACCGAGGCCACGCGCTGGTTCGACCGCTATCTGAAGGGCCGCGACAACGGCGTGGACCGCGAAGCGCCGGTGCAACTTTCGACCCTGGCCGGCACCTGGCTCAGCTATGCCGACTGGAACAGCGTGCAGGCCGGCGCCACCCGCTACGGCCTGACCGGCCCCAGCGGCCTGTTGCTGCCAACCGGGTCGCTGACCAGCGGCAACAGCAGCGGCTGGAACTACCGCATCGCCACCGACGTGCCGACGCTGGCCGATTCCGGCGTGGTGATGGTCAGTGGCTTGCTGCAGGGTCTCGGCCAGCCGGTGACCACCTCGATTCCGCTGGTCAGCCGGGTGGGCGCCGCGGTGTGGAGCGGGCCGGTGCTGTCCAGCGACAAGCGCCTGGCCGGCGCGCCGTCGTTGCGGCTGACGGTGACCCCGAGCCAGTCCAACGTGTCGCTGTTCGCCTATCTCTACAGCATGGACAGCGCGGGGTCGGCGCAATTGCTGAGCCATGTGCCGTACACGCTGCGCAACGCGACGCCGGGCACGCCGGTGACCCTCGACCTGGCGCTGCAGGCGACTGCAGTCGAGATCCCGGCCGGTCGTCGCCTGGTGCTGGTGGTGGACACCACCGATCCGCGTTACACCTCGGCCAGCCGCTTCGGCGGCACCGTGAGCTTCAGCTCGCCGGCGGCGACGCCGTCGTTTTTGAGTGTGCCGTTGCACTGAGGCAACGCGGCGTTTCCCTTCTCCCACTGGGAGAAGGTGCCCCGCAGGGGCGGATGAGGGTACGGGCGAAGCCTCGTGCAGTTGGATCAGCGCAGCGCTCCGCGCGCCGGACCCTCACCCCAACCCCTCTCCCGGTGGGAGAGGGGCTTTGGCCTTTTCCTTCTCCCCGCGGGAGAAGGTGCCCCGCAGGGGCGGATGAGGGTACGGGCGGAGCCTCGCATAGCCAGATCGACGTGGCGCTTCGCGCGCCGGACCCTCACCCCAACCCCTCTCCCGCTGGGAGAGGGGCTTCGGCTTTTCCCTCTCCCCTCGGGAGAAGGTGCCCCGCAGGGGCGGATGAGGGTACGGGCGAAGCCTCGTGCAGTTAGATCAGCGCAGCGCTTCGCGCGCCGGACCCTCACCCCAACCCCTCTCCCGCTGGGAGAGGGGCTTTGGCTTTCCCTTCTCCCATCGGGAGAAGGTGCCCCGCAGGGGCGGATGAGGGTACGGCACACACGCATAGCCACAGCATCGCGCACGCTAGGTTCATCACGCGCACGAATTTACGAAGGCTTTATTCGAACCGGCGCGCGCTTTGCAACGAAGATATCCGGCGATTCCTATACTTTCCGCGCTGACGACGGGGACATGTGCGTGGAATCGATGGCTGCAATCTTGAGCGTGTCGCTGCCCGCAACGGTCGTGTCCGGGTGCGGCGTATCGCATCCGGCGACGGCGCAGCAATCTGGCTTCCGCGCCAGGCGATGCCGCACGCCGCGCGTGTCGCGACGCGATCATGGTTGCCGCCGCGCGTTGCAGCATCCGCCCCCACACAGCCGCGCGCGTTCGCTGCACGCGGATTGACCCGCTGCCGCCGCCGCGGCGCCGCATTCCAATGCCCTTGCCGCGATGCGCCATTGAGCGCATCGCCTGCGATAGCGCGTGCGCGTGATGCGTCGCGCCGTCGTTGCCTCCCATCACCCAAAGAAGGACGGCTCCTTGCGAGCCGAGAACCCGATGTCCATGAAGCTCCATCCCCTGTTCCTGTCCCTGGCCGCGCTGTGTGCTGGCCCCGCCGTTGCCGCTGGCCTGGCGGCGCCGGTTTCCGAGGCGATGCCGGCAGCGGCGCAGGACGTCGCTGCGCCGCCGCTGGCGCGCAGCGCCGATTGCTCCAACGGTTTCTTCTCGCGCCTGGCCTCGGCCTATCGCGAAGATGCGCAGCCGGCCGACCCCGATGCGCCGACGCCGGCGCGCCGCGCTCTGCCGGCGCCGTTCTCCTCGCCGCCGTTCCCGTCGGCCGAATGGCAACTCGGCGCGGTCGACTATCCGGTCGGCGTGCCCAACGAGAATGCGCAGTACCCGGTCGAGAAGGCGCTGGCCTGCACGCGCGTGGGGCAGTGGATGCAGCGCAACCGCATCGAGCTGTACGGCTGGATCAATCCCTCGCTCAATGCCAGCACGTCCTCGCGCAGCAACTATCCGCTGTCCTATTCCACGCGGCCCAATCGCGGCGAATTCAACCAGGCGCTGATCCGCCTGCAGCGCGTGCCGGACACGGTGCAGACCGATCATGTCGACTGGGGCTTCCACGTCGACGACCTGTACGGCTACGACTACCACTACACCACGATGAAGGGCGTCACCAGCGACCAGTTGCTGCACCACCCGCAGCCCAACAGCGCGCTCAACGGCAAGATCTACGGCAACGATCCGATGATCGCGCACGTGGACCTGTACCTGCCGTCGGTGGCGCAGGGCATGTTGGTCACGGTCGGCCGCTACCTGTCGCTGCCGGACATCGAGGCGCAGTTCTCGCCGAACAACTACCTGCTGACCCATTCGATCCTGTACACGGTCGATGCCTATACCAACATGGGCATCCTCACCACCACCAAGCTCAACGACCAGTGGACGCTGCAGCTCGGCGTGCACGGCGGCGACGATTCGGCGATCTGGGACGCCACCAGCCGCCTGAGCGCGCAGGCCTGCCTGCGCTGGGTCTCCAGGAGCAACGACGACATGCTGTATCCGTGCGTGGAGTCGTACAACAACGCCGCGCAGACCTACAACAACCTGCAGGAGTTCGTGCTGACCTGGGGCCACCGCTTCTCGCCGAAGGTGCACATGCTCACCGAGGCCTACCACCTCTACGTGCGCGACCAGGCGCTGGCCACCGATCCGTCGCAGTCGCATGCGCCGACCGGTCGCCCCGGTTATGCGCTGGGCGAGGCTCCGGACTTCCCGCTGGGACGCAGCACGGCCGACGCCATCGTCAACTACGTCAACATCCAGCTCGGCGCCTCGGACATGCTGGCGATCCGCAACGAGTTCGTGAACGACCACGACGGCCAGCGCACCGGTTTCGCCACGCGCTATTCCAGCCACACCATCGGCCTGACCCACTGGGTGTCGCAGGATCTGGAGATCCGCCCCGAGCTGCGCTACGAGCACGCCTACGACTTCCCCGCCTACGACGGCGGGCATCGCAATCACCAGGCGACGGCGCTGATCGACGCGATCCTGCATTACTGAGGTCTGCACGCGCGCTGTCGGCGCCGGCAGCGGCGAGGCACCTGCAACGTGCGGCGCGATCGCCGGCGCCGCACGGTTTTACGCAGAATTTATGCGCGCCGCGCGGCTTCGCCACGGAGAGTTTATGGCGCCGGCTTCGATAATGCCGGCCTGGGCCAGAAGGCCTGTCCGACCCGGTGTCCGTCGCGGTGTTGCGCTTCCCTTCTGCCGCCGTGCGCGTGCGTCGCGTGCGGCGGCCTTCCCATGCGATTGCGGCCTGCCATACGGCGGGCCGTCCCTTTGTTTCGGAGTTGAGACCATGAGCGGTTGGCTTTCGTTCGTTTGCGGCGTGGCGGTGATCGTCGCGGCCGGTTACCTGCTGTACGTGATCCTGCGCCCCGAAGATTTCTGAGCCGAGTGCCACTTCCATGATCGATACATTGCTTGTCTATGCGCTCGCGCTGTTGCTGGGATGGCCGCTGGGCCTGTACCTGGCCAAGGTGATGCGCGGGGCGCCGATGCGCGGCGACGCGCTGTTCGGCTGGATCGAACGCCCACTGTACCGCCTGCTCGGCACCGACCCGGCGCGCGGCATGCACTGGCGCGCCTATGCCGGCGCGTTCCTGGCCAGCAACCTGGTGCTGGGCGTGCTGGTGTTTGCGTTGTTCGTGACCCAGGCCTGGCTGCCGTTCAATCCCGATGCGGTGCCGAACATGCGCTGGGACGTGGCCTTGCACACCATGATCTCGTTCCTGACCAACACCGATCAGCAGCACTACTCCGGCCAGGCGCAGCTGTCGTACCTGTCGCAGGCGGTGGGCGTGGTCGGCCTGCAGTTCATCACCCCGATGATGGGCCTGGCGCTGGTCGCGGCAACGTTGCGCGGTCTGTTCGGCGGGCGCGGCCACGACGCGGCGCGCACGGCGGCCGCCAGCGGTGGCGAGGTGGCGCAGGACGTCGATCTCGGCAACTACTGGGCCGACGTGATCCGTCCGACGCTGCGCTTCCTGCTGCCGCTGTGCCTGCTGTGGACGCTGCTGCTGACCCAGCAGGGCGTGCCCTCGACGCTGGCCGCCGGCCCGGTCGCCACGCCGCTGGACGCCAGTGCCGGGCAGCAGACGCAGAAGATCCCGCTCGGCCCGGTCGCGGCGATGGTGGCGATCAAGCAGCTCGGCACCAACGGCGGCGGCTGGTATGGCCCCAACAGCGCGATGGCGCTGGAGAATCCCACGCCGTTCTCCAACCTGCTGGAGATGCTGGGCATCGTGCTGATCCCGGTGGCGGTGGCGTTCATGGTCGGCCCGTTCACCGGGCGCCGCAAGTTCACCGCGCTGGTGTTCGGCAGCATGCTGGTGATGTCGCTGGCGTCCACCGCGCTGTCGATGTGGGCCGAAGGCAATTCGGCCAGCACCGCCAGCGCCGCACTGATGGAAGGCAAGGAAGTGCGCCTGGGCGTGGACAGTTCGGCGGCCTGGTCGTCGCTGACCACGCAGACCTCCAACGGCTCGGTCAACGCCATGCACGATTCGCTGGCGCCGCTGACCGGCGGCGTGGCCATGGTCAACATGCTGATCAACGCGATCTGGGGCGGCATCGGCTGCGGCCTGCAGCAGTTCCTGGTGTATCTGCTGCTGAGCGTGTTCCTGGCCGGCTTGATGACCGGGCGCACCCCGGAGTTGTTCGGACGCAAGATCGAGGCGCCGGAAGTGCGTCTGCTGGCGCTGCTGATCCTGTTGCAGCCGCTGGTGCTGCTCGGCTTCACCGCGGTCACCCTGGCGCTGCCGGCCTCGATGTCGGCGACCTCCAATCCCGGTTTCCACGGCATCAGCCAGGTGTTCTACGAGTACACCTCGGCGTTCGCCAACAACGGCTCCGGCTTCGAGGGGCTGGGCGACGGCATTCCGTGGTGGAACCTGAGCTGTGCGGCCGTGCTGCTGCTGGGCCGTTATCCGGCGCTGATCGTGCCGCTGATCGTGGCCGCGCAACTGGCGCGCAAGCGGGTGGCGCCGGAAACCGGCGGCAGCCTGCAGGTGGAAACCCCGACCTTCGCGCTGACCCTGATCGCAGTCATCGTGATCCTGACCGTTCTGCAATTCACGCCGGCCCTGGTGTTGGGACCGATCGCCGATCACCTGACCCTGGCCGCGCACTGAGACGACGACGATGAGCACCCCGCACCAATCTTCTTCCGTGGTCCCCGCACCGGCGCGCCGGCCCGGGCTGTTCGACGCCGCCGCGCTGCGTGCGGCGCTGCGCGACAGCGTGTTGAAGCTGTCGCCAAGGCACCTGCTGGGCAGCCCGGTGATGGCCGTGGTCTTCGCCGGCACACTGCTGTCGGCCCTGATCACCGTGGCCGGCCAGGGGCCGGCCGGCTTCGGCTGGGCGGTGACCGCGATCCTGCTGGTCACCGTGCTGTTCGGCAATTTCGCCGAGGCGGTGGCCGAGGCGCGTGGCCGCGGACAGGCCGCCTCGCTGCGACGCGCACGCAAGGACCTGGTGGCGCGCCGGGTCGCCAGCGTGCGCCTGGACGGCGAGACCAGCGTGCCCGCCGCCGAACTGCGCCCGGGCGACCTGGTGGTGGTCTCGGCCGGCGAACTGATCCCGGCCGACGGCGAGATCGTGCACGGCCTGGCCACCATCAACGAGGCCGCGGTCACCGGCGAATCGGCACCCGTGCTGCGCGAGGCCGGCACCGACCGCTCCGGCGTCATCGGCGGCACCAAGGTGCTGTCCGACGAGATCCTGGTGAAGGTCACCGCCGAGCCGGGCCACAGCTTCCTGGACCGGATGATCGCGCTGGTGGAAGGCGCCAACCGTCAGAAGACGCCGAACGAGATCGCGCTGACCATGCTGCTGGCGGCGATGACCCTGACCTTCCTGATCGTGGTCGCCTCGCTGCCGGCGATCGCCGCCTTCGTCGGCGTCAAGGTGGACCCGCTGCTGCTGATCGCGCTGCTGGTGTGCCTGATCCCGACCACCATCGGCGGGCTGCTGCCGGCGATCGGTATCGCCGGCATGAACCGCGCGCTGTCGGCCAACGTGCTGGCCAAGTCCGGCAAGGCGGTGGAAGTGGCCGGCGACGTCGACGTGCTGCTGCTGGACAAGACCGGCACCATCACCCACGGCGATCGCCAGGCCACCGCGTTCCATGCGGTCAGCGGCGTGGACCTGGCGCAGCTGCGCGAGGCGGCCATGTTGTCGTCGCTGGCCGACCCGACCCCGGAAGGCAAGTCGATCGTGCGCCTGGCGCGCGAGCAGGGCCTGCCGCCGGCCGATCCGGCAGGCGCCGAGTTCGTCGCCTTCACCGCGCAGACGCGCATGTCCGGCGTCGATCTGCCGGCCAATGGCATGCAGCCGCCGCGCTCGATCCGCAAGGGCGCCGCCGATGCGTTGATCCGCCACGTCACCGCGCTGGGCGGGCAGGTGCCGGCGGAGCTGAAGAGCCGGGTCGAGCAGGTCGCGCGCAGCGGCGCCACGCCGCTGGTGGTGGCCGAGGGCCGGCACGTGCTGGGCGTGGTCGAGCTGTCGGACGTGGTCAAGCATGGTGTGCGCGAGAAGTTCGCGCGGCTGCGCGCGATGGGCGTCAAGACGGTGATGATCACCGGCGACAACCCGCTGACCGCCGCGGCCATCGCCGCCGAGGCCGGCGTCGACGACTACATCGCCGAGGCCACGCCCGAGGACAAGTTGGCGCGCATCCGCCAGGAGCAGGCCGGCGGGCGCCTGGTGGCGATGGTCGGCGACGGCACCAACGACGCCCCGGCGCTGGCCCAGGCCGACGTCGGCCTGGCGATGAACTCCGGCACCCAGGCGGCCAAGGAGGCCGGCAACATGGTCGACCTGGATTCGGATCCGGCCAAGCTGCTGGCGGTGGTGGAAGTGGGCAAGCAGCAGCTGATCACCCGCGGTGCGCTGACCACCTTCTCGCTGGCCAACGACGTGTCCAAGTACTTTGCGATCCTGCCGGCGCTGTTCGCCGCCTCGATCCCGCAGATGGCCGCACTGAACGTGATGCGCCTGTCCAGCCCGACCAACGCGGTGCTGGCGGCGCTGATCTTCAACGCGCTGGTGATCCCGGCGCTGATCCCGCTGGCGCTGCGCGGCGTGCGCTTCACCCCGTCCTCGGCGACCTCGCTGCTGCGCCGGAACATGCTGATCTACGGCGTGGGCGGCGTGCTGCTGCCGTTCGTCGGGATCAAGGCCATCGACCTGCTGCTGGTGGCGCTGGGCTGACCCCCAGCGCCGATCTTTACGCTCTTTCGGAATTGCCTCCATGACTGTGTCCTCCGTTTCCCCCCGCGAACCGATGCGCTGGCGCGCGGTGCTGGTGTTGCCGCTGCTGGTGCTCGCGTCCGCGGCGCTGTACTCGTTGCTGGCCACCGTGGTGGCCGGCGCGCTGTTCCCCGAGCAGGCCAACGGCAGCCTGCGCAGCCACGATGGCCGCGTGGTCGGCTCGGTGCTGGTGGCGCAGCCGTTCGCCGCCACCGGCTACTTCCAGCCGCGTCCGTCCGGCGCCAAGTACGACCCGATGTCGGCCGCCGGCAGCAACCAGGCGCGCAGCAACCCCGACCTGCGCAAGCGCCTGGACGAGACCCGCCAGGCGGTGGCCGCACGCGAGGGCATCGACCCGGCGCAGGTGCCGGACGATCTGGTCACCCAGTCCGGCAGCGGCATGGACCCGGACATCAGCGTGGACGCGGCGCACATTCAAGTGGCGCGCGTCGCCGCCGCGCGCGGCCTGCCGCCGCAGACCGTCGCCGCCCTGGTCGCCGCGCAGACCCAGCCGCGCCAGTTCGGCGTGCTTGGCGCGCCGCGCGTGAATGTGCTGGCGCTGAATCTTGCCTTGGACGCGGCCGGGAATGGGGAAACGGGAATCGGGAATGGGCAAAAGCAGGAGCAAAAGCGGTAAATCGCGCAGCCATGTAGGCTTGCGCTCTGCAATTCCCCATTCCCAATTCCCCATTCCCGGCTCCAAATGCCCGACCCCCGCACCCAACAGGCCGACGCCCTGATCGGCGAACTGCAGCGCGAGCGCGGCGGGCGCCTGACCGTGTTCCTCGGCGCGGCGCCGGGGGTGGGCAAGACCTACGCGATGCTGTCGCGCGCGCGGCAGTTGCAGCAGCAGGGCAGCAAGCTGGTGGTCGGCGTGGTCGAGACCCACGGCCGCGCCGAGACCGCGGCGTTGCTGGAAGGCCTCACCGTGCAGCCGCGGCGGCGGCTGGAGTACCGCGGCCGCACCCTGGACGAGATGGACCTGGATGCGTTGCTGGCGCTGCGCCCGCCGCTGGTGCTGGTGGACGAACTGGCCCATCGCAACGCGCCCGGCAGCCGCCACGAACGGCGCTGGCAGGACGTGCAGGAGCTGCTCGACGCCGGCATCGACGTCTACAGCACGGTCAACATCCAGCACCTGGAAAGCCTCAACGACGTGGTCCACCGCATCACCGGCGTGCGCGTCAGCGAGACCGTGCCCGATGCGATCTTCGACCGCCTGCGCGACATCGTGCTGGTCGACCTGCCGCCGCGCGAGCTGATCGAGCGCCTGCAGCAGGGCAAGGTCTACCTGCCCGAGCAGGCCGGGCAGGCGCTGCAGGCGTTCTTCTCGCCGTCGAACCTGGCCGCGCTGCGCGAACTGGCGATGCAGACCGCGGCCGACCGTGTCGACAACGATCTGCGCGACGTGCAGGCCGCGCAGGGCCGCACCAGCGTCGCCCTGCGGCGCACGGTGATGGTGGCGATCGATGGCCGTGGCCAGTCCGACTATCTGGTGCGGGTGGCGCGGCGCCTGGCCGAGCGCCGTGGCGCACCATGGACCGTGGTCACCGTGCAGACCCAGGCGCAGCCGGATGCCGACTGGCAACTGGAGATCGACCGCGCGTTCGCGCTGGCGCGCCGGCTCGGCGGCGAGGCCGCGCTGCTGCACGGCGCCAACGTCGCCGACACCTTGCTCGACCACGCTGCGCGCAGCGGCGTGTCCACCCTGGTGCTGGGCCGCACCCGCGAGCGCCCGCTGGCGCGCATGATCAACCGCACCCTGACCCAGCAACTGCTGCAACGCGGTGCGCACTACGAACTGGTGATCATCAGTTCGCCGGAGGCGCGCGCCCGCGCGCGGCGACGCTGGCGCAGCCCGGGGCATTGGCTGTCGCGCGACGACCTGGTGTTCGCCACGGTGGCGTCGGCGCTGGCGGTGGTGGTCGCCTGGATCGCCGAAAGTTGGGTCGGCATCGACGACCTGTCGATGGTGTTCATCGTCGCGGTGGTGATGGTCGCGTCGAAGACGAGGATGACCGCGGCGGTGCTGGCGGCACTGCTGAGTTTCTTCAGCTACAACTTCTTCTTCATCGAACCGCGCTTCACCTTCCAGATCGGCGCGCGCCAGGGCGTGGTCACGGTGCTGCTGTTCCTGGTCGCGGCCCTGGTCGCCGGGCGCCTGGCCTCGCGCCTGCGCATGCAGGTGCTGGCGCTGCGCGCGGTCAACGCACAGACCACGGCGCTGCAGCGGCTGGGCCGCGAACTCACCAGTGCCGCCGACCTGGGGCAGGTGCTGGAGGCCGGGCGGCGCGCGCTTGCCGGCACCCTCGACGCCGAGGCCTGGCTGCGCCTGCAGCCGCTGGAGCGCGCGCACGCCGAGGCCGACGACTACGCGCCGTCGATGGCCGCGGTGGACCGCAGCGCCGCCGACTGGGCGCAGCGCCACGGCCAGGCCACCGGCCGCTTCACCGATACGTTGGCCGGGGCGAGCTGGTGGTTCCTGCCGGTGCGCCACGAGCGCGGCACCATCGGTGTGGTCGGCCTGCGCTTCGGCGCCGGCGTGCAGCGCCCGGGCCTGGAGCAGCAGCGCCTGGCCGAGGCGATGGTCGAGGACATCGGCCAGGCCGCGCTGCGCACGCGCCTGGTCGCCGACCTGGAGAGCGCGCGGGTCAGCGGCGAGACCGAGCGGCTGCGCTCGGCCCTGCTGTCTTCGGTCTCGCACGACCTGCGCTCGCCGCTGGCGGCGATGATCGGCGCGGCCAGCAGCCTGTCCAGCTACGGCCAGGCGATGGACGCGGACGATCGCCGCAGCCTGCTCGACACCATCCAGATGGAAGGCGAGCGCCTGGACCGCTACATCCAGAACCTGCTGGACATGACCCGGCTCGGCCACACCGGGCTGACCTTGAACCGCGACTGGATCGGCGTGGACGAACTGATCGGCTCGGCCGCGCGGCGCCTGCAGCGTTACCAGCCGCAGGTGCACCTGGACATCGCCCTGGCCGCGGAACTGCCGACGCTGTGGGTGCACCCGGCGCTGGTCGAGCAGGCGATCTTCAACGTGCTGGAGAACGCGGCCAAGTTCTCGCCGGCGGACGCGGCGATCCGCGTCGCCGCCGGCATGGTCGAGGGCCGCCTGCGCATCGACATCAGCGACCGCGGCCCGGGCATTCCCGAGGACGAGCGCGCGCGCATCTTCGACATGTTCTACAGCGTCGAGCGCGGCGACCGCGGCCGCCACGGCACCGGCCTGGGCCTGACCATCTGCCAGGGCATGATCGGCGCGCACGGCGGCAGCGTCGAGGCGCTGCCCGGTCCCGATGGCCGCGGCACCACGATCCGCATTACCCTGCCGCTCATCGAACCCGCCGCGCCGCCGTCCCGCCCCGATGCCGACTGAGTCCCACGCCGATCCGATTCCGCCGCCACGCGTGCTGGTCATCGACGACGAGCCGCAGATCCGTCGTTTCCTCGACATCAGCCTGCGCGCGCAGGGTTATCGCGTGCTGCAGGCCGACACCGGCGCGGCGGGCCTGGCGCAACTGGCCGCGCACGGCGCCGAACTGGTGGTGCTGGACATCGGCCTGCCCGACCAGGACGGGCACAGCGTGCTGCGCGAACTGCGGCAATGGTCGTCGGTGCCGGTGATCATGCTGACCGTGCGTGCCGGCGAGGACGAGAAGGTGCAGGCGCTGGACGCCGGCGCCAACGACTACGTGACCAAGCCGTTCGGCGTGCAGGAACTGATGGCGCGCATCCGCGTGCTGCTGCGCATGCAGCCGGTGGCCGGCGAAGCCGAGCCGGTGTTCGACGACGGCCACCTGCACATCCACCTGGGCCTGCGCGAAGTGCGCCTGGACGGCGAGGCGTTGCCGCTCAGCCGCAAGGAATACGCGCTGCTCGCGCTGCTGCTGCGGCACAGCGGCCGCGTGGTGACGCAGCCGCAACTGCTGCGCGAACTGTGGGGCCCCACCCACCAGGACGACACCCACTACCTGCGCATCCTGGTCGGCAAGCTGCGGCAGAAACTCGGCGACAGCGCCGTGGCGCCGCGCTACATCGCCACCGAACCGGGCGTGGGGCTGCGCTTCATCGGCGTGCAGTGCCCGTCGGCGTGATGGGCCATGGCGGCCTTGCCTTGGTTTCCGTAGGAGCGGCTTCAGCCGCGACCTTGGCATTGCCTGTGACGCTCGGTCGCGGCTGAAGCCGCTCCTACGGCGGCAATGCGTGTCCTGGCAGCCGGTGGGACGCGATCAACGAAAGAACAGATGACCTTGTGCTCCCATCCCATCGTGGTCAACCCGGACCGCTTCCTGCAAACGGAACATGGTCGCGTCTGGACACCGGAACGCAACCGAACCGCGTGGCGGCAAAGCCACGATGCCCTGAAGGCGATCCTCGCCGCGTCGTGCGCACCCGCCGGACCCTGGACGGTCGTCATCGTGTGCGGCCTGCAGGGCGCGGGCAAGACCACGTGGATTGCGCAGCAACCGGTGCGGCCATGCACCGTCTACTTCGACGCGGCGCTGCCCGGTGCCCGGCACCGGGCGCCGATCGTCGCCATCGCGCAAGCGGCTGGCGCCTGGATCGAGATCGCGTGGATCAAGGTCGCGCTACCCGTCGCGCTCGCGCGGAACCTGCAGCGTGCCGCGGACGAACAGGTTCCGGAGGAGGCGATCCGCTCGGTGCACAACCTGTTCGAAGCGCCGACGCTCGCCGAAGGCGCCGATCACGTCCGCGTGGTCACGCCTGCCGAATGCGTGTCATGAAGGCCGTATGTGGGGGAGCGGCGTCCGGCAAGGTGCCCATCGCCGCCACGCACCGCATTGGTCGTCGGTCGCGATAGCGCATCTTGTGCGCAATGCCATCGCGTGTGCCGCGATCGCCTTGTTCGTCGTAGGAGCGGCTTCAGCCGCGACCGTGGACTGACCGGTAGCGCACAGTCGCGGCTGAAGCCGCTCCTACAACGGCATGGCAGCATGGCAGCATGGCGACGTTGCAATGGATCCGCACGCGAAAGATGCTGTTGCGATTCCCGATTCCCGATTCCCGATTCCCGAATCAAGGCTCCGGCAACACCTTCCCCGGATTGAGGATCCCATCCGGATCCAGCGCGCGCTTGATCGCGCGCATCGCGTCCAGCGTGGCCGCGTCGAAGGCCTGGTCCATGTAATCGCGCTTGGCCACGCCGATGCCGTGTTCGCCCGAGAGCGTGCCTTCCAGCGCCAGCACCAGCGCGAACAGCCGCGGCAGCGCGGCCTGCGCGCGCGCGGTTTCGGCGGCGTCGTCGGGCGCGTACATGATGTTGACGTGCAGGTTGCCGTTGCCGGCATGGCCGAAGGCGACGATCGGCAGGTCGAACTCGGCGGCCAGCGCTTCCACGCCGGCCACCAGCTCGGGGATGCGCGACACCGGCACCACCACGTCTTCGTTGATCTTGCCCGGGCGGATCGTGCGCAGCGCCGGCGACAGCGCGCGGCGCGCGGCCCACAGGCGGTCGCGCGCGCTGCCGTCGGCGGCCACGTCCAGCGTCAGCAGGCCGTCGCCCTCGGCCGCCGCACCCAACGCCTGCAGCGTGTAGGGCAGGGTGTCGTGGTCGCCGTCGGCCTCGATCAGCAGCATCGCGCCGGCCTCGGGCACGTCGCTGCCGTTGCGGCGCAGCAGCGCGATCGCGCTGCGGTCCATGAACTCGAGCATGGTCGGCGTGCTCGGCTGCGCCATCAGCCGCGACACCGCGGCAGCAGCGGCGGCGGCGTCGCGGTACAGCGCGCGCAAACCGGCCTGCGCCAGCGGCCGCGGCGACAGCTTCAGCGTCGCTTCCACGATCAGCGCCAGGGTGCCTTCGCTGCCGACCAGCAGGTGGGTCAGGTCGTAGCCGGTGGCATCCTTGGTGTAGGCGCCGCCGCAGCGGATCAGCTCGCCCGCGCCGGTCACCGCGACCAGGCCGAGCACGTTGTCGCGGGTGGCGCCGTACTTCACCGCGCGCGGCCCGCCGGCATTGGTGGAAAGGTTGCCGCCGACGCTGCAGATCTCCGCGCTGGACGGGTCCGGCGGCCAGAACAGCCCGTGCGGCGCCAAGGCCTGCTGCAAATCGCCGTTGAGCACGCCCGGTTCCACCACCGCACAGCGGTCGGCCGGGCGCAGCTGCACGATGCGGTTCATGCGCGCGAACGACAGCACCACGCCGCCGCCGAATGGCACCGCGGCGCCGGCGGTGCCGGTGCCGGCGCCGCGCGCCACCAGCGGCACGCGGTGCGCGCGGCAGGCGCGCACGATCGCCTGCACCTGTTCGCGGGTCTGCGGCAGCGCCACCGCGTCGGCCAGCGCCCAGCGCCGCGAATCGTCTTCGCCGTAGCTGCGGCGGCTGTCGGGGTCGGTGCGCCAGCCTTCGGCGCCGAGCAGGGCGGACAGGGTGTCGGTGAGCGCGGTGGGCAGGGCGGTGGTCATGGCGAAGGCGGCGAAGAGGAAGACGCGGAGGGCGAGGGCGGCTGCAGCAGTTTCCAGGTGAGCACCGCCAGTGCCAGCGGCAGCCACACCCAGCGTAGTTCGGACCACAGCGTGGCCATGCCGCGGGCGCTGAAGAAGCCGTTGGCGAACGGCGAGACCCGGATCGGCCGCCACGGCGCGAACCAGCGCTGTTCGCTCCACGGCCACCCCAGTGCCACGCCGAGGCCGCCGGAGGTCATCGCATCGAGCAACGGATGCGAGGCGGTACAGACGAGCAGCCACGTGGCCGCCTGCAGCGCACCGGCGCGCAGGGGCCGGTGTAGCAGCGCACCGAGCACGCCCAGTACTGCGGCGAACAACAGCGAGTGGCTGGCGCCACGATGGCCGAAGGCGTCGGCGTAGGGGATGTGCAGGGCGAAGCCGAGCACGTCGGCGTCGGGCAACATCGATGCGACGATGCCGGCGCCGAGCAGGCGGGTGGAGATGCGCCCGCGATCGGCGGCGGCCCACAGTGCCAGCGGCACCGCCGCGTGGGTGAAGACGCTGGGCACCTCAGCAATCCTCGGCGCGGAACGCATCGCGCAGCCAGGTCAGCCGCGGCGGATCGCCGTCGGCCTCGACCACGTCGAAGCGGCACGGCCAGTTGGCGTACTGCGGATGCGCGGCCAGGAACAATTGCGCCGCCAGCAGCAGGCGGCGGCGCTTGCGCAGATCGACCGAGGCCGCGCCGCCACCGAACGCGGTGCGGCGCCGGTAGCGCACTTCGACGAACACCAGGCTCTGCGCCTGCTGCATCACCAGGTCCAGCTCGCCGCCGCGGAAGGCGACGTTGGCGGCGATCAGGCGCAGGCCGGCGCGCTCCAGTTCGGCGCGCGCCGCCGCTTCCACCGCGTTGC
Source organism: Xanthomonas hawaiiensis (assembly GCF_031834635.1). Classification (NCBI taxonomy): domain Bacteria; kingdom Pseudomonadati; phylum Pseudomonadota; class Gammaproteobacteria; order Lysobacterales; family Lysobacteraceae; genus Xanthomonas; species Xanthomonas hawaiiensis. The sequence continues at coordinate 4,092,230 of NZ_CP115873.1, read as the reverse complement.
CGCGTCGGCGCCGCTCAGTTTCCATCGGGCAGCGGGGTCGGACGCCCGCCGCTGAAGGTGGACCAGGCCGGGGTGCGCACGATGTTGCCGAAGCCGTCCAGGTGCAGCACGCCGGTGGCGCCGCGCAGGCCGCTGTCCTTGGCGGTCGCCAGCTTTTCCAGGTACGCGGTGATCTGCCAGGCGTCGTAGCCGAACGCGAACAGGCGCCCAGCCGGGCCGCGTGCGGTCGGCAGCATGTCGGCCACGCTGGTCGCCGCCGGCAGGCCGCCGACGCCGCGCACGTTCCACAGCTCGCTCGGGTAGACGATGCCGTCCAGCACCAGGTCGTCCTCGGGCTTGCCGGTGCCCAGCACCAGTTGCGAGGTCGCCACCCGGGTCTTGCCGGCGAAGCCGGCCAGCGCCAGTTGTGGCGCCAGCGCGCGGGCGGTGTTGCCCTTGACCGCCAGCAGCACCGAGTCGGCGGCGCCGGCGTTGCGCAGTTGCGCGCCGATATCGCCGGGCGTCTCGGCCACGCTGATGCTGCCGGCGACCTTGCCGCCGCGCTCGCTGAAGCGGTCGCGGAACGCGGCCACCGCACGGCGGCCGGTGTCGTCGTTGCTGCCGATCACCAGGGTGTTGCCGCGCTCGTGCGCCAGCAGGTATTCGGCGGCGGCGATGCCGTCGTCTTCCGGCGCCAGCGAGAAGCCGGCGCTGCCGCCCGGCGGGGCGTGGGTGCCGCGGTTCAGCGCCAGCACCGGCACCGGCAGCGCGTCGCGCCCGAACAGCGCGGTGACCTCGTCGCGGCCGAGCGGGCCGACCACGAAATCGGCGCCGCCGTCGACCGCCTTCTGGTAGGCGGCCAGCGCCCCGGCCGGGGTGCCGGTGGTGTCGATGAAGTCGATCGCAGGACGCCGCCGGGTCTCGCCGTAGTAGCCGGCGAGCAGGCCGTCGCGCACCGGTGCGGCCGCGGTGGCCAGGCTGCCGCTCAGCGGCAGCAGCACCGCCAGCTTGGCCGGCGGGCGGTAGCCGTCGCGTTCGGCCGGCGGCCGCTTGCTGGTGTCGAAGCCCCACTGCTCGCCGCGGTCGAACGGACGCGGCAGCGCCAGGCCGCGGCTCAGCAGGGCGCGGCCGACGAAGTTGTACAGCGGGTCGCCGGCCGGCAGCGCGGCGGCGCGCGCCTGCAGGGTGGCGTCGTTGAGCGCGGCCAGCTGGCGCACGATGGCGCGCTGGTTGTCGCTGCGCGCCTGGCCGCTGAGGCCGTTGTCGGCGCGGGCGCGCTCGTCCAGCGCCGCGGTGGCGTCGCCGGTGCCTTCCAGGGCCTGTGCGCGGGCCAGGTGCCAGCGCGCACGCAGGTTCTGCGGCACGTCCCGCGGATCGCTGCCCAGCGCCTGCAGCGCCTTGGCCGGCTGACGGTCGGCCAGGGCCAGCTCGGCCTCGACCAGCGCCACCCGCACCTTGCTCAGCCCCGGCAACTGCCGCGGCTGCACCTGCGCCAGCAGGCTGCGCGCACGCGCGGCGTCGCCGGCTTCGTACCAGGCGAAGGCGGCGTCGCCGAGCAACTGGTTGCGGGCGCTGCCGGTGGCGCCGGCGGCCTGCGCCTCGAGCTGCTGCGCCGCGTCCCGCGGCTTGCCCTGGTCCAGCAGCGCCAGCGCCGCCGACTGGGCCGGCGAGGCGCTCGGCGTCACGCTGGTGGTGGCGCAGCCGGCGACGAGCAGCGCCAGCAGCGACAGGGCGGAAATCCTTGCGAATCGCTTGTTCATTTCTGGTCCATTCGGCTGGGCACGCCGGGCGCGCCGGGGAAAACCGCTACGATTCTACCCTTGACCATGGAAAGCCGTAGATGAGCGCCCAGCCCGGAACCCTGCATGTCGTCGCCACGCCGATCGGCAACCTCGCCGACCTGACGCCGCGCGCCCAGGAGACGCTGCGCTCGGTGGCGGCGATCTGCGCCGAGGACACTCGCCGCAGCGGCCAGCTGCTGGCCCACTTCGGCATCGAGCGGCCGCTGCTGGCGCTGCACGAACACAACGAGGAGGCACTGTCGCAGCGCATCGTCGCGCGCCTGCTGGAGGGCCAGTCGCTGGCCCTGGTCAGCGACGCCGGCACCCCGCTGGTCAGCGACCCCGGCTACCGCCTGGTGCGCGCGGCGCGCGCGGCCGGGGTGCGGGTCAGCCCGGTGCCCGGCGCCTGCGCGGCGATCGCCGCGCTCAGCGTGGCCGGCCTGCCCAGCGACCGCTTCGCCTTCGAGGGCTTCCTGCCGGCCAAGGCCTCGGCGCGCCGCGAGCGCCTGGTGCGGCTGGCCGGCGAGCCGCGCACCCTGGTGTTCTACGAAGCCTCGCACCGCATCGCCGAGTCCCTGGCCGACTGCCGCGCCGCCTTCGGCGACGCCCGCCCGGCAGTGATGGCGCGCGAGCTGACCAAGCTGTTCGAGACCGTGCTCGACGGCACCCTGGCCGACCTGCACGCCCGGGTCGAGGCCGACGACAACCAGCGCAAGGGCGAGTTCGTGCTGATGGTGCAGGGCGCCGGCGACGACGCCGACGCGCAGCTGGCCGAAGGCCGCCGCGTCTATGCCAAGCTCAGCGAACACCTGCCGCCGTCCACCGCCGCCAAGCTGGCCGCCGAACTGACCGGTGCGTCGCGCAAGGCGTTGTACGGCGGTTGATGCAGTGCGTTTGTTTTCCGGCTTCACCGGGCGTTTGCGCGCAACTGGGAATTTATTCCTACAGGCATGCGACAATGCGCACGGCGGAGTCGGCCAGACAGTCGCGTCATCCCTCGCATTTCGGTGCGGCGGGATGCCGAGGAAAGTCCGGGCTCCATAGGGCAAGGTGCCAGGTAACGCCTGGGCGGCGCGAGCCGACGGACTAGTGCAACAGAAAGATACCGCCTACGTCTGCGCAAGCAGGCCGGTAAGGGTGAAATGGTGCGGTAAGAGCGCACCGCGAGTCCGGTAACGGACCGGCACGGCAAACCCCACCTGGAGCAAGACCAAATAGGGACCTCATGGCGCGGCCCGCGTCGGGTCCGGGTAGGTTGCTCGAGCGTACCGGTGACGGTGCGCCTAGAAGAATGACTGTCCACGACAGAACCCGGCTTATCGGCCGGCTCCGCCACTTTCGTCTTGCTGCGCACGCTCGGCGCGTGCTGGCTTGCCTCGAGCGCATGGCAGGCGCTGACCACGGCGGCGCGATGGAGCCTGGCTTATCGCCGATGCCGATTCTGTTCCCTTCGCCGCCGTTGCTGCCCCATTGTGGGAGGGACTTCAGTCCCGACTGCACGCACCCGACGTGCCAGCACACGTTCGCCACGCCGTCGTCGCTGGCGGGCGATGGCTGAGCACAGGCGTCACTGCCTCCCGGTATCCGCTAGATCCCGGTTCTCCAGCCGCGTCTCCCCCAGAAACACCCCGTCCGGGCCGAACCGGCGCTCGTGGATCCAGCCGTGGCCGGCGGCGTCCACCGCGACGAGGGTGCTGGCGCGGGTGCCGTACTCGCGGCCGCGGATGAAGGCTGGCGACAGCCGCCGTTCCAGGTCCGGGCCGACCCCGGTGTCGGGCAGGTCGGCCGGGTCGGCCAGGGTTTCGTCGGCCAGTGCCCGCCACAGCGGCGCCAGGTCGTCGTCGCCGGCCGCGATCCAGGCGGTCACGGCCGTGCGCAGGCGCAGGGTCTTGGGCCAGGGCGCGTCCAGCGCGCCGTTGGACATGCCGTGCACGCCCGGTTCCAGGGCGCTGCGGCCGGGCGGGTGGTTGCCCACGTAGGCGGCGCCGGCCGCATCGGCCAGCAGCAGGTTGAACGGCGGGTAGGCGTCGGCGCGCGCCGCCAGCGCGTCGGCGAACGCGGCGGCCGGCTGTGCGCCAGTCAGGTAGTCGGCGATCAGGGCCCCGCGCGAGGCGCCGGACATCGACGCCAGCGGGTCGCGCACGTTGGTGACCACGGCGCAGCGGCCGGCGTCGTCCAGCCCCACCCAGGTGCCGCCGGAGCGCAGGTCGCGCCCGGCCAGCAGGCGCTGCGCCGGGGCCGGCCAGCGCTGCAGCGGCGCGGTCGGGCGGGCGTGGAACTCGTCGCGGTTGCCGACCAGCAGCAAGCGCCATCGCGGGTGCGCAGCGTGCGCGAGAACGACCAGACACATGCCCGGCAGTGTGCGCGCTTGCGCAACGCGAGGCGAGCCCAGGCGCCATGTCGATGGTCGGTGACGATCGCCTTAACGCCCTCTACACAGGCCTGAATTTCCGTTCAATCTCAAAATTTGAGACGAAACAGTAACTTGTGGATAAGCCTTGAACAAGTCTCTAAAGATCGTTGCAAACCATTGATCCCGCTAGCGATTTACCGCTCGCAAAGTTGTTGACAACCCGTTGCGCGCTGCTAAGGTGGGCACTTGAGGGGAAACCGGGTTTTTTGTGGTTTTTCGTGGTTCAATGACCGCCCAGGCGGATTCGGAAAGGTGCAGGCGTCGTGTTTCAGGGCGAGACCGCAATCACTGTGGACGACAAGGGGCGTATGGCGGTTCCCACCGCGTACCGCGACCTCGTCGCGCGCGTGAGCGGCAATCGGCTGGTGCTGACCTACAACCCGTTCGAGGCCGGCTGCCTGTGGCTGTATGCGGAGAAGGAGTGGGAGCGGGTCCGTGACGACGTCATGGCCAAGCCCAACACCCAGCGCGTGGTGCGGGTCCTGCAGCAGAAGCTGGTGGGTTCGTCGGCTGCGCTGGAGCTGGACGCCAACGCCCGCATCACCATTCCGCCGAGCCATCGCGCTGCGGTGGGCATTGAAAAGCGCGCCGTGCTGTTGGGCATGGGCGACAAGTTCGAACTGTGGAGCGAGCAGGCTCATCGCGCACTGATCCAGCAGACGTTGTCTGACGAGGATCTGGGCGATGGATTGCTCGATCTGAAGTTGTGAGTCGGGGTGTCCGGATGCGCGGACAGGCGCAGGCCGGTCACCTCCCGGTGTCGCAACCATCGGCGGCGCATGTGCCGGTGTTGTTCGCGCAGGTCCTGGACGGGCTGCAGGTGATCGAAAACGGAATCTATCTGGATGGCACGTTCGGGCGTGGCGGACACGCGCGCGGGGTGCTGCACAAACTCGGCCCGGGAGGCCGGCTGCTGGTGATGGACAAGGACCCCGAGGCGATCGCCGAAGCCGAACATGCGTTCGGCGCCGACGCGCGCGTGTCCATCTATCGCGGCAGCTTCGCCGAGCTGGGCCAGTGGGACGCCGCCGTCGCCCTGGACGGGGTGCTGTTCGACCTGGGCGTGTCCTCGCCGCAGCTGGACGTGGCCGAACGCGGCTTCTCCTTCGGCAAGGACGGTCCGCTGGACATGCGCATGGATCCGGAGGCCGGCGAGAGCGCGGCGCAGTGGCTGGCGCGCGCCGACGAGCGCGAGATCGCCGACGTGCTGTGGACCTACGGCGAAGAGCGGCAGAGCCGGCGCATCGCCCGCGCCATCGTCGCCCGCCGCGAGAAGCAGCCGCTGACCCGCACCGCCGAGCTGGCCGAACTGATCGCTAGCGTGATGCCGCGCGGCGACAGCAAGACCCACCCGGCCACCCGCAGCTTCCAGGCGATCCGCATCCACATCAATCGCGAACTGGCCGATCTGGAGACCGGCCTGGACGCGGCGCTGGCCCGGCTCAAGCCCGGCGGCCGCCTGGCGGTGATCAGCTTCCACTCGCTGGAAGACCGCATCGTCAAGCAGTTCATGCAGCGCCATGCCAAGGCCCCGCCGAGCAATCGCCGCCTGCCGGAGGCCACCACCTTCGTCCCGACCCTGCGCCTGCACGGCGGCGCGATCAAGGCCGACGCCGACGAACTGGCGGTGAACCCGCGCGCGCGCAGCGCGGTGCTGCGGGTGGCGGAGAAGCTGGGAGTGGGGATTGGGGATTCGGGATTCGAGAAGAGCGCCCGCCGCATCCCCAATCCCGAATCCCCAATCCCGGCGTCTCCGCACGGAGATGCCCAATGAGCCGGCTGCTGCTGATCGTCCTGCTCGCCTGCACCATCGCCTCGGCGATCGGGGTGGTGTACATGCGCCATCGCCATCGCCAGTTGTTCGTGGAGCTGTCGCGGCTGGAGCACAACCGCGACGAGCTGAACATCGAGTTCGGCCGGCTGCAGCTGGAGCAGGCGACCTGGGCCGAGAGCAATCGCGTCGACCAGGTCGCGCGCGAGCGGCTGGGGATGAAGTTCCCCGAGACCGGTGACATCGTGGTGGTGCGCCCGTGAGCAAGAGCGGCCGCAACCGCACCCGCAGCAACTTCAACCTGCGCGGCCGCCTGGTGCTGGTCGGCGCGGCGCTGGGCCTGTGCTCGGTGACCCTGATCGGCCGCGCGGCCTACGTGCAGCTGATCAACAGCGATTTCTACCAGCGCCAGGGCGAGGCGCGCTATCTGCGCGAACTGCCGATCGCTACCTCGCGCGGCATGATCACCGACCGCAACGGCGAGCCGCTGGCGGTGTCCACGCCGGTGGAGTCGATCTGGGTCAACCCGCAGGAACTGCTGCGCAACCCGGACCGCATCCCGCAGCTGGCGCAGGCGCTGGAGCTGCCGGTCGACGAACTCACCGCCAAGCTGTCGCAGAAGGCGGACAAGGAGTTCATGTACCTCAAGCGCCGGATCAATCCGGACAAGGCGCATGCGGTGGTCGCGCTGGGCATCCCCGGCGTGTTCTCGCAGCGCGAATTCCGTCGCTTCTACCCGCAGGGCGAAGCGATGGCGCACGTGCTGGGCTTCACCAACATCGACGACCGCGGCCAGGAAGGGCTGGAGCTGGCGTTCGATGCATGGTTGCGCGGCAAGCCGGGCGCCAAGCGGGTGATCCGCGACCGCAAGGGCGCGATCGTCGAGAGCATCGACCTGGTCAAGCCGGCGCAGCCGGGCAAGGACCTGACCCTGAGCATCGACCGCCGCATCCAGTTCCTGGCCTACAAGGAACTGCGCAACGCGCTGGTGGAGAACAAGGCCGCCGGCGGCTCGATCGTGATCATGGACGTGGCCACCGGCGAGATCCTGGCCATGGTCAACCTGCCGACCTACAACCCCAATGCGGTCAACGGGGTCAATCCGGACGTGCGCCGCAACCGCGCGGTCACCGACCTGGTCGAGCCGGGCTCGACGATGAAGCCGCTGACCATCTCCACCGCGCTCAAGGCCGGGGTGGTGACCAAGGACACGCTGATCGACACCAACCCCGGCTACATGTCCGTGGGCCGCTTCACCATCAAGGACGTGCCGCGCAACAACGGCGTGCTGACCGTGACCGGGGTGATCACCCGCAGCTCCAACATCGGCGCGGCCAAGATCGCGGCCAAGCTGCCGGACCAGACCTTCTACGATCAGGTCCACAGCTACGGCTACGGCAGCTCCCCGCACAGCGGCTTCCCCGGCGAATCCGCCGGTGTGTTCCCGTCGCCGGCGCGCTGGAGCGGTTCGTCCAAGACCACCATGTCCTACGGCTACGGCCTGTCGGTGACGCCGCTGCAGATCGCCCGCGCCTACTGCGCGCTGGGCAACGGTGGGCGCCTGGTCACCCCGACCTTCGTCAAGGGCCAGCACGAGGACAGCAAGCAGGTGCTGGACCCGGCGATCGCCAAGGAAGTGGTGGCGATGATGGAGACCGTGGTCACCCAGGGCGGCGCCAAGGGCGCGGCGATCCTGGGCTACCACGTCGCCGGCAAGACCGGCACCGCGCGCAAGGCCGGCCCCGGCGGCTACGAGCGCGGCCACTACAACGCGCTGTTCGCGGGCCTGGTGCCGGCGAGCAACCCGCGCTTCGCCACGGTCATCGTCATCAACGACCCGCAAGGCGCCAAGTACTACGGCGGCCTGGTCTCGGCGCCGGTGTTCCACAACGTGATGGAAGGCGCGCTGCGCTTGATGGACGTGCCGCCGGACGACATCCAGTCGTGGCTGGCCGCGCAGGCCGCCGGCAAGAGCGGCCACGCGCCGCCGCCGGCGCCGGTGGAGCCGGATCCGGCCACCGTGCCCGACGCCGCCGCCGAGGTCGATGCCGCGCTGCCCAGCGCGCGCGCCGTGGCGCCGCCGCCGGCCGCATTGCCGGCGCCGCTGCAGGAGACCCGCCAGTGACCCGCGCGATGTCGCTGTCGCAACTGCTGCCGGGTGTGGCGCTGGCGCACGACGTGCAGGTGTCCGGGCTGGTCATGGACAGCCGTGCGGTGCGCCCGGGCGATGCCTTCGTGGCGATCGCCGGGTTCGGCGCGCACGGCCTGGGCTTCGTCGAGCAGGCGCGCGCCAACGGCGCCGTCGCGGTGCTGTACGAACCGCCGGCCCCGGCCGAGCTGCCGGCGCCGGCCGACGCGATCGCGGTGCCGGGCCTGCGCGCGCGCATGGGCGCGATGGCCGACCAGTTCCATGGCCATCCCTCGCAGACCATGACCATGGTCGGGGTCACCGGTACCAACGGCAAGACCTCCACCGTGCAACTGCTGGCACAGGCCTGGCACCTGCTGGGCACGCGCAGCGGCAGCGTTGGCACGCTCGGCGCCGGCCTGTACGGGCAGGTGCAGCCGACCGGCTTCACCACGCCGCTGGTGCTGCCGCTGCACGCGCTGCTGGCGCAGCTGCGCGACGCCGGCGCGCAGGCGGTGGCGATGGAAGTCAGTTCGCACGCGCTCGACCAGGGCCGCGTGGATGCGGTGCATTTCGACGTGGCGGTGTTCACCAATCTCACCCGCGACCATCTCGACTACCACGGCGACATGGCCAGTTACGGCGCGGCCAAGGCGCGCCTGTTCGCCACACCGGGCTTGAAGTCGGCGGTGGTCAACCTGGACGATGCGTTCGGCCGCGAGCTGCTGGGCACGCTGGATCCGGCGCTGCGCCGCATCGCGGTCAGCTCGCGCGGCCAGGACGGCGCCGAGGTGCGCGCCGAGGCGCTGCGCCTGGACGCGCGCGGTATCGGCTTCACCCTGGCGATCGGCGAGGAGCGGCATCCGCTGCAGTCGCCGTTGCTGGGCCGTTTCAACGTCGACAACCTGCTGGCCGTGGCTGGTGCGCTGCACGCGCTGGACATGGCGCCGGTGCGCATCGCCGCCACCCTGGCGCAGCTGCAGCCGATCCGCGGGCGCATGAACCGGCTTGGCGGCGATGGCGCGCAGCCGCTGGTGGTGGTCGACTACGCACACACCCCCGACGCGCTGGAGCAGGCGCTGCAGAGCCTGCGCGCGCACGCGCAAGGCCGCATCACCTGCGTGTTCGGCTGCGGCGGCGAGCGCGACACCGGCAAGCGCCCGCAGATGGCAGCGATCGCGCAGCGCCTGGCCGAGCGCGTGGTGGTCACCGACGACAACCCGCGTGGCGAGGACGGCGACCGCATCGTCGCCGACATCCTGGCCGGCTTCGACGGCATGCAGGCGGTGCAGGTGCAGCGCGACCGCGCCCAGGCCATCGCCATGGCGGTCGCCGACGCCGGCGCCGAGGACATTGTGCTGATTGCCGGCAAGGGCCACGAGCCCTATCAGGAGATCGCCGGCGTGCGTCACCCGTTCGACGACACCGAGGTCGCCGCGCAGGCCCTGCGTGCGCATGCGGCGGAGGCGGCCCGATGAAGCGCCTGCCGTTGTCGATGATCGCGCACTGGGCCGGCGCCGAGCTGCACGGCGACGACGTGGCGATCGACGCGATCAGCCACGACACCCGCAGCCTGGCCGCCGGCAGCCTGTACGTGGCGCTGCGCGGCGAGCGCTTCGACGGCCACGCCTTCGTCGCCGACGCCGCTGCGCGCGGCGCCAGCGCCTTGCTGGTGGAGCGCGTGCAGCCGCAGATCGAACTGCCGCAGGTCGTCGTCGCCGACACCCAACTGGCGCTGGCGCGCATCGCCGCCGGCATGCAGCGCGGCCGCGCCACCCGCGTGGCCGCGATCACCGGCAGCAACGGCAAGACCAGCGTCAAGGCGCTGCTGCTGGCGATCCTGCAGCATGCCTGCCGCATCGACGGCGGCAGCGTCTATGCCAATCCCGGCAACCGCAACAACGAGATCGGCCTCCCGCTGGCGGTGATCGAGGCGCCCGACGACGCCGACTACGCAATCTACGAGATGGGCGCCGGCAAGCCGGGCGACATCGCCTATCTCACCGACATCGCGCCGCCGCAGGTGTCGCTGGTCAACAACATCGCCGCCGCGCACCTGGAACGCCTGGGCAGCCTGCTCGGCGTGGCGCAGACCAAGGGCGCGATCTACACCGCGCTTCCGGCCGACGGCACCGCGGTGATCAATGCCGACGACGCCTTCGGCCTTTGGTTCGAGCAGCGCCTGGCGACCGGCGAGGCGCGGCCGCAGGTATTGCGCTTCGGCCTGCAGCCGGGCGCCGAGGTCGGTGCCGCGCAGGTGCGCATGGCCGCCGACCGCACCCAGTTCGTGCTGACCACCCCGCGCGGCGACGTCGAGGCGACGCTGCCGCTGCCGGGCCGGCACAACCTGCTCAACGCCCTTGCCGCCGCCGCGCTGGCGCTGGGGCTGGGCGTGGCGCCGGCGCGCATCGCCGCCGGTCTGGCGCAGGTGCAGCCGGTCCCCGGACGGCAGATCACCCACACGCTGCCCGACGGCGCGGTGCTGATCGACGACAGCTACAACGCCAACCCCGGCTCGCTGGCCGCGGCGATCGATGCGCTGGCCGCGGCCGGCGGCGAGCGCTGGCTGGTGCTCGGCGACATGCGCGAACTCGGCGCCGACGCCGCAGCCCTGCACGCCAGCGGCGGGCGCCGCGCGCGCGACGCCGGGCTGACCCGGCTGTACGCGCTCGGCCCGCTCAGCGCCCACGCCGCGCAGGCCTTCGGCGAGAACGGCCGGGTGTTCGACAGCCATGCGGCGCTGATCGAGGCGCTGCAGCGCGATCTGGCGGCCGTGGCCGCGACGCGGAACACGCAGAATCAAGAGCAGGAATCGAAGCAGATGCATGAGAACACCGGCGCGCCGTCCGTTGGCGCGCTCCAGCCGGCCCCGGCCACGCTCCTTGTCAAGGGCTCGCGCGGCAGCGCCATGGACGCCGTGGTGCGCGCGCTGCTGCACCAGGCACAGGAGGCGCCGCATGCTGCTTGAACTCGCCCGCTGGCTGCAGCAGCTCGAAAGCATGTTCGGGCTGTTCGGCTATCTGACCTTCCGCGGCATCCTCGCGGCGCTGACCTCGCTGTTCCTGTCGCTGTGGCTGGGCCCGGCGGTGATCCGCAAGCTGGCGCAGTTCAAGGGCGGCCAGCCGATCCGCCAGGACGGCCCGCAGACCCACTTCTCCAAGGCCGGCACCCCGACCATGGGCGGCTCGCTGATCCTGCTCACCGTGCTGCTGTCGGTGCTGTTGTGGGGCGATCTGCGCAACCGCTACGTGTGGCTGGTGCTGGCGGTGATGCTGGCGTTCGGCGTGATCGGCTGGTACGACGACTGGATCAAGATCGTGCGCCGCGACCCGAACGGGCTGAAGTCGCGCTGGAAGTACCTGCTGCAGTCGATCTTCGGCCTGGCCGCGGGCCTGTTCCTGTACTACACCGCCGACGTGCCGGCGGCGATCACCTTCTACATCCCGATGTTCAAGTCGATCGCGCTGCCGCTGGCCGGGATCAGCTTCGTGGCCATCGCCTACTTCTGGATCGTCGGCTTCTCCAACGCGGTCAACCTGACCGACGGCCTGGACGGCCTGGCGATCATGCCGACCGTGCTGGTGGCCTGCGCGCTGGGCGTGTTCGCCTATGCCTCGGGCAACGCGGTGTTCTCCGCCTACCTGAAGATCCCCACGATTCCCGGCGCCGGCGAGCTGATCATCATCTGCGCCGCGATCGCCGGCGCGGGCCTGGGCTTTCTGTGGTTCAACACCTACCCGGCGATGGTGTTCATGGGCGACATCGGCGCGCTGGCGCTGGGCGCGGTGCTGGGCACCATCGCGGTGATCGTGCGCCAGGAACTGGTGCTGGTGATCATGGGCGGCGTGTTCGTCATCGAGACCCTGTCGGTGATGATCCAGGTCGCCTCGTTCAAGCTCACCGGCAAGCGCGTGTTCCGCATGGCGCCGATCCACCACCACTTCGAGCTGAAGGGTTGGCCGGAGCCGCGGGTGATCGTGCGCTTCTGGATCATTTCGGTGGTGCTGGTGCTGGTCGGCCTGGCCACGTTGAAGGTGCGCTGATGAACGACGCTGCCCGCCAAGCGACCCGCCTGGAGGCCATCGGTGGCCGCTACGACCCGTGGCTGCTCGGCGCCGCGGTGGCGCTGGCGTCGCTGGGCGTGGTGATGGTCGGCTCCAGCTCGATCGAGCTGACCACCAGCCCGTTCTACTACCTGAGCCGCCACCTGCTGTTCCTGGCCGGCGGCATCGGCCTGGCGTTCTGGGCGATGCGCACCGAGCTGAAGAACATCGAGCAGTACAACCAGTTGCTGCTGCTGGCCTGCTTCGGCCTGCTGCTGGTGGTGTTCGTGCCCGGCCTGGGCAGCACGGTCAACGGCGCGCGGCGCTGGATCAACCTGGGCATCTCGCGCTTCCAGACCGTGGAAGCGGTGAAGGTGCTGTACATCGTGTGGCTGTCCAGCTACCTGGTGCGCTTCCGCGACGAGGTCAACGCGACCTGGCCGGCGATGCTCAAGCCGCTGGGCGTGGCGGTGGCGCTGGTCGGCCTGCTGCTGCTGCAGCCGGACTTCGGTTCCTCCACGCTGCTGCTGGCGATCACCGCCGGCATGCTGGTGCTGGGCGGGGTGAACCTGCCGCGCATGTCGATGCCGATCGTGATCGGCCTGCCGGTGTTCGCCTTCATCGCGATCCTCGAGCCGTACCGCCTGCGCCGCATCACCTCGTTCCTGGATCCGTGGGCCGATCAGCTCGGCTCCGGTTACCAGCTGTCCAACGCGCTGATGGCGGTGGGCCGCGGCGAACTGTTCGGGGTCGGCCTGGGCGGCTCGGTGCAGAAGCTCAATTACCTGCCGGAAGCGCATACCGACTTCATCTTCTCGGTCATCGCCGAGGAGCTGGGCTTCGTCGGCGTGTGTCTGATCATCTCGCTGTACGCGCTGCTGGTCGGCCGCGCGTTCTGGCTGGGCATGCGCTGCGTGGAGATGAAGCGCCACTTCTCCGGCTACATCGCCTTCGGCATCGGCCTGTGGATCAGTCTGCAAAGCTTCGTCTCGGTCGGCGTGAACCTGGGCATCCTGCCGACCAAGGGCCTGACCCTGCCGCTGATCTCCGCCGGCGGTTCCAGTGTGCTGATGACTTGCGTGGCGATGGGCCTGCTGCTGCGCGTGTCCTACGAACTCAACCGCGCCGAGCGCCAGGTGGCGCTGGTGCGCAGCGACGCGGCGATGCCGGTCAAGCAGACCGTGGACAACGCCGAGGACCTGCACGCCGCGCGCGAGGCCAGCGCCAGCGCGGTCGCCGCGGCGATCCAGGGCGCCCCGGGGCGCGGCACCAGCCGCATGCAGCCGCGGGTCGAACCCACCTTCGGGAGGCTGGGATGAGCACGGTGCAGGGCACGCGTCCGGTGATGATCCTCGCCGGCGGCACCGGCGGACACATCTTCCCCGCGCTGGCCGTGGCCAAGGTGCTGCGCGCGCGCGGCGTGCCGGTGGTCTGGCTGGGCGCGGCCGGGCGCATGGAAACCCGGCTGGTGCCCGAGCACGGCATCGAGCTGGACACGATCGAGATCGGCGGGCTGCGCGGCAAGGGCGCGCTGGCCCTGTTCGGTGCACCGGTGCGGGTGATGCGCGCCGTGCGCGCCGCCGGCTTCGTGCTGCGCCGGCGGGCGCCGCGTGCGGTGATCAGCTTCGGCGGCTTCGCGGCCGGCCCAGGCGGTCTGGCCGCGCGCCTGCTCAAGCTGCCGCTGCTGGTGCACGAACAGAACCGCGCGCCGGGCCTGACCAACAAGGTGCTGGCGCGGGTCGCGCGGCGCGTGCTGACCGGCTTCCCCGGCAGCTTCGCCACGCGCGAGGAAGCGGTGGGCAACCCGGTGCGCGCCGAGATCGCCGCGCTGGCGCCGCCGGCGCAACGCCTGGCCGCGCGCCACGGCGCGCCGCGGCTGCTGGTGCTGGGCGGCAGCCAGGGCGCGCGCGTGCTCAACCAGGCGCTGCCGCAGGCGCTGGCCGCGCTCGGCATGGCCGTCGAGGTGCGCCACCAGTGCGGCGAAGCGCTGCGCGAGGAAGCCCAGCGTGCCTATGCCGATGCCGGCGTCGCCGCCAGCGTCGAAGCCTTCATCGGCGACATGGCCGCTGCCTACGCCTGGGCCGACCTGGTGGTGTGCCGCGCCGGCGCCTCGACCCTGGCCGAACTGTGCGCGGTCGGCATCGGCAGCGTGCTGGTGCCGTTCGCCGCCGCCGTCGACGACCACCAGACCCGCAACGCCGAATACCTGGTCGAACGCGGCGCCGCCGTGCTGCTCAAGCAGGACGACGCCCTGGCAGGCCACCTGCAGCGTGTGCTGCGCGACCTGCTGGCACAGCCCGCACAGCGCCTGACCATGGCCGAGGCCGCGCGCCAGCTGGCCAAGCCGGATGCGGCCGAGCGGATTGCGGACATCGTGCTCGAAGAAGCCGGGAGTCGGGATTCGGGATTGGGGATTGGCAAGAAGCAGGAGCACAAGCAGGACACCATGCAGACACCCGTACAACGTGCAGCGCTGCGGCAACCGGCCGCCAGCGACACGAATCCCCAATCCCGAATCCCCAATCCCGGCACCTCCACCGGAGGTGCCCTGTGATCCGCCGCCTCCACGACACCGGCGATCTGGTCCGCGCGTTCCCGCGCGTGCACTTCGTCGGCATCGGCGGTACCGGCATGAGCGGTATCGCCGAGGTCATGTTGACCCTGGGCTATGAGGTGTCCGGCTCGGACAACGCCGACAACGCGGCCACCCGGCGCCTGGTCAAGCTCGGTGCGCGGGTGATGCGCGGGCACTCGGCGGCCAACGTGCTCGGCACCGACTGCGTGGTGGTGTCCAGCGCGATCCGCGAGGACAACCCGGAGCTGATGGAGGCGCGCAGCCAGCGCATTCCGATCATGCCGCGCGCGGCGATGCTGGCCGAACTGATGCGCTTCCGCCGCGGCATCGCGGTGGCCGGCACCCACGGCAAGACCACCACCACCAGCCTGGCCGCGGCGGTGCTCAGCGAAGGCGGGCTGGACCCGACCTTCGTGATCGGCGGCCAGCTGCTCGCCGCCGGCGCCAACGCCAAGCTCGGCGGCGGCCAGTGGCTGGTGGCCGAGGCCGACGAGAGCGACGGCAGCTTCCTGCGCCTGAACCCGCTGATCTCGGTCATCACCAACATCGACGCCGATCACCTGGAGAACTACGGCAACGACTTCGCCCGCGTCCAGGCCGCGTTCGCCGAGTTCCTGCAGCGCCTGCCGTTTTACGGCCTGGCGGTGCTGTGCATCGACGATCCGGAAGTGGCCGCGCTGGCGGCGAAGACCCCGCGCCATGTGATGAGCTACGGCCTCAGCGAGAACGCCGACGTGCGCGCCGAGGACGTGGTCCAGGACGGTCCGCGCATGCGCTTCACCCTGCGTCTGCCGGAAGGCAGCAGCATCCCGGTGACCCTGGCGCTGCCGGGCCGGCACAACGTGCTCAACGCGCTCGCCGCCGCCGCCATCGGCTGGCAGCTCGGCGTGGCCCCGGAAGCGATCGCCAGCGCGCTGCAGAGCTTCGCCGGCATCGGCCGCCGCTTCAACGACCTGGGCGAAGTGACCACCGCCGGCGGCGCGCGCGTGCGCGTGGTCGACGACTACGGCCACCATCCGCGCGAGCTGGCCGCGGTGTTCGCCGCCGCCCGCGGCGGCTGGCCGGACAAGCGCCTGGTGGTCGCGTTCCAGCCGCATCGCTACAGCCGCACCCGCGACCAGTTCGACGCCTTCGCCGCGGTGCTGTCGGAAGTGGACGCGCTGGTGCTCAGCGAGGTCTACCCGGCCGGCGAGGCGCCGATCCCGGGCGCAGACGCGCGCTCGCTGGCGCGCGCGATCCGCGCGCGCGGCCGCAGCGAGCCGGTGGTGGTCGGCCAGGTCGGCGAACTCGACAGCGTGCTGCCCGACGTGCTGCAGGACGGCGACCTGTTGCTGATGATGGGTGCGGGCGACATCGGCTACGTCGCCCAGCACATCGCCCAGCACGGCTTCGCCGGCGGAGCGGACGCATGAGCGCGCAGACCCTGCCGCCGCCGCGCGTCACCGACCCGGCCGCGTTCGGCCGCGTCGCCGTGCTGCTCGGCGGCACGTCCAGCGAACGCGAGGTGTCGCTGAACTCCGGCGCCAACGTGCTGGAGGCGCTGCGCAGCCGCGGCGTCGACGCGCAGCCGGTGGACGGCATTCCTGCTTTGCTCGAGCGCATCCGCGCCGGCGCGGTCGATCGCGTGTTCAACATCCTGCACGGCGGCGACGGCGAGAACGGCGTGCTGCAGGGCCTGCTGCGCGCGCTGCAGGTGCCGTTCACCGGCCCCGACGTGCTCGGCAGCGCGCTGACCCTGGACAAGATCCGCACCAAGCAGGTGTGGATCGCCGCGGGCTTGCCGACGCCCGGCTTCGCCCGCATCGACGCTCAGGCCGACCTGGCGGCGGCCGCCGCCGCGCTGGGCTACCCGCTGTTCGTCAAGCCGGCCTGCGAAGGCTCCAGCGTCGGCGTGTTCCGCGTGCTGGCCGAGGCCGACCTGGCGCCGGTGCGCGCCTTCGCCGCCGACTACCGCGGCGAACTGCTGATGGAGCAGATGGTGCAGGGCGAGGAATACACGGTCGGCATCCTCGGCGACGTCGCCCTGCCGTCGATCCGCATCGTCCCCGCCGGCGACTGGTACGACTACCACGCTAAGTACATCGCCGAGGACACCCAGTACCTGTGCCCGGGCATGGACGGCGAGGACGAGACCGAGATCCGCCAGCTCGCGCTGCAGGCCTTCGCCGCGGCCGGCTGCAGCGGCTGGGGCCGCGTGGACGTGATGCGCGACCGCGTGCGCGGCCTGCAACTGATCGAGGTCAACACCGCCCCGGGCATGACCAGCCACTCGCTGGTGCCCAAGGCCGCCGCGCAACTGGGCGTGGACTTCGCCGGCCTGTGCTGGCGCATCCTGGAGCAGACGCTGTGAAGCGGGGATTGGGGATTCGGGATTGGGGATTCGCAGGAGCGGCGCTGCGCGCTGCTGGCGCGGTCTGCTGCGCGCATTGCGCCAATCCCGAATGCCCAATCCCCAATCCCGCGCGCGGAGCGCGCCCATGAACGCCTCCCTGCGCATCCTCGCCTGGCTGCTGGCGCTGGCCCTGGTCGCGCTGCCGATCGTGGCCGTGCTCAACGGCTGGGTCGGGGCCGAGCGCTGGCCGCTGAGCCGGCTGCAGGTGAGCGGCGATTTCAAGCGGGTGTCCGCCGAGCAGTTGCGCCAGGTGGTGCTGCCGTACGCGCGGCGTGGCTTCTTCGCGGTGCGCCTGCAGGATGCGCAGGACGCCATCGAGCGCCTGCCGTGGGTCGAGAGCGCGCGCGTGCGCAAGCGTTGGCCGGACGTGCTGGAAGTGCGCGTCGTCGAGCACCGCCCGTTCGCGCGCTGGGGCGAAGACCGCATGCTGTCCGAGCAGGGCCGCATCTTCGCCCTGCCCAACGAACTGCGCGACGTGGCGCTGCCGCATCTGGCCGGCCCGGACGCCAAGGCCGCCGATGTGGTCGCGCTGTACAACGCCTCGCGCGCGCTGTTCGCGCCGGTCGGCCTGCCGGTGCAGGGCGTGGCCCTGGACGCGCGCGGCAGCTGGTCGCTGGCGCTGGGCAACGGCGTGCAGGTGGTGGTCGGCCGCGACGACGCGCGCGCCCGCCTGGAGCGTTTCGCCCGGGTGCTGCCGCAACTGCTGCAGCCGGGCCAGCCGCCGCTGGCCCGCGCCGATCTTCGCTACACCAACGGATTCACCGTGGCATGGGTACCCGAGAGCAAAGAGCCGAGTAAGGAGCCGGGCAAGGAGAAGAAGCCTGCGGCGCCGGCCCAGCCCGTGCGGCACGCGGCACTGGCCGACCCTCCATCGCATCGCGAGAGCCCGCTCTTCTCCATTCCCCATTCCCGATTCTCTATTCCCGGCTCCAAGACATGAACCGCAAAGGCGACAAATCCCTCATCGTTGGACTGGACATCGGCACCTCCAAGGTCGTCGCGCTGGTCGGCGAATACTCGCCCGGCAATCCGATCGAGGTGATCGGCATCGGTTCGCACGAATCGCGCGGCCTCAAGCGCGGTGTGGTGGTGGACATCGAATCCACTGTGCAGTCGATCCAGCGCGCGATCGAGGAAGCCGAGCTGATGGCCGGATGCGAGATCCGCTCGGTGTACGCGTCGATCTCTGGCAACCACGTGCAGTGCAAGAACTCGCCGGGCATCGTGCCGATCCGCGACGGCGAGGTGACCTGGAACGACCTGGACCGCGTGCTGGAAGCGGCCAAGGCGGTGGCGATCCCGGCCGACCAGCGCATCCTCCACGCGATCCCGCGCGAGTACGTGCTGGACGATTCGCAGGAAGGCATCCGCAACCCGGTCGGCATGACCGGCGTGCGCCTGGAGGTGCACGCGCACCTGGTGGTGTGCGCGCAGTCGGCCGCGGCCAACATCAGCAAGTGCGTGCAGCGCTGCGGCCTGCAGGTGGACGACCTGATCCTGTCCTCGCTGGCGTCCTCGGTGGCGGTGCTGACCGCCGACGAGCGCGAGTTGGGCGTGGTGCTGGTGGACATGGGCGCCGGCACCACCGACCTGGCGGTGTTCGTGCAGGGCGCGATCTGCCACACCGCCTCGCTGCCGATCGCCGGCGACCACGTCACCAACGACATCGCGCACATGCTGCGCACGCCGACCCCGGAAGCCGAGCAGATCAAGGTGCGCTACGCCTGCGCCCTGGCGCAGCTAGCCACCGCCGAGGAAAGCATCCAGGTGCCCAGCGTCGGCGACCGTCCGCCGCGGCGCATGCCGCGCCATTCGCTGGCGCAGGCGGTGCAGGGCCGCTACGAGGAGATCTTCGAGATGGTGCAGGCGGAACTGCGCCGCTCCGGCTTCGAGGAACTGGTGCGCGCCGGCATGGTGCTGACCGGTGGCGCCTCGAAGATGGAAGGCGTGGTCGAACTGGCCGAGGAAATGGTGCAGATGCCGGTGCGCGTGGGCATTCCCCAGCACGTCACCGGCCTGGGCGAAGTCGTCGGCAACCCGGTGCACGCCACCGGCGTGGGCCTGCTGCTGATGGGCAGCCAGATCGAACACCCGCGCCGCCCGTCGCTGCCGACCGGCCGCGCCGGCAGCTTGTTCAAGAAATTGAAGAACTGGTATCGCGGCGAGTTTTGATGGAGCCGGGATTCGGGATTCGAAATTCGGGATTGGTGGGAGCAACAGCGGTAGGTAGAGAGAGTGGAGAGCGGTAGGTAGGCAGGCGATAGGTTTTTTTGCAGTGATTCCGCCGCGGAGCAGGGCACGGGACTAGAGAGTCGCTTTTGCGAATCCCCAATCCCCAATCCCCAATCTCGGCACCCAAACAACAACACTCGCCGGACGGAGAGGCAGGAACAAGGATCGGAACATTCCGAATCCCCAATCCCCAATCCCGAATCCCGGCTCAAAGAGGAAACGGACATGGCGCATTTCGAACTGATTGAAAAGATGGCACCCAATGCAGTGATCAAGGTCGTTGGCGTGGGCGGCGGCGGCGGCAACGCGGTCGCGCACATGGTCAGCAGCAGCGTGGACGGCGTGGAGTTCATCACCGCCAACACCGACTCGCAGGCGATCAAGAACTGCGGTGCCAAGCTGCAGCTGCAGCTCGGCACCAACGTCACCAAGGGCCTGGGCGCGGGCGCGAATCCGGAAGTCGGCCGCCAGGCCGCGCTGGAAGACCGCGAGCGCATCATGGACGCGCTGCAGGGCGCGGACATGGTGTTCATCACCGCCGGCATGGGCGGCGGCACCGGCACCGGCGCCGCGCCGGTGGTGGCGCAACTGGCCAAGGAAATGGGCATCCTGACCGTGGCCGTGGTCACCAAGCCGTTCCCGTTCGAAGGCCGCCGCCGCATGCAGGTGGCGCTGAAGGGCATCGAGGAACTGAGCCAGCACTGCGACTCGCTGATCACCATTCCGAATGAAAAGCTGATCACCGTGCTCGGCCGCAACGCCACCATGATCCAGGCGTTCCGCGCCGCCAACGACGTGCTGCAGGGCGCGGTGCAGGGCATCGCCGACCTGATCGTGCGTCCGGGCCTGATCAACGTCGACTTCGCCGACGTGCGCACCGTGATGTCGGAAATGGGCCTGGCGATGATGGGCACCGGCTCGGCCCGCGGCGATGACCGTGCGCAGGCCGCCGCCGAAGCGGCGATCCAGAACCCGCTGCTGGACGACGTCAACCTCGCCGGCGCCAACGGCATCCTGGTCAACATCACCGCCGGCCCGGATTTCACCATGGCCGAGTTCGACGAGATCGGCCGCACCATCGAGGGCTTCTCCTCCGAGGACGCCACCGTGGTGGTCGGCACCGTGCTGGATCCGGACATGCAGGACGAAGTGCGCGTGACCGTGGTCGCCACCGGCCTGAACCGTGCGGTGTCGCGCCAGTCGCAGCGTCCGGAGCAGCGTGCGCCGATCAAGCTGGTGCGCAACGCCACCACCGGCCAGCCGGAGTTCGGCGACTTCGAGCACGGCGGCGATGCCGTGTCCAAGGCAGTCGGCGGTGCGATGGGCCTGGGCCTGCGCCGTCCCAGCGGCGACGGCATGGGCGCGGCGCCGTCCGCACCGGCGCCGGCCGCGGCCGACCTGCCGAGCGACTACCTGGACATCCCGGCGTTCCTGCGCCGCCAGGCCGACTGAGGTCTGCGTCATCGGCCGGCGTACGCGCCGGCCCGCAACACCGCCGTCCAGGAGCGCCTCCCTGGCCGGCGCGCCGTGTCCCTTGCTGCCGGGTCCCTGTGACCCGGCAGGTTTTTGCGACCGCGACGCCGGCACGGGCCAGTGTTGCAGGCATGGGATGCTGTGACCGCTTTGTTAAAATTTAGCTAAACGCGTGATATTCTCGTTGTCTGTTCAGTTCCCGTGCGAACAGACGTTCCCAGACTGTCTGCCATGACCCAGCAACGCACCCTCAAGAACACGATCCGCGCCACCGGCGTGGGCCTGCACAGCGGCGACAAGGTCTACATGACCCTGCGCCCCGCACCGGCCGACCACGGCATCGTGTTCCGACGCGTGGACCTGGACCCGGCGGTGGACGTGCCTGCCGATGCCGAGCTGGTCACCGAGACCACGCTGTGCACCGGCCTGAGCCGCGGCCAGGCCAAGATCCAGACGGTGGAGCACCTGATGTCGGCGATGGCCGGCCTCGGCGTGGACAACGCCATCGTCGAACTGTCCTCGGCCGAACTGCCGATCATGGACGGCTCGGCCGGTCCGTTCGTGTTCCTGCTGCAGTCGGCGGGCATCGTCGAGCAGAACAAGGCCAAGCGCTTCATCCGCATCAAGCGCGAGGTCGAAGTGCGCGACGGCGACAAGATCGCCCGTTTCGTGCCCTACGACGGCGGCTACAAGCTCGGTTTCACCATCGAGTTCGACCACCCGATGATCCCGGCCAAGCAGTCGCGCCAGGAGATCGAGTTCTCGACGATGGCCTACATCAAGGAAATCTCCCGCGCGCGCACCTTCGGCTTCATGCGCGACCTGGAGTACATGCGCGAGCGCAATCTCGGCCTGGGCGGTTCGATGGACAACGCCATCGTGCTCGACGAGTTCCGCGTGCTCAACGACGACGGCCTGCGCTACGCCGACGAGTTCGTGCGCCACAAGATCCTCGATGCGATCGGCGACCTGTACCTGGCCGGCGGTGCCATCCTCGGCGCCTACGAGGGCTACAAGTCCGGTCACGCGCTGAACAACAAGCTGGTCCGCGCCCTGCTCGCCGAGCAGGCGGCGTGGGAATGGGTCAGCTTCGAATCCGCCGCGCAGCAGGCGCCGGTGGCCTACGGGGCGGCGGCTTACGCCTGAACCTGTTCAACCCGGTGACGGCCGGGTGGAGATCACGGAATCGGCAATCGGCCGTGCCTTCTTCTCCCCTTAACGCCGATTTAACGAATCGGTAACGACCTGACGCCCGACGCCCGCTAGGATGCGTCGGTCGCGGCGTGCGTGTCTACGTACGTCGACGGCCACGGTCGGAGCCCGTGGTCGCATCAGGCGTCGCGGAGACGACGTCCTGCAGGGAAGCCAGGGCCTCGCGCAACCCCTTGTGCGTGGCCGCAGAAACCGGAGCTGGCGTGCTTCTTGCCTGCTGCATTGGGGAATGCGCGGGTGCAGTCGCAGTCTTGACGGTCACTTTGGTGGCTTTCAGCCCGAGGGATCGGGCCGCAGCAAGGATGTCGGCCTCGGCCAGCCTGACCCGGGCGTGCCAGACCGGAGACTCAACGAGAAAAACGAGCTGTTCGCCGTTCACATTGGCCAACCGGCAGCGGGAGGCCAGGTTCGGCGGCAGATGGGGGCGTAACTGCCGGTCCAGCGCGTCGAGCCACAGGGCGCGGCGCAACGGGTCGCCCGCCTTGTCCGCCAGTGCGGCGTCCAGTGCCGGCTGCGGCGTGGCGGTATGGCCTTCGCCGGACTTTCGCTTAGACATGAAAACTCATATGACGTTCAAGAAGATCGTAATCCGTTCCAGTGAAAAGGGGGTCAAGACGTTGCCGTGGCGATTGCGCGATTTCGCCGATCGCCGCCCCCTCGCCGCGCTCGGTTCCGTGCTCGGCCTCGGCATGGTACTCGGCATCGGCGTCAGCGCTGCAGCCGGATGGGGTGGTTCGGCGCAACTGCGCGCCAAGCTCGAGCGGCAGGACCAGGAACTGGCGCAGGTGCGCCGCGACGCGCAGACCCAGGTCAACGCCCTGGCGGCGCGGCTGGGCGAGCTGCAGGCGCAGGCGACCCGGCTCAACGCGCTCGGCGATCGCCTGACCCGCATGGGCAAGCTGCAGGACGGCGAGTTCGACTTCGACCAGCCGGTCGGCGTCGGTGGCGGCGACGACGAACCCAGCCACGACATGCCCGCGCAGCAGCTCGGCAAGGAACTGGACGGGCTGCAGCAGCAGTTCGCCACCTCCGGCCAGCAGCTGTCGGTGCTCGAATCGCTGCTGTTCGATCACCAGCTGGACCAGAACGCGGTGCCCTCGCGGATGCCGATCCGCAACAGCTACATCACCTCGGCCTTCGGCGGCCGCGCCGATCCGTTCGGCCGCGGCACCGGCAACCACAAGGGCATCGACTTCCACGCCAATGTCGGCGATCCGGTGCTGGCGGTGGCCGACGGCGTGGTCAGCTACTCCGGCGTGCGTGGCGGCTACGGCAACGTGGTCGAGGTCGACCACGGCAATGGCTATGTCACCCGCTATGCGCACAATTCGCGGCTGTCGGTGAAGGTCGGCGACCTGGTGCGGGTCGGCCAGGAAGTGGCCAAGGCCGGCTCCACCGGCCGTTCCACCGGCGCGCACGTGCACTTCGAGGTGTGGAAGGACGGGGTGGTGGTGAACCCGGCCAAGTTCCTCGGCGATGGCGCCATTCCGGTGGGCCGCCGCGGCCGCGGCTGAGCGGCGCGGGGGCTGGCGTGCCGGCGCTTGAATCGCCGGGCGCCGCCCCAAGCTACAATGTGCTTTGCCATCGACAGGGCGCCTCGCGCCCTGTTTCGTTTGCGGCCCGTCGATTCCCTGGGGATCGGGCCGCGCGGGCGTTCCTTTCCAACCGGTTCCTTCAATGATCAACAGTCTGCTTACTCGCGTTTTCGGTAGCCGCAACGAGCGCCAACTGCGCCAGCTCCACCGTATCGTCGCCAAGATCAATGCGCTGGAGCCGGAGATGGAGCAGCTCTCCGACGAGCAGCTGCAGGCCAAGACCCCGGAACTGCGCGGGCGCATCGCCGGCGGCGAGACCCTGGACAAGGTGCTGCCGGAAGCGTTCGCGGTGTGCCGCGAGGCCAGCCGTCGCGTGCTGGGCATGCGCCACTACGACGTGCAGTTGATCGGCGGCATGGTGCTGCACCTGGGCAAGATCGCGGAAATGCGCACCGGCGAGGGCAAGACCTTGGTCGCGACGCTGCCGGTGTACCTCAACGCGCTGGAAGACAAGGGCGTGCACGTGGTCACCGTCAACGACTACCTGGCGCGCCGCGACGCCGCGCAGATGGGCAAGCTGTACAACTGGCTGGGCCTGAACGTGGGCGTGGTGTACCCGGGCATGCCGCACAGCGACAAGCACGCCGCCTACGCCGCCGACATCACCTATGGCACCAACAACGAATTCGGCTTCGACTACCTGCGCGACAACATGGCGCTGTCCAAGGCCGACCGTTTCCAGCGCGGGCTCAACTACGCCATCGTCGACGAGGTCGACTCGATCCTGATCGACGAAGCGCGCACCCCGCTGATCATTTCCGGCCCGGCCGACGAGTCGCCGGAGCTGTACATCCGCGTCAACCGCATCGTGCCGCAGCTGATCAAGCAGGAGTCGGAAGAGGGCGAGGGCGACTTCTGGGTCGACGAGAAGGGCAAGCAGGTGCACCTGTCCGAGGCGGGCATGGAGCATGCCGAAGAACTGCTGCGCGCCGCCGGCATCCTCACCGACGAGGAAGACCGCCTGTACGGCGCGCAGAACCTGAGCGTGGTCCACCACCTCAACGCGGCGCTGCGTGCGCACGCGATCTACCAGCGCGACGTGGACTACATCGTGCGCGACGGCGAGGTGGTGATCGTCGACGAATTCACCGGCCGCACCCTGCCGGGCCGCCGCTGGTCCGACGGCCTGCACCAGGCGGTGGAAGCGAAGGAAGGCGTGCCGGTGCAGCGCGAGAACCAGACGCTGGCCAGCATCACCTTCCAGAACCTGTTCCGCATGTACAAGAAGCTGTCCGGCATGACCGGTACGGCCGATACCGAAGCCTACGAATTCCAGAGCATCTACGGCCTGGAAGTGGTGGTGATCCCGACCAACCGCCCGACCATCCGCAAGGACTGGCCGGACCAGGTGTTCCTCAACCGCCAGGGCAAGTTCAACGCGGTGCTGGCCGACATCGAGGACTGCGCCAAGCGCGGCCAGCCGGTGCTGGTCGGCACGACCTCGATCGAAACCTCGGAGATGCTGTCCGAGCACCTGCGCAAGGCCGGCGTGAAGCACGAGGTGCTCAACGCCAAGCAGCACGAGCGCGAAGCGCAGATCGTCGCCAACGCCGGCCAGCCGGGCGCGGTGACCATCGCCACCAACATGGCCGGCCGCGGTACCGACATCGTGCTGGGCGGCTCGCTGGAAGCCGAATTGCATGCGCTGGGCGAGGAGCCGGACGAGGCCACGCGCGCGCGCCTGAAGGCGGCCTGGCAGGAGCGCCACGATGCGGTCAAGGCCGCCGGCGGCCTGCACATCATCGGCACCGAGCGCCACGAATCGCGGCGTATCGACAACCAGCTGCGCGGCCGCTCCGGCCGCCAGGGCGACCCGGGTTCCTCGCGGTTCTACCTGTCGCTGGAAGACAACCTGATGCGCATCTTCGCCTCGGACTGGGTGCAGAAGGCGATGCGCATGATGGGCATGAAGGAAGACGACGTCATCGAGGACAAGCTGGTCAGCCGGCAGATCGAGAAGGCGCAGCGCAAGGTCGAGGCGCACAACTTCGACATCCGCAAGAACCTGCTCGACTTCGACGACGTCAACAACGACCAGCGCAAGGTGATCTACGCCCAGCGCGACGAACTGCTGGACGCCGAGTCGGTGAAGGAGAACGTCGACGGCATCCGCGACGACGTGATCTACGACATCGTCTCCCGCTTCGTGCCGCCGAACTCGGTGGACGACCAGTGGGACCTGCCGGGCCTGGAAGCCACGCTGGCCAGCGAGCTGGGCCTGTCGTTGTCGATCGGCGACCTGGTCAAGCAGCAGGAGGAACTGGACGCGGACGGCATCGTCGAGAAGGTGCGCGCGGAAGTGGACCGCCATTTCCGCGAGAAGGAATCGGCGATCGGCAGCGAGACCATGCGCGCGCTGGAGAAGCACGTGATGCTGACCGTGCTCGACCAGAGCTGGAAGGAGCACCTGGCGCGCATGGACTACCTGCGCCAGGGCATCCACCTGCGCGGCTACGCGCAGAAGCAGCCCAAGCAGGAATACAAGAAGGAAGCCTTCGAGCTGTTCTCGGAGATGCTGGAGCACGCCAAGCGGGAAGTGGTGACCCTGCTGGCGCGGGTGCGCATCCGCAGCGAGGAGGAGGTGGCGGCGCTGGAGGCGCAGGAGCGCCAGCAGATGGAGGCGCAACTGCGCCAGGCGCAGTTCCAGCACCAGGATGCCGGCGGCTACGGCGCCGACGAGGAAGCCGAGCAGGTGCAGCGTGGCGAAGCGGGAGCGCCGACCGTGGCGCAGGTGACCCGCGAGGCGCCGAAGGTCGGCCGCAACGATCCGTGCCCCTGCGGCAGCGGCAAGAAGTACAAGCACTGCCACGGCCAGCTGAGCTGATCCTGGCCCCGCCGCAGCGCTGCGCACGCGCGCAGCTGCTGCGGGCGCCGGTCCTTTCCTGGTAGGCCCCGGCACGCCGGTTCCGCTGCTCCCGCACGCTTGCGGAGCAGCGGCCGTTCGACGTTCAGTTGCCCAGCTCGGCCAATCGCGTGGCGAGCCTGCGCTGGAGCGGGGGTGCATGGTCGATCAGGCCGAGCAGGCCGTTGCGGACGCTGCGCGCCACCGGCCCGGTGGCGGTGGCCGCGCGCGTCATCGCGTCGGTCATGCGCACCACGCCGCGGGCGATGCGGTGGCGGCGGGTCGCCCAGGCGTCCAGGGCCTGGGCGTCGTGCTGGCGTAGCGCCTGCTGCAGCGCCGTCGCCAGGGAAACCGCGTCCTGGATGCCGGTATTCATGCCCTGGCCACCGGCGGGGCTGTGCACGTGCGTCGCGTCGCCGCACAGCAGGATCCGCCCCCGGCGCATCTGCGCGGCCACCCGGTGCTGCAGATGGAAGTCCGAACTCCACAGCAGCATGTCGATGCGAGCGCGCCCACTGCGCGGTCCACGCGCCTCGAGCAAGGCCTGCATCTGCGCCAGCGTCGGCGGCCCGATTGCGTCCGTCACCGTCGCCACGATCCGGTGACGGTCCCCCGCGGCACCGTCGTGCTCCGGCAGCGGCGCCACCACCATCAGGCCTTGCGGCGAGAAGAACAGGCTGACTTCGTCGCGCGGCAGCGGCCAGGCCATGCGCACATCGGCGAGCAAGAACGTTTCGGCGTAGTCCCCGCCCTCGAACGCGATCCCGGCGCCCTGCCGCACCGCGCTGTGCGCCCCATCGCAGCCGACGATCCAGTGCGCACGCACCTGCCGCCGGCGCTGCTGCGGCAGTTCCAGGTCGGCGCTGATGCCGTCGGCTGTCTGCGCAAACGACAGCAGGCGTGCCGGACGCCACACCGTGGCGGCGTTCGGCTGCAGCGCCTCGGCGAGGATCGCCTCGGTCGCGTTCTGCGGGCACATCAGCGCGTAGCGATACGCCGAGGGCAGGTCGTCGAAGCCGATCTGCAGCAGCGCCCGGTCGCCGTCGCGCACGCGGAAGATGGTGGTCCGCACGCCCGCCGCGAGCAGGCGCGGCACCACGCCCAGCGGTTCCAGCACCTCCAGGGTGCGCGCATGGATCACCGCCGCGCGCGAGGTGTTCAGTCCAGCCTGATGCCGGTCGACCAGCAGCGAGGCGATCCCGAGCCGGTCCAGCGCCAGGCGTAGCGCCAGTCCGCTGGGTCCGGCACCCACGATCAGCACCTCCGTCGATCGCGTGTCGCAGTTCGCGTTCATCGCATCTTCCTGGGTAAGCGTGTGTTTACATCCTGCGCCGTTTCCGGGGTGGAGTAAACTCCCGTTTACAAGGGCCGCGCCTGTGCCCTGCAGAGACGCACCGGTGACCCGTTCGCAGGCAACCAAGGACCGCATTCTCGAATCGGCACGCGCGCTGTTCGCGTTGCATGGCTACGACGGCACCACGGTGCGCCAGATCGCGGCGCAGGCGCAGGCCAACGTCGCGCTGGTGATCCGCTACTACGGCAGCAAGGAGCAATTGTTCCTGGCGGCGGTGGAGTTCGACCTGCACCTGCCCGACCTGCGCGACGTAGCGGCCGAGGAACTGGGCGAGCGCCTGGCGGCGCATTTCTTCGCGGTCTGGGAAGACGCGCCCTCGGGTCATCAACTGGTGGCCTTGCTGCGCGCGGCGGTAAGCCATGCCGATGCGAAGGCGCGCATCGCCGAGATCTTCGAGAAGCAGCTGCGCACGGCGGTGCGGCGTTACCTGGGGCCGGGCGCGGCGGCGGACACGCGCGCCACCTTGATCGCCTCGCAGATGCTGGGCTTCGCCCTGGTGCGCTACGTGCTGGCGTTTCCGGCCAAAGGCCTGAACCGGGCAATGGCGGTGCGGGTGTTGGGAGAGACGCTGCAGCGTTATCTGACCCAGCCGCTGTAAGCGCGGGAGTGCGTTTGCCAAGCCTGGCCCGCTGCGGGAACACGCATTGCACCTGGACTGGGCAGTGAACCGGAAAGTCCCCGACTGCCCCTGTCGCCAATCCCCAATCCCCAATCCCGCCACAGCGCCCAGCGCGAGGCGCCTCCCCTGATCCCCCATCGGTTGCGCGCCAGGCGCCGTGTCGCGGGCGAGATCTTCGCCTGCGTTCGTGCGTGCCGACACGTGCGTAGTCCGGGCGTGGCATGCTCGCGCATGGGCCGCTCGAACGCGTCGGAGGAATCGCCATGGATCCCTTGCACAGCCTGGAACTGAAGGTCTTCGTGCCGGCGCGCGACTTCGCGCAATCGTCGCAGTTCTATGCGGCCCTGGAATTCGCCCCCGAGCCGCTCGGCGACGGGCTGACCTGCTTCCGCCATGGCGACCGCTGCGCGTTCCTGCTGCAGGATTTCTACCACGCGGGCCTGGCGCACAACCTGGTGCTGCATCTGTGGGTGGAGGACGCCGATGCCTGGTGGCGGCGGCTGCATGCAGCCGATCTGGCCGGCCGTTACGGCGCGCGTCTGGGCGAGCCCGAGGACCGTCCCTGGGGCATGCGCGACTTCACGCTGCACGACCCCGGTGGCGTGCTGTGGCGGATCGGCCACGGCCTGGGAGCCTGAGCGGGTGGCGGTGATGGAAGTGTGGCAATCACCGCGATGCGCGTCGCCGCAGCGCGCTGAGCGGCGCGCGCCGGGCCGCGTTGCAGACGCAGCAGCGCCCGCGCATGGTCACTTGCGATGACGCTCTGGCGTTGGTGAGGTAGGCATCTGCCTTCAGGGGCGCGCAGCCAAAGACGCCATCGCCTGGGACTGCCCGGCTGCAGGGGCGTCGCCACGCTCCACGGCCGATCGGCGCCAATGTGACCCTGGTTGATTGCGCTGGCGCTGCCGGAAACGGCAAGCTTGCGCCATGTCCGAACCGCTCAGATCCATCCATGTCGTCGCCGGCGTCATCACCGATGCGCGCGGCCGTATCCTGCTGACCCGCCGCACCGAGGGCCGCGATCTTGCCGGCCTGTGGGAATTCCCTGGCGGCAAGCGCGAGCCCGGCGAGACCTCGGAGCAGGCGCTGGTGCGCGAACTGCAGGAGGAACTGGGCATCGACGCGGTCGTCGGCGAGTGGCTGATGGAAGTGCCGCAGCGCTACCCGGACAAGCGCCTGCGCCTGGAAGTGCGCCAGGTGTCGGCGTGGAAGGGCACGCCGCGCGGCCGCGAGGGCCAGGCGCTGACCTGGGTGAGCGCCGACAAGCTGGGCCGCTACGCGATGCCGCCGGCCGACCAGCCGGTGGTGGCGATGCTGCGCCAGCCCGCCTGCTACCTGGTGACGCCGGAGCCGGCCGAGTCCGGCCCGTGGTTGGCCGCGCTGGAGCGCGCGCTGGATGGCGGCGTGCGTCGCGTGCAGTTGCGCGCGCGTGGCCTGCCGGCCGAGCAGTGGGCGCCGCTGGCGCGGGCTGCGGCGGTGCTGTGCGCGACGCATGGCGCACACGCGCTGCTGAACCGCGACGTGGCGTTGGCGCAGGAACTGGGCGTGGGCGTGCATCTGGGTGCGGAGCAGTTGCCGCAGTGGCAGGCGCGTCCCTTGCCGGCCGGGCAGCCCGTGGCGGCGTCCTGCCACACGCTCGAAGAGTTGCAGATGGCGCAGCGCATCGGCTGCGATTTCGCGGTGGTCGGGCCGCTGGCGGCCACCGCCAGTCATCCTGGCGCCGCACCGCTGGGCTGGGAGGCGTTCGAACGCCTGCGCGAACAGGTCGCCTTGCCGATCTACCCGATCGGCGGCCTGCTGCCGAGCCAGGTGGCCGAAGCGCGCCGCCACGGCGGCCAGGGCATCGCCGCGATCCGCGGGCTATGGCCGCTGGCGGTCGATGTGGCGTGAGCGGGGCCAGGGCGCATGCCCGATCGTAGGAGCGGCTTCAGCCGCGACCCGGCATCCCCGAGATGGCCTGATCGCGGCTGAAGCCGCTCCTACAGATGATGCGGTGCGCGCGCAGGGCGCCGCTGTTGCGATTCCCCAATCCCGAATCCCGAATCCCGGCCCCTCAAAAGCTGATCCAGAAGCAGTCGTACTGTCGGCGCAGGTCCAGCACGGTGGAGGCGGGGGTGATGCTGCCGGCGAGGGTCTGCTGCAGGCGCAGGCCGGTCGGATGCGGGCGCGATGGCGCCTCGGCACCATCGGCATCCGCCGCTGCCGACGTGGTCGTGGTTGCGGCTGTCGACGACGTGCCGGCTGCGGGATCGGTGGTCCCGCTGGTGTCCGGCAACACCGGCACGATCGCGACCAGGGGGCGGCGCACGATCGCCTCCAGCCGGTCGAAGATGCGTTGCGCGCCGTCGTCGGAAACGCCGTTCCACCAGTACAGCGCCGATAGCCGATTGACGTCGCGGGCGTCCACGGCGCTGCGGATCTGCTGGACCAGCACGCTGAGCCGGCGCACGCATTGCGGCGGCGCCAGACCGCGAGCGTTGCTGCCGACATTGCCGGGCGCCGCCGGAGGCGGCAGCCGGTCGGTCGCGCCGATGTCCTCGCAGCGCCGATCGCTGAACACGGTGGTGCCGTCGGGGCCGGTGCAACGGTTCACCCGCTGCGCCATCGTGGGCGTGGCGAAGACGCACAGGCACACCAGCAGCAGGATCGGCGGAAGGGCACGCATCGGCGCAGGGTAGCCGCAGCCGGCGTGACCGCGGAGCGAATGCCCTACGAGCAGGGATTGGGGATTCGGGATTGGGGATTGGCAACAGCGGCGCGCGGCCCGCTTTGGCGAATCCCTAATCCCCAATCCCCAATCCCGAGCGGCTGCACAGCAGCCGCGACCCTCAGCCGACGGCTGAGGGCAGACGTGCCAGCACGCTGGTGGTCGGCTTGGCCAGGTTGAGCGTATAGAAATGCAGCGCCGGCGCGCCGCCGTCGATCAGGCGCTGGCACAGCGCGGCGACCACGTCGGCGCCGAACTCGCGGATGGCCTCGGCATCGTCGCCGTAGGCCTGCATGCGCTTGCCGATCCAGCGCGGGATTTCCGCGCCGCACTGCTCGGAAAAGCGCCGCAACTGGCTGAAGTTGGAGATCGGCATGATGCCCGGCACGATCGGGATCTGCACGCCGAGCTTGCGCACCGCGTCGACGAAGTGGAAATAGGCGTCTGCGTTATAGAAGTACTGGGTGATGGCGGCATCGGCGCCGGCATCGACCTTGGCCTTGAAGTGGCGCAGGTCGCTGAGCGCGTCCTGGGCCTGCGGGTGCGTCTCCGGATAGGCGCCCACTTCCAGGTGGAAGGCGTCGCCGTGCTCGGCGCGGATGAAGGCGATCAGGTCGGCGGCGTAGCGCAGGTCGCCGGGGTGGCCCATGCCGGAGGGCAGGTCGCCGCGCAGCGCGACCAGGCGCCGGCAGCCGATGGCACGGTACAGCTTGAGCAGTTCGCGGATCTCCTCGCGGCTGCCGCCCACGCAGGACAGGTGCGGCGCGGCCTCGAAGCGGTGATGCTGCTTGAGGTGGCGCACGGTCTCGGAGGTGTAGCTGAGGGTCGAGCCGCCAGCGCCGAAGGTACAGGATACGTACTCCGGCGCGTAGGCCTTCAGCCGCGCGGCGGTGCGGTCGAGCTGGGCGCGCTGCTCGTCGGTCTTGGGCGGATAGAACTCGAAGCTGATGGCGGTCATGGGCGCAACGCAGCGGGCGGTGCGGTCAGTATATCTCTTCATCCGGATGGATGTGCAAGAAAAGGTCGGGCCGCCGAAATGGGGCGGCCGGCGCCGCGCTGGAGCCGTGAGACCACGCGGGCCCGGTCAGTACGACGCCGACGCGCCCGCCTGGGCGCGCCGGCTGGATGCGGACGCTCAACGCTTCCACATCCGCGCCTGCCGCGGCGGCAGGCTGAAGGTGTAGCTTCCGCTGGAAATGCGCACCACGCTGCCCGAGCCCAGCGCATCGGTGTAGTCGACGTTCCAGCGCAGCACGCTGCCGTTCATCGGCACCGCGGCGGTGACGGTGGTGCCGCACTTGTTGATGCCGACGATGCCCAGGTCGCCGCGGCGGAACAGCAGGTAGCAGTCGCCGTGCGCCAGCACCTGCATGTCGCGGCCCTGCGCGGCGTTGTGGAAGCCGACCATGCGCTTGAGGTCGTCGCGCTGGTAGGCGTTGACCCAGCGGTTGTCGCCGCTCTCGTTGTTGTCCGAGTACACCATCGGCACGCCGCCGTCGCGGCCGAGCAGGTAGGCGTAGGCCAGGGTTTCGTCGACCGGGTCCATGATCGCGTAGCGGAAGCCGGCGTTGTTGGGGATGTCGTGGGTGATGGCGAAGGTCACCGCGCGCGCGCCCGGCAGCGCCTGGCCGTAGGCGCCCGGATCGACCAGAAGATCCATGCTGCCGCCGTAGGCAAAGGCGTTGCGCACCGAGTTGAACAGCGGGAAGTCGTAGGCCGCGTGCGGGGTGGCCTGCAGGTACGGCGCCAGAAACTGGTCGTAGTCGGAATTGCCGCTGCCGCCGCCGGTGATCACCTCGCCGAACACCATCACCCCGGAGCGCACCTGCGCATCGAGCACCTTGTTCAGATGGTCGAAGGTCATGTGCTTGGCCGCATCGATGCGGAAGCCGGTCACGCCCAGCGCCTTCAGCGCCAGCAGGTAGTTGCGCTGCTGCTGCACCACCCAGTCGTTGCCGACCAGATCCGGCAGGCCGGGATCGTTGCCGCCGCCGCAGATGCGGTAGGTGCGCACCTGGTAGGGGTCGTTGTAGTTGGTGATGCACTGTGCCGGGCCGAAATCGCTGGCGCTGAGGAAGTTCTGCGAGAGGTCGCCGAACAGTCGCAGCGAGGCATAGCGCTGCGGATTGGCGGCGTACTGGCTTAGCACCGCACTGCCCGGGTAGTTCAGGTCCGAGCGCGTGGCCGCTTCGTTGGCCATGTGGTTGAGCACCACGTCGGCATAGGTCTCCACGCCCACCGCCTTCAGCGCCTGCACCATGCTCGCGAAGGCGTCGGTGTCGCCGAGCGGGTTGTCGATCAGGCGCATGTCCTGCGGCTGGTAGCGCGCCCACCAGGCGTCGCCCTGCGAGCGGTAGGCCGGCGCCACCAGCACCTTGCGGTAGCCGGCGGCGGCGATCTGCGCGGCACGCGCTTCGACGGTGGCGTAGGGCCAGTTGAACGCATGCAGGATGACGTCGGCCTGGGCGCTGGCGGTGGCCAGGAGCAGCAGCAGGCCGACCAGCAGGCTGCGCCAGCGGTGCAGGCGCAGCAGTCGATTTGCAGCGGATGGAACGCGCATCGTTCGATCTCCTCGTTGCGTGGGCGCAGGCGGGGCGCCTGCAGGACAGGGGCATGAGCTCGCCGCGGGGCTGGCGCGCGGCGGGAGGATGCTAAGCGCGCATCGCGGCGCAACATGCACGCGCTACATACGTATTCATGGCGACAGCGTACGAAAGCGGGATCGGCATCCGCTTCCGCGACGAGGCGCCGCGAGCGCGGTGTTCGTGGCGCATGCCGCATCGCGGCCGCTGCGCTTTGCTACAGTCGCCGCCCTCACCTGTCGACGCGGAGCCGCATCATGACCAGCGCAGCCTTCTATCCGATCGGAACCCCCGGCGTGCCCTGGGGCGCCGCCGAGAAGGCGGCGTGGCTGGCCGGGCAGCCGCGCCGGCGCAGCTATCAGGACGAGGTGGTGGCGGCCATCGAGCGCCTGCGCGGGCCGTGGGATCTGGTCGAGTACGGCGAACTGGCGTACGCGCAGGAGCGCTATCCGCTGCTGGCGCTGCGCAGCCGCGATTGGAACGAGGCGCTGCCGTGCATGCTGGTCACCGGCGGCGTGCACGGCTACGAGACCAGCGGCGTGCACGGTGCGCTGCAGTTCGCGCAGCAGCATGCCGGGGACTACGTCGGCCGCGCCAATGTGCTGCTGGTGCCGTGCGTGAGTCCATGGGCGTACGAACGCATCCACCGCTGGAACGCCGATGCGCTGGATCCCAACCGTTCGTTCCGCACCGACAGTCCGGCGCAGGAGTCGGCGGCGCTGCTGCGTCTGGTCGCGCCGTTGCGCGAGCACATTCGCATGCATATCGATCTGCACGAGACCACCGACAGCGACGAATCCGAATTCCGTCCGGCGCTGGCCGCGCGCGATGGCGTCGACTACGCGCCGGGCGTCATCCCCGATGGCTTCTACCTGGTCGGCGACAGCGAGAATCCGCAGCCGGCCTTCCAGCAGGCAGTCCTGGCCGCGGTGGCACAGGTCACCCATATCGCGCCGGCCGACGCCGCCGGCGAACTGATCGGCACGCCGCTGGCGGCGCCGGGGGTCATCAACTATCCGGTGAAGCGGCTGGGCCTGTGCGCGGGCATCACCGACGCGCGCTACACCACCACCACCGAGGTATATCCGGACAGCGCCAGCGCCACGCCGGAGCAGTGCAATGCCGCGCAGGTCGCGGCAGTGCGCGCGGCGATCGACTACGCGTTGGCGCATCCGTAGTCTGTAGGAGCGGCTTCAGCCGCGATGCCTTACCGGTAACGCACATCGCGGCTGAAGCCGCTCCTGCGTCGGGCTTCCGAACGCCAGGACACGCTGGCCGCGGTGGGCACTGGCGGTGCCGCGCGCTACGCTAGTCCGCCCTTGTCCGCCATGCATGCCATGTCCATCGTCCTCACGCCGTTCGCCCGCACCCGCCTGTTCCCGCGCGACGGACGTCGCAATGCGATCCAGGACTGCACGCCGGAGCAGTTCGAGCAGCATCTCAACGCCAACGCGCCGCTGCAGGTGCTCGACGGCTATGCGCCGTTCTGCAAGTTGCACGTGCACCGCAACTGGACCTCGACGCGCTGCCTGACCGTGCCGATCACCGACGCCAACCGGCGCCTGCTGCGTTCCGGCTACGAGGCGCGCAGCCGCGAGGAACTCCCGGTGCTGGTGCGCTGGTTCGAAGGCGTCGAGCCGCCGGTGGCCGCCTACCTGCTGCCGATCCTCTACAGCCGCGACCAGCTCGCGCACGAGGGTGCGCCGATCGAGGCGGATTGGGGCGTGGTCGGTTGCCTGTATACCGCCGAGCCAAAGGAGATACCGATGGCGCCGATCACCATGCTGCGCAATGCGCTCGGCGTGGAGGAGGGCGGCTCCGGCGTGCCGTTGGATCGCGACGCCTACCGGCGCAGCGTGGCGTTCTGGGAACACAACGCCAACTGGCGGCCGTAAGCGCAGCCCGAACGCGGTCCGCGTGCAGTGCCTGGCCGGGCACGCATCGCGTTGTTCGCTGGGCGATGCATGCGTCCCAGGTCACCGTGCAGAGGCGTGATCGCCCCAGAGCCGGTCGCGCATCCGCGCATGGTCTTTCCCGCATTCTGCGTGCCGTCGCCGCCGGCACGCGTTGCTGCATCCGTGCACGCGGTTGTTCACTGATGCACAAATGCGGTAGGAAACTGCGCGCTGCCGCGCGCTTTCACCGCCAACCCATGTCCGTTCATCGGCATCTCGCGGGATGCCCATCAAGTTTGCCGATGGCGGGACGATAGCCAGGGGTGGGTCGCCATGCAGCAGCGCCAGGACGCAAGGTCCGGCGGCGCGTCGCGGCCCGATGGGGAGTGCGTCTTGAGCAGGGCATCGGCAACGGACACGGCGCGCTCGCGCCGCGCCGCAGCGGGCCGCGGCGCGACGCATTCCTCCGCGACCGTATTCCCTCCCCCTACCAAGGAAGTCGTCATGTCCACTCCGTCGCCGCATCGCCGTCGCGGCAGCATCGCCAAACGCCTGATGCTGGGCACCGGCCTGCTCGCACTGGCCTGCTTCGGCCTGACCGCGATGATCATCTACTGGCGCAGCAGCGATGCGCTGCTGTCGACCTCGCGCACCAGCATCGAGAACCTGGCGCAACTGGAAGCGCAGCGCGTGTCGCGCGAGATCGGCGTGGCCTTCGACGCCAGCGAGGCATTGGCCAACAGCTTCCGCGTGCAGCACGCCGCCGGTCTGTCGCGCGCTACCGCCACCGCAGTGTTGCGCAGCCAGCTCGACGCGCATCCGCAGTGGCTGGGCATCAGCACCATGTGGGAGCCGGATGCCTTCGACGGCAACGACAAGGCCTTCGTCGGCGCCGAGGGCCATGACGCGACCGGCCGCTACATGACCTGGTGGTCGCGGCAGAACGGCCAGTTGGTGCGCGAGGCGCTGCGCGACTACGAGAAGCCGGGCGATGGCGACTGGTACCTGCTGGCGCGCAACACGCACAAGCCGGTGGTGATCGAGCCGTACTACTACCCGGTGGCCGGCAAGGACACGCTGATGACCACGCTGGCCACGCCGATCCTGGAGAACGGCCGCTTCCTGGGCGTGGTCACCGTCGACTTCACGCTCGATACCCTGCAGCAGCGCATCGCCGCGCTGCGGCCGATGGGCGAAGGCCATGCCAGCCTGTTGTCGCCGTTGGGCATGGTCATGGCCAGCCGCGATCCGCAGCAGGTCGGCAAGACCCGCAGCGATGCCTGGTCCAAAGACATGCTGGCGCGCGTGGCCAAGGGCCAGGTGGTGTTCGACCATCGCCGCGCCGACGGCGAGGATGCGTTGAACGTGTTCGTGCCGCTGAAGATCGGCGATGCGCCGCAGGCGTTCGCGCTGGGCATCTCGGTACCTTACGCGCTGGTGATGGCCAAGGCGCGCGCGCTGCTGTGGACGATCGCCGCGGTCGGCCTGCTCTCGGCGCTGCTGCTGAGCGGCGCGCTGTATCTGCTGCTGCGCCGGCAGGTGCTGGATCCGCTGGCCGAGGCCGTGCGGGTGTCCTCGGCGGTCGCCGCCGGGCGCCTAGACAGCCAGGTCCGGCATCGTCGCGACGACGAATTGGGCCAGTTGCTGGACGCGATGGGCAGCATGCAGACGCAGTTGCAGGCGGTGATGCAGGCGCAGGCGGAGATGGCGCAGCGCCACGACGCCGGCGAGATGAGCTACCGCATGGACGCCGCGCGCTTCCCCGGCGAGTACGGGCGCATGGTCCACGGCACCAATGCGCTGGTCGCCGCGCACGTGGACGTGCAGCGGCGCCTGGTCGAGGTGATGTCGCAGTACGCGATCGGCAACATGCAGGTGGACATGGAAGCGCTGCCGGGCGAGAAGGCGGCGATCACCGAGGCGATGCGCACCACCAAGCGCAGCCTGCAGGCGATCAACCAGGCCATCACCGAGCTGGCGCAAGCCGCGGCCTCCGGCGATTTCTCCCGGCGCGGCGATGCCGAGCGCTTCCAGTACGACTTCCGCGGCATGGTGGTCGGGCTGAACCGGCTGATGGAGCTGACCGAAGGCAACCTCTCGGCGTTGTCGGCGCTGTTGCGCGCGGTGGCCCAGGGCGACCTCACCGCGCGGATGCACGGCGAGTTCCATGGCGTGTTCGCGCAGATGCGCGACGACGCCAATGCCACCGTGGAGCAGTTGACCGGCATCGTCGGCCGCATCCAGCACGCCACCACCGCGATCAACACCGCCGCCAGCGAGATCGCCGCCGGCAACGACGACCTGTCGCGGCGTACCGAGCAGCAGGCGGCCAACCTGGAAGAGACCGCGGCCTCGATGGAGGAGTTGACCTCCACGGTGAAGCAGAACGCCGCGCATGCGCATCAGGCCAATCGCCTGGCGCAGGACACCGCCGACGTGGCCTCGCGCGGCGGCGCGGTGGTCGAGCAGGTGGTGGAGACCATGTCCGGTATCGCCGGCGCGTCGAAGAAGATGGCCGAGATCATCGGCGTGATCGACGGCATCGCCTTCCAGACCAATATCCTGGCGCTCAATGCCGCGGTCGAAGCCGCCCGTGCCGGCGAGCAGGGCCGTGGCTTCGCGGTCGTGGCGAGCGAGGTGCGCGCGCTGGCGCAGCGTTCGGCGACCGCGGCGCACGAGATCAAGGGCCTGATCGACGCCTCGGTCGGCAAGATCGACGAAGGCACCGCGCTGGTCAACGGCGCCGGCGACACCATGCGCGAGGTGGTGGCCAGCGTCCGCCGGGTCACCGACATCATGAGCGAGATCGCCGCCGCCTCGCAGGAACAGAGCGCCGGCATCGAACAGGTCGGCAAGACCATCGTACAGATGGACGAGGTGACCCAGCAGAACGCCGCGCTGGTCGAGGAGGCCACGGCGGCGGCGCGGGCGATGGAGGATCAGGCCGGGGAACTGCAGCGCGCGGTGGCGCTGTTCAAGCTCGCGGCGCCTGCATCGGGTCGCCTGGCCGCACCGGGCCGGACGCGGCTGGAGGTGGTGTCGTGAGGGGCATGCGCGGCGCCGCGCTGCTGCTGGCGCTGGGCGCCGCCGCACCGGCCTGGGCCGGCACCGCCAGCGCCAACCTGGCCGCGACCTCCAACTACGTCTCGCGCGGCTTCGAGCAGAGCTGGGGCCGGCCGGTGCTGCAGGGCGGGCTGGACGTGGCCGCGGACAGCGGCTGGTATGCCGGCACCTGGGCGTCCGGGGTGAGCCCGTACTTCATCGA
This sequence comes from Xanthomonas hawaiiensis, assembly GCF_031834635.1. Classification (NCBI taxonomy): domain Bacteria; kingdom Pseudomonadati; phylum Pseudomonadota; class Gammaproteobacteria; order Lysobacterales; family Lysobacteraceae; genus Xanthomonas; species Xanthomonas hawaiiensis. The sequence continues at coordinate 4,053,372 of NZ_CP115873.1, read as the reverse complement.
AGGCGGGCACGTGGAGTGGGACCTGTACGCCGGCTACGCGGCCAGCCACGGCGACTGGGGCTGGCGCGCCGGCGCCTACTACTACGCCTATCCCGGCGCGCGCATGAGCGCCAGCGGCACCCGCTACGACTACGGCGAGGCCATCGTCGCCGGGCACTGGCGCACGCTGGAGCTGTCCTACGCCAGCACCTGGACGCGCGACTACTTCGGCTACAACAGCGCCACGCTGGGCGTCGGCCAGGGCCAGCACTCGCGCGGCTCCGGCTATCTGGCGCTGGACGCCACGCTGCCGCTGGCGTCGGACTGGCAGGCGAGCGTGCATGCCGGCCACCAGCACGTGCGCAACTTCGCCGACTACGGCTGGACCGACGCGCGTCTCGGTGTGAGCCGCACCTGGCGCGGCACCGAGTTCGGGCTGACCTATTCGCGCGCCTGGAACAGCGCCGGGGTGTATCGCCGCTACACCACGGGCGTGCCGGACGGCGATGGCCGGGTGCATGTCACCAATCCGATCGACGGCGCCTGGTCGTTCACCATCAAGCACAATTTTTCGCTGTAGGTGGACGGCGATCAGCCGTCGGCGGACGGCGCGAACGCCTCCACGGCGAGCCGGTCCAGGTAGGCACGCAGGCGTTGTTCGCGTTGCGCCGGGTCGCTCGGCAGCGGGCGCGCTTGCGTGCCGCTGCCGCCGCGCGCATGCACGCGCGGATACGGCTGCGCCGGCAGCGGCACGCCGAGGAAGGCGCACAGCGGTTCCCAGTCCGTCTGCGTGTCAGTGTCGAGCACCAGCAGGCGGTCCGGCGGCACCCCGGCGATGACCTCCTGGTTCCAGCGGCGGAAATAGTCGGTCATGAAGGCGCGATCGTCGATGCGTGCCGCGAACCCGCGGCGCAGGAACTGGCTCAGGCGCTGGCCGTCGGGGCCGAACAACGCCGGCACACTGCCGTCATTGGCGAAGATGGTGCTGCGCACCGACGCGAACCAGGCATCGGCATCGCGCACGGTCAGGATCACCTTGGCCTGCGGATAGCACGCGACCAGTTCGCGCCAGAAGCAGCAGCCCGGATAATCGACGGTGGCGGTATAGCCGGCGAACAGCGTGTCCCAATCCGCCTGCCCGTCGATCGCCGCGTCCCACAGCGGCAAGGCCTGGCGCAGGTGCGCGGCCAATTCCATGGCGTGATAGCAGCGGCCCAGGCCCAGATGCTCCAGCGCCAGCTTCAGCGACAGGGTGCCGGTGCGGCCGAGGCCGGCGCCGATGACGCGCAGGCTCATGGCGTCGCCCCGGCGCCCTGCGCCAGCCACTGTGCGGCTTCGCGGCCCAACTCCGTCTGCGCACGCGCGTCGTAGTCGGCGGCGACGGCCGCCGGCAACAGCGTGCGCCAGCGGCCGCTGCGACCCTGGTTGAAGAAGGCCTTGCCGCCTTCGCGCCACAGCCCGGCGCCTTGCGGCACGTAGCGCGCGGCGTGCTGGCGCATGTAGTCGAACTGGCAGTGCGCCAGGATCGTGTCCCAGGTGGCGTCGCGTATCGGGATCTCGAGAAACGCGGCGATGCGTCGTACCTGCGCGGGCAGATCCACCAGCAGATCGGCGTAGTGCACCAGCAGCACGTTCGGCTGCGCGCGCTGCTGCCACCAACTGCGCACGCCTTCCCAGAACGGCCAGAACGGCGCGCCGTCGTGGGCCAGCCACTGCGCCACGTAGGCGTCCACCGGCAGGCTCGGCGGCGGCACCACGCGCAGCTTGCCCGGTTCGGCCGCGCCGGCATCCAGCCGCGCCTGCGCATCCTGGCTGACCGCACACTGATGGTCGTACAGGCTCAGCGCGATGTCGCGGCCGTCGCGGCCGATGTACAGGTACTTGGCGCGATCGCTGATCACCAGCGCGTCGGCCGGCAGGTGGGTCTTGATGAAGCGCCGGTGGGGCTGCGCCTGCAGCAGCGCGAGCTTGCTCGCGCGGTCCGGATACACGCCGTCCAGCCACGGCGAGATCGCCGATACGTCGACGTCGGCCGCACCTTCGAACAGCAGTTGCGCGACGATCTGCTGCAGCCACGTCGTGCCGGCCTTGGCATAGCTGGCGATGACGATGTCGCCGTCGCGGAAGGAAAGCTCGTTCCAGGCAGCCGAATCGAAGAAGCGGTTGGGATATTCCCGGGTCTTGGCGAAGGCGGTGGGGTCAGCCATGCGGGGCGTCCGGGGCAGGAGGGTGGGGCGGCGGCGTCGTGTCATGCGACCGACGGACAGGGGTTGCGGTGCGTGGCCGCAGCGCGATGCGGACATCGAGCGGGCGCAGCACCAGCGCCGGGAACGGCCGCGGCTGCGCGTCCGCCGCCAGGTGCAACGTGCGCTCGCGCAACAGGCCGGCCACGACCAATGTCATCTGCACCAGCGCCAGTTGGCTGCCGATGCAACTGCGCGGGCCGCCGCCGAACGGGAAATAGGTGTAGCGCGCCGGGGCGTGCGTCGGGTCAAGCCAGCGCGTCGGCATGAAGCTGTCCGGCACGGCGAAATGGCGTGGATCGCGCTGCACCACCCACTGGCTGACGATCAACTGCGTGCCGCGCGGCACCGCGAAGCCGTCCAGCGTGGTGTCGCGTTGCGCGATGCGCGCGGTCATCCATGCCGGCGGATACAGGCGCATGGCTTCCTTCACACAGGCGCGGGTCAGCGGCAGGCGTTCGACAAGCGTGTCGTCGCCTGCCGTGGCGGACGCGTTGCCGATGTCGGGCAACGCCTCGGCTTCCGCCGCCACCGCTTGTGCGATCGACGGATGCTGCGCCAGCAGCAACAGCGTCCAGGTCAGGCCCGCCGCCATCGGCTCCAGCGCCGACATCAGCATCGCCGCCGCTTCGTCGCGACACCAATCGCCCTGGCTCTGTGGATCGTCGCGCCGCAACAGCTCCAGCACCGAGGCGCCCGCGCCTGGCGGACTCGGCGCTGCCAGGATCTGCGTCAGCGCGGTATCCAGTGTGCCGCGTGCGGCACGCAGGCGGCGCCTGCCGGCACTCGGCCACCAGGCCGGGGCTGCGGACGGCGTGCGTGTCTGCTGCAGGATCGCATCGACCATCGGCAGCATCCGCAGCAGGGACGGCGCGTGCGTCGCATCGCCGAGCAGGAAGCCGGCGCCCAGTTCCGCACAGAGCGCGGTCATCGTCAGGCGCAGATCCTGCGCATGCGCGGTGTCGCTGCCCGATCGCAGCAACGCCTGCGTGGCGGCGAGCGCCTGCCTGGCGTAGTCGCGCACCAGCCCGGCGCGGAATGCGGGCTGCAATGCCTGGCGCTTGTGTCGCCAGGCCTCGCCTTCGCTGTTCATCACCGAGGCCGGGAATGCGGCACGCCGCGTGCGCGGGTCCGGATCGGATTTGGCGTAGAGGCTGCCATCGTCGCCCAGCACCGTCGCGATGCTTGCCGGCGATGCCAGCAGGTAGGTGCGCTCGGCGATCCGCACCACGTCGCCATGTTCGCGTGCGCAGCGCTGCAGGAAGTCGAGGGGATCGTGCGCGAAGGCCTGCCGGTTGCCGAACGCCCAATGCCCACGCGGACCGGGCGGGCATCGTTGCGTCTGTGTCATGCGCGGACCTGCAGGAAACAGCATGACGTCGCGGCGCATCGCGATACGGAAGGGGACATGGGACCGATGGCGAACGCCATGCGTGGCCGTGCAATGCGCCGAGTGCCGAAGAGAGGGGGGCGGATCGCCCCCTCTCGCACGCGAATGCCACGCGACGGTGGCGGGAAGGTCAGTAGGTGTAGATGTAGCCGAGCCTGTTGCCACCGAGGCTCTGGACCCAACGCGACAGCGAATCAAAAAGGCGCTTCATGGCGATACTCCTGATTGAACGGGGGACTCTGTTGCGATCGTCGCGCCTGCCGCCTGTGGCAGGCGCGGAGCAAGCTTCCTCGCTCGACTATGGCGACGCAAGGGAAAGACTGAAGCGCGGCCAACTGCAACATCCCTGTCATCTTTCCTCAAGCAGCTTGCCTCGCTCACGCCCGATCGCGTTGCCGCGTTCGTCATCGGTGCCGCTGCCGTGCGTGCGCCATTGCATCGCGATCGCTGCGTGCTATCGTCGCGCCACTTCGGCAACGAGTGGCTGCGGATGCCCGTGACCCACGAGTACGATCGCCTGGCCGCGATCTACGATCGCGTCTACGATCGCTGGCCTGCCGCTGCTACGCAGCAGTGCGTCGGCGTGCTGGCCGAACTGGCCGCGGGCCGCGCGGCGCTGGAGTTGGGCATCGGAACCGGCCGCATCGGCTTGCCGCTCGCGCACTGCGATGTGCCGGTCACCGGCATCGACAACGCGCCGGCGATGCTCGAGGCCTTGCGCGCCAAACCCGGCAGCGAACGCCTGCATCTGGTCTGCGCCGACTTCGCCGACATGCCGGTGTCCGGGCCGTTCGGCCTGATCTACGCGGTGGCGGCATTCGGTTACCTGCTGACCCAGGCCGAGCAACTGCGCTGCGTGGTCAATGCGGCGCGCTGCCTGGCGCCCGACGGACGCCTGTTGATTCAAACTGCCGTGCCGGGCGCAGAGGTGTTCGACGGTGGCGGCAAGGTCAGCCAGGTGCTGGACGTGCCGGATACCGACGGCGACGGCGCGGCGGTGATGCTGGTGTGCTCGCAGCCCGATCCGCTGCAGCAGCGCATCGATCAGCGCGTGGTGGTGCTGGGCGAATCCGGCACGCGTATCTTCAGCGAGCGCCGCCGCTACGTGTGGCCATCGGAACTGGACCTAATGGCGCAGATCGCCGGCCTGCGCCTGGAGGCGCGCTGGAGCGATTGGACACGCACGCCGTACCACGCGCGCAGCCGCATCCAGATCTCGGTATACGCGCCGGCTGGCGAGTGCAGGATCTGAAGACCAGCGCCGTCTTGGGCACTAGATGGCGATGATGTCATGCATCGCGTGCATGGCCTGCCTTGCGTTGCGCGCGGATCGCCAGGACAAAGACGGTATCCAGCGCCACCACGTATCGGTAGAGGGCAATATATCCGTGAGCGCCTTGGCCAATGACCAGTTCACGCACATCATGGCGCGTCAGCCGGCCGATCAGCGGATTGTCCGTCAGCACGTTCGATGCGCTGACGATCTCGCTCAGACGCTCTTGGATATGCTCGGCTTCGTGTTGTTCCAGATGGCCGATGATGCGCCGTAGGTCCTCGTTGACAGAGGGCAGGAACTCGACGTGCGCCATGCTATTTCGCGAACCTGCGGGGGGCGGGGGGGGGGGTGTCCTTGCCCTCACTGCGTTCCATCAGATAGCGACGCATCTCGTCCCAGGGAATGCTGTCGACGCGCCGCTCGGCCAGTTCGGCCTTCTCGGCAATGGCTTCCAGGATGAAGTTGTGCGACGTGGTGCCGGCGGCTTCCGCAGCCTTGGCGACGCGGGCCTTGAGCGCGTCCGGCAGGCGGATGGTGGTGGTGCTCATCGGGAGCGCCAGGCGATTGGTGTGGAATCAATGCAGCGCAGGTGTGTGATACGGATGGCCTGGCTGGACAGGCGCGTCGGCCAACTGGCCGGAAAAGGCCGCTTGGAGCAGGGACTGCGCAAGGTGGCGATACCTGCGGTTTCGCTCCGTACGAATTTCCAGCCCCCGTCTCCACACGCGCGCAGTGCCGATCGCACAAAAAACGGGCGCCTCGCGGCGCCCGTTCCTGTCTGCCTGGCGATGTCTTGCCAACGGCTCAGTAGCGGTAGTGCTCCGGCTTGAACGGGCCGTCGACCGGCACGCCCAGGTAGGCGGCCTGCGCGTCGGTGAGCTTGGTCAGCTTCACGCCGATCTTCTCCAGGTGCAGGCGCGCCACTTCCTCGTCCAGCTTCTTCGGCAGGCGGTACACCTGCTTCTCGTAGCTGTCCTTGTTCTGCCACAGGTCGATCTGCGCCAGGGTCTGGTTGGCGAAGCTGTTGGACATCACGAAGCTGGGGTGGCCGGTGGCGCAGCCCAGGTTGACCAGGCGGCCTTCAGCCAGCAGGAAGATCGCGTTGCCGTTGGGCAGCACGAACTTGTCCACCTGCGGCTTGATGTTGATCTTCTGCACGCCCGGCAGCTTGTACAGCGCCTCGACCTGGATCTCGTTGTCGAAGTGGCCGATGTTGCAGACGATGGCCTGGTCCTTCATCTGCGTCAGGTGCTCGATGCGGATGATGTCCTTGTTGCCGGTGGTGGTGACGTAGATGTCGGCCTGGCCGAGGGTGTCCTCGACGGTGTTGACCTCGAAGCCTTCCATCGCCGCCTGCAGCGCGCAGATCGGGTCGATCTCGGTGACGATGACGCGGGCGCCGTAGGCGCGCAGGCTGTGCGCCGAGCCCTTGCCGACGTCGCCGTAGCCGCACACCACCGCGACCTTGCCGGCCAGCATCACGTCCATCGCGCGCTTGAGGCCGTCGGCCAGCGACTCGCGGCAGCCGTACAGGTTGTCGAACTTGCTCTTGGTCACCGAGTCGTTGACGTTGATCGCCGGGATCAGCAGGGTGCCGGCTTCGGCCAGCTGGTACAGGCGGTGCACGCCGGTGGTGGTCTCTTCGGAGACGCCCTTCCAGTCCTTGACCACGCGGGTCCAGTAGCCCGGGCGCTCCACCGCCACGCGCTTGAGCAGGTTCTTGATGACCTGCTCCTCGTGCGAGGAGGCCGGTTCGTCGACCCACTTGGAACCGTTCTCCAGTTCATAGCCCTTGTGGATCAGCAGGGTCACGTCGCCGCCGTCGTCCACCACCAGCTCCGGGCCGGTCTGGGTGCCGTCGGGCAGGGTGAAGGTCAGCGCGTCGAGCGTGCAGTCCCAGTATTCCTCCAGGGTCTCGCCCTTCCACGCGAACACCGGGGTGCCGGTGGCGGCGATCGCCGCGGCGGCGTGATCCTGGGTGGAGAAGATATTGCACGAGGCCCAGCGCACGTCGGCGCCGATGTCCTTCAGCGTCTCGATCAGCACTGCGGTCTGGATGGTCATGTGCAGCGAGCCGGTGACGCGCACGCCGGCCAGCGGCTTGGCGGTGGCGTACTGGCGACGGATCGACATCAGGCCCGGCATCTCGTGCTCGGCGATATCCAGTTCCTTGCGGCCCCAGTCGGCCAGGCTGATGTCGGCGACCTTGTAGTCGCCCTCGGTGGAAAAGCTCTTGAGTGCAGCGTTCATCGATAAAGCTCCGGTCAATGGCGAGAAACTCGCGAAGTCCGGGCGCCGTTGTCGCTCAAGCCTCGCGCCGAGCCTGGCCGGGTCTGGAGACGGGGAATGCGGTCTCGATCCGGTCGCAGCGCCCCTCGGCGCAAGGGGTAACCGATTATAGCGGCTGCCACGTGCGGCGCTTGAACACGCGCCCGCGCCCAACCATCGACAGGGGGGCGGGCGGCGCCCGCCCTGCTACCGTCGACGGTTCGATCGAGAGAAAGGAGAGGGGAGAGATGAACCAGATCACAGTGCGCGGGCGCCGCCGTGTCGCCAGGCCGGTCTGCGGCCTGCTGTGCGCGGCCCTGGTCGCGGCCGGCAGCGCCGCGGCGGATGCCGCACAGGCCTCTGCGGCGGCCTCCGCATCCGCCGATGCCGCCGACAGCGGCTATCAACTGCCGTCGGCGCCGCTGCAGGCCATCGTCGATGCGCCGCGGCCGCCGCAGCTGTCGCTGAGCCCGCGGCGCGATCTGGCGGCGATGCTGCAGTTGCCCGCGCTGCCCGGCATCGCCCAGGTCGCGCAGCCGGAACTCAAGCTGGCCGGGTTGCGCATCCATCCGCGCACCCGCTCGCAGAGCCGCTTCGCCTTCGGCGACAAGCTGTGGCTGCTGCGCATCGCCGACGGCAGCGAACTGCGCATCGAGGGCCTGCCGTCGCCGCTGTCGATCGCCGGCATGGCCTGGGCGCCGGACCAGCGGCATCTGGCCTTCAACCGGGTCGATGCGCGCAGCGGCGCTAACGAACTGTGGGTGGTGGACATCGCCGCGCTGCGCGCGCGGCGGGTCGCCGAGCGGCTCAACACGGTGTCCGGCGAGGGCTATGCGTGGATGCCCGACAGCCGCCAGTTGCTGGTGTTGCTGCAGCCGCCGGAGCAGGGCGCCGCGCCGCTCGCCGACGCGGTGCCGACCGGGCCGGCGGTGCAGCAGACCGCCGGTGGCGGCGCCACCGCCCTGCGCACCTACCAGGACCTGCTGAAGAACGAGGCCGACGCGCGCCAGTTCGATGATCAACTGCGCGCGCAGCCGGCGCTGGTCGATGTGGACGGGCGCCAGCAGCGCATCGCCTCCCCGGACCTGTACCTGTCGCTGGCGCCGTCGCCGGACGGCCGCTATCTGCTGGCGCAGCGCCTGCAGCGGCCGTTCTCCTACCTGGTGCCGGCCAGCGGCTTCCCGCGCACCATCGAGGTGCTCGACCGCGCCGGCAAGCCGGTGCACACGGTGGCGCAGCTGCCGCTGGTGGAGGGTCTGCCGACCGGCAACGATGCGGTGCGCACCGGCGTGCGCGATATCGACTGGCGCAGCGACGCGCCGGCGACGCTGGTCTGGGCCGAGGCGCAGGACGGCGGCGATCCGGCGCGCGAGGCGGCGGTGCGCGACGCGGTGCGGATGCAGGCGGCGCCGTTCACCGCGCCGCCGGTGACGCTGGCGCGCCTGCAGTCGCGCTTCGCCGGCATTTTCTGGGGTCGGGGCGACCTGGCGCTGATCGACGAGTTCTGGTGGAAGACGCGGCAGACCAAACAATGGCGCGTGGCACCGGACCATCCCGCGCAGGCGCCGCAGTTGCTGGTGCAGCGGTCGCAGGAAGACCGCTATGCCGATCCGGGCACGCCGGTGACGGAGCGCGATGCGGCCGGCAACCCGCGCCTGTTGATCGCCGCCGACGGCCACAGCCTGTTCCTGCGCGGCGAGGGCGCCTCGCCGCAGGGTGATCGGCCATTCCTGGACCGCTACGATCTGGACACGCGGCACAGCACCCGCCTGTTCCAGTCGCAGGCGCCGTACTACGCAGTGCCGCAGGCCCTGCTCGACGACAGCGGCCAGCGCCTGCTGATCACCCGCGAGACGCCGCAGGAGCCGCGCAACTTCTATCGGCTCGACAGTGCGAACGCGGAGCCGGTGGCGCTGACCCGCTTCCCGCATCCCACGCCGCAGTTGCGCGACGTGCACAAGGAGCAGATCCGCTACCGGCGCAAGGATGGCGTGGAACTGACCGCGACCCTGCTGCTGCCGCCAGGCTACGACGCCAAGCGCGACGGCCCGCTGCCGATGCTGATGTGGGCCTACCCGGGCGAGTTCAAATCCGCCGATGCCGCCAGCCAGGTCACCGACTCGCCGTACCGCTTCAACGCGATCGGCTACTGGGGGCCGCAGGCGTTCCTGGCGCTGGGCTATGCGGTGCTCAACGACCCGTCGATGCCGATCGTCGGCGAGGGCGCGCGCGAACCCAACGACACCTACGTCGAGCAACTGGTCGCCGACGCGCAGGCGGCGGTGGACGAGGTGGTGCGGCGCGGCGTCGCCGATCGCGATCGCATCGCCATCGGCGGACATTCCTACGGCGCCTTCATGACCGCCAACCTGCTCGCGCACACCCGCCTGTTCAAGGCCGGCATCGCCCGCAGCGGCGCCTACAACCGCTCGCTGACGCCGTTCGGCTTCCAGTCCGAGGAACGCACCTACTGGCAGGCGCAGCCGGTGTACCAGGCGATGTCGCCGTTCAACTACGCCGACCGGATCAAGGATCCGCTGCTGCTGATCCACGGCGCCGAGGACAACAACTCCGGTACCTTCCCGATCCAGAGCGAGCGCATGTACGCGGCGATCAAGGGCAACGGCGGCACCGCACGGCTGGTGATGCTGCCCAACGAGGCGCATGCCTATCGTGCGCGCGAATCGGTGCTGCAGATGCTGGCCGAGAGCGAGCGCTGGCTGCGCATCTATCTGGGACCGGCGCCGACGCCTGCCGAGGCCGGCGCCGCGCCGCACTGAGCCGCGCCTGTGCCACGGCCGCACGCGCGAGCGGCCGTGGCACGGCACACGGCGAGACCGCGCAAATGGTTCGCTTTGAAACCGTCGCCGCGGCCGACGGGAGCGCGCGCCCTTTTCGGTTAGGCTTGCGGCGCCCCCACTGCCGAGCCATGCGTTTCCCGATGAACGAGTCCCGCAGCAGCATCGCCTTCGCCACGCCCGACCTTCCCTTACGCGACGATGTGCGCCGGCTCGGCGCCCTGGTGGGCGACCTGCTCGCCGAACAGGTCTCGGCGCAGTTCCTCGACGAGATCGAACGCATCCGCACCACCGCGATCGCACGCCGCGAGCGCGCCGCGCCGCTGTCCTCGCTGAGCGAGCAACTCGCCGGCCGCGCGCCGCGCGATGCCGAAGCGCTGGTGCGCGCCTTCAGCACCTATTTCCAGGTGGTCAACATCGCCGAGCGCGTGCACCGCATCCGCCGCCGCCGCGACTACCAGCGCAGCAGCGCCGACACGCCGCAGCCGGACGGACTGCTCGACGCCCTGCGCCGGCTCAAGGCGCAGGGTGTCGGCATCGACGAACTGCGCGACTGGCTGCCGCGCATCGACGTCGAACCGGTGTTCACCGCGCACCCGACCGAGGCGGTGCGGCGCGCGCTGCTGGAGAAGGAACAGTTGATGGTGGCCAGCCTGGTCGACAATCTCGACGGCCTGCGCACCCCGGGCGAGCGCGCCACCGACGCGGCGCGCTTCCGTATGGCGCTGACCGCCTCGTGGCAGACCGCCGATTCCTCGCCGGTGCGTCCCACCGTGGAGGACGAGCGCGAACACGTCGGCTTCTACCTGACCCAGGTGCTGTACCGGGTGATCCCGGTGATGTACGAGACCCTGGAGCACGCCATCGAGCAGACCTACGGGCAGGCGCTGCCCCTGCCGCGGCTGCTGCGCTTCGGCACCTGGGTCGGCGGCGACATGGACGGCAACCCCAACGTCGATGCCGCCACCATCACCGCCACCCTGGACGCGCAGCGGCGCGCGGTGCTGGAGCGTTATCTGAAGGAGCTGTGGCAGCTGGCCAGCCTGCTCAGCCAGTCGACCACCCTGGTCGCGGTCAGCGCGCCGCTGCTGGAGCAACTGGAGCGCTACCGGCAGCTGCTGCCGGAGGCCGCCGCGCGCTCGCGGCCGCGCCACGGCGACATGCCCTACCGCCTGCTCAACGATCTGATGCGCGCGCGCCTGCAGGCGACCCTGGACGATGCGCCGGGCGCCTATGCCGCCCCGGCCGAACTGGAAAGCGACCTGCAGTTGATCCTGGACAGCCTGCAGGCCAACAAGGGCCTGCACGCCGGCTGGTTCGCGGTGCGGCGCCTGCTGTGGCGGGTGCGCAGCTTCGGGTTCCATCTGGCGCGGCTGGACGTGCGCCAGGAGTCCAGCGTGCACGCACGCGCGGTCGCCGCCGCGCTGGACACGCAGGACTGGGATGCACGGTCGGTGGAGCAGCGCGCAGGCCTGCTCGGTCCCTACGCCAGCGGCGAACAGGCGCTGCCGGCGGCCGACGACGACGGCAATGCGCGGCTGGACGCGGTGTTCGCCGCGCTCGCCGATGCGCGCGCGCGGCACGGCGCCGACGCGCTGGGCAGCTACATCATCTCGATGGCGCACGACCGCGCCGACGTGCTGACCGTGCTGGCGCTGGCGCGCCGCGGCGGCCTGGTCGATGCCGACGGCGCGGTGCCGCTGGACATCGTGCCGCTGTTCGAGACCGTGGACGATCTGCGCGGCGGCACCGCGACCCTGCGCGACCTGCTGGCCGATCCGGTCTACCGCCGCCACCTGGCCGCGCGCGCCGACGTGCAGATGGTGATGCTCGGCTATTCCGACAGCGGCAAGGACGGCGGCATCGCCGCCTCGCGCTGGGGCCTGCAGCGCGCGCAGGTGGAACTGCTGGAGGCGGCCGCCGAACTCGGCATCCGCCTGACCTTCTTCCACGGCCGCGGCGGCTCGATCGTGCGTGGCGGCGGCAAGACCACGCGCGCGCTGGAGGCGGCGCCGCGCGGCAGCGTCGACGGGCGCCTGCGGGTGACCGAGCAGGGCGAGGTGATCCACCGCAAGTACGGCATCCGTGCGCTGGCGCTGCGCTCGCTGGAGCAGATGACCGGCGCGGTGCTGCTGTCGAGCCTGCGCCCGCGTGCGGCCGACGCGCGCGAGGACGGCTGGCGGCCGGTAATGGACCTGGTCGCCGAACACAGCAGCCAGGCGTACCGCGGCTTCGTCGGCGATGCCGAGTTCATGCGCTATTTCCGCCTGGCCACGCCGATCGACGTGATCGAGCGCATGACCCTGGGCTCGCGGCCGTCGCGCCGGCTCGGCCAGGATGCGGCGCTGTCCAACCTGCGTGCGATCCCCTGGGTGTTCGCCTGGAGTCAGGCGCGCGCGGTGATCCCGGGCTGGTACGGCGTGGGCAGCGGCCTGCAGGCAGCGGTGGATGCCGGCCACGAGGACGCGCTGCGCGTGATGGCGGCCGACTGGCCGTTCTTCCGCACCTTCCTCGACGACATCGCCATGGTCCTGTCCAAGGGCGACCTCAACATCGCCGAGATGTTCTCGCGCCTGTCCGGGCCGCTGCACGAGCGCTTCTTCCCGCGCATCCGCGACGAACTGGCGCTGACCAAGGGCTGGGTGAAGGCGCTGACCGGGCAGGCCTCGCTGCTGCAGCACGACCCGCGCCTGGCGCTGTCGATCCGCCTGCGCAATCCCTACATCGACCCGATCAGCGTGCTGCAGGTGGACCTGCTGCAGCGCTGGCGCGCCACCGAGGGCGAGGACGAGGACCTGCTGCGGGCGCTGGTGGCCTGCGTCAACGGCGTCGCCCAGGGCGTGCAGAACACCGGCTGAGGCCGGTGCTGCAAGGCGCCGCCGGCCGCTGCCGGCGGCCGCCCGTCGCCACCCGCTTGCAGGCGGACAAAATTGTCCGATAATGCCGCGCATGGAGATGCGAGCCGATACCGCCCACCGCCGCCGCCTGTTGCTGGACGCCGCCGACGAGGTGTTCTGCGCGCACGGCGTGCTGGCGCCGCTGGAACTGGTGGTGGAGCGCGCCGGCCTCGGCCGCGCCACCCTGTACCGTCATTTCGCCGACCGGACCGAGCTGATGGCGGCGCTGCTGGAACGCGGCCTGGACGGCCTGGAGGGCTGCGCGCGCGAGATCGGCACGCGGCCGGACGGGCTGTTCGTGCTGATGTACGACGTCGCCGAACACATCGCGATGTCCGCGCCGCTGGCCGACTATTGGCGGTCGATGCCGCGCGAGCATCCGATGATGGACGCAGCGCATACGCGGGCGATGGCGATCCTGCTGCCGTTCCTGCAGCGTGCGATCGCCGCCGGCCTGTGCCGTGCGGACCTGGGCGAGGAGGACCTGGCCCTGGCGATGGACATGCTCGGCGCCTGCCAGCGCGGCAGCGACGAGGCCGAACGCAAGGCGCTGGCGCAGCGCGGTTGCCGGCTGCTGTGCCACGCCCTGGCCACGCCCGCGGCGGCGGCGGCGTTGTGAGCGCCGCCAGCGCCGCACGCCGACGTGCCTGGCCGTGGCGGCTGGCGCGCGCCGTGGCGATGCTGGCGGTGCTGGCCGCCAGCCTGTGGGGCGCGCTGTTCCTGGCCTATCTGCCGCATACCGGCGCCGTGGTGCGCTACGGCTCGGCGCTGCTGTGGGCTGCGCTGGGCGTCGCTGCCCTATGGGGGCTGCGGCATCCGCGCGAGTACCGCGTGCTGCCGCTGCTGTTCGCGCTGGGCTGTGCGGGCATGGCGGTGGGCTGGTCGGCGCTGCAGCCGCAGCAGAACCGCGACTGGGCCGACGATGTCGCGCAGCTGTTGGAGCCGCAGGTGGATGGGCACGTGGTGACCCTGCACAACGTGCGCAACTTCGCCTGGCGCAGCGACCACGACTACACCCCGCGCTGGGAGACGCGCCACTACGACCTGGAGCGGCTGGCCTCGGCGGACCTGGCGCTGTCGTACTGGATGGGGCCGGCGATCGCCCACACCCTGGTCTCGTTCGGTTTCGACGACGGCCGCCGCGTGGTCTTCTCGCTGGAGATCCGCAAGGAACGCGACGAGGCGTTCTCGGCGCTGGCCGGCTTCTTCCGCAATTTCGAGCAGGTGATGGTGGCCGCCGACGAGCGCGACATCCTGGCGGTGCGTAGCAACGTGCGCGGCGAGGACGTGTACCTGTACCGGCTCAATCTCTCGCGCGCACAACTGCGCCAGCTGTTCCTGGGCTATGTGGCGCGGGCGCAGCAACTGCAGCGCACGCCGCGGTTCTACAACACCGCCACCAGCAACTGCACCACCATCGTGTTCGAACTGGCGCGCAAGCTGGATCCGGCGCTGCCGCTCGACGTGCGGCTGCTGCTGTCCGGCTACCTGCCGTCCTACGTCTACGCCCAGCACGGCTTCGTGCCCGGCTACAGCCTGGCCACGCTGCGCGCGCGCGGCCGCATCGGCGAACGCGCCCGCGCGGCCGGCGCCGGCGCCGACTTCTCCACGCGCATCCGCGCCGGCATTCCCGGCGACGATCCCGCGGCCACGCCATGACCCTGCGCGCACGTCTTGCGCGGTGCACGGGCGCCGCGCTGCTGGCTGCCGCGTCGCTGCTCGGCAGCGGCTGCGCGATGGTCAGCGTGCAGTCGCGCAGCGCCGCCGACTACATCGCCACCCAGCGCGGCGACGTGCTCAGCACCGGCACGCTCAGCGATGCCAGTCTGGAGACCTTGCGCGTGCTCGCGCTCGATCCCAAGACCTGCGAGGCGGACGTTCCGGCCTGCGCCACGCAGCTGCGCGCGCTGCAGGGGCTGGACCAGGAGCGGCGGCTGGCGACCCTGTCGGAGCTGTGGGTGCATGCGGCCAATGCGCGCACGCCGCGGCAGGCGAGGGCGCTGGACGATGCGACGCTGCAGGCCTGGCTGGAGGCCGCGCGCTACGCCTACGCCTACCTGTTCTACACCCAGCGCCCGGCCAGCGCGCGCGCCTTCGAGGATCGGCAGACCCAGGTGCGCGACTACTACAACTACGCCGTGCAGCAAGCGGTGGGCGAACTGTTCCTGCGCTGGCGCGCCGGCAGCGCCAGCGGCGAACTGCACGACGACGACGCGCTGCGCACGGCCGGCTGGCAGGTGCGGGCGGACATGGGCAGCTTCCGCCTGCCCGGCGGGGTGGCGCGGCCGGACGCGATGCTGCCGGCGTCGACGCTGCGCTTCGATGGCCTGCGCAGCACCTACCGGCGCGACGGTTTCGGCGCCGAACTGGTCGCGGAGATCGCGCCGTCCAAGGTCGGCGACCCCACCGCCGCCGCCAGGACCGCGCCGGACCCGCATGCGCCGGCGTTCAGCGAAATGCCGTATGCGCCGACCACGGTGCTGCTGCGCTTCGACTGCGACAGCCTGGCGCAGGTACTCGACACCCGCAGCGTGGTGGTCGCGCCCTACGATCCGTACCGCGACGGCGAGGTCGAGGTGCACGGCCAGCGCCTGCCGCTGGCGGCCAACTTCACCGCCGCCTACGGCCTGTGGCTGGCCCGTGCCGGTTTCGCGCGGCAGTCGCTGCGCTCGATGCTCGGTCGCGAGGATGGCATCGACCAGCCGCATCTGTACCTGATGCAGCCGTACGATCCGGACCGGCGCATCATCCTGATGCTGCATGGCCTGGCCAGCAGTCCGGAGGCGTGGGTCAACGTCGCCAACGAACTGATGGGCGACGAGCAACTGCGCCGCCACTACCAGATCTGGCAGGTCTACTACCCGACCAACATGCCGATCGCCTGGAACCGCGCGCAGATCGCCACGCTGCTGCAGCAGACCCTGCGCCATTTCGATCCGCAGGGGCAGGCGCCGGCGTCGCAGCACATGGTGCTGATCGGCCACAGCATGGGTGGGGTGATCGGGCGCCTGCTGGTCAGCGATGCCGGCGACACGCTGTGGAACGACCTGATCGGCGCGCGCGCCGGCCGGCGCCCGCTGGACCCGCAGGCGCTGGCGCAGTTGCAGCCGCTGCTGCGTTTCGCACCGTTGCCCGAGGTGGACCGCGCCATCTTCATCGCCGCGCCGCAACGCGGCACCGCCTTCGCCGAAGGGCGGCTCGGGCGCCTGGCCGGGCGCCTGGTGCGCCTGCCGGTGACCCTGCTCGATCGCCTGAACACCCTGCTGCAGGGGATCGACGGCCCCGATGGCGCCCCGGTGCGCGTGCCCAACAGCATCGACAACCTGCGCGACACCGACCCGTTCGTGCGCGCGGCGGCGGAGTTGCCGATCGCGCCGACAGTGCGCTACCACACCATTATCGCTCGCCGCGATCCGGCGGTGCCGCTGGCCGATTCCGACGACGGGCTGGTGCCGTACCGCAGTGCGCATCTGCCGGATGCGGTGTCCGAACTGGTGATCACCTCCGGCCACAGCGTGCAGGAGACGCCGCAGGCGATCCTGGAGATCCGCCGCATCCTGCACGCGCAGTTGCAGGTCGACGCCACCGCGACGCGGTGACGATACGCGCGATGGGCGGTTGTACGCGCCGTCGTGGAACGCGCCGGGGGCATCGCGTTGCCGCGCACGCCCGGAGAGGCGCGATGCATCGCCGACGATCCCCTCCCGGCGCATCGGGCGGAAGCATCTAACCCGGCGCCTTTTCCGCAGTGCCACCCGCAGCGCAGCGTGGACGCACCGCTGCGGTTGTGCCGAATTGCGCAGGACTTGCGTCGAATCGTCTGTAAATGGTCGCCGATGACATCGTTGTCACGAAATTGCAGCCGCCAACCCGAACAATGCGCGCCGCCGTGAACACGATCACGGCCTCTCTCCCCTCCATGCCCGGCCTGCGGCGCGTTCCGTTGGCCGCGCCTACGTTCGGATTTTTCATGTCGCACTCGATCCATCTTCAAAAACGCCTGTCACTGGCGATCGCCGCAGCGTTGCTCGGTGTCGCGCCGATGGCCTTGGCCCAGGCGCAGGATGCGCAGGAGACGCAGACCGCCGCGTCCGACGCCAGCGCCAAGACCCTGGACAAGATCACCGTCGCCGTCACCCGCTACAACGCCGCGGACATGCAGATGGCCGCGACCAACACCGCCAACGTCCTGTCGGCCGAGGACCTGAAGTACACCGCCGTGCACAACATCGCCGAGGCGCTGGGCCTGCTGCCGGGCGTCAACGTGGTCAACACCGGGCAGTCGTACTTCGGCGGCGTCGACGGCGCCGCGCGCGGCGAGGGCATGTTCGCCTCGGTGCGCGGCCTCAACGCCGAGTACAACGTCAACCTGATCAACGGCGTCAACGTCGCCCAGGGCCTGCCCTACAGCCGCAGCGTGCAACTGAGCCTGCTGCCGCCGTCGGGCCTGCAGACCATCGTGTTGAACAAGACCTCCACCGCGGCGATGGACGGCGATGCGATCGGCGGCACCATCGACTACCGCACCCCCAGCGGCTTCGACTACAGCGAGGCGATGGGCGGCAGCGTCATCGCCAGCGGGCGCATGGAAAGCCGTGCGCGCGACTACGGCGACAACGGCCTGGGCAAGGGCGCGGCCGGCGAATTCCACGCCAAGTTCGGCACCGACAACCAGTTCGGCATCTACACCAGCGCGTACTACGACGAGCGCCACTACGTGAACAGCGAAGTGGCCAACGCCGCCGCCTCGCGTGGCGACTGGTCGGGCAAGTACTTCTCGCGTACCACCGCCAGCGGCCAGCCGGTGCCCGGCTACGATCCGCAGGACCTGCTGATGGCCACCGGCGCCAACATCGGCTATTCCGCCGGCGATACCACGCGCTACGGCGGCAACGTGTCCTTCGACTGGCACGTCGATCCGAGCCTGCAGCTGTACGCGCGCGCCACCTATGCCTACGCCAAGACCGAGCAGAACACCGGCTACACCCAGCTGGTGCCGGCCAACGTGAGCCTGGCGCAGATCGGTACCACCGGCGTGTACCAGCCGCAGATCAACCGCGTGGCGGTGCGCTACTGGTACGAGACCAACCCGGAAGTGGCGGACCTGGCCACCTTCCAGTTCGGCGCCGACAAGCAACTGGGCAACTGGACGCTGTCGCCGAACCTGTTCTACAGCTACGGCGACAACGATCGCCCGGACCACGTGGAAATCTCCGCGCGCGTGGACCAGTATGCCTCCACCCAGTTCCCGTACGGCGGCGCCAGCACCTTCTCCGGCTACGACAGCGAGGGCTTTCCCAAGCCGTTGCTGACCCCGGCCATCCAGGCCCAGGCCAGCGACATCGGCAGCCTGTATGCGCGCCGCTACGGCCAGTTGACCAAGTCCTACAGCGGCCAGACCAAGGGCGGCGCCAAGTTCGATGCGCGCTACGACTTCGACCAGGGCGCGCTGAGCAACATCCAGTTCGGCGTGAAGTATGTCGACAGCTCGCGCGACTTCACCTCGCGCGATTGGACCAACAGCAAGTTCACCGACGGCACCCTGTTGCGCGACACCGGCCTGGTGGTCGGCCAGTACGACTCGGTGTACCCGGGCAAGTACGCGTGGCCGACGGTCAAGCTCAGCAACAGCGGGCTGAAGGCGATGATCGCCCAGCACCTGACCGCGGCCAGCTTCGACACCTGCGGCAGCCTGGCGATCAACAACCAGAACTGCGCGACCATGCGGGGCGACGAAGCGGTGACCTCGGCGTATGCGATGGCCACGTTCCGCAGCGGCGACCTGGAGGTGATCCCGGGCGTGCGCTTCGAGCACACCAGCATCCGCAACACCTTCTGGACCATGCCCGAAGACGCCAAGGGCAACGAACTGCCCGGTTTCTTCAGCAGCAACCACACCAGCTACGACGTGCCGCTGCCGAGCGTGTTCCTGAACTACCGCCCGGGCGACGGCAGCGCGGTGTACCGCGCTTCGGTGTGGACCAGCTATACCCGGCCGGCGCTGGTGCAGCTCGGCGGCGGCGCCAACTACGACGTCTCCAGCGACGGCACCACGGTCATCACCGAGGGCAATCCGGACCTGAAGCCGATCAAGTCGCTCAACGTCGACCTGTCCGGCGAGTGGGACAACGGCCACGGCGGCCACGCGATGCTGGCCGGCTACTACAAGCGCCTGACCGACTACATCTACGAGAGCGGCTCGGATCCGGCCAACGCCGGCAGCAGCACCGGCGCCGGCAACGTGCGCTACGTACGTCCGCAGAACGGCGGCGACGGCAAGGTGCTGGGCTTCGAAGCCGCGGTGCGGCAGACCCTGCAGGGCATGCCGGCGCCGTTGGACGGCTTCGGCATCGGCGCCAACGTCACCCGCCAGACCACCCGCGTCGACCTGGGCATGGACGGGTTCCACGACGAGCGCATCCAGAACGCGCCGGACATGATGGCCAACGCCGAGCTGTTCTACGAGAAGGGCCCGCTGTCGGTGAACCTGGCCTACCACTACTCCGGCGAATACGTCTCGGTGTACGACTACTACAACCGCGGCGCGACCTGGGACGACCTGTGGGTCAAGCCGATCACGCGCGTGGACCTGCACGTGGGCTACACCTTCAACGAGCACCTGCGCGCCGACCTGTCGGTGGCCAACCTCACCAACCGCCTGAGCTACTGGGCGCACGTGGGCCACAACAGCACCGCGATCTCCGACATCGTCGATGCCGGCCGCACCGCGCTGCTGAACGTGAAGTACACGTTCTGAAGCGGGCGCTTGCGCACGCGGGACGTCGCCACCCGTCGCACGGCCCTGTGCCGCGCGGCGGGTGGCGCGTTGTCGGCATCGCCGCGACGCTCGTCTGGCTGGCGCTGACGATCCTGCCGGGAACGGCGTGGGCGACGGAGGCGCCGGCGACGGTGCCGATCGACGGCCTGCGCCTGGACCAGGTGCAACTGCTCGGCTCGCACAACAGCTATCGGCCGGTGCCGATCGCGCAGGTGCGGCGGCGCCTGCAGGCGCACGACGCCGCCGAATGGCCGGCACTGGCCTATGGCCATCCTTCGCTGCAGGCCCAGCTCGCGCTGGGGCTGCGGCAACTCGAACTCGACGTGGCCGCCGATCCGCACGGCGGCCTGTACGCCGCGCCATATGCGCGTGCCGATGCGGCGACCCGCGCCAGGATGCGCGCGCCGGGCGCCAAGGTCCTGCACCAGCCTGGCCTGGACTACGCCAGCCATTGCCTGCGCTTCCGCGATTGCCTGGCGATCCTCGCCGCCTGGTCGCGCGCGCATCCGCGGCATGCGCCGCTGGTGGTGCTGGTCAATGCGGTGGATTTCGATCCGGTGCCGGGCGTGTGGCCGCACCGTTCCGCGTTCGACGCTCGCGATCTGGACGCGCTGGACCGCGACATCGTCGAGGTGGTCGGGCGCGCGCGCCTGATCGTGCCCGACGACGTGCGCGGCGACGCGCCGAGCCTGCGCGATGCGGTGCTGGCGCATGCCTGGCCGCGCGTGGCACAGGCGCGCGGCCGCTTGCTGTTCGTGCTCGACGGCAATTCGCGGCACGAGGCGCTGTATCGACAGGATCATCCATCGCTGCGCGGCCGCATGATGTTCGGCTGGTATGCGCCGGACCAGCCGGAGGCGGCGGTGCTGTCGATCGAGGATCCGCTGGCCGAGGCGCCGCGGATTCGCGCGCTGGTGACGCAGGGCTTCGTGGTGCGCACCCGCGCCGATGTCGACGGCCTCGAGGCGCGCGCGCATGACCGCCGCCGCGCACAGGCGGCGCTGCAGGCCGGTGCGCAATGGATCAGCACCGATTACTACGCCGGCGCGCCGGATCCGCAGCGGCTGGGCTACTGGCTCGGTATCGCCACGGGCCTGCGCTGCGACCGGGTCACGGCCACGTGCGGCACGAGCGCACCGTGAGACTTTCCATGTTGGGGACGATGATGAAAACAGGTATGCGTTGGATGCTGTGGGTCGTGCTGCTGGTGGCGGCCTTGGGCGCGCAGGCGCGGCCGGCGCCCAAGGCGGCGCCCGCGCTGCAGGTGGAAAAGGTGTGGATGCTGTTCCGCCACGGCGTGCGTGCACCGCTGCCGGGCGAAGCGGCGGCCGCCGCGTTGGCGCCGCAGCCCTGGCCGGTGTGGGACACGCCGCCGAGCCTGCTCACCGCGCACGGCCGCACCGCGGTGGAACGCAGCGGCGACTACACCCGGCAATGGCTGCTGCGCGATGGCGTGCTGCCGGCGCAGGGCTGCCCCGCCGAGGGCACGGTCAGCCTCTACGCCAACACCGACCAGCGCACCATCGTCAGTGCGCAGTTGCTCGCCGACACGCTGGCGCCCGGTTGCCATCTGCGGGCCGGCCACCAGGCCGAGGGCAGCGACGACCCGCTGTTCCGTCCGGTGGAAGCCGGCGCGGTGGAGTTCGATGCCGCCGCCGCGGTGGCGTCGATCCAACGCCAGACCGGCGGCCCGGGCGCGGTGCTGGCGCCGTATGCGCACGAACTGCGCACTATGCAGGAGATCCTCGGCTGCGCTGAGCGCTGCGACTTCGCGCACATGCCCTCGTCGCTGACCGCAGGCGAGAACGGGCGCAGCCTGGCCTTGCATGGGCCGTTGGACCTGACCTCGGGCACGGCCGAAGTCTTCATCCTGCAGTACGCCGAAGGCATGCCGCTGGACCAGGTCGGCTGGGGCCGTGCGACGCCGGCGCGCATCGCCGCGGTATCGCGGCTGCATGCCTTGCTGTTCGAGATCTACGCACGGCCGCAGTACATGGCCGCACGCGCAGGCGCGCCGCTGGCGCACCGCCTGCTGGACACGCTGGGCGCGACCGACGCGCCGCGGCTGAGCGTGCTGGTCGCCAGCGACACCCATATCGCTGCGCTCAGCGGGCTGCTCGACCTGCACTTCCATCTGCCCGGTTTCGGCCGCGACGACGCGCCCCCGGGCGGCGCGCTGGTGGTGGAGCAGGTGCGCGATGCACGCAACGGCCAGCGCTACGTGCGTGTGCGCTACCAGGCGCAGTCGCTGGACCAGTTGCGCACGCTGGCTCCGCTGAGCCTGCGTCACCCGCCGTTGTTGCAGACGCTGCAGATTCCGGATTGCAGCGACCCCGCGACCGGGCTGTGTCCGCTGCAGAAGTTCGAGTCGCTGCTGCAGGCCGCGTTGCAGCGGCGCGGCTGAGCCGGCACGAAGTTCTTCTGCTCGTCTGCTCGTCGTAGGAGCGGCTTCAGCCGCGACAGGCCATCCCAGGAATGCCCGTCGCGGCTGAAGCCGCTTCTACGGCGGACAGCGTGCTGGCGCATGGACGGATGAGGTGTGCCCGGCGTTGCGATGCCGTGTCCTTTGCTCGCGGCGACAGCGATGCGCCGCTGATCCTGTAGGAGCGGCTTCAGCCGCGACGGGCGTTACCGACAATGCCCGTCGCGGCTGAAGCCGCTTGTGTCAAATGAGGGTCTATCGTTGTGGGTGAGAGCGGAGTGCGGCAGGCCGTTTAGCCGTAGTGCCAGCAAGCACGAGTAGGAGTCAGCGCCGCCGCACCCCGTATCTCCTGCCTCATCAGCCCGAACAGTTGCCCGAGTCGCGAGCTCGAACTCCACAAGCATGGGCGTCGGCAGGAGTGCTCTCGTGCCTGAGTCTACTGTGGAGAACGTCTATGCGGCGCTATGTCGGGATCGATGTATCCAAGGCCGAACTGGTCATTCATGTCCTGCCGGACGAGCAGACCTGGACCCAAGCCAATACGCCACAGGGGCAGCGTGCGCTGGCCCAACGCCTGGCCGAGCTGGGCTGCGAGCGGATCGTGCTGGAAGCCAGTGGCGGCTACGAACATGCCGTGCTGCAGGTGCTCCGAGAGGCGGACCTGCCGGCAGTGCGGATGGCCGCTGATCGTCCGCGCAAGCTAGCCCAGGCCTTGGGCCTGCATGCCAAAACCGATGTCCTGGACGCGCGCCTGCTGGCCATCGCCGCCCAGCACATCCCGACCACCCCCACGCCCGTGGTGCCCGGGCACCAGCAGTCTCTTCGCGAACTGCTGGACCTGCGTGCCACCCTGGTGGGCCAGCGCGATGCCCATCGGCGGCGCCTGGAGCACATCACCCGCCCTGAGGTGCAACGCCACTGCCGAGAGGTGATCGCCCTGCTGAACCAGCAGATCCAGACGTTGACGCAGGAGATCGGGCAGCAGGGCAAGACCTGCTCGAGCCTCCCTAAGGTGCCTGGGCTCGGCACGATCCTGCGCGCGGTTCTGGCCGCGCGGTTGCCAGAGCTGGGCACGCTGCCGCCACGCAAGCTCGCTGCCCTGGTCGGGCTGGCCCCGTTCAATCACGACAGCGGCTGCTGGAAAGGCCAACGCCGCATCAAAGGCGGACGTGCCGACGTGCGGCGCGTGCTGTACATGGCCACCTGGGCCAGCATCCGCGCCAAATCCCCCTTGGCCAACACTTACGCGCGCCTGCGCGCAGGCGGCAAACCGGCCAAGGTCGCCATCGTCGCCTGCATGCACAAGTTCCTGCGCTGGCTCAACGCCATCGCGCGCGATCAGGCCCAGTACGCTCCTCCTGCCATCGCAGGTGCATGACAGTTGACTCCTACGACGGACAGCGTGTTGACGCATGGACGGATGACGTGTGCCCGGCATTGCGATGCCGTGTCCTTTGCTCGCGGCGACAGCGATGCGCCGCTGATCCTGTAGGAGCGGCTTCAGCCGCGACAGGCGTTCGTCGCAACACCGAGTCGCGGCGGCAGTGGCACCTGCGACGGCACATCCGCGACCGCGTCTGCGTCGACGGTCCAGCGCCACCCATCCCCCAAACGCAGAACGGGCCGCAAGGCGGCCCGTTCTGTGTCGCAAGCGCGGGCCGGCCGGCTTACTTCAGCTTGGCGTCCGCGCGCAGCGCCTCGGCGCGGTCGGTCTTCTCCCACGAGAACGCGGTGGCCTGGTGCTGGGCGCCGGTGCCGTCGGTGTAGGTGAAGGCCTTCGGGGTGCGGCCGAAATGGCCGTACGAAGCGGTCTGCTGGTACATCGGGTGGATCAGGTCGAGCATCTGGATGATGCCGAACGGACGCAGGTCGAAGTGCTTGCGGATCAGCTTCTCGATCTTGTCGTCGGCGATCTTGCCGGTGCCGAAGGTGGTGACCGAGATCGAGGTCGGCTCGGCCACGCCGATGGCGTAGGAGACCTGCACTTCGCAGCGGTCGGCCAGGCCGGCGGCGACCACGTTCTTGGCGACGTAGCGCGCAGCGTAGGCGGCCGAACGGTCGACCTTGGACGGGTCCTTGCCGGAGAACGCGCCGCCGCCGTGGCGCGCCCAGCCGCCGTAGGTGTCGACGATGATCTTGCGCCCGGTCAGGCCGCAGTCGCCCACCGGCCCGCCGATCACGAACTTGCCGGTCGGGTTGATGTGGAACTTGGTGCCCTTGTGCAGCCACTTGGCCGGCAGCACCGGCTTGAGGATCTCCTCGCGCACGGCTTCGACCAGGTGCTTCTGCTTGATGTCCGGATCGTGCTGGGTGGACAGCACCACCGCGTCGATCGCGGTCGCCACGCCGTCTTCGTAGCGCAGGGTGACCTGGCTCTTGGCGTCCGGGCGCAGCCACGCCAGCGGCGAGTTCTTCTTCTTGCGCACCTTGGCCTGCTGTTCGACCAGGCGGTGCGACAGGTGGATGGCGGCCGGCATGAAGCTGTCGGTCTCGCGGGTGGCGTAGCCGAACATCAGGCCCTGATCGCCGGCGCCCTGTTCTTCCGGCTTCTTGCGGTCCACGCCCTGATTGATGTCCGGCGACTGCTTGCCGATCAGGTTGAGCACGCCGCAGGTCTCGCCGTCGAAGCCGACGTCGGAGCTGTTGTAGCCGATGTCCAGGATCACCTTGCGGGTCAGCGCTTCCAGATCGATCCAGGCGCTGGTGGTGATCTCGCCGGCGACGATCGCCACGCCGGTCTTGACCAGCGTTTCGCAGGCCACGCGCGCGCGCTTGTCCTGGGTCAGGATCGCGTCGAGCACCGCATCGGAGATCTGATCGGCGATCTTGTCCGGGTGGCCTTCGGAGACCGACTCGGAGGTGAAGAGATAGCTGGACATCGCGGCTATATCCTTGTATTCGGATGAAAAGATGGAGGCGAATGATACACGGGCGCCGGGCGGCGTGCATGATGACCCGGGCGGACGTTGCCCAAGGTTAACCGGTTGCCGCGTCCGCGGTGCGTCCGTCACCTTGCCGTAGCCAGATTGCAAGATCGGTGTCGCCGCCGCGGCCGAAGCTGTGCGCAGTCAGCAAGGGGGCTTGCCGTGCTCGCACTCGAACGCCGTCTTCAGGACCGCTACCCACACTGGTTTGCCGGACGCCGCTCGCGGCTGGTCCGGCCATTGCTGCGTGGTCTGCAGAAATGGTCGGGACTGGACGCGCTGGACGCGTTCCTGGAGGCCAACCGCGACCTGCGTGGGTTCGCCCTGGTCCAGGCCGGACTGGATTTCCTGCAGGCCCGCTACGTGGTCGCACCGACCGCCGCCGAATGCATCCCGGCGCGCGGGCGCCTGCTGATCGTCGCCAACCATCCCTCCGGTGCGCTGGATGCGCTGGCCCTGCTGGACTGCGTGGGCCAGGTGCGACGCGACGTGAAGATCGTCGCCAACGATTTCCTGTGGGCGCTGGAAGGGCTGCGCGAACTGCTGCTGCCGGTGCGCATCCTCGGCGGCGCGCCGTCGCCGGCCAGCGTGCGGGCGATCGAGCAGGCGCTGGCCCAGGAGCAATGTGTGATCGTGTTTCCGGCCGGCGAGGTCTCGCGGCTGGGGTGGGGCGGCGTGGCCGATGGGCGCTGGCGCCGCGGCTTCCTGCGCTTCGCCCTGCGCACCACCGCGCCGGTATTGCCGGTGCGCATCCATGCGCGCAACTCGGCGTTGTTCTACGGTGCATCGGCGCTGTTCAAGCCGGCCGGTACCGCGCTGCTGGCGCGGGAGATGTTCGCCCGCCGCGAGCGCCGCATCGCGCTCAGCCTGGGCCGCGCCCGCGCGCTGCCGCAGGACCTGCCCGAAGCCGAACTGATGCGGCGCCTGCGCAGCGAGTTGTATGCGCTCGGCCGCAGCGGCGGACAGGCCGCGCCGAGCGAGGAGGCGCTGGTCGCCGCCGAGGATCCGGCGCAACTGGCCACGGAAGTGGCGGGGCTGCGCAGCCTCGGCCATACCCTGGACGGCAAGCAGATCCGCGTCGGCCGGCTGCGCGCCGGCTCGGCGCTGCTGCGCGAGATCGGCCGTCTGCGCGAACTGACCTTCCGTGCGGTGGGCGAGGGCACCGGCCGGCGCCTGGACCTGGACGACTACGACACCTGGTACGAGCACATCGTGCTGTGGGACGGTGCCGCCACCCGCGTGGTCGGCGCCTACCGCGTCGCCCGCGGCGCACCGGTGCTGGCCGAACGCGGCCTGGCCGGTTTCTACACCGCCGAACTGTTCCGCTACGGCGAGGCCATGCTGCCGCGCATCGCCGCAGGCATGGAACTGGGCCGCAGCTTCGTGGTGCCCGACTACTGGGGCAGCCGCAGCATCGATTACCTGTGGCAGGGCATCGGCGCCTACCTGCAAGACCATCCGCAGGTGCGCTACCTGTTCGGTGCGGTATCGATCAGCGCCGCGCTGCCGTACGAAGCGCGCGAGCAGATCGTGGCCTACTACGCGCGCTACTACGGCGACGCCAGC
The DNA here is from genome assembly GCF_031834635.1 of Xanthomonas hawaiiensis. Taxonomy (NCBI): domain Bacteria; kingdom Pseudomonadati; phylum Pseudomonadota; class Gammaproteobacteria; order Lysobacterales; family Lysobacteraceae; genus Xanthomonas; species Xanthomonas hawaiiensis. The sequence goes on along the minus strand of NZ_CP115873.1, from coordinate 4,026,831 downwards.
GGCGAAGCCGCCTCGGCGCGGCCGTTTCCGTATCCGGAAGCGCCGCCGGCGTTCGACGAACTGGACGCCGACACCGCCTTCAAGGTGCTCAAGGGCAACCTCGACGCGCTGGGCGCGGCGGTGCCGATGCTCTACAAGCAGTACACCGATCTGTGCGAGCCCGGCGGCGCGCGCTTCCTCGCCTTCGGCGTGGACCCCGCGTTCAACGACGCCGTCGACGGCCTGATCGAGCTGGATCTGCAGCGCATCCGCGGCAAGAAGCGCGCGCGCTACCTCGAACGTCCCCGCAACGAAGCAGAGGTGGTGGCATGAGTCCGCTCAACAGCCTGGCGCCGCGTCGCGCGGTGTTCGTCTCCGATGTGCACCTGGGTGCGCCGCATTGCCATGCGCGCGAGATGGCCGATTTCCTCGGCGGCCTGCGCTGCGACCAGCTGTACCTGGTCGGCGACATCGTCGACTTCTGGTGGATGGCCCAGCGCCGCGCGGTGTGGGGCGCTGCGCACCAGCGCGTGGTCGATGCGCTGCACGCGCTGGCGCGTGGCGGTACCGAGCTGATCTACGTGCCGGGCAACCACGACCGGCCGATCCGCCGCTTCTGCGGGCTGGCGCTGCCGGCCATGCAGGTGCGCCGCCGCGCGGTGCACGCCACCGCCGACGGACGCCGCCTGCTGGTGGTGCACGGCGACGACTACGACAGCGTGACCCAGTTCGGTGGCCTGCAGGAAAAGTTCGGCGACTGGCTGTACTACCGCATCCTCACCGGCAACCAGGTGACCAACCGCGTGCGCCGCCGCCTGGGCATGCGCTATTGGTCGCTGGCCGACTACCTGAAGCGGCAGAGCAGCGCCGCCGAACGCTACATCGAGCGCTTCGTCACTGCCGGCCTGGACGACGCGCGCCGCCGCGGCCTGGACGGGGTGATTTGCGGCCACGTGCACCGCGCCGGGCTGTTCGAACGCGACGGCCTGGTCTACGCCAACGATGGCGATTGGGTGGAAAACCTCACCGCACTCGCCGAGGAGGCCGACGGCACGCTGCGCCTACTCTCGCACCGCGGCGAGGTGCTGCGCGAACTGTCGCCGCGCCTGCGGCTGGTGAAGGAGAATGCCTGGCCGCGTGCCGCCTGAATCAGGAGATCGTGCCAGGCGGCGCTGCACAGCCTGGCGCGTGACTGGCAGGTCGGTGCGCTCGACTGGTGCCGCGCCTGCGCGCCGTACCGCTGCCCTGGTCGCGATCGCCCCGGGCCTGGCGCCGCCGTCCCTGCATTGGACGGAAGCGTAGAACCCGGTGTGACCGCTATTCCACGATGACTCGTGTGTGGTGCGCATCACCACCGCGCGCGCTTGCCCGGCTTCCGTGGCATCGGGTCTACTGCGATGCGTCGGCGCGGCATGCACGGGCAGGAACTCACGTTCGCGCCCTGGCGTCGCGCTGATCCATGGCGCGGCGGCGCGCGTGCGCCGCATTCCGATCAGTTCTGGAGTTGTGGAGACCGTGAAACCAGGGAAGGCGTTGTGCGGCCCGTCGCGTCGATCCATGGGGACGTGGGGCGGCTGGGCCTGGTGCGCCGTTTCCGGCGATCGCGTCCAGGCGCATGTCACCGCGCCTGGCGCGCGGCCGTGGACATGCCTGCGTTTGGCGTGCCTTGGCGTCCTGCTCGCGACGAGCGCGGCCTCGATCGCGCAGAACACGGTCTATGGCTGCGCGGAGCCCGCGGCGCCGCGCCAACTTCCCGATCCGCTGCTGTGCGTGCAGCAGGCGGGCGTGTCGACTCTGCACACGGCGGGCGATGCGCGGGTCGAGGCATTGTTCGCACGTGCCAAGGAACAGCTCGACGGCGGCCGCCTCGACGCTGCCGAACAGGCGCTGGACTGCGCCGCGTCCAACATCGGCGATGCCGGCGATACCCGCTTGCGCTACGAACTCACCCGCCGCCGCGGCATTCTCGACTTTCGCCGCGAACGCCTGCCGCAGGCGCTGGCGCGCTTCGAGTGCGCGGCCACGCTGTCCCGGTCGCTGCACGACCGGATGGGAGAAGCGCGCGATCTGAACAATGTCGGTGCGGCGCTGCGCCGGCTCGGCGATTTCCGCGGCGCCCTGCGCAACCTGACGCTTAGCCTGGACATCCAGCGCGCGCGTGGTGCGGTCTCTGCGTCCGTGCTCACCAATATCGCCGACGTGTATCGCGAACTGCGCGAGTCCGATACCGCGATGCGCTACTACCGCGATGCGTTGGCTACCAACCGCGCGCAGGGCGACGCCATCGAGGCCGCGCACGTGCAGGAAACCATGGCCGAGCTGGCGCTCGACAGCGGCGACACGCCGCAGGCGCTGGCCTGGTTGCAGGAGGCGCTTGCCGTGTACCGCGCGCAGGGCCGCCGGGTGTACGAACTGCGTGTGCACGATGGCCTGATCCGCGCGGCATTGGCGCTCGGCGACGTCGCGCAGGCGCAGCGCTGGAGTTCCAGTGCGTTGGCGCTCGCCGAGGCATGGGCGCTGCCGCTGCCGTCCGCGCTGCAGTTGCAACTGGCGCGGACGGCCCGCCTCGAAGGCAACGCCGCCGCCGCCGCGGCCCGCTTGCGTTCGGCGCTGGCGGCGGCCGCCGGCGGCGATCCGGTGCGGGTGCCGTTGCTGGAGGAATTGGCGCGGCTGCAGGAAAGCAGTGGCGATACGGCGGCGGCCATCGCCACGCTGCGGCGCGCGAACGCGGAGGCCGCGGCGCTGGTACGCGCGCAGCACGATCGCCAGTTGGACTGGCTGCGGATCCGTTTCGACACCGCCGAAAAGCAGCGCACCATCGACGCCTTGCAAAGCGAGAACCGTCTGCGCCAGGTCCAACTGCGCCAACGCACGTTGCTGCTGTGGCTGGCGCTGGTGTCCGGCGTCGCCGCCGCGCTCGGTCTCTGGCTGTGGCTGCAGCGTCGCCGGCAGCGCGAACGTGTGCTGCAAGCCGCACGGCAGGTCCGCCACGAGGAGCAACTCGCGCGCTATCGGCGCGAGGCCGATGCGCTGGCCGAGGATCGCAGCCTGCTGCAGACCCTGCTCGACAGCCGTAAGGACGCACTGTGCCTGCTCGATGCCGAGGGCCAGGTGCTGGCCACCAATCGTGCCGGCCGCCTGCTGCTCGGCGGTGCGGACGACGCCGAACCGGTCGGGCAGCCGGTGTTCGCCTGCGTTGCCGAGGGCGACCGCCCGGCGTTGCAGGCGGCGCTGGAGCGGATGGAGGACAGCGCCGCGCAGCGCCTGGAGATCGTTGCACGGCATGGCACGCCGCTCGCCGTGACCTTCGCGCCCTGGCGCGGCGGCGATGGCCTGATCGTGCTCGCCCTGCAGGAACGCGACAGTGGCGCGGTGGCGGACGCCGCGCCGGCCGAGCACACGCCAGCGAAGGCCGCCGCGCCTGCGTTGCGCGATGCCTTCCGGCGCGCGCTGGTCGACCTGATGCTGGCGGTCATCGACACCTGGGAGCGCGCCACGGCGACCGGCCGGCTGGAGTTGGCCGAGCGTAGCCGGATCTGGCGCGTGAACATCGACGACGGCCGCCTGCGCGCGCGGGCGATGGAGCGCTACCTGGCGGTCTCCAAATTGCCCAGCAATCCGCGCTGGCGGGATGTGCTGCGCTCGGCCTATTTCGTGCTCGCGCACTGCGAGGGGCTGTCGGCGGACGCGCGCGCCGCCTTGCAGTCCAGGATCGATACTGTGCTGGCCTACACCCGCCGGGACGCGCTCGGCTGAGCGTGCCTGGCACCCGTGCCGACGATTGTTGGCCGGCCTGAGACGCAGCCGCGCCTGCACGGTGCGTCAGCGCCCGCGCTTGGCCGGGCAGACCACGCAGGCGCCCTTCAATCCTTGCTCCATGCGGTAGGCGCTGTGGTGATCCCGTGCCAGGAAGGTTGTCGGACCAAGCACGATGGGCTTGGCCGATCGCGACGGCGCCACCACCTCGCAATAGGCGGCGATGGTGTTGAGCGTATTGGTGTACGGCTCGTGGCTATCGACCACGCCGCACTTGTCCATCGTCTGCCGCAACTGCTCGCCGTCGAAATCGAATTTCACCACGACCTCCGGTTCCTGTTCCTGCTCCAGGCACCAGTCCGGCGGCAGGGTGTCGTGGCCGTGGGCGGCCAGGGGTAGGGTCAGCAGCACCGCGACGAGGGCGGCATGGAAGAGGGAACGGTGGGTGGGCATCGGAACCTCGCAACGCGCAGAGAAGAGACCAGCAGCCTACGAAGGGCGGTGGTGCGGATTCCAGCGCATCCGCGGGTATAGATCGGGAACAAATCCGCCTAAAGCCTTGATTTTTCAGCCATGGCCTCCGTGCCCCAGGTGCGGGGCGCGCCACTGTGCAGTCGCTACGCCTGGCACTGCGTCGCCAATCCGACCCGGTTCGTTCCGTGGGCGGCCCGGCTTCGCCCTCGTGCCGCGCCGACGTGCTGCCTAGCCTGGAATCGCCGGATCGCAGCGCCTGCCGATGCGGCGGTGGCCATCCCCCGGGGGCGATCCACGCATCCCAGCCATCTCCAATCCTTCCATATAGCGAGAGAACACTCATGAAGAAGAAGTTCCTTGTCGCAACCGCCCTGCTGGCGGGCAGTGTCGTCGGCGCCCCTGCGCTGGCGGCCGAAAACCCGATCGACCAGGCCGGCATCCAGCACAACATGTACCTGGGCTGCCTGATGGACCTGAACGCCACGGCCGAGGACGCGCTGACCCTGCTGGTCAAGAAGTGCGGCTATGCCCCCGGCGTGCCGCTGGAGCGGTACATCGCCACGCAGCAGCCGATCGTCGATGCGATCGATCCGACGCGGTCCCTGACGGAAAACCTGCCCGCACTGCGCCAGCAGTTCAACGCCTACGAGTACTCGTTCCTCGTTCGCATGGACCAGATCGTCGAGAACGCTGCGGACATGGATGCCGCGGCGGCCCAGTTCGAGGCGCTGGAGCGCGAGGCCATCGCGCGGCTCGATCCCAAGTCCGAGAACGGCGCGCTGATCCTGGGCGGGCTGAGTGTGGCCAGGCACTCCAATAGCTACTGGTCCAAGCAGGCGGCGGGGAGCGGTGTCACTTCGAAGGGTCGGTTCTGGAAGTGGCTGGCCGTCGTCGTGAGCGACGTGGGTGGCTATTTTCTCTCCAATCACGATGTCGGAACGGCGGCCACCGTCTCCAGCCAGGCCCACGACGTGATCTTCGGCACGACGACCCCGACTCCCAATCCGCAGCCCTGAGTCGATCCATCTACCTGCCAGCCTTCGGGGACACCCCATCCTGCTGGCACGTCGAACGGGAGGGCGCTCGATGGGCGCCTTCCCGTATGTCGCATCGCGCCATGTGTCGGTGCGCCGGCGTTCGCCTTGCACGGGGCCTATGCAGGAACGTCGGAAGACCTGGTCACCCCTCTATCCATTGCACGAGAATGTTCATGAACAAAAAGCTCCTTTTCGCGACCGCCATCCTCCTGGTCGGCAGTGCCTTCGGCGCCGCCCCTGCGCTGGCGGCCGAGAACCCGATGGACCAGGCGGGCATCCAGCACAACATGTACCTGGGCTGCCTGATGGACACCAACGCCTCACCCGGCGAGGCCCTGGCCGCGCTGGTCGAGAAGTGCGGCTACAACCCCGGCATGCCATTGGAGCGCTTCATCGCCACGCGCAAGCCCATGGTGGATGCGATCGACCCGACCCGACCGATGACCGAGAACCTGGCTGGACTGCGCCAGCAACTGAGCGCCTACGAATTCTCGTTCATCGTGCGCATGGACCAGATCGTGCAGAACGCCAAGGACATGGGCGCGGTAGCGATGCAGTTCGAGGAATTGGAGCGGGAGGCGATCGATCGGCTCGATCCCAGGTCGAAGAACGGCGCGCTGGTCCTGGGTGGGCTGAGCGTGGTCAGACACTCCACGCGCTACTGGTCCAAATTTGCGGCCGACACCACATCGAGACAGGCTGCGCCTCCAGACACGGGCTGGGCGATCGTCGCAGCGAGCGATGCGGTGGGCTACTTTCTCTTTGGTGACAGCGAAATGGCATCCGGCACCTCGTATTTGGCCTTTGGCATCCTCCTTTCACAAGGATATTTCCCACTCTACGCATCCGTAGACTCTTCCCCCTGATCTTGCTTCAGGCAATGCAGATGAAATAAGGAAGGGCGTCCCCGACGGGGCGCCTTTCTTTGCCGGGCACACCGAGAATGCGGCCATATCACCGCTGCGCATTGGGCACCGCATCGCTGCTAGCATCGGCCGATGGATTCCCTCACCCAGATCGTGCTTGGCGGCGCCATCGCCGCCGCCATCGCGCCGGCCGCACATCGGCGTGCGGCACTGCTCGCCGGTGCCGTACTCGGCACTGTGCCCGACCTCGATGCGCTGATCCTGCTGCCGCTGACCCGCGACCCGGTCACGCTGATGACGGTGCATCGCAGTGTCAGCCATTCGCTGTTCGTGCTGCCGCTGCTCGGCTGGCTGATCTGGTGGCTGTTCCGGCGCTTCGGCCACGGGCGCGTGGCCGAAGCGCCACGGCGCTGGTTCTGGGCGATCCAGTTGGCGCTGATCACCCATCCGCTGCTGGATGCGTTCACCGTCTACGGCACGCAGTTGTGGTGGCCGCTCCCGTCATCGCCGACGATGTGGTCGAGCGTGTTCATCATCGATCCCGCCTACACGCTGTGGCTGCTGCTGGCCTGCGCCATCGCCTGGTTCGCGCGTGCGCGGCGGGTGGCGCAGCAGGCATTGCTGGCAGGCCTGCTGCTGAGCAGCGCCTACCTGGGCTGGTCGCTGCTGGCCAAGCACCTGGTCGACCGCGAGGCCGACCGCGCGCTGGCGGCGATGGGCCTGGCGCAGGCGCCGCGCTTCTCGGTACCGATGCCGTTCAACACGCTGTTGTGGCGAGTGGTGGCGATGACGCCGAGTGGCTACGTGATCGGCGAGCGCTCGCTGGTCGCCGACCGCGGGCCGATGCGCTTCCAGGGGTATCCCTCCAACACCCAGGCGCTGGCGCAGGTGCGCGCGCTGCCGGCGGTCCAGCGGCTGAGCTGGTTCAACCGTGGCTTCATGCGCGCGCAGGTCAAGGGCGGCGAACTGGTGCTCAGCGACCTGCGCATGGGCCTGGAGCCGGATTACAACTTCAATTTCGCGGTGGCGCGGCAGCGCGGCGACGGCTGGGAGGCGATTCCGCCGCGGCAGTTGCAGGCCGCCTACCGGGCGCCGGTGGCGCGTGGGCAAATTCGTGCTGCGTTGGTGCGGATGTGGCAACGGATCTGGGTCGAACCGGCTTCGCCTGAGCCGGTCGGCACGCAGGCGTCGCCCGCGGCGCCGTAAGCGCCGCTCAATACACCGTGGCGTGCGCCTGCACGAACGAATAGAAGAACACCGCGTCCGGGTCGCTCTGCACCTGCGCCATTTCCCGGCGCATGCCGGCCACGGTGTCCGCGTCCACCGCACCGGCCTGCAGCAGGCGTTCGGCCGCCGACAGCAGCAACTCTTCCCAGAACCCGATCATGGTCTTGCGCCGCGCCGGTTCGCGGTTGTCCAGGTGCAGGGTCTTGATCTGCGTGCTGACGTCGCGATAGCCGCCGGCCAGCAGCAGGTTGCCGAGCTTGGCGCCGACGAACGGGTCGCCGCCGTGGTCGTACTGGAAGTCGTTGAACGCCATCCAGTAGCGCCACACGTTCGGCGAGTACGGATGCAGCAGGAACGAGGCGTTCATCACCTCGGTCACGTACACCGGCGCCCCCGGCGCCAGCACCCGCCGCACTTCGCTGAGTACCCGCGCCGGCGACGGCACGTGTTCCAGCACCCAGCACAGGAACGCCGCATCGAAGCTGCGCGGCTGGAACGGCAGGTCGCCGGCGTCGGCCTGCTGCAAGGTGTAGCGATCCTGGCACCAGGGCATGCGCTGCAGGTTGTCGCGTGCGGCCTGCAGTTGCGTCTCGCTCAGGTCGATGCCGGTGACGTGCAGCTCCGGGAAGCGCCGCAGCAGCACCTCGGTCTGCGCGCCGACGCCGCTGCCCACTTCGAGCAGGCGCCGCGCGCCGGTGTAGTCGATCTGGTTGAACAGGGTGGCTTCCAGCAAGCGCGCCTGTTTCAGCAGGCGCGCCTGTTCGGTGTCGGAATAGCCGTGCAGATAGGTCGGAGTATCGGGAGACGAGCGCATGGCGGTGCTCCAGGGAGAAAACGTCAGGCGGCGGCGAACAAGGCCGGCGGCACGCCGGCGATCAGCGCGTCGAAGTACTCGGCGGTGAGTGCGAGTTGCGCCTGCGCGCTCTCTGCGCGATTGACCACGGCGCGGAACGCGGCGTTCTCGGGCCGGTCCTTGGCGTACCAGCCCAGGTGCTTGCGGGCGATGCGCACGCCCTGCGCCTCGCCGTAGAAGGCGTGCAGGGCCTGCAGGTGGCCGAGCAGGGTGTCGCGCACGAACGCCAGCGACGGCGTCGGCAGGAGTTCGCCGCTGGCCAGGTAGTGCGCGATCTCGCCGAAGATCCACGGCCGGCCCTGCGCCGCGCGCCCCACCATCACCGCATCGGCGCCGGTCGCAGCCAGCACCTGCGCCGCTTTCTGCGGCGAATCGATGTCGCCGTTGGCGATCACCGGGATGCGCAGCATCGCCTTGATCTGGGCGATGGTCGCGTACTCGGCCTGGCCGCTGTAGTGCTGGTCGCGGGTACGCCCGTGCACCGCCAGCGCGGCGATGCCGCAGTCCTCGGCGATGCGTGCGATGGTGGGGCCGTTGCGGTGGTCGCAGTCCCAGCCGGTGCGGATCTTCAGCGTCACCGGCACCGGCGAGGCCTTCACCACCGCGCTGAGGATGCGCGCCACCAGCGCCTCGTCGCGCATCAACGCCGAACCGGCCCAGGCGTTGCACACTTTCTTCGCCGGGCAGCCCATGTTGATGTCGATCAGTTGCGCGCCGTGGTCGGCGTTGTAGCGCGCGGCCTCGGCCAGTTGCTGCGGTTCGGTGCCGGCGATCTGCACGCTGACCGGGTCCGGCTCGCCGGCATGGTCCATGCGTTGCAGCGACTTGCGGGTCTGCCAGAAGCGCGGATCGGAAATGGTCATCTCCGACACCGCCAGGCCGGCGCCCAGCCGCTTGCACAGCAGCCGGAACGGTTTGTCGGTGACCCCGGCCATCGGTGCCAGGATCACCTTCGGTTCGATCGTGTAGGGGCCGATGCGCATGCTCGTAGTGTAGCGGGGCGCATGCGCTGGCGGACCGGGCGGCGCCGCACGGTCCCGCGCAGCCGTCAGCGCGTCAGTTGGTACAGCTCGAAGCCGTTGTCCTTGCCGTCCAGGATCAGCAGCAGTTCGTTCGGGCCCAGCGCGACCAGGCGGCCGACGCTGTTGCCATGCGTGCCGTCGGAGACATGACCGGGCGCATAGACCGCTTCCGGCTCGTCGTTGACCGTGCTGGCGCCGAGGAAGGCCAGTTCGCGGCTGCCGGCGGACAACGGGTACAGCGTACCGCTGCGCCGCTGCGAGCCGCTGGTCTTGCTCAGGTGGTAGCCGCAGGGATCGCGGCGGATCTCGGCCTTGAAGTAGGGGTAGGCGTAGGCGAAGTGCGGGTCGACCTGGATCGAGCGCACCTTCCAGCGGCCTTCCAGCGTGCCGGGCTGCTGCGGCGTCTGCGCGCGCTGCAGCAGGGTCCGCGCCAGCGCCGCGCCCTTTTCCTGCTCGGCATCGTCGTACTGCGCCGCGATCACCTGTTGCAGGCGGTCGGCGGAGACGGTCACCGCGGCGCGGTCGGCATCGGCGGCCAGGCTGTTCCAGTCGCAGCGCGGTGCCGCGGCGGCCGACAGCGGGAGCAGCAGCGCACACAGCACGGCGAACGGGATGACGGAACGGCGGGGCATCGGCAACTCCGTGTCGGAGGCGTGGCCGGCGCAGCGCCGGCGCTGGTGGGGTGACGGCAGGCAGCGGCGACGGCCGGGACCGTCGCGCCGATCGCTCAGCCGGCCTCGGGGGTCAGCCGCGGCATCGATGCCGCCGCGCCTTCGGCCTCGGTGGAGCGCGCCGCATAGTGGTTGGCGAAGCGCACGTGGCTGGCGAACGCGGCGTTCGGCGACTGCGCCAGCGACGCCACCAGGGCGCCGTTGAAGGCGTCGCCGGCACCGGTGGTGTCCACCGTGTGCGCGGTCTCGGCGCCGATCCGGTAGTAGGGCTGGGTGTCGCCGAGCAGGCGTTCCTCGGGGTGCGAGATGAACGCGCCGACCGCGCCCAGGGTCACCACCACGGTGCCGCCCGGCAGCAGCTTGCGGCACAGCGCGTGCAGGCTGCCGCCATCGGTGGCGGCGACGTCGTCGGCGTCCACGCGCACGCCGACATGGCGCGCGAGCAGGGCGGCGAACTCGGTCTCGTTGGGGGTCAGCACGTCGGCCAGCTTGAGCAGGCCGATGCTGGTCTGCGCATTGGCCGGGGCGGCGTTGAGCACCGTGGTCAGGCCGGCCTCGCGGGCCAGCGCCAGGGTGCCCTCGATGGTCTCGATCGGCGATTCCAGCTGCGCCAGCAGCACCCGCGCCGAGCCCAGCAGCGGGCGCTGCGCCTGCACGAAGTCCAGGCTCAGCGCCGCGTTGGCGCCGGCGCCGATGACGATGGTGTTGCGGCCATGGCCGTCGACATAGATGCCGCCGGTGCCGGTCGGCTCGCTGCTGGCCTCGGCGACCAGGGTGATGCCGTCCTGCGCGGCCAGGCCGCGCGCCATCGCGCCGCCGGCATCGTCGCCGAGCGCGCAGACGAAGCTGGTGCGCGCGCCGGCACGCGCCGCCGCCACCGCCTGGTTGAAGCCCTTGCCGCCGGGGCCGGTGCTGTAGCGGCCGGCGATGGTCGCCCCCGGTGCGGGCAGATTCTCGCACCGCCACACATGGTCGACATTGAACGAACCGACGACGATGACCGAACTCATAGGCATGTACTGCTTCTCGACTGGAACTGAAAAAGGAAAAACGGTGGAGCGGATGTTGCGGCCGGATCAGGCGAAGTGCGACAGCACCCCGGCGATGGTCGCGGTCATGAAGGTGGCGATCGAGCCGCCCAGCACCGCACGCAGGCCGAAGCGGGCCAGGTCGTGGCGGCGCTCCGGGGCCAGGCCGCCGATGCCGCCGATCTGGATCGCGATCGAGCTGAAGTTGGCGAAGCCGCACAGCGCATAGGTGGCGACCAGCCGGCCTTCCGCGCTCAGGCTCACGCCCGGCACCTGGCCCTGGACGATACGCGACAGCTCGGTATACGCGACGAACTCGTTGATGACCACCTTCTGGCCGATCAGCGAACCGACCGTGGTCGCATCCGGCCACGGCGTGCCGATCACCCAGGCCACCGGCGCCAGCACGTAGCCGAAGATGGTGGACAGGTTGGTCGGACGGCCGATGGCGCCGGCCAGGCCGGTGACGTCGCCGAGCCAGGTCAGTGGCGCATTGACCAGCGCGATCAGCGCGATGAACGCCAGCAGCATCGCGCCGATGTTCAGCGCCAGGCGCAGGCCGTCGCCGGCGCCGGCGGCAGCGGCGTCGATCACGTTGCTGGTGGTCTTCTCCACTTCCATCTTGACCGTGCCGCGGGTCAGCGGCGTGCCGGTTTCCGGGATCAGCAGCTTGGCCACCACCAGCGTCGCCGGCGCGGCCATGATGCTGGCCGCCAGCAGATGCTTGGCGTAGAACGCCTGCTGCGCCGGGTCGCCGCCGCCGAGCATGCCGACGTAGGCGGCCAGCACGCCGCCGGCGATGTGCGCCATGCCGCCGATCATCATCGTCAGCAGTTCGGACTCGGTCATGCGCGGGATGTACGGGCGCACCGTCAGCGGCGCTTCGGTCTGGCCGATGAACACGCTCGCGCAGACGCTGGTGGTCTCGGCGCCGGACACGCGCATCACCTTGGTGATGGCCCAGGCCATCACCCGCACCACCGCCTGCATCACCCCCAGGTGGTACAGCACGCCCATCAGCGCGGAGAAGAAGATGATGGTCGGCAGCACCTGGAAGGCGAAGATGAAGCCGTAGGTCTTGGTGTCGAGCAGGCTGCCGAAGATGAAGCTGGAGCCTTCGTTGACGAAGCTCAGCACCTTGACGAACACCTGGCCGAGCCAGTCGAACACTTCGCGCCCGCCCGGGACCAGCAGCACCAGCGAGGCGAAGCCGATCTGCAGGACCAGGCCGGTCGCGACCAGCTTCCAGTCCACCGCGCGGCGGTTGTTGGAGAACAGCCAGGTGATCCCGATCAACACCGCCAACCCGAACAGGCCGAAGCCGATCCTTCCCAATCCCTCGACCATCTGCGTCCCCGGTCCCCGACCAAAGACGGGAAGCCTAGTGCAGGGGGTGACGGCCGGCAAGGCGAGCGGTGTTCAGATGGGGGATTGGGGATTTGGGATTGGGGATTCGCAAGAGCGGGGGGCACCCTGCTATGGCAGGGCGATGTCGGGCAGGGCCGCTACACTGTGCGGCCGCCCCGGCCGTGCCGCGGGTTTGTTCAGCAGGAGGAGTTGCCATGCAATACCGTCGCCTCGGTGCCACCGGGCTGCAACTGTCGGCGCTGTCGTTCGGCGCCTGGATCAACTTCGGCGGGCAGACCGGCCGCGACGAAGCGCGCAACCTGATCGCCGCCGCCTGGGACCACGGCATCAATTTCTTCGACAACGCCGAGGTCTATGCGCACGGCCGCGCCGAGCAGGTGATGGGCGACGTGATCGCCGACCTGCGGCTGCCGCGCGACGGCTTCTGCGTGTCCAGCAAGGTCTACTTCGGCGCCGTCGAGTCGCCGCGCCCCACCCAGCGCGGGCTCTCGCGCAAGCACGTCACCGACGCCTGCCATGCCGCGCTCAAGCGGCTGCGGGTGGACTATCTGGATCTGTACTACTGCCATCGCCCCGATCCCGACACGCCGGTGGAAGAAACCGTGCGTGCGATGGATGCGCTGATCCGCCAGGGCAAGGTGCTGTACTGGGGCACCTCCGAGTGGCCGGCCGAGCGCATCCGCGAGGCGGCGCAGGTGGCGCGCGCGCTGGGCCTGCACGGGCCATCGATGGAGCAGCCGCAATACAACCTGCTGCATCGCGAGCGCGTCGAGCAGGAGTACGCGCCGCTGTACGCCGAACTCGGCCTGGGCACCACCATCTGGTCGCCGTTGGCCTCGGGCCTGCTCACCGGCAAGTACAACGACGGTATCGATCCGGCCTCGCGGCTGGGCCAGGAGCGCAATGCCTGGCTGCAGCAGGAGGTGATCGGGGCGCCGGCGCAGCGCCGCATCGAGCGCGCACGCGCGTTCACCGTGCTGGCCGCGGCCGAAGGCGTGGCGCCGGCGGCGCTGGCGATCGCCTGGTGCCTGCGCAACCCGCACGTGTCCACGGTGATCCTCGGCGCCAGCCGGGTCGCGCAGTTGCTGGAAAACCTGGCTGCGCTGGAGCTGGCCCAGCGCGACGACGCGGCGTGGTGGGAGCGGGTCGACGCCGCGGTGCGCTGAGCACGGCGGGCGTCGTGCCGCCTCGGTGCAGCGGCAGCGAGCGCTGCGGCGCCTCGCGATCTTTGGAATCTTTCGATGTCGGCATTTCGATCTGGACTGCGAATCGAATCGGGCGAGAATGGGTCTTGATTAAGTATTGAGAATCATTATCATCTCGATGCACCCCGTGGATGGAGTTCGACCATGACCGCTCAACCCGTGCTGTTGCGTCACCCCGACACCCTGAGCCTGCGCGAGCGTAGCGTGCCGCGCGCTGTGCCGGCCGAAGAAACCATCAGTAGCCAGGCGCTGCTCAAGGGCCGGCGCGAAGTGCTGATCCAGCACGGCGACCGCGTCTATCGCCTGCGCCATACCAGCAATGACAAGCTGATCCTGACCAAGTAATGCCCTCCGGCCGCCGCGCGCGGCCGGCTCCCCGCTCGATCTGCCGCCACCTGGCCGACGCCCTTGCGCGCCGGCCGCGGCCGCCTCGCAGTCGCGATCCTTCTCTCCCCCTCGGCCAGGCGCGGACCCCGCGCCGTGCCGGTCGAGGGTCTTGCGCGACCACCGATGCTTTCCATGTTCCGTACCGCTCCGACTGCTCCGCTCACCGGCGCGCTGTGGCTGGCCCTGGCCGCCTGCGCGCATGCCGCTCCCGCTTCCGCCGCAGACGACGACGCCAGTGCGGCGGCCACCATCCGCGATTTCGATCGCCTGCAGGTCACCGCCACCCGTACCCAACGCGCCATCGTCGATGTGCCCGGCAGCGTCGACGTGATCGATCGCGAACAGATGGACCGCACGTTGGTCCACGACCTGAAGGATCTGCTGCGCTATACGCCTGGCGTGTCCGCCACCGGCAACAGCGGCCGCTTCAGCGGCATCGGCGGCATCCGCATCCGCGGCCTGGACGGCAACCGCGTGCTGATCCAGACCGACGGCATCCCGGTCTCGGACGGCTTCAGCTTCGGCAGCTACCTCAACGCCAACCGCAACTTCGTCGACATGGATACGCTCAAGCGCGTGGAGATCGTGCGCGGCCCGGCCAGCGCGCTGTACGGCTCGGATGCGCTTGGCGGCGTGGTCGCCTATGTCACCAAGGATCCGGCCGACTACCTGGCGCCGGGCAAGGACAGCTACGTCGGCCTGAAGTTCGGCTACGAGAGCGAGTGGAAGGGGTTGTTCGCCGGCGCGCTGGTCGCGTTCGGCGGCGACCGCTGGAGCGGCATGGCCGCGGTCAGCCATCGCCAGGGCCAGGAAAGCGAGACCCAGGGCGACAACCGCAGCATCGGCGCCGCCCGCACCGCGCCCAATCCGCTCAACAGCGACGGCCGCAGCCTGCTCAGCAAGCTGGTCTACGCGCCCAGCGCCAACCAGCGCTGGAAGCTGACCGTGGAAGGCAACGAGGACTACTCGCGCATCGACGCGCTGAGCAACGTCACCGCCAGCATCCTCTCGCAGCGCGGCCGCGACCATCAGACCCGCGCCCGCGTCTCGCTGGGGCACGAGGCGGACCAGCTCGACACGCTGCTCGCCGACGACCTGCAGTGGCAACTGTACCGCCAGGACAGCCAGAGCCTGCAGCGCACCGACGAACGCCGCAGCAACGGCACGCTGCGGCACATGGAGCACGACTTCGACCAGCGCCTGTACGGGCTGAAGGCGAATCTGCACAAGCGGGTGGAGCAGGGCAGCGCCGTGCACGACATCAGCTACGGCATCGATCTGTCGCACACCGATACCCACGAAAAGCGCGACGGCCACACGCTGACGCTGCGCACCGGCGCGATCAGCAAGACCGTGGGCATGGAGACCTTCCCGGTCCGCGACTTCCCGATCACCGAGACGATCAAGGCCGGCGCCTACCTGCAGGACGAGATCGCGCTGGCCGACGGCCGCTTCAGCCTGATTCCGGCGTTGCGGGCCGACTACTACCGGCTGTCGCCGCAGGTCGATGCGATCTTCGCCACCGACAATCCCGGCGTGGCGGCGAAGAAGATCAGCGACCGCAACGTCTCGCCCAAGCTCGGCGCGATCTGGCGCCTGGACGATGCCTGGTCGCTGTACGCCAACTATGCGCACGGCTTCCGCGCGCCGCCGTACAACGACGTCAATATCGGCTTCACCAATCTGCTGATCGGCTACACCGCGATCGCCAATCCCGACCTGAAGCCGGAGACCAGTCGCGGCGCCGAGCTGGGCGTGCGCTATGCAGGTCCGGCCGTCTACGCCGGCATGAGCGCCTACCGCAACGCCTACCGCGATTTCATCGAGTCCTACCGCTTCGTCGGCTTCAACGCCGACGGCCTGATGCTGTATCAATCGCGCAACGTCGACCGGGTGACCATCCGCGGCGTCGAAGCCAAGGCGGGGATCGACTTCGGCGCACTCGATACGCGCTGGAGCGGCTGGTCGCTGCAGGCCAGCGCCGCCTATGCGCGCGGCGACAACCGCACCGACGGCACGCCACTCAATTCGGTGGATCCGCTGCGCGGTGTGCTCGGCCTGGGCTACGACCGCAGCAGCTGGGGCACGCAACTGGTCGCCACCGCGGTGGCGAAGAAGCGCCGGCCGGAACTGCCGACCTACTACACGCCGGCCGGCTACGCGACGCTGGACCTGCTCGCGCACTGGCGCTTCACCGAAGGTGCGCGGCTCGACGTGGGCGTGTTCAACCTGGCCGACCGCCGCTACATCGACTGGAACATGCTGCCGGGCGCGACCCTGGCCAGCAGCGCGGTGCTCGACCGCTACACCGGCGCCGGGCGCAACGTCTCGGTCAGCCTGGCGCTGGATTGGTAGCGGCGCGTGCGCACGGTGTCGCCAGCGCGGACGGAGCAGGAGCGGATGGCCGCGTTTGCGCCGCTGCCGCGCCCGGCGCAACTGGCCGCGCTGGGCACCGTGTTGTGTCTGTACCGCGCCCGCACCGGCGCCGAACTGATCGGCTGGCGCCACGCCTGCAGTGTGGCCGCGCACCTGGACGTGGACAGCGATGGCGTGCTGGAGAGCCTGCGCTTCTACGACCGCCAGCAACAGTGCTGCTGGCGCCTGTACCTGCTGCCGGACAGCGATTTCGTCGCCTGGGACACGCTGCTGTCGGCGTTGCCCGCGGCGCAGGATGCCGCCGACGGCGGCGTCGCCGAGCGGCTGTGGCGGCGCGTTGCCGGCCGCCTGCGCGGCGATGGCTGGCACGCGCGGGCGCTGCGCCTGCACGCGGCCGATGGCGTGCTGGCGGCCAGCGTCGCCGGCGTGTCGCCGCTCGGCGCCAGCATCGCCCGGCGCATCGCGCGCCTGGAGGCGGCCGAGGGCGATGTGCTGGTCGACGACTGCTGTTGCGCCCGTGCCGGCCGCCCTGCGCCGCGCCCCGATCCCGAGCGGCCGTGGCCGTTGCTGCGGTTGTGAGTGGCCGGTCGCGCTTTCCCGTTTCCCATCCACAACAACACACCTCTCGATGATGAAAGCCCCGCCCCTGTTCTGCGCCCTGCTGCTTGCCGGCAGTCTTCCCGTCCACGCCGCGGACGCCGATCCGGCGCGCGACCGCGCCAGCATCCTGGCGATGCAGGGCGAGTACACGGTGGCGTTCGCCTTCGACGAGACCGTGCTGTTGCAACCCGGCTACACGCGCGCCGCGCCAATGCGCAGCGGTGGCGACGAGGTGGTGATCGTGGTCGAGAACAGTCCGCGCAAGGTGGTGCTGCAGCATCTGCTGGTGGAACCCAAAAGCGGCCACGTGACCAAGCACTGGCGCCAGGACTGGATCTACGAGGCGCCGCAGCGCTTCGAATTCAGCGCCGACCAGACCTGGCAGGTGCGCCCGCTCGATGCGGCGGCCACCCGCGGCGCCTGGACCCAGTGCGTGTACGAGGTCAGCGACGCGCCGCGCTACTGCGGCACCGGGCGCTGGGACTACGCCGATGGCCATCCGACCTGGACCAGCGATTTGAGCTGGCGCCCGTTGCCGCGCCGCGAGTACACCAAGCGCAGCGACTACAACGCGCTGGCGGTGATCAACCGGCACACGCTGACCCCGGCCGGCTGGACCCACGAGCAGTTCAACACCAAGGTGCTGCGCAAGCCCGACGGCAGCCAGCAGGCCATCGCCCGCGAGTTCGGGTTCAACGACTACGTCAAGACGACGACCGTGGATTTCGCCCCGGCCTACGCCTACTGGAAGGCGACCCAGGGCTACTGGGCCAGGGTGCGTGCGCGCTGGGACGGCCTGCTCGGCAAGCCGCCGGGCGTGCACCTGAAGACCAAGGTCGACGGCATGGCGATCATCGTGCCGCTGTTCGGCCAGGCCGAGGCGGTGCAACAGGGCAAGCCGGTCAGCGATGCGCAACTCGATGCGGTGTTCGCGCAGTGGGTAGAGCCGGTGCCGGCCGCGCGCTGAGGACGGCGCCGCGACACAGCCAGGGTGGGGAAGGCGGCCGGGATGGCGCCTTCCCCTTTTTCTTGCGTGTGTCGCGCTGCCGAAGATGGTGTTCGGCGCGGGCAGGTGCGCAGATCGCGGCTCACGCTTTGGGCGCAGCATGTGTGCGCTAACGGGAGGAAAGCGACGCAAGGCAGACGCCAGCGCGGCGCCGCACTGGCGTATCAGCGTGCCGCGTCGTGCGCGTGTGCGGGCGTCGTCGATGGCGACGACGTGTCATCCAGGGATGTGGCCATCACCTGCGTCATCCACGGCAGATAGCGCGACACGCGCACGGCGTGCACGATCTGGCCGTAAAGACCCTGTACGAATGGACGATCCGCGCTCCAGGTCGCCCAGAACGGATGGTCCGGCGGATAGTTGCCCCACGACGCCAGTCCGATCAGTTGCCGCGCGTCGCCCTCGCCAATCAGCAAGGGACCGCCACTGTCGCCGCTGCCGGTGATGCCTTCCAGCGGCAGGGCGGAGGGAGGCGCATCGAAGCGATACGAGAGATAGCGCGGATCGGCGCCGACGATCGTGTTGAAGGCGTGGCGCAGCACGCCGCGGTGGGCGCCGTGGGGATCCTGGCCGGTCTTGCCGTCGCCGGTGGTGCCCTTGCCGATCAATTCGGCAGTCATCCCGACTTCTCCGTCGCCGCGGTACAGCGCGACCGGGGCCACTCCCGGCACCGGCGCAGCCAGCTCGATCAGCGCGATATCGTCGGCGGCGCCGAGCGCCGCATAGAGCCTGGAGAAGTCGTGCGTCGTCAATGCCTCCTGCACCAGCGCATCGGCCGGCTTGCGGTAGCCGGGATGGAGAACGACCCGCTTGATCCTGTACGCCACGCCGCCAATTGACACATCCTGGTCCATGCCCGACATCTGCATCGGTGCCGCGTGCGCGGCGGTGACCACCCACTGCGGCGCGATCAGCACGCCGTGTCCTTCGCTGGGCAGGTCGACCAGCGCCGGGAACGCCGCCGCCGGCATCCGGTAGCGCGTTTCCTCCACGTCCGCCCTGACCACAACGGCGCCAGCCGCAGTGGAGACGGCCAGCAGGCAACAGGCGACAATCCATTTCATGCGTTTCTCCTTTCGATGCATGGCGATTCTACCCGTGGCGCGGTACGCATCGCTTCGTCGTCGGCCACCGCGCATCACGCCCGCGCAGCCTGCGGCGCTCTTCCGAATCCCCAATCCCGAATCTCCGTTTTTCCATAGCCGAATGGCTGGTCATCCCGGCTCCACTCACTGCTCCACTCAAGGCTCGCGCAAGGCCAGCGCCGGCGGCGTGCGCAGGATGCGGCGCGTCCCCGACCAGCCGGCGAGCAGGCTCAGCGCCACGCCGCCGAGGCCGCCGAGCAGTAGCGCCGGCCACGGCGGCGACAGTGCGAGGTCGAACGCTTGCTTGGCCACCACCACGCCAATGATCGCCGCCGCCCCGACCGCGAGGATCGCGGCGAGCAGGCCGAGGGCGCCGAACTCCACCAGCACCGCGCCGCGCAGTTGCCCGCGCCGCGCGCCCAGCGTGCGCAGCACCGCGCTGTCGTAACGACGCTCGCCGGCAGTGGCCTGCAGGGCGGCCAGCAGCACCAGTGCGCCGGCCAGCAGGCTGAAGCCCATCACCAGTTGTACCGCCTGGGCGACGCGGTCGATGACCTCGCGCACGCGCTGCAGGATCGCGTCGATGTCCAGCAGCGACACGTTCGGATAGGCGCGGCTGAGTCCGCTCAGTTGCGCCGCCGAGGCGTGCGGAAGATGGAAGGCGGAGATCAGGTTGTACGGCGCATCCTGCACCGCGCCGGCGTTGAGCAGCAGGAAGAAGTTGACCCGGAACGAATCCCAGTCGGCCTTGCGCAGGCTGGTCACGGTGAAGCTGCGCTGCTGGTCGCCGAGCAGCAGGGTGATGCGGTCGCCGAGCTTGAGCCCGTAGCGCTGCGCCCAGCCTTCCTCTACCGAGGCTTCGGCGGCGGTGCTGTCGGCGGCCCAGAAGCGTCCGGACAGCAGCCGGTTGGCGGCAGGGAATTCATGCCGCCAAGAGAAGTTGATCGGCCGATCGCTGCCGTCGCCATCGTCCTCCGGACCCTGCTCGCGGCGCTGTGGCGGCTTGCCGTTGATCGCCACCAGCTTGCCGGTGCTGAACGGTTCCACCGCCGCATCGGCCACGCCGAGCGTGCGCAGGGTGCCCAGCACCTGCTCGGCCTGGTCGGGCTGGATGTTCATCAGGAAGTAGTTCGGCGTGTCCGCCGGCAGCCGGTCGCGCCATTGCCCGAGCAGGCCGGGGCCGATCACCGCGAGCAACAGCAGGGCGCACAGCGACAGCGACAATCCCACCAGTTGCACCACGCTCAGCGCGCGGCGCCGGGTCAGTGCTGCCAGGCCCAGCTTCCAAGGCCCGCGCAGGCGTCCCTGCAGCCGCCGCAATACCGCCAGCAGCAGGCCGCCGACCGCCGCGGCCAGCGCCGCCAGCAAGGTCAGGCCGCCCAGCACCCAGGCCGCCAGCACGCCGTCGCCGGTGGCGTACACCGCCAGCACCACGGTGGCGACCAGGGCCGCGGCATAGACCAGCAGCGAGGTCGGCGGCAGCGCGGCGAAGCTGCGGTTGAGCACCCGCATCGGCGGCACGTCGCGCAGGCGCAGCAGCGGCGGCAGGCCGAAGCCGAGCAACAGCAACAAGCCGATGCCGGCGCCGGCCAGCGCCGGCGTGGCCTGCGGCAGCGGCAGGCGGTTGGGAATCAGGCTGCCCAGCGCTTCGACCAGGCCGACCTGGGCCAGCATGCCCAGGCCCACGCCGAGCGCGCAGGCGGGGATCGCCAGCAACAGCAACTGCAGCGCCAGCGCGCCGAGGATGTCGCGCTGGCGCGCGCCGAGGCAGCGCAGCACGGCCACATTGTCGATGCGGCGCAACGCGAAGCGATTGGCGGCCAGCGCCGTGGCGACGCCGGCCAGCAGCACCGCCAGCAACGCGGCCAGCGCCAGGAAACGCCCGGCGCGGTCGAAGGCGCCGCGTACGCCGCGCTGGGTGTCCTCGATGCCGACCAGGCGGAACGCCTTGGCGCGCGGTGCCAGCCATGCGCGCAGGGCGGCGATCTCGCCGGGCGCTCCGGCGAACATCAGCCGATAGGAGGCGCGGCTGCCGGGGCCGAGCAGGCCGGCGGCATCGACGTCGGCGCGGTTGACCAGCAGCGGCGGCGACAACTGCATCAGTTCCCCGGAGGCATCCGGCTCGGCGCGCAGCACCCGGGTCACGCGCAGCGTGCCTGCGCTGAACTCCAGCGCATCGCCGAGCTTCAGGCCCAGCGCCTCAAGCAGGCGCGGATCGGCATAGGCCTCGCCGCGTGGCGGCGGCCCGGCGCGTTCGCTGCCGGCGCCGACGGTGTCGCGCGCCACCAGTAGTTCGCCGCGCAGCGGATAACCGGCGCCCACCGCCTTGATGTTGGCCATCTGGCTGGCGTCGCCATGGAACAGCACGCTCGGGAAACTGACCATGCGCGTGCTGCGCAGCCCGCGCCGCTGCGCTTCCTCGGCGAACGCGGCGGGGATGTCCTGACGCCCGCTGACGCCGAGATCGCCGCCGATCACCTCGGCGGCGCTGCCGGTCAGCGCCAGGGTCACCCGGTCGACCAGGGTGCCGACCGCGGTCATCACCGCCACGCCCAGCACCAGCGCGGCGAACACGGTCAGCAGGTCGCCGGCGAACAGTTCGCGGCGCAGCGCGCGCGCGGCGTGGCGCAGCACGTTCATGCGGCATCCGCCGTGTCGGCGGCGCGCAGGCGGCCGCCGTCGAGGCGGTAGCGGTGCTCGCAGCGCTGCGCCAGGCGCATGTCGTGGGTGACCAGCACCAGGGTGGTGTCGCTGCCGGCGTTGAGCGCGAACAGCAGGTCGCTGATCTGCTGCCCGGTGGCCTGGTCGAGGCTGCCGGTGGGCTCGTCGGCGAACAGGATGCGCGGCCGCGCCACGAACGCGCGCGCCAGGGCCACGCGCTGTTGCTCGCCGCCGGACAGTTGCCGCGGATAGTGTCGCGCCCGTGCGCTCAGTCCGACCGCCTCCAGCACCTCGCGCACCCGCGCCGGATCCTCGCGGCCGGCCAGTTCCAGCGGCAGCGCGATGTTCTCGGCCGCGGTCAGCGACGGCAGCAGGTGGAAACTCTGAAACACGAAGCCGACCTCGCGTGCGCGCAGCGCAGCGCGCGCTTCCTCGTCCAGCGCATTGAGCGACTGCCCGGCCAGCACGATCTCGCCGCGCGTGGGCAGGTCGAGGCCGGCCAGCAAGCCGAGCAGGGTGGTCTTGCCGGAGCCGGAGGCACCGACGATGGCGACGCTGTCGCCTTCACCGATGGTCAATCCGACCTTGTCGAGAATGTGGACCGTACCCTCCGGTCCGCTGACGGATTTGCCGACATCGCGCACGTCGATGGCGATGCCGGCGCGAAGCGTGGGGGCCTGACTGTCGATGAGGGAATCTCCGATGCGTGGTGACGAGACGAGAAGCAAGCGGGCCTGGACGCGCCGCGCCTGGCTGCTGCTGGCATGGTGGGTGCTGCTGCCCGTCATCGCCTGTGCCAAAGGTGCGACGGGTCCGGTGCTGGTGCTCGGCGACAGCCTCAGCGCCGCGCACAACATCCCGGTGCAGTCCGGCTGGGTGGCCCTGCTGGACAAGCGCCTGCAGCAACAGATGCGGACGCCGCCGGCCGTGGTCAATGCCAGCATCAGCGGCGAGACCTCCTCCGGCGCGCTGACCCGCCTGCCGGCGCTGCTGCAGAAGCACCGGCCGTCGGTGGTGGTGATCGAACTGGGCGGCAACGACGCGTTGCGCGGGCTGAGCCCGGCCGAACTGCGCGGCAACCTGGAGAAGATGATCGTGCTCAGCCGTGACGCGGGTGCGAAGGTGCTGCTGCTGGGCATCGACGTGCCGCCGAACTACGGCCCGGGCTACCGCCAGCGCCTGCGCGCGGTCTACGTGGACCTGGCGAAGCAGTACCAGACCGGCCTGTTGCCGTTCCTGCTGGACGGCGTGGCGCTGAACCCGGCGCTGATGCAGGGCGACGGTCTGCACCCCACCGCCGCGGCCCAGCCGAAGGTGCTCGACAATGTGTGGCCGCAGCTCAAGCCATTGATCGCGCAGTAGTTTTTTTCCGGCTCATGCAGATGAAGCGGCCTTCACGCCGCCACCACCGCACATCCGGCATGTTTCACAAAGCTGAAGACTGAGGAAGCGTTATGCGTCAGACCAAGGAAACATCCGGGCTCGTGCTGGTCGTGGAAGACAACCGCAATATTTCCGAGATGATCGGCGAATACCTGGAAGGCCGCGGATTCGAAGTGGATTACGCCTGCGATGGCCTGGACGGCTACCGCCTGGCGGCGGAGAACAGCTACGACGTGGTGGTGCTGGATCTGATGCTGCCGCGTCTGGACGGCATCGAAGTGTGCCGCCGCCTGCGCAACGACGCGCGCAAGTCGACCCCGGTGCTGATGCTGACCGCGCGCGACACGCTCGACGACAAGCTCACCGGCCTGGGCTTCGGTGCCGACGACTACCTGACCAAGCCGTTCGCGATCCAGGAACTGGAAGCGCGCCTGCGCGCGCTGATCCGCCGCGAGCGCCGCCAGGTCGGCTCGGAAGTGCTGAAGGTGGCCGATCTGGTGCTGGACCCGGTGAGCATGCGTGCCACCCGCGCCGGCACCGAGCTGCAGCTCTCGCCGATCGGCCTGCGCCTGCTGACCATCCTGATGCGCGAATCGCCGCGCGTGGTCACCCGCCAGGAAATCGAGCGCGAGATCTGGGGCAACGGCCTGCCGGATTCGGACACCCTGCGCAGCCATCTGTACAACCTGCGCAAGATCATCGACAAGCCGTTCGACCGCCCGCTGCTGCACACCGTGCAGAGCGCCGGTTACCGCATCGCCGACATCGCCCAGCCGATGAGCTGAGGCTGCGCCCGACCGTGACATCCGCAGCGGCTCCGGTGAACGGGGCCGTTTGCACGAAAGGATCACGATCGGCCTTCCTATAATCGCGGCAACGATCACGGATGCCGTATGCCGCACGGGTTGCCGCGCAAACTTCGCCTCGCCCTGATCGCCCGCATCGTGTTTGCGGGCTGTGTGGTCACGCTTGCCAGTTATCTGGTGGTGGCAATCGTGCAGCACTCGCTGGTCGGCTCGATCCTGCAGCAGGAAGCGCGCTATTACTGGCGCGTGCATGCGCAGCAGCCGCAGCAGCTTCCGCCCAACACCCATAGCCTGCGCGGCTATCTGGTGGCGCCCGGCCAATCCGATGCCGCCGTGCCCGTCGACCTGCGGGGGCTGGCGCCCGGCCTGCACGAGGACCGCCCCGGCGGCGAGATCGTGCTGGTCGACCAGAACCCGGCCGGTCGCCTGTACCTGGTGTTCCTGCGCGCGCCGGCGCAGCGGCTGGCGTTCTGGTTCGGCGTGGTGCCGACCCTGCTGACCCTGATCGCGGTGATCGTGGTGGCCTGGCTGACCTGGCGGGTGTCGCGACGCTTGCTGTCGCCGATGAACTGGCTGGCGCGGCGAGTCTCGCGCTGGGATCCGCGGCACCCGGCCGCCGCCGATCTGGCACCGGAAAACCTGCCGGCCGACGTGCAGGGCGAGGCACGGCAGCTGGCCGCCGCGCTGCATGCCCTGGCCCAGCGCGTTACCGACCACGTCGCCCGCGAACGCAATTTCACCCGCGATGCCAGCCATGAACTGCGCACCCCGCTGACGGTGATCCGCGTCGCCACCGACATCGCGATGACCGAGCAGGAACTGCCGCCGCGCCTGAATCGCAGCCTGCAGCGGATCCAGCGTGCCGGCCGCGACATGGAAGCGGTGATCGACGCGTTCCTGATCCTGGCGCGGGAAGCGGACGTGGTGCCGCAGAGCGAGACCATCGACGTTGCCGAGTTGGTGGAATACGAGGCCGAAAACGCGCGCGAACTGCTGGCGGCCAAGCCGGTCGCGCTGAGCGTGCGCGTGCTGGCCGCGGCGACGCTGCACGCGCCGCCGCGGGTGCTGCACGTGGTGGTCAGCAACCTGCTGCGCAACGCCTGCAGCTATACCGATGCCGGACGCGTGGAGGTCGAGGTCGAGGCCGACCGCATCCGTATCCGCGACACCGGCATCGGCATGTCCGAGGAGGCGCTGCGACACGCCTTCGAGCCGTTCTTCCGCGCCGAACCGGAGCGTCCGCAGGGCACCGGGCTGGGCCTGTCGATCGTGCGCCGGCTATGCGACCGCTTCGGCTGGCAGGTGGCCCTGGAAAACGCCGAGGGCGGCGGCATTCTCGCGACGGTGCGGTTCTCCCCGGCGACTTGACCCCGGCAGGTTCGTGTCGGCGCAGGCCGGCACCCTGGCGCTGGCCTGTGCCGGCTCAATGCACCGCAATGGCCGGTGTTCTTTTAGGAGAACACCGGCCGGTGGTGTTCACGCCTTGGTGTGCCCGCCGTCCGCCTTCGGCGCGCTGATGCGCACCTTGTCGCCGTCGGTCAGGCCGTCCGGCGGGCTTTCGATCAGGCGGTCGCCGGCGGCGATGCCCGAGCCGAGCTGCACGGTCTTGCCGAAGTCGCGGGCGATGGTCACCGGCTTGAAGGCGACCGTGTCGTGCGCGTCGACCACCGCCACGCGCAGGCCCTTGTCGTCGAACACCAGCGCGCTGGCCGGGACCCGCACCAGCGCGGCGTCGGCCGGCAGATCGAAACGCACGCTGGCGTAGCCGCCCGGCATCAGCCGGCCGTCCTGATTGTCCACGGCGACCTGGACCAGGGTGGTGCCCGAGGCGGCGTTGACCGCTCCCGACGCGCTGTCGACGACGCCGCTGAAGGTCTGCCCCGGGTATTCCGGCACCGTCAGCGTCACCTTGCTGCCGGCGCGCACCGACGGCGCATCGCTCTGCGGCACGTTCACGTACATGCGCAGCTTGTGCGTGTCCGAGACGACGAACAGTTCCTGGCCGCCGCCGCCGGCGTTGATCAGCGCGCCGACATCGGTCTCGCGCGCGGTGACGGTGCCGTCGAACGGCGCCACCAGTCTGGCGAAGCCCTTCAACGCTTCGAGGCGTTCGAGGTTGGCCTGTGCGGACTGGGCAAGGGCACGCTTGGCGTCGTAGTCGCCGTTCTTCTCGTCCACGGCCTGCTTCGACACCACCTCGGTCTGGCCCATGGTCTGCCAGCGCTTGGCGGTGGTCTGGGCCAGGGTGGCGTTGACCCGGGCGTTGGCCAGGTCGGCCTTGGCCTGAAGCAACTGCTGGTCCAGGTCGGGCGTTTCGATCTCGGCGAGCACGTCGCCGGCCTTCACCTTGGTGCCGATGTCGGCTTTCCACCATTTCAGGTAGCCGCTGGTCCGGGCGAAGATCGGCGCGCGGGCATACGCTTCCAGGCGGCCGGGGAGGTTGAGCACGCCGGCGCCCTGCTCGGTGTCCGGAGCCACGACGTTGACCGTCGGCACCGCCTGGTCGTCGGTCCATGCGCGCAGCCGGTGCGCGTCGCCGGCGCGCGTGGCGATGCCGGCGACGACGATGGCCAGGACCACGATCGAGGCGATGACGCCGGCTAGGCGGAGACGGCGCGGCGAAACGGGGGGCGACAGATCAGGCGACATGCGGGGACGCTCCGGAGGCGTGCGCCGTCGGCGAGGACGGCTGGGAACCACGGCGGTGGATGAGGCTGAAGACGATCGGCACGAAGAACAGCGTACTGACGGTGGCGAAGATCAGGCCGCCGATGACGGCCCGGCCCAGCGGCGCGTTCTGCTCGCCGCCTTCGCCCAGGCCCAGTGCCATCGGCGCCATGCCGATGATCATTGCCAGTGCGGTCATCAGCACCGGGCGGAAGCGCACGAAGCCGCCTTCCAGCGCCGCCTTCGCCGCGTCGCCGTGCTCGGCGAGGCGCTCGCGGCAGAAGCTGACCACCAGGATCGAGTTGGCCGTGGCCACGCCCATGCACATGATGGCGCCGGTGAGCGCGGGGACCGACAGGGTGGTGTGCGTGGCGAACAGCATCCAGACGATGCCGGCGATCGCCGCGGGCAACGCGGTCACGATCACGAACGGATCGCTCCACGACTGGAAGTTGACCACGATCAACAGGTAGATCAGCACGATCGCGCCGAGCAGGCCGAAGATCAGGCCCGCGAACGCCTTGTTCATCGTCTGCACCTGGCCGAGCAGCACCGTGCTGGACCCCTTGGGCAGGAACTTCTGGTCGGCATCGAGGATCTTCTGGATGTCGGCCGCGACCGCGCCCAGGTCGCGGTCCTGCGGGGAGGCGAAGATGTCCACGGTCGCATTGATGTTGTACTGGCTGACCACCGCATTGGTCGCGGTGCGCGACAGCGTCGCCAGTCCGCCCAGGCTCTGCGCGCCGCCCTGGCCCGCGCTGGGGCTGATCGGCACGTTCTGCAGGTCGGGCAGGCTGTCCAGGCTGTACTGCGGCGTCTGCATCACGATCGGATACGACACGCCGTTCTGCGGGTTCAGCCAGAACGTCGGCGCGATCTGGCTGGAGCCGGCGAGGTTCACGCCCAGGCTGCTGGTGACGTCGCGCTCGGTGATGCCCACCTGTTGCGCGAGGCTGCGATCCACGTTCACCGCGAAGCCGGGGCTGGACTGCGACTGCTGGATGCGCGCGTCCGCCACGCCCGGGACGCGGCGGATCTCGCGCAGCAGGCGGTTGGCATAGGCGAAGTTGGCGGCGAGGTTCGGGCCGCGGATCTGCAGGTCCACCGGCGCCGGCGCGCCGAAGTTCAGGATCTGGCTGATGATGTCGGCCGGCGGAAACGAGAACACCACCGACGGGAACTGCCGCGGCAAGGTCTGGCGCAGCGTGCGCACGTAGTCGGCGGTGGGCGCGTGGCCTTCGCTCAGCGCGATCTGGATGTCGCCGTCCTGCGAGCCGATGGTGCCGGTGTTGTTGTCGGCGTTGTTGATGCCCGAGGACGACAGGCCGATGTTGTCGACGACGCCGGCCAGATCGTGCGGCGGAATGAGCTTGCGCACGGCGCCGGTCACGTCGGCGAACAGGTGTGCGGTCTCCTCGACGCGGGTGCCGACCGGCGCGCGCACGTGCATCAGGATCTGGCCCGAGTCCACCGACGGGAAGAAGTTGCGGCCGAGCATCGGCAGCAGCAGGAACGACAGCGCCACGCACAGCATGAAGCCGGGCACGAACATCCTGCGGCGCAGCAGCGCGGTCTCGAGCAGCGCGTAGTAGCCGGCGCGCAGCCGCTCGAAGCGCTTTTCGAAGCCGCGCTGGAAGCGCACCAGCGGATTGCGCGACGGCGGCTGGCCATGGCCGTCGCCGTGCATGTCGGTATGCGGCGCATGCGGACGCAACAGGTACTTGGCCATGGTCGGCACCAGCGTGCGCGACAGGAGGAAGGACGCGATCATCGCGAACATCACCGCTTCGGCCATCGGCACGAACAGGAAGCGCGCCACGCCTTCCAGGAAGAACATCGGCACGAACACGATGCAGATGCACAGCAGCGAGACGAAGGCGGGCGTCACGATCTGCGAGGCACCGTCCAGGATCGCCGTCTCCACCGACTTGCCCTGCTCCAGGTGCCAGTTGATGTTCTCGATGGTCACCGTGGCGTCGTCCACCAGGATGCCCACGGCGAGCGCCAGGCCGCCCAGGGTCATGATGTTCAGCGTCTCGCCGATCGCCGACAGCGCGGCGATCGAGCCGAGGATCGCCAGCGGGATCGAGATGGCGATGATCAGCGTCGAACGCCAGCTGCCGAGGAACAGCAGGATCATCAGGCTGGTCAGCGCCGCGGCGATCACGCCTTCGCGTGCCACGCCCTCGATCGCGCCGCTCACGAACAGCGACTGGTCGCCGATGGGAACGATCCGCAGGTCCGGCGGCAGCGCATCCTTCATCGCCGCGACCCGGTCCTTGATGCCGGCGATGATCGCCAGCGTCGAGGCCGAGCCGTTCTTCATCACCGTCATCAGCACCGAACGGTCGCCGTTGACGTGCACGATGTTGGTCTGCGGCGGCGCGCCGTCGCGGACATGCGCCACGTCGCGGATGAACACCGTGGCGCCGTCGATCGTCTTCACCGGCAGGTTGCCCAGTTCCTCGATGTCCGGCGGCGCGTTGTTGAGCTGCAGCGTGTATTCGTACTTGCCGATCTTCTGCGTGCCCACCGGGGTGATGAGGTTCTGCGCCGCCAGCGCGTTGGCCAGGTCCTGCGCCGAGAGGCCGCGCGCCTGCAGCGCCGGCGGATCGATGTCGATCTGCACCTGGCGGGTCTTGCCGCCGAACGGATACGGGATCGCCGCGCCGGCCACCGACGTGAGCTGCGGACGGATGATGTTGAGGCCGAGGTCGGCCAGGTTCTGCTCGGTGAGCCCCTTGCCGGACAGCGCCAACTGGATGATCGGCACCGTGGAGGCGTTGTAGTTGAGGATCAGCGGCGGCGTGGTGCCTTGCGGCAACTGCCGCAGTATGGTCTGTGCGACGGCGGTGACCTGTGCGTTGGCGGTGCGGATGTCGACGTTGGGCTGGAAGAAGATCTTGATGATGCCGAAGCCCTGGATCGACGTGGCCTCGGTGTGCTCGACATCGTTCACGGTGGTGGTGAGCACGCGTTCGAACGGCGAGCTGACGCGGCCGGCCATCTGGTCGGGCGGCAGGCCGTTGTACTGCCAGACCACGGCGATCACCGGGATCTTGATATCCGGGAAGATGTCGGTAGGCGTGCGCAATGCGGCGAGCGGACCCACGATCAGGATCAGCAGGGCCAGGACGACGAAGGTATACGGTCGCGTCAGTGCGATCCGGACAAGGCCAATCATTGGAGGAGTGGTTCCGTGCGCGAATGTTGCGTCGCGGCGAATTTTGCCTGCGGGGCGCTTGCTGGCCGCATTAAGATTTATTTAGACATCCATTCCGGGGTCACAAACGCTCGATGGTTCAACGACTTGTGCGCAGGTCGGGGCGTGTGCCGCAAGCCGCGTGGCCGGCGCTGCCAAGCCGCGCGCGGCGGCACGTGGAGAGAGGCGTACGACCGCGGACCGGGTGTGCCCCGTTTCAGGCAGGGCGGGGCGTGCAGCCCGCGGACGGCGCGGCCGCGGCGGGCGGGCAGAGCAGGGAGAACACGGCACCGCGCGCGTCGCCGCCCACCTGCAACGTATAGCCGTGCAGGCGCACGATGGCGCTGACGATCGCCAAGCCCAGCCCGCAGCCGGGCTTGGCGCGCGTCTGGTCGACGCGGTAGAACCGGCGGAAGATCGTCTGGCGCTCGTCGGGGGCGATGCCGGGCCCGCTGTCGGCGATCTCGAGACGCGCGTTGCCGTCCTGGTCGGTGGCTGCGCGCAGGCGGATCGTCCCGCCGTCGGGCGTGAACTTGATGGCATTGCTGACCAGGTTGGCCAGCGCCTCGAACAGCAGGTGCCGATCGCCGTGCACGGCCGGCAGCGGCGCCATGGCGAGGTCGAAGGTCTGGCCGCGGTCCTCGGCCAAGGGTGCGTAGAACGCGTGGACCTCGTGCAGCAGCGGGGCGAGGTCGATCGTCGAGAAGCAGGCGCTGCGCTGGCGGTCTTCCAGTTCCGACACGCGCAGCAGCGCGCGGAAACGGGTCAGCACGGTGTCGATCTCGCCCACGCATTCGTCCAGCTGCGCGCCTTCCGGGCGGCTGGCGAACTGCTGCTGCAGCCGGTGCAGGCGCGTTCGCATGCGCGTCAGCGGGGTGCGCAAGTCGTGGGCGATGTTGTCGGTGACGCCCTTCACCTCGCCGAGCAGGCGCTCGACCTCGCCCAGCGTCCTGTTCACCGTGGCTGCCAGCAGATCCACCTCGTCGCCGCGCCGGGACACCGGCAGGCGCACGCTGAGATCGCCACGGTGGATGGGTTGCATGGCCTGCTGGATGGCGCGGATCCGTCGGGCCGGGCCGCGCGCGATGAGCAGGCCGCCGAGCACGCCGGGCAGCAGGGTCAACGACAGGCCCCACAGCAGTCCGCGGTAGATGATCGCGGTCAGTCCGTCGATGACGGTACTGGCCTTCGCCACGACCAGGCGACGGCCGTCCGGGAGTTGCCGGGCGATGCCGTGCGCCCGGATCTGGCCGCTGCGCCCGCTGCCGATCAACCTGGCGCTGACCACGCCGACGCTGCCATCGGCCGCCAGGTCCCTGGGCACCTCGGCGATGTTGCCGGCGATGCGGCGTCCCTGCGGGTCGAACAGGCCGACCCACATGAAGCCCTGGATGTCGATGGCGTTGGCCTGGCCCACCGTGTCGGCCAGGCGCCTGGGGTCGGTGTGTTCCAGGTAATGGATGCGCGCGACCAGCATCTGGTCGATCACGTGCGAGAGATAGCGGGTGGACTCCCACTGCACGATGCCCAGCAGCACGATGCACCAGATCGCGAACAGCGACCCGTAGATCAGGATCAGTCGCGAGGTGGCCGACCGCCAGGCGTCACTCAGCGGGACCAAGGACATACCCCGAGCCGCGCATCGTGCGGATGAGCGGCGGCTGGCCGTTGCCGTCGATCTTGCGGCGAAGGCGGCCGATGTGGACGTCGATCACGTTGGTGCCCGGATCGAAATGGAAGCCCCAGACATGCTCGAAGATCATCTGTCGCGTCACCACCTGGCCGGCGTTGCGCATCAGGAATTCGAGCAGGCGGAACTCGGTCGGCAGCAGGGTCAGCGGCTGGCCGTTGCGCAAGGCGTTGTGGCGGACCAGGTCGAGCTCCAGGTCCGCCACGCGCAGGCGGGTTTCCGGTGCGGTCGCGCTGCGGTGGCGGCGCACCAGCACTTCGGCACGCGCGACCAGTTCGTCGGGCGAGAACGGCTTGGTCAGGTAGTCGTCGCCGCCTGCGCGCAGGCCGCGCACGCGCTCGTCCACCTCGGAGAGTGCGCTGATCATCAGCACCGGCGTCTGCACCGCGTGCTTGCGCAGTTCGGACACCACGTCGATGCCGTCCATGCCCGGCAGCATGCGGTCGAGGGTGATGATGTCGTAGCCATCGGCCAGCGCGCGCTGCAGGCCGTCGCGTCCGTCGGCGATCCAGTCGGCACTGAAGCCGTGCGCGCCGAGTTCCGCGACGATGTCGCGGGCGGTTACTTCGTCGTCTTCGATGACCAGGGCCCTGGGCATCCTGGCTTACTCCAGGCCGGAGACGGCGAAGCCCGACTGCCGGCGCGTCCGGGCCGCGCCGGCACGCCCCCGGCCTACATGCTGGCGCGCAAGGCCGCTCATCGTCGTGTCAGGGGCTCAGGTAGGGCCGCAGGGTGTCACGCCACAGCGCGTAGCCGGCCGCGTTCATGTGCAGCTTGTCCGGGCCGAACAGCTCGGCGCGCGGCTGCCCGTCGGCGCCCAGCATCGGCGTGTACACGTCGACGAACTGGACCTGCTTGAGGCCGGCGGCGGCCTTGCGGATCAGCGCGTTGGCCTCGGCCATCTTCGGCATCAGCGCTGCACGCGAGGGACTGGGCTTGATCGACAGGTAGACGATGCGGGTCTTGGGCAGGTCGCGGCGCACGCGGGTCACGAAGGCCACGAAGTCGTCGCGCACCTGCTGCGGGCTGCGGCCGCTGTTGAGGTCGTTGTCGCCGGCGTAGAACACGATCAGGCGCGGCTTGTACGGCACCACGATGCGGTCGGCGTACCAGGTGCTGTCGCGGATCTCCGAGCCGCCGAAGCCGCGATTGAGCGTCGGCACGCCAGGAAAGTCGGTGGCCAGCGAGGTCCAGAAGCGGATCGAGGAGCTGCCGACGAACAGCACGCCGCCGGGTTGCACCGGATGCGCGGCGTCGTCCTTGGCGAAGCGCGCCATGTCCTCTTCCCAGGCGGCATTGGAGACCTGGTCCGGCACGCTGGGCGCCGCGGGTGGGGTGAGCGCCCGTGCCGGCGACAGGCCCAGCAGGGACAGGCTGAACAGACTCAGGGCGAGCAGCGGTGCGCGCAGCGGCGAACGGGGCATGACGCCTCCTCGAAGCAAGGGGATCGGCGATGGTGCCGCAGGCGCGACATGCAGGCAAATCCGCGGCGATGCCGGCGCCGCCGCGGGGCTTGTGGCAAAATTGCGGCCTATCCCGCTGCGCCCTTGCCCATGACCGATTCCTTCCGGCCGCCGTCGTCGCGTCCCCGTTGCCCGGGGCGGGACTGAGCCGTGGCCGACCAGTTCGGGCATCTGCCGCGCGGGCCGCGCCGCATGCTGATGGCGGCGCGTTGGTCCTGGCAGGGGCTGCGCGCGGCCTGGCTGCACGAATCCTCGTTCCGCCTGGAGGTGTGCCTGTTCCTGATCCTGGCGCCGCTGGCGCTGTGGCTGGGGCAGGGGCCGGTGCAGCGGGTGCTGATGATCGGCTCGCTGCTGCTGGTGCTGGCGGTGGAACTGCTGAATTCGGCGATCGAGGCAGTGATCGAGCGCTATGGTCCCGAGCATCACGAGCTGGCCGGCCGCGCCAAGGACATGGGCTCGGCTGCGGTGTTCGTGATGCTGGCCAACGTGGTGCTGTGCTGGGGCCTGATCCTGCTGCCGCGCCTGCTGTGATCGCCGCCCGTTTCTTCTTCCGTTAAAGGACCCGACACCATGGCCCTCGAGTTTCTCGCCGACCCCAACACCTGGCTGACGCTGTTGACGCTGAGTGCGTTGGAGATCGTGCTGGGCATCGACAACCTGGTGTTCATCTCCATCGCCGTGGGCAAGCTGCCGGAAGCGCAGCGCCCGGCCGCGCGCAAGTTCGGCATCGCCGTGGCGTGCCTGACCCGCATCGCGCTGCTGGTGTCGCTGGCGTTCCTGGCGCGGATGCAGGGCGAGTTGTTCAGCGTCGCCGGCATGGGCATCTCGATCCGCGATCTGGTGCTGATCGTCGGCGGCCTGTTCCTGCTGGTGAAGGGCACCATGGAGATCCGCGAGCTGATCACCGGCGGCGAGGATGAAGACCCCACCACCAGCAAGGCCTCGGGCGTGTTCTGGATGGTGATCGCGCAGATCGCGGTGATCGACATCGTGTTCTCGCTGGACTCGGTGATCACCGCGGTCGGCATGGCCCAGCACATCCCAGTGATGATCGCCGCGGTGCTGCTGGCGGTGGCGGTGATGCTGCTGGCGGCCAACCCGCTGGGTCGTTTCATCGACGCCAACCCGACGGTGAAGATGCTGGCGCTGGCCTTCATCCTGATGATCGGCGTGGTGCTGATCCTGGACGGCCTGGACGTGCACGTGCCCAAGCCCTACATCTACGCGGCGATGGGCTTCTCGGTGCTGGTGGAGTGGCTGAACCTGCTGATGCGCCGGCGTGCCGCCGCGCACCAGGTGCCCGGCGCGGGGAAGTGGTGAACCACCGCTGAGGTCGGCTGCGTTTTCACCGGCGGCGTGGCAAGCTGCGCGCAGTCATCTGCCGGAGTCCTCGCATGCGCCTGTTGTCCCGCTCCCTGTTCCTGGCCGCGCTGGCGGTGTTGCTGTCCGGCTGCGGCTACAACGCGATCCAGCAGAAGGATCAGGCGGTCAAGGCCGGCTGGTCGGAAGTGCTGAACCAGTACAAGCGCCGTGCCGACCTGGTGCCGAACCTGGTCAACACGGTCAAGGGCTATGCCGACCAGGAGCGGCAGGTGCTCACCGACGTGACCAACGCCCGCGCCCGCGTCGGCCAGGTGCAGGTCAACGCCGACGACGCCGCCTCGCTGCAGCAGTTCCAGCAGGCGCAGGGCCAGCTGTCCAGCGCGTTGTCGCGGCTGCTGGTGGTCAGCGAGAACTACCCGAACCTGAAATCCGACCAGGCCTTCCGCGACCTGCAGGCGCAACTGGAAGGCACCGAAAACCGCATCACCGTGGCGCGCGGCCGCTACATCCAGGCGGTGCAGGACTACAACACCTACATCCTGTCCTTCCCGCAGGTGCTCACCGCCAAGATGTTCGGCTACAAGGAGAAGCCCAACTTCTCGGTGGAGAACGAGGCGCAGATCTCCGAGGCGCCGGCGGTGAACTTCGGCGGCCAGCCGGCGTCCGCGCCGCAGCAGCCGCAGCAGCCGGCACCGGCGCAGTAAGCGTCGCGGCAGGCCGGCCCGACCGTGCATTTCACCTCCGCGGCTGAGCGCGCCGCCGCACCGACCGCGTCGCGCGGCGGCGCCCGCCCTGCGGCCGGCCATCGGCACGTCTGCGTCTGGCTGTTGCTGCTGCTGGCGCTGTTGCCGTGGCTGGCCTGGGCGCAGGCCGAGGCGCCGATCCCGCCGCTGGATGCGCCGGTCGTCGACACCACCGGCACCCTGACGCCGAACCAGCGCCTGGAACTGGACCGGCAGGCGGTGCAGTTGCAGCAACGCAAGGGCAGCCAGCTGCAGGTGCTGGTGGTGCCCAGCACCGCCCCGGAGAGCATCGAGCAGTACACCCAGCGCGTATTCGACCAGTGGAAGCTCGGCCGCAAGGGCGTGGACGACGGCGTGCTGCTGGTGGTGGCCAAGAACGACCGGCGCGTGCGCATCCAGCCCGGCTACGGCCTGGAGGGCGCGATTCCCGACGCCACGGCCAACCGCATCATCCAGGAGTACCTGGTGCCGCGTTTTCGCGCCGGCGACTACAGCGGCGGCATTGCCGAAGCGACCGCGATGCTGGTCAAGCTGATCGACGGCGAGGCGTTGCCGGCGCCGGTGAGTGCGCACGCTTCCACCTCGCGCGGCGGCGGCCTGGGATTCGGATTCTTTGCCGGCCTGTTCGCGGCGCTGGTCGCGCAGGTGCTGTTCGCGCGGCTGTCGCGCCCGGTGCGCGGTGTGCTGAGCGGCGTGGTCGGCGGCGGCGTCGGCCTGCTGCTGAGCCTGTCGCTGTTCGTCGGTGCGCTGACCGGCGCGATCGGCCTGCTGCTGGGCCTGTTCGTCGGCATCGCGCCTGGCCGCTCGGCTGGGGGTGGCGGTTGGGGTGGCTGGGGGGGCGGCGGCTTCGGCGGTGGCTGGGGCGGCGGTGGAGGTGGTTGGGGTGGCGGCGGAGGCGGCTTCGGTGGCGGCGGCTGGGGCGGTGGCGGCGGCAGTTCCGGAGGCGGCGGCGCCTCGGGGAGCTGGTGATGCGCCTGCTCCGGCACCTGTTCGCGCCCTCGGCACAGCGGCTGTTCCCGGCGGCCAGCCTGGAGCGCATCGGCGCGGCGATCGCCGAGGGCGAGCGGCTGCACAGCGGGCAGGTGATGTTCGCGGTGGAATCGGGGCTGACGCCGGCGCAGGTGCTGCGCGGCATGGCGCCGCGGCTGCGCGCCGAGCACGCGTTCGCGCAGTTGCGTACCTGGGATACCGAGGCCAACAACGGCGTGCTGATCTACCTGCTGCTGGCCGATCACCACATCGAAATCGTCGCCGACCGCGGCCTGCGCGGACGGGTGGACGCGGCGCAGTGGCGGCAGGTGTGCGCGCTGATCGAGCGCGACATGCGCGCGGGCCAGCCCGAACAGGCGGTGATCGCCGGCGTCGGCGCAGTGTCCGCATTGCTGGCTGCGCACTTCCCGGCACAGCCGGGCCAGCAGGGCGAGAACGAATTGCCGAATCTGCCGCGGGTGCTGGACTGAGCGTGCCTGTCGTTCGGGTGTGTGCTGTCGGTAGATGACACGCGGCGTTGGCGCGATGTGGTGGATTTCAGCAGGCCCAGCGTCGGTAAGCATGCAGGCAGCCGCAGAATGCGCTGCCCATATGCTGCCGATCCGAGCCATTTGCTTTGGCTGGGATTTGTGCACCGACCTTGCCGTCGACGCATCCTCCCGTAGGAGCGGCTTCAGCCGCGACGTTCCCGGTAAAGCCCGTCGCGGCTGAAGCCGCTCCTACGGGAATGCGCATAGCGTCCGACTGTACATCGGTCACGCGCAGCGTCGGCGGTCGAGTCAGTGGCAGACGCGTGCGCCTGCCAGCAGATGAAGCGCCACCCCGCCGCGCCGTCCGTAGGCGCGGCAACCAGCGGAGTCGGTGGCAGAATAGGCACTCTTTGCCCCCGGCCGACGCTTGCGCATGACCTATCTCCACCAGATCGACCCCATCGCCTTCTCGCTCGGGCCGGTGAAGGTGCATTGGTACGGGCTGATGTACTTGGCCGGCTTCATCTCGGCCTGGTGGCTGGGCCGCCGCCGCATCCGCGCCGGGCGCCTGCCCGGGGTGAACGAGGACGGCTTCTCCGACCTGCTGTTCTACGCGATGCTCGGCGTGGTGCTGGGCGGGCGCATCGGCTACATGCTGTTCTACGCGCTGTCCGATTTCCTGGCCGATCCGCTGCTGATCTTCAAGGTGTGGGACGGCGGCATGAGCTTCCACGGCGGCCTGCTGGGCGTGCTGGCGGCCTGTCTGTGGTGGACGCGCAAGGCGCGCCTGCACTTCTTCGACACCGTCGACTTCATCGCGCCGCTGGTGCCGCTGGGCCTGGGCTTCGGTCGCGTCGGCAATTTCGTCGGCGGCGAGTTGTGGGGCAAGTTGACCCACGCCGGCTGGGGCGTGATCTTCCCGCACGCGCCGGT
The DNA here is from genome assembly GCF_031834635.1 of Xanthomonas hawaiiensis. Lineage (NCBI taxonomy): Bacteria > Pseudomonadati > Pseudomonadota > Gammaproteobacteria > Lysobacterales > Lysobacteraceae > Xanthomonas > Xanthomonas hawaiiensis. The sequence goes on along the minus strand of NZ_CP115873.1, from coordinate 3,989,560 downwards.
GCAGGACGGGGTGGCCAACGCCCCCGCACTGGAAAGCCTGATGAGCACCGCGCAACTGCAGCAGCAATACGCTGCCGGCATGCTCGATCGCTATGCCCGCCATCCCTCGCAGCTCTACGAAGCGGCGCTGGAAGGGCTGGTGATGTTCGTGGTGCTGTGGACGTTCTCGATGAAACCGCGCGCGCGCTATGCGGTGTCCGGCCTGTTCGCGCTGCTGTACGGCGTGTTCCGCTTCGCCGTGGAGTTCGTGCGGGTGCCGGATGCGCAGCTCGGCTACCTGGCGTTCCATTGGCTGACCCGCGGCCAGCAGCTGAGCATTCCGCTGATCCTGCTGGGCGTGTTCCTGCTGTGGCGCTCGCGCAGTGCGCCGGTGCTGCAGCCGGTGCCGCCGCCGGAGGTGACCAAGTGAAGCAGTACCTGGACCTGCTGCAGCACGTGCTGGAGCACGGCGCGGAGAAAGCCGACCGCACCGGCACCGGCACGCGCAGCGTGTTCGGCTGGCAGATGCGTTTCGACCTCAACGACGGCTTCCCCCTGGTCACCACCAAGAAGCTGCACCTTCGCTCGATCGTGCACGAGCTGCTGTGGTTCCTGAAGGGCGAGACCAACATCGCCTATCTCAAGGACAACAAGGTCAGCATCTGGGACGAGTGGGCCGACGCGCAGGGCGAACTCGGCCCGGTGTACGGCAAGCAGTGGCGACGCTGGACCGGCGCCGACGGCCGCGAGATCGACCAGATGCAGTGGCTGGTGGACGAGATCAAGCGCAATCCGGATTCGCGGCGGCTGGTGATCAGCGCCTGGAACGTGGCCGAACTGCCGCAGATGGCGCTGATGCCCTGCCACAGCCTGTTCCAGTTCTACGTGGTCGACGGCAGGCTCAGTTGCCAGCTGTACCAGCGCAGCGGCGACATCTTCCTCGGCGTGCCGTTCAACATCGCCAGCTATGCGCTGCTGACCCACATGGTGGCGCAGGCCACCGGGCTGGGTGTGGGCGATTTCGTGCACACGCTGGGCGATGCGCATCTGTATTCCAATCACTTCGCGCAGGCGCGTGAGCAACTGGCGCGCACGCCGCGGCCGTTGCCGCGGCTGCGACTGAATCCGGCGGTGACCGATCTGTTCGCCTTCAGCTACGACGACATCGCCATCGAGGGGTATGACCCGCATCCGGCGATCAAGGCGCCGGTGGCGGTGTGAGCAGCAGCTGGGAATCGGGAATGTGGAATCGGGAATCGGCGAGCGCCGCCGTCGCGACGGGGACGGATGCGGCGCCGCTTACGCGCCACCCTCTGCAGTTGAGCCTCATCGCGGCGCTGGATCGGGCCAATGCGATCGGTCGCGACAACGACTTGCCGTGGCGCCTGCCGGACGATCTCAAGCGGTTCAAGGCGCTGACCCTCGGCAAGCCGGTGCTGATGGGGCGCAAGACCGCGCAGTCGCTCGGGCGCGCACTGCCCGGGCGCTTGAACCTGGTGATGACCCGTTCCGGGCAGGTGCCGTTCGCGGACATGCAGGCGGTGGCGTCGCTGCAGGCGGCGATCGACGCGGCGCGTGCGTCCGGCGCGACGGAGCTGGCGGTGATCGGCGGCGGCGACATCTTCGCCCTGGCTCTGCCGTTGGCCGAGGCGCTGTACCTGACCCATGTCGACACCGTGGTCGACGGTGCCGATGCGCATTTCCCCGCGTTCGATCCGGCGCAGTGGGAAGTGGTGGCGCGGCAGGCGCATCCGGTCGATGCGCGGCACGCGTTGGCCTTCGAGTTCGTGGACTACCGGCGCCGATCTGGCGCGGTGTAAGTAGCGGCTGGCGGATGCCGGCGCACATGCCGGGATTGTCGTAGGAGCGGCTTCAGCCGCGACGCGCATTCCCGGGAACGCCTGTCGCGGCTGAAGCCGCTCCTACGACATGCACCGTCTCGCGAGACCTCACTCCTGCTCGGGCGCAGAGGCAGCCGGCGCCTGTCCACGGTTCGGCGCGCTGCGCCGCCGTGGGGTGCCGCTGCGCGCCGCCGGCGGCGGTCCCTGCACTGGCCGGCCGGGGACCTGCACGACCTGCAGGTCCTCGCTGTCCAGGCGCAGGGCGGTGAGCTTGCCGCCCCAGACCGCGCCGGTGTCGATCGCGTGCACGCCCTGGGTGATGGTCAGGCCCAGCGTCGACCAGTGCCCGCAGACGATCTTCAGGTCGCGCTCGACCCGTCCCGGCACTTCGAACCATGGGTACAGGCCCTGCGCCTGGGTGCCGGGCGTGCCCTTTTCCTCGATCGCGATGCGTCCGCGCGGGGTGCAGTAACGGGCGCGGGTGAACAGGTTGATGATCGCGCGCGAACGGTCGTAACCGGTCAGGCCCGGCGACCAGGCGGGGCGGTCGCCGTACATGTTGCGGAACAGCTTGCGATAGCCGTTGCCGTGCAGTTGCTGCTCGACCTCGCGTGCGTGCTTCTCGGCCAGCGCCGTGGTCCATTTCGGCGCCAGGCCTGCGTGGATCATCATCCAGCCGAGCTGGCGGTCGGCGTGCAGCAGCTTCTGCATGCGCAGCCAGGTCAGCAGTTCGTCGCGGTCCTCGGCCAGCACGATGCGCTGCAGGTCCGGGTTGACCTTGCGCTGCTCGTCCGGGCTGCGCTCGCCGATCGCCAGCAGCGACAGGTCGTGGTTGCCCAGCACGACCACGCTGTGCTCGCGCAGCGAGTGCACCAGACGCAGGGTCTCCAGCGACTGCCCGCCGCGGTTGACCAGGTCGCCGCAGAACCACAGCCGGTCCACCGCCGGATCGAAGCGGATCTTCTCCAGCAACTGCTGGGTGATGTCGTAGCAACCCTGCAGGTCGCCGATCGCCCAGACCGCCATCAGTGCAGGGTCCGTGGCACGGACAGCACGAACGGGGCGATCGCGGCGATGAACTGGGTGCCGTCGTCGGCCTCCATGTCGTAGTGGCCGCGCATCGTGCCGTGCTCGGTCTCCAGCACCAGCCCGGAGGTGTAGCGGAAATCCTCGCCCGGACGCAGCCGCGGCTGTTCGCCGACCACGCCGTCGCCGTCCACGCGTTCGATGCGGCCGTTGCCGTCGGTGATCTCCCAGTGCCGGGCGATCAGGCGCGCGGCGACGCGGCCGCGGTTGTGGATGCGGATCGTGTAGGCGAACGTGTAGCGTCCGTCCTCCGGCGCCGATTGGTCGTCGAGGAATCGGGGCGACACTTCGACCTCGATCCGATAGGGGGCGTCATCGTTCATCCCCACAGTTTAGAGCGTGTTTTGCCGTTTGAGGCGAGATGCGTCAGCGGTTGCCATCGCCACGTCGCTGGCGCGTGACAGTGGCCCTGGCTGCGGCGCGGGTGCGCCGCCTGGATGGGCTTCCTGTTGCGCGGGCAGTGGTCAGCAGGACCGCCGTTGGAGAGGTGGCCCGGGTGGTGTGGCTGGCCGCGCTGTGGCGTCGCGGCGGCGCCGTCGTCGCCATGCCGCGGCGCAGGCCGGCCTGCGCTGCCTGCGCCGGTGTGCACGGTGCAAAGCGACGCTCGCGGGGCGTTCGCATCACGCATGCCGCGCGATGCGGAATTCGCTCAGGCGTGCGCGACGTTGGCCAGGCGCACGAAGTCGGCGACCTCGAGCTGCTCGGCGCGCGCGTCCGGGCGCACGCCCGCGGCCTCGAACTGGGCGGCATCGCAGACGCCGTTCAAGGCGTTGCGCAAGGTCTTGCGACGCTGCCCGAACGCGGCGCGGACCACATCGGCGAAGCGCTTCGGATCGGCGATGCCCACCGTCTGCGGCGGCCGCGGCACCAGCCGCACCACCGCCGAGTCCACCTTCGGTGGCGGCCGGAACGCGCCCGGCGGCACCACGAACAGCGAGGTCACCTCGCAGTACGCCTGCAGCATCACGCTGAGCCGGCCATAGACCTTGCTGCCGGGGTCGGCAGCCATGCGGTCGACCACTTCTTTCTGCAGCATGAAATGCATGTCGGCGATCGCCGCGGCGTGGTCCAGCGCATGGAACAGGATCGGCGAGGAAATGTTGTACGGCAGGTTGCCGACCAGGCGGATGCGTGCGCCCTCGGCCAGGGCGGCGAAATCCACCGACAGCACGTCGCGGTTGAGGATGGTCAGGGTGCCGACGTCGGCCGCCGCCGCGGTCAGTGGTGCGATCAGGTCGCGGTCGAATTCGATCACGGTCAGCTGGCCATGCCGGCGCAGCAGCGGGAAGGTGATCGCGCCCTGGCCGGGACCGATCTCCACCAGGCGATCGCCCGGCTTGGGATCGACCGCGCGGACGATGCTGTCGATGTAGTGGCGATCGCTGAGGAAGTGCTGGCCGAGGGATTTCTTGGCCGGGGCGCCGAAGCCGGAGGAGGAGGTCATGCCAGGCATTTTATCGGCATGCACGGGGTGGCGCGCGCCTGCGGCGACGTAGGCGTGGCTTCAGCCGCGACCGGCATGACCGGGAACCTGGTCGCGACAGCGCGCCGAACGCGCTCGGCCCGGCAGCTAGGACTGCGCGCGGCGCGCAGCCAGTTGCGCGCACAGCGCGGTGGCGGCGAACAGGCTGGACGGGTCCGCGACACCGCGGCCGGCCAACTCCAGCGCGGTGCCGTGGTCGACCGCCACGCGCGGGTAGGGCAGGCCCAGGGTCAGGTTCACCGCCTGCTCGAAGCCGCTGTACTTGAGCACCGGCAGGCCCTGGTCGTGGTACATCGCCAGCACCGCGTCCACGCTCGCCAGCTTCTGCGGCAGGAACGCGGTATCGGCCGGCAGCGGGCCGAGCAGGCGCATGCCTTGCGCGCGCAAGGCGTCCAGCACCGGCTGCATCACCTGGATCTCCTCCAGGCCCAGATGGCCGTCCTCGCCGGCATGCGGGTTCAGCCCCAGCACGGCGATGGTCGGCGCGGCGATGCCGAACTCGCCGCGCAAGGCGGCCTCGGTGATGCGCAGGCTGCGCTCCAGCAGGGTCGGGGTGAGCGCATCGGCGACCGCACGCAGCGGCAGGTGGGTGGTGACCAGGGCCACGCGCACGATGGCGTTGGCCAGCATCATCACCACCTCGCGGCCGGCGTGTTGGGCCAGCAGTTCGGTGGTGCCGGTGTAGGCGATGCCGCCGGCGTTGATCGCGGCCTTGTGCACCGGGCCGGTGACCATGCCGGCCAGTTCGCCCGTCAGGCAGGCGTCGGCGGCCTGGGTCAGCGCGGCGATGACCGCCGCGGCATTGGCCGGCTCGGTCGCACCGAAGCGGCTGGGCGCGGCATTGGCGACCGTGCGCAGGCGCAGGTCGCCAGGGGCGAGGGCGGGGCTGGATTCGGGGAGCAGCTGCAGCGGCAGCGACAGCGCCGCCGCGGCGGCGCGCAAGGTGTCGGGATCGGCGAAGGCCAGGAGCTGGTAGTCGTGGCGCGGCTGTTGCGCCAGCCGCACGCACAGCTCCGGGCCGATCCCGCCCGGCTCGCCCGGCACCAGCGCGAGCGAGGGGCGCATGGGTCAGGGCTTGGCGGCGGGCGCCGGCGCGGGCGTGGCCGCCGGCGCGGTGGCGGCGTCGGTGTTGCCCACACGCAGGTCGACGTAGGCTTCGCCGCGCATTTCCTGCAGGAAGCGGTTGTATTCCTCTTCCAGCTTGCGGCGGCCGATGGTCTCGCGGACCTGGGCGCGCTGGGTGTCGCTGGTCACGTCGGTCTGGCGCTCGGCGACGCGCTGCACGATGTGCCAGCCGGCCTCGGTGCGGAACGGCTGCGACACCTGGCCATCCTGCAGGCTCGCGACCTGGCGGCCGAAGTCCGGGCCGAACGCGTCGGCCGGGAACCAGCCCAGATCGCCGCCCTGGCTGCGGCTGTTGGTGTCTTCCGACGCTTCCTTGGCCACGGCCTGGAAGTCGGCGCCGCCGGCGATGCGCGCACGCAGGGTCTCGATCTTGGCCTTGGCGGCCGCATCGGGCTGCGCGTCGTTGACCCGGATCAGGATGTGGCGGGCGTGGTACTCGGTGACGGTCTTCTTTTCCGGATTGGCCGAGGCGTCGCGCACCTCGACCAGCTTCAGCAACTGGAAGCCGCTGGGGCCGCGCAGCGGGCCGACCACCTGGCCCGGCTTCATGTCGCGGATCAGCTGCGCGAACGCATTGGGGATTTCGTCCAGGCTGCGCCAGCCCAGGTCGCCGCCTTCCAGCGCATTGGGGCTGTCGGAGTAGCGCACCGCCGCGGCGTTGAAGTCGATCTCGCCCTTGTCGATCAGGGTCTTGACCCCGTCGATCTTGCCCTGGGCGGTCTTGATCTGCTCGGCGGTGGCGCCTTCCGGCAGGCCGACCAGGATGTGCGCCAGGTGGTACTGCGCACCAGTGGTGGCCTGCTGCGCCAGCGCTGCGTCGACTTCGGCCTCGCTGACGTTGATGCGGCTCTGCGCGAAGCTCTGGCGCAGGCGCTGCACGGTGATCTCGTCGCGCACCGAGTTGCGGAAGTCGGTGTAGGACATGCCGTCGGCGGCCAGCTTCTTGCGCAGGCCGTCCACGTCGGTGCCGTTCTGCTGGGCGATGCTGGCGATGGCGCGGTTCAGTTCGTCGTCGCCGACGCGGATGCCGGTGCTGTTGGCACGCGCGACCTGCAGCTTGACCAGGACCAGGCGTTCCAGCACCTGCCGCTGCAGCACGTTATCCGGCGGCAGCTGCGCCTCGCGACCGGCATACTGCGCCTTCACGTTGCGCACGGCACGATCCAGTTCGCTTTGCAGCACGACATCCTCGTCGACCACCGCGGCGATGCGGTCCAGCGGTTGGGTTTGTTGCGCGGCGGCCGGAGCGGACACGCCGGCGACCGCCATCAGGGCGGCGAGAACTACAGAAAGGGTCTTGGTCATGGAATCTGGTTCGGATCGTAAGCGTCCGGATCGGTCGTGGTGTTGCTGGGCGGGACCAAGTACAGGTCGTCGCGGTTGTAGCCGAGAATAGCACGGCGCAGAACGCGGTCCGTGTCCTGGCCCAGGGACGACAGGCCCTTGAGCACGAACTCGACCTGGAACGCGGTATCCAGCGCGCCGGTGCGGTTTCGCACGTAACGCCGCGCCAGCGCCCGCACCGCCAGGCAGCAGCTGTCCCACTGCACGCCGAGGATGCTTTCCAACGGCTTCTTGTCCATCAGCGAGTAGTAATGCCGGCCCACCACGCTCCAGGTCGGGTTGATTGGGTACAGGAACGACACATCGGCCTGCTCCAGCAGGTCGCGGCGATAGCGGTAGGCGATGTTGACGATGCCGTCGCCCGGCATCAGATAGCGCGCGCGGAAACTGGCCAGGTCCTTGCGCCGGTACTTGGGATCCCACTGGTAGGTGGCGCCCAGGTTCCAGCGGTCGTTGATCATGTAGTTGGCATCGGCCACCCAGGCCGACTTGCCCTGCTCGATCGTGGTGTCGCTGTTGGGCAGGCTGACCCGCGAATCGCTGAAATACAGGATCTGGCCCAGGCTGACCGACAGCTTTTCCTTGCCGTCGTCCTGGCGCAGCAGGCGCGAGCTCAACGCCATGGTCAGCTGGTTGGCGTCGTTCTGGCGGTCGGCGCCGGTGTAGCGCGAATCGCGGAACAACTGGCCCCAGCTGAAGGTGAACTCGCGGGTATCGAAGATCGGCAGGTCGTTCTGGTCGCGGTATGGGGTGTACAGGTAGAACAGCCGCGGTTCCAGGGTCTGCAGATAGTTGGTGTTGCCGATCTTGGTGTCGCGGTCGAAGTACACGCCGGCATCGACGGTGGCGATCGGCAGGCTGCGCGAGGGCGTGGTGTCGCCGCCGAGCGTGGCCGCCAGGTCCTTGTCGAGTTGATAGGCGGTATAGCGCCAGGCCAGGGTGGGCTTGAGGAACCAGGCGGCGCCAGCCAGTGGCATCGAGATGTAGGGTTTGAGGTCGAGGCGGCTGCCGCCGGGCTTTTCGGTGACATTGCCGGTACGCTCATAAGTGCCGTCCGTGGTCTTCTCATGAATGTCGTCGTGCACAAAACGTACGGCTTCGCTGTACAGGCCGGCTTCGAAATAGTTGCCGAACGACTGGTCCCAGTTGAAGAAGGCGCGCGGCTGACGGTTGTACGGCAGCGCGTCCTCGGTCAGGGTGTAGTCGGTCAGCTGCCAGCGGTCGGCCATCACGCCCGCGGTCCAGGTGTCGCCGGTGCCGTAGACGCCGATCTGGCTCTGGATGTTGGACACCGCATTGCCGAGCAGACGGTTGGAGAAATCCTCCGTGTAGCGCTCGTCGCTGACCCAGGCCAGCGAGGCGCGCGCCTGCCACTGCGAATTGATGTTGTGGTAGCCCTGGTAACCGAAGCGGCCGCGATCCTTGTCGCGCAGCTTGTCGTCTGGCAGGTAGGCGGCCTGCAGTTCGCCCTTGCCGCCATCGTAGAGATAGCGGAATTCGCTGCCCAGCATCAGGCCGCGGCGGGCCATGAAACGCGGATACAAGGTGGCGTCGTAGTTCGGCGCCAGATTCAGGTAGTACGGCTGGGTGTAGTCGAAGCCGTTGCGGCTGGACATGCCGATCGCCGGGAACAGGAAGCCGCTGCTGCGGCGATCGTCGATCGGGAACTTGAACCAGGGCGCGTACAGGATCGGGACGTTGTAGACCTTCAGGATCGCGTTGCGTGCGGTGCCGAAGCCCTCGTCGTTGTCGACGTCGATTTCCGGCGCATGCAGTTCCCACACCCGCTGCGAGGGGTCGCAGGTGGTGTAGGTGGAGCGGTGCATCTGCCCCAGCGCGCCCTGCAGGTCGACCGAGTCGGCCTTGCCGTTGCCGCGGCGGGCCAGCAGCTGGTAGCGGATGTTGGTGATCTTGTGGGTATCGGTGTCCTGATTGCCCTCGGCGCGGTCGGCGATCATGCGGATCGACGAATCCTGGTAGCGCACGTGGCCCTCGGCGATGTAGTTGCCGGTCTCGGTGTCCACCCGCAGGCTGTCCGTGCCCATGAACTGGTCGCCGCGCTTGAGCGCGACGTTGCCGGTGTAGTTGGGGATGGTGGTGGTGCCCGACAGCTGGTCGCCTTCGATATTGGTCGGCTGCTGGTCGCGGTTCTGCGCGAGCTTGGGATCCGGCTGCTGCGCGTCGTCGAACTTGGGCAGCACGTCCGGGGTCGGGCACAGGCCCCAGTTCGGCGGCTTTTCAGCCGCCACTGCCGGCAGGCACAGGGCGATACTGAACGGAAGAGGGAGCAGGCGAAGGGTTCGGCGCACGCGCGTCAGGTATCGGGCGAAAACGGTCGCTAGCTTGCCCCATCCTGTGCATAGGGGCAATGAAGGCGTCCCCGGCGCGGGGGACGGGGTTCATCGGGCCGGCGGGACGCTCAGCGCAGCGCGTCGACGTGGGCGACGCTGCCTTCGCGCAGGGCCTGCAGGTCGTAGCCGCCTTCCAGCAGGGACACCACCCGGCCGCGCGCATGCCGCTGTGCCACCGCGCGCAGCTCGGCAGTGATCCAGGCGAAGTCCTCGGTGTCCAGCATCAGGTCGGCCAGCGGATCGCGCATGTGCGCGTCGAAGCCGGCCGAGATCAGCAGCAGCTGCGGCTTGAAGGCGTCCAGCAGCGGCAGCAACTGGTCGACCCAGGTGTTGCGGAAGCGGAAGCCGCCGCTGCCCGGCGGCAGCAGCGCGTTGTGCAGGTTGCCGACGCCGCGGTCGTGGACCCCGCCGGTGTGCGGGAACAGCCCGGACTGGTGGGTGCTGAGGTACTGCACGCGGGGCTCGCGCTCGAAGATCGCCTGGGTGCCGTTGCCGTGATGCACGTCGAAATCGACGATGGCGATCCGCTCCAGGCCATGCGCATCGCGGGCGTGGGCGGCGGCCACGGCGACGTTGTTGAACAGACAGAAACCCATCGCGGTGTCGGCGGTGGCGTGGTGGCCGGGCGGGCGGACTGCGCAGAACGCGGTATCGCTGACGCCGTGCATGACCGCGTCCACCGCGGCCACGCCGGCGCCGGCGGCCCGCAGCGCGGCGGCGCGCGAGCCGGGCGCGAGTACCGTGTCCACGTCGAGCATCTGCGGGCCGTCGAGGTCGGCCAGGACGCGATCGATCAGGTCGCGCTCATGGACCCGGGCCAGGTCGCCGAGCTTGGCCAGCGGCGCCTCGCGCCATTCCAGCGCAGGAAAGGCCTCGCGCAGCGCGGTGGTTACCGCCTCCAGGCGCTGCGGCCGTTCCGGGTGTTCCGGCCCGGGCGCGTGGCCCAGGCAGGCAGGATGGGTGTAGATCAGCATGCGCGGCCGCGGCCCGGGCGTCGCTCAGGCCTGGCGCCGGTCGTGGCGCCACAGCACTTCGCCGTGGCCGTCGGCCCGCGCCAGCACCCGTGCCAGCACGAACAGCAGGTCGGACAGGCGGTTCAGGTAGCGCACCGCTTCCGGGCGCACCGCGTCCTGCCGCGACAGCGCCACCGTCTCGCGCTCGGCGCGGCGCACGATGGTGCGGGCCAGGTGGCAGCGCGCCGCGGCCTCGCCGCCGGCGGGCAGGATGAAGTCCTGCAGCGGCGGCAGGGTGTCGTTGTAGCGGTCCAGGTGCCGTTCCAGCGCATCGATGTCGGCGGCATGGATCGCGGCGTGGCCGGGGATGCACAGCTCCCCGCCGAGGTCGAACAACTGGTGCTGGATCGCGGTCAGCAATTGCCGCACGTCCTCGGCCAGCGGGCAGGCCAGGACCACGCCGATCGCCGAGTTGGCCTCGTCCACGGTGCCGTAGGCGGCGACCCGTGCCGAGTCCTTGCCGACCCGGTTGCCGTCGCCCAGGCCGGTGCTGCCGTCGTCGCCGGTGCGGGTGTAGATCTTGGAGAGGCGGTTGCCCATCCCGGTCAGTGACCGACCGGCTGGCCGCGCTGGCCCAGCCGCGCCAGCTGCTCGACGCCGACCTGGATCGCCGCGGCCAGCGCCACGTACAGGCTGGCGCTGCCCAGGTAGGGCAGCAGCCAGTCGCTGTAGTTCTGCCACCAGCCGGCCAGGGTCGGGTGCGGCACGCTGCGGCTGACCCAGTAGAAGCTGCCCTGCGCCAGCAGGTGGCACAACGCCACCGCCACCAGCAGGCTGCCAGCGGCCAGGCCCAGGGCGCGCCAGTCGGCGCCGCGGTAGCGCTGCGCCAGCCAGGCGCCGCCGGCCCACAGCACGAAGTAGGCCGGGATCAGGCACCAGTAGGCCGGCGACACGCAGTAGTGCTGCCAGAAATCCAGGCCCTGGCTGCGGATGACCAGGTAGTCGACCAGCACCGCCAGCGCCATCAGCAGCGGGAACGCCCAGCGGGTCCAGTTGCGCAGGTAGAAGCCGCCGACGAAGAACACCGCCCACGACGCGTCCGGGATCGCTCCGAAGTGGTTGATGCGGGTCGCGGCCAGCAGCGCGGTCAGCAGCAGCAGGGCGGGGAGGCGGTGGGCGGAAGGCGTCATGGCGGCGGGCACCGGGGCACGTAAGACCCCGGATTCTACTGGAAGCGCGGCGCGCGCGAGCGCCGTGCGCCGCTGCCGCCACGGTGCGCAAGCTGGGCGGTGGCGCTCACCGGCCAGACGGGTGCCGGTCGTATCATGGCCGGATGAGCAAACGACATGACGTAGTGATCGTCGGCGGCGGCCTGGTCGGCGCCAGCCTGGCCATCGCCCTGGACCGGCTGGGGATCGACGTGGGCCTGGTCGAGGCCGCGCCGCCGGGCGCGTTGCCGCCGGTGTTCGACCAGCGCAATCTCAGCTTCGCCGCCGCCACGGTCAACGCGCTGAGCGCGCTCGGGGTGATGCAGCGGCTGCGCGCGCCGACCGGCCCGATCCGCCGCATCCACGTCAGCCGCGCCGGCGATTTCGGCCGGGTGCGGCTGGAAGCCGCCGACTACGCGCGCGAGGCCTTCGGCCAGGTAGTGGTGGCGCGCGACTTCGGCGAGGCGCTGGAGGCCAGCCTGGCGGCGACCACGCGGCTGACCCGCTATCGCCCGGCGCAGTTCGTGGCGCTGGAGGCCGACACCGAGGAAGGTGAGCGACGCCTGCGCATCGCCAGTGACGGCAGCGAGCAGGTCCTGCACGCGCGCCTGCTGGTCGGTGCTGACGGCAGCGCCAGCGCGGTGCGCGAAGCGCTGGGCATCGCCGCGGCGCGCCACGATTTCCGTCAGACCTTGTTCGTGGCGCGGGTGCGCGGCAGCCGCCAGCCCGACGGCACCGCCTACGAGCGCTTCCGCGACGACGGCCCGACCGCCTTGTTGCCGCGCGGCGATCGCCATTACGGCGCGATCCACGCGGTCGCCGCCGAGGACGCCGATGCGGTGGCCGCGCTGGACGAGGGCGCCTGGTTGCAGCGCCTGCAGGATGCGCTGGGCTGGCGCGTCGGCCGCCTGCTCGGCAGCGGCGAGCGCAGCGCCTACCCGATCGTGCAGGTGCTGGCCGAGCGGCTGACCGACGCGCGCGCGGTGCTGCTGGGCAATGCCGCGCAGACCCTGCACCCGCTGGGCGCGCAGGGCTTCAACCTGGGCTTGCGCGATGCGCTGACCCTGGCCGAGCTGATCGAGCGCGACGGCACCGACCCCGGCGCGCCGGCGCTGCTGCAGCAGTACGCGCAGCGCCGCGAACAGGATCGCCAGCGTACGGTGGCGTTCTCCGGCGGGCTGGCGCGGCTGACCGCCAATCCGGCCACGCTGCTGCGCCCGCTGCGCAGCCTGGGCCTGCTGGCGGCGGCGCAGGCCGCGCCGTTGCAGTCGTTCCTGGTCGGTGGCGCGATGGGCTTCCGCGGCGATGTGCCGCAGCTGTGCCGGGAGACGCGCGCATGAGCCGGCGTGGCGTGCTGGATGTGGTGGTGGTGGGCGGCGGCGTGGTCGGCGCGGCCTGTGCGCTGGCCCTGGCCGGCGAAGGCCTGGCGGTGGCGCTGGTCGAGGGTCGCGAACCGCCGCGCTGGTCGGCGGACACGCCGGATCTGCGCGTGTACGCCTTCGCCCCGGACAACGCAGCCCTGCTGCAGGGCCTGGGCGTGTGGCCGCAGGTGCTGGCGCAGCGCGCCAGCGCGTACCGGCGCATGCGCGTGTGGGATGCCGGCGGCGGTGGCGAGCTGGCCTTCGACGCCGACACCCTGGGCCGCGACCAGCTCGGCTGGATCGTCGAACACAATCTGCTGGTCGAACAGCTGTGGGCGGCGCTGCCGGCGGCCGGTGTGCAGGTGCATTGCCCGGCGCGGGTGGAGGCGCTGGAGCCGTCGGCCGAGCGTGCGCGCCTGCGCCTGGACGATGGCAGCCGGCTGGACGCGCGCCTGGCGATCGCCGCCGACGGCGCCGATTCCACCCTGCGCGGCCTGGCCGGGCTGGACGCGCCGGCGCACGACTACGGCCAGCGCGGCGTGGTCGCCTTCGTGCAGACCGAACAACCGCATCAGGACACCGCCTGGCAGCGCTTCCTGCCGGGCGGGCCGCTGGCGTTCCTGCCGTTCGCCGACGGCCGCAGTTCGATCGTGTGGACCTTGCCCGACGCCGAGGCGGCGCGGGTGCTGGCGCTGGACGATGCGGCGTTCGGCGCCGAACTGACCCAGGCCTTCGGCGCCCGCCTGGGCGCGGTGCGCGCGCTGTCGCCGCGGCTGGGCTTCCCGCTGCGCCGGCAACTGGTGGAGGCCTACCAGCGCGGCCGCCTGCTGGTGCTGGGCGATGCCGCGCACGTGGTGCATCCGCTGGCCGGGCAAGGCGTCAACCTCGGCCTGCGCGACGTCGCCGCGCTGGCGGCGCTGGTGCGGCAGGCGCAGGCGCAGCGGGTCGATTGGGCGGCGCCGCAGCGGTTGGCGCGTTGGGCGCGCGGTCGCCGCAGCGACAACACCGTGGCCGCCTACGGCTTCGATGCGATCAACCGGCTGTTCTCCAACGACGAGCTGCACCTCACCCTGTTGCGCGGCCCGCTGCTGGGCCTGGCCGGCAAGCTGCCGTTGTTGATGCACGGTTTCTGGAAGCGCGCTTCCGGCGTGTGAGTGCACGCCCCGGCCGGACGCGGCGGCCGCAGGATTCGATCACGCGCCGAGCGGCGCCCGTACCCTCATCCGCCCCTTCGGGGCACCTTCTCCCGGAGGGAGAAGGAAGAGCCAGCTTCGGCTGGTTGCTTGAACCCCTCTCCCCTCGGGAGAGGGGTTGGGGTGAGGGTAGGGCGCGAAGCGCAGCACGCAGGCCGCGTCCCTGCCATGGAGGATGACGATGCAAGACGCGACACAGACCGTGGATCTGTTGATTTCCCACAGCCAGCTGCAACTGCGCGCCCGCGCGTTCGACGAAGCCGCCTGCCGCTGGGGACCGCGCAACCTGGAGCAGGGAGCGATCCTGCACCGCGACTATGTGGTGTTCGACCCGTTGCCCGAGGACGCGTTCGGCGCGCAGGTGCACCTGGCGCTGGCCGCGGCGTTCGCACCCGATCCGCGCGCGCAGCGGCGCATGCAGGTGCCGTTCCGGGTGAATCCGGACGCGCGGGTGCAGGTGGCGTCTGCCGCCGAGGCCTTCGATGTGACACTTGCGCTGCAGCCTGGCGACTACGCGCTGTACTACGAAGTCTGCGAAGGCGACGACGAGGTGTATTACCGGCTCACCCTGGTGCCGGCAGCGCAACCGCTGGCGGCGCGTTATCTGCTGGACGATCCCTGGGGCGGAACGCAGGATGCGCCGCTGCAGGAAGGAACGCTGTAGCGCTCGTCGGCGCGGCGGGCGAGGCGAGATGGACGGTGTGTTGGATGACGCGCGCGGCGATCGATGCGGCGGCGGCACTGCGCTGAAGCGATGGCGCGACGCGCTGGGCGTCTTTGGTGTCTGCGGTGTTGCCGCGTCAGAAAACAATCGCGCCGCATGCGACGGGGAAGCCGCAGGCGGCGCGTATGGTGGGAAGGATGCGGATCGGTCGACGCGTAAGTCGCGTCACGTCGACATCCAGCCTTCCAGGTCGGCCTTGCTCAGGCGGCCGTGGTGATGCACGTCGACGGCATCGAACTCGGCGTACAGCGTCGGGTCGGCCTTGGCTTCGGCGCGGCTGATGTAGCCGTCATGGTTGCGGTCGAGCTTGGCGAAATCGATGTGGTAGTCGCCGACGATCGAGTTCGGTTCGACCGAGGTGACGTTGATGATCTGACCGTTCTGGTGCAGGGTCACTTCGTCCGGCGCCGACTGCGCCATGGCCAGCGCCGGCGCGGCAAGCAGCGCGAACGCGAACGGGACGAGACGAGGAACGATGCGGTTCATGGCACGACTCCTGTTGCTGGGAAGGAGTCAAGAACATATGCCTGGCCGAATTAATCGACGCTAAAAAAATCGGGCGTTCGCATCTGCGTGCCGGCGCTGTTTAGCAAGCGTTTCCAATGCGCCAGCAACACGATCGAGGGTGCGCCGGCGCCCGCCACGGCGGCGCCGGACGCATGTGGTGCGGCTACAGCCAGCCAGCCAATTGCGCGCGGCTGAGGCGGCCGCTGTGGGTGGTGTCGAGCGCGTCGAACTCGTCGGCCAGCGACGGGTTGGCCTGCGCCTCGCTGCGGCTGATGTAGCCATCGTGGTCGGTGTCCAGCGCCTCGAAGTCGATGCGGTAGCTGCCGGCGACGCGATCCGGCTGGATGCTGCGCACGGTCACCTGCGCTTCGCCCGGCGTGGCCGGCAACTGCACCTGGTGGGTGACCACGCCGTTGCTGAGCGGCTGCGCGCGCACGTTGACCGGCGCATCGCGCAGCGGTTCGGTGGTGGCGCTGGAGGTGCTGTTGAGATTCTGCGCCGCGGCCGGCGCGGCGCAGGCGCACAGGCAAAGCAGGACGAGGGAACGGCAGGACATGGACACAACGGACTCCGGTATGGCGATGGATGGCGGTCCCGGCTCAGCCGGGGATGAACGGAAACGCGAGCTTCAACAGGCCCTTCAGCCCGCCCTCGGCGGTGCTGGCGACGGCCTTGGCGCCGAGGCTGTTGAGGGCGCGACGCACGTCCTCCCAGCGTAGCTTGCTCACGTCCTTCTTCAACAGGTCGGCGACCTCTTCGGCGGTGGGCGCCAGCTTCTGCAGTTCCTGCGTCACCTTCTCCGGCTCCGGCTGCAGATAGCCCCAGCGCTCGGCGATCTTCAGCAGCGTGTCGAAACGCACCGCCATCACGTCGCGGTTGCGCTCGTACACGGGCATGGCGCCGACGTCGACGATGGCCTGTTCGAAGCGCTGCTGGTCGTCGGGGTGTTCGATACGGATCGCCAGGAAGCCGTCCTTCTTGCTGCGCTCGCTGACGTGCTTGGCGCCGGCGCGCAGGTTGTCCTCGGTGAGCACCGTGGCGACGATGCGCTGCAGCGCCGCCTCGTTGTCCTCGGGCACCAGCGCACGCCAGCGCGCATAGCCGTCGCGGCGCAGGCCCTTGACCTTGGCCGGGGTCACCCGCAGGCGCATCGCCACCGCGTTGTTGGAATCGCTGCGCGAGATCGCGCCGTCGCGTTCCAGCAACACGAAGATCAGCAGTTCCAGGTCGCGCTTGGTCAGCGACTGGAAGCCCTGCAACAGGGTCAGGCGCAGGAATTCGTCGGCGAAGCCGGCCGGGTTGTTCAGTTCGATCGGCTGCATGTGCGCGGCCCTCCAGTCAGTGCAGCCAGGATGCCAGGCCACCATTGCGCGGACTGAGACGCCGCTGCGATACGCATCCCACCCGTCCCCTCAGCGTCCGTGCTCGCGGCCGGGGCGGTCGCTGCGGAAGGTTTCGATCGCGCCGCGGTCCTGCAGGGTCACGTCGACATCGCGCCCGTCGGCGCCGCCGAAGGCCAGGTTGGTGGGCTTGCGGCCCTTGGTCGCGACCTCGTGCAGCAGCGTGCCGTCGGGCGCCAGCACGATCACCTTGCCGGCGTCGTAGCGGGCCACGTACAGGTTGCCGTCGACGTCGCAGCGCATGCCGTCCAGGCCGGCGTCGGCGAAGCTGGCGAACAGCCGCTTGTTCGAGACGGTGCCGTCGGCCGCACGGTCGTAGACCCAGATCCGCCGCTGCACGCTCTCGTTGACGTACAGGCGCTTGCCGTCGGGGCTGACCTCGATGCCGTTGGTGGTGCCCATGCCGGTCTCGATCAGGTGCGCGCTGCGGTCGCGATCGATGCGCCACAGCTGGCCGCCATTGTGCTTCCAGTCCGGGTCGCTGGCGTACACGGTGCCGTCCGGCGCCATCGCGATGTCGTTGGGCTGGAACGCGCCCGGCAGCGTGGCGTAGACCTCGATGCGCTTGCTCGGCAGGGCGATGCGCAGGATGCGGTGCTGGCCGTAGTCGGCCACGAGCATGCGCCCGCGGCGATCGAAGCGGATGCCGTTGCCGATGCTGCCGTCAGGCAGATCCACGAACAGGCTGGCCTGCGCGTGGCCGTTCGCATCGCGCTGGACCCGGCCGATGCTGCCGTCGTGGGCGAAGTTGACCACGTACAGCGCACCATCGGGGCCGGTCGCAGGCCCTTCGATCTTGTCGGTGAACACGCCGTCGCCGACCAGGTCGCGGGCGTGGAACAGGGTCTCCTGTGCCCCGGCCGGGGCAGCCAGCAGCAGGGCGAGGGCGGCAAGCAGTGGGCGGCAGCGCATCGGGTGTCCGGACGGCGGGGGAGGTGGCAGTGTGCCAGAGGCCCCGGCGCATCGCGCGATGGCGCTCACAGTGCCGATGCCGCACGAGCGGTTAGGGTGGAGAATCCTTCCGGTCGGAGTTGCGCATGGAGCCGTCCTCGCCGAATCGCCGCCGCCTGTTGCTGGCCGGTCTCTCCGTCACTGCCGCCGGCGTGCTCGGAGCGTCGGCCTGGGCGGCCATGCCGGCACGGCGCCGCAAGCCGCTGGGCGTGGCCCTGGTCGGGCTGGGCGAGTACGCCAGCACCCGTCTGGCGCCGGGCCTGGCCCTGACCAGGCACTGCCGCCTGGCCGGCATCGTCACCGGCTCGCCGCAGAAGATCCCGCAGTGGCAGGCGCGCTACCGCATCCCGGATCGCAACGTCTACGGCTACGACGAGCTGGAACGCATCGCCGACAACCCGGACATCGACGTGGTCTACGTGGTCACGCCCACCCATCTGCATGCGCCGCTGAGCATCCGCGCCGCGGCCGCCGGCAAGCACGTGTGGTGCGAGAAGCCGATGGCGCTGCACGCCGAGCAGGCGCAGGCGATGATCGCGGCCTGCGCGCGCAACAAGGTGCGGCTGAGCATCGGCTACCGCATGCAGCACGAGCCCAACACCCGGCGCCTCATCGCCCTGGCCGGCGAACGTCCGTTCGGGGCGATGCGCAGCGTGCGCGCGGAAGCGGGCTATGCCGGCTATGGCGACACCGACCCGGCGCAGCGGCCATGGCGGTTGCGCTCGGAGTACGGCGGCGGCGCGATGTACGACATGGGCGTGTACCCGCTCAACGCGGCGCGCTACACGACCGGCGCCGAGCCGGTGGCGGTCAGCGCGCGGCGTTCCACCGATCGGCCGGCGCTGTTCGACGAGGTCGACGAGCACATGCACTTCACCCTGGAGTTCCCGCACGAGGTGACCGCCAGCTGCGCGGCCAGCTTCGGCCGCACCATGAACCTGCTGCGCGCCGAGTGCGCGAACGGCTGGTACGAACTGGCGCCGTTCCAGGCCTACGACGGCGTGCGCGGCCGGGCCAGCGATGGCCGCCTGTTCGACGCGCGGGTGCACCACCAGCAGGCGCTGCAGATGGACGAGGACGCACTGGCGATCCTGCAGGGCACGCCGCTGCGCGTGCCCGGCGAGGAAGGCTTGCGCGACATGCGCATCGTCGATGCGATCCAGCGTTCGGCGCGGGAGGAGGGGGCGCGGATCGTGCTGTAGCGGTGGCGGAGCCGATGCGCTCTTCGTAGGAGCGGCTTCAGCCGCGATGGGCTTTCCCGATGACGCCTGTCGCGGCTGAAGCCGCTCCTACGAAACGCCGGATGCGGACGCGCGACCGCTCAGCCCGGGATCGCCAGCACCGTGATCTCTTCGCGATCGTGGTAGAGCTGCTTGGCGCGCAGCTGCAGCGGGCGCTCGGCGCGTTCGGCGAACAGGTCCAGGCACAGCCGGGTCTCGTCCCAGCGCTTCTTCATCGGCAGCTTCAGGTTGAAGATCGCGTGCCGGCACCAGCCTTCGCGGAACCAGGTGGCCATGCGCTCGGCGACGCGGCGCGGTTGCTCGACCATGTCGCAGACCATCCAGTCCAGCGGCTGCGGCGGTTTCCAGTGGAAGCCGTCGGCGCGCAGGTGGTCGACCAGGCCGCTGTCGAGCACGTGCTGGCGCAGCGGGCCGTTGTCCACGCTGGTCACGTGCAGGTGCTGGCGGGTCAGTACCCAGGTCCAGCCGCCGGGGGCGGCGCCGAGGTCGGCCGCGCGCATGCCCGGACGCAGCAGCGTCTCGCGCTCGTGCGGGGTCAGCAGCGCCAGCAGCGCTTCCTCCAGTTTCAGGGCCGAACGCGAGGGCGCCTCCGGCAGTAGCTTCAGGCGCGGGATGCCCAGCGGCCACGGCGCGCTGTCCTCGCTGTCGGCCGCCGCGAGCAGGGCGTGGGTGCCGGTCACGAAGCACACGTGCAGGCGCGGCAGCCGCGGCTGCGGCTTGTCGCTGAGCAGGCCGGCCTTGCGCAGCGCCGGGCGCAGCGCGTTGCCGAAACTGCGCGCCAGGCCCGACAGCGGCTTGCCGGCGTCCGAATCCGGATGTTCGACCCACAGGTCGCGGAAGCGCGGCTGCCCGGCCAGCGCCTGCAGGATCGGGGCGATGCGGTCGCTGGCCGGCAGCTCGCGCAGCTCGGCCAGCAGGTGCAGCTTCTGCCGGGCGAAGATCAGCCCGCGCCAGGGCAGTGCCTGCGCCGGCACCGCGGTGTCGCTGAGCAGCAGCGCATAGCCGCTGTTGCGCTCGGTGCGGGCGTAGGCGGCCAGCCCGGCCTCGCCGGCGCGGGCGTTGAGCTCGGCCGCCAGTTCGGGTTCGAAACCGGGCCGGCAGTAGCACAGCAGGCCATGGACCAGCGGGCCGTTCTCGGAGGACATGGGCAAGCCTTCGCCGGCGGCGTCAGTAGCGGGGGCTGTCGAGTTCGCCATAGCGGCGGAGCACCGCGCAGGCGGCGTCGCGGTGCAGGCCGCGCACCACCTCGATACCGCGGCGCTGCAGCTCGCCGATCCAGTCCGCCGGCAGCGGGCCTTCGTCGAACGGGGTCAGCGCCATCACGTCCTCGGCGCTGGCGCCGATCAGCAGGCGGTCGATCCCGGCCCAGATGGTCGCGCCATAGCACTGGCAGCACGGCTGCGAGGAGGTGGCCAGGGTCACCGGCGACAGCACCGCGTTCAGCCGCGGGGTCTGCAGGCGCTGCTGGGCCAGCATGTAGGCCATGTTCTCGGCATGCGCCAGCGAGGTGGTCTGCGGCACCACGCGGTTCACGCCGACGGCGATGATGCGGTGGTCCGGGCCGAACACCGCCGCGCCGAACGGGCCGCCGCTGCCGGCGTCCACGTTCAGCCGCGACAGTTCCACCGCCAGCGCGACCTTGTCGGCATCGCTGGCGTAGACGGCCTGCGGATCGACCGCGTCGTGGATCCAGGCGGGCAGGGTGAGGTGGACTTGCGCGTAGAGCATCAGCGGACGGGTTCGGCAGGCTGGGGGGCGCGCAGTGTATCGGCTTGCGCGGGGCGCGCGCTGCATTGCCCGGACACGCAGGAGCAGCCGGCGATCGCGCGCGAGCCGCACACGCTCATGCGCCCGCTGGCCTGGCACTGCGCCATCACGCCCTGCGGATCGGTGGGGCTGTCGCGGTTGACGCAGGCCGGCATCGCGCCGCAGCAGTTGCCGACGTTCTTGACCGTGCAGTCGGCATCGGTGCGGCAACTG
Organism: Xanthomonas hawaiiensis; assembly: GCF_031834635.1. NCBI lineage: Bacteria > Pseudomonadati > Pseudomonadota > Gammaproteobacteria > Lysobacterales > Lysobacteraceae > Xanthomonas > Xanthomonas hawaiiensis. Next base: position 3,968,833 of record NZ_CP115873.1, on the reverse strand, counting down.
CTGTCGACCTTGATCGGCAGCCCCGGCGCGGACGCCGCCGGAGCGGGTGTCGGCACCGCCGGCTTGGCGGTTTCGCTGCGCGCGCAGGCGCTGGACAGCAGCATGCCGGCGAGCAGGCACAGGGAACACAGCATCGACGCGAAATGGCGGGACATGGCGACCTTCCGTGCGGTGGAGTGCGGCCATGGTAGCAACCCTCCACACCGCCGCCGGGTCAGCGGCGCACGACCGTCATCGCGTCGGCACTGTCCTGTGCGATTCGAAGTGCCGTGCCGTCGAGCGCCTGGTGCAGTGCCTGGCGGATGCTGACCTGTCCCTTCACCGCGTTGACCGGCAGCGCCGCGAGGCTGGGATCGCGGTACACGACCATGCAGCCGGTGGCATGGGCCAGTTGCTGCGATATCTCATCGAACCGCCCGGCTGGCAGGTCGTAGGCATGGTCGGGGACGGCGTCGCACTTGCCGGTCTTCGCCGGTGTGCTGGCGGTGACGGTCGAATCCGGCGCAGCGCCGGAAGGTGCAGTGGAGGCACCGCTGCAGCCGGCGAGTGCGATGGCCAGGGCGAGGATGGGGCAGCGACGGCGCAGGACGGTGTGCATGGCGCGATTCCCGTGGGGAGGACCTGCGCCAGTCTAGGCAGCGCGGCTTAACCGGGCTTGGCTTCGTGCGCAGCGGGCTGCGGCCGCGCGTGCACCAGGGTGCACCACAGCACGCCGCCGAGCAGGCAGGCGATCGCCAGCAGTTCCAGCGCGGTCGGCCAGCGCTGTTCCCACAGGAAGCCGTACAGCAGCGCGAACACGGTCTCGAACACGATCATCTGCCCGACCAGGGTCAGCGGCAGCAGCCGGCTGGCGTGGTTCCAGCAGGCGTTGCCGATCACCGAGGCGAACAGCGCCAGCACCAGCGCCATGCCCCAGAAGCGCATCCACTCGGGCCCGGCGTGTGGCGTGCCGGCCAGCGCGAACGCCGGCAGCGCCAGGGCGAGGGCCAGTGCGCCGGTGACCACGCCGGTCAGCAGCGACCAGTCGCGGCCGGACAGGTCCGGGCGCCGCCGCAGCCAGCGCGCGTTCTTGATCGAGTAGGCGGTCCAGCACGCCAGCGCACCGACCGCACAGGCCAGCCCCGCTGCGCGCAGGCCGAGGCTGGCGGGAATGTGCGGGCGCGCGACGGTCAGGGTCTGCACCGCGACCAGCGCCACGCCGAGCACGCACAGCGCGCAGGGCGCGGCGAGCCGGCGCAGGCGCACCGCGCCGGCCGCGCGCGAACCGATCACGGTGACCGCCGCCGGCAGCAGGCCGATGATCAGCGCGGTGGCGGCGCCGCCGGCCCACTGCACCGCGCTGCCCAGCAGCACGTAGTAGACGATGTTGCCGAGCAGGCTCAGGCGCAGCAGCGCCCACCATTCGGGCGCGCCCAGCGGCGCGGTCACGGCGCGCCAGCGCGGCAGCAGCACCACGGCGGCGATGGCGCCATAGGCCAGGTAGCGCGAGATGGCCAACTGCAGCGGCGAAAAGGCGCTGAGCAATTGCGGCGCCAGGAACACCAGGCCCCACAGCGCGCCCGCGACCATGCCGCTGCCGACCCCGGCCCATAGACGTTCGCGCATGCGGTTCGTTTCCGTATCGACCGTGTCAGCCGTGACGGCTCAGCATGCCGGCGCCGGCGGCGGCCGGCTTGTCCCAGACTCCTGTCCTGGCGCCGGACGATGGCGGCGGCGGTAGGCGGCCGGGGTCTGCCCGGTGCTGCGCTTGAGCGCGCGGGTCAGCGCGCTCTGGTCGGCATAGCCGCTGTCCTGGGCCAGGTCGGCGATCGACCGGGTGCCATGCGCCAGCTGTCGGCGCACCCAGTCCAGCCGCCGTGCCGCCACCCAGTCCTGCGGCGTGCGTCCGAACGCAGTGCGAAACAGCGCGTGCAGGCGACTCGGACTCAGGTGCGCCACCTGCGCCATGCGCCGCACCGGCCAGTCCTGGCCGGGCGCGGCCTCGATGCGTCGGCACAGCGCCTGCAGCCGCTGCCAGCCGCGCGGCGCGGTGCCCGCCTGCAGCCAGGCGAGCACCGCGGCGCCGGCGTCGGCATGAGCGACCGCGAGGTGCGGATGCGGCGCCTGGGCGGCGAGCAGATCCTGCAGTGGCGGTGGCAGGTCGAGGAACGGCTGTCGCCGCAGGCGCTCCAGCGCAGCGTCGCCGAAGGCACCGGCGGCGCAATCGACGACCAGGAAGCGGTTGGCGTCCAGCGCGCACTGTGCATGCCGGGTCTGCGGCGCGACCACCGCGGCGCGGAAGCGGTCCAGATAGCCGCCGCGGCCGTCCACCTCCAGTTCCATCGAGCCGTGCAACGGCAGCACCAACTGCACGTGGTCATGCTGATGGGCGGCGCCATCGCGGCCGTAGCTGCGCAGGCTCAGGGACGGGGCGGGGGACATGCCCGTTACGCTAGCGCGCCGGTGGTGGCGGTGGAAGGGCTGGGATTCGGGATTCGGGATTCGGGATTCGGGATTTTCCGCGAGTGCGCGGCATTTGTGGTGCTTCTGGCTACAAAAGCCGGGACTGGGGAGATTCTGCGATTGCACTGTGGGAGGGGCTTCAGCCCCGACGGGCTTTACCGGTAAAGCCCGTCGGGGCTGAAGCCCCTCCCACAATGCAAATCGCAACTGCCCAGTACCCGGAAAAATCCCGAATCCCGAATCCCGAATCCAGGCTTTTTGTATCCGTTGCTTCAGCAGCGGCGCCTTACCGATAAAACGGCGGGGCTAAAGCAGACCCCTGCAAAAAGCGGCCGCGCAGGCAGCCATCCTGTGGGAGGGACTTCAGTCCCGACGCGATCGCGCCCAACGACGCGGCAGATGTCTGAGCATCCGTCCGCCCGTCCGCGACCGGCGCGCCGCCTTCCTCCAGGACGTTGTCGCCGCCGGAGGCATGGCGCACGCCCTGGGTCAGGCGCCGCCCTGGCCGCCGCTCCACGTGTCGCGCAGGGTCACGCTGCGGTTGAACACCGGCGCGTCGGCGCGGTGGTCGTAGCGGTCGGCGACGAAGTAACCGGTGCGCTCGAACTGGAACGCCTGCTCCGGCGCGGCCTGGGCGGCGGCGGGTTCGACGTAGCCGCGCACGCTGCGCTTGGAGTCGGGATTGAGGTGGTCGCGGTAGGTCTTGCCGTCGGATTCGTCGTCGGGCTTCTCCACCGAGAACAGACGGTCGTACAGGCGGATCTCCGCCTCCACCGCGTGCGCGGCGCTGACCCAGTGGATGGTGCCCTTGACCTTGCGGTTGGCGCCTTCCATGCCCGGACGCGATTCCGGGTCGAGCCAGCCGCGCAGTTCCACGATCTGCCCGGCGTCGTTCTTGATCACCTCGTCGACGCGAGCGATGCCGGCCCCGCGCAGGCGCACTTCGCCGCCCGGCACCAGCCGCTTCCAGCCCTTGGGCGGGACTTCGGCGAAGTCCTCGCGCTCGATCCACAGCTCACGCGAGAACGGCACTTCGCGCGTGCCGAAGCCCTCGTCCTTGGGATGGTTGGAGAAGGTCAGCGTCTCGCTGTGGCCGTCCGGCAGGTTGCTCAGCACCAGCTTCAGCGGTTCGATCACCGCCATGCGCCGCGCGGCGTGCGCGTCCAGGTCTTCGCGCAGGCAGCCTTCCAGCACCGAGAAATCGATCACCGAGTTCTGCTTGCTGATGCCGACGCGGTCCACCAGCAGGCGTAGCGCGGCCGGCGTGTAGCCGCGGCGGCGCAGGCCCTGCAGGGTGTACATGCGCGGGTCGTCCCAGCCGTCGACCAGGCCCTCGGCGACGAGCTGGGTCAGCTTGCGCTTGCTCATCACCGTGTAGTTGATGTTGAGCCGCGAGAACTCGATCTGCCGCGGCTTGGCCGCCTCGCGCGGCAGGCCCTTGTCCAGCAGCGGCTGCAGCAGTTCCGGGTGGCCGGCCAGGTCGACCTTGTCCACGCACCAGTCGTACAGCGGGCGGTGGTCCTCGAACTCCAGCGTGCACAGCGAGTGGGTGATGCCTTCCACCGCATCGCCCAGCGAATGCGCGAAGTCGTACATCGGGTAGATCGGCCAGGCGTTGCCGGTGTTCTGGTGCTCGACATGCTTGATGCGGTACAGCGCCGGGTCGCGCAGGTTGATGTTGCCGCTGCTCATATCGATCTTGGCGCGCAGGGTGCGCGCACCGTCCGGGAACTCGCCGGCGCGCATGCGCCGGAACAGGTCCAGGTTCTCCTCGACGCTGCGGGTGCGGTACGGCGAGTCGCGACCCGGCTCGGTGAGGGTGCCGCGGTACTCGCGCACCTGCTCGGCGGAGAGGTCGCAGACGAAGGCGTGGCCGTCGCGGATCAGCTTCTCGGCGGCCAGGTAGTACACCTCGAAATAGTCCGAGGCGTGGCGCAGTTCTGCCCAGTCGAAGCCCAGCCAGCGCACGTCGTCCTGGATCGCGGCGACGAATTCGGGGTCTTCCTTGGCCGGGTTGGTGTCGTCGAAGCGCAGGTTGCAGCGCCCGGCGAACTCGGCGGCGATGCCGAAGTCCAGGCAGATCGCCTTGGCGTGGCCGATGTGCAGGTAGCCGTTGGGCTCGGGCGGGAAGCGGGTGCGGATGGCCGTGTGCTTGCCGCTGGCCAGGTCCTCGCGGACGATCTGGCGGATGAAGTCTTTCTTCTCGGCCGGGGTGGAGGCGTCGGTGGCGGGGGTGTCGGACATGCGCGCGTCAACAAAAGTAATAGACAGCCAGTTTAGCCGAGCTGGCCGGCGGCCGCCCCGCCGCGTAGGCTGCGGCTTGGCCCAGCTGCGAGATCCCGCCATGTGCTTGTCCTGCCTCGTCGTCGGCGATCGACACCAGCCCACGTGGCCGCAGCGCGCCCGCAGCGCCCACGCCGTCGACGTCGGCGCATGCGACTGAGCGGCCGACCATGCAGATCGCCTACCGCGCGCAGCACCTGATCGATGCGCACCTGGCCAAGCATGCGCTGGAGGACGCCGGCATCACCGCCTTCGTGTTCGGCGAGGCCCTGCTCGGCGGCGCCGGCGAACTGCCCTTCGGCGTAGTCCAGGTCTGCGTGGCCGACGAACTGCTGGAAAAGGCCCAGGAAGTGCTGATGACGCTGGGCCTGGGCGGGCAGGTGACGCGGGCGATGTAGTTTGGGGGCTGGGATTGGGGCGTCGGGATTGGGGATTGGCAAAAGCGGGGGGGCTGCCGTTGCGAATCCCCAATTCCCAATCCCAGCCTTGAAACGGCTATCAGGCAGCGCCATCCACAAGACATCGCCGTCGCTGCCAGGAGTCCATGCCATGTTGGGAATCGGTGCCTTCAAGCAGCGCCTGCCGCGTCCGGGCGAGAGCCTGCCGGGACGCGCGCAGCCGCTGCCGCTGCACAACCGTCACTTCGTCAACGGCCATCCGTTGCGCGACGCCTTCGCCGGCCTGGAGCAGGTGCAGTTCGGCCTGGGCTGCTTCTGGGGCGCCGAACGCAAGTTCTGGTCGCTGCCGGGCGTGTTCAGCACCGCGGTCGGCTACGCCGGCGGCGAGACGCCCAATGCCACCTATCGCGAGGTGTGCTCCGGCCAGACCGGCCACACCGAGGCGGTGCTGGTGGCGTTCGACCCGCAGGCCGTGCGCTTCGAGCAGTTGCTGCAGACCTTCTGGGAAAGCCACGACCCGACCCAGGGCATGCGCCAGGGCAACGACAGCGGCACCCAGTACCGTTCGGCGATCTACTGCACCACCCAGGCCCAGTACGACGCCGCGCTGGCCAGCCGCGATGCCTACCAGCAGCGCCTGGACGCCGCCGGCTACGGCCCCATCACCACCGAGATCCGCTTCCCGGCGCCGCCGTTCTACTACGCCGAGGACGAGCACCAGCAATATCTGGCCAAGAACCCGGGTGGCTACTGCGGGCTGGGCGGGACCGGGGTGAGTTGCCCGATCGGGCTGGAGGCCTGAGCCTCGACGCGGAGGCGGCGCCGCGGCCGACCGGCGCTCGGCTGCGGCGCGCCTGCACGCTTCGTGCGGGCTGCCCGTGTCCGTCCTTTGCTGGCCGGGAGCTGCTGAAGCCTGGGGTACTTCTGATCGAAGTCGCTTGTAAGCCGGTAAGCAGCTTCCGCACACGCGGAGAGCCATGCCAGAACGGGGCTCAATAGCAACATCGCCAGCGAAATCCCACCGGCAATTTGTTTGGATGGCTCAAAGAGATTGAAGGCGGCAGGTGCAAGCAACCAGGGGACGAATGCGGCCACGTACAGCGCGATGGCGGCTTTTCGATAGCTTCCGGCTGACGTCCAATGTCCTTTGGGCACGAAGCGCGACTTGTCGTTCGACACCCCAATCATGCCCTTGGCCATCTTGCAGTAAGTCAGTACCCGGACTGCATTGCTGCGCTCCAGCGCGATTCTGATTTCGTCGCCGTCGAGATTGCCGCCAATGGCATTGCCGACAGCGATCTGCAAGGCGGCCGCATCCGCATGCCGCCAGGCACCGCCCAGCGACAGCGCATAAAGGCGTTGCGTGCGTTTGACGGAGAGACCGAGAAAGCCGGTCCTCCATTTGAGGAAGAACATGGGAAGCGCGCCGGCGGCGGCGATGACGCCGGCGATGTTGCTGTAGCGACCTGCGAACTCGGCGAGTGACATGCTGCGTCTCCGAACTGAACTCGGCTGCATCAAGCCATGGGCCCCTCTCAAAGAGCGAGACCGATCCTCGATGGGCGCGGCGTCGGCGTGCGTCAGGCCGCCATCATCTGCTTACTGGGTGATTCCCGCGGTGCCCTTGCCGGCGGCCGGCCGCAGCCGCGCCGCATAGCCGCACAGTTGCAAGGCCTTGCGCGGCGACAGTTCGGCCCTGAGCCGCTCGATCGCCGCGTCGCCCTCGCGGCTGCGGCCGAGCGCGTAGTCGGTCCGCGCCAGTTCCAGCGTCGCGCGCTGGCGCACCGTCAGGTTGCCGAAGGGATCGAAGAAGGAATCCACACGTGTGCGGTCCTGCACGCCGGTCCATCCGAATTCCAGCTCGGCTTGGGTGTCCTCGGCGAGCCGTGCGTAGCGGCGCCGCGCTTCGGCCGGTGCGAGCTGGCCGCTCAGCAGCGCCAGCCGGGTCCGCAACAGCGCCGTTTCGGCGGCCGGCGCCTCGGTCGCGTACGTGTCGAGGACGCGCGTCATCCATGCCCAGTCGACGTTGCCGGTGTCGGCCTGGGTGCCGAGCAGGTTGAAGGCGAGGATCGCCGCACGCTGCGACGCGGTGGTGGCGCGCGCGACCGCATCCGCGGTTGGGCGCCCCAGCGTCGACGGCTGCATCAGCGCGATCGCCGGATCGTGCGCGAGGATCGCCTCCAGGTCCGGTTTGTGGAAATAGCCGACCACCACCAGCACGGTCTTGCCCGGGTGCGCCAGCGCCGCGGCGCGGATGCGCTGGGCCTGCAGGAAGGTGCGGTACAGATACAGGCGCCGTGGCAGGTCCTGGTCGGCGCGCGGCGCCGGGGTTTGCGCCCACTTCCGCACCGCGGCCACGTTCTCGGGCACATCCGCCGCGAAGAAATCGCGCTGCAATGCGGCCTTGTCGGGGAACGCCAGGAAGCCCTGGAACCCCTGCGCGCGGCGCAGTTCCAGCGGCGTGTCCAGGTCCACGCCAAAGCCGAGTCTGGCGTCCTCCACCGGCGGCATCCAGTCGATCGGACAGAGCGCGACGGGATGCGCCGCGGCGTACGGCAGGATCACGCCCTGCACCTCGTAGGTGTATTCGTAGTAGTCGCCGCGTGCCGCCTGCTCCGGCAGGCGTTCGATACACAGCGCGTCCGGCGCGAGTTGCTCGAGGAACGCGGCGAGCACACCCGGCTGGTCGCGTTCGGAGACCAGTTGTGCGGCGTGCTCCACGCCCAGGATCGCGACCCGGGTCGGTGCCGGCGTGGCGGCCATGCCGGAGGCGCTGGCGGCGGCAAGCGCCAGCAAGAACAAACAACGCGTCATCCATCCGCGCATGCACTCTCTCCTGTCGAAGCCATGGAAGCACCCTGCCGGCGCGCGGGTGTGCGTAACCGCCGTTACGTCATGCCCGCCACGGCTCGACCGCGACGCCGCGCTCAGCCGCCGATGGCGTGCTGCAGGATGTGGCGACAAGTGTAGTCATGCTGCGATGCCGCCGTCTGCATGACAGGTGGTACTGGTCGCGCTAGACGAACTCGGCCGCGAACATCTGCCGCATCTGCGCGATCTGTTCCTCGCGTTCGGGATGCAGCAGGCGCAGACATTCCTCGGCGAAGCTGACCGGGCTGGTGCCGGGCGCGGTGATCAGGCCGCCAGCGCTGACCACGCGGCGTTCCTGATAGTGCGCGCTGCCGGCATAGACGCCGGCGTGCTCGCGCAGGAAGGCTTCGGAATTGCTGGTGTGCGGGCGGGCGTCGAGCAGGCCGGCGTAGGCCAGCGCCAGGGTCGCGCCGCAGATCGCCGCGACGCCGCGGCCAGCCTCCAGGCGCTGCTGCAACAACCCGCTCAGGCCCGGGATCTCGCCGGCCTGCCAGCGGTCGCTGCCGGGCAGCAGCCACAGGTCGGCGTCCAGGGGCGCCAGATCCGACAGCGCATGGGTGGGGTGCAGGTCGAGTCCGCCGATCGAGGTGATGGGCTTGCCGTCGATGCTGGCGATCTGCAGCGTGTCGCCGAACCAGGCCCGTGCCGCCGGCAGGATGGTGCCGATCTCCCAATCCGCCACGCCGTCCACCATCACCACTGCGATCGTTGCCATTGCCTTGCCTCTGCACTCGGGCGCGCAGCATAGCCCGGGAAAAGTTGCGGCCGTGCCAACGCGGTGTCGAAAGTGACGCAGGTGATGTGCGCGGCAACTGCACCTGTTTTCGGCGTTCGTGGCGTGTGTGCCTTCGCGCGCGGTGCAGCCGCGTGCAGGCGTCATCAAATCGATCGGGAGACGGCAGAGAAAGGGGACTCGCTTTTCCCGATTCCCCATTCCCGTTTCCCTATTCCCGGCACCGCAAGCGCAGCATCACCGCGCTTGCGGGGCAGGCACAACACTCAGCCGACCAGCTTGTGCCGGATCGTGTCGCGCAGGGTCTGCAAATCCTTGGCGAAGGTATCGATGCCGCCGGCCAGCTTCTCGGTGGCCATCGGGTCGGCGGCCAGGTCGGCGGCGAAGCGCTTGGCGTCGATCGGCTCCACCTTGGCGCCATCGGCCTGGCCGGGCGAGAGCTTGCGCGGCAGCGGGCCGTGGTCGGCGTCGAGCTTCTCCAGCAGGTCCGGCGAGATGGTCAGGCGGTCGCAGCCGGCCAGCGCCTCGATCTGCGCGGTGGAACGGAACGAGGCGCCCATCACCACGGTCTGCGAGCCGCGGCGCTTGAACGCGTCGTAGACCCCGCGCACGAACTGCACGCCCGGATCCTCGTCGATCGTCGCCGGGGTCTGGCCCTTGGCCACGTACCAGTCGAGGATGCGGCCGACGAACGGCGAGATCAGGAACACCCCGGCCTCGGCGCAGGCCAGTGCCTGGGTGCGGTTGAAGATCAGGGTCAGGTTGCAGTCGATGCCGTCCTTCTGCAGCTGCCGCGCCGCCTCGATGCCTTCCCAGGTCGCGGCGACCTTGATCAGGATGCGGTCCTTGGGGATGCCGCGCTCGGCGTACATGGCGATGAACTTGTGCGCCTTGGCGATGGTGGCGGCGGTGTCGTGGGCCAGGTCGGCGTCCACTTCGGTGGACACGCGGCCGGGCACCAGCGCGCTGAGCTTGGCGCCGACGCCGATGGTCAGGCGGTCGGCGATCTCGTCGACCAGGGCGGCGTGGTCGCCATCCTGGCCGCGCGCCCAGGCCAGCGCCTCGTCGATCAGGTCGGCGTAGACCGGCAGGTCCAGCGCCTTCTTCACCAGGGTCGGGTTGGTGGTGCAGTCCACCGGCTTGAGCCGCTTGATCGCGTCGTAGTCGCCGGTATCGGCCACGACCACGGACAACTCGCGCAATTGGGCGAGCTTGGAGGGGGCGGAAGAGGTCATCGGTATCTCTCGGAAACGAGTGGGAACAAGGATAGGGCCGCGCACGTTAACGCGCTGCGCGCGCGTTGTCGTCGTCGGCGCGCTGCACCGCGGTCACGCGCAGGCGCAGCGGGCGTCCGCCGGGCGCCTGCCAGTCGATGGACTGGCCCACGGCCAGGCCGAGCAGGGCGCTGCCGACCGGGGCCAGCACCGAGATGCGCGCATGCGCGGCATCGGCTTCGTGCGGATAGACCAGGGTCAGCTGGTGGCGTTCGCCGTGCAGTTCGTCTTCGCATTCCACGCGCGAATGCATGGCGACAATGCCGGGAGGAAGTTGGTCCGGCGCCACGACGGTGGCGCGGTCGAGTTCTGCGCCCAGCGCGAGCGCGGCCGGGTGCTGCTGCAAGGCAGGGGAATCGAGCAGGGCTTCCAGGCGCGCGAAATCGCGGCTGGAGAGGATCAACGAGGGCGGCAGGCCGCTGTGGTGTTGCGAGGTCATGGACAGGCTCCGGTTGGATGGCACAACGAACGGGGGCGGCACCGCGCCGCCCCCGTTCCCATTGTGCAAGCAAGCCGGCGCCGATGCGACGCCGTGGCCGGGTCGGCCCCCGCTCAGGCCACCTGGCGCGGCGCCTGGCTCGGCAGTGGCGCCTGCGCCGGCAGCGTGAACAGGTCTTCGGGCAACGCGCCGAACAGGTGCGCCAGTTGCTGCAGGAACGCGCCCATCGCCGAACTGCGCCGCCACAGCATGGCGATGCGCCGGCTCGGCCCGGCGTCGGGCGCGAACGACAGCAGCCGCAGGTTCGGCGGATTGGCCACCGGCGGCTGCACCGCTAGCAGCGGCAACAGGGTCACGCCGACGTTGGCGGCGACCATCTGCCGCAGCGTCTCCAGACTGGTGGCCTGGAACTCGGCCTTTTCCAGCGCGCCGGACAGATGGCACACGTCCAGCGCCTGGTCGCGCAGGCAGTGCCCGTCCTCGAGCAGCAGCAGGCGTTGCGCGTGCAGTTCCTCCAGGGTCAGCGGGGTCGGACGCCGCGCCAGCGGATGCTGCTCGGGCACCGCCAGCACGAACGGTTCCTCGAACAGGAATTCGGCGTGCAACTGCTCGTCGTGCAGCGGCAGCGCCAGCAGCGCCGCGTCCAGCCGGCCTTCGCGCAGGCGGGTCAGCAGCACGTCGCTCTTCTCTTCGATCAGCAGCAGTTCCAGCTGCGGGAAGCGCTCGCGGATGCGCGGGATCACGTGCGGCAGCAGGTACGGGCCCAGCGTGGGGAAGATGCCCAGGCGCACGGTGCCGGCTTCCGGATCCTGGCTGCGCCGCGCGGCCTCCTTCATCTGCTCGATCTCGGCGACGATGCCGCGCGCGCGGCTGGCGGCTTCGCGTCCGGCCGGGGTCAGCATGACCTTGCGCGGCGCGCGTTCGACCAGCGGCACGCCCAGTTCGTCCTCGAGCTTCTTGATCTGCGTGGACAGCGTCGGCTGGCTGACGAAGCAGGCCGCGGCGGCACGCCCGAAATGCTTGTGATCGGCCAGCGCCACCAGGTATTTCAGATCACGCAGGTTCATCGACGGGGTCCTCGGGACGCTGCGGCGGGAGGTGTCGCAGGGTCACAGCATAGAGCGTCTGGCGCAGACGGCGGCGAGACAGATGGGCGTGCGCGACGCAGGCCGCGCGCCATGGTCCCGCGCCGGCAGTGCGGCGCGGGACCATGGCCGATCAGGCGGCTTCGGCGACGCTGCCGCTGGCGACCGGTGCGCTGTGGCGGATCAGGTGGTCGAACGCGCTCAGCGCCGCCTTGGAGCCTTCGCCCATGGCGATGATGATCTGCTTGTACGGCACCGTGGTCGCATCGCCGGCGGCGAACACGCCGGGCAGCGAGGTCTGGCCGCGGTCGTCGACCACGATCTCGCCGCGCGGCGACAGCGCCACCGTGCCCTGCAGCCACTCGGTGTTCGGCAGCAGCCCGATCTGCACGAAGATGCCTTCCAGGCTCAGGCGGTGCACATCGCCGCCGACGCGGTCCTTGTAGACCAGGCCGGTGACCTTCTGGCCGTCGCCCAGCACCTCGGTGCTCTGCGCGTTGACCAGGATGTCGACGTTGCCCAGGCTGCGCAGCTTGCGCTGCAGCACTTCGTCGGCGCGCAACTTGCTGTCGAACTCGACCAGGGTGACGTGGCTGACGATGCCGGCCAGGTCGATCGCCGCTTCCACGCCGGAGTTGCCGCCGCCGATCACCGCCACGCGCTTGCCCTTGAACAGCGGGCCGTCGCAGTGCGGACAGTAGGCCACGCCCTTGTTGCGGTACTGGTCTTCGCCGGGCACGTTCATCTGCCGCCAGCGCGCGCCGGTGGACAGGATCACCGTGCGGCTCTTCAGCGACGCGCCATTGGCCAGCTTGACCTCGACCAGGCCGTCGGCGCCGGCCGGCACCAGCTGTTCGGCGCGCTGCAGGTTCATGATGTCCACGTCGTACTGGCGCACGTGCTGCTCCAGCGCCGCGGCCATCTTCGGGCCTTCGGTCTCCTGCACGGAGATGAAGTTCTCGATCGCCATGGTGTCCAGCACCTGGCCGCCGAAGCGCTCGGCCGCCACGCCGGTGCGGATGCCCTTGCGCGCGGCATAGATCGCCGCCGCCGCGCCGGCGGGGCCGCCGCCGACCACCAGCACGTCGAACGGCGCCTTGGCCGCGATCGCCGCCGCATCGCGCTTGGCCGCGCCGGTGTCGAGCCTGGCGACGATCTGCTCCAGGGTCATGCGGCCCTGGTCGAAGACTTCGCCGTTGAGGTAGACGGTGGGCACCGACATGATCTGCCGCGCCTCCACCTCGTCCTGGAACAGCGCGCCGTCGATCGCCACGTGCTGGATGTTCGGGTTCAGCACCGCGGCCAGGTTCAACGCCTGCACCACGTCCGGGCAGTTCTGGCACGACAGCGAGAAATAGGTTTCGAAGCGGTACTCGCCGGGCAGGTTGCGCACCTGCTCGATCAGCTCGGCGGTGGCCTTGGACGGGTGGCCGCCGACCTGCAGCAGGGCCAGCACCAGCGAGGTGAACTCGTGGCCCATCGGCAGGCCGGCGAAGCGCAGGTGGATGTCGTGGCCCGGGCTGTTCAGCGCGAACGAGGGCGCGCGCTCGCCGCTGTCGCGGTGCACGTCCAGGGTGATCTTGTCCGACAGCAGCACCAGATCCTCGAGCAGGTCGAGCATCTCGCGCGACTTGGCGCCATCGTCCACCGATGCGGTGATGTGGATGGGCCGGACGACCCGCTCCAGGTAGGCATTCAACTGGGTTTTCAGATCGGCATCCAACATGGCGGACTCCTGACGTTGGGCAAAGCGAGGGGGAAGCGCGCTGCCGGGACAGCGCGCTGCGAAGAGGGGAGGAGGGATGAACCGCAGCCGGCGCCGGCGGACGATGCCGGCTGCGGTTCACCCCCACCCCCGCCGCGAGGCGGAGATGGGAGCGCGGGCGGCTTAGATCTTGCCGACCAGGTCCAGCGACGGCTTCAGGGTCTTCTCGCCTTCCTTCCACTTGGCCGGGCACACCTCGCCCGGATGCGAGGCGACGAACTGCGCGGCCTTGAGCTTGCGCAGGGTCTCGGTGACGTCGCGGGCGATGGCGTTGTCGTGGATTTCGAGGGTCTTGATCACGCCTTCCGGGTTGATCACGAAGGTGCCGCGCAGGGCCAGGCCTTCTTCCTCGATGTGCACGCCGAAGGCGCGGGTCAGCTGGTGGGTCGGGTCGCCGACCAGCGGGAACTGGGCCTTGCCCACCGCCGGGGAGGTCTCGTGCCACACCTTGTGCGAGAAATGGGTGTCGGTGGTGACGATGTAGACCTCGGCGCCGATCTTCTGGAACTCGGCGTAATGCTCGGCGGCGTCTTCCACTTCGGTCGGGCAGTTGAAGGTGAAGGCGGCCGGCATGAAGATCAGCACCGACCACTTGCCCTTCAGGTCCGCGTCGGTGACTTCGATGAATTCGCCGTTGCGGTAGGCGTTGGCCTTGAACGGCTGGACCTGGGTGTTGATCAAAGACGACATGGAGTTTCCTCGTGGTTGCAATAGGGGTCGGGGGATGGAACGAGGCTCATGATAGGGGGCGCCGATAGATCCCTCAAATCGATTGATGGAATTGAATAGATAGGTTTCCTCTATCGATTTCCAAGCCTGGCTCTTTGCTGCGCTGCCGCACGATGGCGCCAGCCGCCCATGGCGCATAGGCGTTGATCCGTTCTACCACGTTGGCTTTTCCAGACTCGCTGCGGCATCGTGACAGCGATGAATGCGCCTACCCCCGAGTCCCTGCTGCGCGCGGCCTGCACCGAGGTCGAGCGCGGCGATGCCGAAGCCCTGCTGCTGCACGCCCTGCAACGAGACCGCGCGTGGCTGTTCGCGCACGCCCGCGAGCCGTTGCCCGACGACGTGATCACCGGGTTCCAGGCGTTGCTGGCGCGGCGTGCGCAGGGCGAGCCGGTGGCCTACCTGACCGGCCGGCGCGGCTTCTGGACCCTGGACCTGGCGGTCGGGCCGGCCACGCTGATCCCGCGCGCGGACACCGAGCGGTTGGTGGAACTGGCGCTGGAGCGGCTGGACACGGCGCCGGGCCGGCGCGTCGCCGACCTCGGCACCGGCAGCGGCGCCATCGCCCTGGCCCTGGCCAGCGAGCGCCCGCAGGCGCAGGTGACGGCCACCGACCTCAGTGCAGAAGCACTGGCGGTTGCGCAGGCCAACGCGCACGCGCACGGCCTGGGCAACGTCGTCTTCGTCCACGGTGCCTGGCTGGCGCCGCTGGCCGGCCAGCGCTTCGACCTGATCGCCAGCAACCCGCCGTACATCGCCGATGGCGATCCGCACCTGCAGCAGGGCGACCTGCGCTACGAACCGGCCAGCGCGCTGGCGTCCGGCCCGGACGGCCTGGACGATCTGCGCCGGATCGTCGCCGCTGCGCCGGCGCACCTGCTGCCCGGCGGCTGGTTGCTGCTGGAACACGGCTGGGACCAGGGCGCGGCGGTGCGCGCGCTGCTGGACGCGGCCGGCTTCGCGGAGGTGGCGACCCAGCAGGACCTGGAAGCGCGCGACCGGGTCACGCTGGGGCAGTGGCCGACCAGCTGAGCGATCCGGTCTGGGGGCGCGCGCGACCGTTGCCGATGGCGGGCACGCGATGCGAGCCGTGCAGGGAAGCGCTCCCGCGCTGCGCCGGGCGGCCTTGTTCACTTGCCCCGAGGCCAAGGGATCGCGGCGCATTCGTCTGCGAGTCCAGGCCGCGCGCTGGGTAGAATCGGGGTTTCCCTGCAGGAGGCGCCATGCGCACGCTGTATCCCGAGATCGAGCCGTTCGACAGCGGCATGTTGCCGGTGGACGCACGGCATACCCTGTCCTACGAACAGTGCGGCAATCCGCACGGCAAGCCGGTGGTGCTGCTGCATGGCGGTCCGGGCGGCGGCTGCAACGCCAAGATGCGCCGCTTCCACGACCCGGCCAAGTACCGCATCGTACTGTTCGACCAGCGCGGTTCCGGCCGTTCCACGCCGCACGCCGACCTGGTCGACAACACCACCTGGGACCTGGTCGCCGACATCGAGCGGTTGCGCACGCACCTTGGCATCGATCGCTGGCAGGTGTTCGGCGGCAGCTGGGGTTCGACCCTGGCGCTGGCCTACGCGCAGACGCATCCGCAGCGCGTCACCGAGCTGGTGCTGCGCGGCATCTTCATGCTGCGCCGCTGGGAACTGGAGTGGTTCTACCAGGAAGGCGCCAGCCGCCTGTTCCCGGATGCGTGGGAACACTACATCGCCGCGATCCCGCCGGTGGAGCGCGCCGACCTGATCTCCGCCTTCCACCGGCGCCTGACCAGCGACGACGAGGCCACCCGCCTGGCCGCGGCCAAGGCCTGGAGCGTGTGGGAAGGCGCGACCAGCTTCCTGCACGTGGATGCCGATTTCGTCGACAGCCACGAAGACCCGCACTTCGCGCTGGCGTTCGCGCGCATCGAGAACCACTACTTCGTCAACGGCGGCTTCTTCGAGGTCGAGGACCAGTTGCTGCGCGACGCGCACCGCATCGCCGACATCCCCGGGGTGATCGTGCATGGCCGCTACGACGTGGTCTGCCCGCTGGCCAATGCCTGGGACCTGGCCAAGGCCTGGCCGAAGGCGACGTTGCAGATCACGCCGGCGTCCGGCCATTCGGCGTTCGAGGCCGAGAACGTCGACGCGCTGGTGCGTGCCACCGACGGCTTCGCCTGAGTTCGCGGGCGCCTGCGCGGCGCGCCGGTCTGCGGCTCAGCAGGCCAGCACGTTGCCGGGCGCGTAGTCGGCCGCCGCGGCCGCACCTGGCGGTGCAGGCCGTGGGTCGAGTTGCGCCTGCGTGGTCTCCTCGGTCCACACCACGAACGATTCCAGCACGTTGTCGCCGAAGGTGGTGCTGATCGCCAAGTCGGCGGCGTCGCGGCCGCGCGCGATCAGCACGCGGCCGATGCGCGGCAGGTTGTGGCGTGCATCGAAGGTGTACCAGCGCCCGTCGAGGAAGGCCTCGAACCAGCCGGAAAAATCCATCGGCGCGTCCGAGGCGGGCACGCCGATGTCGCCGAGATAGCCGGTGCAGTAGCGGGCCGGAATGTTCATGCAGCGGCACAGGGCGATGGCCGCATGCGCGAAATCGCGGCACACCCCGCGCCCTTCCTGCAGCGCCTGCGCCGCGCTCTTGGTGGCGCAGGCGTGGACGTAGCCGAAGGCGATGCGCGCATGCACGTAATCGCAGATCGCCTGCACCCGCGCCCAGCCGGGCGGCGTGCCGCCGAACAGCTCCCAGGCCATGCCGCTGAGTAGGTCGGTCTCGCAGTAGCGGCTGCCGAGCAGATACACCAGGGTGTCGTCGGGCAGCGCCTCCACCGGGGTCTGTGCCGCGTCGTAGCGGTATTGGTCCGGCAGCCCGCTGTCGCGCACCACCGCGTCGGCACGCAGGGTCAGCGCGCCGGCGGGCGCCTGCAGGCGCGTGCAGCGGTTGCCGAAGCCGTCGCGATAGGTGTGCAGCGGTACCGCCGGCACGCTGTGCAAGGCGGTGGCGGCGACGATGTCGTCGCGGCGGCTGTCGTGGATGTCCAGCATCGCCAGCATCGGCGTCGCCTGCGCGAAACTGTAGCGGATCTCGTAACCGAGGCGGATGAGCATGGGGTGTCCGGTGCGGGGCGGGCTGCCGGCGCGGACCGGTCCAACCCCAGCGTGCGCAGGCCGCGCTCAGCTTGGTGTGAAGGCCGGCGGTCGCTGCTTCAGCATGCTGAGCGGCGGAGGGGGCAGTGCATGTCGAACCGACGCGTTGGCGACGGGTGGGGGGCGGACCGGGGCGCGACGCCAAGGACCGCCGCACCGGGAGCGCCTTGCGGCGGCGCTGCCGATAGCGGACTGCGTGGGTGCGGTGGTCGCTCGTCTTCGACGGAGGGACGCGGCAGAAGCCACAGCGCTCACGCGCCCCTTGCCGACTTGTACTCAGCCCAACGCCAGCAACTGCGGCTGCAGCGCGCTGAAGATCCGCGCCAGCCGCTGCGCCCAGGCCTGCTGGCCGGCGGCGTCGGCGATCAGGTCCTGGCGGATCTCCAGCTCCACATGCGGCAGGCCGCGGCCTTCGCCGTGCACGGGGACAGCGTAGTCGCTGCTGTCGCTGACCGCATACGGCGCGTTGTCGCCGACCAGCAGGTCGTCTTCCGCGCGCAGCGCCTGCAGCAGCGCGTGGGCGAAGCGGGTGTCGCGGTGGTAGAGCACGCCGGCATGCCAGGGCCGCGGCACGCCGTCCATCACCGGGGTGAAGCTGTGCATCATCACCAGCAAGGTGGGCCGGGCGGCGGCGCGGCGTGCGTCCAGTTCGGCAGCGATACGCGCGTGGTAGGGCGCATGCACGGCGTCGATGCGCTGCTGCCGCTGCGCCGCCGTCAATGCGGCGTTGCCTGGCACCACGGTGCGGTCGCTGACCGGTGGGATCAGCGTCGGCGAGGCCAGCGGGCGATTGCAGTCGATCAGCAGCCGCGAATAGGTCTGTTCGATCGCCCAGGCGTCGAGCAGCGCCGACAGCGCGCGGGTGGTGCCGGCGATGCCGATGTCCCAGCCGATGTGCCGGTCCAGCTCCGCCTGCGCCAGGCCGAGGCCGTGCAACGCGCGCGGCACCGCCTGGCCGGCGTGGTCCGCCAGCAGTACGAACGGCGAGGTGCCGTGTGGGCGATGGACGCTGAACACCGCCGGGTCATCCGCGCCCAGCAGCGGCGGCAATGCGTGGCTGAGACCCTCAGCCACGCGGCGTGCCGTCGAGCTCGTGTTCGATCATCCACAGCCCCGCCCACAGCTTCGCGTCCAGTGCGTAGCCTTCGCCCATCTTCTGCACCAGCCACGCGGCGGCGCGCGTGCGCGGCACCGAATGCACGGTGATGTCCTCGCTGGCGTCGCCGCCGCCGTTGCCGACCTTGCGCAGGCCCGTGGCACGAACGAAGGCGATCTTCTCGTTGCTGGCGCCAGCGGAGGTCGGGCCGATCAGCAGCACCTCGGCGTGGTCGGCGGTCCAGCCGGTCTCCTCCTCCAGTTCGCGCACTGCCGACACCTCGATCGATTCGCCGGCATCGATGTCGCCGACCAGCCCGGCCGGCATCTCGATGGTGCGCGCCTGCAGCGGCACGCGGAACTGTTCGACGAACAGCACCTCGTCGTCCGGCGTGACCGCGACGATGATCGCGGCCAGGCCGCCGGCGTGCACGCGTTCGGAATACTCCCAGGTGCCGCGCACGACCATGCGCTGGTACTTGCCTTCGTAGACGACGCGGGGCGGGGAATCGTGGCGGGGCATGGGCAGCTCGCAAGAGGGCGGAGGAAGAAGGCGCGGTCGCGCGCGGCGCGGTCCGGCGATGCGGTGCAGTGTAGAGCGTGCGCTGTGTTTTTTTGATGCGCGCCTGCGACCAGCGTTGGGCGGGCGGCGACGCGAGGCCGGCGCTCAGCCGGCCACAACCTCCAGGCCGGCTGCCTGCAGCAGTCGGCGTCGGGTCAGCGGCCCGAAGCGCAGCGCCTCGCACAGGCCGTGCAGCATGTCGGCATCGGCCGCGCCGCGGGTGAAATCCGCGGTGGCGGTGTGCAGCGGCGCGTCGAGAGCGATGGTGGTCAGTTGCCGCCACAGCAGCGCGTGTTCGCGCTGCTCGCGCAGGCGCACGGCCATCTGCGCGGCGCCGCGCAGGCGCAGGAACGCGACTTCGTCGACGCGTGCCAGCAGCGTGTCCAGGTCGCCGAAATGCGCCAGCAGGATCGCCGCCGACTTGGCGCCGATGCCGGTGACGCCGGGGATGTTGTCGATCGCATCGCCGGTCAGCGCCAGGTAGTCGGCGATCTGGTGCGCATGCACGCCGTGGCGCGCCTTGACCCCTGCCGCGCCCCAGCGCTGGCCGCGGCCGTAGTCCCACTGTTCGTCGAACTCCAGCAGCAACTGCGACAGGTCCTTGTCGGCGGAGACGATCACGCCGTGGAAGCCGTTGCCGCGGGCGCTGTGCAGGGCGCTGCCGATCAGGTCGTCGGCCTCGTAGTCGTGATGCGCCAGCACGCCCAGGCCCAGGGCCGCGCATAGCGCCTTGCAGTGCGCGAACTGGCGGCGCAGCGCGTCCGGTGCCGGCGCGCGATTGGCCTTGTAGGCGGTGTACAGACGATGCCGGAAGCAGCTGTCCAGCGCTTCGTCGAAGGCGATCACGATGTGCTGCGGTCGCTCGCGCTCAAGCAGGTCGAGCAGGAAGCGGGCGAAGCCGTGTACCGCATTGGTCGGCCAGCCCTGCGCGTCCTGGAATTCGTCGGGAATCGAATGCCAGGCGCGGAACACGTACAGGCTGGCGTCGACCAGGTACAGCGGCCGCGACACGGGCAGCCCTGCGTTCACGGCGTCCAGTCGCTGAGCAGCGCGCGCGGATCCGGCCGCTCGCGCTCCGGGACGTCGAGGCGGGCGGTGCCGATGTGGATGAAGCCGGCGACATGCTCGTGCTCGGCCAGGCCCAGTCGCGCGGTCACCGTTTCGTCATACGCCATCCAGCCGGTCAGCCACTGCGCGCCGAAGCCGTAGGCCTGCGCCGCCTGCAGCAGCGCGAAGCACACCGATCCGGCGGTCATCCACTGTTCGATCTCCGGCACCTTGTGCCCGCGCTGCAGGCGCGCGATGACCGCGATCACCAGCGGGGCATGGGCGAAGCGTTCGCGATCCTTTTCCACCGCCGCCGGCGCCGCACCGGGATCGCGCTGCAGGGTGCGCGCGGCAAGGATGTCGCCCAGCGCCTGGCGCGCCGGGCCGGCGATGCGCAGGAAGCGGAACGGCACCAGCTTTCCGTGATCGGGGACACGCACTGCCGACTGCAGCATGGCCAGCAGCGTCTCCGCGTCCGGGCCCGGCTCGCCCAGCTGCCTGGATGGCACTGAACGGCGCGCATCCAGCGCTTGCAGCGAATGAATTGTGCGCATAGTCTCGATTCCGTGGGGCGGGCGCGGAATTATAGTCGGGCGCTCGCGGGCGGCAGCGGATGCCGCGGTTACACGGACAATCACGTTGCGTTGCTGATCTGCCGCTAGCTTCCGAATTGACGTCGGTCTCACTGCTGCCTGCGTATCACACTGCCATGACCCTTGCTGAATACGCTGAAGAGTTGTCGCCCAGCCGCAACGCGGATCTGCTCGAGCAGGTCCGGGATGTGGTGTCGGTTCCGCTCGCCGGTGCGTTCGGCGAGGTGCTGGACGTGCTCGCCGAGGCCCTGTTCCGCATGGCCGAGCGCGCCGGGCCGGCGCAGAACGACTATTTCGAGGCGATCCAGCTGTTGCGCCAGCAGCGCGAGCCGATCGCCGCGCGTTTCCGCGCGCACCTGGCCCAGGCCTGGCAGGCAGTGGAGGCCGGGCGCCCGCTGTCGGTGGAGCGCAGCCTGGCGCGCGAGCGCGGCGACCTCAGCCTGGTCTCGGAACAGGAACTGGACGTGCGCCTGGCGGTGCGCAACCTGGCCGGCGCGATCCAGCACCGCTGGCGGCCCGAGCTGATGCGGCTGAACCGGTTCCTCGGCTTCATCGCCGGCGGCCAGCGCATCGATGCCGACAACAACCCGTTCGGCCCCGAGCACGTGGGCGCGGCGGTGTACGCGGCGCTGCACGGGCTGGTGCTGGCGCCGCAGGTGCAACTGGCGATCGTCAAGATCTGCGAGCAGGAGCTGCAGGAGCGCGTCGGCGAACTGTATGCGCAACTGGAGCAGCGCCTGAACGAGGTCGCGCGCGCCCGCGCGCTGCCCAGCGGGCGCCCGCGCCGGCGTGCCATCCCGCGGCTGGGCGCGAGCGAGGACGAGGCGGCGCCGGACTGGATCAGCCGCTTCTTCGAGAACTGGGACACCGCCGCGCCGCTGTCGGCGGCGCAGCGCCGTGCCGCGCGCGCGCTGGACGCGCATGCGCGCAACGAGCAGGAGGTGCTGCCGCCGGCGCTGCGCGCGCTGCTGCACGAGGCGCAGCCGGAGGCGGGCCCGGGCGACGGCCGGCGCTGCCTGTCGCCGCGCGAGCTGCTGTCGGTGCTGTCGCTGCTGCAGACCATGCCGTTGGCCGGCTTCGCTGCGGTCTGCGAACACGGCGGCCCGTTGGCGCAGGGCCTGCGCCGGCAGATCGCCGGCATCGGCGCCTCACTCGGCCTGGACCCGGCCAGCACCTGCCTGGACCCGGCCGATGCCGACACCCTGGATCTGGTTGGCCTGCTGTTCGACGTGATGCTCGAGGAATGCGTGCTGCAGCCGGCGCAGCGCGAACTGCTGGGGCAGATGCTGGTGCCGATGGCCAAGGTGGCGCTGATCGACGGCCGCCTGTTCGTGCGCGACGGGCATCCGGCGCGGCGCCTGCTCAACCTGCTGGCCGACGCCTGCGACGGCAATGCCGGCAGCACCGGCCCGGAGCAGGCGCTGCTGGCGCAGGCGCAGGCGGCGGTGGAGCGGGTGGTGCGCGATTTCGACGAGCACCTGGCGGTGTTCCTGGCGCTGGAGGCCGAGTTCGGCAGCGCCTACGAGCAGTACCGGCGCCGGGTGGAGATCGCCGAGCGCCGCGCGGCCGAACTGCAGCGGGCGGAGGAGCGCCGCGAGGTCGCCCGCCAGCGCGCCGCGCAGGCGCTGCACGATTTGCTGCAACAGGCCGGGGACGACCTGACCCTGCCGCTGCCCATCGAGGCCTTCCTGCGCCAGTCCTGGTGCCAGTACGTGCAGCAGTCGGCCTTGCGCGACGACGGCCAGGGCAACGCGCTCGCCGCGGCGCTGGCGCTGGGCGATGCGGTGCTGGCGCAGTGCCGCCAGGCCCAGTCCGGCGCGACACCGGCGGAGGGCTGGCTGCAGCCGCAGCATGCCGAGCTGACCCGGCTGTGGACCAGCGTCGGCCTGGACGCCGCGGCGGCCGAAGCCGCCTGGCAGGCCCTGCACACGGCGCTGGACGACCTGGCGCACGCGCGGCCGCTGCAGGCCGCGCTGCCCGCGATGGGCGTGGACGTGCCCGAGCCGCCCGCCGCCGAGACTGTGCCGGCGCTGCCGGAGCCGGCCCAGGCCACCGATTTCGACCACATCACCGCCGATTACTTCCGCACCCTGCCGTTGGGGACGTGGCTGGACTTCGTCGACCGCGAGGGCCGCGTGCAACCCGGCAAGCTGACCTGGGTGAGCCCGATCTCGGCGCGCCTGCTGTTCGTCAACCGCCGCGGCGGGCGGCTGTGCGTCGCCTCGGCCGAGGCGCTGGCGGTGATGGCGCGGCTGGACCGGCTGCGCCTGCATCGCGACGACGATGCCTTCTACAGCGCCATGCAGGGCGTGGTCGACCGCCTGGAACGGGTGGCGGTCGCGGCCTGAGCGGTTGCGCATTCAGGCCGCGCTGCACGCGCGGTTACGCTGCCGACCGCTACGATTCTGCTCGGGGTCACGTTCTGGAGCGAGAAATGCGTAGCCCGTCACGGTCGATATTCAGCTACCTTGCCTACCATGCAGGAGCGGAAACAGGGGCCGCGTCTGTTTGTCCTCCACCATTCCTTTATCTGGCGCCGTGCATGGCGCGGAGCCGTCGCGCATGAGTTTCAGCCCCAGCCCGCACGCACACCCGGCGCGTGACCCGCGCCTGTTGACGCAGGCGCGCGAGGGCATGCTGCCGGTGCTGGGCCAGGCCTTCGCCGAGGCGCTGGCGCACTTCGACGACGTGCTGTTCGACCGTGCCGAGAGCGCTGGCGCGTCGCAGCTGCTGTTCCTGGACGGGATGCGCGAGTTGCGGCGTCGCCGCGACGAGATCGCCGCGCGCTTCCGCGCGCAACTGCACACCGCCTGGGAGGCGCTGGAGGCCGGCGCGCCGTTGTCGGCCGAAGTCGCCCTGGCCGGCTATGGGCAGGGCCTGAGCCTGATCTCCGAACACGAACTGGAATCGCGGCTGGCGGTGCGCAACCTGGCCAGCGTGATGCTGCGCGAATGGAAGCCGGTGCTGACCCGCATCGACCGGCGCCTGGGCTGGATCGCCGGCGGCCTGGAGCTGGATGCGGACACCAACCCGATCGGCCCCGAACACATCGGCGTGGCCGTGCATGCCGCCTTCTCCACCAGCGACCTGGCCCCGGAAGTGCGGCTGGTGCTGATCAAGCTGTGCGAGCGCGACTTCACCGCCGGGGTCGGCAAGCTCTACCAGGACCTGGACGACAGCCTCGCCCAGGCCGGGGTGATGCCGGAGATCTCGCGGCCACGCACGCCGCCGCCGCGCCGCCCACCGCCGCCGGAGTCGCGCCCGCCGCGCGACACCGGCGCTGCGGCCGATGCCGGCAGCGGTGCCGAGCTGGGCGAGGACGAGGAACACTACGCGCCGGCCTGGGCCAACCGCTTCGTCAACCGCTGGGCCGAGCGCCGCGGCAGCCTGCAGCAGGCCGGCGAGCGCTACGAGGACCCCGAGGCGCGCCTGCCCGGCGGCAGCCAGGGCGTGTTGCTGGAGGCGCTGCACGAACTGCTGCAGCAGACCCGCAACGCGCGCGAGAGCGCCACCTCCGCGGCGACCGCGGCGGTCGGCCAGCAACGCCCGCTGAGCCAGCGCGAGATGATGTCGGTGCTGTCGCTGCTGCAGGCCACGCCCAGCGCGACGCTGCGCGCGGCGATCGGCGACGACAGCGAATCGCTGGCGCAGCGGCTCAAGAGCGAGGTGCTGTCCAATGCCACCCAGTTCGGCGTGGACCCGGCGCATGCGCGGCTGGATCCGGTCGACGAGGATGCGATCGACCTGGTCGGCATGCTGTTCGACGTGATGCTCGACGAGCGCGACCTGGAAGGCCGCTCGCGCGAACTGATCGGCCGGCTGGTGGTGCCGTTCGTCAAGGTCGCGCTGCTGGACCGGCGCATGTTCGTGCAGAAGACCCATCCGGCGCGGCGCCTGCTCAACTCGCTGGCCGAGGCCTGCGAGGGCAACACCGGCGAAAGCCAGGCCGAGCGTGTGCTGATGGGCAAGGTCGAGGAGATCATCGATCGGCTGGTGGCCGAGTTCAACGAGAACCTGGCGATCTTCCTGACCCTGGAAGAGGAATTCCGCGATTTCCTGGTGCAGCACCGCCGCCGCATCGAGATCGCCGAGCGCCGTGCCGCCGAGACCCAGCGCGGCCAGGAGAAGCTGGAACTGGCGCGGCAGCGCGCCGAGGCCGAACTGCAGGTGCGCCTGCAGGGCCGGCAGTTGCCGCAGGCGCTGCAGGATTTCCTGCGCCAGCCGTGGCAGCACCACCTGACCATGGCGATGCTGCGCGAAGGCGAGGGTGGCCCCGGCGTGCGCGATGCGCTGGCGCTGGCCGACGGCCTGCTCGAGGAAGCCGCCGAGGCGCAGCGGCACATCGTCGGCAAGCCCTGGCTCCAGGCCTGGCAGGGTGCGCTGCAGCGGGTCTTCGCCAGCGTCGGCCTGCATGCCGAAGCCGCGACTGCGGCGATCGATGCGCTGCACGACACGCTGCAGGCGGTGGCCGAACTGCGTCCGGAACTGGAGCGGCCGCTGCCGGAACTGCCGCAGGTGGCGCTGCCGCAACCGCCGGTGCAGGAGGCGCAACCGGTGGAGGTGGCGCCGCCGCAGACCATGGACGATTTCGACAACGCCGACGCCGACCGCTTCCGCACGATGCCGATCGGCACCTGGCTGGATTTCGTCGACCGCGATGGCAAGATGCAGGCCGGCAAGCTGTCGTGGGTGAGCCCGATCTCGTCGCGCCTGCTGTTCGTCAACCGCCGCGGCGTGCGCTTCTGCGTGGCCTCGCCGGAAGAACTGGCGGTGATGGTGCGGTTGGGCCGGCTGCGCGCGCATGTGGACGACGGCGCCTTCGACAGCGCCATGCAGGGTGTCATCGACCGGCTGGATCCGCACAGCCCGACCTTGCACTGAGGCGCGCTGCCGCCGCTTCGCCTGTGCGGTGACGGCGCGACGCCTGCGTTCCTCTCAGCTCCGGCGCGGCGTTGGCGGCGTCAACGCGTCAGCGGCGGCCAGTGGCGGTCGCTGACGCGCACCGGAAGCCGCATGCGACCGCCAACGCGCCACACTGGGTCGACTGCACGCACTCGGCGCACTCAATACAGCGGCGTACCCGCCTTGTACGCGGCCACGAACGACTGCCAATCCAGTTGCACCTGCGCGGCGTAGTCGAACGCGAACTGGCGCAGTTCCGATTTCAGGCCGCTCTTGCTGGTGACCGCCTGGTCGATCTGCTTGTCGATGCTGTAGGGCACCACGTTCGGGTCGTAGTCCTGGTCGGCCAGCGCGTGCGCCGAGGCCAGGGCCTGGCCCAGGTAGGTGGCGGCGGTGGCGAGCTTGCCGGCGCTGTCCAGCGCGGTCGGGTCCAGGTCCTGCTGGAACGGCGACTTCTCGTGCACGTAGAACGGGGTGCCGTTGACGCTGGCGTAGCCGACCAGCACGTCGGCGTCGATGGTCTGCGCCTTGGCGGTGCGCGCGACCCGCGCGCCCTCGTCGTTGTCGTAGGTGGAGGCCGGCATCTGCGACGGCGCCGCCACCGCCACCACGCTGGCCGCTTCCTGCTTCCATTCCAGGATCACGTCGTCGCTGGTCGACGCGCTCGGGCCTTCGATCAGCACATACAGGCGCAGGCGGCCGAGGCTGCCGGTGCCCGAACCCAGCTTCTGGCGCACGTCCTTGATGGTGTAGTAGCTGGCGGCATAGCGTTTGGAGGCGGCGATCGAGCCGATGTAGCCGTTCATCGCCGCGGCCACCGCCGAGGCGGTGCCGGCGTCCACCGCGACCAGGTTGTCCAGGTCCTGGAACTGGCGCTTGCCGCCGTTGACCACGGTGTACTTGGACAGCAGGCTGCTGCGGCTCTTGCCGTCGGCGCTGTCGATGATCTTGGCCACCGCGCCGCTGGTGTTGCGCTTGCTCAGCTGGAAGCTCTCCTCGGCGTCGCTGCCGCGGAAATCGGCGATCTTGTCCAGGTAGGCGCCGACCATGGTGTCGATGGCGTCGCCGATGTCGCTGTCGGACAGGCCGTTGTCGCGGCCGGCCAGGACCATGCTCGCGGCCAGCCGGCGCAGGTCCCACACGTACTGGCCGAGGTGGCCTTCGTCGAAGTCGGCGACCTTGAACACCGCCTTGCCGCTGCTGTCGCGCGCCGCATCGAAGTTGCCGAGGTGGGTGTCGCCGCCGAGCCAGGTGTAGCCGGTCTGCGGCGAGGTCCACAGCGAACCCGGCAGGGTCGTCATGTCCTGGTAGAAGAGGTGGTCGGTGCCGCGGTAGAAAGCGTAGGCGCTGGTGGCCATGGTCGCCATCTTGGTATCCAGCTCGGCACGCTGTGCGGCGTAGGGATGGTTGTAGTCGTGGATCTGCTGCACCACCCAGGCGTCGCGCTTGCTCGCCGCCGTCGCGCCACCGGCGCATGCGGCAAGGGTCAGGCCGATCAGCAGCAACTGCGGCAGGCGGGTGGACATCGCAGGTCTCCAGGCGCGGACGAGGGAGCCGGCAGTCGACCACGCCGGCATTGCACGCAGATGAACCGTGGCGTCCTAGAGGTAGCGCAGCCAGGCCTGGTCGCGGCGCCGCGCCTTCAGCCGCGCGAACGCGGCAGTGGGCCAGTACAGGACCAGCCCCAGCGCCGCGGCGATCGCCCACAGCGCGGCCACGCTGTCCACGCCGAACAGGTCGCCCTGGTTGGCGCCCCACAGCGCCAGCGCGGCCAGGTAGGCGAGCTTCAGCACGTACAGGTGCAGCAGGTAGAAGAACATCGGCGCCGCACCGATCGCCGCCAGGGGCGCCAGCCTGCGCGCCACGGCGGGGTGTTCGTACAGGCGCAGCAACAACAGGCCCACGCCCAGGGTCAGCAGCAGGAACTGCAGCGATGGCGGGTACTTGGTCACGTTGAAGAAGCTCATCGCGGTGCGCGCGAGGTCGTCCTGTACCTGCCAGGGCGCATCGCCGTAGCCGTTGTGCCAGCGCAGCAGGTGGAACCCGGCCAGCGCGCCCAGCCCGCAGGCCAGCAGGCGTTGCTGGCGTTGCGCCGGGTCGGTGGCGGCGCCGTACCAGGGGCCGGCGGCGTAACCGAGCGCGATCACCCCGATCCACGGCAGCACCGGATAGGAGGTGCGCAGGCGCAGGTCGCCCAGCTCCAGCCAGCGCCGGTCGTGCAGCACCGCCCAGATCGCCGCGAGCGGGCCGTCGCCCTGCACCTGCACGGCGTCCAGCAGGTGATGGCCGGCGACCAGCGCCGCGCCCAGCACGGCCAGCGCCGGCCGCGGCAGCCACAGCAGCGCGGCCAGCGCGAGCATGCTCAGGCCGATCGCCCAGATCACCTGCAGGTACAGCGCCTGCGGCGGGAAGGCGCCGCTCCAGGCCAGGTTGACCAGGGTCAGTTCCAGCACGATCAGGAACAGGCCGCGCTTGAGCAGGAAACCGGCGGCCGCCGCGCGCCCGTCGGCCTGCCGGGACGCAGACAGCCAGGCCGACAGGCCGGTCAGGAACACGAACACCGGCGCGCACAGGTGGGCCAGGGCGCGCGTCACGAACAGTGCCGGCGCGGTGTCCTCCACCGCCATCGGGTCGCCCACCGGGTGGTGCAGGTAGAAGGTCTCGCGCACGTGGTCGAGCAGCATCAGCAGCATCACCGTGCCGCGCAGCACATCGATCGAGGCCAGGCGTGCGTTGGCCGTGGCAGCGGCGGGCAGGGCGAAGGATGCGGGCGCAGCGGAAACGGAAGCGGCGGGCGGCATGCGTGACGGCGGGTGTCGAATATTGAAACAATATAACACTTGTGCATCGGGCGCCGGCCGCGTGCGCCGTCGCGATCCTGGTGGTCACGCGGGGCGATGGCACAACCCTTGGCCGACGCGGGCACCTGTCCCCGGGGCGCGTCGTCAGGCCGCCGCGCCTGGGCCTGCGCGGCGGCGCGCCGCTCAGTCCTCGCCGATGTCCTCGTTCCACACGTCCGGATGCGCGGCGATGAAGCCGCCGAGCAGGTCGATGCACTCCTGGCTGTGCAGGTCGATGACCTCCACGCCGCTCTCGCGCAGCCAGTCGATCCCGCCCTGGAAGGTCACCGATTCGCCGACCACCACGGTGCCGATGTTGAACTGCCGCACCAGGCCGCTGCAGTACCAGCACGGCGCCAGGGTGGTGACCATGATGGTGTCCTTGTAGCGGCGCTGGCGCCCGGCCTTGCGGAAGGCGTCGGTCTCGCCGTGCACGGACGGGTCGCCCTCCTGCACGCGGCGGTTGTGGCCGCAGCCGAGCAGGCGCCCGTCGCGGTGGTACAGGGCGGCGCCGATCGGGATGCCGCCCTCGGCCAGGCCCTGGCGGGCTTCGGCGATGGCGGTGTCGAGCAGGGCGCGGTAGTCGGGCGTGGTCAGCATGGCGGGGCCGGGGGAAGGGAGTGGCCGGCAGTCTGGCGCAGGCGGCCGGCGGCTGTCATCCCGGGCGGCGCTTCACCGGCACGCGGCGGCCGGCAGTGCGATAATCCCGGCATGAGCGAATCCCCCTACAAGACCGGTACCACCCATTTCGGCTTCCGCGACGTCGCCACCAAGGACAAGCAGAAGCTGGTCGGCGAGGTCTTCACCTCGGTCGCCGGCAACTACGACCTGATGAACGACCTGATGAGCATGGGCATCCATCGGGTCTGGAAGCGCTATTTCGTCGCCACCGCGCAGGTCAAGCCGGGCGACCGCGTGCTCGACCTGGCCGGCGGCACCGGCGACATCGCCGCGCTGCTGAAGGACCGGGTCGGCGCCGACGGCGAGATCGTGCTGGGCGACATCAACGCCGGCATGCTCTCGGTGGGCCGCGACCGCCTCACCAACCGCGGCCTGGTCGCGGGCCTGGACTACGTGCAGTGCAACGCCGAGGCGCTGCCGTTCCCGGACCAGAGCTTCGACCTGGTGACCATCGCCTTCGGCCTGCGCAACGTCACCGACAAGGACGCGGCGCTGCGCGAGATGTACCGCGTGCTCAAGGTCGGCGGCCAGGCGCGGGTGCTGGAGTTCTCCGAAGTCACCGCCGACTGGTTCAAGCCGCTGTACGACTTCCATTCGTTCAAGGTGCTGCCGCGCCTGGGCAAGCTGTTCGCCAGGGACGCCGACAGTTACCAGTACCTGGCCGAGAGCATCCGCAAGCATCCGCCGCAGGACGCGCTGAAGGGGATGATGGAAGAGGCCGGCTTCGCCCGCAGCCACTACAAGAACCTCACCGGCGGGATCGTGGCGATCCATTCGGGCTATAAGATTTAGAGCCGGGATTCGGGAATCGGGATTCGGGATTCGGGATTCGTAAGAGCGGGCGATCGGGTGCTGACCGATCGCGGCGCTGGCTGTCCTTGTGGGAGGGACTTCAGTCCCGACGCGGGGTCCGGCGGTGCCAGTGCACGCATCCGCCACAGAAAGCCGGGAATCGGGATACGGGATACGGGGTTCGTCAGCGCGCGCCGCACCGCCGTGCCAATCCCCACTCCCGAATCCCCAATCCCGGCCTTCCGGTAAACTTCGGGTTTCCCCGAACCGGTGCTGTCTGCCATGCGTTCCCCGTTCCTGTTGTTGTCCCTGGCCGCGATGGTCGCGTCCGGGTGTTCCCGTGAAGCGCCTGCGCCCGATGCGGCCGCACCTGCCGCCAAGCCGGCGCCCGCCGCGGCCAAGCCGGCCGACCGCAGCCACGACGAGACCTCCTACGCCGAGCCGTCCAAGGTCGTGATCAAGGACCTGGCGCTGGATCTGAAGCTGGATTTCGACAGCAAGCAGATCGGCGGCACCGCCACCTACACGCTGGACTGGAAGGACAAGAGCGCCAAGCAACTGGTGCTGGATACCCGCGACCTGACCATCGAGAAGGTGCAGGCCGACGACGGCAAGGGCCAGCAGGCGCCGCTGCAGTACGCGCTGGCGCCGGCCGACAAGATCTACGGCAGCAAGCTGACCATCGAGGCGCCGACGCAGCCGCAGACCATCAGCATCACCTACCACACCGCGCCGACCGCCTCGGGCCTGCAGTGGCTGGAGCCGTCGATGACGGAGGGCAAGAAGCTGCCCTTCATGTTCAGCCAGTCGCAGGCCATCCACGCGCGGTCGTGGGTGCCGCTGCAGGATACGCCGAGCGTGCGCTTCACCTACAGCGCGCACGTGGTCTCGCGTCCGGACGTGATGGTGCTGATGAGCGCCGACAACGATCCCAAGGCGGTGCGCAACGGCGATTACCGCTTCAAGATGCCGCAGCCGATCCCGTCCTACCTGCTGGCGATCGCCGCCGGCGACCTGGTGTTCAAGCCGATCTCGGCGCGCTCGGGCGTGTGGGCCGAGCCGGCGATGGTCGACAAGGCGGCCAAGGAGTTCGAGGACACCGAGAAGATGATCGTGGCCGCCGAGACGCTGTACGGTCCGTACCGCTGGGGCCGCTACGACATGCTGGTGCTGCCGCCGTCGTTCCCGTTCGGCGGCATGGAGAATCCGCGCCTGACCTTCGCCACGCCGACGGTGATCGTCGGCGACAAGTCGCTGGTGTCGCTGATCGCGCACGAGCTGGCGCACAGCTGGTCCGGCAACCTGGTGACCAATGCCAGCTGGAAGGACATCTGGCTCAACGAAGGCTTCACCACCTACGTGCAGGCGCGCATCACCGAGGCGCTGTACGGCCCCGAAGCGGCGGAGATGGAGCGCGAGATCGACCAGACCGACCTGCTGGCCGAACTGAAGGGCATGAGCCCGGCCGACCAGGCGCTGGCGCTGCCGGCGCTGACCGAGCGCGATCCGGACGAGGCGTTGAGCCAGGTCGCCTACGTCAAGGGCGCATGGTTCCTGCAGTTCCTGGAGCAGCGCTTCGGCCGCGATACCTTCGATCCGTTCCTGCGCGGCTGGTTCGACGACCACGCGTTCCAGAGCGCCAACACCGACCAGTTCGTGGAGTACCTGAAGACCCACCTGCTGCCGAAGAAGCCCAATGCGGTGACCGCGCAGGAGCTGCATGCGTGGCTGGACGAGCCGGGCATTCCGGCGTTCGCGCAGAAGGCGCGTTCGCGCAACTTCGCCATGGTCGATACCGCGCGCATCGCCTGGAGCGGCAGCGGCACGCTGCCGGGCAAGCAGGTGACCGATGCGTGGAGCACGCAAGAGTGGACGCGCTTCCTCAGCGGCCTGGGCGAGAAGCTGACCCCGGCGCAGCTCAAGCAGCTCGACGACGCCTACCACTTCACCGGCACCGCCAACGGCGAGATCGCCATGCGCTGGTATCCGCTGGCGATCCGCAGCGGCTACGTGGACGCGCGCCCGGCCGCCGGCGAGTTCATCGCCCGCGTCGGCCGCCGCAAGCTGATCCTGCCGATCTACGCCGAGCTGGTGAAGACCCCGGACGGGCTGGCCTTCGCCGAAGAGGTGTTCGCCAAGGCCAAGCCCGGCTACCACCCGATCACCACGGTGTCGGTGCAGGAGATGCTGGACAAGGCCAAGGCCGGCAGCGCCGCGCACTGACGCGCGCCTGCACTGAAGACCGCGCACACGGCGCCGGGAGCGATCCCGGCGCCGTGTGCGTTTGCAAGGCCTGCATGGTGCGGCGAGTGCGCCATGCGGAAGGAGATCGCTAGCAGTTCGGTGCGCGCACGTTGCGCCAGATGCGCATGCGCGGCGTTGCCTGCGCGTCCTGCACGATGCGCGCCTGTCCAGTGCGGCGTTAACGAATTCCATACATGCCGCAGCGCGCGAGCGGCGACCCGTTGCCACGCATTCGCGATATCCTCGGCAGTCCCGATGGTCCCCGGTCCATGCGCGCATGACCTCGTTCGCCACCGCCTCCCTGGTCTCTGCTGCAAGCGCCATCGCCATGGCAGGACATTGCCGATGCCGATGCGAGCGGAATCACCTGCGCGCGTCGAGGCGCTGCTGAGATGACCGACGCACATCCAATGGCCGGTTCCCTGCTGGCCGCGCTGCCCGATGCGCGCGGTGGCGAAATCTTTACCGAACTGCTGCGGCGCTCCGGTTGCCGTGTCGAGCGCATCGTCTCGCATGGGCAGACCACGCCGCAGGACACGCCCTATCTGCAGGCGCACGACGAATGGGTGCTGCTGCTGCGCGGCAGCGCGCGGGTGGCGCTGGGCGAGCGCGAGGTCGCGTTGGCACCGGGCGATCATCTGTTCATCCCGGCCGATACGCCGCATTGGGTGACCTTCACCGATCCCGAGCAGCCGACCGTGTGGCTGGCCATCCATCTCGGCGAAGCCGACGTGGTGGTGTGAGCGCATGATCCGTTTCCATCTTCCGCTGCCGCCATGCTGGTGCTGACGATGGCCTGGCTGTTGCTGGCCGGCGTGCTGCTGCTGGTTGCGGCACTGGTCGGCGTGGTGCTGGTGCTGCGCGATCCGTTCCTGCTGGTCCGCCTGGAGAGCCTGCGCCAGCGCCGCGGCAGCGGGCTGCAGCGGCGCCAGGCGCAGGTCGCCGGACACGCCTGGACCTACCTGGTGCGCGCCGCGGTCGATCCCGCCGCGCCGACCCTGCTGCTGGTGCACGGCTTCACCGGCAGCAAGGAGAACTGGCTGCCGCTGGCGCGCGCGCTGGGCACCCGCTATCACCTGGTGATCCCGGATCTGCCCGGCTGGGCCGAGAGCCAGCGTATCGCCGGGCAGGACTACGGTTTCGTCGCGCAGGCCGAGCGCGTGGCCGCGTTCGCGGTGCAGTGCGCACGCCGTGCGGGCAGCGAATGCGTGCTGCTCGGGCACTCGATGGGCGGCGGCATCGCCGCGCTGGCCGCGGCGCGCCACCCCGCCGTGTTCGACCGGGTCGGCCTCTTTAACGCCGCCGGCGTGCGTTTTTCCGACAACGCCTTCGGCCAGGCGGTACTGGACGGGCACAATCCGTTCGCGGTGCACGATGCCGCATCGCTGCAGCGCTACATCGACACAGTGTTCCTGCTCGAGCGCGCCAAGCCGCGCATCCCGCGCTGGGCGGTGCCGGCGGTGGTGGCCTGGCGCCGCCGCGAGGCCGCGTTCGAGCAGCAGGTGCTGGCGCGCATCGGCCGCGGCGAGGAGGCGTTCCTGCCGTTCGAGGAGGCCGCGCGCATCCGCCAGCCGGCGCTGCTGCTCAATTGCGTGCAGGACGCGGTGATCGACGCCAGTGCGCTGGCGCTGTACGCGCAACGCCTGCCGCAGGCGATCCAGGTGCTGCTGGACGGCAGCGGCCACATGTCCATCGTCGAGAAGCCCGCCGAGGTCGCGCAGGCCATCGACGCCCTGATCCAACGAGGAACCCCACGATGAAACGCATCCTGCTCGGCGCGCTGTGCGCCGTCGCCCTGGCCGCTTGCGGCGATCACGAGGCCGAGCGCAAGGCGCAGGCCGCGGCCGAAGCGCAGGCCAAGGCGCAGGCGGCCGACGACCTGGCCAAGCAGTACGACGCCGCGGTGAAGTCCGGCAACTGGGACCTGGCGCGGATCCATGGCGCGGCGCTGCTGCAGCAGTATCCCGGGTCGGATGCGGCCGAGCGCATCCAGCCGGGCTATGCCGAGGTCAAGGCCAAGGGCGAGGCGGCACGCGAACTGCGGCGCATGCAGGCGGCCTGGCAATACTCGCAGGTGCCGGCCGGCAAGGGCGTCCAGCGCTCGGCGATGCTGTACAGCCGCGACAAGGTCGATGTGGACGGCAGCGGACCCAAGCCGGTGCAACTGGTGTTCCGCGACCATCCGGAATGGAAGCGCAGCGCCTACCTGGTGCTGCAGTCCGGCGATTTCCGCTGCGCCGGCGGCTGCAAGGTGGAACTGAAGGCCGACGACGCGCCGCCGCACGCGGCCGCGGCCTGGCGGCCCAAGACCGACGAGGCCATCGCCATGTTCATCAGCGACGACAAGGCGCTGTGGAAACTGGCGCGCAAGACCACGGTGCTGCAGATCACCTTCCCGGTGAAGGCCGGCGGCACCCGCACCGCGGTGTTCGAGACCGGCGGCCTGGACGGCGCGCAGATGCCGGGCTGGGATTGAGCGCGATGCATGCCGCCACGCCGCCGCCAGCCGAAGCGCTGCGCCAGGTCCGCCACTGGGTGTTCGACATGGACGGCACGCTGACCCGCGCCGTGCACGATTTCGCGCTGATCCGCCGCGAACTGCAGATCCCGCCGCAGGCCGACATCCTGCAGCACCTGGCGGCGTTGCCGGACGCGCAGCGCGCCAGCAAGCACGCCTGGCTGCTGGAGCACGAGCGCGTGCTCGCCCAGGAGGCCACCGCGGCCAACGGCGCGCCTGCCCTGCTGCGCACCCTGCGTGCGGCCGATTGCCGGCTGGCGGTGCTGACCCGCAACGCGCGCGAGCTGGCGCAGCTGACCCTGGAGGAGATCGAGGTCGACGACCTGTTCGAGGAGGTGGCCATCCTCGGTCGCGACGAGGCCCCGCCCAAGCCGCATCCCGGCGGCCTGCTGCAATTGGCCGAGCACTGGGGCGTGGCGCCGCAGGCGCTGGCGATGGTCGGCGATCACGCCTACGACCTGCAGTGCGGGCGCCACGCCGGGGCCACCACCGTGCTGTTGCATCCGGACAATCCCTGGCCGGGGCTGGCCGACCTGCATTTCGCCGATTGCGCCGCGCTGCTGGCGTGGTGGCAGGACGGCGTCGGCCCGCAGCCGCACTGACCGCGCGTCGCGGCGGCGAATGGCCGCCGCGGCCTCACTTCACCTTGCAGCGCACCGACGCACGGGCCTGGATGGCGCAGGGTGTGCCACCGAGGCGCGTGCTCACATTGCGCCACAGGCGATGCAACCGCGTGGCACAAAGTGTCACGTTACCGAGACACATTCGGCCACCTGGGCGAACGCCTTCAGGGCGGCGCATGGCGTCGTGATCCGCACGTCAAGGGATGTTGCATCGCAGCGCTGCGATGGCATGGACGTTGCTCGCATACACCCACGCTTCAGGTTCCGTGGCACCCGCCGACATAGGTGACGTGGCGCGGCTCTTCAACGAGGGGAGTAGAACGATGCACAGTCATTCACGTCGTACCCAGGCTTGTACGTTGCTCGCGCTGGCCACTGCGTTGGCGCTGGCGGGTTGCAAGAAGCAGGAAGAGGCACCGGCGCCGGCCGCACCGGCCGCCGCGCAGCAGCCGCCGGCCGCCGCGCCGGCCGCGGTCGCCGATACCGACAGCGAGTTCGCCAGCAATGCCGCCAACCCGGACAACTGGGGCGGCATCGGTCGCGACTTCGGCCTGAACCGGCACAGCCCGCTGTCCGAGATCAACCGCGACAACGTCAAGAACCTGAAGATGTCGTGGGAGATGAAGACCGACGCCACCCGCGGCCACGAGGGCCAGCCGCTGGTGATCGGCAGCACCATGTACATGGTCAGCGCCTATCCGAACAACGTGTTCGCGATCGACCTGTCGCAGGAAGACAACGGCAAGGTGCTGTGGAAGTACACCCCGCAGCAGGACGAGCGCGCGGTGGCGGTGGCCTGCTGCGACACGGTCAACCGCGGCGCGTCCTATGCCGACGGCAAGCTGGTGTTCGGCAGCCTCAGCGGCGATGTGATCGCACTCGATGCCAAGACCGGCAAGGAAGTGTGGAAGCAGAAGCTCGCCTATCCCGAGAAGGGCGAGACCATCACCATGGCCCCGATCATCGCCGACGGCAAGGTGGTGGCCGGCATCAGCGGCAACGAGTTCGGCGTGCGCGGCCGCGTCGCCGCGTACGCGCTGGCCGACGGCAAGCAGGCCTGGTCCTGCGAGGCCACCGGCACCGACAAGGACATCTGCCTCGGCCCGGACTTCAACAAGGCCAATCCGCAGCACGGCCAGCTCGGCGACCTCGGCCAGAAGACCTATCCCGACGAAGGCTGGAAGCGCGGCGGTGGCGCGGCCTGGGGCTGGTACAGCTACGACCCGAAACTCAAGCTGGTCTACTACGGCACCGGCAATCCCGGCCTGTGGAGCCCGTCGTACCGCTGCGGCAAGACCACGCAGAAGGAATGCGATAGCGGCGAGTACGACAACAAGTGGTCGATGACCCTGTTCGCGCGCAAGATCGACACCGGCGAAGCGGTGTGGGGCTACCAGAAGACCCCGTTCGACCAGTGGGACTACGACGGCATCAACGAGCCGATCCTGGTGGACCTGACCATCGATGGCAAGCAGGTGCCTTCGGTGGTGCAGTTCGACCGCAACGGCTTCGCCTACGTGCTCGACCGCCGCGACGGCACCCTGCTGCGCGCCAACAAGTTCGTGCCGGCCAACTGGGCCGAGCGCATCGACATGAAGACCGGCCGCCCGGTCAAGGTCGCGGCGCATTCGCCGCTGGAGCGCGGCCGCAAGGTCGAGGCGTTCCCGTCGGCGATGGGCGGCAAGGACCAGCAGCCGTGCTCGGTGGATCCGGCCAACTCGGCGGTGTTCTTCTGCGGCACCAACAACTGGCACATGGAGCTGGACCCGCAGGAGCGCGGCAACACCATGATGGGCCTGCCGTACGTGTTCGCCAACGTGATGATGAAGCCGAACGAGCCGGGCGCGCTGGGCATCGTCAAGGCGTTCGACGTGGTCGAAGGCAAGTCCAAGTGGGAGATCAAGGAGAAGTTCCCGGTGTGGAGCGGCACCCTGGTCACCGACGGCGGGCTGGTGTTCTACGGCACGCTCGATGGCTGGTTCCGCGCCGTGGACAAGGACACCGGCAAGAAGCTGTGGGAGACCAAGCTGCCCTCCGGCATCATCGGCAACCCGATCGCCTACAAGGCAAACGGCCACCAGTACGTGGCGGTGTTCTCGGGCATCGGCGGCTGGATCGGCCTGCCGGTCGCCGCCGGTCTGGATCCGGGCGATCCGTACGGCGCATTGGGTGCCGCGGGCCTGGCCTTCAGCAACGGCTTCGACAAGATCCCGTTGGGCGGCATGGTGCACACCTTCCGCATCGACGGCGCCGGCAAGACCGTCACCCCCACCGCGACCGCCACCGCGGCTGCGGGCGGCGGCAGCGCGGCAGTCGCCGCCAAGACGGTGCGATGAGCCGGCGGCGCCGCGTCCAGGGTGCGAGCGGGGGCCGCATGGCGCCCGTCTCGTGGCGCCTGCCTGCGGGCGCGCGCGCCGTGTTGCTGTTGTGCAGCCTCGGACTCGTCGCCGCAGGCTGCACGCGCGAGCCGTCGTCCGCGACGGCTCGCGCTTCTGCTGCCCCGCCCGCCGCTGCGGCGCCGGCCTCCGCCGCGCCCGCCACGACGCTGCCGGCCGATGCGCCGGTGCTGCGGGTCTGCGCCGATCCCGGCAACATGCCGTTGTCCGATCGCGCAGGCGAGGGTTTCCAGAACAAGATCGCCCAGGTGGTGGCCGCGGAGATGGGCCGGCGCCTGGAGTACGAGTGGCGCAGCTACTACCAGCGCGGCCTGGCGCGCAGCACGATCAACGCCGGGCGTTGCGACGTGCTGATGGACATGAACAGCGATTTCGAAATGGGCCTGCCCACGCGCCCGTTGTATCGCTCCACCTATGTGCTGGTCACCCGCAAGGGCCTGGACCTGCGTCCGGCATCGCTGGACGATCCGGCGCTGAAACGACTCAAGGTCGGCGTGTTCCAGAGTTCGCCGGCGCGGCAGGCGCTGTTCGACCATGGCGTGCAGGGCGAGGTGCAATACCTGTTCTACGACTCGGCCAGCGCGCCGCAGGAACACCCTGGCAAGCTCGCCGAGCAGGTCGCCGCCGGCAAGCTCGATGCCGCCGAATCCTGGGGTCCGGTGGCCGGCTACTACGCCGCGCGCGGCGGCCTCGGCGTGGTGCCGCTGAACGTCATCGACAACGAAGTGCTGGAGTATTCGATGGCGTGGGCGGTGTCGCGCAAGAACGCGGACCTGCGCGATGCGCTGAACGCGGCGATGCAGCGCAGCGCCGGCAAGATCGGCGCGATCCTGCGCGACTACCACGTGCCGCTGGTGGCCTGCGCCGATTGCATCGTTGCCGGCGACCTGCGCTCGCACGGTCCCTATGCGGTGCCCGACGACCAGGACGACACGCCGAGCGCGCAGGCCTCGTCGGACATGCTGGCGCAATTGCAGCTGCGCATCGCCGGCGGTGCCGATCCCAACGAGGAACTGGCGCATGCGCTGGATGCCGGCGACGGCGTGCGCGTGGCCTGGCTGCTGCGCCATGGCGCCAGCGCCGACAAACCCAATCTGCTCGGCGAGCCGCCGCTGCAGCAGGCGATCCGCAACCAGGCGCCGTTGTTGGTCGGCGAACTGCTGGCCGCCGGCGCCAAGGTCGAAAGCCGCGACAGCAATGGCTGGACGCCATTGATGAAGGCGGCCTGGTCCAACGATGGCAAGAGCGTCGCGCAACTGTTGGCGCATCGTGCCAAGGTCGAGGCGGTGTCCACCGACGGCTGGACGCCGCTGGACCTGGCCATCTCCTACGCCGATGCCGACGTGGTGCAGGCGCTGCTCGACGCCGGCGCCAGCGTGCGCCACGCCAATCCGGCCGGCTTCACCCCGGTGATGTTCGCGGTGGCGCGCAACGAGCCGAAGATCCTCGACCTGCTGCTCAAGCGCGGCGCCGAGCCCGACCGCGCGAACCGCGCCGGCGTCACTCCCTTGATGCTCGCGGCCGCCGCCGGGCGCGAGGACAGCGCCCGGCGCCTGCTCGCCGCCGGCGCCAGCGCCGATGCGCGCGACGGCGACGGCAAGACGCCCGCGGCGCTGGCCCAGCAACGCGGCAATGCCGAACTCGCCCACCTGTTGACGGAGGCCCAGCACCGACGCACGCAATGACCGCTTCCTGCCGTCCCGCACATGCCGCTCGCGCGGCCTGCTCTTCCCATCGTGCACTCCGCAAAGGTTCTGTTCCCATGCGTCCTGCTTCCGTCCGTCGTCGCGCCGTCTCCGTGCTGTTGCCCATGTCCCTGTTCGCCGCGTTTCTGTTGCTGGCCGCCTGCGGCAAGCAGGAGACGCCGCCTGCGCCCGCGGCCGCGCCCGCGGCCGCGCCCGCGCCTGCCGCAGCGCCTGCGCCTGCACCGGCCGCGCCTGCCGCGCCCGCTGCCGCGGCGCCTGCACCCGCACCCGCTGCGGCGGTAACGCCGATTCCGAAGGGGCCGCCGGTCAAGGTCACCCCGGAGCTGGTCGCCGAAGGCAAGGCGATCTTCAATTCCGCCGGCTGCACCGCCTGCCACGGCGGCACCGGCGGCGGCGGCATGTGTCCGCCGCTGACCAACGACATCTGGGTCTACGGCAGCGACGACGACACCTTGCGCGCGCTGATCACCGAAGGCACCGCCGGCATGGCCGCGCACGGCAAGACCCGCATCGGCCACGAGAAGGTGGTCGGGCAGATGCCGCCGTTCGGGCCGGTGCTCAAGCCGGGCGACACCGAGAAGCTGCTGGCCTTCATTCACTCCATCAACAAGACCGCGGGCGCCACGCAATGAGGAACGCGTTGCGACTGGCCGCGGTCGTCGCGCTGTCGCTGTGCGCCGCGGCCTGCCAGCGTGCCCCTGCGCCCGCCGCAGGGGCCGATGCCGCGAAGGCTGCGCCGGCACCGACGACCGCTGCCGCGGCGCTGGCCTACGTCCCGAACCAGCGCAGCGGCACCATCTCGGTGATCGACACCGGCAGCGACCGGGTGGTGCGGACGCTGTCGGCGCAGGGCCAGCTCGGCAAGCGCCTGCAACAGGTGGTGCCGGGTCCGCCCGGGCATCTGTACGTCATCGACGCGCAGGGCCATCGCCTGCTGGACCTGGATACCGTGCAGGACCGCGTGCTGCGCAGCGTGGACATCGGCGAGAACGCCGAAGGCGTCGCCGCATCGCCGGATGGCCGCCAGTTGGCGGTGTGCGTGGAGGGGCAGAACCAGGTGATGCTGATCGACCCGGCCGGCTTCACCATCGGCGCGCATATCGCCACCCGCGGGCAGGCGCCGGAACACTGCGTCTACACCCCGGACGGCGCGCTGCTGCTGACCAGCAACGAAGGCTCCAACGACCTGGACGTGATCGACCTGAAGGCCGGTACGTCCACCGGCGTGATCGCCACCAGCGGCCATCCGCGCGGCATGGCGTTCGCGCCGGACGGCAAGACGGCGTACGTGGCGCAGGAAGCGGCCAACGTGGTCGACGTGATCGATCTGGCGGCGCGCAAGCGCGTGGCCAGCATCCCGGCCGGGCAGCGCACCGCCGGCATCGCCATCGCCCGCGACGGCAGCCGCGTGTATGCCTCCAACGGCGCCGGCACGGTCAGCGTGATCGATCCGGCCGCGCGCCGTGTGCTGGCGGAAATCCCGGTCGGGCAGCGGCCGTGGAACCCGGCGCTGAGTGCGGACGGCAAGAAGCTGTACGTGGCCAATGGCCGTTCCAACAGTGTCAGCGTCATCGACACGGCGGCGATGAAGGAGATCAAGCAGATCGCGGTGGGCGAGATGCCATGGGGTGTGGTCGTGGCGCAGTGAGGTGAGGCGAGCGGCGCTCTCGGGCGCCGCGACGGGAGGCGGGGAGAGCCGGAATGAAGACGCGAGCCGCGGTCGCCTGGGCGGCGAACCAGCCGCTGGCCATCGAGGAAGTGGATCTGCAGCCACCCAAGGCCGGCGAGGTGCTGGTGCGCATGGTCGCCAGCGGCATCTGCCATGGCGACGACATCGCCTTGTCCGGCATCGATGCCGAGGCGGCGTTTCCGGTGATCCTGGGCCAGGAAGGCGCCGGCGTGGTCGAGGACGTCGGTGTCGGCGTCACCAGCGTGCGCCCGGGCGATCACGTGATCCCGCTGTACATGCCCGAATGCGGCGTGTGCAAGTACTGCCGTTCCAACCGCACCAACCTGTGCCAGGCGATCCGCAGCAGCCAGGACCGCGGGCTGATGCCCGACGGCAGCAGCCGCTTCTCGCTGCACGGGCGCCCGCTGCTGCACTACATGGGCACCAGCACCTTCGCCGAGTACACGGTGCTGCCGGAGATCGCGGTGGCCCGGATCCATCCGGCCGCGCCGCTGGACAAGGCCTGCCTGCTCGGCTGCACGGTCACTACCGGCATCGGCGCGGTACTCAATACCGCGCGGGTGCGTCCGGGCGAAAGCGTGGCCGTATTCGGGCTGGGCGGCATCGGCCTGTCGGTGGTGCAGGGCGCGGTGATGGCGCGCGCCGAACGCATCATCGTGGTCGACATCAACCGCGACAAGTTCCCGCTGGCGCGCGCGCTGGGCGCCACCGATTGCCTGGACCCGAAGGATTTCGGCGCGCCGGTGCAGCAGGTCATCGTCGATCTCACCGACGGCGGCGCCGACCACAGCTTCGCCTGCGTCGGCGACGTGCGCGCGATGCGCGCGGCGCTGGAGTGCTGCCACAAGGGCTGGGGCGAAAGCATCATCCTCGGCGTGGCGCCGAGCGCGCAGGAGATCAGCACGCGGCCGCTGCAACTGGTCACCGGCCGCGCCTGGCGCGGCAGCGCGTTCGGCGGGGTCAAGGGCCGCAGCGAACTGCCGGCCTATGCCGAGCGCTACCTGGCCGGGGAGATCCGCATCGACGAACTGATCAGCGAAACCCTGCCGCTGGACCACATCAACCGCGGTTTCGAGGCGATGCGCGCCGGCCGCGGCATCAAATCGATCGTTCTCTACTGAGCCTCAAGGAACCGGCATGCCCTATACCCCAGGACCCAGCACCCCGTCGGCGAGTTCGCTCGCCCTGGCCGTCGCCACCGCCATCGGCCTGCTCGCCGCACCGGCGCGCGCGCAGACCACGGTCAACGCCGACGATGCGCAGATCACCGCGCTGGACCGGGTCGAGGTCACCGCCACGCCGATTCCCGGCACGCTGATCGATGCCGACCTGCTGCCGTACACGGTGCAGACCGCCAATGCCGACGACATCGCGCGCAGCCAGGCCGGCAACCTCACCGACTTCCTGCTGCGCGAGATGAACGGCGTGGACACCAACGAGGTGCAGGGCAGTCCGTTCCAGACCGATCTGACCTTCCGCGGCTTCCGCGCCTCGGCGCTGCCCGGCGCTTCGCAGGGCGTGTCGGTGTACCTGGACGGCGTGCGCATGAACGAGCCGTTCGCCGACATCGTCAGCTGGGACATGATGCCGGAGGCGGCGATCCGCAGCGTGGCGCTGATGCCTGGCTCCAACCCGCTGTTCGGCCCCAACACGCTGGGTGGCGCGCTGGCCTTCACCACTCAGTCCGGGCTGACCGCGCCGGGCCTGCGCGCCGACCTGTCGGTGGGCAGCGGCGCGCGCAAGCGCCTGGATGCGTCCTACGGCTACGCCGGCCGCGACGGCCTGCATGCCTTCGTCGCGGTCACCGGCTTCGACGAGAACGGCTGGCGCGACGCCTCCGCCGGCCGCCTGGGCACCGTGTTCGGCAAGCTCGGCCGGCAGGGCGACAGCACCGACTGGGACGTGTCGCTGCTGCACGGGCGCAGCCGCCTGGTCGGCAACGGCCTGCTGCCGAGCTACCGCTATACCGACGAGGGCACCGAGCCGGGACTGTACGAAGCCGACCGCGCCGCGGTCTACACCTCGCCGGACCTGACCCGCAATCGCAACACGCTGCTTACCGGGCAGTTCGATCACCGCTTCGACGAGCGCACCGCGCTGCATCTGCTGGCCTACTACCGGCAGGGGCGCCGCGACACCGTCAACGGCGACATCAACGACGACTACGAGGAATTCGTCGACGACTGCGCCGACGGCTACGCCGCCGACGGCACGCCGCTGGATGCCGGCTGCACGGTCTCGCGCGCCGATGCCGACGCCCTGCACAGCGGCGTGCTCAACACCACGCAGATGCGCCAGCATGCCGAGGGCGTGGCGCTGAACCTCAGCCGCCAGGCCGGCGCGCACGCGTTGAGCATCGGCGCCACCTACGACCGCAGTCGGGTGCGCTACCGGCAGTACGAACAGGAAGCTTTCGTGCAGGACGATCGCTCGGTGGTCGCCGATCCGGAAGAGGACCGGGAGTTCTTCTCCGGCGTCGACGGCCGCAGCAACACCCTGGGCCTGTTCGCCGCCGATACCTGGGAAGTGAGCGAGGGCACGCATGTCAGCGGTGCGCTGCGCTGGAACCGCGTCGCCGTCGCCAACACCCTGTCCACCGCCGACGACGGCGTGCTGCCGCGCGAGCGCTTCGTGTTCGCCAAGGCCAATCCGTCGCTGGGCATCACCCAGCGCCTGGGCGGCGGCTTCACCGCGTTCGCCTCGGCCTCGCAGAACAGCCGCGCGCCGACCGCGATCGAACTCGGCTGCGCCGACCCGGAGCAGCCGTGCCGGTTGCCGACCGGGCTGCAGGCCGATCCGCGCCTGGAGCAGATCGTCTCGCGCACCTACGAACTCGGCCTGCGCTGGAACCCATCGCCGGCGCAGACACTGAACGCTTCGCTGTATCGCGCCGACAACCGCGACGACATCTTGTTCCTGCGCGCACCCAATTCCCAGCAGGGCTACTTCGACAATGTCGATCGCACCCGCTACCAGGGTGCCGATCTCAGCTACCGCGGCAGCCGCGGCGCGCTGCGCTGGTTCGCCGGCTACAGCTACCTGGACGCCACCTACCGCAGCACCGGCGAACTGCTCTCGGGCGAGCGCACCGTGACCTTGCGCCCGGGCACCCGCATCGCCGGCCTGCCGCGCAACACGCTGAAGCTGGGTGTGGAGTGGCAGGCGCTGGCGCAACTGGCGCTCGGCGCGGACCTGCGCGCGGTGTCGCGGCGCGTGGCCAGCGGCAACGAGGATGGCCTGGTCGAGGATCCCGAAGAAGGCGAGGCACCGGCCCGCCATGATCTGTCCACCGGCGGCTACGCCTTGCTCGACCTGCACGGCACCTGGGAACTCGCCGAGGGCCTGTCGTTGTACCTGCGGGTCAACAACGTGTTCGACCGCCGCTACGAGACGTATGCGGCCATCGCCGAGGATCTGTTTCCGGGCGGTGCCCTGGCGCGGCCGCAGGACGCCGCGGTCGAGGACGGCCCGTCGCGCTTCGTCGCCCCCGGCGCCCCGCGGCAGTACCAGATC
Organism: Xanthomonas hawaiiensis; assembly: GCF_031834635.1. Lineage (NCBI taxonomy): Bacteria > Pseudomonadati > Pseudomonadota > Gammaproteobacteria > Lysobacterales > Lysobacteraceae > Xanthomonas > Xanthomonas hawaiiensis. The sequence continues at coordinate 3,924,484 of NZ_CP115873.1, read as the reverse complement.
GGCCTGCGCTGGCGGTTCTAGCGGGCGTCGTGCGCTGTTGCGTGGCGCTGATGCGCTTCGCATGATGCGTCTGGTCCATGCGGCCGGACGCCGGCCGGCTCCGGCGAGTGTCGCGGCTGAAGCCGCTCCTACGGAAGCGCGCGTCGCCACCGGCGCTGCGAGTCCTGTAGGAGCGGCTTCAGCCGCGACGTCGAAGCCGGGCTTCCTCCAGCCGCAGCAGCGGTTGCGACTCAAACTCCCCAAGCACTCGCGCCAGCAGTGCCTGGCAACGCGCCAGGCGAGGCTTCACCGGCGACGCGCAGCGACATTCGCAAATCGAGATGCGACTCAACTCAAACCGTCGCCAACCCATGCTTGCGCAGCTTGCGATACAAGGTATTGCGACTGATGCCCAGCGCATCGGCGGTGCGGCTGACGTTCCAGCGGTGGCGCTCGAGCTGCTGCTGCAGCACGCTGCGCTCGGCGCTGTCCAGGGCGACGCGGCCGGGCACGCCGTCGCCGGCGTGCGCATCGTCGCCGAGCAGGCACGGGCCGCTGTCGGCGTCGACGATTTCCTGCGGCAGGTTGGGGATGCGGATGACGCCGTCGGCGCACAGCACCGCCGCGGTGCGCAGCACGTTGCGCAACTGCCGCAGGTTGCCGGGCCAGGCATAGCTGAGCAGCTTGTGCAGGGCGTCCTCGCTGATGCGCACCGGCTGCTCGCCGCTCTCCTCGCGCAGCAGGGTGCGGATCAGTTCGGCCTTGTCGCTGCGCTCGCGCAGCGGCGGCAGGTGCAGCACCACGCCGTTGAGGCGGTAGTACAGGTCCTCGCGGAAGCCGCCGTTGCCGACCATCTGCGCCAGGTCGCGGTGGCTGGCGCTGATCACGTGCAGTTCCAGCGGCACCGCGCGGTCGCTGCCCAGCGGAGTCACGCTCTGTTCCTCCAGCACGCGCAGCAGGCGCGTCTGCAGCGGCAGCGGCATGTCGCCGATCTCGTCCAGAAACAGGGTGCCGCCGCTGGCCTGCAGCAGCTTGCCGTGGCGTCCCTCGCGCGCGGCATCGGTGAAGGCGCCGCGCGCATAGCCGAACAGTTCGCTCTCGATCAGCGCCTCCGGGATCGCCGCGCAGTTCACCGCCACGAACGGCCGGTCGGCCCAGGGCGAGCTGCGGTGCACCGCCTTGGCGAACTCTTCCTTGCCGGTGCCGGTGGCGCCGCACAGCAGGATCGACACACGGTGCTTGGCCAGCTTCAGCGCATTGTCGAGATTGTGCAGCATGCGCGGATCGGAGCCGACATGGTCGTTGGCGCGCGCGGCCTGGGCATCCGCGCCGCCGGCGCGGGCACGGCTGGCGGGCGGGCGCGCGCGCGGCGGCTGCGCCAGGGCGAAGAAGCGGCGCCCGTGGCAGGCGCAGCGGATCGACCACAGCGTGCTGGCGTCGTTGCGCGCGCGCTGCTCCAGCGTGTCGAAATCCAGTTGCATCACCTGGGCGATATCGCGCCCGACCAGCGGGGAACGGTCGGGCTTGCCGAGCTGTTCCAGCGTCGCCTCGTTGACCGCCAGTACGCGGCCGTCGCCGCCCACCGCGATCAACGCCTCGTGCAGCAGCCCGGCGAACTCCGGACGGCTGTGGAAGCGCAGGATCCAGGCATGCCGGTACTGTTCCAGGAAGTACGCGCGGGCGATCTGCGCCGCCGACATACGCACCAGCGCGCCGGTATGGCATTGCACCAGCTTGGTATCGCGCGCGTCGGGCGTGGAAGCATCCAGCACCGCCAGCAGGCGGCCTTGCGGATCCAGGATCGGCGCGCCGCTGCACGACAACGGCAGGTGCCGCTCCAGGTAGTGCTCGCCGCGGTGCACGCTCAGCGCGCTGCCCTCCATCGCGCAGGTGCCGATGCCGTTGGTGCCCTGATAGCGCTCGGCCCAGCTGGCGCCGCAGAACAGCCCGGTCTCGCGGAACGCGCGCAGCAGCGCCGGATCCTGCACGCTGTGCAACACCGTGGCCTCGGTGTCGGCGAACACCACCGCGTAGCTGCCGCCGGCGATCTGTTCGTAGAGATTTTCCATCTCCACCTTGGCGATGCGCAGCAGCGCCTCCAGCCGCTGCTGGCGCTCGCGCAGTTCGCCGTCGTCGTGGACCATCGGCGAGGGATGGGTGTCCGGGTCCAGGCCGTACTCGTCGAGGCAGCGCCGCCACGAGCGCGCCAGGACCGGCGGCAACGACTCGATCTGGCGGAAATGGCGCATGCGCGCCAGCGGCGCGCAGTCGGCATCGGCGGCGGATGGTGCGACGACCTTGGCTTGCGCGAGGCTGGCGACAGTCGACTCGGACATGGACGCGCTCTCGTCCCCCCAGGGGGCCCCTGGCGCAAGTGACGCACAAATGGGGGCCGTGCTCAACCCGCAGTGCAGCAAAGGCGGGAGTGGGGAATCGGGAATGGGGAATGGCAAGAGCGGCTTGGCTGGGCGGATCCTGTTCCCCCCTTGCAGCGAAAAAAAACCGCGCAAAAGCGCGGTTCTTCGTGGTCTCAGGACGCCAGGTTCCCGCTTTTACGATTCCCCAATCCCGATTCCCCATTTCCGGCTTTACAGCGCGTAACCGAACTGCTGCTTGAACTGGTCGTTGAATTCGTCGAAGTCGAAGCGCTGGTTCTGGGTGCCCGGGTGCTCGACCTTCAGGGCGCCCATCAGGTTGCCCATGCGGCCGATGGTCAGCCAGTCGCAGCCGCGCTGGATGCCGAAGATCAGGCCGGCGCGGAAGGCGTCGCCGCAGCCGGTGGGGTCGACCACGCGGCGCTCGTGCGCCGGCGGGATGTCGTAGGTCTTCTCGGGGGTGTGCACCAGCGCGCCCTTCGGGCCCTGGGTGGTGATGTAGGCCTGCACGCGCGAGACGATGTCCTTCTCGTCCCAGCCGGTGCGCTCCTGCAGCAGGTTGGACTCGTAGTCGTTGACCACCACGTAGTCGGCCTGCTCGATGAACTGGCGCAGCTCCGGGCCGTTGAACAGCGGCATCGCCTGGCCCGGGTCGAAGATGAACGGCACGCCGCCGGCGCTGAACTCCTCGGCGTTCTGGATCATGCCCTCGCGCCCGTCCGGGCCGACCAGGCCCAGGGTCACGCCCGGCACGTCCTTCACGTGGTTCTCGTAGCTGCGCATCATCGCCCCGGGATGGAAGGCGGTGATCTGGTTGTTGTCGTGGTCGGTGGTGATGAACGCCTGCGGGGTGAACAGCTCCTCGATCACCTTGACCCGCGACAGGTCGATGCCCAGCGCCTGGAAATGCTCGCGGTACGGGCCGAAGTCCTGGCCCACGGTGCCCATGGGGATCGGGTGGCCGCCCAGCAGGTGCAGGTTGTAGGCGATGTTGCCGGCGCAGCCGCCGAACTCGCGGCGCATCCGCGGTACCAGGAACGACACGTTCAGGATGTGCACCTTGTCCGGCAGGATGTGGTTCTTGAACTGGTCCGGGAACACCATGATGGTGTCGTAAGCGAGGGAACCACAGATCAGTGCAGACATCGGGCAGGCCTTGGCGGAGGAATGAGCCCGCATTCAGGCGGGCGAGGGGCGGGGTCGCCGCGGCGCAAAGGGTAACGGCTGCGGCCCGGCAGGGCCAGAACCACGATCCATCGCAGTCTCGCCGATACCACGCAACGCGTGGTTTTAGCGAGAATTTTCCTTGCCCGCACCCAGGCGGATTGCTAGGCTAGCGGACTTCGTTTTCTGCCCATTTTTTCGCCATTCTGGCGACGGCGCGCGCCCCAGGACCCAATCCCCCGATGTTCAAGAAACTCCGCGGCATGTTCTCCAACGACCTGTCCATCGATCTGGGCACGGCCAACACCCTCATCTACGTGCGTGGCCAGGGCATCGTGCTGAACGAACCGTCGGTGGTGGCGGTGCGCCAGGACCGCGCGATCGGCGGCACCCGCTCGGTGGCCGCGGTCGGCGCCGAGGCCAAGCAGATGCTCGGCCGTACCCCCGGCCATATCACCACCATCCGCCCGATGAAGGACGGCGTCATCGCCGACTTCACCTACACCGAGGCGATGCTGAAGCACTTCATCAAGAAGGTGCACAAGTCGCGCTTCCTGCGCCCTAGCCCCCGCGTGCTGGTGTGCGTGCCGGCCGGCTCCACCCAGGTCGAGCGCCGCGCGATCAAGGAGTCGGCCGAGGAGGCCGGCGCCCGCGACGTGTACCTGATCGAGGAGCCGATGGCCGCGGCGATCGGCGCCGGCATGCCGGTCACCGAGGCGCGCGGCTCGATGGTCATCGACATCGGCGGCGGCACCACCGAGGTCGCGGTCATTTCGCTGAACGGCATCGTCTATTCGCAGTCGGTGCGCATCGGCGGCGACCGCTTCGACGAGTCGATCACCAACTACGTGCGCCGCAACCACGGCATGCTGATCGGCGAGGCCACGGCCGAGCGGATCAAGCTGGAGATCGGCTGCGCCTACCCACAGGCGGTGGTGCAGGAGATGGAGATCTCCGGCCGCAACCTCGCCGAGGGCGTGCCGAAGATGATCAAGATCAACTCCAACGAAGTGCTGGAAGCGCTGCACGAGCCGCTGTCGGGCATCGTCTCGGCGGTCAAGCTGGCGCTGGAGCAGACCCCACCGGAACTGTGCGCCGACGTCGCCGAGCGCGGCATCGTGCTGACCGGCGGCGGCGCGCTGCTGCGCGACCTGGACCGGCTGATCTCCGAGGAAACCGGCCTGCACGTGCAGGTCGCCGACGATCCGCTGACCTGCGTGGCCCGCGGCGGCGGCCGTGCGCTGGAGCTGGTGGACATGCACGGCAACGAGTTCTTCGCGCCGGAGTGAGCGTGAGGCCGGGAATGGGCAGTCGGGAATGGGGAATAGAATGGCCCCTCCGCCTCTGCCCTGCCGGCGCCGTCTCCACCCGTCGCCTGCCTGCGCCCCGGCCCGATCGCGCCGGGAGCGCGCCATTGCTTTCCGATTTCCCACTCCCGATTCCCCATTCCCGGCTTTAGCCCGTGCCTCCTTACGCCGGTCCTCCCGTCACCGCCCGCCCCGGCGAATCCGCCAGCACGCCGCGCCTGCTGGCCTACCTGGCGCTGGCGCTGGTGCTGATCGTGCTCGACGCGCAGGCCGACTGGCTGGCCCGCCTGCGCAGCCAGGCCACGGTGCTGGTGCAGCCGATCTGGGCGCTGGCCGGCCTGCCCGGGCGGCTGGGCACCCAGGTGCAGGAGAACGCGGCCAGCCACGCGCAACTGGTCAAGGAAAACCGCGCGCTGCGCAACGAACTGCTGATCGCCAAGGCGCGCCTGACCCGGCTGCAGACCGCGGCACTGGACAACGCGCAATTGCGCGAACTGCTGGGCGTGGCCGAGCGCCGCGGCCTGGACGTGCAACTGGCGCCGATCCTGGACATCGACCTGGACCCGACCCGGCAGCGGCTGGTGCTCGATGCCGGCAGCCGCGACGGCGTGCACGTCGGCCAGGCGGTGATCGACGCCGGCGGCCTGATGGGCCAGGTGATAGCGGTGACCCCGCTGCACTCCACCGTGCTGCTGCTGACCGACCCCGACCACGCGGTGCCGGTGACGGTGGCGCGCAACGGCGTGCGCCTGATCGTCTACGGCCGCGGCGGCAGCCTGGAACTGCGCGACATCCCGCTCAGCGCCGGCGTCGAAGTGGGCGACGAGATCGTCACCTCGGGCCTGGGCGGCCGCTTCCCGGCCGGCTTCCCGGTCGGCACCATCTCCGCCCTGCGCCCGGACGACACCCACGCCTTCCTGGTCGGCGAACTGAAGCCGGCGGCGAAGCTGGACCGGGGCAGGGATGTGCTGTTGCTGAAGAGCAGGGAATGGGGAATCGGGAATCGGGAATTGGCGAAGCCGGCGTCTGCGGCTGCGGAAGGCGCCTCGCCCGTGGTTGGCGCAGCGCAAGGCGGTGAAGTGAAGCCTGCGCAGGGTGCGGACCCAGCCCCCGCAACCGGAGCAGCCGTCCCGGCGTCGCCGAGCGCGCATCCGTCCGGTACCGCGGCCACCCCGCAGCCGACCAAGCCGGCACGCGCGACCACCGATTCCCGACTCCCCATTCCCGATTCCCGCCCGGCTCCAAAGGAGACGGGCCAATGAGCCGCCTGCGCAGCAAAGGCTGGGTGCTCCCGGTCAGCGTGATCGTGGCGCTGTTGCTGGGGTTGATGCCGTTGCCGCTGGTGGTGCAGCCGTTGCGGCCGTACTGGCTGGCGCTGGTGGTGGCGTACTGGGTAATCGAGACCCCGGACAAGGTCGGGCTGGGCTTCGCTTTCGCGGTCGGGGTGCTGGCCGATCTGCTGTACGGCGGGGTGCTGGGCGAGCAGGCGCTGCGCCTGGTGATCCTGAGCTTCATCCTGCAGCGCTTCCGCGCGCGCATCCGTTTCTTCCCGATGTCGCAGCAGGCGCTGGCGATCGGCGGCCTGCTGGTCAACGACCGCATCGTCGCCGCGGCGGTGCACCTGGCCGTCGGCGAGCCGACGCTGCCGTGGAACTACTGGTGGGCGCCGCTGCTGGGCATGGCGCTGTGGCCGCCGCTGTTCGTGCTGCTGGACGCGCTGCGGCTGGGCCGGCGGAGCAAGTAGCATGGCCCTGCACCCGCGCCGCGCGCAGAAGAACCCGCACGCCGAGGCCGAGCAGTTCCGGCGACGCGCGGCGCTGGGCTTCCTTGGCGTGCTGGTGGCGTTGCTGGGCCTGGGCGGCTGGTACTTCAAGCTGCAGGTGCTGGACCACGACATCTACACCACGCGTTCGGACGCCAACCGCATCAAGCCGCGGCCGGTGGTGCCCGGGCGCGGCATGATCTACGACCGCAACGGCCGCCTGCTGGCCGAGAACGTGCCCGCGTTCCGGCTCGACGTGACCCCGGACAAGGTCGCCGACATGGACGCGCTGCTGGCCGAGCTGGGCAAGGTCATCGCGCTGTCGCCGGAAGACATCGAGCGTTTCCAGGCCGCGCGCAAGGCCAGCCGCAGCTTCCGCCCGATCACCCTGAAGCTGCGCGTCAGCGAGGAGGAGCGGGCGCGCTTCGCGGTGGACCGCTGGCGCTTCCCGGGCGTGGAGCTGGAACCCTACCTGACCCGCCACTACCCCTACGGCGATCTGTTCGCGCACATCATCGGCTACGTCGGCCGCATCGACGAGAAGGACCTGGAGACGCTGGGCGAGGGCAACGCCGCGCTGACCCACATCGGCAAGTCCGGGCTGGAGCGCTATTACGAGGAGGAACTGCGCGGCAAGGTCGGCTACGAGCAGGTCGAGACCAACGTGCAGGGCCGCGCGATCCGCACCGTCGGCCGGGTGCCGGCGCAGTCCGGCGCCGACCTGCGCCTGTCCATCGACGCCGACCTGCAGCGCGCCATGGTCGCAGCGTTCGGCGACTACCAGGGCTCGGCCATCGCCATCGATCCGCGCACCGGCGAGATCCTGGCCATGGTCAGCCTGCCGTCCTACGACCCCAACCTGTTCGTCAACGGCATCTCCCACGCCGATTTCCAGGCGCTCAACAGCGATCCGTCGCGGCCGCAGTTCAACCGTCTGGTGCTGGGTGGCGTGGCGCCCGGCTCCACCATCAAGCCGTTCATGGGCCTGGCCGGCCTGGACAGCGGCACCCGCCGCCCGGAGGACAAGATCCTCTCCACCGGCATGTTCTACCTGCCCGGGGTCAGCCGCGGCTGGGGCGACTCGCACCGCGGCGGCCATGGCTGGACCGACCTGCGCAAGTCGATCGCGCAGTCGGTGAACACCTACTACTACAAGCTGGCCATCGACATGGGCATCACCAAGGTCGACCAGTACATGACCCGCTACGGCTTCGGCGTGCCCACCGGCATCGACCTGGTCGGCGAGACCGGCGGCATCGTGCCGTCACCGGCCTACAAGGCCAAGAGCCGCAAGGAAGCCTGGTACCCGGGCGACACGGTCAACATCGCCATCGGCCAGGGCGACTGGAAGGTGACGCCGCTGCAACTGGTGCGCGGCGTCGCCGGCATCGCCGACGGGCAGCTGCGCACGCCGCATCTGGTGATGGCCACGCGCCAGGCCTTCGACCAGCCGTGGGCGCCGGTGCAGCCGGAGCCGAGCAAGCCGATCAGCGACAACCCCAGCAACCTGCAGGCGGTGCGCGAAGGCATGATGGACACCATGCGTCCGGGCGGCAGCGGCTATGCCATCACCGTCGGTGCGCCGTACCAGATGGCCGGCAAGACCGGCACCGCGCAGGTGGTCAGCCGCAAGGGGCTGGCCGCGGTCGATCCGCGCAGCCTGCCGATGCACCTGCGTCACCGCTCGCTGTTCGAGGGCTTCGCGCCCGCCGAGCGGCCGACCATCGCCCTGGCGATCGCGGTGGAGGGCGGCGGCTACGGCGCCAGTACCGCCGCGCCGATCGCCCGCAAGATCTTCGATGCCTGGCTGCTCGGCCGGCTGCCGCCCGGCGTCGAGCCGCTGGACAGCCTGCGCGGCGCCACCGCCTTCGGCAGCCACCTGTACTACGCCGAGGATCCGGGCTCGCGCGCCGCCGCCGATGCGGTCGCCCTGGCCGCCGGCGAACGCCCGGTGCTGATCGGCCAGGCCGAGGTGGATGCGGCGGTGGTGCCGTTGCCGTCCGCAGCGCCGGCGATCCCCGACGAGATTCCGGACGAGCGATGAAGGATTTCCTGCGCTGGCTGGTCGACATCGGCGGCCGCTTCACCCGCACCCTGGACTGGCCGATGTGCCTGGCGCTGGGCGCGCTGATGGCGATGGGGCTGGCGGTGCTCAAGAGCGCCGGCGGCATGCACCTCGTCATGGCGCAGGGCGCGCGCTTCGCCATCGGCGCGGCGGCGATGTGGAGCCTGTCGCGGGTGTCGGCGCTGCGCCTGCGCGCCTGGACCCCGCTGATCTACGCGCTGTCGATGCTGCCGCTGCTGGCGGTGTTCGTGCTGGGCACCGGCAAGTACGGGCGGCAGTGGCTGGACCTGAAGGTGTTCTACCTGCAGCCGGCCGAACTGCTGAAGATCAGCATGCCGATGATGGTGGCCTGGTACCTGCACCGCATGCCGCTGCCGCCGCGCATCCCCACGGTGCTGGTCAGCGCGGTGATCATCGGCATTCCCACCGCCTTGATCATGCTGCAGCCGGACTTCGGCACCGGCGTGCTGATCGCCGCCAGCGGTGGCTTCGTGCTGCTGCTGGCCGGCCTGCCGTGGTGGTGGGTGGGCATCGCCGTCGGCGGCGTCGCCGCGGCCGCGCCGGTGGCCTGGCTGTGGCTGCTGCGGCCCTACCAGAAGGACCGCATCATGATGTTCCTCAACCCGGAGAACGACGCGCTCGGCGCCGGCTGGAACATCATCCAGTCCAAGATCGCGATCGGTTCCGGCGGCCTGCACGGCAAGGGCTGGGGCATGGGCTCGCAGTCGCACCTGAACTTCATTCCCGAGCAGACCACCGACTTCGCGTTCTCCGTGCTCAGCGAGGAGTTCGGCTGGATCGGCGTGGCCACGGTGATGACCCTGTACCTGATCGTGATCGGGCGTTGCCTGTGGATCGCCTCGCAGGCGCGCGACACCTTCTCGCGGCTGCTGGCCGGCGCCACCGGCCTGGCGTTCTTCGTCTACGTGCTGGTCAACGGCGGCATGATCTCCGGGCTGCTGCCGGTGGTCGGCGTGCCGATGCCGCTGATGAGCTACGGCGGCACCTCGGCGGTGTCGCTGCTGGCCGGGCTGGGCCTGGTGATGGCGGTGAAGGCGCACCGTCCGGTACACGGTTACTGAGCGAGCCGCACGGCGGCGCCGCGCGCTGGCTTAACCGCGCCCTTGCACGCAGATGGCCGTGGGATGGCAGCGCGTGTCGCGCGTGCCACAATTCGCGTCGATGCCACGTGACGCGCGCCGCTCCCCCCGGCCCATACGTGTGCAGGAACTTCCGGGCAGGCAGGTGCGACCCCGCGCTCCATCCCCCGCCCACATCGCCGAGGCACCCCACGCAGCGCATTCGCCGATCCGGGCCCTCGCCCGTCCGTCCGCGTCGTCCGCCGCTTCCTCGTCGTTCTCTGTGGTTCCCGAGGCTCGGCGCTGGCCGAGATGGATGCGTGTCGATGAAATTCCTGCGTGTGTTGCTGTTGACGAGCGTGGTGCTGGGCCTGAGCGGCTACGCACTGCTGCGCTATTACTTTCCGCCGGGGGCGCTACATGCGCGCGGCTATGGTCGCGCGACCCTGGTGCATCCGCAGGGCACGCCGCAGGGCCTGGTGATCCTGCTCGCCAGCGGCAGCCCGGCGCAGCGGCATGCCGCCGCGCAGCGCATCGCCGCCAGCGGCGCGCTGGTCGCGGTGGTCGACGGCCAGCGCTATCTCAAGCATCTGCGGCGTGGTGGCCACGGCTGCGACAAGGCCTGGCACGACGCCGAGCAGTTGAGCCGGCGGCTGCAGCGGCAGTTGCATGGCGACAGCTACTACCTGCCGGTGCTGGCCGGCAGCGGTACCGCGGCGACCCTCGCCGAGCGCATCGTCGGGGCCGCGCCGACCGCGACCCTGGGCGGCGCCATCGGCGTGGCGCCGGCACCCACCGAGGTCTGCGCCGGCACCGCCGCCGCCACCGCGGCGCAGGGCTTCGTCGACACCGTGGCGGCGCCGGCCGATGGCGGCGTGGAGGCCGCGCTGGCGGCGCGCGTCGCCGCGCACCTGCATGCGCGCAGCCGCGGCGGTGCGCTGGACGACCTGCCGCTGACCGAACTGCCGTCGAACATCCCGGGCGCGCCGCTGGCCATCGTGCTGTCCGGCGACGGCGGCTGGCGCGACATCGACAAGGGCATGGCCGAGGCCCTGCAGCGCCGTGGCATCGCCGTGGTCGGCTGGGACAGCCTGCGCTACTTCTGGCGGGCCAAGCCGCCGGCGCGGGCCAGCGCCGACCTGAGCCGGGTCATCGCCTACTACCAGCAGCGCTGGCGTCCGCAGAAGATCCTGCTGGTCGGCTATTCCTTCGGCGCCACCACCCTGCCGTTCATGGTCAACCGGCTGCCGCCGGCGCAGCGCGAGCAGGTCGGCCTGGTGGCCTTGCTGGGCCTGGAGCACAAGGCCGATTTCCAGATCCGCGTGCGCGGCTGGTTCAATCTCGGCGACGCCGACGACGCCTTGCCGGTAGAGCCGGAAGTGGCACGCATCGCCCCGGCGCAGTTGCTGTGCGTGTACGGCGACAAGGAAACCGATACGCTCTGCCCGCAATTGCGCGCGCGCGGTGCGGAGGTGGTGGTGTTGCACGGCGGTCATCATTTCGACCAACACCCGGCGGGCCTGGCGACGATCGTCGACGACCGCTGGCAGCACCTGTCCGCCGACGCGCGCCTGCCCGTGGCCGAACTGCGTGCGCCGCGTCCTGCGGCGGCCGCGGCATCGCCTGCCGCCGCGCTGCCGCCGTCGCACGCCGCGCTCCGGCAATGAGCCTGCGCATGCGCGTTGCGCGGGTATGCGGCGGCGCGCTCGCCGCCGCGGCGTTCGCCAGCGCCGCCGCGACCGGCGATGCGCGCCGTGTCGTCGAACCGCGCCTGCCGCCGGTGTGCATGACCCTGGATGCGACCCTGCAGGCGCGGCAACGCCGCTTCGCCGACGCGCAGGAGCGCCGCCCGCCGGACACCGCACGCCTCCAGGCCGCGCTCGACCGCTGCGCCGACGGCGCGCACGGCGCGGTGCTGCTGCGCGCCGGCAGCGGCAGCGCCTTCCTCAGCGGGCCGTTGACGATCCGCAGCAACACCACGCTGGTCATCGACAGCGGCGTGACCCTGTTCGCCTCGCGCCAGCCGGCCGACTACCAGGTCCCTGGCCGCAGCGCCTGCGGCCAGGCCGCGGACCGCAGTGGCAGCTGCCGCGCGCTGATCACTCTGCACGGGCGCAACCTGGGGGTGATGGGCGTGCGCGACGCCGCCGGCCATCAGGGCAGCATCGACGGCCGCGGCGACCTGCCGATGCTCGGCGGCAGCGACAACTGGTGGCAGTTCGCGCGCAGCGCCAAGGCCGCCGGCCAGACCCAGAACGCCCCCGACCTGATCCGCGCGCAGGACGTCGCCGATCTGCAGCTCTACCACGTCAACCTGGTCGACGCGCCGTACTTCCACCTGTTCGTGCACGGCGGCGACGGCGTCACCGTGTGGGGTGTGCGGGTCATGGCGCCGGCCAACAGTCCCAACACCGACGGCCTGGATCTGGACAGCGTGCGCAACGCGACCCTGGCCGACAACGACGTGATGGCCGGCGACGACGGCATCGCGATCAAGACCAGCGCCGCGCGCTCGGCCGCCATCACCGTGCGCGATTCGCGCTTCTACGGCACCCACGGCATCTCCATCGGCAGCGAGGTGATGTACGGCGTCGACAACGTGCTGGTGGACGGCAACCGCCTGGTCGGCCACGACGCCGACGGCATCGTCGCCACCGACAACAACGGCCTGCGCATCAAGACCGGCCCGGCCAAGGGCGGCCCGGTGCGCGACGTGCTCTACCGCAATACCTGCCTGTTCGGCGTGGCCAGGCCGCTGGTGATCACGCCGCGCTACGGCCACGACCACGGCGGCAGCCGCAGCGGCAGCGTGCCGACCTTCGTCGGGATCGTGGTCGACGGACTGCGCGCGCAAGACACGCCTGCCGGCAAGGGCAGCACGGTGCAGGGCGACAGCGTCGCGACCCCGCTGGACCTGGTGCTGGCGCACGTGGCCGCCGACGTCGCCACGCTGCATGCCAGCAATGCGCGCATCGGCGTGGACCACTCCAACCTGCAGTTGAGCCAGGACAGCAGCGCGGCTTCCACCTACGCGACCACGCTGGCCGGGTCGGTCCCGGCCTGCACCAACGCGCCGGTGTTTCCGGCGCTGTAGCCCGCGCGCGCAACGCCGACGGCCACTCGGCGCGCGCCCGTGCGGCGCGAAGCAGTCGGTGCCTGCGTCTTGCGGAGGCGACGGCGTGCGCCGCCACGCGCTGCAATCGTCCTGTCACATCGCAGCGTTCCGCCCCCTTGCTGTGGTCATCGTGCGCGTTCTCGTGCCCGTGATGGTGCGGCGCGCTTGATCCGGATCAATGCCCACGCGTCGGCCCGCGCGCACAGTGCACGCGTCCTCCAAGCGAGCCGCGATCATGGCGTTCACTGTTGCAGTGTTGAAGGAAGAACAGGCCGAGGAGCGCCGCGTGGCGATGGTGCCCGCGGTGCTGCCGAAGCTGGCCAAGCTGGGCGCGCAACTGCGCCTGCAGGCCGGGGCCGGCAGCGGTTCGCGGCTGCCGGATGCGGCCTATGCCGGCGCCACCGTGCTCGAGGATGCAGAAGAGGTGGTGGCCGGTGCGGACCTGCTGCTGGCGGTGCAGGCGCCATCGCTGCGCACGGTGGCGGCGCTGCGCCCGGGCAGCACGCTGATCGCGATGCTGTACCCGGCCAAGGTGCCTGGCCTGCTGGAGCTGCTGTGCGAACGTCGCATCACCGCCTTCGCGATGGAGACCGTGCCGCGCATCAGCCGTGCGCAAGCGCTGGACGTGCTGTCCAGCCAGGCCGCGTTGGCCGGCTATTACGCGCCGCTGCTCGGCGCCGTGCATCTGCCGCGCATCCTGCCGATGATGACCACCGCGGTCGGTTCGCTGCGTGCCGCGCGCGTGCTGGTGATGGGCCTGGGCGTGGCCGGCCTGCAGGCGCTGGCCACCGCGCACCGGCTTGGCGCGATCACCGAAGGCTACGACGTGCGTCCGGAAACACGCGAGCAGGCGCAGTCGGTCGGCGCGCGCTTCGTCGACACCGGCATCGACGCGCGCGGCGAGGGCGGCTATGCGCGCGAACTCAGCGCCGAGGAGCGGGCCAAGGCCGCGGCGGTGCTGACCCAGCACATCCAGCAGGCCGACCTGATCATCACCACCGCCAACGTGCCCGGGCGCACCGCGCCGATCCTGATCGGCCGCGAGCAGATCGCCGGCATGAAGCCCGGCGCGGTGATCGTGGATCTCGCCGCCGACAGCGGCGGCAACTGCGAAGGCAGCGTGCCGGGGCAGACCGTGGACGTCGGACCGGTCACCCTCGTCGCTCCGCGCAACGTGCCTTCTGCGCTGGCCCAGCACGCCAGCGAGCTGTACGCCAAGAACCTGCTGGGCCTGCTCGATCTGCTGGTGCGCGACGGCGCACTGGTGCCGGACTTCGACGATGCGGTGGTCGCCGGCACCGCGCTCACCCATGACGGCCGCCTCTGCCACCCACCGGCGCCGGCCGCCGCGCCCGTTCCCACCAAGGAGTCCTGAGTCATGTCCCTCGATCTGTCGATGAGCTGGCTGATCGCGTTGTACGTGTTCATGCTGGCCGCGTTCACCGGCTACGAAGTGATCGGCAAGGTGCCGTCGATCCTGCACACGCCGCTGATGTCCGGTTCCAACTTCGTCCACGGCATCGTCGTGGTCGGTGCGATGCACGCGCTGTTCAATGCCGACACCGTCGCCGGCCAGGCGATCGGTTTCGTCGGCGTGTTGCTGGGCGCCGGCAATGCCGCCGGCGGCTACGTGGTCACCGACCGCATGCTGGCGATGTTCAAGCCCAGCGCCGCGCCGGCCGCGAAGGAGTAGCGCCATGCTCTCGCTCCTGGTGGAACTGAGCGGATTCGCCGCCGCGTTGCTGTTCATCCTCGGCCTGAAGCGCATGTCCTCGCCGGTGACCGCGCTGCGCGGCATCGTCCTGGCCGGGATCGGCATGCTGGTGGCGGTGGCCGCCGCCTTCGGCTATCTCGCCGACCTGCAGCCCGCGGCGCGTCCGCACGCGCTGACCAACCTGGCCCTGGCGTTGCTGGCGTTGCTGCTGGGCGGTGCCTGGGCCTGGCGCAGCGGTCGCCGTGTCGCGGTGACCGCGATGCCGCAGATGGTGGCCCTGTACAACGGCATGGGCGGCGGCGCAGCCGCGGCGGTGGCCGGAGTCGCGCTGACCGCGCGGCAGCCGCAGCAGGGTGGCCTGCATCTGGCGGTGACCGTGCTCGGTGCGCTGATCGGCGCGATCTCGCTGTCCGGCTCGGTGATCGCCTGGGCCAAGCTCGATGGCCGCATCAACACCGCGTGGCGGTTCAAGGGGCAGAGCGCTTTCAATGCGGCGGTGTTCCTGGCCGCGCTGGTGCTAGGCACGCTGGTGGTCACCGGCTCGGGCGGCGCCTGGGCGGCGCCCGCGTTCTTCGTTGCCGCGCTGGGCTTCGGCGTGCTGATGACGCTGCCGATCGGCGGCGCCGACATGCCGGTGGTGATCTCGCTGTACAACGCCTTCACCGGCCTGGCGGTGGGCCTGGAAGGCTTCGCCCTGCAGAACCCGGCGCTGATGATCGCCGGCATGGTGGTCGGCTCCGCCGGCACCCTGCTGACCGTGCTGATGGCCAAGGCGATGAACCGCTCGCTGGGCAACGTGCTGTTCAGCAATTTCGGCGACGGCGCGGTGGTCGCGCAGGGCGACGTGCAGGGCCGCATGACCGCGGTCGAGCCGGGCGATGCGGCGACGTCGATGCGCTACGCCTCCAGCGTGATCATCGTGCCGGGTTACGGCCTGGCCGTGGCGCAGGCGCAGGGCCGGCTGTACGAACTGGTGAAGCTGCTGCAGGCCGCCGGCGTCGACGTGAAGTTCGCCATCCATCCGGTCGCCGGGCGCATGCCCGGGCACATGAACGTGCTGCTGGCCGAAGCCGGCGTGCCCTACGACCTGATCTACGACATGGAGGAC
The DNA here is from genome assembly GCF_031834635.1 of Xanthomonas hawaiiensis. Classification (NCBI taxonomy): domain Bacteria; kingdom Pseudomonadati; phylum Pseudomonadota; class Gammaproteobacteria; order Lysobacterales; family Lysobacteraceae; genus Xanthomonas; species Xanthomonas hawaiiensis. Next base: position 3,908,816 of record NZ_CP115873.1, on the reverse strand, counting down.
ATCAACGACAGTTTCGCCAGCACCGACGTGGCGCTGGTGATCGGCGCCAACGACGTGGTCAACCCGGCGGCGCGCACCGACAAGGCCTCGCCGATCTACGGCATGCCGATCCTTAACGCCGACCAGGCGCATCAGGTCTACGTGATCAAGCGCGGCCAGGGCAAGGGCTACGCCGGCGTGGAGAACCTGCTGTTCTACGGCGACAACTGCGACATGGTCTACGGCGACGCTGCCGCGGTGCTCAACCGCATGGTGCAGGCGGTGAAGGAACTGGCCGCCTGACCCAACCGACTCCCGCGCCGGCGCGAGGCGTCCGGCGCTTTCCGACCTTCCACGAGGACACCACCATGACCTATGCGACCCGCAATCCCTACACCGGCGAACTGCTCGCCACCTTCCCGGAGGCCACCGATGCGCAGGTGCTGGCCGCGATCGATGCCGCCGACGCTGCGTTCCAGCACTGGAAGCAGACCTCCTTCGCCGAGCGCGCCAGGGTGATGCATGCCGCGGCGCGGCTGCTGCGCGCCAACACCCGCGAGTACGCCTGCCTGCTGACCCTGGAGATGGGCAAGCTGATCGGCGAGGCCGACGCCGAGGTGCGGCTGTCGGCGGACATCTTCGAGTACTACGCGGTCAACGCCGAGCGCTTGCTGGCGCCGGAGCACCTGCCGGTGGCCAATCCGGCAGAGGGCAGGGCGATGGTGGTACACGAGCCGCTGGGCGTGCTGCTGGCGATCGAGCCGTGGAATTTCCCGTACTACCAGATCGCGCGGATCATCGCCCCGCAACTGTCGGCCGGCAACACCGTACTGCTCAAGCACGCCTCCAACGTGCCGCAGTGCGCGGCCAAGTTCGAGGCGCTGATGGCCGAAGCCGGGCTACCGGCCGGGGCCTTCGCCAATCTCTACGCCACCCGCGGCCAGGTGGAGACCATCCTCAACGATCCGCGCGTGCACGGCGTGGCGCTCACCGGGTCGGAAGGTGCCGGTGCCATCGTCGCGGCCCAGGCGGCCAAGGCGCTGAAGAAGTCGACCATGGAACTGGGCGGTGCCGACGCCTTTGTGGTGCTGGACGATGCGCCGCTGGAGAAGACGGTGAAGTGGGCGGTGTTCGGCCGCCACTGGAACGGCGGCCAGGTCTGCGTGTCGTCCAAGCGCATGATCGTGATGCAGGAGGTGTACGAAGAATTCCTGCAGCGTTACCGCGCCGGCGTGGCGGCGCTGCGTGCCGGCGATCCGATGGATCCGGCGACCACCCTGGCGCCGCTGTCGTCGCAAGGCGCCGCCGACGATCTGAAGCGGCAGATCGCCGAGGCGGTCAGGCATGGCGCCACCGCGACCGAGGTCGGGCCGCCGGTGCCGGTGCATGGCGCGTTCGTGCAGCCGACCCTGCTCACCGACGTCGCCCCGGACAACCCGGCCTACCACCAGGAATTCTTCGGCCCGGTGTCGATGCTGTTCCGCGCCCGGGACGAGGACGACGCGGTACGCATCGCCAACGATTCGCCGTTCGGCCTGGGCGGCTCGGTGTTCACCGGCGACGACGCGCGCGGGGTCGCGGTGGCCAGGCGCATCTCCACCGGCATGGTGTTCGTCAACCACCCGACCATGGTCAAGGCCGACCTGCCGTTCGGCGGCGTGCGCCGTTCCGGCTACGGGCGCGAACTGATCGGGTTGGGCATCAAGGAATTCGTCAATCACAAGCTGATCGACGTGATCGACATCGACGCGCCGTTCTGAGTGAGGCGCCATGCGTACGCCAGGCCGTCGGGGGCAACCCCGGCGGCTTTTTTGTGCCGTGGCCACGTCGGGGACCAGGGCGCGCACCCGGTGCATGCCGGCAGGTCATGCTGCGGGCGCACTTGACCTGAGGCAAAGTTCTTTTGTTTCATGGCGTTATTGGTAGAAATTCATCTTGAATCTGTTAGTCTGCCGGCATGATCCGACGCTCGCTGATTTGCCTGCTCACGCTTGGCCTGGTCGCATGCGCGACCCAGCCCAAGGCGCCGCCGTCGCCGCCGCAGGCCAGCGCGCCGCCGCCGGCGCCACGCCCGGCACCGCCGGCCGAGGCCGCGCCGGAAGTGGTGCAGGCGCCGCCGGTGGACCTGACCCCGGTGCCGTTCGAGATCGCCCGCGCCAACTTCGTGCGCGACACCGCGGCCAAGTACGGCATGGATCCGGCGCAGATCGAGGCGACCCTGGCGCAGGCCCAGTTCAAGGATGCGATCGTCGCGGCGATGTCGCGCCCGGCCGAGCGGGTCAAGCCGTGGAGCGAGTACCGGCCGATGTTCATCAGCCAGGCGCGCATCGACGGTGGCCGCGCGTTCCTGGCCACGCACCGCGACGAACTGCAGCGGGTGCAGGCGCGCACCGGCGTGCCGGCCGAGACCATCGTGGCGATCATCGGCGTGGAAACCAGCTACGGCAAGAACGCCGGCTCCTACCGCGTGCTGGATGCGCTGTACACGCTGGCGTTCCGCTACCCGCGCAGCGGCGATCCGGCCAAGCTTGAGCGCGAGGTGCGCCGCGAGCTGTTCTTCCGCGATGAGCTCGGCCAGTTGTTCGCGCTGGCCCGCGAGGAGAACCTGGACATCACCACCCTGATCGGCAGCTACGCCGGCGCGATGGGCCTGGGCCAGTTCATGCCGTCCAGCTACCGCCAGTTCGCCGTCGACGGCGATGGCGACGGCAAGCGCAACCTCTTCACCGACTACGACGACGCGTTCTCGTCGATCGCCAACTATTTCGTCAAGAAGGGCGGCTGGGTGCGCGACGGGCTGGTCGCGGTGCCGGCGACGCTGCGTCCGGGTGCGGAGGAATTCAATCCGACCGACTGGACGCCGACCTATACCCTGGCCGACCTGGCCGCGCGCGGCTACACGCCGACCGCGCCGATGCCGGCGACAGCCGGCACCGCCACCCCGATCACCCTCGACGGCAGCGCCGGCAAGCAGTACTGGCTGGGCTTCCAGAACTACTACGCGATCACCCGCTACAACAATTCCAAGATGTACGCGATGGCCGTCTACCAACTGTCCCAGGCCATCGCCGGCAAGGAGTTACCACCGGCATGAACCCGAACGCGCTGCTCCGGATCGCTCCCGTCGTCGCTGTGCTGGCGCTGGCCGCCTGCAGCAGCGCCCCGAAGAAGACCGCCGGCGGCGCCGGACCCGGCATCCGGGTCGAGGGCAAGGGCCCGGCGCACGTCGCCACCGGCTGCCCCTCGACCTCGCCCTACGCGCCGGCCAAGGAAGACCCGTCCAAGCGCGGCAACTACACCGCCGGCGGCCTGTACGCGCCCGGCGTGCGCGACACCACCCCGGACTACGTGCCCAACGTCGCCTGCATTCCCGAGCCGCTGGTCACCGACGAGCCGCGCTCGGCGATCGGCAACCGTTCCCCGTACATGGTGCTGGGCCGCGAGTACGTGGTCATCGACGATCCGCACAGCTACGTCGAACGCGGCACCGCCTCGTACTACGGCAGCAAGTTCCATGGCCGCCTGACCTCCAACCGCGAGGTCTACGACATGTACGCGTTCACCGCCGCGCACAAGACCCTGCCGCTGCCCAGCTTCGCCCTGGTCACCAACCTGGACAACGGCGAATCGGTGGTGGTGCGGATCAACGACCGCGGCCCGTTCCACGACGACCGCCTGATCGACCTCAGCTACGCGGCGGCGGTCAAGCTCGGCATCACCGGCAAGGGCACCGGCCGCGTGGAAGTGCGTGGCCTGACCCCGGCCGACAACGGCGACCTGCTGGCGCGGCGCACTCCTGGCCGGCGTCCGGCGACGCTGCTGGCCAGCGCGTCCACCGCGACCGCCACGCGCGATCCCGCGGCGGTGCGGCGCGCGGCGGACATGGACAATCTGGTCAAGACCCTGCCGGCGACGTCGGCCGGAACGGCCGGCGGCAGCGTGGCCGCTGCCACGACCGTGCCGGCGCGTGCCGTGCCGGTGGCTGCCGTGGCCGCGCCTACCGCCGCCGCGGCGACCGCCACCGCCGCGGCGCTGCCGGAAGGCGAGCGTTGGCGGTATCGCGTGCAGGACGCGCCGGGCCGGGTCGGCGATGCGGACCGGTTCGACGCGTGGATGAAGTCGCGTGGCGTGCGCGTGGCCACCGGCAAGCCGACCACGCCGGCGCCCAGCGTGGCCGCGGCGAACAGCCCGGTGCGCGGATCCCGCGGCACCGCAGCCGCCACTTCCACGGCCGCCCCTGTCACGGCCGCGCAGAGCGTCGCGGTGACCACGCCGACGCCGGCGGCTCCCGCCAGAGCGGTCGCCACCGCCGAGCCGCGGGCCGACGCCGACAGCGCGCGCGGGCCGCTCGGCATCCTGCTGCAGGTGGCCAGCTTCGCCAGCCGCGAGAACGCCAACCGCGCGCTGTCGCAGTTGGCCTCGGCCGGCATCGTCGGCGCCAGCATCAGCGACATCGTCTCCGGCGGCCGCACCCTGTGGCGGTTGCGGGTGGCCGCCGAAGACCATGGCCGCGCCGCGGAACTGGCCACGCGCATCGCCGGCCTCGGCTTCGGCCGGCCGCAGATCGTCAAGGATTGAGGCCGCACGCCCGCCACGGCGGGCCTGCGCCGCGCCGATGGCTTAACGCCGGTTCGCGCGCGTGTCCGTGCCGCGCCTGTCATGGTGCCGGCTCGGCCTACAATGTCGCGTTTTCCATCGGCCTTCGGGCCCGCCAGGAGTCGTTTTAGATGAAATTCCGCTTCGCCGTCGCTGCCGTGGCCACGTTCGCCGTCGGCCTGGTTTCCGCGCAGACGCCCGGCCCGGTTCCCGCGCCGCCGGCCGCCGCTGCCGCCGCTCCGGCCACCGTGGCGATCCCGCCCGCGCCCAAGCCGGCCGTGTCCAAGTCCTGGGTGCTGATGGACTACGCCACCGGCCAGGTGCTGGCTGGTGAGAACGAACACGAACGCGTGGCCCCGGCCAGCATCACCAAGGTGATGACCTCGTACGTGATCGCGGCCGAACTGAAGCTGGGCAAGATCACCCGCGACGACCAGGTCATGCTCAGCGAGCGCGCCTGGCGCGAGGGCGGTGCCGGCACCGACGGCAGCTACAGCGGCTTCCCGGTCAACAAGACCGCGCGCCTGGAAGACATGGAAAAGGGTATGGCGATCCAGTCCGGCAACGACGCGGCGATCGCGCTGGCCGAACACACCGCCGGCAGCGAGGAAGCCTTCGCGTCGCTGATGAACGAGTACGCGAAGAAGATCGGCATGACCGGCTCGCACTTCGTCAACGCCCACGGCCTGTCGGCCGACGGCCACTACACCACCGCCTACGATCTGGCGCTGCTGGGCCGGGCGATGGTGCGCGACTACCCGGAAACCTACGCCTACAACAAGATCAAGGAATTCCGCGTCGGCGACATCACCCAGCCCAACCGCAACCTGCTGCTGTGGCGCGACCCCAGCGTGGACGGCATCAAGACCGGCCACACCTCCGAGGCCGGCTACTGCCTGCTCAGCTCGGCCAAGCGCGGCGACCAGCGCCTGATCGCGGTGGTGATGGGCGACAGCTCCGAGAAGCAACGCGCCGAGGACAGCCTGGCGCTGCTGAACTGGGGCTTCCGCTTCTTCGAGACCCACAGCCTGTACGAGCCGGGCAAGCAGGTCGCGCAGCAGCGCGTGTGGAAGGGCACCGAGAAGCAGGTGCTGCTGGGCGTGGCGCAGCCGCTGCTGGTCAGCGTGCCGCGTGGCCGCTACAACGAACTGAAGCCGGCGATCGAAGTGCCCAAGACCCTGGAGGCGCCGATCAAGCAGGGCCAGCAGATCGGCACGGTCAAGGTGAGCCTGGACGGCAAGGTGGTGGCGCAGGCCCCGCTGGTGGCGCTCAAGGCGGTCGACGAGGCCGGCTTCTTCAAGCGTCTGTGGGACAGCTTCTGGATGTGGTGGGAATCGGAGTGAGTGTTTGAAAAAAGCCGGCTGACGCCGGCTTTTTTCTTGGGAATGGAGAATGGGGAATCGGGAATTGGTAAAGCGGTGTCTCGCGACCTGACGGATGGGCGCGAGGCCCGCTTTTGCCATTCCCCATTCCCCATTCCCCATTCCCAGCCTCAAAGCTTCCGACTCACCGTAAAACTCCCGAACACCGGCGTCTGCCGCTGCAGGTCGAATTCGCGGGTGCGCCAGTAGCGGGCGAGGGCGAACTTCCATTTGCCGCGCATCACCGCCAGGCCGATGCCGGCGTCGCCGACGAAGGGGCGCTTCTTCACGCTGTGGCTGTCGCGGAAGGTGTTGCCGTCCAGGGTGATGTCGCGCAATACCCAGCGTCCATCGGTGGTCACGAACAGGTGCGCCGACCAGCCGCTGCCGACGCTGTCGGCCGGCGGGGCGACGTTCTCGCCGGCGGGGCGCAGCGGCGAACTGCCGAAATCGTCGGGCAGCTTCCAGCCCAGGCGCAGTTCCATGCCGGCATTGGCGTGGGTGTCCAGCGTGCCGAGCGCGCCGCCCCAGTGGCTGATCGCGTCCCAGCCCCAGCCGTCGCGGCTGCCGTCGCTGGACCAGCGGCGCAGGCGTTCGTGCAGCACGCGAAACACCGGCTCGTCGTGCAACTGGTTGTCCCAGCCCTGGAACTTGGCGTCGCCCAGCAGGTCGTGCACCGCATCCTGCACCTGCTTGCCCTGCGCCGAGGGGCCGACCAGGCCCAGGGTGAGTTGCGTGGTGCGCAGGCGCTCGTCGTTGCGCGCGTTGTAGCCGATGTTCATCAGCAACAGGCCGGCGTAGGGACGGTCGTCCTCGATCAGGTCGCGTCGGGTCTTGTCGGTGGGGGTGAACAACGCCTGGCCGATCGCGAAGGTCATGTTGCGCTGGGTGAAGTCGCTGTTCGGCTGCAGCCAAGTCAGGGCGCGGTTCGCCGCCCGCGCCAGCCGCGGCAGGCAGGGGTCGTCGGTGTAGTCGCGCAGGTTCGGCGAGACGATGATCAGGCCGAACCCATTAGTATAGCCCTGGTCCTGGCCGGCGCCACCGAACAGGTCGTTGTCGACGCGGACGTTGACCGTGGGCGCGGTCGCTTCCAGGGTGTCGCGCGGGCATTGCGTGGTGGCGGCGACCGGGGCCGAGGCGAAGGCGAGGGCGATGGCCAGCGGAACGAGCGGGCGGGGCGACGGCATGGGCGGCGTCTCTGGTCGGAAAAGGCGTGAGCGGCGATGTCCGCCTGCAGCAGTCGACGCCGGCGACATCCCGGACCATGAACGCAGCCCGTGCGGTGAAGGATAGGCAAAAGCGCCGTAGCGGACAAATTCGTCCGTTTGGGTTTGTCTGTCCCATTCGCCCGCTTGCCGCGTGAAGGCGATCATGCGCAATGACCCGCGCGGGGGAGGCCACAGGCAGCAATGCCAAGACTGCGCGGCCGCGCCGCGCCGCTGCCTGGCACGCGCCCGGACCTGCGCTCCATGCGGCTGGCAGGCCCGGGCCGTGGCCGTCCAACTCCGGCCCGGCCTTGGGTTTGCCCGGCGCCGGCCCGATAATGCGGGGCATGGACATCACCTCCGACAACCCCGATCACGGTTTCCAGTTCCCCGGCGTGTTCGAGCTCAGTGCCATGGGCACGGCCAACACCGGCCTGGAGTCCGAACTGCCGCGCCTGCTCGCCGCCGCCGGCGTGGAGGTGATGGACGAGCGCATCAGCTGGAAACATTCGTCCAACGGCAAGTACGTGTCGGTGCGCATCGCCTTCCGTGCGCTGGACCGCGCCCAGTACGACGCCGCGCACCAGGCGCTGCGCGAGCACCCGGAAGTGAAGTGGACGCTGTAGCCGGGGACGCGCCACTGGCGTCGGCCCTCACGCCGCCGCCGTGCCGCGTCCGCCAGCTCGGCCGCCAGCCCTACGAGCCGGTGTGGCGGGCGATGCAGCGCTTCACCGATGCGCGCGACGAGGCGACGCCCGACGAGTTGTGGGTGGTCGAACACGAACCGGTATTCACCCTCGGCCAGGCCGGCAAGCCGGAACACGTGCTGGCGCCGGGCGACATCCCGGTGCTGCAGGTCGATCGCGGCGGCCAGGTCACCTACCACGGCCCCGGCCAGTTGGTGGTGTACCCGCTGCTGGACCTGCGTCGGCTGCACCTTGGCGTGCGCGACTACGTGTGCCGGATCGAGCAGGCGATCATCGACACCCTCGACGAATGGAACATCCTCGGCGAGCGCCGCGAGGGCGCGCCGGGCGTCTACGTCGGCGGCGCCAAGGTCGCCGCGCTCGGCATCCGCGTGCGCCGCGGCTGCACCTTCCACGGCCTGTCGTTCAACGTGGCGATGGACCTGGAGCCGTTCCACCGGATCAATCCCTGCGGCTACCAGGGCCTGCAGGTGACCGCGGTGCTAGACTTGGGCGGTCCCTCCGGCATGCAGGCGGTCACCCCGGTCCTGCTGGCCCAACTGGCGCGCCAGTTCGGGCTGACCCTGCAGCCGCTCGGCGCCTTGCCCGACCTCTCGCTCACGCACGCGGCCTGACCGCCTGCCCGCCGACCACGCCATGACCCAGCCCAGCGCACGCTCCATCCCCTTGCAGGTCCTTTCCGGCGACAGCGCGCCCGCGCCGCTGCAGACCGGCGTCAAGCAGTTGGGCGGCGACAAGATCGCGCGCTCGCCGGTGCAGTTCGCCGACGCGCCGGTGCTGCGCAAACCCTCGTGGATCCGCGTGCGCATTCCCTCCGGCAATGCGGTGCAGAACCTCAAGGCCAAGCTGCGCGAGAACCGCCTGTTCACCGTCTGCGAAGAGGCCAGCTGCCCGAACATCCACGAGTGCTTCGGCCACGGCACCGCCACCTTCATGATCCTCGGCGAGGTCTGCACCCGGCGCTGCTCGTTCTGCGATGTCGCGCACGGCCGGCCCAAGCCGCCGGATGCCGGCGAGCCGGCGAGCCTGGCGCAGACCGTGGCCGACATGGGCCTGAAGTACGTGGTGGTGACCAGCGTCGACCGCGACGACCTGCGCGACGGCGGCGCCCAGCATTTCGCCGACTGCATCGGCGCCATCCGCGTCGCCGCGCCGACCACCCGCATCGAGATCCTGACCCCGGACTTCCGCGGCAAGGGCCGCATGGACCGCGCGCTGGAGATCCTGGCGACCAATCCGCCGGACGTGTTCAACCACAACATCGAGACCGTGCCGGACCTGTACCCGAACGTGCGGCCCGGCGCCGACTACCAGTGGTCGCTGACCCTGCTCAAGAAGTTCAAGGCGCAGCACCCGGCGATCGCCACCAAGTCCGGCATCATGCTCGGCCTGGGCGAGACCCTGGAGCAGGTGCAGGCGACCCTGCGCGACCTGCGCGCGCACGACGTGGACATGGTCACCATCGGCCAGTACCTGCAGCCGACCGCGCATCACCACCCGGTGATGCGCTACTGGACGCCGGACGAATACAAGGCGCTGGAGGAGTACGGCAACGCGCTGGGCTTCAGCCACGTCGCCTCCGGCCCGATGGTGCGTTCCTCCTACCACGCCGATCGCCAGGCGGCCGGCGCCGGCGTCGCCGCCTGAATCGCGTCCTCTTCAACCGCGTCGTCGATCGCGCCTTGGCGCGGCGGCGACGCGCGTTCGTCGCCGCAGGACGACCGTCCGCGCGGCTCGCACCGGCAGCGTTCACACTTCTGCGCAGGCGCGCCGCTAGTCTGCTTCATGAACAGGTGACACGGCCTGCAACTTGCGTCACTGTCGTGTTGTCTCACGCGATGTGCTGCCCCCCTGACGGCCTGGTGCCGAGAGTCCCCAGATGAAATTCAAAGCTTCCGCCTTCCTGCTGGCGTTTGCGCTGACCGCACCGCTGGCGCTGTTCGCCCGTACCGATGCGCCCGCCCTGCCGGCCGCTGCCACCGCCGACCAGGCCACCACCGCCAAGCTGGTGTACGGCCTGCTCTCCGACAGCCGCTACGCCTACCGGCCGCGCGCCCTCGACGAGGCGACCTCCAAGGAGGTCTTCAAGAAGTATCTGGAGACCCTGGACGGCAGCAAGCAGTTCTTCACCCAGGCCGACATCGACAAGTTCGCCGGCTTCCAGAACAACCTCGGCGCCAACATTTCCTCCGGCCAGCTGGAACCGGCGTTCCAGATCTTCGCCGTGTACCGGCAGCGGGTGGACGAGCGCATCGCCTACGCGCGCAAGCTGCTCAAGCAGGACTTCAACTTCGACGGCGACGAGAAGTTCGAGTACGACCGCAAGAACGCGCCGTGGGCCAAGGACGACCAGGAGCTGGATGCGCTGTGGCGCAAGTCGGTGATGAACGACTGGCTGCGGCTCAAACTCGCCGGCAAGAAGCCGGAGGACATCCGCAAGACGCTCGACAAGCGCTACGCCAACCTCGACGACTCGGTGAAGGAACTGAAGAGCGAGGACGTGTTCCAGTTCTTCATGAACGCCTACACGAATACGGTCGATCCGCACACCGACTACTTCACCCCGCGCACCGCCGAGAACTTCAACCAGCAGATGTCGCTGTCGCTGGAAGGCATCGGCGCGCAGTTGCAGAAGCAGGACGACCTGGTGGTGATCCGCGAGGTGATCCCGGGCGGTCCCGCCGCGCTGGACGGCACGCTCAAGCCGGGCGACCGCATCGTCGGCGTCGGCCAGGGCAAGAGCGGTCCGGTCGAGGACGTGATCGGCTGGCGCATCGACGACGTGGTCGCCAAGATCCGCGGCGACAAGGATACCCAGGTGCGCCTGGAGTACATCCCCGCCGAAGCCGGCGTGGACGGCAAGCATCGCCAGGTGCTGCTGACCCGGCAGAAGGTGCGCCTGGCCGAGCAGGCCGCCAAGGGCGAGACCATCGAACTGCCTGCGAAGGACGGCGAGCCGGCGCGGCGCATCGGCGTGATCAAGCTGCCGGCGTTCTACCAGGACTTCGAAGGCCGCCGCCGCAACGCCAAGGACTATGCCTCGGCGACCCGCGACGTGGCCAAGCTGCTGGCCGGGTTCAAGACCGACAAGGTCGACGGCGTGGTGCTGGACCTGCGCAACAACGGCGGCGGTTCGCTGGACGAAGCGATCGAGCTGACCGGCCTGTTCATCGAGCAGGGCCCGGTGGTGCAGGTGCGCGAATCCGGCGGCCGCGTCACCGTCAACAGCGATCAGAACCCGGCCGTGGCCTGGGACGGCCCGCTGGCGGTGCTGATCAACCGCGGCTCGGCTTCGGCATCGGAGATCTTTGCCGGCGCCATCCAGGATTACGGTCGCGGCCTGATCATCGGCGAGACCAGCTTCGGCAAGGGCACGGTGCAGAACATCGTCGACCTGGATCGCTGGCCGGCCAACGAGACCGACCGCTTCGGCCAGGTCAAGCTGACCATCGCCCAGTTCTTCCGCGTCAGCGGCAGCAGCACCCAGCACAAGGGTGTGGTGCCGGACATCGCCTTCCCGGCCAGCGTCGATGCCACCGAGTTCGGCGAGAGCACCTACGACAACGCACTGCCGTGGAGCCGCATCGCCGCAGTGCCGCACACCCAGTACGGCAATTTCGCGCCGCTGCTGCCCAAGCTGGAGGCGCTGCACACCACGCGCATCGCCAACGACAAGGAATTCCAGTGGTGGGAAGAGGACGTGCGCCAGTTCCGCGACGAGGCGGCGAAGAAGTACGTGGTGCTCAACGAGGCCGAACGCCGCGCCGAGCGTGAGAAGCAGGATGCGCAGCGCAAGCAGCGCCAGGAGATCCGCAAGCAGCTCGGCCTGCCGCTGGATCCGCTGGCCGACGACAGCAGCGACGACGGCCTGACCGGCAACGAGCGCGACATCATCAAGGATGCCGCGCGCGAGAAGCTGGTCGACAAGCGCCCGGATCCGCTGCTGCGCGAATCGGCCTCGATCCTGAGCGATGCGGTCAACCTGCTGGAGAAGGACCGTCCGCTGTCGGTGCAGGTGCTGCCGCAGTCCACCGGCCCGGGACGCTGGGCCGACTGAGCCTGCGCTCCACCGTCGCGCGAACACGAACGCGCCATCGCCCCGCGATGGCGCGTTTTTCATTGCAGGTTCGGGCTTTGCAGGGCAGGCGTGCGCCATCGCCGTGCGCCCGTCGATCGCCTGCTGCATCGATGCGTGCGGAGGGTTGGGCGGACTGAGGGGCAGGCCTGCAGTTTTGGTGATTGGTGAGAACCTCGGGCATGGCGTTTGGTCTGCCGCGCGTTTAATGCGTGTCGTCGTACCAGGAGCGGCTTCAGGACACTCTCGTAATGCCTCGTTGCCGCAGCTCGGCACGGTGTGTCATCGCGATTGTAGGAGCGGCTTCAGCCGCGACGGGCATTCCCGGTAACGCCCGTCGCGGCTGAAGTCGCTCCCACAAATGCCTTCTTCGTTGTTGGAAATGCCCTTCAGCCGCGACCGGACCTTCTCGGGGACGCCCGGTCGCGGCTGAAGCCGCTCCTACGGCTGAGCGGTTGTGGTGGGATCACATCTTTAGCCCAACGCCTGCCACAGTTGGTGCAGGCCCAGTCCCAGCAGGGTCAGGAAGAACACGCGGCGGAACGCGCTGGCGGAAATGCGCTGGCGCAGCCGTGCGCCCAGCCACATGCCGATGGCGGTGGGCAGCAGCGCCAGCAGCGATGGGCCCAGTGCCTGCGTGGGGAAGGCGCCGTGCGCGACCAGTGCCGCGGCCAGCGCAAGGGTCGCCGCGGCGAAGCAGCTGCCGAGCGCGCGCAGCAGCGTGTCCCGCGGCAGGTCCAGCGCCACCAGGTAGGGCAGCACCGGCAACACGAACACGCCGGTGGCGCCGGTCAGCAATCCGGTCGCCAGGCCCACGGGCGGCCCCGCCCAGTGCGCCTGAGATGGCGACAGGCGCAGTTGCCACTGGCTCAGGCCAAGCACGGCGTACAGCGCCAGCAACGCGCCCAGGCCGGCGCGCGCCAGCCGCGGGTCGGTGCCGGCGAGGATGCCGGCGCTGAACCAGGTGCCGGCGGCGATGCACGCCAGCAACGGCCACAGCCGCCGCAACAGCGCGCCCGTGCCCGCGCCCCAGGCCTGTTGCAGGTTGGTCAGCAGCGACGGCAGTGCCAGCAGCGCGGCGGCCTCTGTCGGCGTCAGCCACAGCCCGAGCAGGCCCATCGCCACCGTCGGCAGGCCCATGCCGGCCACGCCCTTGACGCCGCCTGCCAGCAGGAAGACCAGGGCGATCGGCAACAGGTGCGGGGCGAGCGTGTCCATGGCGTCGAGCATCGGGGTGCCGCGGCGGCCGGACAATGCGCGAATGCTTCAGGCAGACTTCGGCAACGACGAAGGCGGAGCGCCGATGCACCTGGATTTCACCGATCTGCGCCTGTTCCTGGCGGTGGCCGAAGCCGGCAGTATCACCGCCGGCGCCGATCGCGCGGCGCTGTCGCTGGCCGCCGCCAGTGCACGCATCCGTGCGCTGGAGACGCAGCTCGGCGTCGCCTTGTTCGAGCGCGGTCCGCGCGGCGTCGGCCTCACCGCGGCCGGCACCGCGTTGCTGCGCCACGCGCGGCAGTTGCTGCGCCAGGCCGAGGCGATGCGCAGCGAACTGGGCGAGTACGCCGGCGGCCACCAGGCGAGCGTGCGTCTGCTGGCCAATACCGCGGCGCTGTCGGAATGGTTGCCGGAGGTGCTGGCCGAGTTCCTGGTGGCGCATCCGCGCATCGATCTGGCGCTTCGCGAGCAGGGCAGCGTGGCTGCGGCCGATGCGCTGCGCGAGCAACGCGCCGACCTGGCGGTGATTGCCGATCACGCCGATCTGCACGGCCTGCAGGCCCGCCCGTTCCGGCAGGACCGGCTGGTGCTGGTGGCCGCGGCCACGCACCCGCTGGCGCAGGCGTCGCAGCTGCGGTTCGCGCAGGTGTGGCAGGCGCAATTGCTCGGCCTGGCCGAGGACAGCGCGTTGCAGCGGCATCTGCGGACCCAGGCCGCGCGTGCCGGTGGCCAATTGCGTCTCCGCGCGCAGGTGCACGGCATCGAACCGCTGTGCCGGATGCTGGCGCGCGGCGCCGGCGTGGCGATCCTGCCACAGGCGGCACTGGAGCGGGTCAGCGTGCGCGCGCAACTGGTCGCGGTGCCGCTGCAGGAGCCGTGGGCGCTGCGCCAGTTGTCGATCGTGTGGCGACCGACACCGGCGCCGTCACCGCCGGTGCAGCAGGTCCTGGATTGGCTGTGTGCGCATGCGACGCCGGCGGGGTGAGCGGCACAGGCCGGCGCGGGACGAACGCTTCTGACGATGTGCTTGCGCAGCGGTGCAGCGGGGACGTCGTTAACGTGCAGGCGCGGCTCTTATTGCGGGTTCGCGGCCAGTTGCGGCGGCTGTTCCCTGATCATGCATGTCGCGGCTGAAGCCGCTCCTACGACATGCAGCTCTCTGACAGCGCACCTGCTTCCTGTGGGAGGGACTTGAGTCCCGACTGCTGCCGGAGCCGGAAGCTTTCCGGCGGACAGATCCGGCCCCCATCACGCGCTGCGGCGGTGGCTCGGCCGGTTGCGTCGTTGCCTCGTAGGAGCGGCTTCAGCCGCGACAGGGGTTGCGCTGGCGCCTCGTCGCGACTGAACCCGAACAACGGAGGGGCGTTCCCGTTCGCGGACCTGCGGTCCATGCCGCAGGCCCACGCGCGTCACTCCGGCCAGGCGAAGGTGGCGATCACCGGGAAGTGGTCCGAAGGCCAGTGGCCCTGCGGCCGCGCATCGAGCGTGGCGTAGTCGGTGGCCTTCAGCCCGCGCGAGAGGATCCAGTCGATGCGCCGGTCCGGGTGGCCGGTGAAATCGTGGAACGTCGCTTCCGGACCCCGCGGCTGCGCCACCTGCGTGCGCGCATCGGCCAGGCTGGCGGAGAGGGTGCGGTAGGTCGGCGAGTCCGGCACGGTGTTGAAGTCGCCGGTCAGCACCACCGGCACGTCCGCCGGCAGCGCCTTCAGCCGCGACACGATCAGCGCCGCGCCCTTGGCGCGGGCCGCTTCGTCCTCGTCGCGATAGGGGAGATGGGTGTCGAACAGGTAGAAGCGGCGGCCATCGCCGATGCGCTCGAACAGACCCCAGTTGACCATGCGCGGCAGCGGATGGCCCCAACTGATGCTGCCCATCACCTCCGGCGTGTCCGACAGCCAGAAGTGGCCCGAGTCCACCAGCTTCAGCCTGCGGCTGTCGTAGAACACGCCCATGCGTTCGCCGTCGTCCTTGCCGTCGCGACTCGGGCCGAACCAGCGGTACTCCGGCAATTGCGCGGCCAGGTAGTCGGCCTGGCGCTCGACCAGTTCCTGGGTGCCGAACACGTCCGGGTGCTGCGCGCGGATCAGCGCGGCCATCGCGCTGCGGCGCACGTCCCAGCGCTTGTCGCCGTCGGTGTCGACCGGCACGCGCACATTGAAGCTCATCACCTTGAGCGGAGCCGGCGCGGCGGGGGGTGCGGGCGTGCGCGCCTGCGCCTGCGCGATGCACGCGCCCAGCACCAGCAGCAAGGGAAGCGCGAGCTTGCGCGCGGACGACAGCGACAGCGACATGGCGGATCTCGACAGGAGCGGAGCACGCGATGGTGGCACGGCGGCGGTGTCGGTGACCACCGCGTGGCGCGCCTGCCGAGCGGCGATCAGTTGAACGCCGACAGCGCCTGGGTGAGTTTGCCGTTGTTGTCGACCGCGCCCATCGTGTAGCCCTGCCAGCCCGGATACGCGTCGGGTTCCCAATAGAACACGCCCAGTCCGCGGCTGCCGAGCGCGCGGGTCTTGCTGAGCAGATCGGCCAGCATCGCGCGGGTGGTCGCGGCCTGCTGCCAGTCCATGCCGACCTCGCTGACGATCACGTCCGAACCGTAGCGCGCCACCATGTCCTGCATGTTGCTGGCGATCTGGGTGTTGGCGCTCTGCCAGGCATTGGGGGACGGGTAGTGCGACATGCCGACCACGTCCCACTTGCCGCCGGCCGACTTGAGACTGTCGAAGAACCAGCGGAAGGTCGCGTTGTCGTAGCCATTGGCCAGGTGCACGATCACCTTGGCGTTGGGATAGACCGACTTGCTGGCGTTGTAGCCGCTGTTGATCAGTTGCGCGAGGTTGCCGAAGTTGGGCGTCTTGCCGTCCGGCCACAGCATGCCGCTGTTGATCTCGTTGCCCACCTGTACCCAGCTCACGTCGATGCCGTTGGACTTGAGATAGGACAGGATGCCGCTGGTGTGCGAGTACACGTCCTTCACCAGGGTGGCGAAGTCGTGGTTGCTCCAGGCCGCCGGCTTGGTCTGCTTGCCGGGATCGGCCCAGCTGTCGCTGTAGTGGAAGTCGATCATGATGCGCATGCCCTGCGCCTTGGCCCGCTTGGCCATGTTCAGCGTGTCGGCGCCGTCGTTCCAGCCGCCCTGGGGATTGACCCACACGCGCAGCCGGATCGCGTTGACGCCGGTGCCCTTGAGCAGCGAGAAGAAATCGGTGGTGGCGCCGGAGGCGTTGCGGAACACGCGCCCGCTGCTTTCCTGCTGGTCGATCCAACTGACATCGGCGCCCTTGGCGAAGGTCTGCGCCATGGCCGGCGCACACAGGCAGGCGAGCAACAACACCAGTAGCCAGGCGGACACGCGCTTGCTCGATCGGTTCATGCGATTCTCGCGGTGATGGGAGGAGGGGAGAAGGGGTGTCGTGCGGCCGCGAACGGCGGTGGGCGGACGTGCCGGGCGGTCCCCATGGCCGCGGCGCGCACGAGGCTAGCGCGATCGCTGTGGCGACGCGCGCTGCACTGCAGCGTCGCTGGCGCAATGCCCCGGGCGCGCTGCCTGGATGGCCGATGAATCTGCGCGGTGCGTCACTTGACGCGATGCGGCATCGGCGTAGCATTTCGCCCACGCCAAGGGACAGACCCGCGGCGATCCACCCAACCGTGAGGGATGCTCATGGAGTTCGACTATCTCGTGTTCATCGGGCGCTTCGAGCCCTTCCACAACGGCCACGCCGCCGTTGCCCGCCACGCCCTGGCGCGTGGACAGAAACTCATCTTCCTGATCGGGTCGGCCGAGACCCCCCGCACCATCCGCAATCCCTGGACCGTTGCCGAGCGCAGCGTGATGATCCAGGCCGCGCTGGAAGGCGCCGGCGAGCGGTTGATCCTGCGTCCGCTGCGCGATCACCTGTACAACGAAAGCCAGTGGATCGCCGCGGTGCAGTCCACGGTGGCCGAGGCGGTGCGCAGCGACGGCGGCAGCGCCGAGGCGCGGATCGGCCTGATCGGCATGGACAAGGACGCCAGCAGCTATTACCTGCGCGAGTTTCCGCAGTGGCCGCTGGTCGACGTGCAGCACACCGAGACGCTGTCGGCGACCGAGCTGCGCCGCTACCTGTTCGAGGCCGGCAGCATCGATTTCCACGGCGCGCTGCTGATGCTGCGCGGCAACGTGCCGGCGCCGGTGTTCGACATGCTCGAGGCATTCCGCAAGAACTCGCCGTCGTATGCCGAACTGCTCGCCGAGTACCAGTTCATCGAGCAGTACCGCGCCGCCTGGAAGGAGGCGCCGTATCCGCCGACCTTCGTCACCGCCGATGCGGTGGTGGTGCACTCCGGGCACGTGCTGCTGGTGCGCCGCCGCGCGGCGCCGGGCAAGGGCCTGTGGGCGCTGCCGGGCGGCTTCGTCGGCCAGCACGAGAGCATCCTCGACGCCTGCCTGCGCGAGCTGCGCGAGGAGACCCGGCTGAAGATCCCGGTGCCGGTGCTCAAGGGCTCGCTGAAGAACCGCCACGTGTTCGACCATCCCGAGCGCAGCCTGCGCGGGCGCACCATCACCCACGCCTTCCACTTCGAGTTCGTGTTCGGCGAACTGCCCGAGGTGCGCGGCGGCGACGACGCCGACAAGGCGCGCTGGGTGCCGGTCAGCGAAGTGCTGGGCATGGGCCCGAAACTGTTCGAGGACCATCTGCACCTGCTCGAATTCTTCCTGGGCCGCGGCTGACGCGGCCTCCCGGCCGGCGGACAGACCGCCGGCTTTCCCCGACGCGAAGGAGCTTCCGTCATGCAATGCCTGAACAACCTGCTGCTCAACACCGATAGCTACAAGGCCAGCCACTGGCTGCAGTACCCGCCCGGCACCGATGCCACATTCTTCTATGTGGAATCGCGCGGCGGCGTCTACGACCGCACCGTGTTCTTCGGACTGCAGTCGATCCTGAAGGAGGCGCTGGGCCGCCCGGTCACCCATGCCGACATCGACGAGGCGCGCGACCTGTTCGCCGCGCACGGCGAGCCGTTCAACGAGGCCGGCTGGCGCGACATCGTCGACCGTCTCGGCGGCCAGTTGCCGATCCGCATCCGCGCCGTGCCCGAGGGCAGCGTGGTGCCGACCCACAACGCGCTGATGACCATCGAGTCCACCGACGCGCAGGCCTACTGGGTGCCGTCGTACCTGGAGACGTTGCTGCTGCGCATCTGGTACCCGGTGACCGTGGTCACGGTGAGCTGGCATGCCAAGCAGACCCTGCGTCAGTTCCTGGAGCGTACCAGCGACGATCCGGACGGGCAGTTGCCGTTCAAGCTGCACGACTTCGGCGCGCGCGGCGTGTCCAGCCTGGAATCGGCGGCGATCGGCGGCGCGGCGCACCTGGTCAATTTCCTCGGCACCGACACCGTGTCCGGGCTGTTGCTGGCGCGCGCGCACTACCACGAGCCGATGGCCGGCTATTCGATCCCCGCCGCCGAGCACAGCACCATCACCAGTTGGGGCCGCGAGCGCGAGGTCGATGCGTACCGCAACATGCTCAAGCAGTTCGGCAAGCCCGGCGGCGTGGTCGCGGTGGTGTCGGACAGCTACGACATCTTCCACGCGATCCGCGAGCACTGGGGCACCACGCTGCGCGAGGAGGTGATCGCCTCCGGCGCCACCGTGGTGATCCGCCCGGACTCGGGCGATCCGGTGGCGGTGGTGCACCAGTGCCTGGAACTGCTCGACGAGGCCTTCGGCCACAGCGTCAACGGCAAGGGCTACAAGGTGCTCAACCACGTGCGGGTGATCCAGGGCGACGGGGTCAACCCGACCAGCATCCGCGCGATCCTGGAGCGCATCACCAGCGCCGGCTACGCCACCGACAACCTGGCCTTCGGCATGGGCGGCGCGCTGCTGCAGCGGCTCGACCGCGACACCCAGAAGTTCGCGCTGAAGTGCTCGGCCGCCCGTGTCGACGGCCGCTGGATCGACGTGTACAAGGACCCGGTCACCGACAAGGGCAAGCTCAGCAAGCGCGGGCGCATGCGTCTGCTGCGGCACCGCGAGTACGGCAGCTATCGCACCGAGCCGGTGGCGGCTGACGCGGTCTCGGCCGAAACCGTCGCCGGCCCGGCCGGTTACGACGATGCGATGGTCACCGTGTGGGAGAACGGTCGCTTGCTGCACGACTGGACCTTCGCCGAGGTGCGCGAGCGCGCGAACGCCGCGCGCCTCTAGGAGGCGGCCATGCACGCGTCCCTGCCGAGTCCGCCGCCGTTGAGTGGCGGCTCGCCGCTGTTCGCCGCCCTGCGCGCCAGCACCCCGCACCTGGAATGGCGGGTGCCGGCCGCCGCGGATGCCTCGCGCTGGCGCCAGCAGCGCATCGGCGCGCGCGACTACCGCGTCGCGCAGCCGGTGACCTTCACCCCCTACGCGTCGGTGCGGCCGTGTTCGGCGCGCTGCCGCTTCTGCTCGGAAACCCTGCGGCCGCAGGCCGGCGGCACCGCCGCAGCCAGCCTGCGGCCGCCGCCGGACTACTTCGTGCAACTGCGCCAGGCGCTGGCGCAACTGCGCGGGCTGCCGCTGTCGCATTCGTTGTCGGGGCTGGAGATGACCGACGACGAAGACTGGTTCGTGGAACTGCTGCAGACCCTGGGCGCGGCCGAGCGCGAGGACCTGCTGGTCGAGCAGCGGGTGCTGTACAGCAACGGCGCCGGTTTCGCCCGCGGCCAGGGCGAGGTGTTGCTGCAGGCGTTGCAGCGCTTCGGCCTGTCGTGGATCGAACTGTCGCGGCACCACCCGCAGCAGGCACACAACGACGCGATCATGCGTTTCCGCGACGGCGAAGCGATTGCCGACGCGGGCGTCTTCGTCGCCACCGCGCAGCGCATCGCCGAAGCGCTGCCAGTGCGCATGGTGTGCATCCTGCAGCACGGCGGCATCGCCGATGCCGACGGCGTCGCCGCCTACCTGGACTGGGCGCGCGCCTGCGGGGCGCGCACTGTGATCTTCCGCGAGTTCTCGCGGCTCGGCGACGGCTACCGCGACGGCGGCACCGCGCGCTACCTGACGCAGGCGCGGGTCGCGGTGGAGCAGGTGCTCGGCGCCTGCATGGCCGCGCCGTGGTGGCGCGCGCTGCAGCCGCTGCAGATCACCGAGGGCTACTACTTCTGGAACCTGCGCCTGGCCACCGCCGACGGCATGGAGGTGGTGTTCGAGACCTCCGACTATGGCGCGATGCAGACGCGGCACGACAGCGGCGACATCTACAAGCTGGTGTTCTTCGCCGACGGCCGGCTGTGCGCCGGCTGGCAGCCGGACCGCGATCTGCTGTGGCGGGCGCCGCATGGATAGCCGCAGCTGGTGGACGCCGTTGCCGGATCCGCCGGAACATCGGCTGCCGGAGGACCTGCGCCAGCGCGATCCGCTGGGCGCGCGCGACTGCGGCTGGGTCGGGCAGATGCGGCCGTTCGTGCGCCACTTCAGCGCGCCGGGCGCGCGGGTGCTGGATCCGTTCTGCGGCTTCGGCAGCACGCTGCTCGCGGCCGAACTGGAAGGCCGCCACGGCGTCGGCCTGGAGATCGACGCGGCACGCGCGCGGCTGGCGCGCGAACGGCTGCAGCGGCTCGGCCTGCACGCCGAGGTGCTGGACGGCGGCCTGCCGGAATGCGCGCCGAGCGTGCCGGTGGACCTGTGTCTGACCAACGTCCCGTACTTCGGCTGCGCCTGGCCGGCTGAGGCAGGGACTGGTCAGCTCTACGCCAGCGCCGACTATGCAAGCTACCTGCATGGCCTGCGCGCGGTATTCCATGGCGTGCGCCGCGTCCTGCGCGAGGACGGCTTCTGCATCGCGATGGTGGAGAACGTCCAACTCGGCGAGACCACGGTGCCGCAGGCCTGGGATCTGGCGCGGATCCTGGGCAGTCTGTTCGTGCCCTGTCCCGAGCGCGTGTTGTGCTACCCGCGCGAGACCGCGCAGCCGCTGGCGCCCGGCGACACCCGCA
Source organism: Xanthomonas hawaiiensis (assembly GCF_031834635.1). Taxonomy (NCBI): domain Bacteria; kingdom Pseudomonadati; phylum Pseudomonadota; class Gammaproteobacteria; order Lysobacterales; family Lysobacteraceae; genus Xanthomonas; species Xanthomonas hawaiiensis. The sequence goes on along the minus strand of NZ_CP115873.1, from coordinate 3,887,707 downwards.
ACGATCGCAGCCACGAGTACGCCCTGATCTTCCAGCACCGGCGCCAGCGCATCGACCTGGCAGGCACGGCGCAGTTGCTGGAGGCACTGCGCGCCGACGGTTTCGCCTTTGCGTTGTATGGCAGCTATCCGCGCTGGCTGGCCGATCCGGCGGCGGCACCGCGCCTGCCCGGCGACGTCGACCTGCTGCTGCCGCGGGATCTGGACGGCCTGCTGCGGCTGCTCGACTGGCTGCGCACGCGTGGCTTCCTGCTGAGCCTGTGGGGCGAGCCGCTGGCGGCGCCGCCGACCCTGCAACTGCTCGACGCCCATCATTACCTGCGCGCCGAACGCCGCGCCGGCGACGGCGGCCTGCTGCGCGTGGACCTGGCGCTGGAACCCGCCGCCGCCTGAGCCGACGGCGGCGGGGCCGCGCCTCTCGCTAACCGCGGGATGAGCGGCCGCGGCGGCGTCAAGGCCGCGCCGACGCGCTTGCGGCTATCCTTTGCCGCGGTTCCCCCTCTCCGGTCAACGGCCTATGTCCGCTACCCCCAAGGTTCTCGCCATTCCCGCGCTCGCGCTGATCGCGATCGGCCTGAGCGGCTGCTTCGCCCGCAAGCAGGACGGCCTGGTGAAAGAGACCTTCAACTCCGACAACACCTATTCGCGCAACTATCCGGTGCAGCCGGCGCAGGCCTGCGAATCGGCGCGCCGCGCGCTGCTGAGCCAGGGCTACGTGGTCTCCAAGGCCACCGCCGATGCGGTGGAAGGCACCAAGAACTTCCAGCCCAGCGACGAGTTGCATGAGCAACTGGAACTGCGCGTGTCGTGCGTGGCGCATGGACAGGACGAGTCGTGGGTGTTCGTCAGCGCGCTGCAGGACCGCTATGCGCTGAAGAAGAGCCCGACCTCGGCCAGCGTCGGTGTCGGCGTACTCGGCTCGGTATCGCTGCCGATCGGCAGCAGCGACGACTCGATGGTGCGGGTCGCCAGCAGCACCGTGCAGGACGGCGACTTCTACAAGCGCTTCTTCCAGTTGATGAGCGAGTACCTGCCCAAGAGCAAGCCGGCACCGGAGCCGCCTGCGCATCCGCCGGCGCCTGCGGCGATGGCTGCGCCGGCGCCGACACCGACACCGGCAGCGCCCGCAGCGGCCGCGTCGACCGAGCCGTCACCGACGCCCGCCGCGGTACCCACGCCGCCGGCACCTGCGCCGGCCACGGCGGCGCCGGCAAGCAACGAACCCGGCGCCGCCGACTGATTCAGGCGCTGCTACGCAAGCTGAATGCGGCCGATTTCGCTTCACGAACCATTCGCGAATCCGGTGAGAAGGTGGCGCCCGTCGAGAGCGCGGTGCTAGTGCATCGGCTCCGCCACCCAGGAGCAATCAGCATGAACACTCTCAAATCCGCCTTGTGTCTCTCCGTGCTCGCCATCGCCACGGCCGCCGCGCCGCTCGCCGAGGCGCAGCGCCATTACGGTCCCGAGGACAATGGCCGCCGCTTCAGCGACGGCACCCGCGTGCACTGCAAGAAGGTCGCGGTGCGCAAGAACAGCACCGACCCGGACCGCATCGGCGGCACTCTGGCGGGCGCGGCGATCGGTGGCCTGCTGGGCAACCAGGTCGGCAAGGGCGATGGCCGCAAGCTGGCCACGGTCGGCGGCGCGGTCGCCGGCGGCGCGACCGGCCGCTACATCCAGGGCCAGCGTCAGCAGGCCAACGGCAATCGCGTGGTCGAGACCGTCTGCAAGCGCTACTGAGCTTTGCCATCGCATCCCGTCGGTCGGCGCCTGACGTCGACTGGGCGACCTGATGCAGCACGCCCCGGCGGAGGCCTCCGCCGGGGCGTTTTCTTTTGGGTGCTGGGTGCTAGCTGCGATGTTGCGCGATGCGGCGGCGCCTCAGCTCAATCGGCGAGCAGGTCGCGCAGCGCCGTCTCCAGTTGCGGATAGCGGAACACATAGCCCTCACGCTGAGCGCGTGCGGGCAGCACGCGCTGGCTGCCCAGCAACAGGTCGGCCATCTCGCCGAAGCCCAGGCGCAGCGCCGCCGCCGGCATCGGCAGCAGCGCCGGACGATGCAGGGTGGCGGCGAGTTGCTGCGCGAACGCGGCATTGGTCACCGGCGCCGGCGCGGTGGCGTCGTAGGCGCCTTCGCCGCCGTGCTGCAGCAGCCACAGCAGCAGCCCGACCTGATCGTCGCGGTGGATCCAGCTCATCCACTGGCGGCCATCGCCCATGCGTCCGCCCATGCCGAAGCGGAACGGCAGCAGCATCCGCGCCAGCGCGCCGCCGTCGCGGCCCAGTACCACGCCGGTGCGGACCAGGCTGGTGCGCACGCCCAACTCCTGCGCGCGCAACGCCTCCGCTTCCCAGTCGCGGCACAGCTCGGCGGAAAAGTCGTCGCCGGGCGTGCTGGTTTCGTCCAGGACCTCGTCGCCGCGATCGCCGTAGTAGCCGATCGCCGAGCCGGAGATCAGGCAACCCGGACGCCGCGCGGCGTCCAGTCCGCTCATCCAGTCGATCAGGATGCGGGTGGTGCCGATGCGCGAGGTACGGAAGCGGCGCTTGCGGGTGGCGCTCCAGCGGCCCTCGGTCAGCGGTTCGCCGGCGAGGTTGATCACCGCGTCGGCCGGTGTGGCGCGCCGCACGTCGTCCAGCGCCTGCACCGCCGGCAACAGGCGCGCCGCGCGCGCCGGGTCGCGGGTGAGCACGCTGACCTTGTGCCCGGCGTCGAGCAGGGCAGCGCACAGTGCGCGGCCGATGAATCCGGTGCCTCCGGTAACGAGCACGTGCATGCAGGGGATCGCTTGCGCCAAGGGAGCCGCAGTGTAGGTGCGCCGGGCATGGCGGAAGAGTGAATGCCGGGCCGCCGATGCGGCGGTGATGGGTTTCGCGACGCCTGCACGGGCGAGGCGGCACGCTGCGCGGGCGCCGCCGCCACGTGGCCAACGGAAGCTCTGTTCGCGATGTCCGCTCCATGATCCGACCACCGAGGTTCGCGTGTCCGCCGCGTCTGCGCCGCGGGGTCGGCCTGCTGCTGGCCGCGCTGCTCACCAGTGCCGCGGCGACGGCCGCGCCAGCGCCGGCCGACCAGCCCAGCGCGGCCTGCCTGACCGCCCTGGTGGAGCGGCTCGGCTGGCGCATCGGCACGACCACCGCGGCGCAGCCGCAGATTGCCGCCGGCGCCCCCTGCGAACGCGGTTCGCTGGCCGAGGCGCAGGCGCACGGCGATCTGCAGGCGGCCTTGCCCGCGGCCTGGAGCGACGCGCAACGGCAGCAGGCGCTGCGCGCCTTGCTGGACACGCCGGCGACGCAGTGCGGGTACTTCCTGCAACTGGGCGAGGCCACCACGCGCGCGGTCGCGCGGCTGCAGGCCAATCCCGGTTATCGCTTCTCGGCGCTGCAACTGGGCTGGATCGGCTTCGGCCTGCGCGGCGCGCACGCGCAAGGCTGGGAGCGCTTCCGCAGCTTTGGCCGCGGCTACCGTCCGGCCGGCGGCAATACGCAGGCGATCGAGGCGTTCTACAGCGGCCACGTGCGCTCGGAATGCGGCGTCGGCCGGCAGATCGCGCAACTCGCGACGCAGCGCGAACTGTATGGCGATGCCGCGTTCGATCGTGCGTTCAGCGCCGACGAGCTGTCGATCGGCACCTTCCTGACCCTGCACGACACCGACAGCATCCTGCTCGGCGCGCACGCCGGCGACTTCTTCGCCGACGGCAAGGCGGCCAGGACCGCCCAACGCGGCCGTGCGGCCTTCCTCGGTGCGCCCGGCTACATCGTGCACGTGTTCGAGCGCCGCTACCTGGACGACATCAACAACCAGGCGGAGAACTTCGTGGTCGCCGCGGTCAGTGCCGAGGCCGCGGCGTCGCTGCGCGCGCATGGTGGCTTCGCCTACTACGACGGCCAGAACCGGCGCATCTGGGAACTGGCGCAGGCGCTGCGCGGTCCGGGGCGAGAGCGCTTCGAGCGCTTGCTGTACGCGCGCGACCCGGCGCTGCGCGCACGCCTGGATCCGGCGCAGCAGGCGGTGCTCGCGCAACTCGACGCCCTGCTCGACGATCCGTTCTATCGGGGCTTTGAGGTCTACGTGCATCCCAAGGGCGTCAAGCCGATCGGTTATCACGTGGTGCGGCTGCTGGACCGCAATCCGCGCACGCCGTTCGCGATCGAGCTGACCCTGCACAACCTGCACACCACGCTGTACCAGCGCTGGCGCGACCTGCAGTTGCGCGACTGCGCCCAGGCGTCGCGCTCGGCGCGCGCCGGTGGACCGCCGCCTTAGCTGCGCGTCACGTCGGCGCCGCCGCTTCGTGAGACCCTAATCCTCCTTTTTTCGAACCGGGAACGACGCATGGAACTGGGACTTGTAGGCTTGGGCCGGATGGGCGCCAACATGGCCGAGCGGCTGGTGCGCGGCGGGCATCGCGTGGTCGGTTTCGACCTGGGCGAGGCCGCGCGCAGTTCGGCGCAGCAGCGCGGGGTGGAAGCGGTCGACAGCATGGCCGCGCTGATCGCGGCGCTGCCGGCGCCGCGCGCGGTGTGGCTGATGGTGCCCGCCGGCAAGGTCGTCGACGACACCCTGGCGGCGCTGCTGCCGCTGCTGGGCGAGGGCGACGTGGTGATCGACGGCGGCAATTCCTACTACAAGGATTCGATGCGCCGCGCCGGCGAACTCGCCGCGCACGGCATCGCCTACGTCGATTGCGGCACCAGCGGCGGCGTGTGGGGACTGCGCGAGGGCTACAGCCTGATGATCGGCGGCGACACCGCCGCGGTGCAGCGCCTGCACGATGTGTTCGCGACCCTGGCGCCGGCGGCCGATGCCGGTTGGGGACACGTCGGCCCCAGCGGCGCCGGCCACTTCACCAAGATGGTCCACAACGGCATCGAGTACGGGATGATGCAGGCCTACGCCGAAGGCTTTGCGCTGATGGGGCGCAAGCAGGAGTTCGCGCTGGACCTGCACCAGGTGGCCGAGGTCTGGCGGCAGGGCAGCGTGGTGCGTTCGTGGCTGCTGGACCTGTGCGCCGATGCGCTGGGCGACAATCCGACCCTGGCCGGCATCGCGCCGTTCGTCGAGGATTCCGGCGAAGGCCGCTGGACCGTGGCCGAGGCCATCGACCTGGACGTGCCGGCGCCGGTGATCACCCTCTCGCTGCTGGAGCGGCTGCGCTCGCGCGACGACGATTCGTTCGCCGACAAGCTGCTGGCGGCGATGCGCAACCAGTTCGGCGGCCATGCGATCAAGCACGAGGGCGGCGCCGCGCCCGCGCCGGGCGGCACGCGTCCGGCCTGAGCCGCGGCGCTCAGGCCAGCGTCACGCTGCAACCGGAGGCGGCGCTGTGCACGCCCGCCTCCAGCAGACGCATCACCGCCAGCGCCTGCGCCGCATCCACCGGCGCAGGCCCGCGCCCGGCCAGCGCCTCGCGAAACGCCGCGTAGCATTCGCGGTAATCGCCGCGATGCGCGGGCAGCGTCTGCACGGCATGCGTGCCGTCGGCGCCGACCAGGCGCAACTGGCCGGGCAGGGGATCGGCGCCCCAGTCCGCCGCGCCCGGCACCATGCCGGCGCGCAACTGCGCTTCCTGCGTATCCAGGCCGTGTTTGACGTAGCTGCCGCCGGTGCCGTGGATCGCAAAACGCAGGCCGTTGGCGGCGACCAGCGAACCGGCATGCAGCACCACCCGCAGCCGCGGATAGCGCAGCACCGCGTGCACGTAATCGACCGTCTGCGCGCCGGGGCGCTGCAGCGCCAGGTCGGCCTGCAACGCCTGCGGTGGACCGAACAACTGCAGCGCCTGGTCGAGCAGGTGCGGCCCCAGGTCGAACCACAGCCCCGAGCCGGGCAGTGCGTGTTCGCGCCAGCGGTCGACCACCTGCGGACGATGGCGGTCGAAGTGCGAATGGAACTCGGCGATCTCGCCGAGCGTGCCGGCCTCCAGCAAGGCGCGCACGCCGAGGAAGTCGCCGTCCCAGCGCCGGTTCTGGAACACGCTGACGATGCGGCCGACGCGCTGCGCCTGTTCGAGCACCTGCTGCGCCTCGGCCAGGTCCAGGGTGAACGGCTTGTCCACCAGCACGTGCTTGCCCTGGGCCAGGGCGGCCAGCGCCAACGGCGCGTGGGTCTGGTTGGGCGTGGCGATCACCACCGCATCGATCCGCGGATCGGCGAAGGCCTGCGCCGCATCGGCGACCACGTGCGCTTGTGGCCAGGCCGCATTCACCGCCTCGGCCTGGCGCGAGACCACGGTGTGCAGGTGCAGGCCGGGCGTGTGTGCGATCAGCGGCGCGTGGAAGGTGCGGCCGACGTAGCCGAAGCCGAGCAGGGCGAGATTGAAGTCGGACATGGGGGCGCGGGTGGAAGCGACGGGCAGCCAGTATCGCCCGGCCCCTGGCGCGCAGTGCGCATTCACGCTGCGGCGATTCCGTGGTCACACTGCCTGTACGACGGCGTGGTGGAGACTGCGCGCACATTCAGCGGAGGAAGACACGATGAAGACGATCAATGCACGCACCCTGCTCGGCGCCACCCTGATGGCCGGTTTCGCGTTCGGCGCCGGCCAGGCGTTCGCGGCGGGTCAGACCACCAGCGCCAAGGACCACGGCACCATGGGTCAGCAGGACACCATGCAGCACGACACCACGGCCCATGACGCCACTCGCCACGATTCCAAGGAGCCGGTCACCGACACCTGGATCACCACCAAGGTGAAGGCCGATCTGCTGGCCACCAAGAACGTGTCGGGCACCGAGATCAAGGTCGATACCGTCAATGGCACGGTCAAGCTCTCCGGCGCGGTCGCGACCAAGGCGGAGAAGGACAAGGCCGTGGCGGTCGCCAAGAAGATCGACGGGGTCAAGAAGGTGGATGCGACCGACCTGAAGGTCAGTGCCGCCGCCAAGAAGTAAGCATTGCGATCCGCGGCCGCGGGTGGGGATGCGACGAGGCGCCCCACCCGCGACAGCCGGCCTGAGACGCACCCCGCGGGGTGCGTTTTTTTTGGGAAGCTCGAAATAGGAGACGGACATCGCATTTCGCGTCGTTTTGACACCGGCTCAGACATCATTCCTTCATGTTCGTCAACGGATCACGCGCGATGTTGGAGACCCAAGCCCACCCGGCCGCGAGCCCCGCGGCCGCGGCGGCCGAAGCGCTCGGCGCCGCGCTGTCGAGCCGTGGCGCCCAGCCGTCGCTGTTGCTGCCGGCCGTGCGCAGGCTCGAGGCGCAGTTGAGCATGCTGCTGACCACTTTCCATGACGACGCCGGCTTCTGGCCGGCGTTCTCCGTGCTGATGCAGGAACTGGATCAGGGCCTGAGCCAGTCCGAGCGCCGGCGCCTGCACAGCCACGCCGATTTCCTGCTGGTGCGCGCCGGCATGCCGGCCTGGACCCTGGTCGGCGCCAATGCCGCTTCGGTCCCGCCCCCGGCGCGCCGGCCCTGAGCGCGGTGGGTGCGGAGTCCTCCTGCGGGCGGCCACATGCCGCCGTTTCGTCGTGCGCACGCGCTGGGATAGAGTCATGGCCGATGCCGCGCTCGGGGTGTCGCGCTTCCGCTGAATAATTCATCTGCTGCCGGGGAAGATGGGCGACAATGCGCGCCCGCGATGGCCGCAGCCGTTCCTTCTTTTTACGCATCCGCTATGCAGACCATCGCCAAACACGATGCTTGGGACCGCTGGCGCCTGCCGCTGCTGGCCTTGGCCGTCGTCCTGATCGTCATCCTGCCCTCGCTGCTGCTGCGGCAGATGAATGCCAGCACCCTGCGCGCGGCCGACTGGGTGGCGCACAGCCAGGAAGTGACCGCCACCCTGAACGGGATGGAGGCGGATCTGCGCGACATGGAATCGGCGGCGATGGCGATGTCGCATGGCGTGCAATCGCCGATCCTGACCGCGCGCCTGGAGCAGTCGCGCAAGTCGCTGCAGCCGACCCTTGCGCACCTGGCCGAGCTGACCCGCGACAATCCGGACCAGCAGATCCGCGTCGGTCGCCTGCAGAGCACGCTGGAGCGACGCGGCCTGATCGCCGAGCGGATCGCGCAGACCCGCGATCCGGAGCGGATCCGCGCCCTGATCCAGGACATGACCGCCGACAACCCGGTGCGCGGCCTGATCAACGAACTGCAGCGGCGCGAGGACGACCTGCTGGTCGAGCGCACCGCCGACGCCGATCAGCGACGCATGCTGGCCTCCGCGGTCAGTTGGACCTCACTGATCGTGCAGTTGCTGCTGCTGGGCCTGGTGATCTGGCTGCTGCAACGGCAGATCGGCCGGCGCCTGGACGCCGAGCGCGACATGTTGCGCGCCAACGGTCGCGCCGCGGCGGTGTTGCAGACCGTGCGCGAGCCGATCGTGCTGCTCGACAACGCGCAGCGGATGCTGATGCACAACACCGCCTTTGCCGAACTGTACGGCATGGACCTGGCCGATCCGCCGAGGATGCTGACCGATGTCGGTGACGGCGTCTGGCAGGATCCGATTATCGCCCAGCGCCTGGCCGACGTGCTGCTGCGCGGACGCGAATTATGGGATTTCGAGCACGAACAACTCGGCGCGGACGGCGTACCAAGGACCATGCTGCTGAATGCGCGGCGCATGCCGCTGCCGGACAGCGAGGATGAAGTGGTCTTGATGACGGTCAGCGACATCACCCTGCAAAAGAGCGCCCAGCAGCGCATCCAGGAGCTGAACCGGCAACTGGAGGGCAAGGTCGAGCAGGTGTCGGAGGTCAACCGCGAACTGGAGGCGTTCAGCTACTCGGTCTCGCACGATCTGCGCGCGCCGCTGCGCCACGTGGCCGGCTTCGCCGACAAGCTGGCGCGGCATCTGGGCGATGGCGCCGACGAGAAGAGCCGGCACTACCTGGAGGTGATCGGCACCTCGGCGCGGCGCATGGCCTCGCTGATCGACGATCTGCTGGTGTACTCGCGGCTGGGCCGCAGTGCGCTGCGCCTGCAGGCGGTGGACATGCAGTCGCTGGTGGCGGAGACGCGTTCGGTGCTCGACGCCAACTACCAGTCCGACCATGGCGACAGCGGGCATCGCATCGAATGGACCATCGCGCCGTTGCCGATCCTGGTCGCCGACGAGAACATGATGCGCCAGCTGTGGCTGAACCTGCTCGGCAATGCGGTCAAGTACAGCGCCAAGCGCGAGGTCGCGCAGATCGAGGTCGGCTACCAGGTGCAGCCGGACGGCAGCCATCACTTCAGCGTGCGCGACAATGGCGCAGGCTTCGACATGACCTACGCGGCCAAGCTGTTCGGCGTGTTCCAGCGCCTGCACAAGGCCAGCGAGTATTCCGGCACCGGCATCGGCCTGGCCAGCGTGCGCCGCGTGCTGGCCCGCCATGGCGGCCACATCTGGGCCGAGTCCGCCCCCGACCAGGGCGCCACCTTCCATTTCGTCTTGCCCCCGGCGCCCGAAGCGTCCTCTACCGAGTTCATTGCATGACCGCCATCCGCACCATCCTGCTTGCCGAAGACAGCCCCGCCGACGCCGAAATGGCGGTGGATGCATTGCGCGACGCGCGTCTGGCCAATCCCATCGTGCACGTCGAGGACGGCGTGGAGGCGATGGACTACCTGCTGCGCCGCGGCGCCTATGCCGACCGCGAGGAAGGCCTGCCGGCGGTGCTGCTGCTGGACATCAAGATGCCGCGCATGGACGGCCTGGAAGTGCTCAAGCTGGTGCGCAGCGAGGAATCGCTCAAGCGCTTGCCGGTGGTGATCCTGTCGTCCTCGCGCGAGGAAAGCGACCTGGCCCGCAGCTGGGACCTGGGCGTGAACGCGTATGTGGTCAAGCCGGTGGACGTGGACCAGTTCTTCACCGCGGTGAAGACCCTGGGCACCTTCTGGGCGCTGATCAACCAGGCGCCGGACAAAGAGTAAGCGCGCATGCCCACCACCGGCCCCAGGCTTGGCCCGATCCGGATCCTCATGGTCGAGGATTCGCCGGAGGATGCCGAGCTGCTGTCCGACCAGTTGCTGGACGCCGGCCTGGAGGCGACCTTCCGCCGCGTGGAAAGCGAGCCGACCCTGCGCGAGGCGCTGGGCGAGTTCGCCCCGGACATCGTGCTGTCGGACCTGAGCATGCCCGGTTTCTCCGGGCACGAGGCGCTGCGGGTGGTGCGCGAGGACGGCAACGCGGTGCCCTTCATCTTCGTCTCCGGCACCATCGGCGAGGAGACCGCGGTGGAGGCCCTGCGCGACGGCGCCAACGACTACATCATCAAGCACAACCCGACCCGCCTGCCGTCGGCGGTGGCGCGGGCGATCCGCGAGGCCCGCACCGAACGCGAGCGGCAGCGGGTAGAGCGCGAACTGATGCGCGCGCAGCGGCTGGAGAGCCTGGCCCTGCTCGCCGCCGGCCTCAGCCACGACCTGCGCAACATCCTGCAGCCGCTGCTGATCGTGCCGGAACTGATCGTCGGTCGCAGCGACGACCCGCAACTGCGGCACCTGGCCGACGTCATCGCCGAGTGCGGCCGGCGCGGTCACGAAATGGCCGAATCGATGCTCTCGTTCGTGCGCGGCTCGCGCACGCCGAGCGAGCGGGTGCGCATCGCCGAACTGTTCCAGGCGGTGCAGATGCTGCTCAAGAGCAGCCTGCCGGAGCGGGTGACGCTGAACGTGGAGGTGGCCGATTCGGCGCTGTCGATCGAGGCCAATTACACCGAACTGCAGCAGTGCCTGCTCAACCTCGGCCTCAACGCGATCCAGGCGATGCCCGACGGCGGCCAGCTGAGTTTCTCGGCCAGCCCGGCGATCGGTGCCGACGGCAGCGAGCAGGTGCGCATCCTGGTCCGCGACAGCGGCATCGGCATGGACGCGGAGACCCAGGCGCGGCTGTTCAGCCCGTTCTTCACCACCAAGCCGGACGGCACCGGCCTGGGCCTGATCTCGTGCAAGCGCATCGTCGAAAGCTACGGCGGCCGGATCGGCGTGGACAGCACGCCGGGCCAGGGCACCTGTTTCGAAATGCTGATCCCGCTGCGCGCGCCGGCGCCATCGACCGAGCCTGAGCTGTCGTTGCCGATGGGCAAGGGCCAGCGCGTGCTGCTGGTCGACGGCGAGGCCACGCGCCTGTCGCTGCTCGGCAATGCGCTGTCCAGCCAGGGCTATCGCCCGCAACTGGCCTCCGACGGCGCCGCGGCGCTGCGCGACGTCGAGGAGCACGGCCTGCCGGAGCTGGTGATCGTCGACAGCGACATCATCCTGCTCTCGGCGGTGCACCTGCTGCTGGCGCTGCAGGACCTGGGCTACCAGGGCCCGGCGATCGTGCTCGAGGACACCGGCACCAACCTGGAGCGCGACCACTTCCCCGCCGACATCGCCGTGCACGTCCTGCGCAAGCCGCTGGAAATGCAGCGCGTGTTCCGGGCGGTGGCGCATGCGCTTGAAAGCGGCTGAAGCGCTGGGATTCGGGAAGTCGGGATTGGGGATTGGGGATTCGGGATTCGCTTAGGGCAACAGCAACAGCCGTGGCCCCTTCTCGCGCGAAGCGCGGCGTCGCTCTAAGCGCGTTGTGTCAGCTACCCAGAAACCCGCTTTTGCGAATCCCGAATCCCGATTCCCCACTCCCGGCCTCTCACTGCTGCGCCGACTGGTCTTCCGGGTCGCGGCGGGCGGGGGAGCGGCGGGGAGGCAGGGGCGGCAGGGCGTCGCGGGCTTCGGTGTCGTGGTCGGCGGCCAGGGCCGGTTCCCAGGGGAAGCGCGGCAGGGTGCGCACGGCGTTCTCCAGCTTGCGCGACCAGGTGTCGTGGATCTCGGCGTACAGCGGGGTGTCGGCTTCCAGGCGCATGCGCTCGGTCACGCGTAGGTCGTTGCGGCGGATCAGCGCCAGGTCGATCGGCATGCCCACCGACAGGTTGGAACGGATGGTCGAGTCCAGCGACACCAATGCGGTACGCGCGGCGTCTTCCAGTTGCATCTCCGACCGGATGATGCGGTCCAGGATCGGCTTGCCGTACTTGGATTCGCCGATCTGCAGATACGGCGTCTCCGGCGAGGTGGCGATGGCGTTGCCGAGCGGATAGATCATGTACAGCCCGGGCCGTTCGCCGGCGATCTGCCCGCCCAGGATCAGCGTCGACTGCACGTTGACCCCGCTGTGCTGGGATTGCTCGGAGAGCTTGATCTGGCTGGAGGCCAGCACGTCGCCGACGTACTCGGCCACCTCGAACAGGTGCCGGAACGTGCGCAGGCTGCGCGGCGCCTCGGGATCGTCGGCATCGCGCTGCAGGCGCGACATGGTCAGCTGGGTGGTCGCCAGATTGCCGGCCGACATCAGTGCGAACACCGCCTGGCCCGGATACTCGAACACGTGCAGCTTGCGGTGCACGCGGACGTCGTCCAGCGAGGCGTTGGTGCGGGTGTCAGCGGCGAAGACCAGGCCTTCGTCCACTTCGATGCCGACGCAATATGTCATGGCGATGCCGAAACCGGGTGCAGCTGGATTCTATGCGGGCTGGCGCGGGCTGGCTAGCCGTTGACGCTCGCGGCCGCGGCATGCGCGAATAGTGCATGACCACCGTGCTTCTGAGCCTGGGCAGCAATCTGCGCCCGCATCACCACCTGGCCGCGGCGATCGCGGCGCTGCGCCGGCAGTTCGGCGCGATCGCGGTGTCGCCGACCTATCGCACCGCGGCGGTCGGCTTCGACGGGCCGGCGTTCCTGAACAACGCGGTGGCGCTGCAGACCGATTGGGAGCTGGCGCCGCTGGACGACTGGCTGCATGCGCTGGAGGACGCGCATGGCCGCGATCGCAGCGGTCCGCGTTTCAGCGACCGCACCCTGGACATCGACGTGGTGTTCTACGGCGACCGCATCGTCGAAGGCCCCGGCCACCTGCGCATCCCGCGTCCCGAACTGCGCCACGCCTTCGTGCTCAAGCCGCTGGCCGACATCGCTGCCGATTTCGTCGATCCGGTCAGCGGCCAATCCCTGGGCGCGCTATGGCAGGCGCATGCGGAGCATGGCAGGGCGTTCGAGGTGGTCGAGTTGGATGATGAAGCCGGGAATGGGGAAGCGGGAGTGGGGAATCGGTAGAGCAGGGTGCCGGGCCGATCGTCGTGCTGTCATGGCGCGGTCTGGTGTGGCTCTCAGCAATGACTGGAATGAGGTCGCGCTTGCCGATTCCCCATTCCCGATTCCCGATTCCCAGCCTTCAAGTCAGCCCGCGGCCGCCATCCACCCGCACGGTCTGCCCGGTGACGAAGCTGGCGTCGTCGAGCAGCCAGCGCACGGTGTCGGCGATTTCCTCGACCTGGCCGGTGCGCGCCAGTGGGGTGCGTGCCAGCAGGGCCTGCTGAGCGGCCGCGTCCTTGCCGGCGTCGGGCCACAGGATCGCGCCGGGGGCGATGGCGTTGACGCGCACCTGCGGCGCCAGTTCCAGCGCCAGCGAGCGGGTCAGCATCGCCAGGGCGGCCTTGGCCGCGCTGTACAGCGGATGCGCGCGCAGCGGCGTTTCCGCGTGTACGTCGGTCATGTTGACGATCGCGCCGCCATGCTGGCGCAGCTGCGCGGCCGCGGCCTGCGCCAGGAACAGCGGCGCGCGTGCGTTGACTGCGAACAGGTCGTCCCATTGCGCCGGCGTGGCCTCGTGCAACGGTGTGGGATAGAAGTTGGAGGCGTTGTTGACCAGCGCATCGAGCCGGCCGAAGCGGGCCACGCACTGCGCCACCAGGTCGGGTAGCTGCGCGGTGTCGCGCAGGTCGGCCTGCAGGGTCAATGTGCTGCCGGCACGCATGGTTTCCAGTTCCTGCGCCAGCGCCTGCAGTTCGGCCTGCGAGGTGTGCGCATGCAGGGCGACGGCGTAGCCGGCCGCGTGCAGGCGCCGGGCGATGCCGGCGCCGATGCGCCGCGCGCTGCCGGTGATCAGGGCGACTTTGGTCTGGGTCATGTGCGGGTTCCATGCTCGGCTATGCTGTGCATTGTCCACGCAATCGCGCACCGCATGCCTACCGACCTTCCTTCGCCCGATGCCACCGCACTGGCCCACAGCGAGCGCCTGGCCGCGCATGTGCGCGCCGAGATCGCCGCCGCCGGCGGGGCCATTCCCTTCTCGCGCTTCATGGAGCTGGCGCTGTACGCGCCCGGCCTGGGCTACTACAGCGCCGGCAGCAGCAAGTTCGGCGAAGAGGGCGATTTCGTCACTGCGCCGGAGCTGGGGCCGCTGTTCGCCGCCACCGTGTCCAATGCGCTGGCGCCGGTGCTGCAGCAGCTCGGGCCGCAGGCGCGCATGCTGGAAGTGGGCGGCGGCAGCGGCGCGTTCGCCGAGGTCATGCTCAAGCGCCTGCTGGCGCTGGATGCGCTGCCCGAGCGCTATGCGATCCTGGAACCCAGCGCCGACCTGCGCGAACGCCAGCGCGAGCGCCTGGCGCGCACGTTGATCCCGCCGGTGTTCGACCTGGTGGAATGGCTGGACCGGCCGTTCGACGACGACTGGAATGGCGTGCTGTTCGCCAACGAGGTGATCGACGCCTTGCCGACGCCGCGCTTCGCGCTGCGCGACGGCGAGGTGTTCGAGGAGACCGTGATGCTGGACGGTGAGGGACGCTTTCGCCGCGGCGAACAGCCGGCCGATCCGCTGCTGGCGGCGGCGGTGCGGCACCTCGAGCGCTATCTGCAGACGCCGTTCGCCGACGGCTACCGTTCCGAACTGCTGCCGCAATTGCCGTACTGGATCCAGGCGGTGGCCGGCGGCCTGCGCAGCGGCGCGATGCTGTTCGTGGACTACGGCTATCCGCGCCGCGAGTTCTATCTGCCCGAGCGCGACGACGGCACCTTGCGCGCGTTCTACCGGCATCGCACGCATGCCGATCCGTACCGCTGGCCGGGCCTGCAGGACCTGACCGCGTCGGTGGACTTCACCGCGCTGGCCGAGGCCGGCACCGGGGCGGGCTTCGACCTGGCCGGCTACTGCAACCAGGCCAGCTTCCTGCTCGGCAACGGCCTGGACGCGCTGCTGGCCGAGGCGGAGGCGCGCAGCGACGAGGCCGCGCGGCTGCGCCTGCGCCAGCAGGTGAAGCAGCTCACGCTGCCCAGCGAGATGGGCGAGCGTTTCCAGGTGATGGGCTTCGAGCGCGACGTGTCGCTGGCGCCGGCGTTCCTGTCCGGCGACCTGGCCTGGCGGCTGTGATGGCGGCAGTGCGCGACTTCCGTTGGCCCTGGCTGTGGCTGGGGCTGTGGTGGCTGGGCATCCTGGTGCTGATCTACGTGTGCATGATGCCGCACCCGCCGCAGTTGTCGGACCTGCCCGACAGCGACAAGGCCGAGCACTTCATCGCCTACCTGCTGCTGGCCGCCGCGGCGGTGCAGGTGTATGCCGGGCCGCGCGCCTGGACCTGGGCCGCGCTGGGCCTGCTGGCGCTGGGCGTGGGCATCGAGTTCGCGCAGGGCGCCTGGACCACCACGCGCTCGGCCGATCCGCTGGATGCCCTGGCCGACGCCTTGGGCGTGGCCGCCGGCATGGCCACCGCGGCCACGCCGTGGCGCGATCTGCTGTGGCGGCTGGAGCGCGGCAGCCTGCGCCGTCGTTGAGCGCGGCGGCGGCGCGGTCTACGCCGTCGGCCAAACGCTGGATTTCCCGGCCGCGCGCAAGGCACGGCAGGCGCGCCGCGTCCTAGAGTGCCGGCGCCGGGCAGGTGCCCGGTCGCCGCGCGGCGACTCCGCGCGCCTGTGCAGGAGAACATGCATGCAAGCACGTCACTTCCCCCGTGCCGCGCGCGGCGCCGGCCTGTTCGCCGCGCTGTGCCTGGCCGTCAGTGCCGCCGCACCCGCCAACGCTGCCTGGAACGATGTCTGCAGCGGCACCGCCACCTACACCAGCTCCGGCTACTCCGGCGGCGCCCTGCTGCTGGATCCCATCGACCCCACTGCGACGATCACCGCGCTGAACCCCAATCAGCTCAACTTCGGCGGAATCCAGGCGGCGCTGGCCGGCGCCTATCTGCAGGTGCAGGGGCCGCGCGGCACGGTCACCGTGTACGTCACCGACCTGTATCCGGACGGCGCCGACTGCGGGCTGGACCTGTCGCCCAATGCCTTCGCCGCGATCGGCGACACCAGCGCCGGGCGCATCCCGATCCGCTGGCAGGTGGTGGCCGCGCCGGTCGCCGGTAACGTCGTGTACCGGATCAAGGAAGGCAGTTCGCAATACTGGGCGGCGATCCAGGTGCGCAACCACCGCTATCCGGTGGTGAAGTTCGAGTACAAGAAGAACGGTGACTGGGTCAGCCTGCCCAAGACCGCGTACAACCATTTCGTCGGCGAACAGATGGGCGCGCAACTGCTGGAGATCCGCCTGACCGATATCCGTGGCCAGGTGGTCACCGACACCCTCGCCGCACTGCCCAGCCAGGGCGACAAGGGCGTGTACTTCGCCGACGGGCACGTGCAGTTCCCGCGCTGAGGCGCATTCGCGCATGCGCCGGCGGTTGCGCGCCGGTGCATGTGCGATCGGTACACGCGTGCCTGCGTTGCGGAGATGACGCCGCAGCGCAGGCGCGGTGGCGCGCTCAGAACTTGAAGTGCACCGTCGCCATGTAGCGGCGGCCGTTGTGGTAGCGCCCGACCGGGTGGTCCTTGTCGCCCAGGTACTGCAGGTATTCCTCGTCCAGCAGGTTCTGCGCGTCCAGCTGCAGCGACCACTGCGCATTGATCGCGTAGCCCACGCTCGCGCCCAGGTCGGTGTAGGCGTCGACGCTGGCCGGCGCGGCGCCGGCGACGTAGCCGCCGGCCAGGTAGCTGTCGCGCCAGTTCAGGCTGATCCGCGCGTTCCACGGCCCTTTCTCGTAGTACGGGCTGAAGGCGACGCTGTTGCGCGACTGGTAGGGCAGCGGATTGCCGCTGTTGTTCTCGCCGCTGGCATAGGTGTAGTTGGCCGACAGGCCGAAGCCGCTGTCGCCGAACGGCTGCTGGTAGGCCAGGGTGAAGCCCTTGACCTTGCCGGTGCCGGCGTTGCGCGGGCGCTGGATGCTGTAGTCGCAGTAGCCGTCGGCGGTGCAGCCGTTGCTGCCGAGCATCTGCGCCCAGGTCTGCGGCGAGGTGTCGCGGATCGCGTTGTACTGGCGCTCGATGGTGGCCGAGGTGTCGATGTAGTTGTCGATCTTCTTGTAGAAGACCGACCACGCCACCACCGCCTGCGGTGCGAAGTAGTACTCGGCCGAGAGGTTGAAGTTCCACGATTCGTACGGCGACAGCGCGGCATTGCCGCCGCTGCCGGTGAGCGTGGTGTCGTTGAGGAAGGTGTTGTTGACCATCTGGTTGTACGGCGCCCAGGCGATCACCTTGCCGGCGCCGAAGCGGAACACCCAGTCGTTCTCGGTGTCGTAGGCCAGGTTCAGCGACGGCAGCAGGAAGTGTTCGGTCTTCGTGCGGGTCTGCCACTTGCTGTCCAGGTCCTGCAGGGTCGGCGTGCCGCTGTAGACGAAGCCGCTGCCTTCGGTCTTGGAATCCACGTAGCGCAGGCCGAGGTTGCCGCGCAGGCCGGCGTTGGAGAAGTTCAGCTGCACGTAGGCGGCGTTGTTGGTCTGCTGCAGCGCCCAGGTGTTGTTGAGGTAGCTGGACGGATCCGGGTTGGCGTAGTCGACCGGGCTGTTGCGGATCCAGTCGATCACGTTGCCGCGTCCGGCCTGCACGTGCTGGCCGTGGTCGGGGTAGAACCCGCGGATGTCGGTCAGGCCGATGGTGCCGATGTCGGCCAGCGTGCCGGGGGTGACGCCGCCGTAGACGTTCAGCGCGAAGTCCTCGTCGTGCTTGCCCTGGCGCACGCCGACCAGCAACTGGTTGAACACGCCGTCGAACTGCAGGTCCAGGTCGAGCTGGCCGTAGCGGTCCTTGCTCTGGGTGGAGAACACGCCGTTGTTGCCGATCCAGCCGCCGGCCGAACCCCAGTTGGCCGGATTGCGCGCGGCGGTGGGATCGTCGAAGCGGATGCCGCGGTCCAGGTCCCAGCGGAAGCCGCCGTTGTAGAACGGTTCGATGAAGTACTGCGCCAGGTCGTCGTTGTCGGACTTGCTCTGGCCGAGCTGGCCGCGCAGGGTCCAGCGTTCGCCGCGATAGGCGCCGCGCAGATCCAGGCCCTTGGTGGTTACCTGCGACTGGCGCACGTTGTTGTCGTAGATCACCGTGCCGCCGCCCGCATTGGCGTTGGCGCTGGAATGGCCGCTGTTGACCACGCCGTTGCGCACGTCGCCCAGCGCGTCGACTGCGGCGACGGTGCCCGGGTTCCAGGTCAGGAAGCTGTACATCGACTGGTTGTAGTTGTCGAAGTCTTCCTTGATGTACAGGCCGCTGAGGTTGAACTCCAGCGCGTCGCTGGGCTTGAGCTGCAGGTTCACCACGGCGCTGTCGCGCTTGCGGTCCTGCTGGAACCAGGCGGCGTTGATCGAGTTGGGCACGTCGGCAGCGGCGGGCACGCCGCCGGCGTTGGCGAAGGTGCTGGCCTTGGCGTAGCCGAACACCTCCAGCCCCTGGCGGTCCACGCGTTCCTCGTAGTGCTGTGCGGATACGGCGACGCCGAAGGTCTCCTGTGGATTCTTCCAGCTGTACAGCAGCGACGCGTTGGGCTTGCCCTCGCTGGCTTGCTGGCTGTAGCTGTAGCCCACCGAGCCGGCGATCTCGTTGGCCTTCAGGTCCAGCGGCTGGCGGCTGTGCATCAGCACGGTGCCGCCGAGGCTGCCTTCGGTCAGGCGTGCCTCGGTGGACTTGACGATCTCCGCGCGGCCCAGGATCTGCGGCGACAGCAGGGTGTAGTCGAAGCCGCGATTGGGCTGCTCGCCGTACAGCCAGATCGCCTGCGCCACCGGGTGGCCGTCCAGGAACGACAGGTTGAGGCTGGGATCGGTGCCGTCGATGCTGACCCGCTCGCCCTGGCCGAAGCGGCGGTCGATGGTGACGCCGGGAATCTGCGCGAACGCCTCGGCGACGTTGGTGCTGGGGAACTTGCCGATGTCCTCGGCGGTGATCGCCTCGGACACGGTGACGTTGTTGCGCTTGGTGTCCAGCGACTTCTCCAGGCTGGCGCGGATACCGACCACCTGGACCGCGTCCAGGTCGGTGGCGGCGGAATCGGCCTGCTGCGCCTGCGCGGCGAAGGCGAGGACGCTGGCGGCGATGGCCGCGGACAAGACGGAACGGCGATATTGCATGATGTCTCTCCCTCATCATTCAATGGATCAACGCGATTGCGCGGACGGTGCGCCGCGCGCCGGAGTGGCCTGTTGCCTTACTGCCTGTGCTGCGAAAACGGGCTGGAGTGCCGGGTGCTGCGGAACGTGGAGGCCGTCGCGCGTTGCGCGGGACGGCGGGTGCTGCCGGTGTGGTGCGCGCGCGCCTGCGTGGCCGGCCTTGGCGCGTGCAGGGCGGTAAGGCGGTCACCGGAGACGGCGATCCGCGAGGCCGCCCATTGCGGTCCATCGGACCGTGCTGCGAGAGCGGCGCGGCGCAGCGACAGCCGCAGTGGACTGGGCGCGGCATGCGCGCTCGGCAGCTGCTGTCCTCGGTCATGCCACGAAGTGCCGCGTGCGACACGCGACGCGTGCGAACGGATCATTGCGATCACATGCCTCCCTTGGCCCCGCTTTCGCGCCGCGATGCGCGGCTACACCCCCGTGTGCGCCGATTCTTACGAGCCTATGACAACGATGTCAAGTCTCGCCACGAAAATTTGTCTGGTTCTGGTTTTGCCGCTCGATATCGGCAGTGGATCCCGGAAAGGGTGCGCTTATGAAATAAAAATCATTATTTATCAATAGCCTGTGCGAGCGCCCTGCGCAGCGTGCCAGCTTGCGCAAATGAGAATGCAATGCGCTTATGCGGCGATGCACAAGATTGGTCTCGTTGTCACAATTGGTGCGGCATAGGTATCGTGACAACGATGCGTGAACAATGCTTCGCAAGAAATATTTTTCCTGCAAAGGTGATTGATTCATAAGCGATTTAATCGTTTCTGCGCGCGAGTCCAGGGGTCATTCTTCGATTTCGTGCGGCGCGACGTTGACACAATCTTTCTAAGACCATAAGAATCGAAGCGCCTGGAATTGGTCCTTGCCAATTCGGGCCAGATCCGTCAAGCCGCACCATGCAGTCGCCCGTTCCGGGGAAGGAACGGGGACGCGCCTCCCGCAACACAGGGCGCAGGAAACAGCCAGAACGTTCCATCGACTCCGTCCGCACGGACGGCATCGCCCTGCGCGTCGCGTCGGGCGCGATGGAGCGTGCTGCCTGCCGATCGCCGCCCTGGATGTCAGACGTCGTCGTGCCGATCGCCATCAACCAGGATAGCCCAATGCCACATGTCGCCCGCTCCCGTTCGCATTGTTGTCCCCTGTCCGTCCTCGCCAGCGCCATCGCGCTCGGCCTGTTCAGCGCCGCTGCGCAGGCGCAGGAAGCGCCCGCGTCCGATTCGATTTCCCAGCTCGACACGGTGACCGTCACCAGTTCCTACCAGAAGAGCCTGATCACCGCGCTGGACAACAAGCGCGAGGATGCGCGCATGACCGACGGCATCTCGTCGGAGGACATCGGCAAGTTCCCGGCCGAAAACATCGCCGAGGCGATCCAGCGCATTCCCGGCGTGCAGATCTCCACCATCAACGGGCGCGGTTCGACCATCAGCATCCGCGGCCTGGGCCCGCAATACTCGGCCACCACGATCAACGGCCAGACCATCAAGAGCGCCGATTTCACAGACGGCTTCCGCTACGACATCATCCAGCCGGAGGTGGCCGCGGCGATCGAGGTGATCAAGTCGCCGTCGGCGGACATGGATGCCGGCGGCCTGTCCGGCACGGTCAACATCGAGACCACCAAGCCGCTGGACTACAAGGAGCGCAAGCTGATCTTCTCGGCGAAGGAGCAGTATTCCGAATTCGCCGGCGGCGCGCCGACGCCCAAGGGCGTGCTGACCTACATCGACCAGTTCCATCTGGCCGACGGCGGCGAACTGGGCGTGTTCGTCAACGCCGGCTACCAGAAGCTCCGCGACCGTGCCGACTACCTGTGGATCGACCGCTGGTACACCCAGGACACCGGCGACGGCACCCTGTACATCCCGCGCCGTCCGCGCTACCGCTCGATCGAGCGCGAGACCGACCGCAAGATGTTCACCGCCGGGCTGCAGTGGAAACCCAACGACCGCCTGGAGATGAACCTGACCGCGCTGTATTCGCAGGACAAGACCGACAACGACATGAACCAGTTGGTCTACTCCTTCGACCGCAACTACCTGACCGTGCTGCAGACCGAAGGCCTGACCGCGACCAA
Organism: Xanthomonas hawaiiensis; assembly: GCF_031834635.1. Lineage (NCBI taxonomy): Bacteria > Pseudomonadati > Pseudomonadota > Gammaproteobacteria > Lysobacterales > Lysobacteraceae > Xanthomonas > Xanthomonas hawaiiensis. Next base: position 3,866,452 of record NZ_CP115873.1, on the reverse strand, counting down.
GGTGTCGGCGTCCAACTACTGGCTGGAGAACAACCGCCAGCTCGAGCGCCACGACCTGAGCTCGCAACTGCTGACCTGGGACGCGCGCTGGAAGGGCGACGCGTGGACCTTCAGCGGCGTGGCCAACTACACCGAAGGCAAGACCGACGAGGACGAGCGCGCAGTGATCCTCGGCCGCAAGCCGAGCGCGACGCTGTTCGACATGTCCAATCCCGGCGCGATCTCGCTGACCACCGATGCCGACGCCACCGACGCCAGCGCCTGGAACAAGGCCAACCTGGTCCGCGACGAATACCCCAACGGTGCGATCAACGCGCTGCGCAACAAGGAATGGTCGCTGCAGTTCGATGCCGAGCGCTACGTCGGCAACGGCTTCCTGGACGCGGTCAAGGTCGGCACCAAGTTCCGCCGCGAGACCTTCGATCGCAACGTCTGGCGCCGCGACTTCCTGTACCTGATCAACTCCGGTGCGGTCTCCGGTTACGGCATGTTCCCGGAACTGTCGGCGGCCAGTTCCAACGTCAGCAACTTCCTCGATGGCGACCTGGCCTCGCAGAGCGACTGGGTGGCGCCGGACGTGTACGCCTACGCCAGGGCCTTGGCCGCCTCCGGCATCACCGTGCCGGTGCTGTTCGCACCGCAGGCCAGCTACCACATCCGCAACGACATCTTCTCCGCCTACGCGCTGGCCAAGATCGACACCGATGTGGGCAGCATGCGCCTGCGCGGCAACGTCGGCGTGCGCTACGAGAGCACCAAGCGCACCACCGACACCTACCTGACCACCGCCTCGCAGTACAGCGAGGACGCCAACGAGGTGGTGGGTACCGAGCGCGCCCCGTACGACTACCACAACTGGCTGCCCAGCCTGAACCTGGTGCTGGACATGCGCGAGGACCTGCTGCTGCGCTTGGCCGCCGGCAAGGTGCTGGTGCGGCCGATCCTGGACAGCAACACCGCCATCGCCACCACCATCTCCTCCGGCAGCAACACCGGCGGCACCACCACCTACGACGTGGCGCTGGGCCAGACCGACCTGAAGGCGCTGACCGCCGACCAGGCCGACCTCAGCCTGGAGTGGTACTACGGCCAGGGCGGCGGGCTGACCCTGGCCGGCTTCTGGAAGAACGTCAAGAACGGCACCTTCAACAGCATCGTCTGCCCGGCCACGTTCAACGGCACGGCGCTGTCCACCAATGGCGCCGGCGACTGCGTGGACGGCGGCGGCAACATCTACGAGATCACCGCCACCCGCAACGATCCGAGCAAGGTCAAGATCAAGGGCTACGAACTGGGCTGGACGCAGTCGTTCGATGCCTGGCTGCCGATCCCCGGCTTCGGCCTGACCGCCAACTTCACCCGGGTGATCCCGCAGCGCGACACCGACTTCAAGATCCGCAACCTGTCGGAGAAGACCTGGAACGCCACCGGCTACTGGGAGAACGCGATGTTCTCCGCGCGCCTGTCGCTGAACCATCGCAGCGAGTACGAGCAGGACAGCAGCGACAGCTTCTTCGCCCGCGAAGGCCACACCATGAAGGCGCGCACCCAGGTCGATGCGGTGCTCGGCTACCAGGCCACCGACAAGCTCAGCTTCCAGCTCGGCGCGCTCAACCTGACCAACAAGAAGGAAGAGGCGTACAAGGACATCAGCAGCCGCTGGCAGATGACCGGGGTCACCGGCCGCAGCTTCTACGTGTCGATGCAGTGGGACATCCTGTGAGGGCGGCGCAGGCGCCTGCGGGCTAGCGCGCCCCCTGGCCCGGCGCCGCGGTGGCGCCGGGCGGTCGATCCGATGAGGACAAGCGCATGCAACGAAGAACCTTCCTGGCCGGCAGCGCCGGCGCCGGCCTGCTGCTGGCGCTGCCGCGCGGGAGCCGGGCCGGCACGGCGGCCTCCGCCGGCCTCGCCAGCGCGGGCCCTGCCGCGGTGGCGGCCGTGCCGGGGCTGACCCTGGCGCCCGATCCCGGCCTGTTCTGCCTGGACGAGGGCTGGCGGTTCCACGAAGGCGACATCCCGGTTCCGCCGATCACCGGGCAGGACGCCAGCTACGACAACGCCAAGGCCGGCAAGGCCTGGGGCGCGGCGGCCGGCGATTTCGACGACAGCCAGTGGCGGCAACTGCGGCTGCCGCACGATTTCGCCATCGAGCAGCCGATCGAGGAAAGCGCAAACGTGGCGCAGGGCTATCGCCGCCGCGGCATCGCCTGGTACCGGCGCAGCCTGCGGCTGGACGAGGCGCAGCGCGGCAAGGCGCTGGAACTGCGCCTGGACGGCATCGCCAGCCGCGCCACGGTGTGGGTCAACGGCCTGCTGATGGCGCGCAGTTGGAGCGGCTACGACGGTATCGCCATCGACATGACCGCGATCGCCCGCTATGGCCAGGATCTGAACACCATTGCGGTGCGGGTGGACGCCGAGGCGATGGACGGGTGGTGGTACGAAGGCGCCGGACTCTACCGGCACACCTGGCTGGCGGTGCGCGATGCGCTGCATATCGTCGGCGACGGCGTGCATGCGGTGCCGCGGATGGAGGCCGACGATCGCTGGACGCTGCCGGTGACGGTCACCGTCGCCAATGTCGGCGAGCAAGCGGATGCGGCGCTGCTGGAGGCGACGCTGTACGACGCGCAGGGCACGGTGGTGGCGCAGGGCAGTGCCGCGCTGCAGGCCGGCGCGCTGGCGCAGGTGCAGGCACAGGTGGTGTTGCAGGTGCGCCAGCCGCAGCGCTGGGACGTGGCCGCGCCGCACCTGTACCGGCTCGCGACGGTGCTGCGCAGCGCGGGCCGCGAGCGCGACCGTCGCGAGTGCGCGATCGGCTTCCGCACGCTGCGCTTCGATGCGCAACAGGGCTTCTTCCTCAACGAGCGGCCGCTCAAGATCAAGGGCGCCTGCCTGCACCAGGACCATGCCGGGGTCGGCGTGGCGGTGCCGGACAGTCTGCTGGACTTCCGCATCCGCCGGCTCAAGGCGCTGGGCTGCAACGCGATTCGCCTGCACCACGCGGTGGCGAGCGAACTGCTCGACGTGTGCGATCGCCTGGGCATGCTGGTGATGGCCGAGAACCGCGTGTTCAATCCGGCGCCCGACTACGCCGCGCAACTGCGCTGGCTGGTGCGCCGCGACCGCAACCGCGCCTGCGTGTTCCTGTGGTCGGTGTTCAACGAGGAGCCGATGCAGGGCACCGTCGCCGGCTACGAAATGGTGCGCCGCGCGGTGGCGCTGGTGCGCGCACTCGACGACAGCCGTCCGGTGACCGCGGCGATGAACGACGGCATGCTGACCGAACGCAACGCGTCCCATGCGGTGGACGTGGTCGGCTTCAACTACCGCCAGTTCAACTACGATCGGGTGCATGCGGCGATGCCGCACACGCCGCTGCTGTCCAGCGAGGACACCAGCGCCTTCCAGACCCGCGGCGCCTGGTTCACCGACATGGACGCGCACGTCATCGCCGAGGACGACTCGGTGGCCGCGCCCTGGGGCAACACCCATCGCGCGTCCTGGAAGCTGATCGACGAGCGGCCCTACCTGGCCGGCGGCTTCGTCTGGACCGGCTTCGACTATCGCGGCGAGCCGACGCCGTTCGAATGGCCGTCGGTGTCCTCGTTCTTCGGCATCATGGACCTGTGCGGCTTCCCCAAGGGCGCCTATTGGCTGCGCCAGGCCCAGTGGATCGACGACGCGCCGGTGCTGCAGCTGCTGCCGCACTGGAACTGGCCGGGCCGCGAGGGCGCCGCGATCAAGGTGATGGCGTTCTGCAACGCGCAGCAGGTGGAGCTGTGGCTCAACGGCCGCTCGCAGGGGCGGCAGGCGGTGGACCGGATCGCGATGAACACCTGGCAGGTCGTGTATGCGCCCGGCGTGCTGGAAGCGGTGGCCTACCGCGACGGGCGTGAGGTCGCGCGGCAGCGGGTGCAGACGGTCGGCGCGCCGGTCGCGCTGCGGCTGACCCCGGACCGCGCGCGCATGCGCGGCGACGGCCGCGACGCGCAACCGATCACCCTGGAGGCGGTGGATGCGCAGGGCCGCCATGTGCCGTTCGCCGATGCGCAGATCGCGCTGCAGGTCGAAGGCGGACGCCTGCTTGGCGTCGGCAACGGCGACCCGAACCGGCATGCGCCCGACAACGTGCCGCAGGTGCAGTTATTCAACGGCCTGGCGCAGGCCGTCGTCGAGGCCGGCAGCGGCCGCCGCAGTCTGCGCATCGAGGCGCGTGCGCCCGGCCTGCGTACGGCGCAGGCAAGCATCGCACTGGAGCCGGCGCAGCCGCCGTTGTCGTTGCCGCCGGCCGCCACGGCGATGGTGGTGAGCGGCTGGCGGCGTACCCTGCCGTTCGCCACGCCGCCGGATCCGGCGCTGCCGCGTGCGGCCAACGACAACAACAGTTGGAGTTTCTGCCAGCCGGGCAACCTGGAGACGCGCGCCGAGCGCGACGGCTACGTGCTGTACCGGACCGCATTCACGCCCTGGGCCGGGATCCAGCAGCGCGGCGGCCGCTTGCGGCTCGGCCGCGCGACCGGCGCGGTGCAGGTGTACCTGGACCGGCAGCGGGTCGCCAGTGTGGCGGCGGGGAAGCCGGTGTCCTTGCGGCTGTCGCCGGCGTCCGGCGAACGGGTGCTGGCGGTGGTGATGCAGGTGAAGGCCGGAGTGCCATTCGGCTTCGACGATGTCGCGACAGTGGAGTATTGAGCCAATGAACCATGTTTTCCGCCAGATCCTCCCGCTTGGCCATGCCGGACTGCGCCGTGTTCGGGCGATGTCGCTGCGCGCGCAAGCCGTGCTGGTGCTGTTGGCCTGTGCGCTGCTGGCGCCGGGCGCGTTCGCGTCGCCCGCGCAGGACACGCAGGGCGGCACCGCACGCGAGGTGCTGCTGCGCACGCTCGGCCCGCGCGCGGCCGAGCTGCGCCTGCAGCGGCAGCCGCGCGGCCGCGGCAACGATTGGTACCAGATCGCCGCCGAGGCCGGCACGCTGCGTGTGTCCGGGTCCTCCGACGTGGCGCTGGCGCATGGCGCCTACAGCTACCTGCAGTCGATCGGTGCGGCGTCGGTGAGCTGGGAAGGCAGCCGGGTGGCGTTGCCTGCGTCCTATGCCGACGCCCACGGCCCGCGTGTGGCCACCCCGTTCGCGCACCGCGCCTATCTCAACGTCTGCACCTACGGCTACACCACGCCGTGGTGGGACTGGGCGCGCTGGGAGCGCGAGATCGACTGGATGGCCCTGCACGGCATCGACATGCCGCTGGCGATGGAAGGCCAGGAGTACGTGTGGCAGGCGCTGTGGCGCGAGTTCGGCGTCGCCGATGCGGACCTGGCGCAGTACTTCTCCGGCCCGGCGTTCGCGCCATGGCAACGCATGGGTAACATCGAAGGCTACGACGCGCCGCTGCCGCAGCAGTGGATCGAGGACAAGCACGCGCTGCAGCTGCGCATCCTGCAGCGTATGCGCGCGCTGGGCATGAAGCCGGTGCTGCCGGCGTTCGCCGGCTACGTGCCGAAGGCCTTCGCGCAGGCGCACCCGCGGGCGCGCATCTACCGCATGCGCGCCTGGGAGGGCTTCCACGAGACCTATTGGCTGGATCCGGCCGATCCGCTGTTCGCGCGGATCGCGCAACGCTTCATCCAGCTCTACGACCGCACCTACGGCAAGGGCACCTACTACCTGGCCGATGCGTTCAACGAGATGCTGCCGCCGATCGCCGCCGACGGCAGCGACGCGCGCCTGGCCAGCTACGGCGACAGCACCGCCAACGCCGCCAAGAGCAAGCCGCCCGAGGTGCCGCCGGCGCAGCGCGACAAGCGCCTGGCCGCGTACGGCCGTGCGCTGTACGCCTCGATCCATCGGGCCAACCCGGATGCGGTGTGGGTGATGCAGGGCTGGCTGTTCGGCGCCGACCGCCACTTCTGGACGCCGCAGGCGATCGCCGCGTTCCTGCGCGAGGTGCCCAACGACAAGTTGCTGGTGCTGGATATCGGCAACGACCGCTACCCCGGCACCTGGAAGCTGTCCGACGCGTTCGACGGCAAGCAGTGGATCTACGGCTACGTGCACAACTACGGCGGCAGCAATCCGGTGTACGGCGACCTGGCGTTCTACCGCGAGGACCTGCGCACGCTGCTCGCCGACAAGGACAAGCAGCAATTGGTCGGCTTCGGCGCCTTCCCGGAAGGGCTGCACACCACCTCGGTGGTCTACGAATACATGTATGCGCTGGCCTGGGGCGCGCAGCAGCGGCCGTTGCAGGACTGGCTCGACGACTACACCCGCGCCCGCTACGGCCACACGTCGCCGGCCTTGCGCGCGGCCTGGGACGACCTGCAGGCGTCGGTGCTGTCGACTCGCTACTGGACGCCGCGCTGGTGGCGCAGCCGCGCCGGTGCCTACCTGCTGTTCAAGCGGCCGACGCTGGACGTCGGCGAGTTCGAGGGCGCGCCTGGCGATCCGCCGCGGTTGCGCCGCGCGCTGCAACAACTGCTGGCGCTGGCGCCGGAGTACGCCGATGCGCCGTTGTACCGCTACGACCTGGTCGATTTCGCCCGCCACTACGCCACCGGCCGCGTGGACGTGCAGTTGCAGCAGGCGGTGGCCGCCTACCGGCGCGGCGATGTCGCAGCCGGCGATGCGGCGACCGCGCGCGTGCGCGAGGCGGTGACGCAACTCGACCGCCTGGTCGGCGGCCAGCAGGACACCTTGTCGAGCTGGCTCGACGCCGCCGCCGGCTATGCGAAGACCCCGCAGGACGCGGCCTACTACCGGCGCGACGCCAAGGCGCAGGTCAGCGTCTGGGGCGGCGAGGGCAACCTCGGCGACTATGCGTCCAAGGCCTGGCAGGGCATGTACGCGGACTATTACCTGCCGCGCTGGACGCTGGCGCTGCAGATGCTGCGCGAGGCGGCGGTCGCCGGCGGCAGCGTGGACGAGGCGCAACTGCAGCAGCGGCTGCGTGCCTGGGAACGGGACTGGGTGGCGCGCGACACCGCCTACGTGCGGCAGGCGCCGGCCGATCCGGTCGCGGCGGTGCGCACGCTGCTGCAACAGGTGGATGCGCCATGAGCGCCGCGTCCGTCCGCCTTCCCGCCGCGCCGTCGCGCGAACGTTTCCTGTCGCTGGATGTGTTCCGCGGCCTGACCATCTTCCTGATGATCCTGGTCAACACGCCAGGTGCCGGCGCCGATGCGTTCGTGCAGTTGCGGCATACGCCGTGGTTCGGCTTCACCGCCGCCGACCTGGTGTTCCCGTCGTTCCTGTTCGCGGTCGGCAACGCGATGAGCTTCGCGCTGGACCGCGGCCAGCCGCTCGGCGCGTTCCTGCGCCGGGTCGGCAAGCGCAGCGCGCTGATCTTCCTGCTCGGCTTTTTGATGTACTGGTTTCCGTTCGTGCACCAGGGCGCCGACGGCCACTGGAGCTTTACTGCGATCGATCAGACCCGGGTGCCGGGCGTGCTGCAGCGCATCGCGCTGTGCTACGCGCTGGCCGCGCTGCTGTGCCGCTGGCTTTCGCCGCGCGGCCTGCTGGGCATGTGCGTCGCGCTACTGCTGGGCTACTGGGGCGCGCTGTTCCTGTGGGGCCAGCCGGGCGCGGAGTTGAGCAAGCTCGGCAATGCCGGCACGCGCCTGGACCTGTGGCTGCTCGATCCGGCGCAGCTGTATCGCAAGGACGGCGGGTTCGATCCGGAGGGCCTGCTCGGCACCTTGCCGGCCACGGTCAACGTCATTGCCGGCTACGTGACCGGGTTGTACGTGCGCCGGGCCGGCAAGCAGGCGCGCACGGTGCGCTGGTTATGGCTGGCCGGCGGCGCGCTGGTCCTGCTGGCGCTGGCCTGGCAGCCGTGGTTCCCGTTGGCCAAGAAACTGTGGACCGGCTCGTTCGTGCTGCTGACGGTGGGCCTGGACCTGTGGCTGCTGGGCGCGCTGCTGTGGGCGATCGAAGTGCGCGGCTGGCGGGCCGGCAGCGGTTTCTTCACCGTGCTCGGGCGCAATCCACTGGCGATCTACCTGTTCTCCGAGCTGTTCGTGGTCTGCCTGCGGCTGGTCCCGGCCGGCGCCAGCGGCATGGATCTGTACCAGTGGCTGGGCGTGGCGGTATTCCAGCGACTGCTGCCCGGCCCCTGGGGCAGCCTGGCCTGCGCGCTGGCCTATACGTTGCTGTGCTGGCTGGTGGGCTGGTGGATGGATCGGCGGAGGCTGTACCTGCGGCTGTGACCCGGCGTGCACGGACCGCGAATTGGTACTATATTGGACATAACGAATTCATGCGGACTGGAGAGCGCGCCATGACCAAGCCCAAGCCGCAGGCCGATCCACGCCTGCATGCGCTGGCCGTGGATCCGGACGCGCCGACGCCGCTGTACCTGCAATTGGCCAGCAAGCTGGTGGAGGCGATCAAGGGCGGGCAGTGGAAGCCGGGCGAGGCGCTGCCGGCCGAACGGCAGCTGTGCGAATACCTGCAGGTGTCGCGGGTGACCCTGCGCCAGGCCGTGGACGCGCTGGTCGAGCAGGGCCTGGTGTCGCGCCGGCAGGGCGCCGGTACGTTCGTCACCTCGCACATCCAGCACCAGCTCAGCGGCCTGGCCAGCTTCAGCGAAACCCTGCGCATGAAGGGGCTGGAGCCGGGCACGCGCTGGCTGGAGCGGCGCACGCGACCGGCGCACGGCGAGGAGATCCTGCGCCTGGGCCTGTCGCCGGACACCGTAGTCGCGGCGCTGACCCGCCTGCGCAGCGCCGACGGCCGGGTGATGGCCTACGAGAAGGCGGTGCTGCCGCAACACGTCGTCCCCGATCCGCACGCCATCGCCGATTCGCTCTACAGCTACCTGGACGAGCGCGGCACCCCGGTGGTGCGGGCGCTGCAGTACTTCCGCGCCATCAACCTGCCGGCGCGGCTGGCCGGCCATCTCGGCATGAAGGAAGGCGAGGCGATCCTGCACGTGGTGCGGGTCGGCTACACCCGCGATGGCAGCGCGATCGAACTGACCGACACCTACTGCCACAACGACTACTACGACTTCGTCGCCGAACTGCGACGCTGATCGCCGATCCCCGCGCCCTCCCGGAGCACGCCCGCCCATGACCACCGCACGGCCCGCCAGTCCCTACGCCTCCATCGCCATCGTCGGCCTGTTGTTCTTCATCATGGGCTTCTTTACCTGGATCAACGGGCCGTTGATCCTGTTCGCCAAGGTCGCCTTCAATGTCAGCGACACGTTCGCGTTCCTCATCCCGAGCGCGTTCTACATTTCCTACTTCTGCCTGGCATTGCCTTCCTCGTTCATCCTGAAACTGACCGGGATGAAGAAGGGCCTGGCCCTGAGCCTGCTGATCCTGGCGATCGGCGCCGCCATCTTCGGCCAGTTCACCAACGCCCGTTCCTACGTGGGCGCGGTGAGCGGCATCTTCATCATCGGCGGCGGCCTGGCCCTGCTGCAGACCGCGGTCAATCCGTACATCAGCATCCTCGGGCCGATCGACGGCGCCGCGCGCCGCATCGCGCTCATGGGCATCTGCAACAAGGTGGCGGGCGCGCTGGCCACGTATGGACTGGCGAAGGTGGTCCTGCACGGCATGGAGGATTTTTCGACCCGGATCGAACAGGTGCTGCCGGCGCAGAAGGAACTGCTGCTGCAGGAATTCGCCGGCCGCATCCACGGCCCCTACATGGCGATCGCCGGCGTGCTTGCCGTGCTGTCCGTGGCCATCCTGTTTTCGCCCCTGCCCGAGATCAGCGCCGAGAAGGCCAACGCGTCGGCCTCCGACGAGCGCAGCCGCGACAGCATCTTCGCGTTCCCGCACGTGTGGCTGGGCGCGTTGTGCATCTTCGTGTACGTCGGCGCCGAGGTGATGGCGGGCGATGCGATCGGCATCTACGGCAACAGCCTCGGCCTCTCGCTGGACTACGCGAAGTATTTCACCATCGGCACCCTGGCCTGCATGCTGGCGGGCTACCTGGTCGGCCTGGTGCTGATTCCGAAGTACATCTCCCAGGAGAAGTACCTGTCCATTTCGGCGTGCCTCGGCATCGTCTTTTCGCTGTGCGCGATGTTGACCGGCGGCTATGTCTCGGTGGCGTTCGTGGCGGCGCTCGGATTCGCCAACGCCATCATGTGGCCGGCCATCTTCCCGCTGGCCATCAAGGGGCTGGGCAAGTTCACCGAGAAGGGCGCGGCGCTGTTGATCATGGGCATCGTGGGCGGCGCCGCGGTGCCGCAGCTGTTCGCCCATCTGAAGGAGTTCTTCGATTTCCAGCTGGTCTTCGCCGGCTTGATGATCGCCTGCTACCTGTACATCTTGTTCTTCGCGCTGCGCGGTCACCGCGTCGGCCAGGGCGCGCGGTGAGCTGACGCGCTTTTCTCCAACCCGGCAAACTCATTCCAATGCGCAGACCCACCATCAAAGACGTCGCCGAACGGGCGCGGGTGTCGCTGAAGACCGTCTCGCGGGTCATCAACAACGAACCGTCGGTGATGCAGGCCACGCGCTCGCGCGTGCTGCATGCCATCGCCGAGCTGGACTACGAGCCGGATCCGTCGGCGCGCAACCTGCGCAGCGGCACCCCGTTCGTGATCGGGCTGGTGTACGACAACCCCAACCCGTACCACATCATCGGCGTGCAGAACGGCGTGCTCGCCGCCTGCCGCGAGACCGGCTTCGGCCTGCAGATCCATCCCTGCGATTCCACCGCGCCGATGCTCGCCGAGGAACTGGCCGAGTGGACCCAGCGTTCGCGCCTGGCCGGGCTGGTGCTGACCGCGCCGATGTCCGAGCGCGCCGACCTGGTCGCGGCGCTGGCCGCGCGCGGGATCAAGACCGTGCGCATCATCGCCGCCACCGAGGATCCGCAGGACGGCCCCTGCGTCTACGTCGACGACCGCGATGCCGCCTACGAGATCACCGAACACCTGATCCAGCTGGGCCACCAGCGCATCGGCTTCCTGTGGGGCGGCACCTCGCATCGCTCCAGCGGCGAGCGCTATGCCGGCTACGAGGCGGCGCTGAAGGACTACGGCATCACCCTGGACAAGCACCTGGTGATCCCCGGCGACTACACCTTCGACGACGGCTTCCGCGGCGCGCGGCGCCTGCTGGCGCTGCGCGAGCCGCCGACCGCGATCTTCGGCTCCAACGACGAGATCGCCGCCGGCGTGCTGGCCGCGGCCAAGTCGGCGGGCATGAACGTGCCCTACGACCTGTCCATCGCCGGCTTCGAGGACAGCCCGTTCTCGCGCCAGTCGTGGCCGCCGCTGACCACCGCCAAGCAGGCCACCGAGGACATCGCCCGCCACGCCGCGCGGTTGCTGATCAGCCAGCTGCGCAGCGATGCCTACGAAGACCATCCGGCGCCGGTGCACAACCAGGGCTTCGTGCCGCAACTGGTGGTGCGTGGCTCCACCGCGCCCATGCAGCCGCATTCCCGCCGTTCCTCCTCCCCAGACCCCACATGACCCTGCCCATGGCGCTGCCCTCCGAAACCGACACCCTGATGTTCCGCGAAGCCGCGGAAGCCGCCGCGGTCATCGCCGCGCAGTTCGAACGCAACCACGCCACCGTCAGCGCGCTCGCCGCGTCGTTGCGCGCCGCGCCGCCGCCGTTCGTGGTGACCTGCGCGCGCGGCAGTTCCGACCACGCCGCCACCTACGCCAAGTACCTGTTCGAGACCCAGCTCGGCGTGGTCACCGCCTCGGCCTCGCCGTCGGTGGGCTCGGTCTACGAAGCGCCGCTGCAGTTGCGCGGGGCGCTGTACCTGGTGATCTCGCAGTCGGGCAAGAGCCCGGACCTGCTGCGCAACGCGCAGGCGGCCAAGGACGCCGGCGCGCGCGTGGTGGCCCTGGTCAACGTCGAGGATTCGCCGCTGGCGCAGCTGGCCGACACGGTGATCCCGCTCGGCGCCGGCCCGGAGAAGAGCGTGGCCGCGACCAAGAGCTACCTGGCCTCGCTGGCGGCGATCCTGCAGCTCGGCGCGCACTGGAAGAACGACCCGGTGCTGCTGGGCGCACTGCAGGAACTGCCGCAGGCGCTGCGTGCAGCCTGGCAGGCCGACTGGCGCTCGCTGACCGATGGCCTGGTCGAGGCGCACAACCTGTTCGTGCTCGACCGCGGCCTGGGCCTGGCGGCGGCGCAGGAAGCCGCGCTGAAGTTCAAGGAGACCTGCGGCCTGCATGCCGAGGCCTACAGCTCGGCGGAAGTGAAGCACGGGCCGATGGCCCTGGTCGGCCCCGGCTTCCCGGTGCTGGCGTTCGACCAGCCGGACGAAGCCGGCGAGGGCACCCGGCGCCTGGCCGAGGAGTTCCGCGGCCGCGGCGCGCAGGTGTGGCTGGCCAGCGCCGGCGGCGACCTGCCGCTGGTCGCCGCGCCGCACCCGGCGTGCGCGCCGCTGCTGGCGATCCAGAGCTTCTACCGCGCGATCAACGCCCTGGCGCTGCGCCGCGGCTACAACCCGGACCTGCCGCCGCATCTGAACAAAGTGACGGAGACCGTCTGATGACCACGGTGGCGCTGCGCAACGCGCGCGTGCTCGGCGAGGACGGGTTCCTCGACGGCGTCAGCGTGCTGCTGGAGGGCGGGCGCATCCTCGCCCTGCTCGACGACGCCGACCCGCGCGTGGCGGCAGCGCCGGTGCAGCACGACCTGGGCGGCGGCAGCCTGCTGCCGGGCTTCATCGACCTGCAGGTCAACGGCGGCGGCGGCGTGCTGTTCAACAACCGCACCGACGTCGAGGCGCTGCGCCGCATCGGCCAGGGCCATCGCCGCTACGGCACCACCGGCTATCTGCCGACGCTGATCAGCGACGACGTGGAGGTGATGCGCGCGGCGATCGCCGCCACGCGCCAGGCGATCGCCGAGGGCGTGCCGGGCGTGCTCGGCATCCATCTGGAAGGCCCGTACCTGGCGCCGGCGCGCAAGGGCACCCACAACGCCGACAAGTTCCGCGTGCCGGACGCCGACGAACTGGCCCTGGCCACCTCGCTGGACAACGGCGTCACCCTGATCACCCTGGCGCCGGAACGCGTGACGGCGGCCAGCATCCGCACCCTGGCCGCGGCCGGCGCACGCGTGTTCGCCGGTCACACCGCCGCCAGCTACGAGGAGACCCGTGCCGGGCTGGACGCCGGCATCTGCGGCTTCACCCATCTGTACAACGCCATGACCCCGCTGCAGGGGCGCGATCCCGGCGTGGTCGGCGCGGCGCTGGAAGATCGCAACGCCTGGTGCGGCGTGATCGTCGACGGCGTGCACGTGCATCCGGCCAGCCTGCGCGTGGCGCTGGCGGCCAAGCCGCGCGGCACCGTGTTCCTGGTCACCGATGCGATGCCGATGGTCGGCGCCGACAGCCCCGCGTTCGACCTGTACGGCGAAACCATCACCGCCATCGACGGTGTGGTGCGCAATGCCGCCGGCGCCCTGGCCGGCTCGGCGCTGGACATGGCCAGCGCGGTGCGCAACAGCGTGCAGTGGCTGGACGTGCCGCTGGAAGAAGCCGCGCGCATGGCCTCGCTGTACCCGGCGCAGTGCGTGGGCCTGGACCACCGCTACGGCCACATCGCGCCCGGCTACCAGGCCGACCTGGTGCTGCTGGACGACGCGTTGCAGGTCCGGCATACCTGGATCGCCGGTGCGATGGAGTAGGCGGCCGCGGGCACCGCTTGGCGGTGCCCTGCACGGGGCGTTGTGTGGCCGGCCATGGTCTGTTCTGCTGTGGCTTGGCGCGCGCATGGGCGATGCGGCGACCTGCAGTGCGTAGGCGCCCGGATCCGCCCCGCTTCTCACAAGGAACGTTCGGTGATCTACGAGATTCAACCCTATGCCGCGGTGAGCGGATTCCATTTCGGTCGCAGCCAGGCCCAGATCGCCAAGGCGCACGGCGCGCCGTTCACCACGGTGATCGACAACATCCAGAAGATCGTGACCGAGACACGCGAAGGTTGCGAACTGGTCTACGAACGCAAGGCGCTGCGCTACGTGACCCTCAACCGGCACGTCACTCCGGTGGTCGAGGGAATCGAGATCTACGCTGCGGATGCCCTGGCGCGGCTGATGGCGTCCGATCCGGATCATGCGATCGGACCGCGCTATGCGCTGTTTCGCCGCCTCGGCATTTGCGTCGGTGGCCTCGGCGCCAAGCGCATTCCCGAGGGCAGGCTGGTCAGTGCCTTCGCCGAGGACAAGCGCGACTTCTTTGAGTTTTTCGTCGCCGAGGGTTGAGGGCGCGCTCGCGCGACGTATGCCTCTTGCGCGGGGCGCATGCATTTGTACGCGCAGCTGGCCTGGGCGGAAACGTCGGCAGCGCCGTGGCGAACCGCTGCGCCATCGCGCTGGGCACGCCCGTTGAGCAAAAGATTAAAAGTCTTCTGTCTCCCCGCACGCGATGTTGTCACCCGCATGCATTAGGATCGCGGGCGATCGCCACAGGGGGAGATCGTCATGCGCATCGTGTGGACGGTGCCGCGTTTCTGCGGCAGCGGTGAAGGGTGGTTTGCGGGCATGTCGCGCGTCGCCAAGGCCCGCCGCATGCGGTGCAGCGGTGGCGCCGCTGCACCGCGCGGGGGGAACGAACGGTGGCAGTTGCACAGGCCGAAGTTGCTCCGCACCCATGCCGGGGCGGCCCTGCTGCTGTGGGCCACGGTTTGGCCGGCCTGGACGGCGGTGGCGGCGCCGGCCGCGTGCCGGCGGCCGGCGTTGCCGGTGGCCTGCACGGGCCCGACCGCGGTTGGGCGCTTCATCGCCCGCAATGCCGGCCCTTGGCAGCCCTACGCGTTCGCCGAGCCACTTGACGTGCCGGCAGGGCAGACCCTGGCCATCGCGATCTGCGGACAGGCCAACCAGACCGTGCAGGATGCGCATTGGCTGGCACAGCCATCGCTGTTGCCGATGCTGGTCCACAGCGTCGGCGCGGACGCCACGCTGGCGATCCTGGTGCAGGACAGCGCCAACGTGGCGCTGGGCGGGCGGCTCACCCTGGGCGAAGACACGCTGGCCGCCGACGGCACGCTGCATGCACCGGCCGGGCCTGTACAGGCCGCGCTGATCGGCACGCTGGTCGACGGTCCCATCGCGGCCGGCGCGCGCATCGACCTGCGCCTGCGCGATTCGGCCAACGTCAGTCTGCAGACAGCGCAGAGCCATCTGCACCTGGGCGGTGGCAGCCTGAGCGAACGGCTGATCGCGCCCCGCGATGCAGCGGTCGCGACCGCCGACGGCGCCTGTCTCGAGGTCGCCGTGGAGGGCAGCGATCGGGTCCGCGGTGGCCGCGGCACACTGACGATCGGCGGCGGCCGCCTGCAGGGCGCGCTGATCGCGCATCCGCTGCGTGGCAGCCGTGTCGCCGTGCAGGCCGACGACGTGGCCAACGTGGCGGCGGACGAGGTCCGCCTGTTCGCCGGCCAGTTGCTGGACGAGGTACTACAAGCCGGGCCTTGGCTGGGCGGCCAGATCGTGATCGCGCTCGCCAATACCGCCAACGTCGACGCGCGCGCGCTGGACATCCAGGACGCGGTGCTGGTCGACGAACTGGTCGACACCGGGCACGTGCAGAACGCGGCGATCGACCTGCGCCTGGCCGATACCGGTAACGCCAGCGTCGAGGGCGCACTGCGTATTCGCGATGGCGGGCTGGTCGACGAGCCGCTGGACGCCGCCGATCTGCTCGCCTCCGATGTCGTGGTGACATTGCTGCGCAGCGGCAACGCCGTCGCCGCCGATGCGCGGATCGTGGACGGAGAATTGATCGACGAAGCGATCGACGTCGGTGCGGTGCAGGACGCAACCTTGGCCGTACGCTTCGAGGATGCCGGCAATCTGCATGCGGTGGCGGCGCGGATCGAGGAGGGGGAGCTGATCGACGAGGCGATCGATGCCGCGTCCTTCGACGGCGGCACGCTCGATGTCGCGTTCGCCGATAGCGGCAACGTCACCGGCGATGCCCTGACCATCGCCCGCGGCGAATTGATCGACGAAGCGGTCGACCTGCAGGGCTCGCTCGCGCGTGCGCACCTGCGCCTGGACATCGCCGATGCCGGCAACGCCCGGGTCCAGGCGCTGGACATCGTCGAGGGCGAACTGGTCGACGAACTGCTGGACCTGATTGACGCGCGCGATGCCAGCGCCGAACTGCACGTGCGGCGCAGCGCGAACGCCGGAGGCGCGCTGTCGGCGTCGGCCCAGCGCGTGTCGCTCGTGTATGGTGAGTTGATGGATGAGGTGATCGACGCGGCGGGCACGCTGGACGGATTCACCGGCGTCGTCGACCTGGGCGATACCGCCAACGCGCGCGCCGCGCGCATCGCCCTGCAGGGCGCGCAGTTGCTGGACGGTGTGCTGGACGCAGCAGCGCTGCGTACGAGTGAGCTCGGCCTGCAACTGGTCGATGTGGCCAACGCGCGCTACCGGGACGCCCTGGAGGTGCGGGAAAACAGCACGCTGTTGGGGACGCTGGCCGATGTTTACAGCCGCGATGCCGCGTCGCAGATCGCCACGGTGGTCGTGGCCAGCGGAGAGGCGATCCAGGTGCCGTAGCGCTCGCCTGACGCGCAGCGGTTGATCGAGGTCGGCGTTGCGATCGCCACGCGCAGTTCCGGCGATGCGTCGGTCGTATGGGAGGGGACGCCGCTCCGAGCGCGGGTCGGTGCAAGCGTCGCCTGGTAGCGATCAGGGCGCGTCGGCCTGCAGCTCCCGCCGCGCCTTGGCGATCGCCGCGATCCGCGCCTTGGCCAGTGCCTCGCCGATCTGCGGGCCGCTCAGGCCCTGCGCGGCCAGGTCGCGGGCGTTCACCGCCAGCGCCGCCGCATGCAGGCGCTGCAGGACGCGGCCCTGCGGGTAATCGGCGTCCTCGCTGCCGAGGCGGCCGCGCTTGTCGGCCTCGCACACCGTGGCCAACTGCGCGATGCGCTCGGGCTTGCGGAAGCCGTCGCAGCGCTGCAGCAGTTCGTGCACGGTGCGGTCGCGCAACTCGGCCAGGCGATGCACGTTCAGATGCTCGCGGCAGGCGATCTCGGCCAGTTGCCGGTGCTCCTGCGGCAGCTTCAGGCGTTCGCACAGCGTGCGCAGCGGCGCCAGGCCGCGTTGTTCGTGCATCAGGTGGCGCGGCCATTCCTCCGGCGGCGTCAGCGCCTTGCCCAGGTCGTGGGTCAGCGCGGCGAAGCCGATCAGCGCGTCGCCCGGCACCAATTGCGCGGCCATGTCGCTGACCAGTTCCTGGTGGCGGCCGGTGTCGATCTCTGGGTGGTACTCGGCGCGCTGCGGCACCCCGTACAGCGCGTCCAGCTCCGGCAGCACCCAGCGCAGCGCCTCGGCCTCGCGCAGCGTGCGCAGGAACGCCGAGGGCTGCGCCGAGGCCAGGCTGCGCCGCAGTTCCTGCCAGACGCGTTCGGGCACCAGCGTTTCCAGTTCGCCACCGGCGGCCATCGCGCGCATCAGGTCCATGGTCTCGGGCGCGACCACGAAGCCCAAGGGCGCCAGCCGCGCCATGAACCGCGCCGCGCGCAGCACCCGCAGCGGATCCTCGGCGAAGGCCGGGCCGACATGGCGCAGCACGCGCTGCTCGAGATCGCGCGCGCCGCCATAGGGATCGACCAGGCGTCCATCGGCCTCGTCGCGGGCGATCGCGTTGATGGTGAAGTCGCGCCGCTGCAGATCCTCTTCCAGCGTCACCGACGGATCGGCCTGCACCACGAAACCGTGGTAGCCGCGTCCGGCCTTGCGCTCGGTGCGCGCCAGCGCGTATTCCTCGCCGCTGCGCGGATGCAGGAACACCGGAAAATCGCGGCCCACCTGCTTGTAGCCCGACTCCAGCATCTGCTGCGGGGTGGCGCCGACCACCACCCAGTCGCGGTCGCCGGGCGGTTGACCGAGCAAGGCGTCGCGGACGGCGCCGCCGACGAGGTAGATGTTCATTGGGGGCTGGGAATGGGGAGTCGGGAATCGGGAATGGTAAGAGCGGGCCTGCCAGTGCCGATGTCGTCCTGACCTGCGGACACCGCATGCAGCGTGGTCAAGCGCGGTGCGCCGTTGCGATTCCCCATTCCCTATTCCCCATTCCCGGCGGCCGCAGCAGCGGCCGCGCACACGAACTTCTTCCGCGGCGCATCCAGCTTGCCAAGCATGCGCTCGGTGACCGGCAGGGCGTCGCCGTTGAGGCGCCAGTCGTAGATCACGCTGAAGGCCAGGATGCGCGCCACGTACTCGCGGGTTTCCTTGTAGCTGACGGTTTCGATCCAGAAGTCGGCATCGTGGCCCGGGCGCTGGCTCTGCCAGCGTGCGGCCGGGCCGGGGCCGGCGTTGTAGGCGGCGATGGTCAGGTAGGGCAGGCCGTAGGTGTTGAGCAACTGGCGCAGGTAGGCGGTGCCGATGGCGATGTTGGTGTCCGGGTCGTACAGGCTGGCGGCGCCGCCGTAGCCGGCCAGGCCGAGATTGCGGGCGACGCTGGCGCCGGTGGCCGGCACCACCTGCATCAGGCCCATCGCATTGGCCGGCGAGCGTGCGTTCGGATTGAACACGCTCTCGGCACGGATCTCGGCGGCGACCCAGGCCGGGTCGATCGCGTTCTTGCCGGCTTCGCGGCGGATGGTGTCGGCGTGGTGCAGCGGGAAGCGCAGCGTGTACAGGCGCTGTTCCTCCGGGCGCTTGCCGAGCCCGAACACCGCGCGGTCGAACCAGCCGTTGGCGCTGGCCACTTCCACCGCCAGGCGCCGCTGGGTGTCGTCGAAGCGGCTCAACGCATCGTTCCACTCGGCCGCCGCCCAGCCGGCGCGGTCGATCTTGAACAGTTCCAGTGCGCGGATGAGCGCCGGATCGCGCGCCACCGCCGCCTGCGCCTGTGCGCTGTCGTTCGGTTCCCACGGGCACAGCGCATACGGCTGCTTGAGCCGGTCGGCGGCCAGGAAGCCGTGGAAGGTCGCAGAGCTGGCCGCCGCGCGATACAGCCGCTGCGCCTCGCTGGCGTTGCCGGTCTTCTCCGCCAGCCGCGCCTCGAAGTACTGCCAGCGCGAATCGTTGCGCTGCGCCGGCGGCATCTTGCGGATCGCGGCCAATGCCGCCGGCCAGTCGCCGCGCGCCATCGCCTCGCGCGCGCGCCACTCGTGCAGGCGTTCGTCGTAGGCGGACTCGGGCACGGCGTTGAGCCGGCGGGCCGAATCCGGCCCGTACGAGGCCACCGTCCACAGCGCGATCTGGTACAGCACCGCGCCGCGCTGCGCCTCGCTGAACTGCAGCGCCTGGTCGAATTGCGGCAGTTGCCGCTCGGCGGCGTCCGGGTCGGTCTTGGCCAGCTTCTGCAGCCCGTCCACCGCGACCTTGCGGCTGCGCTCGGTCTTGGGCCAGCTCAGCGCACGCGTGTGCACCGCGTCCAGGAACGCCGCGTAGTCGTTGGCCAGCGCCAGGTCGGCCGCGGGCAGGCCACGCGCGGCGGCGCGCATCACCGCCGGCTGCTGTGCGTCCGCCGCCGCTTCCACGCGCGCCCAGCGCAGCGCATCGGTCATGCCGCCACGTGCCTGCAGCACCGCGAACACCGGATCGCAGGCGTCGGGCAGCGACTTGCCGGCGTTGCGCCACAGCGCCTGCGCTTCGTCCACCCACTGTGCGTCGGCGCGGCCGGTGGCCTGGCGCGCGTTGAGCTGGGCGCAGCGCAGGCCGAGGTTCTCGGTGGGTTTCCAGTTCGCCAGCAGCGCCGGCCAGTCCTCGCGCCGCGCCAGCGCCGGCAGCCACAGTGCGCGGAAGCTTTCGGCCACCGGCTGCCCGGCGTAGCGCTTGAGGAAGTCCTGCGCCTGCGCATCGGACACCTTGTCGATGTTGCGGCGCAGGTTGGCGTACTCCAGCCACCCGTACAGCGGATGCTGCTTGAAGGCGGCCGCGCGGACCGGATCGAACCGGCCCTGTTCGGCATCGTCGATCGCCGAGCGGATCGCCGGGCGTTGCGCATCCAGGGACTGGGCGAGGGCGGAAACGGGGCCGCACAACGCGGCGGCGAACAGCAGGAGGGACGTGCGCAGGATCATGCGCGGGACTATACCGAACGTCGATGAATCGCCGTTTCAACTGGCGATGGCGGCGCTGTCGTCGCTTCCGCCGGTGTGGTCGGGAAGATGGGCGGGCGCGTCGTCCGGGTGGGGCCGGCGAGTGCGCTGGACGCAGCGGCCGCGCGGCCCTCGTGTTGGTGAAATACCCCAGCAGCAGTTGAAGCTTGATGCCGCGCGCCGGGCCGACATCCGGTGCACCCCACATGGACGGATGAGGATGTAGGTGTAGCCTTTCGCGCTTGAACGCTGCGAGGCGCTTCGCGCCGTACCCTCACCCCCAACCCCTCTCCCGAGGGGAGAGGGGCTCGGCTTTTCCCTTCTCCCATCGGGAGAAGGTGCCCCGCAGGGGCGGATGGGGGTGCGGGTGCCGCTGTGGGAAACGACAGCCAGTGCAGCCAGGTACTGCGAGACGCTTCGCGCCGTACCCTCACCCCAACCCCTCTCCCGGTGGGAGAGGGGCTTGCAGCCTTTCCTTCTCCCATTGGGAGAAGGTGCCCCGCAGGGGCGGATGAGGGTGCGGGCCGCTGTGGACAACGACAGCCAGTGCAGCCAGGTATTGCGAGACGCTTCGCGCCGGACCCTCACCCCAACCCCTCTCCCAGTGGGAGAGGGGCTTCGGCACCTCGCCGTTTGACGGCGTCTCGCGGCCCCTGTGTCTACCAGATCGACCAGTCGTCGCGATGGCCCGCGCTTTGCCCGCCGGACGCTTGCAGGCCGTTTACGATTTGTTTACAAAGAATTCCACGCCGTCGCGGTGCAGGGGGTCGCAGCGGCCGACCCACATCCTTTCTGGAGAGAGAGACGGATGAATTTCCTGCACCGCCATCCTTTGGTCTTCGCGGTATCCCTGGCCCTGCTCGGCGGCGTCCCCGCCATCGCCGGCGCCCAGCAACAGACGCCCCCGGCCGCGCCCGGCACGGCCACCACCCTGGACAGCGTCCAGGTCACCGGCACCCGCATCCGCCGCGCCGAAGTCGAGGGCCAGGTGCCGGTGCAGACCCTGAGCCGTGCCGACATCGAACGCACCGGCCTGACCTCCATCGGCGATGTGCTGCAGGAACTCACCGCCTCCGGCTCGGCCTTGAACGCCAAGTTCAATTCCTCCGGCAATTTCGGCTTCCCGCCCGACGGCAGCGGCGTCGGCGCCGGCTCGGCGCAGGTGGATCTGCGCCATCTGGGCGCCAAGCGGGTGCTGGTGCTGGTCGATGGCATGCGCTGGGTCAACGAGTCCTCGGCCTCGGGCGTGGGCGCGGCCACCGACCTCAACACCATTCCGCTGGCCATCGTCGAACGCGTCGAGGTGCTGGAGGACGGCGCCTCCTCGCTGTACGGTTCCGATGCCATCGCCGGCGTGGTCAACATCATCACCCGGCGCAATTTCGAGGGTGCCCAGGTCACGCTGAACTACGGCGAATACGACAAGGGCGATGGCGCCAGCAAGGGCGTGGACCTGGCCTGGGGCCACAGCACCGAGCGCACCAGCCTGTTCCTCGGCGCCAGCTACACCAAGCAGGATCCGATCTACGCGCGCGACCGCGCGCAGTCGCTGTATCCGATTCCCGGTACCGGCCTGACGTTCGGCAGCTCGGCCACGCCGGACGGGCGCTTCATCTTCGTCGATCCCAACACCGGCGCCGAGCAGAACCTGACGCCCAACAGCGGCGTGGGCACGCCGCGCTACGACGGCACCGGCGGCTGTACGCGCAGCGACGACTACCACTGCTTCACCACAGCCGACCGCTACAACTTCGCCGCGTCCAACCTGCTGCTGACCCCGTCCGAGCGCAAGGGCGTGTTCGGCCAGTTCCGCTTCTTCTTCAACGACGACGTGCAGTGGTACCTGAAGCTGCTCGGCAACCGCCGCGAATCGACCAACCAGGCCGCGCCGGAACCGATCTTCCTCGGCCCCGACGCCGGCACCGGCAATCCGCTGGCCGACAACATCGTCATCTCCGCCGCCAACCCGTACAACCCGTTCGGCTTCGCGCTGGATTCGTCCAGCAACCTGATCATGATCGGGCGCCGCCCGGTGGAAGGCGGCGCGCGTGTGTTCGAGCAGCGCGTGGACACCCAATACGTCGGCACCGGCTTCATCGGCAGCTTCGAGGGCGCCGACCGCACCTGGTTCTGGGACGTCAACGGCGCCTACAGCAAGAACAAGGCCGAGCAGACCAACTACGGCAGCTACAACATCTACAACATCAACCTGGCGCTGGGCGATCCGGCGGCGTGCGCGGCAGTGGCCGGCTGCGTGCCGCTGAACATCTTCGGCGGCGCCGGCAGCATCACCCCGGACATGCTGCGCTGGATCCAGCCGGTGGTGCACGACCGCAGCCAGAACGAGCTGACCCAGTTCACCGCCAACCTCAGCAGCGACCTGTTCCGGCTGCCGGCCGGCGCAGTGTCCTTCGCCACCGGCGTGGAGTACCGCAAGTACGAGGGCTTCTACCGCCCCGATCCGCTGACCGTGATCGGCCACTACAACGGCGTGCCGTCGCTGCCGACGCAGGGCAGCTACGACGTCAAGGAAGCCTACCTCGAACTTAGCGTGCCGATCTTCGCCGACTCGCCGCTGGGCGACAAACTCGACCTGAGCCTGGCCGGGCGCTACTCCGACTACTCCACCTTCGGCGGCAAGTTCACCCCGAAGTACGGCCTGCGCTGGCAGGTGGCGCCGGACTTCGTGCTGCGCGCCAGCTATGCCGAAGGCTTCCGCGCGCCCAGCATCGGCGAACTGTACGGTTCGGCCGCACGCGCCGACCTGACCCTGTCCGACCCGTGCTCGATCGGCCTGGGCGGCACCGCGCCGCGCGGCAGCGCCAGCAACTGCGCCGCGCTCGGCGTGCCGACCGGCTACCAGCAGGCCAATTCGCAGATCTCGGTGACCACCGGCGGCAACCGTGCGCTGGAGCCGGAGAAGGCGCGCAGCTTCAGCGCCGGCTTCGTGTGGAGCCCATGGTTCGCCAGCAACGTGCCGTGGTCGGACCGCTTCGACGTGGAGGTGACGTTCTACCGCCACGACATCGATGGCGCGATCCAGGCGATCAACGCGCAGACCCAGCTCGACCTGTGCGTGGACACGCTGTCGCCCACCTACTGCGACGGCATCACCCGCGCCTCCACCGGCGGCATCAACGGCTTCAACAACCGGCTGACCAACCTCGGCTCGATCAAGACCGACGGCTGGGACGTGGACCTGTTCTGGAATTCGCCGGAGACCGCCGCCGGTCGCTTCAAGATCGGCTGGCAGAACACCTTCGTCACCCGCTACGTCGCCACCGGCGCGGCCGGCCAGGTGCAGCCGCAGCGACCGGGCGTGGAAGTGGTGGACAGCTCCATTCCGGAGTGGACCAGCAACCTGAGCCTGGACTGGTCGCGCGGCCGCTGGAACGCGTCGTGGACGCTGCGGCACATCTCCGAGTTGACCGAGCAGTGCGGCGATGCGGTCGCGTTCTCGGTGTGCAGCAACCCGGTCGCCGGCACCAATACGCTGGACGCGATCACCTACCACGATCTGCAGGTGGGCTACCGCTTCGACTGGCTCAAGGGCCTGACCCTCAGCGGCGGCGTCAACAACGTCTTCGACAAGGACCCGCCGATCTGCCTGTCGTGCTCGCTCAACGGCTACGACGCTTCCACCTATGGCATTCCCGGCGGACGTTACCTGTACGTGCGGGCGGATCTGAAGTTCTAGTCGCTGCGCGCAGGTGCACCTGCGGGAGCGCGCGTGCGCTCTCGCAGGGCGCTGCCCGATGCAGTGGGGCGGAGAACGTACCTTGATGCGGCTCGATGGTCGCGCAACAGGCTGAGATGCTTTTCAATCGCGACGCGCTTTCCGGCAACTGCGTCGCTGCTGAAGCGTTCGCGATTTTCTGAAGGCGCTCACGAAGCCGCTGAGCGCAGGGTCTGCCGCGTACGTCGGGCGCGTCGCGTCGGGGTCGAAGCCCCTCCCACATGAAATACCGGTGTGACGCTACGCCTCAGCGCAACAAGTGCTGCGGCACTTCGATCTCGGTGGCCACGGCGAGGTGGTCGGAGAAGGCGGCGGGCACCGCACGCTGTTCGTTGCAGCGCAGGCCGTCGCTGACCAGGATGTGGTCGATGGCGCGCTGCGGGCGCCAGCTCGGGAAGGTCGGTACCACGCAGCCCGGCGGTTGCAGTCGGGTGCGTTTGTAGAGCAACTGCATTTCCGGGCGGTCGGCGACGCAGTTGAAGTCGCCCATCAGCACCGCGTTGGGATGATCGGACAACAGTTCGGCGATGAAGGCCAACTGCGCCGCGCGCGAGTTGGCGCCCAGCGACAAATGCGCCACCGCCACCGCCAGGCCTTCGGCGCCGTTGCCGAACTTGGCCAGCAACACGCCGCGCCCGCCGAGCCGGCCGGGCAGGGCGTGGTCCTGCACTTCCACCGGCTCCAGCCGGCTGAGCAGGCCGTTGGCGCTGGAGGCCACGCCGCCCACGCGACGGTTCGGCTGGTGGCTCCAGTAGTTGAAGCCGGCGCGCTCGGCCAGGTAGTGGGTCTGGTTGGTGAAGCCCGAGCGCAGGCTGCCGGGGTCGGCCTCCTGCAGGCCGACGATGTCGTGGTCGCTGGCCAACTGCGCGATCGCGTCCAGGCTGCTGCGCTTGCGCCCGGCCGGCAGCGCATGCGACCAGCTGCGGGTCACGTAGTCGCTGTAGCGGCGCGTGCTGGAACCGGCCTGGATGTTGGCGGTCAGCACGCGCAGGGTGCGGGTGGCGGGAGCGGTCACGGCGGTGCGGCCCGGGGGCGGACGGCTTACTTGGCCATCGCCGCACGCTCGCGCGCGATCAGGTGATCGGCCACGCGCAGCATGTCGTCGTAGCTCTTGCCCTTGACCAGGTACTTGCCGTTGATGATCAGCGACGGCGTGCCGGTGATGCCGCTGCGGGTGGCGAACTGCTTGGCGCGGTTGGTCTTGGTGGCGACCGCGAAGCTGCCCATGGTGTCGGCGAACTGCTTCGGGTCCACGCCGTACTTGGCGTAGAAGTTGGCGATGTCCTGCACCGAGTCGCGGCCGCGCTCGCCCTTCAGGGTCTCGTCGACGTGGATCGCCTTGTACAGCGCCTCGTGGGTCTTCTCCTGCACGCCCAGCGCCTCGGCGGCGTAGAACGCGCGGGCGTAGTCGTCCCAGGTGCCGCCGAACATCGCCGGCACATAGACGAAGCGCACGTCCGACGGCAGGCCGGCCTTCCACGGGCCGATCAGCGGCTGGAAGCGCGCGCAGGCCGGGCAGACGTAGCCGAAGATCTCGGCCACCTCGATCTTGCCGTTGGTCGGCTGGAACGGCTGACCGCCCGCGATGTCGACATAGTCGGTGCCGGCGACCGGCTCCGGACCGTTCGGGGTCTTGGCGGCGACCGGCTTGGCCGCGGCGGCGGTGTCGCCGTCGGTGGCGGCGGGCTGCGCGGCGGCATCGGCCGTGGTGGCTGTAGGCGCGGCGGGGGTCTCGGCGGGCGCGGCGGCATTGTCGCCGGCGGCAGGCGCGGCAGCCGGGGCCGCGGCGGTGCCGGACGCAGGGGCGACGGTGTCGGCAGTGCCGTCCTGGGCCTTGCATGCCACCAGGATCGGCAGCAGGGCCATCAGGGTCAGGGCGAAGCGGGTCTTCATCGGCGACATCTCCAGCAGGATGGGGGAAAAACGCCGGACGCGCCGCAAGCGCGGTCCGGCCACCCCGTCATGATGCCATGGCGCGGATGAAGCGCCGTGCGCCGATTACTTGCCGGCGCGCTCGCGGGCGATCAGCGCGTCGGCGATGCGCAGCATGTCCTCGAAGTTCTTGCCCTTGACCAGGTACTTGCCGTTGACGATCAGCGCCGGCGTGCCGGCGATGTCGGCGCGCACGGCGAAATCGCGCGCGGTCTTCACCTGCGCGGCCACCTGCGGGCTCTGGTAGGCGGCGATGAAGGCCTGCGGCTTGACCCCGAAGCCGGCGTAGAACGTGGCCAGTTCCTCCGGCGCCACGTTCTGCACCGGCACGCTGCGCTTGTCGTGGATGGCCTCGAACATGGCACGGTGGCTGCGGCTCTGCACGCCCAGTTGCTGCGCGGCATAGAAGGCGCTGGCGAAGCTGTCCCAGTAGCCGCCGAACGCCGCCGGCACCAGGGTCAGGCGCACGTCCTTGGCCTGCTTGCCGGCCCATTCCTCCAGCAGCGGCTCGAAATGCGCGCAATGCGGGCAGGTGTAGCCGAACACTTCCACCACCTCGATCTTGCCGGCCAGCGGCGCGAACGGCTTGGGGTCGGCGATCAGGGTGTAGTCCTCGCCTTCCACCGCGGTGGCGGACTTGGGTTGCGCGCAGGCGCTCAACGGCAGCAGGGCGAGCAGGCACAACAGCAGGCGGGGCAGACGATTCATGCGATCTCCAATGGCAAAAAACGAACGCCGGTCGTCGGGACCGGCGCGAAGGGGAAACGGGCCGGCGCCGCCGCAGCGGCGCACGGTCAGGATTGTTGCGCGGGCGCCGGCTGCTGTGGCGTTGCCGCGGCCGGTGCGGCCTGCGCAGCGGCCGCGTCGTCGGCGCGGTCGTGCAGGCCCTGCAGGTAGCTGCCCAGCGCCTTGATCTCCTGGTCGGTCAGCGGCTTGGCCACCTGCGCCATGATCTTGAACATCGTCGGATCGCGCTCCTGGGTGGTGCCGGCCTGGTACTCCTGCAGGCGCCGCGCCACGTAGTCGGCGTGCTGGCCGCCCAGGTGCGGGTAGGCCGGGCCCGGGTTGCCGGCGCCGGCCGGGCCGTGGCAGGCCATGCATGCGGGAATGCCGCGGGTCGCATCGCCGCCGCGATACAGCTGCTGGCCGACTTCGTAGAACTTCATGCCGGCGTAGGGGCCGTCGGCGATCACCGTGTCGTCGGCGATGCCGGCGCCGGCCTTCTGTGTGGCGAAGTAGGCGCCGATGTCGCGCATGTCCTGCGTGCTCAACGGCTGCACGAACGGCACCATCGCCGCGACCGCGCCGCTGGTGCGCTCGCCGTGGGCGATCAGCGCCATCTGCCGCGCGCTGTAGCGCTCCATCTGGCCGGCGATGCGCGGATACATGGCGATGGCGGGATTGCCGTCCGCGCCGTGGCAGGCGGCGCAGGCCGCGGCCTTGGCCTGGCCGGCCTTGGGGTCGCCCCAGGCGGCCTTGCCGACGTCGCTCTCCAGCGGCGTGGTGCGCACCGGGGCGTGGTCTGGAATGGGAACCACCGCGGTCTGCGCGAACGCGACCGCGGCGGCGACGGAAACCGCTAGACCGGCAAAGGCAAGAACGCGAGCGTGGCGCATTGCTGAAGCTCCGTATGACCCGACCCCGCGGCTGCCGGGCCGGCGACCGCACTCGCGCGATTATCGGCATGCCGCGGCCCGGCGGTCAACGAAGCCCGCCCGGGGCCGCGGACGTGCGATCCTAGGCGGATGTCGCTGATCCTCGAACGTGCCCACTATCTGTTGTCCGCCCACAATGCCCGCCAGTTGCCGGACGACGGCGGCTGGGAGGTGGCGTTCGCCGGCCGCTCCAACGCCGGCAAGTCCAGCGCGCTGAACGCGCTGACCCGGCAGAACGCCCTGGCCCGCGTGTCCAAGACGCCTGGCCGTACGCAGCAACTGGTGTTCTTCCAGGTCCAGCCCGAGCGCTACCTGGTGGACCTGCCCGGCTACGGTTACGCCAAGGTGCCGCAGGAACTGCAGGCGCACTGGCAGAAGTTCATCGACACCTATTTCCGCACGCGCGAGGCCCTGCGCGGGCTGGTGGTGGTGATGGACATCCGCCATCCGCTCAAGGACTACGACCGGCAGATGCTCGGTTACGCGGTGCAGCGCGGCCTGCCGGCGCATGCGCTGCTGACCAAGGCCGACAAGCTCGGCCGCGGCCAGCAGGCGCAGGTGCTGCAGCAGGTGCGCAAGGAACTGGCCAGCGCATTCGGCGATACCGTCAGCGTGCAGACCTTCTCCGGCGAGAGCCGCCAGGGCGTGGACGAGGCGCGTGCCATCGTCGGTGGCTGGCTGGGGTTGGAGACGGAGCCGACTGCCGCGGAGTGAGCGGGGTGGTGCTGGGCGCAGCCTCGTGCGCCCGAACTCCGCGAGACGCTTCGCGCCGGACCCTCACCCCAACCCCTCTCCCGATGGGAGAGGGGCTAGCCGCTTTTCCTTCTCCCATCGGGAGAAGGTGCCCCGCAGGGGCGGATGAGGGTACGGGCGCACCCTCTTGCGCTCAAACTCCAAGAGACGCTTCGCGCCGGACCCTCACCCCAACCCCTCTCCCGGGGGGAGAGGGGCTAGCCGCTGTTCCTTCTCCCCTCGGGAGAAGGTGCCCCCAAGGGGCGGATGAGGGTACGGGTGCAGCCTCGTGCGCCCGAACTCCGCAAGACGCGTCGCGCCGGACCCTCACCCGAACCCCTCTCCCGATGGGAGAGGGGCTAGCCGCCGTTCCTTCTCCCATCGGGAGAAGGTGCCCCGCAGGGGCGGATGAGGATACGGGCGAAGCCTCGTGCGCCCGGACTCCGCGAGACGCTTCGCGCCGGACCCTCACCCCAACCCCTCTCCCGGGGGGAGAGGGGCTAGCCGCTGTTCCTTCTCCCCTCGGGAGAAGGTGCCCCGCAGGGGCGGATGAGGGTACGGGCGCAGCCTCGTGCGCCCGAACTCCGCGAGACGCGTCGCGCCGGACCCTCACCCCAACCCCTCTCCCGGTGGGAGAGGGGCTAGCGCCGTTCCTTCTCCCCTCGGGAGAAGGTGCCCCGAAGGGGCGGATGAGGGTAAGGGCGAAGCCTCGTGCGGCCGAACTCCGCGAGACGCGTGGCGCCGTACCCTCACCCCAACCCCTCTCCCGAGAGGAGAGGGGCTAGCGGCCGTTCCTTCTCCCAACGGGAGAAGACCGGTCTCAAGGCGCCGCCGGCAACGGCGAGAACTCCGCCGGCACCCAGGCGAACGCCTCGCCCGCGCGGCGCACATGGCCCAGCCCCGGGAACGGCAGGTGCGCGCCGGCCACCCACCAGCCGTGGTCCGCGGCCTGCGCCAGCATGCGCTTGCGCGCGGCGATCGCCGCATCGCGGTCGCTGTCGGCCTCGTACGAGGCCTGCGGTTGCGCGAACTGCACCGCGTGGTAGTGCACCAGGTCGCCCCACACCAACAACTGTTGCCCCGCGCCGCCGTCGAACCGGTACGACACGTGCCCGGGCGTGTGCCCGTGGGTATCCAGCGCCACCGCGCCACCCGGCAGCGCATCGCCTGGGCGGAAACGGCGCAGCCGCTGCGCGGCCTGGTACGGCGCCACCGCCGCACGTGCCAGCGGGAAGGCGAAGCGCAGCATCTGCGGTGCACCGGGCTCGCTGGCCGGGTCCAGCCAGTACGCGGCATCGGCGGCGCTCAGCCACACCGTCGCCTTGGGATAGGCGGGCTGGCCCTGCGCATCGAGCAGTCCGCACAGGTGATCGGGATGGGCGTGGGTGAGCAGCACGTCGTCGACCTGCTCGGGCGCATAGCTGGCCGCGCGCAGGTTGGCCAGCACCTGGCCGAGCCCGGGGCCAAAGCACGTGGCGGTGCCGGTATCGACCAGGGTCAGGTGCGTCCCGTCCTGAATCAGATAGGCGTTGACCGCGGTCTGCAGGCCCTTGTCGTTCTCCGGGACGTAGCGGTGGTCGAGCAGCCGCGCGATCGCCTCCGGCGGAATGTTCGCAAGTTGCGCGCGCGGCAGCGCCACCGTGCCATCGAACAGGGCGGTGACGCGCAACCGGCCGATCGCCTGGCGATAGACGCCGGGCACCTGCGTCTGGGCGCTGGCCGGCGCGGCGGCGTGGGCGGAGGACGGCAGCGTCAGCGCCGTGCTGGCGGTCAGGGCCAGCGCGCACAGCGCGCGCAACGGGAACACGGACATGGGGATTTCCTGGCAATGCGGCAGGCGCCGCGGTACGGGCATGCTGCGCCGGCGCCGCTGCGCGATTCGCTCATTCCGCCGCGCGCGGCGCTCACGCCGCCGCGAGTCAATTGCCGATGCTGGCCGGATCCAGGCCGTAGCGTTGCCGGAAGCGCTGGCTGAAACTGCGTACCGAACGGTAACCGGCGTGCGCGGCGACCGTCTTCAACGGCCAGCGCGTGGTGTACAGCAGCTGCATCGCGTGCGCCAGGCGCGCATCGGCGAGCAGGTCGCGCAGGGAGGTGCCTTCGCCGGCCAGATGCCGGCGCAGGGTCGCGCCGCTGAGGCCCAGGCTGTCCTCGATGTCGCGCGAACGCCAGGCGCGTTGCGGCTGTGCCGCGATCAACTCACGCACCTGCGCCGCCACGCTCGGCGCCGGCGGCAGCAGCAGGCCGCCGTGGCCGTGCCGGCACAGGGCGACCACCAGCGCCGCCAGCGCCAGCCGCGCCTCGGTGTAGCGGCCGTCCTGCAGCCCCTGCCGCCATTGCAGCAGGGTGCTGCCGAACGCCTCGGCGCGCAGGCGCGCCAGTTCCGCGCCGGCGGCGGGCAGCGGTTCGTTCCACAGCACACGCGCCGCGCTCAGCGCTTCCTCGCACAGCGGCACCAGCACGCTCAGGTACAGGCCGCTGTGCGGATCCGGGATGTTGACCACATCGATGCGGCAGCGCCGGGTCACCAGGAACAGATCGCCCGGCACGAAGTCCAGCGTCTGCGTGGCGGTGCGCACCTGCTTGCGACCCTGCAGCAGGATCGCCAGCTGCGGCCGTGGGATCTCCACCGAGCGCGCGCCGTGTTCGCGGCGCGCGCTGATGCAGGCGTAGCCCTCGGCCTGGGTGCAGTCGGCCAGACTGGAAAGGCGCGCCAGCAACAGGGCGTCGGGGGAGGAGGTGTCGGCCATGGCTGCCGATGCTACCGCAGCGCGTTGCGCGCGGACTCGGACCTGCACACCCAAGATCCGGCCGACCGCACCGTTGGCCAGCGGTGCCGCCGCGCCGTGGACCGCCGCCCGCAGCGCAGGCCGGAGGCTCCAGGAAACAAGGCGTGCGCCGTGGCCCCAGGCCCGCTGCACGGGCAACGTGCGTAACGCGGTGACGCGCTGCGGACCGCCAACGCATCTCGCCTCACCGCCCACGACACGCGCTCGCCATCGGCGATCGAAAGAGCCGCAGCGGCTTGCACCACGCCGGATGAGACTTACGCGGGAGGTTGCATGACCTCGATGGTGATCCTATCGGGCCCGCTGACGTAGGCAACGACGGTTCCCGCGCGTGGCCCGGCCTCGATAGGCCGGGGAGATCCTTTCAGGTTCCATCCCTGCGCCTGGACCCTGGCGACAACCAGGTCGATATCCGCCACGGTGACGGCCAGATGGGTCGCGCCGATCGCGCCGGCGCTCTCGGGTGCCTTGCCCAACGTGCTGGCTGTCGAGTATTCGAGAAGTTCGATGGGAAACCCTGTGGGCGAGACCACCAGTGCCATGCGGCAACGCGGATCTTCGACACCCGTTACCTGCTGCAGGAAATCGCCGCCCATTTCGCCCGTGCGAACGAGTTCGAATCCCATCGCCTCGGTCCAGAACCTGATCGCCTCCTCCAATGAGGAAACGGAGAATCCGGCGTGGTCGACGATGACGGTATCCGTCTTGATATTCATCCCTCTGCTTCCCGTTTTGTTCGAAGGATAGACGCGCTGTGGCCTTGTGTTCCACGTGTGGCGTCTCGCTGGACAGAACGCTCCTGTCGCTACCACCTCGGGGTTTCGAGGCGCAGGCACCGGCAATGTCGGGGTGGCACGGCGCTATTCCTGGCGCCGTCAGTCAGGCGGCCAGCCTGCCGATCGCGAGCCTCCTGGAGAACGGGTGTCGGCCATGCCGGTGATGCGGCCGTGGCGTGCGCCGCGCCGGCTCAGACATGCACGCCGAACACATGGCCGATCGCGCCGCTGGCGAGCATCGCCGCCGCACCCCAGAACACCACGCGCACCGCGCCGCGCAGGCCCGAGGCGCCGCCGGCGCGCGCGGCCAGCGCGCCGGTCAGCGACAGGCCGACCAGGGTGGCCGCGCCGGTCACCCACAGTTGCCGGCCGTCCGGCGCCAGCCAGGCGGCCACGATCGGCAGCGCCGCGCCTGTGCAGAACGCCGCGGCCGATGCGGCGGCCGCCTGCAGCGGGCGCGCGCGCAGGCTGTCGGTGATGCCGAGTTCGTCGCGCGCGTGCGCGCCCAGCGCGTCGTGCGCGGTCAACTGCTCGGCGACCTGGCGGGCGAGGGCGGGGTCGAGTCCGCGCTGGCGGTAGATCGCGGTCAGTTCCTCCAGTTCGCTCTGCGGATCCTCGTGCAGCTCGCGGCGCTCCAGCGCCAGGTCGGCGCGCTCGGTGTCGGCCTGCGATTGCACCGACACGTATTCGCCGGCGGCCATCGACATCGCGCCGGCGACCAGGCCGGCGATGCCGGTGGTCAGCACCGTGGCCGCCGACGCGCCGCTGCTGGCGACGCCGACCACCAGGCCGGCCACGGAGAGGATGCCGTCGTTGGCGCCGAGCACGGCCGCGCGCAGCCAGCCGGCGCGATCGGTGCGGTGGCGTTCGGAGTGGGTCGGGCGCATGCGTTGCCTGCCGAGGGCGGTGAGAGAGTCCGCAGCCTACCGAAGCCGGCGCCGCGGGCGCTTGCTGCGTCTCACTCTCGACGCCGCGGCGGCGCGGCTATGGAATGCTGCAGTGCCGCCGGTAGCGATATGGGCCTCACCCCCGGCAGGCTATAGTGCGGGCCTTGCGATGGCCGGGCCCGGTCCCCACATCGCCTCACCCGCCGTGCGAGTCCTGCCCTTGTCGAGCCCCAGCCACGTTGCCGAGACGCCGATCACCGACCGCGCCGAACTGGTGCAGGTGCTCGCCTCCGGAGAGAAGCCCGAAGCGCAGTGGCGCATCGGCACCGAGCACGAGAAGTTCGGCTTCCGCCTGGACGACCTGCGGCCGCCGACCTTCGACGGCGAGCGCGGCATCGAGGCGCTGCTGCTGGGCCTGACCCGCTTCGGCTGGGAGCCGGTGCGCGAAGCCGGGCACACCATCGCCCTGCTGCGCGACGGCGCCTCGGTGACGCTGGAGCCGGCCGGCCAGCTGGAACTGTCCGGTGCGCCGCTGCCGACCATCCACGACACCTGCGTGGAAGTGGGCAGCCACCTCAACGAGGTCAAGCAGGTCGCCGACGAACTGGGCCTGGGTTTTCTCGGCATGGGCTTCCAGCCGAAGTGGCGCCGCGACGAGATGCCGTGGATGCCCAAGGGCCGCTACCAGATCATGAAACGCTACATGCCCAAGGTCGGTGCGCTCGGCCTGGACATGATGACCCGCACCTGCACGGTGCAGGTCAATCTGGACTACGCCAGCGAAGCGGACATGGTGCGCAAGTTCCGCGTGTCGCTGGCGCTGCAGCCGATCGCTACCGCGCTGTTCGCCGACTCGCCGTTCGCCGAAGGCAAGCCCAACGGCTACCTCAGCTATCGCTCGCACATCTGGACCGATACCGACGTCGACCGCACCGGCATGCTCGACTTCGTGTTCGAGGATGGCTTCGGCTACGAGCGCTACGTCGACTACCTGCTCGACGTGCCGATGTATTTCTCCTACCGCGACGGCACCTACGTGGACGCCAGCGGACAGAGCTTCCGCGATTTCCTGCAGGGCAAGCTGCCGGCCTTGCCGGGCGCGTTGCCGACCTTGCGTGACTGGTCCGACCACATGACCACCGCGTTCCCGGAAGTGCGCCTGAAGAAGTACCTGGAAATGCGCGGCGCCGACGCCGGCCCGTGGGGCCGGCTGTGCGCGCTGTCGGCGTTCTGGGTCGGCCTGCTGTATGACGATGCCGCACTGGATGCCGCCTGGGACCTGGTCAAGGACTTCACCCTGGCCGAACGCCATGCCTTGCGCGACGGCGTGCCGCGGCAGGCGCTGAAGCTGCCGTTCCGCAACGGCACCGTGCAGGACCTGGCCGCCGAGGCGGTGAAGATCGCGCTGTCCGGCCTGCGTCGGCGCGCGCGCCTGAACCGCGACGGCCAGGACGAATCGCGCTTCCTCGAACCGCTGGTGGAAATCCTGCACGCCGGCGAGACCGCGGCCGAGCGCAAGCTGGCGCTGTACCACGGCGCCTGGCAGGGCGACATCGACCACGTGTTCCGCGAGTTCGCGTACTGAGCGCCGCGCCGCACGCGCGCAGGCCGGCAGCACGATGACCGCGATCGCCGACATGGCGCGCCTGTTCCAGGTCGAGCCGAGCAGATGGGGCGGCCGTGGCGATCCGTATCTGTGGGAAGAGATGGCGTCAGCCCTGGTCGGCGTGCCGCTGCCGGCGACGGCGGCGCAGTGCGAGGCGCTGCTCGCGGAGAGCTTCGCGCGCCTGGTCGGCACGGCGCTGGACGACGCCTCTGTCGAGTCGGTGTTCGTGCCGCGCCTCAGCCATGGCGGCATGTCCTCGGGGTACGTCAGCCTGGTGTTCTGGCGGGCGACCGCACGGCCGCTGTTGCTGGCGCGTCATGCCGAGACCCTGGCGCAGCGCCACGCGGGCGCCGAAACGGTGCAGACGGCGTCGTGGTGGCGACGGCTGTTCCGCTCGCGCTAGATGTCTTGCCGCAGCCCATCGGCGCGCTAGTTGCGTCTCAGGCGGGGCAGCCGCGAATGGATGGATTGCTGCTGTACGCCGCCGCCGACCTGGCCGAACGCAATGCCACCTTCGAGATCGCGCGCTACTTGCCGGGCCATGTGCTGATCGGCGACGACAGCGGCGGCCAAGGCGTGCTGGTCGCGCTGGTAGCGCCGGCGTATCCGGTGTTCCTGTGCGATCTGGGTGCGCTGGCCGAGGAAGAATGCGTGCCGCTTGCGGCGTCGGCGCTGGACTGGATCGCGGCCGGGTGCTTGCTGCCACCATAGCGGCGCCGCCAAGCGACCCGTAGTTCGGCGCTTTACGTCTCTGATCATGCTCAAGGGCTCAGCGCGCCGTCGTCAGCGTAGCTGGACTGTGGATCCGTTCCAATGTGCTCTTCCATCGCGGATACTGGGTATCGCGATGAGGCTAATGTCCCAGGGGGCACGATGGAGCATGACTCTGCCAGAACAACCGGGGAAAATGCAGAGCGAGTGCATCGTCCCCAGGAAGCAGTCACGATCACTGTCTGGCACTTCTACAAGAATGCTGCCGGCTTCTTTGGCTTTGTTTCTCTGTTCGTCTATTGCGGCATCTTGCTCGCGCGCGGCACGGCGTCGGGAGCGACGATGTTTATCGCATGCGGGATGTTTGCCACCTTCGTGCTATCAGTTCGTTCGGGCAAACGGCTCCTATTGCTCTGGCGCATACGCAGGGCGCAAATTCGGTAGGTGGTGCTTTGGATCGGCGGCCTGGCCCTGGCGATTGCGTGGTTCTTCCTGCGGTGCTAACACTGCCGGCCTCGGCGCATGCGCGCCGGGGCCGCGGTCCGCGGTGCCACGGACCAGCGCCACCCAGGGGACATCGATGACCGATCCGTACAATTCCTCGCCGCCGCGTGCGACGGCGGCCTCGCCGCTGAACGATGCGATGGTGACCACCGCGCTGGAGCTTCCCGGCTACCGCATCGTGCGCAATCTGGGCATCGTGCGCGGCATCACCGTGCGCTCGCGCTCCATCGTCGGCAATTTCCTGGGCGGGCTGCAGACCATCTTCGGCGGCAATATCACCATCTACACCCAGCTGTGCGAGCAGGCGCGCCTGGAGACCTACCGGGACATGCTGCAGCACGCGCGGCAGATGGGCGGCAATGCCATCGTCGCGGTGCGCTACGACGCCACCGAGCTGATGGCCGGCCTGACCGAGGTGCTGTGCTACGGCACGGCCGTGATCGTCGAGCCGAACCCGCACTGAGCCGGTCGGCGTGCGGCGGTCGGCCGCGGGGTCGGCTCAGCCGCCGACCGCGTGGCAGGGCAGGCGCACGCTGACCCGCAGGCCGCCCTCGTCGCGATTGTCCAGGGCGATCTGGCCGCCGTGCGCCAGCACGATGCTGTGCGCCACCGACAGGCCCAGGCCGATGCCGCCGGTATCGCGGTTGCGCGAGTTCTCGCCGCGGAAGAACGGCAGGAACAGCTTTTCGCGCTGCGCCGGATCGATGCCGGGGCCGTCGTCGTCGATCCACAGCACGCATTCGCCGGCCTCGTGGCGCAGTTGCAGGCGTGCGCGCTTGCCGTACTTCAGCGCGTTCTCCACCAGGTTCATCACCATGCGCCGCAGCGACAGCGGATCGCCGTCGAGGGTGATGGCGTCGCCGAGCAGCAGGACCACGTCGGCGCCGGTGTCGCTGGCGTCGTCGACCACGCTTTCCACCAGCAGGCGGAAATCCAGCGGCGAGCGCTTGCCGCGGCGGCTGTCGTTGTGGATGAAGTCCAGCGCCGCGGAGATCATCGCCTTCATCTCGTCGATGTCGGCCATGGTCTTCTCGCGCAGCGGCGGCTGCAGGGTCTCCAGGCGGAACGCCAGCCGCGCCAGCGGCGTGCGCAGGTCGTGGGCGATCGCCGCGACCATGTGCGTGCGCTCGTTGATCAGCCGGTTCAGGCGCGCCTGCATGGCGTTGAACGAATCGGCCGCCTGCACGATCTCGCTGGGGCCGCTGCGCCGCAGCGGTTGCGCGTCGGGATTGCGGCCGAGCTGGTCGGCCGCCTCGGCGAAGCGCCGAATCGGCGCCGACAGCGCCCGCGAGAACCACCAGGCCAGCGGCAGCATCGCCAGCATGCCGGCCAGGAACAGCATGACCACCTGGGTCTTGAATTCGTTGGAGAACCGCCGCGGCGGCGACATCACGCTGCGCCAGCGCCCGTCGGGCTGGCGCAGTGCGGCAGTGAACCCATCCAGCAGGGGCACCGCCGGGGCGAAGCCGCGCTCGCGCCAGCCCGATGCGTGCATGGTGCCGCCGAAGGCGCCATCGCGCGGTGGCTCGCCCGCGCCGGGCGGTGGCTCCATCGGCGGCGGTTCTTGCCCGTGCGGCGGCGGCATCGCCCCATGCGAGGACGCATCGTCGTCGGCGGCGACGGCATGCGGCGGCGGCGGCGGGTGTTCGCCCAGGCGCAGGCGCAGGCGCTCCAGGCGGCCGTCGCTGTTGCGGTAGAAACGCACCTGGTCCGGCGCCACGTCCAGCCAGTGCGCCATCACCCGTTCGGCATTGCGGTCGCGCACCTGGTCGCGCGCCGGCAGCGGCGCATGCGCTGTGTCCTGCACCTTCAGGGTCTGGGTGCCGGCCGGCATGCGCGTGCTGAGCAGGGCGATCACCTCCGGCGGATGCACCGGCATCTCGTAGACCGGCGTGCGCAGCACCAGGGCGATGCCGATCAGCTGCGCGGTGAGCAGCGCCACCACCAGCAGCAGGAAGGCACGGGCGAAGATCGGCACGCCGCGGCGGGCGCGCGTGGACGCACTCACAGGCGGGCGACGCTCGGCAACAGCATGTAGCCTTCGTTGCGCACGGTGCGGATCAGTTCGGTCTGCACGCGTTCGTTGATCTTGCGGCGCAGGCGGCTGATCTGGCTGTCGATGGCGCGGTCGTAGACCTCGGTGTCGCGGCCGCGCGCGTAGTCGAGCAACTGGTCGCGGCTGAGCACGCGCTGCGGATGCTCGACAAAGGTGCGCAGCAGCGCGAACTCGCCGTCGGAGAGGTTGATGAAGATACCGGTGGGGTCGCGCAGGTCGCGGCGGATCACGTCCAGCCGCCAGCCGGCGAACTCGTAGACGTTGCCGCGCGCTTCCGGCGGCAGCGTCGTGGCCTGGCTGCGCCGCAGCAGGGCGCGCACCCGCGCCAGCAGCTCGCGCGGATTGCACGGCTTGGCCAGGTAGTCGTCGGCGCCGACCTCCAGGCCGATGATGCGGTCGGTGTCGCTGCCCAGCGCGCTGAGCATGATCACCGCCGGCGCGCCGCGCTCGCTGGCGAGCTGGCGGGCGGCGCTGAGGCCGTCCTCGCCGGGCATCATCACGTCCAGGATCACCAGGTCCGGCTGGCGCTCGGCCATCCGCAGGCGCATGTCCGCCACGGTCTCGGCGGTGTCCACCTGGTAGCCGTGGTCGCTCAGGAACTCGCTGATGAGTCGGCGCAGATCCGGATCGTCGTCGACGACCAGAATGAAGGATTTCATGTCCACGATCTTGAAGGGCCGCCACACGGGAGTCGCCCAGTCTAGACGTGGCCGCGGCTGCCTGGAACTGGGGGCGCTCAGGGACGAGGCCACCGCACCCGGGGCCCGCGCGTGAACGCATGGCCATCATAGGCAGCGCCGGCAGCGGGATCATGGCCGCCGCGTGTCCTGTGCCGACATGCATTGCCATGCGCCGGCACCTGCGCCGGCGGGGTGTCCGTCACAGGTCAGGCCGGGGCTGCGGCGTACGCGGCCGTTTTCTTTTGCCGGCCGCCGGAATACTATCCCCCAGTATAGTTCTTGGGCTCTACCGCATGCCGCACACCCCGCACGAGAAGAAGCGCGTCCTCGCCCGCATCCGCCGCCTGCGCGGCCAGACCGAGGCGCTGGAACGCGCGCTGGAGGAGGGGGCGGACTGTGCTGCCGTGCTGCAGCAGATCGCCGCCATCCGCGGTGCGGTCAACGGCCTGATGTCGGAAGTGATGGAAGCCCACGTCCGCGAAGAATTCGGCCAGCCCGCCAGCTCCGACGCGCAGCGCGCCGCGCGCGTGCGCGAGATGGGCATGCTGGTCCGCTCCTATCTCAAGTGATCCGCACCCCACACCCATTTCCTCAGCCAGGAGAAAGCGCATGAAATCCCGAGCCGCCGTTGCCTTCGAAGCCGGCCAGCCGCTGCAGATCGTGGAGATCGATGTCGAACCGCCGCGCCAGGGCGAGGTGCTGGTGCGCATTACCCACACCGGCGTCTGCCATACCGACGCGTTCACGCTGTCCGGCGACGACCCGGAAGGCATCTTCCCGGCGGTGCTCGGCCACGAGGGCGGCGGCATCGTCGAAGCGGTGGGCGAGGGTGTGACCAGCGTCAAGGTCGGCGACCACGTGATCCCGCTGTACACGGCCGAGTGCCGCAAGTGCAAGTTCTGCCTGTCCGGCAAGACCAACCTGTGCCAGGCGGTGCGCGCCACCCAGGGCAAGGGCCTGATGCCCGACGGCACCACTCGTTTCTCCTACAACGGCCAGCCGATCTACCACTACATGGGCTGCAGCACCTTCAGCGAGTACACGGTGGTGCCGGAGATCTCGCTGGCGGTGGTCAATCCCGAGGCGCCGCTGGAGAAGGTGTGCCTGCTCGGCTGCGGCGTCACCACCGGCATCGGTGCGGTGCACAACACGGCCAAGGTGAAGGAAGGCGACACCGTGGCGGTGTTCGGCCTGGGCGGCATCGGCCTGGCGGTGATCCAGGGCGCGGTGCAGGCCAAGGCCGGGCGCATCCTGGCCATCGACACCAATCCGGGCAAGTTCGAGCTGGCGCGCAGCATGGGCGCCACCGACTGCATCAACCCTAAGGATTACAGCAAGCCGATCCAGGAGGTCATCGTCGAGCTGACCGACGGCGGCGTGGACTTCAGTTTCGAATGCATCGGCAACGTGCACGTGATGCGTTCGGCGCTGGAGTGCTGCCACAAGGGCTGGGGCGAGAGCGTCATCATCGGTGTGGCCGGCGCCGGCCAGGAAATCAGCACGCGCCCGTTCCAGCTGGTCACCGGCCGGGTCTGGCGCGGCAGCGCGTTCGGCGGGGTCAAGGGCCGCACCCAGTTGCCAGGCATGGTGGAGCAGGCGATGCATGGCGAGATCGACCTCGATCCGTTCATCACCCACACCCTGCCGCTGGACGAGATCAACGAGGCCTTCCACCTGATGCACGAAGGCAAGTCGATCCGCACCGTCATCCACTTCTGACCGCAGGTCAGTCCGGCGCGCGGCCGTTTCCGCGCATTGCAGCGACGCAACGAACCCGGGAGGGGGCAAGATGAGTACTGTGACGATTCATCCGTCGGTGGACGCCGGCGTGCGTGCCGGCGCGGAGCATTTCCAGGGCGGCACCCTGGAATGCCACTGCGCCAGCGACAAGGTGGTGGTGGAAGTGGGGGCGCAGACGGCGCACAACCATGCGTGCGGCTGTACCAAGTGCTGGAAGCCGAAGGGCGCGACCTTCTCGGTGGTGGCGGTGGTGGCGCGCGACAAGGTCAAGGTCGTCGCGCACGAGGAGAAGCTCAAGGTGGTGGACGAGAGCGCGACCATACGTCGTCACGCCTGCACCGGTTGCGGCGTGCACATGTACGGCCGCATCGAGAACACCGAGCATCCGTTCTACGGCCTGGATTTCGTGCACACGGAACTGTCGCCGCAGCAGGGCTGGTCGGCGCCGGGCTTCGCCGCGTTCGTGTCCTCGATCATCGAGAGCGGCACGCGTCCGGAGGCGATGGACGGGGTGCGCAACCGCCTGCGCGAACTGAAGCTGGAACCGTACGACTGCCTGTCGCCGCCGCTGATGGACGCGATCTCCACCCACGTCGCGCGCAAGAACGGCGTGCTGCACTGAAGTCCGCTGCCGCGCGCGTCGCCGGTCGACGCGTCGCGGCATCTCCGCCTGCGGCCGCTCGCGGTCGCAGGCCCTCTTCCCGGAACTGCCCATGGAACGCATCGAACACCACGCCTGCTGCGGCGGCTGGCAGGACGTCTATCGCCACGATTCGGCCGTGCTCGGCTGCAGCATGCAGGTCGCCGTGTACCTGCCGCCGCAGGCCGAGCACGCCACGCTGCCGGTGCTGTACTGGCTCAGCGGCCTCACCTGCACCGAGCAGAACTTCATCACCAAGGCCGGCGCGCAGCGCTATGCGGCCGAGCATGGCGTGATCCTGGTCGCGCCCGACACCAGCCCGCGCGGCGAGAACGTCGCCGATGCCGAGGGCTACGACCTGGGCAAGGGCGCCGGCTTCTACGTCAACGCCACCCAGGCGCCTTGGGCCGCGCACTACCGCATGTACGACTACGTGGTGCAGGAACTGCCGGCGCTGATCGAGGCGCAGTTCCCGCACAACGGCCGGCGCGCGATCAGCGGGCATTCCATGGGCGGCCACGGCGCCCTGGTGATCGCGCTGAAGAATCCCGGCCGCTACCGCAGCGTGTCGGCGTTCTCGCCGATCGTGGCGCCCACGCAGGTGCCGTGGGGCGAGAAGGCCTTCACCGCCTACCTGGGCGAGGACCGCGCGCAATGGCAGGCGTACGACGCCAGCGTGCTGATCGGCAGCGCCAGCGAGCGCCTGCCGCTGCTGGTCGACCAGGGCGGCGGCGACGAGTTCCTGGACAAGCAGTTGCGCCCGCAGCTGTTGCAGGCCGCCGCCGACGCCGCCGGCTACCCGCTGACCCTGCGCGTGCAGCCCGGCTACGACCATAGCTACTACTTCATCGGCAGCTTCATCGGCGAGCACATCGCCTTCCACGCGCGCGCCCTGCAGGGCTGAGCGCGCTCCGCCGGCGGCCGCGTGCGACGCGGACCGCCGGGCAGGGCGCCGCACAGCGTGGCCGGGGCGCTGCGTTTCCTGCGCATGCTGCCGCACCGGTCGTGCACATGACAGCGCCGTGACCATCAGGGCGGCGGTGTGGCCGGTCTCGTAAACAAACGTGGGGGCGGCGGCACCCAGCGTGCGGTTGTGCGATCGCGTTCGCGCCTGCTGAGACGGGCGCTGGCTAGATTCCGCAATGTTCGCCATCCCCACGTCCCTGGATCGGAGCCGCGCTATGTCCTGCCGTCGCACCTTGCTGCTCCCCTGGCAGCGCTGGCGCAGCCCGCTCAGCGCGGTGGCGATGCTGGCCTGCACCGTGTTCGGTGCCTGCGTGGCGTTGGCGATCGGCGCGGCAACGCGATAGCGCAGCTGCGTCCGGCTGCCGGCGATCGCATCGACGCCCTTGCGCGGGACGCGCCGACGCAGGCGTGCCGTAGCGCGGCGGCGATCGCCTGGATCGGCAAGCGCTCACGTCGAGCCCACTGCATCGCCCCGCGGCGCAGGTGGGACAGCACATGGTGCGGTGGACTGTCAGGCAAACGCTGGCAGCGCGCGTTTCGCATCGGGACGGCGCCGTGGCGCCGGGCGTCGCGTTCAGCGCGGCAGCCGCGCCGCCAGCCTGCCCAGCCGCCGCATGGCGTGTTCCAGCGTCTCGCTCCACGGCTGGCCGCAGCTCAGCCGCAGGTGGTCGGCGTAGTCGCCGCGACTGGAGAACAGGTGGCCGGGCGAGGTGCCGATGCCGGCGGCGAGGGCGGCCTCGAACAGGGCCTGGCCGCTGCCGGCGTCGGCCAGTTGCAGCCACAGCGACAGGCCGCCGGCCGGGTCGCCGATGCGGGTGCCGGCTGGCCAGTGCCGCAGCACCGCCTCGCGCAGGCGCTGACCGTTGTCGGCCAGGGTGCGGCGTAGCCTGCGCAGGTGGCGCTCCAGGTCGTGCCGCTGCAGGTAATCGGCCAGGGCCAGTTGCGGCAGGCTGGCGCCGCCGATGGTGGAGAAATACTTGGCGCGGACCAGCGCGTCGGTCCAGGCGCCGCCGAGCAGCCAGCCCACGCGCAGGCCGGGCGCCAGCACCTTGGAGAAGGCGCCGCAGGTGATCACGTTGCCGTGCGTG
This sequence comes from Xanthomonas hawaiiensis, assembly GCF_031834635.1. Taxonomy (NCBI): domain Bacteria; kingdom Pseudomonadati; phylum Pseudomonadota; class Gammaproteobacteria; order Lysobacterales; family Lysobacteraceae; genus Xanthomonas; species Xanthomonas hawaiiensis. The sequence goes on along the minus strand of NZ_CP115873.1, from coordinate 3,823,954 downwards.
TCGAAACGGCGCAGCGGCCGTGGGCGCTGCCCCGACCAGTCGAGTTCGCCGTAGATGTCGTCCTCGATCACCACCGTGCCGTGGCGCGCGCAGCTGTCCAGCAGGGCGCGCTTGGCCGCGTCGGGGGTGAGGCTGCCCAGCGGATTGTTGAAGTTCGGCACCAGTACCGCGGCGCGCGCCGGCGTGCGCTGCAGCAGCGCGTCCAGGCGCGCGGCGTCGATGCCCTGGCCGGGCCGGTTCGGCACTTCCAGCACCTTCAACCGCAGCGCCGCCACCGCCTGCAGGATGCCGTGGTAGGTCGGGGTCTCGACCAGCACCACGTCGCCCGGCGCGGTGAGGGTGCGCAGCGCCAGGCTGATCGCCTCCATCGCGCCGGCGGTCACCACCACCTCGTCGGCGGCCACGGCGGTGGCGCAGTGCGCGTAGCGCTGCGCGATCTGCCGGCGCAGCGCGGCATGGCCCTGCGGCGGGGCGTAGTCGAGCGCGGCGCTGCGCTGGCGGCGCAACTGCCGCGCCAGCGCGCTGGCCAGCTGCGCGCCGGGCAGCAGCGCCGCCGCCGGCGTGGCGGTGTGCAGCGGCACCAGGTCCGAGCGCGCGAGCATGTCCAGCACGCCTTGCAGCGCCGGATTGGCCACCGCGCCCGGCGCGCGCCGCCGCGATGGGCCGGCAGCGGCCGGCAGCGGCGTCGCTGCGGCTCGGACGAAGTAGCCCGAGCGCGGCCGTGCCTGCACCCGGCCTTCGCGTTCCAGTTGCAGGCAGGCCTGTACCGCGGTGGCGGCGCTGATGCCGTGGCCGGCGGCCAGTTGCCGGATCGACGGCAGGCGCTCGCCGGCACGCAGCGTGCCCTGCGCGATCTGGTCGCGCAGCTGGCTGGCGAGGGCTTCGTACAGGCGCATGCGGCGGCCTCATCTGTATCGGTCGATTTGCAGCGTATCTGACTCTGTGCTGGTCGCCCACCCCGGCGCACACTGGCCGCGTCCTTCCCCACTCCCGAGGCCGCGCTTGCAGCTGCCGCTGTTCATCGTCGATGCGTTCACCACCGTGCGGTTCCGCGGCAACCCGGCCGCGGTGGTGCCGCTGCAGGCGTGGTTGCCGGACGCGCTGATGCAGGCCATCGCCAGCGAGAACAATCTGTCGGAGACCGCGTTCTTCGTGCCCGAGGCCGATGGCGCGTTCGCGATCCGCTGGTTCTCGCCGCTGCGCGAAGTGGGGTTCTGCGGCCATGCCACCCTGGCCAGCGCCTTCGTCGTCGCCACCCAGGGCCTGGCGCCGCTGCCGTTGCGGTTCCGCGCCGCGGCGGTCGGCGAACTGGGGGTGGACCGCGAGGCCGATGGGCGCTTCGTCCTGCGTTTCCCGAACCAGGCGCCGACGGCGTTGGCGACGGTGCCGCAGGAACTCGCGCAGACGCTGTCGATCGCGCCGCAGGCGGCATACCGCAACGACCAGGCCTACATCGCCGTGTACGCGGACGAAGCCCAGGTGCGGGCGGTGGTGCCGGACCTGGCGCGGATGCTGGCGCTGGCGCCGCGCGATGTCGCGGTCACCGCGCCCGGGCGAGAGCACGATTTCGTCTCGCGCTACTTCTGGCCGGCCAACGGCGGTGCCGAGGATCCGGTGACCGGCTCGATCCATGCCGCGCTGGCGCCGCTGTGGGCGCAGCGCCTGGGCAAGCAGGCGTTGCGCGCGTGGCAGGCCTCGGCGCGCGGCGGCGAACTGGAGTGCCGGGTGTTGCCGGACCACGTGCAGGTGCGCGGCGCAGCGGTGCAGTACCTGCACGGGACGATCGCGCTGTGAGCGCGGTGCACGCGGCGCCCGCGGGCGCGTCACGACGCGCGCTGTGGCAACTGCTGCTGGCCGAGGTGCTGATCGGCTCGGTCGGCGTGTTCGTGCACGAGAGCGGCCAGGATCCGGTGACCGCGGTGTTCTACCGCTGCCTGTTCGGCGCGCTGTTCCTGACCGTGTGCGGCCTGCTCGGCGGGCAGTTGCGCGGTCTGTGGCGCGAGCGCGCGCTGCTGCGCGATGCCGCGCTCAGCGGCGTGCTGCTGGTGCTCAACTGGGTGGCGCTGTTCGCCGGCATGGCGCGCTCGTCGATCGGCGTGGCGACCATGGTCTACCACGTGTTCCCGTTCGTCATGCTGATCCTGGCGGCGTTGCTGCAGGGCGAGCGCAGCCGCCGTGCCGACCTGGGCTGGACGCTGCTGGCCTTCGTCGGCGTGGCCTGTTCGGCCGATCCGCTGCGGCTGTGGTCCAGCGCCGACCGCGGCTACCTGGGCGGGATCGCGTTGACGCTGCTGGGTGCGTTGCTGTGCGGCGCCTCGTTGCTGATGTCGCGGCGGATCAGCCGCGAGCGGCCGCTGGCGGTGGTGACGGTGCAGTGCTGGGTCGGTGCGGCGATGCTGGCCGGCTTCTCCAGCAGCGCCGCGCTGCATCCCGGGCGGCACTGGTTGTGGCTGGTCGGCCTGGGCGTGATCCACAGCGGCGTGGTGTACGTGCTGTTCTACAGCGCCTACCGGCACCTGCACGTGGCGGCGATCGCGGTGGTCGCCTTCGTCTACCCGCTGGTGACGCTGCTGCTGGACTACCTGCTGTACGGCCACCGGCTGGTGCCGGTGCAGTGGCTGGGCCTGGCGCTGATCGTGCTGGGCACGCTGGCGGTCAATCTGCGCTGGTCCTGGCCGCGCCGCGCGGTGGCCGTGTCGTAGCGTGGCACGGCTCCGCTTGGGCGCGTCGGCCACCGCAGTGCGGTGGCCTGGGCGCGCGGTTCAGCGCACGTCGCGCAGTTCCCAGCCGCTGCCGGCGAGCAGGCGCAGGCGCTGCTTGAGGATGTCGCCGGGGATGCTGGTGGTGGCGGACAGGTCGATGCGCAGATCGTCCTGGCGGCCGGTCACCCGTGCCGCCGGATCGGTCACGCCCAGGGCCGGATCGACCTCGTCCGGCTCCGGCTGCAGCGCGCGCCAGCGCTCGAACCAGGCCGGGTCGCTCAGCGCGGCCTGCAGTTGTTCGGCGAAGGCGTCGGCGCCGTGCGCGGTGAAGCTCAGCGACGGCTGGCTGCCGCGGGCACGGGCGGGATCGGGCAGGCTGATCGAGTAGGTCACGGCCATGGGCATCTCTTGTGGGCGGTACGAAGCGGCGGAGCCTAGCAGAGCCGGCGCCGCGCCGCCGTCGACGCGGCCCGCGGACGGATCAGCCAAAGCGCAGCGCGTCGCCGGCGAAGCCCAGCACCAGCGCACCCTTGCCGACGTTGACCATGCCGGTCAGGCTCATCACGCTTTCCTGCAGCGCCACGCCGTGGCCGTCGCAGGCCTGGCGCAGCGCCGCGTAGCCGGGCAGGGCGCGCAGTTCCGCCAGTTCGCCGCCATAGCTCAGGCACAGCGTGGGCGTCATCAGGCCGGCGGCCACGCGCTTGGCGGCCAGGCCGAACAGGGTCTGCACGGCGTGGTCGAAGCCCTTGAGCTTGGCCACCGGCGCGGTCTCGCCGCGGTGGCAGTGCAGCACCGGCTTGATGTCCAGGGCCGAGCCGAGCGCGGCGCTGAGCAGGCCGACGCTGCGGTCGCCCTTGCTGCGCGCGCGGCTGCGCAGGTAGTACAGGTCGCGCGCGATCATGTAGCCCTGGGTGTGCTCGGCCAGCGTCTCCAGCCGCTCGCGGATGGCCTGCACGCCGGCGCCGTCGGCGCGCAAGCGCACCGCCTCGACGGCGATCACCGCCTGCGCGGCGAACAGGTTCTGGGTGTCGATCACCCGCAGCGCGAACGGCGAGGCGTGACCGGCGGCCTGGCGGATCGGCTTGTAGTCGTTGAGGATGGCGAAACCGGCCTGCTGCGCGTGGTCGTGGATCGGGCTGCGGGTCTTGGCGATGGTCAGGCAGAACACGTGGTCGTAGTCGATGACCAGCCGGCCCAGGAACAGCTCGCGGATCTGCGCCACGCTGTACGGCACGGTCTCGGCCTCGGCGCCGTGCGCGCTGACCTGCGCGTGCAGGAATTCCAGCGTCGCCGCTTCGTCGCGGCGATCGGCCAGCACGGTGCCGCCGAGGCGCACGCTGATCGGCAGGACCACCAGGTCGTGTTGCGCGATGTAGTCCTGCGGCAGATCGCAGGCGGAATCTACGACGATGCCGATACGCATCCGCTGAAGCTCCAGTACGGGGAAATGTCGATGAACATGGCGGCCACTCAGGCGCCCCGCTGCACGGCGGCCGGCAGCGTCGCCAGGCGTGCCATCTCGCCGCGTTGCAGCAGCTGCGGATCGGCCAGCACCGCCCGCATCAGCGCGTGCGCGTCGTTGCCCCACAGCAGGGTGTCGTCGATCTGCAGGGTCGGCACGCCGAACACGCCGGCCGCCAGCGCCTGCTCGGTGTTGGCGCGCAGCTGCGCCTTGACCTGCGCATCGGCGGTGGCCGCGGCCACGTCGGCGATGCCCAGCGCCTGGCCGACCGGCGCCAGCGCCGCGGCGTCGTCGCCGGCGTGACCATCGCGCCACAGCCAGTCGAAGAGCGCATCGATGGCCTGCGCCGTGGTGCCGGCGGCGACGCACAGGCGCAGCGCGGTCAGCGGGTTGAACGGATGCGCCGGCGGGAAACGCAGCGGCACGCCCTGCTGCTGCGCCTGCCATTGCACGAAGCGGTAGGTGAACTCGCGCTTGTGCGGCACCTCGGCCGGCCCGCGCGCCTGCAGGTGCGCCAGCACCGCGCCGAACACGATCGGCACCGGCTGGATCCGGTCGAACTCCGGAAGCGTTTTCACCTGCTGCCAGTGCAGATAGGAAAACGGCGAGATGAAATCGAAGTACCAGCGCAATGTCATCGTGCTTCTCCGCAATGACCCATCAGCTTATCGCGGCGTCGTGCCCACTGCGACTCGCTGCGCATGGTGCAGTGCGGGATGTGGGGGCGGCTTGGGTGTGGCGTCGACCGCGCTGCGTAGACGATGCCTTGGCGAAAATCTCGCCGGCTCGCGATATCTGTGAAGCACCGCGCGGCCGCGGCCTGGATCGCGGTAGCGCTATTGCGCTGGCGCATGGCGCGCGCGGGTCTTGTCATAGCTCGCGGCGCGCGCGCCTTGCTAGCGTCCGCCGCGGCAGCAGCTTCGCTGCCCCTGCACGCTCAGGAGAGACCGCCATGCACGCTTCCGCTCCCGTTTCCGCCGCTTCGCCGCGGCTTCCCGCCACCGCCGTCGGGTCGCCGCGCGGCCGGACCCGCGCTCTGCGCGCGCTGTTCGCCGCCGCCCTGTTCGCCGTTACGCCGCTGGCGCTGGCCGGTCCCTACCAGGTGTACGGCAACCAGTACGCCTGGGTGAACAACTTCAACGATCCCAACAACGTCATCCAGGGCACGTTCCACAGCGGCAGCACGCCGAGCATGACCGTGACCTTCAATTTCCCCAACGCCAGCCTGTACGGCTATCCGGCGATCCTGCGCGGCTCGCACTACGGCTTCAATCCCACCGCCGACCGCACCTTCCCGCGGCAGGTCTCGGCGCTGCGGTCCTTGCCGGCCACCTTCGCGTACTCGTCCGGCGGCAGCAACCTGGCCGGCGATTTCGCCTACGACCTGTTCTTCCGCTGGGACAGCACGGTGTCCTCCAGCGCGATTCCGCAGGCCGAAGTGATGATCTGGGGCGGCCACAACTCCTATCCGATCGGCAGGCTCACCGCCAGCAACGTCATCAGCGCCGGCGGCTATACCTTCGATCTGTGGGAAGGCATGAACAGCGCCGCCGGCTACTACGTCTACACCTTCATTCCGCACAACACCGCCGGCCAGCCGACCCTGCCGAGCAACGGCAATCTCAACATCGACATCAAGCCGTTCCTGAGCTGGCTGCACACGCACCGCGCGCAGGACGGACGCTTCAGCAACGCGATGTACCTGCACGTGGTCGAGGCCGGCTTCGAGGTGGTGCGCGGCAACGGCTGGGCCTGGATCCAGGCCAACATCGGCGCCAACTGACGGCGCCGCACGGGCGCCGTCGTGCCCGCCTGGCTCAGCGCGGCGGCGCCTTGCACAGTGCCGCGTTGTGCCAGGCGGCGCGGGCGATCGGCAGGAACCCGTCGGCATCGCTGGGCGGCAGGCGGTTGCGCACGTCCTCGGCATCGCTGCCGGCGCGTTCCAGCACCGGTGCCAGCGTGTGCAGGCAAGCGGCGCGGTCGCCCAGGTGGTACTGGGTCAGCGCCAGATCGGTGCGGACCTGCGCGGCGTCCAGCCAGAACAGGGTCTTGCCGCAGCCGTCCAGCAGCGCCGCCAGGGTGCGGTCGGCGTTGGCGTAGTCCTTGGCCTGGTACTGGCGCAGGAAGCGCGCGCGCGTGGCCTCCGCCGCCTCGGGCACGCAGGCCGGGGCGGCGCGTCGGTAGTCGCCTTCGAACCAGGCGCGTGCGCCGCAGTAGTCGTGGCAGGTGTCGGGGGTGAGCGCCTCGACCCGGATGGCGTCGCCCTCGGCGTGCAAGCGGGTGCGGCACAGGGACGCGGGATCGTCGTCGTGCGCGCGGGTGAAGCCGAGTTCGCCCTGCAGCGTGCCGTCCAGCGCACAGGTATGGCCGTTGGCGCCGGTGACGTCGAGCGAGAAGCCCAGGCCGTCGGCGTCGCGCGCCACGTCGAGGCGGTCGCCGCCATCGGCGAGATAGACGCCGGGCGTGGGCGGCGCGGCGCCGGCGCCGTTGGCGACCATCAGCAGCGCCAGCGGCAGCAGGCGCAGGAGGGACAGCGAACCGCGCATCGGGGCGTCTCCGTCGGGCCAGGGGCGCAGCGTAGCAGCGTCGCGACGTCCTCGCCGGAGCGTGTGGCGTGTCTGCCCGCAGCGCCTCACGGCGCGCGCAATTGCACGCTGCCCGTGCGCGTCCACGCCGAACCGCAGATCGGCACCTCGGCGGGACGGCAGCGTCTGCACGCTGCCGTCTTCGCGTCTCGGCGAGGCTAGTGCGTGTACGCCTTCGGCAGCGCGCCGTTCTGCTGCATGTAGCGGTCGCGCAGTTCGGTCTGCCGCGAGCGCATCGGAATGGCGCGGCCGCCCAGCCAGACCTGCTCGGCGTAGTGCGCCACGTCCAGCGGATCGCCTTCCCACAGCACCAGGTCGGCGAGCTTGCCCGGGGCGATGCTGCCCAGGCGGTCGCCCACACCGAAGGCCTCGGCCGGGACCCGGGTCAGGCCGGCCAGGGCGGCGTCCCACGGCAGCCCGTGCGCGACCGCGTTGCCGGCCAGTTGCCGCTGCTTGCGCGCGTTGTGCGCGCCGTCGCCGCCCTGGGTGAAGCTCACCGCCACGCCGGCCGCGTTGAGGCGCGCGGCGTTCTCCAGGGTGGCGCCGATCTGGTCGAAGCTGGCCGGCAGGTCGTCCAGCGCATTGACGAACACCGGTACCTGCGCCTTCGCCAGTTCCGGCGCCAGCTTCCAGGCCTCGTCGCCGCCGGCGATGGCGATGCGCACCTTCTCGCGCTGTGCCCAGCGCAGCAACTGGCGGATGTCGGCCGCGCGGTTCACCGTGACCACGATGCGGCCCTGGCCGGCGAGGTAGCGCGCCAGCACCGCGCGTCCGGCCGGCGTGAGCAGCGCGTGCGGCGAGTCGGCGGGCATGCGCCCGCGCGCTTCGGCCACCAGTTGGTCGAGCAGCATCCACTGCGCCGCACGCGACTTGCCGCTCAGTTCCAGCGCATCGCTGCCCAGGTGCAGGTACAGCGCGCGCGGGCCGATCGGATCGGCGCCGCCGTCCAGGCGCATCACCGCGCCCTGGCCGGCGACGAAGGCGCCGCCGGTGTTGGCGCCGAGCGCGGTGAAGCCGATGCCTTCCACCCGTGCGACCGGGATCAGCACCGATGCGGGGTTGTAGGCCAGGGTCACGTCGAACTCCGGACGCATCGGCTGGTCGTGCGGCAGGGTGAGGGTGCTGTCCACGGTGGAGGCCTCGCCGGAGACCTCCTCGATGCCGATCTCGGTGATGCCGCCGAACAGCGCCGGGGTCAGCGGCCGGCCCTTGGCCTCGACCACGGCGACGCCGGCCGGCGCGCTCAGGCCGGGACCGACCGCGCGGATCACCCCGCCCTGGACCAGTACGTCGGCATTGGCGAGGGTGCCGCGGGCGCTGGCGGTGTGCACGGTGGCGCCGCGGATCAGCACGTCCTGGGCGAACCCGGGCGCGCTCCCCAGCAGCAGGCAGGCGGCCAGGGCCAGGCGCTGCGCCAGGCGGTGGGGCGAGGGTAGGGCGCGGCTCATCGGGCAGCCTCCTGGCCGAGCATGAAATCGGACGTCGGTTGCAGACGGCGGTCGGCACGGTCGTAGACCTGCGCGCCGTCGATGTAGACCTTGTCGGCCAGGGCGTAGGAGCTGAAGGGATTGCCGTTCCACAGCACCACGTCGGCCATCTTGCCCGGCTCCAGCGAGCCGGTCTGCTTGTCGATGCCCAGCGCCTTGGCCGGATTGCTGGTCAGCCAGCGGATCGCGCGCTCGGGCGGGATGTCCATGCCGGCGCGGCGGCCGGCGGCCATCGCCTTGGCCGCTTCCTGGTTGAGCCGCTGGATGCCTTCCTCCGAATCCGAGTGCACGATGGCGCAGCCGTTGGCGGGACGATCGACCAGGGCGATGTTCTCCTGGATGCCGTCGAAGGCCTCCATCTTGAAGCCCCACCAGTCGGCCCACAGCGCGCCGCAGACGTTCTCCTGGGCCAGGCGGTCGGCGATCTTGTAGGCCTCCACGCCATGGTGGAAGGCGGCGATCTTGAAGCCGAACTCCTTGGCCAGGTCGAGCATGGTGGTCATTTCGTCGGCGCGGTAGCAGTGGATGTGCACGCGGATGTCGCCGTTGATGGCGCCGGCCAGGGTGTCCAGCTTCAGGTCGCGCTTGCCGCCGCTGTCGCCGCTGCTGTCGTTGTCGCCGTTGCCGCGGCTCCACCAGTGGCGCTTGGGCGGGCTCTTCTGCTTCGGCGCGTTCTTGCGCAGGTATTCGCTGGCGTCGATGAAGGCGGCGCGGTAGCCGGCGACGTTGCCCATGCGCGTGGACGGGCCGCCCTTCTCGCCGTACACGCGCTTGGGGTTCTCGCCGCAGGCCATCTTCAGGCCCCACGGCGCGCCGGGGAACTTCATCGCCTGGTAGGTGGTGGCCGGCACGTTCTTGAGGGTGACGCCGCGGCCGCCGACCAGGTTGGCCGAGCCGGGCAGCACCTGCAGCGCGGTGACGCCGCCGGCCAGCGCGGTGCCGAAGCCGGGATCCTGCGGCCAGATCGAATGCTCGGCCCACACGTTCGGGGTCACCGGCGCGGTCGCCTCGTTGCCGTCGCTGTGCGCGCTGACGCCCGGGCTGGGGTAGACGCCCAGGTGCGAGTGCACGTCGATGATGCCGGGCGTGACCCACTTGCCGTGGCCGTCGATGCGGGTGGCGTTGGCCGGCGCGGCCAGCGCGCGGCCGACTGCCTGCACGCGGCCGTCCTGCAGCAGCACGTCGGCATCGTCCAGGCGCTCGCCGGTGCCGGTGAGCACGGTGGCGTGTTCGATCAGCACCGGCACCGACGGCAGCGCGCGGTAGGTGCTGGGATAGGGATCGTCGACGAAACGCGAGGCGGCAGCGGCAGGGCCGCACAACGCCACGCCCAGGCAGGCGAGCAACAGATGACGCATCGAATTTTCCCCGGAAGATGGACGCGGCCCTTGCGGCCGTGCCCGCACGCTAGCCCGAGCCGGCGCGCTTGCCAAGTGCGGGTGCGGCATCGGCGCGGCGGGCTGCACCGGATCGCGACGCGGAACCTGCTATCCAGGCCGATTGCCGCCCATGGAAACTGCGATGACCGACACCCCCGCGCGCACCGTCGTGGACTTCTGGCGCAGCGCCGGCCGCGAACGCTGGTTCGCCGCCAACGACTCCTTCGACGCCAATGTGCGCCAGCACCTGCTGGAAGCGCACCACGCCGCCGCGCGCGGCGAACGCGGCGACTGGCTGGCCGACGCCGAGGGCGCGCTGGCGCTGCTGCTGTTGCTCGACCAGGTGCCGCGCAACGTGTTCCGCGGCAGCGCGCACGCCTTCGCCACCGACGGCCTGGCCTGCCGCTACGCCGACCAGGCGCTGGCGGCCGGCTTCGACCAGCAGACCGACGCGGAGCTGCGGATGTTCTTCTATCTGCCCTACACGCATGCCGAGGACGCGGCGCGGCAGCGCCAGGCGGTGGAGCTGTTCAGCGCGCTCGGCGATGCCGAGTCGCTGCAGTGGGCGGTGGTGCACGAAGACGTGATCCAGCGCTTCGGCCGCTTCCCGCACCGCAATGCGGCGCTGGGGCGCACGACCACGGCGGAGGAGCAGGCGTTCCTGGAGGCGGGTGGGTTCGCTGGTTGAGGGAGGCGGTACCTGCGCGTTCGCTGCTGCATGGCAGCGACGCCACTGGCGCATCGGATGTCGTTGCAGTCGGGACTGAAGTCCCTCCCACAGGAGATTGCGGGACTTCATGCTGCCGCCGGCAGGTGCGCAGGACGCCAAGCGGTTGTGCCCAGGGTAGGAGCGGCTTCAGCCGCGACCGGGCCTTGCCGGGAACGCCCGGTCGCGGCTGAAGCCGCTCCTACGCGGTTGCGCGGTTGCGCGCTATGGCGATCGCGGCGCGCGGGCACAAAAAAGGGCGATCGTTCGATCGCCCTTTCGGCGCGTCCGCAGGGGACGCAAACAACGCGGTGCGTGACTCAGTACTTCGGCACGCTGCCGTCGACCTGGTCGGTCCAGGCGTCGATGCCGCCGACCACGTTGTGCACGTTGGTGAAGCCCAGCGAACGGAAGTGCTCGGCCGCCTGCGCGCTGCGGCCGCCGCGGTGGCACAGGAAGGCCAGGGCGGTGTCCTTCGGCAGCGCTTCCAGTTGCGCGCGCTGCTCGCCGTCGAGGGTGCGGAACGGCACGTTGACCGCCGCCACCGCGCGCTCTTCCGGCGGGCGCACGTCCACCAGCAGCAGGCTGCCGGCGCGCACCTGGTCGTCGGCGTCGCGCGGGCTGAGGTCCTGCACCGGCTTGGGCGCATTGGGATTGTCGATCGCCAGGCCGCGGCCGCGGATGTCGTCCACCCAGTCGATGGTGATGCCGTCGGCGCGGCGCGCGCTGCCCAGGTCGAACTGCACGCGCAGGCCGTTGGATTCGGCGGCGATGGCGTTGGGATCGGTCGGCGCCAGCTGGAAGTTCGGCTGGAACTGCGCGTCGATCGCCAGCGCCAGGCTCGCGCCCGGGGCGTCGGCCAGCGCGCCGCGCAGCATCTCGGCGGCGGCATCGGTGATGGTGATCGACGGCGGGGTGCGGTCCGGCGCGGCCACGCCGAGCAGTTCGCTCAGTTCGCCGCTGCCGGCCATCTGCAGGATGATGTCGCTGCCGCCGATCAGCTCGCCGTCCACGTACAGCTGCGGGATGGTCGGCCAGTCGCCGTAGACCTTGATGCCCTCGCGGATGTCCTGGTCGGCCAGCACGTTGACGTGGGCGAAGTCGACGCCGAGTTCGTTCAGCGCGCCCACCGCCTTGGCGGAGAACCCGCACTGCGGCATGCCCGGCTGGCCTTTCATGAACAGCACGACGCGGTTGGAGCTGAGCAGCGTTTCGATACGGGAGCGCAGGGCGGGGTCGAGGGACATGGCAGGCAGTCGTCGCAGAGTCGGACCGGTCATTCTACGCCGCATGGCATCATGGGGCATGACAGTTCCGGAAACGCTGCATCGCATCCCGCGCCACCCGTACCGCTGGCTGCCCTGGGCGCTGGCCTCGCAGGCGCTGGTGGCGGCGCTGTGGTGGGCGTATGGCTGGCAGGTCGGCCTGCCGGCGCTGCTGCTGTCGCACGCGGCGCTGGTGCTGCCGGTGTTCCTGCCGCGGGCGCGGCTGTATGCGCCGGTGCTGGACCGCCTGCCCGGCAACGCGCCGCGGGTGTGGCTGACCATCGACGACGGCCCCTCCGACGACACCGCGGCAATCCTGGACCTGCTCGACCGCCACCAGGCCAAGGCCACCTTCTTCCTGGTCGGCGCCCGCGCCGCCGCGCGCCCGCAGCTGGTGCGCGAGATCCTGCGCCGCGGCCACGGCATCGGCAACCACAGCCAGCACCATCCGCAGGCGTGGTTCTGGGCGCTGGGGCCGCGGCGCATGGCCCGGGAAATCGGCCAGGCGCAGCAGACCCTGGCCGCGATCGCCGGCACCGCACCGCGCTGGTACCGCTCGGTGGTGGGCATGACCAATCCCTTCGTCGCCGCACCGTTGCGCCGGCATGGCCTCACCCGGGTGGCCTGGAGTGCGCGCGGCTTCGATGGCGTGCGTTGCGATCCCGCGATCACCGTCGCGCGCATCGCCCGCGACCTGCGCCCCGGCGCCATCGTGCTGCTGCACGAGGGCGCGGCGCATGGGCACAACCCGGCGATCGTGGAGGGCGTGTTGCAGGCGTTGCAGGCGCGCGGGCTGCAGGCGGTGCTGCCGGACTGAAACGGATGTGCGTCGTGGGGCCGGGGTATGGCGTCATGCACGGCACGCGCCGATCGGTTCGCTCGGCGCCTGAATCAGCCCGGCCGCGTCATGCCGTAGGCCATCAGCGCCGCCATCGCACCGAGGGTGAGCAGGGCGCACAACAGGCCGAGGATGCCGTACTGCTTGCTGCGGCCAGGCTGCAGGCAGTTGCCGATGCCCAGCGCGATGGCGCAGACCTGCGCGATGGCGGTGAACAGGGCCAGCAGGCCGAGCAGCAGCGACATCGGCGCGTGCGGGCCAGCGGCGAATGTCGGGATCACGAAGAAGGTGTTGAGCAACAGCGCCGCGAGCAGCAAGAACGCGCTGAGCAGGCTGGTCGCCAGGGACGCGATGCCCAGGCCGGAGCGTGGCCGTGGCGCGGGTGTGGTCATGCGCGGCCATCCGGGTGCGGGTCGGCGCAGCCGACTCGGCCGCTGCGTAAGCGCCTGTCTTGCACCCGCCTCAACGCGGCTCCGCCACGATCAGCCAGTTGTTGAACGGCGTGTTGCCGTACAACGGCGCGAAGCTGGCGCGCAGGCCGGCGGCGTCGAGCTGGGCCTGCAGGCTGTCGCGGGTGGGGTAGGCCTTGGGCAACTCCTGCATCCAGCCGGCCAGGTGCGCGAGCACGTCGGTGATGCGGCTGGTGCGGCCGCGGCCGCTGGCATCGCCCAGGCCGCTGCGGATCACCAGCTTGGCGCCCGGGGTGAGCATGCGCGCCACGCTGCGGATCAGGTTGGACTGCATGTCGCGGTCCAGGTACTGCAGCACGTCCAGGATCGCGACGCTGCCGTGGTGCTCGGGCCAGGACTGGCCCAGGTCGACCACCGCGAAATGCGTGTCCTGCAGCCCGTTGCGCGCGGCGATGGCGCTGGCGCGGCGGATCTTGGCCGCGTCGATGTCCACGCCGTGGTAGCGCTGGCGCTGGCCGTCGGCGCGCAGCGCGTGCGCGAGCAGGCCCAGCCCGCAGCCCAGGTCCAGCACCGGCGCGTCGGTGCCGCGCAGGGCGGCGAGCACGCCGGGATACAGCGGGTCGGTGCGCAGCTTGGTGCGCGTGTAGTAGTAATCGTAGCGGTTGCCCAGCGGATGCGTGGGCAGGAAGGCGCGGGCGATGGCCAGGGCCTGCGGGCGGGTCATGGGCTGGGTGGTGCTGGCGTCGCGCAATGTCGGTCCTTGGCAGCGGGCGTACGCCAGCTAGGCTAACGCATCGCGTGCCGCCGGCAACAGCACGGCGGTCCAGCGCGCATACATCGCCGCCGACGGATGCAGCCCGTCGGCGGCCAGCATCGCCGGATCGCCGCCGCCGTCGCGGCTGCAGCCGGTGATGTCGACGAAACGCACCGCGCGCGCGGCGCAGCAGGCCTGCGCGGCGGCGTTGAAGGCGTCGATCTGCACGGCGATGCGTGGCGGGTCGTGTGCGGGCGGCTGTGCGAAGGCGGTCACGCCCCAGTCCGGAATCGACACCGCCAGCACCCGCTGCGGCCGCGCGTCGGCGAAGCCGATCGCGCGCTGCAACAGGGCATCGAACTGCGCGCGGTAGTCGTCGAGCGGGTAACCGCGGTACTGGTTGTTGACGCCGATCAGCAGCGTCACCAGGTCGAACGGTCCCTGCGGGGCCGCCGCGTCGATGCCGGCATCCAGTTCGTCGGTGGTCCAGCCGGTGGTGGCGACGATCTGCGGATCGGCCAGCGCGATGCCGTCGCGGCGCAACGCCGCCGCCAGCTGCATCGGCCAGCGTCCGTCGGCGTCCACGCCTTCGCCGATGCTGTAGGAATCGCCCAGCGCGAGGTAGCGCAGCGGCGGGTGGTGCAGGGGCGCTGAAATGGATGCGCTCATCGCACCGCGACCGTTGGGCCGTGGTGGCTCATGCGCTCAGCCGCGCCGACCGGCACGCTTTGCCCATTCCCCATTCCCCATTCCCCATTCCCCATTCCCCATTCCCCATTCCCCATTCCCCATTCCCCATTCCCGATTCCCCACTCACCGCCCCACAGCCGCACGCGGCTTCAGCGGCACCACCTTGGTGGCGTCCTCGGCGCGACGCGCCAGGACGCGGTCGATGCGCGCGAACACCTCGCGCATCGTCGCCGCCTCCGGCAGCAGGGTGACGCGGAAATGGTGTCGGTAGGGCACGTTGAAGCTGGAGCCTGGCACCACCAGCACGCCTTCCTGTTCCATCAGCTCCAGGGCGAAGGCGTGGTCGTCGAAGCCGCGCGCGGCGGCGCCGACCACCGCCGGGAACGCGTACAGCGCGCCGGCCGGCTGCACCAGCGACAGGTGCTCGCTGGCGGCGCAGGCCTCGAGCACCGCGCGGCGCGTTTCGTACAGGCGTCCACCCGGGGCGCACAGCGGCGAAATCGTGTCCGGGCCGTTGACCGCGGCGTCGATCGCGAACTGGCCGGGGACGTTGGCGCACAGGCGCAGCGCGCCGAGCAGGTCCATGGCGTTGCGGAAATCGCCGACGCGCTCGGCATCGCCGGACAGCAGCGCCCAGCCCACGCGCCAGCCGCAGGCGCGGTGCACCTTGCTCAGGCCGCCGAAGCTGATGCACGGATGCGCGCCGGCCAGTGGCGCCACCGACACGAATTCCGCGTCGTCGTACAGCACCTGGTCGTAGATCTCGTCGACCATCAGCAGCAGGTTGTGCTTGACCGCGATGGCGACGATCTTCTCCAGCAGCGCGCGCGAGTAGCTGGCGCCGCTGGGGTTGTTCGGGTTGATCAGCACGATGGCGCGGGTGCGCGAGGACACCAGCGTCTCGATCTCCACCGGATCGGGCTGGAAGCCGTTCTCTGGCGCGCAGCGGTAGTACACCGGGCGGCCGTCGTTGAGGATGGTGGCGGCCGACCACAGCGGGTAGTCGGGCGAGGGCACCAGCACTTCATCGCCGGGGTTGAGCAGCGCGCGCAGCGACAGGTCGATCAGCTCGCTGACGCCGTTGCCGACGAAGATGCGGTCCGGGTGCGCGTCCGGATGCTGGCGCCGGGCGTAGGCCGCGGCGATCGCCTCGCGCGCCTCCGGCAGGCCCTGCTGGTGGGTGTAGGGATCGGTGCGGCCCATGTCGTCGGCGATCGCACGCTGCAGGTGCTCGGGCGCACGGAAGCCGAACGCGCCGGGATTGCCGATGTTGAGCTTGATCAGCTTGCGTCCCTGGGCCTCCAGCTCGCGGGCTCGCCGTGCCAGTTCGCCGCGGATCTCGTAGCGGACTTCGGACAGGCGTTCGCGGATCGCGAGCGGCTTGATCGGCAGGGTGGGCATCGCATTGGCCGGTGGGGCGTGGGACCTGCATGGTAGCGGAAATGTGACACCGCGGCGGGGCGGGGGCGCCACGGTGGCGGGACGTCCATGGCGGTTGGCCTCCGCGCTCGACACTGCGATGGGCGCGGCGAGCGGTGCCAGGCATGCCCGCACGTCGCCCCGCGGCCGGACTGCACTCACCTCAGGGCATGGCGCAGCCTCTAGAATCCGCGCATGACCTCTTCTCCGATCGACTTCGACGCGTTGCGCCCCATCGGCTGGCCCTGGCCCGGAATGCCCGAGGAGCCGGCCTGGCGCGCGCTGTTCGAGACGCATCCGCAGGCGCGGCCGGCGCGGGTGGTGGAGCAGCACCGCACCGGCTACGTGGTGGCCGACGCGGTGGATACCGGGTTCAAGGTCGAGTCGCTGCCGGACTGGCAGCGGCCGCGCTTTCCCAGCCACGAACGCGCCGCGGTCGGTGACTGGGTGCTGCTGGAGGACACGCGCATCGTCGCCTTGCTGCCGCGGCGCACCGCGATCAAGCGCGGCGCCGCCGGCGAGCACTACCACCAGCAGGTGATCGCGGCCAACATCGATACGGTGTTCATCGTCTGCGGCCTGGATGCGGACTTCAATCCGCGGCGGATCGAGCGCTATCTGCTGCTGGTGGGCGGCGGCGGGGCGGCGCCGGTGGTGGTGCTGACCAAGGCCGACCTCACCGAGTACGCCGACGACGCGCTGGCGGTGCTGGAGGAACTGGCGGCGCAGTCGATCCCGCTGTTGACGGTCAATGCCCGCGAGGCCGACAGCGTCGCCGCGCTGCGGCCGTGGCTGGAGCCGGGGCAGACCGCGGTGCTGGTCGGCTCGTCCGGTGCCGGCAAGTCCACTCTCACCAACACCTTGCTGGGCGTGCAGAAGATGCGCACCGCGGCGGTGCGCGCCACCGATTCGCGCGGCCGCCACACCACCACCCATCGCGCGCTGCTGCCGCTGCCGTCCGGCGCCTGCCTGATCGACACCCCGGGCATGCGCGAACTCAAGCCCACCGGCGAGGAGGATCTGGCCGAGGGCGCCTTCGCCGACATCGAGGCGCTGGCGGCGCAGTGCCGCTTCAACGATTGCGCGCACCTGGCCGAACCGGGCTGCGCGGTGCAGGCGGCGATCGAGCGTGGCGAGATCGATGCCGCGCGCCTGGCCAACTACCTGAAGCTGCGCGAGGAAGTGGCCGGCGCCGCCGGCAAGCTGGCGCAGCGCCAGGCGCAGAACGCGGCCGCCGGCCGCAGCGGCAAGCCCGGCGGCGGCAAGCCGGGCGGCAAGCGCCCGCCGCCCCGCACCCTGCGCCGCTGACGCCGGCCGTGGCCAAGCGCGCGCTGCCGGCCGAGATCCGCCACCACGCCGCGCTCGATGCGCGGCTGGTCAAGGCAGTGCGCGGCATCCGCCTGCTGGCCCTGGCCAGTTGGCCGGTGGCGTTGCAGGCGCCGTTCCTGGAGAGCGTGGCGCGCGGGCATCCGCAACTGCCGCGGGTGGACTACCCCAGGCTGGATTTCGCCGACACCCGTCGCGAGCTGGCGGCGATCGCCGAGGCCGCCGATCCGGCACATCCGCTCGGCGCCTACCTGCAGGCCTCGGTGCACAGCTGGGATCTGGCCGCGGCCCTGCTGGAAGCGCTCGGCACGCCGGCGGTGGGCACGTATTCGGCGCAACTGTTCGGGGTGCCGGACGACCCGATGCCCGGCCACGGACCCACCACCCGCGAGGCGGCCGGCCATTTCATCCGCATCGCCCAGGAGCTGGACCGCGAGTTGTTCTCGGCCGAGGAGCAGGTGCCGGTGTCGGCCACCGCGTTGCGCCTGCTGCTGCAGCGCGACCTGGACGAATTCTTCGGCGCGCGGGTGATCACGGTGGAACTGGATCCGGATCTGCTGGCCAAGGCCGCCGCCGGCGCGCAGCGCATCCGCCTGCGCTCCGGCGCGCACTTCAGCGACTACGACCGCGCGCAACTGTTCCACCACGAGGCGCTGGTGCATTCGCTGACCGCGCTCAACGGCCGGCAACAGGCGCAGTTGCCGAGCCTGGCGCTGTCCTCGCCGCGCACTACCGCCACCCAGGAAGGCCTGGCGACCTTCGCCGAGCAGATCACCGGCAGCATCGACATCGAGCGGATGAAACGGATCAGCCTGCGCATCGAGGCGATCGCGCTGGCCCGCGACGGCGCCGACTTCATCGAGGTGTTCCGCTACTTCGACGCAGCGGGGCAATCGCCGGCGGAAAGCTTCTCCTCGGCGCAGCGCGTGTTCCGCGGCGTGCCCACCAGCGGCGGGGCCGCGTTCACCAAGGACACCGTGTACCTGCGCGGGCTGGTGTCGGTGCACACGTTCTTCCGCCAGGCGTTGCAGCGCGACCGCCTGCCGCTGTGCCGCTGGCTGTTCGCCGGCAAGATGGCGCTGGAGGACGTGGCCGCGTTCGCGCCGCTGTTCGAGTCCGGCGTGCTGGCGCCGCCGCGCTGGCTGCCGACCTGGGTGGCGCGCGCCAGCGGCCTGGCCGGGATGCTGGCGTTCTCGCTGTTCGCCAACCGGATTCGCATGGATCAGGTGGAGTAGGGGCGCTCCAGAAAGGAAGGAGCTGCGCTGCAGGAGGTGGGCGGCATTCGCGGCGACCAGCCGCGTGGACGATCGAAAGCGTCGAATGCGACTGCACTGTTCCTGTGGCTATCGCAACCTCGCATTGCGGGCTGCCGGCCGTTTGGCTTTTTGAAGAAGCGAAAGGAAGCCCGCGGATTTTCTAACGAAAAGAAGCCCGCGGATTTTCTGTGGCAAGAAAGAGGGTTCACTCGTGTCCGTCTTGCTTGCAGAAAGAAGAATCAGGTACTTATGCTGGGTCGCACATTTATCGCCGATAAGGGGGCTTGCGTGTCTATGACGGAAGGCAAGGGTGGGAACGTGGGAGCGGCTGGCGTCATCGCGCAGTTGCGCAGGCAGAATCGCATTCTGAAGATCTTTTCGGCTGTGGCGCTTGCCTGTCCTTTGACGCTGATGCTGATGGGTGCCCGAAGCGCTGGCAGCAAGCAGGTCTTTTCCGAGATCGATGTCAAGCGCATCACTATCGTCAACGAGGACGGCTCCAGGTCCATGGTGTTGGCCGCCCGCGGTTTGCTGCCCGATCCGGTGATGGGTGGGAAGGTGATGAAAACCGAGAGGAGCAACATGCCGGGAATGCTCTTCTATAACGGCGTGGGCGACGAGGTTGGCGGGCTCATCTATGACGGCAGTATCGGCAAAGATGGAAAACCCAGCGGCGGGGTGCATCTTTCGATGGATCGGTTCGGCGGAGATCAGCAAATC
Source organism: Xanthomonas hawaiiensis (assembly GCF_031834635.1). NCBI lineage: Bacteria > Pseudomonadati > Pseudomonadota > Gammaproteobacteria > Lysobacterales > Lysobacteraceae > Xanthomonas > Xanthomonas hawaiiensis. The sequence continues at coordinate 3,804,955 of NZ_CP115873.1, read as the reverse complement.
GCCCTGCATCACTACGAGGAGGGCGGCTTCATGGAAACCGGCCTTTCCGTGTTCGATCGCGGACTCGCCAAGCAGTACGAAGGGCTGTATGAAAAGTATCTGGCGGCCCCGAATGGGCCGGAGAAGGATGCGCTGTTGAAACAGTGGAAGGACGCGGGCGGCGAGCAGACGCAGAGGCTCTTTGTCGGGCGTACTCGCGGAAAATCGTCTGCGGTGATTCTCGCGGACGAGTCCGGAAATCCCAGGATCATCATGTCCGTCACGCCCGGCGGAAAGGCATCGCTGGATTTCATTGATGACAAGGGTGACGTCATCCAGAGTCTTCCGGAAAATCCCGTCGTGAAGAAGTAATTGCACGCTCAAGAGTCGCTATCGAACAAGACAAGGCTGGCCGATAGGGACGATGCGGAGGGGTGTGTGTCATGGTCGGGCTTTCCTTGCATCGATCATGTCCGGCGTGGATGTTCTTCGACGGCGGAAGGCGCGGCCGAAGAATACTTTTCGGCGTTCGACGCCCTCCAGATCGAGCCGGCGGCCCTGCTGATCCAGCGGTGGGGTGGGGGGCTGCCGCGGCCGTCGCGATTGCATCGCCGACTGCGGTACAGGTCGTGAATCTACTGGATCGGCTGTGTAGCTCTACGGACCATGCCGGGTTCGATGCGTGGTGGCGCTCGTACTGAGCGCACCATCGCCCGCATCGCGCCGACGCTGCGCGCCGTGCGGCTCACCTGGATCCAAGCCTGGAGCGTAGCGCTGGCGCCAACCCTCACCGGTATCCGAGTGCTGGCATCGGCGGCCGATGGCCGATTCGTGCTGGGCCAGGTCGTGTTTCACGCACCGGTCATATCGCTCGTACGCGCTGGTCGACCCGCGGTGGCAGGTCGATAGGGTGGCATCGTAGCGGGTGACATCGACGGGCTTTCGATATCGGGCGCTTGCTGAACGGTGCCGCGTGACGCTCACCCGCCGCGAATGTGCGGCTGCCGATACTGCGGCGCCCGGCCTATCCCCGTATGACCATTTCCCCTCACGAGGAGACCCGCATGAAGATCCTGATGGTACTGACGTCGCACGACCAGCTGGGCGATACCGGCAAAAAGACCGGCTTCTGGCTGGAAGAATTCGCCGCGCCGTACTACACGTTCAAGGATGCCGGCGCCGAACTCACCCTGGCCTCGCCAAAGGGCGGGCAACCGCCGCTGGACCCGAAGAGCGATGCGCCGGATGCGCAGACCGCGGCCACTCATCGCTTCAAGGGCGATCCGGCAGCGCAGCAGCAGCTGGCGAGCACGCAGACCTTGGCGTCGGTGCGCATGGACGACTACGACGCGCTGTTCTATCCGGGCGGCCATGGACCGCTGTGGGATCTGGCCGAAGACCGCGACTCCATTGCGCTGATCGAAGCGTTCGCACGCGCCGACAAGCCGATCGGCTTCGTTTGCCATGCACCGGGTGTGCTGCGCCGGGTGACCGCGGCCGATGGCACGCCGCTGGTGAAGGGCCGCCGCGTCACCGGTTTCACCAACGGCGAGGAAGCCGCGGTCGGCCTGACCGAGGTGGTGCCGTTCCTGGTCGAGGACGAACTGCAGCGCCTGGGCGGCCAGTACAGCAAGGTCGCCGACTGGGGCGTGCACGTGGTCGAGGACGGCCGTTTGGTCACCGGGCAGAACCCTGCCTCGTCCGAGGCGGCGGCCGATGCGTTGCTGGGAATGCTGCGCGGGAAGTGAGCGCTCACCGAGCGCGATGATGGCAAGGCCGACTTGCCATCACGGCGTAAGGGGCGCTTCGGTTCCTGGTGATGGCGCAGCGCTTGAAGGTCGCGTTGATAGCCCGCCTTGTCGTGCTCCACTAGACGCACCCGTGCTCCGTGATCCGTAGGAGCGGCTTCAGCCGCGACGGGCGTTCCCACTGATGCCGGTCGCGGCTGAAGCCGCTCCTACAAGGCCTAGATGTGCCGCTGCGGGCCAGCCAGGGTGCGCGCCTGTGGGAGGGACTTCAGTCCCGACTGCACGCACTCGCAAGCGCAGATGCAACGCAGCGGCGCTGATCGGCGCCGCTGCTGTTTTCGGCTCAGCCGTGCCGCCACCAGCGCAGACCGTACGCAGGCAGGATGCCATCCCACTGCATCAGCGTTGCTGGATCCTTGCCGCCATCGGCGATGGCGTGCCAGTCGCCTGCTCCAAGCGCATCGGCGACATCGACCGCAATCGGCTGCGCACTGAAGTTGTACACCGCCACGAACGTCTCGCCACGCGCTAGGCCGAGCAGGGCGGGATCGCCCAGCGGGAACGCGCGCAGCGGCTGGTCGGCGGCCAGCGCCGCGGTGGTGGCACGTGCGGCGATCAACCCGCGCAGGCGGGTGTAGACCTGGCCGGGCAAGCTGTCGGTGTCGTGGCGCTGCGCCGCGCGTGCCCAGTCCATGACGGGGCGATGCAGCCAACGGCCCTCGTGCTGGCGTAACGGGTCGTGGCGATAGTCCTGGTCGTTGCCCAGCGCCAGTTCGTCGCCCATGTACAGCAGCGGGATGCCCGGCATCGCCAGCGCCACCGCGTACAGCAGCAGCAGGCGGCGCACGCCCAGTTCCAGCGCGTCGGCGTCGTGCGCGTCCAGCGCCGCAGCGATGCCAACCAGCGCCGCGCTCATGCCGTTGCTGCCGTGCACGCCGTCGCCGCTGCTCTGGAAGGCTTCGCCACGCGCGTAGCTGTCGGGTGTGCGGCCGGCATAGAACTGGGCGATGCGCGCCAGCGCGAACGGGGCGACGCCATCGCCGCCGGCGGCTTCGCGCTGCAGCACGTTCCAGCCGATGTCGTCGTGGCAGCGCACGTAGCTGAGCCAGCCGCAGGCCGGCGGCAAGGCAGGGGTGTGGGCGATCGCGGCCTGCACGATGTCGCCGCGCTGCTCGGCCAGTGCCACCCAGCCGGCCGCCATCAGTGTGCTGTGGTAGGCCAGGTGGCATTCGTGGCCGCGCGCGGCGCCTTCGCCGAAGTAGGGCGGCAACTGCGCCATCGGCACGATCGCCTCGGCCTTCAGCAGTACCGCCGGGGCCAGGATGTCGGTGAGCGCGCGCAGCGCCTGCAGGATCGTGTGCGCCTCCGGCTGGTTCATGCAGTCGGTGCCCGGGCGCTTCCACAGGTAGGCGGTGGAATCCAGGCGGAACACCTCCACGCCCAGGTTGGCCAGGTGCAGCAGCGCCAGCGCCATTTCGCCGAACACCGCCGGATTGCTCCAGTCCAGATCCCACTGGTAGGGATAGAACGTGGTCCACAGCCAGGCGTCGGTTTCCTGCACCCAGGTGAAGTTGCCCGGGGCGGTGTGCGGGAACACCTGGCCCAGGGTCCGCTCGTAAGCGTCCACCGCGTCGCGGTCGCGAAAGTGGTGGTAGTAGTCCAGATACTGCGTATCGCCACGCTTCGCCGCCAGCGCCCAGGGGTGGTCGTCAGCGGTGTGGTTGAGCACGAAGTCGGCGCACAGACTGATGCCGGCCGCGCGCAGGCGTGCGGTCAGTGCCGCCAGATCGGCGGTGTCGCCGAGGCGCGGCTCGACCTGGCCGTAGTCGCTGACCGCGAAGCCGCCGTCGTTGTCGCCCGCGCGGGCGCGCAGGAACGGCAGCAGGTGCAGGTAGCGCACGCCCAGTTCCTGCAGGTAGGGCACGCGCTCGCCAACGCCGTTCAAGGTGCCGGCGAAGCGGTCGACATAGGCGCTGTAGCCGAGCATCGCCGGGGTGGCGAACCAGTCGGGCGCGCGCCCGGCATCGAGCTGGCGCAGCGCCGGCGACCGCGCGTTGGCGGTGGCTGCCAGTTGCGTCAGCCAGTGCGGCAACCATTGCGCGAAGGCCGGATGCGCGCCGTACAGCGCATGCAATGGGGCCAGCAAACGTTCGCCGTGGCGCTGCAGGCGCGGCAGCACTGCGTCGGCGGCGTCCGGTTGCAGATGCGCCTGCCACAGGGTGTGGGCGAGCGCGGACAGTGCGGAAGGAGCGGGTGCGGTCATGGGGGGCTTGGCCGCGCCCCGGGCGGGGCGCGGATGTGCGGTCCTCGTCAGAAGTCGTAACGCAGGCTGATGCTGGAGGTGCGGCCCGGGATCGAGCGCGCGCGGATCACGCCGGAGGACGCATTGGCGATCGACGCTTCCTCCGCTTCGGTCAGGCCGAAGGTGTTGAACAGGTTGTTGACGTTGAGCGAAACGGTCAGCGCATCGGTGATGCGGTAGTCGCCGAACAGGTTGACCTGGGTGTAGCCAGGCATCTTCAGCTGGTTGCTGTCCTGGGTGTAGGCCGAACTGGTGCCGATCGCATTGACCCCGATCTGGTAGCGCTCGCCCCGGTAGCTCGGCGTCAGCTGCCAGACGAAGCGTGCCTGCCGACGCGGGGTGTTGCCGGCGTTGGCCGGGGTGATCTGGTCCTTGTCGATGGTGGCGTCGGTCCAGGTCAGGCCGCCGTTGAGGGTGAAGCCGCCGGTGCGGTACGCGGCTTCCAGTTCCAGGCCGTGCGCCTTGTAGGTGCGGTCGAAGAAGCGCTGGGTGGTGGCTTCGTAGTTCTGCTCCTGGGTGCGCGCGGCGAAGGCGGTGGCGAACAGGCTCAGTCCGCCGCTGCGCCACTTCAGGCCGCCTTCCAGTTGCTTGACCACGTTCACTGCTTCGTTGGAGGACACCGAGCCGTCATCGCGGACCACGCCGAACAGCAGGCGGTCGGCGTTGGCGCGCGCGCCGCGGCTGTAGCGTGCGAACGCGGCCAGGTCGTCGTTGAGCATGTAGTTGCCGCCGAACGAATACGACAGATAGTTCCAGTCGTAGCGCACCGGCTTGGGGTTGGCATAGTCGATGGTCGCCACGCTTTGCTCCGGCGCTTCGATCACGCCGTCGCCGTTCACGTCGACATTGCTGGCCAGCACGCCGCCGGCGGTGTTGCCGCGCGCGCGGCCCATGTCGTAGCGCAGGCTGCCGTCCACGCTCAGCGGGCCCTGGTCCCAACTCAGCGCCAGGTACGGTGCGTTGATGTCGTAGCGCACGTCGTAGTGACGGGTGACGTCCAGGCCCCAGTACGGCACGCCGTAGGCGTACAGGCCATCCTGCGACAGCAGGCCGCCGCCGGCGTCGACCACGTTCAGCAGCCGCGGGCGGTGCGCCAGCGATTGCACGTAGGAGTTCCAGGTCCAGTCAACGTCGATGGTCTGGCGCGAGGTGTACCAGCCGGCCTTGAGGTTGAGCGTGCCGCCGCTGGTGGCCGCGAAGTCGCGTGCCAGGCTGAGGTCGTTGACCGCGTTGCCCAGGTCGTTGAGGTGCACGTTGAACAGATGCGTGCGCAGTGCCAGACCGCTGTAGGTCTGGCCGGCGTTCGGGCCGTCGACGTAGCGCAGGCTGGCGCCGGCGCCGCCGATGCTCGCCGCCAGCGCGCTTGCATCGGCCACCTGCGCCGGGAACGGCGAGACGAAGCGGCCGGAGGTGTCGGCGATACGGAACTTGTCGGTCAGGGTCCAGCCGCCGCCGATGTCTAACTGCGCCTCGGCGCCGAACGCACGCGACAGCGGATGCATGCCGTCGCCCAGTTCCACCCGCGAGGGCTTGTTGCCGCCATCGAGGGTGGCGCTGCTGCGGAAGTACGGGCTGTACAGCGTGTCGGTGCCCGGATCGAAACCGTCGATGCTGCCGAAGTGCGGCGACCCATCGTTGCCGCTGACCCGCGTGGGCACCGGCAGGTAGCCGGCGGCGCGGTCGTTGAGGTACTTGGCGTAGACGCGCACGTAGCCGTTGTCGAACAGCCGGGTCAGGTTGGCCTTGAGCTGACCGCCCTTGTCGGTGGTGTAGCCGGCGTCGCGCACGCCGTCGCCGCGCCGGTAGAAACCGCCGACGTTGAACTGCCAGTGTTCGGCGAACGGTGCGCCGTAGTCGAAGTCCAGGCGGGTGTTGTCGTAGCCGCCCAGGCCGCGGGTGAGGCCGACGCTGCCGCCGGCGGTGTCGCCGGTCTTGCTGATGAAGTTGATGATGCCGCCGGGCGAGTTGCTGGCGAAGGTGGAGGCCGAGCCGCCGCGGATCGCTTCGATGCGCTCCAGGCTGTAGTCGGCGCGCAGGAAGATGTCGGCGTTGCCGAAGGCGATGTCGCCGAACTCCAGCACCGGCAGGCCGTCTTCCTGCAACTGCAGGAACTTGGCGCCGCCGGAGGCGACCGGCAGGCCGCGCACGGCGATGTTGGCGTTGCCTTCGCCGCCGGTGGATTCGGAACGGATGCCGGGAATGTTGCGGAAGATCTCGGCGGTGCTGCGCGGCGCCGACTGCTCGATCGCCTCGGCGCCGACCGTGCTGACCGAGACGCTGGATTTGAGCTTGCTCTTGGGCGTGGCGGTGCCGGTGACGAACACCGAGTCCAGGCTGACCACGTCGCCCTGCGCCGCCGGGGCGTCGGCAGCGGCGGGCGTGGCCTGTTGCGCGAGCGCCGCCGGTGCGGACAGCGCCGCGGCGACGGCCAGGGCCAGGGTCTGCAGGCGGATCGAAGGGTGATGCATCGCTGTCTCTCCCGAAGCGAGTGGTGCAGTGAGTGGCGGCGCGTCGCTGCCTGAACGGGCAGGGCGCGGCGCATGCGGTGGGTGCGGCGGCGTACAGATACGGCTGTCCGCAATCGATTGCAATTTGCAGTGCAGCAAAGCCGCCCGTGGCGCTTGCGCAAACCTTTCCGATGAGAGATCGAGGCATTCTGCATGGTGCAACGCAGCGTTACAAACGATTGCAGGCACAGCGACACTCCGCTCCGCCGCTGCGGCACGCCTCCCGCGTGTCCGACCCGTCCAGGCCGATGCCGATGCTCATGCGTACCGATCGTCCCCTGCTTCCGCTCTCGCGCGTGCTGGCGCTCAACGCCGGTTTCTTCGGCGTGCAGTACAGCTTCGGGCTGCAGCAGAGCAACATGAGCCCGATCTACAACTACCTGGGTGCCGACCACGCCAATCTGCCGTACCTGTGGCTGGCCGGCCCGATCACCGGGCTGGTGCTGCAGCCGGTGGTCGGCGTGCTCAGCGACCGCACGGTGACGCGCTGGGGCCGACGCATGCCGTACATGGTGGTGGGCGCGCTGGTCTGCAGCCTGTGCCTGCTGACCATGCCGTTCAGCGTGGCGCTGTGGATGGCGGTGGCGCTGCTGTGGATGCTGGATGCGGCCAACAACGTGGCGATGGAGCCGTACCGCGCGCTGGTCAGCGACGTGCTGGCGCCGCCGCAGCGGCCGCTGGGCTACCTGACCCAGAGCGCGTTCACCGGCCTCGGCCAGACCCTGGCCTACGTGACCCCGCCATTGCTGGTGTGGCTGGGCATGAACCAGGACGCGGCCAACGCACACCACATTCCCTACGTCACCATCGCCGCGTTCGCGATCGGCGCGGGCTTTTCCGCCGCCTCGATCCTGCTCACCGCGCGCAGCGTGCGCGAGCCGGTGCTGCCGGCAGTGGAACTGCAACGCTTGCGCAGCGCCCCGGTCGGGCCGCTGGCGACGCTGCGCGAGATCGTCGATGCCGTGCGGCAGATGCCGCCGACGATGCGGCAGATGGCGCCGGTGATGCTGTTCCAGTGGTATGCGATGTTCTGCTACTGGCAGTACATCGTGCTGTCGCTGTCGACCACCCTGTTCGGCACCACGGCGGCCGATTCGCACGGCTTCCGCGAGGCCGGCCTGGTCAACGGCCAGATCGGCGGCTTCTACAACTTCGTCGCCTTCCTGGCCGCATTCGCGATGGTGCCGGTGGCGCGGCGGTTCGGCCCCAAGGCGACCCACGCCGCCTGCCTGGTCGCCGCCGGCGTCGGCATGTGCGTGCTGCCGTCGATCCACGACCGCTGGCTGTTGCTGCTGCCGATGATCGGCATCGGCCTGGCCTGGGCCAGCATGATGGGCAATCCCTACCTGATGCTGGCCAACAGCATCCCGCCCGAGCGCACCGGCGTGTACATGGGTCTGTTCAACCTGTTCATCGTGCTGCCGATGCTGATCCAGATCGTGACCCTGCCGCTGTACTACGACCGCCTGCTGCAGGGCGACCCGCGCAACGTGATCCGCCTGGCCGGCGCGCTGATGCTGGCGGCGGCGGTGGCGATGGTGTTGGTGAAGCGTCGGGAATGGGGAACCGGGAATGGGGAATTGGAAAAGCGCGGCACGGCGCACTGAAGCGCCGCTGCAGCGTCGATCTCCGCTCTCGCACGTCTCGGTCCATTCCGTTGCGTGAACGCCGCCGGCCTGGCGACGTGTCGCTCATGCCGCCGGCGCCACGCCGACCCGGTTGTCAGGGCCCTTCTTCGCGCGGTACATCGCCCCGTCGGCGTGCACCAGCAGGCTGTGGGCGTCGTCGCCGTGATCGGGATAGAGCGCCACGCCGATGCTGGGCGACATGCGCAGGGGGTGGCCGTCCAGGTCGAATGCCTCGCCGAAGACGGCCTGGATCCTGTCGGCCGTTGCCGTGGCATGGTCGGCCGAGTGGCAGTCTTCGATCAGCACCACGAATTCGTCTCCGCCCAGCCGGGCGACCGTATCCGATGCCTGGACGCAGTCGAGCAGGCGCCGCGCCACGCGCTGCAGCAGCAGATCGCCGATCGCGTGGCCCAGGGTATCGTTCACGTCCTTGAAGCGATCCAGGTCGATGAACAACAGCGACAGCCGTCTGCGCGCGCGCCTGGCCTGCACCAGGGCGGTCTCGAGCCGGTCCAGGAACAGCTGGCGATTGGGGAGCTGGGTCAGATGGTCGTACTGGGCCATGTGCTGCAGGCGTTCCAGCGTCTGCTTGCGCTCGACGGCGGCTGCCACCTGGGTGGACACGAACTGCAGCAGCGCCTGGTCCTTGTCGGTGTAGCGCGACTGCTCGGAGTAGCCGAGCAGCACCAGCACGCCGAGAACGCCCTTCGGCGTCTGCAGCGGGACGCCCAGCCACGAATGGGGCTGCGGTGCGAGCGCGGGTTGCTCCAGTGCAGCCGATGCCGGCGTGATGGGGGCGTAGGGTACGCGCAGGAGCGTGCAGCCGGTGCGGATCACCTCGGCGTGCAGCGGCGCCTCGGCCAGCGGCAAGCTGGGCGGGGCAGTGTGGTGCTCATCGGCATGGTACGGAAACCGCAGCACCTGCGACGACGCGTCGTACAGCGCCACGGAAAAATTGGCGGCAGGCAGCAGCCCACCGATGATCTGGTGGATGCGGCTGCACAGCGATTGCAGCGTCTGCTCGGTATGCGCCGCCTCCGAGATGCCGTAGAGCGCCGCCTGCAACGCCTCGGTCGACTTGCGTTCGGTGATGTCGTGCGCCACGGCCAGGCGCATGCTGTAGTCGGCGACCCAGCGTGCGGTCCAGCGGATGTGCGCGATGCGCCCGTCCTTGCGGATGTAGCGGTTCTCGAAGTGGAGCTGCAGTTCGCCCTCGGTGATGCTGTCCGCCTGCGCGCGGGTGGCCGGCAGGTCGTCGGGATGCACCATGTCCAGCATGCGCTTGCCCACCACCTCCTGCGGCGTATAGCCGAAGATGCGCTCGAAGGCGGGGCTGACGAACACGATGGTGCTGTCCGGTTCGACGACGCAGACCGCATCGAGCAGCAGGTCCACGATGTTCAGGGGCGAAATGCGTTGCATGCGGCACGAGTCGTCGGGGCCTGGTGACCCATTGTGCCGCGGTGTCGCGATTTGCGCTGCCAGGGCGGAGAAGGTTTCGGGAGGCGATGCAGCTGGGGTTCGGGTGCGCTGGAGGACGCGCTCCGTATCAATCGGCCCTGGTGCGCGTCCTTGCCGCGTTCGCGATGGTCCTATCTCCCCTCACGCCGATTCCCGCACCACCAGACTCACCGGCATCTCCACCGAGTCCACCGGGGTGCCGGCGATCAGGTTCAGGACGCCGGCCACCAGCAGGGTGGCGGCCTGGGCCAGATCCTGGCGCACGGTGGTCAACGGCGGCTGGCTGTAGGCGGCCAGGGGGATGTCGTCGAAGCCGATCAGGGCGATGTCCTGCGGCACCCGGTGGCCGGCTTCGATCAGGGCGCGGATCGCGCCCAGGGCGATCACGTCGGAGGCGGCGAACACCGCATCCGGCGGGTCGGTCTTCTTCAGCATCGCGCGGGTCAGACGGTAGGCGTCCTCGCTGAGGAAGTGGCTGCGTGCGTGCAGCCGCGGGTCGAACGCCAGGCCGTGCGCGTCGAGCATGCGCCGGTAGCCGGCGAAGCGCGGCGCCACTTCCGGCAACTGCTCGTCGCCGAGGAAGGCGATGCGCCGGCGGCCGTGCTCGATCAGGTGTGCGGTGGCCAGTTCGCCGCCGCGCAGGTTGTCGCTGCCGACACTGGCATAGGCCTGGCCGTCGATGCGGCTGCCCCACACCAGCATCGGCAGGCCGCCGCGCGCGGCCGCATCGAGCGACGCATGCTCATGGCTCTGGCCGAGCATGATCACGCCGTCGGCGCGGCTGTTGCGCGCCAGGTCCTCGACCCAGTGGTCCTGGTGCTGGTCCAGCTTGGACAGCAGCATGCTGTAGCCGCGCGCGGTCAGCGCGTCGGCCAGCAGCGCCAGCATGGTCATCATGAACGGGTCCGACAGCGGCTGCTCGTGCGCGTGCATCAGCGGCACCGCCACGCAGACGATGTTGGAGCGGCGCGAGCGCAGGCTGCGCGCCACCGGATCGACCCGGTAGCCGGCATCGCGGGCGAGTTGCTTGATGTAGGCGCGGGTGCGCTCGGCGACCACCGGGTTGTCGGCGAGCGCGCGCGATACCGTGGATTCGGAAACGCCGGCCATGCGCGCGATGTCGGCCATCTGCAGGCGCGCGGCGGGCGCGCCGGATTCGGGTTTGTCGGACATGCGGAGCGGGCGCGACGAATGAAGCGGAACCGGCAGTGTATGCCAGGCGCGCGTCGCGGCGCTGCGTGCGCGGCCGCAGCAGAGACGCTAGGCCATGTGCAAGCCGCCGTTGACCGCGTAGTCGGCGCCGGTGACGTAGGCGGCCTCGTCCGAGGCCAGCCAGGCGCACAACGCGGCCACTTCCTCGGGCTTGCCGAGCCGGCGCAGCGGCACCGAGCTGGCCAGGCGGTCGAGCACGTCCGGCGGGAAGCCGCTGATCGCCGCGCTGGCGATGTAGCCGGGCGAGACGGTGTTGACGGTGACCCCGCGCGAGGCCACTTCCTGCGCCAGCGCGCGGCTGAAACCCTGCATCGCCGCCTTGGCGGTGGCGTAGTTGATCTGCCCGATCTGGCCCTTCTGCGCGCTGACCGCGCCGATGTTGACGATGCGGCCCCAGCCGCGCGCGGTCATGCCGTCCACCACCTGCTTGGTGATGTTGAACAGCGCATGCAGGTTGCTGGCGATCACCGCCTGCCAGTCCTCGCGGCCCATCTGCCGGAACAGCATGTCGCGGCTGCCGCCGGCGTTGTTGACCAGCACGTCGATCTCGCCGACCTCGGCCTTGACCTTGGCGAACGCGGCCACCGTCGAATCCCAGTCGGTGGCGTTGCCCTCGGAGGCGATGAAGTCGAAGCCGAGCTCGCGCTGCTCGCGCAGCCACGCCGACTTACGCGGCGAGTCCGGCCCGCAGCCGGCGACCACGGTGTGGCCGTTGCGCGCCAGCTTCTGGCAGATCGCGGTACCGATGCTGCCCATGCCGCTGGTGACGTAGGCGATTCTGAGGGTCACGGTTTAACTCCTTCGGAGTTGGGAATGGGGAGTGGGGAATCGGGAATGGTGGGAAGCGGGGCCGCTTTTGCGATTCCCGATTCTCGATTCCCCATTCCCGGCAGCGCTCAGGCGGCCAACGGATACAGCGCGAACAACAAGCTGCCGCCCATCAACACCAACGACACCAGCACCGCCCACTTCAGGGTGAAGCGCTGGTGGTCGGCGAAGTCGACCTTGGCCAGGCCGACCAGCAGGTAGGTGGAGGGCACCAGCGGGCTGAGCAGGTGCACCGGTTGCCCGGCCAGCGAGGCGCGGGCCATTTCCACCGGGGTGATGCCGTAGTGGCTGGCGGCGTCGGACAGGATCGGCAGCACGCCGAAGTAGAAGGCGTCGTTGGACATGAAGAAGGTGAAGGGCATGCTCGCCAGTGCGGTGATCACCGCCAGGTATGGGCCCCACGCGTCGGGGATCACCGCCAGGAAGCTGCGCGACATCGCCTCGACCATGCCGGTGTTGGAGAGGATGCCGGTGAACACGCCGGCGGCGAAGATCAGCGACACCACCGACAGCACGTTGCCGGCATGGTTGACCAGGCGGCGACGCTGCTCGGCCAGGTTCGGGTAGTTGATCAGCAGCGCCAGCGCGAAGCCGATCATGAACAGCACCGGCATCGGCAGCACGCCGATCACCAGCGCCGCCATCAGCGCCAGGGTCAGCGCCAGGTTCACCCACAGCAGCCGCGGCCGCTTGATGTCCTCGGCGTCTTCCACGGTGGGCAGCGCCTCGCCGTCGTCGGCCACGCTGCCGTCCATCCAGGCATCGCCGGGCAGCGTCACCACGCCGAGGCGGCGCCGCTCCTTCATGCCCAGGTACCAGGCCAGCACCAGGATGCCGGCGATCGCCAGCGCCATCGCCGGCACCAGCGGCACGAACACGTCGGCCGGGTCCACGTGCAGGGCGGTGGCGGCGCGCGCGGTCGGGCCGCCCCACGGTGTCAGGTTCATCACGCCGCCGGCGAGGATGGTCACGCAGGTCATGTTCAGCGCGTTCATGCCCAGGCGGCGGTACAGCGGCAGCATCGCCGAGACGGTGATCATGTAGGTGGTGGAGCCGTCGCCGTCGAGCGAGATCAGCAGCGCCAGCACCGCTGTGCCGACCACGATCTTCATCGGGTCGCCCTTGACCAGGCGCAGGATGCGCCGCACCAGCGGGTCGAACAGGCCGGCGTCGATCATCACCCCGAAGTACAGGATCGCGAACATCAGCATGACGCCGGTGGGCGCGATCTTCTTGATCCCCTCCAGCATCATCTCGTTGATGCCGGTGCCGAAGCCGCCGGCCAGCGCGAACACGATCGGTACGATGATCAGCGCGACCAGCGGCGACAGCCGCTTGCTCATGATCAGGTACATGAAGGTAATGACCATTCCGAAACCGAGCGCGGTCAGCATGGAAGTTCCTCAGGGTGGTGCATGAAAGAAAATGGACCCCGCGTCAGGGATCAGAAAAGAGGCCGACCAGACGTCACATCGCGCGATCCCGCCGTTGCGAATCCCCAATCCCCATTCCCCAATCCCGGCTCTCAGAAGTCATATTGGAAACGCCCGGTGATGGCCCGCGTATGGTCCAGCGTCACGCCGGCCAGGTGGTCGCGGTTGCGGCTGTCGATCAGGTTGAGCATCAGCCGCAGATTCGGCTTGATGTACCAGTTGCCGGCCAGCGTCCACGACGCGGTGGAGGCGTCGAGCAGGTCGGGCTGCCCGTCGCGGTGCTGCTCGCCCCACATGCGGTCGTAGCGCAATGCCAGTTCGAAGGCACCGTACGTGTGGTTGACCTGCTTGATGCGGGTGAAGCGGCCGGTCTTGCTGTCGTAGCGGCGCGATTCGCCGGTGGCGAACCAGCTGACGAAACCATAGGCCGCCATCACGTCGGCACGCTGCGCGCCGTCGTCGAACAACCCGCCGCTGAATTCGCCCTGCCACGACAGCGGCCCGCGCACCTGCGCGTATTCCAGCGACCACTTGTCCACATTGGTATCGCGACCGTCGGCGAAGCGCGCCAGGGTGATGCGGCTGTCGTCGGACAGGTGCCCGGCCGGGCGCGGACGGATGCTCAGCGCCGGCGCGCCGCCGGCGCCGGGATGGTCGTAGTGCTCGTGCGCCAGCGACAGGCCCAGGTGCAGCACGTCGCCGTCGCGCGCGCCCGGCGCCCAGGTGCCGCGGCCGCCGAACGCATGGCCGCGGGTGTTGGAGACGTCGATGCTCTGCAGGCTGTAGACGCTGGCGGCCCAGGTGTAGTCGGTGCCCGCGGCCTGCCACGACACCGCCTTGCGGTACAGCGGCGCCAGCGTGCTGGCCGCGCCGCTGCGCTCCAGGAACTGGCCGAAGTTGGAGCCGGTGCGGTCGTCGAGCGTGAAGTACTGCTTGAACTGGCCCACGGTGAGGGTGCCGGCGCCGAACTTGCGGGTGAGGTAGACGTCCTTGGCCTCGATGCCCTTGCCGTTGAAGTCGTCCTGCAGCCCGGCGAAATCGCCTTCGACCTTGTAGCCGAATCCGAAGAACTTGCCGGACACATCCAGCCACAGCCGGCGGATCTCGGTGTCGTCGGGATTGGGCGTACCGCGATGGTCGTTGTCGAAGTGGGCGAAATCCCAGTGCAGGCGGCCGCCGAGCTCGGCGGTCACCGGGCCATCGTCGTCGGTGGCGGCACGCGCCGATCCGGCCAGGCACAGCAACGCGCAGGCGCTGCCCCATGTCAGAGTCTTCAGTTCCACGTCCCCTCCCAGGTGCGTGTCGCAGCGATTGGATCGGTCCGCCAGCAACGGCCGCGGACCGGCATGGACGCAGCCTAGTCGGGCGTAGCTGTCAACGACCTGTCGGCGGTAGGGAATCGGGAATCGAGAATGGGGAATCGAAAAAGCACGTTCCCGGATGCGCTAGGCTTCTGCTGTTGCTGTTTCCATTCCCCATTCCCGATTCACCATTCCCGGCCCCCATGCGCCTGCTCCTGGTAGAAGACAACGCCGATCTCGCCGATGCGATCGTGCGCCGCATGCGCCGTAGCGGGCATGCGGTGGACTGGCAGCGCGATGGCTTGAGCGCGGCCGGGGTGCTGCGCTACCAGCGTTTCGATCTGGTGGTGCTGGACATCGGCCTGCCGGGGCTGGACGGGCTGCGCGTGCTGGCCGGGCTGCGCGAGCGCGGCGATACCACGCCGGTGCTGATGCTGACCGCGCGCGACGGCATCGAGGACCGGGTGCAGGCGCTGGACGTGGGCGCCGACGATTACCTGGGCAAGCCGTTCGATTTCCGCGAGTTCGAGGCGCGCTGCCGGGTGCTGCTGCGGCGCAACCGCGGCCAGGCCAGCGAGGTGGTGCAGCTCGGCGGTTTCGCCTTCGACAACGCCGCGCACAGCGTCAGCCTGGACGGTATCCCGATCGAACTGCCCAACCGCGAGTACCGCCTGCTGGAGATCCTGATCGGCCGGCTCGGCCAGGTCGTCGGCAAGGACGAGATCGGCAACGGCCTGTTCGGCTTCGATGACGAGGCCGGGCCGAACGCGATCGAGCTGTACGTCGGGCGTCTGCGCAAGAAGCTGGCCGCCGCGCCGTTGCGCATCGTCACCGTGCGCGGCGTCGGCTACAAGCTGGAGGCGGCCACGACGCCGCCGGATCCGGCGGCAGCGGACGCCGATGGCTGAGGCCGCGCTGCCGGCGCCGTCGATCCGGCGCACGCTGCTGCGCTACCTGGGCGCGCTGTCGTTGCTCGGCGCGGTGGCGCTGTTCTTCGTCGCGCGCGACTACGGCCAGCGTGCCGCCAACCGTTCCTACGACCACCTGCTGGTGTCCTCGGCGCTGTCCATCGTCGATTCGGTGGCGCTGGCCGGCGGCCAGTGGCAGGTGGACCTGCCCTATGCGGCGCTGGACCTGCTGGCGATGGCGCCGGAGGACCGGGTGTTCTACCGCGTGTTCGATGCGCGCGGGCGCACCATCACCGGCTACGACGACCTGCCGGCGGCGCCGTCGCTGCCGCGCGCCAGCGCGCCGCCGCGCTTGTTCGATGCGGTCTACAGCGGCGAGCCGGTGCGCTTTGCGGTGGTGTCGCGGCGGGTGTCCTCGGCGGCGGCGCAGGACCAGGTGTGGGTGCAGGTGGGGCAGACCCGCCGCGCCCGCGAGGCGCTGGCGCAGGATGTGGTGCTGCACGCGCTGGTCGCCATCGCGCTGCTGTCGCTGCTGGCCTTGGCGCTGGTGTGGCTGGGCGTGTCGCGCGCCTTGCGGCCGTTGCGCACGCTCGAACGCGAGCTGTCGCGGCGCGAACCGTCCGAGCTCAAGCCGGTGGCCGCGACCGCGCCGCAGGAGATGCAGCAGATGGTGGCGGCGCTGAACCGCTTCATGGCGCGCCTGGCCGGCAGCAACGAGACCCTGCGGGCGTTCATGGCCGAGGCCGCGCACCAGATGCGCACGCCGCTGGCGGCGCTGCGCGCGCAGGCGCAACTGGCGCTGGACGAGGACGACCCGCAGGAGATGCGCCGCAGCCTGGAAGCGATCGAGCGCAACGCCACGCACATGAGCCGCCTGCTCAACCAGTTGCTCAGCGACGCCAGCGTGATCCACCGCTCCAACCTGCAGCGCTACGCCAGCGTCGACCTGGCTGAGGTGCTGCACCAGGCGCTGCACGAGGCCGTGCCGCAGGCCGCGCCGCGGCCACGCGTGCAACTGGCCGTCGCCAGCGAGCCGGCGCTGGTGCGCGGCGATGCGCTGCTGCTGCGCGAGGCGATCAAGAACCTGATCGACAACGCCTGCAAGTACGGCGGCGACGGTGCGCTGCAGGTGGCGCTGACCTGCAGCGCGCGCGATTGCGTGGTGACCGTGGCCGACCATGGCCCGGGCATCGCCGCGGCCGAGGCCGAGCGCGTGTTCGAGCGCTTCGTGCGCGGCGAGGGCGCGGCTGCCGGCGGCGCCGGGCTGGGCCTGGCGATCGTCAAGCGCGTGGTCGAGGCCCATGGCGGGCGCATCGACCTGTCCAACCGCGTGGGCGGCGGCCTGATCGCCAGCCTGCATCTGCCGAGGTTGCATCCATGAGCCTGTCCATGCTGCTGCGCCGTCTGCCGCTGCTGCTGACCGTGCTGCTTGCCGGCAGCGCGCTGGCCGCACCGGGCGACGTGCGCCGCTTCCCGGCGCAGGGCGCGGCCACCGCGCACCTGTGCATCCAGGGCTCGACCGACATCGAGGTATTCGCCGCGGTGATCGGCGACTACCAACGCCTGCATCCGCGCACCGAGGTGGTGTATCAGGACGTGATCGCCGGCGATATCTACCGACGTTACCTGCATCCGGGCCCGGGCCCGCGCTGCGCCGATCTGCTGATCAGCGCCAGCATGGACCTGCAGACCAAGCTGGTGAACGACGGCCACGCGCTGGCGCACCGCTCGCCGCAGACCGAGGCGCTGCCGGCCTGGGCGCAATGGCGGCACGAAGTGTTCGGCATCAGCTACGAGCCGGTGGCGATCGTCTACAACACCGCGCGGCTGCCGGCCGCGCAGGTGCCGCGGACCCGCCGCCGGCTGCTGGAACTGCTGCGCGCGCCCGCCTCGCCGCTGCGCGGGCGCATCGGCACCTACGACGTCGAACGCAGCGGCGTGGGCTATCTGTTCGCGACCCAGGACAGCCAGCTCGGCAGCATGGCCGGGGCGCTGCTGGCGGCGATGGGCGACAACCACGTGTTGCTGGAAGAGCGCACCGGCGTGCTGCTGGACAAGGTTGCGCGCGGCGACTTGCTGCTGGCCTACAACGTGCTGGGCTCGTACGCGCAGGCGCGCATCGACGCC
This sequence comes from Xanthomonas hawaiiensis, assembly GCF_031834635.1. Classification (NCBI taxonomy): domain Bacteria; kingdom Pseudomonadati; phylum Pseudomonadota; class Gammaproteobacteria; order Lysobacterales; family Lysobacteraceae; genus Xanthomonas; species Xanthomonas hawaiiensis. The sequence continues at coordinate 3,787,521 of NZ_CP115873.1, read as the reverse complement.
GGCGCGCCGCTGGCGATCGTGCAGCCGGAGGACTACACCCTGGTCGCGCTGCGCACGGCGGTGATCCCGCGCGACAGCCCGCACGCAGCCGAGGCGCGCCGCTTCCTGGATTACCTGCTGTCGCCGCGCGGACAGCAGGTGTTGTCGCGCGAGGCGCGGCTGCAGCCGATCCTGCCGCAGCCGGGCAGGGTCGCGCAGGGTGGGCCGGCCGCTGCGTCGGCGTTCCGCCCGATCGCGCTGGGCCCGGGCCTGCTGGTGTACCTGGACGCGCTGAAGCGGCGGCAGTTCCTGGACGCCTGGCGCAGCAGCATGCAGCAGACGCCGCCGCGCTGAGCTAGGGCACGCCCCAGGGCGCCGGCGCTCAGCGCGCGAAGCGAGGCTGGCGCCCGGGCGAGCACAGCACGCGCACGCTGTCGCCCAGTTCCTCCGGCGCGCCGCCGGCCAGCAGCGCGTGCAGGCGCGGCCGGTCCGGCGCCGCGCCCGGCGCCAGCCCCACCCAGGCGTCCTTGCCGGCGCCCTTGGCGGCGTAGAGGCAGCGGTCGGCCAGGCCCACGCTCTGTTCCCAGTCGCCCAGCGCCGGCCACGCGGCGACGAACGGCCACGGTGCGAACCCGATCGAACAGGTCAGGGTCAGTTCGCGCTCGGCCAGGGCGAAGCCCTGCGTCGCCACCGCCGCGCGCAGGCGTTCGGCCAGGGCGCTGGCGGCGTCCTCGCGCGGCAGGCGCGTGACCAGCAGGAACTCCTCGCCGCCCCAGCGCACCAGCAGGTCGCGTTCGCCGCACAGCCCGCGCAGGCGATCGGCGCAGTGCACCAGCGCCGCGTCGCCGGCCTGGTGGCCGTAGTCGTCGTTGATGCGCTTGAAGTTGTCCACGTCGATCATGAAGAAGTACAGCGCATCGGCGCTGCTGCCGTCGTCCAGCGCCGCCAGCAGGAGCGGGCATTCGCGCGCCAGCCAATCCTGCAGCTCGCGGCGGTTGGCGACCTGGGTCAGCGGATCCAGGCGCGTGGCCGCCTGCAGGCGCGCGTTGCTCTGCAGCAGTTGCTGGTTGGCACGTTCGAGCTGGCGGGTGCGCTCGGCCACGGTGAGGTTCAACAGTTCCACCATGTCGCGCTCGCGGTTGACCGTGCGTCGCACGCGATGCAGGACCAGCCCGAGCAGCGCCAGTCCCAGCAGCACGTAGCCGGCATAGGCCAGCGGATGCCGCCACGGCGGCGGCAGCACCTCGATCTGCAGCCGTCGCGCGGCACCGAACTGGCCGTCGCGCCCGGCCGCTTCCACCACCAGCGTATAGCGGTCCGGCGGCAGGTGGCTGACCGAGAAATCGCTGTGCGCGGTCTGCGGATACACCCAGCCCTTCTGCAGTCCGTCGACGCGGTAGCGCAGGCGCGCGGTGCCGGGTGCGGCGAAGTCGATCGCGGTCATGCCGATGGTGAACACGTTGTCGCGGTGGTCCAGGGCGATGCGCTGCGCGTAGACCACGTCGCTCTCGGTCTGGTTCTCACTGCCGTTGCGGTCCTCGCCGGCCGTGAGGATGCGCAAGTCGGTCAGCACTGCACGTGCCTGCGGGCTGCGCAGCGGCAGGCGCGTGGGGTCGATCACGTCCACGCCCTGGGTGCCGCCGAAGTACAGCAGCCCGTGCGCGTCGCGGTAGCCGCGGCCGCTGTTGTACTCCTGGTTCTGCAGGCCGTCGCGGCGGCCCAGGCTCTGCACGATGCGGGTGCGCGGGTCGAGCACGCTCAGGCCGTTGTTGGTGCTCAGCCACAGCCGTCCCTGCGGATCCGGCAGGATGGTGTAGATGACGTTGCTGCTGAGTCCCTCGCGGTCGCTGTAGCGCAGCGCCACGTCGCGCTTGAGATCGATGCGGTACAGCCCGCCGGAGAAGGTGCCCACCCACAGCACGCCGTCGTGTTCGTACAGCGACCACACCGAGGGGTACAGGGTGCTGCCGCGCGGGCGGTAGGGTTCGGCGGGACGGCCGCTGCGCATGCGCCATACGCCGCAGTCGTTGCAGCCGATCCACAGCGTGTCTTCGCTGTCGCGGTAGACCCGGGTCAGGGTGTGCCCGTTCAGCGGCGCCCAGCGTGGATCGTTGCGCACCTGTCCGCCGACCACCCGGGTCAGGCCGCGGCGGGTGGCCGCCCATAGCGTGTCGCCTTCCAGCAGCAGATCGTTGATGTGCTCGTCGGCCAGGCCGCCCAGGCGTCGCAGCGCGCCGCTGCGGTCCAGGCGCCACAGGCCCTGGCGCGTGCCCAGCCACCAGCCGTCGCGGTCGGCGGCGATGCTGCGGATCGCCTGGCTGGCCAGCCCCGGCACCAGATGCCAGGCGGCGCGGCTGTCGTCGCGGGTCAGCAGGCCCTGGTCGGTGCCGATCAGCATGCGCTCGCCGTCGCGCCAGATGCTGCGCACGCTGCTGCTGGGCCAGGCGTGGGTGTCGCTGACGCGCTCCTCGTCGTTGCGGATCACCGCCGACAACGGTCGCACCCGGTACAGCCCGGCGGTGTAGGTGCCGATCCACCAGGTGCCGTCGTGCGCCTGGTAGAAGCGGATGATCGCGCTGTTCGGCGGCAGGTCGAAGCTGAGCCGCTGCGGCACATGCCGCACGCTGTCCAGTTGCGTCACCGTGGCGTTGGTGGTGCCGACCAGCACGCGGCCGTCGTGCAGCCGGATCAGCGCGCTGAGGTCGCTGCCGCGGGTGAACAACTGCGCCGGCGTCCAGTGCGCCAGCACTGCGCCATGCGCATCGAGCTGGAACAGGCCGCCGTGCGCCGAGGCCAGCCACAGGCCTTCCGGCCCGGACTGCAGCCCCACGCATTCGTCGATCCCGCGCGGCGCGGGCAGTTCCTCGCGTGCGTCGCGGCCCAGCCGCCACAGCCGGCATTGCCGGTCCAGCGCCACCGGCTGCTTGCCGTCCGGCATCCAGGTCAGCCCCACCACCGGCGCATCGCCGCCCAGCGGCCGTGCCCGCTGCAGGTCGGTCTCGACCCGGTCCAGGCCGCGTTCGGTGCCCAGCCACGCGCCGCCCTGCGGATCGATGAGGATCTGGGTGACGCGGTTGTGCGACAGGCCCTGCGTCGTGTCGAGGCGGTGGTGTTGCCAGGTCGCCAGTTCGATCACCTCCAGGCCGGCGTCGTTGGTGCCCAGCCACAGGCGGGTGCCGCGCGGCTCGAAACCGATGCTGTCGATGCTGCTGCTGAGCAGGCTCTGCCGGCTGTCGCTGCCGAGTTCGCGCCGGTAGGCACGGAACAGATGTCCGTCGAAGCGGTTCAGGCCCTCCTGCGTGCCGACCCACAGGAAGCCCTGGTCGTCGCTCTGCAAGGCGTTGATCGACAGTTGCGACAGGCCCTCGTCCAGGCCGAAGTGCTCCAGGCTGCTGGGCAGGTCGTCGTCGTCGGCGGTCACGGCCGCGGAGGCAGCCGGCGCGAGCGCCAGGCACAGGGTGAGCCAGGACGCGGCCAGCGGCAGGCGGCCCAGCAGGTTGGAGAGGGAGACGATCACGCCGTGTTATCGGCCACTGTGGTGTCGGTCTTGAATGCGCGGCAGTCGGGGTCTGCCGCTGGCGGTGGCGGCCACGATGCTGGGCGATTGTCCGGTTCGGCTCGTGCACGGCTGTGCCGCGTGGCGCGCGCTGCCGACAAGATCCGCCAGGCGGGTGCTGGCACGCGCCCCTCCGGTGGCGCGCGCGCTCGGCATCCATCCGCGCCGCACGTACACTGCATGTCCTGCGCGCTGTCCGCGCCCACCCGACGCCTTGCGGCGTCATGCCAGCCGCCTCACGCCCATGGATGCCCCGACGATCCTGGTCGCCGACGACCACCCGCTGTTCCGCGCCGCCGTGCTGCACGCGCTGCGCCAGGCCTTGCCGCGCGCCCTGGTGGTGGAAGCGGCCAGCGCCGCCACCTTGGACGCGGCGCTGGCCGCGCAGGCCGATGCCGACCTGATCCTGCTGGACCTGGCCATGCCCGGCGCGCGCGGCTTCTCGGCCCTGCTGCACGTGCGCGGCGAGCGCCCGGACGTGCCGGTGGTGGTGATCTCCTCCAACGATCACCCGCGGGTGATCCGTCGCGCGCAGCAGTTCGGCGCGGCCGGCTTCATCCCCAAGTCCTCGCCGGCCGAGACCATCGGCATCGCGGTGGCGGCGGTGCTCGACGGCGGCACCTGGTTTCCGCCGCTGACCGCGGCGCGCTCGGAGGCCGATGCGCAGCTGGCCGCGCGCCTGGCGCAACTGACCCCGCAGCAGTTCCGCGTGCTGCTGTGCCTGGCCGACGGCCTGCTCAACAAGCAGATCGCCTACGCGCTGGGCCTGGCCGAGAACACGGTCAAGGTCCACGTGACCGCGATCCTCAAGAAGCTCGAATGCCACAGCCGCACCCAGGCCGCGGTGCTGGTGAAGGCGCTGGAGCCGGAAGGCGAGGCCTGAACCGAACGGCGGTGGGGGGCGTTTTCCGCGGCGCCCGGATACGCGATGCTATGCGCCGATGCCCGCGCCCCCCGCGGGCGGAGACCACCGGACCATGCCCACCACGACCCTCCGCAACGAGCAGACCGCCCACTATCCGTTCCTGCAGGAGATGCTGGACGACGACTACTTCCCCCCGTCGCTGGTCGGCAAGGGGCAGAAGATCCTGCTGCGGTTGTGCGAGGCGATCGAGGCGCAGGCACCGGCGGATCTGGCGGCGCTGTACCGGCTGACCCATGCCGCCACCGAGGAGTTCAACAAGCTGGCGCTGGAGTTCGAGGCCCACGACAGCGAGATCGAGACCGCCGCAAGCGAGAACATCGGCGTGGATTTCCTGTACATCGCCAAGGCCTACGGTTTCGAAGACGCCGACGTCGAGGAGCTGATTGCGCCGCGCGAGTGGTAGAGGCTTCGCTGCGCCCCGGACCTCACCCCAACCCCTCTCCCGAGGGGAGAGGGGCCAGCGTTTCCCTTCTCCCGCCGGGAGAAGGTGCCCCGCAGGGGCGGATGAGGGTGCGGCAGCCAGGATTCTTTCGCCGTCGGGGCAGCGGCGGGATCGTCGCGTCAACTGCGGATCAGGTGGTGCGTGGCGCTGCGCGCCCCGGACCCTCACCCCAACCCCTCTCCCGGTGGGAGAGGGGCCAGCGCTTCCCTTCTCCCGCCGGGAGAAGGTGCCCCGCAGGGGCGGATGAGGGTACGGCGGCCAGGATTCTTTCACCGCTGGGGCGGCGGCGGGATCGGCGCGTCAACTGCGGATGAGGTGGTGCGCCGCGCTGCGCGCCCCGGACCCTCACCCCAACCCCTCTCCCGGGGGGAGAGGGGCCAGCGTTTCCCTTCTCCCGCCGGGAGAAGGTGCCCCGCAGGGGCGGATGAGGGTGCGGTGGCTAGAATTTTCTCCGTCACCAGGCAGCGGCGAGGGCCGTTCGCTAACGGCGCATGAGATCTTGGGCCGCGCTGTGCGCCCCGGACCCTCACCCCAACCCCTCTCCCGGTGGGAGAGGGGGCCAGCGCTTCCCTTCTCCCATCGGGAGAAGGTGCCCCGCAGGGGCGGATGAGGGTACGGCGGCCAGAAGTCCAACCCGCGCACGCACCCGCCTCACCCACGCCGCAGCAACATCTGCGTCATCAGCGCGCGCAGCGCCGGCGCGCGGACCGGCTTGGCCAGGAAGCCCCAGCCGCGCTCCTGCGCCAGGGTGCGCAGCGCCGGATCGGCCTCGGCGGTGACCAGGATCGCGCGCGGTTCGGCCTGCCAGCGCGTGCACAACTGCGCGAACAGGGTCGGGCCGTCGCACTCGCCCATGCGCACGTCCAGCAACACCAGTTCCGGCGCCTGCGCCGGCTGCGCCGCGGCCAGCGCCTGGTCCGGGCCGGCGGCCAGCTCGACTTGGCAGGCCCAGCGCGTCAGCAGGGTGCGGCTGGCCTCGCAGACCCGCGGGTCGTCGTCGATGCACCACACCCGGCAACCGTGCAGGATCGGGTCGTCGCCGTTGTCGCTGGCCATCGCCGCCGGCGCCTGGCGTTGTGCGGCCGCGGCATCGCCCAGCGGCACGGTCACCGAGAACACGCTGCCGCGGCCTAGCTGCGAGCGCAGGCCGATGCGGTGGCCGAGCAGGCGGCCGATGCGCTCCACGATCGCCAGGCCGAGGCCGGCGCCGCGGTCGTTGGCGACGCCGTCGCCGAGCCGACGGAATTCCTCGAAGATTTCCTGTTGCAGCGCTTCGGGAATGCCCGGTCCCTGATCGTGGACCTCGATGCGCAACTGGGTGCCATCGCGCCGGCAGCCCAGCAGCACGCGTCCGCGCGGCGTGTAGCGCACTGCGTTGGACAGGAAGTTCTGCAGGATGCGCCGCAGCAGGGTCGCATCGCTGCGCACGGTGGCGCGGGTCGGCACGTAGTCCAGGCGCAGGCCGCGGCCTTCGGCGACGATGCCGAACTCGCGCGCCAGGGTCTGCAGCAGCGGGTCCAGCGCCAGGTCCTGCACCTGCGTCTTCAGCGTGCCCGCTTCCAGCCGCGAGATGTCCAGCAGGCTGTTGAGGATCGCGTCCTGCGCCGCCAGCGCGTTGTCGACATGGTCGGCGATCTGCCGCGCATCGGCATCGTGCAGCTTGCCGCGCAGCGCCGAGACGAACATGCGCGCGGCGTTGAGCGGCTGCAGCAGGTCGTGCACCGCCGAGGCCACGAAGCGGGTCTTGTAGCGGTTGGCGTTCTCGGCCTCGCGCTTGGCCTCGGCCAGGTCGTGGGTGCGTTCGGCGACGCGATGCTCCAGCGCGTCGGCCAGCGAGCGCAGTTCGCGTGCGGCGTTCTTGTAGCTGGTGATGTCGGCGTAGCTGGTGACGAAGCCGCCGTCGGGCAGCGGATTGCCGCGGATCTCCAGCACCGTGCCGTCGTCCTTCTCGCTCTCGCGCATGTGCGGGCGGCCGCTGCGCAGGTGGTCCAGGCGGCGCTGGATCGCCGCTTCCACCGGGCCGGGGCCGAGCAGGCCGCGGCGCGCGTTGTAGCGGAACACGTCCTCGATCGGACGGCCGACCCGGATCAGCTCAGGGGGAAAGCGGAAGATCTCCAGATAGCGCGAATTCCACGCCACCAGGCGCAGTTGCGCGTCGATGATCACCACGCCCTGCGGCAGGTGCTCCAGGCTGCGGCTGAGGCCGGTGTCGGCCTGCTGCGCGGCCTGCACGATGCCGTCCTGGGCAGTGCGCAGTTCCTGCGCGTGCTGCTGCAACAGCGCTTCCAGTTCGCGCCGGCTGCGTTGGCGCAGCCGCGCCAGGCGCTGGCGCTGCTGGAACAGCAGGCCCAGGAACGACAGCGCCAGCCAGATGCCGGCCGCGGCCAGCGCGGCGGCGCGGCCGGCGGCGCGGCTGCCGCCGATGTCGTGCAGCAGGTGCAGGCGCCAGCCGCTTTCCGGCAGCGCCATGCTCTGCCACAGCAGCGGCGCCGGCTGCGCCGGCATGTCGATGCGCATCACCTGCCCGCCGTCGTCCAGCGTCTCCAAGACCCGCCGTCGCGCCGGCAGCAGGGTCTGCTGGGCGTACTGGCGGGTCGCCAGCAGTTCGTCGCGCTCGCGCGCGCTGAGCGGTTGCAACTGGCGGTAGCGCCAGACGTCGCGGCTGGACAGGAACACCACGCCATGGCCGTCGCTGACCAGCACCACGTCGGGCACGCGCAGCCATTCGTGCTCCAGCGCAGCCAGTTCGATCTTGATCACGATCACCCCGAGCGTGCGTCCATGCGCGTCGAGGATCGCCTGCGAGAGGAAGTAGCCGGGCACGCCGGTGGTCATGCCGATGCCGTAGAAGCGACCCTTGCCCTGCGCCAGGGCCTGCTTCACGTAGGGGCGGAAGCTGTAGTCGGCGCCGACGTTGCTGCTGGCCAGGCGCCAGTTGCTGGCGGCCAGGGCCACGCCGTTGGCGTCGATCAGGGTCAGGGTCGAGGAGCGGGTGACGTCGTTGGCGCGTTCCAGCTTCAGGTTCAACTGCTGCTGCGTGGCCGCGTCCAGCGGATGGGTGAGGGCGTCGCGCAGTTCCGGGTCCAGCGCCAGCACCTGCGGCAGGGTGCGGTAGCGGTCGATGCGCTGCTGCAGGGTCTGCGCATACAGCTCCAGCTGCTGCCGCAACTGCACGCTCTCGGCGCGCAGCGCGCGCTGTTCGGCGACGTGTTGCGCCGACAGCATCGCCAGCACCATGCCGCCGACGATGACGACCAGCAGCAGGATCAGGCGACGATGGCGCAGGAGCGAGGGCATGCGGAAGAACGCGGCGGCCGGGACCGCATCAGCTTAGAGGGTGCGCCACCGTTTGCGGTGCGCGGCGGCGATCGACGGTGTCGTGGATCGGCAGGCGGCAGCAAGCGGCCCGTCGCAGGTCTGCAATGCGCCCACGTCAGCGAGCGTCGTCGGTAAAGTCCCGCGGATGCAGCGTGGACACGCTGTGCGTGGCCAGACGCGGTGACGCAATGGCCGTCGGCTTGCCGACGGCTTGAACAGCCCTTGCGGCTGGCGCAGCAGTCCGCAGCCCGGCCGATCGCGTCGGATCGGCCGGGCTGCGTCGGCTCAGAACTGGATCTGGGCGCGGACGTCCAGCGAGTTCGGCTTGACGCGCACGCCGGCGCGCTCGGCATCGGCGCGCACGTAGTTCACCTGGAACTTGAAGTGGCTGGTCAGATACCAGTTGGCGCCCAGGGTCCAGTCGTGCTGGCGGCCGCCGAGCACCGTGCCGTCGTCCAGGTCCAGGCGGCTGTAGCGCGCCAGCAGTTCGACCGCGCCGTAGGCGTTGGCCGGCTTGATGTTGCCGACATTGCCGGCGCTGTAGGGCCGCGATTCGCCGGTCAGCACGTAGCTGGCGAACACGTACTGGCCGTCGGCGGTGTAGTCGGGGCGGCCGTTGTCGCGGGTCACGTCGGCGCGCAGCGCCTCGCCCTGCATCGAGAACGGGCCCTTGATCCAGATCGCCTCCAGGCCGGTGCGGCGCACCTGGTCGACGTCGACCAGCGTGCCCGAATCGATCAGGCGCACGTCGGTCAGGCCGGCTTCCGGGCGCGCACGGAAGCGCGCGCGCGGGCTGAAGCTCACGTCCAGGCCGTTGTGGTAGCCGCGCGGATTCTCCTGCGAATACGCCAGGCCCAGGTGCAGCACGTCGCCGTCGGCCTTGAACGGCGTCCACACGCCGCGCACCGCCTGGGTGGTGCCGGGATTGTCGCCCTGCAGATCCTTGCCGCCGTAAGCGCCGGCCTGCAGCAGGTACTGCGGACGCTCGAAGGTCCACTCCACGCCGGTCCTGCGGCCCTGGTAGATCGCCTGCACCGGCAGCGCCACTTCCATGAAGCTGTCCGCACGCGAGCTGGTCACGCCTTCCAGGCCCACCGGCACCTTGATGTAGCCCAGGCGCACCTTGCCGTAATCGGCGCCGAACAGGGCCTTGGTCTCGAAGCGGAAGAACACGTCCAGCCACAGCTTGGACTGGAAGTCGAAGTACACCATCGCGTCGTACACGCCCTTCTTCTTCAGCGTGGCGCCGAACTCCTTGCGCCGGAACGTATTGTCGTCCTCCAGGCGGCCGTCGTCGTTGGAGAAGTTGTTCCAGTCGTAGGCGTAGTTGCCGGTCACGGCCAGTTCGGTGCCGTCGTTGAAGGCGACCTTGGTCGGCCAGTCGTCGAAGCCGTTGGCGGCGAAGGCGGGAGCGGCGGCGGTCAGGCCCAGCGCGGCGAAGAGAAGAGTGTGGCGCATGATGGAGTCGTCTCGGTAAGGAATGAAGGCACGGCAGTCCCCGGCCGGGCAGGTGGTGCGATGACGCGGGCAGTGCGGCGGCGGGCCGCACGCGAACGGCGGCGCCGCCGCGATGCGGACACGGTGTGCCGGACGTGATGCCCCCTGCATGCAATAGCGGACGCGCCCGGCCGTTCTTTACGGCGATGTTGCAGTCCTGCGGCGACGTCTACCCCTGAAGACGTGCGCTGCGATGGCGACGGCGCCGCCGTCGGCCGCGAGGGGCGGCGTCTGCGTGCGGCGTTGCGTCAGCCCTTCCGTGAGCCTGCCGCGCCACTGTAACCGCGTCGACACGGCGCGGCGCCGGGCCTAGTACCAATAGGTTATCTGCTTAGACGCTGGCGACGCGTACAAAGGCAGCATTCCGCGACCCGCGTCGGGTGGGCGGACCGTCCCGGAGCACTTTCGATGCACATCTCAACTTCCCCGGCCACGCCGCCGCGGCCTGTGCCGTTCTACCGGCACACGTACGTCCAGGTGCTGGTGGCCATCGTCATCGGTGCCGTCCTCGGTCATCTGGAGCCGCAGTTCGCCACCCAGCTCAAGCCGCTGGCCGATGCCTTCATCAAGCTGGTGAAGATGATCATCGCGCCGGTGATCTTCCTGACCATCGTCACCGGCATCGCCGGCATGACCCAGCTGAAGATGGTGGGCCGGGTGTTCGGCAAGGCGATGGTGTACTTCCTGTTCTTCTCCACCCTGGCGCTGGTGGTGGGCATGATCGTCGCGCACGTGGTGCAGCCCGGCGCGGGCATGAACGTCAACCTGGCGACGCTGGACCAGAGCAAGGTCGCCAGCTACGTGCAGAAGTCGCACGACCTGACCCTGGTCGGCTTCCTGATGGACATCATTCCCAATTCGCTGATCGGCGCGTTCACCGGCGACCAAGTGGTCAACGGCAAGCTGGCCGGCCCCAATGTGCTGCAGGTGCTGTTCGTCGCCGTGCTGTTCGGTGTGTCGCTGGCCCTGGTCGGCGAGCGTGGCAGGCCGGTGGTGAACCTGCTGGAGGCGCTGATCGCGCCGGTGTTCAAGCTGGTGCACATCCTGATGAAGACCGCGCCGATCGGCGCGCTGGGCGCGATCGCCTACACCATCGGCGAACACGGTCTGCACTCGCTGGTGCAGCTTGCCTGGCTGGTCGGTTCGTTCTACGTCACCTCCTTGCTGTTCGTGGTGGTGATCCTGGGCGTCGTGGCGTATCTATGCGGGTTCTCCATCTTCAAGCTGATCCGCTATCTGAAGGCGGAGCTGCTGTTGGTGCTGGGCACGTCCTCGTCCGAATCGGCGCTGCCGTCGCTGATGGAGAAGATGGAACGCGCCGGCTGCGAGAAGTCGGTGGTCGGCCTGGTGGTGCCCACCGGTTACTCCTTCAATCTCGACGGTACCAACATCTACATGACCCTGGCGGCGCTGTTCATCGCCCAGGCCACCAACACCGAACTCACCCTCGGCCATCAGATCACGCTGCTGCTGGTGGCGATGCTCAGCTCCAAGGGCGCGGCCGGCGTGACCGGCGCCGGCTTCATCACCCTGGCGGCGACGCTGGCGGTGGTGCCGGAGGTGCCGGTGGCCGGCATGGCGCTGATCCTGGGCGTGGACCGCTTCATGAGCGAGTGCCGCTCGCTGACCAACTTCATGGGCAATGCGGTGGCCACCGTGGTGGTCTCGCGCTGGGAGAACGCACTGGATCGCGATCGCCTGCGCCTGGCCCTGGATGGCGAGGCCGTGCCGCTGCCCGCGGTGGCGGCCGAACCGCTCGCCACGCGCTGATCCGCTGCACCGCACGACGCGCCGGCCTTGCCGGCGCGTCGCGTTTTTGCCGGCGCCCAAGGCCCTGGCGACAGCCGCCAGACAGGACCGCTCCTGCGGCTGGGGGTAGAATTCCGGGCCTCCGCGCCTTTCGACAAAAGAAGCTCTCGATGTCAAACGACGATTTCAAACAGGCCGCCCTCGACTATCACCGCCAGCAGCCGCCGGGCAAGATCAAGGTCTCCGCGACCAAGCCCATGCTGACCCAGCGCGATCTCTCCCTGGCCTATTCGCCGGGCGTGGCCTTCGCCTGCGAGGCCATCGTCGCCGATCCGAAACAGGCCAGCGAACTGACCGCGCGCGGCAACCTGGTGGCGGTGATCAGCAACGGCACCGCGGTGCTGGGCCTGGGCAACATCGGCCCGCTGGCATCCAAGCCGGTGATGGAAGGCAAGGGCGTGCTGTTCCAGAAGTTCGCCGGCATCGACGTGTTCGACATCGAGATCAACGAGAACGATCCGGACAAGCTGGTCGACATCATCGCCAGCCTCGAGCCGACCTTCGGCGGCATCAACCTGGAAGACATCAAGGCGCCGGAGTGCTTCATCGTCGAGCGCAAGCTGCGCGAGCGCATGAACATCCCGGTGTTCCACGACGACCAGCACGGCACCGCGATCATCGTCGGCGCTGCCGTGCTCAACGCGCTGGTGGTCACCGGCAAGAAGATCGAAGAGGTCAAGCTGGCCACCACCGGCATGGGCGCGGCGGGCATTTCCTGCGTCAACATGCTGGTGTCGCTGGGCCTGAAGCCGGAGAACATCCTGGCGCTGGACCGCGACGGCGTGATCCATACCGGCCGCACCGACCTGGACCCGGACAAGGCGCGCTACGCCCGCGACACCGACAAGCGCACGCTGGCCGAGATCGTCGAGGGCGCGGATATCTTCCTCGGCCTGTCGGCCGCGGGCATCCTCAAGCCGGAGATGGTGGCGACGATGGCGCCGCAGCCGGTGATCTTCGCTTTGGCCAATCCGAATCCGGAGATCACCCCGGAGGCGGCCAAGGCGGTGCGCCCGGACGCGATCATCGGCACCGGCCGTTCGGACTATCCGAACCAGATCAACAACGTGCTGTGCTTCCCCTATCTGTTCCGTGGCGCCATCGACGTCGGCGCCACCGGCATCAACGAGGAGATGAAGATCGCCTGCGTCAAGGCGATCGCGGCAATGGCGCGGCGCGAGGCCTCCGACCTCGGCGCGGCCTATGGCGGCGAGACGCCGAGCTTCGGCCCCGACTACCTGATCCCGCGGCCGCTGGATCCGCGCCTGCTGGTCGAGCTGTCCTCGGCGGTGGCGCAGGCGGCGATGGATTCGGGGGTGGCCACGCGGCCGATCGCCGACATGGCTGCCTACCGCGACAAGCTCAGCCAGTTCGTCTACCGCACCAGCCTGATGATGAAGCCGGTGTACGACCGCGCCCGCGCCGACAAGCAGCGCGTGGTGTACGCCGAGGGCGAAGAAGAAGTGGTGCTGCGCGCAGTGCAGAGCGTGATCGACGAGGGTCTGGCGTTCCCGATCCTGATCGGCCGCCCGGACGTGATCGAGGCGCGCATCCAGCGCCTGGGCCTGCGCATCACCGCCGGCGTGGATTTCGAGATCACCAACATCCACGACGACCCGCGCTTCAACGACTACTGGCAGTACTACCACGCGCTGACCGAGCGCCGCGGCGTCACCGTCACCGCGGCCAAGGAGCTGATGCGCTCGCGGCCGACGCTGATCGCCGCGGTGATGGTCGCGCGCGGCGAAGCCGATGCGCTGCTCACCGGCGTGGTCGGCCGCTTCCACAAGAAGCTCGGCTACGCGCGCAGCGTGATTCCGCTGGAGCCGCGGGTCAGCTCGACCTCGGCGATGACCGGCGTGATCAACCAGCAGGGCGCGTTCTTCTTCGTCGACACCCACGTGCAGGAAGACCCGAGCGTGGAGCAGATCGTCGAGGCCACGCTGCAGGCCGCCTATCGCCTGAAGCTGTTCGGCATCGAGCCGAACATCGCGCTGCTGTCGCATTCCAACTTCGGCAGCCACGATTCGCGCGACGCGCTGAAGATGCGCCAGGTGCGCGAGGCGCTGCTCAAGCGCAAACCCGAACTCAACATCGACGGCGAGATGCAGGGCGACACCGCGTGGGACGAGGCGCTGCGCAAGCAGATCATGCCCAACAGCACGCTCAAGGGCCGCGCCAACCTGTTCGTGCTGCCGAACCTGGAAGCGGCCAACATCGCCTACAACCTGGTGCGCGTGTTCACCGACGGCGTGGCGATCGGCCCGATCTTGATGGGCATCTCCAAGCCGGTGCACATCCTCACCACCAGCGCCACTTCGCGCCGGGTGATGAACATGACCGCGATCGCCGCGGTCGATGCGCAGATCCGCAAGCAACGCGACGCGGAGAAGTAAGCGCCGCATCGCGGCGCCGGCACGCGTCGCGCGCCGTGCGTTCGTCGGTGATGCCCACGTTCGCTGTGCCGATGCGCTGCCGCTGATGCGGCGGCGCATCGGCCTGGGCATTCCCGCATTGCAGGCGAATCGCATCTGCCGCGCCGGCGTTTCGCGCACGCAGAGGCCTGCGCTGGTTGCGCGCAATGGTGTGGGGCGAGAGGAGAACAGTAGCGGCGCCGCGATGGCCGCGGCTGCGGGACCGTTCGGGCGAGAGAGACGCTAGGGGAGGGATCGAAAGGTCGAGACTGAAAACGCTTTCATACGTGGGCGACACCGAGTGCCGCAGTGCCATTCGCATCGCTGCGTGCGCGGCCGGCACGAAGGCCGCGCGAGGGGAGGCCAGGCACGAAGGCGGCGCCGGCGGCGCCGCGCCCCGTTCAGGCCATGCGCTTGCCCACCGGCAGCGGCAGGTTGTCGCCGTCGGCCTGGTTCAGCTTGGAAGGCTTGCCGGTCAGCAGCACATATGCGTCGACGCCAGTAAGTTCGGCGATCTTCAGCAAATGCCGGGCATTGGGAACCGAACGGTTGTTCTCCCAATGACCCAGGGTGCTATGCGCCACGCCCAACAAGGCGGCAAGCTCGCGCAGTGTGAAACCGGCATTTCGCCGCGCCTGCATCAAACGCACACCTATATCCACGAGACACCTCAAAGCGGCATGTCGGCGCCGCGTGATGCCAGCATAGTGGTGCGTCGGTTCCGTATCAAGCGAACCGGAAAGGCGCGTGAAAGGACCGCTCGCGATCGCCGCTGCGGCCCGCGCCCGGCCCGGGGGCGGGCTGCTAGAATCGCCTGTCCCTTTTCGCCGTGTCCCCACCGCCATGAGCCATACCGCCACCGCGCCCGCCAACGCCCAGACGCGCTACGAGGTGCGCCGCGCCGACCTGCCGCTGAGCTGCCCGACGCCGGAGATGGCGCTGTGGAACTCGCATCCGCGGGTCTACCTGCCGATCGAGGACGAGCCGGGCCTGGAAGCCAAGTGCCCGTACTGCGGCGCGGTCTTCGTGCTGGTCGACTGATCCGGGTTCGATGCACCGCCTGACCGTGGTGCAGTTGCTGCCGGCGCTGGAGTCCGGCGGCGTCGAGCGGTCCACGCTGGAAATCGCCCAGGCTCTGGTCGACGCCGGGCATCGCGCCGTGGTGGTTTCGGCCGGCGGCCGCTTGCTCCCGGCGCTGGCCGCCACCGGCGCCGAGCACATCGCCCTGGACATCGGCCGCAAGTCCTTGCTGACCCTGCGCCACGTGCCGGCGCTGCGGCGGCTGTTCGCGCGCGAGCGCGCCGACATCGTGCACGCGCGCTCGCGGCTGCCGGCCTGGCTGGGCTGGCGCGCGTTGCAGGGCGTGCCGGCGGCGCAGCGTCCGCGCCTGGTCACCACCGTGCACGGGCTCAATTCGCCGAGCCGCTACAGCGCGGTGATGACCCGCGGCGAGCGGGTCATCTGCGTGTCCGAGACCGTGCGCGCCTACGTGCTGCAGCACTATCCGCAGACCGACCCGGCGCGCCTGCGGGTGGTGCCGCGCGGCATCGATCCGGCGCAGTTCCCGCGAAGTCCCTGGCCCGATGCGCAGGCGCGGGCGTGGGCCGTCAGCCAGGCGCCGGCGTTGGCCGGCAATGGGCCGCTGCTGCTGTTGCCGGGGCGCGGCACGCGCCTGAAGGGCCACGTCGACGCGCTGCGCCTGCTGGTCGCGCTGCGCGGCGAGGGCGGCGTGGCCGCGGATGCGCGGCTGTGGCTGCCCGGCGCGCGCGAGCCCGGGCGAGACGCGTATGTGCGCGAACTGGAGGCCGAGGCGGCATCGCTCGGCGTGGCCGACGCGGTGGCGTTCACGCCGCCGACCGCCCGCATCGCCGAGGCCTACGCCGCCAGCGACCTGGTGCTGCAACTCTCGCGCAAGCCCGAGGCGTTCGGCCGCACCGTGGTCGAGGCGCTGGCGGTCGGGCGACCGGTGCTGGGCTGGGCGCATGGCGGAGTCGGCGAACTGCTGGCAGAACTGCAGCCCGCAGGCGCAGTGGCGACGTTCGACGCCACGGCCCTGGTGGCGGCCGCGCGCGCGCTGCTGGCGCAACCACCGGCGCCGCCGGCCACGCTTCCCTATACGCTGCAGGCGATGCAGCGCAGCACCCTGGCGATCTATGACGAACTCCGGCCCTGACGGTTCCCTGTCCGCTTCCCACTTGCCCGAGGTCCGCGAACGCTGGGCGCCGGTGTGGGTGCTGGTGTTCGTCGCGCTGTGGCCGGCGCCCGGCCTGGCCGCAGGCGTGCTGGCGCTGGGCGCCCTGGTCACCCTGGCGCGGCTGCTGCACAGCCGCTTCCGCGGCGGCGCGCGCCTGCTCAGCGGTCCGGCCTGGGCGCTGACCACGCTGCTGTTCCTCACCTACTGGCTGCCGCAGCCGCTGTCGGCGTTCGGCGCGGTGGACGTGCCGCTGGCCCTGCGCGAATCGGCGGTGGACCTGCGCTTCCTGCCGTTCCTGTGGCTGGTGGCGATGGCCGTGGCGACGCCGCGCGGGCGCCGCACCACCTTCAACGGCCTGGCGGCGATCGCGGCGATCTGGACCGTGGACGCGCTGGCGCAGGCGCTGTGCGGCACCAGCCCGCTGTTCTGGTCGATGGACCAACTGAAGTGGGCGATCAGCCACCACGGCCTGTGCACGCCGCAGGAGATCGCCCTGGCCGATCGCCTCAGCGGCGTGTTCGGCCCGTGCAACCTGAAGTTCGGCCAGGTGCTGGCCAGCGTGTCGCCGTTCCTGCTGTGGGTGGCGGGGCGCCGCGGCGGCGCCTGGGGCTGGCTGCTTGCGGCGGGCGCGGTGGGCGTGGTGCTGGTGCTGGCCGGATCGCGCGCGTCGTGGGTGACCTATGCGCTGCTGCTGGTGCTGTCGGGCTGGCGCCTGCTCGGCGCGCGCAAGCTGCTGGCGCTGGGCGTGGCCGCGCTGCTGGGGGCCGGTGTGCTGGGCGTGGTGTCGCCGCAGGTGCACGACCGCTTCGAGCGCACCGCGCGCGCGCTCAGCGGGCATCCGGCCGACCTCAACGCCGCGCTGACCGGACGCGCGCAGATCTGGACCGCGGCCTGGTGCATGATCCGCCAGCACCCGATCAACGGCGTCGGCGTGCGCGGCTTCCGCGAGGCCTACGTCGGGTGCGACCCTGACCCGAGCCATGGCGGGGAATGGGGGCGCGAACCGGCGTTCCATGCCCACCAGATCGTGCTCGAGGTGCTCGCCGAGACCGGCGTGATCGGCCTGCTGCTGTGGCTGGCCGGTGCCGCACAGGCATGGCGCGCGTGGCGCTATGCGTCGGCGCAGGCGCGCGAGCGCGCACGGCCGGCCATGCAGGCGCTGCTGATCACGGTGTTCCCGTTCAACACCCACCTGGCCTTCTACTCGTCGTTCTGGGGCGCGCTGACCATGCTGCTGATCGGCCTGTACGCCGGCGCCCTGCTCGCCAACGACCCCGAACCGGCCGAGCGCGCGGACGCCGCGACGCCGGGGTGAGCGCTCAGCCGCGCTGGCGCTCGTAGAAGTCGCTGCGGCCGCCTGGCTGGCGCTTGAAGCGGCGGTGGATCCACAGATACTGCGCCGGCGCCTCGCGCACCATCGCCTCAATGGCGGCGTTGACCCGCGCGGTGTCGGCGACCATGTCCTCCGACGGGAAGTCCGGCAGCGGCGGGGCGATGCGCAGGATGTAGTCGGCGCCTTCGCGGCGATGGAAGTACGGCACCACCGCGCAGCCGGTCAGTCGCGCCAGCTGGTGGGTGGCGGTGATGGTCGCCGCGGGCATGCCGAAGAACGGCACGAACACCGTGTCCTTGCCGCGCATGTCCTGGTCCGGCGCGTACCACAGGAAACCGCCGCGCTTGAGGTGGCGCACGCTGCCGCGCAGGTCCTCGTTGGCGAACATGGCGGTGGCGTAGCGCAGGCGGCCGCGCTTGACCGCCCATTCGAACACCGGATTGCGGTGGCGCCGGTACATGCCGGCCAGCGGCACGTGATCGCACAGCAGGCGGCCGCAGATCTCCAGGGTCATGAAGTGGCCCGACACCAGCAGCACGCCGCGGCCTTGCGCCTGCAGCGCCTGCAGGTGTTCCAGGCCCTCGATGCGGGTGCGCCGGCGAATCGCGCCGATGCCGCCCCACCAGGCGCGGGCGAATTCGAACACGCCCACGCCCAGCGCATCGAAGCTGTCGCGCAGCAGGCGCGCGCGCCAGGACTCGCTCTGCTCCGGGAAGCACAGTGTCAGGTTCACCTCGGCGGCGTGGCGGCGGGTGCCGGCCAGGCGCAGCGCCAGCCAGCCGATGCCGCGGCCCAGGGCGCGTTGCAACAGCCATGGCAGGCGTGCGGCGATCACCGCCAGGCCGAGCAGCAGCCAGGTGGGCCAGTGGCGGGGCGAGCGTGGCGGCGGTGCGGCCTGGGTCGCGGACGCGGGCGGAGTGGGGGCGGCAGACATGCGCCAAGTTTAGCCGGGCACGCGTACGGCCGCGTCGGCGCGCACTGCTGGGCGCATGGCGATCGTCTGCCGCCGTCCCGGCGCAACCGGCTATGCTGTCCGGATGCGCAACGATTTCATCGAGCGGCTGCTGCGCGGCCTGTACTCGGCCGTGCTCTATCTGCTGCTGCCGGTCACCGTCTATCACCTGGTCTGGCGCGGCTTCCGCGTGCGCCAGTATTTCCAGCGCTGGGACGAGCGCTACGCCTCGTACTCGCAGGCGCGCGGGCGTCCGCGGGTGTGGCTGCACGCGGTCTCGGTGGGCGAGGTCAACGTCGCCGCGCCGGTGGTCAACGCGCTGCGCGCGCAGCGTCCGGACATCCGCTGGGTGATCACCACGATCACCCCGACCGGCTCGGAGCGGGTGCGCGCGCTGTGGGGCGACGCCCTCGACCACGTGTACCTGCCCTACGACGTGCCCGGCAGCGTCGGCCGCTTCCTGCAGCACTTCCGCCCGAGCCTGGCGCTGATCCTGGAGACCGAGCTGTGGCCGAACATGCTGTTCGGCTGCCGCGACCGCGGCATTCCGGTGTACGTGCTCAACGCGCGGCTGTCGGCGCGTTCGCTGCGCGGCTACCGGGTGCTGCGGCCGTTGATCGGACGCGCGCTGCGCACCGTCACCTGCGTGGCGGCGCAGTCGCAGGAGGACGCCGAGCGCTTCGTCGCGCTGGGCGCGCGCGCCGAGCAGGTGCGCGCGCTGGGCAACCTGAAGTTCGACATCGCCGCGCCCGCGCACCTGCCGGAGGTCGTCGCCGCGTTCCGCGAGCGCGTGCCGGCGGCGCGCCCGGTGTGGATCGCCGCCAGCACCCATGACGGCGAGGAAGCGGCGGTGATCGAGATGCACCGGCAACTGCGCCGGCACTGGCCGGACCTGCTGCTGCTGTGGGCGCCGCGGCATCCGGAACGTTTCGCCAAGGTCGAGGCGCTGGCGCGCGACCAGGGGTGGCGCGTGGCCACGCGCCGCCAGCAGCAGTGGCCGGGTGCCGACGATGCGGTCTTCGTGATCGATACGCTGGGCGAGTTGATGGGCTTCTACGCCTGCGCCCAGGTGGCCTTCGTCGGCGGCAGCCTGCAGCCGATCGGCGGCCACAACCTGCTGGAGCCGGCGGCGGTCGGCACGCCGTCGGTCACCGGCCCGCACCTGCACAACTTCTCCGAAATCTCGCGGCGCATGCGCGAGGCCGGTGCGGTGGCCATCTGCGAGGATGCCGGCGCCGTGTGCGCGGCGCTGCAGACCCTGCTGGGCGACGCGGAGGCGCGCAAGCAGATGGCCGAGGCCGGCTGCGCGCTGGTCGCCAACGGTCGCGGCGCGCTGCAACGGACCCTGCAACTGATCGCGCCGCATCTGCCGCCGCTGGCGGGCGAGGCGAGTGCGGAGGACTGACGTGCGTCGCGCCGGGATGCGGGCGTCCTTCAGGCGCGACGGGCGTCACCGGTAAAGCGCGTCGCGGCTGAAGCCGCTCCTACGGTTGCTGCGCCAGCCTCCTTTTCCGTCTCCCAGAAAGACCCGTGTGGGAGCGACTTCAGTCGCGACGCATGACACTCTCCGTTCGCCTATTCCGCCCCTTCCATCGCGCAGCGCGTCGGGACTGAAGTCCCTCCTACAGTGGGGCTGCCGGATTGTCGTGTCACGGTCAGGACGGCGTTCTCTTTGCCAGATGGCGGGCGACGCTGCACGGCGCGTGTCGCATGGCGAGTGCGCACTTGTAGGAGCGGCTTCAGCCGCGACCGGCAGGCGGGAACGGGGCGCCTGACACATCGCCGCCCGTGGCTCCCCAAAACAAAACGGCGGACCCGAAGGCCCGCCGTTTCGATGGGTGCGCGAGCGAACGCGCTTACTGCGTGCTGGTGGAGTTGAGCTTGGATTCGGCGCTCTGGGTCAGCAGCGCGTTGATCGACTGCACCTCGGCCACGTCCAGCGAGCCGAGCGCCTGGCTCAGCAGCAGGCGGTTCTGCAGGAAGTTGTAGCGCGCCTGCGCGTAGGCCAATTGCGCCTGGTACAGGGTGCGCTGGTTCTGCACCACGTCCAGCACGGTGCGGGTGCCCACTTCCAGGCCGACCTGCGAGGCGTCGAACGCGGCCTGCGCCGAGACCACCGCCAGGCGCCGCGCCTCGATCTCGCTGATCCCGGCCACCACCGTCTGGTAGGCGTTGCGGGTGTTGCGGTCGAGCGCGCGCTTCTGAAGTTCGTACGTGTCCTGGGCGATGTCGCGCTGCGCCAGCGCCTGGCGCACCGCCGACTGGGTGGCGCCGCCGGCGAAGATCGGGATGTTCAGGGTGACGCCGATGGTGTTGCTGTCGGCACGCGGCGAATTGCTGCCGGAGACGCCGTCGCCCCAGGTCGCATCGCGGCCGGCGCTGGCGGCCAGGTTCAGCGTCGGCAGGTGCCCGGCGCGCGCGGCCGAGACGCTGGCCTCGGCGGCCTGCACCTGGTACTGGTACGAACGCAGCGACGGATTCTTGTCCAGCGCCGAGGCGATCAGGCTGTCGATGTCGCCGCCGGTGGCCGGCAGTTGCGGACGGAAATCCTCCGGCAGGCCGCGCAGGTCGCGCACCGGCTGGCCGGTGATCTCGGTCAGCGCCTGGTACAGGTCCTGCAGCGAATTGCGCGCGGTGATCGTGTCGGCGCGGGCCTGGTCGTACTCGGCGCGGGCTTCGTGCACGTCGGTGATCGGCGCCAGGCCCACTTCCAGGCGCTTGTCGGCGTAGTCGAACTGCTTCTTGGCGGCGGCTTCGTTGGTCTCGGCGGCGACCAGCGACTCGATCGCCACCAGCACGTTGAAGTAGGCCGCCGAGGTGCGCACGATCAGGTCGTCGTTGGCCGAATCCAGGGTGTAGTCGGCGGCCAGGCTGCGCGCCTTCTGCGCGCGCAGGTTGGAGAACTGCGCGAAGTTGACCAGGGTCTGCTGGCCCTGCACGGCGTAGCTGCGGCTCTTGCTGGTGCCGGACAGCTCGCCGGTGCCGCGCTCGATCTCGCTATGGCTGCGCTGCAGCGATGCACTGCCGTTGAGCTGCGGCAGCAGCGCGGCGCGCGCCTGCACTTCGCCCTCCTTGTCGTACAGCCGGGTCGATTCCGCGGAGGCCAACTGCGGGTCGCTGTTGCGGGCCATTTCGTAGACTTGCAGCAGGTCCGTGGCGTTGGCGGCCAACGGAAACAGCGCGGCGGCCAGCGCCAGGACGAGGGATCGGCGGATCATTGCGGCTTCCTTGATGGATCAGAATGTGAACTGGGGGACTGGCGCTGCGCCTCGCAGGTAGTACGCCAGGTCGGTTTCGAACAGCGATTCCGTGCGCGGCGCGCCGGCGTCGGCATGCACCAGCACCGCTTCCATGACCGGCGCGCGGCCGCGGATCGCGAACAGGCGCCCGCCGGGACGCAGCCAGGCCAGGAACTGCGCCGGGATCTCGGTGACCGCGGCGGTGACGCAGACCACGTCGAAGCGGCGCTCGCTGTTCCAGGCGAAGGCGTCGGCGGTCTCGATGCGGACGTTGCTGCCCAGGCCGGCGGCGTCCAGGTTGGCGCGCGCGGCGGCGGCCAGGGCCGGCTCGATCTCCAGGCTGACCACTTCGCGGCCGAGTTCGCCCAGGCAGGCGCTGACGAAGCCGCTGCCGGTGCCGATCTCCAGCACGTCCTCGCCCGGCTGCAGGTCCAGGGCCTGCAACATGCGGCCTTCGATGACCGGCTTCATCATGGACTGGCCGTGGCCCAGCGGAATCTCCAGGTCGGCATAGGCCACGGCGCGGTGGGCCGGCGGCACGAAGGTCTCGCGCGGCAGCCGCGACAGCACGTCGAGCACGCGCAGGTCCAGCACGTCCCAGGGACGGACCTGCTGTTCCACCATCTTTTCGCGGGCTTGGGAGTAGTCGATCGTCATTTCGGGCATCCAACGCGGAGGGCCGGGCATTTTAGCCGGCACGGAGGCCGGGCGTATGCCGCAGCATCGCCGCCGGACGGCCCGGCGCGCAGTGCCGGAAGTCATCGGCACCGGGGAATGGCCGGACGGCCGGGCTAGCGCACCGCATAGGCACGCAGGAAGAAGTCGATGCTGGCCTCGACATGGGCGCGGATCCGCTCCTGGCTGGCGTCGCGGCACAGGCCGCACATCATCAGCGAGTACAACTCGCCCTTGACCAGGCAGAAGAACTGCGAGGCGGCCAGGTCCAGGTCGGCGATGTCCAGTTCGCCGGCGGCGACGTGGGCCTGCAGCAATCGCGCCAGGTCCTGCTGGGTGCGCTTGGGGCCGGCATTCCAGAACATCTCGCGGACGTGGTCGTCGCCGGTGCCGGGGGTCAGCATCATGCGGTGGGTGGCCATCGCCGCCTCGCTGCTGATCATGGCGAAGAAGGCCTGGCCGATGTCCAGCAACTGGGCGCGCAGGGGACCCTTGAGCGCGTGCCCGAACAGGTCGTCCGGCAGCAGCGCCTGGCATTGCGCGCGCACCGCCTCGGCGAACAGGGTCTCCTTGTCGCCATAGTGGCTGTAGACGGTGAGCTTGGAGACGCCGGCGCGGGCGGCGATGCCGTCCATGCTGACCCCGCCGAAGCCCAGTTCGGTGAACATCTCCCGCGCCGCTTCCAGGATCGCGGCACGTTTGCCCATGTCCTTGGGGCGGCCGGGTCCGGCGGGACGGGAGGAGGGCTTGGCGGCGGCGGGTGATTTGCTGACCATGGCGGCAATACTAGACCAGTCGGTTCGATATTTATACTAGACCCGCTGGTTCATTATTGTGACGCTGCGTTCGACCGGCGTGGGGGACCGGGCAGGACATGCGCCGATCGGCCTGTCGGGCCGTGGCGGCATCGCCGTCCAATGCTTTGCTTATGCGCGGCTTACATTTGCCTAACATCGGGCTCATGGTCGCCTAATCGGCCGCCCCGACGATGCCGCCATGGCCATCGTCCCCCTCTCCGCCGCTTCCGGTTTCCGCTTCGCCGACCCCGTGCTGGTGGATGCCCTGCATCCCGACCGCGCCCAGGTGGAAGCCTTCATCGCCCGGGTCTACCGCGAGCGCTACGGCGCGGTCCTGCGCGGTTTCCTTCCGCACCTGCTCGCCTACCACGGCGCCGACGGTCGCCTGCAGGCGGCGCTGGGCCTGCGCTGCGCCAGCGAGGGCCCGCTGTTCGTCGAGCAGTACCTGGCGCAGCCGGCCGAGCTGGCGATCGCCGAGCGGATGCCGCGGCGGGTGGTGCGCAGCGAACTGGTGGAGGTGGGCAATTTCGCCGCCGAGCACGCCGGCGATGCGCGGGCGATGATCCGCGCGCTGACCTGCACCCTGCATGGCGCGGGCCTGCGCTGGGTGCTGTTCGTGGCGACCCGGCAACTGCGCAACGCCTTCGACCGCCTGCACCTGGCGACGGTGGAGCTGGGCGAGGCGCGCGGCCAGGACCTGCGCGACGATCCCAGCGACTGGGGCGACTACTACGCGGCGCAGCCGCGGCTGATGTTCGGCGACATCGCCGCCGGGCACGCCTTCCTGCAGCGCGAGGCGGAACCACGCCACGGCGTGCTGCCGACGTTCCGCGCCTGCCTGGCGGGGGCGCCGTGAGCGCGCCCGGCGTCCCCGAACTGCTGGCCGGCTTGCGCGGCGACGCCACGCGGGTGCTTTACGCCGATGGGGCGCTGCCCGAGCGCGATCTGGTCGAGCGCGCACAGCGCCTGGCCGATGCGCTGCAGCGGCATGGGTTGCATTGCGTGGCCAGCCGCCTGGACAACGGTCCCGAGTGGCTGCTGCTGGACCTGGCGATCCGCCTGCGTGGCGGCGTGCACGTGCCACTGCCGACCTTCTTCAGCCCGGCGCAGGCGCAGTACGCGCTGGCCAGCAGCGGTGCGCAGGCGCTGGTCGCGGCGCCGGGCCCTGCGCTGGCCGGCCTCGACGGCGAGGCGCTGCGCCTGCCGGAGCCGGGCCTGGCGTGCCGGCGCCTGGCGCAGGCGCCGGTGGCGCTGCCCGCGGGCACCGGCTGCATCACCTACACCTCCGGCACCACCGGCCAGCCCAAGGGCGTGTGCCTGAGTGCCGACGCGTTGCTGCAGGTGGCCGATTCGCTGGCCGACGCCGCCTCGGCGCTGGCGCCGCGCCGGCACCTGTGCCTGATGCCGCTGTCGACGCTGCTGGAAAACGTCGGCGGCCTGTACGCACCGTTGCTGTCGGGCGCGCAGATCGCGCTGCCGTCGCTGGCCGAGATCGGCTACAGCGGCGCCGCCGGCCTCGACATTCCGACCCTGATCGCCTGCCTGCACCGCTACCAGCCGCACAGCGTGATCCTGGTGCCGCAGTTGCTGCTGGCGCTGGTCATGGCCGCCGAGCGCGGCGTGCCGCTGCCTGGCTCGTTGCGCTACCTGGCGGTCGGCGGCGGCCGCGTCGGCCCGGGCCTGCTGCGCCGGGCGGCGGCGCTGCAGTTGCCGGTGTTCGAAGGCTACGGCCTGACCGAATGCGCCTCGGTGGTGGCCTTGAACCGACCCGAGGCGCAGCGCCTGGGCAGCGTCGGGCGGCCGCTGCCGCATGCGCGTGTGCAGGTGATCGATGGCGAGTTGCAGGTCGAAGGCGTGCGCTGCCTGGGCTACCTGGGCGCCTCCGGCCCGGCGCCGGGGCCGATCGCCACCGGCGACCTGGGCCATGTCGACGCCGACGGCTTCGTCCACATCACCGGCCGCCGCAAGCATGTGTTCATCACCGCGTTCGGCCGCAACGTCTCGCCGGAGTGGGTGGAAAGCGAATTGCTGCAGCATCCGCTGATCGCGCAGGCGGTGGTGTGCGGCGAGGCGCGTGCGCACAACCTGGCGGTGCTGTGGCCGCGCCGACCCGGCGAAGACGACGCCGCGCTGCAAGGGGCGCTGGCCGAGGTCAATGCCGGCCTGCCCGATTACGCCCGCGTCGCCGGCTTCGTGCGCGCCGCCGCGCCGTTCAGCGCCGCCGACGGCCTGCTCACCGGCAACGGCCGCCCGCGCCGCGACGCCATCCTGCAGCGCTACGCCGACGCCGTGGCGCAGCGCTATGCCGAACTCGAACCCGATCCCGCCCCAGGAGCCTTCCAATGAGTTTCCATGCCCGGCTGCTCGCCGAGACCCAGGCCGAACGCGCCGACCTGATCGCCATCCCGATCATCCAGACCGCCCTGGCCGGGCAGATCGCCCGCGCCGACTATGTCGCCTTCCTCGGCCAGGCCTATCACCACGTACGCCACACCGTGCCCTTGCTGATGGCCTGCGGCGCGCGCCTGCCGGCACGGCTGGAATGGCTGCGCAGCGCGGTGGCCGAGTACATCGAGGAAGAGTTGGGCCACCAGGAGTGGATCCTCGACGACCTGGCCGCCTGCGGCGCCGACCGCGCCGCCGCCGCCGCATCGATGCCCTCGGCGGCGACCGAGCTGATGGTGGCCTACGCCTACGACACCATCGCCCGCGGCAATCCGGTCGGCTTCTTCGGCATGGTGCTGGTGCTGGAAGGCACCAGCGTGGCGCTGGCCACGCGCGCGGCCGAGAGCATCGAGATCTCGCTGGGCCTGCCGCGCAATGCCTTCAGCTACCTGCGCTCGCACGGCGACCTGGACATCGAGCACGCCGGCTTCTTCGAAGGCCTGATGGACCGCCTCGACGACGCCGACGATCAGCGCGCCGTGGTGCATGCGGCCAAGCGCTTCTACGGCCTGTACGGCGACATTTTCCGCAGCCTGCGCGTCCAGCCGGCGCTGCCCATGGCGGAGGCCGCATGATGGATCTCAACGGACGCAGCGTGATTCTCACCGGCGCCAGCGGCGGCATCGGCGCCGCCCTTTGCGACGAACTGGTGGCCGCCGGCGCCTGCGTGCTGGCGGTCGGCCGCGACCCGATGCGGCTGGCGCAGGTCGCCGGCCGGCATCCGCAGGGGCGGGTGCTGCCGCTGCCGCTGGATCTGTCCACGCCGGCCGGGCGCGCGCAGTTGCTCGGCGCCGCCGGGGCCTTGCCGATCCGTCCCTCGCTGCTGCTGATCGCCCATGCGCAGAGCGGCTTCGGCCTGTTCGCCGAGCAGTCCGAGCAGGATCTGCGGCAACTGCTGGACACCAACCTGATGGCGCCGATGTTGCTGGTGCGCGCGTTGCTGCCGTTGCTGCAGGCGCAGCCCCAGGCCACGGTGGTGGCGGTCGGCTCGACCTTCGGTAGCCTGGGTTTTCCCGGTTTCGCCGGCTACAGCGCCAGCAAGTTCGGCCTGCGCGGCCTGTTCGAGGCGCTGGCGCGCGAGTACGCCGACAGCCATGTGCGCTTCCAGTACCTGGCGCCGCGCGCCACCCGCACGGCGTTCAACACCGCGCAGGTGGATGCGATGAACCAGGAACTGAAGGTCGGTGCGGATACGCCCGAACGGGTGGCGCGCGCGTTGCGTCAGGCGATCGAACGCGGCGACCGCCGCCTGCAGATCGGCTGGCCGGAAAAGCTCTTCGCCCGCCTCAACGGCGCCTTGCCGGGACTGGTGGACCGCAGCCTGAAAGCGCAGTTGCCGGTGGTACGCCGGCATGCCGCGCGTGTTCCTTCCCGATTTGGAGATGCCCGATGAAATACCGCTCGCGTGTGTTGTTCCTGTTGCTTGCGCTGTCGCCGCTGGGTGCGGCTGCCGCCACGCCGCTGATGCCCGCGGTCGCCGCGGTGCGCGACCAGTGGGCGCAGATCGCCTACCAGACCCCGAAGCCGCAACGCCTGCAGGCCTATGCCCGCCTGGCCACGCAGGCGGGCGTGGCCAGGCAGGCGGCGCCGCGCGATCCGGCGGCGCTGATCTGGGAGGGCATCGTGCTGTCCAGCGAGGCCAACGAACGCGGCGGACTCGGCGCGCTCGCCCTGGTCAAGCGCGCCCGCGGCGACTTCGAGCAGGCGCTGGCACTGGACCCGGCGGCCTTGAACGGCGCCGCCTGCACCAGCCTGGGCGCGCTGTACTACCAGGTGCCGGGCTGGCCGGTGGGCTTCGGCGACGACGCCAAGGCGCGGACCTTGTTGCAGCAGGGCCTGCAGTACGATCCGGACGGCATCGACGCCAATTACTTCTACGGCGATTTCCTGCGCGCGCAGAAGGACTGGAGCGGCGCTGCCGCCGCCTTGCGCAAGGCCCTGGCGGCGGCGCCGCGGCCCGGCCGCGAGGTGGCCGACCACGGCCGCCGCCAGCAGATCCAGGCGGCGCTGCGCGAGGTCGAACCGCATCTTGCCAGCCGCTGAGCGGCCGCCCACACTGCGGCCATGCGCATCCTGCTGGTGGAAGACGATCTGTCGCTGGGAGAAGGCATCCGCACCGCGTTGCGCCGCGCCGCCTATTCGGTGGACTGGGTGCAGGACGGTGCCGCCGCGCTGGCTGCGATCGGCGATGGCGACATCGACCTGGTGCTGCTGGACCTGGGCCTGCCGCGGATGGACGGGCTGGAGGTGATCCGGCGCACCCGCCAGCTCGGCGCCGACGTGCCGATCCTGGTGCTCAGCGCGCGCGAACGGCCGGCCGATCGCGCGCTGGGCCTGGACGTGGGCGCCGACGATTATCTGGGCAAGCCCTTCGACACCACCGAACTGCTGGCGCGCACGCGTGCGCTGCTGCGACGCAGCGCCGGCCGCGCCACGCCGCAACTGGAGATCGGCGCGTTGCACCTGGACCCCGAGCGCCTGGCGGTGCGCTGGCGCGGCCGTGCGCTGGACCTGACCCGGCGCGAGTTCGCCCTGCTGTGGCTGTTGGCCGAGCGCCACGGTCGCGCCATCGCCCGCGATTCGATCCAGCAGCGGCTGTACGGCTGGGACGAGGACGTGGCCAGCAATGCGGTGGACGTGCACGTGCACCAGTTGCGGCGCAAGCTCGATCCGGCGCTGATCCGCACCGTGCGCGGGGTCGGCTACGCGCTCGACACCCAGGCCGCGACGGCGGCGCCATGAGTTCGATGCGGCGACGCTTGCTGGGCGGCCTGCTGGGCGTGGTGGTGCCGGTGTTCGCGCTGACCGCGCTGCTGAGCTACCGTGCCGGCCTGCAGGAGGCCGGCGAGATGTTCGACGCCAAGCTGGTGCAGTCCTCGCGGGTGCTGCTGAGCCTGGTCGACGAACCGCTGGACGATCTGTCGCGGCTGGGGCCGGCCGGCGATGCCATCGTGATCCACGGCTGGCATGGCCAGGCGCAGGGGGTGGGCGAGGCGCTGGCGTTCCGCACCGGACATGCCTACGAAAGCAAGCTGGCGTTCCAGGTACGCGATGGCAACGGCCATCTGCTGCTGCGCTCGGACAGCGGGCCGACCCGGCAACTGGCGCCGCTGCGCGCCGGCTTCGCCGACGTGACGCTGGATGGCGACCGCTGGCGCACCTTCAGCCTGCGCTCGCCGGGCGGGCGCTGGTTCCAGACCGGCGAACAGGCCGATATCCGCGAGGAACTGGCCGAGGACATCGCGCTGGGCACGGCCTTGCCGCTGCTGCTGGCGCTGCCGGTGCTGGTGGTGCTGGTGTGGCTGCTGGTGAACTGGGCCAGCGGCGCGTTGAGCCGGGTGTCGCAAGAGATCGGCGAGCGCGACCCGCAGCGGCTGGAGCCGCTGCCGCTGCAGGGCGTGCCGCGCGAGATCCTCGGCCTGGTCGCCGCGGTCAACGGGCTGATGCGGCGCCTGCAGACCGCGCTGGAGCGCGAACGCCGCTTCATCGCCGACGCCGCGCACGAACTGCGCACCCCGATCGCCGCGCTGAAGGTGCACGCCGACAACCTGCGGCAGGCCCGCGATGCCGACGAGCGCGCCGACTCGCAGCGGCACCTGGACGCCAGCGTGCGGCGGGTGGAGCGGCTGGTCGCGCAGTTGCTGACCCTGAGCCGGGTCGAGCCGGGGGCTGCCGCCGCGACGCTGGCGCCGCTGGCGCTGGACGCGCTGGTGGCGCTGCAGGTGGAGGAGGCGCACGACCTGGCCGCGCGCCGCGGCCAGCACCTGCACCTGCGCCGCAACGACCCGGCGCGGTTGCCGGCCAACGAGGCGGCGCTGTCGGCGCTGGTGCGCAACCTGATCGACAACGCGTTGCGCTACGCGCCGCCGCAGGGCCAGGTCGAGGTGGCGCTGTGCGCCGGGCGCGATGGGGTCTGCTTCAGCGTCGAGGATTCCGGCCCCGGCATCCCGGCCGAGGCGCGCGAGCGGGTGTTCGCACGCTTCCACCGTGAACTGGGCAGCGGCGTGGAGGGCAGCGGCCTGGGCCTGGCGATCGTGCGCGAGGTGGTGACCGCGCACGGTGGCGAGGTGACCCTGGACGCCTCCCCGACCCTGGGTGGCCTGCGCGTTTGCGTGACCTTGCCGCTGCCGCCGTGAATGCGGCCTGGGCGTCAGGAACACCCTGACATCGGCGCCGAACAGGCGGTGATAGATTAGCCATCTGCCCACAGGGGGGTACCCGCGCGCCGTTGCCGGTGTGATTCGGAAAGGATGGAACAGGGGGATCGGCGTCACGATATTCGCGACGGCGCGCACGCGCTGTGTCGCCGCTTGGGCGTGGGTCTGTGCCTGTTGCTGGCGTTGTGCTGCGCCAATGTCGTCGCCCGCGCCGAACCGGCTGCGGCGCTGACCGAACGCGCGGTGCTCGAGCGCCCGGTGATCGCGCGCTGGACCATGCAGGAGGGGCTGCCGCACAACCTGGTGCACGCGCTGGCGCAGGACCGCGACGGCATGATCTGGGTCGGCACCTGGGAAGGCGTGGCGCGTTTCGACGGCCGCGCCTTCACCGTCTTCGATCGGCAGAGCACGCCGGGCATGGAGCTGTCGGGGGTGTTCGCGCTGCTCGCCGACGCCGACGGCGGCATGCTGGTCGGCACCGCCTACGACGGCGTGTTCCGCTACGCCGCCGGGCGCTGGGAGCATCTGGGCGATGCGCGCGCACAACGGCTGCGGGTCACCGCGCTGCTGCGCGATGCCGATGGCGGGCTGTGGGTGGGCAGCGAGGACGGCCTGTTCCGGATCGAGGCCGACGGCCGCCTGGTCGATGTCGGCGCCGCCGCGGGGCTGGGCAGGACCCGCATCGCCGCGCTGCTGCGCTACCGCGATGCGGTGCTGGTGGGGACGCCGCAAGGGCTGTTCCGGCTGACCGCGCATGGCACGCGCGCGCAACCCTGGGGCGCGCCGGCGATGCGCACGGCGTCGATCCGGCGCCTGGCGCCCGACCGCCACGGCGGCCTGCTGGCGGCCAGCGACGAAGGCCTGTTCTGGCTCGGCGCCAATGACAGCCTGCAATGGCTGCGCCGCGGCCAGCGCGTCGATGCCGCGCTGCAGGACCGCGACGGCCAACTGTGGATGAGCCTGTCCAGCGGGCAACTGCTGCGGCGCGCCGGCAACGGCGCCAGCGACGAAGTGCTGTCGATTTCCGGCGTGGTCAGCCCGGCGCTGATCGAAGATCACGAAGGCCTGGTCTGGGCCGGCAGTACCGAAGGCCTGTTCCGCGTCGCCAAGGGCGACGCGGGCGGCCTGACCCGCCAGGACGGGCTGGGCAGCGACTACGTGCGCGTTGTCCAGCAGAACGCCGATGGCGCGATCTGGATCGGCCATGCCGCCGGTCTCGACCGCTGGCAGGGCGGCCGCATCCGTGGGGTGCGGCTGAGCGAACGCGCGGGCCGCGATCCGTCGGTGCTGGCGCTGGCCGCCGCGCGCGACGGCGGCATGTGGGTGGGCACCTACGACCAGGGCGTGCTGCTGCTGTCGGCCGACGGCACCATCCGGCAGCGCCTGGGCGTGGCCGCGGGCGTGCCGCGGAGCATGGTGCGGGCGCTGCTGGCCGACGCCGATGGTGGCCTGTGGATCGGCGGCAACGAGGGGCTGCTGTACCGCAAGGGCGATCGCACGCGGGCCTACGGCAGCGCCGACGGCTTGCCGGGGCGGCAGGTGCAGGCGCTGTACCGCGACCGCGCCGGCGTGCTGTGGATCGGCACCAGCCAGGGCATCGCTACGCTCGCCGCGGACGGCACGCTGCGGGCGCGGCCGAGCGGCCACGGCTTCCCGGCGCAGAACGCCTTCGACTTCCTCGAAGATGCCGACGGCACCCTGTGGGTCGCCAGTGACCGCGGCCTGCTGCGGCTGCGCGGCGGGCAGTGGCGCATCTACGACCACCGCGTCGGCCTGCCGCGCGACAAGCTGTTCCGGTTGCTCGACGACGGCAACGGCAACCTGTGGGCCAACAGCAATCGCGGCGTGCTGCGCATCGCGCGTGCGCGCCTGGCGGAACTGGACGCCGGCCAGCGCAGCACCCTGGCGGTGGACGTGGTCGACCGCAGCGACGGCATGCCCAGCGTGCAGGGCAACGGCAGCACCGCGCCGGCCGGTTGGCGCAGCCGCGACGGGGTGTTGCTGATCCCGACCTCGGCCGGCCTGGCGCTGATCGATCCGGCGCTGCCGAGCCGGCGCGACGTGCGGGCGCCGCCGCTGGTGATCTCCCACGTGCAGGTGGATGGCGTGGCGCAGCCGCTGCGCGGCGAGTACCGCCTGCACGGCGGCATCGCCCGGCTCGCGGTCGGCTATGCCGGGCTGAGCTTCCGTTCGCCGGACAAGGTGCGCTACCGCTACCGCCTGCAGGGATTCGACCGTCAGTGGGTCGATGCCGGCAGCAGCGAGGAGGCCGTCTACACCAACCTGCCGTCGGGCAGCTATCGCCTGGACGTGCAGGCGATGACCAGTCCGCTGGACTGGTCGCGCAGCGAACGCATCGGCAGCGCCTCGCTGCAGTTGCAGGTGGTGCCGCCGTTCTGGGAGCGCTGGCCGTTCGTGGTGCTGGTGGCCCTGTGCGCGACCGGCCTGATCCTGTGGTGGTACCGCGGCCGCAGCCATCGCTACCGGCGCCGCCAGCGCCGCCTCAACACCATCATCGCCGAGCGTACCCACGAGCTGAAGGCCAAGAACCTGGCCTTGAAGCTGGCCAACCTCGAACGCGAGGATCTGGTGCGCAAGCTCGCCTACCAGGCCGGCCACGATGCGCTGACCGGCCTGCCCAACCGGCGCACCGGCGATCCCTACCTCAACGCGGCGCTGGAGCGGGCGCTGAGCACGCGCACGCCCTTGTGCGTGGCGCTGCTGGACATCGACCACTTCAAGAAGATCAACGACGCGCACGGCCATGAGATCGGCGACGAGGTGCTGCGCCGGGTCGGCGAGGCGCTGCGCGCCAGCCTCGGCGAGCAGGCGTTCGCCGCGCGCCACGGTGGCGAGGAATTCCTGCTGGTGCTGCCCGGCCTGGACCAGGAACCGGCGCGCATGCGCCTGGACGCGTTGCGCGTGCGCATCGCCGACCTGGTGCTGTACGACGACGACGGGCGCGCGGTGCGCTTCACCGCCAGCATCGGCTTCGCCTGCGTGTCGCCGACCCTGCGCACGCGCCGCGACCTGCTGGTGAA
Source organism: Xanthomonas hawaiiensis (assembly GCF_031834635.1). Classification (NCBI taxonomy): domain Bacteria; kingdom Pseudomonadati; phylum Pseudomonadota; class Gammaproteobacteria; order Lysobacterales; family Lysobacteraceae; genus Xanthomonas; species Xanthomonas hawaiiensis. Next base: position 3,754,748 of record NZ_CP115873.1, on the reverse strand, counting down.
GGCCGACAAGCTCCTGTACCAGGCCAAGCGCGAAGGCCGCGATCGGGTGGTCGGCTAGGGCGCTGTCGCAACACGGGCGCCGCGCGGCGGTTGCGCGGCGACGCAGGTTGGGTGGGAAGCGCGCGCAGGCGCCAGGCAGGCGCCGCGAAGCGCGTGGGGGCGTTCCAGTGGAGCGTTCCGCACCCGCCGCATCGTCGCGGCGGGCGGGAAATGGCCGGCGCCAGGGCGCCGGCGCGGATCAGCCCTGCAGGCGCTGCAGCACCGCCTGCGTGGCGGCTTCGGTGGAGATGCCCTGGCCGGGCGCGGCGAGATCGGCAGTGAACGCCTGCGCCTCGAGCGCGGCATCCACCGCCTGCTCGATCGCCGCCGCCTCGGCTTCCAGGCCCAGCGAGTGGCGCAGCAGCAGTGCGGCGCTGAGGATGGTCGCGTAGGGGTTGGCGATGCCCTTGCCGGCGATGTCCGGCGCCGACCCGTGGATCGGCTCGTACAGGCCGATGCGGCCATCGCCCAGCGAGGCCGATGGCAGCAGGCCCAGCGAGCCGGCGAGCATCGAGGCTTCGTCGGTGAGGATGTCGCCGAACATGTTCTCGGTGACGATCACGTCGTACTCGCGCGGCTTGGCCAGCAGGTGCATGGCCATCGAATCGACCAGTTGGTGTTCCAGGCGCACGTCCGGGAATTCCTCGCGGCCGATGCGCGCGGCGACGTCGCGCCACAGTCGCGAGGTTTCCAGCACGTTGGCCTTGTCCACCGAGACCACGTGATTGCGGCGCTGCCGGGCCAGGCGGAACGCGCTGCGCAGCACTCGCTCGATCTCCGCGACGGTGTAGCGGCACAGGTCGCTGGCGTCGCTGGCGCTGCGGGTCTTGTCGCCGAAGTAGATGCCGCCGGTCAGTTCGCGCACCACCACGATGTCCACGCCCTGCAGCAGGTGCGGCTTGATCGGCGAGGCGTCCAGTGCCGCCTGGTGCGGCTTGACCGGGCGCAGGTTGGCGAACAGGCCCAGGCCGCGGCGGATCGCCAGCAGGCCCTGTTCGGGGCGCACCTTGGCGTTGGGGTCGGACCACTTCGGTCCGCCGACCGCACCCAGCAGCACCGCATCGGCACCCTGGCAGGCGGTCAGCGTGGCCGCCGGCAGCGGCTCGCCGTGGCGGTCGATGGCGATGCCGCCGATGTCGTGTTCGTGGAACTGGAAGTCGTGGCCGTGGCGCGCGGCGACGGCGCGCAGCACCGCGACCGCGGCGGCGGCGACTTCCGGACCGATGCCGTCGCCGGGCAGGACGACGATGTCAGCGTGCATGGGTGGCCTCGTAGCGTTCGATGTCGGGTTGGCGCAGCAGCAGGTAGCCCATCTCGTCCACGCCTTCGAGCAGGCAGGTCTGCGAGAACGCGTCGAGCGGGAAGGCGTAGACGCGGCCGTCGGGCGTGCGCAGTTCGCGCGCGGCCACGTCCACGGTCAGCGCGTCGTCCGGGCGCTGCATCAGCGTCTGCACGTCGTCCTCGGCCAGCACGATCGGCAGCAGGCCGTTCTTGAGGCTGTTGTTGCGGAAGATGTCGGCGATCTCGCTGCTGACGATGGCGCGCAGGCCCAGGTCGGTCAGCGCCCACGGCGCATGCTCGCGCGAGGAGCCACAGCCGAAGTTGCGCCCGGCCAGCAGGATCTGGCGGCCGGCGTTGTGCGCCTGGTTGAAGGCGAACTCGGGATTCGGCGTGCCGTCGGCCTGCCAGCGCCAGTCGTTGAACGCGTGGCGGCCGAGGCCGGCGCGCTCGGTGGTGGACAGGAACCGCGCCGGGATGATCTGGTCGGTGTCGATGTTGGTCTGGCGCAGCACCACGCTGCGCGAGGTGAGGGTGGCGAAGCCGGCCATCACGGGGTCTCCTGGGAAGCGATGGAGTCGGGGGCGGGCGCCACGGCGTCGGCCGCTGGCGACGGCAGCGCCGCAGGCGGCACGTGCGGCGGCAGCAGCGGCTGGTGGCGATGCGCGAAGGCGCGGGTGGTGGTGGCGACGAAGGTCAGCGTGGCCGCGAACGCGGCGATGTGCGGCGCCATCACGCGACCTCCGCGAACAGCGCGCGCGGATCGCTGACCTTGCCGTTCACCGCCGCCCAGGCCGCGGTCAGCGGCGAGGCCAGCAGGGTGCGCGAGCCCGGGCCCTGGCGGCCCTCGAAATTGCGGTTGCTGGTGCTTACCGCCAGTTGTCCCGGCGCCACCAGGTCGCCGTTCATGGCGATGCACATCGAGCAGCCGGACTCGCGCCATTCCGCGCCGGCCGCGCGCACCACCTCGTGGATGCCCTCGGCCTCGGCCTGGCGCTTGACGATCTCCGAACCCGGCACCACCAGCATGCGCACGTGCGGCGCCACCTTGCGGCCGCGCAGCACCTGCGCCACGGCGCGCATGTCGCTGAGCCGGCCGTTGGTGCAGGACCCGACGAACACCACGTCCACCGGCGTGCCGATCAGCGCGTGCCCGGCTTCCAGGTGCATGTAGTGCAGGCCCTTCTGCGCCGCCGGATCCTGCGCGGCCGGGATCGGCACGTCCACCGCGATCGCGGTGCCGGGGTGGGTGCCCCAGGTCAGGGTCGGGCGGATGTCGCGCGCGTCGATGCGCACCTCGGCGTCGAAGCGCGCGCCGGGATCGCTGCGCAACTGCGACCAGCGCTGCACGGCGGCGTCGAAGTCGGCGCCCTTGGGGCCGCGCGGGGTGTTGGCGACCCAGTCGAAGGTGACCTGGTCCGGCGCGACCATGCCGGCGCGCGCGCCGGCCTCGATCGACATGTTGCACAGGGTCATGCGCTGCTCCATGTCCATCGCCTCGATGGTGGAGCCGCGGTATTCCAGCACGTGGCCGGTGCCGCCGTTGACCCCGATCACGCCGATGATGTGCAGGATCACGTCCTTGGCGCCGACGCCCGGTGCCAGCGGCCCGTCGACGGTGATCGCCATGGTCCTGGCCTTGCGTTGCAGCAGGCATTGCGTGGCCAGCACGTGGCCGACCTCGCTGGTGCCGATGCCGAACGCCAGCGCGCCGAACGCGCCATGCGTGGAGGTGTGGCTGTCGCCGCAGACGATGGTCATGCCGGGCTGGGTGAAGCCCTGCTCCGGCGCGATCACGTGGACGATGCCGCGGTTGTCCGAGCCCATGTCGAACAGTTCGATGCCGTAGTCGGCGCAGTTGCGCGCGAGCATGTCCACCTGCGCCTCGGAGGCCGGGGTGTAGTACGGCAGCTTGCCGTCGGCGCCGCGCGGCAGGGTCGGCGTGGAATGGTCCATCGTCGCCTTGGTGCGGTCGGGCCGGCGCGGCGCCAGGCCGCGCGTCTTGAGCTCGGTGAACGCCTGCGGCGAGGTCACTTCGTGGATCAGGTGCAGATCGATGTACAGCACCGCCGGGGCGGCGGCGCTTTCGGGGACGACGACATGCGCGTCCCACAGCTTGTCGTACAGGGTGCGGGGAGTGGCGGACATTGCGGAACTACCTGGCAGGAAAGCTGGGCGGGGAGGGCGAGCGAAGGCGAGCGTGCACGAGGACGATGACCGCGGCGTGGCCGCTCAGGCCATCGCGTCGGCGGCGGCCGGTGCGGCCTGGCGCTGGCGCAGCACGCGGTTGGCCACGTCCAGCCAGGCTAGCGCGCTGGCCTCGATGATGTCGCGGCTGGTGCCGGTGCCGTCGTACTCGACCTCGCCGTGGCGCACGCTGAGGTTGGCCTCGCCGCGCGCGTCGGCGCCGATGCCGACGCTGTGCACCTGGTAGCTGTCCAGCACCAGCTGCACGCCGGTGGCGGCCGACAGCGCGGCGAACAGCGCATCCACCGGGCCGTCGCCCTCGGCGCGCTCGCTGACCCGCTGGCCGTCCGGATCGGACAGCTCGACCTGCGCGCTGGCGCGCTGGCCGCGGTCGCTGACGGTCATCGACGACAGCCGGTAGCCCTGGCTCTCCGGCGCGTCCTGCATCATCGCCTGCAGGTCGGCGTCGTTGACCACGCGCTGCTGTTCGCACAGCGCCTTGAACGCATCGAAGGCGATGTTCAGTTCGGCCTCGTCCAACACGTAGCCCAGCGCACGCAGGCGCTGCTCGACCGCGGCGCGGCCGCTGTGGCGGCCCAGCACCATCTGCGAGGACTCCCAGCCCACGTCTTCCGGGCGCATGATCTCGTAGGTGCCGCGGTGGCGCAGCATGCCGTGTTGATGGATGCCCGACTCGTGGGCGAAGGCGTTGCCGCCGACGATCGCCTTGTTGCGCTGGACCGGCATGCCGACCAGGCGCTGCAGCAGCTGCGAGGTGGCAACGATGCGCGGCGTATTGATCGCGGTATCCAGCTCGTAGAACGCGTTGCGTACCTTCAGCGCCATCGCGATCTCTTCCAGCGCGCAGTTGCCGGCGCGCTCGCCGATGCCGTTGATGGTGCATTCCACCTGCCGCGCGCCGCCTTCCACCGCGGCCAGCGAGTTGGCCACGGCCAGGCCCAGGTCGTTGTGGCAGTGGGTGCTGAATACCACGCGGTCGGCGCCGGGCACGTTGGCGATGATCCGCGCGAACATGCCGCGGATCTCTTCCGGTGTGGTGAAGCCGACCGTGTCGGGCAGGTTGATGGTGGTGGCGCCGGCGGCGATCGCCACGCTGGCGACCTCGGCCAGGAAATCCTCCTCGGTGCGGGTGGCGTCCTCGGCCGAGAACTCCACGTCGTCCACGTACTGGCGTGCCAGCGCGACATGCTTGCGCACCGACTCCAGGACCTGCTCGCGGGTCATGCGCAGCTTGTGCTCGCGGTGCAGCGGGCTGGTCGACAGGAACACGTGCAGGCGCGGATTGGCCGCCGCTTCCAGCGCCCGCGCCGAGGTCTCGATGTCGGCGGCCAGGCAGCGCGACAGCACGGCCAGGGTCGGCGTGCGCAACTCGCGGCCGATCAGCGCCATCGCCTCGCGGTCGGACTGCGAGCTGGCCGGGAAGCCGGTCTCGATGATGTCCACGCCCAGCTCGGCCAGGGCGCGCGCCATCACCAGCTTCTGCGGCGGGGTCATGCTGCAGCCGGGGGATTGCTCGCCGTCGCGCAGGGTGGTGTCGAAAATGCGGATGCGGGGGGTCTGGGAAGAAACGGAAGTGTTCACCAGATGGGTTCCTCTACGGCGGCGGTGGCTTGCGGATGGGGATTCGGGGACGGAGCGATGCGGGCAGGAGCGGGCGGGGCGGGACGTTGGCTGCGAAGTCGCTCGGCGCTGCGGCGGCGCGGCTTGCGCGGCGGGCGCGGGCGCACCTCCGACAGCAGCGTCGCCAGCACGCCGGCGTCGATGTTGCCACCGGACACCACCGCGCACTTGCGCTTGCCGGCGACCCGGCGCCCGGCCGCCAGGGCCAGCGCGCCGGCGCCCTCGGCGATGACGTGCTCCTCCAGCGCCAGGCGGACCAGCGTTTCGCGCAGTTCCGCCTCGCGCACGATCACCACATCGTCGAGCAGGCTGGCGCACAGCCGGCGGGTGATGAACCCGGGGATTTTAACCTTGACGCCGTCGGCCAGGGTGGGCACCGGATCCACGGCGCGGACGTCGCCGCGGATCGCCCGCGCCATCGAGTCCACGCCTTCGACCTGGGCGCCGACCACGCGTACGCCCTGCGAGCGCAGCGCCAGGGCCACGCCGGAGGCCAGGCCGCCGCCGCCGATCGGCACGATCACCACGTCCGGGGCATGCGCGGCCAGTTCGATGCCGACCGTGCCCTGGCCGGCGATCACGTCGGGGTCGTCGAAGGCGGACAGGAAGCGGTAGCCGTTCTGCTCGGCCAGGTCGCGTGCGAAGGCGAACGCCTCGTCGTAGCTGTTGCCGTGCTGGCGCACGGTGGCGCCCCAGTGGGCGACGCCGGCGATCTTGGTCTGCGGTGCGCCGTGCGGCATCACCGTGATCGCCTGCACGCCCAGGCGGTGTGCGGCCCAGGCCACGCCCTGCGCGTGGTTGCCGGCGGAGGCGCAAATCACCGCGCGCTCGTCGCCGCGTTCCAGCCCGGCCAGCAGCGCGTTGAGCGCGCCGCGCACCTTGTAGGAGCCGGTGCGCTGCAGGTTTTCCAGCTTCAGCCAGACGCCGAAGCGCTCGGCGTAATGCACCGGCGTCGGCGACAGATAACGGCGCAGCCGCGCCTGCGCGGCCAGCACGTCGGCCACGCTGACGGCGACGTGGCCTACATCCGGCTCCTGCGGGGCGGGGCGGCCGGCATCAGACATGGTGGTGCCGGGATTGGGGATTCGGGAGTGGGGATTCGCAGCGGGAATCCTGGGCGCGAGCGCGAAGAAGCGACCTCCGTTGAAGAAGGCGCCTCCGCATGGCTGCGCGACGCTGACGCGGCACGACGGCGACGCGCGCGCCAACGCCAGGATGCGCGCCCAATCCCGAATCCCGAATCCCGAATCCCGGCCCCATCACAACACGCCATCCAGCGCGGTCACGCGCACCGATTCGCAGTCGTAGACCTTCTCCATCTGCAGGCGCAGGGTCTCGCCGGGACGGTTGCCGTCCACCACCAGTTGCAGGTGCCAGCGGCCGGCGTCCTCGGCCACCGGCGCGCCGCTGATCGAGATCGGCGCGAAGCCGCGGCGTTCGGCCATGCCGATCGCGCGCAGCAGCGCGCCGTCGATCGGTTTCAGCACCAGGTCAAGCTGGTAACGCATGTGTCGTCTCCTGGCGCTGGGTCGCGGGATTGCTTTCCAGCATGGTGCTGTTGGCGGTGTTCGGCGGCACCAGCGGCCACACGTTGGCGCGTGCGTCGATGGCCACGTGCAGCAGCCCCGGGCCCGGCTGCGCCAACAGTTCGGCCAGCGCATCGTCGACCTGGCCGCGCGCGGTGATGCGCTTGGCCGGGATGCCGAACACCTGCGCCAGCGCGGCGAAATCCGGGTTGTCGGACAGGTCGATCTCGCTGTAGCGCTCGGCGAAGAACAGTTCCTGCCACTGCCGGACCATGCCCAGCGAACTGTTGTCCAGCAGCACGATCTTCACCGGCAGCTTGCAGCGGGCGATGGTGACCAGCTCCTGCACGTTCATCATGAAACTGCCGTCGCCGCTGACCAGCACCACGGTGCGGTCCGGGCAGGCGAACTGCGCGCCCATCGCCGCCGGCAGGCCGAAGCCCATGGTGCCCAGCGCGCCGCTGGTCAGGTGGTTGCGCGGGTGATTGAAGCGGCAGTGCTGCGCCACCCACATCTGGTGCTGGCCGACGTCGCAGGCGATCACGGTGTCGGCCGGGGCCAGTTCGCTCAGCCGCTTCAGCAGGCCTGGCGCGTAGATGTCCTGCCCGGGTGCGTCGTAGCGTGCGCCGAACTTCTCGCGGTGGGCGACGCAGCGCGCGTGCCAGGGCTCGCAGGTGCTGGTGGCCGCGGCCAGCGCGCGCAGCGATTGCGCCACGTCGCCGGGCACGGCGATATCGGCCTGGCGCAGCTTGGAGATCTCGCAGGCGTCGGCGTCCAGGTGGATGACCCGGGCGAACGGCGCGAACTCGGCCAGCTTGCCGGTGGCGCGGTCGTCGAAGCGCGCGCCGACCACGATCAGCAGGTCCGACTCCTGCACCGCCATGTTGGCGGCGCGGGTGCCGTGCATGCCCAGCATGCCCAGGTAATGCGGGTGCGCGTGCGGCAATGCGCCCAGGCCGCGCAGGGTCAGCACGGTGGGGATGCGCGTGGCCTCGACGAACTGGCGGAACGCCTCCACCGCATCGCCCAGGGCGATGCCGCCGCCGCCGTAGATCACCGGCTTCTCGGCGCCGGCGATCGCCGCCAGCGCCTCGGCCAGCACCGCATCCTGCGGCGCCGGCGGGGTCGGCACCGCCGCCGGCACGTGCGCCGGCAGATGCGCGGCATCGGCCAGCTGCACGTCCTTGGGCAGGTCGATCAGCACCGGCCCCGGCCGCCCCTCGCGGGCGATGCGGAACGCGTCGCGCAGCACCTGCGGCAGGTCGTCCACGTGTCGCACCAGGAAGCTGTGCTTGACGATCGGCAGGGTCAGCCCGAACACGTCCAGTTCCTGGAACGCGTCGGTGCCCAGCAGCGGCGTGGCGACCTGCCCGGTCAGGCAGATCATCGGCACCGAGTCGAGCATCGCATCGGCGATGCCGGTGACCAGGTTGGACGCGCCCGGGCCGGACGTGGCGACGCACACGCCGACCCGTCCGCTGGCGCGGGCGTAGCCGTTGGCGGCCAGCGCCGCGCCCTGTTCGTGGCGAACCAGGATGTGCTTGAGCTGGCTGTCTACCAGCGCGTCGTAGAACGGCATGATGGTGCCGCCCGGATAGCCGAACAGCGTGTCCACGCCTTCGGCTTCCAGGGCCTGCGTCAGCCAGCGCGCGCCGTTGCGGGGCGTGCCGTGAGCGGAGGAGTTCATACGGTGGCGACCTTTCGGTGGAAGCGGGTGGGGGAGCCGCGGGTTACGCAGCCTTGGTGCCGCCGGCGGCCGGCGCGGCAGCGGCGTCGCCGTTGAGCCACACCATCTTGGCGCGCAGCTGCTTGCCGACCGTTTCGATCGGGTGGTCCAGGTCGGCCTGCTTGAACTTCTTGTAGTTCGGCAGGCCAGCGTCGTACTCGGCCACCCAGTTCTTGGTGAAGGTGCCGTTCTGGATGTCGGTCAGCACGTCGCGCATGCGCTCCTTGGTGGCCGCGTCGATCACCCGCGGGCCGCTGACGTAGTCGCCGTACTGCGCGGTCTCGGAGACGAACTCGAGCATGCGGGTGATGCCGCCTTCGTAGAACAGGTCGACGATCAGCTTCAGTTCGTGCAGCACTTCGTAGTAGGCGATTTCCGGCTGGTAGCCGGCTTCCACCAGCACTTCGAAGCCGGCCTGCACCAGCGACGAGGCGCCGCCGCACAGCACCGCCTGCTCGCCGAACAGATCGGTCTCGGTCTCTTCCTTGAAGGTGGTCTTGATCAGGTTGGCGCGCGCGCCGCCCAGGCCGGCGGCGTACTCCAGCGCGAACTGCTCGGCCTTGCCGCTCTTGTCCTGGTACACCGCCCAGATGCACGGCACGCCGCGGCCGATCTCGTACTCGCGGCGCACCAGCGCGCCCGGGCCCTTCGGCGCGACCAGCACCACGTCCAGGTCGGCGCGCGGCTTGATCATGTCGAAGTGCACGTTCAGGCCATGCGCGAACAGCAGGCAGGCGCCCTGCTTCATGTTCGGCGCCAGCACCTCCTCGTACAGCTTCTTCTGCACCATGTCCGGGGTCAGCACCGCGACCAGGTCGGCGTCCTTGACCGCCTCGGCGGGGCTCTTCACCACGAAGCCGTCGGCCTGCGCCTTGGCTTCGGTCGGGCCGCCGGCACGCAGGCCGATGGTGACGTCGAAGCCGGACTCGCGCAGGTTCAGCGCGTGCGCGCGGCCCTGGCTGCCGTAACCGACGATGGCGATCTTGGTGGTGGGCTGGGCGGAACTGGTCATGGGGCGGATGTCCTTGAACGGTGTTGGAGTGGAGGGTTTTGCATTTGCGGTCACTGAAACGAAAAACCCCGCGCCGTTGCCGGTGCGGGGTCTGATCGAATCCTGGCTGCTTGTCGCTTACACGCCGGTTCGTCCCGCACTTGTGGGCGAGGTAATAAGCACGAGTACGAGGAGCGACGCGGCAGCGTCCGCGCGCAGCGCGGCGGGCTGGTAGGTCGACTTCGGGCGGGTGTGGCGCTGCAACATGCAGCGAGATAAACATGGGCTTTGCGCGACTGTCAACTGTGTCGCGGGCCTGTCTGCGCGAATGTGCCGAAAGCCGCGCCAGCACTGCATGGTTACGCATGAAACGGAGGCGGCGCAGGCGACGAATCTGGCCAATTGCGCGGAAATCCGGCGATCGCCAAAGGCGCGATGTGCACGCGTGCGCGGCGGCACCCGCCGCACTCGGGTACGGTGGGCGTCCCTGTTCCCGGAGAGCCGCGCATGTCCGTATCGCTTCCTTCCCTGGCGCGCCTGGCGCTGGCCTTGGCGCTGGCGACGTCGCTGCCGGCGCAGGCCGCCGACCGCATCACCGGCCAGCCGTTCGCCACCCGCTCGGAAGTGATCGCCCCGCATGCCATGGCTGCGACCTCGCAGCCGCTGGCCACGCAGATCGCGTTGCAGACCATGCACGACGGCGGCTCGGCGGTGGACGCGGCGATCGCGGCCAACGCCGCGCTGGGGCTGATGGAGCCGACCGGCAACGGCGTCGGCGGCGACCTGTTCGCCATCGTCTGGGATCCGAAGACGCAGAAGCTGTACGGCTACAACGGCTCCGGCCGCTCGCCCAAGGCACTGACCCTGGCCGAGTTCCAGCGCCGCGGGCTGAAGGAGATCCCGGCCACCGGCCCGCTGCCGGTGTCGGTGCCCGGCGCGGTCGACGGCTGGTTCGCGCTGCACGAGCGCTTCGGGCGCAGGACCATGGCGCAGAACCTGGCGCCGGCGATCCGCTACGCCCGCGACGGGCATCCGGTGGCCGAGACCATCGCCTACTACTGGAACCTTTCGGTACCGCGGCTGTCGCAATACCCCGGCTTCAAGGAGCAGTTCACCATCGACGGCCACGCCCCGCGCAAAGGCGAACTGTGGAAGAACCCGAACCTGGCCAACACCCTGCAGCAGATCGCCGACGGCGGCCGCGACGCGTTCTACAAGGGGCCGATCGCGCGCACCATCGATGCCTACTTCAAGGCCAACGGCGGCTTCCTGCGCTACGAGGATCTGGCCAGCCACCACGGCGAATGGGTCGAGCCGGTCTCCACCAACTACCGCGGCTACGACGTGTGGGAACTGCCGCCCAACAGTCAGGGCATCGCCGCGCTGCAGATGCTCAACATCCTGGAGGGCTACGACTTCTCCAGGATTCCGTTCGGCTCGGCCGAGCACGTGCACCTGTTCACCGAGGCCAAGAAGCTGGCCTTCGCCGACCGCGCGCGCTTCTATGCCGACCCGGCGTTCCAGCCGGCGCCGCTGGCGCGGCTGATCTCCAAGGACTACGCCGCACAGCGGCGCGCGCTGATCTCGATGGACAAGGCGCTGAAGGAAGTGCAGCCGGGCACGCCGAAACAGCTGGAGGAGGGCGACACCATCTACCTGACCGTGGCCGATGCCGACGGCATGATGGTGTCGCTGATCCAGTCCAACTACCGCGGCATGGGCAGCGGCATGGCGCCGCCGGGGCTGGGCTTCATCCTGCAGGACCGCGGCGAGATGTTCGTGCTGCAGAAGGACCATCCCAACGGCTACGCGCCGGGCAAGCGGCCGTTCCAGACCATCATTCCCGCGTTCGTGACCAAGGACGGCAAGCCGTGGCTGAGCTTGGGAGTGATGGGCGGGGCGATGCAGCCGCAGGGTCATGTGCAGATCCTGATGAACCTGATCGATTTCCACATGAACCTGCAGGAGGCCGGCGACGCGCCGCGGATCCAGCACGACGGTTCCACCGAGCCGACCGGGCAGGCCACGGCGATGCGCGACGGCGGCGAGCTGAACCTGGAAACCGGCTTTTCCTACGAGACGATCCGCGCGCTGATGCGCAAGGGCCACCGGGTGATCTTCGCCGACGGCCCGTATGGCGGCTATCAGGCGATCGCGCGCGACCCGGACAGCGGCGTGTACTACGGCGCCTCGGAGAGCCGCAAGGACGGACAGGCCGCCGGTTACTGAGCCGGCCTGACGCGTGGCAGCCGCCGCGCCGCGTCGTTCACGGACGCGGCGGTTCGGCGCCCGTGCCGTCTCGCCCCTGCTGCGCCGCCTGTTCGCGTGCGATCCAGGCCTCGATCATGTGCCGAGCGCGTTGCGCCTGGCGGTGTTGGCGGTTGGACTCGGCATCGAGCACGCGGTACAGCGACACGATCACCAGCACCATCAGCAGCGCGAACGGCAGCGCGGCGATGGTGATCACGCCCTGCAGCGCCTCCAGGCCGCCGGCCAGCAACAGCACCGCCGCGATCAGCGCCACCGCCACGCCCCACACCACCTTGCGCGCCAGCGGCGGGTCGCCGGCCTCGTCGGTGGACATGCTGGCCAGCACCAGGACCGCCGAATCGGCGGAGCTGACGAAGAAGATCATCAGCAGCAACAACGCCACGCTCGACAGCAGCAGCGATTCCGGCAGGCTGTCGAACAGCGTGAACAGCACCGTCTCGTAGCCGTTGTGCAGCGCCTGCAGCATGTCGACGTGGCCGAACAGCTGCGACCACAGCGCGGTGCCGCCGAACACCGAGAACCACAGGAAACCGAGCAGGGTCGGCGCCAGCACCACGCCGACGACGAATTCGCGCACGCTGCGGCCGCGCGACACGCGGGCGATGAACGCGCCGACGAACGGTGCCCAGGCGATCCACCAGGCCCAATAGAAGATGGTCCATTCGGCGACCCAGCGGTCGCCGGAGAACGGCGACATGCGCAGGCTCATCGTCACCAGTTGATTGAGGTAGGCGCCCAACGTGGTGGTGAAGGTGTCGAAGATGAAGCCGGTGGGGCCGATCACCAGCACCGCCAGCAGCAACAGCGCGGCCAGCGCCAGGTTGATGTTGGACAGCCACTTGATGCCGCGTTCCACGCCGGTGCTGGTGGACAGCATGTACAGCACGAAGGCCACGCCGATCACCGCCATCTGCAGCGGCAAGCCCGCGTGCACGCCGAACACGCGTTGCACGCCGGCGGCGATCTGGATGGTGCCGAAGCCCAGCGTGGTCGCCACGCCGACCGCGGTGGCGACCACCGCGGCGATGTTCACGCTCTGCCCGATCCAGCCGCGATGATGGCGGCCGATGACCGGCTGCAGGATGTCGCTGATCAGCCCGCGGCCGTTGCGGTTGTACTGGAACCAGGCCATCGCCAGCCCGATCAGCGCATACACCGCCCAGGGATGCAGTCCCCAGTGGAAGAAGGCGTAGCGCATCGACGCGCGTGCCGCCTGCATGCTCTCCGGCGCCAGTCCTTCCGGTGGCTTGAGGAAATGCGAGATCGGCTCGGCCGCGCCCCAGAACACCAGGCCGATGCCCATGCCGGCGGCGAACAACATCGACAGCCAACTCCCGCGCGAGAACTCCGGCTCGGCGTCTTCGCCGCCGATGCGCAGGTTGCCGAAGCGGCCGAACGCCAGGTACAGCAGGAAGCTCAGGGTCAGGAACACGATCAGCAGGTACAGCCAGCCGGCACTGCGGATCACGTCCGCCAGCGCCGTCTGCACCACGCCATTGAAGGGGCCGGGGGCAATGCCCGCGATCAGGACCAGCAGCGCCACCAAGGCGATGGAAATGCGGAACACCATGGTGGCGTGTCTCCAGTCGTGGAACGGATGAGCGGCACTGCCAGCGATCAGGCGCACCTACGGCAAACGGGAGGAGGGACGACGCAGCGGGGCTGCTCCGGCGTCGCGTCGCGCCCATGGCCTGTGGCCTGCCGCATCGCGGTGCCGGTGCACCGCGAGGTCGCGCCACATCGAGCGCGTGGCGCCCAATCCAGGAGCTCGGGCGTTGCGACGGCCCGCATCTTCGCGAAGACCGCGTCATGGCCGTGTCGTCGGCGGGTCTGCGGACGCGCGTCCCTTGCATGATGGTGATCCCGGTTGCGGTGTGCGCCGCTGCGAGGGCGGGGCGGGAGCCGATACCATGGCCTCAGCACCGAGGGAGACGCCGATGGCCTTGTTCTCACGCAGTCCCGATGCCGACGCCGCGCCGGTCGCCGGTTTGCCGGATGCCCCGATCGCGCTGTTGCGGCTGGAGTCCGACGGGCGCGTGAGCGCCGCCAACCGGGCCGCCCTGGACCTGCTGGGCGTCCCGGCCGAAACCCTGCTCGGCGCCGCCAGCGAGGCGGTCTGGGGCTTGCCGCTGGCCGCCCTGGTCGACAGCGAAGGCAGTTGGCAGGCGCCGGGGGGCGATCCCGCGCGCCGCGTGCGCTACCAGCGCGACCGCGATCGTGGCGGCCAGGGCTGGCTGCTGTCGCTGCCGCATCCGGAAACCGCGGCCCTGTTGCGCGACGTCGCGCTGCTCGGCGAGGGCCAGCCGCAGGGGGCGACCAGCCCGGCACTGCAGGCGCTGGCGCAGCGGATCCAGGAGGGGGCGGCGGCGCAGGCGCTGCTGGATCGGGTCGGCGAGCGGCTGACCGGCTGCGATCTGGATCTGGGGCTGCAGACGCCGCTGTCGGCGCAGGAGGCCGAGGCGATGCCGGGGCGGCGTCTGTCGGCCGGCTTCGGCAACCTGGCCGAGGCGATCCGCCAGGCGGTGGCGTTGTCGCTGCAGATCGCCGCCGACGTGCCGCACGTGGTCGCCGAGAACGACGAACTGGCGCGGCAGTCCCAGACCCAATTGGATGCGCTGCAGACCGTGCTGGGCACCACCCGGCAGCTGCTGCAGAGCCTGCAGGAGATGGACCGTGACCTGCGTGCGGTGATCGCGGTGGCGGCCAGCGCCGACGACAGCGCCCGCCAGGGCGTGGAGGCGGCGCATCGCCTCGGCCAGTCGATGCAGGAGTTGGCGCGGCGTTCGGCGCGCGCCAACCAGGTCATCGAGGTGATCGATGCGGTCGCGTTCCAGACCAATATCCTTTCGATCAACGCCAGCATCGAAGCGGTGCATGCCGGCCCGGCCGGGCGCGGGTTCGCGGTGGTCGCCACCGAGATCCGGCAACTGGCCGACCGCGCCGCCACCGCGGCGCGCGACGTGCGCAGCATCATCGGCGAGACCGGTGCGGCGTTGCAGGACAGCGCGGCCTCGGCGCAGCGCACCGAGCAGGTGCTGGGCGGCATCGGCGAACTGCTCGGCCGCGCCAGTACGGCGATGGAGGCGGTGGCCGGCCGCATCGCCACGCAAAGCGGGGAGATCGGCGGCATCGGCCGCGCGGTGGAGCACGTGGTCGGGCTCAGTCGCAGCAATCTGCAGCACGCCGCGCAGGTGCTCCAGCGCAGCGCCGACCTGGCCGCCGGCAGCGAGACACTGCACGACTGCGTGAACCTGTTCCGGCTGCCCGCCGATCCGATGCGGCAGCCACGGCATGCGCGCGTGCGCGATCTGGCCCAGGCGGCCGCGGTCAGTGTCGGCCTGGCCTTGGAGGCGGCACTGGCGCGCGGGCGGATCGGCGAGGACGCGCTGTTCTCCACCGAATACGTGCCGATCCCCGGCATCGACCCGCCCAAGTACCGCACCGCGTTCGATGCGTTGTGCGACGAACTGCTGCCGCCGCTGCAGGAGCCGTTGCTGGCCGCGCATCCATGGATCGTGTTCGCGATCTGCGCGAACGTCGATGGTTATGTGCCGACCCACAATCTGCGCTTCAGCCAGCCGCTCAGCGGCGACCGCGCGCGCGATCTGGTCGGCAACCGCACCAAGCGCATCTTCGCCGACCGGGTCGGCCGCAATGTCGGCCGCCACACCGCGCCCTATCTGCTGCAGGTGTACCGACGCGATACCGGGCAGATCCTGTTCGACCTGTCGGTACCGGTGCATGTGCGCGGGCGCCACTGGGGCGGCCTGCGCGTGGCCTACATGCTGGAATGAGCCATCGCCCGCGCGCCGGCAAAAAAATGCCGCCGACAGTGCCGGCGGCGATGGAGAGAGAGCGTGGATTCTTGTCCGTCCAGCCTAGGCCGGCCGCGTGGTCGCGGTTTGTCGCCGGCGGCAATCTGTGTCGCGGCGCTGGCACATGGGCGCGGCGGCTGTGCAGGCGTTCAGCCCGCGCCGTTGGCGGCCAGCGGCGGAAACGGGTCTAATAGCCGCAGAAGCGGGGGTACCGCGGCGCAGGCCGCGGTTGAGACAGTCCCTTCGAACCTGATCCGGCTGATACCGGCGTAGGGAAGCTTCGCAAGTCCGCTGCCGGCGCGTGCGCGTCCGTGGCGGACCCGCGCCGCCGCTTCGTCCGAGATGCGAGTCCGCTCGCACCCGTCCCGCGTTTCCCCGCGGGTCACCCAACCAGGACGAATGCCGATGAACGCCGTACCCAACCCGCTGCAGCAGCAGACCGACACCTTGTCCGCGGCGGTGACCCGCCCGATCCCCGGTTCGCGCAAGATCTTCGTGCAGGGCTCGCGTGCCGACCTGCAGGTGCCGATGCGCGAAATCGCGCTGACCCGCACGCCCACCGTGTTCGGCGGCGAAGAGAACGCCCCGATCACCGTCTACGACACGTCCGGGCCCTACACCGACCCGCAGGCGCGGATCGATCTCGGCGCCGGCCTGGCGCCGCTGCGCGCCGCCTGGATCGCCGAGCGCGGCGACAGCGTGGCGCTGGCCGGGCTCAGTTCGCAGTTCGGTCGCGCGCGCGAGGACGATGCGCGCCTGCAGGCGGTGCGCTTCCCCGCACGGCGCTTGCCGCGGCGCGCCCGCGATGGCGCCAACGTCACCCAGATGCATTACGCGCGGCGCGGCATCGTCACCCCGGAAATGGAATTCGTGGCGATCCGCGAGAACCAGCGCCTGCAGGACCTGCACGATGCGCAACTGCGTGTGCAGCATCCCGGCGAGGCGTTCGGCGCCGCCATCCCGCAGCAGATCACGCCCGAATTCGTGCGCGAGGAGATCGCCCGCGGCCGTGCCATCCTGCCGTGCAACATCAACCATCCGGAAAGCGAGCCGATGATCATCGGCCGCAACTTCCTGACCAAGATCAACGCCAACATCGGCAACAGCGCGGTCAGTTCCGGCATCGCCGAGGAAGTGGAGAAACTGGTGTGGGCGATCCGCTGGGGTGGGGACACGGTGATGGACCTGTCCACCGGCAAGCACATCCACGAGACCCGCGAATGGATCGTGCGCAATTCGCCGGTGCCGATCGGCACCGTGCCGATCTACCAGGCGCTGGAGAAGGTGGACGGCCGCGCCGAAGAGCTGACCTGGGAGATCTTCCGCGACACCCTGATCGAGCAGGCCGAACAGGGCGTGGACTACTTCACCATCCATGCCGGCGTGCTGCTGCGCTACGTGCCGCTGACCGCAAAACGCGTCACCGGCATCGTCTCGCGCGGCGGCTCGATCCTGGCCAAGTGGTGCCTGGCGCATCATCGCGAGAACTTCCTCTACACCCACTTCGAAGAGATCTGCGAGATCATGAAGGCCTACGACGTGGCCTTCTCGCTGGGCGACGGGCTGCGCCCGGGCTGCATAGCCGACGCCAACGACGCCGCCCAGTTCGGCGAACTGGAGACGTTGGGCGAGTTGACCAAGGTCGCCTGGAAGCACGACGTGCAGACCATGATCGAAGGCCCCGGCCACGTGCCGATGCAGTTGATCAAGCAGAACATGGACAAGCAGCTGCGCGAGTGTGGCGAGGCGCCGTTCTACACGCTCGGGCCACTGACCACCGACATCGCCCCGGGCTACGACCACATCACCTCGGCGATCGGCGCGGCGATGATCGGCTGGTTCGGCACCGCGATGCTGTGCTACGTCACGCCGAAGGAGCATCTGGGCCTGCCCAACCGCGCCGACGTGCGCGACGGCATCATGGCCTACAGGATCGCCGCGCATGCCGCGGACCTGGCCAAGGGCCATCCCGGCGCGCAGGTGCGCGACAACGCCCTGTCCAAGGCGCGCTTCGAGTTCCGCTGGGACGACCAGTTCCATCTCGGCCTGGATCCGGAGAAGGCGCGCGAGTTCCACGACGAGACCTTGCCCAAGGACGCGCACAAGCTGGCGCACTTCTGTTCGATGTGCGGGCCGCATTTCTGTTCGATGAAGATCACCCAGGACGTGCGCGACTACGCCGCCGAACACGGGGTCGACGCGGAGACCGCGCTGCAGGCCGGCATGGCGGAAAAATCGGCGCAGTTCCTGGCGGCCGGCGCGCAGGTGTACCGCGCCGAGTGACCTGTCGCGGTCGGCACGTGTCCGCACGCGCCGGTCCAACGTCAAGCCTGCCGTGCGTTCGCGCACGGCAGGCGCGGCCGGCATCTTCGGTCGTGACGACGGCGCCATGCACACGCCCGTCTATCATGCGCGCTGGTCGTCACAGGGAATGTCCCATGCTGCGCTATGCATTCGCGCTGCGTCGCCATCCGTCCGCGCTGCTGCTCGGCGTGCAGTTGCTGGGCGTGCTGCTGTATCCCTGGATGGAGGACACGGCCGCCGGTCGCGCGTTGTTCGGCGCGTTCGGCATCGTGGTGCTGGCGCTGGCGTTGTGGGTGGTCAACCGCGGACCCTCGGCGCTGTGGATCGCCTGTTGCCTGGCGCTGCCGTCGGTGGCGCTGTCGATCGCCGCGGCGCTGCTCGGCAATCCGGCGATGACCGCGTGGGCGCAGTTGCTGGAAAGCCTGCTGTACTTCTATACCGCCGGCAGCCTGATCGCCTACATGCTGCAGGACCATGTGGTCACCCGGGACGAACTGTATGCCGCCGGTGCCACCTTCACCCTGCTGGCCTGGGCCTTCGCGTTCGTCTTCGCGGTGTGCCAGCAATGGTGGCCGGGCAGCTTTACCGCCGCCGTGGACGCGTCCTCGCCGCGGACCTGGATGGAATTGCTGTACTTGAGCTTCAGCGTGCTCTCCGGCGTGGGCCTGAGCGACGTGGTGCCCGTGCAGCCGTTCGCGCGGGCGTTGGTGATGCTCGAACAGTTCGCAGGGGTGATGTATATCGCCCTGGTGGTGTCGCGGCTGATTGGACTCAGCGTCACACGTCACATGAAGGCGTGAACGTGGAAAAAAAAAGCGCGCCCAGAGGGGGCGCGCAGTCATGGAGCGATTATGTGAATTTCGTCGGCGGAGAGAGAGCCTGAATGCGTCGTCGCAGCTTGCGACGGCGATGACTAGGGTAGAATTCGGTGACATGCAGTGCTTGGCGGCATCCGCTGCCTTGCTTTGCTGAGTTTGCTCGTTGGCTCTCGCTGCGAGACTTCCGTGGCTGCGTCGCCGCCGCATCTGCGACACTTCCGCCACGGCGTTTTTTTCGTTGTCCAACATGTCGTTTCCATCGTCCGCCACACCGACGCTTCCGCAACGGATGCAGGTCGGCGATTGCCTGGTGCTGCTGTCGTTGCGCGAGGTGCACGCGCCGCGCGCGCGCCGGCCGCAGCGGCTGACGCCGAAGGCGATGGGCGTGTTGCGGGTGTTGCTGGCGCAACCGGGCCAGGTGGTGGAACGCGAGGCGCTGTTGGCGCAGGTGTGGCCGGACACGCAGCCGACCAACGACGTGGTGACCCAGGCCATCACCCAGTTGCGCAAGGCCTTCGCCGCCGGCGTGCGTGGCGAGTCGCCGGTGTACATCGAGACCCTGGCCAAGACCGGCTACCGTCTGGTGGCGCCGGTACAGGCCTTGCCCGAGGTCGAGGCCGAGGCTTCGACATCGGCTCCGTCGCTGGACACGGACCACGCCGATGAGACGGCGGCCCCCGTTTCCCCCGCGAGCGCCATCGCTCCTGCGGCGCGGCGGCGTCCGCCGTCATGGCTCGCCGCTGCGGCGGGCGCGGCGGCGATGCTGGTGCTGGCGCTGGCCTTCTGGTGGTGGTTCGCGCGCCCCGCGGCCGAGCCTGCCGACAGCGCCGAGCAGGAGCGCGTGCTGGGCAGCCCCGGCCGGCCGTATCGGCTGATCACCGCCCTGTCCGGATTCAAGCTGGAGCCGGCGCTGTCAGCGGATGGTGCGCAGGTGGCGTATGCCGCACGCAGCACCGGCAGCGACGGCACGCAGTTGCTCATCCAGCCGACCAGCGGCGCCACCGGCAGTACCCCCCCGCGCTCGCTCGGGGTGCCGGCCCGCGGCGCGTCCGACCGCCTGCCCGCCTGGTCGCCCGATGGCAAGCAGATCGCCTTCGCCCGGTTGGGGGCGGACCGGCAGTGCCGGGTCATGCTGGTCCCGGCCGACGGTCGTGCACCCGCGCGCGAGGTCGCGCGCTGCGACGACAGCGAATTGCTCAGCTTCGACTGGACGCCGGATGGCCGCGGCCTGATCTTCGGCAGCCTGGGCGGCCGCCAGGCGGCACGTGGCATCCGCGTGCTGGACCTGGGCAGCGGACATTGGACGGCGCTGGACTATCCGGTGGGCGCCGGGGATTTCGATTACGCGCCGCGCTACTCGCCGGACGGCAAATGGATCGCCTTCGTGCGCAATCCACAGATGGGTGGGTTGTGGCGGGTGCCGGCCGGCGGCGGTATCGCCGAGCCGCTGACCCATGAGTTCGCCGAGATCCGCGGCTGGGACTGGGCGCGCGACGGGCAGGGCATCGTGTTCGGGCGCCGCGTCGATGGCGAGACCCGGCTGTACCGGCTGGACACCCGGACCCGGCGCCTGCGCGACCTGGGCCTGAGCGATGCGCAGGCGCCGCGACTTGCCCGCGATGGCGGCAGCCTGGCGTTCGTGCACCGGCGTCCGCAGTTCGCGGTGTACCGCATCCCGGCGCGGGCGACGGACGCGGCGCGCGACCGCCAGCGGCTGTTCGCCTCCACCGGCCGCGACGGGCAGCCGAGCATCGCGCCCGACGGGCGCCAACTCGCCTTCACCTCCGATCGCGACGGCAGCTACGCGCTGTGGTGGGGCGACGTGACCCAGCCGACCTCGTTGCGGCTGATCGAGGGCGTGCGGCCGGAGACCCGGCAGCCGCTGGCGTGGTCGGCCGACAGCCAGGCGCTGCTGGTCAGCGGCCGCGACGCGCAGGGGCACTCGGCGATCTACGAGGTCCGGCCGCAGTCCGGTAGCGTGGCGGCCCTGCCGGTGCCGGCCGGCGAGCCGCTGCAGGCGGTGTACACCGCCGAACCCGGGCAATTGCTGGTGCTGTTGGGCGAGAACGGCCGCACCCGCCTGCAGCTGTACGACCGGCGTGCGATGCCTTGGCGGCCCTTGGCCACCTTGCCGGACGTGTCGCAGATCCGCATCGATCCTGCCAACGGGCAGATCCTGTTCACCCGGCTCGCGCGCAGCGGCCTGTGGCGCGCCGATGCCAGTCTGGATCTGGCCAGCGTGCGGGCCGTGGACGACGGCCTGCCCTCGCTGTGGCGCTATCGCAGTTGGGCGGTGGGCGCCGATGGGGCGGTGCATTACCTGTTCCAGACCAGCGAATGCGCCAGCCGCATGGCGCGGATCGCCGGGGGCCGCGATGCCAGCGTGTGCCTGGACCGCGATCACTTCAGTGCGATCAACGGTTTCAGCATCGACCCGCGCAGCGGCGACGCATATGTGGCACTGGCGGTCGAGGATGGCAGCGAGATCGGCTTCATCCGCATGCACGAGCAGCCCGAGTGGTTCTCGACGATCTCGCACAACTGGTTGATCCGAAAAGAAAAATAAGCTTCGTAAGTTGTTCGTAAGGGCATCGTGGCGATTTCGGACAACTATCGCCAAGACGTCCTGACCTGCCGCCACATTCGGCAAAGACTGCGCACCGGTTTACGTCAAACGGGTGCTCGGATGCGGCAATCTTTCCTGGTCGATCATGGACAACAACTGGTGCTGGACGCCGACGACGCGCCGGCCGGACCGGCCTGCCTGGGCGCGGCGCGCCTGGCCAGCGTGCAGGCGTCGGCGAGTGCCTTCACGGTCTGGCTGCAGTTGCGCGGCAGCGCCTGGATCGAGGCCAAGGAGGGGCGCTTCGCCCTGCGCCGCGGCCAGTGGCTGGCCTTCGAACGCGACTCGCGGCCGCTGCTGCAGACCGACCGCGACGGCCTGTGCATCGGCCTGAGCCTGGACGGCGAGGCGCTGAAGGCGCTGGGGCGGATGGCCGACGAGACCTTGTATGCGGGGCGCGGCGAGTTGTCGCTGTGCGAGACGCGTACTGCCTTGCGGCTGTGGCGGCAGGCCGCGGCCAGGCCTGGCGATGCGTTGGCGATGCGACCGGTGCTGCTGCACCTGGCCTCCATGCAGGGCGAGTTGTCGCGCCGCGTGCAGCGCTGCCCGGGGCGCTCGCGGATGCGCAAGCGCCAGGTGTTCGGGCGCATGCAGCGTGCGCGGCTGTACCTGGACGGCCATCGCGACCGCGTGGTGCGGATCAGCGAACTGGCGGAGCTGACCAACTTCTCCGGCTGGTACCTGTCCAAGACGTTCCAGACCCTGTACGAGGAAAGCCCGCAGGCGCTGTCGGCGCGCCTGCGCCTGGAACGTGCGGCGGACCTGCTGCGCGACACCACGATGATGATCGGCGAGGTGGCCGCCGCCAGCGGATTCGACAACTGCTGCAGCTTCGCGCGGGCGTTCCGTGCGCGTTTCGGGGTCTCCGCCTCGCAATATCGCCATGGCGGTCCCGTGTCGCCAGAATCGGCAAAGTCTGCAAGCGGCAGCGGCAAAGCAGCCGCGCTCACCGGAACGTAACGTGCCGAGGGCGTCTTAACACGCCCCTAACGTTACCCTGGAGAGATTGATGAACCTTCGCACTCCCGCAGTGCGGCTGGGCTTGCTGCCCGCCAGCATCGCGATCGCGTTGACGCCGGCGATTGCCGGCGCGCAAGAAGCCGCCGCCTCGTCCACCACCACGCTGGACCGGATCGAAATCACCGGTTCGCGCATCCGCAGCGCCGACGTCGAAACCCAGCAGCCGATCCTGACCCTGGACCGCCAGGCGCTGGAGCGCCAGGGCTACACCTCGGTCGCCGACGTGCTGCAGAACCTGACCTCGGCCGGTTCCCCGGCCATCTCGCGCGCCGACGCGCTGGCGTCCGGCGAAAACGTCGGCGGCTACTACGTCGACCTGCGCAACCTCGGTGCCGAGCGCACCCTGGTGCTGCTGAACGGCAAGCGCCTGGGCGCCACCACCTCGGGCCTGCAGGACCTGAGCCAGGTGCCGATGGCGGCCATCGAGCGCATCGAAGTGCTGAAGGACGGCGCCTCGTCGATCTACGGTTCCGACGCCATCGCTGGCGTGGTCAACATCATCACCCGCAAGCGCTTCGACGGCGCCGAGGTTTCCGCGGAGTTCGGCCAGTTCGGCGAAGGCGACGGCAAGACCTCGCAGTACTCCTTCACCATCGGCACCCAGGGCGAGCGCGGTGGCGTGGCGCTGACCGCCGAGTACTCCAAGCAGGATCCGGTGTTCGCCAAGAACCGTTGGTTCAGCCGCGACGGCAGCCGTGGTCCGAACTCCACCCCGAGCGGCTGGAGCCCGATCAGCCAGAACGGCAGCTGGTGCAACCCGCTGACCGTGGATTGCTCGGATCCGGAAGTCGCGGTGTGGCAAACCCTGAACCAGGGCGGCAACCCCAACAACCCGGCCGACTACCATCCGCTGACCCCGGCCGAGTACGCCAACTCCAACCAGCAGATGATGGTGCAGACCGGCGTCGAGCGTAAGTCGGTGTTCGCCAACGCCAACTACGACCTGACCGATTCCATCGTCTTCAACGCCGACGTGCTCTACAACGAGCGCATCACCGATCAGCAGATCGCGGGCTACCCATACGACTCCGCCAGGTTCGGCACCCCGCTGGCCGGCGACAGCGCGTTCAACCCGATCGGCCAGGACGTCGACTTCCGCCGCCGCCTGTGGGAAGTGCCGCGCACCACCGAAAGCAAGCTGAAGACCACACGCTTCGCGCCGACCATCAGCGGCTCCTTCGAGTTCGCCGACAAGACCTGGGACTGGGACGTGGGTGCGCTGTGGAACCGCAACGAGAGCACCAAGACCGGTCACGGCGACATGAGCCTGATCGCCTCGCGGCAGGCGCTGGGTTCGTCCTTCATCAACGCCAACGGCGTCGCCCAGTGCGGCACCGCCGCCGCGCCGGTGCCGCTCAGCGCCTGCCGCCCGTGGAACCCGCTGCTGCCGTACGGTGTGGCCGGCCCGGGTTCGCTGGCCGATGCCGACACCCAGACCTTCCTGTTCCCCGACTTCACCGATACCGGCCTGACCAAGACCACCAGCTACACCGCCAACCTGAGCGGCACCCTGGCGACGCTGCCGGCAGGCGACCTCGGCATCGCGGTCGGCTACGAGCACCGCAAGGAAGAAGGCCGTTTCTCGCCGGATGCCTTCGCGCAGTCGGGTGAAAGCACCGGCCTGGGTGCCAAGACCACCGCCGGCAACTACGATCTGGACGAGTTCTACCTCGAGTTGAACGTGCCGATCCTGGCCGACATGGCGTTCGCCAAGCAACTGACCCTGAACCTGGCCAGCCGCTATTCGGACTACAGCAACTTCGGCGACACGGTGAACTCCAAGTTCGGCTTCACCTGGAAGCCGATCGACGAGTTGCTGGTCCGCGGCACCTATGCCGAGGGCTTCCGCGCCCCGACGATCAGCGATCTGTACGGCGGCCTGAACAGCAGCTTCGAGTCGTACATCGATCCGTGCGGCGTGGGCGCGCCGAACAGCGTCAACGGCAATGCGGCGTGTTCCGCGGCCGGCGTGCCGGTCGGCTACACCCAGCTGGGCCAGGGCTACGTACCGTGTTCGACCCTCCCTTGCCAGACCCCGGACGAGTTCATCAGCGGCTCCAACCCGAACCTGAAGCCGGAAACCTCCACCAGCAAGACCGCCGGTCTGGTGTGGAGCCCGCGCTGGGTGCAGGGTCTGGACATCTCGCTGGATTGGTACCGCTACGAGATCAAGGACATGATCATCGCCGATAGCGTGGACCGCATCCTGCGCGACTGCTACGTGCTGGGCAATGCCGAGCGCTGCGCCGGCGTGACCCGCGCCGCCGACGGCCACATCTCGGCGATGACCTACGGCGTGGCCAACCTCGGCCAGATGGAGACCGAGGGCTACGATCTGGGCATCCGCTACCGTCTGCCGGAAATGGCGTTCGGCAAGATCATGATCGACTGGCAGACCAGCTACGTCAGCAAGTACGACGAAGCCGGTCAGAATCAGGCGGGCGACAGCATCACCATCGGCAGCGTCGGAACCCCGGGCATCTTCCGCGTGCGTTCCAACCTGGGCGTGAACTGGACGCTGGGCGACTTCGGTGTGAACTACACCCTGCGCTACTACTCCGGCATGAAGGAAAAGTGCATCTCGCGCGCCGCTGACTACTGCGATGCGCCGGACCACTTCGCCAATGGAGAGACCGACCCGCTGCGTCACACCGGTGCCAATACCTTCCACGATCTGCAGGTCAACTGGAAGGCGCCATGGGACGCGACGATCGCCATCGGTGCGAACAACGTGTTCGACCACCGCGGTCCGCTGATGTACTCGGCCCCGGACAGCAGCTTCGCCTACTACGGCGGCTTCGACATCGGTCGCTACGTGTACATGAAGTACACCCAGCGATTCTGATTCGATTGAACTAGCACATGGCGGGCCAAGGCCCGCCATGTTTTTTCTTGAAAAGGATTTTATTGTGATTAGATATTTTCTGATTGGCGTGGTTGCTGTTGGTACTGGAACTTTCTACGGCTCTTCGGCCGAAGCTGCTGCGATTCGATGTGAAAGCTGTCAGGATGACGGCGATTTTCGCGCGGAGGCCGTAAATCGCGGCACGGGTACGCACATTGTTTATAGCGTGAGTGGAAACAAGATCCAGCAGTGGTACGTGGGATCTGGTGGCGGCGGCGGTGGTGTTCCACTCCGCACGACAGTTGCGGCGAATCCGGTTGTTCGTAAACAGACACCGCCGCCGGGTGCCTCTGAGGAAGTGAGGCGTGCTCACGAGCTTTATGTTAGTGGTGGTGGAACGATACGCCCTACTTACAATGTTCCGGTCAGCATGCTCGGACTCAATCCTGATGCTGCTGGAAAGACCGCATACGAATTCGTTCGGGACGCCAATCTGAGGGCGATGATCGAATCGGCGACCGGCAATGTAAACGTCATATCCTCGGTTGTTGGCGCCAATGTGCTTACCGCAATGACTGACTTGTTGCAGTTGGCATCCAACTACACCGGTCTGCGTGATCAGGCGAGGATAATGTACAAGGTGGTTTTCAAGGATGGGTCTTATGTGACAATCATTGTCAATCTTGAAAATCAGAACGGGAATACGGAGCCTGGTAGCGCGCGCACCGGTGCTGGGCAGCTTATTCCCAGCGATATTCAGGAAGTTCAGGGGGAATGGACGGATTATGGTGGTGAAAATTTGAACCGCATGGCTGAACACATGCAGAATCTGGGTGCGACGATCAAGGTCGTCGGATCACAAGGCGGCTCGGTTCGTGCAATTAGCTGCAGTGGGTCCGGCGTGCAGCAAGTTTGCCTCGTTCAATATAGAACGCAATAAATGTTGTCTTCTATAAAAAGGACGGGCCTTTGGGCCCGTCTCTTTTTATTTTATTTTGCGCGACAGTCAAGTTCTTCGTGCATCAACTGAGGCTTTCTAAGCCGAAGTCAGCCCCATCAGGTTTTCGGCCTGCTCGCGCCAGGTCGGCAGCTTGCCGAGCATGCCGGTCTTGGACAGGTATTCCTCGTCCACCTCCGAGCCGCTGGCCAGGGCCATCGCCACGTGCACCGCGCCGGTGACCCAGAAACTGCGGGTGCTGGAGCGCTGCGGCTGGCGGTGGAAGGCCACCGCCTCGATGATCGGCATCGGCAGGCCCCACAGGCCGAGCAGGTAGGCGCCGGCCTCGGCGTGGCCCGGCCGGGCATCGTCGGCATCGACGGGCGGCTCGCGCTCGTCGCGCACGCCCGGCAGCAACAGGCCGATGTCGGCCAGCAGCGCCGCGGTCGAGCCCAGTTCGACGCTGGAGGCCGGCAGCATCTTCGCGGCCAGCTTGGAGGCCAGCAGCGAGCGCTGCTGCAGCGCGTTGCGCTCGGCGTTGGACAGCGCCTGCACCGAGAACACTTCGCTGGCCAGGACCAGGTCGCGCAAGGTGGCGGTGCCCAGGCGGGTCACGGCGGTGCGCAGGTCGGAAATGGTGCGGCCGTTGGAGAAGAACGCCGAGTTGCACAGTTGCAGCACCTTGGCCGCGATCGCCGGGTCGGCCGAGACCAGCTTGGCCAGGTCGGCGGCGTTGCTGCCTTCGTCCTGCTCCAGCGCGTGCATCAGGCTCAGGTACAGATGCGGCGGCGAAGGCAGCTTCTCAATGCGGCCGATGCTGGCGCGCAGGCGCGGGTTGCCCAGCAGTTCCTGCAGTTCTTCCAGGCTGGTGACCGCCTCCAGCAGCATCTCCGGGGACAGCGGCAGCGGCAGGAAGCGGTGCGCCACGCCGATGATCCGCGCCGGCGGCGCGCGATTGCTCTGCTCGGCCTCGATCAGCGCGATGCGGATGGTTTCCGGGCTCAGCGTGCGGATCTGGCCGAGCAGGGTGGCGGTGGTCAGGTCCGGCAGCGTCGGCGCGGCGATCACCGCATCCAGGCGCACGGTGGCTGCCGCGGCGATCGCGGCATTGCCGTCGGCGACGCTCTGGACCTGCCAGTCGTCGCCCAGATCGCGAATGTATTCAGTGACTTCGGACGGAAGGCTGGCTTCGTCGCCGACGAACAGGATGCGCAAGAGACTGTCCCCCAAGAAGAGCCGGATCGCGGACGGACCAGGCTCGGTGATGCCATGACGCAATGTACCGCAAACCCCGAAGCGCGGCGCCCCGGCAACGGCAAAACGTGAAACGGATCAGCCACGGCGGGGCAGGCGCCCCGCCAAGGCGGCACGGCTCAGGCGCCGGCTTCGTAACGGGTCACGGACTCGCGCAGGATGCGCTTGGCTTCCTCGGCGTTGCCCCAGCCGTCGAGCTTGACCCACTTGCCCTTCTCCAGGTCCTTGTAGTGCTCGAAGAAGTGACCGATGCGCTCCATCCAGTGGCCGGACACCTGGGTGATGTCCTCGATGTGCGCGTAGCCCTGGAACACCTTGGCCACCGGCACCGCCAGGATCTTCTCGTCGCTGCCGGCCTCGTCGCTCATCTTCAGCACGCCGACCGGACGGCAGCGCACCACGCAGCCGGGCACCAGCGGCAGCGGCAGCACCACCAGCACGTCGGCCGGGTCGCCGTCGCCGCACAGGGTGTTGGGCACGTAGCCGTAGTTGCAGGGGTAGCGCATCGGGGTGGAGAGGATGCGGTCGACGAAGATCGCGCCGCTGGCCTTGTCCACTTCGTACTTGACCGGCTCGGAATCCTTGGGGATTTCGATGACGACGTTGATTTCTTCCGGCAGGTTCTTGCCGGAGGTGACCAGTTCCAGACCCATGCGCTAGCTCCAGTGGAGTGGCTTCTAAAGAGGCAGGCATTCTAGTCGGTTGGCTGTTGCAATGCAGCGCACGGCGAATCGGAGGATTCCTACAGCGGTTTCGGACTCCATACCGGTCCGCATGGGGCGCATTCCGATGGTGCGGGTCCCCGGTGGCGGCGACCCTGTGGCCACTGTCCCCCGTCAAGGAGCAAGACGATGAACGGAATCCGGCGATCTATGTGGCCGCTGCTGGCGGTGCTGGTCCTGGCCTGCGGCGCTGCGCAGGCGCAGCAGGCGGCGCCGACGTATGTGGATGCGATGGACTACCCGGCGCCCGGCGAAGGCTGGGAGGCGTTCGCCGACCTGGAGCGACGGCTGGCGCACGACTTCGACCAGCTCTGCGGCGACACCTTCTGCGAAGGCGACTACAGCGACTATCGGCCGCTGCGCTATCGCTGTTCGGTGCGCCAGCGCGACGGGGTGATCGGCGAGTGCCTCTGGAGCTTCGCCGCCAGCGAGGCCAGTATCGACCCCGACACCGGCCGGGTCGTGGTCGATGCGCGGCTGTGGCATTGCCCCACGCCGTTGCAGCCGCAGACCCGGTTGCACGCGCTGTACGCGGCGCTGTCGGGCGAGCGCCCGCTGCTCGCGCCGCTGCCGCGCAGCGAGCGCAGCATCAACGACGGGCTGATCGACTGCCTGTAGCCACGCGGCGCATGCGCAGCGGGCGTCGGCATGCCGCCGGCGCCCGCTGTCCCTGCGGCTACAGCAGCGGCACCAGCAGCAGCGCCACGATGTTGATGATCTTGATCAGCGGATTGATCGCCGGACCGGCGGTGTCCTTGTACGGGTCGCCAACCGTGTCGCCGGTCACCGCGGCCTTGTGCGCCTCGCTGCCCTTGCCGCCGAAATGGCCGTCCTCGATGTACTTCTTGGCGTTGTCCCAGGCGCCGCCGCCAGTGGTCATGGAAATGGCCACGAACAGGCCGGTGACGATGGTGCCGATCAGCAGGCCGCCGAGCGCGCGCGGGCCCAGCAACAGACCGACCACGATCGGCACCGCCACCGGCAGCAGCGAGGGCACGATCATTTCGCGGATCGCCGAGCGGGTCAGCATGTCCACCGCGCGGTCGTACTGCGGCTTGCCGGTGCCCTGCATGATGCCGGCGATCTCGCGGAACTGCCGCCGCACTTCCTCCACCACCGCGCCGGCGGCGCGGCCCACCGCCTCCATCGCCATCGCGCCGAACAGGTAGGGGATCAGGCCGCCGATCAGCAGGCCGATGATCACCGTGTGGTCGGACAGGTCGAAGGCGAAGGTCTCGGTGGGGTGTGCGGCGCGCAGGTTGTGGGTGTAGTCGGCGAACAGCACCAGCGCCGCCAGCGCCGCCGAGCCGATCGCATAGCCCTTGGTCACGGCCTTGGTGGTGTTGCCGACCGCGTCCAGCGGGTCGGTGACCGCGCGCACCTCCGGCGGCAGTTCCGCCATTTCGGCGATGCCGCCCGCGTTGTCGGTGATCGGGCCGTAGGCGTCCAGCGCCACGATCATGCCGGCCATCGACAGCATCGCGGTGGCGGCGATGGCGATGCCGTACAGGCCCGACAGCGCGAACGCGCCCCAGATCGCCGCGCACACCGCGATCACCGGCAGCGCGGTGGATTTCATCGAGATGCCGAGTCCGGCGATGATGTTGGTGCCGTGGCCGGTGGTCGATGCCTGCGCCACGTGCTGCACCGGCTTGTATTGGGTGCCGGTGTAGTACTCGGTGATCCACACGATCAGCCCGGTCAGCGCCAGCCCGATCAGCGCGCAGCCGTAGAGCTTGCCGGCGCCGGCGGCGGTGTCGCCCATCAGTTGCTGGGTCACCGGCCAGAACGCCAGCGCCGCCAGCACCGCCGAGACCACCACGCCCTTGTACAGCGCGCCCATGATCGAACCGCCCGGGCGCACGCGCACGAAGAAGGTGCCGACGATCGAGGCGACGATCGACACGCCGCCCAGCACCAGCGGATACAGCACCGCGTTGCGCCCGGCCTCGGCGGCCATCAGCCCGCCCAGCAGCATCGTGGCGATCACCGTGACCGCGTAGGTCTCGAACAGGTCGGCGGCCATGCCGGCGCAGTCGCCGACGTTGTCGCCGACGTTGTCGGCGATCACCGCCGGGTTGCGCGGGTCGTCCTCGGGGATGCCGGCCTCGACCTTGCCCACCAGGTCCGCGCCGACGTCGGCGCCCTTGGTGAAGATGCCGCCGCCCAGGCGCGCGAAGATCGAGATCAGCGAACTGCCGAAGGCCAGGCCGACCAGCGCATGCAGGCTGTCGCCCACGCTGTGGCCCAGCCACTGCAGCAGGCCGTAGTAGCCGGCCACGCCGATCAGGCCCAGCCCGACCACCAGCATGCCGGTGATCGCGCCGCCGCGGAACGCCACCGCCATCGCCGGGGCCAGCCCGCGCCGCGCCGCCTCGGCGGTGCGCACGTTGGCCCGCACCGACAGGTTCATGCCGATGTAGCCGGCGACGCCGGACAGCACCGCGCCGATCGCGAAGCCGCCGGCGGTATACCAGCTCAGGAACACGCCGACCAGCACCAGCAGCACCGCACCGGCGATGGCGATGGTCAGGTATTGGCGGTTGAGGTAGGCGCGGGCGCCTTCCTGGATCGCATCGGCGATCTGCCGCATGCGTTCGTTGCCGGCGGGTTGCGCCAGGATCCAGCGCGTGGAGACGATGCCGTAGAGCACCGCCAGAGCCGCGCACGCCAGTGCCACGGTGACCGCATATCGTTCCAGCATGACCCCTCCCAAGGATGTGGATGGCGCCCAAGCGTTGGACGTACCGCGGGATCACACCGTAGGAGCTGAAGCATGCAACGACTCCGCGGCCACAACGCGCGCCGCTGGTGCGTATCGCAATGTCATCTGGCCTGGACGTGGACGAGTATGCGCCCGGCTTGGTGATGCCGCCAGCGATCCGGCAGGGCGTCGCAGTTTTGGCGTCCGGTTCAGTCTGCGCATGGCAGCGTGGCGCATCGCTTCCCAGGAGCCCTCCGATGCACACGACGCTTTCCCCAAGGCTGCGCGCACGCGCTTCGATCCTGGCACTCGGCCTGTGCGCGTTGGCGCCACTGGCCGCCGTGGCCGCCGATCCCACCCCGGAGCTGCAGCGCCCGGCCAGCGCGCCGCAGGCGGTCGGGGTGGTGCACACGATCCGCCAGATCCCCGAGGTCTGCGTGCGCTTCGAGGGCGAATACACCGGCGATGCGGCGCAGCCCTACCGCTTCTCCGCGGTGCGCAGCAGCCCCACCTGCCAGCCGCGCGCCAAGCTGGTCGAGTTCGACCAGGCCAAGCCCAGCGAGGCCAGCGGCTGGAAGTTCAACGACCTGATCCGCGTGCCCAGCGCCGCCTGTCCGTCGCAGCAGGCGGTGGTGCGGGTGTGGCGCAAGCCGGTCGCACTGAACACCGAGCGCGATGGCCAGGGCCAGTCGCGCATCTATCTCGAAGAGGCCAAGCAGCAGGCGGCCGCCGGCAAGGTCCCGCAGGTGCCGCAGTTCACCGCGCAGATGACCGTGGAGGGCAAGGCCTGCCGCTGAGTGTGCGGCTTGGATGACAGCCTCGCCCGTGTCGCCTGGGGCGCGGCACGGGCCGCAGGTGCGCACGACGGTGACGGACCTGCCGTGTCACGCACGCATATGGCACATGCGCGCCATCGGCGCCTGCGCAAACCGGTATGCAGGGACGTGCGCGCGGCGGTGTCTCGCTAATTGGCGGTCGACGATCCGTGGTCTGCGGCCTGCGCGAGGGGCGGCGCCTCACCGGCCGACGTAGTGCCGGAGTGCCGCCGCCATTCGTCGGCGACATCGCCCATGGTCTTGGCGACGCCATTGCGGATCCAGGCCATGAGCGCGCGATCGAACGCGAAGCCGTCGCCGCACATGGCGACGAGGAAGCGGCGCACGTTCTGCGTATTGCGATAGCGTCGATCCACCGGCGTTGCACGCGTGATGGTGTCGCTGTGCCAGTCGAAGCGCATGCGGGTGCTATCGCTGGTTCGGTCTTCGCGCTTGCCGCCGTGCATGTCGGCCTCGTGGATCGTGGGGACGCTGGCGCGCGTGCCGTCGTGCCAGCGCGTATTGAGCGAGTGGGATCTGCCACTCCTCCGTCGCCGCTCTTTCAAGCGTTGGCACCAGGCCCGCAGCGTGCCGCGCACCAGCGTGCGCCGGTCGCGGCACAGGAGCATTCGCCTGCGCTGTCAGCCCTCCCAGGCCGGCAGCTTCTTCTTCACCGCCACGTTCTTCAGCGCCACGTACTTGGGCAGGCCATCCGTGCCGTAGGGCAGCGGCGCCTCGCCGCGGATCAGCGGCTGCAGGTAGCGGCGCGCCTTCTCGGTGATGCCGAAGCCATCCTTGCGCAGGAACCCAGCCGGCATCTTCTTCTCGTGGTTGGCGACCTTGGCCAGCGGCGCGGCCTCGATCTTCCAGCGGTACGGCGCATCGCTGCTGCGCACGATCGCCGGCATCACCGCGTTCATGCCCTTCAGCGCGAACTGCACCGCGGCCTTGCCGACCGCCTGCGCCTGCTCCCAGTCGGTGCGCGAGGCGAGGTGGCGGGCCGAACGCTGCAGGTAGTCGGGCAGGGTCCAATGCACCTTGTAGCCGAGCTCGGCCTTGACCTTGCCGGCCAGGTAGGACGCCACGCCGCCGAGCTGGCTGTGCCCGAACGCATCGGTGCCGCCACCGGCATCGGCGACGAAGCGCCCGTCGGCGGTCTGGATGCCTTCGCTGGCCACCACCACGCACCAGCCGACCCTGTCCACCACCTTGCGCACCTGCGCCAGGAAGGCGGCTTCGTCGTAGGCGCGTTCGGGGAACAGGATGATCTGCGGCGCGTCGTCCGGCGACTGCGCGGCCAGTCCGGCCGCGGCCGCCAGCCAGCCGGCATGGCGGCCCATGGCCTCGTAGACAAATACCTTGGTCGAGGTCTCGGCCATCGCCGCCACGTCCAGCGCCGCCTCGCGCACCGACACCGCGGTGTACTTGGCCGACGAACCGAAGCCCGGGCAGGTGTCGGTGACCGCCAGGTCGTTGTCGATGGTCTTGGGCACGCCGATGCAGTGCAGCGGGTAGCCGAAGGCCTGCGCCAGTTGCGAGACCTTCCACGCGGTGTCGGCCGAATCGTTGCCGCCGTTGTAGAGGAAGTAGCGCACGTCGTGCGCCTGCAGCACCTGCAGCAGGCGCTCGTACTTGGCGCGGTCGGCCTCCAGCGACTTGAGCTTGTAGCGGCACGAGCCGAACGCACCGCCGGGGGTGTGGGCCAGCGCGGCGATGGCCGCCGCCGACTCCTTGGAGGTGTCGATCAGGTCCTCGCGCAGCGCGCCGAGGATGCCGTTGCGCGCGGCCAGCACCTTGACCTTGCGCGCCCGCGCTTCGCCGATGACGGCGGCGGCGCTGGCGTTGATGACGGCGGTGACGCCGCCGGACTGGGCGTACAGCAGGGTGCCTTGGGCCATGGTCGGGGTTCGCTCCTGGGGTGGGGACATTGCCGGGACATTGCCCGGATGCGGTAAGCTGGGGATCTAGCGGTGCAGCGCAGGCGTGGCCCCGAGTCTAACGCCGCCGGCCGCGCACGGTACTTTCCTCGAGGAGTCAGGTTGATGCGATTGGTTCTGTTGGGACCGCCCGGATCGGGCAAGGGCACGCAGGCGGCCCGCCTGAAGGACAAGCTGCAGATCCCGCACATTTCCACCGGCGATCTGCTGCGCGCCGAAGTCGCCGCCGGCACCCCGCTGGGCGTGCAGGCCAAGGAAGTGATGGCGCGCGGCGACCTGGTCTCCGACGACATCCTGCTGGGCATGCTTGAATCGCGCCTGGGCCGCGACGACGTCGCCAACGGTTTCATCCTCGACGGCTACCCGCGCAACCTGGCGCAGGCCTCGGCGCTGGACGACCTGCTGGCCAAGATCGGCCAGCCGCTGGACGCGGTGGTGCAGCTGGATGTGGCCAACGAACTGCTGGTCGAGCGCATCGCCGGCCGCGCCAAGGCCGAAGGCCGCGAGGATGACAACCCCGGGTCGGTGCGCAAGCGCCTGCAGGTCTACACCGATTCGACCGCGCCGGTGATCGGCTTCTACGACAAGCGCGGCACGCTGGCGCGGGTCGATGGCGTCGGCTCGCTGGACGAGGTGCTCGCCCGCATCCTGGCGGCGATCGGCCGCTGAGGCGGCACGCACGCCGGCGCCCGCAACCGGGCGCCGGACATGCAGATGGCGCGGCATCGTGACGATTGCGCGCCTCCCGTTCACGACGCGCAACGCACGCCCGTCCTGTCGGCTTCGGCCGCGACGGGCTTCCCGGTCGCGTGTCGCGGCTGAAGCCGCTCCTGCGACGGTAAGAAGACGCTAAGGACGTGTTGCGCTGCGCTGCGGCACAGCGAGTGATCGGCCGTGGGCGCGCATGCCGCTTGCCATGGGGCCGGGGTCGATAAAGAAGGTGCCAGCGAACGGGCTTGCTCAGGGCCCCACGACATGAGCTCCCTTGGGGATGGTCTCTTGGGGAGTAGAACCACAGGGTGTCGAGGCTGGCCCGTTCATTCTCGGCATTGGCTCCCGACTTGCCTATCGGGAACATTCCTCAGCGGATGTGGGGGATTCCCTACTTGACGGCGCCGCGACACGATTACCCGGGATCGGCCCTGCGGCCCGCCTGCCACGACCAACGGCCGCGCCTGCGCCGGTTTGCGTGCGTCGGGGGATCGGCGACAATCGGACCATGAGCAAGATCCATATTCTCGGCATCGCCGGTACGTTCATGGGCGGTGTCGCCGCGCTGGCGCGCGAACTCGGCCATGCGGTCGAGGGCAGCGACCAGGCGATCTACCCGCCGATGTCCACACAGCTGGAACACCTGGGCATCGCGCTGAAGCAGGGCTACCTGCCCGAGCACATCGCCGCGGACTGCGACCAGGTGATCGTCGGCAACGCGCTGTCGCGCGGCAACGCCGCGGTGGAGGCGGTGCTCGACGCCGGGCGCGCCTACACCTCCGGCGCGCAATGGCTGAGCGAGCAGGTGCTGCCGGGGCGCGACACCCTGGCGGTGGCCGGCACCCACGGCAAGACCACCACCACCAGCATCCTGACCTGGCTGCTGCAGGCGGCCGGGCGCGAACCGGGCTTCCTGATCGGCGGCGTGGCCGAGGACTTCGGCGTGTCCGCGCGGCTGGGGCGTGCGGCGGCCGGACCCTCATCCGGCGCTGCGCGCCACCTTCTCCCGGGGGGAGAAGGGAAGCAGGGGCCGGACCTTGCGGACCGGCCGCTCTTCGTTGTGGAGGCCGACGAGTACGACACCGCGTTCTTCGACAAGCGCAGCAAGTTCGTGCACTACCGGCCGCTGGTGGCGATCCTCAACAACCTCGAGTACGACCACGCCGACATCTTCCCCGACGTCGCCGCGATCCAGCGCCAGTTCCACCATCTGGTGCGGACCGTGCCGCGGCGCGGGCGATTGATCGTCAACGGCGAGGACGCGCACCTGCGCGAGGTGGTGGCGATGGGCTGCTGGACCCCGGTGGAGCGTTTCGGCTTCGATCCCGGCTTCGATTGGAGCGCGCGCCTGATCGCCGCCGATGGCAGCCGCTTCGCGGTGCTGCACCAGGGCCGCGAACTGGGCGAGGTGGACTGGCCGCTGCTCGGCCGCCACAACGTGATGAACGCGCTGGCCGCGCTGGCCGCCGCCCATGCGGTGGGCGTGGCGCCGGCGCAGGTGATGCCGGCGCTGGCACGCTTCCGCAGCGTCAAGCGGCGCCTGGAAGTGCTCGGCCAGGCGCAGGGCATCACCGTGTATGACGACTTCGCCCATCATCCAACCGCCATCCGCACCACCCTGGAAGGTCTGCGCGCCAAGGTCGGCGCGGCGCGCATCGTGGTGGCGATGGAGCCGCGCAGCAATTCGATGCGGCTGGGCGCGCATGCGCCGTCGCTGGCGCCGTCGCTGGACGCCGCCGACGCGGTGGTGTTCCTGCAGCGGCCGGAGTTGGCCTGGGATGCCGGCAAGGTGATCGCCGCGGTGCGCGGCGAGGCCTGCGCGGCGCCCGACGTGGACGCCTTGCTGGCCGCGCTGCAGGCGCAGGCGCGTGCCGGCGACCATGTGGTGTTCATGTCCAACGGCGGCTTCGACGGCGCGCCGCGCCGCTTCCTGGCCGCGCTGCAATGAGCGTTGCCGGGCACGGCGGAGCCGGCACGTGAGCCCGCAGCGGACCACGCTGCCACTGTTCCCGCTGCACGCGGTGCTGCTGCCCGGCGCCTCGATCAAGCTGCGGGTGTTCGAGCGCCGCTACCTGGACCTGGTCCGCGAATGCGGGCGCACCGACAGCGGCTTCGGCGTGTGCCTGATCCTGGACGGCAGCGAGACCGGCGCCCCGGCGGTGCCGGCGGCGTTCGGCACCGAGGCGCGCATCGTCGATTTCGATGTCGGCGCCGATGGCGTGCTGGTGCTGAGCCTGCGCGGCGCGCGGCGTTTCCACGTCTTGCGCAGCCGGGTCCGCGACAACGGCCTGGTGGTCGGCGACGTGGAATGGCGCGAGGCCGATGGCGACGACGAACTGCGTCCGCAGCACGCGCTGTTGGCGACGGTGCTCGACAGCATCCTCGACCAGGCCGCCGCGGTGTACCCGCTGGCCGGTCCGCGCCAGCTCGATCAGGCCGCCTGGGTCGGCTGGCGCATGGCCGAACTGCTGCCGCTGGACGAACGCCAGCGCCTGTCGTTGCTGCAGGAAGACGACCCGCACGCGCGGCTGGATCAGTTGCTGGCCTGGATTCCCTGAGCAAGACCGGCGAGGGCAACTGCGCCGTCCTGGTCCGCATGCGGAACACGGCGGCCGGCATCGGGGCGGCCGAGTGCCACAGCAACCACGATCGCCGCGCGCTGCACTCGCGCAGCGGCCAGGGCGCCGACCTGCGCGCCGGCATTCGGCATTCAGCGCGCCGCTAGCAGGCGCAGGCCACGCTTGGCAGCGATCGGCGGCCGCGCCCGGCTGCCGGCAACGGCATCCCGCTCCAGCGGCCTGACGTCCTATCCACGCACGATCGAGGACTTCGTATGAGGCGTTCCTTCCTGCTGTTGTTGCTGTCCGCCGGCGGCGGCCTGAGCCTGCCCGCCATCGCCGCCGAGACTTCCCCCGCGCCCGCGGCCGCAGCCGGCCAGGCCGATTGCCCGCGCGGCTCCATCGCCCTGGTCACCGGCAATGCCGATCAGGTGTCGCCCAAGACCTGCCTGGCGCCGTCGATGAAACCGTTCGCGCTGCAGCGTGGGCAACTGTTCGCCATCACCCTGTCCGAGAACGGCTCGACCGGCAGTGCCTGGGCCTTGCGTCGCCTGCCCGCGCCGCTGTCGCTGCTCGACGTCGAACATGCACCGGGCACGGCCTGCGCCACGGGCCGAATGGGCTGCCCCAGCGCTGTCACCTACACCTTCAAGGCCACCGATCACGGTGGCGGCACGATCGATCTCATCTACTCCCGGCACTGGGAAGATCGCGCCACCGACTCGCGTTCGATCCGGGTCGAGGTGAAGTAGCGAAACCGCGACGCGCCTGCGCGATCGCGACCCTGCTGCCGCCGCCGCTCAGGGCGACGGCGGCGCCTCGCCGTCGCTGCGCACCAGCAACACCGGGATCTGGCTGCGACGATGCATGTCCTTGCGCGTGGGCAGCGCGTGCAGCGCCTCGGTCACCGCATTGAGCGCCGGATCGGCACCGCGCAGCGGTCGCCACAGGCCGATCAGGTTGAAGTGGCGCTCGTAGCGCAGGCTCTGCGCGCTGCCCAGCCACAGCGGGACGTTGCCCGGCTGCAGGCGCGCCGGTGCCGGCCACAGGCGCAGCGCGTACAGTTCGTCCGGATTCGGGCCGGGACGCAGCATCAGCAGCGACTCGACGCGCGTGTCCAGCGTGGCCGGCAGTACCGGCACCTGCGCCGGCGTGGCCTTGTAGTCGAGCAACTGCAGCGCCTGCTGCCAGCCGGCCTGCGGCTGCACACGCCAGCCGGCCGCTTCGAGCTGGCGCTGCAGCGGCGCCAGCGGCCCGGCCACCTGGATGTCCAGCGGCCAGCGCTGGTCGTCGTCGAATTCGTTGCGCCGCGACGGCAATTGCCGCCAGTCGCGCTGCCACCAGGCCGCGTCCGCCAGCTGCGTCACTTGCGGCGGCGGCGGTTCGAACTTGGCCAGCTTGCGTTCCAGCTGGCGCGGCGCATACCACAGCGCGGCGATCGCGAAGCCGCCATAGAACAGCCAGGCCAGCGGCTTCATCCAGAACCCGCGGTTGAAGCGGCGGCGGTAGGCGATGCCCAGCACCAGCAGCCAGAAGATGCCGAACAGCATGCCGCCGACCACGTCGCTGAGCCAGTGCGCGCCCAGGTACAGGCGGGCGAAGCCGATCAGGGTGACCACCGCGCCCGACAGCAGGTACGGCCACACCCGCGAGCGCCCCGGCAGTTCGCGCGCGATCAGCACCGCGAAGAAGCCGAAGCTGATGGTGGCCATGGTCACCGCCACCGAGGGGAAGCCGAAACCGCTGCTGGCCGCCGGCGGTCGCACCACGTGCACGGTGGCGCCGAGCAGCTTGGTCAGGGCCAGGCCGAACGCCAACGCCGCCAGCCAGTGCGCCGCGGCCATCCAGCGCCGGCGCCAGGCCAGGTACAGCAGGCCCAGCGCAGTCGGCGGTACCAGCACTTGCCAGTTGCCGAGCGAGGCCAGCGCGGTCATCGGGTAGTCGGCCAGCGGGTTGCGCAAGGCCAGCATCAGGTCGTGCACCGCCAGGTCCAGGCGCAGCGGCTCGCCGTGTGCCACCACCACCATCAGCAGCGCGAACCAGCCCCAGCCCAGCGCCAGCAGCATCACCGCCAGCATCGCCAGCGGCACCGACTCGCGCCGCTGCGGATCGAACACCGCGATCGAATAGCGGCCCAGCACCGGATGCCGGCGCGACCAGTCCAGGCCCCGCGCCAGCAGCGCATCCATGTGCCCGGCCGACCAGCGGTAGCCATACAGCACGATCGCCCACACCAGGCCCAGCGCCAGCGCCAGCAGGCCCAGCACCAGGAACAGGCGCCCGGCGACCGCGGCCACCGCGTCGTAGGCCTGGCCCAGCAGCCAGCCCGGTCCCAGGAACAGCAGCGACCAGGTCACCGCGGCCACGCTGCTTGGGAGCAGGTAGCGCCGCAGCGGCATCTTCATCATGCCCGCCACCGCCGGCACGAACGGGCGGATGGCGCCGACGTAGCGCGCCACCAGGATGCTCTTGAAGGCGTTGCGGCGGAACATCGCCTCGCCGCGGTCGAGCAGCTGCGGGTAGCGCTTGAACGGCCAGTAGGTGCGCAACCGGTCGCCCCAGCGGTAGCCGACCCAATAGCTGAGCGCATCGCCGATCAGTGCGCCGAGCGCGGCGCTGACCACCGCATACGGGCCGGAGATCTGGCCCAGGCCGATCAGCACGCCGATCGCGAACAGCAGCGGCAGCGCCGGCACCAGGGTGCCGAGGATGATCACGGCATCGCAGAACGCGATGGCGAAGATGACCGCGCCGGCCAGGATGGGGTGTGCTGCGATCCACTCCAGCGTGGCATCGGTCCATGAGGCATTCATCGGGCAAGTATAGAGGGAGCGTGATGACGGTCCGTTAGCGCTGGCGATGCCGAGTCGGGCGAGCGCCCTTGCATCACCGGGTTGCCCGGCCCCTTGTTCGCTGCGGGCGCATTGTCGGCTCGAGCCCACGATGCGCCGGCCCGATCCGCGCGGCGGAGCGCGTGGCCGTGCCTGGTTCCGTCGCAGTCCGGGGGCGACGCGCCGATCCGGCGGTGCGGCCTGTCTTGGGATGGGGGAGCGACGCGCAGCGGACCAGCGCCGGACCGGGCGCCTGCCTGGCGGTGGCGGTGTGTGCAGACCGGTCAAACCGCGGCGCACGCTCTACACTGGCCGGATGCCTGCCCCCGCTTCCCGCACCGTCCAGATCCTCAAGGCCGACAGCTTCGGCCGCATCCTGCTGCTGGGCGAAGGCGAGGCGCGCTTCGTCCGCCGCGACCTCACCGCCTCGCCGTGGTGGCTGCGGCTGCCGGCATGGTGGCTGGCGCGGCGCGAGGCGCTCGCCCTGCGACAGTTGGACGGCATGGCGGCGACGCCGCAACTGCGCGGCTGGGACGGCACCTTCCTGGACCGCAGCTACCTGGACGGCGCGGCGATGTACCAGCGGCCGCCGCGCGGCGACCTGGCCTATTTCCGCGCCGCACGGCGACTGCTGCAGCAGGTGCATCGGCGCGGCGTGGCGCACAACGACCTGGCCAAGGAAGCGAACTGGCTGGTGCTGGAAGACGGCAGCCCGGCGTTGATCGATTTCCAGCTCGCCGTGCGCGGCGCACCGCGCTCGCGCTGGATGCGCCTGCTGGCGCGCGAGGATCTGCGCCACCTGCTCAAGCACAAGCGTATGTACTGCGCGCACGCCCTGACCCCGGTCGAGCGGCGCCTGCTCAAGCGCCATTCCTGGGTGCGCGAACTGTGGTTTGCCAGCGGCAAGCCGGTCTATCGCTTCGTCACCCGGCGCCTGCTCAAGTGGGAAGACAACGAGGGGCAGGGGCCGAAGCCCTGAAAGGCCGGGAGTGGGGAATGGGGAATGGGGAATGGACAAAGCGTACCGCGCGCGCGTCTGGTCCGACGGGCACGCAGCGAGAAGGCGCTAAGCTTTTCCCATTCCCGATTCCCCATTCTCCATTCCCACTCCAATGACCCTCAAAGGTAAAACTCTCCTCATCACCGGCGCCTCGCGCGGCATCGGGCTGGCGATCGCGCTGCGGGCGGCGCGCGATGGTGCCAATGTGGCGATCGCGGCGAAGTCGGCGGTGCCAAACCCCAAGCTGCCCGGCACCATCCACAGCGCGGCGGCGGCGGTGGAGGCGGCCGGTGGACGCGCGCTGGCGCTGAAGTGCGACATCCGCGAAGAGGAACAGGTGCGTGCGGCGGTGGCGGCGACGGTCGAGGCGTTCGGCGGCATCGACATCCTGGTCAACAACGCCAGCGCGATCTGGCTGCGCGGGACGCTGGAGACGCCGATGAATCGCTTCGACCTGATGCAGCAGGTCAATGCGCGCGGCAGCTTCCTGTGCGCGCAGGCCTGCCTGCCGCATCTGCTGCGCAGCGCCAACCCGCACATCCTGACCCTGGCGCCGCCGCCGTCGCTGGACCCCAAGTGGTGGGCGCCGCATACCGGCTACACCCTGGCCAAGATGGGCATGAGCTTCGTCACCCTGGGCCTGGCCGGCGAGTTCGGCCCGCAGGGCGTTGCCGTCAATGCGCTGTGGCCGCGCACGCTGATCGCCACCGAGGCGCTGAACATGATCCCTGGTGTCGAGGCCGGTAACGGCCGCCGCCCGGAGATCATGGCCGACGCCGCGCACGCCGTGCTGACCCGGCCGGCGGCCGGCTTCTACGGCCAGTTCCTGATCGACGACGCGGTGCTGGCCGAGGCCGGGGTGCACGACCTGTCCGGCTACGCGCTGGACCCGTCGCAGCCGCTGTTGCCGGATCTGTTCCTGGACTGAGTATGACTGGCTGTTGCCAAAGCGATGACGTCTTAGATGTTCCAGCGCACGGTGGTAAGGCAAGGTTGAACTGAGACTTTGAGCTAAGAGGTACCGTGATTAGCTCAGATCGTAGTTGCTTGACAACGGCGTGCTCAGTTGAAGGCGCTTCTTCACTGAGAACGAAGCATTGATACCAGAGTTGCCGGTACAGATTAAGCCTCTCTAAGTGAAAAGGCGGAATCTAATCTGGGAGCCTGATCGGCCCGCTCCTTAAATAGCATAATCTAGGTGGAAGTGCGCGGCCTGCGGAGAAGCCCTGCTGGCAGTGGACAGGATAAGTGTGGAATATAGAGTATCGTGGACGTTGACGAAACTTGGAAGGCTGGGCGTGCTGGAACTATTGGATGAAAATATCTTGAGTGCCTACAAAAGAGATTCATTGCTAAATGTGCGGTTAGAATATTTTGTCTTGGCATCAGATGGCGAGGGCGAATATACCCCTTTTCAGGGCTTCGGCAGTGGTATTGCACAGCCCATGTTTTCGCTTCTTGTAGAGTTGATGGCTGTTTTGCCAGTTTCGCCGCAGGAAATCTTTTGTGAAATAAAGGATCTCCATGAGTTCCGAGGTGAATTTAGAATTAAAAGGGCATCCATTGTAAGTCCTAATGGATTTTTGAAGCTTCAGGCATCCTTTGACTGGTCACGCCACATACCAGTTGTTATTGGAATGGCTAAGGAAATTGCCCTAATCAATGCCAGCTGCGTTCACCCGAACGTAATATTGGTGACCAACGATAAAACAAAGGGGGCGGTTTGTCTTGCGGGCTATGATGGTCATCCAGCTCAAGTTCTCGATGTGGCTATCAGGGACAAGCTGGTGAACATTTCCTCAGATAATTTAAGGGACACTATTTTGTCTCTTCCCCTTAGGAAAAAGTTTCCTGACGGTACAGAGCATTCCCGGGTCTCAGGTGTAACTATTCCTAACGAAGCCCTATGCGTATCTTTAGGCTATTCCTACAGCGGAGCTAAGCCAATCTCGGCAGGTGATGCGGATCCATATGTAAGCGCAATAATTTCGTCGGTCCAGCGCGCTAGAAGCTTGATTGGAGAGTCGTCTACAAACGTCGTCCTATTTGCGCCATCGATTCATCGGCAGTTTTACTCATTC
Organism: Xanthomonas hawaiiensis; assembly: GCF_031834635.1. NCBI lineage: Bacteria > Pseudomonadati > Pseudomonadota > Gammaproteobacteria > Lysobacterales > Lysobacteraceae > Xanthomonas > Xanthomonas hawaiiensis. Next base: position 3,712,114 of record NZ_CP115873.1, on the reverse strand, counting down.
GATAGTCATTTTTGGAATGGTATAATCAGATCCATAAAAAGCCGTAAGGCCAGGGCATTTTTGAAGGATGGTGTATTTCGCAATAAGGCCTATTCAGGCTATTCCGTTCACATTGAAAACAAGAGTGAGATAGAGGATATATTTAAGGACCCAGCAGTGTCGAGCCTGCTGGCCATTCGCCAAATTGAGCTGCGCCTTGTTGCAAGTGCTATAGCTGCTTTGGCCGCCAACGGCTTACAGCCGGCCATTAGACTGCCAAATTCTATAAACTTCTGTGCATCTTCGCTCCGTGAAGTAGAACGTCATGCGATGAAGGACGATGCGAGGGCGCGGCGGCTTTTGCAGCGGAGTTACATTAATTTGGAATCTGATTTAACACGGAGTATAAGTCCTAAAATTCTTGAGGAAATTCGCTCGCATTCTGAAGCAATCACAGTTGTATCTGACGTTCCGGTTGAGTGGATTCGGATAGATGGAATACCTCTCATGATTCGACATGAGACTTCTCGTATCGGCATGACGCCTGGCAACCTAATGTTGCAGCAATGTATAAACTCGGGCATGTCAATTATTGGGGCAGAGCAGCTAGAAGAAGTGCTAGTGCTGCGATCCTTCGCGCACAACGATCCAATAAAGTTCTCCTTGGAAACGGCGATTAAAAGTTTTGAACTTGAGCGTCTAAAGGTCAAGTTTGTGGATGTTGATGATCGTGCGTCTCTTATTTGCGAACTGAAGCAATATGATGGGATGCTGTTGATTTTTGATTGTCACGGCGATCATGGAGGTGGCGATAGTCATGGATGGTTAACGATCGGCAATGAGAGGGTTGATCCTTGGGATCTTGCCGGTGAAACGCGCATACCACCTATTGTGATTCTGAGCGCCTGCTCCACATTCGCACTAGCCGGATCACATGCATCAGTGTCGAATGGCCTCATCCGATCTGGTGCTATAACAGTCTTGGGAACTTTTCTTCCTGTAAATGCAGCTCTATCGGCAATATTTGTTGCGCGTCTTCTTTACAGAATTGAGGCCTTTTTGCCTGCGCTAAAGGTACTGGGAATGAATATAGTGACATGGCGCACCTTGGTTAGTACTTTCTTCCGGATGTCTTATGCAAGTGATTTGCTGCATTTCTTTATCTATGATAAAAAATGGATAGATATAAGTAAGCATGAAGAATTGGGCGTGCAAGCTAACAATGAAATTAACCAAATGAATCCGCGGTGGCATGAGTTCTTCTTAAATAGATTGGCCGATGCTTCTGGGAGAAATACTTCGGATATCAAAGAGGTTGTCGAAAAAGAGTGCCCGCTACAGGAAACTATGTACTATTGCCAAGTTGGGCGCCCTGAAGCCATTGGGATCTACTTGGATGGTGTTGATGAGCTTAAAAGAATAAATGATATGCGCGTTTGACGTGCACGCTCCATGGAAAATGGGCTAAATGACCTATATTTAAAGGGCGCACTGATGAGAGAAGTGGAAAGTAAACATTCGAAACGACCTCGCCAAGGGATGTGTCGCGAAAAGTCGCGGGGGAATTAGAACGATTCTAAGCGGTCTGGCGATGCACGGCACGCGACGCGGACGGGTGCCATGCCTTGCGAAGCGCAGATCGTGTGCGATCTTGGCAGTAGGTGGCAGCATATGTGCCTGACCGAGCGGCGAGGCTCGTGCTCACGCTACTGATGGGATATTTGGTCTTGATCGGTATTTGCAATTACTGTTAAAAAGTCGAGTGTTCTGCCTAGCCAGCGAGTCACACGAGGGTGCGCAATCGATCCTGCAAAACAAGCGCGCCCTGATGGCCGGTGGAAGCAAGTGCAGCTGCGATATCAAGTAGGGCATCACGAGCAGTAGTGTGGGTCCGTAACGTGGTCAGATCATGTTGCAGCACAGTTGCAATCAGGTCGACGAGCGAATCACCACTGGTACCGCGGTGCAAGTTCAGCTGAGTATTGGATGTGCGGAGAGCGTCTTGGATCCACGACAAGCCATCAAGCCGGAGTGGCGCGCCGAAGACAGTGGCTAAAAATCGGCATAGCCCTGCCAAGTTGTCTTCTTGCTTGAGATGGTCCTTAGTCCATCGCTCAAGTAGGCCATGCATCCGTACAGCCGCGCCGTCTGGCAGATTTATCAGTGCCCACTTATTACCAAACCCCAGGATCAATCGCAGTATTCTCTCGCCGTGGAACCACAACCCCGGTGGGCTCCAGTTGGCAGCCACAGCATAGTTGGCAAGCGCATGTAAGAGTGCTTCGAAGCGCGATGGGCTCGCGCCTTTTGACAGCTCTAGAAAAATGTTTTTTATAAAGTGCTCGATTGCAATGTGGCCTGCTGGCACGAGTTCCAAAAGCGGCAGCCATACGCGTTCTGCGCGCGCTTCCGGCACGAGAAGGACAAGAGTCGCCAGCTTTTCTACCAAGTGGTAGCCAAATTGGCCAGATAGATGCATTTCTCCGTCTTCGTCCCGGGCGCACTCGCGTGCGCGTGCGACCTCCCAGGCCCAGAACCGAAGAACCAACGCCAGATCGATATCTGTGATTACAGTCCCTTTGCCCTGCAGTAGCCACTGAAATAGGTCATTTAGCACCTGCGTGTCCAGGCCGGTGCCGACCATCAAATCCGGACGTCGTCGCCACGAGTCCTCAAGGTAGTATCGCAGCTTGCGGCGGTACAACAGCCGCACGCAACCCACGTCGATGCGGCCGATTCTCAATGCCTGCGGCGGTACACGCTGCACTCAACGACATCCTGTGAAGGCTTCCATGCCAACGTCTCCACGCCGGTTCGACCACATCGGCATCGCCGTAGCAGGGTGCTAACATACTCAGGCCGCTCCAAAGCATGCCGACGTAGAGCAACCGCCACCAGCGCTCCCCGAGCGCCTCACGGTGCCGATAAGCCTCGGCAATGACAGCTTGGATCGCAGATCGGTCGTTGCTGGTCAGCAACTGGATGATGTAATGATCAACGCCGTCAACTGAGTCTAAAGCCCACCGTCGGGTGAGCGCTAGGGCAACGAAATCCATTCCCGTATGTGATGTCGGGAATCGCGCCTTGCTCATGTCCTGCGCGGTATCCGATAGCGACACTAAGGCAGATTCGACTATGAACGTGATAGACGCTTTAGCCGGGGCGTTCTGGGCCAGCCAAACCGGGGCGAGTGCCATGAGAGTGGCAGCGATCGCGCGTTCAAATCGCTGTTGTATCCAAGGCTCATTGTGCGGTGGAAGTGCAAGCGATTCATACAGCGCACTCGCATCTTCATTACCAATGGAAACCGTGTTATCAAACCACTGTTGGCACTGACGTGGGGTCGTCAATTGGATGCGCGCAGGCGCGTGCGCATGTTGCCAGGCCTTGATTTCGTCCACGAGCGGCAGGGTGCGGTGAACTCCCAGTTTCCCCGGCCGTCCGGTCGATAGTTCGCGGAATCGAGGAGCGCGGCGGTGATCCGCCGTTCCAGCGAGGCCTTCTCATCGCCGGGTGCTCACCAATGTGCGGTCCAAACGCGTAAATGTTAGCCAAAGCCGGAGCTTCGTGAATCAGATTGCGGGATTGACCCGTGCGAGTTATGTGCTCCGCCATCCGTCGGGACCTTTGTTGTGGACTTAGCGGCTATGGCCGAGCGACACGCGCGAAACACCTGCCATTTTGGGGCGACAGCATCGAAAGTCGCATCTTCCCGCTACATTGACCCTCATTAGCTATCCGAACATTTTGCAAGTTATTGATTCATAAGGAGAGAAGTTCTCGGTTTGTGTCGAACCCTACACTGAGGCCCGGCGTTGCCGGATGACCGAGCCGCGATGCGGCTGCGCGCTGCGGGCAACGACGACATGGATCGGACGATCGCGCGCGCTGCATGCGCGCGGCGGCGTGCCGCGAAAACGCTCTGTCCCGTCCAATCGCGGTTGGCGCCGCAATGATGGCGTGCGGCGCGGCTATGCTGCCGGGGTCTTCACGCCACCGCCGCCTATGCCCGCTCCCGTTGCCGTCGCCCTGCCGCGTCTTCCCGAGTCCCGCCACGCCATCCACGCCGATCTCAGCGACAACGAGCGGCACATGCTCGATCGCCTGCGCCTGGCCGGCACCGCCACCCGCGCCGATCTCAGCCGCAGCACCGGGCTGACCGTGCAGTCGGCGGTGCGCCTGGTCGACGCGCTGGCCGAGCGCGGCCTGGTCGCGATCGGCGCCTCGCTGGCGCACGCGGGCCGCGGCAAGCCGGGTGCGGGCATCGCGCTCAATCCCGGCTACGGCCATACCGTCGGCTATGCGATCGCGACCGACGCGCTGTCGCTGGCGTTGCTGGATTTCAGCGGGCAGATCCGCGGCACCGCCGAGCATGCGCTGCGCTCGACCGAGCCGGCCGCGCTGCTGGTGCAACTGCGCGAGGCCGATGCGGCGCTGACCGCGGCGGCCGGCGCCGGGCTGGGTCCGCGCCTGGGCGCGGGCGTGGCGATGACCGGCTTCTTCGTCGAGGACGGCGTGCACATGAATCCGCCCGAGCCGCTGCGCGCGCTGGGCGAGCTGTCGATCGGCGACTGGCTGGCCGAGGCGCTGGGCCTGCCGGTGTGGGTGGACAACGACGGCACGGTGGCGGCGGCGGGCGAGAGCCTGCTCGGCATCGGCCGCCAATACCGCGACTTCGCCTATCTGCATTTCAATTATGGCCTGGGCGGTGGCGTGGTGATCGACGGCACCTGCCTGCGCGGCGCGCACGGCAACGCCGGCGAATTCGCCGGCATGCTGCCGCAGCAGGGGCTGGAGCGCGGCACGCTGGAGCTGTTGCGGCAACTGCTGGCCGAGGACGGTATCGCGCTGCCCGACATCCGCGCGCTGCTGGCCGCCTACGATCCGGCGTGGCCGGCGATCGAGCGTTGGATCGCGCGGGTGGCGCCGGGCCTGTCGCTGATCGTCTCGGCGATCGTGGCGATCTTCGATCCGCAGGCGGTGGTGTTCGGTGGACGCATGCCGCGCGAGCTGGCCACGCGGCTGATTCCGCACGTGCGCATCGACAACCAGCCGCGCCGCGGCCAGGCGCGGCCGTTGCCGCTGCTGCTGCCGGCCGCCGCCACCGCCGATGCCAGCGCGGTGGGCGCGGCGGCGCTGCCGCTGAAGGCCTGCTATTTCCGCTGAACCGGTCCCGCCGCGGCGTCGCCATGCCTGCACGCCGCCAGCGCTACCCTATGCGCCCTTTCCGCGCGCCATTGCGATACGGCACGCGTCCCATCCCCCACCCTCGGAGCTGTCACGATGAAATATCTGCACGCCATGATCCGCGTCCACGACCTGGAGAAGACCAGCACGTTCTTCACCGAAGGTCTGGGTCTGCACGAAACCCGCCGCATCGAGAACGAAGCCGGCAAGTTCACCCTGGTGTACTTCGGCGCGCCGGAGAACCCGGAGGCCGAGGTCGAACTGACCTACAACTGGGGCTCGGACGAGGACTACGGCAGCGCCCGCAACTTCGGCCATCTGGCCTTCGAGGTCGACGACATCTACGCCCTGTGCGCGCACCTGCAGTCGCTCGGCGTGACCATCAACCGTCCGCCGCGCGACGGGCGCATGGCCTTCGTGCGCACGCCCGACCTGATCTCGATCGAACTGCTGCAGAAGGGCGATGCGCTGGCCCCGGCCGAGCCGTGGGCGTCGATGCCGAACACCGGCGTCTGGTAAGGACTCAAGGCGCGGTCTCGGGCAACGCCTGGCCGCAACCCCGGCAATAGCCGGCGTTGCGGTCGTGGCCTTGCAGGCCGCAGCGTGCGCAGGTGCGTCGATCCGGCGCGCGAAGGCGGTCGGCATCGCGCAGGCTGTTGGCCAGTTCGGCGGTGTAGATGCCGGTGGGCACGGCGATGATGCTGTAGCCGATCAGGATCAGCACCGAGGTGATGGCGCGGCCCAGCGGGGTGAGCGGGGCGATGTCGCCGAAGCCGACCGTGGCCATCGTCACCACCGCCCAGTACATCGCGGTGGGGATGCTGGTGAAGCCGTTGGCCGGGCCTTCGACCACGTACATCAGCGCGCCGAAGATCACCACCAGGGTGATCACCGTGAACAGGAACACGAACACCTTGCGTCGGCTGCGCCACAACGCATCGATCAGCAGGCTGCTTTCCTCGACGTAGCGGGTCAGCTTGAGGATGCGGAACAGCCGCAGCACCCGCAGCACGCGCACCACCAGCAGCGTCTGCGCGCCGGGCAGCAGAAACGAGATGTAGGTGGGCAGGATCGACAACAGGTCGATCACGCCCCAGAAGCTCAGCGCGTAGCGCAGCGGCCGCTGCACCGTGGCCAGGCGCAACGCGTACTCGGCGGTGAACAGCAGGGTGAAGCCCCACTCCAGCACGTACAGGGTGCCGGCGTGACGGCTGTGCAGCGCCGGCACGCTGTCGACCAGGATCACCGCGACGCTGGCCACGATCGCCGCGACCAGCAACAGGTCGAAGTTGCGCGAAGGCGTGGTGTCGTGCCGATAGATGATGTCGAACCAGCGGCGCCGCCAGCCGTGCTCGGTCGCCGGGGCGAGCGGGGAATCGAGGAAAAATCGCATGCGCCCATGCTACCCGAGGCGCCTTGCAGCCGCGGGCGCACACGGTGCGGCAGGCGCGCCCTGATCGGATGCGACGCGGCGGCTGGAGAACCCCCTGTGGGAGGGGCTTCAGCCCCGACGCCGTAGCGCTGAAGCGTCGGGACTGAAGTCCCTCCCACCTGTCGGGCAACGGCGTGGTGGGCTTGCTGCGGCCGCGCGCGGGCGGCGGCGCTGTGGCACAGCCGCCTGCCGACCGTCGGTCCAGGCGGTGGCCGGCAGTTCCCGGCCGTGCGCTGCCGGCGGTCTTATAATCGAATGCTCTCCCGCAGGATGTTCCCCCGATGACCGCTTCCTCCGCCGCGGACCTGATCGCCCTCGGTCAACGCTATGCCTTGCCCATCTACCGCCCGCGCCAACTGGTGCTGGAGCGCGGCCAGGGCGCGCGGGTCTGGGACAGCGAGGGACGCGACTACATCGACCTGTCGGCCGGCATCGCCGTGTGCGGGCTCGGCCACAACGATCCGGACCTGCAGGCGGCGCTGCTCGAACAGGCCGGCAAGCTGTGGCACACCAGCAACGTGTTCTACAGCGAACCGCCGCTGCGCCTGGTCGAGGAACTGGTGCTGGCCTCGCGCTTCGCGCAGCGGGCGTTCCTGTGTAACTCGGGCAGCGAGGCCAACGAGGCGGCGATCAAGCTGGTGCGCAAGTGGGCCACCGCCCAGGGCCGTCCGCCGCAGCGGCGGGTGATCGTCACCTTCCGCGGCAGTTTCCACGGCCGCACCCTGGCCGCGGTGACCGCCACCGCGCAGCCCAAGTACCAGGAAGGCTACGAGCCGCTGCCCGGCGGTTTCCGCTACGTCGACTTCAACGACATCGTGCAGCTGGAAACGGCGATGGCCGCCGGCGACGTGGCCGCGGTGATGCTGGAGCCGGTGCAGGGCGAGGGTGGGGTGATGCCGGCGGCGCCGGGCTTCCTGGCGCAGGTGCGGGCGCTGTGCGACCACCACGGCGCGCTGCTGGTGCTCGACGAGATCCAGTGCGGCATGGGCCGCACCGGCACCCTGTTCGCGCATTGGCAGGACCAGGTCGTCCCCGACATCGTGACCCTGGCCAAGGCGCTGGGCGGCGGCTTCCCGATCGGCGCGCTGCTGGCCGGGCCGAAGGTGGCCGAGACCATGCAGTTCGGTGCGCACGGCACCACCTTCGGCGGCAATCCGCTGGCCGCGGCGGTGGCGCGGGTGGCGCTGCGCAAGCTGGCCTCGACGGCGATCGCCGCCAACGTGTCTCGGCAGTCGGCCGCGCTGCGCAAGGGCCTGGCGGCGCTCGACGAGGAATTCAGGCTGTTCTCGCAGGTGCGCGGACGCGGGCTGATGCTCGGTGCGGTGTTGAACCCGGCGCATGCCGGGCAGGCGGGGACGATCCTCGATCACGCCGCCGCGCACGGGGTGCTGACCTTGCAGGCCGGGCCGGACGTGCTGCGCTTCGTGCCCGCGCTCAACCTCACCGATGCCGAACTGGGCGAAGGCCTGGCGCGGTTGCGCAACGCGCTGCGCGCCTACCTCGCCGCGCGCTGAAGCAGCGGCTCATCCCAGGCCGTGCCGCGCCAGCGCGCGGCGCAGGGCGCGGGCGCCGCTGGCGGTTTCCGCGGCCATGCCGATCGCGCGGGCGCCGCGCGCGTTGACGAACAGGTCGTCGATGAACAGTGCGTGCCGCGGGGCGACGCCGAAGTGCGCGAGCGCCTGCCGGTACACCGTCGCATCCGGCTTGCGCCCACCCAGGCTGCCGCTGCACAGCACGCGCCCATGCAGCAGCGGGAACAGCGCCGGCACGATCTGCGGCAGCGCCTGCGCCATCAGCGGGCCATTGTTGGTCAGCACGCCGATGGCCACGCGCTCGGCCAGCGCCAGCACCTGCGCGACCACGCCGGCATCGGCGCGGCTGGCGGCCACCCGCGCGGCGATCCACGCGTCCGTGTCCACGGTGGCGCCCAGGCCCGCGCTCAGCCGCTGCAGGTAGGCGGCGGTGTCCAGTGCGCCGCCGTCGTAGGCGGTTTCCAGTCCGGAGCCGAACAGCACCTCGCGGACGCGCGTCGGCTCGCAGCGGCAGTGCGCGGCCAACGCGGCGATGCGGACGGCACGCGTGTAGGTGGCCAGCACGCCGTCGACATCGAGCAGCAGCAGCGCCGGCCGCGCGCGGATCATTGCGGACATGAGAGCTCCTGTGTGGGGCGCGGTCGGCAGGGCGCGGGAGTCGTGCCGATCAAGCCGCGTTTCGGGGGCATCGCCGCGCGTGATGGCGCGTGCCGATGATGCAATGCGCCATCGCTTGTCGTTGACAAGGCGTTGCGCGCGAGCGGACAGTCGGGGCGCGCCGCGTGCGCGATCTGCCGTGGCGCCGTACCGTCTCTTTTGCCGAGGAATCCGCCTTGAACACCAAGTTTCCATCCCTGCTGCTCGTCCTTGCCGGCCTCGCGTTCGCGCCGGCGGCCTGGGCCAAGACCTGCGCGGTGACCATCACCGGCACCGACCAGATGTCCTACGACCAGACCCAGATCAAGGTCGCGGCCGATTGCACCGAGGTGGCGGTGACGCTCAAGCACAGCGGCAAGCTCGCCGCCGCGGTGATGGGCCACAACTGGGTGCTGACCAAGACCGCGGATTTCCAGGCGGTGGCCAATGCCGGCACCAGTTCCAGCCTGGCCGACAACTACCTGCCCAAGAACGATCCGCGGATCATCGCCCACACCAAGGTGATCGGCGCGGGACAGTCGGACACGGTCAAGTTCTCCACCGCCAAGTTGAGCAAGGGCGGCGACTACACCTTCTTCTGCTCGTTCCCGGGGCACTGGGCGGTGATGAAGGGCAAGTTCGTGTTCGGCTGATCCAGCGCAGTGACGCGGCGCGCTGCGGTGAGGCCACGGTCGCTGTATCGGCATCTCAGCCGGCAGCGGCCACGGCGAACGCCTCGCGCGCTGCGGCCAGCGTGGCCTCCAGCACCGCGTCGTCGTGGGCGCTGGACAGGAAACCGGCCTCGTACGCCGACGGCGCCAGGAACACGCCGCGCTCCAGCATCGCGTGGAAGAAGCGGTTGAACGCGGCGGTATCGCAGGCCGTGGCCTGCGCATAGGTCTCCACCTTCTCGGTGGTGAAGAACAGCCCGAACATCGCCCCGACCTGGTTGGTGGTGACCGCCACGCCGGCCGCCGCCGCGGCCGCTTCCAGGCCGGCGCACAACTGCGCGGTGGCCGCGTCCAGGCGCTGGTGGAAGCCCGGTGCCTGGATCAGTTCCAGCATCGCCAGCCCCGCGGCCATCGCCACCGGATTGCCGCTGAGCGTGCCGGCCTGGTAGATCGGCCCGGACGGCGCCACCTGCCGCATCAGCTCCGTGCGCCCGCCATAGGCGCCCACCGGCATGCCGCCGCCGATGATCTTGCCGAAGGTGGTCAGGTCCGGCACCACGCCGTAGTGCGCCTGCGCGCCGCCCAGGGCGACGCGGAAGCCGGTCATCACCTCGTCGAAGATCAGCAGCGCGCCGTGCCGGGTGCACAGGTCGCGCAGGTGCTGCAGATAGCCTGGACGCGGCGGGATGCAGTTGGCGTTGCCGACGACGGGCTCGATGATGACCGCGGCGATCTCGTGGCCGATCTCCTCGAACAGCGCGGTGGCGCCCTCTGCATCGTTGTAGGCCAGGGTGGCGGTGAGTTCGCTCAGGCCGGCCGGCACGCCTGGCGAGGTCGGCACGCCCAGGGTCAGCATGCCGCTGCCGGCCTTGACCAGGAACGAGTCGCCGTGGCCGTGGTAGCAGCCCTCGAACTTGACGATGCGGTTGCGCCCGGTAGCGCCGCGCGCCAGCCGCACCGCCGACAGCGTGGCCTCGGTGCCGGAGTTGACCATGCGCACCATCTCGCAGGACGGCACCAGCCGGGTGATGGTCTGCGCCATCGTCACCTCGGCCGGACACGGCGCGCCGAACGACAGCCCATCGCCGATCGCGCGCTGCACCGCCTCGCGCACCGCCGGGTGGTTGTGCCCGGCGATCATCGGCCCCCACGAGCCCACGTAGTCGATGTAGCGGTTGCCGTCGACGTCGTACAGGTACGGGCCATCGGCGCGCTGCACGAAGAACGGCTCGCCGCCCACCGACTTGAAGGCGCGCACCGGCGAATTGACGCCGCCGGGAATCAGCGACTGCGCTTGGGCGAACAGGGCGTGCGAGCGGGAATGGGTCATGAGCGGAAATCCTTGGCGATGCTGGCCAGGCCGATCGGCCTGGCGCGGAGCGAGGCCGTCTATTGTCGCGGCTGCCGACGGTGTGCGCCATGTCGACGATCCTGCCAGGCAGCTACCCCCATCGCGGCCAGTGTCGCGCGAAGTTTGGTGCGCGCGGCTGTGCCGTACCCTCATCCGCCCCTGCGGGGCACCTTCTCCCGAGGGGAGAAGGGAGAAGCCAAAGCCCCTCTCCCACCGGGAGAGGGGTTGGGGTGAGGGTACGGGGCGCGCAGCGGCTCGCGATGGTTGGGTGCACGAGGCTGCGCCCGTACCCTCATCCGCCCCTGCGGGGCACCTTCTCCCAAAGGGAGAAGGGAAGCGCTAAGCCCCTCTCCCACCGGGAGAGGGGTTGGGGTGAGGGTACGGAGCGCACAGCGGCTCGCGATGTTTGGGTGCACGAGGCTGCGCCCGTACCCTCATCCGCCCCTGCGGGGCACCTTCTCCCGAAAAGGGGGCCATGGCCCCGGTGGGAGAAGGAAAGGCGCTGCCACCTCAGTCGAAACACGCGCGGTACGCCGCCAGCGCCGCGCGCGGGTCGGGCGCATCGAATACGCCGCTGATCACCGCCAGCAGGTCGGCGCCGGCCGCGACCAGCGGGCGTGCGTTGTCCGGGGTCAGGCCGCCGATCGCCACGCGCGGCAGGCCCAGCGCCGCCGCTTCGCGCAGCAGGTCAGGCGTTGCGCGGCGCGTGGTGACCTTGCTGCGGGTGGGGAAGAACGCGCCGAAGGCGACATAGCTGGCGCCGGCCGCCGCAGCGCTGCGGGCCAGGGCCAGGTCGTCGTAACAGGACGCACCGATGAACGCCTGCGGTCCCAACGCGGTGCGCGCAGCGGCCAAGTCGCCGTCGTCCTCGCCCAGATGCACGCCGGCCGCACCCACCGCCTGCGCCAGCGCGACGTCGTCGTTGACGATCAGCGGCACCCCTGCCTGCGCGCACAGCGCCTGCAGCGCTGCTGCCTGATCCCGCCGCTGCGCCGCGTCGGCGCGCTTGTTGCGGTACTGCAGCCAGGTCACGCCCTGGTCCAGCAGTGGCGCCACCCGCGCCAGCAGGCGCGCGCCGTCGGCGTCGTCGGGAGTGATCAGGTACACGCCGCGCGGCGCCGGGGATGCGTTCATGGACAAGCCTTCCGATGCGTCGGCGGCGATGGGACAATGCCGTTCCGTCCGACTGTGACCTGCGATTATCCAATGAGCGACGCCACCGCCACCACCTATCGCACCTGGATGTGCGTCGTCTGCGGGTTCATCTACAACGAAGCCGACGGTCTGCCGGAAGAAGGCATCGCCCCCGGCACCCGCTGGGACGACGTGCCCGACACCTGGACCTGCCCGGACTGCGGCGTGACCAAGGACGATTTCGAGATGGTGGAGATGGATTGAGCGCTGGGAATGGGGAGTGGGGAATCGGGAATGGGACAGCGACTCCCGTGCCTACATACGTCCTGCAGGAAACTGGTTTTCAATGAGGGCGGGCAGACATCGCGATGCCGGGTCGCCGGGTTGCAATGTCGGTAGTCGGGCGATGCCGAATGCGTGCCGACGTTCGAATGATCGATTCAGTCGATCATCTGGTGACGGCGCGATCAGTTCAGCAGCGTCTGACCATCAGGGCATGCGCTTTCCATTCCCGATTCCCCACTCCCCATTCCCAGCTTCAATGCATCCGCTGCGCACGCGCGCTCAGTTCCACCAGGCGCTCGCGGATCGGCAGGGCGTCGGAGGCCTCGGGGTTCAGTTGCAGGTAGCGGCCCAGGTCGCGGCGCGCGCCGGGCACGTAATCCATCTGCAGGTAGGCCATGCCGCGGTCGCGCAGGGCTTCGGGCTGGTCCGGCATCAGCTTGAGCACGCGGTCGGCGCTGCGCGCGGCGCGGTCCCACTCGTCGCGTTCGGCATACAGGCCGTGCAGGTTGCGCAGGACCCGGGCGAGGATCGCGCGGTGCGGCGCCGGGTCCAGGATCTGCAGCAGGGCGCGGTCGTCCGGGCTTTCGCCGCCCATGTGCGGCCGCGCGCGCTCGCGTAGCTCCTCCACCGCCAGCGGGCGACCGCCGTTGAACGGGTCCATCACCAGCAGGCCGTCGTCTACCGGCAGGCGCACCAGGAAATGCCCGGGGAAGGACACGCCGTCGAGCGGGATGTCCAGGCGCCGCGCCACTTCCATCTGCACCAGCGCCAGCGAGATCGGGTTGCCCAGGCGCCGCTCGAACACCTGGTTCATGTAGCTGTTGCGCGGGTCGTAATACTCGTCGTGGTTGCCGGTATAGCCCAGCTCTTCGAACAGGTGGCGATTGATCGCCGCCATCTTCAGCGGCCACTGTTCGATCGTCGCCACCTCGTGTCGCAGGTGGTCGGCGTGGCTCTGCGCCAGGGTGTCGTAATGGGCGGCATCCAGCTCCGGATACTCGTCGCGGGCGATCAGCAGCGCGGTCGCCAGCAGCGGCAGGGCATCGTCGTCCAGTGCGGCCAGGGTATTCCAGCTCGGCAATGTCAATCGGGCGGCCATGGCCCAAGACTGGCGGCAAAGCCGGGCCCGATCAAGTCCGGCCGTTCCCGACAGCGGTGTCGGGTTCAGCGCCGTGGTCGCGGGGCCTTTTCCCGACGCCGCCGGCACCGTCGACGGGTCAGTGGCCCTGCGGAATGCCCGGGCCGAAACGCAGTTCGGTGCCGTCCTGCAGCTTCAACTGCTCGGCCTGGCCGGCGTTGAGTTCGAGCACGTAGCGCGCCGGCGCATTGCTCGGGTAGGGCGGGCAGGCGTCGCCGGCCGAGCACGGCGGTACGTCGCGCTGCTGCGCCACCAGCTTGCGCTGGTTGTCGAAGTACAGGATGTCCAGCGGGATCTTGGTGTTCTTCATCCAGTAGGCCTGCGGTTCCTCGCGGTCGTGGATGAACAGCATGCCGTGGTCGGCTTCCATCTGGTCGCGGAACATCAGCCCGCGTGCGCGCGTCGCATCGTTCTGCGCCAGTTCCACGTCGTAGCGGTGTCCGCCCAGTTCCACCCAATGGTCGCCGCCGGCACTGGCGCAGCTGCTGAGGGCAAGCAGGAGAAGGACGCAGAGCGCGCGGAAGAGGGACATGGGCGTGCCAGGGCAGGGAGGACAGCGCGCACCTTGTTGCAAGGTGGGCGACGAGTCAAGAGAGCGGGGATTGGGGATTGGGGATTGGGGATTCGTAAAAGCCGAGATCGCTGCCTTTGCGAATCCCCAATCCCGCCGCGCGTCAAAAGACGCGCGGAGGCTCGCCACCGACGATGACCACATCGGCCGGGCGGCGTGCGAACAGACCGACGCAGACCACGCCGGGGATCTGGTTCAGTTCGCGCTCCAGCGCCACCGGGTCGGTGATCGACAGGTGGTGCACGTCCAGGACCACATTGCCGTTGTCGGTGACCACGCCGTCGCGCCACACCGGCTGGCCGCCGGTGCGCGCCAGGATCTCACGGGCGACCAGGCTGCGCGCCATCGGGATCACCTCGATCGGCAGCGGGAACGCGCCCAGGGTCTGCACCTGCTTGCTCGGGTCGACGATGCAGATGAAGCGCTCGCTGGCCTCGGCGATGATCTTCTCGCGGGTCAGCGCGGCGCCGCCGCCCTTGATCAGGCACTTGTTCGGATCGCACTCGTCGGCGCCGTCCACGTACAGCGACAGATTGCCGGTGTGGTTCAGGTCCAGCACCTCGATGCCGTGCTGGCGCAGGCGCGCGGTGCTCTGCTCGGAACTGGACACCGCCCCCTTGATGCGATGGCCGATGCGGCCCAGTGCGTCGATGAAGTAGGCGACGGTGGAACCGGTGCCGACGCCGACGATCATCCCGTCCTGGACGTAGTCGATGGCTTTCTCGGCGGCAAGGCGTTTGGCTTCTGACATTGGAGGAGCTCGGGAGTGGGGATTCGGGATTGGGGATGCGTGCAAGGCGGATCGGCGGGCGGGAGCGGGCGAATCCCCAATCCCGAATGCCGAATCCCGGCTACTCGAGCGAAAGCAGCAGCTTCCACTGCGCGGCGCTGACCGGGAACACGGACAGGCGGTTGCCGCGGGCGACAAGCGGGAAGCCCTCGCCCAGCGCGTCGGCGTGCTGCTTGATCTCGTCCAGGGCGATGGTGCGCGCCAGCTTGCGTTCGAACGCCACGTCCACCAGGTACCAGCGCGGCTGCTCCGGGGTGGCCTTGGGGTCGTGATAGTCGGAGGACGGGTCGAACTGGGTGGCGTCGGGGTAGGCCTGGCTGGCCACGCGCGCCACGCCGACGATGCCCGGCACCTTGCAGTTGGAGTGGTAGAACAGGATGCCGTCGCCGACCTTCATGCCGTCGCGCATGAAGTTGCGCGCCTGGTAGTTGCGCACGCCGTTCCAGGGTTCGGTGCCGACCCGCTGCAGGTCGTCGATCGAGAAGGCGTCCGGTTCGGACTTCATCAGCCAATAGCGGGTGCGTGCGGTCATGCGGTGGAATCGGGCGCGGTCGACAGGGTGAGGGATTCGGTGCAGACCGCGTCCAGCGCCACGTCCCAGGCCGCCAGCGGCAAGGCCGCGACCTGTTGCGCGTCGAAGGCGGCCCCGACCAGCCAGGGCGGCGGGGCCTGCCGCTGGCGGAAAGCGAAGCTGCGATCATACCAGCCGCCCCCCATGCCCAGGCGGCCGCCGGCGGTGTCGAAGCCGACCAGCGGCGTCACCACCAGCGCCATCTGCGCCGGCGCCAGGGTCGCGGCCGAGTCGACGTCGGGCTCGGGGATGCCGTAGCGGTTGGCGCGCAGCGGCTGCCCGGGGCGCCACGGCGCGAAGCGCAAGGTATCACCGCTGAGTACCGGCAGGCAGTACTGCACCGCGTCCGGCAGCGACAGTTGCCAGCGGTGCAGGGCGATCTCCCCGTCCATCGCCCAGTAGCCGCCGACATGGCCGTGCTGCGGCGCGAACGGCAGGTCCAGCAGTCGCTGCGCCAAGGCGTCGGCGGCGGCCAGGCGTACGGGCGCGGTGAGCGCGCGGCGGCGCGCGCGCAGGTCCTGGCGCAGGGAGTCGCGGTCGTCGGCGGTCATCGGGCAGGCGTGGCGAGAGAGGGCGCCATTGTCGATGCCGGCGCGCGTCCTGACCAGGGTGCCGCCGCGCCGATCACGCGTAGAGCGCCACCGTCTGCCGGCCCCACAACACCAGCCGCCCGGCCGTGTCCCAGATCTGCATGTCCTGCAGCGAGTAGCCGTCCTCGGCATGCAGGCTGACCGAGCGCAGCAGGAACCAATCGCCGGCGCTGACCGGCTGCGGGAAGTCCAGGGTCCAGGTCATCGAACTGACCGGCGCCGGTGCGCTGAAGCAGGTCATCGCCGCCGGCGGCAGGCAGTCGCCCAACGCCACCAGGGCCACGCCCGGGTCCACGCCGGCGGCGTCGCGATGGCGTGCCCAGACCAGCAACTCCGGGTCGGTCGCGGCGGACACCGGCAGCGCGCCGCCGGCCAGGCGCATGTCGAAATTGGCCACGAAGGCGGGCGTCACCGGACTGTCGGCGATCGGCGTCGCCTCGTCGGGGCCGACCACCGCCGGCCGCGCCGGCAGGAAATCGTGGGCGATGCGGCTGGCGCGCGGCTGCGCGAACAGCAAGGCCGCACGCAGTGCGACCTGCCCGTCGGCCAGACAATCGACGCCTACGGAGGTGGCGGACTTGCCCTGGCGCAACACCTGCGCGTCGAAGCGCAAGCTGCCATCGGCCGGGCCGACGAAGCCGATGTGCGCCGACTTCAGCGGCGGCAACGCGGACGGTGCGGTGCGCAGCGCGGCCTGCAGGGCGAGCGCCGCGGACAGGCCGCCGAAGGCGGTGCGGCCTTGTCGCCAGCTGTCGGGGACGTCGAATCCCGCTGCGGGGTCGAAACGGTCGAGGATCTGGGCGAGCGTCGGCAATCCGGGATCTCCATGGTGGGGTCACCAGTATCCCGGGTTTCGGCCGGCGCGAGAACGCGTGGTACCCGTCATGCGCCGGCGACGATGGCGCGGTGAAGGCGCAAGTTGCGGACGCACAAAAAGGAAACGGCGCCTTGCGGCGCCGCTTCCTGAAAAATTGCATTCTCCGCTGTGACGATGCGTGCGAAACGACCTTGAACCCGGGGTTCAAGTGGGATGGCTGGAGAATCATCGGGCTTCCCGCTACGAGGCGGACCTGCACTCCCGATTCCGTCGCCACCCCGTGGTCGTCATTAAGGGACAAGGCGAATGTTTGCACACGCTGTCGTTCACAGCAGAGAACGCAACTGGAGTATAGCGAAGTGATCGCGCTTGGCTAGTCCGTTCGTCGGTCGTTCGGTACGTTGCAATTCACGTTGATGATCGCAGCGCCACGTGCGGATCAGCGCGTCGTATCGACCACGCTGTCCAGGCGCCGGTTGAGATCGGCGAGTGTGCGCGCCATCTCGCGTTCGTGCTTTGCTTGGTCGTCGCGCAGTTGCTGCAACTCGTGCGCGAGGTTCAACGCCGCGAGGACGGCGACGCGGTCCACCGCGGCCATGCGGTTGCTGCCGCGCACCTCGCGCATCTTCGCATCGAGCAGGCGCGCGGCGGCGAGCAGGCCGTCGCGCTCCTCGGCCTCGACGCCGACGGTGTATTCGCGGTCGAGGATGCGGACGCTGACCGGCTCGCTCACGTGTGCTGCTCCAGGGACTTCAGTCGGGCGATCATCGCTTCCACGCGCGAGCGCGCCTGTTCGTTCTTGGTCAGCAACTGCGAGCGCTCGCCGATCAGGTGTTCCTGCTGCTGGCGCAGGCTGCGGTTCTCGTCGGACAGGCGCTGGCAGCGCTCGACCAGCGTTTCCACGCGTGCGGCAAGGGCGCGAAGCTCGGCGAGGGCGTCAAGGCTGTCCATGGCGCTCACGATAGGCATGCGCCCGAGGGGCGGTCAAGACGCCGCGCGGCGGCGCCATGGCCGGCGCTCAGGCAGGCAGCCGCAGCGGTTGCTGCAGCAGGCGCAGGCAGGCGTCCGGTTCCAGCGCCGGCGCCACCAGGTGGCCCTGGATCTCGTCGCAGCCGTGCGCGCGCAGGAACGCCAGTTGTCCGGCGTCCTCGACGCCCTCGGCCACCACCTTCAGCGCCAGCGAGTGGCCCATCGCGATGATGGTGCTGGTGATCGCCTCGTCGTCCGGATCGCGGGTGAGATCGCCGATGAACTCCTGGTCGATCTTCAGGGTGTTGATCGGCAGCCGCTTCAGGTAGGCCAGCGACGAATAGCCGGTGCCGAAGTCGTCGATGGCCAGGGTCAGCCCCAGTTCGCGGCAGGCGCGCAGCAGCGCGGCGTTCTTGCCGACCTGCGACATCACCACGCTCTCGGTCAGTTCCAGTTCGATGTTGGCCGCCGGCACGCCGGTTTCGGCGAGGATCCCGGCCATCAGTTCCGGCAGGTTGCCGCGCTCGAGCTGGATCGCCGAGACGTTCACCGACATGCACAGATCGGTCAGCCCCATCCGCCGCCAGTCGCGCAACGCGCTGCAGGCCTGGCGCAGCACCCACTCGCCGATCTCCAGGATCAACCCGGTCTCCTCGGCCAGCGGGATGAACTGGCTGGGCGAGACCGGGCCGAAGTCGGCGCTGTGCCAGCGCAGCAGCGCTTCCACGCCGACCACCCGCTGCGTGCGCAGCGAGTAGCGCGGCTGGTAGACCAGCTTCAGTTCCTGGTCCAGCGGGATCTTGCGCAGCGTGCTGGCCAGGGTGGCGCGGTGGCGGGTGGCCTCGTCCATGCGCGCCGAGTACACCTGCGCGTTGCGACGGCCGGCGGCCTTGGCCTGGTACATCGCGGTGTCGGCGTGCTTGAGCAGTTCGCTCGGCAGCAGCGCGTGCTGCGGGAACAGGGAGATGCCGATCGAGGTGGACACCGCGACCTCGCGGCGTTCGTCCAGCCGCAGAGGGGCTTCGAACGCGGCCAGCACGCGGGCGGCCACCGCCTCGGCCTCGCCCTGGCTGACGATGTCCTCGACCACCACGGTGAATTCGTCGCCGGCCAGGCGCGCCACCGTGTGCTGCGGCCCCACCGCCTGCTGCAGGCGTTCGGCCACCGCGCGCAGCACGCGGTCGCCGACGGCGTGGCCGAGCGAGTCGTTGATGTCCTTGAAACGGTCCAGGTCCAGGAACAGCACCGCGACCGAGCCGGCCTGGCGCCGCGCCCGCACGATCGCCCGCGCCAGGCGCTCGGACAGCAGCGCGCGATTGGGCAGGCTGGTCAGCGTGTCGTAGTTGGCCAGGTAGCGCAGTTCCTGCTCGGCGCGCTTCTGCTCGGTGATGTCTTCCAGCACCACCACCTGGAAGCTCTGGCGGCCGTCGGCGTCGACCACGGTGTTGCGGCGCAGGTGGCAGAGGATCTCCTGGCCGTCCTTGCGCCGTTTCCAGGCCTCGCCGCGCCAGTGCCGGCCGTGGTCGGCCGCCAGCGCGCCCGGCGTTTCCGGGGTGTGGTCGATCAGCGCCATCGGCTGGCCCAGCACCTCGCGCTCGCTGTAGCCGGTGATGCGGGTGAAGGCCGGGTTGACCGAGATGAAGCGGCGGTCCTCGTCGAGCACGGCGACCGCTTCGCCCATGCTGCGCAGCACTTCGGCGGCGATGCGCCGTTCCAGGTCGGCCTGGCGGTGCGAGGTGATGTCGCGGGCGGTGCCGGCGAGCCGGCGCGGTGCGCCGCCGGCGTCGTAGTCGACCACGCGGCCGCGCACCCGCGCCCAGTGCCAGATGCCCTCGCCGGTCAGGTCCACCCGGTACTCGGCGGTGTAGATCGCGGTGAGGCCCTGCAGGTGTTCCTGCAGCACCTGCCGCGCCTGGGCCATGTCGTCGGGATGGATGCGCAGCGGTTCGTTCTCGCGGATCACCAGGCGGATGTCCTGCGCGTGCGGCGTGGCCTCGTCGGCGCGCATCAGCCGCAGCGTGCGCGCCTGCAGGTCGTAATCCCAGAAGTGTTCGCCCGAGGCCCACAGCGCCAGCTTCAGGTGCTGGTCGCGTTGTTGCAGTTGCGCATGCCGTTGCAGTTGCTCGCGCAGGCGCCGACGCGAGCGCAGCGCGAACAGCGCCGCCACCGCGCCGGCGGCCAGCGCCGCGAGCGCCACCAGCGGCCACGCGGCCAACAGGGTCTGGCCGAACAAGGCCAGGCCGGTCCTTTCCGCAGCTCCTGCAGCGACGTGCTCCAATGGCATGGCGGAAAGTGACTTCTGTCAAAGAACGGGTGGTGGAGTGTAGGCGCGTGCCGGAAGCCACCACAAGCGGCGGCGCACACGCGATTGCTACACTGCGCAGTCCCGATTCCGCTGCGGGCCGCTACAGGCCCGTGGCCAGCGCCCGATAGGCTTCGCTCCATGACCGAACTTCCCACTGCCGACCAGATCGCCGATGCCAGCCGGACGCTTGGCCTGGCTGCGTCGGCGGCCGAACTGCACGGCGCCCTGTGCGGCTGGCTGGCCGGCGGCGGTGCCGATCTGCCGGCCTGGCCGGCCGCGGTGCTGGCCGACGCCAGCATCGCCGCGCCGCGCAGCGGCGATGCGCTGGACCGCCTGCGCGAAGCCACCGCTGCGCAACTGAACGACCGCGACTTCGGTTTCGACCTGGTGTTGGCCGACGCCGGCGCGTCGCTGCCCGAGCGCGCCGATGCGCTGTTCGACTGGTGCCGCGGCTTCCTCGGCGGTTTCGGCCTGGCGGCGGGCGCCGCACCGCCGCTGTCCGAGGAAGGGCAGGAGGCGCTGCAGGACCTGGCGCGGCTGGCCCAGGCCAGCGCCGACGATTTCGACAGCGGCGACGAGGACGAGGACGCGCTGGCCGAGATCGAGGAGTTCGTGCGCGTGGCGGTGCTGCTGCTGCACAGCGACTGCGTGCTTGGCCCGCGCCACCGGCAGCGCCTGAACTGATGAAGCGGCTCACCGGGATTTCCTCCGGCGAGTACGCACGCCGCCGTCGGCAACTGATGGACATGGCCGGCGAGCAGGCCATCCTGGTGCTGCCCAGCGCGCCGGAGCGGGTGCGTAGCCACGACACCCATTACCCGTACCGGCAGGATTCGGACTTCTGGTACCTGTGCGGCTTTCCCGAGCCGGACGCGGTGCTGGTGCTGGTGCCCGGGCGCCGCCACGGCGAAGCGCTGCTGTTCTGCCGCGAACGCGACCCCGAGCGCGAAGCCTGGGACGGCCCGCGGGCGGGCCAGGAAGGCGCGGTCGAGCGCTACGGCATGGACGATGCCTATCCGATCGACGACCTCGACGAGATCCTGCCCGGGCTGCTGGAAGGCCGCTCGCGGGTGTACTACCACTTCGGCCGCGACGTCGATTTCGACCTGAAGCTGATCGGCTGGGTCAAGCGTGTGCGCGAGCAGGTGCGGCACGGCGCGCAGCCGCCGCACGAGTTCCTGGAGCTGGGGCATCTGCTGCACGAGCAGCGCCTGTTCAAGTCGCGCGACGAGATCGCGCTGATGCAGGTGGCCGCCGACCTCAGCGTGGCCGGGCATCGCGCCGCGATGCGGCTGGCGACGCCGGGCGTGCACGAATACCAACTGCAGGCCGAGATCGAGCGCGAATTCCGCGCCGGCGACGCCTGGCCGGCCTACGGCAGCATCGTCGGCAGCGGCCACAACGCCTGCGTGCTGCATTACCGCGCCAACGCTGCGCGCCTGCGCGACGGCGACCTGGTGCTGGTCGATGCCGGTGCCGAGTACCGCGGCTATGCCGCCGACATCACCCGCACCTTCCCCGCCAACGGCCGCTTCAGCGCCGAACAGCGCGCGCTGCACGACCTGGTCGGCGCCGCGCACGCCGCCGCGCTGGCGCAGGCGCGCCCGGGCGTGGCCTACGAGGCCGGGCACCTGGCCGCGGTGCAGACCCTGACCGAAGGCCTGCTGCGGCTGGGCCTGCTCAAGGGCCGCCTCGAGCAGAACCTGGCCAGCGGCGACTACCGGCGCTTCTATCGGCACAAGACCGGCCACTGGCTGGGCCTGGATGTGCACGATGTCGGCGACTACCGGCTGGCCGGCGAATCGCGCCTGCTCGAGCCGGGCATGGTGTTCACCATCGAACCCGGCCTGTACGTAGCGCCGGACGACAAGGACGTGGACCCGAAGTGGCGCGGCATCGGCATCCGCACCGAGGACGACGTGCTGATCACCGACGACGGCCACCGCGTGCTCACCGATGCCTTGGCGCGCAGCGCCGAGGAGATCGAGGCCTTGATGGCTGGGAATGGGGAATAGGGAAACGGGAATCGGAAACGCAGTAGCCGCGCGCGGACAGATCAGCTAGCGGACCTGGCGCATTTGCTGTTGCGATTCCCCATTCCCGATTCCCCAATTCCGGCGGCGGCCGTCAGGCCGCCGCCGCAAACACCGGCCGCGTCAGGTTTTCGGGTGCGTCCTCGGTGCACACCACTTCGTCCTCGATGCGGATGCCGCCGTAGGGCTTGAACCGTTCCACCCGCGCCCAGTCGACGCTATCGCCATGACCTGCCTGCTTGAGTTCGTCGAGCAGCATGTCGATGAAGTACAGGCCCGGTTCGATCGTCACCACCATGCCCGGTTCCAGGGTGCGGGTCATGCGCAGGTAGGGGTGGCCGTCGGGGCGCTCGATGCGGCCGCCGCGGTCGCTGGCGGCGAAGCCGGCGACGTCGTGCACCTGCAGGCCGATCGGATGGCCCAGGCCGTGCGGGAAGAACGCGGCGCTGACGCCGGTGGCGACCGCGGCTTCCGGCGACACCTTCAGCACCCCGGCATCCCGGAGCACGCCCATCAGCGCCAGGTGCGCATCCAGGTGCAGTTGCCGGTAGTCGACGCCGCCGCGCACGTGCTGGCCCATGCGCTGCTGCGCGGCATCCACCGCGTCGATCAGCGCCTGGAAGTCGCTGTCGCGATCGGCGGCGTAGGTACGGGTGATGTCGCTGGCGTAGCCGTGCGCGGAGGCGCCGGCGTCGATCAGGAAGCTGCGCAGCGGCGTCGGCGCCTGTCGCTGCAGTTCGGTGTAGTGCAGCACGGCGCCGTGTTCGTTCAAGGCCACGATGTTGCCGTACGGCAGCTCGTTCGCGTCCTGGCCGACCGCGGCGCAGTAGGCCATGTGGATCTCGAATTCGCTGCGGCCGTCGCGGAACGCGGCCTCGGCGGCGCGATGGCCGCGCACTGCCAGTTGCTGCGCCTGGCGCATCAGCGCCAGTTCGTAGGGCGTCTTGTAGGCGCGGTGGTACTCCAGGTAGTGCAGCACGGCCGCCGGGTTGTTCGGCACGTAGGCGCCCAGCGCGCTCTGCGGCTCGCCGAGGATCGCGCTGCGTGCGGCATCCGGCAGCAGCGCCAGCGCCTCGTCCGGGGTGCGGATCAGATGAATGTCGCAGTGTTCCACCCACCAGCCGCTGGGCGCGTCCGGCACCACGTGCCAGTAGTCGCGCGGCTGGTGGAAGATCACCTGCGGGCGGCGCCCGGGCGTGTACACCAGCCAGCTGTTCGGCACCCGCGTCAGCGGCAGCCAGGCCTTGAACTGCGGGTTCACCGCGAACGGATAGTCGCGATCGTCGAACACCTGGTAATGCAGGGTGCCGCTGGGGACCACCAGGTGGTCGAAGCCGCCGCGCGCCAAAGCCTCGTCGGCGCGTCGGGTCAGCGTGCGCAGGTGGTCGGGATACAGGGCGCTTGGATCGTGCTGGGGCATGGCGGCGGCTCGTTCGGCGATGCGGAAACAGGGGCGCCAAGTGTGCCGGAAACGGTGCAGGCGTGCGGACGTGCGTGGACGGCGTGCGCATGGCGTGGATTGGCGACGCTGCGCCGGCGACGCGTGGCGTTGTCGATCCGCCGGATCTTCCTTGAGTCGAAGCGCGAACAGACTCGGATGGCCGTCGTAGGAGCGGCTTCAGCCGCGACCGAGGCGCGTCGGGAAGGCCGGTCGCGGCTGAAGCCGCTCCTGCGAGATTGGCGGCCCTAGCCGCCGGGGGCCGAGTTGATCCACTGCCGCAGCAGGTCGCGATGCGCGGGGGAAATGGTCAGGAAGCGGAAGCCGGCCCAGGCCTGGCCCGGTGCGTGCGAGGGTTCGCTCCACAACAGGTGCGCGCCGACATCGATCTGCGCCTCGCGGTCGCCCTGCGGCATCGCGAAGCGCAGTTGGTACAGCGCGTCCTCAAGCAGTGGCGCCGAGGCCAGCAGCAGCATGCCGTGTTCGGAGACGTTGCCGAGGCGGCCGACCACGGCGTCTTCCATCAGGTCCAGCACCGGCACCATGTCCGGGACCTGGCGGCGCGGCGAACGGCGGGCGTCGCTGCTCATGCACCCTCCATGGCGTCGTCGGCGGCGGGGACGCCGGCCAGGGTGCGCAGCGCGCGGACCGCGGCCTGCCAGGCGCGGTCGATCAGGCGTGCACGGTCTTCGCTGACGATGCGGGCCTGGCCTTGCGCCAGCAGCCGCGCCAATCCGTCGAGCGTGTGTTCGGCGGTCTTCTGTCCGCGCTGGTTGACGAACAGCGCACGCTCGGTGATCGGGCTGTACCAGGACAGGCGTTGCCGTTTCAGGTCGCCCTGCTGGTTGACCACGAATTCGAACCAGGTGCCGAACGGCAGCGTGCGCAGTCGCGCATACGCGGCCTGTTCGGCCTCGTTGCGCGGCGGCAGCGAGGGCCGCTCACCGTCCTCGCCCTGCTCGCCGAGGCGGGTGCGCGCCTTCAGCCGCACGCTGAGCTCGGTGCGCGAGGTGGTGGCGTCGGTGCCGCCGGGCGTGGACAGGCGGCGAGCGATGGCCTCGGCTTCCTGCTGGTGGTAGCCCACCTGCAGCAACGCCTGGCCTACGCGCTCGGCCAGGCCGGCATCGGAGACGCCTTCGCTGCGGCAGGTGACCTCGGCGATGCGCTCGGCCAGGCCGATGCGTTCGCGCCAGGTCTCCGAATCCTCGCCCTGGCGCAGCAAGGTCAGCACCAGCACGTCGGACCAGGCCTGCTGCAACAGGGTCTGCACGAAACCGGGCGGTTGCCGGGCATTGCACAGCGCCTCGAGGGTGGCGGTCGCGGTCTGCTTGGCCAGTTCCAGCCGTTCCTTGCCGCGCGCGGCCTCCACGTGCCGGCGCTCGGCGATCTCGGCCTTGTGCGCCAGGCTGCGCTGCTGCGCCTGGATCTCCTGGTGGGCCTGCTCGAAGACGGTCTCGTCGCCTTCGTACTCCTCGACCACGCGGTCCACCGCCTGGTTGAGCTTGAGCAGCAGCGTCGGATCGCTGTCCTCTTCGCCCAGCCAGGTCGCGCCCGATTCGGCGACGGCGTTGAGCAGTTCCCGCGCCGGGTGGCGGCTGCGCGCGAAGAACGCCGGGTCCTGCAACGCGGCGCGCACCAACGGCACCTGCAGGCGTTCCAGCAGCGCCGCGGCCGGCGCGTCGGGGCGTACCTCGCGCTCGATCTCGCCGTACAGCAGGCCGAGCAGGTCGAAGGTGTCGGCCTGTTGCGCGGCCAGGGTCGCCTGCGCGCCGTGGGTGGCGCGCAGCGCCTGCAGCAGGGCGGTCTGCACGTCGCGCAGGTGGCGGCGTCCGCGCAGCCCGCCCAGGGTGCTGTGCGCCGGCGGTTGCGCCTGCAGTTCGCCCAGCGCCTGCAGCAGGCTGGCGGTCGGAACCGGGATCGCACCGGTGGCGCTCGCCGGCCGCGCCGGGAGCGTGGCGGCACCGGCGGTCGCGGGCGCCGCCGCGGCGGGTGTGGTCTTGGCGCGCGCCGCAGTCAGCAACTGGCGCAGGGTGGCCAGGTCGGGGCCGCCCACGGCCGGGTCCGCGGCGGCGGCCGCCGCGCCCGCTGGCGGCAGCGGGGCCGTGGCGGCAGGCCCCGGCGGCATGCCCATGGAGGGTGCGGCCTGGACGGGGGCAGCGCCGCCGCGTGGGGGGCTGTCGGCAGGCGCCGGCGCGGTGCCCGCGGCCATGCGCGCGGTGCGGCGCACGCCCGGCTCCACGTTGGTGCTGCGTGCCACGTAGGGCAGGTAGATCAGGCCCGGTAGGACTCCGGCGTGGGTCAGCAGCACATTGGCCCGTTCCACGATCTCGCCATAGCGCGCCAGCGCCTGGCGCTCGAAGGCGCGGTACAGCGACAACTGCGTGTCCAGCCCCAGGCCCAGCGTTTCGCCGGCAGCGCGCAGCAGCCGGCACAGCGCGTGCGGCCCCAGCGGCAACTGCTCGATCTCGAAGGCGGGCCGCGCCGCCAGCACGCCGAAGCGCTGGCCGAGCAACTGCAGCGGAATGTTGCAGCGGGTCGCCTCGCGGCGGGCGATCTCGTGCAGCACGATGTCGCGGTCGATATCCACGTCGGCGACCAGGGTCAGCATCTGCGCCGCCGCGACCGGCCTGGCTGTGTGCGGCGTGGCAGCCGCAGCGGCTGGGCTGCGGATGCCGGCCAACCCGGCTTCCAGTTGCGCCTGGTAGTGCGGCGCGAAGCGCCCGCGCTGCGCGCGCAGGCGTTGCGCTTCCTGGAACAGGTCCTGCTGCACCTGGCCGTTGCGGGCGCGCCCGGCCTGCTCGAGCAGATCCTGCTCGAGTTCGTCCAGGGTCGCCTGCAGCGGCATGTCCAGGGCCTGCCACAGCAGGCTGTTCAGGGCCTGCAGGATGTCGCGCACGCGCGCCGGCAGGGCGGCGCTGGCAAGCGTCGCCGTCGGGGCCTGGAGGGTCGCAGACACGGGCATCCTGTGATCGCCGTTGTACTTTTCTGCGCGGTATGTAGCACGATCCGCCGCCGCAACCAAGGCGGACGACGCGGCTCAGGGCAGAAACAGGGCGATGACGTCGTTGGTGAAACGCCGTCCCAGCTCGGTCGGGACCGCGTGCCCGGCGTCCACCCGCAGCCAGTCGCGGGCCTGCGCGGTGGCCAGGGCCGGGGCGATCGCCTGCAGCGGCAGACCGGTGCGGGCGCTGAAGTCGCGCAGCGCGAAGCCGTCGTTGAGGCGCAGCGCGTTGAGCATGTACTCGAACGGTCGCCGCTCCGGCGCGATCCACTCGTCGCCGCCGATCGCCGCCGGTGTCCCCGCCGCGTCCAGGAACGCCTGCGGATGCTTGTGCTTCCAGCGTCGCAGGATGTTCTGCTCGGCGCCGGAGCTGATCTTGCCGTGGGCGCCGGCACCGATGCCGAGATAGTCGCCGAAGGTCCAGTAGTTGAGGTTGTGCGCGCAGCGGTAGCCGGCGCGGGCGTAGGCGCTGACCTCGTACTGCGCGTAGCCGGCCTCGGCCAGCAGCGCCTGGCAGCGCTCCTGCATGTCCCAGGCGTCGTCGTCCTCGGGAATGCCCTGCGGCGGCCGCGCGGCGAACACGGTGTTCGGCTCCAGGGTGAGCTGGTAGTGGCTGAGGTGGGTCGGCTGCAGCGCCAGCGCCTGCGCGATGTCGCGCTCGGCCTCGGCCAGGGTCTGCTGCGGCAGCGCGTACATCAGGTCCAGGTTGACATTGGCGTAGCCGGCGTCCTGCGCCAGTTTCACCGCGCGCTCGGCCTCGGCGCCGTCGTGGATGCGGCCGAGCCGCTGCAGCGCCGCGTCGTCGAAGCTCTGGATGCCGAAGCTCAGGCGATTCACCCCGGCCGCCAGGTAGCGGTCGAAGCGGCCGTGCTCGGCGGTGCCGGGATTGGTCTCCAGGGTGATCTCCAGGCCCGGCGCGAAGCGCAGCCGGGCGCTGGCCGCCTGCAGGAAGCGGTCGATCGACTCGGGCGGGAACAGGCTGGGCGTGCCGCCGCCGAAGAACACGCTGTTGACCACGCGGCCCCAGACCAGCGGCAGATCCTGGTCCAGGTCGCGGATCAGCGCATCCACATAGGCATCGAACGGCAGCGCGCCCTTGGCCGCGTGCGAGTTGAAGTCGCAGTACGGGCATTTGCGCACGCACCAGGGCAGATGCACGTAGAGCGACAGCGGCGGCGGGACCAGCGAGGGGCTGCCGGCGTGCGCGGACGGGTCCGGGCAGGCAGCGCCGGGCGGATGCTGGCAATGGTCGTGGGGATGCGGCATGGCGGCGGGCAAGCGGAGTGCGGTCGGCGAGTGGGGCGGGGCGGATCAGGGGCCGCAGGCGCGGTGCAACGCCGTCTGCGCGCACCGCCAGGCCTTCACGGCCCGGCGCCTGGGTGCGACGCGTTCACCCGTCCTGCTGCGTCGCCAGCAGCTCGGCCAGGCGCTGCTTGAGCTGCTGTAGGGCGAGGGCGCGGTGGCTGATGCGGTTCTTCAGCGCCAGCGGTATCTCGGCCGCGGTCTGGCCGTGGTCCGGATCCAGGAACACCGGGTCGTAGCCATGTCCGCCGGTGCCGGCGCGTGCCTGCGCGATGCGGCCGCGCCAGCGCCCTTCCACCAGCAGCGGCTGCGGATCCTCGGCATGCCGCAGCAGCACCAGCACGCAGTAGAAGTGCGCGCCGCGCTGCGCGTCGGGCACGTCGCGCAGGGCGTCCAGCAGCTTGTCGATATTGGCCTGCGCATTGCCGTGCTCGCCGGCGTAGCGCGCCGAATACAGGCCCGGCGCGCCGTGCAGCGCGTCCACGCAGATGCCAGAGTCGTCGGCCAGCGCCGGCAGGCCGGTGACGCGCGCGGCGTGGCGCGCCTTGAGCAGCGCGTTCTCGACGAAGGTCAGGCCGGTTTCGTCGGCATCGCTGACGCCGAGCGTGGATTGCGCGATCAGCTCGACCCCGACGTCGTCGAGCAGGGCATGCAGTTCTTCGAGTTTGCCGGCGTTGCTGCTGGCCAGGACCAATTTCATGCGGTGGGCTCCAGCAGATCCCAGGTGTTGCCGTACAGATCGCGGAACACCGCGACCGTGGCGTAGGGTTCGTGACGCGGGGCTTCCAGGAACTCCACGCCGGCGGCGAGCATCGCCGCATGGTCGCGCTGGAAGTCGTCGGTGTGCAGGAAGAAGCCGACCCGGCCGCCGGTCTGGTCGCCGATGCGGCTGCGCTGCGCGTCGTTGCCGGCGCGCGCCAGCAGCAGCGCCGCGCCGCGCGCATCGCCAGGTCCGACCACGACCCAGCGCTTGTGGCCCTGATCCACGTCTTCCAGCAACTGGAAGCCCAATTTGCCGGTGTACCAGGCGATGGCCTCGTCGTAGTCGGCCACCACCAGGGTGACCAGGGCCAGGCGCCGCTTCATTGCGCCAGGGCCGCGCGCTGCGCCGCCAGCAACTCGCCGATGCCGCGCTCGGCCAGACCGAGCAGCGCGTCCAGTTCGTCGCGGCGGAAGGCGTGGCCCTCGGCGGTGCCCTGCAACTCGATGAAGCCGCCGCCGTCGTTCATCACCACGTTCATGTCGGTATCGCAGTCGCTGTCCTCGGCGTAGTCCAGGTCCAGCACCGGGGTGCCGCGGTACACGCCCACCGAGACCGCCGCGACCGCGCCCAGCACCACCGGCTTCTTCAGGTCGCCGCGCTTCTGCAGCCAGTTCACCGCGTCCACCAGCGCCACGTAGGCGCCGGTGATGGCGGCGGTGCGGGTGCCGCCGTCGGCCTGCAGCACGTCGCAGTCCAGGGTGATGGTGCGTTCGCCCAGCGCGGTGCGGTCGACGCAGGCGCGCAGCGCGCGGCCGATCAGGCGCTGGATCTCCAGCGTGCGTCCGCCCTGCTTGCCGCGTGCGGCCTCGCGATCTGAGCGCGAATGGGTGGCGCGCGGCAGCATGCCGTATTCGGCGGTCACCCAGCCTTCGCCCTTGCCGCGCAAAAAGCCCGGCACGCGGTTCTCGACGCTGGCGTTGCACAGCACGCGGGTGTCGCCGAAGCTGACCAGAACCGAGCCTTCGGCATGGCGGGTGAAGGCGCGTTCGATGCGGACCGGGCGCAACTGATCGGCCGTGCGGCCGCTGGGACGGGAGAAGGACATGCAGGGGTTCCGGGAAGGGCGGGGCGTGCGCGGCATGTGACCGCGTTCGGCAAGGCAGGAAAGGGCGCTAGGTTAACATCCGCCCCTTGCCCGCACTGGAACACCGCATGATCCGCAGCATGACCGCCTACGCCGGCGCCGAGCGCATCACTCCCTGGGGCACGCTGGGGTGCGAGCTGCGTTCGGTCAACCACCGTTTCCTGGAGGTGGGCGTGCGCCTGCCAGAGGAACTGCGCGCGCTGGAGCCGCAACTGCGCGAACGCGTGGCCGCGCGGATCAGTCGCGGCAAGCTCGACCTGATGCTGCGCCTGCGCGCGCCGGATGCGGCGCAGACGCTGGCGGTGAACGAGGTGCTGGTCGAACAGTTGGGCGTGCTCGCGCAGCGGCTGGGGGTGCGCTTCCCGCAGATGCAGGTGCAGTTCGTCGACCTGCTGCAGCTGCCGGGCGTGCTACAGGGGCAGACCGCCGATCCGGCGGCGCTGCAGGCGCAGGCGCTGGAACTGCTGGACGAGGTGCTGGCCGAGTTCGTCGCCGCGCGCGAGCGCGAGGGCGGCAAGCTGGCTGCGGCCATCGTCGAGCGCGTCGATGCGGTGGAACGCATCGCCAGCGAGGTACGCACCCTGATCCCGGCCATCCGCGACGGCCAGCGCGCCAAGCTGGCGGCGCGCCTGGCCGACCTGCCGCATCCGGTCGACCCCGGCCGCGCCGAGCAGGAACTGGTGCTGTGGCTGCAGAAGCTCGATGTGGACGAGGAGCTGGACCGGCTCGGCAGTCACATCAAGGAACTGCGCCGCGTCCTGCGCCAGCCGGAACCCGCCGGCCGGCGCCTGGACTTCCTGCTGCAGGAGTTCAATCGCGAGGCCAACACCCTGGGCTCGAAGTCGGTGGACAGCCGCACCTCCAACGCCGCGGTGGAACTGAAGGTGCTGATCGACCAGATCCGCGAGCAGGTGCAGAACCTGGAGTAGCCGGGAATGGTCAATCGGGAATGGGGAATCGTCAAAGCGGGTACGATTCACCTCCAGCCCGGCTCGGCGCTGTTCCCATTCCCCATTCCCGACTCCCCATTCCCAAGAACATGCGTGGCACTCTCTACATCGTGGCGGCCCCCTCCGGCGCCGGCAAGAGCAGCATCGTCAACGCCACCCTGGCGCGCGATGCGCAGATCGCGCTGTCGATCTCGTTCACTTCGCGCGCGCCGCGCCCGGGCGAACGCCATGCCGAGCACTACCATTTCGTCTCCGCCGACGAGTTCCAGCGGATGATCGATGCCGGCGACTTCTTCGAGTACGCCCGCGTGCACGGCGACTGGAAGGGCACCGCGCGGCAGTCGGTGGAGCCGCAGCTGGCCGCCGGCCACGACGTGCTGCTGGAGATCGACTGGCAGGGCGCGCGCCAGGTGCGGGCCAAGGTGCCGGACGCGGTCAGCGTGTTCATCCTGCCGCCCTCGCGCGAGGCCCTGGAGCAGCGCATGCGCAAGCGCGGCCAGGACAGCGAGGCGGTGATCGCGCAGCGGCTGGCCGCCGCGCGCGAGGAGATGTCGCACTACGCCGATTTCGACTACGTGATCGTCAACGAGCACTTCGACACCGCGGTGGACGAGATGTGCGCGATCTTCGTCGCCAGCCGCCTGCGCCGGCCGCAGCAGCAGCAGCGTCATGCCGCGCTGATCGCCACCCTCCTGCAGGAACAGCCAACTGGCTGATTCCAAAGGGAACTGAATGGGGTGGGGTTGATCTTGGGCGGCTGCCGCCCTACAATCCCCGCCCTTTCCCTCATTCGAACGCGTGGCCGCTGCCGGCCCGCCGGGAGCCCGCATGGCCCGCATCACCGTAGAAGATTGCCTGGAAGTCGTTAACAACCGTTTCGAACTGGTCATGATGGCGTCCAAGCGCGCCCGCCAGCTCGCCAACGGCGTGCAGGCCACCCTCGACAACACCGAGTCGGCCGACAAGCCGACCGTGCTGGCGCTGCGCGAGATCGCCGCGCGCAAGATCGACAACGCGCTGATCGACGAGGTCGAGAAGGCCGAGCGCGAGCGCGCCGAGCGCGAGGCCCTGGAATGGGCCGCGGCCGAAGTGGTGGCCGACGAGGACATGTCCAAGAACGACGACTGATCGCGTCCCGCGTCGCGATCGTCCTGCGAACAGCCCGCATCCGCGGGCTGTTTCGTTTTGCGGGTTTGCCGTCCACGCGCCGCTGGCATAGTCTTTCCGCATGAACCCAGGCCCTTCTGCCCAGGTCGCCCACGCCGCGCCGTCGTCGGCCGACGAGGCGGTCCCCGACTACGTCCTGCAGCTCGAACGCAGCGCCAGCTATCTGCCTCCCGAGCAGATCCCGCTGCTGCGCCGGGCGTGGGAGGTCGGCGCGGCCGCGCATGCGGGGCAGACCCGCAAGTCCGGCGAGCCCTACATCACCCATCCGGTGGCGGTGGCCGGGGTGCTGGCCGAGCTCGGCCTGGACGTGGAGGCGCTGATCGCGGCGATCCTGCACGACACCATCGAAGACACCCCGCTGACCCGCGCCGAACTGGCTGCCGAGTTCGGCGAGGCGGTGGCGGAACTGGTCGACGGCGTCACCAAGCTGGACAAGCTCAAGTTCCGCGACCGCCAGGAAGCGGCCGCCGAGAGCTTCCGTAAGATGCTGCTGGCGATGTCGCGCGACCTGCGCGTGATCATGATCAAGCTCGCCGACCGCCTGCACAACATGCGCACGCTGGGCGCGCAGAGCGCCGAGGCGCGCAGCCGCATCGCCCGCGAGACCCTGGAGATCTACGCGCCGATCGCCCAGCGGCTGGGCATGAGCCTGATGAAGTCCGAGCTGCAGAACCTCGGCTTCCGCGCGCTGCATCCGTGGCGCCACGCGATCATCGAAAAGCACATCCGCAGCCAGCCGGTGGTGCGCCGCGAATCGATGGCGCAGGTGGAGGTGCAGTTGTCGCAGCGTCTGGCCAAGGAAGGGTTGGAGCACCGGCTGGTGAGCCGGATCAAGACGCCGTGGAGCATCTACAACAAGATGCGCGACGAGAACAAATCCTTCGACCAGGTGATGGACGTGTTCGGCTTCCGCCTGGTGGTGCGTGGCGTGCCGGATTGCTACCACGCGCTGGGCGCGGTGCACGCCACCTTCAAGCCGCTGGATGCGCGCTTCCGCGACTTCATCGCCATTCCCAAGGCCAACGGCTACCAGTCGCTGCACACGGTGCTGTTCGGGCCCTACGGTTCGCCGATCGAGGTGCAGATCCGCACCGAGGAAATGGACCTGATCGCTGAGCGCGGCGTCGCCGCGCACTGGACCTACAAGTTCGGCGGCGACTCGCCCAACAGCGCGCAGAGCCGCGCGCATGCGTGGATCGTCGAACTGATCGAATCGCAGCGCGCCGCCGGCTCGTCGCTGGAGTTTCTGGACAACGTCAAGGTCGACCTGTTCCCGGACGAGGTCTACCTGTTCACGCCCAAGGGCAAGATCCTGGCGTTGCCGCGCAACTCCACCGCGCTGGACTTCGCCTATGCGGTGCACACCGACGTCGGCAACCGCGCGGTGGCCTCGCGCGTGGACAAGAAGCTGGTGCCGCTGCGCACCAAGCTGGTCAGCGGACAGACGGTGGAAGTGATCACCGCGCGCTCGGCCACGCCCAAGCCGCAGTGGCTGGAGTTCGTGGTCAGCAGCAAGGCGCGCACCGCGATCCGCCATCAGCTCAAGCAACTCGAGCACGAGGACGCGGTGCAACTCGGCCACCGCATGCTCGACCGCGCGCTGGAGGCGATGGACAGCTCGCTGGAACGGCTGCCCAAGGGGCGCCTGGATTCCTTCCTCAGCGAGCACCGCTACCCGCGCCTGGAAGCGCTGCTGGCCGACGTGGCGCTGGGCAACTGGATGCCCAACCAGGCGGCGCAGGCGCTCATGGCGTACGCCGAACTGCGCGGCGGCGGCCATTCCAAGCACTCGCAGGAAAAGATCCTGATCAACGGCACCGAGCGCGGCGTGGTCAGCTTCGCCAATTGCTGCCAGCCGATTCCCGGCGACGAGATCATGGGCTACCACACCGCCGGCAAGGGCATCGTGGTGCATCGGCTGGACTGTCCGAACCTGGCCGAACTGCGCAAGTCGCCCGAGCGCTGGGTGCCGATCGGCTGGGATACCAGCGTCATCGGCGACTACGACACCGCGCTGGTGGTGGACGTGGAGAATCGGACCGGCGTGCTGGCGCAACTGGCCGCGGCGATCGCGCAGAGCCAGTCCAACATCGAGCGCGTCGACTACCTGGACCGCGACTTCAACGCCGCGGTGCTGCGCTTCAACATCCAGGTCCGCGACCGCAACCACCTGGCCGAGGTGATGCGCCGGCTGCGGCGCTTGAATGCGGTGCAGAGCGTGCGGCGCCAGTAGGCGGGATTGGGGATTGGGGATTCGGAGTGGGTCTGGTCCTGGCGTCGTAGGAGCGGCTTCAGCCGCGACGCCTTGCCGATGAAGCGTCGCGGCTGAAGCCGCTCCTACGAAAATCGTCTGAAAGCGAGCGCGGCGCTATGTCCCGACGGCACGCTGTTCCCGAATCCCGAATCCCGAATCCCGAATCCCCAATCCCCAATCCCCAATCCCCAATCCCCAATCCCCAACCGCGCGCGCCAGTTAAACTAGGCGGACATTCTTCCAACGGAGTCGCCATGTCCCGCCAGATCATCCATACCGACCGTGCACCGGCCGCGATCGGCCCGTATTCGCAGGCCGTGCGCGCCGGCAACACCGTGTACTTCTCCGGGCAGATCCCGCTGGATCCGGCCACCGGCGAGATTGTCGCCGGCGACATCGCCGCGCAGGCGCGCCGCGCCTTCGACAACCTGCAGGCGGTGGCCGAGGCGGCCGGCGGCTCGCTGGACCGCATCGTGCGCCTGGGGCTGTACCTCACCGACCTGGCGCAGTTCGCGCAGGTCAACACGGTGATGCAGGATTACTTCCAGGCGCCGTTCCCCGCGCGTTCCACCATCGAAGTCTCGGCGCTGCCCAAGGGCGCGGGCTTCGAAGTGGACGCGGTGATGGTGCTGGACTGATTCTCCGCCGTGCCGCGCGTGCAGGTTCCGGCGCCGGCGCTGTCGGCGGCAGGCGAGGTGTCGCTGACCACGCTGCCCGGCGTCGGTCCCAAGCTGGCGGAGAAATTCGCCGCGCGCGGCCTGTCCACCCTGCAGGACCTATGGCTGCACCTGCCGCTGCGCTATGAGGACCGCACCCGTCTGACCACGGTGGCAGCGCTGCAACCAGGCGTGCCCGCGCAGGTCGAGGGGCGGGTGCAGGCGGTGGACCGCGGCTTCCGCTACCGGCCGATGCTGCGCGTGGCGGTCGCCGACGATTCGCGCGGCACCCTGGTGCTGCGCTTCTTCCAGTTCCGCGCCGCGCAGGCGGCGCAGTTCGCGGTCGGCGCGCGCTTGCGCGCCTTCGGCACGCCCAAGCCGGGCCAGCACGGGCTGGAGTTGGTGCATCCCAGCTATC
The DNA here is from genome assembly GCF_031834635.1 of Xanthomonas hawaiiensis. NCBI lineage: Bacteria > Pseudomonadati > Pseudomonadota > Gammaproteobacteria > Lysobacterales > Lysobacteraceae > Xanthomonas > Xanthomonas hawaiiensis. The sequence goes on along the minus strand of NZ_CP115873.1, from coordinate 3,677,090 downwards.
AGATCCTCGGCGAGGACGACGACGCGGCGCTGGGCGATCGTCTGGACCCGGTCTACCCGGCAGTGGAGGGCGTCGGCCCGGCGACCGTGCGTCGGCTGATCGGCCAGGCGCTGGACCGGCTGCCGGAGGAGGCGGCGCTGGAATTGCTGCCGGCGTCGCTGCTGAGTGAACTCGGGCTGCCGTCGCTGCGCAGCGCGCTGCTGGTCGCGCACCGGCCGCCGCCGCAGGCCGATCTGGCCGCGCTCGCCGCCGGTCTGCATCCGGCCCAGCAGCGCCTGGCGCTGGAGGAACTGCTCGCGCATCACCTGAGTCTGCGGCGCCAGCGCATCGCCATGCAGTGCCAGCCGGCGCCGTCGCTGCGCGGCCGCGGGCTGCTGGCCAAGCGCCTGCAGCAATCGCTGCCGTTCCAACTGACCGGCGCGCAGCAACGCGTGTTCGCGCAGATCCGCGCCGACCTGGAGCGCCCGGCGCCGATGCTGCGGCTGGTGCAGGGCGATGTCGGCAGCGGCAAGACCGTGGTCGCCGCGCTGGCGGCGATGCTGGCGGTGGACAAGCGCAAGCAGGCGGCGCTGGCGGCGCCCACCGAACTGCTCGCCGAACAGCATCTGGCCAACCTGCGCGGGTGGCTGGAGCCGCTGGGCGTGCGCGTGGCCTGGCTGGCCGGCAAGGTCACCGGCAAGGCGCGCAGCGCGACCCTGGCGCAGATCGCCTCCGGCGAGGCGCAGGTGGTGGTGGGCACGCACGCGCTGATGCAGGAGGCGGTGCGCTTCCACGACCTGGCCCTGGCCATCGTCGACGAGCAGCACCGCTTCGGCGTGCACCAGCGTCTGGCGCTGCGCGACAAGGGCGCGTCCGGCGCGGGCGTGCCGCACCAACTGGTGATGACCGCCACGCCGATCCCGCGCACCCTGGCGATGGCCGCGTATGCCGACCTCGACGTTTCCTCGATCGACGAACTGCCGCCGGGGCGCACCCCGGTGCAGACCATCGTGCTCAACGCCGATCGCCGTCCGGAACTGGTGCAGCGCATCCGCGTGGCCTGCGCCGAAGGCCGCCAGGCCTACTGGGTCTGCACGCTGATCGAAGAGGCCGAGGACGGCGAGAAGTCCGCGCAGGCCGGTGCCGGCAACCGACTCGAGGCCAGCGCCGCGCAGGCCACCTTCGAGGCGCTGTCGGCGCAGTTGCCGGAGCTGCGCGTGGGCCTGGTGCACGGGCGCATGAAGCCGGCCGAGAAGCAGGCGGCGATGCGCGCGTTCAAGCAGGGCGAGATCGACCTGCTGGTTGCCACCACCGTCATCGAGGTCGGCGTGGACGTGCCCAATGCCTCGCTGATGATCATCGAGAACGCCGAGCGCCTGGGTCTGGCGCAGTTGCACCAGTTGCGCGGCCGGGTCGGGCGCGGTGCGGCGGCGTCGAGCTGCGTGCTCATGTACCAAGCGCCGCTGTCGGCGATGGCACGGCAGCGCCTGGAAACCATGCGCCAGACCAACGACGGCTTCGTCATCGCCGAGAAGGATCTGGAACTGCGCGGCCCCGGCGAACTGCTCGGTACCCGGCAGACCGGTCTTGCCGCGTTCCGCGTGGCCGACCTGGCCCGCGACGCCGGCCTGCTGCCGCGCGTGCACGCCCTGGCCGACCGGCTGCTGGAGGAGGCGCCGGTCCTGGCCGACCGCATCGTCGCGCGCTGGGTCGGTGGGGCGGTGCGGTTCGCCGGGGCGTGAGGAGGCCGGGATTCGGGATGGGCAGTGGGGATTCGCAAAGGCAACACCGCCGCGGCTTCCTCGTAGGAGCGGCTTCAGCCGCGACCGGGCTTTCCCGGTAATGCCCGGTCGCGGCTGAAGCCGCTCCTACGACGGACAGTGGTGGCGTCGCTTCTCACGAATCCCCGCTTTCAACAGCCGAATGGCTGGTCATCCCGACTCCCCGATCCCCGCGCCTTCCCATGCCTGCCCGGCAGTGCCAGACTCGGCGGCCGAATGGACGAGCGAAACGACGCATGAGCGACAAGATTCCCCTGTTGATCGATACCGACCCCGGCGTGGACGATGCGCTGGCGCTGTTGATGGCATTCGCCGATCCGCGTCACGAGGTGGTCGGGCTGACCATCGCCGCCGGCAATGTCGGGCTGCGCCACACCGTGCGCAATGCGCTGAAGCTGTGCGAAGTGGCCGGGCGCGAGGATGTGCCGGTGTTCGCCGGCTGCGCCGATCCGCTGCTGCATCCGTCGGTGGATGCCGGGCACGTGCATGGCCAGGATGGTTTCGGCGACGTCGACCTGCCGCCGGCCGCGCGTGGCGCCGAGGCCGAGCATGCCGCGCTGGCGATCCTGCGCCTGTCGCACCAGTACGCCGGGCGCCTGCTGCTGGTCGCGCTGGGGCCGCTGACCAACATCGCGCTGGCGCTGAAGCTGGACCCGACCCTGCCGCAGCGCGTCGGCCGCTTCCTGGTGATGGGCGGGGCGATCACCTGCCACGGCAACATCACCCCGGCCGCCGAATTCAACATCGCCTTCGATCCGGAAGCCGCGCACATCGTGTTCAAGGCGTTCCCGCACATCGAAGTGGCCGACTGGGAGGCGACCGTGGCGCATGGCCTGCCGCACCGCGAGGTCGAGCAGTGGCTGGCGGCGGATGCGCCCAAGGCGCGCTTCTACGAACTGATCTCGCGCAAGACCCGGCTGTGGTCGGAGGACGCGCGCGGCGAGCACTGGTATGCCGCGGACGCGTTGGCGATGGCCTGGGCGCTGCAGCCCGACGGCGCCGAGGAGGTGCAGTCGCGCCCGATGCAGATCGAACTGTCCGGGGTGCACACCCGCGGCGCCACCCTGGTCGACTGGAACCGCCAGCTGGGCCTGCCGGACAACGCGACCATGCTCATCCGCTACGACCACGCCCGCTTCCTGGGCCTGGCCCGCACGGCGGTCGGCGCCGGCTGAGCCTGTCGATCCCGCCCGCATTCGGGCGGGATCTGCCGGGGAAGGGTCCCCGAGCGATGTCACCGCAGCTGTCGATACGTAAACGTTGCGTGGAGGGCGGTAGGGCTGTTATAGTTTCCCTCTTGTCCAGCAGCCACCTACGGTGCGAGCCCATGAAGGCCGACATCCATCCCCAGTACCGCGACGTCGTGTTCCACGATGTCACCTCCGATTTCAAGATCCTGACCCGTTCGACCATGTCCTCGAAAGAGACGGTCAAGTGGGAGGACGGCGAAGAGTATCCGCTGATCAAGGTCGAAATTTCCTCGGCTTCGCATCCGTTCTACACGGGCAAGCACAAGGTCATCGACACCAGCGGCCGCATCGACAAGTTCCAGAAGCGCTACGCGCGCTGATCGGAACCGTCGGACGGATGTGAAGCGACGGCCGCCTGCGCGGCCGTTTTGCTATCCGCTGCATCTTCTTTTCCCGGCGTGGACGCGCCGGTGTCATCCTTCCGTGAAAGTGCGGCGAGGATGCAACGCTGTGTCGCTTTCCTGCCGCCATCGTGCAGCATGAGGGGTGAGCGACGACGCAAATGCTGCTGTGCGATAATGGCGAGATCCGTGGCGATTGCCGTGGACTTCCTTCACGCGTCTGTTCGCAACGTAATCGGACAGGCGCCTTCCATCGAGGAGCGCACACTGTGTCCGATCTTGATCAGGTCACGTTGAACGCCGGCGACACGTCGGTCGTTCTTCCGGTACTCAAGCCCACCCTGGGCAACGATTGCGTCGACATTTCCAAGTTGACCAAGGAGACCGGTCTCTTCACCTACGACTCGGGCTTCACCGCGACCGCCAGCTGCAAGTCGGCGATCACCTACATCGACGGCGACAACGGCGTGCTGCTGTACCGCGGCTACCCGATCGAGCAACTGGCAGAGAAGTCCAACTTCCTCGAAGTGGCCTACCTGCTGATGAACGGCGAGCTGCCCACCGCCGACGAATTCAAGAAGTTCGACCACGAAGTGACGCATCACACGATGATGCACGAGTCGCTGAAGAACTTCCTCGGCGGCTTCCGCCACGATGCGCACCCGATGGCGATGATGGCCGGTACCGTGGCCTCGCTGTCGGCGTTCTACCACGACACCCTCGACCTCAACGATCCGGAGCAGCGCCGCCTGGCCGCGATCCGCCTGATCGCCAAGGTGCCGACCATCGCCGCCGCCGCCTACCGCTACTCCATCGGCTGGCCGATCCGCTATCCGCGCAACAACCTCGGCTACGTCGAGCGCTTCCTGCACATGATGTTCGAGGTGCCGAGCGAGCAGCTGCAAATGAACCCGGTCGTGGCCAAGGCCCTGGACCTGCTGTTCATCCTGCACGCCGATCACGAGCAGAACGCCTCCACCTCGACCGTGCGCCTGGTCGGTTCCACCGGCGCCAATCCGTACGCCTCGGTCGCCGCCGGCATCACCGCGCTGTGGGGTCCGGCGCACGGCGGCGCCAACGAAGCCGTGCTGAAGATGCTGGAAGAGATCGGCACCGCCGACAACGTCGAGAGCGCCGTGGCCAAGGCCAAGGACAAGAACTCGAGCTTCCGCCTGATGGGCTTCGGCCACCGCGTGTACAAGAACTTCGACCCGCGCGCGAAGATCATCCGCGAGATGACCCACAAGGTGCTGGGCGAGCTGGGCGTCAACGACCCGCTGCTGGAAGTGGCCCTGAAGCTGGAAGAGGCCGCGCTGAAGGACGACTACTTCGTGCAGCGCAAGCTGTACCCGAACGTCGACTTCTACTCGGGCATCATCTACAAGGCGCTGAACATTCCGGTGGAGATGTTCACCGTGATGTTCGCCATCGCCCGTACCGCCGGCTGGGTCTCGCACTGGCTGGAGCAGCAGGTCGACCCGGAAATGAAGATCGGCCGTCCGCGCCAGATCTACACCGGCTACGACAAGCGCGACTACACCAGCGCCGACAAGCGCTGATCGATCGCCTCATCGCGGCCAGGAACGCCCCGCCTCGCGGGGCGTTTTTGTTTGCGCGGTCCAAGCGGGGAAGGGCGGCTGCCATCCGCCTCGCCCGCGCGTACGCGCGGACGGCGCCATGGCGCGGCGCCCGCCGCAGCCAATACGCGGCGCGCTGCCGCGCTCAGCCGTACTGGTAGTCGGCGATGTCCTGCTCGGTCAGCAGTTGTCGCAGTTGCGGCATCGAAGCGCGTCGCATCGGCTTCTCGTCCACCTGCGACAGCGGTGCCTGGCGCAGCGCGTCGTAGGGCAGCACGGTCAGGTCGAAGGTCAGCTCCTCGGCGGTGAACAGCCACACCGGGAAGTCCTCGCTGCGCTCGCGGTCCAGGCGCAGGCGGCGGCTGCGCAGTTCGGCCGGGATGCGGTGCTCTTCGAGGAAGCGCGCCACCGCCTCGGCATCGTCGCTGTGCAGATGCAGTTGCACCGGGCTGTTGGCGTCGGCGGTGCCGTCGTGCACCGGCCCGGCCAGGCGCGGCGCGAACGCGTGCAGGAAGTCCATCGCGCGCAGCGCCGCCTCGCGCCGCCGGCGCAGTTCGCCGGCATGGTCGGGGCCGGCGAACAGCCGCTGGTATTCGCGCAGGGCGTCCTCGATCTCGCTGTTGCGCGGCAACGAGGCGTCGTCGTGTATGCCGAGCCGGTCGGCGGCCTTGAGCTTGGCCTGGTGGAAGTCGCGGATGCCGCCTTCGGCCATCAGCCGGGCGGCTTCGTGCGCCAGTCGGCGGCGGCGTTCGTGCGTGCGGGTCCGGGCATGTTGCCGAGCGTGGTGCATGGAGCGCCTCCCCTCAAAGCCTGCCCCGACTGTACCGCAGCCTTGCGAAATTCGGGTGTAGCCGGCGCCGCTGCCTGGGGCGGCGTCCGCCGGGCGAGGCGCGCCCGGCGTGAACTGACCCCGGCGAGCGCCGGGGCGGGGGAGCGCGACGCGATCAGAAGATGTCGAAGGCCGCGTCGTCGGTCTTCTGGTCCTGCAGGCTCTCGTCGAACTGCTGGATGCGGTCCATGTCCTCGGTCTTGACCCACTCGGTGGCGCCGTTGAGGCTGACCTGGACCATGCCGCCGGGCGGGTCGTTGCGGGCGATCGGCTGGTCCTTCAGCGCGACCCGCATGTAGTCGATCCAGATCGGCAGCGCCGCCTTGCCGCCGTACTCGCGGTAGCCCAGCGAACGGTAGTCGTCGCGGCCGACCCAGACGGTGGTCACGTACGGGCCGCCGAAGCCGGAGAACCAGGCGTCGCGGTGGTCGTTGGTGGAGCCGGTCTTGCCACCGATGTCCTCGCGGCCGAGCACCTTGGCCGGGGTGCCGGTGCCGCGCTGGACCACGTCGCGCATCATCGACACCAACTGGTAGGCGGTGCGCTCGTCGATGGCGCGCGGCGCCACCTTGGCCTCGGGGTCGGCGGGCTTCTCCGCTGCAGCCGCCGTGGCCGCGGTCTCTGCCGGCTTGGCGGCCGGTGGTGGCATGGCCGCGCCGAAGTTGAAGCCGTCCACCACCTGGCTGACCGGCGCGGCGTTGCCGCCGACGCTGCCGCAGCTGCGGCAGGCGGTCAGCGGATGCTCCTGGAACAGCACCTTACCGTCGCGGTCGGTGACCTTGTCGATGATCCAGGTGTTGACCAGCGAGCCGCCGTTGGCGAACACGGTATAGCCGCGCGCCACGGACAACGGAGTCAGCGAGGCGGTGCCCAGCGACATCGACAGGTTCGGCGGCAGCTCGGCTTCCTGGAAGCCGAACTGGCTGATGTACTTGCGCGCGAAGTCCACGCCGATGGCGTCCAGCAGGCGCACCGAGACCAGGTTGCGCGACTGCACCAGCGCCTCGCGCAGGCGCATCGGGCCGCGGAAGCCGCCGCCGTCGTTCTGCGGCGACCAGGTCTTGCCGCGGCGGTCGCGGAACACCACCGGTGCGTCGAGCACGATCGAAGCCGGGTTGAAGCCCTTTTCGAACGAGGCTGCGTACAGGAACGGCTTGAAGCTGGAGCCGGGCTGGCGGCGCGCCTGGGTGGCGCGGTTGAACTTGTTGCCGGCGTAGCTGAAGCCGCCGACCATGGCGCGCAGCGCGCCGTTGTTGGCGTCCAGCGAGACCAGGGCGGCCTGGCCGCGCGGGATCTGGGTGATCTCCCACTCGCCCGGCTTGTCGCCGGCCTGGATGCGCACCAGGTCGCCACGTTTGAGCAGGGTGGCCGGGCTGCGCCCGGTCCAGCGGCTGGCGGCCACCGGCAGCACCAGTTCGGTCTTGTTGGCGAGCACCACGGTGGCGCTGCCGTCGCTGCCGGTGCTGGCGACGATGCTTGGCAGCATCCCGCCCTGCACGTAGACGCCGCTCAGGTGGCTGGCCAGCGCCGCCGCATCGGCGGTGGCCGGCACGTCGAAATGCTTCTCCACCCCGTGCCAGCCGTGTCGGCGATCGTAGACGACCAGGCCCTCGCGTACCGCATGGTTGGCCGCGGTCTGCAGGGTCGAATCGATGCTGGTGTAGACGTGGTAGCCCTTGTCCAGCACGTCGCCGCCGAAGCGCGCGATCATCTCCTGGCGCACCAGTTCGGCCACGTACGGCGCTTCGACCTCGACCGGGCGCTCATGCGGCGCGGCGTGCATCGGCACCGCCTTGGCCGCCTCGGCCTCGGCCGGGGTGATGAAGCCCAGGGCGGCCATGCGGCTGAGCACATAATTGTCGCGGCGCTGCTTGGCGCGCTCGGGGTTGCTGATCGGGTTGCCGCTGGAGGGGAACTTGGGGATGCCGGCCAGCGAGGCCATCTCGTCCAGGCTCAGCTCGTTGAGCTTCTTGCCGTAGTAGTACTCGGCGGCGGCGGCGATGCCGTAGGCGCGGTTGCCGAAGAAGCTCTTGTTCAGATACAGCTCGAAGATCTCGTCCTTGGTCAGCTCGGCCTCGATCTTGCGCGCCAGCAGGATCTCCGCCAGCTTGCGCGTGTAGCTGTATTCCGAGCTCAGGAAGAACTGGCGGGCGACCTGCTGGGTGATGGTGGAGCCGCCCGGCACGCGCTTGTCGTTGGTGGTGGCCAGCAGCCACACCGCGCGGGCGATGCCCTTGTAGTCGACCCCGCCGTGCTCGTAGAAGCGGGCGTCCTCGGTGGCCAGGAAGGCCTGCTTCAGCCGCTCCGGGACGTCCTTCATGGTGATGGGGTAGCGTCGGGTCTCGCCGAACAGCGCCATCAGCTTGCCGTCGCTGGAATAGACGTACATGGGCTCCTGCAGTTCGACCTTGCGCAGGGTCTGCACGTCCGGGAGCTTGGAGGAGACGACGTAGTACAGCCCGCCTGCCACGGCGGCGCCGACCAGGCCGAGGAGGACGAACAAGACCAGCGCCCAGCGCAGCCAACGACGAAAACGGGGCATCGCGAGAGATTCCGATTGCAGATTTCTTGGGCGCAGAGTATAGAGTACGCCGGGGAACGGCTGGGGCCGATTCCGGGGATGCGACGGGTTTGCTGCCGCAGGTCATGCCGTGACACGGATCGCGACATGCAACCGGGCGGTTGCCAATTGCAAAAAATTTGTTATTAATGCGCTGGCGCAACATTGGCGTCCAAGTGCCCGCCGGCAGGGGAAAATCCGTGGGGCTTATCCCAAAGAGTCAGCAGCCGCTGATCGGCATCGACATCAGCTCGACCGCGGTCAAGCTGCTGCAGCTTTCGCGTAACGGCAACCGGTTCCGCGTCGAGCACTACGCCGTCGAACCCTTGCCGCCCAACGCCGTGGTCGAGAAGAACATCGTCGAGGTCGAGGCGGTGGGCGAGGCGATCCGCCGCGCCGTGACCCGCTCCGGCACTCGCGCCAAGCATGCCGCGGCCGCCGTGGCCGGCTCGGCGGTGATCACCAAGGTGATCCCGATGCCGGCCGAACTGGACGAGAACGAGCTGGAAGCCCAGGTCGAGCTGGAGGCGGTGAACTACATCCCGTACCCGATCGACGAAGTGAACCTGGATTTCGAGGTGCTGGGCGTCATCCCCAACAACCCCGAGATGGTGCAGGTGCTACTGGCGGCCTCGCGTTCGGAGAACGTGGAGCTGCGCCAGTCGGCCCTGGAACTGGGCGGTCTGGTGGCCAAGGTGATGGACGTGGAGGCCTTCGCGGTCGAGAACGCCTTCGCGCTGGTGGCCAGCGAGCTGCCGGTGGCCGCCGACGGCATCGTCGCCCTGGTCGACATCGGCGCCACCATGACCACCCTCAATGTCCTGCGCGGCGGGCGCAGCCTGTACAGCCGCGAACAGGTGTTCGGCGGCAAGCAGCTGACCGACGAAGTGATGCGCCGCTACGGCCTGACCTACGAGGAAGCCGGCATGGCCAAGCGCCAGGGCGGGTTGCCGGAGAGCTACGAGGTCGAGGTGCTGGAGCCGTTCAAGGAAGCCACGGTGCAGCAGATCAGCCGCCTGCTGCAGTTCTTTTATGCGGGCAGCGAATTCAACCGGGTCGACCACATCGTCCTGGCGGGTGGCTGTGCCGCCCTGGCCGGGTTGCCGGAGATGGTGGAGGAGCAACTGGGCGTGGCCACGGTGGTCGCCAACCCGTTGGCGCAGATGACCCTGGGGCCGAAGGTGCAGGCGCATGCGCTGGCCCAGGACGCGCCGGCGCTGATGATCGCCACCGGCCTGGCGCTGAGGAGCTTCGACTGATGGCGAAGATCAATCTGCTGCCCTGGCGGGCGGAACGGCGCAAGCAGCGCGAACGCGAGTTCTACTCGATGCTTGGCCTGGCCGCATTCGCCGGGGCGCTGCTGGCGGGGCTGATCTGGTTCTACTACGACCTGCAGATCAGCGGCCAGAACGAGCGCAACGCGTATCTGCAGACCGAGATCGAGAAGGTCCAGGCGCAGAACAAGGAAATCGACACCCTCGACGAGAAGAAGCGCCGCTTGCTGGCGCGCAAGCAGGTCATCGAGGAACTGCAGGCCAAGCGCTCGCAGATGGTGCATCTGTTCGACTCGCTGGTGCGGACCATTCCCGACGGCGTGGTGCTGACCTCGGTCAAGCAGGAGGGCGACATGCTGACCCTGGAAGGCCGCTCGCAGTCCAATGCGCGGGTGAGTACCTACATGCGCAACCTCGAAGGTTCGGGCTGGATGACCAACCCGGAACTGACGGTGATCGAGGCCAAGGCGCAGGAGAAGGAAGCCAAGGGTCCGATCGTCGACACCAAGGCGCTGCCGTACGTGTTCACGCTGCGGGTCAAGCTGCCGGTGCCCGGCGAGAGCACCGATCCGGCGGCCGACGCGACGGCACCCGGCGGTGTGGCGACGCCTGCGGCGCCGGGCGCAGCACCTGCGGACGGCGCGCCAGGCACGCCGGCGCAGGCACCGGCGGCCCCCGCACCTGCCACGGGTAGCGCTGCCGCACCGGCGCCGGCTACCGCGCCGGCACCCGCCGCCACGCCAGCGAAACAGGGACCGGCGTCATGAGCAAGAAATTCAACATCAAAGAGCTGGATTTCAACAACATCGGCAATTGGCCGCAGCAGGCCAAGATCGTGTTCTGCGTATTGGTGACCCTTTTCATCCTGATTCTGTCCTGGTTCCTGCTGATCAGCAGCAAGAGCGACGAGTTGCAGACGCTGGAGCAGAAGGAGACCGAGCTGCGCGCCTCCTTCGAGAAGGAGCAGAGCCGGGCGGTGAACCTGCAGCCGCTGAAGCAGCAACTGGTGCAGATGGAGCAGGTGCTGCAGCAGATGCTGCGGCAGCTGCCCAGCAAGACCGAGATGCCCGACCTGATCATCGACATCTCGCAGACCGCGTTGTCCAGCGGCCTGACCAACGAGCTGTTCCAGCCGGGTCCGGAGTCGCCGAAGGAGTTCTACGCGGAGAAGCCGATCGCCCTGCGCATGGTCGGCAGCTACCACCAGTTCGGCGCCTTCGTCAGCGGCGTGGCCTCGCTGCCGCGGGTGGTGATCCTGACCATGCACGACATCAACCTGAAACCGCGCGACAAGAGCAACGGCATCACCGCGCGCGGCGAGCTGGAACTGTCCGGCACGGTCAAGACCTATCGCTACCTGGACGACAAGGAAATGGCCGACCAGGAACAGGCCGCGGCGGCCGCGAAGAAGGCCGGCAAGCAAGGCGGTGGCGCATGAGCCGGCAGCAGCGGATGGTCAGGATTCTCGTCGCAGGTGCGCTGGCGTTGGTGCTTGGCGCGTGTGGTCGCACCATCACCAGCACCCCGGGCGATGCGCCGAACCTGGAGAACTGGGTGAAGGAAGTGCGCGCGCGACCGGCGCAGCCGCTGGAGCCGTTGCCGGTGATGCAGCAGTTCGAGACGTTCGAATACGCGGCGCAGGGCCTGCGCGATCCGTTCAGCGATGCCTGGGCCAACCCCGACGGCAGCAGCGGTCTGCGCCCGGATCCGAACCGTCGCAAGGAGCCGCTGGAACAGTTTCCGCTGGACAGCCTCAACATGGTCGGCACGCTGGGCAGCGGCGCGGGCCAGGTCGCGCTGGTGATGGCGCCGGACAAGGTGACCTACCGCGTGCGTCCGGGCGTGTACATGGGGCAGAGCGATGGCCGCGTGACCGGGGTGCACGAGGATCGCATCGATTTGATTGAACTGGTGCCGGATGGCGCCGGCGGCTGGCTGGAACGTCCCGCCTCCGTCGCGCTGGACGATCAATGATTGATTATGGGGATAGCACGATGACTTTTTCCAAAGCCCTGAGCCTGCGCCCCATCCGGCGTCACGCGACGATGCGGCTATGCGCGTTGGGGTTGGCGGCGATGCTCGGGAACGCGGTCGTCGCCAGTGCGGCACCGCCGGCCGCGCCTGCGGCTGCACCTGTCGCGCCCGCGGCGGCGCCGGCCAAGCTCACGGTGTCGAAGATCGACTTCAAGCGCGGCGACGGCGGCGCGGGGCGGCTGATCCTGTCGTTCAATGGCACCGGCGCCAGCCCGGACCTGCGCACCCAGGGCAACAACGTCGTGGTCGACGTCGGCAACGCCGTGCTGCCGCCGGAGCTGCAGCGTCCGCTCAACGTCACCGACTTCGCGACCCCGGTGCAGCGCATCGATGCCAAGCCCTACGCCGGCGGCGCCGAGCTGGTGCTGAATACCAATGGCGGCTTCGAATCCCTGGCCTATCAATCCGGGAACGAGTACGTGGTCGAGATCACTCCGCGCGCCGCCGCGCCGGCGGTGGGCGCGGTCACTGCGACCACGGTCAGCCAGGCCGCCGCACAGGTGGCCGCCCGCGGCTACAGCGGCAAGCCGGTGACCTTCAACTTCCAGGACGTGCCGGTGCGCACGGTGCTGCAGTTGATCGCCGAGGAGTCCAATCTCAATATCGTCGCCTCCGACACCGTGCAGGGCAGCGTCACCCTGCGCCTGGTCAACGTGCCGTGGGACCAGGCGCTGGACATCGTGCTGCGCGCCAAGGGTCTGGACAAGCGCCGCGACGGCAAGGTGATCTGGGTCGCGCCGCAGCAGGAGCTGGCCAAGTTCGAGCAGGACAAGGAAGACGCGCGCATCGCGATCGAGAACCGCGAGGACCTGATCACCGACTACGTGCAGATCAACTACCACAGCGCTTCGGCGATCTTCAAGGCGCTGACCGAGGCCAAGGGCATCGGTGGTGGCAGCAGCGGTGGTGGCGGAAGTGGTGGTGGCAGCGGTAACAGCCAGAACGACAATGGCTTCCTGTCGCCGCGTGGGCGCATCGTCGCCGACGAGCGCACCAACACGCTGATGATCAGCGACATCCCGAAAAAGGTCGCGCAGATGCGCGAGCTGATCAACGTGATCGACCGGCCGGTCGACCAGGTGCTGATCGAAGGCCGCATCGTCATCGCGACCGATACCTTCGCGCGCGATCTGGGCGCCAAGTTCGGCATCGGCGGGACCCACACGTATGGCGGCAACACCGCGACGATCGGCAGCACCGCTTCCGGTGGCAATACGTCGGCCACGCGCGGGCTCAATGTCGATCTGAGCGGCAAGACCTTTACTACGCCTGCGACACTGCCGAGCGTCGCGTACACGTTGCTCGGTGCCAATTTCAATCTGGATCTCGAACTCTCCGCCTTGCAGGAAGAAGGCCGCGGCGAGGTGATCTCCAACCCACGTATCGTGACCTCCAACCAGCGCGAGGCGGTGATCCGGCAAGGCAAGGAAATCGGTTACGTCACCATCACCGGTGGTACCGCCGGTACTGCCGCCACCCCGAACGTGCAGTTCAAGGAAGTGCTGCTGGAGCTCAAGGTGACGCCGACCATCACCGACGACAACCGCATCTTCTTGAACATGAACGTGAAGAAGGATGAGGTCGACAGCTACGTGACGCTCAGCGGTTACGGTACGGTGCCCATCATCAATCGCCGCGAGATCAATACCGCGGTGCTGGTGGACGATGGACAGACCGTGGTGATCGGTGGTGTCTACGAGTTCAACGATCGCAGCAGCATCTCCAAGGTGCCGTTCCTGGGCGACGTGCCGTTCCTGGGCAACCTGTTCAAGAAGCGCGGTCGCAGCAAAGACAAGGCGGAGCTTCTGATCTTCGTGACGCCGAAGGTGATGCGTGTGGCCAAGCGCTCGCCCGCCGGCTGAGCGTCGGCGCAGACAGGTGTGACTCCCGACGGGAGAGGTGCAAGCCTCTCCCGTCGGCGTTTATGCTGCGCGGATGAGGAAATCCTGAATTCGCAGCACGCGGCGTCGGCCGCGCGCGGAACCATTTTCACCGGCGATCGGTCAGACTGCGCAAATGAACACGCCATCCTCGCCCCTCGATTCCCCGCCGGCCGCGCCGGAGCAGCAGCGCCTGCACGCCGCGTTCGTCGCCCTGCGCGACGGCCTGTCCCAGACCATCGTCGGCCAGTCGGCGCTGGTGGAACGCCTGCTGATCGCGCTGCTCGCCGACGGCCATCTGCTGGTCGAAGGCGCGCCCGGCCTGGCCAAGACCACCGCGATCCGCGCCCTGGCCTCGCGCCTGGAAGCGGACTTCGCCCGCGTGCAGTTCACTCCCGACCTGCTCCCGGCCGACCTCACCGGCACCGAGGTGTGGCGCCCGCAGGAGAGCCGGTTCGAGTTCCTGCCCGGGCCGATCTTCCATCCGATCCTGCTTGCCGACGAGATCAACCGCGCGCCGGCCAAGGTGCAGTCGGCGCTGCTCGAAGCGATGGGCGAGCGCCAGGTCACCGTCGGCCGGCATACCTATGCGCTGCCGAAGCTGTTCCTGGTGATGGCGACGCAGAATCCGATCGAGCAGGAAGGCACCTTCCCGCTGCCGGAGGCGCAGTTGGATCGCTTCCTGATGCATGTGCGGATCGGCTATCCGGAGGCGGCCGCGGAAGCGGAAATCCTGCGCCTGGCGCGCGAGCGCGCTCGCGAGACATTGGAGGCGGGCGAGGCACCGCCGCCGCGCATGCCGCTGGACGACGTGTTCGCGGCGCGCCGTGCGGTGCTGGCGCTGCACATGGCGCCGCCGCTGGAGCGTTATCTGATCGAACTGGTGCTGGCGTCGCGCGATGCCAGCGGCTACGACCCAGCGTTGGCGCGGCGCATCGCCTGGGGCGCGAGCCCGCGCGGCTCGATCGCGCTGGAGCGTTGCGCGCGCGCCCGGGCCTGGCTGGCCGGACGCGACTTCGTCACGCCCGACGACGTGCGCGCGGTTGCTGCCGATGTGCTGCGCCATCGCGTACTGCCCAGCTACGAAGCCACCGCCGAAGGCTGGGACGGCGATCGCCTGGTCGCCGCCCTGCTGGACAAGGTGCCGCCGCCGTGAGCGGACGCCGCCAAGCAAGGCGGTTGTCCGCCGCCCGCCTGCGCGCGGAGTAACGACGATGGCACCGCAGCCGACCGCGCCGGGCATGCCGCACGCCGCCGCGCCGGCCGAGGCGGGGATCCGCCCCAGCCTGGCCGAGTTGGTGGCCCTGCGCGCTGCGGTCGCGCGCATCCCACCGCCACGCCGCGGCCGTCATGGTCTCAGTGGTGCCGCCCCATCGCCGATGCGTGGGCGCGGCATGGAGTACGCCGAATCGCGCGAGTACGTGGTGGGCGATGACGTCCGGCACATCGATTGGCGGCTGACTGCGCGCAGCGGCCGCACCCACACCAAACTGTTCCAGGCCGAGCGCGAACGGCTCAGCCTGATCGTCGCCGATACGGCGCCGTCGCTGTACTTCGGCACCCGCGTCCGCTTCAAGTCGGTGCAGGCCGCGCGTGCCGGCGCGGTGGCGGCGTGGGCGGCGCAGCGCCAGGGCGATCGGCTGGCCGCCTTGCGCGGCAGCCGCAGCGAAGCGCCGGTGCCGCCCGCGTCCGGACCGCGCGGCGTGCTGCGTGTGCTCGATGCGCTGGCACGCTGGTACGCACAGCCGCCGCAGGACGACGCGGGCCTGGGCATGGCGCTGGATCACGCGGCCAAGCTGCTGCGCCCGGGATCGCACCTGACCGTGCTGGCCGATCCGGCCAGCGCGCAGGCAGTGCCCGCCGCGCGCTGGGCCGCGCTGGCGCTGCACAACGAAGTGGAGCTGCTGCTGCTTGCCGATCCGCTGGAAGTGCAGCCGCCGCGCGCGGCCTTGCCGTTCTGGGCGAGCGGCCGACGCGTGGAAGTGGATCTGCTGGCGAACGCCACGCAGCAGCGTTGGCGCGCGCAGTTCGTGCAGCCGCTGGAAAGCCTGGCCGCGGAACTGCCGGGCCGCGGCGTGCAGGTGCGCGTGCTGCTGAGCGACGCGCCCAGCGAGTCGTGGTTGCTGCCGGTGCAGCGGGGCACGACGCCATGAGCCCGCAGCAACTGCCTCTGCGCGATGTACACCTGCCGCCGGCACCGGCGTGGTGGCCGCCCGCACCGGGCTGGTGGATGCTGGCGGCGGTGCTGCTGCTGGCGATCGGCGCGGCGCTGTTCGTGTGGTTGCGCCGGCGCGAGCGCGTGCAGCGCTGGCAGCGCCAGTTCGACGCGGCAACGCGGACGGGCGAACCGCCGGCGCAGGTGGCTGCGGTCTCGGAGCTGCTGCGGCGCGCGGCGCAACGCCGCGATCCGGCCGCTGCGGCGTTGCAGGGCGAGGAGTGGCTGCGGTTCCTGGATGGCGGCGACAAACGCCAGCCGTTTTCCGCCGGGCCCGGCCGTGTGCTGCTCGACGGTGGCTATCGCCCCAGCCTGGACCCAGGCCAAGTGCAGGCGTTGCTGCCGTTGGCGCGGCGCCGGTTCCTGGCGTTGATGGCGGCGCGGCGCGGAGGACGGCGATGAGCCTGTTGCCGTCGTGGCAGAGCCTCAGCGACCTGCTGGCCGGTTTTGCCTGGCCGTGGATGTGGCTGGCGATGCCGCTGCCCTTGCTGGCCAACCTGTTGCTGCCGGCGCGCCGCGGCAATGCGCCGGCGTTGCGCGTGCCCTATGGCGAACGCCTGCAGGCCGTGGCTGCCGCACCGACCCGCGGCGGATTGTGGCGCGCCAGCGTGTGGCTGGCATGGCTGGCTTGGTTCTGCCTGTGCGCCGCGGCGGCGCGTCCGCTGCAACTGGGCGAACCCATCATGCCGCCGCAGCAGGCGCGTCAGTTGATGCTGGCGGTGGATCTGTCCGGCAGCATGAGCGAGCCGGACATGACCCTGGGCGGACGCGTGGTCGATCGCCTCACCGCGGCCAAGGCGGTGCTGGCCGACTTCCTCGACCGCCGCGACGGCGACCGCATCGGCCTGCTGGTGTTCGGCCAGCAGGCATACGCGCTGACCCCGTTGACCGCCGATCTGGCCACGGTGCGCGACCAGTTGCGCGACAGCGTGGTTGGCCTGGCCGGGCGCGAGACCGCGCTGGGCGATGCGATCGCGCTGGCGGTCAAGCGCCTGCGCGAGCAGAAGCAGGGCGAGCGCGTGCTGATCGTGCTCACCGACGGCGTCAACACCGCCGGCGTGCTCGACCCGCTGAAGGCTGCGGAACTGGCCAAGGCCGAGCACGTGCGCGTATACACCATCGCCTTCGGTGGCGATGGCGGCATGTCGCTGTTCGGCCTGCCGATCCCCGGCAGCGGCGGCGACGACCAGGTCGACGAGGACACGCTGCGCAAGATCGCGCAGGACACCGGCGGGCGCTTCTTCCGCGCCCGCGATACCGCCGAGCTTGCCTCGATTTATGCCGAACTGGACCGGCTCGAGCCGGTGCGTTCGGCCGGTCCGGCGGTGCGGCCGCGGATCGAACGCTACGCCTGGCCGTTGGCCGCAGCGTTGGCCCTGGCCTTGTTGTCCTTCATCTGGCCCTGGAGGCGGCAATGACCCGCGTGGCGGACGTCCTCCAGGCCCTGCACCTGCTGCGCCCCGAATGGCTGTGGGCGCTGCTGTTGCTGCCGTTGCTTGCCTGGAGCTGGTGGCGGAGGCGCCGACGCCGCGACATCTGGCGGCGCACGGTGGACCCGCATCTGCTGCCGCACCTGCTGGCGCGCGGCGATGCCAAGGGCAGCGCCGGCCTGTTGCTGGGTGCGCTGGGTTATGCGCTGGCGGTGTTGGCGCTGGCCGGGCCGAGTTGGCGCCAGGAACAGCAGCCGCTGTGGCAGGCGCGCACGCCCTTGGTGATCGCGCTGGATCTGTCCGCGCAGATCGACGCGCGCGACCTGCCGCCGTCGCGGCTGCTGCAGGCACGCGCCAAGCTGGCGCGGCTGCTGCGCGAGCGCGCCGGCGGCGAAGTGGCGCTGGTGGCCTACGCTGGCGAGCCGTACACGGTGGCGCCGCTGACCGACGATGCGGCGAACGTGGGCCTGTTCCTGGATGCGCTGTCGCCGCAGGTGATGCCGGTAGCCGGGCAGCGTTCCGACCTGGCGATCGACTGGGCGGCGCAGTTGCTGCGTCAGGCCGGCTTCTCCCGTGGCGACATCCTGGTGCTCAGCGACCAGGCCGACACGCAGGCGCAACAGGCGGCGGCGCGTGCGGCCGGGCAGGGTTATCACGTGTCAGCGCTGGGGCTGGGCACCGCGCAGGGGGCTGCGTACCGCGACGACCAGGGCCGGCTGGCGCACGCGCAACTGGATGCGGATTCGCTGCGTGCGCTGGCCACGGCCGGCGCGGGACGCTATGCCGCGTTGACGCCCGACGATGCGGATCTGCGCGCGCTGGGCGTGCTGCGGCCGCAGGAAGAAAATGCGACGGCGGCCGACGAAAGCCATGGCCGCGTGTGGCTCGATCAAGGCTATTGGTTGCTGCCGCCGCTGATGCTGCTGGCATTGCTCGCGTTCCGCCGTCGCGGTGGCGCCGCGGTGCTGCTGCTGGTGTTGGTGCCACTGGCGGCGCCGCTCCCGGTGCATGCGCAGGCACCGGCGCCGCCCCAGGCACAGGTGCCGACGCCCGGTCCTGCCGCAGGCGGGTGGTGGGAACGTGCCGACCAGGTCCGCCAGCAACGGCTGGACGCGGGCGTGCAGGCCTACCGCAAGGGCGACTTCGCCGCCGCGCAGCAGCAGTTCGAAGGCATCGACAGCGACGCCGGCTGGTACAACCTCGGCAATGCGCTGGCACGGCAGGGGCGCTACGACGAGGCGATCGATGCCTACGACAAGGCGCTGAAGCTGCATCCGCAGATGGCCGATGCGATCGCCAACCGCGCGGCGGTGGAGGCGGCGCGCAAGCGCCAGTCGTCGCAGAACGCCAAGTCTGGCCAGCAGGGCAAGGACGGCCAGCAGCAGAAGGGTGGGCAATCGCAGAACGGTCAGCAACAGAGCGGCCAGCAGCAAAACGGCCAGCAGCAGTCGGGCCAACAGCAGAACGGTGCGCAGAAGGACCAGCAGCAGAAGGACGGACAGCACCAGAACGGCCAGCAGCGGGACGGCCAGCAGGGACGCAATGGCGCCAAGGACGCGCAGCAGGCGCCGCCGAAGCCCGGCGATGCGCAGGCGCAACAGCAGGCCGATGCGGCGCAGCGCCAGCAGATGCAGCAGGCGATGGCGCAGCAGGGCGGCGCAGACACGCAGGCCGCCGAACGTGCCGCTGCCGCCGCCAACGAGACGCCGCAGCAGCGCGAGCAGCGCCAGGCGGTGGAGGCGTGGTTGCGGCGGGTGCCGGACGATCCGGGCAATCTGCTGCGCGCCAAATTCAGGCTGGAACACGAACGCAGGCAGCGGGAACAAGAACCATGATCCACTTCAGGCGACTCGG
Organism: Xanthomonas hawaiiensis; assembly: GCF_031834635.1. NCBI lineage: Bacteria > Pseudomonadati > Pseudomonadota > Gammaproteobacteria > Lysobacterales > Lysobacteraceae > Xanthomonas > Xanthomonas hawaiiensis. Next base: position 3,658,086 of record NZ_CP115873.1, on the reverse strand, counting down.
CCGGGTGACACGCCTGTGCGCGGTGCTGATGGCAGCGGCCGCGCTGCTGCTGGCGTTGCCAGCGGGCGCGGCCACGCGCGCGTGGCTGGACCGCGACAACGTCGGCGCCGGCGAGGGCGTGACCCTCAACATCGAGACCGACCAGGCCGCGGCCACGCCGGACTACACGCCGTTGCGCGCGGATTTCGCGCTCAGCAACGAGGTCAAGAGCCGGCAGATGCAGATCGTCAACGGTACGGTCTCGGCGAAGTCCTTGTTCGGCGTGATGCTGACCCCGCGCAGCACCGGCACGCTGGAGATTCCGTCGCTGCAGGTCGGCAACGAGCGCACCGCGCCATTGCGGCTGGAGGTCGCTGCGGCCAGTGCCGCGGTGCCGGCCACCACCAATGCCGATGTGCCGGCGCAGGTGGCCAATGCCGATGTGTTCGTGCAGACCGTCGTCGACGATGCAAAACCGTATGTGCAGCAGAGCGTGGGCGTGGTGGTGCGGTTGTATCTGGGCGTGCCGCTGAGTTCGGGCGAGCTCGACCTGGACGCGCCAGCCGGCGCGTCGCTGCAGCGCGTCGGCGACGACATCCAGAACCGTCGCCAGATCGACGGACGCATGTATACGGTGATCGAGCGGCACTACCTGCTGGTCCCCGAACGCAGCGGACCGCTGCTGTTGCCGGGCGCGCGATTCAACGGCCGCGGTCCCACCGGCTTCTTCGACGACTATTTCGGCCGTGGCGGCGAACTCAATGCGCGCGGCACCGCGCAGACCCTGCAGGTGCGCGCGCAGCCGGCCAACGCGCCGCAGCCCTGGCTGCCGCTGCACGAACTGCGCCTGCGCTACACCGCCACCCCGCAACGCGCCAAGGCCGGCGAGGCCGCCGACATCGTGGTCGAGGCCACCGCACGCGGCGCGACCCAGGCGCAGTTCCCCGAATTGCCCACGCCCAGCGTCGATGGTGCGCAGGTGTTCGCCGAGCCGCCGCAGGTACAGGAACGCTTCGTCGACGGCGGTCCGCAGGTGACCGTCAGCCGTCGCTACTCGATCGTGCCGCAGGCAGCGGGCCCATTGCTGGTGCGCGGCCTGCGCATGCCGTGGTGGGACGTCGGCGCCGGCGCCGCGCGCGAGGCCAGCCTGCCGGACCTGACCCTGCAGGTGCAGCCCGGACAAGGCGTGCCTGCGCCGGCTCCCGCCCCGGTCACCCCCGCGGCGCCGACGCTGAGCGTGGTTCCCGCCGACAACGCCGTGGCGCCGACGCATACCCTGCGGGGATGGCTCGCCTCGTCGCCGCTGTGGATGGCGCTGGCCGCGGGCTTTGCGGTGCTGTGGCTGGCGACCCTGGTCTGGGCCTGGCGCCGCTTACGCCGTGCACGCGGCGTTGCAGCGCTGCCGGGCTCGGCGGCCAACGCTGCGCCCGGTGCGACATCGGCCCCCGCGACTGCGCGCGCCGCATTGCCGGAATTGCGCAAGGCCCTGGACAGTGGTGGTCTGGACGAGGTCGCCGCGATCCTGTGCGCGCAGGCCGGCGTCGCCGACCTGGATACGGTGGTGCAGCGCCTGGACGATCCGGCGCAGCGTGACGCCGTCCTGCGCATGCAGCACGCACGCTGGGGCGGTGGTGGCGATGTGGCCGGCGCGCGTGCCGCGTTGCGTGCGGCGTTCGCGTCCGGTCCACGCTGGCGCACCACCACGCGCGGCACGGCCGCAGACGATCTGCCGCCGCTGTATCCGAGGCGCGATGCCTGAGCCGGCGGGGGCTCGCCAGGCTGTCGTCCGATGACGCGATGGCGAGCGGTGCGGTTCGCCAGCCTCGGCAAGCCTGCGACCTAACGTCACGTGGTCGGCGCCCCGCGGCAAGCCGATGCACGCACTGCGCAGCCTGTGTCAGCGTGTGTTGGTCGATGTCTGCTCATGGTTTGTTAAGCTGAGTGCCTCTCCTCGCAAGGCGAACTCATGACCGACACCCCCGTGAAGGCCGAAACCGGCATGCCGTTGCACTGGAAAATGGCGATCGGCTTCGTCCTCGGGCTGGTGCTGGGTCTGGCGGTGCACATGAGCGTGGGCGGCGATGCGGCCTGGGTGCAGGCGCTGACCAAGTACCTCACCACGCCGTTCTCCAAGCTGTTTCTCAACCTGATCTTCATGCTGATCGTGCCGCTGCTGTTCTCGGCGCTGGTGATGGGCATTTCGGAGATGGGAGACATCCGCGCGCTCGGGCGGATCGGCTGGAAGACGCTGGGCTACACGGTGGTGCTGTCCGGCGTGGCGGTGCTGCTGGGTCTGGTCCTGGTCAACGTGCTCAAGCCGGGCATCGGCGTGGATCGCGAGCTGGCGCAGCAACTGCTGCAGCAGAACGTGGAGCGCACCGCGCAGATCGTCGACCAGAGCAAGCATCAGCCACACGGCATGGACATGCTGCTGTCGATCGTGCCCGACAACGTGGTCGAAGCCGCCTCCAGCAACGGCGCGATCCTGTCGCTGATGTTCTTCGCGGTGATGTTCGGCGTGGGCATGGTGCTCAGCGAAGACGCCAAGGTGGCGACGCTGCGGCGCGGCATCGAGGGTGTGTTCGAGATCTCGATGACCCTGATCGGGCTGGTGATCCGTCTGGCGCCGTATGCGGTCGCCTGCTTCATGTTCAACCTGGCGGCGCTGTTCGGCTTCGAGCTGCTGGTGCGGCTTGGCGCCTACGTGGGGGTGGTGGTGCTGGCGCTGGGCCTGCACATGGTGGTGAGTTACGGCGTGGCGGTGCGCCTGGCCGGGCGCTCGCCGCTGTGGTTCTTCCGCGCCACCCGCGAGGCGACGGTGATGGCGTTCTCCACCGCGTCCAGCAACGCCACCCTGCCGACCGCGCTGCGCGTGGCCGATCAGATGGGGCTGCCGCACAAGGTCTCGCGTTTCGTGCTGACCGTCGGCGCCACCGCCAACCAGAACGGCACCGCGCTGTTCGAGGGCGTGACGGTGATCTTCCTGGCGCAGTTCTTCGGCGTGGAGCTGAGCATCGCGCAGCAGTGCATGGTGATGCTGGTGTGCATCCTCGGCGGCATCGGTACCGCCGGCGTGCCGTCCGGCTCGCTGCCGGTGGTGGCGCTGATCTGCGCGATGGTCGGCGTGGACCCGGTCGGCATTGGCATGATCCTGGGCGTCAACCATTTCCTGGACATGTGCCGCACCGCGCTGAACGTGACCGGCGATCTGGCCCTGACCACGCTGGTGGCCAAGGGCGAGGATGGCCGGGATTAGGTAGTCGGGATTGGGGATTGGTAAAGTCGGCAGCGTCGCCGCCGGACGGGTCGCGCGTGAGAGCAGCTTCAGCCGCGATGGGCCTTCCCGGTAATGCCCGTCGCGGCTGAAGCCGCTCCTACGTCATCTGAGGCCTACAGCCGGTGACGCTACGAATCCCGAATCCCCAATCCCCGCCTGTGGGACAATAGTGGGCCCGACGCCACGCGCCCGCTTCCGACAGATCCCTCATGACGACGCCTACCCGCCGCGAACTCGCCAACGCGATCCGTTTCCTTGCCGCCGATGCGGTCGAGGCCGCCAATTCCGGCCATCCCGGCATGCCGATGGGCATGGCCGACATCGCCGAAGTGCTGTGGAACGACTTCCTCCGCCACAACCCGAACAATCCGCACTGGTTCAACCGTGACCGCTTCGTGCTGTCCAACGGCCATGGCTCGATGCTGCAGTACGCGCTGCTGCACCTGTCCGGCTACGACCTGCCGATCGAGGAGCTCAAGCGCTTCCGCCAGCTGCACAGCAAGACCGCCGGCCACCCGGAGCGCAGCGAGACCCCCGGGGTGGAGACCACCACCGGTCCGCTCGGCCAGGGCTTCGCCAACGCGGTCGGTTTCGCGCTGGCCGAGAAGTTGCTGGCGCAGCGTTACAACCGCCCCGAGCACCAGATCGTCGACCACCGCACTTGGGTGTTCATGGGCGACGGCTGCATGATGGAAGGCGTGTCCCACGAAGCCGCCTCGCTGGCCGGGACCTGGGGCTTGGGCAAGCTGGTGGCGTTCTGGGACAACAACCATATCTCCATCGACGGCAACACCGCCGGCTGGTTCAGCGACGACACCCCGGCGCGGTTCGAGGCCTATGGCTGGCACGTGATCCGCGACGTCGACGGCCAGGACGCCGATGCGGTCAAGGCCGCGATCGAGGCGGCCATCGCCGAGAGCGAGAAGCCGACCCTGCTGTGCTGCCGCACCACCATCGGCTTCGGTGCGCCGACCAAGGCCGGCAAGGAATCCTCGCATGGCGCCGCGCTGGGCAAGGAAGAGCTGGAAGGTGCGCGCAAGGCGCTGAACTGGCCGTACGCGCCGTTCGAGATTCCGCAGGCCATCTACGACGGTTGGCGCGCCGGCGGTGCCGGCACGCTGCGCCAGGCCGAGTGGGAGCAGGCCTTCGACAAGTACGCCAAGCAGTACCCGGCCGAAGCCGCGGAACTGACCCGCCGTTCGCACGGCGAGCTGCCGGAGGACTTCCTCGCCCAGGCCGACGCCTACATCGCCAAGCAGGCCGCCGAAGGCCAGACCATCGCCTCGCGCAAGGCCTCGCAGATGGCGATCGAGGCGTTCGCGCCGCTGCTGCCGGAACTGGTCGGCGGTTCGGCCGACCTGGCGCATTCCAACCTGACGTTGTGGAAGGCCAGCAAGTCGGTCGCCAGCGACGACCCGAACGCCAACTACGTGTACTACGGCGTGCGCGAGTTCGGCATGACCGCCATCGCCAACGGCCTGGCCCTGCACGGCGGCTTCATTCCGTTCGACGCCACCTTCCTGGTGTTCAGCGATTACGCGCGCAACGGCGTGCGCATGAGCGCGCTGATCCCGGCGCATGCGATCCACGTCTACACCCACGACTCGATCGGCCTGGGCGAGGACGGCCCGACCCATCAGCCGGTGGAGCACCTGGCGTCGCTGCGCTACATCCCCAACAACGACGTGTGGCGCCCCTGCGACACGGTGGAGTCGGCGGTGAGCTGGAAGGCCGCGATCACCCGCAAGGACGGCCCGAGCTGCCTGGTGTTCAGCCGCCAGAACCTGCCGCACCAGCCGCGCAGCGCCGAGCAGATCAAGTTGATCGAGCGCGGCGGTTACGTGCTGGCCGATGCCGAAGGCGGCACGCCCGACGTGATCCTGATCGGCACCGGCTCGGAAGTCGGCCTGGCGGTGGAAGCCAAGCAGGCGCTGGATGCCGCGGGCCTGAAGACCCGCGTGGTGTCGATGCCGTGCACCGACGTGTTCGATCGCCAGGATGCCGCCTACCGCGAGTCGGTGCTGCCGTCGGCGGTGCGCAAGCGCGTGGCGGTGGAAGCGGGCGTCACCGCGTTCTGGCGCGCCTACGTGGGCCTGGACGGCGCGGTGGTCGGCATCGACAGCTTCGGCGCCTCGGCGCCGGCAAACGTGCTGTACAAGCACTTCCAGATCACCGCCGAGCACGTGGTGGCGGCGGCGAAGGCGCTGTAAGCCGGTTCCACGATAGGTGACGAAAGAGGCCGGCGCATGCCGGCCTTTTTCTTTCCTGGATGGTGTGTGCCGTATGAGGGAAAGCGCATCTCGTAGTAGCGGCTTCAGCCGCGACCGCCGTTCCCTGTAACGCCCGTCGCGGCTGAAGCCGCTCTACCACGACGCTGTCGGCGTTACGTGCATTGGCGATGCGGTCAACCGCGCTTGCGCGGCTTGCTGCGCGGCGTCGCAGGCTTGCCGGCAGCGCTGCCGGGTTGCTGCGCTTTCGCCAGTGCGCCTCCATCCTGCAGTTGCTGCAGCCAGGACAGTGCGTCGACGTAGGACAGGAAGTGCTGCAGGTAGCCGGGCGAAAGCGTGCGCATCAACGCCAATGCGCGATGCACCAGCACGCCGGAGTTGAGCGGACCGGCGTCGGCGGGTGCCGGTTGCAGCGACTGCCGCAACTGGCTGCGGCTGCGCAGCGCTGTCCACAGCCGGCGCGCGTCTTCGACCGCGGGCAACTGTGGTGCGGCGAGGCGCGCTGCGGCGCTTGCGGCCGGCGAGTGCGACGGCGCAGCGGCGTCTGCATCGGTTGCGCCGGTCGCCCTGGACGTCTTGGTGTCGGCAGCCACATGGGCGCCGACGTCGATGTCCTGGCCGCTGTGCGCGGTGGCCGCCGCAGTCGCAGGCCGATACTGCGCCAGCAAGGTGCCGAGCGGACTCGGCTGCGCCGATCGCACCGCTGCGTCGGCCGCGGCATCGCCAGCGTCCTGCGGTGCCGCGGCCAGCGCCGCGGCATAGGCGTCGAGCAACGTGGACAGTTTCTGCTCCAGCAGTTCCCGCGCCTTGCCCTGCTGCGCCTCGGTGCGGCGCGCCAGCGCTTCGAGGAAGCGGAAGCGCAGCGGGTCCAGCCGCTCGGCATGCTGTGCACGCAAGGCGGCGAGGCGGTCGGCGGCCGGGATTCGATCAGGGTGCATGCGGTGTCGCGGCGCGCTTGCGCATGCGCGGCAGCGGCGCCATTTCCACGCGGCGGTTGCTGGCGCGTCCGGCCTCGTCCACGTTCGGCGCCACCGGCTGCTGCGCGCCGAAGGCGGCGGCGAAGACCGCATCGGCGGGGACGCCGGCCTCGATCAGCGCGCGGGTCACGGTCAACGCGCGTTCGGCCGACAGTTCCCAGTTGTCGGCGAACTGGCGGTTGCTCTCGCGCACCTGGCGGTCGTCGGTGAAGCCGCTGACCATCAGGATCTCGTCGCGCGCCTTGAGGTAGCCGGCCAGCGGCGCGGCCAGGCTCTTCAGCAGGTCGCGGCCTTCCGGCTGCAACTGATCGGAGTTCAGCGCGAACAGCACGTTGCCGCGGATGCCGATGCGGCCGTCGACCAGGGTCACCCGGCCGGCCGCCAGCGGCGCGGCCAGCGCCTGTTCCAGGGTCTTGCGCTGCTGCGCCTCCAACTGGCGCTGGCGCATTTCTTCGTCCAGCTTGTTCGACAGCTGCAGCTGCACGCCGATCACCCCGATCAGGATCAGCACGAACGCGCCGAGCAGCACCGACATCAGGTCGCCGAACACCGCCCAGACCGGCGCGCCGTTGTCGGCCTCGAGTTCCAGTTCGTCGCTCATGCCGCGTCGGCCTGGTCGGGCGCCTGGCGCGCGGCGAGCTGACGCAGTTCCTCGGTGATCTGCTGCTGCGAGAGCATGCTCAGGTCGATCACTTCCCGCGCCTGCGCCACGTAGTAGGCCAACTGTTCGTCGCTGCGCGCCAGCGACTTGTCCAGCGCCTGCTCGATGCCCTGCAGGCGTTCCAGCAGGGCCATGTTGGATTCGCCGAAGGCCTGTACCGCGCCGGAGAACGCATCGCCCAGGCTGGCCACTTCGGTGGCGCCGGCGGCGACCTGCGCGGCGGCGTCGCCGAGCTTGCCGGTCTCGGCGTCGATCCGGTCGGTGAAGCGGCTGCCGACGCGCTCCAGCAGGTCGGCCGACGTCGCGACCAGGGCGTCCACCGCGCTGCGCTGTTCGGTGGACGCGTGGTTGACCGCTTCCAGCAAGGTCTGCAGCGTGGCCAGCAGGCGGTTGCGCTCGTCGAGCATGGCGGTGTCGCGGACCATGCTGTCGGAGAGTTTCTGGCGCAGTTCCGCGACCACGTCGGCCGCGGCCTTCGGCGCTTCCGAGGCCAACTGCACCAGCCGTTCGATCTCGGCGATGGTGTCGCGCGCCTGCGCCTGGCTCTGTTCGGACATCGCCGCCGCGGTCTCCTGCAGGGTGCCGCAGATCTCCTGCTGGCGCTGCGCGATGCGCTCGCCGTGCTGTTCCCACTGCCCGCCGAGGGTCGCGGCCATGCTGGCGAAGCTGTCGGTCCAGGCACGCAGGCGCGCCTGGTCGCGCGCTTCCAGCGCCTCCTGCAGGTCGGCATGGGCCTGCTGCAGCGTGTCTGCGAGCGCGGCGGCGCGTTGCTCCAGGCTGGCGGCGGCGGTGTCCAGCGCCTGTGCGTTGCGGACGGCGAGGGCCTCGTTGATCTCGCGTTGCTGCGCCAGCGCCGCGCTCCAGGCCTGTTGCGCTGCCTCGACGGTGGCATCCAGGCGGGTGGTGACGGTCTCCAGCGCCTGTGCATGGCGCGTGGCGAGGGTGTCGTTGACCTCGCGCTGCTGCGCCAGCGCCGCGCCCCAGCCCTGTTGTGCGGCCTCGGCGGTGGCGTCCAGGCGCGTCGCCACAGTGTCCAGTGCCTGCGCATGACGCGCGGCGAGCGCATCGTTGACCTCGCGCTGCTGCGCCAGCGCTGCGCTCCAGGCCTGCTGTGCGGCTTCGGCGGTGGCATCCAGGCGGCTGGCTACCGTGTCCAGTGCCTGTGCGTGGCGGGTAGCGAGGCTGTCATTGACCTCGCGTTGTTGCGTCAGGGCGTCGCCCCAGGCCTGCCTGGCGTCGTCGCTGGCGGCTTGCAGGCGTGCCGCGGTCGCCTCCACCAAAGTGGTGGCACGCTGTTCCAGGCCGTCGCCAGCGCGTTGCAGTGCGCTGCCGAGTTCCTGCAGCAGCGCGCCATTGGTGCGTTGCTGTTCTGTCAGCGCCTTGTCCCAGCGCTGCGTGGCCTGTTCGGCGGCCTGTGCGAAGCCGCCGGCCAGGCCATCCAGTTGCCGCTGCACGGCCTGGCCGACGGTGGCCTGCAGCGCGGCGGTCTCGCGCGCCACGCTGTCGAGCGTGCGTTGCACCACCGGTTCCAGCGCGTCGCCGAAGGCCCGCGCGTGCGCGGCCACGCCGGCCTGCAGGGCGTGTTCGACCGCTCCGGCCAGGCGCGTGTAGGCGGCTTCGGTGCGGCTGTGGAAGGCGTCCTGGCTGCTGGCCAGGCGTTCGCCGCTGACCGCGCTGTGCTGTTCCAGCGCCGCCATCATCGTCTGCATGCGCTCGATCAGGCCGGGCATCAGCGTGGCCTGGGTCTGCAGCAGTTTGAACGCCTCGTTGCGCTGGTAGGCCAGCGAATGCGTGCGCAGTGCGGTCGCCGCATGCAGATCCAGTTGCTGCACCGCCTGCAGGCGCTCGCGCCGGCACAGCGCGGCGAGCAGGCCGAGCATCGCCGAGGCGGCCACGCCGGCGATGGAGGTGCCGAAGGCGAAGCCCAGGCCCTTCAGCGGCGCCGCCAGCGAGGCGCGGATGGCATTCAGATCGGTGGCGCTGTCCAGCGCCAGACCGGTGCCGCGCAGGGTGGCCATCATGCCCAGGAAGGTGCCGAGCATGCCCAGCAGCACCAGCAGGCCGACCAGGTACGGGGTCAGCGCCGGCACCGGCAGGGCCGCGCGCTCGCCTTCGATGCGCAGGCGTACCGCGTTGCGCAGGCTCGGGTGCAGCCGTTGCAGCCAGCCGCCCAGGTCGTCGCGCGCGGCCTCGGCCTCGCTCAGCGCGGTCTGCAGGGTCGCGGTGGCCTGGCGGTAGCGGTACAGCTCGGCGATGCCGGCCAGGTAGCACAGGCCGATCAGCGCGGCGAAGCTGGCGCCCAGCGGGTTGGAGCTGAGATAGCCGACGCCGATCCAGCAGACCACGGCGAGGCCGGCGAGGAACAGGACGGAATGGAGCAGGGTCTTGGGCATGAGGGTCGAATCAACGGCTGCGAAGCGCGGCGAGCAGCGCTTCGATGGGATGGAAACGGACGTCCAGTTCGGCGCGCAGCACGCTGTGCAGGTCCTGGCGGAACAGGTCCAGCCAGGCCGCGTCGGACGGCGCCGGCGGAGCATCGGTGAGAGTTGGATCGGGGGCGGGCGCGGCGGTGGCGCGCAGGCGCTGGAAATGCGCTTCCAGCAGGTTGGGCACCGTGGCCAGCAGGGTCTGCTCGCGCGGGCTCAGGGTCAGCTCCATGACCGCGTCGACCTCGGCCAGCCGCGCCATGTCCGGCGAAAGCGGGACCAGGGCATCGCGCAGCAGGCCGCGCAGGCGTCCGGTGGCGGTGAGCATCGCGCGCTGCAGCGCCAGGTAGCGCTGGCGGAACGGCGCGTACTCGATGGGGGCATCGGGGTCGTGCTGGCGCTTGCCCACGGGCTTGCCGGTTTCCTTGGCGATGTCCAGGGCGATGCTCTCTTCCAGCGCGGCGCGCACGCGGCCGCATTCGGCCTCCAGCGCCGACGGTTCCGGCGCCTCGGGGGCGTCCTCGGCAGGTTCGGGCAGTTTGCCGTCCAGCGCCCGCGACACCGCCACCGCGCGGTTCCAGTCGATCCATTGGCCGAGCCGGTCGGCCAGCGCGGGGCTGGACGCGGGCATCGGCGCATCGCTCAGGCGCGCCAGCAGGCGAATGAAGGCCGGGCCCGGGACGGGCGCCCGTGGAAGGGCTTTCGCCATGTGAGTGGTCAAAAACCCGCAATTTTACACGCGAATGACATCGGCTGTCCGGAGACGGCCGATGCCAGGCCAGGAGCAAGCGCAAGCGAACTCAATGCGCCTGGCGTTTCGTGCGGATGCGCTGCCTCATTTGCACTGAGACTTGTTCATCTTGATCTCTTTCAGATCGGCCGCCGTGTACAGCGCCGCGGGGCGATTCGGGTCGTTCTGCATGTTCTGGTAAAGATTGGCCAGCGCTTGCAGATGGCCGTTTTCGCCGCTGCCGAAGCTCTGCTGCGCCGATGCCCCGGCGCCATACAGGCCATTGCACAGCAGGGCTTTCCTGAAGATCTTCAGCACTTCCACGCGTGCATAGTAGGTCTGCAGGCGCTGCGCGGCGTCTTGCGGCTGGTGGTTGATCTTCGCGTAGTTGCTGTTGCAACGCGGGCCGAGGTCTGTCGGATAGGCGGCGGCGATGCCTGCGCAACTGGCGACGGTGGCGGGCGGGGCGGCCAGCGCAGCAAAGGGCAGCAGCGTCGACAGCACGAGCAGGAGAACGCAGAGCGAGGGGCGCATGTTCATCGAAGGGAATCCTTGGTCGCAATGGGATGATGGTCGGCTTGCGCGCCATGCAGACATGGTCGGCGCGCAGCCACTGTCGCTGCGTGCCGGCATGTGCGGGATCGGGAAATGTCCCTGGATGCCCGGGCCTTCAGCCCGAGAAAGCGCGATGCAGCTTGCGGAGGATTGCCGCACCCCTCGATGCTTCGGCGCCAGGAGTGGCCTGTGAGGGCGGGTTGCGGCGCTGGTGCGTCCTGCCCAACCTTGCGTGCAGTCTGCACGCAAGGCACCCGCCGCAGCGGCGGAGGCCAGGCGGCCTCAGTAGGTATAGCTCAGCGTAAGCATGTACACGCGTCCGGTTTCCACGTAGGCGCCGTCGGCGCCGGGGTCGTAGGCCATGTAGCGGGTGGACTTGCCCTGGGTCTCGTAGAACGTGGCCGAATTCAGCAGGTTCTTGGCGGCGATGCCGACGTCGATGCCGTGCGGCAGGTGGTAGGTGGCGGTGAAGTCCAGCGACTTGACCGGTTGCAGGTAGTAGTTGAGCCGGTCGCTGGTCAGGCCGAGCAGTTGCAGGCCGGTGTAGTTGTAGCTCAGGTCGGCGCGCAGGCGGCTGTCGTCGTAGAACAGGTCCAGGTTGTAGATGCGCTCGGGCGCACGCGGCAGCCAGGTCTTGTCGGGCTGGTCGGCGCGCTTGCTGTCGGCGGAACTGTGTTGCAGGGTCAGGTTGGCGGCAACGCCGAAGTTGCTCCAGAACCCGGGCAGATCCTGCAGGCGCTTGCTGCCGGCAAGCTCCACGCCGTACAGCGTCGCGGTGCCGCCGTTCTGCGGCATGGTCACCGGCACGCCGTCCTCGAAGGTGGTGCCGGTCGGGACCAGGCCGCCGAGCGTGTTGTCGTTGCTGGTCGCCGACTGCGAGGTGTAGATGAAGCCGGTGATGCGCTTGTAGTAGGTCGAGGCGCTGAGCACGCCGCCGTTGCGGTCGTAGAACTCCGCGGACAGGTCGGCGTTGTCGGCCTTGCTCGGCTGCAGGTCGGGGTTGGGTTTGGAGATGCCGATGACCTTCTGGGTGGGGTCGACCGTGTACACGGTCTCGCCCGAGATCAGCCCGAACGCCGGGCGGCTGAAGCTGCGCCGCAGCGAGGCGCGGTAGACGGTCAGCTCGTCCGGGCGGTAGTTGAGGCTGATGCCCGGCAACACCTCGCCGTAGCTGCGACCGCTGCCGACGAAGCGGCCGTTGATGCCGTCGCCGTTCGACTGCCAGGCATCGGCGGAGTAGCGGGTCAGTTCGTAGCGCATGCCGGGCAGGACGGTCACCGCGCCGACATGCAGCGTGGCCATCGCGTAGCCGGCGTAGATCGCCTCGGTGCTGGAGGTGGTGTTGGCGTTGTAGTCGTTGGCGGTATAGATGCCGGCGCCGTTGGGATCATTGACGTACTTGTAGGGCACCGCCTGCGCGCGCACCCAGTCGCGGTCCAGGATCTTGAACGGGCCGGCGTAGTGGCCATCGAACGCCGCATAGGTGAGGCGGCCGGGCAGCGCGCTCAGCGGCGGGCCGCCGGCGTTGGGGAACACGTAGTTGCTGCCGCCGAAGTAGGGGCCGTTGTAGATGAAGTTGCCGTCCTTGTGGAAGAACGGGTGATCGTAGGAACCGCGGTCGGCGTGGTCGAGCGACAGGCCGGTCTTGACCTCGTCGAGCACGTCGCCGTCCACGCGGTAGCTGATGTCGGCATGCGCGCTGGCGCGGTTGTCGTGGCTGCCGGCATCGTGGCCCTGGGTCTTCCAGAACAGCGCCGAATCCAGGCTGTAGAAGAAGTTCTTCAGGGCCGGCGAGCTCGGGCCGATGCTGGGATAGGTGGGATCGCTCAGGTCGAACGCGAAGCTGCCCGGAGTGAAGCCGTACAGGCTCGCGGCGACGTAGTCCGGGCGGCTGCGTGTGCCGCGGCCGAACGATCCGCCGTAGTCGAAACGCAGGCGATCCAGCGTAGTCTGCCCGCCCAGTTGCAGCGTGGCCAGGGTTTCCTTGATGTCGTGGGTGTTGAAGTAGCCGCCACGCACCGCGGTCGGCTGGTTGTTGACGGTTTCCAGGCGTGCGCTGGACTGGTCCTGCTGGCCGGTGACGTTGTAGCCGCCGTAGATGGCGCGGGCGAAGAGGGAGGTGTGGTCGCCCTGCCAGTCGAAGGCGATATTGCCGCCGTAGCGCTCGATCTGGCTGGTGTAGACGCTGTACTTGTAGCGGGCGCTGAGCAGCGGGCCGACGTCGCGCAGGTCCACCGCCTTGGCCTGCGCCGGGTCCGCCGGGAAATACGCGCTGTTGGGCGCCGGCGCCTGCGCCATGTTGTTGTTCTTGCCGTAGTAGGCCGAGGCATAGACGCCGAACGCGTGGTCGTCGCCGAACTTCCAGGCCAGCTCCTGTTGCACCGTGCCGCCGGTGTGCTTGCCGCCGAGGTCGGAAGCGAGCGCGTTGAACTGGCCTTGCGTGGTGGTCTTGCCGTAGAAATCGCCCTCGAAGTCGAACGCGTTGGGCGTGCGCATGTCGATCGCGCCGCCGATCGCGTCGCCCGGCAGGTCCGGGGTCGGCGACTTGGAGACCTTGACCGACTGGATGCCGAACGGCGCCAGCATGTTCAGCGAGATCGCACGCGTGGACGAATCGGTCTCGGGCATGCCGAAGCCGTTGAGGCGGTAGCTGTTGTAGCTGGCATCCAGGCCGCGGATGCTGACGTAGGCGTTCTCGCCGGTGGTGGCCTGGCCCAGGTGCATGTCGCTGTAGGCCGACAGCCCGGGCAGGTGCGCGACCACGTCGGCGATGCCGGCGGAGGGAATCGCGTCGATCTGCTGCTTGCTCATCACGCTGTTGACGCCGTTGGACAGGCGCTGCTCGTCCAATGAGCCCGGCACGGTGGCCTGCGCGGCCTGCACGTTGACCGAGTCCAGGGTGGTGGTGCTCGCGCTGGCGTCAGCGGGGTCGGCGTCGCTGGCGTGGGCGGCCGGGGAGAGCGCAAGCGCGAGGGCGATGGCGCAACACAAGGGGCGGGGGCGATGGAACGGGAGCATGGGGGGCGGCTCGTTGGGGGAAACAGCGGTTGCGATCCGAGGTCCGGACACGCCGATGCCGGCGCGCGGATCGCCAAGGCCTTCCATTGCGTGCGTCCAGGGCATGGCCGCGCCGTCGCGCGGCCAATGGCAGTCAGTGGCGCAGGTCGATGCCGTGGCAGTCGGCTTGCGGACGTTGCGGATTGCAGCGGGCGACGGCGTCGCCGGGAAAGCGCACCACGTAGCCGGATGCGGCCGGTTCGTGATCGGGGAAGTCGGTGCTGAGCAGTTGCGCGCCGCTGGCGAACATGGCGTCGCGCCGCGTGGTGTCGTTGCCCTTGGCTTCCTTCAGGTCGGCATCGGTGCGCGTGCGCACCAAATAGCCGGCCTTCACCAATTGCGCGATGTCCTCGGCGCTGCCGTCGTTGCGCTCGACGAAGGCGGCATCGTCGGTGCCGGGATCGGCGTTGGTGAAGCACACGCGGCCGCGCAGGGACGGATGGCCGGCCAGGTAGGCCGGGCCGACCGAACGCTGGTCGAGCAGGAACACCACCTTGCCGCGCGCCGCGGAGAGCGCAGGCCAGCCCTGTGCGAGCACGGCAGCGTTGAGCGTTGGCGCCGTGCCACGCACTTGGTCGGGGCTGATGTAGTCGTTGGCGGCGAACACCGAGCGCAGTTCGGCATCCAGTGCATCCAGCGCCTTGCCGTCGAACGGTTCCGGCTGCACCGTGGGAAACGGCGCCGGCACCGTCGATTGCTTGGTTTCCAGCAGGATGAAGATCGGCAGATGCCCGGGATGCCGTTGCGACCACGCGCGCACCTCGCGCAGGCAGGCCAGCAGCGGTTGGCAGGTGCTGCGTTGGTCGAGGTCCTGGATGTGCATGACCTTGAAGCCCGGTCGCTGCATCACCCCCGGCGCGGCGATCGGCGGCGCCGGCGGCAGCCCTGCCTTGGCGAGTTGGTCGATCATCGCCGGGTGCGCGTAGCGCCCGCCCTTGGCGTCGGCGTAGATGTCCAGTTCGATCTGGCGCACGCCGTCGTCCAGTTGCTGCGTCAGCGGCGGGTGCCGGTAATCCAGCGCCGCGAACGTCGCCGGATCCAGGCGTTTCCACAGCGTCGCTTCGCTGGGCGCGAAGCCGGCGTGGTAGCTGTTGTGGCTGCCGATGTATTGCAGGTCGGTGAGTCTGGGGTCGGCGAACAGGGCCGACGGCAACAGCGCCAGCATCGCCAGCAGCACGCGCAGCGTGGTGCGATGGGAGAGCGACGACGGCAGCGGGGCAGAACGGTGGGAGTGCATCGTGGCCACGGTTGGTAACGATATCCCGACAGCATCCCCAGTGAAGTTGACGTGTTTCCTGCCAGCCTGTTGCCGAATCGTGTCAGCGCCCCTCATGTGCGGCGATCGTGCGACACGTCGTCTTTGCGCGCGACCGCGGTCACCTTCTCGCAGCGTGGTCCGCGATCGGCGCGCGCTGCGCGTCGCCGCGTCAGGCGCGGCCGGGAGTCACCGCGGCGTGCGCGTGCGCTGCAGGGCGTACGCCAGCAACGTCGCTTCCAGGCGTTCGCCGACGTTGCGCGGTGCGTCCAGGCCCATGCGCTGCAGGCAGGCGGCATCCGCGGCAGGACGCGCCAGTACCGCGCTGACCACCGTCTTCAGCTTGGCGCCGGTGCCGGCGGTGTGTCGCTGCAGCCAGGACAGGGCGCGCAGCAGGCGCTGCTCGACCTCGGTGAAATCGCTGCCCAGCGGATAGTCGGGCAGGGTGCCGTCGCGGCGGAACGGCGCCAGTGCGTCGCGCACCCGAGCGCTGTGGTTGCGCTGCCAGTGCGCCGGCGCGGCGAAGCCGGCGGCCAGCTTGCCGTTGGCCTGCGCTGTCTCCAGCAATCCGGGTTGCGCCTGCGCATCGGCGATGCCGACCATCGCCGCGATGCAATCCTCGTCGGTGAGGCCGCGCAGGTCGGCGATGCCGTATTCGTTGACGTAGAGGTCGCGCAGGTGCCGCGGGATGGTGGTGTGGCCGTAGTTCCAGCGCACGTTGGACTGCGCCGCGCCGCCGTCGCTGCGCACGGCGCGGAACATCAGCACGCTGCGCGCATCGTCCAGCGCGTGCGCCATGGACACGAAGTTGTACTGGCCGCCGACGCCGGACACCACCCGGCCGTCGTCCAGCGCATCGGACACCGCCGCGCCGAGCGCGGTGGCCATCATGCAGGAGTTGAAGAAGCGCGCTTCGCGCCGCTGCAGCCGGCGCAGCGTCTCGCCGCCGTAGAGCTGGTTGATCTCGCTGATGCGGCGCATGCCGATCGCCGCGCGCGCCTGCGGGTCCATCTCGCGCAGCCAGGCGTAGAACTCCGGCGAACCCAGGTAGAACGCGCCCTGCAGGTATTCGCCCTCGCGTTCCAGGCGCTGCAGGTCCTGCGCGTCGGCAGTGCCGTCGGCCACGCGCTGCAGCAGCGGCGCGTCGTCGAGCACCTTGCGCCGGATGACGCCGCACTGGACCAGTTGCCGGAAGCCCTCGTTGAGCATCTCGCTGCAGCCGAACAGGCCGATCGCGAACGGGTCCAGGCCGCCGCATTCGCGCACCGCCGGATGCCGCTCCAGTTCCGGATCCAGCGCCGCCAGCACCTGCCGGTAGCGCGCGTTGTCGGTATGCCGCAGCACCAGCGCGTGGCACAGCGCATCGGCCAGGGTGCCGATGCCGATCTGCAGGGTGCCGCCGTCGCGCACCAGGGTGCTGGCATACAGGCCGATGGCGTAGTCGGCATCGGCGACCGGCTGCCGGGGCAGCCCGAACAGGCGCGGATACGGCCCCGGTGGCGTCACCACCACGTCGAAGAAGCTCGGCTCCACCGCCGCGCAGCCGCCGATCCACGGCAACTGCGGATCGACTTCGGCCACCAGCAGCGGCCGCGGCAGGCCGCGCCGCTGTACTGCGGCCAGGGTGTCCTGGGTGATGTCGTTGTTGCACGAGAACGACAGCCGGGTGCCGTCGGGTTCGCGCGCCACCTTCTGCACGATCAGGTTCGGCGCGCGCTGCGCCACCGCGTCGGCGGCATGGGTGTAGTTGAGGCTGGTGTAGCTGCGCTGCGCCTGGGTCGAGCGCAGCAGCGCGCCGGACTGCATGTAGAACTCCTCAACCTGGATGTGCGCTGGCAGCGCATCGCGCTGCATCGCCTGCACGTAGCGCAGGCGCGGGAAATCCTCGCCGAAATGGCGTTGCACGAACGGCCGCGCGAAGCGGCCCTGCAGCCCGCCGCCGGGCGCCGGCGGATGCAGCGACAGCGCGGTGTAGATCTGCAGCGGCCGCGTCGGATCGTGTTCGATGCGCTCGTACAGCGCGTTGAGCAGGCGATGCGGTTTGCCCAGGCCCAGCGGTGCGCCCACGCGCAGCGGGCCGGCGATGCGCTGCAGGATCAGGTCGGCAGCGGCGTCGAGGTCGTCGAGGTGATCGGTCATCGGCATAGCTTAGAGGGTGCGTTGGCGATTGCGTCGATCGTGGTGCGCGCGCGATGCGCGCGGTGCCGCAGCGCACGCGATTGCCGGCGACCACCTCCGGGCATACGGGCATGCCGATCGCCAGGGCATCGGCCACTGCAAAAAAACGCTTGACACGCGTTTTGTTTACGCGCGTAATCAATAAAAATTTACGGACGTAAACGCAATGTCGATCAGCGACGCGGAAGCCGTGGTCATGGAGGTGCTGTGGGAGCGGCACCCGCTCAGCGCCGAGGAGGTGTTTGCCGCCTTGTCCGGCCATGGCGGCTGGGCCGAACCCACGGTCAAGACGCTGCTCAACCGCTTGCTCAACAAGGGCGCGATCCGCGCCGACAAACAAGGCCGCCGCTATCTGTACACGCCCCTGCTGCAGCGCGCGCAGTGGGTGCAGCAACAGAGCGAAGGCCTGCTCGACCGCCTGTTCGGCGGCCGTATCGCGCCGCTGGTGGCGCACTTCAGCGAACGCGGCAAGCTCAGCGATGCCGATATCGCCGAACTCAAACGACTGATCCAGGAGCTGGACGATGAGCATTGACGGGATCGTGAGGGACCTCGGGACTACCGCGCTGGTCGTCAGCGTGGCCATCGTGGCGGTGCTTGCGTTGCGCGTGCCGATGCGGCGCGCGTTCGGTGCCGGCATCGCCTACGCGCTATGGATCGCGGTGCCGTTGGCGCTGCTGGCGGCCCTGTTGCCGAGCGGCTGGCGTCCAGCGTTGCCGGCGGGCTTGGCGCTGGACATGCCGGCGATGCTGGTCGGCGTGCCACGGGCGCAGATGTCGGTGGGCGACGGCGTGTCGGCGAGCGGACATGCCATGGTCTGGTTGCTGTCGTTGTGGCTGGCCGGAGCGCTGGCCTCGGCGGCCGTGCTGTGGCGGCAGCAGCGCCGCTACCGGCGCAGCCTGGGGCGCTTGCGCCCGGGCGAGGACGGCGTGCTGGTCGCCGAGCATGCGCTGCATGGGCCGCTGGTGCTGGGTGCGTGGCGGCCGCAGGTGGTGGTGCCGATGGACTTCGCCACGCGCTACCCGCCGCCGCAGGCGCAACTGGTGCTGGCGCACGAACGCATGCACATCGCCCGCGGCGACACCCGCAGCAATCTGCTGCTCGCCGCGCTGCGCTGCCTGTACTGGTTCAATCCGCTGCTGCACTGGGCCGCCACGCGCTTCCGCCTGGATCAGGAACTGGCCTGCGATGCCGCGGTGCTGGCACGCCATCCCGGCACGCGCCGGCACTACGCCGAAGCGATGCTGCAGACCCAGTTGGACGCGCTGGCCTTGCCGGTGGGCTGCCATTGGCAGGCGGGCAGCGTCCTGTGCCAGCGCATTGCGCTGCTGCGGCGTCCGGCGGTGCGCGGCTGGCGGCGTCGTCTGGGCATCGCGGCGGTGACGCTGGCCGCGGTGAGCGGAAGTGCGATGGCACTGGCGTTGCCAACTGGAACAGGCGCCACGGGTGTGGCACGCGATCTGGTCGCCAGCGAGGTGGATGGCACGTCGGCACGACCGGCGCAGCAGGCATCGGTGGTCGCCGCCCGGGCCGGAACGCGGCCCGCCAAGGTGATCGACATGCCGCCCCCGAAATACCCGGATGAAGCGGTGCGTGCCGGCGTCTCCGGCAAGCTGGTCCTGCTGGTCGACGTGGACGCGCACGGAACGCCGAGCGGCGTGCGCGTACTGGATCATGGCAGCGGTAGCGCAGTGTTGGATGCTGCCGCGGTCACCGCGGCCTGGAAGTGGCGCTTTTCGCCGGCGACTACGCACGGACGCGCTGTGGCCAGCCGCCTGAAGATTCCGGTCGCGTTCGATGTGGAAATGGATCCGGTGGATGCGCCGGCTGGCGTCGCCGATGCTGCGAACTACCGCTGGTATCGCCTGGGCGAGGATGCCGGCGACACCTTGGCGAGCTTGTGCGACAAGGTGTTCCCCGGCAAGGGCGGCGCCGCGCCGCTGTGCGGCATGGCGCGGACCGTGCGATGAGTGCGCACTGGCGGGCCGGCATGCTGCTGGCGCTGGTCCTTTCCGGCTGCGCCAGCCACATGCCGAAAGAGGCGCCGCCACCGACCCAGCGCATCGACTCGGTGGATCAGCGCATGCTGGAAACAGGATTCGGCGCGGCGCCGGGTGCGGCGGCGGTGCAGTCGTATCGGATGCAGCCGCAGGAGGTGTTCCGCATGCCGCAACCGCTGCAGGCGCCGACGCCGCAGCTGCCGGCCGATTCGCCGCGCCGCACGCTGGCCCCGACCACGGTCTGCGTGCGGGTGATCCTGTCCGCGCAAGGCGCGGTGGAGCGCAGCGTCCTGTTGAACGATCGCCCGGACTGCAGCGCGGGCGCGCAGCCGGAGATGGCCGATCTGCTGCAGGCGGTACAGGACGCGGTCGCGCAGTGGCGCTTCGTGCCGGCGGCGATCTGTACCTACGCCGAGCCGGCGCAGCGGCCGACGCAGGACGGGCGCTGCGACGATGCGCAGTCGGTGCAGGAGGTGCCGGTGACGCTGGCCTACGCGTTCACCTTCGAGGTCCAGCAGGGCAAGGCCAGCGTGCAGTCGGGGCGCGTCAGCGGCGCGCGTTGAGCGCTGCGAGCGGCATGTCCGGCATCCATCGTCCTACAGCATCTCCGGCTTGAACAGGCGCCGCCGCGAGATCTCCGGGCCGGACAGCATGAAGCGGCCGTCGCCCCGGTAGTGCAGGGTGCGCGGCCGCTTGGGCGAGGCGGCGACATGTGCCTTGACCACCTCCCACACGAACAGGCCGTGCTTGCCGATCTGGCTGCCGTCGTGCAGGCGGCATTCGAAGCTGGCGTAGCACTCGGCGATCAGCGGCGCCGCCACGTGCGTGGCGGGCACCGCGGTGAGGCCGAAGTGCGCGAACTTGTCCAGGTCCGCACCGCTGGTGTTGCCGATGCCGACCACGGTGTCGACCAGGTCGGCGGTGGGCAGGTTGATCACGCATTGCTTGCTGCGCCGGATCAGGTCGAAGCTGTGGTTGGCGCTGGAAATGCAGCAGGCCAGCAGCGAGGGCGAGAACTCCAGCACCATGTGCCAGCCCAGGGTCATGACGTCGCGCTGCTGCTTCCAGGTCGAACTGACCAGCACCACCGGGCCCGGCTCGAGGAAGCGGCGCACGTCCTGCGTGGGGAAGTCGAGCTTGCGGTAGCGGCGCATGCGAGGTCTGCCGTGGCGGGGACTTCAGTCTCGCCGGCTCCGGTGAACGCGCTGTCGGCGTCAGTCCAGCCGATGCACCGCGTCGGCGATGCGCGCCACTTCCTCGGCCTGGTGGCTGACGTAGAGCATCGGCAGGCGCACTTCGTCCCGCACGCGCTGCAGGTAGGGGATCAGGTCGCTGCGGCGGTCCGCGTCCAGCGCCGACAACGGTTCGTCGAACAGCAGCAGCGACGGCTGCGACAGCAGCGCGCGGCCGATCGCCACGCGCTGCGCTTCGCCGCCGGAAAGCGTGTCGGGGCGCCGCTCCAGCAGAGCGCCGATGCCGAGCAGCTCGACCACCGCATCCAGCGCGAAGCGCGCCGGCCGGCCGCGGCCGTGACGGCCGTAGCCGAGGTTGCGGCGCACGTCCATGTGCGGGAACAGGCGCGCGTCCTGGAACACGTAGCCGATGCCGCGGCGATGCGCCGGCAGATCGATGCCGGTCGCGCTGTCGTACAGCGTCCGGCCATCGATGGCGATGCGCCCGCTGCGTGGCGGCAGCACGCCGGCGATGGCGTTGAGCAGGCTGGTCTTGCCGGCGCCGGACGGGCCGACCAGGGCGACCACGCGCGCCTGTTCCTCGATGCGCACGTGGCGGGCGAAGCGCCCGCGCTGCAGCTGCAGGTCGATGCTCAGCATCGGTGCAGGCTCCCAGTGCAAGCGCGGCTCATGCATCCGCCTCCGCGCCGCGCTGGCGCCGGACCAGCCATTCGGAGGCCAGCAGGGCGCCCAGCGAGATCGCCAGCGCCACTGCCGCCAGCCGCCAGATGCCGGCCTCGGCACCGGGCACCTGCAGCAGGCTGTAGATCGCCGAGGCCAGGGTCTGGGTCTGTCCGGGGATATTGGAGACAAAGGTGATGGTGGCGCCGAACTCGCCCAGCGCCTTGGCGAAGCCGAGCACGCCGCCGGCGACAACGCCCGGCCACGCCAGCGGCAGGGTGATGGTGAAGAACACCCGCCATGGGCCGGCGCCCAGCGTGGCGGCCGCCGCTTCCAGGCGACGGTCGGTGGACTCCAATGCCAGGCGGATCGCCCGCACCATCAACGGGAAGCCCATCACCGCGCTGGCCAGCGCCGCGCCGGTCCAGCGGAACGCGAACTGCACGCCGAGATGTTCGAACAGCCAGCCGCCGATCGGGCCCTGCAGGCCGAACAGCTGCAGCAGCGCATAGCCGGTGACGATCGGCGGCATCACCAGTGGCAGGTGCAGCAGCGCGTCCAGCAACGATTTGCCGAAGAAGCGGCGCCGCGCCAGCAGCCAGCCGCAGGCCACCGCGAACGGCAGGCTGGCCAGCGCCGCGACCAGTGCGACCTTGACGCTCAGCACGATCGCGGTCAGTTCCTGCGCGGTGAAGTCGAACAATGCCAGGCCTCAGCGGGCGAGCGAGAAGCCGTGGCGACGGAAGATCGCCTGTGCCGGCGGCGTGCCCAGCCAGCGCACGAACTCGGCGGCGGCCTTGGCGTGTGCGCTCGCCCGCAGCGGGGCCACCGGATACACGATCGACGGGTGGCTGTCGGCCGGGAAGGTCGCCACCACCCGCACCTTCGGTTCGGCCTGGGCATCGGATCCGTAGACGATGCCCAGCGGGGCCTCGCCGCGCGCCACCAGCATCAGCGCGCTGCGCACGCTCTCGCTTTCGGCCAGGCGCGGCTGCACGGCGTCCCACTGGCCCAGCGCCTGCAGTGCGGCGCGCGCGTACTTGCCGGCCGGCACGCTGGCGGTCTGGCCGACCGCCAGGCGCCCCTGCGCACCGAGCGCGGCAAGCAGCGCGCCCGGTGTGCGCAGGTCGACCTGCGCCGTAGTGGCGGCCGGCGCCACCAGCACCAGCGTGTTGCCGAGCAGGTCGCGGCGCAGTGCCGGATCGATCAACTTGCGCTGCTGCAGGTAGTCCATCCATTCCTGGTCGGCCGACACGAACACGTCCGCCGGCGCGCCCTGTTCCACCTGCCGGGCCAGCGTGGAGCTGGCGGCATAGGACACCTGCACCGGGGTGCCGTGAGCGCGCTGGTAGGCGCTGGCGGCCTCGTCCAGCGATTCCTTGAGGCTGGCGGCGGCGAACACGGTCAGCGGCGTCTGCGCCGAGACCGGCGCGATCGCGGTGGCGACGATCAAGGTGCACAGGCACAGCAGGCGGTGCAGCGGTCGGGTCATGGGTCACTCCAGCGGGGGCGGGGGAGGCGATGCGGCAGTGCGCGGCGGCGCGTGCGAGTACGGTCGCGCAGCGCTGCCGCAGATCCGCATCCTAGCGCGCCGGCGGCGCGCCGCCTGCTCACGCCGCTGGTGGCGCCAGGTCGTCGGTGCGGCCGGCCTGGATGTTGGCGCGCACCGACGGCTGCATCAGCCGCGGCTCGGCCAGCGTCGCATCGCGCGCCTGGCGCAGGGCCACGAAGGCCGCTTCGTCGATGCCGTCGCGCACGTGGATGTTGCTGCGGCGCTGTTCGCCGATGCTGGTCTGGCAGGCGACCGCGCGGCCGCCGGCGCCGTAGTCGTGGCACACGAACACGCGCGTCGCTTCCGGCAGCGCGTACAGCCGCTGGATCGAACGGTACAGCGTGGCCGCGTCGCCGCCGGGAAAATCGCAGCGCGCGGTGCCACTGTCGGGCATGAACAGCGAATCGCCCGGGAACAGCGCATCGCCGATCAGGTAGGCGACGCTGTCGCCGGTGTGGCCGGGCACGGCGATCACCTGCGCCTGCACGCTGCCGATCGCGAAACGCTCGCCATCGGCGAACAGGTGATCGAAGCCGCAGCGCGCCTGCGCGTCCGCGTCCAGACCGAACTGCGGCGCGAAACGGGCGCGCACCTCGCGGATGCCGTCGCCGATCGCCAGCGTCGCCTGCGGCCAGCGCTGCTTGAACCACTGTGCGGCCGAGACATGATCGGCGTGGGCATGGGTCTCGAGGATCCAGCGCAGGTGCAGGCCGCGCGCGTCCAGGCACGCGGCCAGCGCCTGCGCCGGCGCGTCGTCCAGTGCGCCGGTCTGCGGGTCGTAGCCGACCACCGGGTCGATCACCGCGGCGTCCTGGCCATCCTCGACCACGTAGCTCCAGGTGCCGGAAGCGGCGTGGTGGAAGGCGTGGACGTGCGGATGCTGGCTCATCGATCGCTCCTGGTGGCGGCAGGTGGCGCGGCGCTGCAGTAGATGCCGTGCAACACCTCGAGGATGCGCTGCACCGGGCCGGGCACCAGCGAATAATAGATGGTCTGGCCGTCGCGGCGGGTCTGCACCAGTCCATCCTCGCGCAGCAGCGCCAGATGTTGCGACAGCGCCGACTGGCTCAACTCCACACGTGCGTTGAGTTCACCGACCGATTGTTCGCTGTCCACCAGCAGACACAACAGCAGCAGCCGCTTCTCGTTGCCGAGCGCCTTCAGCAGGCGCGCCGCCTCGCTGGCGTGCGCGCGCATCGCGGCAGGGTCCAGGGCGGGCGCGGCGCGGCGCGGCATGGGCTCAGAAATCGACCGGGCCACCGGCCGCGGTCCAGCCCAGGAAGCCGCCGGTGAGCGAGCGCACCGCGGTGTAACCCAGGTGCTGCAGGCTCAGCGCCGCCAGGGTGGAGCGGCCGCCGCTGGCGCAGTACAGCAGGATCGGCTGGTCGCGTCGGGCCAGCGCCGGATCGGCATCGAGGCGGAATTCGAGGATGCCGCGCGGGATGTTGATCGCGTTGGGCAGGTGGCCCATGGCGAACTCGCCGGGTTCGCGCACGTCGATGATCCATTCGCCGGGCAGTGGCGTGGCGGCGGCATCGGTGTGGACAGGGGTTTCGTGGATCTGCGCGCGTGCGCGGTCGACCAGGGTTTGAGCGGAGGAGGCGGGCATTGGGGGTGCTCGGCGGGAAAGTGCGTCCATCATATCAGTTGACTCTAATATAAGAAAATTCTAATTTATCTTGCGGCCAGCCTCGGGCGGCCACGCCTGCCCCGTCGCGGCGGGTGCCCACCGACGGCGCGGATGCGTCCTTTCTTCTGGAGTTCGATCATGCGTGTGCTTCGTTGGCCGATTCGGGTTGCCGGGAGTGGCGGACGGCTGCGCGGGACGGTTGCGCCCGCCGTTGCGCCGGCCCGCGTCAGCAGTCGTGCGATCGGCGCGCTCGCGTCGCTGGCGATGCTGACGCTCGCCGGCTGTCGCCACGACGCCGCCACGGTCGCGCCGCCGCCGTTGCCGCAGCTGGCCACCGCGCCGGTGGAGTCCGAGGCGATGGCGCCGCGCTCCTGGGACGGTGTGGTGGCCGCGGTGGAATACGCCGATCTGAGCGCGCAGACCGGCGGCCGCGTGCGCAGCGTCGCAGTGGACGTGGGCGACCGGGTCGCCGCCGGCCAGGTACTGCTGCAACTCAGCGCAGTGGAACAGCGCGCCGGCGTGGTCAGCGCACAGGCGCAAGTGCGCGCCGCGACGGCCAGCGCCGACGAGGCCGAGGCCAGCTATCGCCGCTACGCGTCCCTGGCCGGGGCGCAGTACGTCTCGCGCGCGCAACTGGATCAGGCTCGCGCCACCCGCGATGCGGCGCACGCCGCACGCGCTGCCGCCGCCGCGCAGCTGGCGCAGGCGCAGCAGCCGGCCGCCTACACCGTGGTGCGCGCGCCGTTTGCGGGCGTCATCAGTGCACGCCGGGTGCAGCCGGGCGAGGCGGTGGCGGCCGGGCAGGCTTTGCTGTCGCTGTTCGTGCCCGGCGCGCAGCGCATCGAAGTGCAGGTGCCGCAGTCGGATGCGGAGGCGATTCGCGCCGCGCCGCGCGCGCAGGTGCGGTTGGACGATGGGCGTACCCTGCAGGTCCCGCAGGTGACGGTGTTTCCCACCGCCGATCCGCGCAGCCACAGCGTGACGGTGCGGCTGCCGCTGCCGGCGCTGCAGCCGGCCCCGGCACCCGGCACCACGGCCAAGGTCGGTTTTCCGCTGGCGGCCGGCGATGCCGCGGCGGCGATGCCGTTGAGCATTCCGCTGTCGGCGCTGCTGCAACGGGGCGAACTCAGCGCGGCCTATGTGCTGGCCGACGGTCGGCTCAGCCTGCGGCAGCTGCGGATCGGGCAGCGCGATGCGCAGCGGGTGGAAGTGCTGGCCGGACTGCGCGCGGGCGAGCGGGTGGTGCGCGATCCGGTCGCCGCCGGGCAGGCGCTGGCCGCGCAGCGGCGCGCGCTGGCGGAGCGTTGAGATGGCTGCCCGTTTCGGGATGTCCGGCCGGCTGGCGGCGTTCTTCCAGGCCAATCCGCTGACGCCGCTGCTGGCCCTGCTCGGCCTGCTGCTCGGCGTGGCCGCGGTGGCGATCACCCCACGCGAGGAAGAGCCGCAGATCGACGTGACCATGGCCAATGTGTTCGTGTCGCTGCCGGGCGCCGATGCGCGCGAGGTCGAACACCTGCTGAGCACGCCGCTTGAACAGAAGCTCGACGAGATCGAGGGCATCAAGCACGTGTACTCGGTGAGCCGCCCCGGACAGGCGGTGTTGACCGTCGAATTCCAGGTCGGGGTGCCGCGGCAGACCGCGCTGGTGCGCCTGTACAACCAGGTGTATTCCAATCTGGACGTGCTGCCGACGCAGATGGGTGCCAGCGCGCCGCTGGTCAAGCCCAAGGGCATCGACGACGTGCCGGTGATGAGCGTGACCCTGTGGAGCGACGATCCGCAGCGCAGCGCCGCCGACCTGGGCGCGATCGCGCGCACGCTGGAAGCCGAACTCAAGCGCCTTCCCGACACGCGCGACATCTACAGCATCGGCGCGCCGCCGCGGGTGGTCACGGTGACGCTGGATCCGGCGCGACTGGCCGCCTACGACCTCACCGTGGCCGATCTCGGCCAGGCGCTGCAGGGGGCGAACGTGGTGCGCCCGCTCGGCGACCGCATCGGCGGCGGCCGTGCGGTGCCGCTCAGTGCCGGGCGGTTCCTGGCCGATGCCGACGCCGTGCGCGAGCTGGTGATCGGCGTGCACGACGGCCGGCCGCTGCAGTTGCGCGATGTGGCACAGATCCAGGCCGGTGCCGACCTGCCTACGGCCTACGTGTGGTACGGCGCGCCGCCCGCGCATGGTGGCCCGGCGCAGGGGCGCGCGCCGGCGGTGACCCTGGCCATCGCCAAGAAGCCGGGCAGCGACGCCTCGGCGCTTACCCGGACGGTGAGCGCGCGCCTGCAGGCCTTGCGCGGCGAACTGCTGCCGCAGGGCGTGCATGCGGAGGTCACCCGCGACTACGGCGCCAGCGCGGCGGCCAAGGCCGCCAAGCTGATCCACAAACTGGTGTTCGCCACCGCCTCGGTGGTGCTGCTGGTGCTGTTCGCGCTGGGCTGGCGCGAGGCCATCGTGGTCGGCAGCGCGGTGGTGCTGACCCTGGCGCTGACGCTGTTCGCCTCGTGGGCGATGGGCTTCACCCTCAATCGCGTGTCGCTGTTCGCGCTGATCTTCTCCATCGGCATCCTGGTCGACGATGCCATCGTGGTGGTGGAGAACATCCACCGCCATCTGCGCGCCGGCGGCAAGACCTTGCGCGAGGCGATCCCGCCCGCGGTGGACGAGGTCGGCGGCCCGACCATCCTCGCCACCTTCACCGTGATCGCGGCGCTGATGCCGATGGCCTTCGTCAGCGGCCTGATGGGGCCGTACATGCGGCCGATCCCGATCAACGCCTCGGTCGGCATGCTGCTGTCGCTGGCGATCGCGCTGGTGGTGACGCCGTGGCTGGCGCTGAAGCTGCTGAAGCGCCATGTGCCGGTACGCACCGCGCAGGCAGAAACCGGTGGCGATGCGCCGCCGCGCCTGCAGCGCCTGTTCGCGCGCTTGCTGCACCCGTTCCTGGATCCGGCCCGCGGCGCGCGCCGGCGCGGCTGGCTGTTCGCCGGCATCGCGGCGCTGCTGCTGGCCGCGGTGGGCCTGGTCGGACTGCAATGGGTGGTGCTGAAGATGCTGCCGTTCGACGATAAGTCGGAACTGCAGATCGTGGTCGACCTGCCCGAGGGCAGCACCCTGCAGGACACCGATGCGTTGCTGGTGGACCTGGCCGGGGTGCTCGACCGCACGCCCGAGGTGCACGACTACCAGGGCTATGCCGGTACTTCGGCGCCGGTCAACTTCAATGGCCTGGTGCGGCAGTACTTCCTGCGCAGCGGCAACAACGTCGGCGACCTGCAGGTGAACCTGGTCGACAGACACCAGCGCACGCGCCACAGCCATGCCATCGCCCGCGCGCTGCGTCCGCCGCTGGCGGCGATCGCACGCCGGCATGGGGCGTCGCTGAAGGTGGTGGAGGTGCCGCCGGGGCCGCCGGTGCTGTCACCGCTGGTGGCCGAGGTGTACGGGCCGGACTATCCGCGCAGCCGCCAGCTCGCCCTGGCGCTGGAGCGGCGCTTCCTGCGCACGCCGAACGTGGTCGATGTCGACACCAGCGTGGAGAGTGCGGCCACCCGCGAAACGCTGGTGGTCGACCGCGTGCGCGCCGCGCGTCTGGGCGTGAGCCAGGCGTCCATCGCCGATGCCCTGACCACGGCGGTACAGGGTCTGGACGTCACCTGGCTGCACGATGGCATCTCCAAGGTGGCACAGCCGATACGGCTGCGCCTGCCGGGCGCCGCGCAGGCCGCCAGCGCACGCCTGCTGGCGCTGCGCGTGCGCGGCGGCGATGGGCAACTGCTGCCGCTGTCGGAACTGGTCGCGGTGCAGCGCCTGCCCTGGGACGACAGCATCGCGCACAAGGACCTGCGGCCGGTGGTGTACGTCACCGGCGACGAAGCCGGGCGCCTGGACAGCCCGCTGTACGGCATGTTCGACCTGGTCGGGCAACTGCGCCGGCAGCCGCTCGATGGGCAGACGCTGCAGCAGCATTTCATCGCACCGCCGACCGACACCGCCGACTTCGCGGTGAAGTGGGACGGGGAATGGCAGATCACCTACGAGACCTTCCGCGACATGGGCATCGCCTACGCGGTGGGCCTGTTGCTGATCTATCTGCTGGTGGTGGCGCAGTTCCGCAGCTATCTGCTGCCGCTGGTGATCATGGCGCCGATTCCGCTGACGGTGATCGGGGTGATGCCGGGCCATGCGCTGCTCGGCGCGCAGTTCACCGCGACCAGCATGATCGGCATGATCGCCCTGGCCGGCATCATCGTGCGCAATTCGATCCTGCTGGTGGACTTCATCCGTCATGCCCTGGCGCAGGGGCGCAGCGCCGAACAGGCGGTGATCGAGGCCTGTGCGGTGCGCGCCCCGCCGATCGTGCTGACCGGCCTGGCGGCGATGCTGGGTGCGCTGTTCATCCTCGACGATCCGATCTTCAACGGCCTGGCGGTGGCGCTGCTGTTCGGCATCCTGGTCAGCACGGCGCTGACTCTGCTGGTCATTCCGTTGCTGTACTACCCGTTGGCACGGCGCGAAGCGGCTGCGTGAGCACGACGCTGCGTCCACACGCCGTTACCGGTGCCGGCGTAGAGTCGAAATCCCTTTGATCGAAGTGGAGTTTCCACGATGCCCATCGGCGATCCGATCCGCGTCACCCTGGAGCAGGACACGGACTTCGCGTTCCGCATTCGCTTCGACGAAACCGCGCTGGAGCCCTGGCTGAGCGACGAAACCGCGCCGCTGGGCCAGGAGCGCGGCCCCAATCCCACGCGCATCCTGCTGGCCGGCATCGCCAATTGCCTGGCGGCGAGCCTGCTGTTCGCGATGCGCAAGTACAAGAACGATCCGGCCGGTGTGGTCGCGCACATCACCGCCACGCCGATGCGCAACCCGGAAGGGTTCTGGCGCATTCCGCAGGCGTCGGTGGAACTGCAACTGCCCGGCGCCAACCAGGACTACGCGCAACTGGAGCGGATCCTGGCCCAGTTCGAGCAGTTCTGCGTGGTCACCCAGAGCGTGCGCCAGGGCATCGACGTGCAGGTCACGGTCAAGGATGCGCAGGGCACCGTGCTGCTCGGCGACAAGAGCATCGAGGCCGGGGCATGACCACGCCGCTGCATGTCGCCTGCCCGCACTGCGCCGCGCTCAACCGGGTGCCGGACGCGAAACTGGCGGACGCGCCGCAATGCGGACGCTGCCATCGCGGCTTGTTCGACGCCACACCGGTCACGCTGACCGCCGAGACGTTTGCCGCGCATGCCGAGCGCAGCGACCTGCCGTTGCTGGTGGACGTCTGGGCGCCGTGGTGCGGCCCGTGCCGGACCATGGCCCCGCACTTCGCGGCCGCGGCCGCGCACCTCGAGCCGCGGCTGCGCCTGGGCAAGCTGGACAGCGACGCGCAGCCGGCGTTGGCCGGGCGCTTCGGCATCCGCAGCATCCCGACGCTGCTTCTGCTGCGGCAAGGCCGCGAACTCGGCCGACACAGCGGCGCCATCGGCACCGCCGAGATCGTGCGCTGGACGCGCGCGCAGTTGGGTGTGGCGTAATTGCTTTTGTAGGAGCGGCTTCAGCCGCGATGGGGCTTTCCTGGGAACGCCCTGTCGCCGCTGAAGCCGCTCCTACGATCCGCAACAGGCTTACTTGCCCAGCGCGGCGTTCAAGGTTGCCGCCAGATCGGCACCGGCCTGGCGCAACTGCGCCTCGGCGACCGGGCGCCAGGTCGTCACGTAATCGGCCGGCAGCGTGGCGCCGGGCGGATAGAAGCCCGGACGCAGCATGATCTTGCAGGAAGCCTCGGCCCACGCCGCGGCCGGCGGCGGCAGCGCGCTGCTCGCCGGCGAGGGCGCCGGCAACGGCTGCTTCTCCAGCTCGGCCAGGTACGCCTGTTCGTCCAGCCCGCGGCTGCGCAGCAGGCCGCTGTCCCACAGCGAGTGCAGATTGCTGCCCTTGCCCTCGAACTGGATCTGCACGGTGTTGGCGCCCTTGTCGCGGGCGTAGCCGGCATGCAGCGGCTGTTGCACGTCGCCGGCGAAATGCACGACGAACTTCAGCGCCTGCGCACGCGCGGCCTGCGGCTGGCTGCGGTCGGCGAGGATTGCGGCCTGGCGGCGCAGCGCTTCGACCGCGCAGTTGCCGTCCGGACAGTCGCGGGTCTGCTCGTAGTGGCAGTCGTTCTCGGCCAGGTTGACGTAATGCCAGCGCGCGCTGCGCTTGCCCAGGTCGGGGTCGTGTTCGCGGAGCTGGTCGGCCCAGTTGGCGACGCCGGCCAGGGTCGGGTCGGGTTCGCCCTGCAGCAGGGTACGGACCTGCGCGCGGGCTTGCGGGGTGAGTTGGGTGTCGGCGAGATCGGCGACCAGGCGGTGGCCCAGCGGGCCCCAGGCGAAGGCGGCGGACGGCGCCGCGGCAAGGGCCGCGGCGAGCGCGGTGCAAACGAAGGGAGAGATTTTCATGCGCCGATTCTAGCCGGCGCCGACGACGCGGCCATGACGCGCGCCGGGTCTGTTGCGTTGCCGCTCAGCACGACGGACGCCCGTGCCAAGCGGCGTCGCCGACCGCGCCGAGCCGCGTCCGTGGACGCGGCCCGGCCGCCGGCTCAGAAATACATCAGGTAGGCGACGCCGTAGGTGACCGGATCGAGCTTGGCCTTGCCGAGCGTGCCGCCGTCCACCTCCACGTCGCTGCGCATGCCAATCCAGCGCGCATCCACGCGGATCGCGCTGCGTTCGCCGACCGCGAAATCCACGCCGGCATGCAGCGCCGGGCCGACGCTGTCCTTGAACTTGACGTCGTCGGACGAAAACGCGCCCTTGCCGTCGCTGCCGAGGAAGGCGGTGTAGTTGAGGCCGGCGCCGACGAACGGGGAGATGTCGCCGTTGCCGTTGAAGTGGTACTGCAGCGAGATGGTGGGCGAGAGCATCCAGGCGCTGCCGATGTCGCCACCGCGGTCCACGCCGATCTTCTGCTGGCCGACCAGGCCCTGGATCTCCATGCCGAGGTTGCCGCGGAAGAAGTACTCGTACGTGAACGACACGGCCGGCGCGACGTCGGCTTCGAAGCGCTGGTCGCTGCCGCGCAGCGTGCCGTTGGACGACCCCGGCACCATGCCGTGCAGGCCGTAGCTGGTGGTGAAGTGGCCGGCCGACTGCGCCGCGGCGGGCAGCGCGATGCTGGCGAAGGCGACGACGGCGAGGCGACGGAACAGGCGTGGCGGCATGGGAGACCCCGGTGGACGACGAGTGGGCGGATGCGAACCCCGTGTCGGCCCGAAGGGCGCCGATCCACATCCGTGTGGCGCGTAGTCTGCCAGAGAAGCGCCGCGGACGCGCTGCGCTCCGGGGCTGCCGCTTGCACGGCATGCGGCGTCGGCCTGGGCCGCCGCGCGCGATGGCGCCGCTGCGACGCACGGCGCCGATCCTGCTGCCACCGGCGCCGCAGGTCGCAGCGGCGCCGGTGCCTGTCTCAGAACTTCATCACGTAGGCCAGGCCGTACACCAGCGGATCGATGTGCGCGGTGCCCAGGTCGCTGCCGTTGACCTTGACCTTGCTGTCGATGTCGATCCAGCGCATGTCCACGCGCAGCGCCGATTTCTCGGTGAGCGCGATGTCCACGCCGGCGTGCGCGGCCAGGCCCCAGGAGTCGTCCAGCTTGAGCTTGCTGCCGGCCAGCGCGCCGGTGGTCTTCTCGCTGAAGAAGGTGGTGTAGTTGAGGCCGGCGCCGACGAACGGCGAGACCTTGCCGGCGCTGTTGAAGTGGTACTGCAGCGACACCACCGGCGGCAGGTGCTTGGTGCTGCCGACCTTGCCCACGCCCTTGACGCTGATGTCGTGCTCGAATGGCAGCGCCGCCAGCACTTCCACGCCCAGGTCCTGGTGCACGAAGTACTCGAAGGTCACCGTCGGGCGGACATTGCTGTCGATGCGCAGCGGCAGGGTGCCGCCGGCCAGCGTGCCGTTGTCGGACTTCGGATTGACCTGGTGGGCGCCGATGCCGAGGGTCCAGTCGCCTTGCGACTGCGCCAGCGCCGGCAGGGCGCACAGGATCAGGGCGGCGGCCAGGCCGGTGAGCAGGAGGGGGGAGGTGGTGCGCATGGTGGAGTCTCGGTTGGGTGTGGCCGCAGTGTCCGGCGCGCGCCGCCGCGCCGCCTTGATCCTGATCAAACCGGCGTGTCCGGCGTGGCGCGGCCGGCCTGCTAGAATGCGGTTCCCCTTCCATCCGCCGCGCCAGACGCGGCCGCAGGAGCTACTGAAATGGCAATCAAGGTCGGCATCAACGGTTTCGGTCGCATCGGGCGCAACGTGCTGCGCTCGGCGGTGCAGAATTTCGGCAGCGACATCGAGATCGTCGCCATCAACGACCTGCTGGAGCCGGATTATCTGGCCTACATGCTGCAGTACGACTCCGTGCACGGCCGCTTCCAGGCGGAGGTGTCGGTCGACGGCAACCACCTGCTGGTCAACGGCAAGAAGATCCGCCTGACCCAGGAGCGCGATCCGGCGGCGCTGAAGTGGGGCGAGGTCGGCGTGGACGTGGTGATCGAGTCCACCGGCCTGTTCCTGACCAAGGACACCGCGCAAAAGCACCTGGACGCCGGCGCCAAGAAGGTGATCCTGTCGGCGCCGTCGAAGGACGACACGCCGATGTTCGTGTACGGCGTCAACGACAGCACCTACGCCGGCCAGGCCATCGTCTCCAACGCCAGTTGCACCACCAACTGCCTGGCGCCGCTGGCCAAGGTGATCAACGACAAGTGGGGCATCAAGCGCGGCCTGATGACCACCGTGCACGCGGCCACCGCCACGCAGAAGACCGTGGACGGCCCGAGCAACAAGGATTGGCGCGGCGGCCGCGGCATCCTGGAGAACATCATTCCGTCCAGCACTGGCGCGGCCAAGGCGGTCGGCGTGGTGATCCCGGAATTGAACAAGAAGCTCACCGGCATGAGCTTCCGCGTGCCGACCTCGGACGTGTCGGTGGTCGACCTGACCGTGGAACTGGAAAAGCCGGCCACCTACGCCGAGATCTGCGCCGAAGTGAAGGCGCAGAGCGAAGGCGCACTGAAGGGCATCCTCGGCTACACCGAAGACAAGGTGGTGGCGACCGATTTCCGCGGCGACGCGCGCACCTCGATCTTCGATGCCGATGCCGGCATCGCCCTGGACGGCACCTTCGTCAAGCTGGTGTCCTGGTACGACAACGAGTGGGGCTATTCCAACAAGTGCCTGGAGATGGTCAAGGTGGTGGCGAAGTAAGCCGCGGTCATGTGGTGGCGTTCGGGTTGGCCTGCGCCGCCGTCATCGAGATCGAGGTAACGAAAAAGGAGCGCGTGAGCGCTCCTCTTTCGTTGCGGCAGGCCGCTGGATCTGCCGCGGCGCGCTGGATGCCGCAGGCAGTTACAGCGCGTCGCGCGACTGGTTGCTTTCGGACTGCCGATAGTCGGTGACGACGCCATTGGCATCGAATTCCACTTCCAGATCGTAGGACTTGACGTTGCGCGCGCCGACGCCGTGATCCTGGGCTTCGTTGACCGCCTGGCCGGTGTAGTAACCGGGCAGCATGCGCTTCAGTACGGTGGTTGCCGTCCCGCGGATCTTTTCGCCGTGCGACTCGCCCGGCCGGTAGGTCCACGACTTTTCGTAACCGCCTTCCTTTCCGGATGTTCTGTAAACGTGCTTGGGCTCGCCATAGATCGCGCGCACCTGTTCCTTGGTGGTCTTGCCGATGACGATGTTCTTCTTCACCGCATCGGGGGTGTAGAGCTCCGGATTGTCGACCTTTTCGGCCAGGGCGGGAGCGGCGAAGGACGCGGCCAGCATGGCCGAGATCAGCAGGGTGCGAAAGGGTTTCATGGTCATGTCCGTTTACCTGGGAAGGGGCGTCTGCAATCCAGAATGCACCGGCCGCGTCAAGGCGATGTGCCGGTCCGGCATCAGCGCGGCGCAGCGAGCTTAGGCATGGCGAAATGACGTCGTCAATACAGCGCGCAGCGGCATTCAGGCAGCGACGACGCCCCTGTCGGCAAGGCGGATGGCGGGATCGCGAGCGCGATGCGGCGTGCAGCTGCGCGCGCAGCGGATCACGGAGCGCGCGCTGCTCCGTGATCCGCTGCCGCTTTTTGCGCAGGGCGCCGTTGCGTTGTGGGCGGGCTACAGGGCCTGCAGGATCAGCGAGTGCCAGCCGGTGCGGTAGGTTTCGTAGCCGGGCGAGGCGGCATGCCCGATGCAGTGCGGCCGGCCGTCGAGGTCGATCAGCACGGCGCCGCGCGGCTGCTTGAACAAGGCGTCGCGGCCGTCGAAGTCGATCCGGTCCTGCAGCATGCGCCCGGCCGAGTCGGCCAGCACCTGGCCCTGCGCGTCGACGATGCAGACCCGGCTGCGGCCCCACTCGGATTCGGACAGCGGCGTGCGCTGCACGATCGTCTGCGCCAGCGCGTCCCAGCGGAACACGATGCCCAGCACGCCCAGCACGCGGCCATCGATGCGGCCGCCCTCGCGGACCGTACACGCGTACACCAGGACCCGCTCGCCGTCGGCCAGCGCACTGGCGTGCACGCCCTGGAAGCTGAAGTCCTCGCCGCTGCGGGTGCGCATGGCCTGCTCGAACCACGGCTGCGCGGAGACGTCGCTGCCGACCGAGGCGAACTGCCGCGGCCGGCCGTTGGCGCGGATGCGGCCATCGCTGCCGGCCAGGATCAAGTCGAAGTAGACCGTGTACGAATCCAGGATCTGGCCCATGCGCCGCGACGCGTAGGCCAGCGCCTCGGCGTCGCTGTCGGTGCGCGCCGCCGCCACGACCGCGGCGTCGGTGGCCCACCAGCGCACGTCGCAACTGCGCTCGTAGAGGTTGCGGTCGATCAGGTCGATGTTGCTC
The DNA here is from genome assembly GCF_031834635.1 of Xanthomonas hawaiiensis. Classification (NCBI taxonomy): domain Bacteria; kingdom Pseudomonadati; phylum Pseudomonadota; class Gammaproteobacteria; order Lysobacterales; family Lysobacteraceae; genus Xanthomonas; species Xanthomonas hawaiiensis. The sequence goes on along the minus strand of NZ_CP115873.1, from coordinate 3,622,884 downwards.
AAGGCCAGTTCGCTGAGCCGCGTGCGGCGCACGTCGTCCTGCAGCCGGCTCAGCGTCTGCCGCATCTCCGCGCTGGTGCGCGCGGCGACCTTGTCCAGGTCCTGGGTGGCCTCGGCCACGCGCCGCGACAGCCCGTCCATTTCCTGCGCGATGACGCTGAAGCCGCGTCCGGCGGCACCGATGCGCGCCGATTCGATGCGCGCGTTCATCGAGATCATGTGGGTGGTGCGGTTGATCGCGTCGATGCCCTGCAAGGAGCGGCGCAGTTGGCCGAGCAGTTGGTCGGACAGGCCGACGACGGCGCGGATATGGTCATCGATCCCCGTTTCGGCGGGGTGGGCGGGTAGGTTCATTCATGCTGCCGGAGGGGTGGGAGGGAACAGCAGACGGACGACGCGGTAAGGGGTGTAGCGGCCGTCGATTCATCGACTTGAGGGTGGTGTGAAGACCGTTCGTCGGAACGCCGAGGCTTGCCCTGCCTGGGTTGCGGCCTCGTCTGTGGGCCGATGTCGGTCCCGAACTCGTCTACCATCTGCGCCAGGTCCGGCGCCGCCGGGCACCTGGTGCGCGTCAGACGCGCCGTGCCACCGCCGTGGAGATGCGAGTCGAATGGAGATGTTGGTCGTGCTGGTGGTGTTGGCGGTGCTGGCGATGCCGGTGCTGTTGATCGTGGCCCTGGTCGGGCAGTCGCGCCTGCGCCAGCGGCTCGCCGCGCTCGAGGCGAAGGTCGCGCGGATGGCGGCCGCCCCGGTGGCGCCTGCGACGGCCTGGGCCGGTCCTGCGGCTGCGGCGGGGGAACCGGAATCCGCCGTCGACGCCGGGACGCAGGCCGAGGACGTGCCGATCGCGGCGTCGCCCGAGCCCGCGCGTCCGCCCCTCGTCGTGGAGGACGCGGGCGCGCCGCCGCCGTTGCCGCCGCCCTTGCCGATGCCGCAGCACGCCGACGATTTCGCGACGCTGGCCGCCGCGGTCGAGCGCGCCGAGCAGCAACAGGCGCAAGCGCAGGCGCGTGCCGCCGCGGCGGCCGCGATCGCCGCGCCGCACCGGCCCGACCCGATCGAGCGGTTGGTGAGCGGGGTCAAACGCTGGTTCACCGAGGGCAACGTGCCGGTGAAGATCGGCATGCTGGTGCTGCTGGCCGGCGTCGCCGCGCTGCTCAAGTACGCCGGCGACCAGGGCTGGCTGCGCATGCCGATCCAACTGCGCTACGCCGGCATCGCCGCCGCGTCGCTGGCGGGCCTGGCCTTCGGCTGGCGCCAGCGCGCGCGCAAGCGCAGCTTCGCGCTGGCCCTGCAGGGCGGGGCGATCGGCGTGTTGCTGCTGACCGTGTTCGCCGCGTTCAAGCTGTCCGGGCTGATCCCGGCGGGCGCGGCGCTGGCGCTGAGCATCGCCCTGGTCGCGGGCATGTGCGTGCTGGCGGTGGCGCAGGAATCGCGCACCCTGGCGGTGCTGGGCACGCTGGCCGGCTTCCTCGCGCCGCTGTGGCTGTCCACCGGCAGCGGCAACCACGTGGCGCTGTTCTCCTACTACGCGCTGCTCAACGCGGCGGTGTTCGCGATCGCCTGGTACCGGCCGTGGCGGGTGCTGAACCTGCTCGGGTTCGGTTTCACCTTCGGCATCGGCACGCTGTGGGGCGTGTTGCAGTACCGGCCGGAGAAGTTCGCCAGCACCGAGCCGTTCCTGCTGCTGTTCTTCGCCTTCTACCTGCTGATCCCGATCCTGTACGCGCGGCGCCAGCAGGCCGCGCGCAGCGCGCTGATCGACGGCAGCCTGCTGTTCGGCACACCGCTGATCGCGTTCTCGCTGCAGGCCGGGCTGTTGCGCGGCGAGCGCCTGCCGCTGGCCTTGTGCGCGCTGGGCCTGGCGGCGCTCTATGCGCTGCTGGCCGCGGCGCTGATCCGGCGCGCGCGCTTCGCCCTGCTGGGGCAGGCGTATGCGGTGCTGGCGGTGGGCTTCGCCACGTTGGCGGTGCCGCTGGCGCTGTCGGCGCGCGCGACCGCCAGCGTGTTCGCGCTGGAGGGGGCGGCGCTGGTGTGGCTGGGCCTGCGCCAGCGGCGCTGGCTGCCGCAGCTCAGCGGCGCCGGGCTGCAACTGGCGGCCGCGTTGGGCTTCACCCTGGGCCTGGATGCGGCGGTGCAGGACAGCCAGGCCGTGGCCAATGCCACCTGCATGAGCGCGCTGCTGCTGGCCCTGGCCGGCTTCGCCAGCGCCTGGTGCTATCGCCGCGAGCGTGCCGCCATGCCCGCGCTGGGCTACTACCTGTGGGGGCTGGCCTGGTGGTGCGGGATCGGCGTCGCCGAGATCCTGCGCTTCGTCGACGCCGACGCGCGGCCCGACGTGTTGCTGGCCTGGGCGGCGGTCAGCGGCTGGCTCGCGGCCGAAGCGCAGCGGCGCTGGCCGGCGCCGGCGCTGGCCGCGACCACGTTGGGCGGCCTGGCGCTGGCGTTGCCGCTGGCGGCCTGGCAGGCCGATGCGCACGGGCAACCGTTCGCCGGGCACGGCGCCTGGGCCTGGGCGCTGTTCGCGGTGCTCGGCGTGCGCAGCCTGCTGTGCCTGCGCGACAGCGGGGGCGGCGTGGCGCGCGCGGCGCAGTTCGTGTGGTGGCTGGTGTGGCCCACCGTGGTCGGGCTGCTGTGCACCTGGATCGCGCTGCACAGCGACCTCGCCGCCGGCTGGCGCTGGATGCTGTTGCTGGCGCCCTGGTTGCTGGCGACGGCGCTGTCGCTGTGGCGCTGGAACTGGCTGGCGGCGCCGCTGGGCACGGCCTTCGCGCCGTGCCGCAGCGCGCTGCAGAGCACCTACTTCGGGCTGCTGACGGTGGCCTGGCTGTACAGCCTGAGCCTGCCCGGCAGCAGCGCGCCGTTGCCCTGGGTGCCGCTGCTCAATCCGCTGGAACTGAGCCAGTTGGCGCTGCTGGTCCTGGGCGTACGCTGGACCCGCAGCCCCGAACTGCCGGCGCTGCTGCGCCCATGGCGCACGCATCTGCTGGCCACTGCCGGCTTCCTGTGGATCACCAGCGTCACTCTGCATGCGGTGCACTATTGGGCGGCGGTGCCGTGGCCCGGCGTGCTCGGCGATGGCGTGGCGCAGACCAGCCTGACCGTGGTCTGGAGCGTGCTGGGCGTGCTCGGCTGGGTGCTGGGCTCGCGACGCGGCCAGCGCGGCCTGTGGCTGGCCGGCGCGGTGTTGATGGCGGTGGTGCTGGGCAAGCTGTTGCTGGTGGACCGCGGCAACCTCGGCAACGTCGCCGGCATCGCCTCGTTCATCGCCTACGGGCTGTTGTGTACGGTGGTCGGCTATCTGGCGCCGGCACCGCCGCGCGCCGCCGAACCGGCCGAGGAGGCCATTCCATGATCCGACGTGCGCTGTTTCCGTTGTTGCTGGCCGGGTTGCCGCTGTGCGCGTTCGCCGCCAGCCAGCGCGACGACTACGCCCAGCAGTGGCCGCTGACCCTGCAGGACGCCGCTGCCGGCGCCTATCGCGTGCAACTCGACGATGCGGTCTACCGCAGCGCGCAGCGCGCCTCGCTGGGCGACGTGGAGGTGTTCAACGCCGCGGGCGACCCGTTGCCGGCGGCGCTGTTCGCCGCCGAGCAGGCCGAGACCGCGCCGCGCCGGCAGCCGTTGCCGTGGTTTCCGTTGCCTGCCGCGCGCGACGGGCGCGCCGCGGACCTGGAGTTGATCGCCGAACGCGACCGCGACGGCAGCGTGCGCCGCATCCAGACCCGTGTGGCGGGCGGCGGTCCCGACGCAGGCGTTGCGGGCTGGCTGGTCGATGCCAGCGCACTGCACGCGCCACTGCGTGCGCTGTCGCTGCAATGGGCCGCCGCTGCGCAGCCACAGCAGGCCCGCTACCGCGTCGAGGGCAGCGACGACCTGCGCGAGTGGGAGGTGGTGGTGGACGAGGCGACCCTGGTCGACCTCAGCAACCAGGGGCACCGCCTGCAGCAACTGCGCATTCCCATCGGACGCGAGGTGCGCTACCTGCGCCTGCTGCCGCTGGCCGGCGCCAGCGCACCGCCGCTGACCGGGGTGGAGGCCGAACTGGCGCCGGCACCGGTCGCCGCCGACTGGCATTGGCAGCAACTGGACGCGGCGAGCAGCGATCCCGCGCAGCACAGCTATGCGTTCGTGTCGCCGGGGCGCTATCCGGTGACGCGCATCGATATCGCCCTGCCCGGCAACAACGCCATCGAATGGCGCGTGCAGAGCCGCGACAGCGCCGAGGCGCCATGGCAGGACCGCGCCGGTCCGTGGCTGGCCTATCAGGTCGGCGGCGGCAGCCGTTCGCCGCCGCAGGCGCTGACCGCGCCGGTGCGCGACCGCTACTGGCGGCTGCTGGCGGCGCAGGATCCGGGCCGGCAGCGGCCGGCGCTGCGCCTGGGCTACCAGCCGGAGACGCTGGTGTTCCTGGCGCAGGGCGCGCCGCCCTATGCGCTGGCCGCCGGCAGTGCGCGCACCCAGCGTGCGCCGGCGCCGCTGGCCGCCGCACTGCAGGCCCTGCATACCCAGCGCGGGCCGCAATGGGCGCCGGCCACCGCCAGCCTCGGCGCGGCGCAACCCCTGGCCGGGGCCGCGGCGTTGCAGGCACCACCACCGCCGCGCGACTGGAAGACCTGGCTGCTGTGGGCGCTGCTGATCGGCGGCGCGCTGCTGGTGGTCGGTTTCGCGCTGAGCCTGCTGCGCAAACCCGGCGCCGCCGACGGCGCGGGCTGACCCGCGGGCAGGCGAGCGCGCGCACGCTGCGCCGTGCGTGCGCCAGCGCACCGATTTGCCGCTGTGCGGCCGACGCCGGACAATGGCGGTTTCGCCGCCGCGCGGCGATCGGCCGGCGCGCCTGCACCTGGCGTTCCGCCGCCGACGTCGACACTGCACCGATGGCGCGGTTTTCCCTTTGCAACCCCACGAAAGCGAGCAATCACATGTCCATCCTGCGAATGACCGATCTCGACCTGTCCGGCAAGCGCGTGCTGATCCGGCAAGACCTGAATGTGCCGATCGACAATGGCCTGATCACCTCCGAGCAGCGCATCCTGGCCTCGGTACCGACGCTCAAGCACGCGCTGGCGCAGGGCGCGGCGGTGATGGTGACCTCGCACCTGGGCCGGCCCAAGGAAGGCGTGTGGACCCAGGAGGATTCGCTGGAGCCGGTGGCCATCCGCCTGGCTGCGCTGCTCGGCGTGGACGTGCCGCTGATCCGCGACTGGGTCGATGGCGTGGACGTGCAGCCGGGGCAGATCGTGCTGCTGGAGAACTGCCGCATGAACGTCGGCGAGGGCAAGGACGACGAGGCGCTGGCGAAGAAGTACGCGGCGCTGTGCGACGTGTTCGTGATGGACGCCTTCGGCACCGCGCACCGCGCGCAGGCCTCCACCCATGGCGTGATCAGGTTCGCCCCGGTCGCCGCCGGCGGCCCGCTGCTGATGGCGGAGCTGGACGCGCTGGCCAAGGCGCTGGAGCAACCGGCCAAGCCGCTGCTGGCGATCGTCGCCGGCAGCAAGGTCTCGACCAAGCTGGAGCTGCTGTCCAACCTGGTGGACAAGGTCGACCAGTTGATCGTCGGCGGTGGCATCGCCAACACCTTCATCGCCGCGGCCGGGCACGCGGTGGGCAAGTCGCTGTGCGAGCCGGACCTGCTGGAGACCGCGCGCAAGATCGTCGCCGACGCCAACGCGCGCGGCGCGGCGATCCCGCTGCCCAGCGACGTGGTGGTGGCCAAGCAGTTCATGCCCGACGCCGAGGCCACGGTGAAGGCGGTCACCGATGTCGCCGACGACGACCTGATCCTGGACATCGGCCCGCAGACCGCCGCGCACTACGCCGAGCTGATCGCCAAGGCCGGCACCGTGGTCTGGAACGGCCCGGTCGGCGTGTTCGAGTTCGACGCCTTCGGCAAGGGCACCGAGACCCTGGCGCGGGCGATCGCCGCCTCGTCGGCGTTCTCCATCGCCGGCGGTGGCGACACCCTGGCCGCGGTCGACAAGTACGGCATCGCCGAGCAGGTCAGCTACATCTCCACCGGCGGCGGCGCGTTCCTGGAGTTCCTGGAAGGCAAGACCCTGCCGGCGGTGGCCGCGCTGCAGGCGCGCGGCGCGTGAGCGCCGCCGACGTCCTGTTCTTCGACCTGGACGGCACCCTGGTCGATTCGGAGGCCGGCATCGTCGGCAGCCTGCGCCATGCCTTCGCCGAACTGGGCCAGCCGTTGCCGACCCCGGCGCAGTTGCGCGCCTGGATCGGCCCGCCGCTGCGCGACAGCTTCCAGCAGCACTTCGGCGACGATGCTGCGCTGGTGGAGCAGGCCTTGACGCTGTACCGCAGCCGCTACGACAGCCACGGCTGGCGCGAGCACACGGTGTTCCCGGACATCGGCGCGGCGGTGGAGGCGATTGCCGCGGCGGGCCACCGCCTGGCGGTGGTGACCTCGAAGAACGAGCGCTTCGCACGGCGCATCGTCGAACAGTTGCCGTTCGGCGGTCGCTTCGAGGAGATCGTCGGCGCCAGCGACGACGGCGCGCGCCGGGCCAAGCCGGACCTGATCGCCGAGGCGCTGCGGCGGCTCGCGGTGGTGCCGGCGCAATGCCGCATGATCGGCGACCGGCGCATGGACATCGACGGTGCGCGCCACCACGGCATGCGCAGCATCGGTGTGCTGTGGGGCTTCGGCGATGCCGAGGAACTGCGCCAGGCCGGCGCCGATGTGCTGGCGCAGACGCCGACGCAGTTGCCGGCGCTGGTCGCGGCCTGAATGGGTACGTGCGCCGGTGCATCCGGCGCACAGGGTCCTGGCCGCGCACGGCGTGTGGCCTGATGTCATCTCGTCCAGGTGGCGCCCGCGGGCCGGCGCCGGTTGGCGCGGCATGACCACATACTGTCCCGCATTGTCCGCTCCCTATGCCGGGCCGCGCGTGCGTCTATGCCGAAATGCCATGCTGTGTGAGGGGCGCGTGTGCTAGCTTTGAGCGCTTTTTCCAAGGATGCCATCATGATCGAACGTCAGCGCCGCACCAAGATTCTCGCCACCCTCGGTCCTGCCACCGACCCGCCGGGCGTGCTCGAGGATCTGTTCCGCGCCGGCGTCAACGTGGTGCGGTTGAACTTCAGCCACGGCGATCCGTCCGGCCAGGCCAAGCGCGCCGCCGAAGTGCGTGCCGCCGCGGCCCGCGTCGGTGCCGAGATCGGCATCCTCGCCGACCTGCCGGGCCCGAAGATCCGCATCGAGCGCTTCGCCCAGGGCAAGGTCTCGCTCAAGCTCGGCGACCGCTTCGACCTGATCGCCGACCCCAATGCCGCGCCGGGCGATGCCAGCCAGGTCGGCGTCAGCTACCTGGGCCTGCCGCAGGACGTGGCCCCGGGCGACGTGCTGCTGCTGGACGACGGCCTGATGCAGCTGAAGGTGGTCGAGGTGCAGGGCGAGCGCATCGTCACCAGCGTGCTCAACGATGGCGTGCTGTCCGATCGCAAGGGGCTCAACAAGCAGGGCGGCGGGCTGTCGCTGGGTGCGCTGACCGAGCGCGACAAGGAACTGATCGGCATCGTCGCCAAGATCGGCGTCGACTTCATCGCGGTGTCGTTCTGCCGCAACGCCGAGGACATGAACGAGGCGCGGCGCATCGCCCGCGCGCACGGCTGCGACGCGGCGCTGGTGTCCAAGATCGAGCGCACCGAGGCGATCGAGAACCTCAGCGAGATCGTCGAGGCCTCGGACGTGGTGATGGTCGCGCGCGGCGACCTGGGCGTGGAGATCGGCGACGCCGAGCTGCCGGGCCTGCAGAAGAAGATCATCAAGGAATCGCTGGCGCAGAACAAAGTGGTGATCACCGCCACGCAGATGCTGCAGTCGATGGTGGAGAGCCCGATCCCGACCCGCGCCGAAGTGCTGGACGTGGCCAACTCGGTGATCGACGGCACCGACGCGGTGATGCTGTCGGCCGAGAGCGCCGCCGGCGCCTATCCGATCCGCGCGGTCGAGGCGATGGCGCGCATCTGCCTGGGCGCCGAGCGCCAGTTCGAGACCGAGACCGACTTCGGCATGGCCCCGCGCAACCTCGAGCGCGCCGACCAGGCCATCGCCATGGCCACGATGTTCCTGTCCCAGCATGTGGGCGTGCGCGCGATCGTGGCGATGACCGAATCCGGCGGCACCCCGCGCTACCTGTCGCGCTTCCGCGCCAAGGCGCCGATCTTCGCGGTGACCCGCCACGATGGCGCGCGCCGGCACATGGCGATGATGCGCGACGTGTTCCCGATCAACTTCGACAGCCGCGGCCTGACCCCGCGCGAGGCCGCGCGCGGCGCGATCCGCGTGCTGGTCGAGGCCGGCCTGCTGGCGCCGGGCGACCGCGTGGTGTTCACCAGCGGCGAGCACATGGAAACCCACGGCGCGACCAACACCCTGCGCCTGCTCGAGGTCGGCCCGGACGGCCGCGCCAGCGGCCTGGGCGAACTCTGAAGGACGCGGCGCGGCGGCTTCGGCCGCCGCGCCGTCGGCAACACCTGTTCGATCGCGCATGGAACGGCGCGGCGCCCTCCCGTTCCCTGATCGTGCGACACCCCCATGACGTCCCCAAGCGCGCACGCCGAACTCGGGCTGGACCTGCCCGAGCGCCCCGGCACGCATTGCCTTGAACACCTGATCCAGGCCTCGGCCACGCGCGAGCTGGTGGTCACCGAAGACATCCGCGATCGCCGCGGCATCCTGCTGGTCGCCAAGGGCCAGCGCATCAACGCCGGGCTGCGCGAGCGCCTGATCGCGCGGCGCCTGCTGCGTCCGCTGGAATCCTCGCTGGCGTTCTGCGAGGAGCTGCGCCCGAGCGAAGTGCAACTGGCCGCGCAGCGCGAACTGGACGAACACCCGCACCTGCGCCAGTTGCTGGGCGACCAAGTGCCGCCGGTGATCGCCACGCTGGCCCGCGCCCGCACGCTGGGCGCGCCCGGCACCTTGCTGACCACCCTCGGCCAGACCCGGCCGGCCGCGTTCTCGCACGCGGTGCGGGTGGCGATGCTGGTGGCCTGGCTGGCGGCGCTGCTGTCGCGCTCGGACGCGGCGATGCGCGAGGCCGCGGAGGTCGGTCTGCTGCACGATCTCGGCGAGATGTACGTGGATCCGGCGGTACTGGAACTGCCGGAGGCGCAGCAGGACTTCGCGCAGTGGCGCATGCATTGCGTGCACCCGGTGATCAGCGCCGCGCTGCTCGGCGAATCCGGCGTGTATTCGGCGCAGCAGGCCGCCGCCGCGCGCGAGCATCACGAGCGCATCGACGGTTCCGGCTACCCGGTCGGCACGCCGGCGCTCTCGCCCCTGGGCCGGTTGATCTCCTGCGCCGAAGCGCTGGATGGCTTGTTCGAGCGCGAGCGCGGCCATGCGCTGGCGCTGGCGCGGATGCGCATCGCGCTGCGCGTGGTGCCCGGGCAGTTCCCGCGCGAGGTGGTCGACCTGCTGAGCGAGCGCCTGCGCGACTGCGCGCCGGAGCCGGCGTCGACGCACGATCCGCAGCACCTGCGCGAAGTGGTGGCGGCCTTGCTCGACGGCCTGGAGCGGGCGCGCGACGAAGCCCTGCGCCTGCAGCGCGGCGGCGATCTGCGCGAGGACGAGCGCGCGGCCCTGCAGCATCTGCTGCTGTTGATCGTGGGCTACATCATGGCCATCCACGATTCCGGCGCCGGCAAGATGGTCGAGCAACTGCCGTGGCTGATCGCCGCGCCGGAGGCGGCCGAGGAAGTCGATCGCGTCTGTTGCGAACTGCGCTGGCAGTTGCCGGGGTTGCGCCGCCATGCCGCGTTGCTGGCGCACCGCCGCGCGCGCAGCGCCGAGGACTGGCGGCCGTTGCTCGATGCGCTCGACATCGCACTGCCAGCAGCGCAGGCGCCGACCGCGGACGCAGCATCGCTGAAGACAGCGCAGGGCGATGCGCATGTGCCGTGCGACGCGATGACGGATGCGCTGGCCTGAGGTGCCGGGCTCCTACGCGGTCTACGCCTGTAACCGCTTGCAATGCCGGCGGTAACGGAATGCATGCAGGCCGGCCCGGTATACTGGGGGTTCCCCCGTTGCAGCCATCAGGAACCGTATGAGCATCGAACAGCTTGCCGAAACCGCACAGGCAATGGTCGCCCCGGGCAAGGGCATCATCGCGATCGACGAATCCACCAGCACCATCGCCAAGCGCTTCGCCGGCGTGGGCATCGAGAATGTCGAAGAGAACCGCCGTGCCTACCGCGAGCTGCTGCTGACCACGCCGAAGCTGAGCGACCACATCTCCGGCGCGATCCTGTACGACGAAACCATCCGCCAGAAGACCAAGGACGGCGTGCCGTTCGCCAAGTACATGGCCGAGCACGGCATCATCCCCGGCATCAAGGTCGACAAGGGCACGCATCCGCTGGCCGGCATGCCGGGCGAACTGATCACCGAAGGCCTGGACGGCCTGCGTGCGCGCCTGGAGGAGTACTACAAGCTCGGCGCGCGTTTCGCCAAGTGGCGTGCGGTCATCACCATCGGCGAGGACATCCCCTCCGGCGTGTGCATCGAAACCAACGCGCATGCGCTGGCCCGCTACGCCGCGCTGTGCCAGGAGCAGGGCCTGGTGCCGATGGTCGAACCGGAAGTGCTGATGGACGGCGACCACGACATCGAGACCTGCTACGAGGTCACCGAAGCCACGCTGCGTTCGCTGTTCGGTGCGCTGTACGAGCAGAACGTGGTCCTGGAAGGCACCATCCTCAAGGCCTCGATGGTCATCGCCGGCAAGGACTGCGACGAGCAGGCCAGCGTCGAGGAAGTGGCCGAGTCCACCGTGATGTGCCTCAAGAGCACCGTGCCGGCGATCCTGCCGGGCATCGTGTTCCTGTCCGGCGGCCAGACCGACGAGCAGTCCACCGCGCACCTCAACGCGATGAACCAGCTCGGCAACCTGCCGTGGCCGCTGAGCTTCTCCTACGGCCGCGCCATGCAGCAGGCCGCGCTGAAGCTGTGGGCGCAGGACATGAAGGGCAATTTCGCCAAGGCGCAGCAGGTGGTGTACGAGCGCGCCAAGGAAAACGGCCTGGCCGCGCTGGGCAAGTGGCAGGGCTGATCGCCCCGTAACGCCTACGAAGAACGCCGGCATCGCCGGCGTTTTTCGTTTCGGGGCTCAGCGACTTGCGGGAGCCCGCAGCGGCGCTTGCGCATCGGTGGCAGGCCGCAGGGCGCGTCGGCGCGGCACGCCGCGCCGCTGCGTTCAGGGTGCGATCGCCGCCGGCGCGTGGAAGCGATAGCCGCTGTTGCGCAAGGTCTTCACCGGCAGCGGGCGTCCGCTGATCTCCTCCACGCGGCGCCGCAAGCGGTACATCTGCGTGTCCAGGCGCCGCCGGTCGTACTCGAGGAAGTTCACCCCGAGCGCGTCGGCGATCTCGCGGTGGCCCACGCTCTCGCCGGCATGGCGCATCAGGCACGCCAGCACCAGCAGATCCTGGCGCGACAGCGGCACCGGCGGCGCGTTGGGCACGTTCAGGCGCGCAGCGGCCAATTCCAGCACCCAGCGCGCCGCCGGTGGCGGCAGCGCCAAGCGCCGGCCGAGCGCGGCCAGGGTCGCAGCCAGTTCGTCCAGGTCGATGCCCTTGCCCAGATAGTGATCCGCGCCGAATTCCAGCCCGGCGATGCGATCGCTGGCGGTGTTGCGCGCGCTGAACACCACGATGCCCAGCCGATGGCCGGCGCGGCGCAGGTCGCGGATCAACTCCAGGCCGCTGCCATCGGGAAGGCCCACGTCGATCACGGCCATGCTGTGGCGCGCCGGATCGAATCGTTGCCGGAAGCCGGCGATGCTGTCCACGCACACGGCGGTATAGCCCAGATCCTGCAGGAACTCGCCGAGTTCCTCGCACAGCACCGGTTCGTCCTCGAGCAGGATCACTTCGGACATGGCGGCGCGTCCTCGCGCAGTGCGGTTTGCTGTAACGTCATCGGCTGGCAACGGTGCGGTATGGCGAATGATGGCGCAATGGTGGCGCTGGCGGGTGTGCGCATGGCTCGTGGCGGCAATGGGCGTGTGCGTGGCCGCCGAGCCGGCGCCATCCCCGGCCGCGGCGCTGCCGCTGACCGCCGCGCACCACGATGCGAGCGGATACCTGCAGCGCCTGGACGATCCGCAGGGCCGACTCGACGCCACGCAGGCCGCCGCGGCGCGCGGCTGGACGCGGCTGCCCGCCGGCCTCAACGCGGGATTCGCCGACGGTGCCGTGTGGCTGCGTCTGCCTGTTCATGTCGAAAGTGTACCGCCGGGCGGTTGGATGGTGCGATTGAGCAATGCCTTGCTCGATGACGTGCGGGCCTATGTGCGTCCCGCCGGCGGCGCCTGGCGCGCGCTCGGGGAGAGCGGCGAGCGCCTGCCGCGACGCGACTGGCCGGTGGACTACCGCAGCCCGGTCTTCCAGTTCGCGCCAACGCATGCGGGCGATTACGAGGTGCTGCTGCGGTTGCGCAGCAAGAACGCGCTGGTCACCCGTCTGGACGTGTGGCAACGGCTGCCGTTCGACAACCGGTCGCGGCGCGAAGGACTGCAGTTCGGCCTGTATTTCGGCTTCTACCTGCTGCTGCTGTGCCTGCACGTGCTGTTCTGGCTCGCCACGCGCGCGCGCATGAGCGGCCTGTTCGTGGCCTACCTTGGCGGCTGCGTGCTCAACGAGGCGTTGTCGATCGGCCTGGTACAGCAGGTCACCGGCATGCCGATGGCGTGGAGCGACACGCTGCTGGGCATCGGCATCGCCTGCAGTCTGCCGGTGGGATTCCAGGTCGCCTGCCGGCAACTGAACCTGCGCGCCTTTCATCCGCAACTGGTGCGCTGGGGCACGTGCGCGCTGTGGGCGGTCGCGCTTGCCGGCGCGGCGGCCGTGCTCGCCGGCCACTACGCCTGGGGCATGCAACCGGTGCAGGCGCTGGGCCTGCTGGAGATCCTGCTGCTGGCGGGGCTGGGGCTGCACCTGCTGTGGCGCCGCTATCGGCCCGCGCGGTTCTTCGTGCTCGCGTTCTTTCCGTTCTACCTCGGGGTGATGCTGGGGTTCCTGCGCAACCTCGGCTTCGTCCCGGTCAATGCCTGGACCCAGTACGCCACCACGTTCGGCACCATGCTGCACATGACGCTGCTGAGCGTGTTCCTCATCGGCCGTTACGAGCGGCAGCGCCGGCTGCGCGAACGCCGGCATGCCGATGCCGCGGTGAAGCTGGCGCGCAGGCACGGCCTGGCGCTGGAGCAGGAAGTGACGCTGCGCACCGCCGAGTTGCGCAACGAGATCAACCGGCGGCAGGCGCTGGAGGACGACTTGCGCGCCTTGCTGCAGACCGAGCGCAAGGTCGCGCAGGACCAACGCGATTTCGTGGCGATGGTGTCGCACGAGTTCCGCACGCCACTGGCGGTGATCATGACCTCGGCGCAGCAACTGGCGCGCAAGCTGGATGCGCCGCCGGAACGCAACCGCGCGCGTTGCGGCAACATCCGCGATGCCGCGCAACGGCTGCTGGCGCTGGTGGACGAGTATCTCGCCGACGACCGCATGGGCGAGGCGGCATCGGAACTGCGGCTGCGGCCGTGTGCGCTGCGCACGCTGCTGGAGGAGTTGTGCCGGGATTTTCCGCCGCAGCGCGTGGTCTGCGAGATCCTCGCCGACGACGACGGCCTGCTCACCGATGCGGGGTTGTTGCGCGTGGCATTGCGCAATCTGATCGCCAATGCCGACCGCCATTGCCCCGAGGACATGGCCATCCGCGTGCGCGTGCGCAGCACTGGCGAAGGCCTGCGGCTGGAGGTCGCCAACCCCGGCGAAGGCATTGCGCCCGCGGAACAGGCGCGGCTGTTCCAGAAGTACTACCGCGGCGAGAACGCGCAGGATGCGCCGGGCGCGGGACTCGGCCTGTATCTGGTCCGGCGGATCGCGGAGCGGCTTGGCGGCTCGGTGCAGCTGGCCACGCAGGCGCCCGACGCATCGGTCTGCTTCGTGTTGCTGCTGCCGCGTCGCCCGGATGCACAGCACGTGTTGCCGCGGTTGCCACCGCGGGCCGATGCCTGACCGTGTGCGGAGGCGCGCTCTGGATGCGCAGTCTGCGCCCGCAGTGAAGACGATTGGGCGCGGCTGCGCCGGGCCGCATGGCAGGGCGCGCGTGGTGCGGCCTGGTTCGCCGGCGAGCGCCGTGACGAAAGCGGCGCCGCGACCCGACGACACCGCTGCGCGGTGTCGTCAGCGCAGCCCCGGTTACTGCCGGATGATGCAGCTGTCCGCGGAGGCGTCGGACGCGCCCGGGCTGCACGCGACCGCCGGGGCGCGGATGCCGCCGTCGACGATCAGGATCGAGTCGGTGGCGGCCGTCACCTTGCCGCTGCTGCCGGTGCGTGCCGCGGCGGCCAGCTCCCGGGCCGTTTCGTCGGCCTTTTGCGGACTTGTCCCGGTCGTGCTGCCGGCATCGCTGGTCACCGTGGCGGCGGCGACCGCGGTGTTGATGGTCTGCACGGTCGTGGTGGGCAACTGGATGCCGTTCCCGCCGCCATCGCCACTACCGGCGACCACGTTCAACAGGCCATCGACGTAGGTGATGGCGTAGTTGGACAGCCCTGCACCGGACGCACCGGAGGCGGTGATGGCGTAGTTGCCGACCGCCGCGCCGCTGCCGGCGCCGGCACTGTCCAGGGCGACGCCGGAGACAGTGTCGCCGTTGAGCAGGCCGGAGACACGGTAGCCGGTCAGCGTGGCGGTGCTGCCGACGGTCTTGCTGGCATCGCTGGCGACGATGCGCAGGGTGGCCGGATCGACGCGCAGGCTGCCGTCGACGTAGCTGACGACATAGTTGGACAGCCCTGCGCCGCTCGCGCCGGAGGCGGTGATGGCGTAGTTGCCCACCGCGGCGCCGGTGCCGGCACCGGCACTGCCCAGCGTCACGCCGGAGACGGTGTCGCCATTGAGCAGGCCGGAGACGCTGTAGCCGCTGAGGGTGGCAGCGCTGCCGTAGGTCTTGCTGGCGTCGCTGGCGACGATACGCAGGGTGGCCGGATCCACGCGCAGGCTGCCATCGACGTAGCTGACGACGTAGTTGGACAGCCCTGTGCCGGTCGCGCCGGAGGCGGTGATGGCGTAGTTGCCCACCGCGGCGCCGGCACCGGCACCGGCACTGCCCAGCGTCACGCCGGAGACGGTGTCGCCATTGCGCAGCCCGGCGACGCTGTAGCCGTTGAGGGTGGCGGTGCCGCCGTAGGTCTTGCTGGCGTCGTTGGCGACGATGCGCAAGGTGGCCGGATCGACGCGCAGGCTGCCATCGATGTAGGTGACGACGTAGTTGGACAGCCCTGCGCCGGTCGCGCCGGAGGCGTTGATGGCGTAGTTGCCGACCGCGGCACCGCTGCCCGCGCCCGTGCTGCTCAGCGCGACACCGGACACCGTGTCGTTGCCGAACAGGCCCGCCACGCTGTAGCCGCTGAGGTTGGCGGTGTCGCCGTAGGTCTTGGAGCCCGAGGTCGCCGTCACCGTCAGCGTCGCCGGGGTGATGGCGATGCCGCCGGAGACCACGTAGCCGATGTCGTAGCCCTGCTGCGAGGACGCCAGGCCACCGAGTTGCAGCATGCCGTTGCCGGTGGTGTAGCTGCCGACGCCATTGCCTGCGGTCGCGTAGCGCAGCGACGATCCGAACAGCAGGCTGGGGTCGAAGGCGCCGCCGACCGTGTAGGACGCGAGCGTGCCGCTGACGCCGTTGCCGTCGTAGGTCTTGTCGAGGCCGGAGACGGCGGTGGTGATCGTCAAGGGGGTCAGGAAGCTGCGCAGCAGCGGCGTGCCCATGTGTTCGTACAGGCGCCAGGTCAGGCCGGTGCCGCCGCGGTCGTCGATCGCCCAGCCGGCATCGGTGAAGGTGGAGAGCGTGTTCAGCGCGCTCCAGGACCGGCCGCCGCTGATCGCATCGATGCTGCCGCCGCTGTTGCCGACCGTGTTCAGGCCCACGTTCCGCGGATTCCCACCGATGTCGGTGGCGAAGAAGCTGGCGACGATATTGCCGTTGGAATTGGAGCCGACCAGGCCGCCGACCGCGCTAGTACCGGAGACGTTGCCGGTGGCGTAGGAGTTGCGCACGGTGTTGTTGTAGTTGACGCCCACCAGCCCGCCGACATACGCCGTGCCGGTGGCATCGCCGCTGGCGTAGGTGTTGGCGATGGTGCCGTTGTCGTTGTAGCCGGCCAGCCCGGCGACATACATGCTGCCGGAGACGTTGCCGGTGGCGTAGGCATTGCCGATGGCGCCGCCGTCGTTGTAGCCCATCAGCCCGCCGAGGTAGTTGGTCCCGGACACGGCGCCGGTGGCGTAGGACGCGCTCACGCTGCCGGTGTCGCTGTAGCCGACCAGTCCGCCGACGAAGCTGCCGCCGGAGACGGTGCCGGTGGCATGGGTCGACGCGAGGCTGCCGTGGTCCAGGGTACCGATCAGCCCGCCGATCTCGGAAGAACTGCCATTCACCGTGCCGGACGCATAGGCCGTAGCGATCGTGGCGGAACTGCGTCCGACCAGGCCACCGACGCTGCGGGTTCCCGACACGTTGCCGCTGGCATACGCGTTCTGGATGGTGCCGGCACCGGCCATGCCGACCAGGCCGCCGGCGCTCGAGGTGGTCGCGGTGACGTTGCCGGTGGCGTGGACGTTCTGCAGCGTGCTCTGGATGGCATTGCCGATCAGCCCGCCGACGTTGTTGCCGGTGGTGGTGCTGGTGCTGCTGACGTTGCCGGTGGCGAAGGCACCGGTATAGGTCCCCTGGTAGTCGTTGCCGACCAAGCCGCCGACGCTGCTGCCGCCGGACACCGTGCTCGACGAGGACGAGGCGCCGATCGTGCCGTTGGTGTTGCTGCCGATCAGCCCGCCGACATAGTTGCCGCTGTAGGGGCCGCCGCTGCCGATCACGCTGCCGCTGGTCTGCACGCCGGCGATCGTCCCGGCATTGTTGTAGCCGGTGAGGCCACCGACGAAGTTGCCGGTACCGCTCATGGTGCCGTTGACGCTGATGCCGCTGAGGGTGCCGGCATTGAAGCCGACGACCCCGCCCACGTAGGCGGTACCCACGACGGTGGCGCCGGTCAGGGCCAGATTGCCGATCCGGCTGGCCGTGCCGGTATTGCCGAACAGGCCGACATAGGACGCGCTGCCGCGGGCGATGGTCAACCCGGAGATCGTGTGGTTCGCGCCGTTGAGGCTGCCGGTGAAGGCGCTGTTGCTGTCGCCGACCGGGCTGAAGCCGGCGCTGCTCCACATGCCGCTGGCATTGCTGCCGGCGGTCTGGCTCGCATCGATGTCGGCGGACAGGCTGTAGTTGGCCGCCAGGTTGTACGCCATCAACTGCAACTGGTGCGCGTTGGCGATGGTGGTGCTGTACTCGCTGGCCAGGAACGGGCGCGTCTGCCCCTCGATCATGATCCAGGCCGGGCTGCCGACGCCATCGCTGGCGACGTAGACGTTGCTGGTACCGGCGAGCAGCGACCAGGTGCCGAGATTGCCGTAGCTGCTGTGGTTGTAGCGGTTGCCGCTGCCGAAGCTGGTCAGGTTGGTGACGCTGCCGCCGGCGCTGCCGATGGCATTGGCCTGGCCGGTACTGCCGACGTCCCAGGACGCATTGCTGACGCTGCCCGTATTGGCGCCGATCAACCCACCGACATTGTTGGTGCCGCTGACCGCGCCAGTGGCGTAGCTGTTGCTGACGCTGGCGGAGGTGACGGCCGCGCCGCCCGGATTGTTGACGCCCACCAGCCCGCCCACCGAGGTGGGCGCGGTGACGCTGCCGGTCGCGTAGGTGTTGGCGATGGTGCTCTGGTAGTTCATGCCGACCAGCCCACCGACAATGGAACTGGTGCCGATCACGCTGCCGCTGGCATAGCTGTTCTTGATCGTGCCGGCGTTCTGGTTCGTTCCGACCAGGCCGCCGACATCGCTGGTGCCGCTCACGGTGCCGGTGGAATACGTGTTGGTGAGGGTGCCGCCGTCGTTGTAGCCGACCAGGCCGCCCGTGTTGCTGGAACTGCCGGTCACACTGCCGGTGCTGTGGGAATTGCGGATCGTGGCGCCGACGTTGTTGCCGACCAGGCCGCCGACCGCGGACTGTCCATTGACGGTGCCGTTGAACACGCCGTTGTCGATCAGGCCCAGGTTGTAGCCGGCCAATCCGCCGACGCCGCCGGAGGTGCCGGTCACGCTGCCGTCGACAGTGACGTTCTTGATCGTGCCCTGGCCGTAGCCGACCAGGCCGCCGACGTAATAGCCGCCGGAGATGGAGACGTTGCCCAGGTGCACATCGCGGACGAGGCTGTTGCTGCTGGTGGTGCCGAACAGGCCGACATAGCCGCTGGCGCCGGAGATCGTCAGGTTGTTGATGCTGTGGCCCAGGCCCGCCAGCTTGCTCTGGAAGGAGGACACCAGCGCGCTGCTGCGGGTGACGCCGGCCAGGTCGATGTCCTGGGCCAGCGCATAGGAACCGGGGCTGTTGAAATAGATGGCCGCGTCGGCCAGCGAGTGGATCAGCCTGTAGGCCTGTCCGTTGATCGCCAGGCTGGCCTGCGCGCCGCCGATCGAGACCGGCGTGTTGACGTAGTAGTCGCCCGTGCCGCCGACGCTGCCGTTTTCGGTGTAGCCGCCGTAGTTCAGCACCAGCCCGGCGCTGGCGCCGGTCGCGGTGACCGGCGCATTGAGGTAGATGCTGTGGTACGCGTCCAGGGTCAACGTGGAGTTGCCGCTCCAGGTGAGCGCCGCGTTCACGTTGATGTCGCCGCTGCCGGTGCTCACGGTGCCCGGGCCGCTGGCGGTGATGAGGCTGGTGAGCAGGGTGACGTTGGTGCCGCCATTCAACGTGCTGTTGATGGTGCTCGCGGCCGCGCTGTCCACGGTCAGGTCTTCCGGGTCGACCAGCCAGGTGCCGGCGCTGCCGGGGCCGGCGGCCTTGGCGCCGACGGCAATGCCGGAAAAGTCGACGGTGTGGCCGCTGGTTTCGAGCAGGCCGCCGTTGCCGCTGCCGGCCGCGTCGGCGCGCAGCGCGCCGTGCACCGCGGTGTGGCCATCGGACCAGACCACGATCGAGCCGCCATTGCCCTGGCCGGTCGCGCTGGCGTCGAGCGTCGCGCCGCTGGCGACGGTGGCCGCGCTGGCGTGTTGCAGTTGTTCGCCGCCCTGGTAGCCGCCGCCGATGCGGATGCTGCCGCCGGCCGCGGTGCCGCTGGCATCGATGCGGCCATCGACGTGCACCGCGCCATCGGTCAGCACCTGCACGCTGCCGCCGTGGCTGCCGGAGACATCGATGCGGCCGCTGCTGGCCACGTCGCCGCCGCTGCCGACCAGGCGCACGCTGCCGCCGGAAGTGTCCACGCCGGTGGCTTCGAGCGTGCCGGTGTTGTTGACCAGCAACTGCGACAGCCCGGTGCTGCCGGCCTGCAGCAGGATCTGCCCGCCGTTGGCGCGCAGGCTGCCGCTGTTCTCCACCGCCGCGGCGCCGTCCACCGACTGGCTGGCGGCCGCGACCAGTTGCATGCCGATCGCGCCGGCCGCGTCCATGGTCACCTTGACCTGGTCGGCCGAGAGCAGACGGATGGCGCCGCCGTCGGCGGTGATGCTGCCGCGGTTGTCGACATGGTTGCCGACCAGGTTCACCGAGCCGCCGTTGCCGGCGTGGATGCTGCCCTGGTTGACCACGCTGGCGGCGCCATGCGCGCCGCGGGCGAGCAGGTAGCCGTTGTCATCGTCCCCGGCCAGGCCCAGCGAGCTGGCGACCAGGCCGCCGACGTTCACCTGCGCGTGGTTGCCGAACAGGAGGCCGGCGGAGTTGATCAGGAACACGTTGCCGTTGGCGCGCAGGCTGCCGTCGATGACGCTGGCGCCGCGGCTGGCGTCGATCAGGTTGAGCGCCACCGCCGAGCTGGATGGCTGCACGAACACCACGCTGGCGTCCTTGCCGACGTTGAAGCTGTTCCAGTTCAGCACGGCCTTGGCGGCGTTCTGGTCGATCTGCAGCGTGGCGCCGTTCTGCGACACGGTGGCGCCGGTGGCGCTGGACAGCGACGGCACGCCGCTGGCGTAGGCCGGTGCGGCCAGCGCGCAGGCCAGGGCGAAGGGCAGCAGCGGCGCGGCCAGGCGCGCCGCGCCGGTGCCGGTTGCGCCGGCGTGGCCGGTAGCGACTTCGGAGGCGACCTGGAGCACGCCGAGGTGGCGGTTGAAGACGAGGCGGTAGATGCGGTTCATGGAGATCCCCAGGTCAGAAGGTCAGGCCGAAGCGGGCCCAGTAGCGCACATCCTTGCCGTCGCCCGGCTTGGTGGTGCCGGTGGGCTTGGCCGCGGCCAGATCGAACGAGAGCCCGTGCCAGTCGGGCAGCCGGAAGCTGAGGCCGACACCGGCACCCTCGAAGGTGGTGACGCTGTCGTAGACCGCGCGGTTGGCCCCGTTCGGGTAGACCCGGCCGTAGTCGTAGAACACGCTGGCGGTCAGCAGCTGGCCCCAGGCGCGGCCGCCGAACGGCGAGGCGGCGCTGGCGAAGCCCGGTGCGTCCACCTGGTACTCCAGGCCGGAGTCGAAGCCGCGGTCGCCGAGCGCGGCGCCGAGCGGGAAGGCGCGCACACTGGTCGGTCCGCCCAGCGAGAACTGTTCCAGCGGGGTCAGGGTGTCGTCGCTGTACTGGCCGTTGACGCGCAGTTGCAGACGCTGCGTGGCGGTCAGCCCCTGCAGCCGGGTGTAGCTCAGGCGCGCGACGGTGAAGTGGCGGTCGTGGCGCGCATACAGGTAGTCGGTCTGCGGCGAATCGTCGTCGAGCGCGCCGCGCACGCTGAGCTGCAGCAGGTCGATGGCGTGAAGCCGGCGGTCGTCGTGGCGCACGCTGGTGCCGAGCTCGGCCACGTCGAACTTCTGCTTGGACAACAGCACGCCCAGACCCTGCAGGCGCGAGCTTTCCTTGACCAGGTGCAGCCAGCTCTGCACGCGCCAGGCGTCGGAATTGACGAACTTCCAGTCCAGGCCCAGCGCGCTCTGCTGGGTCGGACCCTGGATGTCGAGCGCGGCGAACGCGCCGTTGTCGAGGTTGACCACGCTGCGCGTGTACGACGCGCTGGCGCTGAGGCCGTCGACGCCGGCGATCGGCACCTGGTAGGCGAGGCTGCCCTGCCAGGTGTTGGCCGGATCCAGCGCATAGGCGTAGCTGGCGGACAGGTGGTCGCCCAGGCCCAGCGGGTTGTTCCAGTCCACGCCGACCTGGGCGCGGTAGCGGCCGATGCTCGGGGTGCCGTAGTTGCTGGCGCCGACGCTGACCTGCAGCGGTCGCTCCTCGCGCGCCTGGATCACCACGTCGGTCTCGCCGGGGTTGGCGCCGGGCTTGAGCACGGAAGTCGCGGAGACGCCCGGCAGGTCGCGGGCATACAGCAGCGCCGACTGCAGGTCCTGCTGGCGCAGGATCTGGCCCTGCAGGGCCAGGGCAGGGCTGGCGATCAGGCGGTCGTCGTAGCGGCGCGCGCCCTCGACGGTGATCTTGCCGACCCGGCCTTCGACCACGCGGATCTCGACCACCTGGTCCGGCCCCAGGGTCTGCACCGGCAGATACGCGCGGGCGACCAGGAAGCCGGCGTCGCGATAGGCCTGGGTCAGCGTGTCGGCGATCTGCTGCAGTTGTGCGAAGCTGAGCTGGGCCGGCAGGGTGCCGCCGCCGAGCGCGCGCAGGCGGGCATCGGCCAGCGCCTGCAGCCGCGCCGGGTCGATCCGCTCGCGCGGATGCGCGCCGACCCCGGTCACCCGGATCGCCTGGACCGCGATCGGCGCCGCCGCGTCGGTGGTGGTGCCGGCGGCCGGGGCGGCCTCCTGGGCAAGTGCCGTCGCGCAGGTCAGGGTCAAGGCCAGGCCGGCGGCCCACGGGAGCGCAAACAGCGCATTCGCCAGCGTGCTTGGGCGCGGGCGGCAGGAGATCGTCATGATGTTAAGGCGGCGTTAGGATTGAGGCTCGCGCACTGTAGCCGTCCCGCCGTGAGTCAATCTGAGCAAATCTGAGCGCGCAATCACTCTTTGCGGCGTCCCCCGACACGGTGTCGGGGAAACACTGACACTGCAAGACCTCGCAACGTCAGTCGGTCAACGGATGCCTGAGATCGGGGCAGTGCAAGCCCGGCGTGGGGCAGGTGCCGACGTCTGGCGTGGCTCCGCCAGACGTCGATTGCTCAGGCCGCGGTGGCGCACTGCGCGTCGCGCAGCGCCTGCCGATACGCCTTGGCGGTGGCGTCGTTGTAGGCCACCAGGATGATCCGCTTCGGCACTGCGTGCGCGCGCTGCCAGGCGTCGGTTTCGGCGACCGCGATGCGCGCGGCCTGGTGCAGCGGGTAGCCGTAGACGCCGCAGCTGATCGCCGGGAACGCCACCGAGTGCAGGCCCATCTGCTCGGCCAGGCGCAGCGTGCGCCAGTAGCAGTTGGCGAGCAGGGCCGGTTCGTTGTGGGCGCCATCGCGCCACACCGGCCCGACGGTATGCAGCACCTGCCGCGCCTTGAGCCGATAGCCCGCGGTGGCGCGCACCTCGCCGACCGGGCAGCGCACGCCCGGCTTGAGTTCCGGCAGGCGCCGGCATTCTTCCAGCAGTTCCGGGCCGGCGGCACGGTGGATGGCGCCGTCCACACCACCGCCGCCGAGCAGGGACTCGTTGGCGGCGTTGACGATCGCGTCCACGTCGAGCTGGGTGATGTCGCCTTGCCAGATTTCGATCTTCATGCGCCGATCTTTAGGGGAGCCGAATGATGGATGCGTGAGGGTGTCGCCACCGCCGCCGCGCGCTGCCACGGTCGCTTAACCGGCCAGCGGCAAGACTGACGCGCCCCCATCTCAGCACCTGCGACATGACCCCGAACCCGCCGCCGCCACAGGTTGCCGAAGCCCTCGCGCAGGGCCAGATCGTCAAGGCGATCAAGCTGCTGCGCGGGCACAGCGGCATGGACCTGCGCAGTGCCAAGGAGCAGGTCGATGCCTGGCTGCTGGCCGGCGCGGCGCGCTCGGTGACGGAGTTGCTCGACCGCCACGCGTCCGCTGCCGGAGCGGGGGCGACGCCGGCGACGTCATCCCAGGCATGCACGCCGACCGAGGAACGGCGCCTGCCGCCGGCAGCGGAACTGGCGTTGCGTCGCGGCGAGCGGCGCAAGGCCGCCAAGCTGGTGTTCGATCAGTATCCGGACATGTCGCTGCGCGAGGCGCTGGAAATGGTGCAGCGGCATCTGCGCGCGTCGCCCACGCTGGGCACCGCGTCGACCGTGGTCGCCGGCGACCGCGGCGGACGCTGGCGCTGGGCGCTGCTGGCACTGCTGCTGGCCGCGGCGGCGGCCTGGTGGCTGGCACGCTGAGGCGCGCCGGCCGGGCCGGTGGCTACAGCCAGCGCGCGACCTGCGCGCAATAGCGCGCATAGGCGCTGCCGAAGCGCTCGCGCAGGCGCGCTTCCTCGTAGGGGATCACCACCCACTGCAAGGCCAGCAACGGCAAGGGCAGCAACAGCGCCGACCACGGCCAGCCGATCTGCACGCTCAGGCCGAGGTAGCTCAGGGTCAGGCTGACGTACATCGGGTTGCGGGTCAGCCGGTAGGGACCATGGCAGACCAGGTGCGAGGGCGCGCGCTCGGGCAGCAGGGTGGTGCGGTCGCGTGCGAACAGCACGAAGCACCAGCACGCCAGCAGCAGGCCGGCGAGCGCGACCACGCCGCCCCCCAGTTGCAGCCAGGCCAGCGCGGCGCCCTGCGGCAGCGGTAGCGGCAGGGCGTGCTGCAGGCTGGCGCCGAGCAGCAGCGCCAGCAGGAAGTGCGCCGGCGAGGTCGTGCGGACCAGCAACGGCACGCGCGCCTGTGCGCGCGCAGGCGGTTGCTCGGTGCGGTCGGTTCGTTCGTGCATCAGTCCTTCCCTGGTTCGGTTACGGCCACGCAAGTTTACGCCGCTGCCCTCGGCGCACGCGCGCTAGCGCGTCACGGATAGGCACGGGCGCGAGCCGACGGCGCCCGGCGGCGCCTCGCCCCGCGTGGCAGTGCGCGCAAACCCGATTACCCTAGCGCCCACGCGGTACGTCGCCGGCGCTTGCGTCTCGACGTGTCGCCTCGTTCCACGTCGATCGCGCCCGACACGCCGATCGCGCCTTGTCTCCCATTTCGCCACCCACTGTCCCGCCTCATGCCGATCGCTACCGCCAGCACCCCCACCGCCCCGCGCCGCCGGGTCATCCTCGAGGACGACATCGACGGCTTCACCCCTGCGCAGTTGCTGTTGCTGCAATCGCCCGACGTCGAGGTGCTCGGCATCTCGGTGGTCAGCGGCAACATCTGGCGCGACGAGGCGCTGGCGCATACGCGCCGGCTGCTGGAAATCGCCGGGCGCGGCGAGGTGCCGGTGCTGCCCGGCCCGGTGTTCCCGCTGCTCAACAGCGAACTGGCCACCGAGCGCTGGGAAGCGCTGTACGGCAAGCTGCTGTGGAAGGGCGCCTGGACCCGGCAATGGGTCGAGCACGACACGGTGCAGAGCGCGCCGCGCTACCACGCGCACGACGTGGTCCCTGACCTGCCGCTGGGCAATCCCACCGTGGTGCAGGCGGCCAGCGAGCCGGCCGCCTTGTTCATGATCCGCAAGGTGCGCGAGTTCCCCGGCGAGGTCAGCATCGTCGCCACCGGGCCGCTGACCAACCTGGCCTTGGCGCAGCGGCTGGACC
This sequence comes from Xanthomonas hawaiiensis, assembly GCF_031834635.1. Lineage (NCBI taxonomy): Bacteria > Pseudomonadati > Pseudomonadota > Gammaproteobacteria > Lysobacterales > Lysobacteraceae > Xanthomonas > Xanthomonas hawaiiensis. The sequence continues at coordinate 3,598,206 of NZ_CP115873.1, read as the reverse complement.
CCGAGTTCGCGGCGCTGGCCAAGGAGCTGGTCTACATGGGCGGCAGCCTCAATCCGCGGCAGCGCCGCGACAGCGTCTCGGCGGCGCAGTTCGCGCGCGAGTTCGTCAATTCGCCGCGGCGCGAATTCAACATCCGCTGGGATCCGGAAGCGGCCAGCATCGTGATGCGCGCGCCGTGGCGGCGCATGGTGATGGTGCCGGTGGATCCGTCCACCGCCACCGAGCTGACCCCGCAGCTACTGGCGCGGATGAGCGCGGCCGATACGCCGATCGGCCATGCGCTGCGCCGGCGCGAACCCGGCTTCCCGATGTGGGACGAGCTGGCCACCGCGCTGTGGCTGCGCCCGGAGCTGGCCACGGTCAGCGAGACCCTGTACGTGGACACCAACACCGAGTTCGGCGCCGGCTATGGCGACATCCTGTCGTGGGCGCCGGGCTACCAGCCGGGCCTGGGCGAACAGGCGCAGCAGGTGGTGCGCGAGGTCGATGTGGACGCGATCGAGCGGTTGCTGGTGGAGCGCCTGACCGCGCCGCAGCCGCCGGCGCTGGGCGCGCCGCTGCCGGGCTGAGGCTTGGGTACGCGGATGTGCAGTCCGGTGCATGCCACGTCGTCCTGCTGCGCAGCGGAGTCGTCGTCCTGCCGCTGACGTGCGGCGCAGGCGGGACGCCGGCCTGCGGTGCGCCGGCATGAGCGCGTCCGTGCCCGATGACCGCCTCGCGCAGGCGAAGGCATTGGCCATGGCGGCGGTCCGCGAGCCGCAGCGTGCCGACGCGCTGCTGGCCGAGGCCGAGGCGCTGCTGCGCGCCGCGGCCGGGGCGGCACCCGCCGATCCACACCCACTCACCTGCTTGGGCGCGGTGCTGTGCGATCGCGGGCACTCCCGGCGCGCAGTGGCGGCACTGCGCCGCGCCGTGCGCCTGCAGTCCGACGATCGCACTACCTACTTCAATCTCGGCGTGGCCTTGCTCAACGCGGGTCGGGAGGCCGAGGCCATGGCGGCGTTCCAGCACGCGGCCAGCCTGCATGCCGCGCCCGTATCGTGGACGGCGTACTTCGATCCGCACGCACAGTAGCGACGCCCTGCCGGGGCGGCATCGCCAGTGCGCCTGTCTGTCGCTGCGCGGTTACGGCAGGCCGGCCAGCCAGTCGTCGTCGCTGCCTTCGTTGATGTCGGCGAACAGCGGCGTGGAGAAATAGCGCTCGCCGGTATCGGGCAGCATCGCCAGGATCACCGCGCCGGGCGCGGCGGTCTCGGCCACGCGCAGCGCGGTGGCCACGGTGCCGCCGCCGGAGATGCCGGTGAAGATGCCTTCCTCGGCGGCGAGGCGGCGCGACACGGTGATGGCGTCGGTGTCCTCCACGCTCAGCACCTCGTCGTAGACCTCACGGTTGAGCACCTCGGGCACGAAGTCCGGGGTCCAGCCCTGGATCTTGTGCGGCTTCCACTCCTGGCCCTGCAGCAGGGCCGCGCCGGCCGGCTCGGTGGCGGTGATGTGCACGTCCGGGCGGGCCAGCCGCAGCACTTCGCCGACGCCGGTGAGGGTGCCGCCGGTGCCCCAGCCGCTGACGAAATGGTCGAGCCGGCGGCCGGCGAAATCGCGCAGGATCTCCGCGGCGGTGGTGCTGCGGTGATAGGCCGGGTTGGCCGGGTTGGCGAACTGCCGGGCCAGGAACCAGCCGTGCTGCCTGGCCAGTTCCTCGGCCTTGCGCACCATGCCGCTGCCGCGTTCGGCGGCCGGGGTCAGGATCACCTTGGCGCCGTAGGCGCGCATCAGCTTGCGGCGCTCGATCGAGAAGGTCTCCACCATCGTCGCCACGAACTTGTAGCCGCGCGCGGCGGCGACCATCGCCAGGGCCACGCCGGTGTTGCCGGAGGTCGCTTCGACGATGGTGTCGCCCGGCTTGAGCAGGCCGCGCGCCTCGGCGTCGAGCACGATCGCCAGCGCCAGGCGGTCCTTGACCGAGCCGCCGGGATTGAACGCCTCGACCTTGACGTACAGGTCCACGTGCGCCGGCGCCAGGCGGTGCAGCTTGACGATCGGGGTGTGGCCGATGGTGTCGAGGATGTTGTCGTAGATGGCCATGCGTGGGGTCTCCGGAAAGTGCGGGTCAGGCGGCGTGGGCCAGGGTAGGCACGGCCGGCGTCGGGGAAGGTGAGGGCACTGTGCCCAGCGGCGCGGCGCCGAACCAGTGCAGGGTGTCGGCCAGCGCGGCCACTTCGCCCAGGATCAGCAGCGCCGGCGCGCGCACCGCATGCGCGCGGGCGGTGTCGGGCAGGTCGGCGAGGGTGCCGCGCACCACCCGCTGCTCTGGGCGCGAGCCGTTCTCCACCAACGCGAAGGGGGTGCCGGCGGCGCGACCGGCGGCGAGCAGACGCGTGCGCACCGTGTCCAGCCCGGCCACGCCCATGTACACCGCCAGGGTCTGCCGTTCCTGCGCCAGCGCGGCCCAGTCCAGGGTGTCCAGCGAGGCCTTGCAGTGCGCGGTGACCAGGCGCAGCGATTGCGCGTGGTCGCGATGGGTCAGCGGGATGCCGGCATAGGCGGCGCAGGCCAGCGCGGCGGTGATGCCGGGCACCACGGCATAGGCCACGCCGTGCGCGTGCAGGTATTCCAGTTCCTCGCCGCCGCGGCCGAACACGAACGGGTCGCCGCCCTTCAGCCGCACCACCCGGCGTCCGCGCCGCGCGTGTTCCAGCAGCAAGGCATGGATCTGCTCCTGGGCCACGCTGTGGCCATCGGCCGACTTGCCCACCGCGATGCGTTCGGTGCCGGCCGGCAGCAACTGCAGGATCGCCGCGCTGACCAGGCGGTCGTGCAGGACCACGTCGGCCTGGCGCAGGGCCTGCAGCGCGTTGCCGGTGAGCAGGCCGGGATCGCCGGGGCCGGCGCCGACCAGGGTCACGCTGCCCGGGCGCAGCGGCAGCGCCTGGGGGGAGGCGGTTTCGGTGGTCTCTGCGGCGGACGCCGGCGTGGCCGGCACGGCCTGCGCCAGCACACGCCGTGCCGCAGCGGCCTGCAGCGCCTGCCGGTTGCGCGCCGGATCCTCGCTGGCCGCGATCACGAACCACACGCTCTCCAGCCAGGCGCTGTCGAAGGCGCCGCGTAGCCACGCCAGCCGGCCCTGCGCGGACAGCGCCTGCAATGCCGGGGTCAGGGTCGGCGCGGCCACCCATGGCAGGGCGCCCGCGGCCAGCAGCGCCTGCACCTGGCGCTCGGCGGCGGTCCCGCCGCCGATCACCAGCACGGCCCGGTCGTGCAGGTCCGGATACAGGGCAATCGGGGCAGGGCTCACAGGGACGGCTCGCAACGCGGGGCAGGCGGGAGCGACGACCGTAGCGCCGGCTCATAGCCCCAGGAAATGACTTCATGCCCACCGCAGATAGCTTTCGGTTATAAGGTGAAAGGCCGAATTCCACTACAGTCGAGCGTCCCGCCAGGCGGCGCCTCGCCCTCGTCCCGATGACGCTGACCCAACTCCGCTACCTCGTCGCCATTGCCGATGCCGATCTGAACATCACCCTGGCGGCGGCGCGCGTGCATGCCACCCAGCCGGGGCTGTCCAAGCAGCTCAAGCAACTGGAGGACGAACTGGGCTTCCTGCTGTTCGTGCGCAAGGGCCGCAGCCTGGAGACGGTGACCCCGGCCGGGCGCGAGGTGATCGAACGCGCCCGTGCGGTGCTGGCCGAAGCCAACAACATCCGCACCTACGCGGCCAACCAGCGCCGCGAGAGCCAGGGCCAGCTGACCCTCACCACCACCCACACCCAGGCGCGCTTCGTGCTGCCGCCGGCGGTGGCGCAGATCAAGCAGGCCTATCCGCAGGTCAGCGTGCACCTGCAGCAGGCCGCCGAGAGCGCGGCGCTGGACCTGCTCAGCCAGGGCGACGCCGACATCGCCATCGTCAGCACCGCCGGCACCGCGCCGGCCGCCGGCATCGCCGTGCCGCTGTACCGCTGGCGGCGGCTGGTGCTGGTGCCGCGCGGGCATGCGCTGGACGTGCCCAAACGGGTGCCGGACATGGCCGCACTGGCCGCGCAGCCGTTGATCAGCTACGAATCCTCCACGCGCGCCGGCTCCTCGCTGCAGCGCGCCTTCGGCCGCCTCGGGCTGGAGCCGCGGATCGCGTTGACCGCGCTCGACGCCGACCTGATCAAGACCTACGTGCGCACCGGACTCGGCGTGGGGTTGCTGGCGGAAATGGCGGTGAGCGCCAACGACACCGACCTGCGCGCATGGCCGGCGCCGCCGGAGATTCCCGAATGCATCGCCTGGGCGGTGCTGCCGCGCGACCGCGTGCTGCGCGACTACGCGCTGGAACTGGTGCATGTCCTGGCGCCGCAGATCGACACGCGCGACCTGCGCCGGGTGATGGAAGGCAACCAGCAGCCGGACTGGCCGGCGCCGCCGAGTTGGGAAGATCTGACCCAGACCATTACCAGCTAGAAGCCGGGAATAGGGAATCGGGAATGGGGAATGGCAACAGCGATGCCCCGTGCTTGATGCGTCGATTGGCTTCGGACAGACGTCTGGCAAAAGAAGCAAGGGCAACGGCGTTGCGGCCTGCACTGGAATGAAGACCCCGCACCGGCGCGGTTGCCTGCCGCGCGCGTTGCCGCGGCCCGAGCCGCCCCCTATCATGCGGCCCCTTCTGCCATCCGGCAGACCGTGACCCTGGACGTGCCGGCGCCTGCCGGCACCGCGCCGCCGCTGTGCGGCCGCCGCCCAGGGCGCGTCGACTTTCCCAACGCAAGGACGCCCGATGCATCCTGTTCTTCAGCACAACCTGTTCTTCGTCAAGGAACAGGTCGGCATGTTCAAGGCCGCCAACAACTACGACGTGTTCGATCCGCACAGCAACCGCAAGCTGCTGGAATGCCGCGAGCCGAACCTGGGCCTGTTCACCAAGATCTTCCGGTTCTCCGACTACAAGCGCATGACCCCGTTCCAGGTGGAAGTGCGGACGCCGGACGGGCAGAAGGTACTGACGGTGAAGCGCGGCTTCTCGCTGTTCCTGTCCAGGGTGGAGGTGCTGGACGAGCACGATCGGCTGGTCGGTTCCTTCAGCCAGAAGTTCTTCTCCATCGGCGGCAAGTTCGATGTGCTCGATGCCCAGGGCGCGCCGGTGTGCACGCTGCGCGGCAAGTGGACCAGCTGGGATTTCCGCTTCGTGCAGGGCGAGCGCGAACTGGCGCAGGTGTCCAAGAAGTGGGCCGGGCTGGGCAAGGAACTGTTCACCAGCGCCGACAACTACATGCTGTCTATCGCCGACAGCGTGCCGGCCGAGGATCCGCGGCGGATCCTGATCATGGCGGCGGTGTTGTGCATCGATATGGTGTTGAAGGAGTGATGGGGTGAAGCCGGGATTGGGGATTCGCAAAAGCGGGATCTCCGCGGCGGTTGCACTCCGGCTCCTCACACTGAGCGGCCGTGCGCGTTGTGGGAGGGACTTCAGTCCCGACTGCATGCTGCCGGAAGACCTTGGTACCTCACTGGTTCCTGCCGGGCCTTAGCGACTCAACGCTGCGCGGCTGCGCTTGACATCTTCCTTCTCCCTTCGGGAGAAGGTGCCCCGAAGGGGCGGATGAGGGTGCGGGTGCCAGCACCAATGCCAGCACCCGCACCCAGCGCAGCTCAGGCGCCCGCGCCCGCCGCCGGCAGCAGCACGCTGAAGCGGGTGCCCTGGCCCGGCTGGCTGCGCACTTCCACGGTGCAGCCCAGGGTCTCGGCGGCGCGGCGCACGATCCACAGGCCCAGGCCGAGGCCGTCGCTGCGCGGGTCGGCCTGGCGGAAGGCCTGGAACAGTGTGCGCAGGCCGTCTTCGTCCATGCCGATGCCGCGGTCGATGATCTCCACCGCCACCTGGTCGCCGCGGCGCCGGCAGCCGATCAGCACCTTGCCCTGCGTGGTGTACTTGACCGCATTGCCGAGCAGGTTGCCGAGCAAGGTGGACAGCAGGGCCGCGCTGCTGCGCACGCGCAGCGAGGTCGGCACGCTGCGCAGCTGCACGCCCTTGGCCGCGGCCTGCGGCTGCCAGGTGGCCAGGATCGGCGCCAGCACGTCGGCCAGGGCCAGTGGCTGCAGCGCCGGCAGGCGCAGCTCGCCGGCGGCGGCGTTGGTGGCGAGCTGGTCGAGTCCGACGGCGACCTGGTTCAGGGCCGCGCGTGCGGTGTCCAGCGGGCCATCCAGCGCGGCGTCGTGCTGGCGCTGCAGCTTGCTCAACGCATAGGACGCGGTGCGCAGCGGGGTCTTGAGATCGTGGCCGGCGATCGCCATCAGGCGGCTGCGGTAGTGGTTGGATTCCTGCGCCAGATGCAGCGCCTTGCGCAGTTCCAGTTGACCCATCGCCTGCCGCGCCAGCGCGCGAAGGGCTTCGATCTGTTCGTAGCTGAGCTGGCGCGGGCGCCGGTCCAGCACGCACACCGTGCCCAGGGCCAGGCCGTCGGAGGTCTTCAGCAGCGCGCCGGCGTAGAAGTGCAGGCGCATGTCGCCGGTGACCAGCGGGTTGCAGGCGAAGCGCGGATCCTCGCGGGTGTCCGGCACCAGCAGCAGGTCGTCCTCGAGCAGGGCGTGCGCGCACAGCGAGGTCGCCAGCGGGGTCTCGCGCGTGCCCAGCCCGATCTCGCTCTTGAACCACTGGCGCTCGCTGTCGATCAGGTTGACCACCGCGATCGGCGCCTGGCAGATCAGGCCGGCCAGCCGGGTGATGTCGTCGAACGCCGGCTCGCGCGGGGTGTCCAGGATCGCGTAGCTGTGCAGCGCGTCCAGGCGCAGCGCTTCGTTGCGCGGCTTGGCCGCGCAGTACACCGGGTCGGCGGCGGGTTCAACAGGAGACATGCAGCGCGACTCGGTCAGAAAGGCACGCAGTCTATGGTACCTGTCACGGTTTATGCCGACGCGGCGTTCACACGGCGCTCGCGTGCGCTGCACCTGCGCTTAGCGAATCGGCTGCGCCGGCGGCGTCGCCTGGATCAGCCCACCCAGCGGCCCTGCGCGTCGACCAGCGGCGTGCCGTCCTCCTTGGCGAAGGCGCCGCGTTGCGGCGTCGGCAGGATCTCCAGCACCGTCTCCGACGGCCGGCACAGGCGCGTACCCAGCGGGGTGACCACGATCGGCCGGTTGAGCAGGATCGGGTGCTGCAGCATGGCGTCCAGCAGCGCGTCCTCGCCCAGCGTCGGGTCGTCCAGTCCCAGTTCGGCGTAGGGCGTGCCCTTCTGCCGGATCAGCTCCCGCAGCGGCAGCCCGCTGGCCACCACCAGCGCCTGCAGGGTGGCGCGGTCGGGCGGGGTCTTCAGATACTCGATCACGGTCGGCTCGACGCCGCTGTTGCGGATCAACCCCAGCACATTGCGCGAGGTGCCGCAGGCGGGGTTGTGGTAGATCGTGATGGGGGGCATGGGGCGGCTCGCTGACTGGGGTGGAACACAGGCGGCCGTGCCGGAATCCTCCGCGGGGCCGCGGCCGATGGTGCCGCAATCGCGGCGCCATGCAAGGGCCGCGCGCGTCGGACACGCCACGTGCACGGCGCCCCTGGCGGTCGTCGCGGGATGGGAACGGCCAGCCTGTCTTCGATCTGCGCAGACGGCATGGTCCAGCCGGGCACGGATGGACGCCCTTGCCGGGCGCCCGGCGGGCGGCAAGACGACGACGCTGCGGCCATGGTCGGACAGAGGCAGCGGCCGCCATGGCGGGCTGCGGCCTGCCGACCCAGGACGTGGCCGTCCTGCACCGCCGCGCGGTCCGTGCGTCACTTCGCCGCACATGGCATCGCACGCGGTTCAATGGCCGGCGCAGCCTCTAGAATGCGCCGATGTCCCGTCTCCGCCAGCCATCATCGCTCTGGGCCGCGCTCGCCGCGCTGGCGCTCGGCCTGTTGCTGCTGGCGCCGCCGATCAGCCAGTGGCGCCAGGCGCAGGCCGAGGCGACCGCGCTGCAGGACCAGGCGCTGTGCACCAGCGGCGGCCTGCGCCTGGCGGCGCTGGCGGGTGCCGTCGCGGCGGCGCATGGCGGCCACCACGACGATGCCGGCCTGGCGCATGCGCCGGCCTGCGATTACTGCCTGCTCGCCGCGCGGCTGCTGCCGTGGGTGGCGCTGTTGCTGGCGCTGCTGCCCTGGCGCTGTCCGCCGGCGCCGGTGGCGGCGCTGCGCCGCCGTGTCGTCACGGCCACCCTGCACCGCGCACACCCGGCACGCGGACCGCCGCTGTTCTCCTGATCCACGGGTTGCCGTTTCCGTGCCGCGGCGCCGCTGCGGCACGTCCTCGTGCCGATGGAGTGTTGCCATGCTTCGTTTTCCTGCCATGCCGCCCGTGGCGGCCTGCTGCTGCGTGTATCTCGCAGCGGCCATGCCTGCCCTCGCCGCCGATGCGCCACCAGGCGCCGGCGATTCCGTGCTGACCCTGGGCAAGGTCCAGGCCACCTCGCCGCTCGCCGCCGGGTCCAACGCGCGCAGCGTGTTCAGTTCCGTCGACATCCTCGGCGGCGACCTGTTGCAGGACCAGCACGTCGACTACAGCTGGGAGCTGCTGATGCGCGCGCCCGGCGTGCAGGTGACCCAGTTCAAGATGGGCACCGACGCCGGACGTTTCTCCTTCCGCGGCTTCAATGGCGAAGGCCGGGTCAATGCGGTCAAGCTGCTGATCGACGGCGTGCCCAGCAACGACAATGCCGGCGCCATGCCGTACCTGGATGCGGTGTTTCCGCTGGACATCGCCGCGATCGAGATCGTGCGCGGGACCAACGACCCGCGCTATGGCCTGGACGCGATCGCCGGCAGCGTCGACGTGCTGACCCGCAGCGGCGGCAACGACGGCCGCGCCAGCGTCACCGTCGGCAGCTTCGGCACCCGTGAGGTGCAGGCGACGCAGGGCATCGAGCGCGGCGCCTGGAGCCAGAACTACTTCGCCGCCTGGCGCGACAGCGACGGCTACCGCGACCACGCCGACGCGCGCAAGCACGCGTTCTCCGGCAAGTGGTTCTACACCGATCCGGATGGGCGCTGGCGCGCCGGACTCAGCGCGCGCGACTACCGCAACACGGCGCTGGAGGCGGGGTATCTGGACTATGCGACCGCGCAGCGTGCGCCGCGCAGTTCCCCCGACTACGCGCGCGACGACCGCAGCCAGCGCCACACCACGCAGGTGTCGCTGCACCTGGACGCGCGCCTGGCGGAGACCGTGCAGGGCAGCGCCAAGGCGTACTGGAACCGCTACGACAATCAGCGCTGGGTGCGCTTCACCGCGGCCGGTGCGCAGCAGGAGCGCGATACCGACGAGCGCCAGCGCGGCGTGCTGGCCAGGCTCAGCTGGCGTCCGGCGCTGGCCCGCGCCGACGCTTTCGCGCTGGAGGGTGGGGTCGATGCGCAGTGGCAGGACAACATCTCGCAGCGCTACCGCACGGTGGCGCGCGTGCGCACCGCGCCGCTGCGCGACTGGGACTTCGATCTGCACACCGAAGGCGCCTACGTGCAGGCGGTGCTGCGCCCGACCGCGCGCCTGCAACTGGTGCCGGGCTATCGGGTGGACCGCGTCGGCGGGCAGTTCCGCGACCTCGCCAGCGGCGCGCGCTATCCGACCTACGCCTACGGCACGATCCGCCAACCCAAGTTGAGCGCGGTGTACGCGCTCACCGCGCAGTCCAGCCTGTACGCCAATATCGGCCGCACGTTCCAGATCGGCAGCGGCAACGGCGCCTACCGCACCCAGGCAGGAAATCTGGCACCGTCCTACAACGACGGCTGGGAGACCGGCCTCAAGTTCGCCGGCGCGCAGCAGCGCTGGGACGCGCGCGTGGCCTACTGGGAGCAGCGCGCCTCCGACGAGGTGGCGACCATCCTCGGCGTGAACGGCAGCGTCGGCACCGGCGAGGTCGGAAACGTCGGCAAGACCTTGCGTCGCGGCTGGGATGCGCAACTGAACCTGCGTCCGGACGAACGCTGGACGCTGTGGCTGGCGTATTCGCGGCAACGCGCGTCGATCGTCACGCCCGACCCGAGTGCGCCTGATACACGTGGCAAGGAGATCGAGAACGTGCCGCATTACCTTGCGACGGCGGGGATCGACTGGCAGGCCACGCCCAGGCTGACGCTGTCGGCCTGGGGCAATGCGCAGGGCGACTACTACGTGGAGCGCACCAACACACTGGGTCGCTACGGGGGCTATGCGCTGGCCAATCTCGGCGCGACCTGGCGCTGGCGCGCGCAGCGCGAGGTGTCGTTGCAATTGAAGAACCTGACCGATCGGCACTACGTCTACGCTTGGTACGACAGCGGATCCTCGGGCTACTCGCCCGGCGACGGCCGCGCGCTGTACGCCACGCTGAGCTGGGGTTGGTGATGGCTGCGCGCGCCCTCTCCGCCGACGCGGCGCCAGCCCGCTTCTACCGCGCAGTCTGGCGCTGGCATTTCTATGCCGGCCTGCTGGTGCTGCCGCTGCTGGTGTGGCTGGCGCTGACCGGCGCGGCCTTCGTCTACCAGCAGCCGATCGACCGCTACTTCCACCGCGCGCTGAAGACCGTACCGGTACCGGCGCATGCGCAGGCGCTGGCGCCGCAGCGGTTGCTGGATGCGGCGCTGGCCGCGCAACCGGGCCAGGCGCTGCGCTACACCACGCCGCCGCGGCGCGATGCCTCGGCGGAAGTGACCATCGCCACCGCCGATGGCCGTCACGCCGTGGTGTACGTGGATCCGTACCGGGCGCGGGTGCTGGGCCAGTTGCCCGAACACGGCACCGTGGCCTGGACGATCCGCCGCCTGCACAGCCTCGACTACGTCGGCTGGTTCGCCAACGCGCTGATCGAGGTGGCGGCCGGCTGGGCGATTCTGCTGGTGCTGACCGGCGTGTACCTGTGGTGGCCGCGCGGGCGCCGTGGCGGCGTGGCCACGGTGCGCGGACGGCCGCCGCAGCGCGTGTTCTGGCGCGACCTGCACGCGCTGACCGGCAGCGTGGTCGGCGTGGCCCTGCTGTTCCTGGCGCTGACCGGGATGCCGTGGTCGTGTTTCTGGGGCGCGCAGGTCAATCGCCTGGCCAATGGCCACCACTACGGTTATCCGTCGGGGGTGCGGGTGGATGTGCCGATGTCGACGCAGCGGCTGAGCGACAGCGAAGTGCCGGCGTGGTCGCTGCGCCAGGCGCGCCTGCCGCAGTCGTCGCCGCCGGCCGCGGACATGCACGTGGCGCACGGTGGTCACGGAGACCACGGAGACCACGGAGACCACGGCGGCATGGCCGGCATGGCGGATGCGGCGCCGGTGGTCGGCGCGATCGGCCTGGATGCGGCGGTGGCGCGGTTCCAGGCGCGCGGCATCGCGCCCGGCTACAGCGTGGCGCTGCCGCGCGGCGCACGCGGGGTCTATACCGCCTCGGTGTATCCGCCGGACCTGGCGCAGCAACGGGTGATCCACCTGGATCAGTACAGCGGTCAGGCGTTGCTGGACATGCGCTATGCCGACTACGGTCCGCTGGCCAAGACGCTGGAGTGGGGCATCAACGTGCACCTGGGTCAGGAGTACGGTGCGCTCAACCAGCTCGTGCTGATCGTGGCCTGCCTGGGCATCATGCTGCTGTGCGTGAGCGCCGCGGTGATGTGGTGGAAGCGGCGTCCGCGGGGCGGGCTCGGGGTGCCGCCGCTACCGGCGGACCGGCGCACGCTGCGCGGCGTGGTCGCGCTGCTGGTGCTGGGCGGAGTGCTGTTTCCGCTGGTCGGTGTGTCGTTGCTGCTGATGTTGGCGCTGGACTGGGCGCTGGTGCTGCGGCGCGAGCGGGTGGTGGGGGCTTAGGGCGTTGGTGTAGGAATCCACTGTGATTCTGCGGCGATAAGCAAAACCATCGGTGCATCCGAATCGGCTGCAGTCGGGACTGAAGTCCCTCCCACAAGGAGCGACTCGTGGTCAGGGCTTGCACAGGAGACACGGGGTTGCCCTTCTAGGAGCGGCTTCAGCCGCGATCGGGCGTTCCCACGAAACCCGGTCGCGGCTGAAGCCGCTCCTACGGAAACGACGCGGTGTGGTCGGTAACTCCCGTCGCGGTTGACGCCGCGCCTACAAAAAGCCCGAACGGGTGCTGGCGCGCCTCACAGATCCTCGTGGATCCCGCACTCGCGCTTGAGGCCGAAGAAGCGGGTGTCTTCCTCGCGCATGCCCGGTTCCCAGCGGCGGGTGGTGTGGAAATCGCCGATGGAGACGTAGCCCTGTTCCCACAGCGGGTGATAGGGCAGGTCGTGCTGCTGCATGTACTGCCACAGGTCGCGATCGCTCCAGTCGGCGATCGGGTTGATCTTGTAGCGCTCGCCGCGCTTCTGCACGAACGGGGTCTGCGCGCGGCTGTCGGACTGGCTGCGGCGCAGGCCGGTGAACCAGGTGCCCACCTTCAGTTCGTCCAGGGCGCGGCGCATCGGCTCGACCTTGCGCAGGTTGTTGTACTGCTCGATGCCGACCATGCCCTGTTCCCACAGGCGGCCGTGGCGCGCTTCCATCCAGGCGCGGCTGACCAGCGGGCGGTAGATCTTGAGATTGAGCTTGAGCCGCTCGGTGAGCGCATCGGCGAAGCGGTAGGTTTCCGCGAACAGGTAGCCGGTGTCGATCAGGATCACCGGGATGTCCGGGCGTTGCCGGGTCAGCAGGTGCAGGGTGGCCGCCGATTGCGCGCCGAAGCTGGACGACAGCGCCGCCTCGGCCGGTCCGTGCTGCAGCGCCCAGGCCACCCGCTCCGGCGCGGACAGCGTCGCCAGCAGCGCATTGGCGGCATCGAGATCCAGGGCTGGCACCGGTGCGTTGGCGGAGGCGGTTTGGGAGGCGGCGGGCAGAGCGCTCATGCGTGCAGTTCCGACGGAATCAGGTGACGGTGGGTGGGGTAGGCGGGCAAGGCGACCACGCCGGTGCGGTGCAGGAAGTCGCCGAAGCGCTCGTCCTCTTCCCGCTCGTTGGCATAGTGCGCGAACAGCGGCTCCAGCGCGGCGAGGATCTCCGGCTCGGCGATGTTCTCGCGGTACAGGGTGTTGAGGCGCTGGCCGCGGTGGTCGCCGCCGAGCATCAGGTTGTAGCGGCCGGGCGCCTTGCCGACCAGGGCGATCTCCGCTAGGTACGGCCGCGAGCAGCCGTTCGGGCAACCGGAGATGCGCAGCAGGATCGGCGCGTCCTCCAGGCCATGGCGGGCCAGCAACGGCTGCAGCTGCGCGGCGAAGGCCGGCAGGTAGCGCTCGGCCTCGGCCATCGCCAAGCCGCAGGTGGGCAGCGCCACGCAGGCCATGGCCGCGCGCGCCAGCGCGGTGGGCGCGCGGTTGCCAACGTCCAGCGCATGCGCGCGCACCAGGGCGTCGATCGCCTCGCGCTGCGCGGCGGGGACGCCGGCGATCACCAGGTTCTGGTTCGAGGTCATGCGGAAGTGCGCGCCGTCGCCGGTGTCGCGCAGCTGCGCGGCGATCGCGCGCAGGCCGCTGAGGTGCTGCGCGCCATCGGCGTGGTCGGCGATGCGTCCGGCCGGCAGCGACAGGGTCAGGTGCCAGCGGCCGTCCTCGCCGGCCTGCCAGCCCTCGCGGTCGCCGTTGTGCGCGAAGGCGAAGTCGCGCGTGGCCTGCAGGCGTACGCCGGCGCGGCGCTCGATCTCCGCCACCACCGTGTCCAGGCCGTGATCGTCGATGGTGTACTTGAAGCGTGCGCGCTTGCGCACCGTGCGGTTGCCCAGGTCGCGCTGGGTGGTCACCACCGCGGTGGCGACGTCGAGCAACTGCGCGCGGTCGATGAAGCCGACCACGTTGGCCACGCGCGGGTAGGTCTCGGCATCGCCATGGCTGGCGCCCATGCCGCCGCCGAGGCTGACGTTGTAGCCGGCCAGCGTGCCGTCGGCATCGAGCACACCGATGAAGCCCAGGTCGTTGGCGAACACGTCCACGTCGTTGATCGGCGGCAGCGCGAAGCCGATCTTGAACTTGCGCGGCAGGTAGGCGTTGCCGTAGATCGGCTCGTCCTCCTGGCCGCTGCCGGCGACCTGCTCTTCGTCCAGCCAGATCTCGTAGTAGGCGCGGGTGTTGGGCAGCAGGTGTTCGGACACCCGCGCGGCGTCGGCGTAGAGCGTGGCGTGCGCCTGCGAGGCCAGCGGATTGGCGGCGACCTGCACGTTGCGGTTGACGTCGCCGCAGGCGGCCAGGGTGTCGATCAGCGCAGCGTTGATCGCCTGCATGGTCGCCTTCAGCTCGCGCTTGATCACCCCGTGGAACTGGAACGCCTGGCGCGTGGTGATGCGCAGCGAGTGGTTGCCGTAGGTGGTGGCGATGGCGTCGAGCTTGAGCCACTGCGCCGGATCCACTACCCCGCCCGGGGTGCGCGTGCGGATCATGAACTGGTAGGCCGGCTCCAGCTTCTGCCGGCGCCGCTCCTCGCGCAGGTCGCGGTCGTCCTGCTGGTAGCTGCCGTGGTACTTGATCAGGGTCTGATCGTCCTCGCGCAGCGCCCCGGTGACCGGATCGGCCAGGCTCTGCAGCAGCGACCCGCGCAAGCGCTGGCTGTGGTGCTTGATGTCTTCGACGGAGTGGGACATTGGGGAGGGAATCGAGAATGGGGAATAGGGAATGGCAAGAGCGGGTGCGTCGGATTACGGAAAGCCTGTCGACGTGGGCTGTTCCCCATTCCCGATTCCCGTTTCCCGATTCCCGGCTTCAATACACATCACGCGCATACCGCCCCTCCCGCTGCAGTTGGCTGAGGTAGGCGGCGGCGTCTTCGGGGCTGTGGGCGCCGTGTTCGGCGACGAGGTCCAGCAGGGTCGCGTGCACGTCCTTGCCCATGGCGATGGCGCCGCACACGTACAGATGCGCGCCGTTCTGCAGCCAGTCGTAGACGGCGCGGCCGTGTTCGCGCAGGCGCTGCTGCACGTACACCTTGGATGGGGCGGCGGTGCCGCGCAGCGGCTGCACGTCGCGCGAGAACGCCAGGTCCAGCCGGTGCAGTTCGCCGCTGCGCAGCGCCTGCTGCCATTCGGCCTGGTAGAGGAAATCGCGGTTGAAGTGGCGGGCGCCGAAGAACAGCCAGTTGCGGCCGCTGGCGCCGCTTTCGGCGCGTTCCTGCACGAAGCCGCGGAACGGCGCCACACCCGTGCCGGGGCCGATCATCAGGATGTCGCGGCTGCCGTCGGCCGGCACCCGGAAGCGTTCGTTGGGCTCGATGTAGATCGGGGCGCTGTCGCCTTCGGCCAGGGCGGCCAGATAGCCGCTGGCGGCGCCGCCGTGGGCATGGCCGTGAGCGTCGTAGGCCAGCACGTCGACGGTGAGGTGGGCTTCGTCGCCGACCCGCTTGCGGCTGGAGGCGATCGAGTACAGGCGCGGGACCATCGGCCGCAGCGCCTGCAGCAGCGCGGCGTGGTCCCAATCCGCCGGCCAGCGACGCAGCACGTCGATCACCTGATGATCGGCGAGCAGCGCCGCCAGGCCGGCGGTCTGGGTGGGGGCGAGCAGCTCGGTCAGCGCGTTGGCGCCGGCGCGTTCGGCCACCGCGGCGAGCAACGGGCGCGAGGCCCGGGTCAGTTCGCGATGGCTGGCGAGCCACTCGTGCAGGGGCAGTGTCTGCCCATCGACAGTGACTGCGACGTCGCCGTCCAGGCGCGTCGCGGCCAGGACCGCCTCGACCAGCGCGGGCGGATTGCGATGGCGCACGCCGAGGGCGTCGCCGGGTTCGTAGTGCAGGCCGCTGCCGGCCAGCGACAGTTCCAGGTGGCGCACGTCCTTGTCGGCCTGGCCGTGCGCGGCGTAGCGCGGTCCCTTGAAGTCGCGGCCGCTGATCGGCTGGTTCGCCAGGACCTCGGCGGCGAACGGTTGCGTGCGGCTCCAGGTCGCGGCGGCGGCGCCGCGCAGCGGCGTCACCGTGGCCGACGGCGTCGCGGGCGTGCGGCCGAGGATGTCGCGCGCCTGCGCCAGCGCCTGCGCGCGCCACGGGGCGGCCACCGTCTCGATCTCCAGGTCGGCCTCGCCCAGCGGCAGCAGCCGCTGCGCGCCGAGTTCGGCCAGGCGCGCATCCAGGCGCCGGGCGATGCCGCAGAAATCGGCGTAGCTGGAATCGCCCAGGCCGAGCACGGCGTACTGCAGTTGCGGCAGCTTCGGCGCGCGCCGACCCTGCAGGAACTCGACGAAGCCGATCGCATCGTCCGGCGGGTCGCCCTCGCCCTGGGTGCTGATGACCACGTACAGCAGGCGTTCGTTGCCCAACTCGCGGGTGGGATAGGCGTCGGCGCGCAGCAGGCGTACCGCCAGTCCCGCCGCTTCGGCCTCGGCGGCCACCTGTTCGGCGGCGCGGCGTGCGTTGCCGGTCTGGCTGCCGTAGACGATGCTCAGCTGCGGCGCGGGCGAAGGCGCCGCGGCGGCGCCGGCGACCACGGCCAGCGCCGGGGTCGCCGGCCCCTGCGCCTGGGCCAGGCCGGCGGCATAGCCTGACAGCCACCACAGGCCGGCCGCGTCCAGGCCCTCCACGGTCCGCGCCAGCAGCGCCTTGCGCTCCTCGGGCAAGGGGCTGGGCGGCAACGCGGGCGAGGCGGCGGTCATGGCCGGTCCGGGGAGGAGGAAGGGATGACCGATGTTAGGGATTCGTTGCGCGCGACAGAAAGGAACAGGGGTTATCGGCTCATGCCCGTGGCTTATTTCTGCAGTTGGTAGACGCCGCGCACACTGCCGCCCCGATCGTCACGCCCGCTGTTACGCTTCGGGTCCGTCCCTCCACTGCCTGCCGCCGCCGTCTCGATGAGTGCGTTTTCCCTGTCCCACCTCGACCGCCTCGAGGCCGAGAGCATCCATATCCTGCGCGAGGTCGCTGCCGAGTTCCGCAACCCGGTGCTGCTGTATTCGGTCGGCAAGGACAGTTCGGTGCTGCTGCATCTGCTGCTCAAGGCGTTCGCGCCGGCGCCGCCGCCGATCCCGCTGCTGCACGTGGACACGCGCTGGAAGTTCCGCGAGATGATCGCCTTCCGCGACCGCCGCGCCGCCGAGACCGGCGTGGAACTGCGCGTGCACATCAATCCCGACGGCGTCGCCCAGGACGTCGGCCCGTTCAGTCACGGCGCCAGCGTGCACACCGACGTGATGAAGACCCAGGCGCTGAAGCAGGCGCTGGACCTGTGGAAGTTCGACGCCGCCATCGGCGGCGCGCGCCGCGACGAGGAGAAGGCGCGGGCCAAGGAGCGGGTGTTTTCGTTCCGCAACGCGCACCACCGCTGGGATCCCAAGCAGCAGCGTCCGGAGCTGTGGAATCTGTACAACCCGCGGATCCATCCCGGCGAGAGCGTGCGCGTGTTCCCGCTGTCCAACTGGACCGAGCTGGACATCTGGCTGTACATCTACCGCGAAGCGATTCCGGTGGTGCCGCTGTACTTCGCCGCCGAGCGTCCGGTGGTGGAGCGCGACGGCGCGCTGATCATGGTCGACGACGCGCGCCTGCCGCTGCGTCCCGGCGAAACCCCGCACCTGCGGCGCGTGCGCTTCCGCACCCTCGGCTGCTACCCGCTGACCGGCGCGATCGAGTCGCAGGCCGACACCCTGGAGAAGATCATCGCCGAGATGCTGCAGGCCACCACCTCCGAACGCCAGGGCCGGATCATCGACCAGGATCCGGGCGCCTCGATGGAGCAGAAGAAGGTGGAGGGCTATTTCTGATGAGCAGGGAGTCGGGAATCGGGAATCGGGAATCGCAAGTGCAAAAGCAAGAAGCATCGCCGCCATCTGACGCGTCGCAGGAGACCGCTGTTTCCATTCCCCATTCCCCATTCCCTATTCCCGTAGGAGGCGACGCAGTCGCCGCCTACCTGCAGCAACACGAACACAAGCCGCTGCTGCGCTTCATCACCTGCGGCAGTGTCGACGACGGCAAGAGCACGCTGATCGGGCGCTTGCTGTACGACAGCAAGCGGCTGTTCGACGACCAGCTGGCCGCGCTCGGCGCCGACAGCAAGCGCCACGGCACCCGCGGTGGGGCGATCGACTATGCGTTGCTGCTGGACGGCCTGGCCGCCGAGCGCGAGCAGGGCATCACCATCGACGTGGCCTACCGCTATTTCGATACCGACCGGCGCAAGTTCATCGTCGCCGACTGCCCCGGGCATGCGCAGTACACCCGCAACATGGCCACCGGCGCGTCCACCGCCGACGTGGCGGTGGTGCTGGTCGACGCCGCCAAGGGCGTACTGACCCAGACCCGCCGGCACAGCTACATCGTCGCCCTGCTGGGCATCCGCCACGTGGTGCTGGCGGTCAACAAGATGGACCTGGTCGGCTTCGCACAGGAGACCTTCGAGACCATCGCCGCCGAGTACGGTGCGCTCGCCGCGCAACTGGGCATCGCCGACGTGCAGTGCATCCCGCTGTCGGCGCTGGAAGGCGACAACCTGTCGCAGCGCTCGGCGCGCATGCCCTGGTATGCCGGCCCGGCGCTGCTCGAACATCTGGAAGGCGTGCAGCTGGACGCGCGCACCGCCGACAGCGGCCTGCGTTTGCCGGTGCAGTGGGTCAACCGCCCGCATGCGCAGTTCCGCGGCTTCGCCGGCACCGTGGCGGCCGGCGCGGTGCAGCCCGGCGATGCGGTGGTGGTGCTGCCGTCGGCGCGGCGCGCGCAGGTGGCGCAGGTGCTGGTCGGTGCCGAGCCGGTGCCGCGTGCGGTGGCCGGGCAGGCGGTGACCCTGACCCTGACCGAGGAGATCGACGTC
Organism: Xanthomonas hawaiiensis; assembly: GCF_031834635.1. Classification (NCBI taxonomy): domain Bacteria; kingdom Pseudomonadati; phylum Pseudomonadota; class Gammaproteobacteria; order Lysobacterales; family Lysobacteraceae; genus Xanthomonas; species Xanthomonas hawaiiensis. Next base: position 3,579,532 of record NZ_CP115873.1, on the reverse strand, counting down.
AGCCGCGGCGACGTGATCGCCGCCGCCGGCGATCCGCCGGAGGTGGCCGACCAGTTCGCCGCGCACCTGCTGTGGATGGACGATGCCGCGCTGCTGCCCGGCCGTCCGTACTGGCTGAAGATCGGCGCGCGCACCGTGGCCGCCAGCGTCACCGAGATCAAGCACCGCATCGACGTCAACACGCAGGAGCGCTTGGCGGCCAAGCGGCTGGAGCTCAACGAGGTCGGCTACTGCAACGTGGCGCTGGACCAGCCGATCGCCTTCGCCCCGTACGCGCAGGACCGCACGCTCGGCGGCTTCATCCTGATCGACCGCCACAGCAACGCCACCGTCGCCGCCGGCACCCTGGATTTCGCACTGCGCCGCGCTGGCAACGTGCACTGGCAACACCTGGACGTGGACAGGGCCGCGCGCGCGCGGATCAAGGGCCAGACGCCGAAGGTGCTGTGGTTCACCGGCCTGTCCGGCGCCGGCAAGTCGACCATCGCCAACCTGGTCGACAAGCGCCTGCATGCGCTGGGCTACCACACCTTCATCCTCGACGGCGACAACGTGCGCCACGGGCTCAATCGCGACCTGGGCTTCACCGACGAGGACCGCGTGGAGAACATCCGCCGCGTCGCCGAAGTAGCCAGGCTGATGACCGATGCCGGCCTGATCGTGCTGGTCAGCTTCATCTCGCCGTTCCGCGCCGAGCGGCAACTGGCGCGCGAGCGCTTCGGCGAGGGCGAGTTCCTCGAAGTGTTCGTCGACGTGCCGCTGCCGGTGGCCGAGGCGCGCGACGTCAAGGGCCTGTATGCCAAGGCGCGCGCCGGCCTGATTCCCAACTTCACCGGCATCGATTCGCCGTACGAGGCGCCGGAGCGGCCGGAACTGCACCTGCACGCCGACGGCGACAACGTCGAGGCGCTGGCCGCGCAGGTGCTGGCGGCGCTGGGGCTGCAGGACTGAGGCAGGAGCGGGGTAGCCGCCGTCGGTCGCGTCCGGCGTCGCCGCACACCTGCCGTAGGAGCGGCTTCAGCCGCGACCGGGCCTTATTGGGAACGCCCGGTCGCGGCTGAAGCCGCTCCTACGAGAAGTTCTCCTGCCGCGCGAGGGCAGGCTGGCCGTCATCACGTGACAGCCGCCGCCGCGCATGCTTAAGTCGTCGCCCTCCTCATCGGCGAAGGCCCCTCCATGCCAGCTCTGTCCCGTCGCGTGCTGTTCTCCGTCCTCGCGCTGTGCTGCGGCGCGGCCTGTGCGCAGGCGCCCGACGCGGTGCCGAGCGGGCGCCTGCCGGCGTGGGCGGTGCCCGAGCACTACGCGCTGGACCTGAAGATCGATCCGCAGCGCACCAGCTTCGACGGCACCGCCACCGTCCGCGTGCGCCTGGAGCGTGCGTCCGATCATCTTTGGCTGCACGGCAAGGAGTTGCGCGTAAGCAAGGCCACGCTGCGCACCGCCGATGGTGCCTCGTTCCCGGTGCGCTACACCCAGGCCGACGCGCAGGCCGGCGTGGCCCGCATCGCCTTCGGGCGCACGCTGCAGCCGCAGGAGCTGACCCTGACCATCGCCTACAGCGCGCCGTTCAACCAGCAGTTGCAGGGCCTCTACCAGGTCAAGGCGCAGGGGCATGCCTATGCCTTGACGCAGATGGAGCCGATCAGTGCGCGCTACGCCTTCCCCGGCTTCGACGAGCCGGCGCTGAAGACGCCGTTCGCGCTGCGCCTGACCGTGCCCGAGGGCGAGCAGGCGCTGGCCAATACCCGCGCCGAATCCACCGAGCCGGCCGGCAAGGGCTGGAAGACGGTGCGCTTCGCCGAGACCGTGCCGCTGCCGACCTACCTGGTGGCCTACGCGGTCGGGCCGTGGGACGTGGTCGACGGGCCGGCGCTGCCGGCCACGCCGCAGCGCCCGCAGGCCATTCCGCTGCGCGGCGTGGCCGCACGGGGGCAGGGGCCGCGCATCCAGCGCGCGCTGCAGCAGACCCCGGAGATCATCGCCGCGCTGGAGGACTACTACGACTTCGGCTATCCGTTCGATAAGCTGGACCTGGTGGCCGCGCCGGACTTCTCCGCCGGCGCGATGGAGAACCCCGGCTTCGTCACCTTCCGCGACTGGCTGTTGCTGCTGGACGAGGATTCGCCGCGGCACAACGTCGAGGGCTCGTTCAACGTCACCGCGCACGAGTTGGCGCACCAGTGGACCGGCGACACGGTGACCATGGCCTGGTGGGACGACCTGTGGCTCAACGAGGCCTTCGCCACCTGGATGCAGCAGAAGATCACCATGCGCCTGCGTCCGCAGTACCGCGCCGACCTGGACCGCATCAGCGCCGCGCGGGACGCGATGGACAACGACAGCCTGGTCAGCGCGCGCAAGATCCGCCAGCCGATCACCGGCAACGGCGACATCGAGACCGCCTTCGACAGCATCACCTACCGCAAGGGCGCCGCGGTGCTGGGCATGTTCGAGCAGTTCGTCGGCGAGGACACCTTCCGCAGCGGCATGCGCGCCTACATCCGCGCGCACCGCTTCGGCAACGCCACCGCCGACGACCTGGTCGATGCGATCGCCGCCGCGGCCGGCAAGAATGAGGAGTTCAAGGCCGCGTTCCGCAGCTTCCTCGACCAGCCGGGCGTGCCCTATCTGCAAGCGCAGCTGCAGCCCGAGGCTGGCGGCGCGGTGCTGCAACTGCACCAGCAACGCTTCCTGCCGCTGGGCTCGCGCGGCAGCGCCGCGCAGACCTGGGGCGTGCCGGTGTGCGTCAAGTACGGCACGCCCCAGGGCGTGCGCCGTGCCTGCCAGATGCTGTCTTCCCGCGACGGGCGCCTCGCGCTCCCCGGCGCCGATGCGAACAGTTGGGTGATGCCCAATGCCGGCGGCACCGGCTACTACCGCTTCGCCCTGCCCAAGCCGCAACTGGCTTCGCTCGGCCGTCAACTCGATGCGCTCGACGATGCCGAGAAGCTGGCCTATGCCGACGCCATCGACAGCGCGTTCCGCACCGGCGATGCCGACACCGCCGATGTGATCGCGGCCATGCGGCAGCTGGCGCCGGCCAAGGCCGCGGCCGTGGCTACCGCGTTGAACGACCGCATCGGCTGGATCTGGCGGGTGCTGGCGCGCGACGAGGCGCAACGAGATGCGCTGCGCTTGGCGACCGACGCCGCGTTCGGCGCGCGCCTGCAGGCGTTGGGCTACCAGCGCCGCAGCGGCGACAGCGACGACGACGTGGCGCTGCGCTCCAACCTGGCCGAGCTGCTCGGGGTGACCATGGGCGTGCCGGCGGTGCGGCAGGCGCTGCTGGCCCAGGGCGATGCGGTGCTGGCCGGCAAGGGCGGCGCGCTGGACTTCGCCGCCGCCAACCCGGATCTGCTCGATGCCGCGCTGACCGTCGCGGTGCAGGAGCGCGGGGCGCCGGCGGTGGACGCGTTGATCGCCGCGCTGCGCGGTCACGGCGAACCGGCCCAGCGCAACGCGATGATCGCCGCGCTGGGCGCCGTGCGCGATCCGCAGCAGTTGCAGAAGGTGCGCGATTTCGCGCTGACCGATGCGATCAAGGTCGGCGAGATGAAGAGCCTGCTGATGGGCGCGCATGCCGAGCCGGCCACGCATGCCTCGATGTGGCCCTGGTACACCGCCAACTTCGATCGCATCGTGGCGCGTTCCGGGTCCTTCGACGGCGGTCGCCTGCCGGCGCTGGCCGCCAGCGGTGGCTGCGACGCCGCCGAAGCGGACCGGCTGGAGACGTTCTTCGCGCCGCGCCTGAAGGCGCTCAGCGGCGCCGACCGCGGCCTGGCGCAGACGGCCGAAACGATTCGCCTGTGCAGTGCGTTGCGCGAGCGGCAGCAGCGCGCCGTCGCGCCGCGCTGAGCGGGCCGAACGGGCGCGGCCCAGGCCGCGCCACGCGTGCGCTGCGTCTCATCGCGCAGCGCCTCCCTGGGTCGGCAAGGGTCGTCGGTCATGCCCGAACTGTCTCAACGCCGGTCATGCCGGGCCGTTAGACTGGGCCGAACTGCACGCGTCCGGGATTTCCATGCCGCACCGACCATGCGCCGGCGTCCGCCTGGTGTACCTCCTGTTGTCGTCGATCGCGCTTGGCGGGTGCGGCAAGCCCGCGGCGCCGGCCAAGGCCAATGCCGCGGTTCCGGTGACGCTGCAGACGGTGCAACTGCGCGACTGGAACGACAGCCTGTCCTCGCTGGGCACGGTCAAGGCGCGCGAGTCGGTGACGCTGACCGCCAAGGTCAGCGAGATCGTGGAGCGCGTGCATTTCGAGAGCGGCCAGGAAGTGGCGGCCGGTGCGCCGCTGGTGACGCTGCGCGGACAGGGCCAGCAGGCGGCGCTGCGCGAGGCCGAGGCCACCTACACCGAGGCCGAGCAACTGTACCGGCGGCAGAGCGAGCTGGTCGGCCGGCAACTGGTGTCGCGCGCGCAACTGGACACGCAGCGCGCCCTGCGCGACGCCGCGCAGGCACGTGTGCTGCAGATGCGCGCGGAGATCGGCGACCGCAGCGTGCGCGCGCCGTTCGCCGGCGTGCTCGGTCTGCGCCAGGTCAGCCCCGGCGCGCTGCTGACGCCGGACGCGACCATCGCCACGCTCGACGACGTGGCCCAGGTCTACGTGGATTTCCAGGTGCCCGAGGCGGCGCTCTCCACGGTGAAGCCCGGCGACGTGGTCGGCGGCCGCAGCGTGGCCTATCCGGGGCGCGCCTTCGACGGCAAGGTCGCCACGGTGGATGCGCGCGTGGACAGCGCCACCCGTGCGGTCACCGTGCGCGCCGCGTTCGACAACGCCGACCGCGCGTTGCGCCCGGGCATGTTGATGGACGTGCGCCTGTACCGGCCCGCGCGGCAGGCGCTGGTGATCCCGGAGATCGCGGTGGTGCAGGTGGGACGCGATGCCTTCGTGTACCGGGTCGGTGCCGATGCCACCGTGGCCCGCGCCGACGTGCGCACCGGCGCACGCCGCGACGGCCTGGTCGAGATCGTCGACGGCTTGCAGCCGGGCCAGCGCATCGTGGTCGAGGGCACCGGCAAGCTGCGCCCGGGCGTGGCGGTGGTCGATGCCGCCGCCGGCGTCGACGGCGGTGGCGCGCGCAGCGGCAGCGCCGCGGCGGACCTGGCGCGATGAAGCTGTCCGATGTCTCCATCACCCGGCCGGTGTTCGCCGCGGTGATGAGCCTGCTGCTGGTGGTGTTGGGGGTGATGGCGTACAGCCGGCTGACCCTGCGCGAGCTGCCGGCGATCGATCCGCCGATCGTGTCGGTGGATGTGCGCTACCCGGGCGCCTCGGCGGCGGTGGTGGAAAGCCGCATCACCCAGGTGCTGGAAGACGCCCTGGCCGGCATCGAAGGCATCGAGACGATCCAGGCGCGCAGTTCCAACGGCGTGGCCGACATCAGCCTGGAGTTCCGCGCCACCCGCGACATCGAGGCCGCCGCCAACGACGTGCGCGACGCGGTCAGCCGCGTGCTCGACCGCCTGCCCGACGAGGCCGACGCGCCGGAGATCGCCAAGGTCGAGTCCGATGCCGACGCCATCCTGTGGCTCAACATGAGCTCCAGCACGATGGACGCGCTGCAACTGTCCGACTACGCCGAACGCTACGTGGTGGACCGCCTGTCCAGCATCGACGGCGTGGCGCAGGTGATGCTGGGCGGGCGGCAGCGCTACGCGATGCGCATCTGGCTGGACCGCGACCAGTTGGCCGCGCGCGCGCTCACCGTGGCCGACGTCGAGAACGCGCTGGCCCGCGAGAACGTGGAACTGCCGGCCGGCCGCCTGGAATCGGCCGACCGCGACTTCACCCTGCGCGTGGAGCGCAACTACCGCACTCCCGCGGACTTCGCCACCATTCCGCTGGGCAAGGGCGGCGACGGCTACGTGGTGCGGCTGGGCGACGTGGCCAAGGTGGAACTGGCCTCGGCCGAGCGCCGCGCCTATTTCCGCAGCAACGGCGTGCCCAACGTCGGCCTGGGCATCGTCAAGACCTCCACCGCCAACAGCCTGGACGTGGCCCGCGCCGCGCGCGCGGCCGCGCAGCAGATCCAGCAGACCCTGCCCAAGGGCACGCAGATCTTCGTCGCCTTCGATTCCACCGTGTTCATCGATGCCTCGGTGGAGCGCGTCTACCACACCCTGATCGAGGCGGTGGTGCTGGTGCTGGTGGTGATCTGGCTGTTCCTGGGCAGTGTGCGCGCGGCGCTGATTCCGGCGGTGACGGTGCCGGTGTGCCTAGTGGCCGCGTTCATCGCGCTATATGCGTTCGGCTTCTCGATCAACCTGCTGACCCTGCTCGCGTTGGTGCTGTGCATCGGCCTGGTGGTGGACGATGCGATCGTGGTGGTGGAGAACATCCAGCGCCGCGTCGATCTGGGCGAACCGGCGCTGGTGGCGGCGCGGCGCGGCACCGCGCAGGTCGCCTTCGCGGTCATCGCCACCACCGCGGTGCTGGTGGCGGTGTTCCTGCCGGTCGGCTTCCTCGAAGGCAACACCGGGCGCCTGTTCCGCGAACTGGCGGTGGCGCTGGCCGCGGCGGTGGCGATCTCCGCCTTCGTCGCGCTGACCCTGACCCCGATGATGTCGTCCAAGCTGCTCAAGGCGCACGCGCGCGAGCAACCCAACCGCGTGCATGGCTGGGTCGAGGCGCGGCTGCAGGGGCTGAGCGCGCGCTACCGGCGCGTGCTCGAGCGCCACGTCGGCCGCGCCTGGCTGTTCGGCGCGCTGATGCTGGCGGCGCTGGCGGCCAGCGCGTTGCTGGCGCGGGTGATTCCGTCCGAACTGGCACCGGCCGAGGACCGCGGCTCGTTCCAGGTGATGATCGATGCGCCGGAAGGCGCCGGCTTCGACTACACCGTGGGGCAGATGCACCAGGTGGAGGCGATCCTCGACCGCCACCGCGGCGACGGCCAGCCGATCGCGCGCGCCAATCCGCGCGTGCCAGGCAGTTTCGGCGCCAGCGAGGAGATGCACACCGGCCGGGTCAGCGTGTTCCTGCGCGACTGGAGCGAGCGCGACGTGGCCACCGCCGACGTCGCCGCCCAGTTGCAGGACGAGCTGCGCGCGCTGCCTGGCGTGCGGGCGCGCACCCAGGTCGGCGGCGGCCTGGTCAACAGCCGCGGGCAGCCGTTCCAGATCGTGCTCGGCGGCCCCGACTACGCCGAGATCGCGCAATGGCGCGACCGCCTGCTCGCGCGCATCGCCGACAACCCCGGCCTGGTCGGCGCCGATTCGGACTACAAGGAAACCCGGCCGCAGATGCGCGTGGAGATCGACCGCCAGCGGGCCGCCGACCTCGGCGTGCCGGTGACCGAGATCGGCCGTGCGCTGGAGACGCTGATGGGCGCGCGCCAGGTCACCACCTTCGTCGACAACGGCGAGGAATACGACGTGATGCTGCAGGCCAGCCGCGACGGCCGCGCCAACCCCGACGACCTGGCGGCGATCCGGGTGCGCGCCGACAACGGCCAGCTGATCCCGCTGTCGAACCTGGTGACCCTGCGCGAAGTCGCCGAGCCGGGCAACCTGCATCGCTTCAATCGACTGCGTGCGATCACCATCAATGCCGGCCTGGCCCCGGGCTATCCGCTCGGCGAGGCGATCGCCTGGGCGCAGCAGGTGGCGCGCGAGGAGCTGCCCGACTACGCGCAGCTCGACTGGAAGGGCGAATCGCGCGAGTACCAGAAGGCCGGCGGCGCGGTGCTGCTGACCTTCGCCCTGGCGCTGCTGATCGTGTACCTGGTGCTGGCAGCGCAGTTCGAGAGCTTCATCCACCCGCTGGTGATCATGCTGACCGTGCCGCTGGGCGTGCTCGGCGCGCTGATCGGCCTGGCGATCAGCGGCGGCACCCTCAACCTGTTCAGCCAGATCGGCATCGTCATGCTGGTCGGGCTGGCGGCCAAGAACGGCATCCTGATCGTCGAGTTCGCCAACCAGTTGCGCGATGCCGGGCGTAGCGTGCGCGACGCGATTGTGGAAGCGGCGGCGGTGCGCCTGCGGCCGATCCTGATGACCTCGCTGGCCACCGTGGTCGGCGCGATTCCGCTGGTGGTCGCCGGCGGCCCTGGGTCGGCCAGCCGCGCCACCATCGGCATCGTGGTGATCTTCGGCGTGTCGGTGTCCACGTTGCTGTCGCTGTTCGTGGTGCCGGCGTTCTATGCGCTGCTGGCGCCGTACACGCGCTCGCCGGATGCGGTGCAGCAGCGCCTGCAGCAACTGGAGGCGCAGACGCCGTCGGTCGGCGGCCACGCCTGAGCGAGGTCGCTCAGGCCGGATCGGCCCGCGACGAGGCCAGCGGCCGCGGCGCGCAGCGCGGCTGCTGCAGCAGGTGCACGAACTGCGCGGCGATCACCGCACCGCCGAAATGGCGCTGCACGAAGTCGCGCCCGGCCTGGCCCATGCGCTGGCGCCGTTCGCTGTCGCACAGGCGCAGGATCGCATCGCGCCAGCCATCGACGTCGCCGGGCGTGAGCAGTTCGCCGCTGACGCCGGGATCCAATGTCTCGGCGGTGCCGCCGACGTGGCTGGCCAGCACCGGCACGCCGCTGGCCTGCGCCTCCACCGAGACCCGGCCGAAGGTTTCCGGCGCCAGCGACGGAAACGCCAGCATCGACATCGCGTTGTAGTACGGCGTGGTGTCGTTGACCCAGCCGACGAAACGGTGGCGCTCGCCATGCGGTTGCGCCGCGGCCTGCGCCTGCAGCTGCGCCGCGTCCGGGCCGTCGCCCAGCCACAGGCAGTGCAGCCGCGGTTCCTGCGCCATCGCCGCGCCTGCCGCTTCCAGCAACGGGAAAATGCCCTTGCCGGCATGCATGCGCCCGCTGTAGCCGAGCACGATCGCATCCTCGGGCAAGCCCTGCGCGGCGCGGATGGCACGGCCACGTTCCGGATCCGGGCGCAGCCGCTCCATGGTCACCGGGTTGTACAGCACCTGCACCAACGCCTCGGGCACGCCGCGCTCCAGGTAGGCCTGCCGGGCGTAGTGCGACACCGCGAAGAAGCGCGCCGCCAGCCGGGGGATCGCATAGCCGGACAGCGCGCTCATCGCCGGGGTGCGGTGGCGGAACAGCGCCACGCGGATGCCCAGTGCGCGTCCGGCCAGCAGCAGCGGCCAGTACTCCTTGCCGAAGTTGCCGACCAGCCAGTCCGGCCGGCTGCGCCGCGCCACGCGCAGCAACGGCCCGTAGCCGTCCGGGTCCAGCACGTTGCGGAAGTGCCCGACATGTACGGTGATGCCGCTGCGGCGCAACTCGTCGGCGATCAGGCCGCCTTCGCAGGCGATGACCTCGACCTGGTGGCCGACGCCGGCCAGCGCCTGCGCCAGCGCCACGAAATGGGTGGCCGCGCCGGTGTTTTCGGGATTGGTGCCGACGAACAGGAATTTCATCCGCGCCGGTCCTCGTAGGCGGTGAAGGCGCGCAGCGCGAACTGCGGCAGCAAGTGGTGGCGCGCGACTTGGATGCGCGGGTAGCGCATCGGGTCCGAGCCGGCCGGGGCGCGGCCGCGGCGCGTGCTGGTGGCGGCGGTATAGCCGGCCTCGCGCACCACGTCGGCGACGCGGTCGTCGACATCGCCGTAGGGGTAGCAGAACTGCGGCACCGCCTCGCCGAGCAGGTCCTCCAGTTCGCGCTTGCAGCCGCCGATCTCCTCGCGCAGGGCCGCATCGCTGCAGCCGGTCAGGTGCGGGTGCGAGCGGGTGTGCGCGCCGATCTCCATGCCGCCGGCGCGCCACTGGCGCAGCTCGGCCAGGTTCATCAGCGGCTTCTCGATGCCCAGCTTCTGCGCATCCCACACGTTGTGGCGGCCGATGCAGCCGCTGACCATGTACACCGTGGCGGTGAAGCCCAGCCGCTGCAGCACCGGCAGCGCCGCGTGCAGGTTGTCCAGGTAGCCGTCGTCCAGGGTGACCACCGCGACCTTGCCCTGGCGCTCGCCGCGCAGGTAGGGCATGGCGTCGGACATGGACACGCCGCGGTAGCCCAGCCGCTGCAGCAGGCGCATCTGCCTGGCGAAGCGGCCCGGGCTGACGTACAGGCTGCGGTACACCTGCAGATGCCGCGGCGCCTCGGCCACGTTGTGGTACATGAAGATCGGAATGCGGGCCGTGGCGGCGGTGTCGGAGGGCATCGGGAACGGCTCTTGGGACGGAAGGGCGAGGTGCGGCGCGGGAGTCTAGCGGCGCTGGCTTTCGCTGGTCTGTCGGGGAAAACCCTCAGCCGTAGACGATTGCGCGCCCCGGCGGACGGCGCGGCCGGCCGCTATGCTGGGCGTCCCGTTGCCGCAGGAGCCGCCGATGTCCGCCGCCGCCGACCCTTGGTCAGAGCCGGATGTGCAGTGGCACGGCCTCGCGCTGCGTCGCTGGCGCGCCAGCGATCTGGACGCGTTGCTGCGCCATGCCGACGATGCCCAGGTGGCGCGCGGGCTGAGCCGGCGCTTTCCGCACCCCTACACGCGGGCCGACGGCGAGGCCTTTCTGGGCGGGCGGGTGATCGACCTGAACGATCCGCTGCATCCGGTGCTGGCGATCGAGATCGGCGGCGAGGCCTGCGGCGGCATCGGCCTGCATGCGGCGGCGCAGCCGGCGCCCGGCCTGGCCGAGCTGGGCTACTGGCTCGGCAGTGCGTACTGGGGCCAGGGAAGGATGACCCGCATCGTCGCCGCGTACCTGGACTGGGCGGTGCCGGCGTTAGGCCTGCAGCGGATCGAGGCGCTGGTGCTGCCGGACAATCACGGCTCGGCGCGGGTGCTGCAGAAGAATGGGTTCAGCGAGATCGGCACGCGCCGCGAGCTGTCGCTGCGCGATGGACAGCCGCGCGATCTGCGGCTGTTCGCACGGACCTGGCCGGCGGCCTGAGCCGCGCGTCGCCGCTGGGCCGCGACGCGCGGGCGGCACGACGTCAGTAGGAAATGGTCGCCGAGGTCGCGGTGGTGTCCACCGCATAGTCGCATTGCACGTCCAGGCCGGAGCTGTCGCTGTACGACACCCACGCCGGCGACGCGACCTGCTGCATGCGGTAGTCGTACACGCCGATCGCGTCGAAGGTGATGCGACGGTCGGGCGGATACTGGTCGCAACTGTCCACCGCATACACTTCCAGCGCACCGCCCACCACCAAGTGCGTGCGGGAATTGATGTCGTAGGTGGTGCTGAGCCGCACGCTCTGGCCGGTGGTGACGTTGCGCGTATCGACGTTCCAGTTCGCGCAGGGGCTGCCGTTGTTGCAGGTGGCATACGTGTCGCCCACGATCCGGTCGCCGGCCTTGGCCGGGATGAAATCGCTGTACCACACCATGCCGTCCTGGCAGCAGTTCCAACTGCTCAGATCCCAGGTATTGCTGTCGCCGCGGTAGCCCAGCACCGGTTGCAGGATGGTCGGGTCGTCGCTCTGCATGCCGGGGAAGAAATACACCGTCTGGTGCGCCACGTTGGTCGGGTTCTGCGGCACCGTCCAGCTGGCCACGATGCGGCCCATCTTGTTGCCGGTCACGTCGATGGCCGACTGCACCCAGTCGTGGGTGATCGGCGGCGGCACCGTGCGGCGCGCGCTGGACGCTGCCAGCGCGGCGTTGCCGCGGATCTGCTGACCATCGAGGCTGCGTCCGTCGGGTCGTACCCGGATGCCGCTGGGCGTGAAGTTGTCCTGGGTGCAGGCCTGCGCCTGTTCGCGCACGCCGTTGGCGCGCTGCAGGCCGCCGTCGCCGAGGACGCGCTCGTTGCGATGCACCTGGCGCACGCAGGCCGGCGCGAAGTAGCCGAAGGGCGTCTGGATGTAGTCGTCGGGGACGTCGGCCGGTTTGTGCGCGGCGCGCAGGGCGCCGGCCCGGGCCAGGCGCGCATCGGGTGTGGCGGTCTGCGCCAGCGTGCTGGCGCTGAGGCCGAACAGCGCCAGCATCAGCAGCAATGCGCTGCAGGCACGGTGGCGCGCGGTCCAGGAAGAAGTGCGGAAGTCGGAGTGCATGGGAGTTCGCCTTGTCGTGAGAATGCGGAATGCGTTCTCGGGAGGCCATCCGGCGCAGCGGCGCGGCGCGTTGTGGCGCCGACGGTCGCGGCGTGCCTCCCGTCTGCGAAGCGAGTGGGAGGGAACGTGGCTGTTTTCGATAGAGGCCTGCGTGGTGGCCGAAGGAGCGGCGACGATGGACCCAACGTGCAGCGCACGCTTGTCGGATTTCCGCATGTTTCGCCGCGAATCCTGCATGGTGCGGGCGAGGGTGAACTGCTTCTCGGTCGTCGCCGCGATCTGGTTTGCGCTTCGTGTCGCGCGATGTAGACAAGTGCCGGCGCCGCGCTGGACCACACTGGGGCAGCCGGCGGCGCGCGGATGAGCGAAAATGTCCGCAGCCCGCCGTTCCCAACGCGCGGCCCGCGCTTTTTTCAGGAGATTGCCATGCGTCATGCCCTTCGTTCCCGCTGCGCCACGGGCGTGCGCCGATGACCTCGCCGTGGGGCAACCGCCCGCGCGGTGGCAATCCCCCCTCTCCCCCCGGGAGAGGGGCCGGGGGTGAGGGTGCGGCGGCCGCAGCGCCCCGCAACGAACTGCGCCTGTACGGCCTCAACGCAGTGCGCGCAGTGTATGCACGGCGGCCGGAGGCGATCCGCAAGCTGTACCTGAGCGAGGCGCGGATCCCGGCGCTGCAGCCGCTGCTGAAGTGGTGCGTGGCCAACCGGGTCGGCTACCGCGTGGTGGACGAGGCCGACCTGCACAAGCTCGCCGCCAGCAGCCACCACGAAGGCGTGGTCGCCGACGTGCTGCGCGTCGCGCCGCTGGCCCTGGCCGACTGGTTGCAGACGCTGGCGTCGGGTCCGGTGGTGGCGCTGTGGCTGGACGGCGTGGGCAATCCGCACAACTTCGGCGCGATCCTGCGCTCGGCGGCGCATTTCGGCGTGGGCGCGATCCTGTTGCCGGAGCAGGCCGCACTGGCCCTGTCCGGCGCCGCCGCGCGCGTGGCCGAGGGCGGCGCCGAGGCGGTGCCGCTGGTGCGGTTGCCGCCGTCGGCGCAGGCAGTGGCGCAGTTGCGTGGCGCGGGCTTCGCCCTGGCGGCGACCTTGGTGGCCGGCGGCGACGATCTGTTCGCCAGCGCCTTGCCGCAACGCCTGGTCTACGTGATGGGCGCCGAGAGCGACGGCATGGACCGCGACTTCGCCCAGGCCTGCGATCTGCGCCTGTCGATCCCGGGCAGCGGCGCGGTGGAAAGCCTCAATGTCGCCGCCGCCACCGCGGTGTTGCTGGGCACCTGGCGCAGCCGGCATCCGCACCAGCACGCTGCGCGCTGAACCCGACGGTGGGCATCAGCGGTCGGCTGCATTTGGCTACGAAATAGTGTGCGCATCTGCCGGTTTCGGGTTTGCGGGGCGCGTGTCCGCGGCGTAGCGTGCAAGCGCGCCTCGTCGATGCGATCGCGCCCCGCGCGATGCGTGCCAGCGAGACCGCGCAGTCCCCCTCCCGAAAGGGCCATCGTCACTCCTGCGGAGATGTCGCTCATGAAGCTGCTGTTCTCCATCAAGCACCTGCTGTCGTCGAAGAAGCCGCTGAAGTCGTACGCCTGGTACATCTGGTACTGAGCGCCCTGTGCGTTGCCGCGCGCTGTCGCGTGCGGCCGGTGCCCGGCGGCGACGCTGCGCCGGGCGCCGTTCCTTCAGGAGACTCGCGATGTCCGCCACCCTGGTCGATCGCCACGCGCGCGCCACGGTCTTCGCGCCGCGTCTGCAGGAGTTGCTGCGCACGCATGTGGGGCAGGAGGCGTTCCGCCTGGATGCCGACACGGTCGGCGTCGCCGGTGCCGCGCTGACCGACCGCCTGCTCGCGGCCCGGCCCGCGACCGAACACGAACGGCCGACCTTCAAACCGCTGCACGGCCGCTCGATCGCGCGCAGCGAAGCGGCCAGGCTGATGCAGGCGATCGGCCGCGACGTGCGCGAGGCGCTGAAGCGCCCGGTCCCCGCGACGCTCGACCTGTCCGGCCCCTGGCCGCATGTCGGCCATGTCTATCTGCGCGATCTGCTGCTCGGCGGCGATCCCTGGCGGCTGCGCCTGCTGATGGACCGCACCCTGGAACTGACGCCGCGCCTGACCTGGGCGGTGATCGCCGTCGGCGCGCTCGCACCGCTGGCGCCAGGCGCGGACGCCTCGGCACTGGCCATGCTGCTGTCCGCAGCCGGCAACTACCGCGAACGCCGCGACGCCATGGGGCTGTACCGGCGCACCGCCGCGCCGGTGTGCTTCACCATTTCCACGCTGGTCGCCAACGCGCTGTGGCTGGGGTCGCCGTTCGACCCGCATGTCTGCAACCGCAACATCCTCTACGAAACCCTGCGCCTGCTGCCGCCGTCCTGGAACATCCTGCGCAACGCCTCGCCCGAGTACGGCGCGCTGGATCCGCGCATCGGCGTCGGCGACGACGTGCTGGTGCTGCCCCTGCTCAGCCATCGCGATCCGGCGCTGTGGGAGGACCCGGAGGCGTTCCGGCCCGAGCGCTGGGACGGCCTGGACCCGGATGCCTTGCCGGGCTACCTGCCGTTCGGCCATGCCGCCGAGCGCTGCTGGGGACGGCACATGGTGATGCCGCTGGCGGAACGGTTGCTGGACCTGCTGCGCAACCAGGGGTTGGTCGCCGACCCGCGGCAACGCCGCGCCGAGGTGCCGTTGACCGGCCTGCTGGGCGTCGCCCAGGTCGACGTGGTCCGGCACGCGCGCGCCTGAGCGCGCCGCACGCGCCGCCGTGGCGATCAGCCCGCTGCAGGCGGCGCGGTGGACGCGCGGGTGACCAGGGTGTAGTCCAGCACCTGGTGGGTGCCGCGGCTGGGCAGGCCGTCGCGGCGCTGGCGGATCTCGCCGAGCAGCAGCGTCACCGCCGCCCCGCCCATCGCCGTGACCGGCTGGTGGATGGTGGTCAGCTCCGGCCAGATCGTCGTTGCCACCGGGGTGTCGTCGAAGCCGGCGATCGACAGATCCTCGGGTACGCGCAGGCGCAGCCCGTGGGCGATCGCCAGCGCCGCGGCGGCCATGTCGTCGTTGCTGCACAGGATCGCGCTGGGGCGCGGCGCGACCTGCAGCAGCGCGGTGGCCGCGAGCAGGCCGGAGCGGTAGGTGAACAGGCCTTCGGCCACGCGCTCCGGCGCCACCGTCAGCCCGGCCCGCGCCATGGTGTCGAAGAATCCGCGGCTGCGCAGCGCGCTGGGCGTGTGGCCGGGATCGCCGCTGACGAAGCCGATGTCGCGGTGGCCCAAATCGAGCAGGTGCTGGGTGAGCGCGCATGCGGCCGCGTAGTCGTCGATGCGCACCGAGCTGACCCCGGGCAGCGGCGCGCCGGTGGCCACCGCCACCAGCGGGATGCCGCGCGCCTCCAGTTCGGCGATGGTCTGCCGCGCATCGCACAGTGGCGGCGGCAGGATCAGGCCATCGGCGCCGGCCTCGAGCAGGCGTTCGGTGGCGGCGCGCTGGCTGTCGCTGTCCTCGCTCTTCTCCACCAGTACCTGGCAGCCTTCCAGGCTGCTGCGTTCGAGCACGCCGAGCATGAACTGGTTGAGGTAGGCCGCGCTGGGGTTGCTGTACAGCACGCCGATGCGGGCCAGTCCTGCAGTGCGCAGCGAGCGGCCGGCGAGGTTGGGGCGGTAACCGAGCGCCTGGATCGACGCCTCGACGCGCTCGCGCATGGTCGCGCTCACGCGCGGGTGGCGGTTGATCACGCGCGAAGCAGTCATCGGCGACACGCCCGCATGGCGGGCCACATCCAGCAACGTCACCGCTGAGCCCGCGCGACGTTGCCGTATGCCCATCAAAGGTCCTGGCGCAGCTGCGGAAGGGAAGCCCCTGCGCGCGTCCTGCGCAGGTCCGATGCACTTTACTCCCTGGGCGGTTCCACTGTCTTGGCCTGGCTGCCGAACCCGCCGTCGGCCTGCGCCGCCAGGTACGCGAACACCGCATAGGCGGCCACGTTCTGCGCCAGCGCCTTCGGGTCGATCTTGTCCAGGGTGTCGTCGGCGGTGTGATGCAGATCGAAGTAATCGCTGCCGTCCTGCGCCAGCCAGGCCCAGGCGCCGCCCTTGGCCGCCAGCGGGCCGACATCCGGGCCGGGGCCGCCGGCGTCCGGCGCATAGGCGATGCCGAGCGGCGCCAGCGCCTCGGCGATCTGCCGGGTCGCCTCGCGCGAGCCGGCGGCGTCGCCGGAGCCGGTGTTGAAGGCGTAGATGCGGCCGGCGCCGAAGTCGCTCTCGGCGGCGATCTGGTGCCGCGCCACGTCCGTGGCATGCGCCTGCGCATAGGCCTTGCCGCCGTACAGGCCCTGCTCCTCGTTGGCGAAGGCGACCACGCGGATGCTGCGCTTGGGCGCCTGCTTGAGCTGGCCGATCAGGTGCCCGGCGGCCATGCTGATCGCCACGCCGGCACCGTCGTCGATCGCGCCGGTGCCCAGGTCCCACGAATCCAGGTGCCCGCCGATCAACACGACCTCGTTCGGCAACGTGCGCCCGGTGATCTGCCCGATCACGTTGTAGGAGGTGGCGGTACCGTCCCAGCCGCAGTCCAGCGCCAGGCGCAGGCGCACCGGGCCGCGCGCGAGCAGGCGCGCCAGCTGGTTGGCGTCGGGCACCGACAGCGCCGCCGCCGGCACCGGCGTCAGGCCGTCGTCGAAGAGGGTGATGCCGGTATGCGGCACGCGGTGCGAATCGGTGCCGGCCGAGCGCATCACGAAACCGATGGCGCCCTTGCGGATCGCTTCGGACGGCCCCTTGCTGCGCACCGCGCCGCCATTGCCGTAGTCCTTGCCGTCGCGCGTGCGCAGCATCTGGTAGTCGACGAAGGCGATCTTGCCGCGCAGCGCATCGGCCGGCGCCGCCTGCAACGCGGCCAGGTCGGCGAAGCGCACCACCTCGGCCTCGACCGTGCCGCCGGGGCTGCCGCCCAGCGCGGTGACGGTCAGCGGTTGCGCGTGTGCGCCGAGCACCTGCGCGTGCTCGCTGCGCCGCTCCCACTTCGGGAACGTCACCGGCTCGGTCCACACCTTGTCGAAGCCCAGCGCCTTGAACTTGGCGGTGGCCCAGGCCACCGCGCGCGCATCGGCCTCGCTGCCGGCCATGCGCGGGCCGATCTCGGTGGTCAGCGATTCGACCACCTTCCAGCCGGTGTCGTCGGCCAGCGCGCGTTCGCGCAGGGTCGCTGCATCGCGCAGGGCCGCCTCTGGAATGCGCGTGGCCTCGGCCGCGTTGGCGGTGAAGGACAGGCTCAGGACGGCAGCGATGACGACGGCAAGACGGCGCATGGAGAACTCCGCGAACACAGGAACGGGGAGCTTAACAGTGCCTCGCCGCCGTGCACGCGGCCTCCACGGCGGAGGCCGCGTGCACGGTCGCGCTTACTCCGCGCGCGGCTCGTGCTTGAGCGAATCGCGGATCTCGCGCAGCAGCAGCACTTCCTCGGTCGGGGCCTTCGGCGCCGGCGGCTCCTTGCGCGCGATGCGGTTGATCGCCTTGACCAGCATGAAGATGGCGAAGGCCACGATCACGAACTGGATGATGGTGTTGAGGAAATCGCCGATGCCGATCACCACCGCCGGCACCGGCTTGCCCGCGGCATCCACCGTGGCCGCCTTCAGCGTCCACGCCCAGCGCGAGAAATCCACGCCGCCGACGAGCAACCCGATCGGCGGCATGATGATCTTCTCCACCAGCGCGGTGACGATCTTGCCGAACGCGGCGCCGAGCACCACGCCGACCGCCAGGTCCAGCACGTTGCCGCGCATGGCGAATTCCTTGAATTCGCGGATCATGCTCATCGGAACTCCTCTCTTGTCAGTGCGGGCCTGTCGCCGCGGCGCTAGCCTAGCGCAGCGGTTGTGGTCGTCGGGTCACAGACCTGCGTCCGCCGCGCGACTGCGCGCGTGTCCCCGGCCGACGAACTCAGCCGACGATGCGCCCGTGCCGCTCGGCCACGTTCTCCAGGCGCGCGCTGAAGCGGTCGCCCGGACGCAGCGCGGCCACGCCGGCGGGTGTGCCCATGAACACCAGGTCGCCGGCGCGCAACGCGAACAGCTTGGACAGCTCGTGCAGGATCTCCGGTACGTTCCAGATCATCTGCTCCAGCAGCGACTGCTGGCGCACTTCGCCGTTGACCTCCAGCGACAGGTTCAGCGCCTCCAGCGCACCGACCTCGCCGGCCGGGATCAGCTCGCTGATCGGCGCGGACGCGTCGAAGCCCTTGGCGATGTCCCACGGCAGGCCCTTGGCCTTGGCCGCGGCCTGCAGGTCGCGACGGGTCAGGTCCAGGCCTACGCCGTAGGCCAGGATCAGCGCCTCGGCACCTTCCACCGGCAGCACGCCGGCCGGCGCGTCCTGGCCCAGCGCCACCACCAGTTCCACCTCGTGGTGCAGGTCCTGGGTCGCGGACGGGTAGGGGATGGCCTCGTCGCCGATCACCAGCGCATCGGCCGGTTTCATGAAGAAGGTCGGCTGGCCGCGCTCGGCCTTGGAGGCCGGCGCACTGGCGCCCATCTCGCGCGCGTGGTCGGCGAAGTTGCGACCCACGCAATAGATGCGATGCACCGGAAACAGACCCTGCCCACGCACGGGAACGCGAGGAGCCTCGGCAGCAGCGAACAGGTTTTTCATGAGCGTGCATCCAACGAGAAGGGGATGCAGCAGTCTACCGCGATGGGTTCAACCCAATTCCAACAGACAGGCGGATGCCGCTTTCACGAATCCCCAATCCCGATTCCCCACTCCCGGCTTTAGAGCGGCAAGGCCGGCTTGCGCACCACCCGGTATTCGCCATCGACGACATGACGGCGCGCGGTGGCCGGACGCTTGCCGCGCTGGCTCAGCAGCTTCATGGCGATGCCGCCCAGGATCATCGCCGCGCCCACGAACACGCTGACGAACACCAGCCCGGCCAGGATCGCCAGGCCGAGCAGGCCCACGGCCAGCTTCACCAGCGGATGGCGCGGCTTGCGCGGCGCGAAGACGTGCCGGAATTGGTCGAAATTGAAGAGGCGAGCGCGCATGGCAGAACTCTGTTTCAGTTTGAACCGAAGGCGCGCAGTATCGGCGCTGTTTTGTGTGACGGAGTGAAAACTTCGTTAAGCGAAAAATTAACACTTTGCGTTCAACCGCTTGCATGTCCTCGCGGAGTGAAGCCGCGCGCCGGCGCGGCCACGCGCGTCCGTGCCAGAATTGCGGCCCCAACGCTGTGCGTGTCCGTAAGCCATGACCGAATCTTCCACCGTGCTGGCGTCGCTGCACGCCCTCGTTTCCGGCGAACTGGCCGAGGCCGAGGCACTGATCGGCGGCGAAGCCGAGTCGCTGCTGCTGTACCGCGAGGGCGACACCGTGCGCGCGTGGTTGAACGTGTGCCCGCATGCCGGGCGCCGCCTGGACTGGGCGCCGGGCCAGTTCCTGAAGAGCCGCGAGGGCCACGTGGTATGCGCCGCGCATGGCGCCGCGTTCGAACTGCAGGGCGGCCTGTGCGTGTCCGGCCCATGCCGCGGCCAGAGCCTGCATGCGGTGCCGGTGGAGGTGCGGGCAGGGCAGGTGGTGCTGGTCTAGCGCGCAGAACGCGCGCTCAATGTGGCACGGGCTACAGCGCGTGCCACCAGCCCATCGACATCAGGTTGACCATCAGCACCACCACCAGCGTGTAGACCAGCGACAGCGGGCCGCCGACGCGCCACAGTTCGCGCGGCTGGTAGTTGGCCGGGCCGGTGATCATCGAGATCACCGGATTGGACGCGGTCATCAGGTTGTTGGAGGCCGACAGCGCCACGATCAGCGCGAACGCGGTGGGATTGCCGCCGGCCGCCAGCGCCAGGTTGACCGCGATCGGCACCATCACGATGGTTGCGCCGACGTGGCTGATCACCAGCGAGAACGCCGTGGTCAGCAGGCCCAGCGCGATCTCCAGCGCCCATACCGGCATGCCCTCGGGCAGCCGCGCGATGGTGTGGCCGGCGACCCAGGCCGCCGCGCCGCTGCTGTCCATCGCCCAGCCCAGCGGGATCAGCCCGGCCATCAGGAACACGGTCTTCCAGTTGATCGCCGCGTAGGCCTCGTCCATGCGCAGCACGCCGGTCAGCAGCATGCCGGCCACGCCGGTCATCAGGGTCAGCGCCACCGGCAGCTTCGAGGTCAGCGCGATCAGGATGGTCAGGGCGAAGATCGTCATCGCGATCTTGAACTTGTGCGGGCGGTGCTCGCCCTTGGGATAGTCGGTGACCACCACGAAGTCGCGGCTTTCCGAAGCCTGCGCCAGGTCCTGCCAGATGCTGTGGAACACCAGCATGTCGCCGGCGCGCAGCGGCACCTTGCGCACGTCCTCGCGGATCACCTGCTTGTCGCGGTTGATCGCCAGCAGGCTGATCCCGGCCTGCTTGCGCAGGCGCAGCTCGGCCGCGCTCTTGCCGATGAAGCGCGAGGTCGGCGGGATCACCGCCTCGGAGATGCCGGCGCGGCTGGGGTTGAACAGATCGCCGAGGTTGCGCAGGCGCGAGGACAGGCGCAGGAACTGGTTCTGCGCGAAATCGGCGACCTGCTGGCGCGCGCCCATCACCCCGAGCACGCTGCCGACCCAGATGCGCATGTCCGCGGGCGGCGCCAGGCGGGTGTCGTTGCCGGTCTTCAGCGCGAGCAGCAGCGGCGCGTTGTGCACGGTCTCGGCCTCGCCCAGGGTCATGCCGACCAGCGGGCTGTCGGCGCTGACGATCAGCTCGAACACGTCGCCTTCGATGCCGTAGGTGCGCGCGAAATAGCTCTCGGTGCGCGCCGGGGTGACGCCGTCGTTGATCAGCCGCTCTTCTTCGGCCAGCGCCTTGTCGCCGCGCACGCGGAAGTAGATCAGCGAGGCCAGCAGCAGCGCCACGCCGATCGGCAGCGGCGCGAACATGCGCAGCGGTTCGATGGTGGCCATGCCCGAGGGCAGGTTGTTGTTGGCCGACTGCAGCAGGTCGTTGAGCAGGATCAGCGGCGAGTTGCCGACCATGGTCAGCGCACCGCCCATCACGATGGCCGCGGCGATCGGCAGCAGCAGCCGCTGCAGGGTCAGCCCGGTGCGCCCGGCCAGGCGCGAGGCCACCGGCAGGTACAGCGCCATCACCGAGGGGTTCTGCATGAACGAGGAATTGAGCCCGGCGATGGCGGTGGTCAGCAGCATCAGCCGCTCCTCGACCCCGCGCGCGCGGCGCAGCAGCCACGACGCCAGCCGGTTCAGTGCGCCGGTGCGCTCCAGTCCGGCGCCGAGGATGGTGGTGGCGATGATGCTCATCACCGCGTTACCGGAGAAACCGCTGAACAGCTCCTCCGGCGCGATCAGCCCGGTCACCCCGAGCACCACCAGCACCACCAGCGCCACCACGTCGGCGCGGATCCGCTCGAACACGAACATCGCCATGGTGAAGCCGACCAGCCCGAGCACGAGCTTCATATCGGTGGTCAGCGTCAGCGCGGTATCCATGCGAGGCCGGGAATGGGGAATCGGGAATGGAGAATGGCAGAAGCGGCCGGTCGTCGCAGGCCGCCGCTAACGGGGGACGACGGGCAAGGGCTTTTCCGATTCCCCATTCCCCGTTCCCGATTCCCGGTCGTACAACAAATCCCACACCCCATGCCCCAACTTCTGGCCACGGGTCTCGAAGTGGGTCTGCGGGCGCCAGTCCGGGCGCGGCACGTGGCCGCGCGGGCCGGCGCGGTTGACCAGGCCGGGAGTGGCGTCGAGCACGTCCCACATCTGCTCGGCGTAGTCGGCCCAGTCGGTGGCGCAGTGCAGGCGGCCGCCGTCGCGCAGCTTGCGCACCAGCAGCGCGGCGAACGCCGGCTGCACCAAGCGCCGCTTGTTGTGGCGCTTCTTGTGCCAGGGGTCGGGGAAGTAGATGCGCACTTCGTCCAGGCTGCCGTCGGCGATCTCGTGCTGCAGCACCTCCACCGCATCGTGGTGGTACAGGCGCACGTGGTCGGCGCCGTCCTCGGCCAGCGCGTTGAGCAGGCGGCCGACGCCGGGCGCGTGCACTTCGATGCCGATGTAGTCGCGGCTGGGGTCGTGCTGTGCGGCATGGCGCAAGGCGGTGCCGTTGCCGAAGCCGATCTCCAGCACCTTGGGTGCGTTGCGGCCGAAGGTGGCATCCAGGTCGCGCGGCTGGCCCTGGTAGTCCAGGCCGAAGCGCGGCCACAGCGCATCGAACGCGCGCTGCTGGGCCGGGGTGAAGCGGCCCTGGCGCAGCACGAAGCTGCGCACCTGGCGGTGGCCTTCCTCGACGGTGAAGGGTTTCGGCGGGGTCTTGGCGCCGGCGCTGGAGAACGGATCGGTCATGCCTGCGGCCTCACCCGATCAACCCGTCGACCGGCGAGGAGGCGCTGGCGTAACGCTTGCGCGGGATGCGCCCGGCCAGGAATGCCTCGCGGCCGGCTTCGACCGCCTTGCGCATGGCGCTGGCCATCAGCACGGGGTTGCGCGCGCCGGCGATGGCGGTGTTCATCAGCACGCCGTCGCAGCCCAGTTCCATCGCGATCGCCGCGTCCGAGGCGGTGCCGACGCCGGCGTCGACGATGATCGGCACCTTGGCGTTGTCGATGATCTCCAGCAGGTTGTAGCGGTTCTGGATGCCCAGACCGGAGCCGATCGGCGCGGCCAGCGGCATCACCGCCACGCAGCCGATCTCCTCCAGGCGCTTGGCCAGGATCGGGTCGTCGCTGGTATAGACCATCACCTCGAAGCCGTCGGCGACCAGGATCTCCGCGGCCTTGAGGGTCTGCACCACGTCCGGGAACAGGGTGCGCTGGTCGCCCAGCACTTCCAGCTTGGTCAGGTTGTGGCCGTCGAGCAGTTCGCGCGCCAGCCGGCAGGTGCGCACCGCGTCCTCGGCGGTGTAGCAGCCGGCGGTGTTGGGCAGGATGGTGTACTGCTCCGGCGGCAGCACGTCGAGCAGGTTGGGCTCGCCCGGGTTCTGGCCGATGTTGCTGCGGCGGATCGCCACGGTGACGATCTGCGCGGCGGCGGCCTCGGTGGCCAGGCGGGTCTGTTCCAGATCGGCGAACTTGCCGGTGCCGGTGAGCAGGCGCGAACGGTAGGGTTTGCCGGCGATCACCAGCGCATCGTGGGGGGCGGGAGCGTTCATCGGCGGATTATCGCCCATCGCACCGGCCCTGCCGAGTCCGCGCCGCGGCGCGCGTCCGCCCGATTCAGCCGCCGCCGAGCGCGTGCACGATCTCGACGCGGTCGCCGGCGTGCAGTTCGTGCGTGGCGTGCGCGCCGCGCGGCACGATCTCGCCGTTGACCTCGACCGCCACCCGCCGTTGCCCCAACCCCTCGGCCTGCAGCAGCGCGGCCACCGTGGTGGCCGGCGCCAGCATGCATTGTCTGCCGTTCAATTCGATGTTCATGCCATCATTGTGCAATGCGTGCCACTGGCGCGCGAGTCGTGTCATTTGCGGCAGTGCAACGTGAGCGTGTCCGGCAGAGGTGGAATGATGTCGGCCATGCGGCAACGTATGGTGCGGCCGCACCCCAGTTTCGTGCCACTTCGTGTTCCATTTTTGCCCGGGAGGGCTTCCATGACGTCGTCTATCCGTCCGCTCCGCTCGCTGCTCGCCGCCGCGATCGTGCTCGCCGCCGCACCTGCGTTCGCGCAGTCCACCACCTACAGCCGCACCGTGTTCTTCGGCGACAGCCTGACCGACGCCGGTTACTACCGTCCGCTGCTGCCGGCCTCGGTACGTGCGGTGACCGGCCAGTTCACCACCAACCCGGACTTCGTGTGGGCGCAGTACGTGGCCGAGTACTACGGCACCAACGCCGCCGCCAATGGCAATGGCCAGATCGGCGACGACTATGCCGCCGGCAATGCCCGCGTCGGCGTGGCCAACCCGAGCGCGCTGGGCGTGGCGCCGTCGCTGGCGACGCAGGCCAGCAACTACCTGGCCGCCAACGGCGGCAAGGCCGATCCGAACGCGCTGTACTCGGTGTGGGGCGGTGCCAACGACCTGTTCGCCATCGCCGGCGGTGCGCCGGTGCAGACCACCATCGGCAACGCGGTGACCGCCGAAGTCGGCATCGTCGCCAGCCTGCAGAACGCCGGCGCGCGCTATGTCATGGTCAACAACCTGCCCGACGTCGGCATCACCCCGCGCTTCCGCGCCGGCGGTGCCGCGGCGATGGCGCAGGGCACCGCTCTGGCCACCGCGTACAACACCGCGCTGTTCTCCGGCCTGAAGAGCGCCGGGCTGCGGGTGATCCCGGTCGACACCTTCCACCTGCTGCAGGAAGTGGTGGCCAACCCGGGCGCCTACGGCTTCACCAACGTCACCGGCACCGCCTGCCAGCCGCAGATCACCGCGCAGTCGCTGACCTGCAACCCGACCAGCTACGTCAGCGCCGATGCCGCCGACACCTACGTGTTCGCCGACGGCGTGCACCCGACCGGCCGCACCCATGAGCTGCTGGCGCAGTACGCGTTGTCGATCCTGGAAGGGCCGCGCACCCAGCAGATCCTGACGCACTCGGCGCAGATGGTCGGTCGCTCGCGCGCCGACCAGGTCGCCTGGCACGTCGATGGCCGCCCGGAAGCGGACGGCGTGCGCTGGTGGGGCAACCTGCGCGGCGACATGCAGCGCTACCAGCATGGCGACCTGTACGACGGTCTGGCCCCGGCCGGCCTGTTCGGCGTGGACTGGTCGCGTGGCGAGTGGGTGTTCGGCGGCTTCGGCGGCTTCGGTCGCACCGATGCCGACTTCGGCAACCGCGGCGGCGACTACACCCAGGACGACAGCACCCTCGGCGGCTTCGCCGGCTGGTACGGCGAGCATGCCTGGGTCAACGCCCAGGTCAGCTACACCTGGCTGAGCTACGACGTCACCCGCAAGGTCAACCTCGGCCCGGCCACCATCGAGCACAAGGGCTCGCCGGACGGCAGCAACCTGACCGCAGCGCTGCAGGGCGGCTACGAGTTCGGCGAAGGCAGCTTCAAGCACGGCCCGGTGGCCGCGGCGATCTGGCAGAAGGTCAAGCTCGACGGCTACGCCGAGAGCAACCCGAACTCCAGCGCGCTGGGCTACAGCGACCGCGACGTCGAGTCGATGGTCGGCCGCATCGGCTGGAAGGCCAGTATCGATGCCGGCATGGTGAAGCCGTACCTGCAGGCCACCTACGACCACGAGTTCAAGAAGAACCAGGAAGCCACCGCGTACCTGCAGACCATGTCCGACCTGGGCGAGTACGCGGTGCCGGGCATCAACTTCGACCGCAACTACGCCTCGGTGGTGCTGGGCGCGCGGACCAAGATGTGGGGCCTGGAGAGCAACGTCGGCATCGCCGCCACCACCGGCCAGTCGCGTGCGCACGACACCTCGCTGTTCGTGAACTTCGGCGGCAGCTTCTAAGCAACGCCGAGTTCGCCCGCCTTGCCCGGCTGCGTGCCGGGCGGGGTAGGGCGAGCGACGTGTCGTACAAGGGCAGCAATGCCTGTTGTGGGAGGGGCTTCAGCCCCGACGCCTCGGATCTCGAGCCGTCGGGACTGAAGCCCTTTCGCATTTGCCGGGGCATGATCGCCGGCCACTTCGGAACATGGCGCGCTGCAGTCGCATCGCCGATTTCTTGCGCAACCCCCGGCCCAGCGCATAGACTGCACCGGCAACGCGGGCGTAGCTCAATGGTAGAGCTGTAGCTTCCCAAGCTACTGACGTGGGTTCGATTCCCATCGCCCGCTCCAGTCTCGCGAGTTGCAGTGCTAAGTTGTTGATCGCGCTGACTATTTCTCCCGACTGAAGACCGCCTCGAACGACCTCCCAAGGTATCGTTTGAGGTATCGTTTTTGCCCAAGCCCCTCTTGCTGCATCGGCCATCAGGCCTCTACGTGCGCTTCTTGGTTCCTGCTGATTTGCGGGGGCAAGTTGGCTCGCGTTTCTTGGTTCGTCCTCTTCACCTTCGCCCCGGCGATGCTGCGCGTCTGGTGTCGGCCTACATGGGGATGGCACTATCGAACGCGTTCCAAGCATTGAGGCAGGGGAAGCCGGTGGATCTGGACGAAGTGCTGCGCCGCATTCGAGAGCAAGGACTGCGCGAACTCACATTGACCGATGTGACGCTGCCTAACGGCACGCATCTCGGTAAGGCTCAGATCGACACGCCCGAGGACGCAGCGCTGTTCGCTGAGCTGTTGCGCGAGCCAGCCAGTGGAAATGCCGCTCCCGCCAAGCCAAGCGGCTGGCGCACCGGAAAGACCAAGGCGTCTGGCCCGCTGCTGTCCAAAGCGATTACGGATCACTTGGGGGACTTGGAGCGCGCCAAACTCCACAGCAAGACCGTGCTTGAAAGCCGCCACTCGCTGCGTTTGTTTGCGGGTGCCGTGGGGCAAGACCTGGCGGTGTCTGAGCTGACGGCAGACCATGTGCGCGCGTTTTTCGATGTCGTGCGGTGGTGGCCGTCGAATGCGACCAAGCGCGCACCCTATAAGGGTCTTGCGGTCATGGAGGTGGTGGCGCTTGCCCAAACCAATCAGGTTCCCGAGCCTGCCGCCTGGACGGTTGCCAAGCACCGTCAGCGCTTGTCGGTGTTCTTGGTGTCGCTCGTGTCCGCAGGGCTTTTGGCAAGCAACCCGCTGGCGGGTATCCGGGCGATTGCCACGCCTGACGCCGACGACACTGGAGAGCCCTTCACCGATGACCAGTTGAAGGCCATCTTCGATCCTGTCGCCTTCCCGGCATGGGCTAAAAAGTATCCGCACAGATGGTTTGGTCCGATGCTTGGGCTCTACTCGGGGGCGCGCGTGAACGAGATCGCGCAGCTTCGGGTGGAGGACATCGACACGATCGATGGGGCGCCAGGGTTCTTTGTGCGACAAGGCGGGAAGGGGCAGAGCGTCAAGAACAAGAACAGCCGCCGTTTTGTGCCGTTGGCCAAGCCAGTGATCGATGCCGGCTTTCTGGTCTACATCGATGAAGTGCGCAAAGCAGGACACACGCAGATCTTTCCGCATCTGCCCAACAGCACCGGACTTGGCTTTGGTCGACAGTTGAGTCGCCAATTTTCGGTCTACATTAAACGTCAAGGGATCACGGCGAAGGGCCAAGGCTTCCATGGCTTTCGCCACACCATTGCTTCGCGTCTGGATGAGGCGGGCGTATCGGCCTCGGCCATTGCGGCAATCACGGGTCATGCGCGAGGGCAGGGAGTGTTGGAGAAGTTCTACATTGATCGGCGGACTTTGCCTGATCGTGTGGCGACGTTGGCGCGATTTAGGCCGCAGGTCATTATTCCCGAATATAAAGAAGCTCTTCATCTGTGGCTCGAATAGTTGCGAAAGCGAATTTAAGTGGTGGTAGATATGGTCGAAGTGGTCATCTGTGAAATCATGGTTCCATATGAGGCTGGGGAAAAAATAAACGAAAGCACCCAGTTCATCGTATTAACTGGCGGGATCTCGCCGATGCAGATTGGTGATTATTTCGAAAGCTACGAAAAGGCGTCGGATAGCCTGGGTGGGTCTTATTTTGTAGTTTCATCATCCCGTAACCAAGGATTTTTCGAAACAAAAGCAACTGCTCCTCAAGACCCAATCCTCAAGGGGGGTGTAAAGTATGAATCAAATTCTGTAATTGCTTTTGAGCCAGACATTGGTGTGGCGGTAATAGAATTGATAGTTTGGGAGGGAGAAGGCGGGCACGCGAAGAGATCAGAAAGCCAGCCTGTGTCGCCCTACATCTTGGCCCAGCTCGGAATGGGAAGATTGAGCGTTCTAGAAATTTTTTCTCAGCGTGATCAAGCTAGGTCATCACTTCTAGCCCTGAAAGCTCGAAGGGATGCAGGCGTTAGTTGTCGAGGTAATTTGGGGTCTGATCATTCGATTTGATGTTTTTTGATGTCTCGTGATTATTTCAAATAATTTTGTTTATTTCCTGATCTTTCCAGGCCACTAAATATTTGGGTTCCCAGTGAGTGGCGTGAGAGCGCCAGTGATTTATGCATAATTCAGTCGCTTTGTCGGCCTCTGCCTTCGCTTCGTCGGCAGGTAGACGGGTGAGTGCTGCAAGAAAGGCTTTATTCCAAAATTGTTCAACTTTCATGTAAGTGTTTTCGATGAGGGTGGCTTGATTTTTGTAATCGAATAATGGAGCATGTCAAGCCGTTGGTTCTATCTTATTAAAGGGCGTCTGTGAGTAAAAAATCTTTGGAATCGATCACCTCCGCTAAGGCCAAATTAGAGGAAGAGCTTCGCAAGCTGGAAGAGCAAGAAGCCCAGTTGCGGCAAGATCAGGCTACCGAGGCTTTCACCGAAGTGGTGAAGCTGCTCGGCGAGTTTGCTGAGTATTTCAACGCCAAACAGCGCTCTGAAATTGCGGGCTTTGTGATCAATGGTGCGGCAAGGCCAAAGAAAGCCGCTTCCTCTAAAAGAGAAGTCGCTCCAAAATACTGGCTTCCGCACACTCAAGAGACCTGGTCTGGGCGTGGACGCACGCCCTTGGCGTTCAAGGCGTGGGAGGGCACGGCGGCATACAAGCAGTGGAAGGACAGTCACCCCGATGAGAAGTTCCCGAAGTATCCGGGCTGATATCTCAGTAGGCGGTAGACACAAAGCCCCGATTAGCTCGGGGCTTTTTTGCGGGCAGACTGCATGGCGCTTCGTAATGCGACATGGGTCACTTGATCCGTGCGCACGAGCGTGATATCAATCAAGGCGGTTGAGCCCGTCAAATGGCATGGATTGCTAGGAGCGTTGTTTTCGATCTCAATTGATCGAACGGCGCACTTCGCAAAAAGGAGTTGCGATGAACAAGATCAAGAATGCGGCACTGGCTGTCATTTCATTACTGCTTTTGCTTGTCGCTCAGACAGGCCTTGCGCAAGAGAGTGATCAGACTTTCACTCTTTATGATTTGAACGGACAGCAAGTTGGCATATACCAAACTCAGCAAGAAGCTGAGGCAGCCATCTCGACTATCCCAGCGCCTGCATCATTTTATGATGGAATATTCTCTTATGTTAAAGAGATAAGGGATGTTGAGGATATAGGGCAAGGGCTCATTAAGATCAATTATTGGATAGGGATAAAGCAGCCCAACGATAAAGAGTGGGCATATCAGATGGCTAACTCCTGGCCAACTGAACAAGAAGCGCTGCAAGAGCAGCTGGATATAACATACTCCAATGAGCCGACGTGCCCATATCCGAGTATCGAGTTAACCAGCGACTGGTATGCGACCGATTCGGATGGGACGTATGGTGGTCAAGCGCAGAACAAGGATTACACGCTAACGCGCTACTCTTCAGACGATTGCGACTTGCGTCAAGATCATATGCAGCTCGTGCGGACTAGATATTACGACTGTCCGCCACAGCAATATTTTACCAACTGGAAGAACGCGTTCGGCGGCTGCGTCAACGAATGGGCTATCGCATCAATCGTCACGCAGAAATCCGAATGCCAAGCTGACGAAGGCGCGCCGAGTGCCCAGGTTGGTGACCCCTGCGATATCAAGACAGGAGAGCAAGTAGAGCAGGAGAGTGACGCAAGTTTGGCCTGGATCGACCTAACTCGATCCTACCACTCGGGCTATTCAACCCAGGCTGGCGCCTACGGTCACGGCTGGTCGGACAGTCATAGATTAAGACTCAACGTAACCACAGCGAGCGCCATCCTGATCAATGGCGCGGGCTATACAACCACCTTCGCGCCCGTAGACAGCACGAGCTATTCTGCTACCGATGGGAGCGGAGATGTCTTGGTCTCGTCCGGCACAGGCTGGGATCTGAGAAGAGCCTCTGGAATTTATCAGTTTGACCAGAGTGGACGCTTGCAGTCGTTTGTCCAGGAAAATGGACAGACGCTCAACTACGAGTATGACCAATATTCGAGGCTGTGGAAGGTCCACTCCGGGCAAGGTAGGTATATAGAATATAAGTATAGCGACGATTCGAGTGGCGCACTGATCACATCAATCGAATCCTCAGGCGTGGTCCTGGCGTCCTTCGCTTACGCGGATCGGATCCTCCAGTCGGTCACCTACCCCGACGGCAACTCACGCATCTACCACTATGAAGACAGCCGCTTTCCAGGCCATTTGACTGGAATCACCGACGAGTCTGGATCAAGGCAAAGCACTTTCAGCTACGATGCAAAGGGGCGCGCAGTAAGCAGCAACCTGGCGGGCGGTGTCGGCGCGACTTCCATCACCTACACGCCAAGTGGTGCTGAGGTCACCAATGCGTTGGGAGAGGTTGAGACCTATGCAATCACCACGATGGGAGGCTCTCGGCAGATAACCTCGATCGCTGATTCGGCGGGAACGCGGACATATTCATATTTCGGCACAAATAGCCCGAACGCAGGGCGTCTTTCCTCATCGAGCAGTCGATCGGGGATTGTGACCAACTATGAGTATTCGTCAGAGTCCGTAAATGGGACGAGCTACCGCGTGCAGAGCAGAACCGAAGCTGCGGGGACACCGTCAGAGCGTGTTGTTGTCGAACGCATCATGGACCAGTCAAATCGCGTGGCAAGCGTGCAGGATGCGGGTGGGTCAACCGAATTCATCAGAAATGGGAGGCTCCAACTGGCAGCGGCAAGCCAGATAGGTGCAGGCGGTGTGGGAGAAAGAACCACCACCTACTCCTACTGTGAGGCTTCGGATGTTGCAGCGGGTGGCAACTGTCCACTTTTGGGGCTGCTCAAGGCGATTGATGGTCCGCGCCTCGACGTGAACGATGTCACGCAGTATCTCTACTACGCGTCTGACGATCCTTCTTGCACAGCCGGTGGTGCTTGCTCTTATCGCAAGGGCGATCTTTGGAAAGTGGTCAATGCTCTGGGGCAAAGCACCGAGATGCTTTCCTATGACCCAATGGGGCGAGTGACCTCGGCCAAAGATAGAAACGGGGTTGTGACTTCTACTACGTATACACCGAGAGGCGACGTATCTTCCGTCACCGTTCGAGCCCAAGGCGTGCCGTCATCGTATGATCGGGTCACGCTATATGAGTATTGGCCAACCGGGAAGGTTAAGGAAATCACAGCCCCGGACGGCACTTGGAGGAAGTTCGACTACGACGCCGCTTGGCGCCTGATAAAGGTCACCGACAATTCCGGGTCACAGCTTGCCTATACATTGGACAACGATGGAAATCGTATCCAGGAGACCGTAATGGACAGCAACAACGTGGTGCGTCGTCAGAATTCCACGATCTACAACTCGTTGGGTCAGGCTGTGACCCAGGCAGATCATGATGGCAACGCCACCGAGTTGGGGTATGACGCAGAGGGCCGGCTGACCTCGACCACGTCTGCGTTGAACATCGTGGATGAGCGACACTACGATGCGTTAGGACGACTGACGCAGGCTGTAAGTGACGCGACGGGCCTTAATCAGAAAACCGACTACCATTACGATCCGCTGGGCAACCTGGATTGGGTGAAGGATCCCAACGGACTGACCACGACTTACTCATTCAATACGCTGGGCGATTCTGTTGGACTTGAGAGTCCGGACACGGGGATCAGCACACATAGCGTAGATGCTGCTGGCAATAGGGTTGAGGCGACGGACGCGCGTGGTGTGGTCACAACCCGAACTTTTGATGCGCTCAACCGTCTGACCTCAGTGAAGGCCGGTAGCGATGCCCTAATCCAGTATGTGTATGACGAGGTGCAGAATAGCTGCTCTCAGGCGGAGACATTCGCCGTGGGAAGATTGACTCGCATGCTGGATCAGAGTGGCGAGACGAAATACTGCTACAACAGCTTTGGAGACCTGGTGCGGACGTCTTTCACCGCAAGTGACGGCACGCTTCTGAGCTTTGTGGACACCTACGACACCGCAGGAAGGATGTCTTCAAGAACCTATCCGGACGGCTCAATCGTCAACTATGCCTACGGTGCGCAGGGGCGTGTTTCTGCTCTGCGTGTCGATACGTCAAGCACCGGTGTGGAAACGCTGCTTGAGGGGGTGACTTATGCGCCCTTCGGACCTGCTACCGCTTGGTCCTACGGCAACGGCAGAACGTTGTCGCGGACATTTGACGGCAGTTATCGGGCCAAATCGATCAAGGACGCCGGGAACGGTGGCATTGATGTCGGCCTAAGCTATGACGCATCGGGGCGCTTGGTTGGGCTTGGCTATGCTGCTGGAACGACGCAGCGCGCTACGCTGGACTACGATGGTGTAGGACGACTCAAGCACTTCCGAGACGGCGCGACCGGGGTTTCGATCGAGTCCTATTCTTATGACGCGGTTGGAAATCGCTCCGGGCTGTCAACAGCCTCCGGAAACCAGGCCTACTCGTATCAGGCAAACACCAATCGGCTATCGAGCATCGCTGGGCAGGCGCGTTCCTACGATAGCTCTGGCAACACGACGTCGATTGGGGGAGCTTCGAAAGAGTTCATCTACAACGATGCTGGTCGGATGTCCGAATCCAAATCCAGCGGTGCCGTGCTTGGAACATACGTCTATAACGGCCATGGCCAGCAGGCGAAGCGCACCACCGCAAATGGCGCAATTCACAGGCTTTACGACCCTGCGGGTCATTGGTTGGGTGACTTCGATGGTGCCGGGCAAGCGATCCAGCAAGCGATCTGGCTTGACGACCAGCCAGTTGGCCTGCTGCAAGGTGCCAGTAGTTCAACCAATCGTTTGAAGTATGTGGAGGCAGATCATCTTGGCACTCCACGTGTCGTCATTGACCCTTCCCAAGACAAGGCAGTATGGAAGTGGGATTTGATGGGCGAGTCTTTTGGAGCGAGTCCTCCAAACGAAGATCCGGACATGGACGGGGCTGGATTTTCTCTGGACATGCGCTATCCGGGCCAGCTATATGACCCCGCCAGCGGTCTTAATCAGAACGTATTTCGGGATTATGATCCGGTTAGTGGTCGCTATATTCAATCCGATCCAATAGGGTTAAATGGAGGCGTTTCTACTTTTAGCTATGCGGGTTCTCAGCCGTTTTCGGCTGCCGATCCGTTGGGGTTGGAGTGGGAGCCTGCGGGTGCTGAGGTCCCTGGCTGGTGGAATAAGCTAATGGTGGGTATAGGCGCGCATCACTATTTCAGCGCAAAAGTCACCGGCATGGGATACGGAGCCAACGACACGTATTTCGGAACCTTTGAAAGCGGTCGCCCTGACGCTTATGATCCAGTCAACAAGACTGTCTTTGAGTTGAAGCCAATCTCGAATCGCGATAACGAAGCGCTTTACCTCCGGATAGCAAAGCCTCAGATAGCTCGCTACTTGAAGTCTGCGAACAGGCCTGTCACAGACGAAAAGAGTAAGATGTGCACCGGCTGGACCGCCGGTCAGTCAACTGGTAATCTTTTCAAGGACGGCGATTATCTTGGAACCGTCCAGGTTGGCAGGGGTTTTTTGCGTCAAGTCTATGAACTAACGCTCTATCACGACACGCACCCGGGTAATACTGGCCTGGTGTTCTATAGGGCGGAATTGGTGGACTACCCAGTGGGTCGAGAGATTGATCGCACCTTGAGGGACATGCAAAACGTCTCTCCTTGGTATGTCTTGCCCACATTCGGAAACCGGTTGTATCCGGAAAAGTAAGAGCGATCTTCATTTGCAAATTTCAAACGAAAAGCTAAGCCTGGCCCTGATTGACGAGATTTTCGTCAATCGGGGATTTTCCAGTATCCAAGGTGAGATGGCACTCGCAACGACTATTTTTGGGCCCGATAGCTATCATAAGTTTATTGAAAATCAATCTTCTCCGGAGCTTTTTGTCGCTGCTAAGGAGCGCGAGAGTGAGCTTGGCGTTCGACTTGACGAGTGGAATGCCACCTCTCGGGATGAAGTGAGTAAGGCCGTCGGTCTTATCTTGGATGATCCTATTCTTGATTTCTTGCGAAAGCGCAATTTGCTCGTGCGGTTCTTTCCTGAGCACCTCGGAAAGATGCTCTCTGCGCATCTGCCGGCCTATCAAGAAAGCGTCGAACAAGAGGTTGAGAACCTCTGTGTCGTCACGCGTGGAGCGGCCATCGATTTGAAAGGAGGCGAAGCGATTGTTGCGCGGAAGCAAATATTCAATGAGGTGGCGAGAGACGCCTTTGCGAAAATTGGGCTATCTGTTGCCGGCGAAAAGGATGGGATGCTTCACTTTTCTGGCGTCGGAAGCGACGGTGCCAAAATCTCGGCACAAATGGAGCCTTCATCCCTCACCAGGGTATATTCGACTCACACGTGGCCGACCATTCGATATTGGCCTTTGATGCAGTTTAGCTTCGTCGTCAAGAAGAGAGCTAAAGGCGAGAAGAAAGCGGCATTCATGATGCCACCTGAGGTCCAGTCACTAGCAGCGCTGCGTCTAGGAAGATATGAAGACAGTCACTCGTTAGAAATTGCTGTGCGCGCCTTGGCGTTGTGGATCGAATTGGGATTTTTCGGTGGCCCGCCCAAGAAGGATTGAAGTTTCGCTAGTATCCTGGCTGATCTACTCGATAGGCAGTAAACGAAACGCCCCGAGTTGATTGGGGCTTTTTTTGCGGGAGCATAGAAGATCTTGCCGTGCTGGTTCCGTTGGTCATCCGGTCGATCTAGGATGCTCTGGCTGGCACATCAAAGGCACGCCTTCTATGTATAAGCAGGTCAAGTTCACTCGGGAAGAACTCTACGAGATGGTTTGGGCGCGCCCTGTCCTCGTCCTTGCCAAAGAAATCGGCGTATCCGATGTCGCCCTCTCCAAGGCATGTCGAAAAGCAGGGATCCCACTTCCGAACAGAGGGCACTGGGCAATCGTGCGGACTGGCCGAACGGTCAAGCAGCCGCCTCTCCCTGATGCCAAGGAAGGGCAGCCGAGCGTCGTTCACTTCACCGTTGCCGAGAGCTCTTCTCCCAAACCACCTCGACCCGAGGTGCCGCTTGGGCCACCTGTTGCGGTTCCACAAGAACTCATCAAACCCCACCGCTTGATCGCTGAGGTCAAAGCGGCGGCAAAGGCTGCCCAGGAAGACAAGGGCGTCTTGCAGTTGAACTATCACAAGGTGCTTCGGCTCAGAACCTCGACGGCTCAGCTACCCAGAGCCTTGATCCTATTGGACGTCCTGATCAAGCAGTTTGAGGCCAAGGGCTGCAAAGTCCGCATCAACGATGAGCGCGCTTCAACAGAGTTGGTGTTGAAAGAAGGAACTGTATCCTTTCGGCTGAGCGAAAGAACCAAGCAAACGCCACCGCCACCGCCTCCACCTCGCCCGCCCGGACGAAGAGGAGAGTCTTACTACGAGCCATGGAGGCCAGCCTACATCTTGGTAGGAACAGGGGAATTTGCCTTGGAATTTGACCAATGGCTTGGCAACAGTCGCCACATTTGGAAAGATCGGGCAGGGAACCCCTTGGAGGCTCAGCTCCATGAGGTGATCGCAGAAGTCCCTGTGTGGGAAGACGCTTTGCGCACGCGTCGCTTGGAGAACGAAAAGCGAGCTGCTGATGCGCGAGAACAAGAAGCCAGGCACATAGAAGCGGAGCGGGTAACGGCAGTCTTGCGCACACAACGAGCCCGCCTGGTGCACAACATGCTTGCTTGGGAGCGCGCTGAGCGAATTCGCCACTTCATCTTGGCGGTAGAACAAAGCGCAGATCCGACGCCCCAAGCTCAGGCATGGCTAGCCTGGGCCAACGAACAAGTGGAGTGCTTGGATCCAATCGCCTCGTCTCTTTCGAACGTGATCAACCTAGACGTAAAGCTCGATCCTTACTTTAGTGGCTACTCGCACTGGAACAAACCGGAGAAGGACTGGTGGGATTGATCTTAGAACGGACTAGCGATGCATGCTCAGGCAATGGAAGGGTAGTCGCGGAGTGCTTCGTCCAGGGGCAATCCGTCAACCGTTGAATGGTGCACTCAGGCTGGGCGGTTGCTTATCGCCAATACGCCACGGCGTTCATCGCCGAAGAGGCCAACGCGAAGCAGCATCGGCGCAACCTCTGGCAGCGGCCCTTCCAGATGCCCGCCGACTACCGGCGCGGCAAGCGGGACCAGGCGGCCCGCCAGGCTCAGGTAGCCACGCCGCCGGTGTCCAGCGGATGTCGCATCAAGGGCAACATCTCCCGGCAGTGCAAGAAGATCTACCACGTGCCCGGTCAGCGGGACTAGGAACGAACCAGCATCGACCTGAGCCGTGGCGAGCGCGTATTCTGTAGCCTTGCGGGCAGGGTGGCACCCGGCAAAGCGCTGACATATCTTTGTCTGCCCAGGTGGAGGGCGGTGGCGGTAAACTCTGGCCGGTAAGGTGGGAGGCCATACCCAATTGGATGGGGCGAACTGCATGGAAACAATCATGACCAATCAGCCTAAGCCCGGTGCTTTCTACATGTTCGAAGTGGACATGGAAAGCGACAGGCGGCCCAGCGGTGTGAGGTTCGACAACCTCCGTCAGCTGCTGTCGCCACCCCGCTTGATCCTTCGTCCAGATGAAGGGGGCTTTCCTCATCTGCGCGAACAGCCGCGATTGACCTACGACCCCAGTTCGGGTCCAGAGCCTCGTGATCTGGAAGGTGGGTTCAGTGGCTACTGGCTGGTTTCGGAGCGACTTCATGACGTCATGCGCTTGGTCGATCGCAGTGCCTTTGCGTTCGCCGAGGTGGATTACCGTCTGGCTGACGGGACCCAGGGCTCGCGTCGCTTCTTGTGCGATGTTATTCAAGAGCTAGATGCCCTGGACGAAGCGTCATCGCGGCTAAAGATCAAGGTCAGTGACGAGTATGTGCGCGGGAAGTTCTACTCGCTGGGCGGTGGCGCCAGCTTGGTCTTCCGGCCAGAGGTCCTTGGGAATGCGCATGTGTTCCGGACACCCTTCAACCCTTCGGTGTTCTGCGATCAGGCGTTTAAGGATGCAGTGCGAGATGCCGGCATACCTTCTGACCCAGAAGTCAGCGGCATCTCTTTCATCGACGCATCGGATATCTGATCACCAGGCGACAAGGAAGGAGCCTATAGGCCATGCCGAACGATCGTCCGTTGTTCCAAACTCACCACGCCCTCGAACAGCAAGCCTTTGGGCGTGATCCGTTGTTGCAGGTGCTGGTGGATTCTGGTCGTTTGAGCAAAGACGCGACCACCAACCTGATCCATTTGCCCAACGACAAAGTGCTTGCGCAAGCATTGGGCGTGACGCCCCACACGGGCGGTCCCATCAAGGACTACCGCCTGGGGTTGAAGGATGCCCTGGAAGACTTGGCTTCCACGAAAGATGGCCTGGCGGCACTGCAAGGCGATCCGGACGCACTAGATCGGGTTGCTCAGAGAGTTCAACGCCTGAGCGATACCGCGCAGGTTGCGCTCATCAATGGCGAATTGCGCACGAACACCGCGTTGGGCGAGTCGATCGACCAAACGAGGAAGGTCACGCGGGACTTTTTTGCAGACCCGAACGACTACGCCACCAAGAACGCTGCCCAGTTGGGCACACACATCCAGTCCAGCCCCAATGCGCGCCAGTGGGGAGTGGTCACGCACAACGAAGGTCGCATCGTTTCGACCTTGGAGCACTTTCATAGTTCAGGACAGCCGTTGCTTGGTGGCGGCGACTTGGAGTTTCAGCGCAATAGCCTGTCGCAGGCCATTGCAGATGCTTATCACGGGGGCAAAGTCACGCTGTCGCCGCAGACCGTAGACGTCGTTGGAAGAACCTTGGGAGATGACGCTGCCAACAACCTGCGCCTGCCGCGCGGCCAGCGTGGCGAAGTCGCCGTAGAGCTGCTGATGGGCGAGGCTTCCGCGCGCGGCCTAACGCGTGCCGGCGGACTTTTGGCGACGGGGGCGGATGCGGTCATGACCGCACGCACCGCCTCGGCGCTGATGGAGCAGGGCAACACCACCGCTGCGCAGTCGGAAGTCAATCACGCCATTGCGCGCAACGCGGGCGGCTGGGCTGGTGGTGCGGCTACGGCCGCCGCACTAGGAAGCAGCAGCGGCTTTGTGCCTGCCGCCGTCGTGGTGGGCGACGCCGTGTTGATGAGCAAGGCCTTCGATAAGGCCGCGGATCTGAAAGAAAACCGCGACATCTTCCACCAGACCGATCGGGCCGGCGTGGACTGGCAGTTCAACGGACGGGATTGGGAGCGCCAAGGCGCGTTCGATCGCGCGGCTGATGGGCGCGAAGCCCCTGACCAAGTATCCGTCGGTGCCAGCTACGCCAAATCCCAGGAACTGGGCGCGATGGCCAATGCCAAGGCTGTCGAATTCGCCTTGGGCAAGGCGCCTCGGCCGCAGGACCCGTTCGACCTGCCTGCCCAGCCTGGCGATCGGATTGCTTTGGATAACCAGAACTGGCATCGCAATCCAGATACGGAGAAGTGGGAGCGTCAGATTAAGACCGGCGTGGATGGTGCCAACGACCGGGGCGTCTATGAGCCCCAGATCGCGAATGCAGAGCAGGCGCAGCGCCTGAACCAAGAAGCCTTGGCGCGGATCGAGGGCAACATCACCAATGGTCGCGAGGCCATCGCCGAGGCCTACCTGGAAAGCCATGCCGCCCAGCGTGGGCAAGACTATGGGGTCGGCGTTCCTGCCGCCGTGGAAAGTGCTCGTGCCAAGCAGGACCGGGTGCAAGGCCACGATGGTCAGACCTATCAACGCAATGAGGCCGGGCAGTGGCTTGGGAAGGACGGAGTGGCCACCGGCAACTTGGCGGTGGAGCTGGAACTCACCAATCAGATGCGCCAGCCCTCGCTGAAACGCGCGCAGGAGACCTTGGCGGCCATTGAGGCTCGTCCTGCACCCACCCCTGAGCAGATGGAGCGCAACGAGCTTTTGCACCGCTACCGCGCTGCCGGCGTCGACCTCAATGCTCAGGAACACAACTTAGAGGCGGTCAAACTCGCCACTGAGCGCACGAAAGAGACCGAAGGCCTCACTGGCCCGACGATGCAGCAGCTAAAGCCGAACGAGCAGGGGCAATACGGCTACGACAGTCCGATCGTGCACTACCAGGTCGAGCATGATGGCGTGGCCCATCAGGTCGCATTGACCACGCCTGAGGAGTTGCGTCAGGCCAAGGCCGAACTGAGCCAGCCCGCCATGGCGCATGTGCCAACGCTGGCGACGGTCTCTGTGACTGCGCCAACCCGCAGTAAAGAGCAGGAAGCCGAACCGGCTCAGGAAAGAACGCCAGCTGGTCCATTGCTAGCCGACAACCCCGCTCACCCAGACCATGCGACCTATCAGACGATCCATTCCTGGGTGAAGGGCACCGGGAACTGGAACGAGGAAGAGAGCCGGAACGTCTCAGCGGCGCTTTACAAGCAGCAAGCGGAGGATCCTCTGGTCAAGCGGGTGGATCGGGTGACCGGTGCGCTGGGCAAGGACGGGGCCGAGAACGTGCTGGCGGTCTACGCGCCGTTTGGCGACAAGTTGCCGATCTTCCATGCCCGCGTTGATGGACGGGAAGCAGCCCAGCAGCCAGCCGAGCAGAGTCTGCAGCAGGCGGAGGTCATCAAGCAGGATCAAGTGCGTCAGCAGCAGGTGGAGATGACCCAGAAGCAAGTGCAAGAGCAGGCAGCGCCGACTCGGGGGATGTGAAGCAGGGCGACGGATGCACGTCCATGTCTGCTTCCGCGCAGAGGATGCTCGGTTCCTCAGGCGCTCATGACACCGGCTTTCATGGCGTCACCCGTCGAATTTCCCAGTCACCACGAGACAGTGTTCGGACTTGATGAAGATCAATGTCGTAGATGGCGATCAGTTCAGCGCTGCTGGCGATGATGTGGCCCCGGACTTTGGGTTTGCCGTCTTCCCAAAGTTCTGTTTCAACCTTCGAAATAGGGCCTAGTAGCTGTTGTTTTTCTTTTGTTGCCTGCTTGATACCCGCTCGCTCTCCTGCTAGTCCGGGCATAATGGCCACAAGCAATCCAACAAGATATAAGAACGCCACCGAGTAAATCGCTAATGCGGCAAACCAGCCGGACATAATAATGTTAATAAGCCATGGCCGCCTTTGAATGAACGGAACGAACTCTTTGCTTTGTGGTCTCGTGGGAAGTCGGTAAAGCCAGATTGCGATCCAAAGCATGAGGAAAACGACGGCCGGAAGTTGCCAGGGGACAGATCGGAGGATTCCGACCCCTTGAAGCACAATCGCGTAGTAGCCACGAACAACCTTCCAGTCTGCAGATTGTGGAAACAGGTCGGACTGAACGCCCCAAGCATCGAGATAGCTCGTGTAGGCAACATGCCCACAACCGTGAAGCACGATCCCAGCCAGCGTTGTCATCGCAGCGATGCTGCCGATCAACGTGGTGATGGACCACGACCGCTTGGAGGACGCCTTGTTCGCGTCTTCTGGCGATGGGCTGGAACGCTTCGATCGGACAATTTCGATGTGGCGCATGGCTTCTATAGTCGATCAAGTGCAAGACAAAAAGCTGCTCCTTAGCCACCCCATTGCCTCGTCAAGGTCTAGGTTCGAGCTGGCGTAGGACACTTGGAGTAGGCGGGGTGAAAGCAGGTGGTCCCACTTTTGGCTGGCTAAATTTTTCGCGCTTGCCAACAACGCGTCGATGGTAGGCGCTGGTTCGGCGGCGATCGCTTTGAGTGCTATCTCGATGCCTTCAAGCGCGATGGGACCACGTGTGATCTCAACGCCCAGCCGGCTGCTTTGTGCCTTGAAGTCCCTGGCATTGAGCAAACAGGCAATGGCCTCATTGGCGGCATCACCCAGCCAGGTTAGAAGCAAGATGTCGCTTCCCCTGTCCAGAAATAGTCGGTTGTCTAAGTCGTAGTGTTGATAGCTTGCGCGTCCTTCGTCCATGAAGCGCTGTGCGCACGCGTCAACGAAGCTTGGCGTCAGGCTGCCTCGGTAGATCTCACGCATGGTCTGGCGCACCTGAGTGTGCACGCGCCCGGCACCACCGCTAAAAAGCGGCGGCGCGCCGCTTCTAGTGGCGGACACATAGATCGTCTTCTGTGCCTCATCGATCTGGTCGATCACCCAGGTGCGTCCGCCGAACAAGATGCGCTGGCCGGTCGTGAGCATTTGAGAGACGGGCAGAGTGCCAAGCGGCTTGCCAGCGGCAACGATCCGGAACTCCTCATCGACCGTGAACGCCGCATAGAACGAGTAGTGGTTGACGATCCGATCACCGACAGGGCCGTGTAGCAAGAGCCCTGATCCATCTTGGATGAGGATGTCCTGTTGCCCTAGGAGGCGCAGCAGTTCCATGAAAGCATGCTTCGACACGCGATCAAACGGTGCTTGGGAGCCGCAAAGCAACTGATAGGCTTGCGCTGGATGGATCCCGCCATACTGCGCAATCACAGACAGGAGCTGCTGGATAAAGGTCGAAAGATGCGCTCCTTTAACCACAGGTGGCTCATACCACCTTTCGGTAAGCAGCGTGACGACTGCTAGAGTCTGGATCGTATCGAGCCTTAGGCGCGTTTGTAGGTCTGCTTGGGAGTCAAGGGCATCTTCAATCACATAGCCGCGCAAGATGGCCGGCTCGCCTTTGCGTCTTCCGGATCGCCCCATGCGCTGGCGAAGACTGGCAACAGTGGGTGGAGTGCCGACTTGAGCGACGCTCTTGACCGCACCAATGTCGATACCAAGTTCCAATGTGTTGGTGCAAACGGCGGTCGCGGGATGATCCTTTTGTTTGAGCGCAGCCTCAGTGTCGTAGCGAATTTCCTTAGAAAGACTCCCGTGGTGAGGCCAAAACTCACGCGGCACGCCCGCTTCTTCACACAGCTTGTTGAGCAAATGGGTGTAGCGCTCGACTTCGCGGCGACTGTTAGGAAACACCAAGTTGTTGCTGCCGCGAAGGGTTTGAAAAAGATGCTGTGCCACAGCTAATGGCGCCATCTTCTCTTTCTCCTTCTGCTTTTGACCGTCTTCTGCCTCGCGTGGAGGCACGGGTTCTTCGAAGCCTTTGACCACAAGAAGAAGTTCTGAATCTTCCGATGGCGCATCGACGATTGCAGCCATGCCTTGGGGCCTCAGGAACCGTGCCGCAGCTTGCATGTCTCCGAGGGTTGCTGACAGCCCAATTCTGGGCACGGCGCGATCAATGACTGTATCGATCCGATGCAGCAGAGATTGAAGCTGCTTGCCACGCTCGCTACCGATGAAGGCGTGCAGTTCGTCCACCACAAAGTAGGCCAGATGCTTGAAGATGCCTGCGACCGAAGTGCCTCGGTTGCAAAGCATTGCCTCAAGAGACTCGGGTGTGATCAGAACGACACCGTGCGGCTTCTTGAAAAAGAGCTGCTTGCTTGTGCTGCTGATGTCCCCGTGCCATGGCCACACCGGGATGTCTAGATCTTCGCACAGCCTCTCCAATCGCCCAAACTGATCATTGATCAGCGCTTTCAAGGGACTGATGTAGACGATCAGTCCCGGTGGTGACTGCTGTTCAAGATAGGTCAAGGCCGGAAGGAAGGCCGCTTCGGTTTTGCCCGAGGCGGTGCTGGCAGCCACGATCACATCTTGATCGGCAGACAGGATCAAAGGGATGGCCATTTCTTGGACTGCCCGCAGCGCTTCCCACTGCTCCGCCCACAGATAGCGCTGGATGCCCGGCGATAGAAGAGAGAAGGCGCTGGACCGGCTCATCGATCAGATCTTGAACGAGGCCAGCTCGTCATCCCCTTGAACAGCCAGATCTTCTTCGCCGCCGTGGTCTTCCTTGACCTCAACTTCCCCGATCAACGCTTGCCAAGCCGTGCCGGGGTTTTGTTCCAAGACCGCCAAGAGGTTGATGAACGCCGTGATGGTGGTGCGAGGGGTGCGGAAGAAGCTGTCCCCAATCCGGTTGGCGCAGTGCTCCATGAATTGATGGATTGCTTCATCAGGCAGCAGATACTTCTCCGCATCGCCGCCTGCGTAGACATGACGGATCTTGGTCAAAAGCACATAGAAGTCTTCCGCAGTAAGGCTCGAAAGCCGCACCACAGGTCCGGAGAAATCGACCAGCCCTTCCTTGGCAAAGGCGTTTTGGGCCAAACGGCTCTGAAGGGCCTGATAGCTGTAAACGCCACGCCGCGTGTCCATCAGGAACTCGGGCGTGCCACCCAACACGAAGCCAAGACCGACTGCTGTGCCTTGGAAAGAGTCATTGAGCATGCGCAAGATCTGCTCATAGTTCGAGTTGCGCGCCTGTGCGTTGGCAAGCTTATAGAGATTGACCAGTTCGTCCAGACAAACCAGAAGACCGCTAAATCCAGCTAGGCGCACAAAGCGCCCCATCAACTTGAGCTGATCGTAGACCGAGGCGTCATCCACGATTGAGCGCACACCAAGCGCGGCTTTGGCATCGGTCTTGGTGGAAAATTCGCCACGCAACCAGCGGATGGCATCGGATTTGAGTTGCTCGTTGCCCTCCTCAAAGCCTCTGCAATAGGCAGCGATTACATCCGCGAAGTCATAGCCGTTAACGAGTTCCGTCAGTTGTTCAAGCTT
The DNA here is from genome assembly GCF_031834635.1 of Xanthomonas hawaiiensis. Taxonomy (NCBI): domain Bacteria; kingdom Pseudomonadati; phylum Pseudomonadota; class Gammaproteobacteria; order Lysobacterales; family Lysobacteraceae; genus Xanthomonas; species Xanthomonas hawaiiensis. The sequence goes on along the minus strand of NZ_CP115873.1, from coordinate 3,536,191 downwards.
GGCACGGATCACCTGCTCGGTCGGAACATCCTTTGCCTTGGCTTCGGACTTGGCAGTTGCAATGAACTTCTCCACGATCCCAGGCAAGGCGCCACCGTCTGGCTTCGTGCGTGTGGACAAGTTGCGCATCAGCTCCGCATAGAGCGATCTTGCCTGGCCACCGGAGGCATGCAAACGCCGGTCTGGATTGAGGTCAGCGCTAGCGACGACGAGCTTGCGCTCCATGGCAATGGCGCGCACTAGGTTGAGGAAGAAGGTCTTGCCGGCACCGTATTCACCAACAACCAGGCGGAATGAGGAGCCGCCGTCGGCCAAACGATCGATGTCGCTGACCAGCGTTTCGACTTCGCGGATGCGCCCAACCTGGATCAGGTGCTGACCCGCACGCGGAACGACACCCGCCCGCAATGACTGGATGACGGCGTCACGGTCCTTGGCACGAATAGGGTTGCTCATTGCTTGATTTTCTCGATGAACTCTGGGTTGATCTCCACGGGACCGTCGCCCTCGGAGAAGGGGATGTCATAGGCATCAAACGAGGCGTCGTTGATGTGTTCAAGGGCGCCATCGAGCATGAGTTCCAGATCCGAAGCGCCATCTTCAAGCTCGGCGCGCGTCCAATCAGGTCGGGACAGCATGAGGCGCAGCAGTGCGCTATGTGCTTCGTCCAGTCCCAACAAACCTGGCGTGGTGGTCGTATCCTTCGGTGGCAAAGCGGATACCACCGGCTCGGTGACGGGTTCGGGGATATCCTCGGTGAAGATGCCAGCCAGGAGGGCAGAGACCTTGGCGGTGTCTTGTTGAAGCTCGGCAATGCGCTTGGGATCCAGGCGAAACTGCTTGACCGGCGCGGTTGGGGCGGCGCTTCGTCCCGTGCTCACGGCGTGCACGTCAGTAAAGACGCGCTTGGTCTCTACGCCAAGCGCTTTGTAAACCTTCTCCAAGAAGCGCATCTCTTCCGGGGACACCCAGCCATCAACCTGAGCCAAGGTGGCCATAGAGCCTGCAATGGCTTCTTTGGTGCTTGTATCCAGTGGATCGATCTTCTTTTTAAGTGACGCCAGCGTAATCGGCGATTGACTCAGCCAAACCAGATGCGCGCGAAGGCGTCTGTGGTCAGCTGAGCTGAGGTGACTCCACGCATCGATTTCTCGACCCAGGTGCTCAATCTCGTGTGCGCTGAACTCGCCATCGGCTTGTGCAACAGTGGAGGCCAGTTGCAAGGTTAGCAGCGCAGTTTGGTATGCGCTGCTTTGGGCTTGATGGGTTTGCCCTGGTAAAAGTGCAAACAAGACGACAGGATCAGCGCCACTCGGCGCGCGTGCACCTTCGAGCAGATTGGGTTCCATCCCGATATGGGCTGCTTCCAAGGCCCTGGCCAGATCGCGGATCTTCTCCCGATTGAGCGCTCCTCCAGCGTTGCCGAAGCGATCGGCGAGTTGGTGAAGGGGCAGGGTGATCGTGGTGTCTTGAACAGTGCTCAGCAGAGATTGAAGCGCTGCTTTGGATGCAGTTGGCCAGATGCTGGAAGGCAGTTGCAACAATCCATCTAAGGTATGCCGCGCTTCGGGGTTCTTGCCGACCAGGCGACTGAGCGGGCCAAGTTCATCGGTGCACTGCTGGACGATCTCATTGAGCTTCTTGATCGGCGCGCTGAGCGCGGTCACATCCGGAGTCTCGCCAAAGGCTTTGGGCTCGGGACTGGCGCCGTAGAACGCTGGCGAGATCGGGCGTCGAGAAAATTTGAGTTTGGTCCGGTTCTTCGGCAGAACTAGCCCTGGGCCAAAAAGTTCTTGATAGCGCTCGACGAAGAGCTGATCGAATTCGTCTGCACAGCGAGAGGCTGCGGTGCGGAGAGGGATCTCTGGACTTAGGCGTGCCCAGGCAAGGGCAAGGTGTGAAGGGACTGGCGCGCGATCTAGCGAACACTGCCCCAAGGCCAAGCGAAGGTAGAAGGGAAGCTCATCGGTTCGCTGGAAGCTCGGAAGTGGCTTTGTGTAGAGCTTGCCGTCCACCTCATCCAGTGCCATCCAATCGAGCAAGCCGTTTGTGTAGCCTCGGATGGGGCCATAGCTCTTTCCGTAGACCGCATCAATCTGCCGAAGCGCCACCTTGATGGCAGGCCAGTCCCGCTTGGAATCAGGTTCATTGACGCCATCGACCAAGACCCGCCGTTCCAGACCAAACAGGAAGAGGTGGACATACCCGATTGCGCATTCTGGATCGGACCGATCGGAAGCTAGCCAGTTCAGGTAAGCGCGCCTGGAGAAGACCGAGAGGTCGGCGTAGCTGTTCCAGTAGCCATCGAGGTGGCGATAATTGCCCTGAGGAGCAACCGCCAAGACTGCGTTGACCAAGCTGGGCTCGGTTCGCCCGCTTGGCGTGCTCAGGCGCACCCCGGTGTAGAACAAGCCGCCTGAGATCGTCACGCCACCAATTTCGATGGTCTCGTCCGGAGAGATCCACCTGGTCTGCGCCCAACCTTCTGGGGGTCTGGGAAGGGAGAACTCCTGGGGCGCAGCATTGCTGGCGATGCTGGTGCGGTGAAGCTCCTCTTCTGGTTTCGAGGTTGCGCGCCAAGCGGGCGGCAGGGGAGGTGGAATGGAGGTTGCGCGCGCCTCATGGCTTGCCGCAGGAATGGGTGGCAAGGGTGGCACCGGGGACACTTCTAGGGAAGGCTGAGGAGGGATCGGCGGCGGTTCGCTTGTGAGGCGCTCTTCCTCAGTGTGGCTGCCGGCACGCTCTGCCTGTTGAGTGGTCGATCCTCGGGCCGCTACCACCTGCATGGCACCGAGAAGATTGCCAATCGGATTGCGCGATACCAATGGTGGCTCGGGCGCTTCCACGGCGTTGGGCGTATCTGGATCCTCTGGCATTTCGATGGCAGCAGGTGCCGCTGCAACAGGGCGCGGTCGGCTTGGCGTAGGCACGATGATGCGGGGAGCATCGGATGCGCTGTCGTTGGTTGAAGAGGCGGGGCGGGGCGACAAAGCTGGGGAAGCTTGTTGGCTGATTTCTCCAAAGCGACTACTTGAAGGCTGGAAGATAGAGGTAGCTTGGGAGAGAGCGCCCGTGTCTGGTTCTGGCACCGGCACAACGCTACGGGAAGCGGTAAGAGACTCGTGACGCGCCGAGGTGGTGGCATCATGCTGCTTGGCAAGATGTGCCATCGCCAATTGCAGGTTGCCTGGGCGTGGGGAGGAGTCTGGTGACGCGTCAATCGGGGGAGAGGCCGTGCTGCCCTCGTCGAATGCCGGCCGATGGTCGGGAATTTGGGCGGGGGATGATGGGCTTGTAGGCTGTGCTGCTAGGTGATCGGTGGCAACACCGATCTTTGGCGCCTGCTTGGCTTCTTGCTGCAAAGAGGGGGGATTAGGCAGCGCCGCCAAAGCGGTCGACGTTGGTCGACGGGACTTGGACGAGACAGATTTCCGCTGAATTAATTCAGAAAGTGTCGGCTCGTTGGTGGTTGGTGCGGCTGACTTCTTTTGAGCCTGCCACTTCACGACCAGATAGATCACCAGGGCGATAGCAAGCGAAATCCCAATCGCGATCCAGACTTGCTTGGGCACCATCGCGATGATCGCGAGTGCGATCACGATGAGTGCTAGTCCTGGGTTTTGCTTCTTCCTGCGCCTCGCCATTTGGCCCCCTGCCGACGGCGGATCTCCCTTGTGTGATTGTAACGCGACATGATTGGTTGGGGTGCTGTAGACAAATTGTAGATGGGGCTTGCTTTTTAGGTGGTGCCAGAAACAAGGTTGATGCGGCTGCTGCAGGTGAACTTTTCAGCACTGGATATAGCTAGTCTCTCCCATTTGGGGTGGAACAGATTAGTGGTCAGCTCATGGCCGACAAATCAGCAAGGAGCGGAGCGTGAAACAGCTCGATTCATATATAGAAGGTCCGCAGCCGGGGTATGCCATGCTGATTGGAGGAAGCTGGGGCGTGGGAAAGTCCTTTGTCTGGCAGCAATATGCTGGCCAACTAAAGCAAATCACACCAATTACGATTTCAGCCGCAGGTCTTCAGACAGCAGAAGATCTTGAGCGTGCTCTATTTCAGGCCTCAATCAGTGATTTGGGTCCAAAGCCAATGATTGAGTTAGGCTCAGTAGTGGGGAGAGCCCTGCTGCGCGTCGTGAAGGTCGATCCCAACGACATCAAGCTAAAGGCTGATGTGACAGGTGGACGTAGTGTCATATGTATAGATGATATTGAGCGGTTTGCAGGTGATTTCAACGTCATCTTCGGGTTTATGGTTAATTTGATTGATGTTAATGGCGTTCACTGCGTGCTTATCGCCGATGAGGAGCGAGCCAATGAACGATTTAAGAATGAATATGGGAAATATAAGGAGAGGATTGTTGGCAAGACAATCGTGTTGCAGCCAAACATTCATGATTTTTGTGATCAGGTAATAAAGGGATTTGCTAATCAGCAAGTTCGCGAGGCAATGCTTGCTGGCGCTGAAAGACTCGTTGCCCTGATTGAAGGTGCCAAGTTGAGAAATCTTCGGGCAGTTAGATTTTTTCTAACTGAAATGGAGATTGTGTTGAGGTCACTGTCGCCTGGCCTTGTAAGCCGCGCTATCGCGAGTTCTTTGCCAAGTGCATTGCTTTTTTGGATTGGTGCAACAAGTAAGGATGCCGGGAATATTAAGTCTGTAGAAAGGGCTTTTTTAGACCAGTCTATCGATTTAGAGTTGGCTACGCGCATTTACGAAAAAAGAAAAAGTGGCCGAGGAGATGATAAAGCTGCGCCTGACGATATAGATAAATTGTCGGACCTATTGAATGAGCTTGGGTTATCCCAGGAACATGGCAATTGGCCGACATCCCCTGCTTTTGTGGACCATATATTGGGCTTGGAGCGTGCCGATTACCGCCAGTTGAGTATTGATTTTGGCTTGGTTGAGGCGGCGGTGCAGCCTTATGATCCCATTTCTGTAATCAATCATTACGCCACTCACACTGATCAGGATGTTCAGGCGGCAATTAAGATTGCATATGATGAATTCCATAGAGATCCCGCTGAATTCACGCGTCTTTTTCATATCTATCGAATTTTGGACTACATGTCGTCTCGCGGAATCTTCTCCATCCCACAAGATGAATGGAGAAGGGAGGTAATGGAAAGGTTGACGGCTCTAATTGCCGAGCCGCACAGGGTGACTCCAGGGGTATTTGAAATTTTCCCTGGAAGCTATGATCCGGAAGAACAGCCTGTCCTCGAGAAGTTTGAGCAAGTGCACAATGCGGCTCTTGGTTTAAGAAAGGCAAATGATCGAAACGACGCCCTGGCTGCATTGCTGGATGGGAGTGCCATGGGCATTGACGCAACAATTAGCCCTCTTCTTGTGGCTGCAGAAGGCTCTGAGTCCGAGCTTTTAGCAAAGCTGCGTATGGCTGGAGTGCATGCTGTTCTGCGCTTGAAAGAGATACTTCGCAAGCGGCTTGCCATCGCAAATGTAGCAACTTACGTTAAGGTGGATCGTGCTTCGGCGATTGTGCTTGCAGATCATATTGAGGATGGCTTGAACGTAGCAAGACCGATGCTCATATTGGAATCGGAACTCAAAGAGCTTGCGTGGACATTAAGGCGATTTGCCGACCATGTAGGTGCTGGAAACTGATTGAGTGAGCCCTGCGTTCTTCATTCTTTCTATTTATTGAAAGGTCATCAATGGCTGGTGATTGCATTGCATTTGTGTAAGTGCTAATTCAGTGTCGAAGGGTTAAAAAATTTGCAGTTGCCTCTTCGAGTTTTTTAAGTTCCTTGGTGACCGTAGTCCACGCCTCATCAAAGCGTGCGCTGGTTTTGGCAAGATCGGAAAAACTTTCCTTTAGTGCCATTATAGCAGCCTCAATCTCCATACTTTTTTGGTCAGGAGATCGAGCCTTAGCCTCTTGCAGTGCATTAATTTTAAGTAAGCGCTCTTGGCGACTCTTCTTAAGTATGTCTTGCTGTATATTAAGTTTCTTCAGGGCATCAACGAGCCTCTCTGATATATTTTTTATGCGTTTATTGAAGAGGAAGCCTGCTTCTCGAGCCAGATCAGGTAGAGTAAAAATTTCTTCTTCCTTTGCGGAGCCTGCTGCTATTCGGTCTACCCGTCGGCGAAGTTCTTTCACTAGCTGGAAGCGCCTTTCGAAAAGATCGGATTTTAACTTATTTCGAGCAGTTCGCCATTGCTGCCAAGCGACATATGCGACGGTAGCAGCAAGCGCTAGCTGCCCCGTAGCTGTTGCGAATTTAAGCTGTAGGTCAGTAAAGCCTAGGACTGTTTCGGCGATGACTTGGGCGCTCATAAAATAGTTTCTTGATCCATTGCCGTCAGCGAGCCTGCGTCCGCTGATATGAAGATAACGCTCTATCACCGGTTAGTGAGTTAAGTGGTCATACATCATCGCTGTATCCTTTCCCTCTATAGGAATTGATGAGTTTCGGGTGGGGCGAATCATTGAGCTTTGAGTAATCAAGGATACACTCTTGCCCCTTTGCAAAGCCGCTCTTTGAACTGCCCGCGCATGTAGGTAGGCAGCGTCACAGCCGGCTGATAGTGGCCAAGCGCTTCGACTTGGATCTTCCGAGTGTTCCCGGCCGATTTGTGCACGTAGTTGTCCTGCAGAACGGGAGCCTTTTTGTTGAGCGCATGGCCTGTGATCAAGGCAATGTGCTCCACGCGCACGCCCTTCGCATCAAGCTCCGTCGCAAGCGTGTGCCGGAACGCATGCGATCCGATCCCTTTGCCAAAGCCAAGCTCCTTCAGATACTTCGCGAACTGGTTGACGAAGCCTTGGCTGTAGCGCCCGTTTGGCTCGCCGGTCTTGCGGCAGGTGCCAGCCGATAGGTTAGGAAAGAGGCGAGGGTGGCCAGACGCCTTGATGTCGGCCAAGAAGTCGAGGAAGCCGGCCTCGATGAGGCTTGGGTGGATTGGCACCTTGCGGATCGCGCTCTTGCCTTTGAGGCTTTGCCGGCTGCGTTTGCCTGCGCTTTGCGCCAGGTCCTCGTCCACCGTCTTCTGGATCGAGAAGCACCAGACTCCTTGGTCTTGAACGATGTCGCTGGCTTTGAGCTGCGCGATCTCATTGATCCGCGCGCCTGTGTAAAGCGCAATGAGCGGGCACCACCACCGATGAGGGTATTTCTTCGCCCATGGCACAAAGGTCTCGGGGTTGAAGATCTTCTGAATTTCCTCGGGTGAGAGCAGCCGCTCGGGCTCATCCTGATCAGCCAGGAGTTCTTCCTTGGCCGGCTTGAACGCATCCATGGGCGAATGCGGGATGGCACGCGCCTTGACTAACGTGTTGAAAAACGATGCGAGGAAGCGCCGATGCAGTTCGAGTGTTGCGTTGGCCGGCTGTGGCCGTCCTTGACGTTGACCTTTGGCGATCAAGGCTTCGACGCTCAATCCATGATGTTTGGGGTTGGTCATGAAATCTTCGGGCGCCCAACGCAGCAAGTCCCACATCTGGTAGATATGCGTGTGATCAATCCGGGCAACGGACGTGTTGCCACTCACACGCTGCAAGATGGCAAGCGTTCGACGATAGGCCTCGATCGTGGTGGTGCGAAGGTTCTGCCGCTCCTTGTCTTTCAGGAAGTCGTCGACCTCTTCAGAGAGGAGTCGCGCCGGAGTGGCCAAGGGCAGAGGTTCGGGATATCGAGTTCCGGATCGGCGAAGCCGGCGGAGCTTTTCATGGTGGTCGTAAGTCGCTTGGACCAGGTCTTGAAGGTGGAGCGCGCCAGCGCGGTCTTGAACGACCATATCTGTGAATTCGACTTTGCCGATACGAATGCTTCGGATGAATAACTGACCTTTGGGCTGTTGCAAATATTGATGAAGTTGAGAGTGACGAAAGTTCATCTACGATCCAATTTTGAGGAGGTAGACGTTTGATAAGGGGAGGGAATTTTCTGTCAATGATAAAATAAGACAGAAATTTCGTGCCGGTGATTGCCTAAGGTGACCTCGATGATTGCTGCCCAAGCACCTTAATTTTCAGTTTGACTTCGATAAGTTATTTTATCGAGAAACTATATACGTCAATGATTGCGGCTTTGTAAATGAGCTTGAAACCATCAATGCGCGTGTAGTGTTTAAAAGTAACAAAAGGGCGGAAAGTGAGAGGGATCTCACGCAAATGAAATGAACGCAATATAAATAGGGTGGCGCTTGCCTCATCTAATAATTCTTAAGAAGGCAGTTAGGCAATCTCAATTTTCTCCGAATTCGGGTATGGGAATTCGTTTATTGCTTGTCGCGGCATTTGAGACATAAGTATGTTTGGCTCGCCTATAACGGAGCCTGGACGGCTGCTGTCTACTTGCACGTGCTCTGAATAGTCTACGATGTGATCCATTAGCACTGGAATGAATGCAATGAGTCAAAGCCATGATGAAGAGGGCCAGTCGACTGGTAAGTCGCCTAAGAAGTTCAAAGTGGACATTGGCTCCTCATTGTCGCGAGATCATGGGACCGATGGCAGACTTGGTGACATCCTAAGTAAGACACTTAGCCATCTTGATCCGACGACATCTGTCGGGCGGGCACTCAAGCACGCCAATGGACTCCCAGGGGCGATGTGGCGTCAGCAGATGATGCATGGCTTTGGGAATTCAGAAGCCACAAAGTTGTTTGAGTCTTCCATTTTTGGGCCAGGGCGACTCGTCGAACAACTGGGCCGGACGGTTGCCTTTAACAGCATTTTTGCTTCAGAGGCCCGCAGATCATTTGAGGGTAACCTAGGTGATGTCGCCTCAATCGTGAGTCAGGCTCGCATGCACGTCCGGGACTTGCATGAAGAATTCACCGCGAAAGTGCCGAGGATCGGCCAGAGCCTTCGCTCCATCGATGAGAGCTTTGCAACCACAACGCGCATGCTCAGTCACTTCGGAGAGTCACTCCAGTTGGCTGGCCGGATAGCAAAAACCGCTGAATTTCAATCTTGGCGTGACAGCGTATCGGTTGAAGACATAAAGGCACTCGCTGAAGCGGCATTGACTGATCTGGAAAAGGTTGATGTCCAACATGCCGATGACGCTTCCGTAAGCGTTGAACAATCTGACGCGGGGGAGAAAACAACGCTTTTAGTATTGTGGTTTGTATGGTTAACAACTTCGGTGCGTGAAACTTTTTCAAATCCGAAGCAGCGGCAGGAGTTTCTCTCCCGGGTGCTTGCTGTCTTGATGTTTATCTATAGCGATATAAGTGCTGATCGAGATCAGGCTGAATTGAGCTCTGAAATCCATGAACTCAGAGAAGCAATGTCTTCTGGAAAAGAGCAGCAAAAATCTGACATGGCTCGTTTGACGGATGCGATCTATGCGCAATTAGCCCTTCAAGCCGCAAGCCAGAGTTTCGAGGTGTCTGCCCAGAAAGCGCCTATGCGTGATGAGCCTGATGGAGCGTTGATTGGAGAACTTCATCAAGGCGACGAGGTGCAAGTGTTGCAAGCGAAGGGCAAGTGGCGCTATGTGCACGCCGCAAGCGATGAGGGAGATGTATTCGAAGGCTGGGTCATGAAGAAGCATCTTCGTCGTGCAGATTATTAGACTTTCGGCGGCAATTGCTGGTTTTATTACTGATTACTTGGGGTCGGCATGACTGAACTATTTCGGGAAATTACATCTCGCTTTCGGTCGGGCGTGACGCGGCTGGTCGCCCGGTTAATTTCTGAGCATATTAGGCGCATCCGCGAGGCGGCTTACAGGGAAGGCGAGATTAAAGGCTTGAAGAAAGGCCGGGTTATTGGAAAGCAAGAGGGCTTTGCAGAAGGCCGACTTGTCTATGATGTTATTGAGCTGCTCCGCTGGAAGCTAAAGAGGTTGATGCCGGATTGTACGGGCCGGCGCGGTTAGGTGACGCTGTAACAGCCGCCAATATGCGACAAGATGTTGCAGCTAAGGTGAATGCAGGTCTCATCAAGGCGCCGACTCAGGAGCAATGGGAAATGATCCTGACGGATCATCCAGCCACTTGCGTTTCGGCTGGTGCAGGTTCAGGCAAATCAACGACCTTGGTGCTTCGGGTAGTTTATATGCTCGAATATCTAAATATACCTGACCAAGACATTACTGTAATCTCGTTCACTGCGAACTCTTGCGATGAGCTTAGAAGCAAGTTGATAAAAATAATGAGTTTTTGGAGGCCCAATGTAAGCGAGCAGGAATGGAAAGCGTGGTCGAAAGAAAAAGTGCGTACCTTTCACTCATTGCTCCATCGCATGGCCCAAAGCGAGCTGCCAGGCCGATCTTTTTTTGAGTTGATCAAGAAAGGCGAGGCAGACCAATTCTTGGAGGACACTGCAAGCGGTGACATTGAAAACCCGGCAAGCGGCTCTCGTCTAAATGAGGTGCAAGTTACGCTTCTAGCTGAGGCATATCGATCGCTATTTTGCTCGGATGCTGATTTTCGGCAGGCAATCTTGGAGTTGCTCAGAATGGAATTGGCTTCTAAGCCGCACGGCGGGAGTGAGCCGATTAAACCTGGGTTGGTCTATTACTCTGCCGAGCGCGATGCCGATGTGATCAAGCGGTCTAATCAGACTTGGATGGGCAACGGTTGGCCGTTTGAGGGCATTGTCGAGGAATCGATCGAGTTAGCCAACTTATCAGGCGGGAAGAAGTTTCTATCCAACGGGGTTCATCAATCCACAAGAAAACCAGTCGTGTTGGGCTTTGCGCCAGGCCTGAAAAAAGCTGAAAAGGATCGCGCTGTGGGCGTTGGCAAAGCGAAAACCGCATTTGCAGCAGCGTTAGCAGCAAGAACGAGAATTTTAGCCAATCATGCGCAGAAAGATTATATCTATATCAAAGACGAGGCGGCATTAGAAACATATTTGATTTGGGATAAATATGTAGCACAGAGTGAAGGCGATCCGCAAAAATCTTACGTCCCGATGTTTAAGGTCAAGCTTGACGGTGAGATCAAGCCGATCTTGATTTATGAGTCTTTGTTCGCGCAAGGTTCTTTCGTCGAGACGCTAGGAATGGATGTAGTGGCTCTGTTAAGAAAAATGCCAGCGCCGCAACGCATCGATGCGACCGTTCATTTCTATCGTGCCCTTGGACGTTATTGGCCGCATTTGAATGAATTTTTGAGGTCAAAGAAGCTCCATACATTTAATCGCGCATTCCTGATGTTGAGCAGGTCTTCCCAGCTAAGCAAACTATCTACTTCGGCACCATCTGCAATGCGTCATCTACTTGTTGACGAATTTCAGGATATTTCGCCATTGATCGTGTCTTGGCTAAAGTCCGCTCAAAGAACATTGCTAGAGCAAGATCAGGTGGCGGGAGTCAGCATTATGGCCATAGGAGATGACTGGCAGTCCATTTACGGTTGGCGAGGTAGTTCACCTCAGCTCTTCATTGATTTCAATCGTCACTTCCCTGTTCACACTTCACTATGCTCGACCAATCCGTTGTTGTTCCGAGAAAATTTTAGGTCCGTAAGTGCGATCGTCGTCGACGCAGCGAGGCTTATTGATCGAGTTCAAAAGAAAGTGACGAAGGAATGCATTTCTAAGATAAAGACACAAGCAGGCGATCATGGCGTGAAGTTAATGACTTACGGGGATGCAGAGTGAGCGCCGAGCAATGAGCAATCCGTTGAAACTCTCGTGCCTTTCATCGAAAGTGAGTATAAGGCCGCCCTTTCTGGCAAAGGGGCAAGTCCAGAATTGGTTATTGTGATGACTCGAAGCGGCAAGATGCGGGATTTGCTGTCGCACCATCTGCCTGGGAAAAATTTTCCAGGTTTGAAGGTGTGCACTTATCACCAAGCTAAAGGGCTTGAAGCTGATACTGCAATTTTGATTGAAGACTGCTGGGTGGAAGGAGGCTATTCTTTGCGAAATTTGTTTTATGCCGCAAGTGGGTTATATGGGGGTTACACTTACGATGCGGCGGCTCGTGATGAAGCGCTTCGCTTGGGCTACGTGGGTGTAACCAGAGGCCGAAAAAAAGTCTTCTGGCAGGTGCCCAAGGTTTCAGATGAGGGAGCGGCATCGAGTTATCGATCAAGCTAAATCACTCACTAAACATGCTTTTCATCTGTGCCGCGTGATCAATGTCCCAAAGGAAGTTGAGAGCTTTGCCAGAAGGAAGATCTAGGATATGCTCAAACCAAAGCCTTTGGCTTAGCAGGTCTATCGAAGCGTCCACAGGAACTCCACATTTCCAATTCCCGTCGAGTTTTTTTGTTGCTATCCGTAGGCTGTATTTTGCATATCTTATGAATAGTTTTCGTCTTGCGTGAACAGGGAAGTGCTTCTTCAAGATTTGATGTCGTTGTGAGTAATCCAGCCATTTTATGAAATTGAATTGTCTCTCACAGGAAGACCAAAAATTTTCTGCTAAGTGCAGATTTCGTCCAGGGTGTCGCTCGGTATAGATGACAAGTGCCCAGTAGGGGGCTTGTTCACTCCAGTCTGCTGCCGCATGATCCGTGTGATAGCAGATTTGGTTCTTTTGAATGAAAGGCTGAAAATCAGAAGTTCTGAACACGTTACTACAAATGACATGAAGTTAACCACGTTAATTCGTTTAGATAATTAGTCAAGTTAATTTGCAGTTGGCGTTCGCCGCAAGTGGAACATATGCTCGTGCTACTCTGTCGATGTTTAGCATCTGACCCTACAGGTCATAGGCGAGGTGAAAAAATGACTTTCCCTGCAGAAGCATTTGCAGAGCGCATCCCGCAAGATCTTTCGGCAGGGAGCATCTTCCTATTTCGGGGCTCTTGGGCGCTTCTTGTCGATAATCAAGCAGATCCCAGCGAGCCCAGCGCGTGCTTCGTGATGCTTCAAGGCGAGCGGGTGGGGACCGTCTTCAAGGTAGCCCAAGGTATGCCGCCTTGCCTGACGCTGGCCGAGCCGTTTGATTGGTTCGCAGCTATTCCCGAAGGCGCTATGCCAGACCCCCAAACCTTGGAAACGGCTTCGTTGTCTGTGACCTCCTCAGGCCCAGTGGTGGTGGGAGGTATTCCAGACCGGTGGGGCGATGCCGCCAAGTTCGCCTTCGGTATGAGAGGGCAGTTCGTGTGCGAGGCGCCGCATGGAGCTGTAAGACGGTTTGCGAAGTGGAGCGCTGAGCTTTGCCATCCAACCCGTCCATTCGTCAGTTTGGGACGTCTCTTCGAAGTCGATCGAAATCCCCGCTGATTCCATCATTTAGGCGACGAAAAGCAGCAAGAAATAGTGATCCCAAAAGCCTTGCGCTTCTCAAAATCTAGAGAAATTGTTTCTCCAACATTAGGAGAAACGCATGACCATCTACCATACCCGCATCAAGACTTACAGCCGAACAAAAGGGCACTCTGCGATCGCAGCTGCCGCCTATCGCGGCGGCTATTTGCTTATCGATCCCAAGTCAGGTGCGCGCCACGACTACCGGGGTAGGGCTGGCATCATCCAGTCACGCTGCTTGGCACCGCCCGGTTCGCCGCCATGGGTAGATGATCCACAGGCGCTTTGGCCGGCTGCAGAAGCGGCGGAGCGACGGCACAACAGCACGGTGTGCCGAGATTTCGCCATTGCGCTGCCGCACGAACTTGATGAGCCCAAGCGGTGGGAGTTGGTGCTCGATATCGCACATCGCTTGATTGAGCGCTTTGGCTTTGCATTGCAAGCGAGCCACCATCGACCGACCAAAGATGATCCTCGCTACTTCTATGCCCATTTGCTTGCGACAACCAGGCGCATGGAAGCCTGTGGTTTGACCGAGAAGACGCGTGTGCTCGATGGGCGCATCAACGGCCTGGCTGAGATCCAGTGGATCCGCGCCATGATCGCTGATCGGATCAATGCACACCTTGCACAGGCCGGCATTGGCGATGCGGTTGAGCATCGGCCCTTGACGGAACGCTTGGAAGCGATGCGAGGCAACGGGGCTTTTGTGCAAGGGCAAGCAAGCTTTGAGCAGCTTCTGGCCCGTTATCGCCAGGAAGGGCGACTGTTGGGCGTGCCGAATGGCCACAGGGCGGAACAGGCCCAACGAGAGCGTCAAGGACCGGGCATAGATGCCTCTACTTGTGAGACTTCGGTGGCCCAGATGCCCATCATGCGGGCATCCACTGACGGACTCAGTTCAAGTAGGGACGACGAAGCTCTGTCAGCAGCCCAGGGAGATCCACACGACCATCCAGATAGTCGTTGAGCGCATTGGCCATGTGCTGATCAATGCCAAAGCCAGCTGCATGCTGTTGGGTGATCCAACCTTCGACATGGGTCTGGCGGAGTTGATGCTCTTGCGGGTCGAGGGGCGTAGCAGGGGAGTGGACGGCAGAAGGCATGATGACGAATCCAGTGTTGAGATCCTTCGATTCGTAGCAGAGAACACTTCGCCGTCAAGCCCGGGCACCTCGCCTCGTGATTGCTTGGTCAGAGCTTCAACTTCTCGTTGATCGCTTGACTAACAAGTTCGTACCAGCGGTTCATCTCCGTCTCGTTCCCGAACTTGATCGTCCAGACGGGATGGTCAATGTCGCGAACATTGAGCGTGAGCGTGCCCTCATGACGCGAGTTGTGCCAATGCTTTTCCCAAGCTCGCACATCGCTGAACTGATAAGTCTTGATGTCCCGGCCGGACCGCACCTTCACTGCTGAGCGAGCGGTAGAAAGTGCAATGTCGGTGTTCTTATAGCCGTAGTAGCGTTCGAAATTTTCTTGAAAGTCAGCACTTGTGCGCCGCGTTTTCAGCGTCTTGCTCATGGCGAGTGCGATCAAGGTGCCAGCGCCAAGTGCGAAGAAAAACAGCAGATTCCAGATCGTCATGAGTCATTCCTTGTAGTGAGGAGTGCGAGCATTGGCGTCACTGGATACGACCAGTCACTTTCCATTCGCCTCGGATTTCGGAAAAGGTGTAGATCCCGTCCAGCTCGTTTCCGAAGTCGTGTTCGGCTGCTTGAACTTTGGCGCTCACGTCGCACGAGTAGCTTGGTGCGCTTTCCGACTTATCACACCTACTGCTTTCGAAGTCTCGGATCTTCGCGTTATCGCTGCCTTCCTCTTTCATGTATTGCAAGAAGGCTCGCTGTCGTTGGTCCTTGGAAGGCCCGCCGCCTGAGCAACCAGCCAAAAAGACGATCAACATCCCGACAACGGTAAGGCGTGCGTTGCGCATACAAAGTTCCTAAGAGTGAGAGGGCAATGGGGAGCTTGAACTTGACGCGCTGGTATGTTACTGAAAAAGTAACAGACACGACAAGTAGGAGGCGCCATGCTCGTTCGTCACATTGCATGCCTGTGGTCACGTTTTGGATCCGAACGACGCTCGTCTCATCTTCGCCAACCGCCTCCGTCACGCGCGCCAGCAGGCCGAGCTGACCCAGGAAGCCTTGGGGGTTGCCATTGGACTGGCACCTGAGGTGGCCAGGACTCGCATCAATCGCTACGAGAAGGGCGTCAACGAGTGCGACTTACGCACCGCTAAGCGCCTTGCCAGCGAACTGGACATGCCACTGGCTGCTCTATACGCCGAGACCCCCGAGATTGCCGATGCCATCACTGCGCTGACCAAGCTTTCAGTAGATGAGCAGCGCAAAGAGAGCCTCCGATTGCAGCGCAAAGCCGGCTTCAAAAAGCCGGCCTCGGCAGGCGCCCGCAAGCGTGGCAATCAGAAATAAATCACGCTTGTTTATCTACAGTTAATGTTTATAAAGGAGCCTTTGCTGGCTCTTTGGAGTGTGGAGGCGAGTGCTTTGGTTGCGAGCGTTTGCCTCGGATACGGCTAAACCCCGAATTTGAAAGCAAGAGCGCACTGATGGTTTTCGATTCTCGAAAACCGTGCGCCGCCGCTGGCGCGTCGGTGCGGTGGCCGTTGGCCACCTCGTTGACCGGCGTAAGCCGGTCAACAGATCAAAAAACCCTGAGATTTTAGGCACACAAACGCCACTGTCATCGGCGCCTAGACAACTCGAAGATGCTCTTGTTTTATGTTTTCTCCACAAACATGAATAGGGGCCTAGATGGCTATTTATCACTCACACATGAAATCTTTTGGTCGCGGCAAAGGCGACTCATCCGTCGCGGCAGCAGCTTACCGAGCGGGCTTTGATCTGGTCGACGAGGCCACAGGTCTGCGCCACGAATACTCGCGCCGTTATGGCGTTGCTTTCGCCCAGATGCTTGCACCCAAGGGCTCGCCCAATTGGTGCCTAGACGCCGAGAAGTTCTGGAACGCAAACGAGGCTGCCGAGACCAGAAAGAACGCGCTCGTGGCCCGCGAGGTGGAGGTTGCGCTCCCGCAAAGCCTCACCGATGAGCAGCGCAAGGACCTGGCATTGAGCCTTGGGCAACTGCTTGTTGATCGCCACCAGGTTGCTGTGCTGGTTGCCGTCCATCTGCCGAGTCGCGATGGAGACCGGCGCAACCACCATGTGCATTTGCTCATGTCCTCGCGCCAGGTCGGGCCTAACGGCTTCGGTGAGCGCGCAGGAACGGAGTTCGATGCCAGGCAAGGGGAGGGCACGCGCGCAGTGCGTGCGCTTCGCAAAGAGATTGCGGCCGAGATCAACCGGCACCTTCGAAGAGCGGGCATTCATAAGACCGTCGACCCAAGAACCCTGCAAGCCCAAGCCCGGGAAGCGGCATTGAACGGAGACTTCGAGCGCGCCCGGGAACTAACGCGCCGTCCCGGCAAGCACATGGGCAAAGCGAAGGTCGCGCTGATGAGGAAGACCAATTTCACGGCAGAAGTGCGGGGGCGGCACGGGGCAGACGCAGCCATTGCGCTCTCGAACATCGTTGCTGCGCATATGAAAGCCAGTGGTGCGCTTGTGCAGCCAGTGCCGTCGTCACACAGTCACGCTGCAGCGCTTCGAGACCGGGCTATGGCACAGACCTCAACAAGGGGCAAAAGGCAATCCGCACAGCTTAGAGCGCGGGGGGCGGGGCGCGTCCAACAGATCAAAGAACGCTTGGCTCGCCAAGCTGCCCCCCGCCCAGGGCTTTACACGCCTTACAGTGGACAAGCTCGACATCTCAGTAAGGTGACGCGTCTGGCTCGCTCCTCGGGCCGACCAGACTCAGAGGTGCTCAATGCCGAAGCGCAGCTGATCGAAGACTGGCTGGAAGCCCAGCGAGAGGTCGCGCAGCAGTCTTTGGAAGTGCTTCGCCAGATCCCAGGCATCCAGATTGAGCCAGAGTTCGAGCGTGCTTACGCCACGCTTGTTTGCCGGAGAGTGGATAGCTACCCCACCAAGCCGTTTCTCTTCGAAGACACCGAGATGCTCTCTCGGTCAATCAACAAGTATGCGCACACCTTGGTGCGGCCCTACAAAGCGCGCATGGCCGTGCTCGATGCACAGGCCAAGCTTGCCGAGCAGGCAGACAGTCCAGACGCGCGAGTGGTGGCAAGAGCCAGGCAGCGTGTGGCGCGAGCCAGGCTGCATGTATCCCCTCGGATCCAGGCGATCCAAGCGTGGCGGATCAAGCAGGCTAGGAAGGCGATGGTGGAAGCGGCTGAGGCCTTAGAAAAGAACTTCAAGATCCAGTCGATCGAAGTGGTGACGCCTGAGACAACGGTTGGGGATTTGCCTTTGCCTGATGGCGAGGCTGGAGTAGCGCATTGGGAGTTGAAGTTTCGGCCGCCAAGACCGGGGCTGTGACAGCTCAGAGGCTTGTGATCGTGACCGAGCAATAGACTGATGGTGCATGGAGGCGTTGAGCCCAAGGATAGGGCTGTCGCGAAAGGTCCTCGCCGAATGATCGGAGCAGCGCCGCCTGCCATGGGCACCCAGCGCGGAGACTGCGGTCCAATGCCAGCGACACAGTAGCGCTGTATGCGGGGCTGTCAATTTGGCTTTCTCTTTTCCACCTGGTCCGAGGTTATTATCGGAAACGAATGCATTCAAAAAACCTCGATTCTTCTTAAAACAGCATCGAAATGCTCGCTTGAGAGAAATGAAGAAAAGCCCCCGGACCATACGGCGGACCGGCTATTTTCATCGACGGTCCAGCTCTCAACGTTGCAAAAGTCACTCGCTCGCAAATTGCTGAAATTTATCTTTAGGTCATGAAACATTGAAATGGTCTGGTCGGTTGGGTCAAAGTTATAATTGTTGTATAAGGAAAATGCATCCGGCCAATAGCTGACATAAACTAATGGGGTGTTTGGGTTCTGTGTTCTTGCATCGCGAAGCCAATTGTTCAGGTGAAGATCTCCAAGCCCGCTCCCTATTACCAGTATGAGATCTGCTTCCGTTAGTTCTGCTCCAAGGCCCGCATAATAAAAGGAAAATGGCTTCTCTTGAATGCGTCCCAATTTATCTAATCCGGTTAGCACGGCGCTACGATCAATTGTGGTGCCATCCATCCTATTGATCCCGGAGCCAGAAAAGCTTGAATGTCTGATCGCCTCCTTAGTGGATTCAAACCATGCCAGTTCTCCAATATCTCTTCCGAGGTGTGGGAATCCAAGATGCACGGATCCATGGAGGTGAAATATCCCAGGCTGATCCCAGTCTTTTAAGTAATCACTAGGGCTAAAGCTAAAAATTCCGGGCGCAAGCTGATTTGTAAATCCTGTAAAAAGACCTGGCCAAGCTTGCTCAAAAAATGTGTCGTAATTGGTTGAGTAGATCCTGGGGGTGAAGTTGTTAGATAGTTTTTTCAGAAAATCTTTTAGTTCGTATAGTGGCAAATTGGGGTGTTCAGATCTCTCTGAGCAAATCTTGTAAATGGCTTCCAAAGTGCTTCTGCAGGCTGCTCTTAGAGCGGAAATGCTGATGGAGTAATTCGGTTTGACGAATTCATTAAGTATGGGTTTGAATTTTGGGACGGCGCCTTCAGTGACGTGCATAGCCGCCAGTTCATGGAGGACGTGATAAATTCTCTCGAAATGAGCTTCATTTGAGTGAGGGGCATAGTAAGATTCAAGCTTCGACTTTATTTTGCAATAGGCGTCATAACCGCCCTGGATTCTGCAATATTCGTCGTTAGCCAGGTGATCTTCGATGAGTTTTCCAAATGCTGCTGTGGCAGGGATGCCATATTCTATGGAGGCGCCCGCACCGACAATGATGAGCGCTCGCTTTTTAGTATTAAAATCCATTTTAAAATCCTTTTGTGAAGGCAATTTATAATTTTTTGAACGTGCTGGCCTAGAGCGGCTTCCGTCATTAAGGCAGCAGACGGCAGGGGTCCCTCGATGGCGTCATGATTGCAACGGCCGAGCGTGCACGGGTGGCAGCAACATGCAAATTGAAACGTGCGGACCGCTCTGAGTCAGCCCCATGATTGCGAAGGTATCGATTGTATAGGTCCTCAAATACAACCACCTCATCGAACTCTTTTCCCTTCGCCTTGTGGATCGTCATGACGATAACCCCCTGTTGTGTTCGCGAGCTAGCGGCGAATTGGTCCTCCACAAGAGCAGCGCGCAGCAGCTCTCTCGCATTGAGATAAGAACCGTGAGCGCGCCAGGCCTCCGCCAGACGAGTCTCGATCTGCGTTCCACGGCGCAATAGCCTCATGTGTCGTGCCTCTGTGGCTACTGCCTGAATCTCTTTCCTGGCGTTGCCTGTCATCAGGTTACGAATGGACAGCCAGTCAGAGAACGGATCTCCACTTAGTGCTAATTCTTCTACATCAGCGACCAATTGGCGCACGCCGGCTCCAACCGCTTGGCCGTAACCGGTTTCGCCGCGTTGGCGGACTCGTGCAGCTCGGTCGAGGAGCTTGCGAGCTGTTTCGATTGCCGTGGCGGACGCCCGTTCCTTGCGTCCGGTTTCCAACAAAGCCATGGCGTCTAGAACGTCCGCGCCGAGAGAGTGGTTCGGAACTCTTGGCTCCAACAGTAAGGCGATGATCATGCCCGCAAGCATTGGTCCTTCCATCGACACTGCGATATCAACCGGATAGCTCGGCAGACCATTGGCCTCCCTTCTCATGTAATCAAAGACGTTCACTGCGAGCTTGTTGGTGGGCACAAGCACCGCGATTGACCATTCAGGGCGACGGCGATATCTGCCCGCAGTGCGAAGAACTCGCTCTTTCAGCGGGTGGAGACTTTGGCCGCCATAACGCACAACGGAGACTCCAACATAGGGTTCAGCTCGGTAGTTCCCGCTTACAAGTGCATCAGCGAATAGCGCAATGTCTGTTCCTGCGCTGCGGTTGTTCTCGCTTTGAAAGTCAAAGGTCGTTGGGTCGAAAGCTTCGATGAAGTCATCGAACCGCCTTGGGTCGGCGCCTTTGAAATCATAAATGCGTTGCTTTGGATCCCCGAGCGCGATCAAAGTGCTACGGCGTCCAAGGCAGGCAATCATTGCCCATTCCTCGGCGTTCGTGTCCTGAAATTCGTCGAGGATGATCACCGGATAGGCGTCACCAATGGCGCGAGCGACTACGGGTAGCAAGTCGAGCAGCTCAGCTAGGAGGATTGGAAAAAGATCAAAGGCTACTAGACCTTCTTCTTCGAACAAGCGTCGCAGCTCGCGTGCGCGGTTTTCTTCCAACACGCCCGCTAGACGAGATCGCTCGTGAGCTGGAAGAAGTAGCGATACACCCGGGCGAGTGCCTAGCAGATAGGCGTGGCTTCTTAGGATCGACCATGCAAAGCCGTGGTAAGTATTGATCTCGATTCGAGCCAGTTGATCGCGCGGCAATGATGCGGTCGCCTGCTCAGCAACCCGCGCCACAGTGGCGCGGGCGAAGCTGACGAACAGGGCCTTGCCCGTGCGTCCCAGTCGGCCAGCCCTCAAGTCTTCGCATGCCTTTGCAAGTGCGATGGTGGTTTTGCCCGAGCCGGCTCCACCTCGCACCGCGATATGCCCTTCTGTTGCGAGAAGGCGCAGCCGTTGATCGCAAAGAACAATGGCCATTGCGTTCCCTAACGTTCGCTATGCCACCGGCGGCACGATGAGGGGAAGGGGCAGAACCGGATGTGCAGCCGGGCGTTCTACCATCTCGCGCAGACTGCGCAGTGTTTGAACCATCGATGCTGGCATATGTCCGACCTGACACTGCTCAAAGAACAGTGTCAGGTAGTCGTCGCCCTTCTTATGGCGCATCAATGTCATGAATGGTTCTATATAAGCTTCATCCGGGCTGCCTTCTGGAGGAACAATGCCTGCTAAGGCATGCGGCCACTCTTGGTTGGCAACCAGCCATTTGACGAACCAACTCTGCATATCGGTTCGAACCTCCGCTCTTAGCAAGTGCTCAAAACCTGCATAGGGTTGCTCGAAGGCTCGATCACATGACGCGGCGATCGCCGCGCGTGCCGCTGCTAACTGCTGGTCGAAGATGGTTGCGACCGTCTTTCCTAGCTGTCGGAAGAACGCTGCGAATGAGGCGACGTTTGTTTCGCCGCCAGCGTCAAAAGGCACCCAGCCAAGCGAGTCAAGCCGCTTGAAATTTTGAGGTGCCAGCAATGCCAGGCGACGGGACACAGCACTGTAAGCGACGAATTCTGTCTTTCCTTCAACGACAACGACTCGGCGGGCGAGTAGGGCTTCACAGAAGCGGGTGCGAAAGCCATCGCGAAAGAGCTTCAATTTCAAGTTGATCGGAAGTGAGACTGGTGTTGCAGACATGACACCAGTCGGGTCGCGTCGCATTACCGTCATCTGCTCTGGCTCGAACTGCTCGATTACGTAGGGGGAGTGCGACGTGAACAGCGCCTGTGAGGCAAGCCCTCGGACCTTGTCGACGACCCGCTGTTGGACATGAGGGGGGAGTGAAAGCTCAGGTTCCTCCATGGCAAAAATTACGCGTCCCCGGCGGCGCTCAGCGATGAGGCCCAGCATTGAGAGAACCAACGCATTGATCGTGCCCGAACCCTGGTGCTGAAACGGGGCGGCGTAGCCCGCAACTCCCGTTGCCAGGAATGATTTCAGAACCCGCCTGAGATCTTCGCGTGTCAGCTCGGAAACGCGCAGATGCGGAGCGTCTGCCCATTCTCCGGGCACAATGTCTCGCATGGCCTCCTGAATAGCATTGAGAATTCGTCCGAACTCCTCATCCTCGGCACCGACGACATCTAGGGGACGTAGCTTGTCAAGCAGCCCCTCCCACATCTTCGTCCGGACTTCGTAGGTTCTCAGGATGATGTCGAGAAGCGAGCCGCGCTCCATCGAGAGCGCGCGCGAACCAGTGCGTAAGGCCCTGAGGTGCAAAAAGCCGAATTCGCGCTTGTCGCCGGAGCGGCATTCGCTCGTAGGAGTTCCATCCTCTGCCCGGGGCACGGCAAACCAGGTTTTAGCTTCAAACTCGTCTCCTTCCGGATCGTATTTCCCCTCGAATCGGATACGGACTGCGGGCACGACGCCTTCTTGGGCGACTTGCCGAGCCTCGCCAGGTTCCAGCAGACGTTGATCCGTCTCCCGCCAAAATTCGAGGTTGGTGCGGAAGCGCTGGCAGTGCTCTGCGTCCAGATCAGCAATCACAACCTCGATCGTGATTTTGGGCGCTGGCTGGTCGCCTGCGGCTTGGTAGGCGCCACCGAAGAAGTCGTGCTCGTCAATCACCTGGTGCCGGGCCAGCCGATCAGCGCCAATGGCTAGTTCGATTGCCTCGAAAACGGTGGACTTGCCGGTGTTGTTGTCGCCGAGGAGGACCGTAGTCCCCGCTATGTGCAGGGTAGCGCTGCGGATACCCCGAAAGTTCTCGATCTTGACGCGAGCAACACGCATGGTTCCTCCCGCTGGCAGCTCCCATGCCGCCATCCCCAAGGGCAGGATAGCGCATGGTCCGGGGGCTCTGCTCGCTTGCCTCGGCGTGCGGTTCTAAGCTATGGTTCATAGCTAGCAAGGTATCGTTCGATGTATAGGTTTTCGACCCTTTAATTCTGCCCGAAATTTAGGTGAATCAATGGGTTAGGGTGAGTTGGATTCGGTTCCCATCGCCCGCTCCAGTCCATTTCTGCTTGCATGCAGTCATCTCTGTACAGGGAGCAGCCAAGAGCCGGGTGGGGCGTCGCTGTTCCGCTTCCGCCATGTGCCTCCTCTTTGTTCTGCGTAGCCGGGCGATCCGTCCATTCACAGCGTCGGACCGAACAGCTGTCGTGCCGTCGCGCGACAGCGCCAGGCCGGAACAGGTCAAGGCAGCGCGGCGATCAGCTTCGGGACCTCGTCGGCCGGCACAGGCCGGGAGATGTGATAACCCTGGCTATAGGTGCAGCCGAGATCCGTCAGGATTTGCAGCTGTGCCGCATGTTCCACGCCTTCGGCGACACAGGCGACGCCGAGATTGTCGCAGAGCGAAACGATGCCGGAGACGATGTTGCGGCTTGCCACGTTGTCGCACAGGTCGGTGATGAAGCGCCTGTCGATTTTCACCTTGTCCAGCGGGAGTTGGTGCAGGTGGCTCATGCTGGAAAAGCCGGTGCCGAAATCGTCGAGTGCGATTTCGATGCCTGACCGCCTTGCAAGGTCCAGCTGACGCCGCGATCCTGCAAAATCGGAAAGGACGGCGGTTTCCGTGATCTCGAAGATCAGGCGGCTCGGCGAGATCGAAGACTCCCCAATCAGGCAAAGCAGCTCCTCCATGAAGGCGCGGTCCGCCACATCCGTGGCCGAGATGTTGATGGAGACCTTCATCTCGTGCGGCCAGTGCTGCATGTTGACCAATGTGCACGCCAGGATCTGTTTGGTCAGGGTCTGAATGAGTCCAAGCTTCTCCGCCAGTCTGATGAAGATGTCGGGCGGCACGGCGCCCAGTTGCGGGTCCGTCCAGCGGCAGAGACATTCGAAGGCGATGATGTCGCCTGTGGTGGAGCGGGTGATCGGTTGGTAGACGGGAAACAGCCGGCCTAGCGAAACGGCGCGCCGCAGGGCCCTCTCCAAAGACGCTTCCGACGCGCGCAGACGTTCCAGATCCTCATTGAAAATGGTGCATCTGCCGCTTCCCTCGCCATCGCCGTGGCGAAGGGCGTATTCGGCAAGTTCGAAGACCGTCTCGACATAGCGGGAATGTTTGGGGTAACAGGCAAAGCCCACCGAACAGCCGATGGCCGCGCGGATATCCCCGGCCGCAACGGGCTGTTCGAATGCAGCCTTGAGACTTGTGCCGATTTGCAGCAGCGCCTTCGGGACGATCGGATCGAAGATCAGGAGGGCAAATTCATCGCCTCCGATGCGGCAGACGGTGGAATTGGCCGGAACCGCACTTTCGATCCGCTTGACCGCTTCCTTCAACACGATATCGCCGATCTGATGACCGTGATGCTCGTTGATCGAGCGGAAGCCGTCTATGTCGATGATGCCGATCGCCAGGGCGGTACTGTCCGTCGCGCCATTGGCGGTACGCGAGCGACACTGCTGGATGAAATATCGCCTGTTGGGCAGCCCGGTCAGCTCATCGACGCTGGCCAACCGGATGTTTTCGGCCGCGAGGAACTCGGCCTCGACCCGCGTCGCGATCAGCTTCTTGAAATCGTGCTGGTAGCTGAACATCGAGACGACCATCGTGCAGGCCATGATCAGCGCCAGGGACCCCGCCGCCGTCCCGCCGGGCAGGCCCAACTCGACGAACATCCAGGTGCAGGGGAGCGTCGTCAGGCAGATGACGATCAGCGACATCACGCGGATGTGCATGGTACAGACGAAACAGCAGATGCCCACGCCGAAGATGCTGAATGCCAGATACAGCCGCATGCCCTGATCGGACGCCAGGTAGATCAGGATGTCGTTGACGATGCTGATGAAGCCGCCGACAACGCAGATCATCATGCTGTACATCATCCGGCGCATGGCCCCATCGCGGTCGATCTCGTCCTCCCCGTGCCTGACCCACCAGATCGCGGTGACCAGGGCGATCAGGCAAATACCGACTTCGGTCGCTCCTGCCGCTGAGACCGGGTCCAGATCGTCCAGCATGAAGAACTCGATCAAGCTCGATCCGACCAGGCAAGCCAGCAGCATCGGCATCTTCGCCGCAAACGAGCGGTATTGCGCGATGCGGAAGTGATGGTCTTGCGCAGGCGTCTTGGAGGCACCCGAGTGCCAGTTGAGGAAGGACATTTTTAGCCGTGCGCTACGCTAGTGAATGGCGACGTATGTATCCATACAAGGGGTCTGCGACATCATGATGCGCGCAAGAGGGCTGCTGCGCCTTTGCGTGGTATCCCGATCGTGCCTGCTTGGGGAGGCCTTGCGTTCGGCATCGGGACGAAAGCGCATGCGGGAGGGGTAGATTCCAGGGGCGGCAAAGGTCCTCTTGCAGCACAGGGCGACGCGGTGTGAAGGCGTATGCGATCTCATGATGCTCCTTAAGGGACATCCAATCGAGCGGCGGCTTTGCTGTGGTTGGCCGGGCTCTGATTTGCGCGCTGGATGACGTCCGCGATCCGCGCCCATCGCTCGTCCGGTAGTATTCATTCGCTCACAGATCGGCCGCTTTCCGTCAATCTTGAATCGGTGCCAGGATACGGTTGCGCGCACGGCACTGCCGACGGCAGCCATTGTCTGGCCGCGCAGCGTGGGTGATCCAGGCGCTTTCGGGCATCCATCTCCTTGCTCGAGCATCTCGGCGGTTCCGCGCGGCGGCGACGTCCTGTCAAACCCGCTTCATTCGCGGCGTCTACGCTGGGCGGTCAGTGAGCGCAAGCTCGTCGCCGGTCTCTCTCCGTGGTCGATCACAGCCGCCGTCGTTTTCTAGCCCGCACGTCCATGGCCCTGGGGGCCGGTGCGGCCATGCCGCTGCTGCCGGGCGTCATCCGCAGCGCGCTGGCGGTACCGCCGGCGCGGGTCACCGGCACGCTGCAGGATGTGCAGCACGTGGTGATCCTGATGCAGGAGAACCGCTCCTTCGATCATTACTTCGGCTGCCTGCGCGGGGTGCGCGGCTATGGCGATCCGCGGCCGCTGCGGTTGCCCAGCGGCAAGCCGGTCTGGTACCAGCCCGAACGCAAGGGCAGCGATCGCTACGTGTTGCCGTTCCGGCTCAACAGCCAGACCAGCAGCGCGCAGTGGATGAAGGATCTCAACCACGACTGGAAGGGCTCGCACGAGACCTGGAAGCATCACGACGCCTGGATCGCGCAGAAGAGCGCGATGAGCATGGGCCACTTTCAGCGCGAGGATCTGCCGTTCTACTACGCACTGGCCGACGCCTTCACCATTTGCGACGGCTACCACGCCTCGCTGTTCGGCCCGACCAATCCCAACCGCATGTACATGTTCACAGGCACCAGCGGCCTGAGCGTCGGCAACGATGGCGAGCAGGCGGTGAACAACCGCGACGACGGCAACTGGACCGCGGACATGGCGCGCGACAATCCGCGCTTTCCCGGCTACACATGGAGCACCTATTCCGAGCGCCTGCAGGCCGCCGGCATCAGTTGGCAGGTGTATCAGGAGTTCGACAACTACGGCGACAACAGCCATCCTTACTTCGCCAAGTTTCGCAAGCTGGACCGCGCCTCGCCGTTGTATCGCCGCGGCCGCGCCATCGTGCCCGGCTCCACTGCCGACAATGCCAAGGCCTCGCGCGGCGAGCACCTGGTCGCGGCGTTCGCGCGCGACGTGCGCGCCGGCACGCTGCCGCAGGTGTCGTGGATCGTCGCGCCGTACCTGCTCAGCGAGCATCCCGAGGCCACCCCGGCCTATGGCGAATCCTTGAGCGCGCGCCTGCTGGAGGTGCTGGCGGCCTCGCCGGAGGTCTGGTCGAAGACGGTGTTCCTGATCAACTACGACGAGAACGACGGCTTCTTCGACCACGTGCCGCCGGCGTTGCCGGCGATCCGGCCGGAGCTGGGCGCCAGCAACGTGGACCTGCATGGCGAGGACTATCACGGCGTGCCGGTCGGCCTGGGCCCACGGGTGCCGATGCTGGTGGTGTCGCCGTGGAGCCGCGGTGGCTGGGTGAACTCGCAGGTGTTCGACCACACCTCGGTGCTGCGCTTCCTCGAACGCCGTTTCGGCGTGATGGAGCCGAACATCAATCCGTGGCGCCGCGCCGTCGCCGGCGATCTGACCTCCACGCTGGATTTCGTCGGCCACGATCCGGTCCCGGTGGCGTTGCCGGACACGCGCGACTACATCGCCCGTATCGACGCCACCGCGACGTTGCCGCCGCCGCAGCGTCCTGCGCAGCAGGCGCTGCCGGTGCAGGAAGCCGGCCAGCGTCCGGCGCGCGCGTTGCCCTACGATTTCGACGTGCGGCTGCAGGTGCAGGCGGATGCGCGGGTGTTGCGCATGCGCAATCGCGGCGACGCTGGCGTGGCGCTCAATGCCTATGCCGACGGTGGCACGGCCGGACCCTGGTTCTACACGCTGGCCGCCGGCAGCGAGCTGCAGGATGCCCGCGCGTGGCGCGGCGATGCCGCCGACGCCGGCTATGCGTTGCGCGTGCATGGTCCCAACGGGTTCCTGCGCGAGTTCGATGGCGACGGGATCGGCGATGCCGGGCTGCAGGCGGAGGCCGACTACGATGCCGCCGCGCAGTGCCTGCTGCTGACCCTCGGCAATGCTGGTCAGCAGCCCTGCGTGTTGCGCGTGCGCGACGGGTATCGCGGCGATGGCGGCGAGCAGGCGATCCCGCTCGCCGCCGGCGATCGCACCGTGCTGCGTCTGCCGTTGCAGGCGCAGCACCATTGGTACGATCTGACCATCGACAGTGCGACCCTGCCGCAATGGCGGCGGCGCCTGGCCGGGCATATCGAAACCGGCCGTCCGAGCATGAGCGATCCGGCGATCGGCCGCGCGGTCGACGCGTAGCGATCGTCGCGGTGCAAGGCAGGTAGCGGTTTCTGGCGGTACCCGGTCGCGGCTGAAGCCGCTCCTACGACAGCGGCATGGTCCGTAGGAGCGGCTTCAGCCGCGACCGCTGCGAACGCATGCGCTCCGAACCGCCGGTCCATCCTGTCGAGGCGTATCGCGCAACACGCATTTGCCTAGCCCAAAACGCAAACGCCGCCGCTGCAAGAGCAGCGGCGGCGCGTGGTGCCTTCCCTGGCGGTGTCGCGTCGGTTTAGAACTTGCCGTTGAAGGTGACGAAGAACTGGCGCGGCGCGCCGGCCATCAGCGTCTGGTTGTAGCCGTTGGGGTCGGAGACGACATAGCCGTTGGTGCCGACGGTGGCGAAGTAGCGCTTGTCGAACAGGTTGGTGACGTTCGCGCTCACGCCCAGGTTCTGGAACATGCCGACCTGGCCGAAGTCGTAGCCGGCGCTCAGGTCGAAGCGCCAGTAGCTGGGCACCGACGAATCGTTGAGGTAGCTGATGTAGCGGCGGCCGGTGTACTTGCCGTCCAGCGAGGCGTGCCAGCCGGCGTTCTCGTAGGCCAGGCTGCTGGAGAACATCCACTCGGGAATACCGACCACGCGCTTGCCGGAGGTGGCCACCACGCCGCCGTTGAGGTAGTCGTCCTGGTAGGTCGAGTCGTCGTAGGACAGCGAGTTCAGCCAGCGCAGTTGTTCGATCGGGCGCCAGATCACCGCCAGGTCGGCACCCTGGCTGCGCACCGAACCGACGTTGTTGAGCGTGGCCGAGCAGGTCTGGATCGCGCTGCATGGCGAGGTCACCAGCAGGCGGTCGTCGAAGGTGGTGTGGTACAGCGCCAGCGACGCTTCCACGCCGGCGCCGCGCACGCGGTAGCCCAGTTCGTAGGTCTGCGCGGTCTCCGGCTCCAGCGAGCCCTTGATCGCGTTGAACGCCGCCTGCGATTCCTGGAACGGGGTGAAGCCGAAGCCGGCCATGTTCTTGTTGTAGGAGGCGTAGACCTCCTGGTGCTCGTCGATCTTGAAGTTCACGCCCACCTGCGGCAGCAGGTCCGAATCGGCCTTGATCTCGCCGGCGGCGTTGGACGCGGACGGCACCTGCGACTGCGCGGTGGTGTCGACGATCAGCTTCTTGGCGCCGAAGTTCAGGGTCAGGCGCTCGTCCATCAGGCGCAGCGTGTCCTGCGCGTAGACCATGGTGGTGTCGGTGTCGTAGTGCTGGGCGAAGCCGCGCGCGAACAGGGTGCCGTTCTTGTTGAAGTAGTACAGATCGGTGAACGGGCCATCGAGCAGGAAGTAGTTGCGCTCCTGCACGGTCTTGGCGTTCTGGTACCAGCCGCCGACCTCGATCTCGTTGCCGGCCACGGTGAAGTTCAGCGAGCCGGTGACGCCATGGCGATTGAGGCGGTAGTCGGTGGTGCGCATCGACAGCGGCACGCTGGCCGAGGACGCGACGTACGGCGTGGTCCACTGCCCTTCGCCGTTGTTGTCGTGGTAGTAGCCGGTCAGGTTCAGCGTGGCGCTGCCGCCGAGGTTGAAGGTGCCGCTGAGCGCGGCCAGGTTGTCGCGGCGCAGGCCGGCGCCGGAGTAGTAGGACGCGTCGGCCTTGTCGTAGTCGGCCGGCAGGCCGTTGAGGCTGGCCGGGTAGCTGCCCTTGCCGTTGAGCGCGTTGGCGATCTGCACCGCGCTGTTCCAGTCCGGCATCAGGTAGTCCCAGTCCCAGCCGAGGACCCGTTGCGAAGTCAGCGACAGGTCCATGATGTCGTATTCCTTGCGGTGCGAGCTGTCCAGGTACAGGCTGACCCGGTTGCCGTCGCCCCACTGGTACAGCGCCTTGGCGTTGGCCTGGTTGTACTCGTTGTTGCCGTAGCCCTTCCACTTGTCCATTTCGCCGTGCACCAGCGAGGTGTACAGCGAGAAGCCGTGGATGTCGCCGGTGTCGGCGCGCAGGTAGGTGCGGCGGGTGCTGTCGGAGCCGAGGGTCTGGCTGAAGCGCATGCCGGCCTCGGCATCCGGATCGGCGGAGTAGTAGCGCACGGTGCCGCCGAGGTTGCTGCTCGACGGCGTGCCCAGGCCGCCGGCGCCCTGCGCCAGTTCCACCGAGGCCACGTTCTCGGAAATGATCGCGCGGGTCACCTGCAGGCCGTCGGTGACGCCGTAGCTCATGTTGCCCAGCGGCACGCCGTCCAGGGTGAAGCCGAGGCGGCTCTGGTCGAACCCGTGCAGGCTGATCGCGGTGGACCACTCGTAGGCGCCGAACGGGTCGGCCGACTGGAACTGCACGCCCGGCAGTTTGTCCAGGACCTTCAGCGCGCTGGTACCGGGGGCGGCGATTCCGATGTCCTCACGGGTGATGCGCTGCACCTGGCGGGTGGTGCCGCTGGACACGACGGTGATCGCGTCGAGCATGGTGGCATCGTTGCCGCTCGCGCTGGCCGCCGCATCGGCGGTTGCGGTGGCGGCGGCCGGCGCGGTCTCGGCCAGCGCGGCGAAGGCCGGCAGGGCGGACACGACGGCGAGCACCAGCGCGTGCGGGCGCAAGGATCTGGAAGTGGGGGTCATCGAAAGTCACCAATCATGAGGGGGGGACGTTCCGGTCCTGCCGCGCGGGGCGCGGGCAGCCGGCACCGGGCCGGTACGCGGCCCGCCCGCCACGATGCAACGGTTTTGTGAACGTTTCGGGGCGGTCCGGTGTCGGCTGTGGGACAGCGCGCGGACCGCGGGTGATGGCGATCACCGCCGATCCCGGCCTTGCCGCGCGGGCGACGGCGGCGGCGGCGCGCGGCATCGCAGTGCCGGTGGCGCGACGTATGATGCCGGGCCTGCCACCGCCGCCGCCTTCGATGAAGCTCGCCATCCTGTCCCGCAACACCAAGCTGTACTCGACCCGGCGCCTGGTCGAGGCCGGCCGCGAACGCGGGCACACGGTGCGCGTGCTGGATCCGCTGCGCTGCTATATGCGCATCGCCGCCGGCGCCTTCACCATGCATTACAAGGGCAAGCCGATCACCGGCTACGACGCGGTGATTCCGCGCATCGGCAATTCGGTGACCCGCTACGGCACCGCGGTGCTGCGGCAGCTGGAGATGATGGGCGTCTGCACCCCCAACCCGTCCGACGCGATCCTGCGCGCGCGCGACAAGCTGCGTGCGCACCAGCTGCTGGCGGCCAAGGGCATCGACATGCCGATGACCGTGTTCGGCGACAACCCGGACGACACCGGCGATCTGCTGTCCATGCTCGGCCCGCCGCCGCACGTGGTGAAGTTGAACGAGGGCACCCAGGGCACCGGGGTGATCCTGACCGAGAAGGCCAGCGCCTCGCGCGGCGTGGTCGAGGCGCTGCGCGGGCTGTACGCCAATTTCCTGGTGCAGGAGTTCATCGGCGAGGCCGAGGGCGCCGACCTGCGCTGCTTCGTGGTCGGCAACCAGGTGGTGGCGGCGATGCGCCGCACCGCGCCGGAGGGCGACTTCCGCTCCAACCTGCATCTGGGCGGCACCGCCGAGCGCACCACCGCCAGCCGCGGCGAGCAGGAGGTGGCGGTGCGCTCGGCCAAGGCGCTGGGCCTGGGCGTGGCCGGCGTCGACCTGATCCGCTCGCGACGCGGCCCGCTGGTGCTGGAGGTCAATTCCACGCCGGGCCTGGAAGGGATCGAGACGGTCTGCGGGCTGGATATCGCCGGCAAGGTCATCGACCACCTCGAAGCCTGCCTGAAGCGAAAGAAATCAGTGGCTTAGCCGACTCTGTGGCCGCGGGTTCTGGCTTAACGCCGGTTTAATTCCGCCCTGCGTAAGCTTCATCGGACCGCAGCTCTGCCCTCCTCAGCAGGAACGGTAATCGGGATAGAAAACTTTCGGCCCAGGCAGCCCCGCTGCCTGGGTCTTTTTGTGTGCTATCGCCACACCGGGCCGTGCCGGGCTCGCTTGCGGCCATGTTTGTGCGGCGGATACATTGCGATGCAGGGTTGTGCCGCGGACGCAGACAGATGGGTCATGGCGCCAAACGTGAGGCGCCCATGAACGTGAAGAACGTGTTCGCACAGCAACTCAGTACAATTCGGCAGCGATCCGGCTTGAGTGAACGTGTTCAAGAAGTCCGCGGCTGTGGCTTGACGCAGACTTTGCCGAGCACGATTGGCAGAGGCTATGTCGTTTGCGATCGCTGTAGGTCGCGAGCGTAATGGCTGGAACGAGAACTGATAGCGGCGACGCGCTGTCCAAGGCAGCGATCGTCAGGTGGGTTGCAAGGGCGAAACGTTGCTCCGTCACCCATTGAAATGCATTGCAAGGACCATGGCGGCGTGCCGCCGCGGACGATCGGGAGGCGCGGCATCGGTGCGGCGCTCCACTGACACGTAGTACGACTGACGGGGTAAATGTTGGTGCGAATTCTAGTGATCGAAGACAACAGCGACATCGCTGCCAATCTGGGCGACTACCTCGAGGATCGCGGCCACACCGTCGATTTCGCCGCCGACGGCGTCACTGGCCTGCACCTGGCGGTGGTGCACGAGTTCGATGCGATCGTGCTCGATCTCAACCTGCCGGGCATGGACGGCATCGAGGTCTGCCGCAAGCTGCGCAACGAAGCGCGCAAGCAGACGCCGGTGCTGATGCTCACCGCGCGCGATTCGCTGGACAACAAGCTGGCCGGCTTCGATTCCGGCGCCGACGACTACCTGATCAAGCCGTTCGCGCTGCAGGAAGTGGAGGTGCGGCTCAACGCGCTGTCGCGCCGCGGCAAGGGCGTGCACACCCGGGTGCTGGAGACCGGCGACCTGGAATACAACCTGGATACGCTGGAAGTGCGCCGCCAGGGCAAGCTGCTGCAGCTCAATCCCACCGCGCTGAAGATCCTGCAGGCGCTGATGGAGGCCGCCCCGGCGGTGGTGACCCGGCAGGAGCTGGAAACCCGCGTGTGGGGCGAGGAATTGCCCGATTCCGACTCCCTGCGCGTGCATATCCATGGCCTGCGCGCGGTGGTGGACAAGCCGTTCGACGTGCCGATGATCCAGACCCGCCACGGCATCGGCTACCGCATCGCCGCGCCCGATGCCTGAAACGCCGGCGTTGCCGCGGGTCGTGCGGCGGCGCGGACGCTACCGCCGCCGCCTCCGCAGCCGCATCATCCTTTCGTTCGTGCTGCTGGGCTTCGGCCTGACCGCGCTGTTCGCGTTCGCCACCAACTGGGCGCGGGCGCGCGTGGAGAACCAGCTTGTCGAGGATGTGATGAACCGCAACCTGGAAGCGTCCTGGCGCAGCTACGTGGCCAGCGGTGGACGCAACCTGGCGATTCCGGTCCAGCAGATGAAGGGCTTCGTCTATCGCCCCGACAAGCTCGATGGCCTGCGTCGCGATTTCCCGGAGTGGGAGCGTCTGAGCGACGGCATCCACATGATGTCGGGCACCGACGCGGACGGCAAACCGTTCGCCTACAAGGTCGGCGTGCGCAAGACCCCGGACGCGTGGTTCTTCATGGCCTACGATCTGACTCAGACCATGCAGGGTGAGGTGCAGCTCAAGCGCACCCTGATCCTGTCGGTGCTGGTGTTCAGCGCGCTGTCGCTGGTGATCGGCTGGTGGTCGGCGTCGCGGGTGATGCGGCCGGTGTCGGACCTGGCGGCGCGCTTGCGCGCGTATCGCGGCAGCAGCGATCCCAAGCCGCTGGCGCCGCATTTTCCCGACGACGAGGTCGGCCAGTTGGCCGAGGCGCTGGACGACTACTCGGCGCGCCTGACCGAAGTGGTGCAGCGCGACCGCGAGTTCAATGCCGACGTCAGCCACGAGTTGCGCACGCCGCTGGCGGTGATCCGCGGCGCCACCGAACTGCTGCTGACCCGGCCCAATCTCGACGACAAGGTGCTGCAGCGCCTGCAGCGCATCCAGCGCGCCGAACAGCAGTGCAGCGACCTGATCGGATCGCTGCTGCTGCTGTCGCGCAACGAGCGCGGGCAGGGCCACAGCAACGTCGCCAAGGTCGCCGAGCAGTTGATCGAATCGCATCGTGCGCAGTTGGGCGGCAAGCCGCTGCAGCTGCTGCTGGAAGGCGAGCGCAACCTCACCATCGATGCGCCGGAAGCGGCGCTGTCGGTGGCGCTGGGCAATCTGATCGGCAACGCGGTCAAGTACACCCAGGAAGGCCAGGTGGTGGTGCGGGTGCTGAGCGATGCGGTGCAGGTGATCGATTCCGGCCCGGGCCTGAGCGAGGAAGACGCGGCCAAGCTGTTCCAGCGCGGCTATCGCGGCACCCACGCCGGCCATTCGCAGGGCGGCGGCATCGGCCTGTCGATCGTCAGCCGTCTGTGCGATCTCTATGGCTGGCAGGTCAACGTGCGCCCGGGCGCCACCAAGGGCGTGGTCGCGACGCTGTGGTTCAAGCCGGCCTGAGGCGGGCGACGACGCGTCCGCCGCATCGGCGGACTCTGTTGTTCCGCCATGCGATCGCAGCATGGCGATCGCCCGCCGCAGACGCGACAACGCCCCGGCGAGCGGGGCGTTGTCGGGACGGGCGCTGCGGCCGTCAGGCGGCCAGGTCGAAGCGATCCAGCTGCATCACCTTGGTCCAGGCGGCGACGAAGTCGCGCACGAACTTCGCCTGCGCGTCGGCGCTGGCGTAGACCTCGGCCACTGCGCGCAGTACCGAGTTGGAGCCGAACACCAGGTCGGCGCGGGTGCCGGTCCACTTCAGCGCGCCGCTCTTGCGGTCGCGGCCTTCGTAGACGTCCTTCATCTCCGAGGTCGCCTTCCACTCGGTGCCCATGTCCAGCAGGTTGGCGAAGAAGTCGTTGCTGAGCACGCCCGGGCGATCGGTGAACACGCCATGCGCGGACTGGCCGCTGTTGGCGCCGAGCACGCGCAGGCCGCCGACCAGCACGGTCAACTCCGGCGCGGTCAGGGTCAGCAACTGCGCCTTGTCGATCAGCAGCGCTTCGGCCGACAGCGCGTAGCGGCGCCTGGCGTAGTTGCGGAAGCCGTCGGCGATGGGTTCCAGCACCGCGAAGGACTCCACGTCGGTCTGTTCCTGCGAGGCGTCCATGCGGCCGGGCACGAACGGCACCTGGACGGTCTGCCCGGCCAGCTTGGCCGCCTGTTCCACCGCGGCGACGCCGCCGAGCACGATCAGGTCGGCCAGCGAGATCTTCTTGCCGCCGCTCTGCGCGCCGTTGAACTGCGCCTGGATGCGCTCCAGCGTGGCCAGCACCTGGGCCAGTTGCGCCGGCTGGTTGACCTCCCAATCCTTCTGCGGCGCCAGGCGGATGCGTGCGCCGTTGGCGCCGCCGCGCATGTCCGAGCCGCGGAAGGTGGACGCCGCGGCCCACGCGGTGGAGACCAGTTGCGCCACGCTCAGCCCGGAGTCGAGCAGGGTCTTCTTCAGTGCGGCGATATCCTGTGCGTCGACCAGCGGGTGGTCCACGGCCGGGATCGGGTCCTGCCACAGCAGTTCTTCGGCCGGCACGTCGGGGCCGAGGTAGCGCGCACGCGGGCCCATGTCGCGGTGGGTCAGCTTGAACCACGCGCGGGCGAAGGCATCGGCGAACTGCTGCGGGTTCTCCAGGAAGCGGCGCGAGATCTTCTCGTAGGCCGGGTCGAAACGCAGCGCCAGGTCGGTGGTGAGCATGGTCGGCAGGCGCTTCTTCGACGGATCGTGCGCGTCCGGAATCACCGCCTCGGCGTTCTTGGCCACCCACTGATGGGCGCCGGCCGGGCTCTTGCTCAGTTCCCAGTCGAACTTGAACAGGTGCTCGAAGAATTCGTTGGTCCACTGCGCCGGCTTGGTGGTCCAGGTGACTTCCAGGCCGCTGGTGATGGTGTCGCCGCCCTTGCCGCTGCCGAAGCTGTTGGACCAGCCCAGGCCCTGGCTTTCCAGGTCGGACGCTTCCGGCTCGGCACCGACGTGGTCGGCCGGACCGGCGCCGTGGGTCTTACCGAAGGTGTGGCCGCCGGCGATCAGCGCCACGGTCTCTTCGTCGTTCATCGCCATGCGGCCGAAGGTGTCGCGGATGTCCTTGGCCGCCAGCAGCGGGTCGGGATTGCCGTCGGGGCCTTCCGGATTGACGTAGATCAGGCCCATCTGCACCGCGGCCAGCGGGTTCTCCAGGTCGCGGGTATGGCGCACTTCGCTGTCGTCGTCCTTCACCAGCACGCCGTGCGCCTCGTCCACGCCCGGCGAGCCGTGCGCGTACCGCTCGTCGCCGCCCAGCCACTTGGTCTCTCGGCCCCAGTACACGTCCTGGTCCGGCTCCCAGGTGTCGGCGCGGCCGCCGGCGAAGCCGAAGGTCTTGAAGCCCATCGATTCCAGCGCGACGTTGCCGGTGAGGATCATCAGGTCGGCCCAGGAGATGGCCTGGCCGTACTTCTGCTTGATCGGCCACAGCAGGCGCCGCGCCTTGTCCAGGCTGACGTTGTCCGGCCAGCTGTTGAGCGGAGCGAAGCGCTGCTGGCCGCGGCCACCGCCGCCACGGCCGTCGCCGGTGCGGTAGGTGCCGGCGCTATGCCAGGCCATGCGCACGAACAGCGGACCGTAGTGGCCGAAGTCGGCCGGCCACCAGTCCTGCGAATCGGTCATCAGCGCATGCAGGTCGCGCTTGAGCGCGTCGAGATCGAGTTGCTTGAACGCCTTGGCGTAATCGAACTGCGGGTCCAGCGGGTTGGAGCGGGTGGAGTGCTGGTTGAGCAGGTCCACGCGCAACTGCTTGGGCCACCAGTCGCGATTGCTGGTGCCGCTGCCGCTGGCAGCCTGGTGGAACGGGCATTTCGGTTCGCTGGTCATGGGAGGCTGCCTCTGTCTCGACGGACGATGGGGTGGCGTGGCGCCGCCGATCATACGGCGGCGCTGCGGTGAAACTGGAGACACGATAGGCGCAAGTGTCCATCTATAGAATTCGAATTATTCTAATCAATCGATAGTGGCTGACTATCGCTGCGTTCGGTACAACGGGTGGCCGCGTGCACACCGGGGCGCGTATCGCTGTGTTCGCCCTCTGGGCGCCATGCCGGCTGCTGGCTGCGCTCGCTATCCTGTCGCGATGACCCAACGCGCCACCCGTCTGCTGCGCCTGCTCGACGCCCTGCGCGGGCGCCGTCGGCCCGTGGCCGGGGCGCAACTCGCCGCCGACCTGGGGGTGAGCCTGCGCACGCTGTACCGCGACATCGCCAGCCTGCGCGGGCAGGGCGCCGACATCCTCGGCGATCCCGGCGTGGGCTACGTGCTGCGCCCGGGTTTCCTGCTGCCGGAGCTGAACTTCAGCGAGGACGAACTGGAGGCGCTGACGCTGGGCGCGCGCTGGGTGGCGAGCCAGGCCGACCCGGAACTGGCGCAGGCCGCGCAGCGCGCCATCGCCCGGATCGGGGCGACGCTGCCGGCGCCGTTGCGGCTGGCGCTGGAGACCAGCGGGCTGCTGGTGCCGGCGGCCACGCCCGCGCAGCCGCCGGCGCCGTGGCTGCCGGTGCTGCGCCGCGGCATCCGCCTGGAGCATGTGCTGCACATGGACTACGCCGACGCCGGCGGCAGCGCCTCGCAACGGCGCATCTGGCCGTTCGCGATGGCCTTCCTGGGCGGCTACGGCATGATCGCGGCGTGGTGCGAACTGCGCGGCGATTTCCGCCATTTCCGTGCCGACCGGGTGCTGGCGCTACGCGACGAGGGCGAGCGCTACCCGACGCGGCGGCATCAGCTGATCCGACGCTGGCGCGCCGCCACCGGGTACGGCGTCGGCTCCTGACAGCAGGTGTCAGCAGGGGCCGCGCAGACTGCACGGCGTCCACCACGGAGTCCGACCATGTCCCACGATCCTGTGCTCTACACCCACCCCATGTCGCGCGGCCGCATCGCGCGCTGGGTGCTCGAAGAAACCGGCCTGGCGTACCGCGCGCAGATCCTCGACTACGGCACCGGCATGAAGGCGCCGGCGTATCTGGCGATCAACCCGATGGGCAAGGTGCCGGCGCTGGTCCACGGCACCACGATCGTCACCGAAAACGCGGCGATCTGCGCCTACCTGGCCGACCTGGTGCCGGAGCGGCACCTGGCGCCGCCGCTCGGATCGCCGGCGCGGGGCGATTACTACCGCTGGCTGTTCCTGCTGGCCGGGCCGGCCGAGGCCTTCCTGACCGCCAAGCAGCACGGCACGCTGGCGCCGGCGCACAGTGCCGGCTACGGCCATGGCGAGGATCTGCTGGACATGCTGGAGCAGGGTGTCGCCGGTCGCGAATACCTGGCCGGCGACCAGTTCAGTGCGGCCGACCTGTACGCCGCCGCGTTCCTCGGCTTCTACACGCGCATCGGCGTGCTGCAGGCGCGGCCGGCGTTCCTCGCGTTCGCGCAGCGGCACATGGCGCGGCCGGCGGCGCAGCGGGCGGCGGCCATCGACGACGCGTTGCTGGCGGCGCATCCGAATCCGTTCATGCCGCGTCCGAATGCCGTGCCGGCGAGCGCCTAGGGGGATCTGGAGGACTGGCGGTTGGGGGTGCCGTGTGGACGGACCCTCACCCCAACCCCTCTCCCGGTGGGAGAGGGGCTCTAGCGCTTCCCTTCTCCCCTTGGGAGAAGGTGCCCCGCAGGGGCGGATGAGGGGGCGGGCGCCGCCTCGTGTGTCCTAACGCTGCAAGACGCTTCGCGCCGAACCCTCACCCCAACCCCTCTCCCGGGGGGAGAGGGGCTTGCAGCCTTTCCTTCTCCCTCCGGGAGAAGGTGCCCCGCAGGGGCGGATGAGGGTGCGGGCGCAGCCTCGTGTGCCCTAACGCTGCGAGACGCTTCGCGCCGAACCCTCACCCCAACCCCTCTCCCGGTGGGAGAGGGGCTTGCAGCCCTTCCTTCTCCCCTCGGGAGAAGGTGCCCCGAAGGGGCGGATGAGGGTACGGGCGCCGCCTCGTGTTCCCTAACGCCGCGAGACGCTTCGCGCCGAACCCTCACCCCAACCCCTCTCCCGGGGGGGGAGAGGGGCTAAAGCCGCAGGCCGCCTACAGCAGCGACTTGAGCCGGTACAGCGCTTCCAGCGCCTGCTTGGGCGTGAGTTCGTCCGGATCCAGTGCGGCCAGCGCCTCCTGCGCGGCCGAGGGCGTGGCCGCGAACAGGCCGAACTGCTGCGGCGCGTCCAGCGCCTGCGGCGCCATCTGTGAGGCGTGGCTCTCGCCGCCGCGCTGCTCCAGTTCCGCCAGGCG
The DNA here is from genome assembly GCF_031834635.1 of Xanthomonas hawaiiensis. Classification (NCBI taxonomy): domain Bacteria; kingdom Pseudomonadati; phylum Pseudomonadota; class Gammaproteobacteria; order Lysobacterales; family Lysobacteraceae; genus Xanthomonas; species Xanthomonas hawaiiensis. The sequence continues at coordinate 3,497,365 of NZ_CP115873.1, read as the reverse complement.
TCGCCGCGCCTGCGCCACGGTGGCCCTGGGCAGGCCGGCCAGCGCCGCCACCTGCAGGCCGAAGCTGCGGTTGGCCGGGCCGTCCTTGACCGCGTGCATGAACACCAGGCGGTCGCCGTGTTCGACCGCGTCCAGGTGCACGTTGGCGATGCCGCTGGGGCCGCCCTCGACCGATTCGTCGGCCAGCGCGGTCAGCTCGAAATAATGCGTGGCGAACAGCGTGTAGCAACGATTGTGGTGGGCGAGGTGGCGCGCCACCGCGTCGGCCAGGGCCAGGCCGTCGTAGGTGGAGGTGCCGCGGCCGATCTCGTCCATCAGCACCAGCGACTGCGCGGTGGCGTGATGCAGGATGTAGCTGGTCTCGGCCATCTCCACCATGAAGGTCGACTGCCCGCGCGCCAGGTCGTCGCCGGCGCCGATGCGGGTGAGGATGCGGTCGATCGGGCCGATCACCGCGCGCCGTGCCGGCACGTAGCTGCCGATGTGCGCCAGCAGCACGATCAGCGCGTTCTGGCGCATGTAGGTCGACTTACCGCCCATGTTCGGGCCGGTGATCACCAGCATGCGCCGGTCCGGGTGGAGATCCAGGTCGTTGGGTTCGAACGGCTGCTCGCGCACCGCTTCCACCACCGGGTGGCGGCCGCGTTCGATGCGCAGGCAGGCGCCGGTCTCAAGCTCCGGCTGGGTCCAGTCCAGCGCCTGCGCGCGTTCGGCGAAGCCGGCCAGCACGTCCAGTTCGCTGAGCGCGGCGGCGGCGCGCTTGAGCGGCTCCAGGCGCTTGCCCAGCGTGTCCAGCAGGCCTTCGTAGAGCAGCTTCTCGCGCGACAGCGCACGCTCGCGCGCCGACAGCACCTTGTCCTCGAAGTTCTTCAGTTCCTCGGTGATGTAGCGCTCGGCGTTGGTCAGGGTCTGGCGCCGGCTGTAGTGCACCGGCGCCTTGTCGGCCTGGCCCTTGCTGATCTCGATGTAGTAGCCGTGCACGCGGTTGTAGCCGACCTTCAGCGTGGCGATGCCGCTGCTGGCGCGCTCGCGCGCTTCCAGATCGATCAGGAACTGGTCGGCGTTGGTGCTGAGCCGGCGCAGCTCGTCCAGCTCGGCGTCGTAGTCGGCGGCGATCACGCCGCCGTCGCTGAGCTTGAGCGGCGGCTGCTCGGCGATCGCCGAGGCCAGCAGGTGCGCGATCTCGTCGTGCTGGCCCAGTTCCGCCGCCAGTGCCGCCAGCCGCGGCGAATCCAGCGCGGCGAGGATCGCACGCACCTTCGGCAGCAGGCCCAGGCCGTCGCGCAGGGTCGAGAAGTCGCGCGGGCGCGCCGAGCGCAGGGCGACGCGGGTGAGGATGCGTTCGACGTCGCCGAGCGCACGGAACGCCTCGCGCAGGTCGGCGTCGGCACCGCGGTCGATCAGCGTGCCGACCGCGTGGTGGCGCTGCACCAGCACCTCGCGCAGACGCAACGGCCGGTGCAGCCAGCGCCGCAACAGACGCCCGCCCATCGGCGTGACCGTGCTGTCGAGCACGCCGAGCAGGGTGTTGCGGGTGTCGCCGTCCACGCGCGTGTCCAGTTCCAGGTGGCGTCGCGTGGCCGCGTTCATCGCGATCGCCTCGCCGGCGGTCTCCATCGCGATCGCGGTCAGGTGCGGCAGGCGCTGTTTCTGGGTTTCCTCCACGTAGCCGAGCAGGGCGCCGGCGGCAGCGGTGGCGCGCGGCTTGTCGTCGATGCCGAAGCCGCTCAGATCGTGCAACTGGAAGAAGGCTAGCAACTGGCGACGGCCGCTGTCGGCATCGAACAGCCACGGCGGCCGGCGGCGCACGCCGCGGCGCTCGCGCAGGAACTCCGGCCACTGGTCCTCGTCGGGCACCAGCAGCTCGGCCGGCTCCAGCCGTGCCAGTTCCGCCTCCAGCGCGTCCTCGCTGTCCACCTCGTTGACCAGGAAGCGGCCGCCGGCCAGGTCGGCCCAGGCCAGGCCGTAGCCGTGTTTGGTGCGCGCGATGGCCATCAGCAAGGTGTCGCGTCGCTCGTCCAGCAGGGCCTCGTCGGTCACCGTGCCGGGGGTGACGATGCGCACCACCTTGCGCTCGACCAGGCCCTTGGCCAGCGCCGGATCGCCGATCTGCTCGCAGATCGCCACCGACTCGCCCAGCGCCACCAGCCGCGCCAGATAGCCCTCGTAGGCGTGCACCGGCACCCCGGCCATCGGGATCGGCGCACCGCCGGAACTGCCGCGCTGGGTCAGGGTGATGTCCAGCAGCCGCGCGGCCTTGCGCGCGTCGTCGTAGAACAGTTCGTAGAAATCGCCCATGCGGAAGAACAGCAGCAGGTCCGGGTATTCGGACTTTGCGGCGAAGAACTGTTTCATCAGCGGGGTATGTTCCGCTGCGCTTCCAGGAGCTTGGGTCTTTTCTCGATTCTGCATCTGATTCAGTGACTTAATGGATTTCGGGGTGACTGTCTGTGGACAAGTATGGACGGGTGCCGGCAGCAAATGACAGCGTGGCGCGGCGCTAGCCCGGTGCATGGTTCGATGCGCCACCTGCCGATCCACGGTGCAACGTCGGGGCCGCACCGTTTCCACGGGCAACGGCAGGAAGCCAATCGGGAGACAGCGAATGTCCGGTGCGCACGCATCACGTGCAATGCCGAGTCCGCAGCAGCTGCGTGCGAGTCGTCTCGGCATCAGCTGCAATTGTCCGTAAAAACGTGGATCGACGACAGCACGCAGTGCACTTCCCGAGCATGCGGCGGAGGATCGGCCACACGGTGACGTTGTGTCCTTCGAACGGCCGTGTGTCGCGTCGGGCAGGACTGTTTCGCCGTTGGAAAAGCTAAGATCCGAGCTTGTGCAGAGCCGGAGGCGTCAATGATCGATCGTCGTACCTTTCTTGCCACGGGTGTCGTGGCCGTCGCCGCGGGCTTCAGCGCATCCGCCGCCCAGCTCGTGGCCGCGTCGCGCCCGAAAGGGCCGGCACCGTGGGGCGCCGTGCCGAGCGCGCGGCAGCTGCGGTGGCACCGGTGGGAGCAATACGCCTTCGTGCATTTTGCGATGAACACCTTCACCGACAAGGAATGGGGTTACGGCGACGAAGATCCGCGCAGATTCGATCCCAGCGATTTCTCCGCCGATCAAATCGTCGCCGCGGCCAAGGCCGGCAATCTCAAAGGCATCATCTTTACTGCCAAGCACCACGATGGCTTCTGCCTGTGGCCGACGCGCTTGACCGAGCATTGCATTCGCAATTCGCCCTACAAGAACGGCAAGGGCGACATCGTCGGCGAAATGGCCGCGGCGTGCCGGCGTGCCGGCCTGGCCTTCGGCATCTATCTCTCTCCCTGGGATCGCAACCACGCCGAGTATGGCCGTACCGGCTATCTCGACTATTTCCGCAAGCAGATCGTCGAGCTGTGCACGGGGTATGGCGACCTGTTCGAGTTCTGGTTCGACGGCGCCAATGGTGGCGACGGTTACTACGGCGGAGCGCGCGAAACGCGCAAGATCGATGCCCCCGCGTACTACAACTGGCCGCGGATGATCGAGCTGGTCCACCAACACCAGCCGATGGCCTGCACCTTCGACCCGCTGGGCGCGGATATCCGTTGGGTCGGCAACGAGGAGGGCGTGGCCGGCGATCCGTGCTGGCCGACCATGCCCAATGCGCCCTACACGCAGGAAAACGGCAACGCGGGCGTGCGTGGCGCGGCCCTGTGGTGGCCTGCGGAAACCAACACCTCGATCCGCCCGGGCTGGTTCTACCATGCCGACGAAGACGGCAAGGTGCGCAGCCCGGAGAATCTGGTGCGCTACTTCGATACCTCGGTCGCGCGCGGCACCAACATGAACCTCAATCTTCCGCCGGACCGACGCGGCCGCATCGCCGACCACGACGTCGCGGTGTTGAAGAGCTTCGGCGACGCGATCCGCGCCAGCTTCGCCATCGATCTGGCCAAGGGCGCCAAGGCCAGCGCCAGCGCGTCGCGCGGTCCGGGGTTCGAGCCGGAGCGTGTGCTCGACCGCCAGCCGGACAGCTACTGGTCCACGCCGGACGACGTCACCACGCCGACGCTGACGCTGGACCTGTCGGCGGCGCATAGCTTCGACCTGATCCGGCTGCGCGAATACCTGCCGCTGGGCGTGCGCGTCACCCGCTTCGCGATCGACGCCGAGGTGGATGGGCAATGGCAGCGCTTGGCCGAGGCGCAATGCATCGGCGCGCAGCGGATCCTGCGGCTCGATCGTCCGGTTGCCGCGCGCCGTGTGCGCCTGCGTGTGCTCGAGGCACCGGTCTGTCCGGCGATCAGCGAATTCGCGCTGTTCCGCGCGGTGGCGCCCGTTGCGGTCGCGCGGCCCACGACGAGCGCGCCGGACGTGCTGTCCACCGCGGGTTGGCGCATCGTCGCGGCCAGCGCGCCGGGAGCGGAGAAGTTGCTCGACGACGATGCCGGCACGATCTGGGTCGTGCCCGCTCCCACGCCGGGCCATCCCGCGCAGGTGACCATCGACCTCGGTGCGCTGCGCCAGGTCGCCGGCTTCAGCCTCACCCCTTCGCGCACGGTGATGAACGGTGCGGCGCCGCCGAAGGGCTATCGCGCCGAAAGCAGCGAGGATGGCCAGCACTGGCAGCCGGCCGGCGGCGGCGAGTTGTCCAATATCGCCTACGCGCTCTCGACCCAGCGGCTGAATTTCCCCGAGGTCCGTCAGATCCGTTACCTGCGGCTGTCGTTCGCCGAAACGGCGCTGCCCGCCGAGCGGCTGGCGATCGCCGGTATCGGTGCCTTCTCGCGCTTGCGGTGAGGGCTGGCGCTCCCGCGCCGCGCTGCGCGGTGGGGGAGCGTGCATCGCTGGGGCGATGCAGCTTCGTGGGTGCGGCGATGCTGGCGAGGCGTCGTGGACCGGCTTCGGAATGAAACGCCAGCCGCCTCACTTCAGTGTGCGTCGCGATCGTGCCGACCACGGCTTGGGCGCGCGTAGATGGCGCGTCAGCGCCGCGTAGGAGCACCGGGTCGGGAGCGCATGACGATGGCGCCGCGCAGTTCCTTGAACGCGCGCGCCCGCATCAGGCGACGAACGGCCGCGGCCTGGTGCGCACACTCTTCAGCGCCAGCCGCGCAGGCATCAATCCGGGCGCGGTCGCTTCCAGTGTCAGCGTGCCGGCATCGCGGGTGGTCTGCAGCAAGGCCATGCACAGGCCGTTGAAGGCCCGGCGCTGGTCGGCCTTGTCGGGTTCGTGGCTGGACGGGTCGCCGTTGCCCACGCCGATCAGGCGGCCGGGGCCGTGGACGGCGAAGCGCACGGTGTCGCTGGCGGTCGGCACGACGCGGCCCTTGGCGTCGACGGTCTCCACCGCGACCACGGCCACGTCCTCGGCGTCGGCCAGCAGACTCGCCCGTTCGCAGCGCAGGCGTACCGCGGCGGGGGCGCCGACGGTCTCGCGGAACTGGGTCAGCACCTGCCTGCCGTCGCGGTAGCCGCGCGCTTCGATGCGGCCGGGCGCGTAGCGCACGCGCCACTCGACGTGACCGTAGGCCGGCACCTGCTGCAGGCCCTGGCTGACGCCGTTGACCAGCAGTTCCACCGCGTCCAGGTTGCTGTGGCACCACACGTCGACCATGCCGTTGTCGCGCTCCTCCAGCAGGCCGTCCCAGTTCCAGTGCGGGAACAGGTGCAGCACCGGTTCGGCGGTCCACTGCGCGCGGTAGTACCAGTAGTTGTCCTTGGGGAAGCCGCAGCTGTCGAGGATGCCGAACTGCGAGGCCACGTTCGGCCAGCGGTTGTACGGGGTCGGCTCGCCGCGGTAGTCGAAGCCGGTCCAGACGAAACCGCCGGCGATGTACGGGCGCTGCGCGACATAGCTCCACCAGGCTTCGGCGCTGCTGGCCCACCAGGGGTAGTCGAGGTCGTAGGCGCGGGCGTAGCCGCGCACGTCGTCGGTGCGGTAGTTGCCGCGCACGCCGACGGTGCTGCCGGTTTCGCTGCCGTAGACCGGGATCTGCGGATGGCGCGCATGGAAGGCGTCCATCTGCGTGGTGCGGTAGTTGAAGCCGACCACGTCCACGACCTGGCCGACGCCGTCGTCGAAGCCCTTGTCCATGGCGAAGGTGGTGGGGCGGGTCGGGTCCAGGCGCCGGACCTGGCGCTGCATGCGCGCGACGATGCGCGCGCCGCGCGCGGTGACCATCTGCGGCTCTTCGTTGCCCAGCGACCACAGCATCACGCAGGGGTGGTTGCGGCCGCGCCGCACCATCGCCGTCAGTTCGGCCATGGCCTCGTCGTCGGAGGACATGCGCCGGGTCTCGTCGATCAGCAGCAGGCCCAGCCGGTCGCACAGCTCCAGCACTGCCGGCGAGGCCGGGTTGTGTGCGCTGCGGTAGGCGTTGCAGCCCATCGACTTGAGCTGGCGCAGGCGCCATTCGTGCAGGCGATCGGGAATGGCGGTGCCGACGCCGGCATGGTCCTGGTGGTTGTTGGTGCCGTGCAGCTTGTAGGCCGCGCCGTTGAGCAGCAGACCGCGCTGCGGGTCGAACTGCAGGCGGCGCACGCCGAAGTGGGTGGTGGTCGCATCGCAGGTACGGCCGTCGCCGAGCAGGCGCGTGGACAGTATGTAGCGCTGCGGGTTTTCCGGCGACCACGGCGCGGGCGTGCCCAGGTCCAGGGTCTGCTGCACGCGCTGCACCACGCCGGGCTCGACCGTGATCGGCGCCGAACTGGCCTGGGCGACGATGCGCCCGTCCGGCGCGCGGATCACCGAGACCACGCTGCACTGCCGTGGCGTCCCGCCGTTGTTGCCGAGTTCGGTTTCCACCAGCGCCTGCGCGTCGCCGCCGTCCCACACGCTGCGCACGTACACGCCGTCCATCGGTACGTGCAGCGCGTCGGTGGTGCGCAGCCAGACGTGGCGGTAGATGCCGGCGCCTTCGTAGAACCAGCCTTCGCCGAGCGTGGCGTCCACGCGCACCGCGATGATGTTCCTGGCGCCGTAGTCGAGCACGTCGCTGAGGTCGACCTCGAAGCCGCAGTAGCCGCTGCCGTTGCGGCCGACGATGTGGCCGTTGCAGAACACGATGCAGTCGCGGAACACGCCGTCGAATTCCAGGCTGATCCGCTTGCCCAGGTCCTCGGCCGGAATCTCCAGCACGCGCCGGTACCAGCCGATGCTGGTCTGCGGATCGGTGCGGCCCAGCGGTTTGTAGCCGTGCGCGGCGGCCGGGTCTTCGCCGTTGACCAGGCTGGAGGTCGGATCCTGGCGCGGCGGCAGCGCCACCGCCCAGTCGTGCGGCAGGTCGATGCGCTCCCAGGCGCTGTCGTCGAAGTCGAGCAGGGCCGCATCGGCGGTGTCCTTGCCGGCCTTGGCGTAGGTGCGCTGGAAGGTGCCGAAATGGAAGTCGCGCGCCGGGTCGTCGGCGTGGCCGAGATGGAAACGCCAGCCGCCATCGCACAGCAGGCGCCGGCGCGGCGCGTCGTCGTCCAGGTCCGGCGAGAGCGGCGCAATGGCATTGCCGCCAGCGGGCGTGGCGGCCAGCGCGGCCGGCGCCAGCGCCGCGGCGGCACCCGGCACCGCTACCTGCACGCCGCCGGCGACCAGCGAGCGCAGCAGGTCGCGGCGGCTCAGTTCGATCATGGCTGCGCGTCCTGCGCCGGCGCGGCACGCTTGCCGGTCGTCGTGGCCGGCGCCGGCCGGTAGGCGTGCTGCATGAAGCCGATGCCGGGCAGCAGTTCGTTGCCGTGGCGGAAATCGAAGAAGCTGGCGTTCTCCCACGAGGAGCCGACGCCCCAGCGGGTCTTGCAGGTGTTGCTGGTCCAGGCCGGCTCCCAGTACACGACGCCGCTGCCACCGTTGTCGACCACCAGTTGGGTGAGGTCGACCAGGTAGTTCAACTGGCCCTGCGGGGTGGCCGGGTAGCCCTTGATCAGCGAATCGGCGCCGAGCAGGTTGGGCGAGGGGTCGCCGCTTTCCAGCGTCCACGGATAGGCGGTCTCCACCACCATCACCTCGGCCGGATAGCGCTGGCGCAGGCGCTTGATGGTGGCGCCGAGCTGGTCCATGGTCTCGCGCGACCACTTGCGGTAGTAGCTGATGCCGATGAAGTCGAAGTCGCGCACGCCGGCCTTGGCGGCGTCGGCGAACCATGGCTCCACGTTCTCCGGCTGGGCGATGTGCAGCATCACCTTGGGCTTGATCGTCGAGCGCGCGCCGGCGTCGCGCACCGCCTGGATGCCGGCGTTGAACAGCTTAGCGTTGCGGGTCCAGTCGATCGGCCGGCGCTTGTCCCAGGGCTGGCTGTCCATCAGGTCGGAATTGCTCTCGTTGCCGACCTGCACCAGTTCCGGCATCAGCCCGGCGCGGTCCAGTGCGCTGAGCGTGTCGTAGGTGAAGCCGTACAGCGTGCGCGCCAGTTCGTCCTGGTCGGTGATGTTGGCCCAGGCCTTGGGGATCAGTTGCTTCTCGCCGTCGGCCCAGTCGTCGGAGTAGTGGAAGTCCAGCAGCACCTGCATGCCCTGCGCGCGCGCCCGGCGGATGGTCTTCTTGACGTCGCTCAGGTCGCTGTAACGGGTCCAGCGTGCATCGTTCCACAGGCGCACGCGCACCAGGTTGGCGCCGTGCGCGTGGAACAGCTCGAACGGGTCGCGCACCGCGCCGTGGTCGCGGTACTGCACGCCGCAATCCTCCATCTCGTTGACGTAGGACAGGTCGGCGCCCAGGTACAGCGTGCCGGCGCCGGCCATGGGCGCGGCCAGGGCGGCGGCGAGGGCCAGCGCGAGCGCCGGCAGCCAGGTGCGTTTGGATCGCATGCGGGTCTCCACCGGCTCAGAACGTGTAGGTCGCTTCCAGGGCGAAGCGGCGGCCGAACAGCTGGTAACCGCCATCGTCCTGGTTGGCGAGCCGGTTGCGCTTGTTGTCGCTGTAGGCGCGCAGCGGTTCGTTGGTCAGGTTGCCGACCTGGAACTTGAAGCCCAGGTGCTCGCTGTACCGCCACGCCAGGCTCAGGTCCACCGTGCCTTCGCTCTCCAGCCGCGCCAGCCGTGCCGCGTTCCAGCCGTACACCACGGTGTAGGGGCTGTGGTACTTGTAGCCGATCCGCGCTTCGAACTTGCTGTTGTTGTACCAGAGGTCCAGCGTGCCGGTGTTGCGCGCCAGGCCGCTGAGCGGCAGCGGATTGTCCGCCGGCGAGAACTCGTGCAGGTTGGATTCCACGTACGAGTAGTTCGAGTAGATGCCGAAGTTCTCCATGTGCGGGATGAAGAAGAACGGGGTCTGGAAGGTCAGCTCGGCGCCGTTGATGTAGCCGCCGCCGCCGTTGAACGGGCCGCTGATCAGGTAGTCGCGGCCGTCGATGGTCTCGTGCTGGGTCTTGTAGCCGATGCTCGAATCCACCCACTTGCGGTACAGCGCCAGCGCCGCCAGCGCCTCCTTGTGGAAGTACCACTCGTAGGACAGGTCGAGCTGGGTGGCGCGGAACGGATTGAGCTGCGGGTTGCCGCCGCTGCCGGTGAGCTGGCCGACGGTGGTGTTGGGATCGTCGAGCGCGCGCCCGGTGCGCAGTTCGTCCAGCGGCGGCCGCGCCATCACCTTGGCCACCGACACGCGCAGGATGCGCTCGGGATCGATCAGGAAGTTGACCGTGGCGCTGGGCAGCACGTCGGTGTAGGTCTTGCCGGCGCTGCTGGGCTGCACCACGCCGCCGACGGTGTCGTAGCCATGGCTGTCGGTGTCGGTGTGGACCACGCGCACGCCGGCGTTGCCGGTGACGTCGACGCCGAACCACTGCGCACTGAACACCGCCTTGGCGAAGGCCTCGCGCACGTTCTCCTCGACGTTCCAGTGATCCAGACGCTGCTCGGTGGCCAGGCTGGGATCGAAGCCGCCGAAGCCGAGCTTGGCGATCGCGTCCAGGTCGCCACCGGTCAGGGTCGGCACGTTCAGGTCCGGCATCGTCACCGGATAGATCAGGTCCTGATAGGCCGAGATCGGCTGGCTGTAGCCGGACTGGAAGCTGGTGAAGTGGCGGTTCTGCTTCTCGCGGCGCGAGGCGCGCGCGCCGAACTCCAGCGCGGTGACAGGGGAATCCTCGATCGCGCGGCTGGCGCTCAGCGCCAGCGCGGCGATGCGGTCGCGCAGCGCCTGCGGTTCGGTCTGGCCGCTGATGCCCCATTCCGGCGCATCGGAGCTGGTGCTGATGGTGGGGGTGACGCCGTGGCGGAAGTCGAACGACACCGTGTCCGGGTTGCTGCCGAAGCGCACCGCGCGCCAGTCGTTGTCGCGCTTGGCCTGCGAGAACGACAGGTCGCTGCCCAGCGTCCACACGTCGCCGCTCCACTTGGCGTTGAGGCCGCCGGCGGCCAGCGTCTTGACCTCGTTGTAGTTGGCGATGACGTGGTCGACCTGGAGGTTGGAGTTGGCCAGGGTGCCGGCGACCACATCGCCGTCGACGATGGTGTAGGACGAGCCGGGCGTGGTGTACGGGTTGCTGGCCGAGTAGATGCTGTAGCCGAGGTTGTTGAACCAGTTCTGGCGCTGGTCCTCGTCGATGCGGATGCGCGAGTACAGGCCGTCGAGCTTGAGTTCCAGGTTGCCCGAGCGCCACTGCACGGTGCCCATGGCGCCGGTGCGGGTCTGCTCGGTCAGCTTGAGCTGGTCGGCCGCGCCCCAGGGCGTGTAGTCGACCTTGCCGTCGCCATCCACATCGCGTGCGTTGCTGGCGTCGGTGTAGCCCCAGCTGCCGATCGAGACGCCGGCGTTCTTCTGCTTCTGGTAGGTGGCGCCGAGCGCGACCGCCAGGTTGTCGTTGATGCGGTGGATCCAGCTCGCGCCCAGGCGCTGGCCCCACGGCGAGTAGTCGCGCGCGTCCTTGGCCTCGTCGTAGTAGACCGGGCCGGCGGTGGCGACGAAGGTCGGGCCGGTGTGGTCGAGCGGGTTGATGGTGGAGATGTCCACGGTGGCGGCGATGCCACCGGCGATCAGGTCCGCCGACGGGGTCTTGTAGACCTTGACGGTGGAGACGATCTCGGTGGGGAACACCTCCCAGCGCACCGCGCGGTTGGGTTCGGAGGAGGCGATCTCGCGGCCGTTGACCGTGCCCATGGTCATGCGCGGGCCCAGGCCGCGCACGGTGGCCAGGCTTTCGTTGCCGCGGTCGCGGGTGCCGTTGACGCCGGGCAGGCGCACCAGCGCCTCGGCCACGGTGACGTTGGGCATCTGCCCCATGTTGTCGGCGGAGATCACCTCGACCACGTGGTCGTCGAGCTGCTTGGCCTGCACGGCCTGTTCCAGGCTGGCGCGCTGGCCGACCACCATCACGTTGTCCAGGGTGACCGGTTGCTGGCCGTTCTTGGTGTCGGTCGTGGCGTCGGGCTTGGCGGGTGGCGTGGCTGCCGGATCGGCGCTGGCGCTTTGCGCGTGCGCGGCGAAGCTGCCGGACAGGGCCAGGACGATGGCCGCGCCCAGCAGGGTGCGGGCGGCAGGGCGGTGCGCGCGCCGGCCGAGCGGGCGACGGGACTGTTCCAAAGGCATTTTTGTTCCCTCCCAGGACAAAAAGTGACCGAGCAAGTTGGCGTGGGCCGGAGGCATCCGGCCCGGGAGGCATCGGCAGGGCGCCGTGCATGTCTGCAGGCTGTCCCGATCGCTGTCCTCGATGGCGTGTCGGTCGACACGGCAGGGCGTGCGCGGCATGTCCGGCGGCGGCGCCGTGGACATCCCCTTTCCGCTGCCCTGGCGCGCGAGAGACCGGGAGCGAGGATAGAAGCGACAGGCATTCCATTCCAATGAAGCATTTGCCGAGGGCTATCTCGTTTTGGAATGGATGTCGCGCGCTGCGGGTTCCTCCCCGCCACGCGGCGCTCAGGCCGCGGTTGCCTGCGCCTGCAGGTCGAGCAGGGCGGCCGCCGCCGCGCCCAGGCCGCGTTCGCGGTGACGCAGGACATGGAAGGTGCGTTCGGCCAGCGTCACCTCGATGCCCTGCAGGCGGCCGCTCTCCAGCCACGGCGCCGCGGCCAGTTGCGAGATCGCCGCCAGGCTGCGCCCGGCCTGCACCGCCGACAGCACCGCTTCGTTGGAGGGCAGGGACAGGGCCACGCGCAGGCGTTCCGGGGCGATGCCGGCATCGCGCAACGCCGCTTCGAACGCCGAGCGCGTGCCCGAGCCGGGTTCGCGCATGATCCAGGTGCTGTCGGCGATCAGCCGCGCCAGCCCGGGGCGGCGGCGCCCGGCCAGCGGGTGGTCCGGTGCGGCCACCACGCGCAGCCGGTCGTGGTCCAGCGCCGAACTCAGCAGTTCGGCGGCCTGCACGCGGCCCTCGACGAAGCCCAGTTCGGCGCGTCCCTCGCGCACCGCGCGCGCCACGCTGTCGGTGTTGCCCACGCTCAGGCGGATCTCGATCTGCGGATAGCGCGCATGGAACGCCATCAGCCGGGTCGGCAGCCAATAGCTGGCGACGGTCTGGCTGGCGTGCAGGTCGAGGGTGCCGCGCAGCACGCCACGCCATTCGCTCAGGGCCAGTTCGGCCGCCCGGCTGCGCGCCAGGATCGCCTTGGCGTCCTCGCAGAACGCCGCACCGGCCGCGGTCAGCACCAGGCCGCGGCCGACCCGGTCGAACAGCGCCACCCCGTACTGCTGCTCCAGCGCCTTGATCGCCGCACTGGCGGCCGACGGCGTGCGGTGCGCGGCCTGCGCACCCAGGGTCAGATGCTGGCGCTCGGCCACCGCCACGAACAGCGCGAGTTGTTCCAGGGTCATAGGGGCAACTGTTCGGATGAGCCGAATGAAGTGTGCACAATTATGCGATGGATCGGAACGGTTTGCGGGCGCAGCCTGTCGCCACTTCGATCCGGATGACTTCCATGCACGCGCCACTGCACCGACCTTCGACCCTGCTGCCTGGGCTGGCCCTGGCCATCGGCGTGGCGGCCTTGGCCTGGCTGGCCGAGCGCGTGCAACTGCAGTGGCTGGGCCGGCGCTGGATCGATGCGCTGGTGTTCGCGATCGTGCTCGGCACCTTGCTGCGCACGGCGTGGCGCCTGCCGCCGTCCACGCACGCCGGCATCGCCTTCGCCGCCAAGCTGCCGCTGGAACTGGCGATCGTGCTGCTGGGCGCCTCGGTCGGGATCGGCGCCATCGGCGCGGCCGGCGGCCTGTTGCTGGGCGCCATCGCCGCGGTGGTGCTGCTGGCGATCGCCCTCGGCTACGGCATCGGTCGCGTGCTGGGCCTGCCGTCGCGGCTGGCCACGCTGGTCGCGTGCGGCAATGCGATCTGCGGCAACTCGGCGATCGTGGCGGCGGCGCCGGTGATCGACGCCGACTCCGACGACGTCGCCGCGGCGATCGCCTTCACCGCTGCGCTCGGCGTGCTGGTGGTGTTGCTGCTGCCGCTGGCGGTGCCCGTGCTGGGTCTGGACCAGCGCCACTACGGCATCCTCGCCGGCCTGACCGTGTACGCGGTGCCGCAGGTGCTGGCGGCGACCGTGCCGGTGGGTGCGCTGAGCGCGCAGGTCGGTGCGCTGGTCAAGCTGATGCGGGTGCTGATGCTGGGGCCGGTGATGCTGCTGCTGGGAGTGATCCGTGGTGGATCGCCGGCGCAGCGGCGCCCGGCGCACGCGCTGGTGCCGTGGTTCGTGTTCGGCTTCGTCGGCATGATGGGCCTGCGCGCGCTGGGTGTGCTGCCGGCATTGCTCATCGACGCGGCGCAGTCGCTGTCGCTGCTGTTCACCCTGGTGGCGATGGCCGCGTTGGGCCTGTCGGTGAATCTGCGCACCGTGCTCGCGTCCGGCGGCCGCGTACTGGCAGCCGGCACGCTGTCGCTGCTGGCACTGGCCAGCCTCAGCGTGTTGCTGCTGCGCTGGTTGCCGTAGGCGTGGCGCCGCAGTCCAGGTGCATCTGCAGCATTTCGCATCGCCTGCACCCACGTTCAACCAAGCGCTCACGAAAGGCGGCGGAGCATGGCGATACCTGCCATGCAAAGGAGATTGTCATGCGTCATTCCCGTTCCGCTTTCTCTCTGGCGCTGATGTCGGTTCTCGGCGTCGGCCTCGCTCATGCGCAGACCGATACGTCCGGCCAGGCCGGCGGCCACGATCCCGGCGCGATGCAACAGCAAGCGCCGTCGACGTCTGCGGCGCAGACGTCGTCCGGCATGCAGGGCGCGCAAGGTGCACGCGCGTCCGCGCTCGACGAGAAACAGGCGCTCGGCGTGCTGTCGGCGATCAATACCAGCGAGATCAACGCCGGCAACCTGGCCTTGCAGAAGCAGGTCAAAGGGCCGGTGCGCGACTACGCCATGCAGATGGTCAAGGAGCACTCCGACAACAATGCCAAGATCGCGCCCTGGGGACCCGACACCAAGGCCGCGCCGGCGCAGCAGCAGATGCAGAAGGCCAAGGCGGAAGCAGGCAAGCTGCAGGCCCTGGACGGCGACCGCTTCGAACAGGCCTACGTCATGGCGATGGTCAAGGATCATCAGGCCGCCCTGCAGATGCTCGACAGCACCCTGATTCCCGCGGCCAAGACCCCGGAGGTGGTCGCGCATCTGCGTACCACGCGTACCCATGTGGCCGAGCATCTGGCCAAGGCGCAGCAGTTGCAGAGCGCCGCCGCCTCGCCGGCCGGTTCCACCCGCTGAGCCGTGCTGCGGATCGCGGCCGATGCGCCGTGACCCGCACCACGAACATTCCGGTCCTGCCAGGAGCTTCTCATGCGCGAATCCCCGGCGGCCGACGCGCCCGTCACCCTGGACGGTACGCGCCTGGTGCGCACTCTCAGCATTCTCGGCGAGCCCGATCAGATCCTCGACGCCTGGTGCGACATGGGCGTCCAGCAGCAGGTGCTGGCGGACCTGGCCGACCTGCAGTCTGGCGACGGCTACGCTTCGCGATGGCGCCTGCGCCTGCCGCTGGAGCGCCATCTCGATCTGGATTACCGGCGCGGCGAAGTCCATCTCGGCGAGTCGGTCAGCTATGCCGGCAGCGGCGAGCACGGACTGCACCTGCAGACCACGTTGAGCGTGCGTCGCGCGCCCGATGGCTTCGGTTGCGAGGCCACGCTGGCGGTGGAGTATCGCGTCGAGGGCGGGGTGCTCGCCCAGGCCGTGGCGAAGTTGGTGGGCGCGGCGCCGGATGCGCTGATCGGCAAGGTGCTGCACCGGTTCAAGGCCTGGATCGAGTGCGGCGAAGTGCCGACGCTGCGCGACAACCCATCCGCGCGCGGCCGCGACCACCACGAACACTAGGAGTCCGCCATGCGCGCACTATGCTGGAACGGGGTCAACGATCTGCGGGTGGAAACGGTTCCCGATCCGCGCATCGTCAATCCACGCGATGTGATCCTGAAGGTCGGCCTCAGCACCACCTGCGGCTCGGACCTGCATTTCATCGACGGCTATCTGCCGACGATGCGCGAAGGCGACATCATCGGCCACGAATTCATGGGCGAGGTGGTCGAGGTCGGGCCGCAGGTGCGTGGCTTGCGCGTCGGCCAGCGTGTGGTGGTGCCGTCGTTCGTTTCCTGCGGCGGGTGCTGGCATTGCGCGCGTCAGGAGTTCTCGCTGTGCGACAACACCAATCCGAACTGGGAGATGCAGGAGCCGCTGCTGGGCTATCCGACTGCCGGCATCTACGGCTACACCCATGCCTTCGGCGGCTACGCCGGTTCGCATGCGGAGTACATCCGGGTGCCGCACGCCGACGTCGGCTGTTTCGCCATCCCGGACGAACTCGGCGACGAGGATGCGTTGTTCCTATCCGATGCCGGTCCCACCGGCTTCATGGGCGCGGATTTCTGCGCGATCCAGCCCGGTACGACCGTGGCGGTGTGGGGCTGCGGCGGCGTCGGGTTGATGGCGCAGCAGAGCGCGCGCCTGCTGGGGGCCGAGCGGGTCATCGCCATCGACCGCCTGCCCGAGCGGCTGGCGCTGGCGCGCGACGTGCTGGGCAACGAGGTGATCGACTACAGCGCCGTCGACAGCGTGGTCGAGATGCTGCGCGAAATGACCGGCGGACGCGGCCCCGATGCCTGCATCGATGCGGTCGGCATGGAGGCGCACGGCACCGGTCTCGGTCATGCCTATGATCGGGTCAAGCAGGCGCTGCACCTGCACACCGATCGCGGCCAGGCGTTGCGCGAGGCGATCCTGGCCTGTCGCAAGGGCGGCACGCTGTCGATCCTCGGCGTCTACGGCCTGATGGACAAGTTCCCGCTGGGCGCGGTGATGAACAAGGGGCTGACCGTGCGCACCGCGCAGCAGCACGGCCAGCGCTACGTGCCGCGCCTGCTCGAGCTGGCGCGCAGCGGTGCGTTCAAGACCCGCTTCCTGGCCACGCACCGCATGCCGCTGGACGAGGCGGCACGCGGTTATGAGATGTTCAAGCACAAGCAGGACGGCTGCGTGCGCGCGGTATTCGTTCCGGGGCAGGCGGCGGTGCCCGTGGTGTAATAGTCTCCGCGCAGACGGCGTCCTAAGGTAGCGGCCATCTTCCTCCGCATCGCCGCCCGGTCGCCCCATGGGACACGATCACAGCCACGCCCCCACCGAAATCCGCCACGAGCGCCCCTTGTGGTGGGCGCTCGGCCTGACTGCGCTGTTCCTGGTGGTGGAGGTCGCTGGCGCCTTCCTCACCAACAGCCTGGCGCTACTGTCCGACGCCGCGCACATGGCCACCGACACGCTGGCGCTGATGATCGCGCTGATCGCGGTGCGGCTGAGCCGGCGCCCGCCCGATGCCAAGCGCAGCTACGGTTACGCGCGGCTGGAGGCGTTGGGCGCGCTGGTCAACGGCGCGCTGCTGTTCGTGGTCGCCGGCTACATCCTGTGGGAGGCGGTGCAGCGCTTCCGCCAGCCGCAGGAGATCGCCACCGTCGGCATGCTCGGCATCGCCGCGTTCGGCCTGCTGATCAACCTGATTTCGATGCGCCTGCTCAAGGCCGGTAGCGGCGAGAGCCTCAACATGAAGGGCGCCTACCTGGAAGTGTGGAGCGACATGCTCGGCTCGGTCGCGGTGATCGTCGGCGCGCTGGCGATCCGCGTCACCGGCTGGAAGCTGATCGATCCGATCCTGGCGGTGCTGATCGGCCTGTGGGTGCTGCCGCGGACCTGGGTGTTGCTGCGCGAAGCGGTCAACGTGCTGCTGGAAGGCGTGCCCAAGGGCGTGGACCTGGATGCGGTGCGTGGCTATTTGCAAGCGGCGCCCGGCGTGGCCAGCGTGCACGACCTGCACGTGTGGGCGCTGGCCTCCAGCACCCCGGCGCTGACCGCGCACGTGGTGGTCGCCGACGGCAGTGACGCCGATGCAGTGCGCGCCGCGCTCTGCGATGGCCTGCATGCGCAGTTCGACATCGACCACATCACCCTGCAGATGGAAGCCGGCCATTGCGGCGCCACGCCGTGCGGCGCGCCCGCTGCGGCGGGTGAGGGTGGTGGTCACGGTCCTCATGGGCATGGTCATGAGGACCACGATCATGGTCATGCCCATGACCACCACGGGCACGGTCATGCGCATGGGCATTCGCATCCATAGCCGATAACGTTGCGGATGGCGCATGCCGGCGCCACCGATGTTTCCCTTTCTCGAGCGGCCGCCTTCGCGCGCCGGGAACGCCGGTCGCGGCTGAAGCCGCTCCTACGTGGATGGACGGCGCATGCGCAAGCGCCCGTCCTCGCAACGCGTTTTTTGTAGGAGTCAACTGTCATGCACCTGCGATGGCAGGAGGAGCGTACGGGGCCTGATCGCGCGCGATGGCGTTGAGCCAGCGCAGGAACTTGTGCATGCAGGCGACGATGGCGACCTTGGCCGGTTTGCCGCCTGCGCGCAGGCGCGCGTAAGTGTTGGCCAAGGGGGATTTGGCGCGGATGCTGGCCCAGGTGGCCATGTACAGCACGCGCCGCACGTCGGCACGTCCGCCTTTGATGCGGCGTTGGCCTTTCCAGCAGCCGCTGTCGTGATTGAACGGGGCCAGCCCGACCAGGGCAGCGAGCTTGCGTGGCGGCAGCGTGCCCAGCTCTGGCAACCGCGCGGCCAGAACCGCGCGCAGGATCGTGCCGAGCCCAGGCACCTTAGGGAGGCTCGAGCAGGTCTTGCCCTGCTGCCCGATCTCCTGCGTCAACGTCTGGATCTGCTGGTTCAGCAGGGCGATCACCTCTCGGCAGTGGCGTTGCACCTCAGGGCGGGTGATGTGCTCCAGGCGCCGCCGATGGGCATCGCGCTGGCCCACCAGGGTGGCACGCAGGTCCAGCAGTTCGCGAAGAGACTGCTGGTGCCCGGGCACCACGGGCGTGGGGGTGGTCGGGATGTGCTGGGCGGCGATGGCCAGCAGGCGCGCGTCCAGGACATCGGTTTTGGCATGCAGGCCCAAGGCCTGGGCTAGCTTGCGCGGACGATCAGCGGCCATCCGCACTGCCGGCAGGTCCGCCTCTCGGAGCACCTGCAGCACGGCATGTTCGTAGCCGCCACTGGCTTCCAGCACGATCCGCTCGCAGCCCAGCTCGGCCAGGCGTTGGGCCAGCGCACGCTGCCCCTGTGGCGTATTGGCTTGGGTCCAGGTCTGCTCGTCCGGCAGGACATGAATGACCAGTTCGGCCTTGGATACATCGATCCCGACATAGCGTCGCATAGACGTTCTCCGCAGTAGACTCAGTCACGAGAGCACTCCTGCCGACGCCCATGCTTGTGGAGTTCGAGCTCGCGACTCGGGCAACTGTTCGGGCTGATAAGGCAGGAGATACGGGGTGCGGCGGCGCTGACTCCTACTCGTGCTTGCTGGCACTACGGCTAAACGGCCTGCCGCACTCCGCTCTCACCTGCAACGATAGACCCTCATTTGACACAAGCGGCTTCAGCCGCGATGGGCTTTCTCGATCATGCCTGTCGCGGCTGAAGCCACTTCTGCAGGTCGGCGCGCGTGCGCGCCTCAGACCACCGGTTCGCGCAGCGCCGGCGACTCCCAGCCCGGGCGCGGGGCGAAACGCTCGCCGTAGCGCGTGTGCAGGGCGCGCAGACGTGCCAGCAGGACATCGGCGCCGGCGGCGCGGATGTACTGGATCGGGCCGCCGCGGAACGGCGCGAAGCCGGTGCCGAAGATCACGCCGGCATCGAGCAGGTCGGCATCGGCGACCACTCCCTCGTGCAGGCAGGCCACCGCTTCGTTGAGCAGCGGCAGGATCAGGCGGTCTTCGAGGTCGTCCGGCGCGCGATAGTCCTTCGGCAACTCGGGCTTCTTGGCGCGGCCGTTCTCCCACGCGTACAGGCCCTGGCCGTCCTTCTTGCCGCGCTTGCCCGGTTCCACCGTCTGCAGCGCCGCCGGGATCGGCAGGCCCAGGAACGGCGCCAGTTCGGCGCCGACGCCGGCGGCCACGTCCAGGCCCACGGTGTCGATCAGTTCGATCGGGCCCATCGGCATGCCGAACTTGACTGCGGCCTTGTCGATGGCAGGGCCGGGAATGCCTTCGGCGTAGGCGGTGGCCGCTTCCAGCATGTACGGGAACAGCACGCGGTTGACCAGGAAGCCGGGGGTGCCGGCCACCGGCACCGGTAGCTTGTCGATCGCCTTGCAGAACGCGGCCAGCCGCTTCTGGTTTTCCGGCGCCAGGCCGTCGTGACAGACGATCTCCACCAGCGGCATCTGCGCCACCGGGTTGAAGTAGTGCAGGCCGCCGAACTGCGCCGGGCGCTGGATGTGCTCGCGCAGTTCGGTCAGCGGGATCGAGGAGGTGTTGGTGCTGAGCAGCGCGTGCGGCTGCATGCGCGGTTCCAGGGACTGGTACAGCTCGCGCTTGGCCTGCGGGTTCTCGATGATCGCCTCGATCACCAGATCGGCGCTCGGCACGCCGTCGCCGGCCAGGTCGCCCTTCAACCGTGCCGCCACCGCCGGGCGCTTGCCGTCGTCCTTGACCCGCTTGGCGAACAACTCGCCGGCGCGGCTCAGCGCCCCGTCGATGAAGCGCTGCTCGCGGTCCTGCAGGGTCACCTCGAAGCCCTTGTAGGCCGACCAGGCGGCGATGTCGCCGCCCATCACCCCGGCGCCGACCACGTGCACGTGGCGGATGCCGTGTTCCTTGCCGCCCAGCGCCTTGAGCCGCTCGGTGAGGAAGAAGATGCGGATCAGGTTGCGCGCGGTCGGCGTGCTGGCCAGCTTGACCACCGCCTTGCGCTCGGCGTCCAGGCGCGCCTGGATGCCGCTGCCGCCGCTGCGTTCCCACACCCCGATCAGCGCGTACGGTGCCGGGTAGTGTTCCTTGCGCGCCTTGCGCGCCACCTGCTTGCGCATCTGCGGCGCCAGCAGCTTGCGCGCCGGCCAGGTGTTGGTGGCCCAGGCGGTGGCGCGCTGCTTGAAGGGGCGGGTGCTGCCGGACAGCGCCAGCGCCACCGCGGTGTCGGTCAGCACGGCGGGCGCGGCGACCTTGTCGACCAGGCCCATCGCGCGTGCCGCCGAGGCCGACACGGTGCGCCCGGTGAGCATCAGGTCCATCGCCGCCGGCGCGCCGATCAGCCGCGGCAGGCGCGCGCTGCCGCCCCAGCCGGGGAAGATGCCGAGCTTGGTCTCGGGCAGGCCGATGCGGGTGGCGGCATCGCTGGAGGCGACACGGTAGCGGCAGGCCAGGGCGATCTCGGTGCCGCCGCCCATGCAGAAGCCGTGGATCGCCGCGACCGTGGGGCAGGGCAACTCGGCCAGTTTCTGGAAGGTGGCCTGGCCGCGGCGGATGGCGTCGTTGACGGTGCCGCGGCGGTCGAATTCCTGGAATTCCTTGAGGTCGGCGCCAGCGATGAAGCCATTGTCCTTGGCCGAGCGGATCACCACGCCCTTGGGCGGATCGATGGCGATGCGCTCGAGCAGATTGCCCAGCTCCAGCAGCACGTCCTGCGACAGCGCGTTGACGGGCGCGTCCTGGCGGTCGAGGCTGAGCACGACGACGCCGTCGCCGCGGATATCCGCTTGCCAGTGACTGAATCGGAGCCCGTCGAAGCCTGAAAGCATGGGGAGGACCATCCGCTTGTGTATGGAGAAGATCGTTATCATCCAGAGGTTGTTTCCGTCGCGTCAAATCCCAATGCAGGGGAATTGAGGCGCGTCCCGCGACCGCTGGCCTTGCGCCAGCCTAACGGAACGCCGGTTAACGTCGTGGGGCGGCGATCCGCTGAGGGGCGCTGAACTTTTTTCCGAATTGGCGGTCAGAGGGTCCGACGTAGGTTGGGCTGACAGGAGTGCGGCCCGCTATGGCCGATGTCGAAACACCCCAGGAGCTGGACCTGGAACTGGTCCGGCGTGTGCAGCGCGGCGAAAGCGCGGCGTTCGATGTGCTGGTGCGCAAGTACCAACACCGGATCGTCGGCCTGATCGGGCGCTACATCGCCGACTGGAGCGAATGTCAGGACGTGGCCCAGGACACCTTCATCCGCGCCTACCGCGCGATAGGAAGTTTCCGCGGCGACGCCCAGTTCTCCACATGGTTGCACCGGATCGCCGTGAACACCGCCAAGAACTATCTGGTCGCGCACAACCGCAGGCCGCCCACCGACGATGTCGACGTGCTCGATGCCGAGCAGTTCGACAGCGGCACCCGGCTGCGCGACACCGACACGCCCGAGCGCGAGTTGATGCGCCAGGAACTGGAGCAAACGGTGATGAAGGCGGTGAACGCCTTGCCGGAAGAGTTGCGCACCGCCATCACCCTGCGCGAGGTGGAGGGCATGAGCTACGAGGACATCGCGCAGAAGATGGGCTGCCCGATCGGCACCGTGCGTTCGCGGATCTTCCGCGCCCGCGAGGCCATCGACGCCGAACTCCGTCCCCTGCTGGATACCGACAGCGCCACCCGTGAGCGACACCGCGTATGACCGATATCACGCCCTTTCCCAAGCCAGTGCCGGCGCCCGACAGCGCAGCGCCGGACAAGTTCGAGCTGCACTACCGGCAGCAACTGTCCGCCCTGATCGACGGCGAACTGCCGGCCGACGAAGCACGCTTCGTGCTGCGCCGGCTGCAGCACGACGAGGAATTGTCCGGCTGCCACGAACGCTGGCAGCTGTGCGGCGACATCCTGCGCGGCCGTGTCAGCGTGCCGGCGCCCAGCGATTTCAGCGCCCGCGTGCGCCAGGCGGTGGCCGCCGAAGCGCAGCAGGCCGTGCGTGCCGAGGCGGCCAGCGCGGCCGGCAAGCGCCGCACCTGGCGCTGGGGCGGCAGTGCGGCCCTGGCCGCTTCGGTCGCGGTGCTGGCGCTGTTCGTGACCCAGCGCCTGCCGCAGACGCCCGAGGCGTTGCCGCCGGCGCAGGTCGCCGATGCCACCGCGCCGACGCCGGCGCCTGCCGCCACCACGCCGCAGGTCCCGACGCCGGCACCGGCGCCGGCCGATCCGCAGGGCGATCTCGCCGCGGCCGTCGCCGCCGCGCCGGCCATGGCGATCGCCGCCAATCGTCGCCAGGAGGCGGCCGCGGCAGCGCGACGCGAGGCCACCCGCAGCGAACAGGCCGTGCGCACCCGCAACGCCCCGGCCGAGCGTGCCTACGCCGCCGCGGCGCCCGCCAAGTCGCAGGCCAAGGCGCCGACGCAGACCCCGTTCGTGGCGCCGGTCGCGCCCCCCACCATGGTCGCGCAACGCGCCAGCGATCCGTTCGGACATCCGGCAACGCCGCTGCAGGCGCGGCCGTGGCCACGCTCGACCCTGCCGGCCGCCGACGCCGGCGGTGAATTCACCGCCAGCTTCCCGCGCAGCGGCGCGGACCCGGCGGCGTTCTATCCGTTCGAACCCCGATTGCCTGCCGACGCCGCGGCCAACCCGCCGCTGCAGCAGCCCTGACCCCGCGCGCCGGTCGGCGTCCGTGTCTTGTCCCGGCGCGTGGTCCCCGTTGCTTCGTCCCCTCGTTCTTCCCCTTCCCGAACCGGAGGCTCGCGTCCGATGACTCACCGTATCCGCCACCATCTGTTGGGCCTGCTGGCGCTGACCGTGCCGTTGGCTGCCTGTGCGCAGCAACCCAGCCCCAGTGCCGCCAGCACCCCGCCGCCGGCCGCGCAGTCCGCACCGGCGCCGCAGTTGGTCGGCAACCTTCCCGACTTCACCCGCCTGGTCGAGCAGGTCGGCCCGGGCGTGGTCAACGTCGAGACCACCATCAGCCGCCGCGCCGCGGCGGCGCGCTCCGGCGGCGGCATGCCCGACGACGACCAGATGCCCGAGTTCTTCCGCCGCTTCTTCGGCCCGGACGGCATGCCGGGCATGCCCGGGCAGCCGCGCGGCGGCACGCCGGACGACGACGGCCCCGCGGGCCGCTCGATGGGCTCGGGCTTCATCATCTCGCCCGACGGCTACGTGCTGACCAACCACCACGTGGTCGACGGCGCCAGCGAGGTCAAGGTCAAGCTCACCGACCGCCGCGAGTTCACCGCCAAGGTGGTCGGCAGCGACCAGCAGTACGACGTGGCGCTGCTGAAGATCGACGGCAAGAACCTGCCGACGGTGCGCATCGGCGATTCCAACCTGCTCAAGCCCGGCCAGTGGGTGGTGGCGATCGGCTCGCCGTTCGGCCTGGATCACTCGGTCACCGCCGGCATCGTCAGCGCCACCGGCCGCAGCAATCCCTACGCCGACCAGCGCTACGTGCCGTTCATCCAGACCGACGTGGCGATCAATCAGGGCAACTCCGGCGGCCCGCTGCTCAACACCCGCGGCGAGGTGGTCGGCATCAACTCGCAGATCTTCTCCGCCTCCGGCGGCTACATGGGCATCAGCTTCGCGATCCCGATCGACCTGGCGATGAGCGCGGTCGAGCAGATCAAGAAGACCGGCAAGGTCACCCGCGCCCAGCTCGGGGTCATGGTCGGCGCCATCGATTCGCTGAAGGCGCAGGGCCTGGGCCTGCCGGATACCCGCGGCGCCCTGGTCAACCAACTGGTGCAGGGCAGCCCGGCGGCCAAGGCCGGACTGGAAGTGGGCGATGTGATCCGCACCGTCAACGGCACCGAGATCGGCGCCTCCAGCGACCTGCCGCCGATGATCGGCGCGATGCAGCCCGGCGCCAAGGTGCGCCTGGGGATCCTGCGCGACGGCAAGCCGCGCGAGCTGACCGTGCAGTTGACCGCGCTGGCCGACGACGCCCAGGCCAGTGCCGGCCCGGCGGTCGGCGACAACGCCGCCCCGGCCACCGGCGCCAACGCGCTGCTCGGCATCGACGTGGCCGACCTGGACGCCGCCACCCGCCAGCAACTGGGCGTGGAGCCGGGCAAGGGCGTGCGCATCACCGCGGTGACCGGCCGCGCCGCGCGCGACGCGCAACTGGTGCCGGGCATGGTGATCCTGCAGGTCGGGCGCACCCCGGTCGGCAGCGTCGCCGCCCTGAACCAGCAACTGAGCGCCTACAAGAAGGGCGACGTGGTGATGCTGCTGATCCGCGTGCGCGACACCACCAGCTTCGTCGCGGTGCGCGCCGGCGGTTGATCCCGCGCGTCCGGCCGCGGCCGGGCGCCATCCCGGGCGCCGATCCAGACGGGTCGGCGCCCGGGGCAGGGGCGAATCCGGCGGCCGTCACCAGCGGCCGCCGGCCATGCGATAATGGCCCGTTATCCTGACGACGGTCCTGGCCGCCGCCCACCTCATGTCCTCTGATTCGATGCGGAACATCCGCAATTTCTCCATCATCGCCCACGTCGACCACGGCAAATCGACCCTGGCCGATCGCATCATCCAACTCTGCGGCGGCCTGCAGGCGCGCGAGATGGAAGCGCAGGTGCTCGACTCCAACCCGATCGAGCGCGAACGCGGCATCACCATCAAGGCCCAGTCCGTGTCGCTGCCGTACACCGCGCAGGACGGGCAGGTCTACCACCTGAACTTCATCGACACCCCCGGCCACGTCGACTTCTCCTACGAGGTCAGCCGTTCGCTGGCCGCCTGCGAGGGCGCGCTGCTGGTGGTGGACGCGGCGCAGGGCGTGGAAGCGCAGTCGGTGGCCAACTGCTACACCGCGGTGGAGCAGGGCCTGGAAGTGGTGCCGGTGCTGAACAAGATCGACCTGCCCACCGCCGACATCGACCGCGCCAAGGCCGAGATCGAAGCGGTGATCGGCATCGACGCCACCGACGCGGTCGCGGTCAGCGCCAAGACCGGACTGAACGTGCGCGACGTGCTGGAGGCGATCGTGCAGCGCATTCCGCCGCCGGTGCCGCGCGACACCGACAAGCTGCAGGCGCTGATCATCGACTCCTGGTTCGACAACTACCTGGGCGTGGTCTCGCTGGTGCGGGTGATGCAGGGCGAGATCAAGGCTGGCGACAAGCTGCTGGTGATGTCCACCGGCCGCACCCACCAGGTCGACAGCGTCGGCGTGTTCACCCCCAAGCGCAAGGTGCTGCCGGCGCTGCGCGCGGGCGAGGTGGGCTGGGTCACCGCCAGCATCAAGGACGTGCACGGCGCCCCGGTCGGCGACACCCTGACCCTGGCCGGCGACCCGGCCAGCAAGCCGCTGCCGGGCTTCCAGGAGATGCAGCCGCGCGTGTTCGCCGGCCTGTTCCCGGTGGATGCCGAGGACTACACCAACCTGCGCGAGGCGCTGGACAAGCTGCGCCTGAACGACGCGGCGCTGCGCTTCGAGCCGGAAAGCTCCGAGGCGATGGGCTTCGGCTTCCGCTGCGGCTTCCTCGGCATGCTGCACATGGAGATCGTGCAGGAGCGCCTGGAGCGCGAGTACAACCTGGACCTGATCAGCACCGCGCCGACCGTGGTCTACGAGGTGCTCAAGACCGACGGCAGCATCATCAGCATGGACAACCCGGCCAAGCTGCCGCAGTTGAACATGGTCGAGGAGATCCGCGAGCCGATCATCCGCGCCAACATCCTCACCCCCGAGGAATACATCGGCAACATCATCAAGCTGTGCGAGGAAAAGCGCGGCAGCCAGATCGGTATCAACTACCTGGGCAGCCAGGTGCAGATCAGTTACGAGCTGCCGATGGCCGAGGTGGTGCTGGACTTCTTCGACAAGCTCAAGTCGGTCAGCCGCGGCTACGCCTCGCTGGACTACCACTTCGTGCGCTTCGACGCCGGCCCGTTCGTGCGGGTGGACGTGCTGATCAACGGCGACAAGGTCGATGCGCTGTCGCTGATCGCCCACCGCAGCCACGCCGACCGCCGCGGCCGCGAACTGTGCGAGAAGATGAAGGACCTGATCCCGCGGCAGATGTTCGACGTGGCGATCCAGGCAGCGATCGGCTCGCAGATCATCGCCCGCACCACGGTCAAGGCGATGCGCAAGAACGTGCTGGCCAAGTGCTATGGTGGCGACGTTTCGCGCAAGAAGAAGCTGTTGGAAAAGCAGAAGGAAGGCAAGAAGCGCATGAAGCAGGTCGGCCGCGTGGAAATCCCGCAGGAAGCCTTCCTGGCTGTGCTGCAGATGGACAAGTAGCTGGGAATCGTGAATAGGGAATGGGGAATGGAAAGAGCGCATGCTCTTGCCTTCCCGATTCCCCATTCTCCATTCCCGATTCCCATTCCGAAGGAATAAGAATGAAATGGTTTGAAATCGCGCTGGTGGTCCTGACCTTCGCCACCGGCATCATCACCCTGCTGGACAAGCTGTTCTTCGCCAAGCGCCGCGCTGCGCGCGCCGGGTTGCTCGACAGCGAGCCGGTGGTCGTCGACTACTCGCGGGCGTTCTTCCCGGTGCTGGCGGTGGTGCTGATCCTGCGCAGCTTCATCGCCGAGCCGTACAAGATCCCGTCCAGCTCGATGATGCCGAACCTGCTGGTCGGCGATTTCATCCTGGTCAACAAGTTCTCCTATGGCTTCCGCCTGCCGATCACCAACCAGAAGATCATTCCGGTCGGCGAGCCCAAGCGCGGCGACGTGGTGGTGTTCAAGCCGCCGCACAAGCCGGACGAGAACTGGATCAAGCGCGTGATCGGCCTGCCGGGCGACCGCATCGGCTTCCACGGCGACACCCTGTACATCAACGGCACGCCGATGAAGTACAAGGTCATGGGCGAGTACGTCGGCAAGGGCAAGGGCGCGGAAATGACCGGCGCCACGCTGCTCACCGAGTACTTGCCGGGCCGGACCCACACCGAGCTGGAGTGGATCGACCGCAACAATCCGGCCGGCCAGGGCGACTGGGTGGTCCCGCCGGGCAAGTACTTCGTGATGGGCGATAATCGCGACAACAGCGAGGACAGCCGGTTCTGGACCCAGACCCATTTCCTGCCCGAGGAGAACCTGCGCGGCAAGGCGTTCCTGATCTGGCTCAATTGCGAAGGCTGGTTTTGCAGCGGCAGTTTCGATCCGTCGCGGATCGGGACGACCATTCAGTGACTTGCGTGAGGGGAAGCGCGATGAAGCACAAGCAAAGTGGCATGACCTTGACCTCGTTCGTGATCGTGCTGGCGGTGGTCGGATTCTTCGTCTACATCGGCATGAAGCTGTTCCCGATGTACATGGAGTTCTACGCCGTGCGCTCGGCGATGAAGGGCCTGGCGACCGAGGCCGGCAGCGCCGAGATGGATCCGTCGCAGGCCAAGGCCTCGCTGTTCCGGCGCCTGGACATCAACAATTCGGACAACGTCAAGCCGAGCGACGTCACCTTCGAGCGCACCGATACCGGTGTGAAGATGCACGTGGCCTACGAAGTGCGCCGCCCGCTGATCGCCAATCTGGACGTGGTCGGCAAGTTCGACGCCACCCAGGACCTGACGACGCGTGGTGGCCAGTAAGACCATCCTGCGCGGTGACCGCATCGGTCACCGCTTCGCCGAGCCGCAGTTGCTGGCGCAGGCGCTCACCCATCGCAGTGCCGGCGCGCCGCACAACGAACGTCTGGAATTCCTCGGCGACGGCATCGTCAACCTGCTGATCGCCGAGGCGCTGTACCAGCGCTGGCCCAAGGCCGACGAGGGCGCGCTGACCCGCGCCCGCGCCGAACTGGTGCGCGAGGCCTCGCTGGCCGCGATCGGCCGGCAACTGGAGCTGGGCGAACGCCTGACCCTGGGCCCGGGCGAGATGAAGTCCGGCGGCCATCGCCGCGACTCGATCCTGGCCGATGCGGTCGAGGCCGTGGTTGCGGCGATCTACCTGGACGCCGGCTTCGAG
This sequence comes from Xanthomonas hawaiiensis, assembly GCF_031834635.1. Taxonomy (NCBI): domain Bacteria; kingdom Pseudomonadati; phylum Pseudomonadota; class Gammaproteobacteria; order Lysobacterales; family Lysobacteraceae; genus Xanthomonas; species Xanthomonas hawaiiensis. The sequence continues at coordinate 3,469,331 of NZ_CP115873.1, read as the reverse complement.
ACCTGCCGGGCCACCATCCTGCCCTGGTTCGAGGCCGCGCTGGCGGCGCTGCCAGTCGGCAAGGTGGAGAAGGACGCCAAGACCCGCCTGCAGGAATGGCTGCAGGCCCGGCAGCGGACCCTGCCGGCCTACGAACTGATCAGCGAGACCGGCGACGACCACGCCAAGCTATTCCGGGTACGCTGCGTACTCGCCGAGCCCGCCCTGGTGACCGAGGGCGAGGGCACCTCGCGGCGCCTGGCCGAGCAGCAGGCCGCCGCCGCCGCCATCGAGCAACTGGATTCGAGCAAGTGAACGAACAAGCCACTCCCCCTTACCGCAGCGGCAGCGTGGCCGTGATCGGCCGCCCCAACGTGGGCAAGTCCACCCTGACCAACGCCCTGGTGGGCGCCAAGGTCAGCATCGTCTCCAACCGGCCGCAGACCACCCGGCACCGGCTGCTGGGCATCGCCAGCTTCCCGGCCGGGCAGTTGCTGCTGGTCGACACCCCCGGCCTGCACCGCGAGCAGAAGCGCGCCATGAACCGGGTGATGAACCGCGCCGCGCGCGGCTCGCTGGAAGGCGTGGACGCCGGCCTGCTGGTGATCGAGGCCGGGCGCTGGGACGAGGAGGACACGCTGGCGTTCAACGTGCTCAGCGACGCCGGCATCCCGGTGGTGCTGGTGGTCAACAAGGTCGACCGGCTCAAGGACAAGACCGCGCTGCTGCCGTTCCTGCAGCAGGTCAGCGAGGGCCGCAGCTTCGCCGCGGTGCATCCGGTCTCCGCGCTCAAGCGCAAGGGCCTGGAGGCGCTGGTGCGCGACCTGCTGGCCCTGGTGCCGGAAGCGCCGCCGATGTTCGGCGAGGACGAGATCACCGACCGCAGCCAGCGCTTCCTGGCCGGCGAACTGGTGCGCGAGCAGTTGATGCGCCAGCTCGGCGAGGAACTGCCGTACGCGACCACCGTGGAGATCGAGCGCTTCGCCGAGGACGGCGCGCTGCTGCGCATCGGCGCGGTGATCTGGGTCGAGCGCGAAGGCCAGAAGGCGATCGTGATCGGCAAGGGCGGCACCCGTCTGAAGGACATCGGCGCCAAGGCCCGCCAGCAGATGGAGCGCCTGTTCGGCGCCAAGGTGTTCCTGGAGACCTGGGTGCGCGTGCGCGAGGGCTGGTCCGACGACGAGGCGGCGTTGAAGGCGTTCGGGTACGGGGAGTAAAGCCGGGAATGGTGAATCGGGAATCGGATTTCCGCGCCTCCCGGACAATCATGGTGTGCGCGTAGGAGCGGCTTCAGCCGCGACGCGCTTTCCCGGTAACGCCCGTCGCGGCTGAAGCCGCTCCCACACGACGCTGGCTCTTTCCGTTCGTTGAACGATGATGCGGCTAGGGACGGCATGCTGTTCCATTCCGTATTCCCCACTCCCCATTCCCAGCCCCTGCCGCCTTGATCGAGCACGAACCCGGTTTCGTCCTGCACGCCCGGCCCTGGCGCGAGACCAGCCTGCTGGTGGAGGTGCTGAGCGTGCACCACGGCCGGCTCGGGGTGCTGGCGCGCGGTGTGCAGGGGCCGAAGAAGCAGGCCTTGCGCGCGGCGCTGCAGCCGCTGCAGTCGATCCGCTTCAGCGCGCAGCGCCGCGGCGAACTGGCGCAACTGCGCGCGGCCGAGGCACTGGATGCGGCGCCGCGGTTGAGCGGCGAGGCGATGCTGGCCGGCTTCTACATCAACGAACTGACCCTGCGCCTGGCTCCGCGCGACGACCCGGCGCCGGACCTGTACCTGGCCTACGCGCGGGTGCGCGCGCGGCTGGCCGCCGATGCGCCGCTGGCCTGGTCGCTGCGCTGCTTCGAGCGCGATCTGCTGGAGGCGCTGGGCGTGGGCTTCGACCTGCGTCACGACGGCGACGGCGAGCCGATCGACCCGGCCGCGCGCTACGTGCTCGACGCCGAGCATGGGCCGCGCCGGTTGTTGAGCGACCGCGGCCACGACCAGCGCAGCGGCATGGCCACCGGCCGCGCCCTGCTGGCCCTGGCCGACGACACCGAACCGGTCGCCGAGGATCTGCCCGGCCTGCGCCGCGGCATGCGCGTGGTGCTGCTGCATCACCTCGGCGGCCGTGGTCTGAAATCCTGGGAAATGGTCGAGGACCTGGCACGGCAGCGCAGCGCGGCCATCGCGGCGCCGCAGGCGGCGCTCCGCGCGGCGACGCCGGACGCGGACGCCGATCCGGATTCCACGTCCGACGCGATGGCGGAGTCCACGGCGGAAGAGGCGAAGGTGCCGCCGTCCGCGGCATCGTGATCGCGCCGAGTCGGCGGCGCGAGCGCCGCGGCCATCCGGGTACCCCGGCGACCTGGTTCCTCGCACGTCAACCGTCTGCTGTTCTTCTGTAGGAGCGGCTTCAGCCGCGATGGGCGTTCCCAGTGAAGCCTGTCGCGGCTGAAGCCGCTCCTACGAGGAATTTCGTGACGTTATTGGAGATGCCCAGGTCACGCACCGCCGGTGCCATCACGCACCATCGCCGTCGCAGGAATCGATGACGGCAGGTGGGCGAGGGCGACCGCGGCTTGGACCGTTATGGCAACGTCCGGGAGCGCGCGCATCGCAACCGAAGCCGCGTCTCCCCCAGCCCAGGCGGACGCCGATCGGCATCCCCAATCCCCAATCCCGAATCCCGGCTTTCAGTGCAACAACGCCGCCACCGCCTCGCTGAACTGGTGGCGGGCCTGCGAGGAGGCCGGGTCGCCATGCAACTGGCGCACGGCGCGCGCCAGGCGCGCGGCGCCGACGAAGCCGCAGCTGGCCTGCAGCCGGTGCAGGTGGTTGCGCACGGCCTGGTCGTCGCTGAGTTGCAGGGCCGAGGCGACCGCGTCGCGGGTGCCGGGCAGCTCGGCCAGGAACAACTCGCGCAGCGCGATCAGGTGCGCGCGTTCGCCGTTGAGCGCGGCCAGCGCGGTGGTCTCGTCCCAGTCCAGGGTCGGCTCGGCGGTCCCGGGCGTGCCGCCGGCGCGGCCGCGCGCCAGCAGCCGGCGCACCGATTGCAGCAGCCGCTCGGTGCTGAGCGGCTTGAGCAGCACGTCGGCGAACCCGGCATCGAGCAACTGCGCGCGAACGCTGCCGCTGGCGTCTGCCGTGTGCGCCAGCCCGAGGGTGCCGGGGCGCTGCCGCTGCAACTGGCGCAGCAGGTCGCTGCCGCTGCCGTCGGGCAGGTTGGCATCGATCAGCCACAGGTCGTGCGCCTGGGTCTGCGCGCGGTCGAGGGCGCTGGCGACGGAGTCGGCCAGGTCCACCTGGGCCGGCAGCGCCTGCAGTGTCGCGTCGAAGAAGGCGCGGCTGATCGGGTCGTCTTCGACGAGCAGCAGTCGCGTTACCGGGTCCTGGGTCGATGCCATGCTGATGCCTCCATGCGGCGTGGTGTCGCATCCCGCGCGGCGGCGCGCGTGCGTCCGCGCCACTTTGCCTCGCCGGCGCGGCAATCGCAAGCCGGTCCCGGCCCGGCCCATCTGCGACAATGGCCGCCCTTTTCCGCCCGCAGCCTGTTGCCACGTGGCCCGATCCAGAAACCGTCTCGACCGCACGCCCTTCCAGACCGACATCGCCGACCTCAGCCACGATGGCCGCGGCGTGGCCCGCCGCGAGGGCGACAAGGTCGCCTTCGTCGCCGGCGCGCTGCCTGGCGAGACCGTCCTGGCCGAACCGACCGCGCGCAACCGCCACTTCGACGAGGCGCGCACCGTGCAGGTGCTGCAGGCCTCGCCGCAGCGGGTGACGCCGCGCTGCCCGCATTTCGGCGTCTGCGCCGGCTGCGTGCTGCAGCACCTGGCCGAGGACCAGCAGATCGTGGCCAAGCAGCGGGTGCTGACCGAGAACCTGGAGCGCATCGGCCACGTGACCCCGCAGGCGGTGCTGCCGGCGCTGACCGGCGCGCCGTGGGGCTACCGGCGCAAGGGCCGCTTCTCGGTGCGGCGGGTGGAGAAGAAGGACAAGACCCTGGTCGGCTTCCGCGAGCAGGACCCGCGCTTCGTCGCCGACCTGTCGGTCTGCCACACGGTGATCCCGCAGATCGGCTTCAAGGTGACCGCGCTGGCGGACCTGGTCGAAAGCCTGGACGGCAAGCGCGACATCCCGCAGATCGAGTTCATCGCCGGCGACGCCGCGGTGGCGCTGACCTTCCGCCACATGCAGCCGCTGAGCGCCCGCGACCAGGACGCGCTGATCGCCTTTGCGCAGCAACACGACTTCGCCATCTTCCTGCAGCCCGGCGGCGTGGACAGCGTGCATCCGCTGTATCCGCAGGACGTGCCGCTGTCGTTCCGGCTGCCGCAGTGGGACGTGGAGCTGGCGTTCCGGCCGCTGGATTTCATCCAGGTCAATGCTGCGCTCAACGAGAAGATGATCGCGCACGCGCTGGCGCTGCTCGATGCGCAGTCCGGCGACCGGGTGCTGGACCTGTTCTGCGGCCTGGGCAATTTCACCCTGCCGCTGGCGCGCACCGTGCGCGAGGTGGTCGGCGTGGAGGGCGACGCCGGGCTGGTGGCGCGCGCGCGGGAGAATGCGCAGCGCAACGGCCTGGACAACGCGCAGTTCTTCGCCGCCGACCTCACCCAGGACCAGCGCCAGGCACCGTGGATGCGCCAAGGCTTCGACAAGCTGCTGCTGGATCCGCCGCGCTCCGGCGCGCTGGAGGTGCTGCAGCAACTGCCGCTGAAACAGTTCCAGCGCATCGTCTACGTCAGCTGTCATCCCGGCTCGCTGGCGCGCGACGCCGGTTATTTGGTCAACGAACAGGGCTTCGAGCTCAAGGCCGCCGGCGCGATGGACATGTTCCCGCATACCGCGCATGTGGAGAGCATTGCGGTGTTTGAGAAGCCGGGAATGGGGAATCGGGATTAGGGATTCGCAACAGCGGCTGCACGCGCGGTTTAAGCTTCTTCCATTCTCCTTTCCCCATTCCCGATTCCCATGGCCATCGAAATCGAACGCAAATTCCTCGTCACCCACGACGGCTGGCGCGCGGCGGCGCATGCGGTGATTCCGATGGCGCAGGGCTATCTCAACGACCAGGCGGCGCTGGCCAGCGGGGCGCAGAAGGCGTCGGTGCGGGTGCGGGTGCAGGGCGAGGAGGCGTTTCTCAACCTCAAGTCGCGCGAGCTCGGGCATACCCGCCAGGAGTTCGAGTATCCGATTCCGCTGGCCGATGCGCGCGCGCTGCTGGCGCTGTGCGTGGGCGGGTTGATCGACAAGCGCCGGCATCTCGTGCAGCACCAGGGACACCTGTGGGAAGTGGACGAGTTCCTCGGCGACAACGCCGGGCTGGTGGTCGCCGAGATCGAACTGGACAGCGCCGACGATGCGTTCGCCAAGCCGGACTGGCTCGGCGCCGAGGTCACCGACGACCCGCGGTACTACAACGTGGCGCTGGCGACGTGTCCATTCTGCGAATGGCAGGGATTGGGTAGTGGGGATTCGGGATTGGCAAAAGCGTAAAGCCAAACACCGCACGCGGCCCGCTTTTGCGAATCCCGAATCCCGAATCCCGAATCCCCGCTTCTCGCGGCGATCGGGCTTATGCTTTTGCCAATCCCGAATCACCAATCCCGAATCCCCGCTCATGCGCATCGATATCTGGTCCGACGTGGTCTGCCCCTGGTGCTGGATCGGCAAGCGCCGGTTGCAGCAAGGTCTTGCGTCGCTCGGCGCGGATGCGCCGGCGCTGGAGGTCCACTGGCATCCGTATCAGCTCGATCCGGACGCCGGCACCGAGCCGGTGCCGTTGCGCGAGGCCTATGCGACCAAGTTCGGCGGTGCGGCGCGCACCGAGCAGATTCTGGCGCAGACCCAGGCCACCGCGCGGGCCGAAGGCCTGCCGTTCGACTTCGGTCGCGGGCAGGTGCGGGTGACCACGCTGCCGGCGCACCGTTTGCTGTGGCTGGCCGCGCGCGAGGGCGACGCCGACGCGGTCGCCGAGGCGCTGTTCCATGCGCACTTCGCCGAGGGCCGCAACCTGGCCGATCCGCAGACGCTGTGCGATGCCGGCGCCGCCGGCGGGCTGTCGGCGGCGCGGGTGCGGGCGCTGCTGGCCGGCGACGAGGGGCTGGACGAGATCGAGGCGGAGCTGCAGCAGGCGCAGGCCATGGGCATCCGCGCGGTGCCCACCTACGTCATCGATGGCCGCCAGGCGCTGCAGGGCGCGCAGCCGCCGGAGGTGTTCGCCGCCACCGTGCGTGGCCTGCTCGCTGAAGCCCAGGCGGGCCACGACTGCGGCCCGGACGGCTGCGCGGTCTAGGACGTCGCGCGCTGTACGTTGGGCTCGCCGTGAGGGCGCGCCAGCCAGCGTCACAGGAGGCGAGGGCGGCCCGCGGTGGTGCGCATCCTGCTGCGGCCCATGCCAGCTCGCCGCGGGCGTCTCCCGGCTCCCGCGCGTGCCGGCCACGCCAGCCAGACAACTGGCCGCAAGGCCGCCTGGTGCGCGTGGACCGGGCGAACCGCAGCGCGGCCCGGCCCTGTTGCGCCGCGCGTCGCCGCGTGCGCCACAGCCCGCACGCGTTCATTACCGAGACGTGTCGGCTGACAGAGGGGCGACCTGCCGCCGACGCCGGCATCTGCGACAATGCCGGCCCACAGGCGCCTGAACCGCGCCGGCAGGAGGAATCCCCCGCATGCTCGCGATCGGCGTTGCCGGTACCGAACTCACCGCGCAGGAGCGCGACTGGCTGCAGCACGATGCGGTGGCCGGCGTGGTCCTGTTCAAACGCAATTTCGCCTCGCGCGCGCAGGTGACCGAGTTGAGTGCGGCGATCCGCGCCGCCACGCCGCGGCCGCTGCTGCTCTGCGTGGACCAGGAAGGCGGGCGCGTGCAGCGTTTCCGCGAGGGCTACAGCGCACTGCCGCCGCTGCAGGATTTCGGTGCGCTGTACGCGCGCGATCCGGCCGCGGCGCTGGAGATGGCCGAGCAGCACGCCTGGCTGATGGCCAGCGAGATCCGCGCCAGCGGCATCGACCTCAGCTTCGCCCCGGTGCTGGACCTGGCACGCGGCAACCGCGCCATCGGCGACCGCGCCTTCAGCGACGACCCACAGGTGGTCGCGGCCTTCGCCGCGGCCTATGTGCGTGGCATGCACAGCGTCGGCATGGGCGCCACCCTCAAGCATTTCCCCGGCCACGGCACCGTGCTCGAGGATACCCACGTCGACAACGCCGAGGACCCGCGTTCGCTGAACACCCTGCGCCAGGAAGACCTGGTGCCGTTCGCCGCCGGCATCGCCGCCGGCGCCGATGCGGTGATGATGGCGCACGTGGTCTACCCGCAGGTGGCGCCGGAACCGGCCGGCTACTCGCCGCGCTGGATCCAGCAGATCCTGCGCCAGGAGCTGGGCTTCCGCGGCGTGGTGTTCTCCGACGACATCGGCATGGCCGCCTCGTTCGCCGCCGGCGGCGTCGCCGCGCGGGTCACCGCGCACCTGGACGCCGGCTGCGACGTGGTCCTGGTCTGCCATCCGGAACTGGTCGAAGACTCGCTGCAGGCCGTGCGCGACCGCCCGCTCAACACCGCCGCGCTGCTCGGCCTGATCGGCCGCGGCGGCCTTGGCTGGGACGGCCTGCTGGCCGACGCCCGCTATGGCCACACCCAATCCCATCTGCTCTCCACCTTCGGAAAAACCGCCTGATGTCCACTCTCACCATCGCCCAGGCCCTGGCCCAGGCCGACCTGCTGGTCGATCGCAACAGCATCGACCAGGCCATCGCCCAGATGGCCGACGCCATCGCCGCCGACTACCGTGGCGAAATCCCGGTCTACCTGACCATCATGCACGGCGCGCTGCCGTTCGCCGGCCAGCTGGCGCTGGAACTGGGCAGCCGCGGCCAGGACCTGCAGCTGGACTACCTGCACGCCACCCGCTACCGCGGCGAGACCGTCGGCGGCGAGCTGGTGTGGAAGCACCGCCCGGCCACCGCGCTGTACGGCCGCCGCGTGCTGCTGCTCGACGACATCCTCGACGAAGGCCTGACCCTGAAGGCAGTGCGCGAGTGGTGCCTGGAGCAGGGCGCCACCGACGTGCGCATCGCCGCGCTGACGGTCAAGCGCCACGACCGCTGCGTGCCCGGGGTCAGCGCCGACTATGTCGGCGTCGAGGTGCCGGACCGCTACGTGTTCGGCTTCGGCATGGACGTCAACGAGGCCCTGCGCAACCTGCCGGCGATCTACGCGATGAAGGAGTAAGCGGGGCAGGCGAGCCAGCCTTGCCTGCGTTGCTGCCGTTCCCCGCTGCCGGCGCGCGTCGCCGGCGCAGGCGTTCCCTTTCGTTCGAGGATCCGCATGGACAACATCGCACTGGCCGTCATCGGCGGCACCGGCGTCTACAAGCTCGCGCAGCTCGACGACGTGCAGACCCACGAGGTCGAGACGCGCTACGGCGCGCCTTCCGGCCCGGTGCGGGTCGGCACGCTGCTCGGCCACCGCGTCGCCTTCCTGGCCCGCCATGGCGAAGGCCATTCGCTGCCGCCGCACAAGATCAATTACCGCGCCAACCTTGCTGCGTTGCAGCAGATCGGCGCCACGCGCGTGCTCGCGTTGAACACGGTGGGCGGCATCACCGAGCGCTTCGGCCCGCGCGTGCTGGCCTGCCCGGACCAGCTCATCGACTACACCTGGGGGCGCATCTCCACCCTGTGCGAAGAGCCGGGCAGCGAGGTGCTGCACGTGGATTTCGGCCATCCGTATTCGCCGCTGCTGCGCAGCAAGATCCTCGCCGCCGCGCGCGTCACCGGCACCACCCTCGTGGACGGCGGCTGCTACGCCGCCACCCAGGGGCCGCGCCTGGAAACCATCGCCGAGATCGCGCGGCTGCGCCGCGACGGTTGCGACCTGGTCGGCATGACCGGCATGCCCGAAGCCGGGCTGGCGCGCGAGCTGGGCCTGGACTACGCCTGCCTGGCGATCGTGGCCAACTGGGCGGCCGGCTGCGGCGACGCCGAGGAAATCACCCTGGCCGAGGTGCTGGCCAATGTCGAGGCGGCCTCGGTCGGGCTGCCGGAGCTGGTGGGGGAACTGGCGCGCGGGTGATTGTCTTCGTTGCGCAAGCTTTGCATACTCCGCCGGTGCGGCTGCCGCACAACCACCACCCATTCACTGCAAAAGGTCTCGCATCACCATGCCGAACGGTACCGTCAAGTGGTTCAACGACGCCAAGGGATTTGGTTTTATTTCTCCGGAAGACGGTAGCGCCGATGTGTTCGCGCACTTCTCCGCGATCAACTCCAAGGGCTTCCGCAGCCTGCAGGAAGGACAGCGTGTCAGCTACGACGTGACCCAGGGTCCGAAGGGCGCGCAAGCCTCGAATATCACGCCGGTCGAGTAAGCGCTCGCGTTGACTCGGTTGTGCCTTGAACCCCGCTTCGGCGGGGTTTTTTATGGGAGACGCCGTGGTGTCGGCGTCGGCAGGCGGTGGAGGCAATGAAGCAAGGACTGCAGATCGGGATCGTCGGTTACGGCACGGCGGGCCAGACGCTGGCGCTGCTGCTGGCGCGCGACGGGCACCGCGTGCAGGTGTTCGAGCGTGCGGCGCAGCCCGGGCCGGTCGGTGCCGGTTTCCTGCTGCAGCCGACCGGCCTGCAGGTGCTGTGGCGGATCGGCCTACTCGATCAGGCCCTGGCCTACGGCGCGCCGGTGCACCGCCTGTATGGCGAGACCCCGTGCGGTCGCGCGGTGATGGACATGCGCTACCGCGACCTGGAGGCGCGCCTGTTCGGGCTGGGCATGCAGCGCGGCGCCTTGTTCGCCCTGCTGGCGCAGGCCTGGGACGGCTACGCCACGCTGCAGCGCGATACGCGCATCGTCGCCATCGACGACACGCTGCGCCGGGTGCAGGACCAGCACGGCCGCTGGCACGGGCCGTTCGACCTGGTGATCGCCTGCGACGGCTCGGCCTCGGCGCTGCGCGCGCAGGTGCAGGCGACGCGGCTGGACCGGGTGTATCCGTGGGGCGCGCTGTGGTGCCTGCTGCCGCGCGGCGACTGGGCGTTCGCCGACGAACTGCGCCAGCGCTACGTCGCCGCGCGCAAGATGATCGGTCTGCTGCCGGTGGGCACCCGCCCGGGCGATGCCGAGCCGCGGGTGAGTTTCTTCTGGAGCCTGCCGACCGCCGAGTTCGATGCCTGGCAGGCGCGCGGCGTGCAGCCGTGGCTGGAGGAGATCGCGCAGTTGTGGCCGCAGGCGCGCGAACGCCTGGCGCAGATCGACGCGCCGGCGCAACTGGCGCGGGCCAGCTACCGCGATGCGGTGCAGCGGCACTGGTACCGCGGCCGCCTGGTCCTGGCCGGCGACGCGGCGCATGCGATGAGCCCGCAGCTGGGGCAGGGCGTCAACATGGCACTGATGGATGCCTGGGCATTGCGCGAGAGCCTGCGCGCCGCGCCGGACATCGACGCGGCGCTGGCGCGCTACCAGGCGCAGCGCCAGGCGCACGTGGCGGTGTACCAGTTCTGGAGCCGCTGGCTGACCCCGCTGTTCCAGTCCGAGCGCGACGTGGTGGCGCGGCTGCGCGACGTGGGCATGTTGCCGGCAGGGCGCATGCCCGGCGGGCGCGGGCACATGCTGCGCGTGCTCAGCGGCACCCAGCACGGCTGGTTCGGCAAGTTGTCGCTGGCACCGGAGTTTCTCGAGGCGTTGCAGGACGCGGTGGCGCGACGCGCGTCGCTGCCGTAGGCGGTGAGGTCGCGGACGCGGTTGGACGCGAGCTTCGATGATTCGCCGCGTGGCTGCGCGTGCAGAGCGCGACGTAGCGAGCGTGGTCCGACGGCGATGGTGCCGTGGTGTTTTAGGAGCGGCTTCAGCCGCGACCTGGCTTTCACGGTAAAGCCCGGTCGCGGCTGAAGCCGCTCCTACGACAGGTGGCAGGGCATCCGTGGTTCCGCGGTTGTTCTGTTTTTGCACTACAACATTGTCGTGCCGCAATTCGCCAATCCTGTGTGGGAGGGGCTTCAGCCCCGACACACTTCAGTTGGTCGCGTCGGGACTGAAGTCCCTCCCACAAGGTGATGCGGCCTCGATGTGTGTGTCGATGATCGACCAGCCGCCGCGCCCGACCTACGCCGTCGCCACCGGCAGCGCCAAGGCCGCGCCTTCGACGCAGGCGACCAGGCGCTCGCCTTGTGCCAGCACCGGGGCGACGCCCGCGGTGAAGTGCGAGAACGCCGGCAGCACGGTCATGCCCTCGCGCAGCCAGAACGCCGGCCAGCGCGGACGCAGCCCGGGCAGCTTGACCAGCGGGTGCAGGTGCCCGCACAGCACGTGGCGCTGCGCATCGGTGGCCGGATCGTGGCGCAGCACGAACGGGCCGTCCTCCACCTGCGTGCCGAGCGGCGCGATGTCCAGCCCGGCGCCGGCGAGGGCGCGGTCGTGGTTGCCGGTGATCGCGGCCACGCGCAGCTGCGGATGCTGCGCGCGCCAGGCATGCCATTGCCGCTGCCAGTCGGCATCGGCTGCAGCGCCATGCAGCACGTCGCCGAGGATCCACAGTTCCGCCGCGTCCTGCGCCTGCAGCAAGGCCGACAGCCGCGCCAGGTCGAGCGCCGTGCCGCCGCGCGGCAGGCCGATGCCGGCACGGCGGAAGACGTCGGCCTTGCCCAGGTGCAGGTCGGCGATCAGCAGCCGCCGCCGCGCCGGCCAGTACAGTGCGCGATCGCCGAGCAGGCGCATCGGTTCGCCGGCCAGCCGCCAGTCCAGTTCAGCGCGCATGGCGCTGCTCCAGTTGTGCCGCCGCGCGCATCACCCGCGCCTTCCAGTCCTCGGTGCTGAGCTGGCCGCGGATGCTCTCGGCCCACAGCGGGAACGCCAGTGGCGTGAGGCTGCGCGGGCTGTGCAGCGCCAGCTCGCGCGCGGCGCAGTCGTCCAGGGTGGCGGCGAGCCGGGTCAGTTCCATCTCGCCCTGCAGCACCTCGCGCTCGGCCTGCGCCAGCAGCAGGTGTTCGGGATCGAAGCGGCTCAGCACGTCGTACAGCAGGCCGCTGGACGCCTGCAGTTGGCGCAGGCTGCGCGGCAGGCGGCCGGGCAGGCTGGGCGGTAGCAGGCCGGCGACGCGGGCGATCTCGCGGAACTGGCGCCGCGCCAGTTCGCCCAGGTTGAGGCTCTCGCGCAGATCCTCGAACAACTGCGCCGGACTCAGCAGCGCGCGCAGCAGCGTCGCATCGATCGGCGCGTCCTCCGCCGGCGACAGCACCAGGCCGTAGTCGTTTGCGGCGAAGCTGAAGGTGTTGCGCTGCCGCCGACCCCAGCGCAGCGCCAGCAGCGCGGCCAGGCCTTCGTGCACCTGGCGGCCGGCGAACGGATACACGAACAGGTGCTGGCCGTCGCGGGCGCGCACGCGCTCGGCCAGCAGCCGCTGCGGCGCCGGCAGGTTCGACAGCGCGCGCTGCAGGCCGAGCAGCGGCGCCAGCGCGCGCAGCTCGGCCTCGCCGCGCGGATCGGCGAACACCGCTTCCACTTCGCGGCCCAGTTCCGAGGACAGCGGCATGCGCCCGCCCATCCATTTCGGCACGCTGCCGTCGCCGCCCTTGGCCAGGCGCACGTAGGCGGTCATGTCCTCCAGCCGCACCAGTTCCAGCAGGCGCCCGGCGAACTGGAAGCGGTCGCCGCGGCGCAGGCGGCCGACGAACTGTTCCTCCACCGCGCCGAGCCGGCCGCCGCGCAGGAAGCGCACCGCGACGCTGCCGTCGCTGGTGATGGTGCCGATCGACAAGCGATGGCGCAGGGCGATGCGGCGGTCGTGCACGCGGTACAGGCCGTCCGCGTCCAGCACCACCTTGCGGTAGTCAGGGTATTGCGCCAGCGCGCGTCCGCCCTGCACGACGAACTCCAGCACCGCCTGCCAGGTCGGCGCATCCAGCGCGGCGAAGGCGGCGGTGCCGCGCACTTCGGCGTACAGCGCGTCGGCAGCGAAGCCGCCGCCCAGTGCGCAGGTGATGCAGTGCTGTGCCAGCACGTCCAGCGACAACCGCGGCGACGGCCGCGATTCGATGCGGCCATGGGCGATGGCGCGGCGCGCGGCGGCGTACTCGACCAGTTCCAGCGCGTGCGAGGGCACGCACAGCACGTGGCCGGCCTCGCCGGGGCGGTGCTTGGCGCGGCCGGCGCGTTGCAGCAGCCGCGCCACGCCCTTGGGGCTGCCGATCTGCAGCACCTGGTCGACGGCCGGAAAATCCACGCCCAGGTCCAGGCTCGAGGTCGCCACCACGCAACGCAGGCTGCCGTCGCGCAGGCCTTGCTCGGCGGCGCTGCGCAGCGCCGGGTCCAGCGAGCCGTGGTGCAGCGCCAGCGTGTGCGCCTCTTCCGGCCACACCGAGGTCAGCGCCTGGTGCCACAGCTCGGCCTGCGCGCGGGTGTTGGTGAACAGCAGGCTGGTGCGCACCGCGAAGAGTTTTTCCAGCACCCTTGGCAATTGCGCCAGGCCAAGATGCCCGGCCCAGGGGAAGCGCTCGCCGACCGCGGGTGCCAGCGTCTCCAGGGTCAGCGTGCGCGGCTTGACCCCGGCCACGATCGGCGCCTGCGGCAGGTGCGGCAGCAGCACGTCGCGCGCTTCGTCCAGGTTGCCGAGCGTGGCCGACAGGCCCCAGGTGCGCAGCGTCGGCGCCCAGCCGCGCAGCCGCGCCAGGCACAGCTGCAGCAGCACGCCGCGCTTGTTGCCGAGCAGTTCGTGCCACTCGTCGACGATCACGCAGCGCAACGTCGCCAGTTGCGGCGCGGTGTCGGGGTAGGACAGCAGCAGCGCCAGCGATTCGGGCGTCGTCACCAGCACGTCGAGCTTGCCGCTGCGCGCCAGGCGCTTGTCGCGGGCGCTGGCGTCGCCGGTGCGCAGGCCGATCTGCCAGTCCAGGCCCAGCGCCTGCGCCGGTTCGCGCAGCGCACGTACGGTGTCGGCGGCGAGCGCGCGCAAGGGGGTGATCCACAGCACCTTGAGGTCGCGTTGCGCCTGCCGGCGCGTGCGCGGCGGCGATACGGTCTTGGCGGTCGCGTTTGCGCCCTTGCCGGGGGCGGGCTTCTTTTTTGCTGCGGCCGCCTGTGCCGCGGCCTGCGCACGCAGGCCCTCCAACAACGGGCCGCCGAATGCAGCCAGGGTCTTGCCGCTGCCGGTGGGCGTATGCAGCAGACCGGAGCCGCCGTCCAGGTAATGCCCCCACAGCGCGCGCTGGAACGGCAGCGGTTGCCAGCCCTGCCGCGCGAACCAGGCGTACAGCGGCGCATCGGCCGGGCGCCGACGCACTGCGGCTGCGCTCATCGCGCCAGCGCCTGCAGCGTGCTCAAGCGGTCGGCCTCGGCGAACGGCTTGTCGTGGCGCCAGCGCAGGATGCGCGGGAAGCGCACGGCGATGCCGGACTTGTGCCGGCTGCTGCGATTCACCGCCTCGAAGCCGAGCTCGAACACCTGGTACGGCGTCACCGCGCGCACCGGGCCGAAGCGTTCGGTGGTGTGCGCGCGGATCCAGCGGTCCAGCGCCAGGATCTCGCTGTCGTCCAGCCCCGAGTACGCCTTGGCGACGGGCACCAACTGTTCGCCGTCCCACAGGCCGAAGGTGTAGTCGGTGTACAGCGTGCTGCGCCGGCCGTGGCCGGCCTGCGCGTACAGCAGCACCGCGTCGATGGTCAGCGGCGCCACCTTCCATTTCCACCAGTCGCCACGGCGGCGGCCGGACTGGTAGGACGAAGTGGCGCGCTTGAGCATCAATCCTTCCACGCCGCGCGTGCGCGCATCCTCGCGCACCGCCGCCGCCTGCTCCCATGTCGCGGCCTGCACCTGCGGCGACAGCGCCAGGCGCGGATCGGCGTGCGCTTCCAGCAACGTTTGCAACTGCGCGCGGCGCTGCTGCAGTGGCTGCTCGCGCAGATCCTGGCCGTCCAGTTCCAGCAGGTCGTAGGCGAGCACCCGCGCCGGCGTATCGGCCAGGGTCTTGGCACCAGGCTTGCGGCGCTGGATGCGGGTCTGCAGCGCGGTGAACGGCAGTGGCGCGGACTCGCCCTCGCGCCAGACCAGCAGTTCGCCGTCGATCACCGCATCGCGCGGCAGCGTCGCCGCGGCCGCTTCGATCTCCGGGAAGCGGCCGTCCAGGCGTTCCTCGCCGCGCGACCACAGCGCCACTTCGCCGTCGCGGCGAATCAGTTGCAGGCGGATGCCGTCCCATTTCCATTCCAGCAGCCAGTCGTCGAGCGCGCCGAGCGTGGCGGCCTCGGCTTCCAGCGGTGAGGCCAGGAAGAACGGGTAGGGCTGCTGGCGGTCGCTGGGCAGCACCTCGTCGGACAGCAGTTGCTCCAGCGCCTGCGGCGTCGGCGACCAGGCGCCGAGCATGCGCTGTGCAATGCGTGCAATGTCGATCCCGGACATCGCCGCCAAGGCTTGCTGCACCAGCCGCTGCGACACGCCCACCCGCAGCGCGCCGGTCAGCAGCTTGTTGAACAGCAGGCGCTCGTCGAAGGCCAGGCTGTGCCAGCCGGCCACCACCGCGGCGCGGCGCGCGGCGTCGTCCTGCGCCGCCACCGGCAGCAGGCGCTCTTCGATCCAGTCGCGCAATGGCGCCGGGTCCGGGGTTTCGGCCGGATCGTCGAGCAGCAGGGTCAGCGTTTCGGCCAGATCTCCGACGTGGTCGTAGCTGTCGTCCACCAGCCAGCCGGGCAGGCCGCTTTCCTGCGCGATCCACTCTCGCAGTTCGCGGGTGTTGGCGATGCGCCGCAGCTTGCCGCCGCTGAGCAGCCAGATCGCCCAGGCCGCATCGGCCGGCGGCGCCTGCTCGAAGTACGCCACCAGTGCCGCGCGCTTGTCCAGCGTCGCGGTGCTCTGGTCCAGTTGCCGGTACAGCGCGGCGAAGCGTTTCATTCCTCGCCACCGTAATCGGTGCGGAACGCCTCGGCGGCGACGCCACGTTCGTTGAGGGCGCGGATGATCGCGTCGGTGTTGCCGTGGGTGGCGATCACGCGGCGCGCTCCGGTCTCGTCGATGGTGCGCAGCAGGTCCGGCCAGTCGGCGTGGTCGGAGACCACGAAGCCGCGGTCGTAGTTGCGCCGGCGGCGGTTGCCGCGCAGCCGCATCCAGCCCGAGGCGAAGCCGAGTTGCGCATGGCGGAAGCGACGTAGCCACGGGCTGCCGGCGGCCGACGGTGGTGCCAGCACCAGTTGCCCGGCATAGTCGGCGCGCTTGTCCAGTTCGGACACGGTGCGCGTGTCCAGCATCGCCACGCCGGCCTCGCGGTACACCGCCACGCCGGCCGCCACCGCGCCGTGCAGCAGCGCCGGCTGATCATCCCAGGGTTGCAGTTCGGCGAGCACGCGCTGCGCCTTGCCCAGCGCATAGCAGAACAGCACGGCCGCCTCGCCGCGCGCGCCGCACTCGCGGCGCCAGGCGATGATCTCGCGCGCGACCTCACTGGTGTCCGGCCAGCGGTACACCGGCAGGGCGAAGGTGGCCTCGGTGATGAAGGTATCGCAACGCACCACCTCGAACGGCGCGCAGGTCGGATCGGGCTGGCGCTTGTAGTCGCCCGAGGCGACCCAGACCTCACCGTCGACCTCGATGCGCACCTGCGCCGAGCCGAGCACGTGCCCGGCCGGATGCAGCGACACCTGCGCGCGGCCGAGGGTGAAGCGGGTGCCGTAGTCGTAGGCGCGATAGGCTTGCTCGCCCAGGCGCCAGCGCAGGATCGGCAGGCCGGCGGCGGCGCAGTGGTATTCGCCCATGCCCGAGCGCGCATGGTCGCCGTGGCCGTGGGTGATGACCGCGCGCGGCACCGGCCGCCAGGGATCGATATGGAAGTCGCCGGCGGGGCAATACAGCCCTTCCGGGCGCAGCACCACCAGGTCCTGGGAAGCGACATTCGGCATGGGCGCCACTGTGTCCAAGCCGGTGTGCAGGAGATGAGAATCCGCCGCGCGCGTTCGCGGCGGCGCGATGGATCGGCCACAATGCGTGCAGCGCTTCTGGGAGGGAGATGCATGCACACGGACCTGCCCGCGTTCGCCACGCATACGGTCGACAACCAGCCGCCGCCGTTCGAACCGCGCGATCTGTGGGCCGACGACGTGGTGCTGCGCGCTGCCATCGCACGCGAAGGCGGCGACGCCTTCGCCGCGGCGCTCGCGCAGTACGGCGCGCTGGCCGGCGACACGCTGTACCGGCTCGGCTTCGACGCCAACCGCGACCGTCCGCGGCTGCGCACACACGACCGCTACGGTCACCGCATCGATACGGTCGAATTCCATCCGGCCTATCACCAGTTGCTGGACGCGGCCAAGCGCCATGGTGTGGCCGGCCTGTCCTGGCACCGCCCGCAACCGGGCGCGCATGTGGCGCGCGCCGCGCTCAGCTACCTGCACCACCAGGCCGAAGCCGGCACCAGTTGCCCGCTGACCATGACCCACGCCGCGGTCGCGGTGCTGCGCCAGGACCCTGCCTTGCGTGAGTGGGCCGACAAGGCGGCCGCGCCGCGCTACGACCCGCGCGATGTGCCGATCGCCGACAAGGCCGGCATCACCCTGGGCATGGGCATGACCGAAAAGCAGGGCGGCTCGGACGTGCGCAGCAACGCCACCGTCGCCACGCTGCTGGACGGCGATGGCGCGTACAGCCTGGTTGGGCACAAGTGGTTCTTCTCCGCGCCGATGTCCGACGGCTTCCTGGTGCTGGCGCAGGCACCGGGTGGATTGACCTGCTTCCTGCTGCCGCGGCGCCTGCCCGATGGCCGGCTCAACGCGCTGCGGCTGATGCGGCTGAAGGACAAGCTGGGCGACTGGTCCAACGCGTCCAGCGAAGTGGAATTCGCCGGCGCCTGGGCGCAGCGGGTCGGCGAGGAAGGGCGCGGGGTGGCGCGGATCATCGGCATGGTGATGCTGACCCGGCTCGACTGCATGCTCGCCGCCGCAGCGCAGATGCGCATGGCGCTGGCGCAGGCGTTGCACCACGCGCGGCATCGCATCGCGTTCGGCAAGCGCCTGGTCGAGCAGCCGCTGATGCGCAACGTCCTGGCCGATCTGGCCCTGGAATCGGAAGCCGCCACCGCGTTCGCGCTGCGGGTGGCGCGTGCGGTGGACGCGGCCGACGTCGATGCGTCGGAAGCGGCATTCGCGCGCATCGCCACCGCGCTGGGCAAGTATTGGCTGTGCAAGCGCGCGCCGGCCTTCGTCAACGAGGCGCAGGAATGCCTGGGCGGCGCCGGTTACGTCGAGGAGTCGATCCTGCCGCGGCTGTACCGGCAGGCACCGCTGAATTCGATCTGGGAGGGCAGCGGCAACATCCAGTGCCTGGACGTGCTGCGTGCGCTGGCGCGCGAGCCGGCCAGCGCGGCCGCGGTCCTGGCGGAGCTGCAGACCGCAGCCGGCAGCGACCCGGCGTACGACGCGGCGCTGGACGCACTGCGCGCGCCGCTGGCCGGCAACGTCGAGGCGGACGAGTACGGCGCACGGCGCCTCGCCGAACGCATTGCGCTGACCTTGCAGGCCGCGCTCCTGCTGCGCAGCGCCAGCCCAGCCGCCACCGCGTTCGTGCGCAGCCGCTTGGCCGGCGCGCACGGCCTGGCGTTCGGCACGCTGGAGCCGGGTGTACCGGTCGAGGAACTGCTGGTGCGTGCCTTGCCGTAGGCGTGCGGCATGGCGACCCATCGCGCCTTCGCCAGGTGGGAAATGAGTTAGCCGGCGCTTCCTTCTCCCATCGGGAGAAGGTGCCCCGAAGGGGCGGATGAGGGTACGGCCTAGCTCACGTAGCCAGGCAGCAACTGCGGCGATCACCGTCGTCGCGCAGACGCACCCTCACCCCAACCCCTCTCCCGGAGGGAGAGGGGGGCGCTTCTGCGATGCCTTGGGCTGCGCTATGGGGGCCAGCGCGCCCTCGACGTGTGGAAAAACTAGCCGGCGCTTCCTTCTCCCATCGGGAGAAGGTGCCCCGAAGGGGCGGATGAGGGTGCGGGCTGCCAATGTAGCCAGGCAGCAAGTGCAGTGATCACCGGCGTCGCACAGCCGTACCCTCACCCCAACCCCTCTCCCGGTGGGAGAGGGGCTCGCTTCTGCGATGCCTTGGGCTGCGCTATGGGGGCCAGCGCGCCCTCGACGTGTGGAAAAACTAGCCGGCGCTTCCTTCTCCCATCGGGAGAAGGTGCCCCGAAGGGGCGGATGAGGGTGCGGCTGCTCACGTAGCCAGGCAGCAACTGCAGCGATCACCGGCGTCGCGCGGCCGTACCCTCACCCAACCCCTCTCCCGGAGGGAGAGGGGCTCGCTTCTGCGATGCCTTGGGCTGCGCTATGGGGGGCCAGCGCGCCCTCGACGTGTGGAAAAACTAGCCGGCGCTTCCTTCTCCCTCCGGGAGAAGGTGCCCCGAAGGGGCGGATGAGGGTACGGCCGCTCACGTAGCCAGGCAGCAACTGCAGCGATCACCGTCGTCGCGCAGACGCACCCTCACCCCAACAACCCCTCTCCCGGTGGGAGAGGGGCCAGGCTCTTACGAATCCCCAATCCCCAATCCCCAATCCCAGCGCCGCAGGCGCTAATGCCTGCCGCGCTTCCCCCCACGCACCGGCGTCGCCTCCACCGACAGCGTGAAGCTGCGTTCCTCGCCGTCGAGCATGGCGCCGACGCCGACCAATTGGCGCTTGATTTCCTCGCCGCGGCCGTTGCGGATGCTGACCAACACGGTGTATTCCCACGCGCTGCCGTCGTCCGGGTGGCGGATGCTGCCCTCCACCCGCAGCGGCACCAGCGCCGACGGCGCCGACTGCTGCAGCACCGCCGAATCGAAGCGCAGATGGTGCTTGCACGCCGGGCAGACACTGGCGCTTTCGAGAATGGTGGCCTTGCAGTGCGGGCAGGTCCGGGTCGCCCCCGGACTGCCGGGACGCGGGCTGCTCATGCGCCGGCGTCGGACTCCGCGGGCTTGCCGCCCTTGCGGGCGTGCTTGTCGTCGTCCCAGCCGAAGTCGGCCTGGCCGCGCATGCGCGAGCCGGCGGCCACCGTCAGCGAGCCGGCCTTGACGTCGCCGATCAGTGCGCCGGAGGCGAGCAGTTCCACCCGCGAGGCGGATTCGATGTTGCCTTCCAACTCGCCGGCGATGACCACCTTGTCGGCGCGCACGCCGCCGCTGAGCTTGGCGCCGGTCTCGATGGTGAGATCGCCCTGCACGTTGACGTCGCCCTTGAACTTGCCGGCGATGCGGATGTGCCCGGTACCCTCGATCTTGCCCTCGATGCTGATGTCGGCGGCGATCAGCGATTCCTTCGCGGCGGGTGCCGGCGCAGCGGCGCGGGCGGCAGGGGCGGCGGCCGCGACCGCGGCGAGCGGTTCGCCCGGGGCGGCATCGCCCGGCGGGCGCGGCTCCGGCGGCAGTGCGCCGTTACTGGGAACGGGCGGCAGGCCATCCTTGCGCGCGGGACCCTGGTCTTTCCAGATGGACATGGGCTGTCGTCTCCAGTCGGGGGAAGCGCGACTATCGCCGCTCTATCGCGTCGGTTTTGTGACGCTTTCTTCAAAACGGCCGCCCGACCGCGACCGCCGCCGGTTCAGCCCATGCCGTCCAGCGCCGGGTCGTAGGCCTGCACCTGGTTGCGGCCGCAGCGCTTGGCCCGGTACAGCGCCGCATCGGCCTTGCGCAGCAGGGTGGTGGCGACCACGCCGTCGCGCGCATAGCTGGCCACGCCGATCGACATGGTCACCGCCGGCAGCGCCTTGCCGTCGACGGTCGCGCTCAATTGCTGGGCGGCGCCGCGGATCTGTTCGGCGATGGCCTGCGCCTGTTCCGGCCCGGTCTCCGGCAGGATCACCGTGAACTCCTCGCCGCCGTAGCGGCAGGCGATGTCCTCGCCGCGCAGCCGCGTCGACAGCATCTGCCCGACCGCGGCCAGCAGGGCGTCGCCGCCGCCGTGGCCGTGCAGGTCGTTGAACTGCTTGAAATGGTCCACGTCCAGCATCAGCAGCGACAGCGGCATCTGCCGGCGTCCGCAACGGGCCAGTTCGTGGTTTAGCGATTCTTCCAGGTAGCGCCGGTTGAACAGGCCGGTGAGCGGGTCGCGGATCGACTGCAGGCGCAGCGACTCGCGCAGGCGCAGGTTGCTCAACGCCAGCGACAACTGCTCGGCCGCGGCCTCGGCGATGGCGATGCGCGGCAGCGGACCGGTGCCGCGCCCGGCCAGGAACACGAAGCCCAATTGCGTGCCCTGCGCGGACAGGGGAATGCAGGCGGTGCTGGCGCCGGCGGCGTAGGGATCCTCGCGCAGGTGCGCGCAGGCCGAGTCGTGGCCCTGTGCGTGCACGAAATGGCTCTTGTCGCGACGCAAGGCCCAGCAGTCCTGCGGCGCCACGGCCGGCTCGCTGCCGACCGGCGGCTGGCCCCAACTGACGATCTCCTCGGCGCGGTCGCGCGAGGCGCGCAGCAGGTAGACGCTGCCGCCGGTATCGGGCATCAGCGCGGCGAGCAGGCGTGCGGTCACCGTCAGTGCCTCGGCCGGCTCCACGCAACTCTGCAGCAGGCCGGTATAGCGGCTGAGGGCGTTGAGGTCGGCACTGGTGCGCTCCAGCTCGGCGATGCTGGTTTCCATCTTCTCGTTGGCGACCGAGGCGGCCTGTTCGGCGTTGCTGCGGTTGCGCAGTTCGCGGAACAGCAGCGCGTAGACCACGCCGACGCTGCCCAGGCCGAACGGAATGCCGGCCAGGGCCAGCGCCCGCAGCAGATCTGCGCTGCGCTGGTTGGACAGGTCGCGACGCTGCAGCAAGTGCTGTTCCACGTCGGTCATCTGCTGCACCTGGTCGCGGATCGCGCTGGAACTCTGATACACGTTGGGCGCCATCGCCCGCTGCAACGCTTCCAGGCCGTCGCGCTCATACACCGCGAGCATCTGCCGCATCTGCGTCAGGCGCGTGTTCATCAGTTGCTCCAGCGTCTGCACATTGGCGACCTGGACGGGATTGTCGGAGACCAGTTTGCGCAGTTGCGCCAGTTGCCGCGGCACGCGCTCGGTACTGTCGTAATAGAGGGTCAGGAAGGCTTGGTTGTTGGTCAGTTCGTAGCCACGCAGCGAGGACTCGGTCATCAGCAAGGTGGCTTGCACCTCGTCGATGTTGCGCAGGACTTCGTGGGTATGGGCGACACGCTCGGCATCGGAGATGGCGCGCTGCGCGCCGGTGAAGACACCGAAGCCGATCAGCACGAAAACCGCGGCGGAGAACAGGAGGGCTAGGCGGGTCCTGGCCCGCACGCGAAGAAGGATCGGCATCGCAAAAGTCTACTGTGACGGCGCAAGCGCCTTGGACCGGCGTCACAAAAAGACCTGGCTGGCTGCTGCGCCGCACGACACCAGTTGCGCCGCAGGTGCCGCCCCCGCACGAGCGGGAGCGGCGTGCGACTCAACGATGCTCGCGGTCGCCGTTGTGCGGATCTTCGTTGGCGTTCTCGCGGGCCTTGTCGGCGACCTTCTGCGCGGCCTGGGCGGTGGCCTCGCTGGCATCGGCCGCCATTTCCTTGGCTGCGGCCGAGGCATCCTGCACCGCATCGGAGTTGGCGGCACGGTGCGCGGCGTCGCGTGCGTCGGCGGCGACTTCGCGCCCGGCCTGCGCGACCTGGCCTGCGGCCTCCTTGGCGGCCTCGCCGGTCTGCTCGGCGGCGACCTTGGCGTCGCGCTGCGCCTGTTGCGATTCGGGACCCTGGCAGCCGGCCAGTGCGAGGGCGCCCAGCAGGGCGACGATCGGGGTCTTGTTCATGCGGCTTCTCCGTCCACGGGTGGGTGACGCGGCGCAGCCTAGGTGGGCGCGCATGCAGCCTGCGTCAAGGCGGGGCCCTGGCGCTGGACAGTGTTCAGGAAGGCGGTGCCGCTGGTTGGGGAGGTGCCGCGAGTGCGGAGCCGGACACGGCGATGCACGCCGTCGCGGTCGTATGCCGACGATGCGGGCAATGCAGATGCCCGGCGTCGGCGCGTACATGCCCGCACGTGCGCGACGCGTAGCGGCAGTGCGCATCGACAGCGTCGCTCACCGTGGGCGTCCAGCAGGTCGCGTGGCCGCTGGCGGCGGTGCGGCGCGTGGTGTGGGTCATGCGGACAGCGCGCATGCGCACAACGCGACGGCGACGCAATGGCGCCGACAAATCATGCAGAAGAAGCGCGTTTGCAAGGCGACGTCAGCGGCGGAAAACGGTGCGGCATTCGCGCGAGGCGGACGTGCATGCGTCGTTGCACTCGCCGCCCTTCGGGACACGCCGTGCCGGCACGCTGGTGGCGCCGTGGTCGCGCTCCTCGGCAAACACCAGGCAAAGAAAAAGCCGCTGGCGGACCAGCGGCTCTTTCAGGACTGCAAAAAGCAAGAAGTGATTACTTCTTGGCTTCCTGGGCAGCGTCCTTCGCCTTGTCGGCGGTGTCTTCCGCAGCCTTGGCGGTGTCGGCAGCCTTGTCGGCAGCGGCATCGGTCGGGGCAGCGCCGGCAGCGGCCGAAGCGTCGGCAGCGGTGTTGGCGGCGGTCGCGGCGGTGTCGGCAGCGGCCTGAGCGGCGTCGGCGGTCGGGGCGCCGGCGGCAGCCGACTGGTCGGCAGCAGCCTGGGCGTCGGTGGCGGCTTCGTTAGCCGACTGCGCGGCGTCCTGGGCCTGCTCCTGCTTCGAGCACGCGGCCAGGGCCAGACCCAGGGCCATTGCGATCAGCAGCTTGTTGATGCTCATTGTGTCTATCCTCGTCGTTTAGTTAGGCAACGCGCGAATGCGCGCCCTCAACATGATGACAAGCCAAAGTCGGCTGTCAAGCGCACGCGCATTCATTTTTGTGTTTCAGGGGTTAATCCCAATCAAATCAATTCGATGGCGACCGCTGTCGCTTCACCGCCACCGATGCACAGCGTCGCGATTCCGCGGCGGCCGCCACGGCTGCGCAACGCATTTAGCAATGTCACCAGCAGGCGCGCGCCGGAGGCGCCGATCGGATGGCCGAGCGCGCAGGCGCCGCCGTGCACGTTGACCTTGGCGTGGTCCAGGCCCAGTTCCTTGATCGGCACCATCGCCACCACCGCGAAGGCTTCGTTGATTTCGAACAGGTCGACCTGGTCCAGGCTCCAGCCGACCTGGTCGAGCAGCTTGCGGATCGCGCCCACCGGCGCGGTGGTGAACCACTCGGGCGCCTGCGAGAAGGTCGCGTGGCCGACGATCCGCGCCAGCGGCGCGACGCCGCGGCGGGCGGCCTCGTCGGCGCCCAGCAGCACCAGCGCGGCGGCACCGTCGGAGATGCTCGAGGAACTGGCCGCGGTGACCGTGCCGTCCTTCTTGAACGCCGGCTTCAGCGCCGGGATCTTGGTCACGTCGGACTTGCCCGGCTGCTCGTCGCTGTCGACCTGCACCTCGCCCTTGCGGGTGGCGACGGCGACCGCAACGATCTCGTCGGCGAAGGCGCCATCGCGCTGCGCGGCCTGTGCGCGCGTCACCGATTCGATCGCGAACGCGTCCTGGTCCTGGCGGCTGAAGCCGAACTTCTCCGCGGTGGCCTCGCCGAACACGCCCATCGCCTGGCCGTCGTCGGGATTGGTCAGGCCGTCCCAGGCCATGTGGTCGACCGCCTGGAAGTTGCCGTAGCGGTTGCCGGTGCGCGAGTTGGGCAGCAGGTGCGGCGCGTTGCTCATCGATTCCATGCCGCCGGCCACGACGATGCTGGCCGAGCCGGCCTTGATCAGGTCGTGACCCAGCATCACCGCCTTCATGCCCGAGCCGCAGACCTTGTTGATGGTGGTGGCGCCGGTGGCGTCGGGCACGCCGGCCGCGCGCGCGGCCTGGCGCGCCGGGGCCTGGCCGAGGTTGGCCGGCAGTACGCAGCCCATGATGACTTCGGAAACGTCGGCGGCGGGGATGCCGGACTGCTCCAGCGCGGCGCGGATGGCCGCGGCGCCCAGCGTCGGCGTGGGCACGCCGTTGAACTGGCCCAGGAACGCGCCGATGGCGGTGCGCTTGGCCGCGGCGATGACGATCTCGGTCATGGCAAACCCTTACGAAAGTGGTATTCCGATTATCTGCCGCGGCGCGGGTTCTGCCAAATCGCAGGGACTCGGCGCGGCCGTCCCGCGGGCGATGTTTCGGTGTAGATTGGCGTGGGTCATCGCCGTCGACGGCCGATGAATGGGAATGGCACCGGACGGTGCGGCAGATCAGGGTAGAGGGGAAGAGCATGCGGGCATTGATGGCACGGTCGCTGCTGGCGGCCGCGGTGGCGGTTGCGCTGACCTCGTGCGGTGGCGGCGGTGGCGGTGGCGGCAATCTGATCCATGGCAGTCCGCCGCCGACGTCGCCGCCTCCGACCTCGCCGCCGCCACCCCCACCGCCGCCGCCGACGTCGCCTCCCCCGACCTCGCCGCCGCCGCCCCAGCCGGCGTTCGACGCGCACCTGACCCTGACCAATACGCTGGCCGCGCACAACGCCGGCTACGACGGCAGCGGTTACCGCATCGGCGTGGTCGACACCGGCGTCAACCGCAACCATCCGGCGTTGGCCGGACGGGTGGTGTCGAACCTGATCTACGTCGATCCGAGCCAGAACAACACCAAGGTCGACGACGTCGACGGCCACGGCACCACCGTGGCGCAGCTGGCGGCGGGCAAGTCGGTCGGGCAGTGGCCGGGCGGCATCGCCCCGGGCGCGCAGATCGTGTCCGCGCGCATCATCTCCGACACGCCGCCCAAGGACGACGGCAGCGGCAACGGCAACCAGGTCAGCGGCGGACTGGGCCTGGCCCAGGTGCACCAGGACCTGATCAATGCCGGGGTCAAGGTGATGAACAACTCCTGGGGCGGCATCTACTGGACCGACCTGACCTCGACCAACGCCATCGCCGACGAGTACCGCCCGTTCGTGCTCGGCAACGGCGGCCTGGTCGTGTTCGCCGCCGGCAACGAATCCAAGGCCACGCCCTCGGACATCGCCTCGCTGCCCAGCAAGGCCGGCCCCAACGGCACGCTGCCGGCGGCGGACCTGGAGCGTGGCTGGCTGGTGGTGGCGGCCACCGATTCCACCACCGGCACGCAACTGGCCTCGTATTCCAACGCCTGCGGCGCGGCGATGCGCTACTGCCTGGTCGCGCCGGGTACCGAGGTGTTCGTCGATCCCAAGGCGACCACCTCCACCAGCAACCCCGACTACTACTACGGCAGCGGTACCTCGTTCGCGGCGCCGCTGGTGTCCGGCGCGGCGGCGCTGGTCTGGCAGGCCTTCCCGTACTTCACCAACGACCTGGTCCGGCAGACCCTGCTCGGCACCGCCACCGACCTGGGCACGCCGGGCGTGGATGCGACCTTCGGCTACGGGCTGCTCAACGTCGGCAAGGCCGTGCAGGGGCCGGGCCGCTTCGACTGGGGCGACGTGACGGTGGGGTTCACCGGCAGCTCGACCTGGGCCAACGACATCGCCGGCAGCGGCGGCCTGATCAAGCAGGGCAGCGGCACGCTGACCCTGAGCGGCACCCAGAACACCTACAGCGGCGACACCCAGGTGCAGGGCGGCACGCTCAGCGCGGCCAGCCTCGGCAGTTCCAACGTGGCGATCAGCAACGGCGCGACCTTCATCGGCACCGGCGCGCTCGGCGGCAGCGTCGCCAATGCCGGCACCTTCCAGGTCGGCGCGGCCACCCTGAGCCTGAGCGGCAACTACGTGCAGAGCAGCAACGGCCGCCTGGCCCTGCTGGTCGGCGACAAGCTCTCGGTCGGCGGCAGCGCCGTGCTGCAGGGCGGTTCGCTGTACGTGCTGGGCAAGCGCGACTACGTGGTCAACAACACCGCGTACACGGTGCTGCAGGCCAGCGGCGGGCTTACCGGCACCTTCGCCTCGGTGACCACGCCGTCGAACGTGTTCCTGACCTCGTCGCTGTCCTACGACGCCACCAGCGCCTCGATCACGGTGCAGTCGCTGAGCGTCACCGCCGCTGCGGCCAGCTTCGGCAACATCAGCGCCGCCACGCTGGCGTCGGCGACGCGCGTGGACGCGGCGTTCGCGCAGCTCAACACGCAGCTGAGCCAGGCTCCGGCGACGGTCGACGGGGCCTTGCTCAAGGCGGCCGGCGCGGTGCAGCAGTCGCCGAGCGTGGCGGCGGCGTCGGCGACGCTGCGCAGCCTGTCCGGCGAGGCGCATGCCGCGGCCACCGCGATGACCTTCGATACCATGGACCTGCAGCGGCGCGCACTGTCCAGCCGCTTCGATACGCTGGTCGACCAGCCACGCGCGGTCGGCGCCTGGAGCCAGCGTCTGGGCGAGACCGGACAGGGCAGCTTCGCCGGCAGCGCGTTCCAGCTCGATGGCTGGCTGATGGGCCAGGATCTGCGGCTGGGCGACCACGCGGTGGCCGGCTTCGCCTTCGGCGAGAGCCGCGCCAGCGACGCCGGCAGCCTGGACCGCAGCCGCAACCGCCAGGTGCAGGGCCAGGCCTATCTCGGCGCGGTGGCCGGCGACGCCTACGCGCTGGCGCAACTGGGCACCGGCCAGTACCAGCGCCAGCTCGACCGCAGCCTGCTGCTCGGCGACACCGTCGCCGACGCCTCCAGCCGCTACGCCGGTCGCTTCCTGTCTTCCAGTGTCGAGGTCGGTTATCGGCTCGGACGCGGCCCGGCGTGGCTGACGCCGTATGCCGGCGCCGACTACAGCCGCATCGACAGCGATGGCTTCCGCGAACAGGGCGGCGATGGCTTCGGGCTGATGGCCGGTGCCGCCAGTTCCTCGCGCAGCCAGGCGCTGGCCGGCCTGCGCGGCGGCTTCGGCGGGCGCGGCTGGTCGCTGCAAGGGTATGCGGAATGGCAGCAGACGCTGGCCGCGCAGGGCCTGGACCGGCAGGCCAGCTTCGTCGGCGTGAACGCCTGGGCGCCGCTGGTGGACCTGCAGCCGGCGCGATCGGGCGGCCTGTTCGGCGCCAGCCTGCAGACCCGCTGGAACGGCGGGCTGCTGGGGCTGGGCTACGACCAGCGCTTCGGTCCGCGCGGCGACGACCGTGCGGTATCGCTGCGCTATCGTCTGGGCTTCTGAGTCCGGGGACCCGGTCCGGCGCGTGCGGCGCCGGTTCGGGGTCGATCAGACAGGGTCGGGGGGATCCCGGCCCTGCATCCTCTGCGACCGACCGCCTGCGGCGCAGGCGGCACGGTGCCTCACTCGCCGCGCAGATGGCCCATCGAGCGCGGTGCGGTGCGGCCCAGCGGCAGCTTGAGCTTGCCGATCGCCTGCATGCGCGCCTCGGCGATGCGGTCGGCGGCCTGTTGCGGCGGAATGTTCTCGCGCTCGGACAGGTCGAAGATCTTGCCGAGGTTGTGGTACATGCTGCGGATCAGCCGCATCGCGCGTTCGCGGTTGTAGCCGTCGATCTCCAGCGACACGTTCATCACGCCGCCGGCGTTGACCGCGTAGTCCGGCGCGTAGAGGATGCCGCGGCGGTGCAGTTCCTCGCCGACGCCGGGATTGGCCAACTGGTTGTTGGCGGTGCCGCAGACGATCTTGACCTTGAGCCGCGGCAGCTTGGCCTCGTCGAGCGCGCTTTCCAGGGCGCACGGCGCCAGCACGTCGGCGGCGACGTCGTAGATGTCGTCCGGATCCACCGCTTCGGCGCCGTATTCGGCCACCGCGCGCGCGACCAGCGCCGGGTCCAGGTCGGTCACGTACAGCTTGGCGCCGCGTTCCTTGAGCAGCTTCACCAGTTCCATGCCGATGTGGCCCAGACCCTGCACGGCGATGCTGGTCTTGCCGATCTCCTCGTGGCCGAATTTGCGTTGCAGCGAGGCCATCAGCGCCTGCAGCGCGCCGTAGGCGGTGAACGGAGCCGGGTCGCCGGAGCCGCCATGCACCTGGTGCACGCCGGTGACGTACTCGGTCTCCAGGTAGATCTGCTCCATGTCGTTGACGTCGGTGCCGACGTCCTCGGCGGTGATGTAGCGGCCGCCCAGCGAATCGACGTAGCGGCCGAAGGCGCGGAACAGCGCCTCGGACTTGTCGCTCTTCGGGTCGCCGATGATCACCGCCTTGCCGCCGCCGATGTTGAGCCCGGCCAGCGCGTTCTTGTAGGTCATGGTGCGGCTGAGCCGCAGCGCGTCCTGCAGGGCGGACTCGGTGTTGGCGTAGGGGCGCATGCGCACGCCGCCCAGCGCAGGGCCGAGCACGGTGTTGTGGATGGCGATGATCGCCTGCAGTCCCACGTCGCGGTTATGGCAGAAGACGACCTGTTCGTGGCCGGTGTTGGCTAGCGTTTCGAAAAGCATGGGGGCTCCGCTGGCGTTGCAGGTGTCGGGCACCATGGTCCAGGACCGTGCCTGGGGGTGGCGCAAAACAAAAACGCGACGGTTCCGGAACAGGCCCTGAGCGTCGCGATGGCGGCATTTTAAAGCAATTGCCGCCCGCCGGTGCGATGGCGTGGTGGCCTGGCGGGGCGGGCATCTCGTGACGCTGTGCGACGCCGGGGCAGGAGGGCCCGTTGGCCGGGGGCGATGCCTGAGATCGCGGAACAGGATGGCTCTCGGCGGCGACGGCGGCCGCCACACGAGACGAGTGGGCGAGCGATGCCGGTCGGGACCTTGTCCACCCCGTGGTGGCCGCCGACAAATGCGATCGCAGTGTGGGAGCAGGGCTTCAGCCCCGACGGCGTTCAGTCCCAAGCGCCGGACTGAAGTCTCTCCGCAGCGCAGCGGCCGTCAACTGTCATGCAGCCGCGACAGGCGAAGCAGAACGCCGACTGACGCCCTCCGTCGTCGGGACTGAAGTCCCTCCCACAGTGCAGTCCTCCGACAAGGCTGAAGCCGCATCTGTGGGAGCGGCTTCAGCCGCGACGCGCGAAGTACAAAGCCACCTGGCACCTTCATGCGTCGGGACTGAAGTCCCTCCCGCAATAGCGCCCCCCGACGAGGCTGGCGCCGCACCTGCGGGAGCGGCGTGGATTTGGCGGGGCGGCCATGCAGGCATTGGGAACGCCGCCGCGCGCGCCGCCAGCACGGCGATCGCGCGGCGCTGCAGGACGCTGAATCAGTGATGGACCCAGTACCCGGCGTGGAAGCGATAGGCCGGGCCGTAGTGCTCCCAGCGCGGGCCGACGTAGACGTAGCCCGGCCGCTCCACCACGTAGCGGCCGGCGACCCAGACGTGGCGGTGGCCATTCCACCGCCAGTAGCCGGGCATCCACACGTAGCCGGGCCGCACCACCACCCGTTCCACGATCGGCGGCGGCGGCGCGGTGCGGACCGACAGTTCCACCACTTCGCGCGCCTGCGCGGGCGCGGCGGCCATGGCGCCGGCGAACGCGCCGCCGAGCAGGGTGGCCAGCAACAAGGGACGAGCGAACATGCGATGTCTCCGAAGGCATCGGCGGGGTGCCGACGCGTGAGGAAACGCCGCGACCGGCGCGGCTGTTGACGCGCGGCCGAGAGCGTATTCATGCAGCGGATAGCCAGGCGCGGTGTCGTGCAGGTGGCCCGTCGACCAGGCGCCGATGCTGCAGCGCAACCTGCCCGTGTCGCGCTGCGCGCCTAGAATCGCGGCATTCTCTTTTCGATGTCCGCACGATGAGCCTTCCCGCGTCCCGCGTTCCGTTGCCGCAGACGGACGCCAGTCCCCTGCGTTTCGTCACCGCCGCCAGCCTGTTCGACGGCCACGATGCGGCGATCAACATCATGCGCCGCCTGATCCAGGCGCAGGGCGCCGAGGTGATCCATCTCGGTCACAACCGCAGCGTCGAGGACGTGGTGCGCGCGGCGCTGCAGGAGGATGCCGACGCGATCGCGCTGTCGTCCTACCAGGGCGGCCACGTGGAGTACTTCAAGTACATGGTGGACATGCTGCGCGAGCGCGGCGCCGGCCATGTGCGGGTGTTCGGCGGCGGTGGCGGCACCATCACTCCCGAGGAGATCGCCGAGCTGCAGGCCTACGGCGTGGAGCGCATCTACCACCCCAACGACGGCATGAAGATGGGCCTGGTGGAGATGATCGAGGACGTGGTTGCGCGTGCCGGGCAAGGGCGCCAGACGGCGGCGGACGCGCGTGGCGCGACGCCGGCCGGCTCCCCGCTGCCGGACATCGACGACGAGATCGGGATCGGCCGGATGCTGTCGGCGATCGAGGACGGGGCGTTCTCGGAGGCGGAACTGGCGCTGTTGCGCAAGCAGTGGCAGTCCGGCACGGCGTCCGCGGCCGAGCCGCGCAGCCGGCGCGCCGCACCGGTGCTCGGCCTCACCGGCACCGGCGGCGCCGGCAAGTCCTCGGTCACCGACGAACTGCTCAACCGCTTCCTGGCCAGCTTCCCGCAGATGCGCATCGCGGTGGTGTCGGTGGACCCCAGCCGACGCCGTACCGGCGGCGCGCTGCTCGGCGACCGCATCCGCATGAACGCGCTGCGCAGCCCGCGCGTGTACATGCGCTCGATGGCCACGCGGCGCCAGCACGCCGCCACCAATCGGGTGCTGAAGGACTGCATCGCGCTGCTCAAGGGCATCGGCTACGACCTGGTGATCGTGGAGACCGCCGGTATCGGCCAGAGCGATTCGGAGATCGTCGATCTGGTCGATTTCCCGGTGTACGTGATGACCAGCGACTACGGCGCGCCGAGCCAGCTGGAGAAGATCGACATGCTCGACTTCGCCGAGCTGGTGGTGCTGAACAAGTACGACCGGCGCGGCGCCGAGGACGCGCTGCGCGACGTGCGCAAGCAGTGGCGGCGCAACCGTGCGGCGTTCCAGCTGGAGGACGAGGCGGTGCCGGTGTATCCGACCATCGCCAGCCAGTTCAACGACCCGGGCGTCAGCTGGATGTTCGTCAATCTGTGCCGCCTGCTGCGCGACAAGCTGACCGCGCAGGCCGATGCCGCCGCGGGCCCGCCGCCGCACTGCGACTTCCGCCCGCAGCTCGACACCACGCTGAAGGAGCCGCGCGCCACCGTGCTGATTCCCGGCGCACGCGTGCGCTACCTGGCCGAGATCGCCGAGCAGGGCCGGGCGATCAATGCCGGGGTGCTGCGCCAGGCCGAGGCCGCCGACCGCGCGCAGGCATTCTGGCAGGCGCTGCACGAACTGCAGGATCCGCAGTTGCCGGCGCAACTGGAACTGTATGCGGCGCAGGACCTGCTGCCGGCGTCGCGCGCAGCCGCCGAGGCGGCCGACGCTGCCGAGGACGCCAGCCTGCTGTTGCTGCGCCAGCGCTACAACGATGCGTTGCAGTCGCTGTCCAGCGAATCGCTGAAGCTGCTGCGCGAGTGGCCGCAGCGGCTGAAGTCGATCACCGATCCGGTCACCGAATATGCGGTGCGCGGCAAGCCGATCCGGGTGGAGAACTACCGGGAGTCGCTGAGCCACCAGTCCATTCCTAAGATCGCCGCGCCGCGCTACAGGAGCTGGGGCGAGCTGCTGACCTTCCTCGGCAAGGAGAACCTGCCCGGCAGCTATCCGTACACCGGCGGCGTGTATCCGTACCGGCGCACCGGCGAGGACCCGATCCGCATGTTCGCCGGCGAGGGCACGCCCGAGCGCACCAACCGGCGCTTCCACTACCTGAGCGTCGGCCAGCCGGCCGCGCGCCTGTCCACCGCCTTCGACAGCGTCACCCTGTACGGCGAGGATCCGGCGCCGCGCCCGGACATCTACGGCAAGATCGGCAACTCCGGAGTCAACATCCCGACCCTGGACGACATGAAGAAGCTGTACTCCGGCTTCGACCTGTGCGCGCCGACCACCAGCGTGTCGATGACCATCAACGGCCCGGCGCCGATGATCCTGGCGATGTTCATGAACACCGCCATCGACCAGCAGGTGGAGAAGCATCTCAAGGCCGATGCGCAGCGCTGGGCGCAGGCCGAGCAGACCCTGGCGCGATTGTTCGAAGGCCGCGAACGCCCGCGCTATCACGGCGAACTGCCGCCGGGCAACGACGGCCTCGGCCTGGCCCTGCTCGGGGTCAGCGGCGACCAGTTGGTGGACGCGCAGACCTATGCTCAGATCAAGGCGCAGACCCTGTCCAGCGTGCGCGGCACGGTGCAGGCCGACATCCTCAAGGAGGACCAGGCGCAGAACACCTGCATCTTCAGCACCGAGTTCGCGCTGCGCATGATGGGCGACATCCAGCAGTATTTCGTCGAGCAGAAGGTGCGCAACTTCTACTCGGTGTCGATCTCCGGCTACCACATCGCCGAGGCCGGGGCGAACCCGATCAGCCAGCTCGCCTTCACCCTCAGCAACGGCTTCACCATCGTCGAGTACTACCTGGCGCGCGGCATGCACATCGACGATTTCGCGCCGAACCTGAGCTTCTTCTTCAGCAACGGCATGGACCCGGAGTACACGGTGATCGGCCGGGTGGCGCGGCGGATCTGGGCGCGGGCGATGCGCGAGCGCTACGGCGGCAACGAACGCAGCCAGATGATGAAGTACCACATCCAGACCTCGGGCCGTTCGCTGCACGCGCAGGAGATCCAGTTCAACGACATCCGCACCACGCTGCAGGCGCTGTACGCGCTGTTCGACAACTGCAACAGCCTGCACACCAACGCCTACGACGAGGCGATCACCACGCCGACCGAGGAAAGCGTGCGCCGCGCGGTGGCGATCCAGATGATCATCAACAAGGAGCTGGGGCTGAACTTCTGCGAGAACCCCTGGCAGGGCAGCTTCATCGTCGAGCAGCTCACCGACCTGGTCGAGGAGGCGGTGTACAAGGAGTTCGAGGCGATCAGCGAGCGCGGCGGCGTGCTCGGCGCGATGGACACCATGTACCAGCGCGGCAAGATCCAGGAAGAGAGCCTGTACTACGAGCACAAGAAGCACGACGGCAGCCTGCCGCTGGTCGGGGTCAATACCTTCCTGCCCAAGGAGCATGCCGGCGAGACCGCGACCGAGATCGAGCTGATCCGTTCCACCGAGCAGGAAAAGAACCAGCAGATCGGCAACGTGCGCGACTGGCAGCAGCGCCGCAACGCGCTGGCGCTGGCCGCCGACGGCGCCGGCCTGGGCGCGCTGCAGCGCACCGCGCGCGAGCGCCGCAACGTGTTCGCGGCGCTGATGGAGGCGGTCAAGACCCATAGCCTGGGCCAGATCAGCCACGCCCTGTACGAGGTGGGCGGCGAGTATCGGCGCAACATGTAGCGCCGACGGGTACAGGCGCAGACGCCGTCGTCGGCGAGCATGCCTGGCGCGCGCCTCGCTGCGGCAGGCGTGCATCGCGCACCCGGTCGCGTGCCCGCATGCGGCCGTCTTGCGGCCGCTGTCGCGACAGGCCCATAGTGGCGCATCGACACATGGGGAGGTTGCCGATGAAAACCTGGGGAGCGTTGTGGCTGATGGCATGCACGGCGGTGGCCGGTGCCGCGGAACCGGCCGATGACGGCGCCGCGGGGCCGCTGTTCGACACCGTCGCGGCGCTGGACCAGCGCCTGTTCGACGCCTACAACCGCTGCGACATGGCCGTGTTCGAGTCCATGTTCGTGCCGGACGTGGAGTTCTACCACGACACCGGCGGCGTCACCCGGGACCGCGCGAGCGTGGTCGACAACACGCGCAAATGGATCTGCGGCAAGGTCCGCCGCGCATTGCTGCCCGGCACGTTGCGGGTCTACCCGGTCAAGGACTTCGGCGCGATCGAGGAAGGCGAACACCGTTTCTGCGAACTGGCCAGCGGCCGCTGCGAGGGCATCGCCAAGTTCGTGATGGTGTGGCGCCAGGACCCGGACGGCTGGAAGCTGACCCGGGTGCTCAGCTACGGCCATCGCACGGTGCCCGCGCCGGCGCCGCACTGAGCGCGCGCGGTCCCGTCGCCGCCGAGAGGCGAGTCGTCGGGCGCGCCTGGGCCTGGGCCCGGATCGGCCGCGCACGCTGCGCGCTGCGCTGCGGAGATCGGCGCAGCAACTGGACGGGGCGCCGGCGGACGCTGCGGCACGCCGCTTGCTTGCCACCGGCTGGTGCGATCGCGCGTTGTCCATGACCGCCTGACGGAGGTCGGCGGCCGCGTGACGCCGACGTTGCGCAGAACACCGCGCGGCGTGCTTGAATGACATGGCGCGCCGCATGGGCGCGCACCGGTGGCCGGGCGCGGGGACCTGGCGATGTTTTGCGGATGACGACGATCGTGCCGATCATGTGGATTGCCATCAGTGCGGGTGTGCTGGTGCTGGGAGCCGGGCTCTGGTGGTGGCTGCGCCGTGGCGAAGGCGACGCGGCCGAGGCGCGGCAGGCGCGCCTCAGCGCCGACGATGCCGACCTGCCCGACACGCCGGCCGCGTCCGCACGCACCGCGCCAGTCGCGCCTGTCGACGCCGTGGACCCGGGCGTCGACCCGTTCGCCGATCCGGCGCTGCTCGACCTGGAGCCGGTGCCGGACGCCGCGATCCTGGCGCGGCTATGCGAACTGGCGTTCGCCGGGCGGCCGGTCACTGCATCGGCCGCGGTCGCGCCGGCGGTCATGGCCGATGCCGCCGCGGTGCTGGCGCGCATCGACGCGCATCCGCGCTATACGCCGCGGCGCCCGCATCTGCTGCCGCAGCTCACCCGCGCGATCAACGATCCGGCCGCCGGCGCGCATTCCATCGCCACGATCCTCGGCCAGGACCCGGCGCTGGCCGGCAACCTGCTGCGCATCGCCAACAGCGTCGTCTACCGCCGCCATCCCGAGCCGATCGAGAACCTGGAGCGGGCGGTGGCCCTGCTCGGTACCGAGGGCCTGCGCCAGATCGTGCTGGCGGCGCTGCTGCAGCCGGTGATCGTCGACGACGGCAGCGTCTTCGGCCGCTGTGCGGCGGTGCTGTGGGAACACACCCTGCTGTCGGCGCATGCCGCCTCGCAGGTCCCGGACCGCGAGGATGCGAACGCCGCGCAATTGCTGGCGCTGTTGTGCGGGTTGGGCGCGGTCTCGGTGGTGCAGGTGCTGCGCGATGTCCATGCACGCCACGCCGAGGCAGCCCCGACGCCGGCGGCGATGACCGAGATGCTGGAGGCGTGGTCGGCGCACTGCGCCAAGGCCATTTCCGCGGACTGGGGCCTGTCGCCGCGGGTGCAGCGCGCCCTGGAGGAGCAGTCGGGCGACGCCGATGTCGCCACCATGAGCCCGCTCGGCCTTGCCCTGCGTCGGCAGCGCGCCGCGGCGGCCGCGCAGTTGGCGGTGCGCTATCGCCGCTAGTCGCGGCGCGTGGGCGATCGGACGGCGCC
Organism: Xanthomonas hawaiiensis; assembly: GCF_031834635.1. Lineage (NCBI taxonomy): Bacteria > Pseudomonadati > Pseudomonadota > Gammaproteobacteria > Lysobacterales > Lysobacteraceae > Xanthomonas > Xanthomonas hawaiiensis. Next base: position 3,433,234 of record NZ_CP115873.1, on the reverse strand, counting down.
GGCGAACCGTGCAAGGACTTGGCAGATCGCGCCAGCAGCGGTGCGGGGCAGGGCGCGATCGCAGTGGGGTGCTGCGCGAGGCGGGGCGAGGCGCGCTCCAACGGGGTGGACGCGGATGAGCGCCATCGACCAAACGCGCACCGCATGGGCCGCACCGCCCTGGCTCGACGCCGTGCTCAAAGGTGTGCGCCTTGTCCTGATCATTGTCGGCAACCTGGCGATGGTCGCCGGCTGCATGGCCCTGGCGCACGTGGTCACGTCGGCGCTGGCGCCCTTTCTGGCGATGCTGCTGATCTTCCCGCTGGCGGTGTTCGCCACGATTGCGATCCACGAAGGCGGACACGCGTTGGCGGCGCGCGCGGTCGGCATGACCGTGTCCATGGTGCGGGTCGGCCCACTGCACCTGCTTGCGCGGCGCCGCGGCTGGCGGGTTCGCTGGCAACGCACGCGGCAAGGCGACAACACGGGCGTCGTGCTGGCGGTGCCGAACCCGTATGCGGCAGTGCGCCGCCAGTATCTAATGCTGATCGCCGGAGGTCCGCTGGCCAACCTGCTGGTGGCGGCCGGATGCGGATTCCTGGCATGGCGCCTGGGGCTGGGCAGCAGCAGTGGCGCGTTCTGCATCGGCGCAGCCGTGTTCAATCTGGCAGTCGGGTTGGGCAATCTGGTGCCGTTGCAGAGCGCGCTCGGCGGCAGCGACGGCCTGAAGTTGCTGAAGCATGCACGGCGGCGCGATCCGGACGCCCTGGCCGAGGTGCTGGCCGAACTCAATGGCCTCTCGCTGCGCGGCGTCACCGCGGACAAGCTGCCGGCACACCGCCTGGCTCTGCTCGCGGACGGCGACGGCTGGTTTTTCTATGTCTGGTTCACGCTGAAAGCCATGCAGATCCGTGGCGAGTGGGCGCAGATCGCTGCCCTGCAGCCGGTTTTCGAAGAGCAGGTCGCGACGCTGCCTGCGCCGGTCGCCGAAGCCTGGCACACCCTGGTCGCGCTGTTGCGCTGCGAACTCGCGTTCTCGCGTGCCATGGCCGGCGCCGACCAGGCAGATCCCCTGGATGCGTCACTGAATGCGGAGATCGATTGGACGAGTCCGGCGTTGCGTCCGCGCTGCCAGGCGCTGATGGCGGCGCAGCGTGGCGACACGGGCGCCGCGTTGGCGGCATTGGCGCGCGCGGAGGCATTGGCCGAGAACGACGTGGATGCCGCCACCCGGCAATGCGAACGCGTGCTGCGCGAGGCGATCCGTCAGCGGCTGCCGCTGACCTCGCGGACCTGATCGTGCATGGCCAGCCGGCATGCGGCCGGCTGGCGTGCATTGCGTCGCGTGCCGCTCAGCGCAGCGGCACGTCGGCGACCTTGTCCTGGTAGTCGCGCTTGGGATCGATGCCGAACAGCACCTTGATGCCGGCCATCAGGCTCGAGCCGTTGAGCCAGATCTGCGCGTGATCCGGATCCAGGCGCAGCAGCGCCAGCTTTGGATCGTCCTTGCCCTGTTCGTACCAGGCGTCGATGAAGCCGTTCCACAGGCGCTCGATCACCGCCTGGTCGTTGTCGACGCTGAGGGTGCCGCTGATGCTGGCGAACAGATCGTGGTTCTTGGCGCTGAACGCCGCGATCACCCGCTGGCTCTGCGTCAGCTTCTGCACCAGCGCGTTGTCCTTGGAGGTGAAGAACCAGATCGGGCCGCCGCGATCGCCCTCGAACTGCGCGGTCATCGGACGCGCGTGGCCGTCCTCGACGCCGTCCAGACCCAGCATCACGGTGCGGTCGGACTTCAATGCCTTCCAGAATTTCTCTTCCAGTTCCTGCGGGCTGGCCATGCGGATCTCCGAGCGGGCGACAGTGCCCGGCTGCACTGTGCCGGGAGCCGCGCGCGCGGTCCGTGACGGGAGGGTGGAGGGGATGTGCAGAGGCGGTGCGCGCCACGCGCGGGTTCCCGTGCCTGACGCCGCGGTGCTGCATCGCCAACATGCAGGTCGTGCTGCCGCACGCGCGGTGCGGATGCCACAGGCCTGCAGCGCTACCTTCGCCGACCGGGCCGATCCGCCGCGGCGCCGCGCAGCGTGGCGTCCGGCGCGCCTGCCGGCCGAAGCGTCGTCGCCTGCGCAGAGGGGCATCGCCTGAGCGCCAGGCCGTGCCGTGCGATGCGTGCACGGCGCGTGCATCCGCGTTTCACCGCGTGCGCATCCCGCGCTGGCTAGTCTCCGGCATCAGCGTCGGCCGTCTGTCGGCGCCAGTGCACGCCGTCACGGCGTGCGCCTGTCCTCGTTTCGGGAAGACCGCATCATGATCAAGTGGGCCATCATCATCGCCATCATCGGACTCATCGCCGGCGCGCTCGGCTTCAGCGGCGTGGCGGGCGCAGCGATGGGCGTCGCCAAGTTCCTGTTCTGGGCCGGCATCGTCATCGCCCTGGTGCTGTTCGTGCTGGGCACGATGCTCGCCAAGAAGGTCGGCTGAGCGCGGCCGCTCATGTCGCGTCGATGCAGGCACGTCGCGCGACAGGGGCAATGGAGGGAAGCATCACGCTGGGCGGCAGGCGCCTGCGATGCCGCGACGGCTAGGCGTCGCTGGCGGTGTCGGCTTCGTTCGGTGCGGCGTCGCCGTCCGCGGCAGGCTTGGCGGCTGAGGCACGCGCTTCGCGCTTGCGCGCTTCTTTTTCTTCCTGCTGTTTCTTCTTGGCCAGCTCGCGCTGACGCTTTTCGAAGGAGTAGTTGGGCTTGGCCAATGCGCATCTGCCGGTAGGGGAATGCGTCGAGTGTAGCCGGTGTGCGCCACCGCGTGCGAAACGGACAGGCCGCCCGTGTGAGACGGCCTGTCCTAGGCGCAGGTGCGGGAGTACGGCCCTCCCGGACCTTGGCTTACGGGCTCAGGTACTGCTGGATCGACGAATACACGTCGGCGAAGCGCGAGTAGTAGTCCGGATCGCTCGGCGCGCTGCAGTACGAGGTGCCGCCATACAGGCCGCCGCGCAACTGATAGGCGCCGCTGCTGTTGACGGTGAACAGGCCGGAGCCGGACGAGCCGCCTTCGGTGACGCCGGTGCTCCACTGCACGCGATACAGCGGCGACTTGCCATCGATGGAGCTGGACAGCGCGGTGACCTTGCCCAGCGAGTACTTCTTGACGTCGCCGGCCGGGTGGTGGATGCCCTCGATCGCGGTACCGGTGGAGCCGATCGCCGAGCTGCTCCAGCCCGCGTAGAACGCGCCGCTCGGCGGAGCGCTCTTGAGCTCAAGCAGCGTGGTGTCGCGGGTGGTGTTGGTATAGCGCAGGTAGGCGCCGCCGCCGAGCGTGGTGTAGTTGGAATTGACCGTGGAGCCGCCGCAGGTGGTGGCGTCGTAGAACCAGTAGGTCTGCAGCGTATTGGCCACGGTCTGGGTGCTGATGCAGTGCGCCGCGCTCCAGAACATCGCTTTCTTCGGCGAGTTGCTGTTGTTGAGCAGGGTGCCGGTGCACAGATAGGTGCTGCCGCCGCTGGTGAAGGTCATGCGCGCCACCGACTTGGCCGCCGAGGTGAAGCCGGAGGTCGGATTGGCGCGGCAGACGATGTCGCGCTCGCACGAATCGCTCTCGCCGATCATCGGCCGCATCATCGTGTCGCTGGCCACCGGGCTGATGTCCAGGTGCGAGAGCTGCGGGATCTTCAGCGCGAAGCCCTGCGGGTACTGGCCGGCCGGCAGTTCGATCTCCACCACCATGCGTGCGCCGGCGATCACCGCCGACCAGCCGGGCTGGCTGCCGGCGAAATCGGCGCCGCTCTGCTGGAACACGCGGCCATCCTCGCCGGCGAAGCGCAGCGTCGCCTTGCGCGGATCGCCGGGCTGAGCGCCGCTGGCGCTGAGTTGCAGCGCTGCGCGCAGCGCCTGCGCATTGGTCGAGACGATCTCGAAGCTGGTGACCTGCGCGCCATTGGGCAGGGTTTGCCAGGCCAGGCGGCGCAGGTTGATGTCGGGCTTGGCGACGTCGCGGGAAAAGCCGATCTGCAGCGGCTGGCCGTTCTTGACCTGTTGCCCGCGTGCCTGCTTCATCGCCGCCGCCTTGGTGCTGTCGGGCGCGGCCAGCTCGATCAGGCGCGGCGCGTGGGCGCTGCCCGGGGTGAGGCTGCGCAGCTCGGCGCCACCGAGCGCGGCGGCATCCGGGCGGGCTTCGACCGGGGCGGAATCCATTTCGGCTGCTGGGGGAATGGCAGCCATGGCGACGGGGGACAGACTGGCGATACCAGCCAGCAACGCCAGGTACAACGCATGCTTGCGATTCATCGATCTTCCTTTTGCGAAGAGGGACGAGATCATCCGGCAGGGGACCGGATGCCATTGCACCCGAGTTCAGGGTGCCTGCCGAGGCTACGGGCGACGCCCCCGCGATTGCGTGCCAGGCGTCACGCTCGGAAGGCCGGTTTCGTAGACAGCTGCTCACATTGCGTGTGATGGCGCGAAAGAAGCGCGGCCCACGGCGGGCACATCGGCGCGCTTCACCATGCCGCGCACGTGACCCGGACCCTGTCCATCTGCAGCGAAAATCGCGACGCAGGGGCGGCGCGACGCAGCGGGCGGATCGCCTGTCACACGTGTCGGCCGGGCAAGGGTGCGCCTTCGGATCCACCTGGGGCGCTGACGGTGCGCGCCAATCCCCGCGGAACGGACTGCCTTGGCGTGCCGGCGCGGGCAATCGGAGGCCGGTGGTTACCTTTCTGTAATCTTTCCGACAAATTTCAGTAGATTCAATTACTTAAATCGAATCGCGTTGTGCTGCAACGCAGCTTGCATCGATTCAAATTCGGCCTATAACGCTGGCGTCACATATATGAACTTTTGGTTCGTGTATGCACCGCCTCGCGGACGGCCCGCGCGAGGCCAGGGGGCTAGGGCGGGCTGGGCACATCTCGAACATCGATCGCTCCTGTGGGGGAGACCAGTGAATAGAATCGCTTTCCGGCGTGGACTCATCGCCAGTTCCGTTGCGCTCGCGCTGTGGGCGCCTTCTCTCATGGCGCAATCCGCGCCCGACAGCGCGGCCCCGCCCGGTGGCGCCGGCAAGGCCGACAAGCCGGTCGAACTCAAGGCGGTGACGGTCACCGGATCGCTGATCCCGCGGGTGGAGGTCGAAGGCCCTGCGCCGGTGGTCACCATCACCGGCGAAGAGATCAAGAAGCAGGGCTACACCACGCTGTGGGAATTCCTCGACTCGCTGCCGCAGGTGGGCCAGCAGGTGTCCGACCCGGCGTCGTGGGGCTCCAGTTCGGTCAATGCGCGCTCGGTGAACCTGCGCGGACTCGGCCCCGGGTTCAGCCTGCTGATGATCGACGGCCATCGCGTGGTCGACTACCCGCAGCCGCTCAACAAGCAGAGCAACTTCCAGAACTTCAACAACATCCCCACCGGGATGATCGATCACATCGAAGTGCTGGCCTCCGGCGCGTCGTCGATCTATGGCTCGGATGCGGTCGCCGGCGTGGTGAACGTGATCCTGAAGAAGGACTATCAGGGCAATCAGTTGCAGGTCACCCTGGGCGGCGCGACGCGCGGCGGCCGCGACTATGGCGACATCAACTTCGTCGGTGGCCGCGCGGGCGACAACTGGCACGTGACCTACAACCTGGAGCACTCCAACCGCAGCGCGCTGTGGGGCATGGACCGGCCCTACCAGGATTCCGTGGCCGACGCGGGCTACGGCGCCTGGGGACCCGCCTCGCGCATGTTCGGCTACCAGTACGACGCCGCCGGCGCCATCGCACTGTCGGCCACCGACGCCAACGGCCGCTACATCACGCCGCCCGCCGGCACCTGCGACAAGTTCAGCAACTCGCGCCTGACCCAGTCGCACTCGGTGACCACCAACGGCGCCCAGGTCACCGGCGTCACCGACAACGGTTTCTACTGCGCGCAGCCGGCGCTGTTCCAGAACTGGGTGCTGACCCCGGGCAGCATCAGCAACAGCGGCTATCTGTCGGGCGAATACGATTTCCAGAACGGCCTGCAGTTCTACGGCTCGGCCGCGCTGTACCAGACCGTGGGCATCTCCAACACGCAGCTCAACGTGTTCAGTGCCGGTCCGTTCTACGACCAGACCACCGGGCAGACGGTCAACCAGGTGATCCGCCAGCTGACCCAGAAAGAGATCGGCGTCAGCGCCAACACCTACGACCGCGAGCGCAACTGGAACCTGCAGGCCGGCCTGCGCGGCACCGTGTTCGACGGCCGCTTCAACTGGGACCTCAACCTCAACACCCAGAAGTACATCGTCCGCGAGGAGTTCACCGGCTACAACGCGCAGGCCACCAACAACTTCTTCCTCGGCCAGCAGCAGGGCACCACCGCGAACGGCCTGCCGATCTACGCGTTCAACTGGCAGCAGTTCTGGAACCCGATCACCCCGCAGCAGTACGACCAGTTCGCGGTGACCGGCGTCAACACCGCGTCGTCCTGGCTCGACCAGGCGCAACTGCGCGTCAACGGCGACCTGTTCAAGCTGCCCTGGGCCGATCGGTCGGTGGGCTGGGCCGCGGTGTTCGAAGCGGCGCACAACGGCTTCAAGCTGTCGCCCGACCCGCGCGCGGCCGATCCGTCCACCTTCCAGAATCCGTTCGGCGCCTATCTCACCGGTGCCGGCACCCGGCAGCGCTTTTCGCTGGGCACGGAGTTCCGCTTGCCGGTGCTGGACACGGTGACCTGGACGCTGTCCGGTCGCCTGGACAAGTACAACGACGCCAGCCGTGCCGACATCGCCCGTACCTGGGGCTCGGGCCTGGAGTGGCGCCCGTACGACGGTCTGTTGCTGCGCGGCAGCTACGGCACCAACTTCAAGGCGCCGGACATGCAGGCCATCTACCTGACCGGGTCGACCTCGCCGGTGGGCTTCTATGCCGACCCGCTGCAGTGCGTGAACGCGATCAAGGCCGGGCAGAACAACAACACCTGGTGCAACAGCGTGCAGCGCCCGACCTCGCAGTACTACACGCTCTACACCAACGGCAGCCGCCTGCTGCTGCCGCAGACCGGGCACTCGTGGACCTACGGCTTCGTCTGGCAGGTGCCGGGCGTGCAGGGGCTTTCGGTGTCGGCCGACTACTGGAACATGGGCGTGGACAACGCCATCCAGTACCTGGGCCAGGACACCGTGCTCGCCGACGAGGCAGGCTGCCTGACCGGCCTGAAGCCGAACGGCACCTCGGGCCTGTCGCCGTACACGGCGCACGTGGCCGGATCGGAGTACTGCCGGATGGTCACCCAGATGGTGACGCGCGACGCCAACGGCCAGATCGTTTCGGTGCAGTCCGGCCCGATCAACGAAGCCTCGCTGTACGTGGCCGGCGTCGATGCGACGCTGGACTACAAGTTCCACACCGATGGCTACGGCGATTTCCGCGCCGGCATCAACTACACCAACAACCTGTCGTACAAGCAGCGCGTGCTGGCGTCGGATCCGTTGCAGAACACCCGCTACCAGAACGTGGCCAGCCGCATGACCTGGATCGCCGACTGGACCAAGGGCCGTTGGAACGTGTCGATCTCCGGCGTGCGCAACGGCCGGATGCGCGCACCGAACTACGCCGGCTGCGACGTGCTGCCCAACGGCATCCAGCCGAGCATGGTGACCGTGTCCAATGGCGGCGAGACGATCTCCACCGGCGTCTGCCAGGTCACCCAGGACGGCAACCAGGTCACCGTGCAGGACACCACCTACCGGGGCCATGCGCCGGCGTGGATCACCTGGAACGGCTCGGTCGGCCTGCAGATCACGCCGGATCTGCACGCAAAGCTCGCCGTGTCGAACATCTTCGACAAGGTCGGTGCGATTCCGTACTACGCCGGCGGCTTCGAGTTCGTCACCACCGGGCAGACCGCGAGCGAGTACAATGGCCGGGAAATGTTCCTGACGCTGGACTACACGTTCAACTGAGCAACACGCCGACAGGCCGGCGGGCTTCGTGAAAAACGGAGCCCGCCGGCCTTTTTTATGCCCGCGCGAGTCGGTGTGTCCCAACCCGATGCCGCATCGCCGCTCCCGCGTGCGCAGGAGAGGCGATGCACGCATGGCGGCGAGCGCGGGCTGCGCTCAGCGCCGGTTCGACGGCACGAACTTGTACAGCTTGTTGACCCCGGTGCCGAAGTTGAAACGGCTGTAGCCGGCGCCCCAGTACACCGCACCATCGACGATCGCCGGTGCGCTCGACACCGAACCGCCGGCGTCGAAGCTCCACAGGGTGGCGCCGGTCCTGGCATCGAGCACGGTCATCGCGCCGGACATCGAGCCGGCATAGACCAGGCCCGGCGACGACGCCAGCGGGCCGCGGCCGCCGGCGCCGAACGCGGTCTGCACCGGATCGGTGCCCGGCACCTTGACCTGCCAGAGGATCTTGCCGCTGGCCGCATCCAGCGCGGCCCAGGAGCCGGCGTTCCAGGTTTCGGTGTTGCCCGGCGCCAGCGTGTACGGCGTGTGCTCGTTGTTGTTGATGGCCACGTACACGCGACCGGAGAACGGATCCACTGACGAGCCCCATTCGATGCCGCCGGCGGTGCCGCCCGGGCCGACCTGGGTCGACCACACGGCCTGCCCGGTGTCGGCGTCGAAGGCCCAGTAGACGCCGCTCTTCTGGCCGGCACCGACCAGCGCCTGCGGTTTGCCGTTGCGGATCGCGGTGAACAGGTTGGCGCCGCCGCCGCTGAAGTCGTAGTCCGGCCCCTGCGGGTCCTGGCACAGGCCATTGGTCGGCGCGACCAGGCACGACAGCGACCAGGCGTCGGCGCCCTGCAGGCGGCGCGTCCACACCGGCTTGCCGCTGCGCATGTCCAGCGCCAGCACCGAATCGACGTAGTTGTCCGGTGCCATGCACGCCAGTTGCGCGGTCTTGTCGCCGTTGGCGTTCTTGACGCAACTGGCGACCTCGGTCGGCACCGAGTAGTTGTTGCCGGTGGTGGCGTAGACGCGCTGGCGCAGCGGATCGATCGCCAGCGTGCCCCACACCGACGCACCGGTGTAGCCCTCGGGCGTGGTGCGGAAGCTCCACAGCAGCTTGCCGGTCTTCAGGTCCAGCGCGGCGACGCTGCCGCGGAACGAATACTTGTAGCCCGGCGTCAGACCGCCCCAATCGCCGGAGGACACGCCGACGTACACGCGGTCGCCGTAGATCACCGGCGAGGCGGTGATGCGCGCCTGCGGGTTGGACTCGACCAGGGTCTTCCACAGCAGCTTGCCGGTTGTCTTGTCGATCGCCAGGACCGTGCCGCTGGCCTGGTCGCCGACCAGGATGCTGTCGCGCGCGATCGCCGGACTGTTGCGCGACAGCGAGCCGGCGATGCCGGTGTAGTCGGCCAGCTTCACCTGCCACACCGCCTTGCCCAGGTCGGTGTCGATGCGATACAGCTGGCCGCCCCAGTCGGGAACGTACAGCGCCGTGCCCTGCACGGTCGGCGTGGCCGAGACGTCGCCTTGCGTGGTGAAGGTCCACGCAGTCTTCAGGCGCGCCGCGTTGAACGGGGTGATCTGCCATTCGCCGGGCGCGAAGCGGGTGTTGAGGAAGCCGCCGCCGGCACTGTCCCAGAGGCTGTGCGTGGCGAACGGTGCGCCGCCGGAGAACGTACTGCGCCATTGCGCGCTGGCGGCGCTGGTGTCGGTCGCCGCCGCTGCAGTGCCTGCGGACTGCGCCATCGCCATTGCGCTGAACATCAAGCCGGGAATCAACGCCAGCCGCAGGCGGGAGAGGTTCTGGTGTGCATCACGCGTTTTCATGGATGTCCTTCGGGCTTGGGAGTGAGGATCCCCCCGTCACGTCCGCGGTCATCCTAGAAGCGGAAATCCTTGTGTGTCATGTACTTACGAAAAAGTTAGGGCGTTCGCAAAAGGTTGCGGCGATAGCGAAAAACGATGGCGACGGCATCGCGCTGTCATCGGCGCGGCATGCGCGTGACGCATGTCGCTGCACGGTGCGATGGCGGTCGCAGCCGCGTGCCGCCAAGCCGCGACGGTGCGTCACAACGCACGTGGCGCTGGAGTGCGGCGATATGCGCCATCGATCTTGCCAGCGCTCGTCGTCGCGTGAGCACGGGCTGAATCGCATGCGACACGACGCGGTCGCGGCGGCGCTGCGGCAGCGCCGCATGGGCAATACGGACGGTTGGTTACACTGCGCGATCACCGTTGTCCGCACAAGGAATGCCTCGATGAAATGCCCCTCGCTGTTGTCCCTCGCCATCGCGCTGTGCGCCACTGCCGCTGGCGCCGTGCAGGCGGCAACGCCCACGAACACCGCGGCGCTGGAGGGCAAGGTCGATGCGCTGTACACGCGTGCGCCGGACACGCTCAAGCCCGACGAAGTGAAGGCGATGCAGCAGCGCCTGCTCGATTGGGCGCAACTGCAGCGCTATCGCGCCGACAATGCCGCGCTGCCGGCACCGGCCGCGGACGCCCCGCGCGTGGTGTTCTACGGCGACTCCATCACCGACGCCTGGGGCCGGCGCGAAGGCACCACGTTCTTCCCCGGCAAGTCCGCCTACGTCAATCGTGGCATCTCCGGGCAGACCACCGCACAGATGCTGGTGCGCTTCCGCCAGGACGTGATCGACCTGAAGCCGGCGGTGGTGGTGATCCTGGCCGGCACCAACGACCTGGCCGGCAACACCGGGCTGTCCACCCTGGAGATGATCGAGGACAACCTCAGTGCGATGACCGAGCTTGCGCAGGCCCACCACATCAAGGTGGTGCTGGCCTCGGTGCTGCCGGTGACCGACTATCCGTGGCGCCCGGGCCTGCAACCGGCGCAGAAGGTGCGCGCGCTCAACAGCTGGATGCAGCAGTACGCGCAGCAGCAGGGTGCGGTGTACCTGGACTACTACAGCAAGCTGAGCAACCGCGACGGCGGCATGGACAAGACCGTGGCCATCGACGGCGTGCATCCCAACAACGCCGGCTATGCGGTGATGGCACCGCTGGCCGAGCAGGCCATCCAGCGCGCGCTCGCAAAGCCCTAAGCAGCCGCGCGCTTCTAGCCCCTCTCCCCCCGGGAGAGGGGTTGGGGTGAGGGTGCGACCGCTGGCAACAATGATCGCCGCCGCCGCACCCGCCGCCCCTCAGAACCGCTCGCCTTCCGGCAAATAGCGCCACTCGCCCGGCGCCAGCTTGCCCAGCGGGATGCGGCCGATGCGCAGGCGGCGCAGCCCGGTCACCTGCAGCCCGACCTGCGCGCACATGTCGTGCAGCTGGCCCGGCTGCACGTGCTTGATCGCGAAGCGCAGGCGCTGTTCGCTCTGCCAGCTGACCTTGCACGGCGGCAGCGTGCGCTGGCCATGGCGCAGGCCGTGCGCGAGCCGATGCAGGCCGTAGGGCTGCAAGGTGCCGCTGACCTCCACCACGAACTCCTGCTCCAGCGTGGCCGCGTCCTCGCTCAGCCGCCGCAGCACGCGGCGGTCCTGGCTCAGCACCAGCAATCCGCTGGCCTCGGTCTCCAATGGCAGCGGCATGCTCAGGCGCAGGAAATGGCGTTTGAGCACACGCATGTCGCCGGTATCCAGCGCGCTGCGGTTGCCGGGCGTCGCCAATGCGAGCGCGTCTTCGGCGCGCATCCCGGCCGGCTTGTGCAGCAGCAGCGTGACCGCCTGCGCCGGGCCGAGTTGCGCGTCGGGCGCCAGCGTCACCTGCTCGGTGGTGATCGGCGTCTGCGGTTCCTCGACCACCACGCCGTCCACGCTGACCCAGCCGCCCTCGATGTACTGCTGCGCCTCGCCGCGCGAACACGGCAGCAGGGCGGCGAGATGCTTGTCGAGACGGATGGGGCTGGACATCGGCAGTATGCGATCGGTCGGGGGCGCAGTGTACGGGCGCCGGGCGGCGGCCGCACGCCACCGCGTCTCAGCGCTCGGTCAGCTCCAACTGGGTCAGGTACAGGCGCAGGTCGAATTCCAGCTGGTGGTAGTCCGGCGTCATGTGCGCACACAGTTGGTAGAAGGCCTTGTTGTGCGCGCTTTCCTTCAGGTGCGCCAGTTCGTGGGCGACGATCATCGGCAGGAACGCTGCCGGCGCATCGCGGAACACCCCGGCGATGCGGATCTCGCGGCTGGCCTTGAGCTTGCCGCCCTGCACCCGCGACACCGTGGTGTGGGTGCCGAGCGCATGCTTCACCGCCTGCAGGCGGTTGTCGTAGATCACCTTGTGCAGCGGCTCGGCGCTGCGCATGCAGCGATCCTTCAGCGCCTGCGTGTAGTCGTACAATTGACGATCGGTGCGCACCGTGTTGGCCTCGGGGTAGCGTCTGCGCAGCCAGTCGCCCAGGCGTTGGCGCGCGATCAGCTCGCGCACCTGGTCCAGGACCTGGGGCGGGTAGCCGACGAGATAGCGCAGGGTGTCCATGCCGCTACCTTAGCGTGCCGCGTGCTGTCCGCGGTTGCGGCTTTCGCGGGCGGAGACAGGCGCTGCGGGTATCATGCGCCTCCCGATTCCGAGTCCGTGGACGCTTCCGATGCGCAATCCCCTGCAGGAGCAACTGCTCAAGGCCGGCCTGGTGAAGAAGAGCCAGGTGGCGCAGGTCGCGCGCGAGCAGGCCAAGGCGCGCCAGGGCAAGACCCCGCCGCCGCCCAGCGCCGAGCAACTGGAGAGCGAGCGGTTGCGGCAGGAGCGGGTGGAGCGCGACCGCGCGCTGTCCGCCGAGCGCAATGCGCAGGCCCGCGTGCAGGAGCAGCGGGCGCAGGCGCGGCAACTGGTCGAGAGCCATAAGCTCAAGGCCGACGGCGAGATCGACTACCACTTCACCGATGCCGGCAAGATCCAGCGACTGCGCGTGGATGCGGCGCTGCGCACGCAGCTGATCGCCGGCAGCGTGGCGATCGCGCGGCTGGATGCCGGCTATGTGCCGGTGCCGCGCGCGGTGGTGGAGAAGATCGTCGCGCGCGACCCGGCGACCATCGTGTTCGACGCGCTGTCGGCAACGCCGGCCAGCGGCGAGGACGATCCGTACTACAGCCAGTTCAAGGTCCCGGACGACCTGATCTGGTGAGTGCGGCGTGGCGCCGCATGAACGTCTCGGCTAGGTGAAGCCGGTGTGCATTGCATTCGTCGGTGCCGGCCGCATCATCCAGGCAAGGCAACAGTGCGGAGACGACCATGGCCACCGGGTGGGCAGGCGACGGCGCGGTGCAGGACCAGATCGATGCGACCGTGGAAGATGCGATCAAGCGGGCGCGCAGCCAACTGCCGCAGGGCCCGGGGTTGAGCCATTGCGAGGACTGCGATGCGCCGATCCCCGAGGCGCGGCGCAAGGCGGTGCCGGGCGTACGTCTGTGCGTGGCCTGCCAGGACGCGCAGGACCGCGCGCAGCACGAGCACAGCGGCTACAACCGCCGCGGCAGCAAGGACAGCCAGCTGCGTTGAGGCTCAGCCGGCGCGGTCGGATTCCGGCTTGGGCTGCGCGTGCAGCGCGATGTTGAGCTGATCGACCACGATCGCCCAATCCGCGTCCTCCAGGCGCTCCTCGCGCAGCAGTTGCGCCTGTGCGGGCGTCCAGAACGGTGCCTCTTCCAGGCGCATGCCATCGGGCAGCGGCCCGTGCTGGGCGATGAACTGGCGGATCTCCGGCTCGCTGTTGGGCAGGCCGAGCTGGGCGAAGAGGTCGGCGAACGGATGAATGACGGATTCCATGCTGTACCTGGTCGGGAAGGGAAGATCGCCGCGCTGGGCGGCTGGCATCGACCATACCGGCTGCGTCATGTGGATGGCGTCAGCATCGGCGTGCGTATTGCGGCGCTCAGCCCAGTCCGGGCGGCACCGGGTGGCCGCGCCAGCGGCGCGTGCTGCGCTGGAAGAACAGGCTGTTGGGAATCTGCAGCACGCTCTCGCCTTCGTCGTGCTGCTCGCGCAGCGTGGTGTAGATCAGGTTGATGTCGATCACCTGGCCCTTCAATCCCGCCTTCTCGCCGTTCTCCAGCAGCTCGATGTGGTCGTGCAGGCGGAACGGGCGCGTAGTGAAGATCAGCAGCGTGCAGAAGATGTTGGACAGCACGCTCCACGCAGCGAAGAACGCCACCGCCGCGACCGCGGCGAAGCCGGTGAAGGCGGTCCACAGCACGGTGCCGGACACGCCGAAGCGGTCGAGAATCAGCAGCAGCGCCGCCGCGTAGATCACGAAGCCACTGCCGCGGCGCGCCATCAGCACCAGTTCCGGCGGCAGCGCATGGTGCTCGCCCAGGCGCCGGATCAGCCGCCGCAGCACGGTCCGCAGCAGCCAGGCCGCAAGCACGATCAGCACGATCTGCGCGCCGGGCACGATCACGTCGAGCCAGCGGTGTGTCCACGGCGGCAGCAAGGTATGCAGCGAAGGCATCGCACATCGGCAAACGTACAGGGAGGCGCGATGGTCGCAAGCGTGGCCGCCGCGGGCAAGTCGTGCTGCCGTGCGTTGCGGCAGCGCGCCGCTCAACCGGCGCGTTCCAGCGCCTCCCACTGCGCATCGGTGACGTCCGGCAAGGCTTCCAATGCCGGCCTGGCGAACAGATAGCCCTGGTAGAGATCGATGCCCAGCGCGCGCAGTGCGCGGTACTCTTCGGGCGTTTCCACGCCCTCGGCGAGGACGCGGCAGCCCAGCGGCACGGCCATCGCGACGATGCCGCCGACGATATGACGGCGCGCGGCGCTGGCATCGATGCCACGGATCAGCGCCATGTCCAGCTTGATCAGGTGCGGCTGGAAGTCGGCGAGCAGGTTCAGGCCGGAGTGGCCGGCGCCGAAGTCGTCGATCGCGGTGAGAAAGCCGCGCTGCGCATAGTCGCGCAGGATGCGCACGACCTTGGGCAGGTCGGCGATGCGTTCGGACTCGCTCATCTCGAAGATCAGGTCGCCGGTCGGCACGCCGAAGTGCTCGGCTGCCTTCAGGGTCAGGCGGATGCAGGTCGCCGGCTCGTACACCGCGTTGGGGATGAAGTTGATCGACAGGCGCGTGCGCAGGCCCAACTGCGCGGCGGTGGCGATGGCCTGCACCCGACAGGTCTGGTCAAAGCGGTACAGCTGCTGCGGGCGCACCCGCGCCAGCACCGCCGCCGCGCCGCTGCCGTCCTCGCCGCGCACCAGCGCCTCGTAGGCGTAGATCGAGCGGGTGGCCGCATCGACGATCGGCTGGAACGCCATGCGCACGGCGAAATCCAGCGGCTCGCCATCGCGACAGTTGCCGCAGGCGGGCTGGCCGAGTTCGGCGGACAGGGAGCGCAGGAGCATGCCGAAACGAGACCGTGGAAGAGATCGCAGTATGCGCTTTCGGCGTGAAGGCGGCGCCGTGCTTCGGCCCGGCGCTGGCTCCCGAAGACGCCGCATCGGACCTGGCCGTTGCGGGCGTCGACACCGGACCAGAGGCGCCGTCGTGGCATGCCGGGCGGTGCGCCATCGTTCGGCGCGGACCGGCGCCCACGTTCTCGCGGTGTCCTGACGCAGGCACGCGCGCTGGCGGCGCGCGATGCGCGGGCGGGCGTCAGCCTGCGTCGGCGACGTCGACCTTCTTCAGCACACGGGTGGTGCCGAGCACCTCGACGCGGCCGCCGGCCTGGTGGAAGGCGGCCAGGTCGGCCTCGATGCGCTCGCGGCTCAGGCCCTTTTGCGCCTTGTCGGCGCCGGCGCTGGCGCCGCGCGTGTTCCGTGCGCTGGGCGAAGCGGTGGTGCTGGTCGGTCGTGCCATGCTGGAACTCCTGCAGTCAGTACATCGTCAGGGGAATGCCACGGGTCAGTTGCTCGTGGTGGGTGCGGCGGATCTCGCGGCAGTACGGGCCGGCCATCGCGAACTTGCGGCAGATCGCTGGGCGCTGCGCGTAGATCGAGCAGCACATGCGCGCGCCATCCACCGCCACGCACCAGCCGTCCTCGTCGCGCGCCATCACGTGCAGACCCTCGCGGGTGTATTCGGTGAGATGCTCGGGAACCTGGTCGTCCGGCATCACCAGCACGGTCAGGCGGCAGCAGATCGCGTCGCAGCGGTCGCAGGCGACGGCCGGTTCCGCCGTGTCCCGCATCGGCTCGGTCATGCGCAGCCGCCGCGATCCGGGCGTGTCGGCCGGCGAGGTGGCTGGAGCGGCGACGCCAGGCGCTGGGCCTGGAGCGTGGCAGGGGCGGAAGACATGGCGCTCCGAAGGATCCGGCCTGTCACGGGACGGAGGGTGGCGCGAGAGGGGGCGAGTCGGGCGACAGGAACGGCCGGACGAGACGCGCGTAGCGACGTGACGCTGAAGCGTGCCGCCATGCTACGCCAGTCGCGCCGCCGCAGTATGAACAACGCCGGCCGCAGGCAGTGCGCCGGTCGGGCGTGGCCGGGCGGGGGCGTGCCGCCAGGCCCGTGCTGCGCTAGTCCTGCGCGGCGGCCAGCGCCAGGCCCTGCACCACGCCGAACGAAGGATCGCCATGGACCAGGCGCGCCTGCGGGAAGGCTGCGGCGACCAGGCGCTGCAGGTAGCCGGCGCGCGACATGCCGCCGGTCAGGAACACCGCGGCCGGATCGCCGCCGATGTCCTGGCGGACCTGCGCCAGCAGGTCCTGCAGCGCCTCCAGGTAGCTGCGTGCGGCCTGCACCAGTTCCTCGGCGTGCACCTGCACCTGCAGCCCGGCTTCGATGTAGTCCAGCGTCTCGGCGTGCCGCTCGGCGTCGCTGAGGCGGATCTTGCTGCGCTCCACCGCACGGTACAGGCGCGCGGTATTGCCGGGTTCCTGCAGCGCCTGCAGGCGCGCCTCGTACGGCGCCGGCACGGCGTCGTAGCGGTGCTGGCGGAAATCGCGCTGGCGGGTGGTGTCCTGCACCATCGCCGCTTCGACGTAGTGATGCGAGGGCACGCGGGTGAGGCCGCGGCCGAACTGCGGCATGAACCCGGCCAGGCTCAGCGCCAGGTCGATGTCGGTGCCGCCGCGCGGGATGCCCCAGGCGCGGTGCACCTGCGGCGCGGCGTCGCCGCCGACGCTGGCGTAGGCGATGTCGGTGGTGCCGCCGCCGATGTCGACCACGACCGCGGCGTGGCGCTCGCGGCTGACCGCGTGGTAGTGCATCGCCGCGGCGGCCGGCTCCTCCAGGAAGGCGACGTCGTCGAAGCCGGCGGTGATCGCGGCGCTGTGCAGGATCTCCAGCGCCTGCGCGTTGCCGGCCTCGCCGATCGAACTGCGGAACTGCACCGGGCGCCCGAGCAGGGCGCGGCGCACCTGCACGCCCAGTTGCTGCGAGGCGGTCAGGCGGATGTGTTCGAGAATGTGCGCGGCGATGCCGGTGATGGTCTGGCGCGCGCGCGGATGCAGGTTGTAGCCCAGCATCGATTTGGGGCTCTGCACCAGGTTGCCTTCGCCCTCGACGAAATACGCGTCCAGTGCGTCATCGCCGTACACCGCGTTCTGCAGCAGCGCCGCCGAGCTGCGCGGCTCGCGCATCTGCGTTTCCATCCACTGCCGGCGCACCACCCGGATGGCGTCGCGGCGCAGCGCCTCGGGGCTGCGTTCGCGCCCGGCGGCGAGCGCGTCGCGGCGGCCGGACTCGATCAGCTCGTCCACCTGCCGTTCCAGCGCCGGGGTCAGGTCGAACTCGGCCGGGTCGCGCATGACCTCGGGGAAGTACACCGTGGTGCGGAACTGCTGCTGCGCGCCGAAGTCGATCGGCACCACGCGGCCGTCGATCACCGCGGCGGCGGCGGAGTTGCTGGTGCCGAAGTCGATACCGAGGCGCATGACGGTGCCGGGGCGGGAGGGGCCGCGCACTGTGGGGCAAGCCGCCGCGCGACGCAAGCGCGGCCTCAAACGCACGAGGCCCGCATCGGCGGGCCTCGTGGGGGACGCGAAACCGGGCCGCTTACAGGGCGGCGCCGGCGTGGCCCTGGTTCTTTTCCTGCTCGGTGGCCTCGCGCACGCCGGCCACTTCCACCGCGAAATGCAGCACCTGCCCGGCCAGCGGGTGGTTGCCGTCGATGGTCACCAGTTGCTCGCCGACCTCGGTGACCGTGACCAGCAGCGGCCCCTGGTCGGTCTGCGCCTGGAACTGCATGCCCGGCGCCAGCGATGCGGCATCCGGGAACGAACCACGCGGCACCTGCTGCACCAGTTGCTCGTGGCGCGGGCCGTAGCCCTCGGCCGGGATCACGTCGGCCTTGACCGACTCGCCGGTGCGCTTGCCGGTCAGCGCCTTTTCCAGGCCCGGCACGATGTTGCCGGCGCCGTGCAGGTAGCTCAGCGGATTGTCCGGCGAGGACTGGTCGATCACTTCACCGGCGTCGTCGGTGAGGGTGTAGTGGATGGTGGCGACAAGCCCGTTGGCGATCTCCATGGGAAACCTCGTTCAGTGAGTAAGGGGGATACGCCGGCACGGTCACAGCGCGATGAGAGGGGTGCTACCCGGCTACCCTAACGAAAAGCGGCGCAGGGCCGCAAGTCGCGCCGGCGCGCTGCCATTCAGGCCGGCGGCGGCTGGCGCAGTGCGGTGCGCCGCGCCAGCCAGGTCTCCGGGGTCTGCGGCTTGACGAACAGCGCCTGCAGCTCGGGGTGCTCGGCGCGTGCGGCGGCCTCGATGCGCTCGATGCACGCCTCGATCTGCCCAGTGCTGCGCTGGTCCTCGAACTCGGCGCTGAGCGCGGCCACCACCTGGTCCGGCCCCATCTGCACGCTGAGCACGCCGTTGACCGCGCGCACGTCCGGATCGGCTGCGGCGATGCGCCGCAGCGCGTCGCCGAGCGGGCGCGCCGCCGGCTCGCCGATCAGCAGGCCCTTGGTCTCGCGCGCCAGCACGAATGCCGAGCAGGCCAGCACCGCGGCGATGCCGACGGAGGCGACGCCGTCCAGTTCCGGCATGTCCAGCCACTGCGCGGCGAGCAGCCCGGCCAGCGCGATCAGCAGGCCGATCAGCGCGGCGCTGTCCTCCACCAGCACGGTGAACAGGCTCGGGTCCTTGCTCTCGCGGAACGCCTGCAGGTAGCTCAGGCGGCCCTTGCGCGCGCGGAACTCGCGCAGCGACACCCACCACGAGCCGCCCTCGAACAACAGCGACAGCCCCAGCACGATGTAGTTGAGCGTGTGGTCGCTGGCCGGCTGCGGATCGCGGATATGTGCGATGCCCTCGTACAGCGACACCCCGGCGCCGAGCGCGAACACCAGCAGGGCGACGATGAAGCTCCAGAAGTACAGCTCGCGCCCGTGGCCGAACGGATGGATCTCATCGGCCGGGCGCGCGGCGCGGCGCAGGCCGTACAGCAGCAGCAGCTCGTTGACCGTGTCCACCAGCGAATGCACGCCTTCGCTGAGCATCGCCGAACTGCCGGAGAGACCCGCGGCGACGAACTTGGCGATGGCGATGGCGAGATTGCCGGCGAGCGCGGCGTAGATCGCGAGGCGGGACCCGGACGAAGCGGACATGGCGTTCCTGCGGCTGGCGCGGCCGCACGGCGGCACGGGGCGGGCGGCTACAATAGGCGGCTCGCCGTCGTCGCCGTATCAAGGACTCCCATGCCCGCCGCACCCGCCTGCCCGCAATGCACCCTGGAAAACACCTACGTCGACGGCGCCAACTGGGTGTGCGCGGACTGCGGCCACGAGTGGCCGGTCGCGGCCGACGCCGCCAACGACGCGGCGACGGTGGTGCGCGACAGCAACGGCAACGTGCTGCAGGCCGGCGACACGGTGGTCGTGATCAAGGACCTGAAGGTCAAGGGCTCGTCGATCCCGCTGAAGCAGGGCACGGTGATCCGCGGCATCCGCCTGGTCGAGGACGATGCCGAACACATCGAAGGCAACTCGGACAAGATCAAGGGCCTGGTGCTGAAGACCTGCTTCCTGCGCAAGGCCTGAGCGGGCAAGCGCAACTGCATCGCCCGTTGCGGCGGCACCGATGCGGTGCCGCCGCAGGACGCGATCAGTCCAGCGTCGGGTAGTCGGTGTAGCCCTTGGCGCCGCCGCCGTACAGCGTGTCGGCGTCTACCTGGTTCAACGGGGCGTCGCGGCGCAGCCGTTCCACCAGGTCCGGATTGGCGATGAACGGGCGGCCGAACGCCACCGCATCGGCGCGACCGGAGGCCACGGCGTCTTCGGCCAGCGCCTTGTCGTAGCCGTTGTTGACCAGCCACGGGCCATGGAACTTGGCGCGCAGCGCCGCATAGTCGAAGGCGATGTTGTCGCGCGGGCCGCCGGTGGCGCCTTCGATCACGTGCACGAAGGCCAGGCCCAGCGGATCCAGGCGTTCCACCGCGCGCTCGAACAGCGGTTGCGGATCGCTGTCGCGCGCATCGTTGGCCGGGGTCACCGGCGACAGGCGCACGCCGGTACGGTCGGCGCCGATCTCCTGCGCCACCGCCTGCACCACTTCGAACAGCAGGCGCGTACGGTTCTCGATGCTGCCGCCGTAGGCGTCGTCGCGGTGGTTGCTGCCGTCGCGCAGGAACTGGTCGATCAGGTAGCCGTTGGC
Organism: Xanthomonas hawaiiensis; assembly: GCF_031834635.1. Taxonomy (NCBI): domain Bacteria; kingdom Pseudomonadati; phylum Pseudomonadota; class Gammaproteobacteria; order Lysobacterales; family Lysobacteraceae; genus Xanthomonas; species Xanthomonas hawaiiensis. The sequence goes on along the minus strand of NZ_CP115873.1, from coordinate 3,412,845 downwards.
GGCATGCACTTCCACGCCGTCGAAGCCGGCGGCGATGGCGTTGCGGGCGGCACGGCGGAAGTCCTCGATCAGCCCGGGGATCTCGTCCAGGCGCAGCGCGCGCGGCGCGGAGACATCGGTGAATCCCTCGGCGGTGAAGGTCTTGGCGTCGGCACGCAGCGCGCTGGGAGCGACCGGCGCGGCGCCGCCCGGCAGCAGACTGACGTGGGAGATGCGGCCGACGTGCCACAACTGCAGCACGATCTTGCCGCCGCGGCGGTGCACTTCGTCGGTGACGTTCTTCCAGGCCGCGACCTGCGCGTCGCTGTAGATGCCCGGGGTGTCCTTGTAGCCCTGGCCCATCGGGCTGATCTGGGTCGCCTCGGCGATGAGCAGGCCGGCGCTGGCGCGCTGGCCGTAGTACTCGGCGGCCAGCGGCGAGGGGATGCGGCCTTCGCCTTCGGCGCGGTTGCGGGTCAGCGGCGCCATCACGATGCGGTTGGCCAGTGCGATCGCGCCCAGGCGCAGCGGCGTGAACAGCGGGGAAGCGGTATCGGTCATCGGTGCATCTCTCGGTATGGGTGGGCGGGCGACCCTGCAGCGATGCGCTGCAGGGCGGCGTGCCTGCAGGACATGGGGACGCGCGCGGCGGTTTCGCGGCGGCGCGATGGGACAGTGCGTTGCCTTGGCGGCATCTTTGCGCATCCGGTCGACCGGCCCGGGCGGTGGGGCCACGCAACGCGGTGTTGCGCACCTGGGGCTGCAGGGCTTGTTGCGATGCACAATAATGGGCGGCCCTTTCCTTCGGGACGTGCGCATGACCTCATCCGCCATGGCGCCGCTGTCGCGGCGCGGCTACGTGCTGATCCTGTTCGCGCTGGCGATGGGCGGTTTCGCGATCGGCACCAGCGAGTTCTCCACCATGGGCCTGATGCCGTACATCGGCCGCGGCCTTGCGATCGATGCGCCGCAGGTCGGGCACCTGATCAGCGCCTATGCGCTGGGCGTGGTGGTCGGTGCGCCGCTGCTGGCGATCCTGGGCGCGCGCTGGCCGCGGCGCGATCTGCTGCTGGCGCTGATGGGCTTCTATGCGTTCGGCAATCTGGCCAGCGCGGTGGCGCCGGACTATCACAGCATGCTGGTGGCGCGATTCGTCGCCGGACTGCCGCACGGCGCCTATTTCGGCGTGGCGACCCTGGTGGCCGCCTCGATCGGCCCGCCCGACCAGCGCGGTGCCGCGGTCAGCCGGGTGCTGCTGGGCCTGAACCTGGCGGTGCTGGTCGGCAACCCGCTGGCGACCTGGCTCGGCCAGGTGGCGCAATGGCGCTACGCCTATGCCCTGGTCGCGGTGATCGCGGTGTTGACGGTGCTGCTGGTGTGGCGCCTGCTGCCGGCCGATCCGCAGGAGACGCGGCCTTCGCCGTTGCGCGAACTGCGCGCCTTCAACCGCACGCAGGTGTGGTTGGCGCTGGGCATCGGCTCGATCGGCTTCGCCGGCATGTTCTGCGTTTTCAGCTACCTGGCGCCGACCCTGATGGAGGTCACCGGCGTGTCCGAACACTGGATCCCGGTGGCGATGGGGGCGTTCGGACTGGGCGGGCTGCTCGGCAACCTGGCCGGCGGCTGGCTGTTCGACCGCATGCAGTTCCGCGCAGTGCCGCTGGTGCTGCTGTGGTCGCTGGCAGTGCTGCTGGCGTTCCCGCTGGCGGCGACCTCGCCGTGGGCGGTGCTGCCGGCGGTGGTCGCGGTCGGCAGCATGGGCGCGCTGGCGCCGGTGCTGCAGACCCGCCTGATGGATGTGGCCAGCGACGCGCAGACCTTGGCCGCGGCCTCCAACCATGCGGCGTTCAACCTGGCCAACGCGCTGGGGCCGTGGCTGGGCGGCATCGCGATCGGCGCGGGCCTGGGCTGGACCTCCACCGGCTACGTGGGTGCGGCCATGGCCGTGGGTGGCCTGCTGATCTACCTGTGGGCGCGTCAGGCGGCACGGCGTGAGGCCGCCTGCGCAGGCGCGGCCGGCTAGCGTGCGCTAGCGCAGCGGCCGCGCGGTGGAAGACAGCCGCCGCAGCGCATCCAGCTTGCCCTGATAGCGCGGTTGCGTGGCCGGATCGGCATGGGCCATGGCCTCGCGCAGCGCCGCGGTGGCGCGGCGGGTGTCGCCGCTGTGCAGGTAGGCGCGGGCCAGGGCGAAATACAGCAGGTGGGCGCCGTCGTACAGGTGCAGGGCATGCCGGTAGTAGGCGATCGCCGCGGCGTAGTCCTGGCGCCGCTCCGCCTCGTTGCCGAGCAGGTATTGCTGGAATGGGTCGCGTTGGCGCACCTGTTCCATCTGTCGCTGCAGGGCGGCCTCGCGCGTGCTGTCGCCCAGGCGTCGGGCCAGACCCACGGCATTGGACAGTGCCGGCAGGTGCTCCGGATCGATCTCCAAGGCCTTGGCGTAGTCGCGTGCGGCGGCGGCGCTGTCGCCATCGCGCATCGCCAGCACGCCCTGGTTGTTCCAGGCCCCGGCGAAGCGCGGGTCCATCTGCAGCGCCATCGCCAGACGCGCGCGTGCGCCGTCCAGATCGCCGTCGACCATCAGTTCGGCGCCACGATTGTTGTAGTAGTGGGCGAGGGCGCGGCGGTCGGCAATCGGTTGCGGCCCGCGCCGGTCCATCAGCACGCTGCGGTCCAGGTCGATGCTGCCGCGGCCGCTGTCCACGCGCACGCCGGCGTTGACATGGCCGACGTTGTACAGCGCATTGCCGTCCTCGTACCAGCTCAGCACGCGGCGCACTTCCTGGACCTGCGCCTGCAGCCCGATGTCGCGCGCCATCGCCACGAACAGCAGGGTGAAGGACAGGCAATTGACGCGACGGGTGGCGTAGCTCTCGGCGACGCTGTGGGTGGCCTTGGGGTCGTATTGCAGGTTCAGGCCGTTGGCGTCGAAGGCCAATGCCACCAGTTGCTGCAAGCGGTGCTCGGCGTCGGCGCCGCGGTCGATGCGTTGCTGCAGCAGCGCGTGCAGGGCCGGCGGCAATTGCAGGATCTGCTCCGGCGTCGGCATCGGTGCGGCGGCTGGCGCAGGGACTGGCGCTGCAGCCCGTACCGCTTCTGCCGCGTGCGGCGGTGGCATCGGCGGCGGCGGGGCGGCCGATGCGGCAGCGAGCAGGGTGAACGCGGTCCAGGCGAACATGACGCACCTCGCGGCGCCCAGCAGTGGCGCGGGCTCGCCTGCACTATAGGCCTTTGACCGTTGTGCCGGGGGGGCGCCGTGGCTGCGCCGACGGGCGGTCCTGGACCGGCACGCTCGGTGGCAGTCATCCACAGCGACTGTGGACGATCGGGGGGCAACCATGTGGATAAGTCGCGCTCGGCGAAGCGCCGCAACACGCGCAGACAGGATGGTGAAAATTTCACCACATGCCTGACTGCGTGCAGTTCCCAATGAACGCATGTTCACCACCGGCAATGTCGCGTGACGAACGAGGACGAACGGCTCACGCGCGCTTTATGCCGTTCTGCCCAGCATCGCCAACACCACGCAACGCGGCAATTCCCTCGACCGCGCCGTGCGATATCCAGGTCCACCCCGCGTGCCCGTTGCGCGATATCGCCGGCTTCGCCACAGGAGTTTTCCATGAGCATCCAGAGCAAGACCACGCACAGCCTCAACGACCTCATCGCCATTTCCCGCGACGGCAAGGACTTCTACGAAGAAGCTGCGAAGAAGGTGGGCGACGCCGAGCTCTCCGCGCTGTTCCTGCGCATCGCCGGCGTCAAGTCGGACATCGTCAGCAGCCTGAGCGCGGTGGTGCAGTCGGTCGGCGGCAAGCCGGAAGAGCACGGCACGATGGTCGGCAGCATGCAGCAGATGTACGGCAAGGTGCGCGCCGCGCTGGGCGACACCAAGTACGGCTACGTCGCCGAGCTGGAAGAGTCCGAGGATCGCCTGCTGAAGGCCTTCAACGAGACCATCGCCGACGCCGATACCCCGGTCGCCGCGCGCGATGCCGCCACCCGCCTGCTGCCGGAAGTGCGCGCCTGCCATGACGTGATGCGCACCCGCAAGCACGCGATGAAGAACGCGGCCTGACCGCCATCCGCCGCTTGCCCGGCGCGCCGCCATCGCGGCGCTGCCCGGGCGGCGGGCCGGATCTGCAGCGATCAGGTGCGCTTGCTACCATGCGCGCTCGACCGCTGCCCGATCCGCTTGCGGCGTTTGCCGCTTCATTCTCATGTATCCCGATGCCGCGCCCGACGGCGCCCAGTTCTCGCTCGGTTTCGACGCGCCCGCCGCGCGCGAAAGCCTGTTCTTTGCGTTGTTGCCCGATGCGCAGACGGCGCAGGCGGTACATCGTCTCGGTCAGCAGCTCTGCCACGACCATGGATTGCGCGGCCGCGCATTGCCGCCCGAGCGGCTGCATGTCACCTTGCACTATCTGGGCGAATACGCCGGGATTCCGCCCCGCCTGCTGCAACAGGCCTGCGCCGCCGCGCAGGCGCTTGCGGCCTCGCCATTTGAATTCGCATTCGACCAGGCGGTGACCTTCGACAGCCGTGCGCGCAACCGACCATTGGTGCTGCGCGGCGATGCGGAGCCCCAGCACCTGCAGGCCTTGCGCCAGGCGCTGCAGCAGCAACTGGCCCGGCACGGTGTCGCCGCACGCGCCGACGGCGCTTATCTGCCGCACATGACCCTGGCCTATGTCGATCAGCCGCTGGCGCCGCAGCGCGTACCGACGCTGTCCTGGCAGGCGGTGTCGCTGAGCCTGATCCGCAGCGTGCAGGGCCAGGGCCGTTACCTGCACGAAGCGCGTTGGCCGTTGCGGGCCGATCCCGGGCAGCGTGGCGCATGAGTGCAGTGCCGCTGACCCTGCCCGATGCGCAGTGGGCGCAGCTGCGGGCGGCCTACGCCGAGCCGCCGCGCGCCTATCACCATTTCGGCCACGTCGAGGCGGTGCTGGCGCACTTTGCCGAGGTCGCCGCCGACACCGGCTGGCAACAGCCGCGCGAGGTCTACCTGGCCGTGCTCTATCACGATGCGGTGTACCGCGCCGGCCGCGGCGACAATGAAGCGCAGTCGGCGCGCCTGGCCGAGGCGGCGATCGCGCAGTGGCTGCCGGATGCCGGCGTGGACGCGGCGCGGGTGGCCGCGCTGATCGAACTCACCGCGCGCCACGGGCAACTGACCGTCGCCTCGGTGGATGCGGACGCGGCTCTGTTCCTGGATTGCGACATGGCCATCCTCGGTGCCACCCCGGAGGCATTCGCCGCCTACGACCGCGCCATCGCCGAAGAGTACCGCGGGGTGGTGCCGGGCTGGCTGTACCGGCGCAAGCGCCGCGCCTTCCTGCGCACCGTGCTGGCGCAGCCGCGCATCTTCCTCAGCGAGCGCTTCCACGCACGCTACGACGCGGCCGCGCGCGCCAACCTGCGTCAGGCCATCGGCTGACCAGGCGCGGGCCACCCGGCGCCGCCTTCTTCTACACTGCCGCGCCGGTCCGTTCGGCCGCTACCACCAAGCCCCATGCCCGATCCCGCCGCCAACGCCGATCCCCGCCCGCAGGCGCCGCTGCCGCCCGCCCCCAGCGACTGCTGCGACAGCGGCTGTCCGCTATGCGTCTACGACCTCTACCACGAGGAACTGGAGCGCTACCGGCAGGCGCTGGCGGCCTGGCAACTGCGCCACCCGAGCGCCGACGCGGACGGCTGACAGGGCTGCCGGCGCAGGCGATGGCCCAGGTCCGGCGTACCCGGCATGAACCGCAGCGCGCGCCGCGCTTCGCGCCGCCGCCGTTCGGGATTATCTTTAACGCGCCTTTTCAGGATGGCTGGATGATGCAGAAGCGTGGCGGTTGGGTGTGGGGATGTGCACTGGGTGGACTGCTTGTGGCCGGCATCGCCGGTGCGGCGCCGGGCGCTGCGGCCGCCGCCGCGCCGAGCGCCGGTGCGCCGGCGACATCGCTGGAAAAGCTCAGCCATGGACGCTTCGAGCAGGTGCCGGTGCTGTTGCCCAAGGGCAATGCGAAGCGCGTGGTGTTGTGGTTCGCCGGCGGCAAGCACGCCGATGCCGAGCGCATGCGCCAGATCGAGGCGCTGCGCGACGACGGCGCGATGGTGGCGGTGATCGACAGCGCGCATCTGCAGGCGGTGCTGGCCAAGATCGACGGCACCTGCGGCTTCTCCGCCGGCGACGTGGAGAATTTTTCGCGCTACGTGCAGGCCTATTTCCACGTGCCGACCTACCACCTGCCGTTGCTGGTCGGCGACGGCGACGGCGCCGCGCTGGCCTATGCGGTCGCCGCGCAGGCGCCCAAGCATCTGCTGGCCGGCCTGCTGACCGAGGATTTCTGCCCGGTGCAGGTGCTCGACGACCAGATCTGCGGCGCCGGCATCACCGCGCCGGCGCGTGCGCTGCAGCCGACCGCGCTGCCGGTGCCGTGGCTGGCGGCGCTGGACGCCAAGACCCGGCGCGACCGCTGCACCCAGCAGAGCGATGCGTTCCTGCAGAAGGTGGCGCAGGCGCGGCAATTCCGCCGCAGCGCCAGCGGCGACGCGCTGCCGGGGCTGCGCGCGGCGGTGCGTTCGCTGGGCGACCGCCCCGGCGTCAGCCTGCCGCCGACCCCGGCCGACCTGGCCGGCCTGCCGGTGGTCGACGTGCCGGCCGCCGCGGGGGCGGGCGATGCCGACAACGGCAACGTGTTCGCGATCTTCGTCTCCGGCGACGGCGGTTGGGCCGGGCTCGACCAGCAGGTCGCCGGCGCCCTGGCCAAGGCCGGCATCCCGGTGGTGGGCGTGGATTCGCTGCGTTACTTCTGGAGCGAGCGCACGCCGCAGGGCTTCGCCACCGACCTGGACCGCATCTACCGCCACTACAGCCACCTGTGGCAGCGCGGACGGGTGGTGCTGATCGGCTTCTCGCAGGGCGCCGACGTGCTGCCGGCGGCCTACAACCAGTTGCCGGAGGCGATGCGCGACCAGGTGCAGCTCACCGCCTTGCTGTCGGTGGGCAAGACCGCCGACTACGAGTTCCATGTGTCCAACTGGATCAGTTCCGGCGACGACGGCCTGCCGATCGCCCCGGAAGTAGCGAAGATGCCGCCGGCGCAGACCCTGTGCATTTATGGCCAGGACGACGACGACGCGTTGTGCCCGGACCTGCCCAAGGGCGGGGCGCAACTGGTCAAGCTGCCTGGCGACCATCACTTCCAGGGCGATTACGCGACGCTGGCCAAGCAGATCCTGCAGCGGATTGATTGAAGGCCGGGATTGGGGATTCGGGATTGGCGGATTGGTCGCGTGACCGGGCTTGTCCGCTCGCATCGTCGTAGGAGCGGCTTCAGCCGCGACGCTGACGGCTGAAACGTCGGTCCCGCGAGGGGATAAGCGCCGCTCGCTGTCGCCCACTTCATGGTCGCCGGACCCTCACCCCAACCCCCGCTCCGCGCCCCGGCCCGCGCTTGCGGCGCGGGCGCTCCAGGGTGCGCGCGTCAGTGACCCGCAAGCCGCACCCTGTCGCCCCGATGGGAGAGGGGCTAGCGCTCTTCCTTCTCCCACCGGGAGAAGGTGCCCCGCAGGGGCGGATGAGGGTAGGGCGCGAAGCCTCCAAATGCCCGGCAGACGGGGCAGCCACGCAAATCCCAATCCCGACTCCCCCAATCCCGCCTCACTCCGGCTTGCGCGGATCCAGCGAGATCAACCGGGTGACGTCCAGCAGGGCGGCCGGCAGGTGCATGCCGCCGGGGGCGGCGAGGTAGCGGGTGCGCCAGGCGGGGGCGAACTTGGACTTGAAGCGGCGCAGGCCGGTGAAGCCGTAGAAGCGTTCGCCGTGGCGCACGATCAGGTTGCCGAAGCGGTTCCAGCGCCCGGCCAGGCGGTGCTGGGCCAGGCCCGACAGCGGCGCCATGCCCAGCGAGAAGCGCTTGTAGCCCTGGTCGCGGCCCCACAGGAACAGCTCGATGAACAGGAAGTCCATCGTGCCCTTCGGCGCGTCGGCGATGTGCCGCATCAGGTCCACCGACAGCTCGTGCCCGGCCGGGGCCTGCCACAGGTTGGCGAAGGCCACGACCTTGCCTTCGAACTCCACCACCGCGATCGGGAAGCGGCGCAGGTAGGCGGGATCGAAGCTGCCCAGCGAGAAGCCCTTCTCGGCTCCGGCCTTGTCCTCCAGCCATTGCTGCGAGACCTCGGCCAGCACCGGCATCAGCGCATCCACCGCGTCGGCTTCGACGATGCGGAAGCTCAGCCCGCTGCGCTTGCCGCGGTTCCAGGCCTGGCGCAGGTCGGCGCGGTCGCGGCCCTCCAGGTGGAAGCCCTCCAGCGACACCATCGCTTCCTCGCCGAGCTTGACCAGGGTCAGGCCCAGGTCCAGGTAGGTCTGCCAGTGCTGCTCGCCGACCTGGTAGAACACCGGGCGCAGGCCCATGCGGTCGGCTTCCTCGCGGAAGCGCCAGATCAGCGCGCGGGCCACCTCCGGCGTGCCGACCGGGTCGCCCATCGCCACCAGCGAGCCGCCGTAGCGCTGCATCATCACGAAACCGGGGCCGTCCTCGGCCTGCAGCAGCGCTTTGTCGCCGGTCAGCACCAGACAGGCCTGGGTGTCGGTGGCCTCGGCCAGCACCGGCGCCAGCGCGTCCAGTTGCGCGCCATCGGCCGGCGGCAACGGCGAGCGCGTGCTGTGCAGCAGGCGCGCCAGCCCGAACACCACCACCGCCACGCTGACCAGCAGCACCGCGCGCAGCGCACGCGGCGCGTTGGCCGAGGTGGCGAACTCCCACCACAGTTCGTTCTGGTATTCGACGTGGCTGTAGACGAAGAACAGCAGCCAGATCGTGGCGATCAGCACCAGGCCGAGGTTGCGCAGCCACGGCCACGACCAGGCCTCGTCGAGCAGCGCGCCCTCGCGATAGAACTCGCGGCGCGCGCCCCACAGGCCGACCGCCACCACCAGCGAGGACAGCGCCACCGACACGTGGCCGCCGCGCAGCCAGGCCGGCAACGGCAGCAGCACGCATATGCCGATCGCCAGCACCCAGGCGGCATGGCTGCGCCGCTGCAGGCCCTGGCCGATCAGCAGCAGCACCACGCCGCCGAGGCTGGCCAGCAGGTGCGAAGTCTCCATGATCGACAACGGCGCCATGTCCTGGCGGCGCTTGGGCGTGGGCAGGGTGCCGTCGATGACCAGCGCCGCGCCGACCGCGAACACCGCAAGAGCGATGATCTGCGGCAGCCACGGGCGCAGCGTGCGCCAGGCCACGCGCACCCCACCGGCACTGGCCGCCAGCGGCCGGCGCAGGCCGGACAGCGACGCCATCATCACCGACAGCAGCAGCGGCACCACGTAGTAGGTGATGCGGTAGATCAGCGCCGCCGCCAGCACCGCCGCCGGCGCCACGCCGGGCAGCAGCTTGAGCAGGCTCCACTCGAACACGCCCAGGCCGGCCGGCACGGTCGAGACCAGGCCCGCCACCACCGCGACCAGGTACAGGCCGACGAAGCCGATGTACTCGATCCCCGATTCGTTGGGCAGCAGCACGTAGAACGCGGCGCTGGCCAGGCCCAGTTCGACCACGCTCAGCGCGGTCACACCCAGCGTGGTGCGCCGGTCCGGCAGCCACAGTTCGTGGCTGCGCCAGCGCAGGGTGCGGCCGTCGCGACCTGCCAGCAGCAGCATCGTGGCGAAGCCGACCAGCAACGCGATGCCGATCGCGCGCACCGCGGTCGCGCCGACCGGCAGCGCCAGCGCCGCCGCGGCCGGTTCCAGGGTCAGGGCCAGCGCCAGCAGCAGCCAGGCGCCGAACACGAAGCCGAGCGTGCTCATCAGCACCACCTGGCCGATTTCGGCCAGGCTCAGCCCGACCCGCCCGTAGCCGCGCAGGCGCACCGCGCCGCCGGTCAGCGCGGCGAAGCCCAGGGTCTGCCCGACCGCATGCGCCAGAAACGCGGTGATGCTGATCCGCATCGGGTGCAGCTTGCGCCCGCTGCGGCGCAGGCCCACCGCGTCGAAGCCGATCAGGCAGGCATAGCTGCTCAGCCCCAGCAGCAGGGTCAGCACGATCTGTGTGAGGCTCAGCTGGTTGAAGGCGTGACGGATCGCACTGTAGCCATGGGTGCTGAATTCCGTGGCCAGCGCATGCAGCGCCAGGGCCAGGATCGCCAGGCTGGCCAGCACCGGCAGCGCACGGCGCCAGCCGGGCGTGGACGCGGGAGCGGAGGGCGCGGCGTCGGTCATTGCAGGCGGGCGGCGGCAAGGCGCCACGGCGCGCGGCGCACGGTGCGCGACGGGGCCGAAGCGGAACTGCGGGTGAGACGGAGACGGGCCATCGCGATACCGGTTGGAGGAAAACGTGTCACGAACATGGAATGGGCTGCGACGCGGAGGCTAGGGCGCGGTAGGTGGGATGCTGAGGCGAGGCGGGTTGCCACGACGCGCCGCGCGCCACATCCAGACAGGGCGGCGATCAGTGGCGCAAGACGTTCCCGCACGGACGCGCGTGGCGCCATCCGGGGCGGTACCGCGTCGCGTGCGCACTGCATCCTCCCTCATCACTGCCGTTCCTCCACCGCACATCGCACGCCCTAGGCTATACCGGCCGCGCCGGCGACGCGCATGATAGTGGAATCGTACGTCGCCACGGCGTCGGGACCGCGGCGGGGGGCGTGGCCGACGTGTGTGGCGACGGTCCCTGTCGGTTCCGGAGCCTGTCGATGCCGCTGTCCGCGTTTGCCCTTTCCGCGCCGCCGCGCTGGACGCGCCTGGCTGGTGCCGTCGCGCTGCTGCTGGCGCTGTTGTTCCTCGGCGTGGCGTTGGCGTTGCAGGTCCTGCGCGCCGATCTGCAGTGGCAGCAGGCCACGCTCAGTCAGTATCTGCATGGCCCCGGCGGCCTGGTACTGCGCACTGTCTACGTCCTGCTGGCGGCGGCTGTGATGGCCTTGGCGGCCGGGCTGTATGCGCAGTCGCCACCGCGCGCGCGCAGCGGCGCGCCGGTGCTGCTGTTCGGTGGCGCCGCGCTGGGGTTGTGCGGGGTGGCGATCGGCGACAGCTACCTGCCGCAGCGCGCGCCGCTGCTGGCGCCGCTGGTGCATGGGCTGTCCGCGCAGACCGCGTTCCTGTGCGCGACCAGCGCGATGCTGCTGCAAAGCGCATGGCTGCGCGGGCAGGCGGCGTGGAAGGGCCGCGCCGGGCCGTTGCTGCTGCTGGCGGTGCTGGCGTTCGCGGCCTTGTGGGTGCATGTGCTGTGGCGCGCGCCGCCGCGCGGGCTGACCCAGAAGCTGGCGATCGTGCTGATCCTGGCCTGGCTGTTGCCGGTGGCGTACCGCCTGTGGCGGCCGGCGCCTGCAGCCGCGGCGCAATCGCGCGACAATGGCGCGGTCTTCCCACTACAGGACAGCGCATCATGATCCAGCGTTTCGATACCGGCCCGCGCATGTCGGAAATGACCGTGCACAACGGCGTGGCCTACCTGGCCGGCCAGATCGCCGAGGACACCAGCGCCGACATCGCCGGCCAGACCCGCGAAGTGCTTGCCGCGATCGACCGGCTGCTGGCGCTCGCCGCCACCGACAAGAGCCGAATCCTGCGCGCCGAGATCTACATGACCGACCTGGCCGAGTTCGCCGAAATGAACAAGGTCTGGGAAGAATGGGTCAGCCCCGGCAACACCCCGGCCCGCGCCACCGTGCAGGCCAAGCTGGCCGACCCGGCCTGGAAGATCGAGATCGTGATTACGGCGGCCGCGTAGAGCCGGGAATGGGGAATCGAGAATGGGGAATGGGAAAGGCGGCAGTGCCGTCGTCTGGGCGACCGCGTGGAGCAGTCGCTTTAGCCACGATGGGTGTCACCGTTAAAGCCCGTCGCGGCTGATCACAGGTCCTTTGGTGCGCAGGTAATGCCGGAACTCGCGGGACGCCCATTCCCGTTTCCCCATTCTCCATTCCCGGCGCCCCAGCGCCTCAGCGCCGAACGAACCGGTAATGCGCCACGCCCCACTGCTGGCCCTGTTCGTAGCCGAACAGTTCCGCGCAGGCCATCCAGAACATGCGCCAGCGTTGCCACCAGATCTTGGCGTCGGCGCCGTAGGTGGCCTGCAGCACCGGCATCAGCGTGTCGCGGTGGCGGTCCTGGTTGTGCAGCCAGGCGTTGGCGGTCTTCTCGTAGTGCTGGCCGGACAGCAGCCAGCGGCGTTCGATCGCCAGGTCGTCCTGGAACTGCAGCAGGGTGTCGGCCGCCGGCATCAGGCCGCCGGTGAAGAAGTGCCGGCCCATCCAGTTGTCCTCGCCCTGCACCTCGAACGGGTAGGCCAGGTCGCGATGGCAGAAGATGTGCACGAACAGCCGCCCGCCCGGCACCAGCCAGTGGCTGACGCGCTTGAGCAGTTCGCGGTAGTTGCGCATGTGCTCGAACATCTCGATCGACACCACGCGGTCGTAGCTCTCGGTCGGCAGGGTCAGGGTGTTGGCGTCGTGGGTGATCACCTTGACGTTGCCCAGCCCGCGCGCGCGGCACTGCGCTTCGATGTGCTCGCGTTGCGGCCGCGAGTTGGACACCGCGGTGATGCGCGCGCCGGGGAACTGCTCGGCCATCCACAAGGTCAGCGAGCCCCAGCCGCAGCCCAGTTCGAGGATGCGCTGGCGGTCGCGCAACTGCGCGCGTTCGGCGTAGAGCTGCAGCATGCGTTCCTCGGCCGCGTCCAGGTCGGGCGTGGTCGCGTCCCAGTAGCAGCTGCTGTACTTCAGCCGCTTGCCCAGGCACAGCTCGAAGAAGCGCGGAGGCACCTCGTAGTGCTGGCGGTTGGCCGCGTCGGTTTCGATCGCGATGGCGCTCTCGCGCAGCGATTCGATCAGCAGGCGCTGGCGCTCCCAGGCCGCGTCGGCGCCGCCGGCGCGCTCCTCGCGCAGGCGCTGCGCGGACAGCCGGCGCATCGCCGCGCGCAGCATGGCGTCGGGCAGCAGGCCGGATTCGGCCAGGCGCGTGGCCAGCGGTTCGGCCGGCGTGGCGGGCGGGGAAGAGGTGGCGAAGGTGCTGGACATCGGCGGATCTCCTGGCGCGGCTCAGTGCCGCGGCGGCATGGGGAAGAAGGCGCTGGTGCTGCGCTGGTAGTCGGCGTAGTCGCGGCCGCGCGAGCGCAGGGCCTGCTGTTCGGTGTAGGGAATGCCGGTGACGCGGTACAGGAAAGCGAACATCAGCAGCGGCCCCAGCGCGGCCACGCCGACCCACAGCGCGCCGCTGCCCACCGCCAGAAACACGTAGGCGAACCAGTGCACGAATTCGAAGAAGTAGTTCGGATGCCGCGAATAGCGCCACAGGCCTTGGCGGCAGGTCTTGCCCTTGTTCGCCGGGTCGGCGCGGAATGCGGCCAGTTGCCGGTCGGCCAGGCTTTCCCCGCCGACCGCGACCAGCCAGGTGGCCACCGCCAGGGTGGTCCACACGCTCCACTGCGGTTGCGGATTGTGCGCGGCCACCGACAGCGGCACCGCGAACGCCAGCACCACCAGCGCCTGGCCGAGGAAGAACGCCAGGAACTTGCGCTGGTCGCCGTGCCAGTGCTCGCGCAGGGCGCGATAGCGGCCGTCCTCGTGCGTATCGCCGAACACGCGCACGCCCAGGTGCCAGGCCAGGCGCGCGCCCCACAGCCCGCCCAACACGGCGGTCAGCACACGCGGCAGCAGCGCGCCGTCGGCGCGCCAGGCGCAGTACACCGCGGTCAGCGCCATGCAGGCGGACCACAGCACATCGACCACGCCGGCATTGCGGGTGCGCCGCTGCCAGGCCCAGCCGGCGAGCATGACCAGCACGGTGAACACGCCCACATGCAGCAGCGGCCAGGCGTTCATCGCGCCGCTCCGGTGGCCGGCAGCGCCGGCATGGCGACGCTCAGGCGGCGCGTCACCAGGCTCAGCAAGGTCAGCGCCGCGGCCCAGCCGACGGCCAGCGCCAGCAGCGCCTGCGGCAACGGCTGCGTCAGCGTCACCGACTGCCAGCCGCGCGCGGCCAGCACATAGCCCAGCGGGCCGGCGGTGGCGCCGAACAGCGCCGCACGCCAGGGATGGCGCATCACCCAGGCCAGCGAATGCTGGAAGGTCAGCGCGAAGCCGGCCCACAGCGCCAGGATCCACAGCGGCGGCCACGGCGCCGGCGGCGCGGCGGCGTAGCGCACCCAGTCGCCGGCGCGCATGGCGGCATCCACGCCGGCGCCCAGTGGCAACGCCAGGGCGATCAGCGTGGCGTCGCCGCGGGCGCGGCGGCGCGGCCACAGCTGGTACAGCGCGAACAGCGCCAGCGCCGCCGGGCCGGCCCAGGCCAAGCCATGCGCGGCGCCGACCACCGCTGCCAGCCACAGCCCCTGCAGGGCGAGGTAGTTGATCAGGTTGCTCATGCGTCGCCCGCCAGCGCCGGCGCGAACTGCGCCGGCCGCGCGCGCGGCTTGCTCAGCCACAGGTGCACGTCGCCGATCGAGCGCTCCAGGAAGCCGCCCTCGCAGTAGGCCAGGTAGAACTCCCACATGCGGATGAAGCGTTCGTCGTAGCCGAGCGCGCGCACCTGCGGCAGCCTGGCCATGAAGCGCTCGCGCCAGGCGCGCAGGGTCAGCGCGTAGCTGGGGCCGATGTCTTCCAGGTTGAACAGGCGCAGGTCGCTGGCGCGGGCGATCGCCCCGGTCATCGCCGCCACCGAGGGAATGAAGCTGCCCGGGAAGATATGGCGCTTGATGAAGTCCACCGACGTGAGCGCCTGCGCGTAGCGGTGGTCCTCGATGGTGATGGCCTGGATCAGCGCCTGGCCATCGTCCTTGAGCAGGCTGCCGACCTTGCCGAAGTAGGTGTCCAGGTACTGGTGGCCGATCGCCTCGATCATTTCGATCGAGACCAGGCGGTCGTAGCGGCCGTCCAGATCGCGGTAGTCGCGCAGCAACACCTCGACCCGGTCCGACAGCCCGGCGGCGGCGATGCGCTGCCGGGCCAGTTCGTACTGCTCGCGCGAGATGGTGGTGGTGGTGACGCGGCAGCCATGGTGCTTGGCCGCGTGCAACGCGAAGCCGCCCCAGCCGGTGCCGATCTCGACCAGATGATGATGCGGCTGCAGGTCGAGCTTGGCGCAGATGCGCTGCAGCTTGCGTTCGGCGGCGCGCTCCAGCGCCGCCTCGCCCAAGGCGGCGTCGGCATCGCGGAAGATCGCCGAGGAATACATCAGGTTGCGATCCAGGAACAGTTCGAACAGTTGGTTGCCCAGGTCGTAGTGCGCGGCGATGTTGCGGCGGCTGCCGGCGCGGGTGTTGCGCGCGAACGCGTGCAGGCTGCGCATCGCCAGGCCACCGAGCCGGGCCAGGCCGGTCTCCATCGCGTCCAGGCGGTCGCGGTTGCGCACCAGCAGGCGCACCAGCGCGACCAGGTCGTCGCAGTCCCAGAGCCCGTCCATGTACGCCTCGCCGACACCGACGCTGCCGTTGAGCGCGGCCTGGCGGTAGAAGCGCGGGTCATGGATGCGCAGATGCGCCTGCAGCGCGTCGGCACCGGCGCCGGCGTCGCCCAGCGTGGTCAGCGTGCCGGCTTCCTCGATGCGCAGCTGGCCGTCGTGCAGGCCATCGAGCGTGGCGAGCAGGCGCTTCCGCAACAGGCGGTCGAGCCCGCGCAATGGCGGTGCGGCCGGGGTCAGCGCGGCGGCGGAAGAGGGCGCGTGCGGAGCGTTCATCGGCGTTCTCGCGGAAGGGAATGGTCGGGATGGTCGTGCACCGGGTTGCCGCGCAGCCACAGCCGCAGGGCCTGCCAGTGGATCTTGGCCATGACCTGCAGGGTCATCGCCGGATAGCGCAGCAACGCCTGCGCCAGGCTGGCGCCGTCGAGCACGCGGCGCTGCAGGACGAGGGTGGCGTCGAAACGCCGCCGCGTGGCGGCGGGCGCAGGATCGAGCACGTCCATGTGCACGCGCAGTTGCGCAGCGGGTTCGCTGAAACGCCAGGCGTAGGTATGCGCCATCGCCATGAACGGCGACACATGGAAACGCTTGGCGAAGCGCCAGGCGTGGGTGGTGCCATGGCTGTGCGCCTCGGCCATCGGCAGCACGTAGGCGTGGCGCTGCCGCCACGGCGTGTTGGTGATCTCGGCGACGATGCTGTGCAGGCGCTGCTGCGCGTCGTGGCAGTAGTAGAACGTGACCGGATTGAAGCAATGGCCGAAGTAGCGCAGGTGGGTGAGCATGCGCACCGGGCCGAGCGGGCGTTCGCCGGTGTGCTGCTGCACACGGTCGCGGACCGCTTCGTCCAGCGGCTGCGCAGGGTCGCCGAGATAGTCGCTGCGGCGGAATTCGGCCAGGTTGCGCCGGTTCACCGACCACAGCCAGCGCCGCGCGAACACCTGCTCCAGTTCGTCCAGGTCCAGGTACAGCAGGAACAGCGGATAGCGGAACGCCAGCGCCTTTGGCGCATAACGGCGGTGCCGCACCCAGCCGGTGTACACCGCACTGTGCAGGCCGTGCAAGGTCGTGCCCGCCGCCGCCGACGTTGTCGAGACGGCGCCAGCCGGCGGGGCGGGCACGGCAGCACGGCGCATCAGCGTCATGACCAGGGTACCCCCAGCGCCGCAGCCACGTCGACCGCACTGCGCAGGCCGTCCTCGTGGAAGCCGAAGCCCCAGCCGGCGCCGGCGAACCAGGTGTTGCGCTGGCCCTGGATCTCGCCCTTGCGCGCCTGCGCCGCCACCGATGCCTGGGTCTGGAGCGGATGCCGGTAGCGCATGCGCCGCAGCACCTTGGCCGGATCGATCGCATCGGTCCGGTTGAGGCTGACGATGAACGGCTGCGGCGCCTGCAGCGACTGCAGCGCGTTCATCCAGTAGCTGACCGTGCACGGCGCGTCCGGCTCGGCCGGCACGTGCGCGTTCCAGGCGGCCCAGGCGCGGCGGTCGCGCGGCAGCACGCGCGCGTCGGTGTGCAGCACGGTCTCGTTGTCCTGGTAGCCGATCGCACCGAGGATCGCGGTTTCGGCCTCGCTGGGATCGGTGAGCAGGCGCAGCGCGTCGTCGGCATGGCAGGCCAGCACCGCGTGGTCGTATTGCTGGGTGTCGGCATCGCAGGCGATGGCGACGCTACCGTGTGCGGTGCGCTGCACCGCGCGCACCTGCGTGCCCAGCCGCTCGCGCACGCGCCAGCGGCTGCGCAGCGCACGCACGTAGCTGTTGGAGCCGCCGCGCACCACCCGCCACTGCGGGCGGCCGCTGACCTGCAGCATGTGGTGGTTGGCCATGAAGCCGATCAGCTGGCGCATCGGGAAATCGAGGATCTGCCGCGACGGCGAGGACCACAGCGCCGAGGCCATCGGCACCAGGTGCGCGTCGCGGAACACCTCGGAGTAGCCGCGGCGCTGCAGGAAGTCGCCGAGGGTGAGCTGCGCCAGCGAGGCGTCGTGCAGCACCTGCGGCGCGTCCCGGTAGAACCGCCGCAGATCGCGCAGCATGCGCCAGAAGCGCGGCGACAGCAGGTTGCGGCGCTGGCAGAACAGCCCGTCGAGCGTGCCGGCGTTGTATTCCAGCCCGGTGCGTTCTTCGTGCACCGAAAAACTCATCGTGGTCGGCTGCGACTCCACCCCGAGCCGCGCGAACAGCGCGCTCAGCAGCGGGTAGTGCTCCGGATTGAACACGATGAAGCCGCTGTCCACCGCGTACTCCGCGCCGTCCAGTGCAATCGCATGGGTATGGGTGTGGCCGCCGAGATAGTCGGCCGCTTCGTACAGCGTCACTTCGTGGCGCTGCGACAGCAGCCACGCCGCGCCGAGGCCGGCGATGCCCGAGCCCACTACTGCGATCCGGCTCATCGGGCACGCGCCTGTGCGCGCACCAGCCCGGCCGGCACCGGCTTGAGCTCGCGGATCACGCGGGTCCACGACAGTGCCTTCAGGCCGTACCAGGTCAGGTCCAGTTCCCACCAGCGGAAACCCTGACGCGCGGCACCGGGGAAGAAATGGTGGTTGTTGTGCCAGCCTTCGCCGAAGGTCAGCAGCGCCAGCCACAGGTTGTTGCGGCTGTCGTCGCGGGTGTCGAAGCGGCGGCTGCCGAAGCGGTGCGCCAGCGAGTTGATGGTGAAGGTGGCATGGAACAGCGCCACGGTGGAGATGAAGAAGCCCCACACCAGCAACTGCGGGCCATCGGTGCCGAGCTGCGGCATGTGCTGCTGCAGCCACCCGCCGAGCAGGAACAGCGCCAGCGCCAGCAGCACCGGCAGCAGCAGGTCGAAGCGGTCGAGGAAGCGCAGTTCTGGGAAGCGGCGCAGGTCCGGGATCGCCTCCCAGTCGGTGCTGAAGCCGCGCGGGGTCAGGAACCAGCCGCTATGGCTCCACCAGAAGCCGTGCTGGCGCGGCGAATGCGGATCGGCCGGGGTGTCGGTGTGGCGATGGTGGTTGCGGTGGTGGGCGGCCCACCATAGCGGCCCGCGCTGCACGCAGGTGGCGCCGATCGCGGCGAACAGGAACTGCACCGGGCGCGAGGTCTTGAACGCGCGGTGGGCGAAATAGCGGTGGTAGAAGCCGGTGAGCGCGAACATGCGCACCGCGTACATCGCCACCGCCATGCCGACGGCGAACCACGACACGCCGACCCAGAACACGCCCAGGCACGCCAGGTGCAGGCCGATGTAGGGCGCGGCGCGCAGCCAGTCGATGCGGTCGGCGCGCGCCGGATCCAGTTCGATCTCGGCGCTGGTGTCGAACCAGCGGCGCAGGGTGCGCAGGATGCGGCCACGCGGCGCAGGCGGCGATGTGGAAGGGCTGGGTTCCGGAACGGGACTCGGCACAAGCGCGTCTCATTGGGGGACTTGGGAGCGATACGGGCGAAACCGGAAGACGGATGCACCCGCGTCGCATTTCCCCTGCACGGCTGCGGGCGCGGCATGGCGGCCACGACGGCGCAGCGCAGGCGTCGCACGAGTCGGAAGATCTGGCTGTCGTGCGGATGCGCGATGGCGGCGGCGATGTTGCCTGCGCACGAGTGGTGGGCGGGTGAATGCGCGCCGGGGTCTTGCAGATGAGCGCGGCACAGCCCGCCCGCGGCGCGTGCAAGGCACATGGAGCTGCCCCTCTCCCATCGGGAGAGGGGTTGGTGCGAGGGTACGGCGCGAAGCGCCTCGCGCATCCAACTCGCGCTACCGGACGCTGTACGAGGCTTCGCCCGTACCCTCATCCGCCCCTTCGGGGCACCTTCCCCCGAAAAGGGGGCCATGGTCCCGACGGGAGAAGGGAATTCGCGGTCCCGATGGGCGAAGGAATTGTCTACGGCGCCAACTGCAGCGTGCTAAGGCGTTATTGCCCCTCTCCCATCGGGAGAGGGGTTGGGGTGAGGGTACGGCGCGAAGCCCTCGCGCATCCAACTTGCGCTACCGGACGCTGCACGAGGCTTCGCTCGTACCCTCATCCGTCCCTTCGGGGCACCTTCCCCCGAAAAGGGGGCCATGGTCCCGACGGGGGAAGGGAATTCGCGGTCCCGATGGGCGAAGGAGTTGTCTACGGCGCCAGCTGCAGCGTGCTGATGCGTTATTGCCCCTCTCCCATCGGGAGAGGGGTTGGGGTGAGGGTACGGAGCGAAGCCCTCGCGCATCCAACTTGCGCTACCGGACGCTGTACGAGGCTTCGCCCGTACCCTCATCCGCCCCTTCGGGGCACCTTCCCCCGAAAAGGGGGCCATGGTCCCGACGGGAGAAGGGAATTCGCGGTCCCGATGGGCGAAGGAGTTGTCTACGGCGCCAGCTGCAGCGTGCTAAGGCGTTATTGCCCCTCTCCCATCGGGAGAGGGGTTGGGGTGAGGGTACGGAGCGAAGCCCCCGCGCATCCAACTTGCGCTGCCGGACGCTGTACGAGGCTTCGCCCCTCCCCTTATCCGCCCCTTCGGGGCACCTTCTCCCGGCGGGAGAAGGGAATCTGCGGTCCCGAGGGGAGAAGGGGTTGTCTACGGCGCCAACTGCAGCGTGCTGATGCCGCCCTTGGCCACGACCGGACCGGTGGCGACGCCGCCGGGCGCGCCGCCGGGCGGTTCCATGGTCACCGCCAGCACCGCGCCGTCGCTGAGCATGGGCATCAGCGCATCGGGAATGCGCGCCACCCGCGCCTTTGCCTCGTCGAACACGCCCATCGAACGCGCCTTGCCGTCGGCCGGGATCAGCCACAGCTCGGGCACGCGGGCACTGTCGTGGGTGCCGCTCAGCGGCGTGAGGGTGATGCTGCGCTTGTCGGCGTCCATCAGCGCCACGTAGCCGGGCTTGCCGTCGTCCTGCATCAGCGTGGAGGTCATCGCGACGCCGCTGGGCTTGGGCGGGGTGGTGGTGGCGACCGGTGGCGGCTGCGCGGCCGGCGGCGGCACCGGCGCACGCGCCAGCAGCAGCGCCAGCAGGCAGGCGGTGGCGGTGGCGAAGCCGCCGGCGCTGAGCCAGCGCCAGGTCCGCACGCTGTCCCAGAATCCGGGCGCAGCGGGCCGCGCGCGCGGCGCAGGCGCATCCAGGCCCAGCGAGGCGCGGATGCGCACCCATACGCGTTCGGGTACCGCCACGGGGGCGATCTCGTCGGCCAGCGGCATCAGGTGCTGCTGCCACTGCAGCACCGCTTCGGCGAAGGCGCGGTCGCTGTCGATGCGCGCTTCGGCAGCGCGGCGCTCCTGCGCGTCGAGCACGCCGAGCACGTATTCGCCGGCCAGCACGTCGCGCGGCGGCGGGGTTTCCTGCGGATCGGACACGGAGGCGTTCATCGTTCCAGGCACGCTTTCAGTTTGGCCAGGCCGCGGCGGATCCAGCTCTTGACCGTGCCCAGCGGCGTGCCGCTGCGCTGGGCCAGTTCTTCGTAGGTGATGCCCTCGAAGAACGCGGTGCGGATCAAATCGCCGCGCGGCGGCTCCAGTTCGCCCATGCACACGTCCAGGCGCCGTCCCGCCACCCGCCACTCGGTATCGGCGAGCGGATCGCGGCCTTCGTCCTGCAGTTCACCTGCGTCGTCCAGCGCCACCGACTGCCGCGCCGGGGCGCGTGCGCGCAGATGGTCGATGGCCTTGTTGCGGGCGATCATGGTCAGCCAGGTCAGGCCGCGCGCGCGCTGCGGGTCGAACTGCGCGGCCTTGCGCCAGACCGAGGAGAACACTTCCTGCAACACGTCCTCGGCTTCGCCGCGCTGCGGCACGATGCGCAGGCACACGCCGAACAGGCGCGAGGCGGTGGTGCGGTACAGGCGTTCGAACGCGGCGCTGTCGCCGGCCGCGGTGGCGACCAGCAATTGTCCTGCTTCGTCGTGATCGGGCGACTCGGTCATGCCGGGAGACGGTGGCGAAGGTCGGCGCGATGCTACAGGCTTTCGCCGCGGCCGTCGCTCAGGCGCGCTGGCGTCGCCACAGGACGAGGGCGGCGAGCAGCAGGACGATCTCGAACGCGGCCAGGCCGGTCGTGGTCGGGCCGACCGGCCACAGCCGCAGCAGGCTGGCGCTGCGGTAGAGCACGATGGGCACGTAGAACGCCAGCGCCAGGAGCAGGCCGGTGCGCAGTTGCCCGGTGCGGGCAAAGTAGCCGAACAGGAACGCCATGCCCAATTGCAGGCCGCCGTAGATGACCAGGTATTCGGACTGGCCGGAGCGGTCCAGGCCGATATATCCCACCGCCGCGGCGGTCTGCGCCGGCAGCAGCGTGCACCAGACGGCCAGGAGCGCGTACAGCGCGGCGTTGAACCACAGGTAGGCCTTGGCCATGAGGTGTCCTCGTCGATGCGCGGGCGATGCGCAGGCATGGTTGTAGCGGGTGCGGCGATGGCCGGCGTGAATGCGCTGGCGGCGCGGCTCAGCGCGCGCTGCATTGCGCGACCAACGTTTGCTGCAGCGCCTGCGCCCAGGCGCCGGCATCGGCCTGGCCGCGCAGGCGTTCGGGGAATTCGATGCGCACGTTCGGGTAGCGGCCGCGCGCGTCGCGGATGTTGCCGACGCCGCGGAACTCGAGCAGGCGCCGGTCCTGGCGTGCATAGGCGACGCTGAGGTCGGGCAGCAGCGTGCCGTACCAGGCGGCCAGGCTCAGGGTGTAGCGCTGCACTTCGGCGTCGGCCGGGCCGGGCGCGATGCGGAACTCGAGCGTGCGCAGTTCGCTGGGCAGCACGAAGGCGATGCGCTGCGGCGCGCCGCTGCCCAGGCTGTCCCAACGCTGGCGCAGGTAGGCGTCGAAACCGGCGTCGATCACCTGCGCCTGGTCGCTCTTGGGCAGTGGCGCACGCCGCTCGGCCTGGCCCTTGGCCTGGCTGAACATCTCACGCCCGCTGCCGCTGCGGCGCACGCCCTCGCGATATCCGCTACGCGCATCGACCAACTCGAAGTCCGGCGCGGCGCTGCCATCGTCCACGCGCTTGCGCGCGAATGCGCTGCCATCGGCGCACTGGTACAGCACCACGCGCGCGCCATCGTCGCGTACCCAGTGGCTTTCGCGGTACAGCACCTGCTTGCCGTCGGCGGCGTAGGCGATGCCCTCGTAGTGCAGCATCGCCCTGGCCGGTGCCGCGGCGACGAGCGCGGCGGTACTCAGGGCCAGGGCCAGCGGCAGGTGCGGTCGGGAGAACGGGAAGGCGGCGGTCGGCGTCGGCATGCACGGCGCTCCGGTGGGATGACACCAGGACATACGCGGCCGGCGCCGATCCGGATGCGCCCGCGGTGGCGGTCGCGCGGGGAGGCGGTCTCAGCGCAGGACGATGCAGTCCACCGGGCAGGCCGGCAGGCACAGCGCGCAGCCGGTGCACAAGGGCGCCAGCACCGTGTGCATGTGCTTGGCGCCGCCGACGATGGCGTCCACCGGGCAGGCCTGGATGCACTTGGTGCAGCCGATGCAGTCGGCTTCGACCACCCACGCCACCTGCGGCGGCGTGTGCGTGCCGCGGCTGCGGTCGTAGGGCAGGGCGGGCACCCCGAGCACCCGCGCCAGCGCGCGCGCGCCGGCGTCGCCGCCGGGCGGGCAGCGGTCCACCTGGGCGGTTCCGCGCGCCATCGCCTCGGCATACGGACGGCAGCCATCGAACCCGCACTGGCCGCATTGGGTCTGCGGCAGCAGGCGATCGAGGCGTTCGAGCAGGGAGTCGGGGGCGGGCGTCATGGCAGGGGCGGCGCGTGCGGTACGGCGTGCGACAAAAGGAAGGCGCGCGCATCCGCGCTGGATGGTCGGTGCCTGCGGCATGCAGCGGTCGCCGCATTGTAGCGCGTGGCGCGCAGGCACCTGGGCCCTGCGGCTTCTTTCATCGCCGCGCGTCGGTGCACAACACCCTTACTCGTCGCTGGCGCGCGGCTGCGTCGCGCGGCATGGCCGGCGGCGCGCTAGGCTCAGGCCGGAATTGCTGCGCGCCTGCCTACGCCGGCATGGCGCGCTCAGCGCCCCGAGCCGGTGTCGACCTGTACGCGCACTGCCATGCCTTGCAGGAACAGCGCGCGCTCGGCGGGAGCGGCATCGAGGTGGATGCGCACCAGATCGCGTCGTGCGACCTTCACGGCGTTGCCTTGCGCCGACGCGGGCTCGTCCGCCTGCGGAATGACGACGGTGACGACACCGGGCACCTGGACGCCTGGCGCCTGCGGCGGGCTGACCAGGGCACGCTGCCAGAGGCGGATCGCGACGGGGTCCTCATGCTTGAAGCGGGCGAGCACGATGACTTGCGCGGCGGGAGGCGATGTGGAGGTGACCTGGGCATCGTCGCTGCTCCTGATGCGGTCGTGGTGCTGCCACCGCAGGGCGACGCCAACCGCCACGCAGGCCAGCACCAGCAGCGCGGCGATGGACAGGATGACCAGGGCGATGCGCGCAGCGCGGTCCGGCGGGCGTGGCGCGGACGGCTGCGGCAAGGGCGGAATGTGCGTCGTGGCGGTCATACAGGTCCGGGAGCATGTGGGATGGGGGAGTGTGCGTCGCGATCGTCGTTGACGCGACCGGCGCCCGCTTGATCGATTCGTGCGTTTGCGTACGCGCGCATTCGCGAAGGTCACGGCATTCGTACCACGCCCGATCCGGCCCGCAGCGTCGCTCCGTACTCGTGCGCGCGAAGGCCGCCGGACTCGCGCCAGGCCCGGACCGGCCTGCGGCGCCGCCCGATACCGCCGTGATCAGGCGATGCGGCGCCCGCGGTACCAGCGCTCGTGCGCCAGCGCCAGCATCGGCCGATCCTCGCGGCTGTCGCCGTACGCGTAGATGCGCGGATAGGCGCTGAGGTCGTACTGCATGCGGATCAGGGCGGCCTTGCGCGGCCCGCAGTCGCCGTGGCGATAGCGGCCGGTCAGGCGCCCGTCCTGCGCTTCCAGGCGATTGCAGATCAGGTGCAGCCCATGCTGCTTGCACCAGGGTTGCAGATACAGGTCCAGCGAACCGGAGACCAGCGCCACGCTGTGCCCCTGCGCCTGATGCCAGGCGATCCGCTGCATCATGTCCGGCCGCAGCAGCGGCGGCAGCGCCTCCTGCGCATAGCGCTCGGCTTCGCGGGCGATCTCGTCTGCGTCGCGTCCGGCGAACACCAGCAGGGTGACCCGCGTGCGCAACGCCGCCGCCGACACCAGCCCAAGCCGGTAGCCGGCCAGCCATGGCCCGACCGCCCAGCGCGCCTGCGCCTGCTGCGCCGGCGTGGCCACCCGCCGCAGGAACCCCGCATAGGTATCGGCGGTGGTGACCGTGTGGTCGAAGTCGAAGAGGGCCAAGTCCATGGGAATGGGGAATGGGGAAACGGGAATCGTAAAAGCGGGTCTGGCGGCGGGCTGCAGCTCTGCGATTCCCGATTCCCGATTCTCCTTTCCCGGCCTTACCGCACCGGCATGCCCGGCTGCGCGCCGCTGTCGGCGTCGAGCAGGGCCAGGGCGCCGCCGTCGAAGCCGGCCGACAGGATCATGCCTTCGCTGAGGCCGAAGCGCATCTTGCGCGGGGCCAGGTTGGCGATGAACACCACGTTGCGGCCGACCAGCTTGTCTGGCTCGCCGTAGCTGCCGCGGATGCCGGAGAAGATCTGCCGCTTGCCCAGTTCGCCGGCGTCCAGTTCGAAGCGCAGCAGCTTGTCCGAGCCTTCGACGAACTCGCAGGCCAGCACCTTGCCGATGCGCAGGTCGAGCTTGGCGAAGTCGTCGATGCCGATGTGGCCGGGATTGGGGAGTGGGGATTCGGGATTCGCAGCGACCTTCGTTTCGGTCTTGGCCGGCGCCGGCTTGGTTGCGGCCGGAGCGGGGGCGAGGGTGTCCTTGGAGGCGTCGGTCATGGCGTCGAGCAGCTTGGGGTCGAGACGGGTGAACAGGGGGGCGTAGGGCTGGATGGCGTGCGCCAGAAGCGGGGCGTCGAGGTCGTCCCAGGCGGTGAGCGGGGCCGACAGGAAGGCCTCGGCCTCGGCGCAGGTGCGCGGCAGCACCGGCTTGAGCGCGGCGGCCAGCACGCGGAACAGGTTCAGGCCCTGCGTGCACACGGCCTGCAGTTGCGCTTCGGCGCCGTCCTGCTTGGCCAGCACCCAGGGCTTGTGTTCGTCGATGTACTTGTTGGCCTCGTCGGCCAGGGCCATGGTCTGGCGGATCGCGCTGGCCGGGTCGTTGCGCGCGTAGGCCTCGCGGATCGGCGCCAGCGCGGCGACGAAGCGCGCGTACTGCGCCGCATCCGGCAGCGCATCGGCGAGCGTGCCGCCGAAGCGCTTGTCGATGAAGCCGGCGCAGCGGCTAGCCAGGTTGACGAACTTGCCGACCAGGTCCGCGTTGACCCGCGCCACGAAGTCGCCCAGGTTCAGGTCGAGATCGTCGACGCCGCCGGAGGACTTGGCCGCGAAGTAGTAGCGCAGCGCTTCCGGCTCCAGGCCCACGTCCAGGTAAGTGCGGGCCATCACGAAGGTGCCGCGCGACTTGGACATCTTGGCGCCGTCGACGGTCAGGTAGCCGTTGACGTGCAGCCGGGTCGGCGCGCGGTGGCCGGTGCCGTGCAGCACCGCCGGCCAGAACAGGCCGTGGAAGTTGACGATGTCCTTGCCGATGAAGTGGTGCAGTTCGGTGGCGGTGTCGGCGGCCAGGTGCGGCTCGAACGCTTCGCCCAGGCTCGTGCACAGGGTCTGGAAGCTGCTCAGGTAGCCGATCGGCGCGTCCAGCCACACGTAGAAGTACTTGCCCGGCTGACCGGGAATCTGGAAGCCGAAGTAGGGCGCGTCGCGCGAGATGTCCCAGGCGCGCAGGCCACCTTCGCTGTCCAGCCATTCCATCAGCTTGGCCTTGACCCCGGGCAGGGCCACGTCGCCGGCCAGCCACTGCCGCAGGAAGCCGTCGAAGCGGCCGACCTCGAAGAAGAAGTGCTCCGAATCGCGCAGCTCCGGCGTGGCGCCGGAGATCACCGACTTGGGCTCTTTCAGTTCGGTCGGGGAATAGGTGGCGCCGCAGACCTCGCAGTTGTCGCCGTACTGGTCGGCGCTGCCGCAGTTCGGACAGATGCCCTTGATGTAGCGATCGGGCAGGAACATGCCCTTGGCCGGGTCGTAGAACTGCGCCACCGAGCGCCGCGCGATGTGGCCGCCGGCGTCGAGCTTGGCGTAGAACGCCTCGGTCAGCGCGCGATTGGCGTCCGAGTTGGTCGAGTCGTAATGGTCGAAGGCCACGCCGAACGCGGCGAAATCGCGCTCGTGGCTGGCCTGGACGGCGGCGATGAAGCTCTCTGGTGTGACCCCGGCCTTCTCCGCGGCCAGCATGATCGGCGTGCCGTGGGTGTCGTCGGCGCACACGAACCAGGTGCGGTCGCCGCGCAGCCGCCGCGCGCGCACCCAGATGTCGGCCTGGATGTAACCGACCAGATGCCCCAGATGCAGCGGTCCGTTGGCATAGGGCAGGGCGGTGGTGACGAGGGCGGTGGTCATGGCGGCCGGCGTTTCTGGGGGCCGGGGATTATTGCATGGAGCCGGGAATGGGGAGTTGGGAATGGGGAATCGCAAGAGCGGCCGCTCGCGACCCGATGGCCACGAAAAAGGCGCCTTTGCAGGCGCCTTGTCGGAGTGGGGCGGCATCAGGCCGGCAGATGCCGCTTTTTACGATTCCCGATTCTCCACTCCCGACTCCCGGCTTCTATTGCATGGAGCCGGGAATGGGGAGTTGGGAATGGGGAATCGCAAGCGCGGCCGCCCGCGACCCGATGGCCACGAAAAAGGCGCCTTTGCAGGCGCCTTGTCGGAGTGGGGCGGCATCAGGTCGGCAGATGCCGCTTTTACGATTCCCGATTCTCCACTCCCGATTCCCAGCTTCTACTCCCTGATCCAGGTCTGCGTCCGCCCCAGCGCCTCGATGCCGATGTAGCCGCGCATCTGCAGCTTCTTGCCGCCGTCGGTGAGGGTGATCTTGGCCTTGTAGGTCTTGCCCTTGGCCGGGTCCAGCACCGAGCCGCCGTCCCACACCGCCGTGCCGTCGGGCTTGAGGCCCCACAGGATGGTCATGCCCTTGATCGGCTTGCCCTTGCGCTCGCCGTCGCACTTGTCGCACATCGGGTTGGGGCCGTGGTTGGATTGCAGGATCTCCACCACCTTGCCGCTCAGCGTGCCGTTGCCGGCCTGCTCGATCTGCACGATCGACTTGGGCTTGCCGGTTTCGTCGTCGATGGTCTGCCAGCGGCCGACCGGCGAGGTGTCGGCGGCGTGCGCCATGAATGCCGCCGCGCTCAGCGGCAGGGCCAGCATCAGGGTCTTGAAGCTCGTGCGCATGTTCCCCTCCCGAGGGATGTCCGGTGCGGCCGGCGCGATGCCGGCCTGACCCGACTGTATACCCAAGCGTATGGTGCTGGGAATCCGCACTGCGTCATGCGGTTCAGCGTGGCCGGCGGTGGGCGTTCAGCCGTTTTCGTACAGTTCCAGCGGCAGGTCGTCGGGGTCGGCGAAGAAGGTGAAGCGACGGCCGGTGTATTCGTCGACGCGGATCGGCTCGACCGCCACGCCGTGCGCCTGCAGGTGCGCGACGGCCGCGTCCAGGTCGCGCACGCGCAGCGCCAGGTGGCGCAGCCCGCAGGCTTCCGGGCGGCTCGGCCGCGGCGGTGGCGCGGGGAACGAGAACAGTTCGATCTGGCTGCCGTCGGGCAAGGCCAGGTCCAGTTTCCAGGAGTCGCGCGCGTCGCGGTAGACCTCGGCGATCACCGGCAGGCCCAGGACGCGGCAATAGAAGTCCTTGGAGCGCGCGTAGTCGGAAGCGATGATCGCTACGTGGTGCAGGCCGTCGAGGGTCAGGCTCATCGGCACAGCGCCTGTCCGAATTGCAGCAGATGGCCGTCCGGATCGCGGATCGCGAATTCGCGCATGCCGTAGGCGAAGTCTTGCAGAGGATAGACGATACGCGCGTGCGGCTGCAGCCGCTGCCACCAGGTATCGACCTCGTCGGTGCGGAAGTACAGCGAGCAGGTGGCGTCGGAAATGGTGGCCTCGCCCTCCGACAGTCGCGTGGCCAGCATCAGCGCCAGTGGACCGTGCCGCAGCGACACCCAGCCCGTCGCCACCGTGCCGCTATCGAGGCGAAACGCCAGCGTTTCGGTGTAGAAGGCCAGCGCCGTGGTCAGGTCGGCACAGCGCAGCATCGGGGTCAAAGAAGTGAAGGTCATGGGTTGACCCGGCGCGAGCGAAGGAAGCGATCCATCTGCGGAGGATAGCGCAGCGTCGCGACCGCGCCGCCGCCGTCTGCGACACTGCGCGTTCCGTCGCTGCGAGGCCGCGCCATGCCGTACAACCCGCTCGCCACGCTGCTGGCCGAGGACCGTTGCCTGGTGCTCGATGGCGCGCTGGCCACCGAGCTGGAACGGCGCGGCTGCGATCTGCGCGATCCGCTGTGGTCGGCGAAGATCCTGCTGGAACAGCCGGACCTGATCCGCCAGGTGCATCGGGACTATTTCGCCGCCGGCGCGCAGTGTGCGATCACCGCCAGCTACCAGGCCACGCCGCAGGGTTTTGCTGCGCGCGAGATCGACCTGGCGCAAGCGCAGCGCTTGATCGCGCGCAGCGTCGAACTGGCGCAGCAGGCACGGCAGGCGCATCTCGCACGGCATCCGCAGGCAGGGCCGTTGCTGGTCGCCGGCTCGGTGGGTCCGTATGGCGCCTATCTGGCCGACGGGTCCGAATACCGTGGCCACTACGCGTTGCCGCGGGCGGCATTGCGGGATTTCCACCGCCCGCGCATCGCCGCGCTGGTGGAAGCCGGCGTGGACCTGCTGGCCTGCGAGACGCAGCCGTCCCTGCCGGAAATAGCGGCCTTGCTGGAGGTGCTGGAGGCATTCCCGCAGAGCGTCGCCTGGTTCACCTGCACCCTGCGCGATGCCACGCATCTCAGCGACGGCACGCCGTTGCGTGAGGTGGTGGCATTGCTCGACGGCCATCCGCAGGTGGTGGCGCTCGGCGTGAACTGCGTCGCGCCGTTGCTCGCCACGGAGGCATTGCGCCACTTGGCGACGCTGACCCGCTTGCCGCTGGTGGTGTATCCGAACGCGGGCGAGCGTTACGACGCCGACCGCAAATGCTGGCAGGCCGGCAGCGCTGACGCTGTGGCCCTGGCCGACCACCTCACCGCCTGGCGCGCCGCCGGTGCGCGCCTGATCGGCGGTTGCTGCCGCACCACGCCGCAGGACATCGCGCAGCTGGCGCGGCGTCTGGCAGCGGCGTAGCGATGAGGCCGGTTATCTCGTACTCGACCGCACGATGTCTGCGCTGGTGGTGTTCCAGTGCATATCGGGACTGGTCAGTCGCCTCCGGCTTTTGTGGGAGGGACTTCAGTCCCGACGCGTTGCAGTGAAAAGCGTCGGGACTGAAGTCCCTCCCACACGGGGTCCGTGCGCGCCCAATGTCCTGATGGACTGGTCTGCTATTCGCACCGAGTGGGATGAGCGCAACGGGAGGGTGCTGGCGCCGCCGCCGATGTGGCCTTTCGTAGGAGCGGCTTCAGCCGCGACCGGGCTTCACCAGGAATGCCCCATCGCGGCTGAAGCCGCTCCTACAAAAACCCCCGCGACGCCTCAGGCCAAAAGCCCCGCGAGCGAAGCGGCGCACCGCTCAGCCCTTCTTGCTCGCCACCCAGCGCTCGATCTTTTCCTGCAGCACGTTCAGCGGTACCGAGCCGTCCTTCAGCACTTCGGCATGGAACTCGCGGATGTCGAACTTGTCGCCCAGTTGCGTGCGGGCGTAGTCGCGCAACTGCAGGATCTTCATCTCGCCGATCTTGTAGGACAGCGCCTGGCCGGGAATGGCCATGTAGCGCTCGGCCTCGGCTTCGGCATCGGTGCGGCTGGTGGCCGAGTTCTGCAGCATGTAGTCGATCACCTGCTCGCGGGTCCAGCCCTTGCTGTGCACGCCGGTGTCCACCACCAGGCGGATCGCGCGCCACAGCTCGTTCTGCAGGTAGCCGAAATAGTTGTACGGGTCCTGGTACAGGCCAAGGTCCTTGCCCAGCGATTCGGCGTACAGGCCCCAGCCTTCGATGAAGGCGGTCTCGCCGCCGAAACGGCGGAACTTGGGCAGGTTGGTCAGTTCCTGCTGCAGGTCGAGCTGGAAGTGGTGGCCGGGAATGGCCTCGTGCAGGTACAGGTCTTCCGCATCCCAGGTCTTGCGGCTGGGCAGGTCGTAGGTGTTGACGTAGAAGATGCCGGGGCGGCCGTCCTCGCTGGGGCGCATGTACGAGCCGCTGGCCGCCGACTGCGCGCGGTACGGCTCCACCGGGCGGATCTCGAACGCGGCCTTGGGCTTGAGCGAGAACATGCGCGGCACCGCCGCGTCGACCCGGCCTTCCAGGCCGCGGTAGTAGCTCAGCAGCTCGTCCTCGCTCCTGAAGCTGAAGCGCTTGTCGGTCTGCATGAATTTGAAGAACTTCTGCATCGAACCGCGGAAGCGCACCTGCTTCATCACCGCCTGGATCTGGCCCTGGATGCGCGCCACCTCGTCCAGGCCGATCTGGTGGATCTGGGCCGGGGTCAGGTCGGTGGTGGTGCTCTGGCGCACGTTCCAGGCGTACCAGGCATCGCCGCCGGGCAGGGCGCCGACGCCGGCGGTGCTGCGCGTGGCCGGCAGGTACTCGGTGGCGATGAAGCCGCGCAGCGAGCGGTAGGCGGGCATGATGCGGTACTCGATCATGCGCTTGTATTCGGCGGTGATGCGCTGCTTCTCGGCCTCGGGGATGTCGGCGGGCAGGTTGCGCACCGGACCCCAGAACAGGCTCTCCTCGGCGGTGGGCTTGATGATCGCATCCAACTGCGGCAGCACCTTCTCCATCAGCGCGCGCGGCTGCACCACGCCGGCCTTCATGCCCTCGCGCATGTTGGCGATGGCCTGGTCGAACAGCGCCGGGATGCCGAGCGCGCGCCGCGACCAGTTGTCGTAGTCTTTGACCGTGTGGAACGGCTGCGCGCCGGTGCCGGAGCCGAGCATCACCATGATGCTGCCGACGTTGTAGAACTGGTTCACCGGCTGCATCCAGCTCGGGTACTTCTCCGCCTCCAGCGCGTTGCGCGCATCGCCGACGAAGATCTCGTAGCTGAGCAGGTCCTGCCCGGTCAGGCCGTCCTTGCCGATCGCCTCGGCCTTGCCCAGCCACTCCACGGTGAAGTCGTGCGACTGCTGGCGGAACGCGGCCGAGAGGAAGTTCGGCAACTGGTCGTTGTAGCGGCTGTCGCCCTGGAAGGTGGCCTGCAGCGGATTGAGCTTGAGCGAGGCTTCCCAGTAGTCGTCGTACAGCTTGTTCAACTGCTGTGCCTTGGTCAGCACCACCGGGGCCGGCGCCGGACGCGCCTTGCGGGCCTTGCTCGCCTTGGCGCGGGTCTGCGCGGTGGTCTGCTTGGTGGTCTTCTTCTTGGCCGCATCCGCCGGGGCCGCCAGCGACAGGCTCAGGGCGGTGGCGATGGCCAGGGACAGCAGGCGGGAAAAGCGGGGCGGCATTGCGGGCTCCAACGACAAGCGAGCGGGGAGCTTGCCCGATCCGCACCGCCGAGGCCACCCATGGCCGCTGCCCGCGGGCGCCCGCCACCCTGTCGCAGGCGGGCGCCGTGGCGCCACGGGCCAGGCGGCAGCGGCCTCTGCGGCGCTGCACGATGGCCGCGCGCGAGGGCGTGCGGGGCGCTCGCGCGTAGGCCGGCGTTCAGTCGGCGGCGGCTTCCTCGCGCAGTTGCTCGGCGCGCTCGGGGGTCAGGTAGTCGGTGATCAGGCGCCGCATCAGGTACAGCAGCGGGATCAGCAGCACCGCCAGCAGCATCTTGCAGATGTAGTTCAGCGTGCTCACCGCCAGGAACAGCTGCATCGACCAGTGCTGCGGGCCGAGCACGAAGGCGATGTAGATCACCACGAAGCTGTCGATCAGCTGCGAGACCGCGGTGGAGCCGGTGGCGCGCAGCCACACGTGCTTCTCGCCGGTCACGCTGCGGATGCGGTGGAACACCGCCACGTCGATCAACTGGCCGGCCATGAACGCGACCAGCGAGCCGGCGATGGTCCACATGCCCTGGCCGAACACCGCGGCGAACGCGGCCTGGTAGTCGGGCACGCCCTGGTTCTGCGCGGCGGCGACCCAGAACCCGGCCGGCGCCAGCGCGATCGCGGCGAAGGCGAACAGGAAGCCATAGCCGATCAGCCCCACCGCCAGCCAGGAGATGAAGCGCACGCCGCGGCGGCCGAAGAACTCGTTGATGGTGTCGGTGAGGATGAACACCAGCGGCCACAGCAGGGTGCCGGCGGTGAAGTTCATCGAGCCGGTCTGCCCGAACAGGTTCCAGTTCAGTGGCGCGATGCCCAGGGTGTCTTCCAGGGCGAAGATCTTGACCCCGATGAACTCGGCCAGCGCGGCGTTGACGCAGAAGAACGCCGCCAGGGCGATGAACAGCCGGACCGCGCGGTCGTCGAGCGTGCCGCGGCGCATCGGCGTCAGCGGTCCACGGTCCGGGTGAAGGGCACGCTCTCCGGCGCCACCGCGCCGCCGGAGATGATGAAGCTCATGGCCTGGTCCACGCTCCAGTCGGTGGGCGTGAGCAGTTCCACCGGCACGATTTCCAGGTAGCCGGAGGTCGGATTGGGCGTGGTCGGCACGTACACCGCGGCCAGCTCGCGGCCGGTGCCGTGTTCCTTGATCACCCGCGTCACCAGGCCCACCGACTTCATGTCCCGGTGCGGGAAGTCGATCAGCACCACGCGCTGGGTACTGCCGGGCTGGGTCTGCAGGATGTCCACCAACTTGCGCACGCTGTCGTAGACCACGCTGGCCAGCGGGATGCGGCGCATCACCGCCTCGAACCAGCGCAGCAGGCGCTGGCCGATCATGCGCCGACTCAGGAAGCCGACCAGCAGGATCACCGCCAGGGTGGCGATCAGGGCGATGGTGTTCTGCACCCACTGCGCAGTGGCCCAGCCCAGCTCGCGCGGGAACGACGCGGCGATGCGCACCGACAGCGGCACCACCCAGGGGCTGCTGATGCCCGAGAGCAGCACGAACACGAACTTGACCACGACCCAGGTCAGCCAGATCGGCAACAGGGTCAGCAGGCCGGTGAAGAACAGCCGTTGCAGGGACGGGCGGGGAGTGGGGGCGGCGAGATCGGGCGACATCCGCGTAGTGTAGCGGCGCCTCGCGCCTGCCGCTGCGCCCGGCGGCTAAGATGGCGCACTCTGTGCAGGTGCGATTGGGGGAGCGCTGTGGCGAAGATCGGCAGGTGGCTGGCGTACGTATCCGGCGTGGTGCTGCTGCTTGCCGTGGCGCTGTATGTGGCGTCGCGGTGGTGGCCGGTGCCGGCGGCGCAGCGCACCGCGCTGGCGCAGTTGCGGCAACCGTTGCCGCCGCTGCGGGGGCCGAACCTGTTCGTTGACCTTTGGCTATTGCCCTACAGCGTGCCCTCGGCCCAGCGCCAGGCGCTGCTCGACGAAGATGTGCGGCGCTTCAGGCACCGGCCTGTCGGTGTGGCCTTCCGGAGCGCCGCCAGTCGCTATCCGCGCGTCCCGGACTGGCCGACCGCCGGCCCGCCCCGCTGCAGCTGGCGCGGCGATGACTGCATCGCCAAGGTGCGCGCAGCGCGTCAAGCGTATGCCGCAGCTCTGGCGACCCAGGCGCCGTTGCTGGCGGCGATGCCGGCCGCGTCTGGCGCAGCGGAGTACCGCAGCCCCTTCACCGACAGCACCGATCTCCAGCTGCCGGCCTTTTCGCTGCTGCAGATCCCGTTGACGCAGCATGCCCTGGATTT
Source organism: Xanthomonas hawaiiensis (assembly GCF_031834635.1). NCBI lineage: Bacteria > Pseudomonadati > Pseudomonadota > Gammaproteobacteria > Lysobacterales > Lysobacteraceae > Xanthomonas > Xanthomonas hawaiiensis. The sequence continues at coordinate 3,378,740 of NZ_CP115873.1, read as the reverse complement.
CGTGGAAGGCCGCCGCGACGCGGCGCTGCAGGGCGTCTGCAGCGATGCCGCTGTGGCCCGGGCCCTGCTGGGCAGCGGCGACAACCTGATCACTGCGATCATCGGCGCGTCGATGCTGCGCGGCAATGCCCGCTTGTTCGCCGACATGCTCGCCGAGTTGCCGCCGCAGGCGCTGCCTGCGCAGTGCACGCAGGCATTCGCGCCGCTGCAGATCGACGGCGTGAGCCTGTGCAGGTCGCTGCGTGGCGAAGCGCACTGGGCATTCGCGGCGTTCGACGAACTCGCCAGCGGCCGCCACGCCGTACAGCGGCGCTGGTACGAATCGGCACTGATCCCGTTGGCGTTGAACGCCGAGCGCAGCAAGGCCAGGCTGGCGCCAGGGTTTACCCGCGCCTGCGCCGACGATGCGCGCGCCACCCTGATAGCGGATCTGCCGCCGACCGCAGCGCAGGTGTCGGCACCGGTGGCAGAGCTCTCGATGGGCTGCGTCGCCAACGCCCTGGGCTGCGCGATGACGCGGGAGCCGCAAACGTCGTTCGTCAGCTACCAGGCGTCGTTGCAGGATGCCGCGGCGACGATGCGGCTGGCCTCGGCCCTGCTGTGGTTAAGTGCGCATCCCGGGACGCAGCCGTTGCCGCAGCGCCTGGCAGCGCTACCGGCCGATCTGCGCGGTGCGCGTCGCCCGTTGCAGGCGACAGCGGACGGCCAGGCGCTGCAGGTGGCGCTGTATGCGGACAGCGACGGCGATACGCTGCGTTTGCCGTTGCCGGGCAGCCGGCGGCGGCCCTGAGGGCGTCGGCACCTCCGTCATCCGCCTCGACCTGCTATCGCCGGCTTGCGCTTGACGTACAGCTGCTTGCGCGTCCTCGCCACCACCTCGCCGTGGGCGTCGACCACGTCGGTCTCGAACCAGCGCAGATGCTTGTCGCCGCTAGCGGTAGCGGCGCGCAGTTCGTCCAGCAGCGCCTGGTCCAGGTCGAACCGCGCGCTGACCGTGCCGCGGCCCGGCCGCACGAACTCGATGCTGCCGGCCTTGTCCCAGACGTAATAATCGCGCCCCAGGTTCTGCATGGTCAGCAGCATCCAGAACGGGTCGGTCATGGCGAACAGGCTGCCGCCGAAATGGGTGCCGACGTAGTTGCGGTTCCACGGGCGCATGCGCAGTTCGACCCGCGCGTGGCGGTAGTCGTCGCTCAGCGCGGTCACGTGGATGCCGGCGAACAGGAACGGCGGCCACAGGTTCAGGCCCAGGCGGAACAGCGATGGCTTCATCGTGCGGGAGGGGCGGAAACAGAGAGCGCGAGCCTACCAGACGCATGCGTATGGTGCATCGGCGGGGCGCCTGTTGCACGCGCTGGCGCGCCTGACGTCGGCAGCAGCGGCCAGTCGCATGACCGACCGCCGCGACGGCGTCGGCGGCGCACGCGGCCCGCCGACGCCAGTGCCGCGGCCGCCTCAGAACAGCAGGGCGGACATCTTGCGGCGGTACTGCCCCACCAGGTCCTCGTCCTCGATCACCCGGAACGCGTCGATCAGCGCCTTCTTGGGCAGGCCGTCCTCGAACGTGCGGTCCTGGCGCAGCATCTCCAGGAACTGCTCCAGCGCGGCCGCGTCGTCGCCGCCGACCAGGTGGCGTACGCCCAGCAGGTAGCGCGCCTTGAGATCGGCCGGATCCTGCGCCAGGGTCGCCTGCAGGGTCTCCAGCGGCGGCGCGGCCTGCAGCGCGCCGACGAAGCCCAGTCGCGCCCGTGCCCGCACCGCGCGCTCGTCGGTGGCCAGGTTGGCCGGCAGCGCGTCGATCAGGATCTCGGCCTCGGCGGCGGCGCCGACCTTGACCAGGGCCAGGGCCAGATCCAGCTTCAGTTCGTCCTTGTCCGGCTCCGCCGCCACCGCCTCGCGCAGCCGCTGCACCTCGGCCTGCGGATCCAGCGGCGCGGCCGGCACGTCCTCGGCCGGTTCCTGCGCCGCCAGCGGCACGATCCCGTGCTGGGTCAGGAACTCGCGCAACTGGCCTTCGGGCAGGGCGCCGGGGAAGCCGTCGACCAGTTGCCCGCCCTGGACCAGGAACACCGTCGGCACCGAGCGGATCTGGAACGCCGCGGCGATCTGCTGCTCCTGGTCCACGTCGACCTTGGCCAGAACGAAGCCGCCGTTGTACTCGGCCGCCAGTTTTTCCAGGATCGGGCTCAGGGTCTTGCACGGGCCGCACCAGGGCGCCCAGAAGTCCACCAGCACCGGGGTCTGCAGCGAGCGCTGCAGCACCTCGGCTTCGAAGGTCTCGGTCTTGGCGTCGAAAACGTGGGGCGTGTCGGACATGGGCGGTGTCATCGCAGGCGAGAGGACGCTCTGTATGGAGGCGCGACGCCGCCGATGCAAGGGCAGCGGCGCCGCGCCACACGTGCCGGCCGCGGCCGCAGCGGCGACAATGCCCGGCTGGAGGCGCCATGGCGGCGCGAAAGGACGGTGGCGGATGGGCGAGGTGAGCGAACGGGTGCTGCGCTGGATCGGGCCGCTGCTGGCGGTGGCCGCGGTGGCGGCGATGCTGGGCTTCGGCGCGGTGCTGCCCGGCTATCTGCCGTGGTCGCATCCGCTGGCCCTGCTCGGTGCGCGCGGCATCCCGCATGCGTGGGCGTTCAACCTGTTGGCATTCGTGTTGCCCGGATGTCTGGCGATGGGCCTGGCGCTGCGGCTGCTGCGCCGCGCCGGCCGCCTGGCGCCCTGGTCGTTGCGCGTCGGTGGGCAGTTGCTGCTGTTGGCCGGCCTGGCCTTCGCCGACATGGGCCTGCTGCCGCTGGACCCGACCGACCTGGAGGCGCGCGCGACCCAGTTGCATGCCAGCGCCTGGCTGCTGTGGGTGGTGGCGACGGTGGCGGCCGCGGCGCTGCTGGGGTTGGGCGCGCGCCGCGATCCCGCCGCACGCGGCTGGGCCGCGCTGGCGCTGGCGATGGCGTTGCTGGTGGCGCTGGGCGCGTTCGCGCTGGACCGGCTGCTGTCGCCGGCGCTGGCGCAGCGGCTGGTGTTCCTGCTGTGGTGGGGCTGGCTGGCCCTGCTGGCCTGCTGGCCCGGACCCCGGGCGGTCGTGTCGCGCCGCTGACCTGGCGGTTGCGCAGTTGGTCGCCGCGGCGAGGGAAGCCCGCGTGCGGCCCGGCATGCCCGACCCTATCGCCGATGACGCTGCGGCCGCGGCTCCGGCGGGTCTCCAGGGCCTGGTCGTGGTTGGCCACCCGTGCCGTCCGTCGCCGGGATTGGAGCGGCTTGCCGCGCTACGGTACCCTTGGCCGCTTTGTTGCCGCCTGGCCCTTGCCCGTTTCCATGTCCGCCGTCGAGCCCACCGCCTACGACCCGCAGCAGGTCGAATCCTCCGCCCAGCAGTTCTGGGACGCCACCCGCGCCTTCGAGGTCGACGAGACCTCCGACAAGCCCAAGTTCTACTGCCTGTCGATGCTGCCGTACCCGTCCGGGGCGCTGCACATGGGCCACGTGCGCAACTACACCATCGGCGACGTGATCAGCCGCTACCAGCGCATGATCGGCAAGAACGTGCTGCAGCCGATGGGCTGGGACGCGTTCGGCCTGCCGGCCGAGAACGCGGCGATCAAGAACAAGACCGCGCCGGCGAAGTGGACCTACGCCAACATCGACCACATGCGCAGCCAGCTCAAGTCGCTGGGCTATGCCATCGACTGGTCGCGCGAGTTCGCCACCTGCCGGCCCGAGTACTACGTGCACGAGCAGCGCATGTTCACCCGGCTGATGCGCAAGGGCCTGGCCTACCGCCGCAACGCGGTGGTGAACTGGGACCCGATCGACCAGACCGTGCTGGCCAACGAGCAGGTCATCGACGGCCGCGGCTGGCGCTCCGGCGCGCTGGTGGAAAAGCGCGAGATCCCGCAGTGGTTCCTGCGCATCACCGACTACGCGCAGGAACTGCTGGACGGCCTGGATCAGTTGCCGGGCTGGCCGGAGTCGGTCAAGACCATGCAGCGCAACTGGATCGGCCGCTCCGAGGGCCTGGAGATCCAGTTCGACGTGCGCGACGCCGACGGCAGCGCGCTGGACCCGCTGCGCGTGTTCACCACGCGCCCGGACACGCTGATGGGCGTGACCTTCGTGTCCATCGCCAGCGAGCATCCGCTGGCGCTGCATGCGGCCAAGTCCAATCCCGAGCTGGCCGCGCTGCTGGCCGAGCTGAAGCAGGGCGGGGTCTCCGAGGCCGAACTGGAAACCCAGGAAAAGCGCGGCATGGACACCGGCCTGACCGCGGTGCATCCGATCAGCGGCGAGCAGGTGCCGGTGTGGGTCGCCAACTTCGTGCTGATGGGCTATGGCACCGGCGCGGTGATGGCGGTGCCCGGCCACGACCAGCGCGATTTCGAGTTCGCCAGCAAGTACGCCCTGCCGATCCGCCAGGTGATCGCACTGAAGGCGCCGAAGAACGACGACGAGCGCAGCTACGACCCGAGCCGCTGGCAGGACTGGTACGGCGACAAGACCCGCGAGCTGGAGCTGGTCAATTCCGCCGAGTTCGACGGGCTGGACTTCCAGGGCGCGTTCGAGGCGCTGGCCGAGCGCTTCGAGCGCAAGGGCCAGGGCCAGCGCCGGGTCAACTACCGCCTGCGCGACTGGGGCGTCAGCCGCCAGCGCTACTGGGGCTGCCCGATCCCGGTGATCTACTGCCAAAGCTGCGGCGCGGTGCCGGTGCCGGAAGACCAGCTGCCGGTGCTGCTGCCGGAGAACGTGGCCCTGAGCGGCACCGGCTCGCCACTGAAGACCGACCCGGAATGGCGCAAGACCACCTGCCCGCAGTGCGGCGCGGCGGCCGAGCGCGAGACCGACACCTTCGACACCTTCATGGAGTCGAGCTGGTACTACGCGCGCTACACCTCGCCCGGCGCCAAGGACATGGTCGACAAGCGCGGCAACTACTGGCTGCCGGTGGACCAGTACATCGGCGGCATCGAGCACGCGATCCTGCACCTGATGTACTTCCGCTTCTTCCACAAGCTGCTGCGCGACGCGCGTCTGGTGGACAGCGACGAGCCGGCGACCAACCTGCTGACCCAGGGCATGGTGATCGCCGAGACCTTCTACCGGCAGAACCCGGACGGCTCCAAGGACTGGATCAACCCGGCCGACGTGGACGTGCAGCGCGACGACAAGGCGCGGGTGATCGGCGCGGTGCATCGCGGCGACGGCCAGCCGGTGCTGATCGGCGGCACCGAGAAGATGTCCAAGTCCAAGAACAACGGCGTCGATCCGCAGGCGATGGTCGGCAAGTACGGCGCCGACACGGTGCGCCTGTTCTCCATGTTCGCCGCGCCGCCGGAGCAGTCGCTGGAGTGGAACGAGGCCGGCGTCGACGGCATGGCGCGGTTCCTGCGCCGGCTGTGGGCGCAGGTGCACAAGCATGTCGCCGACGGCGCCGCGCCGGCGCTGGACCCGGCCGCGCTCGACGCCGAGCACAAGGCGCTGCGGCGCAAGACCCACGAGACCATCGGCAAGGTCGCCGACGACTACGGCCGCCGCCACAGCTTCAACACCGCCATCGCCGCGGTGATGGAGCTGACCAACGCGCTGGCCAAGTTCGACGACACCGGCGATCAGGGCCGCGCGGTGCGCCAGGAAGCGCTGGAAGCGGCGGTGCTGCTGCTCAACCCGATCACCCCGCACGCCAGCCACGCGCTGTGGCAGGCGCTGGGCCATCCGGCGACGCTGCTGGAAGACGTGCCGTTCCCGCAGCCGGACCCGGCCGCGCTGGTGCGCGACGCGGTGACCCTGGCGGTGCAGGTCAACGGCAAGCTACGCGGCACCATCGAGGTCGGCGCCGACACCCCGCGCGAGCAGATCGAGGCGCTGGCCCAGGCCGAGCCGAATGCGGCCAAGTTCCTGGAAGGGCTGAGCATCCGCAAGATCATCATCGTGCCGGGCAAGATCGTGAACCTGGTGGCGGCGTGAGCCGGCGCGCCGCGGCGGCCGCACCGCGGCCGCGCGGTGCGGCACCAGGTCTCAACCCGCGTTCACGCGACGTGCGGCAGGCTAGCGGCCTGTTGCCGCGCCCAGCCGGCTCCTCCAGACTGTGTCCATGACTCGACTCCTGCTCGCTCTCGTCTTCGCGGCGTCCCTGACCGCCTGCGGTTTCCACCTGCGCAACAAGCTGACCCTGCCGGCCGACACGCCGTCGGTGAAGGTGGTGTCCTCGGCGCCGTACAGCGAGCTGGCCAAGCTGCTCGAGCGCGGCCTGCGCGCGGCCGGCGCGCAGATCGCGCCCAAGGACGTCAACACCGGCGTGGCCCGCCTGGAAGTGCTGTCCGAGCGCTGGGGCGACCTGCCGATCGCGCTCGACGCCGAAGGCCGCGCCCAGGAATACAGCCTGCGCTACGCGGCGATCTTCGTGTTCCGCCGTGCCGACGGCAGCGTGCTGGTGCCGCAGCAGGTGATCGAGTTGTCGCGCGACTACGTGTCGCCGCCGACCGACGCCACCGGTACCTCGACCGAGCGCGAGATCCTGGCCGACGAACTGCGCCGCGAGATGTCGGCGTCGATGTTGCGCCGGATCGACAGCGTGGTGCGCGCGCAGGTGCGCGACGGCAAGGACGTCAACGCCGCGCCGCCGTCGACCGACGGCACGCCGGTGGAAGGCAAGCCGGCCGACGGCACACCGGCCGCGGACAAGCCGGCGACCACGCCGCAGCCTTGAGTCTCGCCCCGCTGCTTTCGCCGCCGCCTGCGGCGGCCATGCCGTTCGCCGCAGGCGCGCGGCGTTCGCCGCATCCGCCTGCAGCAGCGTAGGCTGTCGCCATGGAACTGCGTCCCGAACAACTCGCCACCCAGCCGGCGTCGCAGCCGCTGCAGCCGGTCTACCTGATCGCCGGTCCGGAAACCCTGCGCGTGCTCGAAGCCGCCGACGCGGTCCGCGCCCGCGCGCGCGCCGCCGGCATCGGCGAGCGCGAGGTATTCGACGCCGACGGCCGCGACTTCGACTGGGGCCAGCTGTACTCCAGCTTCAACGCGCCCAGCCTGTTCAGCGCGCAACGGCTGATCGAACTGCGCCTGCCCAGCGGCAAGCCCGGCAAGGAGGGTGGCGAGGTCATCACTGCGTTCTGCGCCGACCCGCCGCCGGACGTGGTGCTGCTGATCACCTGCAACGAATGGAGCAAGGCGCACCAGGGCAAGTGGGCCGACGCGGTCGCGCGCATCGGCACCATCGCCGTGGCCTGGGCGATCAAGCCGCACGAACTGGGCGACTGGATCGAGCGGCGCCTGCGCAGCAAGGGCCTGCGCGCCGATGCCGGCGCGGTGCAGCGCCTGGCCGAGCGGGTGGAAGGCAACCTGCTGGCGGCGGCGCAGGAGATCGACAAGCTGGCCTTGCTGGCCGACGGCCAGGGCCTGGACGTGGCGGCGATGGAGTCGCTGGTCGCCGACGCCGCCCGCTACGACGTGTTCCGACTGGCCGAGGCGACCCTCGCCGGACAGGCGCCGGCGGTGCGGCGCATGCTCGCCGGCCTGCGTGCCGAGGGCGAGGCGGTGGCCGCGCTGTTGCCGATTCTGATCAAGGAGCTGCTGCGCACGGCCGCACTGGCCAAGGTGCAGGCCGCCGGCGGCAACCTGGCCGCGGAGATGAAGGGGCAGGGCATCTGGGAGTCGCGGCAGGCCCCGTTCAAGCGCGCCCTGCAGCGCCACGCCGAACCGCGCCGCTGGGAACGCTTCGCCGCCGAGGCCGGCCGCATCGACCGCATCGCCAAGGGCCGCGCCGACGGCGACGCCTGGATCGCCCTGGAGCGCCTGCTGCTGGCGATCGCCGAGGCGCGGGCGGTGCGGTTGTTGGTGGTATGACGGCGGGGAGTCGGGAATCGGGAATGGGGAATGGGAACAGCGGCGCTGCGGTCCCGCCAGAGACTCCGCAGCGCGCGGCTGTTGCTTCTCCCCCATTCCCCATTCCCGATTCCCCACCACTGCATCTGATCTACGGCGGCACCTTCGATCCCATCCACAACGGCCACCTGGCGATCGCGCGGGCGGCGCGGGATGCCTTTGGAGTGCCGGTGCGGCTGATGCCGGCGGCCGATCCGCCGCATCGGCCGGCGCCCGGCGCCGATGCGCAGCAGCGCTGCGCGATGCTGGCACTGGCGATCGCCGACACGCCGGGGCTGGTGCTGGACCTGCACGAAGTGCGGCGCGCGCAGGCCCGGCCCGGCGTGGCGTCCTACAGCATCGACACGGTGCGCGAGCTGCGGGCCGAGCTCGGCGCCGCCGCGCCGCTGGCGCTGCTGATCGGCAGCGACAGCTTCGTCGGCTTCAACGGCTGGCGCGAGTGGCGGGCGCTGCTCGAGGCCGCGCACCTGATCGTCGCCGACCGTGCCGGCAGCGGCTGGGAGCGGGCGGTGCCGGCGGAACTGGCGCAGGCGGTGGCCGGGCGCTGGGCGGAGACGCCACAGGCGCTGACCCGTGTGCCGGGCGGCCGGCTGTGGTGCCTGCGGCAGCCGCTGCGCAGCGAATCGGCCAGCCTGGTGCGTGCGCGCATCGCCGCCGGCGAGGACTGGGCGGCGCTGCTGCCGCCGGCTGTGGCCGCCTACATCCGCGACCACGGTCTGTATGCGCCCGGCGCCGGTCGCGTTGGCTGAATACGCGTCCTGCCGGGGTCGCCTATAATTCGCCCCATTCCATCGAGTTCGCCGCTTTGTCCAGTCAAGCCCACGTCATCAAGACCCAAGTCCCCAATCCGCCGCCGCCGCTGCCGGTCCTGCTCGCCCACGTCCGCGAGGCAGTCGAGGAACTCAAGGCCAAGGACGTGGCGGAAATCGACGTGCGCGGCAAGTCCAGCGTCACCGATTACCTGGTCATCGTCTCCGGCACCTCCACCCGCCACGTGAAGTCGATCGCCGACGAAGTCATCAAGTACGCCAAGCGCCTGGACGTGATGCCGCTGGGCGTGGAAGGCGAGCGCGAGGCCGAGTGGGTGCTGGTCGACCTCGGCGACGTGGTGGTGCACGTGATGCTGCCGCGGGTGCGCGAGTTCTATGCGCTGGAGCGGCTGTGGACGGTCGGCGACCAGCCGCCGGGCGACGACGACGACTCGGGACGCGATGCCTAAGCGGCGCAATCCCGCGCGCAGCGTCGGCAGCGAGGCGTTGCCGGTCAGCATGCGTGCCGGTGCGGCCGTCTCGACACCCGCGACGCCGGCACGCAAGCGCTTCGACTCCCTGGTCAAGCGTCTGCAGCGCGCCCGTGTCCAGTTGCATGCGTGGCAGGAAGCGTTGCCGCGCTGGGAGCAGCGTTTCCACGAGCAGGTCGATCCCTTGCTGCAGGAGCGCGATGCGGCGCAGGTACAGTTGCTGCGGGAACTGGACGCCGCGCATGCCACCTTCAAGCTGAGCAAACGCGATCGCGCCGATCTGTCCGAGTTCATTTGCGAGTTGGCTGCGCTGTTGATCCGGGATGGCGACAACGACGGGCTGAAGGACATCTACGACCGGCATAGCCCGCTCGGATTCGACCAGCATCTGGCCGAGTCCGAGGCATTGCTGACGTCGGTCATCGGTGAGGAATTCGGCCTGACCGAAGAGGAACTGGCGCATATCCATTCCCCGGAAGCGCTGTATGCGCAGGTCCAGGAGCGGCTGCACGCGCAGCAGGCGCATGCGGCCGGGCGCGCCCAGCAGCGCGACAAGCGCCGCCGTGCCGGTGCCGGCAAGGCCGCGCAGGTCGCCGCCGATCCGCAACAGACGCGTCGCGCGCTGTACCGCAATCTGGTCGCCGCATTGCACCCGGACCGCGAACCCGATCCGCAGCAGCGCGAACGCAAGACCGCCTTGATGCAGCGCCTCAACCAGGCGTATCAGAACGACGACCTGCTGGCACTGCTGGAACTGCAACTGGAAATCGGCCAGTTGGATCAGGCCGGCATCGCGGCGATGGCCGAGGAGCGCATCCGCGATTACAACGACCTGTTCGCCGCGCAATTGCGCCAGGTCGAGCAGACATTGGCCGGGCTGGTCGATGACTTCATGGGACGTTACGGTCTTTACGACGGGCGCGCGCCGCAGCCGCAGCGCCTGGATGCGCTGTTGGCGCAGATCAAGCGGCAGGTGCAGGAGGAGATCCGCTCCTGTGCCGACGATCGCGCTGCGGCGCGGCAGGCCGACACGCTGAAGCAATGGCTGAAACGGGAGCGTGCGCGGCTGGCCGAGCAGGGGCTGGACGACGCGACGTACGACGCCCTGCTGCTGGGCGAGCGTTGGTGATGCGCGCCTGCCGCGCGCAGCGATGAAGGCGCGCCTCATCGCCACCGGCGAGCGCGCCCCGGCCTGGGTGGCGCAGGGGTTCGCCGAGTACCGCAAGCGGCTTTCGCACTGGCTGCCGCTGGACCTGGTCGAGATCGAACCCGGCCTGCGCGGCAAGGGCCGCGATGCGCAGCGCGCGATCGAGGACGAAGGCCGCCGGGTCCTGGCGTCGCTGCCGAAGAACGCGCTGGTGGTGGCGCTGGACGTGCCGGGCAAGCAGCACAGTTCCGAGCAACTGGCGCAGCGCATGGAGCACTGGCGTGGACAGGGACGCGATCTGGCGTTTCTGATCGGCGGCCCCGAGGGCCATTCGCCGGAGGTGCTGGCGGTGGCCAGCGAATCCTGGTCGCTGGGGCCGCTGACCTTGCCGCACATGCTGGTGCGGCTGGTGGTGGCCGAGCAGTTGTACCGCGCGGCGGCGATGCTGGCCAATCATCCCTACCATCGCGCCTGACCGCCTGACCGCTGATCGATTGTTCTAACCGGCGGCAGCGTTAGCGTCGGCGCCTGTGCTTGGCGCATGGCCGGTACGAAAAGCCCGGGCTATCGCCCGGGCTTTTCGTTACTGCACTGCGACGTCGGCCATCAGTTGAACGTGTACTTCGCACCCACCGTGAAGTAGCGGCCGACGGCCCCGCTGAAGTGCAGCGGGTTGTAGTTGACCGCACCGTAGGTGGTCGGATCCAGCGGCGCGATCCGGTCGAACACGTTCTGCACCGACGCGTTCAGTTCGAACGCTTCGGTGATGCTCCAGCGGCCCGACAGATCGAAGGTGGTGAACGAGGGAATCTTCTTCACCGGCGTGCCGTCAGCATAGCTGAACAGGTAGTCGCCGCCGCGCTGGCCAACGTTTTCCATCTTGGAGATGTAGTTGGCCACGCCGCTGACGCTCCAGGGGCCCTGGCGCCAAGTCGTGCCGAAGTTGATCCTGTCCTTCGGCGTGCCGACGCAATTGGTCACATCGCAGTTGCCATGGGTGCCGAGATAGTCGGCAGTGCTGCCGGCATCGGTACGTTCGAACTTCAGCAGGTGGCTCCACTGCAGATCCATTTCCAACTCGCCAGGCCCGATGTCGAAAGTCTGACGAATATCGGTATCGATGCCGCGGACCCGCGACGAGGAGGCGTTCACGTAGGCGGTGTTGACCGCCAGGATGCTGCCGGTTCCCGGAATGCCGTTGATCAGGTCGCTGTCGCGCACGACATCGCCCGCTGCGATAGCAGAGGCGGTATCGCTGGCAGCGATCTCGTCGGTGCGCTTAATTTCCCAGGCGTCCACCGTCAGCGATGTGCTCCGGGTCGGCTGCAGCACCATGCCCACCGAATAGCTTTTGGACTCCTCAGGCTTCAGGTTGGGATTCGGTGTGGTGATGATGGCGACCGAGCGCGCATTGCAGTTGGCTGGCGTGTTCTCGGCTGCGCAACGCACCGGATCCGTCGCATTGGAGAACGCCGCAAGTCCTCCCTTGCCGTTTTCTGCAGGATTGGGCGCGCGGAAGCCTTCAGCGTAGGAAGCGCGCAACGCGATCCAGTCGGCCGGGGTCCACTTCACGCCTAGCTTCGGCGTGGCCTTGCCGTCGCCGCCGTCGTACTTGTCGTAGCGCAGCGCCGCGGACAGTTCCAGCTGCTCCAGCACAGGTGCCGACAGTTCCACGTAGCCGGCGTAGACGTTCTGGACGCCGTCATAAGCCGAGTAGCCGAGGCCGATGATATCGCCGACGTCCGTGTAGGTCTGTGGGGTCAGGCTGTTGCTGGTGCGGCGCCATTCGGTGCCGATAGCCAGGCCCAGCGGGCCGCCCTTCAGATCCATCAGGCTGCGCGAGACGGTGGCGTTGAACGAATCCAGGCTGGACTTGGCGCGCGCGCTGATGGTCGGCGAAATGTAGTCGTACAGCGCCTGCGAGTTGAGGTTGGCGTTGTCGCCGATGCGCCAGGTGCCGGCCGGGCAGGCCGGGTCGCCCAGCACGCAACGTACCGCGCTGTAGCGCAGGAAGCCGGTGCGCGTGCTGGTCAGGTCGGTGCCGGAGTGCAGGTAGCCGGTGTCGTAGCTCCAGTCGCCCCAGTTGCCCTTCACGCCGACCAGGACGCGGTTGAACGCGTTGTTGTTCTCGGTGACGCGCGGACCCACGTCCCAGGCGCTGTAGCGCACACGCGCGGCGTAAGGCAGCGGGTTGTCGGGATGGCCGGCATAGAGCACGGTGGCGCCGGCGCCACTGTTGGCGTTGACCGTAGTGCCAGGGTAGCCCCAGCCGCCGGAGACGCCCGACGGCGTGTTGGAGAAGGTCGTGTCCTTCTTCGAGTAGCCGATCTCGGTGTAGATCTCGCCGCCCTCGCCGAAGGCGAAGCTGGCGCGGCCGAAGACGTTGACGTACTTCTCCTCAGGCGCCAGGTCGCGAAACTGCTGAGCCGGATCCCACAGGCAGCCCTGGGCCTGCGCCGTCGTGTCGCTCTGGCCGGGAATCGTGGTCAGGCCGGCGCAACCCGGCAGCGCGACCAGTTGTCCGTTGTTGTCGAGCACCGAGCCGTTCGGGCCGGCGCCGCCGCTCCTGCCGCCGTTGAGGAAGGCACCGCCCAGGAACTGGGCGTCGTTGCCGTAGCCCCAGCGGCGGATATCGCCGGTGCCGATCCACTTGCGGTCCTTGCGGTCGCTGATCTTGATCGCGTCGGTCTTGCCCACGTCCAGGCTGAAGAACGCGTTCCAGCCGTCGCTGGCGAGATCACCGGTGCCGGCGGTCAGGGTCGCCTTGCGCGCATCGCCGTCGCCGTCGCCGGAGAGGCCGTAGGAGCCGCGCAGGATCGCACCCTGGAAGTCGCTGCGCAGGATGATGTTGACCACGCCGGCGATGGCGTCGGAGCCGTAGATCGCCGAGGCGCCGTCCTTCAGCACTTCGACCCGCTCGACCGCGTCCAGCGGGATGGTGCTCAGGTCGGTGAAGACCTTCTGGCCGTCGTCGGCCAGGCCGTAGGTGGCCATGCGCCGGCCGTTCAACAGCACCAGGGTGGAGCCGGCGCCCAGGCCGCGCAGCGAGATGCCCGTACCACCGCCGGCGAAGCCATTGCCGAAGCTCTTCGGGATCGAGCCGGAACCATCGGAGGTCAAGGTCTGCAGGTACTCGCCCAGCGAGGTCTTGCCGGTGCGATCGATCTCCTGGCGGGTCACCACCTGTACCGGCGACGGGGTCTCTGTATTGGTGCGCGGGATATTGGAGCCGGTGACGGTGATGCGGTCGAGGTTGGTGGCCGCTTCCTGGGCGAAGGCCGCGTGGGCGGCCATGCATGCAAGGACGCTGGCCACGGAGGCGCAAAGCAAATGCCGGCGGGTTGCACGCCGAGGGGACTGAGTGTTCACAGTTTCTCTCCTAACTGGGAAACGCACATATTTATATGTATGCACCACAAAGGGGCGGCTTAGCGCTGCCCTCGATGCATCTGGATGGATTTGACGTGAAAGTAACGTCAAATTTTTGGCAAAAACCCTATTTGGATAAAGGTTTATGCCACTCATCCCAGTTTTTGCATGGTAGGACAACTGAGTGCGGGCGCAATGCTTGGTGTGTAATCGACGCCTCGCAATGGTGCAGCCTCTGCGCCAAAAAGATGCATGGCGGTGTCCGCGGCGTGGTCATGGCGCTGCTCGCCTAGCTCGCCTACTCGCGCTGGCCAGTTCGTTCTTGGGTTGTCCTGGCCGCGTCGACGATGGCCCTTCGTGGGCGCAGCTTCCAATCGTCTCTGCGCTTTGTTCGTCGACGATGCTAGGCGCCTTGAGTGGCGCCCAGGCCGCCGATTCGCGCACGCCGGCCGCGCGCAAAGCGCGGCTGGGACTGATCTTTCGCATGCGGACATCGCCTTGCCTGAGTCGGCCGTGTGGCTGCGAACCACGCCTTCTATCCCGGGTAAAACATGCACTTATCACACTATTTAGGCGGGTGGTCCGCTCCCTCTCTAGTCGCTTTGTGTGAAAAAGTCATGAGCCAGGAGTTGCAATCGCGTGGAAATTTTGCTCTAAATTAATCTCGCGTTAAGAAATTCGTTTTAAACGAAACAAATTTTCGTTAAAGATTTCTTAAATTCCACGCCAACGCTGTGTCCGACAGCCGAGGTTCTTCACGTTCCGTTAGGGGGAGAGAGGACAGATGTCCAAGCACTATCCGAGCCGTGTCATGCGTCGTAGCGTACTGGCCGTGCTTTTGGGGGCAGCACTCGCGCAGGGCGTCGTCCACGCGCAGAGCACCACTGGTTCCATCTATGGCGCTGCGCCGGCAGGCGCGACCATTACCGTGCAGAGCGATACCGGCCTGACCCGCACGGTTCCGGTCGATAGCGCCGGGCGCTTCAACATCGGCTCGCTGCCGGTCGGCACCTACACGGTCACCCTGAACAAGGACGGCCAGGCCGTCGATACCCGCAAGGGCATCGGCCTGCGCGTCAGCTCGGGTACCGAGGTCTCCTTCACCAAGTCCGACAGCACCGCCACCCTCGATACGGTCACCGTCAGCGCCAACAACGTGGCGCCTGTGGACGTCACCACGGTCGACTCGCGCACGGTCATCACCGCCGAGCAACTGCAGCGCCTGCCGCTGGCCCGTTCCGCCGAGGCAATCGCCCTGCTGGCGCCGGGCGCCGTGGCCGGCAGCGGCTACTTCGGCAATGCGGTGTCCTTCGGCGGCGCCGGCGTGTCGGAGAATGCCTACTACGTCAACGGCTTCTCCACCGGCAACCCGATCAACAACATCGGCGGCGTCAGCCTGCCGTACGGCGCGATTGACCAGCAGGAGGTCTATACCGGCGGCTACAGCGCCCGCTACGGCCGTTCCGATGGCGGTGTGATCAGCCAGATCGGCAAGCGCGGTACCAACGAGTGGCATTTCGGCGGTCAGGTGCTGTGGCGACCGCGCGGCACGTCGGAATCGCCGAAGGACGTGTACTACCCGGAGGGAGCGTTGCCCAGCGGCTACAACTATCAGGATTCCTCGCTACCTGGCACCCTGTACCGCTCGCGTAAGGACAACCCGACCTGGAGCAATGTATACAGCGCCTATGCCGGCGGCCCGTTGATCGAGGATCGCCTGTTCGTGTTCGTCGCGGCCGAGCAGGAGAAGATCGACAGCGTGGCGACCAACTCGTCCGACAGCAGTGTCTTGGCGCGCAATCACTCGAGTCAGGAAAAGCCCAAGGTCTATGCGAAGGTCGACTGGAACATCAACGACAGCAACATCCTCGAGCTGACCGGCATCAAGAGCAACGATCGTACCGGCGGCTACTACAACGCGTTCGACTACGACACGCTGTCCGAGGGCGCGCGCAACACCGCCGTCGAACCGAACATCGTCAAGAAGAACAGCACCTTCTACATCGGCAAGTACACCAGCTATCTGACCCAGGATCTGACCTTCAGCGCCACCTACGGCAAGAGCACCTACGAGAACAAGGACTACCCGGGCATCGTCAGCCCGGACCCGTACCTGAGCGGCGTGGTCTTCCAGGATCCGGCTACCAACGGCGGTACGCCGATCCGTAACGGCCAGGGCGCCCGCAACTTGCTCGATGGCAAGGACAACACTCGTGGCCTGCGCCTGGATTTCGACTACCGCCTGGGCAACCACGATCTGGCCTTCGGTATCGACAACATTTACTACCAGGCCGAAAACGAAGGTCAGTCGATGACCGGCCCTGGCTATTCCTGGTACTACGCCAAGTCGTCCAGGCCGACGTCGCCGATCAGCTCGGCGCTGGGCGTGGGCGCGCCGGGCGGTCAGGGCTACTATGTTCGCCGGCTGATCTTCAGCACCGCCACGTCGATGACGGTCAAGCAGAAGGCCTACTTCCTTGAGGATCGTTGGCAGGTCAGCGACAACGTGCTGCTGTCGCTGGGCCTGCGCAACGACAAGTTCGTCAATAGCAACAGCGATGCCGAGCCGTACGTGGACAGCGGCAACCAGTGGGCGCCGCGTCTGGGCGCGACCTGGGACGTGCACGGCGATTCCACGCTGAAGGTCTACGCCAACCTGGGTCGTTACTTCCTGGCGCTGCCCAACAGCGTGGCGATCCGCGGTGCCTCGGCCTCGACCTACACCAGCGAGTACTTCACCTACACCGGCATCGATGCCAAGGGCAACCCGACTGGCCTGAGCCCGCTCGGCCCCGGCCCGGTCTCTTCCAACGGCGAGTACGGGATCGCCCCGGATCCGCGTACCTTCACGCCCACCGACCTGAAGTCGATGTACCAGGACGAAGCGATCGTGGGCTTCGATCAGGCGTTTGCCGAAAAGTGGACCTTCGGCGCGAAGGCCACCTACCGCAAGCTGCAGTCGGCCATCGACGACGTGTGCGATCCGGACCGCATGAGCGCCAAGCTGGAATCGTTGGGGGTGGATCCGAGCACGGTCAACATCCCGGGCTGCATCCTGTTCAATCCGGGCAGGACCAACAGCTTCAGCTTGGCCAACACCAGCGGCGGCCGCACCAACTTCACGATGAGCAAGTCGGATTGGGGCTTCGACAGTTCGGCCAAGCGTAATTACGCGGCGGTCAACCTGTATCTGGAGCATGCGTTCGACGGCAAGTGGAGCACCCGTGTGGACTACACATGGTCGCGCAACTTCGGCAACACCGAAGGCCAGTTGAAGTCCAACATCGGCCAGACCGACGTGTCCAAGACCCAGGATTGGGATGCTGCGGCGCTGATGGCGTGGGCCGGCGGCTACCTGGCCAACGATCGCCGTCACCAGTTGAAGATCTATGGTGCCTACCAGATCGCGCCGGAGTGGATGGTGTCTGCCAACCTGCGCATCCAGTCGGGAACGCCGCGCGATTGCCTGGGCTACTTCAGCGCCAACGGCGTGGATGAGAGCTCGACCGCGGGCGATCCGGTCGGCTACGGTTCGGCCTACCATACCTGTGCTGGCAGTGCGTCGCGGCCCGGCGATGCGGGTCGTACTCCGTGGACCAAGCAGATCGACCTGGGTGCGATCTATCGCCCGGCGTTCGCGGACCAGAAGCTGGCGTTCGGGTTGCAGGTGTTCAACCTGTTGAACGAGCGCAAGCCGCTGCAGCAATACGCCACCTGGGAGGCGAACCCGAACACGGTGCTCAACACCTATGGCATGGGCAACTACTTCCAGACCCCGCGTTACCTGCAGCTTTCGGTGTCCTACGACTATTGATCCAGGTTTGACGCCGGGCGCGGCGTAACCGTGACCGTTAGGCCCGCCCCCTTCCGAGGGGGGGCGGGCCTTTTCTTTGAGCGCAAGGGCTGCGGGGGGGGGGGGGGGCACAGCGTCTGTGACAAACGCCCTGCACCATTGGGAAGTCAATGTTGCCGTGCGACGAGGCGTGCGCGGTGTTCGTCAATGCGGATTGGCCGGCAACAGGCGCGGCAGACGTGGCGGTACGGGGCGCGGACAAGCGGGGTGGTCGGCCTCGCACTCCCGCTGGGAGGCGCGGCGGCGCGGTATTCTCGCGGGCGGTCCTATGGGGGATCGCCATGCAGCAGGTGGTCGCGCCGGGAACCCGGCACGCAGCCTGGTCGATGGACTGGAGCGAGGCTCTAGCCGTGTGGCGCCAATGATCGGCGCGCGAGGCGCCGGTCATTGGCGTCGAGGGCGTGTCAGCGATCCATCGAAAAATCGACCGGTACCAGCCCGTACGCCTGCACCGGCGTGCCGTTCTGCAGCGCCGGCTTGAACGCCCAGCGCTTGAGCACCTGGTCGCGGGCGGCCTGGTCCAGCACCCGGTGGCCGCTGCTCTTTTCGACGCTGACCTCCAGCGGCTGCCCGTCGGTGCCGACCAGCACCCGCAGCAGCACGCTGCCCTGCAGGCGATCGCGCAGCGCGTCGCGCGGATACGGCGGGGCCGGCGCGCGCAGGTACTGCAACTGCATGCCGTCCACCGGCGCGCTCACGCTCGCCGGCGGCAGGCTGGGCGCGGCGATGCTGGGCGTGGGGTCGACGCTGGGCGCGCTGTCCAGCGCCACCGGGCTGCTGTCGGCCGCTGGCGTCGGCGTCGAGGTCGGCACCGGCACCGCGGTGGGCGTGCGCGGCTGCGTCGGCACCTGTTTCTCGACGGTGGGAAAGGTCGGCGGCGGCGGCGTGACCTTGACCACCACCGGTTGCTGCCAGTGCGGCTGGACCTGCGCCGGTTCCGGTGGCGCAGTCACGTGCGAGAGCGGAAGCAGCAGCAACAGGGCGGCCAGCACGTGCAGGGCGATCGCGGTGCTGTAGGCCAGGACCCGGGACAGGTCGATGCGGAAGGACGGGGCGGGGAGTTGCGTGCGAACCATGGATCCACCTCTGCGATAGGAGTGTCGTGGACTGCGGTACGGCAAAACGCACGGGGGCGGCGGATGGGGTCAGCGCGCCCGTCCGCGTTTCGACAGTGCGCCGGTCGCGGTGGCTTTGGCAAGAGGGGCAGGGCAGCGCCGGGCGCGATCGCGACCAGGCGGGTACCGCCGCCGCCGGAAATGACGACGGCGCCCGCAGGCGCCGTCGCGAAGTGTGGCCTGGGACAGCCCACTTACTTGCCCAGTTCGAACACCACGTCCAGGTTGACCGATACGCTGCTCTCGCCCGCGGCGACCGGTGTGTCGGCTTCGGCCTTCATCGCCATAGCGCGCATCATCGGCATCGGCGGACGCACGCCGCCGCCGCTGCCCTCGGAAATGCTGACGATGCGCCGCACGCGCAGGCCCAGCGCCTTGGCATAGCTCTGTGCGCGCGCCTGCGCCTTCTTCAGCGCATCGACCCGGGCCTGGTCGTACAGCGGTTCCGGATCGTCGATCTCGAAGGTGGGGCCGTTGATCTGGTTGGCGCCCTGCGCGGCCAGCGCATCGAGCACCTTGCCGAGCTTGGCGATGTCGCGCACCTTGAGGTTCACCGAGTTGCTGGCCTGGTAGCCGATGATCTGCGGGGCCTGGTTCTCGGCGTACTTGTACTGCGGGTTGAGGCTGACCCCGCTGGTCTGCACGTCCTTGTCGGCGATGCCGGCGGCGCGGATCGCGGCCAGCACCTTGGTCATCTGCTCGGCGTTCTGGCGCATCGCCGCGGCGCTGTCGGTGGCCTGGGTGACCACGCCGGCCGAGATCGCGGCCACGTCGGGCGCGCGCTTGGCCTCGGCCTGCGCGGCGATGTTGAGCAGGGTGCCATCGGCGGGCACGGCGTAGCCGGGCGCGGCGGATTGGGCGTGGGCGGTCATCGTGCCTCCTAGGGCGAGGGACAGGGCCAGCAGCAGCGGGCGGACGGACAATGCGCGCATCGGGGTTCTCCTTGAAGAATGGGGCGAGGGTGTTGCCGCGACGATGAACGCGTCGTGATCTTCACCGGGGTTGAAGCGATCGTCACGCCATCGGCGTTCGTTCAGCCAGTCCGCTCGGGTTATCCTTCGGCCATGCTGTATCTCGCGTCCCGTTCCCCTCGCAGAAACGAACTGCTGACCCGCCTCGGCGTGCCGTTCCGGATCCTCGATCTCGAGGTGCCGGAAGTGCGCGCGGCCGACGAGTCGGCGCAGGCCTACGTGCGCCGCGTGGCGCTGGACAAGGCCCGCGCCGGGTGGGCGCAACTGGCCGATGCCGCCGATGCGGTGGTGCTCGGCGCCGATACCGAAGTGGTGCTGGACGAGCGCGTGTTCGGCAAGCCGGCCGACGCCGAGGACGCCGCGGCGATGCTGGCGGCCCTGTCCGGACGCACCCACCAGGCGATGACCGCGGTGGCGCTGGTCGCCGCCGGCCGCGAGGAGCTGGTGCTGGTGCCGACGGCGGTGACCTTCGCCGATCTTTCCGCGCGCGACATCGCCGACTACGTGGCCAGCGGCGAGCCGATGGGGCGGGCCGGTGCGTATGCGATCCAGGGCGGCGCCGAGCGCTTCGTCAGCCGTCTCGACGGCAGTTATTCCGGGGTGATGGGCCTGCCCCTGCACCAGACCCACCACCTGCTGCGCACCTTCGGAGTGCTGTGATGTCGCAAGAGATCCTGGTCAACGTCACACCACGCGAGACCCGGGTGGCCGTCATCGAGAACGGCATGCTGCAGGAACTGCACATCGAGCGCGGCTGGCGCCGCGGTGTGGTCGGCAACATCTACAAGGGCCGGGTGCAGCGGGTGATGCCGGGCATGCAGGCGGCCTTCGTCGAGGTCGGGCTGGAGCGCGCGGCGTTCCTGCACGCCAACGACGTGGTGCGGCCGGCGCCGGTCGGCAACGGCGACACCGAGGAGGCGACGCCGCTGCCGGTCTCGGCCGCGGTGCCGATCGTGGAACTGCTGCGCGACGGCCAGGACATCGTGGTGCAGGTGGTCAAGGACCCGATCGGCAGCAAGGGCGCGCGGCTGACCACGCAGATCAGCATCCCCTCGCGCTACCTGGTGCTGCTGCCGCAGTCGCGGGTGATCGGGGTGTCGGCGCGGATCGAGGACGAGGCCGAACGGCAGCGCCTGAAGACCCTGGTCGCCGATCTGGCCGCCAGCCACGGCGGTTTCGGCTACATCATCCGCACCAATGCCGAGGGCCAGCCGGCCGAGGCGCTGGCCGAGGACATCGCCTACCTGTCGCGGGTCTGGAACGTGGTCGAGCGGCGCGGCCGCGACGGCGCGCCGGCCAGCATCATCTACGAGGACCTGAGCCTGCCGCTGCGCGCGGTGCGCGACCTGATCCGCAAGGACGTGGAGAAGGTCAAGGTCGATTCGCACGAGACCTTCGAGCGGCTGCAGGCCTTCGTCGCCAAGTACATGCCGGTGCTGGCCGAGCGCCTGGAGCTGTACACCGGCGACCGCCCGATCTTCGACCTGTACGGGGTCGAGGACGAGATCGCCCGCGCGCTGGACAAGCAGGTGCCGCTGAAATCCGGCGGCTACCTGGTCATCGACCAGACCGAGGCGATGACCACCATCGACGTCAACACCGGCTCGTTCCTGGGCCAGCGCAACCTCGAGGAGACGGTGTTCCGCACCAACCTTGAGGCGGCGCAGGCGGTGGCGCGGCAACTGCGCCTGCGCAACCTCGGCGGCATCATCATCATCGACTTCATCGACATGGACGACGCCGAGCATCGCCGCCAGGTGCTGCGCACGCTGGAGAAGGCGCTCTCGCGCGACCATGCCAAGACCACGGTATACGAGTTCTCGCCGCTGGGCCTGGTGGAGATGACCCGCAAGCGCACCGTGGAGAGCCTGGAGCGGCAGTTGTCCGAACCGTGCCCGGAATGCAGCGGGCGCGGCTCGATCAAGACCGCCGAGACCGTGACCTACGAAATCTTCCGCGAGATCACCCGCGCGGTGCGCCAGTTCGATGCGGCACGGCTGCTGGTGATCGCCTCGACCAAGGTGGTGGCGCGCATCACCGACGAGGAATCGGCGGCGGTCGCCGAGCTGGAGGAATTCCTCGGCAAGACCATCCGCTTCCAGGCCGACGAACAGTACCTGCAGGAGCAGTTCGACGTGGTGTTGTTGTGAGGCCGGGAGTGGGGAATCGGGAATGGGGAATGGGGGAAGAGCGCGCTGTCGGCGCTGACGCATCCCTGGATTCCTTGGCCGAATTTCACACGACAATGAGCGGTTCGCGTGCTGCTTTTGCGATTCCCCATTCCCGATTCCCCATTCCCCGCCCCTGATGCATCCCCCCCTGCGCCGCCGCCTGCGCCTGGCTCGCCGTTTCGCGTTCTACGCGGTGGCGATCGGGCTGGTGTGCGTGGCCCTGGCGGTGGGGGCGCTGAGCCAGGCGCTGCCGTTCGTGGAGCAGCATCCGCAACAGGTGGCGGCGTGGCTGAGCGAGCGCGCCGGGCGGCCGATCCGCTTCGACCGGCTGGAGACGGCCTGGACCCGGCGTGGTCCGTTGCTGCGCCTGGACGGCCTGCGCATCGGCGCCGGCGAGGGCGTGCGCATCGGTCAGGCCGAGGTGCTGGTGTCGATGTACGCGGGGCTGCTGCCCGGGCGCTCGTTCACCGAACTGCGCCTGCGCGGCCTGGCGCTGACCCTGCTGCGCGCCGACGACGGCAACTGGAGCGTGCAGGGGCTGCCGACCTCGGGGCAGGGCGGCGATCCGCTGGATGCGCTGCAAGGGCTGGGCGAATTGCAGGTCATCGATGGCCGGCTGCGCGTGCACGCTCCCTCGCTGGGCCTGGAAGCGCAGGTGCCGAAGATCGACCTGCGGATGCGGGTGAACGGCGAGCGCCTGCAGGTGGGCGTGCAGGGCTGGAGCGACCTGCAACAGGCGCCGCTGACCGCGGTGCTGGATCTGGATCGCCGCAGCGGCGACGGCCAGGCCTATCTGGCGGTGCGCCCGGCGGAGCTGGCCGGCTGGGCCGGCCTGCTGCATGCCGCCGGGATCGAACTGCAGGGCGGCGTCGGCGACGTCCAGGCCTGGCTGGACCTGGCGCAGCACCGTGTCGCCGGGGTGACCGTGCAGGCCACGCTGCGCGATCTGCGGCTGCGCGGCGCGCCGCTGGCCGACGGCCGCACCCGGCCGTCGCTGGCCTTCACCACCTTCCGCGCGATGGCGCGCTGGCGCCAGATCGACGGCGGCTGGCGGCTGGATGCGCCGCAGCTGCAGTTCGGCCAGGCCGGGCAGCCGCTGCAGCGCCTGGATGGGCTGACCGTGGCCGGTGGGCGCCGCTTCGCCCTGTTCGGCGAGCATCTCGACGTGGCGCCGCTGATCGCGGTGGCCGGGCTCAGCGACCGCCTCTCGCCCAGCCTGCGCAGCTGGCTGTCGGTGGCGAAGCCGCGCCTGCAACTGACCCAGGTGGCGGTGAACGGGGTTCCGGGCGGTCCACTGTACGGCCAGGGCCGGCTGGCCGAGCTGGCGTTCGCGCCGGCGGGTGGCGCGCCCGGCGTGAGCGGGTTGCGCGGCCGCTTCGACGGCGATGCCCAGGCCGGCGAACTGGCCTTGGAGGCCGGTAGCCCGGTCCGCGTCGACTGGCCCAGCGGCTTCGGCGTGGTCCACCAGGTCCAGCTGGCCGGGCGCATCGTCGCCTTCCGCGACGGCGACGGCCTGCGCGTGGCGACCCCGGGGCTGCGCGTGCAGGGCAGCGACTACGGCGCCGACGTGCGCGGCGGCCTGCGCTTCCAGGACGACGGCTCGCGGCCGTGGATCGACCTGGCCGCCGATCTGCAGGACGCGCCGGTGGTGGCGGCCAAGAAGTTCTGGGTCCATTCCAAGATGAGCAAGGCCGCCACCGACTGGCTCGACGCCGCCCTGCAGGGCGGGCGCCTGCGCGACGGCCATGCGCTGGTCTCCGGCGACCTGGACGACTGGCCGTTCGCCGACCACAACGGTCGCTTCGAGGCGACCGCGCGGCTGGAGGACGCCAAGGTGCGCTTCCAGCACGACTGGCCGGCGGTGGAGAACGTGGACGCCAGCGTCGCCTTCATAGGCAACGGCTTCGAGGTGCACGGCCGCGGCAGCATGGGTGGGGTGCCGGTGGAGCAACTGTCGGCGGCGCTGCCCGACTACAAGGAAGGCCAGCTCAGCGTGCTGGCCAGCACCCGCGCCGAGACCGGCAAGCTGCTGGCGATGCTGCGGCAGAGTCCGCTGCACGCCCATTACGGCGACACCCTGGATGCGCTCAGCGCCTCGGGGCCGGCGGATGTCACCTTCGACCTGCTGCAGCCGCTGCGTGCCGGTGTCGGCACCCACCACCTGCGCGGCACGGTCGACCTGCTCGGCGCGCACATCGCCGACAAGCGCTGGGACCTGGCCTTCGACGACATGCGCGGCAGCGCCGATTACAGCGATACCGGATTCGCCGCGCAGAAGCTGAGCGTGGCCTACCAGGGCCACCAGGGCGAACTGGCGCTGCGCGCCGGCGACGGCGTGCAGGATCCGCAGCAGGCCTTCGAGGCTTCGCTGAGCGCGGCGCTGGACGCCAACGAACTGCTCGACCGGGTGCCGGAAATGGCCTGGCTCAAGCCCTACGTGCAGGGCCGCTCGCGCTGGAACATCGGCGTCGGCCTGCCCAAGACGCCCGACGGCGGTGCGCAGCCGCCGACCCGGCTGCAACTGCGCTCGGACCTGGTCGGCACCGAATTGTTGATGCCGGCGCCGATGGACAAGGCGCCGGCGACGCCGCTGGCGACGTCGGTCAACGTGCCGCTGCCGGTCGGCAGCGGTCGCATCGAGGTGGCCTTCGGCAGGCTGATGGCGCTGGCCGCGCGCAGCCAGGGCGGCAAGACCGGCGTGCGCGTGGTGATGGGCAGCGACCACGTCGCCGACGAACCGCCGGCCAGCGGCCTGGTGGTGAGCGGGCGCACCGCGGCGCTGAACGCCATCGACTGGATCGGCGTGGTCAGCCGCCCCGATCCGAACGCCGCTGCGGCCAATGGCGGCGAAGACCCGATGCCGCTGCGCCGCATCGACATCCTCGCCGACCATCTGCTGTTGCTGGGCGGGGTGTTCGACAACACCCGCCTGCGCCTGCTGCCGCAGGCCGACAGCATCGACGTGCACCTGGACGGTCCGGCCCTGGCCGGCGACCTCAGCGTGCCGACCAAGGACGGCGGCGTGCTCGGCGGTCGCCTGGCGCGGGTGCACTGGCGCTCGGCCACGGCCGCGTTGCCGGCGGCGGACGGCACACCGACCGCGGTGGTCGCCACGCCCGCC
Organism: Xanthomonas hawaiiensis; assembly: GCF_031834635.1. Classification (NCBI taxonomy): domain Bacteria; kingdom Pseudomonadati; phylum Pseudomonadota; class Gammaproteobacteria; order Lysobacterales; family Lysobacteraceae; genus Xanthomonas; species Xanthomonas hawaiiensis. The sequence goes on along the minus strand of NZ_CP115873.1, from coordinate 3,353,881 downwards.
GACAGCGGTGTGGCCGGCAGCGCCGGTCCGGTCCCGACCGGCCCGTTCGCCGACAGCCTGGACCCGGCGGCGATCCCGGCGCTGGCGCTGGACGTGGACGACCTGCGCTTCGGCGCGATGACGCTCGGCGCGGCCTCGCTGCGCACGCGCAAGCTCGCCGACGGCATGCAGGTGGACCAACTGCACCTGCGCTCGGACAAGCAGAAGATCGACATCAGCGGCGACTGGCGCGGCAAGGGCGCCACCGCCCGGACCCAGCTCAACGCCAGCGTCGACAGCCGCGACCTCGGCGAGTTGATGCAGAACCTGGACTTCGGCGGGCAGGTGCGCGGCGGCGAAGGCCAGCTGACGCTGAGCGCCGCCTGGCCGGGCACGCCGTCCGGCCTGCAACTGGCCACGGTGCAGGGCCAGCTCGACGTGGCCGCGCGCAATGGGCAGTTGCTGGAGCTGAATCCCGGCGCCGGGCGCGTGCTGGGCCTGCTCAGCGTGGCGCAACTGCCGCGGCGGCTAATGTTCGATTTCCGCGACTTCTTCTCCAAGGGTTTCGCCTTCAACCGCATCGACGGCCAGATCCGCTTCGGCGACGGCATGGCGCGCAGCGACAACCTGGTCATCGATGGCCCCGCCGCGGAGATCAAGGTGCGCGGCGCGGCCGACCTGCGCGCGCAGCAGTTCGACCAGACCATCGACGTCAATCCCAAGTCCGGCAACCTGCTGACCGTGGTCGGCGCGGTGGCCGGCGGGCCGGTCGGCGCGGCGGTCGGCGCCGCCGCCAACGCGGTGCTGGGCAAGCCGCTGGGCAACATCGGCGCGCGCACCTACCGGGTCACCGGGCCGTGGAAGGACCCCAAGGTGGACGTGATCGAGCGCGACGCGGCGCGACCGCCGGCGCCGTCGGGTATGCCCTAGATTGCGCGCCGTCCGTAGGAGCGGCTTCAGCCGCGACGGGCGTTGCCGGTAAACGCCCGTCGCGGCTGAAGCCGCCTACGGAAGGGACGTGGTGATGGCACAGAGACCCACGGCGCGCTTTCCATTCGCGTTCGGTGCCCCCCGCCGCTTGCGCTGCGCGCCTTCGTCCCCCATGTTGAGCCCATGAACGATCACGCCCTGAGCCTCGCCGAAACCCGCCTGTTGCTTCCCGCCGGCCTGGATGCCCCCAGCCTGGAGCGCGCCTTCGGCACGCTGCTCGGCCCCGGTATCGACTTCGGCGACCTGTATTTCCAGCATTCCCGGCGCGAGAGCTGGAGCGTGGAGGATGGCATCGTCAAGGACGGCGCCCACTCCATCGAGCAAGGCGTGGGGGTGCGCGCGATTTCCGGCGAGAAGACCGGTTTCGCCTATTCCGACGACATCCATCGCGATGCGCTGCTGGCCGCGGCGCAGTCGGCGCGGGCCATCTCCCGCGATGGTGGCGCGCAGCCGGCGCACGCGCTGCAGCGCGGCGGCGGCCGTGCGCTGTACCCGGCGCTGGACCCGGTGGACGCGATGGACAACGCGCATAAGGTGGACCTGCTGCGGCGGCTGGACCAGTTCCTGCGCGCCGCCGATCCGCGCGTGCAGCAGGTGATGGTGAGCCTGTCCGGCGCGGTGGACACCGTGCTGGTGGCGCGCAGCGACGGCGTGCTCGCCGCCGACGTGCGCCCGCTGGTGCGCTTGAACGTGCAGGTGATCGTCGAACAACAGGGCCGCCGCGAGTCCGGCTATGCCGGCGGCGGCGGTCGCTACGACTACGCCACGCTGTTCGCCGACGGTCGCCCGGAAGCCTTCGCCCGCGAGGCCCTGCGCCAGGCGCTGGTGAATCTGGAGGCGGTGCCGGCGCCGGCCGGGGTGATGCAGGTCGTGCTCGGCCCGGGCTGGCCCGGCGTGCTGCTGCACGAAGCGGTCGGCCATGGCCTGGAAGGCGATTTCAACCGCAAGGGCACCAGTGTCTACGCCGGCCGCATCGGCCAGCGCGTGGCCTCGCCCGGCGTCACCATCGTCGACGACGGCACCCTGGACGGCCGCCGCGGCTCGCTCAACGTCGACGACGAGGGCACCGCGACCAACTGCACCACCCTGATCGAGGACGGCGTGCTGGTCGGCTACATGCAGGACACGCTCAACGCGCGGCTGATGGGCGTGGCGCCCACCGGCAACGGCCGCCGTGAATCGTTCGCGCATCTGCCGATGCCGCGCATGACCAACACCTACATGCGTGCCGGCCAGCACGATCCCGAGGAGATGATCCGCTCGGTGAAGAAGGGCCTGTACGCGGTGAATTTCGGCGGCGGCCAGGTCGACATCACCAGCGGCAAGTACGTGTTCTCGGCCACCGAGGCCTACCTGATCGAGGACGGCAAGGTCACCGCGCCGGTGAAGGGCGCCACCCTGATCGGCAACGGCCCGGAGACCATGCAGAAGGTGCGCATGATCGGCCACGACCTGGCGCTGGACGAAGGCGTCGGCGTCTGCGGCAAGGACGGGCAGAGCGTGCCGGTGGGCGTGGGCCAGCCGTCGCTGCTGATCGACGGGCTGACCGTGGGCGGGACGGCCTAGGAGCCGGGAGTGGGGAATCGGGAAACGGGAATCGGGAAAGCGGGTACCGCTGTGCGCTGCAGCTTTGCTGGCCTGGCGGATAGATCCTTTTGGCGCCGCGCCCGCGGTGGCGTCGGAAGTGCGTGCGTGGCCCTTCGCAGTGGCCGACGCCGCTGCGCCTCAGTCGCGCGTGTCGTCCTCGGGCGCCGCGTCGTCGTCCATTCCCGATTCCCCATTCTCCATTCCCGACGCACCACCCAGGATCATCTCGCGCAGCTCCCGGAACAACTCGCGGTAAGCGTGCGGCGGCTTGTTCTTCAGCCGCTCGTCCTTGGCGTTGCGGACCAGTTGGCGCAGCCGCTGGCGGTCGGCGTCGGGATGCTCGGCCAGCAGTTCGGCCAGCGCGGTGTCGCCTTCGGCGAGCAGCCGCTCGCGCCAGTCCTCGACCCGGTGCATGGCCGCCACCTCGCGGCGCGCGCTGTCGCTGTTGACGTCCATGGCCTCGCGGATCGCGTCCAGCACCGCCTCGTCCTCGCGCCGCATCTGCTTGGCCAGGAACGCCAGCTGCCGCTTGTGCGCGATGTGCGAGGTGATGCGCTTGGTCTCGGCGATGTGCGGCAGCAGCGACTCGGGCACCGGCAGCTTGGCCAGCTGCGCCGGGGTCAGCGCCACCAGCTTCTCGCCCAGGCTCAGCACTTCCAGCGCCTCGCGGCGTTGCTGGCTGCGGCTTTCGCCGCGGAATTCACCGGTGTCTTCGTCGCGTCCGCGCATGCTCGTACTACTCGATCGGGCTGGAAATCAAATCAACACATCCGGCCAGGACGGTCGGACAGGGGCGAAGGGATTCGCACAACAAGGATAAAGCATTGAACGCGATCACCCCCGATTTGCACCGCGACGACAGCCAGCAGCGCCTGGAGCGCCTGTCCGACATCGCCGAACGGCTGCTGGCGCGCGCCCGCGCGCTCGGCGCCAGCCAGGCCGAGGTCAGCTGCAGCGAAGACCGCGGGCTGGACGTCAACGTGCGCCTGGGCGCGGTGGAGACCGTGGAATCCACCCGCGACCGCGGTATCGGCGTCACCGTCTACTTCGGCCAGCGCAAGGGCAGCGCCAGCACTGCCGACCTGCACGAGTCCAGCCTGGAGGCCACCGTGGCCCAGGCCTGCGCGATCGCCCGCTATACCGAGGACGACGTGGCCGCCGGCCTGGCCGAGGCGGCGCTGATGGCGCGCGCGCAGCCGGATTTCGATCGTTGGCATCCTTGGCCGCTGCAGGCCGAGGAGGCGGTCGACCTGGCGCTGGCCTGCGAGGCCGCCGGCCGCGACGCGGATGCGCGCATCAGCAATTCCGACGGCGCCTCGGCCGGCACCAGCGAGAGCCTGTCGGTGTACGCCAATTCGCATGGCTTCATCGGTTGCGAACGCAGCACCCACCATTCGCTCGCCTGCACGCTGATCGCCGGGCAGGGCGACGGCATGCAGCGCGACGGCTGGTACAGCAGCGCGCTGGCGCGCGAGGACCTGGAGCGCGCGTCTGCGATCGGCCGCCGCGCCGCCGAGCGCACCGTGGCACGGCTGCAGCCGCGCTCGCTGCCGACCGGCGAGGTGCCGGTGCTGTTCGCGCCGGAGATGGCGCGCTCGTTGATCGGCCATCTGCTCGGCGCCGTGTCCGGCGGCGCGCTGTACCGTCGCGCCAGCTTCCTGCTCGACAGCGCCGGCACCCGCCTGTTCCCCGAGTGGTTCGCGATCGACGAACGGCCGCACCTGCGCCGCGGCCTGCGCTCGGCCGCCTTCGACGGCGAGGGCGTGGCCACCCGCGACGCGCCGCTGGTGCGCGACGGCGTGCTGCAGCGCTACGTGCTGGGCAGCTATTCGGCACGCAAGCTGGGGCTGCAGACCACCGCCAATGCCGGCGGCGTGCACAACCTGCAGGTGGCGGCCAACGCGAGGGACCTGCAGGCCATCCTCAAGGGCCTGCCGCGCGGCCTGCTGGTCACCGACCTGATGGGCAACGGCGTCAATCCGGTGACCGGCGATTACTCGCGCGGCGCCGGCGGGTTCTGGATCGAGAACGGCGAAATCGCCTATCCGGTGGACGAGATCACCATCGCCGGCAACCTGCGGCAGATGTTCCAGGACATCGAGGCGGTGGGCGCCGACATCGACGTGCGCTCGCACGTGCACATCGGTGCGGTGCTGGTCGGCCGGATGACGGTGGCCGGCAACGACTGAGGGCCGCAGCGCGCACCGCGGCCACGCGCCGGTGCTCCGGCCGCTGGCGGCACTGCACCTGCGCATCATGGCGATGCGCTGCGCCCGATCGCCACGACGCTGCGATGGGGAACGAGCGCGATCCGCTGCCGTATGGGCCGATGGACCGGCGCGGCGCCCGGCGCGGTGCGCGTCCCGGTGTGCCGGCCTCGCTTGACAGCGCTGCGCGGGCCGCCGAGAGTGACGCGCCAAACGTCTTGTCCCCTCACCACCAAAGGAACGGAATACCGATGAGCGAATTCGACAACGTCACCGCCCCGCCGCCGCCGCCGGCCTCGGCAGGCCCCCAGGAAGACCGCACGGTCGCGCTGATCACCCATCTGTCGGGGATCCTCCTCGGGTTCATCGTGCCGCTGATCATCTGGCTGGTGAACAAGGACAACCCGGCCAAGTCCTTCCTCAACGATCAGGCCAAGGAAGCGCTGAATTTCCAGATCACCATCGCCATCGCGTACGTGATCTGCATGGTGCTCAGCGTGATCATCATCGGCGGCTTGCTCGCGCCGGTGGTGTGGGTGGTGAATCTGGTGCTCTGCATCCTGGCCGGCATCAAGGCCAACGAAGGCGTCGCCTACCGCTATCCGTTCGCGCTGCGCCTGATCAAGTAAGCGCACCTGCGAGGCATCTCCGAAGGCCCGGCCGCTGCGCCGGGCCTTTTTTGTGCCCGCACTGCGATCCGGCAGTAGATCGCAGGGCGGCCGGGCGCGACGCCGCCGCCGGCCGGTCAACCGCGGCCCGCGCGGTGCGTTTGCAAGGCTGTCGCCACCACCGGAGCGCCGCATGATCCGCCGCGAGAGCTTGAGCGCCGCCAACCGCTTCGGCCTGGGCGCCCGTCCGGGGGAACTGGCCGCCATGGGCGAGCCGCGTGCCTGGCTGGCCGCGCAGTTGCAGTCGCCCCCACTGGCGGCGGAGTTGCAGGGCCTGCCCGACAGCCTGGCCTACCTGCGCCGCGAGGCCGATTACCAGCGCGAACGCCGCCAGGCGCGGCAGCAGGCGGCCGGCGATCCGCAGCAGGCCGCCCGGCAGGCGCAGCAGGCCGCGCGCGGGCTGTACCGGCAGGTACAGGCGCAGGAACTGGCGGTGCGCTACCGGGTCGCGGTGGCCAGCCCGGCCGGCTTCGCCGAGCGCCTGGTGCAGTTCTGGTCCAATCATTTCGCGGTCTCGGTCGACAAGCGCGCAGCCGCGCTGTACGCGGCGCCGATGGAGCGCGAGGCGATCCGCCCGCACTGCATGGGCCGCTTCGCCGACCTGCTGCTGGCGGTGGAGCGGCACCCGGCGATGCTGCGCTACCTGGACAACGCCAATTCGGTCGGTCCCGACTCGCTGCTGGCGCAACGCGCGCAGCGCCGGGCCATGCACATGGATCCCGAACGCCCGGCGCGCCGCCTGGGCCTCAACGAGAACCTTGCGCGCGAGATCCTGGAACTGCACACCCTCGGCGTGGACGGCGGCTATACACAGGCCGATGTCACCGAACTGGCGCGTGCGATCACCGGCTGGGGCGTGCCGGCGCCACGCGATTTCGAGCAGGGTACGCCCGAGCGCGCCTTCGTGTTCCGCGTGCCGGCGCATGCCGCCGGCAGCCGCCTGGTGCTGGGCCGGCGCTATGCCGAGGACGGCGTGGCGCAGGGCGAGGCGATCCTCACCGCGCTGGCGCGGCACCCGGCCACCGCGCAGCACGTCTCGTTCAAGCTGGCCCGGCACTTCGTCCGCGACGATCCGCCGCCGGCATTGGTGCAGCGCATGGCCGACGCGTGGCGGCGCACCGATGGCGACCTGCGCCACGTCTACCGCGCCCTGATCGACAGCCCCGAGGCCTGGGACGCGCAGGCGCGCAAGTTCAAGCCGCCGCAGGAGTTCGTGGTATCGGCACTGCGCGCCGGCGGTACCTGGCCCGAGGCGCCGCCGCAGCAGAAGACCGTGCTGACCCTGCTGGCGCGGATGGGGCAGCCACCGTTCACCCCGCGCTCGCCGGCCGGCTATGCCGACGTGGCGGCGGAATGGAGCGGCGCCGACGCGCTGTGGAAGCGCGTGCAGGCCGCCGAGGCGCTGGCGGCAATGGCCCCGGGCGATCCGCTGGCGCTGGCCGCGACCGCGTTCGGCGATGGTCCGGATGCGGACACGCTGACCGCGGTGCGGCGTGCCGAATCGCCGCGCGAAGGCGTGGCGGTGCTGCTGGCCAGCCCGGCGTTCCAGTGGCGCGCCTGAGCGGCGCGCGGTCCGATCCGCGATGGGAGAGACTCCGATGCAACTGACACGCCGTCGTTTCCTTGCCGCCAGCGGTGCGGCCACCGTGTTGAGCCTGTGGTCGGGCAGCGGCCTGGCCGCGCCGGGCGCCGACACGCGCCTGCTGGTGGTGCTGCTGCGCGGCGCGCTGGACGGGCTGCACGCGCTGGTGCCGACCGCCGATCCCGACTACGCACGCCTGCGCGGCGCACTGGCGCCGCCGCAGACCCTGGCCCTGGACGGCAGCTTCGCGCTGCACCCGGCGCTGGCGTTCGCGCACGAGCTGTACGCGCGCAAGCAATGGCTGCCGGTGGTGGCGGTGGCGCCGCCGTACCGCGAGCGCTCGCACTTCGAGGCGCAGGATTGCCTGGAGAACGGCACCGCACGGCCCAGCGGCGCCTCCAGCGGCTGGCTCAACCGCTGCGCGCTGGCCCTGCACGGCGCCGAGGCGGTGTCGGTGAGCGCGGTGACGCCGCTGATCATGCGCGGCGCGGGCGCGGTCACCAGTTGGTCGCCGCCGCTGCCGAGCGCGGTCAATCCGATCCTGCTGCAGCGTCTGCAGCCGCTGTACGCCGCCGATCCGCAGTTGGCCGGCGATTTTGCGCGCGCGCTGCGCGAGCAGGGCATGCAGGTGGACAGCGTCAAGGGCGGGCAACTGCCGCAGGCGATGAGCGCGGCGGCCAGCTTCATGGCCAAGCCCGACGGGCCGCGGATCGGCTTCGTCGAGGATGCCGGCTGGGACACCCACGGCAATCAGGCCGCGGTGCTGCAGCGCAAGCTGGGCGAACTGGATGCGGGGCTGCGCGCGTTCCACGATGGCGCGCAGGCCTGCTGGTCGCGCAGCGTGGTCGCGGTGGTGACCGAGTTCGGTCGCACCGCGGCGGTCAACGGCACCGGCGGGACCGACCATGGCACCGGCGGCGTGGCCTTCCTGGCCGGCGGCGCGGTACGTGGCGGGCGCATCGCCGGCGACTGGCCAGGCCTGTCGCCGCGGGCCTTGAACGAGGGCCGCGATCTGCGCGCCACCAGCGACCTGCGCAGCCTGTTCCGGCACGTGCTCGCTGCGCATCTGGGCGTGTCCGAGCGCGCGCTGGATACGCAGGTGTTTCCTGGCAGTGCGGGGCTGCCCAGGTTGGAAGGGTTGGTGGCTTAGAGCGCACCCAAGGCCATCAGGACGCGCGGCATCGGCCGCACGCGAACCGGGCGCCGACGGAAGCCGGCGCCCGGGACATCACCGGCGTGCCGGACTCAGTTCTGCGACGGATTGTTCTCGGCGAAGTACTCGTGGCTGTCGGCGTTCTTCACCGCGCGCGCCGGATTGCTGGTGGCCAGGCTCTTGGCTCCGCTCTGCCCGTAGACATAGTCCTGGGTGCCGGCGACCACGCTGAAGTGGCTCATTTCGTGGATCAGGGTGCCGGCCTTGGAGTCGGTGCCGGTCACCGGCGCGCTCCAGAACGCATTGCACACGTAGATCTGGTACGGCTGATCCGGATAGACGTAGGCGTAGGAGCTGTCGCTGCAGCCGCAGTTGATGGTGATCTGCCCGTTGTTCTGGTCGATCGCCGAATCGATGTTGACGAAGTTGGAGGTGGCGGTGCTGTAGCGGCTGGCGTTGTAGGCGCCGAACCAGGTGGTGTAGCGCGCGCCGGTGCTGCCGCCGTTGAGGTAGGTCTTGGCGTTCTGCGAGTAGGTGCGCGCCGCGCTCACCGCGCTGCCGATGGTGCTGATCTGGCTGGTGCTGCACGAGGCGTAGTTGATGCCGTTGACCACCGCCTGCGGGCCGGCCATCAGGTCGTTGCGCACCGCGCGGCCGCGGCCGCCGTCCAGCCACACCGTCAGCGGCGCGCTGGACAGGGTCTGCGGCTCGCCGTCGGCGCGGAGCATGCGCGCGCCATCGGCGAACGCGGCGCCCTGCAGCGGCGCGTCGAGGCGGATGCTGTAGGTGCCGCTGCGGGTCAGGTCGTAGGCCTGGCCGAGATCGATCTGCGCCTGCCGCGTTTCGCCCGGCTGCAGCACCACCATGTCTTCGGCGCGCGGTGCGGCGCGCTTGACCAGGCGCCCGACGTAATCCACCGGCTTGCCGTCGCGCTGGACCTGGAACAGCGCGTTGTCGAGATCGCCCAGCGGCAGTTCCCACTTGGGCACGCGCGCGACTTGCGCGCCGGTGTTGCGGACGGTCACCGCCATCTGGCCGCGCTGCTGGCCGTCGGCGTCGGCGACCGGCGTCAGTTCGACCTGCAGCGGCACGGGCGTGCGCGTGAGTTGCGATTGCGCGGTGGCTGCCGAGATGATGCCGACCAGGCTGAAGCCGATCGCTGCCGAGATCCGGGATGCGTGTTTCATGCAGTCTCTCTCCGTCGAAAGTGGGCGCCCCATGACAGGGGCCGAAGCAAACTAGCCCGGTGTCGTGCGTGTGCGCGTCCGACCTGCGTTTGTCTTCGATTTCGTCCAGCGAAGCGCGCGCCAGGTCTCAGTATCGGCGTCACCGAGGCACGCTGCGCCACGTTCGATGCACCGCGCTGACGCGACGCCTGAGCGTCGATGAACGCGCCGTCGCGGCGATGCTAGAGTCGGCGTCCACCTCATGCTGGGGAACCGCCATGCGATGTCTGCGCCTGCTCTCGGCGGTTGTTGTGGCAGCATGGTCGTGCGTGGCTTTCGCCGCGCCGGCCACGCCGCGCGCGATCGTGCTGGACGTGCACGGGCCGACCACGCCACGCGATCGCTTCTACGACCTGTCGGTCGGCGCGGACTATCCGGGCACGCTGCGGCGCGAGGACAGCCTGGCGCAGTTGCGCACCGCGCGGGACGAACTGGGGTTCCGCTATGTGCGCTTCCACGCGATCTTCCATGACGTGCTGGGTACCTACCGGGAGGTCGACGGACAGCCGCGCTACGACTGGAGCGGGATCGACCGCCTGTACGACCGCCTGCTCGGCATGGGCATCCGCCCCTTCGTCGAGCTGGGCTTCACCCCGGAGGCGATGAAGACCTCCGACCAACACATCTTCTATTGGAAGGGCAACACCTCGCACCCGCGGCTGGACCGGTGGACCGCGCTGGTGGACGCCTTCGTGCGCCATCTGCGCCAGCGCTACGGCGAGGACGAGGTGCGCCGCTGGTATTTCGAGGTCTGGAACGAGCCGAACCTCGCCGGCTTCTGGGAAGGCGCCGATCAACCCGCCTATTTCGCGCTGTACGCGGCGACGGCGCGCACGCTCAAGCGCATCGATCCGCAGTTGCGGGTAGGTGGTCCGTCTACCGCCGGCGCGGCCTGGGTGCCGGCGTTCATCGCCCAGGCGCATGCGGCGGGCACGCCGGTGGACTTCATCACCACCCACACCTATGGCGTGGACGGCGGCTTCCTGGACGAGCAGGGCCAGAGCGACACCAGGCTGTCGCCTGCACCGGATGCGATCAGCGGCGACGTGCGCCGCGTGCGTGCGCAGATCCAGAACTCGGCGATGCCCGGGTTGCCGTTGTACTTCACCGAATGGAGCAGCAGCTACACGCCGCGCGACCCGGTGCACGACAGCTATCTGAGCGCGGCCTACATCCTGAGCAAGCTGCGCGCGGTGGAGGGACTGGTGCAGGGCATGAGCTACTGGACCTACAGCGACCTGTTCGAGGAGCCGGGGCCGCCGACCGCGCCGTTCCAGGGCGGGTTCGGCCTACTCAACCCGCAGGGCCTGCGCAAGCCGGCGTACTTCGCCTACCGGTATCTCAACGCGCTGGGCGAACGCCAATTGCGCAATGCCGATCCGCAGAGCTATGCGACCTACGACGACGGCGTGCTGAAGGTGCTGGCCTGGGACTTCGTCGCGCCGCACCAGGACAAGAGCAATCGCCCCTATTTCACCCAGGTGCTGCCGGTCGCGCCGGCGCCGCCGCTGCGCCTGCAACTGCGCGGGCTGGCGCCGGGTGTCTACAGCGTGGCGATCCGCCGCACCGGCTTCGATGCCAACGATGCCTACAGCGCCTACCTGCGCATGGGCGCGCCGACGACGCTGAGCGCGACGCAGCTACGCCGCCTGCAGGCGCTGACTGCCGATGCGCCGACGCTGCGACAGTTGCGGGTGCGCAGCGATGGCCGCGCGCAGCTCGACGTGCCGATGCGGGCCAACGACGTGGTGCTGCTGGAGTTGCGTCCGCGCTGAGCGCGTGTCCTGCCTGTCGCGCGCAACGTGCACGCGCCGATTCGCGCAGGGGCGACCTCGGCCGCGCTTGCAACCGCGCATTCGTGACGCGAGCGTACGCTGCGCTCCGTCGCCGCAGCAGCCTGCTGTCGCGTGCGTCCGAGCGGCTTGCGCGAGACGCGTGTCGCACGCCGGCACGCGTGCAGGCGCAGTGCGCTAGTGCGCGCGATCGACCGCGAGCCGCGCCAGTGCCGCCAGCGCATCGGCGGCGGCACCATAGCCCTGCAGGCTGTCGCGCATCGCCTGCGCCAGTTCGGCCAGCTTGGCCTTGGCGCCGTCCATGCCGAGCAGGGCCGGGTAGGTGGATTTGGCCTGCGCTACGTCCTTGCCGGCGGTCTTGCCGAGCTGTTCGGAACTGGCTTCGACGTCGAGGATGTCGTCGCGCACCTGGAAGGCCAGGCCCAGCGCGGTGGCGAACGTGTCCAACTGCGCGAGCGCGGCGGGGTCGGCGCCGCCGCCGAGCGCGCCCAGGCGCACGCTGGCGCGGATCAGCGCGCCGGTCTTCAGCGCATGCATGCGTTGCAGGTCGGCCAAGGCCTGCACGCGGCCGGTGGCGTCGATGTCCAGCGCCTGGCCGCCGCACATGCCGGCCGCGCCGGCGGCCTCGGCCAGCGTCTGCAGCCACTGCACGCGCAGCGTCGCTGTCGCGTCCTCGGCGTTGGCCAGCAGCGCGAACGCCAGGCTCTGCAGGGCGTCGCCGGCGAGGATCGCGGTGGCTTCGTCGAAGGCGATGTGCACGGTCGGCTGGCCGCGGCGCAGGGCGTCGTCGTCCATCGCCGGCAGGTCGTCGTGCACCAGCGAATAGGCGTGGATCAGTTCCACCGCCAGCGCCGGCGCGTCCAGGCGCGCGGCGTCGGCGCCGAACAGCGCGCCGCTGGCGTAGACCAGCAGCGGGCGCATGCGCTTGCCGCCGCCGAGGGTGGCGTGTCGCATCGCTGCGTGCAGGCGTTGCGGCGCCAGCGTGGCCGAAGGCAACTGCGCCTGCAGGCCGGCTTCCACCCGTTCGCGCCAGTGCGCGAACGCCGCCTCAGCCGCCATGGGGCGGCACGGAGTCGAAGGGTTCGGCGCTATCGGGCTGTTCGGGATCGCTGAGCAGGCGCACGCGCAATTCGGCCTGTTCCAGCGCCTGCTGGCACTGCCGGTACAGGCCCACGCCGCGCTCGTAGGCGCTGAGCGACTGTTCCAGGCTCAGGTCGCCGGCTTCCATCTTCTCCACCAGTACTTCCAGTTCCTCGAGCGACTGCTCGAAGCGGGCGACCGGGGAGGCATCGTCTTGGGGCTTCTTGGGCATGGCGAAAGTGTGCGCGGCTGCGGCAGCAGGGTCAATGCGAGGCGCGTGCCGGCGCCGGCAGCGGATCCAGCACCAGGCGCGCAGCGTGTGCCTGCAGCCAATCGTGCAGCGGCGCGGCCAGCAGGTCCGGTCCGGCGGCCAGCAGTTGCGTGGCATCGAACAGCAGCGGCAGGCGCATGCGCTCCCACGGCGGCAGCGCCTGCGTCTGCAGCAGGTGCTTGAGCGACTGCGACTGCGTTCGTCCAGGCAGGCGCAGGCGCTCGCCGCCGCGGCGCGCGCGCACCAGCAACGGCATGTCGAAGGCCAGCGTGGTCTCGGCGAGCAGGTGCAACCGGCGGCCATCGGGCAGCGGCAGCGGTGCGCGGCCGTCCCACTGCGCCTGCCAATCCGCAGGCCAGGGCGCGAGGTCGCGTTCGGCGTACAGCGTGTCGCGCCAACTGCGCACGCAGGCGCCGTGCCAGGCGAACTGTGCCGCCGCGTCGGCGCGCGGCTGCAGCAGGTCGCGTTCGATCGCGGCCAGGCCGGCTGACGGCAACGGCGGCAGGCCGGCCTGCGCGACCCACTGGCGCAGCACGCGTGCGCGTCGCGCCGCGGGCAGGGCGCGCAGCGGGGCGAGCGGCAGCGGAGCGCCCGGGGCGTCCTGCAGCGCATCGAGCGCCGCGCGGTCGTCCGCCTCCAGCAACGCACTGGCGTCGGCGCACAGCTGCGCGCTGCGGGCGAGGGCGGCATCGGCGTGCGGCCAGCGCTGGCGTAGCAGCGGCAACACCTGCAGGCGCAGGAAATTGCGATCGAAGCCGGGATCGGCATTGCTGGGATCGTCGATCCACTGCAGGCCGTGCTGTTGCGCATAGGCATGCAGCGCAGTGCGCGGCTGCGTCAGCAGCGGCCGCCACAGGGGGCTGCCGGCGAAATCGGACAGTGCCTGCATCGCCGCCAGGCCATCCGGGCCGGAGGCGCGCAGCGCGCGCAGCAGGAAGGTCTCGGCCTGATCGTCGCGGTGCTGCGCCAGCGCCAGCCATTCGCCGGGCTGCAGCGTCTGCGCGAAGGCCTGGCGCCGCGCCTGCCGTGCCGCCGCTTCCAGGCCGTCGCCGCTGTCGCGCGGCACCTGCACCCGCACCACCTGCAGCGGCACCGCAAGCGCCTTGCACACAGTTGCGCAATGCGTGGCCCAGGCATCGGCGTCGGCGTGCAGGCCATGGTGCACGTGCAGCGCGCGCAGGCCGGCGTCACGGTAGGACGGTCGTTGCGCGAGCAGGTGCAGCAGTACGGTCGAATCCAGCCCGCCGCTGAGGCCGAGCAGCAGCGGCGCCGGCGCCGGATCGGGCAGTGCGGCGGCGAGTGCGGACAACGGGGACGGAGAGGCATGCGGCGGCATCGCGTCACTGTAGACGCAAGCGCACGTCAGCGCGAAGCGTGGCATGGCGACGTCTTTGAGTCCAAACAGCGTTGTGGGAGGACTGCAGTTCCGACACCTTTCAGTTCAATGCGTCGGGACTGAAGTCCCTCCCACAAGAGTAACTGCCGGCACTCGGGGCTATCGCGGATGCTTGCTCAGCCCGGTGCCCGCTCGATGTCGGCCGCCAGCAGGCGACGCCCGGCCTGTGGCCAGTGCGCGACGGCGTCTGAAACAGCGCAAACGTTGGCTGGCGCCCTGTAGGAGGGACTTCAGTCCCGACGCCTTTCGGTTCAATGCGTCGGGACTGAAGTCCCTCCCACAAGAGCAACTGCCGGCACTCGGGGCTATCGCGGATGTGCTTGCTCAGCCCGGTGCCCGCTCGATGTCGGCCGCCAGCAGGCGACGCCCGGCCTGTGGCCAGTGCGCGACGGCGCCTGAAACAGCGCAAACGTTGGCTGGCGCCCTGTGGGAGGACTGCAGTTCCGACACCTTTCAGTTCAATGCGTCGGGACTGAAGTCCCTCCCACAGGAGCAATTGCCGGTACTCGGGGGCTATCGCGGATGCTTGCTCAGCCCGGTGCCCGCTCGATGTCGGCCGCCAGCAGGCGACGCCCGGCCTGTGGCCAGCGCGCGACGGCGTCTGAAACAGCGCAAACGTTGGCTGGCGCCCTGTGGGAGGGACTTCAGTCCCGACGCGGGGGATGCCCACTTCGCAGATGTGCGCTTCCCGCGACACCGCGGGAAATGCAGCGAGAGACGCGTTGCAGAGGGCACGCCCTGGCCACGTTCTCCGCGAAAACGCGACCATGCCGCACACGATCATCGGCTCAGCGCTTGGGCGCCGGCACTTCGCGGTTGTGGCGATCGATGGAGTACCAGCGGCCGCCCTGCATCGGCGTATGGCCGTCGGCATCCGGCGTGCCCGCGCTGCAGCCGTCGCAGACCTCGGCCACGCCGTGTTCGAACGGCCAGGCGAAGTCGTGGACCGGCGCGATCACCTCGCGCAGTTGCCGGTCGTAGAAGCCGATCCGGCCATGGAAAATGCCGCGGGTCAGGCCCTCGGCGAAGCCGTCCGGGCCATTGTCCCAGGTGATCACCGGCAGGCTGCGGCCATCGGCGCGGACGTAATAGAACCGCGCGCCGACGCTCAGCAACGCCAGCCCGTCGCGATCGAAGTGCAGGCGCCGCAGCGCTTGCGGCGTCAGGACCAGGCGTTCGTCGGCACCGAGCTTGCAGCCCGGCACGACGTCGCGGTCGGTGGTCGGATCGCCGAGCCGGCAGGCGTCGTCGGGCTGCGCCTGCGCAGCGGCTGCGGTTGTCGCCAGCGCGAGCAACGCCGTTGCCGCACGCAGGCGGCCACGGCACCACGGCCGGGGCCGAAGCCGCCTCATTGCGCGGTAGCGGCGCTGGTCATGAACGCCGCCGGTTTGGGCAGTTCCACCGGCACGCCGTCGCCGTTGCAGGTGCCGGCCTGGCACAGCCGCGCACGCAGCGTCGGCGTGGCCTGCACGATCACGTGGTAGATCACGTTCTCCTCCAGGCTGCCGCGGAACGCATTGCTGCCGGGGCCGCGCGCCCAGATGCCGACGTCGTCGCCGCCGTGGGTCTCGGCCTTGGTCGGCACCAGCGCTTCCTGCATGAAGTCCGGGCTTTCGGTGTCGACGTGGGTCAGGTCCGGACGGCCGTTGGCCGGCTCGAAGTTGCTCGGCGCATGCGGGAAGGTCTTGACCCCGGCCGGCTGCTGGTTGCTGGCGCCGGTGTAGCCGGGACCGTTGGCGTAGCTGAGCGTGGCGTAGGGCTGGCCGTTGCCGTCCAGCGCCAGGTCGCCGGTGTTGGCGTCCTCGCCGCTGGTGCCGCGCACCTTGCCCAGGATCGGGTTGCCGCGCTGCGGGTAGCCGACGAAGTTCAGCGTGTGCGAGTGGTCGGCGGTGACGATGATCAGCGTGTCCTCGGCCGAGGTCGCGTCCGCCGCGGCCTGCACCGCCTGCGACAGGGCGATGGTCTCGTCCAGCGCGCGGTAGGCGTTGCCGGCGTGGTGCGCGTGGTCGATGCGTCCGCCTTCGACCATCAGCACGTAGCCGTTCTTGTCCTGCGACAGGGTGCGGATCGCGGCCTTGGTCATCTCGGCCAGGCTCGGGTCGCCATTGGCGCTGCGGTCGCGGTCGTGGTCGAACTGCATGTGGTCCGGTTCGAACAGGCCCAGCAGCGCCGGCGCGTGTTGCGCCGCTTCCAGTTGCCCACGGGTCCACACGTAGGCGCCCTGCGGGTGGCGCTGGCGCCATTCGCCGACCAGGTCGCGGCCATCCAGGCGCAGGCCGACCTTGTCGTCGTACTCCGGGTCGCGCTGCTCGACCGTGGTGAACTGGCCGCGGCCGCCGGCCAGCATCACCTGCGGGCCGCGCCCGAAGCGCGCGCTCACCATCTGCTGGGCGATGTCGCGGCAGCCTTCGGCCACCGCCTTCTCCGGCAGGTCGGCGTCGCTTTCCCAGTTGCGCTCGGGTACGTGCGCGTAGGTCGCGGCCGGGGTGGCGTGGGTCAGCCGGGTGGTGGTGACGATGCCGGTGCCCATGCCGGCGCTGTCGGCCAGTTCCAGCCAGCTCAGCAACTGCTTGCCGAGGCTGTCGGCGCAGGCGTCGCGCTTGCCGGCGGACACGCCGATCGCGCCCATGTGGGTCTTCACCCCGGTGGTGATCGAGGTCATGGTGCCGGCCGAATCCGGCGTCTGCGAATCGGTGTTGTAGGTCTTGCTCAGCGCGGTGGCCGGGAATGCCTCCCACGACAGCTGGTTCTCTTCGCCGGAAGCGCCCTTGCGCTGGCCGTCGAGGATGCGCGCGGCGGCGACCGTGGTCAGGCTCATGCCGTCGCCCAGGAACAGGATCACGTTCTTGGCCTTGCCGCGCATCGCGCCGTTGTTGGCGGCCTTGGCGGCGCCGCTGCGGTACCACCAGGCCGGGGTCTCGCCGGCCGGATGGGCCACCGCGGGGACGACGATCGGCGCGACGTTGGCGCTGGCGGCCGGCGCGTGCGGCGCGCTGGCGCACGCGCCCAGCAGCAGGGTGGAGGCGGCGGCGAGGGCGGAAACGGGAAGGCGCATACGCGGAACGGGTCCTGAACAACGAAGTCCCCCGCATTATGCCGGCTGCGACAAGGCACGCCGATGACATCGCGCCTTTCCAGCCATGGCGTCGTCGCTGCCGCCGGGGTGCGCTATCGTGATGCGAAACCCCCGAGATTTCTGGACAGCGTCGATGAAACTGGTGACGGCCTGGTTACGCATTCCGTTCTGGCAGCGCGTGGTCGCCGGCTTCCTGCTGGGCGCCCTGGCGGGCTGGGCGCTGGGGCCGACCGCCGAGACATGGTTCAAGCCGCTGGGCGATCTGTACGTCACCCTGATCAAGATGATTGCGGTGCCGCTGGTGTTCTTCGCCGTCATCAACGCGATCTCGGCGCTGCACGGGCAGCAGTCGGTGGCCAAGCTGGGCGGGCGCACCTTCCTGTGGTTCGTGGTCACCGCGGCGCTGGCGGTCGGCGTCGGCCTGGCCGTGGGCTCGGTGCTGCAGCCGGGCGCCGGCCACCTGGGCCTGCGCGTGGACAGCGCCTGGAAGCCGGGCGACGTGCCCAGCCCGGTGCAGGTGCTGCTGGACGTGGTGCCGTCCAACCCGTTCTATGCGCTGACCGGCATCGGCACCAGGACCAACGCCGCCGGCGAGACCGTGCTGGCGGCCGGGCGCGGTTCGATCCTGCCGGTGATCTTCTTCGCCGCGCTGCTGGGTTTCGCCATGGTCAAGCTCGGCGAGCGCGTGGCCGAGGCGCGCAAGCTCACCAAGCAGATGAGCGAGATCATGATCCAGGTCACCCGCTTCGTGCTGGAGATGACCCCGCTCGGCACCTTCGGCCTGATCGCCGCGCTGGTCGGCGGCTATGGTTTCGGCAAGCTGCTGCCGTTCGGCAATTTCGTGCTGGCGCTGTACCTGGCCTGCGCGATCCACATCGTGGTGGTGTACAGCGGCCTGCTGCTGGTGCACGGCCTGAATCCGTGGAAGTTCTTCCGCGGTGCCGCGCCGGGCATGCAGGTGGCCTTCGTCAGTTCCTCCAGCTTCGCCGCGATGCCGGTGGCGCTGCGCTCGATCACCCACAACCTGGGCGTCAACAAGGACTACGCGGCGTTTGCGGTGCCACTGGGCGCCAGCATCAAGATGGACGGCTGCGGCGCGATCTTCCCGGCGCTGTGCGCGGTGTTCATCGCCCAGTACACCGGTGTGCCGCTGACCGCCAACCAGTATTTCGTGGTGCTGATCGCCTCGGTGCTGGGCAGTTTCGGCACCGCCGGCGTGCCCGGCACCGCGGTGGTGATGGCCACGGTGGTGCTGAGCGCGGCCAACCTGCCGCTGGAGGTGATCGGCTACCTGTACGCCATCGACCGCGTGCTGGACATGATGCGGACCATGACCAACGTGACCGGGCAGATGCTGGTGCCGGTGCTGGTGGCCAAGGAGACCGGCCTGCTCGACCGCAGCCTCTACGAGGCCGCCTCGAGCAATGTCGGCCTGGAAGACCCGCCGGTCGACGGTTCCGGCCAGGTCCGTTGATGCGGCCGTGAGGACGCCCGCAGAGAGCCTGCGCGCGCAGTTGCTGCGGTTGCCGGGGCTTGCGCTCCACGAGGGCGTGCTGGTGCACGACGCGTTGCCGGACGACCCGTTCGAGCAGCGCTATCTCGAGGTGCGCCGCCGCGAAGGCCGGCTCTACAGCGACGCCCAGGTGCGCGCGCTGCCGCAGCCGCCCGGCGCGCTCGGCGCCAGTCACGAATGGCGGGTGCGTGCCGAATCGTGCCGGCGCCTGCTGCGCCACCTGCGCGCGCGCGGCGGCGACGGTCCGCTGCTGGAACTGGGCTGCGGCAACGGCTGGTTGTCGCATCGCCTGGCCAGCGGCCTGCAGCGCGAGGTGTGCGGCGTCGACGTCAATCGCATCGAACTGGCGCAGGCGGCGCGGGTGTTCGCCGACGCGCCGCGGTTGAGCTTCATCGCCGGCGACATCCTGCGATTGCCGCTGCCGCCACAGCGGTTCGATGTCGTGGTGGTGCCGGCGTGCCTGCAGTATTTCGCCGATCCCCGCGCGCTGATCGCGCATCTGCTGCAGTTGCTGCAGCACGATGGCGAACTGCATATCCTCGACAGCCCGTTCTACGCCGACGCCGAGCAGGCCCAGGCCAGTGCCGCGCGCAGCCTGCGCTACTTCGGCGACCTGGGCTGCGCCGAACTGGCGCAGCACTACCACCAGCACACCGACGCGACGCTGGACGGCATCGTGCTGCGCCGGCTGTTCGACCCACGCCGCTGGTCCGCACGCTGCCTGCGCGCGCTGCGTTGGCGCCAGCCGCATTTCCCGTGGCTGTGCATCCGCAAGCGCGACAACCTGGCGCCGGCCGCGACGTAGCCGACGACGCCGGCCGCCAGTGCGTCTGCGGCGACAGGCCATTGCGGCGCCGTTGCGATTGGTGGCAGCGGCGCATGGCAGACTGCCGCCTCCTTCCCCTGCATGGATTCCCGATGAGCGGCACGCAACGCGAACTGACCTTCCGCTTCCTGGCCGAGCCGATCGACGTCAACTATGGCGGCAAGGTCCACGGCGGCGTGGTGATGAAGTGGATCGACCAGGTCGGCTACGCCGCTGCGGTGGGCTGGAGCGGCCACTACAGCGTGACCGTGGCGGTGGGCGGCATCCGCTTCGTTTCGCCGATCCGCATCAGCGACATGGTCACGGTCAGCGCCAAGCTGGTCCATACCGGCACCAGCAGCATGCATTTCGCCATCGAGGTGCGCGCCCGCGATCCGATGGGCGGCGAACCGCGCCTGTGCACCCATTGCATCATCGTGTTCGTGGCCCTGGACGGCGTCGAAGGCCGCCCGACCGCGGTCCCGGCCTGGCATCCGGACACGCCGGAAGACCATCGCCTGGCCGAGTACGCGCAGAAGGTGATGGAACTGAGCAAGGGCATTGAGGACACCATCGCCCACTACCACGGCTGAGGGCACGCGCCCGCGCGCTGGCTCAGGCGCGCCAGTCCGCCGGCGCCGTGCGGCAGTCGCCGTCGAACAGGCGGCCGCCGTGCGCGGCCAGTTCCTGCTGCGCCAGCGCCAGTACCGGCGCGCAGTCGGCGCTGGCGAACAGCGTGGAGAAGGCCTGGTCGAAGCGCTCGCTCAACGCGTGATCCACCCGTGCCAGCAGGCGCGGCACCCACTTGCCGCTGCCGTACCAGTGGCCGCGTCCGCGCAGCGCCAGCTCCGCCAGGCGCGGATGCAGCAAGGCGCCGATCGCGACGATCTCGGCGGCGCTGCGCTTGCCGCACAGGTCGTCGACCAGGTCGGTGATCTCGTAGCGCAGCGCGTCCAGTTGCGCCTGCGTCAATGGCGGCGGTCCGGCCTGCAGCCGCGCGGCGACTTGGTGTTGCAAGGTCCGTGCTGCGTCCGTCGCGGTGCCGACGATGCGGCCCTCGGCGATCATGTGCAGCAAACTGGGACGGCCGCGCGCGGCGTCTTCATCGACGAACCAGGCGAGGGTGCCTGGATCGTGCACGAAGGCCTCGACCGGCACGCCCTCGGCCAGGAACGATTCGCGGCGCGCCGCCGGCAGGCCGTCATAGACCACGACCAGATCGAGATCGGACAAGTGCGTGCCTTCGCCGCGCAGGATCGAGCCGGCGGCGAAGCCGAACGCCGCGCCGGCATAGCGGGTGGACAGCAGCGATTGCGCGATCGCCAGCGCCTGGGCGGGCGTTGGCAGGGTATGCCTGGCCGGCATCAGCGCAGCGCCTGCAACAGCGGCCAGGACGCGACCCGGCGGCGCTGGTCATCATCGGCACGGCATGACTGCAGGGCGGGCGAGGGGCGTGGTGGCATCGAAGTCCCGGTGACGCGATCAAGGCCCGCCAGCGTAGCGTGCCGGCGGGCGACGCGGACAGCGGCGATGACGCCCAGCCGGGCAGGGCGGAACCGCAGCGGAATCCGGCGACACCACCGGCCGCAATAAAAAAGGCCGCTGTCGCCAGCGGCCTTTCCTTATGTCTGCGAACGAAGCGGCTTACATCGCCACGCGGCGCGCCTGCACGAACTTCTCGCCCCAGTAGCCGGAGGTCAGCGTATCCACGCGCACGTCCTTGCCGCGGCTGGGGGCGTGCAGGAAGCGGCCCTCGCCGACGTACAGGCCGACGTGGTCGACGCGGCCCTTGCGGCCGAAGAACACCAGGTCGCCCGGCGCCAGCGCGTCGCGGTCCTTGATCAGTTGGGCGTTGGCCTCGCGGGCCATCTCGCGCGACACGCGCGGCAGCTCGATGCCCAGCGCGGTGCGGAACACGTAGCCGACCAGGCCGCTGCAGTCGAAGCCTTCGGTGTCCTCGCCGCCCCAGCGGTACGGGGTGCCCAGCAGCGCCATGGCGCGCTTGAGCACGGACTGGACCTTGTCGCCGCCCGGGACCACGCCTTCGCGCGGGACCGGCTGGGACACGTCGTAGTTGGCCAGCAGGCGGCTGATGTCGCCGGCGAACATGGCCGAGCGGTCCATCAGCGGAATGGTGTCGTTGGCGGCCAGGTGCGGCAGCAGGGCGGCCAGCGTGGCGCTGGCGGCAGCGTCGGCCTTGCTGCGCGTCGGCGCGGGCGCCTGGGCGGCGGCGGCCGGCTTGGCCGAGGCGACGGAAGTGGAGGTCTGTGCGGTCACCGGGGCGGTGGTCGCCGCGGCGCCGACCTGGGCCGGGGCGGGGGCGGGGGCGGGGGCGACGGTCGCGATCGCTTCCGGGACGACGGTGTCGGCGGGAGCGGTCTGAGCCAGGGCCGGGAGGGCCAAGAAACAGAGCGAGGCGGTGCAGAAGAGGCGGAAAGCGGTCCGGCGGGGAACGGCGGGCTTGCCTGGAGAGGTCTGGGCTTCGGTCGTCACGCTTGGATCACAAAATAAAACGATGGGGGATCATGCCTTGTAGACAGAAATAGGAAGTTCAAATAAGGTTAAATTTTCGTAATTATGAATGTGGGTGAAATCACAATTCAGCGCAAAACCCGTTTTGCGCCCGTGTAATGGTCCCGCCAGTAGGCCCCGTCCAGCGAATCCAGGCGCACCGTCCCGCCGGTGCTGGGGGCGTGCACGAAGCGGCCTTCACCGACATAGATTCCGACGTGCGTCACGTTTCCTGCGCTGCCGAAGAACACCAGATCCCCGGTGCTCAGGCGCTGCGGGTCGATCCGCGGTCCCTGCACCGCGGCCAGTTCGCGCGAGGTGCGCGGCAGCCGCAGGTCGAGCATGTCGCGGTAGACGTAGGCGACCAGGCCGCTGCAGTCGAACCCGGATTCGGGGGTGTTGCCGCCGTAACGGTAGGGGGTACCGACCAGGCCCAGCGCGCGCATCAGCACCGCGTTGGCCGCGCCCGGGTCGGCCGGTGCCACCTGCGGCCATTCGCGCACCGTCACCGGTGCTGGCCGGGTGTGGCGGACCTCGTGGCGTCCGCAGGCCGCCAGCGCCGCGGCGCACAGCAGCGGAAGCCACCACGGGAACGCGCGGCGGCCGCGCGGCGAAACTGGCGTGTTGTGCATGGAGCCGGGATAATGCGCGACCTCAGAAGGCCGCCATCATGGCGGCGCTCCCGGCGGCCGACAAGCCGCCCATCCCGTCTGCCCCCGGCAGCCACAGCGCAGAGTGCACATGAAGATCGAAAAAGACCGCGTCGTCCGTTTCCACTACACCGTTTCGGAAGTCGGTCAAGAACCGATCGAAAGCTCCAAGGACCGCGATCCGCTGGTGATCCTGGTCGGCCACGGCAACATCATCCCGGGCCTGGAGAACGCGATGATGGACAAGGCCGCCGGCGACAGCTTCGGCGTCGACGTGGCCGCCAAGGACGCCTACGGCGAATACCGCGAGGGCCTGAGCCAGCGCGTGCCGAAGAAGCATTTCGGCGCGGCCAAGCTGCAGCCGGGGAGCCAGGTGGTGCTGCAGACCAACTTCGGCCCGCGCGCGGTCACCGTGCAGAAGGTCGGCATGAGCGTGGTCGATGTCGACCTCAACCACCCGATGGCCGGCAAGGACCTGCACTTCGACGTGGAAATCGTCGACGTGCGCGAGGCCAGCGCCGAAGAGATCGAGCACGGCCACGTGCACGGCGACGGCGGCCACCACCACTGAGTGCGTTGGCGGCGGTGCCGGTCGCGCCGGTGCCGCCAGCCCTGGCGCCGCGCGCAGCGGCGCCGTCGCGCCGCCGCGGATGCCGGCGGCCTTCCTGATCGCGGCGAGGGGACATTCGCCGGCCTTCCGTCCGGTGCCCGCCTTGGCTTCTTCCGCCCCCGTGTTGCAGCCTGTCGCGCCGGCCGAGCGCATCGCCATCCTGGACGTGCTGCGCGGCTTCGCCCTGCTGGGCATCCTGCTGATGAACATCGAGGGCTTCGTCGGGCCGCTGGACGCGGCGATGACCGGCCTGGATCCGGCGCTGCGCGGTGCCGACCGCATCGCCGACGCGCTGGTCTACATCCTGGTGCAGGGCAAGTTCTACACCTTGTTCTCGCTGCTGTTCGGCATGGGCTTTGCGGTGATGGCGCAGCGCGCCGAGACCGCGCGGCGGCCGTTCGGTGGCTTCTTCCTGCGCCGCAGCGCGGGGCTGTTGCTGATCGGCCTGCTGCATGCCGTGCTGCTGTGGTCCGGTGACATCCTGGTGAGCTACGCGCTGCTGGCGTTCATGCTGCTGGCGTTCCGCGAGGCGCCCACGCGCTGGCTGCCGGGGATGGCGCTGGTGGTGTACCTGTTCGCACCGGCGCTGTGGCTGTTGATCGGCGCGGCCGCCTGGGCGGCGCAGGCCGATCCGCACGGTGCGGCGCAGTGGCACCGCGAGATGGCCGAGCAGGCGCAGCACGGCGCCGCGGCGCTGGCGCAGCAGCGCGCGGTGTTCGGCCACGGCAGCTACGCCCAGGCCACCGCGCAGCGCGCGCGCGACCTGGTCGAATCGCTGAGCGGGCTGCTGTTCAATGCGCCGACCATCTTCGGCATGTTCCTGCTCGGTGCCTGGTGCGTGCGCAGCGGCCTGGCCGCGCAACCGCAGCGCTTCCCGCGGCTGCTCGCGGTGTTGCGCTGGGGCGTGCTGCCGCTGGGCCTGCTGCTGATGCTGCTGAGCTTCCGGCTGGAGCCGTGGATGGACCCGGCGCGGCTGGATCTGCGCCTGACCTTTGCCTACGCCCTGGCCAGCGTCGCCGGCGGGCTGATGGCGCTGGGCTATGCGGCCTGGCTGGTGCGCGCCGCACCGGCGCTGCAGTGGCTGGCGCCGGCCGGGCGCATGGCGCTGAGCAACTACCTGCTGCAGTCGCTGGTGTGCACCACGCTGTTCTATGGCTATGGCTTCGGTTACTTCGAGCGGTTGCCGCGCGCCTGGCAGATCCCGTTCGCGGTCGCGCTGTTCGCGCTGCAGGTGGCGCTCTCGCACTGGTGGTTGCAGCGGTTCCGCTTCGGCCCGGTGGAGTGGCTGTGGCGCTCGGCCAGCTATCTGCGCTGGCAGCCGATGCGCCGCCGCGACGCGGCCTGAGCGCAGTCGCTGCAGCGGCGTCCTCACATCTGCCGCGCGGTCGCCCATGGCATGCTTCGCGGCGACCGAGACATGCGACAGGACAGCCGATGGACGATGTGAACCGCGCGCACCGCGCCGCGCCCGATGCGACCCCGCCGCGCGCCGAGCGTGCGCCGTGAACGGGGCGATCCGCGATTACGACCTGCTGGTGCTGGGCGGCGGTTCCGGTGGTCTGGCCACCGCGTTCCGTGCCGCCAGCCACGGCGCGCGCGTGGCGATCCTGGAGCCGAGCGCGCTCGGCGGCACCTGCGTCAATGTCGGCTGCGTGCCGAAGAAGGCGATGTGGCTGGCGGCGGACCTGGTCGAGCGCATCGACCTGGCGCGCGCGGTCGGCTTCTCCATTCCCGAGGCCACGCTGTCGTGGGCGGAGCTGGTGGCGCATCGCCAGGGCTACATCGGCAACATCCACGCCAGCTACCGGCGCCGGCTGGATGCCGACGGCGTGGTGCTGATTCCGCGGCGCGGCCGGCTGGTCGATGCGCACACCGTCGCATGCGACGACGGCGTGCGCGTCAGCGCCAGGCACGTGGTGATCGCCACCGGCGCGCACGCGCTGCGGCCGGATATCGACGGCGCCGAGCTAGGCCTGGTCTCGGACGACTTCTTCAATCTGTGCGAGGCGCCGCCGCGGGTGGCGATCGTCGGCGGCGGCTACATCGCGGTGGAGCTGGCCGGGCTGTTGCAGGCGCTGGGCAGCCGGGTGGAGCTGTACGTGCAGGGCGAGCGCCTGCTGGAGCGGTTCGACGCGGAACTGGCGCGGCAGCTCGCCGACAATCTGCGCCACCAGGGTGTGCGACTGCATTTCGGGTATCGCGCCAGCGCCCTGCGTCGCAGCGGCGAGGGCGTGTGCGTGGTCGATGCGCAGGGACAATCTGGCGAGACCGTCGACAAGGTGTTCTTCGCGATCGGGCGCCGGCCCAACACGCGCGACCTCGGCCTGGAAGCGCTGGGCGTGCGCCTGGGCGACAAGCACGAGATCGTGGTGGACGCCTACCAGAACACCGACGTGCCGGGGCTGTATGCGATCGGCGACGTGGCCGGCAAGGTCGGCCTGACCCCGGTGGCGATCGCCGCCGGACGCAAGCTGATGGACCGCGTGTTCGGCGACCGGCCGCAGGCGCGGCTGGATTACGAGAACGTCCCCAGCGTGGTGTTCTCGCACCCGCCGCTGGGCCAGGTGGGGCAGGGCGAGGAACAGGCGCGCGAACGCTATGGTGCCGATGCGGTGACGGTGTACCGCAGCAACTTCCGGCCGATGCTGCAGGCGCTGGCCGACTCGCCGCAGCGCAGCCTGTTCAAGCTGGTGTGCGTCGGCGCCGAGGAGCGCGTGGTCGGCGTCCACCTGCTCGGCGACGGCGCCGACGAGATCTTGCAGGGGTTCGCGGTGGCGTTGAAGCTGGGCGTGACCAAGCAGCAGCTGGAGGACACCGTGGCGATCCATCCGACCTCGGCCGAGGAAGTGGTGCTGATGCGCTGAAGCCGCGGCGATCCGACGGCTGGTCGGCTGCGGCGCCGTAGAATGGCGGCATGCACGTGTCCTCTTCTCCCTGCCGCGGCGCTGCGCGATGAGCGCGCCCGGCACGTCCGCCGCCGTCGCTTCCTCCGGTACACAGGCCAGCCTTGGCGGCGTGCTGCTCGCCGCGGGTGGCGCGATCGCGTTTTCCGGCAAGGCCATCATCGTCAAGCTCGGCTACCGCTACGGCGTCGATGCGGTGACCCTGCTGGCCTTGCGCATGCTGGTGGCGCTGCCGTGCTTCGCGGCGATGGCGCTGTGGGCGGCGCGCCGCGCGCCGCCGCTGCAGGCGGGCGACCGTTGGCGGATCGTCGTCCTGGGCGTCCTCGGCTACTACCTGGCCAGCTTCCTGGATTTCCTCGGCCTGGCCTACATCACCGCGACCCTGGAGCGGCTGATCCTCTATCTCACCCCGACTCTGGTGCTGCTGATCGGCGTCCTGCTGTGGCGGCGACGGCCGCAGCGGCGCCAGCTGTGGGCGCTGGGTTTGAGCTATCTGGGCGTGCTGCTGGCGTTCGGTCACGACCTGCGCATCGGCGGCGCGCGTACTGCCTGGGGCAGCCTGCTGGTGTTCGGCAGCGCGCTGGCCTATGCCGCCTATCTGGTGGGCAGCGGCCAACTGGTGGCGCGGGTCGGTGCGGTGCGGTTGACCGCCTACGCCAGCCTGGTCGCCTGCGCGCTGTGCATCGCGCAGTTCCTGCTGCTGCGGCCGTTGCACGCGCTGGCCCTGCCGGCGCCGGTGTACGCGCTGTCGCTGCTCAACGGCACGCTGTGCACGGCGGTGCCGGTGCTGGCGACGATGCTGGCGGTGCAGCGCATCGGCTCGGCACTGGCGTCGCAGATCGGCATGCTCGGCCCGGTCTCGACCATCGTGCTCAGCGTGCTGCTGCTGGGCGAGGCGATGGGGCCGTGGCAGATCGCCGGCACCGTGCTGGTGCTGGGCGGGGTGCTGCTGGTGTCGCGGCCGGTGCGGGCGCGGCCGGCATGAGTCCACGGCGGCCGCCCGCAGAGACGGCATCGGCAACGGCCGCAACGACGGCGGCCACCGAAGCGCATGCGCGGATCCTGGCGACGATCCGGGCGATCCCCCCGGGCCAGGTGCGCGGCTATGGCGAGGTGGCGGTGCTGGCTGGGTTGCCGGGTCGCGCGCGGCTGGTGGCGCGCCTGCTCGGCGGCAACACCGACGCCGCGCTGCCCTGGCACCGGGTGCTGCGCAGCGACGGTCGCATCGCCTTTCCCGAAGGCTCGCGTGGCTATCGCGAACAATGCCAACGCCTGCGCGCCGAAGGCGTGGTGGTGCAGGGTGGGCGGGTGAAGCGCGGGCCTAAGCCGGCGCGGGATCTCGATGCCGAAGTGTGGGGGCCTAGGTAGCGAGGCGTACCGGAACTGCGGCGGCCCGTGTCTCAAAGAGCAGAAGAGGCCAGCTGTGAATGGCTTAGCCCCTCTCCCTCCGGGAGAGGGGTTGGGGTGAGGGTAGGGGCGCGAAGCGCATGCGGTGTTTCAACTGCGCGAGGCTGCGCCCGGACCCTCATCCGCCCCTTCGGGGCACCTTCTCCCGAGGGGAGAAGGGAACGCTAAGTCACTCTCCCTTCGGGAGAGGGGTTGGGGTGAGGGTTGGGGCGCGAAGCGCATGCGGTGTTTCAACTGCACGAGGCTGCGCGCGCACCCTCATCCGCCCCTGCGGGGCACCTTCTCCCGAGGGGAGAAGGGAACGCTAAGCCCCTCTCCCTGTGGGAGAGGGGTTGGGGTGAGGGTAGGGGCGCGAAGCGCATGCGGTGTTTCAACTGCGCGAGGCTGCGCCCGGACCCTCATCCGCCCCTGCGGGGCACCTTCTCCCAAGGGGAGAAGGGAACGCTAAGCCCCTCTCCCTGCGGGAGAGGGGTTGGGGTGAGGGTAGGGCGCGAAGCGCATGCTGCCTGTTGACTGCGCAAGGCTTCCCCCGCGCCATCATCTGTCTCTTCGGCGCACCGCGCTCGCAACTTCTTGGAAGAGAAGCGTTGGTCGTGGAATGCCGCCGCGCCGGTTGGAGTGCAGTTTCCAGCGAGCGGCTATGATGGGGGCAGTTGCCACGGACCCGACCATGTTTCCCAGACTTCCGCCCGTCACCCAAGCGCTGCTGATCGGCAACGTCGTGGTGTTCCTGCTGCAGATGCTGTTCGGCATGGACACCTTCGAGCCCTTCATGCTGTGGCCGATCGGTGCGTTCGATGCGTTCTCGCCCGGGCAGAACTTCCAGATCTGGCAGTTGCTGACCTACGGCTTCCTGCACGACGACTTCATGCACCTGCTGTTCAAC
Source organism: Xanthomonas hawaiiensis (assembly GCF_031834635.1). Classification (NCBI taxonomy): domain Bacteria; kingdom Pseudomonadati; phylum Pseudomonadota; class Gammaproteobacteria; order Lysobacterales; family Lysobacteraceae; genus Xanthomonas; species Xanthomonas hawaiiensis. The sequence continues at coordinate 3,325,588 of NZ_CP115873.1, read as the reverse complement.
ATGTTTGCCCTGTACATGTTTGGCAGTCCGCTGGAACAGACCTGGCGCGAAAAGCGCTTCCTGACCTACTACCTGGTCTGCGTGGTCGGCGCCGGCCTGTGCCAGTTGCTGGTCGGCTGGTGGATGGTCAGCAACGGCATGCAGCCGCTTCCGGTCGTGGGCGCCTCCGGCGGCATCTTCGGCCTGCTGCTGGCTTTCGGCATGCTGTTTCCGAACCAGCGGGTGGTGCTGCTGTTCCCGCCGATCCCGATGAAGGCGCGCACCTTCGTGATCGTGTTCGGCGCGCTGGAACTGCTGATGGGCTTCACCGGCTGGCAGCCGGGCGTGGCGCATTTCGCGCATCTGGGCGGCATGCTGTTCGGTTGGCTGATGATCCGCTACTGGCGCGGCCAGCCGCCGTTCGGCAAGCGCAAGCCGCCGCGCCCGCGCATCGTGCGCTGAGCGCACCGACCGCATAGGCAAGTGCAACCCCACGCGGCGCGCGCGGGGCAATCGGCTTTTCCCTTCTCCCGTCGGGACCATGGCCCCCTTTTGCGGGGGAAGGTGCCCCGCAGGGGCGGATGAGGGTACGGGCGGAGCCTCGTATTGTCAGCACGGTGCCGGCGCTTCGCGCGCCGTACCCTCACCCCAACCCCCGCTTCGCGCCCCGGCCCGCGCTTGCGACGCGGGCGCTCCAGGGCACGCGCGCCAGTGGCGCGCACCCCGTGCCCTGTCGCCCCGGTGGGAGAGGGGCAGACGATTTTCCCACCCCTGAACGCACGACGGCGCGGTTGCCCGCGCCGTCGTGCTGTGCGCTGGGCCGGCTAGTGCCGGCACCAGCTCACGGCCACAGGTGGATCTGTTCGGCCTCGCTGCGCACCATCGGCTGGCCGGGCTTGCAGGTGAAGGTCGCGGCGAAGGCGGGCAGGTTGGCCAGCGCGCCGTTGGTGCGCCAGCGGCCGGGTGCGTGCACGTCGGCGGTGACCCGCTGCACGGCGTCGGTCGGCGACAGTTGCTGCGCCCACAGGCCGGCCCAGGCCTTGTAGAACGCCTGCTTGCCGGCCTCGCTGGCCGCCGGCTGTGCGGCGCTGTAGGCCTGCCACGCCAGTTCGACGCTGCCGATGTCGGTCAGGTCCTCGTCCTGGGTCAGCGGGCCGTTGACCTTGGCGCCCTTCACGCCGGGGAAGTCGTAGGCGCCGTACTGGGCGGCGGTGCGGGCCGCCAGCGCGTTCCAGGCGCTCTTGTCTTCCGGGGTCCACCAGTTGCGCAACTGGCCCTGCGCGTCGACCTGGCTGCCCTTGCTGTCGATGGCGCCGATCAGCTCGTGCGCGACCATCGCGCCATAGGCGCCGTACAGCGCCGCGGCGTCGCCGCCGGCCGCGTACACCGGCGGCTGCAGCACCGCGGCGGTGACGATCAGGCGGTTCTGGGCGATGTCGTAGGTCAGCGCCGGCTGCTGCGGCAGCACGTCCCAGCGGCGGTCGGCGTTGCCCTTGCCGATGCGCTTCATCTCCTCGCGGTGACGCCAGGTGGAGGCGATCAGCATGTTGCCACCGAAGCTGCCGCGGCCCATCGGCTGCACGGTGTAGTCGAGGTCGCGGCGCGGCGCACCGACTTCGATCTTCAGCGCGGCCAGCTTGGCCTGCGCCTCGGTGCGCGCCGGCTCGCTCAGCCAGGTGCTGCGCTTGACCGCGGCGATCTGCGCGTCGCGCACCTGGTCGGCGATGGTCTCGGCCTGGCGGCGGGTGTCGGCCGACAGGTAGCGGGCCACGTACTCGCGGCCGAGCATCGGGCCGGCGGCGACGTTGATCGCGTCCAGCACCTGCGCCCAGCGCGGCGGCGGTGCGACCTGGCCCTGCAGCACGCGGCCGCGGAACTCGAAGCTGGCGTCGCGGAAGCTCTTGGACAGGTACGGCGCCATCGCATCGCCCACGCGCCAGCGCAGGTAGGCCTTCCACTGCTCGGGCTTGATGCTGACGATCATGCCGTCGAGCTGCTTGAACATGTCCGGGTCGGCCATCGACACCAGGTCGTCGTTGACGCCCTGGGCCTTGAGGAAGGCGTCGAGCTGCAGGTTGCGGTACTGCTTGTTCAACTCCTTGGTCGAGATCGGCGCGTAGTTGTTGAACGGGTTGTTGATGCCGGCCAGCGACTTGGCGCTGCGCGCCAGCGCGGTCTCGATCTGCAGCACCGACTGCGCGTCGGCCTCGAGCCGGTCGGCCGGGGTGCCGGTCAGGGTCAGGATCTGCTTGACGTAGGTGCGGTAGCGGCCCATCAGCGCCATGGTGTCGGCGTCGGTACGGGTGTAGAAGGCCGGGTCGGGCAGGCCCATGCCGCCCTGCATGAAGTAGCCGATGTGGCGGTCCAGCGCCTTCAGGTCGACGTCGGCGCCGAAGTTGAACGCGACCGGGATGCCGATCTGGTGCAGCGCGGCGATCGAGGCCGGCACGTCCTTGGCCTTCTTGATCGCATCGATGCGGCTGAGCAGCGGCGCGATCGGGTTGGATCCGTCCTTCTCCACCGCGGCCTCGTCCAGGCCGCTGGCCCAGAAGTCGCCCAGCGCCTTCTGCACCGCGTTCTGCGGCGACTGCATGGAGGCGTCGAGCAGGTCGCGCTGCTGTTGCTGCGCACGCTCGGCGAGCTGGCCCAGCGCGGTGACCGCGCCGGTCTGCGGCACCGGGTTCTGCTTCAGCCAGTCGGCGTTGGCATCGTCGTAGAAGTCGCTGCAGGCGGCGCTGATCGGCGGGGCCTTGGGCGCGGCGGCGCGCTTCTTCTTGGGCGCGGCATCGGCGGCGGAGGCGAGGGCGATCAGGCCGAGGGCGACGGCGAGGGCAAGCGGACGGGCATTGGGCATCGGGAACGCATCCGGTCAGGATTAAAGTCGGCGGAGTTTAACAAGCCGCGGTGTGCAACTGTGGCGATGACGTGCGTCCACCGCCCAACCGGATTCAGGGAGGGGCGCCCACGCAAAGAAAAGGCCCGGACATGCCGGGCCTTTTCGCGGAACGGCGGTGACGCCGTCGCTTACCAGATCACCACGCGCTTGTCGCCGCTGCGCACCATCGGCGCGCCCGGCTTGCACTGGAACGCGGTGGCGAAGGCCTCCAGGTTCGACGGCGCGCCGATCGCGCGGAACTGCGCCGGGGCGTGCGGGTCGGTGGTCAGGCGCACCATCGCGTTCTGCGGGGTGTACTTGGTGCGCCACACGGTGGCCCAGTTGATGAAGAAGTTCTGGTCGCGGCTCATGCCGCCGACCTTCGGGTCGTCCTTGCCCTCGGTGGCCTTCTTCATGGCGTCGTAGGCGGTGGTGATGCCGCCCAGGTCGGCGATGTTCTCGCCCAGGGTCAGCTTGCCGTTGACGTGCTTGCCGTCCACTTCATAGCCGTCGAACTGCTGCACCAGCTTGCCGGTGAGCGCGGAGAACTTCTTGGCGTCGGCCGGGGTCCACCAGTTCTCGAAGTTGCCGGTCGGCCCGAAGCGCGCGCCCTGGTCGTCGTAGCCGTGGGTCATTTCGTGGCCGATCACCGCGCCGATGCCGCCGTAGTTGAACGCGTCGTCGGCCTTGGGGTCGAAGAACGGCGGCTGCAGGATCGCCGCCGGGAACACGATCTCGTTCTGCAGCGGGTTGTAGTAGGCGTTGACCGTCTGCGGGGTCATGCCCCACTCGGTCTTGTCCACCGGCTTGCCGATCTTGCTCAGGTTGTACTTGTAGTTGAACGCGGTGGCGGCGCGCACGTTGTCCAGGTAGCTGTCGCGCTTGGTGGTCAGGCTGCTGTAGTCGCGCCACTTGTCCGGGTAGCCGATCTTCGGGGTGAAGGTCTTCCACTTCTCCAGGGCCTTGGCCTTGGTCTCATCGCTCATCCAGGTCAGCTTTTCCAGGCGCGCCTTCAGCGCCTGGCTCAGGTTCTCCACCAGCTGCTGCATCTTGGCCTTGTCGTCGGCCGAGAACGCGACCTTGACGTACATCTGGCCCATCGCCTCGCCGGCGCCGTTCTCGATGCTGCCGAGCACGCGCTTCCAGCGCGGCTTCATCTCGGCCTGGCCGTTGAGCTCCTTGCCGTAGAAGGCGAAGTTTTCCTGGGCGAAGGCATCGCTGAGGTACGGCGAGGCGCTGTCCACGGTGTGGAAGCGCAGGTAGGCGCGCCACACCGACGGGTCGGTGTCGCCCAGCGCCTTGCTCACTTCCTGGTGGAAGGCGGGGATCGCCAGCGAGAACTTCTCCGGCACGGCCACGCCCTGCGATTCGAAGAACTTGGTCCAGGGGAAGTTCGGGGTCAGCTTGTCGGCCTCGGCCGGGGTGACCGGGTTGTAGGCCAGCTCGGCGTCGCGCGAGAGCTGCTCGCTGGACTTGGACACCTTGGCCAGGCGGGTCTCCAGCGCCACCACGTCCTGCGCCTGCTTGGCCGCGTCGGCGGCCGGCACGCCGGCCAGCTCCAGCACCTTGGCCACGTGCGCCTGGTAGGCCTTGAGCTTGTCCTGCTTGTCGGCGTCGACGTAGTAGCTGCGGTCGGGCAGGCCGAGGCCGCCCTGCATGGCGTAGGCCATGTTCATCGTCGAATTCTTGAAGTCGGCCTCGGCGCCGAAGCCGAACAGGCCGTTCTCGCCCTTGGCCGCGCTCTGGCGCAGGTAGTCGGCGATCGCCGGGCCGTCCTTGAGGCCGTCGATCGCGGCCAGGTCGGCCTTCAGCGGCTCGATGCCCTGGGCGTTGATCTTGGCGTCGTCCATGCCCGAGGACCAGAAGTCGCCGACGATCTTCTCCACGCCCTGCGGGTTGGCGGCGGCGGCGGCCTGTTCGGCCAACTGGTGCTGCACGGCCACCGAGCGCTCGTCCAGGATCGAGAACGCGCCCCAGCTGCTGCGGTCCTTGGGAATCTCGTTGGCGGCCAGCCACTTGCCGTTGACGTAGCCGTTGAAGTCGTCGCAGGCGTTCTTGCCGGCGTCGAGGTCGTTGATGCTGAAGGCGTTGTAGGTCGGCAGCTTGCTGGTGTCGAGCTTCAGCTCGGCGGGCGCTGCGGCCGGGGCGGCGGCCGGCGCGGGCTTGGCGGCGTCGGCGGCGGGCGCGGCGTTCTCGGGCTTGTTGCAGCCGGTCAGCGCGGCGCTCACGGCCAGGGTCAACAGCAGCATCTTGGGATTGCGAAGGGTCACAGGCAGGCTCCGGGCCGACGTGGATAAAAAGGTGGCCCGTTCGGGCCGTGGCGAGACTCTACGCCGCCGCGGGAGGTTTCAGGGGTGTCGAAGGTCATGGGCGGCCGCGGGCATTGGGCCGTCGGACGGCCGCGTCGCCTGCCGGTCGGCAGCCCCGCCGGCGCTGGCTTACCATGCGGCCATGACCCGTGAATCGCCATGCGATGCCCTGATCGTGGGTGCCGGCCACAACGGCCTGGTCTGCGCCGCCTACCTGGCGCGGGCCGGCTGGAAGGTGACGGTGCTGGAGCGGCGCGGCGTGGTCGGCGGTGCCGCGGTGACCGAGGAATTCCATCCCGGGTTCCGCAATTCGGTAGCCTCCTACACGGTGTCGCTGCTGCAGCCCAAGGTGATCGCTGACCTGGATCTGGCCGGTCACGGCCTGCGCATCGTGCCGCGCCGGCGCAACAACTTTCTGCCATTGCCGGACGGGCGTTTCCTGCTGACCGGCGCCGGCCACACCCAGGCCGAACTGGCCAAGTTCTCCGCGCGCGACGCCGCGCGCCTGCCGGCCTACGAAGCGCGGCTGGAGGGCATCGCCGACGTGCTGCGCGCGCTGGCGCTGCAGCCGCCGCCCAACGTCACCGATGGTGGCTGGCTGCAGGCGCTGCCCGAACTGCTGCGCGCCGGCCGCCTCGGCCGCCGCCTGCATGCGCTGGACGCGGAGCTGCGCCAGGACCTGCTGGATCTGTTCACCATCTCCGCTGCCGACTATCTGCAGCGCTGGTTCGAGAGCGATGCGGCGCAGGCGCTGTTCGGTTTCGACGGCATCGTCGGCAACTACGCCAGCCCGTACACGCCAGGATCGGCCTACGTGCTGCTGCACCACGTGTTCGGCGAGAGCAACGGGGTCAAGGGCGCCTGGGGCCATGCGCTGGGCGGCATGGGCGCGATCACCCAGGCGATGGCCCGCGCTGCGACCGCCGCCGGGGCGCGGATCCGCACCGATGCCGGCGTGCGCGAGATCCTGGTCGAGGACGGGCGCGCGGTCGGCGTGGTCACCGAGCAGGGCGAGCGGCTGCGGGCGCGGCACGTGGTCGCCAACGTCAATCCCAAGCTGCTGTACGAACGCCTGCTCGATCCGGCGCACGTGCCGGCCGCGACCCGCGCGCGCATGGCGCACTGGCGCTGCGGGTCGGGCACGTTCCGCATGAACGTCGCACTGTCGCACCTGCCCAGCTTCAGTGCGCTGCCGGGGCCGGGCGACCACCTCACCGCCGGCATCGTGCTGGCGCCGAGCCTGGACTACATGGATCGCGCGTACCACGATGCGCGCACGCACGGCTGGTCGCGCGAACCGATCGTCGAACTGCTGATTCCCAGCACCCTGGACGACAGCCTGGCGCCGCCGGGCCAGCACGTGGCCAGCCTGTTCTGCCAGCACGTGGCGCCGCAGTTGCCGGACGGGCGCAGCTGGGACGCGCACCGCGACGAGGTCGCCGACCTGATGATCGCCACCGTCGAACGCTACGCGCCGGGCTTCGCCGCCTCGGTACTGGGCCGGCAGGTGCTGAGTCCGCTGGACCTGGAACGCACCTTCGGGCTGATCGGCGGCGACATCTTCCACGGCGCGCTGAGCCTCAACCAGTTGTTCAGTGCGCGGCCGATGCTCGGCCAGGCGGCGTACCGCGGCGCGATTCCGGGCCTGTTCCTGTGCGGGTCCGGCACCCATCCCGGCGGCGGCGTGACCGGTGCGCCCGGCCACAACGCGGCGATGGCGCTGTTGCGCGGCTGAGGCGTAGAAGGCGCACGGTTTGCGCCTGCAAAAGCGCGTGTGTGGAGGTGGCGTGCGCGATCGGCACTCTGTACGGGTCGGGGACTTGGTTGTGCGCAGCTGCCAAGCATCCTCGCGCGAATGTTCCAAACAAAAAGGGGCGGCTAATGGCCGCCCCTCCGATCGCTCCCGAACAGCAAAGCTTAGAACTTGTACTGCACTCGGGCGAACACCGTGCGGCCGTACCAATCGTACTGCGACGCGTACAGCGGCGTATTGCCGTAACGCGTGCCGGCCCCGGTGGAAATCAGGTCCGGCGCCTTGTCGAACAGATTACGCACGCCGACCATGATGCCCCAGTCGCCTTGTTCGTAGGAAACAGACGCATTGTGCAGGACCTGCCAACCGGCCTTGATGTCGCGCGTCGCGTTTTGATACCCCTGGTAGGTGAAGGTGGGGTCCAAATCGAGATTGCGAGTGCTGCTGACATAGCTGGCCTGATAGCTGAAGGTCCAGTCGCCGCGCTTCAGATCCGCGGACATCAGGCCCACGGTCTTCGGTCGGCCGATGTAGCCGACTTGGTTGCTCGAGGTGAGTCCGCTTTCCGCCGCGCTGTCGAACAACTGCAGCACGTCTTCCATCGTGTACGTGACCTGTGCCTCCAGCGACAGCTTGCCGAAGGAGAAGTCGTTGTCGTAATTCATCTGCAAGTCGTAGCCGCGGGTACGCTCGCGGTTGATGTTGATGTACTTGTTGTAGATGGTGGTGATGGTGTTCGGCGAGGCGGGATCGGTCGGGCTGTTACGGACGAACTGATTGCAGAACGCGTTCGGATACACCGCCGACCCATAGCAGCCGTTGATGATGTCGAACTCATTGAGCTGCGAGATCTCGCCCCGGATGTCGTAGTCGAAATAGTCGACCGCCACGCTCAGGTTGGCGAACTCGGGCGTCCATACCATGCCAAGCGTCTTGGCCTTGGAGGTCTCCGGCTTCAGAGTGCCCTGGCCGCCACGGCCGTACACGGTCGCAGATCCGCCGCCGCCCGCGTAGTCCGAGGGGATGCCGGCAGCCGCACAGTTCTTCTGAATGAAGGTGTTGTTGCTTTCACCCCACAGGATGCACGGATCGATCGTTGTCTGCGACTGGTAACCGGTCTGATCGCCGAGGTACAGCTCGTACAGCCCCGGTGCCCGATACGAAGTGCCGATGCTGCCGCGCACGCGCAGGGACGGAATGATCTGCCAGTTCAGGCCGGTCTTCCATACTTCGTCCGAATCGGCGACGGAGTTGTACTTGAACGCTCGGCCTGACAGGTTGACCGAGAGCGATTCGATGCCCGGCTTGTTCTTGAGCAGTGGGACGTCGAACTCCACGAAGGCTTCGCGCACATTGTCCGTGCCCTTGGTCTCCTGCGCGGAGCTGTAGCCCCAGATGTCGCCCGAAGTGGTCAGCGCATCGGGTTGGTCGTCGATCTTGGTATGCCGATACTCGACACCGAACGCCGCGCCGACATCACCTGCGGGGAGCGCGAACAGGTTGCCGGTGACGACGGCATTGACGATGGCCTGATCGTAGATGGTATTGCCCTTGGTGTTGACGCCGATGGCGTTCTCCAGCTCACGCATGCGTTCGCCGCTGAGGAAGCCGGGATCGAAGTAGTTCACCGGTGCGTCGCCATCGACATACGCCAGATCGCCCGTGCGCGACGTCTGGATGTCGTTGTGCCGGTATTCGCCGTCCGAACGCGAGTAGCTCGCGTTGATCTCCCAGCTCCAGCTATCGCTTCCCTTGAAGGCCCCGTCGAACTTGGTGCTGCCATAGAAGTAATCGACGGTGATCTTCTGATCGTCGCGGTACGGCATGATCGGCTGGTAGAAGTTGCCGTCCGTTTCGTTGGCGACGACGGGGAAGAACTGCCTGTAGCTGTGCGCGGTAGTCTCGCGGCGGTTGTACAGCCACTGTGTCTTCCAGTTGAAGCTATCGAACCCAAAATCGCTGGCGCCGTACAGGCTGATGCGCTCGCGCTGGTTGATGGCCTGCGTCGTGTTGTAGAACGGAAAGTTCAACACGTCCTCATAGTAGGCCTGCGGCGAGTTGGCGTAGGTTCTGGAAGGACGGGGGCGCGGCCGGTAACCCGCGAACGGACCTACGGTGCTGCCGTCCGGCGACGGCACATAGCGGATGGCCGAATTGAAATAGTTGATGATGGTGTTGGCGTAGAGGTTGCCCGACGAACATCCGCCAAGGTTGGTGCCGCCGATGATCGAGCGGTCCTCGCGGTCGATGCGCTTGCCGTCGGTGCCCCAGATCCGGTCCTGGGCGCACCGCAGGAAGTCGCGGTCGCCGAACTCCAGGGCATTGAGTCGATCCCATTGCACGGCGCCGATGATGCTGCCGTTGCTGAAATCCTTACCGGCAGCGAACGATGCCGAGAACTGCTCGCCTCCGCCATGCTGCGGCACGCTCATGGTGTAGTCCATGATCGGCTTGTCGATGCTCTTGCGGGTGATCAGGTTGACCGCGCCGGCGACAGCATCCGAGCCGTAGATGGACGACGAGCCGTCCTTGACGATTTCGATGCGCTGCAGGATGACCTTGGGGATGACGTTCAGATCGAACGAACCGACCTGGCCGCGCGTGCCGGCCGGGCCCGGGCGTTGGCCATCCAGCAGGATCAACGTGCGATTGGCGCCCAGGCCGCGCAGCGACACTGTCTGTACGCCGGTGCCGCCTTCGACGACGAACCCACCGAACTGGTTGTTGATCTGAGTGGAGCTGGCTGCCGCGGCAGAGGTCTGCAGAAAGTCGGCCACATCGAACTTGCCGGCCGAGATGCTCTTGTCGATCGAGATGACCTGGACCGGCGAGGCGGTCTCATATTCCGGACGCTTGAGCAGCGATCCGGTCACAGAAACAGCATCGAGTTCCTTGGTCTTGGCCGCCTCTTTGGAGGTGGCCTTGGCCTGGTCGTCGGCACCAGCCTGACCATTGGCCGGATTGTCCTGCGCAAAGGTGGGCGCGGCCTGCAGCGCTGCGATCACGGCAATTGCCAGCGGCAGCCGCCGCAACCCATTGGTCGAATTTCTGAACATTCCTTCTTTACTCCCCTATTTAAATACGAAGTGAAGCAGTTGTTACGGTGTGGTTAAGCGAATGTACTGCCGCAGCGTTAGCGATGCAACATCCGCTGAACAAGAAAATTTGCGACATACGGTCGTTACATTCCCGTCGTAATCATCCGGAAAGCCGATGGATGCATCAGTTTTGGTGGCGTGGGCTGGTTCGCCGGCTCGGAGCGAGCTCTCTTGGGGCGACACGACGCTCGCGCACTTCTTCCGCGCGGCACCATGGAGGTGCGTTTGTTGGGGAGTTGGTGTCAACTTCGGGTAATTTGCTGTCTATTGCTGCAATATTTCTATGTCGCGGCCTGTTGCTGACAGTTGATATGGCTGTCGTGTCAAGGCGATGCACATGTCTGCCGCACACGCGTTGCGATGCTTCGTGCGCTCATTCGGCGCGCAGCGGTCGGGAAGAGAAGGGGGAAGCGGGGGCGCTATCGGGGTTCGACGGCGTCGCACAGCGGCAGATCCGCAGAGGGGGCCGTGCGATGGCGTACGGACGACGCTCGACCATGTGCGCTTGGTTGCGTCGCGGGATAGATCGCCCGCCTCCCGGGCACATGCGTGCGCCCGGGGGGCCAAGATGCCGTTAGGAGGTGATATCTCTTGAGCGGCTCACGTCAAAGGTTCAGAGGCCGCCAGGGCCGCAGTCGTTCTTCAGGAAATCCTGGATCAAGCCAAGGGTCTGTCTCTGTTGGCGTGGGTACCAGGGCAGGCTGTGCGGCTGATCGGGGATCAGCGCGAACTTGGCCGGGACGATGTCCTTGACTGCCTCGTAGAAGTCCTTGGCATGGAACGATGGAGTGCGCACATCGCGGTCTCCTACGAATAGCAGTACAGGGATTGTGGCATTGGCCGTGTTCTGCATCGGGTCCATGCCCTTCAGGGTCTTTCCTTGCAGGATGCGTTGCAGGCGGTTATCGCTCCAGGAGGTGCTGAGTTTCCCCAGGTTGGTGACCGGCGCACCGGCAATGGCGCACTGGTATGGCGATGGCTTGCGGACGGTGGCAGCGGCCGCTGCGAAGCCGCCGTAGGAATAGCCGAAGATCGCCACCCGGTCCTTGGACGCAAAGCCTTGCGAGACAAGCCAAGCCGCACCATCGTCGTTGTCATCCGACATCTTCTGGCCCCATTCTCGGTCTCCGGCTACCCAGAGATCGCGTCCCAGACCTTGGGTGCCCCGGTACTGTGGCCGAAGGACGGCATAACCGCGCGACGTAAGCAGTGGTACCCACCCGGAAACGTCCCATCCCATGTAGTCGCGGGCCCATGGGCCGCCATGCGGGTTGATGACTGCCGGACCAGCTGGATCTCCCTGCTTCCAGCCTGCGGGAAGGTCCAGGATGGCTGGAATCTTGCGCCCGTCGCGTGCGGTGTAGCTGACCCAGCGTTCTTGCACGGAAAAGCCGTTCTTGCCGATCCATGGCCTGGAACTTCCCAGGGACGTGACGGTCTGCTTGTTGATAAGCAGGTGATAGCTGGGCGGCTGGTCGGCGCTCTGCGCGGTGAAAAACACCTTGGAGAGATCATCGGTATAAGAGCCCAGAGCGATGCTCTGCCCGGGGAATGCTTTTTTCAGGCTTTCCTGAATCGACTTCAAGGTCGGATCCACGTAAATGGACTCGCGCGTCGGGCCATCCACGGTGAAACCCACGACTTTATTGAAGTTGCTCGACTGCGTGCCGAAGATCAGGCCCGCGATGGAGAAGTTCTGGTCGGCCACTACCGGATCGGGATCGTATTTGCGCTGTAGTGGATCGTAGAGGCGCACTTGCGCCTTGTCGGAGAACTGATCGGTCAGGATGTAGTACTTTCCGGTCGCATCGTCGATGCCCAGCACGTCTACTACGTTGCGGGCGGAGATCTTGGTGGTCAGCGGCGCATGCACCGAGAACTGGCCCGATTTCGGGTCGAGCAGCAGGACCTGCTGTTCGTAGTCGCCGCCGGTTCCGTCGATCTGCTGCTTCGCCAACACCTTGCCGGTGCGATGGTCGAACAGCGACGGGACCGCGCGCGAATCGCCACGAAACAGCAGTTCGGTCTGCCCGGTTTTGAGGTTGTAGAGGTAGTAGCTGGAAGATAGGCTGACTTCGCTCAGTTGCTGGATGACCACGCGGTCCGGGTCCAGTGGCAGCATGTCCACGAGCGACGCAGTGCCGCTCAACTCCAGGCACAGCTGTGTATCGGCGCTGATGCCGACCTTGCGCGCATTGTCCGCAAACGCTTCCTTGAAGTCCTTCTGGTCGTCTCCTGTCAGATAGGTCTTGGAGACGAAGGTGCGGGTGGAACCCGTAGAGTTGCCTTCGCCGCAGCCGCCGAGGCGGCCGGTCCATTCCTGTCGTGCCACGGTCAGGATCTTGTCGGCCTTTAAGGCGTAAGCGGAAATGAACTTCATCCTCTCGCCGGAAGGCGTGACCACAGTGGGTCCCTTGGACAGCGCCGAGGTGTCCCATGTCGCCAGCGCGGTTTCATCCGGATTCTGCGGCGATGGGATCAGGCCCACGATGTGCTTGCCGTCGGGGCTCATTGTCACCGACTGAAGCGCGGGCAGGCGAGCCAGATCCTCGATCGGAATCGGCTGGATGGCCTGCGCCGCTGTGGTGACCAACAGCGTGGCGACGCCCATGGCGAGGCTCCAATGCCGCGCCGAATTAACTCTTGTCATGCAACATTCCCCAGATGATGAACGAGCCAGACATCTGCGCAACTGCGCAAATATGAACGTTTTCTGAATATATCAGAACGCGCTAGCTGCGCACTCTACACGCGGTCCTTGGACGCCAAAGAGTGCCGTTGGTCCTGCCGTCGTCGACATGACTTCGCATGCCGTTCGGGCGCTGGAAGAGACGAAGCGCGCTTGTACGGCTGATCGAGGCGGCTTCGGCAGGCGTCGCCTCACCGCGCGAAGGCGGTGCTTGTTGCCCAAGCACCGGCGGCTGCCGACCCTGCCCTTGTATAGTCGTCGTGCCAAACGCGGGCACCGCGCTATCTGCCTGGCCTACGTGCGAGTGCGGTGCGCGGATGTTCGCCCATTTCCGTTGACGAGTTTCCCGATGACCGAACGCCCGCGTCTCCCCGCCCACGCCGTCCAGCCCAAGCTCGCCCCGCACCCGCGCATCCGCAACGTCATCGCCGTCGGCTCCGGCAAGGGCGGGGTGGGCAAGTCCACCACCGCCGTGAACCTGGCCCTGGCCCTGCAGCGCCAGGGCGCGCGCGTCGGCGTGCTGGATGCCGACGTCTATGGCCCCAGCGTGCCGGCCATGCTCGGCCTGAGCGGGCGCCCGGACAGCCCGGACGACAAGAGCATCGAGCCGATGCGCGCCTTCGGCATCGAGGCGATGTCGATCGGGCTGCTGGTGGACCAGGACACGCCGATGATCTGGCGCGGCCCGATGGCGACCTCGGCGCTGACCCAACTGTTCGCCGACACCTTGTGGGACGACCTGGACTACCTGCTGATCGACCTGCCGCCCGGCACCGGCGACATCCAGCTGACCCTGGCGCAGAAGATCCCGGTGGCCGGCGCGGTGATCGTCACCACGCCGCAGGACATCGCCACGCTGGACGCGAAGAAGGCGCTGAAGATGTTCGAGAAGGTCGAGGTGCCGGTGCTGGGCATCGTCGAGAACATGGCGGTGCACACCTGCAGCCAGTGCGGCCATGTCGAGCACCTGTTCGGCGAGGGCGGCGGCCAGCGCATGGCCCAGCAGTACGGTGTGCCGCTGCTGGGGTCGCTGCCGCTGGCGATCGCGATCCGCGAGCAGGGCGACGCCGGCACCCCGGTGGTGGCCGCCGCGCCGGAGTCGGCCGCGGCACAGGCCTACCTGGCCACCGCGCAGCGCCTGACCGAAGAACTGCGCAAGCGCCCGCGCGCCACCATCCCGATCTCCGCGGCGTTGCGCTGAGCGGCGCGCGGCGCCTGCCGCGAACGCCCCGCGACCGGCTAGAATCGCCGGTCATTGCGGCCGGCCCCTTTGCCGGCTGCGTTCCCGGCGTGCAGGCTGCGGCCGCCGCCACCGCATCAGGAAGCCCCATGAGCATCAAGAGCGACCGCTGGATCCGCCGCATGTCCGAACAGCACGGCATGATCGCGCCCTACGAGCCGGGCCAGGTCAAGCAGGTCGACGGCCAGCGCATCGTCAGCTACGGCACCTCCAGCTACGGTTACGACGTGCGCTGCTCGCGCGAGTTCAAGGTGTTCACCAACATCAACTCGACCATCGTCGACCCCAAGCACTTCGACCCCAAGAGCTTCGTCGACATCGAGGCCGACGAGTGCATCATCCCGCCCAACAGCTTCGCGCTGGCGCGCACGGTCGAGTTCTTCCGCATCCCGCGCGACACCCTGGTGGTGTGCCTGGGCAAGAGCACCTATGCGCGTTGCGGCATCATCGTCAACGTGACCCCGCTGGAGCCGGAGTGGGAAGGGCACGTGACCCTGGAGTTCAGCAACACCACGCCGTTGCCGGCGCGCATCTACGCCAACGAAGGCGTGGCGCAGATGTTGTTCTTCCAGTCCGATGCCGACGACGTCTGCGAGACCAGCTACAAGGATCGCGGCGGCAAGTACCAGGGCCAGACCGGCGTGACCCTGCCCAAGACTTGATCTTCCACTCCCTTCTTTCCGACAGCACAAGGAGCGCGCAATGAACGACCCCAATCCCTACCAGGCCCCCGACGCGGCATTGCCGCCCGCGCTGCCGGACACCGCCGGTGGCGAGGTCCTGGCCGGCCGTGGCGAGCGCCTCGGTGCGGCGCTGATCGACGGCGTGATTTCGCTGGCGACGTTCCTGCCGGTGGCGGCGCTGACCGGCTACTTCGGCAAGGTCATGGAGGCCGCGCGCAGCGGCGTGCAGCTGCCGTTCCTGACCACGTTCGGCTACGGCGTGCTGGGGATCGTGATCTTCCTGCTGGTGCAGGGCTACCCGCTGGCCAAGAGCGGCCAGACCTGGGGCAAGAAGCTGCTGTGGATCCGTATCGCCGACCTGGACGGCGGGCAGCCGCCGTTCGTGCGCCTGATCGCGCTGCGGTATCTGCCGACCCAGCTGCTGTCGCTGGTGCCGATCGTGGGCAGCATCTACGCGTTGGTGGACACGCTGTTCATCTTCCGCCAGGACAAGCGCTGCCTGCACGACCTGATCGCCGGCACCCGCGTGGTCAACGTGCGCCGCTGAGCCAGCGATCGCGACGCGGCGCCCCTGCATCTAGTAGCAGGGGCGGGCTCCGAAAGCCGCTCGCGCTATGGATCAATTGGGAGTGGGGCGCTCTAACGAATCCCCACTCCCAAATCCCCAATCCCGGCTCCACCTACTTGCCGCGGCCGAACAGCATGCCGACGCCGACCGCGACCAGGATCGCCGGCCACCAGGTGGCGATCAGCCGGCCCAGGCTCAGGTTGGTCCAGCCCAGGTTGTTGGCCAGGAACACCAGGCCGATCACGATCAGCACGATGGCGGCGATCACATTGGATTTCATGGAGGCGCGGCTTCCGTAAAAAGGGCGCCTATCGTAGCCGCTGGCGCCACGCCGCAACACGCGCCTGCAGCTCCTCGGCCGGCAGCCGCTGTGCGGCGCCATTGCCCCACACCGGACCGGGCCACGCCGCATCGCCCGGGTGCCGCCCCAGCACGTGCACGTGCAGTTGCCGCACCACGTTGCCCAGCGCGCCGATGTTGAGCTTGTGCACGCCCGGCTCCTGCCGCAGCAACTGCGAGAGCTGGTTGATCTCGGCCAGCAGCAGGCGCTGCTGGCCACCGTCCAGATCGATCCATTCGCTGGCCTCGGCCACCCGTGGCACCAGCAACAGCCACGGGAAGCGCGCGTCGTCCATCAGCCGCACCTGCGACAGCGGCCCGTCGGCGACGAACGCGCTGTCGGCCTGCAGCCGCGGATCCAGGACGAAGTCGGCCATGCCGCGGCTCAGCCCAGGTGCTCGGCGAGGAACGCCAGGCTGCGTTCGCGGGCGAGTTCGGCGCTGTCGGCGTCGTAGTGGTTCGGATCCACATGGCGGTCGAAGCCATGCCCGGCCGGGTACACGAAGGTCTGCATCTGCGGCAGCTTCTCGCGGTGCTGCTGGATCGATTCGGCCGGGATGCTGCCGTCCTGCGCGCCGAAGTGGAACAGCACCGGCGCCTTCGGCGTCTCGTCCAGGAACTGGGTGTTGCGGCCGCCGTAGTAGCTCACCGAGGGCAGGCCCAGGCGCAGCGCCGACAGCAGCGCGACGCTGCCGCCCCAGCAGTAGCCCAGCGTGCCGACCTTGCCGGCCGGCGCCAGCGCCTGCGCGGCCGCCTGCACGATGTCCAGGGCGCGGTCGAAGCCCAGCGCGCCGACCAGTTCCAGGCCCTTGCGCACGCCGTCCTGGTCGTAGGCCAGTTGCGCGTCCTTCTCGACCGGATCGAACAGCGCCGGCGCCAGCACCTCATAGCCGTGCGCGGCGTAGCGGTCGGCGACCTCGCGGATGTAGTCGGTCACCCCGAAGATTTCCTGGATGACGACCAGGCCGCCGCGCGGCGTGCCCTCGGGCAGGGCGTGCCAGGCGGAAACCTGGCCGTGAGCGGTGTCGAGCGTGGTCCAGTGGCCCATAACGGCGTTCCTGTGGCGTGGGGGAAGCGGCGGATTATCCATGGCCCAGGCTAAGCCGGGGTGAGCGGGCGCACACCGGGCCGGCCGCGTCGGCGGCCCCGGCCCGGTATACTTCGCGCGCTGTTTTTCTCCCAGGCCCCCGGACCCCGGCCCCAATGTCTCTCGCGACCCCCAAAGTCGGCTTCGTCAGCCTCGGCTGCCCGAAGGCCCTTGTCGATTCCGAACGCATCCTCACCCAGTTGCGCGTGGAGGGCTATGCGATCGTGCCCAGCTACGACGCGGCCGACGTGGTGGTGGTCAACACCTGCGGCTTCATCGATTCGGCGGTGGCCGAGTCGATGGAGGCGATCGGCGAGGCCATGGCCGAGAACGGCAAGGTCATCGTCACCGGCTGCCTGGGCAAGCGTTCGGAGCAGATCCGCGCGGCCTACCCGGACGTGCTGGCGGTGTCCGGTCCGCAGGACTACCAGAGCGTGATGGAAGCGGTGCATGCGGCGCTGCCGCCGCGGCACGATCCGTTCGTGGACCTGTTGCCGCGCGCGCGGGGCGCCGAAGACGACATCGGGGTCAAGCTGACCCCGCGCCACTACGCCTACCTGAAGATTTCCGAAGGCTGCAATCACCGCTGCAGCTTCTGCATCATTCCGTCGATGCGCGGCGACCTGGTGTCGCGGCCGGTCGACGAGGTGCTGCGCGAGGCCGAGCGTCTGGTGAAGGGCGGGGTGCGCGAGTTGCTGGTGGTGTCGCAGGACACCTCGGCCTATGGCGTGGACCTGAAGTACGCCGAGCGCGAGTGGCGCGGCCGCAGCTACCAGACGCGGATGAAGGCGCTGTGCGAGGGTCTGTCGGACCTGGGCGCATGGGCACGCCTGCATTACGTGTATCCGTACCCGCACGTGGACGACGTGATCCCGCTGATGGCCGAGGGCAAGCTGCTGCCGTACCTGGACATCCCGTTCCAGCACGCCAGCCCGCGCATCCTCAAGCTGATGAAGCGGCCGGGCGCGGTGGAACGCACCCTGGAGCGCGTGCAGCGCTGGCGCGCGCTGTGCCCGGAGATCACCCTGCGTTCGACCTTCATCGTCGGCTTCCCCGGCGAGACCGGCGCCGAGTTCGAGCAGTTGCTGGAATTCCTGGACGCCGCGCAGCTCGACCGCGTCGGTGCCTTCGCCTACTCGCCGGTGGAAGGCGCCAGCGCCAACGCGCTGCCGGATCCGGTGCCGGAAGCGGTCAAGCAGGAGCGGCTGGCGCGCTTCATGGAAAAGCAGGCGGCGATTTCCGCCGCGCGCCTGGAAGCCAAGATCGGCAGCGTGCAGGAGTGCCTGGTCGACCTGCTGGAGGATGGCATCGCAGTGGCGCGCTCCAAGGCCGATGCGCCGGAGATCGACGGCCTGGTGCATATCCAGAACGGCGGCGAGCTTGGGCTGAAGCCGGGCGACCTGGTGCAGGTCGAAATCACCGACAGCGACGAGCACGACCTGTTCGGCGATGCATTGCCGGCACAGGCATCGTCGGCAAGGCCGCTGGATCTGCGCGTACTCTGACGCTTCAGTCGGCGGCATGCGTGGCGCCACGGCGCCGCGCGCTTACGGCGCGGCGTAGTCCACCGCCACCACCACGAAGCTGTGGCGGCCGCCGGGCAGCTGCGCTTCCACTTCGTCGTCGACGCGCTTCTTCAGCAGCGCCCGCGCCAGCGGCGAATCGATGCTGATCCAGCCGCGCGCCGCGTCGGTCTCGTCCGGGCCGACGATGCGGTAGCGGCGCAGCTCGCCGCTGTCGGCATCCTCCAGTTCGATGTGCGCGCCGAAGAACACCGCCTGCGGGTCGGACGGCGCCTCGGCGACCACGCGCAGCGCTTCCAGACGCTTGCTCAGGTAGCGCACGCGGCGGTCGATCTCGCCCAGTTGCTTCTTGCGGTAGGTGTACTCGGCGTTCTCCGAGCGGTCGCCCTCGGCCGCCGCCGCGGCCAGCGCCTTGACCACCTCCGGGCGGCGCACCCGCCACAGCTCGTCCAGCTCGGCCTTGAGCCGGGCATGGCCTTCCGGGGTGATCAGGGCGGTGCTTTTTTCGGCAGGGGGACGCCAGCGGCTCATCGTGCGACTGTGGTGGAGCGGGGTGGCGATGCTAGCGCGTGGCTGCGGCTTGCGCACCCGCAGGCGATGGCCGAAGCTGGCGCCGCCCCGCACATGGACGTCGCCCGATGTTGATCCTGCCGCTGCACAAGCCGCTGTCGCGGGACAACCTCCCGCTGGTCACGCTGCTGCTGATCCTGCTCAACGTCGCGGTCTACGTCGGCTGGCAGCGCCAGGACGCAACGCCGTTGCGGCAGGCGCAGCGCTACTACACGGACGCCGGACTCGGCGCGCTGGAAGCGCCGGCCTATGCGCGCTACCTGGAACGCAGCGGTCAGCGCGCGCCGCTCGTGCAGCTGCAGCAGATGCCGGCCGCGGAGCGGGCCGCCTTCGTCGGTGCCGTCACCCTGCACGACGTGCGGTTCGTGCAGGCCATGCGCGATGGCAGCGCCTTCGCGGACGCCGCTGCGCAACAGGCCTGGGCGCCGCTGCGCGCGCACTACGACGCGCTGCTGCAGCGCGTGTTCACCCTGCGCCATGTGCAGCGCAGTTCGGAATGGGCGCTGGCGCGCATGCTCAGTGCCGCGTTCCTGCACGCCGACGCCATGCACCTGATCGGCAACATGCTGTTCCTGCTGGCGTTGGGCACGCTGCTGGAGGGCGCGATCGGCGGCTGGCGGTTCCTGGCGGTGTACCTGCTCGGTGCGTTCGGCGCCAGCGCGGCCAGCCTGTGGTGGCGTTGGGGCGAGGCCGGCGCCGGTCTCGGCGCGTCCGGCGCCATCGCCGCGCTGATGGGCGCGTTCTGCGTGGTGTGGGGACGGCGTCCGGTGCGCTTCTTCTACTGGGTGGCGGTGCTGTTCGACTACGTGCGCGCGCCGGCCATCGTGCTGTTGCCGCTGTGGCTGGGCTGGGAGCTGTACAACCTGCTGGGCAATGGCGATGCCGGCATCGGTTTCGACGCGCATGCCGGCGGGCTGGTGGTCGGCGCGCTGCTTGGTGCCGTGCTGGTGGCGACCGGACAGACCCGCGAGGCCTTCCTGCACGACGCTGGCGACGCACCGGCCGACGACCGCTGGGAACGCGCGCAGGCGCATCTGGGGCGGATGGAACACGTCCAGGCCGGTGCGTTGCTGGATGCGCTGGCGGCGGAGGCGCCACAGCGCTTCGATGTGGCACTGGCGCGCTATCGCCTGGCCGCCAACGCCGGCCAGGCCGCGACGGCGCGGCTGCGTGCGTTGGACGTGCTGCATCTGGCGGCGCCGTCCGTGCAGGAGGCGCAGCAGCAGGCGGCAGTGCTTGCAGCGGCCGGTGATCTGGATGCGCCGACGCGTGCGGCGGTATTCGTGCGCTGGATGGCGCTGGGGATGCTGGCCGAGGCGGAAACGCTGCTGGCGCAGGATGCGGTTTCGCCCCGCGAACAGCAGGCGCAGGCCTGGTTCCGGCTGGCGCTGGGCCATGGCGAACGCCAGGCCACGGCGGAGTGGCGACGCGTGCTACAGGCGCTGGTCGCGCGCTACCCGGACCTGCCGCAGGCGGACAAGGCGCGCTTCCTGCTCGCCAACGCCTGAGGGCGCGGCCCAGTGCGGAAGCGGGGCACATTGGCGTGTCCCGCACCCGCGCCGTGCGCGATCGGCGTTAGACCGGCGCGATCGTCACCGCGCGCAACGCCGCCTGCAGCTTGCTGCGTTGCATCTCGTCGTCGCAGCGGTTCAGCGCGTCCTCCAGCAGGTCGCGGGCCTGCGCGTCCTCGCCGAAGCGTTCGGCCAGCAGCAGGGCGGCCTGCAGCGACCAGACGCTGCGTTCCGGCGCCTTCGGCCAGGCGCGCAGCGCGGCCTGCAGGCCGTCGGCGGCGAGCCGGAACTGGCCAGCCAGTTGCGCGCGCTCGGCCAGCAGCGTGGCCTGTTCCGGCAGCAGCGGCGCGAAGTCGGGATCGGTGTCCAGCGCCTCGCGCTGCAGCGCCAGTGCCCGGCGTTCCTGCTTTTCCTGCAGCAGCCGGTGGATGTACTGGCGGGTATGCTCGCGGCGTTCGTCGTGGCGGGTGCTGCCGCGCAGCAGGCGCTGGTACAGCTCGTGCACGCCCAGGCTCACCGCGCGGGTGCGCACTTCGCTGCGCAGCACTTGCAGCGCGTCCTCGGTGTGGCCGTCGCGCACCAGCTGTTCGGCCTCGTCGAGCACGCGCTGGTCCGGGTCGTGCCGGGCGAACGCACCTGCCGCGTCGGCGGCCGGTTCGTAGCCCAGCACCGCGTGATACTGGTAGACCAGGTAGCCCATCAGGTGGAAGGCGGCGAACAGGCCCCAGATCGTCACCACGGTGACCGCCAGGTCGGCGACCAGCGGCTGCAGCGCGCGCTGCAGCCAGGCGGCGGCGCCCAGCGCGCTGGCCTGGATCACGAACAGCAGGCCGAACGCGGCCAGGTACGGCCAGCCGATGCGCAGCGCCAGGCCGATCGACACGGCAGGGTTCAGCGCACGGCGCAGGCTGCCGTCCATCGCCAGGGAAATCAGGAAGCCCGGCTGCAGCAGCACCACCGCCAGCAGCATCAGCAGGCCGCCGACCGGCCCGGTCAGCAGCAGCGCCGCGAACACCGCTACGCCGAGCACGATCATCAGCGCGAACAGCCGCACGACCACGCCGTCGCCGATGTCGAACCCGCGTTCCGGC
Source organism: Xanthomonas hawaiiensis (assembly GCF_031834635.1). Classification (NCBI taxonomy): domain Bacteria; kingdom Pseudomonadati; phylum Pseudomonadota; class Gammaproteobacteria; order Lysobacterales; family Lysobacteraceae; genus Xanthomonas; species Xanthomonas hawaiiensis. Next base: position 3,304,273 of record NZ_CP115873.1, on the reverse strand, counting down.
GCGTCCAGGTAGCCGTCGGCGGTGTGCCGCAGGATCTCGAAGGCATACTTGTAGATCGCCAGGCTGGTGACGATGCTCAGGATCCAGCCGATGCCCGGCAGCATGCCCAGCAGGCTGCACAGGGTCAGCGCGATCAGCGCGTACAGCGCGCCGCCGTGCAGCGGATACAGCGCGATGGCGCGGGTGCGCGCCCAGAACGGCTCGGGTGTGCTGCGATGTGCGCGGCGTGCGCCCGCGCGACGACGGTCTTCCATGACGCCCCCTGTCTACGAAGTGTGACGATTGTGCGGGTCGGCCGCGGCGGGCGCAATCGGGGCCGCCGGGCAAGCCTGTGGTGGGGCCGTGGGGTGCCACGCCGCCGTTGTGTGGTCGACTGCGCAACGCGCGTTCCGCGCCGCCGTCGCCGTGCGCCGGCTCGCTACACTGCGCCCACACGTGGACGGCGCGATGCCATGCCGATGGTCCTGCCCACGCGCTGCGCATTCCCCATTCCCCCTTGGAGCTTCGTTTGGATTCTTCCTTCGTTTCCGCCAACCCGCGCGTGCGCGTCACCAACATCGAAGTGCTGTCGGACAACTGGTACGTGCTGCGCAAGGTCAGCTTCGATTTCCAGCGCCACGACGGCAGTTGGCAGGCGCTCACCCGCGAGGCCTACGACCGCGGCAATGGCGCGACCATCCTGCTGTACAGCCGCGCCAAGGGCACGGTGATGCTGACCCGCCAGTTCCGGTTGCCGACCCTGCTCAACGGCAACCCCGACGGCATGCTGATCGAGGCCTGCGCCGGCCTGCTCGATCGCCACGATCCGGAGACCTGCATCCGCAAGGAGACCGAAGAGGAGACCGGCTACCGGATCGAGAACGTGCGCAAGGTGTTCGAGGCGTTCATGAGCCCGGGCTCGGTGACCGAGCGGCTGTACTTCTTCGTGGGCGAGTACGTCGACCGCGACAAGGTCGGCGCCGGCGGTGGCCTGGCTGCCGAGGGCGAGGAGATCGAGGTGCTGGAGCTGGCGCTCGATGCCGCGCTGGCGATGATCGACACCGGCGAGATCGCCGACGCCAAGACCATCATGCTGTTGCAGTACGCCAAGCTGCACGGGCTGCTGGCCTAGCGTAGCTTTATCGGTTTTTGTTTCTGCGGGTGGCATCGCCAGGATCGAAGGCCGCGCCTAACCGCGAATCCAGCGTTCTGCACGCCGGGCCTGTCGATCGCTGGTGGCGACGGTGTGCGGCAGGCATGCTCAGGTGTCAGCGATGACCCATTGCACGTCCGGCACCCACGCCTGCCGCCATCGGGCCATTTTTGCCTCGGCGTCCAGCCATTGCGGGGACACCGGCACTGCGGCCCCCAGCGCCGGCGTCTTGTTCAGACAGCCGGCATTGACGGCACCGTAAAGCCGCCTCTGATGCTCGAACGTGACCGCGACCAGCACCCCGCACTGGCGGCACAGCTGGAATTGGGCGGCCTCTGCGCCCTGGCGATAGCGATGTACGGCCTCGGCATGCGTGGCCGTCAGTCGCAGTGTGCCGGCGGGGTCGGAAACGTATGCCGCACCATGCTTCTGGCAGAAGCTGCAGTCGCAGGCGCGCGGACGGATGTCCTCGGCCGCTTGATCCGTCGAGAACTCGACGGTCAGGCAGCCGCAGTGGCATCGTCCCTGGAGCGTTGTGAGCTTGTCTGGCCGCGACATCATTGCAAGGCGCTCATCGCGTTCCTGTCCATGCTGGAGCTTCCTTCGGCGTCGGCTGCGCTCAACGCTTGCCGCCGAAGATGCTGCCGAAGATGCCGCGTACGATCTGCTGGCCGATGCGGTTGCCGATGGTGCGCGAGGTCTGCTTGGCCATCGCCTCCAGCATGCCCTGGCGGCGCTTGGTGCCGAACACCGCGTCCTTGACCGCCTGGCCGAAGCCGCTGTCCTGCGCCTCGTCCTGTTCGCGGGTGCGTGCTGGCGGCGCGGCGCTGCGGTCGGCGCTTTGCTCGACACGATGCGCCAGCATTTCTGCCGCCGATTCGCGGTTGACCGGGGTGTCGTAGCGCGTGCCGACCGGGCTGCCGGCGCGCACCTGCGCGCGCTCGGCGTCGGAAATCGCGCCCATGCGGCAGCGCGGCGGCGCGATCAGGGTCTGCTGCACCGGCGCCGGCACGCCCTTGTTCTGCAGCGTGGACACCAGCGCCTCGCCGGTGCCGAGCTGGGAGATGGCCTTGGCCACGTCCAGCTTGGGATTGGCCACGAACGTCTCGGCGGCGGTGCGCACCGCCTTCTGGTCGCGCGGCGTGTAGGCGCGCAGGGCGTGCTGCACGCGGTTGCCGAGCTGGCCGAGGATGCTGTCGGGCACGTCGTCCGGGAACTGCGAGCAGAAGTACACGCCCACGCCCTTGGAGCGGATCAGCCGCACCACCTGCTCGATGCGCTGCACCAGCGCCGGCGGCGCATCGTCGAACAGCAGGTGCGCCTCGTCGAACACGAACACCAGCTTGGGCTTGTCCAGGTCGCCCACTTCCGGCAGCCGCTCGAACAGTTCCGACAGCAGCCACAGCAGGAAGGTCGAGTACAGCCGCGGTTTGAGCACCAGTTGCGCGGCGGCGAGGATGTTGATGGTGCCGCGGCCGTCGGGGGCGGTGCGCATCAGCTCGGCCAGGTCCAGCGCCGGTTCGCCGAAGAAGCCTTCGCCGCCGTCCTGCGCCAGGCGCAGCAGCGCGCGCTGGATCGCCGCCACCGACTGCGCGCTGACCAGGCCGTACTCGGTGGAGATGTCCTTGCGCTCTTCCACCACCAGCGCCAGCAGCGCGCGCAGGTCGTCCAGGTCGAGCAGCAGCAGGCCGCGGTCGTCGGCCAGCTTGAACACGATGTCGAGCACGCCGGCTTGGGTGTCGTTGAGTTCCAGCACGCGCGCCAGCAGGGTGGGACCCATCTCGCTGACGGTGGTGCGCACCGGGTGGCCGAGCTGGCCGTACAGATCCCAGAACACCACCGGGTTGGCGGCCGGCGCGTAGTCGGTCACGCCGATCTCCCTGGCGCGCTGCAGCACCTTCTCGCTGCCGTCGCCCGGCATCGCCAGGCCGGCCACGTCGCCCTTGACGTCGGCCAGGAACACCGGCACGCCGATCCGCGAAAAGCCTTCGGCCAGGGTCATCAGGGTCACGGTCTTGCCGGTGCCGGTGGCGCCGGCGACCAGGCCGTGGCGATTGCCCAGGCGCGGTTGCAGCAGCACCGCGATGTCGTCGGTCACGCCTTTGCCTAGCAGGATCGGGTCCATATCGGGGTCCGCAATGAGATGCCCGGATTCTAGAGCGTCCTCGGCATGGCCGAACGCGTGGGCGTTGCCCTGGGCGCGCACGCGCCGCCCCGCAAGGTCCGGCATCGCCCGCGGAAACCGGTCTTTGCCGTGTTTGGCCGTTCGCCGCGGCAGCGCGGGCGTGTGCTGCCGCGAGCGGCGCCGCACGGGCTGGCGCACGATGCCCATGGTGCAGCGCAGGATGCCCGCCGGCCATGAACGTCGGCCCGCCGCGGGCCGGGTCGCGGCTGCGGCGACCTTGCCGCCATGTGACGGCGGGGGCTACCCTGCGGCCTTTCCGTCGCCGCGTCCCACCATGCCCCTTCCGTTCCGCTTCACCCACGCGTGGCCCGTCGCGGCTGCCGTGGCGCTGACCTGCACCGCTCCTGCCGCCCATGCCCGCGTGTCCGCCCGCGACCAGGCCGCCATCGCCATCCTCGACCAGCGCCTGGCCGCCGCCGAGAAGCGCTACAACGACGCCATGGTGCTGGTCGGCAACAGCGACCCCAAGGGCACCCAGGAAAGCGACGCCGCGCTGGAGGACATCGAGGACGTGATCCAGGCCTGCATCAAGCAGCGCGGCTGCGAGGTGGGCACCTACCTGGGCGCGTACAAGCGGCTGCTCAAGGCCAAGGCCGACGCGCAGGGCCAGGCCAGCGACACCGATGCCGCCGACGACGATTCCGCGCCGCTGCAGGCCGACCCCGACCACATCAGCCCGCTCGCCGCGGACGTGCCGGAAGCCGCGCGCGCGGCGCGCCTGCTCAACGACAAGCGCCACGCCTTCGATTCGATGGTGGAGTACAACCCGGCGGTGCAGGCCGGCATCCGCCGCTGGCTCACCGACATGCGCCCGGCGCTGATGAGCAGCTACGAGAACTACCAGAACCTGCGCGCGGTCATGTGGCCGGAGTGGGAGAAGCGCGGCCTGCCGGAAGCGCTGCTGTTCGGCATCATCGCCAAGGAATCCAACGGCCGCGTGCACGCCAATTCGCGGGTGGGCGCCGCCGGGCTGATGCAGTTCATGCCGGCCACCGGGCGCCGCTTCGGCCTGGGTCCGGACGGCACCGGTTTCGATACCCGCTACGACGCGCGCAGCGCTGCCGAGGCCAGCGCGGTCTACATCAACGAGCGCATGGCCGAACTCAACCGCAGCGTCGAACTGGCCCTGGCCGGCTACAACGGCGGCGAAGGCCGCGCCGCGCGCGTGTTCAACCAGATGCCGGGGCGCAGCTTCTGGGATGCGTCGGTCTACAACCAGTTCCCGGCCGAGACCAAGGACTACGTGCCGATGGTCATCGCCGCGGCGTGGATCTTCCTGCACCCGCAGCAGTACGGCGTGGCCTTCCCCAAGATCAATGCGCAGCCGGCCACGCTGCGCCTGGCCAAGTCCACCACCATCTACGAACTGACCATCTGCCTGGGCAGCGACGGCACCCGCGACGGCTACATGCGCGCGCTGCGCAACCTCAACCCGCGCTACGAGCCGGACGGCTGGATCCCGGCCGGGGTGACCATCAACGCCACCACCAAGATCGTCGGCCTGTACAACCGCTACTGCGTCAGCGGCCCGCGCGCCGACCTGGCGCGCGCGCTGATCACCGCCGACGTCACCGCCGCGGTGCGCAGCGGCAGCCCGGCGCCGGCGGCCGACCTCACCGGCAACGTGGCGGTGGGCGACGTCAGCCCGGTCGCTGGCGTGCCGACCACGGTGGCCACTGGCCGCCCCGCGCCGGCCAAGCCCAAGCAGAAGCAGGTGCGCAACTACCGCGTGGCCAAGGGCGACACCCTGGGGCGGATCGCCGACCGCCACGACTGCGACCTGAAGGAACTGGCCAAGGCGAATGGCTTGCGTGCACCGGGCTATGCGTTGAAGCCGGGTCAGTCGCTGAAGCTGGTGGGCTGCGAGAAGTAGGGGGCGCCGTGACTCCTTCTCCCCTCGGGAGAAGGTGGCGCGCAGCGCCGGATGAGGGTAGGGGCGGCCGCAGTATCGGGTGCGTGGCTTTTCGGCAATCCGTCGGGAGCCTGCGGTCTGTCACCGCCAATGCGTCGGGACTGAAGTCCCTCCCACAGTGGGGCAGTCGCTGCACACCAGTTGCGAGACCCAAGCGCGATCCAATCCCTTCTCCCTCCGGGACCATGGCCCCCTTTTCGGGGGAAGGTGGCGCGCAGCGCCGGATGAGGGTGAGGCGGCCGCAGTGTCGGGTGCGTCGCTTTTCGGCAATCCGTCGGGAGCCTGCGGTCTGTCACCGCCAATGCGTCGGGACTGAAGTCCCTCCCACAAAGGCACTTCCCACCCGCAGAGGCATTCGTCAAAAGAAAGGGCCGCAGCGCGGCCCTTTCACACCTCAGTGCACCAGCCGGGCCAGCGCCTGCCCCAGTCGCACCGGCGATTCCGCCGCCAGCGCAGGATCGAACGCGGCCACGCCTGGCGGCAGCAGCACGATCACGGTGGAGCCGTAGTTGAAGCGCGCCATCTCCTCGAACCGCTGCAGGGTGATGCCCTTGCCGCGCCAGTCCTTGCGGGTGATGCGGTCGGCGTAGCGTGGGATCTCCACGCCGCTCCACACCGTTTCCACGCCGGACACCAGCAGCGCGCCGACCATCACCGACACCATCGGGCCGAAGTCGGTGTCGAAATGGCAGACCAGGCGCTCGTTGCGCGCGAACAGGCGCGGCACGGTGCGCACCGCGTCGGTGCCAACGCTGAACAGCCGGCCCGGCACGTGCACGGTTTCGCGCAGGGTGCCGGTCCAGGGCATGTGCACGCGGTGGTAGTCGCGTGGCGACAGGTACACGGTGGCGTACAGGCCATTGGCGAACGGCACTGCCGCGGCGTCGTCGCCAAGCAGTTCGGCAGCGGTGAACGACTGCCCCTTGGCCTGGAAGATGCGCCCGTCCTCGATCCGGCCGAGCTGGCTGATGCGGCCGTCAGCCGGCATCAGCAGCGCCTGCGGATCGGGATCGGCGACACGCGCGCCCGGCTTCAGCGCACGGGTGAAGAAGGCATTGAAGGTCGGGTAGGCGTGCGCGTCCGGCTGCGCGGCCTCGCTCAGGTCCACGCCGAAGCGGCGCACCACCGTGTCGATCAGCCACTGCTTCAGCCCGGGCCGCGACGAGTAGGCCAGGCGCCGCGCCAGCGAGGACAGCAGCCGGTGCGGCAGCACGTAGGTCAGGCGGGTGGTCAGGCTCATGGGGCGGTGGCCTTGGTCAGGGCCTGCAGGTCGGCGGCGATCGCCGCGGCATCGAACGGCGGGCGGATCAGCCCGGCCTGTTGGCCCTGCGGGTCGAGCACCGCGATCGCGGCGGAGTGGTCCATGCTGTAGTCGTTGGGGTTCTCGGCGTAGTGCTTGCCGGGCACCTTCTGGAACACGAAGCCCAGCGCGGTGGCGAAGCGCTCCAGCTCGGGCACGTCGGCGGTGGCGGCGATGGTGTCCTTGTGGAAGGCGTGCGCGTACTCGCCCAGCCGCGGCAGGGTGTCGCGCTGCGGGTCGACCGAGACGAACAGCACGCGCGGGCGCAGCGTGTCCGGCAGGGTCTCCCATTGCTTCTGCGCGCGTGCCAGGTCGGCCAGGGTGGTCGGGCACACGTCCGGGCAGGCGGTGAAGCCCAGGAACACCAGGGTCCAGTGGCCCTTGAGCTCGCCCGGCACCAGCGGCGTGCCGTCGGTCTGGCGCAGGTGGAAGTCGGGCAGGGGGCGCGGCTGCGGGTACATGCGCACCGTGCGGGTCTCCGGCCAGGCCGGGGCGGCGCTGCCGCCGAAGTACTTCTGGGCCAGCAGCAGCCCCAGGCCGGCGGCCAGGGCAACCACCAGGACGATGCCGAAGGTGCGGTTGAACATACTGATTTCCCATGCAACGAACGCTCATCATAGCGGCCGGGCCTCTATAATCGGGGGCCACATTGCCTTGCCTGTTGCCATGACTGCCGACGCGGCCGCCGAACTCCACACGATCATCGACCTGATCCGCTACGGCACCAGCCGTTTCAACGCCGCCGGGCTGAGCTTCGGCCACAGCTACGACAACGCCCTGGACGAGGCCACGCAACTGGTGCTGCACGCGCTGCACCTGCCGCACGACCTCGGCCCGGCCTACGGCAGCGCGCGGGTCACCACGCCGGAGAAGGCGCAGGTGCTGGCGCTGTTCGAGCGCCGCATCGCCGAGCGCATCCCTGCCGCCTACCTTACCGGCGAGGCCTGGTTCGCCGGGCTCAGCTTCAAGAGCGATGCGCGCGCGCTGGTGCCGCGTTCGCCGATCGCCGAGCTGATCGAGGCCGGCTTCGAGCCGTGGCTGGCCGGCCGTCCGGTCGAGCGCGCGCTGGACCTGTGCACCGGCTCGGGCTGCATCGCCATCGCCATGGCGCACTACAACCCGAACTGGCAGGTGGATGCGGTCGACATCAGCGACGACGCGCTGAGCCTGGCCGCCGAGAACAAGGAGCGGCTGCTGGCCGACAACGTCGAACTGGTCAAGTCCGACCTGTTCGCCGGGCTGGGCGGGCGCCGCTACGAGCTGATCGTGACCAATCCGCCCTACGTCACCCACGCCGAGACCGACGCGCTGCCGCCGGAATACGCGCACGAGCCGGAGCTGGGCCTGCGCGCGGGCGACGACGGGCTGGACCTGGCGCTGAAGATCCTGCGCGACGCGCCGGCGCACCTGAGCGAGGACGGCCTGCTGATCTGCGAGGTCGGCGAGTCCGAACGCGCGCTGGCGCAGCTGCTGCCGGAAGTGGACTTCGCCTGGGTCGAGTTCAAGGTCGGGCAGATGGGCATCTTCGCGGTGGAGCGCAGCGAACTGCTGGCGCACCACGCGCGCATCGCCGCGCTGGCCGCGGACCGGTGACGCCAGCGACATGAGCGCGAACAGTTTCGGCACGCTGCTGACCGTCACCACCTTCGGCGAATCGCACGGGCCGGCGATCGGCTGCGTGGTCGATGGCTGCCCGCCAGGGCTGGAGCTGGACGCCAGCGAATTCGCCCACGACCTGCAGCGCCGCGCCACCGGCAAGAGCCGGCACACCTCGGCGCGGCGCGAGGCCGATGAGATCGAGATCCTGTCCGGGGTCTACGAAGGCCGCACCACCGGCACCCCGATCGGCCTGCTGATCCGCAACACCGACCAGCGCAGCAAGGACTACACCGACATCGCCCGGCAGTTCCGCCCCGGCCACGCCGACTACAGCTACTGGCAGAAGTACGGCATCCGCGATCCGCGCGGCGGCGGGCGCTCGTCCGCGCGCGAGACCACCATGCGCGTGGCCGCCGGCGTGATCGCCAAGAAGTGGCTGGCGCAGCGCTACGGCGTGCGCGTGCGCGGCTACCTGTCGCAGCTCGGGCCGCTGCTGCCGCAGGGCTTCGCCTGGGACGCGGTGGAGGACAACGCGTTCTTCTGGCCGCATGCGCCGCAGGTGCCGGAGCTGGAGGCGTACATGGATGCGCTGCGCAAGTCCGGCGATTCGATCGGCGCGCGGGTCACCGTGGTCGCCGACGGCGTGCCGGCGGGCTGGGGCGAGCCGATCTACGGCAAGCTCGACGGCGAGCTGGCCGCGGCGATGATGAGCATCAACGCGGTCAAGGGCGTGGAGATCGGCGACGGCTTCGCCGCGGTCACCCAGAAGGGCACCGACCACCGCGACCTGATCGCGCCGGACGGCTTCCAGTCCAACCACGCCGGCGGCGTGCTCGGCGGCATCGCCACCGGCCAGCCGGTCGTCGTCTCGGTGGCGTTCAAGCCCACTTCCAGCCTGCGCCTGCCCGGCGCCACGGTGGACGTGGACGGGCAGGCGGTGGACGTGATCACCACCGGCCGCCACGACCCCTGCGTCGGTATCCGTGCCACCCCGATCGCCGAGGCGATGATGGCGCTGGTGCTGATGGACCAGGCGCTGCGCCACCGCGCGCAATGCGGCGACGTCGGCACGGTGACGCCGCGCATCCCCGGCGGTGGCGATGGCTGAGTCGCGGCCGCGGGTGTGGGTCAGCCAGCCGCTGTTCGACGACGTCGTCGCACGGCTGGGCGAGTATTGCGCGCTGACCACCACCGCGGACGTGACCAAGTATTCGCCGCAGGCGCTGGCCGCGGCACTGGCGCCGCTGGACGGCGCCCTGGTCACCCTCAACGAACGCATCGGCGCCGCCGAGATCGCCGGCGCGCCGCGGCTGCGTGCCATCGCCAACGTCGGCGTCGGCTACAACAATCTGGATCTGGACGCGCTCAGCGCGGCCGGCATCGTCGCCACCAACACCCCCGACGTGCTCACCGAGACCACCGCCGATCTCGGCTTCGCCCTGCTGATGGCCGCCGCGCGGCGCGTCGGCGAGGCCGAGCGTTGGCTGCGCGCGGGGCAGTGGCAACAGTGGTCGTTCCAGACCATGCTCGGCGCCGATGTCCACGGCAGCACTCTCGGCATCCTCGGCATGGGCCGCATCGGCCAGGCCATCGCACGCCGCGCCGCCGGCTTCTCGATGCGCGTGCTGTACCACAACCGCAGCCGCCTGCCGGCCGAGGTCGAGCGCGCGCATCGCGCCGAATACGTCGGCTTCGACGCGTTGCTGGCGCGCGCCGACCACCTGCTGCTGGTACTGCCTTACAGCGCGCAGTCGCACCATGTCATCGATGCAGCCGCGCTGGCCAAGATGCAGCCGACCGCGACGCTGGTGAACATCGCCCGCGGCGGCCTGGTCGACGAGATCGCCCTGGCCGCCGCGCTGGCCAACGGGCGCCTGGCCGCGGCCGGGCTGGACGTGTTCGAAGGCGAGCCGGCGATCCGCCCGGAACTGCTGGCGCTGCGCAACGTGGTGCTGACCCCGCACATCGGCAGCGCCAGCGTCGCCACGCGCCGTGCGATGGTGTCATTGGCGGTGGACAACCTGCTCGCCGCGCTGGGCGTCGGCGCCGATGCCGGACGCCCGCCCAATGCGCTGAACCTGGATGCGATCGCCGCGGCCGGCGGCGGCGCGCGGGCGATCGCGGACAAAAAACGATAGGGAGCCTGCGGCGCCGCGCGCGACGCGCACGGCAGGTTCCCCGAATCCACGTGGCAGTGCGGCTGTTCCTCCCCTTTTTTCTTCCTGCGGATCGAATCCTTCCATGAGCAATGCAACCCGTCGTTTCAACGTCGCCGTCGTCGGCGCCACCGGTGCCGTCGGCGAAACCATGCTGAGCATCCTCGCCGAGCGCGGCTTCCCCATCGCCACGCTGTACCCGCTGGCCTCCGAGCGCTCGGCCGGCGGCCAGGTCGAGTTCAACGGCCAGAAGGTCACCGTGCTCGACCTGGCCACCTTCGACCCGGCCGGCGTGGACATCGCGCTGTTCTCCGCCGGTGGCGGCATCTCCAAGGAATACGCGCCGAAGTTCGCCGCGGCCGGTGCGGTGGTGATCGACAACTCCTCGACCTTCCGCTACGACGACGACGTGCCGCTGGTGGTGTCGGAAGTCAATCCGCACGCGCTGAAGCACCGCCCGCGCGGCATCGTCGCCAATCCCAACTGCTCGACCATGCAACTGATGCCGGTGCTGGCGCCGATCCACAAGGAATACGGCATCGAGCGCATCAACGTGGCTACCTACCAGTCGGTGTCCGGCGCCGGCCGCTCGGGCATGGAGGAACTGGGCAAGCAGACCGCGCAGCTGCTGGCGTTCCAGGACATCGAGCCGCAGAAGTTCCAGGCGCAGATCGCCTTCAACCTGATCCCGCACATCGACGACTTCCAGCCCAACGGCTACACCAAGGAAGAGATGAAGCTGGTGTGGGAGACGCAGAAGATCCTCGAGGACAGCAGCATCCTGGTGAACCCCACCGCGGTGCGCGTGCCGGTGTTCTTCGGCCATTCGGAGGCGGTCAACATCGAGACCAAGCGCAAGATCACCGTCGAGCAGGCGCGCGCGCTGCTGGGCCAGGCGCCCGGCGTGGAAGTGGTCGACGAGCACAAGGCCGGCGGCTATCCGACCCCGGTGACCCATGCCTCGGGCAAGGACCCGGTGTTCGTCGGTCGCATCCGCGAGGACTTCTCGCACCCGCGCGGCCTCAACCTGTGGGTGGTGGCCGACAACATCCGCAAGGGCGCCGCGCTCAATGCGGTGCAGTTGGCCGAGCTGGTCGCTCAGGAGGCGTGATTCGGGAGTCGGGATTGGGGATTCGTAAAGCGCTGCGCGGCGCCGGTTGTTGCAGGGCTGCGTAGCGCGCGATGTCCCGGTAGACACGCAACGGCCAGTGGCGCATGCCCTGGCCGTTGTCATGTCTGGCGTCCGTGTTGTGCTGCAAAGAGGGGCTGCGCTAGCGCATGTAGGCGCGATGATGACGGGCGCCCTCGTAGGAGCGGCTTCAGCCGCGACGGAGCGTTCCCGGTAAAGCCATCGCGACTGAAGACGCTCCTACTGGACAAGCGGCGTTGCAGTGCTTGTCGGTCCCCGATCCTGCAAGGAGGACAAGCCGCTGGCGCACCCCGCGCGAGCACACCCCCGCCGCTGCAGTGCCCGCAACGAATCCCCAATCCCAAATCCCCACTCCCCGCTTCATATATATTGATGGACATGACTCCAAGGGGCAGGGGCGGGATGCGCCTACAACCACGTGTGTTCCATCGTCGCAGCGGCGCTGCGGTGTCCGCCGCGCGCGGGCTGCGCCATGTCTGTCGCGCCGCCGCGGCGTTGCTGTTGCTGGCCTGCAGCCAGGCCGCGCTGGCGCTGGGCCTGGGCGACATCCGCGTGCTGTCCAAGCCGGGCGAGCCGTTCCTGGCCGAGATCCCGGTGATCTCCAACGAGCCGGGCGAACTGGAACGGGCGCGCGTGGCGCTGGCCTCGCCGGCGACCTTCGCGCGGGTCGGGCTGGAGCGCCCGCAGGGCCTGGTCAGCGATCTGCAGTTCCGTTTCACCCAGACCCGCAAGGGCCGTGCGGTGATCCAGGTCAGCAGCCGCATGCCGGTCGACGTGCCGTCGCTGAGCTTTTTGATCGAGGTCGATTGGGGCCAGGGCCGGCTGATCCGCGAATACTCCGCGCTGATCGACGCACCCAACACCGCCGCGGCGATCGACGCGCCGGCGATCGATGCGCCGGCCGCGGCGCAGCCGTCCGACCGCATCGCCCGCGAGGCGTCCACCGCGGCGCCAGCGCCTGCCGCCACGCCGGCGACGCCGAGCGCCAGGCCCGCCGCCGCGCCGCGTCCGGCGCCGGCGCCCGCGGCCGCGCCCGGCGATGCGCTGGCGCCGGTGCGCGCCGGCCAGACCCTGTCGCAGATCGCTGGGCAACTGGCGCGCGGCAACGGTCACTCGCTGGACCAGACCATGGTCGCGCTGCTGCGCGCCAATCCGGACGCCTTCATCCGCGGCAACCTCAACCTGCTCAAGCAGGGCGCGGTGTTGCGCACCCCGCGCGAGGAGGACCTGGCCAGCCTGGATGCCGCCGCGGCCGAGGCGGTGGTGCGCGAGCAGGCGGCGCAGTGGCGCCAGGCGCGCGCGCCGGTGCCGCAGCCGGCCCAGGCGCAGCAGGACGCGGCGACGGCGCAGGCCGCCGCCAAGCCGGCCGCCGCGGCGCCGGCCGCGGCCGGCGCACGCCTGGAAATCGCGCCGGCGGTTCCGGCGACGCGCCGCGAGGCGGGAACCAAGTCCGGCACCGGTGCCGGCGACGAAGGAGACATGGTGGCGACCCAACAATTGCAGCAGGCGCGCGAAGACCTCGCGGCACGCGATGCCGAGGTCCAGGAACTGCGCTCGCGGGTGGAGCAGCTCGAAAAGCTCAAGTCCCAGCAGCAGCAACTGATCGCGCTGAAGGACAGCGACCTGGCCGCGGCGCAGAAGCGCCTGGCCCAGGCCGGACAGGCGGCGCCGGCGGCGGCGGCCGCCCAGACACCGGCCAATGACGGGTTCCCGCTGTGGCTGTGGGGCGGGCTGAGCCTGCTGGTGCTGGGTCTCGGCGCCTGGTTGCTGTCGCGCCGACGCAAGCCCTCGCCGTTGCCGCCGTTGCCGCGCGACGACGCCGCCGCGCTGGCGGCGAGCGCCGCGGTGCCGGTGGTCGCGCACCGCGATGTCGATGCGCCGGAACTGCCGCCGCTGGAACCGGCCGAGCCGCTGGCCGAGGAGGAGTCGGTCGCCCGCGACCACGCGGCGTTGGAAGAGTGGGAGCGCGCCGACCACCTGGACCACGCTGCCGCCGATCACGCCGATCACCACACCGCGCTCGACGACGACGCCTTCGAGCGCGTGCTGGCGCAGCAGTCGCTGCGGCAGGCGCCAGCCGATGCGCCGCTCTCCGCAGACAACGACGACGACCATTCCGCTGACGTGTCCGATGCCCATCCGGAGGTCGCTCCGGCCGCCGCGTCCGCGGCCGAGGCGGCCTGGCGGCAGCCGTCGCCGGTGGTCGCAGTGCCGACCAGCGACGCCCGTGCCGACAGCGATGCCGGCGGCGGCCGACAGGAGCCGACCTGGCATCAGCCCGCTGCACCTGCACCTTCACCTTCACCGGCACCAGTACCGGCCGAAGCACCGTCGCCGTATCCGCCGGCGGGCCGCGAGCGTCTGGAACTGGCGGTGGCCTACATGGATCTGGGCGACAACGAAACCGCACGCACCTTGCTGGCCGAGGTCGCGGCCAGCGGCGACCCGGCCGCGCGCGCCGAGGCGCTGCAATTGCTGGGGCGGCTGGACTGATGGCGGCAGGCGGCGCGCGGCGCGCTCGCCGCGGCCGTCCGGCCTGGAGCGGGACGGCCCTGCGGCAGCGTGTCCTTGGACGGCGGAGGAGCGCCGAAGGCGCGTTCCCGGCCTGGCAGATGCAGTGCGGCGGCGTTGCAGGCGCCCCGTGCTGGCCCATGCACGCGTCGGCCGCCGCGCGCGCCGCCGCCGATGCCGCGCTGCAGCGGAGGTCGCCATGCGCTACGCGCTAGGCGTGGAGTACGACGGCAGCGAGTTCCAGGGCTGGCAGCAGCTCGGCGAGAGCGGCGGCCCCAGCGTGCAGGCGACGCTGCAGGCGGCGCTGTCGTCGGTGGCCGACGCCCCGGTGAGCGTGGTCTGCGCCGGCCGCACCGATGCCGGCGTGCATGGCGAATGCCAGGTGGTGCATTTCGATTGCGACGTGCAGCGCCCGGCGCGCGGCTGGATGCTGGGCGCCACCGCGCGGCTGCCGCCCTCGGTGTGCGTGCGCTGGTGCGTGCCGGTGGCCGACGACTTCCACGCGCGCTTTTCCGCCCGCGCGCGCCGCTACCGCTACCGCCTGCTCAATCGCCAGGTGCGCCCGGCGCTGTACCGGCAGACCCTGAGCTGGGAGCGTCGGCCGCTGCAGGCCGAGGCCATGCACGCCGCTGCGCAGGCCTTGCTGGGCGAGCAGGACTTCAGCGCCTTCCGCAGCGTGCAGTGCCAGGCGCTGCACGCGCGCCGCGAGCTGCAGTCGATCGCGGTGAGCCGCAGCGGCGAGGTGGTGGAGATCCAGGTCCAGGCCAATGCATTCCTTCATCACATGGTGCGCAATATCGTTGGTTCCCTTGTCATGGTGGGATCGGGCGAAAAGCCGGTGTCCTGGATTGGCGAACTGCTCGCGGGACGCGACCGCCGCGTCGCCGGTCCCACGGCGCCGCCGCAGGGCCTGGTGTTCGTCGGTCCCCTCTATCCCGCCCACTGGACGCTTCCGGACGAGGTCACGCTATGAATCGCACGCTGTATCGCACCCGCATCAAGTTCTGCGGCATGACCCGCGCCGGCGACATCCGCCTGGCAGGCGAGTTGGGCGTGGACTCGATCGGGTTCGTGTTCGCCCATGGCAGTCCGCGGCGGGTGGCGCCGGCCGAGGCGCGGGCGATGCGCCAGGCCGCCGCGCCGATGGTGGACGTGGTGGCGCTGTTCCGCGACAACCCCAAGG
Source organism: Xanthomonas hawaiiensis (assembly GCF_031834635.1). Lineage (NCBI taxonomy): Bacteria > Pseudomonadati > Pseudomonadota > Gammaproteobacteria > Lysobacterales > Lysobacteraceae > Xanthomonas > Xanthomonas hawaiiensis. The sequence continues at coordinate 3,289,145 of NZ_CP115873.1, read as the reverse complement.
ACGAGGTGCGCGAGGTGTTGCGCACGGTGCGTCCGACCCTGCTGCAGTTCCACGGCGACGAGGACGACGGCTTCTGCCGCAGCTTCAACCTGCCGTACCTGAAGGCGGTGCCGATGGGCGGCGGCGAGGTCAACGCACGCACCCTGCAACTGCAGTATCCCAACGCGGCCGGCTTCCTGTTCGACAGCCACGCCCCCGGCGAAAGCGGCGGCTCGGGCAAGACCTTCGACTGGTCGCGGCTGCCGACCGGCCTGCATCGGCCGTTCCTGCTCGCCGGCGGCATCAATGGCGACAACGTGTTCGACGCGATCATCGGCACCCTGCCGTGGGGCGTGGACGTGTCCAGCGGCATCGAAAGCCAGCCCGGCATCAAGGACGGGCACAAGATGCGCAAGTTCGTCGAGGAAGTGCGCCGCGCCGACTGCTACGAGTTGAATACCAACTGCTGAGCGCGATGCGGCGCCAGCGCCGGCGTCGTCTCGGTCAGCGCTGCAGTTCCTGCGTCAGCCACTGCGCCAGCGCGTCGACCCGTGGATCCTGGACGTCGCGGCGCGTGCACAGCGCCCACTGCCCGCCGGTTTCGACGAAGCCCCAGGGCGCCAGCAGCCGGCCATTGGCCAGATCGTCGGCGACCAGCGGCTGCGGCGCGATCGCCACGCCGATCCCGGCCAGCGCCGCCTCCAGCAGGTAGTACAGGTGCTCGAAGCCGGTACCGTAGCGCAACTGCGCCGGTGCCAGTCCCTGCGCCTCGGCCCACGCCGGCCAGGCCTGCGGGCGCGACACCGTGTGCAGTAGCGGCAGCCCTTGCAGCGCCGCCGGCGCGGCCGCAGCCAGGGCAGGGGCCTGCGGCAGGGCGGGGCTGAGCACCGGGCCGATCCGCTCAGGCGCCAGCACGCGGACCTGCCAGTCCGCTGGCCACGGCGCCTGGCCCAGCAGCAGCGCCGCATCCAGGCCGTCCAGGTCGGCGGCGAAGTCGCCCTCGTGCGCGGACAGGTGCAGGGTCAGCGACGGCAGGTCGCGCTGCAGCGCCTGCAGCCGCGGGATCATCCAGCGGGCGAGGATGCTGCCGGGGCAGCCCAGCACCAGCGCCGCCGGGCGCGACGGGCGGCGCAACTCCGCCACCGCCTCGTGCAACTGCGCGAATGCCGCGCCGGCGGCCTCGCACAGGCGCGTGCCGGCGGCGGTCGGGCGGATGCCGCGGCCGTCGCGCTGCAGCAGCGGCATCCCCAGTTCCTGCTCCAGCAGCCGCACCTGGCGGCTGACCGCGCCATGGGTCACGTGCAGTTCCGCCGCCGCGGCGCCGACGCTGCGCAGCCGCGCGGCGGCCTCGAACGCGCGCAGGGCGTTGAGCGAGGGCAGGCGGCGCGTGCTGGTCATGTGAGTTTTCCTGACGGATCGTGTCAGACTTTATCGGTTTTTGTGCGTCGACGTGTGCGCTAAAGTGCAGGCCTGTCCTGTTGCCCCCGGTTGCGCCATGTCCTCTGTCCCCGTCAGCGACTTCCATGCCTATCCCGACGCCGCCGGCCATTTCGGCCGCTACGGCGGCCGTTTCGTCGCCGAGACCCTGATCGGCCCGCTGCAGGAACTGGCCGCCGCCTACGACGCGGCGCGCCAGGATCCGGCCTTCATCGCCGCCTACGACAAGGACCTGACCCACTACGTCGGCCGGCCCAGCCCGATCTACCACGCCGAGCGGCTCAGCCGCGAAGTCGGCGGCGCGCAGATCCTGCTCAAGCGCGAGGACCTGAACCACACCGGCGCGCACAAGATCAACAACACCATCGGCCAGGCGCTGCTGGCCAGCCGCATGGGCAAGACCCGCATCATCGCCGAGACCGGCGCCGGCCAGCACGGCGTGGCCAGCGCCACGGTGGCCGCGCGGCTGGGCCTGGAGTGCGTGGTGTACATGGGCGCCACCGACATCGAGCGGCAGAAGATCAACGTCTATCGGATGAAGCTGCTCGGCGCCACGGTGGTGCCGGTGCACTCCGGTTCGGCCACGCTCAAGGACGCGCTCAACGAGGCGATGCGCGACTGGGTGACCAACGTGCAGGACACCTTCTACATCATCGGCACCGTCGCCGGCCCCGATCCGTATCCGCGGATGGTGCGCGACTTCAACGCCATCGTCGGCCGCGAGGCGCGCGCGCAGATGCTGGCCGACTACGGCCGCCTGCCGGACGCGATCAGCGCCTGCGTCGGCGGCGGCAGCAACGCCATCGGCCTGTTCCATGCCTTCCTCAACGACGCCTCGGTGAAGATCTACGGCGCCGAGGCCGCCGGCGACGGCATCGGCAGCGGCCGCCATGCGGCCTCGATCGCCGCTGGCCGCCCCGGCGTGCTGCACGGCAATCGCACCTACGTGATCTGCGACGACGACGGGCAGATCGTCGAAACCCATTCGGTGTCCGCCGGCCTGGACTACCCGGGCGTGGGCCCGGAGCACGCGTTCCTGGCCGACAGCGGCCGCGCCATCTACCAGGGCATCACCGACGACGAGGCGCTGGCCGCATTCCACCTGCTGGCGCATACCGAGGGCATCCTCGCCGCGCTGGAGTCCAGCCACGCCGTGGCGCAATCGATCAAGCTGGCGCGCGAACTGCCCAAGGATGCGCTGGTGCTGTGCAACCTGTCCGGCCGCGGCGACAAGGACGTGCACACCATCGCCGCGCGCGAAGGATTGACGCTGTAACGCTTTGCCCTTCTCCTGCGGGAGAAAGTGGCGCGAAGCGCCGGATGAGGGTACGGGCGCAGCCTCGTGCACTCACGTTCCCTTCCCCTCACCCCAACCCCTCTCCCGGCGGGAGAGGGGCGCATAGGTCCCACATGAACCGCCTCGCCGATACCTTTGCCCGACTCGATGCCCAGCGCCGCAAGGCCCTGATCCCCTTCCTCACCGCCGGCGATCCGTCGCTGGAGGCGACCGTGCCGGCGATGCATGCGCTGGTCGAGGCCGGTGCCGACGTGATCGAGCTGGGCGTGCCGTTCTCCGATCCGATGGCCGACGGCCCGACCATCCAGCGCAGCTCCGAGCGCGCGCTGGCGCGCGGCGCCGGCCTGCGCTACGTGCTGGAGACGGTCAGCGCGTTCCGCCGCGACGATGCGGCCACGCCAGTAGTGCTGATGGGCTACCTCAACCCGGTGGAAATCCACGGCACGGCGCGCTTCGCCGAGGAAGCGGTGGCGGCCGGCGTGGATGGCGTGTTGCTGGTCGATCTGCCGCCGGAGGAGTCGGCCGAGACGCTGGCGATCTTCGCCGAGACCGGGCTGGACCTGATCGTGCTGGCCTCGCCGACCACCAGCGACGCGCGCATCGCGTTGTTGTGCGATGCGGCGCGCGGCTACCTGTACTACGTCAGCTTCGCCGGCGTGACCGGCGCCGACCGGCTGGATACGCGTGCCGCCGGCGATCGCCTGCGCCAGCTGCGCGCGCGCTGCCCGGTGCCGGTGGTGGCCGGTTTCGGCATCAAGGACGCCGCCAGCGCCAAGGCCATGGCCGTCGATGCCGACGGCGTGGTGGTCGGCAGCGCGCTGGTCGCGGCGCTGGCCGAGGCCAGCAGCGCGCAGGCCGCGCGCGACGCCGCCCTGGCGTTCCTGGTGCCACTGCGGCAGGCGCTGGACGCGGGCTGAGCCACGCCTTGGGTGTTTGCGAACGCCCGCCTTGCGCGGGCGTTCGCGTTTGCGGCGATGCCGCAAACGCTGTGCGCAGGTGCATGCGGCGCACGCATCGCCGCTCGATGATGTGCGCAGCCGTGCGTCCCGAGCCGTTTGTTGGGCGACGGCGCGGCCGCCTGCCGCAGGTTCGCGGAGGGCGAGACGCAGCAAGCTCCTGGCTGCGGCCGCGCCGGTACCGGCCAGCCTGGCGGCTCCATGCGCCACCGTCTGCAGGCCACCGGGGGACCGAGTTAGACTGTCGCCCCTCTGCGGCTCTCGCGGCCGCCCAATGGATCGTCACATCGCATGAGTTGGCTCAGCAAATTGATGCCTTCGGGCATCCGCACCGACAGCACGCCCAGCAAGAAGCGCAGCGTTCCCGAAGGCCTGTGGGAGAAGTGCCCCAACTGCAGCGCCGTGCTGTACCGGCCGGAGCTGGAGGAGAACCTGGAGGTGTGCCCGAAGTGCGGCCACCACATGGCGATCCGCGCGCGTGCGCGCCTGGCCGCGCTGTTCGACGCCGACACCGCGCCGACCGAGATCGGTGCGCGCCTGGGTCCGACCGACGCGCTGAAGTTCAAGGACCAGAAGAAGTACGGCGAGCGCATCAAGGCCTCGCAGAAGAGCACCGGCGAGTACGACGCGCTGGTGGCGATGCAGGGCCTGCTCAAGGACCAGCCGTTGGTCGCCGCCTCGTTCGATTTCGCCTTCATGGGCGGCTCGATGGGCTCGGTGGTCGGCGAGCGGTTCGCCCTGGCCGCGGAGACCGCGCTGAAGATCGGCGCGCCGTTCGTGTGCTTCTCCGCCAGCGGCGGCGCGCGCATGCAGGAAGGCCTGTTCTCGCTGATGCAGATGGCCAAGACCTCGGCCGCGCTCGGCCGCCTGCGCGAGGCCGGCCTGCCGTACGTGTCGGTGCTGACCCATCCCACCACCGGCGGTGTGTCGGCCAGCTTCGCCATGCTCGGCGACATCAACATCGCCGAGCCGTACGCGCTGATCGGCTTCGCCGGCCCGCGCGTGATCGAGCAGACCGTGCGCGAGACCCTGCCGGAAGGCTTCCAGCGCTCGGAGTTCCTGCTCGAGCACGGCGCCATCGACCAGATCTGCGACCGCCGCGAACTGCGCGACCGCCTGTCCGAACTGCTGGCGCTGATGATGCGGCAGCCGGCCCCGGCGAAGAGCGAGGCGGCATGAGGGCCGGGAATCGGGAATCGGGAATGGGGAATCGTGGTGTCGCGCGTGCGTTGCGTCGCGCGGCAAGCCCGTGTTTGTCGCGATCCCTCGACGTTTCCGGCTGTTCCCGATTCCCGATTCTCCATTCCCGATTCCCCAGCGCATGAGTCAACGCAAATACTTCGGCACCGACGGCATCCGTGGCCGGGTCGGGCAGGGGGCGATTTCCGCCGATTTCGTGATGCGCCTGGGCAATGCGCTGGGCCGCGTGCTGGTCGCCAGCGGCACCGCGCGGCCGACCGTGGTGATCGGCAAGGACACGCGCATCTCCGGCTACATGTTCGAATCGGCGCTGGAGGCGGGGTTGGTCGCGGCCGGCGCCAACGTGCAGTTGCTCGGGCCGATGCCGACCCCCGCGGTGGCGTTCCTCACGCGCACCCTCGGCGCCGATGCCGGCATCGTCATCAGCGCCTCGCACAATCCGCACTACGACAACGGCATCAAGTTCTTTTCCGCCCACGGCGAGAAGCTCGACGACGCCACCGAGCAGGCGATCGAGGCCGCGCTGGACGCGCCGTTCGCCACGGTCGAGTCCGAGCGCCTGGGCAAGGCGATGCGCGCGCGCGAGGCGATCGGCCGCTACATCGAATTCTGCAAGGCCAGCGTGCCGCGCGGCTTCGACCTGCGCGGGCTGAAACTGGTGCTGGACTGCGCGCACGGCGCGACGTACCACATCGCGCCGCTGCTGTTCCGCGAGCTGGGCGCGGAGGTGATCGCGATCGGCGCGGCGCCGGACGGGCTCAACATCAACGCCGGCGTCGGCTCGATGCACATCGACAACCTCGCCGCCAACGTGCGCGACCACGGCGCGCACCTGGGCATCGCCTTCGACGGCGACGGCGACCGCGTGCTGATGGCCGACGACCAGGGCAACCCGGTCGACGGCGACGGCTTGCTGTACGTGCTGGCTTGCGGCTGGCAGGCCAGTGGCCGCCTGCATGGTCCGGTGGTCGGCACGCTGATGACCAACTACGGCCTGGAACGGGCGCTGGCCGCGTTGCAGGTGCCGTTCCTGCGCGCCAAGGTCGGCGACCGCTACGTGCACCAGGCGCTGGTCGAACAGGGCGGGGTGCTCGGCGGCGAGGCCTCCGGGCACATGCTGTGCCTGGACCGCGCCACCACCGGCGACGCCATCGTCAGCGCGCTGCAGGTGCTGGAAGTGCTCAAACGCTCGCGGCAGACCCTGCGCCAGGCGCTGGCCGGGCTGCAGAAGGTGCCGCAGCAGACGATCAACGTGCGCCTGCAGCCGGGCGTGCGCCCGCTCGAGGCCGACACCGTGAAGGCCGCGCTGGCTGCGGCGCAGGCGGCGGTGCAGGGGCGCGGGCGCGCCTTCCTGCGCGCCTCCGGCACCGAGCCGGTGGTGCGGGTCACGGTCGAGGCCGACGATGCCGCGTTGATGCGACAGACCCTGGACGCCCTGGCCGAGGCGGTCCGTGACGCGGCGTGAGTCGATCGCCATTGCCCTCTTCGTGATCGTCGCCAAGGCGATCACCTTCTACCTGCTGTACCGCCTGCTGCGCTGAGCGCGGCGTTTGCTTCCTCTCACGAGATGACGGTTCCTGCCATGACTGCGCGCATTCCCACCCTCGACATCACCCGTTTCGACACCGACCGCGAGGCCTTCGTCGCCGAGCTGGGCGCGGCCTACCGCGAGTGGGGCTTCGCCGGCATCCGCAACCACGGCATCGCCCAGGCGCAGATCGACGCGGCCTACGACGTGTTCAAGGCGTTCTTCGCCCTGCCCGAGGCGACCAAGCGCACGTACCACCTGCCCGGCAGCGGCGGCGCGCGCGGCTACACCGCCTTCGGCGTGGAGACCGCCAAGGACTCCAAGCATTTCGACCTGAAGGAGTTCTGGCACATCGGTCGCGAGATTTCCGACGACTCCCCGTACCGCGCGGTGATGCCGCCGAACCTGTGGCCGAGCGAAGTGCCCGGCTTCCGCACCCACGGCTACGGCCTGTACCAGGCGCTGGACCAGCTCGGCGCGCGCGTGCTGTCGGCGCTGGCCCTGCACATCGGCCTGCCCGAGCACTACTTCGTCGACAAGACCGATTCGGGCAACTCGATCCTGCGCCCGATCCACTACCCGCCGATCACCGCCGACGACATCCCCAACGTGCGCGCCGGCGCGCACGAGGACATCAACCTGATCACCCTGCTGGTCGGCGCCAGCGCCGCCGGCCTGGAAGTGAAGTCCAAGCAGGGCGAGTGGGTGCCGTTCACCTCCGACGCCGACACCATCGTGGTCAACATCGGCGACATGCTGCAGCGCCTGACCAACCACGTGTATCCCTCGACCACCCACCGCGTGGTCAACCCGCCGGGCGAGCAGGCGCGCCAGCCGCGCTACTCGGTGCCGTTCTTCCTGCACCCGAACCCGGACTTCGTGATCGACGTGCTGCCGTCCTGCGTCAGCGCCGACAACCCCAGCCGCTATCCCGAGCCGATCACCGCGCAGGGCTATCTGGAAGAGCGGTTGCGGGAAATCAAGCTGAAGTAGCCGGGAATCGGGAATCGGGAGTGGGGAATCGGTAAAAGCGGGTTTCCGTGCCCAGTGTTGCCAGAGGTCTTCGTCGGCTTGGAAACGCGGCTGTTCCCATTCCCCTTTCCCGTTTCTCCATTCCCGGCCTCATTCCACGCTTCTGATCCGATGCGAGCCCCTGCCCATCAGCCGCAGCAACAAGGCATTGGGCAGCAGCGCCGTCAGGCCGAGCAGGGCGCGGTAGACCGCGCCCGGGACCACCCGCACCTTGCCGCGTTCCGCGCCGTCGATGCCGGCGCGGGCCACCGCCGCGGTCTGCAGCCAGATCCAGCGCGGTAGCGCATTCATCTGTTCGCGGGTGCCGGTGACGTCGTGGAACTCGGACCAGGTGAAGCCGGGGCGCAGCGCGCAGACGCCGATGCCGCAGTCGGCGTTCTCCAGGGCCAGCGATTCGCTGAAGCGCAGCATGAAACTCTTCGCCGCCGCGTACAGGGTGTGGCCGTCGGCGCTGGGGACCAGCGCGGCGAAGGAGGCCACGTTGAGGATGCGGCCGTGGCCGCTGGCGCGCAGCGCCGGCAGCAGCCGCCAGGTCAGTTCGCAGACCGCGCCGACCATCACCTGCAGGAATGCCGCGTGCACCGCCCAGTCCTGGGCGATGTAGCGGCCGGGCACGCCGTAGCCGGCATTGTTGACCAGGATCCGCACCGTCAGCCCGCGCCGTTCGATCTCGGCCACCAGCGCGGCCGGCGCGGCCGGATCGGCAAGGTCGGCGACCAGCACCTCCACCGGCACCTGCGGCCGCAGTTCGGCGGCCAGCGCCTGCAACTGTGCCTCGCGGCGCGCGGTCAGGATCAGCGGCACGCCGCGGCGGGCGTACTCGCGGGCGATCTCGCGGCCGATGCCGCTGGAGGCGCCGGTGATCAGGGCGTAGCCGGGAAGCTGGGTCATGGCGGTCTCTGCGCGTGGAGCGGGGCGGGGGAGTGTGGAACGGCAGGGGCGATGCCGGCCCTTGGCGGCGCATCGGCTATCCTCTCGGCACTTTTTCGCCGGAGATGCGCCGATGCGACGCAAGATCGTAGCCGGAAACTGGAAATTGCATGGAACCCGCCACTTCGCCGCCGACCTCGTGCGGGAGATCGTCGCCGGGCTGCACGCGGCCGACCACGACGTGGAGGTGGTGATCCTGCCGCCGCTGCCGTACCTGGGCGACCTGATCGAACATTTCGAGGACCGGCTGCTGCGCTTCGGTGCGCAGGACGTCAGCAGCAACGAGAAGGGCGCCTACACCGGCGAGGTGTCGGCGGCGATGCTGGTCGACGTGGGCGCCGACTATGGCCTGGTCGGGCATTCGGAGCGGCGCCAGTACCACCAGGAGAGCAGCGAACTGGTCGCGCGCAAGTTCGCCGCCGCCCTGCACGCCGGGCTGGTCCCGATCCTGTGCGTGGGCGAGACGCTGGAGCAGCGCGATGCCGGGCGGACCGAGGCGGTGATCGCCGCGCAGCTGGCGCCGGTGCTGGACCTGGTCGGCGCCGAAGGCTTCGCCCGTGCGGTGGTGGCCTACGAGCCGGTCTGGGCGATCGGCACCGGCCGCACCGCCAGCCCGGCGCAGGCGCAGGCGGTGCACGCGTTCATCCGTGGCGAAGTGGCGGCGCGCGATGCTAGAATCGCGGATTCGTTGCCGATCCTGTATGGCGGCAGCGTCAAGCCCGACAACGCCGCCGAGCTGTTCGCGCAGCCGGATGTCGATGGCGGGCTGGTGGGCGGCGCCTCGCTGGTCGCCGCGGAATTCCTGGCCATCGTGCGAGCGGCGGCCACCTGTTGAGCGAACGGCTGCCGCTGGCGGCCGCTCGTCCCCCAAGTCGTACTGTCCGGACGGATTTCGAAATGCTGATGGTCATCCTCAATGTGGTCTACGTGCTGGTGGCGATCGCGATGATCGCGCTGATCCTGATGCAGCGCGGCGCCGGTGCGGCGGCGGGTTCCGGGTTCGGCGCGGGCGCGTCCGGCACCGTGTTCGGATCGCGCGGCGCGTCCAACTTCCTGTCCAAGTCGACCAAGTGGCTGGCCGTGGTGTTCTTCGCCATCAGCCTGTTCATGGCCTGGTACGCCGGCCACAGCGCGCGTCCGGCCGATGCCAATCTGGGTGTGATGTCGCAGTCCGCCACCCCGGCTCCGGCCGCGCCGGCCGGCGAGCTGCAGGTGCCGCAGGCGCCGTCGGCCACCCCGGCTGCGCCCGCCGCCGCCCCGGCCGCCCAGCAGGCGCCGGAAAAAGCGCAAGAAAAGTCGCCTGCCCCGTCGCAGAAAGACTGAAGGCGGTTACAATATGCTGCGCGGCGGGATTGCCGCGCGGTTTTACGCAAGCCCAGGTGGCGGAATTGGTAGACGCACTACCTTGAGGTGGTAGCGACTTAGGTCGTAGGGGTTCGAGTCCCCTCTTGGGCACCATTGTTTGGCTACGGTTTCTGCGCGAAGGCATCACGCCCTCGCCTAGAGAATCGTCTATCCCATGCCTGCGCGGCACGCGCGCGGGCACAGGCAAGAGAGAATCGCGAGTGCTGGCCGAATATTTGCCGACCCTGCTGTTTCTGATCGTGGCCACCGGTATCGGCGTCGCGCTGATGTTGGTGGGGCGGTTCCTCGGTCCCCGGCGTCCCGACCTGAAGAAGCTCTCGCCGTACGAGTGCGGCTTCGAGGCCTTCGAGGACGCGCGCATGAAGTTCGACGTGCGCTACTACCTGATCGCCATCCAGTTCATCGTCTTCGATCTGGAAATCATCTTCATCGTGCCGTGGACGCAGGTGTTCATGGACCTGGGTGCTCGCTCCCTGGTCACCATGGGCCTGTTCGTCGGCATGTTGTTCCTCGGTTTTGTCTACGTGTGGAAGAAGGGAGCGCTGGAATGGGAGTGATTCAGACCCTGGATCGCCTGATGACCAACCCGATCCCGGAAGGGCGGGTGGACGACATCCTGCGTCCCGAAGGCGAGAACCCGCTGCTTGAGAAGGGTTACGTCACCACCAGCGTCGACGCGCTGCTGAACTGGGCGCGCACCGGCTCGATGTGGCCGATGACCTTCGGCCTGGCCTGCTGCGCGGTCGAGATGATGCACGCCGGCGCCGCGCGCCTGGACCTGGACCGCTACGGCGTGGTGTTCCGCCCGTCGCCGCGCCAGTCCGACGTGATGATCGTCGCCGGCACCCTGGTCAACAAGATGGCCCCGGCGTTGCGCAAGGTCTACGACCAGATGCCGGACCCGAAGTGGGTCATCTCGATGGGCAGCTGCGCCAACGGCGGCGGCTACTACCATTACTCGTATTCGGTGGTGCGCGGTTGCGACCGCATCGTGCCGGTGGACGTCTACGTCCCCGGTTGCCCGCCGACCGCCGAGGCCCTGGTCTACGGCATCCTGCAGTTGCAGAAGAAGATCTGGCGAACCCAGACCATCGCGCGCTGATTCCTCTTTCCTCGAGAGCACGCCAAGCCCCCATGGCAGAGCAAGCATCTTCCTTTAGCGACCGACTCGGCGCCCGTTTCCCCGGCAGCCAGGTCTTCGTGGCCCTTCCGCGCGGCGAAGTCACCCTGGAAGTGCCGGCCGACGCCTGGCACGCCACCTGCCTGGCGCTGCGCGACGAGTTCGGTTTCGAACAGCTGTCCGACCTGTGCGGCGTGGACTACCTGGGCTACGGCAGCGACGAGTGGGATACCTCGGACGTGTCCTCGCACGGCTTCAGCCGCGGCGTCGAAGGCAAGGCCGTGGGCCGTTTCGCCTGGGGCGAATTCCCCAGCGCCGAGACCAGCGCCGGCGTGCAGCCGATGCCGGTGCCGCAGCAGCGTTTCGCGGTCCTGGCGCAACTGATTTCCTATCGCCACAACCAGCGCCTGCGCGTGCGTTGCTACGCGCCGAACGAAGACCTGCCGGTGGTGGCCTCGGTCACCGACATCTGGCCGGGCGCGAACTGGTTCGAGCGCGAGGCGTTCGACCTGTTCGGCGTGGTCTTCGCCGGCCACCCGGACCTGCGCCGCATCCTCACCGACTACGGCTTCGTCGGCCATCCGTTCCGCAAGGATTTCCCGCTGATCGGCAACGTCGAAGTGCGCTACGACGAAGAGAAGCAGCGCGTGATCTACGAGCCGGTGACCTCGGTGGAGCCGCGCGTGGGCGTGCCGCGCGTGATCCGCGACGATGCGCGCTACCAGACCGCGGCGGGCGAAGCACAGAAGGAGTCCGCCAAGTGAGCGAGTACCACCAGGCGCACGACGGGTTCGCCAGCAATCCTGCCGAAGCCAAGCAGGAAATCCGCAACTACACGATGAACTTCGGCCCGCAGCATCCGGCCGCGCACGGCGTGCTGCGCCTGATCCTGGAGATGGACGGCGAGACCGTGGTCCGCGCCGATCCGCACATCGGCCTGCTGCACCGTGGCACCGAGAAGCTGGCCGAGTCCAAGCCGTTCAACCAGTCGATCGGCTACATGGATCGCCTGGACTACGTGTCGATGATGTGCAACGAGCACGCCTACGTGCGCGCGATCGAGACCCTGATGGGCATCGAGGCGCCGGAGCGTGCGCAGTACATCCGCACCATGTTCGACGAGATTACCCGCATCCTGAACCACCTGATGTGGGTCGGTTCCAACGGCCTGGATCTGGGCGCGATGGCGGTGATGCTGTACGCGTTTCGCGAGCGCGAAGAGCTGATGGACGTGTACGAGGCGGTGTCGGGCGCGCGCATGCACGCGACCTACTATCGCCCGGGCGGCGTCTACCGCGACCTGCCGGACCGCATGCCCAAGTACCAGGAATCGCGCTGGCACAAGGGCAATGCGCTGAAGCGGCTCAATGCCGCGCGCGAAGGCTCGATGCTGGACTTCCTGGAGGAGTTCACCAACACCTTCCCGGCGCGCGTGGACGAGTACGAGACCCTGCTCACCGACAACCGCATCTGGAAGCAGCGCACCGTCGGCATCGGCGTGGTCACCCCGGAACAGGCCTACGCCTGGGGCATGACCGGCGCCATGCTGCGCGGCTCGGGCATCGCCTGGGACCTGCGCAAGAAACAGCCGTACGCCAAGTACGATAGCGTCGATTTCGACATCCCGCTCGGCACCAACGGCGACTGCTACGACCGTTATCTGGTGCGCGTGGCCGAGATGCGCCAGTCCAACCGCATCATCAAGCAGTGCGTGCAGTGGCTGAAGGCCAACCCGGGCCCGGTCATGGTCGAGAACTTCAAGGTGGCGCCGCCCAAGCGCGCCGAGATGAAGGACGACATGGAAGCGCTGATCCACCACTTCAAGCTGTTCAGCGAAGGCTACTGCGTGCCGGCCGGCGAGACCTACTGCGCGGTCGAGGCGCCGAAGGGCGAGTTCGGCTGCTACCTGATGTCCGACGGCGCCAACAAGCCGTTCCGCGTGCACCTGCGCGCGCCGGGCTTTGCCCATCTGTCGTCGATGGACGCGATCGTGCGCGGCCACATGCTGGCCGACGTGGTGGCGATGATTGGTACCTATGATCTGGTGTTTGGTGAGGTCGACCGATGAAGGCGACAGGTAATTTCGAAGCGGCGCGCGACGTCGATCCGATGGTGGTGCTGAGCGACAAGACGCGCGCGCACATCGATCACTGGCTGGCCAAGTTTCCGCCGGACCGCAAGCGTTCGGCGGTGCTGCAGGGCCTGCACGCGGCGCAGGAACAGAACCAGGGCTGGCTGACCGACGAACTGATCGCCGGCGTGGCCAAGTACCTGGAACTGCCGCCGGTGTGGGCCTACGAGGTCGCCAGCTTCTACTCGATGTTCGAGACCGAGAAGGTCGGCCGCAACAACGTCGCGTTCTGCACCAACATCAGCTGCTGGCTCAACGGCGCCGAGGACCTGGTCGCGCACGCCGAGAAGAAGCTCGGCTGCAAGCTGGGCCAGTCCACCGCCGACGGCCGCGTCTACCTCAAGCGCGAGGAAGAGTGCCTGGCCGGTTGCGCCGGCGCACCGATGATGGTCATCAACGGCCACTACCATGAGCATCTGACCAAGGACAAGGTCGACGAATTGCTGGACGGGTTGGAGTAACGGCAATGGCACAGCATCCCCACGCTCCCACCGGTCCGGTCGGCCCCGCGCCGCAGCCGCACCAGGTGGTGTACACCACGCTGCACTACGACACCCCGTGGTCCTATGAGAGCTACCTGAAGACCGGTGGCTACGCTGCGCTGCGCAAGATCCTCGAAGAGAAGATCCCGCCGGAGCAGGTGATCGAGATGGTCAAGCAGTCGAACCTGCGCGGCCGTGGCGGCGCCGGCTTCCCGACCGGCCTGAAGTGGTCGTTCATGCCCAAGGGCGCGCCGCAGAAGTACATCCTGTGCAACTCGGACGAGTCCGAGCCGGGCACCTGCAAGGACCGCGACATCCTGCGCTACAACCCGCATTCGGTGGTGGAGGGCATGGCCATCGCCTGCTACGCCACCGGCTCCACGGTGGGCTACAACTACCTGCGCGGCGAGTTCCACCACGAGCCGTTCGAGCATTTCGAACAGGCCCTGGCCGATGCCTACGCCAATGGCTGGCTGGGCAAGGACATCCTCGGCAGCGGCATCGACATCGACATCTACGGCGCACTGGGCGCCGGTGCCTACATCTGCGGCGAAGAGACCGCGCTGATGGAGTCGCTGGAAGGCAAGAAGGGCCAGCCGCGCTACAAGCCGCCGTTCCCGGCCAACTTCGGCCTGTACGGCAAGCCGTCGACGATCAACAACACCGAGACCTACGCCTCGGTGCCGGCGATCATCCGCAACGGCCCGGAATGGTTCCTTGGGCTGAGCAAGACCAAGAACGGCGGCCCGAAGATCTTCTCGGTCTCCGGCTGCGTGCAGAAGGGCGGCAACTTCGAGGTGCCGCTGGGCACCACCTTCGACGAACTGCTGGAAATGGCCGGCGGGCTGAAGCCGGGCCGCACCCTCAAGGGCGCGATCCCGGGCGGCGTGTCGATGCCGGTGCTGAAGGCCGAGCAGCTCAAGGGGCTGCAGATGGACTACGACACCCTGCGCGCCCTGGGCACCGGCCTGGGGTCGGGCGCGATCGTGGTGCTGGACGACAGCGTGTGCTGCGTGAAGTTCGCCTGCCGCATCTCGCAGTTCTTCCACAAGGAGTCCTGCGGCCAGTGCACCCCGTGCCGCGAAGGCACCGGCTGGATGCACCGCGTGCTGGAGCGCATCGTCGCCGGCAAGGCCACGATGGAAGACCTGCACCAGCTGCGCACCGTCGCCGGGCAGATCGAAGGCCACACCATCTGCGCCTTCGGCGAAGCGGCGGCCTGGCCGATTCAGGGCTTCCTGCGCCAGTTCTGGGACGAATTCGAGTACTACATCGTCAACGGTCATTCGATGGTTGACGGCAAGAAGCTGGAGGCAGCCGCCGCATGAGCGCGCAACCCAACAATCCCGGCGCGACCCCCGCGGTCGTGCCGGAAGGCCATGTGACCGTCGAGATCGACGGCCAGTCGCTGGTCGTGCCGAAGGGCTCAATGATCATCCAGGCCGCCGACAAGGCCGGCATCCCGATCCCGCGCTTCTGCTACCACGAGAAGCTGCCGATCGCGGCGAACTGCCGCATGTGCCTGGTCGACGTCGAGAAGTCGCCCAAGCCGTCGCCGGCCTGCGCCACGCCGGTCATGGACGGGATGAAGGTGCAGACGCGCAGCGACAAGGCGCTGAAGTACCAGCGCAGCGTCATGGAATTCCTGCTGATCAACCACCCGCTGGACTGCCCGATCTGCGATCAGGGCGGCGAGTGCGAGCTGCAGGACGTGTCGCTGGGCTACGGTCGTTCGGTCAGCCGCTTCAACGAGCGCAAGCGCGTGGTGCCGGACGAGGATATCGGACCGCTGGTCGCCACCGAGATGACCCGCTGCATCCAGTGCACGCGCTGCGTGCGCTTCACCGCGGACATCGCCGGCACCTACGAGCTGGGCGGCATGTATCGCGGCGAGAACCTGCAGATCGGCACCTACGACGGCAAGCCGCTGACCACCGAGCTGTCCGGCAACGTGGTCGACGTGTGCCCTGTGGGCGCGCTGACCAACAAGGTGTTCCAGTTCCGCGCACGCCCCTGGGAACTGGTGGCGCGCGAGTCGCTGGGCTACCACGACGCGATGGGCTCCAACCTGTTCCTGCACGTGCGCCGCGGCGAAGTGCTGCGCACCGTTCCGCGCGACAACGAAGCGGTCAACGAGTGCTGGCTGTCCGACCGCGACCGCTACTCGCACCAGGGCCTGTACGCGGAGGACCGCGCACTGCGGCCGATGCGCAAGGTCGACGGTCAGTGGCGCGAGGTGTCGTGGGCCGAAGGGCTCTCCGCCGCGAGCGAGATCCTCAAGGCCAACCGTGGCGACGCGCTGGGCGTGCTCGCGCATCCGTCCACCTCCAACGAGGAGGGCGCGCTGCTGGCGCGTCTGGCCGAGGGCCTGGACAGCGGCAACCTCGATCACCGCGTGTACAACCGCGATTTCTCCGATGCCGCGCTGGCCGAGCCGTTCGCGCTGCCGCTGGCGGAGATCGAGCAGGCCGACGTGGTGGTGATCCTGGGCAGCAACCTGCGCCATGAACTGCCGCTGCTGCATGCACGCCTGCGCAAGGCGCGGATGCAGCGCCAGACCAAGGTGTATTCGATCAACCCGGTCGATTTCGACGTGGCCTTCGACCAGGCCGGCCGCCAGATCGTGGCGCCGTCGAAGTTCGCCGAGGCGCTGGCCGACGGCGCGCTGCGCGCCGCGGTGCAGGGCGCCGGCCGTGCGGTGCTGATCGTCGGCGCGCTGGCCGAGAACCATCCGCAGGCCGCGGCGCTGCGTGCGGCCGCGCGCGACTTCGCCGCCGCCACCGGCGCGGCGCTGTGCCGCATCCCGCAGGGCGCCAACGCGCTGGGCCTGGCGCGCTATGGCGTTCTGCCGCGCGGCCGCAACGTCGCCGCGATGCTGGCCGAGCCGCGCAGCGCCTACGTGCTGTACGGCCTGGAGCCGGGGCTGGACTTCGCCGATGCCGCCGCGGCGCGCAGCGCGCTGGCCGGCGCCAAGGTGGTGGCGTTCAGTCACTTCGCCTGCGCCTCCACCCGCGACGTGGCCGACGTGATCCTGCCGATCGGCGCGCTGCCGGAAATCGAGGCGACGCTGACCAACCTCAACGGCAGCGAGCAGCGCACCCGCGCCGGCGGCAAGCTGCCGGGCGAGGCCCGCGAGGGCTGGCGCGTGTTGCGTGCGCTCGGCGGCGAACTGGGCCTGTCCGGCTTCGAGTTCATCGACCTGGCCGGGCTGCGCGATGGCCTGCAGCCGCGCGAGGTCGCCGCGGCGAGCTCGGCGCAGCCGGCACGCCAGGACGAGGGCCTGGAACTGGCCGCCAGCCCGGCGATCTACCGCACCGATGCGGTGGTGCGCCGCGCGCAGGCGCTGCAGCAGCATCCGCTGAACCGCGCGCCGGGCGTGGCGGTGCATCCGGACGAGGCGGCGCGGCTGGGCCTGCGCGACGGGCAGATGGTCAAGGTCGGTACCGCGGCGGGTAGCGCCACGTTGCCGCTGGCGACGGACAAGCGGGTCGCGCCGGGCGCGGCCTGGATCGAAACGGGCCACGGCGCGACCGCGCCGCTGGGCGCCGGTCGGGTGACGGTGGTGGCTGCATGAACGAGATGCTGTTGAACGTGGTCGACCCGCTGCACCAGTGGTTCCTCGGCCTGGGCGCCCTCGGCGTGGTCCTGTGGATCGTGCTGAAGATCCTGCTGATCGCCATGCCGGTGATCATCTCGGTGGCGTTCTACGTGGTCTGGGAGCGCAAGCTGATCGGCTGGATGCACGTACGCCACGGGCCGATGTACGTGGGCATGGGCATCTTCCAGGCCTTCGCCGACGTGTTCAAGCTGCTGTTCAAGGAAATCATCCAGCCCAGCAGTTCGCACAAGGCGATGTTCGTGATCGCGCCGCTGATCACCCTGGCGCCGGCCTTCGCCGCCTGGGCGGTGGTGCCGTTCGACGCCAAGCTGGTGCTGTCCAACGCCAATGCCGGCCTGCTGTACCTGCTGGCGATGACCTCGCTGGGCGTTTACGGCATCATCCTCGCCGGCTGGGCGTCCAACTCCAAGTACGCCTTCCTCGGCGCGATGCGCTCGGCCGCGCAGGTGGTTAGCTACGAGATCGCGATGGGCTTTGCCCTGGTCGGCGTGATGATCGCCGCCGGCAGCCTGAACCTGAGCACGATCGTGCAGGCGCAGGCGGGTCCGCACGGCCTGCTCAACTGGTTCCTGATCCCGCTGTTCCCGCTGTTCATCGTGTACTGGGTGTCCGGCGTGGCCGAGACCAACCGCGCGCCGTTCGACGTGGTCGAAGGCGAGTCGGAAATCGTCGCCGGCCACATGGTCGAGTACTCGGGCGGTGCGTTCGCGCTGTTCTTCCTGGCCGAATACGCCAACATGATCCTGGTCAGCTTCCTGGTCTCGATCTTCTTCCTGGGCGGTTGGCTGAGTCCGATCCAGGGGCTGGTCAGCGCCGACGTCTCGCCGTGGATCGACTGGGTGTGGAAGGGCGGCTGGCCGTGGCTGCTGATGAAGGTGCTGTTCTTCGCCAGCGCGTACATCTGGTTCCGCGCCAGCTTCCCGCGCTACCGCTACGACCAGATCATGCGCCTGGGCTGGAAGGTGTTCATTCCGTTGACGATCGTGTGGATCGCGGTGACGGCATTGATGGTGTTCTACGGTGTGATCCACAGGGGTGTGTAAGCGATGAATAAAGTCACCCATTACTTCAAGAGCCTGCTGCTGCTCGAGTTGCTCGGCGGCCTGTGGCTGACCCTGAAGTACACGTTCCGTCCCAAGTACACCGTGCTGTACCCGATGGAGAAGTTCCCGCAGTCGCCGCGCTTCCGCGGCCTGCACGCGCTGCGCCGCTATCCCAACGGCGAAGAGCGCTGCATCGCCTGCAAGCTGTGCGAGGCGGTGTGCCCGGCGCTGGCGATCACCATCGACTCGACCAAGCGCGAGGACGGCACCCGCCGCACCACGCGCTACGACATCGACCTGTTCAAGTGCATCTACTGCGGCTTCTGCGAGGAAAGCTGCCCGGTGGATTCGATCGTGGAGACCCAGGTGCTGGAGTACCACTTCGAGAAGCGCGGCGAGAACATCGTCACCAAGCCGCAGTTGCTGGCGATCGGAGACCGGCTCGAGGCCG
This sequence comes from Xanthomonas hawaiiensis, assembly GCF_031834635.1. NCBI lineage: Bacteria > Pseudomonadati > Pseudomonadota > Gammaproteobacteria > Lysobacterales > Lysobacteraceae > Xanthomonas > Xanthomonas hawaiiensis. Next base: position 3,270,575 of record NZ_CP115873.1, on the reverse strand, counting down.
AGATCGCCGAGCGCCGCGCTGCCGACGCTCCCTTCCGCTGAGGTTCCGAAATGGATTGGGTCAATATCGCTTTCTGGATCTTCGCCACCATCGCCGCGGTCGCCGCCGGCGCGGTGATCAGCGTGCGCAACCCCGTGTATGCGGTGCTGTGCCTGATCCTGACGTTCTTTTCCATCGCCTGCGTGTGGCTGCTGGTGGGCGCCGAGTTCCTCGGCGTGACCCTGGTGCTGGTCTACGTCGGCGCGGTCATGGTGCTGTTCCTGTTCGTGGTGATGATGCTGGACATCGACACCGCCCGCCTGCGCGAAGGCTGGGTGCGCTACCTGCCGGTCGGCCTGGTGGTCGCGGTGGCGATGCTGGTGCAGATGGTCACCCTGATCGGGGTCAAGGCGCGCAGCGCGGCGCCGTTCCCGGCCGACAACGCCGCGGCCCAGGCCGCCGACACGTCCAACATCACCTGGCTGGCCAAGACCCTGTTCACCCAGTTCCTGCTGCCGTTCGAGTTCGCCGCGATCATCCTGACCGTGGCGGTCGTGGCCGCAGTGATGCTGACCCTGCGCAAGCGCACCGGCATCAAGACCCAGAACCCGGGCGAGCAGTCGCGGGTCAAGGCCAGCGATCGCCTGCGCATGGTCAAGATGGACGCAGAGAAGCCCACGCTCCACACCCCGCCGGCATCGCAGGAGGGCCAGCCATGATCTCCCTAGGCCATCTGCTGGCGCTCGGCGCGGTGCTGTTCTGCATCGCTCTGGCCGGCATCTTCCTCAACCGCAAGAACGTCATCGTGCTGCTGATGTCGATCGAGCTGATGCTGCTGTCGGTCAACATCAACTTCGTCGCCTTCTCGCGCGAGCTCGGCGACGCCGCCGGCCAGTTGTTCGTGTTCTTCATCCTGACCGTGGCCGCGGCCGAAGCCGCCATCGGCCTCGCGATCCTGGTGACGCTGTTCCGTACCCGCCACACGATCAACGTGGCCGAAGTCGATTCGCTGAAGGGCTGACCTGCAGATGGAAATTACGCTCTCCAAGAGTCTGCTGATCGCGGTGGTGCTGGCCCCGCTGGTCGGCAGCATCATCGCCGGCCTGTTCGGCCGTCAGGTCGGCCGCAAGGGCGCGCAGTTCGCCACCATCCTCGGCGTCGCGGTCAGTTGCGCGCTGTCGTGCTGGACCCTGTACCAGTTGGTCGGGCAGGGCGCCTCACCGTTCAACCAGAACCTCTACACCTTCTTCGAGGTCGGCAACTACTCGGCCCACGTCGGCTTCATGGTCGACCGCCTGACCGCGATGATGATGGTGGTGGTGACCTTCGTGTCGCTGCTGGTGCACATCTACACCATCGGCTACATGGCCGACGACCCGGGCTACCAGCGCTTCTTCAGCTACATCTCGCTGTTCACCTTCTCGATGCTGAGCCTGGTGATGAGCAACAACTTCCTGCAGCTGTTCTTCGGCTGGGAAGCGGTGGGCCTGGTGTCGTACCTGCTGATCGGCTTCTGGTTCAAGCGCCCGACCGCGGTGTTCGCCAACATGAAGGCCTTCCTGGTCAATCGTGTCGGCGACTTCGGCTTCCTGCTCGGCATCGCATTGGTGCTGTACGTGTTTGGCACCCTCGACTACTCGATGGTGTTCGCCAATGCCACCGGCATGGTCGGCGGCACCATCACCGTGTGGACCGGCTCGATCCCCGTCCCGTTCAGTGCGGAGGTCATCCACCTGACCGATCCGTGGGTCTGGTCGGTGCCGACGATGATCTGCATCTGCCTGTTCATCGGCGCCATGGGCAAGTCGGCGCAGGTGCCGCTGCACGTCTGGCTGCCGGACTCGATGGAAGGCCCGACCCCCATCTCGGCGCTGATCCACGCCGCGACCATGGTCACCGCCGGCATCTTCATGGTGGCGCGCATGTCGCCGCTGTTCGAGCTGTCGCAGACCGCGTTGAACTTCGTGCTGTTCATCGGCGCCACTACCGCGTTCTTCACCGGCCTGATCGGCATCGTGCAGAACGACATCAAGCGCGTGGTCGCGTACTCGACGCTGTCGCAGCTGGGCTACATGACCGTGGCGCTGGGCGTGTCGGCCTACTCGGCGGCGGTGTTCCACCTGATGACCCACGCCTTCTTCAAGGCGCTGCTGTTCCTGGCGGCCGGCTCGGTGATCATCGGCATGCACCACGAGCAGGACATGCGCAAGATGGGCGGTCTGCGCAAGTACATGCCGATCACCTACTGGACCAGCGTGATCGGCACCCTGGCGCTGGTCGGCACCCCGTTCTTCGCCGGCTTCTACTCCAAGGACACGATCATCGAAGCGGCCCAGCTCCACGCCGAGGGTGCCCCGTTCTGGAGCATTGCCAACTACGGCTACATGGCCGTGCTGGGCGGCGTGCTGATCACCAGCTTCTACAGCTTCCGCCTGCTGTTCCTGACCTTCCACGGCAAGGAGCGCTTCCGCGATGCGCATGCGCACGACGTGCATGCCCACCACGACAGCGCCCACACCGACGCCGAGGCGCAGTCCCATGCGCACGATGCGCACGACGCGCATTCGCATGACGACCATCATGGTCATCATGGCGCGCACGAACCGCACGAGTCGCCGTGGGTGGTGACGGTGCCGCTGATCCTGCTGGCGATCCCGTCGATCGCGATCGGCTTCTTCACCATCGGCCCGATGCTGTTCGGCACCGACTGGGCCGGGCACCACGCCGCCGTGGCGATCAAGGGCCAGGCGGTCAGCTTCTTCACCGGCATCGTCGATTTCTACGATCCGGCGCGCGACACCGTCGGCACGTTGGCCGAGGAGTTCCACGGCCCGGTCAAGTTCGCGCTGCACGGGCTTTACCAGGTGCCGTTCTTCCTGACCCTGGCCGGTTTCGCCCTGGCCTGGATCCTGTACCTGTGGAAGCCGGAACTGGCGGCGAAGGCGCGCAAGACCTTCTCGGTGCCGGTGTGGATCCTCGAGAACAAGTACGGTTTCGACAAGCTCTGGATCGGCGGTTTCGCCGGCGGCGGCGTGCGCCTGGGCAAGGCGTCGCGCGCGGTGGATACGCATGTCGTGGACGGCGTCATGGTCAACGGCACCGCCCGCGTGATCGACCTGGCGGCCAACCTGCTGCGTCGCACGCAATCCGGTTTCCTCTATCACTACGCCTTCGCGATGATCGTCGGTCTCATTGCCCTGCTGGGCGTGCTGATGCATTTCTGGCGTTGACCTGTACGGAATAAGAACACGTGTCGAACTGGCCTCTACTCTCCATTCTGATCTGGCTGCCGATCATCGGCGGCGCCCTGGTGCTCGCCGTGCGTGACGCGCGTGCGGCGCGCTGGGCGTCGTTGCTGGTGGCGTTGCTGACCTTCGCGCTCAGCGTGCCGCTGCTCACCGGTTTCGACTACACCAGCGGTGCGCTGCAGTTCGTCGAGACCCACGCCTGGATCCCGGCGTACGACATCGGCTACAACCTCGGCGCCGATGGCATCGCGGTGGCGCTGATCGTGCTGACCACGCTGATCACGGTGCTGGCGCTGATCGGCGCCTGGGCCTCGATCGACAAGCGCGTCAACCAGTACGTGGCGGCGTTCCTGATCCTGGAAGGCGTCACCGTCGGCATCTTCGCCGCCACCGACGCGATGCTGTTCTACGTGTTCTTCGAGGCGATGCTGATCCCGATGTTCCTGATCATCGGCATCTGGGGCGGCCCGCGCCGCATCTACGCCGCGGTCAAGTTCTTCCTGTACACCTTCCTCGGCTCGGTGCTGATGCTGGTCGGGTTGATCTACCTGTACCTGAAGGGCGGCAGCTTTCAGCTCGCCGACCTGTACCAGCTCTCGCTCACGTCCAAGGAGCAGACCTGGCTGTTCTTCGCCTTCCTGATCGCCTTCGCGGTCAAGGTGCCGATGTTCCCGGTGCATACCTGGCTGCCGGACGCGCACGTGGAAGCGCCGACCGCCGGTTCGGTGATCCTGGCGGCGATCGCGCTGAAGATCGGCGGTTACGGCTTCCTGCGCTTCAACCTGCCGATCCTGCCCGACGCCAGCAACCAGTTGGCGTGGCTGGTGATCGCGCTGTCGCTGATCGCGGTGATCTACGTCGGCCTGGTCGCCCTGGTCCAGGACGACATGAAGAAGCTGATCGCGTACTCGTCGATCGCGCACATGGGTTTCGTCACCCTCGGCGCCTTCGTCGCCTTCGCCCTGGTCGGATCCGGCAGCGGCGACGCCGCACAGCTGGCGCTGCAGGGCTCGATGGTGCAGATGATTTCGCATGGCTTCGTCTCCGGCGCGATGTTCTCCTGCGTGGGCGTGCTGTACGACCGCATGCATACCCGCCGCATCGCCGATTACGGTGGCGTGGCCAACGTGATGCCGTGGTTCGCTGCGTTCGCGATGCTGTTCTTCATGGCCAATGCCGGCTTGCCGGGTACCAGCGGGTTCGTGGGCGAGTTCATGGTGATCCTGGCCAGCTTCCAGTCGCATCCGCTGCAGGCATTCGGCGCGGCGACCACGCTGGTGATCGGCGCGGCCTACACGTTGTGGCTCTACAAGCGCGTGTTCTTCGGCGAAGTCGCCAATGCGCACGTCGCCGAGCTGAAGGACATCAACGGCCGCGAGGCGCTGGTGCTGGGCGTGTTCGCGCTCGGCGTGCTGGCCCTGGGCCTGTATCCGAAGCCGTTGACCGACCTGATGGAGCCCTCGATCGCGAAGCTGGCGGCGCAGATCGCCACCAGCAAGCTGTAAGCGGCCGTCGAGCGTATTGATTCCAGAGATTTGATGATGACCACCCCTGCGCTGCTGCCTCTGACCACCGTCGACCTGCCGCCCCTGCTGCCCGAGCTGGTGCTGACCGCCGGTGCCTTCTTCCTGCTGATGCTCGATCTGTTCATCAGCGAGCGCAACAAGGCCTGGACCCACATCGTGTCGGTGGCGATCCTGGTCGCGGTGTTCGCGATGCTGCTGGCCGGCGTGGGCGGGCAGGGCGAGGTGTTCCAGGGCATGTTCGTGCGCGACGCCGCCGCCGACGTGATGAAGACGGTGATCGTGGGCCTCAGCGCGCTGACCCTGATCTACGGCTGGAGCTACCTGCGCGAGCGCAAGCTGTACCAGGGCGAGATCCCGGTGCTGGTGCTGTTCGCCACGGTCGGCATGATGATCCTGGTCTCGGCCGGCAGCCTGCTGATGGTCTACCTGGGTCTGGAACTGCTGGCGCTGTGCTCCTACGCGCTGGTCGCTTCCAATCGCGACAACGGCATGGCCACCGAAGCGGCGATGAAGTACATCGTGCTCGGCTCGCTGGCCTCCGGTCTGCTGCTGTACGGCATGTCGTTGATCTACGGCGCCACCGGCACGCTGAGCCTGAGCGGCATCCACGAGGCGATCGGCAACGGCCGCGAGCACATGCTGCTGCTGACCGGCACCGTGTTCATGATCGCCGGCGTCGCCTTCAAGCTCGGCGCGGCGCCGTTCCACATGTGGCTGCCGGACGTCTATCAGGGCGCCCCGGCGCCGATCGCGCTGTTCATCAGCTCGGCCTCCAAGCTGGCCGCGTTCGGCATGGCCTACCGCCTGCTGGAAGTGGGCGTGGGCCCGCTGGCGGCGCAGTGGCACTGGGTGATCGGCGGCCTGGCGGCATTGTCGCTGGTGGTCGGCAACCTGATGGCGGTGGCGCAGAGCAACCTCAAGCGCATGCTGGCGTACTCCACGGTCTCGCATATCGGCTTCCTGCTGCTCGGCGTGGCCGGCGGCGGCGAGCGCGGTTACGCGGCGGCGCTGTTCTACGCGATCTGCTATGCAGTGATGTCCACTGCCTCGTTCGGCGCGATCATCGCGCTGTCGCGCAAGGGCTTCGAGGCAGAGAACATCGACGACTTCAAGGGCCTGAACGCGCGCAACCCGTGGATGGCGCTGCTGGTGCTGTGCATCATGGCCTCGCTGGCCGGCGTGCCGCCGTTCCTGGGCTTCTGGGCCAAGCTGGCGGTGCTGGGCGCGGTGGTCGCGGTGCCCGACCAGAACCTGTGGTGGACCGGCCTGGCGGTGCTGTCGGTGCTGTGCGCGGTGATCGGTGCGTTCTACTACCTGCGCGTGATCAAGGTGATGTATTTCGACGAACCGGTCGGCACGCCGCTGCCGGTCAACGACGACCGCGTGCTGGGCGTGGCGCTGGGCGTCAACGCGCTGGGCCTGCTGGCCTTCGGCCTGGCCTGGAGCCCGCTGATGGCGTGGTGCCAGCGCGCCTTCGCGCACCTGGCCTGATCGCGAAATACGCGGAGTTTCCGCTGTTTTCCGCCAACGCCGCCGCAAGGCGGCGTTGGCGTTTTTGCATTCGGCGATGCGATTGGTGTTTCGTTTTCCATCGCGTGCGGTTATCATGGCGTCCTTCGAACGGCAGCGTCGCTACCGCATCGAGATGAAAATCAGGGCTTGCAATCGACGCACTGATTCTTCATAATTCCGCTTCTGCTGCGGGGTGGAGCAGTCTGGCAGCTCGTCGGGCTCATAACCCGAAGGTCGCAGGTTCAAATCCTGCCCCCGCTACCATCTTTGTCTGCAGCGGCAACCAGTGCATCGGTTGTCTGCCGCAGGGAAGTTTGGGCTTCGCGATGACGCATGTTCCCGTCGTCGCAACCGGAATCCAGCGTGACCGGAGTTTTACCGGACAAGGGGCCCAGAGGGCCCTTTGTCGTTTCCGGGGTCCGGGAAATGCACGCAATCGACTTTTCAACTTTTCAGATGCAAGGCAGGCTGTGAGCGACAAGGCAAACGAAATCGCGACTCTGCTGGGCCCGACCGTGGACGCGTTGGGCCTTGAACTGCTGGGCGCGGAATACCTGCCGGCCCCCGGCGGCGCCACTCTGCGCCTGTACATCGACGTGCCGCTGGCCGAACAGCCCGAGCGCGTGGTCAACATCGACGACTGCGAGCGGGTCAGCCGCGAGGTCTCGGCGCAACTGGACGTGGAAGACCCGATCAGCGGCAACTACACGCTGGAAGTGTCCTCGCCGGGCGTGGACCGGCCGCTGTTCAGTGCCGAACAGTTTTCCCGTCACCTGGGCGAATCGGCCAAGGTGGTGCTGAAGCTGCCGCAGCAGGGCCGTCGTCGTCTGCAGGGGCGCATCGTGCAGGCCGACGCCGCTGCCGGCCGCATCACCTTCGAGGTCGACGGCGCCGAACTGGCGGTGGACTTCGACAACATCGACAAGGCGCGGATCATGCCCGACTGGGCGGCGCTGGGTCTGGCGCCGACCAAGCCGGGCAAGGGCCCGAAGCCGGCCGGCAAGAACGCAAAATCCAATAAGAAACCATCCAACGAACCGGCGGCCGACGAGGCTGCGCGCGGAGCGAAAGAATGAGCAAGGAACTGTTGCTGGTAGTCGACGCGGTGGCCAACGAGAAGGGCGTGCCGCGCGAAGTGATCTTCGACGCGATCGAGGCCGCCTTGGCGTCGGCGGCGAAGAAGCGCTACCCCGACCAGGACGTGCTGACGCGCGTCACCATCGACCACAAGGACGGCACCTACGAGACCTTCCGCCGCTGGGAAGTAGTGGCCGACGACGTGGTGATGGAGTCGCCGGACCGGCAGATCCGCCTGATGGACGCGGTCGACGAGGCCGAGGGCGTGGACGTCGGCGACTACATCGAAGAGCAGATCGAGAATCCGGACTTCGGCCGCATCGCCGCGCAGGCCGCCAAGCAGGTGATCGTGCAGCGCGTGCGCGAGGCCGAGCGCCAGCAGGTGGTGGACGCGTGGAAGGATCGCGTCGGCGAACTGGTCACCGGCGTGGTCAAGCGCGCCGAGCGCGGCAACATCTACGTGGACCTGGGCGGCAACGCCGAGGCCTTCATCCCCAAGGACAAGGGCATTCCGCGCGACGTGCTGCGCGCCGGCGACCGCGTGCGCGGTTACCTGGCCGAGGTGCGTTCGGAGCCGCGCGGCCCGCAGCTGTTCATCAGCCGCGCCGCGCCGGAATTCATGATCGAGCTGTTCAAGCTGGAAGTGCCGGAAGTGGGCCAGGGCCTGGTCGAGATCAAGGCCTGCGCGCGCGATCCGGGCGACCGCGCCAAGATCGCGGTGCTGGCGCACGACACCCGCACCGATCCGATCGGCGCCTGCATCGGCATGCGCGGGTCGCGCGTGCAGGCGGTGTCCAACGAACTCAACGGCGAGCGCGTGGACATCGTGCTGTGGAACGACAATCCGGCCAACTTCGTCATCAACGCGATGGCGCCGGCCGAGGTGCAGTCGATCATCGTCGATGAAGAGAAGCACTCGATGGACCTGGCGGTGGCGGAAGACCGCCTGGCCCAGGCGATCGGCAAGGGCGGCCAGAACGTGCGTCTGGCCAGCCGCCTGACCGGCTGGCAGCTCAACGTGATGACCGCCGAGCAGGTCGCGGCCAAGTCCGAGGCCGAGCAGGCCGTGGCCCGCCAGCTGTTCATGGACAAGCTGGAAGTGGACGAGGAGATCGCCGCGATCCTGGTCGCCGAGGGCTTCAACTCGGTCGAGGAAATCGCCTACGTGCCGGTCGGCGAGCTGCTGGCGGTGGAAGGCTTCGACGAGGACATCGTCGAGGAACTGCGCGCCCGTGCCCGCGACGCGCTGCTCAACGAGGCGCTGGCCGCCGAGGAGAGCGACGACGACGGCGTGCCGGCGGCGGACCTGCTGTCGCTGCCGGGCATGGACGAGGGCACCGCCTACGCGTTGGCCAGCCATGGCGTGCGCACCAGCGAGGACCTGTCGGATCTGGCTGCCGACGAAATCCTCGAGTTCGGCATCGAGGACCTGGACAAGGACCGTGCCGCGGCCCTGATCCTGGCCGCCCGCGCCGAGGAGATCGCCCGCCTGGAGCGCGGCGAATGAGTCAGCGATGAATGCCGCCCTGACCCGATCAGGGCTTAGAATCCGCGCTACCTTCGCACGCGGCGAGGGGGCGCCAACCAGATCATAGGATCCGAATGTCGCAGCAAACCACCATCCGCAAGCTGGCCGAACTGGTGAACACGCCGGTCGAGAAACTGCTGGTTCAACTGGCCGACGCCGGGATGAAGTTCAGCGGTCCCGACCAGGTCGTCACCAGCACCGAAAAGATGAAGCTGCTGGGCTTCCTGCGCCGTACCCACGGCAAGACCGACAAGCCGGTCGAGGAAGAGGCCCAGGCGGCGCCGAAGAAGATCACCCTGAACCGGCGCAAGCTGCAGGAAGTGACGGTCAGCGCCGGGCGCAGCAAGACCACGGTCAACGTCGAGGTCCGGCAGAAGCGCACCTACGTGAAGTCGGCCGAGGATCTGGCCGCCGAGCGTGCGGCGCCGTCCGCGGGCGGACGGGTGGACGACGAGCGCGCCGAGATCCTGCGCAAGCTGGAGGAATCCAAGCAGCGCAATCTGGCCGAGCAGCAGAAGCTCGCCGAGCAGGACCGTGCGCGCGCCGAGGAAATCGAGCGCAAGCGCAAGGCCGAGCAGGAAGCGCGCGAGCGCGCCGAGGCCGAGCAACGTGCGGCCCAGGCCGCGCTGGACGCCGAGTCGGCACCGCCGGCCGCGGCCCCGTCCGCGCCTGCCGCCGACCGTAACGCCGCCGCTGCGCCGCGCGCGCCGCGCCCGCCGATGGCGCCGCGTCCGGCCGGTGCCGCGCATCCGGCCAAGCCGGCGGCGCCGCGCAGCGACGATCGCAACAACGCCGCCAACAAGCACAAGACCCGCGGCTCGCACGTGATGGTCGCCGGGGTCGAGGACGACGACAGCACCAGCCGCTTCGCCGGCCAGTTGCACCTGTCCGCGGCCGATCGCGCGCGCCGTTCCAACGTGCGCGGCAAGCCGCGCGGCGGCAGCCACAGCGGCGGCCGTCGCCAGGCCGAACCGTCGCGCAGCGGCGGCGGCGCGCACGGCTTCGAACGTCCGACCGCACCGGTGGTGCGTGAAGTGGCGATCGGCGACACCATCACCGTGGCCGACCTGGCGCAGAAGCTCGCGCTGAAGGGCGGCGACGTGGTGAAGGCACTGTTCAAGATGGGCGTGATGGCCACCATCACCCAGTCCATCGACCACGACACCGCCGCGCTGGTGACCGAAGAACTCGGCCACAAGCCGGTGCGAGCGGGCAGTGCCGACGCCGAGGACGCGCTGCTGGCGCACACCGAGGACGCGCAGGGCGAGAAGCTGCCGCGGCCGCCGGTGGTCACCATCATGGGCCACGTCGACCACGGCAAGACCTCGCTGCTGGACTACATCCGCCGCACCAAGGTCGCCTCGGGCGAAGCCGGCGGCATCACCCAGCACATCGGCGCCTACCACGTCGAAACCGATCGCGGCGTCATCAGCTTCCTGGATACCCCGGGCCATGCCGCGTTCACCTCGATGCGCGCGCGCGGCGCCAAGCTCACCGACATCGTGGTGCTGGTGGTCGCGGCCGACGACGGCGTGATGCCGCAGACGGTCGAGGCGGTCAAGCATGCGAAGGCGGCCGGCGTGCCGCTGATCGTGGCGGTCAACAAGATCGACAAGTCCGGCGCCGATCCGCTGCGGGTCAAGAACGAGCTGCTGGCGCAGGACGTGGTCGCCGAAGAATTCGGCGGCGACACCCAGTTCGTCGAACTCTCGGCCAAGACCGGCCAGGGCATCGACGTGCTGCTGGACGCGATCTCGCTGCAGGCCGAAGTGCTGGAACTGCGGGCGGTGGCCGAAGGCCGCGCCAGCGGCGTGGTGATCGAGTCCTCGCTGGACAAGGGCCGCGGCCCGGTGGCGACGGTGCTGGTGCAGCAGGGCGCGCTGAAGAAGGGCGACTACCTGGTGTGCGGCATCCAGTACGGCCGCGTGCGTGCGCTGTTCGACGAGACCGGCAAGCAGCCCGATTCGGCGGGTCCGTCGATCCCGGTGCAGGTGCTGGGTCTGTCCGGCGTGCCGGATGCCGGCGACGACTTCGTGGTCGTCGACGACGAGCGCCTGGCCAAGGACGTGGCGCAGCAGCGCGAGACCAAGCGCCGCGAATCGCGCCTGGTGTCCTCGGCGGGCAGCCGCATGGAAGACATCATGTCGCAGCTCGGCAAGGGCGAAGGCCAGCTGTCGCTGAACCTGGTGATCAAGGCCGACGTGCAGGGTTCGGTGGAAGCGCTGAAGCAGTCGCTGACCGCGCTGTCCAACGAGCAAATCCGCATCAACGTGATCCACTCCGGCGTGGGCGGCATCACCGAGTCCGATGCGAATTCGGCGCTGGCGTCCAAGGCCACGGTGATCGGCTTCAACGTGCGTGCCGATGCCTCGGCGCGGCGCATCATCGAGACCAACGGCATCGACCTGCGGTACTTCTCGATCATCTACGACGTGATCGACCAGGTGAAGCAGGTGGCGTCCGGCCTGCTGGGCGTGGAGATCCGCGAAGAGATCATCGGTATCGCCCAGGTGCGCGACGTGTTCCGCAGCTCCAAGTTCGGCGCCGTCGCCGGCTGCATGGTCGTGGAGGGCGTGGTCAAGCGCAACAAGCCGATCCGCGTGCTGCGCGACAACACCGTGGTGTTCGAGGGCGAGCTGGAATCGCTGCGTCGCTTCAAGGAGAACGTCGACGAAGTGCGCAACGGCACCGAGTGCGGTATCGGCGTGAAGGCCTACAACGACGTCAAGGCCGGCGACCAGATCGAGTGCTTCGAGCGCATCGAAGTGCAGCGTACGCTGTAAGAGCCGGGATTCGGGAATCGGGATTGGGGAATGGGAAGAGCGGGGCGCTGCAGGCGCGTCGCTCGTCCCAGACCCTTCCCGGTTTCTTTGTTCCGAACAGAGAGATTTTCGCTATGCCCACCAAATCCTTTCACCGTACCGATCGCGTGTCCGCGCAGATCCGGCGCGACCTCGGCACGATCGTGCATGCGGCCGTGCGCGATCACGGGCTGCCGTCGGTCAGCGTGTCCGATGTCGAGGTCACCCGCGATCTGGCCCATGCCAAGGTGTTCGTCACCGCGCTGATGCAGGAGCGCTCGGCCGAGGCGGTCAAGGGCCTGAAGGAACTGGCGCCGCAGTTGCGCAGCGAGCTGGCGCGGGTGATGAAGCTGCGCCACGTGCCCGAACTGCATTTCCACTACGACGATTCGGTCGATCGCGGCGAGCGCATCGACAATCTGCTGCGCGACATGCCGGAACTGCAGCAGGAGCAGGACGACGACGGCCATGCGGCCGACGACGGCGAAGCTGCGCCGCGCAAGGACTGAGCCCTCCGCCGACGCCTCGGCATCGGCGCCACTGTTCGAACGCTGGCGGTCGCGTCCGCCTCGCGGCCATGATCGCGGCGCTCCCTCATTCGTACCGCGCTCCGCTGTTTCGCGTGCCTGCGCGTTCTGCCTGTGTCGGCCGCAAGCATTGCGCCGCCGCAGGATTCGCCAATCCCGAATCCCCGATCCCGAATCCCCGCCCTGACCCCATGCCCGTCTTCGGCCCGCGCCTGCCCCGTATCGTCTTCCGTCGCCTCGACGGCATCGTGCTGCTGGACAAGCCGATCGGCATGAGTTCCAACGCGGCGCTGCAGGCGGCGCGGCGGCTGTTCCGTGCGGAGAAGGGCGGTCACACCGGCAGCCTGGATCCGCTCGCGACCGGCCTGCTGCCGCTGTGTTTCGGCGAGGCGACCAAGTTGGCCGGGTTGCTGCTCGGCTCGGCCAAGGCCTACGAAGCGGAGGTCGTGCTCGGCGTCACCACCGACAGCGACGATGCCGAGGGCGCGGTGCTGCGCACCCGCCCGGTGCCGCCGCTGGACGCGGCCGCCCTGGAGGCGGCGCTGGCACCGCTGCGCGGGCGCATCCGCCAGCGCGCGCCGATCTACTCCGCACTCAAGCAGGGCGGCGAGCCGCTGTACCTCAAGGCGCGCCGCGGCGAGGCGATCGAAGCACCCGAGCGCGAGGTCGAGGTGCATGCGATCGACGTGCTCGCCCATGCCGGCGACCGCCTGCGCCTGCACGTGACCTGCGGGTCCGGCACCTACATCCGCAGCCTGGCCCGCGACCTGGGCGAGGCGTTGGGCTGCGGTGCGCATATCGCCGCGCTGCGGCGGCTGTGGGTGGAACCGTTCCGCAACCCGCAGATGGTCACCCTGGAGCACCTGCAGCACCTGGCCGCGCAGGATCCGGCGGCGCTGGAGGCGCTGGTGCTGCCGCTGGCCGCCGGCCTGGCCGATTTCCCGCCGGTGCGCCTGGAGCCTGCTGCGGCGCAGCGTTTCCGCATGGGCCAGCGCCTGCGCGATCCTGCCTGGGCGCCCGGCCTGGCCGCGGTGTTCGACGCCGACGGCGTCCCGCTGGGCCTGGGTCAGGTCGATGCGAGCGGGCTGCTGGCGCCGCAGCGCATGTTCAATCCGTGACCGCGATGCGGTCGCGCCGGGTGTTGCCTGACTGTCGTTCAGTCATGACGCTGTCTTAACACCTTGTTCCCCCGGGCCGGGGCCGGTACAATTCCGCGGCCTTTCCGGCACGCTGCGCTCCGGCGCAATCCTTCGCAATCGGCGAGCCAGGCGGTGCGTCCTCTGCACGTTCCTGCCGGCCACGCATCTCAGAGAAAAAACCTCATGTCCATCGACACCCAGAAAGTCATCGAAGAAAACAAGCGCGGCGCTGCCGACACCGGTTCGCCGGAAGTGCAGGTCGCCCTGCTGACCGCCCGCATCGAGCTGCTGACCGGCCACTTCAAGACCCACAAGAAGGATCACCACAGCCGCCGCGGCCTGCTGCAGATGGTCAACCGCCGCCGCAGCCTGCTCGACTATCTGAAGAAGAAGGATGGCGAGCGCTACAAGGCGCTGATCGAGAAGCTCGGCCTGCGTCGCTGAGTCAACGAACCCCACCGCGGCGCAGCGATGCGCCGCGGTTTTGTTTTGGGTAGTACCGTGGCCCGGGGATCGCTCCGCGCCACCGGCCGGATCCTCCCGGCCACCCGCCAGCGGCATGGGCCGTCAGCGGTCCATTTGCAGACAGCATCATCCAAGGAAACCCCGTGGCAAAAATCACCAAAACCTTCCAGTACGGCAAGCACACCGTCACCCTCGAAACCGGCGAGATCGCCCGCCAGGCCGGCGGTGCCGTCATCGTCAAGATGGACGACACCGTACTGCTGGTCACCGCCGTCGCCGCCAAGAGCGCGCGCGAAGGTCAGGACTTCTTCCCGCTGACGGTCGACTATCAGGAGAAGTTCTACGCCGGCGGCCGCATCCCCGGCGGCTTCTTCAAGCGCGAGGGCCGTGCGACCGAGAAGGAGACGCTGATTTCGCGTCTGATCGACCGTCCGATCCGTCCGCTGTTCCCGGAGGATTACAAGAACGAAGTGCAGATCATCGCCACGGTGATGTCGATGAACCCGGACATCGACGGCGACATCGCCGCGCTGATCGGCGCCTCGGCCGCCCTGTCGCTGGCCGGCACCCCGTTCAAGGGCCCGATCGGCGCCGCCAAGGTCGGCTACAAGAATGGTGAGTACATCCTCAACCCGACCGTGTCGGACCTGAAGGATTCGCAGCTGGAGCTGGTCGTCGCCGGTACCGCCAACGCGGTGCTGATGGTCGAGTCCGAAGCCGCGCTGCTGTCGGAAGAAGTGATGCTGGGCGCGGTCACCTTCGGCCACCGCGAGATGCAGAAGGTCATCAACGCGATCAACGAGCTGACCGTCGAAGCCGGCACCAAGCCGTCCGACTGGGTCGCCCCGTCCAAGAACGACGCCATGATCGCCGCGCTGAAGGAAGCCGTCGGCGAGCAGCTGGCCGCCGCGTTCCAGGTGCGCGACAAGCTGCAGCGCCGCGACGCCATCGCCGCGATCAAGAAGGACGTGCTGGCGCAGTTGGCGCCGCGCGCCACCGCCGAGAACTGGGTCGCCGCCGACCTGGCCAAGGAATTCGGCGAGCTGGAATACCAGACCATGCGCGGTTCGGTGCTGAGCACCAAGGTGCGCATCGACGGCCGTGCGCTGGACACCGTGCGTCCGATCAGCGTGCAGGCCGGCGTGCTGCCGCGTACCCACGGCTCGGCGCTGTTCACCCGCGGCGAGACCCAGGCGATCGTGGTCACCACGCTGGGCACCGCCCGCGACGGCCAGGTGATCGACGCGGTCTCCGGCGAGTACAAGGAAAACTTCCTGTTCCACTACAACTTCCCTCCGTACTCGGTGGGCGAGTGCGGCCGCTTCGGCGCGCCCAAGCGCCGCGAGATCGGCCACGGCCGCCTCGCCAAGCGCGGCGTGCTGGCGGTGATGCCGACCATGGAAGAGTTCCCGTACACCATCCGCGTGGTCTCGGAAATCACCGAATCCAACGGTTCCTCGTCGATGGCCTCGGTCTGCGGCTCGTCGCTGGCGCTGATGGACGCCGGCGTGCCGGTGAAGGCGCCGGTGGCCGGTATCGCCATGGGCCTGGTGAAGGAAGGCAACAACTTCGTGGTGCTGTCGGACATCCTGGGCGATGAAGATCACCTGGGCGACATGGACTTCAAGGTCGCCGGTACCGCCGACGGCGTGTCCGCGCTGCAGATGGACATCAAGATCGAAGGCATCACCGAAGAGATCATGAAGCAGGCCCTGGCCCAGGCGAAGGCCGGCCGTCTGCACATCCTCGGCGAGATGTCCAAGGCGCTGACCACCCCGCGTGCGGAGCTGAGCGACTACGCGCCGCGCCTGCTGACGATCAAGATCCACCCGGACAAGATCCGCGAAGTGATCGGCAAGGGCGGTTCGACCATCCAGGCGATCACCAAGGAAACCGGCACCCAGATCGACATCCAGGACGACGGCACCATCGTCATCGCCTCGGTCAACGCGATCGCCGCGCAGGCCGCCAAGTCGCGCATCGAGCAGATCACCTCGGACGTCGAGCCGGGCCGCATCTACGAAGGCAAGGTCGCCAAGATCATGGACTTCGGCGCGTTCGTGACCATCCTGCCGGGCAAGGACGGCCTGGTGCACGTCTCGCAGATCTCCAGCGAGCGCGTGGAGAAGGTCGGCGACAAGCTGAAGGAAGGCGACGTGGTCAAGGTCAAGGTGCTGGAAGTCGACAAGCAGGGCCGCATCCGCCTGTCGATGAAGGCCGTGGAAGAAGGCGAGGGCGCGTCGGCCGAATAAGCCGCACGCTGCCAGCGTCGTTCCAGGAAAAAGCGGGCCTTCGGCCCGCTTTTTTCTTGCCTGGCGTTTGCGCAGCCGCGACGGGGCGTCAACGGTGACGCCCCGTCGCGGCTGACGTCGCTCCTGCACGGGATGATGGAGCGCTTGGCAGTGACTTGGTCGAGCCAGTCGCCGATCGCTGGAGCGCGTTTCCATATGCACCGGCAACGGCCCAGGGTCGGCGAGGGTGTCGCGCTGCCCGTAGCGCAAGCTTTCGTAGGAGCGGCTTCAGCCGCGACCAGGCCGGCATGACGATCTATGGCAATGCCTTGTCGGGGATGATGCCGAACCGGGACCAGCGCCGCGCCCGCGGTGGACGTTCTCAGCCGCTGCCGTCGTCGATCGCCGGATACCGTGCCAGGTGCGCCGACAGCGGCCCGGGGTGGGCGAGCTGGTAGCCCTGGCCGTAGCGCATGCCCAGCGCCTGCAGCGTCGCCAGTTCGCTCTCGGTCTCGATGCCTTCGACGACCACGTCGGCATTGGTTTCGGCGGCGAAGGACAGGATCGCCAGTGCCAGCCGCTGCCGGCGCGGCTCGGCGTCGATGCCGCGGGTCAGGGTCAGGTCCAGCTTGATGATGTCCGGCGCCAGGTGCAGCAGGTGGCGCAGGCTGGCGAAGCCGGTACCGGCGTCGTCGAGGGCGATGCGCAGGCCCTGCCGCTGCAGCAGGCCGATGTGTTCGGACAGGCGCGGATAGTCCGGCGCCTGCAATTGCTCGGTGATCTCCAGCACGATCCGCGACAGGTCGTGGCCGTGCAGCAGTGCCTGCAACTGCGGATGCAGCAGCGTCTGTGCGGACACGTTGATCGCCAGGTACAGCGGCGCCGGCAACTGCGCCAGCAACTCCAATGCCTTGTGCGCGGCGGCCAGTTCCAGATCCAGCGCCAGCCCGACCCGGCTGGCGTCGTCGAACCAGCGCAGCGGCGGCAGCGCCGGATTGGCCGGAAAGCGCGACAGCGCCTCCACGCCGACGATGCGTTGCGAGGCAAGCGCCAGCACCGGCTGGGTCACGATCTGCAGGCGCGCGCCGGCGATGGTCTCGCGGATGCGGGTGGCGATCGCCGCCTTTTCGCGGAAGGCATGCTTCTCCACGTCCTGGCGGCGCGCGATGTCGGTCTGCAACGCGGCGCGGTCCATCGCCAGCGCCAGCGTCGCCCCGACCAGGGTCGCCAGCAGTTCTAGCGTGCGCACGTCCTGCGCGCTGTAGGCGTTGGGTTGCGGCGCCAGTACCTTGAGCACGCCGATGCTGCGGTCGCCGTAGCGCAGCGGCACCACCAGCATCGAGCGCAGGCCGATGCGGCGGCAGGCCTCGCGGTCGACGCGTGGATCGATTTCCGAATCGTCGCAGCGCAATACCTGGCCGCTGCGCATGCACAGGCCGGACAGGCTGCCGTTGCTGGGCAGGCGCAGGCCGAGGTGGCGTTCGGCGACGCCGCTGGCCGACCAGTACAGCATGTCGCTGCCGTCGCACATCTCCACCACCGCGCCGTTGGAGCGGGTCAGCTCCTGTGCGCGATGGGTGACCACATCGACCACCTGCAGCGGATCGCCGCCGGCCGCGGCGATTTCGCCCTGCGCCAGGATGATGCGCGACAGCAGCGCCGCGTCGTCCTGCGCCGCGGCGGCAGTGTGCTGGATGAGATCCGAAATGTCGGATGCCTTGGCCATGTCCGCATCATGTGGCAGTGCGTTGGAGGACGGCAATCGGGCGGCGCGCGCCTCGCGCAGGCAGCGTGCGGAACTGCTCGCTGCATCACGCTGCGCGCGTGCCTCCGCTCAATCGCTGGCGCCATCCTTGCGCGGCTTGCCGTACAGGCTGCGCAACTCGTCCTTGGCCTGCTCCAGGATCTTGCGGCGCGGCTCCGGCAACTGATCGCCGGCGCGATTGATGTAGAAGGTCAGCATCGACATGGCCGAGCGATACGGACCGGTGCGGCGGCGCGCGTGCAGGTCGGCCGACTGCTTGAGCGCGCGTGCGATCGCGGCCGGGTCGTTGCCTTCGAACACGTTCGGCGCGACGCCAAGCGACGGTTGCGCGTCGCTGCTGCGGCGCTGGCTGAGGTCGTTGCTGGAGAGGGACTGGCTGCTCTGTGCCATTGTGATGCTCCTTGGCGATGGCGGGTGGAGAGGTAAAGCGCATGCGCGATCCTGCAGTGCAGGACCAATGGCGGATGCCGCCGCCATCGCCGCCGTACGCCGCAAGGCGACGACAGATCGACATCGAAGGGAGACGGAAGCGGAGGCGACGCGAACACGCGCCGCCGCGATCACGTGTGCGGGGCGTGGAGCGTCCCGCGCGCGTGATGGGCGATGCCGTTGTTCGTTGGTGTTGCCGTGCCGCATTTCCGTTCCCAGAAGCGAAGCTCGTGCGTGATGCGCAAACGCTAGGCCGGGATACGTGATGCCGTCGACAACATAACCGCGCTATGCGGAGCGAGTGGTAGACATTATGTCGTTCGATGAACGCTTAATAGAAAAGCCCGTAAAAACAGCGCTCGCGTGTGAATGCGCTTGATTGCCCAGATAACGTCACCATTTTCATTGCCGAGCCGCTGGCGCGAGACAATCGCGTGGACAATATGCATCGATGGCATCGTCGGTGCGTCGCGCATGCGTTGCGGCGGTGGCCCAGGAGATCGCATGTCGTTGGCGCAAACGCGCTTCCATCCCGCCGTGGCACGCTGGTTCGAGCAGCGTTTCGCTGCGCCCACGCCGGCGCAGGAACAGGCGTGGCCGGCGATCCAGGCGGGGCGGCATACGCTCGTGGCTGCGCCGACCGGCTCCGGCAAGACCTTGACGGCGTTTCTGGCCGCGCTGGACGCGCTGGTGCGCGAAGGCCTGCGTGAAGGCGGCCTGCCCGACCGCACTCAGGTGCTGTACGTGTCCCCACTGAAAGCGCTTTCAAACGATATCCAGCTCAATCTCGAGGCGCCGTTGCAGGGCATCCGCGACGCACTGGCGGCGCTGGGGTTGCCGGATGTGCAGATCCGTACGGCGGTGCGCACCGGCGACACGCCGCAGCGCGAGCGTGCGCAGGCGCGGCGGCGCCCACCGCACGTGCTGGTGACCACGCCGGAGTCGCTGTACGTGCTGCTCGGCTCGGTGTCCGGGCGCGAGACGCTGCGCCACGTGCGCACGGTGATCGTCGACGAGATCCATGCGCTGGCGGCGAACAAGCGCGGCAGCCACCTGGCGCTGTCGTTGCAGCGCCTGCAGCAGCTGTGCGAGGTGCCGCCGCTGCGCATCGGCCTGTCGGCGACGCAGAAGCCGATCGAGGCGGTCGCGCGCTTCCTGGTCGGCAGCGCTGCGGTGCACGACGGCGTTGCCGACTGCGCCATCGTCGACGTCGGCTATGCGCGCGCCCGCGACCTGGCACTGGAGGTGCCGCCGACGCCGCTCAGCGTGACCATGTCCGCCGACCAGTGGCAGCAGGTGTACACGCGACTGGCCGAACTGGTGCGCGCGCACCGCACCACCCTGGTGTTCGTCAACACCCGACGCATGGCCGAGCGCACCGCGCGGCACCTCGGCGAGCTGCTCGGCACGCAGGCGGTGGCGGCGCATCACGGCAGCCTGGCGCGCGAGACGCGGCTGCTCGCCGAGCGCCGGCTCAAGGCCGGCGACCTGCAGGTGTTGGTGGCCACGGCATCGTTGGAACTGGGTCTGGACATCGGCGACGTCGACCTGGTCTGCCAGCTCGGCTCGCCGCGTTCCATCGCCGCGTTCCTGCAGCGCGCCGGCCGCTCCGGGCATGCGGTGGGCGGCACGCCCAAGGCGCGGCTGTTCCCGCAGTCGCGCGACGACCTGGTCGAGTGCGCGGCCCTGCTGGATTGCGTGCGCCGCGGCGAACTGGATGCGCTGCGCATGCTCGATGCGCCGCTGGACGTGCTCGCCCAGCAGCTCGTCGCCGAGGTCGCCTGCCAGGAGTGGGAAGAAGACGCGCTGTACGCGCTGGTGCGTGGCGCCTGGCCGTATGCGGCGCTGCCGCGCGCGCAGTTCGACGCGGTGCTGCGCATGCTCTGCGAAGGTTTCAGCACGCGGCTGGGGCCGCGCGCCGGCTACCTGCATCGCGATGCGGTGCATCGCCGCGTGCGCCAGCGCCGCGGTGCGCGGATGGCCGCGCTCACTTCCGGTGGCACCATTCCCGAGACCGGCGACTACAGCGTGGTGCTGGAGCCGCAGGCGCAGACCATCGGCACGGTCAACGAGGATTTCGCGGTGGAGAGCCTCGGCGGCGATGTGTTCCAGCTCGGCAACGCCAGCTACCGCATCCTGCGCGTGGAAGCGGGAAAGGTGCGGGTGGAGGACGCGCGCGGTGCGCCGCCCAACATCCCGTTCTGGATGGGGGAAGCGCCCGGGCGCAGCGACGCGCTGTCGCTGGGCGTGTCGCGGCTGCGCACCGAGGTCGAACAGGCGCTGGAGCAGGGCGGGGCGGCGCAGGCGCTGCAGTGGCTGTGCGGCCCGCTGGCGCTGGACGCGGCCGCCGCGCAGCAGGTCGTCGATTACCTGGGCCGCGCGCATGCGGCGCTGGGCGCCTTGCCGACCCAGCAGTGCATCGTGCTGGAACGCTTCTTCGACGCCACCGGCGGCACCCAGCTGGTGATCCACAGCGTCTACGGCAGCCGCATCAACCGCGCCTGGGGCCTGGCCCTGCGCAAGCGTTTCTGCCGCACCTTCAATTTCGAACTGCAGGCGGCTGCGACCGAGGACGCGATCGTGCTGTCGCTGTCGACCCGGCACAGTTTCGCCCTGGACGAGGTGGCGCGTTACCTGCGCGCCGCCTCGGCGCTGGACGTGCTGGTGCAGGCGCTGCTGGACGCGCCGCTGTTCGGCGTGCGCTGGCGCTGGAACGCGACCAACGCGCTGGCATTGCCGCGCTTCACCGGCGGCCGCAAGGTCGCACCGCAACTGCAGCGGATGAAGTCCGAGGATCTGCTGGCCACGGTGTTCCCGGACCAGGTGGCCTGCGCGGAGAACCTGGTTGGCGAGCGCGAGATTCCCGAGCATCCGCTGGTGGCGCAGACCCTGCGCGATTGCCTGGATGGGGCGATGGACAGCGCTGGCTGGCTGCAGCTGCTGCGCGGCATCGAGGCCGGCGACGTGCGCGTGCTGGCGCGCGAACTGACCGCGCCATCGCCGCTGGCGGCCGAGGCCCTGGAGGCGCGGCCCTATGCCTTCCTCGACGACGCACCGCTGGAAGAACGACGGACCCAGGCGGTGCAGAGCCGCCGCTATCAGGATCCGGACAGCGCCGACGATCTCGGCCAGTTGGACCCGCAGGCGATCGCCGCGGTGCGCGAGGAGGCCTGGCCGCAGCCGCGCAGCCGCGACGAGATGCACGAAGCGCTGCTCACGCTCGGCGTGCTGAGCGCGGACGAGGCCGCCACGCAGCCGCAGTGGCGGCAGTGGCTGGAAGAATTGGCCGCCGACGCGCGCGCCACCTGCCTGCACGGCGTGGACGGCGCCGCGGCGGCGCTGTGGGTGGCGGCCGAGGCGCTGGCGGCGGTGGCGCCGCTGTACCCGCAGGCCAGCGCGCAGCCGCCCATCGCCGTGCCCGAGGGCTATGCGGTTGCCGACTGGGACCGCGACAGCGCGGTACGCGAACTGCTGCGCTGGCGCCTGGCGGGGCTGGGGCCGGTCACCGCGCTCGCGCTGGCGGCGCCGCTGCACCTGCCGTTGCGCGAGGTGCAGGCGGGGCTGCTGGCGCTGCAGCAGGACGGCTATGTGCTGGGCGGGCGCTTCAGCGCCGACGCCGATGGCGAGCAATGGTGCGAGCGCCACCTGCTGGCACGCATCCACCGCTATACCCTCGGCCGCCTGCGCCGCGAGATCGAACCGGTGGCGCCGCGCGACTACGCGCGTTTCCTGTTCCGCTGGCAGCATCTGGATGCGGAAGGGCAGGTCGCCGGCGCCGAGGCGCTGGCGGCGGTGCTGGCGCAACTGGAGGGCGTGGAGGCCGCGGCGCCGCTGTGGGAGGCGGAGCTGTTGCCGGCGCGGCTGCGCGACTATCGCCCGGCGTGGCTGGACGAGGCCTGCAGCGCCGGGCGCACGCTGTGGACGCGGCTGCGCCCCGGTGCCGGTGGTGCGGCGCCGACCCTGCGCAGCACGCCGATCCTGCTGCTGCCGCGGCGTAGCGCCGGCCACTGGTCGCGGCTGTCGCCAGCGCCGGAAGCCGGTGCGCTGGGATCGCGCGCGCGCAAGGTCGCCGACCATCTCGAGGCGCACGGCGCCTCGTTCTTCGACGAGATCGCCGAGGCCACGCGCCTGCTGTCCACCGAACTGGAGGCGGCGCTGGCCGAACTGGTCGCCGCCGGCCGAGTCCATTGCGACAGCTACGCCGGCCTGCGCGCCCTGCTGGTGCCGCCGTCGAAGCGTCCCTCGGCGCTGTCGCGGCGGCGGCCGCGCATGGCGCTGTATGGCGGCATCCAGGACGCCGGACGCTGGGCGGTGCTGCGTGCCGACACCGAGGCCGACGACCCGGCCGCACGCGGCGAGGCGGTCGAGCACGTCGCGCGGACCCTGCTGCGCCGCTACGGCGTGGTCTGCTGGCGCCTGCTCGAGCGCGAGGCGGCGTGGCTGCCGCCGTGGCGCGAACTGCTGCGCGTCTACCATCGGCTGGAGGCGCGCGGCGAGATCCGCGGTGGGCGCTTCATCGACGGCCTGTCCGGCGAGCAGTTCGCCCTGCCCGAGGCGATCGGCCTGCTGCGGCAACTCCGCCGCCAGCCCGGCGACGGCAGCTGGCTGTGCGTGGCCGCCGCCGATCCGGCCAATCTGCTCGGCAGCGTGCTGCCCGGTACGCGGGTGCCGCGGGTAGCGGGCGCGCGCGTGCTGTACCGCGACGGCGTGCCGATGGCGAGCTGGGTCGGCGAGCGCTTCGAGCCGCTGCAGGACATGGCGGCCGAGGAGCAGGCGCATGCGCAGCGGCTGTTGCGCGGCGGCACTGCGGCGGAACGACGCATGCGCGTGGCACCGTCGATGGTGTGAAGGCGGTGCGTGGTGCCCGCCCTCCGCGACAGCGCTTGTGACATATCGGCGCTGCTTTCACATTCTGTCTACAAATTAAAGGGGTTGGTATCCCACTTCGGCCTCTGTGCAAAACCGGGGAAATCTGCCGTTGCAGAACAAGTGCGACATCGGCGCCGTGCGACCCGCGCCTTCTCTCCCGTGCGTCGAGGGCCACGGCGCAATGACCTTTGCGCATTCACGAATGTCGCGAAACCGCCTGCGTTATGCGGGATTCTGCAGTTTTCGCCCGATTTAAAGGCGCTCTCAATCGCGCCGATAGCCCTCACGCATGACGTTGCAGCGCAGCGTTGCTCTCGCGACGCAGCGAGTGGCACCGCTCCGCGAGGCGCCGCGACACGCCGCCGGATGCATCGCCCGGCGCAGGCGGACACACACAAATCGGGGTACACACCATGTTGGGCAATATGAAAATCGGGGTCAGGCTGACGGCGGCATTCCTGATCGTGGCAGCGATCGGCGCCTGCATCGGCTGGGTCGGCATCCGCAACTCGGGCCGGATCAACGACTACGCCACGGTGCTGTACGAGCGCGAGCTGCTGGGCCTGTCGCATCTGAAAGAGGCCAACATCAATCTGATCAACGCCGGCCGCTCGCGCGCCAACCTGCAGTTGGCCAGCACGGCGGAAGACCGCGCCAAGCAGGTCGCCAGCCTCGACAAGTACACCACCAAGGTGGTCGAGCACATGGACAAGGCCAGGGCGTCGTTCGACGACCCGGATACGCTGGCCAAGCTGGCCCGCTTCGATCAGGTGTGGAAGACCTACCTGGAGCGACGTGGCCAGTTCGTCGACTCGGTGATGCGCGAGCCGCTGCCGGAAGGCAACGCGCAGCTCGCGGAACTGTCCAAGAGCGTGCGCAGCAGCTCCGACGAACTGGACGCGCTGATGTCGGAGCTGAGCGAGATCAAGGAAGCAAATGCGTCCAAGGCCAACGACGCCACCGACGAGATCTACGCCAGCAGCACCCGCACCATGCTCGCCATCGTGATCGGCGGCGTGCTGCTCGGCGTGGGCCTGGGCGTGTTCATCAGCCGCAGCGTGACCCGGCCGATCGGCAAGGCGGTCAGCGTGGCCAATGCGCTGTCCGAGGGCGACCTGAGCATGTCGATCGATGTGCGCGGCCGCGACGAGACCGCGCAGTTGCTGCTGGCGATGCAGCGCATGGTCGAGAAACTGCAGCAGGTGGTGGGCGAGGTCAACGCCAGTGCGCAGAGCCTGGCCGGCGCGTCGGAGGAAGTCAGCGCCACCGCGCAGTCGCTGAGCCAGGCCTCGACCGAGCAGGCCGCCAGTGTGGAAGAAACCAGCGCCTCGCTGGAGCAGATGACCGCCTCGATCGCGCAGAACACCGACAACGCCAAGGTGACCGACGGCATGGCCGCGCAGGCGGCCCGCGAGACCCTGGAAGGTGGCGAGGCGGTGGTGGCCACGGTGGCGGCGATGAAGCAGATCGCGCACAAGATCGGCATCATCGACGACATCGCCTACCAGACCAACCTGTTGGCGTTGAATGCGGCGATCGAGGCCGCGCGCGCCGGCGAGCACGGCAAGGGCTTTGCCGTGGTCGCCGCGGAAGTGCGCAAGCTGGCCGAGCGCAGCCAGGTCGCCGCGCAGGAGATCGGCGAGGTCGCCGGTTCCAGCGTGGAACTGGCCGAGCGCGCCGGGCAATTGCTGGAGACCATCGTACCGAGCATCAAGAAGACCTCGGACCTGGTGCAGGAAATCGCTGCCGCCTCGCAGGAGCAGTCCTCCGGCGTCACCCAGATCAACGTGGCGGTGGTGCAGCTGAGCCAGATCACCCAGCAGAACGCCACCGCTTCCGAAGAGCTGGCCGCCACCGCCGAATCGATGAGCACGCAGGCCGTGCAGTTGCAGGAAAGCATGGCCTTCTTCCAGTTGTCCGCCGCCGCGCGCCGCGCCGCACAGCCGCTGGACGAAAGCGAAGCGTCGTTACCGCTGCGCGCGGCCGGTTCGCGCTGGGCGCCGCGTGCCACCTCCGCTGCCGCGCGCCGTCCCGGTGCAGGCAATCGCGACCGCAGCGAAGCGCTGCTGGGTCGCGCCTGATCCATTCCCTGGCGGCGCCGTCGCGCCGCCAGTTCCGTGTCGCTGTCGTTGTCACAACTGCCCATTGTCGGGAGAGTGCCGTGCTGAAGAATCTCAAGATCGCCACCAAACTCTACGGCGGTTTCGCCGTGGTCCTGTGCATCCTGCTGGCGTTGGCCGGCGTGGCCTACTTCAACGTGTCCGCGTTGTCGCAGGCCAATTACTGGAACACCCACACCTACAAGGTGATCGCCGAAGTCGATGCTGCGCTCAGCAGCCTGGTCAACATCGAGACCGGCACGCGCGGCTTCTCGCTGACCGGCGAGGACGCGTTCCTGCAACCCTACCGCGACGGCGTCGCCAGCTTCGACAGCCACCTGCGCACCGCGCAGGAACTGACCGCGGACAATCCCAAGCAGCAGGAACGTCTGAACGCGCTGAAGCAGACCCAGGCGCAATGGCTCAGCCAGGCGGTGCATCCGCAGATCGCGCTGCGCAAGAACGTCAACCAGGGCCAGGCGACGATGGAGGCCTTGGCCGCCTCGGTGCGCGCTTCCAAGGGCAAGGCCTACATGGACGCGATGCGCGACCGCATGGCCGAAGTGCGCCGCGCCGAGAGCGAGTTGCTGGCCGTGCGCGCGGCCGAGGCCGAGCAACTGCAGCAGCGCACCAACCTCACCCTGATCGTTGGCAGCCTGATCGCGGCGCTGTGCGCGTCGGCGATCGGTTTCCTGATCGCGCGGTCGCTGATGAGCGAACTCGGCGGCGAGCCGAGCACGGTGATGGAAGTGGCCTCGCGGATCGCCCGCGGCGATCTCACCGTGCAGGTGCCGACCCGCCCCAACGACAGCACCAGCGCGATGGTGGCGCTGCAGACGATGGTCGAGCGCCTGGCGGAGGTGGTGGGCGATGTCAACGCCAGTGCGCAGTCGCTGGCCGGTTCGTCCGAGGAAGTCAGCGCCACCGCGCAGTCGCTGAGCCAGGCCGCCACCGAGCAGGCCTCCGGCGTGGAGGAAACCAGTGCGTCGCTGGAGCAGATGACCGCGTCCATCGCGCAGAACACCGACAACGCCAAGGTCACCGAGGGCATGTCGGCGCAGGCGGCCAAGGAAGCGGTGGAGGGCGGCGAAGCGGTGCTGGCCTCGACCCATGCGATGAAGCAGATCGCGCAGAAGATCGGCATCATCGACGACATCGCCTACCAGACCAACCTGCTGGCGTTGAACGCGGCGATCGAGGCCGCGCGTGCCGGCGAGCACGGCAAGGGCTTCGCGGTGGTGGCGGCGGAAGTGCGCAAGCTGGCCGAGCGCAGCCAGGTCGCCGCGCAGGAGATCGGCGAAGTCGCCGCCAGCAGCGTGGGCCTGGCCGATCGCGCCGGCAACCTGCTCGGCACCATCGTGCCCAGCATCAAGAAGACCTCGGATCTGGTGCAGGAGATCGCCTCGGCCTCGCAGGAGCAGTCCTCCGGCGTCACCCAGATCAACCTGGCGGTGTCCCAGCTCAGCCAGGCCACGCAGCAGAATGCGGCGGCCTCAGAGCAACTGGCGGCGACCGCCGAGCAGATGAGCACCCAGGCCGAATCGTTGCAGCAGGCGATGGGATTCTTCCGCCTCAACCGCGAACAGGACCTGGCCGCGCCCCGCCGCGCTGCGCCGGTGACGCCCAGGCCGGCCGCCACCCGGCCGCTGCGCAACGCCGGCAAGGGTCTGCGCCCGCGCGCGCGGCCGGTTCCGGCCTACGCGCTGGCGGATGCGCCGGACGAAGGCCAGTTCGTCAACTTCTGAAGGGGAACACCATGCACAACGATCGTTACGAGCACGCGGCCGCGGACACGCCGCATGGCGGCTGGCAGTTCCTGACCTTCCAACTGGATCGCGAACTGTTCGGACTCAATATCGCCGGCATCCACGAGATCATCGAGTACCGCACGCCGACCCCGGTGCCGACCATGCCGGCCTGCGTGCGCGGGGTGATCAACCTGCGCGGCGCGGTGGTGCCGGTGGTGGACCTGCAGTCGCGGCTCGGCCGCGCGCCCAGCCAGGTCACCCGGCGCAGCTGTATCGTCATCGCCACCGCCGCCACCGACGAGGCCGGTGGCGCGCAGTCCTTCGGCCTGCTGGTGGACGCGGTCAACGAGGTGCTGGAACTGCAGCCGCAGCAGATCGAAGCGCCGCCGAGCTTCGGCAGCGATATCCGCCGCGACCTGCTGCAGGGCATGGGCAAGCTGGAGGATCGGCTGGTGATCCTGCTGGACCGCGCGCGGCTGCTGCGCAGCGACGACATCGCAGAGGCCGGCGCGCCGGCGCTGGCGGCGTGATGCCGGGCATGCCGTGATCCATGCATCACGGCGGCCTCGCTAGGGTGGCCTGAAACGGGCATCCGCCCCAGCGAGGTGCAGACCATGGCAAAAGACGAAACCACCCAGTCCGGCAAGCAGCAGGGCATCCACGAGGGCCAGCAGGACCGTGCCCAGGACGACACCGCCAAGCAACGGCCCGGCCTGGAAGACCAGAAGCTGCGCGAGGCGCACGAGCGCGGCCCGCGTTCCGGCCAGGACGAGGCGGGGCAGGGCGAGCAGGACTGAGCGATGTGGCGGCGGGAGCGCGTTGCTCCCGCTTCCCGTCCGTCCAGGACGAAGGCCCGGGATTCCCGGTCGCGCAACACGCCCGACGTCGCGCGATCGAACGCCTCCAGGCGCACGATCGGCCAACAAAAAAGGCCAGAGAGCCTGGTGGCTGTCTGACCTCGTTTGCACCGTCGAAGACGGCAAGATGGTGGAGCGGAAGGGGATCGAACCCTCGACCTTCGCATTGCGAACGCGACGCTCTCCCAGCTGAGCTACCGCCCCACATCAGACGCGTAGTGTAACTGGGCACGGGGCCGCGTGCCAAGGGGGGCACCGCAACATCCGCGGCGCCGGGGTGGTTGACGGGTCGGGCGCCATCGCAAACGCGCTCAGCATGCTGTCTACAGCGCTCGCATGGAGTCGATATACTCGGCGGCCGAAATCTCCCGCAGTGATTTCGTTCCGGACGGAATATACCGTCCGCCTCATACCTTTTCCTTAAAGACAGGTCTTTTACACATGACGGAAGTTCGCAACTTGCAACAGATCGCCGAAGCCAAGGCCAAGCTGCAGGAAGAAATGCGCAAGCTGGAAGAGCAGGAGCGGCAGGCGCGCGAGGGCGAAACCAATGCGGCGCACGCCAACGTGCTGTCGCTGCTGGAACAGTTCGCCGAGTTCTTCAGCGCCAAGCAGCGCAACGAGATCGCCGCCTACGTGACCAGCGCGGCGCCCAAGCCGGCCAGCAGCAAGTCCGCCGGTGGCCGCAGCGAGGTCAAGCCGAAGTACCAGTTGCCGCATACCGGCGAAACCTGGTCCGGCCGCGGCCGCACCCCCAAGGCGTTCGCCGCCTGGGAAGGCACCGCCGCCTACAACGAATGGAAGGCGCGCCATCCGGATCTGAAGTTCCCGCTCTTCAAGTATTGAGCGAACGAAAAAAAGCCAGGATTTCCTGGCCTTTTTTTATGCCGATGGCCGACCGCATCCGCTCAGCGCGCGGCGCCCAGCAGCGGTTGCAGCCGCGGTTCCAGTTCGCGCCTGCGCCAGCCGGCCAGCGGCTGCGGCCATTGCGCGCTTTCCAGCAGGGCTTCCAGGTGCTTGCGCGAGGCCAGCAGGCCGTCGGGCAGGCCGAGTTCGGCGCTGCGTGCGGCCACCGCGTCCTGCAGCCGCTTCAGCGCGGCCTTGTTGTCGTCGCTGGCGGCCAGCGCCTGCGGTGCGTCGGCCTCGTCGGCCAGCGGCGTGGTCAGCGCCTGCCACAGCGCGTCGCTGAGTTTGCGCGGCGCCTTGGGGTGCTTGTCGAACAGCGCCAGCATGGCCGGCGGATCCTGCGGCGGGAACCGCGCCAGGGTGGCGGCCAGTTCGTTGTCCAGGATCCAGCTGCGCGGCTTGTCGCTGTGCCGGGCCTGCGTGTCGCGCCAGCGCAGCAGGCGCAGCAGGCGCAGTTGCGCCGGGCGGTCCATGAACTGCGCCGAGCGCATGCCCAGGTGCGGCCAGCGCTCGCCATCGTCCTGTTCGACGGTGCCGAGCAGGCGTTCGCCGTCCTCGTGCAGCCAGTCGCTGCGCTCCAGGGTCTGCAGCCGCGCCTGCAGCGCGTCGTGCAGCGCGAACAGGTGGCGCACGTCGTCGGCGGCGTATTCCAGTTGCGCCGGCGACAGCGGGCGGCGCAGCCAGTCCGAGCGGGTCTCGCCCTTGGCCAGGTGCACGCCGGTGATCTCCAGCACCAATTTCTGGTAGCCCATGCCGGCGCCGAGCCCGGCCAGGCCGGCGGCGATCTGGGTATCGAACAGCGGCCGCGGCAGGGTGCCGCAGGCGCACTTGAAGGCGACGAGGTCTTCGCTGGCGCTGTGCATGATCTTGAGGATGCCCGGATCGCTCAGCCACGGCGCCAGCGCCTGCGGCATGCCCGGGATCAGCGGGTCGATCAGCAGGATCTCGTCGCCCACCGCCATCTGTACCAGCGCCAGTTGCGGCCAGTAGGTCCGTTCGCGGACGAATTCGGTATCCAGGCCGATGCGGGCCGGCCGCTGCGCCAGCCGTTCGCTCAGCTCGGCGGGTTGCTTGATCCAATAAGGCACGTGATTTCCGTTGACTGCAGGGTTTGCTCAGGCAGGCGAGAATAGCCTAACGTCGCTCCGCCGGCCGCACGGCGCGCCGGACGGGACGGCGTCGCAAGGGCCATGGTTCGGAGGAAAAGTGCGCAGCAGCGGCGTTGTGATGGTCTGGAGCATGCTTGCGGCGGCGCTGGTCGGCTGTGCGCGGCAGCCGCCGGCGCCGGCCGCCGGGACCGCGCCGGCGACCGCCGCGGCCATCGCCCCGGCGCAGTCGACACCGGCCAGGCCGGTGCAGGCGCCCAGCGTCACCATCGGCGGCGAAGATGCGGCCGAGACCGTGGCGCACTGGCAACCGCCGTTGCCGACGCTGAGCCGCAGCGGCCTGCCGCAGGCACGGCGCGAGGCGGCGCGCGCGCTGGCCGCCGATCGCCTGTTCGAGGATGCGCAGTCGGCGATTCCGCTGTATCTGGCGATCCGCAGCCTGGCGCCGAACGATCGCATCGCCCAGGACGGCCTGCGCAAGGCGCGGCGGCGGTTGCTGCAGCTCGGCGCGCAGGCGCTGGGCGATCCGGATCTTTCCGAGCGCACGCTCGAGCAGGCCACGCGCATCGCGATGGTGGCGCTGTGGCTGGATGCCGAGGATCCGGCGGTGCGGCGCCTGCAACAGCGGGTGGAGACCGCCGCGCGGGTACTGGCCTACAACCGCGCCGGCGAGGACGACCTGCGCGGCGGCCGCCTGGGCGAGGACGGCAATGGCGCCCTGGCCAATTTCCGCGAGGCGCTGCAGCTGGATGCGCACGATGACCGCGCGCGGCAGGGCGTGGCGGCGGTGGAGAGCGCGTTGATCCGCCGCGCCGAGATGGCGGCAGCGGCCTCGGATTTCGCCGCCGCCGGCAGCTGGCTGGCACGCGCGGCGCGGGTCCGCGAGGACGCGCCCACGGTGCACGACGCGCGCGTGCGCGTGGAGCAGGTACGGGTGGCGCGCATCGCCGCCTTGCGCGATGCCGGGTTGCGCGATCTGGCCACGCCGGCCGGGTTGAAGTCGGCGCGCGAGCGCCTGGGCGACGTGCTGCGCATCGCCGATCCGGGCGATCCGGTGGCGGCGATGCTGCGCGAACGCATCGACCTGGCCACCCACTACGGCAGTTTCCGCCCCGGCCAGGTGTTCACCGACGGCATGCACGACGGCGGACGCGGCCCGCAGATGATCGTGGTGCCGCACGGCGGCTTCCGCATGGGCGCAGCCGAGACCGAACCCGGCGCCTCGCCGTCTGAGATGCCGCAGCACTACGTGCGTTTCGACCGCGGCTTCGCCATGTCGATCACCGAAGTCACCGTGGCCGAGTTCCGCCGTTTCGTGGAGGCGACCAATGCGCGCCCGCGCGCCACCCGGCGCGGCCATTCCACCGTCTACGACGAGCGCAGCGGAAACTTCGTGCGCCGCAACGGCGTGGACTGGCAGTCCGACTACCAGGGCGCGCGGGCGGCGCCCAACAGCCCGGTGATGCACGTCAGTGTGCGCGACGCCGAGGCGTATGCGGCCTGGCTTTCGCAGCAGACCGGGCGCCACTACCGGCTGCCCAGCGAGGCCGAGTTCGAGTACGCCCTGCGCGCCGGCAGCCGCGGCCGCTATCCCTGGGGCAATGCCGGCACGCCGCCGCGCGGCAGCGGCAACTTCACCGGCGGTGGCGACGTCTCGCCCAGCGGCCGGCACTGGCGCAACGCCTTCGTCGGCTACACCGACGGCTTCTGGGGGCCGGCCCCGGTCGCCAGTTTTTCCGCCAACGCCTGGGGCCTGCACGACATGGCCGGCAATCTCAGCGAATGGGTTGCCGACTGCTGGCATGCCAGCTACCGGCGCGCGCCGGCCGACGGCGCGGCCTGGTACAACCCGGGCTGCCGCTCGCGGGTGGTGCGCGGCGGCAACTGGGCCAATGCGCCCGAGCAGACCCGCGCGGCGTGGCGGCTGATGCAGGATTCGGACAGCACCAGCGCGCGCGTCGGTTTCCGCCTGGTCCGCGGCATTTGACGCGGCCGCGTCGGCGCCGACGCTAGATTGCCTCACCAGTCAGCGAGGGGAGTGGGATGAATGACGTCTTCGGCCGCCAGGGCGGCGAACCGGGCGGCCGCCGCGGGCCGCTGGGTGGGGTGCGCTGGCTGGTGCTGCTGGGCTTTGCGGTCTATGCCGGGTACTACTGGTTCTCCAACCGCAGCGAGGATCCGTACACCGGCGAGCAGGTGCTGATCGACCGCTCGTTGAACGTGGAGGACGAGAAAGCCCTGGGCCTGCAGGCCTATCAGGAGATCCTGGCGCAGGAACGGCCGCTGGACCCGCAGGCGCCGCAGGCGCGGCAGGTGCGGGCGATCGCGCAACGGCTGATCGCCAAGGTCGACGTGGTGGAAGACGCCCTGGCTGCCGAACACGGCATGCAGGCGCAGCATGCGGCGCGCAGCTTCGAATGGGACGTCAACGTGATCCCGTCCGAACAGGCCAACGCGTTCTGCCTGCCCGGCGGCAAGATGGCGGTCTACACCGGCCTGTTCCCGGTCGCCGGCAACGCCGATGCGATGGCGGTGGTGATGGGCCACGAGATCGCGCATGCACTGTTGCGGCACGGCGCGCAGCGCATGGCCCAGCAGAAGCTGACCCAGATCGGGCAGATGGCCGGCGCCGCCGGCGGCCTGGACCCGCAACAGCAGCAGATGGCGATGGCGGCGATGGGCTACGGCTACCTGCTGCCGTACGCGCGCAGCCACGAGACCCAGGCCGACGAAGTGGGGCTGATGCTGGCCGCCGCGGCCTGTTTCGACCCGCGCGCAGCGGTGCCGCTGTGGGAGCGGATGAGCGCCAGCAGCGGCGGCCAGGCGCCGCCGGAGTTCGCCTCCACCCATCCCAATCCGGGTACCCGCATCCAGAACCTGCAGGCGCTCATGCCCAAGGCGCTGGAGTACCGGCAGCGCTTCTGCGAATCGGCGCGCAGCGCCGCGCGGTGACGGTGCCGCGGTGCTGCGCGGCGCTGGCTGCCTTGTCGCTGAACGCCGCGCGCGCGGCCATGCGCGCGCGCACGGCCGCGGGCGCATGATGCGCTCCACACCATCAGGAGCGCTGTCATGAAACGCCTGCTGCTGTCCTCTCTTGTCGCCACGGCCATGCTGGCCGGCTGCGCCACCAATCGCCTCAGCGACGACGAACGCCTGACCCTGTACCGCGCCCACGCCGGTGCGCCGGTGCGCGACTTCCAGTACTTCAACCGGCTCAGCGGCTGGACCGCGCTCGGCGACAGTGCGCTGGCGGTGTGGACGCGGCCGAACCAGGCGTATCTGCTGGAATTCGCCGGCCCCTGCCAGGACCTGGATTTCGCCCCCAGCATCGCCATCACCCATTTCGGCAGCCAGGTCTCGGCGAAGTTCGACGACGTGCTGGTGCTCGGCGGCGGCCCCGGCGCGATTCGCCTGCCGTGCCGCATCGACAGCATCCGCCCGCTCGACGTCAAGGCGCTGCGTACCTCGGAGAAGGAACTGCGCGAGGCCAAGGTGCAGGAGCGGGCGCAGCAGGCGCCTGGGAGCTGACGTAGTGCCGGGATTTGGGATTTGGGATTCGCGAGGCGGCGGCGCGCGGTGATGCAGCTAGTGTGATGTCGCACCTGTCGCGTTAGGTGCGGCTGCATGCAGTGTGCGGCAAGGCCAGATAGCTCTAAGACACAGGCGCAGAAGCGGCTTCAGCCGCGACGGGCGTTACCGGTAAGGCCCTGTCGCGGCTGACGCCGCTCCTAGGAGATCGGGTGAGGCGCGACGGAAGCAGGCGCTTGGTAGTGTCTGAGCGTCGGTGTGCGTCTGTGACGCGACGACGCGGTGGTGCTCAGGACGCCTGGTCGGGCGCCACATAGCCCTCGGGCTTGTCGGCGCCGCCCTGGAACAGGAACTTCTCCAGTTCCGTTTCCAGGAACGCACGGTGCTTGGGGTCGCGCGGCGACAGCCGGTTCTCGTTGATCAGCATGGTCTGGTGCGCCAGCCAGGCCTGCCAGCCGGCCTTGCCGATGTGCGCGAACACGCGCTTGCCGAGTTCGCCGGGATACGGCACGTAATCGAGCCCTTCGGCGTCGCGTTGCTGGTACTGGCAGAAGACGGTGCGGGACATGGCAATTCCTGGCGGTGCGTGCGGCGGCGCGCGCTGGCGCGCTAGAGGCCGTCGAGCAGTTTGCGGATCGGTGCGGGCAGGCCCAGCGCCGACAGGTCGGCGCGCGCCACCCAGCGCAGGTCGGCATTGTCGCCCAGCGCATCGCCCATGGCGACCTTGCGCAGGCGCAGCGGCTGCAGGTGCAGGCGGTAATGGCTGAAGGTGTGCACGATCGGCGGCAGCGCTTCGGCGTCGTCGTAGGCGCGCCCGCGCATCCAGCGCGCGTACCAGGCGCGCAGTTCGCTGTCGGTCTCGGCCTGCGGCAGGGTCCACAGCGAGGCCCAGATGCCGGTCGGCGGACGCCGCTGCAGCAGCAGGTCGCCGGCGGCGTTCTCCAGCAGCAGCGCCAGCGCCTCGCGCTCGGGCAGGGTCTTGCCCGGCTTGGGCGTGGGCAGCGCCTCGACCAGGCCGTCGCGGCGCGCCACGCAGTCGTCCTGCAGCGGGCACAGCACGCAGGCCGCGTTGGCGCGGGTGCACAGGGTGGCGCCGAAATCCATCTGCGCCTGGGTGTAGTCGGCCATGCGCCCGTCCGGCACGGCGGCCACGTGGTCCTGCGCGAGCGCCCACAGCGGCTTTTCCACCGCCGGCAGGCCGGGATAGCCGGCGATGCCGTGATAGCGGGTCAGCACGCGCTTGACGTTGCCGTCCAGGATCGGGAAGCGGTCGTTCCAGGCTTGGCTGAGGATCGCGCCGGCGGTGCTGCGGCCGATGCCGGGCAGCGCGTGCAGGGCCTCGAAATCGCGCGGCAGGTCGCCATCGTGCAGTTCCACGCAGCGCTTGGCGGCGGCATGCAGGTTGCGCGCACGGGCGTAGTAGCCCAGCCCGGCCCATTGCGCCATCACCGCGTCGTTGTCGGCGGCCGCCAGGTCGGGCAGGGTCGGGAAGTGCTGCAGGAAGCGCAGGAAGTAGGGGATGACCACCGCCACCTGGGTCTGCTGCAGCATGATTTCCGACAGCCACACCCGGTACGGACTGCGCGGATGCTGCCAGGGCAGGTCGTGGCGTCCGTGGCGGTCGAACCAGGCGAGCAGGCGGGCGGGGAAGGTGTCGGGTGGCTGGCGCATGCTGGCATTGGTCGTTCCTTCTCCCTCCGGGAGAAGGTGGCCCGAAGGGCCGGATGAGGGTACGGGCGAAGCCTGGTGCGGTTTGGGTAGCGCTAGTGCCGGCGTGGCAGACTCCGCCGCACCCTCACCCCAACCCCTCTCCCGGAGGGAGAGGGGCTTCAGCGGTCAGCCGCCGAGGGCTTCTGGCAGCAACGCGTCGACGAAGGCCTCGGCATCGAACACGCGCAGGTCCTCGGGGCGCTCGCCGATGCCGGCGAAGCGGATCGGGATGCCGAATTCGCGGGCCAGGGCGAACACCACGCCGCCCTTGGCGGTGCCGTCGAGCTTGGTCACCACCAGGCCGGTGACGCCGACCGCGGCGTGGAACTGGCGTAGTTGCGACAGCGCGTTCTGGCCGGTGGTGCCGTCGATGACCATCAGCACTTCGTGCGGGGCGCCGGGGTCGAGCTTGCCGAGCACGCGGCGGATCTTGCCCAGTTCGTTCATCAGTCCGGTCTGGGTGTGCAGGCGGCCGGCGGTATCGGCGATCAGCACCTCGGTGCCGCGCGCCTTGCCGGCCTGCAGTGCATCGAAGGCCACCGAGGCGGCGTCGGCGTTCTGGCCTTGCGCGATCACGCTGACGCCGTTGCGCTCGCCCCAGGCCTGCAGCTGCGCCACCGCCGCGGCGCGGAAGGTGTCGCCGGCGGCCAGCATCAGGCTGTGGCCCTCGTCCTTGAAGCGCTTGGCCAGCTTGCCGATGGTGGTGGTCTTGCCGACGCCGTTGACGCCGACGGTCAGCACCACGAAGGGCTTGGCGTTGCGGTCGATCTGCAGCGGCCTGGCCACCGGCTGCAGGATCGCCAGCAGGTCGGCGCGCAGCGCCTGCTGCAGCGCCCTGGCATCGGCGAACTCGCGCGCCTTCATGCGCTTGCGCAGGCTCTCGATCAGCGCGGTGGTGGCGGGGATGCCGACGTCGGCGGTGATCAGCGCGGTCTCGATCTCGTCGAGCAGGTCGTCGTCGAGCTTGGGATTGCGCGAGAACAGGCTGCCGACGCTGCGCGCGAAGCTGCTGTTGCGCAGCCGCTCGCGCCAGCCAGGCTTGCCGGCCGGCGCGGCGGGTAGCGCGTCGCTGCGGACCAGGTCGGCGTCGGTGGACGCAGTCACCGGCGAGGACACGGACACCGCGACGGGCGGCTGGGCGGGGGCGGGCGTCGGCTGCGGCACGCTCGACGCCGGCGCGGCGGCCGGCGTCGGCACATAGGCCTGCGGCGGGGGCGTGGGCGCTGCCGGCGGCAGTGGCGCCGGTTGCGGCTGCGGGACCGCGACCGGGGCGGGGGCCTGCACGTTGCGTTCGGCGACCGGCGCGGGCGTCGGTTCCGGCGTAGGGGCGGGTACTGGGACGGCAGGCGCCGCCTCAGCGACAGGCGGCTCCGACGGCGCCGGTGCAGCGGGTTCGGCGCTTGCCGGCTTGGGGAAGGCGGCGGCCAGTTCCTCAATGCTGTAGCGCTGCGTGCGGCTCTCGCCGGCGTTGTCCTGGGGCTTGTTGCGGCGGAATAGGCTGACCATGGATGACGCGTGGACCGGAAACAAAGAATGCTACCACTTGCGACCTGAGTGGCCGGTGCAGCGGGGGGAGGTGGGATGGTTCGCGGGACGGGATGTTTGGTTCGTGAACGCGGGCGTGTAGATAAGCGCGGCTTTTTAGCCGCGACCGGGGCGTTCCCGGTGAAGCCACGCTCTCAAGGCAAGGGCGGGTTTGTCATGGTGTTTCGACGCAATGGCTGCGCCTTACCCTCACCCCAACCCCTCTCCCGGAGGGAGAGGGGCTCTGCATTCGTAGCGTCGCGATCTCAACGTCCGCATTCAGCAAAAAAACGAATCCCCAATCCCGAATCCCCACTCCCGGCCCCTCACAGCTTGCCCTTCATCGACCGGTAGTCGCGCGGGGTCATGCCGACGGTGGCCTTGAACTGGCGGGCGAAGGCGCTCTGGTCGGCGAAGCCGCACAACTGGCCGATGCTGGCGATGCTGTCGTCGCCGTGCAGCAGGCGCATCGCCGCTTCGATGCGCATCTTGGTCAGCAGTTGCTGCGGGGTCAGCTGGAACACGCGGCGGAAGTGCCGCTCCAGCTGGGCCACCGACAGCTCGGCCAGGTCGGCCAGGGTCTGCACGCGCAGGTTGTCGCCGTAGTGCGCCTGCATGTGTTCCATGGCGCGACTGATGCGCTCGTAGGCGGAGTGGCGGCTGTCCGGCTGGCCCAGGTCGCGGGAGATGCCGACCACGCCGATCACCTCTTCGCCCTCGCACAACGGGCGCTTGAAGGTCAGGCACCAGCCGGGGGTGCGGTTCGGGAACAGGTGCACTTCCAGCTGGTTCTCGATCACTTCGCCGCACAGCACGCGCCGGTCCTGCATCAGGTAGCTGCCGCCCAGCGGCAGCGGGAACACGTCCGCGGCCGACTTGCCGATCAGGTCGGCGCGGTATTTCTTGCCCAGCCGCCGCACCAGGGTCAGGTTGACGTGGGTGTAGCGGCCGTCGCGGTCCTTCACGAAGAACACCACGTCAGGCAGGGCGTCGAACAGCGTCTGCAGTTCCAGTGCCGAAATCAGAGTGTCCATGGCGTTCACCTGCGGGAGTGGGCGGCGGTGCGGGCGCGCCGTCGCGCGTCCCCTGAATGCCGATGCTAGCCTAAGTCGACACCTCGGGGCGTCGCCGGGTTGTGCGAACTTCCGCATTTGCGACAGGCAAACGCTGCTAGCCGGCGGCAGTGCCGAATGTGAGCATGGCTCCATGCATACACTCGATGTCATCGACTCGCACAGCGCCGGCGAACCGACCCGTGTCGTCGTCTCCGGCTTCCCCGATCTGGGAACCGGTTCCCTGGCCGAGCGCCGGGAGCTGTTCCGCACGCGCTTCGACGCCTGGCGCAGCGCGATCGCCTGCGAGCCGCGCGGCTCGGACACCATGGTCGGCGCGCTGCTGCTGCCGCCGGTGGCCGCCGATGCCTGCGCGGCGGTGATCTTCTTCAACAACGTCGGCTACCTGGGCATGTGCGGCCACGGCACCATCGGCCTGGTGCGTACGCTGGCCGAGCTGGGCCGGCTGAGCGCGGGCACGCACCGCATCG
Source organism: Xanthomonas hawaiiensis (assembly GCF_031834635.1). Lineage (NCBI taxonomy): Bacteria > Pseudomonadati > Pseudomonadota > Gammaproteobacteria > Lysobacterales > Lysobacteraceae > Xanthomonas > Xanthomonas hawaiiensis. The sequence goes on along the minus strand of NZ_CP115873.1, from coordinate 3,232,458 downwards.
AGACGCCGGTGGGCACGGTCGGCGTGGAACTGCACGCCGACGGCCGTGTCTCGGTCGACAACGTCGAGAGCTATCGCCATGCCACCGGCGTCGAAGTGCAGGTGCCCGAGTACGGGCGCGTGCGCGGCGACGTGGCCTGGGGCGGCAACTGGTTCTTCATCACCGAACAGACGCCGTGCGCGCTGGAACTGCGTCACCAGCGCGCGCTGACCGCCTACACCGAGGCGGTGCGGCTGGCGCTGGAAGCGGCGGGCATCCGCGGCGCCGACGGTGGCGAGATCGACCACATCGAGATCAACGGGCCGGCGCCGGACGCCAGCGCCGATGCGCGCAACTTCGTGCTGTGCCCGGGCCTGGCCTACGACCGGTCGCCGTGCGGGACCGGCACCAGCGCCAAGCTGGCGTGCCTGGCCGCCGACGGCAAGCTGGTGCCGGGCCAGGTGTGGCGCCAGCAGGGCATCCTCGGCAGCGTGTTCGAGGGCAGCTACACGGCCGGTGCGCGCGGGGTACTGCCGCGCATCACCGGGCAGGCCTTCCTCACTGCGCGCGCGCAGTTGCTGATCGATCCGCAGGATCCGTTCGCCTGGGGCATCGGCGCCGCATGAGCGGTTTCGACCTGATCGTCGTTGGCGCCGGCATCGTCGGCGCGGCCTGCGCCGATGCGGCGGCGGCCGCCGGCCTGCGCGTGGCGATCGTCGAGTCGGGCAGCATCGGCGGCGGCTCCACCGCCGCGGCGATGGGGCATCTGGTGGCGATGGACGACGATCCGGCGGAACTGGCGCTGTCGGCGTACTCGCTGCGCCTGTGGGAAGAATTCGCGCCGCTGCCGGAGGCGGAGTTCAGCCGCTGCGGCACGCTGTGGGTGGCGCGCGAGGCGCGCGAACTGGAGGCGATTCCGGCCAAGATCCAGCGCCTGGCCGCGGCCGGCGTGCACGCCGAAGCGCTCGATGCGCAGCGGTTGTACCAACTGGAGCCGGCGTTGGTGCCGGGCCTGGCCGGCGGCATGCGCGTGGCCGCCGAGGCGGTGGTGTACCCGCCGCGGATGGCGCGCTACCTGGTCGAGCGCGCCTGCGCCGCCGGCGCGCAGCTGTACGCCGGGCGCCGCGCCACTGCGCTGGCCGATGCCGGCGTGCGCCTGGACGACGGCACCGCGCTGCATGGCCCGGTGCTGGTCGCCACCGGCTGCGCCGTGCCGGAGCTGTTGCCGGAACTGCCGATGCGCGCGCGCAAGGGGCAACTGGTGATCACCGACCGCTACCCGGGCTTCGTCGCCCACCAACTGCTGGAACTGGGCTATGCCGACAGCGCGCACGGCAGCGACGGCAGCAGCGTGGCGTTCAACGTGCAGCCGCGGCCGACCGGGCAACTCCTGATCGGTTCCTCGCGCGAATTCGATGCGACCGACCGCGCGGTGTCGATGCCGATGCTGCAGCGGATGCTGGAGCGCGCCTTCGCGTTCCTGCCCGGCCTGCGACAACTGCAGGCGATCCGGGTATGGACCGGCCTGCGTCCGGCCACGCCGGACGGGCGCCCGTACCTGGGCGCGGTGCCGGCGCGGCGCGATGTGTGGGTCGCGGCCGGCCACGAAGGCCTGGGCGTGACCACCGCGCTGGGCAGTGCACGCCTGCTACTGGATCAGTTGCTGCAGCGACCCGCGGCCATCGACCCGGCGCCGTACGCGCCAGCGCGGGCGCTGGCATGAGCGCGCGCATGCTGCGCCTGCAGGTCGACGGCCGCGATGTCGAAGTGCTCGACGGCAGCAGCGTGGCCGCGGCGGTGGCGCAGGTCGCCACGCATTTCCGCCGCTCGCGCAGCGGCCAGCCGCGCGCGCCGCTGTGCGGCATGGGCGTGTGCGCCGAGTGCCGGGTACGCATCGACCGCGTCGGCCAGTTGCGCGCCTGCATCACCCCGGCGCGCGACGGCATGCAGGTGTGGACCGATGGCTGAGCCGCGCACCCACTTCGAGGTTCTGGTGATCGGTGCCGGCCCGGCGGGGCTGGCGGCGGCGCTGGCGGCGGCCGGGCATGGCCGCCGGGTCGGCCTGGTCGATCTGCAGGCGCGTGCCGGTGGGCAGATCTGGCGCCACGACGTGACCCAGGCGCCGCCGCGCCTGGCCGCGCGCACGCTGGCGCAACTGGCGGCGAGCGCGGTGACGTTCCTGCCGCAGACCCAGGTGCTGCTGGCGCAGGACCGGCAGTTGCTCACCGATGGTCCCGACGGCCCGCGCTGGCTGGGCTACGACGCGCTGGTGCTGGCCACCGGGGCGCGCGAATTGCTGTTGCCGTTCCCGGGCTGGACCCTGCCCGGGGTGACCGGCGCCGGTGGCGCGCAGGCGCTGGCCAAGCAGGGCTGGCCACTGGCCGGGCGGCGCGTGCTGGTCGCCGGCAGCGGGCCGCTGCTGCTGGCCTCGGCGGCAACGCTGCGCACGCACGGCGCACAGGTGCTGGGCATCGTCGAACAGGCGCCGTGGCGCGCTCTGGCCGCATTCGCCGCGCAGTTGCCGCTGCGCTGGCCGGACAAGGCGCTGCAGGCGCTGGCGCTGCGCACGCAACTGGCCGGGGTCGGCTACCACGCCGGCAGCGTGGTGATCGCCGCATACGGCGAGGGCCGCGTGCAGGAGGTGGAGATCGACAGTCCGCGTGGCCGCCGCCGTCTCGCCTGCGATCAACTGGCAGTGGGCTACGGCCTGGTGCCGAACGTGGAACTGGCGCAACTGCTGGGCTGCCGCCTGGGGCGCAGCGGCGCGCATCCGTGTGTGGCGGTGGATGCGCAACTGCGCACCAGCGTCGATGGCGTGTACGCCGCGGGCGAGGCGCTGGGCATCGGCGGGCGCGATTGCGCGCGGGTGGAAGGCGCCATCGCCGGTCACCTGGCCGCCGGCCAGGACGCCGATGCGCAGGCCCTGCAGCCGCAGCGGCGGCGCGCGCGAGCCTTCGCCGCGCTGCTGCAGCGGCAGTTCGCGCTGGACCCGCGCATCCATGCGCTGGCCGCGCCGGACACGCTGGTGTGCCGCTGCGAGGACGTGCCGCTGTCCGCGCTGCAAGGCCATGCCGACCTGCGCGACGCCAAGCTGGCCTCGCGCTGCGGCATGGGCGCCTGCCAGGGCCGCATCTGCGGCAGCGCGCTGACCGAGCTGGGGCTGGCCGCGCGCGCCGCCGATTTCTCCGACGACGGCCGCCGGCCGCCGCTGTTCCCGGCGCGTCTGGACGCGCTGGCCCATCCCTGTCCGGATCCCGGTCCGGACGCTGCTTCCGTCGCGCCCTCGCGCGCGGCCTCCCTTCGCAACTCTCCACAAGGTGTACTTCCATGAGCAAGGCTTCCTTCTGGTACGGCGTGCTGCCGGCCATCACCACCCCGTTCAACGCCGACGGCAGCATCGACCATGCGTTCCTGGCCAAGCATGCGCAGCTCATGGTCGACGCCGGCTGCACCGCGATCGTGCCGCTGGGCTCGCTGGGCGAAGCGGCCACGCTGAGCTTCGACGACAAGCTGGCGATCCTGAAGACCCTGGTGCAGGCGGTCGACGGCCGCATCCCGGTGGTGCCGGGCATCGCCGCGTTGTCCACCGACGAAGCCGTGCGCCTGGCGCAGGCGGCCAAGCAGGTCGGCTGCGGCGGCATCATGGTGCTGCCGCCGTACGTGTATTCCACCGACTGGCGCGAGATGGGCGCGCACATGCGCGCGGTGATCGCCGCCACCGACCTGCCGGCGATCCTGTACAACAACCCGATCGCCTACAAGACCGACTTCAGCCCGGCGCAGATCGCCGAGCTGGCGGCCGAGTTCCCGAACCTGCAGGCGGTGAAGGAATCCTCCGGCGACGTACGCCGCTTCGCCGCGCTGGGCGAGTTGCTCGGCGACCGCCTGGTGCTGCTGGTGGGCATGGACGACGCGATCGTCGAAGGCCTGAGCATGGGCGCCAAGGGCTGGATCGCCGGCCTGGTCAACGCGTATCCGAAGGAGTCGGTGAAGCTGTTCGAGCTGGCCCGCGACGGCGGCTACCCGGCGGCCAAGGCGTTGTACGACTGGTTCCTGCCGCTGCTGCGCCTGGACACCGTGCCCAAGTTCGTGCAGCTGATCAAGCTGGTGCAGGAGAAGGTCGGCCTGGGTAGCGAGCGCGTGCGCGCGCCGCGGCTGGTGCTGGAAGGCGCCGAGCGCGAGGCCGCGCTGAAGGTCATCGACCACGCCATCGCCACCCATCCCGGGCACTGAGATGAGCACGCAACCGCTGTTGCTGGCCGGCCATTGGCAGGCCTCGCTGGAAGAGCGCGGCAGTTTCCGCGCCGAGGATCCGCGCGACGGGAGCGAGTTCGGTCCGTCGTTCCCGATCAGCGGCGCCGCCGATCTGGAAGCGGCGCTGAGCGCGGCGGCGCTGAGCGCCGATGCGCTGGCCGCGGCCGCGCCCGACCGCATCGCCGGGTTCCTGGAGACGTACGCGGACGCGATCGACGCCGACGTCGAGCGGCTGGTGGCGCTGGCGCATGCCGAAACCGGCCTGCCGGTGGAGCCGCGCCTGGCCAAGGTGGAACTGCCGCGCGCCAGCGGACAACTGCGCCAGGCCGCGCAGGCGGTGCGCAGCCACAGCTGGGCACAGCCGGTGATCGACACCGCGGCGGGCCTGCGCGCGCAGCTGGGGCCGTTGCACAAGCCGGTGCTGGTGTTCGGGCCGAACAATTTCCCGTTCGCGTTCAACGCGGTGGCCGGCAGCGATTTCGCCTCGGCCATCGCCGCACGCAATCCGGTCATCGCCAAGGCGCATCCCTCGCATCCGGCCACCAGCCAGCGCCTGGCCCAGCTTGCGCACCAGGCGCTGCTGGCGCATGACCTGCCGGCGGCGACGGTGCAGTTGCTCTACCACTTCGACACCACGCTGGGCCTGGAACTGGCCGGCGATCCGCGGCTGGGCGCGATCGGCTTCACCGGCAGCCGTGCCGGCGGGCTGGCGCTGAAGGCCGCCGCCGACCGCGCCGGGGTGCCGGCCTATGTCGAACTGTCCAGCGTCAATCCGGTGTTCCTGCTGCCGGGCGCGCTGGCCGAACGCGGCGCGGCGCTGGCGCAGGAGTTCTTCGCCTCCTGCACCATGGGCAGCGGCCAGTTCTGCACCAATCCGGGCGTCGTGGTGGTGCCCGAGGGCGAGGCCGGCGATGCCTTCGTCGCCGCGGCCACCGCGCATTTCGCCGCGGCCGCGCCGGCGCTGCTGTTCTCGCGCGGCGTGCTGGAGCATCTGCAGCGCAGCGTGGGCACGCTGCGCGATGCCGGCGCCACGGTCCTGGCCGGCGGCGAGGCCGATGCCGGCCCCGGCTATCGGCATGCGCCGACCCTGCTGCACGTGTCGGCCGAGGCCTTCCTGCAGCAGCCCGAGGCGCTGCAGACCGAGGCGTTCGGCCCGGTCAGCCTGATCGTGCGCGGCGGCGGGCTGGGGCAGTTGACCGCCCTGGCGCGCAGTTTCGAAGGCAATCTCACCGGCACGCTCTATCGCGCCGCCGACGGCAGCGACGACCTGGCCTTCGCCGCGCTGGCCGCGGCGCTGCGCCCGCGGGTCGGCCGCCTGATCTGCAACAAGATGCCGACCGGCGTGGCGGTGAGTCCGGCGATGAACCATGGCGGCCCCTATCCGAGCACCGGCCATCCGGGCTTCACCGCGGTCGGCATGCCCGCGGCGATCCGCCGCTTCGCCGCGCTGCACAGCTACGACGGCGTGCCCGACGCGTTGCTGCCGCCGTTGCTGCGCGATCGCAATCCCGGCGGCGTGCAGCGCTTGATCGACGGCAGCTGGAGCACCGCCGACGTGGAGCCGCGCGCATGAGCGAGCAGGCCCAGATCGGCGGGTTGACCCTGGAGCAGGCGCACGCGCAACTGGCGCCGTGGCCGCACCGCGCGCCGGCGATCCAGCAGCAGGAGTACCGGCAACGCCTGGCCAATGCGCGTGCGCTGATGCGCGCGCACGGTGCCGACGCGCTGCTGATCGGCGCCGGCGCTTCGTTGCGCTACTTCACCGGTGTGCCGTGGGGCGCCAGCGAGCGCCTGGTGGCGATGCTGCTGACCGCCGAAGGCGATCCGCTGCTGATCTGCCCGGCGTTCGAGGAAGGCTCGCTGGACGCGGTGCTGTCGGTGCCGGTGCGCAAGCGCCTGTGGCAGGAGCACGAGGATCCGCACGCGCTGGTCGCCGAAGCGTTGCTGGAACTGGACGCGCAGAGCCTGGCGCTGGACCCGGGCGTGGCCTTCGCGGTGCACACCGGGCTGACGGCGGTGCTGGGCCGGATCGCGATCCGCGATGCGGCGGCCATCGTCGACGGCTGCCGCATGCGCAAGTCGCCGGCGGAACTGGCGCTGATGCAGCAGGCCTGCGACATGACCCTGCAGGTGCAGCGGTTGGCGGCCGGGCTGGTCCGCGAGGGCATCACCACCGCGGAACTGACCCGCTTCATCGACCAGGCGCACCGCGCGCTCGGCGCCGACAACGGCTCGACCTTCTGCATCGTGCAGTTCGGCCACGCCACCGCGTATCCGCACGGCATTCCCGGCGTACAGGCGCTGCGCCCGGGCGAACTGGTGCTGATCGACACCGGTTGCACGGTGCAGGGCTACCACTCCGACATCACCCGCACCTACATCTTCGGCGAACCCAGCGAGAAGCAGCGACGCATCTGGCAACTCGAGCACGACGCGCAGGCGGCGGCCTTCGCCGCGGTGCGGCCGGGCGTGGCCTGCGCCGTGGTGGACGAGGCCGCGCGCAAGGTGCTGCAGCGGGCCGGGCTCGGCCCGGATTACCAGCTTCCGGGGTTGCCGCACCGCACCGGTCACGGTTGCGGCATGAGCATCCACGAGGCGCCGTACCTGGTACGCGGCAATGCGCTGGCGCTGGCTCCGGGCATGTGCTGCAGCAACGAGCCGATGATCGTGGTGCCGGGCGAGTTCGGCGTGCGCCTGGAGGATCATTTCTACGTCACCGAGGACGGCGCGCAGTGGTTCACGCCGCCGTCGCCGGCGATCGACCGGCCGTTCGCCTGATGCGCAGGGCGGCCGCCTGCAACGTTTGCGCGGCGGCCGCCGCGGTATGTCACGGGCGCGTGCCGCCCTGCGGAGTACCACGATGAAACACATGCGTCTGCCCGTCGTCGGCATGCTGGCGCTGGCCCTGCTGAGCGCGTGCCAGCCGTCGGCGCCTTCCACACCTTCCACGCCGGCTGCCGCGGTGCCGGGCAAGGCGGCGACCACATCGCCATCGCAGGCCTTCGCCGCGCTGCTCGACGCGCAATGGCAGTACCAGCTCGAACACCATCCCGAGTTCGCCAGCATCATCGGCGACAGCCGCTACAACGATCGCTGGACCGATTATTCGCCGGCCGCGCTGGACGCCGAACGCCAGGCCACCGCTGGCTTCCTGGCGCGCTTCGACGCGGTCGATGCCAAGGCGCTGTCGGCGCAGGAACGGTTGAGCCTGCAGATGATGCAGCGGCAGTTGCGCGACCGGCTGGAGGCGATCGCGCTGAAGAACGACGAGATGCCGCTGGAGCCGGTCGGCGGCATCCAGGTGGCGTTGCCTGGCTATGCGCAGGCGTTTCCGTTCGCCAGCGTCAAGGACTACGAGGACTACATCAAGCGGCTGCAGGCGATCCCGGCGCTGCTCGACCAGGTGGTGGCGCTGTCGCGTGCCGGCGCCAGGGACGGGTTGGTGCAGCCGAAGTACCTGCTCGAGCGCATTCCCGCGCAGGTGCGCGAGATCGCCGCGCCGGCCGGTGCCGACAGTCCGTTCGCGCTGCCGCTGCAGCAGTTCCCCGCGGCCGTGCCGGAGGCCGAGCGGCCGCGGCTGCGCGCGGCGATGATCGCGGCGATCGACCAGCAGGTGCGGCCGGCCTATCGCAAGCTCGCCGACTTCGTCGCCAACGAGTACGCACCACAGGGCCGCGTCCACGAAGGCCTGTGGTCGCTGCCCGATGGCGCGCGCCGCTACCGCTTTGCGATCCACACCCAGACCACCACCGACCAGTCGCCCGAGCAGATCCACCAGACCGGCCTGGCCGAGGTCGCGCGCATCGAGGGCGAGATGGCCGTCATCGCCAAGCAGCTCGGCTACGCCGACCTGCCGGCGTTGCGTCAGGCGGTGGCCCATGACCGCAAGTTCTTCGCCAGCTCGTCCGAGCAGATCCTGCAGCGCTACCGCGACGACATCGCGCAGATGCAGCCGCAGTTGCCCAAGCTGTTCGGCACCTTGCCGAAGACGCCGCTGGAGGTGCGCGCGATGCCGGCGTTCCGCGCCACCGCACCCGGTGCCGAGTACTGGCAGAGCGACGCCCAGGGCAGCAAGCCGGGACTGGTGATGGTCAACACCAGCGACTACGCGCATCGCACCCTGGTCAACATCGAGGCCACCGCGTATCACGAGGGCGTGCCCGGCCATCATCTGCAGATCTCGCTTGCGCAGACCCTGCCGCTGCCGCCATTCCGCCAGCAATCCAGCTACAACGCCTACGTGGAAGGTTGGGCGCTGTACGCCGAGCGGCTGGGCAAGGAGGTGGGCTTCTACCGCGATCCGTACAGCGACTACGGCCGCCTGGCCGGCGAACTGCTGCGCGCCAACCGGCTGGTGCTGGATACCGGCGTGCACTACAAGCGCTGGACGCGGCAGCAGATGATCGACTTCTTCCACGCGCATCCGTCCGACGACGAACCCAGCATCCAGTCCGAGACCGACCGCTACATCGTCTGGCCGGGCCAGGCGCTGGGCTACAAGCTCGGCGAACTGGACATCCTGGCATTGCGCGAGAAGGCCAGGCGCGCGCTGGGCGCACGCTTCGACATCCGTGCCTTCCACGATGCCATCCTCGGCGGCGGCGCGATGCCGCTGGACCTGCTGGACGCGCGCATCGACGCCTGGATCGCTCAGGTCCAGGCCGGCGCTCCCGCCACTCCGGAGACTTCGCGATGATCGCTCATTCCCGACTGCGCACCGCGCTGGCCCTGGCCATCGCCTGCACCCTGGCCTGGCAGGGCGCCGCCAGCGCCGCGCCGGCAAAGGCCTCCGCGCCTGCCTCCGCAGCCCCCGCCGGCGTTGCCGGCGCGCGCTTCAAGGCGCTGTACCAGCGCGAGTGGACGTGGCGCCAAGAGCAGTTCGCCGGCGCCGACGACGAAGACGCGCAAGGGCAGGCGGCCGATCACCTGCCCAAGGTCGACCCGGCTACCCAGGCGCAGCGCACCGCGTACTGGCAGCAGGTGCTGCGCGACCTGGACGCGATCGACCCGACGCAGCTGTCGGCGCAGGACCAGGTGAACTACCAGGTCTATCGCCAGCAGTTGCAGGTGCTGCTCGACCAGCAGCGTTTCCGCGTCTGGGAAATGCCGTTCAACAGCGACTCCGCGTTCTGGAGCGACCTGGGATTCACCGCGCGCGCCACCCTGCGCAACCGCGAGGACTACCAACGCTACCTCGGGCAGCTCGCCGACATCCCGCGCTACTTCGACGAGCAGATCGCCAACATGCGCGCCGGCCTGGCGCGCGGTTTCGCCCAGCCCAACGTGACCCTGCAGGGCCGCGACCAGTCGATCGCCGAGGTCGCGCAGGCGCCGGGCGAGACCAATCTGTTCTACACCCCGTTCAAGCAGATGCCGGCGACGATCCCGGCGCCGTTGCAGGCGCAGTTGCGCGCGCAGGCGCGCACGGCGATCGCCCAGCAGGTGGTGCCGGCCTACGCCAAGCTGCTGCGTTTCATGCGCGAGGAATACCTGCCCAAGGCACGCCCGGCGCTGGCCGCCGAATCGATGCCCGACGGCGCGGCGTACTACCGCGCGCAGATCCGCGAATACACCACGCTCGACCTCAGCCCCGAGCAGATCCACGCGGTGGGGCTGAAGGAAGTGGCGCGGCTGCGCAAGGAGATGGACCAGGCGATCGTCGACAGCGGCTTCAAGACCCCGCCCGGGCAGCAGACCTTCCCGGCGTTCCTGCATTACCTGCGCACCGATCCCAAGTTCTACGCCAAGACCCCGGAAGAGCTGCTCAAGGACGCGGCGTGGCTCGCCAAGCGCGTGGACGGCAAGATCGGCGACTACATCGGCCGGCTGCCGCGGCAGCGCTTCGCGATCGAGCCGGTACCGGCGGACCTGGCGCCGTTCTACACCGGCGGCCGCGGTGGCCCGGGCATCTACCTGGTCAACACCTACGACCTGCCGTCGCGGCCGCTGTACAACCTCGCTGCGCTGACCCTGCACGAGTCCTCGCCGGGCCATGCGCTGCAGATGCCATTGGCGGCCGAGCAGGACAACCTTCCGGATTTCCGCCGCTACACCTTCATCTCTGCGTACGGCGAGGGTTGGGCGGTGTACTCGGAGTACCTGGGGCAGGAGATGGGGATGTACGACACCCCGTACGACCGCTTCGGTTACCTGACCTACCAGATGTGGCGCGCGTGCCGGCTGGTGATCGACACCGGCATCCACCACGATGGCTGGACGCGCGAGCAGGCGCAGGCTTTCCTGCGCGACAACACCGCGCTCAGCGAGCACGAGGTGACCACCGAGGTCGACCGCTACATCGCCTGGCCCGGACAGGCGCTGTCGTACTACCTGGGCGAGCTGAAGATCCTGGAGCTGCGGCGCAAGGCGGAGCAGGCGCTGGGCGAGAAATTCGACGTGCGCGCCTTCCATGACGCGGTACTGGAAACCGGTTCGGTGCCGCTGCCGGTGCTGGAGCAACGCATCGACCGGTTCATTGCCGAGGGTGGGAAATCGCCTTGGGCGAAGGAGGGGGCGAAGTAATAGCCCCTCTCCCTCCGGGAGAGGGGTTGGGGTGAGGGTGGGGGCGCGAAGCGCATGCGGTGTGTCAACTGCACGAGGCTGCGCCCGTACCCTCATCCGCCCCTTCGGGGCACCTTCTCCCGGAGGGAGAAGGGAGCGATAAGCCCGCTCCCTCCGGGAGAGGGGTTGGGGTGAGGGTAGGGGCGCGAAGCGCATGCGCTGTTTCAGCTGCACGAGGCTGCGACCGTACCCTCATCCGCCCCTGCGGGGCACCTTCTCCCGGAGGGAGAAGGGAGCGATAAGCCCCTCTCCCACCGGGAGAGGGGGTGGGGTGAGGGTCGGGGCGCGAAGCGCATGCGCTGTTTCAGTTGCACGAGGCTGCGCCCGGACCCTCATCCGCCCCTTCGGGGCACCTTCTCCCGGAGGGAGAAGGGAGCGATAAGCCCCTCTCCCGCCGGGAGAGGGGTTGGGGTGAGGGTCGGGGCGCGAAGCGCGTGCGGTGTTTCAGCTGCACGAGGCTGCGCTCGGACCCTCATCCGCCCCTGCGGGGCACCTTCTCCCGATGGGAGAAGGGAGCGAAGCCCCTCTCCCTCCGGGAGAGGGGGGGAAGGGTAGGGAACGCCGCAGATCATCGAATCGCCAGTGACACCAATCCAGCGGGAGACGCCATGGCCGCACAAGGCAAGTTCCACAAGCGTTTGAGCCTGACCGATCTGACCTTCATCGGGTTGGGCTCGATCTTCGGGTCCGGTTGGCTGTTCTCGGCCAGCCACGTCTCGGCGATCGCCGGGCCAGCCGGCATCGTCTCGTGGATCGCCGGCGGCGTGGCGGTGCTGCTGCTGGGGCTGGTGTACTGCGAACTGGGCGCGGCGCTGCCGCGTGCCGGCGGCGTGGTGCGCTACCCGGAGTATTCGCACGGTGTGCTGCTGGGCTGGCTGATGGGCTTCATCACCCTGATCGCCTTCTCCAGCCTGATCGCGATCGAAGTGGAAGCGGCGCGGCAATACGCCGCGGCGTGGTTCCCCTGGCTCAACCAGGCCGGCAGCACCCATCCCAGCGTCGCCGGCTGGCTGTTGCAACTTGCCCTGCTGGTCGCGTTCTTCCTGCTCAACTACTACAGCGTCAAGACCTTCGCCACCGCCAACAACATCGTCAGCGTGTTCAAGTTCCTGGTGCCGGTGCTGGTGATCGTGTTGCTGATGGCGCATTTCGATGCGCGCAACCTGCATGTGCAGGGCTTCGCGCCGTTCGGTGCGGCCGGGGTGGAGGCGGCGATCTCCGCCGGCGGCATCATCTTCGCCTACCTGGGGCTCACGCCGATCGTGTCGGTGGCCAGCGAGGTGCGCGATCCGCAGCGCAACATCCCGATCGCGCTGATCCTGTCGGTGGCGCTGTCCACGGTGATCTACGTGCTGCTGCAGCTCGCCTTCCTCGGCGGGGTGCCGGCGCAACATCTGGCCAACGGCTGGGGCGGTATCGACAAGGCGTTCTCGCTGCCGTACCACGACATCGCCCTGGCACTGGGCATGGGCTGGCTGGCGGCACTGGTGATCTGCGACGCGATGATCTCGCCCAGCGGCACCGGCAACATCTACATGAACGCCACGCCGCGGGTGGTCTACGGCTGGGCGCGCAGCGGCGGCTTCCTGCCGGTGCTGACCAAGGTCGACGCCGCCTCCGGCATCCCGCGCCCGGCGCTGTGGCTGAGCCTGGGCCTGTCGGTGTTCTGGACCCTGCCGTTCCCTTCGTGGGAGGCGCTGATCAACGTGGTGTCGGCGGCCCTGGTGCTGAGCTACGCGGTGGCACCGGTGACCGTGGCCGCCCTGCGCCGCAGCGCGCCGGAGTTGCCGCGGCCGTTTCGCCTGCGCGGCATGGCGCTGCTCGGGCCGCTGTCGTTCATCGTCGCGGGCCTGATCGTGTACTGGTCGACCTGGAGCACGCTGTCGTGGCTGCTCGGCCTGCAGATCGCGATGTTCGCGCTGTACGTGCTGTACCGCCTGCCCAACGCCGCCGGGCGTGCGCGGCTGTGGCGGCAGGTGCGCGGCGTGCTGTGGCTGATCGTGTTCTTCGCGCTGGTGCTGGTGGTGTCGCGCCTGGGCACCTTCGGCGGCAGCGGCTGGATCGCGCATCCCTGGGACACGCTGTGCGTGGCGGCGATCGCGCTGGGCTGCTACCACTGGGGCGCGCGCAGCGGCCTGCGTCCGGAGGAACTGGCGCTGGAAGAGGACGACGGGGAATAGCCCGTCGCCTGTGTGGAGAGGCGTAGGGCGGTTCTTGTCCCTTTTTGTGCGACTGGCTGCGACAGACGTTAACGGGAAGGCCCGTCGCGGCTAAAAGCCGCTCCTACGGGAAACAGCGCGTCATGAAATTTTTTGGAAACCGCATGAACAAGTTCGTTGCATCGATCGTCGTTGCCCTGGCGTGTTGCGCCGGGGCTGCCCAGGCCGCGCCCAGCGTCGCCGACTACCAGCGCTCGCTGGGCCTGCGCGAGGCCTGGATCGGCCTGACCGAGAACGTGACCTGGCCGGCGCAGTGGCGCGACGACGGCGCGTTCTACTACCGCAAGACCGTGCCGGGCGGCTTCGCTTTCGTGGTCGAGGACGTGGCCAGCCAGCGCAAGCAGCCGGCGTTCGATCAGGACCGGCTGGCAAGCGCGCTGAGCGCGGCGACCGGCACCGCCTATGCGGCGCTGCGCCTGCCGTTCGCGCGCTTCGCCTACGTCGCCGAGGGCGGCCAGGCGCAGGCGGCGATCGCCTTCGAACTCGACGAAGCGCCGTGGCGCTGCACCCTCACCACCTACGTCTGCGCGCGCGCCGACAGCGGCCCACAGCCGCGGCCGCGCGGCTTCGGCGTGGTGCGCGATCTCAGCGTGCCGGCCGACGCCACGCCGCGGCGCTCGCCGGACGGGCGCTGGGAGGCCTATGTCGACGGCAATGCCGTGATGCTGCGCGCGGTGGCCGACGGACACACGCTGCGCGTGGCCGACGATGGCCGCAGCGACGATTTCTACGATCCGGAAACCATTGCGTGGTCGCCGGATTCGCAGCGGCTGGCGCTGTACCGGGTGAAGCCAGGCTTTCCCCGCCGCGTCACCCGGGTGGAGGCGGCGCCGCCCGGCGGCGGCCAGCCGATCGTGCGCACGCAGCTGTATCCCAAGCCTGGCGATGCGGTAGACATCGAGCGGCCGGTGCTGTTCGACCTCGGCGCGCTGGCGCGCGGCGGCACGCCCAAGCGCCTGCCCATCGACGATGCGCTGTTCGCCAACCCGTACCAGCTCTCGCCGATCCAGTGGCGACGCGACAGCGCCAGTTTCGTGTTCGACTACGTGCAGCGCGGCTTCCAGCGCATGCGCGCGATCGCGGTGGACGCGGCCACCGGCAAGGCGCACGTGGCGGTGGGCGAGGACGCCAAGACCTTCGTCTATGCCGACCGCAGCTACCACCACGATGTCGATGGCCTGGGCCGGGAGATCCTGTGGATCTCCGAGCGCGACGGCTGGCGCCACCTGTACCTGTTCGACGGTACCAGCGGCCGGATCAAGGCGCAGCTCACCAAGGGCGAGTGGATCGTGCGCGACGTGCTGCGCGTGGACGACGCGCAGCGGCGCATCTGGTTCACCGCCAGCGGCATGGATGCGGGCAAGGATCCGTACTACCGGCAATTGTTCGCGGTGGATTTCGACGGCAGCCACCTGACCCGGCTTACCGAGAGCGATGCCGACCACGACGTGGCCATCGCCGACGACGGCCGCCATTACGTGGACGTGTACTCGCGTCCGGACATGGCGCCGGTGATGGAGCTGCATGCCATCGACGGGCGCCTGCTGCAGGTGGTGGAACGCGGCGACATCCGCAAGCTGCAGGCCGCCGGCTGGCGCGCGCCGCAGACCTTCGTCGCCAAGGGCCGCGACGGCAAGACCGACATCTGGGGCATGGTGGTGCGCCCGCGCGACTACGACCCGCACAAGAAGTATCCGGTGATCGAGAACATCTACGCCGGCCCGCACGATTCCTTCGTGCCCAAGACCTTCTGGCCGTTCGGCTACCACTCCGGCGGCGACAAGCAGATCGGCATGCAGGCGCAGGCCGACCTGGGCTTCATCGTGGTGATGATCGATGGCATGGGCACGGCCAACCGCTCCAAGGCGTTCCACGACGTGGCCTGGAAGAACCTCGGCGATTCCGGCTTCCCCGACCGCATCGCCTGGCACAAGGCGATGGCGGCGCAGGATCCGTCCTACGACATCGGCCGTGTCGGCATCTACGGCGCGTCGGCCGGCGGGCAAAGCACGCTGGGCGCGCTGGAGCGGCATCCGGACTTCTACAAGGTCGGCGTGGCCTATGCCGGGTGCTACGACAACCGCATGGACAAGATCAGTTGGAACGAGCAGTGGATGGGCTGGCCGGTGGACGCCAGCTATGCACGCGCCTCCGGCGTGGACAATGCGGCCAGGCTGCGCGGCGACCTGCTGCTGATCGTCGGCGAGCAGGACAGCAACGTCGATCCGGCCTCGACCGGGCAGGTGGTGGACGCGCTGATCAAGGCAAACAAGGACTTCGATCTACTGGTCGTGCCCGGCGGCGAACACACCGTCGGCCGCTCCACCGGCCCCATCGACTACGTGCAGCGTCGCCAGTACGACTTTTTCGTGCGGCATCTGTTGGGGGAGCCGACGCCGGCGTGGAATCGGCTGTAGGGGACCGGGATTTGAGATTGGGGATTGGGGATTCGTAAAGGCGTGGTGATTCCTGTCTCTGCGGGGCTCGGCTTTTCCCTTCTCCCCTTGGGAGAAGGTGCCCCGCAGGGGCGGATGAGGGTGCGGGCGCAGCCTCGCATCGCCGGATTGGTGCAGGCGCTTCGCGCTCCGTACCCTCACCCCAACCCCTCTCCCGGCGGGAGAGGGGCTTTGGCCTTCCCTTCTCCCCTCGGGAGAAGGTGCCCCGAAGGGGCGGATGAGGGTGCGGGCGCAGCCTCGCATCGCCGGATTGGTGCAGGCGCTTCGCGCTCCCGTACCTCACCCCAACCCCTCTCCCGGCGGGAGAGGGGCTTTGGCTTTTCCCTTCTCCCCTCCGGGAGAAGGTGCCCGTAGGGGCGGATGAGGGTACGGGCAACACTGGAGTTTCGGTGGCGTCGCGGCGTTACCGTACCCTCACCCCAACCCCTCTCCCGATGGGAGAAGGGCTCTGGCTGCCGGCGCCGACGCATCCGCTCTTGCGAATCCCCAATCCCAACTCCCCAATCCCCCCGCTCAAGACATCGCCAACGCTGCCGATAACCCGGCAAGTCTCCCTGCGCCCCAGGCCCGTCATGACCGCCATCGCCCCCAGTTCCTCGATCGCGCTGTCCGGCATGCGCACCGCGTCGTCCGGGTTGCAGGTGCGCGCCAACAACATCGCCAACCTCGCCACCGAGGGCTTCCAGCGCTCCGTGCCGGTGAACCAGGCGAGCGCCGGCGGTGGGGTGGTCGGCCAGGTGCAGCAGGCCGAGGGGCAGGGCAGCGATCTGGTCGACGACATGGTCGGTACGCTGACCGAGCGCACCGCGTTCCAGGCCAATGCGCGCGTGCTGCGTGCGGCCGACGACAGCATCGGCAGCCTGCTCGACGTGCTCGCCTAAGCCATCGCCGACGCGTTGCGCT
The DNA here is from genome assembly GCF_031834635.1 of Xanthomonas hawaiiensis. Lineage (NCBI taxonomy): Bacteria > Pseudomonadati > Pseudomonadota > Gammaproteobacteria > Lysobacterales > Lysobacteraceae > Xanthomonas > Xanthomonas hawaiiensis. The sequence goes on along the minus strand of NZ_CP115873.1, from coordinate 3,216,086 downwards.
CCCGCAACGCAACATCGCCGCGACCTGCGGCTGTGCGATTTTCCGCATCCATCCTCGGCACAGCGCACAAGACGCTGCGGCGCGCGCAGCGCACGATGCGACGATCGCATTGCATCGGGGACGGTAGATGGATCGGAGAGATTTCCTGCGGCAGGGCCTGGCGGTCGGCGCGGTTGCCGGCGTGGAAGCGCTGGCCGGGCGTGCCGCTGCGGCACCGACAGCAGCCAGCGCCGCGCGCGCGCCGGCGGCGCCGCAACTGCGGCCGCTGGCGGCCGATGCGCTGGCCGGGCACACCTTGCAATGCCGTTTCGTCGAGGCCGGCGCGACCTGGGAGGTGTACGAAGACCTGCGCCAGCCCGACGGCGATCTGACCCTGCGCGGGCCGGGTGGGGCGCTGGTGCTGGGCAAGCGCACCGAGGCGGTGTCCCCGGCCGCGCAGGCGCCGTACTTCGGCATGGTCCTGGCCGAAGTCGCCATGGCCGATGCCGACCTGCTCGCCGATCGCCTGCTGCGCGACGGCGACCCGCGCGCCGACGAGGTGCGCGACGTCGCGCCGCCGCCGGCCTCGCAACTGGACCCCAAGGACTACAACGGGCGCCTGCCGTGGACCACCTTCGTCGGTACCCGCGAATGCGCCGACACCATGCCGGTGTACCCGGACGGGCGCACCCGCTGCTACCGCGCCATCCAGGCGTTCCCGGAGCTGGGCAAGGACGAGCTGGTACGGCGCCGCAGCGAAGGCCTGCTCGGCGGCTGGATGCCGGCGGTGCGCAAGGTGGTGCCGGCCGGCGAGGGCCGCTACTACGACATCCTGCTGTTCGCCGACGTGCTGGCCGAGGACCGCTTCGTGGTGCAGACCTGGCATCGCAGCGCGCTGGTCGAGCACGGCAAGGTCAGCAAGGTGGTGTACGGCTACAGCTATCCCGACTACCCGCCGCGGCGCGGCCCGCGCAGCGCCGAGGACTTCTACCGCGGCCTGCTCGCTTTCGCCGGCTACTGGCAGGCGCAGCTCGCCGACACCGTGCCGGCGCAGACCCCGGACCCGAGCTGGCGCGACATGGCGCGCTTCGCCTTCGCCCGCGAACTGGTGGTGCGCCCGGGCGGCACCTATCCCAAGTACGGCGCGGTGGATCGCGACTACTACGGCAACGAGTACGACGGCTTCCAGGACACCTTCACCAGTTCGCTGTACGCCAACCTGGAGTGGGGCCGCTTCGCCCAGGCCGCGGCGGTGCTGGACGGGTATTTCAGCGATTTCGTGCAGGCCGACGGCATGGTCAACATGCGCGGCCCGGAGACTGGCCAGTTCGGCCTGACCCTCTCGCTGCTGGCGCGCTACCTGCGCTACACCGGCGATGCCGCGCTGCTGCGCAAGCACCGCGACAAGATCGCCGCCACCGCGCAGGTGCTGGTCGAGCTGCACGACGCCAGCCTGCGCCTGCCGGCATCGGCGCAGGGGCATGGCCTGCTTCACGGCTGGAACGAATCCGATGCCTGCCTGTTCCCCGATCCGCAGGTGTGGTGGAAGCCGTACTACGCCAACAGCGCGCTGACGGTGCGCGGCTGGCAGGACCTGGCGGCGGTGTGGCCCGGCATCGCCGGCCCAGGCGGGCAGGCCGCCGCGGCGCAATGGCAGCGCCGTGCGCAGCAACTCTCGGCGCAGCTGCTGCGCACGCTGCGTGGCAACATCCGTCGCGATCTGCAGCCGCCGTACATCGGCCCGCTGCCGGGGGTGAAACTGACGTTCCGCCAGTCGCTGCAGCAGGAGCATCCCAGCGAGCAGGGCTGGCCGCACCGCGCCTATGCCGAGCTGCTGCAGGCCGATGTGCTGCCCGACGACCTGGCGCACCTGGTCATCGACTGCGTGCGCGGCCACGGCGGCACCAGCCTCGGCGTGGTCGGCAACATCACCGCGCCGACGCCGGAGGCGCGCGATCTGCTCGGCTTCATCTCCTACGGCTACGCGCAGCAGTTGCTGCGCCTGGACCGGATCGAGGAATACCTGCTGTTCCTGTACGCGCACCGCTACCACGTGCATACCCGCGGCAGTTGGACCGCGGGCGAGGTCAGCGGCATCACCGGCGGCATGCCGCTGTTCTGCATCCCCGCGCAGCTGACCATACCGCTGCTGCTGCGCTGGATGCTGGTGTTCGAGGACAGCGCCGGCGAGGAACTGTTCCTGGCGCGGGCGGTGCCGCGCGACTGGCTGGGCAGCGGCGAGCCGATCGCGATCGATGCCGCGCCGACGCGCTGGGGCAGGGTGTCGCTGGCGCTGCACGCGGATCCGGCACGCAAGCGCATCGCAGGTAGCGTCACGCTGCCGGCGCAGCGGCCGGCACGGACCTGGCTGACCCTGCGCGTGCCGGCCGGCACCCGCCTGCAGGAGGTGCGGTTGGACGGGCAGCCGGCGGCGCTGTCCGGGCCGCGCAACGAGCGCGTGCTGGTGCCGGCCGGCAGCGCGGCGACGGTGGCGATTTCGGCCGTCTACGGCTGAGTGGCGAAAAAGTCGGAAACGTCCCGCCGGTCTGCGGGGCAGTGCGGTATTCCGCACGTTTTCCCGATAAATACGACAAGACGCCGTGCGCGTCCTACGCGCACATTGTGACCGTGCAGTGAATGTCCAGGGGGAGATTCATTGCACGTCACCGGGGACGCAGCGCATGGGTCGTGCGCGTCGCCGTGCAGGCGGCGTCGGGATCGTCCCATCCGGCGACGCATGCGTGGACACGTCCGTTTTCGTATCCGCCACACGCGCTGGCGACGGGGCGCCCGCCTGGGGAAGGGCGGCGCTCCGACGAACGCCAGGCTGCCGCTCAGGAGATTTCCGATGCCGTCTTTGCTCGAACGCGTTGCGCCGCTGCTCCCGTGTTCCTGGCGCGCCGCGCCGCAGCCCGGTCCGCTGGCCGCGGCCATCTGCACCGCCCTGGCCCTGCTCGCGCCGGCAGCGCAGGCGCAGGATGCGGCGGCGCAGGACACCCAGGCGACGACGCTGGAACGGGTCAGCGTCACCGGCAGCCACCTGCGCCGCGTCGATGCGGAGACCGCCAGCCCGGTCATCACCATCGACCGCCAGCGCATCGAGGACAGCGGCCAGGACACCCTCGGCCAACTGCTGCAGCAACTGCCGGCGATGGCCGGCAACATGCCCAACATTTCGCTCAATTCCGGCTTCAGCCATGGCCGCGCGCTGGTGTCGCTGCGCAACCTCGGCCCCGAACGCACCCTGGTGCTGGTCAACGGCCACCGCATGGCCGGGCCGGCCAGCAGTGTCTCGGCCGCGCCCGGCGTGGACGTCAACGCGATTCCGGCGGCGATGGTCGAGCGCATCGAGGTGCTCACCGACGGCGCCTCGTCGGTGTACGGCTCCGACGCCATCGCCGGCGTGGTCAACATCATCCTCAAGGACAAGTACGACGGCTTCGCCGCCACCGCCGACTACGGCCTGAGCACGCACGGCGACGGCAACCGCCGCTCGCTCGGGCTGGAGTGGGGCAAGACCTGGGAGCGCGGCGGGCTGATCCTGGGCGTGAGCCGCAGCTCGATGAACGCGCTGTACGACAGCGATCGCGACTACGCGCGCACCGCGCAGAACTACCTCAACGGCCAGGTGGTCGAGCGCCGCGGCAACGGCACCCGCGCCTTCCTCAGCAACGGCAGCGTGCTGACCCCCAATGCCGACCTGCCGCCGGGCCAGGTCACCGCCAGCGACTTCCACACCTACAGCCAGGCGGTGGAAGGCTACAACGCCTACACCGGGCAGTACCTGATCACCCCGGTGCAGCGCACCAACGCCTCGGCGCACGCCAGTTTCGACTTCACCCCGAACGTGCAGGGCTACCTGGACATGTTCTGGACCCGCAGCGAGACCACCTCGCAGCTCACCGCCTACGGCCTGGAACTGCCCAACGCCGCGCAGAACTACTACAACCCCTTCGGCAGCCAGCTCAGCCGCTACCTGCTGCGCTCGGTGCCGGCCAACACCCGCGTCTACACCTCGACGATGTACCAGACCAACATCGTCGCCGGGCTGCGTGGCAAGTTCGGCGACAGCAGCTGGCAGTGGGACGCGGCGGCCGGCTACGCGCACTACAAGGACACCCTGGTGCGCAACGGCTTCTCCATCACTTCGGCGCTGAACAACGCGGTCGGCGCTTCGTTCCGCGATACCGACGGCACCATCAAGTGCGGCACGCCGGGCAACGTCATCGCGGGGTGTACCCCGATCAACGTGTTCAACCCGGACGATCCGGCCACCATCGCCGCCATCAAGGCCACCCAGAGCGCGGTCGACCTGATCGACGAGAGCACGATGAAGTTCGCCGAGGCCAGCGTCAACGGCGACCTGTTCGCAATGCCGGCCGGTGCGGTGCAGGCCGCGTTCGGCCTGTCGTTCCGCAAGAACGGCTTCTCGCAGGGCACCAGCAACCCGGTGGCGGCGGCCGATGCGGAAGGCAACTGCGACTACAACGACGGTTGCATCATGAACCAGGGCCACGACGAGACCATCAAGGAGGCCTACGCCGAAGTGCTGGTGCCGTTGCTCAAGGGCGTGACCGGCGCGCAGGCGCTGAACCTCAACCTGGGTACGCGCTACTCGCGCTACGATTACTGGGGCAGCACCACCAACAGCAAGGTGGCGCTGGAATGGCGGCCGATCGACAACCTGCTGATCCGTGCCACCGGCTCGCAGGTGTTCCGCGCGCCGGCGCTGGGCGATCTGTACGGCTCGCCGTTCAACAGCGTGGTCGACGACGCCGGCACCTACAACGACCCGTGCAACGGCTACACCGGCGGCGGCAATCCCGCGGCCTGCGCCAACGTGCCGACCAACGGCAGCTTCGTCAACAGCTCGTCCTTCACCGTGCTCACCACCGGCTCGGCCAACGCCGGCTTTGCGATCAAGCCCGAGCAGGGCCGCTCCTACAACATCGGCGTGGTGTACGACCCGGGCTGGGCCGAGGGCCTGTCGCTGAACCTGGACAGCTGGCGCGTCACCCTGGACGACATGATCAACGGCACCGGCCTGGATCAGGTGCTGCAGAACTGCTACGACGGCCAGAGCGCCTACTGCCCGCTGATCAAGCGCGGCCCCACCGGGCAACTGGTCAGCGTCACCGTGCCGTTCGCGATCAACAGCGGCAAGGTCGACATCCGCGGCGACGACGTCGGCATCAAGTACGCCTTGCCGCAGACGGCGTGGGGGCGCTTCCGCGCCGGCGTCGATGCCACCTACATGTCCAGCTACAAGTTCAGCGGCGATCCGCACAACTACGTGGGCGAACAATCCAGCAACGGCAACCTGCCGCGCTGGCGCGCCAACTTCACCCTCGACTGGGACAACGGCCCCTGGCACGCGAGCTGGAACACGCGCCTGATCGGGCGCACCACCGTCGGCAGCGCCCACGAGGATTTCTGCGTCAACACCGCCGCCGACGGCAGCTGCGTGTACTTCCCGGTCGGCACGGTGACCTATCACGACGCCAGCGTGAGCCGGAAGTTCGAGAGCCTGCACAGCACCCTGGCGCTGGGCGTGAACAATCTCGGCGATCGCACGCCGCCGCGCTACTACGGCTATGCCAGTGCGGCCAACACCGATGCGTTCACCTACGACACGCTGGGGCGCTACTTCTGGGCGCGGATCAGGACCGAGTTTTGAGTCGCACCTCTGCACCCGGTGGCGCCGCATCGCGCATGCGGCGCGGCGCCGCCGTTGTCCTGGGGTGCCTGCTGTGCGTCGCTGCCGCGGTGGCGGCTGCGGCCAACGCGGGCGATCAGTTGGACCGCGACGGCGAAGGCCTGCAGCCCAGCAATGCCGCGATCGGCATGCCGCACTTCACCGGCGATGCGCACCCGCTGCCGGACAGCGGCGTGGCGTTCGCGCCGGGGCAGGGGCACGGCCAGTTGCAGCGGGTGTTCGCCGCCGACCTGGCGGCGGGTGCCGGCCGCGCGCCCGGCCGCGATTTCTGGATCGACCGCCTGCTGGCGCGGCAGGGCACCGGCGGCGGCTTCGGCGACAGCAACAACTGGCTCTTCACCCGCGGCCGCGCCGCCTACCTGTACACGCACAAGCCGGAGGAGCCTGGCTTCGTCGGCGACGTGGCCTATGTGCACAAGACCGGCCACGACGCGCTGTTCCGCCTGCAACTGGAGCGCGAGGGCGTGCCGATCGCCTTGGTCGAGGACAGCGCGCAGCGACGGCAGACGCCGAGCTACTTCAGCAGCGTGTACGCAGGCGGCGGCGTGCGCCTGCAACTGGTCAAGTTCATCAGCGAGCAGAACGTGGCGGTGGCCGAGTTCACCGTATCCAGCACCGACGGCGCGGCGCATGCGCTGACCGTGCGTGCGGTCTCGCCGATGGCCACGCATCCCGACGGTGCCGAACTGACCGGCGCCTTCGTCACCCACAACGCCATCACCACGCTGTTTCCACGGTTGTCCGGCGACGGCTTCGCGGTCGATGGCGCAAGCATCGCGCGGCCGCTGGCGGTGCCGGCACACGGCACCGCGCCGACGCTGAAGCTGCAACTGGGGCTGATCGCGCGCGAACTGCCCGCCTCGCTGCAGGAATACCGGCGCATCGCCGCGCAGCCGCCGCAGCAGGCCTGCCGCGACCACGTCGTCGCCTACAACCGCTGGTGGGCCGACAACCTGCCTTACCTGGACACGCCCGAGGACAATCTCGACAAGACCCTGTTCTACCGCTGGTGGCTGCTGCGCTTCAATTTCCTCGACGCGGCGGTGCCCGGCAACGACTACCAGTTCCCGGTGGCGATCGAAGGCGTGCTCGGCTACGACAACGCCATCGTGCTCACCACCGGCATGTTCATCGACGACCTCAAGTACCTGCGCGATCCGCTCTACGCCTACGGTTCCTGGCTCGGTGCCGGCGAGACCGCCGGCGGCGGCAAGTACGTGGACAATCCCGGCGCGCCGGAGAACTGGTCCAATTCCTACGCCCAGTACCTCAGTGCCGCCGCCTGGCGCGCCTACCAGGTGCACGGCGGCCCGCCGGCGATCGCCGGGCAACTGGCGCGCTACGCCAGCGACGACGTGGACGCGCTGCTGCGCGCCTACGACCGCAACGGCAACGGCCTGATCGAATACGACTGGGCGGCGATGACCGGCAACGACGCCGATGCGGTGTCCTTCGACTGGGCCAAGCGGCATGGCGCGCCGCGCATGGACCGCAGCGAGAGCGCCTACGTCTACGCCAATGCGCTGGCCGCCGCGCAGGCTGCGCAGCTGGCCGGCGACGCTGCCACCGCGATGCGCATGCAGGCGCTGGCGGCAAAGATCCGCCGCGCCGTGCTGGAGGTGCTGTGGCAGGACCACAGCGCGCAGGCCGACGGCATGGGCCTGCATGGCGACCTGCTCAAGCAGCGCCAGGCCGATGGGCCGCGGCTGCCGGTGGACTGGAAGGAAACCAACAACTACTACCCCTTCAGCGTCGGCCTGATGCCCAGGCACGGCGACGCCGACGACGATCCCAAGTACGTGCGTGCGTTGCGGCTGTTCGCCGACACCCGGCAGTTCCCGCTGTTCCCGTTCTACACCGCCAACCAGGCCGATCAACAGGCGCGCGGCGAAGGCGGCAGCAACAATTTCTCGGTGATCAATTCCACCGTGGCGTTCCGCCTGCTCGGCAGCGTGTTGCGCGATTACCCCAGCCGGTACCTGGACGCATCCAGCTACCGCAAGCTGCTGTACTGGAACGCGTGGGCGCACTACATCGACGGCGACAACCGCTACCCGGACCAGAACGAATTCTGGGCGCAGGGCAGCGCCGCCGATGGCGGCCGCATCGGCTATCGCTCGTGGATCCACCACACCCAGCTCGGCGCCACCAACTTCACCGTGATCGAGGATGCGATGGGCCTGCGCCCGCGCAGCGATGCCCTGCTCGAGCTGTATCCGATCGACATCGGCTGGGACCATTTCGCCGCCGACCGCCTGCGCTACCGCGATCGCGACCTGAGCATCGTCTGGGATCGCGACGGCCGCCACTACGGCGGAGCCGCGCCGAAGGGCTATTCGCTGTACCTGGACGGCCACCTGGCCTTCACCGTCGATCGCCTGGCGCACGTGCTGTACGACCCGGCCAGCGGCCGCGTGCAGGCCTTGCCGGACGCGGTCAATGCCGGTGCCGCGCAGATACAGGTGCTGGCCGCGCATCGGCTGGCGCTGCAGGCGCCGCAGCAGGTGCGGTTTCCTGCCGCGGCGCGGATCGGTGCGGTGCTGGCCGAGGCCGGACTGGACACCGCGTTGCCCCCGACCGCGCGCAACCTGGCGCAGGGCGCGACGGTCAGCGCCAGCTATGCGGTCGACGGATTCCCGGCCACCGCCGCGGTCGACGGCAGCACCGCCAACGAACCGTTCTGGGGCACCGCCGGTTCGCCTGCCGCCAGCGACTGGCTGGAGCTGGATCTGCAGCGCCCGCAGACCCTGGACGACGTGCGCGTGTACTTCTATCGCAGTTCGTCGCCCGCGGGCGAACAGCACGGTTTCCCGTCGGGGACGCGCGCCGGCTACGCGCCGCCTTGGCTGTACGTGCTGCAGTATCTCGATGGCAGCGTGTGGAAGACCGTGCCGGGCCAGGTGCGCGATGCGCCGATCGCGCAGGGCAACCGCAACCGCATCCGCTTCCCGCCGCTGCGGGCACAGCGCTGGCGGTTGCAGGTGACGCATGCCGGCGCGCTGCGCACCGGCATCAAGGAGATCCAGGCCTATTTCAGCGGCGCCCCGGCGCCGGCGGCGCACGGCAACCAGGCGCCGCAGGTCGAGGCCTGGCAGGAAGACGGCAGCAATGCCGGCGGCGTGGTGCGCCTGGTCGGGCGGGTCGGCGACGACGCGCTGCCGAACGGCACGCTGTCCCTGCACTGGCGCATGTTGCAGGGCCCGGCTGGCGGCGCGGCGTTGTTCGAGCAGCCGCAGGCGGCTACGACCGAGGTGCGCTTCACTGCGCCCGGCGCCTACACCCTGCAGTTGCAGGCCGACGATGGCGCGCTGCAGGGGCACGCCGAGGTCGCAGTGATCGCCACGCCGACGCCGGCCGGGCAGACGCTGCAGGTGCAGGGCGAGGCCACGCCGAGCGCGCAGTTCACCGCCGGTCACCATCGCCTGCAGGCGCTCAACGATGGGCTGCTGCCGGCGCCGGACCAGGTGCCGGCCGCCGACCGCCGCTGGGGCAGTTGGGGACGCGCGCAGCCTGCCTCGGTGTGGGTGCAGTACCAGTGGCCGCAACCGCAACGGCTGACCGCCGCGGCGCTGTATTTCTGGGACGACCAGCCGCAGGGCGGGGTCGCGCTACCCCGCGCGTGGACGCTGCAATATCGCGACGGCACGCAATGGCGCGACATCGCCGTGCGTGGCGGCTATCCGGTGCAGGGCGATGGCGCGCCGAGCCGGGTGGCGTTCGCGCCGGTGGTCACCACCGCCTTGCGCGCGGTGCTGCAGACCGCGGCGCAGGGCGAGGGCCATTACGCGGTCGGCCTCGACGAATGGCAGGTGTTCGCCGAGCGCGCAGTGGCGACCGAAGCGGTGGACGTGCGTATCGCACCGGGGCAGGCGCCGACGTTGCCGGCACGCATCGCCGGCACCTTCGCCGACGGCAGTTGGGCCTGGCTGGGCGTGCGCTGGTCGCAGGTCGATGCGGGTGCGCTGACCGGCGAGGGCCGCGTACAGGTGCAGGGCCTGGCCGACGGCGGCGTGCCGGTGACTGCCAGCATCTGGGTCCGCGCGACCGCGCCGGGCCAGCTCACCACGGTGCAGGCGCCGCCGCCGCTGCACGTGCCTGCGGGGCAGGTGCCGGCGCTGCCGGAACTTGTCTCCGTGCAGTACAACGACGGCTCGCGCGAGCGCGTGCCGGTACGTTGGGCGCCGCTGGCGCCGGCCGCCTATGCCAGGCCCGGTCGCGTGAGCGTGGTCGGGCAGGTGCAGGGGCGCGAAGGCAGCGGCGAACTGCCGGTGCGGCTGGAGCTGGTGATCGAGGCGGAGGCAGCGCCATGAGCCGCCAGCCGTTGTGCAGAGCCGCTGTGTATGTGTTGCTGGCGTGCGTCGCCTGCATCGGCCTGGTCGCGGCTGCCGCACCGGCAGTGCCGTGGTCGCGGCAGGTGCAGGCGCCGGGCAATCCGATCCTGGCCGATGGCCGCGACTATGCGGCCGACCCGGCACCGTTGGTTGCCGACGGCAAGCTCTACATCATCGCCGGCCGCGACGAAGCGCCGCCGGAGCTCAACGACTTCGTCATGGACCGCTGGCAACTGCTGGTCACCGACGACGTCGGCAGCGGTCACTGGACTTACTACCCGGCACTGTTGCGTCCGCAGCAGGTGTTCGCCTGGGCCGCGCCGGGGCACGCCTACGGCGCGCAGATCGTGCAGGGACCGGACCGGCGCTACTACCTGTATGCGCCGGTGCAGGAAGCGCACTCGCGCAATGCCGATCCGTTCGCGATCGGCGTGGCGGTGGCCGACAGCCCAGTGGGCCCGTGGCGCGACGCGCATCCGCAGGGACCGATCCTGTCGCAATCGCTGCCGGCGCCCAACGCCATCCAGAACATCGACCCGACCGTGCTGGTCGACGACGACGGCCGCGTGTACCTGTACTGGGGCACCTTCGGCAAGCTGTTCGGCATCGAACTGGAACGCGACATGGTCACGCCGAAGGGGCAGCCGGTGGCGGTGACCACGCTGGACGGCTACTTCGAGGCGCCGTGGCTGTTCAAGCGCAACGGCACCTACTACATGGCCTACGCCGGCAATCATGCGGGGCCGGATTCGGCGTGTACGCCCACGCTGTACCACGCGTGCATCGCCTACGGCAGCGCACCGTCGCCGCTGGGTCCCTGGACCTATCGTGGCGTGATCCTGCCGCCGGTGTCCTCGACCACCTCGCACTCGGGCATCGTGCAATTCAAGGGACAGTGGTACCTGGTCTACCACACCGCCGACGCCAAGGGCGGCGGACATTTCCGCCGCAGCGTGGCGATCGACCGATTGCAGTGGGACGACACCCGGCAGCCGGCGCGGATCCTGCCGGTGGTGGCCACGCGACGGCCGCAACCGCCGTTGCCGCCGCAGCGCAACCTCGCCCGCTATGCGCAGGCCAGCGCGTCCAACGGCCCGGACATCCCGCACCAGTACTGGATCGCCGCGCTCAACGATGGCCGGGTCAAGCGCAACCCCTTGCCGCCGCAGCTATGGGGCAGTTGGACACCGCACAACCCACCGCAGCAATGGCTGCAGTACAGCTGGGCGCAAGCGGTGACGTTGCAGGCGAGCCGCATCCTGTTCTGGGCCGATCATCCGCCGGGCGCGGACGGCGGCGTGGCGCCGCCGGCGCGCTGGCGTCTGGAGTACCGTCGCGACGGCCGCTGGTGGCCGCTGGCAGAGGTGGCGCGCGCACCCGTTGCCGGCCGGTGGCAGACGCTGCGCTTCGCGCCGGTGACCACGCGCTGCGTGCGCGCCGTGCTGGACGCCGCCGGCGGCGGCGAGCGCTACGCCGCGCTGGCGGTGCAGGAGTGGGAGATGCTGGCGCCGCAGGCGCAGCGCCTGCCGCAGGCCACCGCAGAGGATGCGCAGCGCTGCGACGCGCCTTGAGGCGAGGCGGGGATGCCGATCGCGCCAACGTCGCCGACCTTCGCGTACGTTCCAATGGCGAGTCCGCCGCAGACGTCGGCAGCAGTTGCCGGCCGCATCATGTTCCTGTCGTGATGCCAGTTTGATTTTCGGAATGTGTGCGGAATTAGCCCGATTCCGTGGAGATAACCGTAAGGTGGATTGCGTTTCGCTGCATTAGTCTGCCCACGGGCTAGTGATGCGCGAGTGGCTGATGCCGCCTGTTGCCGGCGTTCCGGCGGCCGCGTCCTTGCACCGGCATGCCATCGGGGTGATGGCGGATTCCATCACCGCAGGCTATTGCAGCGCATCGCGTCGCCCGCCCGATCCATCCAATGTCATCGAACAAGAGGAGTGTGGAGCCGTGAAAATTGCTGCTTCTCGATTCGTGCGTCTGCTGTCCACGGTGTGCCTGTCGGCCGTCCTGGCCCTGGCAGCGCAGCATGCGCATGCGGCGGCCGCGGCCGTCTGCACCGCCGGTCAATGGATCGCCAATCCCGACGACACCGACATGCCGACCGTCCGCTACGAAACCCAGCACTTCGCTTTCCGCTGGAAGGACGGACAAGCCGTTTCGCAGGACGACGTGACCTCCGCAGCCAAGGAGCTGGAACGGATCTGGGATGACTACATGGGGCGCGTCGGGTTTCCCGAGCCTTACTGCAACACGGCGAAAAAGTACAAGGTCAGCGTCTATCTGGACGACAGCTTCGGCCTCAACGGCGGTACCTCCGCCAGTGGCGGCATGGGCATGTGGATCAATCCGGACCAGTTGGGATACCACTGGGGCCTGGCGCATGAATTGACCCACGGCTTGCAGGGCAGTACCGGCGGCTTGCGCGATTCGCCGTACGTCGGCTGGATCTGGGAATCGCATGCCAACTGGATGGCGCATCAGTATTTCCACGACGACGTGCAGTGCTCGGAGATGTTGGTGAACTACCCGCATCTCTATCTCGGCTCGACCCGCGACCGCTACTGCAACTGGCAGTTCATGGAGTACCTCAAGGATCGCTTCGGTTACGCGATCATCAACGATCTGTGGGCCAAGGCGCCCAAGCCCGGCGATTCCCGCCAGGCCGATGCCGATCCGTTCTCGATCATCCGCGACAACATGGGTTGGAGCCAGGCGCAGCTCAACGACGTGTTCGGCGACTGGGCCATGCATAACGTGCACTGGGACTACACCGACCCGGACGGTCGCGACCACGGCGCGGTGATGCGCCGGCAGTACGGCAGCAATACCGCGTTCGATCCGGAAAACCCGGCCGATGAGACCAATCGCGATCGCGCACTGCGCCTGACCCAGCTGGATCCGGTGCAGGGCCAGAAGGGCAGCTATGCAGTGCCATTCGACTGGGCGCCGCAGCGTTGGGGCTACAACCTGGTCCGGCTGGTTCCCGCCGAGGGTGCGAACGCAGTCGTGGTGAAGTTCCATGGCAACGTACAGCAGAAGTCGGCGGTCGACACGTTGCCGGGTCTGGCGAACGATCCCGATCGCATCGGCACGCCGGATTCGGATTGGCGCTGGGGCGTGGTCGCGATCGATGCGAACGGCAAGCCGCGCTACAGCGCACTGCAGAAAGGCGCCGATGCCTCGCTCTCGTTCCCGCGCCGCAGCGGTGACAGCGACCTGTATCTGGTGGTGATGGGGACGCCGAGCAAGATGCAGAAGATCAAGTGGGATCAGTCCTACTATTCGGTCTACCGCTACCCGTGGAGCGTCACGTTGGAGAACGCGTATCCGTCGGGTCAGCAGCCCGGTGCGCCGACGCCGACGCGCGTCGGCAGCCGTCACCCCAACGGCGGTGGTTGGGTCGCCCAGAACGCGTCTGTCGCGTCGACCGCCTATGTCGGCCCGCATGCGCGGGTGCTGGGGGGCAAGGTGCTGGGCGATGCTCGCATCGAGGATCATGCGACCATCCTGGGCGGGCAGGTGCAGGACGCTGCCGTGGTCGGCGGGTTGAGCCTGCTGCAGGACGGGGTGACGGTGAAGGATCGTGCCCGGTTGCACACGGTGTTCAAGCTGGCGGGGGCGTTCGGCGGGTTCACGCTGTCCGGCTCCGCGCAGTTGCGTGGCGACGTCGAGCAGCGCGGCGCTTCGGCCAGCAAGGGCGTGTTCTACGGCTACGTCGATGCAGAGACCGTGCCCAATCCAGACTACGGCGCCGACCTGACCGATGCGGTGCCCGAGGTCACGGCGAAGCCGCAATGATCGACCGGCAATGACTGCCAGGCGGTGTCGCGGCGGATGCACGCTGCATTCGCTGCGACGCTGCCGCGATTTGCCGATGCCGACATGACGCGGCGCATCGTGCAGGCGGCGCATGAGCCGCAGGGCAGAGGCGTGTTGGCCGCGTTCGCCGGCGCTGTCCGCAGGTCCGGGGCGCCTGCGGCAGGTCGATGCGGCGATTCGGCAGAAATCCGCACCTGCACGCAACAGTGGGGACAAGACGCGCTGTCACCCGGATGACACAGTGACCCTGGATCCGCACGGTCATCGCCCTGCGGAGTCGGCGTCCCGACATCTCACATAGGAGCAGTCCATGCCTCGATGCGTTTCTTTCCCGCATGCCGCCTCGCACGCGGGAGGCCGGCGATGAGCGGGCAGGGCATGCATCGGCATGGCGCCGCCTGCGCGCACGCATCTTGCGATGCGGCCGGCGCCGCGCTGGATCCTTCGCGGCGCCGCTTCCTGCAATGGAGCGCGCTGGCGGTAGCCGCCGGGTTGCTGCGGTTCCCGCTGGACGCCGCCGCGTCCACGCCCGGGCGGGTGCAGGCGCTGCCCTTGCAGCAGGTCACGCTGAAGCCGTCGCTGTTCCTGGACTCGCTGCAGACCAACCGCCGTTACCTGCTGGAACTGGAGCCGGACCGCCTGCTGCACAACTTCCTGCAGTACGCCGGCCTGCCGCCGAAGGGCGCGGTGTACGGCGGCTGGGAGGGCGACACCATCGCCGGCCATACACTGGGCCACTACCTCAGCGCACTGGCGAAGATGCAGGCGCAGACCCGCGACCCGGTGCTGCGCGAACGCATCGACTACATCGTCGCCGAGCTGGCGCATGCGCAGGCGCAGGATCCCGACGGCTACGTCGGAGGCTTCACCCGCAAGAACGACAAGGGCGAGATCGAGGGCGGCAAGGCCGTGCTGGAGGACGTGCGCCGCGGCATCATCAAGGGCAGCAAGTTCAATCTCAACGGTAGCTGGTCGCCGCTGTACACCCAGCACAAGCTGTTCGCCGGCCTGCTCGATGCGCATGCCCTGGCCGGCAGCGCGCAGGCATTGGCGGTTCTGCTGCCGCTGGCCAGCTACACCGCCGGCGTGTTCGACGCGCTCGACCACGCGCAGATGCAGACTCTGCTGGATACCGAGTTCGGCGGGCTCAACGAGTCCTATATCGAACTGGGCGCGCGCACCGGCGATGCGCGCTGGGTCGCCATCGGCAAGCGCCTGCGTCACGAGAAGGTGATCGACCCCGCCGCGGCCGGGCGCGACGAACTGCCGCACATCCATGCCAACACCCAGGTGCCCAAGTTCATCGGCGAGGCGCGCCAGTTCGAGGTCGCCGGCGATGCCGATGCGGCCGCGGCGGCGCGCTTCTTCTGGGAGACGGTGACCACGCACTACAGCTATGTGATCGGTGGCAATGCCGACCGCGAGTACTTCCAGGAGCCGGACACCATCGCCGCGTTCCTGACCGAGCAGACCTGCGAGCATTGCAACAGCTACAACATGCTCAAGCTGACCCGGCACCTGTACCAGTGGACGCCGCAGGCGCGCTACTTCGATTACTACGAGCGCACGCTGCACAACCACACCATGGCCGCGCAGCATCCGGCCACCGGCATGTTCACCTACATGACGCCGATGATCAGCGGCGGCGAGCGTGGTTTCTCCGACAAGTTCGATTCGTTCTGGTGCTGCGTCGGCAGCGGCATGGAAGCGCATGCGCAGTTCGGCGATGCGATCTACTGGCAGGACGCCACCTCGCTGTACGTGAATCTCTACATCCCCTCGCGGCTGGATTGGACCGAGCGCGACCTGGCGCTGGAACTGGACAGCGGCGTGCCCGACAACGGCAAGGTGCGCCTGCAGGTGCTGCGCGCGGGGGAACGCGCGCCGCGGCGCCTGCTGCTGCGGGTGCCGGGCTGGTGCCAGGGCCGCTACGCGCTGCGTGTGAACGGTACCCCCGCACGCGCGGCGCTGGCCGACGGTTACCTGACGCTGGAGCGCGACTGGCGCGCCGGCGACGTCATTGACCTGGACCTGGCCACGCCGCTGCGGCTGGAACACGCCGCCGGCGATGCGGATACGGTGGTGGTGATGCGCGGGCCGCTGGCGCTGGCCGCCGACCTGGGGCCGGTCGGCACGCCCTACGACGCGCCGGACCCGGCGCTGGTCGCCGCGGCCGATCCGCTGCGCGGCTTCGCCGAACTGCCGCAGCCCGGTCATTTCCTGGCCAGCAGCACGCAGCCGCCGGGCCTGACGTTCGTGCCGTTCTACGCGCAGTACGAGCGCCGCAGCGCCCTGTATTTCAAGCGCATGGATCCGTCGCAGTGGACGCAGGAAGCACAGCGGCGGGCGCGCCGCCAGGCCGAGCAGGACAAGCTGCGTGCGATCGCGGTGGACATGATCCAGTTCGGCGACGAGGCCTCCGAGCAGGCGCACCAGTTGCGCAGCGACACCTCCTTCGGCGGCGCCTACCGCCGCCAGCAGTGCCGCGACGTGCGCGGCAAGGGCTTCGTCGAATTCCGCATGCGCGGCAGCGCACAGCCGCTGGCGCTGCGGCTGCGCTTCTGGGGCAGCGACAAGGGCCGCTTCAACATCCTGGTCAACGGCAAGCTGGCGGTGGAAGTGGCGGTGGAGCGTGGCCAGGTGATCGATTTCGTCGACCGCGACTACCCGCTGCCACCAGCGCTGACCCGCGATGCGCAGCCGCTGACCATGCGCATCGAGCCGCAGCACGGCGACACCGCCGGCCCGCTGTTCGGCGGCTGGCTGATCCCGGCGTGACGGCAACCAGCGGCATCGCTGTGCGCAGCCGATGGCAGTGTGTGCCTGCCGTGTCGGTGTCTGCGCGACACGACGCCATGCCTCGCCACGTTCGCCGCATGCGGGCGCGCAGCCCCGCACGACCATGCATGATTCCGCATGCGAAATCGCGAATCGCGACAAGACGCGGGCATGCGCACACGGCACAGTGTGACCGCGTGATGAAAATCTGATCGCATCGTGGTACCGGCCGTGGCGCCGGCGCGCGCCACCGGAGCGCCGCCATCGTCGTCGGACGTCATCGCAGGAGCGGGGAGCCGCGCACCGGCCGTGCGCGCAGGAGATCGGCCTCCCCGTTGTGCGCCAGGCCGTCATGGTCCGGTGCAGGCACGCCACCCAGGCGCCGCACAGGCGCCACCGTCCAGCAGGTCCGTCCGTCGGCATGGCGCCGGCATGGCGTCGTTCGGCCTGCGTTTTTTCGCTGTTTCGTCTCGCCACCCTCCAGGAGCCCGCCCCATGTCGTTTCCGCAGCCACGCCCTTCCTTCCGCCATGCCGCGACGCCGCTGGCGCTGGCAGTCGCCACCGCCCTGTCGCTGGGTAGCGCAGGGGCAGCGCAGGCGCAGGAGGCGAGCGCCGACAGCGCCACCCAGACCCTGGACAGCATCGTGGTCACCGGCTCGCGCCTGCGCCGCGTCGACACCGAGACCGCCAACCCGGTGGTGACCATCAGCCGCGCGCAGATCGAAGCCACCGGCAAGGCCACGCTCGGCGACCTGGTGCAGGAACTGCCGTCGATCGCCGGCAACGCCACCAATCCCAACACCAACAACGGCGGCGGCACCGGCGCCTCGGTGATCTCGCTGCGCGGCCTCGGCGAGAAGCGCACCCTGGTCCTGGTCAACGGTACGCGCCTGGCCAGCAACGACGTCAATGCGATCCCGGCGACCATGATCGAGCGGGTGGAAGTGCTCAGCGACGGCGCCTCGGCGGTGTACGGCTCGGATGCCATCGGCGGCGTGGTCAACTTCATCCTGCGCAAGGGCTTCGACGGCGTCGAGGCCAGCGCCGACTTCGGCACCAGTTCGCGCAGCGACGGCAACCGCCGCAACTTCTCGCTGACCGCCGGCAAGACCGGCGAGCGCGGCAGCATCGTCGCCGGCCTGTCCTACCACGACATCGATCCGGTCTCGGCCGGCGCGCGCGCGTATTCCAAGGATGCGCTGTCGCTGATCGACGGGGTCGGGGTGAAGCAGGGCTCCTCGGCCACGCCGACCGGCAGCATCAGCTTCAACGACGGCTCGGCCGCGGCCAAGGCGCTGGCGGCCAGCAACGGCTGTTCGCGGGTCACCTTCAACGGCGGCAGCAGCAGCCCGACCAACGCCAGCCAGTACCACTGCTACGTCGCCTCGACCGATTCCTACAACTACCAGCCGTACAACCTGCTGCAGACCCCGCAGGAACGCACCAACGCCTTCGTGCTCGGCAGCTACCGCTTCAGCGACCACCTGGAAGGCTACGTCAACACCTATTTCAGCAAGACCACCTCGTCCTCGATCATCGCGCCGATCCCGATCTTCGCCAATGGCGACAACTTCCTGGTCTCCTCCGCCAGCTACTACAACCCGTTCGGGGTCAACTTCGGCACCGACCGCAGCACCGGCACCTCGTACAACAACTTCAACACCCGCGCCACGGTGCTGGGCAACCGCCGCTACCAGTACGACACCTACAATTTCCAGATCAATCCCGGCCTGCGCGGCAGCGTCGGCGACAGTTCCTGGCAGTGGGATGCCAGCCTCAACTACGGCAAGGTCAAGCAGAAGTCGATCAACTACGGCTTCCTCGACTACGCCGGCTTCGATGCCGCGGTGGGGCCGTCGTTCCTCGCCGCCGACGGCACGGTCAAGTGCGGCAGCGCCGGCGCGGTGATCGCCGGCTGCACCCCGATCGACGTGTTCAACCTCAATGCCGCCAGCAACAAGGCCGCGCTGGAAGCGCTGGTGGTCAACCCGATCGTCACCAACGTCTACACGGTCAAGCAGTTCGAGGCCAACGCCAACGGCGAGCTGTTCGCGCTGCCCGCCGGCACCGCGAGCCTGGCCGTCGGTGTCTCCTATCGCAAGGAAAGCACCAGCACCGCCGCCGACCCGCTGTGGACCGGCGACGAGAACGGCATGTGCGGCGTGATCGAATACTGCGCTTCCGTGCTCGGCGGCAGCTTCAGCGTCAAGGAAGCCTATGCCGAAGCGCTGTTCCCGCTGCTGGCCGGGCTGCCCGGCGTGCATTCGCTGAACCTGACCGTGGGCAGCCGCTTCTCCGACTACGACACCGTCGGCAGCAAGACCAACAGC
Organism: Xanthomonas hawaiiensis; assembly: GCF_031834635.1. Lineage (NCBI taxonomy): Bacteria > Pseudomonadati > Pseudomonadota > Gammaproteobacteria > Lysobacterales > Lysobacteraceae > Xanthomonas > Xanthomonas hawaiiensis. The sequence goes on along the minus strand of NZ_CP115873.1, from coordinate 3,197,126 downwards.
AAGGTCTCGCTGGAGTACCGCCCGATCGAGAACCTGTTGCTGCGCGGCACCGCCTCGCAGGTGTTCCGCGCGCCCAACATCGGCGAGCTGTATGCCGGCGTGGCCGGCGACTCACCGTCGGTCACCGATCCGTGCAACGGCTACACCGGCGGCCATGCCGCGGCCTGCGCCAACGTGCCCACCGACGGCAGCTACCAGCAGGCCGACAACCAGGTCGGCGCCAAGGCCTCCGGCGCCGCGGTGGCCGGCTACCAGCTCAAGCCGGAGACCGGCATGTCCTACGACTTCGGCGTGGTCTACGATCCGGGTTGGGTCGAGGGCCTGTCGATGAGCGCGGACCTGTGGAAGATCAACCTCAAGGACACCATTACCCAGGTCTCGGCGCAGACCGTGCTCAACCAGTGCTATGCCAACGACGCCAGCGCGTTCTGCGCGCTGATCCACCGCAACGACAACGGCACCATCAACTACATCGCCGAGCCGACCGTGAACCTCGGCAAGCTGTGGGCCAGCGGCGCGGATTTCAGCCTCACCTATCGCCTGCCGAACACCGCCTGGGGCAACTTCAGCGCCGGCCTCAACGGCACCTACGTGATCCGCTACGACATCAACCCCGACACCACCGACGCCAGCACCGTCACCATCCACAACGCCGGCAAGTACACCTACGCCTACGGCAACTTCCCGCGCTGGCGCGCGCTGGGGACCTTGAACTGGAACCTCGGCGACTGGAGCGCGTCGTGGCGCGTCCGCTACATCGGCCGCACCGAGATCGGCAGCGCCGATACCCGCCAGAGCCTGTCGGCCGATGCCGACCAGCCCGCCGTGGTTCGCGACATCGGCGCCTACGTCTACCACAGCGTGCAGGTGGGCTATCAGGTCAAGCCCTGGAACACCCGCTTCGAAGTGGGCGTGGACAACCTGGCCGACCGGCAGCCGCCGCTGTACTACGCCAACAACGTCGTCAACGCCAACACCGACGTGGCCACCTACGATCTGCTCGGCCGCTACTACTGGGCGCGGGCGACGGTGAAGTTCTAAGCGTGCCTTCGGGCAGTCCGACCCGGGACGTTGCAGCACCCGTCGCAGGTGGGCGTCTGCGCAAGCGCATCGTGATGTGGGGCTGCGCGCTGCTGCTGGCGGCCCCATGCATGGCGGCTGCCGGTGCCGGGCAGATTCGTCCCGGGGCACTATGGAACGATCGCCAGGGCGTTGCCATCAACGCCCACGGCGCCGGCTTGCTGCGCGACCGCGACGGCACCTACTACTGGTTCGGCGAATACAAGACGGCGGGCACGGGCGGCAATACTGCCCAGGTGGGCGTGGCGGTCTATCGGTCGCGCGACCTGTTGCATTGGGACAACCGCGGCATCGCGCTGCAGGTGGATGATGACCGGCAGTCCGATATCGCCAAGGGGGCCGTGATCGAGCGGCCGAAGGTGCTGTACAACGCAGGCACTGGCCGCTACGTGATGTGGTTCCACCTGGAGCGGCCAGGGCAGGGCTACAAGGATGCAAGGGTCGGGGTTGCGATGGCCGAGCGGGTGGACGGGCCGTACCGCTACCTGCGTTCGTTCCGGCCCAATGGCCAGGAGTCCCGCGACATGACCCTGTTCCAGGACGCTGACGGCAGCGCTTACCTGTTCTACAGCTCCGAAGGCAACGCGACGATGCATGTCGCCCGCTTGCGTCCGGATTACCTGGACACCGAGCCGACTTTCGCGCGCATTTTCGTCGAGCGCTGGCTGGAGGCGCCGGCGGTGTTCAAGCATGCAGGGCGCTACTATTTCCTCGGTTCCGAATGCACCGGCTGGAAGCCCAATACGGCGCATGGCGCCACCGCGCCGTCACCGACCGGACCGTGGACCGAGTTCGGCAATCCGGCCCGTGGCGAGGACGCGGCGCTGACATTCCACAGCCAGAGCGCCTATGTGCTGCCATGGCCCGGAAGGCCAGGACAGTTCATCTACCTCGGCGACCGCTGGAATCCCGGCAATCCCATCGATGGGCGCTATGTCTGGTTGCCGTTGACGCTGGATGGGCAGGGCTTCCGGATCGATTGGCGCGATGCCTGGACGCCTGCGCGGCACTGAGCGCAAGCGATGTCTGGCGCGCCCACGCCATGGCCGCGCCGGTTTACTCCAGCAACGTCAGTAGGTCCCGATGCAGATCGCGCGGAATCCGCACGCCCTCGTGGAGGCTGCGCGCTCGCGCCTGATAGCGGCGTTGCGAGGGCAGCCGCGCACCGGTGTCCTGGTAGGCGGCGAAGAACGCCTCGGCGCGTGCCATGTGCGTGATCCACTCAGCGCCCAGGAACCGCGCCGGATCCAGCGCCAGAATCAGTTCGCCGTGGTAGGGCGCCGCGCCGGCCCCGGCGTCGTGGGCCAGCGATTCGGCACTGGTGAGGTCACCGATCAACGGCCCGGCGATCAGTTCGATCATCGCGGATAGCGCCGAGCCCTTGTGCCCGCCGAAGGTCAACATCGCGCCGCCGTCGGCGACCGCGGCCGGATCGGTGGTCGGCGCGCCTGCCGCGTCCACCCCCCAGCCTTCGGGAATCGGCTGGCCGGCACGGCGACGCAGCTCGATCTCGCCGCGCGCCACCGCGCTGGTGGCGAAATCGAACACGAACGGCGGCGCATCCACGCGCGGCCAGCCGAACGCCAGCGGGTTGGTGCCCAGCAGCGGCGTGCGCCCGCCGGCCGGCGTGACCCAGGCATGGCTGGGGTTGCAGATCAGCGCGACCAGCCCGGCCTCGGTGATGCGTTCGACTTCCGGCCACAGTGCAGAGAAATGCACGCAATGGTTGATCGCCAGCGCCGCCAGGCCATTGGCACGGGTCTTCTCGATCAACAGCGGCAGCCCGCGCTCGAACGCCAGCAGCGAGAACCCGCCGCGTGCATCGACCCGCACGATGCCGGGCGCATGGTCGTGCACGACTGGCTCGGCATCGCCCACCACCTTGCCGTTGCGCAGCGTCGCAACGCAGCCGAGCGTCCGGTACAGCCCGTGCGAGGCGCAGCCGTCGCGTTCGCCGGCGACGATGGTGTGGGTGAGCGCCTGCACGTGCGCCGGGCTGAAGCCGGCGTGGGAAAGGATGCGGTCGACCAGGGTGGTGGCCTGGTCCAGGGACAGTGTGATGGTGTCGCTGGCAGTCATTGGGCGGGGCGGTGGGCGAGGGGACAAGCAGGCATCTTCGCCCGCACCGCACGTTCGGAAAACCCCCGTGGTGCCCGATCACGGCGATCGCCATGCCGTCGCGCGACGGCATGGCGCTAACGCCTGCGGCGTGCTTACACCGACAACTCCAACAACAACTTGTTGAGCCGCCGCACATACGCCGCCGGATCCTTGAGGCTGTCGCCGGCCGCCAGTGCGGCCTGATCGAACAGTACCTTCGCCAGATCGCCGAAGCGTTCGCCATCGGCTTCCGCGTCCAGCTTCTCGATCAGCGGATGCGCGGGGTTGAACTCGAACACCGGCTTGCTCTCCGGCAACTTCTGGCCGCTGGCTTCCAGGATCTGCCGCATCTGCAGGCCCAGGTCGCCCTGGCCGATGGCCAGGATCGCCGGGGAGTCGGTCAGGCGGTGCGAGACGCGCACCTCGGAGACCTCGTCCTTGAGCACGTTCTGGATGCGCTCGACCAGGCCCTGCTTCGCCTTGGCCGCCTCTTCCTTGGCCTGCTTCTCTTCCTCGCTGTCGAGCTTGCCCAGGTCCAGGTCACCGCGCGCCACGTCGACGAAGGACTTGCCGTCGAACTCGGTGAGGTAGCTCATCAGCCACTCGTCGATGCGGTCGGTAAGCAGCAGCACTTCGATGCCCTTCTTGCGGAACACTTCCAGGTGCGGGCTGTCCTTGATCTGCGCGTAGCTCTCGCCGGTCAGGTAGTACAGCTTGTCCTGGCCTTCCTGCATCCGCGCCACGTAGTCGGCCAGCGACACGTTCTGCGTCCCGTCGTTGCCGTGGGTGGAGGCGAAACGCAGCAGGCCGGCGATCTTCTCGCGGTTGCCGAAGTCCTCGGCCGGGCCTTCCTTCAGCACCTGGCCGAAGTTCTTCCATACGCCCTGGTAGCGCTCGGTGTCGTCCTTGGCCAGCTTCTCCAGCATGTCCAGGGCGCGCTTGGTCAGCGCCGACTTCATCGAGTCGATCACCGGACCGGACTGCAGGATCTCGCGCGAGACGTTCAGCGGCAGGTCGCTGGAATCGACGATACCCTTGATGAAGCGCAGGTACAGCGGCAGGAACTGCTCGGCCTGGTCCATGATGAAGACGCGCTGCACGTACAGCTTGAGTCCGCGCGAGGCGTCGCGCTGGTACAGGTCGAACGGGGCGCGGCCGGGCACGTACAGCAGCGAGGTGTACTCCAGCTTGCCCTCGACCTTGTTGTGGCTCCACGCCACCGGGTTCTCGTGGTCGTGGGCGATGTGCTTGTACAGCTCTTGGTATTCCTCGTCCTTGATCTCGGTGCGCGGCCGCGTCCACAGCGCGCTGGCGCGGTTGACGGTCTCCCATTCCGGGGTCTCGGGCTTGTCCTTGTCCTCGCCGTAGTGTTCCTTGGGCAGTTCGATCGGCAGGGCGATGTGGTCGGAGTACTTGCGCACGATGCCGCGCAGCTTCCAGCCGTCGGCGAAGCCCTTCTCGTCGTCCTTCAGGTGCAGCACGATGCGGGTGCCGCGCTCGGCCTTCTCGACCGTGGCGACCTCGAACTCGCCTTCGCCGCGCGAGGACCAGTGCACGCCTTCGCTGGCCGGCAGGCCGGCGCGGCGGCTGTACACGTCGACCTGGTCGGCGACGATGAACGCGCTGTAGAAGCCCACGCCGAACTGGCCGATCAGGTGCGAATCCTTCTTCTGGTCGCCGGACAGGTGCTTGAGGAACTCGGAGGTGCCGGACTTGGCGATGGTGCCCAGGTGCGCCACGATCTCCTCGCGGCTCATGCCGATGCCGTTGTCGTCGATGGTGACGGTGCCGGCGTCCTTGTCGAAGCCGATGCGGATGCGCAGCTGCGCGTCGCCGTCCAGCAGCTCCGGCTTGACCAGTGCCTCGAAGCGCAGCTTGTCGGCGGCGTCGGAGGCATTGGAGATCAGCTCGCGCAGGAAGATCTCCTTGTTGGAATACAGCGAATGGATCATCAGCTGCAGCAGCTGCTTGACCTCGGTCTGAAAGCCCAGGGTTTCTTTTTGGGTTTCCACGCTCATCGGTAGGTGCTCCATGAAGGATGGGCGGCCGCGCGGAGGAGGGCGCGGCTCTGCCGGCCGACATGGTGGCGGCCGTGGCCGGCTTCAAGCGCTGCGCCGCGCATACGCGCGACACCGCGCTGGTCTATGATCCGGACCCCGTTTCCGCGACGCCCACTGCCCGCCGCCCATGCCGTTCATGCGTTCCCCATCCTGCCTGTCCCGGCCCCTGCGAGGCCGCCGATGAGCCGTCCCGGCGGCGGGCAGGTGCGGCTCATCGGCGGGCGCTGGCGCAACACGCGGCTGCCGGTGCCGGATCTGGCCGGGCTGCGACCGACCTCCGACCGGGTCCGCGAGACCCTGTTCAACTGGCTGCAGCCGGTGCTGCCCGGAGCGCGCGTGCTGGACCTGTTCGCCGGCAGCGGCGCGCTGGGGCTGGAGGCAGTGTCGCGTGGCGCCGCCGCCGCGGTGCTGGTCGAGCGCGACCCGGGCCAGGTGGCGCAGCTGCGCGCCACGGTCGCGCGGCTGCAGGCGCAGGACCAGGTGCAGGTGGTGCAGGGCGATGCGCTGCGCTGGCTGGCCGACGCGCCGGCCGACGCCCTGGCGGATATCGCCTTCGTCGACCCGCCGTTCGCCGCCGGGCTGTGGGACGCGGTGCTGCAACGCCTGCCGGCGCGGCTGGCGGCCGACGCCTGGCTGTACCTGGAGTCGCCGGCCGGGCAGGGACCGGCGCCGCCCGCACCCTGGGCGCTGTACCGCGAGGGCGGCAGCCGCGAGGTGCGCGCTGCCCTGTACCGGCGCACCGCTGCTACACTTCCCGGCGACCTTCACGCGGTACCCGACGCATGACCGTGGCCCATAGCCGCATCGCCGTCTATCCCGGCACCTTCGATCCGATCACCAACGGCCATATCGATCTGGTCAACCGTGCCGCACCGCTGTTCGAGCAGGTGATCGTGGGCGTGGCGCAGAGCCCGTCCAAGGGGCCGACCCTGCCGCTGGAACTGCGCGTGTCGCTGGCCCGCGAGGCGCTGGCGGGGCACCGCAACGTGGAAGTGCTGGGCTTCGACACCCTGCTGGCGCATTTCGTGCGCTCGGTCGGCGGCGGCGTGCTGCTGCGCGGCCTGCGCGCGGTGTCGGATTTCGAATACGAGTTCCAGATGGCGAGCATGAACCGGCATCTGATCCCGGAGGTGGAGACGCTGTTCCTCACCCCGGCCGAGCAACACAGCTTCATTTCGTCCTCGTTGGTGCGCGAGATCGCGCGCCTGGGCGGGGACGTCTCCGGCTTCGTGCCGCCGTCGGTGGTGCAGGCGCTGGTCCAGGCCCGCCAGGCCGCCGCGCAGCGCTGAGCCGTCCACCATTCACTGACGACACAGAGGGAGCCGTTCCATGAACACCACCGCACGCGCGTTGCTGATCGCTTCGCTGGCCCTGGGCTTCACCGCCTGCAAGAAGGAAGAGGCCGCCAAGCCGGCCGCCGACGCGCAGCCCGCGCTGACCGCCCCCGCCAAGGACGACGACGCCGGCTGGAAGAAGTACCTGCAGGAAGTGGCGATCCAGAACATGGGCAACGTCACCAACAGCCCCTTCCTGTACTACCTGCCGCCGGAATCGGATCCGGAGTTCCAGGCCAAGTACGAGCGGCAGGTCGAAAGCGCCACCACCGCCATCGGCCGCGGCATCCAGCCGGGCAACATGCTGGCGTTCGGTTCCTCGGCCTCGGCCAAGATGGCCGACCTGATCGCCGCGGCGTTCGCCAAGGTCGAGCCGAACAGCATGAAGGGCGTGCGCGTGGTCTACATCGGCGCCCCGGCCGACAGTGCCCGCGTCGAAGCCGTGGTCAAGCCGACCGGCGCCGACTACATCTTCGTCGAAGCCAAGTAAGCCCTGCGCGGGCCGGCGCGCCGCTGCGCGCCGGTCCCGCCATGTCGCGCCGCCCGCAACGGGCGGCCGCGTCGCGCGGACGTGCCGGGGGCCGTCGCGCGGTTCCGCAGTTCCAGGCAGGCACAGGCGATGCGGATCTTCATCACCGGTCCCACCGGCGCCGGCAAGACCACCCTGGCGCGCCGGCTCGGCCGCCGTCATGGCATTGCCTGCCACGCGCTGGACGAGTTGCACTGGGTCCGCCGCCCCGAGGGGGACATGCGTCGCCCGCTCGAGGACAAGCTGCCGCTGCTGCAGCGCATCGTCGACGGCGAGCGCTGGATCGTCGAAGGCGTGCAATTCAAATGGGCCGACGCAGCGCTCGCGCGCGCCGACCACATCGTGGTGATCGATGCCGCGCCCTGGCGCACCACTGCGCAGATCGTGCTGCGGCTGAGCCGGCAATGGCTGGGCCTGGAAGCCGCTGCCTACCGGCCGAGCCTGGCACGGTTGCCGCAGATGCTGGCCTGGGCTCGCGACTACCGCCGAGAGGAGCGCGCGCTACTGCTGGCCAAGCTCGCTCCGTTTCGCGCCAGGACCCTGTTGATCCGCCATAGCCGCGCGCGGTTGCCGCCTCCGCTGAGTTAGCCGGCCAGCGCCAAGCCCGGCTGCGCTCGCCTCGCCCCCCGTGCCTGTCGACGTGCGGCGACGGGATCTTGCAAGTTGCTTTGGCCGCCGCGCCGAGCACACGCCGCGTCGCCGGTCCGCGACGTTGGCGATACAGCGTTCCGCGCCCTGGCGCCGCCTTCGCAGGGCCGTCCCGCCCCGATCCGGTAAACTGCCCGGGTCAGTGCCGAAGTGCGCCACATGTCCCTCAAGATCAACGAGCTCTGCGTCAACTGCGACGTCTGCGAGCCGGCCTGCCCGAACCAGGCCATCGCCATGGGCGAGACGATCTACGTGATCGACCCCGCCCGCTGTACCGAATGCGTCGGCCATTTCGACGAGCCGCAGTGCGTGGTGGTGTGCCCGGTGGAGTGCATCGACCCGGACCCGGCCATCCCGGAGACCCACGCGCAATTGCTGGCCAAGCTGCAGCGCCTGCAGCGCGACCACCCCGAGTTGTACCCACAGGAGCCCCCCGCCGCATGAGAAGCCTCGTCCGCCGTGTCCTGCTGCTCGCCCTGGTCCTGACGCCGTCGGCGTGGGCCGAGGCGCCGGTCGCCGAGGCGACCGCCACCGCCCCGGCCGCGCATCCGCCCGGCGCCGCGATCGCCAGCGGTCACCGCCTGGCCACCGAGGCCGGCCTGCAGATCCTGCGCGAGGGCGGCAATGCCTTCGACGCCGCGGTGGCGGTGTCCTCGACGCTGTCGGTGGTCGAGCCGATCAGCTCCGGCCTCGGCGGCGGTGGGTTCTTCCTGCTGCATGACGCCAGGACTGGCAAGGACGTGATGCTGGACGCGCGCGAGACCGCGCCGGAATCGGCGACGCCGGCCGCGTTCCTGGACGCCAAGGGCGAGCTGGACCGCGACCGTTCGATCAACGGCCCGTGGTCGGCCGGCATCCCCGGGCTGCCGGCGGCGCTGGTGGAACTGGCGACCAAGCACGGCCGGCTGCCGCTGCGGCAGTCGCTGGCGCCGGCGATCCGCATCGCCCGCGACGGCTTCCCGGTCTATGCGCGCATGGCCGAGGGCTACCAGTCGCGGCGCAAGGTGATGGAGCGCTATCCCGGCACCCGCGAGGTCTACCTGCGCAACGGCCGGCCCATCGCGGTGGGCGACGTGTTCAAGCAGCCGGAACTGGCCAACACGCTGCAACTGCTGGCCGACAAGGGCTTCGACGGCTTCTACCGCGGCGCCACCGCCAAGAAGCTGCTGGCCGGCGTGAAGCAGGCCGGCGGGCGCTGGACCGCCGAGGAACTGGCCGGCTACACGGTCAAGGAACGCACGCCGATCCGCTTCGACTACAAGGGCTGGACCATCACCACCGCGCCGCCGCCGTCCTCCGGCGGCATCGCCCTGGCCAGCATGCTGCAGATCCTGGAAGGCTACGACCTCAAGACCATGGACCCGGTGCACCGCGTGCACCTGACCGTGGAAGCGATGCGCCGCGCCTACCGCGACCGCACCTTCTTCCTGGGCGATCCGGATTTCACCCACGTGCCGCAGCGCATCCTGCTCAGCAAGGACTATGCGGTGGGCCTGCGCTCGACCATCAATCCCGACAAGGCCACGCCCAGCGACCTGCTGTCGGGCCAGCCGACCCCGCTGGAAGACGACGAGACCACGCATTTCTCGATCATCGATGGCGAAGGCAACCGCGTCGGCGCGACCCAGACCGTCAATCTGCTGTACGGCTCCGGCCTGATCCCCAAGGGCACCGGTGTGCTGCTCAACAACGAGATGGACGATTTCGCGCTGCGTCCGGGCACGCCGAATGCGTTCGGGGTGATGGGCTACGCGGCCAACGCGCCCAAGCCGGGCAAGCGCCCGCTCAGCTCGATGTCGCCGACCTTCATGGAGAACGCGGACAAGGCCATCGTGCTCGGCACCCCGGGCGGCAGCCGCATCATCACCATGGTGCTGCTCGGCATCCTCGGCTACGACGACGGCCTCAGCGCGCAGCAGGTCGCCGCGCTGCCGCGCTACCACCACCAGTGGCTGCCGGACGTGATCGAGGCCGAGACCGGTACTTTCGACGCGGCCACGGCCAAGGGCCTGGAAGCGATGGGGCATACGCTCAAGCTGCCCGGCGACAGCGCCGAGGACGGCCACGGCTCCAGCCACGTCTGGGGCAACCTGCAGACCGTGGAATGGGACAAGCGCCGCAACGTGCTCAGCGGCGGCAGCGACCCGCGCAACGAGGTCGGCAGCGCCGAAGTGCTGCAGACCGCGCCGGCGCCCTGATGCGCGTTTTTGCGATTCCCCAATCCCGACTCCCCAATCCCCGCCCATGAAACTCTGGTCCATCCAAGGCAACTCGCAGAAACTCGACGGCGGCGCGATGTTCGGCAACGCGCCCAAGGCGATGTGGCAGCAGTGGGCCGCGCCCGACGACGGCAACCGCATCGCGCTGGCCTGCCGCGCTCTGCTGGCCAGCCCGCTGGCCGGCAAGACGGTGCTGTTCGAGACCGGCATCGGCGCGTTCTTCCCGCCGGCACTGCGCGAGCGCTACGGCGTGCAGGAAGCGCGGCACGTGCTGCTGGATTCGTTGCAGGCGGCCGGCTTCGCGCATGCCGACATCGACGTGGTGGTGCTGAGCCATCTGCACTTCGATCACGCCGGCGGCCTGCTGGCGCCGTACCGCGAGGGCGCCGCGCCGGAGCTGCTGTTCCCCAACGCGCAGTTCCTGGTCGGTGCGGCGCACTGGCAACGCGCGCTGCACCCGCATCCGCGCGACCGCGCCAGCTTCATCCCGGAACTGCCCGGCCTGCTCGAGGCCAGCGGCCGCCTGGAACTGGTCGAGGGCGAGTACTCGCGCGCGCTAGGCGAGGCGGTGCGCTTCCGTTTCAGCGACGGCCACACGCCGGGGCTGATGCTGGCCGAGATCGTCGGCCCCACGCACGGCGAGGACGGCCACGCGCACGGCGGGGTGGCGTTCTGCGCCGACCTGATTCCCGGTCGCTCCTGGGTGCACGTGCCGATCACCATGGGCTACGACCGCAACGCCGAGCTGTTGATCGACGAGAAGCGTGCGTTCCTGGAGGACGCGCTGGCGCGCGAGGTGCGGCTGTTCTTCACCCACGATCCGGATTGCGCGCTGGCGCAGCTGCAGCGCGATCCCAAGGGCCGCTTCGTCACCGCGCACGAACTGCCGGCGCTGCAGGCGCGCGCGCTCGCGGCCTGAGCGCGGCGGCAGCGGCGTCGCCAGCGGGGATCGGCCCCGCGCGCGGCGGGCGCCGCGTCAGGCTGACCAGTGCAGGGCCGTCTTCGCCGGCGCGCCGGAAGTGGCGCCGTCCAGCGCCACCGAAAACCCGATCGTGGTGATGCCGTCGCGGTGCTGCGCGAACACGCGCCCGCCGTGCATCGTCGCCACCGCCTTGACGATCGCCAATCCCAGGCCATGGCTTTCGCGGCTGTTGGCGCGGGCGGCGTCGCCGCGGTAGAAGCGATCGAACAGGCGCTGCAGATGCTCCGGCGCCAGCGCCACGCTGGGGTTGGAGAAGGCGATCAGCGCCTCGCCGCCGCGCTGCACGATCTCCACCACGATCGGTGCGGCGCCGGCCGAATGCTGGATGGCGTTGTGCAGCAGGTTGGACAGCGCGCGCCGCAGCAGCGACTTCTCCACCGGCACCACCACGTCGCCGCGCAGCTCCACGCGCAAACCGGCCTCGTCCAGCAGCACCTCGAAGAACTCCACGGTCTTGCCGACTTCCTCGGCCAGCGACGCGTCCTCGCACTGGCGCGCGCGCTGGCCCTGTTCGGCGCGCGCCAGGAACAGCATGTCGGCGACGATCGCGCGCAGCCGCTCCAGTTCCTCCAGGTTCGACTGCAGCACCTGGCGCAACTGCTCGGCATCGCGATGGCGGGTCAGCGCCACCTGGGTCTGGCCGATCAGGCTGGCCAGCGGCGTGCGCAGTTCGTGGGCGACGTCGGCATTGAAGCTTTCCTGCTGTGCGTAGGCGGCATCGAGCCGGTCGAAGGCCGCGTTCAACGAAGCGCCCAGATCCTCCAGTTCGCGCGGCAGCCGCGGCAGGTCCAGCCGCCGGCGGTCGTGCGGGCCGATGCGCTGGGCGTCGGCCGACAGCCGTTGCACCGGGCGCAGGCCGAGCTTGGCGGTCCAGTAGCCCAGCGCGCCGACCAGGGCGGTGCCGGCCAGCGTGACCAGTGCCAGGGCGATGTCGAAACGGCGCCGGGTCAGCGCGAACGGCGCGCTGTCCATCGCCGCGATCAGTTGCACCGCCGGGCGCACCGGCGTGGCCGGCAGCGTCTGGCCGATGGCCTGCCACGCCTGCGGATGCGCATCGGCGATGCCCGGCGCCTGCGGATCGTCGATGCGCACCAGGCCGCTGCGGCCGCGCGTGGCCTGCGCCATCGCCTCGGCGCCGTGCCCGTAGCGGAACGCCGGATCGGCGCTCCACAGCCAGAAGCGCAGGTCCGGCGCGCCCGAGAGGCTGGCCAGGCGGGTGCGCGCATGCGCGGCCAGGTCCGGCGAGCGGCTGTTGACCAGCATGTACTGCACCGCGTCCATGTGCGAGCGAAGCTCCTCGCGCTGATGCCGGCGCAGTTCGTGTTCCAGGACCTGGTGCAGCACCAGCCCGATCAGGGCGAAGCCGAGCAGCGCGGTGGCCGCGAACAGGCCGGCCAGGCGCAGCGCGATCGAAGGCCGCGCCGGCGCGCTCACCCGGCCGCGTCCTCGCGTTCTTCCAGCACGTAGCCCATGCCGCGCACGGTGTGCAGCAGCGGGGTATCGAACGGCACGTCGATCTTGGCGCGCAGCCGCTTGATCGCCACTTCCACCACGTTGGTGTTGCTGTCGAAATTCATGTCCCAGACCATCTCGGCGATCGCGGTCTTGGACAGGATCTCGCCCTGGTGCCGGGCCAGCGTCGCCAGCAGCGCGAATTCCTTGGCGGTCAGGTCCAGCCGCTGCCGCCCGCGCACGGCCTTGCGGCTGATCATGTCGATCTGCAGGTCGCCCACGCGCAACAGCGTGCTTTCCTGGGCGCGGCCGCGCCGCGCCAGCACCTGCAGCCGCGCCAGCAGTTCGATGAAGGAGAACGGCTTGATCAGGTAGTCGTCGGCGCCCTCGCGCAGGCCCTTGACCCGGTCCTCCACGCTGTCGCGCGCAGTCAGCATGATCACCGGGGTGGTCTTGACCGAGCGCAGCGAGCGCAGGATGGCGAAGCCGTCCAGACCCGGCAGCATCGCGTCGAGCACGATCACGTCGAAGTCGTAGTGCAGGGCCAGGTGCTGGCCGTCGATGCCGTCGTAGGCCACGTCGACGGTGCAGCCCTGTTCGCTCAGCCCCTGCTGCAGGTAGTCGGCGGTTTTGCGCTCGTCCTCGACGATCAGCACCTTCACGGCTGCAGCGCCTCCGGCGCGGCGATGCGGGCGCGCCGCGCCTGGCGCCGCTGCAGGTACCAGCCGTGCAGGCGGTCCAGGTACAGGTACACGATCGGCGTGCTGAACAGGGTCAGCAGCTGCGACAGCAGCAAGCCGCCGACCATCGCATAGCCCAGCGGCCGCCGCAGTTCCGATCCGGCGCCGTGGCTGAGCATCAGCGGCAGGCCGCCGAGCAGCGCGCACAGGGTGGTCATCATGATCGGCCGGAAGCGCATCAGGCAGGCCTCGAAGATCGCATCGCGCGAGGACAGCCCGCGTTCGCGTTCGGCATGCAGGGCGAAGTCCACCATCATGATCCCGTTCTTCTTGACGATGCCGATCAGCAGGATGATGCCGATCATCGCGATCACGCTCAAGTCGTAGCCGCCGGCCATCAGGATCAGCAGCGCGCCGACGCCGGCCGAGGGCAGGGTGGAGAGGATGGTCAGCGGGTGGATGTAGCTCTCGTAGAGCAGGCCGAGCACGATGTAGACCGCGACCAGCGCCGCCAGGATCAGGTACGGCTGGGTGCGCAGCGAGGCGCTGAACGCCTGCGCCGTGCCCTGGAAGCTGCCGCTGAGCGTGGCCGGCACCCGCAACTGCGCCTGGGCCTGCTGGATCGCGTCCACCGCATCGCCCAGCGCCGCGCCCGGGGCCAGGTTGAAGGAGATGGTCACCGCCGGGAACTGGCCCTGGTGGCTCACCGACAGGTAGCCGGTCTTGCGGGTGTCGAGCGTGGCGAAGGTGGACAGCGGCACCTGCTTGCCGGTCAACGGCGAGGTCAGGTACAGCCGCTGGAACAGCGACGGATCGCCCTGCAGCGCCGGCGTCACCTCCAGCACCACGTGGTAGCTGTTGAGCTGGGTGAAGTACTGCGCGACCTGGCGCTGGCCGATGGCGTCGTTGATGGTCGCGTCGATCTGCTGCGGGGTGATGCCGAAGCTGGCCGCGCGCTGGCGATCGATGGTCAGGCTGGCGATCGGCGCGGCGTTCTGCTGGTCGGAGGCGACGTCGGTCAGTTGCGGCAACGCCTTGAACGCCTTCAGCAGCCGCGGCGCCCAGGTGTTGAGCTCGTCGAGGTTGGCGTCGGTGAGGGTGTACTGGTACTGCGTGCGCGCCAGGCGGCCGCCGACGTTGATGTCCTGCCCGGCCTGCATGAACAGGGTGACGCCCTGCACGTGCGCCAGGCGCTTGCGCAGCCGCGCGATCACCTGGTCGGCGCTGGCGGTGCGGCCCGCGTCCTTGGGCTTGAGCGCGATCGAGAAGGTGCCGGAGTTGAAGGTGCTGGCGCCGGTCTGCATGCCGAAGGACAGCACGTCCGGGTCGCGGCGGATGATGTCGGCCAGTTGCAGCATGCGCGTGCGCATCGCCGCTGAGGATGAATCCTGCGCCGAATCGGCGGTGCCGGAGATGAAGCCGGTGTCCTGCTGCGGGAAGAAGCCCTTGGGCATCACCACGAACAACGCCACGCTGGTGGCCACGGTCAGCAGGAAGCTGGCCAGGGTCAGCCGCGGGTGCCGCAGCACCGTCTCCAGGCCGCGCCGGTACGCCGCCAGCATCGCGTCGAAGCCGCGCTCGAACGCGCGCGCCAGGCGCCCCTGCGCCTGCTCGGCGTGCGGCTTGAGCAGGCGCGCGCACAGCATCGGGGTCAGGGTCAGCGACACAAGCAGCGACACCAGGATGGTCAGGCTCACCGTCACCGCGAACTCGCGGAACAGGCGGCCGACGATGCCGCCCATCAGCAGCAGCGGGATGAACACCGCCACCAGCGACACCGAGATCGAGACCAGGGTGAAGCCGATCTCGGCCGCGCCCTGCAGCGCCGCCTGCACTGGTGCCATGCCGTCCTCGATGTGCCGGTAGATGTTCTCCAGCATCACGATGGCGTCGTCCACCACGAAGCCGACGGCGATGGTCAGGCCCATCAACGACAGGTTGTCCAGGCTGTAGCCGAGCACGTACATCAGCGCGGCGGTGCCGAGGATCGCCAGCGGCACGGTCAGGCTCGGGATCAACGTCACCACCGCGCTGCGCAGGAACACGAAGATCACCGCCACCACCAGCACGATCGACAGCAGCAGGGTGAACTCCACGTCCTCGACCGAGGCGCGGATGTTCTGCGTGCGGTCGGCGAGGATCTTGACGCTGACGCTGGGCGGGATCGAGGCCATCAGCCTGGGCAGCGCGGCCTTGACCTGTTCCACCGTATCGATGACGTTGGCGCCGGGCTGCTTGGTGATGGCGATCATGATCGCGCGGCCATTGACGATGCCGCTGTCGGCCGGCGCGGCGGCGCCGGCGTAGCCCCAGGCGGCGATCTTGGCGTTCTCCGGCCCGTCCACCGCGGTGCCGACGTCGCGCACGCGGATCGGCGCGCCGTTGCGCCAGGCCAGCACCGCGTCGTTCCAGGCCGCGCTCTGCAGCAACTGGTCATTGGTGGAGACGGTGAAGGCCTGGCGCGCGCCGTCGATCGAGCCGGTGGCCGCGTTCACCGTGGTGGTGGCGATCACCGAGCGGATGTCCTCCAGGCTCAGGCCCAGCGCCGCCAGCTTGGCCGGATCCACCTGCACGCGCACCGCCGGCTTCTGCGCACCGTACAGGTTCACGAGACCGACGCCGGAGATGCGCGAGATCTGCTGCGCCAGCACGTTGTCGGCGTAGTCGTTGACCTGGGTCAGCGGCAGCACCCGCGACTGCACCGCCAGGATCAGCGCCGGCGATTCGGCCGGGTTGATCTTGCGGAAGCTCGGCGCGCTCGGCAGCGCGCTCGGCAATTGCCCGGACGCGGCATTGATCGCGGTCTGCACGTCGAGCGCGGCGGCGTCGATGTTGCGGTCCAGGTCGAACTGCAGCGTCACCTGGGTCGAACCGAGCGCGCTGGTCGAGGTCATCTGGCTCAGGCCCGGAATCAGCGACAGCTGCCGCTCCAGCGGCTGCGCCACGTTCGAGGCCATGGTCTGCGGGCTGGCGCCGGGCAGGCTGGCCGAGACCTGGATGGTGGGGAAATCGACCTGCGGCAGCGGCGCCACCGGCAGCAGCGGCCAGGCCACCAGGCCCAGCAACAGCAGCGCCATGGCCAGCAGCGAGGTGCCGATCGGGCGTTTGATGAAGGCGGCCGAGACGCTCACGCGTGCGCTCCCGCCTTGGCCGGCGCGGCATGCTTGGCCGGCTTGGCGTCCACCACCTTCGCCCCCGGATGCAGGCGGTATTGCCCGTCGACCACCACCCGCTGGCCGGCCTGCAGGCCCTTGCCGATCACGGTCTCGCCATCGGCCTCGTCCAGCACCTGCACCGGCTGGTCGCGCACGTTGCCGTCGCTGCCGATCACGTACACGAACTCGCCGTCCTGGCTACGCTGCACGGCCGCACTCGGCACCACCAGCGCGCCGCTGCGCATGCCCAGGGTGATGCGTGCATCCACGCCCTGTCCGGGCCACAGCGTGTGCGCGGCATTGGCGAAGTGCGCCTTCATCGCGATGGTGCCGGTGCTGGTGTCGATCTGGTTGTTGAGCAGGGCCAGCGTGCCGTGCGCCAGCACCTGTCCGCTGCCGTGGTCGACCGCGTCCACGCCCACGCTGGACGGTGCGCTCTGCAGCGCGCGGTTGATCTGCTGGAAGGCGCTTTCCGGCAGGGTGAACTGCACGGCGATCGGGTCGATCTGGTTCACCACCACCAGGCCGCCGGCATCGCTGGCGTGGACGATGTTGCCCGGATCCACCAGGCGCGCCCCGGCGCGGCCGTCGATCGGCGCGCGGATGGTGGTGAAGTCCAGTTGCACCCGTGCGTTGTCGATCGCCGCCTGATCGCTCTGCAGGGTGGCGCGCAGTTGCGTCACCAGCGCCTTCTGCGTGTCCAGGGTCTGGCGGGTGGTGGCGTTGTCCTGCAGCAGTTGCGTGTAGCGCTGCAGGTCGGCCTGCGCATTGCCCAGCTGTGCCTTGTCCTTGGCCTGTTGCGCGGTGGCCGCGGCCAGTTGCGCCTGGTAGGTGCGCGGATCCAGCCGCGCCAGCACCTGCCCGGCCTTGACGTCCTGGCCCTCGCCGAAGCCCACGTCGATCAGTTGCCCGTCGATGCGCGAATGCACGGTCACCGAGGCGATCGGCAGCACCGTGCCGATCCCGGTCTGGCGGATCGGCACGTCCTTGCGCAGCACCGGCGCGCTGGTCACCGGCACCGGCGGCGTGGCCGCGGCCGGTGCGTGGCGGGGACGCAGCCACAGCGCCACGAGCAACGCGACCAGCAGCGCGGCGACGACGAACGGCCAGCGCCGTCGCGGCAGGGCATGGCGCGGTGGCGGATCGGCGGGGCGGGTGGGTGCGGCGGTGGACATGGGTTACTCCGGGACGACAGGAGCCGGGGGGGGGGCCCGCGGGGCGGCCCCCCCCACGACGGGGAGACGGGCGCTGTCCCAGTCGCCGCCCAGCGCGACCAGCAGCGCGACCTGGGCGCCGAACTGGCGCGATTGCACCTGCAGCAGGGTGCGTTGCGCGTCCAGCGCGTTGGCCTGGGCGGCGATCACCGCGCTGTACAGCGCGGTGCCGGCGCGGTACTGGTCCATCAGCACGCGCTCGGCCTGCTGCGCGGCGTCGGCGGCGCGCTGCTGTTGTTGTTCCTCGCGCGCCAGTTCGCGCGCGGCGGCGAGTTGGTCCTCCACGCCCTGGAACGCGCTCAACACGGTCTGCCGATAGCTGGCGGCAGCGGCATCGAACACGGCTTGTGCCTGCGCGCGCTGCGCGTGGCGCGCGCCGCCGTCGAACAGCGTGCCGGCCAGCGCTGCGCCGACCGCCCAGACCCGGTTCGGCACGCTCAGCAGCGAGGCCAGGCCGGCGCCGTCATAGCCGCCGCTGGCGCTCAGCGACAGGGTCGGGAACCAGGCCGCCACGGCCATGCCGATGCCGGCATTGGCCGCGGCCATGCGCCGCTCGGCACCGGCGATGTCCGGGCGCCGTTGCAGCAGCACCGAGGGCAGGGCGTCCGGCGTCGGTGGTAGCGCCGGCAACGCTGCGTCGCTCGCCGCCAGCGAGAATTCGGCGGGGGTGTGGCCGAGCAGCACCGCCAGCGCGTGGTCCAGTTGCCGGCGCGACAGCGCCAGATCGGTCGATGCGGCTTCGGTGCTGTGCAGGGTGGCCTCGGCCGCGGCCACATCGGCGTCGCTGGCGACGCCGGCGCGCACCCGCGCCTGGGTCAGCCGCAGCGCATCGCGATAGCCGGCCAGGGTGCGCTGGTACAGCGCCAGGGTCTGGTCGTCGAAGCGCAACTGCAGGTAATCGGCGACCACCGCGGCCTGCAGCGACAGCCGCGCCTGCGCCAGGTCGGCGGCGCTGGCCTGGGCGTTGTCGCCGGCCTGTTCGACGCTGCGCCGGATCCGACCCCAGAAGTCCGGCTCCCAACTGGCGCTCAGCCCCAGCGTATCGGTGGTGCGCAGCCCCGGCTTGGGGGTGACGCTGCGCTCGCGCGTGGTCGCGGCCTGCACGCCCAGCGTCGGCGCCTCGGCCGCACGCGCGCTGCCGACCAGCGCCTGCGCCTGCCGATAGCGCGCCTCGGCCTGGCGCAGGGTCTGGTTGGCGCGGTCGGCCTGCTCGACCAGGGCATCCAGCTGCGGATCGCCATAGCGCGTCCACCACGCCACCGTCGGGTCGGCCGCAGCCGGTGCGGCGGGCGCCCAGTGGCCGCCGGCCTCGGCGAACGGCTGCTGTGCGCCGGCCGGCGGCGCCGGGCGCACGTAGTCCGGGCCGGCCATGCAGCCGCCGAGCAGGGCGCTCAGCAACGCCACGCTCAGCAGCGGCGCGCGCGGCGCCGGGCGGCGGGAAACGGTCGGTGGGAGCAGGGCGGTCACGGGGTCGGCGCCGGCAGCGGGAACAGGCCTTCACCGTAGGCGTCGCATGGGGACCCCACGCTGACGCCTCGCTGACGGCGCTGTCAGCGAAGCCACCTGCCGCCGCTCCTGGCCGCGTCGCGGGCCGCGCCCGGCACGTCCGCGATTTGGCGCTTGCAGCCGTCATCCTGGCCGGCCAGTATCGGCGCATGAAACTGCCCCACGCCCTGTCCTGCCTGTTCCTCGCCTGCCTGTTGCTGGGCGGCTGCACCTCGCACGCCGATACCGCCATGCCCTCGCCGATCCGCCTGAACCAGGTCGGCTTCCTGCCTGCCGCAAGCAAGCTGGCGGTAGTGCCGGATGGCCATGGCGACGCGTTCTCGATCGCGCGCGCCGACAGCGACGAGGTGGTGCTGCGCGGTACCCTCGGCACCGCCGCGGCGTGGCCGCCGGCGCAGCAGACCGTGCGCATCGCCGATTTCTCCGCGCTGCGCACGCCGGGCCGCTACCGCCTGCAGGTCGACGGCCTGCCGCCCTCGGACAGCTTCGCCATCGGCGAAGACGCCTACAACGCGCTGACGCGCGCCGCGCTCAAGGCCTACTACTACAACCGCGCCAGCACCGCACTGGACGGCACCTACGCCGGCCGCCACGCGCGCGCCGCCGGCCACCCGGACGACCACGTCCTGGTGCATGCCTCGGCGGCCTCGCCGGAGCGCCCGGCCGGCACCGTGATCGCCGCGCCCAAGGGCTGGTACGACGCCGGCGACTACAACAAGTACGTGGTCAGCTCCGGCATCACCGTGTACACGCTGCTGGCCGCCTACGAGCAGTTCCCCACCTACTTCAGCACCCACCCCGAAGGCATCCCCAACAGCGGCGGCGACGTGCCGGACATCCTGCGCGAGGTCGACTGGAACCTGCAGTGGCTGCTGGCGATGCAGGATCCGCACGACGGCGGCGTGTACCACAAGCTCACCAACCTGGACTTCGCCGGCATGCAGATGCCGGACCAGGCGCGTGCGCCGCGCTACGTGGTGCAGAAGAGCACCGCGGCCACGCTCGACTTCGCCGCGGTGATGGCCCAGGCCAGCCGCATCTACGCGCCGTACGACGCGCAGTTCGGCGGCATCTCCAGGCGCATGCTGGAGGCGTCGCGACGCGCCTGGGCCTGGGCGCAGGCGCATCCGGACGTGGCCTACCGGCAACCGGGCGACGTGCACACCGGCGCCTACGACGACACCCAGTTCGACGACGAGTTCGCCTGGGCGGCCACCGAGCTGTACCTGGCCACCGCCGACGACGCCTTCTACGAGGCGGCGATGGCACGCAAGGTGCCGGCCAGCGTGCCCGACTGGCGCCAGGTCGGCGGGCTGGCGTGGATGTCGCTGGCGCAGCACCGCGCGCGGCTGACCCCGCGCGCCGACCAGGCGCGCATCGCCGACGAGATCGAGGGCCTGGCCGATCACCTGGTGCAGGTGTGGCAGGGCTCGGCCTGGCGCGTGAGCATGCGCGACGCCGACTTCCACTGGGGCAGCAACGCCACCGCGCTGAACCAGGCGATGATGCTGCTGCAGGCCTACCAGCTGCAGCACAAGCCCGAATACCTGCAGGCCGCGCAGTCGCAACTGGACTACGTGCTCGGCCGCAATCCGCTGGGCCTGTCCTTCGTCACCGGCATCGGCGCGCGCTCGCCGATGCACATCCACCATCGCATCTCCATTGCCGACGGCGTGGCCACGCCGGTGCCGGGATGGCTGGTGGGCGGTCCGCAGCCGGGGCAGCAGGACGCCGACGCGTGCAAGCACGCCTATCCGTCGACACTGCCGGCGCTGTCGTACCTGGACAAGGAATGCAGCTATGCCACCAACGAGGTGGCGATCAACTGGAATGCGCCGCTGGTGTACGTGAGCGCCGCGCTGCAGGTGCTGCAGCGCTGATCCGCGGCCGCGACGCGATGACGCGCCCTAGCCCAGGCGGGTGCCGAAGATGCGGTCGCCGGCATCGCCCAGGCCCGGCAGGATGTAGCCCTTCTCGTTGAGCCGTTCGTCGATGGCGGCGGTGTACACCTCCACGTCCGGATGCGCCGCTTCCAGCGCCTGCAGGCCTTCCGGCGCGGCGACCAGGAAGATGCCTTTGATCCGCCGCGCGCCGGCGCGCTTGAGCATGTCCACGGTCGCGATGAGCGTGCCGCCGGTGGCTAGCATCGGATCCAGGATCAGCGCGTCACGTTCCTCCAGGCGGCCGGTGAGGCGTTCGAAGTAGGGCACCGGTTGCAGCGTCTCCTCGTCGCGCTGCAGGCCGACCACGCTGACCCGCGCCGCGGGGATCAGCGCCAGCACGCCGGGCAGCATGCCCAGCCCCGCGCGCAGGATCGGCACCAGGGTGATCTTGGCGCCGGCGATGCGCTGTACCTGGGTCGGGCCGGCCCAGCCCTCCATGGTGTGGGTTTCGGTCTCCAGGTCGGCGGTGGCCTCGTAGCCGAGCAGGGTGCCCAGTTCGGTGACCAGCTCGCGGAAGCCCTTGGTGCTCAGCGCCGCGTCGCGCAACAGGCCGATCTTGTGCTGTACCAGCGGGTGGCGGACTTCGACGATCTTCATGGGCGCGCTCGCAAGGGGGGAGGCGCACAGTGTGCCGCAGCGGCCGTCGCCGCCGCCAGGTCGTGCCGTCGCGGGGCTGGCGGCGGCTGTCGGTCGGGCGCCATCCCGATCGCGGGCAGTGCGCGGCCGATCAGCCTGACCGGCAGGTCAGGCCATCGCGGGCGGGCGGGGGCGTCGCGGCACGTACCGCGACGGGGCGAAAAGAGGTCTAGCGACGGATGGCGACGAAAGCGCGCGGCCTCAGCCGCGGTCGTCGCGCGTCCACAGCCCGCCGTGTTCGGACTTCACCGGAAACTTCGGCACCGGGCCGTAGGCCGGCGCGCACAGGGCGCGTCCATCGCGCACGTCGAAGCGGGCGCCGTGCAGCACGCACTCGATGCTGCTGGCAGTAGGGTCGAAGGTGCCGGGCGACAGCTCATAGTCCTCGTGACTGCAGCGGTCTTCCAGCGCATAGAACTGGCCGTCGAGGTTGAACACCACGATCGGCGTGGCGGTCACCTCGTCCCACACCGTCTTCATTTCGCCCGGCAGCAGTTCTCCATCGGCGCAGACGAAGGTCCAGGTCTCGCTCATGCGGTACCACCCAGCGGTTTTTCCAGTACCTCGAAGCGCAGGTCGTCGCGGCGGGGCTGGCCGAAGCGCGCATCGCCGTACGGAAACGGCTTCTTGATGCCGGTACGGCGATAGCCGCGGCGCTCGTAGAAGGCGATGAGTTCCTCGCGCAGGTCGATGACCGACATGCGCATCAGCGGCAGTCGCCATTCCTGCCAGGCGATGCGCTCGGCTTCGGCCAGCACGGTCTTGCCCAGGCCGCTGCCCTGCGCCTGCGGCTGCACCGAGAACATGCCGAAATAGCCGGCGCCGTCGTCGTCGGCGACGTGCGCGCAGGCGATCAGTTCGCCATCGCGTTCGGCCAGCAGCACCAGGCTGCGCGGGCGCAGGATGTCGGCGCGCAGCACCTCGCGGTCGATGCGGTTGCCGTCGAGCAGGTCGGCTTCGGTGGTCCAGCCGACGCGGCTGCTGTCGCCGCGGTAGGCCGAGGTGACCAAGGCGGCAATGGCGTCGAGATCGTCGACGGTGGCGGTGCGGAAGGTGAGGGTGTGCATGGGCCGATTTTAAGCCTGGTGGCCGGGATTCGGGAGTGGGGATTGGGGATTCGCCAAGGCGGCGCTTTTACGAATCCCCAATCCCGAATGCCCAATCCCGGCGCTTCAGCCCAACAGCTTGCGCACCTTCACCAGCGCCGCCACGAAACGCTCGATCTCGGCGTGCGTGTTGTAGAACGCCAGCGAGGCGCGGCAGGTGGCGGCGACGCCGTAGAACTGCAGCAGCGGATGCGCGCAGTGCTGGCCGGAACGCACCGCCATGCCTTCCAGGTCGAGCAGGGTGGCCAGGTCGTGGGCGTGCGCGCCCTCGATCAGGAACGAGACCACCGCGGCCTTGCCCGGCGCGGTGCCGAACAGGCGCAGGCCGTCGATCCGTTGCAGTTCCTCGGTCAGGTGCGCGAGCAGTTCGCTCTCGCGCGCTTCCACGTGCTGCAGCCCGATCCCCTGCAGATAGTCCACCGCCGCGCCGAGGCCGACGAAACCGGCGATGTTCGGGGTGCCGGCCTCGAACTTGTGCGGCGGGTCGTTGAACACGGTGCCGTCGAAGCTGACTTCCTTGATCATCTCGCCGCCGCCCAGGAACGGCGGCATCGCCTGCAGGTGTTCGCGCCGCGCCCACAGCGCGCCGGTGCCGGTCGGGCCGCACATCTTGTGGCCGGTGATGGCGTAGAAGTCGCAGCCGATCGCGGCCACGTCCAGCGGCCGGTGCGGCGCGGCCTGCGAGCCGTCGATGACGCTGACGATGCCGCGCTTGCGCGCCTCGCGGCAGATCTCGCGCACCGGGTTGACCGTGCCCAGCACGTTGGACACATGGGCCAGGGCCAGCAGCTTGACGTCGGCGGTCATCGCCGCGCGCAGCGCGTCCAGGTCGAGCGCGCCGTCGGCGGTGATCTCGGCGACCTTGACCGTGGCGCCGGTGCGCTGGGCGACCAGTTGCCAGGGCACGATGTTGGCGTGGTGTTCCATGCGCGACACCAGGATGGTGTCGCCGGCACGCAGTCGCGGCAGCGCCCACGAGTACGCCACCAGGTTCAGCGCGAAGGTCGCGCCGCTGCACAGCACCAGCTCGTCGGCGCGCACGTTGAGGAAGCGTGCGAGCCGGGTCCGCGCGCCCTCGTAGGCCTCGGTGGCCTCGCTGCCGAGCGCGTGCACGGCGCGGCTGACGTTGGCGTTGTGGCGCCGGTAGAACGCGTCGGTCGCCGCGATCACCTGCAGCGGCTTCTGCCCGGTGTTGGCGTTGTCGAAGTACACCAGCGGCTTGCCGTGCACTTCCCGCATCAGCAGCGGGAAGTCGCGGCGGACCGCATCCCAGTCCGGCGCCTGCGGCATGGCGGTGTGCGCGGCGGGCCCGTTCATGCCACGCCTGCGGCGCTGAGCGCCCGCTCCAGCCGTGCCAGCAGGCCTTCGCCCAGCGCCGGCTCCAGCGCGCCGACCGGCTCGCGGCAGAACGCGGCAGTCAGCAGTTGCTGCGCGCGTTCCTGCGGCAGTCCGCGCGAGCGCAGGTAGAACAGCGCATTGGTGTCGAGCTGGCCGACGGTGGCGCCGTGCGCGGCCTTGACCTCGTCGGCATCGATCACCAGCACCGGCTGGGTGTCGATCTCGGCGTCGGCGGAGAGCAACAGGTTCTTGTTCGACAGCGCCGCGTCGGTGCCGTCGGCGCCGTGGCGGATCTGGATGCCGCCATGGAACGCCACGCGGCTGCGCCCGGTGGCGACGCCGCGCCACAGCAGTTCGCAGGCGGTGTCGCGGGCGATGTGTTCGATGCCGAGGCGGGTGTCGAGCTGGCGCCGGCCGTTGCCGAGCAGCACGCCGTTGGCGACCAGCCGGGCGTTGTCGCCCTCCAGGCGCACATTGAGTTCGTGTCGGACCAGCGCGCCACCCAGTTCCAGGTCCACGCGCCGGTACTGCGCGTCGCGCGCCAGCACCGCGTCGGTACGCAGCAGTGCGGTGACGCCCGCCGCCTCGTCCTGCATGCGGGCGTGGGTCAGTTGCGCGCCGGCAGCCAGGTGCACGTGCGCCAGGCTGTTGCTCAGGTGCGCGGCATCGCCGGCATGCAGGTGATGCTCGACCACTGCCAGTGCCGCGTCCTGGCGCAGTTCGATCAGGTGGCGATGGTGCCAGGCCAGGTCGGCCTCGGCGGCGGTGGACACGAACACCAGGTGCAGCGGCGCTTCCACGCGCACGCCGGCGTCCACCCGCAGCACGCTGCCTTCGTCGGCAAGGGCGGCGTTGAGCCGGGCGAACACTTCGTCGCTGCGCTCGAAGCGGCGGCCGAGGAAGCGCATGGCATCGTCGCCGCTGCGCAGGATGGTCGACAGCCGCTGCAGTTCCACCCCGGCCGGCAGGCCGGACAGGTCCGACAGCGCATCGCTGGCGCGGCCGTTGACGAACACCAGGCGCGGTGCCGGGATGCCGTCGAGCAGCGCGGCGTCCACGGTCGGCGCGGTCTGCGGCGCCGGGGCGAAGCTGCGCCGTTCCAACGCGCGCAGCGAGGTGTACTTCCAGGCTTCGCTGCGCGCGCCGGGCAGGCCGTCGCGCAGTGCCTGCTCCAGCGGCGCGCGGCGTGCGGCATCGCCGTGGAACGCGGCGGCGAGCGAGTCGAGCAGGGCGCTCATTGCACCGCCGCCTCGGGCGCCACGCGCTCCTTCAGCCAGGCATAGCCGTGCGCTTCCAGCTCCAGCGCTAGTTCGGGGCCACCGGTCTGCACGATGCGGCCGTCGGCCAGCACATGCACCACGTCCGGCTTGATGTAGTCGAGCAGGCGCTGGTAGTGGGTGATCACCACGAACGCGCGCTCCGGCGAGCGCAGCGCGTTGACGCCTTCTGCGACGGTCTTGAGCGCATCGATGTCCAGGCCGCTGTCGGTCTCGTCGAGGATCGCCAGCTTCGGTTCCAGCACCGCCAGCTGGAAGATCTCGTTGCGCTTCTTCTCGCCGCCGGAGAAACCTTCGTTGACGCCGCGATGCAGCAGTTCGTCCTTCAGATGCAGCACCGCCAGCTTCTGCCGGACCAGCTTGAGGAACTGCATCGAGTCCAGTTCGGCCTCGCCGCGCGCCTTGCGCTGCGCATTGAGCGCGGCACGCAGGAAGTAGGTGTTGTTCACGCCGGGGATTTCCACCGGGTACTGGAAGGCCAGGAACAGGCCGGCGGCGGCGCGTTCCTCCGGTTCCAGTTCGAGCAGGTCGGCGTCGTCGAAGCGCACGCTGCCGTCGGTCACGGTGTAGCCGTCGCGGCCGGCCAGCACGTTGCCCAGGGTGGACTTGCCCGCGCCATTGGGGCCCATGATGGCGTGCACTTCGCCGGGCTTCACCTGCAGCGACAGGCCCTTGAGGATGTCCTTGCCGGCGACGGAGGCGTGGAGGTTTTCTATGGTGAGCATGGGGTAGTCCATCAGAATTCTTTGATGTAGCCCCTCTCCCACCGGGAGAGGGGTTGGGGTGAGGGTGCGGTGCGAAGCATCTCTTGGGGTTGGGTGCGCAAGGCTTCGCCCGTACCCTCATCCGGCGCTTCGCGCCACCTTCTCCCGATGGGAGAAGGGCGACGCTGTCAGCCGACGCTGCCTTCCAGCGACACTTCCAGCAGCTTCTTGGCTTCCACCGCGAACTCCATCGGCAGTTCGCGGAACACCTGCTTGCAGAAGCCGTCGACGATCATCGACACCGCGTTCTCCTGGTCGATGCCGCGGGCGCGGCAGTAGAACAGCTGGTCGTCGCTGATCTTGGAGGTGGTAGCCTCGTGCTCGACGGTCGCGGTCGGATGCTTGACCTCGATGTACGGGAAGGTGTGCGCGCCGCATTGCTTGCCGATCAGCAGCGAGTCGCACTGGGTGTAGTTGCGCGCGCCCTCGGCGCTGCGCTCCACCTTGACCAGGCCGCGGTAGGTGTTCTGCCCACGGCCGGCGCTGATGCCCTTGCTGACGATCTTGCTCTTGGTGCGCTTGCCGACGTGGATCATCTTGGTGCCGGTGTCGGCCTGCTGGCGGTGATGGGTCAGCGCCACCGAGTGGAATTCGCCTACCGAGTCGTCGCCCAGCAGCACGCACGAGGGGTACTTCCAGGTGATCGCCGAGCCGGTCTCGACCTGCGTCCAGGTGATCTTGCTGCGCGCGCCGCGGCATTCGCCGCGCTTGGTCACGAAGTTGTAGATGCCGCCGCGGCCTTCCTCGTCGCCCGGGTACCAGTTCTGCACGGTGGAGTACTTGATCTCCGCGTCTTCCAGCGCCACCAGCTCGACCACCGCCGCGTGCAGCTGGTTCTCGTCGCGCATCGGCGCGGTGCAGCCTTCCAGATAGGACACGTAGGCCTTGTCCTCGCACACGATCAGGGTGCGCTCGAACTGGCCGGTGTGGCCGGCGTTGATGCGGAAATAGGTGCTCAGCTCCATCGGGCAGCGCACGCCCTTGGGGATGAACACGAAGCTGCCGTCGGAGAATACCGCCGAGTTGAGCGCGGCGAAGAAGTTGTCGCCGACGGGCACCACGCTGCCCAGGTACTGCCTGACCAGTTCCGGGTGCTCCTTGATCGCCTCGGACATCGAGCAGAAGATCACGCCCTTCTCGGCCAGTTCCTTGCGGAAGGTGGTGCCGACCGAGACCGAGTCGAACACCGCGTCCACCGCCACGCCGGCCAGCTTGGCGCGCTCGTGCAGCGGCACGCCGAGCTTGTCGTAGGTGTCCAGCAGTTCCTTCGGCACCTCGTCCAGCGAGGCGTACTTCGGGCCCTTGGGCGCGGAGTAGTAGCTCAGTGCCTGGAAGTCGATCGGCGCGATGTCCAGCTTGGCCCAGTGCGGCATCGGCATCTTCAGCCAGTGCCGGTAGGCGGCCAGGCGCCAGTCGGTCATCCATTCCGGCTCGTCCTTCTTCACCGACAGGGCGCGCACGACGTCCTCGTTCAAGCCGGGCAGGAACGAATCGGATTCGATGTCGGTGACGAAGCCGGCGTCGTAGCGACGTCCCAGCCGTTCCAGGATTTCAGCGTTTTCGGTGGCCATGGGGCTGCCTACAGGTCAGGTGGTCGCGAACCGCACGGCGATGGGACGCCGTTTCGGATCGCCGGAGGGGGGGAGGGGGTGGAGCATCTGCGCCAGGGTCACGCCGCGCAGCGCATCGGCGACCACGTCGTTGATCAGCCGCCAGTTGGAGCGCACGCCGCAGGTCTGGGCGATGCTGCACTGGCTGCCGTGGTGGCTGCATTCGGTGATCGCCAGCGGGCCTTCCATCGCCTCGACGATCTGGATCAGGGTGATGGCGTCGGCCGGACGCGCCAGCCGGTAGCCGCCGCGCACGCCGCGCAGGCCCTCGACCAGGCCGGCCTGGGCCAGCGGCTTGAGCAGTTTGCTGACCGTGGGCGGCTCCAGCCCGGCCTGTTCAGCCAGTTCGGTCGCGCTCAGCACTTCGTTCGGACGCGCGGCGAGCACGGTCAGCACAACGGTGGCGTAATCGGTGAGCTTGGTGACGCGGAGCATGGCGACGCGGTGGGATTTCAATGCGGACCGAAATTGTACGCTTTTGCGCCGCAGCGTCCAACTGGGCCATTCATCTCTTATTTCGATCGCTGCGATCGGACCGGAGCCGGGGCGCGGTCAGCAGGCCGGCACGCGCGGGCTTGGGATCGCGGGCGATGTGCGCCAGAATCTAGCCTTTCCTGTCCGGATCGCCGCATGCCCCGCAAGATCGCCGCCCGCAAATCCCGCATCCATGGCAACGGCGTGTTCGCCGTGCTGCCGCTCAAGAAAGGCGAGCGGGTCATCGAGTACAAGGGCCGCCGCCGCAGCCACGCCGAGGTCGACCGCGACGAGGCCGGCGACGTCGAGACCGGGCACACCTTCCTGTTCACCCTCAGCGACGACTACGTGATCGACGCCAACTACGAGGGCAACGACGCACGCTGGATCAACCACAGCTGTGCGCCGAACTGCGAGGCGGTGATCGTCGAGGCCGAGGGCGAGGACCGGCGCAAGGACAAGGTGGTGATCGAGGCGCTGCGCGACATCAAGCCCGGCGAGGAACTCACCTACAACTACGGCATCACCCTGGGCGAGCGGCACACGCCGCGGCTGAAGAAGATCTGGGAATGCCGCTGCGGCGCCAAGAACTGCACCGGCACCATGCTGCAGCCCAAGCGCTGAGGTCGCGTCCAGCCGTGCACGCCGCGCCGACGTGCGGTTCACGGCGCTGCCACCGGCGCGTTTCTACGGTGGGACTCCCCTACTCGAGGAGTGTCCCATGAGCGCAATGCCTTCCCTTGCCGGCAAGCAGGTGGCTGTCCTGGCCACCGACGGTTTCGAACAGTCGGAGCTGCAGGAACCCAAGCGCCTGCTCGAATCCTGGGGCGCCCAGGTCGATGTGATCGCGCCGGGCGACGCCGACAGCATCCGCGGCTGGAACAAGAAGGACTGGGGCGACAGCGTGCCGGTGGACAAGCGCCTGCAGCAGGCCCAGGCCGGCGACTACGACGCGCTGGTGTTGCCGGGCGGGGTGATCAATCCCGACAACCTGCGCACCGAGCCGACGGCGATCGCCTTCATCCAGTCCTTCGCCAGCGCCGGCAAGCCGGTCGCGGCGATCTGCCATGGCCCGTGGCTGCTGGCCGAGAGCGGACTGGTGCGCGACCGCCAGGTGACCTCGTGGCCGTCGCTGAAGACCGACCTGTCCAATGCAGGCGGGCGCTGGGCCGACCAGGAGGTGGTGGTGGACGGCAACCTGATCACCAGCCGCAAGCCGGACGACATCCCGGCGTTCGCGCATGCGGTGGCCAAGGCGCTGGGCTGAGTCCGGCGACGACGCGACGGCGCCGCATTGCGGCGAGCGCCGAACGCGAACAACAGAACGGCGGCCCCGGCCGCCGTTTCTGCATCCGCGTGTTGGGCGGACCGAGGTCGTGCCGCAGCCCTGCGTCTACTGCCCCGGAAGCATGCCTGCCGGCACCAGCTTGCCGATGTCCTGATTGAAGCGCACCACCAGCGCGCCATTTTCCACGCCGGCCGACTGGATCTGCACGTCGCCCAGCATCGCGGTCAGGCGCGGGTCGAGCTTGTAGATCGGCTCCTTGCGCGCGTAGTCCTCCAGCCAGGCATTGAGCAGTTCGCGCGTATTGGCGTCGAGCTTGCCGCCGTTGGCGGCCGGGCGGAAGTCGTCGATGGTGGGGGATTGCAGGTGGAAGCTCTGGCTCTGCTGGTCGTAGCGCAGGGCGCTGGTCAGCAGCACCTGGCCCAGCGGCGTCGCCGCGCCGCCGCCCGTGGCCATGCTCAGGTCGAACTGCATCTTCAGGCGATCGCCCGGCGGCAGGCTCAGCTTCGGATCGCGCACGGTCATCTTGATCAGCCCGCCCAGCGCCTTGTGCGTCTGCGGGAAGCTGCCGTCCAGGTAGTGCTGCACGTCGGCGGCGCCGACGCTGACCTGGTGGCCCTGGATGGTGGGTTCCGCCTGGGCCTGGGTGGCGGCGGCGAGCGCCAGGAGCGCGGCCGCGCGCAGGGTGAACTTGCGGAAGATCATCGGGAAGCCCTGGACCAACGAGAGGAATTCACCATAACGGTCGCCGGTGAATGCGCGATTAGCGGGCCCGGCGGCGCGCCGTGGCGTCGCTCAGGCGGCCGACGGCGCCAGCCGCGCCAGCAGTGCGTCCAGCGCCGGCTGCAGCGGCGCCAGCAGTGCACGCGCCTCGCTGTCGCTGCGCTCGCCGAGGCCGCGCAGCAACTGCGTGCCGACGATCAGCGCGGCGCGCTCGTCGCCGCGCAGTCCGGGCTGGCGCTGTGCCGCCTCGAGCAGGCGCATCCAGTCCTGCCGACAGCGCGCCTCCAGTTCGATGGTGCAGCGGCCCTGGCAGGGCAGGCCGTCGTCCTGGATCGGGGTGACGGTGACGCGGTAGCGTTGGGAGGCAGTCATGGCAGTGGCACACGCGGGGTGTGCCTCCAAGATAGGCGCGCTCGAGCGGCACCACGAGCCTGTCGCTCGCGACGCTCTGTTCCAGTGCGTCCGTTCAGCGTGCCGCGCGCAGCAGCGGCAGCGGGTCGTAGGCACCGCCTTCGGCATACACCCCGTAGTGCAGGTGCGGGGGCGTGCCGCGCGCGTTGCCGCTGTCGCCCACCGCACCGAGCG
The DNA here is from genome assembly GCF_031834635.1 of Xanthomonas hawaiiensis. Taxonomy (NCBI): domain Bacteria; kingdom Pseudomonadati; phylum Pseudomonadota; class Gammaproteobacteria; order Lysobacterales; family Lysobacteraceae; genus Xanthomonas; species Xanthomonas hawaiiensis. The sequence goes on along the minus strand of NZ_CP115873.1, from coordinate 3,166,426 downwards.
GGTCGCCGGGCTGGACCAGGTCGCCGACCTGCAGCCCGGTCGCCCACGACTCCAGATGCGCGTAGTAATGCCGCTGCCGCGACGGCCCCAGCACCCAGACCTGGCGGCCGCCGAGGCCGCGGTCGGCGATGGCGACGACGATGCCGCGCGTCGCCGACACCACCGGCGTGCCGCGCCTGGCGAAGATGTCCACGCCGGCGTGCTGGCGGTCGCGCCCGCGCGGCGCGCCGAAGGTGGCGGCCACACGCCGCGGATCCACGCCTTCGACCGGCATGTGCAGGGCCGTCGGCGCCGGCGCGCGCGCCAACTCCCAGCCGACGCGCAGGCGCTGCGCCCATGGATGCCGCCAGGCCCAGGCCGCGGCCACCGCCAGTGCGGCCAGCACCGCCGCGCGCAGCAGTTCGCGGCGCAGGCGCTGCGCTGGCGAAAGCGTGGGCGCCGCGGCCATGCGTTCAACCCGCGTGCAGGGCGGCCGCCTGTTCCTGCAGGCGCTGCTTCAATGCGTCGTCGATGCCGAGCTGTCGTGCCAGTTCGTCCAGGTAGCTGCGCTCCATGAAGCCCTGTTCGTCGGCGGCGAGCAGGCTGGCCAGATACATCTCCGCCGCCATCTCGGGACTGGTCGACGCGCGCGCCACCTCGGCCGGATCCAGCGGCTTTTCCAGTTCCGCATGCAGCCACTGCTGCACGTCGGCATCGTTGCCGTGGAGGCGGGCGAATTCGCCTTCGATCAGGTTGCGTTCGTGTTCGTCCAGATGGCCATCTGCCTTGGCCGCACCGACCAGTGCGCGCAGTACCGCCTGGCTGTGCTGCTCGACTTCCAGAGGCGGCAGCCGATCCAGCGTCTGCGGTTCGGGTGCGGCGGCACCGAGTTGCTGGCGGCGATAGTCGCCATAGGCGCGATAGGCCATCAGTCCCAACGCGGCCAGTCCGCCATACGTCGCCAGCTTGCGGGTGGTGCGGTGCTTGCCGAGCAGCAGGCCGAGCGCGCCGCCGCTGAGGGCTCCCTTGCCGAAGTCGGCGTTGAGCAGGCCGCCCAGGCCGCCGGCGTCAGTCTGCGCTGGTGCGGCGGGAGCGGGCGTGCCGGTCTTGCCCATGGCCTGGCCGGCGACGCCCTGCGCCGATTGCAGCAGTTGGTCGAGAAAGCCCTGTAGTTTCATGCAGGTGATCCTGTCGAAGGGAATCACCGGTATAGCGGCCGTCGCCTTAGCGGGCCGTCAACCCAGGTACGCAGCAGACGCAAAAAAAAACGAGACGGCCGGGGCCGTCTCGTCGGTGTGCTTGCCTGGATCAGGCGACGCTGCTCAGAGCGCGGCGTCCTTGAGCTTCTTCAGCGGGCGCACCTTGAGCTTGGTGGTGGCCGGCTTGGCGGCGAACCACTGCTCTTCCTTGGTGAACGGGTTGATGCCCTTGCGCTTCGGCTTGGCCGGCACGCTGACGGCGGTGATCTTCAGCAGGCCCGGCAGGGTGAACGAGCCAGCGCCCTTCTTGCTGACCGAACCGGCCACGGCGTGCTCCAGCGAGGCCATCACGGCGCGCACGTCCTTGGCGATCACGCCACTGGTTTCGGCGATGTGGGCGACGAGCGCGGACTTGCTCAGCACGTCCTTGATCGGCTTGGGAGCGGCCGGCTTGGCGGCGGCCTTGGTCGCTACCTTCTTCACTGCCTTCTTCGGGGCAGCCTTTTTTGCGGTCTTTGCCATGATGTCCTGATTCCGTATTTGGTGGTTTGGGTCGCGCCGACCCCGTCGGCATGGCGAAATGTAGGGCATGTGCTACGCCGCGCCAATAGGCCGGAAGCAAAAAAACGCGAATATTCGCCGCGACTGGCGTCTTTTTCGCCGACGACGGCGCCGGCGGCGGCACTTTACGTGGCGAGATGGTCGGGCATTTCCGCCGTCGCGCGTGTCCATCGCCGCTGCTGGGCAGAAGCACAAGCCCGTAACGCCGCCTCGCCTATGGTCGGCGCTCCACTCACCGACAGGAGCCTCGCATGGGCATTTCGCGTCACGCCACCGCGCATTGGGAAGGCGATCTCAAGACCGGCCAGGGCCGGTTGAACACGCCGCAGAGCGGCCTGCTGGAGAACACCCGCTATGCGTTCAACAGCCGCTTCGGCGACGAGAAGGGCACCAATCCCGAAGAACTGATCGCCGCCGCGCATGCCGGCTGCTTCACCATGGCGCTGTCGGCCAAGCTGACCGAAGCCGGCTTCCCGCCGACCGCGCTGGACACCCGCGCCGACGTCGACCTGTCGATGGAAGGCGGCCCCCAGCTCTCGCAGATCCGCCTCAAGGTCAAGGCCGTGGTGCCGAACATCGAGGCCGCGCGCTTCCGCGAAGTGGCCGACGACGCCAAGCAGAACTGCCCGGTGTCCAAGGCGCTGAGCGCGGTGCCGATCAGCCTGGAAGCGGAGCTGGCCTGAACCCGGCGCGGTCCGGCGGCATGCCGGACCGCGCGTGCGTGCGGCGCACGGACACGGCGCCGCCGCGAGGCGGCCATGCGTATCGCTGCTGCACCGACTGCAACGCGTGCCGCCCGGTAGCTGTCGCGCCACTAAATGTGCGCGGCGCAACCGTCCCTATTCAGTCTGGTTTCACCGCCTCGGATCGAGCATGCAGTCGCGCGATCCACGCGCTTGGAACCATCGCCATGAACAAGCTCTCGACCCGTCTGTTGACCGCTGCGCTCGCTGTCGGCGTCATCGGCTCCGCCGCCGCGCAGGATTACGGTTACACCCGCTACGACGACTACCGCGACCGTGGCTACGCGTCCGGCACCTACGAATATGCGCGCGTGGTGCGCGCCGATCCGATCATGGTGCAGGTCAACGGGCCGCGCGAGACCACCGAGCGCTGCTACGACCGTCCGGCGTCCGGTAGCTACGCCAGCGACTACGGCTACCGCGGCACCGATGGCGGCCGTACCGCCTCGTCGGTGGTCGGCGGCATTGCCGGCGCCGTGCTCGGCAGCCGCGTCGGCGGCGGCAATGGCCGCTTCGTCGGCACCGCGGTCGGCACCATGCTCGGCAGCCTGGCCGGCCGCTCGATCTACGACACCAATGCCCGCGCCTATGGCGGCGGCTACGGCGGTGGCGGCGTGGTCCGCGAATGCGAGCCGGTGTCGTACCGGACCGAACGCTACGACCGCGTCGACGGCTACGACGTGACCTACGAATACGGCGGCCGCTACTACCACACCCGCACCGCCTCGCCTCCGGGGGACCGCATCCGCGTCCGGGTCGACGTCCTGCCCGACTGACGTATTGCCCGACCGAACCAAAGGGCGCCTCCTTGCGAGGCGCCCTTTGTTTTGCGCTCCTGTCGGCACCTGCGATGCAGGGTGCCGGCGACCTTCGATCAGGGCCAGTCGATGCGGCCTTCGATCACCGTCTGCACCTGTCCGCCGGACCACACCTCGCCGGCCTCGTCCACGCGCAGCGTCAGCAGCGCGTCGTGGCCGACTTCGCGACCCTGGCTGGCGACGTAGCGGCCACCGTGGCCGGGCAGGGCGTGGCTGTGATCCAGCCACGCCGCCAGCACCGCGTTGGCGGCCCCGGAGGCGGCGTCCTCGAAGCGCCGGCCGTTGCCGACGAAGGCGCGCACCGCCAGCGCATACGTCTGCCCGCTGCTGCGTGCGTAGGCGAACACGCCCATGCTGGCGGTGCTCTCGGCCAGGGCGGCGATCGCGTCCCAGTCCGGCGCCAGCGCGCGCAATGCGGCTTCGTCGGCCACTTCGACCAGCCACCAGCAGCGGCCGCCGTCCATGCGCACCGGCGGCAGCGTGCCCAGGGGCCAGCCGCGCAGGGCCGCCTGCAGCCGCGGATCTGCGGCATCGGCGATCTCGGCCACCTGCGCGCGCGGGGTGCGGATGGCGATGCTGCGTACTCCAGCGTCCACATCGACGCGCAGCGGCAGCAGGCCGGCGATGCCGTCCTGGATCAGCACGCCGTCGCGCGGTGAGGCGATGCCCGCTTCCAGCGCGACGTGCGCGGTGCCGACGCTGGGGTGGCCGGCGAACGGCACTTCCTTCTGCGGGCTGAACATGCGCAGGCCGTAGCTGGCGTCCGGCCGCGTCGGCGCGAACACGAAGGTGGTTTCCGGCAGGCGGGTCCAGCGCGCGATGGCCTGCATCGTGGCAGCGTCCAATCCATCGGCATCGAGCACCACGGCCAAGGGGTTGCCGTTGCCGGCACGGGCGGAGAAGACATCGACCTGGAAGAAGCGGCGTGCGGCCATGGCGGGAAACTCCGGACGGCGGTGGGGGAGGCCGGAGCTTACCAAGCGATCCTGCCGGCGATCACCGCTTGCACCAGGCGGCCGGTTCATCCCTCAGCGGCGGCCGCACGGTGTCGCGGCGCCGTGCGCGCGGACTGCGTTCCCAGGCGTGGCAACGTCTGTGCCGGGCTCGCTCATCGGTGCTCGGTTGGCAGTAGAATCGGGGGTTCCGCCCGCGCATGCCGGCGTTTTCCCCACATTCCAGACACCCCACTCCATGTCAGCTTCCTCTCCTGTCGATCGCTGGATCGTCCTCAAGTTCGGCGGCACTTCGGTGTCGCGTCGTCATCGCTGGGACACGATTGGGACGCTGGCGAAAAAACGCGCGGAGGAGACCGGTGCTCGGGTGTTGGTGGTGGTGTCGGCCTTGTCCGGGGTGACCAACGAACTGACTGCGATCGCCGACGGCAGCGCCGACAGCGCGCAACGCGTGGCCGCGCTGGAGCAGCGCCACCGCGACTTCCTGGCCGAACTGGAACTGGACGTCGAGGCGGTGCTGGGCGAACGCCTGGCGGCGCTGCGCGGCCTGCTCGACGATCCGCGCGCGGCCGAGCGCACGCTGGACTGGCAGGCCGAGGTGCTGGGGCAGGGCGAGTTGCTGTCCTCGACCCTGGGCGCGGCCTACCTGCGCGCCAACGGCCTGGACATGGGCTGGATGGATGCGCGGCAGTGGCTGGACGCGCTGCCGCCGCAGCCGAACCAGAGCGCCTGGTCGCGGCGCCTGTCGGTGTCGTGCCAGTGGCAGTCCGATCCGCAGTGGCGCGCGCGCTTCGTCGCCCAGCCCACGCGCATGCTGATCACCCAGGGCTTCATCGCCCGGCACGAGGACGGCGGCACCGCCATCCTCGGCCGCGGCGGCTCGGATACCTCGGCGGCCTACTTCGGGGCGCTGCTCGGCGCCAGCCGGGTGGAGATCTGGACCGACGTGCCGGGCATGTTCAGCGCCAATCCGCGCGAAGTGCCGGATGCGCGCCTGCTGACCCGCCTGGACTACTACGAGGCGCAGGAAATCGCCACCACCGGCGCCAAGGTGCTGCACCCGCGCTCGATCAAGCCGTGCCGCGATGGCGGCGTGCCGATGGCGATCCTGGACACCGAGCGCCCGGCGCTGCCCGGCACCAGCATCGACGGCAACGCCCGCACCGTGCCCGGGGTCAAGGCGATCAGCCGCCGCAACGGCATCGTGCTGGTGTCGATGGAAGGCATCGGCATGTGGCAGCAGGTCGGCTTCCTGGCCGACGTGTTCGCGCTGTTCAAGAAGCACGGGCTGTCGGTGGACCTGATCGGTTCGGCCGAGACCAACGTCACCGTGTCGCTGGATCCGAGCGAGAACCTGGTCAACACCGACGTGCTGGCGGCGCTGTCGGCCGACCTGGCGGAGATCTGCCGGGTCAAGATCATCGTGCCGTGCGCGGCGATCACCCTGGTCGGGCGCGGCATGCGCTCGCTGCTGCACAAGCTCTCGGACGTGTGGGCCACGTTCGGCAAGGAGCGCGTGCACATGATCTCGCAGTCGTCCAACGACCTGAACCTGACCTTCGTCATCGACGAAACCGACGCCGACGGGCTGTTGCCGATCCTGCACGCCGAGCTGATCGACAGCGGCGCGATGCCGGTCGAGGAAACCGAGGTGTTCGGCCCGCGCTGGCGCGAGATCGCCGGCACGGTGCGGCCGCGGCCGGTGCCGTGGTGGCAGGGCGAGCGCGCGCATCTGCTGCGCCTGGCCGAGGCCGGCACGCCGCGCTACGTCTACCACCTGCCGACCCTGCGCGAACGCGCGCGCGCGCTCAAGGCGATCGCCGCGGTGGACCAGCGCTACTACGCGATCAAGGCCAACGCGCATCCGGCGATCCTGCAGACCCTGGTCGAGGAGGGCTTCGGCCTGGAGTGCGTGTCGCACGGCGAACTGCGCCGGGTGTTCGAGATCGTGCCGGAGCTGTCGCCGCGGCGGGTGTTGTTCACCCCCAGCTTCGCGCCCCGCGCCGAGTACGAAGCCGCGTTCGCGCTGGGCGTGACCGTGACCGTGGACAACGTCGAGGCGCTGCAGCGCTGGCCGGACCTGTTCCGCGGCCGCAGCCTGTGGCTGCGCATCGACCTGGGCCATGGCGACGGCCACCACGAGAAGGTCAACACCGGCGGCAAGGCCTCCAAGTTCGGCCTGTCGGCGACCCGCGTCGACGAGTTCGTCGAGGCCGCGCGCGCGCTGGACATCCGCATCGTCGGCCTGCACGCGCACCTGGGCAGCGGCGTGGAGACCGCGCAGCACTGGCGGCGCATGTGCGACGAGCTGGCCGGCTTCGCACGGCGCATCGGCAGCGTCGAGGTCATCGACATCGGTGGCGGCCTGCCGATCCCGTACAGCGCCGACGACGAACCGTTCGACCTGGACACCTTCGCGCAGGGCCTGGCCGAGGCCAAGGCCGTGCATCCGGCGTTCCGCCTGGCGATCGAACCGGGTCGCTACCTGGTCGCCGAATGCGGCGTGCTGCTGGCCCGCGCCACCCAGGTGATCGAGAAGGACGGCATCCGCCGGGTCGGCCTGGATGCCGGCATGAACACCTTGATCCGCCCGGCGCTGTACGACGCCTGGCACGACGTGGCGAACCTGAGCCGGCTGGAGCAGCCGGCCGACACCGTGTTCGACGTGGTCGGGCCGATCTGCGAATCCAGCGACGTGTTCGGCAAGCGTCGGCGCCTGCCGGCGGGCACCGCGCCGGACGACGTGATGCTGATCGCCGACGCCGGCGCCTACGGCTACAGCATGGCCAGCACCTACAACCAGCGCGAATTGCCCCGCGAGGAAGCGATCGATGCGCGCGCGGACTGAGTTCGTCGCGGGCAGCGCCGCGGCCGGCGCGCTTGCGATGGCGGCTGCCACCGCGGTGGACCAGTCCGGCACATCGCTGCCGTGGACCGACAGCTTGAAGTGGGCGCTGCCGGCGCTGGCCGCGGCCGCGGCTGGGGCGTGGCTGGCGTTGCGCTGGCAGCGCCGCGCGCCTGGTGCAAGCACCGGCGCGCTGGCCCTGCGCACCTCGCTCCTGGCCGCGTTGGCCTACCTGCCGGCGCTGGCGTTGTACGTGCTGGTGGCCGTGCTGGCCTCCGCCGCGTCGGTGCCGGCCGGACAGCATGGGCAACTGCTGCTGATGGCCTTCGTGTTCGGCTGCCTGCCGTTGCTGTGGGCCGCCTTGCCGTTTTCGATGCTCGAATTTCTTCTGTGCCGCCGCTACCTGCGGCACACCCGTGTGCTTGCAGGACGTCCATGACCGCTTTCGACAAACAGCAGATCGCCACCTTCCGCTTCGTGCGCTGCGGCTTCGACGCCGACAGCGGCGTGGCGCGCCTGGTCTATGCGTTCGACGACGGCCCGGAACTGGTGGAGACCGTCACCGTGCCCGGCGCGCCGTTCGCGCTCGACCCGGCGCGCGCGCAGGCGGCGCAGCGCGCCCTGCGCCTGCTGCACCTGATCGCCGGCGTCAGCTACTACAAGGCGGCGGTGCCGCCGCGCATCGTCATCGACGACTACGCCATCGATGCCGAGACCGCCGCGCTGCTGGATAGCGTGTACCTGCATGGTCTGGGCGAGTTCGCCTATCGCAACGGCCTGGACCTGCGCGGGCGCATCCGTTTCCCGGCCGCCGAGGCCGGTGCCGCCGACGCGCCGGCATTGGGGCTGCGCGATCAGGCACTGGTGGCGATCGGCGGCGGCAAGGATTCGCTGGTCAGCATCGAGGCCCTGCGCGCGGCCGGCGTGGCGCAGACGGTGACCTGGATCGGCGGCTCGCAGCTGATCCGCGCCTGCGCCGAGCGCACCGGCCTGCCGACCTTGAACATCGGCCGCACCCTGGCGCCGGAGCTGTTCGAGCTGAACCGGCAGGGCGCGTGGAACGGCCACATTCCGGTGACCGCGGTGAACTCGGCGATCCTGGTGTTCGCCGCGGTGCTGCACGACGCCGGCCAGGTGGTGTTCTCCAACGAGCACTCGGCCAGCTACGGCAGCCAGATCGCTGGTACCGGCGAGGTCAACCACCAGTGGTCCAAGGGCTGGGCCTTCGAGCAGGCGTTCGGTACCCAGGTGCAGCGCTACGTGGCCGCGGACCTGCGCTACTACTCGCTGCTGCGGCCGCTGTCGGAGCTGGCGGTGGCGCGGCAGTTCGCCAAGACCGACCACTACGACGCGCATTTCTCCAGCTGCAACCGCAATTTCCACATCCTCGGCGAACGCCCGGCGCACCGATGGTGCGGGGTCTGCCCGAAGTGCCATTTCGTGTTCCTGGCGCTGGCGCCGTTCATGCCGAAGACGCGGCTGGTGCGGATCTTCGGCCGCAACCTGCTCGACGACGCCGGCCAGGCCGGCGGCTTCGATGCGCTGCTGGAGTTCCAGGACCACAAGCCGTTCGAGTGCGTGGGCGAAGGCCGCGAATCGCGCGCGGCGATGGCGGCGCTGGCGGCGCGCGCGGAATGGAAGGAAGACGCGCTGGTGGCGCGCTTCATCCGCGAGATCCAGCCTCAGCTCGACCCTGCCGAGCTGCGCGTGGAGCCGCTGCTGGAACTGGACGCGCAGCACCGCATCCCGGCCGACCTGTGGGAACGCGTGCGTGCGAATTTCGCAGCTTGAGTCGCAGCGCGTCGCGCTGTGGGGGTGGGGCCGCGAGGGCCGCGCGGCGTATGCGGCGGTGCGTGGCTGGGAATCGGGAATCGGGAACGGGGAATCGCGGCGCACGCTGCCGCTGACGGTGTTCTGTCCGGCCGACGAAGCGGCGGAGATCGCCGCCTTGCACGATCCCGATCTGCAGGTAGAAACCGAGGCCACTGCCGAGCGCCTGGCCGCGTTCGATGTGGTGATCAAGTCGCCCGGGATCAGTCCGTACCGGCCCGAGGCGCAGGCCGCGGCGGCACGCGGCACGCGCTTCATCGGCGGCACCGCGCTGTGGTTCGCCGAACACGCCAGCGCCGACGGCGTGGTGCCCGGCAGCGTCTGCGTCACCGGCACCAAGGGCAAGAGCACCACCACCGCGCTGCTGGCGCACCTGCTGCGTGCCGGCGGCCATCGCACCGGCCTGGTCGGCAACATCGGCGTGCCGCTGCTGGAAGTGCTGGCGCCGATGCCGCCGCCGCAGTATTGGGCGATCGAACTGTCCAGCTACCAGACCGGCGACGTCGCCCGCAGCGGCGCGCGGCCGCAGCTGGCGCTGGTGCTGAACCTGTTTCCCGAGCATCTGGACTGGCACGGCAGCCAGGCGCGCTACATCGCCGACAAGCTCGAGCTGGTGACCCATGCGCGGCCGCGCATCGCGCTGCTCAACGCCGCCGATCCGCAGTTGGCGGCCCTGCAACTGCCCGACAGCGACGTGCGCTGGTTCAATCGCGAGGATGGCTGGCACATGCGCGGCGAGGTGGTGTACCGCGGCGACACCGCGGTGTACGACAGCGCGCAGGCGCCGCTGCCGGGCCGGCACAACCGCGGCAACCTGTGCGCGGTGCTGGCGGCGATCGAGGCGTTGGGCCTGGATGCGGCGGCGCTGGCGCTGGCGGCCGATCGCTTTCGGCCGCTGCCGAACCGGCTGCAGACCCTCGGCACGCGCGACGGCGTGACCTACGTGAACGACTCGATCAGCACCACCCCGCATGCCAGCCTCGCGGCGCTGGAATGCTTCCGCGGGCGGCGCATCGCGCTGCTGGTGGGCGGTCACGACCGCGGCCTGGACTGGCAGGATTTCGCCGCGCACATGCGTGATGATGGCGCTCCGCTGGAGATCGTCACGATGGGGGCCAACGGCCCACGCATCCATGCGCTGCTGGCGCCGCTGGCCGCCGACGCCGACGCCGACGCCGGCTTCGGCCTGCATGCCGCGGCCGACCTGGCGGAGGCGGTGGCGCTGGCGCGCGCGGCGCTGGGCGAGCAGGGCGGCGTGGTGCTGCTGTCGCCCGGCGCGCCCAGCTTCGGCGCCTACCGCGACTACGTCGCGCGTGGCCGCCATTTCGCCACGCTGGCCGGGTTCGACCCGGACGCGATCAGCGCCATCCCGGGGCTGGGCATCGCCTGAGCCGCGTCGCGTGGGCGCACACATCGCGCTGGCGTCGCCTTGCGTACACTCCGGCGCTAGTTCCCACGGGAGAAGGGCGATGCGCACACGTTCGATGATGCGGTGGACCGGGTTGCTCGGGCTGGCCTTGGCGCTGCCGCTGCAGGCCTGGGCGGCGATGCAGGCCAAGCCGGTGGAATGGCAGGTCGGCAAGGACAGTTTCAGCGGCGTGCTGGTCTACGACGATGCCGACCACGACAAGCGCCCGGGCTTGGTGATGGTGCCGAACTGGCGCGGCGTCAACGACTCCGCGGTGGAGAAGGCCAAGCGCCTGGCCGGCGACGACTACGTGGTGCTGGTGGCCGACGTCTACGGCAAGGGCAAGCGACCGGCCAACGATACCGAGGCCGGGCAGTTCGCCGGCGCGCTGAAGAAGGACCCGGCGACGCTGCGCGCGCGGGCGTTGGCGGCGGTGGCGGCGCTGAAGGCGCAGGCCGGCAAGGCGCCGCTGGACCCGGCCCGGATCGGCGCGGTGGGCTTCTGCTTCGGCGGCACCACGGTGCTGGAGCTGGTCCGTGCCGGTACGCCACTGGCCGGTGTGGTCAGCCTGCATGGCGGCCTGGCCACGGCGGCGCCGGCTGCCGCGGGCAGCGCCAAGGCGCCGGTGCTGGTGCTCAACGGTGCCGACGACAAGAGCGTGAGCCGCGACGACATCGTCGCCTTCGAGCAGGAGATGAACGGCGCTGGCGCCGACTGGCAGTTCGTCAACTTCAGCGGCGCCGTGCACTGCTTCGCCGAAGCCGACGCCAACAGCCCGCCGGGCTGCCAGTACAACCCGCGCGCCGCCAAGCGCGCCTACCGGATGCTCGAGGACTTCTTCGAGGAGCGGTTCGGGCGGGAGTAGGGAGTTGCCTCCGGGATTCGGGAGGTGCCTTGCGCTGCGCGCTCGGCGGGATTGGGGATTGGCAAGAGCGGTACATCGCGCTTTGCCAATTTCCCTGCGTCATCAGACCTAAGGCGTGTGCGCCGTTGACTTGGTCTGTGAGCCAGCAGTGCGTCGGATCTCAGACAAGCCGCTTTTAACGAATCCCCAATCCCGATTCCCCAATCCCTCCGGCGCGCCCAGCGCGCCGGATCAATGCTTCCGCGACACCGCGTAACGCGCCAGCCCACGCAGGGCGGCCACGGCCTCGTTCTCGGGCAGGCCGTCCAGGGCGCGTTCGGCGGCGGCGGCATAGTCGGCCGCGCGGCGGCGGCTGTAGTCGATGCCGCCGCTGGCCTCGATCGCGGCCAGCACCTCCGGCATCGCGCTGGCGTCGCCCTGTTCGACGATCTGGCGCAGGCGCGCGCGGGTGGCGTCGTCGGCATGCGCCATGGCGTGGATCAGCGGCAGCGTGGCCTTGCCCTCGGCCAGGTCGTCGCCCAGGTTCTTGCCCAGGTCGGCGGCGTCGGCGGTGTAGTCGAGCACGTCGTCGGCGATCTGGAACGCATAGCCCAGTTGCATGCCGTAGTCGTAGAGGCGCTCCTGCACCGCCTCGCTGGCGCCGGAGGCCAGCGCGCCAAGCCGGGTGCCGGCGGCGAACAGCACCGCGGTCTTGCGTTCGATCACGCGCAGGTAGGCGGCCTCGTCGGTGTCCGGGTTGTGCACGTGCAGCAGCTGCAGCACCTCGCCCTCGGCGATGCGGTTGGTGGTGTCGGCGAGCAGGCGCATCACCGCCATGCTGTCCAGCTCCACCATCAGCTGGAAGCTGCGCGAGTACAGGAAGTCGCCGACCAGCACGCTGGGCGCATTGCCCCACAGCGCGTTGGCGGTGCTGCGGCCGCGGCGCAGGTCCGACTCGTCGACCACGTCGTCGTGCAGCAGGGTCGAGGTGTGGATGAATTCGATGATGGCCGCCAACTGGTGCTGCATCGGCCCACCGGCGCCGCAGGCGCGGCCGGCCAGCACCACCAGCATCGGCCGCAGGCGCTTGCCGCCGGCGGAGACGATGTGGTCGGCGATCTGGTTGATCAGCACGACGTCCGAGGCCAGGCGGCGGCGGATCAGGGCGTCCACCTCGGCCATGTCCGGCGCGGCGAGCATCTGGATCTGGGGCAGGCCCAGGGCGGAGCTGGGGGATTCGGCGATGCTCATGCGGACAGGACTGGAAACGTGCGCAAAGTATAGGCTGCGCGGCCACATCCGTCCCACGGCGGGGCGCCGCCAGTGCCTGAACGCTTGCCCCAGCTGGCTTTGCAACGCCCGGCGGGGTGCGTGCAGGCAGGATTCCGACAGGCCGATGCGGCGTTTTCCGGGGCACCGGCGGGCGCCTGGCGCAGGCCGGCCAAGCCCGGCGATGTTAGGATTGCTTCCCGAAATCTTCTTTACCGCTCTGCGCGCCCCCGGCCCGCGGAGACCCCAGACGGAAGCAGCTCATGGCCCGCGGCATCAACAAAGTCATCCTCGTCGGCAACCTCGGCAACGATCCCGACACCAAGTACACCCAGGCCGGCATGGCCATCACCCGCATCAGCCTGGCCACCACCAGCGTGCGCAAGGACCGCGACGGCAACCAGCAGGAACGCACCGAGTGGCATCGCGTCGTTTTCTTCGGAAAGCTGGGCGAAATCGCCGGCGAGTACCTGCGCAAGGGCAGCTCGGTCTACGTCGAAGGCTCGATCCGCTACGACAAGTACACCGGTCAGGACGGCGTGGAGAAGTACTCCACCGACATCGTCGCCGACGAGATGCAGATGCTTGGCGGCCGCGGCGAGGGCGGTGGCGGCGGCATGGGCGGCGGCGATCGTCCGCAGCGCTCGGCACCGCCGCGCCAGGAGCGTTCCGGCATGGGCGGTGGCGGTGGTGGCGGGCAGGATTACGCGCCGCGCCGGCAGCAGCCGGCCCCGCAGCAGTCGGCGCCGATGGACGACTTCGCGGACGACGATATTCCGTTCTGATTTTCAGTCATTGCCTGATGTCGATCAGCCCCAGTCAGCCGCCGTGCTTGCTGGGGCTTTTTGTTTTGCACGCGGTGTGTTCTTTGCTGCTGGCTCGGCATCGATCTTCTGCCTGGAGAGGATGGGCGATGGCGCGGCCACGCATGCGAGGCGATCGATCGACTGAGAGGCGAGGCCAATCTTCGGCGCGCTTTTGTTGTGTCCAACGACGACACGAGACCAGGCGCGATCGATCGATTGGGGGCATGGAACATCGTCTTTCTCCAAGCTTGGAGAATGGGGGACGAAGTGAGCCTGCACGCGCGAATGCTCCGCTCTTTTCGCCTTCGCGAAATCAGATTGATCTTCAGGCGTGGTTTCGCGCGGCCGCCTGCGCAACGCCGTAGCGTGGCTCTTCGAGCGAGTCCATGCTGTCGCTCACGACAGGCCGGCGCGACCGGAACGGATCAAGTGCCGTAGGAGCGGCTTTCAGCCGCGACGGCTTTCCTGTGAGCCTGTCGCGGCTGAAAGCCGCTTCTACGAAAAAGCGCATTGGCTGCGCTCGCCTCACCACAAATATCCGCGTCGCATGAATGCGCGTGGCAGCGTGGCTGGGATGCGCTGAAGCTTCCCTCCGAACCCGCCATCCCAGCCGCCTTGCAGGCAGTCCAGTGCGCTAGCGCAAGGCGAGCCACGGTTTCACCGGCTTCTCGCCATGCTCCCGTGCATGGGTGTGCTCACGCTGCTGCAAGTCTGCTTTCGCTGTGCATCGACGTGTCTACCGTCATGCACCTCCCGAACATGCCACCCCCGCATGCAGTGATCCGCAAGACGGACGTTGTGCCCTGCAGCATGGGTTTTCGTGCACCGCGTCTTGCAAAAAACTCATTTCCTCCCGTATGGTTCAATCGATTGAATCGCGGCGATTCAGCAGCGTTTGACACCGGTTGGGAGGCCGGAAGGTGGATGTCTATCCATTCGATCGGACCGGCGCCGGCCTCGGGGTTCACGCGGCGAGACGCGCTGCGCATGGCGGTCGCCGGGAGCCTTGGCCTTGGTGCGGCGGGCATGTTTTCGGCACGCGCTGCGGCCACGCCGCTGAAGGGCAACCTGAAGCAGTCCGTCGCCCGCTGGACGTTTCCGCAGCTGTCGACCGCCCAGCTGTGCCAGGTGGTGAAGGGCATCGGGTTTGCCGCCATCGATCTGGTGGGGCCGGCGGATTGGCCCACGCTGAAGGCGCATGGCGTGCACAGCGCCATGTGCAATGGCGCGGAACTCGGCCTGGACAAGGGCTTCGCCGGCAGCCAGTTCCATGATGCACTGGTCGAGCGCTACACGCGGCACATCGATCTGGTGGCCGATGCCGGCTATCGCAACCTCATCTGTTTTTCCGGCAACCGGAATGGCATGGATCCGCAGGAAGGCATGGCCCACGCCGAAGCCGGGCTCAAGCGCATCCTCGGCCATGCCGAGAAGCGCGATGTCGTGCTGGTGATGGAACTGCTGAACTCCAAGGTCGATCACCCCGACTACCTGTGCGACCACTCGGCCTGGGGCGTCGAGTTGTGCCGGCGGATCGGCTCGGACCATTTCGGCCTGCTCTACGACATCTACCACATGCAGATCATGGAGGGCGACGTCATCGCCACCATCGGCAAGCATCACGCGTGCTTCAAGCATTACCACACCGCCGGCGTTCCGGGCCGGCACGAGATCGGGGACGCTCAGGAGCTCCACTATCCCGCCATCTGTCGCGCGATCCGCGACACCGGTTTCGATGGTTATCTGGCGCAGGAATTCGTTCCTGCGGCGCCGGATCCCGTCGGCTCGCTGCGCGAGGCGATCCGCCTCTGCGACGTCTGAAACGCTATCCACCCAGGTGAAGTAGAACCCATGGCAGACAATCATTACGACGCCATCGTCGTTGGCTCGGGAATCAGTGGCGGTTGGGCGGCGAAGGAGCTGACCGAGAAGGGGCTCAAGGTCCTGATGCTGGAACGCGGACGCAACATCGAGCACGTCAAGGACTACGTCAACGCGATGAAGGAGGCGTGGGATTTCCCCCACCGCAACCGCCCCACACAGGCGATGAAGGCCGATCACCCGGTGCTGATGCGCGACTACGGCCTGGTCGAGAACCTGCAGGGGATGTGGGCCGACGAGAAGGAATCGCCCTACACCGAGATCAAGCGGTTCGACTGGTTCCGCGGCTATCACGTCGGCGGCCGCTCGCTGATGTGGGGGCGGCAGAGCTATCGCCTGTCGGACCTGGATTTCGAGGCGAACCTCAAGGATGGCATCGCCACCGATTGGCCGATCCGCTACGCCGACATCGCGCCCTGGTACGACCACGTGGAGAAGTTCGCCGGCATCGCCGGCACGCGCGAGGGGCTGGACGTGTTGCCGGACGGCCAGTTCCTGCCGCCGATCCCGCTGAACATCGTCGAGAAGGACGTCGCCGCGCGGATCAAGAAGGCCTTCGGCGGCACCCGGCACCTGATCCACTCGCGCACCGCCAACATCACCCAGCCCAAGGTCGAGCAGGGCCGGGTCAACTGCCAGTACCGCAACAAGTGCATCCTGGGATGTCCCTTCGGCGCCTATTTCTCGACCCAGTCGGCCACGCTGCCGGCAGCGATGAAGACGGGCAACCTGACCCTGCGGCCGTTCTCGATCGTCAAGGAAGTGCTCTACGACAAGGACCGCAAGCGTGCGCGCGGCGTGGAGATCATCGACGCCGAAAGCGGGCAGACCTACCAGTACACGGCCAAGGTCGTCTTTCTCAACGCGTCCTCCTTCAACTCGACCTGGCTGCTGATGAATTCGGCCACCGATGTCTGGGACGGCGGCCTGGGGTCGTCGTCCGGCGAGCTCGGGCATAACGTGATGGACCATCATTTCGGCGCCGGTGCCTCCGGCCGGGTCGAAGGCTACGAGGACAAGTACTACTTCGGCCGTCGCCCCTGCGGGTTCTATATCCCGCGGTTCCGCAACATCGCCGCGGACCGGCGCGGCTACCTGCGCGGCTTCGGCTACCAGGGCGGCGCCAGCCGCACCGGCTGGTCGCGCGAGATCGCCGAACTGAACATCGGCGCCGACCTGAAGGAGGCGCTGACCCTGCCGGGCGACTGGCGCATCGGCATGACCGGCTTCGGCGAGATGCTGCCGCACCACGACAACGCGATCCGCCTGGACCCGCAGCGCAAGGACAAATGGGGGCTGCCGGTGCTGGCGATGGACGTGGCCATGCGCGAGAACGAAAAGGCCATGCGCAAGGACATGGCCGCCGATGCCGCCGAGATGCTGGAGGCGGCCGGCGTCAAGGACGTGAAGATGCACGATTCCGACTACGCGCCGGGCAAGGGCATCCACGAGATGGGCACCGCGCGCATGGGCCGGGACCGCAAGAACTCCGTATTGAACCAGTACAACCAGGTGTGGGACGCGCCGAACGTCTACGTGACCGACGGCGCCTGCATGACCTCCAGCGCCTGCGTGAATCCGTCGCTGACCTACATGGCGCTGACCGCACGTGCCGCCGATCATGCGGTGCGCGAACTGAAAGCGGGGAACCTGTGATGGAACGTCGCGAACTGCTGAAAATGATCTTCGCCGCCACGGGCGCGGCCATGGTCGGCCTGCCCGCGCTCGTCCATGCCCAGGCGCCGGCTGCGGGAGCGAAGGCGCTATTCTCCGCCGCCGACATCGACACCCTGGACGAGATCGCCGAGACCATCCTGCCGCGGACCAGGACGCCCGGGGCGAAGGACGCCGCCGCGGGCGCGTTCATGGCGAAATTCGTCGCCGACTGCTACACCGCCCGGCAGCAGGCGACGTTCCGCGCCGGCCTGGCCGAGATCGACAAACGTGCCGGCGGTCGCTTCGTCGCGCTCTCGCCGCAGGCGCGCACCGAGTTGCTGCGCGCGCTGGATGCGGAGGCCAGGACACATGCCGTCGACGTGACCGACACCGGCACCGCCGAAGCGGCGGACGCGATGCCGCATCCCTTCACGATGCTCAAGCAGCTGACCATCTTCGGCTTCTTCACTTCCGAGATCGGTGCGACCGAGGTGCTGCGCTACGTTGCCGTGCCAGGCCGCTACGAGGACATCACCTATGTCCCTGGCACGCCTGCCTGGGCAACCAGCTGATGGACCGCCACGCTTCGCCATGCCTTCCTTCCCTGGAAACACGATGACCAGATCCCTGTTGATGGCGGCCTGCCTGCTGGCCGCGGCGCCTGTCTTCGCGCAGGCCGACGCCGACCCCGCACGCGATCCGACCAGGACCGAAGTATGGAAGCCGGTGCCCGCAATGGTGGCCACACCCGCGGGCCGCGCGCCTTCCGACGCGATCGTGCTGTTCGATGGCAGGGATCTGTCGGCCTGGGAGTCGGAGCAGGGCGGACGCGTGCCCTGGAGCGTCGCCGACGGCGCGATGACCGTGGTGCCGGGCAGCAAGGGCATCCGCACCAAGCAGAGCTTCTGCGACATCCAGTTGCACGTGGAGTGGCGCACGCCCACCGCGACGCGCGGATTCGACGGCCAGCAGCGCGGGAACAGCGGCATCTTCCTGCAGGAGCGCTATGAGTTGCAGGTGCTGGACAGCTACGACAACCCGACCTATGCCAACGGCCAGGCCGGTGCGATCTACAAGCAGGCCATTCCGCTGGTGAACGCCTCGCGTGCGCCGGGCCAGTGGCAGGCGTACGACATCATCTGGAAGGCGCCGCGCTTCTCGCAGGGCGGCGGACTCACGTCGCCCGCCCGCATCACCGTCCTGCACAACGGCGTGCTGGTGCAGAACGACACGGTGCTGTCGGGCAAGACCGAATACATCGGCGCGCCGTCGTATGCGCCGCATGCCTGTGCGCCGATCCTGCTGCAGGAACACGATTCCAAGGTCAGCTACCGCAATATCTGGGTGCGCGAACTGTAGCGCCGGCGCGCGGCCGGCGCCGGTCGCCCTACTGCGCCAGGAAGCTGGCGAGGTCGTCCACTTCCTGCTGCGACAGCTGCGAGAACGGCGGCATCAACCCGCCGCCGTTGCGGATCTTCTCCATGATCTGCGCGGGCTGCAGTCGCTCGCCCACGTCGGTCAGCGCGGGGAAGGTGGGCGGGACGCCGGCGCGCGTCGCGCCGTGGCAGGCCGTGCAGTGGTTCGCGTAGAGCTGCGCGCCGGCCGTCGGGTCGCCCTTGGCCCACGCCGTGCTCGCAAGCGTCGCCCCCAGCAGCACCACGGTCATCGTCAGGATCCTGTTCAAGCCGGACTCCTTCGCTGACTAGCGCGGCATAGGGGCAGGCAGGTGTTCGCGCAGGTACGCCGCCCCGGTCTTGACGACGGTGGCCGGGTCGCGCGGCTGGTCGTGCTCGATGATGTACCACTGCACGCCGCTGCCCGCCGCGGCAGGCAGGATCGCGTTCCAGTTCAGCACGCCCTTGCCGACCGCGGCGAAGCCGCCTTCGTCTTCGGCCTGGCCTTTCGGTGCGTTGTCCTTGGCGTGGACCGCGAACATGCGGCCCTTGAACTTGCCCAGCATCGCCGCCGGGTCGTAGCCCGCGCGCGCGACCCAGGCCAGGTCCAGTTCGGTCTGCAGATCGGGGCCGGCCGCGGCGAACAGCAGTTCCAGGCCGGTCTTGCCATCGAAATCGACCAGCTCGAAGTCGTGGTTGTGATAGGCCAGGCGCATGCCCTTGGCGCGCGCCCGCGTCGCGAGCTGGCCCAGTTCCTTGCCCAATGCGGTCCAGCCCGCGGCATCGGTGGGGCGCTCCTTCTGGTCCAGGTAAGGCACCACCAGCGTGGTGTTGCCGATCGAGCGGTTGAAGGCCACCGCACCGTCCAGGTCCTTGCGCAGGTCGGCCAGCTGCACGTGCGAGGAGATCGCCTTGATCGCATACTTGTCCAGCAACTGCTTGAGTTCCACCGCGCTCACGTTTTGCGTGCCGACCGTTTCCACCGCGCCCACCCCCGCGTCGTGGACGATCTTCAACTGCTGGTCGAGCGAGCCGGCGTTGCGCAGCGTGTACATCTGCACCGCGATGGGCGCCTGCTGGCCTGTGGTGTCGCGTGCGAAGGCGGGCAGGGCAATCAGGAGCAGCAGTGCGAGGGTCGTGGTCCTGCGTGTCGGTGTGTTCATCAAGAAGTCCTCCCGGGAGTCAGTCGATGGATGTCCAGCCGCGTGTCCTGGCCGATGCGATGACGCGATCGACGATCAGCGCCGAGCGCACGCCGTCCTCGAAGGTGGGCAGGCCGTCCGGCCGCTCGCCTGCGATCGCGCGGTAGGTGTCGGCGACGAACGCCTCGAAGCAATCGCCGTAGCCCTGCGCGTGCCCGGCCGGCAGCGTCGCCAGCCGGCGCTGTTCGGCACTGCCGGCACCCGGCCCGCGCACGAAGATCTCCTCGCGCTGGTCCGGCCGGCCGATCCACAGCCGTTCGGCGTCCTCCTGGTCGAACGCGACGCTGGCTGTGGCGCCATCGATCTCGAACCAGAGGCGATTGCGGCGTCCCGCCGAGACCTGGCTGACCGTCAACGACGCCAGCGTGCCCGCGCCGGTTCTGAGCAGCGCCATGGCCACGTCTTCGCTCGCGACCGCCTGCATCGCGCCGCCCGCGGCCGGCGTGGTGAAGCTCTGCCCGGTGTTGGTGCCGCGCTCGGCGATCACGGTCGCGAACGCCGCGCTGACCTCGGCGAAGCGCTCGCCGCTCACCCATTCCACCAGGTCGCACCAGTGCGAGCCGATGTCGGCGAACACGCGCGACGTGCCGCCCAGCGTCGGGTCCACGCGCCAGTTGTTGCTGGCCGGGTCCAGCAGCCAGTCCTGCAGGTAGCTGCCGTGGATCAGCCGCAGCGGCCCCAGTTCGCCCTGGGCGATGCGGGCGCGCGCCTCGCGAACCACCGGGTGGTAGCGGTAGACGAAGGGCACCGTGGCGACCAGCCCGGTCGCGCGGGCCAGGGCCGCCAACGCCCGCGCGTCCTCCAGCGTCGTCGCCAGCGGCTTCTCGCAGATCACGTGCTTGCCGGCGTCCAGCGCCGCCTGCGCCATGGCGCGGTGCAGATGGTTGGGCGTGCAGACGTGCACGACCTGCACCTGCGGATCGGCGACCACCTCTTCGAGATCGCGATAGGCATGCGGGACATCCCATGCCTGCGCCACCTCGCGTGCGCGCTGCGGGGACGAGGCGGCGACGCCGCGGACCGCGGCACCGGCCAGCAGTGCCGCGCGGCGGTGCACGGCCCCGATCATGCCGGTGCCGACGATGGCGATTCCAAGCTTGGGCATCGGTGGGATCCTCACGGTGCGGAGGGCGCGGCCGCGACGGCGGGCCGGTCGCGGAACAGCAGCAGGAAAGCGACCAGCACCACCAGCGCCACGCCGGCCGGGAACAGCCAGATCTGGCGCCAATCCGGGCCCGCCGCGGTGGTGTAGTGCTCCACCACCGCGCCGGACAGGAAGGTGCCGATCAACATGCCCACGCCGTACGTGGCCAGGGTGATGAAGCCCTGCGCGCTGCTGCGCGCGGCGGGGCCGGCATGCGCATCGGTATAGATCTGGCCGGTGACGAAGAAGAAGTCGTAGCAGATGCCGTGCAGCACGATGCCGATCACCAGCAGGGAGAAGCCGCCGCCCGCATCGCCGAAGGCGAACATCGCATAGCGCAGCACCCACGCCGCCATGCCCACCGCCAGCATCGTCTTGACCCCCAGCCGCACGAACAGGAACGGCATGGCCAGCATCAGCAGCACTTCGGACACCTGGCCCAGCGACTGCAGGCCGGCCGCGCCGCGCACGCCCAGATCATTGAGGTAGGGGTTGGTGAAGTTGTAGTAGAACGCCAGCGGGATGCAGATGGCGATGGACGCCAGGAAGAACACCAGATAGGAGCGCGACTTGAGCAGTCGCAGTGAATCCAGCCCCAGGATCTGCCCCAGCCCGGCGTCGCGCTGTCGCGCCAGCGGCGGCGTGTGCGGCAGGGTGAAGGCATACAGGCCCAGGGCCAGCGACGCCATCGCCGCCATCCGGAAGGTCAGCTCGAGCCGATGCGCCTGTTCCCAGCCCAGCCAGCCGATCAGTACGCCGGCCACGATCCAGCCGACGCTGCCGGCGACCCGCACCGGCGGAAACTGCTTTTCCGGCGCTTGCATGTGCCGCATCGCCACGCTGTTGGCCAGTGCCAGCGTCGGCATGAACAGCAGCATGTAGCCCATCACGCAGGCGAAGAACACGCTGAAGTCCGTCGCCGTGGATGCCAGCCACATGAGCACCGCACCGGCGAGGTGCAGCACCCCCAGGATGCGCTGCGCCGCGAAGTAGCGGTCGGCGATCAGGCCGACCAGGAACGGCGCGACGATGGCGCCGATGGACTGGCTGAGGAACGCCGTCGCCACCTGGCTCGCGCTGGCGTGCAGCGGTCCCTGTACCAGGTAGGTCCCCAGGGTCACGAACCAGGCGCCCCAGATGAAGAACTGCAGAAACATCATCGCGCCCAAGCGCGACATGGTGTGCGTCATGGCGTCCCCTCCCAGGGCGGCAATGGCTCAGGTCCCCAACATGCGGCGCAGCGCTGCCGGATCGGCACCGCTGCCGGCGAAGTCGTCGAAGGCGCGTTCGGTCACGCGGATGATGTGGTCGCGGATGAACGCAGCGCCCTCGCGCGCCCCGTCTTCCGGATGCTTCAGGCAGCACTCCCACTCCAGCACGGCCCAGCCCGGGAAATCGTATTGCGCGAACTTGGAGAAGATCGCCTTGAAGTCGACCTGGCCGTCCCCGAGCGAGCGGAACCGCCCCGGACGATCGATCCAGTCCTGGTAACCGCCGTAGACGCCGCTGCGCGCGCTGGCCCGGTACTCCGCGTCCTTGACGTGGAAGATACCGATGCGCGCATGGTAGCGATCGATAAACCCCAGGTAGTCCATCTGCTGCAGCAGCAGGTGGCTGGGGTCGTACAGGATCTTGGCGCGCGGGTGCTGGTCGACCACGTCGAGGAACCGCTCGAAGGTCGCGCCGTCGTGCAGGTCCTCGCCCGGGTGGATCTCGAAGCACAGGTCCACGCCGCAGGCGTCGAAGGCATCCAGGATCGGACGCCAGCGCCGGCCGAGTTCGGCGAAGGCTTCTTCCACCAGCCCGGGCGGGCGTTGCGGCCAGGGATAGAAGTAGGGCCAGGCCAGCGCGCCGGAAAACGTGGCATGCGCGGTCAGCCCCAGGCGCTGGCTGGCCTTGGCGGCCAGTTGCAGCTGCTCCACCGCCCAGGCCTGGCGGGCGGCGGGGGCGCCGCGCTTGTCCGGCGGTGCGAATCCGTCGAACAGGCCGTCGTAGGCGGGGTGCACGGCGACCAGTTGTCCCTGCAGGTGGGTGGACAGTTCGGTGATCTGCAGACCGTGCCCGGCCAGCATGCCGGCGAGGTCGTCGCAGTACGCCTGGCTGTGCGCGGCCTGGGCCAGATCGAACAGGTGGGGCGCGCTGGTCGGGACTTGTAGGCCAGAATAGCCCAGGCCCGCGGCCCATTCGGCCAGCGTGTCCAAGCGATTGAAGGGAGGTGTGTCGGCGATGAACTGTGCCAGGAACAGCGCCGGACCCTTGAGCGTCTTCAACGTGATTCGCCCTCATGCAATCGATTGAATCATCCTAGCATGGGCCCCCCGCAAGACCCGTTGTGCACTGCACAGCAGCAACAAGAGTTCAGTTCATGGCGACCACCATCTACGACATCGCAAAGCACGTCGGCGTCACTGCGGGCACGGTGTCGCGGGCGCTGTCCCGGCCGGAAAAGGTCCTGCCCGCCACGCGCGCGCGCATCGAGCAGGCCGCCGCTGCGCTGGGCTATGTCCCCAACACGGTGGCCAGGACGCTCAAGACCCAGCGCAGCGGCAAGCTTCTGGTCACCGTCCCGGACATCGCCAATCCCTTCTTCGCGCAGATCCTCCAGGGCGCGGAGGACGCCGCGCAGGCGGTCGGCTACGCCGTGCTGCTGGGCGATACCCAGCACCAGCCCGATCGCGAGGAGCGCTACGCGCAGATGCTCCGGCGCAACGAGGCCGACGGCCTGATCGTGTTGGGACATCGCTTGCCGCCGACAGCGCGCGAGATCGTCAAGCAGCAGGGCGCCGCGGCGCCGGTGGTCAACGGCTGCGAGTTCGACCCGGCGCTGGGCATTCCCAGCGTCCACATCGACAACGCAGCCGCCGCGGGTGCCGTCATGGACCACCTGTATGGACTGGGGCACGCGCGGATCGCGGTCGTGGGCGGCCCGCCCGACAATCCCCTGCATCAGCAACGACTGGAGGGGGTCCGGGCCTGCGCCAAGGCGCACCGCCGCCTGCGCAACCTGACCGTCGTGCCGGGCGACTTCTCCGTCGCATCCGGCCATGCGGCGGCGCTTGCGCTGCTGCGCGGTGCGCCCGCGCCGACCGCGATCTTCTGCTTCAGCGATCAGATGGCGCTGGGGGCGCTGGCGGCCTGTCGGGACCTGGGCATCCGCGTGCCGGACGACCTGTCCATCGTCGGCTTCGACGACCTGGCGTCGTCCAGTTATCTCACCCCCCCATTGACGACGATCAGGCAGCCCATGCGCGACATCGGTGTCCGCGCGGTCAACCTGCTGCTCGCCATCATCGAACGGGGGGACGTGCCGCTGCAGCAGACGCTGGATTTCAGCTTGATGGTGCGAGGGTCGACCGGCGCGCCGAGGGGGTAGCTGACGGCAGGAATTTGGGGGTATCGGTTCGATCAGTGGGCGCTGCCGTCTCCGTGGCAGATCAAGGGTGGGCAGTCCCGGGCGGCAGGCCCTTCTGGCTCTCGGCCCTGAAGCCGCCGGAGTTCGGTGCCCAGGTTCCGGTGCTGGATTAGACTTCACGCGCGCGTCACGCCAACAGGAACAGGGGAGCAAGGAATGAAGAGGGGCTCACGCAGTCGCGTTGTTGTGTCTGCTGGGAGCGGGGAATGCGTGGGCGCAGGTGGATCTGGCGCCGTTTCTCAAGAAGGAGCAGGTCGGTGAGTTGAAGCTTTCGCCGACCGGCGAGTATTACGCGGCTACCGTGCCCTTGACGGATCGTACCGCGTTGAGTGTGATGCGGCGCGCCGATAACAAACTCGTCGGCAGCTTTTCCATGGAGAAGAACAGCCATGTCGGCGACTTCGAGTGGGTAAACGACACGCGCCTAGTGTTCGCCATGACCAAAAAACTGGGCGCGCTGGATCAAGCGGTACCGACCGGCGAATTGTTCGCGATCAACGCTGATGGCGGCTCGGCGCAGTTGCTGGTCGGCTACCGGGGGACCGGCAACGGCGCGGGTACGCGCATCCAGCCGAAGAAAGTGGAAGCGGTCGCGGCTCACCCAATCGGCGCCTTGCCAGGCGACGATCGCAGCATTGCTATCACTGTATGGCCATCGGGAATCAATGAGCAGTACACCCGTGCCGAGATCCTGGATGTATATAACGGACATCGGAGGCCCCTTGTAAGCACGCCGAAGGTGAAGCGTGCGACCTTCTACAGCGATGTTCAAGGCAAGATTCGCTTCGCTGCGGGCGCCGATTCGGACAACGCCAACAAGCTTTTCTATCGCGAGCCGCAGGAGGGCGATTGGCGCTTGCTAAACGACGAAAACCTCAGCCACCGGCTCGAGGAGCCGCTGGGCTTCTCGGAAGACGGGCGTACAGCCTATCTGAAGGTTGAGCAGGCTAGCGGCAGCGCAGCTGTCGGCTGCTGGCGTTCCTGAGCAAGTCGCCGGGTGGTGCGCAGGCGGCGCCGGCGGCATCGAAGCCGTAAGTGATCCGCTTAGCGATGCGTGCCTGCACGGCACGCATCGCAGGTGCATACGTCAGTGAGGTCCGGAGCGAGTCCGGACCGCATTTGACTCGGTCGGTCAGTGGCTCAGGCTGACGTCAGGCCTTGTCGCAATCACGGTCGCACTGGCGGGGCATCCGTGGCAACCCGCTCAACGCACCCCATGCATCATCCGCCGCAGCAGCGGCGCGGCGAGGAAGGCCAGTACCGCGCAGCCCACGCCGATCCACAGCAGCAGCCAGAACAGGTGCGCGTACTTGGCCGCGGCGTCGGCGACGTTGAGGGTCTGGCCATCCGGCACCTCGATCGCGGCGAGCTTGCCGAACAGCGCCGCCAGCGCCTCGGAGAACGCCGTGGCCAGGAACCAGGTGCCCATCATCAGGCTGACCACGCGCGGCACCGCGAGCTGGGTCACCGCCGACAGGCCGACCGGCGACAGGCACATTTCGCCGGCCTCCAATACGAAGTAGGCCAGCACCAGCCACCACACGCTGGCCATCTGACCGGTGGCGCCGACCTGTTGCGCGGCCAGCGCCAGCGGCACGAAGGACAGCCCGGCCAGCAGCAAGCCCAGCGCCGACTTGGTCGGCTTGGACGGCTCGCGTCCGCGTTGCGCCAGCCATGCCCACAGCGCGGCGAACAGGGGCGCCAGCAGCACCAGGAACAGCGCGCCCAGGTAGGTCAGCGAGCCGGCGGTCTGCGGCAGCACCAGGCAGTCGCGGATCAGGAACAGCAGCATCAGCGCGCTGACCGCGACGAACAGCCGCCGCGGCGCCGACGAGCCGGGGCGACGATCGGACAGCGAGGCCGCCAGCACGAAGCCCAGCGGCGCCAGCAGCAGCGAGGTGATCGACCAGGGCAGCGGCGTGCCGCCGCGGATGACCAGCGACGGCACGATGTCCTTGGTCATCAGCCGGTCGGTGAAAGTGACCCACGAGCCGTAGGTCTGCTCGTACAGGGTGAAGTACACCAGCGCCATCGCGATCAGCACCATCAGCGCGATCATCTGCTGGCGCTGCACCGGGGTGCACTGGGTGCCGGTGAACCAGGCGAACCACAGCAGCACCGCGCCGAGTACCAGCAGCATCAGCAGCAGGGCCAGGGAGATTTCCCCGCCGAGGCTGAAGGCGCCATTGGCCGCGGCCCACATCAAGGCGGCCACCGGCAGCACGCCCAGCACGGCGCACAGGTAGATCGCCCATTCGCGCGGCACGCCGAGCACGCGCTCGCGCAGCAGCGCCGGCTGCGCCGGTTCGGCGTGGCCGTGCAGGTATTTCTGGCCCCACAGGAACATGCCCAGGCCGAGCAGCATGCCGATGCCGGCCGCGCCGAAGCCGTAGCGCCAGCCATAGGCCTCGCCGAGAAAGCCGCAGACCAGCGAGGCGAACAGGGCACCGAGGTTGATGCCGGCGTAGAACAGCGAGAAGCCGGCATCGCGGCGCGGGTCGTCGGCCGGATACAGCTTGCCGACGATGGTGGAGATGTTGGGCTTGAGGAAGCCCACACCCATGATGATCAGCGCCAGCGACAGGTAGGTCACGCCCAGGGACGCGGTATCGCGGACCACCTCGCCGTTGATCCGGGTGGCGGCGTGGCCCTCGAAGGCCATGCCGATGTGGCCGAGCACCAGCAGCAGGCCGCCGAACACCACCGCCTTGCGCATGCCCAGCCAGCGGTCGGCGAGCAATCCGCCGAGCACCGGCACGCAGTACACCAGGCCGCCGTAGGCGCCGAGCAGGTCAAGCCCGGCGTCGTCGCCGAACAGGTGGTACTTGGTGAGGTACAGCAACAGCAGCGCCTTCATGCCGTAGAAGGAGAAGCGCTCCCACATCTCGGTGAAGAAGCAGACGTAGACGCCCTTGGGATGGCCGAGGAAATCGTCGCGCGCGTCGCGCAGCGGCAGGGAGGACACGGACACGGCGACTCTCGGCGCAGGAAGGCAGCGGCGGAGTATAGGCGCGCCTGCACCCGCCCGAGTGGCGGCGCGCGGCATGGAGGGTTCGGCGTGGGCCGCACCCTCACCCCAACCCCTCTCCCGGTGGGAGAGGGGCTGCTTGCGGTTCCTTCTCCCATCGGGAGAAGGTGCCCCGCAGGGGCGGATGAGGGTGGGCAGCGCCTGCATGGCTGGAGCGCGCTGCGTGACGCCGGACCCTCACCCCAACCCCTCTCCCGGTAGGAGAGGGGCTAGCGCAGTTCCTTCTTCCCTCGGGAGAAGGTGCCCCGCAGGGGCGGATGAGGGTGGGCAGCGCCTGCATGGCTGGGCGCGCTGCGTGACGCCGGACCCTCACCCCAACCCCTCTCCCGGTGGGAGAGGGGCTAGCGCAGTTCCTTCTCCCCGCGGGAGAAGGTGCCCCGCAGGGGCGGATGAGGGTCGGGCGTAGCCCGCATGGCTGGAGCGCGCTGCGTGCCGCCGGACCCTCACCCCAACCCCTCTCCCGGTGGGAGAGGGGCTACCAGATGCCTCAGCCTCTGCAAATCCCCAATCCCAAATCCCCAATCCCCGTCCCCAGGCATGTGCCACAAGCTGGGCGCCGGGAGGCTGGACTTGCCCGGCCCCAGACGCTAGCGTGCAAAGCGTTTTTGTCGTTTCAGGGGTAACCATGAACAACGCTGCCGCGCCGCGCCAGCTCACGTTCCGTGCCGTGGTGCTGGCGATCGTGCTGGCCGTGGTGCTGTCCGCCGCCAATGCCTACCTCGGTCTGTTCGCCGGCCTGACCATCGCCACCGCGATTCCGGCGGCGGTGGTGTCGATGGGGGTGCTGCGCCTGCTCGGCGGCGGCTCCATCCTCGAGAACAACATCGTGCAGACCGGCGCGTCGGCCGGTTCCTCGATCGCGGCGGGGGTGATCTTCACCATCCCGGCGCTGGTGATCATGGGCTACTGGCCGGACTTCAAGTACTGGTGGGTGCTGGGCATCGCCGGCATGGGCGGCCTGCTCGGGGTGCTGTTCTCGGTGCCGCTGCGGCGCTCGATGATCGTCGAGGATCCGCTGCCGTTCCCGGAAGGCAAGGCCGCCGCGGAAGTGCTCAAGGCCGGCGAGAATCCCGGGCCGGGGCTGAAGATCCTGGGCCTGTCGGCGGCGATCGGCGGGCTGGTCAAGCTCGGTGCGGCCAGCGGCCTGAAGGTGATCCCGGATACCTGGGCGCAGGCCGCATACATCGGCAGCAGCAAGATGGTCGGCTACGTCGGCACCAACCTGTCGCCGGCGCTGCTGGGCGTGGGCTACATCGTCGGGCTCAACGTCGGCATCGTGGTGCTGTCCGGTTCGATCCTGTCCTGGCACATCGCCATCCCGCTGTACCAGCAATTCTTCATGGGCTCCGACCCGGCGCTGGCGCAAAGCCTGGCCAATGCGCCAGCGGCCGAGGCTGCGTTCGGCATCTGGGCGGCCAAGGTGCGCTATCTGGGCGTGGGCGCGATGCTGATCGGTGGCGTGTGGACGCTGTTCTCGCTGCGCAAGTCGCTGCTGTCGGGCGTCAAGAGCGGTTTCGCCGCGGCGCGCAAGAGCACCGGCGGCGCCGCGGTGGCCGAGACCGACCGCGACCTGCCGATGAAGTGGATGCTGGTGGCGTTGCTGCTGTGCACGCTGCCGCTGCTGGGCCTGTACCAGGCCATCGTCGGCCAGTGGCACGTCAGCGTGCCGATGACCCTCATCATGATCGTCGCCGGCTTCCTGTTCGTGTCGGTGTCCGGCTATCTGGCCGGCCTGATCGGCTCGTCGAACAACCCGGTCTCCGGCATCACCATCTCCACCATCCTGTTCGCCTCGGCGGTGCTGGTGCTGCTGCTCGGGCGCGATTCGCCGATCGGCGCGGTCGCCGCGATCATGATCGGCGCGGTGGTGTGCTGCGCCGCCGCCGTGGGCGGCGACAACCTGCAGGACCTGAAGGCCGGCTACCTAGTCGGCGCCACGCCGTGGAAGCAGCAACTGATGCTGGCGATCGGTGCGTTCTCGTGTGCGCTGATCATGGCGCCGGTGCTGAACCTGCTGGCCCAGGCCTATGGCATCGGCGCGGCCACGCCGCAGCATCCCAATGCGCTGGCGGCGCCGCAGGCCACGCTGATGGCGTCGGTGGCCAAGGGCCTGTTCGGCGGCGAGTTGCCGTGGACCATGATCGGCATCGGTGCCGGCGTCGGCGCGGCGATCATCGCCCTGGACGAGTGGCTGAAGAAGACCGGCAAGCGCTTCCGCGTGCCGGTGCTGGCCGCGGCGATCGGCATCTACCTGCCGCTCGAGCTGATGGTGCCGATCTTCCTCGGCGGCCTGCTGACCCATCTGGTCGAGCGCTTCCACAAGATCCGCGCCGACGACGAAGAAGGTCGCGATCGCGTGCACCGTCCGGGCACGCTGTTCGCCGCGGGCCTGATCACCGGCGAAGCGCTGATGGGCATCGCCATCGCGGTGCCGATCGTGGCCTCGGGCCGCGCCGACGTGCTGGCACTGCCGGAGGCGTTCCACCTCAACCAGTGGGCCGGCCTGTCCCTGCTGGCCTTCGTCGGCTGGCTGCTGTACCGCACCGGCCGCAAGGGCGAAGCCGCGGCCGCGCCGCGCGCGTAACCGGCGCAACCGCCTCCCGCAATGCAGCAACCGAAGCCCGGCCCCGCGCCGGGCTTCGCTTTTTCCGGCCGGGTCCGCACGCCGCACGTGCCGATCCCACCAGCTTCTCGCTGGCTGCTCCGTGCCGCGTGTGTCGCAAAGACCGAATCTTGCCCCGGCCGCGTGCGCCTCCCGCGGTCCGCCTCACCACCAAGGCCAGCTTCGGCACCGGCCTGCTGCACTTCGCCGTATTAATGCCTCGCGGCCACTCCCGATCCACCACGCTCATCCGGCCGCGGTATGGCCACGGTCCGCTTGCTATCCGAAACCGGGTCAGTGCGGGTCTTCCTAATCCCAGACGAGCCAGCGCCTCGCTCTTCCCAATCCCCAATCCCGATTCCCCATTCCCGGCCTCTCCATGACTTCAGTCCTTTGCGCCACGCCCACCACGGCCCCTACCATCGACGTTTTGCCGTGTTCCGGAGACACCCGATGACCCTGCGCTACGCCTTGCTGCCCCTGGCCCTGCTGACCGCGCTGCCCGCGCTGGCCGCCACCCGCGGTTTCGAAGTCCGCGACATGGTCGCGCTGGACCGGGTGTCCTCGCCGCTGCTGACGCCCGACGGCGGCACGGTGATCTTCGCCAAGCGGCAGATGGACAAGGCGCTGGAGAAGTCCAGCACCAGCCTGTGGCTGCGCGACCTGCGCACCCGCGATGCGGCGCCGCCGAAGCGGCTGACCCCGGAAGGCTGGAACGTCAATTCGCCGGAACTGTCGGTCGACGGCAAGACCGTGTACTTCCTCAGCGCCAAGTCCGGCCGCCAGCAGCTGTACGCGCTGCCGCTGGCCGGCGGCGCGCCGCGCCAGCTCACCGACTTCGCGCTGGACGTGGACAGCTACCGCATCTCCCCGCAGGGCGACCGCGTGGCCTTCAGCGCCGGCGTGTTCCAGGACTGCGGTTCGGATCTGGCCTGCACGCAGAAGCGCCTGGACGCCAAGAAGCAGTCCAAGGCCACCGGCGTGGTGTTCGATCAGCTGTTCGTGCGCCACTGGGACACCTGGAACGACGGCCGTCGCAACAGCCTGTTCGTCGCGCCGCTGCCGGCCGGCGCCAAGGCCAAGCCGGTGGCCGGCGCCTCAGCGGTGAGCGTGACCCTGGCCGGCGACATCCCCTCCAAGCCGTTCGGCGGCAGCGAGGACTACACCTGGGCGCCGGACGGGCAGTCGCTGGTCGCCAGCGTGCGCGTGGCCGGCCGCGAGGAGCCGTGGTCAACCAACTTCGACCTGTACCGGCTGGACGCCGCCGGCAAGGCCGCGCCGGTCAACCTGACCGCGTCCAACCCCGCCTGGGACGCCGGCCCGGTGTTCTCCGCCGACGGCAAGACGCTGTTCTATCGCGCGATGAAGCGCCCCGGCTTCGAGGCCGACCGCTTCGGCCTGATGGCGATGGACGTGGCCAGCGGCAAGACCCGCGAGATCGCCCCGCAGTGGGATCGCTCGGCTGGCGAGATCGTGCTCTCGGCCGACGGCAAGACCGTCTACACCACCGCCGACGACATGGGCCAGCACCCGCTGTTCGCGGTCGACGTGGCCGATGGCAAGGTACGCACCGTGGCCGCCGACGGCAGCGTCGGCGCGCCGGTGCTGGCCGGCAACACCCTGGCCTTCACCCGCAACAGCCTCAAGAGCGGCGACCAGATCATGGTCGCCGACGCCGATGGCCAGCAGCCGCGCGCCATCACCCCCAGCGCCGGCGAGATGCTGCCGGACGTGAAGTTCGGCGACTACGAGCAGTTCTCGTTCAAGGGCTGGAACAACGACACCGTGCACGGCTACGTGGTCAAGCCGTACAACTACCAGGAAGGCAAGACCTATCCGGTCGCGTTCCTGATCCACGGCGGTCCGCAGGGCAGCTTCGGCAACGGCTGGAGCTACCGCTGGAATCCGCAGACCTACGCGGGACAGGGCTATGCGGTGGTGATGATCGACTTCCACGGCTCCACCGGCTACGGCCAGGCCTTCACCGATGCGATCAGCCAGCACTGGGGCGACCGCCCGCTGGAAGACCTGCAGAAGGGCTGGGACGCGGCGCAGAAGCAGTACGGCTTCCTCAACGGCGACAAGGCCTGCGCGCTCGGCGCCAGCTACGGCGGCTACATGGTTTACTGGATGGCCGGCAACTGGAACAAGCCGTGGAAGTGCCTGGTCGACCACGACGGCGTGTTCGACAACCGCATGATGGGCTACGCCACCGAGGAGCTGTGGTTCAGCGAGTGGGAGAACGGCGGCACGCCGTGGCAGAACCCGGCCGGCTACGAGAAGTTCAACCCGATCCTGCACGTGGACAAGTGGAAGGTGCCGATGCTGGTGATCCATGGCCAGCAGGATTTCCGCATCCCGATGGAGCAGGGCCTGGCCGCGTTCGGCGCGCTGCAGCGCAAGGGCATCGCGTCCAAGTTCCTGTACTTCCCGGACGAGAACCACTGGGTGCTGAAGCCGCAGAACAGCATCCTGTGGCACGACACGGTCAACGGCTGGCTGAAGCAGCATATCGGGCAGTGAAGGACCTGGGGCTCGGGTTTCCGGGCCCCATCCTGGGTCATGGCCCAGGTCCCGGGATTGGGGATTGGGAATTCGGGATTCGGGATTCGGGATTCGGGATTCGGGATTCGGGATTTTCCGCGATCCCGGTAATCCGATAGCCCTTGTGGGAGGGGCTTCAGCCCCGACGCCTTACCGCTAAAGCGTCGGGGCTGAAGCCCCTCCAACAGAAACAACAGCGCGCTTGCAGCGCATCGCTCCTGCGAATTCCCCTGCGCTCTGTTGCGCTCTGTTGCGCTCTGTCGATCTTCGTTTACACCTCAAAACCTCCAGCCGCGGCTCACGAATCCCGAATCCCCACTCCCGAATCCCCGCCCCACCGCCCGATGCCCTCGACGCCCCTGATCACCAACGACATCGTCATCTTCGGCCTGATCGCCGCCACCCTGGGCGCGGTGTTCTGGACCGCGGCGCGGCCGTCAGGAGTCTGGAAGCGCTTCTACGGCGTCGTGCCGGCGCTGCTGCTGTGCTATCTGATTCCGGGCATCTACAACACGGTCGGGCTGATCGACGGACAACACAATTCGCTCTACAACCCGGTCGCGCGCGACGTGCTGCTGCCGGCGGCGCTGGTGCTGCTCACCCTCACCGTCGACCTCAAGGGCATCCTGCGGTTGGGGCCCAAGCTGGTGGCGATGTACCTGGGCGCGTCCTTCAGCATCATGCTCGGCGCGGTGGTGGCGTTCCAGATCATGAAGTGGTTGCATCCGGTCACCGTGGCCGGCGACACCTGGGCCGGCATGGCGGCCTTGGCCGGCAGCTGGATCGGCGGTGGCGCCAACATGCTGGCGATGCGCGAGGTATTCCAGGTCGATGCCACCACCTTCGGCCAGTTCGCGGTGGTCGACGTCGGCGTCGGCTACGTGTGGATGGCGCTGCTGATCTTCCTGGCACAGCGTGCGCCGGCGATCGACGCGCGCACGGGCGCCGACACCCGC
This sequence comes from Xanthomonas hawaiiensis, assembly GCF_031834635.1. Lineage (NCBI taxonomy): Bacteria > Pseudomonadati > Pseudomonadota > Gammaproteobacteria > Lysobacterales > Lysobacteraceae > Xanthomonas > Xanthomonas hawaiiensis. Next base: position 3,133,352 of record NZ_CP115873.1, on the reverse strand, counting down.
GGCATCGACGACCTCAAGCAGCGTATCGCCCACTTCCAGGCCCAGCACGAGCGTGTGGCAAGTCTTACCGATCTGATGCTGATCGTCGGCGTGGCCTTCGGCGCGGTTGGCCTGGCGCATGCGATCGCCACCCCCACGGCGGCGTGGTTCGACGCCAACGTCAGCTGGGCCAAGCAGTTCAGCCTCGGCTCGCCGTTCGTGTGGGTGGTGGTACTGGCCACCACCTTCGGCCTGCTGCTCAGCTTCACCCGTGCGCGGACCCTGGAGGGCGCCGGCGCCTCGCGCATCGGCACGCTGCTGCTGTACTTCCTGATCGCCTGCATCGGCATGCAGATGGACCTGCTGGCGCTGTTCGACCGCCCCTGGATCTTCGCGCTCGGCCTGATCTGGCTGGTCGTGCACGTCCTGCTGCTGTTGGCGCTGGGCAAGCTGCTGCGGGTGCCGTTCTTCTATTTCGCGATCGGCTCGCAGAGCAACGTCGGCGGCCCGGCCTCGGCCCCGGTGGTGGCCGCCGCGTTCCACCCGGCGCTGGCGCCGGTCGGCGTGCTGCTGGGCACGATGGGCTACGCCACCGGCACCTATCTGGCCTATCTGGTCGGGATCACCCTGCGCGCGATGGCCGGCGCTGGCTGAGCCGCGGCTGCGTGATGGTCGCGGCCTGTTCGCACGCGGCGGCATGATGTGGGTGCCGGCGCTGGGCCTGCTGCCTTACGCCGCGGGCGTGGATCCGAGGACGCTGCGTCCGGCGGTGTGCTTGCGAAACGGCTGGTCTGGATAGTGGAAGCCACGGCAGGCGCCCGCGTGGACGCCTGCCGTGTGCAGTCGGAGACTACTGCATCGCCACGCTGCGCTGCCGTTCTTCCTGCTGTTGCGGCGGCGCCTGCAGGTTCTGCTGCTGCAACTGGCCGACGTTCGCCTGCGACGGTTCGTGGGCCGCGGCCGCGGTCTGCACCTGGCTGCGCAGGTGCGCCGGGTTCTCCGGCTGCCCCTGGACCGCGAACAGGCGGTCGCCATCGCGGCTCGGCAGGACCTGGTCGATACGGTGCAGGCCGTCCTGGCCGGCACGTGCGGCCACGCTGGCGGCGGTGTTGAGGAAGGCGGCGTCGTCGTGCAAGCCGAGTCGGTCGCGTTGCCCGTCCAGTTGCACCACGGCGTCGTTGAACAGGCGGCTGCCGGTCGACAGCGCGCCCGATTGCGCCTGACGCTGGTTCTGCGCCAGGTCCTCGGCCTTCATCACCGAGTCGATGCCGTGCAGGTCCAGGCGATGCTTGAGCATCATGCCGGGGACCAAACGCTGGCCGAACGACAGCGGGTCCGGTTCCGGCAACTGGATCTGGTGGCCGGCGGCGTCGGGCATCAGGCCGCGAGTGAGCAGGTTGTCTTCCTGCAGATAGGTCAGCAGTTCGTTCTTGACGTGATAGCCGCGGATCAGCCCGTCGGCGGCATAGGCCTTGGCGGCATCGGCGTCGAGCCCTTCGCGCTCGAGCGTCTTGTTGTTGACCCCGGCGGCATTGAAGGTCACCGCCGGCACGTCGTTGACCATCGACGAGGCCGCGGCCAGGCCGCCGCCCAGCGAGTGCCCGGAGATCAGTAGGTTGTCGCCGAAGGCCTGCTTGGCCTGGCTGCCGAGCTGGATCGCCGAGGCGTATTGCGCGTCGGAAAAGCCCAGGCCCTGGCCGATGTTGTGTTTCCAGTCCTTCAGTTCGTCGGTGCCGCAGAACCCCAGCACCACGTTGCCCTGCGGGTTGCGGTAGAACGCGGCATCGAAGCCGCTCTTGGCGTCGTGCTGCAGGCTGGGATCGATGCCGGCGCGCTGCAGTGCGGCGTCGTCCATGCGCGACCAGCCATCGGGCAATGCGGCGAAGGTCTCGGCGCCGCCGGTGCGGCGCTCGGCGGCGGTGTGGTAGAGATCCTGCAGCAGCGGCGGCAGTTGCCGGTCCACCGCCTGCGGCTGCTGGCCGCGGACGGCGTCGGAGAAGGAGGTGGACGGATCGGACGGGGAAAGATCGTTCTGGTTCATGCGCGGCTCCGTGCGAATGTGGCGACCGACCGCGTCAGCGGCTCGCTTCCAACGGGATGGCGTGTGCGCTCAGCCAGGCGCGCACGTCGTTGCGGACCTGCTGCGCATTGGCGTTGAGCAGGCGCTCGGGCGTGTTGAAGAAGTACGCCTGGAAGGTCTTGCCCTGGGCGTTGCGCAGGCTCGGATCGACCCCAGCCTGCAGCAGCTTGGGCACCCACGGGTTGCCGGCACTGCTCTGCGCGGCCAGATGCAGCAATGAGTTGCCGGTGGCGTCGACCCGTTTCGGATCGGCGCCGGCCTTGAGCAGCATCTCGATCTGCGCGTCGCGCTTGCTCTGCACGGCGCGGAACAGCGGCGTCCAGTTCGCGCGCGCACTCACCGGGTCGACCGGGGCGCCGTGCTGCAGCAGGAGTTGCAGGTACTGCGGGTCCTTGGCCATCGCCGCCATGTGCACCACGGTTTCCTGGTCCATGCCCGGCAGCGACGGGTCGGCACCGGCGTCGAGCAGCGCCGCCAGCGCGCGCGGCTGCTCGTTCCAGATGGCCCATTCGAGCAGGGTGACGTTCTGGTCGCCGTGCGCGGACAGGTCCGTGCTGGGCGCCAGGGCGGCGATGCGGGCGACATCGCCGCGCGCGATGGCGGCGGCGATGTCGGCGAGTGCGGGGTCGCGGAAGGCGACCGAATGATCCTGCAGCGTGGCTGACATGGCGGAATGCTCCTGGGCGCCGGGCTGTGCGGCGCAACTGATCGAGAAGAACAGCGAGGTCGCGAGTGCGATCAGGGCGGGGACGGGCGTACGCATGCGAGGCTCCTTTCCTGTTCGCGGTCCTGGATGACGGCGCACGTCCTGGCGCCGATGTCGATCCTAGCAGCGCTTTGCCGGGGTTTCGCGGCAGTTTTGTGACGTTGTCTGCGGATCTCAGGCGGCGTTCCGTTCGGTGCCGGGTGGTTTAACCGGAAACAAACGCTTGGCAATCGGAATGCCGCCAAGGCGTGGTTGCAGGTGCGAACGGGCAGGGCGTACAGGCGCCGCCAGTTCGCATACGCGCGTGCGTCTTTCCCTGCGCCGGTCATACGCGTCCGTGGCCGGCCTGTGCCGCCGCTATCGACGCCGCACAGGCGAGGGACATGCGCACGGCGGCATAATGGCAGTTTTCCCACAGGAGCCCGCGATGACGGCGACCCCCTTCGACCTGTTGATCAGCGATTGCGACGGCGTACTCGTCGACAGCGAAGTGCTGGCCGACCGGGTGATGCTCGACGCGCTGGGCGCCTATGTGCCGCGGGTCGAACTGGAACAGTTTCTCGCCGGCAGCTTCGGCCTCACCGCGCAGGAGATCGTGCAGCGCGTGCAACGGCAGTACGCGCTGGACCTGCCGCCGGGCCTGTACCAGGAGATCCGCACGCGCTCCGAAGCGCTGATTGCGGCCGAAGTTCAGCCGATCGCCGGCGTGCGCGAGGCCTTGCTGGCCTTGCCGCTGACGCTGGCGGTCGCCTCCAACAGCATGCGCGAGAGCGTGGTCGCCTCGGTGGCGCGCGCCGGCCTGACCGAGCGCGTCGGCGAGCGCATCTTCAGCGCCGACATGGTGGCGCGGCCCAAGCCCGCGCCGGACGTGTATCTGCTGGCGGCGAAGACGCTGGGCGTCGCGCCGGAACGCTGCCTGGTGATCGAGGACAGTGCCACCGGCGCGAGCGCCGCGCTGGCCGCCGGCATGACCGTGATCGGTTTCACCGGTGCCGCGCACATCCCCGCCGGCCATGCCGCGACGCTGCGTCAGCTCGGCGTGGCCGCGGTGATGGAGCACATGCGCGAGTTGCCGCAGACCTATGCGGAACTGGTGCGCGCCGCGGCGGCTTGAAGCGCCGGGATTGGGGAATCGGGATTCGGGATTGGGGAATGGAGGTTTCCGCGCGCGCCCGGCATCGCGGAATGTCGTTCTGCTCGTAGGAGCGGCTTCAGCCGCGACGCGCTATCGGTAAGGCCTCGCGGCTGAAGCCGCTCCTACAACAGCGACGCGGCGATGCCCATTGCCGGACATCGCCGCGTTCAGAACGAGAGCCGCCGTGTGATCCGGTCGAATGGTCAGGCGCTCTCAGGCGCCACGCCACCCATCCCCAATCCCGACTCCCCGATCCCGGCCCCTCAACAACAGCGAAACCCGCTCTTGCCGCCGTACCGCGCCTCCTGGCGCTCGCGGAAGAAGGTCTTGTAGTCCATCGGCTCGCGGTCCGGATGCTTTTCCAGCATGTGCCGCACGTAGTTGTCGTAGTCGGGGATGCCGCAGCACAGGCGTGCGGTCTGCACCAGGCGCCGCCACAACCGGCGGTGCGCCTGGTACTGCCCGACCGGAACCAGTGCGCCCATTACAGGTCCGCCATCTGGTGCGGCTGCAGGGCCACGTACGCGGTCTCGCGGTCGCTGCGCTGCGGGTTGCGGCGCGCGGCAAGAATGGTCTTCACCGCATAGATCAGCACCGCGAACACCACGCACAGGAACAGCACGGTCAGCCCGGTGTTGACGTAGGCATTGGTGACGATCTGCTGCATCTGCGCCACCGACTTGGCCGGTGCGGTGACGGTGCCGCTGGCGATGGCGTCCTGGAACTTGTGCGCCTGCGCCAGGAAGCCTTGCGACGGGTTACTGTCGAAGATCTTGATGAGGCCGGCGTAGGTGGTGCAGATCAGCAGCCACACCGCCGGCACCGCGGTCACCCAGGCGTAGCGGTCGCGCTTCATCTTGAACAGCACCACCGTGCCCAGCATCAGCGCGATGCCGGCCAGCATCTGGTTGGAGATGCCGAACAGCGGCCACAGCGTCTGGATGCCGCCGAACGGATCGACCACGCCGGTGTACAGCAGGTAGCCCCACAGGGCGACGCAGCCGGCGGTGCCGATGATGTTGGCGGTCCACGACTCGGTCTTCTTCAACGCCGGGATGAAGTTGCCGAGCAGGTCCTGCAGCATGAAGCGGCCGGCGCGGGTGCCGGCGTCCACCGCGGTGAGGATGAACAGCGCCTCGAACAGGATCGCGAAGTGGTACCAGAACGCCATCATCGCGTCGCTGCTGTTGGGGATGGCCTGGTGCAGGATCTGCGCGATGCCCACCGCCAGCGTCGGCGCGCCGCCGGCGCGATGCAGGATGGTGGGTTCGCCGATCGCCGCCGCGGTGGCGGTCAGTTGCTCCGGGGTGATGGCGAAGCCCCAGGTGGTGCTGATGTGGTGCGCGGCGGCGGCGACGTCGGCGCCGATCACCGCGGCCGGGCTGTTCATCGCGAAATACACGCCGGGGTCGATGATCGAGGCCGCCACCAGCGCCATCACCGCCACGAACGATTCCATCAGCATGCCGCCGTAGCCGATGTAGCGCATGTGCGACTCGTTGGCGAGCAGCTTGGGTGTGGTGCCCGAGGAAATCAGCGCATGGAAGCCGGACACCGCGCCGCAGGCGATGGTGATGAACAGGAACGGGAACAGACCGCCCTTCCACACCGGGCCGTCGCCGCTGGCGGCGAACTGGGTCAGCGCCGGCATCTTCAGTTCCGGCATCACCACCAGGATGCCGATCGCCAGGGCGATGATGGTGCCGATCTTGAGGAAGGTGGACAGATAGTCGCGCGGCGCCAGCAGCAGCCACACCGGCAGCACCGAGGCGACGAAGCCGTAGCCGATCAGCATCCAGGTGATCTGCGTGCCGGTGAAGGTGAAGGCCGGGCCCCAGGTGGGATCGGCGGCGACCTTGCCGCCGAACCAGATCGCCGCCAGCAGCAGGATCAGCCCGACCACCGAGATCTCGCCGATCTTGCCGGGGCGGATGTAGCGCATGTACACGCCCATCAGGATCGCGATGGGCATGGTCGCGATCACCGTGAACATGCCCCAAGGGCTTTCCGCCAGCGCCTTGACCACCACCATCGCCAGCACCGCCAGGATGATGATCATGATCAGGAAGGCGCCGAACAGGGCGATGGTGCCGGGCACCTGGCCCATCTCCTCGCGCACCAGGTCGCCGAGCGAGCGTCCGTTGCGGCGGCTGGACAGGAACAGCACCATGAAGTCCTGCACCGCACCGGCGACCACGACGCCGACCACCAGCCACAGCAGGCCGGGCAGGTAGCCCATCTGCGCGGCAAGTACCGGCCCGACCAGCGGCCCGGCGCCGGCGATGGCGGCGAAGTGGTGGCCGAACAAGACGTGCTTGTTGGTCGGCACGTAGTCCAGGCCGTCGTTGTTGAGCACCGCCGGCGTGGCCCGGGTGGGGTCGAGCTGCATCACCTTGTCGGCGATGAACAGGCTGTAGAAGCGATAGGCGATCAGGTAGATCGACACCGCGGCCACCACGATCCACAGCGCATTGATGTGTTCGCCGCGGCGCAGGGCGATGGTGCCGAGGCAGAACGCCGCCAGGATGGCGAGTGCGGCCCAGGCCAGCTTGGAAAACCCTTTCATGCAGAACGCTCCCCCAAAGATTGCCGCAAGGGTCGCCCCGATGGCCTGGAGGGTCAATGGCGGGGGCGGTCAGGGGCCTAGTACTTTGGTCGTAGAAGAAGCCCGCTCTCCCATCGGGAGAGGGGATGGGGTGAGGGTATGGGGCGAAGCCCTCATGGAACCAGCCTGCGCTATCGGACGCTGCACGAGGCTGCGCCCGTACCCTCATCCGCCCCTTCGGGGCACCTTCTCCCGGAGGGAGAAGGGAGGTCATGGCTTCGAACAGATAAGGAATCGTCGAAGCGCGCTTTAGCCCCTCTCCCTCCGGGAGAGGGGTTGGGGTGAGGGTCCGGGGCGAAGCCCTCATGGAACCAGCCTGCGCTATCGGACGCTGCACGAGGCTGCGCCCGTACCCTCATCCGCCCCTTCGGGGCACCTTCTCCCGAGGGGAGAAGGGAGAGGCGCGAGCCCCTCTCCCTCCGGGAGAGGGGTTGGGGTGAGGGTCCGGGGCGAAGCCCTCATGGAACCAGCCTCTGCTACCGGACGCTGCACGAGGCTGCGCCCGGACCCTCATCCGCCCCTGCGGGGCACCTTCTCCCGGGGGAGAAGGGTGCGCCGCCGCAGGCGATGGAACGATGGCTGCGCCGATCGCGGCTGAAGCCGCTCCTGCGTCATATCTCGAACCTGCGGGCCTCAGCGCTCCAGCGCCAGGCTCGACTGGCGCATGTCCAGGCCCTGCACCAGCGACTGCAGGGTCTGCAGTTCCTGGGTGTCGGCGGCGTCGATCCACACCTGGGCGAACTGGCCCTTCTTCAGTTCCGCCACCGCGATCCGGCGCGAGGCCAGGCCCGGGAGTTCGGCGCCGCCGAGGTCCGGCCGGTACCAGTACACCTGCTCGCCGGCGATGGCGCCCTTTTCCTCGCGCAGCGTGCGCTGCAGCGGAATGTTCGGGTCGCGTGCGGTGAGCATCATGCCCAGCACCTGACGTCCGTCGGCGTCGCTGGCGCGGCAGACGATGAAACCCTTGTCGCTGCGCTCGTTCCATTGCAGCTTGCTCTGCGGCGGCAGCGGTGGGCAGTTCTGTGCCTGCTGCGCGGTGGCGGCAGCGGCGGGCAACGCCGCCGCAGCGGTCAGCAGCGCCTTGCGCAAGAGTGTCTTCATTCGCGATGTCCCCATACGCCGCGATGCGACGCGTTCGTTCCATACGCACGCCTGCGGCGTCGTCTGCGGGAGCGCCCATCCTGTGCGGGATCCCGGCAGTGCATCCCCCGACGCAGTGCGTGTCCCGTGTGCGGCCACGCGCACGCGGCCGCGCCTGCACCATAGCCCAGCATGGCCGCGCTGACAATTGGGATGCGGATTCCGGAATATCCGTACGCGTGGTACGGCATGCCAGCACCCGCCGGGCCGCGCCGGTGCGCAGGGTTTGACAGGGATGCGCCGACGGTGACCAGGGACGGGAGAGGGCAACGGCGTCCGCGCAGACCGCTTGCCCTGGCCGCCCGATGTGGCGGCAACCGGTGCGTCAGCGGCCCGGTTCGGGCAACGGGATGAATTCCTGGTCGTCGCCCGGGATGGTCCCGAAGCGGCCCTCGCGCCAGTCCTGCTTGGCCTGCTCGATGCGTTCCACCGAACTGGAGACGAAGTTCCACCACAGGTGGCGCGGGCCATCCAGCGGTTCGCCGCCCATCAGCATCGCCTTGAGCGGGGTCTTGGCGCGCAGCCGCCCGCGCGCGCCCGGCTCGGGCAGGACCAGGTGCCGCGCCGGGATGTCCACGCCGTCCAGCTGCGCCTCGCCCTCCAGGATGTACAGCGAGCGCTCGGCATGCCGGGTATCCAGGTCGAGTTCCGCGTCCGCCTCCAGGTCCAGGGCCACGTTGAGGGTGTCGGCGAATACCGTCACCGGCGATTCCTCGCCGTAGGCGCGGCCGGCGATCACCCGCAGCCACACGCCGTCGCGGCGCTGCTGCGGCAGGCTGGCGGCGGCATGGTGGTAGAACGCCGGCGCGGTCTCTTCCGCCGATTTCGGCAGCGCCACCCAGGTCTGCATGCCGTGCAGCGGGTGCGCGTGCTCGCGCAGCGCCGACGGCGTGCGTTCGGAGTGGGAGATGCCGCGGCCGGCGGTCATCCAGTTGACGTCGCCGGCGCGGATCACCTGGTCCGAGCCGAGCGAATCGCGGTGGCCGATCTCGCCCGACCACAGGAAAGTGACGGTGGCCAGGCCGATGTGCGGATGCGGGCGCACGTCCACGCCATGGCCAGGCTCGAACACCGCCGGCCCCATGTGGTCGATGAAGACGAACGGGCCGACGCTGCGCGCCTGCATGCTGGGAACGGCGCGACGCACTTCGAAGCCGCCGATATCGTGGACGCGGGGGGCAATGAGGGTGGGCATGCGGACGCTCGCAGTCGCAAAGACGGAAGCGAAGCTTCGCATGCGCGGACGGTCGCGGTGCGGCGCCACGGCAAGACGGACTGTCTCGCATGCGGTCATGCGCGGCAGACCGATCCGCGACACGTTCGCGCTATGTCGCGCGGTGATGCCGGCGTGCCGGAATCGCATAGTGCGAATTGCGTGCGCTTCTTGTCTGCGACGCAGTGGCGGGCCTGTGAATAATCGGCGCGCGTCGCGTCCGGTCGCACGAGCGAGCGCACGGTACGCGGCGCTGCATCGATCCCTCTTCTCCCCGAAGGAGCACACATATGAAACATGTCGCATCGCATCTGCGCTGTCGCCGCGCCGCCTGGTCGCGCCTTGGCCTGGTCCTGCTCGCGGGCGCGGCGTTTGCGGCGCAGGCGCAAGGCGTGCCGAACATGAACGTGCCCACCGAGATCATCAATGATCTGTGGGACGCGAAGGCGTTGCTGGTCACCGGTGGACAAGGTGCCGGCTGCTATCCGGTGGCCAATGGCCATCGCATCGCCGGCCCGACCCTGCGCACCAATATCCGCTACACGGCGATCGGCATGGCGACCGCCGATTGCGCCGTCGGCAGCGGCATCGCCAGCGTCAATCTGCAGTTCCTCGCGCGCCCGCGCCCGGCGGGCATGTACATCCACATCGTCGACAACGGTATCGTCATCAGCAACCGATGAGCGCTCCGGCCGGCCGCCGCGCCCGGTGCAGCGGCCGATTCAGAACAGCGACCCGGTCTCCGTCTGCGTGACCGGCGCGGGCATCTCGCCGCGGCGCGAGGCCAGCCGGTCGGCCAGCCGGGTCGGTTCCGGCAGGCGGTAGCCGCGCAGGTAGCGCTGGGTCCACTGCAGCGCGCTGTCCACCGCCACGCGGTGGCCGGGCGAGACGATCAGCGGATTGCAGCGCAGTTTGCTGCGCAGCGCCCAGCCGACCACTTCGCCGCGGTGGACGATGGGGCTGTGGTCGCCGGCCTGCGCGCCGGGTTCCTCGAAGCGGCCGGCCAGCAGGGTCTTGGCCACGCCGATGCTGGGCAGCCCGGTGACCACGCCGAAGTGCGCGGCGATGCCGAGCCGGCGCGGATGGGCGATGCCCTGGCCGTCGACGAACACCAGGTCCGGGCGCTGCCGCAGCAGGTCCAGCGCGGCCAGCAGCGCCGGCAGTTCGCGGAAGCTCAGCAGGCCGGGCACGTAGGCCATCGACGTGGGTACGCGCGCGATCTCGGCCTGCTGCAGCTGCAGGCTCTGCGCATCCAGCAGCACCGCGGCGGCACGGGTGACCTGGCCATCGTCCTCGAAGCCGACATCGAAACCGGCCAGCCAGCGCGGCGGGTCGGGCACGTCGTCCTGCAGGCTGACCTGGCGCGCCAGCGTCGCCTGCAGCGCGCGCGCCTGCACGATGCTGCCGTCCCAGTCGCCGAACACGGGGTGCGTGGAAGTGTCCATGCGCCGATGATCGCGCCGTGTTCGTCGCTGGGGTGTGGAGGAGATGCTGCGAATCGGGAATGGGGAATGGGGAATCGCAACGGCTTGGTTCTCAAGCAAGTCGGACGGCCAAGCGCCGCCTGCTGGCTACAGCCGCGCGGGAACCGCTTCAACGATTCCCCATTCCCGATTCCCCATTCCCCCCCAAAGGCTACAATCCAGGGCCGCACGACCCACGCATCCCCCAACGGAGACTGTCGCAGTGACCCGCAAACTCGTACTGTTGCGCCATGGCCAGAGCCAGTGGAACCTGGATAACCGCTTCACCGGCTGGGTCGATGTCGACCTCACCGAACAGGGCCGCCAGGAAGCCGTGGCCGCCGGCCGGCTGATGCGCGAGGAGGGCCTGCAGTTCGACGTCGCCCATACCTCGGTGCTCAAGCGCGCCATCCACACCCTGCAGGGCGCGCTGAAGGAACTGGACCAGGACTGGCTGCCGGTGCACAAGAGCTGGCGCCTCAACGAGCGCCACTACGGCGGCCTGCAGGGCCTGGACAAGGCCGAGACCGCGGCCAAGCACGGCGAGGACCAGGTCAAGATCTGGCGCCGCTCCTACGACATCCCGCCGCCGCCGATGGATGCCGAGGATCCGGGCCATCCGCTGCACGACCGCCGCTACGCTACCCTGGACCGCAACGCGCTGCCGGCCACCGAGTCGCTGGCGACCACGCTCGAGCGCGTGCTGCCGTACTGGCACGACGCCATTGCGCCGCAACTCAAGGCCGGGCAGACCGTGCTGGTTACCGCCCACGGCAACTCGCTGCGCGCGCTGTACAAGTACTTGAACGACGTGTCGCGCGAAGAAATCCTCGAACTCAACATCCCCACCGGCATCCCGCTGCTGTTCGAACTGGACGACAGCCTGCAGGTGCAGTCCTACCGCTACCTGGGCGATCCGGAAGCGGCGAAGAAGGCGGCCGAGGCGGTGGCCAACCAGGGCAAGGCGAAGTAAGCGCCAGGATCGGCGCGCAACCGGCAGGAGAACGCGATGGGTGGATTCAGCGTCTGGCACTGGCTCGTGCTGATGGTCATGCTCGGCATTCCGCTGCTGATCGGCGTGGCGGTGTGGATGGCGATCCGCGCGCAGCGGCGCCGGCCGGCGGCCGTGGCGGCGCCGCCGCTGCCGCCCGCCGCCTCGGTGGAGCAGCGCCTGCGCGCGCTGGAGCAGTTGCAAGCGCAGGGGCTGATCGACGCGGCCGAGTACGCACGCCGCCGCGAGCAGATCCTGGCCGCGCTGTGAGGGCATGACCCAGCGGCAGGCGCCGCGTCGTCGCGCCTGCCGACACATCGCGCAGTGCGGTGGTGTGCGCTGCGCGGCGTGTCGCATGTCGCGCGTCTTGCCGCATCCCGCGGCCGTGCGAGCGCGCTGGAGGCGCTACCAGACGCAACTGGTGAGCAGCAGGCCCGGCTGCACGTCCACCCAATGCAGGCGATGCCGCTGCCCGACCGTCAAGGCCGGCGCCAGCGGCGCGGCGATCCGCGTCTCCACGCTGCCGCTGGCCGGATCGCAGCCTTCGATACGCAAGGCGTCGAAGTCGAAGAAGCGGCCGACGGTCGCCGCCGCGGCCTTGTAGAAACTCTCTTTCGCCGAGAAGCCCAGGGTCAGTGCATACGGCCAGCCGCGGACGTGCGCGAGGCCGGCCAGCGCGGCGCAGTCGCTGGCGTCCAGGGACACGGTGCGGATCGCCTCGAGCTGGTCTTCTGCCACCACACGTTCGATATCCAGGCCAATGCCGTTGGCGCCGGCACACGCCGGCAGGGCGATGGCCACCGCCAGGCCGTCGGTATGCGAGAGGCTGCCGAGAAAGCCGGCGGGCCAGATCGGCGCGCGGTCGGCGCCGATCGGCAGGTCGGTTGCGGTACTGCCTGCGGCGCGCAGTGCAGCGAGAGCGGCGCGCCGTCCGGCCAGGTACTCGGCCTGGCGCTTGCGCACGCTGCGCGCGATCGACGGCGGCGGCTGCAGGCCATGGCGCTGGAAATCGTCGCTGTCGAAGGCATCGACCTCGAACGGCAGCAGCCAGGCGTCCGGCACGGCGATGCGATGCGCGCCGAGGGCGAGGCGGGCGAATGGCGATGCAATGGGGGCCAGGGCATCCATGGCCCTAGCTTAGGGCCTGCGCAGGCCGGTGCGGCGCGTGCGATGCGACCGGGGAGGCGCTGCAGGCAGTCGTCGCGTTGGTGGCCTGCTTCCGCCACGATCAAACGGCCGCGGCTTGCACGGTAGGAGCCGCTCTTGTCCCCTTTTGCGGGATCAGCCGCGACGGGCGTCGCCGGGAACGCCATGTCGCGGCTGAAGCCGCTCCTACGGGATATGTCCCGCAGCGTTGCCTTCAGCCGTCGCTGGCGTCCACCCACACCCGCATTTCGCCTTCGCCGCGGTTGGCCCAGGCGAAGTAGGGCACGAAGGTCAGGGTCTGCGGCTGCCGCGTCGGCGGCGGCGCATCGTAGCGGTACAGCGGTGCTGCCATGTCGACATCCCCGTGCAGGCGTTCGCCGGTGGCCTGCAGCAGCACCTGGCCGGCCAGCGCACCGCTGCCGGGCACGGCCTGCAGCGCGGCGCTGGCAGGCAGGCGCAGCTGATGCAGGTCGGCGCCGTTGTCGGCCTGCTCCAGGCAGTACACCAGCGGCCCGCGTTGCACCGCGACCTTGCCGGCCAGGTCGCGCACGCGCGGATGCCCGCTGACCCGCATCGGTGGCATCGGCAGGCGCAGTTGCAGGGCGTCGCCGGACTGCCAGCGCCGGCGCAGCACGCAATAACCATGCTGGCGGTGCGCCGCGATCGCCACCGGCTCGCCGTTGAGCAGCAACTGCGGCGCCTGGCACCAGTCCGGCAGGCGCAGCGCCAGCGCCGCGTCCATCGGGGCGCTGCACGTCACGTCGAAGTCGATCGTGTCCTGCCACGGGTACTCGCCGCGCTGGCGCAGGGTCAGGGTCTGCCCGCCGACCTCGAACAGCGCGTCGCTGCCGACGTAGAGGTTTACGTATAGCGTGTCGTCGTGGCGGGTGTAGAGGTAGTGGCCCAGCGAGGTCAGCACGCGGGCGATGTTGGGCGGGCAGCAGGCGCAGCCGAACCAGCGCTGGCGCACCGGCTTGACGTGATCGAAGGTGTGGTTGCCGTGCACCGTGGGCGGGTGCACCTCCAGCGGATTGACGTAGAAGAAGTGGCGCCCGTCCAGGGCCATGCCGCCCAGCACGGTGTTGTACAGCGCCCGCTCCATCACGTCGGCGTAGCGGCCGTCCGGTGCCAACTGCAGCATGCGGTTGGCGAACATCATCAGCCCGATCGAGGCGCAGCTCTCGTTGTAGGCGGTGTCGTTGGGCAGGTCGTAGTCGACGCTGAAGGCTTCGCCGTAGCTCTGCGCGCCGATCGCGCCGGTCAGGTACATCTGCCGCTGCGTGGCGTTGTCCCACAGCCGCGCGCAGGCCGCGCGCAGGGTGGTGTCGCCGCTGTGCCGGGCCAGGTGCGCCACGCCGGCGTACAGGTACACGAAGCGCACGGCATGGCCGACCGCGGTGTCCTGCAGCGCCACCGGCAGGTGCGCCTGGCTGTAGGCCTTGTCCTGGATCATCCAGGCCGGGCCGTGCCCGCCCCAGAAAAAAGTGTGGCCGCGCTTGGCGTACTCCTCGTCGTAGTAGTGCGGCGTGGTGCCGCGCTGTTCGACGAAGTAGCGCGCCAGTGCCAGATAGCGCGCCTCGCCGGTGACTTCGTACAGGCGCATCAGCGCCAGTTCGATCTCCGGATGCCCGGGGTAGCCGTGCAACTGCGTCGGGCCGGGACCGAAGGTGGCGTCGATGTGGTCGGCGAGCCGGCACACGATGTCGAGCAGCGCGCGCTTGCCGGTGGCCTGGTAGTAGGCCACGCCGGCCTCGATCATGTGCCCGGCGCAGTACAACTCGTGGCACTCGGCCAGGTTGCTCCAGCGTTCCTGCGGCGCCTTCACCGTGAAATAGGTGTTGAGGTAGCCGTCGGCCTGCTGCGCGGCGCCGATCAGTTCGATGGTGGCGTCGGCATCGCGTTCCAGCGCCGGGTCGGGATGCTGCGCCAGCAGGTAGGCCACCGCTTCCAGCCACTTGGCCACGTCGCTGTCCTGGAACACCATGCCGTAGAACGTGCCGTCGCTGCGGCCGGCGGCGATGCGGAAGTTCTCGATGGCATGGCTGGGTTCGGCATCGGCGACGTTGTCGTTGAGCGCGTCCCACTGGTAGGGCAGCACCACCTCCTGCACCAAGCGCTGGTAACGCTGCCAGAACGGATCGGCGATGCGCAGGTGGGCGAGCGGCAGTTCCGGGGACGGCACAGGCGAATGCGGCATGGAGCGAAGATCCTGAAGGGTGGGGAAGGTCAGTGCACCGGGCGTGCGGCGAGGTCGGTGGCGATGCTCGCCAGCAGCGGCCGGCGCAGCCGGCAGCGCAGGATCACCGCGGCCAGCAGCAGGTGCAGGCCGGCGGGGATCAACGTTTCCAGCAGGGTGATGGCCTGCAGCGAGGCGGGGTTCTGCTGCGCGGCGCCGGCGCGGTACCCTGCGTAGACGAACAGCGCGCTGATCACCACCGCGCTCGAGGCCCAGGCCAGCTTGATGCAGAACAGGTTGAAGGCGAAGTTGATGCCGGAGGAGCGCACCCGGTTCTTCCAGGCGCCGTAGTCGTCGGCGAAGGCCATCAGCGAGAAATGCAGCGGCAGCGCGAAGCCCAGTACCAGGCAGTGCACGAAGATCACCGCCAGCCACAGCGTCTGTTGCGCCGGCCCGGTCGGCAGCCACCACTGCGCCACGCCGAATGCGGCCAGCGCCAGGTTGGTGTGCAGATACAGCGCCAGCGGGTCGAAGCGACGGCATAGTGCGTTGACCACGATCGCGCCGAGCACGGTGGCCAGCGCCACCATCGCGAAGAACAGCGAGGCGTAGCCGCTGCCGCCGCCGAGCACGTAGGTGATGAAGTACAGGTAGGCGCCGCCGCGGATGTTGTAGACGTTGATCAGCAGGAACGACATCAGCAGCACCAGCCGCAGCTGGTCGTTGCGCAGCAGGCCGCGCAGGTGTTCGCCGATGCCGGCGCCGCCGAGGAGGCTGACCGGCACCCGCTCGCGCACGGCGAAGAAACAGCACAGGAACATCGCCACCGCCAGCGCCGCCAGCACGCCCACGCCGAGCTGGTAGCCGCGCGCGGCATCGCCGTTGCCCAGCTCCCGCACCAGCCACGGCAGCCCCACCGACACCAGGAAGCCGGCGATGCCGCACAGCACGAAGCGCCAGGATTGCGCCGAGACCACGTCGCGGTGGTCGCCGGTCATGCTGTTGATCAGCGCGCAGTAGGGCACGTTGATCGCGGTGTAGCACAGCGACAGCAGGAAGTAGCTGGCGAAGGCGTAGGCGATCTTCGCGCCGGCGCTCAGTTGCGGCGCGCTGAAGGTCAGCACGCAGGCGATGCCGATCGGCAGCGCGACCCACAGTTGCCAGGCGCGGAACCGGCCCCAGCGGCTGCGGGTGCGGTCGGCGATCAGGCCCATCACCGGGTCGGACACCGCGTCGGCCACGCGCAGCACGGTGAACAGGGTGCCGACCAAGGCGGGAGTCAGGCCGAACACGTCGGTGTAGAAGAAGGTGAGGAAATTGGCGATCAGGCAGGTGACCACCGTGCCGCCGGCATCGCCGAGGCCGTAGCCGAACTTCTCCAGGCGCGACAGCCGCGGCGTGGTCGCGGCCGGCGCGGGGTCTGCGGCGGCGTGGCCGATGGCGGTCGCAGTCAACGGGGCGGCTCCTGGCGCGCGCGGTCCGGCGCCAGCGCAAAGTCGCACGGCCGCGCAACCGCGACAAGAGTCTGTGCGGTATAAAACCGGTACGATTCCGACCATGATCGCCGGGCTGCGGGCGCGCGGCGACGTTCATTCGATTGCTGCAGTGCAGCGTGCTACGCGCAAGGGGAGACGTTTCCGACATGCTCGAATTGACCGTCGCCTACCCGATTCGGGTCCAGAACGGTGGCCTGTTCATTTCCCGCGGGGTGGGCGCGCATCCGGCGCGGGTAATCCAGTCCTACGAGCTGATCTTCGTCGAGCGCGGCATCCTGTCGATTCGCGAACAGGACAGCGACTTCCACGTCGGCCCCGGCGAGACGCTGCTGCTGTGGCCCGGCCGCACGCATGCCGGGCTGGGCCAGTTCCCGGACGACCTGCGCTTCTACTGGGTGCATTTCGAACTGGAACCGGGTGCGACGCCGGCGGGCGATGCAGTGGCGCTGTCGATGCCGCAGCGCACCGCGATCCGCGATCCGGAGCGTTTCGTCGGCCTGTTCCGCTGGTTCCTGGCCGAGCAGGAGGAACGGCGCACGCTGCCGATGCTGGAGCCGATCGTGCTGTCGATGCTGCAATGCGTGGCAGGCGCCTGGCCGGATCCGCACGACTCCGAGCGTGCCGGCGTGGCGCTGGCGTACCGCGCCAAGCAACTGATCGGCACGCAGTTCCATACCGCGCTCACCGCTTCGTCGCTGGCGGCGCAACTGCACTGCAATCCGGACTACCTGGGCCGCATCTACCGGCGCAGCTTCGGCACCACGCTGACCGAGGCGATCCACCGCCAGCGCATCGCCTTCGCCGAGAAGCTGCTGCTGGTCAACACCTGCGCGGTCGACGATGTCGCGCAGCGCGCCGGCTTCAGCGACAGCGGCTACTTCCGGCGCGTGTTCCGCCAGCGCCTGGGCATGACGCCCAGTGCGTATCGGCGGCTGTATTGCAAGGAGCACATCAACTCGGGCTGAGGTTCTTGCGGGGGCGGTGTGCGTGCCGCATGTCGCGCACCGCTTTGCAGGTGCGCGCGCGTCAGTTGGCTGCCGTGGCAATGCGTAGCCTGCCTGCGTCGTAGGAGCGGCTTCAGCCGCGACGGGCTTTCCATGGGAAGGCTCCGTCGCGGCTGAAGCCGCTCCTACGGTAGGGCGGTGCGGCGGCTGGCCGCGCTAGCTCAGCTGCTGCCCGATCTCGCGCGCCATCGCGCTCAGCGGCAGGATCTTCTCGGCGCCGCCGCGCTTGATCGCTTCCTTAGGCATGCCGAATACCACGCTGCTGTGTTCGTCCTGCGCCACGGTGCGCGCGCCGGCCTGGCGCATCTCCAGCAGGCCCACCGCGCCGTCGTCGCCCATGCCGGTCATGATGATGCCCAGCGCGTTGCCGCCGGCGGCGCGTGCGGCGGAGCGGAACAGCACGTCCACCGACGGCCGGTGCCGGTTCACCGGCGGCCCGTCCAGCACCTCGACGAAGTACTGCGCGCCGCTGCGACGCAGCAGCATGTGCTTGCCGCCCGGCGCGATCAGCGCGCGTCCCGGCACCACGCGGTCGTTGTTGGCCGCTTCCTTCACCGAGATCTGGCACAACGTGTCCAGGCGCGCGGCGAAGGCGGCGGTGAACTTTTCCGGCATGTGCTGGACGATGACGATGCCGGGGCTGACCCGTGGCAGCGCGGTCAGCACTTCCTCCAGCGCCTGGGTGCCGCCGGTGGAGGTGCCGATCGCCACCACCCGTTCGGTGGTCTGCGACAGCGGGCGATTGCCCTGCGCCGGCAGGATCACGTCGGCGGTGTGCTTGATCTCCGGCTCCGCCGGCGCCGGTGCCGCACGCACCGACAGGCGCTTGACGTTGGCGCGCGCGGCACTCTTCACCGTGGCGATCATTTCCTCGGCCGAATCGGTGAGGAACTGCTTGAGGCCGAGCTTGGGCTTGGTCACCACCGCCACCGCGCCGGCGGCCAGCGCGTCCATGGTCACCCGCGCGCCCTTCTCGGTGAGCGTGGAGCAGATCACCACCGGGGTGGGGCGCTCGCTCATGATCTTGCGCAGGAAGGTGATGCCGTCCATCTTGGGCATCTCCACGTCGAGCACGATCACGTCCGGCCACTGATGGCGCATCTTGTCCATCGCCAGCAGCGGATCGGCCGCGGCGGCGATGACCTCGATGCCGGGCGCGTCGTTGAGCACGGCGACCAGCACCTGGCGCACCACCGCCGAATCGTCGATCACCATGGCCTTGATCGTGGTGGTCATGTGCGGTTCCCTCCTGGGACGTCGTGGTTCATGGTTTGCGGTACACCGACGGCGCGATCTGCACCACGTCGCTGTTGACGTCGTTGAGGCTCTCGGAGTGGCCGATGCAGAAGATGCCGCCGCGCTTGAGCGTGCCCAGCACCCGCGCCACCACCTCGCGCTTGGTCTGGGCGTTGAAGTAGATCATCACGTTGCGCAGGAACACCACGTCGAACTGGCCCAGGTTGGGCAGCGTCGCATTGAGGTTGGCGTGCAGGAAGCGCACGCGGTCGCGGATCTTGCGGTCGATCAGCAGGCTGCCCTCGTACTCGCCGCGGCCCTTCAGGCAGTAGCGCTTGAGCATGGCCGGCGGCATGTGCTCGATGCGCAGCAGGGGGTAGTGACCGGTGCGCGCCTTGTCCAGCACGCGGGTGCTGATGTCGGTGCCGACCACCTCGTAGGGGCGGCCCTGCAGGGTGTCGTCCAGCACCATGGCCATGCTGTAGGCCTCTTCGCCGGTGGAACTGGCCGCGCTCCAGCAGCGGAACGGTGCGCTGCCGGTATGCGCGGCGGCGACGCTGCGCAGCAGGTCGAAGTGCTTGGGCTCGCGGAAGAAGTAGGTTTCGTTGGTGGTCAGCAGGTCGATCGCGGTCTGCACCTCGCCGCTGCCCTCGCGGCTTTCCAGCAGCTTGAGGTACTGGGTGTAGGTCTGCAGCGAATGCGCCTTCAGGCGCTTGCCCAGGCGTCCGCACAGCATGGCCTTCTTGGCCGGCGAGATGGTGATGCCGGCGGCGTCGAAGATGAAACGCTGGAACCGGCCGAATTCCTGCTCGGTGATGGTGTCGTGGCTGGTCATGGTCTTGGCCGGTCAGTGGGTGGAGGCGGAAGCGGGAGCGCTGGCGTTGCCGGTGGGGCCGTGTTCCTGCAGCAGGCGCTGGTGCTCCAGCAGCCAGGCATGCAGCGCGCCGCCCCCCAGCGGACGCGCCAGCAGGTAGCCCTGGCCGAAGTCGCAGCCCAGTTCCTGCAGCAGGGCCCAGTCCTCCACCGTTTCGATACCCTCGGCGACGGTGCTCAGGCCCAGCCGCTGGGCCATGCCCAGTGCCGATTCGAGGACCGTGCGCAGGTTGCGGCTGCGGTGCGCGTCGTGGACGAAGATGCGGTCGATCTTCAACTCGGTGAAGGGAATGCGGGTGAGTTGCTGCAGCGAGGAGAAGCCGGTGCCGTAGTCGTCCAGCGACAGGCCGAAGCCCTGCAGCCGCAGCCGCGCCAGCATGCCCAGCGCGCTGCCGCACACCAGCGAGCTTTCGGTGATTTCCAGCACCAGGTCGGACGGCGCCAGGCCGTGCTTGCGCAGCAGTCCCAGCAGTTCGTCGAGCAGATTCGGGTCCTGCAGCATGCGCGGCGACAGGTTCAACGCCAGGGTCAGCTGGAACCCGTCCTGCTTCCACGCCGCCAGCCGCGCCAGCGCCTGGTCGGCGACGCAGGCGGTGAGCGCATGGATCAGGCCTTCGCGCTCGGCCACGGCGATGAAGCGGTCCGGCGCGATCGGCCCGGCGCTGGGATGGCGCCAGCGCGCCAGCGCCTCCACCCCGCCGACCCGGCCGCTGCGCATGTCCACCTTGGGCTGGTAGGCGACCTCGATCTCGCCGCGCTGCAGCGCTTCGCGCAGCATCGCCGCCATGGTCGCCTCGCCCGGGGCTTCGGCCTCGTTGCGCGGCGCCGGTGTCGGCGGGGCGTGGGCGCGCAGCGCGGCCGCGAGTTGCGCTGCGCGCAGCGGCTTCTCCAGTCCCGCCAGCACCTGCAGACCGTTGCCGCGGCCGACCTGCAGGACCGAGTCGATCAGGGCCGCGCCGCGCTGCGAGGCGACCACGATCGGCACGCGCACGTCGCAGCGGGCCAGCGCCTCGAGCAACTGCACGCCGTCCATGCCGGGCATTTCCAGGTCCACGATCAACAGACCCAGCGGCGAACCCTCGGTCACCCGCGCCAGCGCCGCATGGCCGTCGGCCGCGCCTTCCACTGCCACGGCGCCCATCCGCAGGCACAGGGCCAGCGCGTGTTCGCGCTGGACCTGGCTGTCGTCGACCACCAGGACCGTGCCGAAGTGGTGCAGGGCGGCGGTGTCAGGGGGCGTGGGCATGCGAAATCCGTTTCGAGGAGAGAGCAGGGGGCTGCGCGGCGGAGGCCGCTCAGGCGGCGATGCCTTCTTCCAGGTGGGTGTCGAGGGCAGCCATGCTGGCGAACTCCTGGGGCGCCAGCACCGCATCGGCGGCGAGCAGGATGACGAAGCGCTCGCCGACCTTGCCCATGCCATGGATGAAATCGCGGCGGATGCCGGTGCCGAACGCCGGCGGCGGGGCGATGTCGGCGGTGGCGATCTCCAGCACCTCGCTGACCGCGTCCACCAGCAGGCCGAGCACCTGGCGCTCTTCGCCGCTGGCCACCTCGATGATGACGATGCAGGTGCGCTTGCTGATCTCGCTGGGCGCACGGCCGAAGCGCTGCTGCAGATCCACCACCGGCACCACCGCGCCACGCAGGTTGATCACCCCACGCAGCGCGGGCGGCATCATCGGCACGTCGGTCGGCGTGCGGTACTCGATGATCTCCTTGATGCCGAGAATGCCGACGCCGAACATTTCCTTGCCGAGCAGGAAGGTCAGGAACTGGTCCGTCGCCAGGTCGCCGGCGTCGGAGGGTGAGAGCGGAGCGGGAGCGTTCATGGCCATGTCTCAGAAGGTTTCGAAGTGGGTTTCGTCCAGCGTCTCGGCCAGCACCAGCTTGCCGCCGGCCACGCGCGCGATCGGCTTGGCTCCGGCCTGCCCGCTGCGGCCGCGCGCCGCGGCCGGACGCCGCGTCGCGGTCCTGGATGCGGCTGCGACTTCCAGCTTGAAGAAACTCATCAGTTGCTGCAGCTGTTCGGCCTGCGCGCTCATTTCCTCGGCGGTGGCCGCCAGTTCCTCGGAGTTGGACGCGGCCTGCTGCGTGGTCTGGTTGAGCTGGCCGACCGCGGCATTGATCTGGCCGACGCCGGAGGTCTGTTCCTCGGAGGCGGCGGTGATCTCCTGCACCAGGTCGGAGGTGCGCTTGATCGACGGCACCATCTCGTCCAGCAGCTTGCCGGCGTTCTCCGCCAGCTCGACGCTGGAACTGGCCACATCGCCGATTTCCTGCGCCGCGATCTGGCTACGTTCTGCCAGCTTGCGCACTTCCGCCGCCACCACGGCGAAGCCCTTGCCATGCTCGCCTGCGCGTGCGGCCTCGATCGCCGCGTTCAGCGCCAGCAGGTTGGTCTGGTAGGCGATGTCGTCGATGATGCTGATCTTCTGCGCGATCTGCTTCATCGCCTGCACGGTCGCACGCACCGACTCGCCGCCATCCAGCGCCTGGCTGGACGCCTTGCTGGCCATGCCGTCGGTGATCTTGGCGTTCTCGGTGTTCTGCGAGATCGAGGCGGTCATCTGCTCCAGCGAGGCGCTGGTCTCTTCCACGCCGGCGGCCTGTTCGCTCGCCGCCTGGCTGAGCGACTGCGCAGTGGCGCTGACTTCCTCCGAGGCGCTGGCCAGCGCCTCGGCATTGCTGTTGACCTCGCTGACCACCTGCGACAGGCGCGCGATGGTGTCGTTGACGTAGTTCTTCATTTCGGCATAGGCGCCGTCGTAGGACTTGTCGATGCTGCGGGTCAGGTCGCCTTCGGCCAGGCCGCCCATCACCCGCACCACGTCCTGGATGCTGTCACCGGTGGTGGTCGCCAGCTCGTTCAGGCCCTGGCCCATGTCGCGCTGGAACCCGGACAGCCCGTCCAGGGCGATGCGCTCGGAGAAGTCGCCACGGTTGGCGGCGGCGACCACGCGGCGCTGGCCGTCGATCACCAGCTTCAGCCGCTCGACCATGGTCCGCATCGCATACAGCGCGCTGCCCCTATCGTTGGCGCGCACCGCCACGTCCAGGTTGAGGTCGCCCTGCGCCACCTTGTTGGCGATCTCGGCCACGTAGGCAGGCTCGCCGCCGAGCAGGCGCATCAGGCCGCGCACGATGAAGACCGAAATGCCGGCGCCCAGCAGCACGCACGCCACGATCACGGCGATGATCCACTGCCGCGAGCTGGCATAGAGCGCATCGCCCTCGGCGCTGGCGGCTTCGCCGCCCTTGGTGTTCAGCACCACCAGGCTGTCGAGAATGGTCGACGCATCGTCGTACAGCTTGCGCTGGTCGCCGTTGAACAAGGCCAGCGCCTCGCTGGTCTTGAGCGTCCGCGACAGGTCGAGGACCTGTTTGTGCAGGGCCAGGTACTTTTCGAACTCGCCATTGAAGTTCGTATAGATGCCCTTTTCCTCTTCGGAGGAAATGAGCTTGACGTAATGGTCGCGGTTACTCGCATACTCGGCCAGGATCTGCTCCATCTGCTGGTCGAAGGCGCGCATCTCCTGCGGGTTTTCGGTGACCACGTGTTGCAGTTCGGCCACGCGCAGGTCGGACAGGTTGGTATTCATCGCCTGGACGTAATGGATGCTGGGCATCCAGTTGGTGGCGATGTCGGTGGAGGCCTGGTTGACCTTGGCCAGCTTGTCCACCGTGAACACGCCCATGCCCACCATGAGCAGCAAGACGGCGGCGAAGCCGAGCCCGATTCTGGTAGCGATCTTCATTTGCTTGAACACCGTGATCCCCCTGTTGGATGTACGGAAGTGTGGTTGTCAGAACGTGTCGAACTGCGCTTCGTCCGGCGCCGGCACCAATGCCAGGCCGGCCTCGCCGAAGCCGAAACTGCGTTTGCGCACCGGTGCCGTCTTGCGCGCCAGGGCCTGCGGAATGGCGGGGCGCCGCGGCGCCGCCACCTGGTTGGTACGGAAGAAGCTCATCAACTGCTGCAACTGCTCGGCCTGTCCGCTCATTTCCTCGGCGGTGGCGGCCAGTTCCTCGGAGTTGGCCGCGGCCTGCTGCGTGGTCTGGTTGAGCTGGCCGACTGCGGCATTGATCTGGCCGACGCCGGAGGTCTGTTCCTCGGAGGCGGCGGTGATCTCCTGCACCAGGTCGGAGGTGCGGCGGATCGAAGGCACCATCTGCTCCAGCAGCTTGCCGGCGTTCTCGGCCAGTTCCACGCTGGACTCGGCGACCTGGCCGATCTCCTGCGCGGCCACCTGGCTGCGTTCGGCCAGCTTGCGCACCTCGGCGGCGACCACGGCGAAGCCCTTGCCGTGCTCGCCGGCGCGCGCGGCCTCGATCGCCGCGTTCAACGCCAGCAGGTTGGTCTGGTAGGCGATGTCGTCGATGATGCCGATCTTCTGCGCGATCTGCTTCATCGCCACCACCGTCGAACGCACCGCATCGCCGCCTTCGTTGGCTTCGCGTGCGGCCTTGGCGGCCATGCCGTCGGTGACCTTGGCGTTCTCGGTGTTCTGCGCGATGGAGGCGGTCATCTGCTCCAGCGAGGCGCTGGTCTCTTCCACGCCGGCGGCCTGCTCGCTGGCCGCCTGGCTCAGCGACTGCGCGGTGGCGCTGACCTGCTCGGAGGCGCTGGCCAGGGCGTCGGCGTTGATGTTGACCTCGCCGACCACCTGCGCGAGGCGCGCAACCGTGGCATTGATGCTGTCGCACAGTTCCTTCAGCTTGCCCTGGCACTGCACGTCCGCCAGCCGGGTCAGGTCGCCGGCCTCGATCGCCTTGAGCACGGCGCCGACATCGTTGATCGGGCCGATCACCGTATCCAGGGTCAGGTTGACGCCGTCGACGATGCGGCGGAAGTCGCCGTGATGCTGGCTGCCGTCGGCGCGCACATCCAGGCGGCCGGCCGCGGCCGCATCGGCGAGCAGGCTGGTGTCGCGGATCAGTGCGCGCAGGTTGGCGCGCACCTGTTCGACGGTGTCGTTGATGAATGCCTTCTTGCCCGGGAAGGCTTCCAGCGGCGCGTCGAAGTTGCCGCGGCCGAACTCGGCGATGCAGGTCATCGCCTTCTTCTTGGTGGCGATGTGGTCGCCGACCATGCGGTTGATGCCGTCGGCCATGCTGCGGAAATCGCCTTCGAAGCGGTGGCTCTCGATCGCCACGTCGATGTCGCCGGCGTCGTGCTGCGCGGACATGTGCTGCATCTGCGCGATCAGCCCCTGCATGTTGCGGCGCACCTGCTCGATGATCTCGTTGATGAAGACCTTCTTGCCCGGGAACGTCTCCAGCGGCGCATCGAAGTTGCCGCGGCCGAACTCGGCCACGCAGGCCAGCGCCTTCTTCTTGGTGGCGATGTGGTCGCCGACCATGCGGTTGATGCCCTCGGCGATGATCTTGAACTCGCCGTCGAAGCGATGGCTCTCGATGACCACGTCGATGTCGCCGGCATCGTGCTGGGCGGACATGCGCACGATCTCGTCGTTGATCTGGCGCACCCCGGTCTGCACCTGCCGCAGCGCCAGCAGCACCTCGCAGGCCTGGTCGTTGCGCACGGTCGGCATCACCACCTCGAAGTTGCCGGTGGCGAAGCGCGCCAGGGTGGTGGTGGCGATCCGCAGCGAGCGGGTGATGGCATGGACGGTGTAGGCCAGCACCGCGGCGGCCAGCACCGTGGCGCCGATGCCCAGTGCCAGGGTCTGCCCGGCGGTCAGGCCGAGGGCGAACCCGCACGCGGCGGCTGCCAAGGGCAGCACGACGGCGATGGCCGAACCGGTCCACAGCTTGGAGGTCAGCGAGAGAGAGTTGGACATGCCGAAATACCTTGTGCGAAATGGAGATGCATCGGCCTGCCGGCCAGTGCGGAGAGGGTCAGAACGAGACGAACGCGGCTTCTTCGAGGCGCGCGGCCTGGGCCGTGGCCGCCGGGCCGCCGAAACTGCGGGCGCGTGGTGCACGCTGCATCGACGACGGCAGGCGCCGCGGTTGCGGGGCCGGCGCCGAGGTCGTGGTGGCGCTGGTGGTGAAGAAGCTCATGATGGTCTGCAACTGTTCTGCCTGGCTGCTTACTTCTTCGGCCGTGGCGGCCAATTCTTCAGCGTTGGCAGCGGATTGCTGCGTTGTCTGGCTGAGCTGAACGACCGCGGCGTTGATCTGGCCGACGCCCGTGCTCTGTTCCTCGGAGGCGGCGGTGATTTCCTGCACCAGGTCGGAGGTGCGGCGGATCGACGGTTCCATCTCGCCGAGCAGGCGCCCGGTGGTCTCGGCCAGGTTCACGCTGGTGCTGGCGACGTCGCCGATCTCGTGCGCGGCGACCTGGCTGCGCTCGGCCAGCTTGCGCACCTCGGCGGCGACCACGGCGAAGCCCTTGCCGTGCTCGCCGGCGCGTGCGGCCTCGATCGCCGCGTTCAACGCCAGCAGGTTGGTCTGGTAGGCGATGTCGTCGATGATGCCGATCTTGCGCGCGATCTCCTTCATCGCCGACACGGTGGCGCGGACCGCCTCGCCGCTCTCGGCGGCCTCGCGCGAGGCCTTGGCGGCCATGCCGTCGGTGACCTTGGCGTTTTCCGCGTTCTGCGCGATGGAGCCGGTCATCTGCTCCAGCGACGCGCTGGTTTCCTCCACGCCGGCGGCCTGTTCGCTGGCCGCCTGGCTCAGCGACTGCGCGGTGGACGACAATTCCTCGGCGGCGCTGGCCAGGGTGACGGCGTTGCCGTTGACCTCGTTGACGATGCTGGTGAGCTTGTCGATGGTGGCGTTGACGTAGCGCTGCATGTCGGCGAAGGCGCCCTCGTAGTGGCCCTGCACCTGGCGGCTGAGATCGCCCTCGGCCACCGCGCCCATCACCTTGATCACGTCGCCGACGCTGCGCAGGTTGCCGCGGGTCTGTTCGATGATCTCGTTGATGAAGGCCTTCTTGCCCGGCAGTTGCGGCATCGGCGCGTCGAAGTTGCCGCGGCCGAACTCGGCGACCACGCCCAGCGCCTGCTTCTTGACCGCGATGTGCGCGGCGACCATGCGGTTGATGGCCTTGCCGATCGCGCAGAACTGCCCGTCCAGGTGCGCGCAGTCGATCTGCACGTCGATGTCGCCCAGGTCGTGTTCCTCGGACATGCGCGCGATCTCGCCGATCAGGCGCTTGAAGTTGCCGCGCACCTGCTCGAGGGTCTCGTTGATGAAGACCTTCTTGCCGGGCAGTTGCGGCATGCCCGCGTCGAAGTTGCCGCGGCCGAACTCGGCGACCACGCCCATGGCCTGCTTCTTGACCGCGATATGGCTGCCGACCATGCGGTTGATGCCGTCGGCCATGCTGCGGAAGTCGCCCTGGAAGTGCGCGCTGTCGATGCTGGCGTCGATCTCGCCGGCATCGTGCTCCTCGGCGACGCGGCGCATTTCGGCGATCAGGCCGAGCATGTTGCGCCGGACCTGCTCGATGGTGTCGTTGATGTAGGCCTTCTTGCCCGGGAGCGCGGCCAGCGGCGCGGCGAAGTTGCCGCAGCCGAATTCGCCCACGCAGTCGATCGCCTGCTTGCAGACGCCGATGTGGGCACCGACCAACTGGTTGATGTCGCCGGCCACGGTCCGGTAGGCGCCGCTGGCCTGCGTCGCATCCAGCATCACGTCGCAGTCGCCGGCGGCGTGTGCGCTGGTCATGTGCGCGACGTCGGCCTGCAACTGCCGCAGCGGCCGCTGCGCGGCGAGCAGGGCCTGGCCGATCTCGCTGCCGCCGGCCGTCGCGTCCACGCGCTCCAGTTCGCCCTGCGCCAGCGCCTGCAGGCCGCTGCGGGCCAGCTCCAGCTCGCGCTGCGCGGCAGCGGCCGTGTGCTGTGCCGCGCGCACGCTGCGGCTCAGCAGCACGCCGGCGACCAGGGTGGCCACGGCGACCAGGGTCCATGCGAGACCGCTGG
Organism: Xanthomonas hawaiiensis; assembly: GCF_031834635.1. NCBI lineage: Bacteria > Pseudomonadati > Pseudomonadota > Gammaproteobacteria > Lysobacterales > Lysobacteraceae > Xanthomonas > Xanthomonas hawaiiensis. The sequence continues at coordinate 3,106,214 of NZ_CP115873.1, read as the reverse complement.
CCAGCGTCAGCGCCGCGACGGCGGCAGCGGCGGGCAGGGCGACGGCGACGACGGCGGCCGTCGGCAGGGTGGCGGTGAGCGTCCGGTTCTGGGACATGACGGCGATTCCTGATTGATGGTGCGGCGTAGGAATGACGGCGGGCGACGCGGCGGCTCAAGCCGCCAGCGATTCGGCGCCGGGTTGCAACTGGCCGAGCAGCGACGGCACGTCCAGGATCAGCGCGACCCCGCCGCTGCCGAGGATGCTGGAGCCGCTGATGCCCTTGACCTGGGCGAAGACCTTGGAGAGCGGCTTGATCACGGTCTGCCACTCGCCGAGCAGGGTGTCGACCACCAGGCCGAACCGCTGCGCGCCCTGGCGGATCACCACGATGCTCTCGCGCGCCGGCGGCGCGCCGGCGATGGCGAACAGCGAGCGCAGGCGCACGTAGGGCAGCACGTTGCCGCGCAGGTCGATGTACTCGCTCTGGTAGTTCGGCGCGAACTCCACGCATTCCTCGACCACGTCCAGCGGCACCACGAACACCGACTTGCCGACCCCGACCTGGAAGCCGTTGATGATGGCCAGGGTCAGCGGCAGCCGCACCGAGATGGTGGTGCCGACGTCCTGCTGGCTGCTGATGTCGACGCTGCCGCGCAGCGCGGCGATGTTGCGCTTGACCACGTCCATGCCGACACCGCGCCCGGACAGGTTGGTGACCTTTTCGGCGGTGGAGAAGCCCGGCTCGAAGATCAGCGCGAACACTTCGCGGTCCGACAGCTGGCGGCCGGGTTCGATCAGGCCGCGCTCCAGCGCCTTGGCCAGGATCCGGTCGCGGTTGAGGCCGCCGCCGTCGTCGCTGATCTGGATGACGATGCTGCCGGAATCGTGGAAGGCGTTGAGCCGTACCGTGCCGCGTACCGGCTTGCCGCGCGCCTGGCGCACCTCGGCCGGTTCGATGCCGTGGTCCATGGCGTTGCGCACCAGGTGGGTCAGCGGATCGGCGATCTTCTCGACCACCGACTTGTCCAACTCGGTGTCCTCGCCGTTGACCACCAGCGTGATGTCCTTGCCCAGTTCGCGGGCGACGTCGTGGACCACGCGGTGGAAGCGGCTGAAGGTGCCGCCGATCTTGACCATGCGCAGTTGCAGCGCGCTTTCGCGCACCTCTTCGACCAGACCGGCGAGGATCGAGGTGGATTCCAGCAATTGTGCATCGCCGGTGCGCTGGGCGTTGGCGCCGGTGCTGGCGACGGCGATGATCAACTCGCCGACCAGGTCGATCATGCGGTCGAGCTTGTCGGCGTCGACGCGGATCGAGCCGCCTTCGCCGCGTGCGCCCGCGGCCTTGGCCGGGCCGGCGCTGGCGGCAGCTGCGGCCGCTGCCGCCGGTGCGCTGGCCACGGCGGGCGCGGCCGCAACCGGCGCGTCGGCGCTGTCGAACCCGGCGAAATCGTCGGCACTGGCCTGGCTGCCGGCCTCGGCCACCAGCAGCGGCAGATCCAGATTGGCCGCGTCGCCCTGTGGGTCCACCGCCAGCACCTGCAGGTCGCAGTCGTCGCGCACGAATTCGAAGATGTCCTCGATCGCGGCCTGTTGCGCATCGCTGCGCAGCAGGATGTCGAAGCCCAAGTAGCAGGCCTCCGGATCCAGTTCCGGCAGCGCCGGCACGCGGTCGTGGCGGGTCCGCACCGCTTCGAGGCTGCCGAGGCTGCGCAGGCAGCGGATCAGGTGCAGCGGCGAATTGCCGAAGCGCAGCGCGTCGGTGAACAGCTGCAGCGAGATCCGCCAGTAGCCGGTGTGCGCGGGCGCGGCAGGCGCTGCCGCGGCGGCGGTCGCCTTGGCCGCCGGCGTGGCGGCGGGTTGCAGGTAGGTCTGCAGGCGTTCCAGCAGCGGCGCGCCGTTGGCGGTGAGCGTGGCTTCGTCGGCCTTGCCGCCGGCCGCGGCTTCCACCAGCGCGCGGATATGGTCGCAGCAGGCCAGCATCAGTTGGATCAGCTCCGAATCCAGCGCGACCGCATGCTCGCGCACCAGGTCCAGCACGCTCTCCACCACGTGGGTGAAGCCGACCAGTTGCGCCAGGTCGAACAGGCCGCCGGAGCCCTTGATGGTGTGGGCGGCGCGGAAGATCGCGTTGACCGCATCGGGGCCGGCTTCGCCGCGCTCGGCTTCCAGCAGATTGCGCTCCATGTCCTCGAGCAGGTCGCGGCTCTCGGCGATGAAGGTCTGCAGCAATTGATCCATGTTCATGTCGTGCTGCCGATTAGTGAAGAGTGTCGTCGCCGACGCGCTCGAACGCGTCGTCCAGGCCGAGCAGGGCCAGCGCATCGCCGACCGCGGTGCTGCAGCCCTCGAGCTGGAACGGCCGTCCCAGCGCGCGCAGCGCGGCCTGGGTGGCCAGCAGCAGTTGCACGCCGGTGGCGTCGATGTCAGTCACCGCCTGCAACTGCAGGCGCAGGCCGCCGGGATGCTCCAGCGCGGGCAGCAGCAGCGGCTTGAGTTCGGCCGCGCGGCGGATGGTCATGTCGCCGTCCACGATCAGCTGCAGCGGCGGATCCTGTTCGTCGGGGGGCGTCGAGCGCATGGCGGGTCTCCGGCAGGGAAGAGGGAAAAGCCGGTGTCGCCGGCTTCGGTAAGAGCGATATCGGCGCGGACAGGAAATATTTAGAAATATTTAGCGCGCGTGAAGCATTTGTCTCCCACACCGCACGCGAGCCTGAGTGGTTCAGACCAGCGCAAGATGCGCATCCCATAAAGGCCTGGGCATGTTGTGTCCCAAGGTCTGTTGCACGTGCCGTGCCAAACGCGACAGCGCGTGAAGACGTCAAAAAAGCCGCGCGACGCGTCTCCGTCGGTCTTCACGTGAAGAGCGTTGCGTTCGCATGTTGCGAGTTGCGGGCGCGCCGTACGCCGCCGCATGTCGCGGTGGCGTGTGTGGGCAGGACACATGCGGCCCCTGTGCGGTGGCCGCTCGTGTGCGCTGTGCGGGCAGGATCGCCCGCGTCGCTCAGCGTGGCGACAGCGCGGTCAGCAGACCGCGTGCGGCATTGAACCGGTCGGCCGCTTCCGGCAGCGGCAGCTTGAGCTTCAGCTTGTCCGGACCATCCATCGCGTACAGCCTGGGCTGCTTCTGGATCATCTGGATGATGGTCATCGGATCCACGTTGGGCTTGGCCTCGAACACCAGGCGCCCGCCGTGTTCGCCCAGTTCCAGCTTGCGGATGCCCAGCGCATTGGCCTGCAGCTTCAACTCGGCGATGGCGAACAGGTGCTTCACCGGATCCGGCAGCAGGCCGAAGCGGTCGATCATCTCCACCTGCAGTTCGCGCAGGCCGTCGCTGTCGCGGGCGCTGGAAATGCGCTTGTACAGGGTCAGGCGGGTATGCACGTCGGGCAGGTAGTCGTCGGGGATCAGCGCCGGCACGTGCAGTTCCACCTCGGCGCCGCGCGCTTCCTCGCCGGCGTCCAGGTCCGGCAGCTTGCCCTGGCGGATGCTGCGCACCGCGCGCTCCAGCAGTTCGGTGTACAGGCTGAAGCCGACTTCGGCCATCTGCCCGCTCTGGTCCTCGCCGAGCAGTTCGCCGGCGCCGCGGATTTCCAGATCGTGGGTGGCCAGGGTGAAGCCGGCGCCCAGTTCGTCCATCGAGGCGATCGCGTCCAGGCGCTTCTGCGCATCGGGGGTGATGCTGCGCCGGTCCGGCACCAGCAGGTAGGCGTAGGCGCGGTGGTGCGAACGGCCGACGCGGCCGCGCAACTGGTGCAACTGCGCCAGGCCGAAGCGGTCGGCGCGATTGATGACGATGGTGTTGGCGTTGGGGATGTCGATGCCCGATTCGATGATCGTGGTCGACAGCAGCACGTTGAAGCGCTGCTTCTGGAAATCCAGCATCACCTTTTCCAGCTCGCGCTCGGGCATCTGCCCGTGGGCGATGCCGATGCGCGCCTCCGGCACCAGTTCGCTCAGCTCGCGCTGCATGCGGCCGATGCTCTCCACGTCGTTGTGCAGGAAGTACAACTGGCCGCCGCGCGCCAGTTCGCGCTGGAAGGCCTCGCGCAGCAGCGCGTTGTCCCACTGGGTGACGAAGGTCTGCACCGCCAGCCGGTTCGGCGGCGGCGTGGCGATGATCGACAGATCGCGCAGGCCGGCCATGGCCATGTTCAAGGTGCGCGGGATCGGCGTGGCGGTGAGGGTCAGCAGGTGCACGTTGGCGCGCAGCGCCTTCAGCGCTTCCTTCTGGCGCACGCCGAAGCGCTGCTCCTCGTCGACGATGACCATGCCCAGGTCCTTGAACTTCACGTCCGGCTGCAGCAGGCGATGGGTGCCGACGATCACGTCGATGCTGCCGGCGGCGACCTTCTCCAGCTCGGCCTTGATCTCCTTGCTGCTCTTGAAGCGCGACAGCACCTCGACCTTCAGCGGGTAGTCGGCGAAGCGGTCGCGGAAGTTGCGGTAGTGCTGTTCGGCCAGCAGCGTGGTCGGCACCAGCACCGCCACCTGCTTGCCGGCGCTGGCCGCGGCGAAGGCCGCGCGCACCGCGACCTCGGTCTTGCCGAAGCCGACGTCGCCGCAGACCACGCGGTCCATCGGCTGGCTGCTGGCCAGGTCGCGCAGCGTGGCGTCGATCGCGGCCAACTGGTCCGGGGTTTCCTCGAACGGGAAGCCGGCGGCGAAGGGTTCGTACATCGCCCGGTCCACCTGCAGCGCCAGCCCGGCGCGGGCCTGGCGGCGCGCCTGGATCTCCAGCAGCTCCGCGGCCACGTCGCGCACCTTCTCGGCGGCCTTGCGCTTGGCCTTGGTCCATTGCTCGCCGCCCAGCGAATGCAGCGGCGCGGTCTCGGCCGAGGCGCCGGAGTAGCGGCTGATCAGGTGCAACTGCGCGACCGGCACGTACAGCCGGTCGCCCTTGGCGTATTCGATTTCCAGGAACTCGCCGGGCATGCCGCCGGCATCGAGCACGATCAGCCCGCGGTAGCGACCGACGCCGTGGTCCTCGTGCACGATCGGCGCGCCCTCGGACAATTCGCCCAGGTCGCGGATGATCGCTTCCGGCTCGCGCCCCACGCGCCGGCTGCGCCGCGGCTGGCTGGCGCGCTCGGGGAACAGCTGGCGCTCGGTCAGCACCGCGATGCGCGGCGCCTCCAGCGCGAAGCCGTCGTCCAGCGGTGCGACGGCAATGGCGAAGCGCGCAGTAAGCCCCTCTCCCTCCGGGAGAGGGGTTGGGGTGAGGGTACGACCGCTAGAGAGTTTTGCCTGCGCGGCCGTCGAGGACGCGGACGAAGCAGGAGCCTTCTTCGACGAGGATGGCGCGCGCGCCGCACCCTCATCCGGTGCTTCGCGCCAGCTTCTCCCGGTGGGAGAAGGGAGGAACGCCGCGAAGTTCGGCAGCACCTCCGGCTTCAACTCCGCGGCCGCCAACACTTCCAGCAGCGCCTCGCGGCGGCCCGGCGAATCGGCCGCGATCAGCACCCGGCCCGGGTAGTGATCGAGGAAGCTCTTCAGCGCCGCGCCCGGCGCGGCGTCCTTGGCCGCCACCGGCAACGGCGGCAGCGGCTGGTCGCCCAGCGCCTGCGCCTCGTCGATGCGCGGATGGTCGGCCGCCCACACGTCGATGCGCGGCAGCCCGTTGAGGCGTTCGCGCAGCGCATCCGGCGCCTGGTACAGCTCTTCCGGCGCCAGCAGCGGGCGTTCCACGTCGTGGCGGCGCTGCTCGTAGCGGGCCTGGGTCTGCGCCCAGAACGCGTCGGCGGCGGCGCCCACGCCAGGGGCGATCAGCGGCAGCACGTGCTCGCCCAGATAATCGAACAGGGTGGCGGTGGCCTCGCGCGCGCCGCTGCCACGCGTCTCCTGGAAGAACAGCGGCAGGTAGTACTCGATGCCCGACGGCGCCAGCCCGGCCTTCAGGTCCTGGTACAGCGCGCTGCGCCGGGTATCGACGTCGAAACGTTCGCGCAGCGCGGTCAGCACCCGCTCCACGCTGGCATCGTCCATCGGCACTTCGCGTCCGGGCAGCATGCGCACCGCCTGCACATGGTCCAGCGAGCGCTGCGATTCCGGGTCGAAGGCGCGGATCGAATCGATGTCCTCGTCCAGCAGTTCGATGCGCAGCGGCGCGTCGGTGCCCATCGGGTACACGTCGAGCAGGCCGCCGCGCACGGCGAAATCGCCCGGGTCCATCACCTGCGGCACGTTGCGGTAGCCGGCGCTTTCCAGCCGCCGCTTCTCCGCGTCCAGGTCCAGGCGCTGGCCCACGCGCAGGTCGAAACTGCCGCCGACGATGTAGCGCAGCGGCGCCACCCGCTGCATCAGCGTCTGCACCGGCACCACCACGATGCCCTGGGTCAGCGTCGGCAGCCGGTGCAGCGCGGCCAGGCGCTGGCTGACGATGTCCGGGTGCGGACTGAACTGGTCGTAGGGCAGGGTTTCCCAATCCGGGAACGGCACCACCGGCAGGCTCGGATCGTCGCCGAGCAGGCTATGCAGGTCGGCTTCGAGCTGGTGCGCGCTCTGGTTGTCGCGGGCGACCACCAGCAACGGTCCGCGATGCGCGGACGCGGCGCAGGCGATGTGCCAGGCCAGTGCGGTGGAGGACGCGGGAGCGCGCCAGTGCGCGCGGAGCTGGCCGGACTTGGGCAGCGGCGGAACGGGGAAGGGAAGGGGCGGCATGGACCGTGGAGTTTAGCAAAGCCGGGTGCCGCGACCGGCGCGGCAGAACCCGGGAAACGCCGCGCGCCGGCTGGCCGCGCGGGAAGGGATGGCGTGGAGCGGTGCGGTGCGCTGCGGGTTCAGTTGCCCAGTTCCAGCACCACCCGCACCAGGTCCGGATTGTCCGGATGCGGCATGCGCTGGAAGCCCAGCGACTCGGCCAGTTGCAGCATCGGCACGTTGCGTTCGAGCACGTCGCCGTAGAGCCGGTCCAGGTACTTGCGGCGCGCCCACTTGACCAGCTTGCGCATCAACTGCCGGCCCAGGCCCTGGCCGGAGACGAAGCTGCTGACCAGGATCGCGTACTGCGCCTCGCGGGTGCCGGGGTTGATCGCCGCGCGCGCCACCGCGCCGACCACGGCCTCGCCCGGCGGCAGCGGCTCGGCGGCGACCAGGATCAGTTCCGACTTCGGATTGGGATGGGTGAGGCGTTGCGCCATGTCCTCGGTCAGTTCCTGCGTCGAATGCAGGAAGCGCTCGCGGATCTCGGTCGGCCCGAGCAGGCCGAAGGCACCCTGCAGCGGCGCGCTGTCCTCCGGCCGGATCGGCCGGATCAGCAATTCGCGCCCACTGGGCAGGGTGAAGGTTTCATGCCACGGAGGCATGCGGTTGCGGGTAGCCATGGCCGTATGATCCTCGACGAAGCCTGGATTCTCGCATTACCAAAACCTTACGCCCGTGAACGCAGCGTCCTGCCGATGTGCCGCTCGGGTGGTCTTGCTAGAGTGGCGTTTCGTTCAAGGGAATGCACGACGATGAAGACATCGCATGCCGTGGCCGTCTCCGCGGCGATCGGGCTGGGCCTGGCCGCGCTGCTGGTGGGGCTGCTGGTGGGGGGCGGCAGGTGGCTGCTGCGCGCGCAGCACCACGACGCGCCGACGACGGCCGCCGCCGCTCCTGTCGCCGACGCGGAGCAGCTGGCGACGCAGGCATTGGCCCCGTACCAGGCGCGCCTGCAGGCCACGCGCCGGCCGGTGCTGCAGGTGCAACTGCAGCCGATGGCGCAGGACGATCGCCTGGCCAGCAAGGTCGGCGGGCGTCCCTACTGGACCGGCGACAGGCCGTACCCGCATGCGGCCGACGGCCAGCCGCTGGCGCTGCTGGCGCAGATCGATCTGGCGCGGATGCCGCCGCTGCCCGGCTACCCACGCCAGGGCATCCTGCAGTTCTTCATAGGCGGCGACGATTTCTATGGGGCCAATTTCGGCGGCGCGCGCAGCGACCTGGCCGCGCTGGGCGAACAACGCAATTTCCGCGTGGTGTACTGGCCGCAGCCGAAGGCGTCGGCGCGGCAGGCCGAGGTGCCGTTGCCGGCGGCCGACACGTTGCCGTTCGATCCGGCGCGGCCGCGGGCGATGCGGTTCGACGCCGGCGAGGAAACCATCGGCAGCAGCGATGTGCGGTTCGAGCAGGTGCTGGGTAAGCCGCTGGAGGAGGTGGCCGCCGCCTACGCCAAGCGCCGTGCGGTGTCGCAGGATGCGGTCGACGATGCGTTGTACGACGTGCTGAGCCGTGGCGGCAACAAGCTCGGCGGCTACCCGGAGTTCACCCAGGAAGACCCGCGCACCCTGCAGGACAAGCAGGTGCTGCTGCTGCAGTTGGACAGCGACGAGGAGATGATGTGGGGCGACAGCGGCGTCGCCAATTTCTTCATCGACCCGGACGACCTGCGGCGCGGCGATTTCAGCCGGGTCGCCTACAACTGGGACTGCTTCTGAGCGCGCGCACGCCGCGGCGCCGGCACCTTACGCCTCGCGCTTGAGCCACTCCAGGCGCGTGCTGGCGCCGGCCTCGCCCAGGTGTGCCTTCAGTGGCGGCAGCGCCTGCGCCAGGGTCTGCTCGAACTGCCAGGGCGGATTGAGCAGCAGCATGCCGCTACCGTTGAGCCGCAGCGGCGAATCGTCCGGGCGCACCTGCAGTTCGGCGACCAGCGCCGACGCTGCCGGCAACGCCGCGGCCTTGCGGAAGAACGGCTGCAGGCTGCGGCGCTGCTTGATCGGATACCACACCGCGCACACCGCCTGCGGCCAGCGGCTCAGGGTCTCGCGCAGCGCGGCCACGATCAGCGGGTACTCAGCGTCCTGCGCCTCGTAGGGCGGATCGATCAGCACCAGCCCACGGCCGATCCGGTTGGCCCCGGACTTCGGCGGCAGGAACGCCTTGATCGCCGCATAGCCGTCGCCGGCGTGCACCTGCACGCGGCGGTCGTGGGCGAACAACGCCTTCAGTTCGGCGGCTTCCTCGGTCTGCAGTTCGCAGGCGGCCAGCCGGTCCTGCGCGCGCAGCGCCTGCGCCACCAGTAGCGGCGAGCCGGGGTAGGCGACCAGCGCTCCCACGGGATTGTCGGCCTGCACTGCGCGCAGATAGCGTTCCACCACCTCCGGCAGGGTCGGCTGGCCCATCAGCCGCAGCACGCCGGCGGCCGCCTCGCCGGTCTTGCGCGCCTCGTTGGCCGCAAACAGGTAGCGCCCGCGCCCGGCGTGGGTATCGAGCACGAAGAACGGGCTGTCCTTGCGCTTGAACGCATCGAGCAGCGCCAGCAACACGATGTGCTTGAGGACGTCGGCATGGTTGCCGGCGTGGAAGGCGTGGCGGTAATTCATCCGCGCAGTGTACGGGTCGCCACGTCGGCCGGCCACGCCCTGCCGCGATGCAGGGCAGGGCGTCTCCGCAGCCGCGGTACACTAGGCGGGCGGCCACTCGCGGCCGCGGCGCTTTCCGGACCTGGGGCCGGAACGCGTGGACGATTGGGCCTGTGCACCCGGGCGCAGGCGTCGTCGCAGCGTTCGGGTGCGCAGTGCCGATGCCAGATGGGCGGTCGGCGAGTGCCACGGTTTGCATGTCGATGCCTTTTTCCCCGTTGCTCGGTGTTCTTGCACTGGCGCTGCCGTTCGCCGCACTCGGCGCCGCCCGTGCCGAGCCATCCAGCCCCCGCGCAGCGCAGGCTGCGGCGTTCGATGCGCTGATCGAGGATGTCGGTGCGCACGGCAAGGACATGGCCGCCGACGAGCAGGCCTACCGTGTCGCGCATGCGCGGCTGCAGGCGCTGCTGCCTGCCAGCGACCCGGTGCGGCGCGCACGCCTGGACGCCTTCGACTGCCAGCATTTTCCGCAGGGTCCGGCCGCGGCGGTGGAGCAGGCGCGGCGTGGCGCGCGCGCTGCGATCGCGCGCACCCATGTGCAGGTGCGGCTGGAGTACCTGCTGTGCGAAACCTATGCGCTGTACAACGACGGCCAGCGCCCGGCCTACCTGCGGCCCGCCACCACGATCCTGGCGTTGACCGACGCGCACCGGTTCCCGCGATTGCGCGCGGCGGCCCTGCGCATGCGTGCCTTCGCCGAGCGCGACGCCGGCCATTACGCGCAGTCGCTGCGCACCTTGCAGGAACTGCGCGTGCTCGACGCGCGGCGCGATGGCGGCTGGGTGGCGCTGCTGACCCTGATCGGCATCGCCGACGCCTACCTGGACATGGGTCTGCCGGACCTGTCGCAGCAGGTCGTCGCCGAGGTCCTGCAGCGGGCCAGGCAGGGCGATGGCGGCTACATGCAGGCGCTGGCGGTGGAGCGCGAAGGCGCCATCGCCGAGCAGCGCGGCGACCTGCCGGCGGCGCTGGCCGCCTATCTGCGTGCGGCGGAACTGCATGGCCGGCATCCGCAGGAAGGCTCGCAGGCGTCGTTGCTGCTGCGCGCGGCCCGGGTCAACGCGCTGCTGGGCAACGTGCCGCAGGCACGGGCGCAGCGGCAGCAGGCCGAGGCGCAACTGGTCGCGATGGGCGCCACGCGGTTGATGCGCGCGCGACGCGACTACGTGGATGCGCTGATCGCCGAGCGCAGCGGCGATGTGCGGGCCGCGCTGGCGCTGGTCGAGCGGGCCGAGCAGGGCTATCGCGCCAATGGCGACCTGCGCAGCCTCAGCGACGTGCTGGACCTGAAGGCCACGGCCTTGCGCGCGCTGGGTGCCTGGCGCCAGGCGCTGGATGCGCGCGAGGCGCAGATGCGCGTGCAGCAGGAACTGGACACGCGCATGCAGCGCGAGCAATCGCAGTTCCTGATCGCCGAATCGGAAAGCCGCGAGCGCGACCTGGCGGCGCTGCAACTGGCGCAGAAGGCCGAAACCCAGCGCAACCGGCTGCAGGCGATGGAGCGCGAGGCGACCCTGCGCCGCGCATTGCTGGGCGCGGCGCTGCTGTTGCTGGCCGTGCTGGGCGGCGTGCTGTTCCTGACCCTCGGTCGCCTGCGCGGCGCCCGCCGCGAAGTGCGCATCGACAGCCTCACCGGCGTCGCCTCGCGGCGCCAGGTCCTGGCCGAACTGGACACCGCGCTGGCGGCGTTGCCGCGCGGCGGGCGCATGCCGCTGTCGGTGCTGGCGCTGGACGTGGACCACTTCAAGCGGATCAACGACGAGCACGGCCACGCCGCGGGCGACCAGGTGCTGCGGCTGGTCGCCACGACCCTGCGCCAACGCCTGCGCAAGAGCGACAGCTTCGGCCGGACCGGCGGCGAGGAGTTCCTGGCGTTGCTGCCCGGTGCGGCCTGCGCCGAGGCAAGCCAACTGGCCGGGCAACTGCGCGAGGTGCTGGAACGGCAGGCGTTCGACGCGATCGTGCCGGGGCTGCGTCTGACCGTCAGCATCGGCGTCGCCGAGGCCGGCGCCGGCGAGAGCAGCCAGGCGCTGCTGGCGCGCGCCGATGCGGCGCTGTACCGGGCCAAGCACGGCGGCCGCAATCGGGTGGAACTGGCGACGCCGCCGGGCGCGGCAGGTGTGCGCAGCGACCGCAGCGGCTGACGTCCCGCCTGTCCGCAGTGGGTTCTGCGCGAGGGTGGCCGACGCCGGCGATGGCCGCACGGACTGCCGCGGCGCCCGCGCGGCGGCTATGCTGCGCGCCATGTCCACGCCTGCCGCCGCCTGTGTCCTCGTGGTCGAGGACGAATCCGCCATCGCCGACACCGTGCTGTACGCGCTGCGCAGCGAGGGCTACGCGGTGCGGCATTGCCAGCTCGGGCACGAGGCGCTGGCGCAACTGCGCGAGGGCGGCATCGACGTGGTGGTGCTGGACGTGGGCCTGCCGGACCTGAGCGGGTTCGAGGTGTGCCGCGCGCTGCGCGGCTTCAGCCAGGTGCCGGTGCTGTTCCTGACCGCGCGCAACGAGGAGATCGACCGCGTGCTCGGCCTGGAACTGGGCGCCGACGACTACATGGCCAAGCCGTTCTCGCCGCGCGAACTGGTCGCGCGAGTGCGGGCGCGGCTGCGGCGCCCGGCGGTGGTGGTCGGCGATGCCGGGGCCGGCTGGCAGCAGCACGGCGATTTCGCCATCGACCGCGACGGCCGCCGCATCCGCTGGCGCGACGCGCCGCTGGATCTGACCCGCTACGAGTACGCGCTGCTGGCGGCGCTGCTGCAGCGGCCCGGCGCCATCCTCAGCCGCGCGCAACTGATGGACCGCGGCTGGGACAGCAGTGCCGACAGCGCCGACCGCACCGTCGACACCCACATCAAGACCCTGCGCGCCAAGCTGCGAGCGGCCGGCGCCACCGACGACCCGATCCGCACCCACCGCGGCCTCGGTTACGCGCTGGAGGCCTGAGGTGCGGCTGGGGCTGAAGCTGTTCCTGGGCTTCTTCCTGATCGTGGGCGTGGCCGCATTCTTCGTGATGCGGGTGTTCGTCAACGAGGTCAAGCCGGGCGTGCGCCAGGCGATGGAATCGACCCTGGTGGACGCGGCCAACGTGCTGGCGCAGATGGCCGCGCAGGACCTGAAGGACGGGCGCATCGCCAGCGGCCGCTTCGCCCGCGACCTGGCTGCGGCGCAGCGGCGCGATCCACGCGCGATGGTCTGGCGCTTTCCCAAGCACAGCGTCGACTACCGCGTCACCCTCACCGATGCGGCGGGCGTGGTGGTGTTCGATTCGCGGGGGCAGGACATCGGTCGCGACAACTCGCGCTGGAACGACGTGTACCGCACCCTGCGCGGCGAGTATGGCGCCCGCTCCAGTCCCGAGGCCGACGGCGACCCCAACCACACGGTGATGCACGTGGCCGCGCCGGTCTACGATCCGGCCGAGCCGCAGCGGCTGATCGGCGTGCTGACCCTGTCCCAGCCCAACCGCAGCATCGAGCCGTTCATCGTCGCCAGCCAGCGCAGCATTCTGTTGCGCGGCGCCTGGCTGATCGGCATCTCGGCGCTGATCGGGATCCTGATGACCTGGGGTCTGCTGCGCGGGATCGGCCGGCTCAACCGCTACGCGCAGGCGGTCAGTGCCGGTGCGCCGGTGCCGCCGCCGCCGCCGCGCCGCGACGAGATCGGCGATCTCGGCCGTGCGCTGGAGACGATGCGGCGCAAGCTGGAGGGCAAGCAATACGTCGAGCAGTACGTGCAGTCGCTGACCCACGAGATGAAGAGCCCGCTGGCCGCGATCCGGGGTGCCGCGGAACTGCTGCAGGAACCGCTGCCGGAGCCGGAGCGGCAGCGCTTCGTGCGCAACATCGCCGAGCAGCAGCAGCGTCTGACCGAGACCATCGACAAGCTGCTGGCGCTGGCCGAGGTGGAACAGCACGGCTGGCTGCAGCGCCGCGAACCGGTGGCGCTGGCGCCGCTGTGCGCCGACCTGGCCGAAGCGCTGGCGCCGCAACTGCAGGCGCGCCGTCTGCAACTGCATGTCCAGGTGCTGGACCCGGCACTGGTGGTGTCGGGCGATCCCTACCTCCTGCGGCAGGCGCTGCACAACCTGCTCGACAACGCCATCGCGTTCTCGCCGGAGGGCGCGGTCATCGTGTTGCGCGCCGAACGCGGCGCCGATGCGCGCGTGCTGCTGTCGGTGGAGGATGCGGGCCCTGGCGTTCCCGACTACGCGCTGGAGCGGGTGTTCGAGCGTTTCTATTCGCTGGCGCGCCCGGCCACCGGCCAGCGCAGTTCCGGCCTCGGCCTGCCGTTCGTGCGCGAGGTGGCGCGGCTGCACGGCGGCGACGCCAGCCTGCGCAACCGCGACGGCGGCGGCGCAGTGGCCTGCCTGGCATTGCCGCTGGCCTGAGCGCGGCGCGTTTCGCGCGAGGGCGCGCCGAGGCGGCCTGCCGGCGTTCCCGCGTCGGGACTGAAGTCCCTCCCACAAGGGCAAGGCTCCGGTGACGGGATGCCGGCTGCCAATCCCCAATCCCCAATCCCGAATCCCGGCTCCCCACACTTCACACCCACTTCAAATTCGCCTCAAACCCCGCCCATGCAGCGGCCGCACCCTGGCGCCCTCCCAAACCGAGAGGTCGCCATGAAGTCCCTGAAGCTGCTGTTGCGATTCGCCACCATCGGCGGATTGATCCTGTTGTTGCTGATCCCGCTGATGATGATTCGCGGCACCGTGCAGGACCGCCAGCACTACCGCGACGAGGCGGTGGAACGGGTGTCGCAGAGCAAGGCCGGCGAGCAGCGCCTGCTCGGGCCGCTGCGGGTGATCCCGTGGACCCAGGAGCGCGACGTCGCGGTGCTCGACGCCGACGGCAAGCGCGTGACCAAGCGCGAGACCGAGACCGGCTACGTGCTGCAGGCGCCGCGGCGGCTGCAGGTGGAGGGCGAACTGAAGCCCTCGCAGCGCCATATCGGCCTGTTCAAGGTGCAGGTGTACAGCTGGCATGCGCGGCTCAAGGCCGAATTCGAGGATCTGGACTACGCCGCTGCCGACGGCCGCCGCTACGGCACGCCGTACCTGGCGATCGGCCTGCAGGACGTGCGCGGCCTGGTCGGTACGCCGAACCTGCGTGCCGACGGCCGCGCGCTGCCGCTGCAGCCGGGGTCGATGGGCCTGGCCGGGGTCTCCAAGGGCGTACATGCCGTGCTGTCGGCGTTGCCCGACCCGCAGCAGGGCCGGCTGACCGATCTGCACGATGTGCAGATGGAGTTCGTGCTCGACGGCACCCAGGCGCTGTCGATCGTGCCGGTCGGCGACGACAACCAGATCGCGCTGAGTTCGCCGTGGCCGCATCCGCTGTTCGGCGGCCGCTTCCTGCCCAACGAGCGCCGCATCACCGCGCAGGGCTTCCAGGCGAGCTGGGCCTTGTCGTCGCTGGCGACGGGGGCGCAGGCGCAGTTGAGCGCCGGGGGCGAGGACCTGGACGCGTTGCGCGTGGACCTGGTCGACCCGGTGGACGTGTATACCCAGGCCGAGCGCGCCAGCAAGTACGGCCTGCTGTTCGTGGTGCTGACCTTCGTCGCCTTCGGCCTGTTCGAGCTGATCAAGCGCCTGCCGATCCATCCGCTGCAGTACCTGCTGGTCGGCCTGGCGCTGGCGATCTTCTTCCTGCTGCTGCTCAGCCTGTCCGAGCACATTCCGTTCTGGCAGGCCTATCTGGTCTCGGCGGTGGCCTGTATCGGATTGCAGTTCTTCTACCTGTCTGGGGTCTTGCGCAGCCGCCTGCGCGCGGCCGGCTTCGCCACTATGCTCACCGTGCTGTACGGCGCGCTGTACGGCCTGCTGGCCTCGGAAGACAATGCCTTGCTGATGGGCTCGCTGCTGCTGTTCGGCATCCTCGGCGCGATCATGTGGATCACCCGCCGGATCGACTGGTACGAACTCGGCGCGTCGCTGCGCTGAGCCGTCGCGAGGAGCACCGGACATGGTCGCGCACCGTCATCTGCACCGGCGCCTGCAGGCGCTGCTGCCCGCCGTCCTCGAAACCCATGGCCTGCATCCCGGCAACCTGCCGGGAACGCTGGCGCGCAGCGCGCAGGCGGCACTGGTCACCGCCGCCGACCGCGGCGGCGCCCTGTGGCTGCGCCTGAGCGAACGCAGCCGCGCGGCCCTGGCCGGCGACGCGGCGACGTTCCTGGCCAGCGCACTGCAGGCACGTGCGGCCTTGCCGGGGGATGCCGCGCCGTGGCGCTACTGCTCCTGGCGTGCGCTGCGCCGCGCGTCGGCCTGGACCGGGGGCGCGGACGCGGAGGACGCCAGCGGCGCGTCCGCGGCGGGTTTCGTCACCTGGGAGGCGCAGGGCCGTGCGCGCCTGCTGGTGCTGCCGGCACAGGCGGCGCTGCTGTGCCGCTGGTGGCGCTGAGGTTGGGCTATCGTGTCGATCGCCGCGACAGCGCGATCGGATAGACCTCGGCCATCGACGACAGGAACACCGACGGTGGCAGGACGCCATCAGCGGTCACAGGACGGGCAGGACGCTCGCGCAGGGACGCGGCAAGGACGCACACGCCAGGGCACCGCCAGGCAGGCAGCGCCAGGGAAACGCTTGCGGTAGAGTGCACGGATGCACTCTCCGCTCTCCATTCAGCGCCTGCGCGGCGCCGGGATCGTGCCGTTCCTGGACGCGGTCGCGCAGTTGCGCATCGCGGTGTTCCGCGACTGGCCGTACCTCTACGACGGCGATCTGGACTACGAACGCGACTACCTGGCCGCCTACGCCGCCTCGCCGGACAGCGTGTTCGTGCTGGCGCGCGACGGCGACCGGGTGGTCGGCGCCTCCACCGGACTGCCGTTGCTCGACGATGCCGAGGCGTTCGCCGCGGCCTTCGCCGGCAGCGGGATCGACCCGGCCGAGGTGTTCTATTTCGGCGAGTCGGTGTTGTTGCCGCAGTACCGCGGCCGCGGCGTCGGCCATGCCTTCTTCGACGAGCGCGAGGCGCATGCGCGCGCGCTCGGCCGCTTCCGCCTGACCGCGTTCTGTTCGGTGGAGCGGACGCCCGACGATCCGCGGCGGCCGCCGGACTACCGCGGCAACGATGCGTTCTGGCGCAAGCGCGGCTACCAGCCGCAACCGGCGTTGCGCATGCACCTGCCGTGGAACGAGGTCGGCCGCGGCGAAACGCCGCATACCCTGGGTTTCTGGACCCGCGCGCTGGAGCCTGTCGCATGAAGGTCGCCGTCGCCAAGTACCCGATCGGCGCGCCCGCCGACTTCACCGCCTTCGCCGACAAGCAGGCCGCGCTGCTCGGCGAGGCCGCGCAGGCCGGCGCGCAACTGGCGGTGCTGCCCGAGTACCTGTCGCTGGAACTGGCCGCCACCTTCGGCGCCGACGTGTCGGCGCGGCTGCCGGCCTCGCTCGCCGCGATCCAGGCACTGCATGCGCCGTACCTGGCCTTGTTCGCCGACCTGGCGCGGCGCCATCGCCTGCACGTGGTCGCCGGCAGCTTCCTGCTCGACCTGGGCCAGGGGCGCTACCGCAACCGCGCCTACTGGTTCGCCCCGGACGGCGGCCACGGCTGGCAGGACAAGCTGCAACTGACCGGCTTCGAGAAGGCCACCGGCCTGATCGACGGCGGCGAGGCGCTGAAGGTCTTCGAGGCCGAGGGCGTGCGCGCCGGTGTGGCGGTCTGCTACGACAGCGAGTTCCCGCTGCCGGTCCGCGCCCAGTACGAGGCCGGCGCGCGCCTGCTGGTGGTGCCCAGTTGCACCGACACCGAGGCCGGCGCCACCCGCGTGCGCGTGGGCTGCCTGGCGCGGGCGCTGGAGAACCGCATCTTCGTGGCCCAGTCGGTGACCGCCGGCGTCGCCGAGTGGAGCCCGGCGCTGGACGTGAACACCGGTGAGGCCACGCTGTACGCGCCGATGGACGCCGGTTTCCCCGCCGACGGCATCGTCGCGCAGACCCGCGGCGAGCAGGTCTGGGCGATCGCCGAACTGGATTTTGCCGCGTTCGAGGCCAGCCGCGCCAATGCGCAAGTGGCCAACGACCGCGACTGGCGCGGGCAGCTGGCACCGGCTGTGCTACGCGCGGAACTGAGCCATTTCGCGTAGCGAAAACGCTTCTGTCGTCCACGTGCACCCAGGCAAGGCAGGCCCTGTCACTCGGCAGAAATGCTGCTTGCACCAATCCCGAATCCCCACTCCCGAATCCCGCGGCGCCGGCAGGCGCCGCCATGGCAAGGTAAAATCGCCCGATTCCCGTCGTTTCGAGCGTTCCATGGCCTGCCGCACCCGTTTTGCCCCCAGTCCCACCGGTTACCTGCACATCGGCGGCGCGCGCACCGCGCTGTACTGCTGGCTGGAGGCGCGCCACCGCGGCGGCGAATTCGTGCTGCGGATCGAGGACACCGACCGCGAACGCAGCACCCAGGCGGCGATCGACGCGATCCTGGAGGCGATGGACTGGCTGGGCCTGGACTACGACGAAGGCCCGATCTACCAGACCCGGCGCCTGGAGCGGTATCGCGAGGTCGCCGAGCAGTTGCTGGCGCAGGGCAAGGCCTACTACGCCTACGAGACCCGCGAGGAACTGGACGCCATGCGCGAAGCGGCGATGGCGCGGCAGGAAAAGCCGCGCTACAACGGCGCCGCGCGCGAGCTGAACCTGGCCTACCGCGACGATCCCAACCGGGTGATCCGCTTCAAGAACCCGACCGAGGGCGTGGTGGCGTTCGACGACCTGATCAAGGGCCGCATCGAGATCGCCAACAGCGAACTGGACGACATGGTGATCTTCCGTCCCGACGGCTACCCCACCTACAACTTCGCGGTGGTGGTGGACGACTGGGACATGGGCATCACCGAGGTGATCCGCGGCGACGACCACATCAACAACACCCCGCGGCAGATCAACATCTACCAGGCGCTGGGCGCGCCGGTGCCGAAGTTCGCGCACATGCCGATGATCCTCGACGAGCAGGGCGCCAAGCTGTCCAAGCGCACCGGCGCGGCCGACGTGATGCAGTACAGGGACGCCGGCTACCTGCCGCACGCGCTGATCAACTACCTGGCGCGGCTGGGCTGGTCGCATGGCGACCAGGAACTGTTCGGGCGCCAGGAGCTGATCGACCTGTTCGACGTCAAGGACGTCAATTCCAAGGCCGCGCGCCTGGACATGGCCAAGCTCGGCTGGGTCAACCAGCACTACCTCAAGAGCGACGACCCGGCGACGATCGCGCCGCAGCTGGAGTTCCAGTTGCGCAAGCTCGGCATCGACCCGGCCGCCGGCCCGGCCGCGGCCGAGGTGGTGGTGGCGCTGCGCGAGCGCGTGCAGACGTTGAAGGAAATGGCCGAGAAAGCCGAGGTCTGGTACCGCCCGCTGACCCACTACGACGAGGCGGCGGTGGCCAAGCACTTCAAGCCGGGCGCCGAACTGGCGCTGGGCAAGGCCCGCGCACTGCTGGCGGCGCTGCCGCAGTGGAGCCTGGACGGCGTCGCCGCGGTGCTGCACGACACCGCCGCCGCCCTGGAGATCGGCATGGGCAAGGTGGCGCAGCCGCTGCGCGTGGCCATCACCGGCACCCAGGTCAGCCCGGACATCTCGCAGACCGTCTACCTGGCCGGGCGCGAAGAGGCCTTGAAACGCATCGACGCCGCGCTCATCAAGATCCCAGCGGGAAGCTGATTCCCGGGAGACCGCCATGTCCAGCAAGAAGACCGCCTGCACCGAGCCGCACCACCACGTCCACGACGCTGCCGACTTCGTCAAGGTGGTGGAGCGGGTCAGCCGCGAGCGCGGTCTGCGCCTGACCCCGATCCGCGCCAACGTGCTGCGGCTGATCGCCGAGGCCGGGCGTCCGGTCAAGGCCTACGACCTGCTGGAATGGGTGCGCGAAGGCAAGGGCGTGGGCGCCGACGCCCCGCCCACGGTGTACCGCGCGCTGGATTTCCTGATGGCCAACGGCTTCGTGCACAAGCTCGAATCGGTCAACGCCTTCGTCGCCTGCCACCACCCGAGCAGCGCCCAGCACTCGGTGCCGTTCCTGATCTGCGACCGCTGCCACAGCGCGGTGGAACTGGAGGACCGCGACGTGGTCGCGCAGCTGGAGCAGCGCGCCAAGGCGCTGGGCTTCCAGCCGCAGGCGCAGACCCTGGAAGTGCACGGGTTGTGCGCGAAGTGCGCGGGCTGAGCTGACGGCCGCGGCGCGCCATCGCCAGCGTCGGAGCGCGCATGTACCCGATCATACTTCCGCTGTTCGCCCAAGACCTGCACCGCAGCGCCGCGTTCTATGCCGCCACCGGCGTGTGTGCCGCCGATCCTGCGGCGCTCCTCGTCGATGCCGATGTCCGGGGGACGATCCTGGTGGAACTGGCGTACGGCCCGAGCCTGCGCGTGCATCGCTGCGAGGACGCCGCGGTGCTGCGCTACCTGCGCGCGCAGCAGCCGCAACTGGAGATCGGCGAGGTGGACGTCGCCGCGATTGCTGCCCGCATCGCGCCGCAACTGCGCCGTGGCGACATCTTCGGCGCTGGCGAGACCGGCTGCTTCCAGGGGCCGCTCGACTATCCTGGCGGCCTGGCGCTGGCGTTCTGCGATCCCGACGGCAACCGCCTGGTGTTCATCGAGTGGTAGCGCCGCGCGTCGCGGCGGCGTGCTACATCGCGCGGAACAGCGGCAGGTAGCTGCGACTGACCGGCAAGGTTTCGCGACGGCCGCGCAGGTGGATCTGCGCGGTGTCGTTGTCGTGGCGAACCAGGTGCGCCACCGCATGCAGGTTGACCACCACCGAGCGGTGCACCTGGCGGAAGCTGGCCGGGTCCAGTTGCGCGACCAGATCCTTGAGCGGCGTCGCCACGATCGCCTGGCAGGGCTGGGCGGCTGCGTCGTGCCAGGCCACGCAGGTGTACTTGTGCTCCGACCGCAGATAGTCGATCGCCTCCACCGGGATCAGCCGTAGCGTGGTGCCGGCCTGCGCGTGCAGCCAGCGCAGCGGCGCCGGCCGCTGCGGCGGCAGCAACTGCGCGGCCAGCCGCTGCAACTGCTCGCTGAGGTCGGCCGCCGGCTGCGCCGCCTGGAGGCGCTGCTGCAGGCGGCCGACGGTATCGGCCAGGCGCGCGTCCTGCACCGGCTTGACCAGGTAGTCCAGCGCGCCCTCGGCGAACGCCTGCACCGCGTAGTCGTCGTAGGCGGTGACGAACACGATGTGCGCGTCGCGGCCGATCTGCTGCGCCGCCTGCACCCCGGACAAGCCAGGCATCTGGATATCCAGGAAGCAGATCTGCGGCTGCCGTTCCGCGAACAGGCGGACCGCGTCCCGGCCGTTGCGCGCTTCGGCGGTGACCCGCAGCGCCGGCCACAGCCGCGCCAGCTGCCGCTTGAGCGCGTCGCGCAGTAGCGGTTCATCGTCGGCGATCAGCGCGCTGGGCGTGTCCATCAGGTCCGCGCCGCCAGCGGGAAGCGGATGTCGGCGCGCGTGCCGTGCGGTAGTTGCGCCGCCACCTGCAGGTGCGCCGCGGCGCCGAAGCTGAGCGCGAGCCGGTCGCGCAAGGTGCCCAGTCCGGTGCCCAGGCCCTGCGCGCTCGCCCCCGCGCCGGTGCCGCTGTCTTCGACCCGCAGGTGGCAGTAGCCGGCCTCGCGCCAGGCGCGGATGACGATGCGGCCGCCGTCCTCGGCCGGGTCGATGCCGTGCTTGACCGCGTTCTCCACCAGCGTCAGCAGCGTCAGGGTGGGGCAACGCACCGCGGACAACGTCTGGTCGGCGTCGATCGCGTACTGCAGGCGGTCGGGCATGCGCATGTACATCAACTCCAGATAGGCGCGGACCAGCGCCAGTTCGTCGCCCAGCGTGGTGGTCGGTTCGTGCAGCCGCGGCACCGCCGCGCGCAGGTAGGCGATCAGGCTGCGCATCAGGTCCGCGGCCTTCGGCGAGCCGATGTCGATCAGCGCTTGCACGTTTGCAAGGGTGTTGAACAGGAAGTGCGGAGCGACCTGGCGCTGCATCAGATGCAGCCGCGCATCCAGCGTCTGCCGTTCCAGTTCGCTGCGCTCCAGCTCGAAGGCCAGCGCCTGGTGCCGGGCCAGGGCGTCTTTCTGCCTGACCAGCGCCGCCAGCGCCGTCCACGGCGCGACCAGCACGCCGGTCACCATCAGCATGAAGAAGCCGGACAGCCGCTCCTCGTCCTTCCAGAACGGCGGTGCGTCGTGCGGGGTCAGGCCGACGTAGATCGCCAGCGTCGTCAGCGGAATGGCCAGCGCCACGCCCAGCACCTGCAGCGCCCAACGCGCCAGCCACGCCGGCAGCCGCCGCGGCCAGCGCTCCAGCGCGACGAAGGCCAGCAGCGCGGCGGCACCGAGCGCGAAGGCGCGGGCCAGCGCCGAGAACGTGGAATCCCAGCTCAGGCTCAGCAGCAGCCCGAGTCCGCCGGACAGGACGCAGACCGTGCCGACGCGGGCCCAGGTCAGCGGCGCGGGGTGGCGTTGCGGTGCGAAGAGCGGAACGGAACCTGGCATGGGCGCGAGCATAGCCGAGGGCACCGGTCGGCGTGCCGCACCGCTAGGCCGGCCGCAGCATCGGCCACCACATGCCCAGCGTCGCGGCGGCGCTGCCGATCAGGGTCACCAGGCTCATCAGTGCCAAGGTGCCGGTCGCCAGCCACTGCAGCGCGCGGCGGCGGCCGTCCAGCGCCCGCAGGTACAGCTCCAGCACCGCCAGCGGCAGCAGCGTCTGCGCGAACGCGAGGATGGTCAGCGCCGGGCCCACGAAACGCTCCGGATCGAAGCCGGCGGGGCCTTGGTTGATCACCAGCCAGAACATGAGGCCGATGCGGAAGAACCACACGCCGCTCACCGCCAGGAACAGGCGCAGCGCCCAGCGCCGGTGCGCGGCGATGCGCCCGGCGCGGGCCGCGCGCCAGGCCACGGCGGCGAACGCCAGGATCAGCAGCGCATTGAGGGTGGTGCCCAGGTGCTGGCCGACGTCGCCGGCGGCGCCGCCGCGCACCCAGATCATCGTCAGTCCGCCCAGGCTCAGCACCAGCGCGCTCAGCAGGTACAGCCGCCCGTTCCAGCGATGCACGGCCGGGGCCAGCCGACGCAGGGCAGGCAGCAACTGCGCCGCGCCGGCCAGCACGATGCCTGCTGCGAGCAGCAGGTGCAGGGCGAGCACGACGTTGAACAGGGTGTCGCCGGCGACGTAGCCGTGGGGCAGGACCCGGTTCCAGCGCTCCGGGGCGCCGGCCAGCGCCGCGCGCCCGTAGAAGACGGTCACGTAGATGGCGAACGCCAATTGGCCGGCGACGGCAAGGCCGCCCCACACGGTGGCGGCTCGGCGCAGGTGCCTGGTCGCGGCGGATGCGGATTGCGCTGCGGGCGCTGCGGCGGACACTGCGGGAGTGGCGGGGGCGATCGGTTGCACGGCAGTCATGCGCAGTCGCAGTGATGGGGAGTGCGCACATGCTGCTGCGGCGCCGGCGTGCGCGCGCGGCCTGTCCGACCGGCGACGGCGGGAGCGGACGGACGGCGCCGGGTGTCGATGGAGCGCGGGGCAGA
This sequence comes from Xanthomonas hawaiiensis, assembly GCF_031834635.1. Lineage (NCBI taxonomy): Bacteria > Pseudomonadati > Pseudomonadota > Gammaproteobacteria > Lysobacterales > Lysobacteraceae > Xanthomonas > Xanthomonas hawaiiensis. The sequence continues at coordinate 3,083,366 of NZ_CP115873.1, read as the reverse complement.
CGCACGATCGGTGCGCGCATGCCGCCGGACCCTGCAGGCACGGCGTGGACCGCGAAAGCACCCGAGATCGCCATGTGGCCGGACGTCGGCGCGGTGGCGACCGAAACCCTGCGTGGTGGCCGATCTACGGTGGCTTGGGCACGGGCGCGCGCCGCATGACCGGTTGCGAGCGGCAATCGCCGCCTGCAGCGGCGAGCGGATGCGCTTCAGGGCGCGGGTTGGGCCGCGTAGCCGCCGAAGAACACCTGCAGCGCGTCGCGTGTGGCCGCGCGCAGGTAGTCCGGCGAAGGGTTCTTCAGCGCGCCGAACAGGCAGGGCATCAAGGTCTCCGCCTCCAGCAGCCCTACCAGGTGCCTGGCGGCGGTGCTCGGGTTGGCGCGGCGCAGCACGCCCAGGTCCATCTGGCGTTCCAGGAACACACCCAGGCGGTTCATGCCCTCGCCAGGGCCGGTCTCGAAGAACAGCAGGCCGATGTCCGAGCGCCCGGACACGCCGATGACGGTCTGCCACACCTGCACGGACTGTTGCGAGCACAGAAACGCCATGCCGTCTTCGCCCATCCGCTGCAACGCGGTCGGCAGAGCGTCCTGGCTCTGCAGGAGCGTCTCCAGGACCGGTTCCATGAAGCGGCGAGCGACGCTGTGCGCGACCGCGACGAACAGCTCTTCCTTGGACGGGAAGTAGCCATACAGCGTGCGTTTGGAGCTGCCCGCGCGGGTGGCGATCTGGCTCATCGAGGCGCCTTCGAACCCGGCCTCCAGGAACACCGCCGCGGCGGCCTGAATGATCGCGTCCCGCTTGGCTTCCGTTCTGACGCGCATCCGACATCCAGGGTTGGGCGCTTAAGTATACCGGCGGGGCAGAAATGATTGACGGCTGCGATTCCCGTGAATAGTATACCGAACCGTACCGTACAAAATTTCCAGTCCGTTCGCGCCTGTCCTCCCGGAGATCCCCGTGCGCCCCCTCCCAACCTCTCGTCTCGCCTTGTCTCTGGCCGTCGCGGCCTCCCTGCTGCTGAGCGCCTGCGGCGCCCCCCCGGGCGGTCCGCCGCCGGCGGAGGGCACCCCGGAGATGGGGGTACTGACCGTGGCCGCGCGTCCCGTCGCACTGACCACCGCCCTGCCGGGCCGCACCGTGCCGTACCTGATCGCCGACGTGCGCCCGCAGGTGAACGGGATCATCCAGTCGCGCGCCTTCCGCGAAGGCAGCGACGTCCAGGCGGGCCAGGCCCTGTATCAGATCGATCCGGCCACCTATCGCGCCAGCTACGACAGTTCCGTCGCCGCGCTCGGCAAGGCGCAGGCGACCCTGCGCACGGCGCGGTTGAAGGCCGAGCGCTACCACGAACTGATCAAGGTCTCGGCGATCAGCAAGCAGGACGACGACGATGCCGATGCCGCGCTTGGTCAGGCCGAGGCGGATGTCGCCGCGGCCAAGGCCAACGTGGAAACCGCCCGCATCAACCTGGCTTATGCGCGGGTCGCGGCGCCGATTTCCGGGCGCATCGGCAAATCCAGCGTGACTCCCGGGGCGCTGGTCACGGCCAGTCAGGCGACGGCGCTGGCCACCATCCAGCAACTGGACCCGATCTACGTCGACGTCACCCAGCCCAGCGCCTCGTTGCTGCGGCTCAAGCAGGCGCTGGCCGCGGGCGAGCTGGAGCAGGCCGATGCCAAGGCGGCGAAGGTGAGCCTGCTGCTGGAGGACGGAAGCCCGTATCCGCTGCAGGGACGGCTGGAGTTCTCCGACGTCACCGTCGACCAGAACACCGGCTCGATCACCTTGCGTGCGGTGTTCCCCAATCCGAACGCGGAGCTGTTGCCCGGCATGTACGTGCGCGCGGTGCTGCAGGAAGGAACCAAGGACCAGGCCATCCTGGTGCCGCAGCAGGCGGTATCGCGCAACGGCGCCGGTAAGCCGACCGCCTACGTGGTCGGCCCCGACCACAAGCTGCAGCTGCGGGTGCTGGAGACCGATCGCGCGGTCGGCGACCAGTGGTTGGTGCGCAGCGGGCTCAGGCCGGGCGAGCACCTGGTGGTCGAGGGCCTGCCGCGGGCGCGGCCCGGGGTGACGGTCAAGACCGTGCCGTGGCAGCCGCCGGCCACCGCCTCTGCGCCTGCGGCGTCCGCCTCTGCCGCGGCCGCGCCGCGCGCCGCGAACTGAGGCGCCGGACCGCCATGGCACGCTTCTTCATCGACCGTCCGATCTTCGCCTGGGTGCTGGCCATCATCGTGATGCTGGCCGGCGTCATCTCCGTTCTCACCCTGCCCATCGCCCAGTACCCGAGCATCGCGCCGCCGGCGGTGGCGATCACCGCCAACTATCCCGGCGCCTCCGCCAAGACCCTCGAAGACACCGTCACCCAGGTCATCGAGCAGAAGATGAAGGGCCTGGATCACCTGAGCTACATGGCCTCCACCAGCGAGTCCAGCGGCCAGGTCACCATCACCCTGACCTTCGACAACGGCACCGATCCGGACACCGCGCAGGTGCAGGTCCAGAACAAGCTGTCGCTGGCCACGCCGTTGCTGCCGCAGGAGGTGCAACAGCAGGGCGTCACCGTGACCAAGTCGGCGACCAACTTCCTCAACGTGCTGGCCTTCACCTCCGAAGACGGCAGCATGAGCGCGTCGGACCTGTCGGACTACGTCGCCGCCAACGTGCAGGAAACGATCAGCCGCGTCGAAGGCGTCGGCGACACCACCTTGTTCGGCTCGCAGTACGCGATGCGCATCTGGCTGGATCCCAACAAGCTCAGCAACTTCGGCCTGACCCCGCTGGACGTGAAGACCGCGGTGCAGGCGCAGAACGCGCAGGTGTCGGCCGGCCAGCTCGGCGCCTTGCCGGCGGCCGCCAACCAGCAGCTCAACGCCACCATCACCGCGCAGACGCGGCTGAAGACCGTGGCCGAGTTCGAGGACATCCTGCTGCGCACGCAGTCCGACGGTTCGCAGGTGCGGTTGCGCGACGTGGCCCGGATCGAACTGGGCAGCGAGAGCTACAACAGTGCCGGCCGCTACAACGGCAAGCCTGCCGCCGGCCTGGCGATCAAGCTCGCCACCGGCGCCAACGCGCTGGACACGGTCAAGGCGATCGACGCCAGTATCGCCGAGCAGGAGAAGTTCTTCCCGCCGGGCATGAAGGTGCAGAAGCCGTACGACACCACGCCATTCGTGCGGATCTCGATCGAAGAGGTGGTGCGCACCCTGGTCGAGGCGGTGGTGCTGGTGTTCCTGGTGATGTACCTGTTCCTGCAGAACTGGCGCGCCACGTTGATCCCGACCATCGCCGTACCGGTGGTGCTGCTGGGCACGTTCGGCGTGCTGGCCGCGTTCGGCTTCACCATCAACACGTTGACCATGTTCGCCATGGTGCTGGCGATCGGGCTGCTGGTGGACGATGCGATCGTGGTGGTGGAGAACGTCGAGCGGGTGATGAGCGAGGAGCATTTGCCGCCGAAGGACGCCACGCGCAAGTCGATGGGGCAGATCACCGGGGCGCTGGTCGGCGTGGCCCTGGTGCTGGCCGCGGTGTTCGTGCCGATGGCCTTCTTCGGCGGGTCCACCGGCGTCATCTATCGCCAGTTCTCGATCACCATCGTCGCGGCGATGACGCTGTCGGTGCTGGTGGCGATGGTGCTGACGCCTGCGCTGTGCGCGACCCTGCTCAAGCCGGCCAAGCAGCACGGCATGGCCACGACCGGCTTCTTCGGTTGGTTCAACCGCGTGTTCGACCGCGGCAACGGTCGCTACCAGAGCGCGGTGCAGCACATGCTGGGCAAGGGCTGGCGCTACATGATCGCCTATGCGGTGGTGTTGGTGCTGGTGGTGGTCGGCTTCATGAAGCTGCCCGTCGGATTCCTGCCCGACGAAGACCAAGGCACCCTGTTCGTGCTGATCCAGTTGCCACCCGGCGCCACCGCGACGCGCACCGATGCGGTGATCCGTCAGGTCGAGCACCACTTCCTGGTCGACGAGAAGGACTCGGTCGCCGGCGTGTTCGCCGTCAACGGCTTCAGTTTCGCCGGCAACGGCCAGAATGTGGGCTTCGCCTTCGTCAAGCTGCGGCCTTGGGACGAGCGCACCGGCAAGGACCAGAGCGTGACCGCGGTTGCGGCCAGGGCCGGTACGTTCTTCGCCGGCATCCGCGACGCCAGGGTGTTCGCGTTCGCGCCGCCGGCGGTGTCCGAGCTGGGCAACGCCACCGGCTTCGACCTGATGCTGCAGGACCGCGCCAACCTCGGCCACGACGCGCTGATGCAGGCGCGCAACCAGTTGCTGGCGGAACTCTCGCAGGACCCGCGGCTGGTCGCGGTACGCCCGAACGGGCAGGAGGATACGCCGGAGTTCAAGCTCGACATCGACCCGCACAAGGCCGAAACGCTGGGCCTGTCGATTTCCGACATCAACGCCGTGTTCTCCAGCGCCTGGGGCAGTACCTACGTCAACGACTTCATCGACAAGGGCCGGGTCAAGAAGGTGATGCTGCAGGCCGATGCGCCTTACCGCATGCTGCCGGAGGACATCGGCCGTTGGTACGTGCGCAACAGCGCCGGGACCATGGTCGCATTCAATTCCTTCGCCAAGGCCAGTTGGATCATGGGTTCGCCGCGACTGGAACGCTACAACAGCGTGCCTTCGGTGGAGATACTCGGCATGGCCAAGCCGGGAGCGGCCTCCAGCGGCCAGGCGCTGGCCATCGTCGAGGCCGCGGCGGCCAAGCTGCCGCCGGGCATCGGCTACGAGTGGACCGGCCTGTCGCGGCAGGAGAAGGCCTCCAGCGGCCAGACCGGCCTGCTGTACAGCCTGTCGATCCTGTTCGTGTTCCTGTGCCTGGCGGCGTTGTACGAGAGCTGGGCGATTCCCTTCGCGGTGATCCTGGTGGTGCCGTTGGGCGTGTTCGGCGCACTGATCGGGGCGGTGCTGACCTGGAAGATGAACGATGTGTACTTCCAGGTTGGACTGCTGACCACGATCGGCCTGGCGTCCAAGAACGCGATCCTGATCGTGGAATTCGCCAAGGATCTGCACGAAAGCGGCAAGAGCCTGCTGGCGTCGGCGCTGGAAGCGGCGCGCATGCGCCTGCGGCCGATCCTGATGACCTCGCTGGCCTTCATCCTCGGCGTGGTGCCGCTGGTCCTGGGCAGCGGTGCCGGCGCCGGCGCGCAGCATGCGCTGGGTACCGCGGTGATCGGCGGCATGCTGTCGGGCACCGTGCTGGCGATCTTCTTCGTTCCGCTGTTCTTCGTGCTGGTGTGCGGGCTGTTCAAGCGCCGCACAGGCAGTCCCCACGATCCGTCCGCCGCGCACGTCGCGGAGGGAGCCTGACATGCCCCGTTTTTCCCTCGCACCGTTGGCAGTGCTGGTCTGCGCCGCGCTCGGCGGCTGCAGCCTGATGCCGGCCTACGAGCGCCCGGCGGCGCCGGTGCCGGCACAGTTCGACGGAACCGCCGGCGCGACGCCAGCGGCATCGGCGGACAGCGTCGCCGTCGCCGACGTCGGCTGGCGCGCGGTGTTCACCGATCCAAAACTGCAGCAGGTGATCGCACTGGCGCTGGACAACAACCGCGACCTGCGCGTGGCTGCGCTGAACATCGACCAGGCCTGGGCGCAGTATCGGGTGCAACGCGCCGACCTGGCGCCAGGCGTCGACCTGGGCGGCAGCGGCACTGGCTCGCGCACCCCGGCCGACCTGTCCGGCACCGGGAAACCGTTGGTGGCGCACAGCGACCACGTCACGCTCGGCACCAGCGCCTACGAACTGGATCTGTTCGGGCGCGTGCGCAGCCTCAAGGAACAGGCGCTGCAGCAATACCTGGCCACCACCGAGGCGCAGCGCAGCACCCACATCAGCCTGATCGCGCAAGTCGCCACGTCGTACCTGACCCTGGCCGCCGACCAGGACCTGCTGCGGTTGGCCCAGGACACGCTGACCAGCCAGAGCGAAACCTACCGCCTGCAGCAGCGCAGCTTCGAGCTCGGTGCGGCCTCGGCGCTCACCTTGCGGCAGGCGCAAAGCACGGTGGAGAGCGCACGGGTGGATGTGGAGCGCTATACCGCGCAGGTGGCGCAGGACCGCAATGCGCTGCGCCTGCTGGTCGGTACCGAGGTGCCGACCGAACTGATGCCGACCTCGCTGCCGGACAGCGCCAGCGCCGATGCCGGCGTTCTGGCCACCATTCCGGCAGGCCTGCCTTCGGAACTGCTGCAGCGGCGCCCGGATATCCTGCAGGCCGAGCACACCTTGCAGGCAGCCAATGCCAACATCGGCGCTGCGCGTGCCGCGTTCTATCCGAGTATCAGCCTGACGGCCTCGGCCGGGAGCGCCAGCGCCGGGCTGTCCGGGTTGTTCAAGGGCGGTTCCGGCAGCTGGAGCTTTGCGCCCAGCATTTCGCTGCCGATCTTCGACGCCGGCCGCAACCGCGCCAATCTCGATGTCGCCAAGGTGCAGCGCGAGATCGACGTCGCGAACTACGAAAAGGCGATCCAGACCGCGTTCCGCGAAGTCTCCGATGCGCTCGCCGAACGCAGCACGCTGGGCCGCCAACTGCAGGCGCAACAGGCACTGGTGGAGGCATCGGCCGACAGTTACCGGTTGGCGCAGGCGCGTTTCGAACGTGGCGTGGACAGCTATCTTGGCGCGCTGGATGCGCAGCGCACGCTGTATGGCGCCAAGCAGACCTTGATCACGACGCGGCTGTCGCGCTTCACCAATCTGGTGACCTTCTACAAGGCATTGGGCGGCGGCTGGGTGGAGATGGCGGCGCCGTCGCGGGCGGCCGCGGCACTGGACCGCTAACGATGCAGGCGCCGACGCCTGCGCGCACGCGGCGACGCGAACGCCGCGGCACGGTGCTCAAGCGCGCGGCTATCCTGCGCGTCGCCGAGCACTTGTTTTCGCGTCAGGGCATCGGCGGCACCAGCATGGATGCCATCGCCGCCGGCGCGCAGGTGTCCAAGGCCACGCTCTACGCCTACTTCGACAACAAGGAGGCGCTGTTCCGCGCGACCGTGGACGCCATGCAGGGACGGATGCCGGACCGCTGGAGTGTCCTGCTCGGTGCCGCCGAGCCGGTGCAGACCCGCTTGGCCGCGGTGGCCGACGATCTGCTGGACATGGCGGACGGACCGGTGCCATGGACGCTGCAGCGCATGATCGCGCAGTCGGCGCATGCCGCACCGTCCGCCGCCGCGACGCCGTGGGAGCGTTGCTTCGCCCGCTACGACCGCGCGATGCGGCGCTTCCTGCGCGCCGAATGCCGCCGCGGAACCCTGTTGGTGGCCGATCCGGCGCAGGCATCGGCGCACTTCTTCGGGCTGATCCTCGGTGCGTCGGCACTGCGTGCGCTGCTGGGCGGTACCGCGGTCCCGCGACCTGCATGGGTGGACAGCGCGGTCGCGCTGTTCATGCGCGGCTACCGCGCCGAGCCGCCTGGTGCGGCGCGCTCGCCGGCGCCGTCCGCGTAGGTGCGGCCGCGGTCGTCAGGCGTTGCTATGCTGGTACGCCGCCCTGCCGCCGTTTCCGGAGCGACGTCCCGATGCGCAAGACCGCCGCCGCGTTGCCACTCGCGCCCGACCGGGCGCGTGCGCTGTGGCTGCACGCGCAGCGCCTGACCACGCCGGCGCCGTTCGGCAGTGGCGCCGAGGCCGTGCGGCAGGCCACCGCGCACCTGGGCTATGTGCAGATCGACACCATCCACGTGATCGCGCGCAGCCACCACCACGTGCTGTATACGCGTATTCCCGAGTACCGCGAACGGGATCTGGAACAGGCGCAGTCGCAGGACAAGTCGCTGTTCGAGTACTGGACCCATGCCTTGGCCTACGTGCCGGTCGCCGACTACCGCATGTACGGGGCGCAAATGGCGCGCCGCCGCGCGCAGGCCGACGCCAGGGGCGCGGTGGATGCGCAGGACTATGCGCGGCTGCTGCGGCGCATCCGCAGCGAGGGGCCGTTGTCGATCCGCGACATCGACGACGAGGTGCTGGTCGAGAAGACCCATCCGTGGGGCAGCCGCAAGCCGTCGCGGGCCGCGTTGCAGTACGGCTTCTTCAGTGGCGACCTGGTGATCAGCCAGCGCAGCGGCATGCTCAAGACCTACGAATTGGCCGCGCGGCATTTCGGCTGGCGGCAGCGGCCGCGTGCGGTCAGCGATGCGCAGTACGCACGCTACCTGTTGCAGCGTGCGCTGCGTGCGCAAGCCATCGTCGGCGTGGATTCGATCTGCTATGGCGAGACCGCCGCCAAGCCGGCGGTGCGTGCCTTGATCGCCGCGGAAGTGGCACGCAAGCGCCTGATCCCGGTGCATCTGCAGGGCCAGGAAGGCGTGCCCCTGTGGGCCGAACCGGAGGTGCTGGACAGCGCGCCGCCGCCACCGGATCCGACGCGGGCGCAGTTGCTGTCGCCGTTCGATCCGCTGGTGATCCAGCGCAAGCGGCTGCAGCAGTTCTTCGGCTATACCCATCGGTTCGAGGCCTACGTGCCGGCGCCGCAGCGGGTGCTGGGCTACTTCGCGCTGCCGGTGCTGGTCGGCGACCGCATCGTCGCCGCGCTCGACCTGAAGATGGACCGTCGCGCCGGCCGCCTGCTGATCCAGCAATGGACCTGGCTGGTGCCGCGACGCGCAGCGCTGCAGGCGACGATCGACGCGGCCTTGCAGCGCTTCGAGCGCTTCCATCTGACGTAGCGGCCCGTCGCCGCGGACCTGTCGCCTGCGAGCGACGCCGGCGGGCCGCACCTGCATCCGCAACGCAGCCCCGGATCCAGGCATTGTGTTGCGCATCCCCGGTTTCCTCGCGCTGACGGCGCCGCGAACAGCCGTCAGGGTCACCTCGCGACCACAGGCTGCCGCTTAGGCTCTGGATTCCCCCTTCGCCTGGCCGCCGCATGTCCGCTGCCCGCCACTGTCTCCATGAAGCCCTCGACGCCTGCCGCCGCGGCACGCCCGCGGTCCTGGCCGTGGCGATGGCCCGCGAGGGTTCCACCTACGCGCACGCCGGGGCGATGGCCTTGTTCGGCCCCGATGGCGCGCAGCAGGGTTGGCTCAGCGGCGGTTGCCTGGAGCCGGAGATCGCGCGCTGCGCCGCGGACGCCGCCGTCGCCGGCATGCCGGCGTGGATGGAGATCGATACGCGCGAGGACGAAGACCTGCTGTCGGGTTCGTCAGCCGGCTGCCGGGGCCGCCTGCACCTGGCCTTGCTGCCGCTGCTCGCCTTGCCCGGTTTCGACAGGCTGGCGCAGGCCTGGCTGCACGGGCGCGGTGGCTTGACCCTGGCGCTGGAGGCCGACGGTAGCATCGCCGCCAGCGTGGCCGAGCAGGCATCGCGGTGGTGCCTGCCTTGGCACACGCTGTCTGCGGCGTCGCCGCGCGTCGGCGAAGTGCACGTGCCGCCACCGCCGAGGGTCAGCGTCTTCGGTGCCGGCCCGGAAGCCACCGTGTTGCTGCCCCTGCTGCGCCAGTTGGGCTGGATGACCACCCTGGTCGAGCAGCGGCCGCGCTGGTCTGCGTTGGCGGCGCTGGCCGACCGCGCCCTGGCATGTACGCCGAGCCGCGCCCTGGCCGATTGTGCCGGCAGCGATGCGGCGCTGGTGATGCACCACAATTTCGAACTGGATCGCGAAGCGCTGGATGCGCTGGCCGGCAGCGCGATCCCGTTCGTCGGCCTGCTGGGACCGGTGCGGCGGCGCGAGGACCTGTTCCGTTTGCTGAGCTCGACGCAATGCGCGCAGTTGTCGCCGCGCCTGCATTCGCCGATCGGGCTGCGCCTCGGCGGCAACGGCGCGGAGGCGATCGCGCTGAGCATCGCCGCGCAATTGCAGGCCAGCCGGGCGGTGCCGCCGCGGCTGAGCGCGGTCGCGCAGGCGAGCGACAGGCCGCGCCGATCGCACCGCGATGCGCCGGCGGCAGCGCCGCGATTGCTGGCCGAGGGCGCCAGGTGATGGCCCAGGCGCACGCGGCGTTGATCCTGGCTGCCGGCGCCAGCCGCCGCCTCGGCCGTCCCAAGCAGACGCTGACCAGCGACGGCGAGCCGTTGCTGCGCAAGGTCGTGCGCCTGGCGCTGTCCACGGCACCGGCGCGCTGCGTGGTGGTGCTGGGTGCGCAGGCCGAGGCGCTGCGCCCGCTGCTGGAGGGATTGCCGGTGGAATGCGTGCGCAATCCGGATTGGTCCACCGGCATGGGCGGCAGCCTGGACTGCCTGCGTGCGTCGGTGAGCGACGATGCCGCGATCACCCGCAGCCTGGTGCTCGGTTGCGACCAGCCGGCGCTGGCCGCGGCGCATCTGCAGGATCTGCTGGCGGCGGCCGCGCGGGCGGCGTCGGGTTGCGCGGTGAGCGCCTACGCCGGCGTGCGCGGCATGCCGGCGGTGGTGGCGCAGCAGCGCTGGCGCACGCTGCCATTGGGCGGTGACCAGGGCCTGCGCGCGTTGTTCGCGGCGCTGGCACCGGACAGCATGGGTTGCATCGTCGCGCCGGCGTTGGCGCTGGACCTGGACACGCCTGAAGATGTGCAGGCGGCGGTGGCGAAGGGGTGGCTGGATCCGTAGCGGTTGCGTCGGGCGCGGCGTTGCGGTGACCGGAGCCCTCATGTAGGAGTCAACTGTCATGCACCTGCGATGGCAGGAGGAGCGTACGGGGCCTGATCGCGCGCGATGGCGTTGAGCCAGCGCAGGAACTTGTGCATGCAGGCGACGATGGCGACCTTGGCCGGTTTGCCGCCTGCGCGCATGCGCGCGTAAGTGTTGGCCAAGGGGGATTTGGCGCGGATGCTGGCCCAGGTGGCCATGTACAGCACGCGCCGCACGTCGGCACGTCCGCCTTTGATGCGGCGTTGGCCTTTCCAGCAGCCGCTGTCGTGATTGAACGGGGCCAGCCCGACCAGGGCAGCGAGCTTGCGTGGCGGCAGCGTGCCCAGCTCTGGCAACCGCGCGGCCAGAACCGCGCGCAGGATCGTGCCGAGCCCAGGCACCTTAGGGAGGCTCGAGCAGGTCTTGCCCTGCTGCCCGATCTCCTGCGTCAACGTCTGGATCTGCTGGTTCAGCAGGGCGATCACCTCTCGGCAGTGGCGTTGCACCTCAGGGCGGGTGATGTGCTCCAGGCGCCGCCGATGGGCATCGCGCTGGCCCACCAGGGTGGCACGCAGGTCCAGCAGTTCGCGAAGAGACTGCTGGTGCCCGGGCACCACGGGCGTGGGGGTGGTCGGGATGTGCTGGGCGGCGATGGCCAGCAGGCGCGCGTCCAGGACATCGGTTTTGGCATGCAGGCCCAAGGCCTGGGCTAGCTTGCGCGGACGATCAGCGGCCATCCGCACTGCCGGCAGGTCCGCCTCTCGGAGCACCTGCAGCACGGCATGTTCGTAGCCGCCACTGGCTTCCAGCACGATCCGCTCGCAGCCCAGCTCGGCCAGGCGTTGGGCCAGCGCACGCTGCCCCTGTGGCGTATTGGCTTGGGTCCAGGTCTGCTCGTCCGGCAGGACATGAATGACCAGTTCGGCCTTGGATACATCGATCCCGACATAGCGCCGCATAGACGTTCTCCACAGTAGACTCAGGCACGAGAGCACTCCTGCCGACGCCCATGCTTGTGGAGTTCGAGCTCGCGACTCGGGCAACTGTTCGGGCTGATGAGGCAGGAGATACGGGGTGCGGCGGCGCTGACTCCTACTCGTGCTTGCTGGCACTACGGCTAAACGGCCTGCCGCACTCCGCTCTCACCTGCAACGATAGACCCTCATTTGACACAAGCGGCTTCAGCCGCGATGGGCTTTCTCGATCATGCCTGTCGCGGCTGAAGCCGCTCCTACAAGAACAAATTGCGCGCAAAAACGCGGCGCAGCAAGAGGCGATCGCGCTCAGCCGATCAACTTGTCCGGGGTGATCGGCAGGTCGCGGATGCGCTTGCCGGTGGCGTGGAACACGGCGTTGGCGATGGCCGCGGGAATGCCGACCATGCCCAGCTCGCCCATGCCCTTGACCCCGAGCGGGTTGACGATGGTGTCGTTCTCTTCGACGAACATGGTCTGGATCTCGTGCACGTCGGCGTTGACCGGCACGTGATAGTCGGCCAGCGAGGCGTTGAGCATGCGCCCGTAGCGATGGTCGATCTCGGTGCCTTCGCTGAGCGCCATGCCGATGCCCATCACCACCCCGCCGATTTCCTGGCTGTGCGAGGTCAGCGGATTCATGATCTTGCCGCAGGCGGTGGCTTCGATGACCCGGGTCACCTGCACCATGCCCGTGTCCGGATCGACCTTGACCTCGATGAACTGCGCGCCGTGCGCGGCGGTGGCGTACTGCTTGCGCTCGGCCGAGGGCTTGGATTCGTGCACCACCTCCAGCTCCTGCAGGCCGTGCTGGCGCATCAGCTTGGCGACTTCCAGGCCGGCTTCGGGCTTGCCGGTCGGGCGCAGCTGGCCATCGACCAGTTCCACCGCATCCACGTCCAGTCCGCTGAACGCGGCCTGCCCATCCTGCCTGGCCAGTTCCAGCAGCTTGCCGCGGATCTCGCGCGCCGCGCCGTGGATCGCGCTGCCGACGCTGGCGGTGGTCCACGAGCCGCCCTGCGCCGGCGCCTTGGGCAGGCGCGTGTCGCCCAGTTCGAACTGCACGCGCTTGGCGTCGATGCCCAGATACTCGGCGGCGATCAGGGTCATCACCGTGTAGGTGCCGGGGCCGATGTCGGACGTGGCACTACCGACCCGGGCGCTGCCGTCGGCCTTCAGCACCACCCGCGCCAGCGCCGGCATCTGCATCGACGCCCAGGTGCCGGTGGCCATGCCCCAGCCGACCAGCAGGCGGCCATCGCGCATGGAGCGCGGCTCGGGCGTGCGCTTGCTCCAGCCGAAGGTCTCGGCGGCGAGCGCGTAGCACTCGCGCAGCGCCTTGCTGGAAAACGGCTTGCCGGTTTCCGGGTCGGTCTCGGCGTAGTTGGCCAGGCGCAGTTGCAGTGGGTCCATCTTCAGCGCATAGGCCAGTTCGTCCATTGCGCACTCGATGCCGAACATCTGGCTGATGGTGCCGGGCGCGCGCATCGCTTGCGGCGTCGGCAGGTCGGTCTCCACCACCTCGAAACGATCCTCCACGTTCGGACACGCGTACAGCGAGCGTGCATTGCGGAAGATCGCCTCGTTGAACGCCTCGATGCGCGAGGTGTTGAGCACGTGCCGGTAGCGGATCGCCTGCAGCGTGCCGGCGGCGTCGGCACCCAGGCCCAGTTCCACGCGGTAGTAAGGGCGGTAGCCATGGCCGCTGAACATCTGCCGCCGCGTGTAGACGATCTTCACCGGCAGGCCGACCGCCTTGGAGACCGCGCCGAGCAGGAAGGTGTAGTAGTTGGGGCGCAGGCAGGAGCCGAATGCGCCGCCGACGAACAGCGAGACCACATTGACCTTGTCCACCGGAATGCCGAAGTAGCCGGCCAGCTGTTCGCGGTCCTGGTAGACGTTCTGGCTCTTGTTGACCACGGTCAGGGTGTCGCCGATCCAGTAGCCGATGCCGCCGTGCGGTTCCATCGGATTATGGTGCTCCACCGGCATCGTGTACGCGGCCTCCAGCTTCACCGGCGCGGCGGCGAACGCGGCGGCCGGGTTGCCGCGCGGCTTCGGCGACTCTTCAGGGGTCGGATCGTGCGCCTGGTCGAGCAACGCGTCGAAATCGGTGTGCGCCGCCTCGGTGGCATACTCCACCTGGATCAGCCGCGACGCGTGCCGGGCCTGCTCGAAGGTGCTGGCCACCACCACCGCGATCGGCTGCGCGTTGAAATGGATGCGGTCGTCGACCAGGGCGCGGAACGACAGGTCTTCGCCCTTCTTCTTGACCGCGTCGGACACCGGCTTGATCGCATTGAGGTGGGTCAACACCTTGATCACGCCCGGCGCGGCTTCGGCGGCGCGGGTGTCGATGCGCACGATGCGGCCCTTGGCGATGGTGCTGGTGAGGATGTAGCCGTGGACCAGGTGTGGGATCTGGAACTCGGCCGCATAGCGTGCCTTGCCGGTGACCTTGGCGAAGCCGTCGACGCGGCGCATTTCCTTACCGATGTAGTTCATTGCCGGTTCTCCGGTTGGCCGCTCACGCGGCATCGCTGCCGCTGGCGCGGTGCAGGGCGCGGATCATCGCGTGCGTGCCCATCGGGATCTTGTAGGCGTTGTGCGCCAGCGGCCGCGCCGCGGCCATCTCGGCCTGCGCGGCGGCGGCGAAGGCAGCTTCACCCACATGCTGCCCGACCAGCGCGCGTTCGGCGGCGCGCGCACGCCAGGGTTTGTGCGCCACCCCGCCCATGGCGATGCGCGCTTCGCGGATGCGCCCGTCCGGTTCCAGCGCCAGCGCCGCGGCCACCGAGATCAGTGCGAACGCGTAGCTGGCCCGGTCGCGCACCTTCAGATAATGGCTGTGCGCGGCGAACCCCGGTGCCGGCAGGGTGATCGACTCGATCAGTTCGCCATGCGCGAGCTGGTTGTCGACATCGGCGCGCGCCTCGGGCAGCAGGTGGAATTCGGCGAACGGGATCTCGCGCTGGGCGCCGGCCGGCGTGCGCACCTGCACGGTTGCGTCCAGCGCGGCCAGGGCCACGCACATGTCCGACGGGTGCACGGCCACGCAGTGCGCGCTGTGGCCGAAGATCGCGTGGGTGCGGTTGAGCCCCTCGCGCGCGCCGCAGCCGCTGCCGGGCTCGCGCTTGTTGCAGGGCAGGGCGGTGTCGTAGAAGTAGCCGCAGCGCGTGCGCTGCAGCAGGTTGCCGCCGTTGCTGGCCATGTTGCGCAACTGCATCGTGGCCCCGGCCAGGATCGCCTGGCTCAGCAACGGATAGCGCTGGCGCACCAAGGGATGGTTCGCGGTCTGCGTGTTGTTGGCGAGCGCGCCCAGGCGCAGGCCGCCGTCGGCGGTTTCGGCGATCTCGGCCAGGCCCTTGAGCCGGGTCAGGTCGACGATCTCGTCGGCACCGGTCACCCCTTCCTTCATCAGGTCGAGCAGGTTGGTGCCGCCGCCGAGGAAGCGTGCGTTCGGGTTGGCGGCGACACGGCGCACCGCGTCCTCCGGCGAGGTCGCGCGCTGGTACTTAAACGGCGTCATCGGCCACCTCCTTCGCCATCTTCAGTGCGGTCAGTTCGGACTGGTCGACATAGCGCCAGGTCAACGGCCGCGGCGCGCCGCCGCTGTGCACGTCCTGGATGGCGGCGACGATCTTGGGGTAAGCGCCGCAGCGGCAGATGTTGCCGCTCATGCGCTCGCGCACCTCGGCGTCGCTGAGCTCGGTGACCGGGTGGCTGACGTCGGCGCTGACGTGGCTGGCATCGCCGCGCTTGATCTCGTTCAACAGCGCCACCGCCGAGCAGATCTGCCCAGGCGTGCAGTAGCCGCACTGGAAGCCGTCGTGCTGCACGAACGCAGCCTGCATCGGATGCAACCGCTCGCCGTCGGCCAGGCCTTCGATGGTGGTGATCTGCGTGTCTTCGGCCTGCGCGGCGAGGGTCAGGCAGGAGAGGCGGCGCTCGCCGTCGACGATCACCGTGCAGGCGCCGCACTGACCGTGGTCGCAGCCCTTCTTGGTGCCGGTCAGTGCCAGGTGTTCGCGCAGTGCATCCAGCAAGGTGGTCCGTGGATCCAGTTGCAGCGCATGGCGCTGGCCATTGACCTCGAGGACGACCGGCAACGCGTTCTGCGGCGGTGCGGCCTTGGCGACGGGTGCGGCGAACGCGGCTTCGCTGAAGAGGATCTGCCCACCGGCGCTGCTGAGGCCGGCGGCCGAGAGCAGGGCCAGGAATTCGCGGCGCGACAGGCCGTTGATGCCGAGCCGGCGCGCCAACGCGGCCTCGTCCTCGCTCAATGGAGTGTCGCGCGCACTGTCGGCAGCGCCGGACGCGGCCTCGGAACGGTGGGGGTCATGCTGCATCGGTCTCTCCTGCCTGGGGGACCGCCACCGCGCGCGCCGTGGCGCAGCATGGAGCGAATCGGCCTGGGTAGCGGCGTCGCCATCGCGACGCCGACGTGCGGGCACGCATCGGCACCCGAAACACGAGCATCGCGGCGGGACCGCGAAGGGACTGCGAAGAGAACGCGAAGGGAGGGTGTCGGGGCAGTGATTCGGTCCGGACGATGGTCGGAATCGCGTGGCGCAGGTGCGCGACGCTCAGTGCATCGGCAGGCGCGGTTGCCGCCGCGGCAGGCGGACTGCGCCTGCCGCGGCTGACGCTACGCGGCCCATGGTGGCGATTGCAGCATGGGCGTCTGCAATCGTGCAGGCGCTACCAGCGATACGCCACCGACACCTGATACTGGCGGCCGGCGATCGGGCGGCCCATGAACACGCCGCCGGTGGCCGCGCCGGGCACGCGCACATTGCCCTCGGTCAGGCCTAGGGTGTCGGTCACGTTACTGCCGCTGACGGTGAACTCCCAGTGCTCGCCGCTGTGCAGGCTGGCACCGACGTCGAGCATGTCGTAGGACGGCAGGCGCTGGCTGTTGGCCAGGTCGGCGTAGCGTTCGCCGATGTAGGAGTAGGTGGCGAACACGCGCAGGTCGCCGAACGGCAGCATCCAGTAGTAGCTCGGGGTCAGCCGGAACTGGCGCTTGGGCTGGCGCATGACCTGGTTGCCGGTGTACTCGCGGTAGTTGCGGTACTTGGCGTCCAGCCACACCCCGGTGCCGGCCAGTTCGAAGCCGCCGAACGGACGGATCGCCCCTTCCACCTCCAGGCCGTAGGCGCGCGAATCGCCGACCGTGGTGAAGTTGCTGCCGTTGGCCAGGAAGGCCTGGAACGGCGAGTTCTTGAAGGTGTTGTAGAACGCCGTGAGGTACAGATCGTAGTTGGTCGCGCCGGACTTCAATCCCAGTTCGTATTGCCGGATGTCCTGCACCTTGGTCTGGCCGTCGCGCAGGTTGTCGAAGCCGGGAAACTTGACCCCGGAATTGACCCGCGCGAACACGCTGTTGTGCGCGTCGAGCTTGACGTTCAATCCGGCCGTCCACGACAGCGCGTTGTCGTCCTGGTCGATGCGCCGCGCGCTCGGCAGCGAGATCGAGGTGGCGTTGTCGTAGAGCGTGGCCGGATTGCCGTCCAGGTCGACGGTGGCGGTGTCGTGCACGGTGCCGGTGACGCGCTGGCGCTCGTAGCGCACGCCCAGGTCCAGGCGCAGACGCTCGTCCAGTTCCCATTCGTCGGCGACGAACACCGCAGCGTTCTCGCCCTGGTAGTGCGCGCGCAGGGCCAGGAAGGCGGTGCTGGTGAAGCCGTCGCGGGTCGGTTGGCGGCCGTCGTCCAGCGTCACGTCGACGCGCCGCGCATGGTTCTGCGCGGTCAGCAGCATCGTGTTGCCGAGGTACCAGGTGTCGTTGGAGGTATACCTGGCGTAGTAGCTGCCCACGGTGAGCGTGTTGCCGGCGAACAGCGCGCGGCTCAGGCGCAGGTCGTTGGTGAAGGAGTTCAGGCGCTTGTCCACCGACCACCAGCCGGCTTCCAGCACCTGCTGGTTCGGATCGACCGCGCCGCCGCCGTTGGTATAGCGCGCGCTGCCGGTGCTGCCGTAGCCGGCGATGAAGTCGCCCAGCCGCTGCGGCGCGTCGCCGGTGAACAGCGCATAGGTCGGCGCGGTGCCGCCCATCACGTTGAAGCGGTCGGCCAGGGTCCAGTCGCCCAACTGCCAGTTCAGTTCGCCGCCGAATACGTCGATGTTGACGCCGCGGCCGTCGTCGAGGTCGCGCCGGATGGTCTGGCCGTTGGGGCCGACCGGCAGGGTGACGTTGCGGAAGTCGTCGCTCAGCAGCGTGCCGTGCTGCGCGTCGAGGCCGGGAAAGCTGGACAGGTCGTTGCCGTTGTTGCGCGACAACAGCGGGATCGCCGTGTAGAAGGCGTTGTTGTCGTCGGTATGGCGCGCATAGAACGACAGTTCGCCGCTGTCCCAGCGCCTGCTCAGGGTGGCGCTGAACTGGCCGCCCTTGTCCGCCGGGAACTGCGGGTCGCGCACACCATCGGTCTCGCGGAAGAAGCCGCCGATGCTGTAGTACCAGCCGTTGCCCATCGGCCCGCTGTTGAACAGATCGATGCGGCGCAGGGCGTCGCTGCCGCCGGTGAGGCGCACGCTGCCTTCCGGCTCGTCCTGGCCCTTCTTCTGGATGAAGTTGACGGTGATGCCGGCCTGGCCGTTGGAGAAGATCGGGCTGGAGCCGCCGCGCAGCACCTCCATGCGTTCGACGGTGTCGTCGGTGCGGAACAGCGTGGAATTTTCCAGGAACGACAGCGTCGGCGGCGGGAACAGCGGCGCGCCATCGAGCTGGAAAGTGACGAACGGCGCATCGCCTTCCGACGGCATGCCGCGCACGAAGATGTTGGCGCCGGTGCCGCCGCCGCTGGGCTCGGCCCACACGCCGGGCACGATCTTCAGCAGGTCGGCGCTGCTCTGCGGCACCGCCTGCTGGATCTGTTCGGGTGTGGCGGTGGTGATCGAGAAGCTCGCGTCGCGTTTGCGCAGGCCGCTGAAGCGCGCAGTGCCGCTGACGACCACGGTATCCAGGGTGGTGGCGTCGGGTTGCGTTGCCGGCGCAGCGGGTGCGTCGGCGGTCTGTGCCAACGCGGGAGGCGCGAGCAGGGCGGCGGCGATGGACAGGGGCAGCAGATGATGAAGCGGCGCAAGATGCATGAAGAATCTCTCCTTTCTTCATTCGGAACGATCGGCCGGGATGCGGCACGCGCGTGCAGCGCGCGGCCGCGTCGCAGCGGCCGGTACGGCGCGAAGCAGGGGGCGACGCGCGGCGCCCTTTGTAACCCCGTCGGGCGATCGGACCGTTGTGCAGCGCGGTAAGGACGAGGTTTGCGTGACAGGTTGCCCACGCAGGCCGCCATCGCACCGCCACGCACGGCGTGCGCTGCGCAGTGTGGCGTCGCGTGCGGTTACACGTGGGCAGCCGGAAGAATGACTGTCGCCATCCTCACCACGTTCCACTTGCTATCGTGGCGCGCGTGTATGCAAGAGCGTTTTGCAATGAAGAACTGGTTGTTCCTGCTGGTGGCCATCCTCGCCGAGGTGGTCGCCACCTCGGCGCTGAAGGCCAGTGAGGGGTTCACCCGGCTGTGGCCGACGCTGCTGGCGCTGTGCGGCTATGGCATCGCCTTCTATCTGCTGTCGCTGACCTTGCGCAGCGTGCCGGTGGGCGTGGCCTATGCGCTCTGGTCGGGCATCGGCATCGTGTTGATCTCGCTGCTGGCGTGGTGGCGGTTCGGCCAGGCGCTGGATCCGCCGGCGATCGTCGGCATGGCGCTGATCGTCGCCGGCGTGGTGGTGATCAACGTGTTCTCGCGCAGTGCGCCGCATTAGCCGGAAAAAGAGAGGCCGCCCGAAGGCGGCCTCGTCACGCGGCGGTGAACGTGCCGATCAGAAGAACAGGCGCACGCCGAACGAGGCGCTGCGGCCGGGCAGCATGACCTCGTCCTTGAGGAACGAGGTGTGCACGCGCGCGTCCTGGTCGGTCAGGTTGTTGCCGTCCAGGAACACTTCCCAGGCGGTGCTGCCGACATCGACGTGATAGGCCAGGTGCGCATCGACCAGGGTGTAGCCGGCGGTCGGGGTTTCGTTGACCGCGACCTTGTCCTGCTTCTGGTAGCGGGTGGCGCCCAGCGCGGCGCGCCAGTGGCTGGCGTCCCAACGCAGTTGCGCGCCGTAGCGCGCCGGCGCGATGCGCGGCAGGTTGCCGCCGTCCTTCAGCCGCGCGCGCACGGTATCGCCGAACACACGCAGGTCCCAGGCGCCGCTGTCGTTGTCGGCCAGGTGAAAGGTGGCCTCGCCTTCGAAGCCATGGAACACCGCATCGGCCTGGGTCCACTGGCGGATCGGCAGGAAGTCGTTGTCCTCCTCGTGGTACCACTGGCCGCCGGTGTCGACGATGTAGATGAAGTCGTCGTAGCGGTTGTAGTAGCCGGCGACCTTGGCATCCACCCAGTCGTTCTTGAAGATCAGCCCCAGCTCGGCCTGGTTGGCCTTTTCGGTCTTCAGGTCGGGGTTGCCGATCTCGTAGGCGAGGGTGGCGATGTGCGGGCCGTTGGCGAACAGTTCTTCCTCGGCCGGGGCGCGCTCGGCGTGGTCGAGGTTGGCGGTCAGGCGCCATTGTTCGTTGAAGCGGAAACCGCCGCTCAGCGACAGGCTCTTCGGGGTGAAGTCGCGGTCCACGCCGGTGTCGGTCTCGTACTTGGTCTTGTCCACGCGCGCGCCGACTTCGGCCTGCACGCGGTCCCAGCTGTTGCGCGCCAGCGCGAACACGCCGATGGCGCGGGTGTCGGTCTTCGGCACGAAGGCTTCTTCGCCGATCGCCTGGAAGGTCGAGTCGCTGCCCTGCACGCCGACCGCGGTCTGCCAGCCGCCGCCCAGGCCGAAGGAGGCCTCCACGCGGCCTTCGTTGGCGCGCTTGTCGAACTTGGTGCCGACCTCCGCGCCTTCGAACTCGGTGTGGGTGTAGGCGGTGTGGCCGAAGCTGTAGCGCAGCGCGCTGCCATCGCCCCACGGGTCGTTCAGCGCACCCTTGAGCTCGAAGCGGTCCTGGTGCAGCTGCAGCGACACGCCGCGCTCGCCGGCGGCCGGATCGCCCGGCTCGCCCGGGTTGCCGTAGTCGTCGCGGAAGCGCGAGACCGACACGCCGACGAAGCCCCAGTCGCCGGCCAGCGAACTGCCGATCGAGCCGACCTTGGACTTGACGAACGAGTTGAGCTGCGGGCCTTCCGGCGTGTCGTAGTCCTTCAGGTTGCGATACACGCCGTCGGCGTGGATCGACAGGCCGCTGCCGTTGCCGGCATCGACGCGGAACATGTCGGTGTTGCCGCTCTTGTCGCCGCCTTCCCAGCGCGCCTCGGCACGGCCGTGCACGCCGTCGACCGGGGTCTCGGCGATGCGTCCGTCGACCACGTTGACCACGCCGCCGATGGCGCCGGAGCCGTACAGCAGGGTCGACGGGCCTTTCAGCACTTCGATCTGGTCGGCCAGGAACGACTCCACTGCCGGCGAATGGTCCTGGCTGACCGTGGACACGTCCTGCGAGGACAGGCCGTCGTTGAGCACCGCCACGCGCGGGCCGTCGAGGCCGCGGATGATCGGCCGGCCCACGCCGGGGCCGAAATTGGAGCTCTGCACGCCCGGCAGGCTGGCCACGGTCTCGCCGATGCTGGCGCCGCGAGCCTCGTCCAGGCGCTCGCCGGCCAGCACGTCCACCGGCTGGCTCAACGCGCCGGCGGCGTCGCGCAGCGGGCTGGCGGTGACCACCACCTGGTCCATGTCCTTCACGTGCCGGTCCTGCGTGTGGCCGGCGCCGTGGCGGCTGTCGCTCGCCGGCGGCGTGGCATCGGCCGCGGTCGTCGTGGCGGTGGGGTCGGCGGCCAGGGCCAGCGACGGACTCAGCAGGCCAAGCAAGGCCAGGGACAGGGCGGAACGGCGGAGCAGGACGGGACGGGGAGCGGGCATGGGCATTCCATTAGGAGGGACGTTCGGGGGCGACGCGCGCACCACCGGCGCCGCGCAATGGCGGCGGACGGTCGAGGAAGGGGCACGGGACGCGCTGGTCGCCGGCGGCCGAATGTTATATTATTCCGTAACACTTTCAACCCGTGCCGACCGCCATGTCCTCACCGTTCGATCTGCGCGCCGCGCTCGACCGCCTCGGCGCCACCGGTTCGCTGCTGTGCGCGGTGCATTGCGCGGTGCTGCCGCTGGCCTTGGCGGTGCTGCCGTCGCTGGGCCTGTCGATGTGGCTGGGTGACGGCGTGGAGCGCACCCTGGTGCTGTTCGTGACCTGCCTGGGCCTGTTCAGCCTGGTGCTCGGCTATCGCCGGCATCGCGTGTGGCAGGCGCTGGGGTTGCTATCGCTGGGCCTGCTGTCGCTGTGGGCCGGGCTGCTGGTGCCGGCGCTGCATCATGCAGTGGCGCCGCATGCGGCGATCATGACCTTCGGCGGCACCCTGGTCGGGCTGGCCCACCTGCTCAACCTGCGCCTGAACCACGGCCACGTGCACGACGCAAGCTGCGCCCATTGAGCGCACGTGGTAGGCTTGCCGCCCTTGCGCGAGGGCGCCGACCGCGTTGGCCTCGCCAAACCCCGTGCATCGCGCGGGGGTTTTCGCACACACATTCAGGAGTCGATGAGCATGGGTAAGGGTGACCGCAAGACCGCCAAGGGCAAGCGCTACAACGCCAGCTACGGCAATTCGCGCTCGCACAGCGTGAGCAAGGTGGCCGTGGGCGCTGCCGCGCCGGCCGCGAAGAAGTCGGTGGTCAAGGCGCCGGCGGTGAAGAAGGCCGTGGCCAAGAAGACGGTCGCCAAGGCCGGCTGAGCCAGCCACCGGTTGCGACGAAGAACGCGGCGCTTGCGCCGCGTTTTTTTATGTCTGTGTCATTCCTGACCGTCGCCGCCAGGCGGCGGCTGGCAGTCTTGCGGCGGAAGCGGCAGTGGCAGCGCGCTTCCCGATCGCACCAGCGCCGGGCACGCGCCACCCGTCAGTGCGGGCGTTGCGCGGTGGGGCGGTCGTCGCGATCGTCGTGGTCGCTGCCGGCCAGGTCGGCGACCAGCGAGGTCGGCGTTTCCTCTTCCGCGGGCGGTGTAGGGGCCGGCGGTGGCGCCACCAGCAACAGCTCGGCCAGGCCGCGGTAGATCGGCGTGCGGCAGACCAGCGCCGAGGCGCCGCGGGCGATCAGCACCGTCGCCAGGATCGGCAGCAGCATGTCGCTGCTGTCGGTGAGTTCCAGCGAGATCACCGCCGAGGTCAGCGGCGCCTGGGTCACGCCGGTGAGATAGGCGCACATGCCCAGCAGCACGAAGATGCGCGGATCCACGCCCGGCATCAGCACGGCGAGGTTGTGGCCGAGTCCGGCGCCGACCGCCAGGGCCGGCGAGAACAGGCCGCCGGGGATGCCGGCCACGTAGGACACCAGGTTCGCCAGCAGTTTCATCAGGCCGAATTCGTGGCCGACGCTGGCGTGCCCCTGCACCAGACTGCGCGCCTGCTCGTAGCCGGTGCCGAACGCGCCGTTGCCGAAGACCAGGCCCAGCAGCACCAGCGCCAGGCCGCACAGCGCAGCCAGCAGCACCGGCTGGCGCCGGCGCAACTCGCCCAGCCAGCGCGGCTTGCCGGCGACGGTGAGCAGCACCATGCGCGCGAAGGCGCCGCCGAGCAGGCCGGCGACCACGCCGCACAGCAGGATCGCCAGCCACGCCTTGCCCAGCGGCAGGCCGGCGGTGGCGACCCGGCCGAAGTAGGTGTAGTCGCCGAGCAGGCCCAGCGAGATCACGCCGCCGACGATCACCGCGGTCAGCAAGGTGCCGGAGAAGTGGTGCTCGAAGCGCCCGCTCAGTTCCTCGATGGCGAACACCACGCCGGCCAGCGGCGTATTGAACGCCGCGGCGATGCCGGCGGCGCCGCCGGCCAGCAGGAAATGGCTGGCCTGGCGCGCATCGCGAAAGCCGAACCAGCGCCCGAACACGTACATCAGGCTGGCGCCGACGTGCACGGTCGGGCCTTCGCGGCCGATCGAGGCACCGCCGAACAGGGCCATGGTGGTCAGCATCAGCTTGCCCGCGGACACGCGCAGCGACAGATTGGCCTGGCGGAAGCCGTCGTCGGGACGTTCCAGCGCGGCGATCACCTGCGGGATGCCGCTGCCGCGGGTGGGGCGCAGTGCGCCGTTGGTCAGCCAGGCGAGCAGGGCGAACACGCTCGGGGTCAGCAGCAGCGCCCACCAGGGCGAATGCCCGATGATTCGCTGGAACAGATGGAAGGCGGCGTCGCTGGCCTTGGCGAAGACGATGGAGACCAAGGCCACCGCCACCGCGCCGCCCCACAGCACGGCGCGCTGCTTCCAGCTCTCCTGCGAGATCAGTTGGCGCAGGCGCGGTGGTTGCGCGGAGTCGGGCGAGTGCATGCGGCCATTGTCGCATGCGTTGCTCAAGGCGGGCGCCGGCGCGCCGCGGCCGTTGCCTTGGCGCTCAGCGCAGCGCCGGCGGATCGCCGTCGTCGGGCGCGGCAGGGAGGCGGAGCGGGTGGTTCAAGCGAGGGATGGACGTCGATCGGCGCCGCCGCGTGGCCGCTACGCTCAGCCGAACAGCGGCGCCATCGTGCCGACGGCCGTGCTGCCGCCCTCGCGTCGCTCCAGCGCCAGCAGTGCGGCCTTGGTCGGCAGGCCGCCACCGAAGCCGGTGAGCGCGCCGTTGGCGCCGATCACCCGATGGCAGGGCAGCACGATCGGCAGCGGGTTGCGGCCGTTGGCGGCACCGACCGCACGCACCGCGCGCGGCTGGCCGAGATGGTGCGCCAGTTGCGCGTAGCTCCAGGTCGCGCCGAACGGGATCTCGGCCAGCGCCAGCCACACCCGCTTCTGGAAGTCGGTGCCGTGCGGCGCCAGCGGCAGGTCGAAGTGGTCGCGCTCGCCGGCGAAGTAGGCCAGCAGCTGCTCGCGCGCGGCGCGCACCGGCGCCGGGTCGTGCACCCAGTCGGCACGTCCGCGGGCGTCGTAGCGGTTCTCCGGGAACAGGATGTGGCGCACGCCATCGCTGCCGACGGCGACGGTGAGCATGCCGATCGGGGTGTCGAAACGGTCGTAGGACAGCGGGGGCGCGGTCATGCGCGGTTCTCCTCGGGAGGGTCGTTGGCCAGGTGCCACAGGTGCAGCACCGCGTAGGCGCGCCAGGGTCGCCAGGCCTGCGCGCGCGCCTCGGTGGCGCGTTCGCTCAGGCGTGCGCCGCCTTCGCCGAGCATGCGTTGCAGCACCAGGTCGCCGGCGGGGAAGGCGTCGGGCTGGCCGAGCGCGCGCAGCGCGATGTAGTGCGCGGTCCAGGCGCCGATGCCGGGCAAGGTGATGGCGTGGGCGACGAAGTCGTCCAGGCGCTGGCCGGCGCGGAAGGACAGACGGCCGTCCAGCACCGCCTGCGCCAGCGCACGGATCGTCGCCGCCCGCGAGCGCGGCAGGCCGATCGCTTCCAGCGGCGCATCGCGCAGCGCCTGCGGGGTCGGGAAGGCGCGGTCCAGCCCCGGCGGTTGGCCGGGCCGCGCGGCGCCATGGCGATCGACCAGGCGCGCGGCCAGGGTCGCCGCACCCGCGACGCTGACCTGCTGGCCGAGCACCGCACGCACCGCCACTTCGAACCCGTCCCAGCCGCCGGGCACGCGCAGCCCGGGACGCCGGGCGATGGCGCGCGCCAGCAGCGGATCGTCGCCGAGCGTGGCGTGTACCGCGCGCAGGTCGGCATCCAGGTCGAACACGCGGCGCACCCGCCGCACGATGTCGGGAATGGCGCGCGGATCGGCCGCGGCGATGTGCAGGCGCAGTTCGTGGCGCTGCGGATCGGCCTCGACGCGGATGCGCGTGGAGGCCTCGCAGGGGCCGAGCACGCGCTCGTAGCTGGCCTCGCCGATGCGCTCGATGCCGGGGATGGCGCGCTTGCGCAGGAACGCCAGCATCGCCAGGAAGTCCAGCGGCGGCCGATAGCCCAGGCGCAGCACCAGGTCGCCGCCGGGACTCTCGGCGCGCTGCTTGCGGATCGCCGAGGGCGGCATGCCGCAGCCGTCCAGGAAGGCGGCATTGAAGCGGCGCAGGCTGTTGAAGCCGGCCGCCAGCGCCACCTGGGTGATCGGCAGCGCGGTCTCGGTGAGCAGTTGCTTGGCCAGCAACAGGCGCCGGGTGGCGTGCACCGCCGCCGGGGTGGCGCCGAGCTGGGCCACGAACAGGCGCTGCAACTGGCGCGCGCTGATGCCCAGTTCGGCGGCCAGCGCGGCGACGCTGGCGTCCTGCAGCGCGCCTTCGGCGATCAGCGCCAGTGCCCGCCGCACCGCCTCTTCGCCCACCTGTTGCTGCGCCTCCGGCGACAGTTCGGGACGGCAGCGCAGGCACGGCCGGTAGCCGGCCGCCGCCGCGGCCGCGGCGCTGGGGTAATAGCGCACGTTGCTGCGCTTGGGCGGCGGCGCCGGGCATACCGGCCGGCAGTAGATGCCGGTGCTGCGCACCGCAGTGAAGAACACGCCGTCGAAGCGCGCATCGCGCGACTGGCGGGCGCGGTCGTAGAGGGCGTGATCGGTGGCGGCGAGGGCAGGCATGGCGCCAGTCTAGTCGGCCCCGGCGCGGCGCACTGGCCGTTTTCGGACAGCAATGCCGTCGCGCTCGCATGGCCGTGGTGCCCGCGGTTTAGGCGCAGTTGGGGAGGTTCCGCGCTGCGGCACTAGACTAGGTCGGTGGGCGTCTTGCGTCTGCCTTCCGTGTTCGCCGTGGATCCTGCGCTTGGTTGCTTCGTTCAGACTCTGCTGGTTGTCGCTGTGTTGCCTGGGCCTGTTGGCCTGCGGGCAGCAGCCGGCGTCGGCACCGCGGACCGTCGCCGACAGCCCCTCCGCCGACGGCGAGCACATGGTCTCGATCGGCGCGCCGCCAGCGCGACCGCCGCATGCGGTCACGCCCAAGCGCGATCCGCAGGCCTGGGACGAGGCCACCCTGGAGAACGGCGAGGCCTTCGTCAGTTGCGATACCGACTACGCTGCCGAGGCCGGCGACGGCCAGCCGCTGGCCGGGCTGGACCGGCCAGCGGTGGAAGCGGCGCTGGCGCCATGCCGGGAGCGCGGCCTGATGCGGGTGCGCTATGTCGGCAAGATCAACGCCGGCTTCGCCGAGATGGTGCGGCGCCTGGCCGAGGTGGCCAGGCAGACCGGCATCGGCAAGCGCGTGCTCGACCTCGATTCCAGCGGTGGCCAGGTCGAGGCGGCGATCCGCGCCGGCGATGCGATCGGCGAATCCGGCTGGACCGTGTGGGTGCGCGAAGGCTCGGTCTGCCACAGCGCCTGCGTGTTCGTGCTGGCCGCCGGCGACAACCGGCTGATCTCCGGCAAGGTCGGCATCCACCGGATGATGCGGATCAGTTCCACCGCGACCTCGCGCGCCGAACTCAACCGCGAGCTGCAGGAGGTCTATGGCAACGTCAAGGACTACCTGGAGCGCAACGGCGTGGCGGTGGCGGTGGCCGACCTGATGATGACCGTGCCCAACCGCAGCCTGCGCCTGCTCAGCAGCGACGAGCTCAAGCAGTACGGGCTCGACGGCACCAACGCGGTGCAGGACGACCTGGAGCGGATCAAGCAGTTGCGCAAGTGCGGCGACGATTTCGTGCGGCGCAAGGACGCGTTCCTGGTCGCTTTCGACCAGGAGTGCAAGACCAAAAAGGACGTGGACCTGGAGAGCCTGACCGCCTGCGGCCAGGCGCTGAAGCAGCGCTTCGGATTCCCGGACCAGGCCTGTCCGGCCGAAAGCCCGCTGTCGGAGATCGACGTGGCGACGCTGCCGCTGGCCTCGCCCGGCGCCTGAACGGCCGCTGCGGCGCGTGCCGCCCATTCACGTGGCGGGCATGGAGGCGGGGCTAGCGTCGCGGCATTCCACACCGGAGCACGCGCATGGCCGCCGGAACCCGCTTGATGCTGCGGCTGTATCTGCCCCCGGCGTTGCTGGCGGTGGGCGGCTTCGTGATCGCCGAAGTGCTGCTGCACCTGGCCAACGGCCTGCACGCGCCCTGGCTGGCGCGGACCGGCTCGCTGCTGAGTCTGCTCGCCCTGCTGGCGGCGACCGCCTGGGCGCTATGGGCCAGTTGGCGCGCCTGGCACCGGCAGCGCTACGCCGCCCCGGCTGCGGCCGCGGGAGTGGCGAGCGAGACTGCGGTCGTGGCGAGCGAGGAGACGCCGTAGGGCCGCTGCGCTGGTCCGCACAGGCCGCGTAGACTGCGGCCCTTGCCGCCGCCGCTGCCGAGCGATGTCCTTGTCCATCTCCTTGCCGTTCCGCCTCACTTTCGTCCTGCTGGCTTTTGTCGCTGGCTTCGCTTCCGCGCAGACCGCGCCCCCGGCATCGTCCGCGCCCGCGCCGACCACTGCCCCGCCAGCGGCGCCCGCCGCACCTGCTGCCGCGCCCGCGGCGGCACCGAAACCGACGCCGCGGCATGCCGGCTCCGCCGTGCCCGCGCCCGGGCCGCTGGCCAAGCAGGATGCACAGATGGCACAGGCCGGCCTGCGCGCCGCGCAACTGGTCGATGCCGGGCGCACCGGCGAGCTGTGGGACGGCGCCTCGGCGGTGGCGAAGAAGGCGGTGACGCGTGCGGTGTTCGTGCGCGAGATCGACGCCGCGCGTGCCCGACTGGGCGCGCTGCTCGGCCGCGGCGTCGCCAGCGTGGCGCGGGTGCAGTACGCCGCCGGCTCGCAGGTGCCGCCGGGCACCTACGTCAACATCAGTTTCCCCAGCCGCTTCGCCAATGCGCCGCAGCCGGTGCGCGAACTGGTGTCGTTGCGGCTGGACGAGGACAAGACCTGGCGCCTGGTCGGCTATCACGTCGCCATGCCCGATTGAGCGGCATGCTGCGCGCCATCTTCCCGTTGCCGACGAGGCTCCGATGCCCACCGAAATCCGCATGCTGGCCTGGGCGATCCTGCTCGGGATCGCGCAACTGCTGCTCGCCTCCGCCTTCGTCACCGCCCAACGTGGCTTGAAGTGGAACGCCGGCGCGCGCGATGCGCCGCAACCGCCGCCGGCCGGCGTGGCCGGGCGCCTGGATCGCGCGCTGCGCAATTTCCTGGAGACCTTCCCGTTCTTCGCCGCCGCCGCGGTGGCGGTGGCCGCGTTGGGCAGGGGCGATGCGCACACCGCGCTGTCGGCGCAACTCTACCTGTGGGCGCGGGTGGCCTATGTGCCGCTGTACGCTGCCGGCGTGCCGTACGTGCGCAGCCTGGTGTGGGTGGTGTCGCTGTGGGCGATCCTGCAACTGGTGTGGGCGCTGTTCTGAGCGCGCCGTGCTGCGACCGATCGTCGCAGCGCTGATCCAGATCAAGGACGCGGTGCGCGGCGGTCGTATCCTGTCCGGGTTCGATCACGGAGTCGCCGCATGCAAGTGGATATCGCCATCGTCGGGGCCGGCCCTGCCGGGCTGTGCTTCGCGCGTTCGCTGGCCGGCAGCGGCCTGTCGCTGGCGCTGATCGAGCCGCAGCCGCGCGCGGCGTTGGCCGAGGCCGCCTTCGATGGCCGCGAAATCGCGCTGACCCATGCCTCGCGGGCGCTGCTGGAACAGCTGGACCTGTGGGCGCGGATCGACCCGCAGGCGATCGCGCCGCTGCGCGATGCGCGGGTGATGAATGGGTCCTCGCCGTTCGCGCTGACCTTCGCCGCGGGCGAGGGCGATCGTGGCGACCTGGGCTGGCTGGTGCCCAATCACCTGATCCGCCGCGCCGCGTTCGCCGCGGTGCAGGACCAGCCCGGCCTGAGCCTGCTCGACGGCGTGTCGGTGCAGGCGCTGCGCCGCGACGCGCGCCAGGCGCAGTTGCAGCTCTCCGACGGCCGCAGCGTGGCCGCGCGGCTGGTGGTGGCGGCCGACAGTCGTTTTTCCAGCACGCGGCGCATGAGCGGGATCGGCGCGCAGCTGCGCGATTTCGGTCGCACGATGCTGGTCTGCCGGGTGCGCCATGAACGTCCGCACCATCAAACGGCCTGGGAGTGGTTCGGCTATGGCCGCACCATGGCGCTGCTGCCACTGCACGGCAACGCGGCCTCGGCGGTGCTGACCCTGCCGCCGGAGCGCGCGCAGGCGCTGCTGCAGATGGACGAGGCGGCGTTGGGCGCGGAGATCGGTGCCTGCTTCGAGCATCGCCTCGGGGCGATGACGCCGTTGGTGCGGCCGCAGGCGTATCCGCTGGTGGCGGTGTACGCGCAGCGCTTCGTCGCCGAGCGCTATGCCTTGATCGGCGACGCCGCGGTGGGCATGCATCCGGTGACCGCGCACGGCTTCAATTTCGGCCTGCAGAGCCAGGCGCGGCTGGCGCGCGCGCTGCACGACGCGGTCGCACGCGGCGGCGACATCGCCGCCCCGGCCTTGCTGGCCGGCTACCAGCGCGGACACCGCCTGGCCACGCGGCCGCTGTACGAGGCGACCAATGCGATCGCCGCGCTCTACACCGACGACCGCCTGCCGGCGCGCGCCCTGCGCAGCGCCGCGCTGCGCGTGGCCGACCGGGTCGCGCCGTTCAAGCGTGCGATCGCCGCGCACCTGACCCAGCGCGTGGTGGCGATGGGGCGCTGAGGTCAGGGCGGCCGGGAAGAGCGACGGGTCGGCGCGTGCGCTGTGGCGGTTGTCGCCAGGACTGAGCCTGTGGTGCGCCTCCTCGTAGGAGCGGCTTCAGCCGCGACCGGGCTCTCCCGGTAAAGCCCGGTCGCGGCTGAAGCCGCTCCTACGAGGGGCGGAAAGCAAGCCTTCAGGGTGAACGCGATTGCGCCGCGCCGACGACGAGCTGGGCGAGGGCGGCTTGCAGGTCGCCGCCGCGCTGCGCCGCTTCGATCGGGGCGATGGCCCAGGTGCAGCCGGCGTGGCGCAGGTGCTGGCGCCAGTCGCCGGACCAGGCGTCCAGTTCGTCCAGCGCCAGGAAGATGCAGCCGCCGCGTTCGGCATGGCCGCCGCGGATGGATTGCCCCAGGCAGAACGGCTTTGCCGCGGCGGGATCGAGGTGCACCGTGTACACGTCGTGGTGCGGATCCTCCGCCGACGGCGCGATGTTGCGGGCGCCGAGTTCGATCAGCATCGCGCGGCACGCCGCGTCGCCAGTCGCAGCCGGCCGGCGCACGACGGGCCGGCTGCGCCGATGGCGATCATTGCTTGCCGAGCACCTGCACCTGCACGTCGCCCAGTTGCACCACCTGGCCCGCGCGCACCTTGCAGGCCTTGCGCAGTTCGACCTCGCCGTCCACGCGCACCTGGCCTTCGCTGATCACGGCCTTGGCCGCGCCGCCGCTGTCGCACAGGCCGGTCAGTTTCAACAGGTGCTTGAGTTCCACGTAGTCGCTTTCTAGCTGGAGATCGATGGTCTGCATTGGGGGCTGCTCGGAAATCGGCGCCCATTGTCGGTCATTCGCGGACAAAACGCCCAGCGTGTCGCTGGCTGCAGGTTGTTGCCGCCGTGGCGGGCCGTTGCGCTGCGCCTTGCGGACCCCGCGCCAAGACCGTCGTCCGGCAGTGCGGAGCGGGTCACGCCTGAACGGTGCCCTTCACCTGCTTTCGACATGCGGGCCGTCAGGGCGCACAATAGGGGCTTCTTTGCGCCTGCCGGTTCTCTGCGGCGCCCCCGGAGTCTCCCATGTCCCAAGATACCCCCGCGCCGCTGCTGTTCGCAGATCTCGGCCTCTCCCCTGCTGTGATGAAGGCGGTGGCCGACGTCGGCTACGAGTCGCCGTCGCCGATCCAGGCCGCCACCATCCCGGCGCTGCTGACCGGCCGCGACCTGCTCGGCCAGGCGCAGACCGGCACCGGCAAGACCGCCGCGTTCGCGCTGCCGATCCTGTCGCGGCTGGATTTCGCCCAGCGCAAGCCGCAGGCGCTGGTGCTGGCGCCCACCCGCGAACTGGCGATCCAGGTGGCCGAGGCGTTCCATCGCTACGCCGCGGCGATCCCCGGCTTCCAGGTGCTGCCGGTGTACGGCGGCCAGCCCTACGTGCAGCAGCTGTCGGCGCTCAAGCGCGGCGTGCACGTGGTGGTGGGCACCCCGGGGCGGGTGATCGATCACCTGGACCGCGGCACCCTGGACCTGTCCGAACTGAAGACGCTGGTGCTCGACGAAGCCGACGAGATGCTGCGCATGGGCTTCATCGACGACGTCGAGGCGGTGCTGAAGAAGCTGCCGGAGTCGCGCCAGGTGGCGCTGTTCTCGGCGACCATGCCGCCGGCGATCAAGCGCATCGCGCAGACCTATCTGAACGACCCGGCCGAGGTGATCATCGCCTCCAAGACCACCACGTCGGCCAATATCCGCCAGCGCTACTGGGCGGTGAGCGGGCTGCACAAGCTCGACGCGCTGACCCGTATCCTGGAGGTCGAGCCGTTCGACGCGATGATCATCTTCGCGCGCACCAAGGCCGGCACCGACGAACTGGCGCAGAAGCTGCAGGCGCGCGGCCTGGCCGCGGCGGCGATCAACGGCGACATCCAGCAGGCGCAGCGCGAGCGGGTGATCCAGCAGCTCAAGGACGGCAAGCTCGACGTCCTCGTCGCCACCGACGTGGCCGCGCGCGGCCTGGACGTGGAGCGAATCAGCCACGTGCTGAACTACGACATCCCCTACGACACCGAAAGCTACGTGCACCGCATCGGCCGCACCGGCCGGGCCGGGCGCAGCGGCGAGGCGATCCTATTCGTCAGCCCGCGCGAGCGCGGCATGCTGCGCGCGATCGAGCGCGCCACGCGCCAGCCGATCGAGGAAATGCAGCTGCCCAGCGTGGACGCGGTCAACGACCAGCGCGTCAGCCGCTTCATGGAGAAGATCAGCGAGACCATCGCCAGCGGCGGCATCGACATGTATCGCGACCTGCTGCAGAAATTCGAGGCCGAGAAGAACGTGCCGATGGTGGAAGTGGCCGCGGCGCTGGCGCGCCTGCTGCAGGGCGAGACGCCGCTGCTGCTGGCCCCGGACCGTCCGCGCCCGCCGCAGGGTGAGCGCTTCGAGCGCCGCGAGCGGCCGGAGCGTGGCGAGCGCCCGGACCGTCCCCGCTTCGAGCCGAAGTTCGAGCGCGAGCCGCGTGCGCCGCGCCGCGACGATGGCGAGCGTCCGGCGCGTCCGGCGCCGGCTGCGCGCGGCGAGGATTTCGACTACCACCGCGATGTCGGCAGCTTCGAGGCGCCGCGCCGCGACAAGGCGCCGAAAGCGCCGCGCGGCGCGCCGGAAGTGGGCATGGAGACCTACCGCATCGAGGTCGGCCACCAGCACGGGGTCAAGCCGGCCAACATCGTCGGCGCGATCGCCAACGAAGCCGGGCTGGAAAGCAAGTACATCGGCCGCATCGACATCCACGACGACCACTCGGTGCTGGACCTGCCGGCGGATATGCCGCGCGAGCTGCTGACGCACCTGAAGAAGGTCTGGGTGTCCGGCCAGCAACTGCAGATGCGCAAGCTCGAAGGCGACGATGCCGGCGGCGCGCCGTTCAAGCCGAAGTTCGCCCGTACCGGCAAGCCCGGCGGCAAGCCCAACGCCGCCGGCCCGCGCCCGGCCGGCCGCTTCGCCGCCGACCGCCCGCCGCGCAAGGGGCCGCCGAAGCGCTGAGAGGCCGGGAATGGGGAGTGGGGAATCGGGAATGGGGTGGCATCCCCGCTGCCGATACCTGCCTTCCCTCCCGAAGCCAAACATTGGCCAAGCTGGCAGCAGCCCGCTCTTGCCATTCCCCATTCCCCATTCCCGATTCCCCAGTCCCAGCCCATGTCCGTCCGCCTCAACAAGCACATCGCCGAGACCGGTTTTTGCTCGCGCCGCGAGGCCGATCGGTTGATCGCCGCGCGCCGTGTGACCGTCAACGGCCAGCCGGGCGGGGTGGGTTCGGTGGTGGGCGAGGGCGACGAGGTCAAGGTCGACGGGCAGCCGCTGCGCGCGCGCGCCAAGGCCAAGAGCGGACGCCGCCACGTCTATATCGCGCTGAACAAGCCGGTCGGGGTGACCTGCACCACCGAGAGCGCGGTCAAGGGCAACATCGTCGACTTCGTCGGCCACGAGCAGCGCATCTTCCCGATCGGGCGCCTGGACAAGGAGTCCGAGGGGCTGATCCTGATGACCAGCAACGGCGACATCGTCAACGAGATCCTGCGCGCCGAGAACCGCCACCAGAAGGAATACCTGGTGGCGGTGAACAAACCGGTCACCGACGAGTTCCTGCGCGGCATGGCGCGCGGGGTGCGCGTGCACGACCAGATGACGCTGCCGTGCCGCACCGCGCGGATCGCCAAGTTCGGCTTCCGCATCGTGCTGGAGCAGGGGCTCAACCGGCAGATCCGGTTGATGGCCGCGGCCTTCGACTACCGCGTCACCCAGTTGCGCCGCGTGCGCATCGACAACATCAAGATCGGCGCGCTGAAGCCGGGCCAGTGGCGCAATCTCACCGAGCAGGAACTGCGCGGCCTGCTGCCGCAGCGCCAGGAGTGGTAACGGCGTCTCAGTGTCGGCCGTCGGCCGCCGCCGCGCGGCCAAATTGTACAGGTGGCGCGCCTGCCAGGACTGGCGTCCGCCGCGGATATGGCCATACTGCGCAACGCGCACCATTGCCGCTGCCAGGTACCCCGTGATCAAGCCCCGCAAGCCCGACAACGAAGCCGCGCGCCTGCAGGCGCTGCATGCGTTGCAGATTCTCGATACCGAACCGGAAGCGTCCTACGACGATCTGGTCGGCATCGCCGCCAAGCTGTGCGACACGCCCTCGGCGCTGATCTCGCTGGTGGACGCCGAACGCCAATGGCTGAAGGCGCAGCGCAACGTGTGCCTGCTGAGCAATGCGCGCGACGAGTCGTTCTGCGGACACACCATCCTGACCCCGGAGCAGGTGATGGTGGTCGCCGACGCCACGGCCGATGCCCGCTTCCAGCACAATCCGCTGGTCACCGAGGGCGGCGTGCGGTTCTACGCCGGCGCGCCGCTGCTGACCCGCGAGGGCCTGCCGGTCGGCACGGTCTGCGTGCTCGACAATCGCCCGCGCTCCCTGGAGCCGGAACAACTGGCGGCGCTGCAGGCGCTGTCGCGGCAGGTGATGCAACTGATCGAACTGCGCCGCAGCAGCCATGCGCTGGCGCTGCAGCTGCGCGAACGCGCCTGGTACGAGCAACAGTTGCTGCAGTACCAGGAGTCGCTGGAATCGCTCAACGCCGAATTGCTGGAGCAGGCCCGCACCGATCCGCTGACCGGCCTGCTCAATCGCCGCGCCTTCGCCACCGCGTTGATGATCCACGCCGAGGCGGCGCAGCCGGGTTCGGCGCCGCTCAGCGTGGCGATCCTGGATCTGGACTACTTCAAGAGCGTCAACGACCTGCACGGCCACGACAAGGGCGACGAGGCGCTGTTGGCGCTGGCCGACATGCTGCGCGCGCGGCTGCCGCCGGACAGCGTCGTGGCGCGTTACGGCGGCGGCGAATTCGCGCTGTTGCTGCCCGGTATGGATGCGGTGCAGGCGATGCGCACCTGCGAGCGCCTGCGCCAGGACACCAGCCTGCTGCAACTCGGCATTCCGCTGACCGCCAGCATCGGCGTGGCCACGCTGCAGGACCACGAGAGCGCCGAGGACCTGCTCAAGCGCGCCGACCAGGGCCTGTTCCAGGCCAAGCGTGCCGGCCGCGATTGCGTGTCGCTGGCGGCGTAGGCACGCCACGTCATCGCGGGACGATCCTCAGACTCCTCCTTGTTCCACGGGAAAAGTTCCTCGCAAGGGGTAGGCGCGTCGCCTCGCAAAGGCAGGTTACGCAGACGCTTTCGCGCCGTACCCTCACCCCAACCCCTCTCCCGGGGGGAGAGGGGCTATTTCCCGAGCATGCTGCGCCCTTCGCGTCGGGCCTGCGGTGATGCCGCAAATGCACGGGGCAGGGCTAATCCCGAATGCCCGATCCCGAATCCCGGAGTGAGCGCCCCGGCGCTCACTCCACCACGTTCTTCGCCTCGCAGGTCGCCAGCAGCTCCGGGTGCTGCACCGGACGCGTGCGGGTCAGCAGCGGATGCAGGAACACCGCGCCCAGAATCACCGCCACGCCGAGGTAGAACAGCCCGGTGAGCTGGCGTTGCTCGTCCAGCAGCACGATCGCGAACACGATCGCGTAGACCGGTTCGAGGTTGGTGACCAGTTGCACCGCATAGGCGCTGAGCCGGCGCAGCGCGACCAGGGCCAGGGCGAACGGCAGCAGCGTGCACAGCAGCGCCAGCGCCAGCAGCAGCGCGGTGTCGTGCAGGCTGGGCAGCACCAGCAAGGGCCCGCTCAGGGCCGGCAGCACGAACGGCAGCAACGGCGCCAGCGCGGTCAGGGTCAGGGTGCCCGCGCCCAGTTCCAGCGCGGTCACGGTCAACGGATCGGCGTGGTCGACCAGGCGCTTGTTGAGCGAGCCGAACGCCGCCACCAGCAACGCCGACACCGCGCCGACCGCCACGCCGGCGCGCATGCCGTGCGGCACCCCGCCGACCACCAGCGCCACACCCGGCAGCACCGCCAGGCCGAAGGCCAGTTCGCTGGGGCGGAACGGCCGCTTCGCCACCCACGGTTCGATCACCGCGGTGAACACCGGCGCCAGCGCGATGCAGGTCGCGGCGACCGAGGCGTTGGCCAGCTTGATCGCGCCGTAGAAGGTCAGCCAATGCAGGCCGACCAGGGCGCCGACCACGGCGTAGCCGAGCGCCAGTTTCGGCGTCAATGCCGCCAGTCCGCGCCACACCCGTGGCAGCAGGGCCAGCGCGGCCACCACCATCAGCATCCGCCACCACACCAGCGGCAGCGCGGGCAGGGTGATCAGCTTGCCGAGAATCGCGGTGATCCCCCACAGCAGGACGCAGAAATGGATTTGCAGCTGGGCTTTGGTGGTGGGGTGCATCGGCATCCGCGTATTGTCGCGCAAACCGTGGCGCGACGGTCGCAGACGGGGGGGCGGATCAGGCGTCCGCTGCGGACGGCGACGCGGTCCGCGCCACCCTCCGTGCATACGCAGCGGTGAGCGGCGGCACCAGCAGCGCCGTCACCACCACCGAGGTCGCCACCAGTGCGGTCGCGGCGGGCGCGGTGGCCCGGAACTGCGGCGCCACCGCCGCCACCAGTGCCGGCGTGGCCACCGCAGCGCCGGCCGTGCTGGACGCGGCGAGGCCGGCGCTGCCGTTGCCGCCGGCCAGCCAGCGATCGGCCAGCAGCAGCGGGATCCCGGTCGCCACGATCACTCCCAGGCCGAGCGCGACCCCGGCCACGCCGGCGTGGGCGACCATGCGCAGGTCCAGGGTGTTGCCCAGGGCGAAGGCGAAGAACGGGATCAGCGCCGGCACCGCCCGTGCGAACAGGGCGCGCAGCGCCGGGTCCAGATTGCCGAGCACGAAACCCACCAGCAGCGGCAGCACCGCGCCCAGCAGCAGCCGCGGCTCGAAGCTGGCGACGCCGGCCGTGCCGAGGATCAGCATCGTCACCAGCGGTCCGGATTCCAGCGACATCAGCGCCATCGCGCCGGCCTCGCCGCGGCGGCCGTACTGCTGCATGAGCGCGGCGAACAGGCCGGCATTGGTCATGTCCATCGCCGCGACCAGCGCCAGCACCGACATGCCGCTCCACAGGCCGGCGACGATGCCGCCCGGCGGCAACAGGCGCGTGGCGATCACCGCGGTCAGCCACGCCACCGCGATCTTGGTCAGCACCAGCACGCCGGAGGCGCGCAGCACGCGGCCGCCGCTGCGCAGCCGGATCGAGGCGCCCAGGCAGAAGCACCACACCGCCAGGATCGGCACCAGCCCGCCGATCAGGCCCTGGGTGAACGAGCCGAACCAGGCGCCGGCCTGCGGCCACAGCGTGTGGCAGAGGGCGCCGAGCAGCAGTGGCGCCAGCATCATGCCGCCGGGAAGACGTTCGAGCGTGCGCTTGATCCGCATCGAGGGCTCCGCGTGTGGAGGCGCGGCGCGGGGCCGCGGCCCGGCGACGGCGCCGGACGGGCGGTGTTGTACCGCGGCGCGGCGACCAGCGGGTGTCGCCGTGCGTGCGCGGTCGAGGCGCGGTTCAGTCGGGCTGCGCCGTGGCGTCGACGGTCGCGCTGGCGTCGTGCGCCACGTCGCGTGGGCGCGGCCGAACGGGTCACGCCTGTGCGGCGGACCCCAGCATCTTCAGCAGGGCCATCGCCGCGGCGGGATTGCGTTCCTTGGCGGCGCTGATGAAGTAGACGAAGACCTCGCGCGGCGTGGCCTTGGCCACGGCCGTATCGGCGTGCGGCAGCGCCTGTGGATCCTCGCCGCGGCGCCAGGCCTGCGCGTGCGCGGCCCAGGCCCGCAGTTCCTTGGGCGGGTAGCCATGGGCGAGGTCGGCGCGACTGCGCATCAGCCGCGCATAGGCGAAGTCGGTGCTCAGGTCGGCGAAGGAGGGGAACTCGGGCGAATCGGTGAACACCGTGGCCACGCCGTGTCGCCGGGTCAGCTGCAGCAGTTCCGGGCCGACGCAGGCCGGGTCGCGCACTTCCAGCACGTGGCGCAGCCGGCGTCCGTCGGCCTTGCGCGGCAGCAGGTCCAGGAACGCGGCCAGGTCGTCCAGGTCCAGGCGATGGCCGTGTTCGAACTGCCACAGCAGCGGGCCGAGGCGGTCGCCGAGGCTGGCGATGCCGCCGACGAAGTCCTCGATCTGCGTGCCGGCGCCGGCCAGGCGCCGCAGCGCGGTGATGCGCTTGGGCGCCTTGGCCGAGAACAGGAAGCCTGGCGGCGTCTCGTCGCGCCAGCGCGCATAGGTCTCCGGCTTCTGCGCGCCGTAGTAGGTGCCGTTGATCTCGATGCTGGTGACGTGGCGGCTGGCGTATTCCAGCTCGCGGCGCTGCACCAGGCCCTGCGGATAGAACATGCCGCCGCGCCACGGCGCGTAGGTCCAGCCGCCGATGCCGACGCGGATGCCGTCCGGCGCGGCCGGGGCGGAGTCGAAGAGGTCGTTCATGCGGGTGTCTCCGGCTGCGGGCGGGGAGCGATTGTGCCGCAGCACGGCATTGCGGGGTGTCGTCGCGGAAAGTAGGGACCGGACGTGTCGTGGCGGTGGCGGCGATGGTCTGTGTGGGGGGGCGGGGCGTGCGCGATGGCGTATGGCGTGCCGGAGGGCGCCTGCGGGGGACAAAGATGGGACGTGGCTGTGGCGTCGCGCTGCCCGGTTTGTCGACGTGGGCCGTCGGCACAGACGCCGGTCGTGGCGGCAGCCGCCACGACGGCACTCGCCGCCGTCCCGTCGGCCTGCCGCAAAGGGCCTGGCAGGCTCTACACTCGCCGGTGCGCGCGCAGTGGCGTGCGGCCTCAGTTTCCCTTCTTCAGGAGCGACGCAGTTGAAGAGCATCTCGATGGGCTGCGGCCTGTTGTTGGCGGTGAGCGCTACCGTGCAGGCGCAGGCGCCGGCCCCCACGGCGGTTCCCGCCCCGGCCCCGGCCGCATTGCCGCCCGGGCTGCAGGATCTGGACGCGCAGGTGGAGCGCGTGCGCAAGCAGTTCGACGTGCCGGGCATCGCCATCGCCATCGTCAAGGACGGGCAGGTGGTGCTGGAGCGCGGCTATGGCGTGCGCGAACTCGGCAAGCCGGAACCGGTGGACGCGCAGACCCTGTTCGCCATCGCCTCCAATACCAAGGCCTTCACCGCCGCGGCGCTGTCGATCCTGGCCGACGAAGGCAAGCTCAAGCTCGAGGACCGCGTGGTGGACCACTTGCCGTGGTTCCAGATGTCCGATGCCTACGTCACCCGCGAGATGCGCGTGCGCGATCTGCTCAGCCATCGCAGCGGCCTGAGCCTGGGCGCCGGCGACCTGCTGTTCTGGCCGGCCACCAGCTACAGCAACGAAGAGGTGGTGCGGCGCCTGGCGCACGTGCCGCTGAAGGGCGGCTTTCGCGATCGCTATGCCTACGACAACATCCTGTACGCGGTGGCGCAGAAGCTGATCGAGCAGGTGTCCGGGCAGAGCTACGCCGAGTTCGTGCGCCAGCGCATCTTCGTGCCGGTGGGCATGACCGGCGCGCGCATCAACAGCGACCATCTGCAGCCGGGCGATGCAGCTGCGGTCGGCCATGCGAAGTTCGATTTCCGCGAGCTGCGCACGGTGGCGCCGCTGACCTGGTCCAACAATTCCGGCGCCGGCGGCATCTACGCCAATGTGCACGACATGGCCAAGTGGATGCAGGTGCAGCTCGACGGCGGCCGCCTGCCGTCGGCCGACGGCCAGGCGCGGCAGTTGTTCAGTGCGCAGCGCCAGCAGGAAATGTGGCAGATGATCACGCCGATCGCGGTGTCCGAGCCGAGCGTGCCGGAACTGCTGCCGGCCAAGCCCAACTTCGCCGGCTACGGCGAGGGCTGGAGCCTGAGCGACTACCGTGGCGCCAAGCTGGTCTGGCACACCGGCGGCTGGCCGGGCATGGTCTCGCGGCTGACCCTGGTGCCGGAGCGCAAGCTGGGCGTGATCGTGCTGACCAACCAGGAAGTGGGCGCCGCCTTCAACGCGATCACCTTGCGGGTCCTGGACGCCTACCTGGGCGCGCCGGCGACCGACTGGACCGCCGCCTACGCCAAGGCGGTGGCCAAGGCCGACGCCAATGCCGACGAGGACTGGGCCAAGCACGTCGCGGCGCGCGACGCCAAGTCCACCCCGTCGCTGCCGCTGTCCGGCTACGCCGGCACCTACCGCGACCCGTGGTACGGCGACGTGGTACTGCGCCAGCAGGGCAAGCGCCTGGAACTGCAGTTCAGCAAGACCGCGCAGCTGGTCGGCACCCTGGAGCACTGGCAGCACGACACCTTCATCGTCCGCTGGCGCGACCGCTCGCTCAACGCCGACGCCTTCGTCAATTTCGCGCTCACGCCCGACGGCAAGGTGCGCGAGGCGCGCATGCAGCCGATCTCGCCGCTGACCGATTTCAGCTTCGATTTCCAGGATCTGGTGCTGACGCCGGAGGATTGAAGGCCGGGAATCGGGAATGGTGAATCGGGAATGGCAGGAGCGGTGTCAGCCGCGACCAGATGTTCCCGGTGAATGCTAGATCGCGGCTAATGCGGCTATCAAAAAATGGGAGGCGGGCACGCGCGGGAGGCTGCTCTTTCCATTCCCGATTCCCTGTTCCCCATTCCCCGCGTCACGAGACGTGACGCCAGATACGCTACCCTGACGCCCCTTTTAGGCGTGGCGTGGCGATGTTCCGCTGGTTCGAGTCCCTGATCGAGGTCTTTCCGAAGATCGAGACGCAGATGCCGCCGCGCGGGGTGGTGCGCTTCTATCTGCACTACCTGCGCCCGCTGTGGCCGTTGCTGCTGGCCACGCTGCTGGCCGGTCTCGCGCTGGCCCTGGTGGAAGTGGCGATGTTCGACTTCCTCGGCCGCATCGTCGACATGGTCGCCGAGCAGCCGGGGCCGGACTTCTTCCAGCGCCACGCGGGCGAACTGCTGTGGATGGCCGTCATCGTGCTGGTGGCGCGGCCGCTGTTCGTGGCCCTGCACAACCTGTTGGTGAACCAGGCCATCGTGCCGGGCCTGAGCAACCGCGCGCGCTGGCTGATGCACAACTACGTGGTGCGGCAGAGCCTGGGCTTCTTCCAGAACGACTTCGCCGGGCGCATCGCCAACCGGGTGATGCAGACCGGCACCTCGCTGCGCGAGTCGGCGGTGCAGATGGTCGATGCGCTCTGGTACATCGTGGTCTACACCGGCAGCGCGCTGTACCTGTTCGCGCAGGCCGATCCCTGGCTGATGGCGCCGCTGCTGGTGTGGGTGCTGGTCTACGTGGGGCTGATGGTCTACTTCGTGCCGCGGATGAAGCAGCGCGCCTGGATCGCCTCGGACGCGCGCTCCAAGGCGATGGGCCGCATCGTCGACGGCTACACCAACATCGCCACGCTCAAGCTGTTCTCGCACGCCGGGCGCGAGCAGGCCTACGTGCGCGAGGCGATCGACGAACTGGCGGTCAAGCACCGCGGGCAGACCCGAATGACCACCGCGATGGACAGCGCCATCGCCATCGTCAACGGCTTCCTGATCGCGGTGACCTGCGGGC
Organism: Xanthomonas hawaiiensis; assembly: GCF_031834635.1. Taxonomy (NCBI): domain Bacteria; kingdom Pseudomonadati; phylum Pseudomonadota; class Gammaproteobacteria; order Lysobacterales; family Lysobacteraceae; genus Xanthomonas; species Xanthomonas hawaiiensis. The sequence goes on along the minus strand of NZ_CP115873.1, from coordinate 3,041,865 downwards.
TGGCGCTGTGGCTGTGGAGCCGCGGCCAGATCAGCGTCGGCGCGATCACCCTGGCCACCGGCCTGGTGATCCGCATCCACAACATGTCCGGCTGGATCATGTGGACCGTCAACGGCATCTTCGAGGACATCGGCGCGGTGCAGGACGGCATGGAGACCATCGCGCAGCCGGCGCAGGTGCAGGATCGCGCCGATGCGGTGCCGCTGCGCGTGGAGCGCGGCGAGGTGCGCTTCGAGCACATCCACTTCCACTACGGCAAGCGCGGCGGGGTCATCGCCGGGCTCGACCTGCAGGTGCGCGCGGGCGAGAAGATCGGCCTGGTGGGGCCGTCCGGCGCCGGCAAGTCGACCCTGGTCAACGTGCTGCTGCGGCTGTACGACCTGGAGCAGGGCCGCATCCTGATCGACGGGCAGGACATCGCCGGCGTCACCCAGGAGAGCCTGCGCCAGCAGATCGGCCTGGTCACCCAGGACACCTCGCTGCTGCACCGCTCGATCCGCGACAACCTGCTGTACGGCCGCCCCGACGCCAGCGAGGAACAGGTGCGCGCCGCGGTGGCCAAGGCGCGCGCCGACGAGTTCATCGAGCAGTTGCAGGACGGCGAGGGCCAGCGCGGCTACGACGCCCAGGTCGGCGAGCGCGGGGTCAAGCTGTCCGGCGGCCAGCGTCAGCGCATCGCCATCGCCCGTGTGCTGCTCAAGGACGCGCCGATCCTGATCCTGGACGAGGCCACCTCGGCGCTGGATTCGGAAGTGGAAGCGGCGATCCAGGACAGCCTGGACGAGCTGATGGCCGGCAAGACGGTGATCGCGATCGCCCACCGGCTCTCGACCATCGCGCGGATGGACCGGCTGGTGGTGATGGACCGCGGCGCCATCGTCGAGACCGGCACCCACGCCGAGCTGGTCGCCCGCGGCGGCCTGTACGCGCGGCTGTGGGCGCGCCAGACGGGCGGCTTCGTCGCGGCGGACTAGGAGTTCGCCGGGCCTCGCTGCGCCAGCCGGCCGCGGCGCAGCGGAGCAGGGCACGCCTGGCGGCGCTGCCGGCGGGTGGCGGGACGCCGTGCCTCGCCCAGGGGCGGCGTCCGCCGCCCGGCAATGCGACAATGCCCGGCTTACCGACGTTCGCCAGACCATGTCCCGATTGCAGTTCCAGCTCCACACCACCGACGGTGCCGCGCGCCGTGGCCGCCTGACCTTCCCGCGCGGGACGGTCGAGACCCCCGCGTTCATGCCGGTGGGCACCTATGGCTCGGTCAAGGGCGTACTGCCCGAGCAGATCAAGGCGCTGGGCGCGCAGATCATCCTCGGCAACACCTTCCACCTGTACCTGCGCCCGGGCCTGGACGTGATCGGCGATCACGGCGGCCTGCACGGCTTCGCCCGCTGGGACGGGCCGATCCTCACCGATTCCGGCGGTTTCCAGGTGTTCTCGCTGGCGCACCGGCGCAAGATCAGCGAGCAGGGCGTCACCTTCGCCTCGCCGACCGACGGCGCCAAGGTGTTCCTGGGGCCGGAGGAGAGCATGAAGATCCAGCGGGTGCTGGATTCGGACATCGTGATGATCTTCGACGAGTGCACCCCGTACCCGGCCACCGAGGAGATGGCGCGGCGCTCGATGGAACTGAGCCTGCGCTGGGCGCAGCGCTCGCGCGACGCGCACGATGCGCTGGGCAACGATGCGGCGCTGTTCGGCATCGTCCAGGGCGGCGTGCATGCGGACCTGCGCAGCCGCTCGATCGAGGGGCTGCAGGCGATCGGCTTCGACGGCTATGCGATCGGCGGCCTGGCGGTGGGCGAGCCGGAGCACGAGCGCAACGCCATGCTCGAGCACCTGCATCCGCGCCTGCCTGGCGACCGCCCGCGCTACCTGATGGGCGTGGGCCGGCCGGAGGACCTGGTCGAGGGCGTGGCCCGCGGCGTGGACATGTTCGACTGCGTGATGCCGACCCGCAACGCGCGCAACGGCCACTATTTCACCTCGTTCGGCACGGTGCGCATCCGCAACGCCAAGTACGAGCGCGACCTGGACCCGATCGAGCCGGGCTGCGGCTGCCATGCCTGCAGCAGCGGCTACACCCGCGCCTACCTGCGCCACCTGGACCGCTGCAACGAGATGCTGGCGCCGATGCTGGGCACCCTGCACAACCTCTGGTACTACCAGAAGCTGATGGCCGACATGCGCGCGGCGATCGCCGCGGGAACCTTTGCCCAGTTCCGGCGGTCCTTCTATGCGGCGCGCGGGGTGGAAGCAACCCCACTCCCAACGGAGCAAGGCTAAGCCCCTCTCCCCCCGGGAGAGGGGTTGGGGTGAGGGCCCGGGCGCAGCCTCGTGTCATTCGGTAGAGGGATTGGGGTGAAGGTCCGGGCGAAGCTTCGTGCATTCGAAATGACACGAGGCTTCGCCCGTACCCTCATCCGCCGCTGCGCGGCACCTTCTCCCATAGGGAGAAGGAAAGGCACGCCGCGGCCGTTCCGGAGGGTGAAGGAAGATCGTGGCATAATCGGCGGCTGCTTGCCGCCTCAAGGCAAACCAGCGGTCCGTGCCCTCAGGGCGGCGGGCCGCCCAAACCATAGGACGCATCCGATGAATCCGCTCGATTTCCTGATCCCCGTCGCCCAGGCCCAGACCGCTGGCGGCACCGCCCCGGCCGGTGGCGGCCTGCAGATGTTCCTGCTGCCCATCATCCTGATCGCGGTGATGTATTTCGTGATGATCCGGCCGCAGATGAAGCGCCAGAAGGAACACAAGTCGATGCTGGACAAGCTCGGCCGTGGCGACGAGGTCATCACCTCCGGCGGCGTGGCCGGCGTGGTCACCGACATCGGCGACAACTTCATCACCATCGAAGTGGCCGACAACGTGCGCATCCGCGTGCAGAAGGGCGCCGTCGGCAATGTCCTGCCGAAGGGCACGCTGAAGTCCGCCTGATCCATTTCTCCTACTGCTAGGCGCGACGCCGGCGTGGCGTCGTGCGGGGTCCCGCAATGCTCGAGTTTCCGCGCTGGAAGTATGTCCTCATCCTGATCGTGCTGGCGTTGAGTGCGTTGTACGCGCTGCCCAACGTGTACCAGAAGGATCCGTCGGTCCAGATCACCGCCAGCCGTGGCGGCAAGATCGACGATGCCCTGCGCGAGCGGGTCCTCGCCGACCTGAAGACGGCCGGGATCACCCCGAAGCGGGTCGACAAGGAGGGCGACAGCCTGATGGTGCGCCTGCCGAACCTGCAGGCGCAGACCCGTGCCAACGACGTGCTGCGCCAGCAGGTGGGCGAGAACTACACCGTGGCGCTGAACCTGGCCTCGACCGTGCCGGACTGGCTGTCGCGGCTGGGCGGCAAGCCGATGGTGCTGGGCCTGGACCTGGTCGGCGGCGTGCACTTCGCCCTGCAGGTGGACCAGAAGGCGGCGCTGGAAAAGCGCCTGGACGCCTTCGCCGAGGACATCCGCACCACCTTGCGCGACGGCCGTCTGGCCTACCGTTCGGTCGAGCGCCGTCCGGACAACAGCATCCAGGTCAGCCTGGGCGAGGGCGTCGACGCCAGCGCCGCGCGTGCCGCCATCGCCAAGGCGCAGCCGACCCTGAGCTACGCGGTGTCCGGGCAGACCATCACCGTCACCGTGCCGGAGGCGGAGCTGAAGCAGATCGCCGCCGGCGCCATCGAGCAGAACCTCACCACCCTGCGCAACCGCGTCAACCAGCTGGGCGTGGCCGAACCGATCATCCAGCGCCAGGGCGACGACCGCATCGTGGTCGAGCTGCCGGGCGTGCAGGACACCGCCGAGGCCAAGCGCATGATCGGCGCCACCGCCACGCTGGAGTTCCGCGGCGTGGTCGACGGCAATGCCGAGGACGCGGTGCGCAGCGGCAACATCCCGCCCGACGCCAAGGTCTACCGCCTGCGCGACAGCGGCGCGCCGGTGCTGCTGAGCAAGCGCGTGCTGGTGTCCGGCGACCAGATGGTCAACGCCACCGTCAGCACCGACCAGAACGGCATGCCGGCCGTGGCGGTGACGCTCAACAACGCCGCCGGCCAGCGCATGTTCGACTACACCAGCGCCAACACCGGCAAGCTGATGTCGGTGGTCTACATCGAGCGCATCCCCACCGTGACCATGGTCGACGGCAAGGAAGTGCGCAGCGTGCGCGTCAACGAGGAGGCGCTGGCGCCGACCCGCATCGCCGGCGTGTTCGGCAAGAACTTCCAGACCACCGGCCTGGAGAAGACCGAGGCCGAGAACCTGGCCAAGCTGCTGCGCGCCGGTTCGCTGGCCGCGCCGATGGACTTCGTCGAGGAATACGTGATCGGCCCGAGCCTGGGCGCGGAGAACGTGGAGCGCGGCGTCACCGCGGTGGTCTATGCGTTCCTGTTCACCCTGGTGTTCTTCAGCGTGTACTACCGCATGTTCGGCCTGATCACCTCGGTCGCGCTGCTGATGAACCTGCTGATCGTGGTCTCGGTGATGTCGCTGTTCGGCGCCACCATGACCCTGCCGGGCTTCGCCGGCCTGGCGCTGTCGGTGGGCCTGTCGGTGGACGCCAACGTGCTGATCAACGAGCGTATCCGCGAAGAGTTGCGCCTGGGCGTGCCGCCCAAGTCGGCGATCGCGGCCGGCTACGAGAAGGCCGGCGGCACCATCCTCGACGCCAACCTGACCGGCCTGATCGTCGGCGTGGCGCTGTACGCGTTCGGCACCGGCCCGCTGAAGGGTTTCGCGCTGACCATGATCATCGGCATCTTCGCCTCGATGTTCACCGCGATCACCGTGTCGCGCGCGCTGGCGGTGCTGATCTACGGCCGTCGCAAGAAGATCAAGTCCGTGGCCATCTGAGCCACGCACGCCACCTTCCGCACGTCCCCGCGCCGGCAGGCGCGGGGTCCAAAAAAACGCAGAGCGGTCTCCAATGAAAATCTTCCCGCTTCACCTGATCCCCAACGACACCAAGATCGACTTCATGCGCTGGCGGCACCCGACCCTGGTGCTGATGCTGGTGCTGGCGCTGGCCTCGTTCGCGGTGATCTTCGCCAAGGGCTTCAACTACGCGCTGGAGTTCACCGGCGGCGCGCTGGTGCAGACCAGCTTCCAGAAGCCGGTCGACGTCGACCAGGTGCGCGAGCAACTGGCCAAGGCCGGCTTCGAGAACGCGCAGGTGCAGAACGTCGGCAGCGGCAACGAGGTGGTGATCCGCCTGCAGCCGCAGGGCGAGCACAACAACGAGGACATCACCAAGAACCTGGCCGAGCAGGTGCGCAAGGCGGTGAGCACGCCGCAGAACCCGGCCACGGTGAAGCCGGGCGAGTTCGTCGGCCCGCAGGTCGGCAAGGACTTGGCCTTGAATGGCGTCTACGCCACGGTGTTCATGCTGGTCGGCTTCCTGATCTACATCGCCTTCCGCTTCGAGTGGAAGTTCGCGGTGGTGGCCAGCCTGACCGCGCTGTTCGACCTGCTGGTGACGGTGGCCTACGTGTCGGTGACCGGCCGCGAGTTCGACCTCACCGTGCTGGCCGGCCTGCTGTCGGTGATGGGCTTTGCGATCAACGACATCATCGTGGTGTTCGACCGCGTGCGCGAGAACTTCCGCAGCCTGCGCGTGGAGCCGATCGAGGTGCTGAACCGCTCGATCAACCAGACCCTGTCGCGTACGGTGATCACCGCGGTGATGTTCTTCCTGTCGGCGCTGGCGCTGTACCTGTACGGCGGCGAGTCGATGGAAGGCCTGGCGCTGACCCACATGATCGGCGCGGTGATCGTGGTGGTCTCCTCGGTGATCGTGGCGGTGCCGCTGCTGTCGATCGGGCCGTTCCAGGTCACCAAGCAGGATCTGCTGCCGAAGGCCAAGGATGTGGAGGCGCTGGCGCGCAGGCCCTGATGGGGCCGGGATTGGGGATTCGGGATTGGGGATTCGCAAAAGCGTGATTTCCTGGGCCTGAAGCACTTCCTCCTGCGAACAAAAAAGCCGCGCGGATGCGCGGCTTTTTCTTTGTGCGGATGGTGGAGCGGGGCAGGGCAGCGGCTGCTTTGCTGTAGGAGCGGCTTCAGCCGCGATGCCTTACCGGTAACGCGTCGCGGCTGAAGCCGCTCCTACGGTAACGTCTGCCGGTTCAGCGTGTGCCGGCATCATGGGCCGAGGCCGTCGACGACGGCCCGTCCCTGTGCGTGCCGCGTGAAGCGTTCTGACTAGGCCGCGTTGGAAGTCGCGCGCGCCACCAGTTGCGCCACCATCGGGTAGGTCTCGCTGCGCACCTGGAACTGGCCGACGATCTCCACCAGGTCGCCGGCCTGCTGTTCCATCGCGCGTGCGGCGGCCGTGGCTTCCTCGACCAGGGCGGCGTTCTGTTGGGTGGTCTCGTCCATCTGGGTGACGGTCTGGTTGACCTGTTCGATGCCGGCCGACTGCTCCTGCGAGGCGGCGGCGATTTCGCCCATGATGTCGGTGACGCGCTGCACCGAGGCCACGATGTCCTGCATCGTCGTGCCGGCCTGGGCGACCAGGGTCGAGCCCGCGCTCACGCGCTCGACCGAGTCGTCGATCAGCGTCTTGATCTCCTTGGCCGCGCTGGCCGAGCGCTGGGCGAGGGTGCGGACCTCGCTGGCGACCACCGCGAAGCCGCGGCCCTGTTCGCCGGCGCGGGCGGCCTCCACCGCGGCGTTGAGCGCCAGGATGTTGGTCTGGAAGGCGATGCCGTCGATGACCCCGATGATGTCGGCGATCTTCTTCGAGGCGACCTCGATGCCGTCCATGGTGGTGACCACCTGGCCGACCACGCTGCCGCCCTGCGAGGCGACCGCGGCGGCGCCGGCGGCGAGTTGGTTGGCCTGGCGCGCGTGTTCGGCGTTCTGCTTCACCGTGGCGGTCAGTTCCTCCATCGATGCCGCGGTTTCCTCCAGGCTGGCGGCCTGCTGCTCGGTGCGGCGCGACAGGTCGTCGTTGCCGCTGGCGATCTCGCCCGCGGCGGTGTCGATGCTGGCCGCGGCCTGCTGGATGCGGCCGACCATGTCGGTCAGCTGCGCAACGGTGGCGTTGGCGTCGTCGCGCATCCGTGCGTACACGCCGTGGAACTCGCCCTGCATGGTCTGGGTCAGGTCGCCGGCGGCGATCGCGCGCAGCAACTGCGACAGCGCCGCCAGGTTGGTCTCGGTGCCGGTCATCATCGTGTTGAGATTGGCGACCATGTCGTGGAAGGCGTGGCGGAAGCGCTGCGCTTCGCCGCGGCGCGAGAAGTCGCCCTGCGCGGCGGCGCGCACCAGCAGGTCGATTTCCTGATTGATCGCGCCGAGGTTGCGCTTCACCTTGGCCATGGTCTCGGTCAGGATCGCCATCTCGCCCGGGAACTGTTCCAGGTCGCGGCTGAGGTCGCCTTCGGCGTATTCGCCCATCAGCGTGATCAGCCGCTGCTTGACCGAAATATGGCTGTGCACCAACGCATTGGTGTCGCGCACCATGCGCCCGTAATCGCCTGGGAAACGCGCCTCGTCCATGCGGAAGCTGATCTGGCCGGCGGCATGCTGCCGGGCCATCTCGGTCTGCGCCTGGATCACCGTGCGCAGTTCCTCCTGCATCTGCCGCATGTCGTTGAGCAGCGACGGCGCCTGGCTGCGCAGACGCACCTCCTGCGACAGGTCGCCGCCGGCGATGCGGCGGACCACGTCGGCCGCGTAGGCCGGCTCGCCACCGAGCTGGCGCATCAGGCTGTTGCGCACCAGCAGGCCGAGCAGGATCGCGGCGACGATGCCGACCAGCATGCCGACCAGGCTGGTCCATTCGCCGGACTGCGCGCGCGCCTCGCTCTCGGCCTTGCGGACCTGCAGCAGCGCGCGTTCGGCGTCCTCGTACTGGCCGATGGTGGCGCGCAGCCCGTCCATCTGCTGCTTGCCGACGGTGCGGAACGCCTCCAACTGGGCGTCGTCGCTGTCGGCGACGGTGTTGCGCATGTGCTCCACCGCCTTGCGCTTGGTCGCCATGAACTGCGTGTAGTCCTGCATCAGGGTCTGCAGGCGCGCCTGTTGCGCCGCGTTGTCGGCGGTCAGCTGCTTGGACTCCTGCCATTGCGCCTGGAACTCGCGTTCGCCGAGGTCGAACGGCTCCAGGTAGGACTTGTCGCGGGTCAGCGCGAAGCCACGCGCGCCGCTCTCGATGTTGAGCAGGCTCACCAGCATGCGGTCGCCGAGGGTGATGACCTTGTAGGTGTGTGCGTCCAGCGCGGCGGCGCTGGTGAACTTGCGGAAGCCGATCAGGCTGGTGATGCCCACCAGCAATAACATGGCGATCACGCCGCAGAAGCCGATTGCCAGGCGCTTGGTGACGGTGAGATGATGGAAGGACACGCGAGATCTCCGATAGATGCGAGAGAGCGGCGCTACCGGCCTCCGTTGCCGCAGGGACGGCAACGCTGGCACGGATCAGCGGGGGAAGTTCGGGCAGAAACCCGCATCTGTATCGGCCGCGTTTTCGGGATCTTTAGGGTTTTCTCCGTCGATCGCAGCGTGTGCATCGCCAGGCCGTGGTGCCTGCATGGCGCACGTCGTACGCGTTCTTCTACGCAAGCGCCAATCAAGCAGCGGTGAAGCGCACGGCGTGCAATGCGTGAGCATGGCGTGAGTCGCCTGGCGCGCAGCGTGCCGCCTCGGGCGGAGATGTCTTCCTTGCAGGACGCGACCTGCACCGCGCGCGGCGATCGCCGGGAATTCCCGAGCGCGGGATCCGCGAATGCCGGGCACAAAAAAAGCCGCGCGAGTGCGCGGCTTTCTGCTGTTTCGATATCGCTGCGCCGGCGCAGTGCCGGCCGCCGCGCTCAGAACTTCGCGTCGAACTCGCCGGCGAAGCCTGTGTTGACGATCAGCTTCTGCAGCGCGTCGCCGACCTTGAGATTGCCGGCCACCACCTGGAACTGCTGTGGGCCGCGGTCGTCGATGCGACCCAGGGTCCCACCCTTGAAATCGGTGACGCGGCCGCCGGCCTCGCGCACCAGCAGCACGCCGGCGGCGATGTCCCAGGCCTTTACCCCGGCTTCGAAGTAGGCGTCGCTGCGGCCGCAGGCGACATAGGCCAGATCCAGCGCCGCCGAGCCGGTGCGGCGGATGTCCTCGGCCTGCACCAGCAGCGCATCCACGCACTTGAGCTGCGGGCTGGCGCGCTTGCGCTCGCGCGGGGCGAAGCCGGTGTGGACCATGGCGCCGTTGAGTTCCTTGCGCTCGCTGACGCGGATGCGGCGGTCGTTGAGCACCGCGCCATTGCCGCGGCTGGCGGTGAACAGTTCGTTGCGGAGCGGATCGAAGATCACCGCGTCGACCGGCTCGCCGTTCTCCACCAGGGCGATCGACACGCAGTAGTGCGGGAAGCCGCGCAGGTAGTTGCTGGTGCCGTCGAGCGGGTCGATCACCCACATGTAGCGGCCGCCGCCCTGCACGCCGCCTTCCTCGCCCATCACGCCGTAGTCGGGATAGGCGCGGCGCAGTTCCTTGACGATCACCTTCTCCGCATCGGCATCGACTTCGCTGGCGTAGTCCATGCGGTCCTTCTGCACCACGTTCAGCGCTTCCAGGCGGTTGATGTGGCGCAACAGGACGTTGCCGGCGAGGCGGGCGGCCTTGACCATGACGGTGACGGCGGGTTTTTGCATGGCAAGCGCTCCCGAGAAGGCGGAGGTGGGTCTGGAGGAGGAAAAGAGCAGTCCGGCGCCAAGGCCGGCCGCACAGTTTACCATCTACGCCCCCGTTCGCTTCGCCTGCCGTGCCGCCATGACCGATTCCACCCGTATCCGCTTCGTCCTGGTCGGGACCCAGCATCCCGGCAACATCGGTGCGGCGGCGCGCGCGATGAAGACCATGGGGCTGTCGCGGCTGGTGCTGGTGGCGCCGGAATGCGAGCTCGAAACCGAGGCCTATCGGCGTTCCGCCGGGGCCGAGGACCTGCTGCAGCAGGCGCCGGTGTTGCCTGCGCTAAGCGACGCGGTGGCCGATTGCCGGCTGGTGCTGGGCTGCACCGCACGCAGCCGCCGCGTGTCGCTGGAGGAACTGCTGCCCGCCGATGCCGCGCAGCGCCTGACCGCGACCAGCGCCGAGCCGGCGGAAGTGGCGCTGGTATTCGGCCGCGAGCGCACCGGCCTGACCAACGAGGAACTGCAGCTGTGCCATGCGGCCGTGCACATTCCCTCCGATCCGGCGTTCAGCTCGCTCAATCTGGCCGCGGCGGTGCAGGTGCTGGCCTACGAACTGCGCCTGGCGCAGCTGCGCGGCGTCGCCCCGGCACCCGCGCCGGCACCGGGCTTTCGCGAGGCGCCGGCCAGTCATGCGCAGGTGGAAGGCCTGTTCGGGCAGTTGGCCGAGACCCTGGACGACATCGACTTTCACAAGGGGCGCGCCCCGGATTCGGCGATGCGCAAGCTGCGCCGGCTGTTCCTGCGCACCGAGCTGACCGAGCAGGAGGTGCGCCTGCTGCGTGGCGTGCTGTCCGATGCGCAGCGCATGGCGCGCCTGGCCGGACAGGCCGAAAACTGAGGCCTGTCAGGGCGCGAAGGCGACGAGCGCGGCACCTGTCGCCAGGCGCGGGGCGGGCGAGGGACGCGGGCGCGGCGGGCGCCATTCTGTGACGCTGTCACCGGCATGCGCTTTCGGCTAGGCTTTGCAAGGTCTATTTGGGGATCGTGGTTTGTCCAGTTCGCGTTGGCGGGTGGTCGTGGTGTGGCTGGCGCTGGCGATCTGCTGGCCCGCGTCCGTGCACGCGCGGCCCTCGGTCCTGGTGCTGGGGCGCATCAGCGACAACCCCAAGGCCCATTACGAGCAACTCAAGCCGCTGCTGGACTACGTGGTGCCGCGCATGCGCGAGGTCGGCATCACCTCCGGGCAGATCCTGATGGCGCGCGACAGCCAGCAGATGAGCAGTTACCTGCGCCGTGGCCGGGTCGACTGGGTCACCGAGACCGCCGCCACCGCGATGGCGCTGGAGCAGCGCGGCGGCGCCAAGCCGCTGCTGCTGACCGAGCGCAACGGCGTGCGCCAGTACCACACCGTGTTCTTCGTGCGCCGCGATGCGCCGATGCATGCGCTTGCCGATCTGCGCGGCCACACCCTGGCGCTGCAGAGCACGCTGTCCACCAGCGCCTACCTGGTGCCGATGATGACGCTGTTCGAGCACGATCTGCATCCGGAGATCCTGCTCTCGACCAAGGACCAGCCCTCGGCGGACACGGTCGGCTATGTGTTCGCGCGCTCCGAACTGAACATCGCCGCCTTCGTGCACAAGCACCTGGTGGACGCCGGGGCGTTCAGCAACCTCGACTGGGACGACGAGCGCCGCATTCCGCCGGCCTTTCTCCGCGATTTCCGGGTGATCTACCGCAGCGAGCCGTATCCGCGCGCGGTGGAGATGGTGCGCAGCGATCTGCCCACGGAGGTGGAGACGCGCTTGCGCGAGGTGCTGCTGCACGCCGCCGACGATCCGCAGGGGCGCGCGGCGCTGCGCCAGTTCTTCGGCACCTCCGGGTTCTATCCGATCGATCCGGCGTCGCAGAAGCGCCTGGACACCCTGCGCGCCGGCGTGGCGCGGGTGAGGCTGGAAGTGGAATGAAGAGCATGCGTTTCGGGTTGCAGGCCAGGTTCCTGCTGGCCATGGGCGTGGCTGCCCTGCTGGTGATGGCGATCCTGGCGCTGCTGTTGGAGCGCCAGGCGGCGATGCAGCGCGAGGTGCGCACGCTCAGCGGCAACGCCATCCACAGCCTGTTCGACAGCAGCATGCGCACCCGCGGCGAGTCGCTGGCGCGGCAGCTCGCCGATTCGCTCGCCAACCCGGTGTACTACTCCGACCTGGACGCGATCGGCACACAGGTGCGCGGCGCGCTGGGCTATGTCGCGGTGGCCTATGTGCTGGTCTACGACGCCGATGGGCGGCTGATCCACGACGGCAGCGAGGGCCTGGCAGGGTATGGACAGCGCATGCGCGGGCCGATGGCCGAGGCCGCGATCCGCGCAAAGGGGCTGCTGGCCCAGGAGTCGCCGGAGTTCCTCGATGTGTCGATGCCGATCATGATCGGCGACCAGCGCGTGGGCGGGGTGCGGGTGGGCATGTCCTGGGCGCGCGCGCAGGAATACGAGCGCAAGGCCGGGCAGAACCTCGACCAGCGCCTGGGTGAATTGGGCAAGCGCCATCTCGGCTGGCTGCTGCTGTTGCTGGCCGCCCTGGGCCTGACCGCGGCGATGGTGACGGTCTACGTGCAGCGCACCCTGGTGGCGCCGTTGCGCTGGATGGCGGCGGCCGCGCGCCAGATCGAGGCCGGCAACTACGCGGTGGAGCGCCGCGACAGCGGCCGCCACGACGAGGTCAGCGAATTGCTGCGCGCGTTCGGGCGGATGAGCGAGGCGATCGCCCGCCACGACCGCGACGTGCGCCACATGGCCTATACCGATGCCTTGACCGGGCTGACCAACCGGCTCGCGTTCCGCGAGGCGCTGGACCATCGCATGCTGTCGGCACGCGCCTCGCAACGCCGGCTGGCGCTGCTGTTCGCCGACATCGACGACTTCAAGCGGATCAACGACACCCTCGGTCACGAGGCCGGCGACGAGGCCCTGCTGCAGTTCGCGCGACGCATCCAGCTGGCCGTCGAACAACTGGGCGGCGACGACGCGCTGCTGGCGCGCTTCGGCGGCGACGAGTTCGTGATCCTGGTGGAGGACGCGCAGGCGGCCAAGGTCGCCACCGCGCTGGCGCAGCGGCTGGTGCAGGAACTGCGCGAACCGCTGCGGATCCAGGGCCGCGAGGTGTTCATGGGCACCTCGATCGGCATCACCGTCTATCCGGGCGATGCCGAGGATGCGTCGGCGCTGCTGAAGAACGGCGACATCGCCATGTACCAGGCCAAGCTGGCCGGCAAGAACTGCCACCGCTTCTACAGCCGCGCGATGGACTATGCGGTGGAGCGGCGCGTGCACATGGAGCACGAGCTGCGCGGCGCCTGGGAGCGCGACGAGCTCAAGCTGGCCTACCAGCCGATCTTCCGCACCCAGGACCGGCGCATGGTCGGTGTGGAAGTGCTGCTGCGCTGGCAGCACCCGGCGATGGGCACGATCTCGCCGACGGTGTTCATCGACGTGGCCGAACAGAGCGGCTTGATCGAAAGTATCGGCCCCAAGGTGCTGCGTGCGGCCTGCAGCGAGGCCACCCAGTGGCGCCGTGCCGACGGCAGCGCCGACCTGTTCGTCTCGGTCAACGTCTCGCCGCGGCAGTTGCGCAGCGGCGATCTGCCCGAAGTGGTGGCCGACTGCCTGCGCGAGTCCGGGTTGCCGGCGGCGCAACTGCACCTGGAGCTGACCGAGACCGCGGTGATTGGCGATGAGCTGCAGGCGGCGAGCATGCTGGCGCGGCTGCACCGCACTGGCGTCAAAGTGTGGCTGGACGACTTCGGCACCGGGTTCTCCGGCCTGAGCCACCTGCGCCAGGTGCCGGTGGACGGGGTCAAGATCGACAAGAGCTTCGTCGCCGACCTGCAGCGCGACCCCGACGACCTGGCGCTGACCACTGCGATCATCGCGATGGCGCATTCGCTGGACATCACCGTGGTCGCCGAGGGCATCGAGCAGGAGGCGCAGTTCGAACTGTTGCGCGAGCGCGGCTGCGAACTGGGGCAGGGCTTCTGGCTCAGCCGCCCGCTCAGTGCGGAGGAGTTCCGCCAGTTGCTGGCCAACGAGGATGCGTCGCCTGCCGATGCCTGAGCGGCGCCGCGGCAACGACACCGCGGTCTGCGGCCGCCGTCGCGCGGGTCAGGGCATCAACGGACGCTTGCCGGTATCGCCGGCGATCTCGCGCACCAGCTTCGGCACGAGATAACCGGACAGGCGCGCGGCCAGCCCCTGGTGCAGTGCCAGCGCGGTTTGATCGTCCACTTCGAAATGGGCCACGCCCTGCACCCGGTCCAACTGATGCAGGTAGTAGGGCAGCACGCCGGCGGCGAAGCTGCGCTCGCTCAGCGCGGCCAGCGCCTCCACGCTGTCGTTGACCCCGCGCAGCAGCACCGCCTGGTTGAGCAGGTGCGCGCCGGCCTCGCGCAGGCGCGCCAGCGCGGCATCCACACCGGCATCGAATTCGTTGGCGTGGTTGGCGTGGATCACGAACGCCAGCGGCCACGGCAGTGCGCGCAGCCAGGCCAGCAACGGCGCATCGACGCGCTCGGGCAGCACCACCGGCAGGCGGCTGTGGATGCGCAGGCGCTTGAGTTGCGGCAACGCGGCCAGCGCCTCCGTGAGTTCGACCAGTTTCGGCGTGGCCAGCGACAGCGGATCGCCGCCGGACAGGATCACTTCCTCGATGCTGGGGTCGGCGGCGATCGCCGCCACCGCCGTGCGCCAGCCATCGCGTGCGGCGGTCTCGTCGGCATAGGGAAAGTGCCGGCGGAAACAGTAGCGGCAGTGCACGGCGCAACTGCCGGTGGCCACCAGCAGGGCGCGGCCGCGGTATTTGTGGATCACCCCGTCGGCCTTCTTGGCCGCGGTGTCGCCGACCGCATCCAGGGCGAAGCCGGCGACCAGGCGCTGCTCGTCGTCGATCGGCAGCACCTGGCGCAGCAGCGGATCGTGCGGGTCGCCCGGGCGCATGCGCGCGACGAAGCTGCGCGGCACGCGCAGCGCGAACTGCGTCGCAGCCTGTTCGGAGACGCCCATCGCCTGCGGATCCAGGCCCAGCAAGGCCAGCAGCTCGCGCGGATCGCGCACGGCGTCGCGCCAGGCCTGCTGCCAGCGCGGCGGCGCGGCGGTGGGCAGGGTCGGGGACGGCTGCATCGGGCGGGGGGCTGCGGTTATCATAGGCGGTCATCACACGAGCGCCCGCCGTTGCGGCGGAGCTTCCATTCTATCCGGCCGGCCGCCGAACGCGGCGGGTTTGCCTTACCCGAGGAGTTTCAGATGGCCAGCTACGGCATGAACGACGTCAAGAACGGGATGAAGATCCTGGTCAACAGCGAGCCTGCGATCATCACCGATACCGAATACGTCAAGCCCGGCAAGGGCCAGGCGTTCACCCGCGTCAAGTACCGCTTCATCAAGTCCGGGCGCGTGGTCGAAATGACCATGAAGGCGACCGACAGCGTGGAAGCGGCCGACGTGGTCGACACCGACATGCAGTACCTGTACAGCGACGGCGAGTACTGGCACTTCATGCAGCAGGAAACCTTCGAGCAGGTGCAGGCCGACAAGGCCGGCGTCGGCGACGCCGCCAAGTGGATCAAGGGCGAGGAAGATTGCGTGGTGACGCTGTGGAACGGCACGCCGATCCAGGTCACCCCGCCGAACTTCGTCGAACTGAAGATCGTCGAGACCGACCCGGGCGTGCGCGGCGACACCTCCGGCGGCGGCGGCAAGCCCGCCACCCTGGAGACCGGTGCGGTGGTGCGCGTGCCGCTGTTCGTCGGCCAGGAGGAAGTGATCCGCGTCGACACGCGTTCGGGCGAATACGTCTCGCGCGTCAAGTAATCCGGCACGCCCGCGGCCGCCGCCGGCCGCGGGCATGCGCACGCGCTGGCGTGCGGCGGCCAGGCAGCGCCAAGCGCCGGAGCGCCGCGCGGCGGTGAAGGACCACCTCGCTCCCAGGAATTCCCGTGACCACCAGCCACGCCGACAGCGTCGACAGCGTCGACAGCAAGTATCCGCACGACCGGGTCGTGTTCTTCAGCGACGCGGTCTTCGCCATCGCCATCACCTTGCTTGCGGTGGAGATCAAGGTGCCGGGGCATGCCGAGGTCGAGGCCGCCGGCGGCATCCTGGCCGCCCTGCACCGGATGCTGCCCTTGTTCATCGGCTTCGCGGTCAGCTTCCTGGTCACTGCGCTGTTCTGGAAGTCGCACCTGCAGCTGTGCCGGCACATCCGCCAGTTCGACGACCGGCTGATCTGGCTCAACGTGCTGCAGTTGCTGCTGATCGGCCTGCTGCCGTTCTCCACCGCGCTGTATTCGGACTATTTCGGCAACCACGAGGCGTTCGCGGTGTACTGCGCGCATCTGGCGGCGATCGGCCTGGCCGGGTACTGGCTGCATGCCTACGCGGTGCGCAAGGAAGGCCTGGCGCAGCGGCTGGGCCCGCTGCAGGCGCAGGCGATGAAGCTGCGCGCGGCGGTGTCGCCGGTGGTGTTCGCGTTGTGCATCCCGGTGGGCATGGTCGCGCCCTGGCTGGGCCGCTTCGGCTTCCTGGCGATCTTCCTGCTGCAGTGGCTGGTGCTGCGTGTGTACCAGCGGCGCATCCGCCAGGCCGAGGCAGCACCGGTACCGTGATCCTTCCTTTTCCAGAGTCCCTGCGATGACCTCCATTCCCGAATCCTGCGACCTGCTGATCGAAGCCGGCTACGTGGTCCCGATCGAGCCGCATGCGGTGGTGCTGGAAGACCACGCGGTGGCGGTGCGCGGCAGCGAGATCGTCGCAGTGCTGCCGACCGCCGAGGCGCGCACGCGCTTCGCCGCCGCGCGCACCGTCTCGCGCCCGGACGCGGCGCTGCTGCCCGGCCTGGTCAACGCGCACACGCACAACCCGATGACCCTGCTGCGCGGCATCGCCGACGACCTGCCGCTGATGGTGTGGCTGCAGCAGCACATCTGGCCGGTGGAGACCGCGGTGATCGGCCCGGAGTTCGTCGCCGACGGCACCGCGCTGGCGATCGCCGAGATGCTGCGCGGCGGTACCACCTGCGCCAACGAGAACTATTTCTTCGCCGACGTGCAGGCCGCGGTGTACAAGCAGCACGGCTTCCGCGCGCGGGTCGGCACGGTGATCATCGATTTCCCGACCGCCTGGGCCAAG
This sequence comes from Xanthomonas hawaiiensis, assembly GCF_031834635.1. Classification (NCBI taxonomy): domain Bacteria; kingdom Pseudomonadati; phylum Pseudomonadota; class Gammaproteobacteria; order Lysobacterales; family Lysobacteraceae; genus Xanthomonas; species Xanthomonas hawaiiensis. The sequence goes on along the minus strand of NZ_CP115873.1, from coordinate 3,025,087 downwards.
ACGGCCGACGAGTACTTCGCCCGCGCCTGCGAGGTGCACGACCAATGGCGCGATGATCCGCTGGTCGGCATCGCCTTCGCCCCGCATGCGCCGTACACGGTCAACGACGCCAACTTCGAGCGGGTGCGGATGCTGTCCGACCAGCTCGAGGTGCCGGTGCACCTGCACACCCACGAGACCGCGCAGGAAATCGCCGATTCGCTCAAGCAGTACGGGCAGCGCCCGCTGGCGCGGCTGGACCGGCTGGGCCTGGTCAACGACCGCCTGATCGCGGTGCACATGACCCAGCTCACCGACGCGGAGATCCACCTGTGCGCCGAGCGCGGGGTCAGCGTGGTGCATTGCCCCGAATCCAACCTCAAGCTCGCCTCCGGGTTCTGCCCGGCCTGCGCGCTGCAGCGGGCAGGGGTGAACCTGGCGATCGGCACCGACGGCTGCGCCAGCAACAACGACCTGGACATGTTCAGCGAGAACCGCACCGCGGCGATCCTGGCCAAGGCCGTGGCCAACGACGCCACCGCGCTGGACGCGGCCAGCACGCTGCGCGCGGCCACGCTGGGCGGCGCGCGCGCGCTGGGCTTCGGCGAAAGGATCGGCTCGATCGAGCCGGGCAAGCAGGCCGACCTGATCTGCGTGGACCTGTCGGCGCTGGAGACCCAGCCGCTGCACAACGTGCTGTCGCAACTGGTGTACGCCACCGGCCGGCAGCAGGTCAGCGACGTGTGGATCGCCGGCCAGCCCAAGCTGAGCCAGCGCGTGCTGGTGGACATGGATGTCGACGCGCTGGTCGCCAATGCGCGCGAATGGCGCGAACGTATCCGCAGCGTCCACGCCTGATCCGCTATGTTCGCCGTGCCGCGCTGCGCGCGCGGCCCCAACGAGAATCCGTCATGACCGCTTCCACCGCCAACGCCTCCGCCAATTTCGATCAGGCCGAACTGGACAAGTTCGGCGCCCTGGCCACCCGCTGGTGGGATGCCGACGGCCCGCAGAAGCCGCTGCATGCGCTCAACCCGGTGCGCCTGCGCTACGTCGCCGAGCGCCTGCCGTTGCGCGGCGCGACGGTGCTGGACGTGGGCTGCGGCGGCGGCCTGCTCAGCGAGGCGCTGGCCAAGGAAGGCGCGCAGGTCACCGCCATCGATCTGTCGCCGGAACTGATCAAGGTCGCGCGCCTGCACCAGTTCGAATCCGGCGTCGAGGTCGACTACCGCGTGCAGTCGGTGGAGGAACTGGCGGCGGCGCAGCCGGCCAGCTTCGACGCGATCACCTGCATGGAGATGCTCGAGCACGTGCCCGATCCGGCGGCGATCGTGCGCGCCTGCGCAACCCTGCTCAAGCCGGGCGGGCAGCTGTTCCTGTCCACCCTCAACCGCACCCCGGCCGCGTTCGCCCTGGCCATCGTCGGTGCCGAGTACGTGGCGCGGCTGCTGCCCACCGGCACCCACCGCTACCAGGATTTCATCAAGCCGGCGGAACTGGCCGCCTGGTTGCGCCAGGCCGAACTGCAGTTGCGCGACGTCAGCGGCCTGGCTTACGAGCCGTGGCGCAATCGTGCGCGGTTGTCCTCGCGGACCGAGGTGAATTACCTGGCGTGTGCTGCAAAGCCGGGAATCGGGAATGGGGAATAGGGAGGCGCCGCTGCCGCGGCTAGGGTACCCGCGGGTGGTGCTGTTCGATCTGGATGGCACGCTGCTGGACAGTGCGCCGGATCTGCTGGCCGCGGCCAATGCACTGCTGGCCGAGCACGGGCGTCCTGCGCTCGGCCTGGCGCAGTTGCGGCCGGTGGTGTCGAAGGGCTCGCGGGCGATGCTCGGGGTCGCCTTTCCGGATCTGCCTGCGACCGAGCGCGATGCGCTGATCCCGGCGTTCCTGCGCCACTACGAGGCGCTGATCGGCCGCCATTCGCAGCCGTTCGACGGCATCCCGGAACTGCTGCAACGCCTGGAAGACGCCGGCAGCGTGTGGGGCATCGTCACCAACAAGCCGGAGGCGCTGGCCCGGTTGATCCTGCCGCAACTGCAGTGGGAGCAGCGCTGCGCGGTGCTGATCGGCGGCGACACGCTGCCCGAGCGCAAGCCGCATCCGTTGCCGCTGCAGGTCGCCGCGCAGCGCCTGGGCGTGGCGCCGCACGAGGTGGCCTACGTCGGCGACGACGAACGCGACATCCTTGCCGCGCGCGCCGCGGGCATGGCCTCGGTGGCGGTGCTGTGGGGCTACCGGCTGGACGAGGACGATCCGTTGGCCTGGCGCGCCGATGCGATGGTCGCGGCGCCGGCGGAGTTGTATCCCGCCGCGGCCTGGCCGGTGGCCGCTGCCGCTTCCTGAAGCCGGCGGCGCGGCCGCATCAGGGGCTACCCGTGCAGATGCGGCGATCGCCGCGTCGCTGCATGCACGCCGACGTCGCTCGGCATCCACCGCCCACCCACGTAAACTGCGCGTCCTGCGCGACGCCCGCGCTCACCTTTCCCCGTGTGCGACGTTTTCGCTACGCGCGCCTGAATCCGGATCCACCGATCGCATGAGCAGTTCGTCCGCCCTGGATGCCTTCCTCGACAAATGGCGCCGCCGCTGGCCGGAATGGGCCGTGGCCGAGGCCTTCGTGCCGGCGCCGCAACGCGCCCGCACCGTGGCCTGGTTCGCCCTGCTGCAGGAATTCGACGACATCCTCAACATCGCCGGCGATCCGCTGCCGGCCGACGCCAAGCTGGCCTGGTGGGGCGAGGAACTGCGCAGTTGGGCCGGGCAGCGTTCGCGGCATCCGCTGGGACGGGTGCTGGAGCCGGTGGCCGCGCCGTGGACGCAACTGGCCGAAGCCTTGCCGAGCCTGCCGCAGGCGCGCGCGGCCGCGGCGGACACGGCGCATGCGCTGGAGCGGCTGGAGCCGTTCGCGCAGGCCGTGGTCGCGGTCGAGCGCGCCCTGTTCGAGGCCACGGCCGAGGGTGCTGCAGTACCGGTCGCGCTGCAGGTGCTGGCGCAGCGCCTGGCCGAGGGCGGCGCCGCCACCGCGCCGCTGGCGCTGCGTGGCGGCGAGGAGCCGCAGCAGCGCCAGCGCTGGGCGCAGGCGTTGCTGAAAGCGTGGCCGCGCCGCGTGCGTGGGCCGCGTCCGCGGCGCATCCTGTCGGCGCTGGCGCGTGCGCGCACCGTGCAGCAGGCGGCCGTCACGCCCAAGCCGCCGGGACAGATGGCGACGCTGTGGCGCGCCTGGTGGGCCGGGTTGGGCTGAGCCCGCCCGCCCACCACGCCGGCTTGCCTCAGGGCGCGCTGCCGGCGCCGCTGTTGGCGTACTCGTAGAAGCGGTTGGCCGAGGTGCTGCAATTGCTGCTGCAGTACGGCCGGCCGATGGTCGAGGCGTTCCACGGCGCGCTCTTGCGGATATGCCCGCCCAGCGTCGAGTCGCGGATCACCACCTTGCCGTTGGGCGAGGTGCCGTCGACGTAGTTGGACAGGCTGCCCACGCTCTCGTCCCAGGCCCGCCCCAGCCACACCGTGCCGCTGCCCGGGTCGCCGACCGCATCGAAGGTGCTGCCGATGGCCAGGAAGCCGTAGCTGCTGCCCGGGCGGGTACTCGGCGCGAAGATCACGCCGCCGTCGTTGGCGCCGCGGCGCGCGGCGGTGTAGCGGATGGTGCTGCCGGCGAACACCGCCACGCCCGAGCCGAAGATGAAGTCGGTATCGCCCTCGATGACGCCGCCCTTGACGTAGGCGCGGATCACCGTGTTTGAGCTGCCGGCGCTGACCAGCAGGGTGTCCTGGTTGCCGGTCAGCACCACGTTCTCCAGCACCGCCTTGTCGCCGCGCAACGCCAGCGCCACCGCCGACTGGTTGCTGCCGCTGTAGGTGCCCTCGACGTAGCTGTTGACGATCGCCAGGTTGCGCGCCTGGAACTGCGCCGCGCGCACGGTGACGGTGCCGCTGTCGGAGGTGCCGACGGTGCTGCTGGCGGCGTTGCTGGCGCAGGGGTGGGTGGCGCTGCCGGTGGGTTTCGGCGTGGGATTGGCGTTGCCAAAACGGATCGTGGTGCTGGCCGGGCTGCCGCCGAGGCCGAACAGGGTGATAGGCGGTGCCGCGGCCGGGATGCAGACCACTTCGGTATAGGTGCCCGGTGCCACGCTGATGTAGCGGCGCATGCTGCCGCCGGCGGCGACCGCCGCGTCCACCGCCGCCTGCACGCTGCGGTAGCGGGTGCTGCCGTCGGCCGCCACCGCGTAATCGGCCTGCAGCAGCGCGACCCCGGCACTGGGATCCCAGTTGTCGGTGACCAGCGCGCCGATCGGGCCGGCCTGGGCCAGGTGGCGGGCGACGGTCTGGTTGGCCGCCTCGCTGCTGGTCAGTTGCGGGCGCGACGCGGTGCCGGTCAGGGCCGGGGCGTCGGCGACGACCCCTCCTGCCAAGGCGAGGGTGGAGGAAAGCAGCAACCAGCGCGATACGGTCATGGGAAGCCTCCGCTCAAGGATAAGGATCCGCGGCGGCGCTTGGTATGATACCGGTGTCATTCGCTGGTGCGATCCGGTGCCGTTCGCGGACCGGCGATAGTAGGGGCGTTCGCGTGCCGATGCCGGCCGACCTCGCAGCCAGAGGACGGTTGTGTCGTTTCCATCACGATCACGGATCCTCTACTGCTGCCGAGCGCGTCGCGACGGGGGCGTACACGCCCGTTCCACCGGCGAAAGGGCCAAGGATGCGACGTTTCAGGACCTTGGCGGTCGGGATTTCGCGGCATTGCCGCATGCGCCTGCGCAAACCTTGGCGATCGTGCGTCGTGCGTGATGGTGCCGTGAATTTGGATACGAGCGCCGCCGCGGCGTGCGCTACGCTCGACGCGGATCTCATTTGGAAGCCTCTCGATTGAAGCGCCTGTGCCGTTGGTGCTGCCTGCTGCTGTGCCTGGGAATGGTCGGGTCGGCGGTGGGGCAGGAGTTGTCGTTGCAACGGCTGGCCGCCGACCCGCCGGCGCCGGAGGTGGTGGCGGGGCGCCACGACGCCGCGTTCGCCGACGCCGGCCATGGCGCGACCCTGTACGAGCGCAGCAAGCAGCCCACCTGGTGGCGCATCCGCGCCGATCGTGCGGTCGGCAGCGAAGGCCAGCCGCAACTGGTGCTGCAGGCGCCTTACCTGACCCGGATCGAGGCCTGGGTGCCGGGCCGCACCGCGCCGACCCGGCACGCGATCTACGGCGCCGACGCGGACCTGCGCTACTCGACCCGCGCCCTGGTGATCGCCTTGCCGCACGGGCTGCCGGCCGGTGCCTCGATCTGGCTGCGGGTGCATGCGCCGGCGGCGATGCCGATGCCGGTGGGCATCGTGCCGCTGGCCCAGGTGCAGCGCGAAGACCTGCGCTACGTCGGCTGGCGTGCCTTCATCCTCGGCTCGACCGCGGTGCTGGCGATCCTGGCGATCGCGCTGTGGGCACGCCTGCGCGAGCCGATCTACGGGTACTTCACCGCCAACGTGATGTGCGTGCTGCTGTACCTGCTCGGCCTCGGCGGCGAGGCGCGCGCAGTGCCGGGGCTGGCCAGCGTGTTCGCGTCCTCGCCGACGCCGATGCGCATCGTCGCCGCGCTCGGCGGCTTCTTCATCATCACCTTCCAGCGCCGGCAACTGGAGATGCAGCGGCAATTGCCGCGGCTGGACCGGGTGCTGCGGCTGTGTGCGCTGTTCCTGCTCGGCATCGCCGTGGCCTGCCTGCTATCGGACGCGGCGGTGCTGAGCGTGCTGGGCAATCTCGGGCTGATCGTCGGCGCCGCGCTGCTGCTGCCGTGTTGCCTGTTGCTGGCCTTGCGCGGGCAGCGCTACGCCTGGCCGTTGCTGGCCTCGTGGACGCCGCTGTGGATGCTGTGCGTGCTGCGCTGCCTGGAACTGACCGGGTGGTTGCGCCTGGATCTGGCCGCGCCGTTGCTGGCGCACGGCATCAGCCTGGCGCTGGCCATTTCCTGCCTGCTGGTGACCTTCGGCCTGGCCGAGCAGATCCTGGAACTGCGGCGCGACCGCGATCGCGCCAGCCGCCTGGCGATGGTGGACGAACTCACCGGCATGCTCACCCGCGCGGCGCTGCAGCAGCGCCTGGCCGAGGCGCTGCAGGACGCCGCGCGCAGCGAGCGGCCGTTGGCGCTGGCCTACATCGACATCGACCATTTCAAGCGCATCAACGACCTCCATGGCCATGCCGGCGGCGACGCCTGCCTGCGTTGGGTCGCGGCCTGCGCGCGGGCGCGCCTGCGCAGCACCGACACGCTCGGCCGCCAGGGCGGCGACGAGATGCTGCTGCTGATGCCCGGCGCCACCCTGGAGGCCGCGCGGCGCGTGGCCGAGGACATCCGCCAGCACGTCGCCGCGCAGCCGTTGCCGCGCGAGGGCCGGGCGCTGTCATGCACGCTGAGCGTCGGCGTGGCGCAATGGCAGCGCGGCGAGAGCGCCGCGGCGCTGTTGCAGCGGGCCGATGCCGCGCTCTACGCCAGCAAGGCCGCCGGCCGCAACCGGGTCAGCGTTTCCCCGTTCACCGCGTCACCCACCAAGGAGCCTCAGCCATGACTGCACAGCCCGCTTTGCCCGCGTTCGCTCCCGATCAGTTGCAGGTCGGCGACATCCTGTTGCAACTGGGCTGCGGCCCGGTCTCCGAACTGATCGCCTGGTGCGGCGACAGCATCTACAGCCACGCCGCCATCGTCGCCGACCAGGGCGACCTGATCGAGGCGGCGGCCAGCGGCGTGCGCCGATATGCGCTGTCGAAGCGGCTCAGCGACACCGCCAACTATCTCATCATCGACGCCTACCGGCCGCTCAGCTACGCCTGCGTGGCATTGGACGACGCCGACCGCGCCAACGTGCTGGCGAAGGCGCAGTCGCTGCTGGGGACGAAATATCCGGTCAACAGCCTGCCCACGCTGGGCCTGCTGGTCGCCATCCGCGGCAAGTGGCCGCAGCACTGGCTGGCGCGGATCGTGGTGCGCGAGGCGCTGGATCATCTGGTCCGCGACGACCCCTCTTCCATGGTGTGCAGCGAGATGGTGTACCGCGCGCTGGCGCAATGCGACGCGACGCCGCCAGGACGGCTGGCGCCGCAGATCGTGCTCAGCGGGCCGACCCATATGCCGTTCCCGGACCTGGACTGGAAGGCGCTGTGGAAGGAAGTCTGGGAACTGCTGCATCCGCACCGGCAGCAGGCGCTGGGCGACATCGCGCAACGTCTGGCGGCGGTGGAGGGCGCACCGGCCAGCCTGGCCGCCTCGGCGCAGACCACGGTCACCGACCACGAACTGCTCGAGCGCGCCAACCTCATCCGCGCCAGACTGAATCTGCCGCCGCTGCTGCCGCAGGCCGATGTCCATGGCGCGCAGTCGCGGGACCCCGCCGGAACCGCGCCGGGGACGTCCTTTCCAGACCCCAACCCCAAGCTGGTGATGCCGCTGGACCTGGCCAACAGCCCGTCGCATGTGGTGCTGGGGCGCTTGCTGCCGGCGGCCACGCCTGCATAGCGGGAAGGCTGCGCGCCAGCGCATCGCACGAGGCTGCGCATGGTGTCATAAGGGGAACCTTCCCCTGCAGACGGGGCCGTGGATCACGGCGGAAGAAAGAACGGCAGCAAACCCCTCTCCCACCGGGAGAGGGGGTGGGGTGAGGGTACGGACTCTGGCCATACTGCCCGTGCCGCGCGCGGCCATTCGAGCGAGCGCGGCGCGCTCGGACTGGCGCTGCGCCGCGCATGCGCGGCGATGGTGTCAATCAGCAACGCGCCGCCGCGCGCCTCTGCACCTGGCGCACCAAACGTTCTACTGCTGCTTCGTGCGCTCCAGCACCAACAATGGGTCGATGCGAACATCAAACCAATTCATCCCCCAATGCAGATGCGGCCCGGTCGCACGGCCCGTGGCGCCCACCGCGCCGATCACCTGGCCCTGGGCGATGCGGTCGCCGACTTTGACGTCGATCCGCGACAGGTGCAGGAAGTTGGAACTGACGCCGTAGCCGTGATCCAGCAGCACGGTGCCGCCGGTCAGGTACAGATCGGGGGCGGCGAAGGTGATCACGCCGGCGGCGGGGGCCTTGACCGGGGTGCCGGTGGGCACGGCGATGTCCATGCCCGAATGCCCGGCGCCGGGCTGGCCGTTGTAGACGCGCGCGTTGCCGAAGCGCCCACTGATGCGGCCCTGCACCGGCCAGAGGAAGGGTGCGGCGAAATCGGTGCGCGGGTCGTCGCGATCGCGCGCGGCGGTGACCTGGGCCTGTTCGCGCTTGATCCGCTCGGCGATCGCCGGCGGCGGGTTCACCGTCTTCGGCGGCACCCCGTTGACCTGTTCCAGCGGCCAGTCGCGCGGCGTCACCGCGATCTCGACGGTCTCGGTCGCCCCATCCGGGCGCTGCACGGCGATGCGCAACGGACCGCGCTCGTCGCGGCCGATGCCGAACACCACGCTGCCGTAATCGCTGACCCGCAGGGTGCGGCCGGCGTACTGCACGCGGCTGCCGGGCGCGACCTTGCCGATCACCAGTGCGCCCTGCGAGGCGCTGGTCGGGAACACGCTGCGCGCCTGCGCGCCGGCCGCGACCGGCGTCTGCGCATGCAGCGCCGGGGCGAGCGGTGCGGTCATCAGGGCCAGTGCCAGTGCGGCGCCGGACACCAGGGCGCCGCGCATCAGCGGTCGAACGCCAGGCGCTGGCCGTTGGGGCTGCCGACCAGGCGGCTGCCGTCCCAGGCCAGCACGCCGTTGACCCAGGTCGCGGCGACCTTGGAGCGGAAGCTGCGGCCTTCGAACGGCGACCAGCCGCACTTGGACAGCACGTCCTCGCGGCGTACGGTGAAGGCGGTGTCGTCGATCAGCACCAGGTCGGCGTGGTAGCCCTCGCGCAGGAAGCCGCGCTCGTGCACGTCGAACAGCAGCGCCGGCGCGTGCGCGAACTTGTGCACCACCTGGGCCACGCTGAGCCGGCCCTCGTGCACCAGTTCCAGCGCCGCGACCAGCGCGTACTGCACCAGCGGCAGGCCGGACGGCGCCTGCGCGTACGGCTTGCTCTTCTCTTCCCAGGTGTGCGGGGCGTGGTCGGTGGCAAGCACGTCGATCACGTCCTCGGCGATCGCGCGGATCAGCGCCTCGCGGTCGCTGGCGTCCTTGATCGCCGGGTTGCACTTGATCAGGTTGCCGAGCGTGGCGTAGTCGGCGCGGTCGAAGCGCAGGAAATGGATGCAGGTCTCGGCGGTGATGCGCTTGCCCTGGATCGGGCCGGGCGTGAACAGCGCCAGCTCGTCGGCGGTGGAGATGTGCAGCACGTGCAGGCGGGTGCCGTGCTTCTTCGCCAGCGACACCGCCAGCTGCGAGGACTTCAGGCAGGCCTCGCGCGAACGGATGTCCGGGTGCATGTCCGGGGTCAGCGCATCGCCGTACTTCTGCTTGAACGCGGCCAGGGTCGCGTCGATGGTCGGGGTGTCTTCGCAGTGGGTGATGATCGGCGTCGGCGCGTCGCGGAAGATCGCATCCAGGGTCTGCGGGTTGTCGACCAGCATGTTGCCGGTGGAGGCGCCCATGAACACCTTGATGCCGGGCGCGGTCTTCGGGTCCAGGGTCTGGATCGCGGCCAGGTTGTCGTTGCTGGCGCCCAGGTAGAAGCCGTAGTTGCCCCAGGCGCGGCCGTGCGCGGCGTCGTACTTGGCCTGCAGCGCGGCGGCGTCGAGCGTCGGCGGGTTGGTGTTGGGCATGTCCATGAAGCTGGTCAGGCCGCCGGCCACCGCCGCGGCCGATTCGGTGGCGATGTCGCCCTTGTGGGTCAGGCCGGGTTCGCGGAAGTGCACCTGGTCGTCGATCATCCCGGGCAGCAGCCAGCGCCCGGCGGCGTCGACCACGGTCTCGCCCTCGCGCGCGGCCAGTTGCGGGGCGATCGCGGCGATGCGGCCATCGGCGATGCGCAGGTCGCCCTGGGTTTCGCGGCCTTCGTTGACCAGGCGCGCGTTGACGATCAATGTGGAAGCGGACATCAGTGTTTTCCTTGGCAGCGGCAGGGTGGCGGCGCCGTGGGGTCGGGCACCGGGTCGAACCCGCCAGGATGGAAGGGGTGGCAGCGGCCGACGCGACGGGCGGCCATCCAGCCGCCGCGCAATGCGCCGAAACGGGCGATGGCGGTTACCGCGTAGGCCGAGCAACTGGGCACGAAACGGCAGCGTGGCCCGAGCAGCGGGCTGATGAAGCGCTGGTACAGGCGCAGCAGGGCGATGAGAGCGCGGGCGATCACGCCACCATGATATGCCACTGTGCTCGACTAGGCGGGTCGCTCGGCGTATACGCCGCGTTGTTGCCGCGGGGGGTAGGGTAGGCTATAAAGGCCCGCTTTCCCGGGCCCCGGGAAGACCAAGGAAGAGCGTTCGTGGCTGCTAAAAAACCTGCAAAGAAGGCCGTCCAGGCCGCCAAGAAGCCTGCCAAGCCCGTCGCCAAGAAAGCGACGGTGTCCGCCGCCAGCAAACCGCCGAAGAAAGCCGCGCCTGCGAAGCCGGCGGCCAAGGTCGCCCCGGCCAAGTCGGCCAGCAAGGCCGTGGCCAAGAAGCCGGCCGCCAAGCCGGTCGCTGCGGCGCCGGCCAAGTCCGCTCCTGCCAAGAAGGCCCCGGCCAAGAAGGCGCCTGCCAAGCCGGTTGCAGTGGCCAAGGCCGCCGCCAAGCCAGCGCCCGCCGCCAAGCCGGCAGCGAAGGCGCCGGCGGCCAAGCCGATCGGCAAGGCCGCCGCTCCCGCCAAATCCAAACCGGCCACCGCCTCCGTCGCATCCGCGGTGACCACCTCCGTACCGAAGTCGGCGCCCAAGCCGGCTGCGGCCAAGCCTGTCCCGGTCAAGCCCGCCGCGGCCGCCGCAGCACCGGCTCCCAAGCCCGTTGCCGCCAAGTCCGCCGCGCCGTCGACCCCGCCACAAAAGAATCCCGTGTCCGTTTCGAAATCCTCCGCGAAAACCCCCACCAAGTCCGAATCCACCCCGAAGGCGCCGGTCGCCAAGCCCACCGGCAAGGTCGCCGTGGCCGTGACCGCCAAGTCGAATACGCCGGCCAAGCCGGCCAAGTACAAGGTGGTCGAGTACAAGACCGACGACGCCACCGGTCGCCCGATCCTGCCAAAGGGTTACAAGCCGGCGGCGGACGAGGAGTACATGAGCGCGCTGCAGCAGGAGTACTTCCGCCAGCGCCTGCTCACCTGGCGCGCCGACCTGGTCGAGGAATCCAAGCAGACCATCGAGAACCTGCGCGACGAAGTCCGCGACATCGGCGACGAAGCCGAGCGTGCGACCCGCGAGACCGAGAACTCGCTGGAACTGCGGACCCGCGACCGCTACCGCAAGCTGATCGGCAAGATCGACAGCACGCTCAAGCGCCTGGACGCCGGCGACTACGGCTATTGCGTGGACACCGGCGAAGAGATCGGCCTGGAGCGCCTGGAGGCGCGCCTGACCGCCGAGCGCACCATCGACGCGCAGGAGCGCTGGGAACATCTGCAGAAGCAGCAGGGCGACTGAGTCCTCGCTGACTTCAGTATGTCAAGGCAAGGCCCCGCTCGCGGGGCTTTGCGTTTTTTGGAGCTTCCCGGTCAGGGCGAAGCGCCTGCCGTCTGCTGCCGTGTGTCGCCACTGCCGCAGAACCCACCATCGAAGCGCCGATGCGCGATGCGCAGCCGAACGCCCGTCCTGCCGCCGCAGCCGCTTGCGGCCGCGTGCGCAGGCATCCGTTGGGAGGCGGCCTATCCCGGCATGACGACGGCGTCCTTCAACGCACGCCGTTGATCAACCCGCTTTGCGCATCCTTGCTCATTTGCAAGCCGGGGAGGGCGAAACTGTCCAGGTCCTGCTTGGTGGCTGCGAGGTCCAGTCCGACGATCGCCGACGTATCCGGATCGACCTCCAGGCCCAGCGGCATCGCGGCGAACTGCACGTAGTCGCGGCTGGCGTTCCATTGCGGCTGCCCGCCGATGGCCTGCAATACCCGATCGACGTGCGTGCCGGCCGGCTGGCCGAGCAACTCGAACGGCAACGGGGCGTCTGGAGTGGCAAAGGCGATCAGGTTGGTGACCCAGTCGTTGCGAAAGCGCACCGCCAACTGGCTGTAGCGGAGAGCGGTCGCCGGCTGCGGTTGCTGCGCCAGTTGCGCATTGAACCCGCGCGGGTACAGATACACCACGCTGAGCGTGTCCGGATGTGCCGCATCGCTGCGGGTGATGTCCGGCTGGCCCAGGGCGGCCAGCACCTGGTGTTTGCGCATGCCGAGCGCGACTGGTCCGAGACGCGCGCACGGCGTGGGCAGGGTGGAGGCGCTGCTGGAGCCTGCAAAGGCCTGATGCAGCGCATGCGTGCAGGCCGCCGCGTCGCTGCCGGCGGCGTGGGCTTGCGAGCAGGCCATGCAGAGCGCGAGCAGGCCGAACAGCGGGAAGAACCGGGATGCCATGAGAAATCTCCGTGATGGGGAGTGCGCGGCGAGGACGGGAGCGCTCCCGTCCTCGCCGCAGGGTGGGTTAGTTGCGGTGCCAGCCTTCTCGGTGCCCGTAGGCGGTGATGAACGCGTTGCGCTGGGATGGGACGGATTCAGGCCCGAATTGGTGGCGATGGTGGCGATCATCTCGGAGATTGGATTCTCGCCACTGCGTGCTGTGCCGACGTCGTAGGTACCTGCGCGACGGTTACCTCCGCCGCGTCGTCGCTGCTCCCTCGCTGGAGCACACCAAGGTCAGTTCCTGGCGGCGTACCGTCCAATGCGACGGCGCGTCGATCGTCCCGGTCGCACGGACGTGATAGGCGGCACAGTCCGCATCTTCCTCCGGGTTGTTCTTGATGTTGCAGTTGCCTTCGATCAGGAAGGACTTGGCGCCATCGGCGCCGGTGCGTGCAAATTTCAGTGCGGGGCAGTCCCCGAATAGCCTTGAGAGCACGATGTCGTTCTGCAGCACATAGGCGATCGCCTGTTCGCCGTCTGCGGGGGCAGGGGCTTGCTTCGCCTGCAAGGATCCTGGCACGGCCATGGCGAACGCCAAGGCAATGCCGATGCGCGGTAAGCAGAGAGACTTCATGCGGAGAGCTCCGATAGGCGGTTGTCTGCCGGGGTTGGCGGCACGGGTGCGGGAGAGGGTGGGAGGAAGTGCTTGCAGCGACATCACTACGGCGGTGGCGATGCCGAGTGCGACGCAGGTCCGGGCCTGGATTGAGAAGGGAGTTGCCCGTCGCGCTGTCCCCAGCCATGCCGGGCGTCGGGCGGCCACTGTCTCGTCACGGAAAAGCGAACGTTCCATTCGGCTGATTCCATCCATGTTTCATATGGGAGCTACGTTCGACACACATCCATACTCGAAAAGCGGTTCGCGCTTTATCGCTGAAGATAATCTCCAGTGCTTCTTTCGTCCTCCTTTCCTTTTGGTTTTCCGTCTTTTCTGCAAGGTGCGCTCTCCTGGCGACAATGAAATACGCGGGTCGCGTCGGGAAGCGTTGGGGCTTTCGCTCAAGTTACGGTTTCTTCGTGCCTGTCGACGGCTTTAAATGTGCCTGTCATGGCGGTGTCGCATAATGAGGTGCGCGGTATGTCGCCATATCGCTTCTGACAAACCATGTCATTGCTTGAGAATTATTTCCATGTCGTATCCATGGCTGCATCGATAACGGAGTGCCGACCTTGAGCCGCAATGCCGAATTGGCCGGCCCAGACATGCGCAGACGCCGTCGCTGGCGCTTGCCGATCCTGATCGCCTTGTTATTGCTCGCGGTCGTTGCGCTGGGTCCGCGGGTCAGCGTGGCCCTGCCGCAGGTGGCGGCGCCGGCGGTGCCGCAGAACCCGCTGGCGCTGCAGGCGTGGATCGATGCGCGCGAACGCGCCACGCCGGGGCTGCGCCCGGACAATCAGGCGCGGATCGTCTGGGCCGATCCGGCGCATCCGGGACGCCGCGCGTGCGCCATGGTCTATCTGCATGGCTTCACCGCCAGCCAGGGCGAAGGCGCGCCCACGCACGTGCGGCTGGCGCGCAGCTTCGGTTGCAATCTGTATCTGCCGCGCCTGCCCGGGCACGGGTTGGTGGCGGCCGATGCGTTGCGCGGCGTCGATGCCGGGCGCCTGCTCGCCGGCGCGGCCGAGGCGCTGGCGGTGGCGCGGGTGCTCGGCGATCGCGTGGTGGTCATCGGCAATTCGATGGGCGGCGCGCTGGCGCTGCAGGCGGTGGCGGCGAATCCGCGCCAGGTGCAGGCGCTGGTGCTGTGGTCGCCGCTGGTGCGCGAGTACGGCGATCAGTTGCAGCCGATGCTGTGGCCGTGGGGCGCGCAGTTGCTGGCGTGGACGCACAACGGCGGCGATCCGATCCTGCGCTATCCGGTCGACAGCGCCTACTGGGCCGACGCCACGCACCTGGACGGTTACCGCGCGCTGGCCGCGCTGACCCGCGGCGGCATGCAGCCGACGACCTATGCGCGCATCCACGTGCCGGTGTTCCTGGGCTACTACTATCGTGATCCGCAGCACCAGGACCGCACGGTGTCGGTGGCGGCGCTGCAGGCGATGTTCAAGCAACTGGGAACGCCGCCGGCCTTGCGCCAGGCGGTGGATTTCCCCGGGGCGGACAATCACGTGCTGGCCTCGCCGATCCGTTCGCACGCGGTGCCGGCGGTGTTCGCCGCCACCTGCCGGTTCCTGGCGGGGCAGGGCGGCCTGGTGCAGCCGGCCGGCGTGCCGGATTGCGCGCATGCCTGGGCGGCCGACGAGGCGCAGGCGCATGCGGTGGCGGCCGCGCGGTGAGCGCGGCCGTCGCATCTTGAAGAACGTCGTGCTGCCCGCGTGCAGCGGCTTCGCCGCACGCGATGTGCAGCGACACCCTGCTGTTACCGCGCATGCTGGCGATGAAGCACGCGCGTCGTCAGCCCGGGCCTACTGCAGGTCGCGCAGATCCAGGTTGCGCAGCTTGGGCGCTTTCCACGCGGTGATGCCGACCACGCCCAGGGTGACGCAGCCGCCCAACACGACTGCCGGCACCAGATGGATCAACCGCGCCATGACCCCGTCGTAGAACGCGCCCAGTTCGTTCGACGAGCCGATGAAGATGCCGTTGATCGAGGACACGCGGCCACGCATCGCGTCGGGCGTGGCCAGTTGCAGGATGGTCGAGCGCACGATCACCGAGACGCCGTCGCACATGCCGTAGGCCAGCAGGATCGCCGCCGACAGCCAGAAGTGCCGCGACAGGCCGAAGGCGATGGTGCACAGCCCGAAGCCGGCCACCGCCAGTAGCAGCACGCGTCCGGCATTGCGCTGCAGCGGGTGCCGCGCCAGCCACACGCCGACCAGGATCGAGCCCAGCGCCGGTGCCCCGCGCAGGATGCCCAGGCCTTCGGGGCCGTAGTGCAGGATGTCGTGGATGAAGGCCGGCAGCATCGACACCGCGCCGCCCAGCAGCACCGAGAACATGTCCAGGGCCATCGCGCCGAGCATGATCTGGTTGGAGAACACGAACTGCGCACCTTCGGCGATGCTGCGGAAGATCGGTGCGCGTGGGCCCTCGTGCACCGGCTCGGCCACGCGCAGCAGCCACAGCGCCAGCAGCGCCGCGGTCGAGGCGCCGATGGCGGTGCCGTAGGCCAGGCTCTTGCCGCCCCAGCCGACCAGCAGGCCGCCCAGCGCCGGGCCGATCACCATGCCGGCCTGGAACGCCACGCTGCCGACGCTGGCGCCGCGCGCATAGGCCTCGCGCGGCAGGACGCGGGCGAACAGCGCGTTGTACACCGGCGACAGGAACGCACGCGCGGCGCCGGTCAGCGCGATCGCCGCGTAGATCGGCCACACGCCCTGCGCCGACAGCCAGCCGCGGCTCACCGCCAGCAGGACCGCCGCGGTGGCGATCAGGCCGACGCTGGCGAGCATGCCGAGGTAGCGACGTGGCAGGTGGTCGACCAGGTAGCCGGCGAACGGGGCGATGCAGAAGAACGGCAGGATCTCGGCCAGCCCGATCAGGCCCAGCGAGAACGGGTCGCGGGTGATCTCGTAGATGTGCCAGCCGACCGTGACCGCGACGATCTGATAGGACAGCATCGCCAGGATGCGGTAGGCCAGCACCAGGGCGAAGCCGGGGTGCGCCAGCAGCGTGCGCAGGGTCTGCGGTGGAGTGGGCAGCGGCGCGCTCATGCCTGCTGGGCGCGCGCAGTGTCCTGGATGAAGGCCAGCAGCGCGGCCAGGCCGTTGCTGCGGGTCGGCGACAGATGCTTGCCCAGGCCGATGGCGGCGACGAAGTCTGGCGCGGTGGCGAGGATGTCCGCGGCGCTGCGTCCGGAATAGACCCGCAGCGCGAGGTAGATCAGCCCGGAGACGATCGCCGAATCGCTGATCGCATGGAATACCAGGCGCTCGGCATTGCCCTCGGGCACGATCCACACCATCGACTGGCAGCCGTGCAGGCGATGTTCTTCGGTCTTCCAGTGCTCGGGAAAGGCGGGCAGTTTGCGGCCGAGGTCGATCAGGTACTGGTAGCGCTCGGACCAGTCGCCGAAGAAGCCGAATTCCTCGGCGATGGCGGCTTGGGCGTCGGCGGGCGTGGGTTCGAGCGGAAAGTCGGTGTCGGTCATCAGCAATCCAAGATCAAGCGATGTAAAGCCCCTCTCCCTCCGGGAGAGGGGTTGGGGTGAGGGTACGTGCGAAGCCTCGCGAACTGTCGATGCGAGTCGCTTCGCGCCGTACCCTCATCCGGCGCTGCGCGCCACCTTCTCCCGGAGGGAGAAGGGAACAGCCGTGCTCCCTTTTTCTGCGAGGGTGCCGTTACCCACGCTTCCAACGTACACCCTGCGGCGTGTCCTCCAGGACAATGCCGGCCTCGGCC
Source organism: Xanthomonas hawaiiensis (assembly GCF_031834635.1). Lineage (NCBI taxonomy): Bacteria > Pseudomonadati > Pseudomonadota > Gammaproteobacteria > Lysobacterales > Lysobacteraceae > Xanthomonas > Xanthomonas hawaiiensis. The sequence continues at coordinate 3,008,294 of NZ_CP115873.1, read as the reverse complement.
AGTTCCTGGCGGATGGCGTCGGCGCGGGCGAAGTCGCGGGCCTGCTTGGCGGCGCTGCGGGCATCGATCAGTGCCTGGATGCGGGCGTCGTCCTCGTTGCCGGCGCCCTGGAACCAGACCTGCGGATCCTGCAGCAGCAGGCCCAGGGCGAGACCGGCGCCGAGCAGGCGGCCCTTGGCATGGCGCAGTGCGTCGGCGCGTTGCGCGGCATCGGCCGGGTCGGGGCCGCCGGCGGGCGCCGCCTCGCGCAGTGCCTGCCGCGCCTGGGTCGCCAGGCTCGACAGCACCGACAGCGCCAACGGCGTGTTGAGGTCATCGTCCAGTGCTTCTTCGATCTCGGCCGGAATGACCGCCTCGGCGTCGATGGCCTGCAGATCGCGCAGCGTTCCGTACAGGCCGTCGAGCCGGGCGACCTGGGCCTGGATCAGGGCGTCGGACCAGTCCAGCGGCTGCCGGTAATGCGCGCTCAGCAGGGCGCAGCGCAGGGCCTCCGGCCGATGCCGGGCGATCAGGTCGTGCACGGTCTCGATGTTGCCCAGCGACTTGCTCATCTTGGCGCCGCTGAAGGTCAGCATGCCGTTGTGCAGCCAGACGCGGGCGAACGGGGCGCCACCGTGGGCGCATTCGCTCTGCGCGATCTCGTTCTCGTGGTGCGGGAACTGCAGGTCGACGCCGCCGGCATGGATGTCGATGGTCTCGCCCAGGTGCGCGGCGGCCATCGCCGAGCACTCGATGTGCCAGCCGGGGCGGCCGCGGCCCCATGGCGAGTCCCAGCCCGGCAGGTCGTCGCTGGAGGGCTTCCACAGCACGAAGTCGCCCGGGTCGCGCTTGTACGGAGCCACCTCGACGCGGGCGCCGGCCAGCATCTCTTCCGGGTCGCGCCGCGACAGCTTGCCGTACTCGGCGAAGCTGGCCACGGCGAACAGTACGTGGCCCTCGGCGGCATAGGCGTGGCCGCTGGCGATCAGCCGCTCGATCATCGCCACGATGTGCGGGATGTGCGCGGTGGCCGCCGGCTCGATGTCCGGCGGGGTCACGCCCAGCGCGGCCATGTCCTGGCGGTAGATGGCGGCGAAGCGGTCGGTGATGGCCGAGATCGGCACGCCCTGCGCCTGCGCGGCGGCGTTGATCTTGTCGTCCACGTCGGTGATGTTGCGGGCGTAGCGCAGCTTGCCGTAACGGCGCCGCAGCAATGCCGCCAGCACGTCGAACACCACCGGCCCGCGGGCGTTGCCGATGTGCGCGTAGTTGTAGACGGTAGGGCCACAGACGTAGAGCGTCGGGCCGGCCACCGGATCGAGCGGTTCGAAGGCGTCGACCCGGCGGGTCAGGTTGTTGTGCAGGCGCAGGCTCATCGGCATCGGCGGTGGGGAAACCGTCCGATTCTACCGGCAGCCGTCCCGGGACGGGCGCGGGGAGCGCCTTTCGGCTCGCGTTCAGCCCGACGCAAGCCGCCATGCCTACACTCGTGGGTCTGCCCTTGCGAAGCTGCTGCCGATGCGCCTGAACCCGTTGTTGCCGCTGGTCGGCCTCCTTGCCTGCGCCGCCGCGCCGGCCTGGGCGCAGGACTCCGAGGCGCGCAACCGGGTGGTGGTGATCGAGAACGTCAAGCTGGACTACGCCCAGGTCCTGAATGTGGAGCCGGTCTACCAGACCCTGCGCGCCACCCGCACCGAGCAGCAATGCGATCCGGCCCCCGCGCCGGCCCCGGCGGCGGCGCCCAAACCGGCCGAGGACGACAGCCGCTTGAACCGGTTGATGGATTCGGTGAAGGACATCTTCAGCCGCCGCCACGAGGAGCCGGCCCCGGCCGCTACGCCGGCCACGGCGCCGAACGGCGGACGCAATTGCCGCATGGTCGAGGTCGGCCGCGAGTTCCGCCGGCCCATCGCCTACGACGTGGACTATGTCTACAAGGGCACCAAGTACCGCTCGCGGCTGCCGGAAGATCCGGGCAACCGGCTGCGCATCCGCGTCTCCGTGGCCCCGTACGTGCCTGACGCGGTGGTGGTGCCGCCGCGCTGAGCGCCGCGCGCGCTTGCGCCTGTGGCGTGCGCGTGCGAGGATGCGCGCCGATGAAAGCGAACCTGCCCCAGCACGATCTCAGCGCCGCACGCATGGCCTCGGGCATGACGTCGCGCGCGCGTCGACCGGAATCCCACATTCTCGCTGGGTAACCGGAGCGTCGTGCCGTTCGTTCTGAAAACCCAGCCCGAGGCTGGGTTTTTTCGTTTTCATCGGCCGGAAAAGTTTCACCCGTAAAGAACAACCCCACAGCACCTCCCGCGCGTCCCGCGTCCCCACCGCTGCAAAGGATCGATCGATGTCTCTGAAGCACTTCTTGAACACCCAGGACTGGAGCCGCGCCGAACTCGACGCGCTGCTGACCCAGGCGGCGCTGTTCAAGCGCAACCGCCTCGGCAGCGAGCTGAAGGGCAAGTCGATCGCGCTGGTGTTCTTCAACCCGTCCATGCGCACCCGTACCAGCTTCGAGCTGGGCGCGTTCCAGTTGGGCGGCCACGCGGTGGTGCTGCAGCCGGGCAAGGACGCATGGCCGATCGAATTCGACCTGGGCACGGTGATGGACGGCGACACCGAGGAGCACATCGCCGAGGTGGCGCGGGTGCTGGGCCGCTACGTCGACCTGATCGGCGTGCGCGCGTTCCCGAAGTTCGTCGACTGGGCCAAGGACCGCGAGGACGTGGTGCTGAAGAGCTTCGCCAAGTACTCGCCGGTGCCGGTGATCAACATGGAGACCATCACCCACCCGTGCCAGGAGCTGGCGCATGCGCTGGCCCTGCAGGAGCACTTCGGCACCCGCGACCTGCGCGGCAAGAAGTACGTGCTGACCTGGACCTACCATCCCAAGCCGCTGAACACCGCGGTGGCCAATTCCGCACTGACCATCGCCACCCGCCTCGGGATGGACGTGACCCTGCTGTGCCCGACCCCCGACTACGTGCTCGACGAGCGCTACATGGGCTGGGCCGCGCAGAACGTGCAGGAGAGCGGCGGTTCGCTGACCGTCAGCCACGACATCGACAGCGCCTACGCCGGCGCCGACGTGGTCTACGCCAAGAGCTGGGGCGCGCTGCCGTTCTTCGGCAACTGGGGCCCGGAGAAACCGATCCGCGACCAGTACCAGCACTTCATCGTCGACGAACGCAAGATGGCGCTGACCAACAACGGCGTGTTCTCGCACTGCCTGCCGCTGCGCCGCAACGTCAAGGCTACCGACGCGGTGATGGATTCGCCCAACTGCATCGCCATCGACGAGGCCGAGAACCGCCTGCATGTGCAGAAGGCGATCATGGCGGCGCTTGCTTCGCAAGCGGGAATCGGGAATCGGGAATAGAGAATCGTCGCAGCAACCGCCTTCGCCCCCACTTTTACGCGTCATCAAGGAAACCGCCATGAGCACCGCTTCTTCCATTCCCGATTCCCCTGTCTCCACTCCCGGCCTCAAGGACATCGTCCTCGCCTTCTCCGGCGGCCTCGACACCAGCTTCTGCATTCCCTACCTGCAGGCCAAGGGCTATGCGGTGCACACCGTGTTCGCCGATACCGGCGGCGTGGATGCCGAGGAGCGCGACTTCATCGAGAAGCGCGCTGCGGAACTGGGTGCGGCCAGCCACGTCACCGTCGACGGCGGCCCGGCGATCTGGGCCGGCTTCGTCAAGCCGTTCGTGTGGGCTGGCGAGGGCTACCAGGGCCAGTACCCGCTGCTGGTGTCCGATCGCTACCTGATCGTCGATGCCGCGCTCAAGCGCGCCGAGGAACTGGGCACCAAGGTCATCGCGCACGGCTGCACCGGCATGGGCAACGACCAGGTGCGCTTCGACCTGGCGGTCAAGGCGCTGGGCGACTACGAGATCGTCGCGCCGATCCGCGAGATCCAGAAGGAACACACCCAGACCCGCGCCTACGAGCAGAAGTACCTGGAGGAGCGCGGCTTCGGCGTGCGTGCCAAGCAGCAGGCCTACACCATCAACGAAAACCTGCTCGGCCTGACCATGTCCGGCGGCGAGATCGACCGCTGGGAAGCGCCGGGCGAGGGCGCCCGCGGCTGGTGCGCGCCGCGCAGCGCGTGGCCGACCGAGCCGCTGACGGTGAAGCTGAAGTTCGTGCAGGGCGAGGCGGTCGAGCTGGACGGCAAGGCGCTGCCGGGCGAGCAGATCCTGGCCAAGCTCAACAAGCTGTTCGCGCCCTATGGTGTGGGCCGTGGCGTGTATACCGGCGACACCGTGATCGGCCTGAAGGGCCGCATCGTGTTCGAGGCGCCGGGCCTGGTGTCGCTGCTGGCCGCGCACCGCGCGCTGGAGGACGCGGTGCTGACCAAGCAGCAGAACCGCTTCAAGCCGGACGTGGCGCGCAAGTGGGTGGAGCTGGTCTACGAAGGCTTCTACCACGACCCGCTGAAGACCGACCTGGAAGCCTTCCTGAAGTCGTCGCAGGCGATGGTCAACGGCGAAGTGACGCTGGAGACCCGCGGTGGCCGCGTCGACGCGGTGGCGGTGAAGTCGCCGCACCTGCTCAACGCCAAGGGCGCGACCTATGCGCAGTCGGCGGACTGGGGCGTGGCCGAGGCCGAGGGCTTCATCAAGCTGTTCGGCATGAGCTCGACGCTGTACGCGCAGGTCAATCGCTGACACTCCGAAAAGCCCCTCTCCCTCCGGGAGAGGGGTTGGGGGCGCCGCAGGAAGCCTTCGGAACCGACATGACGAACGCGTCGCCACGCGCCAGCCATGGGGAACTGCTGCAGTATTTGCTCCCATCGTTCTCCCTCCGGGCGCGTGGCGACGCGTTCGGCGTGGGCGCTTCTCGAAGTTTCGCGAGGCGCCCCTCATCCGCCCCCTTCGGGGGCCCCTTCTCCCGGTGGGAGAAGGGGCCACTGCGATGGAACCCATGCACGCACTACGCATCAGCACCGACAAGCAGGAACTGGATCTGCCGTTGATCCATCGCTTCCTCAGCGAGCAGGCCTACTGGAGCCTGGGCATCCCGCTGGACACGGTGCAGCGGGCGATCGCCGGTTCGCTGTGCTTCGGCGGCCATCTCGACGGCGTGGGGCAGGTGGCGTTCGCCCGGGTGATCACCGACGGCGCGACCTTCGGCTACCTCGCCGACGTGTTCGTGCTCGACGCCTACCGCGGCCGCGGCTACGGCAAGCAGCTGGTGGCGGTGGTGATGGCCCACCCGCAGTTGCAAGGCCTGCGTCGCTTCATGCTCGCCACCTCCGATGCGCATGCGCTGTATGCGCAGTACGGCTTCGCTGCGCCGGCGCGCCCGCAGACGCTGATGGAAGTGCTGCGTTCCGACATCTACCAGGCCGCGGCGACGGCCGCCTGATCCGATCCCCATGACCGACCTGCTCGAATCCACCCTGACCCACCTGAACGAACTGGTGTCCTTCGACACCCGCAATCCGCCGCGGGCGATCGGGACCGATGGCATCTTCGATTACATCCGCACGCAGCTGCCCGGCTTCGCGGTGGAGGTGATCGACCACGGCGCCGGCGCAGTCAGCCTGTACGCGGTACGCGGCACGCCCAGGTACCTGTTCAACGTGCACCTGGACACGGTGCCGGATTCGCCGCACTGGAGCGCCGATCCGCACAGCATGCGGCGCCTGGACGATCGCGTGGTCGGCCTGGGCGTGTGCGACATCAAAGGCGCGGCGGCGGCGCTGCTGGCCGCGGCCAATGCCGGCGACGGCGATGCCGCGTTCCTGTTCTCCAGCGACGAGGAGGCCAACGACCCGCGCTGCATCGCCGCGTTCCTGGCCCGCGGCCTCGCCTACGAGGCGGTGCTGGTGGCCGAGCCGACCATGAGCGAGGCGGTGCTGGCGCATCGCGGCATCAGTTCGGTGCTGATGCGCTTCGCCGGCCGCGCCGGGCATGCCTCCGGCAGGCAGGATGCCGCGGCCAGCGCGCTGCACCAGGCGATGCGCTGGGGCGGCCGCGCGCTGGACCACGTGGAGTCGCTGGCGCATGCGCGCTTCGGCGGGCTGACCGGGCTGCGCTTCAACATCGGCCGGGTCGAGGGCGGGATCAAGGCCAACATGATCGCGCCGGCGGCGGAGCTGCGCTTCGGCTTCCGGCCGCTGCCGTCGATGAACGTGGACGCGTTGCTCGCGACCTTCGCCGGCCTCGCCGAGCCGGCCGCGGCGCATTTCGAGGAGACCTTCCGCGGGCCGAGCCTGCCGTCGGGAGACATTGCCCGCGCCGAGGACAAGCGCCTGGCCGCGCGCGACGTCGCCGATGCGCTGGAGCTGCCGATCGGCAACGCGGTGGACTTCTGGACCGAGGCCTCGCTGTTCTCCGCCGGCGGCTACACCGCGCTGGTCTACGGCCCGGGCGACATCGCCCAGGCGCACACCGCCGACGAGTTCGTGACGCTGGAGCAACTGCAGCGCTACGCGGACTCGGTGCACCGCATCATCAACGGCGCGCGCTGAGCCGCGCGTCTTCCCACGCCACCCGGACCGATCCCGCGATCGGCTCCATCCTGGATTCCTTCGGACACCGCCCCACGCCATGCACGCCAACCGCCAAACCCGCCAGACCATCGTGCGCCTGCTTTCGAGCATGGCCAGCGCGAAGGAAATCAGCCAGTACCTCAAGCGCTTCTCGCAACTGGACGCCAAGCGCTTCGCCGTGGTCAAGGTCGGCGGCGCGGTGCTGCGCGACGACCTGGAGGCGCTGACCTCCTCGCTGTCGTTCCTGCAGGAAGTCGGCCTGACCCCGATCGTGCTGCACGGCGCCGGCCCGCAGCTGGACACGGAGCTGTCCGCCGCCGGCATCGAGAAGCAGACCGTCAACGGCCTGCGGGTGACCTCGCCGGAAGCGCTGGCGATCGTGCGCCGGGTGTTCCAGGCCTCCAACCTCAAGCTGGTCGAGGCGCTGCAGCAGAACGGTGCGCGCGCCACCTCGATCACCGGCGGCGTGTTCGAGGCGCAGTACCTGGACCGCGACACCTATGGGTTGGTGGGCGAGGTCACCGCGGTGAACCTGGCGCCGATCGAGGCCAGCCTGCAGGCCGGCTCGATCCCGGTCATCACCAGCCTGGGCGAGACCCCCAGCGGGCAGATCCTCAACATCAACGCCGATTTCGCCGCCAACGAACTGGTGCAGGAGCTGCAGCCGTACAAGATCATCTTCCTCACCGGCACCGGCGGCCTGCTCGACGAGCGCGGCACGGTGATCGATTCGATCAACCTGTCCACCGAGTACGACCACCTGATCGCGCAGCCGTGGATCCATGGCGGCATGAAGGTGAAGATCGAGCAGATCAAGGACCTGCTGGACCGGCTGCCGCTGGAGTCGTCGGTGTCGATCACGCGCCCGGCCGACCTGGCCAAGGAACTGTTCACCCACAAGGGCTCGGGTACCCTGGTGCGGCGCGGCGAGAAGGTGCTGCGCGCCACGGCGTGGAGCGAGCTGGACCTGCCGCGGTTGAAGACCCTGATCGAATCCAGCTTCGGCCGTACCCTGGTGCCGGACTATTTCGACACCACCACGCTGCTGCGCGCCTATGTCAGCGAGAACTACCGCACCGCTGTGATCCTGACCGACGAGGGTGGCTATACGTATCTGGACAAGTTCGCGGTGCTCGACGACGCGCAGGGCGAAGGCCTGGGCCGGGCGGTGTGGAACGTGATGCGCGAGGAGACGCCGCAGTTGTTCTGGCGCTCGCGCCACAACAACCAGGTCAACATCTTCTACTACGCCGAGTCCGACGGCTGCTTCAAGCAGGAGAAGTGGAAGGTGTTCTGGTACGGCCTGGAGACCTTCGAGCAGATCCAGCACTGCGTGGCGCATTGCGCCACGCGCACGCCGACCCTGCAGGGCTGAGCGGCGCCGCCGTCATGACCGTTCCCATCTCCAGCATCGATCCCGCGCTTCCCGAATCCTGGCGTCAGGTGGCGACGCTGCGCGGCCGCCACGTCAGCCTGGAGCCGCTGCAGGCGGCGCATGCCGAGGGCCTGCGCAGCGCCGTGCGCGGCAGCGGCCTGGAGGCGCTGTGGTACACCAACGTGCCGACGCCGGAGCGGGTGGACGCCTATGTCGCCGCCGCGCTGGAGGTGCAGGCGCTGGGCCGGGTGCTGCCGTTCGTGGTGCGCGATGCGCAGGGCGAGATCGTCGGCAGCACTCGCTTCTACGGCCTGGATCCGCAGGTGCCGACGCTGTCGATCGGCTACACCTGGTATGCGCCGCGGGTGCAGCGCAGCGGCCTGAACACCGAGGCCAAGCTGCTGCTGCTCGGGCATGCCTTCGACACGCTCGGCTGCCTCAGCGTGGTGTTCGAGACCAGTTGGTTCAACCACGCCTCGCGCACCGCGATCGCGCGGCTGGGCGCCAAGCAGGACGGCGTGCTGCGCAACCACAAGCGCCACGCCGACGGCACCCCGCGCGACACCGTCATCTTCTCCATCATCGACACGGAATGGGCCGGGGTGAAACGCCACCTGCAGTTCCGCCTGGATTCGCACGCATGAGCACTCCCATTCATTCCATCGGCATCGTCGGCGCCCGCGGCCATACCGGCGCCGAGCTGATCCGCCTGATCGCCGCGCATCCACAGTTGCGCCTGGCGTTCCTTTCTTCGCGCGAGCTGGACGGGCAGCGCGTCGATGCCCATCACGACGCTTACCAGGGCGAGCTGCACTACGAGAATCTCGACCCGGAGGCGGTGGCGGCCAAGCGTGCCGACGTGGTGGTGCTGGCGCTGCCCAACGGCAAGGCTGCACCCTACGTGGCGGCGCTGGATGCAGCGGTCGCTGCGGGCGCGCCCGACCCGATCGTGGTCGATCTGTCCGCCGACTACCGCTTCGACCCGGCCTGGTACTACGGCCTGCCGGAGCTGACCCGCGCCGGCTATGCCGGGCAGCGCCGCATCAGCAACCCGGGCTGCTACGCCACCGCGATGCAGCTGGCGATCGCGCCGCTGCGCGAGCAGCTCGCCGGGCCGCCGCAGTGCTTCGGCGTGTCCGGCTATTCCGGCGCCGGCACCACGCCGTCGGACAAGAACAACCCGGCGCTGTTGCACGACAACCTGATGCCGTACGCGCTGACCGACCACATGCACGAGCGCGAGGTGTCCGCGCAGCTCGGCGTGCCGGTGGAGTTCATGCCGCACGTGGCGCCGCATTTCCGCGGCATCACCATGACCGTGAACCTGTGGCTGCAGCAGCCGCTCAAGCTGGATGCGGTGCAGCAGCTGTATCGCACGCGCTATGCCGGCGAGCCGCTGATCGAGGTGGTGGACGAGGCGCCCTGGGTCAGCCGCATCGCCGGCCGCCACGGTGTGCAGCTCGGCGGCTTCACCCTGGCCCCGGGCAACAAGCGCCTGGTGCTGGTGGCGACGCTGGACAACCTGCTCAAGGGCGCCGCGACGCAGGCGATGCAGAACCTCAACCTGGCGCTGGGCGTGGACGAACTGACCTCGATCCCGCTCATGGACACCCCGGAGTAGGTCCCCGACGTCAACGCCGTATCCATCACGGACGCAGCGCACCGCTTTTACGATTCCCGATTCCCCAATCCCCATTCCCGGCTTCCCAATGACCAATCTGCTCTGGCAAAAACCCGGCGTCGCCGTCGATACGCAGATCCAGGCCTTCCTGGCCGGCGACGACGTGCTCCTGGACCGCGAGTTCTTCCTGCACGACATCGCCGCCAGCGGCGCGCACGCCGAAGGCCTGCAGCGCATCGGCATCCTGTCCGCCGACGAACTGGCCGGGCTGCAGCGCGAACTGGCGGTGCTGGCCGAGGACTTCCGCAGTGGCGCGTTCGTGCTGGATGCGCGCTTCGAGGACGGCCACTCGGCGATCGAGGCGCGGCTGACCGAGCGCCTGGGCGATGCCGGGCGCAAGATCCACAGCGGACGCAGCCGCAACGACCAGATCCTGGTCGCCACCCGGCTGTGGCTGAAGGACAAGCTGGCGCGGCTGGCGCAACTGAGCGCGGAGATCGCCAAGGTGGCGCTGGACCGCGCGCAGGCCGAGCGCGATCTGCCGGTTCCCGGCTACACCCACATCCAGCGCGCCGTGGTGTCCTCGGCCGGCATGTGGTGGGCGGGCTGGGCCGAGGCCTTCATCGACGACGCGATCCGCGCGCGCGACACCCTGCGCCTGGTCGACTGCAATCCGCTCGGCACTGCCGCCGGCTACGGCGTCAACCTGCCGCTGGACCGCGCCCACACCACCGCCGCGCTGGGCTTCGCGCGCCTGCAGGTCAGCCCGATCTACGCGCAACTGTCGCGCGGCAAGTTCGAGATGGCCGCGCTGGAAGCGCTGGGCAGCGCCACCCTGGACCTGCGCCGCCTGGCCTGGGACCTGTCGCTGTTCACCAGCGGCGAATTCGGTTTCGTGGCGCTGCCGGCGCAGTACACCACCGGCAGTTCGATCATGCCCAACAAGCGCAACCCCGACGTGATCGAACTGATGCGCGCCACCCACGCCAGCGTGGCCGCCGCGCGCACCGAGATCGAACAGTTGCTGTCGCTGCCGTCGGGCTATCACCGCGACCTGCAGAGCAGCAAGGGCGCGATCTTCCACGGCTTCGGCCGCGGCCTGGCCGCGCTGGAGCTGCTGCCGGCGCTGCTGGCCAACCTGGAGTGGCGCGAGGACAAGCTGCGCGCGGCGATCGATTCGGGCATGTACGCCACCGACGTGGCGGTGGAAGCCGCCGTGGCCGGCGTGCCGTTCCGCGAGGCCTACCAGGCCGCCGCCGCGTCCGCCGACCGCGCAGGGCAGGGGCGCACGCCGGAAGGCAGCCTGGCCGCGCGGGTCTCGCCGGGCGCCGCCGCCGATCTGCGCCTGGATGAGCTGCGCGCGCGCTGGCAGGCACTGGCCGGATGAGCACGGTCAACATCGCCTCGGCCCGTCACTACACCTGGGGCGGCAGCTGCGATGGCTGGCATCTGCTGGACGTGCCGGACCTGAGCGTGATCGAAGAGCGTATGCCGCCCGGCGCGGCCGAGGTGCGCCACCGCCACCTGCGCGCGCGGCAGTTCTTCCGGGTGCTGGACGGCGAGGCGGCGCTGGAGCTGGAAGGCGTCGTGCACGTGCTGCATGCCGGCGACGGCCTGCACGTGCCGCCGGGCGCTGCGCACCGGATGCGCAATGCCTCGAACGCCGATGTCCGCTTCCTGGTGGTGTCGGCACCGCACAGCCACGGCGACCGGGAACCCGCTGCGTTGGAGACTCCGCAATGACCACGCTCTACCTGGTGCTGGCGATGCGCCGGCCCGATTTCGACGCTGCCGCAGTGCAGCCGCATCTTGCGTTCCTCGATGCGCTGCGCGCGCAGGGCCGGCTGCAGCTGACCGGCGGATTCGCCGACGGCAGCGGCGGCGCCTACCTTCTGTGCAACGTCGCGAGCCTGGCCGAGGCACAGGCCATCGTCGCCACCGATCCGTTGGTGACGATGCAGGTGTCCGACCTGACCGTGCACGAATGGAACGTCCGCTGAGGCCGGCTGGATGACTCCGCACGTCGCTACCGCCGCGTCGCCGTTCCCTGAGCAACCGCTGCCGTCCTGGCGGCGCGCGGTGCTCAAGGTCGGCAGCAGCCTGCTGGCCGCCGACGGCGGCGGCCTCACGCCGCGCTTCGCGCTGGGCCTGGCGCAGTTCGTCTCGGCCAACCTGGCGGCCGGGCGCGAGCTGGTGATCGTGTCCTCCGGCGCGGTCGCCGCCGGCCGTGCCATCGTGCCCAGGGCCGCCGAGGCCGGTGCGGCGCTGGCCGCGCGGCAGGCGCTGGCCGCGCTGGGCCAGGCGCAACTGATCGCGCTGTGGCAGCGCTTCTTCGAGCGGCCGGTGGCGCAGGTGCTGCTGACCCACGACGACCTGCGCAACCGTCGCCGCTACCTCAACGCGCGCGCCACCCTGGGCGAACTGTTGCGGCTGGGCGCGCTGCCGGTGGTCAACGAGAACGACACCGTGTCGGTGGACGAGCTCAAGCTCGGCGACAACGACAATCTGGCCGCGATCGTCGCCGCCCTGGTCGACGCCGATGCGCTGTTCATCGCCACCGACATCGACGGCCTGTACACCGCCGATCCGCGCCGCGACCCGCAAGCACAACCGTTGCCCGAGGTGCAGGAACTGAGCGCGGCGGTGCTGGCCATGGCCGGCGGCAGCGGCAGCGGGGTGGGCACCGGCGGCATGCGCACCAAGCTGGAGGCCGCGGCCAAGGCCGGCGCCGCCGGCATCGAGACCTATCTGTTCAACGGCCGCAGCGCCGAGGTGGTGCGCGGCCTGGCCCAGGACAGCCTGCGCGGCACCCGCATCCATGCCGCGCGCACCCGCATCGCCGCGCGCAAGTACTGGCTGCGCCACGTGCCGGTGGAGCCGGGGGCGATCCTGATCGATGCCGGCGCCGCGATCGCGCTGCTCGACAAGGGCGCCTCGCTGCTGCCGGGCGGCGTCGCCGGCGCCGTGGGCGAGTTCCGCCGTGGCGACATGGTGGAGGTGCGCCTGCGCGAGGCGGCCGGCGAACGCTGCCTGGCGCGTGGGGTCAGCCAGTACGCGGCGGTGGACATCCGCCGCATCGCCGGCCGCCACTCGCGCGACATCGAGGCGATCCTGGGCTACAACTACGGCGAGAACGTGATCCATCGCGACGACCTGGTGGTGGTGCGGGAATCGGGAATCGGGAATGGGGAATCGGCCTAACCGCGCCGGCCCCGCGCCAGCCGCGACGGCGCCGCGGATCCCGCTGCAATGCGCGCGCATGCGTTGCGCCTTGCGCTCGCCGCCTTTCATTTCCCGGCCCCGCGCGTAGCCTTTTCGAATCCCGAATCCCGAATCCCGAATCCCGAATCCCGAATCCCGAATCCACCGGAGCCACCCAATGACCTCCATCCGCACCCAGGCCCTGCACTGCCGCGATGCCGCGCAAGCGCTGGCGCAGTTGTCGTCGCCGGCCAAACAGGCCTTGCTGGAGGCGATGGCGGCGGCGCTGGAAGCGGATGCCGAGGCGATCCTCGCCGCCAATGCGCGCGATCTGGACGCGGCGCGGGCCAAGGACGTCGGCAGCGCGATGCTCGATCGGCTGGCGCTGGACCGCAAGCGCCTGGACGGCATCGCTGCGGCGCTGCGCGAGGTGGCGGGCCTGCCCGATCCGGTGGGGCAGGTCACCCGCGACGACGTGCGCCCCAACGGCATCCGCGTGCAGAAGATCCGCGTGCCGCTGGGCGTGGTGGCGATGATCTACGAGGCGCGCCCCAACGTCACCGCCGACGCCGCGGCGCTGTGCATCAAGGCCGGCAACGGCGTGATCCTGCGCGGCGGTTCCGAGGCGATCCACTCCAACACCGCCATCGCCGCGGCGCTGCGCCGGGCCTTGCGCGAGGCCGGCATCGGCGAGGCCGCGCTGACCCTGGTCGAGGATCTGCGCCGCGAGACCATGCTGGAACTGCTGCAGCTCCACGACATCGTCGACCTGGCGATCCCGCGCGGCGGCGAAGGCCTGATCCGCTTCGTCGCCGAACATGCGCGGGTGCCGGTGATCAAGCACTACAAGGGCGTGTGCCATCTGTTCGTCGACGCCTCGGCGGATCTGGACCTGGCGGTGAAGCTGCTCATCGACGGCAAGACCACGCGGCCGGCCGCCTGCAATTCGCTGGAGACCCTGCTGGTGCACGCCGACGTGGCCGCGCGCTTCCTGCCGCTGGCGGCGCAGGCGCTGCGCGCGCGCGGTGTCGCCCTGCGCGGCGATGCCGCCACCCGTGCCCTGCTGCCGGACATCGACAGCGCCAGCGACGACGACTACGCCGCCGAGTACCTGGACCTGATCCTGGCGGTTGCGGTGGTGCCGGACCTGGACGCCGCGATCGCGCACATCCGCCGCTACGGCTCGGACCACACCGAGGTCATCGCCACCGCCGATGCGGCCAACGCGGAGGCGTTCGTGCAGGCGCTGCGCGCGGCGGTGGTGATGGTCAACGCCTCCTCGCGCTTCTCCGACGGCGGCGAACTGGGCCTGGGCGCGGAGATCGGCATCTCCACCACACGCCTGCATGCCTACGGCCCGATGGGCCTGGAAGCGCTGACCGTGGAGCGCTTCGTGGTGCGCGGCGAAGGGCAGGTGCGGCACTGACATGCAAACCGGCCATGGCGGTCTGAGTACCCCCTCGCTGCTCGCGGTTGCCGCGCTGGCCGCCGTGGTCGGCGATACCGGACACGAGCTCGCGCACACCGTGGTCGCAATCTTCACGCCAGGCGTGAGCGTGCGGTTGCTTTCCACCATCGGTCTCAGCAGCGTCGGGACTTCGCCTTGGATCGCGTTGGCCGGCCCGGCGTTCAATCTTTGCGCCGCGCTGACGTTAGCGCTTGCGCGTCGTGCAGGTCTGCCGGCGTCATGGCGCTATGTCGCCTGGGTAGTGGGCGCATTCAATCTGTTCAATGCAGCAGCGTATCTGGTCTATTCGGCACTGCTGGGGAGCGGCGATTGGGCCACGGTGTTTGCTGCGATCGGCAATTCGGTGGCCTGGCGGATTCCGTTGGGAGTCGCCGGCGTCGTCGCCTATTGGGCGGCCATGCGTACGTCGTCGGCCTCGCTGGCGACGTTGTGCGCCGATGGCGTGGTGTCCGCCGCGCAAGCCACGCGCGTCTGTCGCCTGTCCTACCTCGGTTTCGGGGGGCTGCTCACCTTGGGCGCGCTATTCAACCCGGTCGGCTGGATGCTGGTGCTGAGTTCGGGCGTGGCGACGGGATTTCTGGCCATGGCCGGCATGCTGGCGCTGCCCGCATTGCTGCCTGCAACGCCGATGCAGCGCGGCATGCTGCAGTTGGGCATCGGCTGGCGGATCGCTGGCGCATTGGCCAGCCTGTGGTTCGTCGCGGTGCTGGGCCCGGGCATCCGTCTGGGCTGATGCGCCCGCGGCGCGGCCCGGACGCCAGCGATCGCTTCGGTTGTTTCAGAGCACGCGCATGGTTGCGCCCTGGGCCAGCTCCAGCGTGCGCCGCGTGCCGTTGAAGACGAGTTCGGTACGTGTGCCGCCGACGCTGCGCAGCACGATCCGCGTCGCCTTGCCGTCGCGCCATGCCAGGTCCACCACGAAGCCGCCGCGCGCGCCGATGCCGCTGACCTTGCCGCGTGCGGCCCAGGCCTTGGGCAGGGCCGGCAACAGCGCGATATGGCCGGGCCGCGAATACAGCAGCATTTCCAGCATCGCGGTGGGCGTGCCGAAGTTGGCGTCGATCTGGAACACGCCGCCCAGCGTGGGATCGCCGTGCTGGCTGAGGTCGTAGATGTCGAAGAAGTTCGGGGCGGTGCCGTTGCTGTGCACGATCGACGGCTTGAGGTTGGTCGCCACCAGCGCATAGGCGCGCTCGGCTTCGCCCAGCCGCGCCCAGCACAGCGCACGCCAGGCGCACGCCCAGCCGAAGCTGTGCATGCCGCGCGCGTCCAGCAGCGCGCGCGCCGCGGCGACCTGCGCGGGCGGGGCCAGGTCCGGATGCAGGCGATGGCCCGGATACAGGCCCATCAGCGGCGACAGGTGGCGGTGGTGCGCCTCGCCCAGGTCGTCGGGCGACATCCATTCCTGCAATTGCCCGCTGCGTGGACTGATCTGCGGCAGGTACAGGCGCTGCCGCAGTCCGGCGATGGTCGCGGCATGGGCCGCATCGACATCGAGCAGCGCGCAGGCCTGGCAATACTGCCCGAACAGGTTCCACACCAGCTCCTGCGCATAGGCGATGCCGCGCGCGTCCTCGGGGCCGTGTTCGGGCGACCAGTCGTGGTCGTCGACCAGGCGCGTCTGCCGGGACCCGTCGGCATCCAGGACCTCCAGTTCGATCAGCCGGGCCTGCCAGAAATCGCAGGCGCCCTTGAGCAGCGGATAGATCCGTTGCAGGTAGGCACGGTCCTGGCTGTATTCGTAGTGCTGGAACAGGCTGTCGCACAGCCAGGCGTTGCCGGCCGGATGCCAGTACCAGCCGCTGCCGCCGAATGGATTGGTCGAGAACGCCACGGCCCAGCCGGCGACCTTGCCGGAAGTGTTGCGGAAGCGGTTGCGCGGGTCGTTGAAGTGGGCCTGGGTGATCTGCGTCCACGCCGGCAACTGCGCCAGGCAGTAGCGGGCGAGGGCGTCGAAGCACGGTCCCAGCCCGGCCGCGTCGGTCAGCCAGTAGTTCATCTGCACATTGACGTCGCTGTGGTAATCGCTCATCCACGGCGGATCGTTATTCTCCAGCCAGAGCCCCTGCAGGTTGATCGGCAGCGCATCGCGCGAGGCGGCGATGGTCAGGTAGCGGCCGAACTGCAGGTACAGCGCTTCCAGTTCCGGATCGGGCGTGTCCGCCGCGGCGCGCGCCTGCAGTCGCTCGGCGATGGCGAGCCGGCGTTGCGCCGGGCTGGAGCGGCCCAAGTCCACCTGCATGGTGTCGAACAGGGTGCGGTGGTCGGCCACGTGCGTGTACAGCAGCGTCTCGGCTGCGAGTTGCGCCGCCGCCGCGCAGCGCTGCCTGGCCAGTACTTGCGGATCCAGTTCCGGGTCGCGGTAGTCCCTGGCCGGGTCGGGCACGTAGTTGCTGCCGCCGCAGATCACGATGCGCAGTGTGCGGCAGTCACGGAAGTGCAGCGTCTCGCCCTGCAGTTCCACGCTACCGTCGGCGGCGATCAGCCGCACGTGCGCTCCGTGGCGCAGGCCGTTGGCCAGTGCGCCGGAGCATCCAAGTCCCCCCTCCGCATCGCCGTGCACGGGGGCATCGTGTGCGCTGACCAGGCGCAGCCGGCCGCTGTGCAGGCCGCCGCCGCGCTGTTCCAGGTGGACCACGATGGCGTCGTCGGGGTGGCTGGCGAAGACGGTGCGGGTGAACTGGGCAGTGCCCAGCGCGTAGCGCACGCGCACGCAGCC
This sequence comes from Xanthomonas hawaiiensis, assembly GCF_031834635.1. NCBI lineage: Bacteria > Pseudomonadati > Pseudomonadota > Gammaproteobacteria > Lysobacterales > Lysobacteraceae > Xanthomonas > Xanthomonas hawaiiensis. The sequence continues at coordinate 2,991,432 of NZ_CP115873.1, read as the reverse complement.
GTTGCTCAGGTCCAGTTCGCGCGTGTAGTCGCGCAGGTGCGCCGGCGCATGGCCGTCCAGTTCCAGATACAGCCTGGCGAGCATCACGAAGCTGCCGAAGCTGTCCTTCGCATAGCCGAACTGGCCCTGCGCGTCGAGCGCGTCGTTACGTCCTCCGGTCCACAGGCTGGCGTCGGAGAGGTACAGGAAGTCGCGATCCGGCGCGCCGCCGACCAGGGCGCCGAGCCGGCCGTTGCCGATCGGCAGGCCTTGCCGCAACACGTCGGCCTCGCTCGCCACGTTGGCGTACCGCATCCGCAGCGCCTGGGTCGGCGGCACCAGCGGCGCGCTGGCCGGACGCAGCGGCGCGGCCAGCGCGCGGCCGAACGCCGGCAGGCCGAGCAACGGCAGGCCGAGCAACGGCAGCATGGCGGCCAGGACGCCGCCTTGCTTCAGGAATGCGCGGCGGCCCGCATTGCCAGGCAGGTGTTCTGGGCTGTTCATCGGGCGGGTCTCGACGGCGCCCCGCGCGTGGCCGCGGCGATGGGCAGAAGCATCGTTGTACCTGCAGGGAAGGCGTTGCATGCGGTGTCCGGCGTCTTTGCGCCGATGGCGTCCGGCGTGTCCGCAAGCGGGCGCAACCTTGGCGGCCGCCTGGCCGTTGCTCGCTCCGATCCCTCCACGTCGTGTCCTGGATGCATCCGCGCTGCGACGGCGTGCGGACACCGCCGCTCGCCGACACTTCCGCCCGGGACGCGGTTGCGCCTACAGTCGGGGGTCTGACTGCCCGGAGGTTTCATGCGTCCCATCGCCACCCGTTTGCTCGCCACCGTCGTCGCCACCGTGCTGGCCACGGCCGCCCACGCGCAGACCGCGCCGATGACCCCGGACATCACCGGCACGCCGTTCGTCGCGCCGACCGCGGCCAACGACTACGTCAAGCGCGAGGTGATGATCCCGATGCGCGACGGGGTCAAGCTGCACACGGTGATCGTGCTGCCCAAGGGCGCGCACGGCGCGCCGATGCTGCTGACCCGCACGCCCTACGACGCCAGCGGCCGCGCCAGCCGCCTGGCCTCACCGCACATGCGCGATCTGCTGCCGCAGGGCGACGAGGTGTTCGTCGACGGCGGCTACATCCGCGTGTTCCAGGACATCCGCGGCAAGTACGGCTCGGAGGGCGACTACGTGGTGACGCGGCCGTTGCGCGGGCCGCTCAATCCGACCAAGGTCGATCACGCCACCGACGCCTGGGACACCATCGACTGGCTGGTCAAGCACGTGCCCGAATCCAACGGCAAGGTCGGCATGATCGGTTCGTCCTACGAGGGCTTCACCGTGGTGATGGCGCTGGCCGATCCGCATCCGGCGCTGAAGGTGGCCGCGCCGGAAAGCCCGATGATCGACGGCTGGATGGGCGACGACTGGCTCAACTACGGCGCCTTCCGCCAGGTCAACCTGGACTACTTCACCGGCCAGATGACCCGGCGCGGCAAGGGCGAGGGCATCCCGCGCCAGGGCTACGACGACTACAGCAACTTCCTGCGCGCCGGCTCGGCCGGCGACTACGCCAAGGCCGCCGGGCTGGAGCAGTTGCCGTGGTGGCGCAAGCTCACCGAGCACCCGGCCTACGACGCGTTCTGGCAGGAGCAGGCGCTGGACAAGGTGATGGCGCGCACCCCACTGAAGGTGCCGACGATGTGGCTGCAGGGGCTGTGGGACCAAGAAGACATGTGGGGCGCGATCCACAGCTACGAGGCGATGGAGCCGCGCGATACCGGCAACGACAGAAACTACTTGGTGATGGGGCCGTGGCGGCACAGCCAGGTGAACTACGAGGGCGCCTCGCTGGGTGCGCTGCAGTTCGACGGCGACACCGCGCTGCAGTTCCGCCGCGACGTGCTCAAGCCGTTCTTCGACCAGTACCTGGTCGATGGCGCGCCCAAGGCCGACACGCCGCCGGTACTGATCTACGACACCGGCGCCAACCATTGGGACCGCCTGCAGCGCTGGCCGCTGAGTTGCGCGCAGGGCTGCCCGGCGCAGAGCAAGCCGCTGTACCTGGAGGCCGGTGGCCGCGTCTCGTTCGAGGCGCCCAAGGCCGGGCAGGGCGAGTACACCGAATACGTGTCCGACCCGGCCAAGCCGGTACCGTTCGTGCCGCGCCCGGTGGTGTTCGGCGACCGCGACATGTGGACCACCTGGCTGGTGCACGATCAGCGCTTCGTCGACGGCCGCCCGGACGTGCTGACCTTCGTCAGCGAACCGCTGCAGGCGCCGCTGCGCATCGCCGGCGCGCCGGAAGTGCACCTGCAGGCCTCCACCAGCGGCAGCGACAGCGACTGGGTGGTGAAGCTGATCGACGTGTACCCGGACCAGATGGCGTCCGAGCCGAAACTGGGCGGCTACGAATTGCCGGTGTCGCTGGCGATCTTCCGCGGCCGCTACCGCGAGAGTTTCGAGCATCCGGCGCCGCTGACCCCGAACCAGCCGCTGGCCTACCGCTTCGGCCTGCCGACCGCCAACCACACCTTCGAACGCGGCCACCGGATCATGGTGCAGGTGCAGTCCACGCTGTTCCCGCTGTACGACCGCAATCCGCAGACCTACGTGCCGAACATCTACTTCGCCAAGCCGGGCGACTACCAGAAGGCGACGCAGCGGATCTGGCACACGCCGCAGCAGGCGAGCTACATCAGTCTGCCGGTGGAGTGAGCCAATTCCCGATCCCGCGCGTCGTGCGCGGGATCGGGGTGGCACCACGCGGCGCGGGGGCCGCCGGGCGTCACAGGTTGCGCAGGCCTTGCGTGATTTGCTCGACTCCGTCCTGCGGGTGGAAGTCCTTCCAGAGTCCACTCGTGCCGGCGGGATTGGAGCGGATCAGCACTTCGCCGAGGGCAAGCGCAAAGGCCGTCCCCTGGCCGACCTCGTCGAAGGTCAGCGCGCGCGTGGTACCGGAGACCCGGATCTTCAGGTCGTTGGCGAGTTTCTGGGCCGGCTCCCACAGTTCGTTATCGCCGAGCGTGCCCTGCTGCGTCGCGGTGCCGCTGGCGCAGTTCGCCAGCACCACCCAGGGGCACTGCGCGCCATGCGCCAGCTTGGCCAGGCTGTCCAGCACGCCGCTCTTGAGCAGTTCGCTGCGGTGGCCGACCACGATCAGACTCATGTAGCCGTCCAGTGCGCCGCTCGAGAGCTTGCGGCCGTCGATCAGGGTCGAACAGGCCGCGAATCTGGCATGGAGGCGCTTCGCCTCGCGTTCTCCATCGCTGGCGGAATCGGGAATCCAGGTAATCAGGGTGTGGATGGTCTTGCCGGGCATGGAAGTGTCCTCGTGACGCGTCGGGAGGGCGGGCGCGTGATGCGCTCGGGCCGCTGACGCAATGCCGAGACAGGAGGCGGGATGCGAGCAGCGGTTCCCACGATGGACACGGGTGCGCGTCGCCGGGATCGGTGCGGTGCCGATGTTCGCCGTCGTGCAGGCCGATCCGCGTCGTCGCCGCAAGGGGCGAGGCACGCCGTCGCAATGCGGGCGCAACGCCACGCCGTTGCGAGACCGGATTGCAGGCACAAAAAAACCCGGAAAACGGTGGTTTTCCAGGCTTCTTGTGACCTTGAAACTGGTCGGGGAGACAGGATTCGAACCTGCGACCTCTACGTCCCGAACGTAGCGCTCTACCAGACTGAGCTACACCCCGAAGGAGCCGCACATGATACGGAGGTCTTCCGCATTCGGCAAGCGCCTTTGCAAAAAAATTTCAGTCCCCCGCGGCGGCCGCGTCCGCGGCATCCGCCGCGTCCGCGGCATCCGCCGCGTTGCGCTCGCGCGCTTCGAACCACATGCCGTTGAGGATGGCGGCGGTGGAGGCCAGGCCGACACCGAGAATCCAGGCGAAGTACCACATGATCGTTTCTCCTTGCGGGCGCGTCAGTACGCGTTGGGGTTGTCGTCCAGGGAGGCGGCGGTGACCTTGCCCTTCAGCACGCGGTACACCCAGGTGGTGTAGCCGAGGATGATCGGCAGGAACACCACGGTGGCCAGCAGCATGATCCACAGGGTCAGGTGGCTGCTGGAGGCGTCCCACACGGTCAGGCTGGAGCCCGGTTGGCTGGACGACGGCAGCAGGAACGGGAAGATCGCAAAGCCCACGGTCAGGATGATGCCGGCGATGGCCGCACCGGAGGCGATGAAGGCCAGGCCGCCGCGGCGCTTGCGCAGCAGCACCGCGCTGAGCAGCAGGCCGAGCAGGCCGGCAGCCGGGGCCAGGGCGGTCAGCGGCATGGTCTGGTAGTTGTGCATCCAGCCGCCGACCTCGCCGAGCACGGCGGTCTTCAGCAGCGGATTGGTGGCGCCGTCGGTGACCACCTGCGAGGTGACCGCGTAGCCGGGCAGGCCGGTGGCTACCCACACCCCGGCGCCGGCGAACAGCGCACAGGCCACCAGGGCGGCGACGCTGCCGTAGCGCGCCGCGCGCTCGGCCACGGGGCCGTCGGTCTTCAGCACCAGCATCGCCGCGCCGTGCGCCACCAGCATGCTCACGCTGAGCAGGCCGGCGAGCAGGGCGAACGGCATCAGCAGACCGAAGAAGCTGCCGGTGTAGAACACCCGCAGGGTGTCGTCGAAGTGGAACGGCACGCCCAGCAGCACGTTGCCCACCGCCACGCCCATGATCAGCGCCGGGATGAAGCCGCCGACGAACAGCGCCCAGTCCCAGCTGTTGCGCCAGCGCTGGCCGGGCAGCTTGCCGCGGAACTTGAACCCGACCGGGCGCAGGATCAGCGCGAACAGGATCACGAACATGGCCAGGTAGAAGCCGGAGAAGCTGACCGCGTACAGCGGCGGCCAGGCGGCGAAGATCGCGCCGCCACCGAGCACCAGCCAGACCTGGTTGCCTTCCCAGACCGGGCCGATGGTGTTCACCACCAGCCGGCGTTCGGCGTCGTTCCTGGCCACGAACGGCAGCAGCGCGCCGACGCCCAGGTCGAATCCGTCCATCACCGCGAAGCCGATCAGCAGGATGCCCAGCAGCAGCCACCAGATCACGCGCAGCGTGGTGTAGTCCAATGCAATGAAGTCCATGGTGTATCTCCTGCCGGTGTCAGAGGTGGCCGGCGGCCGCAGGTGCGGCGATCGGGGTGACGGGACGCGGGGCGGGCTGCAGCAGGGCGGGCAGGTCGTCCGGTCCCTTGCGGATCGCCTTGAGCATCAGCTTGATCTCGATGATCAGCAGCGTGGTGTAGATCGCCACGAAGCCGGCGAGGGTGATCAGGATGTCGTGCAGGGCCAGGCCGGAGGCGGCATAGAAGGTCGGCAGCACGCCTTCCACCGCCCACGGCTGGCGGCCGTACTCGGCCACGAACCAACCGCACTCGATCGCGATCCACGGCGCCGGCAGGGTCCACAGCGCCAGCTTCAGGAACCAGCGCTTGTCCTCGAAATTGTGCTTGCACGAGAACCACAGCGCGGCGGCGAAGAACGCGATCAGGTAGAAGCCCAGCCCGGCCATCACCCGGAACGTCCAGAACAACGGCAGCACCCGCGGCACCGTGTCCAGCGCGGCCTTGGCGATCTCCTCCGGGGTGGCGTTGAGGATGTCCTCGCGGTAGCGCTTGAGCAGCAGGCCGTGGCCCAGGTCCTGCCAGTGCTTGTCGAACACCGCGCGCGCCTCGGCATCGTTGCGGTTGGCCTTGAGCCGCTGCAGCGCGCCGTAGGCGATCTGACCGCCGCGCACGCGGTGCTCGGCGCGCTTGACCAGTTCGAGGATGCCAGGCACCGGCGTGTGCAGCGAGCGCGTGGCGATCAGGCCCATCAGGTACGGCACCTTGATCGCGTAGTCGTTCTTGCCGGTGGCCTGGTTGGGGATGCCGAAGGCGGTGAAGTCGGCCGGCGCCTGCTCGGTCTCCCACATCGCCTCGATCGCGGCCAGCTTCATCTTCTGGTGTTCGTTGGCGGCGTAGCCGCTCTCGTCGCCCAGTACCACCACCGACAGCGAGGACGCCAGGCCGAACGCGGCGGCCACGGCGAACGAGCGCCGTGCGATGTCGCGGTGCTTGCCGCGCAGCAGGTACAGCGCGCTGATCGACATCACGAACACCGCGCCGGTCACGTAGCCGGCACTGACCGTATGCACGAACTTCGCCTGCGCCACCGGGTTGAACACCACCGCCATGAAGTCGACCACTTCCATGCGCATGGTGTCCGGGTTGAACACCGCGCCGGTCGGGTTCTGCATCCAGCCGTTGGCGATCAGGATCCACACCGCCGACAGGTTGGTGCCCAGCGCCATCAGCCAGGTCACCATCAGGTGCTTGACCGGCGTGAGCTTGCTCCAGCCGAAGAAGAACAGGCCGATGAAGGTCGCTTCCAGGAAGAACGCCATCAGCCCTTCGATCGCCAGCGGCGCGCCGAAGATGTCGCCGACGTAGTGGCTGTAGTAGGACCAGTTCATGCCGAACTGGAACTCCATCACGATGCCGGTGGCCACGCCCATCGCGAAGTTGATGCCGAACAGCACGCCCCAGAACAGGGTCATGCGCCGCCACACGTCCTTGCGGGTCATGACGTACACGCTCTCCATGATCGCGATCATGAAGGACAGGCCCAGGGTGAGCGGGACGAACAGGAAGTGGTACATCGCGGTCATGGCGAACTGCAGCCGCGACAGCTCTACGACAGTGGTGTCGATCATGGCTGTGCTACCTCGTGGAAAATGTGCATCTGGGTGGCCGAGTGGCGGGAGATTGGAGGCGATCTTCCGCCGCCGCGGCGCGTTCGACCTTGATTCAGATCAATGTGCGGAAGCCGGGTGCCCGGCATCGTGGCGGCCACGGTGGTTCCGGCCCGGAAGCGCCTTCCCCGCTAAACTGGCGGCTTCGTTCGCCGCGCCGAGCCCGTTTTGACCGATTCCGCCGAGACGTCCGCCGCACTGCCCGCCGACACGCCGCAGCAGCGCATGCGTTGGCTGCAGGCCCTGGCCGCGGCGGCGCGTGGCCGCCAGCGCCTGGCCGCGGCGGCCATCAGCGTGTCCGGCGCGCTGCTGATCGCGCAGGCCGGCGCCATCGCCTGGCTGGTGCAGGCGCTGCTGGTCGAGCGGCACGCGCTGGCGCAGGCGCTGCCGGCCTTTGGTCTGCTGGCGCTGGTGTTGGTCCTGCGCGCCGGGCTCGGCGCCGCCGCACAGCGGGCCGCCGGCGATGTCGCCGATGCGGCCAAACTCGAGCTGCGTCGGCGCGTGTATCGGCAACTGCTGCAGCGCGGGCCGCTGTGGCTGCGCGGGCAGCGCAACGGCGAACTGGGCGAGCTGCTGCTGGCGCATGGCGATGCGCTGGACGGTTACTACGCCGGCTACCTGCCTGCGCGCTGGGAAGTGAGCGTGGTGCCGCTGCTGATCGTGCTGGCGGTGGCGTGGAGCGACTGGGTGGTCGGGCTGATCCTGCTGTTCACCGCGCCGCTGGTGCCGATCTTCATGATGCTGGTGGGCTGGGGTGCCGAGGCCGCCGGCCGCCGCCAGTTGCGCGAACTGGCGCGGATGGGCGGGCACTTCGCCGACCGGCTCAAGGGCCTGGGCCTGTTGCGCCTGTACGGACGCGGCGAGGACGAACTGCGCGGGATCGCCGCTGCCGCCGAGGGCGTGCGCGAGCGCACGCTGAAAGTGCTGCGCATCGCGTTCCTGTCGTCCACCGTGCTGGAGTTCTTCGCCTCGGTCAGCGTGGCGATCGTCGCGTTGTACCTGGGCCTGAGCTACCTCGGCATGATCGCCCTGCACGGCAGCGTGCCGACCCTGGGCACCGGCGTGTTCTGCCTGCTGCTGGCGCCGGAGTTCTACGCGCCGCTGCGGCGCCTGGCCGCGCATTACCACGACCGCGCCAATGCGCTGGCCGCGGCGGCGGAGGTGGAGCGTCTGCTGGAAGGCCTGCCGCAGGCCGTGGATGCGCCGGTCGCGCGCGACGAGGGCGCCGCCGTGTCGAACGATGTGGGTGCCGTGACGCCGATCGAGACCGATGCCACCGCAACGACGTTTTCCGCGCCTGCAGGGCGCGCGATGCGTGCGGAGGCGCCAGTGCTGCGCGCACGCGCGCTGCATCTGCGGCCACTGGGTGCGCGCTGCGATGCGGTGCAGGGCCTGGATGTCGACGTGTACGCCGGTCAGCGCTTGGCCCTGGTCGGGCCCAGCGGCAGCGGCAAGAGCACGCTGCTGGAAGCGCTGGCCGGATGGCTGCCGCCGCGCGCAGGCGCCTTGCAGGTGCGCGCAGGCCTGCGCATCGGCTACGCCGGGCAGCGCCCGTATCTGTTCCACGGCAGCATCGCCGACAACCTGCGCCTGGCCGATCCGCAGGCCAGCGATGCGCAGGTGCGCGCGGCCGCCGAGGCGGCGCAGGTGATGCGCTTCGCCGCACGTCTGCCGCAGGGCCTGGACACGCCGATCGGCGAGCGCGGCTTCGGCCTGTCCGGCGGCGAGGCGCGGCGCATCGGCTTGGCGCGCCTGCTGCTGCGCGATCCGGAACTGCTGTTGCTGGACGAACCGACCGCGTTCCTGGATGCCGATACCGAGGCGGACCTGCTGCACACGCTGGCGGATTTCGCCCGCGGCCGCAGCGTCATCGTCGCCACGCACAGCGAGGCGGCGATGCGCTGGGCCGATGCGGTGCTGCGGCTGCCCGCACGCGACGCGTCCACCGCAATGCAGGAGACGCTGCCATGAGCGGCGGCACCCGCGACACCCTGCGCGGCGTGTTCGGCCGCCATCTCGGCCGGCTGCTGCTGACCGCGCTGCTGGTGCTGTGCACGATGCTGGCCGGGGTCGGGCTGCTCGGCCTGTCCGGCGGCTTCCTCACCGCCGCGGCGCTGGCCGGCGCGGTCGGCATGGGCAGCGGCTTCAACTTCTTCTCGCCGTCGGCCGGCATCCGCGCACTGACCTTCGCCCGCATCGCCTCGCGCTACGGCGAAAAGCTGGTCGGGCACGATGCCACCCTGCGCATCGCCCGCGACCTGCGCGTGTGGTTCTTCCGCCGCGCGCTGCCGCTGGCACCAGCACGGCTCGGCGCCAGCCGCACCGGCGAATTGCTGGCGCGGCTGATGTCGGACATCGGCGAGGTCGACGGCCTGGTAGTGCGCGCGTTGGCGCCGCTGGCGGCGCTGCTCGGCGTCGGCGCGATCGGCATCGCCGCGGCGGCGGCGATCCACTGGCCGGCCGCGCTGGTGCTGACCGCGCTGGCCCTGGCGATCGGGTTCGGCGTGCCGTGGGTGGTCGCGCGTGGCGGCGAGGCCCGCGAACGCGCGCGCGCGCAGCAGCGCGAAGTCTTGCGCACTCTGGCCTACGAGGGCCTGGAGGGCGCCGCCGACCTGGCCGCGCTCGAGGCGCAGGCTGCCTGGATCGCGCGCGTGGACGCCAGCGCACAGGCGCTGCGCGGCGAAGACCGTCGCCAGCGGCAGCGGTTGATCGGCGGCAACGCCTTGCACGCGCTGTGCGCGGCGCTGGGCCTGCTGGCGATGCTGTGGGTGGCGCTGGGCGCGGCGCGTGCCGATGCGATCAGCGCCGAACAGGCCGCCGGCCTGGTGTTCCTGACGGTGGCCCTGCTCGAGGTCTGGGCCGGCGCCGGCCTGGCCTGGCAGGCGCTGCAGTCCGGCCGCGTCGCCGCGCGGCGCCTGCAGGCGATCGCCGCGCAGGCGCCGCCGGTGGTCGACCCGGCGCATCCGCAGCCGCTGCCGGCCACTGGCGAGGTGCTGTTCGACCACGTCGTCTTCGCCTGGCCGGGCGAGACCCGGCGCGTGCTCGACGGTGTGTCCCTGCGCATCGCGCCGGGCGAGCGCATCGCCATCTCCGGCGACAGCGGCAGCGGCAAGACCACCCTGTCGGCGTTGCTGCTGCGGCTGTGGGATCCGCAACAGGGCAGCGTCCGCTACGCCGGCATGGATTTGCGCGAGGTCGCCGAGGCGCAGTGGCACCGTCGCATCGCCTGGTTGCCGCAGGGCGCGCCGGTGTTCGCCGGCAGCGTGCGCGACAACCTGCGCCTGGGCGATCCCGCGGCCGACGACGCGCGCCTGCAGCGGGTGCTGGCCGACGTGCGGCTCGACGCCTGGCTGCACGAAGTCGGCGGCCTCGACGCCTGGCTCGGCGAGAACGGCGCGACCATGTCCGCCGGCCAGGCGCGGCGCCTGGCCCTGGCCCGCGCCCTGTTGCGCGAGGCACCGCTGCTGGTGCTGGACGAACCCACCGAAGGCCTGGACGTGGACACCGCGCAGGCGCTGCTGCGCGACCTGGCCCAGGCCCTGGGCCAGCGCAGCCTGCTGCTGATCAGCCACGACGTGCTGCCCGAGGGCGTGGTGCATGTGCGTTATCGGTTGCAGGACGGGCGGCTGCAGGTCGCGCCGTAGCGCGACTGCGCAGCGCGCTGTAGGAGCGGCTTCAGCCGCGACGCGCGGTGCGCAATCATGCGTTCGTGCAGAAGCGATGCGGTCTTGGCACGCTGATGGTTCGTGCAGTCGGGACTGAAGTCCCTCCCACAACGGGCAGGTGCCAGCCTGCATGTTGCAGGAGGCCCGTGTGGGAGCGACTTCAGTCGCGACGAGTGGAGGACAAAATCTTCTGGATACAAGCCGTCGGCCCAGCCCAGAGCGACCTGATGCGGAACCATCGGCGAGCGGAACGGGATCCTCGCCTGCCCATGGCCAACAGGGCGCTCAATCGCTACAGCGTTTCCAGAAACGCCTGCACCGCCGGCCCGAACCGCGCGAAATCCACCAGGAACGCATCGTGCCCCTGCGGCGAATCCAGCCCCAGGAACTGCGCCTGCGCACCGCCGGCGCGCAGGCCGTCGGCGATCTGTTGCTGCTGCTGTACCGGGAACAGGATGTCGGTGTTGGCGCCGATCGCCAGTGCGCGCTCGACGCGGATCGTGGCGATGCCGGCGAGCACATCGCCGCCGGCAGGTTCGGCCAGGTCGAACCAGTCCATCGAGCGGCTCAGGTACAGATAGCAGTTCGGATCGAAGCGGCGCACGAAGCGGCGGGCATGGCCTTCGAGATAGCTTTCGACCTGGAATTCCAGGCCGAACGGATCGTCGTCGGTCTGGTCCGAATCCAGGCGCACGCGGCCGAAGCGGCCGTCCCACTCCAGCGCCGAGCGGTAGGTGATCACGCCGAGCTTGCGCGCCATGCGCATGCCCGATTCGGGATAGGTGGCTTCGTCGTAGTCGCCGCCGTTCCAGTTCGGGTCCAGCCGAATCGCCTCGCGCTGCAGCGAGCGGATCGCGATCGAGAACGGCAGCGCCTGCGCGCTGCCGGAAATGTTGATGTGGCTGCGCGCCAGGCCGGGATGCCGGTGCAGCAGCGCCAGTGCGGTCATGCCGCCCATCGAGTTGCCGATCACGCAGGCCAGTTGCGCGATGTCCAGTGCCCGCACCACCTGTGCGGCGGCATCGGCGCCGTCCTCGATCGACAGCTCCGGAAAGCGTAGGCGGTACGGCTGGCCGTCGTCAGGATGCGGCGAGGCGGGGCCGGTCGAGCCCTTGCAGCTGCCCAGCGAATTCACGCAGATCACGAACCAGCGCTGCGTGTCGATCGGCTTGCCCGGGCCGAGCATGCCGTCCCACCAGCCGGGCGAGGGATCGTCGGCATGCGTCGCGGCATGCGCGTCGGGCGACAGCCCGGTGACGATCAGGATCGCGTTGTCGCGTGCGGCCGACAGCGTGCCCCAGGTTTCGTAGGCGACCCGCGCACCGTGCAACTGGCCGCCACGCTTCATCGGGAACGGCGAGGGCAGGGCGAGGAAGCGGCTGCCGGGCGGGATGAATTCGGTCATGCGTCGATTCTAGCCGCGCTATCGCGCATCCGGCGTATGCGTGGTGCGAGATGGAGCGTGCATGCTTGCTGGCGTCTCGCCCTGGTCGCGACCTGACGTTTCCGACCAGGCACGGTCGCGCCTGCACGAACGCTCGCGCTACGGCTTGCCGATCACCAGTTCCACCGGCGCGGTCGCCGGCAGGGTCACCGTCACCGGCGCCGATTCCACGTCGCCCTCCTGGCGCATCGCGTTGCCGCTGGTCGACAGCCGCGCGACCACCTGCACCTGCTGCAGTTGCGAGAGCTTCTGCGTCGGCATCGGGCTGTCCGTGTCGCTCAGCGTCACCCGCAACGGCAGCGCCTGCAGCGGATGCTTCTGCACCGCCACCGGCATCGGCGGGCCGCCCGGCACGCGCGCGATCACGAAGACGCTGGCGTCGCCGCGCAGGCGCACGCGGGCGGCGAACGCCGGGTCCAGCGACACCGCCACGGTCAGGCCGGTGCTCGCCGGCGCCTTGGCATCCTGCGCCGTGGCGGCGGCGGTGCCGTCAGCGGGTAGCGACGGCAGGCCGGCCGCACTGCGCGCCGCATCGATCTGTGGCCGCAGCGCCGCGGCGGTGGCCGCGTCCACGCGCGGCAACAGCGCTTCCCAGGTGGCGGCGGCGGCGGCGTCCTGGCCGCGCTGGCGCTGGGCGATGCCCAGGAACCAGGCGCCGCGTTCGCTGCCCGGCGCCAATTGCAGGGCGTGCTGCAGCCAGGCCAGCGCCTGGTCGTCGAACTGCCGTTGCGGGTTGGCCATCGCACGCGCCTCGGCCGCCTCGATCAGCAGCGGCGCCTGCTCCGGCGCCAGGCGCACCGCACGCTCGAACGCGGCCGCGGCCTCGACGGCGTGGCCCAGCGACATCTGGCTGCGGCCGAGCAAGGCCCAGCCGTCGGCGCGGTTGGGATCCTTGGCCAGCGCCGCCTGCAGTTGCTTCACGCCATCCTCCAGCGTGCGCGGCGCCTCGCGGTTCTGCGCCTGCAGCGCGCGCGGGGTGCCGACCAGCGCGTACAGCGCCGCCGTCGCCACGCCCAGCGCCAGGATCGCCACCGCCAGCACAGCGCCGTTGCGGCCGCGGCTGCGCAGCGGCCACAGCACCACTGCAAACACCAGCGCCGCCAGCGCCACCGCCGCGGCCGACATGCCCCAACTCAGCATCGCCTCACCATTCCTGTTCGTCCTGCAGCGGCAGCGCGGTCGCTGCCGGCGCGCGTCGCCGCACCATCCGGATCAGCACCAGGGCGCCGCCGGCCAGCAGCAGCAAGGGGCCGAACCACAGCAGCCAGGTCCGCGCTTCCAGCTGCGGCCGGTACAGCACGAACTCGCCGTAGCGATCGACCAGGAACTGCTTGATCTGCGCATCCGACTTGCCCTGGTGCATCAGGTCCAGCACTTCGCGGCGCAGGTCCATGGCGATCTGCGCGTGCGAGTCGGCCAGCGACTGGTTCTGGCATTGCACGCAGCGCAATTCCGCGGTCAGCGCGTGGAAGCGCGCTTCTTCGGCGGCGGAGCGGTAGGCCAGCGGCGTCGGATCGGACACCGGTTCCGCACCGGCCAGCGTGGACCACGCCAGCAGCGCCAGCAGACCCAGCCGCAGCGCCGGCCGGCGGTGCTGGCTCATGGCGTGGCCTTGCCCTGCGCGCGCGTCGGCGGCGCGTCGCGCTCGGCCTGCTCCAGTGCCGGGAGCAGCTCGTCGCGGATGATCGCATCGGTCAGCGGCCCGGCATGCTTCCAGCGCACCACGCCGCGCGCGTCGACCAGGAAGGTCTCCGGCGCCGCGGCCACGCCCCAGTCGATCGCGGTGCGCCCTTCGGGATCGAACAGCACTGCCAGGAACGGATTGCCGAGCTGCTCCAGCCAGCGCAACGCGTCCTCGCGGGTGTCCTTCCAGTCGTAGCCGATCACCCGCACGCGCTTGCTCAGCGCGAAGCGGGTCAGCACCGGGTGTTCCTCGCGGCAGGCCGGGCACCAACTGCCCCACACGTTGAGCACGTACGGCGCGCCCAGCAGCTCGCTGCTGCGCACGCGGATCGAGGCATCGTGCAGCAGCGGCAGTGCGAACGCCGGCGCCGGCTTGCCGATCAGCGCCGACGGCAGCGCGTCGCGATCGGCGCTGCCGGAGCGCTGCACCGCATACACCATCAACGCCAGCAGGCCGAGGAAGAACAGCGCGCCGAGGACGATGGCGGGCAGCGGCAGGCGACGTGGAGCGGGAGCGGACATCAGGGGGTCTCCGGGGAACGACGGAAGCGCCGGTCGGCGGCGGTGACGAAACCGCCCAGCGCCATCAGCGCCGCGCCAAGCCAGATCCAGCGCACGAAAGGTTTGACGTGCACGCGCATCGCCCAGGCGTTGCCGCCCAGCGGCTCGCCGAGGGCGACGTACACATCGCCGAACAGGCCGGGATGGATGCCGGCCTCGGTCATGTTCTGGCCGCCGCTGGCATACAGGCGCTTTTCCGGATGCAGCAGCGCCAGCGGGCGATCGTCGCGCAGCACCTGCACGTGCGCGCGCTCGGCCACGTAGTTGGGGCCCTTGCGCTGGTCCAGGCCCTGCAGTTCGAAGCGGTAGCGGCCCAGCTCCAGGTGCTGCCCCGGCGCCAGCGCCACTTCGCGCTGCTGCTCCAGCGCCTCGACCAGCAGCGCGCCGGCCAGGAACACCGCGATGCCGGTGTGGGCCAGGGTCATGCCCAGCATCTCGGCGGTGAAGCGGCTGCCCTTGAGCTGGCGCCGGCTCCACACGAAGCGCGCGGTGCCCAGCAGCACCCAGGTCGCGGCGGCGACGCCGGCGGCGGTCTTCCACGCACCCTGCGGCGCCAGGAAGAAGCCGATCGCGCCGGCCAGCAGCGCCAGGCCGGCCCACGGCGCCAGCAGCGCCAGCGGCCGCGAGGCCTGTTCGCGCTGCCAGCGGGTCAGCGGACCGAACGGCAGCAGCGCCACCAGCGGCGCCATCAGCACGATGAACAAGGTGCCGAAGTAGGGCGGCCCCACCGACAGCTTGCCCAGGTCCAGCGCATCGGCCAGCAGCGGATACAGCGTGCCCAGCAGCACCATCGCGCAGGCGCAGGTCAGCAGCAGGTTGTTGGCCAGCAGCAGGGTCTCGCGCGAGGCCGGGGCGAAGCGCTGCCGTGCCTCGTCGGCGGCCGCCGCCACGCGGCCGCCGCGCAGCGCGTACAGCAGCAGCGCGCCGCCGCACAGCAGGCTCAGAAACACCAGGATGAACAGGCCACGGGCGGGATCGGCGGCGAAGGAGTGCACGCTGGTCAGCACCCCGGAGCGGACCAGGAAGGTGCCCAGCAACGACAGCGAGAACGCGGCGATCGCCAGCAGCAGGGTCCAGGCGCCGAAGCTGCCGCGTTTCTCGGTGACCGCCTGCGAATGCAGCAGCGCCGCGCCGGCCAGCCACGGCATGAAGCTGGCGTTCTCCACCGGGTCCCAGAACCACCAGCCGCCCCAGCCCAGTTCGTAGTACGCCCACCAGCTGCCGAGGGCGATGCCGATGGTCAGAAAGCCCCAGGCGACGTTGGTCCACGGCCGCGTCCAGCGCAGCCAGCGCGCGTCCACCTGGCCGTCCAGCAGCGCGGCGATGGCGAAGGCGAACGGCACCGCGAAGCCGACATAGCCGGCATACAGCAGCGGCGGATGGATCACCAGGCCGGGATCCTGCAGCAGCGGGTTGAGATCGCGCCCTTCCAGCGGCGCCGGCAGCAGCCGCGCGAACGGGTTGGAGGTGAACAGCAGGAACGCCAGGAAGCCGATGCTGACCAGCGCCAGGGTGCCGATCACCCGCGCCACCACCTGCGCCGGCAGACGCCGCGAGTACAGCGCCACCGCGCCGGTCCACAACGCCAGGATCAGCGTCCACAGCAGCAGCGAGCCCTCGTGCGCGCCCCACACCGCGGAGTAGCGGTACACCAGCGGCAGCAGCGAGTTGGAGTTCTCGGCGACGTAGGCCACCGAGAAGTCCTGGGTCACGAACGCATGGGTGAGGATCGCGAAGGCGCCGGCGACCAGCGCCAGTTGCGCGAACGCGGCCGGCCGCGCCACGCCCATCCAGCGCGCATCGCCGCGCTGCGCGCCGGCCAGCGGCAGCGCCGCCTGCAGCACGGCAGTGAGCAGGGCGAGGATCAGCAGGAGTTGGCCGACCTCAGGCAGCATGGCGCTTGAGCCGGAACGCTGGAGCGGGTAGAGCGGCACACAACGCCAGGCGCTTGCCATCCGCAGACGCGGAATACGGGATGCACGCCTTGCAATGCGAAGTCCCTATATTCCGTCGACGCTGCTCGGCGCTACCAACGATCGGGCCAGTGCTTTTGCTTGGATCATTCCCCATTCCCCAATCCCGATTCCCGCCCCTCCAGCCCCTCACTGCATCGCCCCCACATCGTGCTTGCGATGCGCGCTGCCCATCTTGTCCGCCAGTTCCTTCGGCATGTAGGTCTCGTCGTGTTTGGCCAGCACGTCCTCGGCGACGAACACGCCGTCGTGCATGCTGCCGGTGGCCACCACCGCCTGCCCCTCGCGGAACAGGTCGGGCAGGATCCGGTCGTAGCGCACGGTCAGTTGCGCATCGCCGTCGGTGACCCGGAAATGCGACTGCAGCGACCCCGGGGCGCGCTGGAACGAGCCTTTCTCGACCATGCCGCCGAGGCGGAAGCGCGCGTGCGCACCGGTCTTGCCGGCCAGCACCTCGGCCGGGGTGTACAGGTAGGCGGCATTGCGCTGCAGCGCCATCGCCACCAGGGTGGTGGTCAGGCCGGCGGCCAGCACCAGCAGCATCAGCCACAGCAGGCGGCGCTTGCGCTGCGGGTTCATCGGCTCAGCTCCAGCGGCGGCGCCGGGTCGGCCTTGGCCTGGCGCTTGCGTTGCGCGCGCAGTCTCGCCGCGCGCAGCGCGTTGCGCACCTGCAGCCGCGCCAGCACGAAATCGGCCAGCAGCACCCCGGCGAACACCGCATAGGCGCCGACCACATACGGCAGGTAGTTCATCCGCGCGCCTCCGCCAGTTGCGTCACCCAGTCCTTGCCGGCCTCGCGGCGCAGGTTGTCGGCGCGCGCGCGCGCCAGCAGCGAGCCGGCGAACCAGAACTTGGTCGCGGCCACCATCAGCCACAGCGGCGGCAGCATGCTCGGGTCCATGCTGGACTGGCCGAACAGGCGGATGGTCTGGCCCTGGTGCAGCGAGTTCCACCACACCACCGAATAGCGGATCACCGGCAGCAGCACCACGCCGACGATGGCCAGCAGCCCGGCCGCGCGTGCGGCGGTGCGCCGGTCCTCGATCGCCAGGTACAGGCCCATCACGCCGATGTACAGGAACAGCAGGATCAGCTCGGTGGTCAGGCGCGGGTCCCAGTCCCACCAGGCGCCCCACATCGGCTTGCCCCAGATGCTGCCGGTCAGCAGGGTGATCAGGGTGAAGGCGGCGCCGATCGGCGCACAGGCCATCGCCAGGATCTCGCACAGCTTGATCCGCCACACCTGGGCGATGGCCGCGTACACGGCCATCAGGCCGAACACGAACAGGCTCATCCAGGCGCTGGGCACATGGATGTAGAGGATGCGGAAGGCGTCGCTCTGCAGGCGGTCGGCCGGCACCACGAACAGCGCCTGCCAGATGCCCACGCCGGCCAGCAGCAGCGCTGCCAGGTAGCACCACGGAGTCCAGCGCGCCGCGAAGCGATCGAAGGTCGGCGGCGAACCGAGTTGGTGGAACCAGCGGACGAGAGAGGCCATGCGGACGATTCTAGCTGGCGGAAGGCGGGCTTCGATGCGACAACATTCGATGCGACAACGACGGAACGGCGAGGGAGCACTGCGTCTGCATGGTACGGCCGCCGCCGCGCCCGCGCTGCGCCGATCGCTCAGCTCAGCGAGATGCGGATCGCCGCGGCCGCCGCCAGCGGCGCCAGCACCAGCCCCGCCACCAGGCCGGCGGCCAGCAACAGCAGGCCGCCGGCCGGGTCCAGGCCCTGCGCCGCCGCCGCCACGCTGCCGGCGCCGAACACCAGCACCGGCACGTACAGTGGCAAGGCCAGCAGCGCGACCAGGATGCCGGCGCGCTTCATGCCCACCGTCAGCGCCGCGACCACCGCACCGAGCAGACTCAGCAGCGGGGTTCCCAGCGCCAACGATGCCAGCAGCACCGGCATGCGGTCATGCGGCAGGTGCAGCAATTCGCCGAGCAGCGGCGCGGCCACGATCAGCGGCAAGGCGGTGGTGACCCAGTGCAGCAGCACCCGCACCAGCACCAGCCAGGCCAGCGGCACCGGCGCCAGCAGCCATTGCTCCAGCGAGCCGTCCTCGGCATCGCTGCGGAACAGGCTGTCCAGCGCCAGCAGGCCGGCCAGCAGCACCGCCAGCCACAGCGCGGCGCCGGCCACCTCGCCGAGCAGGCGCGGCTGGTTGCCCAGCGCCAGCGCGAACAGGGCCACGATCAGCAGGGCGAACAGCGCCGGCTGCAGCGCGTCGCCGCGGCGCCGCCACAGCAGGCGCAGGTCGCGCAGCAGCAGCGCCCGGGTGGCCTGCCACAGCGAGGGAACGGGCGTGGCCAGGCTCATGCGGCGACTCCGCTCAGGGTCAGCATGCGCGTGCGCACGGGCGGGGCGGCGTAGGCGCCATGGGTGGTGACCAGGGCCGCACCGCCGCTGCGCAGGTGCGCGGCGATCATCCGGTTGACCAGGGTGATGCCGTCCAGGTCGAGGTTGGCGTAGGGCTCGTCGAGCAGCCACAGCGGCGCCGGCGACAGCCACATCCGCGCCAGCGCCAGGCGCTTCTTCTGCCCGGCCGACAACTGCCGCACCAGGGTGTCCTCGTAGCCGGCCAGGCCCACGATGGCCAGCGCGCTGCCGGGCATCTGCTTGGCCCGGCGCCCCTGCAACCCGCACAGGTAGTGCAGGTTCTCCAGGGTGCTCAGGTCGGCCTTCAGCGCGCCCAGGTGGCCCAGGTAGGCCATGAAGCGGGCGCGGTCGCCGCGCCGCACCGGGTGGCCGTCGATCTCGATGCGCCCGGCCTCGGCGCGCAGCAGGCCGACCAGCACCCGCAGCAGGGTGGTCTTGCCGGCGCCGTTGTCGCCCTGCACCAGCAGCGCCTCGCCGGCATCCAGGTGGAAGTCCAGCGGACCGAACACCGCCGCGTCGTCGCGGGCGAACGTGAGCCCGTGCGCGGCCAGCAGCGGCGGCGGGGTGTACAGCGGATCGGTCATCGGCGAAGGCCGCGGCGGATGGCGCGGCGAAGGGGGCAGGGAAGGCGCGCATTGTATCGGCATGCGGGCGTCCGGCGGATGCCGGCGGCGGCCATGTGCGGCGATGTGCGTACCCTGCGGCAAGGGCGCGGGCCGCTGACGCATCGCCGGCAAGCGGCTTTGCGTACACTCGGCGTTTTCCCGCTGCCCGCAGATCCCCCGCATGCATCCGCAGACCAAGTTGCCCAAGGTGGGCACCACCATCTTCACCGTGATGTCGCAACTGGCCGCCGAGCACGGCGCGGTCAATCTGGGCCAGGGCTTTCCCGATTTCCCGGTGCCGCCGCGGCTGATCGAGGCGCTGGACCGGGCGATGCGCGACGGCCACAACCAGTACCCGCCGATGACCGGCGTGCCGGCGCTGCGCCAGGCGATCGCCGAGAAGGCGCTGCGCTGCTACGGCGCCCAGGTCGATGCCGACACCGAGGTCACCGTCACCAGCGGCGCCACCGAGGCGCTGTTCAATGCCATCCACGCGGTGGTGCGCCCGGGCGAGGAAGTGATCGTGCTGGACCCGGCCTACGACAGCTACGAGCCGGCGATCGACCTGGCCGGCGCGCACGCGGTGCACGTGCCGCTGGACCCGCACACGTTCGCGGTGGACTGGGAGCGCGTGCGCGCGGCGATCACCCCACGCACCCGCCTGCTGATGCTCAACAGCCCGCACAATCCGTCCGGGGCGATGTTCGGCGCCGACGACCTGCAGGCGGTGGCCGAGCTGCTGCGCGGCAGCGACATCTTCCTGATCTCCGACGAGGTCTACGAGCACATCGTGTTCGACGGCCGCCGCCACGAGTCGGTGCTGCGCTGGCCGGAGCTGCGCGAGCGCGCCTTCGTCGTCTCCAGCTTCGGCAAGACCTACCATTGCACCGGCTGGAAGATCGGCTACGCGATCGCGCCGCCGGCGCTCAGCGCCGAGTTCCGCAAGGTCCACCAGTACAACACCTTCGCCAGCTTCGGCCCGGCCCAGCACGCCTTCGCCGCGATGATCCGCGAGGAGCCCGAGCACGACGAGCAGCTCGGCGCGTTCTACCAGGCCAAGCGCGACCGCTTCCGCGAACAGCTGTTGGGCACGCGGCTGAAACCGCTGCCGGTGCCGGGCGGCTATTTCCAGTTGGTGGACTATTCGGCGGTCAGCGACCTGCCCGACACCGAGTTCGTGAAGTGGCTGACCATCGAGAAGGGCGTGGCGGCGATCCCGCTGTCGCCGTTCTACCAGGACCCGCCGCCCGCCCAGCGCCTTGCCCGGCTGTGCTTCGCCAAGAACGAGGCGACGCTGGATGCGGCGATCGAGCGCTTGCGCGCGCTGTAGCGCGCGTAAGCGCCGGGAATGGGGAGACGGGAATTGGGAATGGTGAAAACTCGCCGATGCGCTTAGCCTTTACCCATTCCCTATTCCCCTTTCCCGATTCCCTGCTATGAACGATCTGAGGATCTCGTTGGTCCAGGGCGATACCCGCTGGCACGATCCGGCCGGCAACCGCGCGCATTACGGCGAGCTGCTGGCGCCGCTGGCCGGCGTCACCGACCTGGTGATCCTGCCGGAGACCTTCACCAGCGGCTTCTCCAACGATGCGCTGGCACAGGCCGAGGACATGGACGGGCCGACCGTGGCGTGGATCCGCGAGCAGGCGGCGCGGCTGGGCGCGGCGGTGACCGGCAGCGTGCAGTTGCGCGTGCCCGGCGCCGATGGCGAGGCCAAGGTGTTCAACCGCCTGCTGTGGGCCACGCCGGACGGCGCATTGCAGCATTACGACAAGCGTCATCTGTTCCGCTACGGCAACGAACACCTGCGCTACGCCGCCGGACGCGCGCGCCTGTGCGTGGAGTGGAAGGGCTGGCGGATCAATCCGCAGGTCTGCTACGACCTGCGCTTCCCGGTGTTCTGCCGCAACCGCTACGACGTCGAGCGCCCGGGCCAGCTGGATTTCGACCTGCAGCTGTTCGTCGCCAACTGGCCGTCGGCCCGCGCCTACGCCTGGCGCACGCTGCTGCGCGCGCGCGCGATCGAGAACCTGTGCTTCGTGGCCGCGGTCAACCGCGTCGGCGTGGACGGCAACGACCTGCACTATGCCGGCGACAGCGCGGTGATCGATTTCCTCGGCCAGCCGCAGCTGGAGATCCGCGAGCGCGAGCAGGTCGCCACCACCACCATCTCCGCGGCCGCGCTGGCGGCGCATCGCGCGCGCTTCCCGGCCATGCTCGATGCGGACGCCTTCAGCCTGGACGACTAGCGTCCGGTTCCAGTGATGCCGGAAACCTCATCTTGCTATTTCCGAGGACGCCTGTCGTAGGAGCGGCTTCAGCCGCGACCGGCCTTCCTGGCTACGCCTGTCGCGGCTGAAGCCGCTCCTACAAAAGCGACGGCGCTCAGGCAGAGGTATGGCAAACGGATTTCAGAGACGTTTGGCGCCGTCCTCGCCTCCTGCCTGTGCCTCGGCCAAGCCGGGTCCGGCCCTGCCCGCCGCGAGTGGAAATGCCTGCTGAACGTACCCGCGGCGACCTGGCAGCCTTGTCGCGGCCACGACGCCCGCGTTGCTACGCTCGCGCCCAGTCCACCCACCGGTAATGCCCACATGATCAAGTCGCTTTCCCTGTTCGCACTGCTGGGCGCGGCCGCCCTGGCGCCGCAGGCCCAGGCCGCCGGCAACATCGATTGCAAGCTGTCCTTCAACCTGTCTGGCTGGTCGGTGTTCTACAAGACCGCCAAGGGCACCGGCACCATCACCTGCAACGACGGCGCGGTGATCCCGGTCAAGATCAGCAGCAAGGGCGGTGGCCTGACGGTCGGCAAATCGAAGATCGTCGGCGGCCGCGGCACCTTCAGCGGCGCCTACAGCCTCAACGATCTGTTCGGCACCTATGCCGCCGCCGAAGCCCACGCGGGCGTGGTGAAGTCCAGCACTGCCCAGGTCGTCACCAAGGGCGATATCTCGCTGGCCCTGGCCGGCACCGGCGAGGGCGTGGATCTGGGCGTCAACGTCGGCAACTTCGTGATCGAACGCCGCAAGTAAGGCGCCTCGTCCTGCCTGCGCTGCGGCGCAGGCAGCACCGGACACCACGCGAAGCAAGCAGCGAATCCAGGCGCATCGCGCCTGGATTCTTCTTTTGAGGTCGACGGGTTTCGCAGCCGCGAGCGGATGCGCGCCGTGTGGCGGATGTGCGAGGCGACCCGGCAAAGCGCGCCCTCGACGAGGACGCGCTTCGCGCGCGCTGCGCGCTTACTGCTGCGCGAACACCCAGGCCAACTGGCCGCGTACCGGTTCCGGGGTCGCCAGCGCCTGGCGATACAGGGTGCGTGCCGTCCAGCAGGCGTCCTCGTCGCTGGCCTTGGTGATCTGCGGCAACACCCGCATCAGACGTTGCTGCTGGTCGGCAGGCAGCGATTTCACCAGGGTGCCCATCGCCGCCTGGATCTGCTCCGGCGCCACCGTCTGCGGCGGAGTCTTGTTCAACTCCGCGTCGGTGGCCTTCAGGGAGGCGTCGAACCAGCTATCGATCTGCGCCTGCGGCAGCTTTTCCAGGCCCGACAGCATCGCCGCGCTCAACGCCTGCGCATCGTTGGGATTGCCGCCGCGGGCCAGCACCGCGCACTGCGGCACGTCGACCTTGTCGCTGACCTGCGACAGGATCTCCAGGCGCTGTTCCAGCGTGGCGTGGTCCAGCCGCGCGATACCGTTCTGGGCAAGTCGGAACCCGGCCTGCTGCGCCTGCGGGCCGCTCTGCTTGAGCAGCGCCACGTAGCGCGGATCGTTGGCCAGCTTGCGCAGCATGCGATCGAACGGTGCGTGCAGCGGCGAGCTGGCCGGGTAGGGGTTCTGCGCCGCGGCGATCTCTTCCTGGGCCTTCTGCTGCGCCTTCTGGCAGGCGGCGAGGCTCAGCACGCTGGCGATCAGCAGCGGCAGGGCGATCTTCATCTTCCGTGTCATCGGGATTCCTGGTCGGTGAGGGGCGGCCACCCGCGGCGGCCGCCAGATGCGCCAGGATATCGGCTTCGTCCGTGCAGGGCGAACGGCACGATGCCGGTCGCCCCGGTATCGCCGCCACACGCATGTCATGCACTTGCGGGGACGCCATCGGGGCCGCTTCGGCTGCAGCCATCACGGCTCGCTCCATTGAGTGCCGGCGTTCCCGGCGCCTATCATCCGATCCTGCCGCTGCACGCGAGATCGTCCGCATGAACCCCGGAATGCTTGTTGGCCTTGTCGCGCTTGGCGTCAGCGCTTCGTCCCCGGCCGCGCCGCCGCAGGCGGGCATCACCGATGCGGTCATCCAGCATCTGGATCTGACCTCGTTCCCCAATTCGGTCGGCCCGCGCCGCCTGCCGGGGAAGACGACGTTCGCGGACTATGGTTTCGTGGATGTCACCAAAACCGCCGATGGCGCGCGCCTGCTCCAGGCCGACAAGGGCTGGATGATGCGCTTCGAGGTGCTGTCGGCCGATGCCACGTCCGTGCGTCTGTGCTTCCATGACACCGGATTGGCCAGGCCCGGCGAGACACGCGCCCCCAGCTACAACGCGACCTCGGCGTTGCTGGTTTCGACAGCGGCTCAGGGCACGTGGACCGCCAGGCAGGTCCCGGCGGGGTTTGCGAACTGCAAGAACGAGCCTGCCGACGCGTGAGGGAACGAGCAGCCACGATGCGCGCCGTCGCACGTGCGTGAGATGGCTGCGGTGGCCTGACCGCGCCGCCACTCACCGTTTTCGATAACGCCTTCTACGCAACAGGGCGCCGCTTGCGCAGGCGCCCTGTTGGGTGCGGTGCGCGCCGACGCGCGATGCGCCGGCGCCGCGACTCAGCCGCCGCGCGGACCGCGGTTGCCGCCGCCACCGGGACGGCCGCCACCACCCGGGCGGCCGCCGGCCGGGCGGTTGCCGCCGCCGGGACGTCCGCCCGGACCCGGGCCGCGCTTCGGGCCGCCGGCCGGGCGCGCGGCGCGCGGCGCGGCACCGTAGGGGTTGAAGCCGGGGGTGGCGTGGTCGGAGGGGAAGCTCGGCGCGTTGCCCGGATGCCCGTAGGGATGCGCCTTGCGCTGCTGGCCCTGGCCCGGACCGCGGCCCTGGCCGGCGCCCGCACCGGCGCCGGCACCCGCCGGACGCGGCTTGGCGTAGGGACGCCCTTGGCCCTGACCTTGACCCTGGCCACGACCGCCGGGACCGGCGTTGCGGTGGCCGGTCGGGCCGGTGCTGACGCCATCGGGCACGTACCAGGTGCGGAACGCGGCCGGGTTGCCGTCCGGCAGCGGCTTGGGGCCCTTCGGCGTGCGCTGCTTGAACGGTTTTTGCGATTGCTTGGCGGCCATTTCGCCGCTCACGGTCAGGCCGCCGTGCGGCTTCTTGCCGCCGCGGCCGCGGCCGCGGTCCTCGCGGAAGGTGTCGAAGCGACGCAGCTCGCGGCCTTCGTCGGCAGTGTTGTGGCCGTTGACGTAGGCGTTGCCGCCGCGGCCGACCTGCACGGTGGCCTTGGCCGCCTTGCGCTGGCCGATCACCGGCTGCAGGGTCAGCGCCGACGGGGTGCCTTCCTCCAGCTTCAGCTCGGCGCGCAGCGCCTCGACCTTGTCCTGCGCCAGCTCGACCGAGTGCCCGCGCAGCAGTTCGCGCGGCAGCGCGATCTTGCCGTAGCGGGTGCGCTTGAGCCGGCTGACCTGGCAGCCCTGCGATTCCCACAGGCGCCGCACTTCGCGGTTGCGGCCTTCCTTGACCACCACCCGGAACCAGTCGTGCGAGTCGGTGCCGCCGATGCGTTCGATCTCGTCGAACTTGGCGCCGCCGTCCTCCAGCAGCACGCCGCGCGAGAGCCGCTCGATCATGCTGTCGGGCACGGTCTCTTCGCCTTCCGGGGCGCGCACGCGCACCACGTACTCGCGCTCGATCTCGTAGGAGGGGTGCATCATCGCGTTGGCCAGCTCGCCGTCGGTGGTGAGCAGCAGCAGGCCGGTGGTGTTGATGTCCAGGCGGCCGATCGCGATCCAGCGCGCGCCCTTCAGCGCCGGCAGCGCCTCGAAGATGGTCGGGCGGCCTTCGGGATCTTCGCGCGTGGTCACTTCGCCTTCGGGCTTGTTGTAGATCAGCACGCGCGAAGGCTCGGTCAGCGCGCTGGCGACGAAGCTGCGGCCGTCCAGCTCGATCCTGTCGCCGCTGCGGATCGACATGCCGGTCTGCGCGACCTCGCCGTTGACCTTGACCAGGCCGTCGGCGATGCGCTGTTCCAGCGCCCGGCGCGAGCCCAGCCCGGCCTGGGCCAGGACCTTGTGCAGGCGTTCTTCCAGTTTCGGCTGCTCGGCGGCAGCGGCGTCGCGCTTGAGCGAGAGCTTGTTCAACGACAGCTTGCGGGAGGTGTCACTCATTTACTTGGCTCCGGCCGGCGCGTTGCGCGTCGGCCTGTGGTTCGGAATCGGCATCGTCAACAGCCACGGTCGTCGTCGCGACGGCGTTGTCTTCGGCTTCGTTCGCATCCGCCGCGCGCTCTCCCGGCGCGGCTTCGGGTTCGCCCGTCGGGGCGGTCGTGGAATCCGTGGCCGGCGGCGCATCGGCGTCGTCGGTCGCGGGGGTGTGCGGTGCTGCGGTATCGCTTGCGTCTGCTGCGTCGGCCTCTGCGTCTGAGGCCTCGGCCGCGTCTGCCTGTGCCGTCGCGCCGGGCGCGGCGGATTCAGCGGCGGCCGTGGCCTGCGCCGCGGTGTCGCCCTGGTCGCCCTGATCGGCGGCGTCGCCCGGTGCGGCATCGGCCTGGGCCATGTCGCCGACCGGCAGCGCGTCGCGGTCCAGCGGCAGCTGCGGCTCCAGTTCGCCGATGTCCTTGAGTTCGGACAGCGGCGGCAGTTCGTCCAGGCGCTTGAGCCCGAAATAGTCCAGGAAGGTCTTGGTGGTGCCGAACAGCGCCGGCTTGCCCGGCACGTCGCGGTGCCCGACCACGCGGATCCATTCGCGCTCTTCCAGCGCCTGGATGATGTTGCTGCTGACCGCCACGCCACGCACCTGCTCGATCTCGCCGCGGGTGATCGGCTGCCGGTAGGCGATCAGCGCCAGGGTCTCCAGCGTGGCGCGGGTGTAGCGGGTCTTGCGCTCGGTCCACAGCCGCGCCACCCAGGCGTGCACGTCGCTGCGCACCTGGTAGCGGAACCCGGAGGCCACTTCCACCAGTTCTACACCGCGGCCCTCGCAGGCCTCGCGCAGCAGTTCCAGCGCGCGCTCGATGCTGCCCGGCGGCGCGGGTTCCTCCTCCGGGAACAGGCCGTGCAACTGCGCCAGCGGCAACGGCTGGTTGGCGGCGAGCAGGGCGGCCTCGACGATGCGGTTGATCAGCGCTTGATCCATGCGGGGGCGGGTTCTCGGTGGACTCAGGTGGTGGCGTCGGCGGCGTCGCTGTCGTCGAACTCGCTGTTGAACTGCAGCGGTGCGTTGGTGTTGCCCAGCGCCAGCGACTTGACGTAGATCGGCGGCATCGGCGGTCGCTCGGCGGCCTCGGCGGGAACGTGCGCCAGCGGCTCCTGGACGATGTCCAGCAACTGCTCCTTGGCCAGTTCCAGCAGCGCCAGGAAGGTGACCAGCACGCCGAGCTTGCCTTCCTCGGCACTGAACAGCGATTCGAAACGGTGGAACTTGCCGTCGTCCAGACGGCCCAGCACGTCGCCCATGCGCTGGCGCACGCTCAGCGCCTCGCGCTTGATCGCGTGGCCGCTGAACAGTTCGGCGCGCTTGAGCACGTCGTACAGCGCCAGCAGCATTTCCTTCAGCTCCACCGGCGGCGGCAGCTTGACTGCGGCACGGTCCGGCACGTGGGCGTGCACCGGAGTGGTGTCGCGGTCCTGCCGCGGCAGCGCGTCGATGTCCTCGGCGGCCTGCTTGAAGCGTTCGTACTCCTGCAAGCGGCGGACCAGTTCGGCGCGCGGGTCCACTTCCTCGCCGTCTTCGGCCGGCGGCCGCGGCAGCAGCATCCGCGACTTGATCTCGGCCAGGATCGCGGCCATCACCAGATACTCGGCCGCCAGTTCGAAGCGCAGTTCCTGCATCACGTTGATGTAGTCCACGTACTGCCGGGTGATCTCGGCGACGGGGATGTCCAGGATGTCCAGGTTCTGCCGGCGGATCAGGTACAGCAGCAGGTCCAGCGGACCTTCGAACGCGTCCAGGATGACTTCCAGCGCGTCCGGCGGGATGTACAGATCCTGCGGGATCTGCAGCACCGGTTGCCCATGCACGACCGCCAGCGGCATTTCCTGCTGCTGTGGCGGGGGTGTCTGGGTTGGCGGGTTCGCGTCGAGCGCGAGTTCGGAAGTCATCGGTTGGACATCGGTGTTGCGGTGGCGAAGGGCCGGGCAGGCGCGACCCGGCGCGGCTCCTTGCCGACAGTGCTGCGGTTCAAGGGCGCGTCGTCCCCGCAACGCGCTCGGTACTTCAACAAGACACACGACGCACGCCACGCGTGTCGCGGCGGCGGGACCTACGGAGGAGGACGTCTGCGCGGGCGGTGTCAGGCAGCGAATCGGTCGTCGGAAGGGGCTTGGGGTCGCCGATCACCGACGGGCCGCTGCATCCGGCCGCGTGCAATGGAACCAAGGGTAATGCGCCGGCGGGGTCGGTGTCCAGCGCCGCCGTGCCGGGCCAGGTCCTACAATGCCATGTCCATAGATAAGGAACGAGGGCGGAGACGCGATGTGGTACGTGATCGAGGGGTACGACGTGGCCGATGCGCTGCCGCGGCGGGCGGTGGCGCGGCCGGCGCATCTGCAGCGGCTGACCCAGTTGCAGGAGGCCGGGCGGCTGTTGCTGGCCGGGCCGTGCCCGGCGATCGACGCCGAGGATCCGGGTCCGGCCGGCTTCAGCGGCAGCCTGGTGGTGGCCGCGTTCGACTCGCTGGCCGAGGCGCGGGCCTGGGCCGAGGCCGACCCGTATGTCGACGCCGGCGTCTATGCGCGGGTCGAGGTGCGGCCGTTCCGCAAGGTGCTGCCATGAGCCAGGTCGGCGCCGAGCGGGTGGCGCGCATCCGCGCCGCGCTGGAGGCGGCGTTCGCACCGCAGGCGCTGGAGGTGGAGGACGACAGCCACCGCCACGCCGGCCACGCCGGCGCGCGCGATGGCCGGGGACATTTCAATGTCCGCGTGGTCAGTGCGGCCTTTGTCGGCATGGGGCCGTTGGCCCGACACCGCGCCGTTTACGCGGCGCTGGGCGAGATGATGCAGACCGACATCCATGCGCTGTCGATCCGCGCCGAGGTGCCGGGCACGGGCGGCTGACGCGCGCGGCGGGTGGGGTGCCGCTGGCCCGAAGCGGGGTGGGCACCCCGTGCAGAACCGGAATCTGCACCTGGATTATGTTGCACTGCGGTACGATTCCGGCCGGTTTCGCATTATCCAAGTGTCTGAAAAGCAATGATTTTATTGGGGAAATAACAAAAGGCTTCTGCCTCGCGCTGAAAACGATTACAGTCCGCGCCAGTTTCTCAAGGTCTCTGCCGCGGAGGGCGGCACGATGGCGAAGAGCGCGGTCACCATCAAAGATGTCGCACGCGAGGCCCGGGTCTCCGTGGCCACCGTGTCGCGTGCGCTCAACGGCCACGAGAACGTGGCCGCGCCGGTCCGGACCCTGGTCCTGGAAGTGGCCGAGCGCCTGCGCTACAGCCCGCACGCGGCGGCGCGCAGCCTCAGCAGCCGCCGCACCCAGACCCTGGGCGTGGTGCTGCCCGACCTGTACGGCGAATTCTTCTCCGAACTGATCCGCGGCATCGACGGCGCCGCCCGCGCGCGCCGCCAGCACCTGCTGGTGTCCAGCTACCACGGCGACCCGGAAGAGCAGGGGCGGGCGCTGCGGGCGATGCGCGGCCGCGTCGATGGCCTGCTGGTGCTGTCGCCGTATGCCGAGCGCCCGGGCTTCCTCACCGACAACCTGCCGCAGGCGCTGCCGACGGTGTTGATCAACACCCATCTGCCTGGCACCGAGTATCCGGTACTGAGCATCGACGACCACGCCGGCGCGGTGGCGATGACCGAACATCTGCTGGCGATGGGGCATCGCCGCATCGCCTTCATCGGCGGCCCGGAACTGAACTTCGACGCGCGCGAACGCCTGCGCGGCTTCCGCGACGCCATCGCGCGCCATCCCGGCGAAGCGCATGGCCAGGAGTTCCCGGGCGACTTCGACGAAGCCTCCGGCTATCGCGCCGGACAGGCGATGCTGCAGGCCGGCACGTTGCCCGATGCGGTGTTTGCCGCCAACGACATGACCGCGCTCGGCTGCCTCTACGCCTTCACCCAGAGCGGCGTGCGCGTGCCCAACGACATCGCGTTGGCCGGCTTCGACGACATTCCGCTGGCGCGTTTCGTTCACCCATCCCTCACCACCATGCGCGTCAGCATCGCCGGGCTTGGTGAGCAGGCGATGCACCGCCTCCTGCAATTGATCGATCGGCCCGACGCGGACGACCGGCAGCGGCAGACCCTGGTTCCTACGTTGGTCGTGCGCGATTCCAGCACGGCCCGTTCCTGATGCGACGCATTTTTCTGCGCCGCATCGCTTGTTCCACTTCGTTCCATCGAAGCACCACGCACCACCCATAACGAGCATCACGTCTTCCTGGAGGGAAAACCCCACATGCAACACACCCCGCACTCCGCCCGGCCCACGCGCAAGCTGTTGAGCTGCGCCCTCGCCAGTTGCCTGCTGCTGGGCGCCGCGCCGGCATTCGCACAAAGCACCGGTGCCACCATTCGCGGCCAGGTCAAGGTCGATTCGGCGCCGGCCGCGTCCGCGCAGGTCACCGCCACCAACCTGGCCACCGGTCTGAGCCGCAGCGTGCAGGCCAGCAACGGCATCTACTCGGTCGGCGGCCTGCCGCCGGGCTCCTACCGCATCGACGTGACCGCCGACGGCAAAACCACCTCGCAGAACGTCACCGTGCAGGTCGGCCAGACCGCCACCCTGGATCTGGGCGTGGGCGGCGAAGCGGCCACCGCCAACGGGCAGGGCGCGACCACGCTCGACGCGGTGCAGGTGCAGGCGCCGCCGGTGCTGGTGGAAACCCGTACCTCGGAGAACGCCACCTACATTTCCAACGTGCAGATCGAGAAGCTGCCGCAGGCCACGCGCAACTTCCTGGAACTGGCCGACAGCGTGCCGAGCGTGCAGTTCCAGCGCGACGCCAAGGGCAACACCACGGTGCGCTCCGGCGCGACCTCGGCCAACGGCACCAACGTCTACATCGACGGCATCAGCCAGAAGAACTACGTGCTGACCGGCGGCGTCAGCGGCCAGGATTCCAGCCGCGGCAACCCGTTCCCGCAGTCGGCGATCGGCGAGTACAAGGTCATCACCTCCAACTACAAGGCCGAGTTCGACCAGGTCAGCAGCGCGGCGATCGTGGCCTCGACCAAGTCCGGCACCAACGATTTCCACGGCAGCTTCTTCTGGGATACGACCAACGACGACTGGCGCGCCGAAAGCCCGCTGGAGCGCAAGGCCGGCCAGCGCGACGACTTCTCCGAGACCCAGTACGGCGCCACCTTCAGCGGCCCGATCCTCAAGGACCGCGCGCATTTCTTCGTGGCCTACGAGGCCAAGGAATACACCACGCCCAACACGGTGATCCCGGGCGGCATCTACGCCGACCGCATCGACCAGTTGCCTGCGCAGCTGCAGCCGCTGGTGGCCACCTACAGCACCCCGTTCAAGGAAGACCTGTACTTCGGCAAGATCGACTGGACCCTGGGCGACAACAACCTGTTCGAGCTGACCGGCAAGTACCGCAAGGAAGACGAACTGTCGGACATCGGCGAGACCACCACCTACCAGCACGGCAGCAGCAACGGGCAGAAGGAAAAGCGCGCCAACCTGCGCTGGCAGTACAGCGGCGAGGCCTTCCTCAACGACCTGAACCTGAGCTACGAGAGCGCGTTCTGGACCCAGACCCCGCTCAACGACGGCAACGGCTACGTGCTGTCCTACGTGCCGCAGGCCGGCAACGAGACCACCATCCTCAGCGCCGGCGCCGGCAGCAGCTTCCAGAACAAGGGCCAGAAGGGCTGGACCCTGCAGGACGACCTGACCCTCAACAGCCTCGAGTGGCACGGCAGCCACACCATCAAGATGGGTGTGAAGTACAAGGACATCCAGCTCGATTCGACCCAGATCAATCCCGCCAATCCGCAGTACTACTACAACATCCTCAGCGATATCGACACGCCGTACCGGGTGCGCTTCGGCGACACCGGCGACGGCGGTTCGGTGCAGTCGCAGAACAAGCAGTACGGCATCTACCTGCAGGACGACTGGGAGGTCAACGAGCACCTGACCCTGAACCTGGGCGTGCGCTACGACTACGAGAAGACCCCGTCGTTCCTCGACTTCGTCACCCCGGCCGACGTCGCCAGCGCGCTGCTGAACTGGCGCAACCTGGACAACGCCAACTACGACATCGCCAACTACATCAGCACCGGCAACAACCGCAAGGCGTTCAAGGACGCCTGGCAGCCGCGCCTGGGCTTCTCCTACGACCTGTTCGGCGACCAGGCGCACGTGATCTACGGCGGTGCCGGTCGCGCCTACGACCGCAACCTGTTCGACTACCTGGCGCTGGAGCAGCTCAACAACAACTTCCGCTCCTACAGCTACTACTTCAGCAGCGCCAACACGCCGTGCCTCGGCCAGCCGTGCGTGGCATGGGATCCGAGCTATGCGACCCAGGCCGGCCTGAACGGGCTGGCGGCCTCCACCACCGCCGGCACCGGCGGCGGCCGCGAGGTATACCTGATCGACAACAACATCAAGGTGCCGTACTCCGACCAGTTCAGCCTGGGCATGCGCAACATGGTGCATTTCTGGGGCAACGACTGGTACACGGACGTGACCCTGAGCCGCATCGTCAGCGAGGACGGCTTCGTGTTCCTGCGCGGCAACCGCCGTGCCGACGGTTCGTTCTTCCTGCCCGGCACCACCTCCGGCGTGCCCACCGACTCGCCCAACGGCTACAGCGCGATCGTGCTCGGCACCAACGGCCTGAAGACGCGCAACAACCAGCTGGCGCTGAAGCTGGACAAGCCCTACGACAAGGAATCCGGCTGGGGCCTGACCGTGGCCTATACCTTCTCCGACGCGAAGGAGAACCGTCAGTACGGCGAGCATTACGCGCTGGACCAGCCGTCGATGGCCGGCTACGGCTGGCGTGAGGCCGGCGGCATTCCGAAGAACCGCCTGGTGGTCACCGGCATCTACGACCTGCCGTACGACATCACCCTGTCGGCCAAGCTGTCGCTGGCCAGCCAGACCCCGCGCTACGGCACCAACTGCCTGGCGGGCAACGACCAGTGCTATATCATCCAGTACAAGCCGGACGCCACGCTGGGCTACAAGGAATTCAGCCTGGCGGCGAACAAGGAATGGGATACCGGGTCGGGCATCAAGTTCAACGTGCGCGCCGATGTCATCAACCTGTTCAACTGGACCAACTACGCGGACTACAACACCGATACCGGCACCTACGCCGACCTGAACACGGCGTTTGGCTCGCCGAGCGGCGTGCTTGCCTCGCCGATGCGGACGTTCAAGCTGTCGTTCGGCTTGAACTGGTAAGCAAGGTCGTCGCGGCTCCCCTCGGACGGGGGCCGCGGCGATGCGGAAGTGGGTTATTTTTTGTGGGCATGTAAGCGATTTCACGGGGGGCAGGATGAAGAAGCAGTGCAGTTTCATCAGGTTTTCGTTGATGCTGATGGCAGCAGGGGTGTTGCTGACGGCGTGCAAGAAGACCGACGAGGAGCCGAAGGCGGTGGAGAAGAAGCCGGTCAAGGTCATCCTGGTCGAGGCCGAGTTGCCGCCGAAACTGCTGAAGCCGGAACTGCCCCCACTGTTCGAGGACATCGAACGCCGCACCTTCCAGTTTTTCTGGGACACCACCAACGAGCAGAACGGCATGGCGGTGGATCGCTATCCGTCGCGCCCGTTCGCTTCCATCGCCTCGATCGGCTTCGCCCTGACCGTCTATCCGATCGGCTATGAAAACGGCTGGATCAGCCGCGAGCAGGCGGTGCAGCGCACCCTGACCACGCTGCGCTTCCTGCGCGACGTGCCGGTCGGCCCGCAGCGCACCGGCCGCGCCGGCTACAAGGGCTTCTACTACCACTTCCTGGACATGCAGAAGGGGTTGCGCTACGACCAGTGGGTGGAACTGTCGACCATCGATACCGCGCTGCTGATGATGGGCGTGCTGTTCGCCCAGTCCTACTACGACGGCGACACGGCCGACGAGAAGGAGATCCGCCAGATCGCCGACACCCTGTACCGGCGCGTGGACTGGCCGTGGATGCAGCAGCGCAAGCCGCTGATCACGATGGGCTGGTATCCGGAGCGCGGCTTCATCCAGCACGACTGGATGGGCTACAACGAAGGCATGATGGTGTATCTGCTGGCGTTGGGGTCGCCCACGCATCCGATCGAGCCGGACGCGTGGCAGGAATGGACCCGCACCTACAACAAGGACTGGGGCGTGTACTACGGCCAGGAATACCTGGCGTTCGGTCCGTTGTTCGCGCACCAGTACAACCACGTCTGGATCGACTTCCGCGACATCCAGGACCAGTACATGCGCGAGCATGGCATCGACTACTTCCTCAACAGCCGCCGCGCCACGCTGGCCCAGCGCGAGTACGCCATCGACAATCCGATGAAGTGGAAGGAGTACGGCGAGAACGTGTGGGGCCTGACCGCCAGCGACGGTCCGCAGAACACCACCCAGGAGTACCGCGGCGAGCAGCGCCAGTTCTTCCACTACCGCACCCGCGGCGCCGGCCTGTTCGAGGCCTTCGACGACGGCACCATCGCGCCGACCGCGGCGGTGTCCTCGATCGTGTTCGCGCCGGAGGTGGTGATTCCGGCGACCCAGGAAATGCACAAGCGCTTCGGCGACTTCCTGTATTCGAGCTACGGCTTCCTGGATTCGTTCAACCCCAGCTTCAACTACGATATTCCGCTGAAGACCGGTCGCATGATCCCCAACCGCGGCTGGGTGGCCGGCGACTACATCGGCATCGACCAGGGCGCGATCGTCACCATGATCGCCAACTACCGCAACGAGTTCGTCTGGAACGTGATGAAGAAGAACAAGTACCTGCGCACCGGGCTGGAGCGCGCCGGCTTCACCGGCGGCTGGCTGACCCCCGAGGGCGAGGCCCAGCCGCTGCCCAAGAAGGACGAGCAGGCGGCCAATGCGCGTGCGCTGGGCATCGCCGAGTCGCGTGCCGCCGCCGCCGAGGCGCAGTCCAACCCCGCCCAGCGCCAGCCGCAGCAACCGGAATGAGCACAGCACGCATGATCGGTCGTTGGCTTTCGCTGGGTGTGCTGATGGTGGTCGTGTGCGGCTGCGCACGCGCGCCGCAGGGCGAGGTGGTGCGGTTCTGGGCGATGGGCCGCGAGGCCGAGGTGGTGGCCGAGCTGATCCCGCAGTTCGAGAAGGAAAATCCCGGCATCCACGTGGACATCCAGAACATCCCGTGGACCGCCGCGCACGAGAAGCTGCTCACCGCCTTCGCCGCCGACGGCCTGCCGGACGTGTGCCAGCTGGGCAACACCTGGATCCCGGAATTCGCCGAACTGGGCACGCTGCAGCCGCTGCAGCCCTACGTGGACCGCTCCAAGGTGGTCGATCCGAAGGACTACTTCCCGGGCATCTGGGACACCAGCGTCATCGATGGCCACCTCTACGGCATACCCTGGTACGTGGACACGCGCCTGCTGTTCTATCGCAAGGACATGCTGCGCGACGCCGGGGTGACCAAGCTGCCGCAGACCTGGGCCGAGTGGGAGCAGGCGATGGCGGCGGTGAAGAAGCATGTCGGGCCGAAGCGCTACGCCATCCTGATGCCGCTCAACGAGTTCGAGCAGCAGTTGTCGCTGGGCCTGCAGATGCCCGATCCGCTGCTGCGCGACCACGACAACTACGGCAACTTCAACAGCCCCGGCTTCCGCAAGGCGCTGGCGTTCTACGCCAACATGTTCGACCAGGGCTGGGCGCCGAAGATGTCGGAGACGCAGATCTCCAACGTCTGGGACGAGTTCTTCAACGGCTTCTATGCGTTCTACATCTCCGGCCCGTGGAACATCCGCGAGTTCCGCAAGGTGCAGCCGGCCGCGCTCAAGGACCAGTGGGGCACCATGCCGCTGCCGGGTCCTGACGGCCCCGGCGCCGGCATCGCCGGCGGCACCAGCCTGGTGATCTTCCGCAAGTCCGAGCACAAGGACGCGGCCTGGAAGCTGATCGAGTTCCTGTCGCGGCCGCAGATCCAGGCGCGCTTCCACGCGCTGATCGGCGACATGCCGCCGCGGCGCAGCACCTGGGCGTATCCGTCGCTGGCCGAGGATCCGCTGGCGCATGCGTTCCGCGATCAGCTGGAGCGGGTCAAGCCGGCACCGAAGGTGCTGGAGTGGGAGCGCATCGTGCAGGAGATGCGGCTGGCCACCGAGCGGGTCGTGCGCGGCGGCGAACCGCAGGAGAAGGCGATGCGGGAACTGGACAAGCGGGTCGACGAGATCCTGGAAAAACGCCGCTGGATCCACCAGCAGCACCGCGAAGGCACGGCGGCGCCGGCCGCGGGGGCGGCGCCATGAAGCGCGGTTCCCTGATCGGCTGGCTGTTCGCCGGCCCGGCGCTGATCGTGATCGGCGTGTTCTTCGGCCTGCCGGTGCTGTCGGCGCTGGCGCTGAGCGTCACCGACTTCGACCTGTATTCGCTGGCCGACCGCCACAACCTGCGCTTCGTCGGCTTCGGTAACTACCTCGAGTTGCTGCAGACGCCGATGTTCTGGAAGTCGCTGTGGAACACCACCTACTTCGTGATCGTCGGCGTGCCGCTGTCGATCGGCGCCTCGCTGGGCGCGGCGCTGCTGCTGAACGCGCCGGTGGCGCGCTTCAAGGCGCTGTTCCGCACCGCGTTGTTCGCGCCGGTGGTGACCACGCTGGTGGCGGTGGCGGTGATCTGGCGCTACCTGTTCCACACCAGCTACGGCCTGGTCAACTACGGCCTGGCGCACCTGGGCATCGGCCCGATCGACTGGCTCGGCGACCCGCACTGGGCGATGCCGACCATCATGCTGTTCGCGGTGTGGAAGAACTTCGGCTACAACATGGTGATCTTCCTCGCCGGCCTGCAGGCCATCCCGCAGGACCTGTACGAGGCCGCCCGCATCGACGGCGCCTCCAAGTGGCGGCAGTTCCTGCACATCACCCTGCCGATGCTGGGACCGGTGCTGCTGGTAGTCGGGGTGATCACCGTGTCCGGCTACTTCCAGCTGTTCGCCGAACCCTACGTGATGACCCGCGGCGATCCCCTGCAGAGCACGGTCAGCGTGCTGTATTACATGTTCGAGGAAGGCTTCAAGTGGTGGAACCTCGGCCGCGCCTCGGCGGTGGCGTTCCTGCTGTTCCTGATCATCCTGGGAGTGACGACGGTGATGCTGCGCTTCGGCCGCAAGAGGGACCTGGTATGAGCCGGGAGATCGGCGCCTCGCGCTGGAACACGCTGCTGGTCAACGGTGGGCTGCTGCTGCTCGCCGTGATCAGCCTGGCGCCGCTGTTGTGGATGGTGTCGGTGTCGTTCATGCCGGCGGGGCAGGCCAGCCGCTTCCCGCCGCCGATGCTGCCTACCGGCGCCACCCTGGCCAACTACGGCGAGCTGTTCTCGCGTACCGGCATGGCCCGCAACTTCGCCAACAGCCTGCTGGTGTCGTGCGCGATCACCTTCGGCTCGCTGCTGATCAACACCATGGCCGGCTACGCCTTCGCCAAGCTGCGCTTCGTCGGCAAGGAGCGGATCTTCCAGATCCTGCTGGCGGCGCTGGTGATCCCGGCGCAGGTGGCGATGCTGCCGCTGTTCCTGCTGATGAAGCAGCTGCACCTGGTCAACAACTTCGGCGGCGTGGTCGTGCCGGCGCTGGCGACGGTGTTCGGCATCTTCCTGGTGCGCCAGTACGCGCGTTCGATCCCGGACGAGCTGCTGGAGGCTGCCCGCATCGACGGTGCCGGCGAGCTGCGGATCTTCTTCCAGATCGTGCTGCCGATGCTCAAGCCGGTGCTGGTGACGCTGACCATCTTCACCTTCATGGCCGCGTGGAACGACTTCATGTGGCCGCTGATCGTGCTGACCGACCAGGAGCACTACACCTTGCCGGTGGCGCTGGCGGCGCTGTCGCGCGAGCACATCATGGACGTGGAGATGATGATGGCCGGTGCGGTGGTCACGGTGATCCCGGTGCTGGCGCTGTTCCTGGCGCTGCAGCGCTATTACATCCAGGGCCTGCTGCTCGGCAGCGTGAAGGGGTGAGGCGCAACGCTTGCGCGCCACTGGCGCGCGTTGCGCCGAACGCCCGGCCATGGATGGCCGGGCCGGGTCGTCCGGAGCCGATCAGTTGCGCCAGGGATGGCATGGGAAAGGTGCGAGTGCGGCGACGCGCTTGCGAGCCACTGGCTCGCGCGTTCGCGAACGCCTGGCCATGGATGGCCAGGCCGGACGATCTGGTGTGGATGGCTGGTCCTGAAGCGTAGGAGCGGCTTCAGCCGCGACCGCCATCGGGCGCCGACCTTGGCTTGAGCAGACACGCAGCAGCAGACACGCAACGCAACGAACGGGGAACACGATGAGGGATGGGATGGCGACGACGTGCGCACGCGCGATGCTGGCGATGCTGGGACTGGCGGCCGCCCAGGCCGTCGCCGCGCCGCCGACCTCCACGGTGACGCTGGACAGCTTCAACGATCTGGACAAGTGGCAGATCGTCGTCTCCAACCAGGTCACCGCCTCGACCCGGCTGGTGCAGGCGCCCAGCGGCGGCCGCGCCAAGGCGCTGTGCCTGGACTACGACTTCAACGGCGTGTCCGGCTACGCCGGGATCCGCCGCAGCGTGTCGATCGACTACCCGGACAACTACCAGTTCGCGCTCCAGCTGCGTGGCGATTCGCCGCGCAACGACCTGCAGTTCAAGCTGGTCGACGCCAGCGGCGACAACGTGTGGTGGGTCAACCGGCCGCGCTACGACTTCCCCACGCAGTGGAGCACGGTCACCTACAAGAAGCGGCAGATCGACAAGGCCTGGGGGCCGAGCCCGGAAAAGGAACTGACCCGCAGCGCGCAGATCGAGTTCACCATCTACAACCAGGTCGGCGGCGCCGGCACGGTGTGCTTCGACCAGCTGACCCTGACCCCGTTGCCGCCGCAGGACACCTCGCCGCTGACGGTCAAGGTCAGCGCCGATACCGCGCCTGCGCTGGAGCAGCGCATCGCCGACGGCAAGCCGGACACGGTCTGGTACAGCGGCAACGCCAAGAACCAGACGATCATGCTGGACCTGGGCAAGGTGCGCGAGTTCGGCGGCGCCAAGGTGCAGTGGGCACCGGGCGTGTACGCCTCGCGCTACACCGTGCAGGGCTCGGCCGACGGGCGCAGCTGGCGCGAGTTGCGCACCGTGACCGCCGGCAACGGCGGCACCGACTGGCTGGCGCTGCCGGAGACCGAGGCGCGCTACGTGCGCTTCGATCTGCAGGACGGTCCCAGCTTCCGCTACGGCATCGCCGATATCGCGTTGCAGCCGCTGGCCTTCGCCGCTACCCAGAACGACTTCATCAAGTCGGTGGCGGCGCAGTCCACCCGTGGCTGGTTCCCGCGCGGCTTCAGCGGCGAGCAGCCGTACTGGACCATCGTCGGCCTGGACGGTGGCCGCGAGCAGGGTCTGGTCGGCGAGGATGGCGCGATCGAGGTGGGCAAGGGCGGCTTCAGCATCGAGCCGTTCCTGCTGCTGGACGGCAAGCGCCTGAGCTGGGCCGACGTCAAGACCGCGCAGAGCCTGCAGGACGACTACCTGCCGATTCCCAGCGTGGACTGGGCCCACGACAACGCCGCACTGCGCGTGACCGCGTTCGTGCAGGGCGAGCCGGAGCAGGCGCAACTGGTCGCGCGCTACCGGCTCAGCAATCCGAGCAAGCAGTCGCACGACTACACCCTGGCGCTGGCGGTGCGTCCGTTCCAGGTCAACCCGCCCAGCCAGTTCCTCAACACCGTCGGCGGGGTCAGCCCGATCCGCTCGCTCGCCTTCGCCGGCACGCAGGTGCAGGTCAACGGCCAGCCGCGGGTGTTCGCGGTGCAGAAGCCGGACGCCGCCTACGCCAGTGCGTTTGATGCCGGCATCGATGTCGAACGGCTGAGCACCGACGCCAGCGGCATGCCGCAGCAGGCGCAGGATCCGGACGGGCTGGCCTCCGGTGCCTTGCTGTACCGCGGGCGCCTGGCCCCGGGCGAGGTGCGCGAGGTGGCGCTGGTGATCCCGCAAACCGGCAACGCCGCGCTGCCGGCGGGCTTCGATGCCGCACGTGCGCAGCAGCAGGTCGCCGCGCAGTGGCACGAGAAGCTGGACCGCGTGCAGCTGCACGTGCCGGCGCAGGGCAAGGCGGTCACCGACACGCTGCGCACTGCGCTGGCGCACATGCTGATCTCGCGCATCGGCCCGCGCCTGCAGCCGGGCACGCGCTCGTACTCGCGCAGCTGGATCCGCGACGGCGCGATGATTTCCGAAGGCCTGCTGCGGCTGGGCCGCGCCGACGTGGTCCGCGAGTACGTGGAATGGTACGCGCCGTACCAGTTCGCCAACGGCATGGTGCCGTGCTGCGTGGACGACCGCGGCAGCGACCCGGTGCCGGAGAACGACAGCCACGGCGAACTGATCTACAGCGTCGCCGATTACTACCGCTACAGCGGCGACCGCGCCTTCCTGGAGCAGATGTGGC
This sequence comes from Xanthomonas hawaiiensis, assembly GCF_031834635.1. Classification (NCBI taxonomy): domain Bacteria; kingdom Pseudomonadati; phylum Pseudomonadota; class Gammaproteobacteria; order Lysobacterales; family Lysobacteraceae; genus Xanthomonas; species Xanthomonas hawaiiensis. The sequence continues at coordinate 2,951,645 of NZ_CP115873.1, read as the reverse complement.
CGCACGTGCTCGGCGCCTACACCTACATGGAGCAGTTGCGGCTGAGCGAGCGCACCGACGAGAACCGCGCGCGCAATGCGGCCTTCTACGGGATGATGCCGGTGTCGATCAGCCACGAGGGCTACTCGGCCAAGCCGATGCATTCCTACTGGGACAACTTCTGGGCGTTGCGCGGCTACAAGGACGCGGTGAGCATCGCCGCCGAACTGGGCCGCATCGACGATGCCGCGCGCTTCGCCGCTTCGCGCGACCAGTTCCGCCAGGACCTGTACGCCTCGCTGGACGCGGCCACCCAGCAGCACCACATCAATTTCCTGCCGGGTTCGGCGGAACTGGGCGATTTCGATCCGACCTCGACCACCATTGCGCTGGCGCCGGGCGGCGAGCAGGGCCGGTTGCCGCAGGCGCTGCTCGACAACACCTTCGAGCGCTACTGGAGCGAATTCGTCTCTCGGCGCGACGGCACCCGCGAGTGGAAGGACTACACCCCGTACGAGTGGCGCAACGTGTCCGCGTTCGTGCGCCTGGGCTGGCGCGAGCGCGCCTGGGAGGCGACGCAGTTCTTCTTCAAGGACCGCACGCCGCAGCCATGGAACCAGTGGGCCGAAGTGGTCTCGCGCACGCCGCGCAAGCCGTTCTTCCTCGGCGACCTGCCGCACGCCTGGGTGGCCTCGGACTTCGTGCGCTCGGTGCTGGACATGTTCGCCTACGCCCGCGACGTCGACGACAGCCTGGTGCTGGCCGCCGGCATCCCCGCCGACTGGCTCGACGGCAAGGGCGTGGCGATCGAGCAGTTGCGCACCCCGCAGGGACCGCTGAGCTACCAGTTGCGGCGGCAGAAGAACCGCCTGCTGCTGAACATCCCCGACGGCCTGCGCGTGCCCAGCGGCGGCCTGGTGCTGCCGTGGCCGTACCCGGGCGAACCGGGCCGCACCCTGGTCAACGGCGACGCAGCGCAGTGGGAGCACGGCGAACTGCGCATCCACGCGTTGCCGGCGGATGTGCAGATCGAGGTGCGGTGAAGCCGGGAATCGGAAGTGGGGAATCGGGAATCGCAACAGCAAAAGCAAAAGCGCCGGCATGCCGGCGCTTTTTTGCTTCTGGAGTCCTGAGCTGTGAGAGCCGAGGTTCGGGCTTTTACCGATTCCCTATTCCCCACTCCCCATTCCCGGCCAGGCGCTACCGCGCCGCCGCCACGATCGCCGCCGCCTTCGCCGAGCTCTCGCGCACCTTGTCCCAGGCGCCGTCGGCCAGCCAGTCCTTGGGCACCATCCACGAGCCGCCGATGCAGACCACGTTCGGCTGGGCCAGGTACTCGGCGGCGGTGCTTTCGCCGATGCCGCCGGTGGGGCACAGCTTGAGCTCGGCCAGGGGGCCGGCCAGGCCCTTGAGCATCGCCAGGCCGCCGACGGCGGAGGCGGGGAACAGCTTGCACACGCGGAAGCCGCGCTCCATCAGCGCCAGCAGTTCGCTCGGGGTGGCCGCGCCCGGCACCACCGGCAGCGGCGCCTGCGCCAGGGCGTCGGCCAGGGTCGGGGTGGTGCCCGGGGTGACGATGAAATCGGCGCCGGCGTCGATCGACTGCTGCAGCTGGGTGGCGTTGAGCACGGTGCCGGCGCCGATCACGATGTCCGGCAGTTCGCGCTTGAGCATCGCCAGCGCTTCCATCGCCACCGGCGTGCGCAGGGTCAGTTCGATCGCCGGCAGGCCGCCTTCCAGCAGTGCGGCCGACACGCGGCGCGCCTCTTCCAGGGTGTGGACGGTGACGACGGGCAGGATGCCGGCCGCGCGCAGCAGTTGCTCGGCCTTGGTCTGGTGTTCGGCGATGGTCATGGGCGTCTCGGTTGCGAAGGGGGCGAGGCCCGGCCGCGCACGGCCAGGGCTGGGTGAGGCAGGCGGCGGCTCAGGCGTCCTTGGATTCGTGCGGCGCGGCGGCGGCCTCGGCATCGCGGCCCAGGTCGTACTCGGCGTCGTAGTTCCACAGGTCGCCGTCGGCGGCCGGCGGGCCGCAGGAGATCGACAGCGCGCCCTGGTCGGCGGGGCCGACCATGCGGCGGTTGAGCCCGAACAGGTTGCGGCCCAGGTCGTGCGCGGCCGGCGCGGTGTTCGGCGCCAGCGGGCGCGCGGCCCACTCGGCGGCGTCCACCAGCACTTCCAGGGTGCCGGCCTCGCCGTCCAGGCGCACGATGTCGCCTTCGCGCACCCGTGCCAGCGGGCCGCCGCGCGCCGCTTCCGGGGTCACGTGGATGGCCGCGGGGAACTTGCCGGAGGCGCCGGACAGGCGCCCGTCGGTGACCAGCGCCACGCGCCGGCCCTGGTTCTGCAGCAGGCCCAGCAGCGGCGCCAGCGAATGCAGTTCCGGCATGCCGTTGGCCTGCGGGCCCTGGTAGCGCAGCACCACCACGAAGTCGTGCGGCAGCGCGCCGGCGGCGTGCAGCTTGTTCAGCGCCTGCGGCGCGTCGATCACCACGGCCGGCGCTTCGATGGTGCGGAACTGCGGCTTCACCGCCGACAGCTTGATCAGCGAACGGCCGAGATTGCCGCGCAGCAGGCGCAGGCCGCCCTGCGCCTCGAACGGGTTGGACGCCGGGCGCACCACCGCCTCGTCGGCGCTCCTGGCCGGGCTGGGCACGTAGCTCAGCTTGCCGTCCTGCAGGCACGGCTCGTCGCCGTAGGCGCGCATGCCGCCCGGCACGATGGTGGCCAGGTCGTCGTGCATCAGCCCGGCGTCCATCAGCTCGCGGAACACGAAGCCGATGCCGCCGGCGGCGGCGAAGTGGTTCACGTCGGCCTCGCCGTTCGGATACACCCGCGCCAGCAGCGGCACCAACTGCGACAGCGCGTCCAGGTCGTCCCAGGTCAGCACGATGCCGGCCGCGCGCGCCACCGCCAGCCAGTGGATGGTGTGGTTGGTGGAGCCGCCGGTGGCCATCAGCGCGACCACCGCGTTGACGATGGCGCGCTCGTCGATCAAGCGGCCCAGCGGGCGGAAGTCGTTGCCCAGGGCGGTGATGCGCAGCGCGCGCTCGGTCGCCTGCTGGGTCAGCGCCTCGCGCAGCGGGGTGCCGGGGTTGACGAAGGAGGCGCCGGGCAACTGCACGCCCATCGCTTCCAGCAGCACCTGGTTGGAGTTGGCGGTGCCGTAGAAGGTGCAGGTGCCGGGGGCGTGGTAGGACGCCGATTCGGCGGCCAGCAGTTCCTCGCGGGTGGCCTGGCCGGCGGCGTAGCGCTCGCGCACCTCGGCCTTCTGCTTGTTGGGGATGCCCGGGGTCATCGGCCCGGCCGGCACGAACACCGCCGGCAGGTGGCCGAAGGCCAGCGCGCCGATCAGCAGGCCCGGCACGATCTTGTCGCACACGCCCAGGTACAGGCTGGTGTCGAACATGTCGTGGCTGAGGCCGATCGCGGTGGCCTGGGCGATCACGTCGCGCGAGAACAGCGACAGCTCCATGCCCGGCCGGCCCTGGGTCACGCCGTCGCACATCGCCGGCACGCCGCCGGCCACCTGCGCGGTGGCGCCGAGCGCACGCGCGGTGCTGCGGATGATCTCCGGGTAGTGCTCGAACGGCTGGTGCGCCGAGAGCATGTCGTTGTAGGCGGTGATGATGCCGAGGTTGGGGGTGATCCCGCCTTCCAGCCGGCTCTTGTCGGTGGGGCCGCAGGCGGCGAAGCCATGGGCGAGGTTGCCGCAGCTCAGGCGGCTGCGGAACGGACCGTCGCGCAGCGCGGCGTCGATGCCGGCCAGGTAGGCGCGCCGCGACGGCGCACTGCGCTGGCGGATGCGTTCGGTGATCGCGTGGAGGGTCGGATGCAGGCTCATTGGCGGACGTGGCTATGAAGGGGGGAGTCGGGAAACGGGAATCGGGAATCGGGAATCGGGAAAAAGCAGGAATCGGGAATCGAGAGAGCGGAAATGCATCAGCGCGCGGCCGTTGCGAATCCCCAATCCCCAATCTCCAGTCCCGGCCTCACTCGCACCAATGCACGCGCAGGCGCGCACCCGGCGTATCGAAGGCGACGCGGATCGGATACTCGTGCGGATCGGTGCCGGCCAGTGCGCGCTCCAGCACCTCCAGCTTCTGCTTGCCGCGCAACAGCAGCATGCGCTGGCCGATCGGCGCCAGGCCGGCCGGGGTCAGGGTGATGCGCAGCGGCCAGGTGTTGGCGCCGGGGCAGCCGGTGGCGTCGAGCGCGGCGTAGGGCAGCGGGTTGGTCAGGGCCTTGTTCAGGTCGGTGGCGCCGGGGAACAGCGAAGCGGTGTGGCCGTCGCCGCCCATGCCCAGCACCGCCATGCACGCGGCCGGGGCGTGCTGCGCGTGCAGGTTGGCGGCGTGCACGCTCTCCTGCAGCGGCTTGCCGACCCGTACCAGCGGTTCGAAGCGCGCCTCCTCGGCACGGTCCAGCAGGCTGTGCCGAACCAGGTAGGCGTTGCTGTCGCTGTCCTGCGGCGACAGCCAGCGCTCGTCGACCAGGCCGACCTCCAGCTTCGACCAGTCCAGCGGCAGCTCGGCCAGCGCCTGGTACACCGGCGCCGGGGTGGTGCCGCCGGACAGCAGCAGGCGCGCGCCGCCGCGGCGTTGGATCTCCTCGCGCAGCGCGGTGCCGATCTCGGCCGCCGCCGCGTCGATCCATTCGTCCGGATCGTCGTAGCGGATCAGCGTGATGCGGTCGGACAGCGTGGGGCTCATGCGATGGCTCCTGGGGATTGCCGCGCGGCGTCCACCGCGTAGGCGGCGGCGCCGAGCAGGCCGGGACGGGGGTGGATCACCGCCAGCGACGGCACCCGCGCCATGATCGACGAAAACCGGCCCTTGTGCTCGAAGCGCTGGCGGAACCCGGAATGCTGGATCGCGTCGAGCATCTTCGGCACCAGCCCGCCGGTCAGGAACACGCCGTCCCAGGCGCCCTGCATCAGCACCAGGTCGCCGGCGATGGCGCCGAACACGGCGCAGAACACGTCCACCGTGCGCATCGCCCGGTAGTCGCCCTGCGCGGCGCGCGCGGTGATGTCCTCCGGCTGCAGCGGGCCCGGATCGTCGCCGGCCATCTCGCTCAGCGCGCGGTGGATGTTGACCAGGCCGGGGCCGCAGATCAGGCGTTCGTTGGAGACGCGGCCGAACTGCTGCGACAGCAGTTCCAGAATGCGGATCTCCTCCGGCGTGCCCGGCGGGAAGCTGACGTGGCCGCCCTCGGTCTCCAGCGGAAAGCAGCGCCCGCCGCGCATCAGCAGGCCGCCCACGCCCAGGCCGGTGCCGGGGCCGATCACGCCGTAGTTGCGCGGCACCTCGACCGGCGACGGCGTCCAACTGGCGCCGCCGACCTGGACCACGTCCTGCGGCCGCAGCAGGCTGATCGCCATCGCCTGCGCGGCGAAGTCGTTGATCAGGTGCAGTTCGTCGAAGCCGAGCATGGCGCGGGTGCGCGCCCGCGAGATCACCCACGGATGGTTGGTGATGCGCGCCTCGTCGCCGTCGACGCGGCCGGCGACCGCGAAGGTGCCGCTGCGCGCGTCCACCCCGGTCTGTTCCAGGTAGTGGCGAGCGGCGTCGCCCAGCGACGGGAATTCCACCACCGAGTAGGTCTGGGTGCTGTCGTCGAGCAGCGGCACCGAGGCGTCGAGATCGGCGAGGGCGAAACGGGCATTGGTGCCGCCGATGTCGGCGACCAGCACCGGGCGCTGCGGCGCGCTCATTGCGCGACCTTCGGCGCGGCGCCGGCCTGGTCGCAGGACACGTAGGCCTGCGCTTCCTCCGGCCCCCAACTGCCGGCCGGGTAGGGCAGCAGCGGCAGCTGCGCCTGCGCCCAGGCGGCGCTGACGCTGTCGATCCAGGCCCAGGCGGCGCGCACCTCGTCGTCGCGGACGAACAGCGCATGGTTGCCGTTCAGCGCGTCGAGCATCAGCCGCTCGTAGGCGATGCGCCGGTGCAGGCCGGTGGGCACCGACAGTTCCAGTTCCAGCGGCTGCAGTTCCAGCGCGCCCCATTCCGGGCCGGCCAGGCTGCTCATCAGCCCCAGTTCGATGTTCTCCTGCGGCTGCAGTTGGAAGGTCAGCCGGTTCGGCGCCACCTGCTGCGCGGCCGGGCGCTCGAACAGCCAGTGGGTGACCGGCTTGAGCGTGACCACCACGCGGGTGGAGCGCTCGGCCAGGCGCTTGCCGGTGCACAGCCGGAACGGCACTCCGGCCCAGCGCCAGTTGTCGATGTAGGCGGTGACCGCGGCGAAGGTTTCCACGTCGCTGCCTTCCGGCGGCTGGTAGGCCTGCGCCGGCTGACCGTTGATGGTGCCGGCGGTGTAGCGCCCGCGCACGCTGTCGCGGGCGGCATGCTCGGCGCTCAGCGGACGCAGCGCGCGCAGCACCTTGACCTTCTCGTCGCGGATGCGGTCGGCTTCCAGCGAGGCCGGCGGCTCCATCGCCACCAGGCACAGCAACTGCAGGATATGGCTCTGCACCATGTCGCGCAGCGCGCCGGAACGCGCGTAGTAGGCGTCGCGGCCGTCCACGCCCTCGCTCTCGGCGACCAGGATGTCCACCGACTCGATGTAGTTGCGGTTCCACACCGCTTCCAGCAGCGTGTTGCCGAAGCGCAGCGCGATCAGGTTCTGCACCGCGGCCTTGCCCAGGTAGTGGTCCAGGCGGAACACGCGGTCCTCGTCGATCAGCGCGCCGATCGCCTGCACGATCTCGCGGGCGCTGTCCGAATCGTGGCCGATCGGCTTCTCCAGCATCAGCCGGTGCGGTGCGGCGAGCGCTCCGCCCAGGGCCAGGCCCTGGCAGGTGCTGATGTACAGCCCCGGCGGGATCGCCAGGTAGCTCACGCAGCGGCGCGCGGTCAGGTCGCGCACCGCGGCGGCCACCGATTCGGCATCGCGCAGGTCCACCGAGCGGTAGTCGATGCGCGCCAGCAGCGCCTGCACGATCGATTCGCCGATCTGCGGCATCGCCGCCTGCAGGCGTGGCTTGAGGATCTCGTGGAACTTGGCGGTGTCGTGCGGCGACAGCGCCAGCGCGCGGATGCGGAAGTCTTCCGGCAGGAAGCCGTCGTCGAGCATGCGCAGCAGCGAGGGGAACAGATAGCGCTGGGCCAGATCGCCGGTGGCGCCGAACAACAGGAAGGTATCGTGCATCGACCGGGTTTCGGTTTCGGGTGACATGGTGTCGATCACCTGGGGGCTGGGAGTGACGTGGCGTGGGAAAGCGAACGGCGGCGACGGCCTGTATCCGGCCGGTTCGGGCGAGGGCGTGACGCGGGAGGGCCGCCAGGCGGGAACGCACGATCCAGGAGATGAATACGACTGCCAGACCTCTGAGCATACCTCTCCAATGCCTCATGCTGCAGGTCGACTGTCATCCGGCAGGATGACGGCGGCTGGCGAATCGCATTGCATGCCCTCCCAGGCTCGATGTTGCCCCGTGAAAACGGTTACATGGCAGAATACCGCATCGCGATCCATTGTTGCCTGCGCGCGGGCATGATGCGACCCGCATTCGTATGCACTGCCCTCGGGAGGGACCGGCGGCAGCCCGTTCCTCCTGCCGGAAACCGGATACATGGCGAAAGTACAACTGGACAACATCCGCAAGGTCTACGACAACGGCCAGGTCGCCGTGCACGGGGCCAGCTTCGAAGTGGCCGACGGCGAACTGATGGTGCTGGTCGGGCCCTCGGGCTGCGGCAAGTCCACGCTGCTGCGGATGATCGCCGGCCTGGAAGAGATCAGCGGCGGCGAACTGCGCATCGGCGAGCGCGTGGTCAACGAGGTGGCGCCGAAGGACCGCGACATCGCCATGGTGTTCCAGAGCTATGCGCTGTACCCGCACATGACCGTGGCCGAGAACCTGGCGTTCGGGCTCAAGCTGCGCGGCGAGAGCAAGGAGGTCATCCGCCAGCGCGTGGCCGCCGCCGCCGACACCCTGGGCCTGACCCCGATGCTGGACAAGCTGCCGCGCGCCATGTCCGGCGGCCAGCGCCAGCGCGTGGCGCTGGGCCGGGCGCTGGTGCGCGAGCCGGCGGTGTTCCTGCTCGACGAGCCGCTGTCCAACCTGGACGCCAAGCTGCGCCATTCGGTGCGCACCGAGATCGCGCAGCTGCACCGCAAGCTCGGCACCACCATGATCTACGTCACCCACGACCAGGTCGAGGCGATGACCCTGGGCCAGCGCATCGTGGTGCTCAAGGACGGGCTGATCCAGCAGATCGACACGCCGATGGCGCTGTACGACCGCCCGGCCAACCTGTTCGTGGCCGGCTTCCTCGGCAGCCCGGCGATGAACGTGCTGCGTGGACGGCTGGTGGAAGAGGGCGGTCTGCAGTTGCAGTTGCAGGACGGCGGACGGGTGCCGCTGCCGGGTGCGCAGATCGCGCCGCAGTGGCTGGGCCGGGAACTGGCGATCGGCGTGCGTCCGGAGCACCTGCAGCCCAGCGACGACGCACAGGGTGCCTTCGAGGCCACCATCGAGGTGATCGAGCCGGTCGGCAACGAGATCTTCGTCAATCTCAGCCACGGCGCGCAGCCGCTGGTGATGCGGGTGGCGCCGCGCGCGCTGCCGGGCCTGGGCGAGCGCCTGCGGGTGGCGGTGCGCGGCGATGCGCTGCACTTCTTCGATGCCGAGAGTGGGGTGCGTCTGGAGAGCCGGGAGTCGGGAATCGGGAATCGGGAATAGCAAAAGCAACAGCGCGAAGCGCCGGCGCGCTCAGCGCGCCAGGCCGTCGACCAGTGGCTGCCAACGTGCAGGGTGGCCGTCGACGTCCAGCCCCGTCGGTGGCGTCTCGTCCAGCGGCAGCACCGCCAGCGCCAGGGTGCCGGCGACGCTGACCACGCTGCCGAACGGCTGGCCGTCGCGCAGCACCGGTGCGTCGATCGCGACGGTCGCATCCAGTTCCAGCAACTGCGCCGCGCGCTTGGCCTTGCCCAGGAAGTGGGTGCGGGCGACGATTTCCTGGCCGGGGTAGCAGCCCTTCTTGACGCTGAAGGCGTGCAGCCGGTCCAGGCCCAGTTGCTGCGGCGTCCATTGTTCGCGCTGGCTCGGCGCAAGCCGGGCCAGGCCCAGGCGCAGGTCGGTCGCGCGCCAGGCCTCTGTCAGCACCGGGTCGGCTGCCGGCGCGTCCGCTACCGGCGCCGGCACCAGGCGCAGCGTGCGCGGCAGGCCGTCGCCGCCCATGTCCAGTTCGATCACGCCGGCCTCATCGCGCGCCGACGTCGCGCCGCGGGCCTGCTCGGGTAGGCTCGGGCGACCGAAAGCAAGCAGCGTGTCCTCGAGCGTGACGCGCAGCTTGCGCCGGAACACGAAGCGGCCAAGTGCCGTTGCCAGTTCCTCGGCGCCGCCGTCGGCCAGCAGCATCAGCAAGGCGTCGTCGGCCTGGCGCAGCAGCGCGAACACCGCGATCACCCGGCCCTTGGCGGTGAGCCAGGCGTTCCATTGCCATTGCCCGGGCGCCAGCGCCTGCACGTCGTTGGCGAACTGCGCATGGGCGAAGGCCACTGCATCCGGACCGCGCAATGCGACGTATTGCAGGTGTGGCAAGGCGGAAAAACCGCCGGATTCCAGATTCAGGTTGTCAGGCACGAGAGGGGAGGACTAAAATTGACGAGTTGTGAGACCCGCATGATAGGCCAACCAACCCCCACACCCGAGTCCGATCCCGAAACGCAGCGGCCCGCCGAGGACACCCCTCCGCAGACCGAGCCTGCGCCGCGGGAGATCGGCGGGCGCGGCGGCCTCGAGCCGACGCGCTACGGCGACTGGGAGAAAAACGGACGCTGCATCGATTTTTGAGCAGCTTTGAGCCAACGCGGCCTTAAGCACGCCGCCCAGCCGAGACAACGAGCCCAGCGAATGGCTACGCGCGAACGTCCTCTTTCCCCGCATCTGCAGGTCTATCGCTGGCAGATCCAGATGGTGACCTCGATCCTGAATCGAGCCACCGGCATCGTGTTGTCGATCGGTGCCCTGATCATCGCCGCCGGCCTGCTGGCGCTGATGCTCGGTCCCTCTTCCTGGAACTGCTTCCGCGACATGGCCGGTGCCTGGTACGGCCAGGTGTTCCTGTTCGGCTGGACCTGGTGCTTCGCTTTCCACCTGTTCGGCGGCCTGCGCCACATCCTGCAGGACTTCGGCCAGGGCTACGCGGTCCGTGCCTTCGTCACCATCGGCTGGCTGTCGGTCGTGCTCAGCTTCGTGCTGACCGCCGCCGTGTGGGCCTACGTGCTGCTGGGAGCCTCCGCATGAGCCGCTATCGCACCCCGTTGAAGAACGTCCGCGGCCTGGGCGCGGCCAAGACCGGCACCGAGCACTTCGTGCTGCAGCGCCTGACCGCCACCGCCCTGGTGCCGCTGTCGATCTGGTTCCTGATCTTCGTGCTGAGCCTGCTCGGTTCGGACTACGTCGCCGCCACCGAGGCCGTGGCCAAGCCGTGGAACGCGATCCTGCTGGTCGGCTTCCTGATCGCCGCGTTCTGGCACGCCCAGCTCGGCATGCAGGTGGTGCTGGAAGACTACGTGCACACCTCGCTGCTGGCCCTGGCCGCGCAGACCATCGTGCGCTTCGTCGCCGTGCTCGGCGCCATCGTCAGCATCTTCGCCGTGGCGCGCATCGCGCTGGGCATCGCCTGATCCACCGGCGCCCCCTCTAGGAACCACATTTCGATGTCCGCTTACAAGATCACCGAACACAAGTACGACATGGTCGTGGTCGGCGCCGGCGGCGCCGGCCTGCGCGCGACCTTCGGCCTGGCCCAGAAGGGCCTGCAGACGGTCTGCCTGACCAAGGTCTTCCCGACCCGTTCGCACACCGTGGCCGCGCAGGGCGGCATCTCCGCCGCGCTCGGCAACATGGGCGAGGACGACTGGCGCTACCACTTCTACGACACCATCAAGGGTTCGGACTGGCTGGGCGACCAGGACGCCATCGAGTACATGTGCCGCGAGGCGATCCCCGCGATCATCGAGCTGGAGCACTACGGCGTGCCGTTCAGCCGCACCGAGGACGGCAAGATCTACCAGCGTCCGTTCGGCGGCATGACCACCAAGTACGGCGAAGGCCCGTCCGCGCAGCGCACCTGCGCCGCCGCCGACCGTACCGGCCACGCCATGCTGCACACGCTGTACCAGCAGTCGCTGGCGCACAACGCGCGCTTCATGATCGAGTACTTCGCGCTCGACCTGATCTTCGACGAGGAAGGCGCCTGCCGCGGCGTGCTCGCCCTGGACATGGCCGAAGGCTCGCTGCACCTGTTCCGCGCCCACGGCGTGGTGCTGGCCACCGGCGGCTACGGCCGCGCCTACTTCAGCGCCACCTCCGCGCACACCTGCACCGGCGACGGCGGCGGCCTGGTGATGCGCGCCGGCCTGCCGATGCAGGACATGGAGTTCGTGCAGTTCCACCCGACCGGCATCTACGGCGCCGGCTGCCTGATCACCGAAGGCGTGCGCGGCGAAGGCGGCATCCTGCGCAACAGCAGCGGCGAGCGCTTCATGGAGCGCTACGCACCGCACTACAAGGACCTGGCCTCGCGCGACGTGGTGTCGCGTTCGATGACCATCGAGATCCGCGAAGGCCGCGGCGTCGGCGAGCACAAGGACCACATCCTGCTCGACCTGACCCACCTCGGCCCGGGCGTGATCGACGACAAGCTGCCCGGCATCGCCGAGAGCGCGCGCATCTTCGCCGGCGTCGACGTGCACAAGCAGCCGATCCCGGTGATCCCGACCGTGCACTACAACATGGGCGGCATCCCCACCAACTACCACGGCGAAGTGGTGCGCAAGGACGGCGACAATCCCGATGCCGTGGTGCCGGGCCTGTACGCCATCGGCGAGGCCGCCTGCGTGTCGGTGCACGGCGCCAACCGCCTGGGCTCCAACTCGCTGCTCGACCTGGTGGTGTTCGGCCGCGCGGTGGCCAACCGCTGCGCCGAGACGATCAAGACCGGCGCCCCGCACAAGGGCCTGCCGGGCGACGCCTGCGACAAGGCGCTGGGCCTGCTCGACAAGCTGCGCAACGCCAACGGCAGCACCCCGACCTCGGTGATCCGCGACAAGATGCAGCGCACCATGCAGTCCGACGCGGCGGTGTTCCGCACCAGCAAGACGCTGAAGGAAGGCGTGGACAAGATGGCCGACATCTTCGCCAGCTTCGAGGACGTCAAGGTGTCCGACCGTTCGCTGGTGTGGAATTCCGACCTGATCGAGACCTACGAGCTGAACAACCTGCTGCTCAACGCGGTGGCGACGATCAACTCGGCCGAACAGCGCAAGGAAAGCCGCGGCGCGCACGCCCACGAGGATTTCCCCGACCGCGACGACGTCAACTGGCAGAAGCACACGCTGGTCACCGTCGACGACAAGGGCCAGTGCAGCTTCGACTACCGCCCGGTGCACATGTACACGCTCAGCAAGGACGTGGACGTGGTGCCGCCGAAGCCGCGCGTTTACTGACCACAGCCGGGAAACGGGAGTAGGGAATCGGGAATCGAGAACAGCGCATGCGCTCTTCGCTCCCGCTTCCCATTCCCCATTCCCCAATCCCCATTCCCGGATTTTAAAGCCATGGCAGAGTTCACCCTCCCCAAGAATTCCAAGATCGGCAAGGGCAAGCACTTTCCCGCCAAGGGCGCGAAGAATGTGCGGACCTTCAAGGTCTACCGGTGGAATCCGGACGACGACAGCAACCCGCGGACCGACACCTACGAGGTGGATCTGGACGCGTGCGGCCCGATGGTTCTGGACGCGCTGATCAAGATCAAGAACGAGATCGACCCGACCCTGACCTTCCGCCGCTCGTGCCGCGAGGGCATCTGCGGGTCGTGCGCGATGAACATCGACGGCACCAACACGCTGGCCTGCACCAAGGCGATCGCCGACTGCGGCAAAAAGGAAGTGCCGATCTACCCGCTGCCGCACATGAGCGTGGTCAAGGATCTGGTGCCGGACCTGACCCACTTCTACGCGCAGTACGCCTCGATCAAGCCGTGGATCCGCACCCAGACCCCGCCGCCGCCGGATCGCGAGCGGTTGCAGTCGCCGGAAGACCGCAAGAAGCTCGACGGCCTGTACGAGTGCATCCTGTGCGCGTGCTGCTCGACCAGCTGCCCGAGCTACTGGTGGAACGGCGAGCGCTACCTGGGCCCGGCGATCCTGCTGCAGGCCTATCGCTGGATCATCGATTCGCGCGACGAGGACACCGGTGCGCGCCTGGACGATCTGGAAGATCCGTTCAAGCTGTACCGCTGCCACACCATCATGAACTGTGCGCGGACCTGCCCCAAGGGCCTGAACCCGGCGTTGGCGATCGCCGAGATCAAGAAGCTGATGATGGCGCGCCGCGCCTGATCGCAGCGGCACACGTTCCAAGCGGCGGGCCTGCCCGCCGACCGCGCGGCACCGGCTTTCGGGTTCGGTGCCGCGTTCGTTTTCGGCGGCTGCCGTGCGGCGCCGCCCCCAGGCAAGGGCGCATGCGATGGACGAGAGCACCGAACTGAAGAAGCTGCGCTGGCGCTGCCGGCGCGGCATGCGCGAACTGGACCAGTTGTTCGGCCGCTACCTGGACCGGCGCTGGGGGGAGGCTTCCGAGGACGAGCGCGGGGTTTTCCTATACCTGCTCGATTGCGAGGACGATAAGTTGTGGCGCTGGTTCATGGGCTACGAGGCCTGTCCCGATGCACGCGCCGCCGATCTCATCGCCTCCATCCGCGCCATGCCGGCTTGACTGGCGCCCCTCGCGCTGGCTGCTGGCCGCGCTGACCCTGCTCGGCGTATTGGCGCCGCTGTCGCTGCTCGGCTCCGACCTGCCGCCGCGCCTGGCCTGGCCGGCGGCTGTGCTGGCGCTGCTGTACGCGGCGTGGCTGCTGCGCCGCGAGGCCAGGCGCGCGCCGCGCACGCTGCTGGTTCCCGCCGGTGCCGGTGCGCCCAGCGTCGACGGCATGGCGGTGAGCGAACTGCAGGTGGCCTGGCGCGGGCCGCTGGCGTTCGTGCGCTGGCGCGACGCGCAGGGGCGCACGCAGCGCCTGGCGTGGTGGCCGGACACGCTGCCGGCGGCGGCACGACGTGAACTGCGTCTGGCCGCTGCCGCCCATGCCGCTTCGTCTGCGCCGCCGCAAATGGCACCATAGCGCTCCCTGGATGGTGGCTGCGCATGTTCAAACCCTTACCCGTGGCCATCGGCCTGCGCTATCTGCGCGCCAAGCGCCGCAACAACTTCATTTCCTTCATCTCCATGGCCTCGATCCTCGGCATCGCCCTGGGCGTGACCGTGCTGATCACCACCCTGGCGGTGATGAGCGGCTTCCAGAAGGAGATCCGCGACCGCCTGCTGCAGATGGCCGCGCACGCCACGGTCAGCGCGCAGGGCGCGCCGATGGAGGACTGGCAGCACGCGGTGGACGTGGCCATGCGCGACAAGCGCGTCGCCGGCGCCGCACCCTACGTCGAAGAAGAGGCATTGCTCACCGGCCAGCGCAACCAGCCGGCGATCGTCCGCGGCATCCTGCCCAAGGAAGAGGCCAAGGTCTCGGTGCTGGCGCAGAAGATGAAGCAGGGCTCGGTCGACAGCCTGACCCCGGGTTCGTACAACATCCTGCTCGGCCAGGAACTGGCGCTGTGGCTGGGCGTGGGCGTGGGCGACAAGGTCGTGGTGATGCTCGGCGAGCCGCAGGCCAGCCCGATGGGCATGGTGCCGCGCTACAAGCGCTTCACCGTCAGCGGCATCTTCGAGGCCGGCTACAACGAGATCGACCGCGGCCTGGCGGTGACCAGCATGCCCGACCTGCAGCGCGTGCTGCGCATGGGCGACGGCGTCACCGGCGTGCGCCTGCGGCTGTACGACATGGACCAGGCCTGGAACGTGGCGCGCGACCTGGCGCTGAACCTGCACGGCCCGTACATGGTCAGCGACTGGACCCGCGAGAACGCCAACCTCTACCAGTCGCTGAAGATGGAAAAGACGGTGATGGGCATCCTGCTGTCGCTGATCATCGCAATGGGTGCGTTCAACCTGGTGTCCTCGCAGGTGATGCTGGTGACCGACAAGCAGGCCGACATCGCCATCCTGCGCACGCTGGGGCTGAGTCCGGGCGGGGTGATGCAGGTGTTCATGGTGCAGGGCACGCTGATCGGCGTGATCGGCACCGTCGCCGGCGTGATCGGCGGCATCGTGCTGACGCTCAACCTGGAGCGGATCCTGGCCGGCATCGAGGCGGTGTTCAACATCAAGCTGCTGCCCGAGGACGTCTACTACATCACCGGCCTGCCCACCGACATGCAGCCGCACGACGTCATGGTGATCACCATCGTGGCCTTGCTGATGAGCTTCCTGGCCACGCTGTACCCGGCCTGGCGCGCGGCGCGCACGCAGCCGGCGGAGGCGCTGCGCTATGAATGAGGGCAGGGAATCGGGAATGGGGAATCGGGAATCGGGAATGCAGAAGCCACAAGCGGACGCGGCGATCCGCGCCGAAGGCCTGGCCAAGACCTACGCCGAAGGCAAGATGCGCACGCCGGTGTTCGACGGCCTGGAACTGAGCGTGGCCGCGGGCGAGACCGTGGCCATCGTCGGCGCCTCCGGTGCCGGCAAGAGCACCTTGCTGCACCTGCTCGGCGGCCTCGACGTGCCGACCTCGGGCGAGGTCTACGTGGCCGGTCAGCGCATGTCGGCGCTGACCGATGCGGCGCGCGGGCAGTTGCGCAACCGCTCGCTGGGCTTCGTCTACCAGTTCCATCACCTGCTGCCCGAGTTCACCGCGCTGGAGAACGTGATGATGCCGGTGCTGCTCGGCGGCGCGCCGATGCAGGACGCCGATGCGCGCGCGCGGGCGTTGCTGGAATCGGTGGGCCTGGGCCATCGCCTGGAGCACAAGCCGGGCGAGCTGTCCGGCGGCGAGCGCCAGCGCGCCGCAGTGGCGCGTGCGCTGGTCAATCGCCCGGCCTGCGTGCTCGGCGACGAGCCGACCGGCAACCTCGACGACAAGACCGCGGCCAACGTGTTCGCGCTGATGCTCGAACTCAACCGCGCGCAGCGCACCAGCCTGGTCCTGGTCACCCACGACCGCAGCCTGGCGCGCAGGCTGGATCGGGTGCTGGAACTGCACCAGGGCAAGCTGCGCGAATTGGCGCCTGCGGACGTTTGAACGCGCGTGGTGGCGGCCGCGATGTGCCGCCGCATTGCACGGTGAGGTTGCATGATCGCGGTCTGAGGGGCGTGCGCCGCTGAAGCCTGTTGCGTGCGGGGTCAGGCGTGACAGCCTCGCTGGCTGTGCAGCGCCCGCGGTCACGAGAAAAGCAGTGTCCCGCTCCCTGATGCAGTGCGCGTCGGGACTGAAGTTCCTCCCACAGTGCACATCGTCGCTTCGCCGAGCGGTGGAGCGAGGTCAGGCGCGACGAACGACGCAGCGAGCCGCAGCGGCTTCAGCATTTGCCGACGCCGGAGATCCTCGGACAGGCGAAAGCACTTTTAGCGCAAGCGCCCCGTAGGAGCGGCTTCAGCCGCGACGGAGCATCACCGGTAGAGCCCGTCGCGGCTGAAAGCCGCTCCTACACATGCACTCCATGTAGGAGCGGCTTCAGCCGCGACGAAAGAAGCCGGGCATGTCGCCGGCGTTGGTTGCTGTCGGCGCCGAAAAACTTCGTACAGCATGCCCAGCAAACGCGTCGCCGCGGCAATGCCTCGCATGTCCAGACAACTTCCTACAACGGCGACCGTCCTGGAGCGCGCCGCGTGCCCCATAGGCGGCAACCTTCCGGATTGCCGCTTCCCCACTGCATCGGCGACTCTCCATCCAGCCGCGTGCCTCAGGGAATCACCCGCTGCGCACGCAGCCGCGTGAACAGCTCCAGGAACGAGGCGCGGCTGTCGTAGTAGCCGAGGAAGCCGAGATCGCGGCTCTTGGTCATGTCGTTGACGCACTCGATCTCGCGACCGAGATCGGCATCGGTATGCCACCACGACGCGAGCTGGTTCACGTCCGCCTGCACCAGCCCATGCTGCTCGGCGATCTCGCGCCACAGGGCCGGCGCGGCGTCCTGCAGGCGCGCTTGCAGCGGCATCGGCGCATCCGGATACGGGGCCGGTTGCAGGCCGAAGAACGCGGCGATCTCGCCCCACATCCAGCGCCAGCGGAACACGTCGCCGTTGACCGTGTTGAAGGCCTGGTTGCGCGCGGCCGGATTGGTTGCGGCCCAGGCCAGTTGGCGGCCGAGCAGGCCGGCATCGGTGAGGTCGGTGAGGCTGTCCCACTGCGCGCGCGAGCCGGGAAACACGAACGGCTGCCCGGTGTGCTTGCACAGCGTCGCATACACCGCCAGGGTCACGCCCATGTTCATCGCATTGCTGCCGTTGGCCTGGCCGATCATGGTGTGCGAGCGGTGCACGCTCCAGCCGAAGCCATGGCGCGCGGCGGCATCGAACAACAGGTCTTCCAGGGTGTAGTAGAAATTCTCGCCCGGTTGCCGCGGTTCGCTCTCGCGGAACGGCGTCTCCGCCTTGCCGCTGCCGTAGTGCTCGAACGAGCCGAGGTAATGCTTGGTGCCGGTGACCAGCGCCATGTGCTGCAGCGCTGCCCCGTCCAGGCCTTCGCACAGGTGCCGCAGCATCGCGCCGTTGGCGGCGACGTTCTCCTTCTCGGTGTCGCGCCGGGTCCAGGTGCAGAAGAACACGTGGGTGATCGGCAGCCCGCGCAGCGCCGCGACGGTGGCGTCGCGGTCGAGCAGGTCGGCCGCCACCGGAATCACGCCTTCCTGCGGCACCGGGCGGCGCGCCAGCCCATAGACGGTCCAGCCGTCGGCGACCAGTACGTTGGCGAGGTTGTAGCCGGAGATGCCAGTGACTCCGACGATCAGCGCGATGCCCTTGCGCATGCGCGCGCTCCTTACGACGTTGGGCACAGCACCATAGGCGCCTGGCGATGAAGCTGCGGAGAATTGCGCCGGGACTGTGACGCGGCGCGCGCTCGGTTAGGCAAATTCTGACGTGCCGCTCCGGCGTAGACCGATGGCCTGGGTCGTGCCGCGATGCGACGCTGGCCTGGCGATCGCGATGGCATTGCACGCTGCGGATGCCGGCACGCGCGCGTGTCGTCGCGTCCGATCCGCCCATGCCAAGGAGGGGCAAGCACATGCAACCGTCTGCAGAGGCCGTGCCGCGTCTAGACGCCGCTGGCGCCTCGCATTGGCCGGCACCGGCGCCGTTCGGTGTTGCGGTCGCCGCCAGCCTCGCCGCCGGCGTGCTGGCCGCGCTGTGGCTGCCGCGCCTGCTGCCCTGGCCGTTGGCCTCGGCGATCCTGCTCGCCGGGGTGGTGCTGTACGTGGCGGCGCCGCGCTGGCGCTGGTTGGGGGCGTTCGCGATCGGGGCCGGCTGGCTGGCGCTGGTCGCCGGCATGGTGCTGTCAAGACAGTTGCCGGCCGACTGGGAAAAGCGCGTGGTCGACGTGCGCGGCCAGGTGGTGGAACTGCCGCAGGCTGAGACCCGCCGCACCCGCTTCCTGTTCCGCGTGGACGCCGACGCGGCGCAGCCGGCGCCGTTGCGCGGGCGCCTGCTGCAACTGGCGTGGTACGACGACTTCGGCACGCACCAGGCCGGACCGCGCAGCGCCCTGCGCGCCGGCGCGCGTTGGCAGTTGCAGGTGCGCCTGCGTGCACCGCGCGGCTTGAGCAATCCGGGCGGCTTCGATGCCGAGGCCTATGCGCTGGCGCAGCGGATCAGCGCCAGTGGCTACGTGGTGGCGCCGCGTGCGGCAGCGCAACTGACGCCGGGGCAGGGCATCGACGCCTGGCGTGCCGGCATGTCCGCACGCATCGCCGCGGCCGTGCCGCAGGCCTCGGCGCGTTACGTGCAGGCGCTGGCGCTGGGCGACACGCGGCGGCTGGACGATCGCGACTGGCGCATCCTGCGCGCCGCCGGCCTGACCCATCTCATCGCCATTTCCGGCTTCCATGTCGGCCTGGTTGCCGGCGCCTTCGCGTTGCTCGGCGGCGGCCTGTGGCGGCTGTGGCCGCAACTGGGTCGCTACTGGCCGCGCCGCCAGGCCGCGGCGGCGCTGGCGCTGCTCGGCGCCGGCGGCTACACCCTGGTGTCGGGCATGGCCCTGCCGACCGTGCGCACCGCACTGATGATCGCGGTGGTGGTCGCAGCACGGCTGTGGCGGCGGCCGGTGCGGGTGGTCGACGCGCTGGCGCTGGCGGCGATCGCCATGCTGCTGTGCGACCCGCTGGCGGTGCTCTCGGCCGGCTTCTGGCTGAGCTTCCTCGGCGTCGCCTGGCTGGCCTGGTGCATGCCCGACGCCGGGCGCGGCTGGCGCGAGACGTTGCGCAGCTTCCTGACCGCGCAGGGCGTGGCCACGGTCGGCCTGCTGCCGGTGAGCACGATGCTGTTCGGGCAGGCCTCGCTGGTCGGGCCGCTGGCCAATCTGCTGGCGATCCCGTGGTGGAGCCTGGTGGTGGTGCCGCTGGCCCTGCTCGGGACTGCGCTGGAGGCACTGCATGCCGGCGCCGGTGCCTGGCTGTGGCGCCTGGCAGCGGCCTGCTTCGACCTGACCTGGCCGCTGTTCGTGGCCCTGGGCGAGAGCCGCTTCGCACTCCGCTGGTTGCCGGAGGCGCGCGACTGGGCGCTGCCGCTGGCCCTGCTCGGCGCGTTCTGGCTGCTGTTGCCGCGCGCGGTGCCGGGCAAGCCGCTGGCAGCGCTGCTGTGGTTGCCGTTGCTGCACCCGCCGCTGGAGCGGCCACGGCCGGGCGAGGTCGATCTGGTGATGTTCGACGTGGGGCAGGGGCTGTCGTTGCTGGTGCGCACCTCCCGCCACCAGTTGCTGTACGACACCGGCCCGGCGGTGGAGGACGGCTACGACGCCGGCGAGCGGGTGGTGGTGCCGGCGCTGCATGCACTCGGCGTGGCGCGGCTGGATCGCGCGGTGATCAGTCATGGCGACAACGATCACGCCGGCGGCCTGGGCGCGGTGCGTGCGGCGCTGCCGATCGGCCTGACCCAGGCCCCGGCCGGTGCGCCCCTGCGGGTGGACCGGCCGTGCGTGGCCGGCGATGCCTGGGACTGGGATGGGGTGCGATTCCAGTTCCTGCACCCGGCGCGGCACTTTCCCTATCTGCGCAACGAGTCCAGTTGCGTGCTGCGCGTGGAGACCGCGCATGGGGCGATGTTGCTGGCCGGCGACATCGGCGATGTGGTCGAGCGCAAACTGCTGCGCGCGGCACCGCAGGCGCTGCGCGCCGAGGTGGTGGTGGCGCCGCATCATGGCAGTGCGCATTCCTCGCAGCCGGCCTTCGTCGCCGCCACCGGCGCACGCCTGGTGCTGGTCTCGGCGGCCTACGGCAACCGCTTCGGCCATCCGCATCCTGGCGTGGTGGCGCGCTGGCAGGCCGCCGGCGCCGAGGTCGCCGGCACCCCGCAGGGTGGTGCGCTGCGCGTGTGGCTGGGGTGCGCCGGCCTGCAACTGCGCGAGCGGCGGCCCTGGCGGGCGCGGCTGTGGGATGCGGCGGAGCGGGCGCGGGCGGCTGCTATCCTATCGGCCAGTGAACGAACGGCCGAGCGTGCCGGAGGGTTGCGACGTGTGGGAACTGGTCAAGGCCGGTGGCTGGCCGATGGTGCCGTTGCTGCTGTTGGGCGTGGTCGCGCTGGCGATCGTCCTGGAGCGGTTCTGGAGCCTGCGCCGTAGCGAGGTGTTGCCGTCGGGACTGGGCCAGGAAGTGCGCAACTGGGCCACGCGCGGCAAGCTCGACCCCACCCACATCGAATCGCTGCGGCGCAATTCGCCGCTGGGCGCGTTGCTCGCCGCCGGCCTGGACGTGCGCAACCGCCCGCGCGAGATCGTGCGCGAGCGCATCGAGGACACCGGCCGGCACGTCGTGCACCGCATGGAGCGCTACCTGAACGCGTTGGGCACGATCGCCTCGGCCGGGCCGCTGCTGGGCCTGCTCGGCACCGTGGTCGGCATGATCCAGATGTTCCTCGGCATCCTCGACCATGGCCTGGGCGACGTGAACCAGCTCGCCGGCGGCATCGGCAAGGCGCTGGTGTGCACCGCCACCGGCATGATCATCGCGGTGCCGGCGCTGATCTTCCATCGCCATTTCAAGGGCCGCATCGCCGGCTACGTGATCGAGATGGAGCAGGAAGCCACCGCGCTGACCGATGCGCTGGACGGCCACGGCCGTGCCGCCGCGCCGGCCCGCGGCGCCGCGCCGAACGCCGCGACGGCCAAGGGCTGAGCCGGTGCGGATCCGCGACGACCGTGGCCAGGACGAGCCGCAGATCGACCTGGTGCCGTTGATCGACGTCATCCTGGTGCTGATCATCTTCTTCGTCGTGACCACCACCTTCGATGCCCGTTCCACGCTGCAACTGCAGCTGCCCAACGCCAGCGACCGCAATGCGCCGCCGCCGGCGCACGCGCTGAGCGTGCTGATCAACGCCGACGGGCATTACTTCATCAACGACCAGGAAGTGCTGCGCACCGACGTGGAGTCG
Organism: Xanthomonas hawaiiensis; assembly: GCF_031834635.1. Taxonomy (NCBI): domain Bacteria; kingdom Pseudomonadati; phylum Pseudomonadota; class Gammaproteobacteria; order Lysobacterales; family Lysobacteraceae; genus Xanthomonas; species Xanthomonas hawaiiensis. The sequence goes on along the minus strand of NZ_CP115873.1, from coordinate 2,930,182 downwards.
GTCAAGCGCAGCATCGCCCAGGTCGCCGGCGACGACCGCGAGCAGCCGGTGCTGCTGCGCGCCGACGCGCGCACGCCGTACCAGGCGGTGGTCACCGCACAGGACGCGCTGGGCCAGCTCGGGTTCCGCCGCATCGCCATCGCCACTGCCCCCGAAGTCAACAGGGACGGAAGCTCCAAGTGAATGTACCCACCGACGTGCCCGTCCAGGATTCCCCCTGGCGGACCTATCGCCGCCTGTTGTCCTATGCCGGCGGCTACCGTGGCCTGCTGCTGATCGCCGCGGTCGGCGCGCTGCTGGAAGCGCTGGCCGGCTCCGGCTTCCTGGCGCTGATGAAGCCGATCACCGACGAGACCTTCATCGCGCGCAACCGCGAACTGGCGATGTGGCTGCCGCTGCAGATCGTCGGCCTGTTCGTGCTGCGCGGCATCGCCGGCTACGTCACCGACATGTCGATGGGGCGTGCGGCGCGAAGCATTTCCCGCGATTTCCGGGTCAACGTGCTGGACAAGTACCTGCGCCTGCCGGGCAGCCGCTTCGACGCCGAGCCGGTGGCCTCGATGCTGGTGCGGCTGGGCTCGGACAGCGAGCAGGTGGCGCAGGCCGCGGTCGACGCGATGAAGGTGATGGTGCAGCAGACCCTGCAGATCGTCGGCGCGCTGGCGGTGATGCTGTGGTACAGCTGGACCGTGACCGTCACCATCCTGCTGGTGGCGCCGCCGCTGGCCTGGGTGATGGACCGCGTGGCCAAGCGCTACCGGCGGGTCAGTCACCGCATCCAGGAGAGCAACGCGGAACTGATGCAGTCCGCCGAACAGGCCCTGTCCGGCAACCAGGAGGTCAAGGTGTACGGCGCGCGCGCCAGCGAGATGGAGCGCTACCAGCACCTGGCCGACACCAACCTGCACCTGGCGATGAAGGTCGAATCCACCCGCGGCATCTCCTCGGCCGCGGTGCAGTTGCTGGGCGCCATCGGCCTGGCCGCGCTGCTGCTGATCGCCGGCCACGAGGCGCTGGCCGGGCGCCTGACCGCCGGCGAATTCGTCTCGCTGATGACCGCGATGATGGCGATCATCCCGGCGCTGAAGAACCTCACCAACGTGCAGAACATGCTGCAGCGGGGCGTCGCGTCGGCGCAGCGGCTGTTCGTGGTGCTGGATGCGCCGGAAGAGCAGGACAGCGGCACCCGCCACATCGAGCGCGCGCAGGGCCGGATCGAGTTCCGCGAGGTCACCGCCGCCTATCCGGGGCAGGCGCGGCCGGCGCTGGCCGAGGTCAGCTTCGTCGCCGAACCCGGCACCGTCACCGCCATCGTCGGCCGCTCCGGCAGCGGCAAGTCGAGCCTGGTCAAGCTGATTCCGCGCTTCTACGATCCGCAGTCCGGGCAGATCCTGCTCGACGGCCATCCGCTGCAGGACTACCGGCTGGAGGATCTGCGCCGGCAGATCGCCCTGGTCGGCCAGCAGGTGATGCTGTTCGACGGCAGCATCGCCGAGAACGTCGCTTACGGCGAGATGCGCGACGCGGGTCCGGCGCAACTGCAGCAGGCGATCGCCGACGCCAATGCGATGGAGTTCGTCGAGCACCTGCCGGACGGCGTGCAGGCGCAGGTCGGGGCCAAGGGCGGGCGCCTGTCCGGCGGCCAGCGCCAGCGCCTGGCGATCGCCCGCGCGATGCTCAAGGACGCGCCGATCCTGATCCTCGACGAGGCCACCGCGGCGCTGGACAACGAATCCGAGCGGCTGGTGCAGGACGCCTTGCACCGGCTGATGCCCGACCGCACCACGCTGGTCATCGCGCACCGGCTGTCGACCATCGAACACGCCGACCAGGTGCTGGTGATGGACCACGGCCGCATCGTCGAGCGCGGCACCCACCACGAGTTGCTGGCGCTGGGTGGGGTCTATGCGCACCTGCACAGCATGCAGTTCCGCGAAAGGCAGTTCGGATGAGCGAGCGCGGGCCGCTCACCCCTGCCTACTGGTACGGTACGGGGTCGCCGCCGCTGCATGCGCGCGTGCTGACTCCGCTGTACGCGGCGGCGATCGCGCTGCGCCGCGCGCTGTACCGGCGCGGCTGGCGCAAGCGCCACAGCATCGCCGCACCGGTGGTGGTGGTCGGCAACCTCACCGCCGGCGGCACCGGCAAGACGCCGCTGACCATCGCCCTGGTGCAGCGCCTGCGCGACGCCGGCTGGAGCCCGGGCGTGGCCAGCCGCGGCTACGGCCGCAGCCAGCCGCAGGAGCCGCGCTGGATCGAGCCGGGTACCTCGGCCGAGCAGGGCGGCGACGAGCCGGTACTGATCGCGCGCAAGACCGGCGTGCCGGTGCGGGTGGATCGCGACCGCGTCGCCGCGGCGCGTGCGCTGCTGCAGGCCGGCTGCGACATCGTGGTCTGCGACGACGGCCTGCAGCACTACCGCCTGCAGCGCGACATCGAGATCGAGGTGGTGGACGGCCAGCGCCGCTACGGCAACGGCCGCCTGCTGCCGGCCGGGCCGCTGCGCGAGCCGGTGGCGCGCGGCAACGAATGCGATTTCCGGGTCATCAACCTGGGCCAGGCCAGCGACAGCGGCGCGCTCGAAGCCGGCTTCGGCGAATGGGCGATGCGCCTGCGCATCGACAGCGCGCAGCCGTTGCGCGGTGGCCGTGCGCGGCCGTTGCGCAGCTTCGCCGGCCAGCGCGTGCACGCCGTGGCCGGCATCGCCCATCCGCAGCGCTTCTTCGACATGCTGCGCGCGCAGGGCATCGGCGTGGTGCCGCATGCCTTTCCCGATCATCATCAGTACCGCGCCGCGGACCTGGCCTTCGGCAGCGAGTTACCGGTGCTGATGACCGAGAAGGACGCGGTCAAGTGCGCCGCCTTCGCCAACGATTGGTGCTTCAGCGTGCCGCTGGTCGCCGAGCTGCCGGCGGCGTTCTGGATCGGCCTGCTGGACCGGCTGGACAAGCTGCGCGGCCGCGCCGGCGAATCAGGCGACTAACGGCGCCGCGCATCGGCTGTTTCCGCCGCAATCGCGCCGGATCCAGCGTCTCCCCGTAGGAGCGGCTTCAGCCGCGATGGGGCGTTACCGGTAAGGCCCATCGCGGCTGAAGCCGCTCCTACAGGACGCTCAAGACGCTTCCGAGAGGTGCTTGGCGGTACGCAGGCAGCGCAGCGCTCGGGCCTGCTGCGCCCCTGGTCGCAGCCCACGCCTTGAGCGCCGCGTTGCGTCGGCGAACCGCATTAGAACCTGTATGTCAGCGACAGCGCGGTGTTGCGCGGGGCGCCGTAGTAGCCCTGCGCCCAGTACAGGCTGTTGATGTACTTGCGGTCGGTGACGTTGTAGACGTTGAGCGTGGCGCTGAACTGCGGGGTGAAGTCGTAGTGCGCCATCAGCCCGAGCAGCGCGTAGTTGTCCTGTCGGGTGAAAATCTCATTGCCGCTGGTGTCCACGGCCTGCTGGTCGCGGGAGATGTCGCTTTGCCAGGTCAGCGTCGCGCCCAGCTTCAGCGCTTCCCACTGCGGCACGGTGTAGGTGCTGGCGAGCTTGAAGGTGCGGCGCGGCACGTAGGTGCGCACGTTGTTGCCGGCGTCGTCCTTGAGGCTCAGCTGGGTGTAGCCGGCATTGAGCTGCCAGTGTTCGCCGATGCGGCCGGCGACGTCGAACTCGTAGCCGGTGGAGGTGGCGTCCACCGGCTTGTAGGTCTGCAGCGTACCCACGTAGGTGTCGGCTTCGGCGGTGTTGTCCTGCTTGGCGCGGAACAGGGCGAAGGAGGCATTGACCCGCTGCTGCAACCACTGGCCCTTGATGCCGAGCTCGGCGTTGCTGCCGGTGATCGGGTCCAGCACCTGCAGGTTGCGGTCCAGTTCGGTCTGCGGGTTGAAGATCTCCGCATAGCTGGCGTACAGCGCGTAGTCCGGATCGAAGTTGTAGACCGCACCGACGAACGGCGTGGTCTTGCTCTCGTCGTAGGCATGCTGCACGCCGTAGTTCTGGCCGCGGCTCTCGATCCGGGTGTGGTTGACCCCGGTGATCAGCTTCAGCTCATCGCTCAGGTTCCAGCGCGCGGTGGCGTAGGCGCTGCGGCGGATCATGTCGAACGCGGCGCCGGTCGGCGCGGTGGTGAACGCCGGCAGCGCGATGTCGCCGGTCCAGCTCTCCAGGCTGGGCAGTGCGAACCAGGCGCTGGTGTCGCTGGAATCGGGGTAGGTGGAGACCTGCGAGACGTCGATGCCGGCCCACTTCACGCCCGCCACCAGTTCGTGTTCGCGGCCGCCCAGGACGAGTGGGCCGCTTGCGTAGAGGTCGGCGTACTTCTGCGTCTCGTGGCTGACGTAACGCGAGGGATAGGAGTACAGCCCCAGCCCGGTGGCGCGGTCCGGCGTGCCGTAGGCGTAGAACAGGTTGCCGTCCGACTCCAGCTTGCGGTAGTTCAGTGCGGCCTTGAGCTGCCAGCCGCCGCCCAGCGCTTGCTGCAGTTCCACGAATGCGCGCTTGTCGGTGCTGTTCCAGTACGACCATTCGGCCGAGGTGCTGGTCGAGCGCGCATAGTCCGTGGCGCTGCCGTCGCTGTAGTACAGGGGCAGGGCGCCCCACATGCCGCCGTGGGGCTCGTTCTTCTGGTAGCTGGCGCCCACGCTGAGCAGGGTGCTGTCGCTCAGGTCGGCCTCGACGATGCCGTAGACGCTGCGCTTCTTCAGCGAGTAGCGGTCCAGGTAGCTGTCGCCATCCTGGCCGGCGGCAACGATGCGCCCGCGCACGCTGCCGCTGCGATCGAGCTTGCCGGACAGGTCGGCGTCGACACGACGCGTGTCCCAACTGCCGGCGGTGATGCCGACGCTGCCCTGCAGTTCCTGGGTCGGGCGCTTGCGCACGAAGTTGACCGTCGCCGACGGATTGCCGGTCGAGGACAGCAGTCCGTTGGCGCCGCGCAACACCTCCACCCGCTCGTACATCGCGGTGTCCAGGTCGCCTTCGGCACCGCCGTTGGTGAACGGCAGGCCGAGGCCGTCGACCTGGAAGTTGACGATGTCGAAACCGCGCGCGCTGTAGTAGGTGCGATCGGTCTCGATCTTCTCGACGTTGATGCCGGTGGCCAGCGCCAGCACGTCGTTAGCGTTGCGCAGGCCGAAGTCGTCCATCTGCTCGCGGCCGATGCTGCTCATCGATTGCGGCGTCTCCAGCGGACTCAGCACCAGGCCGGTGCCGGTGGCGCTGGGCGGCGGGGTGTAGCCGTCCTTGCGCTGCGCGACCACATCCAGCTTCTCCAGCTCGGTGGGTTGCCGGTCGCCGGTGGCCAGGGCGTCGGCCGCGCTGGCGCCGGCCTCGGCGGCGCCGGCCGCGGCCGGCAGCAGCAGTGCGGCGATGGCCAGGCACAGCGCGCGGCGCGTGGTGGTGGAGGAGGGCGGCGCAGCGGATCGGAGCGAACGGGCGGGGAGGTTCATCGGTGGGGTCTATAGAATGGGCGGAAGGCAACGCCGTCGTCGCGCCAGAGGCTGTCGCAGCGGCACACGTGCTGGGACAGTTCGGTCGTCGAACGGCGAATGCGAACTATTCTCAATAATTGACGGAGAAAGATCAATTCATGGCCGGATTCGCCGCGTTCCCGCACCCGTCTGCCGCCGCCAGCGGCGTTGCCACCGCCAGCGCGGTGGTGGCATGAGCGCCGCCGTGCCGCCGTTCGTGGTCGCCATCCCGGCCCGCTATGTCGCCTCGCGGTTGCCGGGCAAGCCCCTGCGGGCGCTCGGCGGCGAGCCGCTGATCCGCCACGTGGCCCGGCGTGCGCTCGCCGCTGGCGCTGCGCAGGTGTGGGTGGCCGCCGACGATGCGCGCATCGCCGCCGCCGTGGCCGACCTGGACGGCGTGCACGTGGCCACGACCTCCAGCGACCACGCCTCCGGCACCGACCGCCTGGCCGAGTGCGCCGACATCGCCGGCTGGGACGATGCGACCCTGGTGGTCAACCTGCAGGGCGACGAACCGTTCGCGCCGGTCGCCGGTATCGTCGCGGTGGCCCGGACCCTGGCCGACAGCGGCGCCGAGATGGCGACCCTGGGCACGCCGGTGGACGCGGCCGAACACCTGTTCGATCCCAACGTGGTCAAGCTGGTGCGCCGCGCCGACGGCGATGCGCTGTACTTCAGCCGCGCGCCGATCCCCTGGCACCGCGACGCCTTCGCCGCCTCGCAGGCGCAGCTGCCGCTGCCCGGCCCGTGGCTGCGGCATATCGGCATCTACGCCTACCGCGCCGGCTTCCTGCGCCGGTTCGCGGCGATGCCGCCGGGCACGCTGGAGCGGATCGAGTCGCTGGAACAGTTGCGGGTGCTGGAAGCCGGCTTCCGCATTGCGGTGGCGCTGTCGCCGGCGCCGTTCCCGCCCGGCGTGGACACGCCCGAGGACCTGGCGCGCGCCGAGGCCTATCTGCAGGGCGGCCAGGCATGAAGCTGTTGCTGGTGTGCCTGGGCAACATCTGCCGTTCGCCGATGGCCGAGGGCGCGCTGCGCCACCATCTGCAGCGCTCGCCGCTGGCGGGTGTGGTGGAGGTCGACTCGGCCGGCACCGGCGACTGGCACCGCGGCGAGCCGCCGGACCGGCGTGCGATCGCCTGCGCGGCCGCGCACGACGTGGACATCGCCGGCCTGCGCGCGCGGCAGCTGCGCGACCGCGACTTTGCCGAATTCGACTGGCTCCTGTGCGCCGATGCGGCCAACCTGCGCGACGTGCTGCAGCGCGCGCCGGCATCGGCGCGCGAGCGCGTGGCGCTGTGGCTGCCGTGGGCCGGCGTGCATGGCCGGAGCGAGATCCCGGATCCGTACACCGGCGGCAGCGCGCAGTTCGAGCAGGTCTGGCAACTGGTAGACGAAGCGGCCGCCGGCAGCGTGGCACGACTGTCCGCCGACCTCGGCTCCGGCATAATCGACCGATGAATTCCATCGCCGCCCTGGAACTTCCCGCGTCCGGCGCCTGGCTCAACGCCGAGCCGATCCGCCTGCGCGACCTGCAGGGCCGGGCGCTGGTGCTGGCCTTCGTCAACGCCGCCTCGGTGTGGTGCGCGCAGCGCCTGGCCGAACTCGGCCAGTGGCAGGCGCGCAATCCCGGACGGCTGCAGGTGATCGTGGTGCAGGTGCCGCGCTTCGACAGCGAGCGCGAGCCGCAGCGGGCGCTGAAGCTGCTGCGCAGCCAGGGCGTGTCCGCGCCGATCCTGCTCGATGCCGATTGGGCCGCCTGGCAGCGCTTCGATGTCCAGGCCTGGCCGACCCTGGTCCTGATCGACGCCGGTGGTGTCGAGCGCGAGCGCCTGGTCGGCATCGGCGGCGCCGAACTGGACAAGGCGCTGCACGCGCTGTGCGCCGGGCAGCCGCCGCCGCTGGACGAGGACCTGCGCGACGCCCGCGAGACCCAGCCGGAGCCGCGCCTGCCGTTGCGATTCCCGACCGGCCTGGTGGTGGCCGACGACCTGCTGTACGTGGCCGACAGCGGTCATCACCGCATTCTCGAATGCAGCACCAATGGCCGCGTGCTGCGCCAGTTCGGCATCGGCACCGCCGACTTCATCGACGGCGCGATCGGCGAGGCGGCGTTCCACCGTCCGCGCGGGCTGGCGCTGGAGCGCGGCGTGCTGTACGTGGCCGACACCGGCAACCATGCGCTGCGCCGGATCAACCTGCTCACCGGCCAGGTCGACACGCTGTGCGGCAACGGCCGCGCCGGCGAGCCGGTGGAAGGGCCGGTGGAGCAACCGCTGCTGGCGCCGCTGAACCATCCGCAGGACGTGGTGATCGCCGACAACCAGGTGCACCTGGCGATGGCCGGCGACAACCGCATCTGGAGTTACGACCTGGGCAGCCGCAGCCTGCGCTGGCGCGCCGGCGCCGGCGCGCTGGAACTGCGCGACGGCAGCGGCCACCTGGCCGCGTTCGCGCAGCCGTGCAGCCTGGCCGCGGTGCAGCAGGTGCTGTACGTGTGCGATGCGCTGGGCTCGGCGGTGCGCTCGATGCAGTTACGGGGGGACCTGGTGCAGACCTTGCTCGGCGGCCAGGGACCCTGGGATTTCGGCGACGAGGACGGGCCGCGCAGCCGCGCCCGCCTGCAGTTCCCGCAGGCGATCGCGCTGAGCCCGGACGCGCCGCTGCTGTGGATCGCCGACAGCGGCAACGGCAGCCTGCGCAGCCTGCGCCTGGGCGGCGGCGAACTGTCCACCGCGGCTTTGCCGCGGCGCCTGCATGGCCCGGCTGGACTGGCGGTGAGCGCCGGCACGGTGTGGATCGCCGAGACCGATGCGCATGCGGTGCTGCGCTACGACATCGCCAGCGGCGAACTGCGCGACCTCGCGATCGGCGAATGAGTACCCCCGCATTGCCCCCGTTCGACGGCAAGGCCTTTGCCGCCAACCTCAGTACCGCGCCCGGCGTCTACCGCATGTACGCCGCGGACGACACCTTGCTCTACGTCGGCAAGGCCGGCGCGCTGCGCAAGCGCGTGTCCAGCTATTTCAGCGGCTCGCCGAAGAACGCGCGGACCATGGCCATGCTGGCGCAGGTGGCACGCATGGACGTCACCGTCACCCGCAGCGAGGGCGAGGCGCTGCTGCTGGAAAATCAACTGATCAAATCGCTGTCGCCGCGCTATAACGTGTCGCTGCGCGACGACAAGAGCTATCCGTACGTGCTGCTGACCCGCGAGGAATGGCCGCGGATCACCCTGCATCGCGGTCCGCGCGCGGTGCCCGGGCGCTACTTCGGCCCGTATCCCGGCGTCACCGCGGTGCGCGAGACGCTGAACCTGATGCACAAGCTGTTCAAGCTGCGCAGCTGCGAGGACAGCGTGTTCCGCAACCGTTCGCGGCCGTGCCTGCAGTACCAGATCGGCCGCTGCAGCGCGCCGTGCGTGGCGCTGGTGGCGGCCGACGAGTACGCCGAGGCGGTACGCCGCTCCACGCTGTTCCTGGAAGGGCGCAGCGACCAGCTCGGCGAGGAACTGGTGCAGGCCATGCAGGCCGCCAGCGAGCGCCTGGAGTTCGAGCGCGCCGCGCGCCTGCGCGACCTGCTCGGCTCGCTGCGCAGCATGCAGAGCCGCCAGTATGTGGACGGCCGCGCCGCCGACCTTGACGTGCTGGCCTGCGCCACCCAGGGCGCCAACGCCTGCGTGCTGCTGCTGGCGTTCCGCGACGGGCGCAACCTCGGTACCCGCGCGTTCTTCCCCAAGACCAATGGCGAGGACAGCGCCGCCGAGGTGCTGGGCGCATTCGTGTCGCAGTACTACGTCGAGCACGCGCCGCCGCGCGAGGTGCTGCTGGACCGCGAGATTCCCGACGCCGAACTGATCGAGGCGGCGCTGAGTTCGGCCGCCGAGCGCAAGGTGCAGCTGAAGTGGAACGTGCGCGGCGAGCGCGCCGGCTACCTGGAGCTGGCCAGCCGCAATGCCCAGGCCACCCTGGTCACCGAGCTGACCAGCCGCAACGCCCAGCACGCGCGCAGCGAGGCGCTGCGCGAGATGCTCGGCCTGGCCGAGCCGGTCAAGCGGGTGGAATGCTTCGACATCAGCCACACCATGGGCGAGGCCACGGTGGCCTCGTGCGTGGTGTTCGACGCCAGCGGCCCGGTGCGCAGCCAGTACCGGCGCTACAACATCAGCGGCATCGAGCCGGGCGACGACTACGCGGCGATGCGCCAGGCGATCGAGCGCCGTTTCCGCCGCGCCGCCGAAGGCGAGGGCAAGGGCGATGTGGTGCTGCCGGACGTGCTGCTGATCGACGGTGGCGCCGGCCAGCTGGCGCAGGCCACCGGCGCGCTGGCCGACCTGGGCGTGGACGGGGTGCTGCTGATCGGCGTGGCCAAGGGCGCCGAGCGCCGTGCCGGCCACGAGACCCTGGTGATGCCGGACGGGCGCGAACTGCGGCCGGGCGCGGCCTCGCCGGCGCTGCAGTTCATCCAGCAGGTGCGCGACGAGGCGCACCGCTTCGCCATCACCGGCCACCGCGGGCGCCGCCAGAAGGCGCGCATGACCAGCAAGCTGGAGGACATCCCCGGCATCGGCCCGCGGCGCCGCGCCAGCCTGCTCAAGCACTTCGGCGGACTGGCCGGGCTCAAGGCCGCCGGCGAGGCCGAGATCGCGCGGGTGGAAGGGATCAATGACGCACTGGCTGCACGAATCTACGCTAACCTGCACGGGCTGCCGGTACCCGATCCGGCAGGCGAGTAGAGCAGCGCAATGAAGTTGACCATCCCCACCTGGCTCACGCTGCTGCGGATCGTGATGATCCCCGTGCTGGTGCTGGTGTTCTATCTGCCGTACACCTGGACCAACTTCGCCTCGGCGGCGATCTTCGGCCTGGCCGCCTTCACCGACTGGCTGGATGGCTGGGTGGCGCGGCGCTATCACCAGTACTCCGCGTTCGGCGCGTTCCTGGATCCGGTGGCCGACAAGCTGATGGTGGCGGTGGCGCTGTTCCTGATCGTGCAGGGCCACCCGACGCCGTGGATGGCGTTCTGGGCGGCGGTGATCGTCGGCCGCGAGATCGCGGTGTCGGCGCTGCGCGAGTGGATGGCCGAGATCGGCCAGCGCGCCAAGGTGCGCGTGGCGATGATCGGCAAGATCAAGACCACCGCGCAGATGGTGGCGCTGCTGTGCCTGCTGTACTCGGTGATGCCCGACGGCTCGCCGCCGGAGAGCGTGTGGATGGGCCTGTTCGTCTTCCACGTCGGCGACTGGACCCTGGCGATCGCGGCGATCCTGACCCTGTTGTCGGGCATCCAGTACCTGCATGCGGCCTGGCCGAGCCTGCGCGACGACGAGCGCGCGGCGATGGCGGAAAAGAACGCGAAAAAAATCGAAGGCAATGGTTGACAGCCTGCGCGTACCCGGTAGAATTCGCGGCCTCAAGCGGGAATAGCTCAGTTGGTAGAGCGCAACCTTGCCAAGGTTGAGGTCGCGAGTTCGAGTCTCGTTTCCCGCTCCAGATCATGAAAACAGGACCTTCGGGTCCTGTTTTCGTTTGGGCGGCTGCACTGCGTGGCAGACGCGCCACACCCCGCTGAGCCATCGCGCAATTCCGCCTCGCTTCATGCGGCCGCCAGCAGCGCAATGGCCAACATGCACGGCGTCAGTTTGGCCGCCGCCATCGCATTGCGCAGCCATCCGGGCTGGGTTGATCCATGCCGCGAGCGCTGCATCGGAACGCGTGCATCGCGATCGCGCACCGACCATGTCGCGCGCCAGCAGCGATCGCGTCGTCCAGGCGCGATCGCGATGCGGCCGATGATGCCTCTCCGTTTCGCGCAGGCTCAGGGCGCGGGGATGGCCGCACGGAAGCCGGCATGCCCGCAGGCGGCGTCGTAGGCGTAGTCGCCTGCGGCGAGCAGGTGGCGGCCGCTGTTGATGTGCGCTGGCGGCGTTTTCAGCGGCCCGCGCCACTGCACGCTGTCCGGCGTCGCCGCCTTGCCGTCGCCGACCGCAAAGCCGTAGCCGAACACCGGTTGTCCCTTCGCGTCGACGACGTCGAGCCGCAACTGGGTGGCGTCCGACACCACCCGCGTGGGAAGCCCGGCCATCTCCACAGTCTGTTGCAGGCTGTCGGGCGTGGCGGGCGGCACCACCGGGTTGAGCATCATGTAGGACACGCCGGTATCGGGCAGCAGTTTGCCGCAGACGCGGTAGTCGCTGCCGCTGCCGGGGAAGCTGGCGCAGGCGGTGGGCGCCTGCCAGTCGCTCGGCGCATCGGCGGTGGCGGCGCCGCGTTGCAGCGGGACCAGGGCGAACCCCTGCAGTGCCGTCTTGCTGACGCCCAGGGTGATGCCCTTGGCGCTGACGATGTAGCCGGGGCTCATGCGCTGCGCGCGCATCTGCGCCAGGTTGAGGAACGGGTTGCGCGCGGCGTCGACGCCGCGGTCGTAGCCCACGCCCATCATGCCGAACTTGGGGGAGATGGTGCTGCAGTTGCGCAGCACCTGCGTGTTGCTGCTCAGCGCCGGGCTGCCGTCGTAGCCGGCGCAGGTGGCCGGCACCTGCGCCAGCGGCTTGGGCTGCTGGGCGACGGTGGCCACATCGCAGGTGCACTGCGCGGCCAACACGGTGATGCGGTCCACCCGCGCGGCGGCGCGCTTGCCGTCGGCGGAGACGCCGAGCCGCATCGGCACGTCCACGTACTTGCCGGGGTGATATTTGCTGTCGCTCGAATAGAAGATGTGGCCGGGCGTGTTGGAGGCATCCCAGGCGCTGCGCAATGCGTCGCTCAACGGCACCACCACGCCGGTGGAGCCGGTATCCACCTCCAGCACCTGGCTGCCGCTGCTGCGACCATCGGCGTCGCTGCCGAGCTGCACCCGCACCTGGTAGGCGAATGTCGGCGTGGCCTTGGAGGCCAGCGGCAGATTCACAGTCTGCGTCTGCAGCGCACAGGTCTGTGCGGCGGCGGTGGCGCTCGCGGCCAGGCACAGCGCGATCCCACTCCAGCGTGTCCATCGGTTCATGGCGATCTCTCGTTTGGGTGTGGCGCCATGCTAGAGCGCGGCGGCGTGCCGATCGTGCGCCGATCCGCGCGAGGCCGCGCTTGTCTACTGCCACCGGCGTGGCGCTGTGGTCGGCATTCCAGTCGGGTGGCGACGTCGCGTGGGCGTCGTGGTCTCGGCAGTGCGGTCTCCGCAAACGTTGCATGCGCGCAGCGCAGGGTTGCCAAGCCGGGGAGCTTGGTACACAATGCAGTCCGTTGTGCGCCGGGCTGATTCAAAAACATCTTTTGAATCAACGCGTTGGAAGAGAGCCGCGAGGCCTCGTCCAGTTCCCGCCGCAAGGGCCCCGGCAGCGGGGCTTTGTTTTTGTCGGACGCCACAGGCGTTGCGGCAAGACGTCAGTCCACCGGCCTGGTGGCAGAGTGGTTATGCAGCGGACTGCAAATCCGCGTACGCCGGTTCAATTCCGACCCAGGCCTCCATTTGGTTTCAACGACTTACGGTCGTTTTCGCGGAGCCATACTGTTCCGCAATTTCCTGGGCTGTTCCGCAATCCTCAGCGCGTTGGGGTTACCTTCGTGCCGCGGCGATTGCGCACTTAGTGCTCGGTCATCACCACCGAGCTGTGTCCGACTCGCGGTTCGCGCTGACGTGCCGCTCGCCCCGATGGCACGCCGAGTCACGTACTGACGGACGTGAATGGGCTTGATGGTTTGCGGCGCCGCAGGCGGGTCGGCACGCGGCGGCGTCGAACGTAATGCGCCCGCCCAGCTACGAGCATAGGTTGCGAGAGATTTTGTTCGTCTCGCCCGCGACACATACGATCAGTTCGGCATCTGCCAAGTCGTGATCTCCAGCGATCAATGTGAGCATTTAAGTTGAAGGCCGGGCTAGACCGATAGGGTTGTTCTTGATCAACTCCAAGATGATGCGGATGTTGGTTGACTCGATGATTCCGGTATTTGCCCTGTAGACCAATGAGTGCTCCGAGTCGCCCTCATATACAGGCTCAGCCACATATCGGAAGCTGGTCACGACACTGCAGACCTGAAAATCATTTGAGCCTGGTGGGATAAAAACTACAGGCCCGCCAGAGAATCCAGGGTTGTTGAGGCCGTCTAGAAATATCGTTTCGAAACCATCTGCAACGACCATGGCGGAAACAATTGCTTTTTTGACGAAGGGAAGGGGGTATTTTCCATTAAGTTCGGGGGGCACTTCTGCACGCCATCCGTATGGGAAGCCAAGGAAAAATACGTCCTGGCTCCATATCAGGCCTTTGCTGCTCGCCTCCAAGGGCAGGCGCTGGGACAGTTGCATGGAGGAAGCAAATACCGCTACATCTCCTGCTTCGTGGGTGCCAACTAGCTCGACAGGCAGGCCTCGCCATTCCTTGCCTTGCCAGATGCCAATGTAATCACCCGATTGCCATTTCTCAAGCAGGTGATTAGCCGTCACCAAGTACTGAAGGCCCTGGACTTCTATGGTAAATAGCGTTCCCACATTGTCGCCAATCTTAACTTGACGCACACAGTGCAGAACATTCGAGTTGATCATGCGCAAGCGGCCTTTCGTCTGCGTATTGGGGGCTTCCTGGCTAGGCGTCGCTAGTGAAGCGGAAGGCTTTGATTCTAGTCAGAAACGTTACATCAAGTCGCACCTAGTTGGCTATTCCAGGCCCGTGATTCATGTCAACTAGAACAGTCGCCAGTAGGAAGGGAGAGACGCAGTCAACCGCGAGGTTGCGTCCGACAAAGTGGCAGGCCTGAGCCCAAACAGTTGGGATTCTTAGCCTGCCTTCGATACGCCATTTGACGGCTTCTGAGGCGCGATGTTTATCCAGCAGTTCCTGCTCCGAAGCGTTCATGACGCAATGGAACATCCATCTTGGGTCGGACATCACCGGATCCGACGGCGACATGGTCCGCGCCTTGACATAAGGAAACATGTGCGCGACGGCTCCTATCGCCATCACGCACACGCGCCCGCCTCACCAGCGATACGTGGCCGTGGCTGTCACGCGCCGCTGCTCGCCGTAGTAGCAGTTGTCGTAGGCGTCGCAGTTGCTGAGGTAGGTCTTGTCGGCGAGGTTGCGCACGTTCAAGGCGAAGTTCCAGCGGTCGCGGTCGTAGCCGAGCAGTGCGTCGAACAGGGTGAATGCCGGCACCTCGGCGCGTGCGGCGTCCAGGTCGCCGCGGTTGGCGCCGGTGTAGCGCGCGCCCAGGCCGATCCGGATGCCGCTGACGAAGCGGTAGTCGGCCCATAGCGCGGCGGCGTGGCGCGACACCGCCGACAGCGGCTTGCCCAGCTCGCGCGGGTTGCTGCTGGCGGTGACGCGCACCGTCGGCGTGTAGCTGTAGGAGCCGATCACCTGCAGGCGCGGCAGCGGATGCAGCGACGCCTCCAGTTCCAGACCGCGCACCAGCGTCTCGCCGGTCTGGCGCGGGACGAAGTCCGGGTCGTAGGTCAGGTAGTTGCGCCGGCGCAGGTCGAACACGGCGGCGCTGTATGTCTGCGTGCCGCCGTCCGGCTGGAAGCGCAGCCCGGCTTCGTACTGGCGCCCGCTTTCGGGACGGAACGCGCGGCCGCTCAGCGGGTCGCGCGTGGCGGTCGGCACGAAGGATTCGCTGTAACTCAGGTACGGTGCCCAGCCGTTCGCGGCCACGTAGGTGAGGCCGGCGCGCTTGCTGGCCTTGCGTTCGACGATGTCGCTGCGGCTGCCGTCCAGGCGGTTGTCGAGTGTGCTGTCGGCCCGGTCGTAGCGGGCGCCCACGGTGAGCAGCCAGCGCTCGCGCCAGCGCACCTGGTCCTGCACGTACACGCCGGTCTGGCTCACCGTGGCGATGCCGTCGTACCACGGCGCGGGCATCCGCACCGGGTCGCCGTAGACCGGATGGCGGATGTCCAGGGGCGTGGTGGTGCCGCCGCTGTGGCTGACCTGATCGATGCGCGTGCGCTGGTAGTCCAGGCCGAACAGCAGCGTGTGCTGCACGGCGCCGGCGTGCAGGCGCAGCTCGAGCTGGTTGTCCAGGTTCAGCGCGTGCACCGTTTCCCTGCTGTCCGAGGCGGTGCGGCGCAGTCGGGCGAAGTTGGCCGGGTCCAGCGGATCGGCGGGATCGTCGATGACGAAGCCGCGTCCCTGCACGCTGCGGTAGTCCACCTTCAGGCGGCCGTAGCGGGCGTTTTGGCGCAGGCTGAGCACGTCGTTGACGCGGTGTTCGAACAGCGCGGCGAGCATCGCCGTGTCCAGATCGAAGCGGTTGTAGGTCGGGTCGCTTTCGAACAGACGGCTGGGCAGATAAGTACCGATCTCGGTCGGCACCAGCGATCCGACTGCCGGCCGCATGCGCAGGTACACGCCGGCGCGGGTGCGGCCGAGTTGCGAGAGCAGGGTGAGGCGGGTGGCCGCGCTGGGTGCCCAGGTTAGCGCCGGGGCCAGGAAGCGGCGGTCGTCGCGCATGCCGCCGGCCGGCAGTTCCGCCTCGCGCGCCAGGGCGGTAAGGCGGTACAGCACGGTGCCGTCCTCGCTGAGCGGCCCGGACAGGTCGCCGGCGAGTTGCCGCCGTTGGTGATCGCCGAGCTGCACCTGCAGCTCGTGCAACGGTTCGGCGGTCGGCCGCTTGCTGATCGCGTTGACCAGCCCGCCCGGGCCGCTCTGCCCGTACAGCACCGAGGCCGGGCCGCGCAGCACCTCGATGCGCTCGGCGCCATAGCGTTCGATCGGCCAGATGCCCCAGTTGCCGTTGTTGCGCAGCGGCATGCCATCCAGGTAGAAGCCGGGCGCATAGGCGTCGAAGCCGCGCAACGAGATCCAGTCGTAGCGCGAGTCCGTGCCATAGCGCGTGGGGATCACGCCGGGGGTGTAGCTCAGCGCGTCCTTCAGCGTCTGCGCGCCCTGGGCCTGCATGCGCGCGTCGTCGATCACCGACAGCGATTGCGGGGTTTCCAGCAGGCTGGTGTCGGTCTTGGTGGCGGTGCTGCTGCGCGTGCCGGGATCGCTGCGCTCGCTGACCCGTACCGTGGGCAGGGTGGTGGCGTCTTGCGCATGCGCGGCGTGCGGGCCGGCCGTGACGAGGACGGCGATGGCGGCGGCCAGCGGTGCGACGCGGCGGGGGCGGCGCGCGAACGCCGGGCGGGAGAACATGGGCGACATCAGGCGACTCCTTCGTGCGTTGCCTGTGCGCCGAACGCGGCGCACAGGCGGAGGGAAGGGCTGCCTGGGCACGGGCCTGGGTGGCGGGGAATGGGGGAGTCCGCCGCCGTTGCGACGGCGGACGCTGCGTGTGCTAGGTGTTGCGCGAGCGGGCGGTTACCAGCGGATGCCTTCGAACGGGTTCCAACTGGTGCTGCCCTTCACCTTGTCCAGATAGTAGGCGTAGTTCGCGGTCATGCCGACCAGGATCGAGTAGGCGATGCCGAAGGCCCGGGTGGCCGCGTCCGGAAGGAACATCAGCACGATGCCGCAGCACAGCGAGATGGCGAGCAGCATCAGCGCCTTGCGCCACAGCCCGATGACGAACAGGTAGATGAAGCCGAAGAAGAAGGCGAACCAGTTCATGTTGAGGCGCAGCTTCTCCTTGAACGGCAGCGCCTTCATCGCTTCCTTGAAGCTCGCCGACTTGGGTTCGCCGTAGGTGTCGTAGAAAGTGAAGCGGAACTGCCATTTGGGGCTGTACTGGCTGTAGTCGTGGGTCGTGCCGTGCATCGGGGTTCTCTTTTGCGGGTGGATGGGGCGGGGGAATTGAGGGCTTGCGCAAAGGCGCGCGATGACGCCGACGGCGCATCGTGTCGTCGCGTTGACCTTTGGCGATGGTGGAGGCACCGTATGCGCGGCTTGGCAGGGCCGACGTCGTCGCCGGTCTCGATCCTGCCGTCGACAAGGAGCGCGTGATGGTTTCGAAGGCAATGTCCGCCACGGCGCGCTGCGCGCTGCCGCTGCTCATCGCGGTCCTGTTCGCCGCGCCCGTCGCGGCCCGGGAGACGCTGCAGTGCCCCGGGCGCCTGCGCATCGCCGAGGCGCAGTTGCAGAGTCCCGACGTGCCGGCCGATGCCCGCGTCGATCTCGCCGCCGCGCCGCCGCTGCGGCTGTTCTCCAGCGGCGTCTACTCCGGGCCGCCGCGCGAGATGGCCGCACTGGTGCCCAGCAACGAGGACAGCCGCCGTCCCGGCGATGCGGGCGTGTCGGTCTGGCGCTTCGATGCGCCAGATCCGCATGGCCTCTATCTGGTGTGTGGATACGGGCCTGACGGCAGGGTGCAGGTCTCTCGGCGTATCGGCGACGTCGCGCGCTGCGAAGCGAAGCCACTGCGCCCGACTGGCGCCGATCCGACTGCCGGCACGCTGTTCGTGTGCGAGTGAGGCCGCGCGATGGCACCTGCGTACAGGGCGCTGGCGATCGCCGCGCAACTGCTGTCCTGGGGCGGCTATGTGTTGGGCATGCTGCTGCTGTATCTCGTGTCCGGCAGCCCGTACGCATGGGTGGACGGCACCGATCCGCAGCTGTCCTCCGCCAGTTTCCAGGACAGCGGCAACGGGCGGCTGGTCGGCCTGTGCGTGCTGGCCACGCTGCTGCTGTGGCAGGGCGTGCACGCGTTGCTTAGCCGGCGCCGCACCGGGCGCCTGTGTTGCCTGGGGGCGATGGTGGTGGCCTGCGTGGCCTGGGTTTGCTGGAACTGAGCGCAGTCTCCGGGCCGTAGAGGCGCACGACAGACGCAGGCACGCGAACGCCACGTGGCGCATGCCGCGGGCAGTGACGTCCTTGTCGCGCGTGGTGCGGTGCTGCATCGGGAAGAGCGGTCGTCCAGGACGGCAGAGCGGCCGGCGCCGCGTGCGCCGACGCGATTCCAGCCCGAAAGGGAAACTCCTGGTGAAGAGACGAGCGAGGGAGGGCGATCCCTACCTGGGGAGTGGGGAGTCGGGATTGGGGATTGGGGGTTGGGCAGGGCGATATAGCGCTTGCCTGACGGTTTCGTCGGTGATGGCGGGCGGCTGCTGACAGACGCTCGATCGCCCGACCCGGCGGTTGACTCAGTCCTGCGGCGTTTGCGTTGTCGTTTCGCGCGACTTGCGCCGCACGCGCCGACGCACGAGCAAGGTCGCTGCGGTCAGCAGCGCCAGCCCGGCCGCACCCAGCGCGAAGCGATGCGTGTGCACGAACTGGCGCACGGCCTGGCCGCGCTCGATCCACAGGCGCCGCCGCGCGCCTTCGAAATCCGGCGTCTCGCAGGCGCCCACGCCGAACACATAGGCCTTGCCGGGCACCGGGTTGAGGGCGCCGTGCGCGACATAACGCTGGTAGGAGCGGCGCGCCTGCGCCGGGTCGAGGGTGATCAGCCAGTCGGTGGCCTGGCACAGCACCGCGGCGTAGGCCTGGCTGCGTGCGGGCAGGTCGTCCGCCGCACGATCGGCCAGGGCGGCGGCGATCCAGCGGTAGTGGTAGCGGCGGTAGGGCTGGGCGGCGGTGGCGGTCCAGCGCTGCGCTTCGGCGGCGGCGATCAGGCCGCCTGGGCGCAGCTGCGCATGCGGAGCCGCTTCGGCGTAGTTGCCGGCGTAGACCCGGTTGTCCGGCCCCAGCTCGTAGCCCAGCAGTTCCATGCCCTGATGGCGTGCGATCAGGGCGGCCCGGTAGTGGCCCTCGGCGCGGCCGATGCCGGTCCACGCCGATGCGGCCTGCTGCCGTGCATCGCGATAACGGCGTGCCGCCTCGCGCAGTTCGGCCTGGGCGAAATAGGGCCGCGCCTCGTCGTAGCGGCCGTCGCGCATCAGTCGGCGCGCCAGCAGTTCGCGCAGTTTCAGCGCCGGTGTCCGCTCCCAGTACTCCGGTGCCGCGTCCGCGGCGGTCGGCTGCGCAGCGGGAACGTGGCGATCCACGTAGTCCTGCAGTTCCTGCACGGTGAGCACGCGCTCGGCGACTGCGGCGGCGTCTTCCCAGTAGAGATCGCCGCTGCGGTACAGCTGTGCGAACGCTTCGACGTAGCTGCCGCGTTGCAGCGCCAGGATCGCCGCTTCGCCGGCGATGCGGCACTGCGGTTTGACCGTCTCGTTGCTCCAGCCGCCGTTGCGGCGCGTGCCCCAGTCCTCGTTCGGCGGGAAGCGCCGGGATGCCTGCGCATAGGCCTGGGCGGCGCGTGCGGCGTCGCCATCGCGCAGCGCCATCTTGGCGCGCAGCCACCAGGCCAGGCCACTGTCGCCGGCATGCGCGAGCAGGCGCGCGGTGTCAGGATAATCGCCGTGGCGATAAGCCAACGCCGCCAGCCGGTCGGCATCTTCCACCGGTTCGCGCTGCGTCGCTTCGAGCAGGCGCAGGAAGCGCGCCGAGGACAGGGCGCTGCCGGTCTCGGGATCGAACGCGGTGGTGTCGCTGAGCAGCTTGGCGATCAACAGCCGTCGCACCGCCTGCTGCTGCAGCAGCGGTGCCAGTTCGGCATCGCTGCGGCGGGCGAGGTCGGCGGCCACCTGCTTGAGCGAACTCATTCCGGTGTCCGAGCCCTGCGCCGCCTGCACCGCGTACAGGCCGATCGCGCCGTTCCAGTCGCCGCTGGCGAGCAGCAGGCGCGCCTCCTCGCCGAGGCTGGCGATGCCCAGCTCCAGCGGGTCGTCGAGCCCGGCCAGGCGCAGCGCACGGGTCTGCTGGAAGGCCTGCCGCGCCTGCTGCCGGTACGCCTGCCGCTGCGCCGCGGCATCGCCGTCCAGCGCGCCGTCGGCGGCCAGCGCCAGGCTGCGTCCCAGCGAGTAGGCGGCCCAGGTGCTGCGCGATCGGCGCTGCGCTTCGGGCAGGGCCAGCACCTGGCGGAAATAGTCCGTTGCCTGCGGATAATGCCCCTGCGCGAATGCGACCGCGCCGGCGGTGTACAGGCGCAGTTCCGGCGGCAGCTCGGCGCCTTCGCGCGCGACGCGTTGCGCGTCGTCCAGCGCGCGCAGTTGTTCGATCCGGGCGAACCGCGCAGCGCCCAGTTGCGTGCGTTCGACGGCATCGCGCTGCTGCGGGAACTGCGCGCCGGCGTCCCAGTAGCGCGGCAGGGTCGCCGCGCTGGCGCGGCCGAGGCCGTCGATCGGTGCGCCCAGGCGCTGCACCTCGCGGGCGAAGCTGCCTTCCGGCAACTGCGCCAGCGCGCCGGCGCGGTCGTCGAGCAGGCGATAGGGGAACTCCGGGCCGCAGGCGCGGGCGCCGCCCAGCGGCAGCAGGATCAGCGCGGTGGCGAGCGCGACCGCGCGCCGGGAATCACGGCAGGACATCGATGGCACCTGTGTGCAAGCTGCGGCAGCGGACCCAGCCGAGCGCGCGGCGTTCGCCGGCTGCCAGGGGCGAGGGAGTGGTGGTACGGTCGAAGCGCGGTGCTTGCGCCGTCAGTCGCAGACGATACTCGCCGAGGGCGTCGCCGGCCTCGCAGGCGCTGCCGCGCAGGACCACACGCTGTGGTGGCGCGGCCCCGGCGTTGCCGTTGTTCGCCAGAGTCAGGTCGTAGACCGGGCCTGCACCGCTGGCCTGCACCTGCACTGCCGCCTGCAAGGGATGCGTGTGCACCACCGCCTGCAGCGTCGCCAGTGGCCAGGCGCGGCGATCGCCCGGCAGCGGCAGGCGGAACCAGACGATGCCGGCCAGGTGCGGCGGGCGGTGTGCGCGCAGCGCCTCGACGAAGGCGGCCAACTGCTGTGGCGACACGCGCAGTTCGTGGCGTGTGCCGGGTGCCGCCAGTGGCGCTTCGCTTTCGATCAGCGGCCTGATGTCGGCATCGGCATCGGCGTTGTCGACCAGGGCCACGCCGTAGGCCGGCAGGGCCAGCCAGAACGGCCTGGCGCTGCGCTTGGCGTAGCGGTCGGCCCAGCGCCGTGCCTGCACCGGATCGAACAGGCCGGCCGTGGGCGCGTCCACCGCATGCACCTGCAGCACCGAACTGTCGACCGTGCGCAACAGCGGCGCCAGCGCCGGGCTGTCCAGCCAGGCGGGCAGGGCGGTGATGCTCAGCGCCAGCTCGGCCGGCAGCGCGCCGCGCAACTGCCGCAGCAGCGCGGCGTAGGCGGGCAGGCGCGCGGTGGCGCAATCATGGTCGATCTCCACGCCGCGCAGCGCCACGCCGGCAGCGCGCCAGCGGTGCACCAGCTGCAGGACCTCGGTGTCGATCCGCGCCGCGTCCAGCGCCGGCAATTGCCCGTCCAGCCGCACCACCGCGATCACCGGGCGGCCATCGGCGGCGAGCTGCCGCAACTCCACCGCGGCGCGGCTCCAGCCCGCGCGCGGATGCGCCTGCAGCGCCAGCACGCGCAGCGCCGCGAAGTCCGTGCGGGTCTGTGCCAGCGCCGCCGCATGCGCGCCGCTCCATTGCCGTTGCCACACGTAGACCTGCTGTTCCAGCGGCGCCGGTGCCGGCGCTGACGCCGCGCAGCCGCCGAGCAGCAGGCTCAGCCCGAGGAGCGCGTGGCGCAGCGACACGGCGGGCCGAGTCAGGACACGCGCGGACGCACGCGGCCGCAGCGCGGCCACTGCACCGTCGCGCGGGCAGTGTGGGAAGCGCGGCTCATGCGCCGGCGATCACGAGAACAGCCCGAACAGCCGCTTCTTCGGCTTGGCCGCCAGTTGCCGGGCCAGGTCGTAGCTCTCGCGCACGTCCGCGCGCTCGTGCAGCGCCAGCGAACGCTCGAAGGCGGCGACGGATGCGGGATAGGCGCCGAGGTTCATGTGGCAATTGGCTTCCATCATGTACAGCTGCGCCGCCGAGCCGGGGTCGGCCTGCAACACGCCGTCGTCGAGCAGGGCGCGCGCCGCGTCGCAGGCCGGCAGTGCGCTGCGGTAGTCCTTGAGCACGTAATGGCAGTTGGCCTGGTAGTAGTGCGTGTAGAAGTCGTCCGTGCCGTCGCGCTGCACGGCGAGGAAGTCCTGCAGCGCGGCCTTGGCGTCCGGCAGATAGTACAGCAGCAGGTAGCCGCGCCCGTGCCGCGCGCGCTTGAGTGCCTGCGCGTCCTGCTGCTGCGTGGCCTGGGCGATCAAGGCGCCGTAGGCGTCGACCGCGGCCGGGTACGCGCGCGCCTCGCCGAGCGCGCTGGCATGCACGAACAAGGTGTCCAGGTCGTGCGGATTCGCCTGCGCGGCCGCCCGCGACAGATCGGTGTCGACGTGCTGCGGCTGCAGTCGGCCCAGCGCCCGCGCGGCGGTGAGGCGGTGGTGCGCCTGCACCAGCGCGTACAGGCGCAGCAGGTCCGGATCGGCCTGGGCGTCGTCGGGCAGCGCCTCGAACGCGTCCTGCGCCGCATCGGCGATTTCCAGCACGTCGGCATGGCGGCCGACGCGGTTGAGATGACTGCACGCCGCCTGCGCGCAATCCAGGAACAGCGGTGTGTCCAGGTCGTAGTCCAGCATCAGGGTCAGCGCCAGTTCCGCCGCCTCGGCGTGCATGCCCTGCTGGCGATAGGCCGTGCGCAGGTTCTGGTACAGGAACTGGAACTGGCTGTGGCGCAGGCCTTCCTCGAGGATGGCCTGCGCCTGCGCGTACAGCCCGCGGTCCAGGTACAGCAGGCCGAGGTTGTTGCAGCACATCGCGAAGCTGTGGGTGTCGGTGTTGCAGGTCGCCGCATCGCCCAGCTCCAGCGCCTGCCGGAACAGCGTGGTGCCGTGCTCGTAGAGCGCGAACTGCACGGCGTCGATATAGCCGGCGTCGGCCGAATCCATCTGCGGGTGTTTCCATTTGCCGATGGACACGCCGGCGCCGTAGTAGTGGCAGGCGTGAGTGTCGCGGAAATCCAGTTGCAACAGTTGCGGCGACTGCCTGGTGGGCAGCGATTCCATCTCGAACAGGCGGACCTGCAGATCCACCTGTGGCCGCAGCGCATGCGCGGTGCGGTAGGCGCCGATCGCGGCGGCGGGTTCGTCCAGCCAGTAGTGTGCGCTGCCGAGCAGGCGATGCGCCTCGGCGTCGAGCGGGGCCAGGCCGATCGCGCGCTCGGCCCAGGCGGCGACGGTGCGCAGGGCCTGCTCGCGGTCGCCGCTGAAGTGCTCGCTGCGGTCCAGGTAGATCAGGCACTTCAGCCGCCACGGCGCCGCCTCGCCCGGCGCGGCCTGGATCCGCGCATCGCAGCGCTGCATCAGCAGATCGAGGTCGGCCGCCTGCAGATGGGTGAGCACGGTGGTGCCGGACCACAGCGTGTACAGGCCCTCGACGTCGTCCTGGTGAAGGGCGGCCATGCCGCGTTGGATCAGGGTCTGCATGCAGCGGAGGCTCCGGAACAGGGCGGTGCGGGAGCCGGCAGCAGCGCGCGGCAGCGTCTCCCGCGGGGGACGTTGCGGTAGATAGACGAGCCAGTCGCAGCTTTCCCTACCGTGCGCGCCTCGCGCCCCTACGGCGCCGCCGCCCCGAAACGCCGGTTGTACTGCACGAACAGCTGGCGGCCGACGGTGTCGAACCAGGACACGTCGTAGAACGGGTACACGGTGGCGCTGCGATCGCGCGGCGGCATCGCATCCAGCAGGTTGGTCGCGGCCAGCGAGAGCGTGCTGCGCGCGTCGAGCCGGCATTCCACGGTGGCGTTGAAGCGGTAGCTGGCGCCGATCCAGGCCGATCGCCCGCTGCCGGGATCGTAGCGGCCGAAGGCCGATTCCCAACTGGGCAGGCGCCCCAGCCGTTGCGCATGCAGGGTCGCCGACCAGGCCTGGCGCGACCAGCGCAGGCTGGCGTTGGCCTTGGCGCGCGGCATGTCGATCCCGCTGTTCGCCGCGAATGCGTCCTGCATCGGCTCGCCGGCGTAGAGCTGGGTGCGGTACTGGCGGACCCAGGTGTAGGCCAGCGACACGTCGAACGTCCCGACGCGCGTCTCGCGTTGCCCGTGCAGCAGCGCATCGATGCCGCTGGTGGTGGTGCGCGCCAGGTTCATCGGCGCCAGCGCGACGGCGTAGAGCCGGCCGTCGGCGCTGCGGACCACGCGGGCGATGCTCTGCTGGCAGGCGGGCGAGGCGAGCGGGCGGCGGCCGAGGCGGCAGTCGGCTTCGTCGCGCAGCGCGCGGTCGGCGGACAGGTCCTGCACCTGGTCGCGCAGATCGATGGCGAAGTAGTCCAGGCTCAGGTCCAGCTCCTGCCGCGGCGACCACACCAGCCCGGCCGTCCAGGAGCGGCTGGTCTCCGGTTTCAGGTCCAGGTTGCCGCGGCGCCGGCGCAGCAGCGGCTCGTTGTCGAAACGGCAATCGGCCGCGGCCACGGCGGCGTCTTCGCGGGCACAACGGAGATAGTCCGTGCCCACGCTTTCGTCGATGCCCTCGCCGGCGTACAGGTAATGCAGGTCGGGCGCGCGGAACGCCAGGCCTTGCGAAGCGCGCAGCAGCAGGCGGTCGCTCGGTCGCCACTCCAGGCCATTGCTCCAGGTGAAACGGCCGATCTGTTGGCCGGAATAGGCATAGCGGTCGTAGCGCACCGCGCTGTCCACGGTCAGCGGCTCCAGCAGCGGCAGGCGCAGTTCCGCGGCCAGCGCCCAGCGCCGACGCTGGCCGGCGCCGTCGGCGTCGCGCCAGCTGTAGTAGTAGGACTGCGTCGCCAGCGGGTCGGGGTGCAGGGCGTAAGCCTGTGCGCCGACTTCGGCGGTGAGGGCGAGGCCGGCATCGCCGCCGCGCAGGCCGACCAGTGCCGGCTGGCGCAAGGTCAGCGTGGCCGCGTCCACCCGCGTTTGCGGTCGGTAGGTGGTGCGTGCGGCGATCGCGGCGTACTCGGCCGGCGTCAGCGCGGTGTACAGCCGCGCGGGGTCGGCATCGAACATCGGATAGCCCGAACCCGGGTCCACGCCGACCTGCTCGCCGAGGAACAGGGCATTGGCACGCGCGGCGACGATCTGCGGCCAGGTGGTGCGCAGGCGCGCCTGGGAGTGGCTCAGTGTCGCCTCGTAGGACCAATCGCCCGCGCCGAGCGCGCCCTCGACGCCGGTGGCCACGCTGAGCCGCTGCTGCCGGTTGTGGACCATGCCCACGTCCAGGCCGCCCATCTCCTCCGGCGCGAACTGCCGGCTCCAGTATTCCACCTGTGCGGTGCGGCGGTTGTAGAAATAGCCTTCCTCGTTGCCATCCGGGCGCATGTAGGCCCAGGTCGGGACACCGCGCATCAGGGCGATGTCCTGCAGGCCGAGCTGCACGTCGGCGAACCACGCGGCACGCTCGCCCAGCGCGCGGCGCAGCGTGGCATAGGCATCGAGGCTGCGCCGGCGGTGCAGCACGGTGCCGTAGCCGATGGCGCGACGGCTGCCGCAGTAGTGGCCGGGCAGGCCGTCGCGGCCATCGCCGTCGCGCGCGCTGTACCCGGTGTCGTGATCGTTGAGCGAGGCCAGCGGCGCGCAGGTCGCCGCGCCCGGATCGAGATACACGTCGTCGGCATCGGTGCGCAGGAACGCGCGTCGCGGCGCCGCCGCGCGCGCGGTGGGGGCGTCGCTGCTGGAATCCTGGCGGGCGCGCTGATACGCCCACAGCGGCTGTTGCAGATTCGCCTCGACGCTGACCAGGCCGGACAGCGCCTCGCCGGAGAAGCCGTGGGTGAGGCTGGCCTGCAGCGTGCGTGCGTCGCCGCGGCTGCTCTGGCCGACGCGTGCGTCCACGGTGGTGCCGTCGGCGTCGCGCTTGAGCAGGATGTTGATCACCCCGGCGATCGCGTCGGAGCCGTAGATCGCCGAGGCGCTGCCGCTCAGCACCTCGATGCGCTCGACCATGGCCAGCGGGATGCTCGCCACGTCGACGAAGTTGCTGCGGCCGTTGAACGGCAGTGGAAAGTCGGCCACGCGGCGGCCGTTGATCAGTACCAGGGTATGGTTCGGGCCAAGCCCGCGCAGGCTCACCTGTTCGGCGCCCGGCGTATAGTCGGCGCCGCTGGCCGATTGCTGGCTCTGGGTCTCGCCGCCGTTCTGGGTCAGCGCGCGCAGCACGTCCGGCAGGCGCTGGAAGCCGTTGGCGCGGATCTGCTCGGCGTCGATCGCCGTCACCGGCGCCGGCCCCTCCAGTTGCGCGCGCGGGATGCGCGAGCCGGTCACCTGCAGCGTGGCGAGTTGCGCCACGGCAGGTGCCGGTGCCGCCGCCGGTGCGGCGACCGCGGCCCTGCGCCGCAGCACCAGATCGCTACCCTCGCGCTGCGCCTGCAGGCCGGTGCCCTGCAGCAGCGCGTCCAGTGCCTGCAGCGGATCGGCGATGTCGCGCACGCCGGCGGTGGACAGGTTACGGACCAGGTCGGGCCGATACAGCAGTTGCAGGCCCGCCTGCCGCGCCAGCGTGTTCAGCGCCGGCGCCAACGGCCCGGCCGGGATGTCGAAGCCGCCCGGCTGTGCGATCGCGGCGGCGGCTGCCGTGGCGAGCAGCGCGCCCCACGTCAGTCTCCGCTGGATCGAGCGATGCGACATCTCCATCTCCTGGTGGTGCGACGGAACGGGGCGGGCGGCGCGGCGCAGTACGGCGCGGCTGCGGCGGCTAACGGCGATGCAGGATCACCGCTTCCGCATGCGCTTCCATGCGGACCGGATACTCGCGTTCCAGCAGCCGCGCGAAGCCCTCCAGATCGTTCCAGCGGATGCTGCCGCTGATCCGCAGCGCCTGCAGCGCCGGATCGGCCAGCACCAGCGGCCGCCGGTTGAAGCGGTTGATCTCGGCCACCGCCTGCGGCAACGCCACGTCATCGAAACTGAGGTAGCCCTGGCGCCAGTCCAGTTGCCGCTCCGCCTCGGCGATGCTGCTGCGTTGCACGCGCGCGCCCTGCGCGTCCACGGTGGCGATGCTGCCGGCCGGCAGCAGCACCGCCTGGGTGCGGTCGATGGCGTCGGTCTCCTCCATGCGCACCATGCCTTCGGTCACCACCACGCGCAGCGCATCGTGGTCCTGGCGCACGTCGAAGCGGGTGCCGACCGCGACCACGCGACGCACGCCGCTCTGCACCACGAACGGTCGCGTCGGATCCTTGCGGACCGCGAAGAAGGCCTCGCCTCGCTGCAGCACCACCCGGCGCGCCTGCGGCCCGATGCTGGCCTCGAGCAGGCTATCGCTGCTCAGCGTGGCCTGTGAACCATCGGCGAGGGTGACGGTGCGCAGTTCGCCGATCTCGGTGCGGTAGGCCTGGGCCATCGGCACGCCGGGCGACAGCCGAAGATACAGCCCGGCGGCGACCGCGACGCTGGCCACGGCCCCGAGCGCGGCCAGCAGCCACCCGCGGCGACGGGAGGCGGCGCGCTGTCGCGCAGCGCCCGCGCGCGGCGTAGCCGATGCCGACAGCGGTGGCGGAAGCGACGGCCCCGGCGTCACCGTCAGGCCCGTGGTCAGGCCGCGCGGCGCCGGATGCCCGGCGGGAACGCCGGCGCCCAGCGCACGCAGGCGCGCGGCCGCGTTCCAGGCCACGTCCAGGCGCAGGAATGCGACCCGGTGCGCGGTGGACGCGTCCAGCCATGCGTCGAGTTCGGCCTGGTCCGCGGCGCGCCAGTTGCCGCTTTCGCGCCGCGTCAGCCACTGCGCGGCCAGCGCTTCAATCGCCCAGCTTTCCATCTTGCGGTTCCTGCAGCACGACGGGCATCGGCGCAGCGGTCACCGCCGCACCATGGAAATGATCGGCGAGCAGGCGCACGCCCTTGGCCATGTGTTTCTCGACGGTCTTCTCGCTGATCTCCAGGCGCACCGCCACCTCCTTCTGCGACAGTTCCTCCACCCGCCGCAGCCAGATCACCTCGCGGCAACGGTCCGGCAGCCGGTCCAGGGCGTGGGCCAGCCGCGCCAGCACCTGGCGGCCGCCGAGCCAGCGTTCCGGCGAGCGTTCGTCCACCAGGACGTTCAGGTCGTCCGGATTCCCCACCGCCTCGATGGAGACGATGCGGCTGCGCCGCACCCGGTCGGCCATCAGGTTGCGCGCGGTGGCGAACAGGAACGCCTGTGGCGTGTCCGGCACGGCGCGCCGCGCCGCTTCGTAGACACGCGTGTAGACCTCCTGGCGCAGATCGTGGATCTCCTGCGGATGCGGCCAGCAGCGCATCAGGTAGGCGATGAGCGCCGACTCGTGGGCGAGGATGTGCTGGGCGAACCAGCGGTCCAATTCATTCGCCATGGCATCGCTCCATGCAGGCCCGCCGCGCACGCGCGTGGCGGCGCAGGCGCTGGGCGTGCGCGGCGCTGCGCGGAAGGGGCGGCGGGACTGCCGGGGAACCGCCGCAGCGGCAAAGCAGGGTGCGTCCTGTCACTGTGCTACTCCTCGATCCGCTGCCATGGGGGAAGCGGCGGTCTGCTTCGTCTATTCCAGCACGGGCCGAGGCGATCGGCCCGGTCACTCCATCTAGTTTCCCACCAAGGACCCGGCCAATGCACCTGCTGTCCCGCTTGCGTCACCACACCTTCGCCCTCCTGCTGTGCGCGCTGCCGCTGGCCGGTGCCACCACCAGCGCATCCGCCGCGCCGACGCGGCCGGAGGTGGCCAAGCAGGTCAAGGCCTACGCCTCGGCCGATGGCGTGAAAGTGTCGACGCTGCGCTACGGCCCGCGCGAGCGCCAGCAGGCGCTGATCCAGGTCATCGACGCGGACAGCGCCATCGACGGCAGGATCCTGCTCGCCAGTACGCGCAGCACCGACAGGGACACGCGCTACACCGTGCAGCTCGACGGCCGCCCGTACGTGCTGCTGATCGTCAGCGAGGCCGCGGGCGAGTTGTACGTGCCGGGCACGCCGAAGCCGACCTCGGTGCGCTACGACGCGGATCTGTCGGCGCAGAGCAATCCGGAGCACTATCTGACGGACTACCAGGAGCAGGGGAACGGGCGCTGACGCGCTGCGGCGTTCCCGGCATGCCGGCGCAGGTCGTTTTTGCGATGATGCCGGCCTCGCCATTCGTGCCTGAGCTCATGACCCCATCGCGCCCCGTCCTGCAGTGCATGCGCGTCATCGGCGCGGCCCTGGTTGCCACGCTGAGCCTGTGCGCTGTTGCACAGGCGGCGCCGCCTGCGCAGACCGTCACCCGCTGCGGCTGGTTCGACAATCCCACGCCAGGCAACGCCACGCTCGTGGACAAGGACGGCGAATGGACGGTCGGCCAGCAGGGCGGGCACCAGGCCGAGGGCACGTGGCCGACGTTTCCGCAGGCGCGCTGGGTGGCGACCGGCACAGGCAGCGCCGGCTACGGCTGCGCCTGCCTCAAGGTACGCGCGCGTGACGACACCCGGGAGGTCACCACGATCGTGGCGGCCACGGTGCAGCCCTTGCAGACCTGCCGGCAGGACAAGGCGCTGCGGGGCAGGGAGCCGGAGAATCCGCTGAAGTAGCGCATCGGTTCCGTGGCGGGTTGCCGGCGCGATGCCATCGGGGACGCGTTGCCGCCGAGAATGCGTCACGCGATGCAGGCTGGCCGGCGGTTCCAACGCCACGGGCGCGTCTTGCCGGTCGCGTCGGGACGGCGCCGCTCCCATTTCCGTCGGTGGGGTTCCGATTCAGCGAAGCGGCAGTGCCAAGCCGAACGCCGCCACGGTCACCGTTCGCTGCGTTCAGGATCGGACGGCCGCGGTTGCGTGTCGCGTCGGCCGGCGGCCGCCCGACCCGGCGCGCACGGGGCCGCTGCCGGCCCGACCCCGACGCCGCCGAATCGCGAAGGAGAAAGGCCGCATCGCGACCTGGCACGCCGCCAGCCGGCGGCGGACATTTTTTTGCAACGAAGGGCTAGCGCACCTCCTGCGAGGCGTGTAGAATGCGCGGATCCCAAGCGGGAATAGCTCAGTTGGTAGAGCGCAACCTTGCCAAGGTTGAGGTCGCGAGTTCGAGTCTCGTTTCCCGCTCCAGATTGCGTCACCTGCCTCTTGCGAGGCGAGTGAAACCCCGAAAAAGGAGCTGCGGCTCCTTTTTTCGTTTCCGCGATCGGTCTTTTCCGAAGAATCCCAGCCCGGCCTCGCTGCCGGCGCTGCGCGCTACGCCATCGCTCACGCAAGCGAGCCGGCGAGGAGCGCCTGCCTGGTCGCATCGTCGGCGGGGTAGAAGCATTCCAGGGTCAGCTCCGCCAGGGTCACGTCGGTCGCGGTGCCGAAGACGGTGGTGGTGGAGAGAAACGACAGGATGCCTCCGCTTGCTCCGTTGCGGATCGAAAGCGGCACGGCGACGCGTGCGGCAGCGCAGTGCGGGCGATCGCTGGCCGGACAGGGGAAACCGTCGAGTTCGGCATGCAGCCTTTCGAGTTCGGGATCGGCCGACTGGTCGATCTCCAGGCGAAGCCGGGCCAGCAGATGGTGCCGCCATTCGGCGAGGTTGGCGATGCGCGGCGCCAGGCCATTGGGATGCAGGGTCGCGCGCAGCACGTTGACGGGTGCCGCCAGCAGCGCCGGATCGATGCCGACCAGCATCGCGCCCGCTGCGTCGTTGGCGCGCACCAGGTTCCAGTGACGGTCGAGCGCCAGGGCAGGAAACGGGGCGTGAGCGCGTAGCACCGCGTCGACCGCCGCCAGCGCGGCCGCCATGTCGGGCGCGTCGAGGGCGCGCTCGCCATGCACGGGCGCATATCCCGCCGCGTGCAGCAGCCGGTTCCGTTCCCTGAGCGGCATCGCCAGCGGTTCGGCCAGGCGCAGCAGCAGCTCGCGGCTGGGCACCGCCCGCCCGCTCTCGACGAAGCTCAGATGGCGCGTGGACACCTCTGCCGCGCAGGCCAGATCGAGTTGGCTGAGCCGGCGCCTGGCCCGCCAGTCGCGCAGCACGTCGCCCACGGTGATCGCGTGTGTCGTCATGTCCTCATCCTAGCGACCTGCGGCGGTGGTGCCATTACCTGGGAGGTAATCGCATCGTCGGATCGGCATCGGCATGCTCGGTCCATCAACGACGAGGAGATGGCGATGAACGACCCGGACCTGCTGGCACGTGCCTATCTTGCGCTATGGAACGATGCCGATGCGGCCTCGCGCGAACGTCGCTTGGCGGACGGCTGGACCCCCGATGCCCGCTACGCCGACCCGATGATGACGGGCGCAGGCCATGACGGCATCGCCGCGATGATCGCGGCTGCCCGCGCACAGGTTCCCGGCCACCGATTCACGCTGCGCGGCGCGCCCGATGCACACGGTCCCTTCGTGCGCTTCTCCTGGACGCTGTCGCCCGAACACGGCGCGCCGATCGCCGCCGGGACCGATATCGCACGACTCGCAGCGGACGGGCGCATCGCCGAAGTCATCGGCTTTCTCGACAAGGACCTCGCATGACGCCGGCATTCATCGCGCGTGATCACGGTCATGCGCTGTTCGTGCGCGACTGGGGCGAGGGCCCGCCTGTGGTCCTGCTGGCGGGCTGGGCGATGGACGGCCGGATCTGGAGCGACACCATGCTCCACCTCAACGCCGCAGGCCTGCGCACCATCGCGTACGACCGCAATGGCCACGGACGATCGACCGACCGTGCCGACTACGGCTACGACGCGCTCGCCGACGACCTGGCCGCCGTGCTGGAGACGCTCGACCTGGAGGGCGTCACCCTGGTGGCGCATTCGGGGGCGGGCGGCGAGGCGATCCGCTATCTGGCGCGCCATGGGCGTACCCGGATCGCGCGATTGATCCTCGTCGGGGCGACCGGTCCGCGGGTCGTCGGCGACAGCGGGATCACGCCGGCGATGGTGGATGACCTGTGCGGGCAGCTCGCGTCCGACCTGTCGGGCTGGATCGACGCCAATATCGCGCCCTTCGCGCCAGGTGCATCGCGCCGCGTCAACGCGTGGATGGCGGCCATGGTGCTGGACTGCTCGCGCCGCGCCGTGGTCGCGTTCCAACGCACCATCGCGCTGAGCGATCTCTCGGCGGAGGCCGCCGTGCTCACGCTGCCGGTCACCATCCTGCATGGCGACCGCGACGTGTCCGCGCCGCTCGATGCCAGTGGTCGTGTCTATGCGGCGATCATCCCGGGCGCCGAACTGATCGTCTACGAAGGCGTGGCGCACGGCGTGATGGTGACGCATGCGGCGCGGCTTGCCGACGACATCGTGCGGCGGGTGAGGTCCTGCGCATGAGCTGCGGGTCGCGGGCGAACGCGACGGCGCCGATCGTGTCGCCGAAGTGCAGATAGCGGAGACGCTGGCATGAGTGCGAGGACACCTCCCGAAACCTACGTCATCACCTTCCACGTCAAGCGGGATCAGGTCGGCCGCTTTCGCGCGCTGCTCGACCCGGTGCTCGACGCGATGCGTCACGAGCAGACCTTCGTGCGTGCGGCGCTGCACGTCGATCCCGAGCGCCCGAATGTCTTCCAGCTTCACGAAACCTGGAGCGATCGCGGCGATGTGCTCAACGTGCAACTGCATCGGCACTACCGGCGGGAGTGGCACGCTGCGTTGGACGATCTGCTGGTTGCGCCGAGGCAGATCGCCATCTGGACGGTGTTGCGCGCCGATTGAGGTCGGCGCGAATGACTACGTACGTTGCGAGGAGGCTGGACTCGGCGTTGCGCGAGCAGCGCGGTGGTGACGACGCGAACCTGGCCGAGGTCGCGACGACCGCTGCGCTGTTGCGCGCAAGGGCATCGGCGCCTCAGTGTCCATCGCCTGGCGCACCGTCCATTTGCTGGCGCATCGTCGCGGGACCGGCCGAAGGCGCTGCGCAGGTGACCGCTGCGTCCGTCATCAGCTTCGTCAGCGCCGCCCGGGCGACCGGGCGCGCGGCCTTGTTGTCGAGGCGCGAAAGCCGGGTGATGTCCAGGCCCGTCGCCTGGGCAAGCCGCAGACCCAGGTAGTAGCCGAAGCGATCCGGCAGCCCATCCGGGGGGTGACCGCCCATCTGCAGGGCGCTCGCCGTCGCCGCGCTGTCGGTCTCGTCGAAGTGCGCTGCAACGAAGCACAGGGCAGCCGACCAGCGACGATCGGTCGCTGCGCGAATGGGCGCGGGGAGGTCGAGCAGCAATTGATGATCCGTCGCCTGCGGCACCAGGGTGGCGGTCGCATCGACAGCCAATCCTTCCTGCCACAGCGTGCACCAGAGTTGGTCGCAATCGGCGAAGTGGCGGGCGTGTTGCAGATGGAAGAGCTCGTGGATCAGGAACGGTTCGAGCGAGTCGTCGGCGTGGTACTTCGCGATCAGGTCGGCACCGAAGAGCATCACGTGCCGCTTGCCGGGCTGCAGGTAGTCCGAGCCGCCGTCACGCTGCCCAAGCGAGTGATAGAGATAGATCGGCAGCGGTGACGCGAAATCGGGAAATGCACGCTTGAATCGCGCGATCGCACCGTTCAGGGCGGCCGGGAAATCGGCGATGGCGCGGTCGTAGTCCTCGCGATCGACGGAAAGCCGATGCAATGCGGCGCCGATCCGCTTGTCTGTGCCGGCACCTTCTGGATAGAGCCCAGGCAGCATCGCATCGATGCGCGAGCGGACCGCCGCGATCCGTGCAGCGTCCGGTTGGCCCGCCGTCTCGAGCGCGGCCTGTTCGAAGGGCGTGGCGAGATCGACATAGGGGGCCGCTGGCGCCGCGCTCGCCGAAACAGCGGTGGTCGAAAGGCCGATGCTGAGGCAGACGCAGGTGAGCAGCCTGCGCCCATTCCTGGCGTGTCCCATATTCGCTCCTGTCGGATCCGGTGGAGGGAAAGTCCCGTTTCGCGGGGCATGCGTCGCGCCCATCGCGTCCGCAAACGCGGGCGATGGAATCCCGATCGCGGTTTCAAGCGTAGCGCGGTTGCGCTCAAAACCTGAGCGCTTCCCGCTGTGCACGCGCGGGTTCGCATGGCCAAGGGAGAAGGGAGGGAGGGAGGATGCACGTCCGATGTCGCAAGAGCGGCTGGCGCCGGCCCGGATCGGCTCACGCCGCCAGCCACCACCACGCGATCACCGCGGTCGACAGCGCGGCGGCGCCGCCCAGCAGCCGCGGCCGCCGCCACCAGCGCCGCGGCTGGCGGTCGATGGCATTGGCGCCGGCCCGGCGCAGCAGGCCGCGGGCGAACGCATGGCGATCCATGCTGCGGTCGCAGGCGTCGACGCAGGCACCGCAGGCGGTGCAGGCGTAGTGCGCGCCGTTGCGCGGATCGATGCCGGCCGGGCAGGCCTGCACGCAGGCATCGCAGGCCACGCAGTCGCCGAGCTGCTCGGCGCTGAACTTGGGCAGGGTGCCGGCATACGCGGCCAGCGCCTCGCCGCGGCTGCCGCCCTGGCCGGCGAGCTGGGCGATGCTGGCGCGCCAGGCATAGTCGCGGGCGGTGACGGGGTCGAGCAGGCGCCGCCCGCGCTGGGCGATGCTGCCGTGGCCGCAGGCGCGGGCGCCGCGCGGTTCGCCGCGCATCGCGTCGTAGCCGATCAGCGGCGTGTCGCGGTCGCACAGCAGCGGCTGCAGGCGCGCGTAGGGACACAGGTAGCGACAGACCTGGCTGCGCAGGAAGCCGGCATTGCCCCAGGTGGCCAGTGCGTAGAACAACACCCAGAACGTTTCCCAGCCGCTCCAGGCGAATGGATGCAGGCGCGCGACCAGATCGGCGATCGGCACGAAATAGCCGACGAAGCTGACCCCGGTCCACAGCGCCACGGTCGTCCACACCACGTGGCGCGCCGCGGCGGGCCAGCCGGCGAAGCGGCGCTCGATCCCGGCGAAGGCATGGCTCCACACCGTCTGCGGACAGACGACGCCGCACCACAGGCGCCCGGCCACGGTGGTGAGCACCGCCAGGGCTGCCGCGGCAGTCCCCAGCGCCAGCAGCAGCCAGCCGACGTCGTGCGGCCACAGGGTCCAGCCGAACAGGTCGAAGCGCCGCGCCGGCAGGTCCAGCAGCAGCGCCTGGCGGCCCTGCCAGCGCAGCCACGGCAGTACGTAGAAACCGGCAAACAGCAGCCAAAGCACGATGCGGCGCACCTGCGTGTAGCGATGTGGCGGCGCAGGACCGGCCGCGGTGACGGGCGCAGTGACCAGGCGCAGGGGAATAGGGCGCGGCATCGGCAGTCGGCTCAGGGCAGCGGCGCGTCGTCGCCATGCGGCGCCGGACGCAACAGGAAGCCGGTCAGCAGGCTCGAGGCCAGCGTCGCCAGCCAGAACATGAAGAAGCCCACCGTATAGCCCAGCTCGCGACTCAGCTGGCGGCCGGGGAAGGTGATGTCGCGCAGCGCCAGCGGATCGACCAGGGCGAAGAACAGCACGCTCATGGCGCCGGCGACCAGGAAGCTCGGCCACAGGATCACCCCCAGTCGCTGCACCAGCGGGCGCGGCGCGTCGGGATCGAGCGGGTCGAGCAGCGGATCGTCGGGAGAGACCATGACGGCGGATTCCATCGCGAAAGGAGGATGCGGCATGCGCCAAGGCAGCGGCGCCACACGTCGCCGCGCCTGCCAGCCGCCTGGCCGCCGATCCCCCGTCGACACCGGCGTCGGCGCATGCCGCAGTCGCAGACTAGGCAGCGCGGGCAGGGCGGGCATTGATCCTGATCAAGGCCGCCGCTGCCGCCGCGTGGAGACTGAGCAGGTCGAACGAGCTGGAGCGGGACATGCAGGACGAGATCGAAGGCATGCCCTTGCCGGGGGCGGACCTGTGCAGCGAAGCGGAGGTGCAGGCGCTGGTGGAGGCGTTCTACCGCCGCGTGCGCGCCGATGCCGATCTGTCGACGGTGTTCGCCGCACACATCGAGGACTGGGACGCGCACCAGCGGCAGCTGTGCGATTTCTGGTCGGCGATGCTGCGCGGCACGCGCCGCTTCCGTGGCGCGCCGATGCCGCGGCACATGGCCATGCGCGAACTCAGCGCCCTGCTGTTCCAGCGCTGGCTGGGCCTGTTCCGCGCCACCACCGCCGAGCTGACCAATGCGCCGATGCGGCTGCTGGCCGACGACATCGCCCAGCGCATCGCCGAGACCTTCTGGCGCCGCCACCAGATGAGCTGGCGGCCGTTCGAGCCGGTGTCGCCGCTGCCGCCGGCCGCGCGCGCGGATTGATCCAGGTCAAGGCGGCCGCGCCGGGCGCCGCGCATGCTCGGTCCATGGACATCCTCACCGCGCCCGATCCCTCCGCCGCCTGGACCTTCGACGCCGACCTGCTGCGCCGCTACGATCGTCCCGGCCCGCGCTACACCTCGTACCCGACCGCGCCGCATTTCCAGACCGGCTTCGGCCCGGCGCAGTTGTTCGCCGCGGTCCAGGCCAGCGACCCGCGGCGGCCGCTGTCGCTGTACGTGCACGTGCCGTTCTGCCGCAGTCCCTGTTTCTACTGCGGCTGCCACCGGGTCATCACCCGCGACCCGCAGCGCGGCCGTGCCTATGTGCAGCGGTTGCTGCGCGAGGCGGCGATGATGGCCGCGTGTTTCGACGGCGAGCGCGAGGTGGTGCAACTGCACCTGGGCGGCGGCACCCCCAACTTCCTCGCGCCGGAGCTGCTGGGCGAACTGGTGCAGGGCCTGCGCGGCCTGTTCCGCTTCAGCCAGGCGCCGGACCGCGAGATGTCGATCGAACTGGATCCGCGCACGGTGACGCCGCAGGACATCGCTGCGCTGGCCGAGTTGGGCTTCAACCGCGCCAGCCTGGGCATCCAGGATTTCGATCCGTTGGTGCAGCAGGCGATCAATCGCCGCCAGGGCGTGCACGAAACCCTGGACATCCTGCGCGCCTGCCGCGTGCACGGCATGCGCTCGGTCAACGTCGACCTGATCTACGGCCTGCCGCGGCAGACCCAGGCCGGCTTCGAGCAGACCCTGGAGACGGTGATCGCCGCGCGCCCGGACCGCCTGGCGGTCTACGGCTACGCGCACATGCCCCAGCTGTTCAAGGCGCAGCGGCGCATCGCCGACGCCGACCTGCCAGACGCCGAGCAGAAGCTGGCGCTGCTCGGCCTGGCGGTGAGCAGGCTCTCTGCAGCGGGCTACCAGTACATCGGCATGGACCATTTCGCGCTGCCGCAGGAAGACCTGGCTCGCGCGCAGCGGCAAGGCAGCCTGCACCGCAACTTCATGGGCTACACCACCCACGCCGACACCGACCTGCTGGGCCTGGGCGTCAGCGCGATCAGCCGCATCGGCGCCAGCTACAGCCAGAACCAGCGCGACCTGCCGGCCTGGGAAGCGGCGGTGGACGCCGGCGACAGCCCGGTGCTGCGCGGCCTGCACCTCAGCACCGACGACGCCCTGCGCGCCGAACTGATCCAGCAGCTGATGTGCCAGGGGCGGGTGGACGTGGTGGCAGTGGCGCGTTGCCACGGCATCGATGTCGCCAGCTATTTCCGCGAGGAACTGCGCGCGCTGGCGCCGCTGTGCGCGGACGGCCTGGCCGACTATCGCGACGGCGTCGTCCAGGCCACCGCCCGTGGCCGCCCGCTGCTGCGCCTGATCGCCATGTGCTTCGACCGCTACCTGCGCCAGCCCGACCAGCCGGCGCGCTATTCGCGCGCGATCTGAGCACCGCGCGGATTCCCTTGCCGTTGGCATCCCCGGTGCCGCCGTGGCGGCGGTGCCGGGGGCTTTTCGGCGGTAGTGCTCCGGCCTGCCGATGCCGGCAATATGGCGTATCGGTTCGGCGCGTCTGCCGGATCGGCAGCGCCCTGCGGTTCACAAGCGCCGCGCGATCAGGCACGCTACGCGCCACCAGGCCCGGATGGCGAAACTGGTAGACGCATCGGACTTAAAATCCGCCGGGGGCAACCCCATGCCGGTTCGATTCCGGCTCCGGGCACCATGGATGCGTAGCAGTTTCAGCGCTTCGTACGGCTCCGATCGGCCGGCCGCTGTGCGGTTTTTGTGCATCCTATGACTTGTGCTGGCGTTGACGAAGAATTCTTTGCCTGCCGACGAGGTGGTTGCATGCAGGTCGATGAAATCTACTATCGAGTCACCTACCTGGACCCGGAAATGCGCTTGCCCGTCATAAGGGCTTACATTTGTCTTGGGGTGAATCTTTCGGATGAAGATGTGGTGGGCGATACCTGGTACTTTCAGGACGTCTTCAGCTATTACGAGTCTGGTTCAGCCCTGGCCGCAACAGAGCCCGACATTCCCGTGGTATGCCTGGCAGAGGAAGAGTTGACGGGTGACATGCTGGATGCCGGTCGGCTCCATGATGTGTTGGAAGAAATCAGAACAAAACGCCGTCGGCGTGATATCAACTCATGAGCGATCGGTTGGAAATTTCCTAGATATGGCAGGCAACTTATTCGCTACTAACGGGTTGTAGAAGTTGTGGTGGGAAATCGAGTTCGTCAAGTTTAACTTCTGGGGAGATCTTTGCGCTTTATTGGATTTTTGATCTTGCTCAATGTGAGTGTGAGTTAGTGAAATATTTATTTCTTGTCATTGCCGCGTTCCTGATCTCTGGTTGCGGGAGGTCTCGCTCTGAAGATGCATACTATGGGCTCTGGATTACCAGGAAAGCCAATGCTGAAATTAGGAAGATGCGGCTGGGTCATGATATGAAATTCGAAGTAAGGGCGTTCCCGGCAGCGGTGGCCTGTTCAGATTCTATGGTGATGGGTGATATTGATGGTGATGGTAGTTGGAAATATGACGCGGAAGATGGATGCATATTTCTTGAATTTTCAAAAATAACAAATGAAAAATGCAAAACTCCGTATGGAGTGGTGATTTTTGATCAGCCAGGAGCCAGGTTGACAGCTTTTCCTGATGTGGAGATGCCATCAAGCGGGGTATTATTCGAGCATTCGGCTGATGGCAGGAATAGGTGGTAACGTAGAAAAGCTCTTCTTCTTTGCGGCATCTGCGTCTGGTATGGCTGGATTGAATTGCATGTGATTGCAGATGTCTTGCCCATTATTTCCACCAGTTGCAGACTTGATCTGGAGTCGCGATGACCATCTGCGCGGACTGGTAGATCTTTCTGTCAGTGCTGACAATTCGGAGATTCCGTCTATGCAACACCGATCTCGTGCTGGCCTGAGTGTCGGCGTTTTTGCTGCATTGCTGGTGCTCATGAGCTTTGTTTATCTGAAGGATGCTCGCGCCGGAAAAATTGCGCAGTGCAGTCCTCAGAGTGTTGAGATATTGCTCGCGATCAAGGGTGACTCCGAGATTGCTGAATATGGCGCGACACATTTCGGGTCGCCTAATACGCCATTTCTTGCGAGTCAGATCACTACCAGTGAAAAGTTGTGCTCGGACGAAGCGCGTGGGGTAAGGGTTGTGTATCTAGCCACGCCGGGATTTAGCCAGGGTCGGCCATTTATTAATATCGATAAAATTTATTTCGATGATGACGCGGCTTTTGTTGAAATATCGTTTCCTCCTACGGGAAAGAACGCAGATGTCTTCCTAAGAAAGAAGGGCGGAGTGTGGAGGGTGATAAGGAAGGAAATGTGGGAGTCGTGAGATTTGGTGAGTCAGCGCCGGTGGGTCCAGTCCATTCGCCAGCTGCCGCGCCCGCGGTTTCCCTTTGGCATCTTGGGCCATGGTGCGCTCGATTCGGCGCGGAAGCGTCGGCCACTCTGCGACCAAACAGATCGTGCTGCCTGGCGGTCCAAGCACACCGTACCCGCGTTTTGAGAAGGGGCCGCTTGGCCGGCGCCAGGGCTTCGACCATGTCGAGCTGTCGCATCCCAATCGCCAGTGCGCCACGATCGGCCCGCGGCGTCTCTGTGCTACGCATCTCAGTCTAAAGGCTAGTAGAAGGCGCCACGCCGATCTACCACGCCCAATGTGAACGCTCCGCTTTCTTTCACCCCGCCGAAAGGAGTGCGAAAGACAGCGTGCCTAGGCTCTGCCCCCATCAGCCGGAGAGCCACCTTGCGCGCCCAATGGAACATCCTTTGCGATTTTGACGGTACCGTGTCCCTGCAGGACGTGACCGACAGCCTGCTCGAGCATCTCGGGCGCCCCGGTTGGCAGGAGCTGGAGGACGACTGGGTCGCCGGTCGGATCGGGGCCCGCGAGTGCATGAGCAAGCAGGTCGCGCTGCTCGACGGCGACGTCGATGCGCTGCACCGGGTGCTGGATGCGGTGCGGATCGATCCGGCCTTCGTGCGCTTCGTGGCGCTGGCCGAGCGCCTGGGCATCCCGCTGAGCATCGTCAGCGACGGCCTGGACTACGGCATCGCGCGGATCCTGGCCCGCCACGGCCTGCACCATCTGCCGATCATCGCCAACCGCTTGCTGCGTACCGACGCGGGCGAATGGCGCATGGCCTCGCCGCATGCGCGGCCGGATTGCCCCAGCGGCACCTGCAAGTGCGCGGTCATGGCGCAACAGCCACCCGAGCGCGCCACCTTGCTGATCGGCGACGGCCGCTCCGATTTCTGCCTGGCCGGCAAGGCCGACCTGGTGTTCGCCAAGGACGGTCTGCTGCGCCACTGCCGCGCCAACGGGATCGCCCATTGCGCGATTACCGGTTTCGACGACGCCATCGCCCTGCTGCCCGACCTGGCGGTGCCGGCGACCACCACCGTGTCCTTCCCGCTTCCCGTCACCCAACGAGCCTGATCCCGATGAACCGGAATGTTTCGCTTTCCTCGCTCGCACCGCTGCATGGCGATGCCGCGCCCGATCCGGAGGCGCTGCTGCGCACCGGTGCCGACCACCAGCGCGCGCTGAGCGATGCGCAGATGCTGGCCGATGAATCCCAGTACTGCTCGTACGGCGACACCGTGCACTACAGCGAGCCGCCGCGCATCTTCGGCCGCTGCGACGGCAGCTACCTGTACGACACCGAAGAGGTGCCGTACCTGGATCTGCAGATGTGGTATTCGGCGGTCAACTTCGGCTACGCCAATCCGCGCCTGAACCAGGCGCTGACCCGCCAGATCGAGACGCTGCCGCAGGTCGCCAGCCAGTACCTGCACCCGACCAAGATCGAGCTGGCCAAGACCATCGCGGTCGACGCCGAGCGCAAGTGGGGCCGCAAGGGCCGCGTGCACTTCAACGTCGGCGGCGCGCAGTCGGTGGAAGACTCGCTGAAGCTGGTGCGCAACGCCAGCGCCGGCAAGAGCCTGGTGTTCGCCTTCGAAGGCGGCTACCACGGCCGTACCCTCGGCGCCTCGGCGATCACCTCGTCGTACCGCTACCGCCGTCGCTTCGGTCATTTCGACCGCGCCCAGTTCATCGAATTCCCGTACCACTTCCGCGGCCCCAAGGGCATGTCCAAGGAAGAGTACGGCGAGCAGTGCGTGGCCAAGTTCGAGCGCCTGTTCGAGACCGAGTACAACGGCGTGTGGGATCCCAAGGCCGGGCAGTGCGAGTACGCGGCGTTCTACGTCGAGCCGATCCAGGGCACCGGCGGCTACGTGATCCCGCCGCCGAACTTCTTCACCGGCCTGAAGCGGGTGCTGGACAAGTACGGCATCCTGATGGTGGTGGACGAAATCCAGATGGGCTTCTTCCGCACCGGCAAGCTGTGGGCGATCGAGCATTTCGGCGTGACCCCGGACGTGCTGGTGTTCGGCAAGGCGCTGACCAACGGCCTCAATCCGCTGGCCGGCATCTGGGCGCGCGAGGAGCTGATCAACCCGACCGTGTTCCCGCCGGGTTCGACTCACTCCACCTTCGCCTCCAACCCGCTGGGCACCGCGGTCGGCCTGGAGACCATGCGCATGCTGGCCGAAACCGACTACGAGTCGATGGTGATGGCCAAGGGCGCGCACTTCCTGGACGGCCTGCGCGACCTGCAGAAGCGTCACCCGGAAATCGGCGACGTCGACGGCCTGGGCCTGGCCCTGCGCGCGGAAATCTGCCAGGCGGACGGCTTCACGCCGAACCGCAAGCTGCTCGACACCATGGTCGACATGGGCCTGGAAGGCGAGCTGCGCCACAACGGCAAGCGCATCGGCCTGATCCTGGACGTGGGCGGCTACTACAAGAACGTGATCACGCTGGCGCCGTCGCTGCACATCAGCCACGAAGAGATCGACCTGGGCCTGTCCCTGCTGGACCAGTTGCTGACCCGCGCCAAGCAGGTCGCATGAGCCGGGCGGGAGACGACGCGCGCGGTTCGCGTTGCCTCCCGCCGTCGTTTGCGGCGGCGGGCGTTTCAGCCCGCCGCGCGCAGCGCGATCACCGCATTCAATCCGCCGAAGGCGAAGGAATTGCTCAGCACCGCCTGCACGTCGCGGGCGCGCGCCTGGTTGGGCACGTAGTCCAGATCGCATTCCGGGTCGGCATCGAGGAAGTTGGCCGTGGGCGGGACCACCTGCTCGCGCAGCGCGCCGATCGCCGCCACCAGTTCCAGCGCGCCGGCCGCGCCGAGCGCATGGCCATGCACCGCCTTGGTCGAACTGACCGCCAACGCCTCGGCGTGTGCGCCGAACACCTGCCGCAGCGCCTGGGTCTCGCAGCGGTCGTTGGCCTGCGTGCCGGTGCCGTGGGCGTTGATGTAGTCGATCTGTTGCGGCGCCAGGCCGGCGTCCTGCAGCGCCAGGCGCATCGCCGTGGCGGCACCGTCGATGCTGGGCGCGACGATGTCGCCAGCATCGGAACTCATGCCGAACCCCGCCAGTTCCGCCAGCGGCCGCGCGCCGCGGGCGGCGGCGTGCTCGGCGCTTTCCAGCACGAACATTCCGGCGCCTTCGCCCAGCACCAGGCCGCTGCGCTGCGCGCAGAACGGCCGGCAGGTGTCGTCGCTGACCACCCGCATCGCTTCCCAGGCGCGGATCAGCGGCAGGCTCAGGCAGGCTTCGCTGCCGCCGGCGATGGCCACGTCGGCCAGACCATGGCGGACCATCAGCGCAGCTTGCGCGAAGGCGTGGTTGGCCGAGGCGCAGGCGCTGGAGACGGCGAAGGCCGGGCCACGCAGGCCGAAGGCGATGCTGATCTGGCTGGCCGGGGCATTGGCCATGCTGCGCACGATGGTCAGCGGATGCAGGCGTTCGGCCTGGTCGCGGTACAGCCGGCGCGATTGTTCGTCGCGGCTGAGTTCGGCGCCGACGCCGGTGCCGACCACCACCGCGCAGCGCGCGCCGAGCGCGGCATCGCCGTGCGGCAGGCCGGACTGGGCGATCGCCTCGCGGGCGGCGACCAGCGCCATCTGGGTCATGCGGTCGAGCTGGCCGGGGGCGATGCCGCCGGTCTGCGTGGCGTCGGGTGCGAACCCGGACAGGGTCGCAGCCACGCGCATCTTCAACGTGCTGAGCGGATCGGGCGAGGGCAGGGCGGCGATGCCGCTGCGGCCCGCGCGCATCGCGCTCCAAAGGGCTTCGGCGCCCAGGCCGAGCGCGCTGACCGCGCCCATGCCGGTGATGACGACGCGCCGCGCGTGCGGAGAGGCGCCCATGGCGCGTCAGTGCGCCGGTTGCGCCGCGCTGGCCGCCTTGGCCGCCAGGGCGTCCTCGACCGCCTGCACCAGCTTGCCGAGCGAACCGTCGTCCAGGTTCGGGTCGCGCTGCGGGAAGGTGATGTCGAAGTGTTCTTCGATGTCG
The DNA here is from genome assembly GCF_031834635.1 of Xanthomonas hawaiiensis. Taxonomy (NCBI): domain Bacteria; kingdom Pseudomonadati; phylum Pseudomonadota; class Gammaproteobacteria; order Lysobacterales; family Lysobacteraceae; genus Xanthomonas; species Xanthomonas hawaiiensis. The sequence goes on along the minus strand of NZ_CP115873.1, from coordinate 2,886,517 downwards.
AACAGGATTTCGATGGCCTCGAGCGAATCCACGCCCAGGTCCTGCAGCTTGGCATCGGGGGTCAGGCGCGCCGGGTCGATCTCGCCATGCTTGGCGACGATGCTGTGGATTTGCGACTCGATGGACGGGGTCATGGCAGTGCTCCGCGAAATGAAGGGCCACCGCGCGGCGCCCGCCGCCGGTGGATCGCACGCTGCGGCCTGGGCCGCAGCATCCATTCTCCACGCTAGACGATCAATCTTGCAGATGCCTTTCGTCAACCAACTCGAGCCACAGGCCTTACAGCGGCAGTTCCTGCAGCACCCGCCAGCCGGTTTCCTGATCCAGCCCCTGGAGCACGGGGTGCCGGCCTTCGAGGCCGATTTCGACCTGCTCACCACCGCCGAACCCGCGTTGCGCGCGAAGGTGGCGCGGCTGCCGCTGCAGCGGCTGTGGCAGCGCCTGCTACGGCCGCGCACCAGTTTCGTCGGCAGCACCGTCAGCGAATATGCCTGGCTGCCGCGCGCGGCCGACCCGGCGCAGTTGCCGCGGCAGTGGCGCACGCAACTGGGCCGGCGCCGCGCGCTGATGATCGTCAAGGACGTGCCGCAGCGTTCGCCGTTGCTCGACGACGCCGACAACGCCTGGGCGCAGGCGTTCCTGGACGCCTGCGAGCGCAATGGCTACGTGCTGCTGCGCGGGCAGGCGCTGGCTTGGGTGCCGATCGACTTCGCCTCCACCGACGAGTACCTGGCGCGGCTCTCGCGCGGGCGTCGGCGCAACATCCGCCGCAAGCTGCGCTCGCGCGCCGATCTGGAGATCGAGGTGCTGCCGACCGGCCCGGCCTTCGCCGATGCGGCGCTGCGCGCGCACTGCTATGCGCTGTACCAGGAGGTGTATGCGCAGAGCGAGATCCATTTCGACCTGCTCACCGCGCCGTTCTTCGATGCGCTGCTGACCGACGCCGAGTCGGGCGGGCAGGTGTTCGTGTACCGGCACCAGGGCCGCATCATCGGCTGGAACCTGTGCTACGTGCACGAAGGCCGGCTGCTGGACAAGTACATCGGCCTGCACTATCCGGACGCGCGCGACCACAACCTGTACGCGCTGAGCTGGATCGAGAACCTCGACTATGCCTGCCGCCACGGCCTGACCGCCTATGTCGCCGGCTGGACCGATCCGGAAGTGAAGGCCCAACTCGGCGCCAGCTTCACCTACACCTGGCATGCGGTCTACCTGCGCAATCCACTGCTGCGCGCCGTGCTGCGCCGATTGCGGCCGCTGTTCGAATCCGACGACGTCGGGCCGGCCGCCGATGCCGCCGAGGAGGACTGAGATGCGCACCCCGGTCCTGCTCGATCTCGACGATTCCCTGGGCGCGGTACCCGGCGCCGTGCGCCTGCCGCTGCGCGACTGGTGCGACGGCCTGCGCTTCGCCTGCTCGATGGCGCGGCTGCGCCGCTTCGGTGCGGCGCTGGAGCAGGCGCTGCCGGCGCGGTACGGCACCGTGCTGCTGGGCAGCGGCGATTTCCATCATCTGAGCCTGCCGCTGATCGTGCGCCTGGCGCAGCGCGCGCTGGCGCCATTGCGGGTGGTGGTGTTCGACAACCATCCGGACAACATGCGCTTCCCGTTCGGCGTGCACTGCGGCTCGTGGGTGCGCCGCATCGCCGCGCTGCCGCAGGTGGCGCAGGTGGAAGTGGCCGGCATCACCTCCGGCGACGTCGGCCCCGGCCATGCCTGGGAAAACCATCTGCTGCCGCTGTACCGCGGCAAGCTGCGCTACTGGTGCAGCGGCGTGGACGTGGGCTGGGCGCGGCGGCTGGGCCTGGGCAAGGCGGTGCGTGGCTTTGCCAGCGTGAGCGAGTTGAGCGACGCCTTCGTCGAGCACCTGCGGCGCACGCCGATGCCGACCTATCTGTCGCTGGACAAGGACGTGCTGGATCCACAGGACGTGCGCACCAATTGGGACCAGGGCCAACTGCGCGTGCCGCAGTTGCTGCAGGCGATCGAGGCCTTGCGTGGACAGGTATGCGGCAGCGACATCACCGGCGAAGTCTCGCTGGCCCATTACCCGCAATGGTGGAAGCGCAAGCTGGCGGCGCTGGATGCGCAGCCCGAGCCGTCGCCGGCGGATCTGTCGGCGTGGCAGGCGCAGCAGCACGCGTTGAACCTGCGGCTGCTGGCGGCGCTGGACACGGCCGGCGTCGGTTAGCGCGGCCGTGTCTGTCTGTAGGAGCGGGGGGGTTTGGGTGGGGGGGGGGGGGGGCGGGGGTGGGGCGCGCGCCCCCCCCCCCCCCCCCCTCCCCCCCCCGCTCCTACAGGATTCTTCCCGTCGTTACGCGAGGCGCATTTTCACCGCGACGCTGGCGAAGCCGCCCGTCGCTTGATCAAGCGCTCGGTGCGGCGGCGTGCACCAGATCGACATCCAGCGGTGCCGGCCCCGCCGCGCCGGCGCAGGCCGCCTGCAGCGTGGCCACGATGGTCTCGAAGCGCGCCTCGTCCAGCCAGGGACTGTTGCTGATGCTCAGGCAGCGTGCGGCGAAGTCGCTGGCGTTGGGCATCGGCGTGCGCTCGACGATGCCGTCCAGGTAGTCGTAGTCGGGCAGGGCATGCACGAACGGCACCGCCACGCCGAGTCCGCGTGGCCATAGCGCGTCCAGCACCGATTCGCGGGCGGCCGCATCGGGCAGCAGCACCATCAGGATCGGCCAGCTGCCCTGGGCGCCAGGCGTGTCGGCGATCACGCTCAGGCCGGGGATGCTGGCCAGGCGGGCGCTGCGGCGCCGGCCCTGTTCGCGGATCTGGGCAAGAAATGCCGGCCAGCGGGCGCTGGCGCGCACGCCGACGCCTTCGCGCCAGGCGCCGACGGCATGCTGGGCGATCGCGGTGCCGAAGCGGTCGCCCGCGGCACCCACGCGATCGCCGCGGCGCAGCGCGCGCCGGACCGGTGCGCCATACGCCCAGCGCAGCGGTTGCGGCCGGTACAGCGCCGCGTAACCGAGCAGTTCCAGGCTGCGGCGCAGTTCCCAGCGCCAGTCGCGCTGGCCCAGGCGCGCGGCGGTGTCGGCCAGGCTGCGCTGCAGTGGCGCATGCCGCGACATCAGCAGGCCGCCTTCGTACAGCGTGAGCCCCTTGCCGGCGGCCAGGCTGCAGAAACCGATGTCGCCGCCCAGGCCTGCGGGGCGGCCGTCGGCATGCACGCCGCCCAGCGCCTGCGCCGCGTCCTCGATCAGCAAGGCGCCGCAGCCTTCGGCGGCGCGGCGCAGCGGCGCCAGGTCGGTCAGGCGCCCGCCGAGGTGGGTGGCGATGATCGCCAGGGTGTCGCTGCCGCAGCGTTGCGCCAGTTGCACCGGGTCCAGCTCCAGCGAGCCGGGCAGCAGATCGCACAGCACCATTTGCAGGCCGCAGTGCGCCACCGCCAGCGCCACCAACGGGCAGGTATAGGCCGACACGACGACCTGCCGGCGCCGGCTGGCCAAGGTTAGGGTGCGCAGGGCCACGATCAGCGCGGCGGTGCCGGAGCAGGTCAGCAGCGCCTGCGGCAGGCCGAGCGCGCTGGCCAGGCGCGTGCGCGGGCGGCCGGGCCACAGGTCGCGCCACTGCAGCGGCAGGCCGGCGGTCGGCGGCACCTCAATGCGCATCGGCGGGATCCGCGCGTTCGCCGATCGCCAGGCAGACGATGCCGCCGACGATCAGCGCCGCGCCCAGCGCCTGCAGCAGGCCGATGTGTTCGTTGAACCACCAGGCCGACAGCAGCATCACGCTGACCACCTCCAGGTGCGAGGCGGCGAAGGCCGGGCCGATCGGCGCGTGCTCGAGCAACTTCATCCAGGTGAAGAACGCGCCGACGTAGCCCAGCAATGCGGCGTACAGCCAGGGGCTGCCGAGCAGGCGCAGCACCCAGGCCAATTCGGCCTGTGGCGGGAACGCGTGGGTGCCGGCCAGCTTGAAGCCGATCTGGGCCAGGGTGTCGAAGCTCAGCAGCAGGGCGAAGCCCACCGCGTAGCGATGCAGCGGCGGCCGGCTCATGAGCCCAGCCCCACCACGGCCACGCCGGCGCTGACCAGGCAGATGCCGGCCACCTGCATGCGCCCGAGGCGTTCGCCGAACAGCCAGCGCCCGGCCAGCATGATCGCCACGATGTTGATCGAACCCAGCAGCACGCCGCGGCCCAGCGGCACCAGCGACAGGAACGCGGTCCAGGCGAGGAACTCGAACACGTAGCAGGCCACGCCGAACCACAGCTGCGGCTGCCGGGCCATGTGCTGCCAGCGCGCCATGCCGCTGCCCTGCGGGTGACTGGCCACGTACTTGAAAGCCAACTGGCCGGCGGTGTCCAACGCCACCGTCGCCAGCCAGATCGCCACCACCGAGCCGGTCATCGCCATCAGGCGGCGGCCCGCTGCGGCGCGGACAGAGCGGCGAAGAACTGCGCCAGGCGCGCGCCGAGCACGCGGCGTTCGCGGTCCAGGGTGATCATGTGGTAGCTGTCGTGCAGCAGCAGCAGTTCCGTCGGCCCGGAGACGTTGGCGATCACCAGCCGCGCGTTGCGCAGGTCGGCGATGTCGTCCTCGGCCGCGTGCGCGACCAGGCACGGCGCGACGACCTTGGGCAGGTTGCGGCGCACGTCGCGCGCGAGCAGGTACATCTCGGCCAGCGCGTGCCAGGGATTGCCGGGCAGGCCGGCGGCGCTGCTGTCGCCGCCGAGCATGGCGCTGCTGACCTGGGCGCGGATGCGCTCGTCGCGCAGGCCATACGGCGGCTCTTCCAGGAACATGCGGCGCTTGCCGATGCCCAGCCGCTTGAACCAGGGCAGCAGGAACGCCAGGCGCGCACGCTTGGGGATGTTCCAGCCGTCGTAGCGGAAGGTGGCGCCGAGCACGCCGACCCCGTCCACCCACTCCGGACGCTGCTGCGCCAGGCGCAGCGCCAGCACCGCGCCCATCGACAGCCCGGCCACGAACAGGCGGTCGACCTGCGGGCGCACGCGCGCGGCGGCGGCCTCGACGCTGGCGTACCAGTCGCGCCAGTTGGTGGCGAGCAGGTCGTCCTCGTCGCCGCAATGGCCGGCCAGCTGCACGCCGTAGACGCTGAAGCCTTCGCGGTTCAGGCTCTTGCCGAGCAGGCGCATCTCGCTGGGCGTGCCGGTGAGGCCGTGGATCAGCAGCACGGCGTTGCGGCCGCCTTCGAAGTGGAACTCGGCAGATTGGATCATGTGAATGGGCGCGGCTGCGCAGTCTCGGCAATCCGTGCAGGGTCGCCGCTGCGCGTTTCAGCAGCCTTTCGCCGCGGCGAAGGCGCGCACGGTCAGCGCTTGGTCGTGGCCGGGTTGCGGAAGCGGACCAGCACGCGCTGGCCCAGGCGCAGGGTCGAGGGCTGGGTGAAGGCCAGCACGCAGGCCACGCTGCGGTCGTTGCCGGCGGGCGTGGCGTCGTCGTGCAGTTGGGTGGGGCCGTAGGCCGGCGCCAGCCAGCGCACCACCGCCTCGCCGAGCACGGTCTGGCGGCCGTCGTCGCTGATCACTTCGGCGGACATGCCCGGGGTGACGCTGCCGGCATAGCTTTCGTTCAATTCGGCGCGGACCAGGCGCGGCGCGTCCGGCAGCAGGGTCAGCAGCGGCGCGTTGGCCTCGGTGCGCGCGCCGACCGCCGCCGACAGCTGCAGCACGCGCCCGGCCACCGGCGCCTGCAGCCGGTACTGCGCACGCTGCAGTTCGGCCGCGCGCACCTGCGCGTCGGCCAGCGCCGCGTCGCTGCGCGCGGTGTCCAGCGCGTCGACCAGGCTCTGCACCGCGTCGCTGGCGTCGTCGGCGCTCTGTCCGTCGCTGGCGCCCAGGCGCGCGGCCTCGGCCAGCCGCCGTTGCTTCTGCTGGGCGCTCTGCAGGCGCTGCTGCAGTTGTTTCAGGTGGGTGGCCGCGGCCTGGGCGCGGGTGCGGGCGATGTCCAGGTCGACCGCGGCGGCGCGGTCGTCGCCGGCGACCAGCACGGCGCCTTTCTGCACCGCGTCGCCCTCGTGCACCGGTACCTCGTGCAGGGTCGCGGCGACCGGCAGGCCGAGCTTGAGCACGCCGCCCTCCACATCGATGCGGCCGCGCGCCACCGCCAGGTAGGCCGGGGGGGCGGCGGCGGCCGCCGGCGCCGGCGTGCGGTCCGATGGCGCGCATGCGGCCAGCAGCAGGCTCAGCAGGGGCGCGGCGGCGAACGCTTTCATGGTGCGGGATTCCGTGAGGGCAGGGGCGAGGGCGGCGCGTTCACGCGGCGGTCGTCGAGGATGCGGCCGTCTTCCATCGACAGCACGCGGTCGGCGTGGCGGATCAGGCGCGGGTCGTGGCTCACGCACAGCACCATGGTGTTGTGGCGGCGCGCGATGCGGTGCAGCAGGTCGATCACGATCTGGCCGTTGCCGGCGTCCAGCGCGCTGGTGGGTTCGTCGGCGAACAGCAGCGCCGGGTGCTTGGCCAGCGCGCGGGCGATCGCCACGCGCTGCTTCTCGCCGCCGGACAGCTCGGCCGGGCGCAGGTGCTGGCGGTGGGCGATGCCGACCTCGGCCAGCGCCTCTTCGGCACGGCTGCGCACCTCGGCCGGCGCCAGGCCCATGTACTGCAGCGGCAGCCGCACTTGGTCCAGCGCGCACAGCGCCGGGAACAGGTTGAAGCCCTGGAAGATGAAGCCGGTGTGGCGCAGCCGGAACTGCTCCAGTGCGGTGGCGCCGAGCGCGCCCAGCTCCTCGCCCAGCGCCAGCACCTGGCCGGCGTCGGCGCGCTGCAGGCCGCTGAGGATCGACAGCAGGGTGCTCTTGCCGCAGCCGGACGGGCCGGAGATCAGGGTCAGTTCGCCCGGCCACACCTGCAGTTCCACGTCGCGCAGCACCGGCGTGCGCAGGCTGCCGGAGACGAAGCTCTTGCACAGCCCGCTGCCGCGCAGGGTGGCGGCGGCCGGGTGCAGCGCGGCGGTGGCGACGATCCGGCTCATCGCAGCAGCAACGCCGGATCGGCGCGGCGCAGCCCGCGCAGCGCAGCCAGGGCCGAGACCACAGTCAGCAGCATCACCGCGCACACGCACAGGCCCCAGCCGCTGGCGTTGAACGCCACCGGCACGTCGTGCGCGCGGGCCAGCGCGACCAGCGCCGCGCCCAGCGCGCTGGCGCCGATCAGGCCCAGCGCGCCGACCCAGGCGGCCTGTTCCAGCACCACCCAGCGCAGGTTGCGCATGCTCACGCCCAGCGCGTTGAGCGTGGCGTACTCGCGTGCCGCGCCGAGCACCGTGCCGAGCAATGTCTGGCTGGTGATGGCCACGCCGACCAGCAGCACGATGCCGCCCAGGAACAGCACGCCCGAGCCGGCGCCGGTGTCGAACATCCAGAACAGGATGCTGCGCCGGGCGAAATCGTCGGCGCTCCAGGCTTCCACGCGCGGCCGCGCGACCGTGCCGTCGATCGCCTGCGCCACCGCCTGCGGGTCGGCGCCGGGGCGCAGCCTGGCCACCATGTAGGTCGGCCAGTCCGGATGCGCGGCGTCGGTGTTGAGCGCGCGCGCGGTGTCCAGCGAGGCCAGCACGTTGACCCCGCCCAGCGCGCGTAGGCCACGGCCGACCCCGATCACCCGCACGCGGTGGCCGTTGATGCGCGCGCTGCTGCCCACGCCGACGCCGAGCTTGTCCAGTTCCGCGCGGTCCACCACCACGGTGTCCGGCTCGCGCAGCGCCGCACGCAGCGCCGGGCTGAGCAGGCGCGAGAACATCAGCCCGCCGTCGCGGGTGTCGATGCCGGAGATGTAGACCGACACCGCGCCGGTGTCGCCGGGGCCGCGCCAGTCGCCGTCGAACCAGATGAACGGCTCGATCTGCGCCACCCGCGGGTCCAGGTACAGCGGCGCGGCCGCGTCCGGGTCGATGGCGCGGCCCTGGTCCACGCTCTGCGTGCCGGGATAGCCCAGCCACAGGTCGGCGTCGGAGCCGGAGACGTAGACGCTGGCGCTGCCGAAGATGCCCAGCACCAGCGCGGTCTGCAGCAGCAGCAACAGGCTGGCGAAGCCCACCGACACCACTACCGGCAGGAAGCGGCGCCACTCGTAGCGCAGGGTCTGGCGGGCCAGCGCGACCATCAGGGCTGCGCGCCTTCGCGCGCGTTGCCGTTACCGGTGCCGGTGCCGGGAATCGGCGCGGTGGCGCTGCCCAGCGCGGTGTGCAGGGCGACGTAGGCCAGATCGCGCTGGCGCTGCGCTTCGAGCAGTTCCAGGTCTGCCTGGTCGCGTGCGGCCTGCTGCGTGGCCACGTCCAGATCGCTGCCCAGGCCGAGCCGCCGGCGCTGCTGCGCCGCCTCGGCGACCTGCTGCTGCGCCTGCAGCACCTGCTGCTGGGTCTCGACGTTGCGCCGCTGCTGTTCCAGCGCGGTCAGGGCGTCCTCGACCTCGTTGACCGCCGACAGCACGGTCTGCCGGTAGGCCAGGGTGGCCGCTTCCAGCAGATCGCCGCGCGCCTTGGCCCGGGCCTGGCGGATGCCCCAGTCGAACAGCGGGATGTCGATCACCGGGCCGAACGAGGCGATACCGTGGGTGGCGGTGCGGCGGTGGCTCAGCAGGCTGGTCGACCAGCGGATCGCGCCGCCCAGGCCGATGCTGCCGTAGCGGTCGGCGCGGGCGATGCCCAGGGCGCCGGCGGCGCTGATCACCTCGGCCTCGTGCGCGGCGATGTCCGGGCGTCGCCGCAGCAGGTTGGCCGGCACGCTGTCGACCGCGGCGATCTGCAGTTGGCCCGGCGCGCTGCTGGCCGCGGCCGTGCTCCATGCCGGGTCGGGCGCGTCGCGGCCCAGCAGCACGGCCAGGCGCCGCGCGGCCGCCGCCGCGGCATCGCGCGGTTCGTTCACCGCGCTCTGCGCCTGCAGCGCCGCGGCCTGCGCCTGCGCGGCGGTGGCCGGCGCGGCCAGATGCAGGTCGACCAGGGTCTGCTGCAGGCTGGCCTGGCGCTGGCGCGCGCTGGCGATGTCCTGCAGCAGGCGTTCGGCCTGCTGCGCGTGGCGCAGGTCGATCCAGTTGTGGGTCACGTCGGAGATCGTCGCCGCGCGCACCTGCGCCAGGTTGGCCTGGGCGCTCTGCAGGTCGCCGCGGGCCACGCGGTTGGTGGCTTCGCCGCGACCGAACAGCGGCAGCTCCCACTCCGAATCGACGCCCACGACCAGGAACGAGGCGCTGGCGTCGGGGTCGATCGGATCCTCGGTGCGCGCACGCAACTGCGGCCGCAGGGTCGCGTCGGCGACCGCGTCCAGCCGCCGCGCCGCGCGCAGCCGTGCCAGCGCCTGGCCGACCTCGAGATCGTCCTGCAGCGCCTGCGCGACCAGCGCATCGAGCTGCGGATCGTGGAAATCCTGCCACCAGGCGCTGCCCGGCGGACGCGGCGCGGCCGCCTGCGGCGTCGCGCTGCTCCAGTGTGCGGGCAGCGATGGCTGGCGCAGATCGGGGATGGGCTTGCTGGCGCAACCGCCCAGCGCCAGCGCGCTGGCCAGCGCCAGTGCGCCGGCGCGGCGAAAACGGTTGCGGCTCATGCGCGCGGCTCCGCGCCGGCCGGCAGGTCCAGTTCCGCGCGCAGGCCGCCCAGCGCCGAGCGCCGGTAGCGCAGCGTCGCGTGGTGGCGGGCGGCGATGTTGGCGACGATGGCCAGGCCCAGGCCGGTGCCGCCTTCGGGCGCGTCCGGCGCGCGGAAGAAACGCTCGCCCAGGCGCGGCAGCAGGGCCTCGTCGATGCCGCTGCCGGCATCGTCCACGGCCAGCCGCACGTACAGCGGATCGCGGCGCAGGCTGACCGTGACCATGCGGCCGGCGGCATGCCGGAACGCATTGTCCAGAAGGTTGTCGAGCAGTTCGCGCAGCGCATAGGTGTCGGCGGCCACCCAGGCGGGCGCGTCGTCGTCGCCGGCGTCGTAGCCCAGGTCCACGCCGGCGTGCAGCGCGTCGGGGATGCGGTCGGACAGGGCCTGCGGCAGCCATTGCGCCAGGTCCAGCGGCAGCAGCTCGCGGATGCTTTCGCGCGGCGCCTGGGTGCGGGTCAGCGCCAGCAACTGGGTGGAGGTGCGGGTGGCGCGGTCGGTCAACTGGCGGATGTGCTGCAGCGCCTGCGCGGTGTCTTCCGGGCGCTGGCCGGCCTGGGCGCGCTGCACGTGCATGCTCAGCCCGGCCAGCGGCGTGCGCAATTGGTGGGCGGCGTCGGCCAGAAAGCGTTCCTGCAGCGCCATCATGTGCTTGAGCCGGCCGAGCAGGCCGTCGATGGCCTGGGTCAGCGGCAGGATCTCCACCGGGATGTCCGGACCGGACACCGGGCTGAGGTCGCGCTGGCTGTCGTCGAGCCGGCGCACCGCCGGCTCCAGCATGCGCAGGCCGACGCGCACGCCGTGCCAGACCAGCACCAGCAGGGAGCAGGTGAGCAGCAGTTCGGTCGGCAGCATCAGCACCAGGATCTCGCGGGCGCGGCGGTGGCGGTCGTCCAGGGTCTCGGCCACCGACACGGTGAGCCAGTCGCCCGGCTCCAGCGCCGAGGGCAGCAGCAGACTGGCCACGCGCACCGGCACGCCATTGTCCATGCGGTCGTCGTACAGCATCACCCGGCCGATCTCGGCCGGATCCGGGTGCTTGGGAATCGGCTGGGTACTGCCGCTGATCACCCCGTGGCGGCGGCTGTCGAGCTTGAAGAACACCCGGCCGTCGCTGCTGTACTCCAGCAGTTGCCGCGCCTGCAGGGTCAGCGGCATGCGCTCGCCGGGGTCGTTGACGGCGTTCGCCAGGCCCTGCGTGTCCTCCTTCAGGTCCATGTCGTGGACGTGATTGGTGTACTTGAGCATCAGCAGGTAGAACAGCGTCGACACCACCAGCATCAGCAGTACGGTCGGGATCAGCAGGAACGCCAGCAATCGCTGGCGCAGGCTGGGATGGCGGTAGGCCGGCGCAGGCGCGGCGGTGGTCGCGCTCACTGCGAGGTCTGTGCGTGGTCGGCGGCCGGTGAGGCGGCGTGCGACTCCTCCAGCAGATAGCCCAGGCCGCGGATGGTGCGGATGCCGACGCCGGCGCCATGCAGCTTGCGCCGCAGGCGGTGCATGGAGATGTCCAGGCCGTTGTCGGTGATTTCGTGCTGCCAATCGCACAGCGCCTCGGTCAGCTGGCTGCGGCTGACCACGCGCCCGCTGCGCAGCAACAGGGTTTCCAGCAGCGCGAACTCGCGCGCGGTCAGGTCCAGCGGCTGGTCCTGCAGCCACACCCGGCGCCCGGCCAGGTTGATGCGCAGTTGCCCCAGCACCAGTTCCGGCACGCCGCCGCTGCTGCTGCGGCGCAGGAGCGCGCGGGTACGGGCGAGGAACTCGGACAGTTCGAAGGGTTTGATCAGGTAGTCGTCGGCGCCCTCGTCGAGCGCGCGGATACGGTCTTCCACCGCGTCGCGGGCGGTCACCACCAGCACCGGGATCTCGTCGCGGCGGGCGCGCAGGCGTTGCAGCACCTGCAGCCCATCGCGGCGCGGCAGGCCCAGGTCCAGCACCAGTAATTGATAGCTTTCGCTACCGAGTGCGCGTTCGGCGGCGGCGCCGTCGCCGACATGGTCTACCACGTGGCCGCACTCGGCGAGCGAGTCGCGTAATGCAACGGCAATGGACGTATCGTCTTCGGCGACCAGGATGCGCATGACGCGAAATGCTTGCAACGGGGATGTGGGAAAACCGTCGTAATCGGCGGCGGCGAAGTCGCTACGTTCACATACGTCGATGTAGGTTCGGTGGAGTCTGTATCCAGATTCTGCGATGCGGTGATGACGATTGTCATCCATGACATCTTTCGCGCGCTCGCCGGTCCTGACGCCGCCGGGTAGGAAAAATCCTATAGCCGGCCACGGCATCCGCCGATCCTCACGCCTCTCGGGCGGCGGCATCATGCATGCGTCGGCAACGTCACCGCTCCCGCGCCAGGGAGACGGCTCGCACGGAATCGAACGGATCTCGATTCGCCGGCCACGTTTCGCTCCCGCAGGTGCCGACGGATCGGCGCAGCGCCACTGCGATCGGAATCGAAGGGAAGAAAACGCACGAGGCCCCGGCATGCCGGGGCCTCGTGCGTTCAACGTGCCGCTATCGAGCGTGAATCATGCCGGCATCATGCGCTGGCTGGGGCGATCTGCTGCCGTTGCCGTCAGCGCCACACCGCGCGCCACGCCCGCCCGCAACCCTTCAGGTTGCAATCGGCCGCCTTTGCGATCCCGAATCCCGAATCCCGGCCCCTCAGAGCGCCCAGTCCAGCCGCAAACCGGCAACCAGGGCATTGGGCAGGTCGCGGGTACGCGCCGGCTCGTTGAACTGGTCCGGGTGCACGATGTAGTGCAGGTTCGGGGCGATGCGCAGTTGCGGGGTGACCTGGATGCCGTAGCTCAGTTCCATCATGGTCTGGGAACGGTGCGGGGTGCCGCTGCCGCCGGCCGCGGCGCGGGCCAGGCGCAGGTCTTCCAGGGCGTCGTCGCTGTAGTGCTGCTGGGTGACGACGAAGGCGATGTTGTCCTGCGGGCGGCTGGCGAAGGTGCCGCGCTGGACCAGGCCCAGTTCCAGGAAATGGTCTTCGATCAACTGCCCGGAGGTGCCCTTGAGCACCGAGCCGAACAGCACCAGGCCGCGGTTGCTGTCCGGGTCGGGGCGGGTGACCTGCTGTTCGAAGCGGAAGAACGCGCCGGAGCGGCCGCTGCGGGTGGCGTAGTCCAGCCCGCTCAGCCGCGCCGGGTTGCCGTTGCGGTCGTTGAGCGGATCGCGGTAGTCGGAATTGTCCTGCCAGCCGCCGAGCTCGTACATCGCCGGAAGGCGCGCGCCGCTGGCCTGGGTGCTGTAGCCGATCGCGTACGGCACGATCACCCCGGTGCTGTCGTTGGTGCTCCAGTTCAGGCCGTGCTGGCCGCGTTCGGCCTGGATCGGGTTGACCTCGTAGGCGCCGACGTGGACATAGACGTTCGGGGTCACCCAGGCCTTGGCGTGCGCGGCCCAACTGGACACCGGCCAGTAGGTGAAGTTGCTGGTGCGGAACACGAAGGTCGGGTTGCCGCAGGCCGAGTTGCCCTGGAAGTAGCCGCACAGCTCCGAACCCAGGAAGTGGATGTTGGCCACGCTGCGGCCGGCCTCCAGTTCCAGGCGATCGTCGAACAGCTTCTGGTCGATGGTGAAGTTGGCCAGGCGCGTGCCCTGGCCGCCGTAGATTTCCTGCACCGAGGTGCTGTTGCCGATGTTGCCGTTGGCCAGGTTGGTGCCGTGGCGATTGATGCCGTAGACCTTCAGCGTGGCGCCGTTCCAGCCCATCAGCCGTTGCAGGTCCACGTCGGTGCCGAACATCAACTGTCCGGCGTAGGCGCTGCCCTCATGCTTGCCGCCGTCCAGCGACACGGCGCCTTCGCCGGTGTAGGCGAGCTTGAGCTTGAATGCGTCGCTGGCGTCCTGGGCGTGGGCCAGCGGTGCGGCGAGCGCCAGTGCCAGGGTGGCCAGGGGCAGGGACGAGACGAGGGGACGGGACATGGCGGAACTCCTCAGCAGGGAAAGGCCGGCGCGCCGCCAGCGGCGACGGGGGAGGGGCATCGCGTGGCGACGCGCCGGCGCATGGACGGGATCAGGCGAGAACCGGCTTCTTCAACACCCGCAGCGCCACCGCGGTGACCACGGTGCCGGCGAGCAGCGCCACCAGGTACATGCCCAGGTGAGTGACCGCGTTGGGGATCGGCAGCACGAACACACCGCCGTGCGGCACCTTCAGTTCGGCGCCGGCGGCCATCGAGATGGCGCCGGCCAGGGCCGAGCCGAGCATCAGCGCGGGAATGGTGCGCAGCGGGTCGCGCGCGGCGTACGGGATCGCGCCTTCGGTGACGAACGCCAGGCCGAGCACGCCGGTGGCGGCGCTGCTGCCGCGCTCGTCCTGGGTGAAGCGGCTGCGGAACACCCAGGTGGCCAGGGCGATGCCCAGCGGCGGGGTCATGCCGGCGACCATCGCCGCGGCCATCGGCGTGTACACCTGACTGGCGATCAGGCCGGTGGAAAAGGCGTAGGCGGCCTTGTTGACCGGCCCGCCCATGTCGAAGGCCATCATCGCGCCCAGCAGCAGGCCCAGCAGCACCGCACTGCTGCCCTGCATGCCGCGCAGCCATTCGGTGAGCCAGGCCAGCAGCTCGGCCACCGGCTGGCCGACCACGTAGAGCATGGCCAGGCCGACCAGCAGGGTGCCCAGCACCGGCAGGATCAGCACCGGCTTCAGGCCCTCGAGGGTGCGCGGCAGCTTGATCGCCCGGTTCAGCGCGGCCACGCCGTAGCCGGCGATGAAGCCGGCGAGGATGCCGCCGATGAAGCCGGCGCCGAGGTTGGCCGCGACCATGCCGCCGATCATGCCGGGGGCGATGCCGGGGCGGTCGGCGATGGAGTAGGCGATGTAGCCGGCCAGGGCGGGCACCATCAGGGTGAAGCCGGCCTTGGCGCCGATCTGGAACAACGACCAGGCCAGGGTGCCCTTGTGCGCGTCGTCGAAGGCGTAGATGCCGCCGAGCGCGAAGGCCAGCGCGATCAGCAGGCCGCCGGCGGTGACGAAGGGCAGCATGAACGACACGCCGGTCATCAGGTGCTTGTACGGGCCTGCGGAGCGGCCGCCCTGGGCCTTGGTCGGGGCGCTGCCGCCATTGCCGGCGGCGTGAATGCTGGCCTCGGCCAGGGCCTTGCGGATCAGGCCCGGGCCGTCGTTGATCGCCGGCTTGGTGCCGCTCTTGAACAGGCGCTTGCCGCCGAAGCGGCCCAGGTCGACCTCGCGGTCGGCGGCGATCAGCACCAGGTCGGCGGCGGCGATCTCCTCGGCGCTGAGCGCGTCCTGCGCGCCCACAGAGCCTTGGGTTTCCACCCGGATCTGATGGCCCAGCGCCTTGGCCGCCTGCTGCAGGCCCTCGGCGGCCATGAAGGTGTGGGCGATGCCGGTGGGGCAGGAGGTGATGGCGACGATGCGCTTGCCACTGCCGTCGCTGGCGACAGGTGCGTCTGCCGCGGCGTCGGACGCAGCGGCGGCGAGCAGCGGCGCCAGCACCGCACCGGCGTCGGCCAGCACCGCGTCCAGCGCGCTGCGCTGCACGCGGCGGCCGGCGAAGCGGGTGGCATCGGCGTCGCCGTCGCCGACCAGCAGCAGCGGCGCAGCGGCGGGTGCGGCGGCCAGGTCCAGCGGCGCGATCACGCCCTGCGGCGTGCGCACCTCGGCCTGCAGGACGGCGCCCCGCAGCGTGGCGGCATGGCGCAGCGCCTCGGCAGCGAGGACGGCTTCGGTACTGCGATCGCCGGCGGCGATCACCACGAGGATCGGATTCATGCGGGCTCCCGATGAGCGCAAGAGGGCGCGGCGCACAGCAGCGACGCGACGGAAGTCATGCCAGGGTCTCCACGCGGACCGCGGCGGCCAGCTCGGCCAGGCGCTCGCGCGGCAGGCGGCGGGCGACGCCGCTGCCCAGCGTGGCCACGGCGAAGGCGGTGGCCTGGCGCGCGCAGGTCGCCAGGTCGGCGTCGGCGCGCAAGGCCGCGACCAGACCGGCGACCATCGCGTCGCCGGCGCCGACGCTGCTGCCGCCGGTCACCTGCGGCGGCTGCGCCAGCAGCGCCTGCTCGCCGCGCACGAACAGCGCGCCGTCGCTGCCCAGCGACACCGCCACCAGGCCGATGCCGCGCGCCAGCAAGGCACGTGCGGCGCCGAGCAGGTCGGCGGTGCTGGCCAGTGGCGCGCCGGCCCACTCCTCCAGTTCGTGGCGGTTGGGCTTGATCGCGAACGGCAACTGCGCGCGCGGCGCGTCCAGGGCGGCGTGCAGCGGCGCGCCGCTGGTGTCCAGCAGCACCCGCGCACCGGCCGCGGCGGCCTGCGCCTGCAGATGCCGCCAGGTGTCCTCGGCCAGGCCGGCCGGCAGGCTGCCGCAGAGCACCACCGGCAGGCCGGGGCGCAGCAGCTCGGCCAGGCGCGCACCGACGCTGTCGAGCTGCGCCTGGTCCAGGGCCAGGCCGGGCAGGTTGATGTCGGTGGTGGCGCCGCTGTCGGCAGCGACCAGCTTGAGGTTGGTGCGGGTGTCGCCGGGCACGCGCAGGCAACGGTCGTCGATGCCGCGTTCGGCGAACAGCGCCTCGAACGTCTGCGCGTTGTCCTCGCCGAGTGCGCCGAGCGCGGCGCAGCGCAGGCCGGCATCGGCCAGGCAGGCGGCGACGTTGATGCCCTTGCCGCCGGCGATGGCGTGGGCGCTGCGCGCGCGATGCACCTGGCCCGGTTGCAGCCGGTCGATCGCCACGGTCAGGTCGATCGCCGGATTCAGGGTGACGGTGACGGCGTCGACGCTCATGCGCCGGCTCCGCCGTCGAGCGCGCGTACGTCCGCCGCGCTCTCGCACTCCAGCGCGCGCTGCGCCAGTGCCTGCAGCGCGTCCAGGCGGCTGCCGCGCAGGCGCGCCTTCACCGCGGGGATGTCGTTGGGGGTCATCGACAGCTCGTGCACGCCCAGCCCGGCCAGCAGCGCCGCGCCGAACGCATCGCCGGCCAGGCCGCCGCACACGCCGACCCAGCGGCCGTGGCGCGCCGCGCCCTCGACGGTGGTGCGGATCAGTCGCAGCACCGCCGGATGCAGGCTGTCGGCCTCGGCGGCCAGGTCTGGGTTCTGGCGGTCGATGGCCAGGGTGTACTGGGTCAGGTCGTTGGTGCCGATCGAGAAGAAGTCCGCATGTTTCGCCAGCGCATCGGCCTGGATCGCCGCGGCCGGCACTTCGATCATGATGCCCAGCGGCACCTCCGGCGCCTGCAGTTCCGCACGCAGGCGCTCGCATTCGGCGCGCAGCGTCAGCAGTTCCGCCGCCGAGGTGATCATCGGGAACATGATCGCCAGGCGCGCGCCATCCTTGGCCGCGCGGTACAGCGCGCGCAGCTGCGGTTGCAGCAGGTCGGCGCGGCGCAGCAGCAGGCGCGCGCCGCGCACGCCCAGGAACGGGTTGTCCTCGCGCGGCAGGTTCAGGTGCGCGACCTGCTTGTCGCCGCCGATGTCCAGCGCGCGCACGATCAGCGCGCGGCCGTCCAGCGCCTGCGCCATCGCGGTGTAGGTGGCGTACTGCTCGTCCTCGCTGGGGGCGCTGCCGCGCTCCAGGAACAGGAATTCGGTGCGCATCAGGCCCACGCTCTCGGCGCCCTGCACCAGCGCCGCGGCCACCTGCTCGGGCAGGTTGACGTTGGCGCCGATCTCCAGGCGATGGCCGTCCTCGGTCTGCGCCGGCTGGTTGCGCTGCTCGGCCTCGCGCGCGCGCAGATGCTGCTGTTCGTCGATGTAGGCGCGGGCCGAGGCCAGGTCGGCCTCCGACGGCGCCAGGTACAGGCGGCCACTGGTCCCGTCGACGATGACGGTGGCGCCGTCCTCCAGGTCCAGCAGGTCGGCGCCGCCGGCGACCAGCGCCGGCAGGCCGAGGGTGCGCGAGAGGATCGCGGTGTGCGAGGTCGGCCCGCCCACGGCGGTGGCCAGGCCGAGCACGCGCGTGGTGTCGAGGTTGGCGGTGTCCGACGGCGACAGGTCGTGGGCGAGCAGGATGCACGGGGCGGCCGGCAACTGCGCCAGGCTGCCGCCGGCCAGGCTCGGATCCAGTTGCGCCAGCACCCGGCGGCCGACGTCGCGCAGGTCGCTGGCGCGTCCGGCCAGCACCGCATTGCCCAGCGCCGAGAGCTTGTTGGCCAGGCGCTCGACCGACTGCTGCCAGGACCAGGCGACGCCGTGGCCCTCGACCATCAACTGGCAGGCCAGGGTGATCAGGTCGGTGTCGTTGAGCAGTTCGGCCTGGGCGCGGAAGATCGCCGCGTCGCCGGCGCCGAGGCGGCGCCGGGTATCGTCCTCGATGGCCTGCAGTTGCGCGCGGGTGCGCTGCAGGGCGTCGTGCAGCAGGGCGCCGCCGTCGCTCAGCGGCACCGGGGTGTCTGCGACGGTGACGTCGTGACCGGCCAGCTTGTGCACCACGCCGATCGCCAGGCCGGGGCTGGCGCCGATGCCGACGATGGCCGGCTGCGCCTGCGGCGGGGTCCAGCCGGCGACCGGCGCGGCGCGGCGTTGCGCGGCGGCCTCGGCATCGGCCTGCTCCTGCGCGGTCAGCGCGTCGATCACGTTGCGCAGCCGCGCCAGCGCCGCGGCGGCGTCCTGGCCCTCGGCGGAAATGGTCACCGTGTCGCCGGCATGCAGGCCCAACTGCAGCAGCGACACCAGGTTCTTGGCATCGCCGACCTGGTCGCCGGCGCGCACCTGGATGCGGGCGGCGAAGCCGCGTGCGGTTTCCACCCAGCGCGTGGCCGGGCGCGCGTGCAGCCCGGTGGGGTAGCGCACGGTCCAGTCAAAGCGTTCGGCCAGGTCGCTGGCCGGGGTGGCGGGCGCGGCCGGGGCCGCATCCTCGCTCAGCGCGGCGACGATCGCCTGCGGGTCGTCGCTGGCGAACAGCGCCTCCAGCCGGGGCGGGTCCTGGATCAGGCGGGTCAGCCGCCGCAGCACGGCGATGTGGGTGTCGGACTGGGCGGCGATGGCGACCACCAGGCGCGTGGTCTGGCCCGGGTTCCACTCCACGCCGTCGCGCAGTTGCAGGACGGCGATGCCGTCACGGCGCACCAGGTGGCGGTCCTCGCCGGTGCAGTGCGGGATCGCCACGCCATGGCCGAGGAAGGTGTTGGCCAGTGCTTCGCGGCGCAGCATGCTGGCCTCGTAGGCCGGCGGCACGCAGCCGGCGGCGACCAGCAACTGTGCCGCCTGGGCGATCGCGTCGGCCTTGTCGTGGGCCTGGGCATCGACCCGGACCAGGTCGCTGGAAACCAGGGAGGAGGAGGGCGTCTGGGACACGCGGAGTCCTTGAGGGTGGGCGACGAGTGGGCGCAGTGTGGGAACGTTCCCAGTCGATCGTCAATGTGCAGTGCACAATTCTTTCGGAAAAGCCGGGTGCTACTATCCGGAGGCGCCACAAAGACAGGGGGTCGATATGGAAAACAAGCGGGAACGTTGCCAGTGAGCGTCAGCATCCACGACGTGGCGCGGGTGGCCGGCGTTTCGACCTCCACTGTGTCGCGCGCACTGGGCCACGGCCCGGTCAGCGAGGAGGTGCGCGCGCGGGTGGAAGCGGCGGTGCGCGAAACCGGCTACCGCCCCAACCTGATGGCGCGGCGGCTGCGCTCGCAGCACTCGGGGGTCGTCGGCCTGATCGTCGCCGACATCCGCAATCCGTTCTTCACCGCGGCGATCCGCGCGGTCGAGGATGTGGCCTACCGCGCCGGCATGCGCGTGATCCTGTGCAATACCGACGAGGATCCGCAGCGCGAGGCGCTGTACCTGCAACTGATGCAGGAAGAGCGGGTCAGCGGGCTTATCTTCGCGCCCACCCGCACCACCCAGAGCCAACTGGGCAAGTTGACCTTCGACCATCCGGTGGTGCTGCTGGACCGGGCCGGCAAGCGCGGCACGCACGACAGCGTGGTGCTGGACAATGCGGCGGCGATGGCGGCCCTGGTCGATCACCTGGTCGGCCAGGGCGTGCGCCGGATCGGCGGCCTGTTCGGCAGGACCAGCAGCACCGCCGCCGAGCGTCGCGACGGCTATCTGGAGGCGATGCGCGGACACGGCCTGGCGGCCGACTACCGCGAGGTGGCGCCGAGCGCCGAAGCGGCGATCGCCGAGGTCCAGGACTGGCTGGCGCAGGCGTCGCGGCCGGATGCGCTGGTGGCCAGCAACAGCCTGCTGCTGATGGGCGCGATGAAGGCCGCACGCGGCGCCGGCCTGCGCATTCCGCAGGACCTGGCCCTGGCCGGCTTCGACAACGAAAGCTGGACCGACCTGGTCGAACCCGGCATCACCGTGATCGAACAGCCGGTGGAAGAGATGGGCCGCACCGCGATGTCGTTGCTGCTGGAGCGGATGAACGCGCCGACGCAGCCGACCCGCAAGGTGGTGCTCAGCGGCCGCTGCATCGTGCGCGGGTCGAGCCTGCGCTGACCGCCGCGGGGGCGTGAGGGTGCGAGAGGGGTGCCGCTGCGGCGACGGTGCGCTGCCGCAGCGGGAGTGGTGTTCTACTTACTCGCTGCCGTCCGGTCGCGGGTAGTCGTGCTCGGGATCGGCGTGGTCGCGCTTGGGGTCGCTGTCGGGTTGGTCGCGATCCTTCCACTGTGCGTCGTCGTTGTGGATCTTGTCCGGCGTGTGGCTGCGTTGCTGGGAATCGTGGGCGTTGTCGCGGTTGGCGGGCAGGGACATGGCAGACCTCCTGGATCAGGCGGGGGTGGGCGCCGGATCCGGATGGCGGTCGTGCTGCTCGGATCCGTCGAGGCGCGCCCAGCAGGCGACGACCAGGGTTTCGGCATCGCTCCAGGCGATGCGCGGCCAGGGGTGTTCGGCGTCGTAGCGCTGACGCAGGCGCTGCAGCCGCACGTCGTTGGATTCGCGCGGCAACTGCAGGAACACGTCGCAGGCCATCTTGATCAGGCGCGCATGCTCGCTGAACGACTGCGACCCCAATTTGCCCGCCGCGTGCAGCGCTTTCCAATGCGCCAATTCGGCTTCGACATCCACGAGCAGGCTCGGAGCGTGACTCACGCGAGTTCTCCTTGAGTGAGAGGAAAGAGGGAGGCGGAGGGTGCCCCCCTGGCAGCCACCGCTCCATCACCCTAGGCCGCGGTACGTAAAGGTGAGGTGGTGCTCATGTGGTGTGGATGACAAGACGCGCGCTCACGCTGCCACAAAGCGTGATGTTGCACGCCGACTTTCACATGCCGCGTTGTGAAGGCGGCCAACGCGGCGTGTGAAGGCGAGGCACGCATGCGCGACCCGGTGTTCCGCCGAGCGACTTGGTCCGCGCCGCCGCCGCGGCTTACCATGCCTGGCGTCCGCGCCCGCGGGCGCCCCGATTTCCCCCATCACGCGCCGACGGCCGCCGCTGCCGGCGCCCGTAAAGGACTGGCATGCCCGTTGCCCCCGTGTTCGATTCCGCGCCGCCGCGCATCGCCGTGATCGGCCTCGGCTATGTCGGCCTGCCGCTGGCGGTGGCGTTCGGTGCCCGCCACGACACGCTCGGCTACGACATCGATGCGCAGCGGGTGGCGCAACTGCGTGCCGGGCACGACCAGACCCTGGAACTGGAGGCCGAGGAACTGCGCGCCGGCGTGCACCTGCGCTTCAGCGACGATGCCGCCGCGCTGCGCGACCGCAACGTCTACATCGTCACCGTGCCGACTCCGATCGACGCGCACGAGCAGCCCGACCTGCAGCCGCTGCGCCAGGCCAGCGAGCTGCTGGCCGGCGTGCTCAAGCGCGGCGACCTGGTGATCTACGAGTCCACCGTCTACCCGGGTACCACCGAAGAAGTGTGCTTGCCGTTGCTGGAGCAGGGCTCGGGATTGCGCTGCGACGTCGACTTCCATTGCGGCTACAGCCCGGAGCGGGTCAACCCCGGCGACCGCCAGCGGCGCCTGGCCGACATCCGCAAGATCACCTCCGGCTCCAACCCTGCCGCCGCCGACGCAGTGGACGCGCTGTACGCCGGCATCATCGCCGCCGGCACCTGGCGCGCGCCGTCGATCCGCGTGGCCGAGGCGGCCAAGGTGGTGGAGAACATCCAGCGCGACGTCAACATCGCCCTGGTCAACGAGCTGGCGTTGATCTTCGACCGGCTCGGCATCGACACCCAGGACGTGCTGGACGCCGCCGGCACCAAGTGGAACTTCCTGCCGTTCCGGCCGGGCCTGGTCGGCGGCCACTGCATCGGCGTGGATCCTTACTACCTGCTGCACAAGTCCGAGAGCGTGGGCTACCACCCTGACCTGATCCACACCGCGCGCCAGGTCAACAACCGGGTCGGCGCGCACGTCGCCGCGCGGGTGCAGGCGCTGCTGGCCGGCAAGGGCGTGGCGATGGCCGATGCGTCCGTGCTGGTGCTCGGCGTCACCTTCAAGGAGAACTGCCCGGACCTGCGCAACAGCCGCGCGCTGGAACTGGTCCAGGCGCTGGCCGCGACCGGCGCCCGCGTCGACGCCTGCGATCCCTGGGCCGACCCGCAGGCGGCGCAGGCGCACGGCGTCGACCTGCTGCCCGAGCCGGTGCCCGGCCGCTACGACGCGGTGGTGCTGGCCGTGGCGCACGCGACCTACCGCGACCTGGACGCGGCGCAGATCCGCGCGCTCGGCACGCCCGACCTGGTGGTCTACGACGTCAAGTCGGTGTGGCCGCGCGCGGCGGTGGACGACCGCCTGTAAGACGGGGCGCGGCGCGCGCCGGCCCAATCGCCGGCGCGCGTGGCACCCGCAAGCTGTACCTGCGCGGAGCGGACCCGGCGGCGGTCGCAACGCCATGACCGCCACACCCTCTACACTCGCCGGCTTCCGACGCCTGCGAGGACCGCGATGCACCGCTACCTAGCCTATCTCGCCAGCTGCCTGCTGCTGGCGCTGTCCATCGCCCTGTGCGCGATCTGGCCGTTGTGGGGCTGGGGCGTGGCGGCCTTCGCCGTGCTGGCGGGGCTGGGTACCGTGGACCTGCTGCAGACCCGCAGCACCCTGCGCCGCAACTATCCGATCCTGGCGCACTTCCGCTACGGCCTGGAATCGGTCGGCCCGGAGATGCGCCAGTACTTCCTGCAGAGCGACATCGAGGAGGCGCCGTTCTCGCGGCAGCAGCGCGCTCTGGTCTACCAGCGTGCCAAGAACGTGATGGACGTGGTGCCGTTCGGCACCCAGCGCAGCACCTACGCGCCGGACTACGAGTGGATCAACCATTCGCTGGCCACCAGCGCGATCGCCGACCACGACTTCCGCGTCACCATCGGCGCGGACTGCGCGCAGCCGTACGCGGCCAGCGTGTTCAACATCTCGGCGATGAGCTTCGGCGCGCTGTCGGCCAACGCCATCCGCGCGCTCAACGCCGGCGCGCGCCAGGGCGGTTTCTACCACGACACCGGCGAGGGCTCGATCTCGCCCTACCACCGCGAGTGCGGCGGCGACCTGGTGTGGGAGATCGGCTCGGGCTACTTCGGCTGCCGCGACGAGGAGGGGCGCTTCGACCCGCAGCGCTTCGTCGCCAACGCCACGCTGGAGCAGGTCAAGATGATCGAGATCAAGCTCTCGCAGGGGGCCAAGCCGGGCCACGGCGGGGTGCTGCCGGCGGCCAAGGTCAGCGCCGAGATCGCCGCCACCCGCGGCGTCGCCATGGGCCGCGACTGCGTGTCGCCGTCGCGGCATTCTGCGTTCTCCACGCCGCTGGAACTGCTGCAGTTCGTGGCACGGCTGCGCGAGCTGTCCGGCGGCAAGCCCACCGGCTTCAAGCTGGCGATCGGCCACCCCTGGGAGTGGTTCGCCATCGCCAAGGCGATGCAGGAAAGCGAGCTGTATCCGGATTTCATCGTCGTCGACGGCGCCGAGGGCGGGACCGGCGCGGCGCCGGCCGAGTTCATCGACCACGTCGGCGTGCCGATGCACGAAGCCCTGCTGCTGGTCCACAACACCCTGGTCGGGCTGGACATCCGCGAGCGCATCAAGCTCGGCGCCGCCGGCAAGATCACCAGCGCCTTCGACATCGCGCGCACCCTGGCGCTGGGCGCGGACTGGTGCAACGCCGGGCGCGGCTTCATGTTCGCGCTGGGCTGCATCCAGTCGCTGAGCTGCCACAGCGACCGTTGCCCCACCGGTATCGCCACCCAGGACCGGCGCCGCTGGCAGCACCTGGACCCCACCGACAAGGCCACCCGGGTCGCGCACTACCACGCCAACACGCTCAAGGCGCTGCGCGAACTGCTCAGTGCCGCCGGGCTGACGCATCCTTCGCAACTGGGGCCGGAACACATCCTGCGCCGCATCTCGCAGGTGGAGATCCGCTCGCTGGCCTCGCTGTACCGCTACCTGGAGCCGGGCGAACTGCTGCGCACGGTGCCCGACCATGCGGTCTTCCACGACTACTGGGGCGACGCGCGCAGCGATTCGTTCCAGCCGCCGGAGCGGATCCGGCGCCTGCGCGACAGCAAGTCGCAATGAGCGCGGCGGCGTCGGCGCAGCTGCGGCCGGCGGTGGTCGAGGACATCCCGGTGCTGTGGGCGCTGCGTACGCGCTGCGTGCGCGAGGTCTGCAGCAGCCACTATGCGCCGGAGGTGATCGCGCGCTGGTGCGAAGCACCGGCGCCGGCTTCGTACCGCGACCTGGTCGCCGAGGGTGGGGCGATCGTCGCCGAGGACGGCGACGGCAGCGTGCTCGGCTTCGGCGTCGTCGACGAAGCCGGCGCGGAAATCGACGGCCTGTTCGTGGACCCATCGTTGCGCGGCAGCGGCCTCGGGCGGCGCCTGCTGCAGGCATTGGAGCAGCGCCTTGCGGCATGTCCGCGCATCCATGTGGCCGCTGCGCTGAACGCGGTGGCGTTCTACCGCGCGCAGGGCTATGTGGTGGTACGCGAGGGGGGCTATCCCCATCCCAGCGGGATGGTCCTGGATTGCGTGTTCATGGAGAAGATCAAGGCGACCGGGTAATCGAGGCAGCCGGGCGGGCAGGGTGTGGTGGTTTCCTTCCGTCGCTGCAATTGCAGTCCCCTACACCGGCAGGCGCGGCGATCGTCAGCCTTCTTTTTTGCGCCGCAGCATGTCGACGCATACTCGCCATCGACCCCGCCGCCGGCTATCGTGCCGGTACCTCCTCCGCGTACCGCGCATGAACCAGTCATCGGCCCCCGACGTCGTTCCTGCGCCGCTGCCCGCCGACGAAGCGGAGCGATTGCAGGCGTTGAGCGAACTGGGGATGCTGGATACCCCGCAGGAGCCGGCCTTCGACGACCTGATCTGGCTGACCAGCCAGCTATGCGAGGCGCCGATCGCACTGGTCTCGCTGATCGACGAACGCCGGCAATGGCTCAAGGCCAGTTGCGGCCTGCCCCCCGGCACCACCGGGTATCCGCGCGAGATGGCGTTCTGCACCTATGCCTTGCTGGAACCGCAGTTGCTGGAGGTGCCGGACGCCACGCTGGATCCGCGTTTCGCCGGCAACCCGCTGGTGTGCGGGGCGCCGCACCTGCGGTTCTATGCCGGCATGCCGCTGATCGGCGACCAGGGCCACAGCTACGGGACCCTGTGCGTGATCGACGTCCGCCCGCGGCAGCTGGACGCGCGCCAGCGCGAGGGGCTGCAGCGGCTGGCCAGGCAGGTCACCGCGCAGCTGGAAGCGCGCCGCGACGCGCGCATCGCCCACGACCAGGCCAAGACCCTGAGCCTGTTGCTGGAAACCATGCCCGATGGCGTGGTGTCGTGCCTGGCCGACGGCACCCTGGGCGAATTCAACCAGGTGGCGCGTCACTGGCACGGGGCCGATCCGCGCGCCTTGCCGCCCGAGCAGTGGTCGCAGTATTTCGATCTGTTCGACGCCAGCGGCAAGCGCCCGCTGTCCCGCGATGAGGTGCCGCTGTTCCGCGCCTGGCGCGGCGAATCGGTGCGCGATGCGGAGATCGTGATCGCCGCCAAGGGGCAGGCGCCGCGCAGCGTGCTGTGCAATGCGGAACGGCTGGAAGGCGGCGGTGTCCGCAGCCTGGGCGCGGTCTGCGTGATACGCGATGTCAGCGCCGAACGGGCGGCGACGCAGGCCGCGCTGCTGGCCGGGCAGCGTTTCTCCGGCGCGTTCTCGGCGGCCGCGCATGGCATGGCGCTGGTGTCGTTGGAAGGGCGCTGGCTGGATGTCAACGACGCCTTGTGCGCGATGCTTGGCTACAGCCGCGCGGAGTTGCTGGAATTACGTTTCCAGGATCTGACCCATCCGGATGATCTCGCCGAGGACATGCAACGGGCGGTGGCGTTGCGCAGCGGGCAGTGCAGCGACTTCCGCATCGAAAAGCGCTACCGCCACCGCGACGGCCATACTGTACGTGCACGCCTGGCGGTTTCGCTGGTGCGCGACGAGCAGGGCCGTCCGTTGCATCTGGTCACCCATGTCCAGGACATCACCGAGCAGCATCTGGCCGAACACCGCCTGCGCGACAGCGAAGCGCAGCTGCGCACCATCGCCGACAACGCCCCGGCGCTGATCGCCTACCTCGACCGCGACTTGCGCTACCAGTTCGTCAACCGGCCGTATGCGGAGTGGTTCGCGCTGGCGCCGGAGCACATCGTCGGCCGTCCCCTGCACGAGGTGCTGGACCCGCAGCAACTGGCCTTGCTGCAACCGCATCTGCCGGCGGCGCTGCAGGGCGAGCCGGCGCAGTTCGATGCCGAACTGTGCGATGCCGCCGATGCCCTGCGGATCATGCATTTCAGCCTGATCCCGGACGTGGCGCTGGCGCCGCAGCGGGTCGGCCTGCACCTGATGATCAGCGACATCACCGGGCAGACCCGGTTGGCGCGGCTGCTGGAAGAACGCGCGCTGCGCGACGAGTTGACCGGGCTGCCGAACCGGATGGCCTGGAACCAGACGCTGCGGCGACGCATGAGCGAGCGACGCAGCCAGGGCCAGGTGGCGGTGATGTTCCTGGATCTGAACGACTTCAAGAGCGTCAACGATCGTTTCGGCCATCACGTCGGCGATGCGTTGCTGGTGCACTTCGCGCGGCTGCTGCAGCGTTGCGTGCGCGGGCAGGACAGCATCGCGCGGTTGGGCGGCGACGAATTCGTGGTGCTGCTGGAAGGGCTGGCCGACGCCAGACGCGAAGTGCTGGCGGCCGCGGCGCGGATCATGGACGCGTGCATGGACGGCTGCGAGGTCAGTGGCCGGCACCTGCCGTTGCAGCCGAGCATCGGCATCGCGGTGCAGGCCGGCCCCGGTTTCGATCCGGTGCTGCTCACCCAGCGCGCCGACGAGGCCATGTATGTGGCCAAGCGCGATCCGCAGGCGCGGGTGCAGATCGCAACGCTCTGAGCGCGGTCCGTCGGTGCGATGCCGGCGCTGGCTACGGGGCGGCGTCCGCGGCCACGCGCCGGAACGGATAGTGCCCGCCATCGGCGTCGAGCGTGCCCTGGTCGGCATCGCCGGGCGTATCGAAGCGGATGACGATGTCCTGCGCGCTCAGGAAGAACGCGTGATCCGACGCGGGAATCAGCGGGTAGGCCTGGTCCTTGCGCAGTTCCACCAGCAGACTGCCCTGCGCTTCGCCGATCCGGAACGTGCCCAGCTCGGGAATGGCGAACGTGCCCACGAAGCGCCGTTGCGCAGCGATGTCCACGGCGACGGCGCTGCGCCGGATCGGCTGGAAATCCGGCCAGGCATAGGCCGCGGCGACGGCGCGCACGATCTCCAGCCCCAACTGGTAGCCCTGGTCGCCATTGCTCAGGACCACGGCGCCGTCGCATCCCTGCGGATACACCACCAGCGTGGCCTTGTAGCCGGCGTTGGAACCGTCGTGATAGACATACTTGCGGGCGCTGGCGCCGCCGATGTTCAGGCCCAGGCCGTAGCCGTCCTGCACCGGGGTCATCATGGCGCGGGCGCTGGCGGCGGACAGCACGCGGCCGCGACCGGCCTGCGCATCGCACAGTTCGATCGCATAACGCGCCAGATCCTGCGCGTTGGTCCACAGGCCGGCGGCGGCCAGTTCCGGGTAGGTGTGCGGGCCGCCCGCCACCGGCGCGCCATTGGCATCGTGCGGTTGCGCCGCGTGCGCCAGATCGCGTGCGGGCAGCGGTTGGCGGAAACTGCTGGCGCGCATGCGCAGCGGCGCCAGCACGCGCTGCTGCAGCAGCGTCGGAAAATCCTGCCCGCCGGCGTCGATCAGCAGTTGCTGCATGACCGTGTAGCCGCCGCCGGAATAGCGGTAGCGCACCCCGACCGGCGCCTCCACCCGCACCGGCGCCGAGTTCGCGGGTGCCTGGCCGTCGAGCACCTGCTGCAGGGTGGGGACGGCGGCGCCGCGGGCGTAGCCATCGAAACCGTGCACGCTGGTGCCGGCGGTGTGCGACAGCAGGTGGCGCAGGGTCACCGGATGGTCGTGGCTGTCGGCGGAATCGGGCAGCGTCCATGAGGTCAGGCGCGCATTGACCGGGGCGTCCAGCGCCAGGCGTCCGTCCTGGACCAGGGACAAGGCCGCCATCGCCGCCACCGGCTTGCTCACCGAGCCGGCCTGGAACAGGGTCCTGGCATCGACCGCGGCCCCGCCTGTGGCGATGACGCCATAGCCCCTGGCCCAGGCGACGCGGCCGCGGTGGATCACCGCGATCGCCACGCCCGGGACGTGCAGCGCGTCCATCTGGTCGAGCAGCGACAGCTGCGCGCCCGCCTGGTCCTGGGTGACCACGGCCGGCAACAGGCCATGCTCGACCTGGCGCATCTTCTGGCGGACGCTGGAGGAGGCGCTCGCGCCCACGGCGCTGCCGGCGAGGCCGAGTGCGAGGAACAGGATCGATGGACGCATGCGTCGCTCCGGGCGGCAGGTGAGCTGGAACCGCGAGACAGCCGCGGTCGCCACGTCCGTGCAGAAATACGTGCTGCGGCCGCGGCGAGGACAGGCCCGAAGGTCACTGGCCGTTCCGGCCAGTCGCCGTGCCGACGCCGCTCAGCGCGTGGCGCGCTGCAGCCAGGCCACCGCGCCGCGCCCGGCGCGCACGCCGCTGGCGAAGCAGGCCGTGAGCAGGTAGCCGCCCGTCGGCGCTTCCCAGTCGAGCATTTCGCCGGCGCAGAAGGTGCCGGGCAGCGCCCGCAGCATCAGTTGCGCATCCAGCGCCTCCAGGCGCACGCCACCAGCGCTGCTGATCGCCTCGGCCAGCGGGCGCGGGCGCAGCAGGGTCAGCGGCAGGCGCTTGAGCGTGGCCGCGGCCAGCGCCGGATCCTGGCCGGCCTGCTTGCCGAGGATCTCGAACAGCAACGCCGCCTTGACCCCGTCGATGCCGGCCTGGCGGCGCAGATGTTCGCCGAAGCTGCGGCCGCCGCGTGGCTTGCCCAGTTCGGCCTGCAGCCGCGGCAGGTCGCGCCCCGGCGCCAGGTCCAGCCACAGCGTGGTCGGGCCGTGTGCGGCGATGGTTTCGCGCAGGTCCGCGGCCAGCGCGTAGATCAGGCTGCCTTCGATGCCGTGCTCGCCGACCACGCATTCGCCTTGCAGCGACTGCGCCTGGCCGTGCGCATCGTGCCAGTGCGCGACCACCGGCTTCAGCGGCGCGCCGGCATGGCGTTCGCGGAAATGCGCACTCCAGTCCACGTCGAAACCGCAGTTGGCCGGCTGCAGCGGCGCCACCTCCACGCCGCGCGCGCGCAGCGTGTCCTGCCAGGCGCCGTCGGAGCCGAGCTGCGGCCAACTGCCGCCGCCCAGTGCCAGCACGCAGGCATCGGCCTGCACGCGCTGTTCGCCATCGGCGCCGGCGAAGCGCAGTGCGCCGTCCGCGGCCCAGCCCAGCCAGCGCTGCTGCACGTGGAAGCGCACGCCGGCGTCCTTCAGCCGCCGCACCCAGCCGCGCAGCAGCGGTGCAGCCTTGCGGTCCAGCGGGAACACCCGGCCGGAGCTGCCCACATAGGTCTCCACGCCCTGCGCCTGCGCCCAGGCGCGCAGCGCGTCGGCATCGAAGTCGGCCAGCCAGTCGCCGACCGCGGTCGCACGTTCGCGATAGCGGGCGACGAAGCGCTCGAACGGATCGGAGTGGGTCAGGTTGAGGCCGCCCTTGCCGGCGATCAGGAACTTGCGTCCCACCGAGCCCTTTGCCTCGTACACGTCGACCTCGGCGCCAGCGGCGCGCGCGGTCTCGGCGGCGATCAGTCCGGCCGGGCCGCCGCCGACGATGATGAGGCGGCCGCGCACCGGCGCGGCGTGCTTGCTGGCGGGCATCGGCGCAGTCGGCTCAACGCGGCTGGACATCGAGCAGTTCGACCTCGAACACCAGCGAGGCGCCCGGCGGGATCACTCCGCCGGCGCCGCTGTCGCCGTAGCCGTAGTCCGACGGCAGCATCAGCAGGCGCTTGCCGCCCACGCGCATGCCGGCCACGCCCTCGTCCCAGCCGCGGATCACCTGGCCACCGCCCAGCACGAAGCTGAAGGGCTGGCCGTGGTCGGCGGAGGCGTCGAATTTCTCGCCACGCTTGTCCTTGGCGTGCTCGTCGTACAGCCAGCCGGTGTAGTGCACGGTGACCCGGCTGCCGGGGCGCGCCTCGGCGCCGTCGCCGACGCGCTCGTCGGTGGCCTGGAACGTGGCGATGCTGCCGCCGGGCGGCGGCCCCGGCGGCGTGCAGCCGCCCAGCAGGCATGCCGGCAACGACAGGCTCAACAGCAGCAGGATTCGGCGCATGCGGGACGTCCACGGCGGGCAGGGCGTGCAAGGGTAGCGCATCGCCGCAGCGGCTATCATGCGGCGCATGGCCAAACTGCTGCT
This sequence comes from Xanthomonas hawaiiensis, assembly GCF_031834635.1. NCBI lineage: Bacteria > Pseudomonadati > Pseudomonadota > Gammaproteobacteria > Lysobacterales > Lysobacteraceae > Xanthomonas > Xanthomonas hawaiiensis. The sequence continues at coordinate 2,856,240 of NZ_CP115873.1, read as the reverse complement.
CAACCTGCGCCACGTGCCCGACGACGAACGCGCCGATGTGTGTGCGCTGCTCGATGCCGCCGGCATCGGTTACTACGAAACCCGCGCCGGCACCTTCGGCATCTCCGCCGGCGGCATCTGGCTGCGCGAGGATGCCGAGCAGGCGCGCGCCAAGGCGCTGCTGGCCGAGTACCAGGCCGAACGTGGCCAACGCGCCCGCGCCGAGCGCGCCGCGGCGCTGCGCGACGGCAGTGCCGAGACCTTCGTCAGCCTGCTGCGGCGGCGCCCGCTGTTCGTGCTGGCGACGCTGCTGGGCATGCTGCTGGTGGCCTCGCTGGTGCTGCTGCCGTTCCTGCTGCTGCGCGGGTAGCGGCGGCGCGCGACGACGGCCGCTGCCCCGCAGCGGCGATGCGCCACAGGCTCTAAAATGCGCCGATGATCGCCAACACCGCCGCCTACCACTTCGTCGCCATCGCCGACCCCGACGCGCTCGCCGCGCAGTTGCATGCCTGGGCGCAGGATGGCGACCTGCGCGGCACCATCCTGGTGGCGGGCGAGGGCATCAACCTGTTCCTGGCCGGCGCGCCGGCGGCGATCGACGGCTTCTACGCACAGCTGCGAGACGATTCGCGCTTCGCCGACCTGCGCGTCAAGTCCAGCCCCAGCGCACAGCAGCCGTTCGCGCGGCTGAAGGTCAAGGTCAAGCCGGAGATCATCAGCTTCCGCCGCGATGCGGCGTCGCCGCTGGAGGCCGAACGCGCGCCAACGGTGGCCCCGGCCACGCTGCAGCGCTGGCTGCGCCAGGGCCACGACGACGCAGGCCGGCGCGTGGTGCTGCTGGACACGCGCAATGCGCAGGAAGTGGTCTACGGCACCTTCGCCGGCGCGCTGACCCTGCCGATCGTCAAGTTCACCGACCTGCCGGAGGCGTTGGCCCCGCACCGCGCGGCCCTGGCCGACGCCACCGTGGTCAGCTTCTGCACCGGCGGCATCCGCTGCGAAAAGGCCGCACTGTGGATGCGCGCCGACGGCATGGACAACGTGCTGCAACTGGACGGCGGCATCCTCGGCTACTTCGAGGAAGTGGGCGGCGAGGGCTACGACGGCCGCTGCTTCGTCTTCGACGAACGCGTGGCGCTGGATCCGCAGTTGCGGCCGCTGGTGGGCGGCTGATCGCCGCGGGAGTGGGGAGTCGGGATTGGGGATTGGCAAAGGCGGGCTGCTGCCAGATGGTGCAGTCGCCCCATCAGATGAGGCAGCAGCCGCTTTAACCAATCCCGAATCCCGAATCCCAACGCCCTCAGGCGTACTGCATCTTGCGCGTCATTCCGCCGTCGACCACGAAGTCCTGTCCGGTGATGAAGCCGGCCTGGGCCGACAGCAGATAGACCGCCAGTGCGCCGATGTCCTGCGGCGTGCCGACACGACCGGCCGGATGCTGCGCATGGTCCTGTCGCGACAGCTTGGGCGTGCGCCGCGCATTCGGCTTGCGCCAGGCATCGGTCGCGATCCAGCCGGGGCTGATGCAGTTGACCCGCACCGCCGGCCCGGCGCTGATCGCCAGAGCGTGGGTGAACGCCACCAGCCCTCCCTTCGACGCAGCGTAGGCCTCGGTGTCCGGTTCGGACTGCTGCGCGCGGGTGGAGGCGATGTTGACGATGGCGCCGCCGTCGTGGCTGTCGCGCAACGCCGGCAGGGCGTGCTTGCTGCACAGGAACGCGCCGCCCAGGCTCGCCCCGAGCCGCCGGTTCCACTCGCGCAGCGACAGCCGTTCCAGCGGTCCGGTGTGTGGATCGGCGATGCCGGCGTTGTTGACCAGCCCATCGATGCGACCGAACCGGGCCAGCGCGGCATCGATGAAGCGGCGCACGCTGGCCTCGGCGGCCACGTCGACGCGTCGGAACAGCAGGCGCTCGCCGGCATCCAGTTCGGTCACGCAGGCCCGTCCGGCGTCGGCGTCGAGATCGCCGAACACGACCTGGCCGCCAGCCCCCAGCACCGCCTGCACCACGCCGCGGCCGATGCCTTGGGCGCCGCCGGTGACCAGCACCACACGGTCGCGCAGGGGCAGAGAGGGGACGGGGGCGGGCGGCGGGATCAGCGACATGGGGGCGGCCGGGCGAGTAGGGGTATCAGCCTAGCCAGCGCGCTGTGCAACCGATGTGGTAGTGGCGCTCGCGCGGAGCTGCCACTGCGAGGCTTCGCCCGTACCCTCATCCGCCCCTGCGGGGCACCTTCTCCCGAGGGGAGAAGGAAGAGCCAAAGCCCCTCTCCCGCCGGGAGAGGGGTTGGGGTGAGGGTCCGGCGCGCGCAGCGCTCGTGGATCTGGCCATGCGAGAGTTCGCCCGCACCCTCATCCGCCCCTGCGGGGCACCTTCTCCCGGTGGGAGAAGGGAGAGGCCAAAGCCCCTCTCCCGCCGGGAGAGGGGTTGGGGTGAGGGTCCGACGGCCAGCCAAGCATCCCCGCCCCACACCCACCCACCACACCCAGCGCAAATCAGCGTTCCGGCCGCGGGCGCTGCAATCGGCGACCGGCGTCCCCACGTCGTTCGCATCGCCTGCAGGAACCCGCCTCACCATGATGCCGATCTCCATCCTCGACCTCGCGCCGGTCTGCGAAGGCAGCGACGCCGCCGGCGCCTTCGCCAACATGCTGGACCTGGCCCAGCACGCCGAGCGCTGGGGCTATCACCGCTACTGGCTGGCCGAGCACCACAACATGCCCGGCATCGCCAGCGCCGCCACCGCGGTGCTGATCGGGCATGTGGCCGGCGGCACCAAGCGCATCCGCGTCGGCGCCGGCGGCATCATGCTGCCCAACCACGCGCCGCTGCAGGTGGCCGAGCAGTTCGGCACCCTGGCGTCGCTGTATCCCGGACGTATCGACCTGGGCCTGGGCCGTGCGCCCGGCACCGACCAGGCCACGGCGCGCGCGTTGCGCCGCTACTTCGACAGCGCCGACCAGTTCCCGCACGACGTCGCCGAATTGCTGCGCTATTTCGAGCCGGCGGTGGACGGGCAACTGGTGCGCGCCGTGCCCGGCGCCGGCATCGAGGTGCCGGTGTGGCTGCTCGGCTCCAGCCTGTTCAGCGCGCGCCTGGCTGCGGCGATGGGCCTGCCGTTCGCCTTCGCCTCGCATTTCGCCCCGGACGCGATGGACGAGGCGCTGGCGGTGTATCGCCGCGAGTTCCGCGCTTCGGCGCGCCTGCAGGCGCCGTATGCGGTACTGGCCTTGAACGTGGTGGCCGCCGCGTCCACCGAAGAGGCGCGGCGCCTGTTCACCACCCAGCAGCAGAGCTTCGTCAACCTGCGACGCGGCCGCCCCGGGCTGATTCCGCCGCCGATCGACGACATCGAAGCATTCTGGGCGCCGCACGAGAAGCTGGGAGTGGAACGGGCACTGGCCTGCACCGTGCTCGGCGATCCCGACACGGTCGCGCAGGGCCTGTCGGACTTCGTCGCGCGGCATCGCCCGGACGAGTTGCTGTTGACCGCGAACATCCACGATCACGCGGCGCGCTTGCGCTCGTTCCAATTGGCAGCAGAAGCATGGACGCAGGTCGCAGCGGCCGCCTGATGCGTGCAGTTGCGCGGGTGTCTACGAGCGCAGACGCACTTCGACGAGAAACACCACACTCCTGTTGATGGGCATCACAGCACGCGCTGCTTTCACGATGTCTTGATTTTGCCCGGTATGTGATCGTGTCGCGTCACGTATCAGCGTGGCGTTCGGCCCAGGACATGGCCGTACAACGACGCGAACAGGGGATCGGCAATGAACGCACAACATCCGGTGGCGCCGGTGCACGAATGTGGACTGGAGGCAGCACTGCAACAGCTGAGCAAGTGCCTGGAGCGCGTACGCGGCCAGGCGACGGAGCGGTCGACCCAGCACGCCTCGCCGCGCCAGACGCACATGCGCAACGTGTTCGCCAACGAGACGGGGCTGTACCTGGTGAAGTGAGCGCGCAGCGGCGTGCGTTGCCGCCACGACGCGTCAGCGCAGCTTCTGCATCCACTCCCGACCCAGGTCGACCACCTGGTCAGAAGCCAATCCCAGGGTCAGCGCCACCGCGATGCTTCCCAGCCACGACAGCAGCATCAGCCCACCGTCGCGTTCCAGCAGCGCCAGCGCGAACAGCAGCAGCATCGCGCCGAAGGCGTAGTTGGTGAACGGGATCGGCAGCGACAGCAGGATCCCCAGGACGACCAACAGCAGGCCGCTGAACGCACGCGCCGGTAGGGTGTCGACCAAGGCCGGCAGGCGCGGCTTGAGCAGCCGGTCCAGGCGCCGCAGCCATGGCGCGATGCGGCCGACGAAGCGCTGCATGGTGCGGCGGCGCGGTCCGCGCTCGCCGATGAAGCGCGGCAGCCACGGCTTGCGCAGACCGATCAGCATCTGCAGGCCGATCAGCGTCACCAGCGGCCCGCTGATGCCGCCGGCCAGACCCGGCACCGGCAGGAACGCGGGCAGGATCGCCACGAACAGGAACACGCCGAACGCACTCTGCTGCAGGTCGGCGAGGATCAGACGCAGCCGCAGGTGTTCGTTCGGGTCGCCCAGGACGAAGGTGTCGAGCAGGGTGCGGATGCCCTCGGCGCTGTAGCCGTGGTCGCGCGCGTGCGGCGCACCGCCGGGTGCGTCACCCGGTGATGTCATCGCTGTTCTCGTCCTGCAGTTTGCGCAGCAGCAGCTTGTCCACGCGCGCGCCGTCCAGGTCGACGATCTCGATGCGCCAGCCGGCCCAATCGAAGAACTCGCCGGCGTGCGGGATGCGCCCGAAGTAGTAGATGCACAGGCCGGCCAGCGTGTTGTAGTCGCCTTCCTCGGCGCTGGGCAGCTCGGCGCCACCCAGCAGTTCGCGCAGTTCCTCGATCGCCAGCGAGCCGTCGATCAGCAGCGAGCCGTCGGCGCGGGTCACCACCAGCGCGTCCTCGTCGGCGGTGTCGGCCGACTGCAGACGCCCGACCACCGCGCCCATCAGGTCGCTGATCGTCACCAGGCCCTGGATCTCGCCGTACTCGTCCACCACCAGCGCCATCGACTGCTGCTCCTCGCGGAAGATCTCCAGCAGTTTCATCGCGTGAGTGGACTCGGACACGAACAGGGTGTCGCGCAGGCTCTGGAACAGTTGGGTGGCGTCGCCGTCCATGCGCGTGACCAGCGATTTCACCTCCAGCACGCCGGCGATGTCCTGGTCGCTGCCGCGGTAGACCGGGTAGCGCGAGAACTCGTGTTCGCGCATCACCTGCAGGTTGCGCTGCGGCTCGGCGTTGGCGTCGAGCCAGGCGATGCGGTTGCGCGGGGTCATCAGGCTGTCGGCGGTGCGGTCGCCCAGGCGCATGACCCGGTTCATCATGTCGCGCTCGTGCGCGTCGATCACGCCGGCCTCGTGGCTCTCGGCCACCAGCATGCGGATCTCCTCTTCGGTCACCGAGGCCGACTCCTCCTTGCCAAGGCCGAGCAGGCGCAGCACCAGCCGGGTCGAGCGCGACAGCACCCACACGAACGGCGCGGCGGCCTTGGCCAGCCAGCCCATGGGAATGGCGACGAAGCTGGCGATGACCTCCGAGCGGGTCAGGGCCAGGCGTTTGGGCACCAGTTCGCCGAAGATCAGCGTCAGGAAGGTGATCAACACGATCGCCAGCGTCTTGCCGATCAGCGCCGACCACGGCTGCGGCTCGCCGAACAGGGTGAAGTTGGCCGCCAGCGCCGGAAACAGCGCCTGCAGCTTGGCTGCGATCGCCACGCCCATGGCTTGGCCGCCGAAGACACCGGTCAGGATGCCGATGGCGGTGATGCCGATCTGCACAGTGGAGAGGAAGTGCTCGGGGTTCTCGGCCAGCGCCAGGGCCTTGGCCGCGCGCGTGCTGGACTGGGACATCTGCTTCAGCCGGCTCTTGCGCGAGGTCATCAGCGACATCTCGGACATCGCAAAGAAACCGTTGAGCAGGATGAGGGCTGCAACGATCAACAGTTCAAGCATGCGCGCGCTCCTTGGCGCCAAGGAAAGCGGGGACATGGGCGCCGTTGCGGCGCGGGGGAGGGGGGCTGGGGTGGTCGTCCATAGGGTGCGCCCGCGAAGGGCGCGGCAGCGATGGTAGCAAACCCGGGCGGGACCCGCGTCCACGCCGCGCCGACATGGCCCGGGCCTGCCCAGCGGCCGCGACTACCCGCAGGTGTCAGCAAACAGTCATAATTCCGCCCCAGTGCCGTCCTTCCCGCGACGGCGGGAAGCGCGTTGCATGTTTTCGTTGCAGACCATCTTCGGTTCCGGCAAGCAGTTCTACACCCTGCTCGACGAGGCGGCACAGGCCGCCTACGACAGCACCAAGGCCCTGCACGCGATGATGCGCGAGTCCGACCGGCAGCCGGCGCTGGACGCCTTCAAGCTGGCGCGCCTGCGCGAGCGCGCGGCCTCGGACAAGATCGGCCAGGCGCTGGTGGACAGCTTCATGACCCCGATCGAGCGCGAGGACATCGAGGCGCTGGGCTCGGCGCTGTACAAGATCCCCAAGCAGGTGGAGAAGTTCGCCGACCGCTACTCGCTGGCGATCCAGCACCTGGAGCACATCGATTTCGCCCCGCGCGCGGCGATGCTGGAGCAGGCCGCGGCGGTGGTGGTGGAAATGGTCCACGACCTGCGCAACATGCACCTGGACCGGATGAGCGCGCTCAACGACAAGCTGCGCTCGCTGGAGAACGAGGCCGACCGGCTGATGCTGGAGCTGTACCGCGACATCTACTCCGGCCGCCTGGACAACCTGCAGATGTTCCTGCTCAAGGAGTTCTTCGAAATCCTGGAGAAGGCCATCGACCGTTGCCGCGAGGCCGGCGTGGTGGTCTACCAGATCGTGCTGAAGAACTCCTGATGGACGCGCTGCGAAGTTGCTGCCTGCGCGGCCGTGGCGCCCTGCGCGCGCCGGCCGCCGCCGCCGCGTGCGTGGAGGCGCGCCGATGCTGAGCCTGGTCCTGATCGTGATCCTGGCGGCGCTGGTGTTCGAATTCATCAACGGCTTCCACGACACCGCCAACTCGATCGCCACGGTGGTCGCCACCAAGGTGCTCAGCCCCGGCTGGGCGGTGATGCTGGCCGCGGCGATGAACCTGGTCGGCGCGCTGACCGGCACCGCGGTGGCGATGACCATCGCCTCCGGCCTGCTCAACACCGACGTGGTCGCGGTGACCCCGCAGGTGGTGCTGTGCGCACTGCTGGGCGGCATCGTCTGGAACCTGATCACCTGGTGGAAGGGCCTGCCGTCCTCGTCCTCGCACGCGCTGATCGGCGGCCTGTGCGGCGCCGGCCTGGCCGCGGCGCACAACGACTGGGATGCGCTGATCTGGTCGCAGACCGTGGGCGACTGGGCCAAGAACAAGGGCCTGCTGTGGAAGGTGTTCGTGCCGATGGTCACCTCGCCGATCGCCGGCTTCCTGCTCGGCATCGCGGTGATGCTGCTGCTGTGGGCGGCGATCGCCGGCCTGGCCAAGCTCGGCGGCCCGCTCGGGCGGCTGGCGCGGCCGCGCTGGGTCAACGCCTTCTTCGGCAAGGCGCAGATCGCCTCGGCCGCGTACATGGGCTACGCGCACGGCCACAACGACGCGCAGAAGACCATGGGCATCATCGCCATGACCCTGATCGGCGCGCAGAGCACCGGCGCGCTGGACGCGCTGCCGTCGTGGCTGGCGTTCCTGCATCCTGACGCGCATCAGGGGCAGGGCATCGCCACCTGGATCGTGCTGACCTGCGCGGTGGTGATGGCCGCCGGCACCGCCTCCGGCGGCTGGAAGATCATCAAGACCCTTGGCCACAAGATGGTCAAGCTGCATCCGATCCACGGCTTCGCCGCGGAGACCAGCTCGGCGACGATCCTGACCCTGGCCGCGCACTTCGGCATGCCGGTGTCCACCACCCACAGCATCTCCACCGCGATCATGGGCGTGGGCTTCGCCAAGAACCCGCGCTCGCTGCGCTTCGGCGTCATCGAACGCATCGTCTGGGCGTGGATCCTGACGATCCCCGCCGCCGCCGGCGTGGCGTATCTGATTTTCCGCGCGTTTGCGCTGTTCGGGTGGGTGTGAGGGAAGCCGGGAATCGGGACTGGGGAAACGGGAATCGTAAAAGCGTGGCTTCCCCGCGAATTGGTGCCGGGGGCGTCCACTTTGCTGGTGCCGCAACGAGGACCGCCTAGGGCAGTCGCATAGCTCTATCGCACAGCATCCTCGAACCACGCAGGTCGAGGAACGGTCTTGACGACTGGGGAACCGCTCTTGCGATTCCCCATTCCCAATTCCCCATTCCCATCAATTAGCCCGATACATCGCCAAAACATCCTGCCGCAACGCGCGCTGGCTGTCGGCGCGGTTGTAGAACATGTGGCCGCCGGGGTAGTTCTTGACCTGCACGCGGGTCGGGTCGTTGCCCATCACCGGCATCTGGTCCACGGTCAGCACCGAGCCCATGAACGGGCACGACAGGTCGTTCCAGCCGTGCACGATCAGCACGCGCAGTTTCGGGTCGATCGCCACCGCCTGGCGCAGCTGCGTCACCGAGCCCTTGCGCAGTTCGTCGTCCCAGTCCCACAGCCGGTTCACGTCGTAGTTCAGCGCTTCGTAGCGGGCGTCGACCTTCCAGCCGACCACGCGGGTCACGAAATCGACCATCGCGGTGGTGGTGGGCGCGATGATGCTGTCCAGCAGCGGGTCGTTGGCGCGCTGCTCGGGGGCGTTGGGGAACGGATCGAAGGCGGTGACGTTGGAGTCGTAGCGGCTGCCCAGTTCGCCCTTGTCGCGGAACACCTCGCGCAGGTACGCCTGGGTCTCCAGGCGGCCGCCGGCGCGGCGCACGAAGGCCGGGTCCAGGCCGGTCATCGCGGTCACCTGCTGGATCATGCGGGTGGTGCCGGCCGGATCGGAACGCCCGCGCAGCAGTGCGGTCACGTAGTCGCCGCGGGTGTAGTCGATCACCTGGCGCATCGCCTCCGGGGTCAGCTTGCCCTCGCGTTCCAGGCGCGCGGCGGCGATCGACGGCAGGGTCAGCATCCACGGCAGCGGCGAGACGTCGCCGTTGTCGTCCAGGGTCGGATTCAGGTACGGCGAGACCAGGACCACGCCGTTCATCGCCACGCCGAGCTTGGTCTGCAGATAGTGGGTGATGCGCGGGCCGCGGAAGCCGCCGTAGCTTTCGCCGACCAGGTATTTGCGCGACTGCAGGCGCTGGTTCTTCAGCAGCCAGTCGTAGATGGTGCGCGAGAGGTATTCGATGTCGGCCTGCGGGTTGTAGAACTGCTTCTTGGCCTGCTCGTCGGGGATGCGCGAGCGGCTGAAGCCGGTGCCGACCGGGTCGATGAACACCAGGTCGGTGAAGTCCAGCCAGGTGCCGGGGTTGTCGCGCAGCTGCGCCGGCGCCGAGGCGCTGTCGCCCTCGCTGCCGAACGCCACCACCTTCGGCCCGATCGCGCCCAGGTTGAGGTACACCGAGGCCGCGCCGGGGCCGCCGTTGAGCGCGAAGGTGACCGGGCGGTCCTTGCCGTCCATTGTGTAGGCGGTATAGACCACGTCGGCGATGACCTTGCCCTGCTTGTCCTTCACCGGCAGCGTGCCGACCTTGACCGTGTAGCGCAGGGTGCGGCCGTCGAGCTGGGTGGATTGGCTGGTCTGCGCGTCGGCCGGCAGTGGCGCCGGTTCGGCGGCGGCGGGCTTGTCGGCCTTGTCGGCGTTCGCCGCGTCGGCATCGGCGGCCAGTGCCGCGGTCATCGGCGTCGCCGCCAGCAGGACGGCCAGCAGGACGGAGGGGAAGGTCGGCACGGGCGGTCGCTCGCAGGGAGGGAGCCGGCATGCTAGGCCGCGGCGCCGGCGCGGCGGATGTGCACAAAGCCATGGTCGTCGGCCGCGCGCTGCGCCATGCCGGTCATCGGCGCTGGCTACAATCTGCGGCTCGTCCCGTACTCCGATCCGTCACGCATGCCTCCAGTTCGTTTCCAACTGCCGTTGTGCCTGTCCCTGGCGGTGCTGCTGGCCGGTTGCGCCAGTGCGCCGCCGCCGGTGGCCGACTCGCCGGCGGCGCACGATGCGCATGCGCACGATCGGCACCGCCTGTGGCGATTGGTGAGCACGCGTTGCCTGCCGCAGGCGCGGGTCGGCGCCGATCCGGCGCCGTGTAGCGACGTGCATCCCGGGCCGGGCGAACGCTATGCCTTGATGAAGGACCTGCGCGGCGACTACCAGTACCTGCTGATCCCGACGGTGCCGGTGAGCGGGATCGAGGATCCGCGCGCGCGCGCCGCCAGCGCGCCGAACTGGCTGGGCCTGGCCTGGCAGGCGCGCACCTGGGTCGAGCGGTTGTTGAAGCGGCCGCTGCCGCGCGAACTGACCAGCCTGACGATCAATCCGCCCTCGGCGCGTTCGCAGGACCAGTTGCATATCCATATCGATTGCCTGGCGCCGCAGGTGCGCGACCAGTTGCAGGCGATGCAGGCGTCGATCGGCCCGACCTGGGCGCCGTTGCCGCAGCCGCTCCAGGGGCACGCCTATCGGGCCATGCGCCTGCAGGGCGAGGCGCTGGATGCGAATCCGCTGACCCTGCTGGCGCGCGCGCTGCCGCCGCACCAGCACATGGCGCACCAGACCCTGGCGGTGGTCGGCGCGGAGTTCGATGGCCGCCCCGGCTTCGTGCTGCTGGCCGCTACCGCGCTTCCCGGCGATGGGGTCGGTGCGGAAGAACTGCAGGATCACGACTGCACCGGCGTGGTCCCGGCGGCGCCTGCGCGCGGCTAAGCCCCAGGGTGGCGGTCGATCGCCGGTTGCCTGACTAACAGGCGTGCTGGTGCGAAAACCGAGCCTCCGCCGCCGCCTGTCGTAGGAGCGGCTTTAGCCGCGACAGTGCTTTCCCGACAACGCCAGGTCGCGGCTGAAGCCGCTCCTACGACGGCGGCAAGCAGCAGCGCTTGCGTCGCCTCAGACCTCCAGCGACGCCAGATCGCCCTTGGTCTCCAGCCACTGCTTGCGATCGCCGGCGCGCTTCTTGGCCAGCAGCATGTCCATCAGCGAGCGGGTCTGCTCGCCGTCGTCCACGGTCAGCTGCACCAGGCGCCGGGTGTCGGGGTGGATGGTGGATTCGCGCAACTGCTGCGGATTCATCTCGCCCAGGCCCTTGAAGCGGGTGACGCTGACCTGGCCCTTGATCTTCTCGCGCTCGATCTTGTCCAGCAGCGAGCGCTTCTCTTCCTCGTCCAGCGCGTAGAACACCTGCTTGCCCACGTCCACGCGGAACAGCGGCGGCATCGCCACGAACACGTGGCCGGCGCGCACCAGGGCGGGGAAGTGGCGCAGGAACAGCGCGGTCAGCAGGGTGGCGATGTGCAGGCCGTCGGAGTCGGCGTCGGCCAGGATCACCACCTTGCCGTAGCGCAGTCCGTCGATCTCTTCCTTGCCCGGGTCGCAGCCGATCGCGATCGCCAGGTTGTGCACTTCCTCCGAGGCCAGCACGCTGCCGGAGGCCACTTCCCAGGTGTTGAGGATCTTGCCGCGCAGCGGCAGGATCGCCTGGAAATCCTTGTCGCGGGCCTGCTTGGCGCTGCCGCCCGCCGAGTCGCCCTCGACCAGGAACAGTTCGGTGCGCGACAGATCCTGGCTGATGCAGTCGGCCAGTTTGCCCGGCAGCGCCGGGCCCTGGGTGACCTTCTTGCGCACGATCTGCTTCTCGGTCTTCAGCCGCGCGCTGGCGCGGTCGATGGCGATCTGCGCGATGCGCGTGCCGGTCTCCACGTTCTGGTTCAGCCACAGGCTGAAGGCATCGTGCGCGGCGCCTTCGATGAAACCGGCGGCCTGGCGCGAGGACAGGCGTTCCTTGGTCTGGCCGCTGAACTGCGGGTCGGTCATCTTGAGCGACAGCACGAACGCCACGCGGTCCCACACGTCTTCCGGCGCCAGCTTCACGCCGCGCGGCAGCAGATTGCGGAAATCGCAGAACTCGCGCAGCGCGTCGGTGAGGCCGCTGCGCAGGCCGTTGACGTGGGTGCCGTGCTGCGCGGTGGGGATCAGGTTGACGTAGCTCTCCTGCACCAGTTCGCCTTCCACCACCCAGGCCACCGCCCAGTCGACGATCTCGCGGTCCTTCTTCAGGCTGCCGACGAACAGTTCGGCCGGCAGCAGCTCGCGGTCGGCCAGTTCGCCGCGCAGGTAGTCGCGCAGGCCGTCCTCGAAGTACCAGGTGTCCTGCTCGCCGGTGGCCTCGTCGTGCAGCTTGACGGTCAGCCCGGGGCACAGCACCGCCTTGGCGCGCAGCAGGTGGCGCAGCGCACGCACCGCGAACTTCGGCGTGTCGAAATACTTCGGGTCCGGCCAGAAGCGCAGGCGCGTGCCGGTGTTCTTCTTGCCGACGCTGCCGACGATCTCCAGCTTGGAGGCGGCGTGGCCGTCGGCGAAGGCCATGCGGTACTCGTTGCCTTCGCGCTTGATGAACAGTTCCACCCGATTGGACAGCGCATTGACCACGCTGACGCCGACGCCGTGCAGGCCGCCGCTGAAGGTGTAGTTGCGGTCGCTGAACTTGCCGCCGGCGTGCAGCCGGGTGAGGATCAGTTCGACGCCGGAGATTTTCTCTTCCGGGTGGATGTCCACCGGCATGCCGCGGCCGTCGTCGGACACCTCGCAGCTGCCGTCCTTGTACAGCGTCACCTCGATGTGCCGGGCGTGGCCGGCAAGCGCCTCGTCCACGGCGTTGTCGATGACTTCCTGTGCCAGATGATTCGGCCGTGCGGTGTCGGTGTACATGCCGGGCCGGCGCTTGACCGGGTCCAGGCCAGAGAGAACTTCGATGTCGGCGGCGTTGTAGCGGGTATTCATGCGTCTCAGCAGGTGGCGCGAAGCAGATCCGGAAGTGTGCGGTCTGCGGCGGTTTTTTGCACGTCGCCGGTGTTCAGGGCAGGTGCGGCGGCGGCGCGCTACGCTGGCTCTGGAAAAACCGCGACGTCGCCCACATCTTCGTCGCACGTCCCAAAGGAGTCCGCCATGAACGTTCGCAAGCTGTTGACCCTGGCCGCCCTGGTCGCCGCCGCGGTGGCCGTGCCGGTCGCGATGGCCCAGGCGCAGAGCGCCGATCCGGCCGCCTCCGGTGCCGCCGCCTACGACGCGCAGGTCGCCAAGGAAAAGGCCGAGGCCGACGCCAAGGCCAAGCGCCGCGCCGCCGCGGCCGCCGAGCACAAGGCCGGCAAGGATGCGGCCGCGCCGAAGAAGGAAGAGGAAGAGGAAGCGCGCAAGCCCTGAGCCTGCGCACGGTTTCCTGCACACGACGCCCCGGTCGCCCGGGGCGTCGCTTTTTTTGTGGGGCGGCTGTTGCGCGAAAGCGCTTGGGCAAATCCGCTTCACCCGTTAAACTATGGCTTTCCGGGAGGCCTTTGAGCCATGACCCCCCTGATCTTCGTTACCGGCGGCGTAGTGTCCTCGCTTGGCAAGGGCATCGCGGCCGCTTCGCTTGCGTCCATTCTCGAAGCACGTGGCCTGTCGGTCACGATGATGAAGCTGGACCCCTACATCAACGTCGACCCGGGCACGATGAGCCCGTTCCAGCACGGCGAGGTGTACGTCACCGACGACGGCGCCGAGACCGATCTGGACCTGGGGCATTACGAGCGCTTCGTGCGCACGCGCCTGTCGCGCAAGAATTCGGTCACCACCGGGCGCATCTACGAGAACGTGATCCGCAAGGAGCGCCGCGGCGACTACCTCGGCGCCACCGTGCAGGTGATTCCGCACATCACCGACGAGATCCGTCGTTGCGTGGATGAAGCCACCGCCGGCTACGACGTGGCCCTGGTCGAGATCGGCGGCACCGTCGGCGATATCGAATCGCTGCCGTTCCTGGAAGCGATCCGCCAGGTGCGCACCGAACGCGGCGCCGAGAAGGCCATGTTCATGCACCTGACCCTGGTGCCGTACATCGCCGCGGCCGGCGAACTGAAGACCAAGCCGACCCAGCATTCGGTCAAGGAACTGCGCTCGATCGGCATCCAGCCGGACGTGCTGCTGTGCCGCTCGGAACAGGCGATCCCGGATTCGGAGCGGCGCAAGATCGCGCTGTTCACCAATGTTTCCGAGCGCGCGGTGATCAGCGCCGCCGACATCGACGTGCTCTACGGCATGCCGCTGGAACTGCACCGGCAGGGTCTGGACGAGATCGTGATCGAGCAGTTCAAGCTGCGCGACAAGGTCGGCGCGGCCAACCTGTCGGAGTGGGAGGCGGTGGTCGACGCGATCAAGCATCCGCTCGACGAGGTCACCATCGCCGTGGTCGGCAAGTACGTCGACCACCAGGATGCGTACAAGTCGGTCGGCGAGGCGCTCAAGCACGGCGGCCTGCGCCAGCGCACCAAGGTCAACCTGAAGTGGCTGGAAGCGCAGGACCTGGAAGGCAGCGACATGGCGGCGCTGGCCGACGTGGACGGCATCCTGGTGCCGGGCGGCTTCGGCGACCGCGGCTTCGAAGGCAAGGTGCTGACCTCGCGCTACGCGCGCCAGCACGGCGTGCCGTACTTCGGCATCTGCTACGGCATGCAGGCCGCGGTGGTCGACTATGCGCGGCACGTCGCCGGGCTGGATGCGGCCAACAGCACCGAGAACGACCGGCAGTCGCCGTATCCGGTGATCGGCCTGATCACCGAGTGGCGCACCGCCAGCGGCGATGTCGAGAAGCGCGACGAGAAGTCCGACCTCGGCGGCACCATGCGCCTGGGCCTGCAGGAGCAGCGGCTCAAGCCGGGCACGCTGGCGCGCGAGCTGTACGGCAAGGACGTGGTGGCCGAACGCCATCGTCACCGCTACGAGTTCAACAACCGCTATCGCACCCAGCTCGAGGACGCCGGCCTGGTGATTGCCGCCAAGTCGATGGACGACACCCTGGTGGAGATGGTGGAACTGCCGCGCGAGACGCATCCGTGGTTCCTGGCCTGCCAGGCGCACCCGGAGTTTCTGTCCACGCCGCGCGATGGCCATCCGTTGTTCATCGGCTTCGTGCGCGCTGCGCGCGAGCGCAAGGCGGGCGGCAAGCTGCTGAAGGAAGCGCGCGCGTAGTTCCTTCTCCCTGTGGGAGAAGGTGGCGCGAAGCGCCGGATGAGGGTACGGGGCGAAGCCTCGCGAAGTTGAATTCCCTAGGCTTCGCCGGACCCTCACCCCAACCCCTCTCCCGGAGGGAGAGGGGCTTGATTCCATGAGGCTTGGCTCGGACCCTCACCCCCCGACTCCTCTCCCGACGGGAGAGGGGCTTGATTCCATGAGGCTTCGCCCGGACCCTCACCCCTGACCCCTCTCCCGGTGGGAGAGGGGAGTAACCTCGCCAACATCTCGTGCCCGAACGGGACGCGGCTCAACCGATAGGTGATCCAATGAAACTGTGTGGCTTCGACGTCGGCCTGGACCAGCCGCTGTTCCTGATCGCCGGCCCCTGCGTGATCGAGTCGATGCAGTTGCAACTCGACGTCGCCGGCAGGCTCAAGGAGATCACCGACCGGCTGGGCATCAACTTCATCTTCAAGTCCAGCTTCGACAAGGCCAACCGCACCTCCGGCACCAGCTTCCGTGGCCCCGGCCTGGAAGAAGGGCTGAAGGTGCTGGAGGCGGTGAAGACGCAGATCGGCGTGCCGGTGCTGACCGACGTGCACGAGTACACGCCGATGCACGAGGTGGCGGCGGTGGTGGACGTGCTGCAGACGCCGGCGTTCCTG
Organism: Xanthomonas hawaiiensis; assembly: GCF_031834635.1. Lineage (NCBI taxonomy): Bacteria > Pseudomonadati > Pseudomonadota > Gammaproteobacteria > Lysobacterales > Lysobacteraceae > Xanthomonas > Xanthomonas hawaiiensis. The sequence goes on along the minus strand of NZ_CP115873.1, from coordinate 2,840,544 downwards.
GTGCGGCAGACCGACTTCATCAAGAACGTGTGCGCCGCCGGCAAGCCGGTCAACATCAAGAAGGGCCAGTTCCTGTCGCCGTGGGACATGAAGCCGGTGGTGGAGAAGGCCAAGTCCACCGGCAACGCGCAGATCATGGTCTGCGAGCGCGGCGCCAGCTTCGGCTACAACAATCTGGTCAGCGACATGCGCTCGCTGAGCGTGATGCGCGAGACCGGCTGCCCGGTGGTGTTCGACGCCACCCATTCGGTGCAGTTGCCGGGCGGGCAGGGCGGCAGCTCCGGCGGCCAGCGCGAATTCGTGCCGGTGCTGGCGCGCGCGGCGGTGGCGGTGGGCGTGGCCGGCGTGTTCGCCGAAACCCACCCGGATCCGTCCAAGGCGCTGTCCGATGGCCCCAACGCCTGGCCGCTGGACCAGATGGAAGCGCTGCTGGAAACGCTGATGGAACTGGACGCGGTCACCAAGAAGCACGGGTTCTCGCGCTTCGCGTGAGGCCCCGGCTGCCGCCGCCGCATCCGTGCAACACCCGGCCGGACGTGTCCTGCCATGCGTCTGCTGGCGCGGCGTGACGCGGGCGATGACCCTGCGCAGCCAGATCCGTGCCCGGTCCTGGGGCCTGTGTGCGCTGCTGCTGTCGCTGCTGGCCTGGACGGCGTTGGGCGTTGTGCTGTTCGCGTTCACCCGTGCGATCGGCGCGCCCGGCGACGGCAACCACGGCATCCTGGCCATGCAGCCCTGGATCGTCGGCGGCCTGCTGGCGCTGGCGATCGCCGCATTGGGCACGGTGATCGCCGCCGCGCTCGGCTGGGCGCGGCGACGCGGTCGCGTCCTGGCCGGCATCGGCGCCGGCCTGCTGCTGGCGATGCTGGTCTTGGTCCTGCTGTTCCTCGGCGGGATTCCGCTGGGCGCGACGGGCCTCGGCTGAGGCCCCATTTGGCAAGCAACCGGCGGCCGGGGATAATCAGCCGGCATTCGTTTTCCGCCCCCTCTTCCTACAGGTAACCGGCCCGCCCATGAGTACGATCCGCAGCATCCACGCCCGTGAAATCCTCGACAGCCGCGGCAATCCCACGCTGGAAGCCGATGTCATCCTGGAGGACGGTTCGTTCGGTCGTGCCGCGGTGCCCTCGGGCGCATCCACCGGCACCAAGGAAGCGGTCGAGCTGCGCGACGGCGACAAGACCCGCTACCTGGGCAAGGGCGTGCGCAAGGCGGTGGAGAACGTCAACACCACCATCGCCAGCGCGCTGAAGGGCTTCGACGCCGCCGACCAGCAGGGCCTGGACCGGCGCCTGATCGACCTGGACGGCACCGAGAACAAGGGCCGCCTCGGCGCCAACGCGCTGCTCGGCGTCTCGCTGGCCAATGCGCACGCCATCGCCGCCTCGCGCAAGCAGCCGCTGTGGCAGTCGCTGGCCGCGGGCAACACCGCCAACCTGGCGCTGCCGGTGCCGATGATGAACATCATCAACGGTGGCGCGCATGCCGACAACAACGTCGATTTCCAGGAATTCATGGTGCTGCCGGTCGGCGCCGCCTCGTTCTCCGAGGCGCTGCGCGCCGGCACCGAGATCTTCCACGCGTTGAAGTCGGTGCTGAAGGGCCACGGCCTGTCCACCGCGGTCGGCGACGAAGGCGGCTTCGCCCCGGACTTCCGCAGCAACGTCGAAGCGCTGGACACCATCCTCGAAGCCATCGGCAAGGCCGGCTACACCGCCGGCGAAGACGTGCTGCTGGGCCTGGACGTGGCCTCCAGCGAGTTCTACGACAACGGCAAGTACCACCTGGTGGGCGAGGGCAAGCGCCTGACCAGCGAGCAGTTCGTCGACTTCCTCGCCGACTGGGCCGCGCAGTACCCGATCGTCAGCATCGAGGACGGCCTGGCCGAGGACGACTGGGCCGGCTGGAAGCTGCTCACCGGGCGCATCGGCAGCAAGGTGCAGCTGGTCGGCGACGACCTGTTCGTGACCAACCCGAAGATCTTCAAGCAGGGCATCGAGTCCGGCACCGCCAACGCGATCCTGATCAAGGTCAACCAGATCGGCACCCTGACCGAAACCCTGGAAGCCATCGCCATGGCCGACAAGGCCGGCTACGCGGCCATCGTCTCGCACCGCTCCGGCGAGACCGAGGACACCACCATCGCCGACATCGCCGTGGCCACCACCGCCACCCAGATCAAGACCGGCTCGCTGTGCCGCAGCGATCGCGTGGCCAAGTACAACCAGTTGCTGCGCATCGAAGAAGCGCTGGGCAGCGCCGCGCGTTACGCGGGGCGCGACGCGTTCGTCTCGCTCAAGCGATAGGCCGTGCGCAACTGGCGCTGGCTGCTGCTGGTGCTGGCGGGACTGCTGGCGTGGCTGCAGTACCGTTTCTGGCTCGGTCCGGGCAATTCCGGCGAAGTGCTGGTGCTCGAAAGCCAGGTCGAGCACCAGCGACGCGACAATGAAGGACTGCAGCAACGCAACGCCGCGCTCGCCGCCGAGGTCAAGGACCTCAAGGACGGCGAGGCGGCGATCGAGGAGCGCGCGCGTAGCGAACTGGGCATGATCAAGCCGGGCGAAAAGTTCTACCGCGTGGTCGAGAACGCGCCGGTGCCTCCGGCCTCGGCTGGCGCCGCATCGGGCGAGCAGCCGACGCCCCCCGCGCCGGGCGAGCAGCCCTGATGGCCACGGTCTGGGCCGTGGTCCCGGCGGCCGGCCGCGGCACCCGTTTCGGCAGCGCCACCCCCAAGCAGTATCTGGAGGCCGGCGGGCGTCCCCTGCTGGCGCATGCGCTGGAGGCATTGCTGGCGCATCCGGCGGTGGCCGGGGCGATGGTGGCGCTGGGCGCCGACGATGCGCAGTGGCCGGGCTGGACCGAACTGGCCGGCAAGCCGGTGCTGACCTGTCTGGGCGCCGGTAGCCGCGCCGGCTCTGTCCTGGCCGCGCTGCACGCGCTCCCCGAGTCGGTGAAGGCGGACGATTTCGTGCTGGTCCACGATGCGGCGCGACCGAACCTGGCGCTGGCCGACCTCGACCGGCTGCTGGAGGCCGGGCGCGGCGATCCGGTCGGCGCGATCCTCGCCGCGCCGGTGCGCGACACGCTCAAGCGCGCCGGCGACGACGGCGGCATCGACGGCACCGAGCCGCGCGAGCGTCTGTGGCGCGCGCTGACGCCGCAGCTGTTCCGGCGCATGCAACTGAGCCGCGCCCTGGAGCAGGCCGCCGCGGCCGGCGTGGAGGTCACCGACGACGCCATGGCGATGGAGTTGCTGGGGCTGCGGCCGCTGCTGGTGGAAGGCGCCGAAGACAACTTCAAGGTCACCACCCCGGCCGATCTGGCGCGGTTCGAGTTCGAACTGTTCCAGCGCACGCGGCCGTCGTGATGCGCCTGCCGTCGGATGCGGCCGCCGCGGCGCGGCACGTGCTCCGTTCTTTTTCATTTTTCGTGGGATGTCTCCATGTCAATGTCTGAACTTCCCCGTATCCGCATCGGCCAGGGCTACGACGTCCATGCCTTCGGCGACGGCGATCACCTCATGCTCGGCGGCGTGCGCGTGGCGCACGAGCGCGGCGTGCTCGCCCACAGCGACGGCGACGTGGTGATCCACGCGCTGTGCGATGCCTTGCTCGGCGCGCTGGCGCTGGGCGACATCGGCCAGCATTTCCCGCCGTCCGATCCGCGCTGGAAGGGCGCCGACAGCGCGCAGTTTCTCGATCACTGCGTGGGCCTGCTGCACGCGCGCGGCTGGCGCGTGGGCAATGCCGACGTCACCGTGATCTGCGAGCGGCCCAAGGTCGGTCCGCATGCGCACGCGATGCGCGAACGCCTGGCGGCGCTGCTGCAGGTCGAACTGGACTGCGTCAGCGTCAAGGCCACCACCAGCGAGAAACTGGGCTTCACTGGTCGCGGCGAGGGCATCGCGGCGCAGGCGGTGGCCTTGCTGGTGGCGTTGTGAGCGAGCTGCCGCGCGCGTTCGGCGCCGCGCCGCTGCAGGCGCGCATGCGCTGCAGCGCCGAGGATTTCCAGGTCGACGAAGTACCCGCGTTCGCGCCCAGCGGCGAAGGCGAGCACCTGCTGCTGACGGTGCGCAAGCGCGGCATGAACACCGCCTTCGCCGCGCGCCGCCTGGCGCAGTGGGCCGGGGTGGCGGAACTGGCGATCGGCTATGCCGGCATGAAGGACCGGCATGCGGTCACCACACAGCGTTTCTCGGTGCATCTGCCCAAGCGCGTGGCGCCGTCCCTGGAGAGCCTGCAGGACGCGGACCTGCAGGTGCTGGAGGCGCATTGGCACAACCGCAAGCTGCCGCGCGGCGCGCTGGCCGGCAACGGCTTCGTGCTGGTATTGCGCGAGGTGCACGGCGAGCGCAGCGCGATCGAGACGCGGCTGGCACAGATCGCCGCGCGCGGGATTCCCAACTGGTTCGGCGAACAGCGTTTCGGTCGTGACGGCGGCAACGTCGGCGCCGCGCTGGCGATGTTCGGAGGTCGCCGGGTGCGGCGCGAGCAGCGCTCGCTGCTGCTGTCGGCGGCCCGTTCGGAATTGTTCAACCGGGTGCTGGCCGCACGCGTGGCCGCCGGCAACTGGGACAGCGCGCTGGACGGCGAAGTGTGGATGCTCGACGGCAGCCGCAGCGTGTTCGGGCCGGAGCCGTGGTCGGAGGCGCTGGCCGAGCGCCTGCAGCGGTTCGACATCCATCCGTCGGCGCCGCTGTGGGGCGCCGGCGAGTTGCGTAGCGCCGAGGCGGCGCGTGCGCTGGAACTGGCGGCACTGGACGAGGCCGTCGCGCTGCGCCTGCGCGACGGGCTGGAGCGCGAGGGCCTGAAGCAGGAGCGGCGAGCCACCCGCCTGCGCGCGGCCGACCTGCAGTGGCGCTGGCTGGACGGGCAGGACGACGCACTGGAGCTGCGTTTCGCACTGCCGCCTGGCAGCTACGCCACCGCGTTGCTGCACGAACTCGGCCAGGTCGAAGAGGCGCCGCAGGCGTCCACCGAGGCTTGAGCGTGGTCGCGCCGGCCGCGAGGCGCTAGAAGCGATAGCTGCCGGTCAATAGCAGGCTGCGCCCTTCCGGCAACGGCACGAACGTCTCGTCGAACTCGTCTGCGTACAGCCGCCGATCGAAGACATTGCGCATGCCCACGGTCACGCCCCAGGTCTCGGTGTGATAGGACACATTTGCGTCCACGCCGGCCTGCCCGGGAATCTTGAAATAGCCGCCGGCCAAGCGGCGGCCGAGCGTGTGATCGCGCGCGAGGATGCCGCCGGCCACGCCCCAGCCGCTCCAGCGGCTGTCCTGGAACTGATAGCTGCTCCACAGGGTGAACCGGGTGCGCGGCACGCCGGTGGTCGGCGTACCGTCGCGCCGGCCGATGCGGGCCAGCGCCAGGCTGCTGCTCAGTTCCAGGCCGGGGGCGAGGGTGCCGACGACGTCGAGGTCCAGCCCGCGGTTGCGCTGGCTGTCGATCGGCCTGGCGAAGTACGAAGGATGCGCCAGCACCAGATCGAAACTGCGGTCGACGGTGATCTGGTAGTAGGCGGCGCTGAGCCGCGCCCGATGCTCGAACAGATCGATCTTCGCACCCACCTCCACCTGCCGCGACAACGCGGGCGGCAGCGGCCGGCCGTTCTTGCCGAGCACGGCGCTGGGCGCAAAGCCGTTCATGGTGCTGGCGTACAGCGATGCCTCCGGGGTCAGTTTGTAGACCACGCCGACGTTGGGCACCCAGCGGCGCCGGCGCAACTGGCGCAGTTTGCCCCTGGCGTCGTAGCTGGAAATCTCGTACGCCGAGCGGCGCAGCGCCAGCAGCACGTCCCAGCGTTCGCCCATGCTGATCTGGTCCTGCAGCAGGATGCCGCTGCGGCTCGACCAGGGGCTGCCTGGGGAATGCCGGATGCCGCGCTGCGAACGCGGCCAGTGCACCGGACCCAGCCGCTCGTCGCCGAACACGTCGTAGCGGTTGCGGTGCATCCGGATGAAGTAATCGCTGCTGCCCAGGCGCGCGCGCGTGTAATCCAGACCGAGGGTCACGGTCTGCTGCAGCGGCCCGTCGCCGAAGCTGCCGACCAGATCGTTCTGGATGGTGTAGTACGCCGTCGTATTGCGGTAGGCCTCGGCATAAGCGCGCACGATGCCGTTCGGCGACGGCGACAACATGCCCCAGTTGCGCGCGTCGACCGCCTGGGTCACGTACTGGCCGCGGCTGCGCAGTTGCCAGCGGTCGCTGAGTCGCTGATCGAACAGGTAGTAGGCGCGCTGGGTGCGGTAGGCGGTGTGGTCCTGCGGATTGCCCAGGCGCAAGGTCCTGGGCGTCATCGACGACACGCGGTTGCCGAGCAGCAGCGCATGGTCGGCGGCCGGCTGGCGATCGGTCACGCGCTGCACGCCGAACACCAGACGGTTGTCGTCTCCCTGCCAGGCGATGGACGGTGCCAGGTAGGCGGCGTTGCGCGGGCCGTAGCCCTGCGCCGTGGCATCCGCATGCTGGCCGGAGACGACCAGCCGGTAGCTCAGCGGCGTGGCGCCGATCGGCCCGGTCGCATCGAGGCCGGCCTGCACGTCGCCGCGTTCGCCGAGGACGTAGCTGAGTTCACGTGTGGGCGTGCGCAGCGGTTGCTTGGTGACGACGTTGACCAGTCCGCTCATGTCGCCGCCATTGCTGTCGCCGAGGATCGATTCCGGGCCCTTGAGCACCTCGACCCGTTCCACGCCGATCATCGGCGGATAGCCGCCGAGCCCGACGAAGCTGTTCGGCATCCCGTCGGTCATGCCGTTGCCGGTGTAGATGCCGCGGATCTTGAACAGCGGCGCGCGCAACGGGTTTTCGATCTGCTGCACGCTGGCCACGTTGCGCAGCGCGTCGGCGACGGTGCGCACCTGTTGCGATGCCAGCAGGTGCGGGGCGACCACGTTCACCGACTGCGGCACGGCGATGGAATCGGCAGCATAACGCAGCGCGTCGCTGGCATAGGCAGGCACGTCGCCCATGGCGTGCTCGGTCAGCGCCGCGGCATCGACCTGTTCCAGCAGCTTGGGCGGCGAGCCGGCACGTTGGTCGTCGGCGGCATCCGCAGGATCCACCGACGCCGTGGCGGCGGGGGTGACGGCCACCGTGTTCGCATCCAGCATGCTGTACGTGAGGCCACTCGATTGCAGCAGGCGCTGCAGCGCCGCATCTGGGGTGAACACGCCTTGCAGCCCGTCGCTGCGCAACCCGGACAGGGTCGGGCTGGCGCTGAGGACCTGCACCCTGGCCTGCTTGCCGAATGCGAACAGCGCCGTGGACAGCGCCTGCGGCGGGATCGAGAACGCGATCTGGCGTGCGTCGGACGGGAGGGGCGCGGCGGGAGCTCGGTTCCAGGTTGCGAGCGGCAGCGCCAGGCTGCCGCAGATGATCACTCGCCTCAGCCCACGCACTGCACTTCGCCCCCCAGCGGAAGCGCGAATTATGCCATGCGCGGCTCCGCCGACGCGGCGTCCGGTCCGTCCAGCCGCCGCGCGCCGCCCCGGCGAAACTGGGTGGGCAAGGGCCCGGAAGGCGCTGCCTAACGGCGGCTCAGCACGATTTCGTCCTTGCCCTGGCGTACCCGCAGCGGGAACACCTGCGGCAGGGCGTCGATCCATTGCGCGGTCGCCTGGGTGTCGACGCTGCCGGTGAAGCTCAGCCGCGCAAGCTCCGGGTCGGCCAGGCGCAGTGGGCGGTCGCTGTAGCGGTTGACCCTGGCGATCACCGTGTCCAGCGGCGTATCCACGAACTCCAGCCGGTGATCGCGCCAGGCGGTGGCCTGCGCCACGTCGATCTGGCCGACCTGCAGCGTGGGCCGGGCCGGGTCGTAGGACACGCGTTGCCCGGCCACCGCTTCCAGGCCGCCGCTGCCGTCGGCCGGCACCTGGCCAACGCCGTAGATGCGGACCCGGCCTTCGGTGACCGCGACCTCCACGCGGTCGCCGTCGCGGCTGACATCGAAGGCGGTGCCCACGTCCAGGATCGACACTCCGCCGGCGTCGACCACGAACGGGCGTCCGGCGTGATGCGCCACTTCGAAGAAGGCCTCGCCGGCGATCAGGTCCACGTGCCGCTGTGCGGCGCTGAAGCGGGTGCTCAGCCGCGAGGCGCCGCCGAGCGCGATCTTCGATCCGTCCGCCAGCACGATGTCGTGGTGGCGGCTGATCGCGCTGCTGTAGACCTGGGTGACCGGCGGCGGGTTCAGCTGCCGCCACGCGAGGGCGCTGCCGAGCGCCAGCACGCCGATGCAGGCCGCCACCTGCAGCGGCCGCCAACGCGAACGCGGCGGCGCGAAGGTGCGGACCAGGTCGTCTCGCGCCGCGGGATCGAGCGCGCGCAACTGGCCGCCGAGCGCATTGATCCGTTCGAACGCCTGCAGGTGCCGCGGGTCGGCCTCCGTCCAGTCCAGCCAGCGCGCAACGGTGTCCTCGTTGCTGTCGGGTTCGCGCAGCAGGGTCCACCAGCGCGCGGCGTCGTCGAGGATGTGCTTGTCGATGCCGCTGTCCATCACGGGATCTCCGCTTCGTCGAAGCGTTTGCGGCAATGCGCGAGCGCGTTGGCCACATGGTAGCGGACCATCCGTTCGCTCACGTTCATCGCCTTGGCGATCATGCCGAAGTCCTTGCCTTCGATCACGTGCAGCACGAAAGCGCGGCTGGTCTTGGCCGGAAGTTCCTGCAGCGCCCGGGTCAGCGCGCGCAGTTGCTCGCTGGCCGTGGCGTGCCGCTCCGGAATCGGCGGGAGCGGCAGGTCGTGTTCCGGCAGATCCACCGCCGCATTTTCGCGGACCTTGCGCATGCGCAGCCGGTCCACCGCCAGGTTGGAGGCGACATGGAACAGGTAGGCGCGCGGCGATGTCAGCGCGTCCGGACGCTCAAGGGTCACGATGCGCATGTACGCCTCCTGGGCCACGTCCTGCGCGTCCGCCATCGAGCCGAGCTTGCACTGCAGGAAGGCGAGCAGGGCGCGGTGATGTTCCTTGAACAACGCGTCGACGTGGTGCGCATGTGCCCGCTCCGGCGACGGCGCGCCCTCGGTGTGCTCGGCCCGGCTCACGAATGCTGGTGCTCCTGCAGGGAAGCGGCCGCGGCAGTATAGCCAGGCTCACTGGCCGCCACGCGGCGCGGCGGCGCACGCCGTCGGCAGCGCGGCGGCCAGCAGGCCCTCGGCATGCGCGCGCAACGCCTCGCGGCGGCGAAACGCCGCGCGATGCTGGCTGGGAACATCGGCCGCGGTCTTGCGCGCCGGGGTCAGTGGCAACGCGAACCAGCCATCGGCAATGGGCGTACCGCCTTGCTCGATCCAGAACGCATCGTAGTCGGACAGGAATACCTGCCGCTTGCGCTGCAGCGGATGCGCGGCATTGCAGACGGCGCGGATCGCATGCGCGCCGATGCGCTCGGCAAAGGTGCAGGCCAGCGCCAGCATCAGTTGCTTGGGCCGCAGCCCGTGCATCTGCTTGGTGAGCGTCCGCACCACGTCGCGGGCATCGCCGCCGCTGGGACCCTGCAGGCAACCGATCAGCACGGTCGGGGAGGCGTCGTCGCCGGTCACCGTCAGCACCAGGCGATACAGCGGGCGTCCCGCCGCGTCGCTGAGCTGCAGCCACAGTTCGCCTTCGCAGCTCATCGGCGCCGGCGGCAGCAGGGACAGCGTCAGCGCGCTGCCATCGTGCAGCGGCAGCGTTCCCAGGTCCGCGTGGCCGTGCCGGTAGATGGCGTCGAACAACCCGGCCGGCAGGCGCTCGAGCATCAGGCGATAGTGCTGCCGGAGGTGGCGCAGCCGCGCCTTGCTGCCCCAGCGGGTGTTGACGAAGCGGTGCAGGTGGCGCTCGAGCAGGCGCGGATCGCGTTCGGCATAGCCGCGCATCCGCGGATCGCGGCGCAGTGCGTCGAGGAAGCGGCCGTGCTCGGTCGGCATGCGCAACGCGCGCAGCAGGTACTTGGTCGCCTTGATCCCGCGCTGCAGGCGGTTGCCGTGCCAGTCGGTCCGCCCCTGGAACGACGCCAGGAACAACGGCCACCAGCGGGACGGGGCGGCGCTATCGCTCGGCCGGGGCGCAGGCACCGGCCGGGCCAGGCGAGCCGATGTCGATTCGAACGCCGCGGCGCTCGCGGAAACGTCCACCAGATCAGTGGGTTGCAGGAGGAATTCGGTGGTTGCGTCGGTCACGTTCGGCTCGCAGAGGGGCGGTACTCTCTGACAAGACGTTTCAGCGGGCGAAAATTGAAATGCGTGCGCACGCGAGGTGATCGTCCGCGCGGATGGCGTCCTGGCCTGACCGGGCCTTTGGCGCGCACGTCGCAGGTGCGCGCGACGGCACGTCGATGCGCCGATGTAGGAGCGGCCTCAGCCGCGAGAAGCTTTCTCGTTCACGCCGGTCGCGACTGGAGCCGCTCCTGCGCAACTGTCACAGATCAGTGTGCGATGCCGGCTTGCGTGTGGACACGATCCGGTCGGCGATCTCGGTGGTGCATTGATCTTCCATCGATCCGCGCCACCGCGCCGCGGCTGCGGCGGCTCAACGCCGCGCCAGCAGCACCAGCATCGCGCCAGTGCCGCCTTGCGCGGTCGGCGCCGAATGGAAGGCCAGCACGTCGTTGCGCTGGCGCAGCAGGCGGTCCACCAGGTTCTTCAGCAGCGGCACGCCGCCGGATTGCAGGCCCTTGCCGTGCACGATCCGCACGCAGCCGAACTCGTGCGCGTGCGCTTCGGCCAGGAACTGGCGCAGCAGCGTCTCGGCCTGGGCGGCGGTGGCGCCGTGCAGGTCCAGTTCGTCCTGGGCCGAGAACTGGCCCTTGCGCAGGCGCTGGAACACCCGCGCCGGCAGATGCTCGCGGCGGTAGCTGGCCACGTCGCCGGCTTCCAGCGGCGCGCTCTGGCGGAGCAATTGCTGGAACTCGCCCTGCGCCTCGGCGTCGTCGCGTTCGGCCATGCGTGCGCGCGGCTTGGGGCGCGGCTTGGGGTTGGCCGGCGGCGTCGCGTTGAGCGGGGCCACCTTGCCGATGGCCGCACGGAACAGGGCAGCGGGGTCTTCGTCGTCGGAATGCGCCATGCGCACAGCTTAGAGCGTGCTGCGTGGTTTGAGGTGAGTGCGGGTGTGGCTGGCAGCGCCTGCGCCATGGACCGCGGTCACGCGGATCGCCAAGGACAGCGGCGCTGCTGGCTGCCGCGCGAAGGGCGCCACCGCCATCGTCGGCGCGCCGTCAGCGACCTGGCCGGACGCATCCGGTATCATGCCCCGGTTTTCGAGGAGCACCATGCGCGTATTAGTGAGCAACGACGACGGCGTCGACGCCCCCGGCATCCGCATGCTGGCCGAGCAGTTGCGCGGCGCCGGCCACGAAGTGACGGTGGTCGCACCCGACCGCGACCGGTCCGGCGCCAGCAATTCGCTGACCCTGGATCTGCCGATCCGGCTCAAGCGCATCGACCATTACACCTGCAGCGTCGCCGGCACCCCGACCGACTGCGTGCATCTGGCGCTCACCGGCATGCTGGAGTTCGACCCGGACATCGTGGTCTCCGGCATCAACAATTCCGCCAATCTCGGCGACGACGTGATCTATTCCGGCACCGTCTCGGCGGCGATGGAAGGCCGCTTCCTCGGCCTGCCCGCGGTGGCGGTGTCGCTGGTCACCCACAACCACGACCCCAAGCACTTCCAGACCGCCGCACGCGCCGCGGTGGAGATCGTGGCCCAGCTCAAGGCCGATCCGCTGCCGGCCGACACCATCCTCAACGTCAACGTGCCCGACCTGCCGTGGCAGGAGATCAAGGGCTTCGAGGTCACCCGGCTCGGCAACCGCCATCGCTCCGAACCCTGCCTGCCGCAGACCGACCCGCGCGGCGGCACGGTGTACTGGATCGGCCCGGCCGGACGCGAGCAGGACGCCGGTCCCGGCACCGACTTCCACGCGGTGCGTACCGGCTTCATCTCGATCACCCCGATCCAGGTCGATCTGACCCGCTATCAGGCGTTGGAAAAGGTCGCCAGCTGGGTCGGCGGCCTGACCGCCGCGCTGGACCGCCCGGCATGACCCCGCGGTTGCGCCTGCAGCCGGAAGCCATCGGCATCGGCATGACCTCGCAGCGTGTGCGCGACCGCCTGGTCGAGCGCCTGCGCGAGGCCGGCATCCGCGACGAGAGCGTGCTCAACGCCGTGCGCACCGTGCCGCGGCATCTGTTCATCGACGAGGCGCTGGCCTCGCGCGCCTACGAGGACACCGCGCTGCCGATCGGCCACGGCCAGACCATCTCGCAACCGTGGGTGGTGGCGCGCATGACCGAGACGGTGCTGGAAGCGGCGCCGAAGAAGGTGCTGGAAGTGGGCACCGGTTCCGGCTACCAGGCGGCGATCCTGGCCGCGCTGGGCCTGGAGGTGCACACCGTCGAGCGCATCGGCGATCTGCTGCGGCAGGCGCGCAAGCGCTTCCGCCAGCTCGGCATGAACGTGCGCAGCAAGCACGACGACGGCCGCATCGGCTGGCCCGAGCATGGCCCGTTCGATGCCATCGTGGTCACCGCCGCGGCACCGGCGCTGGTCGATGCGCTGGTCGAACAACTGGCCCCGGGCGGTTGCCTGGTGGCGCCGGTCGGCGGCCCGTCCGCGCAATCGCTGATCCGCCTGCGCCGCGCGGCCGACGGCCAGATCGAACAAGACGTCCTGGCGCCGGTGACCTTCGTCCCGTTGCTGTCGGGCATGCTGGATTGACCTTTCGGAGCCTCGCTGGATGAAGATTTTCGGGCCGTTGTACGAACGTGCCATCGGCTGGTCGCGGCATCGCCGCGCGCCGGCGCTGCTGACCGGGCTCAGTTTCGCCGAGGCCATCGTGTTCCCGGTGCCGCCGGAAGTGATGCTGGCGCCGATGTCGCTGGCGCAGCCGCGGCGCGCGCTGTGGTTCGCCACGCTGAGCCTGCTCGGCTCCCTGGTCGGCGCGGTGATCGGCTACCTGCTCGGGCATTTCGCCTTCGCCGCGCTGCAGCCGCTGATCGAATGGCTGGGCTGGACGCAGAAGATCGATGCGCAGGTGAACCAGTTGCGCGAGGTCATCGCCGAGTCGCCGTGGCGTGCGTTCTGGTTGCTGGTGCTGGCCGGTTTCACCCCGATTCCGCTGAAGATATTCACCTGGGCCTCAGGCATCGTCGGAGTGCCGCTGCTACCGTTCCTGGCGAGCATGCTGGTGGGACGCGGCAAGCGCGTGTATTTGGTGGCCGGGGCGATCCGCCTAGGCGGGCCGCGCGCGGAAGCCGCGTTGCGCCGCTGGATCGAGCCGCTCGGCTGGGTCGCCTCGGCGATCCTGGCGCTGCTGGTGGTGTGGGTCATATGGAGAGCCAAGTTCGGATGAGCGTCGATCGGGTGGTGCGGAGCGGCCTGCGGTGCGGCCTGGGGGTGCTGGTGGCGGTGGCGCTCGGCGCCTGCAGCAGCGCCACGGTGGTGCGCACGCCGGGCGGTGCGCCGGTGCGCGGCACCGCTGCCGCCTCGGCGCCGCGCGTGTCCGTGCCCAAGCCCGGGGTCAGCACCACCGTGCGCCGCGGCGACACGCTGTATGCGATCGCCCGCGCCAACAACATCACCCCGCAGGACCTGGCGGGCTGGAATGGCCTGCAGCCGCCGTACACGATCTACCCGGGGCAATCGCTGCGGCTGTACCCGCCTGGCGGCACGGTCGCCGCACGGCCCGGCACCGGCCCTGTGGTGCCGCCGCCGTCGTCCGGTGCCGGCACTGTCGCGCGGCCTCCGGTCGCGCCGGCGCCGACACCGGTCAGCAGCGGCTTCTCCTGGCGCTGGCCGGCCGATGGCGTGGTGGTCAGCCGGTTCGTCAGTGGCGAGACCACCAAGCAGGGCGTGGACATCGCCGGCAGCAACGGCGAGGCGGTGCGTGCCGCCGCCGACGGGGTGGTGGTCTATTCCGGCGCCGGCCTGGTCGGCTATGGCGAACTGATCATCGTCAAGCACAACGAACAGTGGCTGTCGGCCTACGGCCACAACCGCAAGCGCCTGGTCAACGAGGGCCAGAACGTCAAGGCCGGCCAGCAGATCGCCGAGATGGGCCACAGCGGCGCGGCGCGCGACATGCTGCACTTCGAGATCCGCTACAACGGCAAGCCGGTCGACCCGCTGCTGTATCTGCCGCCGAAGTAATCGGTCGCATCCTTAAGTGGGCGGATCCCCGGCCCGGCGCGGCCCAGTAGGCTGCAGGCGCCGCCCGCGCACCCGGGGCGCGACGGGGCACGCATGTTTTTGTGGGAGGGGCTTCAGCCCCGACGCGCTGTGCTCGAATCGCGCAGCGGACGCCGCACAGCGATCAGCCAAGGCCCATAGAGAATGAGGCGGCTTCCCGGCCGCGATCGCCTGGCGCCGGAGGCGCGCATAGGCTGCGGTTGAGTTCGCAGCAGGTCAACGACCACGTAGGTCGCTGCGCCGGCCAACGAAACCTGGCTCAGCCTTCGAGCAGGAACCCGACCGCCACGCGCCGGCCTTCAGCGGCCAGCACGTTGTAGGTGCGCGCGGCGGCGGCGTTGTTCATCACTTCGATGCCGATGCCGCGGGTCAGGAACAGCGCCATCACCGCCGCGGCGGGAAACACCTGGCGTTCGCCGGTGCCGAGGATCACCAGGGCGGGGTTGAGGTCCAGCAGCGGCTGCAGATGCTGCGGCTGCAGGTCGCCGGCCAGCGGCGCCTGCCAGTCCTCGACCAGGGTGTCCGGGGCGAGGATGAAGCTGCGGGTCAGCAGCCGGTCGTTCACCTTGGCCTGGCGGCCGTCGGCCATGCGCAGCGCGTAGGCGTAGTCGGGCAGGTCCTGGGTCAGTTGCATGGGGTCACCGGAGGCGCGCTCAGGCGCGAGGCAGCACGATCTGCCGGTCTTCCTTGGCCGGGCGATACAGGATCGCGGTATGGCCGATGCGCTGCACCAGCACGCTGTGCGATTGCTCCACCAGGCTGCCGATGGCGGCGTCGCGGGCCTCGCGGTCGTCGCCGCCGACCTTCACCTTGACCAGTTCGTGGCGCTCCAGCACCTCGTCCAGTTCGGCCAGGAAGGCCGGGGTGACGCCCTTGCTGCCGATCTGCAGCAGGGGTTTGAGGTCGTGGGCCAGGCCGCGCAGGAAGCGGTTCTGGGCCGAGGTCAGGCTGATCGACATGCAGGTGGGAGCAGGGTTGGCAAGGGCGATCAGGGTATCATGGCCGCCCCTTCCGACCGCGCGTCCATGGCCACCCGCAGCAAAAGCAGCCAACGCTGGCTCCGCGAACATTTCGCCGACCCCTTCGTGAAGAAGGCCCAGGCCGAAGGCATGCGCTCGCGCGCGGCCTACAAGCTGGAGGAACTGCTGCAGCGCGACAGGCTGCTCAAGCCGGACATGGTGGTGGTCGATCTCGGCGCCGCCCCGGGCGGCTGGTCGCAGCAGGTGCGCAAGTCGATGGGCGACCGCGGCCGGGTGCTGGCCCTGGACATCCTGGAGATGCCGCCGCTGGCCGGCGTGGAGTTCCTTCACGGTGACTTCAGGGAAGACGCGGTGCTATCGCAGTTCGAGGCCATGCTGGGCGACACCCCGGTAGACCTTGTGCTGTCGGATATGGCCCCCAATAAGAGCGGAATGGACGCGGTGGACCAGCCGCGGATGATGCATCTGGCGGAATTGGCGATGGCGTTCGCCGACAGCCACCTGAAGCCGAACGGCGCGTTCCTGATCAAGCTGTTCCAGGGCGTGGGGTTCGACGACTACATCCGCGACATGCGCCGCCGTTATGAGAAGGTGACCATCCGCAAGCCGGCCGCGTCGCGCAAGCGCTCGCCGGAGGTCTACGCCCTCGGACAGGGCAAGCGCGCCCAGATCAAGTAAGCTGAACGCAAGGCTGAATCCGCAATGCCACGCATCGAGACAGAGTTGAAGGGACACCGGAGCCAATGAGGATGAACGACTTGACCAAGAATCTGCTGTTGTGGGTAGTCGTCGCCGTCGTGCTGATGGTGGTGTTCAACAGCTTCTCACCACGGCTGGCCGGCGGTGCGGGCGTCGACACCGTGACCTACTCCCAGTTCCTCAAGGACGTGGATGCCGGGCGGGTGAAGTCGGTCGATTTCACCGACGCCACCAACCTCTCGGTCAACGCGATCCGCTTCAAGCGCGCCGACAGCAGCGAGGGCATGGTCTATGGCCCCAGCGACGACAAGCTGATCGACGTGCTGTACAGCAAGAACGTGGACATCACCCGGCAGAAGCCCGACAACGGTCCGGGCTTCTGGTCGCTGGTGCTGAACTTCCTGCCGGTCATCCTGATCATCGGCTTCTGGCTGTTCATCATGCGCCAGATGCAGGGCGGGGGCGGCGGTGCCAAGGGCGCGATGTCCTTCGGCAAGTCGCGCGCCAAGCTGCAGGGCGAGGACCAGATCAAGATCACCTTCGCCGACGTTGCCGGCTGCGACGAGGCCAAGGAAGAGGTCGGCGAACTGGTCGACTTCCTGCGCGACCCGACCAAGTTCACCAAGCTCGGCGGCAAGATCCCGCGCGGCGTGCTGATGGTCGGCCCGCCGGGTACCGGCAAGACCCTGCTGGCCAAGGCGATCGCCGGCGAGGCCAAGGTGCCGTTCTTCAGCATCTCCGGTTCGGACTTCGTGGAAATGTTCGTCGGCGTCGGCGCCAGCCGCGTGCGCGACATGTTCGAGCAGGCCAAGAAGCACGCGCCGTGCATCATCTTCATCGACGAAATCGATGCGGTGGGCCGTCACCGCGGCGCCGGCCTGGGCGGCGGCCACGACGAGCGCGAGCAGACCCTCAACCAGTTGCTGGTGGAGATGGACGGTTTCGAGGGTGGCGAGGGTGTGATCGTGATCGCCGCGACCAACCGGCCCGACGTGCTGGATCCGGCGCTGCTGCGCCCGGGCCGCTTCGACCGCCAGGTCGTGGTGGGCCTGCCGGACGTGCGCGGCCGCGAGCAGATCCTCAAGGTGCACATGCGCAAGCTGCCGCTGGCCGACGACATCGAGCCGATGGTGATCGCGCGCGGCACGCCGGGCTTCTCCGGTGCGGACCTGGCCAACCTGTGCAACGAGGCGGCCCTGTTCGCCGCGCGCGAGTCGGTCAAGGAAGTGCGCATGGATCACTTCGACCGCGCCCGCGACAAGATCCTGATGGGCGCCGAGCGCCGCTCGATGGCGATGAGCGAGGAAGAGAAGACCAATACCGCGTATCACGAAGCCGGGCACGCCATCATCGGCCGTCTGGTGCCCGACCACGATCCGGTCTACAAGGTCACCATCATTCCGCGCGGCCGCGCCCTGGGCGTCACCCAGTTCCTGCCCGAGGGCGATCGCTACAGTTCCACCCGCGAGAGCCTGCACAGCCGCCTGGCGACCCTGTATGGCGGCCGCGTCGCCGAGGAACTGATCTTCGGTTCCGACAAGGTCACCACCGGCGCCTCCAACGACATCGAGCGCGCCACCAAGATGGCGCGCAACATGGTCACCAAGTGGGGCCTGTCCAACGAGCTGGGGCCGATCGCCTACGGCGAGGAGGAAGACGAGGTGTTCCTCGGGCGCTCGGTTACGCAGCACAAGAGCGTTTCCGACGAGACCGCGCGCAAGATCGACGACGAAGTCCGCGAGATCCTCGACAACGCCTACAACCGCGCCAAGAAGATCCTCACCGACAACATCGACAAGCTGCACACCATGTCGCACCTGCTGCTGCAGTACGAGACCATCGACGCGCCGCAGATCGACGCGATCATGGAAGGCCGCGATCCGCCGCCGCCGATGGGCTGGAACAAGTCCGGCAAGGACGGCAGCAACGACAAGGGCAATTCGCGGCCGCTGCCGCCGATCGCCGGGCCTGCCGAACAGGTGTAAGCGCGGACCAGCTCTGCGCGTGCCGAAAAGCCAGGGAGCGATCCCTGGCTTTTTTGTGGGCGGTGGCGATGCGTCTGGCGGTGCCAGGCTCGTCGCCGCGGCGTGGGTGGGCGACAATGCGCGCTTCGTTGTCGGCACGTGCTGGCCGATGCGCGCGTGCCGCGGACCGCGACAGCGTCCGGCCCGGCGCTGTCGCCCGCCCGCGTCATCGTCGCCGCGCTCGCCGAGCCGCTTCGCCGCCTGCCGCGGCCACCATCAGGAGACCCGCCGATGTTCGACACCTCGCCCAGCCTGCAGTGCGGCGCCCACCGGCTGCTGCTCGACCGCCCACGGGTGATGGGCATCGTCAACGTCACGCCGGATTCGTTCTCCGACGGCGGCGCGCACGCCAGCGTGGACGCGGCGGTGGCGCACGGCCTGCGCCTGGCCGCGGAGGGCGCCGACCTGCTGGACATCGGCGGCGAATCGACCCGTCCGGGCGCGACTCCGGTGCCGGTGGAAGAGGAACTGCGGCGGGTGATCCCGGTGATCGAGCGGCTGGCCGCGCAGACGGCGCTGCCGCTGAGCGTGGACACCTTCAAGCCGGAGGTGATGCGCGCCGCGGTCGCCGCCGGTGCCGGCATGATCAACGACGTGCAGGCCCTGCGCCAGCCCGGCGCGCTGGACGCCGCCGCGGAGCTCGGGGTGCCGGTGGTGCTGATGCACATGCCCGCCGACGCCTATGCCGCCGGTAGCGCGCCCGGCTACGACGACGTGGTCGGCGAGGTGCACCGGTTCCTGGCCGAGCGCATCTTCGCCGCCGAGATGGCCGGCATCGACAAGCGGCGCATCCTGGTCGATCCGGGCTTCGGTTTCGGCAAGAGCACCGCCGACAACCTGCAGTTGCTGGCGCAGTTGCCGCGGCTGGTCGAGCTGGGCGTGCCGGTGCTGGCCGGACTATCGCGCAAGCGCAGCATCGGCGAGCTGACCGGGCGCGAGGCGCCGGAACAGCGGGTGGCCGGGTCGGTGGCCGCGCACCTGCTGGCCGCGCAGCGCGGCGCCGCGCTGCTGCGCGTACACGACGTCGCTGCCACTGTCGACGCGCTGAAGGTCTGGCAGGCCCTGCAGGCAGTGCCGTTGCCGCGCGCCGCCACGTCCGCAGCGCCGACGATCCGCTGGCCGGACGAGGACTGATGCCGGCCGACCGGCGCCCGCGCGCGATCGCGTTGATGGGCCCGACCGCCTCGGGCAAGACCGCCGCGGCGATCGCCCTGGCCGAACGTTGCGGCGGCGAGATCGTCAGCGTCGATTCGGCGCTGGTCTACCGCGGCCTGGACATCGGTGCGGCCAAGCCCGATGCGGCCGAGCGCGCGCGGGTGCCGCACCACCTGCTGGACCTGCGCGATCCCTGGCAGACGTATTCGGCGGCCGAGTTCGCCGCCGATGCGCGCGCGGCGCTGGATGCGATCGTCGCCCGCGGCCGCCTGCCGATCCTGGCCGGCGGTACCGGCCTGTACTTCCAGGCGCTGCTGGAGGGGCTGGCGCCGATGCCGGCGGCCGACCCGCAACTGCGCGCGGCGCTGGCCGCGCAAGCGCAGGCCGTCGGCTGGGCGGCCCTGCACGCGGAACTGCAGCGGATCGATCCGCTGGCGGCGCAGCGGATCCGCCCCGGCGACGCGCAGCGCATCCAGCGTGCGCTGGAGGTGTACCGGCTCAGCGGGCGGCCGATCAGTGCCTGGCAGGCGGATCCGGGGCCGCCGCGGCTGCCGCTGCGGGTGCTGAAGCTGGTCCTGGCGCCGGCCGAGCGCGCCGTCCTGCATGGACGCATCGAGGCCCGCTTCGATGCGATGCTGGGGCAGGGCTTCCTCGACGAAGTGCGCGCCTTGCGCGCGTTGCCGCAGATGCAGGCGGTGGCGCAGCCGCTGGCGCTGCCGGCGGTGCGTGCGGTCGGCTACCGCCAGGCCTGGGAGTACCTGGACGGCATCGGCGATGCGGCGGACTTCCGCGCCCGCGCCATCGCCGCCACCCGGCAGCTGGCCAAGCGCCAGTTCACCTGGCTGCGCGGCGAGCAGGATGCGCGCTGGTTCGACCCCGTGGACGACGCCGGGCGCCTGCAGGCGGCCCTGGACGCCTTCCTCGACTGATCCGGCGGCCGGCCGCGCTGTGCTGGCGCCCGCGGTTGTGTACCATCGACGTTCCGGACCACGGCAGGGGAGCTGCAGTGCCGTCCCGGACCATAAAAACAATAATCTGGGAGTCAAGCATGTCCAAGGGGCAATCCTTGCAGGATCCTTTCCTCAACGCGTTGCGTCGCGAACGGGTCCCTGTGTCGGTGTATCTGGTCAACGGCATCAAGCTGCAGGGCACGATCGAGTCGTTCGATCAGTTCGTGGTCCTGCTGCGCAATACCGTCAGCCAGATGGTCTACAAACACGCCATTTCCACCGTGGTGCCGGCGCGCAACGTGCGCGTGGGGCCGGGCGGCGGTTATGTGCAGCAGAACGAAGGTGGCAGTGCGGGTGATGACGAAGTCGAGTAGTCCGGTGGTAACGAGCGGAGCCGCGGGTGTTTGATCGGTCCCGCCGCGGCGAACACGCACTGCTGATCCAGCCCTACGCGGGCGGTCCGTTGGAAGGCGATGTGCTGGAGGAGTTCGCCGACCTGGCGCGCTCGGCCGGCGCCAGCATCGCCGCCACCGTGACCGCGCGCATCGACAAGCCGAGTCCGTCGACCTTCATCGGCAGCGGCAAGCTGGAGGAGGTCAAGGCCGCCGCCGACGCCAGCGGCGCCGATCTGGTCCTGGTCAACCATGCGCTCAGCCCAGGCCAGGAGCGCAACCTGGAGAAGTACCTGGAGCGGCGCGTGATCGACCGCACCGGGCTGATCCTGGACATCTTCGCCCAGCGCGCGCGCAGCCACGAAGGCAAGCTGCAGGTTGAATTGGCCCAGTTGCGGCACATGGCCACGCGGCTGGTGCGCGGCTGGACCCACCTGGAGCGCCAGCGTGGCGGTTCGATCGGCCTGCGCGGCCCCGGCGAAACCCAGCTGGAAACCGACCGCCGCCTGCTGCAGAAGCGGGTGGAGCAGTTGCAGAAGCGGCTGGAGAAGGTCGAGGTGCAGCACACCCAGATGCGTCGCGCGCGGGTGCGCAGCGAGCTGCCGCGGATCGCGGTGGTGGGCTACACCAACGCCGGCAAGTCGACCCTGTTCAACGCCCTGACCGGCGCCGAGGCCTACGCCGCCGACCAGCTGTTCGCGACCCTGGACCCGACCGTGCGGCGCATCGCGCTGCCCGGCGGCAACGCCATGCTGGCCGATACCGTCGGCTTCGTGCGCAACCTGCCGCACGAACTGGTCGCGGCGTTCCGCTCGACCCTGTCCGAGGCGCGCGAGGCCGACCTGCTGCTGCACGTGGTCGACGCCGCCGATCCGCTGCGCGAGGAGCGCATCGCCCAGGTCGACGAGGTGCTGCACGCGGTCGGCGCCGGCGAACTGCCGCAGTTGCTGGTGTTCAACAAGATCGACCGCATCGACGGCGCCGAGGTGCGTCACGATGCGCAGGACGGCGTCCCGGACACAGCGCGCCGCGAGCGGGTATGGATCTCCGCGCGCGACGGCCGCGGCCTGGACCTGCTGCAGCAGGTGCTCGGCCAGCGTCTGGGCCTGCGCCACGTGCAGGGCAGCCTGCGCCTGCCGCCGAGCGCCGGGCGCCTGCGCTCGCAACTGCACCAGTTGCAGGTGATCCGCAGCGAGCAGGCCGACGAGGACGGCTGGCTGCTGCAGGTGGATATCCCGATCACCGAGGCCGAGCGCCTGGCCGCCGCCGCCGACGGGGCGCCGATCCGTGCGCTGCTGCCGCCGCGCGAGCAGGAGGAGTGGCAACAGCGCTGAGCGGCGCGTCGGCGTCGTGCGGCGATGCCGATTGGCGGACCGGCGTGGCGGCGGGACATGCGCCGCGCCGGGTTGGCTGACGGCCGGCCATCGCGCTGCGCGCGCAGGCGCGACAGCCACGGCGAATTGGGCTACAAAGCGCTCTGGTTTCCCGAGCTGTGCCATGACGCTTCCCACCGATTCGGAGTTGTTGCAACAGGCCACCGCGCTCAGCGATCGCTTGCGTACCGCGCGCGAGCGCCTGGTCACCGCCGAAAGCTGCAGCGGCGGCTGGATCGCCAAGGTGATGACCGACGTCGCCGGGTCCTCGGCCTGGTTCGACTGCGGCATCGTCGCCTACAGCTACGAGGCCAAGCAGGCGCTGCTGGGTGTGCGCCCGCAGACGCTGGAGCACCACGGCGCGGTCAGCCGCGAGACGGTGATCGAAATGGTGTCCGGCGCGCTGGTCAATTCCGGCGCCAGCGTCGCGGTCGCGGTGACCGGCATCGCCGGCCCCGGCGGCGGCTCGGCGGACAAGCCGGTCGGCAGCGTCTGGCTGGGCTGGAAGCGTCGCGGCGGCTACGCCAGCGCGCAGTTGTTCCACTTCCCGGGCGACCGCGACGCGGTGCGCCGGCAGACCGTGGCCGCGGCACTGCGCGGCCTGGACGCGCTGCTGTGATCGTGGCCGCGCGCCTGCCCCGAGGATGAGCGCGATGTGGGAGGCGCTGAGCACCGTCCGCGACCTGGGACGCCTGCAGGAAATCGCCTCGGTGCTGATCCGCTACGGGTTCGGCGACGTGGTCCGGCGCATCGGCATGGCCGACGTGCTGGAACGCGCCGGGCGCCTGTTGCACTGGCACAACGCCGAGGAACTGCTGCGCATGTCGGCGCCGCAGCGGGTGCGGCGCGCCTTGCAGGACCTCGGCCCGACCTTCGTCAAGCTCGGCCAGGTGCTGGCCACGCGCGTGGATCTGCTGCCGCCGGAGTGGATCGACGAACTGGGCGAACTGCAGAACGCCGCACCGGCGCTGGACTACCCGCAGATCCTGCCGCAGCTGATCGAGGCGCTCGGCGAGGCGCCGACGGCGATCTTCGCCGAGGTCGAGGAAACTCCATTGGCCGCCGCCTCGCTGGCGCAGACCCACCGTGCCTGGCTGCACGACGGCACCGCGGTCGTGATCAAGGTGCGCCGCCCCGGCATCCGCGAGGTGATCGAAGCCGACCTGCGGCTGCTGGCGCGACTGGCCGAGATCGTCGAGGCGCGTGCGCCGGACCTCAAGCGCTACCACCCGGCCGCGGTGGTGCAGCAATTCACCCTGTCGCTGCGCCGCGAACTGGATTTCGCCGGCGAATGCCGCAACGCCGAGCGCATCGCCGCCAACTTCCAGGGGCACGACGAGATCGTGATCCCGCGGGTGCACTGGCAGTGGACCTGCGAGACCTTGAACGTGCAGGACTTCGTCGACGGCATCGGTGGCCGCGACCTGGCGGCGGTCGACGCCGCTGGCCTGGACCGGCGCCAACTGGCGCGCACCGGGGCCGACATCGTGCTGAAGATGGTGCTGGAGGACGGCTGTTTCCACGCCGATCCGCACCCGGGCAACATCTTCTACCTGCCCGGCGAGCGTATCGCGGTGATCGACTTCGGCATGGTCGGGCGCATTTCCGAACAGCGCCGCTACCAGGTGGTGCAGCTGCTGCACGGGCTGGTCACGCAGGACGCCGAGGCGGTCGCCGACATCCTGCTGGAGTGGACCGACGGCGAGGTCGAGGTCGACGAGGCGCGCCTGCACCTGGAGATCGCCGCCTTCGTCGACCAGTACCGCGGCGTGCCGCTGAAGGACCTGCGGGTCGGCGCCATGCTCGGCGACGTCACCGCGCTGCTGCGCCAGCACGCGCTGGCCTTGCCGGCCGACCTGGCGCTGATGATCAAGACCTTCCTGACCCTGGAAGGCGTCGGGCGCCAGCTCGATCCGGACTTCGACATGGCCGGCGCCGCCGCCCCGTACCTGGAGCGGGTGATGCTGCAGCGGTTCGCGCCGCGGGCCATGGCTCGGCGCGGCCGCCGCACCGTGCTGGGCGCGCTGGAACTGCTCGGCGACCTGCCGCGCGACACGCGCCGGCTGCTGCAGGCGGCGCGGCGCGGGCGCCTGCAATTGAACGTGGAGACCGGCTCGCTGAAGGGCTTCGGCGACCAGGTCAACCGCGCCGCCAACCGCCTGACCATGGGCATCGTCACCGCCGCGCTGATCATCGGCTCGTCGATCGTGATGAACAGCGTCGGCGGCATTTCCAGCCGCTGGCTGCTGGCGATCGGCGTCTGCGGCTTCGTCGGCGCGGCGCTGTCGGGGGTGTGGATCCTGTTCTCGATCTGGCGCAGCGGGCGCTGAGCGCGGCGGCGATGGCAGTCGCGCTTACGCGCGGCCGCAGAAGTCGCCATGGCGCATGCCCTCGTGTGGGAGGGGCTTCAGCCCCGGCGCGATATGCCCTCAATCGCACGCAGGGCACGCCCCCGAACGGTCTTGGAAACCCCTTGGTCGCAATCGGCGGATGCCGCAGCCCGAACCGAGTCATCCCCGTGAAGCCGGTTGATTTGCCGGCAGCATGCCGGTCGCGTAAGGCATCCGGCGCGACAGCTGTGCCGCTCCAGTTGCTTGCCGGGCGATTTAGTAGTATTACTACTAACCATGGACCTGACCGAAACCCAGCAGGCGATCCTCGACCTGATCGCCGAGCGCATCGAACACGACGGCGTCCCGCCGTCGCAGACGGAGATCGCCCGTGCCTTCGGCTTCAAAGGCGTGCGCGCGGCCCAGTACCACCTGGAGGCTCTGGAACAGGCCGGGGCGATCCGCCGCGTGCCCGGGCAGGCCCGGGGCATCCGCCTGCTCGGTGGGGCCGCCGCGCCGGCCCCCGCGCCGCAGGTGGACAGTGCCGACGTGCTGCGCCTGCCGGTGCTCGGGCGCGTCGCCGCCGGCCTGCCGATCGGTGCGGACATCGGTTCCGACGACTTCGTGGTACTGGACCGGGTGTTCTTCTCGCCGGCCCCGGACTACCTGCTGAAGGTGCAGGGCGACTCCATGCGCGACGAAGGCATCTTCGATGGCGACCTGATCGGCGTGCACCGCACCCGCGATGCCCGTTCCGGGCAGATCGTGGTGGCGCGCATCGACGAGGAGATCACGGTCAAGCTGCTGAAGATCGGCAAGGACCGCATCCGCCTGCTGCCGCGCAACCCGGACTATGCGCCGATCGAGGTGCTGCCGGACCAGGAGTTCGCCATCGAAGGCCTGTACTGCGGCCTGCTGCGCCCCAACCGCTGATGCCGCGCGTGGAGCAGGGCATTCACTACAGTGCCGGCCGGACTTTTCCGACCCCGGATATCGCCATTCGCCGCTGCCGTCGCCCGGTCCGGACGAATTATTTTCATCTCGCCACGCACTGTCTCAGTCCGTGCGATACCAGGCCCTTACATTGACCTCACTCCGCAAATCCTCCTCACCTTCCAAGGACACCACAATGGACGAGAACAAGAAGCGCGCGCTTGCTGCCGCCCTGAGCCAGATCGAGAAGCAGTTCGGCAAGGGCTCGGTCATGCGGATGGGCGATCGCGTCATCGAAGCGGTGGAAGTGATCCCGACCGGCTCGCTGATGCTGGACATCGCGCTGGGCATCGGCGGCCTGCCGAAGGGCCGCGTGGTCGAGATCTACGGTCCGGAATCCTCGGGCAAGACCACCCTGACCCTGCAGGCCATCGCCCAGTGCCAGAAGAACGGCGGCACCGCCGCGTTCATCGATGCCGAGCATGCGCTGGACCCGATCTACGCCGCCAAGCTGGGCGTCAACGTCGACGAACTGCTGCTGTCGCAGCCGGACACCGGCGAGCAGGCGCTGGAAATCGCCGACATGCTGGTGCGCTCGGGCTCGGTGGACATCGTGGTGGTCGACTCGGTCGCCGCGCTGACCCCCAAGGCCGAAATCGAAGGCGAGATGGGCGATCAGTTGCCGGGCCTGCAGGCCCGTCTGATGAGCCAGGCGCTGCGCAAGCTCACCGGCAACATCAAGCGTTCCAACACCCTGGTGGTCTTCATCAACCAGTTGCGTATGAAGATCGGCGTGATGATGCCGGGCCAGAGTCCGGAAACCACCACCGGTGGCAACGCGCTGAAGTTCTACGCCTCGGTGCGCCTGGACATCCGCCGCATCGGCGCGATCAAGAAGGGCGACGAGATCATCGGCAACCAGACCAAGATCAAGGTCGTCAAGAACAAGCTGGCGCCGCCGTTCAAGCAGGTCATCACCGAAATCCTCTACGGCGAAGGCATCAGCCGCGAGGGCGAACTGATCGACATGGGCGTGGAAGCCAAGCTGGTCGAGAAGGCCGGTGCCTGGTACAGCTACGGCAGCGAGCGCATCGGCCAGGGCAAGGACAACGCCCGCGGTTACCTGCGCGACAACCCGCAGGTTGCGGCCAAGCTGGAAAGCGAGCTGCGCGAGAAGTTCCAGCCCACGGAAATCGCCCCGAGCGAGGCCGAGGCGGAAGACGACGACGCGTAATGGTTTTCTGCCGGGGGAGCGGTGGAGTCAGTGCCGCTCGTCTCCCTCGGCAGTCTTGAGCAAGCCAGGAGGGCGCGCGCCAGGGACGGCGCATTTTGAATCGGGGTGGCATCGCCGATGAGCGACGAACAGGCACAAGAAGCACCGCGTCGGCGTCGCCGGCAACCGGAGCAGACGCCGCTGCAGAAGGCGCTGGGCCTGCTGGTACGGCGCGAGCATTCGCGCAAGGAGCTGACCCGCAAGCTGCGTGCGCGGGGCGTGGAGGCCGAGGCCGCTGCGGAAGCGGTGGAGCGCCTGAGCGGCGAGGGCTGGCAGGACGATGGCCGCTTCGCCGAACTGCTGGTGCGCAGCCGCGCCGGGGCAGGGTATGGCCCGCTGCACATCCGTGCCGAACTTGGTACCCACGGCCTGGACAGCGAGGCCATCGCTGCCGCGATGGGCGCCTTCGAAGGCGACTGGACCGAAAACGCCCGCGATCTGGTCCGGCGCCGTTTCGGTACTGCCGGGGCGATGGACCTGCCGCAGCGACGCAAGGCCGCCGATCTGCTGGCGCGGCGCGGTTTCGATGGCGACAGCATCCGCGCCGCGGTGCGCGACGCTGCGGAGGACTGAGCGGGCCGGGCCTGCTACCCTTGGCGAGTTGTCTTGTCCGGTTTCCGTGGCGCCCTCATCTACGAGGGAGTCCCAGGAAGCCCGTCCGCTCGTCTATAGCCAGCCCATGAACGCACCCGCCAAATTCTCCACCTCCCAGATTCGCAGCGACTTCCTCGACTTCTTCAAGGGGAAGGGCCACACCATCGTGCCGTCCGCGCCGCTGGTGCCCGGCAACGACCCGACGCTGCTGTTCACCAATTCCGGCATGGTGCAGTTCAAGGACGTGTTCCTGGGCGCCGAGAAGCGCAGCTACGTGCGCGCGGCGGACGTGCAGCGCTGCCTGCGTGCCGGTGGCAAGCACAACGACCTCGATTCGGTGGGCTATACCGCGCGCCATCACACCTTCTTCGAGATGCTGGGCAACTGGTCGTTCGGCGACTACTTCAAGAAGGAGGCCATTGCCTGGGCCTGGGAACTGCTGACCCAGGTCTGGAAGCTGCCCGCCGAGCGCCTGCTGGTCACCGTCTACCACACCGACGACGAGGCCTACGGCCTGTGGCGCGACATGATTGGCGTGCCTGCCGAGCGCATCGTGCGCATCGGCGACAACAAGGGCGCGCCCTACGCCTCGGACAACTTCTGGCAGATGGCCGACACCGGTCCCTGCGGCCCGTGCACCGAGATCTTCTACGACCACGGCGCGCACATCGCCGGTGGTCCGCCGGGCTCGCCCGACGAGGATGGCGACCGCTTCATCGAGATCTGGAATCTGGTGTTCATGCAGTTCGATCGCCAGCCCGACGGCACCCTGGTGCCGCTGCCGGCGCCCTGCGTCGATACCGGCATGGGCCTGGAGCGCCTGGCGGCGATCCTGCAGCACGTGCACACGAACTACGAGATCGACCTGTTCCAGACGCTGATCCGCAAGGCGTCCGAGCTGACCGGAACCGCCGACCTGGAGAACAAGTCGCTGCGCGTGATCGCCGACCACATCCGTGCCTGCGCGTTCCTGATCGTCGACGGCGTGCTGCCGTCCAATGAAGGGCGCGGCTACGTGCTGCGCCGGATCATCCGCCGCGCCCTGCGCCATGGCTGGATGCTCGGCGTACGTCAGCCGTTCTTCAGCAAGCTGGTGCCGACCCTGGTGGAACTGATGGGCGAGGCTTATCCGGAACTGACCGCCACCCAGGACACCGTGTTGCGTGCCCTGCAGGCCGAGGAAGAGCGCTTCGCCGAAACCCTCGATGCCGGCATGAAGATCTTCGAGGATGTGGCCGCCAAGGCGCAGGGCGGGGTGATCGCCGGCGAAGACGCCTTCCGCCTGTACGACACTTACGGCTTCCCGCTGGACCTGACCCAGGACATCGCCCGCGAGCGCGACCTGCGCGTGGACGAGCAGGGCTTCGAGACGGCGATGGACGAGCAGCGCCGGCGGGCGCGCGAAGCCGGCAAGTTCGGCGGCGGCGTGCAACTGCCGGCGGACCTGGTGGCGACCCTCGCCCCGACCGTGTTCCTGGGCTACGACAGCCTGCAGGCCGATGGCCTGCGCGTGGTCGCCCTGCTCAAGGACGGTCGCCCGGTGCAGTCGGCCCAGGCCGGCGATGCGGTGATCGTGCTGACCGACAAGACCCCGTTCTATGCCGAATCCGGTGGTCAGGTCGGCGATCTCGGCACATTGACCGCCGCCGGCACCCGGCTGACGGTCACCGACACGCAGAAGTTCGCCGGCCAGTTCCATGGCCACGTCGGCACCCTGGAAGAAGGCAGCCTGAAGCTCGGCGACGTGCTCGCCGGCCAGGTCGATGCCGAGCGCCGCAGCGCCACCATCCTCAACCACTCGGCGACGCACCTGCTGCACGCCGCCCTGCGCGAAGTGCTGGGCACCCATGTACAGCAGAAGGGCTCGCTGGTGGCGCCCGACCGCCTGCGCTTCGACTTCTCGCACTTCCAGCCGATCGGGGCCGAGGAACTGGCGCTGATCGAGCGCAAGGTCAACCAGCAGGTCCGCGCCAACAACGCGGCCGAAGTGCACCAGATGGGCATGCAGGAAGCGCTGGATTTCGGCGCGATGGCGCTGTTCGGCGAGAAATACGGCGAGCGTGTGCGCGTGCTGAAGATGGGCGACTACTCCACCGAACTGTGCGGCGGCACGCATGTCGGGCGGACCGGCGACATCGGCCTGTTCAAGATCACCAGCGAAGGCGGCGTCTCCGCCGGCGTGCGCCGCATCGAGGCGGTGACCGGGCAGGGCGCGCTGGACTATGTGGCGGCCGAGGAGGCCCGGTTGCGCGAGGCGGCCGACCTGGTCGGCGGCAACAGCCACGACGTGGTCGACAAGATTCGCCAGCTCGGCGACCGCTACAAGCGCATGGAGCGGGAACTGGAGGCGCTGAAGGCCAAGCTGGCCTCCGGTGCCACCGCCGATCTGGCCGGATCGGCGGTCGACGTGGTCGGTGTGAAGGTGCTTGCCGTGCGGCTGGAAGGCTTCGATGCCAAGGCCCTGCGCGAGGCGATGGACCGCCTGAAGCAGCAACTGGGCGACAGCGTGATCGTGCTGGCAGGCGCCAGCGAGGGCAAGGTCGCCCTGGTCGCCGGCGTGAACGGCAGCCCAATGGGACG
Organism: Xanthomonas hawaiiensis; assembly: GCF_031834635.1. NCBI lineage: Bacteria > Pseudomonadati > Pseudomonadota > Gammaproteobacteria > Lysobacterales > Lysobacteraceae > Xanthomonas > Xanthomonas hawaiiensis. The sequence goes on along the minus strand of NZ_CP115873.1, from coordinate 2,811,089 downwards.
GGTCAAGGCCGGGGAACTGTTGAGCCACATCGCCGGTCAGATCTCGGGCAAGGGCGGCGGCCGCCCGGACCTCGCCCAGGGTGGTGGCGAGGACGGGCCCGCCCTTGCCCCTGCGCTCGCCGGCGTCCCCGCCTGGGTCAAGCAACATCTCCCCTGAACACCATAGCCGCGCGCCTTGCTGGCAAGGCGCGGCTTCCCGTAACATCACCCCTCTTTTCACCTTTCATTTCGGGCGTCCCGCAGTGCGGGCGCCGTGCCGGTGAGACCCACCGGTTCCCTGGAGAATTCTAAAAATGTTGATCCTGACTCGCCGGGTAGGCGAAACCTTGATGATCGGCGATTCGGTCACCGTGACGGTGCTTGGGGTCAAGGGCAATCAAGTGCGTATCGGCATCACCGCGCCGAAGGACGTGGCGGTGCATCGCGAAGAGATCTACCAGCGCATCCAGCGCGGCGACGAGCCGAACTCCCACGGCGGCGGTCACGGCGATCAATCTGCCGATTGATGCGTCGAAAGGGTTTACCTGGGACCCCACAACCCGGTATTCTTCGCGCCCGGTCGCGGAATATCCGCAGCGCAGAAATCCGGAGTGATGCCCGAGTGGCTGAAGGGGCTCCCCTGCTAAGGGAGTATAGGGTCAAAAGCTCTATCGAGGGTTCGAATCCCTCTCACTCCGCCAGTGTCAAGGAAACGCCCGCAAATCAACGATTTGTGGGCGTTTTTCTTTTTCGCCACCTTGGACGCTCGCTTGGACACTTCCATGCGAGTTGCGCACTCCCTCACCCGCGGCGAGACCGGCCGCTACCACGTTCGTTTGCGCGTTCCTGTTGACCTGTAGACACAGTTCGAGCGCACTGTCTTCAGCGCAGCACTGAAGTGACGTGCAATGGCGCCGTGCTGTTGCAGCCACGTCATGTTCGCCTCTGCGCGTCGGTGTCGTGGCGCGTGAGCGCCGACGAGCCCTCCACGAGTTCGAGTAGATGGTGTGGTTGGAGTCTGTAATCGGGCGCACCATCCTTATCGCCTTGGCATGACGAAGCGAAGCGCCTGTCGCTCTGTGCAAGCTCTCGGCGGGTGTTCGCTGTTGGCCAGCGTGGATGATGGCGAAGGCGATCGCTGTGTCGCACAGACCCACGCTTTATCGCGTTCAGTCGGCTGCAGTGTCCACATGCATGCGGTTCATCTTGCCGCGCCATGTCATCAATCGCGCAGGCTCGGTCCTGTCCCAGGCAACGCAGCTAACGCGCCCGGAAGCGCAGGCCAATCTGCCGGTGTCGATCGACCGAATCTCCGAGGTGTGCCGTTGTCGACGATGGTCGTGAGCCAAGTCGCGCGACCGCGTTGCTTTTCGAGTTCACGTTGGGCGCGCGCGATGACGGCGGCCATGTTTTGGGCTGCAGTCCTGCTTCATGGCGCGTTCTCAGCGGCGAACTGACGCGCTGATTTCAGCTGTTCGTGTCGAGCGTCATCATGATGTGGATGATTCTTCCATGCTCAAGCTGAAAAGAGAGACGCTTGTTCTTCGTCTCATAGTAGCGCCAGTGCTGGCCATCGCTGTCATCCGTCGTGCCTTGGCCATAGGTGGTGATCAGCACATTCTGCGTGTCGCCGATCGCGACGCCTCTGGCCGTTTTGATCGCGGGTGCGTTGATGGTGATCTGCGCAATGACGTAGCTGTCGACGTCGCGTTGTTCTTTTTGCCAGGGGAGGTTTGCCGTATAGATGTCAAACCCGGCATATCGATGCTGGTAGTACTTGTAGCTGGTCTCCCCGGCGGGCACGTCTCCTGCAAAACTCTCGCTGATCTGTGTGCCTGCCTGCTTCCTCGTCTGTTCGCTCCAGCTTTCACCCAGGGCGAAAGCGTGTGTGTTGATTGCCACGGTAAAGTCGCTTTCGGTTATTTCGACAGGTGCTGTTTGAGTCGCTGCCACAGCAGTCATATCGGCCTGGGCGGCAGGAAGCAGCAGGAAAAGCAAGAGCGCTGCTCTTCTGGGGGAGGCAATCATGTGCATCGATGCTTTGATTGGGGCGGAAATGTCACGGGTGTGTTCGTGGTCGGAAGGCTGTGCACATCCGCGGGTTGTCAAATCACGCAGTGCATTGCGCATCGGTGAGTTTGTCCCGATGCAGGTGCAACGTGAGCGTCAGTATGGTGGGATGCATGGAGCGGCGCCATCGCTTCCCGACTGGTATGCACCAAACGACGTCAGGCTGGTGCCTTCGCAACAGTTTCGCGTCGATCTGATCAGGCGTGTGGTGGACTGTTTGCGGGTCGCGACCCGATGCGCTGCGCAATGTGGACCCGGATCGCGTTCGTGATGCTTCTACCAGCGCTGTCTCGGCAAACCACTCCGGGACGTACCGTGTTCGATCGCCTTGCTGTCGCGGACTGGTGCCGTGGCAGCGTGTTGAACGCTGCACTGCGTCGCGCTACGCCAGTCCACCCGTTGGTCATTGCGGAGGCCTGTGTGCATCCCGTGGATCTGCGCATCAGGCGAATCGGACAGCGAGTCGACGGGGGCAGGTCGCTCGCAAAAACTCCCCGGCCATTGGCGGCAGGGGAGCACGAGAACCTGGCTCAACCGCGCGCGTGGTCGCGCGCCTTGCCCACTTCGCTCTGTACCTTGCCGGCGTTCTTCTGCATCTTGCCTTCGACTTCCTTCACCTTGTTGCCGGTGACCTTGCCGGCGACTTCCTTGATGGTGCCCTTGATCTGGTTCTTGGCGCCTTCGGTGCGATTCTTGTCCATCGTTGACTCCGCAGTAGGGATGCCCTGAAGTGGGCATCGCCAAACTGCGCGCAGGCCGGTGGCGCGCAAGTGAAAATTGAGCGGGCGTGCGCTCGATCATTTAGGTAGCGGACGGGTTGTGTGCCGACGCCTGTAGCAGCGATCGCGCGCCTCGTTTGGGTGGCGCGCCTGGCGCTTTTACAGAGGAAGCACGAGCACGGCGACATGTCCTTTCATCTGCCTGCCGGCGGCGACGGCATGCTCCGCATGAGTGCACCGAGTGACGACCCTCGACCGCGCTGCGCGCTCAGTACCAGCCCAGATACAGGGTGGTCACGCCCCAGGTGTCGATCAGGCCATGCGCGAGGATCATCGCCCACAGATTGCGCCTGGAGCGCAGATAGGCATACCCGAACATCATGCCGACCACGCCGGTCAGCAGGATGCCGGACGCGCCTTGCGCGGCATGCATCAGGCCGAATACCACGCCACCTGCCAGTGCGGCGATCCAGCGGCCGCCGCGCAGGCGTCCCAGCAGCGCATCGAGCTGGTGCATGAGGAAGGCGCGGAACACCAGTTCTTCGCCGAGTGCCGCGCTCAGCCATGCCGCGCCGATCAGGTGGGTGGTGGCCTGCACATTACCCTTGAGCGCGCCGTAGGCGCTGTAGTCGGTCTTGTGCCCGGTGATGGTGTCGATCAGCGGTTGCAGCACCGGCGTGATCAAGCCCATGGTCAACAACACCAGCAGTACCGTCCAGCCGATCACGGACACCAGGCGAGGGCGCGCCACGCCGCACGCGAGGCTGGAGCGCGTTTCGATCCACACCAGGCAGAGACCGAGCAGGCCGACCACAGGCATGCGCCACGGAAACGGGAGCCATGCATAGGACGCCAACGCGAGGATCGCGGCGCTGAGCGCGATGCGCAGCAGCGGGTGGCGCATGAAGGAGCTGGCGGACGTGGTGTGATCGTTGCCTTGGACGGAGTGCTGCATGCCGGGCCTGGAAGGAAGCGGGCACTCAGCCTAGCGAGCCTGCACCATCGAGCACCGTGCCAAAGGCCATGCAGACCAACGCAGTGCGGCGCCCCGTAGAGCACGTGCAGATGCCGGCATCGTGCGCGTCGCCAGCGACCAGCGCTGGCGACGCAATGCAGGCGCGGACGCGTCAGTCCGCGCGCAATCCCAGGCGGCGTGTGGCGACTAAGCGCCGGTCTGGCACTCGAACACGCTGACGCTGCGCGGCGGCGCCAGGAACTCGCTGGCGCCGGCCGGCATGCTGTCGACCTGCAGCGTGTCGTCGGTGGACAGCACTAGCTTCCAGTGCACTTCCTCTTCCGAGGACGGCAGCACGAAGCTCACGCCCTCGTGGTAGGCGTTGATGACGATCAGCAGGGTGTGGTCGTTGGCCAGTTCCTTGACGCCGGAGGTCTGCGCCTTGCCTTCCAGCAAGAGGCCGACCGAGCGTGCGCCGGCATCGGTCCAGTGCGCATCGTCCATCTGGGTGCCGCCCGGATTGAGCCAGGTGAGGTCGCGCACGCCGGCCTCTTCGTTGTACTGGCCGTTGAGGAAGCGGCCACGCGTCAGGATCGGGTAGCGCTGGCGCAGCGCGCTCAGCGCCTTGACGAAGGCGGTGAGGCGGCCCTCGGTCGGGTCGCGCTCCCAGTCGATCCAGGTGATCTCGTTGTCCTGGCAGTACGTGTTGTTGTTGCCGCCCTGGGTCTGTGCGCGCTCGTCGCCGGCCAGCAGCATCGGCGTGCCCTGCGACAGCAGCAGGGTCGCCAGCAGGTTCTTCATCTGCCGCTCGCGCAACTGCAGGATGCCGGCATCGTCGGTCTCGCCTTCGGCGCCATAGTTGCAGGAGCTGTCGTGGTCGGAGCCGTCGCGGTTGTCCTCGCCATTGGCGTCGTTGTGCTTGCCGTTGTAGCTGACCAGGTCGTGCAGGGTGAAGCCATCGTGCGCAGTGATGAAGTTCACCGAGGCCCATGGCCGGCGCCCGCGCCGGTCGAACAGGTCGGCCGAGCCGGTGAAGCGGGTGGCGAACTCGGCGAGCTTGCCCTCGTCGCCCTTCCAGAACGCGCGGGCGTTGTCGCGGAACTTGTCGTTCCACTCGGACCAGCCCGGCGGGAAGTGGCCGACCTGGTAGCCGCCCGGGCCGCAGTCCCAGGGCTCGGCGATGAGCTTGACCTGCGACAGCAGCGGGTCCTGGTTGCAGGCGTCGAGGAAACCGCCTCGCTGGTCGAAGCCGGTGGGTTCGCGGCCGAGGATGGTGGCCAGGTCGAAACGGAAGCCGTCCACATGCATCTCGCCGGCCCAGTAGCGCAGCGAGTCGTTGACGAACTGGATCACCCGCGAGTTGCTCAGGTTGAGCGTGTTGCCGGTGCCGGTGTCGTTGATGTAGTAGCGCTTGTCCTCGGCCAGGCGGTAGTAGCTGGCGTTGTCGATGCCACGGAAGGAGAGGGTGGGACCCAGTTCGCTGCCTTCGGCGGTGTGGTTGTAGACGACGTCGAGGATGACCTCCAGGCCCTGGCGATGCATGGCCTTGACCATGTCGCGGAACTCGTCGCGGTGGCCGCTGGCCAGGTAGCGCGACTTGATCGCGAAGAAGCCGAGCGTGTTGTAGCCCCAGTAGTTGCGCAGATCCTTGTCGAGCAGATGCTGGTCGTCGAGGTAGGCGTGGACCGGCAGCAGTTCCACCGCGCTGACGCCCAGCTCCTTGATGTAGCGCAGCACCGGCTCCTGGGCCAGGCCGGCGCAGGTGCCGCGCAGTTCCTCCGGCACCTGCGGGTGGCGCATGGTGTAACCGCGCACGTGGGTCTCGTAGACCAGGGTCTGGCTCCACGGCGTCAGCAGGCGCTGGTCGTCCCCCCAGTCGTAGGTGTCCTCGACCACCACGCACTTGGGCATGAACGGCGCGCTGTCGCGCTCGTCGAAGCTCAGGTCGCCATCGGCATGGCCGACGGTGTAGCCGTACAACTCGTCGGCCCAGATCAGGTCGCCCTCGAGCTCGCGCGCATAGGGGTCGAGCAGCAGCTTGTTGGGATTGAAACGGTGGCCTTCGCTGGGTTCATAGGGGCCATGTACGCGATAGCCGTAGCGCTGGCCCGGCTTCACGTCGGGCAGGTAGCCGTGCCAGATCTCGTTGGTGTATTCGGGCAGGTCCAGGCGCGTCTCGGTGCCGGCTTCGTCGAACAGGCACAGTTCCACGCGGGTGGCGTGCGCCGAGAACAAGGCGAAGTTGGTGCCCTGACCATCGAAGACGGCGCCGCGCGGAAAGGGACGCCCCTCGCGGATGCGCGAAGGGGTGGCATAGGCGGCACTGGTCGGATGGCGCATCGGGCTCTCGGCCGGCACGCCGGCAGTAGGGGAGGGAGAGCGGAAGCATTGCCGCGGACACCGTGCAGGACGCGTTACGGGATGCCGAGGGTGGTGTGAGGGCCTGATGGAAAGCGAGGGGCGGCCGACGCAGCGGCGCCGTGGCGCCGCTGCGTCGGCCCGGTCCGATGGCCCCGGGCGCGACTGGCCTGCAGCGCTCAGCGCGGCAGGTCGAACAGCAGGAACTCGCTGTCCTGGGCATCGGCGAACTGTAGGTTCGCCTCGTCGACCGCCTGGACTGCGTCGCCGGCCTGCAGGGTCTGGCCGTTGACGCGCAGCGTGCCGCGCACCACCTGCACATAGGCGCCGCGCCCGGCCGCCAGCGGGTAGTCCAGGCGCGCATCGCCGTCGAGGATCGAGGCGTAGATGCGCGCGTCCTGGTGGATGCGCACCGCACCGTCCTCGCCCTGCGGGGCGGCGATCAGGCGCAACTGGCCGCGCTTGCTGTCCGGGGCGAAGTGCTTTTCCTCGTAGCCCGGATCGATCCCGGCGCGCTCGGGCATCACCCAGATCTGCAGGAAGTGCACCGGCTCGCTGGCGGAGTGGTTGAATTCGCTGTGGGTGACCCCGGAGCCGGCGCTCATGCGCTGCACGTCGCCGTAGCGCAGCACCGAACCGTTGCCCATGCTGTCCTTGTGCTCCAGCGCGCCCTCGACCACGTAGGACAGGATCTCCATGTCGCGATGGGCGTGGGTGCCGAAGCCCTGGCCGGGCTGCACGCGATCTTCGTTGATCACCCGCAGCGGCCCGAAGCCCATGTGGCGCGGGTCGTGGTAGTGGCCGAAGGAAAAGGTGTGGCGCGAGGACAGCCAGCCGTGTTCGGCGCGGCCACGGGTGTTGGCGGGGCGGATCTGCAGCATGGGAGGCTCCTTGGTGGCGTTGATATGCAAGTGGATCGAAAGCGCCGGTCGGGTTGATTTCGCGTGCGCTTCGGCTTGGAAACAAGTATCGGTGCTGTCGCCGGGTTTGAAAAACGGATAGATTCGGCATCTATCATCGAAAAATTCGAATGCTCAAGCTCAGCCTCGATGCCCTGCAGATCCTCGACGCCATCGATCGTCGCGGCTCGTTCTCGGCCGCCGGCAAGGCGCTGCACAAGGTGCCGTCGACCATCTCCTACACCGTCGCCAAGCTGGAGGAGGACCTGGGTGTGCAACTGTTCGAGCGAATCGGGCCGAAAGCGGTGCCGACCGCCGCGGGGGCCGAACTGCTGCGCGAAGGCCGCCACTTGCTGCGTGCCGCTGGCGATCTGGAACTGCGCGTACGCCGCGTGGCATCGGGCTGGGAGACCGAATTCGCGCTGGGCCTGGATGCGGTGTTCGCGCCGGAATGCCTGGCGCAGGACATGGCGGCGTTCTACGCGGTCGCCGACCAGACCCGGCTGCGGGTGGTGCAGGAATCGCTGTCCGGCACCTGGGAGGCGCTGCTGGACCGGCGGGTGGATCTGCTGGTCGGGGCCGCCGGCGAAGGGCCCAGCGGTGGCGGCTACGTGGCCGAGCCGCTCGGCACGCTGCCGTTCGTGTTCGCGGTCGCGCCCGGGCACCCGCTGGCGCAGGCGCCGGAACCGCTCAGCCGCAGCCAGCTGAGCGCACACCGCGCGATCGCGGTGGCGGACTCGGCACGGCGGCTGCTGCCGCGCACGGTCGGGCTGCTGTTCGGCCAGGACGCGCTGACCGTGCCGGACATGCGCAGCAAGTACCGGCTGCAACTGGCCGGGCTCGGCTTCGGCTTCCTGCCCGAGCCGTATGCGCGCGCGGCGCTGGCGCGTGGCACGCTGGTGCGCAAGGCGGTGGAGGAGCCGAAACCGGACGAGGTGTTCCAGTTGGCCTGGCGCAGCGGCGAGGAGGGCGCGGCGCTGGCCTGGTGGCGCGCGCGCATGCGCCAGCCGGGCGTGTTCGCGGCATGGCTGGCGCAGATGGCGGCGCGGCTGGACGATGGGGTGTGATGCACGTCGGGACACCGGCGACGCGTGCCGCAGGGCGACGATGGATGGGTCTGTTCCGCCGGTGATGCCCTGATGCCTGCGCGCGCGGTGGGCGACGGGAGGATAATGCGCGGCATCTTCTTCTTTCCGCCCGCCACGCCATGCAGGACCTGATTGCGCGCTACGGACTCGGGCTGGTCTTCGTCAATGTCCTGGCCTTGTCGCTGGGCCTGCCGGTACCGGCGCTGCCCACGTTGATCCTGGTCGGGGCGACCTATGCGCTGCTCGACGGCGCGGCGATGTGGAGTGCGCTGCTCGGTGCCTTGTCGGTGTCGATCGCGGCCAGCTTGCTCGGCGATCTGCTGTGGTTCGGTGCCGGGCGCCGTTACGGCAATCGTACCCTGCAGTCGTTGTGCCGGCTGTCGCTGTCGCGCGACAGCTGCATGAAGCGCACCGAGCGCTTCTATGCGCGCTGGGGCGTGCGCGTGCTGGCGGTGGCCAAGTTCGTGCCGGGCCTGTCGATGGTGTCGGTGCCGATGGCCGGCGCGATGCGCGTGCGTCCGACGGCCTTCCTGCGCTACGACGCGCTGGGCGCGGCCTTGTGGGCCGGCGTCGGGTTGTTGCTGGGCCTGTGCTTCGCCGACCAGGTGCAGGACTTGCTGGACTGGCTGAGCCTGCTCGGCAGGCGCGCGGGTTTGCTGCTGGCCGGCCTGCTGGCGCTGTACGTCGGCTACCGCGCCTGGCGCCGGCATACGCTGCGCAAGGCAATGGAGACACGTCGCATCGATGTCGACGAACTGCATGCGCTGCTGCAGAGCGAGACGCCGCCGCTGCTTCTGGACATTCGCGCTCCGGGCTATCGCACGCTGGAGCCGTACGCGATCCCTGGCGCACTGGAAGTGGACGATCGCCAGGTCGACGCGCTTGTCGCGCGCTTGCCGCGCGACCGCAGGATCGTCATCTATTGCGCCTGCCCGAACGAGGTGTCGGCCGCGATCCTGGCCAGGCGTCTGCGCCAGCACGCGTTCGAGGACGTGCTGCCGCTGCGCGGTGGGCTGGATGCGTGGCGTGCGGCGGGCCATCCGCTGATCGCGCTGGACGCTGCGGTTGCGGTGGCGCCAGCGCCGAAGGGCGGCACGATCGCGGCGTGAGTCGCCGCGGCCGGAACGTCATGCGTCCCGACGACGTCACGATGTACAGGCGATGCATGCGCCCAGCCGATGCCGGCGAGTGCATCGTCTGCAGGCACGGGTGTGCGGTTGGGCAGGTAGGCAGGCGAGGGCGCGCGTCACGCCCCCGTGCGCTCGATGCTTCCGCCTGCGTCGCCCGCATCGCGCTGGCGTGGCGACGTCGAGCGGAGGTACCGCCTGGGGCGCGTTCACTTGCCTGCCGGCGGATGCGTCCATGATTCGGCCGATGACACCACCGGTGCGGCAGACACGCATCGGCGCCGATCCCGCACGGCGCGTGTCGAAGCGAATGCTCATCCTCACCTCATGCACGGAGATAGCCATGAAGATCGATCTATCCGGGAAAACCGCCCTCGTCACCGGTTCCACTGCCGGCATCGGTTTCGGGATCGCCAAGGGCCTGGCTGCGGCGGGTGCCGTGGTGGCGCTGAATGGCCGCGACGAGGCCCGTACCGAGGCCGCCGTGGCGGCGCTCAAGCGCGACCTCCCTGTCGCCAGCGTGCGCGCCGTGGTGGGCGACGTGGCGACCGCAGCCGGCTGCGAGGCGATCGTCGCCGCGCTTCCTGCGGTCGATATCCTGGTCAACAACGCCGGCATCTTCGGCATGCAGGACTTCTTCGAGACGCCCGATGCGGAGTGGGAGCGCTTCCTGGCCGTCAACGTGCTGTCCGGCGTGCGCCTGTCTCGTGCGTATCTGCAAGGGATGGCGGACAAGGGGTGGGGGCGCGTGCTGTTCGTCTCGTCGGAGTCCGGACTCAATATCCCGGTCGAGATGATTCACTACGGCGTGACCAAGACCGCCGATCTCGCCCTGTCGCGCGGGTTGGCCAAGCGCATGGCCGGCACCGGCGTGACCGTGAATGCCATCCTGCCGGGTCCGACGCTGACCGAAGGCGTCGCCGCCATGTTGTCCGACCAGGTGCAACAGTCCGGCAAGCCGCTGGACGAGGTCGCCGCCGATTTCGTCAAGGCGCATCGCGCCAGCTCGATCATCCGTCGTGCCGCCACGGTGGAGGAGGTCGCCAATCTCTGCGTCTACGTCGCCTCGCCGCAGGCGTCCGCCACTACCGGTGCGGCGTTGCGTGTGGATGGCGGCGTGGTGGATACCATCGCCTGAGCGGGTGCGGCCTCGTCGGTCGCGCAGACGAGGCCGGCCGCGCGCATCGTTCGCCGCTGCGCGCGGCATGCAATCGCCGCCGCGCAGGCAAAAAAAAACGACAAGCACTGGCTTGTCGTTTTTGATCTGACTGGTGCGCCCGGAGAGATTCGAACTCCCGACCGCCTGGTTCGTAGCCAGGTACTCTATCCAACTGAGCTACGGGCGCGTCGTCAGGCGCGGGATTATTCACGAGTTGCGGCGATTCGTCTACACCTGCGTGTCGTGCGCATGACGCAAACGGGCGACGATGCCGCTGCGCACGGCCTGGTTGCGATTCGCATCGCGGCGGCAGGGCAAAAAAAAAACGACAAGCGGTGGCTTGTCGTTTTTCATCTGACTGGTGCGCCCGGAGAGATTCGAACTCCCGACCGCCTGGTTCGTAGCCAGGTACTCTATCCAACTGAGCTACGGGCGCGTCGTCAGGAGCGGAATTATGCGGGAGTCGATGTGGCCCGTCAATGCTCTTTCCGAAAAATTTCACCACGCTCCGCCCAGCAGCGCCGCGGCGACCGCGGTGGGCCGCTTCATCCAGGCGAAATGGTCGGCGGCCGTGCCCAGCTGCGCGGCGTCCAGGCAGTGGATCTGCGCTGCCGGCGTGGCCAGTTTGTCCAGCAGACCGCGCAGCGAGGATGCCGGCGCCAGCCAGTCGTCCTGCAGCACCACGCCGCGCACCGGCAGCGTCAGTTGCGCCAGGCGCGCTTCCAGGTCGGTGGCCAGGCCGGCCGCGGCGTAGCGGCCGCTGCGGCCCACGCGCGCCCAATCGGCGATCAGGCCGCGCGCTTCGGTGCCGCCGAAGCCCAGGCGGCGACCATGCAGCACACCCTGCCGCTGCGCCAGCCAGGGCAGCAGGCGATACGCCAATGGCAGCAGATAGCCGCGCGGCGCGGGGAAACGGCGCCAGTACGGCGTGCCGCTGGCGACCAGCCACAGCGCGGCGAAGGCCTGCGGCTGCAGGCTGGCGTAGCAGCAGGCGAGCTGTCCGCCGAGGCTGTGGCCGCCGACGAGCAGCGGCGCTGCGATGCCGGCTCCGGCGATCGCCGCCTGGCTGGCGGGCAGATCCAGTTGCAGCACGGCGCGGTAGCCCCAGTCGCATTGCCGCGACGGCCGCAGCGTGCTGCTGCCGTTGCCGCGCCATTCGTGCAGGAACACCGCGACGCCGTGCGCGGCCAGCGCTTCGGCGAACGGCAGGTAATGGCGCGCGGCCACGCCCAGCGCCGGCAGCCACAGCAGCGCCTGCCGCGGCGCGTCGGGAACGCGCGCCAGCAAGGTCCAGCGATGGCCGTCGGCCGCGGCGACGGGCAGGGCGTGCTCGGCGATCGCGGACGCGCCGCTGGGGGCGGCGCTCATGGGCCGCGCGCCGCGCCGAAGTGATCCAGCACCGCCACGTCGCTGCGGCCGGGCCGGTTGCTGCCGCGCAGTGCGCGCGCCACGTAGTCGATCGCCGCTTCGCAGGCGGCCGGCAAGGCCAGCCCCTGGCACAGTTGTGCGGCGATCGCCGCGGCCAGGGTGCAGCCGGTGCCGTGCGCGTCCAGCGCCAGTCGTGCGTGGCTGAACTCGCTGCGGCTGACGCCGTCGTCGTAGCGGTCGATCACCCGCTGGCCCTCCGGCAGATGACCGCCCTTGAGCAGCACCGCCTGCGCGCCGGCCTCCAGCAGTGCCGCAGTCGCGCGCTCGGCGTCGTCGGCGTTGTCGATCGGGCGGCCGAGCAGCAACTGCGCTTCGGGCACGTTCGGCGTCACCAGTGTCGCCAGCGGCAACAGGCGGCCGCGCAGCGCGTCCAGGGCGTCGTCCTGCAGCAGCTTGGCGCCGCTGGTGGCCACCATCACCGGGTCCAGCACCACCCACGGCGGGCGATATTCTTCCAGCGCATCGGCGACCAGGTGGATCACCTCGGCGTTGGCGAGCATGCCGAGCTTGACCGCGGCGATGTCGAAGTCGGCGAAGCAGGCATCGATCTGCGCGCGCAGGAACGACAGCGGCGGCACATGTACCGCGGTGACGCCGCGGGTGTGCTGCGCGGTCAGCGCGGCGGCCGCGGCCAGCCCGTGCACGCGATGCGCGGCGAAGGTCTTGAGATCGGCCTGGAGGCCGGCGCCGCCGCCGGAATCGGTGCCGGCGATGCTCAGCGCGGAGACGACGGTGGGTTCGCTCATGCGCCGATTGTGCAGGGCTGGCGTCGCTTATGCACCCGGCCGCGCTTTCAGCGTTCGCGGCGGCGGTAGTGCGCCTGCAGCGCGTACAGGGTGCCGACCGTGCCGGTCAGCAGGGCGGGGCCGAGCAGTGCGTCGAAGCCGACCTGCCGGTAGGCCCAGGCGCCGAGTACGCCGCCGCACAGGAAGCCGCCGATGATCAGCAGGCTCAGGCGGATGCGCCGGCGCGGCAGCGGCAGCCCGCGCAGCGCCTGGCCGAGGCCGATGCCCAGGTCGGTGAACATGCCGGTGAGGTGGGTGGTGCGCACCACCGCGCCGCTGTAGACGGTGGTGGTGGCGTTCTGCAGGCCGCAGGCGATCGCGGCGAGCACCGCGCCGGCGAGTTGCTGCTGCTTGAAGGCCTGCATCGCCGCCAGCAGCAGCAGCGCTTCCAGCGCCAGCGCCACGCCGTAGCGGCGGCCCAGGCGCAGGCGGCTGTCCTGCACGATGAAGCCGCCAAGCATCGATCCGCCGAGGAAGGCCAGCACCACGCCGATCAGTTGCGCGATCGCGCGCGCGTCGCCGTCGGCCAGTGCGGCGCCGAGCAGGGTGGTGGTGCCGGTGAGGTGGGTGACCGCTTGATGCTCGAAGCCCAGATAGCCGACCACGTTGACCATGCCGGCGACGGCGGCCAGCGCGCCGGCGAAGGCCCAGGCCCAGCGTGGCAGTTCCAGGTTCATGCCGCGCGCGAAGCAGCCGCGGCGCGGCGGCCGCGCGACGCTGCCGCCCCAGCGTGCCGCGGTTGGCGCCTGCCCGTGGCCATCTCAGCGTGCGCCGTTGACCGCGACCTCGGAGAAGCGGGCGCTGGCCGGGTCGTAGACCGCGCCCCAGAAGCGGCTGCCGCCGCCGCAGGCACGGACCGCATCGACCGCGGGGTCGCGCTCGCTGCCGTCGTCCGGCGCGAAGGCGTTGACGTAGATCGCCTGCTTGCCGCGGTACAGGATGCCGACGTACTGGCGATCGGACGCGGTGGGGTCGGCGATCTGCGGCTGCAGTTGCGCCAGGTGCGCTTCCAGGTCCGCGATCTGTTCCGGGGTCGGGATCCAGTAGCCGGTGACCGCGCCGTCCTGGCGCGCCGGGCTGTCGCGCGCGCAGGTGTCGAGCACCTGCGCGGCGGTGCTGTTGCGGGTGACGATCCACGACTGCCCGGCCTTGATCGCGGTCGGCACCGTGGCCGGCCCGCGCGCGGTTGCGCAGGCGCCGAGCAGCGCCATCGCCAGCGTCGCCGTGGCCAGGCGCGTGCCGGCCGCCGCGTTCACAGCACCTCCGAGGCGTAGTCGGCCAGGCGCGAGCGCTCGCCGCGGCGCAGGGTGATGTGCGCACTGTGCGGCCAGGCCTTGAAGCGGTCCACCGCGTAGGTCAGGCCGGAGGTGGTCTCGGTCAGGTAGGGCGTGTCGATCTGTTCGACGTTGCCCAGGCACACGATCTTGGTGCCGGGGCCGGCACGGGTGATCAGCGTCTTCATCTGCTTCGGGGTCAGGTTCTGCGCTTCGTCCAGGATCAGGTAGCGCGACAGGAAGGTGCGCCCGCGCATGAAGTTCATCGAGCGGATCTTGATGCGGCTGGCGAGCAGGTCGTTGGTGGCCTGGCGGCCCCAGGTGCCGCCTTCCTGGGTGTGGGTGAGCACTTCCAGGTTGTCGGTGAGCGCGCCCATCCACGGCGTCATCTTCTCTTCCTCGGTGCCGGGCAGGAAGCCGATGTCCTCGCCGACGCTGACCGTGGCGCGGGTCATGATGATCTCGCGGTAGCGCTGCTGGTCCATGGTCTGCGCCAGGCCTGCGGCCAGCGCCAGCAGGGTCTTGCCGGTGCCGGCGGTGCCGAGCAGGGTGACGAAGTCGATTTCCGGGTCCATCAGCGCGTTGAGCGCGAAGTTCTGCTCGCGGTTGCGCGCGGCGATGCCCCACACCGCGTGCTGGCCGCTGCGGAAGTCGTCGACCAGCGCCAGGGTCGCCTTGCGCTCGGCATTGACCTTGACCACGCGCAGTTCCACTTCGTCCTCGCCGGGCAGGTACAGGTACTGGTTCGGATACCAGTCCTCGTCGGCGGCCAGGGCGATCTCGTAGCAGGTGCGGCCCTTGTCGCTCCAACTGCGCAGGTCCTGGTTGTGCTTCTGCCAGAAGTTCTCCGGCAGCTCGATCGCGCCGGTGTAGAGCAGGCTGAAATCGTCGAGCGCGCGGTCGTTCTCGTAGTCCTCGGCGACCAGGCCGCTGATCGCCGCCTTGATGCGCAGGTTGATGTCCTTGGACACCAGGATCACCGGGGTTTCCGGGTGTTCCTCGCGCAGCGCCAGCACGGCGGCCAGGATCTTGTTGTCCGGGGCCACGCTGCCGAAGCTGCGCCCCGGCTCGACCGGGCGGATCTGGAAGTACAGCCGGCCGATGGCGCCGGTGCTCTTGAGCTGGATGCCCTGCGGATGGCTGAGCGGAATGCCGGATTCGATCTGCTCGGCGCCGGCGCCCTCGATCAGCTCGTTGAGGAAACGGCTGACCTGGCGCGCGTTGCGGCTGACTTCGGACATGCCCTTCTTGGCATTGTCCAGTTCCTCGATCACCTGCATCGGCAGGAACACGTCGTGCTCCTCGAACTTGAACAGCGCGGTCGGATCGTGCATCAG
This sequence comes from Xanthomonas hawaiiensis, assembly GCF_031834635.1. Classification (NCBI taxonomy): domain Bacteria; kingdom Pseudomonadati; phylum Pseudomonadota; class Gammaproteobacteria; order Lysobacterales; family Lysobacteraceae; genus Xanthomonas; species Xanthomonas hawaiiensis. The sequence goes on along the minus strand of NZ_CP115873.1, from coordinate 2,795,911 downwards.
CACGTTGGTATCCAGCACGTAGATGCGCTTGCCTCGGGTCATCATGGATTCCTGGAAGAGGAGCAGGGACGAACCATCGCTGCCTGCGGGGCAGGGCGATGCGGGGTGCGGGAAACGGCAGTGGTCACTGCTTGGCGGCGGCCTGCAGCGCGTCTAGCACGGCCTGGGCGTGGCCGGGGACCTTGACCTTGCGCCAGCTGCGGACCAGTTGGCCGGTCGGCGAGAGCAGGAAGGTGCTGCGCTCGATGCCCAGCACCTGGCGGCCGTACATGTTCTTTTCCTTGATCACGTCGAAGGCGCGGCACAGCGCTTCGTCGGCGTCGCTGACCAGGGCAAAGCCGAAGCCCTGCTTGGCGCAGAAGTTGTCGTGCGACTTCACCGAGTCGCGCGACACGCCCAGCACGGTGGCGCCGGCCTGTGCGAACTGCGGCAGCAGTGCGTTGAACTCGATGCCCTCGGTGGTGCAGCCGGGCGTGCTGTCCTTCGGATAGAAATACAGCACCAGCCAGCGGCCGGCGTAGTCGCCGAGCGTGGCGCTTGCGCCGCCGGACAGCGCCAGCGGCAAGGCCAGCGTGCTGCGGTCCAGGGTGTCGCCGTCCTTCATGGGGTGTCCTCCGCGTGCATCGCCATCATCCGCGTTCGATTGCGTCGGTGTCCAGCGCGGCGCACTCAGAACTTCATCGGATCCATGATCGCGTCCAGGTTGAGGTGGTCGCAGAACTCGAGGAAGTCGTCGCGCAGGGCGGCGATGTGCATGTTCGCCGGCACGCCGATCGTCACCTGCGCCGAGAACATCTCCGCGCCGGTCTGCATGGCGCGATAGCGCGTGCTCTGCAGGTTCTCGATGGTGATGCCCTGGCGGTCGAAGAAGTCGGCCAACTGGAACAGGATGCCGGGTTTGTCGGCGGCGATGACTTCGACGATGTACGGCAGCAGGTTGGACTGCGCCTGCTTGGCGCCGGTGCGGTACCACACCAGCTTCATGCCTTCCTCGCGGTCGAGGCGGGTGAGCATGGCTTCGAGCTTGGCGACCGAGTCCCACGAGCCGGTCGCCAGCGCGGTCACCGACACGTCGCGGCCGACCGTGGCCAGGCGCGCATCGACGAGATTGCAGCCGCTGTCGGCGATGCGACGCGTCACCGGCAACAAGGGCGACTCCGGATGCGTCGTGTAGGCGTTGATCAGGAGGTGGTTTTCGGTCGGCGCGGGCCGGGGCGTGGTGTCGGTCAAAGGGGCTTCCGGCATTGCGTAAGGCTGAACGGCATCCGGGCGGTCGCCCGGCATGGTGTGCAGCATACTTGCCCGCGCTTTCGGGCCGCAAGTAACATGCGGGGCGACCTTGCCCCGCGTGCGGGGCCGACCCGTCCGCGCAGCCTGCGCGGCCCTTCTCTCCCAGCGAGCACCCGGCATCTTGTCCCTCTCCGGCATCATCACCGCCCTGGCCACGCCCTTCCAGGGCAATGGCGACCTCGACCTCGACGCCTGGCAGCGGCTGCTCAAACGCCAGCTCGACGGCGGCGTGCAGGGGCTGGTGGTGGCGGGATCGACCGGTGAGGCCGCGACGCTGCTGGACGAGGAATACGATCGGATCCTGCGCGAGGCGGTGCGGACGATCGGCGGGCGCGTGCCGGTGCTGGCCGGCACCGGCCTGTCCGGTACCGCCAAGACCGTGGCGCTGACCCAGCGCGCCGCCGCCGGTGGCGCGCAGTACGCGCTGGTGGTGACCCCGCCGTACGTGCGTCCGACCCAGGCCGGCTTGATCGCGCACTACACCCAGGTCGCCGAGCAGGGCGGCCTGCCGGTGCTGCTGTACAACGTGCCCGGTCGCACCGGTTGCGACCTGCTGCCGGAAACCGTGGCGCAACTGGCCCAGCACCCGAACATCGTCGGCATCAAGGAAGCGGTGAGCGACCCGCAGCGCATTGCCGCGCTGGCGGCCCTGCGCAGCGACCAGTTCGCCGTGTTCAGCGGCGACGACGGCAGCGCCGCGCAGGCGATGCTCGCCGGCTTCGACGGACTGATCTCGGTGGCCTCCAACGCCTTGCCGCGCGCCTACCGGCGCCTGTGCGACTTGGCGCGTGCGGGCAAGGCCGAGCCGGCGCAGGCCTGGGACGCGCGGCTGCAGCCGTTCCATGCGTTCTGCGGCATCGAATCCAACCCGATCCCGGTCAAGGCGCTGCTGCAGCGCGCCGGGATCGGCCAGGGCCTGCGGCTGCCGCTGCTGCCGCTGTCCGCGGCGCACCACGCCACGGCCGACCGACTTGCCGCCGACGCTGCCGCGTTGGAAGACCTATCCAGCCGCGAAACGCTCGCGGCCTGACTCCAGGAGATTGATTGATGCGTGCTTCCGTTCCCTACGTCCGCGTGCTGTCGGCCGCCGTGCTGGCGACCACCCTGGTCGCGGCCACCAGCGGTTGCAGCTGGTTCCACAAGGGCAAGCCGCGCGGCGACTACGCGCTGGCGCCCGACATGCGCCCGCTGGAAGTGCCGCCGGATCTGACCTCGCCCGACACCTCGGCGGCGATGAAGGTGCCGGCGCTGGCCTCGGCGCAGCGGCCTGCGGCCCCGGCCGGGCAGGCCCCGGCGGCGTCGAACAGCGGCTTCGTGGTGCCGGGGACGCGCGACCAGGTGTTCGGCCAGGTCGGCGATGCGTTGGGCGGCATCGACGGCGTGACCATCGCCAGCCGCGCGCAGCTGCTGGGCTCCTACGACGTGGCCTACGAAGGCAGCAACTTCCTGGTGCGCGTGGTGGCGGTGGATGCCGGCGTGTACGTCTCGGCGGTGGACCCGCGCGGCCTGCCGGCCACCGGCGAAGCGCCGGTCAAGCTGATCGCGGCGTTGAAGGCCAAGCTGGGCCACTAAGTCCGGCGTAGGTCCGGCGCCGCGCGCCGGATCTGGTGCAGAACGTAAAACGGGCGCCGTAGTGCGCCCGTTTTCGTTCCGCGAGAACACTGCGCGGTTTCTTTATTGCGCGGTTCCTTTCGCAGATGCAAGGAGCGGCTTTAGCCACGATGGGTTTTGCCGGGATTTCCCTCGCGGCTGATCCAGAAGCGGAAAAGAACCGCCGTTCCTTGCTTCGGCGCGATGCTGCGCGCCGTACCCTCACCCCAACCCCTCTCCCGAGGGGAGAGGGGCTTCGGCTTCTTCCTTCTCCCCTCGGGAGAAGGTGCCCCGCAGGGGCGGATGAGGGTACGGGCGAAGCCTCGCATTGGCAGATCGGCGAAGGCGCTGCGCGCTCCGTACCCTCACCCCAACCCCTCGCCCGGTGGGAGAGGGGCTTCGGCTTCTTCCTTCTCCCTTCGGGAGAAGGTGCCCCGCAGGGGCGGATGAGGGTACGGGCGAAGCCTCGCATTGCCAGATCGGCGAAGGCGCTGCGCGCTCCGGACCCTCACCCCAACCCCTCTCCCGAGGGGAGAGGGGCTTCGGCTTCTTCCTTCTCCCCTCGGGAGAAGGTGCCCCGCAGGGGCGGATGAGGGTGCGGGCAAAGCCTAGCGTTCTACCAGGTCGTAACCACGTGTCCGGTTGTACTGAGGCAAAGTGAGTTGGTGGAGGCGTCCTGAAGCCGTCGCTTGTATCGACTGTTCGGCGGACGGCGCCCGGGCGGAATCCGCGGCGGATTACTTCTGCAACAGCGGCAGTTTGTTCGGCTTGCCGTCCCACTCGGCGGCGTCGGGCAGCGGTTCCTGGCGCGTGGTGAGCACCGGCCAGGCCTTGGCCAGTTCCGCGTTGAGCGCGACAAAACCTTCCTGGCCGGCCGGCACGTCGTCTTCGGGGTAGATGGCGTTGGCCGGGCATTCCGGCTCGCACAGGGTGCAGTCGATGCACTCGTCCGGATCGATCACCAGGAAGTTCGGGCCGGCGTGGAAGCAATCCACGGGGCACACTTCCACGCAGTCGGTGTATTTGCACTTGATGCAGTTTTCGGTGACGACGAAAGGCATGGCTCGATCCGGCGATTAACCCGGTGATTCTAATGCAAAGCCGCGCTCGCCGCCGCGCGCGCGCGGCGGCGGCAGGGTCGCGGTCGCCGCGCGCGCCTCAGCCGGCGAGGCCGCCGTGCTGCTGCGCCAGCCGATACAGGCCGCGCGCGGCCAGGTCCTCGGGGTGGGTGCGCACGCGGCTGCCGAGTGCGCCTAGCGCATGCGCGTAGCGCGCCAGCAGGCCGCTGCCGCCGACCAGGTGCACCACCGGTGGCAAGGTAGGGCGCGCGCGCAGTTCGTGGCCGATCAGCAGGCCCGACAGATAGGACGGCGCCGCGGCCGCGCTCAGGCGATCGAACAGCCCCAGACTGCGCACGCCGAACAGATGGTGCAGCAAGCCGCCGGGGTCGCCGCTGCGCTGCACGCCGGCATCGAACGCGGCCGCATCGAAGACGCTGTCGTCGGCGTCCATCAGCCGCGCCAGCAGGCTGTGCGTGCGCAGCAGCGCGTACAGTTCCCCGGTCATCATCGTCGCCACCGAGGCGATGCGCCCGTCTTGCAAGGTCACCCACTTGCTGTGGGTGCCGGGCAGGCAGACGTGGTGGATATCGGCCGTCGGCGGGTCCTGCGCAAGCAACGCGAGCAGGCCGATCAACTGCGTCTCCTCGCCGCGCATCACGTCCGGCACGGCGTCGGCGTCGCTGGCCACGCCGGGCACGAACCACAGCGTGCGGCCGGGCAGGGCCGGATCCTGCAGCGGCTGCATCGCCGCGGCCAGGGCGGCGGCGTCGGCCGGGCAGGGCGCGTACGGCAGTTCGATCCAGCCGTTGCGGCTGCCGATCATCCCGCACAGGACGACGTCGCCGTCCCAGCCGTCGATCAGGGCGGCCAGGGTCGCGGCAAAACGGCCCTGGCAGGCGGCGATGCCCTGGTCGCTGCGGCGCTGGTCGAGAATGCCGCCATCGGCATCGAGCCGATAGCCGCGCAGGCTGCTGGTCCCCCAATCGACGACGATCATGCGCTGGCGATGCGTCCTTCGGGCAGGCCGGCGATGCCGACCGCGGCCACGTACACGCCGCCGGCCTGCGGCGTGCGTGCCAGTTCGTCCTCGCTGTGGTCCTGCCGCGAGGTGCTCAGGTACAACGTGCCGCCGTCGGCGCCGCCGAGCGCGGGGCAGGTGGGATGCTTGACCGGCAGGGCGACGCGGCGCTCGACGCTGCCGTCGGGGCGGTAGCGCACCACCTGCCAGGCGCGCCATTGCGCGTTCCACAGGTGGCCTTCGGCGTCGACGATGGCGCCGTCCGGCTCGGCGCCGGCATGGTCCAGTTCGGCGAACACGCGACTGTTGGCGGTGTGCGCGCTGTCCGGGTCGTAGTCGCAGCACAGGATGCGCGGCTGCACCGAGTCGCAGTAGTACAGGGTGTGGCCGTCGGCGCTGAAGCAGATCGCGTTGGGGATGGCCACGCCCGGCAGCGGCAGGCGGCGCAGGCCGTGGCGCGCCGACCACTGGTAGAAGCTGCCGACCGGCGCCTGGTCCTCGCGCTCGCTCATGGTGCCGAACACGAAGTTGCCATGGCGGTCGGCGCGGCCGTCGTTGCTGCGGGTGTCGTCGCGTTCCGGCTCCACGTCCGCCAGGTGCTGCAGCGGCAGCGCGCTGTCGGTCTCCGCCGCGGCGTCCGGATCGGCAACGTACACGCCTTTGGCCAGCGCGAGCAGCAGGCGGCCGTCGTCGAACAGGCCCAGGCAGCCGGGGCGATCGGGCAGGTCCCAATGACGGCTGACGTTGCTGGACGGATCGTGGCGCCACAGGCGGCGGCCGCTGATGTCGACCCAGAACAGCACGCCGCGGCGTTCGCACCACAGCATGCCTTCGCCATGCGCACAGCGGCTGTCCACTGCCAGCGTGGCGGTGTGGCGGGGCGGGGCGGAAACGTTCATCGGCTCACCACTCGGCGATGCTGCCGTCGGCGTGACGCCAGATGGGGTTGTGCCAGTCGGGTGGGTTGGCGTTGGCATGGCGCAGGCGCTCCTCGTCGATTTCCACGCCGAGGCCCGGTTTGGGCAATGCGGCGATGCTGCCGCCATTGTCGCAGGCGAAGTCGTCCTTGTTGAGCACGTAGTCGAGCAGGTCGGCGCCTTCGTTGTAGTGGATGCCGATGCTCTGTTCCTGCAGCACCGCGTTGTGCGAGACGAAGTCCACCTGCAGGCAGGCGGCCAGCGCCACCGGGCCGAGCGGGCAGTGCGGCGCCAGGCCGACCTCGTAGGCCTCGGCCATGCTGGCGATCTTCAGGCATTCGGTGATGCCGCCGGCATGCGAGAGATCCGGCTGCAGCAGCGACAGGCCGCCGGCCTGCAGCACCGGCTTGAAGTCGAAGCGCGAGAACATGCGCTCGCCGGCCGCCAGCGGGATCGGCGTGGACGCGGCCAGCCGCGGGTAGTACTCGGCCTGCTCGGGCAGCACCGGCTCCTCGACGAACAGCGGCCTGAACGGTTCCAGTTCGCGCAGCAGCACGCGCGCCATCGGCGCGGCGACGCGGCCGTGGAAGTCGATGCCGAAGTCGATGGCGGTGCCGAACGCCTCGCGGATCTGCGCCACCTTGGCCACCGCCGCATCGACTGCGCGCGGGCCGTCGATCAGCTTCATTTCCTCGGTGCCGTTGAACTTGAAGGTGTCGAAGCCGAGGTCGCGGTAGCCCTGGATCTGCGCGATGGTCGCCGCGGGGCGGTCGCCGCCGACCCAGCGGTAGGTCTTCATGCGGTCGCGCACGCGGCCGCCGAGCAGTTCGTACACCGGCACGCCCAGCGCCTTGCCCTTGATGTCCCACAGCGCCTGGTCGATGCCGGCGATGGCGCTCATCAGGATCGGGCCGCCGCGGTAGAAGCCGCCGCGGTAGAGCATCTGCCAGATGTCGTTGATCCGTGCCGGATCCTTGCCGATCAGGCTCTCGCCGAGTTCGCGCACCGCGGCCTCGACGCTGCGCGCGCGGCCTTCGATGACCGGCTCGCCCCAGCCGGTGATGCCTTCGTCGGTCTCGATCTTCAGGAACAGCCAGCGCGGCGCGGCGTGGTAGGTGGTGAGGCGGACGATCTTCATGCGCGGTCCAGATAGGCGTGGCGGAAGGCGGCGGCGTGCGCCTGGGTCTGTGCGAGCGATTGGCCGGGGCGGTACAGCTCGCCGCCGATGCCGGCGCCGATCGCGCCGGCGCCGAGGTAGTCGTGCAGGGTCTCGGTGTTGACGCCGCCGACCACGAACAGCGGCACCTGCGCCGGCAGCACCGCGCGCAGGGCGCGCACGTGGCCGGGGCCGTAGGTGGCGGCGGGGAACAGCTTGAGCATCTGCGCGCCGGCATCCAGCGCGTCGAACGCCTCGGTGGCGGTGGCGAAGCCGGCCACCACCTGCAGGCCGCGCGCCACCGCGTGGCGGATCACCGGTGGGCGCGTGTTGGGGGTGACGATGAAGCGCGCGCCGAGATCGGCCAGGGCGTCGACGTCGCCGATCTGCAGCACGGTGCCGCCGCCGATCCAGCAGCGTTGCCCGAACGCCTGCGCGGCCGGGCCGATGCTGTCGGCCCAGCGCGGCGAGTTGAGCGGGATCTCGATCGCGTCGTAGCCGGCATCGGCCAGCGCCCCGACGTGCGCCAGCGCGTCTTCGGGGGTGAGACCGCGCAGGATCGCGATCAGCGGGAGTCGAAACGGGGAAGCGGCGGACATCGGGATACCTGGCGGAAACGACGGTGACGGAGGCGCCCGGCCAGCGCGACGCCGCGGCGGGACCGGAGGCGGGAGGCCACGGTCCGCGCCCGTGCGTCGGCGCGCTGGCCAACCCGGCGGCATCCGCCGCGGCAGGCCGGTGCCCGACGAACGGCGACGCCGGCGGGGGCGCGATGGACCGTAGCCTGCGCGTGTGAGCTATGCTCTGCAAATGAAATTTTAGGCATATTCTATTCCGCCGCCGAATAGGCGGCTTCGCCTTCCAGGACGCCTGCTCACGATGAATGCTTCCGCCAATCCCTGGTTCAACGCCGCGCGCCTGAAGACCCGGCACCTGTTGCTGCTGCTGCAGTTGCACGAGCACCGTTCGGTGCTGCGCGCCGCCGAGGCGGCCAGCATGACCCAGCCGGCGGCGTCCAAGCTGCTGGCGGAGATGGAGGACCTGCTGGGGGTGAAGCTGTTCGAGCGCCACGCGCGCGGGGTCGAGCCGACCTGGTACGGGCAGGTGCTGATCCGCCGCGCGCGCGCGGCGATGTCGGAGATCGGCCGTGCGCAGGAAGAGATCGCGGCGCTGTGCGAAGGGCGCATGGGCCAGGTCTCGATCGGCACCGTGGTCAATCCGGGCACCAACCTGGTGCCGCAGGCGATCGCCGAGGTCAAGCGCGAGTTCCCCGGCATCCTGGTGCGGGTGGAGATGGACTACAGCCGGCCGCTGGTGGCCAAGCTGCTCGATGGCCAGCTCGACATCGTGATCGGGCGCATCCTCGGCCCCTACGGCGCCGAGGCGCTGGAGTTCGAGCCGCTGGCCGACGAGCCGCATTCGGTGATCGCCCGCGCCGGCCACCCGCTGTCCACCCGCGCCGACCTGCGCCATGCCGACCTGGCCCGCTACGGCTGGGTGCTGCCGCCGGCCGACAGCGTGTTGCGCGCGCGCCTGGACGCGATGTTCCTGGAGCATGCGGTGCCGGCGCCGCAGAACGTCATCGAGACCTCGTCGCTGCCGGTGATGACCAGCCTGCTGCGCGGCAGCGATCTGCTGGCCGCGCTGCCGGCCGAGGCGGTGGCGCCATACGTGCAGGCCAAGCTGCTGACGGTGTTGCCGATCACGCTGGGCGTGCGCATGGAATCGTTCGGCATCGTGCGCCGCCGCGATTATCTGCTGCCGCCGGGTGCCGAACGCGTGTTGCTGGCGCTGCGCAACGCGGCCAAGCGGCTGTATCCAGAACGCGCGGGGAGCCTCTGAACGTCCCCGCCGGCGTCGTCATGCCGCGAGTGGACGATTTCGTAGACATGCCGTGGTGGGTATCCCGGTAGTCTGGAATCGCATAGCTGGGCGTGAAATTTTCATTTGCGTCACGCGAAGTGCATTTCTAGTCTCGGCCGATCGCGGTGGCGGCCCGCTTGCCCAGTGCAGGGGCGCCACCCGATACGGCAACGGCCTCGGCCGGTGCCGTCACAACTCGCAGGACGGCGCCCTGGCGCGCCGTCGCCCGTGTCTGTGTGCATGTCTCCTGGGAGGGAAACAGCATGGCATCGCAGCATCCCCGTGGTCCGGCCTGGCCGACCGCAGCGTCGCGCCGTCCCCGCGTTTTGCCGCATTCCCTCATCGCGCTGAGCATCGGCATGCTGCTCAGCGCGCAGGCGTTGGCGCAGGAGGCTGTACCCGCCGCCAAACAGCCTGTCGCCAAGCAGAGCGATCCTGTCCAGCTCGACGCGATCGAGGTCAAGGGCGTGCGGGCGAGCCTGATCAAGTCGCAGTCGATCAAGCACGACGCCGAGCAGATCGTCGACGCGGTCAGCGCCGAGGACATCGGCGCACTGCCGGACCGCAGCGTCACCGAGACCCTGCAGCGGGTCAGCGGCGTGACCATCGATCACTTCATGGCGCGCAACGACCCGGACCACTTCTCGGCCGAAGGCAGCGGGGTGATGATCCGCGGCATGACCCAGGTGCGCGGCGAACTCAACGGCCGCGACAGCTTCAGCGCCGCCAGCGGACGCGGACTCAGTTTCGAGGACGTGCCGGCCGAACTGATGGCCGGCGTGGACGTGTACAAGAATCCCTCGGCGGAGATCATCGAAGGCGGCCTCGGCGGCACCGTCAACCTGCGCACGCGCATGCCGTTCGACCAGCCGGGGCGGGTGATCGGCTTCACCGCCGACGTCAACTACGGCGACCTGAGCAAGACCTACAAGCCCTCGGGCTCGTTCCTGTTCAGCGATCGCTGGAACACCGGCCTGGGCGAGATGGGCTTCATGCTCGATGTCGCGCACTCGGAGCTGGCCACGCGCAGCGACGGGATCCAGGTGGAACCGTTCGTGCGCCGCACCGATCCCGCCTTGCTGGCCGGCACCAGCTTCGACAAGGTCTACGTGCCCGGTGGCGTCAACTGGCGGCAACTGGAGTTCGAACGCAAGCGCAAGGGCGTGGCGGCCGCCTTCCAGTGGCGGCCCAGCGACGCTACCGACCTCTACGTGCAATACCTGCGCTCGTCCTACGACATGAACTGGCAGGAGCGCGCGGCGTTCTTCAACGACGACACCAACGCGATCGCGCCGGCACCCGGCACCACCTTCACCTACGACGACCAGGGCCGCTTCGTCAGCGGCGCGCCGGTGTCCAGTTCCTGGCGCGGCAACGTCACCGGCAACGACGGCGTGCGCTTCTACACCGACAACCGCTACGCCCGGCAGAGCACCACCACCTCCGATCTGTCCGGCGGCTTCACCCATCGCCTGACCGACCGGCTGACCGTGCGCGGCGACATGCAACTGGTGCAGTCGCAGAGCGACACCCTGGATTTCACGCTGTTCAGTTCGATCTATCTGCCGGGCCTGAGCTTCGACCTCAGCGGCAAGTACCCTGCGGTGACCCTGGCCGACCCCAGCTACACCGCCGACCCCTCCAATTATTTCTGGAGCGCGGCGATGGATCACCTGGCCAAGAACCGCGGCCGCGAGCTGGCCACGCGCTTCGACCTGGAATACAGCTACGACGACAACCCGTGGCTGCGCACCTTCCGTGCCGGCATCCGCGCCACCGACCGCACCCAGACCAACAAGAATTCCGGCTACAACTGGGGCGTGATCAGCGACAACTGGGCGACCATCCCCGGCACCGCCACCGGCCTGGCCGACCTGGCCAGCTACATGACCGCGTCCTCGTCGCTGTATTCCTTTTCGAACCTGCTGCGCGGCAAGGTGCGCGTGCCCAACAACCTGTACTTCCCGCGCAACAGCGCGGTCAAGGACTACGCCGGCACCTCGGCGCTGATCGAGCAGATCGTCGCACTGCGCGGTTATGGCTGGGCGCCGGACCAGTACCAGTTGCAGGACACCAACCGCCAGTTCGAACGCACCCAGGCCGCGTACATGGTGATGTACTTCGGCAACGACACCGCGCTGGGCGTGCCGGTGGACGGCAACATCGGCGTGCGCGTGGTGCAGACCAGGACCGAGGCCTCGGGCTACGGCCAGTATCCGGACCTGTCCGCCACCTCGGCCTCGGACGCGCTCAAGGCCCAGTACTACGGGCAGTATTTCCCGAACGACGCACGCGGCAGCTACACCGACGTGCTGCCGAGCCTGAACCTGCGCTTCAAGTTCTCCGATGCATTGCAGCTGCGTCTGGCCGCGTCCAAGGCGATGGCGCGGCCGGACTACACCCAGTTGCAGCCGTATCTGCTGCTGACGGCCACCGTCAACGACGACGGCTCGCTGAAGGACTGGACCGGCACCGCCGGCAATCCCAACCTCAAGCCGATGAAGGCCGACCAGTACGACGCCGCGCTGGAGTGGTACTTCGACAGCAGCGACATGATGTACGTGACGCTGTTCTACAAGAGCGTCAAGGACTACTTCTCCAACCAGACCGTCACCGAGAACTACGGCGGCCAGGACTTCCTGGTGACGCGTCCGTACAACATGGACAAGGGCCGCATCCGCGGCTTCGAGTACGGCTACACGCAGTTCTTCGATTCGTTGCCGGGCTGGATGAGCGGCTTCGGCGTCAATGCCAACTTCACCTTCGTCGACAGCAGCGGCGGCGTGAACACGGCCACCGATCCCTACACCAAGACCACCGTGACCGGCGTGGCGCTGCCGCTGGAAGGCCTGTCGCGGCGCAGCTACAACGTCGCCGGCATCTACGAGAAAGGCCCGCTGTCGGTGCGCCTGGCCTACAACTGGCGCTCGCGCTACCTGCTGACCGCCAGCGACGTGTCGACCAAACTGCCGACCTGGTCGGACGACTATGGCCAGCTCGACGGTTCGGTGTTCTATCGGTTCACGCCGCACCTGCAGTTGGGCGTGCAGGCCAACAACATCACCAATTCGCTCACCAAGGTGTTGATGGGGCCGACGTCCTACGACGGCGGCGAAGTCGACAATCACCTGTACACGCGCAGCTGGTTCGTCAACGATCGTCGCTACTCGCTGGTGCTGCGCGCCAACTGGTAGGCGTACAGCAATCTCCGGCGCGCGGTCCGCCTGCGGCGAAGCGGGTGGCTGCCGCCGGCTTTTCCTCCCGACGCAGGAACCGCTCATGGCAAGACCGCTGCATCCCACCGTTCGCCTGGCGCTGCTGGCGCTGGCGTTCGCGTCATGGCCGGCCGCAGCGGAACTGCAATTGCCGTTGCTGTTCGCCGACGGCGCCGTCCTGCAGCGCGATGCGCCGATCCCGGTGTGGGGCTGGGCCGCGCCGGGTGCTCGCATCCAGGCGCGCCTGGACGGCGCCAGCGCCAGTGCGGTCGCAGGCAGCGATGGCCGCTGGCAGTTGCAGTTGCCGGCGCGCGCGGCCGGTGGCCCGTACGTGCTGGACGTGCAGGGCGACGGCAGCCAGCGCCGCATCGGCGATGTGTTGATCGGCGACGTGTGGCTGGCCAGCGGCCAGTCCAACATGGAGTGGCCGCTGGCGCAGGCGCGCGACGGCGCACGCGAAGTGGCGGCGGCGACGGATCCGCAGCTGCGCAACTTCAAGGTGCCCAAGGCCTGGGCGGCGCAGCCGCAGCCGCGGCTGCCCGGCGGCAGTTGGGTCACGGCGACGCCGGCCACTGCCGGCGCATTCTCGGCAGTGGCGTATTTCTTCGCGCGCGAGCTGCGCCAGCGCACCGGCGTGCCGATCGGCATCATCGACAGCACCTGGGGCGGCAGCGCGATCGAGGCCTGGATGGACGTCGCCTCGCCCGGCGTGGATGCGGCGCATGTACGCACGCGCATCGCGCAGATGCAGGCCAAGGACGCGCAGGACCTGGGCGAGACCCGCAAGCGCCTGGCGCGCTGGCCACAGCCGACCACCGCGGATGCGGATGCAGGCTGGGCCGCCGCCGATCTGGACGACCGCGACTGGGACCGCCAACCGCTGCCGGGGCTGTGGGAGCAGCACGGCTACGTCGGCATGGACGGCGTCGCCTGGTACCGCACCACGTTCACTCTGAGCGCGGCCGAAGCCAAGGCCGGCGCCGTCGTGGGCATCGGCCCGGCCGACGATGCCGACACCACCTACGTCAACGGCGTGGAGGTCGGCCACACCGAAGGGCGCTATACCGAGCCGCGCCGCTACCGCGTGCCGCCGGCAGCGCTGCGTGCCGGGATCAACCATGTCGCGATCCGCATCCTGGATACCGGCGGCTTCGGCGGCATTCCCGGCGATGCGGCGGCGTTCTTCGTGCAGCCCGACGGCGGCCAGCCGCGCTCGCTGGCCGGCGACTGGCAGTTCCGCCCAGGTCAGGTCACGTTGGCCGCCAACGACGACAAGAACCAGGTCCCGACGCTGCTGTACAACGCGATGATCCACCCCTTGCAGCCGTTCCCGGTCAAGGGCGTCATCTGGTACCAGGGCGAGAGCAACGCCTACCCGTATGGCGCGCTGCGCTACCGCGAGCAGTTCGCCTCGCTGATCGGGCGCTGGCGGCAGGAGCGCGGACAGCCGCAGTTGCCGTTCCTGTGGGTGCAGCTGGCCAACTGGAAGGCCGGAAACGACCAGGGCGACCTGAGTCCGTGGGCGCAGCTGCGCGAATCGCAGACCAGGACGCTGGCGCTGCCGGCCACCGGGCAGGCGGTGACCATCGACATCGGCACGCCGGACAACATCCATCCCCCCAACAAGCAGGACGTGGGGCACCGCCTGGCGCTGGTCGCACGGCACGTGGCCTATGGCGAAACCCTGGTCTACAGCGCGCCGGTGTTCGCGCGCGCCACGTTCGCCGATGGCCAGGCGCAGGTGATGTTCGACCTGATGGGCAGCGCCCTGGCGGTGCGCGGCGGCGGCACTACGGTGCACGGCTTCGCCCTGGCCGGCGCCGATCGCCGCTTCCATCCGGCGCAGGCGCGGATCGAGGGCGACCAGGTGGTGGTCCACAGCGACGCGGTGCCGCAGCCGCAGGCGCTGCGCTACGCCTGGAGCGAAAACCCCGAGGACGCCAACCTGGTCAACCGCGAGCAGTTGCCGGTGGGCCCGTTCCGCACCGACAGCTGGTGAGGCAGGGCATCGGCCGCATGCGAAGCACCGGATCGCAGTCGCGCGCGTTGCGCACCGGATGGCGGCTGCCTGTCCTGCTGTCGCTGCTGCTGAGCGGCTGCCAGGCCGCGCCGGATGCAGCGTCGGTTGATGCGTACACGCCTGCTGCCGCGACATCGGTGCCAACCCAGGCACCGATCCCGCGCCTGGTGAGTACCGACGGTCGGCATGCCTTGTTGGTCGACGGCGCACCGTTCCTGATCCTTGGGGCGCAGGTCAACAACTCCAGCAACTATCCGGCGGCGCTGGCGCAGGTCTGGCCGGCGATCCGCGCCCTGGGACCGAATACCGTGCAGGTGCCGATCGCCTGGGAGCAGGTGGAGCCGGAAGAGGGCCGCTTCGATTTTTCCTTCGTCGACACCCTGCTGGCGCAGGCGCGCACGCAGCGGGTGCGGCTGGTGCTGCTGTGGTTCGGCACCTGGAAGAACAACGGCCCCAACTACGCGCCGCACTGGGTCAAGACCGACGATGCGCGCTTCCCGCGCGTGGTCACCCGTGATGGGCGACGCCTCGGCTCGCTGTCGCCGCTGGCGCCGGCCACGCTGGAGGCCGATCGCGCCGCCTTCGTTGCCTTCATGCGGCATCTGCGCCAGGCCGATCCGCAGCGCACCGTGATCATGGTGCAGGCGGAGAACGAGCCCGGCACCTACGGCAGTGCGCGCGACTTCTCGCCGATGGCGCAGCGCGTGTTCGACGGCCCGGTGCCGCAGGCGTTGCTGCAGCGGCTCGGCAAGGCGCCGGGCAGCTGGGCGCAGGTGTTCGGCGCCGATGCCGACGAGATCTTCCACGCCTGGCACATCGCGCACTTCATCGACCGCGTCGCCGAGGCCGGCAAGGCCGCGTATCCCTTGCCGATCTACGTCAACGCGGCGTTGCGCGGCCCGTTCAATCCGGGCCAGCCCGGGCAGTACGCCAGTGGCGGCCCGACCGACAACGTGCTGGACGTGTGGAAGGCGGCGGCGCCGCACGTCGATCTACTGGCGCCGGATATCTACATGCCCGAGTACCCGCTGTACACCACGGTGCTGCAGCGTTACGCGCGCCCCGACAACGCGCTGTTCGTCGCCGAGACCGGCAACCGCCCCGAGTACGCGCGTTATCTGTATCCGGCGCTGGGCCACGACGGCATCGGCTGGTCGACCTTCGGCATCGACTACAGCGGCTACTCCAACTATCCGCTCGGCGCCAAGCGCGTGGACGCGCAGACGCTGGCGCCGTTCGCGCTGGGCTACCGCGCGGTGGGCATGGGCATGCGCGTATTCGCCCGCGCCGCGGCCGCCGGCAAGCTGCACGGCACTGCCGAGGCGCCGGGACAGGCGGTGCAGGAACTGCCGCTCAACGCGCGCTGGAGCGCCACCGTCACCTACGGCGTGCCGCAGTTCTGGTTCCAGGGCGAGCCGCCCGGCAATCCCGCGCCGATCGGCGCGGCGCTGATCGCCGAACTCGGCCCGGACACCTTCCTGATCACCGCCCAGCACGCGCGGGTGACCCTGCATCCAGCCAGCGCCGCGACCGCCAACATGCTCTACGACCGGGTCGAGGAGGGCGTGTACGACGGCGAGCAGTGGCGGTTCCGGCGCAACTGGAACGGCGATCAGACCGATTACGGGCTCAACTTCTCCGACGTGCCGCAATTGCTGCGCGTCACCCTGGCGACTTATTGACGATGCGGCGGCGCCAGACGCGCCATGCCGCGTGACTTCCAAGGGAGTGAACATGCACCACGCCAACCGTTGCCTGTCGCCTTCGTTGCCACGCCTGTTGGCGCTGGCGTTGCTCGCGGTCGCCGCGTCCGCCGCCGCGCAGCAGGTGACCCGCGAGGCCGACGGCGTCACCGTGCATCCCAGCGCCAAGGACGCGGCGCCGGTGCGCCTGCAGGTGATCGACCGCGGCATCGTCCGGGTCAGCGCCGATCCCACCGGCGCGTTCCAGCGCACACCCAGCCTGATGCGGGTGCCGGTGCAGGGCGACACCGGCTTTACGCTGGAGCAACACGGCGACACCGTGCAGTTGAGGACCGCGCGGATGACCGCGCAGGTCTCCACCGTGGACGGCCATGTCGGCTTCACCGATGCGCAGGGCACGCCGCTGCTGGCGGAAGTGGCGGGCGGCCGCAGCTTCGCGCCGTTGCAGGCCGAGGGCCGCCACTATCTGAGCGTGCGCCAGCGCTTCGTCTCGCCGCCCGACGAGGCCTTCTACGGGTTCGGGCAGCACCAGCAGGGCTGGATGAACCAGAAGGGCCACGACATCGAGCTGCTGCAGAGCAATCTCGACATGGCGGTGCCGTTTCTGGTCTCCAGTCGCAATTACGGCATCCTCTGGGACAACAACGCGATCACCCGCTTCGGCGATCCGCGCGGGCTGCAGCCGCTGCCGGCGACGTTGCGTCTGTACGACGCGCAAGGCAAGCCGGGCGCGCTCACCGCGCACTACGCGATCGACGGCAAGCCGGTGCTGGAGCGCCGCGAGCCCGACATCGACTACCAGTACATCAAGGATCTGGCCAGGTTTCCTGCCGCGGCCAAGCCCGGCGACAAGCGCCGCATGCAGGTGCGCTGGGAAGGCCAGATCGAGGCCGAACGCGGCGGCACGCACACCTTCTCGCTCTATGCCAGCGAGTACGCCCGGCTGTGGGTCGACGGCAAGCTGCTGGTCGACCGCTGGCGGCAGAACTGGAACCCCTGGCACCACGAGTTCGCGCTGCAGCTGCAGCCCGGCCAGCGGCATACCCTCAAGGTCGAATGGGACCTGATCGATCCCAGCTACATCGCGCTGCTGCATCGCGACCCGTTGCCTGCAGCCGAAGCCGGCGACCTGTCGCTGTGGTCCGAAGCGGGGCAGATGATCGACTACTACGTCGTCGCTGGCGACAACGCCGACCAGGTCATCGCCGGTTACCGCACGCTGACCGGCAAGGCCGTGCTGCTGCCGAAGTGGGCCTACGGCTTCTGGCAGAGCCGCGAGCGCTACAAGACCCAGGACGAACTGCTCGGCGCGCTGGCCGAATACCGCCGGCGGCAATTGCCGATCGACAACATCGTGCTCGACTGGTCGTACTGGCCGGAGAACGCCTGGGGCTCGCACGAATTCGACCGCGCACGCTTTCCCGATCCGGACGCCATGGTCAAGGCGGTGCACGCCAGCCACGCGCAGCTGATGATCTCGGTCTGGCCGAAGTTCTACCCGAGCACCGCCCACTACAAGGAACTGGACGCGGCCGGGCACATCTACCGGCGCAACGTCGAGGTCGGCGAACTGGACTGGATCGGCAAGGGCTACACCAACGCCTTCTACGACCCGTATGCGGCCGATGCGCAGGCGATCTACTGGCGGCAGATCGACGAGACGCTCAACCGCAAGGGCATCGATGCCTGGTGGCTGGATGCCGACGAACCCGACGTGCACTCCAACCTGGACATCGCCGAGCGCAAGGCGCGCACCACCCCGACCGCGCTGGGGCCGTCCACCGAGTTCTTCAATGCCTATCCGTTGCCGCACACCCACGGCGTCTATGCCGGCGACCGCACCGCCGATGGCAATCGCGTGTTCATCCTCTCGCGCAAGGGCTACGCCGGCATCCAGCGCAACGCCGTGGCGGTGTGGAGCGGCGACATCGCCTCGCGCTGGGAGGACATGCGCGAGCAGATCTCCGCCGGCGTCAACCTGTCGATGTCGGGCCTGCCGAACTGGACCTTCGACATCGGCGGCTTCGCCGTGGAGAAGCGCTACGAAACCCAGGACCCGGCGCACCTGAAGGAGTGGCGCGAACTCAACACGCGCTGGTTCCAGTTCGGCGCCTTCGTGCCGCTGTTCCGTTCGCACGGCCAGTTGCCGTACCGCGAGATCTGGAACATCGCGCCGGACGGCACGCCGTACTACGCCAGCATGGCGTACTACAGCCGCCTGCGCTACGCGCTGCTGCCGTACATCTACACGCTCGCCGGCGACACCTACCACCACGACGGGGTGATGATGCGTGGCCTGCCGATGGACTTCCCGCACGACCCCAAGGTCGCCGATATCGACGACGAATACCTGTTCGGGCCGGCGTTCCTGGTGGCGCCGGTGACCCGCTTCGGCGCGACCTCGCGCAAGGTCTACCTGCCGGCGGGCACCGACTGGATCGACTTCAGCAGTGGCGCGCGCCACGCCGGCGGCCAGACCATCGACGCCGCCGCGCCGCTGCAGCGCATGCCGCTGTTCGTGCGCGCCGGCGCCATCGTGCCGATGACCCAAGTGCAGCAGTACGTCGACCAGATCCCGGACGCACCGCTGACCGTGGTGGTCTACACCGGCGCCGACGGCCGCTTCTCGCTGTACGAAGACGACGGCACCGGCTACGGCTACGAAAAGGGCGAGTTCAGCCGCATTCCGCTGCAGTGGGACCAGGCCAGGGGCGTGTTGCGCATCGGCGCGCGCGAGGGTCGCTGGCCGGGCATGCAGACGCGGCGCACCATCCATGTGCGCTTCGTCGATGGCACGCGCGAGGAGGTCGGTGCGCTGGAGTCCAAGCCCGACGCCACGGTGGACTACCGGGGTGAGGGCGTCGATGTGCGCCACGACGGCGGCGGGCGCGCCGGTGTAGCCGCCGCCGGATGACTGTGGCGCGATCCGTCATCGCGGCATACGGTGTGGGCCATCGTCGCCGGCAAGGGGAGGGCGAGGCAGCAACAGAATGCGCTCACGCACCTGTTGCGATGCATCAAAACCGCTGCCGTGCGTAGACACTTCCTGCGCGACGCCGAGCGTGCGCCAGTCGTCAACGTGTGGCTGTCGCGGCATGCGCTCGTGGCATGCGGTGACATCCGTTGTCCCGATCGCCGTCCTGTCGTGCCCTATGGTGTCCTGCAACTGACTGCGGCCGATCACACGCCCGGCGCGCGTATGCCATCGCCACTGCGGTGCTGGCAGGGCGGGGCGCTCGGCGTCATCATGCGCCGCTGCGTGATGCGTGCCGTGCGCACTACACTCTGCGTCACGGCGGGTATTCCCCGCACGCCGGCCTTTCTCCTGGAGCGACGATGGAACTGGGTGTGTGCACGATGTGGCGGGTAGGGCAATGAGTCTGTACATCGGTCTGGACGTGGGGACGCAGAGCGTCAAGCTGCTCGCCTACGATGCCGACAGCCGGCAGGTGGTGGCCACCCACGGCCACGCGCTGGAACTGATCAGCCGCGACGACGGCACCCGCGAGCAGCAGGCGCAGTGGTGGATCGACGGCATCGTCGCCTGCTTCGCCGCACTCAGCGCCGAACAGCGGACGCAGGTGCGGGCCATCGCGGTGTCCGGGCAGCAGCACGGCTTCGTGCCGCTGGACGCGCAAGGCCAGGTCACCGCGCCGGTGAAGCTGTGGTGCGACACCAGCACCCAGCGCGAATGCGAGGAGATCATGGACGCGGTCGGCGGCGCGCAGCGTTGCGTGGAACTGGCCGGCAATCCGATCCTGGCCGGCTATACCGCCTCCAAGCTGCCGTGGACGCGCAAGCACCGCCCAGAGGCCTACGCGGCGATGACGACGGTGCTGCTGCCGCACGACTACGTCAATTTCTGGCTCACCGGCGAGCGCTACGCCGAAGTCGGCGACGCCTCCGGCAGCGGCTGGCTGGACGTGCGCACCCGGCAATGGTCGGGGCCGCTGCTGCAGGCGATCGATCCGCAGCGCGACCTGTCCGCGGCGCTGCCGCCGCTGGTGCCGACCGAGACCAGTTTCCTGCTGTCCGCCGCCGCGGCGCAGACGCTGGGCCTGCCGCGCGAGGTGCGCGTGGCCACCGGCGGCGGCGACAACATGATGGCGGCGATCGGCACCGGCAACGTGGTGCCGGGGCGCCTGAGCATGAGCCTGGGCACCTCCGGCACGCTGTTCGCCTATGCCGAGCGGCCGGTGGTGGACCCGGACGCACGCTGGGCCGCGTTCTGCTCTTCCAGCGGCGGTTGGCTGCCGCTGATCTGCACCATGAACTGCACGGTGGCCACCGAGACCATCGCGCGCCTGTTCGGCATCAAGACCGGGCAGGGCGAAGCCTTGCTCGCCGCCACCGCGCCCGGTGCGGACGGATTGGTGCTGCTGCCGTTCTTCAACGGCGAACGCACCCCGAACCTGCCGGCCGCGCGCGGCTGCCTGACCGGCATGGACCTGCACAACAGCACGCCGGCGCATTTCTATCGCGCGGCGATGGAGGGCGCCAGCTACAGCCTGCGCAACGGTTTCGACGCCTTCGTCGACGCCGGCCTGCAGTTCGATGCCATCTCCCTCACCGGTGGCGGCAGCAACAGTGCCGGCTGGCGCCAGCTCATCGCCGACCTGTTCGGGCTGCCGGTGCACGTGCCGGCGCAACCCGAGGGCGCGGCGTTCGGCGCCGCGCTGCAGGCGCTGTGGGCCGACGGCTGGGCGCAGGGCGAGCGCGCCAGCCTGGCCGAGGTGGTGCTGCAGCATCAGCAGGACGACGCGACGCGGTCCGCGCAGCCGGATGCGCAGCGCGGCGCGCAGTACCAGGCGCATTACCAGACCTTCCAGCGGCATCTGCAGGCCATCGGCCCGCTGTACGCCGCGTGATTTCCTTTCCCCCGCAACGCACCAGGACTTCGTGATGAGCACTTCCGTCTACACCGGCGCCAAGGAGTTTTTCCCGGGCATCGGCCGCATCCCGTTCGAAGGCAAGGCCTCGGACAATCCGCTGGCGTTCAAGGTCTACGATGCCGGCAAGCGCATCGGCGACAAGACCATGGCCGAGCACCTGCGTTTCGCCGTGGCCTACTGGCACAGCTTCTGCGGCAACGGTGCCGATCCGTTCGGCCCCGGCACCCGCGCCTATCCCTGGGACGCCGGCAGCGATGCGCTGGGCCGCGCCGAGGCCAAGGCCGATGCCGCGTTCGAGTTCTTCACCAAGCTCGGCGTGCCGTACTACTGCTTCCACGACGTGGATCTGGCGCCGGACGCCGAGGACGTCGGCCAGTACGAGAAGAACCTCAAGCACATGGTCGGCATCGCCAGGCAGCGGCAGGCCGACACCGGGGTCAAGCTGCTGTGGGGCACCGCCAACCTGTTCTCGCATCCGCGCTACATGAACGGTGCGGCGACCAATCCGGACTTCGACGTGGTCGCGCGCGCGGCGGTGCAGGTCAAGGCCGCGTTGGAGGCAACCGTGGAACTGGGCGGCGAGAATTACGTGTTCTGGGGCGGCCGCGAAGGCTACGCCTGCCTGCACAACACGCAGATGCGACGCGAGCAGGAGCACCTGGCGCGATTCCTGACCCTGGCCCGCGACTACGGGCGCAGCATCGGCTTCAAGGGCAATTTCCTGATCGAGCCCAAGCCGATGGAACCGATGAAGCACCAGTACGACTTCGATAGCGCCACCGTGGTCGGCTTCCTGCGCCAGCACGGCCTGGACAAGGATTTCAAGCTCAACATCGAGGCCAACCACGCCACCCTGTCCGGGCACAGCTTCGAACACGACCTGCAGGTGGCCAGCGACGCCGGCCTGCTCGGCAGCATCGACGCCAACCGCGGCAATCCGCAGAACGGCTGGGACACCGACCAGTTCCCGGTCGACCTGTACGACACCGTCGGCGCGATGCTGGTGGTGCTGCGGCAGGGCGGGCTGGCCCCGGGCGGACTCAACTTCGACGCCAAGGTGCGCCGCGAGTCGTCCGATCCGCAGGACCTGTTCATCGCCCACATCGGCGGCATGGACGCGTTCGCGCGTGGCCTGGAAGTCGCCCACGCGCTGCTCACCGCCTCGCCGTTGGAGCAGTGGCGCCGCGAGCGCTACGCCAGCTTCGACAGCGGCGCCGGTGCGGCCTTCGCCGCCGGCAAGAGCACGCTGGCCGACCTGGCCGCGCACGCCGCGCAGGCCGGCGAGCCGACCCAGCGCAGCGGCCGCCAGGAAGCCTACGAGAACCTGATCAACCAGTACCTGCTGCGCTGAACCGGTGCGCGGCGGCGGCCCGGTGCCGCCGCTGCGCACGCTTCTTCCCGCGCGCCGGCCGTCTTCCTCTTGCACGCCACCAGGTGAACCCATGTCCAGTGTTCCGATCGATCGCCACGCCGACGCCGGCGAGAACACCCGCCTCATCATCCTGATCAGCTGCGTCGCCACCATCGGCGGCTTCCTGTTCGGCTTCGACAGCGGGGTCATCAACGGCACCGTCGATGGCCTCAAGCAGACCTTCCAGTCCAGTTCCGCCGGCACTGGCTTCGAGGTCGCCTCGATGCTGCTGGGCTGCGCGATCGGTGCGTTCCTGGCCGGTTCGCTGGCCGATCGCTGGGGCCGGCGCACCGTGCTGATCGTCTCGGCGGCGCTGTTCCTGCTGTCGGCGCTGGGCGCCGGCGCGGCGCACAACTCGGTGGTGTTCGTGCTGGCGCGGATGATGGGCGGTTTCGCGGTGGGCGCGGCCAGCGTGATGTCGCCGGCCTACATCGCCGAGGTCGCCTCGGCGCGCTACCGCGGGCGCCTGGCCACGGTGCAGCAGATCGCCATCATCGGCGGGCTGTTCTGTGCCTTCCTCAGCAACTATCTGCTGGCCAAGGCCGCCGGCGCGTCCACCGAGGCGCTGTGGCTGGGCCAGCCGGCCTGGCGCTGGATGTTCTGGATGCAGGCGCTGCCGTCCACCGTGTTCCTGCTGCTGTTGCTGGCGATTCCGGAGAGCCCGCGCTTCCTGGTGGTGCAGGGCCGCCGCGAGCAGGCGCTGGCGGTGCTGACCCGGCTGTACGGCGCCGCCACGGCGCAGACCAAGCTGACCGAAATCTCCGCCTCGCTGTCGGCCGACCAGCACACGCCGCGGCTGTCGGACCTGGTCAGCAAGGTCACCGGCAAGATCCGCCCGATCGTGTGGATCGGCATCGGCCTGGCCACCTTCCAGCAACTGGTGGGCATCAACGTGGTGTTCTACTACGGCGCAGTGTTGTGGCAGGCGGTGGGTTTCTCCGAGAGCGATGCGTTGTTGATCAACGTGCTGTCCGGTGCGTTGAGCATCGGTGCCTGCCTGATCACCGTGGTGTTGATCGACCGGGTCGGGCGCAAGCCGCTGTTGTGGATCGGCTCGGCCGGCATGGCGGTGTCGCTGGCGCTGGTCACCATCGCCTTCGCCAGCGCTTCGCTGGATGCGGCCGGCAAGCTGGCGCTGTCGCCGGGCATGGGCCGGCTGGCGCTGATCGCCGCCAACGTCTACGTGGTCTTCTTCAACATGTCCTGGGGCCCGGTGATGTGGGTGATGCTGGGCGAGATGTTCCCCAACCAGATCCGCGGCTCCGGCCTGGCGGTGGCCGGTGCGGCGCAGTGGATGTCCAACTTCGCCATCACCGTGACCTTCCCGGTCCTGCTCGGCAGCATCGGCCTGGCCGGTGCCTACGGCATCTACACCGTGGCGGCGTTCCTGTCGGTGTTCTTCGTGCTGCGCTACGTGTACGAGACCAAGGGCAAGGAGCTGGAGCAGATGCAGGGCTGAGGCGATGCCGGCGTGCACGCGGCGCGCCGGCATCGGCAAGGCGGCGCGTCGTGCGCGCCGCGTCCGGCTCAATGGGTCTGCAGGTAGCGGCTGAAGGCGAGCATGTCCACGCTGCCCCAGCCTGAGGCAGCGTCCCAGCCTGGGCCGGCGCGGTAGCCGTCGCGATACAGGCCGTTGTCGCCGAGCAGCACGTCGTAGGTGCTGCCTGCGGTCCTGGCATATCCATACAGGGCCGGACCGACGAAGCCGACCCGGTTGCCGTTGGCCTGCAGCACGCGGGCGAGCAGGCCAGCGAAGGTCGGCGCCGCCGCGCTGGTGCCGTAGACGTAGCCGCTGACCTCGGTCCCGATGGTCGCGCCGGTCTGCAGGATGTAGGCGCTGCTGTCGCCGGAGCCGTTGAAGCTGACGTCGGGCACGGCACGATAGCCGTTGCCGAGCATGCTCGGGATCGCGTTCTTCTGCCAGCTCGGCGCGGCGTAGATCTTGCTGAGTCCGCCCTGGGTGATGCCGTGGCCACGGTGCGCATTCCAGACCACCTCCTCGCCGTAGGTGCTGGGCGCGCCGGCCGGCGTGCGCAGTTCCGTCGCGCCGACTGCGATCACATACGGACTCGAGGCGGGGAAGGCGACTTCGCGCTGCTCTGGATGGGCGCCGAGGTCCGGGTAGTAGGGCGCGTTGGCATTGGCGCTCAGCGGCAGGTAGACCCCATCGTCGCCGCTGCAGAACACGAAGTTCTGGCCGTTGCTCACCGCCTGGTTCAACGCCGTGTTGGCCGCCTGCAGGGTATCCCGATACACCCGGGCTTCCGATCCGTAGATCGACACACTGATCACCCGTGCCAGGTTGTCGTCGGCTGCACGCTGCATGCCGTCGATGATGCTCTTCCAGGAAAAGTCGGGAATGTCGTAGATGATCAGTGTCTTCAGGCCGCCGGACGTGCCGAGCAGCAATTGCGTGTCCATGTCCCACTCGATGTCGGCCGAAGGATCGTTGCTCGGCCGGTAGCCGGGCGAGGCCGGATCGGCTGTCTGCACCACGCGGACCATCGTGTGCAGGTTGTGCTGCGCCTGGAAGCTGGCCAGATGCCGCAGGGTCTCGCCCATGTTGCCGACCGCGATGATCGCCGCGGTGGTGTTGCTGGCGGCCGGCAGGCTGGCGGCGTCGTACAGCACCGGCAGGTCTTCCACCCGATGCATCACTGCGACCAGCTCCGGCGTGGCCTTCGCCGTCGCCTGGGGCGAGGCGAGGGCCTGCGCGGCTTGCTGGGTGACGATCTTTGGCGCCGCTGCGCTGCGCACGGTGTCCAGGCCGAGCACGCCGGCCACGCTGCCGGCCAATGCCGCCGGCACCTTGGCGGCGCCGTCGTTGACGTAGTAGCGGTGGCCGTTCTCGCTGTAGCTGCGGATCGCGGTGTCGAACGCGGCCTGGATCGCGGCGACGCTGGCCCGGGCCTGTAGCAGGGTGCCGTTGCCGGCCACGCGCACGTCGCCGATGCCCTTGCCGAGCAGGTAGTCCTGGACCCGGCGTAGCGCGGCGGCGTTCGGTTGGGCCGCGGCCTTGGCCCGTGCCTGCAGTGCCGGATCGGCGCTGGCCTGGGCGGTCAGCGCCGCGGTGGCCTGTTGGAGTGCGACCGGATCGGCAGGGCGCAGCACGATGCTGATGTCCAGGGTGGCGTCCAGCGGCGCCGGGCTCAGCGGTTGCCCAGGGCGGGCGAGGGCGCGGCCCGCGGCGACCTGGCTGGCGGTATCGGTGGCGACCCAGCCTGTCACGGGCGCGGCGTGGGCGGTGGCGAGGACGGCGACCAGGGCGCCGGTAAGCAGGGCGGTACGGAA
Organism: Xanthomonas hawaiiensis; assembly: GCF_031834635.1. Lineage (NCBI taxonomy): Bacteria > Pseudomonadati > Pseudomonadota > Gammaproteobacteria > Lysobacterales > Lysobacteraceae > Xanthomonas > Xanthomonas hawaiiensis. The sequence goes on along the minus strand of NZ_CP115873.1, from coordinate 2,770,484 downwards.
CATTGGATGGGACATGGCGTCACTCGCTGCGGGGGAAGGGGAAAGGCGTCAGGTGGACACGGACGGAAGTCGAATGGTTCAGCCCGCTGGACCGTTGTCTACGGCACGGCCGGGGCGTGGGCGTGCGCCGTGGGTGACGCACGACGCCGCAATGGTTTGTTGTGTTACTTTATAACAATTGCGGATCCTTCCCGCCTCCCATCCTTCGTTCCGTTGCCGCCGGCCGATCCAATGAACCTGCCACTCCCCCCGCCGTTGCCCGATGTCGCCGCCGATCAACCTTCGGAGATCGCCGCCCCCTTGAACTGGGTCGGCATGGACGGCATCGCGCTGCCGATCTGCCTGGAGGCGGGCCAGGACGCGATTCCCGCTCTCGTGCCGGCGCAGGCCGCGCTCGCCGTCGACCTGCCGTCGGCGCAGGTCAAGGGCATTCATATGTCGCGGCTGTACCGCCTTCTCGACGAAAGCGCGCAGCAGCCGCTGTCGCCGTCGCGGCTGTCGCAGTTGCTGCGGGCGATGGTGCACAGCCATGCCGACTGCGCCTCGACCGCGGCGCGGGTGTCGCTGCGCCTGGAACTGCTGCGTCGCAGCCCGGCGCTGCGCAGCCCGGGGCTGGCCGGCTGGCGGGCGTATCCGCTGCGGATCGACGCCGAGCTGCGCGGCGGCGTGGTCCGGCTCGGGCTCGGCGTGGAGGTGCTGTATTCCTCGACCTGCCCATGCTCGGCGGCGCTGGCGCGGCAACTGCTCAGCGAGGCTTTCGTGCAGCAGCACGCGGGCCAGGCCTCGGTCCCGCGCGAGGCGGTCGCGGACTGGCTGCTCCGGCACGGCAGCCATGCCACCCCGCATAGCCAGCGCAGCGTGGCCTCGGTCCGGGTCGGCGTGTCGGCGCGCGCGGTGCGCTTCGACGCGGAGGGCGTGATCGCGCTGGCCGAGCAGGCTCTGGCCACGCCGGTCCAGGCGGCGGTGCGGCGTGCCGACGAACAGGCGTTCGCGCGCCGCAATGGCGAGAACCTGATGTACGTGGAAGACGCCGCGCGGCGCCTGCAACAGGCGCTGGGTGCGCGCTACGCCGAGGTGCAGGTCCAGGTGCGGCATCTGGAGAGCCTGCATGCGCACGATGCGGTGGCGGAAACCGCGTCGCCCCCGGTCGCCATTGCGGCTGGGCAGCCCGCCCACTGAGGCGACGCCGGCCAGGTGACGGCCTGCCGGTGGTCTGCGCGCCCGGCTGCGTCGACCCGATCGCGCCCAGTGGCCGGGCCAGCGCGCCGGCCTTGGCGTTCTTGAGGACTGGCCAACGCCCACCTCTGCCTGGCCGGCGCCGTGCACCTGTGCCACAGGTGACCAGGCGTCGCCGGCCCCCGAAACGCAAAAAACCCCGCCAAGGCGGGGTTTTTGCTGTGTCGCGCTGCAGGCGAGGCGAGGATGGCGCTCCCTAGGGGACTCGAACCCCTGTTTTAGCCTTGAGAGGGCCACGTCCTAACCACTAGACGAAGGGAGCGTTTGGTCGCGTCGATTGCAGCGCGCTAGTATATGGGTCTCGCCGCCCTTCGGCAATCCCGCAACCCGATACGGAAGCGCCATCATCAATCCGCCAGTTCCATCGCCATTCACCCTGCGCGCGATCCCGCGCGATCAGCACCCCATCTCGCGCAAGGACATCAGCCCCAATGCCCTGCGCGTGCTGTACCGGCTGCGCGAGGCCGGCTTCGGCGCGTACCTGGTCGGCGGCGCGGTCCGCGACCTGCTGGTCCAGGTCCAGCCCAAGGACTTCGACGTCGCCACCGACGCCACCCCCGAGCAGGTCAAGCAGTTGTTCCGCAACTGCCGCCTGATCGGCCGCCGCTTCCGCCTGGCGCACGTGGTCTACGGCCGCGAGATCATCGAGGTCGCCACCTTCCGCGCCAATGTCGACGACGGCAGCGGCGACCGCGAGGTGGACAACGGCCGCCTGGTCCGCGACAACGTCTACGGCAGCATCGAGGACGATGCGGTGCGCCGCGACTTCACCTGCAACGCCTTGTATTACGCCATCGAGGACTTCTCGGTGCGCGACTACACCGGCGGCTTCGAGGACGTGCAGGCGCGGCTGATGAAGCTGATCGGCGACCCCGAGCAGCGCTACCGCGAGGACCCGGTGCGCATGCTGCGCGCGGTGCGCCTGGCGGCCAAGCTCGGCTTCGAGATCGAGGCCGGCACCGCCGAGCCGATCCCGCGCCTGGCCGGGCTGCTGGCCGAGGCCGCGCCGGCGCGGCTGTTCGAGGAAGTGCTCAAGCTGTTCCTGTCCGGCCACGGCGTGGCCAGCTTCGAGGGCCTGGAGCGGCACGGCCTGCTCGCCGCGCTGTTCCCGGAGAGCGCGGCGGCGCTGCGCTCCAACCGCAGCGGCGCGCTGCGGCGGATGCTGATCGAGGGCCTGCGCAACACCGACAACCGTGTCGCCAACGACGAGCCGGTGTCGCCGGCGTTCCTGTTCGCGCTGCTGTTGTGGCCGGCCTACTGCCGCGCGCTGATGACCCTGCAGAAGCAGGGCATGCAGATGGAGGAGGCGCAACGCCGCGCCGCCGACCGGGTGACCCTGCACCAGCTGAGCACCGTGGCGCTGCCGCGGCGCTTCTCGCTGCCGATGCAGGAGATCTGGCTGCTGCAGTCGCGCTTCACCTCGCGCCAGCGCAAGCGGGTGGTGCGCACGCTGTCGCATCCGCGCTTCCGCGCCGCGTTCGATTTCCTGATCGTGCGCCAGTCCGCGTCGGACGAGCATGCGGCCGACATCGCCTACTGGCGTGAACTGCAGCAGCAGCCCGGCTACGCGCCGCCGCCGCGCGGATTCGATCCGGAGGTGGACTACGCCGGCGACGAGCTGGCGTTTGCGCCGCCGGCCGACAGCGAAGAGACCCCCAAGCGCCGCCGGCGCCGGCGCCGCCGCCCGGACGCCGCCACGCCCGTCGAGTGAGCGCCGCGACACCGGCGCCGGTCCAGGCCTGCATCGGCCTGGGCGGCAACCTTGGCGACGCCGCGGCGACCCTGCGCGCGGCCCTGGCCGCGCTCGACACGCTGCCGCAGACCCGGCTGCTGCGTGCCTCGCAGCTGTACCGCAGCCCGGCCTGGGGCCGCGAGGACCAGCCGGACTTCATCAACGCCGCGGCGCTGGTGAGCACCACGCTGCCGGCGCCGGAGCTGCTGCAGGCGCTGCTGGACCTGGAACACCGCCACGGCCGCCAGCGCCTGCCCGGCGAGCGCTGGGGGCCGCGCACCCTGGACCTGGACCTGCTGCTGTATGCCGAGGCGGTGATCGATCTGCCGGGGCTGCAGGTGCCGCACCCGTTCCTGCACCAGCGTGCGTTCGTGCTGCTGCCGCTGGCCGAGATCGCCGCGGACGCGGCGATTCCGGGCCATGGAACGGTGCGTGACGCACGCGACCGCATCGAAACCGGCGGGATCGTGCCAATCGGTAGATAATGCTCGGCTCATTACCGCAGCACATGAGCTTATGAGCAGCCACGCCGACAGCAAGCCCTGGACCGTTCCCGCTCTGGCCGAGGCCAAGCGCCGCCAGCAGAAGCTGGTGATGCTGACCGCCTACGATGCCGGCTTCGCGCGCACCTTCGACGCCAACGGGGTGGACCTGATCCTGATCGGCGATTCGTTGGGCATGGTGGTGCAGGGACACGACTCGACCCTGCCGGTGAGCGTGGACGACATCGTCTACCACACCGCCGCGGTGGCGCGGGTGCTGCAGCGCGCGCTGCTGGTGGCCGACCTGCCGTTCCAGTCCGATGCCACGCCCGAGCGCGCCCTGGACGCGTCGACCCGGCTGCTGCAGGCCGGCGCGGAGATGGTCAAGCTCGAGGGCGCCGGCCACAAGCTGGAGGTGATCCGCTTCCTCAGCGAACGCGACATCCCGGTGTGCGCGCACCTGGGCCTGACCCCGCAGTCGGTGCTGACCTTCGGCGGCTACAAGATCCAGGGCCGCGAAGAGGCCGCCGCGGCCAAATTGCTGGCCGACGCCAAGGCGGTCGCCGCGGCCGGGGCCGCACTGCTGGTGCTGGAATGCGTGCCGTCGCCACTGGCCGCGCGCATCACCGCCGAGATCGAGATCCCCACCATCGGCATCGGCGCCGGCCCCGAGTGCGACGGCCAGGTGCTGGTGATGCACGATTTCCTGGGCCTGGACAGCGGCCACCGCCGCCCGCGCTTCGTCAAGGATTTCCTGGCCGAAGGCGGCTCCATCGCCGGCGCCGCCCGCGCCTACGCCGACGCGGTCCGCGCCGGCACCTTCCCCGACGCCGAGCACGCCTACGCCAAATGATCGAGACCGTCACCGACCTGGCGCGACTGCGCGCCATCGTTTCCGGCTGGAAGCGGCAGGGCCTGCGCGTGGCCTTCGTGCCGACCATGGGCAACCTGCACGCCGGCCATTTCTCGCTGGTGATGCTGGCGCGACAGTACGCCGACCGCGTGGTCTCCAGCGTGTTCGTCAACCCGACCCAGTTCGGCCCGAACGAGGATTTCACCCGCTACCCGCGCACGCCCGAGGCCGACACCAGCGGCCTGGAAGGCGCCGGTTGCGACGTGCTGTGGCTGCCGACGGTGGAGAGCATGTATCCGCTGGGCGTGGAGCTGGCGCTGCGCATGCACACCCCGGGCGTCAGCGAAGTGCTGGAAGGCGCCTGCCGGCCCGGCCACTTCGATGGCGTCTGCACCGTGGTCGCGCGCCTGTTCAACCAGGTGCAGCCGGACCTGGCGGCGTTCGGCAAGAAGGACTACCAGCAGCTGGCGGTGATCCGGCAGATGGTCGCCGACCTGGCGTTCCCGATCGAGATCCTCGGCGGCAGCATCGTGCGCGAGGCCGACGGCCTGGCGATGAGCTCGCGCAACCAGTACCTGTCGGCCGAGGAGCGGCCGCGCGCGGCGCAGATCCACCGCACCCTGCGCGCGATGCGCGAGGCGCACCTGGCCGGGCGCCCGCGCGCCGAGGTGGAGGCGGAAGCGACCGCGCAGCTGCAGGCGGCCGGCTTCGAGGTCGATTACAGCGTGTTGCGGACGCCCGACCTGAGCGAGCCGCAGGACGCCACCGGCCCGCGCGTGGCGCTGATCGCCGCGCGCCTGGGCCGCACTCGCCTGATCGACAACCTGGAATTCTGAGCGCGGTCGCCTGATCCCGTCGTAGGAGCGGCTTTAGCCGCGACCGGGCCTTCATCGGTCAGGCCCGGTCGCGGCTAACGCCGCTCCTACGACGCTAACGGCGGGCGCCGCCTGCCACCGCCGTTTCACCCCTCGGCTGCTAAACTGCGCGTCTTTCCTGACCGCAGTCCCGTGCCATGCAACTGAGCCTGTTGAAGACCAAGATCCACCGCGCCACCGTCACCCATTCCGAGCTGAACTACGAAGGCTCGATCGCCATCGACGGGCTGCTGCTGGACGCGACCGGCATCCGCGAGTTCGAGCAGGTGCACATCTGGGACGTCACCAACGGCGCGCGGTTCAGCACCTACGCGATCCGCGCCGACGAGGGCAGCGGCATCATCTCGCTCAACGGCGGCGCCGCGCGCCACGTGCAGGTCGGCGACCTGATCATCATCGCCGCCTTCGCCGGCATGAGCGAAGAGGAAGCCGCGCGCTTCCAGCCGACCCTGGTCTACGTGGACGGCAACAACAAGATCACCCACACCAACCACAGCATCCCAAAGCAGGCCGCATGACACAGTCCACCGGTTTCGACGCACTGCATTCCCACGCCCAGCGCCTGCGCGGGGCGCGCCTTCCCGACCTGCTGGCGGCCGAACCCGGCCGTGCCGAGACGTTGGCGCTGCAGGTCGGACCGCTGTACTTCAACTTCGCGCGGCAGAAGTACGACCGCGCCGCGCTCGACGCGCTGCTGGCGCTGGCCGCCGAACACGACCTGGCCGGCGCCTTCCAGCGCCTGTTCCGCGGCGAGACGGTCAACGTCACCGAAGGCCGCGCCGCACTGCACACGGCGCTGCGCGGCGACCTCACCGACGCACCGGTGGCCGGCCAGGCCCACGCCAGCGCGCGCGAGGTGCAGCAGCGCATGCGCGCGCTGATCGACGCCCTGGCGCAGACCGAGGTCACCGACATCGTCAGCGTCGGCATCGGCGGCTCCGATCTCGGCCCGCGCCTGGTCGCCGACGCGCTGCGCCCTGTCACCGGCGCGCGCTTCCGCGTGCACTTCGTCTCCAACGTGGACGGCGCGGCGATGCAGCGCACCCTGGCCACGCTGGACCCGGCGCGCACCGCCGGTGTGCTGATCTCCAAGACCTTCGGCACCCAGGAAACCCTGCTCAACGGCCAGATCCTGCGCGACTGGCTGGGCGGCAGCGAGCGCCTGTACGCGGTCAGCGCCAACCCCGAGCGCGCCGCCAAGGCCTTCGACATCGCCGCCGGCCGCGTGCTGCCGATGTGGGACTGGGTCGGTGGACGCTATTCGCTGTGGTCGGCGGTGGGCTTCCCGATCGCGCTGGCGATCGGCGCCGATGCCTTCGAACAATTGCTGGAAGGCGCCGCGCAGTTCGACGACCACGCCCTGAACGAGCCGCTGGAGCGCAACGTGGCCGTGCTGCATGGCCTGACCACGCTGTGGAACCGCAACCTGCTCGGCTACGCGACGCAGGCGGTGATGACCTACGACCAGCGCCTGGCGCTGCTGCCTGCCTACCTGCAGCAGCTGGTGATGGAGAGCCTGGGCAAGCGCGTGCGCCTGGACGGCAGTCCGGTCGAGGCCGACACCGTGCCGGTGTGGTGGGGCGGTGCCGGCACCGACGTGCAGCACAGCTTCTTCCAGGCGCTGCACCAGGGCACCAGCATCGTGCCGGCCGACTTCATCGGCTGCATCCGCAACGACGACCCGTACACCGTCAACCACCAGGCGCTGCTGGCCAACCTGCTGGCGCAGACCGAGGCGCTGGCGAACGGGCAGGGCAGCGACGATCCGGCCCGCGACTACCCGGGCGGCCGCCCGAGCACGCTGATCCTGCTCGACGCGCTGACCCCGCAGGCGCTGGGCGCGCTGATCGCCATGTACGAGCACAGCGTATACGTGCAGTCGGTAGTGTGGAGCATCAACGCCTTCGACCAGTTCGGCGTCGAACTGGGCAAGCAACTGGCCAGCCAGCTGCTGCCGGTGCTGCAGGGCCAGTCCACCGAGATCGCCGACCCGGTGACGCGCGCGGTGCTGGCGCGGTTGCAGGGCTGAGCGAGTCAACATCCGATCGCGCGAGCCTGGGCGGCTCGCGCGATCGGTCTGCGATGCTGGACGCTGCGCTCAGACTTCGTCCAGGCGCAATCCCACCGGGTCGCCGGTGAGATAGCCCACCGCGGCGCCGTAGCGATCCTTGTAGTTGGCGCGGATCAGTGGATCCAGCTGCGCCTTGACCTTGTCGTGCAGCGGGCTTTCCCAGTCGCCGGGATGCTGGAAGTTGCTCATCACGTAGGTCCAGCCATGGATCTCGTCGACCGCGTGCAGGCCGGTGGATTCGGCCCCGGCCGGCACCGACAGCAGGCGCGACAGCTTGCCGGTGTCGACGTTGTAGGCCCACAGGAAGTTGTTCACGTGCATGGCGCTGTCCTCGCCGATGAACAGCGTGCGCAGGCGTTGCGAGAACTTGATGTTGTCCGGATTGGCGATGCGCTCCGGGTCGGCCAGATTGCCCAGCGCGTCGGCCGCAGGCAGGTCGCGGCCGGTGAGTGCGGGCGGCGCGCTCATCGACACCGGTACCCACTCGCTGCGGATCGGCTGGCCGAGATGATCGCGCTGGCCGCCGCGCAGCGGCAGCGCATAGATCGCGCCGGCGGTCGGGCCCTCCACGCGGATGTCGCCGGAGCCGTCGAGCATGCTGCCCTGGATGTAGGACATCGCCGAATAGGCGATGCGGTCGCGGGTGTCGACCGTGGTGCCTTCCATCTTGGTGAAGCCCAGGCTGCCGCCGACCAGCGCGGCGTAGCGGTGGGTTTCCAGGAAGGCGGCGGCCTGCTCCATGCCCGGGCGCAGCCGCACCCAGTTGAAGCCGCCGCTGTAGGGAATGCGGGTGTAGCCGGGGTCGCCCGGATCGCGCGTGGCCACGTCCATGATGTCGCCGATGCGCAGCACGTCGGCCATCGCTTCGATCTCGTCGCTGCTGGCGCTGCCCAGGCGGATCCACTCCAGCGTCGCCGCGCCGGGGCCGCTGGCCGAGCGCTGCCGCCACTTCGCCACGTACAGGGTGCCGCTGGACAGGTCGCACTCGCGGTCGGCGACGAACAGGAACAGGCCGCCGTTGCTGGCATCGTCGCCCATCAGCACGGTGCGCCGGTCCGGCATCACCTGCACCAGTTCGTGCGAAATGCGGCCAAGGCAGTAGTGCTTGCGGATACTGCCGCTGCCGTCGGCGTGCACGGTCACTTCCGGCAGGTGCCCGTAGTGATATGGATTGGCGCGCGTGGGATCGCCGTAGAGGTGTTCGCTGAAGCGCTGGAACTGGGTATTGCCGGCGATGCTGGCCGCGTCCGGTTCGTATTCCTCGCTGGACAGATGCGTGTTCCAGGGCGAGAGGCTGGCGCCGCAGGTGGTCCACAGGCCGTGCACCGCCGAGGTGTCGACGTTGTGGTACTTGACCAGGCGCAGGTGGCCGCTGCGCGGGTCCTGGTCCAGCGTCAGCACCGCGATCGGCGCCGGCAGCTGGCGATAGGTGCCGTTGCCGGCCAGATCGCGCGTGGTGTACTCGAACTGCACCACCGCGAACACCGTGTTGCCGCGTACGCCGGGCACGTGCGCGTGCGGCAGGGTCAGCAGCGACGAGCCGTCGGGACAGTCCGAGAAGAACGGACGCTCGGCACCCGGGACCGAGCGGTCCAGGATCGGCCGGTTGTGGATGTCGTAGTAGCCGCCGGCCAGCACGCTGCCGCCGGCGCCGTCGGGGACCTGGTCGCCGGTCATGAAGAACGGGCGGTAGGCCAGGGCGTAACGCTGGCGGCTGCCGTCATGCAGGATCACATCGACATGCGAGCGCACGCTGGTGGTGGCCATCGCCGCCGGCTCGGCCAGCGACGGCGCCGCCATGCCGTCGAAGCTGACCGCGCGCACGCGCGGCCTTGGTGGGCGGCCTGGCTGCGGTCCGGGCTGGGGCGGCAGACGCGCGGCCGCGGTGTCGCTCGCCAAGGCGGCGGCGGAAAGGCTGCCGAGCGGCAGCAGGGAGGTACCGGCCAGCAGGCGCAGGGCACGGCGGCGACCGGAATCGGGGAGATACGACATCGGGGGGACTCTCCAGAACGGACGGGATACCGGCCACTCCCCCTCTGTGCCGGCCCGGCCCAACCTAGGCGCGGTTGGTGACATTTGTTTGAAATCTGCCAGCGGCCGAGGCCGGCGTGGGCGCCTCGGATGCGTCGCCGGCTTGCGCAGTGCTTGCTCCGGTTGATATTGCAACGCAGCAAACGCCGAGGCCGCGGACGACGTCGGAGAGCGTCGGCAACGACCCGGACGCGACCCCAGGCAAGCAAACCCGGTATTCCATCGCTATAGCGTCAGTCGATATCCGCGCGACATCGAGGCATATCTCGCGCCGCGGTTGACAGGCTTGGGGCGATTCGGGAAGCGTAGGCGCCGGCCGCACCTCGGCGTGTGCGGTCCGGCCGCGACATGGCATGCGTTCGCCGTTCCTGGGAGGGAGTCTCTTGCACACACAGACCGCTGGCGCGCGCGCGCCGCTTCGCACGGCGCTGGCCGCGGCCGCTGCGCTTGGCCTGCTGGCGTTGGCCGCCGCGGTTCCGGGTCGCTCCGGGCCGGTCGCACCGGCTGTCGCGCCGCCGCCGCCGATCCATCCGGACCGGTGGCCGTCGCCGGCCTGGCCGCTGAAGGAGGATCCGGCGCTGGAGGCGCGCATCACCAAGCTGATGGCGCAGATGTCGGTGGAGCAGAAGGTCGGGCAGACCGTGCAGGGTGACATCGGCAGCATGACCCCGGAGGACGTGCGCAAGTACCACATCGGCTCGGTGCTGGCCGGCGGCAATTCCGATCCCGGCGGCAAGTACGATGCCAGCCCGGCGCAGTGGCTGGCCCTGGCCGATGCCTACTACACGGCGTCGATGCAGAACGACGGCGCCGGCCCGGCGATCCCGATCATCTTCGGCATCGATGCGGTGCACGGGCAGAGCAACATCGTCGGCGCCACGCTGTTCCCGCACAACATCGGCCTGGGTGCGACCCGCGACCCGGAGCTGATGCGCAAGATCGGCGAGATCACCGCTGCCGAAACGCGCACCACCGGCATGGAGTGGACCTTCGCCCCCACCGTGGCGGTACCGCAGGACGACCGCTGGGGCCGTACCTACGAAGGCTATTCCGAGTCGCCCGAGGTGGTGGCCAGCTTCGCCGGCAAGGTGGTCGAGGGGCTGCAGGGCGTGCCCGGCACGCCGGGTTTCCTGGACGGGTCGCACGTGATCTCCTCGGTCAAGCACTTCCTCGGCGACGGCGGCACCACCGACGGCAAGGACCAGGGCGATACCCGGATCAGCGAGCAGCAACTGCGCGACATCCACGGCGCCGGCTATCCGCCGGCGATCGCCGCCGGCGCGCAGACGGTGATGGCCTCGTTCAACAGCGTCAACGGGGTCAAGATGCACGGCAACACGGTCATGCTGACCGACGTGCTGAAGGGACAGATGCATTTCGGCGGCTTCGTGGTCGGCGACTGGAACGGCCATGCCCAAGTGCCGGGCTGCCGCAAGGACGATTGTCCGGCCGCGTTCAACGCCGGCGTCGACATGCTGATGGCCCCGGACAGTTGGAAGGGCGTCTACGAGAACGCGCTGAAGGCAGTGAAGTCGGGCGAGATTCCGATGGCGCGGCTGGACGATGCGGTGCGGCGCATCCTGCGGGTCAAGCTGCGCCTGGGCCTGTTCGAGGCCGGCAAGCCGTCGCAGCGTCCGCTCGGTGGCAAGTTCGCCTTGCTCGGCGCGCCCGAGCACCGCGCTGTGGCGCGGCAGGCGGTGCGCGAATCGCTGGTGCTGCTGAAGAACCAGGGGCAGCTGCTGCCGCTGAAGCCGCAGCTCAAGATGCTGGTGGCCGGCGACGGCGCCAACGACATGGGCAAGCAGGCCGGCGGTTGGACCCTGAACTGGCAGGGCACCGGCACCAAGCGCGCCGACTACCCCAACGGCACCACCATCTGGGAAGGCCTGCAGCAGCAGGTCGGCGCCGCCGGCGGCAGCGCCGAGCTGGCGGTGGACGGCAAGTTCACCACCAAGCCGGATGTGGCGGTGGTGGTGTTCGGCGAGCATCCCTACGCCGAATTCCAGGGCGACATCGCCACGCTGCTGTACAAGCCTGGCGACGACAGCGACCTGGAACTGATCAAGTCGCTCAAGGCGCAGGGCATCCCGGTGGTGGCGGTGTTCCTGAGCGGGCGGCCGCTGTGGGTGAACCGCGAGATCAACGCCGCCGACGCCTTCGTCGCGGCCTGGTTGCCGGGCTCGGAAGGCGCCGGCATCGCCGACGTGCTGCTGCGCAAGCCCGACGGCAGCGTGCAGTCCGACTTCCACGGCAAGCTGAGCTTCTCCTGGCCGCGCACCGCGGTGCAGTTCGCCAACAATGTCGGGCAGAAGAACTACAACCCGCAGTTCGCCTTCGGCTACGGCCTCACCTACGAAGACAAGGGCGATCTGAGCCGCCTGTCCGAGGTGTCGGGCGTGTCCGGCGCGCAGGCGGTGGGCGGGGTGTATCTGGACCGCGGCAAGCCGGCGGTGGGCATCAACATGATCCTGTTCGGCGGCGCCCAGGCCAACCTGCCGGCGGCGACCTTCCCGGCGGCGCTGGCCGACGGATCGCTGAAGGTCACCGCGATCGACAACAAGGCGCAGGAGGATGCGCGTCGCTTCGTCTGGTCCGGCAGCGGCAAGTCGGGCTTGGCGCTGGTGTTGCCCAAGCCGCTGGACGTCTCGCGCGAGAGCAATGGCGACGTGCAGCTGATCCTGACCCTGAAGGTGGATGCGGCGCCCAGCGCAGCCGTGCGTATCGGCGTGGCCTGCGGCCACGACTGCGGCGCACGCGTGGACCTGGGCAAGGCGCTGGCCGCGCTGCCCAGGGGCGAGTGGCGCACGCTGGGCGTGCCGTTGAAATGCTTCGCGGCGGCCGGCGCCGACCTGACCCGGCTCGAGCGCCTGCCGGAGATCGAGAGCGATGGCGCGCTGGATCTGGCGCTGTCGCGGATCGCGCTGGGCAGCAGCAACGACGCGCAGAGCGTGGTCGACTGCCCGCTGCAGTGAGCGGCAGCGAACGGTTTTCTTGAACGAGCGGCGCCGCCCACGCGGGCGGCGTCATGGACAACGGTGCGACAGGGCTGCGGCCCGTAGGAGAAGGCAGTGGGGTTGGCGACGTTGGATGTGGCGATCGTGGTGGTCTACCTGGCGGGCATCTTCCTGCTCGCGCAATGGGTGTCGCGGGAAAAGGCCGGGCATCGCAAGAGCGCGGAGGATTACTTCCTGGCCAGCAAGACGCTGCCGTGGTGGGCGATCGGCGCGTCGCTGATCGCGGCGAACATTTCCGCCGAACAGATCATCGGCATGGCCGGTTCGGGCTATGCGATCGGCCTGGCGATCGCCTCCTATGAGTGGATGGCGGCGCTGACCCTGCTGATCGTCGGCAAGTTCTTCCTGCCGATCTTCCTGCGCAACGGCATCTACACCATGCCGCAGTTCCTGGAGCAGCGCTACGGCAAGTGGATCCGCACGCTGATGGCGGTGTTCTGGCTGCTGCTGTACGTGTTCGTCAACCTGACCTCGATCCTGTGGCTGGGTTCGATCGCGGTGAGCCAGGTCACCGGCATGGACCAGACCCTGGCGCTGGCGCTGATCGGCGTGTTCGCGCTGGTCTACCAGCTCTATGGCGGGTTGAAGGCGGTGGCGTTGACCGACATCGTCCAGGTCACCCTGCTGGTGCTCGGCGGCCTGCTGGTTGCCGGTCTGACCCTGTCGAAGATCGGCGACGGCGCCGGCGTGCTCGCCGGCTTCCGCCACCTGTGGAACGCGCACCCCGAGCACTTCCACATGATCCTGTCCAAGGACAATCCCTTCTACAAGGATCTGCCGGGCCTGAGCGTGCTGCTCGGCGGCCTGTGGGTGATGAACATCAGCTACTGGGGCTTCAACCAGTACATCATCCAGCGCGCGCTGGCGGCCAAGAACATCGGCGAGGCGCAGAAGGGCATGGTGTTCGCTGCGTTCCTGAAGCTGCTGATGCCGGTGGTGGTGGTGGTGCCGGGCATCGCCGCGGTGGTGCTGGCGCCGGACCTGGCCAAGCCCGACCAGGCCTATCCGACCATGATGCAACTGCTGCCCAGCGGCATCCTCGGCCTGGTGTTCGCCGCGCTGGTGGCGGCGATCGTGGCCTCGCTGGCGTCCAAGATCAATTCGGTGGCGACGATCTTCACCCTGGACTTCTACGCCAAGTTCCGCCCGCAGGCCGACCAGCCGCAACTGGTGCGGGTCGGGCGCGTGGCCGCGGTGACCTCGGTGCTGATCGGCATCCTCACCGCGCGTCCGCTGCTGGGCAATTTCGACCAGGGCTTCCAGTTCATCCAGGAATTCACCGGCTTCTTCACCCCGGGCGTGGTGGTGATCTTCATGCTCGGCCTGTTCTGGAAACGCGCCAACGAGGCTGGGGCGCTGACCGCGGCGATCGGCTCGGTGCTGCTGTCGTTCGCGCTGAAGAAGCTGTGGCCGGAACTGCCGTTCATGGACCGCATCGGCCTGGTGTTCGTGCTCTCGTTGGTGGCGGCGGTGGTGGTGTCGTTGCTCACTCCGCTGGCGCCGGCGCGCGACCTGATCCGCACCGACGATGTTCGCTACGGCACCACGTTGGGCTTCAAGCTCGGCGCCGCCGTGGTGATCGCGATCCTGGTGGCGCTGTACGCGGTGTTCTGGTGAGCCAAAGGCGGGCCGTGGCGCGGTGCGCTCAGGCGTCGCCGCCATGCCACGGCTCGGCCAGCCAGGCGTCGAGCGCCTCGGCCGGCATCGGCCGCGCGATCCAGTAGCCCTGGCCTTCGTCGCAGCCCCACTCGCGCAGCATCCGGTACACGGTTTCGCTCTCGATGCCCTCGGCCACCACCTGCTGGCCGAAGTCGTGGCCGAGATGGATCATCGACGGCACCAGCATGCCGTCGCTGCGGCTGCCGGGCAGGGCGCGGATGAACGACTGGTCGATCTTCAGCGCGCTGGCCGGGATGTTCTTCAGGTAACCGAGGTTGCTGTAGCCGGTGCCGAAGTCGTCGATGGCGATCTTCACCCCGAGCGCGCTGATCTGCTGCAGTTGTTGGGCCACCCGCTGCGGGTCGCGGATCATCGCGCTCTCGGTGAATTCGATCTCCAGCGCGCCCGGGGCCAGCGCATGCTGCTGCAGCAATGCCTGCAGCCGGGCGATGAAGTCGGCCTGTTCCAGGTCAACCGCCGACACGTTCAGCGCGACGCTGAAGGTGTAACCGCGCTGTTGCCACAGCGCGGCCTGGGCGATGCCGGTGCGCAGCACCCAGGCGGTGATCCGGCTCATCAGCGCGGTCTTTTCCGCCAGCGGGATGAAGTCGTTCGGCGCCACCTGTCCCAGCAAGGGATGCTGCCAGCGCAGCAGCGCTTCCACGCCGACGCAGTCGCCGTTGCGCAGGCTCACCCGCGGCTGGTAGTGCAGGCTCAGCTGGCCCCGCGCCTCCAGTGCTTCGGGCAAGGCGGCCAGGATGCGGAAGGCGTTGCGCTGGTTGGCGTCGTGGTTGCGCTCGTACAGGCTCCAGCGCTGGCCGCGCTGGCGCGCCATGTCCACCGCGGTGGTCAGCGAGCGCACCGTGTGATTGGCGCTGAGCGCCCCGTCCAGGCGCACCGCGCCCAGCGAGGGACTGGCCGCGTGCGGAATGCCCTGGTGGTCGATCGCCGCGGCGAAGGCGTCGCAGACGTGCTCGCACCAGTACTCCAGATGCGCGGTGTCGCTGCCTTCCATGATGAACACGAAGGTGGTGGTGTCGATGCGGTACAGCGGCAGGTTGCCCAGCGCCTTGCGCAGGCGGTCGCGGGCGGCCAGCAGGTAGCCCTCGGCATACTCCCAGCCCAGCGCCTTGACCATGTCGCGGAAATAGTCGATGCCGCACACGTCGATCGCCACCGCGGTATCGTGCTGGTCGGCGGTCTGCAGCGACAGCCACATGGTCAGGTCGTCGTTGAAGCGGCTGCGGTTGGGCAGGCCGGTCAGCGCGTCGACGAAGCCGCTGTTGCGCAGGGTGTCGATGCGTACCATCAGCAGGTCGCGCAGGTCCTGCAGGGTGCGGCGCGCGACCTCGTCGAACTCGTGGCGCGGCTCGCTGTCGATCACGCACAGCGTGCCGAGGCTGGCGCCATCGGCCATCAGCAGCGGCGCACCGGCGTAGAAGCGGATGAACGGCGGTCCGGTGACCAGCGGGTTGTCGCGAAAACGCGGGTCCTGGCGCGCGTCGGGCACCACCATCAGTTCCGGGCTGTGGATCGCGTAGGCGCAGAACGCCTGGCTGCGCGGCGTCTGCGGTACGCCCAGACCGACCCGGGACTTGAACCACTGGCGTTGTTCGTCGATCAGCGAGACCAGCGCGATCGGCACCCGCAGGTAGCGGGACGCCAGTTGGGTGACCAGATCGAAGACCTGGTCGGCCGGCGTGTCCAGCAGGCACAGCTGGCGCAGGGCACTGAGCCGTTGCGGCTCGTCCAGCAAGGCGGGTGGGGGAGACTTCAGCATGCCGGGTTATCGGCCCGGGAGCAGGGGACTTGAGCGCTGGCCGGAAGGGGGCAGGCCACCGCGGCGGCGCGCCGCGCCGCGCGTTCAGCGTGGCGGGTCGCGCTGCGGGCTGGGCCGCTTGGCCAGCTTGCGCTGCAGCGAGCGGCGGTGCATGCCGAGCAGGCGTGCGGCCGCGGACACGTTGCCGCCGGTCTCGTGCATGGCCTGCTGGATGTGCTCCCACTGCAGGCGGCTGAGCGGGGTCATCGCGTCGGGCACGTCGCTGCCGTCCTCGTCTTCGTCCTCCTCGGCCTCCAGGCCGATCGCGCGCAGGATCATCGGCACCGTGGCCGGCTTGGGCAGGTAGTCGTCGGCGCCGAGCTTGATCGCCTCCACCGCGGTGGCGATGCTGGCGTAGCCGGTGACCAGCAGGATCTGCATGTCGGCGCGGATCGCGCGCAGCGGCTGGATCAGCGCCAGGCCGGATTCGTCGCCGAGCTTGAGGTCGATCAGCGCGTAGTCCGGCGGCGCCTCGGTGGCCAGCGCCAGCGCGGCGGCGGCGCTGTCGGCGGTGCGCGTCTCCAGGCCGCGGCGGGCGAGGGTGCGCTGCAGGGTGCGCAGGTACAGCGGATCGTCGTCGACCAGCAGGCCCAGCGGGGTCTCGGTGTTCATGCGGAGGTCTCCAGGGCGAGCAGCGGCAGGCGGAAGCCGACCCGGGCGCCATGGTCCGGCGCCGGCTCGGTCCACAGGTCGCCGCCCAGGCGTTCGATGGTCGCATGCGACAGCGCCAGGCCCACGCCCATGCTCTCGGGCTTGCCGCTGCGGAACAGGGTGGCCGGCAGGCCGACCTGGTTGGCGTCGAAGCCGCCGCCGTAGTCGCGTACCTCGCCGACCAGTTCGCTGCCGGTGACCCGCACGTTCAGGTCCACCTGCGGGTGGCCGGCGCGTTCGCCGGCGTCGGCGGCATTGTTCAGCAGGACCTGCAGCAGATGACCGATGGCGCTTTCCATGCGAAGCTGCAGCGGCGCGTCGTCGTTGCGGCGCAGGCGCACGGTCGGCCGCACCAGTTGCCACTGGTGCAGCACCTGCGCCAGCGACACCGTCTGCCCGCCGGCGCGCTGCGCCGGGGCGGCCAGCGCCAGCACCCGCTCGCGGCACTGCACCAGCAGTTCGCGCAGCGTGTCCAGGTCTTCGCGCAGCTCCGGCTGGGTGCTCTGCTCGGCGATGTCGTCGGTGAGCAGAGTCATGGTCGCCAGCGGGGTGTTCAGCTCGTGCGCCACCGAGGCGGCATGGGTGGCCAGGGCGACGATGCCCTCGTTGCGGGTGAAGCGCTCGCGCAGCAGCGCCAGCTCGCGTTCGCGTTCGCGCATGGCCATCGCCAGACGCGTGGAGAACACCAGTACCACCACCGTGGACAGCAGGAAATTGGCGGCCATGCCCCAGCGCTGCAGGTCCAGCGCCTGGTAGGGGCCGTGCGGCAGCGGCAGGCCGAACAGCGCGCTCACGGCATAGCCGGCCACGCAGGCCAGCGCCACCGCCAGCGCCCAGCGCAGCGGCAGCGCCAGCACCGCCAGCGCGATCAGCACCAGGAACAGCGAGCCGAAGGCGTTGCCGATGCCGCCGCTCCAGCCGACCATCCAGGTCAATACCGTCACGTCGACCAGGATGTGGCCGAAGGCGGTGGCCGGCGCGGCCGAGTCGGCATGGCGCAGGCGCAGCTGCGCGTACAGGTTGAACAGCGCCAGCACCGCCACGCCGGCCCACAGCGGCGCCTGCGGCAGCGGCAGCTGCAGCGGCCAGGTCGCCACCAGGATCGTCGCGGCCTGGCCGGCGGTGGCCAGCCAGCGCAGGCTGCACAGGGTGCGCAGGAAGGAGGCGTCGGTGGAATCCATGCTGCGCATCGTATGCGCTGGGCCGGGGGCCTGCCTGCGACAAACCGTCGCAGCGGCGCCGCCTCGCTGAATCGGCGGCGCCGGCGCGTGCGGCAGGACGCGCCGCACAGGCTAAAATGGGCGCATGTACGACGCCGTCAGCCGCCCCACGCCTCCCGCCGATGCCGCGCCCTGGGCGCGCCGTCTCACCCAGCCGGTCCGCATCGGCGGCGTCACCATGGGCGGCGGCAAGCCGGTGGTGGTGCAGTCGATGACCAACACCGACACCGCCGACGTCGCCTCCTCGGTCAAGCAGGTGGCCGAACTGTGGCGCGCCGGCTCGGAACTGGTGCGCCTGACCGTCAACAATCCGGAGTCGGCCGCGGCGATCCCGCGCATCGTCGACAAGCTGCGGATGATGGGCATCGAAGTGCCGCTGATCGGCGACTTCCACTACAACGGCCACCAGTTGCTGGCCGCCGAGCCGGCCTGTGCCGAGGCGCTGGCCAAGTACCGGATCAATCCCGGCAACGTCGGCTTCGGCAAGAAGAAGGACACCCAGTTCGCGCAGCTGATCGAGTTCGCGCTGAAGTACGACAAGCCGGTGCGCATCGGCGCCAACTGGGGTTCGCTGGACCAGGCGCTGGCGGCGCAGTTGATGGACGAGAACTCGCGGCGCGAGGTGCCGTGGGATGCCGGCCGGGTGCTGCGCGAGGCGCTGATCCGCTCGGCGCTGGACTCGGCCGAGCGCGCGGTGGAGCTGGGCCTGGGCCGCGACCGCATCGTGCTCAGTTGCAAGGTCAGCGGCGTGCAGGAACTGATCGCGGTGTACCGCGACCTGGCGCAGCGCTCGGACTTCGCCCTGCACCTGGGCCTGACCGAGGCCGGCATCGGCAGCAAGGGCATCGTCGCCTCCAGCGCGGCGCTGGCGGTGCTGCTGCAGGAAGGCATCGGCGACACCATCCGCATCTCGCTGACCCCGGAGCCGGGGCAGTCGCGCACGCAGGAAGTGATCGTCGCCCAGGAACTGCTGCAGACCACCGGCCAGCGTGCCTTCACCCCCCTGGTCACCGCCTGCCCGGGCTGCGGCCGCACCACCTCCGAGTTCTTCCAGGAGCTGGCCAAGGTGGTGCAGAACCACGTCCGCGCGAAGATGCCGGAGTGGAAGGTGAGCCATCCCGGCGCGGAGAGCATGACCCTGGCGGTGATGGGCTGCGTGGTCAACGGGCCGGGCGAGTCGCGCCACGCCAACATCGGCATCTCGCTGCCGGGCACCGGCGAGGCGCCGGCCGCGCCGGTGTTCATCGACGGCGAGAAGAAGGTGACGCTGCGCGGCGAGAACATCGCCCAGGAGTTCGTGGCGCTGATCGACGAGTACGTCGAACGCACCTATGTCCGCCGCACCGGGTGAGTCCGCCGCCGAGGCGGCCGGGCTGCGCCGCTGGCTGCGGCTGAACGCCTGGCGCGTGGTGCTGCTGTTCGCCGGGGTGTTGCTGCCGCTGGGCGTGTTCGTGGCCCTGGCCGAGGACGTGCACGCACTCGAAGACCTGTATTTCGACGAGCCGTTGCTGTGGAGCATGCGCGGTCTGACCAGCCCCGGCTGGGACCGCTTCTTCACCGTGATCACCGAGGCCGGCTACCAGTACGGGGTGATCCCGCTGGACACGCTGATCGTGCTGGCGCTGCTGGGCCTGCGCCGCTGGCGCGAGGCGCTGTTCGCCGCGCTGTCCTTCATCGGCTCGGCGCTGCTCAACATGGGCGCCAAGCAGTTCTTCCAGCGCGACCGGCCCAGCCTGTGGGAGTCGATCGCGCCCGAGCACCACACCTTCAGTTTCCCCAGTGGCCATGCGATGGGCTCGATGACCCTGGCAGCGGTGCTGATCGCGCTGAGCTGGCGTACCCGCTGGCGCTGGCCGGTGCTGTGGCTGGCCGGCAGCTTCACCCTGCTGGTTGGCGTGTCGCGGGTGTACCTGGGCGTGCATTACCCCTCCGACATCCTCGGCGGCTGGAGCGCGGCGCTGGTGTGGGTGGTGGGGCTGTACCTGCTGCTGTTCCGCGGCGCGCGCCGGCCGCGCTGGCGCGTGCGGCGCGCGCTGTCCTAGCGGCACCTTTCGATGGGTGGCGACGCACCGTAGCGCAGCGCGCTCAAGTTCCGGCGGCGCTCGCCGATAACGCGATCTTGCAGGGATAGGGGGCAAGCAGGGGATGGACGTCAGACGGCGCAGCAATGCGGCGGCGGAGCCTCGTCGATGAGTTGGGCCGCCGAGGCGCTGGGACTGCCGCCCGACGCGGACGCGCGCGCGATCAAGCGCGCCTACGCGCTGCGCTTGAAGACCACCCGGCCCGACGACGACCCGGTCGCATTCCAGCAGTTGTACGAGACCTACCAGGCGGCATTGGCGAGGGCGCAAGCGGAAGCCGAAACGGCGACATCGCCAGATCGCGACGGCGCGAGGGTCGAAGACGCGGACGTCGGCACGGCGCCGCGCCTGGCCGCCGCCCCGTGGGTCGAAGAGGCACAGGTGCGACCGCGGCCTCGCCCGCGGGCCGAAGCCGTGCACGACCTGGCGCTGGAGGCCGAACTGGCGCAATGGCAGGACGATGCCTATGCGCAGGAGCGGGCCGCACGCATCGTCGCGGCGGCGCAGACCCTGCCCGCGGCGACGTTCGGCGCCTGGTTGCGCGCGCTGCCGGAGCTGTGGTCCCTGGAAATGCGTCCGCGCATCGGCCAGGCCATCGCCACCGAAGTGATACGTGCTGGCCTGACGATCTCGGATGCGGTCGTCGACGTCTTGATCGACTGCTTCTCCGATGAGTCTGACAACGACCTCCGCGAGGCGCTCTGGACCGGTCGCGTGCTGGCAATCGCCCTTGAACAGTCGCCGGACTTTCTGTCCCACTGGCTGTCTAAGCGAGACGCCGCGCTTTCCGACATTCGCGCGGCGATCGGCGTGCGTGTGCTGCGCGCGCTGCGCGAGCAGCACGAGCAGCACACTTCGCTACACCTGGAGACCATCGACACGCTCTCGAAGGCATTCCTTTGGAAGCAGCTCGACCACGACCACCACGACCGAGCGTGGCTGTACAACGTCACCGAAACGGCGCGGATCAAGGAGCGCACGCGGCGACGGCTGGCCGAGCTGACGCCTGATGGCGATGCGGCGCTGCTGGCATACGAGCTGGACGCGGTGCACGGGCAAAAAACGACGCCGTGCCAGGCCGCCAGGTTGAGGGCATACGTGGTCGGGCCAGCATCGCGATGGCATTGCCTCCTGTTTGCCTTGCTGCCGCCGCGGCCGACGCGGATGTACCACATCTGCGACATCATCGACCGATGGTTCCCCGGGGGCTTGCCGGCGGCAATTGAGCCGCGCCACATGCGCTTCTGGAAGCAACTCGGCGACCGGCGTCGCCCGCATGGCTGGCAGTTGGTCGTCGATCTGGCACGCATGCTGGTGGTCGCACCCGTGCTCGCTCTCGTCGCGGTGCTGCTGCTGCCGTCTGCGGTCACGGTGGACATCGCCGCGTTTTTCGGCGCGCTCCCGACAGCACTGGCGATCTGCAGTGCAGTGGTGCTGACGCAGATGGCCGCCCGCTGGCAGGCGCGCACCACGCTTGCGAACTGGAGCAAGCGCATTGCGCACTTCTGGGCGCTGCCGGCGGCCAGCGCCGTCGTACTGACCTGGATACGCAGTGGTGCCTGGGACACGATCACCGGCGTAGTGCTCGCGTACGTCGCGGCCTGGCGCATGATCGGTCGCTTGGAGGATGCCGAATCCCGCAGGACGGTCGTCCCTGGGCTCGCCGCTCTGGGCGTGGCCGGTGCGCTCGTTGTCCTGACAGTGCAGGCAGGCCCTTGGCCCGGCATCATGTTCGCCTCGCTGCTCTGGGCGATTTCGTTCATCCAGGACACGCAGCGTCAGGCCATGCAAGGGCAGCGATAACCATTTTTTTGCAACGGACGGGACACAAGGATCCGCACATGATCGTAGGTATCGACCTCGGCACCACCCACTCGCTGATCGGCATCCACGACGCCGACGGTGGGCGCCTGTTCGCCAATCCACACGGCGGCCTGTTGACCCCGTCGGTGGTCAGCGTCGACGACGATGGCAACCTGCTGGTCGGCCAGCCCGCCCGCGATCGCCTGGTGACCCATCCGGGCCACAGCGTGGCCGCGTTCAAGCGCTGGATGGGCAGCCCGCGCGAGACCAGGTTGGGACAGCGCAGTTTCCGTCCGGAAGAGCTGTCCGCGCTGATCCTGCGCTCCCTGATCGCCGACGCCGAGGCCGCGCTGGGTGAAAAGGTCGAGGAAGCGGTCATCAGCGTGCCTGCCTATTTCTCCGACGCGCAACGCAAGGCCACCCGGGTGGCCGGCGAACTGGCCGGCATCCGCGTCGAACGCTTGATCAACGAGCCGACCGCCGCCGCGCTGGCCTACGGGCTGCAGGAACGCGGGGGAGAAGGCCGCGTGCTGGTGCTGGATCTCGGCGGCGGCACGTTCGACGTGTCCCTGTTGGAAATGTTCGACGGCGTGGTGGAAGTGCATGCGAGCGCAGGCGACAACTTCCTCGGTGGCGAAGACTTCCTGCAGGTGCTGGTGGACGGTTTCTGTACCGAGCATCGGCTCGATCCGGCCAAGCTCGCGCCCAGCGACAGCGCCCAGTTGCGGCGACGGGTCGAGCAACTCAAGCGCGAACTGAGCACCCAGGCGCAGGCCGCATTGAGCCTGAGCATCGCCGGGCAGGCGTACAGCTGGGAAATCGACGAGTCGCGCTTCGCCCAACTGGCCGAGCCGCTGCTGCAGCGCATGCGCGCACCGATCGAGCGTGCGCTGCGCGATGCCAAGTTGCGGCCGTCGGAGCTGGACGACATCGTGCTGGTCGGCGGCGCGGTGCGCATGCCGATGATCAGCCGCCTGGCCACGCGCATGCTCGGCCGCCTGCCGCTGCGCCACGTCAATCCCGATCATGCGATCGCCCTGGGGGCGGTGGTGGCGGCCGGTCTGAAGAGCCGCGACGAGAGCCTGCGCGAGGTGGTGTTGACCGATGTCTGTCCTTATACGCTGGGAACGCAGGTGTCGCGCCGCGGCGGCGATGGGCAACTGCGCAACGGGTATTTCCATCCGATCATCCCGCGCAACAGCGTGGTGCCGGTCAGTCGCGAAGACACCTTCTATCCCATCCACGAGCGGCAGACCGAAGTGGTCATCGACGTCTACCAGGGCGAGAACCCCATGGTGGAGCGCAACATCAAGCTGGGCGAAGTGCGGGTGGCGCTGGATCCCAAACGCCCGCGCAGCGAGCAGAGCGTGCTGACCCGTTTCACCTATGACGTGGACGGATTGCTGCAGGTCGAGGTGGTCGAGGAGGCCACCGGCAAGCGGCACGAATTGATCCTCGAACAGAATCCAGGGCTGCTCGACCGCGACGAAATCGCCCGGCGCTTGCTGGCGCTGGCGGAACTGAAGGTGCACCCGCGCGACCAGCAGCAGAACCTGGCGATGCTGGCAC
The DNA here is from genome assembly GCF_031834635.1 of Xanthomonas hawaiiensis. Lineage (NCBI taxonomy): Bacteria > Pseudomonadati > Pseudomonadota > Gammaproteobacteria > Lysobacterales > Lysobacteraceae > Xanthomonas > Xanthomonas hawaiiensis. The sequence goes on along the minus strand of NZ_CP115873.1, from coordinate 2,747,388 downwards.
GCATCGAACGTGTCTACGAGGAGTACATCGACGAACGCCAGACGTTGCAGCGTTGGCTCGACCAATTCCGCGAGGTGCTCGAAAGCCAGGAGACGGTCCGTATCGAACGCCATCGCCAGGAACTGGCTCAGGCACTGGACGAGCTGGAAGCGCGCGCATGAGCTGGGCATTGGCGGCGCTGGGGCTGGATGAGGACGCCGACGAGCGCGCCATCAAGCGGGCCTACGCGGCGCGCCTGAAGGTGACCCGTCCGGACGAAGATCCGGCGGGCTTTCAGCAACTCCACGAGACCTATCAGGCGGCGCTTGGCTGGGCGCGGCAATTTGCCGCCGCGCCTCGCCCGGCCGAGCCGGCCTTCCACGGCCCGGACAGCCAGCAGGATGTACCTCGGGATCACCTGGACGTTGGGTTTGCACGCGCTTCTTTGGCGCAGGAAACCGCGCCGGCGCCCACGCAGCTGGATGCTGACGTGCTTCAGCCCGCCAACGTCTCGGAAGCGCCCGAACGCTTCGCGGTGCCTGAGGCCGCCGAGCCGCCGTCCATCCGGCATCCGGCTCTCGCATCAAGAATCGAACCTGCCGATACGGAGCCCCCGTCCGTTGACGTGGCACAGATGCAGGTGCGCATCCTGCATCAAGCGCAACGACTGGAACCGGCAGCGCTCCGCGCCTGGCTGCTCGCGCAACCGGAGCTATGGTCGTTGGACCACAAACCGCAGATCGGTGCCGACCTGCAGCGCCATCTGCTCGAACACGAGGAAACGCTCAGTCTCTACCACTACGAGGTGCTGGCCGATTTCTTCGATTGGGAGCAGGCACTGGACGCTCCCGATCCCTACCTCGTGCAGCATGCCTGCGCACGGATGCACCAGCGTTGGCGACTGCAACCGTCCGGCTATGGAGAGTTGAGCGAGGCACTGCGGCGGCGCGGCGACCCGGATGCGTCGGTTCCCTATGTACGCAAGTTGCTGGCGTTGCTGGGCCCGAGTGCGTCTGACGGTGCAGTGTTCGCGGCGATGCTGTGGCCGGGCCGGCCCACCCGCATGCGGCGGCTGCTCGAACTGATCGGCTACGTGCCGGATGGCCGCAAGCCACCACCGCCGTTGCATCGGGAACGTGCCAACACCTGGTACCTGGCCGGCGAACGGCACATGTTCAATCCGATTGCCTTCATGATCGGAGTGGCGCGTAGCCTGATCGCGGCAGCAGCCTTCCTGCTTCTGTGCCTCTTGTTGGCGATGCTCGATCGTAATCCCGCGCCCGGTATCTCGCCGATGCTGAAGGCCGGCGGCTACGGCGCCGCGCTCATCGTGGGTGGCTGGCTTGCCTGGGACTGCTTCGCTTCGCTGCTGCGTTGGCAGTCCAGACACGAAACCGATGCCTGCGTCAGACACCCGCTGTTGCAGCGCTTCTTCATCCCGATGCTTGGCATGGTCGCCATTGCCTGCATTGCAGCGGACAAGTCCCCGGCTGCCGCAGCCATCGCCTTTCCGCTGTTGGTGATCGCGGTTGTACGCTGGATGCGCCGTGCTGGATACCGGCTTCAGTTGGCATGGGGGTGGGGCTGGGTGTGGGCTGGATTCTTTGTGCTCAAGGCTGCCTTCTTGGGGGTCGGCATGTTGATCCTCTACCCGCAGGTCACGCTCGGTGGCACCGCGATCGCCTGGCTTGGCGATCTGATCTCGCAGTGGAGAGCCAGAAAGAAGGCGGTGGCCTGACCGGTTACCAGCTCGAACTGGCGCCGCCGCCGCCCGAGCTGCCGCCGCCGGAGGACGAGTCGCTGCTGGAGGACGAAGACGAGGAGGACGAGGACGATCCTGCGGACTCGGCCGCGGCGCGTTCCTTGGCGGCCTGGGCGGCGTAGTAGCTGGCGGTGTAGGCGAACACGCCGGGCGCGGTTTCGGCGATATGGCCCTTGCGGATCAGCGCATTGCGCCGCCGCGTGAGCGCCTGCAGGAAGCGGCTGTAGCGCTGCGGCGAGCGGTAGCGCTGTGTGGCGATGGCCAGGGTCAGCAGCAGGATCAGCAGCTCCAGTGCCAGGAAGATCACCGTCATCGTCATCGACCTGGCCGACAGCAGTACCACGAAGATGCCGGGGTTGGCGCTCAGGAACAGGCGGATGAACCACGCCCAGAAGCCGCCACGTGCGGTGTCCTGCACCAGTTCCTCGGGCTTGCCCGCCAGGCGCGGGTGCCGCCGCAACAGGCGCCTGCGCAGGATGCCGGTCCAGGCACTGCGCAGCGGCAGCAGCAGCCACACCAGCACCAGCAGGCCCGCCCAGGCGATGGCGCCGCGCCGCCAGTGCATGCCCTCGTCGGCCGGTTGCGCCAGTTCGGCGACGGCTTCGGGATCCTGCGCAGCGGCGCGGCCCATGAAGTCGAAGGCGGCCACGATGGCGTCGGCGGTGTCGCCCTGGCGCAGGCGCGGGGCCAGGTAGTCGTCCAGCGCGTGTCGCGCGACCACGTCGGGCAGCACGCCCTCCAGGCCGTAGCCGACCTCGAAGCGCGAACGCCGGTCCTGCATCGCCAGCACCAGCAGCAGGCCGTTGTCGCTGCCCTGCCGGCCGAGCCGCCAGGTGCGGAAGGCGCGCTCGGCCAGGCGCTCGATCGGCTCGTCCTGCAGCGACGGCACGATGTAGACCGCGCCCCAGATGTGCTGACGGTCGCGCAGACGCTGCAGCGCCGCGTTGATCCGCTGGGTGTCGTCCGCGCTGAGCGTGCCGGCGGGATCGACCACGTTCGGCGTGTAGGGCGGAATGGCGACAGCGCCGCTGCCGAGCGCCGGCCACAGCAGCAGGGCCAGGAGCAGCAGGGCGCCGAGCCGGAACGGCGCCCAGGCGCGCAGCGTGCAGCGGCTGCGGCGCGGGACGATGACGTGTGGGAACTGCTCGCGCATCGCTAGGCCAGGCTGTGCAGGGCCGCGGCCCGCGCGTGCAGTACGGTCGTGTCGAACAGCGGCACCGCCGCGTCGGCGGGGCCGACCAGCAAGCCGATCTCGGTGCAACCCAGGATCACCGCCTCGGCGCCCTGCGCCTGCAGCCCCGCGATCACCTCGCGGTAGCGCAGCCGCGACGATGCCTGGACCACGCCCTGGCACAGTTCCTCGTAGATGATGCGGTGCACGTCCTCGCGCGCCGGCGCATCCGGGATCAGCACGTCGAAGCCGCGCCGCTGCAGCCGTTCGCGGTAGAACGCCTGCTCCATGGTGAAGCGCGTGCCGAGCAGGCCGACGCGGACGATGCCGGCGGCCTGCAGCGCATCGGCGGTGGCATCGGCGATGTGCAGCAGCGGCAGCCGGACCGCGGCGGCGATCGCGTCGGCGACGCAGTGCATGGTGTTGGTGCACAACACCAGGAAATCGGCGCCGCCGGCCTGCAATGCCCGCGCCGACGCCGCCAGCGCGGCGCCGGCCGCATTCCAGTCGCCGTCGCGCTGGTACTGCGCGATCTCGTGGAAGTCCACGCTGTGCAGCAGGAGCTTGGCCGAATGCAGTCCGCCCAGTTGTGCGCGCACCGTCTCGTTGATGTGCCGGTAGTAGGGCAGGGTGGATTCCCAGCTCATGCCGCCGATCATGCCGATGGTCTTCATCCTGGGTCGCGTGCCGCCGTGTCGAGTGCGCGAGGATGGTAGCGGCATCGGCCGCGTGCGGCGACCGCGCGTGGCACTCAGGCGTCCAGCGTCGGTGGCGTGCCGGCACCGGCGCGTGCCGCGCGTCGCGCCAGCACCGCCTCGCGATGGGCGATGTAGGCGTTGGCGCCGAGGATCACCACTGCGCCCAGCACGGTGCCGCCGTCCGGGGTCTCGTCGAACAGCCACCAGCCGAACAGCGCCACCAGCGGCAGCTGGGTGAAGCTGATCGGGGTCAGCGCGGAGACCTCGCCGAGGCGCAGCGCGTGCGTCCACAGCAACTGGCCGAGGGTGCCGAACAGGCCGGTGGCCAGCAGCCACAGCCAGTCGATGCCCTGCGGCCAGCGCCATACGAACAGCGCCGGCAGCAGCGACATCGGCACCCAGAACGCGTAGGTGTAGAACACCACCGTGTTGGCCGCGTCCACGCGCGCCAGCTGCTTGATCTGGATCGCGACCAATGCGCTCATCACCGCGGCCAGCACCGCCACCAGGGTGCCGGGGCTGAACGCGGCGGCGCCGGGGCGCACGATCAGCAGCACGCCGGCGAAGCCGCACAGCACCGCCAGCCAGCGCCGCAGGCGCACCGTCTCGCCCAGCCATAGCGCGGCGGCCAGGGTCGCGAACAGCGGGGTGGAATAGGACAGGGCGATCGCCTGCGACAGCGGCAGGTGGCCGATCGCCCAGAACCCGGCCAGCATCGACACCAGGCCGATCGCGGTGCGCAGCAAATAGCGCGGCAGTTGCGCGGTGCGCGGCCATGGCCGGCCCGGGTGCAGCAGCATCGGCAGCAGGAACAGCAGGCCGAACAGGTTGCGGAAGAAGGCGATCTGCAGTGTGGACAGGTGTGCCGATGCCAACCGGATCGCCACCACCATCAGCCCGAAGGCCATCGTACTGGCCAGCATCAGCAGCGCCGCGCGCAGCGGCGTGGGCGCGCTTACCACTGCGCGCCGACGATGCGCGGTTCCGGCTCCAGGATGACGCCGAAGCGCTCGCCCACCGAGGCGGTGATGCGCCGCGCCAGCGCCAGCAGTTCGGCGCCGCTGGCCTGGCCGTGGTTGACCAGCACCAGCGCGTGCGCGGCGGACACGCCGGCGTCGCCGTCGCGGTAGCCCTTCCAGCCGCAGGCCTCAATCAGCCACGCCGCCGACAGCTTGCGCTGGCTGTCGTCGTCGCCGGGAAACACCGGCAACGCCGGGTGTTCGTGCTGCAGCGCCAGCGCCTGTTCCAGCGGCAGCAGCGGATTCTTGAAGAAGCTGCCGGCGTTGCCGAGCACGTCCGGCTCGGGCAGCTTGCGCCGGCGGATGTTGATCACCGCCTGGGCCACGTCGGGTGCGCCGGGCGTGGCGATGCCCATCGCCTGCAGTTCCTCGCCGATGCCGGCGTAGTCCAGGCGCAGCGCGTGCAGCCGCGGCAGGTTGAACTCCACCGCGGCGATCAGGTAGCGGTCGGGCTGGCGCTTGAACAGGCTGTCGCGGTAGCCGAACTCGCAGGCGGCCGCGTCCAGCCGCACGAAGCGCGCATCGGCACGGTCGTAGGCCTCGACCACATGCACGAACTCGCCCATCTGCGCGCCGTAGGCGCCGATGTTCTGGATCGGCGCGGCGCCGACCGTGCCCGGGATCAGCGCCAGGTTCTCCAGGCCGGACAGGCCCTGCGCCAGCGACCACATCACCAGTTCGTGCCAGCCCACGCCGGCGCCGGCGCGGACGATGGCGTAGTCGGCGCGGTGCTCCAGGGTGTCGATGCTGCGGTTGGCGAAGCACAGCACCACGCCCGGCGCATCGCCGGCGAACAGCATGTTGCTGCCGCTGCCCAGCGGCAGCAGCGCGGCGCCGGCCAGCTCCGGCGCCAGCAGCGCCTCGGGCAGCGCCTCGGGCGCGAAGATCTGCAGCAGCCACGGCGCCTGTGCGGCGACGTGGAAGGTGTTGAGCGCCTGCAGCGGCGCCTGCGCGGTGAGCGACCAGGCCGTGGTGCTCATGGCGCGACCACGTCCCCGCGGCTGGGCGCTTCGCGGCGCCGGCGCATCGCCTCCACGCACTCGCCGATCAGCTCCGGACCGCGGAACACCAGTCCGCTGTAGCACTGCACCAGGGCCGCACCAGCGGCCATCTTCGCCACCGCGTCGGCGCCGGACAGGATGCCGCCGACGCCGATCAGCGGGATGCTCTCGGGCAGGCGCGCGCGCAGCCGGCGCAGCACCAGGGTGGACTGGCCCAGCAGCGGCGCGCCGGACAGGCCGCCGCTTTCGCCACCCAGCGGCTCGTGCTCCAGGCCGGGACGGGCGACGGTGGTATTGGTGGCGATCACCCCGTCCACCTGCAGGTCCGACAGCACCCGCGCGGCCGCATCGATGTCGCTGTCGCTCAGGTCCGGCGCCACCTTGACCAGCATCGGCACGCGCTTGCCGTGGCGCGCCGCCAGCGCTTCCTGCGCCTCGCGCAGGCGCGCGATCAGGTGCCGCAGCGCCTGTTCCTCCTGCAGTTCGCGCAGGCCGGCGGTGTTGGGCGAGGAGATGTTGACGGTGACGTAGTCGGACAGCGCGTAGACCTTCTCCAGGCAGTGCAGGTAGTCGGACGCGGCGTCCTCGTTCGGGGTGTCCTTGTTCTTGCCGATGTTGATGCCGAGCAGGCCGCGCCGGCGCCGCGCGCGCTCGACGTTGCGCACCAGCGCATCCACGCCCAGGTTGTTGAAGCCCATGCGGTTGATCACCGCCCGCTGCCGCGGCAGCCGGAACATGCGCGGCTGCGGATTGCCGGCCTGCGCGCGCGGGGTGACGGTGCCGATCTCGACGAAGCCGAAGCCCAGCGCCAGCAACGCATCGATGTGCTCGCCGTTCTTGTCCAGGCCCGCGGCCAGCCCGACCGGATTGGGAAACTCCAGGCCGAAGGCGCGCGTGGGCATCGGCGCGATCGTGCGCGCCAGCAGCGGATTGGTGCCGGTGCGGTAGGCCAGCTCGATGGCGCGCAGGCCCAGGGCGTGCGCGCGCTCGGCGTCGAAGGCGAACAGGAACGGTCGGGCGAGGGAATACATGGCGTGGCTCAGTTCAGCGTCCCGGCGAAGGCGCGGGTGCGGTAATGGAACGCGATGACGCCGTCGCGCTGGTGCCGGTCGAACAGCGCGCGCAGCGCTTCCAGCATCGGCGCGTGCCGCGGGTGGCCGGGCAGCGGCGCGTAGGAGGACGACAGCAGGCGGCCGCGCAACGCATCGAAGTCCATGCGCTGCTCGTTGGGGAACTGCGCGGTGCCGCGCAGGCCGGCGCCGAACCAGCGCTGCATGGTGGCATCGTCGTGGTAGCGCTCGGCCACCGCGCTGTAGTCGGTGCCGTACTCCAGCAGCAACTGCTCGTAGCCTTCCAGGAACGGCGTGGCGTCGAGCAGGCGCGAGTTCCAGTACACCAGCGCCAGGCCACCGGGGCGCAGCACCCGCGCCCATTCGCGGCGCACCGCCTCCAGATCGAACCAGTGGAAGGCCTGCGCGGCGCTGATCACATCGACGCTGGCGTCGGCCAGGGTGGTGGCCTCGGCGCTGCCGTCGATGGCACGGAAGCCCGGCTGATCCTGCAGCAATTCCTCGGCGGCCGCGCGCATCGCCGCGTTCGGTTCCACTGCCAGGGTCGGGTGTCCGGCCTGCAGGAACAGGCGCGTGGAGATCCCGGTGCCGGCGCCGATGTCGGCGACCAGCGCATCGCGGGCCACGCCGAGTTCGCTATGCACCCAGTCGAGCAGCGCCGGCGGATAGCTGGGGCGGTAGCGCACGTAGTCGGCGACGCGGTCGCTGAAGCGCTCGCGCGGCGCGGCGGCGTCCCGGCTCACGACTGGGTGCTGGCGAACCACGCCAGCCCCCCGAAGAACAGCACGAAGGCCAGCACCGCCAGGATCGCCAGCACCACCGCGGTCCAGCCCAGGATCAGCCCGCCCACCGCCAGGCCATCGCCCTGGAAGCGTTGCGGCTGGCGGCGGATCTCCGCCCGCGCCAGGTGCCCGGTGATGATCGCGCCGAGGCTGCCCAGCACCGGCATCAGGGTCCAGCCGAGGATCCCGGCGACCAGGCTGACCACCGCCAGGGAATTGGTTTCGCGCACCTGACTCATCGCGCTCGCTCCTTGCAGAAGGAAAGGGGCGGCGGCCGCAGGGGCGCGGCCGCCGCGCTCACCGCGTCACAGATCGAACTTGATGCCCTGCGCCAGCGGCAGCGAGTCGGAATAGTTGATCGTGTTGGTCTGCCGGCGCATGTACACCTTCCACGCGTCCGAGCCGGATTCGCGGCCGCCGCCGGTGTCCTTCTCGCCGCCGAAGGCGCCACCGATCTCGGCGCCGGAGGTGCCGATGTTGACGTTGGCGATGCCGCAGTCGCTGCCGGCCGCCGACAGGAACTTCTCCGCCGCCTTCAGGTTCTGGGTGAAGATCGACGAGGACAGGCCCTGCGGCACGCCGTTCTGCATGTCGATGGCCTCGTCCAGGGTGCTGTACTTCATCACGTACAGGATCGGCGCGAAGGTCTCGTGCTGGACGACTTCATCGCTGTTCTTCAGCCCGGTGACGATGGCCGGCAGCACGAAGTTGCCCGGACGGTCCAGCGCGGTGCCGCCGGTCTCGACGGTGCCGCCGGCGGCCTTGGCCTTGGCGATCGAGTCCAGGAACTGCTCGACCGCGCCGCGGCTGTTCAGCGGGCCCATCAGGTTGGCCGGGTCGGTGGGGTCGCCGATCTTGCCTTCGACCTGCTTGTAGGCCTTGACCAGGGTCGCCAGCACGGTGTCGTAGATCGATTCGTGCACGATCAGGCGGCGCGTGGTGGTGCAGCGCTGGCCGGCGGTGCCGACCGCGCCGAACACGATGCCGGGGATCGCCAGCTTCAGGTCGGCGCTCTCGTCGAGGATGATGGCGTTGTTGCCGCCCAGTTCCAGCAGGCAGCGGCCCAGGCGGCGCGCGCACTTCTCGGCGACGACGCGGCCGACCTGGGTGGAGCCGGTGAAGCTGATCAGCGGGATGCGGGTGTCCTCGACCAGGCGCTCGGACAGGGCCACGCCGGCGTCGTTGATCAGGAAGAAGATGTCCGGGAAGCCCGCATCGCGCAGCGCGTCGTTGCAGATCTTCATCGACGCGATCGCGGTCAGCGGGGTCTTGTTGGACGGCTTCCAGATGCAGATGTCGCCGCAGATCGCCGCCAGGAACGCGTTCCAGCTCCACACCGCGACCGGGAAGTTGAACGCGCTGATGATGCCGACCAGGCCCAGCGGCTGGTACTGCTCGTACATGCGGTGCCCTGGGCGCTCCGAGTGCAGCGTGTAGCCGTACAGCATGCGGCTCTGGCCGACCGCGAAATCGGCGATGTCGATCATCTCCTGCACTTCGCCGTCGCCTTCCGGCTTGCTCTTGCCCATTTCCAGCGCGACCAGCGAGCCCAGCGCGTCCTTGTGCTTGCGCAGCGCCTCGCCGCACAGCCGCACCGCTTCGCCGCGGCGCGGCGCCGGGGTGGTGCGCCAGACCTTGAACGCGGCCTGGGCGCGGGCGATCACGGTCTCGTAGTCCTGCTCGGTGGTGGCCTGCACCTCGGCGATGACGGCGTTGCTGGACGGGTTCAGCGGCTGCAGCACGCCGGCGCCGGTGGCGCTGGACCACTCGCCATTGCCGAGATAGGTGCCGGAGTTGGTGGCGGCGAGGCCGAGCGCCTTGAGCAGGTCAGCGGACATGGAATCTCCTGGGTTCGTTGCGACAGTGAAGGCGACCGCAGGCGGGGGACGCGGGACGCGCAGCCGGCAATTTTAGCAGACCGGACGCAGCCGGCCGCCGTCGCCTGCCTGGGCGCGCGGCGAGCGCGAAAAAGCGTGCCGCAGGCATGCCTTCCGCCCGGCGGGGCTTGCATCGACGAGTAAGGAGAATGCGGCAGGGCGCACGACGGCCGCTGTGGGCGACATGAACGAAATGGTGACCCCGGCGCGATTCGAACGCACGACCTGTCCCTTAGGAGGGGACCGCTCTATCCAGCTGAGCTACGGGGCCATTGGCCTGCCGGGGGATTCTACGACGCTGAATCGCGCGTTGTCGCCCCGGCCTGCAATAACGTCCTCTACACCTTGTACCGACGCGGACTGAGCATCGCCCTGCGTAGGCTGCGGACGTCGGCCACTGCGCTTGGCGGCGATTCGCGCTGCGATCCCGCGTCGTTGCAGAGGCGACACATGACGGACGGAGTCGCATCCGCCGCGTCTGCTACAAGCGTCCCGACCGCAGTTCCTGCGGCGGGGCGATCGCCGCCGCGCATCGGCGGTCCTGGTCGCCTCGGGCTGGCGTGACCGCCGGTTTTTCCGGCATGCCCGCAGCGATTCCCACCCCTATGCGAAGCAGGAGTCACAGATGAAAACAGCAATGAAGATGGTCCTGGTCGGTTCGATGCTGGCTGCCCTGGCAGCGTGCAAGCGCGACGGCGACCAGCCGGCCACCGATCCGAATGCGGCCAACCCGCCGGCCGCGGCCGACGGTAGCCCGGCAGGCGGCAGCACCGCTCCGGCAGGCAGCACCGCCCCGGCGGGCAGCACCAGCGGCGACGCCAGCGGCACGGCGACCGGTACCACTGGCACCGACGCCGCCCAGGGCACCATGCAGGGGCAGGACGGCGCGTCGCCGACCACGCCGCAGGACCCGGCCAACCCGGATCCGCAGCAGCCGCCGCAGACGCCGCCGGCGGATCAGAAACAGCAGTAAGGCGTGCGCAAGCGCGCGGCGCCACGGGCGTCGCGCGCTTGGTCGGTGCGGATCGTTCGCTATGGGGCGTATCGGTCTTCTCCTACGCTTGCCTGCTGCGCAAACCGGCGCAACACCGGGTTTTTCAGGCTTTCGCGATAGTCACTTTTGCAACCGTCCTGTGCGGCCGGCTGGTCGATGCTGCGGTCGCACACGCGGCGCTTGACAGCGCCCCGGCGCATGATGTCCTCTTGCGTCCATGCCTCTGGTCCACGCCCTCGTCGCTTCCTCGTTTCCGCGTTCGCTTCGGCGCGTGGCAGCGGTCGCTGCGGGCATTACCACCGGTATTACCACCCTCACCATTCGCCCGGTGCGGCCCGTCGTCTTCGTCTGATCGTCGAACACCACGGCCCCGCACCCGGATCAGGATGCGGGGGACTCCCTCGGCCTGATGCGAGCGGGGCCTCCACTCCGAGGTCTCCCATGTCGTCCCCCGCCGTCGCTTCCGCTGTCGCCGCTTCGCCCGATTCCGCCGTCGATCCTGCGCTCGCCACCGCCACCGTCGTGCACAAGTTCGGCGGCACCTCGGTGGCCGATGCCGAACGCTACCGCCATGTCGCGCAACTGCTGCTGGCGCGCCCGGAACGTCTCCAGGTCACCGTCGTCTCGGCGATGAAGGGCGTCACCGATGCCTTGATCGGCCTGGCCGAGCTGGCCGCGCGCGGTCACGGCGACTGGCGCGAGCGCTGGCACGAGACCCGCGCTCGCCATCGCGCCGCCGCCGTGGCGCTGCTCGGCGAGCACGCCGGCGCCACGGTGGAATGGCTGGACGCGCGCTTCGAGCATCTAGCCGAGATCCTCGCCGCGCTGGCCGTGATCGGCGAGCTGCCGCGGGAAGTGCTGGACCGCGTGCAGGGCCTGGGCGAGGTGTATTCGGCGCAACTGCTGGGCGATCACCTGCGGGCGCTGGGCGAGGACTGCGCGGTGCTGGACGCGCGCGAGGTGCTGGTGGTCGACCGCGGCGAACTGGGCGTGGACGTGGACTGGGAAGCCAGCGCGCAGCGCCTGGCGCAGTGGCGCGCGCAGCACCCGCAGCAGCGCATCGTGGTCACCGGCTTCGTCGCCCGCGACCGCGCCGGCCGCATCACCACGCTCGGCCGCAACGGCAGCGACTACTCCGGCGCGATCTTCGCCGCCTTGTTCGAGGCGGCCGAACTGCACATCTGGACCGACGTCGACGGCGTGCTCTCGGCCGATCCGCGGGTGGTGCCCGAGGCGGTACAACTGGAGACGCTCAGCTACGACGAAGCCTGCGAACTGGCGTATTTCGGTGCCAAGGTCGTGCATCCGCAGACCATGTCGCCGGCGATCGAGCGCGGCCTGCCCATCATCATCCGCAATACCTTCCAGCCCGAACACCCGGGCACCCGCATCACCGCCAGCAGCGCCACCAGCGGCCCGATCAAGGGCCTGACCCTGAGCCCGGACCTGGCCGTGCTGAATCTGGAAGGCACCGGCCTGATCGGCGTGCCCGGCACCGCCGAACGCGTGTTCGCCGCGCTGCGCAACGCGCGGGTGTCGGTGGTAATGATCTCGCAGGGGTCGTCCGAACATTCCATCTGCTGCGTGGTGCGGCAGAACGAGGCCGAGCGCGCGCGCGACGCGGTGCTTTCCGCGTTCGCGCACGAACTGGTGGTCGGCCAGGTGCAGCGCGTGCAGCTGACCACCGGCATCAGCGTGCTGGCGGCGGTCGGCGACGGCATGGCCGGCCAGCCCGGCGTGGCCGCGCGCCTGTTCGAATCGTTGGGCCGCGCCCAGGTCAACATCCTGGCGATCGCGCAGGGCTCGTCCGAGCGCAACATCTCGGTGGCCATCGACAGCGCCCATGCGACCAAGGCGCTGCGCGCCGCGCATGCCGGCTTCTGGCTGTCGCCGCAGACCTTCTCGGTCGGCGTGATCGGGCCGGGCAATGTCGGTGCCGCGCTGCTGGACCAGTTGCGCGCCGCGCAGCCGCAACTGCTGGCCAAGGCCAACCTCGACCTGCGCCTGCGCGCGGTCGCCTCGCGCAGCACGATGCGGCTGGAGCCGCGCGCCTTCGCCGGCGACTGGCGGCAGGCGCTGGCCACCGGGCAGCAGCCGACCGATCTGGACGCGTTCACCGCGCACCTGCTGTCGGCGCACCTGCCGCATGCGGTGATCATCGACTGCAGCGGCAGTGCCGACGTCGCCGACCGCTATGCCGGCTGGTTGGCCGCCGGCATCCACGTGGTGACCCCGAACAAACAGGCCGGCGCCGGGCCGCTGCCGCGCTTCCACGCCATCCGTGCCGCGGCTGCCGCCAGCGGCGCGCGCTTCCGCTACGAGGCCACGGTCGGTGCCGGCCTGCCGGTGATCACCACCTTGCGCGACCTGGTCGATACCGGCGACGCCGTCACCGCGATCGAGGGCATCTTCTCCGGCACCCTGGCCTGGCTGTTCAACAAGTACGACGGCAGCGTGCCCTTTGCGCAACTGGTGGCCGAGGCGCGCGGCATGGGCTACACCGAACCTGACCCGCGCGACGACCTGTCCGGCACCGACGTGGCGCGCAAGCTGGTGATCCTGGCGCGCGAGGCCGGGCACGAACTGAGCCTGGAGGACGTGGCGGTGGAAAGCCTGGTGCCGGAGGCACTGCGCCAGGCCAGCGTGGACGATTTCATGGCGCGCCTGCACGAAGTCGATGCCGTCTTCGCGCAGCGCCTGCAGGCGGCCAAGGCGCGCGGCTGCGTGCTGCGCTACGTGGCGCGGCTGGCGCCGGGCCATGCGCCCAGCGTCGGCCTGGTGGAACTGCCGGCCGACCATGCCTTCGCCAATCTGCGCCTGACCGACAACGTGGTGCAGTTCACCACGCGCCGTTACTGCAACAATCCCCTGGTGGTGCAGGGACCGGGCGCCGGCCCGGAAGTGACCGCGGCCGGTGTTTTCGCCGACCTGCTGCGGGTGGCGGCGGGCGAGGGCGCGCGCCTGTGAGCCGGATGCAGACGCTGCCGGGCGGTGTCGTCGGCACCGCTGCACTGCCGACGCAGGCCCGCGCGTTCGCGCCGGCCTCGGTGGCCAACGTGGCGGTGGGCTTCGACCTGCTGGGCTACGCGGTGGAGGGCGTCGGCGACACGGTGACGGTGCGCCGCATCGACGCGCCCGAAGTGCGCATCGCCGCGATCCGCGGCACCACCGTGGCCTTGCCGTTGGAGGCCGCGCGCAATACCGCCGGTGCCGCGCTGATGTCGCTGCGCGAGGCGTTGGCGCTGCCGTTCGGCTTCGAACTGGAGATCGACAAGGGCATCCCGCTCAGCTCCGGCATGGGCGGCTCGGCCGCCTCGTGCGTGGCCGCGCTGGTGGCGGCCAATGCCTTGTTGGACGTACCGCTGTCACGCGAGCAGTTGTATCGCTACGCGCTGGACGGTGAGGCAGTGGCCAGCGGCAGTCGGCATGGCGACAACCTCGGCCCGATGCTGCTGGGCGGCCTGGTGCTGTCGACCTTGGAACGGCTGGTGCCGGTACCGGTGCCGAGCGGCTGGCACAGCCTGCTGGTGCATCCGGACGCGACGCTGGAGACGCGCCATGCGCGCGCGGCATTGGCCGGGGAGTACCGGCTCGGCGAGTTCGTGGCGCAGAGCGCGAACCTGGCGTTGGTGTTGGCGGGTTGCCATGCCGGCGACGAGGCGCTGGTACGCGCCGGCTTGTGCGACGTGCTGATCGAGCCGCGCCGCGCGCCGCTGATCGTCGGTTTCGACGCGGCCAAGGCGGCGGCATTGGCGGCGGGGGCGATGGGCGCGGGCATTTCCGGCGCTGGTCCGAGCGTGTTCGCCTGGTTCGCCAGCCGTGCCGAGGCGGAGGCGGCGGCGCCGGCGGTGCAGGCGGCCTTCGCGGACGCGGGCTTCGGCAGCCAGCATTGGGTGTCGCCGTTGCAGTGTCCGGGTGCGACGTTGCTTTAGCGGAGTGTTGGCGCTGCGGTTGACGCCTTTGTTGCTGCCGCTACTGCCGCTGCCGCTATCGATATTGTTGCTGTTACCGATTTTGCTTTTGCTGTCGCAGTAGCCGTTGCCGTTGCCGTTGCCGTTGCCGTTGCCGTTGCTGTTGCTCTGGTTATTGCTCTTGTTGTTGTTGCTGTTGCCGTACCGGGTTCCCTTCCGAAGCGGCGGCCATCGCGGGGAAACACCCGAAGGGCGGCGTACATGGATGTACGCCGTCCGCGGCAGGGGCAGGATGCCCCTTCCGCGGATCCCCGCGATGGACGCGGACCCGGAGCGCGCAGCGCGGAGGGCGCGAGGCAGGGCGCGCTTTCTTTTGGTTACCTTTTCTTTGCGCGAGCAAAGAAAAGTAACTCGCCCGCAAGGGCGAAAGCCTTTGCTGTTGCTTGTTGCTTGTTGCTTGAGTGTCGGACAAGAAGAACTGTAGGAGCGGCTTCAGCCGCGACCCACATGACAGGTAGAACCTGTCGCGGCTGAAGCCGCTCCTACAAGAGTCTTAAAGTAGCAGCAACATCAAAGGCTTTCGCCTGTCGGCGAGTTACTTTTCTTTGCTTGTGCAAAGAAAAGTAACCAAAAGAAAGCACACCCCGCAGCGCGCCCTCCGCGCTACGCGCTCCGGGTCCGCAGCCACGACGGACATTTTTCGACGGCACTTGTCCGCTACGCGGCCAAGCCCGGGGCAGGCGCCTCACGGCGCCAGCCCGTTCGCCGGGGCGAAGCTATGCTTCGCCTCTATCCGGCTCACCCATGTGCCGGCGAAAAACGACGCGCATCCTGCGCGTCGCCCTTCGGGTATTCGCCCGCCGCGGCTGCCGCGCCGAGGGGTCCCCCGGGTAAAGCAAAAGAGCAACAGCAATAGCAACAGCAACAGCAGGCAGTGCGATCGAATTCCCCCCGTTAATGGAACCACCATGAACTTCATTTCCACCCGTCACGCCGCACCCCCGGTCTCGCTCAGCCAGGCCATCGCCGCTGGCCTCGCCCCCGATGGCGGCCTGTACGTGCCCGAGCGCATGCCCGCCGCCCGCGACCTGCGTGCCGGCGCCAGCCTCGCCGAGACCGCAGCGGACCTGCTGGCGCCGTTCTTCGACGGCGACGCCCTAGCCGCGGAGCTGCCGGCGATCTGCGCCGAAGCCTTCGACTTCCCTGCGCCCCTGCAGCCGCTGGCCACGCCCGGCGACCATGCGCTGGAGCTGTTCCATGGCCCGACCGCCGCGTTCAAAGACTTCGGCGCCCGCTTCCTGGCCGCCTGCCTGACCCGGTTGCGGCGCGGCGCAACGACGCCGCTGACCATCCTGGTCGCCACGTCGGGCGACACCGGCGCCGCGGTCGCGGCCGCGTTCCATCGCCAGCCTGGGCTGCGCGTGGTGGTGCTGTATCCGGACGGGCGCGTGTCGCCGCGGCAGGCGCATCAACTCGGCTGCTTCGGCGACAACATCCAGGCGCTGCGCGTGGGCGGCTCCTTCGACGACTGCCAGGCGCTGGTCAAGCAGGCGTTGAACGACGCCGAGCTGCAGGCGCAGGCGCCGTTGAGTTCGGCCAACAGCATCAGCCTGGGGCGCCTGCTGCCGCAGATGAGCTACTACGCGCACGCAGCGCTGCAGCACCATGCCGCGCATGCGCAGCCGCTGAACCTGGTGGTGCCCACCGGCAACCTGGGCAATGCGCTGGCCGCGATCCTGGCGCGTGCGCTGGGCGTGCCGCTGGGTCGGATCGTGCTGGCGACCAACGCCAACCGCGTGCTGCCCGACTTCTTCGCCGGCGCCGACTACGCGCCGCAGCCCAGCGTGGCGACGCTGGCCAATGCGATGGACGTCGGCGCGCCGAGCAACGTCGAGCGCCTGCGCTGGCTGTACCAGGGCGACGACGCCACGCTGCGTACCCAGTTCCAGGCGTACTCGGTGGACGACGCGCAGATCCGCCAGACCATCGGCGAGCGTTTCCGCCGCTACGGCGAGGTGCATTGCCCGCATACCGCCACAGCGCTGCACGTGCTGCAGCAACTGCGCGCCGAGGGCGCCGAGGCCGATGCCGGCGACTGGGCGGTGGCGGCCACTGCGCATCCGGCCAAGTTCGAAGGGGTGGTGGAACCGCTGATCGGGCAGCCGGTGCCGGTGCCGCCGGCCTTGGCGGCGCTGCTGCAGCGGCCGGCGCAGGCCGAGCCGATCGCGCCGGACTACGCGGCGTTGCGCGGGCGGCTGCTGGCCGGTTGAGCAACGCGGGCCTGCGCGCGCCCGACGGCTCAGTCGGACGGCTGCAGCCGCTGCCAGGCGGCCAGGACGATGCTGCGCACCTGCAGCCAGTCAAGACGCGAGCGCGGGTGGTCGCGCAGGAACACGTCGCGCAATTGCGCGACCACGTCCTCCACGCGCTGGCCGTGGTACTTGAGGTAGGCATCGTAGGCCAGCTTCAGCGCCGGCTCGTAGTCGTGGAACGTGTAACCGGGCTGATGGAAGGGGCTGTGCGCGAAATGCGCCTTCCAGAACTCCAGTTCGCGCTCGCGGTCCAGCATCACGCAGGCGCGCGAGGCGTGTTGCATCTCGATGGCGACGGCCATAGTGGCCCTCCGAGTGGTCCCCCCCACCGGCACCGCGGCGGCGCCGCAGGTGTATTGCGCACGCAGTCTAAGCCGGCAGGACGCCGCTGCCGCGAAGGCCGGCTGAAGCGTTCAGAGCGGGCGTGGTGGCAGCGCTGCACGCGCCAGCAGACAGGCGATCCGTTGGCCGCCAGCGGACGCTGCACGGTTGTCCACACGTGGTGTGGAGCGTTGCCCGGGAATCCTGTGGATAACCGGCCGGGCGGCGCGTGGCGTCAGTGCCTGCAGCGGCCTGGCGAAAAAATCGCCAGCAGCGGTCCGCTCAGTCTTCGTCCGACGCCAGCCGGTGCAGCGCGGCGAAGTCGCGGATCTCGACCACATGCAGTTGCGGCAAGGCGATCAGGCCCTGCTGGCGCAGCTTGGTGAAGGTGCGGCTGACCGTCTCCATGGTCAGGCCGAGATGGTCGGCGATGTCGCCGCGGCCCATCGGCAGCACCACCTTGTTGCCGGCATCGCCCTGGCGTGCGGCGCGGGCGGCGAGCTTGAGCAGGAAATCGGCCAGCTTCTCGGCCGGCTGCAGCCGCGCCAGCGCCAGCGCCGCGTCCTGCGCCGCGTCCAGTTCCAGGCAGGCGCGCTGCAGCAGCTTACGCTCCAGGTGCGGGAACTGAGTGCGCAACTGCTGCATCTGCGCCACCGGCACCCGGCACACCCGGCTGTCGGCGATGGCTTCGATGTCATGGCGATGCCGGGCCGATTCGCTCAGGCCCACGTAGTCGCCAGGCAGCACGAAACCGGCCACCTGGCGACGGCCGTCGGCGAGGGTGCGGACCAGGCGCAGCGCGCCGGCAGTCACCGTGTAGACCGCCTGGCGCGCCTCGCCGGTGCGCGCCAGGGTGGCGCCGGCGGCGTAGGTCAGCGAGGTCGTGACCCGTTCCAGCGCCTGCACCTCGTCGCAGGCCAGCGCCGAGCAGATCGCCAGGTGGCGGACCGCGCAATGCAGGCATTCGCTGCCGTGCGGCGCACGCGCGGCGGCCGGTTCGGCGTAGGGCAGGGCGAATCCGGAAGGAGGCCTGTTCATGGGCGTGGCAGCGGCGTCGGCACCCACGAATGATACGCCGATGCGGTCGGGCGTGGCCGGTGCGGCTAGAATTGGCGTTCCGCTCGCCCCCGAATCGCAGGAGTTCCGCACGTGATCAAGCCCCGTACGCCGCCCGGCATCATGGAATTGCTGCCACGCGAGCAGATCGCGTTCCAGCGCATGCTGGACGTCATCCGCCGCAACTACGAGCGGTTCGGGTTCCTGCCGGTGGAGACGCCGGTGTTCGAGCTGTCCGACGTGCTGCTGACCAAGTCCGGCGGCGAGACCGAGCGCCAGGTGTACTTCGTGCAATCCACCGGTGCGCTGGCCAATGCCGCGGCCGAGGGCGCCGAGGGCGGGCTGCCGGAGCTGGCGCTGCGCTTCGACCTGACCGTGCCGCTGGCCCGCTATGTGGCCGAGCACGAGCACGAACTGAGCTTCCCGTTCCGCCGCTACCAGATGCAGCGCGTGTACCGCGGCGAGCGCGCCCAGCGCGGCCGCTTCCGCGAGTTCTACCAGTGCGACATCGACGTGATCGGCAAGGATGCGCTGAGCATCCGCTACGACGCCGAGGTGCTGGCGGTGATCCACGCGGTGTTCGCCGAGCTGGGCATCGGCGATTTCGCCGTGCAGTTGAACAACCGCAAGCTGATGCGCGGCTTCTTCGAAAGCCTGGGCGTGGCCGAGGGCGAGCGCCAGCTCGCGGTGCTGCGCGAGGTCGACAAGCTGGACAAGCGCGGCGCCGACTACGTGCGCGAGACGCTGGCCGGCGAGGGTTTCGGCATTCCCGCCGAGCAGGTGCAGCGCATCCTCGACTTCGTCGCGGTGCGCTCCAGCGGCCATGCCGATGCGCTGGCGCGGCTGCAGGCGCTGGAGGCCGACGCGGCCTCCAGTGCGACCTTGCGCGAGGGCGTGGCCGAACTGCGCGAGGTGCTGGCCCTGGTCAAGGCGCTGGGCGTGCCGGAGACCGCGTACTGCCTGAACTTCTCCATCGCCCGCGGCCTGGACTACTACACCGGCACCGTCTACGAGACCCTGCTGACCGACTACCCGCAGATCGGCTCGATCTGCTCGGGCGGCCGCTACGAGGACCTGGCCAGCCACTACAGCAAGTCCAGGCTGCCCGGCGTGGGCATCTCCATCGGCCTGACCCGGCTGTTCTGGCAACTGCGCGAGGCCGGCCTGATCGACGGCATCGCCTCCAGCAGCGTGCAGGCGATGGTGGCGCTGATGGACGAGGCCAAGCTGGACGACGCGCTGGACATCGCGCGGCGCCTGCGTGCCGGCGGCATCAACACCGAAGTGCAGATGGAGCCGAAGAAGATCGGCAAGCAGTTCCAGTACGCAGCCCGCGCCGGCATCCGCTTCGTGGTGCTGGCTGGCGACGACGAACTGGCGCGCGGCGTGGTCGCGGTCAAGGACCTGCTGCGCGAGCAGCAGTTCGAGGTCGCCCGCGACGAACTGGCCAGCACGCTGCAGGTGGAACTGGAGCAGGCCAAGGTCATGGCCTGAGCCGGTCGCGGCGGCCGGCGACGGCCGCCGCGCTGTGCAAGATTTCGTAGGAGCGGCTTCAGCCGCGACCGGCCTCGCCGGTAACGCCGGCCGCTGCTAATCCCTAAACGGGGTAGGGGCTACAGCAGCCCCGCACCCTGCAGCATCGCCTTCAGTGCGCTGCGTTGCGCGATGTCGTCCGCCGGCCAGCCCTGCAATTGCGCGAGGACCTTGCCGTCGCGCACCAGGAAGAACGTCGGCATGCGCCATTCGCGCGGCAGCAGCGGCCATTCCTCCACGTCGTAGAGCGGATGCAGCGGCGTCTGCGGCTGGGCCTGGTTCCAGGCGCGCAATGCCTCCAGGTTCTCGCTGCCGGGCGGCAGGGTCAGCCACAGCGCATGGCGCCGGAACGCTGGACCCAGTTCGGGATCGGCGGCAATCGCGCGCGCGGCGTCGGCAGCGAAATGGCAGCCGGCGGTCACCAGGAGTTGGGTCGGCCGCAGATCGATGCGCTGCCGGCGCAGGGTGCGGCCATCGGCGTCCAGTGACCACAGTGTCGGCCCCTGCGCCTGCGCGCCCAGGCGGTCCTCGAAGCGCAGCCAATGCGGCCAGTCGGCGCTGCCGCCATCGGCCACCAGGCGGCGTGCGTCTTCCACACGATGCGCGAGCAGCAGCGCGTTGCCGGCGTCGTCCACCTGCGCCGCGCTGGCCTGGCCGCGACGCCGCAACTGCGCCAGCACCTGCAGTTGCGTGTCCAGTCCCGCCGGGGTGGGGCGCAGCGCGTAGGTCGCGACGACGGCCCGATACAGCAGGTCCAGCGCGGTCGCGTCCGAGTGCGCGAGGGCCGCCGGATCGAATGCTTCGGACAGGGCGCTGCGCACTGCGGGCCAGGGATCGCGTCCGGTGCGGCGCAGGCCGTCCAGATTCCGGTTGTAGACGTTGTAGCGACGCTCCAGGTCGCCGATCGGGGCGGCGGGATCGTAAGCGCGCGGCTGCGTCGCCCAGTGCGGCAAGCGCTCGGCGTAGCGCTCGGCGCCGAACAGGGCCAGCAATGCGCGGCCCTGTTCGCGGGTGAGTTGCGGCAGATCCTGCGTATCGAATCCGCCCAGGCCGTCGCGGCCGAACACCAGGCCGTCGAGAAAGCGCTCGCGCGCGCCGGGCGTGAGGGCGTCCAGGGGAGTGGCCTGGCCGGCGTGGGCGCGCAGGTAGGTCGCGAGCTGGGCGGTGGAGCGGATCGGCAGTTCCTCCACAGTGGCCGCGGTGTCGCCGCTTGCGGCTCCCTGAGCGGGAGGCGCCGGCGGCGGCTGCGCCACTGCCGGCGTCGCCAGGCACAGGGCAACAGCGGCAAAACACGCATGGCGCATGCGGTACTCCAGAGGGGCGTCGGTCATTGCCGATCCTAGCGGCCGCCGGGCGATCCTTCCATGCGCTGCGGACCGCGTCTGCGCGCAGCGTGAGTGGGGGGGCGCGGCAACGAGCAGGGCGCCAGAACGCGCAGCAGGATGGTCCGCAGGCTGAACGTCAGGTTCCTGCGGCCCGCACACGCTTGACCTTGTAATAGCGTGCTATTACATTAGCGCAATGAAACAGCGTCCCGCCCCTGCAGCAGACCGCGATGACGACGCCTCGTTCAAGGCGTTGGCGCGCACCCTGGCCCAGCTCGGCAAGCCGCAGGAAGTGGCGGCGTTCCTGCAGGACCTGTGCACGCCGGCCGAGCTGGAGGCGATGGCCGACCGCTGGCGGGTGGTGCCGCTGCTGCTCAAGGGCGTGCCGTACCGCGAGATCCACGATCTGACCCAGGTCAGCGTCACCACCATCGGCCGTGTCGCACGGACCCTGGAATACGGCGCCGGCGGCTATGCCGCGGCGCTGCGCCGGCAGACGGCGCGCCCCTCCGATTCCCACTGAGATGTCCTGATGAGTGCTTCCCTGGCAGCACCGGCCCGCGACCGGCTGCGTATCGCGATCCAGAAGAGTGGCCGCCTGGCCGAGCCGGCCCGCGCGGTGCTGGCCGCCTGCGGGCTGAGCTGGCGCGAGAGCCGCGACAAGCTGTTCTGCTACGGCGAATCCCTGCCGGTGGACCTGCTGCTGGTGCGCGACGACGACATTCCCGGCCTGATCGCCGACGGCGTGTGCGACTTCGGCATCGTCGGCCGCAACGAGCTCGACGAGCAGGCCGGCGAGCGCCGCCGCAACGGCTTGCCGGAGGCCTATCGCGCCCTGCGCGGACTGAACTTCGGCCAGTGCCGGCTGATGCTGGCGGTGCCGGAGAGCTGGGAGTGGAGCGGTCCGCAGCAGGTGCAGGGGCTGCGCATCGCCACCAGCTACCCGGCGGTGCTGGCCGACTGGCTGGACGCGCGCGGCATCGCCGCGCAGGTGGTGGAACTGTCCGGTTCGGTGGAGATCGCGCCGCGCCTGGGCACCGCCGACCTGATCTGCGACCTGGTCTCCAGCGGCGCGACCCTGGCCGCCAATCAGCTCAAGCCGGTGGAGACGCTGCTGGAGAGCGAGGCGGTGCTGGCCGGCCCGGTCCGCGAACCGGCCGACGCCCGCGCCGGCCTGGCGGCGATGCTGCTGCGCCGGCTCGACGGCGTGCTCAAGCTACGCGACAGCAAGCTGCTGATGTTCCGCGCCGCGCGCGAGCGCGTCGCCGACCTGGCGCGGCTGCTGCCCGATGCCGAACCGCTGGTGCAACTGCCTGGCGATGCCGATGGCCCGCTGCAGTTGCAGACCATGTGCCACGGCGCGATCACCTGGCAGCGCATGGAGGAACTGGAGCGCGCAGGCGCGCAGGGGTTGATGGTCCTGACGGTGGAGCGGTCGCTGGCATGAATCGATTGGAATGGAGCGCGCTCGACGCGCAGGAGCGCACCCAGGCGCTGACCCGGCCGGTGCAGCGCGTCGCCGACCAGACCCGCAGCGCCGTGGCGCAGGTGCTGGACGCGGTGCGCAGCCGCGGCGACGTCGCGCTGCGCGAGCTTACCGCGCGCTTCGACGGCGTGGTGCTGGAGACGCTCGAAGTGAGTGCCGAGGAGTTCGCCGCCGCCGAAGCGGCGGTGCCGGCGCCGCTGCGCGCGGCGATGGCCGAGGCGGCGACGCGGATCGACACCTTCCACCGTGCGGGCATGGCGCAGCCCTACGCGGTCGAGACCGCGCCGGGCGTGGTCTGCGAACGCGTGGTGCGGCCGATCGGCCGGGTCGGCCTGTACGTGCCGGCCGGCAGCGCACCGCTGCCGTCGACCGCGCTGATGCTGTGCGTGCCGGCGGCGCTGGCTGGTTGTCGCGAGGTGGTGCTGTGCACGCCGCCGCGCGCCGATGGCTCGGCCGATCCGGCGGTGCTGGTCGCGGCCACGCTGTGCGGGGTGGACCGCGTATTCAAGCTCGGCGGCGCCCAGGCGATCGCGGCGATGGGCTTCGGCACCGAGACCGTGCCGTCCTGCGACAAGCTGTTCGGCCCCGGCAACAGCTACGTCACCGAGGCCAAGCAGCAGGTGGCGCAGGCCGGTGCGGCGGCGATCGACATGCCGGCCGGTCCGTCCGAGGTGCTGGTGATCGCCGACGCCGGTGCCGATGCCGCCTTCGTCGCCGCCGATCTGTTGTCGCAGGCCGAGCACGGCCCGGATTCGCAGGTGCTGCTGCTGTCCGACAGTGCCGCGCTGATCGAGGCGGTGGAGAACGAACTGGAGCGGCAGCTGGCGACGCTGCCGCGCGCAGCGATCGCCCGGCAGGCGCTGGCCGCGTCGCGGCTGATCCGCGTCGACACGCTGGACGACGCCTTCGCCATCAGCAACCGCTACGCCCCGGAACACCTGATCCTGGCGCTGCGTGCGCCGCGCGACTGGCTGGACCGTGTCGAGGCCGCCGGCTCGGTGTTCCTCGGCGACTACACGCCCGAGGCGCTGGGCGACTACTGCAGCGGCACCAACCACGTGCTGCCGACCAGCGGCGCGGCGCGCGCCTACAGCGGCGTGAGCGTGGCCAGCTTCCAGAATTTCGTCAGTGTGCAGAGCGCCAGTGCCGCCGGCATCGCCACGATCGGCGGCTGCGCGGTGCTGATGGCGCGTGCCGAGGGCCTGGACGCGCACGCCAATGCGGTGGCGCTGCGCATGGAGAAGGCGGCATGAGCGCGGCCGCCGACGCGCGCGCCGTGCTGGCACTGGTCCGCCCGGACCTGCGTGAGTTCGCCGGTTACTCATCCGCGCGCAGCAGTGCGCTGCAGGGCGAGGTCTGGCTCAACGCCAACGAATCGGCCTGGGCCAACGCCGCCGATGGCGACGCCGGCAATCGCCGTTATCCCGACCCGCAGCCTCCGGCGCTGCGCACGGCGTTGGCCGCGCTGTACGCCTGCGCCCCGGAACAACTGCTGCTTGGCCGCGGCAGCGACGAGGCCATCGACCTGCTGCTGCGCGCCCTGTGCGAGCCGGGCCGCGACGCCATCGTCATCACCCCGCCGGTATTCGGCATGTACGCGGTCTGCGCGCGGCTGCAGAACGCGCGCGTGGTCGAGGTGCCGCTGCGCGATACCGCCGACGGCCTGCTGACCGACGTGGACGCGGTGGTGGACGCCGCGCTGAGCCAGATGGCCAAACTGGTGTTCCTGTGCTCGCCGGGCAATCCCGGCGGCGCGGCGATCGCGCTGGCCGACATCACCCGCGCCGCCGAGCGCCTGCAGGGACGCGCGGTGCTGGTGGTGGACGAAGCCTATGGCGAGTTCTCCGACGAAGCCTCGGCCACGACCTTGCTTGCGCGCCATGCCAACCTGGCGGTGCTGCGTACGCTGTCCAAGGCGCATGCGCTGGCGGCGGCACGGATCGGCTGCGTGATCGCCGACCCGGCGCTGATCGCGGTGCTGCGACGCTGCCAGGCGCCGTATCCGATTCCGGCGCCGTGCACGCAACTGGCGCTGGCCGCGCTGCAGCCCGAACCGTTGCGGCAGACCGCCGCACGGGTGCAGGAGGTGCGCGCCGAACGCACGCGCATGCAGGCGGCGCTGGCGGTGTTGCCGGGCGTGCGCCAGGTGTATCCGTCGCAGGGCAATTTCCTGCTGCTGCGCTTCGACGACGCCGAGGGCGCGTTCCAGGCGCTGCTGGCGGCCGGGGTGGTGGTGCGCGACCAGCGCGCCGCGCCGGGCCTGGGCGATGCGCTGCGCATCACTCTGGGCACGCCGGCGCAGAACCAGCGCGTGCTCGGCGCCTTGCAGGCGTGGAGGGCGGCGGCATGACCCCGATCCTGTTCGTGGACCGCGACGGCACCTTGATCGAGGAGCCGGCCGACTTCCAGATCGACGCCTACGAGAAGCTGCGTTTCGTGCAGGGCGTGATCCCGGCGATGCTCAAGCTGCGCGACGCCGGCTACCAGTTCGTCATCGTCACCAACCAGGACGGCCTGGGCAGCGAGGCCTATCCGCAGGCCGCGTTCGACGGCCCCAACGACCTGATGCTGCAGATCTTCGCCAGCCAGGGCATCGTGTTCCGCGAGGTGCTGGTCGACCGCAGCTGGCCGGCCGACAACGCGCCCACGCGCAAGCCCGGCATCGGCCTGATGCTGCCGTACCTGCAGGACCGCAGCATCGACTGGGCGCGCTCGGCGATGGTCGGCGACCGTGCCACCGACATCCAGTTCGCCGAGAACCTGCGCATCCGCGGCTTCCAGTTGCGCACCGCGCAGTTCGGCGGCGAGTGGGACTGGGCCGGCATCGCCCATGAACTGGCCGATGCGCCAAGGCGTGCGCGGGTGCAGCGCGACACCAAGGAAACCCGCATTGCGGTGGAACTCGACCTGGATCTGGCGCGCGACCCGCACTGCGCCACCGGCCTGCCGTTCTTCGACCACATGCTCGAGCAGATCGGCAAGCACGGCGGTTTCGCCCTGGACGTGCGCGCCGAGGGCGACCTGCACATCGACGAACACCACACCATCGAAGACACCGGCCTGGCGCTGGGGCAGGCATTGCGCCAGGCATTGGGCGACAAGCGCGGCATCGGCCGCTACGGCTTCACCCTGCCGATGGACGAGACCCTGGCCAGCGCCGCGCTGGACTTCAGCGGGCGTCCGTATTTCGTGTTCGAAGGGGAGTTCAAGCGCGAGCGGGTCGGCGACATGCCGACTGAACTGGTGCCGCACTTCTTCCGCTCGCTGTGCGACGCGGCCGGGCTGAACCTGCACCTGAGCGTGCGCGGCGACAACGACCACCACAAGGTCGAGGCCTGCTTCAAGGCGCTGGCGCGTGCCTTGCGCCAGGCGCTGAAGCGCGAGGGTGCGGCGCTGCCCTCGACCAAGGGGGTACTGTGATGCGCGCAGGTTTTTCAGGGAGCGTGCGATGAGCGATGTCGCCCTGATCGATGCCGGCGGCGCCAACCTCGGTTCGGTGCGTTACGCGCTCGAACGCCTCGGCGTGGAAGCCAGGCTGGTGCGCGATGCCGCCGGACTGCAAGGCGCGGACCGGGTGATATTGCCGGGTGTCGGCGCCGCGCCGCACGCCATGGCGCGTCTGCGCGAGCAAGGTCTGATCGAGCCATTGCGCGCGCTACAGGTGCCGCTGATCGGCATCTGCCTGGGCATGCAGTTGCTGTTCGAACGCTCGGAGGAGGGCGATGTCGACTGCCTGGGCCTGTTGACCGGCGTGGTCCGGCGCATGCCGCCGGCGCTGGGCATCCGCGTGCCGCACATGGGCTGGAACCGGCTGTTGCCGCTGCGGCCGTCGTCGCTGCTGGCGGGCGTGCCGGACGGCGCCAGCGCCTACTTCGTGCACGGCTACGCTGCGCCGGTCACCGCCGACACCGTCGCCGCCTGCGATCATGGCGGTCTGTTCACCGCGGTGGTGCAGCATGGTCGCCGCTGCGGCGCGCAATTCCATCCCGAGCGCTCGGCCGACACCGGCGCGCGCATCCTGCGCAACTTCCTTGAGACCGATTTCCCATGAGCTTCGTCGTCTATCCCGCGCTGGACATCCGCGACGGCCGCGTGGTGCGGCTGGCGCAGGGCGACTACGCCCGCGAGACCCACTACGGCGACGATCCGCTGCGCCGCGCGCAGGCCTTCGCCGATGCCGGCGCGCAGTGGATGCACCTGGTCGACCTGGATGCGGCCCGTGCCGGCGGCTACACCCTGGCGCCGCTGCTGCAGCGGATCCGCAGCGAGACCGGGCTGCAGGTGCAGACCGGCGGCGGCGTGCGCTCGCGCGCCGACGTGCAGCGCCTGCTCGAGGCCGGCGCCAGCCGCGTGGTGATCGGCTCGCTGGCGGTGCGCGATCGCGAATCGGTGCTGGAATGGCTGGCCGAGTTCGGTCCCGAGCGCATCACCGTGGCACTGGACAGCCGCCAGGACGCGCACGGCGTCTGGCGCCTGCCCGTGCACGGCTGGACCGAGACTTCGTCGCTGAGCCTGGATGCGCTGGCCGCCGAGTACGCCACGGCCGGGCTGGTCCATCTGCTGTGTACCGACATCGCCCGCGACGGCATGCTGTCCGGACCGAACCTGGCGCTGTACGCACACCTGCGGCAGCTCGCGCCGACGCTGGCGGTGCAGGCTTCCGGCGGCATCCGCGACGCCGCCGACGTGCGCGGCGCGCGCGAGGCCGGCTGCGCCGGCGCGGTGCTCGGCAAGGCCTTGCTGGAAGGGCGGCTGCGCCTGGACGAGGCGCTGGCATGCTGAGCCGGCGCATCATCCCGTGCCTGGACGTGCGCGAAGGGCGCGTGGTCAAGGGCGTCAAGTTCCGCGACCACGTGGACATGGGCGATATCGCCGAACTGGCGTTGCGCTACCGCGACCAGGGCGCCGACGAACTGGTGTTCTACGACATCGGCGCCAGTCCGGAAGGGCGCTCGGTGGACTATGCCTGGGTCGAGAAAGTGGCGCGGTTGCTGGACATCCCGTTCTGCGTGGCCGGCGGCATCCGCGATGTCGCCACCGCACGTGCGGTGCTGCACGCGGGCGCCGACAAGATCTCGATCAATTCGCCGGCGCTGGAGCGCCCGGCGCTGATCGCCGAGCTGGCCGAGGCCTTCGGCGTGCAGTGCGTGGTGGTCGGCATCGATTCGATCCGCGAGGACGACGGCCAGTGGCGCGTGCGCCGCTTCACCGGCGACCCCAGCAAGACCCAGGCGCTGCGCGTGCGCACCCTGGACTGGGTGGTGGAGGCGCAGCGCCTGGGGGCCGGCGAGATCGTGCTCAACTGCATGGACAGCGACGGCGTGCGCCGCGGCTACGACATCGCCCAACTGCACGAAGTGCGCGCCCTGTGCAAGGTGCCGCTGGTGGCCTCCGGCGGCGCCGGCGAGATGCAGCACTTCGCCGACGTGTTCGAGCGTGCCGACGTCGACGGCGCGCTGGCCGCCAGCGTCTTCCACAGCGGCGCGATCCCCATTCCCGAACTCAAGCGCTTCCTGCGCCAACGACAGATCGAGGTGCGCGATGGCGCATGAACATTCCCACGGCGAAGACGCCGCCGACGCGGCGCTGGACTGGGGCAAGGGCGACGGCCTGCTGCCGGTGGTGGTGCAGGACGCGGCGACCCTGCGCGTGCTGATGCTGGGCTACATGAACCAGGAGGCGCTGGCGGCCACGCGCCGCAGCGGCCAGGTCACCTTCTACAGCCGCAGCAAGCAGCGGCTGTGGACCAAGGGCGAAAGCTCCGGCCATGTCCTGGACGTGGTGGCGATCGACACCGATTGCGATCGCGACACCTTGCTGGTGCTGGCGCATCCGCGCGGGCCGACCTGCCACCTCGGCCGCGACAGCTGTTTCCCGCAGGCGCCGGGCCAGTTCCTGGGCGCGCTCGACCGCCTGGTCGCGCAGCGCGAACGCGAACGGCCGCCCGGCAGCTACACCACGCAGCTGTTCGAGAAAGGCACGCGGCGCATCGCGCAGAAGGTGGGCGAGGAGGGCGTGGAGACCGCGCTGGCCGGCGTCGCCCAAGGCGACGACGAACTGCTCGGCGAATCCGCCGACCTGCTCTACCACCTGACCGTGCTGCTGCGCGCGCGCGGCCTGGGCCTGGCCGACGCGGTGGCGGTGCTGGAAGCGCGGCACCGTTAGTCCAGGCGACGCCGCGTCAGGCGTCGCCCATCTTGTCCACATCGCAGCCTGATGTCGCTTGACAACCCGCATGTCATTGATAAGCATGCGGACACGCGCGAATGCGCTGCCAAGATTGCAGCACCAACGCGGATGTGCAGGCCACGAATCGCGTTCGCGGCGATCAACTGACGTGCAATGGAGATGCAATGGTGAGTCGGCTGGATGCATCACGCCTCGATGCGGGCAATGCGCGCCTTGCGCGGTCCGCCGGTATCGGTCCATGAGCCGCAACGCCGAGGATCTCGGGCGTGCCTTGCAGCTGACGCGCGTCATCAGGCGACTCAAGGAGCAGGTGCCGCCCGGCGAGTTGGGCGCAGAGACGATCGAACACCTCGTGCGTCGTTACGCGCGGGTGCGCCCGCCGGCGTTGGCGCTGGACATGCAGAGCCACTACGACGCCAGTTGGCCGCAAGCATTCGAAGACGAGAAAGGGCGGCTGCTGGAGGCGTTCGCCGGAGAGGATGTGCTGGGTGTCGAGCATATCGGCAGCACATCGATCCCGGACTTGCCGAGCAAGAACATCCTGGACATCGCGATGGCGCGCGGCGCGTCGCTGTCGGCCGAACGGCAGTCCCGGAGACTGTCGGAACTCGGCTATCAGGCATATGGCGAAAGCCCGATCGATGCAGGATTCTCCTGGCATTGGCGCATCGGGCAGGCCGGCGATCGCGCGTTCGTGGTCCATACCTGCGCCGCCGACAATCCCCGATTCACCGACATCCGCAATTTCCGCGATTTCCTGCGTACGTTTCCGCAAGAGCGGCAGCGCTATCTGGAGCTCAAGCAGGCGCTGGCGGCGGTGCCCGGCCAGACCTGGCTGGAATACAGCGTGTTCAAGAAAGTCCTGGTCGTGCGGATCACCGCGCGCGCCAATGCGTGGCGCCAGGGGACCTGACATGCCGGCATCCGTCCTGGAGGCATCCCGGCTTGATCTGCCGACGCGATCCGGTGCGGCGTGAAAGCCTCGCGCAGCCTGATCGCACTGCAGGCCCTGGTTCGGCGCGAAATCGCGCACATGTTCCGCATGTGGGTGCAGACGCTGGTTCCGCCGCTGACGATGATGGTGCTGTACGTCCTGATCTTCGGCAAGTTGATCGGAATCCGGATCGGAACCGTCGACGGCGTCAGCTACCTGCACTTCATCGCGCCGGGCCTGGTGATGATGTGCATCATCACCAACAGCTACGCAAACGCATCGAACGCGTTCTATTTCATCCGCTTCAATCGCGCGATCGAAGAACTGCTGGTATCGCCCATGCACGACTGGACCATCCTGCTGGGCTATGTGGCCGCGGCGGTGGTGCGCGGCCTGCTCGTCGGCGGCCTGGTATTGGTGATCGCATTGCCGATGACCGCGTTGCAGGTCGCGCACCCGTTCATCGTCTTTCTTTCGGCGCTTCTGGCGGCCACGATCTTTTCGCTGGTCGGCGTCATCGTCGCGATCTACGCGAAGAACTTCTACGACACTGCGCATGTGTCGACCTACGTGCTGACGCCGTTGTCCTATCTCGGCGGTGTGTTCTACCCGATCGGCCTGCTGGGCGAGCCCTGGCAGAGCATCGCGCGCATCAATCCGCTGATGCACATGATCAGCGCGTTCCGCTACGGTGTGCTGGGTGCGGATACGGCGGCGAGCGTCGGCACCTCGCTTGTGGTCATGCTGATGTTCATTATAGGCTTGGCCGCTGTCGCGCTGACGTTGCTCGGCAGAGGTGTCGGCGTCAGATCCTGAGCATGGCGATGAAGCATGCGCGGGACGCAGCGGTGACGATCGGCCGCCAGGATCAGGGAGCTCGCGACATGGACATCGGCGATGCCGCGCTTGCGCCAGGCCTGGTGGAAGCGGCACTCGATCAACCGGTATATCGGGACGCCCGATACGAGGTGCGCGTGCGCGACCTGATCGCCGTGTTGGGCCGTGCCGGCAAGCGCGTGTTCGTTGTCGGTGGTGCGCCACGCGACTGGCTCGTGGGCCTGCCCGGCAAGGACATCGACCTGGCGCTGGATTGCGGCGTGGACGAGGCGCTGCGCCTGCTCCGCGACGCCTATCCCGATGCGGATGCCGCCGCCGTGCGCATGCGCAACGACCGGTTCGGCGTGGTGCGCTGGGGCGACCCCGCGTCGGGCGCGGTCGATCTCAACATCCTGCGCAGTTGGCGGGATATCCAGGGCAGCGACATGTGGACGACCACGTTCGTCGCGCGTTCGGATCTGGTCGAAGACGCGCTGATGCGCGATTTCTCGGTCAATGCGTTCTATTACGATTGCGCCGCGCAGATGCTGCTCGATCCTCTGCGCTGCGGCATTCAGGATCTGCGCGAAAAATCCCTCCGGATCATCGCTCACCCCCGGGTGCTGGAGGCGAGCTACCGGATGACCTTCCGCATCGCGCAATTCCTCAGTCGCGGCTATGCGCCGACGCCGAACGTGCTCGAGTATCTGGAACGCCATGCCGATCGCGACATCCAGGGCATGGGGGCGCGCATTCGGCGATGGACGCCTGAGCAGTTGCGCGTGGAGCGCGATCAGCAGGCGGCGTTCAAGGGTGTTCTCTACGCGCATGCCCGCCAAGCTGCCTCCATCGAGACCCTGGACGCCTTCTTCGCCTGAGAGGCCTGCATGCACGCATCCATCGCCACGACGCCGGCACCGTTCCGGCGCGTCTTCCAAGCCGGGGTGCGCGACAGCGACGGCCACCTGCTCGGTGGCACCGAAGTGCTGCATCTGGTGCCGCATCAAGGAAAGCTGTTCTCCCTGTTGTCCTATTCCCACCACCGCTACCTGCCAGGCGACCCGCCGGTCGGCGCCCAGGTCGCCATGCTGGATCGGGCCGACGGCGAATGGCGCCAGGTGCACGCCTATGACCGCGACTACTGGCGGGCAACGCTCAGGTCGGTGGCGTTTACCCAGGACGAACGCGGGCGAACGCTCGATGCGCCCATCTCGCTGCTGCTCGCCGGGCCGTCCAACAACAAGGGCGCCGTGTATATCGATTGCCTCGACGACGACACCGGGACGTGGGCGCGCACGCACCTGGGGAGCGGATCGGGCCTGACTGCCGCGCGCAGCTTCTTCGTCCACCGCGATACGGTGACCGGGCAGGAGCGCGTCTTCGTCGGCACCTTGCCGCTCGGCATCTTCAGCGGCAGCTACGATCCGGACGCGCCAGGCAAGATCCGCTGGGACCGACAGCCCGAGCTAAGCGGCTACCGGCGCCGGCCCATGGCCTTCACCGAATGCGATGGGGTCCTGTACGTCAGCATCAGGCCGCACATCTATCGGCGCATCGACGGCCCTGCACCGCGATGGGAGAGCGTCCACACCATCGCCGAGCCGCTGATCGTCCCGAGTTGCGGATATCGCGGACTCATGGGCGTGCCGCGTGCCTCGGGACCGGGCCAGGTGTTGCTGGCGGCGCTGGAAGGCGACCGTTGCCGCATCGTCCGGATCGATCCGCAGGACGACTTCAGGGAGACTCTTGAACTGGATGTGCTCGAGTTTCTGGGCGAGCATTGGGGGGCGCGTCCCGCCTTCGGCGTGGTCGCCTACGACGATTTCACGCCGGTGCTCGATCCCGCCAGCGGACAGACGTTGCTGCTCGCAGGCGTTGGCGCCAGCGACAGCGCCAGCGACGACGTCCATCCGCCGGACGGCTGGGCCCGCGACGCCTGGTATCTGATCCGCGATCCGGACGGGCAACGGCATACGCTCGCGCGGATCGAATCCGCGGATCTGGCGCCGTCCACGCCGCTGTTTGCCGCACGCAGCTTCGCGGCCTCGCCCTTCGAACCCGGGATGCTGTACGTGGGCGGCTACGATCCCAATGCGCAGCCGTGCCGAGACACCGCATGGGTATTTTCTGCATCGGTCGAGACGGTGCTCGCACCACGAACGCGGTGAGAGTCCGCGCACTGCCGCCCCCGCATCGACGCCATCACTTGTCTACATTTTCGTGCCGCGGATGAAAGGTGCGTTGAATTTCGCAAATTCTTCTGAATATACTCGGGCCACAGCCCTTACAGCATAAGGAAATGCACAATTATTGGTTGTGCATCTGACAGCCGTATGTTTTCGGCCTGCAGCATGTTTCAAGGACGGATATGACCTCGCACCTGCTGGCCTCCTGGACCGCCTCTCCGGACGCGCCCCCTGCGGACGCGTATGCCGATGGAGTGTGCGCCGACGCGGTCCCTTCGCAACGGCTCAACGCTTATCTGGCCTTGCGCGGCTCCACCACCTTCTTTCTGGAGGCGCTCGCCGGATCGCCCGTCGAGGTCCAGGTCCTCGATCAGCATATCGAAGCGCGGGCGAACGAAGGCGAGATCCTGTGCCGCCGTTCCCGCCTTTACGTGCGTGATCCACGCAACATCCTCCTGGTCGCCGAATCGTCGATCCGCCTGTCCTGCGTCGACGCGCAGCAGCGGCAGAAGCTGCTCGACGGCAGCATGGGAATCGGCAAGCTGTTCGATCCGCACGATCGCGGTCTTCTCGAAAAGACCGACCTGGAGACGCTCGCCGTGCCTGCACCTCGCAGTCTGCGCACGGAATCGACCTGGGCGCTATCGCGGCGCTACACGATGAGACTCAACGGCATCGACTGCGTCGAGGTCAGCGAAATCCTCAACAACGAATCGCTGGAGCGCGCACGATGACGCCGGTCGCGCGCACCAGCGCGCCTGCGCACGACTGGCGCGGCATGCTCGCCGCCAGCGGCAGCGTGGTGCACCTGAATGGAGCGCGGGCGACGCTGCAGGACCTGCTGCGCAGCGGGCGCGCGCGCTGGAAGGCCAATCGCGGGTACACGCGGGCGGCGCTGCTGGGCGTCGACGATCTGGAGATGCTGTCGCAACTGCTGGCCGCCATTGTCGATGGGCATTCGCTGCTGCTGTGTGCAGGCAACACGGCGCCACCGCCGCTGTGCGATGTGCAGGTCGGTGCGGCGATCGAAGCTGGCGCTGCGCCGCCGCCGCTGCAGATCGCCCCGCCCCCGGCAGGGCATGCGCAGTGGCCCGCGGGCTTGGCGGTGCTGTCCTCGGGCACGGTGGGGGCGCCCAAGGTGATCTGGCATGCCTACGACGATCTGCTGGCGACCAGCGCCATGGTGCTGCGCCGGTTGCAACTTGGCGCCGACGATCGGGTGTTGATCACCGTTCCCCTGCATCACATGTACGGTCTCGGCGCGGCGCTGCTGCCGGCATTGCTGGCCGGCGCGCAGATCCATCTGCTGCCCAAGGCCAATCTGCTGGGCTTCAACGATGGGCTGCGCGCTGCAAGGCCCACCTGGGTCTTTTCCACGCCGCACCTGTTGCGCATGCTGCTGCAGCGCAGGAACGCCCCGGTCGTCGGCTGTCGCGGCCTGGTGCTTGCCGGCGACGCGACGCCGCCCGTGCTGCACGCGCAGGCGCAACAGGTCTTCAATCGCGTTTTCGACCTCTACGGAAGTTCCGAACTGGGCGTGATCGCGATTTCCGCGCCCAATGCGCCCGGGGCGTTGCGTCTGCTCGATGGCGTGTCCGCCTGCATCGCGGACACCAGCGCCGGACAGGGCAATCTCCTGGTGACCCATCCGCACGCCGCCACGCATCTGGCCCATCAAGGCGAACTGATGGCGTTTCCCACTGTCTGGGATACGCGCGACATCGCGGCCTTCGATGACAGCGGCGGCTTCTGCATTCGCGGCCGCGCCGATCTCAGCCTGAACCGCGCGGGCAAGCTGCTGATCCTGGCCGATCTGGAGAGCACGATGATGGCGTGGCCCGACGTGGCGCAGGCCGTGG
Organism: Xanthomonas hawaiiensis; assembly: GCF_031834635.1. Lineage (NCBI taxonomy): Bacteria > Pseudomonadati > Pseudomonadota > Gammaproteobacteria > Lysobacterales > Lysobacteraceae > Xanthomonas > Xanthomonas hawaiiensis. The sequence goes on along the minus strand of NZ_CP115873.1, from coordinate 2,713,107 downwards.
CGATCGTGCTCGACGAAGACACCACGGCGGGCAAGGCGATCGCGGCCGTGGTCAAGCCTGCCAACCCCACGCTGACCGTCGACGTCCTCAAGCAGCATGCGTCGATCACGCTGCCGGCCTTCGCCAGGCCGGATCACTACACGCTCGTCTCGGATCTGCCGTGTCTGGGCAGCGGAAAGCCCGACCGCAAGACCATCATCAAGGACTACTGCCATGGATAAGCCTCAGATCGTCGATACCTTGAAGCGGCTGATCGCCGAGGACCTGGATCTCAACGTGCGCTACGACCAGATCCCGGATGGGGCGTCGTTCCTGGACGACGGGCTTGCGCTGGATTCGATCAGCATGGCGGAGTTCATCAACCATCTGGAGCGCCGCTTCCCGATCCGCATCCTGGACGAAGATCTGGAGTCGGACACGTTCAGGTCGCTGGACAGCGTGGCCTCGCTCGTGCTCATGCGCCTGCCGGCGCGCACGGCCGAGGCGGCGCAATGACCGACCTCACGATCGCGCTGGTCGACGACACGCGTGGTCCGCCGCCGCCGCCGCCGGACTATCGCAACGAACTGCCCAACCGCGACGGCTTCGTGGTGGCGTGGCCTCCCCAGCGTTACTGGAAGTCGGCCGGCGACGCCGATCTCCTGGCCGAACAGCCGCTGCATCTGTACTTCCATATCCCGTTCTGCCTGCAGCGCTGTCGTTACTGCTTTTTCAAGATCGAGATCCTGTCCGACTCCTCGCACGCGGTACGCGAGCGCTATGTCGATGCGCTGTGCCGCGAGATCGAACTGGTCGCCGATGCGCACAGGTTGCGCGGACGCACGGTGAAGTCGATCTACTTCGGCGGCGGCACGCCGAGCGTGATCCAGCCCGAGCAACTGCGTCGCATCAAGCGCAAGATCGAGGAGTGCTTCGTGCTCGATGCGCCGGAGTTCGTCTTCGAGATCGAGCCGATCACGTTGAACAACCGCATGATCGATGGGTTGGCTGACCTGGGCGTCAACCGGATCAGTTTCGGCATCCAGTCCTTCGACGACCGCGTGGTCGCCCTGACCGGTCGGCACGATACCGACGAGAAGAACTCGCGGGCGATCGAGCGCGCCCTGAAGACCGGTGCCGTGGTCAATGTGGACCTGCTGTCCGGGCTCGAAGGCGAGGTGATGGGCAGCTGGCAGCATTCGATCAACCGCGCCATCTCCCTCGGCGTGCATGCGGTCACCGTCTACAAGATGGAGTTGTACTCCAACGCGCACTACATGAACGACGTCCGTCAGGGCACGCTCACGCTGCCCGGTCCGGACCAGGAAATGGCGTTTGCGCGCTGGGGTCTTTCGCGGCTGCGCGAGGCGGGCTATCTGCCGTCGACCTATTTCACCTTCACCCGCGAAGGGAAGTATCCGCAACGGCACATCATCAGCCGCTGGCGGGGCGAGGACCTGTATGGCTTCGGCGCATCGGCGTTCGGCACCGTCGGCGGACGCAGCCGGCAGAATGTCACCGAGATCGATGCCTATCTGGACCGCGTCGAGCGCGGTGCGATCCCGACGCAGCGGGTGCTGGAGATCAGCAGCGCCGACCAGATGCTGCGCGATCTGGTGATGGGGCTGAAGACGACCGCGATCGATCTCGGCGCCTATCGCGACAGGCACGGCGTGCAACTGGACGCGACGCTCGCCGAGGACCTTGCGCACCTCCAGCACCAGGGCCTGGTCACGCTCGAGGACGAGCGGCTGCGCCTGACCGACGAAGGCATCCTCTACGGCGACTATTGCGGCCGTTATCTGGGCGCGGGACTGCGCCGCAAGCTCACCGGGAAGGCCGGGCCGCTGAGAGCCTGACCACGATGCTGATCACGCCGGATTTCGTTTTCATCCATATGCCCAAGACGGGCGGAACGTTCATCACCGAGATGCTGCGACGGGCGTACGGCCCGCGGGCCGTCGAAACCGGGCGCAAGCACGGCACCTGCGACGAGATCCCGGACGCGGACCGGGGCAAGCCGATCCTCTCGGTCATGCGCTCGCCGTTCGACCGCTACGTCTCGCAGTACCACTATGGCTGGTGGAAGACGCACCCGCAGGAGTACTGCGATCCTGCGCGGATCCAGCAGGAGTTCCCGGCGTATCCCCAGGTCGGTTTCGGGGAGTTCGTCGCGATCGCCAATCGTTTCTTCGTCAATGTGCATCGCGGCATGCCCAGCGGCTACGACACGCCGAAGCTGCCGGCCGAACGTGCGATCGGATGGCATACCGAGCAATTCATTCGCTTCTTTTGCCGGGACCCGAAGCGCGTGTTCGCCGGCATCGTCGACCAGGACCTCGACAGGGGCCATCTGCAGGCGCATGAGTATCCGGTCGAGTTCCTGCGCACCGAGACGCTCAACGACGACCTCGCCGATTACCTCGAACGGCTGGGCGCGGATGCGGCGCTGTCCAGGCGCGTCCGACAGCACGACCGGATCATGCCGGATCAGGCCCACGAAGCGCGGGCGCGCCCGCACGCACGCGACTACTTCGACGATCGGTTGCGCGATTTCGTCGCGCGCAAGGAGGCGTTCCTGTTCAATCGCTTTCCGGAATACCGGGCGGGTGTGCAATGACGCAGACGCACGGCGGCGATCGGGTCGCCCTCATCAGCGGCGGCAATCGCGGGATCGGGCTGGCGACGTGCGAAGGACTCGCCGAGCGTGGCATGCAGGTGTACATGGGCTGCCGGAATCTGGCCGATGGCATGGCGGTGGTCGCGCGTCGCCAGCTGAGCGGGGTGACGCCGATCCAGCTGGACGTCTGTTCCGAAGCATCGATGGCGGCGGTGGTCGACGTCATCGCGCGAGCCCACGGGCATGTCGACGTGCTCGTGAACAATGCCGGCGTCTCCGTCGGCGTGCGCGACACGCCCAGTACGGAAGCCGAGGCGCAGGCGCGGGCGACGTTCGACGTCAACTTCTTCGGCCCGTGGCGGCTGATCCAGCTGGTCCTGCCCCTGATGCAGTCGCGGCCGCAGGCGCAGATCATCAATGTCTCCAGCGGACATGGCAGTTCGACCAAGATCGAAGGCAACAACCTGGCGTACCGCAGCTCGAAGTCGGCATTGAATGTGCTGACCCAGGCGCTGGCCATGGAGCTCGCCGACAGCGGCATCCGCGTCAATTGCATGACCCCGGGGTGGGTCAGGACCAAGCTCGGCGGCATCGCCGCGCCGCGCTCGCCGGAGCAGGGGGCCGAGACCATCCTGTGGCTGGCCGATGGCGGCGGCGAGACCGGCAAGTTCTACAAGGACAAGGCGGTTTTCCCGTGGTGAAGGCGCCCAACCTGTTCGTCATCGGCGCGCCGAGGTGCGGGACCACGTCGTTGTTCGCCGCGCTCAAGCAGCATCCGGACGTCTACGCGACCGTGCTGAAGGAGCCGCACTTCTACGCCGCGGACCTGCCCGCACAGCCGCACACCGTCTCCGATCCCGCGGACTACCTGCGGCTGTTCGCTGCTGCGGGCGATCAGCGCTATCGCGCCGAAGCGTCGGTCTGGTATTTCTACAGCCAGGAGGCGCCGGCACGGATCGCCAGGGCGCATCCCGACGCGCGGATCGTGCTGCTGCTGCGAAGCCCGGCCGACATGCTGCTCAGCCTGTATGCGCTGTATCTGCGGACGGGCAACGAAGCCGACACGGATCCCGAGGCGGCCGTGTTCCGCACGAGCGAGGCGCGTTTCGCGAACACGTACTTCCCGTTCGGGCTGCACTACCTCAACTTGCTGGACGTCACCGCGCCGCTGTCGCGTTGGCGCAGCTTCTTTCCCAAGGAGCGGTTGCGGGTGCTGACCTACGAGGACCTGTACGCGTCGCCGCAGGCGGGGTTTCGCGATCTTTGCGGCTGGCTGGGCATCGACCGGGAAGCGCCGGTGAGCTTCGACGCCCGGCAGGCACGCGAGGCGGTGCGTTGCATGGCAACCAAGCAACTGCGGGACCTGCCCGATCATCTCCGCCGGAAGCTGAATCCCGCTGCCTCCCGCTTGCACGCCGGCAAGGCGGACGTTGCGATCCCCGCTGCGCTGCGCACACGTCTGCGCCACCACGCGCAGCAACGCAACGCCGGCTTCGCGCTGGCAGCGGACAGGCCATGGCCTGACGCGTGGCGAGCTGCCTGACTGGCCGCTGCGAACATGATCGCCAACATGGCGGGTCAGGGCAGGGGAGCATGTCCTCGGGTGGACGCCTGAGCGGACCTCGGGTGCGCAGGCGACCAGGTGACGCGTGGGCCGGACCGCGGCTCGAGTGATCGCCTGCGTCCGCCCACCCGTTCGGGGCGGCTGTGCACGACGTCGCTGGCCCGCTGGCTGTGCGTTGGACTGTCCGGTCGCGGTCACCGTCGTTCCGTGATGAGTGGCTACAATGGCGGTTTGGCTTGCCCCCGGGATTGACCATGTTGCTGCGTGCCGTCGTGCTCACCTGCCTGTTGACCGCCGCACTTCCCGTGCTGGCGCAGCCGGCGACGATCAGCGGCAGCGTCTACCAGGAGCGCGATGGCCATGCTGGCCGTGGCGATGGCGAGCCAGGGATCGCCGGCGTGCAGGTCTCCGACGGCGTGCACATCGTGCGCACCGATGCGCAGGGGCGCTATTCCCTGCAAGTGGAGCCGGGACGCACGGTCTTCGTGATCAAGCCCGATGGCTACACCTTCGCCAGCGCAGGCAACGGTCTGCCTGCCTATTGGCGCCACTACGCGCCGGCAGGCTCGCCCAAGCTCAAGTACCCAGGGATCGCGCCGACGACCGGCGCCACCGAACACTGGGATTTCGCCCTGCGCGCGCAGCCCAAGGCCGACAGCACCGAGGTGCTGGTGTTCGCCGACAGCCAGACCGCCTCGATGACCGACGTCGGCTACTACGCCCGTGCGATCGTCGCCCCGCTGGTCGGCAAGACCCAGGCGCGTCTGGGCACCACGCTGGGCGACCTGGTCAGCGACGACTTGTCGCTGTTTCCCGCGCTGAACGCCGAAACCGTCAAGCTGGGCGTGCCGTGGTTCCACGTGCCCGGCAACCACGACCTGAATTTCGACGCGGCCGACGACCTGGAATCGTTGGCCAGCTGGCGCGCGATCTACGGCCCGGACACCTACGCGGCGGAGGATGGGGGCGCCAGCTTCGTGTTCCTCGACGACGTGATCTATCAGCCGCAGCGGCAGCCCGATTACATCGGCGGCCTGCGCGAGGATCAGTTCGCGTTCCTGCAGACCTACCTGGCGAGCGTTCCCAAGGATCGGCTGCTGGTGCTGGGAATGCATATCCACCTGTTCGACGCGGTCCCCGGCAAGGAGTCCTTCCGCCATGCCGACCGTGCGCGGCTGTTCGCGCTGCTGAAGGACTTCCCGCACGTGCTGGTGCTCACCGCGCACAGCCACACCCAGCGGCACATGTACTACACCGCCGCCGACGGCTGGCAGGGCGCGAGCCCGTTGCACGAGTACAACGTCGGCGCCGCCTGTGGCGCCTATTGGTCCGGCGTCAAGGGCGCCGACGGCGTGCCGGTGACGACGATGTCCGACGGCACGCCCAATGGCTATGCCGTGCTGACCGTGAAGCGCGGCGGCGACTATGCGCTCGCCTATCACGCCGCGCGCGCCGCCGGCGATCCGCAGCTGCAGTTGCATGCGCCCAAGGTGCTGCGCCGCGGTGCCTACCCGGCCTGGGGCGTGTACGCGAACGTGTTCATGGGCGAGGACGACACGCGTGTGGAGTACAGTCTCGATGGCGGCCCCTGGAAGCCGATGCGGCACGTCCGGCAGCCGGATCCGGACCTGCTCGCGGAGAACGCGCGCGACGATGCCGCCGACGCGTTGCGTGGTTACGACCGTTCGCCGGAAGCCACGCCGTCGGAACACCTGTGGCGCGGCGTCCTGCCCACCGACCTGAGCGTCGGCGCACACCGGATCGAGGTCCGCGCCTTCGATCGCTGGCGTGGCGAGCAGCGCGCCAGCACCAGCTACCGGTTGCAGGACGCGTCGCCCTGAACGCGTCGCGCTTGCGATGCTGGAGTCGCGTCCTGGCGTCGCGTCTTGGTGACGCCAGCTCGGTCGCGATCTAGGTTCCTTCCGCTGTCCTGGGCTGGGACGGCGCGCCGGACCGGACAAACGCCGGCCCATTCGCCAATGCAAGCGCCGACCGACTCATCTGCTTCATCGCCAACGACAACAGCCGGTTCCACTTCGCCCAGCGTCCGCGTGTGCTCGGCCCGATCGCCGCACCAACGTTCATTTGCAAGTTACGCGAAGGACATTCCTTGCATCGATTGAATAGCTGCATTGCTCCACACGGTTCGCCAGCTTTACATCATGCGTTTGCTTGTCCGCGTATCTGCAGCGCATGGTGACGAATCGGCCCTCATCGTAGATGTAGCCGAGAACCCAATGGCCGTATCGTTCCTTTGCCACGTCGGGTTCAAGCGTTGCGAGATCCTGTGGTTCTCCATCGAATGCATCGATGGAGCGAAGTGGCTGATTCTGTCGAATGGGGCAGACTGAAGGTGCGGCGAGCGCACTACTCCAGCCAACCAGGCAAAGGAGAAGCGCGGCAATTTGCTTGCTCAATGACATAGAAGTTGCTTCCATCTGTGCCGCTTTGGCCGGGCCTTCGCCTGTGTAGCCTTGATCGAAGAAAGTCGGCTTCACCGTCTCGGCGCAGGGCTGCCCTTGCTTGCCCTGCGGCATCGCAAGACCGAACGCAAATCGCTGACCAAGTAGGACGCGGCGAAGGCCCATTGTTCGTCGGATACGTCAGTTGGATAGAGAGGTGGTCGCTTCATTCGCCCACGATCGCCGCATGAACTCACGTTCATAACACGCTCCAGACTCGGTCATCGCTCAGAACAGCCAGATCATCGACCTGCCGAGTCGGGTATGGACCGCCGCTGCGGCGCGGCCCGGCGTACTGCCGGTGTGGCATCGGCATGAAACAAAAAAACCTCCATGAAGGAGGCCGATGGAACGAGAGGACCCTGGCTGGCGAGCGAAGGCTGGCGGGCGGATCGGTGCGCAGCTGGCTGGCGAAAGGCTGGCGGGCTTGCTGCGGGGCGCAGTGTAGCCGCCGCATGCGATCGGCGATCGAACGCGAATCACTCTCATCCATGGGTTCGCTGCGGACGCCTGCTCCAGGCCCCAGGCGGGCACCGAGCGTTGCAGCCGCCACCGGCGAGCCGTACGTGCGCTGCTCGACGGAGCAGGGCGGCTCACTGCGTGGGAGTGGCCGTCGATGGCGGTGGCGCCTGTTTTGCGGGCGTCCGGGGAGCAGTGGCTTGCGTGGTCCCGGGCGCGTGGTCCGGTTCGCCATCGGCCGCATTCGCTGCGTCGTCCGCATCGGGTTCCGGATACGGATAGGCCGGTGCTGCCGCATTCGGCAGCTGCGCGCGCCAGTGCTGCAGCCATGTGCCGATGCGCGCACCCACATACAGCTGCGGATACGACGGCGCTTCGCCTTCGGCCTGTTCGCGTGCGCTGATCTCGGCGCTGGCCAGGCGGTAACTTTCGACCATGTCGGTGGTGCGGGCCAGTGCGTCGATCAGCCAGGCACGCCCGAAATAGGTGGCGCTGGCGGTGTTGCCGCAGCCGAACGAGGGCCGGTCGCGGCGCGCGGCGGTGATCACCAGGGTGTCGGCGGTCTTCAGCGCCGGCACGAAGCCGCCGGAGTAGCAGGCCGAAATCACGATGATGCGGTTGCGGATGCCGGCGTCGTCGAGCAGGCGGCGCAGTTCCTGCGGGGTGATGGTGTCGTACTCGGCATCCTCGCCTGGGCCGAACTGCAGGTACAGCTCGTGCTGGTCGGTGCCGTGGCTGGTCAGGAACAGCAGCAGCGCATCCTCGCGCGGGTCCATCAGCTTGCCGATGCGGTCCAGCGTGTCGGCCAGGTTGTCGTAGGACGCCTGCGGCGCGTAGGCGTGCGCGCCGAGGTTGTCGCCGTGGTTGATCAGGGTGGCGATGCGGCCAGCGGCGCCGAAGCGCTGCGTGAACATCTGCCGCAGGTACAGCACTTCGTTGCGGAACACGTCCTCGCTGGCGTCGCCGGCGAAGCCGACCACGTACAGGTCGGGGAGACCCGGCCGCTGCGCCTGCAGCGCTCCCAGCGCCTGACGCAGTTGTGCCTGGTCGACCGGGTCCTGCGCGGCCTCGTCCTGTGCCGCCTCGTCCTGCGCGGTGTCGGCCGCGCCTGCCGGCATGGCGCCGGCATCGGAATGGCAGGCGGGCAGGGCCAGCGCCAGCAGCGCGGCCGGCAGCAAGCGGCGTCGCAGCAAGGCGAGCGGGCGCTGCAACGCCGCCAGGACGGCCTTCAAGGCAGCGGCAGGCCTGCGCATGCGTCTTCTCAGAAGCCCAGGTCGGCGAAGCTCTCCGCCCGGCGGTGGCCGTTGCAGGCCTCGCCCTGGCGCGGTTGCGGGTAATCGTCGCGGCGGTCGATCAGCACCGTGTCCAGGCCGGCGGCGCGGGCCGCATCCAGTTCGGCGACCACATCGGACAGGAACACGATCTGCGCCGGCGCCACCCCGATCGCCTCGGCGATGCGCGCATAGCTGGGCTGCTCGCGCTTGCCGCCGATCTCGGTATCGAACCAGCCGGAGAACAGCGCGCGCAGGTCGCCGGCGTCGCTGTGGCCGAAGAACAGTTTCTGCGCCGGTACCGAGCCGGACGAGTACACGTACAGCGCGCGGCCGTCGGCATGCCAGCGGCGCAGCGCCGGTGCGGCATCGGGATAGATGTGCGCGGTGAAGTCGGCATCGCGATAGCCGGCCTCCCAGATCATCCCCTGCAGCGCCTTCAGCGCGGTGTGCTTGCGGTCCTGGTCGATCCAGCCTTGCAGGGTCTCCACGATCACCGCATCGGTGCAGATGCCGCCGCATTCGCTGGCGACCGCGTCCAGCCACTGCCGCACCTGCGGCTGCTGGCCGTGCTCGCGCACGAAGCCGGGCAGGGCGCGGCGCGCGTAGGGGAACAGCACATCCCTGACGAAGGAGATGCTGCTGGTGGTGCCTTCGATGTCGGTGAGAACGACGCGCGGATCGATCATCGCTCAGTGCGCCTCGCCGCGCAGCTTCGCCTCGTAGCGCGGGAAGCGCTGGGCGATGTCGGTGCCGGTGAAGTGGCCGACCCAGCCGTCCGGCTCGGTGAAGAAGCGGATCGCGACGAAGCGCGGCTCCGGGCCCATGTCGAACCAATGGTGGGTGCCGTCGGGCACGGCGATCAGGTCGTTCTGCACGCATTCGATCTCGTAGACCTTGCCGTCCACGTGCAGGGTGAACAGGCCGGAGCCGGCGACGAAGAAGCGCACTTCGTCTTCCTTGTGGAAGTGCTCGTCGAGGAACTTCTTGCGCATCTCCTCGCGCTGCGGGTTGTCGGGGGCGATGCTGACCACGTCCACGGTCTTGAAGCCGTTGGCGGCGACCAGGCGGTCGATGTCGGCTTTGTAGGCGGCCATGACCGCCTCCGGCGTGGCGCCGGCCTCGATCGGCTGGTTGGCCTGCCAGCGCTCGAAGGTGACGCCGATCTTGCGCAGTTCGGCGGCGATCGCGTCGCCATCGCGGCTGTCGAACAGCGGCGCGTCGGGAGTGGTGTCGGCGAAGATACGGAGTCGGCTCATGGCGGCGGGCGAAAGCGGCAGGGGGGACGAAAAGGGTAGCAGGTGCGCGGCCGGCGGCCGTTGCGGCGCTGGAACGCTGTCGCGCCGCGGCAGCTCAGCCGGCGGCGCGCAGCTTGCGCAGCTCCAGCTCGCAGTGCAGCAGGAACTCGAAGGCCTCCAGGTGGCGGCGCGCCTCGGCCATGTCGCGACCCCAGGCGTACAGGCCGTGGCCGTCGATCAGGTAGCCCCACAGCGGCGTGCGGTCGAGCAGGGCGTCGACCTGCGCCGCCAGCACCGTCATGTCCTGGGTGTTGGCGAACACCGGCAGGTCCACCGCGGTCTCGTGGGTCTGGTTGCCGTGCAGCGCCTTCAGCAGTTCGTAGCCTTCCAGGCGGATATGGCCCTGCGGCGCGTACAGGCGCGAAGCGATGGTCTGCACCGGCGAATGCGTGTGCAGGATGCAGCCGACCTCGGGGAAGCGGCGGTACAACTGGGTGTGCAGCAGGGTCTCGGCGGACGGGCGCAGCGGGCGGCCGACGGCCTGACCGTCGAAGTCCACCACCATGATGTCGTCCTCCACCAGCCGGCCCTTGTCGCGGCCGGAGACGGTGATCGCCGCATGGCGATCGTCCAGCCGGTGCGAGAAGTTGCTGCTGGTGGCCGGGGTCCAGCCGGCCTGCGAGAGCTCGCGAATGTTGTCGATCAGCAGGTGCGCCAGCGTGCGCAGGCGCTCGGAATCGTAGGGCAGTGCGTTCATGCGCGTAGTGTAGGGCTTGGGGGTTGGATTGGGATGACAGGTGGCTGGACCCAGCCGCATCTGCTCATGCCGTAGCCTCACGCCCACCTGTCTCCAGATGGGTGACGAGCGGTCGGACCCTCACCCCAACCCCTCTCCCGGAGGGAGAGGGGCTTGAGCTTGTTCCTTCTCCCGTTGGGAGAAGGTGCCCCGCAGGGGCGGATGAGAGTCCGGGCGAAGCCTCGTGTTGCCAGACGGGTGCAGCGCTTCGCTGCTCAGTACCTCACCCCAACCCCTCTCCCGGAGGAAGAGGGGCTTGAGCTTGTCCCTTCTCCCGTTGGGAGAAGGTGCCCCGCAGGGGCGGATGCGGGTCCGGGCGAAGCCTCGTGTTGCCAGACGGGTGCAGCGCTTCGCTGCTCCGTACCTCACCCCAACCCCTCTCCCGGAGGAAGAGGGGCTTGAGCTTGTCCCTTCTCCCGTTGGGAGAAGGTGCCCCGCAGGGGCGGATGCGGGTACGGGCGAAGCCTCGTATTGCCCGACGGGTGCAGCGCTTCGCGCTCCGTACCCTCACCCCAACCCCTCTCCCGGAGGGCGAGGGGCTATGGCGCTCAGCCTTGGCTGCTGCGCAGTCGGCTGTGGCGGTAGCCATAGCCGAAGTAGATCGCCAGGCCGATCACCGTCCAGCCGGCCATCAGCATCCAGTTGTGCGCGGTCATCGCCGACAGCAGCGCCAGGCAACTGAGCACGCCGGCGATGCAGATCGGCCAGGCGAACGGGATGCGGAACGGGCGCGGCAAATCCGGCTGGGTGCGGCGCAGGATCAGCACGCCGGCGCAGACCGCGGCGAAGGCGATCAATGTGCCCATCGAGGTCAGTTCGCCCAGCACGTCCAGCGGGAACAGCGCCGCCAGCAGGGCGATGCCGATGCCGGTGATCACCGTGTTGACGTGCGGGGTGCGGTAGGTCGGGTGGATCTTGGTGAACACCGGCGGCAGCAGGCCGTCGCGGGCGATGATCATGAAGATGCGCGGCTGGCCGATGATCATCACCAGCACCACCGAGGACAGGCCGATCAGCGCGCCGATCTCCACCACCACGCGCAGCCAGGCCAGTTGCGGATGCGCCGCCACCGCGGTCACCACCGGCTCGTCGGTGCCCAGTTGCGTGTACGGCAGCAGCCCGGTCATCACCGCGGCCATGGCGATGTACAGCACGGTGCAGATCACCAGCGACAGGATCATGCCGATCGGCAGGTCGCGCTGTGGCCGGTGCGATTCCTGCGCGGCCACCGACACCGCCTCGAAGCCGATGTAGGCGAAGAACACCATCGCCGCGCCGCGCAGCACGCCATCCAGGCCGTACTTGCCCGGGCCTTCGTTGGCGGGGATGAACGGATGCCAGTTGGCCGGGTCCACATACTTCCAGCCGGCGGCGATGACCAGCACGATCAGGCCGCTTTTCAGCACCACCATCGCCATGTTCATTGCCGAGGACTTGCGGATGCCGACGTAGCACAGCCAGGTCAGCAGCAGCACGATGCCGGCCGCGGGCAGGTTGGCGATCGCGCCGGTGGGCTGCAGTTTGCCGTCCAGCGGCGCGTTGACCAGGGCCGCAGGCAGATGGATGTCGAAGTGGTCGAGCAGGCTGAGGAAGTAGCCGGTCCAGCTCACCGCCACCGCCGAGGCCGACACGCCGTATTCCAGCACCAGCATCCAGCCGATGAACCAGGCCGCCAGTTCGCCGAAGGTGGCGTAGGTGTAGGTGTAGGCGCTGCCGGAGACCGGCACCATCGCCGCGAACTCGGCGTAGGCCAGCGCGCAGAACGCGCAGCACACCGCGGCGAGCACGAACGAGAGCATGATCGCCGGCCCGGCATGGTTGGCCGCGGCCTGTCCGGTGATGACGAAGATGCCGCCGCCGATCACCGCGCCGATGCCCAGCGCGGTCAGGCCCCAGGGGCCGAGCGCGCGTTGCAGGCCCAGCCCGCCGGCGTCCTCGTGGCTGGCGTGGGGGTGTTTGGTGGCCAAGAGTTGTTTGAGCATCGAGCGGTTCCAGCCGGGCGCGGCGCGCGAGGAAGAGGGGACGAACGCGAAGACCGGCGCGGACGCCGGTCTTCGGGGAGGGAATCAGGCCTTGGCGGCCAGGCGGCTGTTGCGGATGCCGTAGAAGAAGTAGATGCACAGGCCGATGAGGGTCCAGCCGACGAACACCTTCCAGTGTTCCTGGAACGCCTGGAAGAACAGGCCGACGCAGAACAGCGCGCCCAGCGGGCACACCGCCCAGAACAGCGGCACCCGGAACGGGCGCGGCAGGTCGGGACGGGTGAAGCGCAGCACCATCACGCCGACGCAGACCGTGGCGAAGGCCAGCAGGGTGCCCATCGACACCAGTTCGCCCAGTACGTCCAGCGGGATCAGCCCGGCGAGCAGCGCAGCCAGCACGCCGACCACCACGGTGCCGACGTAGGGCGTGTGGAAGCGGCGGTGGACCTTGCCGAACAGCTTCGGCAGCAGGCCGTCGCGGGCCATGGTGTAGAAGATCCGCGGCTGCGCCATCAGCATCACCAGCACCACCGAGGACAGGCCGGCGATGGCGCCGATCTCGACGAAGGTCTTCAGCCACGCCAGTTGCGGGTAATGCTCCAGCGCGGTGGCCACCGGCTTGGCGGTGCCCAACTGGGTGTAGGGCAGCAGGCCGGTCAGCACCGCGCAGACGATGATGTAGATGATGGTGCAGATGGCCAGCGACACCAGGATGCCGATCGGCATGTTCTTCTGCGGGTCCTTGGTCTCGCCGGCCGAGGTGGAGACCGCATCGAAGCCGATGTAGGAGAAGAACACGATGGAGGCGGCGCGGAAGATGCCGCTCCAGCCGAACTCGCCCGGGCCGGTGTTTTCCGGGATGAACGGATGCCAGTTGTCCGGGTTGATGTAGAAGATGCCGACGCCGACGAACAGGCAGATCACCAGCACCTTGATCGCCACCACGATGGCGTTGACGAAGGCCGACTGGGTGACGCCGACGTAGCACAGCGCGCTGACCGCGGCCACGATCAGCACCGCCGGCAGGTTGACGATGTTGCCCGAGGCCACGAACGCGTGGCCGGTCCAGGTCAGCGGCGCGCTGGCCAGTTCCGCCGGGAAGGGCAGGCCGAGGGTGCCGGTGACGAAGCTGATCAGATAGGCCGACCAGCCCACCGCGACGCTGGAGCCGGCGAACAGGTACTCCAGCACCAGGCACCAGCCGATGAACCAGGCCACGCCTTCGCCGAGCGTGGCGTAGGAATAGGAGTAGGCGCTGCCGGAGACCGGCAGCATCGCCGCGAACTCGGCGTAGCACAGGCCGGCGAAGGCGCAGGCCAGGCCGGCGAACACGAACGAGAGCATCACCGCCGGGCCGGCATGATTGGCCGCGGCCTGGCCGGTGAGCACGAAGATGCCGGCGCCGATCACCGCGCCGATGCCGAGCAGGATCAGGTGTCTGGCGGTGAGGGTGCGTTTGAGGGTGGCTTCGCCCTCCAGACTGCCTTCGAACGGTTCGCCGGCATCGACGTGACCGGCCGGTTCGATCGGCTTGACCCTCAGCAGAGACTTGAGCATTCGGTGCATCCCCAGGTGGCGGTACGGGGCAAGTGGCCCCGGCAATGGCGAAGCGCCGGGCCCGAAGCGGGCGACGCAAGCGTCGTACCATGCCAAAGCCGGCCGGCCGCCACAAGCCGCGCTGCACCGTCGGCGGCGATAATGGCGGTCCCCGAACGCGAGAACGCCGATGCCGGAGTCGTCCCTACGCCAGCAGTTGCAGGCCCATGCCCGGCAGTGCCCGGAGCAGGCCGAGGTCGCCGCACAGTTCCTGGCCTTGCTCGACGATGCCGTCGATCCGTTCGTGCGCGCCCGCCTGGACGGCCATTTCACCGGCTCGGCCTGGCTGGTCAGCGCCGACGGCACGCGCACCTTGCTGACCCATCACCGCAAGCTGCAGCGCTGGCTGCAACTGGGCGGCCACGCCGACGGCGACCGCGATCTGGCGCGGGTGGCGTTGAAGGAGGCCGAGGAGGAATCAGGGCTGCCTGGCCTGGCACTGGAGGATGGCGCGATCTTCGACCTGGACCGGCACTGGATTCCTGAGCGGCGCGACGTGCCTGGGCACTGGCACTACGATGCGCGGTATGTGGTCCGCGCCGGCGCGGACGAAGCGTTCGCGGTCAGCGAAGAATCGCTGGCCCTGGCCTGGCGTCCCGTCGTGGAACTGGTGGACGAAGCAGACCTGGATCCGTCGCTAAAGCGCATGGCGCAAAAGTGGCTGCAGCGAACTGCTTAGCCCCTCTCCCTCCAGGAGATGGGTTGGGGTGAGGGTGCGGGCGCGAAGCGCTGCACCAATCTGGCAACACGAGGCTTTGCCCGAACCCTCATCCGCCCCTTCGGGGCACCTTCTCCCGAGGGGAGAAGGGAAGGCATAGCCCCTCTCCCCTCGGGAGAGGGGTTGGGGTGAGGGTCGGGCGCGCAGCGCAGGCAGTGTTTTGGCTGCACGAGGCTTCGCCCGTACCCTCATCCGCCCCTTCGGGGCACCTTCTCCCGAGGGGAGAAGGAACGGCCAAAGCCCCTCTCCCATCGGGAGAGGGGTTGGGGTGAGGGCCGAGGCGCAGCGCAGGCGTTGTTTTGGCTGCACAAGGCTTCGCCCGGACCCTCATCCGCCCCTTCGGGGCACCTTCTCCCGTCGGGAGAAGGGAAGGCATAGCCCCTCTCCCATCGGGAGAGGGGTTGGGGTGAGGGTCGGGCGCGCAGCGCACCCGCAAATCCCCAATCCCAGCTAGTAAAGAATACGCGTCCGCAACGTCCCAGCCACCTGCGCCAGTTCCTCCTTCAGCACCGCCGCCTGCTCCTCGCTGGCGCCGACGTCGATCACCACGTAGCCGACCTTGGGGTCGGTGCGCAGGAACTGGCCGTCGATGTTGACGTTGTGGCGCGAGAACAGTTCGTTGATCTGCGACAGCACGCCCGGCACGTTGCGGTGGATGTGCAGCAGGCGCAGGCTCTCGGCGTGCTCGGGCAGGGTGACCTCGGGGAAGTTCACCGCCGACAGGGTGCTGCCGTTGTCGCTGTAGCGCACCAGCTTGGCCGCCACTTCCACGCCGATGTTGTCCTGCGCCTCCAGCGTGCTGCCGCCCACGTGCGGGGTCAGGATCACGTTGTCGTGCCCGACCAGCGGCGATTCGAACAGGTCGCCGTTGCCCTTGGGCTCGATCGGGAACACGTCCACCGCGGCGCCGCCGATGTGGCCGCTGCGCAGCGCCGCGTCCAGCGCGTCGATGTCGATGACGGTGCCGCGCGAGGCGTTGATCAGGTGCGCACCCGGCTTCATCTGCGCCAGTTGCGCCGCACCGATCATGTCGCGGGTGGCCGCGGTTTCCGGCACGTGCAGGGTGACCACATCCGAGCGCGCCAGCAGGTCGTCCAGGTCGGTGGCGGTGCGGGCGTTGCCCAGCGACAGCTTGGTCTCGATGTCGTGGAAGATCACCTGCATGCCCAGCGCCTCGGCGAGCACGCCGACCTGGGTGCCGATGTGGCCGTAGCCGACGATGCCCAGCACCTTGCCGCGGGTCTCGTGGCTGCCGGCGGCCGACTTCGACCAGCCGCCGCGGTGGCATTCGGCGTTCTTCTGCGGAATGCCGCGCAACAGCAGGATGGCCTCGGCGATCACCAGCTCGGCGACGCTGCGGGTGTTGGAGTAGGGCGCATTGAATACCGGGATGCCGGCCAGCTCGGCGGCATCCAGGTCGACCTGGTTGGTCCCGATGCAGAAGCAGCCGACCGCGATCAGCCGCTTGGCGTGGGCCAGCACCTCGGCGCTGAGCTGGGTGCGCGAGCGGATGCCGACGATGTGCGCCTCGGCGATGCGCTGCTTGAGCTCCTCTTCCGGCAGCGACTTGGCGTGCAGTTCGATCTGCGAGTAGCCGGCCGCGCGGAACACGTCGACGGCGGTCTGGCTGATGCCTTCGAGCAGCAGCACGCGGATATCCTGCTTCGGAAACGAGGTCTTCTTGGGCGACATTGCGGCGAGGGAGCGATGGCCAACGGGCCGGTCACTATGCCAGATGGCTCCGCGCTTTGGTGCGCCGCAATAGGATGCCGGGAAGCCGCGGATGCAACGCCGATGGATGGTTTCATGTGCATCGATTGATGGCGGCCGGCGTGGGATTCGGGAGTGGGGATTGGGATTCGCAAGAGCGGCAGCGTCTTCGTCCAACTGGACGGCATTGCGCAACGCTGGCACGCTTGAACGATTGTCTACGCTTCGACCTCTGCACCTATGACCGACCCGCGCCTGGATGCCCTGGCCCTTGCCGTTCCCGGCCTGCGCCTGAAGACCGATCCTGCCGACCTGGAGCACTACGGCCGCGACTGGACCCGGCGCTGGACCCCGGCGCCGCTGGCGATCGCGCTGCCGGCGACGGTGGAGGAGGTGCAGGCGGTGCTGCGCTGGGCCAATGCCCACGCGGTGGCGGTGGTGCCCTCCGGCGGCCGCACCGGCCTGTCCGGCGGCGCGGTGGCCGCGCACGGCGAACTGGTACTGAGCCTGGAGCGGATGAACAAGGCGTTGGCCTTCGATCCGGTCGACCGCACCCTCACCGTGCAGGCCGGCATGCCGCTGGAAGCGGTGCACAACGCCGCGCGCGAGCACGGTCTGCTGTACCCGGTGGACTTCGCCGCGCGCGGGTCCTGCTCGATCGGCGGCAACATCGCCACCAACGCCGGCGGCATCCGCGTGATCCGCTACGGCAATACCCGCGAGTGGATCGCCGGGCTGAAGGTGGTCACCGGTAGCGGCGAACTGCTCGAGCTCAACCGCGGGCTGATCAAGAATTCCAGCGGCTACGATTTCCGCCAGTTGCTGATCGGCTCCGAAGGCACGCTCGGTATCGTGGTCGAGGCCACCCTGCGGCTCACCGATCCGCCGCCGCCGAGCAACGTGATGCTGCTGGCGCTGCCCTCGTTCGAGGTGCTGATGCAGGTGTTCGCTGCGTTTCGCAGCCGGCTGCAGCTGGAGGCGTTCGAGTTCTTCACCGACCGCGCGCTGCAGCACGTGCTGGCGCATGGCGCGCAGGCGCCGTTCGACACCGTCTATCCGTACTACGTGGTCACCGAATACGCCAGCGGCAACGAGGCCCAGGAGGCCGCGGCGCTGGCCGCGTTCGAGGCCTGCATGGAGCAGGGCTGGGTGCTGGACGGGGTGATCAGCCAGAGCGAGGCGCAGGCCGCGCAGCTGTGGCGCCTGCGCGAAGGCATCACCGAGGCGGTGGCGCGCTATACCCCGTACAAGAACGACGTGTCGGTGCGGATCTCGGCGATGCCGGCGTTCCTGGCGCGGACCCAGGCGCTGCTCGGCGAGGCCTATCCGCAGTTCGAGGTGGTGTGGTTCGGCCACATCGGCGACGGCAACCTGCACATCAACGTGCTCAAGCCCGACGCCACCGCGCCGGCCGACTTCATCGCCGCCTGCGAGCAGGTCACCAAGCTGCTGGCGCAGGTGCTGGCCGAGCACGGCGGCAGCATCTCCGCCGAGCACGGCATCGGCCTGGTCAAGAAGCCCTACCTGGACAGCACCCGCAGCGCCGAGGAGATCGCGCTGATGCGTGCGGTCAAGCGCGTGTTCGATCCGTCCGGCCTGCTCAATCCGGGCAAGCTGTTCGACCCCTGAGCCCGGCCGCAGCACTGCCGCGCGGCCCGTTCAGGCGCTGCGCGCGGCGGGCCGCTAGGCTATGCGGCGCGGCGCTGGCCGTCCCCCCTTTCATGATCCTGTTTGGAACGATTGCGATGACCCGAGTGACCGTGCGCTGCGCCCTGCTGTTCGCCCTGATCCTGCCCGCGTTCGCGCAGGCGTCCAGCTTCGCCGGCAGCTCCGCCGGTTCGGCCTCGGCCGGCTCGGCCGGCAGCTCGGCGTCCTCGGACAGCAGTTCCAACAACGACAAGGTGGTGCTGCAGGCGCGCGACGACGCGGCCGGCTTCGTCGCCAGCGCAGGCCGCATCCGCGGCGTGCAACTGGAAGCGGCGCTGCGCGTGCTGCGCGAGCGCAATCCGCAGGCGCAGCAGGCCAGCGACCTGGAACTGGCGCAGGCGATCCTGGCGCTGTGACCGCCTGCCGGCCACGGCGCCTTGGCGCGCGGTGGCTGGCGGTGCTGGCGCTGGCCGCTGCGGTGCCCGCAGCGGCTGCGCCGCTGTCTGCAGATGAGAGTGGGCTGAGCCCAGCCGAGCGCACCGCCAGCCAGGCCGTGCTGGGCGCGGCGCAAGCGCGGCTGCCCCCAGCCTGGGCCGCGGCGCTGCCGGCAGGGTTGCCGCTGCAATGGCGCGACGACCTCCCCGCACAGGTGCACGGGCGCGCGCAGGCCACGCGCCTGCTGTTGAACAAGCGCCTGCTGCGAGACTGGATGGCGGCAGGGGCCGACACCGATCCGGCCGCCGACCCGGCGCGGCGGCCGGCACTGGCCGCGCTGCTGCACGAACTGGCGCATTTCTACGACCGGGCTGCGGCAGGGCGGCTGTCGTCCGATCCGCGGCTGCTGGATCTGGCCGGCTGGCAGGTCAGCCCGATGCGCCTGGGCCTGCGCCGCGGCCACAACCGCTTCACCGAACGCAGCCCGGACCGCTACGAATTGCAGTCGCCGGCCGAGTTCGTGGCGGTGAATCTCGAGCACTTCCTGCTCGATCCGGACTACGCCTGCCGCCGGCCGGCGCTGGCGGCGTATTTCGCCGAGCGCCTGGCCTGGACGCCGCCGGCCCGCGACTGCGCGCCGGGCCTGGCGTTCGTACAGGATCCGCTGGCCGAGCAGGCCGCGCTGCTGCAGATCGATCCGACGCGGGTCTATGCGGTGGACTACCTGTTGGCCGAAGGCAACGCGCAGCCGATGAGCCACTGGGGTCATAGCATGCTGCGCCTGGTGATCTGCGCGCCGGGGCGGCCGCTGGGGCCGGCATGCCGGCTGGACCTGGCCGAACATCGGGTCCTGTCGTTTCGCGCCTTCGTCGACGACGTGCAGATCTCCAGCCTGCGCGGGCTGACCGGTTCCTATCCGTCGCGGCTGTTCGTGCTGCCGCTGCGCCAGGTGGTGGACGACTACACCCAGGTGCAACTGCGCGGCCTGCAGTCGCTGCCGCTGCGGCTGTCGCGCGAGGAGATCGCCGCGCTGCTGGAGCGTGCCGCGCAACTGCACTGGAGCTACGACGGCCGCTACTACTTCCTCAGCAACAACTGCGCAGTGGAGACCTACGCCTTGCTGCACGACGGCGTGCCGCGGCTGGCGGCCGCGCACCTGTCCGGCATCAGCCCGACCGGATTGCGCCGGCGCCTGATACGGGCCGGCATCGCCGATGCGTCGGTGCTCGACGATGCCGACGCCGCGGTGCGGGAGGGGTACTACTTCCCGGCGGCGAGCGCGCACTTCGCGG
Organism: Xanthomonas hawaiiensis; assembly: GCF_031834635.1. Lineage (NCBI taxonomy): Bacteria > Pseudomonadati > Pseudomonadota > Gammaproteobacteria > Lysobacterales > Lysobacteraceae > Xanthomonas > Xanthomonas hawaiiensis. The sequence goes on along the minus strand of NZ_CP115873.1, from coordinate 2,693,338 downwards.
AGATGTTCGCGGTGGCGCGGCGTTCGTTGGCGCTGCCGGCACGCACTGCCGACGCGTGGCTGGACCTGCCGGCCGCGCAGCGCGCGCCGTGGCTGCAGCGCGGCGATCTGCGCACCAGTGCTGCCTTGCTGGTGCTGGAGAACGCCGCCCGCCGCCGCGCCGAACAGCGCGGCCGCGATGCGTTGAAGCGGCGCTATCTGGGCAAGCCGCTGGCATCCGCGGTGGCCGCTGCGGGCGAGGGCGATGCGGGTGCCGACACCCGCGACGCCGCCCGCGCGGTACGTGCCGTCTTGGCCGAGCAGGGGCTGCTGAGCCAGCCGGCGAGCCTGCTGCAGGGGCAGCCGGGCTATGGCCTGCCGCAGGCGCAGGAGCGCGCCTGGCTGCAGGTCCAGGGGCAAGCGCGGATCGCGGCGTTGCGCGAGGACGGTGCCGCGCTGCAGACGCGACTGCGCGGTTTGCTGCCGGCGCCGCTGCAGGCGGACCTGGCGCAGAGCGATGCCAACCTGGCGACGCTGGGCGAACGCCTGCGTGAGCTCAATCGCGAACGCGGTGGCATGCAGTTGCGTTCGCCGTCGCTGTTACAGGAGGGTGGTGCGAAGCCGTAGCGGGGCATGCGAGGTTGGTGCGGGAGGCAGTGGAGGAAGATGCATCTCGCATGCGGTTGGCGACGTCGCGGTCGCGGCTAAAGCCGCTCCTACGACGCTCGCGGCGTGAGTCCGCAGCACCTGTGCGTCGCGGGCGCAGCCGTGTCTGCATGAAGGAAGACCGATCGCTCCCTGCGTCGGGACTGAAGTCCCTCCCACAGAGACGCGGCGCCGCGTCCAACCTGTTGCTGTAGGAGCGGCTTCAGCCGCGACGAGCGAAGGCGGGAAACCGGCAGAAGCATCTGTTCGTCCCAGGCGCAGCCGTGTCGGCGTGAAGGAAGACCGATCGCTCCATGCGTCGGGACTGAGGTCCCTCCCACAGAAGTGCGGGGCCGCTTCCAGCCTGTTGCTGTAGGAGCGGCTTCAGCCGCGACGAGCGAAGGCGGAAAACCGGCAGATGCCGACGACCCTCAGGCTGACTTCCGCAGCCGCGAAGGCAGCACCTTGCCAGCCGCAAGCCGCAAGCCGCCATCAAGGCAGTTCGAGGCCGACATCCTCGCCGTAGCGGCGCAGCCAGGCGTCGCGCGGCGGATCCTGGCGGTATTGCGCTCGCAACTTCGCCCAGGTCTGTTCATTGCCGTCGCAGTACGTGTCCATCGCCTTTTCCAGTTCGCGACGCCGTGCAGCGTCATAGGGTTCCTCCCCGGCGAAATGGCTGCAGGTGTCCTGGCGTGCGACGAACGCGCGGATCGGCGCGGGCATCGAGCAGAAGCCAGTGTGATGCTCGGGATCGACCGCGTCCGGAATCGTGCATGCGGGCTTGGCCGCAGCTGCGGCGGCCGGCGTCACCGGCGCGGCGAGCGCCAGCGCCGGCAGGGCCAGCAGCAGGCCGAGGGACGCGCACCGCGGCGCGTGCCCGGCGCGGGAGACGTGATTGACACGGCGCCCGCGCATGGGCTCAGTCGGCGCGTCCGGCGAATTCGCCGGTGGTGGTGTTGACCAGCACGCGCTCGCCGTTGCCGATGTACTCCGGCACCATGATCTCGATGCCGGTATTGAGCTTGGCCGGCTTCGGCCGCTTGGTGGCGGTGCCGCCCTTGAGTTCCGGCGGGGTCTCGATCACTTCCAGGGTCACGCTCTGCGGCAGCTGGATCGCCACCGGCTGGTCGTCGATGACCTGCACGTAGATGCCGCTGAGGCCATCGGTGATGTAGCCGGCGTCGGTGCCGATCGCATCGGCGTCCAGGGTGTAGGGGGTGTAGTCCTCGTCGTCGAGGAACACGAAGGCCTCGCCGTCCTTGTAGGAGAAGGTGGCCTGGCGGCGCATCAGCTCGACCTCGCGCAGGTCGTCGTCGCCGTCGAAGCTGGCATCGAGCTTGTTGCCGCCCGGCACGCTGTACATCACGAAGCGGAAGCGCACATTGCCGCCGCGGCCCTGCGGCGAGCTGCGCTCGATGTCGCGGATCTGGTACACGCCGTTGTTGTACTCGACGACGTTGCCTTTCTTGATTTCGTTGGCTTTCATGAGAGCTGGGAATCGGGAATGGGGAATAGGGAATCGGAACGGCGTCAAGCGCCCGGAAAGGATCAGCGGGAGGGAAGCGCTATTGCGATTCCCCATTCCCGATTCTCCATTCCCGGCTACTTCGGCGCCAACCGCACCGCGCCGTCCAGGCGAATGGTCTCGCCGTTGAGGTAGCGGTTGCGCAGCAGGAACATCACCGTGTCGGCGAATTCGTCCGGGCGGCCGAGACGCGAAGGATACGGGATCGCCGCGGCCAGCGACTGCTGCACCGCTTCGGGCATGCCGTCGACCATCGGGGTCCAGAAGATGCCCGGGGCGATTGTGTTGACGCGGATGCCGAAGCGCGCCAGTTCGCGCGCCATCGGCAGGGTCATCGCCACCACGCCGCCCTTGGACGCGGCGTAGGCGGCCTGGCCGATCTGGCCCTCGTAGGCGGCGACGCTGGCGGTGTTGACGATGGCGCCGCGCTCGCCGTCCTCGCCCGGGGCGTTGTGCTGCATCAGGTCGGCGGCGGCCTTGGCGACGTTGAAGCTGCCGACCAGGTTGACCATCACCGTGCCCTGGAAGGTGGCCAGCGGCATCGGCGCTTCCTTGCCGAGCACGCGGCCGGCGCCGAGGATGCCGGCGCAGTTGACCGCGGCGTTGAGTCCGCCGAGGAAGTCGCGTGCCGCCGCGAGCTGCGCGGCCACCTGGGCCTCGTCGCTGACGTCGGTGCGCAGGTAGCGGGCCCGCTCCGCGCCCAGCACGGCGACCGCGGCCGCGCCCTTGTCGTCGTTCAGATCGAACAGCGCGACCTTGCCGCCTTCGGCGACGATGCGTTGCGCCACCGCCAGGCCGAGGCCGGACACGCCGCCGGTGACCACCGCTTTCAGATCGGCAAGCTGCATGGATGTTCCCTCCCAGGAAAACGCCCAGTTTAGAGGTTGGCGCCCGGTCGCGGCGAGATCCGACGGGCCGCGCTGCGCACGCGCTGCCGCCTCACGCGGCTCTGCCGCGGCTCAGGCCTCGGCCGCCAGCGCTTGCCCAACCTTGCTGCCGGTCGGCCGGCCGAGTTTCTGCGCCAGCCAGCGCCCGGTCGCGGCCAGCGCCGGCAGGTCGATGCCGGTCGCCACGCCATTGCCGTGCAGCAGGTAGACCACGTCCTCGCTGGCCACGTTGCCGCTGGCGCCCCTGGCGTAGGGGCAGCCGCCGGCGCCGGAGACGGCGGCATCGACCACGCGCACGCCTTCTTCCAGGCAGGCGGCGATGTTGGCCAGGGCCTGGCCGTAGGTGTCGTGGAAATGCACCGCCAGCGCCGCCATCGGCACCGCCGCGGCGACCGCGCGCAGCATCGCCCGCGCCTTGCCCGGCGTGCCCACGCCGATGGTGTCGCCCAGCGAGATCTCGTAGCAGCCCATCGCGTGCAGCCGCTGCGCCACCCGCACCACATCGGCCAGGGGGACCTCGCCCTGGTAGGGACAGCCGAGCACGGTGGACACGTAGCCGCGCACCTTGACCCCGTCCGCCGCCGCGCGCTCCAGCACCGGCGCGAAGCGCGCCAGCGATTCGTCGATGCCGGCATTGGTATTGGTGCGATTGAACGTCTCCGAGGCGGCGGTGAACACCGCCACCTCGCGCACCCCGACGGCGGCGGCGCGCTCGTAGCCCTGCAGGTTCGGCACCAGCACCGGGTAGTCCACGCCCGGCACCTGCGCGATGCCGGCGTAGACCTCGGCCGCATCGGCCAGCTGCGGCACCCATTTCGGGCTGACGAAGCTGGTCGCCTCGATGCTGCGCAGGCCGGTGCGGCCCAGGCGCGCGATCAGCTCGATCTTGTCGGCGGTGGCGACCCAGGCCTTCTCGTTCTGCAGGCCGTCGCGCGGGCCGACTTCGACGATGCGGACGCTGTCGCTCATCGCGCAGGCTCCCGCATCGGGAGGGAGCGCGTGCACCGCGGCGTCTGCCGGGCACTGCACATGAGACGGGAAACGGCGAGGCGCATGGGACTTCCTGATGGAGAGAGACGATGACGCTGCGACGGCATGGCCAGCGCCGTGCGCGGGGACGACACGGCGGCGCGGATCAGGCCGACGCCGGGCGGTGGCAGACCGCTTCGATGTTGTGGCCGTCCGGATCCAGCAGGAACGCGCCGTAGTAGTCGGGGTGATAGTGCGGGCGCAGGCCCGGTGCGCCGTGATCGCGGCCGCCCGCGGCCATGCCGGCGCGATGGAACGCGTCCACCTGCGCGCGGCTGGCGGCGACGAAGGCCACGTGCACACCGTTGTCGCCGGCGTCGCGGCCGCCGTCGGCGATCCAGAAGCTGGGCTTGCCATCGCGGCCGAAGCCGACGTGGCGCTGGCCGCCGCTTTCCTCGGCGCTCACCTCCATCACCACCTCCAGTCCGAGCGCGGCCAGCGCGGCGCGGTAGAAAGCGAGGCTGCGTTCCAGGTCGACGCAGCGCAGGCCGATGTGGTCGAGCGGACTCACCAGAATCCCAGCCAGTTCGGGTCGCGCTTTTCCAGGAAGGCGTTCAGTCCTTCCTGGCCCTCGGCCGACACCCGCAACCGTGCGATCAGCGCGGCGTTGTCGCGGTCCAGGCTGGTGGCGTCGCCGCCGGCAGCGACCCGGCGCACCAGCGCCTTGGCCCCGGCGGCGGCGAGCGGCCCGGCCTGGCCCAGCAGGTCCACCTGGCGCTGCACCGCCGCGTCCAGGGCGCTCGGCGCTACCGCCTGGTGCAGCAGGCCGATCTGCGCCGCGGTGGCCGCGTCGAACGCCTCGGCGCTGGCGAACCAGCGCCGCGCCTGGCGCGCGCCGATCGCGGCGATCACGTACGGCGAGATCACCGCCGGCAGCAGGCCCAGCCGGCTCTCGCTGAGCGCGAAGCGCGCGTCGGTGGAGCCGATGGCGATGTCGCAGCAGGCGACCAGACCGACTGCGCCGCCGAAGGCCGCGCCGTGCACGCGCGCCACGGTCGGCTTGGGCAGTTCGTCCAGGGTGCGCATCAGCCGCGCCAGGGCCAGCGCATCGTCCAGGTTCTCCTGCTCGCTGGCGGCGGCCATCGAGCGCATCCACTGCAGGTCCGCGCCCGCGGAGAACGCCGCGCCGGCCCCGGCCAGGACCAGCACCTTGACCTTCGGATCGGCACCGATCTCCTGCAACGCCACGGTCAGGTGCGCGATCAGGTCGGCATCGAAGGCGTTGCGCACCTCCGGTCGGTTCAGCCGCAAGGTCAGGACCTTGCCTGAGCGTTCCAACAGCAGCGCATCGCTCATCGGTGGTTCTCGTGCGAAGGGGAAACGGCAGCCATACGGACATGATAGCGGGCAGCGCAGACGCCGCCATGACGCAATGCGGCGGTGCTACAATTGATAACCATTCTTATCGACGGAACGTTTCTGTGACGTTGTCCGACATGCCGCTGCGCAGCTCCGCCCTCGTCGAAACCGTACACGACCGCCAGCCCAACGACGCCATCGCCCGGCGCCTGCGCGAACTGGGCTTCGTCGCCGGCGAGCAGGTGCAGATGCTCGCCAGCGGGCCGATCGGCGGCGAGCCGTTGCTGGTGCAGGTGGGCTATACGCGCTTCGCGCTGCGCCGCAGCGAGGCGGCGCGGGTGCAGGTCAGCGCGCTGGACGAGGTGCGCCCGTGAGCGCGGTGGCCGCGCCGCTGCGCCTGGCCCTGGTCGGCAACCCGAACTGCGGCAAGACCGCGCTGTTCAATCAGCTGACCGGCAGCAAGCAGAAGGTCGCCAACTACGCCGGCGTCACCGTCGAGCGCAAGGAAGGCCGCTTCCGTGCACCGTCCGGGCGCGAGTTCGCGGTGCTGGACCTGCCGGGCGCCTACAGCCTGCAGCCGGCCAGCCTGGACGAGGCGATCACCCGCGACCTGTGCCGCGGCTTCTACCCGGGCGAGCCGGCGCCGGACGTGCTGGTGTGCGTGGTCGACGCCACCAACCTGCGCCTGCACCTGCGCTTCGCGCTGGAGCTGCGCGAACTGGGCAAGCCGATGCTGGTGGCCTTGAACATGGTCGACGCGGCGCAGCGCCGCGGCATCCAGATCGACCGCCAGGCGCTGGAACAGGCGCTGGGCGTGCCGGTGATCGAAACCGTGGCGGTGCGCCGCAACGGCGCGCGCGCCCTGGTCGAGCGGCTCGACGCACTGGCGCCGGCGCTGCCGCCGGCGGTGGCGCCGAGCGAGGGGCAGGGCGACTACCACCAGCAGGTGCGCGCGATCCTGGCGGCGGCGGTGTCGATGCCGACCCGTACTTCGCGGGTGGATGACGCGCTGGACCGTTGGCTGCTGCATCCGGTTGCCGGCCTGCTGACCCTGGCGGTGGTGATGTTCCTGATCTTCCAGGCGGTGTATGCCTGGGCGGCACCACTGATGGACCTGATCGACGGCGGCACCAAGGCGCTGGGCGCCTGGATCGGCGGGACCCTGCCGGAGGGGCCGCTGAACAGTCTGCTGGTGGACGGCATCATCGCCGGCCTCGGCGGGGTGGTGGTGTTCCTGCCGCAGATCCTGATCCTGTTCGCCTTCATCCTGGCGCTGGAGGAATCCGGCTACCTGCCGCGTGCGGCGTTCCTGCTCGATCGCATGATGGCCGCGGCCGGGCTGTCCGGGCGCTCGTTCATCCCGCTGCTGTCCAGTTTCGCCTGTGCGGTGCCGGGAATCATGTCCACGCGCAGCATCCAGGACCCGCGCGATCGCCTGGCGACCATCCTGGTGGCGCCGCTGATGACCTGTTCGGCGCGCCTGCCGGTGTACGCGCTGCTGATCGGCGCGTTCATCCCGCAGCGGCAGGTGTGGGGCGTGTTCAACCAGCAGGGGCTGGTGCTGTTCGGCCTGTACTTCGCTGCCATCGCCAGTGCGCTGGTGGTGTCGTGGACGATGAAGAAGTGGCGCCGCGACAAGGGCGAGCATCCGCTGCTGCTGGAACTGCCGTCCTACCGCGTGCCGCACCTGCGCGATCTGGCGCTGGGCCTGTGGGAGCGCGCGGCGATCTTCCTCAAGCGTGTCGGCGGCATCATCCTGGCGCTGACCATCCTGCTGTGGTTCCTGCTGTCGTTCCCGGCGCCGCCGGCCGACGCCACCCTGCCGGCGATCGACTACAGCTTCGCCGGCCGCATCGGCCATGCCATGACCACGGTGTTCTCGCCGCTGGGCTTCAACTGGCAGATCTGCATCGCGCTGATCCCCGGCCTGGCCGCGCGCGAGGTGGCGGTGTCGTCGCTGGCGACGGTCTACGCGCTGTCGGCGGCCGACGACGATGCCGCCGCGCAAGCGCTGTCGCCGCTGATCCACGACGGCTGGTCGCTGGCCACCGCGCTGTCGCTGCTGGTCTGGTACATCTACGCGCCGATGTGCATTTCCACCCTGGCCACGATCAAGCGCGAGACCAACTCGTGGAAGCAGATGAGCTTCGCCGCGTTCTACCTGTTCGCGCTGGCCTACCTGGCCTCGCTGGTCACCTACCAGGTCGCGGTGGCGCTGGGAGCCGGCTGAGATGAGCGCCTCGCTGCTGCTGCAGTACCTGGTGATCGCGCTGGCGGTACTGGTCAGCGCCTGGGTGGTGTTGAAGAAGCAGTTCCCCGGCACCGCGCGCACGCTGCGCGGCGTCATCGCCGTGCGCCTGCTCAGGCCGGGTCGTGCGGCCTGGCTGCAGGCCCTCGGTCGCCGCATCGCGCCTGCGCCCAGCGCCGGTGCAGGCGCCTGCGGCGGGTGCGACAGCTGCGGACCGACGCCGCCGCGGCGGCACTGAGCCGCGCCACGCGTTGCCGGTCGGCGCGCTTGTGCGCCGCACATGCGCGCGGCCAGGGCGGCGACTATTCTATGCCGATGACCAGCCCATTCCAGTTCTCCCGCCGTGCGCAGGCGCTGACCAGTTCGGCGATCCGCGAAATCCTCAAGGTCACCGAACGCCCGGAAGTGATCTCCTTCGCCGGCGGCCTGCCGTCGCCGGACACCTTCCCGGTCGCGCGCATGCGCGAGGCCTGCGACAAGGTGCTGCGCGATGCGCCGCAAGCTGCGCTGCAGTACGGTCCGACCGAGGGCTACCTGCCGCTGCGCGAATGGGTGGCGGCGCGGCTGAGCCGCGACGGCGCCAGCATCCGGCCCAGCCAGGTGCTGATCACCACCGGGTCGCAGCAGGGCCTGGACCTGCTCGGCAAGGTGTTCATCGACGAAGGCAGCAAGGTGCTGGTGGAAACGCCCAGCTATCTCGGCGCGCTGCAGGCGTTCTCGCTGTTCCAGCCGGCGTTCGCGGCGATGCAGTCGGACGACGACGGCGTGGTGGTGGACGCACTGGACGATGCGCAACTGGCCGGCGCGCGTTTCATGTACGTGCTGCCGAACTTCCAGAATCCGACCGGACGGCGCCTGCCGCTGCACCGGCGCCAGGCGCTGGTCGCGCGCGCGGCGGCTGCCGGCGTGCCGATCGTCGAGGACGACCCCTACGGCGAGCTGTGCTACAGCGGCGACACGCTGCCAAGCCTGCTGTCGATGAATCCGGACGGCGCCATCTACATGGGCTCGTTCTCCAAGGTGCTCGCGCCGGGCCTGCGCCTGGGCTACCTGGTTGCGCCGGAGGCGGTGCATGCCAAGCTGGTGCAGGCCAAGCAGGCGGCCGACCTGCACACGCCCTCGTTCAGTCAGCGCATCGTCCATGAGGCGGTGCAGGACGGCTTCCTGGATGCGCACATCCCCGGCATCCGCACGCTGTACGCCAGCCGCTGCGAGCAGATGCTCGCGGCGCTGACCAAGTATTTCCCGGCGCAGGTGCGCTGGAATCGCCCGGCCGGCGGCATGTTCATCTGGGTCGAACTGCCCGAGGGGATGGACGGCGGTGCGCTGCTGGGCAAGGCGATCGAGCGCAACGTGGCGTTCGTGCCGGGCGCGCCGTTCTTCGCGGTCGCGCCGCAGCGCAATACCTTGCGGCTGTCGTTCGTGACCGTGCCGGCCGAGCGCATCGAGACCGGCGTGCGCATCCTCGGCGCGCTGTTGCAGGACGAGGTCGCCGCGCACCGACGCGCGATGGCCTGAGTCCGGCGTCGCGCCCGTCGATGACGTCGTCCGATTCCGCCGTTGCGGCGTGGACCATCGATGCGGTCCTGGTCGGCCGCGCGCAGGCGTTCACCCGCCCCGGCAGCCGCAGCGCCATCGACAAGCGGCCGCAGGCCGGGCGCCTGCGCATCGGTCTGGAAGGGCTGGAACTGGACGAGCAGGGCGACCGTCGCGTGCATGGCGGCCCCGACAAGGCCTTGCACCATTACCCGCGCGACCATTACCGCGCCTGGCGCGAGGAATTGGGCGCGCATGCCTTGCTGGACGCGCCGGGCGCGTTCGGCGAGAACCTCAGCAGTAGCGGGGTGACTGAAGCCGATCTGTGCCTGGGCGATCGGCTGCGCCTGGGCACGGCCGTGGTCGAGGTGTCGCAGTCGCGGCAGCCGTGCTGGAAGCTGTCCGACCGCTTCGGCGTGCCGGCGTTGGCGCGGCGCGTGCAGGATAGCGGCCGCACCGGCTGGTACTACCGCGTGCTGCAGCCCGGCGAGGTCGCCGCCGGCGATCGCCTGGAGTTGCTGGAGCGCCCGCATCCGCAGTGGCCGCTGGCGCGACTGGTCGGCCTGCTGTACCGGCGCGAGATCGACACGGCGCAATTGCAGGACGTGCTGGCGCTGCCGCTGGTGCCGAACTGGCGGACCCTGTTCGAGCGGCGCCTGGCGCAGCGTGCGGTGGAGGACTGGGACAAACGCTTGTTGGGGCAGGCGCCGGAGTAGGGCTTGGTTGCTGCGGCGCGGTGCGCTCCTCGCGTCGGGGCTGAGGCCCTCCACAATGCCTGGTCAGCAATGTCGTTGATCGTCTGTAGGAGCGGCTTCAGCCGCGACGAACGAGGCCGCGTTGCATCCAAGGCAGGGTGCCGTCCGAGCCGATCATGCTGCGTGCAAGGCGAAGCAGGTGCAGCGCCGCGCAACGGCAGCAAGGCGTCGCGCGAGATCGGGCGATACGGCGTCGGGGCTGAAGCCCCTCCCACAGGTGGGGCGATCGGCTGATTCCGGTGCACGCACCTCTGTCGCACCCACGCGCAAACCGCTAGCCTTGTGCCGATGACGACTTCTCCGCTGCGTGTGTTGATCCATGGTGCGTCGGGCCGGATGGGCCAGGCGTTGTTGCGGCTGGCCGCGCAGGACCCGGCGCTGCAGGTGGTGGCCGCGGTGGTGCGGCGCGCGCCGGCGCAGCGGGTGATCGACGGCGTGCCGTATTTCGCCGCGGCCGAACTGGGCGGCGTGCCGGCGTTCGACGTGGCGATCGACTTCAGCCTGCCGCAGGGCTTCGACCCGGTGCTGGCCTTGTGTACGGCGCGCGGCGCGGCGCTGGTGTCCGGTACCACCGGGCTGGAAGACGCGCAGCGGCAGGCGCTGGCCGCCGCCGCCGAGCGCATTCCCTTGATCTGGGCCTCGAACTTCAGCCTGGGCGTGGCGGTGCTGCACGACCTGGTCGAGCGCGCCGCCGCGGCGTTGCCGGGCTGGGACTGCGATATCGTCGAATCGCACCACGTGCACAAGCAGGACGCGCCTTCCGGCACCGCGCTGACCCTTGGCGACGCGGCCGCGCAGGGTGGCGCCACCCCGCGCTACGCCAGCCTGCGCGCTGGCGACATCGTCGGCGAGCATCTGGTGCAGTTCGCCGGGCTCGGCGAGCGGGTGGAACTGGTGCACCGCGCCAGCAACCGCGACATCTTCGCCCGCGGCGCCCTGCATGCGGCGACGCGCCTGCCAGGGCGTGCGCCCGGGGCCTACCGGCTGCGCGATCTGCTCGGCTGAACGTGGTTTTCACATAAACGGCTGGCGCGGACCGCCCCGCGCCGGTACAATTCTCGCTCGCCTGTTACCCATCGCCACGGACCCGGAGAAGCGCCGAGTTCGCGGTTTCTTGCAGCCTGCAAGTTGGTGGGGCAGGGTTCCTCTCTCCCCAAGGCGAACCCCGTGACTCAACCCGCAATCCTTGTCCTTGAAGACGGCACCGTGTTCGAGGGCGAATCCGTAGGCGCTGTCGGCCTGTCCGTCGGCGAAGTGGTGTTCAACACCGCCATGACCGGCTACCAGGAGATCCTCACCGATCCTTCCTACGCCCGCCAACTGGTCACGCTGACCTATCCGCACATCGGCAACACCGGCTGCACCGACCAGGACGACGAGGCCGCCCAGGTCTGGTCGGCCGGCCTGATCGTGCGCGACGTGCCGCGCCGCCCCAGCAACTGGCGCAATCAGGTGGCGCTGCCGGACTGGCTGATCCAGCGCGGCGTGGTCGCCATCGCCGGCATCGACACCCGCAAGCTGACCCGCATCCTGCGCGAGAAGGGCTCGCAGAACGGCGCACTGATGGCCGGCGATGTCAATGTCGACACCGCACTGGACGCGGCGCGCAAGTTTCCGGGGCTGAAGGGCATGGATCTGGCCAAGGTGGTCTCCACCGACAAAGCCTATCCCTGGCGCGACGGCCAGCTCGACCTGGACAGCAACACCTGCGTCACGGCCGAACCCAGGTTCAAGGTCGTCGCCTACGACTACGGGGTCAAGCTCAACATCCTGCGCATGCTTGCCGAGCGCGGCTGCGAGGTGACCGTGGTGCCGGCGCAGACGCCGGTCGCCGAGGTGCTGGCGATGAACCCGCACGGCGTGTTCCTGTCCAACGGCCCCGGCGACCCGGCGCCGTGCGACTACGCGATCGCCGCGATCAAGGAACTGCTGGCGCGCAAGATCCCGACCTTCGGCATCTGCCTGGGCCACCAGTTGCTGGCGCTGGCCGCCGGCGCGCAGACCCTGAAGATGAGCCACGGCCACCACGGCGCCAACCATCCGGTGCAGGACCTGGACAGCGGCCGGGTGATGATCACCTCGCAGAACCACGGCTTCGCGGTGGACGAGGCGACGCTGCCCGCCAACGTGCGCGTCACCCATCGCTCGCTGTTCGACGGCAGCAACCAGGGCATCGCGCTCACCGACGCGCCGGCCTTCAGCTTCCAGGGGCATCCGGAAGCCTCGCCGGGCCCGCGCGACGTGGCGCCGCTGTTCGATCGCTTCACCGCGCTGATGGCGGCCGCCGCCTGATGGCCGCCGCGCCGGCCATGCCGTCGCCGACCCGCCGCTGGCGGTGGCCGGCCACGGCGTTGCTGGTGCTGGCCGCGTATCCGGCCTTCGTGCTGGGCGCGGTGTATCCGCAATGGCTCAGCGCCGGCCTGCCGGGCGGGCGCGACGGTCCTGCCGATGCGTACCGCCACAGCCTGGCCAGCGCCGTGGTCGCCTACACCCTGTCGCCGCGCTGCGTGGACTGGGTCACGGCGGTCATGGAGCGCGATGGCCACGGCAACGCCAGCCGGGCGATGGACGCCCACAACAACCGGATCGGCGCGCGCATCGGCGCCACCGCCAGCAGTTGGGCCGCGATGCAGCGCGAGGTTCGCGCCGCGGTCGACCATGGCGCGATCGATGCGCGTTCGCCCGATCAGATCACCTGGCGCGCCCCTGCGGCGTGGCAGGACCGCCTCTACTGAGAATCCCCCATGCCCAAGCGCACCGACCTCCAAACCATCCTCATCATCGGCGCCGGCCCGATCGTCATCGGCCAGGCCTGCGAGTTCGACTACTCCGGCGCGCAGGCGTGCAAGGCGCTGCGCGACGAGGGCTACCGCGTGGTGCTGGTCAACAGCAACCCGGCCACGATCATGACCGACCCGAACATGGCCGACGCCGTGTACATCGAGCCGATCAACTGGCAGACGGTCGAGAAGATCATCGCCAAGGAAAAGCCCGACGCGCTGCTGCCGACCATGGGCGGGCAGACTGCGCTGAACTGCGCGCTGGACCTGGCCGACCACGGCGTGCTGGAGAAGTACGGCGTCGAGCTGATCGGCGCCAAGCGCGAGGCCATCCGCATGGCCGAGGACCGCGAGCTGTTCCGTGTGGCGATGGGCGAGATCGGCCTGGAGTGCCCGAAGGCGGCAGTGGCGCACACCCTGGAAGAGGCGCTGGAGATCCAGGCCACGGTCGGCTACCCGACCATCATCCGTCCCAGCTTCACCCTCGGCGGCAGCGGCGGCGGCATCGCCTACAACCGCGAAGAGCTGATCGAGATCGTCGGCCGCGGCCTTGAGCTGTCGCCGACCAGCGAAGTGCTGGTCGAGGAGTCGGTGCTGGGCTGGAAGGAGTTCGAGATGGAAGTGGTCCGCGACACCGCGGACAACTGCATCATCGTCTGCTCGATCGAGAACCTGGACCCGATGGGCGTGCACACCGGCGACTCCATCACCGTGGCCCCGGCGCAGACCCTGACCGACAAGGAATACCAGCGCCTGCGCGACGCCTCGATCGCGGTGCTGCGCAAGATCGGCGTGGACACCGGCGGTTCCAACGTGCAGTTCGGCATCAACGCGCAGACCGGCCGCGTGGTGGTGATCGAGATGAACCCGCGCGTGTCGCGCTCCTCGGCGCTGGCCTCCAAGGCCACCGGCTTCCCGATCGCCAAGGTCGCGGCCAAGCTGGCGGTGGGCTACACCCTGGACGAACTGAAGAACGAGATCACAGGCGGGCTGACCCCGGCCTCGTTCGAGCCGTCGATCGACTACGTGGTCACCAAGATCCCGCGCTTCGCCTTCGAGAAGTTCCCGCAGGCCGACGCGCGCCTGACCACGCAGATGAAGTCGGTGGGCGAGGTGATGGCGATGGGCCGCACCTTCTCCGAATCGCTGCAGAAGGCGCTACGCGGCCTGGAGACCGGCAAGATCGGTCTCGATCCGACCGGCCTGGATCTCACCAGCGAAGACGACCTGGCCACGCTCAAGCGCGAGCTGAAGGCGCCCGGTCCGGAGCGGCTGTTCTACGTCGCCGACGCCTTCCGCGCCGGCATGAGCGTGGAGCAGGTGCATGCGCTGTCGTTTATCGACCCCTGGTTCCTGGACCAGATGGAAGACCTGATCGCGCAGGAAGCGCAGCTGGCCGTCGACGGCCTCGGCGCGCTGGACGCCAAGCGCCTACGTACGCTCAAGCGCGCCGGCTTCTCCGATGCGCGCCTGGCCGAGCTGTGCGGCACCAACGAGGCCGCGGTGCGCGCGCTGCGCCGCGCGCACAAGGTGCGTCCGGTGTACAAGCGGGTGGACTCGTGCGCGGCGGAGTTCGCCACCAGCACCGCCTACCTGTACTCGACCTACGAGGACGAGTGCGAGGCCGCGCCCAGCGACCGCGACAAGATCATGATCCTTGGCGGCGGTCCCAACCGCATCGGCCAGGGCATCGAGTTCGACTACTGCTGCGTGCACGCGGCGCTGGCGCTGCGCGAGGACGGCTACGAGACCATCATGGTCAACTGCAATCCGGAGACCGTGTCCACCGATTACGACACCTCCGATCGCCTGTACTTCGAACCGCTGACCCTGGAAGACGTGCTGGAGATCGTCGAGCTGGAGCAGCCCAAGGGCGTGATCGTGCAGTACGGCGGGCAGACCCCGCTGAAGCTGGCGCGCGCGCTGGAAGCCAACGGCGTGCCGGTGATCGGCACCTCGCCGGACTCGATCGACCTGGCCGAGGACCGCGAGCGCTTCCAGCAGCTGGTCGACAAGCTGGGCCTGAAGCAGCCGCCGAACCGCATCGCCCGCAACGCCGAGGAAGCGCTGGTGCTGGCGCGCGAGATCGGTTATCCGCTGGTGGTGCGCCCGAGCTACGTGCTCGGCGGCCGCGCTATGGAGATCGTCTACGGCGAATCCGACCTGGCGCGCTACGTGCGCGATGCGGTCAAGGTCTCCAACGATTCGCCGGTGCTGCTGGATCGCTTCCTCGACAACGCGGTGGAAGTGGACGTGGACATCATCGCCGACCAGGACGGCCAGGTGCTGATCGGCGGCGTGATGGAGCACATCGAGGAAGCCGGCGTGCATTCGGGCGATTCGTCCTGCTCGCTGCCGCCGTACTCGCTGTCGCCGGCCACCCAGACCGAACTGCGCCGCCAGGTGGTCGAGCTGGCCAAGGCGCTGAACGTGGTCGGGCTGATGAACACCCAGTTCGCGGTGCAGGTGAACGATGCCGGCGACGACATCGTCTACCTGCTGGAAGTGAACCCGCGCGCCTCGCGCACCGTGCCGTTTGTGTCCAAGGCGATCGGCGTGCCGCTGGCCAAGATCGCCGCGCGCTGCATGGCCGGCAAGACCCTGGCCGAGCAGGGCGCGCTGAAGGAGATCGTGCCCGACTACTACTCGGTGAAGGAGGCGATCTTCCCGTTCGCCAAGTTCCAGGGCGTCGATCCGATCCTCGGCCCGGAGATGCGTTCCACCGGCGAGGTGATGGGCGTGGGCCGCAGCTTCGGCGCGGCGTTCGCGCGTGCGCAGGAAGCCGGCGGCATCAAGGCGCCGCCGCTGGGCAAGGCCTTCGTGTCGGTGCGCGACCCGGACAAGCAGCGCGTGCTGCCGGTGGCGCAGGCGCTGGTCGAACGCGGCTACACCCTGGTCGCCACCCGCGGCACCTGCGCCTGGCTGCAGCAGCACGGCCTGCAGTGCGAGCAGGTGAACAAGGTCGCCGAGGGTCGCCCGCACATCGTCGATCTGATCAAGAACGGCGAAATCGTGTATATCGTCAACACCACCGAGGGCCGGGCGGCGATCTCCGACTCGTTCTCGATCCGCCGCGAAGCCCTGCAGCATCGCGTCACCTATTCGACCACGGTCGCCGGCGCGCGTGCGCTGGTGCATTCACTGGAATTCCGCGGCACCGGTCCGGTCTGGGCGCTGCAGGAACTGCACAAGGAGCTGGAAGCGTGAGAGCCCCGATCACCATGCAAGGCGCGCAGCGGTTGCGCGAGGAACTGGATCACCTGAAGTCGGTCAAGCGTCCCGAGGTCATCACTGCGATCGCCGAGGCGCGCGCGCACGGCGACCTCAAGGAGAACGCCGAGTACCACGCCGCGCGCGAGCAGCAGGGCTTCATCGAAGGCCGCATCAAGCAGCTGGAGAGCGAGCTGTCGCACGCCGAGGTCATCGACGTCAGCAAGCTGGCGGTCGGCAGCAAGGTGGTGTTCGGCGCCACCGTGACCCTGGCCGACGTCGAGACCGACGAAGAGAAGCGCTACCAGTTGGTCGGCGACCTGGAAGCGGACATCAAGCTGGGCCTGATCGCGATCTCCTCGCCGCTGGCGCGTGCGCTGATCGGCAAGATGGAAGGCGACAGCGTCAGCATCGACGCCCCGGCCGGACGCCGCGAGTACGAGATCGTCAGCGTCGCCTACGTCGGCTGATCCGATGGCGGTCGCCACCTTGCTGTTGCCGGAGCGGGTGCGCCTGGCCGGCGCCGTGCTGGCCGGCGAGGTGGCGCGCGCGTTCGGCCGCGCCGACCGCACGCAGGCCGTGCCGGGCGGCGAGGCGCAGTTGCGCCGCCATTTCGTGCTGGCGGAAGCCTCGTTGCCCGCCGCGGCGTTGACCCGGCAACTGGACGCCGGCGATGCCGCCGACGGCCTGTGGCTGCGCGCCGATCCCGCCTATGTGGTGCCGGACATGCAGGGCGCGCGGCTGATGGCGCATGGCGACATGCTGCCGCTCGACGCGGTGGACCTGGACGCGCTGCTGCCGGCGGTGCAGGCCCTGTTCGCCGAGAGCGGGCTGACCCTGGACGCGCCCGATCCGACCCGCTGGTATCTGCGGCTGCCGGCCGACAGCGTGCTGCCGGTGTTCGCGGCGCCGGCGCAGGTGCTCGGGGCGGATCTGTTCGACCACCTGCCGCAGGGCGAGGACGCGCGCCGCTGGCGTGCGCTGCTGACCGAGGCGCAGATCGTGCTGCATCAGCATCCGTGGAATCGCGAACGCGTCGCCCGCGGCCAGCCGGCGATCAATTCGCTGTGGTTCTGGGGCGGTGGCCGCCTGCCGGCCACGGTCGGCACAGCGCATGCGCAGGTGCGCAGCCGCGATCCGCTGTTGCGCGCGCTCGCCCAGGCCGCCGGCGTCGCCGACGCGCAGGCACCCCGGGTCGATGCCCTGGTCGACCTGCGCCAGTTGCGCGCGCCCGAGCAGTTCGTCGGCGAGGTGGTGCAGCCATTGCTGCAGGCGCTGCACGATGGCGAGTTGCAGCAGCTGCAACTGGATTTCGAGGACGGCACCTGTTTCCGCATCGCCCCCGCGCAACGCTGGCGCCTGTGGCGGCGGCCGCTGTCGCGCCTGGACGCATGAGTTCCAGCGCGCGCATCGTGCGGCGGCCCGCGGCGGCCGCGGCCGGCCCGTGGCATGAGGCCACCTTGCCGCTGCTGCGGCGCATCTACGCCGCGCGCGGCGCGCACGACAGCGGCCTGGCGCAGCCCAAGCTGGCGCAGCTGCTGCCGCCGGATGCGCTGAGCGGCATCGATGCCGCCGTGGCGCTGCTGGCGGAGGCGATCGCGGCGGGCAAGCGCATCCTGGTGGTCGGCGATTTCGATTGCGACGGCGCCACTGCCTGCGCGGTGGCGGTGCGCGGGCTGCGCCTGCTCGGTGCCGCGCAGGTGCTGCACGCGGTGCCCAACCGCATGGTCCATGGCTACGGACTGTCGCCGGCGCTGGTGGCGGAACTGGCGCCGTTGCAGCCGGACCTGCTGGTGACGGTGGACCACGGTATCGCCTGCCATGCCGGCGTCGCCGCGGCCAAGGCGCTGGGCTGGAAGGTCCTGGTCACCGACCACCACCTGCCGGGTCCGGCCTTGCCGCCGGCCGATGCCATCGTCGATCCGAACCTCGCGGGCGACGCCTTCCCGAGCAAGATGCTGGCCGGTGTCGGGGTGATCTTCTACGTGCTGCTGGCGCTGCGCCGGCACCTGCGCGCGCACGGCGCGTTCGCCGCCGCGCCGCCGGACCTGGGCGTGCTGCTGGATCTGGTCGCGGTCGGCACCGTCGCCGACCTGGTGCCGCTGGATCCGAACAACCGCGCGCTGGTCTCGGCCGGCCTGCGCCGCCTGCAGCGCGGCGAGGGCTGCCTCGGCCTGCGCGCATTGATCGAAGCCAGCGGCCGCGACCCGGCACGGCTCAGCGCCAGCGACATCGGCTTTGCGCTTGCCCCGCGGCTCAACGCCGCCGGCCGGCTCGAGGACATGGCCCTGGGCATCGAACTGCTGTTGTGCGAGGACCCGCAGCAGGCGCGCGCGATCGCCGCGACGTTGGAAGAGATCAACGCCGAGCGCCGTGCGGTGCAGCAGCAGATGACCGACGAGGCCGAGGCGGTGGTGGCGCGGGCGTTGCTGGCCGCACCCGAGCAGCCGCCGGTGGCGGTGTGCCTGTTCGATGCGCAGTGGCATCCCGGCGTGATCGGCCTGGTCGCCTCGAAGATGAAGGACCGCCTGCACCGGCCGGTGATCGCCTTCGCCCCGGCCGAACCGGGCAGCACCCAGTTGCGCGGCTCGGCGCGTTCGATTCCGGGCTTCCACATCCGCGACGCGATGGCGGCGGTGGAGGCGCAGCGGCCGGGCCTGATGGAGAAGTTCGGCGGCCATGCCATGGCCGCGGGCCTGAGCCTGCCGCAGGACGCGCTGGCCGAGTTCGAAGAGGTGTTCCGCGCGCATGCGCTGGCCAGCCTGGATGCGGAACTGCTGCAGGCCGAACTGCTCAGCGATGGCGCACTGGATCCGCACGAACTCGACCACCGCCACGCCGAGGCGTTGCGCCAGGGCGGGCCATGGGGGCAGGGCTTCCCAGAGCCGCTGTTCGATGGCGAATTCGAGGTGCTGCAGTGGCGCGTGCTGAAGGAGCGCCATCTCAAGCTGAGCCTGCGCTGTCATGGCCGCGCCGCACCCTTGAACGCGATCCACTTCAACGGCTGGCACGGCCGCGAACCCGGCCGCCGTGTGCACATCGCCTATCGCCTAGTCGCCGACGACTACCGCGGCGGCGATGCGGTGCAACTGGTGGTGGAGCACTGTTTGCCGTTGGATGGCTGAGCGTCTGGCGGTCTGACGCGACTGGCGGTGCCGGACCCTCACCCCAACCCCTCTCCCGGCGGGAGAGGGGCTTTGGCTGTTCCTTCTCCCATCGGGAGATGGCGGCACGCGGCGCCTGACAGAACGCAAGGAAACGGCGCCGATCAGCGACTCCGAAGATCGCTGAATTAATTCATATTTATGAAAAACGAAATTGTCAAGAAATTTATTGGGGAGCCATGGCAAATAAATGGGATGTGAATCGAGATTGACGGCGAGCCATAAAGTGTGGATTCTATGTCGTCATTAAGCCTTTGTTTAGTTGCAGCAAGGATCGCTCATGTCGAAGATGGTGCCGCTCTCGTTGGAAGAGAGCGCCGGCCCAGGAGAGGGCTGCCCGCAACTGGCGTTGCACGGCCTGGTACTGCTCGCTCAGTTTCACGGCATCGCCGCAGATGCGGCGCAGATTGCCCATGCCTTTGGGCGTTCCGGCGAGCCATTCGATGACACGACACTGCTGTTGGCTGCCAAGCAGCTAGGGCTCAAGGCAAAAGTCACTTCGCAACCCGTATCGCGCATCGCCATGGCCGCGCTCCCGGCACTCGCGCTTGCGCCGGGCGGGGACGCCTTCATCGTCGCCAAGGTCGGGTCCGAGCAGATCCTGATTCACGACATTGAGAAGAAGCGCCCAGCTTCGCTCTCGATCGAAGAGTTCGGCGCTCGTTACGCCGGCCGCCTACTCCAGGTGGCTTCGCGTGCGTCGGTACTGGGTGGACTGGCCAAATTCGACTTCAGCTGGTTCATTCCTGCGGTCGTCAAGTATCGCAAGCTGATGCTGGAGGTGTTCGTCGTCTCTTTCTTCATTCAGCTGTTCGCGTTGGTGACGCCGTTGTTCTACCAGGTAGTGATGGACAAGGTGCTTGTCCATCATGGCTTGACCACTCTCGATGTCATCGCCGTCGGCCTGATTTCGATGGCGCTGTTCGAGGTGCTGCTGACAGGGCTACGCACCTACGTCTTCGCCCATACCACCAGCAAGATCGATGTGGAACTGGGGGCGCGACTGTTCCGTCATGTACTGGCGCTGCCGCTGGCGTACTTCGAGTCCAGGAGGGTGGGCGACACCATCGCGCGCATACGGGAGCTGGAAAACATCCGCAACTTCCTGACCGGGCAAGCACTGACGTCCGTGCTGGACCTACTCTTCACTGTCGTGTTTTTGGCGGTGATGTTCTGGTACAGCGGCTGGCTGACCTTGATCGTGGTGCTGTCGCTGCCGTTGTACGCCTTGATTTCGACGCTGATCACCCCCTTGTTACGGTCGCGCCTCAACGAGAAGTTCGCTCGCGGCGCGGACAATCAGTCGTTCCTGGTGGAGACAGTAAGCGGGATCGGGACAGTCAAGGCGATGGCGGTGGACCCTCGGGTCACGCGGACCTGGGACAACCAGCTCGCTGGCTATGTCAGCGCCGGCTTCGGGGTGACGCGCGTGGCGACGCTAGGCCAACAGGGCGTGCAACTGGTGCAGAAGGCAACCGCGGTCGCCGTGCTGTTCTGGGGCGCCAAACTGGTCATCGAGGGCAAGCTTTCCATCGGTCAATTGATCGCCTTCAACATGCTGTCCGGCCAGGTCACCGCGCCGATCATTCGCCTGGCGCAGCTGTGGCAGGACTTTCAGCAGGTCGGCATCTCGGTCGAGCGACTGGGCGATATTCTAAATTCGCGCACCGAAGTGCCCGGCAGCAGGCTTGCGCTTCCCCCGATACGCGGCCAGGTCACGTTCGAGCGCGTGACGTTCCGCTATCGACCGGACGCGCCGGAGGTGCTCAACGCGATCGACTTGGAGATCCGTCCAGGCGAAGTGATCGGCATTGTCGGCCGATCCGGATCGGGCAAGAGCACCTTGACCAAGCTGGTACAGCGGCTCTACACGCCGGAGCAGGGCCGGGTATTGATCGACGGCCAGGATCTGGCATTGGCCGATCCGGCATGGCTGCGGCGGCAGTTGGGGGTCGTGCTCCAGGAAAACTTCCTGTTCAACCGCAGTGTGCGCGACAACATCGCATTGTCCGATCCCGGGATGCCGTTGGAGCGCGTCATCCAGGCTGCCAAGCTTGCGGGAGCCCACGATTTCATCGTGTCGCTTCCGGAAGGCTACGACACCAAGGTGGGCGAACATGGCACCGGCCTGTCCGGTGGGCAGCGCCAGCGCATTGCGATTGCCCGTGCCCTGATCGGTAACCCACGCATCTTGATCTTCGACGAGGCGACCAGCGCGCTGGATTACGAGTCGGAACATGCAGTGATGCAGAACATGCGCGCGATCTGCAAGGACCGCACGGTTTTGATCATCGCGCATCGCCTGTCGACCGTGCGCCACGCCGATCGCATCGTGGTCGTGGAAAAGGGACGCATCGTCGAGAGCGGCTCGCACGGCCAATTGGTCGATGTGCCGAATGGCCACTATGCGCGGCTGCACCGGCTGCAGCAGGCGGCGCCATGAGACATAAGCTCCAGGGATGGCAGGATTTCCTGCGCCGGTATTGGACGGTGCTGCGTTCCGCATGGTCCGTTCGCGCGCAGTTCGATACGCCCACCCGCAGCGCGGACGAGCGCGCTTTTCTCCCCGCGCATCTGGAACTGACCGAGACGCCCGTCTCTCCCACCGCCCGGTGGACGATGCGCATCCTGATCGCGTTTTTCTGTGCTGCGTTGCTATGGGCGTGCCTGGGGAAGGTGGACATCGTTGCCGTCGCGCCCGGCAAGACGGTGGTCGACTCGCGGACCAAGGTAGTGCAAGCGGCTGAGACAGCGGTGGTACGCCGGATCATGGTGCGTGATGGGCAGGCAGTGAAGCGCGGCCAATTGCTGGTCGAACTGGATGCCACCGCCACCGGTGCCGACTTCACCCAGGCCGGCGATGCGTTGGTCAACGCGCGTCTGGCGGCTTTGAGACAGGCGGCGCTGGTACGCGCAATCGCCGAGAGCCGACTTCCGGTGCTCGACGCTGCGAATGGTCTGAACCCGGAGCGCGTTGCGACCGAGCAGCAGTTGGTGGTCAGTCAGTACGACGCTTTTCAGGCGCATCGCCGCAATTTGGAGGCCAGCATCGCCCAGCGTGAAGCGGAACTGCGAACGACGCAGGACGCCATTGGTCCGTTGGCCGAATCCGCGCGCATTTCCGCGGCGCGTGCGCAGGACTACGCGCGTCTGGTCGAGGGCAAGTACGTGGGGCGGCACGAATACCTGCTGCGCGAGCAGGAGCGCATCGCGGCCGAGAGCCAACTGGCGACCCAGCGTAATCGTCTCCAGGAGATCCGCTCCTCGCTCAGCGCCGCGCAGGGCGAGTTGCGGATGCTGGTGACGGAGACGCGTCAGAACGCGCTCGATGCGCTGCGCCAGGCCAACGAGCAGGTGGCGCAGTTGACCCAGGATGTCGCCAAGACCGAGCAGCGCAACAGGCTGATGGCATTGCACGCGCCCGTGGACGGCACGGTCCAGCAATTGGCTGTCCACACCGTAGGCGGGGTCGTGACGCCCGCCCAGCCCTTGCTGGTCGTGGTGCCGGCCAAGGAAGGGTTGGAGGTCGAGGTGAGTGTGTTGAACAAGGACGTCGGCTTCGTGCGCCCGTCGCAGGCGGTGACGGTCAAGGTGGAAAGCTTCCCCTACACCCGATACGGCCATTTGACCGGCCGTGTTCTATCCGTCTCCCACGATGCCGTGCAGGACGATAAGCTCGGCCTGGTCTTCCCGGCGCACGTCAAGCTGGATAGCGCGACGTTGAATATCGAGGGCGTCCCGGTTCGCCTGACCCCGGGGATGAGCTTGAGCGCGGAGATCAAGACGGGCAGGCGGCGCATTATCGACTATCTGCTCAGTCCACTCCAGCAACATACCGATGAGGCGTTGAAGGAGCGGTAGTGCGCGCTGTGTTTTGCGTATTGCGCTTGAGCGTCTAGAGCAGAGATGCATGGCGGTTCGGGCCTGACGAATTGAACGCTCCGGTGCTGCTGGTGCTGACGTGGATATGAATTCTTTCTGAGTGAGGCAGTATGAAGTGCCACAGATTGCCAATTTTCCTGATTCTCCTCGCCTGCTCCAGCGTTGTGGCATGCAGTAACAAACAGGAAATGCGATGGAAGGAACAGGTGTGGCTGAGCGACGGTCGGCGTATTGATGTTGATCGTTATTCTACTGCTTTGAAAAGTGGTTTCCCTAATGCCAATGATGGCCCCCCTGTTTATCAGGAAATAAATTATTTGCCTCTTGACGTGCATTGGTCTGCCAAGAGCGGGAAAAGCGGGGTTCCAGAAATGCTCTCCTTCGATATTATTGATGGCGACGCATATCTGATTGTCGTCATGAGTGGGAATTTGGAAGCGTTTTGTGCTGAAAAACCTGTAGGGACCTATTTACTAAGTGTCTATCGTTGGCGCAAGGGCGCTATGCAAGAGATAGATCAACGCGAAGCGCCCATCGCAAGGATGGGCGTCAATCTGTCAGGAACAGGTAACTGGGGGCTTCGTCATGCGGATAAGCCTGTTACCTATCTATCCTGGAAAGATGTGGCTTTTGCAACAAAACAGCCAAGTGAGGGTCCTCCTGAGTTGATCTCAGAGTTCTATAACACACATGATCGTGCAGTTTGCAAGTAATTTTAATTAATTAAATAAGGATGTTGTTATGAATTTTACAGATTTGCAGCTTGATTATGCGCGACTTTCGGCAAATGTTTATGGCGCGAAAGCTTCTGTTAGGAGTCCTCTGAATACGTTGCAGATTCCAGAAAAATGGCATCAGCTTGATATGCCTGAGAGGGTTTTGGATTCGGGTTTCATGGCGCGCGCCTATCAAAATGAAGAAACTGGCGAAGTAGTCATCGCCTATGCCGGCACTACTAAAGAAGAGGGAGCGGAACTGTCTGACTGGGCGACCGGAAATATTCCAGCGGGAGCTGGAATTTATTCTGCTCAGGTATATGAGGCTGCGGCATTTTATCTTGACGTTCTGAAAATGCCAGGTGTGGACAAATCAAAGGTCAGCTTTACGGGGCACTCGCTTGGTGGAGGGCTCGCCTCCCTAATGGCTGTTTATTTTGATAAGAAAGCGACGGTTTTTGATCAGGCTCCATTTGAAGCGTCTACGCTGCAGATATATGAGGAGGGGAGCTCATATCCGAGGATGGAGGAATATCGAGTCAGGTTGAAGTCAGATGGCTATGATTTGCCAAAAGAGTTCAATGATTACATGGATCATGGCGACTTGGATGGGCGCAACAAGAATGTCAAGCAAATCGTAGTGGATGGCGAGGTGCTCAGTTACATAACGGGCGGTCTCGCCAAGGTCAACGACGGAAAGCCGATTTCCATTGATCCTCAAGCTGAGAGTATGTTCGGTTGGGGTGGGAGTATGTTGGCTGACTTTAATAAAGCAGTTGATCTGCATTCGATGACCCTTATGGTCGGTCTTATGAATTCTCAGCAGTTTCTTGAGATTGTTCAGAATTATAAGGAGTTGTTGCCAAGATTATTTCAAGGCGTATACCAAGATGTCGCCCCGACGAGCCTCATTAAAAGTACGTTGCTGGAATTATTGGTTCAGCGCCAGCTCGCAGAGGAGGGCGCGCTTGATGCACTGGCGATTGATTTGTCAAAGATAAAAGGTACGGAGTTGCGTGGCGGTGACGGCTTCTTCTCGATAGATGAGAACGGTCAGTCTAAGAAAATAAACCTGGCCGCTGCTATGGTGGATGTTGTATTGGCCGGGATTTATCAACAGGCCGATGGCAGAACGCCACAATCTGGTTTTTTAAGCGAGATTACGGGAGTCCTGACCCGTGCAGATGGCTATCTGGCCTTCGATGCTGAGGCACTTGGTAAACAAAGAGAGGTTGGAATCCAGTCGCTGAGTCAATATGTCGCCTTGAGAACACAAGGCATGCCTGTCGGTGCGAGCACTTTGGCACACGCCCGTTGGGGCATTCAGGACGGCGGCCCCATGCACTACGTCGCCTCGGAGAGCGACACGCGTTCGGACGTAGTCGTTGCGTTGCACAACAGCAACATCATTGCCACCGGCGGCGGGGACGACTTGGTGCTGGGCGGGGGTAGCGACGACGATATCAACGGCGGATCGGGCAACGATCAGCTCTATGGTGGCGCCGGCATGGATATCTACCGGTTCTACAGTAAAGATTCCGTGCTGGCCACCGTCGATCGCATCTACGACAGTGGCGGCGATGGCTTCATTTACATGGACGATGTAAAGGTGGTAGCGGGCGAGCGCATCTCCGACTCGGCCTGGTTGGACGGCAGTGGGAAGTTGGTCTTGAAGTGGATTCCGGAGCCGTTCGGTGGCCTAGTCGTCAAGAACATCGCCACTGGCGGTACGATCTATGTGGACAAGTGGTCGAATGGCCAGTTGGGTATTACCCTCGCCGGTGAGATTGCAGTGGTCGACCTCGCGTCGATCACCGACGAGGCGGACGCCTTTGGCGATCCTGCCCTCAACGGCGGCGACGATACCGTCGCCGCTCTGGGCGGCAACGACGGACTGAGTGGTGGTATCGGCGACGACTATCTCGATGGCGGAGATGGCGATGACCTGATCGCAGGCGGCGCAGGCGACGATCGCCTGGTCGGTGGCGACGGCAACGACTACATCTTTGACGGCGCGCGTCAAATGAGCTTGAGAGCGCTCGACGACCAGCGGCGCGATGCCGACGGGAAGACCGAACTGGATCGCTTCAAGGAGCAGTGGGCTGCTGCAGGTCAGTCTGTCATCGCAAGTGGCAAGAATTGGTTCATCTATCGCGGCGCCGATGGCAAGATCGTCGTCAATGCGCCAGGGTGGGTGGACGTCGACGCGAATACATCGCCTGGAGGCGATGACATCATCGATGCAGGGGCTGGCGATGATCATGTCTTCGCTGGCGAAGGCGACGACGTGGTCACTGGCGGCGCTGGCAAGGACACCATTGAAGGTGGCGATGGCAACGACATCCTCAGTGGCGGCAAGGACGATGATTTCATTATCGGCGACGGCCGAAGCGCGGACGCGCTGCTTGGCCCTTCAGCAAGTGGCGCGAATCCCAATGGCAACGACGTTCTGAACGGCGAAGAAGGCAACGACCGCCTGTACGGATATGGCGGCAGCGACCAACTGTTCGGAGGCGACGGCGACGACATCCTGAAAGGTTTCGGCAATCCGGACGCGCAGGAAGTCGCCGGCCAGGAGAACGACTATCTGGATGGTGGGGCGGGTAACGACAAGATCGAAGGTGGTGGCGGCAACGACATCATCTACGGTGGTACCGGAGCGGATGAACTGTCTGGCGACGATCAGTTCGTCGATGTCGCATTGCATGGCAACGACTTCATCGACGGCGGCGACGGTGACGATCTCATCTGGGGATTCGGTGGCGCCGATACATTGAAGGGCGGAGCTGGCAACGACATCATCACCGGCGACTATGCCGGTCTGCCGCTGTGGGCGCAGGGCGACGATGTGATCGATGCCGGAGAGGGCGACGACATTGTCCAGGGCAATGGCGGCAACGATCTCATCTATGGTGGAGCCGGCGACGATGTGCTTGGCGGCGGTGAAGGCGATGACCGCATGTTCGGCGGAGACGGAAAGGATGAGCTGCAGGGCGGTGCCGGCGACGACATGTTGTACGGCGGTGCCGGCGATGATCGTCTCTATGGCGAGGCGGGCACCGACTATCTGCAGGGCGGTGAGGGCAATGACGAATTGCAGGGCGGCGACGGCAACGACGCGCTGTATGGCGACGCAGGCGCCGACATTCTTTTCGGACAGGCTGGCGACGATGTCCTGAGTGGTGGAGAAGGGGACGATTCCCTTCAAGGTGGTAGCGGCAACGATACGCTCGATGGCGGAAGCGGTATCGACTATCTCTCGGGTGGCGACGGCGACGATATCCTCCGCGGAGGCCAACAGAACGATGAGCTGAACGGAGGTGCCGGCGACGACGCGTTGGACGGAGGCGACGGCAACGATCTTCTGTTCGGAAACGAAGGCAACGACTACCTCAGCGGTGGCAACGGCGACGACCAATTGACCGGCGCCATTGGGAACGACACCTTGCTCGGAGGTGCCGGCGCGGACTCCCTGTATGGTCAGGAAGGCGACGACGTGCTGGATGGCGAGGACGGCAACGACGTGCTGTTCGGTGGCGCAGGAAACGATACGCTTTCCGGTGGCGGTGGCGACGACGTCCTGATCGGCGAGGCGGGCGACGATGTGATGGCAGGCGGTGGCGGCAACAACAGCTACTTCTTCGATCGCGGCTTCGGGCACGATGTGATTCGCCTGACTGCCGGCGCAAAGGATCAGATCGTCTTCAGGGAAGACATCACGTCCGATGAGCTCATCTTTACGCGTAACGGGGACGACCTCACCGTTCGCATGGCGGACGATACAGATGCCGTCAGCCTGATGGGGTATTTCATCGCCGGCAATCAAGGTGTGATCCGTACGTCGGACGGGTACAGTTATTCCGCCTCCAGCTTCGCCAATGGCGCGCTGCAGGGCCGCGCGACGAAGGGGACCGAGGGCGCCGATACCATCGAGGGAACCGAGTCGGCCGACCGCATCTATGGCTTGGCCGGCAACGACACGCTCTATGGCGGCGCCGGCGACGACCTGTTGGACGGAGGGGCGGGCGACGACGTCCTGTACGACGGAGCGGGCAACGACACCCTGGTCGGTGGTACCGGTAACGACACCTATTTCGTTGGGTCGTTCAGCGGCTTGGATACGATTGCCCAACTGGGCGCGCCCAATGCGGGCAGTGATCGGATCGTGCTATCGCGGTTCGACTCTCAATCGGCCATGAATTACCAGATTTCGGGTAGCGACCTGCTGATTGCCGCTTACTCGGATAACGGGCCTGGCGCAATCGTGAGACTGGAGGGATTCCTGGCTGCGGGCGCCCCACGGCACGTGATCGAACTGGGCGATGGGAAGACGCTGACGGCACTGGACTTCAATCGTGTCTCGTGGTGGGGGACGAGCGGCGCTGATACCTATTCCGGTGGATTCGGTCCGGACTCGATATACGGTGGTGCCGGCAATGACGTGCTTTCCGGTGGCGCTGGGGACGATCTCATCAGCGGCGATGACGGCGACGACACGCTGTATGGCGGCATCGGCAACGATTCCCTCTTCGATGGTCAAGGACGGGACGTCCTCTACGGGGAAGATGGCGACGACACATTCAACATAACACGCGATTCCCAGGTCGATCGGTTCATCGGCGGCAAGGGAAATGATGCATATTATATGTATCATAATTATACCAGCTCCTGGCAGCCTCCGGTCGCTGATTTGAGCGAGATCGAAGAGGAGGCTGGAGGTGGTGTCGATACCCTCTACACGAATTATTATATCGTCCGTTTGACGTCGAATATCGAGAATGCAGTCGTCAAGGCGGCGTCCTTCTGGTATACCGCTGTTCCGAGCCAGGTGATCGGCAACGAATTGAATAATGAGATTCGCATTGAGCAAGACAGTGCTGCCGGTAGCTATTCGGGAAAGAAGTATCTACTGGATGGCGGTGCTGGCGACGATACGCTGATCGGTCGGGAAAGCGACGATACTTACGTCGTCGATAGCGAGGGGGACATCATTGTCGAATCTTCGATGTACAAGTCGATCGATACGGTGCGCGCTAGTTTTTCATATTCCATCGCAGACAAGCTGCAGTTGGAGAACATCGAATTGACGGATGGTTCGGTGGAAAGTACCGCGATTGGCAATCGTTTGAATAATGTCCTGAATGGCAGGATGTCTTCTGCAGCGAATACTCTGATCGGGGGCGCTGGCGACGATACCTACATCGCCGGCGAAAACGATATCATCGTCGAGGAGGTCGGTGGTGGGCAGGATACCAGGCTGGTCTATGGTGATTTCGATGTTCCGTCCGGCGCAAATATCGAGATCTACCGCCTCGTCGAAGGCTATAACGCGACGCTGCGAGGCAATGAGGAGGACAATATCCTCTACGCAAGTGTCGAGGGTGCTGCGTTGATCGGAGGCGACGGCAACGACCACCTCTATGCGACGAGTTGGGTCTCGAATCGGCTTGAGGGCGGCGATGGCGATGACCTTTTGCAGTCGTCTGCCAGGAGCGCCATCCTGACCGGTGGGCGAGGGGCGGACGAAATCGTGACTGGAGCTGGCGACGAGCGCATCATGTACTCGCTGGGCGACGGGCAGGATGTCATTCGCGCGGAATCTCAAAACAACAACGGTGCCGATGTTCTTCAGTTCTCGGCGGATGTTCGCCCGGAGGATGTACTCTGGTCGCGCGCCGGGAACGATCTGCTCATCACCATCGGGTCCTCCGGCGATGCGGTGACGGTGAAGGACTACTGGAAGGATGACGGAACTGGCGCGCAGTCCTTCGGCAACACGGTCGGCGAATTCTATTTCGATTACGATCAGAGCACCCACCGAGGTGACCTTGCGCAATTGCCCTACTTCAACAAGCCGCCTGTTGCCGATTCGCAAGTCCAGGCGACCATCAATGCGATTCGAGGTGAGGAAGCGCGCTATGAACTGCCCGAGGGGATGTTTACGGACGATCCCAGCGATACGCTGACATATTCCCTTCAGTCTAGCGGTTGGGGCCTCCCGGACTGGCTGTCGATCGACAGTGTCACCGGTTCCATCTCGGGTGTGGCGCCTGTGGGCGGTTCGACAGTGCCCTTGTTCTATGTTGTGGCAACCGATAGTGCCGGGGGGGCCGCGACTCATAGCGTTCGGTTGAATGTCCGTAATTTGATTCAGGGAAGTTCGGAGTCGGACGTATTGGAGGGGACATCGGCTGCCGAAGAGTTGCGTGGGCTCGAAGGAAACGATCGCCTGGATGGTAAGGGTGGATACTACGATCGCCTCGTCGGTGGAAATGGCGATGATGTCTACGTGCTACGTACTGGTGACGAAGAGATTGTCGAACTGTCGGGCGGCGGTTTTGACACCATCGAGATTTCCGAAAACTATTCTTATCTCCGCACTGAATTTGTCGAAAGAATCGTTCTGAAGGAGGGAAGTTCCGCAACTCAGGCATCCACCAGTAATAGTGATCAGGAGTTGGTTGGAAATTCTTACTCAAATATGCTTTTTGCTGGTGTGGGTAATAATAAGTTGGTGGGTGGGGCCGGAGATGATAGTTACATCTTTGAGTATGGTTTGCATGGAAGCGATGTGATCGATAATTCTGGTGGCGGGGAAGACGAAGTCCGTTTTGATTACTTCCATATTTCGCGCGATGATCTTATTTTCAATCGCCAGGATGACGATTTGATCATTCGTGTCGACGGCAAGGAAGGGCAGGTTCGTATAGTCAATCAGTTCAAGGGCGATGGAACCGGAGTGGCCGGTCTGAGTATCGGCTATGACGACAGGATCACGGCGTCCGAATTCGAGGGGCTTCTATCGCCATCCGATTCCACGCCGTCGAACGAGAGGTTCGCTGCGAACGCTGTGACTGCAAACAATAATGCAATCCACGAGGCGGAATTCGATGATGTGGAGAGCATGCAATCAAGGCGTACCGGTGTCAGTGGACGGCGTTCTAATTCTTTGCTTTATCATCGATTCGATGGCGGTGCGCGGGTGGGCGCCATCAGCCACATCGACAACTTCCGTGAAATTCGGACACTTGTCGAAGCGATGAGCGGGTTTTCAGGTGCGACAAACCCCCATTCCGCTGATGCGACGTTTGCGGATTCGGCGGTGTTCCCTTTGCGCTCTGCGTTGCTCGCTAGCGCACATGCCCACGCAACGCACGTGAGTCACATAGAGATGTAGCCGGCTTTCTGTTGTGTGCTGTGTATTTTGCTGTTCAGGCGGGCGCCAAGCGCCCGCCTTTCTTTTGTGGGAGATGTGGCCTGCTGGGTCTGCGCGCTACACTTTGTCCATGTCCGATCCGTCCGGCGCCAGCGCCTATTCCCGTTTCCAACCCTGGCGCCGCAGCTTCGAAATCGGCTTCTGGGTCGCGCTCACCCTGGTCAACGCCATCGCCAACAGCGTTACGGTGTTGATCGACATCCGCAACACCGGGCTGCATTTCGCCTCATGGGAGCCGGTGGTGTGGGAGTGGTCCAGCCAACTGATGTTTCTGCTGATCGTGCCGCTGGTCGTGCTGCTGACCCGGCGCTACCCGCTGCACTGGGATACCTGGCGGCGCCGGCTGCCGGGCTACCTGCTGGGCAGCGTGGCGCTGTCGGTGCTGCACGTGGTGGGGATGGTGGCCCTGCGCAGCCTGGTCTACCGCCTGCAGGGCCAGCAGTACGACTTCGGGCCGTGGCCGCAGGGCCTGGCCTACGAGTATCTGAAGGACGTGCGCAGCCTGGCCTCGATCGCGCTGTGCGTGGAGATGTACCGGTTCCTGCTGCGGCGCTGGCAGGGCGAAGCGGCGCTGCTCGGCGCGCCCGACGCCGGCCCGCCGGTGGGCTCGCTGGAGCGGCCGGAGCGCTTCCTGGTGCGCAAGCTGGGCCGCGACTTCCTGGTCGCCGCGGCCGACATCGAATGGCTGCAGGCGGCCGGCAACTACGTCAACCTGCGCGTGCGCGGCCACGACTACCCGCTGCGCAGCACCATGGCCGCGATCGAGGCGCGGCTGGACCCGGCGCGCTTCGTGCGCATCCACCGCAGCTACATCGTCAACCTGGCCAGCGTGGTCTCGATCGAGCCGCTGGAGGCTGGCGAGGCGCGCGTGCACCTGCGCGACGGCAGCCAGGTCCCATGCAGCCGCCGCTACCGTGCCGCGCTGCGGGTGGCGGCCGGGGAGGGCGAGGCGGCCACCGTCGAGTAGGCCGGCGGCGCTGTGGCGCGGCGGCCGGAATTGCTAGAATCGCGCTCTTGTCTGCTGGAAACGCCGCAATGATCGAACTCAATCCGATTCGCCACCGCATCGCCGATCTGTCCGATCGGGTGCTGTCGCTACGGGGGTTTCTTTGACTACGACGCCAAGAAGGAGCGTCTAGAGGAAGTCACCCGTGAGCTGGAAAGCCCCGATGTCTGGAACGACCCCGAGCGCGCCCAGGGCCTGGGCCGCGAACGCGCCAGCCTGGAGAAGACCGTCGGCGGCATCGCCAGCGTGCTCGATGGCCTGAACGAATCGCTGGAATTCCTGGAACTGGCCGAAAGCGAGAACGACGAGGCCACCGCGCAGGCGGTGCTGGCCGATGTCGACCGTTTCCAGGCGCAGGTGGAGAAGCTGGAATTCCAGCGCATGTTCTCCGGGCAGATGGATGCCAGCAACGCCTTCGTCGACATCCAGGCCGGCGCCGGCGGTACCGAGGCCCAGGACTGGGCCGAGATCCTGCTGCGCATGTACCTGCGCTGGTGCGAATCGCGCGGCTGGAAGACCGAGCTGATGGAAGTCTCCGGCGGCGAAGTGGCCGGGATCAAGTCGGCCACGCTGCGCGTGGAAGGCGACTTCGCCTATGGCTGGCTGAAGACCGAGACCGGCGTGCACCGGCTGGTGCGCAAGTCGCCGTTCGATTCGGACAACCGCCGCCATACCAGCTTCACCTCGGTGTTCGTGTCGCCGGAAGTGGACGACAACATCGACATCGACATCAATCCGGCCGATCTGAAGACCGACGTGTACCGGTCCTCCGGCGCCGGCGGCCAGCACGTCAACAAGACCGAGTCGGCGGTGCGCATCACCCACGTGCCCACCGGCATCGTGGTGGCCTGCCAGACCGGGCGCAGCCAGCACCAGAACCGCGACAACGCGATGAAGATGCTGGCCGCCAAGCTGTACGAGCTGGAGATCCAGAAGCGCAACGCCGAGCGCGATGCGGTGGAGGCGACCAAGTCCGACATCGGCTGGGGCAGCCAGATCCGCAACTACGTGCTCGACCAGAGCCGGATCAAGGACCTGCGCACCGGTGTGGAGCGCTCGGACACCCAGAAGGTGCTCGACGGCGACCTGGACGAGTTCGTCGAGGCCAGCCTCAAGTCCGGCCTGGAAGCCGGCTCCAAACGCAGCGACGCCTGAACCGGCGGCCTCCGTCCTGGCGACGGAGGCCGTGCGGCGGCACACGGCCGCGTCGGCTGGTGCATTCTTTCCCTTCCTCACGCATCCCCCATCCCATGACCGAGCAGACCCCCGCGCCGTCCCTTCCCGTCGACGAGAACAGCCTCATCGCCGAACGGCGCGCCAAACTCGCCGCGCTGCGCGCGCAGGGCGTGGCCTATCCGAACGATTTCCGCCGCAGCGACTTCGCCGGCGATCTGCAGGCCGAGTTCGCCGACACCGAGCGCTGGACCGCCGAGGCGCTGGAGGCCCAGGGCCGCAGCCTGCGCCTGGCCGGGCGCCTGCTGGCCAAGCGGGTGATGGGCAAGGCCAGCTTCGTGCAACTGCAGGACGAGTCCGGGCGCATCCAGCTGTTCCTGCAGGCCAACGCCCTGGGCGAGGCCTACGACGCCTTCAAGGGCTGGGACATCGGCGACATCATCGGCGTGGAAGGCGGGCTGACCCGCACCAAGACCGGCGAGCTGTCGGTCAAGGCCACCGGCCTGCGCCTGCTGACCAAGGCGCTGCGGCCGCTGCCGGACAAGTGGCACGGCCTGTCCGACGTGGAGCAGCGCTACCGCCAGCGCTACGTCGACCTGATCGTGTCGCCGGAGGCGCGCGAGGTGTTCGTCAAGCGCTCCAAGATCATCCGCGCCATGCGCGCCTGGCTGGACGCGCGCCGCTTCCTGGAAGTGGAGACGCCGATGATGCACTACATCCCCGGCGGCGCCACGGCCAAGCCGTTCACCACCCACCACAACGCGCTGGACCTGGACCTGTACCTGCGGGTGGCCCCGGAACTGTACCTGAAGCGCCTGGTGGTCGGCGGCCTGGAACGGGTCTACGAAATCAACCGCAATTTCCGCAACGAAGGCGTCAGTACCCGGCACAATCCGGAATTCACCATGATGGAGCTGTACGAGGCCTACGCCACGTACCACGAGGTGATGGACCTGACCGAGAACGTCATCCGCGACGTCGCCCGCGAGGTGCTGGGCACCACCCAGGTCCACTGGGACGGCGCCGACATCGACCTGGCGCCGGCGTTCCGCCGCTGGCGCATGGACGAGGCGGTGCGCCACCACAACCCGGAGATCAGTGCCGCCGACTGCACCGACCGCGAGGCCCTGCTGCGCCACTGCGAGCGGCTGAAGATCCGCACCAAGCCGTCCTACGGCTGGGGCAAGCTGCTGCTGGAGATCTTCGAGGCCACGGTCGAGCACACCCTGATCCAGCCCACCTTCATCACCGACCACCCGGTCGAGGTGTCGCCGCTGGCCCGCTCCAGCGACACCGAGCCGGGCTACACCGACCGCTTCGAGCTGTTCATCAACGGCAAGGAAATCGCCAACGGCTTCTCCGAGCTCAACGACCCGGAAGACCAGGCGGCGCGGTTCCAGGCCCAGGTGGCGGCGAAGGAGGGGGGCGACGACGAGGCCATGCATTTCGACGCCGACTACATCCGGGCGCTGGAAGTGGGGCTGCCGCCGACCGGCGGCCTGGGCATCGGCATCGACCGGCTGGTAATGTTGCTCACCGGCAGCAGCTCGATCCGTGACGTGCTGCTGTTTCCGTATATGCGTCCGGAGGCTTAACCTAGCCGCGGACGAGGTGGTGCGGTTCTTGCACTAGGCGTTGCACGCAAAAGGAAGTGAGGTGGACGCGCCGGGTGAACCCGCGCCGGTGCGTTCCCGTTGTCGTCTCAGCAGCCCGCGCAGATGCGACGGGCGGAGGATTGCAGATGCATGATGCCAGCATGAGCCTCTCCGGCGCGTCCTCGAACGGGGACCGTCTCCACTGGGCGGACGGAAGCGACAATCGTTTGAACATCGTCATCGTCGACGATCAGACCTCCGCGCGCACGATGCTGCGGCATGTCATCGAGGACATCGCCCCGGAACTGACCGTACGCGACTTCGGCGACTCGCAGGCCGCGCTGGCCTGGTGCGAAGCGGGCAAGGTCGATCTGCTGTTGCTCGACTACCGCATGCCGGGCATGGACGGGCTGGAGTTCGCGCGGCGCCTGCGCCGGCTGCCCAAGCACCGCGACATCCCCATCATCCTGATCACCGTGGTCGGCGACGAGCCAATCCGCCAGGCCGCGCTGGAAGCGGGGGTGATCGACTTCCTGGTCAAGCCGATCCGCCCGCGCGAGCTGCGCGCGCGCTGCCACAACCTGCTGCAGCTGCGGTTGCAGAGCGAGAACATCAAGCAGCGCGCGATGTCGCTGGAGCAGCGCCTGCTGGCCAGCATGCGCGAGGTCGAGGAACGCGAGCGCGAGACCCTGTCGCGGCTGGCCCGGGCCATCGAGTACCGCGACGTCGGCACCAGCGCCTACCTGGAGCGGATGGCGCACGTGGCCGGGCTGATCGCCGAGCAACTGGGCCTGTCCGAGGACGAGGTGCGGGTCATCGAGATGGCGGCGAGCCTGCACGACATGGGCAAGATCGCCATTCCCGACGCGGTGCTGCTCAAGCCGGGCAAGCTCAGCGAGGACGAGATGGCGGTGATGCGCATGCACCCGCGCATCGGCTACGAACTGCTCAGCGGCAGCCAGAACCGCTTCATCCAGGTCGGCGCGCTGATCGCGCTGCGCCACCATGAGCGCTACGACGGCAGCGGCTACCCGGACGGCCTGGTCGGCGAAGCGATTCCGCTGGAAGCGCGGATCGTGGCGGTCGCCGACGTGTTCGACGCGCTGATCTCGCCGCGGCCCTACAAGGAAGCCTGGACCATGGATGCGACCCTGGCCTATCTCTACGCCCAGCGCGGCCGCCTGTTCGACCCGCGCTGCGTGGACGCGCTGTTCCGCGGCCGCGAGCAGCTGCAGGTGATCTGCGAAAAGTTCTCCACCGCCTCGGCGAGACCGGGAGTCTGACATGATCTCGGCGATCAGCTGGGTGCGGCAACGGTTCGCGGAGCGCAAGGACACCGAGCACGG
This sequence comes from Xanthomonas hawaiiensis, assembly GCF_031834635.1. Taxonomy (NCBI): domain Bacteria; kingdom Pseudomonadati; phylum Pseudomonadota; class Gammaproteobacteria; order Lysobacterales; family Lysobacteraceae; genus Xanthomonas; species Xanthomonas hawaiiensis. The sequence continues at coordinate 2,657,348 of NZ_CP115873.1, read as the reverse complement.
CCAGGCGTTCGTCCGCATCTGCATGGTCGCGCTGATCCTGGCCTACGAACTGGCGTTCTCGCAGGGCTGGGACATCGCCCCGCGGCAGCGCGCCTACGTCATCGGCCTGACCCTGATCTCGCAGGCGGTGGCCCTGGCCCTGATGACCTGGATCGTGCTCCGGCCGCAGCGCTCGGACGTGCGCCGGATCATCGGCATGGTGGCCGACTACGGGCTGATGTCGATGGCGATGAGCGCGATCGGCGAACCGATGGCCTGCATCTACGTGGTCATCATGTGGGTCACCATCGGCAACGGCCTGCGTTACGGCAACCGCTATCTGTATCTGGCCGTGGCGATGGCGGTGGCCAGTTTCAGCATCACGCTGATGACCAGCGACTACTGGATCGCCAATCGTGGCCTGGGCATCGGCCTGCTGGTCGGCCTGGCCGCCATCCCGCTGTACCTGTCGGGACTGTTGCGGCAACTGACCAGCACCACCGCCGAGGCGCGCCGCGCCAGCGAGGCCAAGAGCCGTTTCCTGGCCAACATGAGCCACGAGTTCCGCACCCCGTTGAACGGCCTGTCCGGCATGACCGAGGTGCTGGCGACCACGCGCCTAGACGCCGAGCAGCGCGAGTGCGTCAACACCATCCAGGCGTCCGCGCGCAGCCTGCTGTCGCTGGTCGAGGAAGTGCTGGACATTTCCGCGATCGAGGCCGGCAAGCTGCGGCTCGACAAGCGCGATTTCTCGCTGCGCGAAACCCTGGAAGGGATCAGCCTGATCCTGCAGCCGCAGGCGCGCGCCAAGCTGCTGACCTACCAGGTGGATGTCGCCCCGGACGTGCCGGACTACCTCTCCGGCGACCCGGGCCATCTGCGCCAGGTACTGCTGAACCTGGCCGGCAATGCCATCAAGTTCACCGAGACCGGCCGGGTCGACATCCGCGTACGCCTGCACAAGAACGAGCAGGGGCAGCCGACGCGCCTGAGTTTCGACATCGTCGATACCGGCATCGGGGTGACGCCGGACATGCGGCCGCGCCTGTTCGAGGCGTTCGAGCAGGCCGACGTCGGCCTGTCGCGCCGCTACGAAGGCAGCGGCCTCGGCACCACGATCGCCAAGGGCCTGGTCGAGGCGATGGGAGGCAGCATCGGCTACCAGGAGAACGCGCCGCGCGGCAGCCATTTCTGGTTCGAACTGCCGTTCGTGGCCGCGGCGGTGCCGGCGTCGGCGGACCTCGGTGCGCAGCAGACCAGCGTACCGGCCGCGGCCGAGGAGTTCGATACCAGCGGCAACGTCATCGCCTTCTCCGATCCGTTCCTGCGCCACCGCGCGCGGGTGCGCGGCATGCGCATCCTGGTCGCCGACGATCACGCCGCCAACCGCATGGTGCTGCAGCGCATGCTGCAGAAGGCCGGCCATCGCGCCATCTGCGTCGACGGCGCGGAGGCGGTGCTGGACGCGCTGGCCGAGACCGAATTCGACGCGGTGATCGTCGACCTGCACATGCCCGGCATGAGCGGCCTGGACATGCTGCGGCAGTTGCGGGTGATGCAGGCCGGCGGACCGCGCACGCCGGTGGTGGTGCTCAGCGCCGATGTCACCCCCGAATCGATCCAGCGCTGCGAGCAGGCCGGCGCCAGGACCTTCCTGGCCAAGCCGGTGGTGGCCAACCGCCTGCTGGACACGCTCTCGGACATCGCGATGGAAGGGCGCTTGCGTGTCGGCAACGACACGACCGTGCGGCAGATACCGGTGTCGAGCGAAGGGGTGCTGGATGCGTCGGTCCTGGACGAACTCGCCGGGCTCGGCATGGGCGATGGCTTCGAGCGCGAGTTCATCTCGCAATGTCTCAACGATGCCGAGGGCTGCCTCGGCGGCATGCAGATCGCCGGCGAAGCCGAGCATTGGGAGCGCCTGCGCGAACACGCGCATGCGATCAAGGGCGTCGCCAGCAACCTCGGCCTGATACGGCTCGCCAGCCTCGGCGGCGAGCTGATGCAGATGCCGGAATGGCAGGTGCGCAGCGAGTGGCGGCAGCGCTTGATGGCGCTCAACGCCAGCCTGACCGAGGGCCGCGAAGCCCTGGAATTGCGCGCCCGGCACAGCGCCGTGCAGGACGGCGAACTGCGCTGAGGAAAGCCCGGCGCGGGGCCGGGTCATCCCTCGCAGCCGGCGGCATGCCGCTCAGGCGGCGACGACGCCGGCTTGCGCGCGCCGGACCTGGGCCCGCACCAGCCGATCCATCGTCCGCAGCGACTTCTCGCCCAGGGCCAGCGCGGCGTCCACCCAGATTTCGGTCACCGTCAGCAGTTCCTCGCGGCTGACCGGCTGCACCACGTTGCGCATCGCGTTCATCGCCAGATGCGCCAGCGGCGCCCGTCGTTGTTGCTGGATCAGGTCGCGCACCGCTTCCTTGCCCTGGCCCTTGGGGACCAGCACGTCGACGATGCCCATGGCGTGCATCTCCTGGCTGCTGAAGACGTGGCCTCCCAGGATCAGCTTCTCCGCGGCATGCGGCGCGATGCGACGGCTGAGGAACGAATACGCGCCCATGCCGGGAAACAGGCCGAACATGATTTCCGGCAGGCCCATGCCGACGTCTTCCTCGGCCACGATCAGGTGACACGACAGCGCCATCTCCAGGCCGCCGCCGAGCGCGTCGCCCTGCAGCAGGGCGATGGTGCGGAAATTGCCGCCGAGCCCCGTGTGGAAGCGGTGGACGCCATCGATGCAGCTCGTCGCGTAGGCCATCAGGCCGGCACGATCGCGGCGGCGGATGTAATGGCCGAACAGTTCCAGGTCCCCGCCCAGGTTGAACGCGCTGCCATCGGAGGCCAGCACCAGGCTGCCCAGCCGCGCCGATGCCGGGGTGCCGGGCTGGCTGATCGCGGCGAGGTAGCCGTGCATCTCGCGCATCAAGGTGGGATGGAAGCAGGGTCGCTGCTTCGCGGCGCCGCCTGCATGCATGTACAGCCAGTGGCTATCGTCGTCGCCGTCGGCATCGATGCGGATGCTGGAGTAGGCGCGGGTACGGGGCAGCGGGTCGATCGTGCTCATGGCGGGCTCTCGGAAAGACGCCCGCGGAGATGGCGTGGCGCAGCGGGCGAGTGCGTTTCCACCCGGCGGATGCTACACCCGGGTGCCGCGGTCGGAACCCGCCCCGCCAGAGCCTGCATGGGCGCCGCGTGGGCGCCCGTCGGACCTGCTTATTGCGGCGGCGGCGCGTCGCGCAGTTCGCGCCGCAGGATCTTGCCGACGTTGGTCTTGGGCAGCTCCTTGCGGAATTCGACGATGCGCGGATGCTTGTAGCCGGTGAGGTTGGCGCGGGCGTGGGCCTTGACCTCGTCGGCGGTCAGGTTGGGGTCCTTCTTCACGATCACCACCTTGACCGCCTCGCCGGATTTCTCGTCCGGCACACCGACCGCGGCCACTTCCAGCACGCCGGGCATCATCGCGATGACGTCCTCGACCTCGTTCGGATACACGTTGAAACCGGACACCAGGATCATGTCCTTCTTGCGGTCGACGATATAGAAGAAGCCCTGCGGATCCATCCGCGCCATGTCGCCGGTGTGCAGCCAGCCGTCGGCGTCGATGGCGCTGGCGGTTTCCTCCGGCCGGCGCCAGTAGCCCTTCATCACCTGCGGCCCGCGGATGCACAGTTCGCCGACCTCGCCATGGGCGAGAATCTGGCCCTGGTCGTCCTTGACGCAGGCGTCGGTGGAGGGGATCGGCAGGCCGATCGCGCCGTTGTATTCGGTCAGGGTCAGCGGATTGATGCAGGCCGCCGGCGAGGTCTCGGTCAGGCCGTAGGCCTCGACCAGGGTGACCCCGGTGACCTGCTTCCAGCGTTCGGCCACCGCGCGTTGCACTGCCATGCCGCCGCCGAGGGTGAACTTCAGCGAGGAGAAATCCACCTTGTCGAAGCCGGGGGTGTTGAGCAGGCCATTGAACAGGGTGTTGACGCCGGTGAAGGCGGTGAAGCGGGTCTTCTGCAGTTCCTTGACGAAGCCCGGCATGTCGCGCGGGTTGCTGATCAGGTGGTTGAGCCCGCCGAGCTTCATGAAGACCAGCCCGTTCGCGGTCAGCGCGAAGATGTGGTACAGCGGCAGCGCGGTGATGATGACTTCCTTGCCTTCCTCCAGCTTGCCGGTCGCCGAGATCCAGGCGCCGGCCTGCAGCATGTTGGCGACCAGGTTGCGGTGGGTCAGCATGGCGCCCTTGGCCACGCCGGTGGTGCCGCCGGTGTACTGCAGGAAGGCGATGTCGTCCGGCGCGATGTCGATCGGCGGCAGCGTGTGCAGGCGACCGAGGGTCAACGCATCGCGGAAGCGGATCGCATTGGGAATGTCGTAGTCCGGCACCAGCTTCTTGACGTACTTCAGGACGAAGTTGACCAGCGGGCCCTTGGGGAAGCCGAGCATGTCGCCCAGGCCGGTGGTGATGACCTGCTTGACCGGGGTGTCGGCGAGCACGTCCTGCACCGTGGTGCCGAAGTTGTCGATCACCACCAGGGCGCTGGCACCGGAGTCGATCAACTGGTGGCGCAGCTCGCGCGGGGTGTACAGCGGGTTGACGTTGACCACGGTCATGCCGGCCAGCAGCACGCCGAAGGTGGCGATGGGGTATTGCAGGCAGTTGGGCATCATCAGGGCGACGCGGTCGCCCTTCTTGAGCTGCAGTTCGCCCAGCAGGTAGCCGGCGAATTGCCGGGCCAGTTCGCCGGCCTCGCGGTAGGTCAGGGTCTTGCCGAAGTTGCTGTAGGCGGGGCGGTCGCCGAACTTGGCCACGGAGCTTTCGAAGACGGCGGCGACGGAGCGGTATTCCTCGACATCGATGTCGGCGCCAACGCCGGCCGGATAACTCTGCAACCACGGACGATCCAGACTCATATTCCCCCTCCAGGAAACGTGTTGATTGGCTCACAACGGACAGTATCCGTCAGAACCGGCAACGGCAGCATACCGTTCCGTAGGGAAAAGGCGAACAGGGGAGAGTGCCGAATGCCTGGTGGACGGGTGCTTTTTGGTGACAGTTCTGCGAGGAATGCCCAAGAGTGATGATCGCCTGGACGCCAGCAACGCTGCTTTTGCCGTTGCACTTGCTGTTGCTGTTGCCGTACCGGGTTCCCTTCCGAAGCGGCGGCCATCGCGGGGAAAAACCCGAAGGGCGGCGCACATGGATGTGCGCCGTCCGCGGCAGGGGCAGGATGCCCCTTCCGCGGATCCCCGTGATGGACGCGGACCCGGAGCGCGCAGCGCGGAGGGCGCGAGGCAGGGTGTGCTTTCTTTTGGTTACTTTTCTTTGCACAAGCAAAGAAAAGTAACTCGCCGCCAGGCGAAAGCCTCTGCTTTCGAGCGTATGCAACCGCTGGTTCGCGCAGAGTCAGAGGCCTGTCAGTGCTCAGCCACTGAGGGTGCACCCACCGAGCGGGCATGCGAACGCGCGAATCGCCGATTCAAGCCCTTAAGGCGCCCCCGCGCTGGCGCGGGGGCCGGGTTTCCGCTGTCGGAAAGCGCAGGGTCGGTCGGCGTGCAGCCCACTGACGCAGCACGTACTGCAGCAGGCCGCCGTGGTGGGCGAGCCGGCGCGCTTGCGAACCACAGGTTCGCGTGCCGGCGCAGCGCCCCCGCGCTGGCGCGGGGGCCGGGTTTCCGCTGTCGGAAAGCGCAGGGTCGGTCAGCGCGCGGCCAACTGACGCAGCACGTACTGCAGCAGGCCGCCGTGGTGGGCGAGCCGGCGCGCTTGCGAACCACGGGTTCGCGTGCCGGCGCAGCGCCCCCGCGCTGGCGCGGGGGCCGGGTTTCCGCTGTCGGAAAGCGCAGGGTCGGTCAGCGTGCAGCCAACTGACGCAGCACGTATTGCAGCAGGCCGCCGTGGCGGAAATACTCCACTTCCTTCGGGGTCAGCAGCATCACCGCCACCTCGAAGGATTGCGCACTGCCGTCGGCCTTGCTGGCGACGACCTTGGCGCGCTTGCTGGCGCCGTCCTGCAGGCCGGTGATCTCGAAGACTTCCGAGCCGTCCAGGCCCAGACTCTGCGCGTTCTGGCCGTCGAGGAACTGCAGCGGCAGTACGCCCATGCCGACCAGGTTGGAGCGGTGGATGCGTTCGAAGCTCTCGGCGATCACCGCTTTGACGCCGAGCAGGTTGGTGCCCTTGGCCGCCCAGTCGCGCGAAGAGCCGGTGCCGTACTCCTTGCCGCCGATCACCACCAGCGGCACGCCGTCGGCCTTGTACTTCATCGCCGCGTCGTAGATCGCCAGCTTTTCCGGCTGGCCGCCACCAGCCGGGTAATACAGGGTGTTGCCGCCTTCCTCGCCGCCGAACATGAGGTTCTTGATGCGGATGTTGGCGAAGGTGCCGCGGACCATCACGTCGTCGTTGCCGCGGCGGCTGCCGTAGCTGTTGAAGTCGGCCGGTTGCACGCCGCGTTCCTGCAGGAAGCGGCCCGCCGGCGAGTCCTTCTTGATGTTGCCGGCCGGGGAAATGTGGTCGGTGGTGATCGAGTCGCCGAACAGGCCCAGCACGCGCGCGCCGTGCACGTCCTCGATGCGGCCGACCTGCATGGTCATGCCGTCGAAGTACGGCGGGTTCTTGATGTAGGTGGAGGCGCCGTCCCAGGCGTACAGTTCGCCATCGGGCGAGGCGATGGTGTTCCAGCGGCTGTCGCCCTTGAACACGTCGGCGTAGTTCTGCTTGAACATCTCCGGGCCGACCGTGGCGGCGATGGTGTCGCCGATTTCCTTGTTGCTCGGCCAGATGTCGCGCAGGTACACCGGCTGGCCGTCGCTGCCGGTGCCGAGCGGGTCGCGGGTCAGGTCGATGTCGGTGGTGCCGGCGATGGCGTAGGCGACCACCAGCGGCGGCGAGGCCAGGTAGTTCATCTTCACCTCCGGATGCACGCGGCCTTCGAAGTTGCGGTTGCCCGACAGCACCGAGGCCACCACCAGGTCGTCCTGGGCGATCGCCGCGGAGACGTCCTCGGGCAGCGGGCCGGAGTTGCCGATGCAGGTGGTGCAGCCATAGCCGACCACGTAGAAGCCGAGCCGTTCCAGGTCGTCCATCACCCCGGCCTTCTTCAGGTAGTCGGTGACCACCAGCGAGCCCGGCCCGAGCGAGGTCTTGACCCACGGCTGCGCCTTCAGGCCCTTGGCCACGGCATTGCGCGCGAGCAGGCCGGCGCCGAGCATCACCGCGGGGTTCGAGGTGTTGGTGCAGGAGGTGATCGCCGCGATCACCACCGCGCCGTCGCGCAGGCGCCAGCCGGCGCCGCTGGCCTCGGCCTGCTGCGCCTGCGCCGCCTGGGCACCGACCGCGGTGCCGCCGCCGCCTTCGTTCTTGAGCCGGTCTTCCTGTTTCGCATCGCCGTGGCGCTTGCTGCGCGCGTCGGCGAACGGCACCAGGCTGTCGCGGAAGTTGCGCTGCATGTCTTCCAGCAGCACGCGGTCCTGCGGGCGCTTGGGGCCGGCCAGCGACGGCTTGACCTCGCCCATGTCCAGTTCCAGCGTCGCGCTGTAGCTGGCATGCGCGCTGTCGGCGTCGTGCCACAGGCCCTGCGCCTTGGCGTAGGCCTCGACCAGCGCGATCTGCTCCTCGCTGCGCCCGGACAGGCGCAGATAGGTCAGCGATTCGGCGTCGATCGGGAAGATGCCGCAGGTGGCGCCGTATTCCGGCGCCATGTTGCCGATGGTGGCGCGGTCGGCCAGCGGCAGGTGCTGCAGGCCGTCGCCGAAGAACTCGACGAACTTGCCGACCACGCCGTGCTTGCGCAGCATCTGCGTCACCGTCAGCACCAGGTCGGTGGCGGTGGCGCCTTCGGGCAGTTTGCCGGTGAGCTTGAAGCCGACCACCTGCGGGATCAGCATCGACGAGGGCTGGCCGAGCATCGCCGCTTCCGCCTCGATGCCGCCCACGCCCCAGCCGAGCACGCCGATGCCGTTGATCATGGTGGTGTGGCTGTCGGTGCCGAACACGGTGTCCGGGTAGGCCAGCGCCTCGCCGTCGCGCTCGCCGGTCATCACCACCCGCGCCAGGTGCTCCAGGTTGACCTGGTGCACGATGCCGGTGTTCGGCGGCACCACCTTGAAGTTGTCGAAGGCCTTCTGGCCCCAGCGCAGGAAGCCGTAGCGTTCCTTGTTGCGCTGGAATTCGATCTTGCCGTTGAGGTCCAGCGCGTCGGGCTTGCCGAACACGTCCACCTGCACCGAGTGGTCGATCACCAGTTCCGAGGGGATCAGCGGGTTGATCTGCTCCGGACGTCCGCCGAGCTTGACCACCGCATCGCGCATCGCCGCCAGGTCGACCACGCAGGGCACGCCGGTGAAGTCCTGCAGCACCACGCGCGCCGGCATGAACGCGATCTCGGTGTCCGGTTCGGCGGTCGGCTGCCATTGCGCCACCGCTTCGATGTGCTCCTTGCCGACGGTCGCACCGCCATCTTCGTGGCGCAGTAGATTCTCCAGCAGGATCTTCAGCGAGTAGGGCAGGCGCGAGATGTCGAAGCGCTGGCCGAGCTTGGGCAGGCTGAAGTAACCGTAGGTCTTGCCGCCGACGTGCAGCTGGCTGCGGGTGGAGAACGAGTCGTTCATGCGGGGGAACTCCTGATTGCGGGTGGCTTGCACTGGCCCGTGTCGCGAGCCTGCTTGCGTGTGCCGGGCCGTTGCGTCGCCGGCGCTGCGTCGCGTGGCGGCGCGGCCGGAAGGCGCGGCGGCCCAAGGCGTCGGGCGGAAGCTTACACGTTCAGATGTAGCGCCCGTGTCACGGTTTGCCGCGCCATTGGCTCATCAGCATCTGCAGGAAACGTTCGGCGCTGGGCGAGAGCAGCGCGCTGCGCCGGCGCACGATGCCGATGGTGCGCGAGACCACCGGATTGCCGATCGGCCGGGTCACCAGGATTGGGTGCTCGCCGTCGGGCGTGGCCATTTTCGGCAGCACCGACACGCCGATGCCGGCCTCGACCATGCCCAGCGAGGTGGACAGGTGGGTCACTTCGTAGTGCCAGCTCAGCTTCAGGTTTTCGCGCGCCAGCGCGCCGTCGAGCAGGGTGCGGTTGCCGCTGGTGCGATGCACGGTGATCAACTGGTACTGGGCGAGGTCGGCCCATTCGATCCGGCGTTTCTTGGCCAATGGATGGTCGCGGCGGCAGGCCAGCACGAAGGGATCTTCGGCGAGCACGTCGAAATCCAGGTTGGGATCGTTGGCGCCCATGAAGTTGATGCCGAATTCGACCTCGCCGCGCTCCACCGCCTGCAGGCCCTCGGTGGCCGGGATGTCGAGGATGCGGAAGCGCACGTGTGGGTGCGCCTCGCGGAAGCGCGCCATCACGCTGGGCAGGAAATAAAACGCCGCGGTCGGCAGGCAGGCGATGGTGACGGTGGCGCCGCGCGCATCGTCGTGGCCGCGCACCGAGAACAGCGAGCCGTCGAACTCCTCGATCATGCGCCGCACCAGTGGCAGCAGGTTCTCGCCGATCGCGGTGGTGGCGACGCTGCGGGTGGTGCGCTCCAACAGCGGCGATCCCACGGCCTGCTCGAGCTTCTGGATGCGCCGGCTCAGCGCCGGTTGCGACATGTGCAGCGCCTCGGCCGCGCGATGGAAGCTGCGCGTCTCGGCCACCAGCAGGAACGCGCGCAGGTCGAGGATTTCGCAATTGATGCTCATGGGTAATCAATCATAGAAAAATTAGCAATTCACAGATCAATCGGGGTCATGCCAGTATCGAATCAGACGAAGATATTCATCTTCATGGCGCATCAATCTACACCATGTCCAACGATCTGCTCGGCATCCCCTGCGTGCTCATGCGCGGCGGCACCTCCAAGGGGCCGTTCTTCTTCGCGCCGGACCTGCCGGCCGATCCGGCCCGGCGCGACCGCCTGCTGCTGGAGGTGATGGGCGCTGGTCATCCGCTGCAGATCGACGGCATCGGCGGCGGCAACGCGCTGACCAGCAAGGTCGCCATCGTCGACCGCTCCAGCCGCGCCGACGCCGACGTGGACTATCTGTTCGCGCAGGTGCGGGTCGAGCAGCAGGTGGTGGACACCTCGCCCAACTGCGGCAACATGCTGGCGGCGGTGGCGCCGTACGCGATCGAGCGCGGTCTGGTGCAGGCGCAGCATCCGCGCACGCAGGTGCGCATCCACAACGTCAACACCGGCAAGCTGATCGTGGCCACGGTGGAAACGCCGCATGGCCGGGTGGTGTACCGTGGCGACACGCGCATCGCCGGGGCGCCCGGCGCGGCGGCGCCGATCTGGCTGTCGTTCCTGGACGCGGCCGGTGCGCGCACCGGCAAGTTGTTGCCGAGCGGGCAGGCGCAGGACACCATCGACGGCGTCGTGACGAGTCTGGTGGATTGCGCCATGCCGATGATGTTGCTGCGCGCCGCCGATCTCGGCGTGCGCGGCGATGCCTCGCCTGCCGAGCTGAATGCCGATGCCGCGCTGCTGGCGCGGTTGGAGGCGCTGCGGATCGAGGCCGGCGCGCGCATGGGCATCGCCGATGCCGGCAGCAAGGTGATTCCCAAGCCGGTGTTGCTGTCGGCGCCGCAGCACGGTGGCGACCTGCAGGTGCGCTATTTCATGCCGCAGCAGTGCCACACCGCGCTGGCCATCACTGGCGCGGTCGGCATTGCCACCGCCGCGGCCACGCCGGGCACCCTGGCGAATGCCTTCGTCGGCGATGCGGCGCTGCCGCGCCACGTCGTCCTGGAACATCCGAGCGGCGCCCTGGAGGTGGGATTGAGCCGCACCGTGGCCGATGCGCCGATCGTCGCCAGCGTGGTGCGTACCGCCCGCCGGCTGTTCGAAGGGCGGGTCTTCGCGACCTCGCCCGTGTCCACCGAGGCCCGCCAATGGATCTCCGCGGCATGACATGACCTGAACCGGCCGGGCGCCTGCATGCACGCAAGGCATCCGCGACCGACAACGCACACGCTTCAATCCTGGGAGGGATCGATGTTGTCCAGAACGTTCTTCACCGCGGCGCTCGCCGCGGCCGGCCTGCTGCTCCTCACCGCCTGCGGCAAGGGCGGCGGCGATGCGGCGACCGCCGACGCCACGCCCGTGCGCATCAGCGTCGGGTCCTACAATCTCAACAACCTGCCGTTCTTCATCGCCGACGCCAACGGTTACTTCGACCAGGTCGGGGTCAAGGTCAAGACCGAGAACTTCGCCCAGGGCGGCTCCAAGGTGCTGCAGGCGCTGGTGGCCAACTCCACCGACGTGGCGGTGGGCTTCTATGACCACACCATCCAGATGCAGTCCAAGCGCAAGGACGTGGTCGCCTTCGTGCTGCTCTCGCGCAACTCCGGGCTGGTGCTGGCCGGGCGCAACGACACCGCCTTCGATCCGGCCAAGCCGCAGACCATCAAGGGCCTGAAGGTCGGCATCACCGCACCGGGGTCCTCGTCCGACTTCTTCGTGCGCCATTACCTCTCGCGCAACGGCATCGCCGAGAGCGCGGTGTCGCTGATCGGCGTCGGCTCCGGTGCGGCCGCGGTGGCGGCGCTGGAGCAGGGCAAGATCGACCTGCTGGTCAACTACGACCCGGCGGCGACCCTGATCAGCGAGCGCAGGATCGGCAGGATCCTGATCGATGCGCGCAGCGATGCCGGTGCGCGCCAGGTCTACGGCGGGCTGTACCCGACCTCGGTGATGTACGCCAACCGCAGCTTCCTGGAGCAGCGGCCGCAGGATGCGGAGAAGATCGTGCGCGCCGAGCAGATGGCGCTGCGCTTCATCGCCGACCACTCCGCCGAGGAGATCGTCGCGGCCTTGCCCGACGCCTACGTTTCCGGCGACCGCGCCACCTATGCGCGGGCGGTGGAGAACGCGCGTGCCATCTTCACCCGCGACGGCCGCTTCGTCGCCGCCGACCTGGAAACGCCGTTGACCGTGCTGCGCGAGTTCAACAAGGACGTGGCGCGCGCGGACATCGATCTGTCCAAGACCTACACCAACGCTTTCGTCGACCGCGCCAGCGGTGCGGGGAAGGCGGCCCAACCGTGAGCGGAGGAACCATGGCACGCAACGCCACCGTACAGCGCCTCAACGGCGCGCCGCACCTTGATCCGGCGCAGACGATGGTCGCGATCAACAACGTCACCATGTCCTTCGGCGACTTCACCGCCGTGCGCGACGTGGACATCCAGGTCGCCGATGGCGAATTCCTCGCCATCGTCGGCCCCACCGGCTGCGGCAAGAGCACCATCCTCAACTCGGTGGCCGGCCTGCTGTCGCCGTCCGTGGGCCAGGTGGTCATCGACGGCCATCCTGTGGCCGGCGTGCAGGAAGCGGTCGGCTACCTGTTCCAGCAGGATGCGCTGCTGCCGTGGAAGACCGCCTTCCAGAACGTGGAACTGGGCCTGCGCTTCCGCGGTGTGGCCGAGGCCGAGCGCAAGCAGCGCGCCAATGCGTGGCTGGCCAAGGTCGGCCTGGCCGGCTTCGAGCACCGCTACCCGCACCAGCTCTCCGGCGGCCAGCGCAAGCGCGTGCAGATGGCGCAGGCGCTGATCGTGGAGCCGAAGGTGATCCTGATGGACGAACCGTTCTCGGCGCTGGACATCCATACCCGCCACCTGATGCAGAACGAACTGCTGCGACTGTGGCAGGAGCAGCGCCGCTCGGTGATCCTGATCACCCACGACCTGGAGGAGGCGATCGCGCTGGGCGACCGCGTGGTGGTGCTGTCGTCCGGCCCCGCCAGCCGCGTGGTGCGCAGTTTCGACGTGGACCTGCCGCGACCGCGCAACGTCGCCGAGATCAAGCTCGACACGCATTTTACCGACCTGTACCGCGACATCTGGGCCTGCCTGCGCGGCGAAGTGGAGAAGAGCTATGCACGCCAAGACTGACAAACTCATCCAGCTCGCGCTGATCGTGATCGTGTTCGGCGGCTGGGAAGGTGGCATCGCCCTTGGCCTGATCGATCCGTTCTTCTTCCCGGCGCCGACCGCGATCGTGCAACAGGCCTGGACCTGGCTGTCGGACACCGGGTTCTACCAGCACGTCTACATCACCCTGACCGAGACCGCGCTCGGCTACGTCATCGGCACCGCCCTTGGCGTGGCCGGCGGCGTGTGGCTGGGCCTGAGCCGGCGCTCGGCGCGGATCCTGGATCCCTTCATCAAGGGCTTCAATGCGATCCCGCGCGTGGTGCTGGCGCCGATCTTCGTGCTGTGGCTGGGCCTGGGCCTGTGGTCGAAGGTGGCGCTGGCGGTGACCCTGGTGTTCTTCACCACGTTCTTCAATGCCATGCAGGGCGTGCGCGAGGTCAATCCGGTGGTGCTGGCGAATGCACGCATCCTCGGCGCCAACCGGCGCGACCTGCTGCGCCATGTGTACTTCCCGGCCGCGGCAAGCTGGATCCTGTCGTCGCTGCGCACCTCGGTCGGCTTTGCCGTGGTCGGCGCGATCATCGGCGAATACCTCGGCGCTTCTGCCGGCCTGGGCTACCTGATCGCGCAGGCCGAGGGCAACTTCAATGCGGTGGGCGTGTTCGCCGGCATCATCATCCTGGCCGCCTTCGTGCTGCTCATCGATGCACTGCTGGACGTGATCGAGAACCGCCTGATCACCTGGCGCCCGAACGCGCAGAACCAGGCGACCAGCTGACCGGCGCAGGCACGCCGCCGGTCTGGCCGGCGGCGCGCTGAGGACGCTTCCTTCTTCGCACCATTGCAACGGGCCAGCGCCGGGCCAGGCGCCCGGCTGGCCGGAGAGACCCCGAATGCATTCACATCCCGTGCTGCCCCGCGCAGCGCTGACGCTCGCGCTCGGCCTGCTGCTGGGCGACGCCGCCGCGCAGACCATGTCCACCCCGCCAGCGACACTCAGCCAGGCCGAACTGACCGCACTGGTGCGGCAACAGGCGCAGCAGATCCAGCAATTGCAGGCGCGGCTCGACGCACTGCAGGCTCCAGTCGTGCCGACGCCAGCGCCAGCCGCCGCTGCGCCGGCAACCGCCGCGCCGGCGCTGGAAGGCCGCGTCGCCGCGCTCGAATCGGCCCAGGCCAGGGCGCCAAAGGTGTCGTGGTCGAAGGGCGCGCCGGAATTCGCCAGCGCCGACGGCAATGTCGTGTTCCGCCCGCGCGGCCGCCTGTTCGTCGATGCGTCCAGCACCGATGGCTCCGCCGCCAGCCAGCGCAACCTGTCCGGCACCGAGATCCGCTCGGTGCGGCTGGGTGCCGAAGGCCGCTACGGCGCGCTCGGCTGGGTGGTGGAGGGCGACTTTGCCGACAACGCCGTCGCCTGGAAATCGGTATACGCCAGCGTCGACCATCGCCTGTTCGGCCTGCCGGCCGAATTGAGCGTGGGCAATCGCCTGAACGATCGCGGCATCGACGGCGCCAGCAGCACCTCCAACACCCCGTTCCAGGACCGCAACGTGGTCGGCACGCTGATCCTGCCGCAGCGCGGCCTGTTCGGCGTCGGCCTGACCGAGCGCGTCTACGGACGCGACTGGCACGCCAGCCTGTCGGTGGCGGGCAACGACCTCAACAACGCCGGTGACGACAACGACAGCCTGACCTGGGCGGCGCGCGCGCACTGGAATCCGCTGGTCGGCAAGGCCGCGACCGTGCACCTGGGCGCCTGGGCCTTCCACGAGGAGATCGCCGCCGGTGCCAGCGGCGTGCTGCGCAGTTCGGCGATCGCCGGGCACTTCAACGACCAGGTCCGGATCGCGCCGGGAACGCTGCTGGGTGCGGAGCGCAGCGATGCCTACGGCGCGGAACTGGCGGGGCTCTTCGGCCCGGCCTGGGCTAGCGGCGAGTGGGGCACGCGCAACCTGCGCGGGCGCGGTGCGGCCGGCGGCTACGATCTCGATCACCAGGCCTGGGCCGTGTCGGCCGGCTGGTTCCTGGCCGGCGCGCGGCCCGCGTACGCCAGCAAGACCGGAACCTGGGGTCGGGTCAAGGTCGCCGACCCGGTCACCGCCGGCGGCGCCGGCGCCTGGGAACTCAAGCTGCGCTACGAGGACGTGGACTACGCCGAGTTGCCGGGCGGCGGCCGCGGCCAGGCCTGGACGCTCGGGACCAACTGGTACCTCAACGATGTCAGCCGGCTGATGCTCGACGTGATCCGCTGGCAGACCGACAACCGCAGCGGCGCGGTGCAGGGCAGGGACCAGGGCACGACGTTCAATACCCGCCTGCAGGTGGCGTTCTGAGCGACTGACTGAGGGCCGGGCGGCCGCGCATGCGCATGGTCCCCCGGCCCGCACCGAACGCATACGGTCCACAGGCGTCGCAGCATCGTTCGGACGCGGGAACGCACGCCGGCGCCTGACTGGGCGCTGTGCGGCCTGCGCGGCAGGGCATCCGCCGCTGGCGGTATGACGGCCGAAGTATGTATAATCCGTGCATACCGAACCGGGCCTACACCGATGGAAGCCACTGTCGCCGAACGCGGTCAGATCACCCTGCCCAAGGCCGTGCGCGATGCCCTGGGCCTGAGCAAGGGCACCATCCTGAAAGTGGAATTGGACGGCGGCCGCATCATCCTGCGCAAGAGCGTGGACGATGCCATCTCGCGCGCCCGCGGCCGCTTCAAGCTCGACGGCTTCGCCAGCACCGACGAGGCGATGCGCGCGATCCGCGGCCGCGCCCCGGGCGATCCGTTCGAACCCGAACCCGACGCTGGCGCATGATCGCCATCGACTCCTCCGTGCTGGTGGACCTGCTGGCCGATGGCCCGCAGGCCGACGCCGCCGAAGCCTGCCTGCGCCAGTGCCTGAGCACCGGCCCGGTGGTGGTCTGCGACATCGTCCTGGCCGAGGTGTGCAGCGCGCTGCGCGACGGCGCCGAGGCCTTGTCGGTGCTGGAGGACATGAGCATCCGCTTCAGCGCGCTGGAGGCCAAGTCGGCCTTGCGCGCCGGCGAGATGCAGCGCCGCTTCCGCGCCCGCGGCGGCAAGCGCGAGCGGGTGGTGGCCGATTTCCTGATCGGTGCGCATGCGCTGCTGCAATGCGATGGCCTGATCACCCGCGACGACGGTTTTTTCCGCGATTACTTCAAGGGCCTGAAGATCATCGTGCCCAAGCCCGCCGGCTGACGCCGCGCAACCGCTACCGCTCATCCCCACCGTTTTTTCCCGGAGAACCCGCATGTTGGAAGCCTACCGCCACCACGTTGCAGAGCGCGCCGCGCTCGGAATCCCGCCGCTGCCGCTGAGCGCGCAGCAGACCGCGCAGGTCATCGAACTGCTCAAGAATCCGCCGGCCGGCGAGGAGCAGTTCCTGGTCGAACTGCTGAGCCACCGCGTACCCGCCGGCGTCGACGATGCCGCCAAGGTCAAGGCTTCGTACCTGGCCGCGGTCGCCTTCGGCAGCGAGAAGACTCCGCTGATCTCGCCCACCCACGCCACCGAACTGCTGGGCACCATGCTCGGCGGCTACAACATCCATCCGCTGGTCGAGCTGCTGGACAACGCCGAGCTGGGCGCGGTCGCCGCCGAAGGCCTCAAGCACACCCTGCTGATCTTCGACGCCTTCCACGACGTGCAGGAGAAGGCCGAGGCCGGCAACGCGCACGCCAAGGCGGTGCTGCAGAGCTGGGCCGAGGCCGAGTGGTTCACCAGCAAGCCGGAAGTGCCGCAGAGCCTGACCATCACCGTGTTCAAGGTGCCGGGCGAGACCAACACCGACGACCTGTCGCCGGCGCCGGACGCCACCACGCGCCCGGACATCCCGCTGCACGCGCTGGCGATGCTCAAGAACAAGCGCGACGGCGCCCCGTTCGAGCCGGAAGAGGACGGCAAGCGCGGCCCGATCCAGGCCATCGCCGACCTCAAGGCCAAGGGCCATCTGGTCGCCTACGTGGGCGACGTGGTCGGCACCGGTTCCTCGCGCAAGTCGGCGACCAATTCGGTGCTGTGGTGGACCGGCGAGGACATCCCGTACATCCCCAACAAGCGCTTCGGCGGCGTGTGCCTGGGCTCGAAGATCGCCCCGATCTTCTACAACACCATGGAAGATGCCGGCGCCCTGCCGATCGAGCTGGACGTGTCGCAGATGGAGCACGGCGACGTGGTCGAGCTGCGTCCGTACGAGGGCAAGGCGCTGAAGAACGGGCAGGTGATCGCCGAGTTCGCGATGAAGTCGGACGTGCTGTTCGACGAGGTGCGCGCCGGTGGCCGCATCCCGCTGATCGTCGGCCGCGGCCTCACCGCCAAGGCGCGCGAGTTCCTGGGCCTGCCGGCCTCGACCCTGTTCCGCCTGCCGATGGACCCGCCGGACACCGGCAAGGGCTTCTCGCTGGCGCAGAAGATGGTCGGCCGCGCCTGCGGCCTGCCGGAAGGCCAGGGCATGCGCCCGGGCACCTACTGCGAGCCGAAGATGACCTCGGTGGGCTCGCAGGACACCACCGGCCCGATGACCCGCGACGAACTGAAGGACCTGGCCTGCCTGGGCTTCTCCGCCGACCTGGTGATGCAGTCGTTCTGCCACACCGCGGCGTACCCGAAGCCGGTGGACGTCAAGACCCACCACACCCTGCCGGAGTTCATCTCCACCCGCGGCGGCGTGTCGCTGCGTCCGGGCGACGGCGTGATCCACAGCTGGCTCAACCGCATGCTGCTGCCCGATACCGTCGGCACCGGCGGCGACTCGCACACCCGCTTCCCGATCGGCATCTCGTTCCCGGCCGGTTCCGGCCTGGTGGCCTTCGCCGCCGCCACCGGCGTCATGCCGCTGGATATGCCCGAGAGCGTGCTGGTGCGCTTCAAGGGGCAGATGCAGCCGGGCGTGACCCTGCGCGATCTGGTCAACGCGATCCCGCTGTACGCGATCAAGCAGGGCCTGCTGACCGTGGCCAAGCAGGGCAAGAAGAACATCTTCTCCGGCCGCATCCTGGAAATCGAAGGCCTGCCGGAACTGAAGGTGGAGCAGGCGTTCGAACTGTCCGACGCGTCCGCCGAGCGTTCGGCCGCCGGCTGCACGGTGCGCCTGAACAAGGAACCGATCGTCGAGTACCTGACCAGCAACATCACCCTGCTGAAGTGGATGATCGCCGAAGGCTATGCCGACGCGCGTTCGCTGGCGCGGCGGATCAAGAAGATGGAGGAGTGGCTGGCCGACCCGCAACTGCTCGAGCCCGATGCCGACGCCGAGTACGCGGCGGTGATCGAGATCGACCTGGCCGACATCCACGAGCCGATCGTGGCCTGCCCGAACGATCCGGACGACGTGAAGACCCTGTCCGACGTGGCCGGCGCGGCGATCGACGAAGTGTTCATCGGTTCGTGCATGACCAACATCGGCCACTTCCGCGCCGCGGCCAAGCTGCTGGAAGGCAAGCGCGACATCCCGACCCGCCTGTGGGTCGCGCCGCCGACCAAGATGGACGCCTCGGAGCTGACCAAGGAAGGCCACTACGGCACCTTCGGCGCCGCCGGCGCGCGCATGGAAATGCCGGGCTGCTCGCTGTGCATGGGCAACCAGGCGCAGGCGCGCGAGGGCGCCACGGTGTTCTCGACCTCCACCCGCAACTTCCCCAACCGCCTGGGCCGCAACACCAACGTGTACCTGGGCTCGGCGGAACTGGCGGCGATCTGCTCGCGCCTGGGCCGGATCCCGACCAAGGAGGAGTACATGGCCGACGTGGGCGTGATCAAGACCAGTGGCGAGCAGATCTATCGCTACATGAACTTCGATCAGATCCAGGACTACCAGGACGTGGCCGCCACGGTCGCGGCCTGATCGCCCTGGCGATGCGCTGACGCGACGGTGCCGCGCATGCGGCACCGTCGCAACGAAGAAGCCCGGCATTGCCGGGCTTTTTCGTGGGTGGTACCTGCGATGCGCAGGACGGTGGGTTCGCTGCTCGCTTGCGCCTAGGCCGGCGGCGCGGACGCACGCCCGTGCAGCCAGTGTTCCAGCGCCGCGGCCGGCAGCGCCGGCGCGAACAGGAAGCCTTGCAGCACGCGGCAGCCCAGCCGCGCCAGGAACGCGCGTTGCGCTTCGGTTTCCACGCCCTCGGCGACGGTATGCAGGCCCAGGGTCTCGCCGATGCGCAGCACCGAGGTGGTCAGGGTCCGCGAGGTCTGGCAGTGCGCCAGGTCGCTGACGAAGCTCATGTCCAGCTTCAGCTCGTTGACCGGCAACTGGTGCAGATGGCTGAGGCTGGAGTAGCCGGTGCCGAAGTCGTCCAGCGACAGCAGCACGCCGCTAGCCTGCAACTGGCGCAGGTTGGCCAGCACCGCGTTGGGGTTGGAGAGCATGACGCTCTCGGTCATCTCCAGGGCCAGGTCGGCCGGTTGCAGGCCGGAGGCGGCGAGCAGGCCCTCCACCCGTGCCGGCAGCTGCGGATCGGCGAAATTGTTGGCCGACAGGTTCACCGCCACGCGTGGCACCGGTACGCCGCGCAGGCGCCAGTCGGCCATCTGCCGGCAGGCCTCGCGCAGCACCCAGTGCCCGAGTTCGTCGATCAGTCCGCATTCCTCGGCCATCGGCACGAACCGCGCCGGCGAGATCGCACCGAGGTTGGGATGGTCCCAGCGCAGCAGCGCTTCCACGCCGTACAGCGCATGCGGCGCCTGGCTCTCTAGTTGCGGCTGGTAGTGCAGTTGCAGCCTGTCGCGATGCAGGGCCTCGCGCAGCGCGGTCTCCATCGCCACGCGTTCCTGCGCCATGCGGTTCATGTCGGAACTGAAATAGCACACGCTGTGACCGCCCTCGTGCTTGGCCCGGAACATGGCCAGATCGGCATGGCGCAGCAGGGTCTCGATGTCGGTGCCGTCCTCGGGGAACATCGCCACGCCGATGCTGGCGCTGGGATGCAGGGTCATCTGGCCCACCACCACCGGTTCGGCCAGCGCCAGCAGCAGGCGTTCGGCGACGCCGGCGGCGTGCTCGGCGCTGCAGTGCGGCAGCATCAGCACGAATTCGTCGCCGGCCTGGCGGCCGACCAGGTCGGTCACGCCCAGGGTGTCGCAGATGCGCCGGGCGATGTCGCGCAACAGGCCGTCGCCGGCGGCATGGCCCTGGGTTTCGTTGACGCGCTTGAAGCGGTCGATGTCCACGAACAGGATCGCGACCGGTGTGCCCTGGTGCTCGGCGGCGGCCAGCGCCTGCTCGGCACGGGCGCTGAACATCACCCGGTTGGGCAGGCCGGTGAGCGAATCGTAGAAGGCGAGTTGGTGGACGCGTGCCCTGGTCTGCTCGCGTTCCAGCGCCAGCGCGCACAGATGCACGCACAGTTCGATCAGGCGCAGGTGCCAGGCCAATGGCTCGCGCACCTGCCGGTAGCACAGCGCGAAGCTGCCGAGGACGCGGCCGCTGCTGGACTTGATCGGGGTGGCCACGCAGGTGCCCAACTGCACATGCTCCACCAGCCCCATGTAGTTGGCGAACAGCGGGTCGGTGCGCGGGTCGAGCACCAGCACCTGCTTGCCGCGCCAGATCGAGGTGGCGAGGGCGCCGGCGCGCGGCCCGGCGTGCATGTTGCTCATGGTCTCGCCGAACCGCGCCGGCATGCTCGGCGCCGCCAGCGGCTGCAGGCAGCCGCTGCCGTCGACACTCACGATCGCGGCCATCAGCTCTGGCGCGATGCGCTCGACCTCCTTGCAGATCAGCGTGGCGACCTCGATCAGCGGCTGTTCGCGGACCAGCGCCTCCAGCACGTTCTTGTGCAGCACCTCGTGCATCTTGCTCTGGGTGATGTCGGTGAACGAGAGGATGTAGTGCTGTTGGCTGCCGTCCTCGCCGGCGATGGGCGTGGCGACCAGGGTGGCCCACAGCGGGGTGCCGTCCTTGCGGTAGGCCAGGATGTCGGCCTGGTGGCCGACACCGGCGCGCACGCGCTCGCGGGTGTGCTGCACGGTCTGCATGTCGGTGCTGGGACCGGTCAGTACGCTGCTGGGCAGATGTCCCAGCACTTCGCTCTCGGCATAGCCGAACAGCTGGCTGAAGCCCGCGTTGACGTAGAGGATGTTCAACTGCGGATCGCAGACGATGATGGCGGCGTCGCTGGAGTCCAGCGCCAGCGACAGCAGCCGCATCCTCGCATCGCGCGCGCGCTGGGCGCTGATGTCGCGGACGAACAGCACCTGCAGTTGGCTGTAGTGCTGCGGGGCTCGCGCTGCGCTCACCGCCAGCCAGCGCGCCGCGCCCTCGTAGTCGTGCGTCAGCAGTTCGTAGCTGCCGCTGCCGCTGTCGTGCAGGCAATGCGCAAGGAAGTCGTCGCGCACCTCGGCATCGGCCAGTTCGCCCAGCGGCCGTCCCAGCACCTGCGTGCGGGGACGGTTCCACAGCGCTTCGGCGGTGTGGTTGAAGGCGACCACGCGCCCCTGCGGATCGACGATCAGCACGCCTTCGGGCGCGTATTGCAGGCACAGCAGCAGATCCAGTTCGGATCGGGCCGAGGCGACCCGCGCCGCCTCCACGCTGGGGTCGCTGGGCACGCTCGATGTGACGAGGCGGCGGCCCGGCATGGTCTCAGCGGGCCTGCACGGACAGCGCGATCAGGCGCTCGGCGATCTTGTCCAGCGGCAACACTTCCTGCGCCGCGCCCATGCGGAAGGCGGTGCCGGGCATGCCCCAGACCACACTGGTGGCCTCGTCCTGGACCAGGGTGCTGGCGCCGGCCTGCAGCATTTCCAGCAGGCCGCGCGCGCCGTCGTCGCCCATGCCGGTCAGGATCGCGCCGATGGCGTTGGCGCCGGCATTGCGCGCCACCGACTGGAACAGCACATCCACCGCCGGCTTGTGCCGGTTGACCGGCGGGCCGTCGTCGATCTTGCAGCGCCAGCGCGCGCCATCGCGGATCACCTGCAGGTGCTTGCCGCCCGGCGGCAGGTAGGCGTGGCCGGGCAGGATCGCTTCGCCCTCGGTGGCCTCGCGCACGGCCATCGCCGAGTGCCGGTTGAGGCGGTCGGCGAAGGCGGTACTGAAGCCGGCCGGCAGGTGCTGGGTCATCACCACCGCCGGGGCGTCGGCCGGCATGCCTTCCAGCACCACGCGCAGCGCCTCGGTGCCGCCGGCGGACGCGCCGATCGCGATCAGCCGGTCGGTGGTGCGGAACTTCAGCGAGGACACCGCGGCGGGCGTGGCGGTGGCGCCGGCCGGTTTCGGCGCGGCCGGCCGGTCCAGCGCGCGGACCTTGGCCTTGGCCGCGTTCTTGACCTTGGTGACGATCTCTTCGGCGTAGCCCTCCAGCCCGCGGGCCACGTCGAGCTTGGGCTTGGAGACGAAATCGACCGCGCCCAGCGACAGCGCCTGCAGCGTGGTGTCGGCGCCGCGCTCGGTGAGCGAGGAGATCATCACCACCGGCGTGGGCCGCAGCCGCATCAGGTTTTCCAGGAACGCCAGGCCGTCCATGCGCGGCATTTCCACGTCCAGGGTGATCACGTCCGGATTCAGGCGCTTGATCTTCTCGCGCGCCAGCAGCGGATCGGCAGCCGAGCCGACCACTTCGATGCCGGGGGCGCCGGACAGGATCTCGGTGAGGATCTGCCGCACGACTGCGGAGTCGTCGACGATCAGCACGCGGCAAGGGGCTTCCAGGCTCATTCGAACAACTCCACGGCGCCGGTGACGGGGGCTTTGGTGAGACGGGCGCGCACCGCCGACTCGGCCGCGGCGATTTCGGCCTCCTCGTGCGCATGCGGCAGGCGCTGCACGACCACGCGGCCGGTGCCGGGGAAGAACCAGATCTTGCGCGGATGGATGCCGCGCAGGTCCTCGGCCACCACCGGGATCTGCTCGGCCTTGAGGTAGTTCAGCACGAAGTCGGCATTGCGCGTGCCGACCGGGTTGTTGGTGAACCCCTTGAGCACGTTGCCGCCGCCGAACACCTTGGCTTCCAGGCGGTTGCGGGCGGCGCCGCGCTTGAGCAGGTCGTTGATCAGCACTTCCATCGCGTAGCTGCCGTAGCGCGCCGGCGCGCCGTCGCCGCTCTGGCCGTCGGGCAGCATGAAGTGGTTCATGCCGCCGATCTTCAGCAGCGGGTCGCGGATGCAGGCGGCCACGCACGACCCCAGGATCGTGGTCAGCGCGGTGTCGTCGTCCACCACCAGGTACTGGGTCGGCAGCAGCTTGGCCGCCGTCGTCTGGAAGCGCGTATCGTGATAGCGCATCACCTGGTCTGTAGCCATGGCGGCGGGGCTCATGCGCGATCCTTTTGCGCCCGGCGGTACAGCGTGCGGCCACAGGGCTGGATCAGGTCGGCCGCATGCAGATAGTTTTCCGAATGGCCGGTGTAGAGCATGCCGTCGTCGTCCAGGTGCGGAATCAGCCGCGACAGGATGCCGCGCTGGGTCGGCTTGTCGAAATAGATCATCACGTTGCGGCAGAACAGCGCCAGGTACGGGCCGGCCACGTCGTAGCGCGGCTCCAGCAGGTTGAGCTGGCGGAACTCGAGCAGGTCGCGCAGCGCCGGCAGCACCCGGCACTGGCCTTCGTTGGCGCCGCTGCCGCGCTGGAAGTACTTGCGCTTGAGGGCGGGGTCGAGGCTGGCGACGCGCTCCAGCGCGTACACACCGCGCGAGGCGGTGGCCAGCACCTGGGTGTCGACATCGGTGGCCAGGATCCGCACCGGCGGGGTCAGCGTGCCGAACGCCTCGCAGGCGGTGATCGCCAGCGAGTAGGGCTCCTCGCCGGTGGACGAGGCGCAGGACCAGATCTTCAGCGGCGCGGCGCCGGAATGCTTCTGCAGCTCCTCGCGCAGCCGCTCGAAATGGTGCGGCTCGCGGAAGAACGAGGTCAGGTTGGTGGTCAGCGCGTTGGTGAACGCCTCCCATTCGTCGCCGCCGTCGCGCTCCAGCCAGTCCAGGTAGTCGCGGAACGAGCGCAGCCCCAGCACGCGCAGGCGCCGCGACAGCCGGCCGTAGACCATGTCGCGCTTGGCCGGGGCCAGGGCGATGCCGGCCTTCTGGTAGATGAGGTCGCAGACCCGCTTGAAATCGCGGTCGCTGAAGTCGAAATCGCGATTGTCGGAACCGGAGGAGGGCGAAGCGGGAGTCTGGATGGCCATGGTGCGCAGCGATGGTCGGTCAATCGGGTTATCGGCCGGGGGCGGCCGAAATTGACAGCCGGCGGTCAGGGGCGACCGCCGGCGGTGGCTTGCCTGCTCAGAACTCCTGCCATTGGGCCTCGCTGGCCGCGACCGCCGCGATGGCCGGGCGCGGCCGCGCCGTCGCCCGGGTTCCGGCGCGGACTGGGGTCGGGGTGGTCGGCGCATTGGCGGCGACGCCGTGGTAGGTGTCCAGCTTGAAGGCGGCGATGGCCGCGCCCAGCTGGCCGGCCTGGTCCTCCATCGAGCGCGCCGCGGCGGTGGCTTCCTCGACCAGTGCGGCGTTCTGCTGGGTGCTCTCGTCCATCTGCACCACGGTCTGGTTGACCTGCTCGATGCCGGCGGACTGCTCCTGCGAGGCGGCGGCGATCTCGCTCATGATGTCGGTGACGCGCTGCACCGAGGTCACGATCTCCTGCATGGTGCGGCCGGCCTGGTCGACCAGGGCCGAGCCTTCGGCGACGCGGCCGACCGATTCGTCGATCAGGCCCTTGATCTCCTTGGCGGCGTTGGCCGAGCGCTGGGCGAGGGTGCGCACTTCGGTGGCGACCACGGCGAAGCCGCGGCCCTGTTCGCCGGCGCGGGCCGCTTCCACCGCGGCATTCAGCGCCAGGATGTTGGTCTGGAACGCGATGCCATCGATCACGCCGATGATGTCGGCGATCTTCTTCGACGAGGCCTCGATGCCGTTCATGGTGGTGACGACCTGGCCGACCACGTCGCCGCCCTGCGAGGCGACGGCGGCCGCGCCGGCGGCGAGCTGGTTGGCCTGGCGCGCGTACTCGGCATTCTGCTTCACGGTGGAGGTCAGTTCCTCCATCGAGGCGGCGGTGCGCTCCAGGCTGGCGGCCTGCTGCTCGGTGCGGCGCGACAGGTCGCCGTTGCCGCTGGCGATCTCGGTGGAGGCGACATTGATGTTGGCGGCGGCGGCCTGGATGCGGCCGACGATGGCCGCCAACTGCGCGGCGGTGGCGTTGGCGTCGTCGCGCAGCGTGGCGAACACGCCGTGGTACTCGCCGTGCATGCGCGCGGTGAGGTCGCCGGCGGCGATGGCCTGCAGCAGCGTCGACAGCTCGCCCAGGTTGCGGTCGCTGACCGCCATCATCGCGTTGAGGTCCTGCACCATCGTCCGGAAGCCGTACTGGAACCGCTCCGGGTCGCCGCGCGTGCCGAACGCACCGGCCGCCGCCGCCTCCGCCAGCTGCTTGATCTGCTCGCTCATCGCGGTCAGGTTCTGCTTGACCATGTCCATGGTGTCGGTAAGCACGGCCTTTTCGCCGGGCAGACGGTCCATGTCCTCGGACAGGTCGCCGATCGCGTAGCGCTTGATGATGTCCAGCAGGCGCATCTTCACCGCGATGTGCGAGGCCACCAGTTCGTTGGTGCCCTTGACCATCCGTCCGTACTCGCCCGGGAATGCGGTCTCGTCCATGCGATAGCTGATGGTGCCGCTCGCGTGCTGGCGCTCCATCTCGTCCTGCGCGCGGATCACCGCGTGGATACGCGAGCGCATGATCAGCATGTCGTCCATCAGCTCGCCGATCTCGTCCTTGCCGTGCGGATAGGTGGCGCTGTCCAGTTCGCCACGTGCCACCGCCTGCGACAGGCGCTTGGCCGCGTGCAGTTGGCGCGCCATGCCGCGCGCGATCAGCCAGGCGGTGACGCCGGCGAACAGCACGGCCAGTCCCAGCAGCGCCAGGATCAGGGTCTTGGTGTTGGACAGCTGGCTGTCGGCGCGGTCCATTTCCCGATTCAGTTCGGCGACGTTGTACTCGGTCAGCGCCACGATGCGTTCGAACAGGGTGCGGCGCAGCGTCCGCGACTGGGTGTCGGAGATCTTCTTCGCGCCGGCCAGGTCGCCGGCGCGCAAGGCGGTGCCCATCTCGGTGTTGGCCTGCAGATAGGCCTTCAGCGTGTCCTGTACGCCGGCGTACATCTGCACCTGCTTGGGGTCGCGCATCATCGCCGCGATGACCTGCTGGTTCTTCGCCACCTCGGTGCGCACCTTCTGCATGCGCTTGAAATAGTCGGCCTGGGCCTGGGGATCGTCCGCCCGCGCCAACTGCGCCAGTTCGTAGGTGCGGAATTCGCCGAGCTGCGCGCGTACCTCGGCCAGGGCCTGGGTCGCCGGGACCCAGTCGTGCTGGATGCGCCTGAACTCGGCGATGGAAAGATTGGTGCGCGAGTAGGTGAGGGCCCCCAGCACCAAGGTCAGCAGCGTGGTCATGGCGAAGGCGACGATCAGCTTGTCGCGGATTTTCAGGTGCGCGAGGACGTTCATGGGCATTCCATGTGCAGCGGCGGATTGAAAAGGACGAGGCAACCGGTGGGTCAGCCGGCGAGGACGAGGCGAGGCGCGGGCTGTGACCGTGGGCGAAGGTGGCCGCGTCCACCCAGGCCCGTGCGCAAGTGGCTCCGCAGTGCCTGACCGCGGTGCGAAGCGGCTGGCAGATGCGCTGTGCCAGGCCTGCGCCTGCATGCGGCGACGCGGCATCGCCACGGGAGGCTGGACGATGGTGGACGGCGAAGGCTAGGCATCACGTGCTCCCTGGAACGGTCGCAGTCGTGACCCGGCGGTGTCATGCGCGGATCACGAAGCGTGATCCTGATATCGACTCGCGCGGCGATTGCTTGAACCGCGCCGGCACGCGAATCGTGATGCGTTACGTGATTGTTCCTATCGCAGCGGTATCGGCGCTCAATCGGCCTCGACGGTCGGGCCGGCCGTGCGCACCAGTCGCAGCGGCGCCTGTCGCGCGGCGGTACGTGCCGTTGCCGGGGGCGCGGTGCCGGCGCCGCCGTCGGCACCGGCTGGTGCCGCGTCCAGCCGGAACACCGCCGCCGCCTCGCCGAGCCGGCGGCCTTGCTCTTCCAGCGCCCGTGCCGAGGCGCCGGCTTCCTCGACCACGGCGACGTTCTGCTGGATCGCCTGGTCCATCTGCGCCACGGTGCTGCTGACCTGCTCGATGCCCATCGACTGCTCGCGCGAGGCCGCGGCGATCTCGCCGATGATGTCGGTCACGCGCTGGACCGAGGTCACGATCTCGCTCATCGTGCGGCCGGCCTGGTCGACCAGGACCGAGCCCTCGCTGACGCGACCGACCGAGTCGTCGATCAGCGTCTTGATTTCCTTGGCGGCGTTGGCCGAGCGCTGCGCCAGCGTCCGCACTTCGGTGGCGACCACGGCGAAGCCGCGGCCCTGTTCGCCGGCGCGTGCCGCTTCCACGGCGGCGTTGAGCGCCAGGATGTTGGTCTGGAAGGCGATGCCGTCGATGACGCTGATGATGTCGGCGATCTTCTTCGACGAGGCTTCGATGCCGCTCATGGTCTCGACCACCCGGCCGACCACGTCGCCGCCTTGCGAGGCCACCGAGGCCGCACCGACCGCCAGTTGATTGGCCTGCCGCGCGTGCTCGGCGTTCTGCTTGACCGTGGAGGTCAGCTCCTCCATCGATGCGGCGGTCTCTTCGAGGTTGGCGGCCTGTTGTTCGGTGCGGCGCGACAGGTCCTCGTTGCCGGTGGCCAGTTCGGTGGTGGCGCCGTGGATGCTGCGCGCCGCGGCCTGGATGCGACCGACGATGTCGGCAAGCTGGTCGGCGGTGGTGTTGGCATCCTCGCGCATCCGCGCGAACACGCCGTGGAAGTCGCCGTGCATGCGCGCGCTCAGGTCGCCGGCGGCGATGGCCTGCAGCAGCGCCGACAGCTTGCCCAGGTTGCGGTCGCTGACCTCCATCATCGCGTTGAGGTCCTGCACCATCAGCCGGAAGTCGTGCTGGAAGCGCGCTGCGTCGCCGCGCACGCTGAAGTCGCCGGCCGCGGCCGCGGCGGCCAGGCGCTTGATCTCGGTGTTGATCGCCAGCAGGCTGGCCTTGGCCGCATCCATCGATTCGTGCAGCACCGCGCGGCTGCCGGGCAGGCGGCGCGCGTCACGACGCAGGTCGCCGTTGGCGTATTCGTTGAGGACGGCGATGGCGTCGACGATGGCGTCCAGGTGCTCGAACATCATGCGGTTGATGCTCGCGGCAAGGTCGCCGTACACGCCGGGGAAATCCTCCGGCATGCGGTGGGACATGTCCTTGTCGGCGTGCAGCACCGCCATCTGTGCGGTCTCGTTGGAGAAGCGCTCCAGCATCCGGATCATCTCGCCGGTGGCGCCCAGCATCTGGCCGGTCTCGTCGCGGCCGGGATTGTCGATGCGCACGCTGAGGTCGCCACGCGACACCGCGCGGATCGCTTCCAGGCTGCGCGCCACCGGGCGCAGCACCGAGCTGCCGATCAGCCAGTTGATGCCGAAGGTGAGCAGCACCAGGATGCCGCCGGCCAGGGTCATCACCCCGGTGAAGATCAGCGCCTGTGCCTGCACGTCGTCCATGTACACGCCGGTGCCGATCACCCAGTGCCAGGGCGCGAACGGGGCGTTGTAGGACACTTTCTCCACCGGCGTGTCGTTGCCGGGCTTGGGCCACAGATAGTCGACGTAGCCGCCGCCGGCTCCGGCCACCTTCACGAATTCGCGGAAGATCGGCTTGCCGTCGGCGCTGAGCACCTGGCCGATGTCCTTGCCGATCAGATCCTTGCGGGTGGGATGCATCAGCATGGTCGGGTGCATGTCGTGCACGTAGAAGTAATCCACGCCGTCACGGGCGCGCATCGACTCCAGCGTGCGCAGGGCGGTGCGCTGCGCGTCCTCCAGCGGCATGCTGCCCTTGTCCACTTCCGCGGCATAGGCGCGTACCACGCCCAGCGCCAGTTCGATCTGGCCCTTCAGCGCCTGTTCGCGGGTGTTGCGGATGTCCAGGTACTGCATCCGCGCAGCGATCACCGCCAGCAGGACGATGCCGGCACCCAGCAACACGGTCTGCCACAGGAACTTGCGGCGCAGCGGCAGATCCGAGAGACGGGTGAGCAGTGAGCGAGACGGCATGGACGTGGTCCTTGGAGGTGTTCACTAGCCTTTAACGGCCGCGGCAGGGAAGAAATTGAGTGCGCCGTGCGGTGCGGTGTAGACAATCCTCGCGTCCACGCTGCCAAAAAAAATCCCCGGCGCGAAGGCCGGGGATGGGAAACGCTGCGACAGGCTGGGCCGGTCTCAGAATTCCTGCCAGTCCGAATCGGCCAGCGCCGGTTCGGCCTTGCGGGCGCGCACGGCGGGTTTGGCGGGAGCGACAGCCGCCGGCTTCTTCGCCACCGGTGCCGGCTTCGGCGCGGCCACCGCGTGCGGGGCATGCGTGACCACGGCCTGGGCCGACTGCTCGACACGGAAGATCGACACGGCTTCGGTCAGCTGGCCGGCCTGTTCTTCCATCGAGCGGGCGGCGGCGGTGGCTTCTTCGACCAGGGCCGCGTTCTGCTGGGTGGTCTCGTCCATCTGGGTGACGGTCTGGTTGACCTGCTCGATGCCGGCCGACTGCTCCTGCGAGGCGGCGGCGATCTCGCCCATGATGTCGGTGACGCGCTGCACCGAGGCGACGATCTCGGTCATGGTCTGGCCGGCCTGACGCACCAGGGTCGAGCCGTTGGCCACCTGGCCGACCGACGCGTCGATCAGGCCCTTGATCTCCTTGGCGGCGTTGGCCGAGCGCTGGGCGAGGGTGCGCACTTCGCTGGCGACCACGGCGAAGCCGCGGCCCTGTTCGCCGGCACGGGCGGCTTCCACCGCGGCGTTGAGCGCCAGGATGTTGGTCTGGAAGGCGATACCGTCGATGACCGAGATGATGTCGCCGATCTTCTTCGAGGACGCTTCGATCCCGCTCATGGTCTCGACCACCCGGCCGACCACGTCGCCGCCCTGCGAGGCCACCGAGGCCGCACCCGCGGCCAGCTGGTTGGCCTGGCGCGCGTGCTCGGCGTTCTGGCGCACGGTGGAGGTCAGTTCCTCCATCGAGGCGGCGGTCTCTTCGAGGTTGGCGGCCTGCTGCTCGGTACGGCGCGACAGGTCGTCGTTGCCGGCGGCGATCTCGCCGGCCGCGGCATTGATCGCGTTCGCCGCCTGCTGGATGCGGCCGACGATGGCCGCCAGCTGCTCGGCGGTGGCATTGGCGTCGTCGCGCATGGTCGCGAACACGCCCTGGAACTCGCCGTGCATGCGCGCGGTGAGGTCGCCCTGCGACAGCGCGGTCAGCAACTTCGACACCTCGCCGATGCTGTCGCCGTTGGCCTGCAGCAGGCCGTTGAGCTGCTGCGCCAGCTGCAGGAAGAAGCCGTGCTTGCCGTCCAGGCCGACGCGCCCGCTCAGGTCGCCGGCGGCGGCCTCGCGCACGATCTTGGCCACTTCCTGCTCGACCTGCGCTTCCAGGGTGCGGTCGCGCGATTCGCAGACGAAACCGATGTGGGTGCCGTGCTGGTCGCGGATCGCGGTGATGGTCTGGGCGATGCGCGCGTCGACGTAGGCCATCTCGCGCTCCATCACCCCCTTCTTTTCCAGCTCCGACAGGGTCTTGGGATCGTGCTGGTTGCCGTACTCCAGCACGGTGACCGGCGAGCCGACCAGCGGCAGGCTCGAATCGAAGGCCGGCGCCACCGAGTGGATCTGCTCGGCGTACTTGTCGGTCAGGCCCTGCATCGAGGGGTTGGCGTAGACGATGTTGTAGTCCAGGTCGACGATGAACATGCCGATCGAGGAGTTGTCCAGCGCGGTGCGGATGCGCAGGTTCTCCGAGGCGACCGCGGCGTCGCGTTCGATGCGCCCGCGCAGGTCCTGCTGCATGCGCTTGAGCGCCTGCATCAGTTCGCCGATTTCGTCCTTGCCGTTGGCGTCGATATGTCCGTCCAGCTTGCCGGCGGCGACGTCGCTGGCCACCTTGACCGCGTCGCGCACGCTGTTGGCCAGCATCCGTCCGAACAGGAAGGCCAGGCCGACCGCCGCGCCGAGGCCGATCAGCAGGCAGATCAACAGCGTCGCGGAGGCCTTGCTATAGGTGCTGCTGGCGGCATCGGCCGCGGCCTTGGCCTGGCGGTCGTTCTCGGCGATCAGGGCGATGACGTCGTCCATCACCTTGTTGTGCAGGGTGCGGGTCTCGCCGGTGAAGGTGTCGATGGCGTCGTCGTGCAGGTCCAGCTGCAGCATTTCGTCGACGGACTGGTACGAGGCGCTGGCCTTCTTCCAGTCCGCGACCAAACGGTCATAGAGCGTTTTTTCCTGCGGGCTGCCGATCCGGGGCGGATACTTGGCCAGGATCTGGTCCATCTGCTTCTTCAGTGCAATCTTGCGCGCGGCCGATTCCTTCTTCAGCGCATCGCTGCTGCGGATCAGGCTCTGGTAGGCCGCGTTGCGGTACTCGCCGAGGATGCCGCGCATTTCGCCGCCGGTGCGCACGCTCGGCACCACCTGCGACGACACATTCTTGGTCACGCCGTCGAGCGAGTTAAGACCGCGGTAGGCGGCCACGCCCTGGATGAGCATCAACGCCAGCACGACGCCGAACGCCAGCATCAGTTTGGGCATCACCTTGAGATCTTTAATCCACTGCATGAGCGCGTTTCCCGTAATTCGGAGGGGGCGACAAGGGCAAGAACGGCAAACGCCGCCGCGCCGGACCGCATGCACGGGTCCAGCACGGCGGCGCGGGGACTTACTTGATGGTGGCCAGCTTCAGGCTGGACGGCGCGCTGACCTGGATTTCGGCGCGCGAGCTGTCCCGCTCGATCTTGCCGATCACGCACACGTCCTTGCCTTCCAGGGTTTCCGGCGGGAAGCCGAACTTGCTGCGGTCGGCACCGGCGATGCGGGCCGAGAAGGTGTGGCGCGGGAACATGCCGCCCATGTACAGGAAGGTCGGCTCGCCCTCGGAATTCTGCGCGTACTTGGCTTTCTCGACCTTGCCGCAGACCATGCCGTCCTTGCCGACGAACCGGGTCGCCATCTCCGGCGGGATCATCTGCTGGGACTGGGCGAAGGTGCTGGGGCTGGCGGCGAGCAGCAGGACCAGCAGCATGGGAAAGCTCGGTTTCATGGAACGACTCCTAGAGGGCGGGGGGATGAAGTGAGGGCTGTGTGATAGCGGCCACTCTTCAGCTATCGGCCTGAAACCGGTTAACTTGATTCTCACAAGTGATAAACAGTTCGCATTTCAATAAAAAACCCGCCGGTCGGCGGGTTTCGTCTACAGCCCGGCGGCACAGGCCGCGTCAGGCGGCTTCGTCGACGTGGGCGTGCTGCTGGCCGAACTCGGCGCTGTCGAGCAGGGTCTCGATGTCCAGCAGAATCAACATCTTGTCGTCCTGGGTGCCGATGCCCGAGATGAAGCGGGTGTCGACTGCGGCGCCGAACTCGGGGGTCGGGCGGATCTGCTCCTGGTTCAGCGGGATCACGTCGGAGACGCTGTCGACCACGATGCCGACCACGCGGTTCTCGACGTTGAGCACGATCATCACGGTGAAGGCGTCGTAGCGGGCTTCCTTCAGGCGCAGCTTCAGGCGCAGGTCGATCACCGGCACGATGGTGCCGCGCAGGTTGATCACGCCCTTGATGTACTCGGGGGCGTCCGGGACCCGGGTGACCGAATCGTAGCCGCGGATTTCCTGCACCTTGAGGATATCCACGCCGTAGTGTTCTTCGCCGAGGGTGAAGCTGAGGAATTCGCCGCCGGTGGCGTCGGAGTTGGAGGTGGTCTTGTCGTTCATCGTGTGCTCCTGGTGCGCACGGGATTGCGGGTGGTGGCGTGGGTGGGAAAGCGCGACTCTGATGCTAGATCGGCGCGACCACGGCGAACTTTAGACCTGGATCGGCTGGCCGCCGGCGGCGTTCAGGAAAGTACGCCGCTCTTGCGGGCGCTGCGCTGGCGCTCGATGCGGAACACGTAGCGCTGGATCGCCGCGTCGGCACCGCGCGGCAGGTCCTGGAAGCGCATGCCCACGCGCAGGGTGTCCTGGCCGTTGGCGAGCTTGGAGACATACATGTTGCAGACCTGCAGGGTCAGCCGGATGGCGTCGGCATCGGGCAGCTGCAGCACGCAGTTCGGGTAGCTCTGTTGCAGCTGCGGCATCGGCTGGCCCTGTACCAGCGCCACCGCCAGACCACCGCCGCTGATGTCGACCACGCGCAGCTTCAGGTCGACCTGGCCGGCATCGTCGTCGATGCGCAGCACGCACAACGGCGAATCGGTGATCGGGGTCTCCAGGCGGAAATGCTCGCGCCGCTGCAGGTAGTAGAGCGATTCCGGCAGCGCGGCGCGCAGGCCCGGTTGGCCGTTGTCGTCGGTGCGCTGCGGGCTTTCGATGCGGAAACGCACCCGCACCTTGTCCAACTGGGCGAAGCACAGCAGGTACTCGGCCTGCTCGGCGGCGCGGTTGGAGGCCTCGTTGACGCTCAGGTCCAGCAGCAGGCTGTCCTCGTCCAGGTCCAGCAACGCGGTCGAGAAGGCCTGGTCGCGACCGCCCACGTGCGCGCTGACCTGCGAACGCTGCTGGATCAGCGACTGCAGCAACTGGCGGATCTGTCGCGGCTTGGTCAGCAGGAAACGGTCGTCCTCCACTTCTTCTTCCGGCGAAGTCGGGACAGGGGAGTCGCTGGGAGTGCCTTCGGCCATGGTGGAGAGTGGGTACTGGAGGTGGGTGGGGCGGCACCGGGTCGGGCCGCCCCACGCATGCTATCGGCTGAGCACGGCGTTTTTGTAGACCGGACGCACGTTGCCGGCGGTGGCGACGGCGCCCAGCGGCGGGCGCTGCTCCAGGGTGAAGGATGCCACGGCGCGCGCCAGTGCGCCGGCCTCCTGTTCCATCGAGCGGGCGCTGGCGCTGGCTTCCTCGACCAGCGCGGCGTTCTGCTGGGTCGCCTCGTCCATCTGCACGATGGTCTGGTTGACCTGCTCGATGCCGGCCGATTGTTCCTGCGAGGCCGAGGCGATGTCGCGCATGATGTCGGTGACGCGCTGCACCGAGCTGACGATCTCCTGCATGGTGCGGCCGGCCTGATCGACCAGGGCCGAGCCTTCGGCCACGCGGGTCACCGAGTCGTCGATCAGGTCCTTGATCTCCTTGGCGGCGCTGGCCGAGCGCTGCGCCAGCACGCGCACCTCGCTGGCGACCACCGCGAAGCCGCGGCCCTGTTCGCCGGCACGGGCGGCTTCCACCGCGGCGTTGAGTGCCAGGATATTGGTCTGGAAGGCGATGCCGTCGATCACCGAGATGATGTCGGCGATCTTCTTCGAGGAGGCTTCGATGCCGCTCATGGTGGTGACCACCTGGCCGACCACGCTGCCGCCTTGCGAGGCGACGGCCGCCGCGCCGACCGCCAACTGGTCGGCCTGGTGCGCATGCTCGGCGTTCTGCTTGACGGTGGAGGTCAGTTCCTCCATCGAGGCGGCGGTTTCCTCCAGACTGGCGGCCTGCTGCTCGGTGCGGCGCGACAGGTCGTCGTTGCCGGCGGCGATCTCGCCGGCGGCGGTGTTGATCGCGTCCGAGGCGCCCTGGATCTGCCGCACGATCGCCGACAGTTGCTCGGCGGTGGCGTTGGCGTCGTCCTTCATGTTCGCGTACACGCCCTGCAGGTCGGCATCGATGCGCCGCGACAGGTCGCCCTGGGCCAGCGCGCGCAGCATCTGCTGGATGTGACCCAGGCCGGAGGCGCCGGCGGCGAGCATGGCGTTGATCTGTTCGCCCAGCTGCAGCAGGAAGCCGTGCTTGTCGTCCAGGCGGATGCGCCCGCCGAGGTCGCCGGCGACCGCACCGCGCACGATGCCGGCGATCTCCTCTTCCACCGCCACTTCCTCGGTGCGGTCGGCCCATTCCACCACGAAGCCCAGGCGGTTGCCGGCAGCGTCGGTGACCGGATTGACGATCAGCCGCATGGTGTGGCCGCCGACGCGGATCTGCGCGCGGTGGGTGCCCTTCAGCTCGGCGAGCATGCGCGCCTGGTGCTCGGGATGGCGATGGAACACGTCGATGGTCTTGCCCAGCAGGTCGCTGGCATCGAACTGCGGCAGGTCGCGGCGCAGGTCGTCCTGCACGTCGCTCAGCATCTGCAGCAGCGGCCGGTTGACGTAGACGATGCGGCGCTCGGCGTCGGCGATCATCACGTTGGTGGTGACGTCGTCCAGCGCAGTGCGGATGCGCAGGGCCTCGCGCTGCGCCTCGCTGTCCTGCTCGCGGCTGCGCAGCAACTGCGCGTTGGCCGCCACCAGGGTGTGGGCAATGGATCCTTCCGGCAGGTCCAGCGCGCGGATCGCCGCCGACAGCGGCTGCTGCTGGGCCATCGCACGCGCGGCCTGCGCCAGGTCGTGCGGATCGTGGCCCACGTCCAGCAGCTGCCGGCGCATCTGCACCGCCATCGGCACCAGGATCGCGGTTTCCACGGCCACGTACAGCGCATGGATGACCAGGATGCCGATGCCCGCGTCGGCGGTGAACGCCAGCACCGGCAGGCCGCGGTGCTGCAGCCAGAAGAACAGCACGTGATGCACGGCGATGGCCGCGGCGGCGACCACGATCGGCCGCCAGTCGCGGTAGTACAGCAGTAGCGCGATCAGCAGGATCACGCCGAAGTGCACCTCGACCATGCCGCCGGACTGCTGGATCAGCACGGCGGCCTGCACCATCAGGCCCAGCGCCACGGTGCAGCGGCTCAACAGGCTGCCCGGGTACAGCTTCACCTGCAGGGCAACGACGGCCAGGGTCGGCAGGCTGACCGCCAGCCATGGTGTCCACGCGGCCTCATGCCAGGCGGCGACCAGGCTGGCGAGCGTGGCCAGGACGGACACCGTCACGAACAGCCGGTCGGCCTGCGCCGCCAGTTTCTGCAGGTAGACGTAGCGCTCGTTGCCGACGAGAAAATGGCCTTGGGTAGGCGAGGCGCTCATGCAAGGGGTTCCTTGGAGTCGGTGGGACAGCCACATTGGGCGGGAGAGATCAGCGGCGACGTGTCGCCGGCGGCCAGCAAGCGTGGGATCAGCGCAGCGGCGGCGATGGACGTGCCGCATCCGGCCAGGTGCGCCGGACCGGCATAGATCAGGCGCGCGTGCGCATCGAACACGATCAGCGCATACGGCAGCGCCAGCGGCGCCGGACGGTCGCGCAGGTCGACGCTGTGGATGCCAGGCAGTGCGAGGGCCGCAGGTGCGGCGCAGGCGCAGCCGGCCACGCGCAGGCGAAACGCCACGGCCTGGCCGGTGGCGATGGACGCGGGGGCGAACGCCAGCAGGCGTGCGCGGATGGCCTCGGCACTGTCGGCCGGTGGCGGAGTGGCGAGCGCAACCAAGTGGCTGGCGGCCCAGATGCTCCAGAGCACCAGCAGCAACAGTCCCCATGGCATGCGGGCGAAACGTCGCGAACGGTGCGTCGTGGCGGAGGGTGCCTGCATGGGAAATCGGCCCGCGCGACGCCGGTACTCACCGGCTGCTCACGTTATCGACAGCGTCTACGGTTCCTTAAGGCGTCATTCATCACAATTCACGTGGTGGTAACGATGCTGATGTGCGCGTCTTGCGAAAAAACGCGATGTGCAGTGCCGGAAACGCATTCGGCCGCGGAATGGCCGCGGCCGAATGGTGTGTAGGGTGAGGCCTCGGTATAGGGCGCCGGGGCCCGGGCGCGACAGATGCCCGCTTCTGGTTGCGCTACCGCGCGCCTGCACTCAGGCGAAGGCGTGTGCCGGCCTGCGCGCGGCCGGCACCGCCGACGGGCGCAGCGGCGATGTCGCCGCTTCCACCTTGAACACCGCCACCGCCTGGCGCAGTAGCCCGGCCTGATCCTCCATCGAGCGGGCGGCGGCGGTGGCTTCCTCGACCAGGGCGGCGTTCTGCTGGGTGCTCTCGTCCATCTGGGTGACGGTGCGGTTGACCTGCTCGATGCCCGACGATTGCTCCTGCGAGGCCGCGGCGATCTCGCTCATGATGTCGGTGACGTGCTGCACCGAGGTCACGATCTCCTGCATGGTGGTGCCGGCGCGCTCGACCAGGGCCGAGCCTTCGGCGACACGGCCGACCGACTCGTCGATCAGCGTCTTGATCTCCTTGGCGGCGTTGGCCGAGCGCTGGGCGAGGGTGCGCACTTCGCTGGCGACCACGGCGAAACCGCGGCCCTGTTCGCCGGCACGGGCGGCTTCCACCGCGGCGTTGAGCGCCAGGATGTTGGTCTGGAAGGCGATGCCGTCGATGACCGAGATGATGTCGGCGATCTTCTTCGAGGAGGTCTCGATGCCGCTCATGGTCTGCACCACCTGGCCGACCACAGCGCCGCCCTGCGACGCCACCGCGGCCGCGCCGGCGGCGAGGCGGTTGGCGTCGCGCGCGCGCTCGGCGTTCTGCTTGACGGTGGAGGTCAGTTCCTCCATCGACGCAGCGGTTTCCTCCAGGCTGGCGGCCTGCTGCTCGGTGCGGCGCGAGAGGTCGTCGTTGCCGGTGGCGATTTCGGCGGCGGCGCCGTTGATGCTGACCGCGGCGGTCTGGATGCGCGCGACGATGGCCGCCAGTTGTGCGGTGGTGGCATTGGCGTCGTCGCGCATGGTGGCGAACACGCCCTGGAAGTCGCCGTGCATGCGCGCGGTGAGGTCGCCGGCGGCGATCGACTGCAGCAGGGCGGACAGCGCCTGCAGGTTGCCGTCGGCGGTGGCCATCAGCTGGTTGAGGCTGTCGACCATCAGCCGGAAGTCGTACTGGAAGCGCTCGGCGTCACCACGCACGCTGAAGTCGCCGGCCGCCGCGGCGCCGGCCAGGTGCTTGATCTCGCGGTTCATCGCGGTCAGGTTGTGCTTGACCGTATCCATCGTCTCGGTGAGGCGGGCCTTTTCGCCAGGCAGCCGATCCATGTCCTCGGACAGGTCGCCGATGGCATAGCGGCCCATGATCTGCGCCAGGCGCTCGGTCACGGCGATGTGCGCGGCGGCCAGCGCGTTGCTGTCGCGGACCATGCGCCCGTAGTCGCCGGGGAAGCTGCTTTCGTCCATGCGGTAGCTGGTCTGGCCCACGTCGTGGCGCCGCGCCATCTCGGTCTGGGCGGCCAGCACCTCGCGTAGCTGTTGCTGCATGCGCTGCATGTCGGCCAGCAGCCGGCCGCTTTCGTCGCGGCTGGGCACCACGATCCGCGCGTCGAGGCGGCCTTCGGCGATGTCGGCGGCGACGCTGGCAGCGCGACGTACATTGCGGGTCAGCGTGAGCAGCGTGTGCGCACAGATCGCCGCGATCAGCAGGGTCAACACGCCGAGTCCGGACGCCGCGGACCACATCGCCTGCAGCGACGCGTCCAGGTGCCGTTGCGACTGGCGTTGCAGGGCCTGCAAGGCGGTGGCGCTCAGCCCGTGCAGGGCTTCGTCCCAGCCGTGCAGGGCCGCGTTCCAGCGCTGGTCGGCGTCGGCGCCGCCGCTGTCCAGGGCCTGCGCCAGTTGCGGCAGGGCACGGTCGGCGACGGCGGCTTCGCTGGTCACCGCCTGCGTCAGCGCCGGATCCTGCTGCTCGAGCAGGCCAAGGGCCTTCTTCAGTTCATGCCGCAGGCGCGCCTGATCGCGCGCCAACTCACCGATCTGGGCGCGCAGGACCGGGGTCTCCGTGCCCGCTTGGGACGGATCATGCATCGCGTCCAGTCGGGTCAGGGTCTGGCTGGTCACCGGGGCGTAGATCAGGCTGCTGACCACCAGGTGGTAGCTCTCCACGTAGGGCGTGTAGACCAGTTGGCTGTCGTCGCGCAGGGCGTCCAGGGCGTCGTCGGCGTGGTCTGCGACCGCCGCGAAGTCGGTGCGCCTGGTCTGCAAGGTCTGCTGCAGCTGCGCCAGCGCCGCCGTGCTGCGGTCGAAGCCGGGCAGGGCCGGCACGGTCCGTTGCAGTTCGCCCAGCGCCCGGTCCGCGGTGACGCGCGCCTGCGCCGCCTCGGCGGCGGTGCCGACCTGTTCTTCCTGCAGGGCCGCCAGCAGCGTCAGCATCTGCCGTAGCGGCGCATAGCTGCGCAACTCGGCGCGGCTGACCTCCACGCCGTCGTTGAGCGTGCGGGTGTACAGCAGCAGCGGAATGGCCAGGCCGATCAGGGCCAGGACCCCGATCAGGCTGAGCTTGCGCGCGATGGGAAGGTCGTGCCAGACCCGCAAACGGGAGCGGCGTTCGGAGGCGGGCGGAGCGGCGTGGTTCGCGGAGTGCGACGTCATTGCGCGGGTCTCGGAGGAAGAGCGAAAGAAGGCATGCGCTCCAGGGGAGCGCATGCCAGGGGAATGCGGGAACGTGGCAGCCGGGAACGTCGCCTAGGCAGGATGACGCGTGCGACGGGATCGCGCGCGCTCGTCCGACTCGGGCATTTCTTTAGCGGCGG
Organism: Xanthomonas hawaiiensis; assembly: GCF_031834635.1. Classification (NCBI taxonomy): domain Bacteria; kingdom Pseudomonadati; phylum Pseudomonadota; class Gammaproteobacteria; order Lysobacterales; family Lysobacteraceae; genus Xanthomonas; species Xanthomonas hawaiiensis. The sequence continues at coordinate 2,618,124 of NZ_CP115873.1, read as the reverse complement.
CGTTAGACAAAAATTGAATCTGTGATCCGTTCTGGTTAGACGGGCATCAGGGTTGTGGGATCGGTGTGATGGTCGGATGGGAGCACTTACGCTGCCCGGTCGCACGCGGATGCAGCCCGACACCGGAATCGGCGCGATTTGCGTACCACCGCACGTTCCGGGGATCGCACACCCAATGAGGATGCCGCCGGAATGGCCGCGGCCTGCAGGTGCCGGTACGCCCCAGTTGAGTCACGTCGTCCGAAGGGCGCTGCGCGTGGGCGCCGCTGGTGTCGCACCCGGCTGACAGCACCTGGCGTTCGCCGTGACGACGCGGACGCCGCGCGCGGCAGTTTCGCGGTGGTGTGCCCGGACGCGCGGACACACGATCGCCGGCTGCACGTGTCCGCGCAGCCGGCATCGGAAGCAATGACAGGATGTGCCGCGTGCCGGGGCGTGGCGGCCATGCCCTATGTGCCTTGGCCTCAGAACTCCTGCCAGGCGTCGCCATTGCTGGCGGCGGCCACGGTACGGCGTGCCGCCGGTTGCGGCGCGCGCCGGCCTTGCCCGCGACCCGCGCCGCCGGCTTGGCCGGCGCCGCGCGTCCCGCGGCCGGTCGCGCGATGCTGGCGACACTGTCGATCTTGAACAGCGCGACCGCATCGCTGAGCTGGCCGGCCTGCTCTTCCATCGAGCGGGCGGCGGCGGTGGCTTCTTCGACCAGGGCGGCGTTCTGCTGGGTGGTCTCGTCCATCTGGGTGACGGTCTGGTTGACCTGCTCGATGCCGGCGGATTGCTCCTGCGACGCCGCCGAGATCTCGCCCATGATGTCGGTGACGCGCTGCACCGAGGCGACGATCTCGCTCATGGTGCGGCCGGCCTGGTCGACCAGGGCCGACCCGGTGGCGACACGGCCGACCGACTCGTCGATCAGCGTCTTGATCTCCTTGGCGGCGTTGGCCGAGCGCTGGGCGAGGGTGCGCACTTCGCTGGCGACCACGGCGAAGCCGCGGCCCTGTTCGCCGGCACGGGCAGCTTCCACCGCCGCGTTGAGCGCCAGGATGTTGGTCTGGAAGGCGATGCCGTCGATCACCGAGATGATGTCGGCGATCCGCTTCGAGGAGGCCTGGATGCCGCTCATGGTCTCGACGACCTGTCCGACCACGTCGCCGCCCTGCGAGGCCACCGAGGCAGCGCCCACCGCCAACTGATTGGCCTGGCGGGCGTGCTCGGCGTTCTGCTTCACGGTGGAGGTCAGCTCCTCCATCGAGGCCGCGGTCTCCTCCAGGCTGGCGGCCTGCTGCTCGGTACGGCGCGACAGGTCGTCGTTGCCGGCGGCGATCTCGGTGGCGGCGGCATTGATGCTGACCGCCGCGGTCTGGATGCGGCCGACGATGCCGGTCAACTGGTCGGCGGTGGCGTTGGCGTCGTCGCGCATGGTGGCGAACACGCCGTGGAACTCGCCGTCCATGCGTGCGGTCAGGTCGCCTGCGGCGATGGACTGCAACAGTGCCGACAGCTTGCCCAGGTTGCGATCGCTCACCTCCATCATCGCGTTGAGGTCCTGCACCATCAGCCGGAAGTCGTGCTGGAAGTGCGCGGCATCGCCGCGGGCGCTGAAGTCGCCGGCCGCGGCCGCGGCGGCCAGGCGCTTGATCTCGGTGTTGATCGCCAGCAGGCTGGCCTTGGCCGCGTCCATCGACTCGTGCAGCACGGCGCGACTGCCGGGCAGGCGGCGCGCGTCGCGGCGCAGGTCGCCGTTGGCGTATTCGTTGAGCACGCCGATGGCATCGACGATGGCATCCAGGTGCTCGAACATCATGGTGTTGATGCCCTTGCTCAACTCGCCGTACACGCCCGGGAAGTCCTGCGGCATGCGGTGGCTGATGTCCTTGTCGGCGTGCAGCTCGATCATCAACGCGGTTTCGCGGGAGAAGCGTTGCAACTGGGTCTGCATGCGGCCCATCGCGACCAGCAGGCGGCCGGGTTCGTCGCGCGCGTCGGTGCTCACGTCGTTGTCCAGGCGTCCGTCGGCGATGGCCTCGGCGGCGCGGGTGGCGCGGCCCAGCGGCCCGGTCAGGCTACGGGTGATCGTCCAGCCCAGCAGGCCGCTGACCAGCAGGACGGCGAGGCCGCCGGAGATCAGAACGATGCGGCCACGCGCCATCGCCGCCGAGGACGCCGCATAAGCTTCCTGGCTCAAGCGCCGCTGCAGATCGGCATTGGCGCGGATCGCCGCCTGCTGCTTGTCCATCGCCACGGCGGCATCGCCCAGCAGCAATGTCTGCGCCTGGACGTTTTGATTCTTCTCGCCCAGCGCCAGCACCTGATTGTTGAGCTGCACCGACTGGGCGAGTGCGCTCTCGATCGCGGCCATGGCCTGGCGTTCGGCCGGGTTCGCCGGCATCGCCGACAGCGCATCGTGCGCAGCCTTGTAGCGCGCCCGGTTGGTCTGCACGATGTTCAGCATCTTCTGGTTGGCCGCATCGCCGTCGACGATGGTGATGGACAGCAGCCCGATCTGCACGTTGGTGTTGGCATCCAGCATCTCGTTGGAGAGGCGCACCTTTTCCATGTTGCCGTTGACGATGCTGTCCAGTTCGCGATGCGCCCTGGTCATGGTCAGCAAGCCCATGGCGACCAGCACGGCGGACAGCAGGATGAGGATGCCGAACGCCATGCCCAGGCGCCGACCGACGTTGTAGCGTTGCAGAAGTGCGTTCATAGCCGACCTTTCGGGGGACAGAGGGGGAACCGGGCCGTAAGCGCTGGCGATCAGCGATTGCGACACGACCTGGCAATGCCGTGTCGCACCCTCGATATCGACATGGCGGTGAGAAATTGAGCAATTCTCACGGACGTGTTGGCAGGCGGTTAGGAAGCTGTCTGCGGTCAGACTGCTGTTGGTCGGCAAGGGCAAAATCCGACGCGGTTCCGACATGCGCTGGCGTGTAATAGACCAGTCTTCGCCCTGCGTCTCGCTCGTCTGTGTTGGCGGGCCTGGCGTGCACCGCGCAGGCGTGGCGGTGCCGCCGCAGTCGGTCGCCATGCCGGCGGCATGGCGACCGTGCGCCTCAGAACTCCTGCCAGTCGCCGCCGACCGCGACCGCGGCGCGCTTGGCGGTCGGCTTGTGCGAACGCGCCGCCACACGCTGCGCTTTGGCCGCAACGGACGGTCCGCGTGCAGGCGCCGGGCGCACGCCCCCGGCCGCTTCGCCGACGCTGTCGATCTTGAACAGCGCCACGGTGCTGGTGAGCGCACCAGCCTGTTCTTCCATCGCCCGCGCCGCCGCCGTGGCCTCTTCCACGAGTGCCGCGTTCTGCTGGGTGGTCTCGTCCATCTGCACCACGGTGTGGTTGACCTGTTCGATGCCGGTCGACTGCTCCTGCGAGGCGGCCGAGATCTCGCCCATGATGTCGGTGACGCGCTGCACCGACGCCACGATCTCGCTCATGGTGCGGCCGGCCTGGTCGACCAGGACCGAACCTTTTGCCACGCGGGTGACCGAGTCGTCGATCAGGCCCTTGATTTCCTTTGCAGCACCCGCCGAGCGTTGCGCCAGGGTGCGAACTTCGCTGGCCACCACCGCGAAACCGCGGCCCTGGTCGCCGGCTCGCGCGGCTTCCACCGCCGCGTTCAACGCCAGGATGTTGGTCTGGAACGCGATGCCGTCGATGACGCTGATGATGTCGGCGATCTTCTTCGACGAGGCCTCGATCCCGCTCATGGTCTCGACGACCTGTCCGACCACGCTGCCGCCTTGCGAAGCCACCGAGGCAGCACCCACCGCCAACTGATTGGCCTGGCGGGCGTGTTCGGCGTTCTGCTTGACGGTGGAGGTCAGTTCTTCCATCGACGCGGCGGTCTCCTCCAGGCTGGCGGCCTGCTGCTCGGTGCGGCGCGACAGGTCGTCGTTGCCGGCGGCGATCTCGGTGGCCGCGGCGTTGATGCTGACCGCGGCGGTCTGGATGCGGCCGACGATCGCCGCCAACTGCTCGACGGTGGTGTTGGCGTCGTCGCGCATCCTGGCAAACACGCCGTGGTAGTCGCCGTGCATGCGCGCGGTGAGGTCGCCGGCGGCGATGGATCGCAGCATCTGCGACAGCGCCTGCAGGTTGCCGTCGGCAGTGGCCATCAGTTGGTTGAGACTCTCGACGATGGCGCGGAAATCGTACTGGAAGTAGACGGTGTCACCGCGTGCGGCGAAATCGCCGGCCAGGGCGGCGGCGGCGAGCTGGTTGATCTCGCCACTCATGCGCATCAGATTGCCCTTCACCGCGGCCATCGCCGTGGTGATCGTGGCCTTCTCGCCGGGCAGTTGCGGCATGTCCTGGGAAAGGTCGCCGATCGCGTAGCGTTCGATCAGATGCACGGTCTGCATTTTCACGGCGATGTGATCGCCGACCATCTTGTTCGCGTCGTGGACCATGCGCGCGTAGTCGCCCGTGAACGCGCTCTCGTCCATGCGGTAGCTGATCTCGCCGAGTTCGTGGCGGCGCGCCATTTCATCCTGCGCGCGCATCAGGTTGCGCAATTGCGTCTGCATGGTGTGCATCGCATTCAGCAGCCGGCCCGGTTCGTCGCGCGTGTCGGTGGCGACGTCGTTGTCCAGGCGCCCGCTCGCGATGGCTTCGGCGGCACGGGTGGCACGGTGCAGCGGCAGGGTCAGGCTGCGAGTGATGGCCCACCCCAGCAGGCCGCTGACCAGCAGCACCATCACGCCGCCGGCGATCAGCATGTGGCGGCCGTCGGCGATCGCCTGCGTCGCGTTGGCGTACGCGGTCTGCAACTGCTCGTTCTGCAGGTCCACGTTGTCGCGGATGTAGCCGTTCCAGGTCAGGGTGGCAGGACGTGAGCGGTTGATCAGGAAGGCCTGCGCTTCGTCGTTGCGATTGGCGAGAGAGAGCGCGATGACCTGGTCGTTCAGTGCGCGCGCGGTCGCCCGTGCCGCGTCGATCTTTGCACGCACCACCTTGCCTTTCGCGGAGGGCGGGAACTTGTCCAGCTCGGCACGCAATTCGGTGTAACGCTGACGCTGCTTCTTGATCTCTGCCACAGCCTGCTGGTTGAGTTCGTCGCTGGTCACCATCGCCAGCGTACCCAGCGCGCCAAGAATCTTGTTGTTGGCGTCGAGCATGTCGTTGCTGATGCGGGTCTTCTCGACGTTCTTCTTGACGATCTGGTCCAGTTCGGTCTAGGCGCGCGACATGGAGACCATGCCGGCCACGACCAGCATGCAGGAGAGCAGGATCAATAGACCGAACGCGCCAGCGAGGCGGCGTCCGACGTTGTAGCGTTGCAGAAAGGCATTCATGTCGACCTCTTCGTTGACGGTGTTCCTGGGACGTCCAGGTGCTTGTCCCGACGGCTCCGGCGGCGTGTGCGCGACCGGAGGAGTGGGCGTGGCGGTCAGAAGGTGAAGAAAGGAAACCCAGTGCCTAGCTGTGCAGCGCGTTCCGCCGTCGCCCAGATGTGATATCGGCGTGACGGCGCAATCCTCGATACGTCGTTGGTCGTAAGACGATTCCCGACGCTGTCTGATTCATTTCCCTACGTGGTTCCTCAAGCGGTCAGCGGCTGCCAGTCGGTGCCGATCGCGTCGGCGATGGCCTGCGCGTTCGGCTGGGACGCCTGCGCGGCATGCGACGTTGCAGCGGCTGCCGACTGGCCGGCCATCACCGCGGCGACGACGGCCGGGGCAGGGGTGGCACGCGTGGCGTGCTGTTCCAACCGGAACACCGCCACCGCGTCGCTCAGTTGCGCCGCCTGGTCTTCCATCGACCGTGCTGCCGCGGTGGCCTCCTCGACCAGGGCGGCGTTCTGCTGGGTGCTCTCGTCCATCTGCGTCACCGTGCGGTTGACCTGCTCGATGCCGGCCGACTGCTCCTGCGAGGCGGCGGAGATCTCGCCCATGATGTCGGTGACGCGGCCCACCGAGGCCACGATCTCCTGCATGGTCTGGCCGGCACGCTGCACCAGCTCGGCGCCAGTGGCGACGCGGCCGACCGAGTCGTCGATCAGCCCCTTGATCTCCTTGGCGGCATTGGCCGAGCGCTGGGCGAGGGTGCGCACTTCGCTGGCGACTACGGCGAAGCCGCGGCCCTGTTCGCCGGCACGGGCAGCCTCGACCGCGGCGTTGAGCGCCAGGATGTTGGTCTGGAAGGCGATGCCGTCGATGACCGAGATGATGTCGGCGATCTTCTTCGAGGAGGTCTCAATGCCGCTCATGGTGTCCACCACCTGGCCGACCACCGCGCCGCCTTGCGAGGCGACCGCGGCGGCGCCGGCGGCGAGTTGGTTGGCCTGGCGCGCATGCTCGGCGTTCTGCTTGACCGTGGCGGTCAGCTCTTCCATCGACGCGGCGGTCTCTTCCAGGCTGGCGGCCTGTTGTTCGGTACGCTGCGACAGGTCGCTGTTGCCCTGGGCGATTTCGGTGGCGGCGCTGTGGATGTCGCCGGCGGCGCGCTGGATGCGGCCGACGATATCGGCCAGGCGCTCGGCGGTGCCGTTGGCGTCGTCGCGCATGGTGGCGAAGATGCCGTGGAACTCGCCGTGCATGCGCGCACCGAGATCGCCGTCGGCCAGCGCGCTGAGCAGCCGCGAGACCTCGGCGATGCTGATCGCGTTGGCGTCGAGCAGGCCGTTGAGTTGCTGCGCCAGCATCAGGAAGAAGCCCTGCTTGCCGGTGCGGTCGATGCGCTGCGACAGGTCGCCGGCGGCGGCGCTGCGCACCACCGCGGCCACTTCCGCTTCGACGCGGGTCTCGGCGGTGCGGTCGCGCCATTCGCAGACGAAGCCCAGGTGCACGCCTTCGGCATTGCGGATGGCGGAGATCTCCTGGGCGATGCAGACCTCGCGGTAGCGCACCTCGCGCTGCGCCGCGCCTTGCCGGTCCAGCCGCTGGTAGATTTCCGCGTCCTGCGAATTGCCGACTTCCAGCAGCGCCACCGACTGGCCCAGCAGCGGCGCGGAACGGTCGAACGCCGGCGCGCAGGCGCGGATGTCCTCGGCGTGGGTCTGCAGCAGGGTCTGCAGCGCGGTATTGGCGTAGATGATGGTCAGGTCGGGATCGGCGATGTACATGCCGGTGGAGGCATTGTCCAGCGCGGTGCGGATGCGCAGGTTCTCCGCGGCGACGCTGCGTTCGCGTTCGATGCGCTCGCGCAGCTCGCGCTGCATCCGCGCCAGCGCCGCCATCAGGCTGCGCCCGTGCCTGGCCGCGACTGGGATCGGCTGGTCCAGGCGGCCTTCGGCGATGTGCTGGGCGGCGTCCATCGCCACCCGCGGCTCGCCGCCGAGCAACTGCGCGACCGAGCGCAGGATCCAGGCCGCGGCGGCGGCCAGGCACAGCACGGCGACCAGCACCGCGCCGGCCTGCTGCCAGGTGGCGCGCTGGCTCTGCTGTTCGGCGGCTGTGCGGCTCTGCGCGTTCAGCGCCAGGATGCGGTCGCTGATCGCGTCCATCTCGGTTTCCAGCCGCGTGAACTGTGCAGTGAAATCGGCATAGGCGGCGCCGCTGTCGCCATGGGTTTCTGCCAGCGTCACCACCTTGTCGGCGGCGGCGATGTAGCGCTGCAGTGCCGGCCCCGCCGCATCCAGTTGCGCGCGCAGGGTGCCGTCCAGCGGAAGCTTCTGGTTATCGTCCAGCGCCTTGCGGAATTCGCCGGCGTGTTCGCCCAGCGAGGCGCGCGCCGCCTTGACCCCGTCCGCATCCTGCCGCGCCGCCGCCAGCAACGCGGCGGTGACGTCGCCGCGCAGGGCGTCGTGCATCATGTCGGCCTGCATGTGGTTGCGCAGCGCGTCCGAGGACGTCACCTGCGCCGCGACCGAGCGCAGCAGCCCTTGCTGGGCGGTGTAGCCGACCCCGCCCAGCGCGAGCAGGGCGAGCACCGCCACCAGCACCAGGATCCCGAGCATATGCATGATTTTCATCGGTGTGGCCCGATCAGAAACGGAAGGACAGGCCCGCGCCCAGCGCGTGGTCCGGCGAACGGTCGTTGAGGCCGCGGCTGTACACCACGTCCAGTTGCACGTCCTGGCTGAGCAGCCAGGCCGAACCGACGTCGAGCAGGGCGATGGTGCCGCCGTCGTCGGCATGGGCGATCTGCGGCAGGGCCAGCTCCACGAACGAGCGGGTGCGGTCGTTCCAGGCCTTGCCCAGCACCACGCCGAAGATGCCGGCGGTATAGCGATGTCCGCCGTCGCCTTCGTCGCGGATTACCCCGGGCATCATGCCCAGCGACACGCTGTCGCTGAGCTCCCATTCGGCCACCAGGCGGAACGAGGGGCGTGCACCGCTGCCGCGCACGTCGCGCGCGCCGCTGGGCAGGTCCACGTGCAGCAGCCAGGCCAGCGAGGCGCCGCCGATCTCGCCGGCCAGGTGGTGCTTGAGCCCGAGCGAGATGTCGGAGAAGCCGGAGACGTCGTCGCCGACGGGGACGTCGATGGTCTGCCAGCCGTCGGTCTCCAGGCGTAGTTCCCAGGTCGGGCCGATGCCGTAGCGGAACAGGGTGGGCGTGGCGTAGCCATCGACAGCGCCGTCGCGTTCCCAGGCCACGCTGGTTTCCACCTGCAGGCGCCGGTCGCCGACGGTGAGGCTGGATTCCACGAAGTCCGGGCGATCGGTGGCGATCGGCTCGGCTTCGGCGTGGACCCCGCCGGCAAGGCCGAGCAGGGTCAGACAGCTGGCAAGAACGACTGGCTTCATGGCGCCTCCCGTGGCGGTTCGATCGGAACCGGGGATCCGGGCGCAGTGCGTCCGGCGCCGAGGCGCGTGCGGTGCCCATGGCGTGGCAGTTCCGCTTTCTATATCGACCCTGAAGACCGTTTCTTTACGAACGTGACGTGCTAAGCGCTCTGTGGTAGCCGACGCCAGGGGGCGGGGAAGGGCACGAGGCGCTCGGGCGCCTCGCGCGGAACAGGGGCGGCGGGGCGGCTCAGAATTCCTGCCACTGCGCGTCGTCCGGCGGCGCGGTCGCGTGCGGGACGGCGCGCAACGGGGCCGCAGCGGGCCGCCGTGGCGTCGCCGCGGCCGCGGCAGGCCGGCGTGCGGGCGCCGGCGCGACCGTCCCCGCCTTGGCGCCGGTCTCCAGCTTGAACAGCGCCACGGCCTGGTTGAGGTGGCCGGCCTGGTCTTCCATCGAGCGGGCGGCCGCGGTGGCTTCCTCGACCAGCGCGGCGTTCTGCTGGGTCGCTTCGTCCATCTGGGTGATGGTCTGGTTGACCTGTTCGATGCCGGCCGACTGCTCCTGCGAGGCGGCGGCGATCTCGCCCATGATGTCGGTGACGCGCTGCACCGAGGCGACGATGTCCTGCATGGTGGTGCCGGCCTGTTCGACCAGCGCCGAACCCTCGGCGACGCGTTCGACCGAATCGTCGATCAAGGTCTTGATCTCCTTGGCCGCATTCGACGAACGCTGGGCGAGCGTGCGCACTTCGCTGGCGACCACGGCGAAGCCGCGGCCCTGTTCGCCGGCGCGCGCCGCTTCCACTGCGGCATTCAGCGCCAGGATGTTGGTCTGGAAGGCGATGCCGTCGATGACGCCGATGATGTCGGCGATCTTCCGGGACGAGGCCTCGATGCCGCTCATCTTGTCCGAGACCTGACTGGCCAGTGCGCCGCCCTGCGAGGCCACCGCGGCGGCGCCGGCGGCCAACTGGTTGGCCTGGCGCGCGTGCTCGGCGTTCTGCTTGACGGTGGAGGTCAGCTCTTCCATCGAGGCGGCGGTCTCTTCCAGGCTGGCCGCCTGCTGCTCGGTGCGGCGCGCCAGGTCGTCGTTGCCGGCGGCGATCTCGGCCGCGGCGCCGTTGATGCTCATCGCGGCGGTCTGGATCCGCGTGACGATCGCGGCCAGCTGCTCGGCGGTGGCATTGGCGTCGTCGCGCATGGTCGCGAACACGCCCTGGAACTGGCCGTGCATGCGCGCGGTCAGGTCGCCGGCGGCGATCGCCTGCAACAGTGTGGACAGCGCATGCAGGTTGCCATCTGCCGTGGCCATCAATTGATTCAGGCTCTCGACCATCACCCGAAAGTCGTACTGGAAGCGCTCGGCATCGCCACGCACGCTGAAATCGCCCGCCGCGGCGGCGCCCGCCAGATGCTTGATCTCCGAGTTCATCGCGGTCAGGTTGCGCTTGACCGTGTCCATGGTTTCGGTGAGCACGGCCTTTTCGCCAGGCAGCCGATCCATGTCCTCGGACAGGTCGCCGATGGCATAGCGGCCCATGATCTGCGCCAGGCGCATCTTGACCGCGATGTGCGAGGCGGCCAGCGCATTGCTGTCGTGGACCATGCGCCCGTAGTCGCCGGGGAAGGCGCGCTCGTCCATGCGGTAGCTGATCTCGCCGGCATCGTGGCGCTGGGCCATTTCCTTCTGCGCGTCGAGCACCGCGCGCAGCTGCTGCTGCATGCGCTGCAACGAACCCAGCAACTGCCCCAGCTCGTCGTTGCGCGGGTACTGGATGCGGCTGTCCAGGCGGCCGGCGGCGACCGCACTGGACACTTCCACCGCACTGGCCAACGGCTTGACCACCAGCCGCCGCAGCAGCAGGTAGAGCCCGCCGCTGAGCAGCAGCGCGGCGCACAGGCCGACGGCGGCGATGGTCCACAGCAGGTTGTGCGCGGGCGCCATCAGCACCGCCTTCGGCACCGCCACGCCCAGCGCAAAGCGCTCCTGGGCCTGGCCGATCTGCAGCGGCACGTACACTTCCACATCGGTGGCGCCGGTCTGCGGATCCACGCTGTCGCGGCTGACGGTCTTGCCCTGGGCGATGTCGGCCAGCAAGGCGCGGGTGGCCGGATCCTGCAGCGTCTTGCCGACCAGCGCGGCATCGCGATCGGCGATGATCGCGCCGCCGGGCGAGAGCAGGCGCACGTGGCCGGCACCGAGCGGGCGCAGCTTGGCCACGCGCTGCTGCAGCGCGGCCAGCCCGAAATCGGTGGTGACCACGCCGAGGAACTTGCCGTCTTCCAGGATCGGCGTGCTGACCGTGGTCATCAGCACCTTCTGCCCGGCGATCTCGTAATCGTAGGGTTCGGCGACGGTCGGCCGCAGCAGCTTGCGCGGATTCAGATACCAGTCGCCGGCGCCGGCCACGTCGTAGTCGCGCAGCGGATCGCGCACGAGTTTTCCGTTCTGCCAGGACCAGTACACCATGTAGCGGCCGCTGGCGTCGTGGCCGGCGCTGTTGGCGTAGTCCGCGTCCTTGCCGTCCAGCGCCTGCGGTTCCCACAGCGTGCCGATGCCGGTCCAGTCGGGGTGCTGCTGCAGCTCGCGGCGCAGGCTGTCGCTGAACAGCTCGCGCGCCTTGTCCTGGCCGCGCTGGGCGAGCAGCGCATTGGCCAGCGCCTGGTTGGAGACGGCGGAGGTGCCGATGGTGTTGCCGATGCGCTCCGATTCCAGGCGCGCGGTGTCGGTCATGCCGACCTTGGCGGAGGCGAGCAGGGCGGAACTGCTGCGGGCGTAGATGATGGCGGCGGTAATGCCGAAGCACAGCAGGGCGATCGCGGCCACGCCCAGCATCAGGCGGGTGGCGACACTGCTCGGGCGTGTGGAGGACGTCGTGGGCATCGCGTTCGTCTCGATGGGAGGAATGGAGAGATCGCGCGTCCTGGCTCGAGAAAGCGTCCTGCTGTCGGACAAGCCAGGCAGAGAGCATGCGCGATAGTGCTGTTATCGGCACAGCGTCCCAGAAATGTAGCCGGTGCTTGTGGTGAGCCTCGCCCGTCGGGTCGGCATCGGAGTGGCTGCCGGTACCGGCCAGGACGTGTCGTCATGCCGTGCGGCGGCGCGGGCGCTGCTGCACGATGCAGTGTGGGGCGACGCGAAGGCGGCGCATGGCGGCAATAAAAAAGCCCCGGGAGCCGATCGCTCCCGGGGCCGTTGGCGTCAGACGGGCGGCAGGGGATGCGCGCTCAGAACTCCTGCCAGGTGTCGTCGCCGGCGGCGACGGCGACCGGACGGGCCGATGGCCGCACCGGGCGCGGGGCGGGCTTGGTCACCGGCTTGGCCGCCGGCCGGGCGATCGCGCGCGCCGGTGCGCTGGCGACCGCTGGCGGGGTGGCGTGGCTGCTGCTCGCCTCGATCTTGAACACGGCCACGGCCTGGCTCAGCTGGCCGGCCTGTTCTTCCATCGAGCGCGCGGCGGCGGTGGCCTCTTCGACCAGCGCGGCGTTCTGCTGGGTGGTCTCGTCCATCTGGGTGACGGTCTGGTTGACCTGCTCGATACCGGCCGATTGCTCCTGCGAGGCCGCGGAGATCTCGCCCATGATGTCGGTCACGCGCTGCACCGAGGCGACGATCTCCTGCATGGTCTTGCCGGCCTGGTCGACCAGCGCCGAGCCCTGCGCGACGCGGCCGACCGAGTCGTCGATCAGGGTCTTGATCTCCTTGGCGGCGCCGGCCGAGCGCTGCGCCAGGGTCCGCACTTCGCTGGCCACCACGGCGAAGCCGCGGCCCTGGTCGCCGGCACGCGCCGCCTCGACGGCGGCGTTGAGCGCCAGGATGTTGGTCTGGAACGCAATGCCGTCGATGACCGAGATGATGTCGCCGATCTTCTTCGAGGAGGCTTGGATGCCGCTCATGGTCTCGACGACCTGGCCGACCACATCGCCGCCCTGCGAGGCGACCGAGGCGGCGCCGGCAGCCAGTTGGTTGGCCTGGCGGGCGTGCTCGGCGTTCTGCTTCACGGTGGAGGTCAGTTCCTCCATCGAGGCGGCGGTTTCCTCCAGGCTGGCGGCTTGCTGCTCGGTGCGGCGCGACAGGTCGTCGTTGCCGGCGGCAATCTCGCTGGCGGCACCGTTGATGCTGACCGCCGCGGTCTGGATGCGCGCGACGATGGCGGCCAGTTGCTCGGCGGTGGCGTTGGCGTCGTCGCGCATGGTCGCGAACACGCCCTGGAAGTCGCCATGCATGCGCGCGGTGAGGTCGCCGGCGGCGATGGACTGCAGCAGGGACGACAGCGCCTGCAGGTTGCCATCGGCGGTGGCCATCAACTGGTTGAGGCTGTCGACCATCATGCGGAAGTCGTACTGGAAGCGCTCGGCGTCGCCGCGCACGCTGAAGTCGCCGGCCGCCGCGGCACCGGCCAGGTGCTTGATCTCGCTGTTCATCGCGGTCAGGTTGAGCTTGACCTTGTCCATGGTCTCGGTGAGCACGGCCTTTTCGCCGGGCAGCCGGTCCATGTCCTCGGACAGGTCGCCGATCGCGTAGCGGCCCATGATCTGCGCCAGGCGCAGCTTCACCGCGATGTGCGAGGCGGCCAGGGCGTTGCTGTCGCGGACCATGCGGCCGTAGTCGCCGGGGAAGATGGCTTCGTCCATGCGGTAGCTGATCTGGCCGGCATCGTGGCGCTGCGCCATCTCGGCCTGCGCGGCAAGCACCGACTGCAACTGGCTCTGCATCTTGTCCATGCTCGTCAGCAGCACGCCGGCCTCGTCCTTGCTGCGCAGGTCGATCGCATTGTCGAGCTTGCCGCGGGCGATGGCGTCGGCCACGTCGATCGCAGTGCCCAGGCGCTTGAGCAACTGGCGGCGGATCACGATCGCCATGCCGATCGCGGCCACGATCACCAGCAGGTTGCCCAGCAGCACGGCCCACTTGTTCTGCGCGCGTACGGTGGTCAGGGTTTCGCTGCGCTTGGCCAGCAGCCCGCTTTCCTCGTTGTGGAACTCGCCGAGCAGCCCGCGGATGGATTGCATGGCCTTGCGATCGCGCGCTTCGCGGAACACGGAGGCGAGTTCCGCCGGATCGTTGGACTGCTCGCGTAGGCCGGTCACCTGCTTTTCCACGCCGACCAGATCGTCGAACGCGGCATGCAGCTTCTCCAGCCGCGCCTGCTGCCGCGGATTGTCCGCGGTCAGCTGCTTTGCTTCGGCGAAGTTCTTGTCGAAACTGGCTTGGCCATTGATGAACGGCTGCAAGTGTTGCTTGTCGCCAGAGAGCATGTAGCCGCGTGCGCCGGTTTCGACGTTCAAGGCGTCGAGCCCCATCCTGTCGCCGGTGGCCAGCACCTTGTAGGTGTGGTCGTTCATGTCGGCGGCCGTGTTGAGCGAGGACAGGCTGCTCAGGCTGATCGAGCCGATGATCAACGTGATCAACACGATGACGGTAAAGCTGAGCGCGAGCCTGGCGGAAAGACTGAGATTCTTGAGCGTCATCGTCGTAGTCCTGGTGGAAAGGGTGAAACGTTGGGATGGCGTACCCCTTGCCTGAGTCGATGTCCGCGGAGGCGTCGGGCGCTGCCTTATCTATTTCGGCTGTGAATCGAAAATCATGCAATCGATAGTTTTACTAAATTCAATAGATCTTGTAGATTGAAACGGATGCTCCAATTGCAGGCGACTTGCTTTAGCGGATTGCTGCAAAATTTGTTCGAATTTGTAGACAATTTGTCTGCGCAATCTCCGTATCGGCGTGGCACCTGCGTTCTTTAAGTCCCCGGGGCGCGTATTTAGCTTGTTTTCACGCTTGCTTCACGGGGCGTGGATGCGGTTCACGCTTTGGGCCGGCTGATGCCGCTGATTCCCACGCCGCATTGCGGCGCCGATCGAAAAAAGCCCGGGAGCTGGCGCTCCCGGGCTCGATGTCATGCGGGTGTCTGAACGCGTCGGTGGAGCGCGATCAGAACTCCTGCCAATCGGCAGCGCCGGCCGCAACAGCGGCGTTGCCCGTGGCCGCCGGCCGGTGGGCGGCCGCGCGCGGGGCCGGCGTCCTGACCGGCCGCGCGCCGGCGCTGGCGACGACCGCCGGCTTCGGGGCGGCCGCGCGGTGGGCCGCCGCCGGCGCCTGCTGGTCGATCTTGAACAGGGCCACGGCCTGGCTCAGCTGGCCGGCCTGATCCTCCATCGAACGGGCGGCGGCGGTGGCTTCCTCCACAAGGGCGGCGTTCTGCTGGGTGGCTTCGTCCATCTGCATCACGGTCTGGTTGACCTGCTCGATGCCGGCGGACTGCTCCTGCGAGGCGGCGGAGATCTCGCCCATGATGTCGGTGACGCGCTGCACCGAGGCGACGATCTCGTGCATGGTCTTGCCGGCCTGGTCGACCAGGGCCGAGCCCTGCGCGACGCGGTCGACCGAGTCGTCGATCAGGTCCTTGATCTCCTTGGCCGCATGCGACGAGCGCTGGGCGAGCGTCCGCACTTCGCTGGCGACCACGGCGAAACCGCGGCCCTGTTCGCCGGCACGCGCGGCTTCGACCGCGGCGTTCAAGGCCAGGATGTTGGTCTGGAAGGCGATGCCGTCGATCACCGAGATGATGTCGGCGATCTTGCGCGAGGACGCCTCGATGCCGCTCATGGTCTCGACCACCTGGCCGACCACGTCGCCGCCTTGCGAGGCGACCGAGGCGGCACCGGTGGCGAGCTGATTGGCCTGCCGCGCGTGTTCGGCGTTCTGCTTGACCGTGGAGGTCAGTTCCTCCATCGAGGCGGCGGTCTCTTCCAGGCTGGCGGCCTGCTGCTCGGTGCGACGCGACAGGTCGTCGTTGCCGGTGGCGATCTCGCTGGCGGCGGCGTTGATGCTGACCGCGGCGGTCTGGATGCGCGCGACGATGGCGGCCAACTGCTCGGTGGTGGCGTTGGCGTCGTCGCGCATCTGCGCGAACACGCCCTGGAAGTCGCCGTGCATGCGTGCGGTGAGGTCGCCGGCGGCGATGGATCGCAGCAGGGACGAAAGCGCCTGCAGGTTGCCGTCGGCAGTGGCCATCAGTTGGTTGAGGCTGTCGACCATCAGCCGGAAGTCGTACTGGAAGCGCGCGGCGTCGCCGCGCACGCTGAAGTCACCCGCTGCAGCGGCACCAGCCAGGTGCTTGATCTCGCTGTTCATCGCGGTCAGGTTGTGCTTGACCGTGTCCATCGTCTCGGTCAGCCGCGCTTTTTCGCCCGGCAGGCGGTCCATGTCCTCTGACAGGTCGCCGATGGCATAGCGGCCCATGATCTGCGCCAGGCGCTCGGTCACCGCGATGTGCGCCGCTGCCAGCGCGTTGCTGTCGCGGACCATGCGCCCGTAGTCGCCGGGGAAGGTGCTTTCGTCCATGCGGTAGCTGATCTGGCCGGCGTCGTGGCGCTGCGCCATTTCCGCCTGCGCGGCGAGCACCGCCTGCAACTGTTGCTGCATGCGTCCCATGGCGTGCAACAGGCGGCCGGTTTCGTCGCGGGCCTCGGTGCGCACGGCATTGTCCATGCGGCCATTGGCGATCGCCTCGGCGGTCCGCGTGGCCAGGCGCAGCGGCGTGGTCAGGCTGCGGGTGATGGTCAGCGCCAGCAACGCGCTGAGCACCAGGGCAAGCACGGTACCGCTCATCAGCAGCATGCGGCCACGGTGCATCGCCTCCAGCGCTGCCTGGTAGCTCGTGGCAGCCTGCGACTTCTGCCGATCGGCGAACTCGCGGATCTTGCCCTGCCATGCCAGGGTCGCGGGTAGCGCTTGCCGGTTCAGCATCTCCACCGCCTGGGTGGTGTCGCCTTTCTGTCCCAGCGCCACGATGGCGTCGTTGATGGTCTTGGCGGCGGCGCGCTTGGCGTCCATGTCGGCGCGGATCGCGCGGCCGGCGGCGGTGCTGGACAGCTTGTCCATCTTGGCGCGGGCCGCGGCGTAACGTTCACGTTGCCGATTGAAGGTCTCAAGCGCCTCTTGCCGCATCGCCGCGTTGGTGGAGGTGGTGTAAGTGCTCAGCGCGACCAGGACCGAGGAATTGGCGTCGAGCATCTGGTTGCTGTATTCGATCTTCGCCATGCGGTCCAGCACGATCATGTCCAGGTGCTTGCGCGCCTCGGCCATGCCGGACAGCCCGATGATCACCAGGATCACCGAAAGAAGAATCAGCACGCCGAAGGCCGCCGACAGGCGGACACCGACGTTGTAGCGTTGCAGAAAGCGGGTCATCTCAATCTCCAAGGAACGGAAAGGCAGGTCGACGCGCAGGGATGCGGCGCCGGCGGTTGACGCGGGCAAACGCGGGCGGCTTGCGCTGGCGACGGTGGCGGTCGCATGGCGTGACGACCGACGACGTGGCGGGCAGGACGTGCGGAAGCACGGCGATCGCGACGGTGGCCATGGCGTTGGCATGCCCGATCCGCACCTGGAATCGCCTATCGCGTCCATGAGTCGTATCGGTGGATGCGTCCTGATGTGGCGAGATCGCATGCATGATGGGCTCCGTGTACGAAGGAAGGAACGACGCGTGTTGCGATGCGCCGGGAATCCGGGGTGGGACGACCTGACGAAACGTGTGGCAAAAAACCGCAAGTCCGGCCTGCGCGCGTGCCACGGGCATGCGCGAAAAGTCCGCTGTCAGGGCTGTGTCCTTCCCCCGTCGTTCGACTTCAGCGACCGGCGATGTACGCCGGTCGATCCCCCTGAAGCGCCGGCGGACCTCCCCAGGCCGTGCCGGCACGCACCGATGTAGACAAAAAGCGTGCGCTCAACCTTGTATCGACGGCAGCACGGGATTCTTTAGCGCGGCATGGCGCCTGGTCGCTCAGGCGCCAGCGCGGCGCCTGGCACGCGTGGAGTGCAGCGTGCCACGCAGGGTGAGGGTCGACGCGGTGCACGACAGCGTGTTCGCCCTGGCACGGGCAGTGCAGGACGCCGGCGCTGCGCGTTTCCAGCATTCGGTGCCGCATGCCGTTCTAGGGGAGTAATGACGGTGGCACGCGTGCCACGCCGCACCGGCGGCGTGCACGTCGAGCGGTCGCACGGATGCGGCCGCTCGCTGGTGTGGCTGGCATGAGCGCGCAGAACGCCTGCCAGCCTGGGCAAGCGCAACGGACCGACCGGCGCCGGTGCCGACGTGCGCGACTACGCGGAGCGCACGTTGCGTAGGGCAGGGCGACTTGCCGGCACGATGGCGATCGACGCGATCGTGGGCAACGCGTCCAACTTGAACACCGCCACGGCCTCCTGCAACTGCGTTGCCTGCTCTTCCATCGAACGTGCGGCGGCGGTGGCCTCCTCCACCAGCGCGGCATTCTGTTGGGTGGTTTCGTCCATCTGGGTGATGGTCTGGTTGACCTGCTCGATGCCGGCGGACTGCTCCTGCGAGGCGGCGGAGATCTCGCCCATGATGTCGGTGACGCGCTGCACCGAGGTCACGATCTCATGCATGGTCTTGCCGGCCTGGTCGACCAGAGCCGAGCCTTCGGCGACACGCGCGACCGAGTCGTCGATCAGGCCCTTGATCTCCTTGGCAGCGTTGGCCGAACGCTGTGCCAACGTACGGACCTCGCTGGCGACGACGGCGAACCCGCGGCCCTGTTCGCCGGCACGGGCGGCTTCCACCGCGGCGTTGAGCGCCAGGATGTTGGTCTGGAAGGCGATGCCGTCGATCACGCCGATGATGTCGGCGATCTTCTTCGACGAGGCCTCGATGCCGTTCATGGTGGTGACCACCTGACCGACCACGTCGCCGCCTTGCGAGGCCACCGCGGCCGCGCCGCTGGCGAGCTGGTTGGCCTGGCGTGCGTGCTCGGCGTTCTGCTTGACCGTGGAGGTCAGCTCCTCCATCGAGGCGGCGGTCTCTTCCAGGCTGGCGGCCTGCTGCTCGGTGCGGCGCGACAGGTCGTCGTTGCCCGTGGCGATCTCGCTGGCGGCGGCATTGATGCTGACCGCCGCGGTCTGGATGCGGCCGACGATCCCGGTCAGTTGATCGGTGGTGGCGTTGGCGTCGTCGCGCATGGTGGCGAACACACCCTGGAAGTCGCCCTCCATGCGTGCGGTCAGGTCGCCGGCGGCGATGGCTTGCAGCAGCGCCGACAACTTGCCCAGGTTGACGTCGCTGACCTCCATCATCGCGTTGAGGTCCTGCACCATCCGTCGGAAGTCGTGCTGGAAACGTTCGGCATCGCCGCGGGTGCTGAAGTCGCCGGCCGCGGCCGCGGCGGCCAGGCGCTTGATCTCGGTGTTGATCGCCAGCAGGCTGGCCTTGGCCGCATCCATCGATTCGTGCAGCACCGCGCGACTGCCGGGCAGGCGCCGGGCATCGCGGCGCAGGTCGCCGTTGGCGTATTCGTTGAGCACGCCGATGGCATCGACGATGGCGTCCAGGTGCTCGAACATCATGGTGTTGATGCCCTTGCTCAGCTCGCCGTACACGCCGGGGAAGTCCTGCGGCATGCGGTGGCTGATGTCCTTGTCGGCATGCAGCTCGATCATCAACGCGGTTTCGCTGGAGAAGCGCCGCAACTGGGTCTGCATCCGATCCATCGCGCCCAGCAGGCGGCCGGGCTCGTCGCGCGCGGTGGTACTCACGTCGTTGTCCAGGCGGCCGTCGGCGATGGCCTCGGCGGCGCGGGTGGCGCGGCCCAGCGGGCCGGTCAGGCTGCGGGTGATGGTCCAGGCCAGCAGGCCACTGACCAGCAGGACGGCCACGCCACCGGCGACCAGCATGTTGCGGCCCTGTGCCATGGCGTGATTGGCGTTGGCATAGGCGGCTGCCGTCTCCCGTTCCTGCAAGGCCACGTTCTCGCGGATCTTGGCCTGCAGGGCGGCCGTCACCGGCCTGGCCTTCTCGTTCAGCAGCGCCTGCGCTTCGGCATTACGGTTGGCGTTGCCCAATGCGATCACTTGGTCGTTGAGCTTGCCAGCAGCGGCACGCTGCGTATCGATGTCCAGACGCAACTTCTTGACGCTTTCGCTGGACGGTGGGAACCCCTCGAGTTCCTTGCGCAAGTCGGTGTAGCGCTGACGCGCCTGCTGGATTTCGGCCAGCTCCTTCCGGTTGAGCGCCTCGTCGGACACCATGCTCAACGCGCTCAACGCGAGCAGGATGCGGGTGTTGGCGTCGAGCATGCTGTTGCTGATCCGGATTTTCTCGACGTTGACCTCGACGATGTGCCGCAACTCGCTGCGCGCTTGCGCGATGGAGACCAGGCCGGCGGCGACCAGCAGGCAGGACAGCACGATGAGCAGACCGAAACCGCCGCTGAGGCGGCGGCCCACGTTGTAGCGTTGCAAGAACGACGTCATGTTGAACCCCCTGAGAATGGACAAGTCATTGCGTGTTCGTACGAGGGGACACCGGTCGTGGTGCTGGTTTCATCTGTGATGGAATGCGCGAATCGAACGGAGGGCGTGCGGAACACGCGCTCAAACGGCGCCAGCACTACACACGATGCGTTTTCCCCTTTCCTGCAGCATGGCTTCAGCGATCGGCATCTGCTCCGATCGATCCCCCTGGAGTGCCGGTTCCACCTCCCCAGGTGTCACCAGGCGCACACGTAGACAAAAAGTGTGCGCTACATTGCTATCGGCAGCGTTGCTGCATTCTTTAGCGGCGCTTTTTGCGTCTCGCATCTCGGGCGAGTGGTCGCGCGGAGGCATCGCGTATGCAGCGCGTGCTGGCCTTGCGGGCGCGAAGATGCGGATCGGCCGGACACACCGCAAACAAAAAGCCCCGGCATCGCTGCCGGGGCTGGTGTGTGGCGCGACGCGAGGGATGCTGTAATCAGGCCGCCTGCTGCACCCGCAGCGAGCGGCCATTCCGCCGATGTCCATGATCGGCGCGACGCGGCCGTCCAGCCGGGCCGGAGTTGGGCGCAGGGCTCGGCTCAGAACTCCTTCCAGTCATTGTCCTGCGCAATCGCCGCGGTTGGCTGCACTGCAAGCCGCGCCGGCAGTGCCTTCGCCACTGCCGCCAACGGGCGCACGCTGCGCTTTCCCACAGCACCGGTGGGCCTGTCGTGCGTATGTGCCGGAGAGACTGTGGCCGACGCATCCAGCCTGAACAGCGCCACCGCCTGGCTCAGTTGCACGGCCTGGTCTTCCATCGAACGTGCGGCGGCGGTGGCCTCTTCCACCAGGGCGGCGTTCTGCTGGGTTGCCTCGTCCATCTGGGTGACGGTCTGGTTGACCTGCTCGATGCCGGCGGATTGCTCCTGCGAGGCGGCGGCGATCTCGCCCATGATGTCGGTGACGCGTCGCACCGAGGTCACGATCTCGGTCATGGTCTTGCCGGCCTGGTCGACCAGGGCCGAGCCTTCGGCGACGCGCCCGACCGAGTCGTCGATCAGGTCCTTGATCTCCTTGGCGGCGTTGGCCGAACGCTGCGCCAGCGTGCGCACCTCGCTGGCGACCACGGCGAACCCACGGCCCTGTTCGCCGGCACGGGCGGCTTCCACCGCGGCGTTGAGCGCGAGGATGTTGGTCTGGAAGGCGATGCCGTCGATCACGCCGATGATGTCGGCGATCTTCTTCGACGAGGCCTCGATGCCGTTCATGGTGGTGACCACCTGACCGACCACGCTGCCGCCCTTCGAGGCGACCGCCGCCGCGCCGCTGGCGAGCTGGTTGGCCTGGCGGGCGTGTTCGGCGTTCTGCTTGACCGTGGAGGTCAGTTCTTCCATGGAAGCGGCGGTCTCTTCCAGGCTGGCGGCCTGCTGCTCGGTACGGCGCGACAGGTCGTCGTTGCCCGCGGCGATCTCGGTGGCCGCAGCGTTGATGCTGACCGCCGCGGTCTGGATGCGGCCGACGATGCCGGTCAACTGGTCGGCCGTGGCGTTGGCGTCGTCGCGCATGGTGGCGAACACGCCTTGGAAGTTGCCCTCCATCCGTGCGGTGAGGTCGCCGGCGGCGATGGCCTGCAGCAGCGCCGACAGCTTGCCCAGGTTGCGGTCGCTGACCTCCATCATCGCGTTGAGGTCCTGCACCATCCGCCGGAAGTCGTGCTGGAAACGCTCGGCATCGCCGCGGGTGCTGAAGTCGCCGGCCGCGGCCGCGGCGGCCAGGCGCTTGATCTCGGTATTGATCGCCAGCAGGCTGGCCTTGGCCGCGTCCATCGATTCGTGCAGCACCGCGCGGCTGCCGGGCAGGCGGCGCGCATCGCGGCGCAGGTCGCCGTTGGCGTACTCGTTGAGCACACCGATGGCGTCGACGATGGCATCCAGGTGTTCGAACATCATGGTGTTGATGCCCTTGCTCAGCTCGCCGTAGACGCCGGGGAAGTCCTGCGGCATGCGGTGGCTGATGTCCTTGTCCGCGTGCAGTTCGATCATCTGCGCCGTCTCGCCCGAGAAGCGCTGCAACTGGCTCTGCATGCGCTCCATCGCCAGCAGCAATCGGCCGGGTTCGTCGTGCGCGTCGGTGGCGACGTCGTTGTCCAGGCGGCCGTCGGCGATGGCTTCGGCGGCGCGGGTGGCGCGGCCGAGCGGTCCGGTGAGGCTGCGGGTGATGGTCCAGGCCAGCAGGCTGCTGACCAACAGCACCGCGAGACCGCCGGCAATGAGCATGTTGCGGCCATTGTCCATCGCCTGGGTCGCATTGGCGTGGGCCGTCCGCATCAGTTCTCCCTGGAGCGCAACATAATTGCGGATCCCGGCTTGCCAGGCCAGGCTGATGGGCCTGGCCTTTTCGTTAAGCAAGGCTTGCGCTTCGGTGTTGCGATTGTCCTTGGCCAGGGCCATCACCTGGTCGTTCGCGTCACGGGAGACACGTCGTGCCTCGTCCATGGCCTTGCGCAACGCGGTTCCACGTGCGGTGGTCGGGGGAAACGCGTTCAACTGTTTGGTCAGGTCGATGTAGCGTTGCCGCTGTTGTTGGATCTGCTCCAGCGCTTTCAGGTTGAGGTCTTCATTGGTCACCATGGTCAGGGTGGCCAGGGCGATCATGATGCTGGAGCTGGCATCGAGCATTTCATTGCCGATGCGGGTCTTCTCGACATTGACCTTGACGATGCTGTCCAGTTCGTGGCGCGCCCGTGCCATGCACAGGAGTCCTGCCGCAACCAGCAGGCAGGACAGCGCGATCAACAGGCCGAACGCGCCGCCGAGGCGGCGGCCGACATTGTAGCGTTGCAGGAAAGACGTCATGGTTGAACCCCCTTTTTGCGAATGGATGCAGCGGCTGTAGCGCACTCCGATGCGATAGGGGGAAGCGACTGATGGTGTTGGGCGGTGCGGCGATCTTCCGATCCATCGCTGAATGCCCACGAAGCGCGGGCTCCGCCGACGCCAATCCGTATCCGTTTTCCTTCCCGCTCTCGATCTTTGTTTCAGCGATCGGCAGCAGCACCGATCGATCCCGCTGAAGGGCCGGCGTTCACCTCCCCAGGTGCCGCCAGTCTGCCGAATGTAGACAAAAAATGTGAACTAGATTGTCTATCGGCAGGGGCGCCGACTTCTTTAATATGTTTCTCTTGGCGTGGCCGCAGGCCTGCTCCGTGCGGCGCGATCCGCTGCGCGGCATCGGCATGCGACGCCGCACGCGCAACAAAAAAGCCCCGGCATCGCTGCCGGGGCTGGTGTGTCGCGTGACGCGGGAGGGTGGGGCGGTCAGGCCGCCTGCTGCACCCGCAGCGAGCGGACCAGGCCGCCGATGTCCACGATCAGGGCGACGCGGCCGTCGCCGAGGATGGTGGCACCGGAGATGCCGCTGATGCGCCGGTAGTTGTTCTCGATGTTCTTGACCACCACCTGCTGCTGGCCGATCAACTCGTCCACTTCCAGCGCCAGCTTCTGCCCGTCGGCCTCGACCACCACCACCAGCGGTTCCTCGCTCTGCTCGATGCGGCCGAAGCCGTAGGAGTCGCTGAGCGAGAGGATCGGCAGGTATTCGCCGCGGACCCGCAGCACGCGGCCTTCGCCGGCCATGGTGCGGATGTCGTCGGCCTTCGGCTGCAGCGCTTCGATGACGTAGGCCAGCGGCAGGATCAGGGTCTCGCCGGCGACCGCCACGGTCATGCCGTCGAGGATGGCCAGGGTCAGCGGCAGGCGGATCAGCACGCGGGTGCCGCGGCCGGATTCGCTTTCCAACTGCACTTCGCCGCCCAGGCCCTGGATGTTGCGGCGGACCACGTCCATGCCGACGCCACGGCCGGACAGGTCGGTGACCGCATCGGCGGTGGAGAAGCCCGGGGCGAAGATCAGGTCCCAGACCTGCGCATCGCTCGGGTTGTCCGGCACGGCGATGCCGCGTTCGGCGGCCTTGGCCAGGATGCGGTTGCGGTTGAGGCCGGCGCCGTCGTCGCTGACTTCGATGACGATGTGGCCGCCCTGGTGCGACGCGGCCAGGGTGATGGTGCCGGTCTCGTCCTTGCCGGCGGCGCGGCGCGCCTCCGGCAGTTCCAGGCCGTGGTCGATCGAGTTGCGCACCAGGTGCACCAGCGGATCGGCGATCTTCTCGATCAGGCCCTTGTCCAGCTCGGTGCCCTCGCCGATCGTGCGCAGGCGCACCTGCTTGCCGAGGCGGGTGGACAGGTCGCGGACCAGGCGCGGGAAGCGGCGGAACACCGCGTCCACCGGCAGCATGCGCACGCCGATCACCGCTTCCTGCAGGTCGCGGGTGTTGCGTTCGAGCAGATCCAGGCCGGCGAACAGGCGTTCGGCTACGGCCTGGTCCAGGCCGGTGGAGACCTGTTTGAGCATGGCCTGGGTGATGACCAGTTCGCCGACCAGGTTGATCAGCGCGTCGACCTTGTCGACGCTGACGCGGATCGAGCTTTCGGCTTCGTGGGCGGCGGCGGCATTGCCGGCCGGCGCGTTGGCGGCCACGGCGGCGGCCGGCGCCGCGGTGGCGGCGGTCGGCGGCGCGGTCAGCACCGGCGCCGGCGCGGTGGCCAGGCTCGGCGGCGGCACCGGGCGGATCTCCAGTTCGCAGTCGTCGATGACCCAGGCGAAGGTGTCTTCGATCGCGCTGCGCGGGATCTTGCCGACCAGGCCCAGGTCCCAGGCCAGGTAGGCCTCGAGCGGGTCGAGTTCGGCGAAGCCGGGCAGGCGCGTGTTGCGGCAGGCGACCTGCAGCGGGCCGAGGTGTTCGAGTTCGCGGATGATGCGCAGCGGGTCGTTGCCGCTCATGAACAGCGACGGGGCCGGGGTGAAGCCGATCTGCCAGGCTTCCGGTTCGGCCGGCTGGTTCGCCGCCGGGGTGGCGGCCGCCGGCGCGGCGGGGCCGCCGTTCAATGCGTGCTGCAGGCGCTCGTGCACGGCCTTGACCGCGGCCGGATCGGCCGGGACGCCGTGCTCGGCTTCGCGCAGCAGGGCGCGCAGCACGTCCACCGAGCCGAGGATGGCGTCGATCGCGTGCGCTTCGACTTCGCGCTTGCCGGCGCGCAGCTCGTCGAGCAGCGTTTCCAGCACGTGGGTGAGGCCGGCCATCGCCTCGAAGCCGAAGGTGGCGGCGCCGCCCTTGATCGAGTGCGCGGCGCGGAACACCGAGTTGATGGTCTCGGGGTCGCGATTGCCTTCTTCCAACGACAGCAATCCGGCTTCCATCGCGTCCAGCCCTTCGCGGCTTTCCTCGAAGAAGGTGGCGTGGAAACGCTGCAGGTCCATGCTCATGGGGCGGGAATCCGGAAAAGGTGGAGAGGGATCAGCCCAGGACTTTCTGGACGGTGGCGATCAGCTGTTCGGGATTGAACGGCTTGACCAGCCAGCCGGTGGCACCGGCGGCCTTGCCCTCGGATTTCTTCTCCGCCGCCGACTCGGTGGTCAGCATCAGCATCGGGGTGAACTTGTAGTCCGGCAGCTGCCGCAACTCGCGGATCAGGGTGATGCCGTCCATGTTCGGCATGTTGACGTCGGTGACCACCGCGTTGAAGCGCTGGCCCTTGGCGCGGCCCAGCGCGACCGCGCCGTCTTCGGCTTCTTCGACGGCGAAGCCGGCCGAGGTAAGGGCAAAGGAGACCATCTGGCGCATCGACGCCGAATCGTCCACTACCAAGATACGTGCGCTCATGCCGCGTTCTCCACAGATTTCAGATTGTCAGGGGTTGCAGGAAGGCCCAGCGATTCGCTGACCCCTAGCAGGCGGGCCGCGTCGCGAAAGGTCGCGTTGCAGGCCTCGAATTCGGTGCGCTTGCCGTCCTTGCGACGGGCATCGACGAATGCGCACAGCACCTGGACGGACGCGGTATGGATGCGGCGGACTTCACCGGCGTCCAGCCGCAGCACGTCGTCCGCCGCAAGGAACGCGGTCAGGCGTTGTTTCAGGTCGGCGCTGGTCTCGATGCCGAGATCCTCGCCAAGAGGGACTGTGCTCATCATTGCTCCGCACCAATGGTTCTATGGCAGATAACGGCCGTGGCCTGAAAAGCTTTAGCGACGGTTGGAAAGTGCGGCACCGTTCCCAGTTGCCGCCCGCCGCACGGGTCAGTGCAGCAGTTGCTCGGCGTCGAGCAGGATCATCGGCTGTTGCGCCAGCCGCGCCACGCCGCGGAACAGATGGTTGGAAATGCGGCAGATGCGGGCGTTGTCGGGCGGCTCGATCTGCTGGTCGCTGAGGCTGGCCACGTCCTCCACCGCCGACACGCGCAGGCCCAGGGTCTCGCCGTTCTCCTCCAGCACCACGACGCGCGTGAGCATGTCCATCTCGATCGGGGCCGCGCCCAGGTGCACGCCAAGGTCGAGCACCGGCACCACCTGGCCACGCAGGTTCATGATGCCGAGCATCGCCGGCGGGGTGCCGCGCAGGGCCAGCAGCGGCACCGGCAACACCACTTCCTGCACCTTCAGCAGCTCCAGCGCGTAGGCCTGCTCGCCGCAGCGCAGGCGCAGCCAGCGGGTGCGGCGCTCGGCCAGGCGTTCGGGGGCGATGGCCGAGCCGTGCGGCACGGCTGGTGCCATGAACGCCTGCAGGTTCGGCGGCAGCTTGGCACCGGCGGCCTGCGCGCGGCTGGCCTCGGCGCGGCGTTCCGGCGGCACCGCCATCGGCGGGCGCTTGACCGCGCGGGCGGCGGCGGCATCGTCTTCGGCTGCCAGGTCGCGCGGCACCGCGGCACGCTGCCGCTCCATCGCCGCGACCACGTCCAGGTCGGCCTGGCGCTCGGCCTGCTGGGCCGGGGTCAACGCGACAGGCGCGGGCGCGTCCTGCGACATGATGCCGGCCAGGGCCGGATCGGAATCGGCTTCGGCCAAGACCGCGGCGGCGATCTGTTCGGGCGTCGGACCAGCCGGAGCGGGCGCGAGCGCCTGCTGCGACATGATGCCGGCCAGGGCCGGATCGGAATCGGCTTCGGCCAGGACCGCGGCGGCGATCTGTTCGGGCGTCGGACCAGCCGAGGCAGGTGCGAGCGCCTGCTGCGACATGATGCCGGCGAGAGCCGGATCGGAATCGGCTTCGGCCAGGACGGCGGCGGCGATCTCTTCGGGCGTCGGTCCGGCAGGGGCGGGTGCCAGCGCCTGCTGCGACATGATGCCGGCCAGGGCCGGATCGGAATCGGCCTCGGCCAGGACCGCGGCGGCGATCTGTTCGGGCGTCGGACCAGCCGAGGCAGGTGCGAGCGCCTGCTGCGACATGATGCCGGCCAGGGCCGGGTCCGAATCGGCTTCGGCCAGGACCGCGGCAGCGATCTCTTCGGGCGTCGGACCGGCCGGGGCAGGTGCAAGCGCTTGCTGCGACATGATGCCGGCCAAAGCCGGATCGGCATCGGCTTCGGCCAGGACCGCGGCCGCGATCTGCTCGGGAGTCGGGCCGGCTGCGGCCGGGGCGGGCGCCGGCGTCTCGGTTTCCGCTTGCACGTCGGCCACGGCGACCGGCGCGGGGCTCGGCGGCACGGCCTTCTGCTCCTCGGCGATCACGTCGTGGAGCAGGCCTTCCAGATAATCGTCGATGATGCCGGGAGTGCTCATGCGGCTTGCTCCATCGGCGTCGCATCGCTGGCCACCAGCCATTCCAGCGCGCGGCGGTAGGCGGCCAGGCCGCGGCCCGGGTAGTCGCCCGGCACGCCGGCCACCGTCAGCGCCTTGACGTTGCAGATCTTGGTGTCGACCGGGATGGCGTCTTCCCACACGCGCTCGCCGTAGCTGTCCTGCATCTGCCGCAGGGTCTCGTTGCCGGCGCGGGTGCGCTTGTCGAACAGGGTCGGCAGGATCGAGGCGGGCAGGGGGCGGCGCCGCGAGCGCTCGACCATGTCCACGGTGCGGACCATGCTGGCCAGGCCGTGCAGGGCCAGCGGCTCGGCCTGGGTCGGGATGATCACGCGGTCGGCCGCGGCCAGCGCGTTGATCATCAGCAGGCCCAGGGTCGGCGGGCAGTCGAGCAGGATGTAGTCGTGCTGGCCGGCGTGGCGGGCCATGGCCTGCTGCAGCGCCAGGCCCAGGCCGGGCTGGTTGGCGCTGCGGCGTTCCAGCGTGGCCAGCGCGGTCTGTCCGCAGACGAAGCTCAGGCGCTCGACCGCGGTGTCGCGGGCCAGCGCGGCGAGTTCGCCCGGCGGCGTCCCGAACAGATCCAGCACGCCCGGCGGCTGCGGTTCCTGCGGCACGTCGAAGGCCCGGGTCAGCGAGGCGTGCGGATCGAGATCGAGCATCAGCACGCGGTGCCCGAGCATGGCCAGCCCACGGCCCAGGGCCAGCGTGGTGGTGGTCTTGCCCACGCCACCTTTCTGGTTGGCGATCGCCCAGATGCGCATCAGTTGACTCCTTCAATGGCAGGTACTGCGCGGGGGCCGCCGGCGTTGCCGGGGGCCGCCGCGGCGGGGGGTGTCGGGGTGGCCGGCGCGGCGCCGGCGCTGAGACGGTCGGAGGCCGACGGCGTCGGATCGCCGCTGTCGCCGGAATCGGCCAGGATCACCAGCACGACGCGGCGGTTGGCGTTGCGGCCGGCCGGGGTGTCGTTGCTGGCACGCGGGCGGAACTGGCCGTAGCCGATCATCGACAGCCGCGAGGGTTGCAGGCCCTGGTCGGCGAACAGATGAACCACGCTGGCCGCGCGCGCCGCCGACAGTTCCCAGTTCGACGGGAACTGCAGGGTGGCGATCGGGGTGTTGTCGGTATAGCCCTCCACGCGTACCCCATTGGGCACGCCGGACAGCACTTGCGCCAGTTCCGCCAGGGTGGCGCGTGCGCTCTGGTCGAGCGCGGCCGAGCCGGAGCCGAACAGGATGTCGCTGTTGATCTCCACTTCGATCCACAACCCGGCGCGGCGCACGGTGATCAGCTTCTTCTGGATCAGCGGCGCCAGCGCGGCGCCGAGGCGGTCGGCGATGCTGTCGAGCTGGCGTTGCGCGCGGCGCAGCTGCTGCGCGTCGCGCAGGTCGTCGCCGCGCTGCGCGGTGCCGGAGGGCAGGCGGTTGGGATCGGGCAGGGTCAGCGCCGGGCTGGACTTGATCGGGGTCGGCCGGTCGCCGCCCTGGCCCTGCAGCGCGTGGTCGCCGACCTGCACCGGGCGCAGGGTCGTCGGGGTGCCGCCGAATGCGGCGCTCATGGCGTCGGCCATGACCCGGTACTTGGCTTCGTTGATCGTGGACAACGCGTACATCACCACGAAGAAGGCGAGCAGCAACGTCATCAGGTCGGCATAGGGGATGGCCCATGCCTCGTGGTTGGCGTGCTCGTCGTGGGAGTGCTTGCGGGCCATTGGCAACTCAATGCAAGAATCCGGCCAGTTTCGATTCGATGTTGCGCGGGTTCTCGCCCTGGGCGATGGCGATCAACCCTTCGATGATCATTTCGCGCTCGCCGCAGCTGTGCTTGATGACGCTCTTGAGCTTGGCGGCCATCGGCAGGAACAGCAGGTTGGCCGAGGCGATGCCGTAGATGGTGGCGGTGAACGCGGCGGCGATGCCGTGGCCGAGCTTGCTCGGGTCGGCCAGGTTCTTCATCACCGCGATCAGGCCCAGCACCGCGCCGATGATGCCGAGGGTCGGCGCGTAGATGCCCATGCCCTCGAACACCTTGGCCGCGGCCAGGTCGCAGTGTTCCTGGCCTTCCAGGTCGATCTCCAGCATGTGCCGGATGGCTTCCGGCTCCACGCCGTCCACCAGCATCTGCAGGCCCTTGCGCACGAACGGATCCTGCTGCTGCGGCACCTGGTTCTCCAGGCCGAGCAGGCCCTGGCGGCGGGCGATGTTGCTCCATTCCACGATCTGCTTGAGCAGCGCCTGGCGGTCGCTCGGCGGCGGCCACAGCAGCCACTTAGCGATCTGGAACGCACGGCGGAACACGGACGGCGGGGTGTGCACCAGGATCGCGGCGACGGTGCCGACGATCACGATCACGAACGCAGCCGGCGACCACAGCGCCGAAATGCCGGCGCCCTTGAGGATGCTGCCGCCGATGAGCGAGAGAATCGCCAACAGCAGGCCGATGAGACTGAGCTTGTCCATGCAGGAGGTATCGGCCAGGGGGCGGGGGACTTGATGGGGCTTGGGTGCTGGGAATGGGGAACAGGGAATGGGGAATCGCAAAAGCGCGAGCGCGGAGGGTTGGTCGCTGTGTGGTAGGAGCGGCTTCAGCCGCGACGCGCGTACCTTGGCGCATTGCCTATGCACAATCGTTCGGATCGTATCGGCAGGGAGCAGCGCTCTGCGCGTGCTATCTCCAATCCCAAATCCCGGCCTCACCGCGTCGCGGCTGAAGCCGCTCCTACGGAGGACAAGGATGCGCCAGGGAAGCCGCTCTTACGATTCCCCAATCCCCATTCCCCAATCCCGGCTTCTCAGGCCTTCAGGCCATCCACATCCAGGATCAGCGCGAGGCGGCCGTCGCCGATGAGGGTGGCGCCGGCGTAGCCGGGCAGGCCGCGCAGGGAGCGCGGCAGCGGCTTGATCACCACTTCCTCGCGGCCGCGGACCTGGTCCACGACCAGGCCCATGCGCGATTCGCCGGCCTGCAGCACCACCACGGTGAGCAGCGGCAGTTGCGGGGCGTCGATGTTGAGCCACTGGCGCAGGTCCACCAGCGGCAGGGTGTGCGATTGCCGGTCGAGCACGGCGCGGCCGTCGAACCAGCCCAGCGAGCGGCGCGGGGCGTGCAGCACTTCCACCACGCGCGCCAGCGGCAGCGCATAGACGGTGTCGCCGGCCTGCACCAGCAGGGTCGGCAGGATCGCCAGGGTCAGCGGCACGCGGATCAGGAAGCGGCTGCCGCGGCCCAGTTCCGACTGGATCTGGATCTGCCCGCTGAGTTCGCGGATGCGCGACTGCACCACGTCCATGCCGACGCCGCGCCCGGAGATGTCGGTGACCTCGGACTTGGTCGAGAAGCCCGGCAGGAACACCAGGTGCAGGCATTCCTCGGTGGTCAGGCGGGCGGCGGCCTCGGGGTCGATCAGGCCCTTCTCGCGGGCCTTGGCGCGCAGCCGCTCCGGGTCGATGCCGGCGCCGTCGTCCTGCACCTCGATGCTGACGTAGTCGCCTTCCTGCTGCGCCGACAGGCGCACGTGGCCGCCACGCGGCTTGCCGGTGGCCTCGCGCAGCGCCGGCGCCTCGATGCCGTGGTCGATCGCGTTGCGCACCAGGTGCACCAGCGGATCGGCCAGCGCCTCGACCAGGTTGCGGTCCAGCTCGGTGTCGGCGCCGATCAGTTCCAGCTCCACTTCCTTGTTGAGCGAGCGGGCGACGTCGCGCGCCACCTTGGGGAAGCGCGAGAACACCTTGCCCACCGGCTGCATGCGCGTGCGCATCACCGCCGACTGCAGGCGCGCGGTGGCGATGTCCAGGCTGCTGACCGCGCGGTCCAGTTCCTCGTCGCGCAGACGCACGCGCAGGGTCTTGAGGCGGTTGCGCGAGAGCACCAGTTCGCCGATCAGGTTGACGATCGCGTCCAGGCGCTTGGTGTCCACGCGCACGGTGTGTTCGGGTTCGGCGGCCTTGGCCGGGGCGGCCGCGGCCTTGGGCGCGGCGCTGGGCGCGCGCGGCGCCGGCTGCAGCGCCTGCGGCGTGGCCGTCGGCGGCGCATCGCCGTGCAACTGGTCCAGCAGCGCCTCGAATTCGTCGTCGCTGATCAGGTCCCCCGCGGCCGCGGCGGTGGCCGGGACGGCGGCGGGTGCCGCGGCGGGCGCCGGCGCGGCGCTCTTGGCCGCTGCCGGCGCCGCGTCGCCGTGGGCGTCGAACTGCGCGATCAGCTCGGGCGGCGCGCGCGGCGGCTCCTGGCCGCTGCCGAAGGCGTCGAGCATCGACTGCAGGTAGTCCAGCGACTGCTGCGCGGCGTCGAAGTGCCGCGCCTGCAGGGTGGCCTGGCCGGCGCGGGCCATGCCCAGGGTTTCCTCCGCGGCGTGGCACAGCTCGACCATGGCGTTGATCGCCAGGAAGCCGGCGCCGCCCTTGAGCGTGTGGAAGCCGCGGAACACGGCGTTGAGCTGGCCGCTGTCCTCGGGCGCCTGCTCCAGCGACACCAACTGCTCGCCGAGCCGGTCCAGGATTTCCTGGGCCTCGATGATGAAGTCGGCAGCGATGTCGTCGGGTACGGCGCTCATGGCATTACAGTCCCAATCCGGACAGCAGGTCGTCGGCGTCGTGCTGCGACACGCCGTGGCGGTCCAGGCCGGGCAGGGCCGGGCCGGCCAGGCTGCCGTCGGCCTTCTTGTTTTCTTCCTTCGGCGGCAGACCCAGCGCGCCGAAGCCCTCGTGCACGCGGCGCACGATGCCGGCGACGCGGCGGATGATCTGCCCGGTCAGGTCCTGGAAGCTCTGCGCCAGGGCCATTTCGGTGAGGTTGTGGCGGATCTTGTCGAGGATCTCGCCCTGGTCGCCGCTGAGGCCGCCGGCGGCGAGCTGGTCGGCCAGCGCACGGCATTCCTCGGCCAGGTCCAGGGTGCGGTGGCTGGCCTGTTCGGTCATCTCCACCACGTGGTCCAGGCGCGAGCAGGCGTCGTCCAGCTCGCCGGCCTCGCTGGGCACCACCGGCAGTTCGCCGAGCGCCTGCCCCAGATCGCGCGCGAGCCGGCTCAGGCCCTGCATCATCGGCCGCGTGCGCCAGGCGGCGAGGGTGTCGATCTCCCTGCGCCAGCCGGCCTCGTCGCCGTTTTCCAGCGCGTCCAGCGCGCCTTGCAGGCGTTCGATCAGGGCGGTACGTTCGGCGGTGGCTTCCATTTAGGCGGTCGCTCCCAGGCGTTCGAAGATCTTGCCCAGCTTCTCCTGCAGCGTCTGCGCGGTGAACGGCTTGATGATGTAGCCGTTCACGCCGCACTGCGCGGCCTCGATGATCTGCTCGCGCTTGGCCTCGGCGGTGACCATCAGCACCGGCAGGTGCTTGAGCTTGTCGTCGGCGCGGATGTTGCGCAGCAGATCGATGCCGGTCATGCCCGGCATGTTCCAGTCGGTGACCACGAACTCGAACGGCGCCGAGCGCAGCGCGGCCAGGGCGCTGTTGCCGTCTTCGGCCTCGGCGGTGTTGGTGAAGCCCAGATCGCCGAGCAGATTCTTGACGATGCGTCGCATCGTCGAGAAATCGTCCACGATCAAAATCCGCATGTTCTTGTTCACCACTGACTCCTAAGGGTTCCTATTCTTCGTCTTCCAGACCGGCATCGGCGACCTCGAACGCCTTCAGGCGTCCGCGCAACCGTACCGTGGCCTGGCCATGGATCTGACACACGCGCGACTCGCTGACCCCGAGCACCGCGCCGATTTCCTTGAGGTTCAATTCCTGCTCGTAGTACAGCGACAGCACCAACTGCTCGCGTTCGGGCAACTGCGCGATGGCCTTGCCCAGCTCGCGGCCGAATTCGCTGCGCTCGAGCATCTGCTGCGGATTGGGTCCGCCCTTGGCGATGGTATCCAGCTCGCCATGGTCCTCGATGCGCGACTCCAGGCTCAGCACCTGGCCGCGGGCGGCATCTTCCATCAAACGCAGGTATTCGGGAAGCGGCATGTCCATCGCCGCGGCCACTTCGTTGGCGGCGGCGGCGCGGCCGGTGCTCTGTTCGATCTTGCGGATCGCCGAGGCGGCGTCGCGGGCGCGGCGGTGCACCGAGCGCGGCACCCAGTCGCCGCGGCGGATCTCGTCGATCATCGCGCCGCGGATGCGGATCGAGGCGTAGGTCTCGAACGAGGCGCCCTGTTCGGCGTCGTAGCTGCGCGAGGCCTCGATCAGGCCGATCATGCCGGCCTGGATCAGGTCGTCGATCTCGACGCTGGCCGGCAGCCGCGCCGCCAGGTGGTGGGCGATGCGCCGGACCAGGTCCGAGTGCTGGGCGATGTAGTCGTTGGCGCTGTTGCGCTGGACGGCGCGGTAGTGGGCGGCGGCGTTCATGCGGCCACCCCGCGCTGGATGATGCGTTCGACGAAGAACTCGACGTTGCCGCGCGGGGCGGTCGGCGCCTGCCAGCGTGCGGTGCGCCGGGCGATCTCGCTGATCGCCTGCGCCGACGGGCTGGACGGGTAGGCCTTGACCACCGGCTGCTGGCGCTGCACCGACAGGCGCAGCCAGTCGTCCTGCGGCACGCAGCCCAGGTAGTTCAGCGACACGTCGCCGAGGAACTTCTCGCAGACCCGGCTGAGCTTGTCGTACAGCAGGCGGCCTTCGTTGAGGTCGCGGACCATGTTGGCGACGATCTGCACCCGGTCCACGCCGCGCTCGCGCGAGAGGACCTTGATCAGGGCGTAGGCGTCGGTGATCGAGGCCGGCTCGTCGCAGACCACCACCACCGCGTCCTGCGCGGCCTGGCAGAAGGTCAGCACGCTGTCGGTGATGCCGGCGGCGGTGTCGACGATCATGATGTCCAGCTCGCGCTGCAGCTCGGAGAACACGTTGACCAGGCCCACGTGCTGGGCCGGCGGCAGCTCGGCCATGTAGCGGCGGCCGGAGGCGGCGGGCACCACCATCAGCCCGTTGGGCATGTCGATCAGCACCTCTTCCAGGGTGCAGCGCCCGGCGACCAGGTCGGCCACGGTGAACTTGGGGGTCAGCCCCAGCAGCACGTCGACGTTGGCCAGGCCCAGGTCGGCGTCCAGCAGCAGGGTGCGCTTGCCCATGTCGGCCAGCGCCATGGACAGGTTGACCGAGATGTTGGTCTTGCCCACGCCGCCCTTGCCGCCGGTCACGGCGATGGTGCGCACCGGACCCAGCGGTTCGCTGCGCGTCGCCGACAGGGGGAAGGCATTGGTCAGATTGACGTAGTCACGCGACGGCATGGGTCTGCTCCGGAGTACAGGGCTTATCGGCAGCGCGCCGCAAATCTTCAAGGCGCAATACCAGGCTGGCGGCGTTGGCGCGGTGCAGGTCGTCCGGCACGCGCTGTCCATCGGTCACCCAGGTGATGGGGAGGCGGTGGTCCACGACCACCGACAAGGCACTGCCGAACCGCCCGGTCTCGTCCAACTTGGTCATGATGACCCCCTGTGGGTCGGCGCCGGCGAACCGGCGCACCACCTCGTCCAGGTCGGAGAAATGGGCGTTGGCGGGGAGTACCAGCAAGGACCGGACCACACGCGAGGCGCGCAGCCAGTGCAACTGGGCGGCCAGGGCGCGGTCGCGCTGGCCCATGCCGGCGGTGTCGATCAGCACCAGCTTGTAGTCGGCCAGGCGCTCCAGCAGCTGCTGCAGCGCGGCGTCGCTGTCGGCCTCGTGCACGGCGATGCCGAGCTGGCGGCCGTAGCTGTGCAGCTGTTCGCGGCCGCCGACGCGGATGGTGTCGGTGGTGACCAGGGCCACGTCGCGGGCGGCATGGCGCTCCAGGAAGCGCGAGGCCAGCTTGGCGATGGTGGTGGTCTTGCCGGCGCCGGTCGGGCCGATCAGGGCGATCACGCCGCCTTCCTCGAGCGGGTCCAGCGCGGCGATCGGCAGGCGCTTGGACAGCAGGCCCAGCATCAGCCCGCGGCCACGGTGCAGCTCCAGGTCGGCGGGGATCTGCATGACCACGTCGCGGGTGATGCCGCTGTCGAAGCCGTAGTCGTCCATCAGCTCCAGCGCCTGGGCGCGGACCGGCGAGCCGCGCAGGCGCTCGTCGGTGAGGCGGTTCATCTCGCGCTCGATCATCTGCCGCATCAGCGCCAGTTCGTCGCGCAGCTGCGTCAATTGTTCGTCGTTCTGCGGGGCGGGGAAGGTCGGCACCGCCGCCAGCGCCGCGGCCGCCGGGATTCCGGCAGCGGCCGGGGCATCGGCGGTCGCGACGGGCGCGGCCGGGGCCGGGCTCGCCACCGGGGTCAGCGCCACCGCGGGCACGTCGTCGCGCCAGGCCGGCGCGGCCTCGGCGGCCGGTGCCGGCGTGGCGGCGGCGAACGGGCTGGGCATGGGCACGCTGATCGGGGCGTTGCGGAACACGTCCTCGGGGATGCTGAACTCGGCGCGGCCGGTGACCGGCGCTGCGGCCTTGGCCGGGGCGGCCTGGCGTGCGGCGGCAGCCGGGGCGGCCGCGGCGGGCATGGCCGAGGCGGCCAGCGCCGCCGGCTGGGTCAGCGGCCGTGCCGCGGGAGCGGCCGGGGCGGCCGGCGCGGCACCGCCGCGGCGCTCGCTGATCGCGGCCATCATCGCCATCGCCGGACTGGCGGCGGCGTCGCCGCGTGCGGCACGCGGGGCAGCCGCGGCCGGTGTCTGGCTCGCCGCGGCGGCGCGCGGCGCCTCGTCCGGGCGCACCGCATCCAGCGCCCGCTGCACCAGGGCCTCGTCGTAGTTGCTGGCGGCCACGATCTCGATGCCCTCGTCGGTACGCCGGTTGGACAGGATCACCGCATCCGGCCCGTGCTCGTCGCGCACCATCCGGAAGGCGGTGCGCATGTCGGGGGCGACAAAGCGTTTGATCTTCATGGGTGGACGCCGGGAATAGTGAATCGGGAATGGGGAATGGAATCGCTGCCTGCGCCGCTGCCCCCTGGGCCGCGGTGCCGTGTCTTGGTTGTCGTGGTCTTGCTCATTGCTCTCTCCGCTGTGGGAACGCTATTGCGATTCCCCATTCCCTATTCACCATTCCCAGCACTTCAGCTGATCGTGCCCACCAACTTCAGCCGCTTGTCCTCCGGCACTTCGCTGTAGGACAGGACCGACAGCGCGGGGACGCTGTGGCGGACCAGGCGGGCAAGGGCGGCGCGGACCTGCGCCGGCACCAGCACCACCGCCGGTTCGTTGCGCGCCTCCTGCTTGCTCACGCAGTCCGCCAGACTCTGGTGCAAGCGTTCGGCCAGTCCGGGTTCCAGCGCCGCGCCGTTGCCCTGGGTAGAGTCCTGCAAGACGCGTTCCAATTGCGGGGCCAGGGTGAACACCGGCAGTTCCGGGGCCATGCCGGCGATCTCCTGCACGATGAACCGGCCCAGGGCGTTGCGCACGGCGGCGGTGAGCGCGCCGGGTTCCTGACTCTGCGGGGCGTGCTCGACCAGGGCCTCGACGATCTTGCGCAGTTGCCGCACCGGGATCTTCTCGATGAGCAGGTTCTGCAGCACCCGCACCACCACCGACAGCGGCAGCGCCTTGGGGGTGAGGTCCTCGACCAGCTTGGGCGCGCTCTTGGCCAGGGTCGCCAGCAGCTGCTGCACTTCCTCGTGGCCGAGCAGTTCCGGGGCGTGCTCGCGGATCAGGTGCGAGAGATGGGTGGCGATCACCGTGGCCGGGTCGACCACGGTATAGCCCATGGTCTCGGCCTGGGCGCGCAGGTGCGGCTGGATCCAGATCGCATCCAGGCCGAACGCCGGGTCCTTGCCGGGAATGCCGTCGATCTTGCCGAGCGCGCCGCCCGGGTCCAGCGCCAACTCGCGGTCCGGGTGGATGTCGGCGGTGGCCACCGGCACGCCGTGCACCAGCAGGCGGTAGGCGTTGGCCGGCAGTTCCAGGTTGTCGCGGATGTGCACCGGCGGCACCAGGAAGCCGATGTCCTGGGTCAGCTTGCGGCGCACGCCCTTGATCCGCGCCATCAGTTCGCCGCCCTGGGTCTTGTCCACCAGCGGGATCAGCCGGTAGCCCACTTCCAGGCCCAGCGGGTCGATCGGGCGCAGTTCGTCCCAGCCCAGTTCGGCGTTGGCCTGCGCAGCGGCCGCGGCCTGCGGCGCCGCCTCGGCGGCGGCCGGGGCCGGCTGCAGGCTGCGTTTCCACATCTTCCAGGCCAGCAGGCCCAGGATCAGCGCCAGCGTCAAGAAAGCGACGTTGGGCATGCCCGGGATCAGGCCGACCA
The DNA here is from genome assembly GCF_031834635.1 of Xanthomonas hawaiiensis. Lineage (NCBI taxonomy): Bacteria > Pseudomonadati > Pseudomonadota > Gammaproteobacteria > Lysobacterales > Lysobacteraceae > Xanthomonas > Xanthomonas hawaiiensis. Next base: position 2,580,399 of record NZ_CP115873.1, on the reverse strand, counting down.
GGCCCAGGATCGCCGCGGCCACCGCCAGCGCCTTATGCTGGCCGAACACCTGGCCCATCATCGAGGCGCCCATGTCCTGCGAGCGCGAGGCGCGGGTGACCAGCATCGCCACCGCCGAGGACACCAGCAGCGCCGGCAGCTGCGCGACCAGGCCATCGCCGATCGACAGCAAGGTGTAGGTCGAGGCCGCCTGTCCCACCGGCATGCCGTGCTGCAGCACGCCGACCGCCATGCCGCCGATCAGGTTGATGAACAGGATCAGGATGCCGGCGATGGCGTCGCCGCGGATGAACTTGCTGGCGCCGTCCATCGAGCCGTAGAAGTCCGCTTCCTCGCGCACTTCCTCGCGGCGGGCCTTGGCCTCCTCGCGGGTCAGCAGGCCGGCGTTGAGGTCGGCGTCGATCGCCATCTGCTTGCCCGGCATGGCGTCGAGGATGAAGCGTGCGGTCACTTCCGACACGCGCCCGGCGCCCTTGGTGATGACCACGAAGTTGATGATGGTCAGGATCGCGAACACCACGATGCCGACCGCATAGTTGCCGCCGATCACGAATTCGCCGAAGGCCTCGATCACCTTGCCGGCGGCGCCGTGGCCGTCCTGGCCGTTGATCAGGATCACGCGGGTGGAGGCCACGTTCAGCGCCAGGCGCAGCATCGTGGTCATCAGCAGCACGATCGGGAAGATGCTGAACTCCAGCGGCCGCTTCACGTACACCACCGCCAGCAGCACCATCAGCGAGATGGCGATGTTGAAGGTGAACAGGGCGTCCAGCACCGGGGCGGCCAGCGGCACCACCACCATCGCCAGCATCAGCAACACGATCACCGGGGCGCCGAGCCCGTGCTTGATCATGTCCATCACTTTGCGCGTGTTCATCTGCGCGGCAGGCTGGCTCATGGCTGGCTCCCCGGGGCGAATTCATCCACTTCCAACGGCGGCAACGGCGGCATCGGCCCGCTGCGCCAGGCGCGCAGCTGGTAGACGTACGAGAGGACCTGCGCCACTGCGGAATACAGTCTCACGGGAATTTCCTTGCCGAGTTGGCCTTCCCTATACAAGGCGCGTGCCAAAGGCGGGGCCGAGATCACCGCCACGCGATGCTGCTCGCCGACCTCGCGGATGCGGAAGGCGATCTCGTCCACGCCCTTGGCGACCACGGTGGGGGCGCGCATGCGCCCGCTCTCGTACTTCAGCGCCACCGCGTAGTGAGTGGGGTTGACCACCACCACGTCGGCCTTGGGCACGGCTTCCATCATCCGCCGCTGCGACATCTGCATCTGCATCTGGCGGATGCGGCCCTTGACCTCAGGGCTGCCGTCGCTTTCCTTCATTTCCCGGCGCACTTCTTCCCGGGTCATCTTCAATTTGCGGATGTAATTCCACTTCTGATAGGGCGCATCGATCGCGGCCAGCAGCGCCAGCGCGCCGGCGGTGTACAGCAGCAGCCGCAGGGTGAAGCCCAGGCCGTGGCCGATGGCCTGTTCCAGCGGCTGCAGCAGCAGGCCGCGCAGGAAGTCGGTGCTGCCCCACAGGCACAGCATCGCGGCGCCGCCGACGAAGCCCATGCGCAGGATCGACTTCAGCAGTTCGACGATGGTCTCGGCGCCGTACATGCGGCTCAGCCCGTTCATCGGGTTGAGCCGGTCGAACTTGGGGATCAGCGCCTGGCCGGAGAAGCGCAGGGTGCCCATCAGCACCGGCGCGGCGAAGCTGGCCGCCAGGCAGATGCCGACCAGCGGCAGCACCACCCAGAGCAGGTTCAGCAGCAAGTCGCCAAAGTGGCCGAACATCGCCTCCGGATGCTCGCGCATCGACAGGTCCGGGCGCAGCGCCTGTTTCAGCCAGGCCACCGCCCCGGCGGTCATGGAGGTGGACAGGCCCATCAGGGCGAACACGCCGGCGCTGAACACCGCGGCCGTGGCCAGTTCGCGCGAATGCGGGATGTTGCCTTGTTCGCGGGCTTCGCGCAGACGTTTGTCTGTTGGCTGTTCTGTGCGCTCTGCGCCTTCTTCGCTCTCGGACATCGGGGGTGCGCTCGGCCAGGATCGACCCTGCACACTGCAAGGACCGTGCCGGTCCCGGGAGCGAGGCCGGGCGGCGCCGTGGCGCGTCGTTCCGCGTCAGCTAGGCCGGCTGCAGCTCCACCCGGTCGCGGCCCAGGCGCTTGGCCTGGTAGAGGGCGGCGTCGGCGCGCGCCAGCAACTGCTGCAGGGGTTCGCCGGGCCGGTACCAGGCCACGCCGATCGAGGCGGTGATCGCCAACTGCCGCTCGCCGATGCGCAGCGGCTGCCCGGCGATGATGGTGCGCAGGGTTTGCAGCCGGTCGCCGCAGCTCGTCGGCAACCCGGGCAGCACCGCCAGCAGTTCCTCGCCGCCGTAGCGCCCGACCAGGTCGGCGTCGCGCAGGTTGGCGCCCAGGCGCCGCGCCACCTCGATCAGCACCGCGTCGCCGACCAGATGGCCATGCTCGTCGTTGATCCGCTTGAAGTGGTCGAGGTCGATCATCGCCACGGCCAGCGACGTCTGTTCGGCGTCGCTGCGGCGCATCTGCGCGGCCAGCGCCTCGAGGATGCCGGCGCGGTTGAGCAGGCCGGTGAGAGCGTCGTGCGAGGCCTTCACCGCCAGCGCGGCGCGGGCGATCTCCAGTTCGCGCTTGTCGTGCTCCAGTTCCTCGGTGCGCCGCGCCACCAGGTCGGCCAGTTCGCGCTGGCGCTGGTGCAGGCGGCGTTCGCGCCACAGCAGCAGCGCCACCACCAGGCCGCCGCCCAGCAGCAGGTACAGCACCAGCATCGGCTGGCTGCGCCACCACACCGGCGCCACCGAAAACGCCACCCGCAGCGGCGCCGAGGCGCTGCGCCGGTAGGCGTCCAGCAGTTGCACCTCCAGCACGTAGTGGCCCGGCGCCAGCGGCGGTTGCTCGAATTCGAAGTTGGGCGTGTGCAGCCAGCGCGTATGCGCGCCCTCGAAGCGATAACGGAAGCTGATGCGGTTGCGTTCGTCGTACAGGTCCGGCGAGCCGACCGCGATATGCAGGGGATCCTCGCTCCAGCGCAGGCGCGTGCCGGCGCCGACGGGCACGCCGCCGCGGCTGAACTCCTTGAGCACCAGCCGCGGCGCCCGTGCCGGGAACAGCCGCGTCGGATCCAGCAGGTGAGTGACGCCACGGCTGCTGCCCAGCCACACCGACCCGTCGTGGTCCTCCAGGAAGGCCGACTCGGACATGTCGTTCCAGAGCAGGCCCTGCGCCTGGGTCAGCCGCGACCAGGCGCGTCCGTCATAGACGTCCACGCCCTGGTTGTGGCTGATCCAGATCCAGCCGTTGCGGGTGCGGCGCAGGTTGTAGATGTACAGGCCGCTCAACTCCGCGTCGGCCGGCGCCAGGTGCAGGGTGTCGCCGTCGAGTCGCCCTTGCCAGGCACCGGGGCCGTACAGGGTGGCCCAGGCCTGGCCGTCGTCCAGGATCAGGAGCTTGCTGAGGGCCGGCTGCGCCGGCGCGCTGTCGGCGACCAGCCTGATCGGGGTCCAGGTGTCGCCGCGCAGGCGGAACAGCCCGGCGGCGCCGGTCACCAGCAGGCTGCCGTCGTGGCGCTGCTGGATATCCGAATACTCGCCGCCGGGCAGCGTCGACAGCCGTTGCGGGACTGCGTCCGCCGTCGCCTGCGCCAGCAGGTACACGCCGTCGTCGGTGAGGATCCAGACGCGGTCGGTCGCGTCCACGAACAGTTGCTTGGCGATGACCATCCGCTGACGGCCGACGCTGCGCAGCGCCGGATACGCCCGCAGCAGCCGGCCCTGCGCGTCGTAGTGACGCAGCATGCCGATCGAACCGATGCTCCACAGCGTGCCGTCCGCGGCGCGGCGCAGGCCGATCATCTGCGTGCCGTTGTCGTTGGCCCAGCGCTGGAAGCGGCCGTCCTCGCGCAGCCGGTCGACGCCGCCCTCGTTGCCGATCAACAGCTCGCCGTGCTGGGTACGCTGGATGCTCCAGGTCGGCGCCCGGCTGATGCCCTGCGACACATCCCAGTTCTCGATCCAGCCATAGCCGTTCCAGCGCAGCACGCCTTCGCCGTCCATGCTCAGCCACAGGTCGCCGGCCTGGTCGAAGCGCATGGCGACGAGGTTGCCCTCGGGCAGGCCGTTGCGACGGTCGAAGGTGCGCCAGCGCCCGTCTTCCCAGCGCGCCAGGCCGTGGTTGGTGCGCACCAGCACGCGGCCCTGCGGGTCCAGCAGGATCGGCGTGCGCCAGGTCACCAGGGCCGGTCCGTCCAGCCCGGGGGGCGTCTGCTCCTGGAAGCGCGTCGCGCCGGCCGGCAGCCGCATCACCTTGCTGCTGCCGACGACCCACAGGCTGCCGGCGCGGTCGCGGACCGCGTTGCGCCAGAAGTCGGGCGGAAGGCCGTGGGCCTGGTCGTAGCGGGTGGCGCGGCCGTCGGCATCGATCCGGCACAAGGCCCTGGCGCAGCCCAGCCACAGCGTGTCGTCGACGACGAACTGGTCGTGGATGTCGGCCAGTTCCGGTTGCTGCGCCAGCGTCGCCGCATCGAACAGGGGCCGCAGCTCCCAGCCGCTGGCATCGGCCTTGCGCACCGCGCGCAGGAGGCGGCGGTCGTCCAGCACCACCGTGCCCCAGGCCGGGGTGGCCAGGCGCGGGCGATTGAGCTTTCGATGCGACGGCAGGCTGTTTTGTTCCAGTGGGATCCACCGCGCCGGCGCGCCGTCGTCCACGTAGATCGCATCGAAGGTGGCCACCCACAGCCGCCGCTCGGCATCCTCGGCGGCATCGGAGATGTAATGGCCACCGCGGCCCTGCAGCGTCACTTGCTGGAACTGGTCGCCGTCGAAGGCGTACAGCCCGCTTTCGCTGCAGACCAGCAGGCTGCCGTCGCGCCGCTGCAGCAGGCAGGTACCGGCCAGGCCGAGCAGCCCCTGGTCCTGTGCGTAGTGCCGCAACGGGATCACCTGGGCCTGCGTGGACCCGATGCAGATCAGGGTGGACAGCAACAGCCAGAGCGGCCACCACAGGGGTCGATCCGTGACCGTGCGCATACGACGCTCAGCCGCCGCCGCACCGCCGTGGGACACGGCGATGGCAGGCACGGGCGGACGCTGGCGAGCGATAGGGCATGGCGTGCGGTGGGCGATGGACGAAGGGACGGACCGCGGCGATCGGCGGTATCCGGGACGGTCGGCGGTGCCGCCGCCCATCCTGGCGCGCCAACGATAGCCTGCTGCCGGTATCGGCCGCGTTGTGGCGCAGCTTGAGTCCCGGCTATGCGGTCAGTGCGCGCGCGGCGTTGAAGGCGGCATCGAACAGGCGCTGCACCGGCGGCCCCATCTCGCCGACCAGCACCGCCAGCAGCGCCAGGCCCAGCACCACCGCCACCGGCAGGCCGAGCTGGATCGGGTTCAGCGACGGCGCCGCCTTGGCCAGCGCGCCGAAGGCCAGGTTCACCGCCATCATCGCCACCATCACCGGCAGCGCCAGGGTCACCGCGCCGCGCATGATGCTCATGAAGAAGTTCGGCGCGACCGAGGCCATGGCCTGCGCATCGGGCAGGGCGGTGCCGATCGGCAGCGCCTTGTAGCTTTCCACCAGCAGCGACACCACCGCCAGATGCCCGTTGGCGGTGAAGAACATCATGCCGAAGGCCAGGTAGAACCACTGGCCGATCACCGGCGAGTTGACCCCGCGCAGCGGATCGGCCATCTGCGCGAAGCCCAGGCCGGTGCTCTGCGAGACCAGTTCCCCGGCCATCGCCCCGGCCTCGAAGATCATCCGCAGCATGAAGCCCATGCTGGCCCCCACCGCCAACTCCCGCGCCACGCTGAGCACCACCGCGGCATTGAACCCATCCCAATCCGGCACCGGCGGCAGGATCGGCGCCAGCGCGATGGCCAGCGTCCCGGCCAGGATCACCCGCACCCGCCCCGGCACTGCCTTGCTCCCCACCATCGGCATCACCGTCAACATCGCCCCGATCCGCAGCATCGTCCACAGCACCGCCCCGATCATCGCGAACGCCCGCGACCCATCGACGACCATTTGCGTGGCGGCATCCATCAGCCCGAGACCCCGGCAGACATCACGAAGGAAGGGCCAGCACCAATCGCGCAACGCGAGCGGCTTGCAGCCGAAGACGGACCAGCGAGTCCGCGAACAACAACGTGCACCGCACGACCGGCACCCAAGACAACGCCCTCATGGCCGCAGCTATCGCTTTTGCCGTTGCCGTTGCCGTTGCCGTTGTTTTTGCTGTTGTTTTGCTCTTGATCCACCGGGTCCCCTCCGCAGCGGCGGAGCTGGCGGGCAAAACCCCCCGCAGGGGGGCGGCGCACAGGGATGTGCGCCGTTTTCGGCCGGGGCAGGATGCCCCGTCCGAAAATCCCGTCAGCGGAGCGGACCCGCGTAGCGGGCGCGAAGGCGGGGTGTGCTTTCTTTTGGTTACTTTTCTTTGCACAAGCAAAGAAAAGTAACTCGCCGCCAGGCGAAAGCCTTTGCTGTTCAAACGGCTCGCCGCCAGAGGAAAGCTTTTGCTGTTTCCCATGCAAAAGCGATCCCCTCGCGAGAAGGTGGCTCAGAGCAGCCATCCCCGCTACCCAATCAAATGCGGAATACGCTGAAACAGCATCGTCGTGTACTCCACCAGATGCGCCAGCAACATGCTCCCCGTCGCAAACAACATCGCCGTCAACGCCACCACCTTCGCGATGAACGCAATGGTCGGCTCATTGAGCTGCGTCGCCGCCTGGAACACACCGATCACCACACCCACCGCCAACATCGCCAGCAACAACGGCCCCGCCACCCACAACACCGTGATCAGCCCGCCACGCAACTCGGTCAACGCCAGCTCCGGACTCATGGCTCAGACCCCGTTGAAACTGGCGGCCAGCGTGCCGACCGTCAGCACCCAGCCATCGACCAGCACGAACAGCAGGATCTTGAACGGCGCCGAGATCAGCATCGGCGACATCATCATCATGCCCATCGACATCAGCACGCTGGCGACGACCAGATCGATGATCACGAACGGGATGAAGATCAGAAAACCGATCTCGAACGCCGTCTTCAGCTCGCTGGTCACGAACGAGGCCACCAGCACCTGGAACGGCACCGCGTCCGGGCCGCTGTAGGTGCCGTTGCCGGCCATGCCGGCGAAGGTCATCAGGTCGGTCTCGCGCACCTGCGCCAGCATGAATGCGCGCAGCGGCTGCGTGGTCAGCGTCCACGCGGTCTGGAAATCGATCTGGCCGTTGAGATACGGGCTCATGCCCTGGCCCCAGGCCTTCTCCCACACCGGCATCATCACCAGCGCGGTCAGGAACAGCGCCAGGCCCATCAGCACCTGATTGGACGGCGTCTGGCCAGTGCCCAGCGCCTGCCGCAGCAGGCCGAGCACGATGGTGATGCGGGTGAAGGCGGTCAGCACCAGTAGCAGCGACGGCAGCAGGGTGATGGCCGTCATCAACAGCAGCGTCTGCAACGGCAGGCTTACCGGCTGCGCGCCGATCTTGCCGACATTGACCTCCGGCAGCGAGGGCAGGGTGGGCGCGGCGTTCTGCGGGTTCTGCGCGGTCGGCGTGGTGGCCGGCGCCGGTTTGGCCTGCGCCCAGGCGAACGCGGGCAGCAGGCTCAGCGTCAGCAGGATCAGCAGCAGGCGCAGGCGGCGGGCGTTGCGGTTCCAGAAAAACGGCATGGTCATTTGTCCTTGCGCAGCTTCTGCGCCAGAAGCTGGGCGAAATCGGGAAGCTGCTTGAACGGCTTGATCGAGGGCAGGGTCGGCGCGGGCGCCTGCGGCAGCGGCTCCGGCAACTGATGCAAGGTGCGTACCCCGCCGGGCGAGACGCCGAGCAGCAGCTGTTCGCCGTTGACCTCGACCACCACCACCCGCTCCTTGGCGCCCACCGCCAGGCTGGCGACCACGCGCAGCCCCTGCGCCGGGCGGAAGCCGCTGCCGGGCAGGCGCTTGAGCACCCAGGCCATGCCCAGGATCAGGCCCAGCACCAGCAGCAGCGCGAACACCGCGCCGACCAGGCTGGGCGCCGACGGCGCCGCGCTGCCGACGCCCGAGCCGTGCTTGGCGGTCTGCGCGGCGACGGCGAGCAGCAGGCTCACCGCAGTCTCCGGATGCGCTCGCTGGGGCTGACCACATCGGTCAGGCGCACGCCGAAGCGGTCGTTGATGGTCACCACCTCGCCATGCGCGATCAGGGTGCCGTTGACGTACACGTCCAGCGGTTCGCCGGCGCCGCGCTCCAGTTCCACCACCGAGCCCTGGTTGAGCTGCAGCAGGTTGCGGATCGGGATGCGGCTGCGGCCCACTTCCAGCGACAGGGTCACCGGCACGTCCAGGATCACGTCCAGGTTCAGGTCGTTGGACTCGGCCATGGCGTCCGGCTGCAGGCTGTCGAACTGGGCCGGCGCCGGCTGGGAGGGATCGGTCTGGGTCATGGCAGGTCTTCCTGGAGAGCGGGGCGGCGGCGCAGCGCGCCGGGGGGATGGGTGGCGGTGATCTTCACCGCGTTCTGGCCGTGCGAGATGCCGAACTCGCCGGTGAACACCGGGATGTTCTCCACGCACAGCGGCACCTGCTTGGGCAGGTCGATCGGCAGCACGTCGCCGATCTTCAGCCGGGTCAGCTCGCGCAGGCTCATCTGCTTCTGCGCCAGCACGCTGGAAATGGTCACCTCCGAGCCGAACAGCTGCTCGCGCAGCATGATGTTCCAGCTCTCGTCGCGGTCCACCCGGTCGCTCTGGATGCCGGCGTCGAGCAGTTCGCGGATCGGCTCCAGCATCGAGTACGGCAGGGTCACATGGATCTCGCCGCCGCCGCCTTCCAGCTCCACGTGGAAACGGCTGACCACCACGTACTCGCGCGGGGTGACGATGTTGGCGAAGTGCGGGTTGACCTCGGAATTGAGGTACTCGAACTCCACCTCCATCACCGGCGCCCAGGCTTCGGCCAGATCGGCGAAGGTCTGCTTGAGCATCAGCTGGATCACCCGCATCTCGGTCGGGGTGAACTCGCGGCCCTCGATGCGGGTGGGGTAGCGGCCGTCGCCGCCGAAGAAGTTGTCGACCACGGTGAACACCAGGGTCGGCTCGAACACGATCAGGCCGGTGCCGCGCAGCGGCTTGAACTTGATCAGGTTCAGGTTGCTCGGCACGTACAGCGAGTGCATGTAGTCGTTGAACTTGATCAGGTCGATGCCGCGCACCGACAGGTCGGCCGAGCGCCGGATCAGGTTGAACAGGCCGATCCGCCACAGGCGGGCGAAGCGCTCGTTGACCATCTCCAGGGTCGGCATGCGCCCACGGATGATCCGGTCCTGGCTGGAGAAGTCGTAGTTGCGCGCCTCGCCCGGCTCGGCCGGCGCCGGCTCGGTATCCACCACGCCGGCGTCGACGCCATGCAGCAGGGCATCGATCTCGTCTTGGGAGAGCAGGTCGGTCATCGCGGCGGCGCCTTACTGGGTGACGAAGCTGGTGAACAGCAGTTCTTCCACGCACTTCTTGCCGGTCTCGGCGGTCATCAGCTTCTGCGCGGTGGCCAGCGCCTCGGCCTGCAGCTTCTTGCGGCCGTCGATGTTGGCGATATCGGTCGCCTGCACCTGCGAGAACAGCATCAGCAGGTTGGCGCGGATCGCCGGGGCGTTCTCGGTGATCAGCTTCAGCTCTTCCGGGTCGCGGGTCATCAGCTGCACTTCGAGCTGCAGATAGTGCGGGCCGTCTTCCGCGCCGCCGTTGAGGTTGACCACGAACGCCGGTTCCATCGGGAAGTACTGCGCCGGCTTGGGAATCTCGGCGGTCTTCGCCTCGGCCTTGGCATGGCCGCCCTCGGGCTTCTTCAGGAAGAAGAACGCACCGGCACCGCCGCCGCCCAGCACCAGCACCGCCGCAACGACGATGATCAGCAGCTTCTTCTTCGACTTGCCGCCTTCCGGGGCGTCCTTGGCGTCTTTCTTGGATTTGTCGGCGGCTGACACAGAGCGGGCTCCTGAAGGGGGTCTGCCCTTGAGGATGCAATCGCCGTGCCGAAACCGGGCGCCTGGCGCGCCGGGTGTTTGACGGTGGCGCCGCGCGCCAGGCTGGCGCGGGCGAAACCGTTGCGGGACAAGGGGTTCCGGCAGGGGAAGCGTTGCGGCCCCGACGCGCTCCCCCGAGACACGCCGGAGCCGCAGCCCCCTACACGGTAAACATCGCCCCAGCCCGGGCGGCGGCCGCGCCGCCAGGATCAGGCGTAGGCGTCGAGCAGGCCGCGCTGGCGCAGGACCACCGACGGAATCCCGACGCTGCCGGACAGGTCGTCGCCCAACTCGCTGCCGCCGAGGCTGCTGCCGCCCTGCGACGTGCCCTGCGGATTGGCCTGCTGTTGCTGCGGCTGCTGCTGGCCGACATCGGCCTGGCCGAGCTGGAAGCCGTGCTGGCCGAGCATGTCGCGCAGGCGCGGCAGGCTGTTCTCCAGGGCCTGGCGCACGTCGGCCTGGGCGCTGCTGAAGCTGGCGTTGACCTGGTCGCCGGTCATGTGCAGGCGCACCTCGACCGGGCCCAGCTCGGCCGGATTCAGCTTGATGTGGGCATGGCCGATCTTTTGGTCGGCGAGCCAACTGATGCGCGCGCCCAGTTCCTCGTCGAACTGGTTGCCGTGCAGGTTCGGGGTCGGCGTCGGCGAGCCGGTGAACGGCTGCGGATCGGTCAGCCGCGTCGCGGCGTGCAGCGGCGCCGCCGCCGCGGTCGGCACGATGGCGCTGGGGTCGGCGGCGGGCGCGGCGTCGCCGCTCTCGCCGGTCTTGCCACCCGCTGCGGCGGCGATGGCGGCCAGCGCCGCCAGCGGGGCCGCGGTGTCGGCGCCACCGGCCTTGTCGGCCGACCCGGCCTGCGCCAGCAGCATGGCGCCGAAGCCGCCGGCGGCGGACGCGGGCGCGGTGCCGGCCGTCGCGGCAGCGCCACCGGCAGTGGCGGCATTGGGATCGGTGGCGCCGGCCGCGGTCTGTGCCGCGGCGTCGCCGCCGAGCAGGGCGCCCACGCCGTTGGCCACGGCGCCGGCGACGCCGACCGCCAGTCCGGCCGCCGCACCCAGCGGGGTCGCGGTGGCGGCCGGCAGGACCGCCGCGCCGATCGCCGGCAGCAGGCCCAGGCCGATGCCGGCCAGCCCGGCCGGCGGCCAGGCGCTGTCGTCTGGCTTGGCGTCGTCGCGCGTGTCCTCGGCCTTGGCCTTGTCCTTGCCCGTGGCCTTGGTCTCGGTGCTGCTCTTCTCGTTGTCCTGGGCGACCTTGTCGCCCGCCTGCGCGGTCCGCGCGGGATCGCCGGCGGCGTCGTCCGCCGCGGCCGGGCGCTTGTCCGCCTGGCCCTTGTCGGCACCCTGCGCCGGCTTGGCCGTCTCGCGGGCAGCGGGCTTGGGCGCGGTGGTGCGCGCCGAGCCGCCGCCCCCGAGCAGCTTGGCGAAGTCCTTGCCGCCGGTGCGGTCGGTGCCCTGCGTGTCGTTACCGCCGCCGATCTGGCTGGCGCGGCCGTTGCCGCCCAGTGCGGAAAGCGCGTTGTTCATCGTCCGTCTCCGTCATCGTGTTCGTCGGCGGTGGCCGCCAGGCGCGCGCGGCGCGCGCCCAGGTCGTCCATCTCGCGCTGGCTGCGGCGGTCGTCGACCTTGCGTTCCTGCGCGCGGTAACTGGCCGCGAGCTGTTCCAGCACCTGCTTGTCGCGGCTGGCCAGCAGCAGCCGGCTGCGTTCCATCTCCACCTTCTCGCGGTTGCGGTCCACGGTCTGGCATTGCTGCTGCACCGCGCTCTCCAGCCGGTCCAGGAAGGCGCGGCGGTTGGCCAGTTGCGCCAGGCTGGTCGCGGCCATCTGGCTGTTGGCGTACTCCTCGGCGTAGCGGCGCAGCTCTTCCAGCCGCGACTCGTGGGTGGCCAGGGCGCGCTGGCGCTCGGCGAGATCGCGCGCGACCTCGTCTTCGTGCTGCTGGGCGCGGCGGAGCAGGGGATCGAGACGTTGCGATTGCATCATGGCTTAGTTCTCGCGGTCGACCAGGCGCTTGAGGGCGGCCTGGCTGTGGGGCAGATCTGCGGCTTTGGCGACGTCCTGTCCGAGGAATTCCATGATCTCCGGCCAGCGCTCCAGCGCTTCGTCCACGGCCGGATCGTTGCCGCGCTGGTAGGCGCCGATGGTGATCAGGTCGCGGTTGGCCGAGTACGCCGACACCAGCCGCTTCAGCGAGCGGATGCGCAGGCGCCACGGCTCGTCGGCGATGTCCTGGACCACGCGGCTGACCGAGGACTCGACGTCGATGGCCGGGTACAGGCCGCTGTCGGCGACACGCCGCGACAGCAGGATGTGGCCGTCGAGGATGGCGCGCGCGGCGTCGGCGATCGGGTCCTGCGGATCGTCGCCTTCGGTCAGCACGGTGTAGAAGGCGGTGATCGAGCCGCGGCCCTTGGCGCCGTTGCCGGCGCGTTCGACCAGCGCCGGCAGCTTGGCGAACACCGACGGCGGATAGCCGCGGGTGGTCGGCGGCTCGCCCACCGACAGGCCGATCTCGCGCTGGGCCTGGGCGAAGCGGGTCAGCGAGTCCATCAGCAGCAGCACGTTCAGGCCCTGGTCGCGGAACCACTCGGCGATGGCGGTGGCGCGGTAGGCGCCGTGCAGGCGCGCCAGCGGCGGGCGGTCGGCCGGGGCGGCAACGACCACGGCGCGGCGCAGGCCTTCCTCGCCCAGGGTGGTCTCGACGAAATCGCGCACTTCGCGGCCGCGTTCGCCGATCAGCCCGACCACGATCACGTCGGCGGCGGTGTAGCGGGTCATCATGCCCAGCAGGGTGGACTTGCCGACGCCGGAGCCGGCGAACAGGCCCACGCGCTGGCCGCGGCCGATCGGCAGCAGCGCGTTGATCGCGCGCACGCCCACGTCCAGCGGCGTGGTGATCGGTTCGCGCGCCAGCGGGTTGATCGACACGCCGGCCATGCCCACCGAACCTTCGGCGCGGATCGGGCCCTTGCCGTCCAGCGGCACGCCGTCCGAATCGATGACCCGGCCGAGCAGGCCTTCGCCGACTTCGACACCGCCGCGGCGGTGCAGCGGCACCACCCGCGCGTTGGGCAGCAGGCCGTGGGTTTCGGCGCTGGGCATCAGCGAAGTGCGGTCGCCGGAGAAGCCGACCACTTCGGCGTCGACCCAGCCGCCGTCGACCTCGACCTTGCAGGTGGCGCCCATCGGCGCCTCGCAGCCGACCGCTTCCAGGGTCAGGCCGACCGCGCGGCGCAGGATGCCCTCGCGGATCAGGCCGCGGCCGGCGGCCGCGTCCAGGTCGAGCTTGCCCAGGCGGCCGGCCAGGCGCAGGTTGCGCGCATCCAGCCAGTCGCCGGGGTGGGTGCCGGACAGGGCGCTCACAGGCCCGCTCCGGACTTGCGCATCACCGTCTCCAGCGCCGCGCGCAGGCGCGCCTCGAGGGTGCCATCGATGCGCACCGATTCGGCGTGCACGCGCAGGTCGCCGCGGCTCAGGCTCAGGTCCGGCACCAGCCGGATGCCCTGGTCCATCAGCGTCAGCAGCGGGGTCAGCGCGGTGATGTCGTCCGGGTGCAGGCGCACCTCGACGTCGCGGCGCGCGCCGCCGACCGCATCCAGCGCCTCGGCGACCAGCTCCGACAGCAGCACCGGGTCGGCCTGGTAGGCGCGGCCGACCAGGCTGCCGGCGATGCGCACGGCCAGTTCGCCGAGCGCGCCGACCACTTCGTTCTCCAGCCGCGCCAGCGGGCGGGAGAAGTTGTCCAGGATGCCTTCGATCTGCGCGGTCAGGCGGCGGATCTCGGCCTGGCCCTGGGCCAGGCCCTCGGCGTGGCCGCGTTCGAAGCCTTCGTGCTGGGCCGCGGCCTCGATCGCCTGGATCTCCTCCAGGCTCGGCGGACGCAGCACCGGCTCGCCCGGCAGCACATCCTCGTACGGCTGCGCCGCCATCGGGGGCGGGGCATCGAGTTCCGGCGCCAGCCAGCGCACCACGTTGCCGTTCATACCATGGCCTCCGCACCGCTGCCGCCGAGGCTGATCACGCCCTCATCGGCCAGGCGTCGCACGATCGCCAGGATCTCCTTCTGCGCGGCCTCCACGTCGGCCAGGCGCACCGGGCCGCGCGCTTCCATGTCTTCCAGCAGGATCTCGGCGGCGCGCTGGGACATGTTCTTGGTGATCTTGTCGCGCACCTTGATGTCCGCGCCGCGCAGGGCCAGGCCGAGACGGTCGCCGCTGACTTCGCGCAGCATGGTCTGCAGGCCGCGGTCGTCCAGCTCCACCAGGTTGTCGAACACGAACATCAGGTCCTGGATGCGGCTGCCGAGGTCGGCGTCGATCTTGCTGATCGCCGTCAGCACGCCCTGGTCCGAGCCGCCGTCCAGGAAGTTGAGGATGTTGGCGGCGACCTTGACCCCGCCCACGTTGGACGACTTCAGGTTCTGGTTGCCGGAGAACTGCCGCTCCATGATCTCGTTGAGCTCGTTGAGCGCGTGCGGCGGGATGCCGTCGAGCGTGGCGATGCGCATCAGCACGTCGGCGCGGGTGCGCTCGGGCAGCAGCTTCAGCGCCTCGGCGGCCTGGTCGCTGTCCAGGTGCGCCATCACGATGGCGATGATCTGCGGATGCTCGTTGCGCACCAGGTCGGCGATGGAGCGCGGGTCCATCCACTTCAGGGTGTCCAGGCCGGTGGTGTTGCGGCCCAGCAGGATGCGGTCGATCAGGCTGCCGGCCTTGTCGGCGCCCAGCGCCTGCACCAGTACGTTGCGGATGTAGTCGTCGGCGCCCACGCCCAGCGAGGTCTTGCTGCCCAGCTCGGCGTTGAATTCCTCCATGACCTTCTCGACCTGGTCGCGCGAGATGCCGCTCAGCGTCGCCATGGCGATGCCGATCTTCTGCACCTCCTTGGGGTCCATGTGCTTGAGCACCTCGGCCGCGTCGGCCTCGCCGAGCGACAGCAGCAGCACGGCGGCGCGCTGGGTGCCATTCATTGCATTCGCATCAGGCTTCACTGGCGACCCATCCCTTCACGACCTGCGCCACGCGCTTGGAATCCTGTTTGACCGCTTCGCGGGCCTGACGCAACCGTTCTTCGTAGGCGTCGGGCAGGGCGATGGCGGGGTTGCCGCCAGTGCCGCCGCTGAGGCTGGCGGTGTCCTCGCCCAGCGACGGCAGCAGCGGGTTGTCGTCGTCGAGCATCGACAGCTTGGCGTCGCGCGGCTCGCCGCCCTCGCGGTCGTGGCCCACCGCCGCGGCCGGCGCGGGACCGGCGATCTGGCGCAGCGCCGGGCGCAGCACGCCGAACAGCAGCGCCAGCACCACCGCCGCACCCAGCACCAGGCGCGCGACGTTCATCACTCGCGGATCTTCCCACCAGCCGGGCTTGTCGGCCGCTTCCGGGGCCTGGCGGACGAACGGGGCGTTCATCACCGAGACGGTGTCGCCGCGTTCGGCATTGAAACCCACCGCCTGCTTGACCAGGCCTTCGATGCGGGTCAGTTCGGCGGCGCTGAGCGCCTGCTCGGTCATCTTGCCCTTGGCGCCGGGCCGCATCACGTGGTCCACCAGCACCGCCACCGAGACGCGCTTGATGCGCCCGGCCGGCTGCCGGGTGTGCTGCAGGGTGCGGTCCAGCTCGTAGTTGCGGGTGGCGCTCTTGGCGCTTTCGGTCGGGGTCGCGGCGGCGGCCTGCTGGGTGCCGGTGGTGCCCGCGGCGGGCGGGGCGCCGGTGGCGCCCGGCTGGCCCGGCGCGCTGCCCGGCGAGTTGCTGGTCGCGCCGGGCGCGCCCTGCGGACCGCTGGTGCTGGTGCTGCTGTCGCTGACCTGCTCGCTGCGCAGCTTCGGCGGGTCGCCGTTGTACAGCTCGCGCGCTTCCTCGACCACCGAGAAGTCCATGTCCACGTTCACTTCCGGGTTGACCCGGCCCGGGCCGGTCATCGGCTCCAGCAGTTCGCGGATGCGCTGGTTGTAGGCGCTTTCCTGGCGCCGCACCTGGTCGAACTGGGCGGCATTGAGCGCGGCGTCGCTGTTGGGGTCGGCGATGGTCAGCATGCGCCCGCTCTGGTCGACCACGGTGACGCGGTCCGGCGCCAGGTCCGGGATGCTGGAGGCGACCATGTTGACGATCGCATCGACCTGGTTGCGTTCCAGGGTGGTGCCGCCGCGCAGTTCCAGCACCACCGAGGCACTGGCGGCCTCGCGCTGGCGGGTGAACGCGCTCGGCTTGGGGATGGCCAGGTGCACCCGCGCCTCGCGCACCGGGCGCAGGCTGGCGATGGTGCGCGCCAGTTCGGTTTCCAGGGCGTGCTGGTAGCGCGCGTTCTCCACGAACTGGCTGACCCCGAAGCCGGGATCCTTTTCCATCACCTCGAAGCCCATGTTGCCGTTGTCGGTCAGGCCGGAGCCGGCCAGCTTCAGCCGCGCGTCGTACAGCTTGTCCTCCGGCACGGTGATGGCGCCGGTGGCCTGGTCGAGCTTGAACGGGATCTGCGCGGTGCGCAGCAGGTCGGTGGCCTCGGCCGTGCCCTTCTCGTCCAGACCGGTGTAGAGCGGGGTATAGGCCGGCTTCTGCGACCAGAAGAACACGAACAGGCCGGCCGCCACCGCCACCGCGATCATCGCCATCAGGCCGATGCGGCGGGTGAGCTGCAGGCTCTGCAGGCGGTCGAACCACGCGCCGGCCTTTTCGCTGCTGAACGTCTCTTTGCTGATCGCAAGCGCCATCGTCTTCTACCCTTACAGCGGCATGTTCATCACGTCCTGATACGCCTGGACGAGTCGGTTGCGGACTTCCACGGTAGCGCGAAACGCCACCTGGGACTGTTGTGCGGCCAGCATCACCTTGGCCAGATCGGCGCTGGGGTCGCCCAGTTCGAAGGCCTTGGCGAGGTCGCCGGACTTCTGCTGGGCCTCGTTCACGCCGCCGATGGCGTTGCGCAGGGTCTCGGTGAAGCTCGGACCCTGCACGCCCTGGCTGCCGCCCAGGCCTTCGATCGCATTGCTGCGGCCGACATCGCCCACCCGCGTCTGCGCCGCCTGGCCGACCTGGCCCTGGTAGCTGCGGATCTGCGAAAGGATGGAGCTGATGGAGTCGCTCATACGGTGAAGTCCCTGCCGGGGAACGGCTTGCCCGTATGCAATGCAAGCGGTGTGCCGAAACGGCCGGCAGGCGCCGCGCGGCGCCCAAACGGGCGCGGGCGGGGGCGTCGGATGGCCGGTGACGGGTTCCCGGCGCCGGCCGCTGCGCCGACGCGGGGCAAGCGCCGGCGACGTGTCGGCGGGTTGACGCTGTGCGCGTCGTCACGGTCGCGAGCTGGCGCCAGCGCAGCGACCTCGGCTCGGGCGGGAAGGGCGGCCTCAGTCCGGCAGCCAGGCGGCCCGCCACGCCTGCAGGTTGGCGCCCTGCAACATCCAGTCGCGCTGCACCGCCGCGCGCAGCGCGGTGCCGGCCGCGGTCCGTGCATCGGCATCGGCCAGGTGCGCGCGGATCGCATTGACCCAGTCGCGGAAGCGGTTCTTGACCAGTGTCACCGGCAGCCCGCCGTCGCGGTAGGGCGGCAGGTCGCTGGCCACCACCGGATAGCCGCAGGCGCCGTACTCGAGCAGGCGCAGGTTGCTCTTGCAGCGGTTGAACAGGTTGTCCTCCAGCGGCGCCAGCGCCAGGTCCAGGCCCAGCGCGGCCAGCGCCTGCGGATAGCGGGCGAAGTCCACGCCGGCGTGCACCTCGTGCACGTGCCGGCGCAGCCGCTCCGGGCACAGCCCCATGAACACCCAGTGCACCTCGCCGGCCAGCGCCTGCACCACGTCGGCGATCAGTTCCAGGTCGCCGGTGTGGCTGAGCCCGCCGGCCCAGCCGACCCGCGGCTTGGCCGCGCCACACGCCGCCGGTGCCGGCAGCGCGCCCCACAGCCGCGGCTCCAGCCGGTTGCGCACCACGCGGATGTCGCCGTGCAGGCCGGCCAGCGCCTCGGCCAGGTCCGGCGTGGAGACGGTGACCCGGTCCACCAGCGTGGCGGCACGCCGCAGCGAACGCAGCACGTCCTTGGGCATCTGCTCGCGATGCGCGCTCTTCAGCGGCAGATTGGGCAGGTAGTCGTCCAGTTCGTAGACCATGAAGGCATTGCCGAACCGGCGCATGCGCTCCATCCGCGCCAGTTCCGCATCGCCGACCCGGCGCTGCAGCACCACCGCGTCGGCGCCGATGCGCTGCAGTTCCACCGGATCGAGCAGGCGCGCGTAGTACAGGCCGTCGATCTGCCCCGCCTCGGCCAGCGCCTGGAATGGCTGGATCACCCGGTACTGGCCGCTGCCAAAGGTATCGCCCGGGTGGGCGAGCACCCGCGGCAGCGGCTTCCACGCCAGCGGCTGCCAGGAGAATTCGGATTCGGTCAGCTGGAAGCCGCCGGGCTGGTCCAGGCCCAGGCTAGGCGAATAGGCCGGATCCTGCGCCAGCGCCGGCAACCAGCGTTGCAGCAGAGCGTCGTCGGCCGCCTCGCTGCGGGTGGCCGGGGCCGGCTGCAGCAGCAGCGCCTGCGGCGTCCACACGGTCCAGGCGCCGGCCGTGGCAGCGCGCAGGCAAATGTCCACGTCGGCACCGCCGGCGGCAAAGCCGGCCGCATCGAAGCCGGACAAATGTTCGAACAGCGCCCGCCGCACCAGCAGGCAATGCGCCGACACCGCGCTGTAGCGGTGCGCCACCTGCAAGCGGCCCATGTAGCCGGGCTGCGCCATCGCTTCGCCGGCAAAGGCGTGGCCGGCGCCGGCCAGCAGGCCCGGCAGCAGGCCGGCATGGGTGATCCGGCCGTCGGCGGACACGCCCTTGGCGCCGACGATGCCGACCTCCGGCCGCTGCGCGTGGTTCATCAGCGCGTGCAGCCAGCCGTCCTGCACCGCGGCGCTTTCTGCGTCGAGGAACAGCAGGTACTCGCCTTGCGCCTGGGTGGCGGCGAGGTTGTGCGCCTCGGCCTGGGAGACCCGCTGTTCCAGCGCGAACACGCGGATGCGGCCGTTGCCCAGTTCGGCCACCGCCTGCATCCACGCGGTGATCTCCGGCGCCTGGCTGGCGTTGTCCACCAGCAGCAGTTCGTAGGCCGGGTAGGCGGTCTGCTCGAGCAGGCTGACCACCGCGCGCTGCAATGCCGGCAGGTTGTCCTGCGCCAACAGCACGATCGAGACCGATGGCTGCGCGGCATGGCCGTAGTCGATGCGGAACAGGCCGCCCGGCAGCGGTTCGACCGTGGCCTGCGGATAGCCGCGGACCTGCAGGTGCGCGGCGATCGCGCGCTGGCGCGCCGGGCCGCCGGCCTCGGCGCTGGCCGGCGTGGCGACCAGCAGCGGCTCGGGCAGGTGCACGATGCCGTCGCCCCCGTCGCGCAGGAACAGGCGCAGGATCAGGTCCAGCTCGCTGGCGCCGTCGTAGGCCGGATCGAAGCCGCCCAGCGCCTGCACCGCGGCGCGGCGGAACACCCAGTGGCCAGCCATGGCCAGCGGATTGCCCAGCAACAGGTCCAGGTCCGGGTCGGGACGCAGCAGCGGTGCCAGGGTGTCCGCGTCCACGGCGAGCCATTCGTCCGTATACAACGCGTTGCATTGCGGCTGCTGCGCCAGTTCCAGCAACAGCCGCAGCAGGCCGCCGGCGTAGAAACGGGTGCCCGCGACCACGCGCAGGCACCAGTCGCTGGCCGGAGAGGCGTCCAGCGCGGCGGACAGCGCCGCGGCATCGGCCTCTGCCGGCAGCGCTGGCAGCATCCGCACCCGCGGGTCCGGCCAGGTTGCGATGGGGGCATCGCCGAGTACCAGCGCCTGCACCTGCACGAACGGCGCGCCCTCCAGCAGCAGGCTGTCCAAGGTCGCCGCCAGTGCGGCGCGGTCGGCGCCGCGCGCGTCGACCAGCACGGCCAGTTGTGGCGCTCCACCGAGGGCGTCCAGGCGCGCGTCGAGCAGCGCGTGTTGCGCCGGCGTCACCGTCCGCCGCGCCTGCCAGTCGCGCAGCGCGGCTTGCACGCAGACCCGCGCGTAGGCGTCCTGGATCGCCTGCAGCAGGTCCACCCGCGTGCCGGGGCCGCCGCCCAGCGGCGTCACCGTGACCTGGCGGACGTCGCCATCGCCGCGGTACCAACCCATCGCGCGCACGCCCTGGCGGAAGTTGGCGTGGCCCTGGTCGCCGATACCGGGCTGGTCGCGGCCGGCCTGACTGTACTGCTCTTCCGACACGCGGAAGCGGGTCAGCGGCTTCGCCAGCAGCGCCAAATGGCCGCGGTGCAGCAGCTTGGCGTACAGCGCCAGGTCGCCGACCCAGTTGATGACCTTGCCGGCCAGCGTCATCAGCTCGTCGCCGATCTCCAGCAGGTCGCTGCGCCGGCACAGCACGCAACTGGGCTCGCCGAGGAAGTTGATGGTGTGGTCGGCCAGGAACGACAGCAGCTCCGGCCCGTCCAGCAGCACGTCGCCGGCGAACGGGAAGGCGGTGGCGTGAATGTCCTCCAGCGGCGTGCCATGGCTGTCGATGCGCTGCCGGCGCGAGGAGGCCAGCAGCACGTCCGGCGCCGACTGCATCGCCGCGACCAGCGCGGCCACGCAGTCCGGCGCCAGCACGTCGTCGTCGTGCAGGAACTTGACGTACTCGCCCTGGGCCAGGGCGATGGCGCGCGCGGTGCTGCCGAGTTCGCCGTAACGCTCGGGATTGCGCTGGTAGCGGATCGGGAACGGGGCAGCGGCGGCGCGGCGTTCCACCACCTCGGCGATCGCCTCGGTGGGGTTGTCGTCGCAGATGACCAGTTCCAGCGCCGGATAGGTCTGGGCCAGCACGCTGTCGAGCGCCTGCTCGAAGTAGCGGAGCTTGTAGGCAGGCATGACGATGCTGACTAAGGCGGGATCAATCATCGAGACATCGTCATCCAAAAAAGGGCATCTCTGGGATGCAATAGCCATGCCAGCAGGTGTGGTGGCTTCTGGTCCACGAGCATGATACTTCTGGCCATGTATGACCAACTGGGACGTGTGAATTCTTTCACTATATCGAATGGGGTGAAAAATGATTTTCAGGAAAATTTTCGCGGTCGTGGTGTTGGGGGTGCTTTCATTCAGTTCGCAGGCATCGACACTCGTCTATGCAACCGACGCTAATGGCAATGTCGTGTCTGGCTCTCTGCAGACCCTCCGTGCGGCACTGAATAACGGCGCAAATGTGAAGGTGCTCGTTACCGCTCCTAACGACCATGTCTGGGCGGTGCCTTGCACCAATACCTCGGTTAAATTGGATGCAACTCAGGCTGTTGTTTGCGTGAGCAATCAGGGTCTTGGCATGAATATTTCAATGGGGAGCCAATTCGGCGGTGTGAGTAATCCGCCTCAGTCCGTGCATTTTTTGCTCAACACCTCTGGTCAGTACGTCCAGGCCAATATCGATATGGGGAGCGGTACACTTGTTTCACGTTCCGCTTATGTTTTTGCCATGCAATGGTACGTCGATTGAGGAGAGTAAAGAGCGTCCCGCTGATGCGCTCTCAAAGGCGGCATCCGGTCGATGAAAAAAGCGTGCCGCTCTTTAGGGCGGCACGCCAGGATGAGCTACAAGCCCGTAGGCAGGCGGTCTAGCAGATCATAAGTGATATTTATACTTCCGTTTCCGTTTGTGACTAGCCATATCCCATTTCCTGGTGGGATATAAACTTGATAAGGGAAGTGGTCCGATGGAGGTGCGACACCTAGAAATATCACTCTCTTGGTTCCATCTCCATATCCCGAGGGTGCCGACATATCTGCATAGACAGCCAGGCCTATGACGGATGATGCGCCGCTTAAACTGCAAGTGCGAACGACAAGACCATATTGGTTGTCAGTAGGTGATACGACTTGCGTGACTACATTCGCTGAAACTCCGATGTTCGCGAACTTAGCCCCAATGGGGGCGATACTTCCTTTTCCGGAAATTTCCATTGAGACCACCTCACTAAGTGCTTATGTATACGATGGCGGTTTATCTTGAATGTGATTTGGTATCTTAATTTTTTATTTGGCAGTTCTCCTTGTTGACATGCGGCTGGGGAAGCGGTGGTGCTATATATAGCCTTGTTGAGCACGACGCCGATTGGATAGTACAGGCATGTTGAGCAGGTCGCGTTGCGCCGGCGTCAGCGTGCGCCGCGCCTGCCAGTCGCGCAAAGCAGCTTGCACGCAGGCGCGCGCGTAGGCGTCCTGGATCGCCTGCAACACGTCCACCGGCGCGCCTGGGCCGCCGGCCAGCGGCCTCACCGTGACCTGGCGCACGTCGCCATCGCCGCGGTACCGGCCTATCGTGCGCACGCCCTGGTTGAAGTTGGCGTGGCCCTGGTCGCCGATGCCGGGCTGATCGCGGCCGGCCTGGCCGTACTGCTCCTCCGACACCCGGAACAGGGTCGGCGGCGTCGCCAGCAGCGCCAAGTAGCCGCGGTGCAACAGCTTGGCGTACAGCGCCAGGTCGCCGACCCAGTTGATCACCTTGCCGGCCAGCGTCATCAGCTCGTCGCCGATCTCCAGCAGGATGTATTCGCCCTAGGCCAGGGCGATGCCGCGCGGCGTTCCACCACCTCGGCGATGGCTTCGGTCCGGTTGTCGTCGCAGATGACCAGTTCCAGCGCCGGATAGGTCTGGGCCAGCACGCTGTCGAGCGTCTGCTCGAAATAGCGGAGCTTGTAGGCAGGCATGACGATGCTGACCAAGGTGTTGCCACTCATGGAGGTCGTCCGTCTCGAAGAAGGAAGGAGATACAGCACTGTTGGACCAAGGCCGGAAAAACCGATGCGACCTTTTACCCGCCTGCGCAATATATGTGCCGACCGGCTCGCTTTCTTGGGCCGCCAGAGCAGCGCGCGCAAGCCGTGCGGGGTGAGCCGCTTCCATGGCATCAGGTAAATGGAGTCGCACGAGCTTTCAGACGCCAGCAGAGATAGCTCCCGCGCGTGCGAAGCTGTTTGCCTCATGCGTTAAGGGGCTTGAGTGCCTTCAGTGTGCCTTCGCCGAAGTTATTTAGCAGTGCCGCATTTCTCGGCCTTCAGTTCAGCAGCGCCGCGATCAAATTGCTGGGGCTGGTGTCCGGCTGGCGCAGCATGATGCGATACGGCTGGGCACCGCTCGCGCGCCGTATCGTACCCATGTCCAGGATCGAACGCCGCATGAAGAAGACCGCACGCGCACTCATCTGCCCTGGGCGCAGCACGCTGGCGATCGCGTCCGCTGAACCGGACAAATAGGTGACTCCATCCGAGGCCTCGGCGACCTGAAGGCAGCCCAGGCTACGCCGATAGAATTCCAGTTGCGGCCCCAGTGCCTGTGCCGCAGCAGCGGCCAGTTCCACTACGACCTCGCTTTCGGGTGCGTGGATCTTCAGGGCCAGCAGCGCCTCCAGGAAGGGCAGCGGCGTGTCCAGTACATGGACGCGTTGGAGTACGCCGTAACCATGCAGCTCGGCCATGACGGCATGCAACTCGTCTTCCGATGTCTGGTCCTGATCGAAGACCAGCATCTGGTCCCAATCGTTGCTTCTGGTGATTGCATCGAGCCTGGTGGCAACCTGATGAGAACGCAGATCCGCGAAGCCGTCTTCAATGAACTGCGGTATCGGTTCATCGCGCAGGCCGCGCAAATGGGTCGAAGTGACGCCGGCAACCGGGAAGCGCAGGAGATCGTCCCGGTCCTGTTCGATTAGACCGGAAATGAAGGCTGGTACTCCCACGATCTGGATACCGAGCGTTGCGAAGAATTCACTGATCACAATGCCCAGGCGCGGGTGCTCTACGTCGGGACGAAGGCAATCCAGCACGATATCTCCCGCGCGCAGCTCGCTCCTGGCAGCTTCGAAGTCCAGCACGGGAATGCCGTCCAGATCATCGGGGATTTTGCGCGGATACACGATGCCCGAGAGTTGAATCGCATTCAGGGCTAGGAACCGCTTGAAGAAGTTGAGCGCTGGGTTCTGCAAGGCCCAGCCGGCTGCATAAATTCGCATCATGGCTTCCTGAATTCAAAGAACATGGTATCGCCGGCCTCGATATTCAGACCTTGGTCGCTACGGATCTGGTGGTGATAGGAGATCACGGTCTTTCCGTCCTTAAGTCCGCAACACAGCGTGGCGAATGCGGCGACTTCTTCAAGCCCGTTTTCGCGTGCAAGCGCACGAACTTCTTCCGGCAAAAAATGGCGGTAATGCCATTTGTAGCCGCCGTAGGGCATGACGCTCTCATTGGGACAGGAAATGAACAGTTGTCCGCCGCGTTTCAGCGACTTGCTCAGCACCCAGAAAAGAGCTTCATGATCCTTGACGTGTTCTAGTGACTCCATGCTCATGACGAAGTCGAAGCAGCCTTCGGGCAGGTCGAAGGGAAACAACTTGGCGGCCCAAATGATACTTGGAGCCGGGATTTTGCGGCTTGCCAGGGCGATGCTTTCCTCCGATCCGTCGATTGCAAGGATCGACGCGTGGGTTTCGCGCGCCACCAGTGCCGCTCCGTATCCGGAACCGCAGAACACGTCCGCGCCGAAAAGCCGGGGATGATCGTTGGGCAAGCGCGAGGCCGCGTAGCGATATCGCCACAAGTGATCGTTGCCGATCAGGTTCTGGTCGAGGGTGGGATATCTCTCTCCGCTTTTTAGCGCGTAGTCTTTCATCGTGCGGCTTCCTTGGAATTAATGACCATAGACATGGATCGGCTCGTCATAGCGGGTGTCGTACACCGTGCGGC
The DNA here is from genome assembly GCF_031834635.1 of Xanthomonas hawaiiensis. Lineage (NCBI taxonomy): Bacteria > Pseudomonadati > Pseudomonadota > Gammaproteobacteria > Lysobacterales > Lysobacteraceae > Xanthomonas > Xanthomonas hawaiiensis. The sequence goes on along the minus strand of NZ_CP115873.1, from coordinate 2,555,683 downwards.
TGGGTACATCCCGGTCATACAGGCGTGGCCAGCCCAGTTCGCAGTGGCGGCCGATCCGGACGCTGGGGCCGACCACCGCTCCCATACGAAGGATGGCGTGCGCGCCGATCTCCGTGCCGTGGCCGATGCTTACCCCGACGTCGCACCAACATGAGGGGCGTAGATGCGCGCCAGCGCCGACCTTGACCCCGCTATGCAGCACGGTGTTGTAGTCGATACGGCTGCCCGCGCCGACCACCACGCCGTCGCCGATGAAGCAGTTGCGGCCGATCACGGCATCGGCACCGACCACGGCCGAAGTGCTGACGAAAGGTTCCAGACTAAAGCCGCGCGCCATCGCCAGCTGCATCAGCTCCATGCGCTTGAAATTGCCGAAGCTTTCGTCGTAGGCGATGAACAGCCTGTCCGCAGCCGGATCCAGGCCATCCAGTGCCTGCAGGTCGAAGCTGAAGTCGGGGCATAGCGAAACCTCGATCCTGCGCACGTCGGCCTGCGGCTCGGCCTCCCTCCAGGCATTGAAGACCAGTTCCAGGCAGATGCCGGCTCCGATGACGCATCTAGAGGCCATGTTCTGTCTCCATCAGAGTTGCATACCAGCGTTCCACCAAGCGGTTGGTGAACTCGTAAACCCCTTGGGTCGGCATCGGTGCGTCCATGTGCAGCGCGGATTGCACATGTTCCATGATTTCCACGTCCTCGCCTGTCACCAGCCGGCTGCCATGCATGTGCGAGAGCAAGTTCCAGCTGGAAAAGGCGTAAGGGCTTTTCTTGCGCGTTGTGAACCAATAGATTTCCAGATCGGTTCTGTCCGGGGCCACGGGAATGTGATGTTCCAGGGTGAAGGAATAGCCGCCGTTGGGGCAGGCGATATGCATGTTGGGAAACGCCAGCCAGTTGAAATAGGCGTTCTGTTCGCCCCAGCGCTCGACCATGTCATGGAACGGCAGGGGCTTGGGATCGATGATCTGCGCGTCAGCGCCGGCCGAGCTGAAGCGGCGCATCTCCGCGCGTAGCCCGGTTGGGCTGGTGTCGGCCAAGGGGCGGAGGCTTTCCGCCGCCAGTTCAGTGTCGACGTAGGGGGTGAAATCGATTTCCCGGGCGAGGCTCTTGGGATGGACAAAACGCGGGTGATTGGCGTCGCGCAGGTTCTCGTACGCAAGCTTCCAGTTGAACTTGCAGTGCCAGGTGGTCACCATCACCTCGCCGTCGTACAGGTTGGAGCTGCTTTCCAACATGGAGATGAAGTGCGCGGGAAACTGTTCCTCGATCGGCATCGGGTCACTGTCCAGGTTGACGAACAGCACGTTACCGATGGCGTGCAGGGCGAACTCCCGCAGCCGGAGCTTCTGCTGTTCGGCCCGGCTTATGCGATACAGGGCACGACATTCGGGGATGTTCTTGATCGCGCCGTCCTGGTCGTAGCTCCAAGCGTGGTAGGGACACACCAGTGGACGTCGTCCGATCGGCGCGGTCTGGAGCGGCGCGCTGCGGTGCAGGCACACGTTCTCGAACGCGCGCAACTGGCCGTTGAAATTCTGGATGACGACCGGGATGCCGGCGATCTTGCGGGTGATGAAGTTGTTATTTTCCGTCAGCAGGGTCTTCAGACCGGCGAAAAGCCAAACCTTACGAAAGATCTTTTCCTGCTCACGGGCGAAAATCTCCGGTGACAGGTAGTACTTGGGGTGCATTCGCGAGCGCATGGGTCACCGCCTTGTCAAATATCTTTCTGAAACACGATGCGGGCAGGATTGCCGAACACGCTGGCGCCGGCTGGTACGTCCTTCATGACCACCGCGCCGGCCCCGATGACCGCACCGTCACCGATCTTGACGCCGGGCATCAAGGTGGCGCGCGGATGTACGGTGACGAATTTGCCAATCTGGACACCGCCGCCCATGAACGTCATTGCTCCAACGTGCACGTAGTCGCCGATACTGACGTCGTGCCCGAGCATGCTCTGGGCGTGGATGGTGACGAAATCACCGATGCGCACGTCCGGCCCGGACTGGACCAGCAGGCCGAAGAAGCAGCCCTGGCCAAAACGCACCCGCCGACTCAGGCGGACGTCGGTAAGGATGGGAATGAAGCGCCCGCCTTTCTCGAGGATCGGCAGCGCGTAGCGGTGGCGGTCGTAGGGGTCGCCCATCGCACAGACGAATACATCGTCAGGCTGTGGCACATAGCTCATCGGATCGCCGATGATCGGTGTGTCGACACCGTAGCTGTCTAGGATATCGGCGCGGCTGTCCAGGAACCCGCCGATCAGCCAATCTTTGCCATGCCCGACATCGCCACGCATTTGCTCCAGGACTTCGCGGCCCCAGCCGCTGGCGCCGATGATGAGTGCACGGTCCATCAGAGTACCGCTCCGCCGTCCATGACCAGACTGGTGCCGGTGACCCAACGGCTGGCGTCGGACAGTAAATAGACCGCAGCGTTGGCGACATCTTGCGGTGTGCCCAAACCCAATGGATGGCGCGCGCGTTGCTGCTTCAGTGGTTCGTTATATTCGTTGTCCTCGCCCCAAAGGCGCGGGGTGGGTACGACCGATGGCGAAATCCCGTTGACTCGCATGCGGTGCCTCGCCTGTTCCAGCGCCAAGCAGCGGATGATGCCCAGCAGGCCGGACTTCATTGCTGAGTATGGCCCCACGCCCCGGGTGCCAATATGTGCAGAGGTGGACAGCATGAATACGATGGAGCCCTGCGTGGCGATGGCATTGGCCTGCAGCAGACGTTGGGTCAGCATCACCGGGGCAAGGAAATGAACCTCGTAGATGCGCGTCATCAGCTCTTCCTTCAACTGGCGGATCGGCGACAGCATCTGCCCGCCGAAGCAGTGCACCACACCGTCGATGCGTTGGCTGGCTTGCACCAAGCGCTCCCGGTCCTCCGCAAAAGTCAGATCGGCTTGCACCTGCACATGCCCATCGCCGGCTAGTTGCGAATGCGTTTGCTGGAGGCGTTCGGGATCGCGACCGCTGATGACCAAGCGCGCGCCGCGCAGTGCGCAGGTCAGTGCGATTTCCTGGCCAAGGCCGGATGACGCGCCGGTGACCAGGATGGTCTTGCCCTCTAGGGAAAAGGCTTTGCGGGTGGGATTGCTCATGCGTAGACGTCCATAGGTACGGTCAGACCGCCGTCCACGACGAAGTAGTTGCGGGTCACCCAGCGACTCGCGTCGGACAGGTAGAACACCGCCGCATAAGCCACGTCTTCTGGCTCACCCAGTCCAAGCGGCGTTAGCTTCGCGTGCTCGTCGATGTTGCCGCCACTCTGGTTGAGCCCGTCGAGCATCGGCGTGCGCACATAGCCGGGCGCAATGCAGTTGGCGCGGATACCCTGCTTGGCCACCTCCAGCGCCAGGGTGCGCATTGCGCCAAGCAGCGCCGCCTTGCTGGCAGAGTAGGCGGCGGTAGCGACAGGACCGACGTGCGAGCCTATCGCCGAGATGAATAGGATCGAGCCGTTGGCATTGATGCGTTTCTTCGCCAGCAGGCCGCGCGTCAGTAGCAGTGGCGCATAAACATTGCTGGCGAAGGTTTCGTCCAGGTGCGCTCGGTTCATCAGCCGAAACGGTGCCAGCCGGGCGATTCCGGCCGCGTGCGCGACGCCATCCAGGCCGCCGACCGAGGCCACCAAGCGGTCGATGTCTTCCTGCTGGTCCAGGTTCGCGATGACCTGCGCGTGCCCTTCGCCTTGCAGTGCGGCGAAGGTCTCGACCAGGCGGGCCTCGTTGCGACCGCTGATGACCAGTTGCGCGCCCATCTCCGCGCAGCTCAGCGCGATCTGCCGTCCGATGCCGGACGAAGCACCGGTGACCAGGATGCGTTTGCCCTGAAGCGTGAACGGGTCGTTCGGATCGATGTCGGTACTCACGACTCGATCAACTCCGGAAACACCGCGCCCTCGATATCGATCAGGCAGGTCCCCCACGACAGTCCGATGCCGAAGCCGCACAGCAGCACGCGCTTGCGGCCCGATTCCAGTTCCTTGTTGATGCGCGCGGTCATGGTCAGCGGCAGCGAGGCGCCGCTGGTGTTGCCGAAATCGCGCAAGGTCGAGGGCACTTTCTCCGCCGGCAGGCCGAGCTTCTTGCGGATGGTCTCGTTGATCATCCGGTTGGCCTGGTGGAACACGAAGTAGTCGATCTCGTCCTTGGACACGCCGCTGTAGTCGAGCAGCTTCTGCACCGCCGGCGGCACCCGCTGGGTGGAGAAGCTCAGCACCGCCACGCCGTCCAACTGCAGGTCCACGCCGCGGTGCCAGTGGTCGTTCTCGTCGGCGCGGTACGGGATCAGGTGCTGGATGTCGACCGGCTCGCGCTGGCCGCCCACCGGCAGGATGATCGCCTTGTAGCCGCTGCCGTCGCTGTTCAGGTCGAAATGCATCGGCGCGGCATCGCCGCAGAATTCAAGTGCGGTGGCGGTGCCGGAGTCGGAGAAGATCGGGTCCTCCAGGTTGGCGCTGCGGTCGCCGACCAGCAAAAGGCCCTTCTTGACCCCGCCGGCGGCGATCATCGAACCCAGCAGGTTGATGCCGAACGGATAGGCCGAGCAGCCCAGGTTGACGTCGAAGGCGACCGTGGCGTGGGAGAGGCCGAGCCGGTCCTGCAGGATGATCGCGGTGGCCGGGATCGGATAGTCTGGCGACTGGGTGACCACGATCAGCGCATCGATTTCCTCGCGCTTCCACTGCAGCCGTTCGATCAATACCTGCGCCGCGTCGAACGCCAGGTCCGAAAAGCACTGCCACTCCTGCGCCATGCGCCGCGTCTCGATGCCGATGTTGCGCACCAACCGCTCGCGCTCGGAGCGGATCTGCGGCCGGCAATCGGTGAGGTTGGAGACGATGCGCCTTGGCACGCAGGTCGCCATGCCGGCGAAGCGCACGTTGTGCAACGTGGAGGTCGGCATGTTACGCCCCGGTCAGTTTGTACAGATCGCCGAGGGTCACCACCGCGGCCAGGTGCTCGCCGGTGATGGTCTTGCCGTACTCCATGTCGAACATCACGATCACGCCCAGCGCGGCCAGCGAATCCCACTCGGGCAGTTCGCGCAACACGGTGTCCATGGTCACCTCGACCGGATTCTGGAAATCCGTGGCCGACAGGAAATTCTCGATAAACGTCTCTTGGCTCATGCTGCGGGTTCCACGGGTTGGGCGAAGGAGGGAGGGGCGAGGGTGCGACGGGAATCGGACGCGGGCATGACGCCGCCCGCCGCGGCGATCAGGTCGACGATGGCGTCCACCTGCTCGGCCGCCAGTCCGGGAAAGATCGGCAGGCACAGCACGCGGTCGGCCATCTGCCGGGCCACCGGCAGGCCGGCCGGCGCGGACGAGGGCAGGCCGCGGTACATCGGGAAATCGCTGATCAGCGGGTAGAAATAGCGGCGCACCAGGATGTCGTGGCTGCGCAGCAACCGGTGCAGGTCGTCGCGGGCCAGCGGGAAGGCGTCCTCGACCAGGATCGGGAACGAGGCGTAGTTGGACAGTGCCGGTTCCCGCGGCGCCAGGCAGCGGATCCCCGGCACCTGCGCCAGGCGTTGCCGGTACTGCGCGTCGATCGCCCCGCGCTGCGCCAGCGCGGCATCGATGTGCTGCAGTTGCAGCAGCCCGAAGGCGGCGTTGATCTCGCTCATCTTGCCGTTGATGCCGGTCGCCACCACCGTGGTCTCGTCGACGAAGCCGAAGTTCTTCAGGCGGCTGATGCGCTGGTAGGTCTTGGCGTCGGGGCACACGATGGCGCCGCCCTCGAAGGTGTTGAACACCTTGGTGGCGTGGAAGCTCAGGACGCTGAGGTCGCCATGGCGCAGGATCGAGCCGCCTTCGTCCTTGACCCCGAAGGCGTGTGCGGCGTCGTAGATGACCTTGAGGTTGTAGGTGTCGGCGATGCGCTCGATCGCGGCGGTGTCGCAGGGCGTGCCGTAGCAGTGCACCGGCATGATCGCGGTGGTGTGCGGGGTGATCGCCGCCTCGATCTTCAGCGGATCCAGGTTCAGGGTCTGCGGATCGATGTCCACGAACACCGGCTTGATGCCGCGCCACAGCAGCGAGTGCGCAGTGGCCACGAACGAGTACGGGGTGGTGATGACCTCGCCGGTGATGCGCAGCGCCTGCAGCGCGGTCAGCAGCGCCAGGGTGCCGTTGGTCAGCAGGGCCAGGTGGTTCACCCCCAGGTACTCGGCCAGCGCCTTCTCCAGCGCACGGTGCATGTCGCCGCCGTTGGTCAGGATGCGGCTGCGCCAGATCTGCTCCAGGTAGGGGACGAACGCCTCCAGGGGCGGCAGCAGCGGACTGGTGACGGGGATGGACATGGGACCTGCCTGGCGACGGGTGGAAGTCCCCGGTGCGGAACGCCCCGCCCGGTGCTGTGGAAACGTGAAGCAAGCCACATGCCAAAGGTGCCTGTCCACTGTCGGCGCGTTCGACCGGGATGCAATGCAGACCAGACGTGGCGTGATCGCCGCGAGCGCGCAGCGCGCAGCAGCCCCAGCGCGGGGCCGGTCGCGAGGACGGGCAGGAGGATGGAGACGGCGTCCGACGGCACAACGGGCGCGCCGGGTGCCGTCGCACCCGGCGCCGGGCGCCGGCTCAGCTCGCCAGTTCGGTCTGGTCGCGGTCGATGCCGTACTTGCGCAGCTTCTCGACCAGGGTGGTGCGCCGCAGGCCCAGCAACTGCGCCGCATGCGCGACCACGCCCTGGGTGCGTTCCAGTGCCTCGTTGATCAGCGCCAGCTCGATGTTGGCCATGTGCCCGCGCAGGTCCAGGCCGCTTTCCGGCAGCGTCGCCGCCGCCGGGGCCGCCGCATCGGCGTCGGCGCCGCCGGGCTTGCTGCCGGCGTGCAGATCCACCACGTTGGGCACCCGCCGCGGATCCGTTGCAATCGGCGCTGGTGGGGCCGACACGTCGATGGACGAAGCGAAGTCGCCGCGATAGCGCGCCGGCAGGTCCTGCACCCGTACCAGGCCGCCCGGATGCAGCACCGCCAGGCGTTCGACAAGATTGGTCAGCTCGCGCACGTTGCCCGGCCACTCGTAGCTGCGCAGCGCCTGCAGGGCCTCTTCGGAGAAGCGCACTTCGCCGCGCCCGGTCCGCGCCAGCTGCGCGGCGATGGTGTGCACCAGCGCCGGCAGGTCGTCGCTGCGTTCGCGCAGCGCCGGCATCTCGATCGGGAACACATTGAGCCGGTAGAACAGGTCCTCGCGGAACTGGTTGCCGGCGATGCGTTCTTCCAGGTTGCGGTGGGTGGCGGCGATCACCCGCACGTTGCAGCGGATGGTGACGTTGCCGCCGACCCGCTCGAAGCTGCGTTCCTGCAGCACCCGCAGCAGCTTGACCTGCATCGGCAGGCTCATGTCGCCGATTTCGTCGAGCAGCAGGGTGCCGCCCTCGGCCATCTCGAAACGGCCCTTGCGCGCGCTCAGCGCGCCGGTGAACGAACCCTTCTCGTGGCCGAACAGTTCGCTTTCCAGCAGGTCCGGCGGGATCGCGCCGCAGTTGATGGCCACGAACGGGCCATCGCGGCGCGGCGATTGCTGGTGGATCGCGCGCGCCACCACTTCCTTGCCGGTGCCGGACTCGCCCAGCACCAGCACGGTGGTGTCGAAGGCGGCGACCTGATCGATCAGCCGGCGCAGGCGGGTCACCGCCGCGCTGGTGCCGGTCGGACCGTTGTCCTGCGCGGCACCGGCCTGGTGCTCGGCGTCCAGCCGCTTGAGGCTGGCGCGGCGCAGCAGGGTTTCCAGTTGGGCGTGGCGCAGTGGCGCTTCCAGCTGCCAGACGTTGGCTTCGTGCAGGCCATGGCGCTGCGCGAAGGCCTGCGCATCGCCATTGAGCAGCAGCACCGGCGGCGGCAGCGAACTGCGCGCCACCCAGCCGAAGAAGGCATCGGCCTGGTCCTGGTCGTCGAGTCCGCCGACCAGGATCGCCATCCATTCGGTCTGCCGATGCCGGCCGGGCTGGACGTCGGCCACGTCGGTCACCCAACGCGGGTTGAGGTCCATGAATTCGAGCAGGCTCACGGTCCGCTCGGCGCGCACCGCGTCGTCGTCGATCACCAGGATCCGCGATTCGCTCATGCCGGCACTCCTTCCGTGCGAAGTCCCTCCAGGATCGGCATCACCTCCTGGATGTAGGACAGCTTGCTGACGAAGTTGTCGGCACCGGCGCGCATGGCGTGCTCGCGGTGTTCGGCGTCGTCGAAATGGCTGGCGATCACGATGTAGGGCGCCTGGTCCTGGGTCTTGATCAGGCGGGTGGCCTGCAGGCCGCCCATCTCGGGCATGGCCAGGTCCATCAGCACCACCTGCGGGCGCAGCGACTCGGAGCGCTCGATGGCTTCCAGGCCATTGGCGGCGCTGCCGATCACTTCCATCCAGTCGAGCTTGCGGAAGTGGCGCATGGCGGCGTTGATGAAACCTTCGTGGTCGTCGACCAGAAGCACGGACAGTTTGTTCATAAGCGTCGTTTTTCCTTAGCCCGCACGGGCCAGCAGCGTTTTGCTGCCGCGGCGGCGTTCGCGTGCGGGAGCGATGTCCAATTGTTCACGATACTTGGCGACTGTGCGCCGTGCCACGTTTACGCCCTGTCGCGACAGCAGCCCGGCGATGGCCTCGTCGGCCAGCGGCCGCCCGGCCGGCTCGGATTCGATCAGGCGCCGGACCATGGCGCGCACCGCCTGGCCGGATACCGCGGCGCCTTCCAGGCGTACGGCGAAGAAGTGCTTCAGCTCGAAGGTGCCGCGCGGGGTCTGCAGGTACTTGCCGGTGGTGATGCGCGAGATGGTCGACTCGTGCATGCCGATCGCCTCGGCCACTTCCTTCAGGGTCAGCGGCGCCATCGCTTCCTCGCCCTTGACCAGGAACGCCGACTGGCGCTCGACGATGGCGCGGGTGGTGCGCAGCAGGGTCTCGTAGCGCATCGACAGGCCGCGGGTCAGCCAGCGCGCTTCCTGCAGCATCTCGCGCAGCGGTTGCGCGGCGTCGCCGGCCTCGGCCAGGGCGCGCTCGTGCATCGGGTTGACGGTGACGCGGTGGGTGGTGGCCGGGTTCAGCGCGACACGCCAGGTGCCGTCGGCGTGCCAGGCAACCACGTCCGGCAGCACATGGCCCAGGTCCTGCGGCTGCAGGCTGTCGCCGGGCCGCGGCTGCAGCGACAGGATCAGCCGCACGGCTTCGCGCACGTCGTCGGTCTCGGCGTCGAGCTGGCGTCCGAGCAGGGCGTAGTCGTGGCTGGCGAGCAGGTCGAGGTCGCCGGCGAGGATGCGCGCGGCCAGGTGGCGGCCGGGCACGCGGCCGGGCAGGTCGCTCAGCTGCGCCTGCAGGCATTCGCGCAGGTCGCAGGCGCCAAGGCCGCCCGGGTCGCCGTGCAGCAGGCGCTGGCGGACCGTCTCAGCCTGCGCCACCGACAGGCCCAGGCGGGCGCTGGCCAGTTGCTGCAGGGTGTCCAGCGCGCCGTCCAGGTAGCCGGCATCGTCGCAGTGTTCCAGCCAGAACGCGGCCGCCGCCAGTTCCGCTGCAGGCAGTTCCAGGGCCAGCCGCTGCAGCACGCGCAGGTGCGGATCGGTCGACTCGCCCGCGGCGATGCGCTGCATGCGGTCGTCTTCGCCGTCGTTCCAGCCGGCGGCCGGGATGTCCCACATCGAGGATTCGGGAAGTTCGTCGAATGCCGCGGTTTCCAGCGCCGCATCCTCGTGCTTGACCACCGGCTCGATCACGCCCTCGGCCTCTTCCAACTCGAGCAATGGATTGGTCTCCAGTGCGCGGCGGATTTCCAGTTCCAGTTGCATGCCGTCGAGCTGCAGCAGTCGGATCGACTGCAGCAGTTGCGGCGTCAGATGCAGTTGCTGGCCCAGTTGGGCGGAAACGGTCGGCTTCATGCGGACTTCCTCGGTTCGGCGCCAACCCTCTGGCGCCCGTGGAACGCATAGTGCTTGTCGCCCGACGGTAACAGAATCGGGGGGTTCCTGAGCAGAGTAGTCAAATTCCCGACAGGGTGTCAGGAATTTCCCGACATACGCGCGGCAGGCGCCGGACAGTCGACGGCGCAATGACTGATACGGCGGGGTTCGGCGGGATCGTCACGCCTGCTGACCGGTTAAGGCAAGCGCTATGCCAATCTTCCGTGTCGGGATGCCGTCCCCAGTTCAGCTCAGCTCGCCCTGGTGGCGTGCGGCCAGCAGGACCAGATCGTTGGCGCGGCGGCAGCCCAGCGATTCCATCATCCGCGCGCGATGGGTCTCGACGGTCTTGACGCTGATGCCCAGGTCCGAGGCGATTTCCTTGTTGCTTTGGCCCCGGCCGATCTGGCGCAGGATCTCGCGCTGCCGCGGCGACAGGGCGGCAATGCCCACCGGGCGCTCGCGGCCAAGCATCGGCGCGATCATCTTGGAGGAGATCTGCGGGCTCAGGAACACCTGGTTGGCGCTGGCCGCGCGCAACGCCAGCTCCAGCTCCAGCGGGGCGGCGTCCTTGACCACGAAGCCGGTGGCGCCGCGGTCCAGCGCATCGCGCACATGCACCGGATCGTCGTGCATCGACATCATCACCACCCGGGTCTTGGGCGAGCTGTGCAGCACGTCGGTGAGCGCGTCCAGGCCGCTGCGCCCCGGCAGGGACAGGTCCATCAGCACCAGGTCGGGACGGTGCAGGGTGGCCAGGTCCACCGCCTGCTGGGCGTTGCTGGCCTCGGCGACCACGTCGACGTCCGCAAACGTCTGCAGCAGCCGGCTCAGGCCGGCGCGTACCAGGGTGTGATCGTCGACGATGATGACTCGCACGGTGCAGGTCCTTCTATTCAGAGCCGCACCTTAGCCGAGCCGCCCGCCGCCGCCAACCTCGCCGTGGCGGTCCGGGGGGCGGTATGCCGGCTCAGCGCGCGCGCCGGCTGTCGGCGATCTGTCGGCGGTGGAGCCGGAACAGGTGGCGTTCCAGGGCCTCTTGCAGGCCCGGCGGCTGTGTCTCGAACCGTAGCCAAAGTTGCACGACGCCTGCGGTGGTGGCCTCGGCCAGCACCCGTACCGGCAATTCCAGGTGGTCAGGGAGCCAGTCCGAGGGCTGCAGGCGCAGCAGGCCGGCGGCACCGGCCGTGGCGCCCGAGCGCGCGCCCAGCTCCAGCCGCACGCCCCGGCGCGACCAGCACAGCGGCCGCAGCGGCAGGGCATCCTCGTGCTGGCGAGCCAGCCGGCCCAGCAGCACCAGCATCAGGTCGAGCTTGGCCTCCATGCGCTGGGTCTGCGCGGTGGACTCGCTGCGGTCGTCGCTGCCGTCCTCGCCGCGCAGATCCTCGATCTGCGCCAGGCTGCGCAACAGCGCCTCGCCCGCGGCCAGCCGGCCGGCACCGTTGCCGAGACGGAAATCCGCCGGCAGCGCCAACTCGCAGCTGAGCGTGTCGTGGAACAGTTCGGCGTCGGCCGGATGCTGCGCCGCGCCCTCCGGGCCGGCGTTCATCCCAGCAGTCCGGCCTGCGAATAGAGCCGCGCGGCATGGCTGGACTGGCGGCTGGCGCGCAGCCAGGCCGCGGCATGGTCGCGTTCCATGCGCATCTGCGCGGTCACCGCCTGCTGCAAGGCGAGCAGAGGCTTCAGCGCCTCGCGCGAGCGGTCGGCGCCGTCCTGCTGCAGATACGCCTGCAGGCGCCGCGCGTGGTCGGTGACCATGGCCTGGGCCAGCGCGTAATCCTCGCCGCGCAGGATCTCGCGCAGTTCGTGCAGGTCGTTGTGCAGGTCGGCGAGCTGGATGCTCACGATGCGTTCGCCGTGGCCAGTTCGCGCTGCTGCGCGGGAATGGCGGCCCAGGCCGCGTCGATCTCGCTGAGCAGTTCCAGTGCTTCGTTCAGCGCGGCATCGTCGTTGTGCAGGTTGGCTTCGGTCAGCCGGTGCATCACGTAGTCGTACAGCGCCGACAGGTTGCCGGCGATCTCGCCGCCGGCCTCGTGGTCGAGCGAACCGTTGAGATGGCCGACGATCGCGCAGGCCTCGCCGATCGCCTTGCCCTTGCGCGCCTGGTCGCCCTGCGCGAGGCAGGCCTGGGCCTGGCGGATGCGCTGGCAGGCGCCGGCGAACAGCATGGCGACCAGCTTGTGCGGATCGGCATCGGTGACGCTGGTGGAAATGCCCATCTTGCGATATTGCTCAGCGTACTGGCGGCTGGAACCGTACATGGAAAACTCCTCGGGTGGATCGGCTGGCCTCCGCGCCGTGCCGGTGAGCGGCGACGCTGTGGCGGTTGCTGCGGCCAATCCGTAATGACTGTCGATACTCTTCATATCGGCCGCGACGCGTCTCGACTTGAGCCGCGCGGCCGCGCGCGCGTCAGCTGAACTGCTTGGTCAGGCTGTCGCTCACGCCCTGCATCTGCGTCACCAGCGTTTCCATCGCGGTGAAGCGGGCGGTGTACTGGTCGCTCAGCGTCTGCATGCGTGCGTCCAGATCGCTGAGCTGGTCGGTCAGGTCGGAGATGTGCTTGTTGAGCGAGTTGGTGCGCTGGGTCAGGGTGCCGTCGGTGCTGTCCAGGTTGCTCTTCAACAGCGTGCTCATGCCGGTGCCGAAGCTGCCATTGTTGCCCAGCAGGGTCTTGGCCGCGGAGGGATCGCTGGCTGCCGCAGTATCGAACTTGGCGCTGTCGAAGCTCATCACCCCGTCCTTGTCGATCGTCACACCCATGGCCATCAGGCCGCTCACGTTGTCGCTGACCAGCCGGCGCAGCGACTGCTGCAGGCCGCGCACCATCGCATCGCCGGTCATCGGCGAGGCTTTCTTATTGGTGGCGTCGTAGGCGCTGGACGACTTGAGCACGCTGTTGGCGGAGTTGTAGGCGCTGACCAGGGCGGTCAGGTTGGCCTTCAGCGGGGTGTTGTCGTTGGTGATGTTCAGGTTGAAGGTGCTGCCGGGGATGGCCTTGGTCAGGTTCAGCGCCACGCCGGGCACCAGGTCGGCGATGGTGTTGCTGCTGGAGGTGCGCGTGAAGCCGTCCACCTTCACCACCGCGTCGGCGGCGGCGATGGTCTGGGTCAGGCCGCCGCTGCTGCCGGCCGGGTAGGTGAGGTTGGCCAGGCCGCCGTCGCCGCCGGAGGCGGTAATGGTCAGGGCGCCCTTCGTGCCGGAGTCCACCGCGTTCAGCACCAGATGGTCGCCATCGTCGGCGCTGACCACGCTGGCGGTGACGCCGGCGCCGTTGGCGGCCTTGTTGATGAGCGCGGCCACGTCGCTGAGCTTGCTGCCCGTATCGATGTTGACGTTGAGCGTGGTGCTGCCGTAGGCGATGGTCAGGGTGCCGCTGCCGACCACGGCGCCGCTGGCGTAGCCCGACGAGGTCAGCTTCTGCGACTGCGCCAGCTTCACCACCTCGATGCCGTACCTGCCGGCGCTGGCGCTGGAGGTCACGGTGGCGGTGTAGCCGGCGCCATCGTCGACGCTCGATTTGTAGGCACCGCTGTCGGCGCTGTCGGACACCGTGCTCATCGCCGTCTGCAGGTTGGACAGCGCGCTCTTGATCGTGCTCAAGGACGACAGCTGCGCGCTGGATGCGGTGCCGTCGCGGTTGATCCGGTCTTCCTGCGGCTGGCGTTCCTTCGCCACCAGTTTGGCGACGAAGGTGGGGATGTCCAGGCCTGAGCCGATCGACGTGGTGGACATGATCGCGTTCCTTGAGGTGGCGGGCGCGCGACGCGCCAGCGGCTGAGGGGAGTATCGGCGCGTGGGGACGCTTCTTGAGCGCCACCCGCGCGTCGTTGCGGCCCGCAATGCGATGCAAATCCTGTGCCGCTCCGCGCGTCAAAAAAAAGACCCCTCCTTGCGGAGGGGTCCGGCGGTGCTTGCGGTGCGGTTGCGCCTAGCCCTGGAGCAGGCTCAGCACGCTCTGCGGGGCCTGCTTGGCCTGGGCCAGCATCGCGGTGCCGGCCTGCTGCAGGATCTGCGTGCGGGTCAGCTCGGCGGTTTCCTTGGCGTAGTCGGTGTCGCGGATGCGGCTGCGCGAGGCCGACAGGTTCTCCGAGGTGGAGCTCAGGTTGGCGATGGTGGAGGTGAAGCGGTTCTGGATCGCGCCCATGTCGGCGCGCGAGGAGTTCACCGAGGTCAGCGCGTTGTCGATGATGCTCAACGCCTTCTGCGCACCCTGGAAGGTGGAGATGTCCACGTCCGCCAGGTAGTTGGTGGTGCCGGCGGTGGCAGCGGCGCTGGCGGCGATGCCGGCGTTGCTGAAGGTGATGCCGGTGGCGCCGGTGGCCGAACCCGCGGTGAACGAGAAGTCCTGGCCGCCCTTGACCGATTCCAGCTTCAACGCGCTGGTGGTCGGGTCGATCGAGGCGTACACACCGGTCTGCGCCAGCTTGTCGTTGATCGCCGAGGCGATCTTCTTGGCCACGTCCGCGCCGGCATCGCCGTTGGCCACCGAGACCGAGGCGATGGTGACGCCGTTGACGACCATGCCGGAGAAGCTGCCGCTGGCGGTGGCGGTACCGGAGGCCAGGGCGGCCGAGCCGGTCTGGGTGGCGGCGAAGCCGGCCTTGCCCAGCGAGGCGGCGCTGGCGTTGACGATGCTGTTGATGCCGATGGTCTGGCCGGCATCGGCGCCGACCTGGAACAGGGCGCCGGAGAAGGAGCCGTCCAGCAGCTTGGTGCCGTTGAAGTTGGTCTGGCTGGAGACGCGGTCGATTTCCGAGGCCAGCTGCTTGACTTCCGAGTTCAGCGCGCCGCGGTCGGTGCTGGAGTTGGTGGCATTGGCCGACTGCACCGCCAGTTCGCGGATACGCTGCAGGTTGTTGCCGATTTCGACCATCGCACCTTCGGCGGTCTGCGCCAGCGAGATGCCGTCGTTGGCGTTGCGCGAGGCCACGTCCAGACCACGGATCTGGGTGGTGAAGCGCTCGGAGATCGCCAGGCCGGCGGCGTCGTCCTTGGCGCTGTTGATGCGCAGGCCCGAGGACAGACGCTGGATCGTCGTCGCCAGGCTGGCGCTGGTGGTGTTGAGGTTCCGCTGAGCGTTCAGCGACATTACGTTGGTATTGATTACCTGTGCCATTTTGATATCTCCTCAAAGCGATTTGTCCGGCAACCCGTTGGTGCCTGGAGCCTCCGCAGGGGGCCATCAATTGGCCAGTGCCGCTGCTGGTATAAGTAACGGCAGTCGGTGCGCAACCTTTAGTGATTTACTGCCGAAAATTTGGCGTTTCGGCGATTTGCGTGACAGCAAAAACGCGGCGAAAGGCTTGTTTCGGCCGCGCTTCGTCAAACTTTAGGCGTCTTGCCCAAGTCGGGGAAAGGGCGGCACGGATCGCGCCGAGGGCGATGCGCTCGATGCGCTCGAGCGTGTGTCGCGTCGACGACGCGAACGCTTCACCTGCCGGTACGCAGCGCATCGCGGCGCGACTGCTTGGCCATCTCTCCCTCTACCTGTCTGATCGCGTTCCGGCTGTCGTTGGCGCTGAAGTAGAAGGAGCGTCGGTCGCCTGGCGATATGGGCATGCCGGCGCGCTTCCAGGCCGTGCACTGCGTCGACGACGCTTTACAGGCGATCCTGGAGTGCGGCCACGGTCATCGCCAACTGCTGACCGCCAATCCAGTCCATTGGTCAGGAGTCGCGCGACAGCGCCGGCGGTCGTTGGCCGTGGCCGTGGCCGTTTCCCGTCGATCCCTCATACGGTCGCATGCACCGGAATCACCGCGAATGGCATGGCCACGCCGTCAGCTGGCCGCCGCCCTGCCAGGCAGGGCGGCGCTCGCCTTCGGCGTCGAGCAGTGGCGACGCGCGAAGATGGCTCTTCCTCCGAGATGCGACGGCCCGTGGCGGGAAGAGGGAACAAAAAAAGGCCCCTCCTTGCGGAGGGGCCTCGGTGGTGCGACGGCTGGCGACGCTTAGCCCTGGAGCAGGCTCAGCACGCTCTGCGGGGCCTGCTTGGCCTGGGCCAGCATCGCGGTGCCGGCCTGCTGCAGGATCTGCGTACGGGTCAGCTCGGCGGTTTCCTTGGCGTAGTCGGTATCGCGGATGCGGCTGCGCGAGGCCGACAGGTTCTCCGAGGTGGAGCTCAGGTTGGCGATGGTGGAGGTGAAGCGGTTCTGGATCGCACCCATGTCGGCACGCGAGGAGTTCACCGCCGTCAGCGCGTTGTCGATGATGCTCATCGCCTTCTGCGCGCCCTGGAAGGTGGAGATGTCCACGTCCGCCAGGTAGTTGGTGGTGCCGGCGGTGGCAGCGGCGCTGGCGGCGATGCCGGCGTTGCTGAAGGTGATGCCGGTGGCGCCGGTGGCCGAGCCCGCGGTGAACGAGAAGTCCTGGCCGCCCTTGACCGATTCCAGCTTCAGCGCGCTGGTGGTCGGGTCGATCGAGGCGTACACGCCGGTCTGCGCCAGCTTGTCGTTGATCGCCGAGGCGATCTTCTTGGCCACGTCCGCGCCGGCATCGCCGTTGGCCACCGAGACCGAGGCGATGCTGACGCCATTGACGACCATGCCGGAGAAGCTGCCGCTGGCGGTGGCGGTACCGGAGGCCAGGGCGGCCGAGCCGGTCTGGGTGGCGGCGAAGCCGGCCTTGCCCAGCGAAGCGGCGCTGGCGTTGACGATGGTGTTGATGCCGATGGTCTGGCCAGCGTCGGCGCCGACCTGGAACAGCGCGCCGGAGAACGAACCGTCCAGCAGCTTGGTGCCGTTGAAGTTGGTCTGGCTGGAGACGCGGTCGATTTCCGAGGCCAGCTGCTTGACTTCCGAGTTCAGCGCGCCGCGGTCGGTGCTGGAGTTGGTGGCATTGGCCGACTGCACCGCCAGTTCGCGGATACGCTGCAGGTTGTTGCCGATTTCGACCATCGCGCCTTCGGCGGTCTGCGCCAGCGAAATGCCGTCGTTGGCGTTGCGCGAAGCCACGTCCAGACCACGGATCTGGGTGGTGAAGCGCTCGGAGATCGCCAGGCCGGCGGCATCGTCCTTGGCGCTGTTGATGCGCAGACCCGAGGACAGGCGCTGGATCGTCGTGGCCAGGCTGGTGCTGGTGGTGTTGAGGTTGCGCTGAGCGTTCAGCGACATTACGTTGGTATTGATGACCTGTGCCATTTTGATATCTCCTCTAAGCGATTTGTCCGGCAACCGGTTGGTGCCTGGAGTCTCCGCAGGGGGCCATCAATTTGGCCAGTGCGGCTGGTGATATAAGTAACGGCGACAGGCGCGCAACCTTTAGCGGTTTACTGCAGAAAATTTGCCGTTCCGGCGATCCGCAAAACACCAGGAACACCGCGGAGAGCCTTTCTCGGCCGCACTTCGGCAAACTTTAGGGCTGCCTGCGCGTTGTCTACTTGTCCAGCGGCAATGGCGGTCTTTTGTATAACGGAAAAGGCCCGGAGGCGTCGCCGCGCTCCGGGCCTTTTGGTATATCCGGTATATCGCCTGTTTAGCCGAGCCGGTCGAACAGCGACATCTTCTGCATCTGGGTGAAGATGGTCTGTGCCGCTTTCAGCGCCGACTGTTCCAGTTGGTACTGGGAAATCGCCTGGGCGTAGTCGAGGTCGCGCAGCGAGGACAGGGTGGTCTTCAGGGTCACGTCGTTGGCGGCACGCAGGTCGGTGGCGTTGTCGATCGCCGCGAGCTGGGCGCCGCCGGCGGCGCGCGCGTCGATCATCTTCGACGAGGCCTGGGTGATGTCGCGCATCGACGATTGCAGTCCGTTCTGCAGCGCGGCCTTGGCGGTGGGGGTGATGGGATCGGTGTTGAGCAGGTTGACCAGGTTGCTGATGGTGGAGAACACGTCCTTGGTGGTCGAGGCGCCGATCTGGAAGCTGTCGCCGGCGGCGGGGGCGCCGTCCACGCGCATCTTCAGGCCGGGCAGGCCGATGCTTTCGCCAGCGGTATAGGTGCCGGTGTTGACCACCGCGCCGCCGCTGTCGCGCACCTCGTAGGTGGTGGCGGCGGTGAACACGACGCTGTAGCTGCCGCCGTTCCAGGCACTGCCGGAGCCGTCGCGGCTGAAGTCCAGCAACAGGCCGGTACCGGTGTTGCCGGCGGCCGCGTGCGCGTCCACTGTGCCGTCGCCGGTGGGCACGCGCATGAAGATTTCGCTGCCGGGCAGGGTGTCGGAGACCTTGGTGTCCGGGGCCACCTCCACGCTGCGCTGGGTCTGGTTGCCGCTGTAGACCACGTTGCCGGACACCACGGCGAAGGGGGCCGCATCGTCGGCGGTGCCGCCGAACAGGTAGCGGCCGGAGCCGTCGGTGCCGTTGGACAGGCTGAGCAGGCTGTCGTGCAGGGTCTTCAGTTCCGCGGCGATGGCCTTGCGGTCGGGGGTGGTCAGCGCCGAACTATTGGCTTCCACCGTCAGATCCTTGACCCGGGCCATCAGGTCGCCGGCCTGCGACAGCGAGTTCTCCTGCAGGTTGAGCCGGTTCTGCACGTTGGTGGCGTTGTCGCCGAAGCGTGCCAGCGCCGCCACCGTGCGATCCAGGCTGACCGCGGTGCCCGCCGCGACCGGGTCGTCGGCCGCGCTGACGATGCGCTGGCCGGTGGAGAGCTGCTGCTGCAGGTGCGAGATCGTCGCCTGCTTGCCGAGCATGGTGTTGAGCGACTGATTGAAGATCATGCCGCTGGAGATGCGATTGCTCATCGGACCGCGCTCAGGATGGACTGGAAGAGGGTGTCGGCGGTGGAGATCAGGCGCGAGGCCGCCTGGTAGGCCTGCTGCAGCCGCAGCATGTCCGCCGCTTCCTCGTCGAGGTTGACGCCGGAAAGCGAGTCACGCGCGTCCTGGGCGCTGCTCTGGATCACGTCCTGCGCGTCGGCCGCGTACTTGGCCTGGCGCGCCGCCGAGCCGACCGTGGTGGTCAGGCCGGCCACCGCGCCGTTGAGGGTGATGGTGCCGCCGTTGAACGCCTTGGAATCGTCCAGGTTGGACATCAGCAGGGCGTTGCCGTTG
Organism: Xanthomonas hawaiiensis; assembly: GCF_031834635.1. NCBI lineage: Bacteria > Pseudomonadati > Pseudomonadota > Gammaproteobacteria > Lysobacterales > Lysobacteraceae > Xanthomonas > Xanthomonas hawaiiensis. The sequence goes on along the minus strand of NZ_CP115873.1, from coordinate 2,536,790 downwards.
TTGCTCGAGCCGACCCCGGTCGGCCCCACCGCGAAGCTGTCGCCGGCGGACGGGACGCCGTCCATGGTCAGGCTCCAGCCGTTGGCGCTGATGGTCTGCCCGGCGGTGTAGGTCTGCGGCGCGCCGCCGTTGATCGAGTAGTGGGTGGAATCGATGAAGGCGATGTTCGCCGGCGTCAGCAGGTTGGCGTTGCTGGCGTCGGTCGCGGCGACATTGCTGACCTTGCCGGTGCCCAGGTTGCTCAGCGTGGCGCTGGCCTGGATCGGCGTCGCCGCGGCGATGCGCGACGGGTCGGTGATGGCCACGGACAGCTTGTTGATGGCGTTGGCGGTGGGCTGCAGCAGGAACTTGTCGCCGCTGGCGGCGGTGCCGGACACCTGCAGGGTCACGCCGTTGACCACGAACGGGTCGGCGCTGGTGCCGGAACCGGTCATGGCGACGCTGGCGCCGGTGTCGGCGCGGCTGGCGTTCCAACTGGTGCCGTTGTAGGTCAGCAGCAGGTTCTGCCCGTCGAGCTTGCTCAGGTCGCTGACGTTGGCGGTGAAGGCGGCCGTGCCGGTGTTGGCGCTGTTGCCGTCCACGGTCGGCGGCGGCAGGTTGAAGAAGTCGCCGCCCATCTGCCCGTACAGGTCCATGCCGGCGTGGTGCTGCGCGTTGTAGCTGCTGGCCAGGCCGGTGGCGATGCGGCCGAGTTCGGCCTTGGTCGGATCCAGGACGGTGCTGCGGAACTCCAGGAAGCCGCCGATCTGCCCGCCCAGCGCCTTGCTGTCGAGCGGCGTCGAACCGCCGGGCGTCTTCAGCGCGATCTGCAGTTTTTCCGGCTGGTACGGATCGGGACTGGTGACCAGGGTCGAGGCATTGGTGCCGACCACCATCGCCTGGCCGCCGGAGGTGTAGACGTTCATCATCCCGCCATCCTGCTGGATGACGCTGCCGCCGGTGTAGCCGATCAGCTGGCTGATCATCTGGTCGCGGCGGTCGAGCAGGTCCGGCGCGGCGGCGTTGGCGTTGGAGCCGATCTGGCCGTTGAGCTTGGCGATCTCGGTGGCGAGGCGGTTGGCCTCGGCGGTGCCGGCCAGCAGGCCATTGTTGACCTCGCTGCCGAGCGAGTCGAGCTGGCCGTTGAGCTGCTTGAAGCGGGTCACCAGCGACGTGCCGGCGTCCAGCAGGTTCTGCCGGTTGGCGCTGGCCGAGGCGTTGGAGGACAGGCCGCTGGTGGCGTCGAAGAAATTCGACCACTGCCCGGCGATGCTGGTGGCCTTGTCCGAGAACAGGCCGTCGACCCGGCTGGACATGCTGGAGAGCTGCTTCAGCCGCGCGACTTCGCCGGTGCTGTCGAACAGGCGCGAGATCGCCAGTTGGTCGGCGACGCGGGAGACGTCGGTGATCTGGGTGCCGTTGCCGATGAACTCGCTGCCGTACTGGCTGGGAACCGTGGTCGCGAACGTCGTCCGCTGCCGGCTGTAGCCGTCGGTGTTGATGTTGGCGACGTTGTGGCTGACCGTGGACAGAGCCCGCTGGAAGGCGAGCAGGGCGCCGGTACCGGTGGAGAGGATGGACATGGGCGGCTACCTCAACGGCGCACGAGGCCGGACGAATCGACGGTGCTGGCCAGCACGCGCTCGATGCCGCCGGCGGCGGCGCTGCCGATCGCGGCGACCGCGCGGCCGATGGTCGGGCCGCCGGCGATGGCGGCGATCTTGGCCGCGTAGGCCGGATCGGTGGCGTAGCCGGCGCGCTGCAGGCCCTGGGCGAAGCCGCGGATGTCGGTGCCGGCCTTCAGCGCCTGCTGGTAGCGCGGATTGGTCTTCAGCAGGCGCACGTAGTCGGCGAAGCTCTCCGCCGGCGAGGAATAGGCGCGGAAATCGGCGGTCTGCGATTGCTTGACCCCGTCCACGTACTCGTGGGTGCCGGTGGTCACGCGATCGCCGTCCCAGCCGGTGGCCTTGATCCCGAACAGGTTGTTGGAACTGGCGCCGTCGCCGCGGGAGATGCCGCGGCGGCCCCAGCCGGTTTCCAGCGCGGCCTGCGCGACCAGCGCGCGCGCATCCACGCCCAGTTCCTGCGCGGCCTTCTGCGCATGGTTCCAGATCTTGGCGACGAAGCCTTCCGGGGTGCGCTCGCCGAGGCTGGCCGCGGCGGCGTTGGCGGCCGCGGCGGCGCTGGGATCGATGGCATTGCTGCTGTCGGCGGACGCCTGCACGTTCGACCAGCGGTCGTCGGCACCGGCCCAGGACAGGCCGGCGCTCCCATCGGCCGGGCTGCTGCCGATGGCCTGGTGCATGGCGCTGCTCTCGCGGCCGGCGATCATGTCCAGCACCTGCTGCTGCGGGGAGGCGGCCGCGTCGGTGCCGCTCCACGGGCCGACGCCGGCGCCGGCCGCGGCGCCGCTGGCCAGCGCGGCCTCGCCCTGCAGCGGCATCGGGCCATTGCTCGATTGGCCGGACACCAGCGAGTAGGCCTTGGCCGCCTTGGCGGCGTCCAGCGCGGTGTTCGGCGTGCCGGTCTCGGTCGTCTGCCCGCCGCCGAGCTGCTTGGCGATCATCGCCCGCAGGCCCAGCCCCTTGCCGTCGGTCAGGCCCTTGGCCAGCTGCTGGTCGTACATGTCGCGGAAGGTCTGGTTCTCGCCCGGGAACAGCGAATTGCCGAAGCTGGCCTGGCGCATGCTCTTGACCAGCATGTTGGCGAACTGCCCTTCGAGCTGGCGCGAGACCTTGTCGATCTTGGCCGGATCGTTCTGGGTAGAGGCGTGCAGGTCGAAGGGAGCGGCCGAGATACGCATGTCAGATCACCTCCAGCTCCGCGCTCAGGGCACCGGCCTGCTTGAGCGCTTCCAGAATCGCGATCAGGTCGCCAGGCGCGGCGCCGACCTCGTTGACCGCCCGCACGATCTGATCCAGCGAGGTGCCGCCCTCGAACTTGAACATGCGGCTGCCTTCGTTGGTGGCGGTGATGGTGGACTTGGGCGTGGCCACGGTCTGGCCGCCGCTCAGCGCATTCGGCTGGCTGACCTGGGTGCCTTCGCTGATGGTGACCGTCAGCGAGCCGTGCGAGATCGCCGCCGGGCTGACCCGCACCTGCGAGCCGATCACCACCGTGCCGGTGCGGGCATTGACCACCACCTTGGCCGGCGCCGCGCCCGGCGACAGCTCGACGTTCTCGATGCGTGCCAGCAGGCCGATGCGTGCGCTCTGGTCGGTGGGCGAACGCACCGCCACGGTGGACCCGTCCACCGCATGCGCGCTGCCGGGGCCGAAGGTGCTCTCCAGCGCCGAGACCATCCGCGAGACGGTGGTGAAATCGGGCTGGTGCAGGTTCAGGGTGATCTCGCCGGTGTTGCCGAACACGTCCGGCAGCGCGCGTTCCACGGTCGCGCCGTTGGGAATGAGGCCGACGCTGGGCACGTTCACCGAGATCCGCGAACCGTCCTTGCCCTGCGCGCCGAAGCCGCCGACCACCAGGTTGCCCTGGGCGACCGCGTAGACCTGGCCGTCGGCGCCCTTCAGCGGCGCCATCAGCAAGGTGCCGCCGCGCAGCGAGATCGCGTTGCCGATCGAGGAGACGGTGATGTCGATGGTCTGGCCCGGCTTGGCGAACGCCGGCAACTGCGCGCTGATCGCCACCGCGGCCACGTTCTTCAGCTGCGGGTTGACGTTGGACGGCACGTTGACGCCCAGCTCGCCGAGCATGTTCTTCAGGCTCTGCACGGTGAAGGGCGCCTGGCTGGTGCGGTCGCCGCTGCCGTCCAGGCCGACCACCAGGCCGTAGCCGACCAGCGCGTTGTTGCGCACGCCGCCGACCTGGGCCAGGTCCTTGATGCGTTCGGCCGCGGCCGGCGCGGCCAGGCCCGCGCACAGGGCGACGGCGGCGAGCAGGCGGCAGGGCAGGGACAGGAGAGTCATGGCGGGCCTCAGTACGGCGAGATGCGCGAGTTGAAGAAGCGGCTCAGCCAGCCCATCGCGTTGGACTGCGCGACCGCGCCGCGGCCGCCGTAGGCGATGCGCGCCTCGGCCACCTTGCTGGAGGGAATGGTGTTGTCCGGGGCGATGTCGGCGGCGCGGACCACGCCCTGCACCTGCACCAGTTCGTCGCCCTGGTTCAGACGCAGGTTCTTCTGGCCCTGGATCACCAGGTTGCCGTTGGGCAGGCGCTGCATCACGGTCACGGTGATGCTGCCCTGCATGGTGTTGCTCTGCGCGGTGTTGCCCTTGCCGGCGAAGCTGCGGTCGCCGCTGGTGGCGTTGTTGAGGATGTTGGTGCCGTTGACGGTCAGCGGCGCGCCGAGCAGGGTCGGCGTGGCCATGGTCACCGCGTCCTTCTTGCTGATGCTGGTGTTGGCGGTGCTGCTGGCGTTGGTGCTTTCGACCAGGGTGATGGTCAGCAGGTCGCCGACGTCGCGGGCGCGGCGGTCCGAATACAGCTGCAGGCCGGGGCCGGCGGCGTAGATCGCGCCGGCGGTGGGCTGGGCCTGCGGCGCCATCACCGGCGTGATCGGCGCCATCGGCGCGTACGGACGCACGTCGCCGGCAGCCACGCCCAGGCCGGCGCAACCGCCGAGCAGGACCGGCAGCAGCAGCGCGGCGGAGAAGGAGAGAGAGGACAGGCGCGACATGGCGGATTCCGGAGGCGAGGGGATCAGACGTTGTTGTTCAGATAGCCGAGCATCGAGTCGGTGGTGGAGATGGCCTTGGCGTTCATCTCGTAGGCGCGCTGGGTCTCGATCATGCTCACCAGCTCTTCCACCACATTGACGTTGCTGCCTTCCAGCGCGCCCTGCGCGATCTTGCCGAGGCCATTGAGGCCGGGCGTGCCGTTGGTCGCCGGGCCGGAGGCGGTGGTTTCCACGTACAGGTTCTGGCCCTGGGCCTGCAGGCCGGAGGGATTGATGAAGTCGGTCAGGGTCAGCGAGCCGACCTGTAGCGCCGCGGCGGTGCCGGCGACCTGCACGCTCACCGTGCCGTCGGAGCCGATGGTCACCGACTGCGCGCCTTCCGGGATCTGGATGCCCGGCTGGATCGGGTAGCCGCTGTTGGTGACCAGCTCGCCCTGCGCATTGATCTGGAAGCTGCCGTCGCGGGTATAGGCCGAGCTGCCGTCCGGCATCTGCACTTCGAAGAAGCCGCGGCCGTTGACCATCACGTCCAGGGCGCGGTCGGTTTGCTGCTGGCTGCCCTGCTCGAAGTCCTTGGCGGTGGCGACCACGCGCACGCCGGTACCGATCTGCAGGCCCGAGGGCAACTGCGTCTGCGAGGAGCTGGCGCCGCCGGGCTGCCGCACCTGCTGGTACAGCAGGTCCTCGAAGTTGGCGCGGTCGCGCTTGAAACCGGTGGTGTTGGTGTTGGCCAGGTTGTTGGAGACGACCGACATGCGCGTCTGCTGCGCATCCAGTCCGGTCTTGGCGACCCACAAAGCCTGATTCATGACCCGAGTTCCTCTGATGGTGGCCCCGGCACGACGCGCCGGGGGCGCAGGGAGTGATGCATGTGCCGTGCCAAACCGGCGCCGCTGGCGCCGAGGCCCGTCTTAGCCGTTCAGACGCAGCAGCGTGTTGGCCGACTGCGCGTTCTCGTCGCCGTTCTTGATGACCTTGACCTGCATTTCGAACTGGCGCTGCAACTGGATCATCTGCACCAGCGCGCCGGCGGCATCGACATTGCTGCCTTCGAGCACGCCGGTCCGCAGCGAATTGCCGGTAGCGGGGACAAAGGCCTTGGCCGGATCGTCGCTGACGTTGCGCATGAGGCCGTCGGGGCGGCGGGCGAGCTGGTCCGCCGGCGCCTGCACCACCTTCAGGGTGGCGACGGTGCTCATCGCGGTGGGCGCTTCGCCCAGCGGCACGATCGACACCGTGCCGTCGTTGCCGATCTCCAGCGACTGGTGCGGCGGAATCGAGACCGGATTGCCCTGGTCGTCGAGCACCGCATGGCCGCTGGCGGTGACCAGCTGACCGTTCGGGGTCAGCGCCAATTCGCCGCCGCGCGTGTACGCCTCCTTGCCGTCGGAAGACTGCACCGCCAGCCAGCGGTCGGCATCCAGCGACAGATCCAGCGGATTGCCGGTCTGGTGCTGCGCGCCGACGTCGCGGTTGAAGCCCTGGTCGATGTGCAGCGCATCGATCCGCGACGGATAACCGGCGCCAGGAATCCGATACGCCTCGGTGTTGGCCAGCGCCTCCTTGAACCCGGAGGTCTCGACGTTGGCCAGATTGTGCGACACGGTGGCCTGCGCCTGCAGCGATGCGCGGGCGCCGGTCATGGCGACGTAGAGGGCTTTGTCCATGGGTGTAGGGCCGTGATTCGGGAGGAGGGATTCGGGATTCGAAGAAGCGGCAGTGCCGCAGACGATCGGAAGTGGTGGCTCAAGCTGGCGCCCGGTCGACGGGGCGCCAGCGGTGACGAATCACCAATCCCGAATCACCAATCCCAGCCTTAACGCATATTGATGATCGTCTGCGTGACCTGATCCTGGGTCGAGATCACCTGCGAGTTCGCCTGGAAGTTGCGCTGCGCGACGATCATGTTGACCAACTGCTCGGTCAGGTCGACGGTGGACGATTCCAGTGCGCCGGACTGCACGCTGCCGAAGTCCGAGGTCGCCGGCGAACCGGTGCGGGCGATGCCCGAGGCCGAGCTTTCCGCCCAGGCGTTGTCGCCGAGCGAACTCAGGCCCTGCGGATTGACGAAGTTGGTCACCGCGATCTGGCCCAGCGCCTTGTCGGCGTTGTTGGAGTAGCGCGCGTAGACGATGCCCTTTTCGTCGATGCTGATCGAGTTGAGCTTGCCGCTGGCGTAGCCGTCCTGGGTCGCGCCGCGCAGGGCGAAGGTTTCGCCGTACTGGGTCGAGCCGAACACATTCAGGTTCAGCGACAAGGTACCGGCGCCGGTGGCGGGGGTGAAGGTGCCCAGCGCGATCTTGCCGTCGGCCGGGCTGACCAGCGCGCCGCTGTTGGAGAACTGCAGCGTGCTGGCGCCGCCGGCGGCGACGCCGTCCACGTAGTTGTAGACGGTCCACTGGTTGGGTGTGGAGGTCTTGACGAAGTACGAGGTCTGCACGTGGGCCACGCCCAGCGAGTCGTAGACCGTGGTGCCGCCGCTGGAGTTGTTGTAGCTGTTGGCGTCGTTCGGATCGAACGTGGCCACCGTCGGCGGCTGGGTGTTGCCGGGCAGGGTGAAGGTCAGGTTGACCGTGCTGGTCTGCTTGGGCGGGCTGTCGGTGGTCAGCAGCTGCAGGTCGGTCAGGGTGCCGGCGGCGAAGCCGTTGCCGTTGCTCGCCGGCGGGAACACCTGCAGCCGCGCGCCCTGCGGATTGACCACGTAGCCGTTGGCGTCGGTCTGGAAGTTGCCGGCGCGCGAATACACGCGTGCGCCGTTGTTGGACAGGGTGAAGAAGCCGGAGCCGGAGATGGCCAGGTCCAGGCTGCGCCCGGTCGGATCGATGGTGCCCTGCGAGAACTGCTGGGCGACGTTGCTGACGCGCACGCCGGAACCTACCGCGTTGCGCGCCAGGCCGTAGCCGTTGAGCGTGAACTGGTCGGCGAACTCGGCGCGCGAGCCCTTGAAGCCGGTGGTGTTGGCGTTGGCGATGTTGTTGGCGGTGACGTTGAGGTCGGTATTGGCCGCCCTGAGGCCGGACAGCGATGTGTTGAAACCCATGGTGGACTCCTGTGGATGGTCGGCGCGGGGCTAGCTGACGCGGAGGACGTTGGTCAGCGGCGTGGTGCCGAGCCCGGTCAGGTCGAGATAGATGCCGTCCGATCCGATGATGGCGCTCTCGACCGGCGCCTGGACGTAGGTGGACAGGGACAACTGGTTGCCCTGGGCATCGGTCTGCCCAGCGGTGATGCTGTAGCTGCCGGCCGGCATGCGCTTGCCGCTGGCGTCGGTGCCGTCCCAGGCGAAGTCGAGCTGGCCGGCCTTGTCGGCGGTCAGGCTGATCTTCTTGATCGGCTGGCCGTTGGCATCGCTGACGGTGACGTCGACCACGCCCGCGGCCTTGGCCGCGACCAGGCCGCCGGTGCTGCCCTCGGCGGCCAGCGGCAGCGAGGCCGACGGCACCAGCACCTTGTGCCCGATCAGGTTGGCGCCGCGCAGCACCTGGTCGGTGCTCATCGACGAGGACAGCGCGGTGACGGTCTTGTTGAGGTCGCCGATGCCCTGCACGGTGGACAGCTGCGCCATCTGCGCGACCATCTGGCTGTTGTCCATCGGCTTGAGCGGATCCTGGTGCTGCAGCTGCTCGGTCATCAGCTTGAGGAAGTCGGCCTGCTGCAGCGCCTTGCCGCTGGTGGTGCTGGTGTTGCTCGAGGCGCTCAGGCCCAGACTGGAATAGGTGGTGTCGGTGGAGCTGGTGACGCTGGTCATGGAAGCGGTCCTGGAACGTGACGCGGCGGAGGGAGGGCGGATCAGCGGCCCATGGTCAGAGTGGCCAGCGCCAGTTCCTTGGCGGTGTTGAGGACCTCCACGCCGGCCTGGTAATTGCGCGAGGCGGAGATCAGGTTGACCATCTGCGACACCGGATCCACATCGGGCGAATAGATGTAGCCGTCGGAATCGGCGAGCGGATGGCCGGGTTCGTAGCGCTTGATCGGCGGTGCGTTGGTCGTCGCGATTTCCTTGACGTTGACCGAGGTCAGGCTGCTGTCGTGCGGGTTGCGCACCGCCTGGAAGATCGGCTCGATCGGCTTGTAGGCCGCCTCCGCCGAACCGGCCACCGAATCGGCATTGGACAGGTTGCTGGCGATGGTGCTCATGCGCACCGACTGCGCCTGCAGCGCGGAGCCGGCGACGTCGAAGATCGGCAGGTTGCTCATGCTTATTGGCCCGTGATCGCGGTGAGCATGGTGCGCACCTTGGACTCGATGAAGCTCAGCGAGGCGCGGTACTCCAGCGCGGCGCGGCCGTAGGCGGCACGCTCGGCGTCCGGATCGACGGTGTTGCCGTCCATGCTCGGCTGGCTGGCGGCACGGGTGACCTGGAACGGGTTCAGGCCATCGCCGCCGACGGCGATATGGCGGCTGTCGTCCACCGCGAGCTGGGTGCCCTCGCGCTGGCCCTGCGCCGCACGCATCGCGGCATCGAAGTCCAGGTCCTGGGCCTTGTACCCGGGCGTGTCGACATTGCTGAGGTTGCTGGCGATCAGCTTCATGCGCTGCTCGCGCAGCGGCAGGGCGTCGCCGTGGACGCCGAAATAGCCTGTGATCGGATTGGACATGGCACGATCCCGCGGTTCGTTGCCGAAACCACAGGCAAGGCGCGTGCCAAAGCCGGGCGCAAGGCCCGTGAGATCAGGGGACTCGGGAGGCGGGCAGCGCCCGCTCTCTCTCTATTAGAACGTCAGGCAGGCCGCGCGGCCAGGCGCGGCGCCCGGGTCAGGCGGCCGCTTGCGCTGCCGCCGCGACCACCCGCAACCGGGCCAGCACGTACTCGGCCAGCTCGTTGGGGCTGTACTTGGCGACGAAGGCGTTGGCGCCCACGCGCTCGACCATGGCGTTGTTGAACACGCCCGACAGCGAGGTGTGCAACAGCACGTACAGGCCGGCCAGGCCGGCATGGCGGCGGATTTCCGTCGTCAGCGTGTAGCCGTCCATCGCCGGCATCTCGATATCCGAGATCACCATGGCGTAGCGCTCGGCCGGATTCTCGCCGGCGGCGTGGATCTGCAAGAGATGGTCCAGCGCCTGGCGACCGTCCGAGAGCAGGGTCGCGGCGACGCCGAGCTGGTCCAGCACGCTGCGGATCTGCTGCCGCGCCACCCGCGAGTCGTCGACCACCAGCACCTGCAGCTGCGGGCCGGTGAGCGCCAGCGACGGATCCAGGTTGGCCTCGACTCGGGTCTGAGCGATGTCGGCCAGCACGCTTTCCACGTCGATCACCTGGATCAGTTCGCCCTGGAAACGGGTCACCGCGGTCAGGTAGCTGGACTCGGCGCCCAGTTCCGGCGGCGGATGGATGTCTTCCACCGCGATGTTGACGATGCGCTCCACGCCGCTGACCAGGAAGCCCTGCACCGAGCGGTTGAACTCGGTCACCACCAGATAGCCCGGTGCGGTGTCCGCGTTCGGCTCGCGCTCCGGGTGGCCGATGGCCAGGCCCAGGTCGAGCACCGGCACCGAGCGCCCGCGCACGTCGGCGACGCCGGAGAATTGCAGCGGCAGCCCCGGCACCTGGAACAGCTCAGGCCGGCGCAGCACTTCCTGCACCTTGAAGACGTTCACGCCAAAAAGCTGACGACCGCCCAGCCGGAACAGCAGCAGGGCAAGCCGGTTGTGGCCCGCCAAGCGGGTGCGCTGGTCGATTCGGTTGAGAAGGTCATGACTCATGGCGTTCATATCGGCGCCTTCGCGGTGGAACTTGAGGGCGTGCTGCGGATCGGGGCTGCGGTTTGCGGCACGGCCTTTGCATGGTGTCGGCGACCTTTCCGAGAGAGACGGCCATGCGCCCGATCCTATTGCTGGTCCTGCTGGCGGCGACGCCGGCCTGGGCCGCGGACTTCCAGTCGGTGGATTCGATCCGTGCCGCGGCGCTGTCCCTGGCCGGGGCCGACGCCGATGCCGAGGCGACCCTGGACCCGTCGGTCCGGGTGCCGCTGTGCCCGGTGCCGCTGCAGGCCCAGCCGACCGGGACCACGACCGTGGAAGTGAGTTGCCCGCGCGACACCGGCTGGCGGTTGTTCGTGCCGGTCAAGGTACGGCGCATGCAGCACGTATTGGTACTGGCGCGCGGTCTGTCCGCTGGAGAAACCATCGGCGCGGCCGATATCGTCCCCGAGAAGCGCGACGCGGCGCGCATCGTCGGCGCCGCGATGACCGAGCCGGAGGCGGCGATCGGCAAGGTGGTGCGGCGAACTCTGCCGGCCGGCACCTTGTTGTCCGCCACCGACCTGGTCGCGCCGCGGCTGGTCCGGCGCGGCGACAATGTGGCGCTGGTGGCACGCAGCGGTGGCCTGGAAGTGCGCATGTCCGGCCGTGCACTGGGCGATGCGGGCGAAAACGAGCGGGTGACCGTCGAAAACCTGTCGTCCAAACGCATCGTTCAGGGAACTGTGTCACAAAACGGCGACGTTTTAGTGACGCGCTAAGAATCCGGCTAAAGTTCTCCGACGCTGTGCCGTTACCTACACCGAACCCGTAACAGGATTTCCGCCATGACACAGAAAATTGAAGGGAATTTGCCGAGCCCGGCCACCCTTCGCACCTCGTCCGTCTCGACCAAGGCCGCCTCCGGCGCGTCCGAGGAAGGCAAGGACCGTGCGGTCGGTGCGGCCGCAGCGACCGACAGCCTGCGCCTGACCGGCGAGGCCTCCGGCCTGCAGACCCTGCAACGCCAGCTCTCGGCCGCTCCGGCGGTGGACAGCAGCCGCGTCGAGGCCGTGCGCTCGTCGCTGCAGAACGGCAGCTACAAGATCAATCCCGACGCGATCGCCAGCCGCATGATCGACATGGATCGGCAACTCAGCGCATGAACATGTCCGTGACCAACCCCCTGCAGCAGCTCAGCGACGCGCTCGCCGGCGAGCGCCAGGCGTTGTTGGATCACAACGTGGAAGGCCTGATGCAGGCGACCAGCGCCAAGCTGGCGGCACTGCGCGCACTGGAGGCCGACGTGCCCGCCGGTGCCGAAGCCGAACTGCGGCTGCGCGAACTGGCCGACGCTAACCGCGCCAACGGCGCGCTGCTGTCGCGGCGTCGGCGCGAGGTCAACTGGGCGCTGCGCCACCTCGGCCGCAGCGAGAGCGCCTCGTCCTACGACGCCAACGGCCAGTCCAGCACGTCGCTCGCCCAGCGTCCCCTGGCGATCGCGTAAGTCGCAGCGCGTCCCAGTGCGGGGCGCGCATCCGCCGACGGCAACGGCGTATATTGGGCATCCATCGATCGCCCACGGCCTGTCGTGAATTTCGCCGAAATCAATCCCAACGCCCCGCTGGTCCTGCCCGCGCGCGCGAGCCTGCTCGCCCTCAGCGAATTGTTGTACGAAGGTGTGGTGCTGTTCCGCGCCGACGGCCAGTTGCTGCTGACCAACAGCGCCGCACGCCGCCATCTGTCCGGCGCCGACACCGGCGGCCTGGCCGCGCATCTGGCGCAGTGGCTGCCGGGCGATGCGCTGTCGCAGGCGCGCAGCAGCGGCCGCTGGAGCGGCAGCCTGCCGACCGAACAGCACGTGGTGCTGGCGCATCTGTACTTCCATGCCGACGCGGACGGCGGCCATTACCTGATGCTGATCCAGGGCATCGAAGGCCAGCAGGACTACGAACAGGAACTGCAGCAGCGCCACGCCGAACTGCGCCAGGCCTACCTGCGCCTCAACGGCGCCCAGGAAAAACTGCTGCAGTCGGAGAAGATGGCCTCGATCGGCCAGCTTGCCGCGGGCGTCGCCCACGAGATCAACAACCCGATCGGCTACGTCCATTCCAACCTGGGCAGCCTGCAGGAATACCTGCGCAGCCTGTTCACCCTGATCGAGGCCTACGAGCGCGCCCTGCGCGCGCCGGATCCGAAGGCGCTGATCCCGGAAATCGACGACATCCGCAACCGCTTCGACATCGACTTCATCAGCCGCGACCTGCCGCAACTGATGGCCGAGTCGCGCGAAGGCATCGAGCGGGTGACCCGCATCGTCCGCGACCTCAAGGACTTCTCCTATTCCGGCCGGGAGGAGTCGTGGAAGCTGGTGGACCTGCACTCGGGCCTGGAATCGACGATCAACATCATCTGGAACGAGCTCAAGTACAAGGTCACCCTGGAGCGTCACTACGGCAACCTGCCGCTGGTGGAGTGCCTGCCGTCCGAGCTCAACCAGGTGTACATGAACCTGCTGCTCAACGCCGGCCAGGCGATCGGCGAGCGCGGCACCATCGTGGTCAGCACCGGCCAGGACGGCGAAGAGGTGTGGATCGAGTTCAAGGACTCCGGCGCCGGCATTCCGGCGGACCTGCTGCAGCGCATCTTCGACCCGTTCTTCACCACCAAGCCGGTCGGCAGCGGCACCGGCCTGGGCCTGTCGATCTCCTACGGCATCATCAACAAGCACCACGGCCGCATCGACGTGAGCAGCGTCGTCGGCGAGGGGTCCACGTTCCGGATCGTGATTCCGGTGAGGCAGCCTAAGTAGCTGGGAATGGGGAATCGGGAATGGGGAATCGGAAAAGCGGGAGCGCTGCCGCTGTTGGCTTTCCGTGCCGCCGATGTCGCACATTGACCTGACCTGAAAAAAGAAAAGCCGCGATGCGGCTTTTCCCATTCCCGATTCCCCGTTCCCGATTCCCGGCCTCTCAGGGCCCCGCATCCCGCCGCTGTTCGTCGTGCGTGCGGAAGGCCTGGCGGATGTGTTCGCGCAGTTCGTCGTCGTTCCAGGGCTTGGTCAGGAAGCGGTAGATCGCGCCGCGGTTGATCGCGTCGGTGACGGTGGCCAGGTCGGTGTAGCCGGACAGGACCAGGCGGATGGTGTCGGGGTAGAGCATCTTCACCCGGCCCAGGAACTCTGTGCCGCTCATGTCGGACATGCGCTGGTCGGACAGGATCACCTGCACGTCGTTGGTGGCGAGCAGGTCGAAGGCGTCGCGGACGTTGCCGGCGGCGAGGATGCGGTAGCCGTCGCGGCGGAACAGGCGCACCAGCGAGCGCAGCACGTTCTCCTCGTCGTCGAGCAGCAGCAGGGTGCGGTCCGGGCGGGTCTCGGTGAACGATTCCGGGCGCAGGTAGCGCCGGCGCAGGGCCATGCCCGCCGCTTCGGCGGACATCGGTTCGCCGAACAGGTAGCCCTGGAAGATGTCGCAGTCGTTGCGGCGCAGGAAGCCGAGCTGCGCCTGCGATTCCACGCCGTTGGCGATCACCACCATGCCCAGCTGGTGGCCCATGGCGATGATCGCGCGGGCGATCGCCGCCTCGCGGTTGCCGGCCGGCGCGCTCTTGATGAAGCTGCGGTCGATCTTCAGCTTGTCCACCGGGTAGCGCACCAGCGCGCTGAGGCTGGAATCGCCGGTGCCGAAGTTGTCCAGGCTCAGGCTGATGCCTTCGCGGCACAGGTTGGCCAGGGTCTCGTGGACGAAGTTGACATTGTTGGTCAGCGCGCTCTCGTTGATCTCCAGCACCACCATCTGCGGCGGCACCCCGGCCGCCTGCAGCGCCGACATCACCTCGTTGAAGAAGGTCGGGCGCAGCAGCTGCAGGGTGGAGACGTTGACCGCGATGGTGAAGTCGTCGAAGCCCTGGTCGCGCCACAGCCGCGCCTGGCGCAGCGCGCCTTCCATCACCCAGGTGCCGATCTGCACGATCACGCCCAGGCGCTCGGCAGTGCGCATGAAACGCTCCGGCACCAGGATGCCCAGGGTCGGCGACTGCCAGCGCAGCAGCGATTCCATGCCGACCACGCGGCCGTCGCGGGCGCTGACCATCGGCTGGTAGCGCAGGCGCAGTTCGCCGTTGGGAATGGCGTCGACGATCTGCCGCGAGATGATGCTCTCGCTGTGCGCGCTGGGCGGGCCGTCGGCGGCGTACAGGCGCACCAGGTTGCCGCCTTCGCGGGCGGCCTGGTAGACCGCGTCCTCGGCGAAGTCGAGCAGGGTCGACAGCCGCGTGGAATGCTCCGGGCACAGGCTCACGCCGATCTTGCCGGTCATGAACAGGGTGTACGGCAGCACCGACAGCGGCAGTTCGATCTGCTGCCGGATCTCCTCGGCGAAGGCTTCCGGCGGCGGCACGTCGGCGGTGCGCGGTACCGCCATCACCAGTTCGTCGCTGCCGTGGCGCCACAGCAGGCCGCGGCCGCGCAGATGCGCCTGCAGCCGGTGCGCCAGCAGCGCCAGCGCCTGGTCGCCGACCTCCGGGCTCATGTTCTCGTTGATCGAGGCGAAGTGGTCGATGTCGATGTGCAGCAACATCACCCCCGGCCCGCCGGCCAGCGCCTCGGCGATCATGCCGGTCAGGGCGGGATGACCCGCACCCAGGCGCGACGGCAGTTCGTCGTCCACGGGTACGGCGCTGGCGGGATTCCACATCGGCTCAGGTTCCAGGCGGGGGCGACGGTGGTGCCGCGGTGGTGTAGGGCAGGCACAGCGTCACCCGGGTGCCGGCGCCGGGGGCGGTGTCGATCTGCAGGGTACCGCCGGCGCTCTGCGCGCGCTCGCGCATCACGATCAGGCCCAGGCCGCGCGGCCCGGCCGGATCGAAGCCGTCGCCATCGTCGACCACTTCCAGGCGCAGGCGCTGGCGTTCCTCGTCGCCGAGGGTCATCCGCACCTCGCCGGCGCTGGCATGGCGCAGCACGTTGGTCAGGCTCTCCTGGGCGATGCGGAAACAGGCCTGTTCGACCTCGCCGCTGGGGCGCTCGGGCAGGGCGGCGATGTCCAGGTGCAGGTGCACCGGCGAGGCGCGGAACAGCATGCCGGCCTGCCAGCGCAGCGCCGCCTCCAGGCCCAGCGCGTCCAGTTGCGGCGGCCGCAGCAGGGTGGAGAGGTTGCGCAGCTTGGTGATGCTGCTGTCGGCCAGCTGCACGATCTCGCTCAGGTCCTCGCGGCGGCGCTCGGCGTCGGTCTCGTCCAGCGCCGCGTGCGCGGACAGCTTCATTGCGGTGATCGCCTGGCCGATGTCGTCGTGCAGGTCGCGCGAGATCGCCCGGCGCTCGTCTTCCTGCAGCGAGAACAGGCGCCGGGCCATCGCCTGCAGTTCGCGGTTGCTCTGCGCCAGCGCGTCGCGCATGCGCTCCGGTTCGCTGAGGTCGCGCACGATCATCAGCTTGCAGTCGCGGCCGCTGTAGCGGACGTTGCCGAACGACAGCCCGGCATGGAACAGCGAGCCGTCGCGACGGCACATGCGCGCGGTGGCGCCGCGTTCGCCCTTGGCCCCGGCCGCGCCCATCCGCTGCCGCACCAGCGCCAGGTCGGCGCTGTCGACCAGGCCCTGCAGCGGCTCGCCGAGCAGGTTCTCGCCCTCGAAGCCGAACTGTCCGGCGCAGGCGGCGTTGGCGTACAGCACGTGTTCCTGGTGCAGGATCGCCACCCCGTCCGGCAGCACCCGCACCAGTTCGCGGAACTGCTCCTCGCGCTCGTGCAGCAGGCGCCGCGAGCGCTCGTGCTCGGTCACGTCCTGCAGGGTGCCGTGCACGCAGGCGCCGCCTTCGTCGTCGCTGGACGATTCGGCGCGCAGGTGCAGCATGCGCGCCTGACCATCGGCGGCCAGCACCGGCAGCAGCATGTCCAACTGCAGCGGCGCGCTGCCGCACAGGTCCTCGATCACCCGCTGGATGCGTGCCTGCGAGGCCACGTCGGGCGGGACCAGCAGTTCTTCCAGGCGGTGCTGGCGCGGCTGTTCCGGCACGCGCCGGCCGAGCATCCGGTAGACCTGCTCGGAATAGCTGCCCAGGCCGCTGGTCCGGTCCAGTTGCCACGAGCCCAACCGCGCGATCGACTGTGCCTCCTGCAGATGCTGCAGGGCCTGGTCGCGGCGGCGCTGCGCGTCGTATTCGGCGCTGCGGTCACTGATGACCACCAGCCGCGCCTGCCGGCCGTGGTAGTCCAGGCTGGTGCTGCGCGCCTCGGCCATGCACTGGCTGCCGTCGCGCAGGCGCAGCGGCTCGGCCACCACGCAGGTCTTGGACGGGGTCTGGCGGATCGTCTCGATCACCTCGGCCAGGCGGGCGCTGGCGCTGGGCGGCCACAGCCGCGCCAGCTCCAGGCCGACGAACTCGTCGTGCGACCAGCCAAAGAAGGCGACCGCGGTGGGATTCACGTCGAGGATGCGCAGGCTTTCCAGGTCGTAGACCAGCATCGGGCTGGGATTGGCGTGGAACATCTGCCGGTAGCCGGCCTCCGACAGCGCCAGCCGGGTGTGCGCCTGCACCGCGGCGCGCACCAGCGGGCGCAGCAGGTAGTACAGGGCGACCGCGGTCAGGGCCAGGAACAGGGCGTCGTTGGCCAGCTGCAGGACGATCAACGTGCGGGGATCGTCTACGAAATGCGCCAGAACCAGGTCGCTACCGATCGACAGCGCCAGTCCCAGCAGGACATACAGCAGCACCACCCGCCAGATGCCGCGGTCCAGGCGCTGCGCCAGGCGCATGCCGGAGGTCGCCTGGGGGGGCAGGGAACTGTCGCGTTGTGGTTGCATGCCCCGGCAGCCTGCTGCGGTGGTCCGTGTCCGGCGGACATCTTAGCCGCTGACGGCCGCCGCGGCCCATCGCCGGGCGCTGCCGGCGCTCAATTAATGCCACCGGATGCCGTTATCACCTTCGACCGCTGGCCTTCAGGGCGGCGAAACGGAGTATCTCGGCGTGGATCAAGGCGTCATCGCAAGCTTGCTGCAGCACCCGCTCACCTCGGCGCTCGTCCTGTTGGACGCCGATGGCAGGCCGCTGGCGGCGAACCGGGCAGCGCAGGCACTGGAGTTGCCGCGCACCGTGGAGGCGTACGCCGAGCTGTTGCGTGCGGCCCGCGAGCGCCTGCTCGGCGGCGAGACCATGCTGGCCTGCGCCTTGCCCGGCACCGCCGGGCGACGCCTGGATGGCTGGCTGCGCGCGGTCCGCGACGACAGCGGCGGCCTGCTGGCCTATACCCTCAGCGTGCCCGAACCGGTCGGCAGCGACGGCGCCACCCGCTGGGAGATCGCCCTGGACAGCGCCGAGCACGGCCTGTGGGACTGGGACATCCCCAGCGACACCATCTTCCGCTCCGAGCGCTGGAAGCGGATGCTCGGCTACGCGGGCGATGCCCCGGCCGACGGCCTGAACGCATTGCTGCCGCTGGTCCACGGCGACGACCAGGAGCGCCTGCGCCAGGCGATCCGCGCGCATTTCGAGGGCCGCACCGAAACCTACATGTGCGAGTTCCGCCTGCGCCGGCAGGACGGGCAATGGCACTGGATCCTGGACCGCGGCCGGATCGTGGCGCGCACCGCCGACGGCAGCCCGCTGCGCATGATCGGTACGCACACCGACATCCACGAGCAGAAACTGCTCGAGCAGCGCCTGCGCGACCAGCAGACCCTGCTGCGCGAGGCGCAGCGCATGACCCGCATGGGCAGTTGGTCCTGGGACCCGCTGCGCGACCGGGTGTGGTGCTCGCGCGAGTTCCTGCGCGTCACCGGCCTGGACGAACAGCAGGCGCCGAGCAGCCGCGGCTGGCTGCGCCTGCTCAGCCGCGATTCGATGGCGCAGCTGATCTCGGTGTGGCGGCGCATGGCCCGCGAGGCCAAGCCGGCCAACTTCGAGGTCGAGCTGGTGCGCGGCGGCGAGTCACCGTTGCACCTGCGGGTGTGGGCGCAGCCGCAGGTGGAGGCAGACGGCCGCATCCAGCGCGTGCTCGGCCAGGTGCAGAACATCACCGAACAGCGCCAGACCGACGCGCTGATCCGCTGGCGCACCGAGCTGCTCAACCGGGTCTCGGCGCTGGGCAAGATCGGCGGCTGCGAGATCGAGGTCGGCACCCGGCGCATGCAGTGGACCGAGGAGTGCTACCGCATCCATGGCCTGCGCAAGGAGGCCATCGATCTGGACCACGCGCTGGCGCTGTATACCCAGGACTCGCGCGATGCGTTCGAGTCGGCGCTGGTGCGCATCGCCGAGGGCGGCCTGCCGGAGCAACTGGACCTGTGCTTCCACCGCCCCTCGGGGCAGCGCATCTGGGTGCAGGTGCTGATCGAGTTGGACGAGCGCGACGGCCTGCCGCCGCGGTTCGTGGTGCTGTTCCGCGACATCACCCGCGAGCGCGAGGCCAGCGAGCGCATCGAGCTGCTGGCCCACTACGACCTGCTGACCGGCCTGCCGAACCGGCAACTGCTGCGCGAGCAGGCCGAGAAGGCGATGCACGAGGCGGTGGAGCGCGGCACCACGCTGGCGATGCTGTTCGTCGACCTGGACGGCTTCAAGAGCATCAACGATTCCTTCGGCCATGCCACCGGCGACGCGCTGCTGAAGCTGGCGGCCACCCGCATGCACCAGCAACTGCGCACCAGCGATCTGTTCGGCCGTTTCAGCGGCGACGAGTTCGTGGTGGTGCTGCGCGACCTGGCCGAGCCGGGCGACGCCGGGCATGTGGCGCGCAAGCTGATCGCGGCGCTGGCCGAGCCGCTGCACAGCGGCGAGAACGTGATCAAGATCGGCGCCAGCATCGGCATCGCGCTGATGGAGGAGGGGCGCCAGGACTTCGATGGCCTGCTGCGTGCGGCCGATGCGGCGATGTACGCGGCCAAGGAATCCGGCCGCAACACCTGCCACTACTACAGCCAGGACGTGCTGCTGCGCGCGCAGCGGCGCCTGGAGATCGAGCATGCGCTGCACGGCGCGCTGGACCGCGAGGAATTCTCGCTGGTGTACCAGCCGCTGGTGCATGCGGCGGGCGAGCGCGCGCCGGCGGTGGAAGCGCTGCTGCGCTGGCACCGCCCCGGCCACGGCCACTGCAACCCGGCCGAGTTCATTCCCATCGCCGAGGAATGCGGCGAGATCGTGCGCCTGGGCGACTGGGTGATCGGCGAGGCGTGCCGCCAGGCCGCGGCCTGGGACGCGGCGGGGCTGAGCTTCGACCGGGTCTCGGTGAACGTCTCGGCGATGCAGTTGCGCGACCGCGGCTTCGCCGAGCGGGTGATCGAGCTGTGCCAGCGCAACGGCTGGTCGCCGAAGCGGCTGGAACTGGAACTGACCGAATCGGCGCTGATCCGCGACAGCGAGTCGCTGCGCCGTTGCTTCGAACTGTTCGAACAGGAAGGCGTGCTGCTGGCGGTCGACGATTTCGGCACCGGCTTCTCCAACCTGCATTATCTCAACCGCTTCCCGGTGCAGCGCCTGAAGATCGACCGCAGTTTCGTGCAGGACATGCTGCACGACAGCGGCACCGCCAAGGTCACCCAGGCGATCGTGCAGCTCGGCCACGCACTCGGCATGCAGGTGGTGGCCGAGGGCGTGGAGACGGTGCAGGAAGAGGCACTGCTGCGCGAACAGGGCTGCGACGAGATCCAGGGCTATCTGCACGCGCGGCCGTTGCCGCCGCGTGAGCTGGCCGCCTGGTTGCGCGCGCGCCAGCAGGTGGCGCCGGCCACGCATCCGCGGCTGGTGCTGGCTGCGCAGTGAATGCGCGGCGCGGCGCGGCGTGCGCCGTGCCGACTTGCGGCGGCGCAGCGGCTGGCTATACTGCGCGCGCCCATCGTTTCCCGGCCAGAGGCCACCTTCCTTGGACAGTCATCCTAGACCGACGCTGCAGCGACAGAGCTGACAGGACCGCCACGGTCTGGGTCGTCCCAGATGGGTCCCGTCCGCTCAGGACGGGATCGTTCGCCAGCCCCGCGCGGTGCTGGCCCTGATTCCGAGAGTGCGCAAGCCCGATCCGCGAGGACTCCGAGCGTAGCCCCTGGCGTTGCCCGTCGTCGGAGCCGCCCATGCGCCTGCCATTGCCATCGTTCCCGATCCACCCGACGTCGCTGCGCAGCCGCGCGCGGTGGCGGCGTCCTGCCTGCGCCGCCTTGCCTGGCGACGCCCGCGCAGCCGGCAGCGGCTGACGCACGACGTACATCTTCCCCGGTCACACTGGGCGGTCCGCTCCGCGACCCGCGCCAGCGTCCTTTTTCCTGCGGCGCCCGCTGCCGCTCCTGCCGGATCTTCCCATGCTGCCATTCGCTCGCGACCGCACCGCGCCCGGACAGCTCGCCGCACGCCCCGGCGTGCTGCCCAACCTGCACGACCTGGCGGTGTTCGCGCTGCTGCTGGGCCTGGGCGCGCTGTTGCTGCACGGCGCCGCCGACATGCGCGCGCCGTTGCCGCCGGCCGGCACCGATGCGGTGTCGCTGGACCTGTGGCAGTTGCCCGAATACGGCCTGCGCACCACCTTGCGGATGTTCGCGGCGATGGCCGCCTCGCTGGTGTTCACCTTCGTGGTGGCGACCCTGGCCGCCAAGAGCCGCCGCGCCGAGCGGGTGATCGTGCCGGCCCTGGACATCCTGCAGTCGGTGCCGGTGCTGGGCTTCCTCACCTTCACCGTGACCTTCTTCCTGGGCCTGTTCCCCGGGCGCCAGATCGGCGCCGAGCTGGCCTCGATCTTCGCCATCTTCACCAGCCAGGCCTGGAACATGGCGTTCTCGTTCTACCAGTCGCTGCGCAACGTGCCGCGCGACCTGGACGAGGTGTCGCGCGGTTTCGGGCTCAGCGCCTGGCAGCGCTTCTGGCGGCTGGAGGCGCCGTATGCCACGCCCTCGCTGATCTGGAACATGATGATGTCCATGTCCGGCGGCTGGTTCTTCGTGGTCGCTTCCGAGGCGATCAGCGTCGGCGACCACACCCTGGAGCTGCCCGGTATCGGCTCGTACCTGGCGCTGGCGATCGCGCAGCGCAACTTCGCCGCGGTCGGCTGGGCGGTGGTGGCGATGGCGGTGCTGATCGCGCTGTACGACCAGTTGCTGTTCCGCCCGATCGTGGCCTGGTCGGACAAGTTCCGCGCCGAACTCACCGCCTCGCAGGACAAGCCGCAGTCGTGGCTGTACGACCTGCTGCGGCGCACGCGCCTGGCCAAGCGCCTGGTCGCGCCGCTGGCCTGGGTCTGGCAGCGCGCCATGCTGGTGCGCTGGACGCCGCGTCACCAGCCGCAACTGCTGGCCGCGCCGCCGGCAACCGGCCGCAGCGGGGTGTGGGGCGACCGGCTGTGGAGCGCGGCGCTGGCGCTGGCCGGCGCGGCCGCGGCCTGGTTCGCCTACGACTACGGCCGCCGCCACCTGGGCCTGCACGACCTGGCCGAGGCCTTCGGCGGCGGCCTGGCCACGCTGCTGCGGGTGGTGGTGCTGATCGCCCTGGCCAGCGTGGTGTGGGTGCCGATCGGGGTGTGGATCGGGCTGCGGCCGAAGGTGGCGCAGCGGGTGCAGCCGCTGGCGCAGTTCCTGGCCGCGTTCCCGGCCAACGTGCTGTTCC
Organism: Xanthomonas hawaiiensis; assembly: GCF_031834635.1. Lineage (NCBI taxonomy): Bacteria > Pseudomonadati > Pseudomonadota > Gammaproteobacteria > Lysobacterales > Lysobacteraceae > Xanthomonas > Xanthomonas hawaiiensis. Next base: position 2,514,915 of record NZ_CP115873.1, on the reverse strand, counting down.
CGTTCGCGGTGCTGGCCATCGTCAGCACCGGCGCCGATCCCAACATCTGGCTGTCGCCGCTGATGATCCTCGGCACCCAGTGGTACATCCTGTTCAACGTGATCGCCGGCGCCAGCGCGTTCCCCACCGATCTGCGCGAAGCCGCGACCATCTACCACCTGCGCTCGTGGACCTGGTGGCGGCGGGTGATCCTGCCCGGCATCTTCCCGTACTACATCACCGGCGCGCTGACCGCGTCGGGCGGCTCCTGGAACGCCAGCATCGTGGCCGAACTGGCCAGTTGGGGCCACACCCAGGTGCAGGCCTACGGCCTGGGCGCCTACATCGCCCGCGCCACCGCCGCCGGCGACGGCCCGCGGGTGCTGCTCGGGGTGGCGGTGATGTCGCTGTTCGTGACCCTCTTCAACCGCGCGGTCTGGCGACGGCTGTACGTGTTCGCCGAACGCCGCCTGCGTTTCGACTGATTCCTGGAGACCGACCATGAGCTATTCCGCAAGCGTGCCCGAGCGCGCCCCGCTGGTCCGCGTGCAGGGCGTGCGCAAGACCTACGACAAGGGTGGGGCGACGCCGCTGGTGGTGCTGGAGGATGTCGACCTGACCCTGCACTCGGGGCAGATCGTGGGCCTGCTCGGCCGCTCCGGCTCGGGCAAGTCGACCCTGCTGCGTGCCATCGCCGGGCTGCTGCAGCCCAGCGCCGGCAGCATCGCCTTCCGCGACGCCGCGCCCGGCCAGGTCGCCGACGACATCGCCATGGTGTTCCAGAGCTTCGCCCTGTTCCCGTGGCTGACCGTGCTGCAGAACGTGGAAGTGGGCCTGGAGGCGCGCGGCGTGGCCGCCGACGAACGGCGCCGGCGCGCCCTGGCGGCGATCGACCTGATCGGCCTGGACGGCTACGAGGGCGCCTACCCGAAGGAACTGTCCGGCGGCATGCGCCAGCGCGTGGGCCTGGCGCGGGCGCTGGTGGTGCGGCCGAAGCTGCTGCTGATGGACGAGCCGTTCTCGGCGCTGGACGTGCTGACCGCCGAGACCCTGCGTACCGACCTGCTGGATCTTTGGTCGGAAGGGCGCATGCCGATCGAATCGATCCTGATGGTCACCCACAACATCGAGGAGGCGGTGCTGATGTGCGACCGCATCGTGATCTTCGGCGCCAACCCGGGGCGGGTGATCGGCGAGATCGAGGTGACCCTGCCGCAGCCGCGTAACCGCCTGGCGCCGGCGTTCCGCGCCCTGGTCGACGACATCTACGCGCGCATGACCGCCAGCCCGCAGCGGCCGCAGACCCGCGAGGGCGTGTTCCCGGGCAGCGGCATCGCCATGGTGTTGCCGCGCGTGTCGAGCAACCTACTGGCCGGCCTGATCGAGGCGGTGGCGGCCGAACCCTACCATGGCCGCGCCGACCTGCCGCCGCTGGCGGCCGGCCTGCAGCTGGAAGTGGACGAACTGTTCCCGATCGCCGAAACCCTGCAACTGCTGCGCTTCGCCGTGTTCGAGCAGGGCGACCTGCAACTGACCCCGGCCGGGCAGCGCTTCGCCGAACTGGGCACCGACGCGCGCAAGCAGTTGTTCGCCCAGCACCTGGCCACCTACGTGCCGCTGGCCGCGCACATCCGCCGCGTCCTCGACGAACGCCCGGCGCATCACGCGCCGGCGCGCCGCTTCCGCGACGAGCTGGAAGACCACATGTCCGAGGCCTACGCGGCGGAAACGGTGCAGGCGGTCACCAGTTGGGCGCGCTACGCTGAGTACTTCGCCTACGACAAGCAGGCGGACCTGTTCTCGCTGGAGAATCCGAGCTAACCAGCGGGCGGTGTACGGCGTCGCGTAGGAGCGGCTTCAGCCGCGACCGGACGCCAAGCATCGCAGGAGCTGCGTCAGGCGCGAGCGGACATCTGCCGCAGCCTGCGCCGCGTAGGGATGGCATGACGTTACAAAGCGCCAGCCCCCCTGCAAGGCTGGTTGTGGGAGGACTTCAGTCTCGACAGCAGGCGCATCAGCGTTGTCTGATGACGTCATGCGTCGCGATTGAAGTCGCTCCCACAGCGACGCTTCCCCGCGACCGGGCGCGGGACATTGGGAGGCGGGTTCAAACGCGCGCCTGGATGCGACGTCGGTCGGCTGATGTGGCGCGTCTTGCACCGAATCCGCTTTTCGCCGAATCCGTCTTTGCAGCAACGATGTCGCGATCTGATCGGAGTACTTGTGGGAGGGACTTCAGTCCCGACTGCATGCAGCCGGCCAAGCACGTGTCACGCGCTTTTCGCGACCGAACGGCATTGCGCATCGCTGCCTTTTGCTGTGGTTTAGCGAGATTAGCCATCGCCTCGTAGGAGCGGCTTCAGCCGCGACGAAACATTACCGAAACCGCCCGTCGCGGCTGAGCCGCTCCTACAACCGCAGAGTGCGAATGGGCCGCTCGGCCTTGTGCGCCAGGCAAAATCGAGTGCGATGCGGCGGGGCGTAGCTCTCGGCAGTGCCTTGAACGCGATGCCCGCATCAGGTTCCGCGCGCCGCCCGCAATCGCCGCCGCCGCGATCGACTCAGTCGCCGTCGTAGAGCGGGAAGTGCACCAGTGGCGCCGGTGTGCCGGCGGCAGCGACCGCGCTGCCGTTCAGGCCCATGTCCCAGGCCAGGCCGGCCCAGACCGGGTCGGCGATGCGTGCGTCCTGCGGTACCGGCGCACGCGCGATCAGCAATTGCCGCAGTTCGGCCTGGGCCAGCGTCTCCAGCCGTCGCAGGGCGTGGCCGGGCTGGCGCGGTGCGGCCGCCGGCCGGATGCCGGGATCGGCTACCGGCTCGGACGCAGGCACGTGCGCACTGCTGCTTTCATCGCAGGACATGGCCGCAACTCGGGACAGGGACTGGAGGTGCATCGACATCGACGGGGCCGGACGGGAAGGGCAGAGACGACAAGCCCCGGCAGGGGCCGGGGACTCGTCGGTTCATGGCGCGGAGCGCGACAAGGCGGACTTAGAATAGCTCGACCGTGCCGGCACCCATGCTCTGCTGCGCCACCGGCTTGTGCGGCGGACGCTCCCACTCCACGCGCATGTCGCGCAGGCGGTTGCCGACCCGCTGCAGGGCATCGAGCAGTTCGTGGTCGAACACGCCGCCATTGCGATGCAGCAGTTCCTGCAGCGCCACGGCCTCGCGGTTGATCGCGGTCAGGCGGTCCAGGTGGGTGTGCACGCCGCCCAGGGCCTGGGTCGCGATGTCCTCGAACTGCAGGGCACGCACCGCTTCGGCGACGCTGCTGTCGATGGCGCGGCCGCACTCGGAGATCTCGCGCATGCCGTCGCCCAGCGAGTGGTTGATCGCGGCCACGTTGTCCAGCATCGCCGCGGCCTCGGCCCGCGCCTCGCGGGAGCGGTCCATGTCGCGCGAGGCCATGTTCGAGACCGTCTCGCGGACCTTGGCGATGGCGTCCTTGGAGCTGTGCGCCAGCTTGCGGATCTGCTCGTTGAAGGTGGTCGAGCGCTCGGACAGGTTGCGCACCTCGTCGGCCACCACCGCGAAGCCGCGGCCCGCCTCGCCGGCGCGCGCCGCTTCGATCGCCGCGTTCAGCGCCAGCAGGTTGGTCTGGTCGGCGATCGACTTGACGTCCTCCAGCAGGGCGAAGATGCCGTCCAGGTGCTGGGACATGTCGTCGATGTAGTGCACCGTGGTGCTGCTCTGGCCGCTGACCTGTTCCAGCGCCTCCACCAGCTGCTCCATGCGCTGGCTGGCATGCTGGGCGAAGCGGGCCACGTCCACCCCGGCGCCGCCGTCTTCGCCGGCGCGGTCGACGATGCGGGCCAGGGCCACGCTCTGCTGCCGCGACTTGCGGTTCATCGCCTCGAAGCTGCCACCCAGGCCGCTGACCGCCTGGCGGATCAGTTCGCGGGCACGTTCGATCTCGGAGCGGGAGCCCTCGATCTCGTTGCCGACGAAGCTGCGCAGCTCGGTCAGCAGGTGGTCCTGCTCGCGCATGACCTTGGCCTGCTCGGGCGAGCGCCGGCTCTGGCTGTACGCGGTCCAGCCGGCGAAGCCGAGCCAGCTCAGCGTCATGGTGGTGAGGATGGCCCAACGGACCGGGGCCGGCCAGTCGAAACCGGCGGCGATGGGGAACAGCAGCGTCAGGGCGAGCGGGGCGGCCAGACGGATCAGGAGGCGTGAGTACATGGACGTTCTCGGCAGATTCACGATTGCTGTATCGGCCGCCCCCCCCGGGTCTTTAGCAGCGTCATCGCCGGATCGTCGAAACCTGCGCCCTTTCGTAGGATCGGCGTCGCAGAACGGGCGCGGCGACCAGCGCCCTCCGCCTCTGCGGCTCAGCGCAGCGCGCGATCCACGGTCTCGCGCATGCGCCGCTTGGCCAGCAGGAAGTCCCACAGGCTGCCGCCCATCTGCCGCCACAGTACCGCCGCGCGGACCGCCGCCAGCAGCAGGGCGCGAATCTCCGCCACCACCCCGGCCTGGCCCAGGTAATGCGGATTGCCTTGCACCATCACCCGTGGGCGCAGATGGCTGATGGTGTCGGCATAGAGCTGGCCCAGTGCGGTGATCACCTCCGGGTGGGTGCTGTCGCCATGGCGCTCCAGCAGCGGCGCGATCCGGGCCAGGCCGGCATCGACCTTGGCGTCGGTCTCGGCATCGCCGGCGAAGCGTCGCTCCAGCTGGATCACCGCCATCGCCAACCGCGGCAGCACCTCGTCCTGGCCCTGGTTGCGGAAGTAGTTGTGCAGCAGGCGCAGGCCCGGCGCCAGGTCGGCGCGGCGGCCGTAGACCGCTTCGGGGCTGGGCGCGTCGATGCGGAACACGCTGTCGAGCAGGGTGCGCACCAGCGACGCCTCCGACTGGCCGGTCTCGGCGATGCGCCGCACCTGCTGCAGGGCCTGGGCCAGGCCCGCCAGCGCCAGCATGCGCGCGTCCATGGAATCGGTCATCGAATGGAGTCCTCGTGTACGGCGGGAGCCTGCTGCGCCAGGCGGCGCTCCAGCGGGGCATCGGTGGCGGCGATCACGGCGCCGCCCAGGCATTGCTCGCCCTGGTACAGCACCAGCGACTGCCCGGGGGTGACGGCGCGCTGCGGGCGTGCGAAACGGACCGAGAGGGTGCCGTCGTCGCCGACCTCGACCGTGCACGGCTCGTCGGCCTGGCGGTAGCGGGTCTGCGCGGTGCAGTCGAAGCGTCGCGCCGGCGGCGCGCCGGCGATCCAGTGGGCGGTCTCGGATTGCAGCCAGTTGGCCATCAGGTAGGGACTGTCGCGGTCCTGGTCGACGTACAGCACGTTGCGGGCGACGTCCTTGCCGACCACGTACCACGGTGCCGCGGCACGCCCGCGCACGCCGCCGATGTTCAGGCCCTCGCGCTGGCCCAGGGTGAAGTAGAACACCCCCGGGTGCTCGGCCACGACCTGCTCGTGCGGGTCGCGGATCTCGCCGCGCCGGGCCGGCAGGTAGCGGCCCAAGAACTCGCGGAAATCGCGTTCGCCGATGAAGCAGATGCCGGTGGAATCCTTCTTGGCGTGGGTCGGCAGGCCGGCCTCGCGGGCGATGCGGCGCACCTGCTCCTTGGGCAGTTCGCCGACGGGGAAAAGGGTCGCGGCCAGTTGCGCCTGGCCCAGTTGGTGCAGGAAGTAGCTCTGGTCCTTGTTGCGGTCCAGCCCGCGCAGCAGCCGCCAGCGGCCGCCGACGCAGTCCACCCGTGCGTAGTGGCCGGTGGCGATGCGCTCGGCGCCCAGTTCCCGCGCCGCGTCGAGGAAATGCTTGAACTTGACCTCGCGGTTGCACAGCACGTCCGGGTTGGGCGTGCGCCCGGCGGCGTACTCGGCTAGGAAGTGCGCGAATACCCCTTGCCAGTACTCCTGCGAGAAATCGCGGAAATGGAACGGGATGCCGAGCCGCCCGCACACCGCCACCGCGTCGCGGCGGTCGTCGTCGGCGCGGCAGTCACCACTGCCGTCGTCGGCCCAGTTCTGCATGAACAGGCCGGACACCGCCGCACCCTGCTGGACCAGTTGCCAGGCCGCCACCGACGAATCCACGCCGCCGGAAACCCCGACCATGACCGCTGCGCCGCTCATGCCACCTGCCGCAACAGGTCCAGCGGGTAGCGGCGCCCGGCCAGGTAGTCGGCCACCACCTGCCACACCAGCGGGCTGCGCCAGCGCGGCGCGGCGGCCTCCAGTTCGGCCGGGGTCATCCACAGCGCGCGCACGATGCCGGTGTCCAGCGGCCGCTGCGCATCGTGCGCGACCGGGTCGGCGGCGAAGGCGAAGCGCAGGTAGTGGCGGCCGTTGTCGGCCTTCCACTGGTAGGCGCCGATGAAGGCGGTCGGCTGCACCTGCCAGCCGGTTTCCTCCAGCGTCTCGCGCACTGCGGCCTCGATCAGGCTCTCGTCCGGTTCCAGGTGACCGGCGGGCTGGTTCAGCACCAGCGCACCGGCGATGGCTTCCTCGACCTGCAGCAGCCGGCCGTCGCGCACCACCACCGTGGCCACGGTCACATCCGGCTGCCAGGGCTCGGCGACCGCGGTCATCAGAACAGGTCCTTGCCGCCGTTGAGCTCGGCGTCCATCGCGTCGGCGCCGCGCGCGGCGGCCTCCAGCGCCTCGCGCAGCGCCGTATCGTCGGCATCGGCGGGCAGCTTGACCACGAACACCGCGGTGCCGCCCTGGCGCACCCAGCCGCCGAGGATGTCCGACTGCGCGTCTTCCAGCAGCCGGTTGGCGACCTTGGCGGGCAGGCTGTCGCCCTGCGCCTGGTAGGCCGGCGACCAAACCTCGCGGATGCGGTAGCTGCCGAAGGTCTCCACCGGCGAGCGCACGTAGGTGAGCTGCTTGCGCTCGCGGCCGTTGTCGCGCAGGCCGAACAGCACCTGGTAGTCGCCGTCCTCGTCGGCCTGCGCGTCGTAGCCCAGCGCCTGCAGCCGCTTGCCCAGCGCCGTATCCGGCGGCTCGGCGGCGGCCGGCAGGGCGGCGACGAGCAGCGCGGCGAGCAGCGGAAGCTTGGGGAACATCGTCGAATGCATGCGGAGCGCCATCGAAAGGAGGGGAATTGTGCGGGCAGGGCCGGCGATCGTCCAATCCTGGCCGGCGGCCCCCGTATATAATGGGCGGATGCCCCGCAAGAATTCCCCCGAGCACGATCATGGCGTCATGGTGGAGACCGGCAAGCCGGAAGTCGCCCGCCCGCCCATGTATCAGGTGCTGCTGCTGAATGACGACTACACCCCGATGGACTTCGTGGTGACCGTGCTGCAGCAGTTCTTCTCCCTGGACCTGGAGCGCGCCACCCAGGTGATGCTGCACGTGCATACCCGCGGCCGCGGGGTCTGCGGGGTCTATACCCGCGAGGTGGCTGAATCCAAGGTGGCTCAGGTGAACGAGTTCTCGCGGATGAACCAGCACCCCCTGTTGTGCACGATGGAAAAAGCCTGATAGTGGGAGGCGTCGGTCACCGGTTTGCCCGGACTAACGCGGTGTGAACACACTGATCCGATAGGGTTGTGGAAATTCGCAACTCAAGCCACATATTGTCGGCAACAGACGTCGGAGTACACCATGTTCAGCAAAGATCTCGAGCAGACCATCGGCCAGTGCTACAAGCGCGCCCGGGAAGCCCGTCATGAGTTCATGACGGTGGAGCACCTGCTGTTGGCGTTGCTCGACAATCCCTCCGCCCAGGCCGTGCTCAAGGCCTGCGGCGCCGACGTCGACCGTCTGCGCAGCGACCTGGAACAGGCGATCGAAGCCTCGGTGGCCCGCCTGGCCGAGGACGACGGCCGCGACACCCAGCCCACCCTGGGCTTCCAGCGGGTGCTGCAGCGGGCGGTCTACCACGTGCAGTCCTCCGGCAAGAAGGAGGTCAGCGGCGCCAACGTGCTGGTGGCGATCTTCGGCGAGAAGGACTCGCATGCGGTGTATTTCCTGAATCAGCAGGACATCACCCGCCTGGACATCGTCAATTACCTGTCCCATGGCATCGCCAAGATGGGCGAGGACGGCGAGCAGGCCGCGCCGAGCGACGGCGAACCCAAGGGCGAGGCGGGCGAGGGCGAGCCGAAGGGCGATGCTCTGGCCGAGTACGCCACCAACCTGAACGAACAGGCCCGCAACGGTCGCATCGACCCGCTGGTCGGCCGCGCCGACGAGATCGAGCGCACCATCCAGGTGTTGTGCCGCCGCCGCAAGAACAACCCGCTGTACGTGGGCGAGGCCGGCGTTGGCAAGACCGCCATCGCCGAGGGCCTGGCCAAGCGCATCGTCGAGGGCAGCGTGCCCGAGGTGCTGGCCGACGCGGTGATCTTCTCGCTCGACCTGGGCGCGCTGGTCGCCGGCACCAAGTACCGCGGCGACTTCGAGAAGCGTCTGAAGGGCGTGCTGACCTCGCTGAAGAAGGTGCCCAACGCGGTGCTGTTCATCGACGAGATCCACACCATCATCGGCGCCGGTTCCGCCTCCGGCGGCACCATGGACGCGTCCAACCTGATCAAGCCGGCGCTGTCCTCGGGCGAGCTGCGCTGCATCGGCTCGACCACGTTCCAGGAATACCGCGGCATCTTCGAGAAGGACCGCGCCCTGGCGCGGCGCTTCCAGAAGATCGACATCGTCGAACCGACCGTGGGCGAGACCTTCGAGATCCTGCAGGGCCTCAAGCCCAAGTACGAGGCGCACCACGGCGTGACCTACGCCGACGACGCGCTGCAGGCGGCGGTGGACCTGTCGGTCAAGCACATCGGCGACCGGCTGCTGCCGGACAAGGCGATCGACGTGATCGACGAGGCCGGCGCGCGCCAGCGGCTGCTGCCGGAAGGCCAGCGCAAGGAACTGATCGACATCGAGGAGATCGAGACCATCGTCGCCAAGATGGCGCGGATCCCGGCCAAGCAGGTCAGCGCCACCGACAAGGACGTGCTGCAGCACCTGGAGCGCAACCTGAAGATGGTGATCTTCGGCCAGGATCCGGCGATCGAGACCCTGTCCTCGTCGATCAAGCTGGCGCGCTCGGGCCTGGGCAATCCGGAGAAACCGATCGGCAACTTCCTGTTCGCCGGTCCCACCGGCGTGGGCAAGACCGAGGTCACCAAGCAGTTGGCGCTGCAGTTGGGCATCGAGCTGGTGCGCTTCGACATGTCCGAGTACATGGAACCGCATTCGATCAGCCGCCTGATCGGTGCGCCCCCGGGCTACGTCGGCTTCGACCAGGGCGGCCTGTTGACCGAGAAGATCGTCAAGACGCCGCACTGCGTGCTGCTGCTGGACGAGGTGGAGAAGGCGCATCCGGACATCTTCAACATCCTGTTGCAGGTCATGGACCGCGGCGTGCTCACCGACACCAACGGGCGCGAGGCGAACTTCAAGAACGTGATCCTGGTGATGACCACCAACGCCGGCGCCACCCAGGCTTCGCGACGCTCGATCGGCTTCACCCAGCAGGACCACTCCACCGATGCGATGGAGATCATCCGCCGCAGCTTCACCCCGGAGTTTCGCAACCGCCTGGATGCGGTGGTGCAGTTCCAGCCGCTGGCCTTCAGCCACATCCTGCGCGTGGTCGACAAGTTCGTGATCGAGCTGGAGATGCTGCTGCAGGAGAAGCACGTGTTGCTGTCGGCGACCCCGACCGCGCGCGACTGGCTGGCCCAGCACGGCTTCGACCCGCTGATGGGGGCGCGGCCGATGGCGCGGGTGATCCAGGACAAGGTCAAGCGCCCGCTGGCCGACGAGCTGCTGTTCGGCAAGCTGGTCAACGGCGGCCGCGTCACCATCGACGTGCGCGACGGCGAACTGGTGGTGGAGACCCAGGCCGAGCCGGAGCGCCTGCTGCCGGCCACGGTAGACTGAGGCCGGGCCAGGGCCACAGGCACGACGAAAGGCGGCTGCAGAGGCTGCAGCCGCCTGGCGAGGTCACCGTCGTTCCATCGTTGCAGACGCGAAAGGCGGCCAGTGGCCGCCTTCTTCATGTCCGCCCGTGGCGGATTACTTCATGCGGTAGGTGATGCGACCCTTGGTCAGGTCGTACGGGGTCATTTCGACCTTCACCCGGTCGCCGGTCAGGATGCGGATGTAGTTCTTGCGCATGCGACCGGAGATGTGGGCGATGATTTCGTGCCCGTTTTCCAGCTTGACCCGGAACGTGGTATTGGGCAACGTCTCGCTGACGGTGCCTTCGAATTCGATGGAGTCGTCTTTCGACATGTAATCCTGTGCGATTCGGAGCGGCCAAAGGCCTGAAGAGCGAGGATTTTACTCGCCTGCGCCGCGCCATGCAAAGTTTGCGTTAATCCCGCTCAGCCCTGGGCCAGTTCCACGGCCGCCAGGGTGCCGAACTGGGACGTCCACGGCCCGATCTCGGCAGGCGCCGCCACCAGCGGGGCGATGGCCTCCAGGAAGCGCGGGCGTGGCCAGCGCTCGGCGCCCAGGCTCAACAGGTGGTCGTTCTCCACCTGCGCGTCGATCAGCGGCCAGCCCCAGCCGTGCAGGCACCGCGCCAGTGCGGCCAGCGCCACCTTGGAGCCGCCGCTGCGGGCGCTGAACATGCTCTCGCCGAAGAACATGCGGCCGCGCGCCACCCCATAGATGCCGCCGACCAGGTCGCTGCCATCGAACACTTCCACCGAATGCGCGTGGCCGGCCTGGTGCAGGGCCAGGTAGGCGGCGCGCATCGGCGCGGTGATCCAGGTGCCGTCCTGGCCGCGGCGCGGGAGTTGCGCGCAGGCGTCGATGACGGCGGCGAAGGCGGTGTCGGCGCGCACCGTCCACGGCGAGCGCCGCAGGCTGCGGCGGAAGCGCGAGGACAGCCGCACGCCGTCGCTGCGGAACACGGTGCGCGGGTCAGGGCTCCACCACAGGATCGGCTCGCCGTCGGAGTACCAGGGGAAGATGCCCTGCGCATAGGCGGCGAGCAGGCGGGTCGGCGACAGGTCGCCGCCGATCGCGAGCAGGCCGTCCGGCTCGCGCAGAGCACTGGACGGCGGCGGGAACGGGGCGGCGGGATCGGCCGCGAGCAGGGCAGGGAGACGACGCATCGCCGGCAGCGTAGCCGATGCCTCAGGCGTCGTGGCGGAACGGCGAGTGGCGCTGCAGTGCCGCCGCGTGCTGCCGCACCTCGGCGCGTTCCTGCGCGCACCACTCGGCCAGCGGCACGCGGAAGCCCGGGTCCGCGATCCAGTGGCGGCTACGCACCAGCCGCGGCAGGAAGCCGCGGGCGATCTTGTGCTGGCCCTGCGCGCCCGGCTCGAAACGGGTCAGGCCCTCGCGCAGGCAGTACTCGATGCCCTGGTAGTAGCAGGTCTCGAAGTGCAGGCCGGGCAGGGCATCGCCGCCCCAGTAGCGGCCATACAGCGTGTCGCCGCCGCGCAGGCAGAATGCCCCGGCCACCGGCGTGTCCTCATGCATCGCGAGGAAGATCAGCAGGTTGCGCGGCATCGTTCGCGCAAGATGCGAGAAGAAATCCAGGGTCAACGCCGGCGAGTTGCCGTAGTCGTCGAAGGTGCGCAGGTAGAACCCGTACATCGCCTGCAGGTCGGCGGCGCTGGCCTCGTCGCCGTGCAGCACGCGGAAGCCGATGCCGGCGCGCTGCACCTTGGCCCGCTCCTGGCGGATGTTCTTGCGATGCTTGTGGTCCATCGCGCCCAGGTAGTCGTCGAACCCGGTCCAGCCGGCGTCGTTGTGCCACTGGTACTGCACGTCGTTGCGTTCCAGCCAGTCGGCGCCGAACGCGGCGTCCTCGTCGGCACGGTGGAAATTGACGTGGGCCGAGGACAGGCCGGTGCGCTCGGTCAGCGCCTGCACGGCCGCGAGCAGTTCCTGCTGCGCTGCCAGGTCGCGCGCCAGCAGCCGCGGTCCGGTCACCGGCGAGTAGGGCACCGCACACAGCCATTTGGGAAAGTAGTCCTGGCCGTAGCGCGCATAGGCATGCGCCCAGGCATGGTCGAACACGAATTCGCCGTGCGAGTTGCTTTTGACGTACCCGGGCGCCGCGGCGACCAGCGTCTCGCCGTCCCACACGGTGAGATGCAGCGGGCTCCAGCCCCAGTCCGGGCGCAGGCAGCCGTGCTGCTCCAGGCCGGCCAGGAAGGCGTGGGCGACGAAAGGATTGCGGCCGTCGTGCAGGGCGTCCCAGTCGGCGGCAGCGATGGTGTCGAGCTGGCGCAGCCAGCGGATCCGGCTCATCGTCAGGACGGCGCGCGGCGGAGGGCGGCGCGGCGGTCGCCGACATCGCCCGCCGCGCGCAACAAAGGCGCACGGCCGCTGCCGGGTAAACACCGGCAGCTCAGCGCGTGCGCGGACTCAGGCACCCTTGTCCAGATACCGCTCGGCATCCAGCGCGGCCATGCAGCCGAAGCCGGCCGAGGTGATCGCCTGGCGGTAGTGCTGGTCGGCGACGTCGCCGGCGGCGAACACGCCCGGCACCGAGGTCTCGGTGGCAGCGCCGCCCAGGCCGGAGCGGATCTCCAGGTAGCCGTTGTGCATCGCCAGCTGGCCGTCGAACAACTGGGTGTTCGGGTGGTGGCCGATGGCGACGAAGAAGCCGTGCGCCTCCAGGTCGCGGGTGCTGCCGTCCTGCACCGACTTGACCCGCACGCCGGTGACGCCGGCCTCGTTGCCCAGCACCTCGTCCACCTGGTGGTGCCAGACGGTCTCGATCTTGCCGGCGGCGACCTTGGCGAACAGCTTGTCCTGCATGATCTTTTCCGCGCGCAGGGTGTCGCGGCGATGCACCAGGTAGACCTTGCGGGCGATGTTGGACAGGTACAGCGCCTCTTCCACGGCGGTGTTGCCGCCGCCGACCACGACCACGTCCTGGTCCTTGTAGAAGAAGCCGTCGCAGGTGGCGCAGGCGGACACGCCGCGGCCCTTGAACGCCTCTTCCGAGGGGATGCCCAGGTACTTGGCGGTGGCGCCGGTGGCGATGATCAGCGCGTCGCAGGTGTAGTCGCCGCTGTCGCCGCTGAGCCGGAACGGGCGCTGCGACAGGTCGGCGGTGTGGATGTGATCGAAGATCACCTCGGTCTCGAAGCGCTCGGCATGCGCCTGCATGCGCGCCATCAGGTCCGGGCCCATCAGGCCGTGCGGGTCGCCCGGCCAGTTGTCGACCTCGGTGGTGGTCATCAGCTGGCCGCCCTGCTGCAGGCCGGTGATCACCACCGGCTTGAGGTTGGCGCGCGCGGCGTAGACCGCGGCGGTCCAGCCGGCCGGGCCGGAACCCAGGATCAGCAGGCGGGAATGCTTGGCGGAATTGGCGGCAGAGGGGCTCATGTATACTCGCGAACAGGGTGAAATGGCGGCGGAAACGCGGCATTGCGCGGGTTCCGGCGAAGGCGCATAGAGTGGCGGCCGGCCTGGAACGAATCAAGCCGCGTGGCGGAAACGCTGCGGCCCGCTGCGACAGACAGCGGGTTTCGCGCGTCGTTGCCCGCCGCGATCGGGGCTGCCAGCATCGGTCTGCGCAAGTCCGCACGATTCAGGTACCGACTGCTGAAATGCAAGGGCGAGTCGTTTATTATCAATCACTAACGATGCATTTCTAAGGTCTGGTCATAGCGTGGCGAAGCAGGTTCCGGAACGCGGCAAATCCCAGGGCGCCAATGCGGCGGCACGCAAGCAGGGCGCCGCGCCCAACCCACGCCGGCAGAAGCTGTGGCGCGATCTGGCGCTGATCGCGATCGCGCCGCTGCTGCTGTACCTGCTGGCCAGCCTGGCCACGTACTCGGCGACCGATCCGGGCTGGTCGCATACCGGCAGCGTGGTCGCGCCGGTGCACAACATGGGCGGCAAGTTCGGCGCCTGGATCGCCGACGTGCTGCTGCAACTGTTCGGCTACGTGGCCTTCCTGCTGCCGGTGGTGATCGGCGCGATCTCCTGGATCGCGCTGTTCGGCATGGATCAGGACGGCGATGGCGAGGCGGACCTCGGCCCGGCGCTGCGCCTGGTCGGCATCGTCGGCTTCCTGATCGCCGCCACCGGGCTGCTGCACCTGCGCCTGTTCGCCGGCGACGTGGCCGGGGCCGGCGGCATCCTAGGCAAGCTGGTCGGCAACTCGCTCGGCGCCGGGTTCGGCGCGCTCGGCGCCAACCTGTTCGTGCTGGTGCTGCTGCTGGTGTCGGTGACCCTGGCCACCGGGCTGTCCTGGTTCGCGGTGATGGAGCGCATCGGCAAGGCGGTGATGACCCTGCCGGCGCTGGCCCGGCGCGGCACCCAGCAGGCCAACGAGTGGCAGCAGACCCGCGCCATGCGCGAGGAACGCGAGGAAGTGCGCAAGGTCGACGCGGTGCAGCGCGCCAAGCGCGAGCCGGTCAAGATCGAGCCGCCGCCGGCGCCGGTGGTGGAGAAGAGCGAGCGCGCCAAGCGCGAGCAGCAGATCCCGCTGTTCCACGGCACCGGCAGCGACCCGTCCGGGGTGCCGCCGCTGGCGTTGCTGGACGATCCCAAGCCGCAGGCCAAGGGCTATTCCGAGGAGACCCTGGAAACCCTGTCGCGGCAGATCGAGTTCAAGCTCAAGGATTTCCGCATCGAAGCGCAGGTGGTCGGCGCCTATCCCGGTCCGGTCATCACCCGCTTCGAGATCGAGCCGGCGCCGGGCATCAAGGTCAGCCAGATCAGCTCGCTGGACAAGGACATCGCCCGCGGCCTGTCGGTGAAGTCGGTGCGCGTGGTCGACGTGATCCCGGGCAAGTCGGTGATCGGCCTGGAGATCCCCAACGTCAGCCGCGAGATGATCTATCTCAGCGAGCTGCTGCGCTCCAAGGAATACGACAAGTCGGCCAGCCCGCTGACCCTGGCCCTGGGCAAGGACATCGCCGGGCGCCCGACCGTGGCCGACCTGGCGCGCATGCCGCACCTGCTGGTCGCCGGCACCACCGGCTCGGGCAAGTCGGTGGCGGTCAACGCAATGGTGCTGAGCCTGCTGTACAAGGCCTCGGCCAAGGACCTGCGGATGCTGATGATCGACCCGAAGATGCTCGAACTGAGCGTCTACCAGGGCATCCCGCATCTGCTGGCGCCGGTGGTCACCGACATGAAGGAGGCCGCCAACGGCCTGCGCTGGTGCGTGGCGGAGATGGAGCGCCGCTACAAGCTGATGAGCGCGGTCGGCGTGCGCAACCTGGCCGGCTTCAACAAGAAGGTCAAGGACGCGCAGGACGCCGGGCAGCCGCTGATGGACCCGCTGTTCAAGCCCAACCCGGACCTGGCCGAAGCGCCGCGGCCGTTGGACACGCTGCCGTTCATCGTCATCTTCATCGACGAATTCGCCGACATGATGATGATCGTCGGCAAGAAGGTCGAAGAGCTGATCGCGCGCCTGGCGCAGAAGGCCCGCGCCGCCGGCATCCACCTGATCCTGGCCACCCAGCGCCCGTCGGTGGACGTGATCACCGGCCTGATCAAGGCCAATATCCCGACCCGCATCGCCTTCCAGGTCAGCTCCAAGATCGACTCGCGCACCATCCTCGACCAGTCCGGCGCCGAGACCCTGCTCGGCCACGGCGACATGCTGTACCTGCCGCCGGGCACGGCGATGCCGGACCGCGTGCACGGCGCCTTCGTCAGCGACGAGGAAGTGCACCGGGTGGTCGAGCACCTCAAGGCCAGCGGCCCGGCCGACTACATCGAGGGCGTGCTGGACGAAGTGCAGACCATGGGCGACGGCACCGTGATCGGCGCCACCGGCCTGCCCGAGGCCGGTGGCGGTGGCGGCGACGAATCCGATCCGCTGTACGACGAGGCCCTGCGCATCGTCACCGAGACCCGCCGCGCCTCGATCTCCGGCGTGCAGCGGCGGCTGAAGATCGGCTACAACCGCGCCGCGCGGCTGATCGAGGCGATGGAAGCCGCCGGCGTGGTCAGCCCGCCCGAACACAACGGCGACCGCAGCGTGCTGGCGCCGCCGCCGCCGAAGTGAGGCCCACCGCGCCGTTCGCCGGCCATCGCCGGCTGCTGTCCGGGCCGGCGCCGCTGCGCGCCGCGCGCTGGCTGCTTGGCGTGGCGCTGCTGGCGCTGGCCGGGGTCGCCGCCGCGCAACCGGCGCCGGCCGCGCATGCTGACACCGACCAGGCCGCGGCCACCGCCGCCGCACGGGTGGTCAGCAACAACTACAGCTACGTGCGCTACCGCGCCGACTACGAGGTGCGCGAGGACGCCACCAGCGTGGAGACCGACGAGTACGAACTGCTGCTCAAGACCAAGGCCGGCGTCGACCAGTTCAGCCAGGTGCGGCTGGGCTACAGCGAGAAGCTGGAGACGCTGGAGGTGCTGGCCGCCTACACGCTGACCCCGGACGGGCTGCGCCACGACGTGCCGGCCGACAAGATCTACACCCAGGAAAGCTATTCCAGCGCGGCAGCGGCGATGTATGCCGACCGCAAGGTCAAGGTGGTGGTGTTCCCCAACCTGATGCCCGGCGCGCGCCTGGTGTACCGGGTGCGGCGCACCCAGAACGTGCCGTACTTCCCCGGCTACTTCAGCCTGTGGGAGACCTTCAGCGTGTTCTCCCAGTACGACGACGCCACGGTGACCCTGGTGGCGCCGCGGCGCCTGCAGATGCACCTGTACACGCGAGGCGTGCAGGGCAGCGAGACGCCGACGATCGACGGCGAGCAGGCCCGCTGGGAATGGCGCTACAGCCGCCGCGAGCCGATGAAGAGCCAGAACTGGTCGGCGGCGACCTGGGAGTTCAGCCCGACCATCATGGCCAGCAGCTTCCGCCGCTGGTCGCAGATGGCCCAGGCCTACCAGCACAGCAGCGCCGCCGCCGCACAGGTCACGCCCAAGGTGCGCGCCCGCGCCGAGCAGATCACCGCCGGCATCACGGACCGCCGCGCGCAGGCCGCGGCGCTGTACGCGTGGGTGGCGCGCAACATCCGCTACGTGGCGGTGTACCTGGGCAACGGCGGGCTGCAGCCCAACAGCGCCGACAGCATCCTCGACAACCACTACGGCGACTGCAAGGACCACACCGTGGTGCTGGAAGCGTTGCTGGCGGCCAAGGGCATCGCCAGCACGCCGGTGCTGCTCGGTGCGCAGGGCGGGCCGACCCTGCCGGACGTGCCGGTGCTGGGCCGGTTCAACCACGCCATCACCTACCTGCCCGAGTTCAAGCTGTACGTGGACTCGACCAGCCCGTACGCGCGCTTCGGCCAGCTGCCGGCCGGCGACCTGGGCGTGCCGGTGCTGCACACCGCCGACGGCACCGTGGCGCGCACGCCGCCGGACGACGCCAAGGTCAACCGCTACCTGGCCGAGACCGACTACCGTTTCGCCGCCGATGGCAGCGTCAGCGGCATCACCCGCCTGGACAGCGGCGACGTCGGCGAGGTCGGCCTGCGCACAATGTTCGTGCAGCTCAACGCGCAGAACCGCACCCGCATCGAGGAGTCGATCGTCGCCGCCTCCGGCTTCGACGGCAGCGGCGAGCTGCTGCTGCAGGGCGCGCCGCAGGACCTGAGCCGGCCGTTCGGCTACGCCTACCGCTTCCGCGCCCACGACTACGTCGACTTCGGCGTGGTCGGCGGCATGAGCCTGCCGCTGATGCCCGGTGCCGACTCGGTGCGCGGCGTCTACAGCACCGCCTCGGCCGAGCGCAATCTGACCCCGTTCTACTGCAACGACAACGCGCGCAGCGAGACCTACCGGCTGACCTTCCCGGACAGCGTGCCGATCATCGCGATCCCGGCCGACACCCATTTCCGCAACGCCGCCGGCGAGTACGCCGCCACCTGGGTGCGCGACGGGCAGACCGTGACCGCCACGCATACGCTGCACCGGCGCGCGATCCACGGCCCGGCGGCGCTGTGCCAGCCGCAGGACTACGCCGCGTTCCGCGAGCTGTACCAGCAGGTGCGGCGCGGCTTCCGCGGGCAGATCCTGTACGGCGACCTGGGCCGGATGCAGACCGGGCCGTAGCGGCGCCACGGCCGGCCGCCCTCTGATCGCCTATTCAGGCGCGCCGCGTCACACTTCCCACACTCCATCCGGAAATCCATCCGCATGCTTCGCACACTCCGCTACACCGTCCTCGCCACCGCGCTGCTGGCCGGCTCCGCCTTCGCCGGCGCCCGCGAGGACCTCGCCGCCTTCACCCGCGGGCTGAAGGGCCTGGACGGCCAGTTCGCGCAGAAGGTCTACGACGGCAAGGGCACGCTCAAGGAAAGCTCCAGCGGCCGCGTCGCGCTGTCGGCGCCGCGCCTGTTCCGCTGGGAGTACCGCAAGCCCTATACCCAGCTGATCGTCGCCGACGGCAGCAAGGTCTGGGTGTACGACCCGGACCTGAAGCAGGCCACGGTGCGCGCGCAGGGCAGCGAGGAACAGAACAGCCCGCTGACCGCGCTGATCGACCCGGGCAAGCTCGACCGCCAGTACGACGTCAGCGAGGAGGCGGTGGCCCGCGACGGGCTGCAGTGGCTGACCATGACCCCGAAGGTGGACACCGAGGCCAGCTTCCAGATGGCCAAGCTCGGCTTCGACCGCAATGGGCTGGCGCGCATGGAGGTGGTCGACCCGGTCGGCCAGCGCACCGAGATCAGCTTCAGCGACTGGAAGCGCAACCCGGCCTTCGCCAGCGGCACCTTCCGCTACGTCCCGGACAAGGACGTGGACGTGGTCGGCGACCGCTGAGCCGGTGCCGCCGCGCACGTTGTCGGTGCGCGGCGGTTTGCCCGGTCACTCCGGGCAGGTCTGCACTTCGATGCTGACGTGGCCCAGCGTGGCCACGCCCTGCAGGCGCGCGTGGTAGAACGCCGCCGGCCGCGGTTTGTGCGTCACCAACGATACGATCGCCGCGTGCTGGCCGGGGCCGACCCGCCACACGTGCAGGTCGGCGATGCGCTCGTCGTCCTGCTCCAGGCGGTCGCGGATCTGCGCCTGCAGCGCCGCCGGCGCCGAGGCGTCGAGCAGCACCGCGCCGGTGTCGCGCAGCAGCGCCAGCGACCAGCGTGCGATGACGATGGCGCCGACGATGCCCATCAACGCATCGGTCCAGGTCCAGCCCAGGTACTTGGCCAGCAGCAGGGCGACGATCGCCATCACCGAGGTGAGCGCGTCGGCCAGCACGTGCATGTAGGCCGAGCGCAGGTTGTGGTCGGCGTGCGCGTGGCGGTCGTGGCCGGTCGCATGCGCGGGTGCAGCGTGGGCGTGGGCATGCCCGTGGTGCGCGTGGTGATCGTGAGCGTGGTGATGGCCGTGACCATGCGCGTGATCGTGGTCATGCCCATCGTGGTGCGCGTGCGCATGGTCGTCATGCCGATGCGCGGCATGGGCGTGGTCGTGATGATGCCCGTGCCCATGGCGATGTCCATGCCCATGATCGTGGTGGTGATCGGCGCCGAGCATCCAGGCGCTCAGCAGGTTCACCAGCAGGCCCAGCGCCGCGATCCACAGGGCCTCGTCGTAGGCGATGTGCACCGGCTGCGCCAGGCGCAGTGCCGACTCCACGCCGATGCCCAGGGCGATCAGCGCCAGGATCAGCGCGCTGGAAAAGCCCGCCAGGTCGCCGACCTTGCCGGTGCCGAAGGTGAAGCGCGGGTTGTGCCGGTGCCGGCGCGCGAACCAGTAGGCGAAGCCGGCCAGCGACAGCGCGCCGGCATGGGTGGCCATGTGCAGGCCGTCGGCCAGCAGCGCCATCGAGCCGGTCCACCAGCCGGCGACGATCTCCACCAGCATCATCGCAGCGGTCAGCGCCACCACCGACCAGGTGCGGCGCGCATTGCGCTCGTGGCGCGTGCCGAGGAAGTCGTGCGGATGGGTGAACGCGTCCAGGGTGTCGTGGTGGCTCATGGCGGGGCGGCCGGGCAGGGGAGGCGCCACGATTCTAGCCCTGGCGTCGGTGGCGCGCAGGCGTGCGGCAAGGCGTACACGGGCCGCGGCGATAGAATGGGCGCATGGCCAAACGCAGACCCTTCGCTTCCGATGCCCCCGACCTGCTGAGCGTCGACCGCGAGGCCATGCGCCCGCTGGCCGAGCGCATGCGCCCGCGCACGCTGGACGAGATGGTCGGGCAGAAGCGCCTGCTGGCGCCGACCAGTGCGCTGCGCCGCGCGGTCGCGTCCGGGCGGGTGCACTCGATGATCCTGTGGGGACCGCCGGGCTGCGGCAAGACCACCCTGGCGCTGCTGCTGGCGCAGTACGCCGAAGCCGAGTTCAAGGCCATCTCGGCGGTGCTGTCCGGCCTGCCGGAGGTGCGGCTGGTGCTGGCCGAGGCCGCGCAGCGTTTCGCCGACGGGCGCCGCACCGTGCTGTTCGTCGACGAGGTGCATCGCTTCAACAAGGCGCAGCAGGACGCGTTCCTGCCGCACATCGAGCGCGGCACCATCCTGTTCGTCGGCGCCACCACCGAGAATCCCTCGTTCGAGCTGAATTCGGCGCTGCTGTCGCGCTGCCGCGTGCACGTGCTGGAGGCGGTGTCGCCGCAGGACATCGCCGAGGCGCTGCAGCGGGCCCTGCACGATCCCGAACGCGGACTCGGCGCCGAGCCGTTGCAGGTCTCCGATGCGGCGCTGCTGGAAATCGCCGGGGCCGCCGACGGCGACGTGCGGCGCGCGCTGACCCTGCTGGAGATCGCCGCCGAGTTGGCCCAGGACGAGGGCGGCGAGATCACCGCGCAGACCCTGCAGCAGGTGCTGGCCGACCGTACCCGCCGCTTCGACAAGGGCGGCGAGCAGTTCTACGACCAGATCTCGGCGCTGCACAAGTCGGTGCGCAGCTCCAATCCGGACGCGGCGCTGTACTGGCTCACGCGCATGCTCGACGGCGGCTGCGATCCGTCCTACCTGGCGCGGCGGCTGACCCGCATGGCGATCGAAGACATCGGCCTGGCCGATCCGCGCGCGCAGTCGATGGCGCTGGAAGCCTGGGACATCTACGAGCGCCTGGGCAGCCCCGAAGGCGAACTGGCCTTCGCGCAACTGGTGCTGTACCTGGCCAGCACCGCCAAGTCCAACGCCGGCTATGCCGCGTTCAACCAGGCCAAGGCCGAGGTGCGCGAGACCGGCACGCAGGAGGTGCCGCTGCACCTGCGCAACGCGCCGACCAAGCTGATGAAGACCCTGGGCTACGGCGCCGACTACCAGTACGACCACGACGCCGAGGGCGGCATCGCCCTGGACCAGACCGGCTTCCCCGATGCGATGGGCGAGCGCGTGTACTACCGGCCGGTGGAGCGTGGCCTGGAGATCAAGCTCAAGGACAAGCTCGACCGCCTGCGCGCCGCGCGCGAGCAGGCGCGGGCTGACAAGGCCGGGCGATCGGCTTCATAATCGGCACACAGGAGATGGCATTCCTCCTCGAACCGCCCGCAGCACTGCGCGCTGATGATGCCTGCCCAACCCCCGCCGGGGTGGCAGGCGTGCGCCCCGGCATCGTCCTTGTGGAGAATCCGATGCCCGTTCCTTCTCGTTTTTCTGCTGCCGCTCCGACGTTCGTCTCGCGGAGGCGCGCATGAACCTGACCCTGTGGTGGCAGCAACTGCTGCTGGCGATGGCCGGCGGCGCGGTCGGCTCCGGCCTGCGTTTCGCGGTGGGCAGTGCGCTGCTGCAGCGCTACGGCGCCGGCTTCCCGTGGGGCACGCTGGCGGTGAACCTGGCCGGCGCCTTCGTCGGGGGCTTCCTGCTGGTGTGGATCGAGGGCCGCGGCGCCAGCGCGCCGTACTGGCGGGCGCTGCTGATCGTCGGCCTGGTCGGCGGGCTGACCACGTTCTCCTCGCTGATGATGGAAAGCATGGTGTTCGTGCGCAACGGCCGCCTCGGCATGGTGCCGCTGTACCTGGCGATCACCCTGGCGGCGGGGCTGGTGCTGGTGTTCGCTGGCGCGCGCACCGCGGCCGAACTGCGGGCGCCGACGATGACCGCCGACCGCTGAACGGCCGGGCGCGCGCTTATCCCAACAACGCGGCGCCCACGCCCAACGGCGGCGCCAGCAGCGCCAGCGGCACGATCAGCCGCGGCCGGTACGGCAGCAGGCCCAGGGTCAGCAGCGCCGCGCTGGCGCTGAGCGAGCCCACCCACAGCACCGGGCCGATGCCCCAGCCGCGCGCGGCCACACAGCAGGCGAACGCCGCGCCCAGCAGCAGCCAGCCGGCGGTCTGCAGCTGCCGCAGGCGCGGCGCAGCGGCACGGCGCGCGCCGTATAGGTCGAGCTGGTGCTTTTCCATGCCCAGGCACAGCGCGACGAAGCCGGAGAAGGCCAGGCACAGGCCGAGGACGGTCATGCGCCCTCCGTGGCCAGCACCGGCTTGGCCGATCCGCCGCGTTCGCGGGCGCGGCGTTCGGCCGCCGACAGCGGCGGTTGCCAGCGCTGCATGCGGCGCGCGGCCAGTGCCAGGGCCACGCCGAGGAACAAACAGACCAGGTCGAATCCGGCCAGCGCCCAGTCGCCGGCCAGCAGGCTCACGCCCAGGTGCGCATCGGTGGTGAGGGCATTGAGCAACGGCAGCAAGCCGAACAAAGCCGCGCCCGCATACAGCTGCCAGGCCCACATCGCACGCTTCGGCCACACCTGGGCCGCAACCAGGGCTGCGGCCCAGGCCAGGAAGAACACCGCCGCTTCGCGCTCCGGGCGCGCCTCCAGGTGCAGCGGCAGCAGCCGGTTGCCCCAGAAATACGCGGCGAAGGCGATCGGCAGCCCGGCCACGGTGCCGATGTTGAGCGCGTCGACCAGGCGCAGACCCAGGCCGATGCGGCCGGCCTTGGCGTGCTTGGGCCGCTCCTTGACCGCCCACAGGATCGCGCCGCTGGCCACCATCAGGCAGCCGAGCAGGCCGCAACCGAAGAACAGCCAGCGCAGCCAGGGCCCGGCGAAGTGCGCCAAGTGCAGGCCGTACAGGGTGCTGCGGGTTTCCGCAGCGGCGCCGAGTTCGCCGCTGCGGCCGAGGATCTGCCCGCTGGCCGCGTCCAGCAGCAGCGAGGGCGTGGTGTAGCCCAGCCGCTGGCCGTCGCCCTGGCGGATCTGGATGGCCGCGGCGGCGTCGCCTGCGTTGTACACGGTGAAGCCGGCGATCGGCACCTGCGCGCCCCATTCGCGGCGCGCCACGTCCAGCAGTTGCGCGATCGGCAGCATGTGCCCGGGCGTGCCGCTGGCCTCGCGCAGGTTCTGCGGCTCCTGGAAGGCCTCGGCATAGAAG
Organism: Xanthomonas hawaiiensis; assembly: GCF_031834635.1. Classification (NCBI taxonomy): domain Bacteria; kingdom Pseudomonadati; phylum Pseudomonadota; class Gammaproteobacteria; order Lysobacterales; family Lysobacteraceae; genus Xanthomonas; species Xanthomonas hawaiiensis. The sequence goes on along the minus strand of NZ_CP115873.1, from coordinate 2,491,820 downwards.
GCCTGCTCGGCGTCCGGGTAGGCGGTTTTGATGCCCCACGGCAGGTACATCAGCATCAGCGTGACCAGCCCGGTGTAGGTGATCATCGCGTGGTAGGGCAGGGCGAGCACCGCGCTGGCGTTGTGGAAGTCCAGCCACGAACGCTGGCCCTTGGCCGGGCGGAAGGTGAAGAAGTCCTTGAAGATCTTCTTGTGGGTGATCACGCCGCTGATGATCGCCACCAGCATGAACATCGCGCAGAAGCCGACGATGTAGCGTGCCCACAGCGCCGGCATGTAGTGCAGATCGAAGTGCAGGCGGTAGAAGAAGTCGCCGCCGCGGGTCTCGCGGGTCTGGCTGGCCTCGCCGCTGACCGGGTCGAGCAGGGCGCTGCCGAACATCTCCTTGCGGCTTGGGCGGGTGCCGTCGGCCGGCGGCGGATTGCGCCAGAACAGGTCGGTGAACGGCGCGCGCGGGTTGGCCAGCGACACGAACCACTGCGGCGACTGCGGCGCTTCGCGCTGCAACAGCGCCACCGCACGGGCGGCGACCACATCGGTGCTCGGCTGTGCGGCCGGCAGTTCCGGACGCATCCAGCGGCTGATCTCGTTGCGGAAATAGCTGGCGGTGCCGGCCATGAAGATCAGCAGCAGTACCCAGGACACCAGCAGGCCGCTCCAGGTGTGCAGCCAGGCCATCGATTGGCGGAATCCCTGCTTCATGGCGTGTGCTGCTGCAGCCAGGCGATGGCCAGCGCCATCGGCGCCAGCAGCGCGGCGATGCCCAGCCAGGCGCGCCCGGCGCTGCGCGCGGCGAACGCCCACAGCGCGGTGCAGGCGCAGACCAGGATGCCCAGCATCATGCCGCTCAGCACCGCCTGCGCGCGCAGCGACGGCCATAGCAACGGCAGCAGCGCGGCGGTGGCCGCGGCCAGCGCGTAGCCGCCGACGATCGCGGCCAGGGTGCGCGCCAGCACGCCCAGCCAGGGCGGCAAGGTGCGCGAGGCGGCGGTGGGCGGAGTGGAGAGGCGCGGCGGCGCTGGCGGAACTGGATGCATGGGGCCCGTCGGGAGAGGCACCGGCTTGGCGACAGGGCTAGGCGGAGCGGAATGGCAGCGACAGCTACCGGTTAGTTAATGATACGCATTCCTATTTTCGGCGCAATGTGCAGGTGGGTCGGCACTGCGGCGCCTGCAGGTTGCGCCCGGTGTAAGCGGACACATGGTTTGCGAAGCCGGGACACATGGTCTGCAAAGTCCTGCAGGCCAGTTTGAAGCCCCCTTGAAGACCCATCAATGAGAAGCCTCCGATTAGTAAAACGAGCCGTGCAGCCCTAGTGGGCTGGGAGCCTATCCCCTTAGCCGGCGCTACATCCGCTTCTCAGCCCGACTGGCCGGCCTCTCAGGCGGCCGCCGGCGGCTGCCCGTCAGGATCTCATGGCGTATTCGGACCGCGCATGCGCACGCCCATCGCTCGCCAATCCGCGGGGGCCACCTCCCGCTTTCCGAAGTAGACGTAGGCGTAGTGTGCTGAGCGCTCCTCGTGCCGATTGACGCTGCCAATCCATATCCCACCAAATGCAGTCGTGCTCACCCCAGCGACGATCACCCTGCCACACCTCAACCAGTGCTGGCGCCACTGATTTTCGGGGTCCCACTGGAAGTCGTCCGGAAGCATCGGCTAATGCTATCGCCGTCGATCTCCATGGCTGAGACCTCGCTCTTGCCTAGCTGAACGGCTTGTCTGGTAGACAAATGTCACCCGGTCTTGTGGCTGGTTAGGGATGGGAATAGCGTTTTGGTGTAAGCGCCTATCAGCCATGGAAGATCACCATGAACCTCGCAAGGAACCTGCTGAAAGTTGTATTCGCGGCTCAGCTTCTCGTTGCCCCCCTTTTCGCCGGCGCTGCCCCCTCGTCGCCATTCATCATCACGACCACGGCAACCTATGCCGACAAGTCTCCTGAGCAGCAGGCGGTTGTGGCTTGGCTTCGGCAGCATGCTCAGTATGTAAACGGGCATCTGATCGGGGAGTTCGATAAGCTGCAGGACGTTACCGTCACATACACCCGTACAACGGACGGTCGTGTACGCCCGCAGTCGCCTGGGGATGCCCCGCCGGGCCCGCTACCGCCCGGACAGCCCGGAGACACATATTCCGTCTCGAACTGCACTGGTGGCGTCTCTCAGTCGTGGAGCTACAAGTTCGTTTCTGGCTCGAACGGAGGCACTTGGGTGTTGGTCGACTACAAGTACGCCAGGAAAGCCTGCGGCTCCGAAGGGGCTTGAGCTAAGCGTAGCGTCGACATCTGCGACAAGGAATCTGCGACCAAGAAAAACGGGCTAAAAGGCCCGTTTTCTTTGCCGCCTTGTCCCGGTTTCTCAATGGTAGCGGGGACCGCCGCAGTCCTGCACCACCGCCAACGTCACGGGCCTGGAGGGGAACGCCATGAAGATTCTGGTCGTCGACGACTACCGCACGATGCGGCGCGTCATCCGCATGCTGTTGGGCCAACTCGGCCATGACGACGTCGTCGAAGCGGCCGACGGCGAGGCGGCGCTGGCCGCGATGCGGGCAGAGAAGATCGGCCTGGTCATTTCCGACTTGAACATGGAGCCGATGACCGGCCTGGAGTTGCTGCGGACGGTGCGGAGCGACGCGACGCTGAAAGACACGCCGTTCCTGATGGTGGTCGCCGAGTCGCGCAGCGACAACGTGATCGCGATCCGCGAAGCCGGGGTCAGCGGTTACATCGTCAAGCCGTTCAATGCGGACACGCTGAAGGGGAAGCTCGCGTCCGTGCTCTGAGTGGACCGCGGAGCGCTGGCGCGATCGGCAGGGAACGTCAGCGTGGCGTGGCGGTCGCTGCGCTTGGTGCGGCGAGCATCGCTTCGGCGGCGGCGATCTTCTGCGTCACCGCCCCGCGCAGCGGCGAGGCCGCGGGCAGCAGGGTCGACAAGTGGCGCCAGTCGCTGGCGGCCTCGGCGTAGCGCTGTTGCTGGAAGGCGGCGATCCCGCGCATCCACAGCGCCCGCTGGTTGTCCGGTTGCTGCGCCAGGACCCGGTCGAGCATGGCGCGGGCGGCGCGGCCGACGGCCAGATCCGCGTGCTGTGCCATGTCGGTCTCCACCCAACCGAGCAATGCCTCGACGTTGTCCGGGTCCAGGCGCAGGGCCTGCGCGTAGGCGCGCTGCGCATCCTGCGGGTGCTTGGCCTGCTGTGCGTCCCAGGCCTGCTGCAACACGTCCTGCAGCGCTCGGTCGTTCGGTTCCGCGGCGGACGGCGGCAGCGGCTGCAGCGGCACACCGGCCAGGGCCGTCGGTGTGCCGATGTGCCAGTAGAGGCCGGCACCGAGCGACGGCAGGAGCAGCGCCAGCAGCAGCGCGACACCGTGCTGCGCGCGCGCGCCGCTCCGGTGCATGAGCAACGGGCGCAGCACCGCGAACAGAGCAATGCCCAGCATCGCGGCGGCGGCCAGGACAAAGCCGGGCGTCACCAGGCGTCCTCCGCGTCCGGTTCCGCCGTTGCGGCGCCGATTGCGCGGCGGCGTTGCCGCAGCGTCGCCACGACCAAGCCGGCGCCGCCCAGCAGCAACAGCGCCGGCCCGAACCACAGCAGCCAGGTGCCCGGCGCCAGCGGCGGGTCGTACAGCACGAAGGCCGAGTAGCGATCGACCATGTACTGCTTGATCTGCGCATCGCTACGCCCGGCCTGCAGTTGCGCGAACACCTGGTGGCGCAGGTCGCGCGCCAGGGTCGCGTCGGAATCGGCCAGGTTCTCGTTCTGGCAGACCAGGCAGCGCAACTGCGCGGTCAGTTGCTGGAAGCGCTGTTCCTGTGCGCGATCCTTGAACGGCAGAGGGTCCACCGCCTGGGCAAACGCCGGCAATGCACCGCCCAGCAGCCACAGCAGCACCAGCAGTCGCCACCACGGCGTACGTCGGCACGTCTGTGCGACGGTCGCGCTCATCGCCGCGCTCCGCCGAGCGCCGCAATCGCCGGGCGCAGTTCGTCGGCGAGCACCTGCGGCGTCAGCACGCCGACGTGCTTGTAGCGGACCACGCCGTCGGCGTCGATGAGGAAGGTTTCCGGCGCGCCGTACACGCCCAAGTCGATCGCCCGCTGGCCATCGGCGTCCACCAGCACCAGCGCATACGGATTGCCGCGCTGCGCCAGCCAGGCGGCGGTGTCGTGCGGATCGTCGCGGTAGGCGTAGCCGACCAGGGTCACGCCCAGTTGCCGGGCCTGCGCCATCAGCAGCGGATGCTCCTCGCTGCAGGCCATGCACCAGCTGCCGAACACGTTGAGCAGATAGGGGCGGCCGCGCAGTTCCTGGCTGCCGCTGCGCAGGTCCGGGCGGTCCAGGTGCGGCAACGCGAATGCGGGCACCGGCTTGCCCAGCAGCGGCGAGGGCACCGCGCGCGGGTCGTGGCTGCGGCTCCACCACAGGCCGAACCCGAACAGCGCGGCCAGCAGCACGAACGCGCCCAGCGGCAGCAGCCGGCTCATGGCGCGGCTCCGGCGAGCGCGGCCGGCGCGGGGGCGCTCGCCGCAGCGGGCTGCGCCCGCAAGCGGCGCGCACCGGCGCTGACGAAGCCGCCGAGCATCATCAGCAGGCCGCCGGCCCAGATCCAGCGGATGAAGGGCTTGTCGTACAGGCGCAGGGTCCAGCCGTATTCGATGTGCTGGTCGTCGACCGGTTCGCCCAGGGCGACGTACAGGTCACGCAGCACGCCGGCGTCGATCGCCGCCTCGGTCTGGATTCGCTCGCTGCTGTACAGACGCTTCTGCGGATGCAGCACCGCCACGACGGCGCCGTCGCGTAGCACGCTCACCGTGCCTTGCTCGGCCTTCCAGTTGGGGCCGTCGATCAACTGCACGCCGTCGAAGCGGAAGCGGTGCGCGCCGACCTGCGCGCTCTGGCCGGGATCCAGGCGCACGTCGCGTTCCACCGACAGGCTTTCCGACAGCAGCACGCCGGCCACGAACACCGCGACCCCGGCATGCGCGAGCAGCATGCCGGCCAGTTCGGCGGGGAAGCGGCGGCCGCGCGGGGCGCTGCGCCAGCGGGTGAGTGCATATAGCGCGGTACCGACGCCGACCCAGGCCGCGGCCGCGACACCGGCCACCGCGCGCAGCGTGCCCGCGCTCAGCAACCACGCCAGCAACGCGCAGGCCAATGCGGCCAACCCGGCACGCGCGGCCACCGCGCGCAGCGCGCCGGGGTCGGTGCGGCCCCAGCGCAGGTAGGGGCCGAACGGCAACAGCAGCACCACCGGCAGCATCAGCAGCGGGAACAGCAGGCCAAAGTAGGGCGGCCCGACCGAGAGCTTGCCCAGCCGCAGCGCATCGCCGAGCAGCGGGAACAGCGTGCCCAGCAGCACCATCGCCGCGGACACGCTGAGCATCAGGTTGCCGACCAGGATCGCGGTCTCCCGCGACAGCGCGGCGAACGGCTTGCCCGCGGCCAGGCGCGGCGCGCGCAGCGCGTACAGCAGCAGCGAACCGCCGACCACCAGCACCAGGAAGCCGAGGATGTACAGGCCGCGGCGCGGGTCGGCGGCGAAGGCGTGCACCGAGGTCAGCACGCCCGAGCGCACCAGAAAAGTACCCAGCAACGACAGCGAGAACGCCAGGATCGACAACAGCAGGGTCCAGGCGCCGAGCGCGCCGCGCTTCTCGGTGACCGCCTGGGTGTGGATCAGTGCGGCGCCGACCAGCCACGGCATGAAGCTGGCGTTCTCCACCGGGTCCCAGAACCACCAGCCGCCCCAGCCCAGCTCGGCGTAGGCCCACCAGCTGCCTGCGACGATGCCGGCGCTGAGGAAGCCCCAGGCGACGTTGGTCCACGGCCGCGCCCAGCGCACCCAGGCCTGCTGCTGTTCGCCGCCGAGCAGGGCGGCGATGGCGAAGGCGAAGGCCACCGAAAAACCGACATAGCCGGTGTACAGCACCGGCGGGTGGAACACCATGCCCGGGTCTTGCAGCACGGGGTTGAGTTCGCTGCCGTCGCGCGGCATCGGCGACAGCCGCGCGAACGGATTGGAGGTGAACAGGACGAAGGCGAGGAAGCCGCTGGAGATCAGCCCGAGGACGCCGAGCACGCGCGCGGCGAAGGCCTCGGGCAGATACCGGCCACTGCGCGCCAGCGCCACCGTCCACAGATTGAGGATGGCGATCCACAGCAGCAGCGAGCCTTCGTGCGCACCCCACACCGCGGCCAGCCGGTAGTACCAGGGCTGCGCCAGGTTGGCGTTGGCGGCGACGTAGCGCACCGAGAAATCCAGCTGCAGCAACACGTAAGCGAGCAGGCCGAAGGCCAGCCAGGCGAAACCGGCCTGGGCGTAGGCGGCCGGCCGCGCCACCGCCATCCAGGCGCGCTGGCCGCGCCAGGCGCCGAGCAGCGGCAACACACCCTGCACCAGCGCCAGCAGCAAGGCCAGGATCAGCGCGCATTGGCCGAGTTCGGCGCTCATGGTGCGGCTGTTCCGGCGCGGCGGGACGCGATCGACCTCATGGTCGTGCCGGCGCCGCAGCGGCCGCCGAGGTGTTGCCGACGTGCGCGCGATCGGCATGCGCCTGCGCCATCGCGTCCTTCAGTTCCTGCGGCATGTAGGTCTCGTCGTGCTTGGCCAGCACTTCGGTGGCGACGAAGCGCGCGCCCTGCATCGAGCCGGTGGCGATCACCGCCTGGTTGTCGCGGAACAGGTCGGGGAGGATGCCGGCGTAGGCAACCGCGGTGGCGCCGGCCTTGTCGATCACGGTGAATCGCACCTGCAGCGCATCGGCGCTGCGCACGATCGAGCCCGCCTTGACCATGCCGCCGAGCCGGAACACCCGGTAGTCCTTGGCCGCACCGGCCTGCACCTGGCTGGGCGTGAACAGGTAACTGATGTTGTGCTGCAGGGCCAGCACGAACAGGCCGGTGGCCAGCGCCGCGGCGCCGAGCAACAGCAGCACCAGCAGCAGGCGGCGCTTACGGGTGGGATGCATCGCGAACTCCAACAGCGGCGGCGGTGCCGCGGGCGCGGCGGGCCTGTTCGCGGGCCACTTGCGCACGGATCTCGGCGAGCAGACGGCGCTGGCGACGGCGCGGCAGCACGCAGTCCAGGATCAGCACCACCAGCGCCAGCGCGTACGCACTCCACACGTAGACCGCGTAGCCGCCCATCGCCCAGAACCCGCTCATGCCAGGTGCTCCGCGGGCAGCGGCACGGTGTCGGCTGGCGACGCAGGCATCGGCGCGGCCTGCGTGGCGATCGCACGCACCCAGGCCTTGCCGCGCTCCAGCGCCAGCAAATCGGTGCGCATGCGCCCGCACAGGCTGGCGACGTAGTAGCACTTGCTGGCGACCACGCCGATCAGCAGCGGCCACAGCATCGACAGCGGCATCGTCGACGGACCCAGCACGCGCACCGTGGAACCCTGGTGCAGCGTGTTCCACCACACCACCGAGTAATGCACGATCGGCAGGTTGATCAGCCCGACCAGCGCCAGCAGCGCGGCGGCGCGCGCGCCCTGGCGCGGATCGTCGATGGCGCGGTGCAGGCCGATCACGCCCAGGTACAGGAACAGCAGCACCAGTTCCGAGGTCAGCCGCGCGTCCCAGGTCCACCAGGTGCCCCACATCGGCCGGCCCCACAGCGAGCCGGTGCACAGGGTGACGAAGGTGAAGGCGGCACCGATCGGCGCCGAGGCCATGCAGGCGATTTCCGCCAGCTTGATCCGCCACACCAGCGCGACCAGGCCGGCCATGCCCATCGCCGCGTACACGAACAGGCTCATCCACGCGCACGGCACGTGCACGAAAATGATGCGGTAGGCGTCGTGCTGCTGGTAGTCCGGCGGCGCCAGCACCAGCCCGCCGTAGGCGGCCACGGCACCGAGCAGCACCGCCGCGGCCAGACTCCACGGACGCACCGCGCCGGCGACGCGATAGGCCGTCGGCGGTGCGCCGAGCCGGTGCAGCCAGAGCGGGATCCAGGAACGCATGGCGATGACCTCAGCGGGCGAGGGGAGCGCTGCGCGGCAACGCCTGCACCGCCGCGGCGGCGTCCACCTGCAGCAGCCCGTCGCGCGTGCGGCTGGTGCGCAGCAGCAGGTCGTGCACGCCGCGCGCATCCAGTTGCGGCGCCAGCGCCAGCAACAGCGCGACCACGCCGCTGACGTGCGCGGTGGCCATCGACGAGCCGGAAGTGAAGTCGTAGCCCCCGTTGGGCTGGGTGGTGAGGATGTCCTCGCCCGGTGCGCTGAGCACGCCCGTCGGTGCCGGCGTGGCGGCGCTGCTGCGCACCACGATCACTCCGGGAATGCCGTCGGGAAATCCGTCCAGGCGGCCATTGGGCGGCATTGCCGCGATCACGATGCGGCCTTCGCGCAGCAACTGTTCCAGCAGCTTGCGCAGCAGCGGGTCGGCCGGGCCGCCGAGGCTGAGATTGATGATGCGGGTGCGGGTGTCGCCGATCGCCGCCAGCGCCTTGGCCAGGGTGAAGGAATTGCAGCCGGCGCCCGCGCCGGGGCGCTGCGGATACCAGCAGGCCTTGTACACGTCGAGCATCGCCTTCGGCGCGATGCCGACGATGCCCAGGTGGTTGTTGCTGCCGGCGGCGATGATGCCGGCGACCTCGGTGCCGTGGTGGTCGCGGTTGAACGCAGCCGGGTCGGCGGCGACCAGGTCGCGGGTGTTGCGCAGGCGCCCGCGCAGGTCCGGATGCGCGGTATCCACCCCGGTGTCGACGATCGCCACGTCCACGCCCTGGCCCTGGCTCAGCGCCTGCGCGGTGGCCGCATTGGTGGCGGCGAAGCCGCGCTGCATGTCCACGTAGGGGTCGTTGTAGCGCAGCGGCTGTGCCGGCGCGGCCGTGGCCTGGCTATCGGCCGAATACGTGCCGAAGTCCTGCAGCGGCTGCGACAGCGCCACGCGGTCGTCCTTGGCCAGTTGCGCCAGCAGCGCGGCGCGGTCGCTGCCCGGCGCCGGCTCCAGCACCACGCAGTACAGCCCCAGCGCCTTGATCGGCCAGCCAGCGACCTGGCGCAGGCCGTAGCGCTTGTTCAGCGCGTCCAGGGTGGTCACCGCCTGAGTGCCTGCGCCGTAGTAGCGGGCCGAGGCGTAGCCGAGCAGGTTGGAGCCGGCGTGGCGGCTCGGCGCGGCCATCGGGTTGGCCACGGCGAGGACGATCTGGCGCTCGCTGTCCAGCGCCGGCGACGGATCCAGGCTGGGCGCCTTGGCCGCGGGCGCCGGATCGGCGACGGCCGCCGGCGCGGCATGGGCACAGGCGCCCAGGCCCAGGCAGGCGACGAGCAGGCAGGCAAGATGCAGCTTCATGGCGCGGCGATCGGCTCCGCCAGGCGGATGCCGGCGGTGGCGCGCAACTGCTGCACGCTGCGCTGCGGCTGCGCCGGCGACCCGGCCTGGGTCGGCACCACGGTGTAGGCGCCGGCGGCGTTGGGGCCGCCGATCACCCGTAGCTGCAGCTTGCGCAGCAGCGCGTCCCAGTCGGCCAGGGTCATGCGCGCGTCCGGCACCACCCGGATCGCATCGGCCGCCAGCGGCTGCGCGGCATCGCTGAGCGTGCGGTAGGCGGTGCTGCGCTCGTGCTCGGCGGACAGGCGCAGACCCAGCACGCCCAGGCCCACCGCCTGCAGCAGCGCGGCGGCGACCAGCGCCCGCGTGGTCCAGCTGGCGCGGCTGCGCGGCTGCCGCGTCTGCTGGACCGGCGCGTCCAGGCGCTGCAGCAGGCGCTGCAGGCCGGCCTCGGCGTCCACCGGCACGTCGCTGGGCAGGGTCATGGCCATGCGCAGGCGGCTCTGCTGGGCGAACTCGGCGCTGCAGTGCCGGCACTTGGCCAGGTGCGCCACCAGCCACTCGTTTTCCTGTTCCGTGGCGCTGTCCTGCAGCACCCACGGCATCAGTTCCCAGGCATGCGCGCACTCGTTGCCCGGCTCGTTGAAGCCCGTTTTCATCACGCGCTCTCCGTCAGCGTGGATGCGTCGCCGGCCAATCCCGGCAACACGTTGCGAAGCTTGACCCGGGCATGGAACAGCCGGGCCTTGATGGTGCCCACCGGGCACTGCATGATCTCCGCGACCTCTTCCAGCTTGTGGCCGAGGCCGTAGACCAGTTCCACCACCAGACGCTGGTCGGCCGACAGCCGGTCCAGGCCCTTGCCCAGCCAGTCGCGCAGCTCGCGGTCCTCGTCCGGGTCGGCCGCCGCCGCGTGATCCTCGGCCATCGCGCCGTCGTCGATGGCGTCGTCGCTGTGGTGGCGGATCGCCTTGAGCCCGCAGCGGTAGGCGATGCCCATGATCCAGGTCGAGACCTGCGAGTCGCCACGGAAGTCGCCGGCCTTCTGCCAGACGATCCAGAAGCAGTCGTTGATCGCCTCCTCGATGATGTCCGGGCGCCGGGTCAGCCGCGACAGGAACCGGCACAGGCGGCCGTGGTAGGCGCGGTACAGGCGCGCCAGCGCCTCGCGGTCGCTGGCTGCCATGCGCCGGAGCAGCATGCGGTCGGTGGCATCGCCGAGCAGGTCGGTGTCGTTCATGGGGGCAGGTGTGGCAACGGGCACCGGTATGTGCCGGGGCGGCACGGAAAGGTTGCGCTCGCCTCAGAAGCTGCGGGAGACGCTGGCCACCCAGGGCCACAGGCCGCGGTCGGCATAGCCGGTGCGGGCGTTGCTGAACACACGGTCCACCTCCAGGCTCCAGCGCCCGGCGTTCCAGATCAGCCCGGCGTGGCCGTAGCGATAGTGCGCGACATACTCCAGTCCGTACAGGGCCGGCGGCGCCTGGCTGACGCCGATGCCGGCCGACAGCGACAGCGGGCCGCTCAGCGGCTGGTGCGCGGTCAGGTCCAGCGCCCCGTACCAGCGCTGCTGCAGGCCGCTGTCGGGCATGCGGAAGGCGGCCAGCGACAGGCTCAGGCGGTCGCGGTAGCTCCAGCCCAGGCTGACCTCGTCGCGGTTGAACAGGCGGTTGGCGCGCGCGCCGGGGTAGCGGTACAGCAGCGCCTCGGCCTGCAGTTGCCAGCTGTCGGACAGGGTCCAACTGCGCGACAGGCCGAGGCTGCTCATCAGCACCGTGCCCGGCGCGTCCAACGCCACGCTGGCCGAACCGCTCAGCGACCAGCCCGGCGCCGGCAGCCAGAACAGCGCGCCCTGCAGGGTCGGGGTGCTGCGGGTCACGGCGATGCCGCGGTCGACCAGTTGCGAGCTGATTCCGGCGGCGCCGCCGATGTCGCCGGCCGTCGCGGCCGGTGCGTGCAGGGCGGCGAGTGCCAGGGCCACAGCCGGTGCGACCCAGGTTCCTGGACGCCCCGACCGTCGGGCCGCGCGCGCGCTCAGCATGCGCGGACCGCCTGGCTGCGACGGGCGGAGGCGCAGAGCGGCGACAAGGCGCCGCGGACGGCAGGGGGCAAACGCACGGTGGCTCGATGCTCGCAGGTCAGGAATCGGCGACGGGCGCGGCACGCTGGCCGGCCCGTCGGGCGCCGAATATGACCGGATCGGCCAGCCAGTTCAATGCAGGCTGTGCAGGTAGGCGATCAGGTCCTGCAACTGCTTGGCATCGTCCAGGCCGTCGTACTTCATCTTGCCGCCGGGCAGCGCCTTGGACGCCGGCTGCGACAGGTAGCTGCGCAGCTTGTCGTCGCTCCAGGTCCACTGGCTCTGCTTCATCGCGTCGGAATAGGCGTAGTCCGGCACGCTGCCGGCGCGGCGCCCGGCCACGCCGAACAGGGTCGGGCCTTTCTTGTTCTTGGCCGGTGCGGCGCTGTGGCATTCGGCGCATTCGCTGGCGAACACGCCTGCGCCGGGCACGCCGCCGGCGGCATGCGCGGACGGCGCCACCGCGGCGGCCAGCGGCAGCAGGCCGGCCAGCAGCGAGCACAAGGGGAGGGCAGTGATGCGTTTCATGGGGGAAGCTCCGTGCGGGGGAATCAGAAGGCCAGGCTCAGGCCCAGCGAGAACTGGTTGAGGTCGCGCGGGCGGGTGACCGGGGTGGCCCCGAACACGTTCCCCGTGGTGCCGTTGAACTTGCTGAAACGGAACCAGGTCGCGGACAGGCGCAGGTTGGAGATCGACGAGTAGCTGTCGTCCTTCCCGAACGGCGCCCACGAGGCGCTGATCAGGTTGCTGGTGGTGTCCGGCGCGCCGTACGGGCGGTAGCGGAACGGATCGTCCGAGCCGGTGTTGATGAAGTGCGCCAGCAGCAGGCTGTAGCTCTGCTTGTAGGTGTAGTTGAGGCTGAACGACTGGTCGCGCACGCTGGCCCGGCGCGGGCCGGCCACGGACGGGTCGGTGGGGTCGATCAGCGCGCTGCCGTAGCGGCGGCGCTCGTAGATGTTGAGATAGCCGAGCTTGAGGATGTGCTCGCGGGTGCCCAGGAACTGGTAGTTGAGGTCGTAGCCGAGGTCGGTGAAGTCGTCGCGCGGGCCGGTGCTGCGCGGCAGTTGCCGACGCGTGGTGAGTGCGACCACGCCGGCGGAGAAGAACTGCCGTTTGAGGTCCTTCATGTAGCTCAGGCGCAGGTAGCCGGTGTCGCTGAGCTTGCCGGGATCGCCGCCGATGGCGTAGCCCAGGTCGTCCTGGGTCGACACGGGAAGGGCGGTGTAGGTGCCGACTTCGCCGTACCAGTTGCGGTCGTACAGGCCGTAGACGCTGGTGCCGATCACGCGGTTGGACAGCGACGACTGGTTGAGCAGGGTGGTCGAGCTGGAGTAGGCCGAGGCCGGGCCCAGGCCGGAGGCGTTGGGCAACATGCCGATCGGGTCCTGGCTGCCGGGATTGTTGTTGACGCTGACGCCGAGCAGGGTGTCCTTGCCGCCGAGCTGGAAACTCTTGACCACCGCACGCAGGTCGACGTTGTCCAGGCGCGTGGTGTAGTCGTTCTTGCCGTTGTTGGTGGTGGCGACCTTGACGTAGCCGCCGACGTTGTCGGTGATGCGCCCGGCCAGGTACAGGTCGGCCTCGCTGAAGCGGGTGCGGCTCTCGCCGCGCGCCGGCACGCTGCGGGTGGCGGTGAGCTGCGCGGAGGCCGGGATCTTGGTGCCGTTGCCGTCGCTGTCGGTGTAGCCGCCGAGCTTGAAGCGCATGCCGTACGGGGTCAGCGCCGGGCCGTAGGCGCCGATGTGGCAGTCGGCGCAGGACGAGCCGGTCTGCCGCGCGAACGCCGGCACGGCGGCGGCGCGCGGGCTCAGCACCAGCAGCAGCGAGCCCAGCGCCGACCACAGCAGCGCCTGCTCGGCGCCGCGCGTCCTGTCGCTGCGGGAGGAGGTGGAGGGGGACGACGGGGACTGGTGCATGCGGAAAGTCCTTTGGCAGGCGGGTGGGTGCGGCGGCGGACGAAACAGGGGAGGCAAGGGCGGCTCAGCGTCGGCGCAGGAACGGCAGCATCCGTTGCAGCACGCCATCGCGGCGGACGAAGTGATGCCAGAGCGCTGCGCCGATGTGCAGCAGGATCAGGCCCAGCAGCAGCCAGGCGGCGTCCACGTGCCAGGCGCCGAGGCGGTCGGCGAGATCGGGATCGGCGGCGACCAGCTCCGGCAGGGTCGCGCCGAACAGATGCACCGGCTTGCCCATCGACTGGCTCAGCGCCCAGCCCAGCACCGGCAGTGTCAGCAGCAGCGCGTACATCACCACGTGGGTGGCGCCGGCCAGGAAACGCATCAGCGCCGCGCCGGCCTCCGGATCCTGGCGCTTGCCCAGGCGCATGCGCAGCACGACGCGCAGGCAGAACAGGCCGAGCACGAACAGGCCGAAGTGGCGGTGGCCTTCCAGCAGCCACTGCCGCCACATGCGACCTTCGACCTCTTCGCGCAGCAGGATCAGTCCCGCCGCCAGCACCAGGCACAGCACGGTCAGCCAGTGCAGCCACACCATCGGCCGTGGCAACGCGGCCGATGCAGCAGGAGAGGAAACGGGCGGTGTCGGCGCAGCCGGCGTGGGCGAGGTCATGGCGGTACGCGGTGTCCTTGGAGGCGACGAAGTGGGGCGCTGCGCCATGCGGGAGGCATCGCTGCAGCTATGCGTCGATGGGTGCCGGCGCTGCAGCGAAAGGTTGCGTCGCGGTGCGTGTCGGCCTCGCGCAACCTTTCCGCGGACCCGCGGCACTCAGCCTGGACACTCCGATGTGGAGCCCGGTCGGGCACTCTGATGGCAATCGAACGAATCCAGTTGCGGACGCACGGCGACGCGCGCGGCCAACTCGTGGCGCTGGAACAGCAGCGCGATGTGCCCTTCGACATCCGCCGCGTGTACTACCTGTTCGCCACCCGCAATGGCGTGCACCGCGGCCAGCATGCGCACCGCCATCTCAACCAGCTGGCGGTGGCGCTGCACGGGTCGGTGTCGTTCCTGCTCGACGACGGCAGCGGACCGATGCAGGTGGTGCTGGACGATCCGCGCCAGGGCCTGTTGCTCGGCAGCATGGTCTGGCGCGATCTGTACGACTTCAGCGCCGACTGCGTGCTGATGGTGCTCGCCGACCAGGCCTACGACCCGACCGACTACATCTTCGACTACGACGAATTCCTGCGCGAAGCCGCGGGCGTGCGCCGGCAGGAGGCCTAGGCGATGGCACGTCCCCTGGTCATCGTCGGTGCAGGCGAGCTGGCGCAGATCGCCTGCGAATACTTCACCCACGACAGCGACTACGCCGTGCTGGCCTTCAGCGTGGAGCGCGACTACCTGGCCACGCCGACCCTGGCCGGCCTGCCGGTGGTGGCCTACGAGGAACTCGAACAGCACTATCCGCCGTCGCAGGTGGAGCTGTTCGTGGCCATTCCCGCCAGCGGCCTCAATCGGCTGCGCACGCGGTTCTACCTGGACGCCAAGCGCCGCGGCTACCGCATGGCCAGCTACGTCAGCTCGCAGGCCTTCGTCTGGCGCAACGTGGAACTGGGCGAACACTGTTTCGTGTTCGAGCACAACGTGCTGCAGCCGTTCACCCGCATCGGCGCCAACTGCATCCTGTGGAGCGGTAACCACGTCGGCCACCGCACGGTCCTGCACGACCACGTGTTCCTGGCCTCGCATGCGGTGATTTCCGGCTACTGCGAGATCGGTGCCAGCAGCTTCGTCGGGGTCAACGCCACGCTCAGCGACCGGGTCAAGGTGGCTGCCGACAACGTGATCGGCGCCGGCGCGCTGCTGACCCGCGACACCGAGCCGGGACGCATCTACGTCGGTGCGCCGGCGCGGGCGGTGGCCGGCAAGTCCAGCTTCGACGTGGACCTGTGACGCATATGTTCGCCTGGCACAAACGCGGACTGGTGTTCGACACCGCGCGCGACGGCGTGGGCGGCTGGATGCGGCATTCGGCGTTGACGCCGACGCCGCTGCGGCTGGATGCCGAGCGCCTGCGCGTCTATGCCGGTTTCCGCGATGACGCCGGCGTCAGCCGCATCGGCTACGTCGACGTGTGCGCCGACGATCCGACGCGGGTGCTGGGCGTCAGCGCCGCGCCGGTGCTGGACATCGGCCGCCCCGGCTGCTTCGACGACAACGGCATGATCCTCGGCGACGTGGTGCACGGGCCGGACGGCCTGTACCTGTTCTACGTCGGCTTCCAGCAGGTGGCGCGGGCCAAGTTCCTGGCCTTTACCGGCCTGGCGGTCTCCACCGACGGCGGCGACACGTTCAGCCGCCGCCAGGACACGCCGCTGCTGGATCGCGCGCCGGGTCGCAGCACCATCGCCGCGGTGCATTCGGCGCGCCATCGCGATGGCCGCTGGCAGCTTTGGTACGCGGTGGGCGACGACTGGGATTGGATCGGCGGCACGCCGTATCCGCGCTACCACATCCGCTGCGTGGAGACCGACGACCTGCAGGCGATCCCGCGGCAGGACACGGTGTGCCTGCAGCCGCAGGGCGACGAGTACCGCATCGGCCGCCCGCGGGTGTATCGGCACGATGGCCGCCATCTGATGCTGTTCACCCACGGCAGCCGCACCGGCGCCTATCTGCCCGGCATGGCGGTCAGCGACGACGGACGCCACTGGCAGCGCTGCGACACCGCGCTGGGCCTGCCGCTGTCGGCCGAGGGCTGGGACGCGCGCTCGCTGTGCTATCCGGCGCTGATCCGCCACGGCGAGCGGCTGCTGCTGTTCTACAACGGCAACGACATGGGCCGCGACGGCTTCGGCGTGGCCGAGGCGGCGCTGCCGGCGGGTATGGTCTGGGAGGATGCCGATGCTGTCGGTTAGGGCCTACACCGCCGCCGACGCACCGCTGTGGGATTCCCTGGTGGAGGCGTCGCGCAACGGCAATCTGCTGCACCGGCGCGGCTACATGGACTACCACGGGGCGCGCTTCGACGACGCCTCCTTGCTGGTCGAGGACGCCCGCACGCCGGTGGCGGTGTTCCCGGCCAACCGCGATGGCGATGCGGTGACCAGCCATGCCGGCCTCAGCTATGCCGGTTTGGTGTCGACCCACGCGCTGCGCGCGACGGCGACGCTGGAGGCGTTCGAGCGCATCGCGGCGCATTACCGCGGCGCCGGCGTACGCACGCTGCTGTACAAGGCGGTGCCGCATCTGTTCCACCGCAGCCCGGCGGAAGAGGACCTGTACGCGCTGCATCGGTTGGGTGCGCACCTCTACCGCCGCGACCTGTCCTCGGCGGTGCCGCTGCGCGCGCCGCTGCGCTTCGCCGCTGCGCGCAAGCGTTCGGTGGCCAAGGCGCGCCGCGCCGGCCTGCGCGTGCAGCGCGTGGACGACCCCGCGCCGTTGCATGCGCTGCTGGGCGAGGTCCTGCAACGCCACGACGCGCGTCCGACCCACAGCCTGGACGAACTGCGCCTGCTGTGCGCGCGTTTCCCCACGCAGATCGTGCCCTACGAAGTGCGCGACGGCGCCGAGCTGCTGGCCGCCACGCTGGTCTATGACTTCGGCCACGTCGTGCACACCCAGTACCTGGCCTGCTCGGAGCAGGGCCGCCGCGCCGATGCGCTGAGCCTGCTGCTCGCCGAGCTGATCGAACAGGTCTACGCGCAGCGCGGGTTCCTCAGCCTGGGCATTTCCACCGAGCAGCAGGGCCAGGTGCTCAATGCCGGCCTGGTCGAGCAGAAGGAGCGTTTCGGCGCGCGCGCCATCGTCCACGATTTCTACCGTTGGGAATTGCAATGAGCCTGCCGCCGGCCAGCGTGCCGTTCCTCGACCTGCGTGCCAGCAACGCCCGCTATGCCGACGAACTGAAGGCCGCCGCAGCGCGGGTGATCGATTCCGGCTGGTATGTGCTGGGCGAGGAACTGGACGCGTTCGAGCGCGAGTTCGCCGCCTACTGCGGCACCGCCCATGCCATCGGCGTCGGCAACGGCATGGACGCGCTGACCCTGATCCTGCGCGGCTACCGGGTGCTGGGCCGGCTGCGCGACGGCGACGAGGTGCTGGTGCCGGGCAATACCTTCATCGCCAGCGTCCTGGCGATCAGCGAGAGCCGGCTGCGGCCGGTGCCGCTGGAGCCGGAGGCGGCCAGCTTCAATCTGGACCCGGCGCAGGTGGAACGAGCGATCGGCCCACGTACCAAGGCGATCCTGGCGGTGCACCTGTATGGCCAGCTTGCCGACATGGCCGCGCTACGCGCCATCGCCGAGCGCCACGGCCTGTTGCTGCTCGAGGACGCCGCGCAGGCGCATGGCGCCCGCCGCGACGGCCGCCACGCCGGCAGCTTCGGCGACGCCGCGGGTTTCAGCTTCTTCCCCGGCAAGAACCTGGGCGCGCTCGGCGACGGCGGCGCGGTGACCACCGACGACGACGCGCTGGCGACGCAGATCCGGGTGCTGCGCAACTACGGCTCGGACATCAAGTACCGGCACCTGCTGCAGGGCGTGAACTCGCGCCTGGACGAACTGCAGGCCGCGCTGTTGCGGGTCAAGCTGCGCTACCTGGATGCCGACATCGCCGCGCGCCGCGCGATCGCCGAACGCTACCTGCACGGCATCGCGCATCCGCAGATCGCCTTGCCGCATGTGGCCGATCCGGCCGCGCACGCCTGGCACCTGTTCGTGGTGCGCTGCGCGCAACGCGACGCGCTGCAACAGCATCTGCAGGCCCAGGGCGTGCAGTGCCTGGTGCACTACCCGACGCCGCCGCACCGCCAGCCCGCCTATCCGGAGCTGGCGATGCTGCAACTGCCGCTGTGCGAGCGGCTGGGAGCAGAAGTGCTCAGCCTGCCGATCGGCCCGACCCTGGACGACGCGGCGGTATCGCAGGTGATCGACGCCTGCCAGCGTTTTGCCGGCGTGGCGGCATGAACGTGCTGCGCAGCGGCGTGTACAGCGGCCTGGCCACCGCGGCCAAGCTGCTGTCCGCGTTGCTGGTGCTCAAGCTGGTGGCGGTGTACGCCGGCCCGGCCGGGGTCGCCCGGCTCGGCCAGTTCACCAGTCTGATGTCGCTGCTGGCGGTCGTGGCTGGCGGCGGCATCGGCGCCGGGGTGGTCAAGTACGTGGCCGAGTACCGCGATGATGCGGCGGCGCTGAACCGGCTGCTCGGCAGCGCACTGGGCTACGCTTGCGCCGCTGCCGGCGCGATGGGCATGGTCGCCCTGCTGTGCAGCCGCCTGATCGCCGAGCGTCTGCTCGGCGATGCGCAGTACCAGCCGCTGATCTGCGTGCTGGCGGTGGCGCAGCTCGGCATCGCCCTGGCCAACCATATCCTGGCCGTGGTCAACGGCTTCATGGACGTGCGCCGGCTGGCCTTCATCCAGGTCGCCGGCGCAGTGCTGAGCGTGCTGCTGGTGGCCGTGCTGGCGCACGGCATGGGCCTGTCTGGCGCACTGCTGGGCCTGGTGCTGGGGCAGGTGGCCTGGCTGTGCACGGGGGTGCCGGCGCTGCGCCGCAGCCCGTACTTCCGCAGCGAGATGCTGCGCATTCGCTTCGATCGGGTAATGGTGCGGCGGCTGGCGGCCTTCTCGGCGATGACCCTGGCCTCGGCGCTGCTGCCGCTGCTGGTCAACATCGGCGTGCGCGATCACCTGGCCGGCCAGGTCGGCTGGCAACAGGTCGGTTACTGGCAGGCGGTGAGCCGCGTCTCCGATGCCTACCTGCTGTTCTTCACCACCGCGATCAACGTCTACTACCTGCCCAAGCTGGCGGCACTGCGTACGCGGCAGGCATTGTGGCAGGAGCTGCGCGGTGCCTACCGCTATGTGCTACCGGCGGTGATCCTGGCCGCGACGGCGGTGTACCTGTGCCGCGACTGGATCACCCGGCTGCTGTTCTCGGCCGATTTCGCCGCCGCGCTGCCGCTGTACGCGCCGCAACTGCTCGGCGACGTGCTCAAGATCGCCTCGTTCGTGCTGTCCTACCTGATGCTGGCCAAGGCGATGACGCGGCTGTTCGTGCTCTCCGAATGCCTGTTCGCCGCCAGCTACCTGGGCCTGGTGGTGCTGTTCACCGCGCGCATGGGCCTGATCGGCGCGGCCTATGCGTTCGCCTGCAACTACGCGCTGTACCTGGCGTTCAACGTGCTGGTCGTGCGCCGCTACCTGCGAGGACTGGGCTGATGGACGCACCGTACACCCTGCCGACGCTGCCGTTGGTCTCGGTCCTGATCCCGGCCTACAACCATGCACGCTTCGTGCAGCGCTGCCTGGACAGCGTGCTGGAAGACCCGTACCCGAACAAGGAACTGGTGATCGTCGACGACGGCTCCAGCGACGGCACCGCCGAGCGCATCGCCGCGTGGATCGCGCAGCACGGCGACAGACTGCACGTGCGCTTCTGGCCACGCGAGAACCTCGGCATCGCCGCCACGCTCAACCACCTGGTGGCGATGGCGCGCGGCGAGTTCCTGCGCCTGGGCGCCAGCGACGACTATCTGCTGCCCGGCGGACTGGGCGTGCAGGTCGCCTACCTGGGCGCGCATCCGCACAAGGCCGCGGTGATCGGCGACGCCATCGTGGTCGACCCGCAGGGCCGCACCGTGCACCAGAGCAGCATGCGCGACCTGCACGGCGTGGACAAACGGCTGTACCTGAGCGAGGCCGGCATCCGCCGCGCGGTGATCCGCCACTGGGCGGTGAGCGGGGCGGTGGCGCTGGTCCGGCGCAGCGCGCTGCAGCCGGGCGCGGAATGGGATGAGGGCCTGCGCATCGAGGACTGGGATTTCTTCCTGCGCCTGGTGGCGCGCGACGCCCTCGGCTTCCTGGACGTGGCGGTCTGCGCCTACCGCGTGCACGACCACAATGCCAGCCGCACCCGCCATCTGCCCAGCCGCCTGGCCAACCTGGCCGAGTCGCGGCAGGTGGCGTTGCGCCGTGCGCGTTTGTTCGATCCGGCCTGCCGTACCTTGCTGCACGCGCAGGCGCACTACATCGCCGCGAAGATCGCGTTCCTGCGGCGCAGCCCGCTGGCGCTGGCAGGGCATCTGTTGGCGCATGCGTGGCTGTCGCTGTTGGCGCGGCTGCGCCAGGCGGGCCAGCCCGCGCTGGCCGAGCACGCATGAGCCGGCTGCTGCGCCTGCCGTCGGCGTATTTCGGCCTGCCGTTGCTGCTGAGCTGCGCGTTGACCTTGCTCACCTTCGACCTTCCGCATGGCTATCTCACCGGCATTGCGCTGCTGGCCGCCGTGGCACTTGCGACGCTGGGACTGGATATGTTGCTCGGCATCCGTCTGCCGCCGCTGGCGGCATTCCGGTCGCGCGAGTACGCCGGCACCCGCGAGGCCTTCGTCGCACTGGGCCTGGCCGCCGCGGTGGGGCTGTTCTGCGTGCTGGATCTGCTGCTGTTCCCGATCCCGCTACTGCACAACCCGTCCGCCTACGCCGACCTGAGTCCGCTGCAATCGCACGTGCGGCATGTGTCGAACATGTGCTGGATCCTGCCACCGATCGGCCTGCTGTGCGTGCGCGAGCGCAGCGTGCGCAACGTGCTGCTGCTGGCCGGCTTCGCCTTCCCGGTGCTGGTGATCGACCGCAACCGCCTGTTCGCGGCGGTATTCAGCGTCGGCCTGTTGGTCTTGCTGCGCCGCGACCCGGCGCGGCCGCTGCCGTGGAAACGGGTGCTGGCGCTGCTGTGCGCCGGCGCCGCCGCGTTCTCGCTGCTGGGCACGCTGCGCTCCGGCTCGCTGGAGTCGGTGGCGCTGCCGTTCGGCGCGCTGTACCGGGCCGCACCGCAGGGCATCAAGTGGCTGCTGCTGTACATCGGCGCCGGCCCGTACAACTTCGGCGCGCTGCTCAGCAAGGGCTACGAGAACGCCAGTTTCCTGGTCAACCAACTGGTGCCGCTGAGCGGTTCCATCGCCACCGCAGGCACCGGCATCCCGCTGGATGCGCCGAACATCAATGTCGGTACCGAATTCCTGCCGTTCCTGCTGGCCGGCGGCCCCGCCGCCGCGCTGGCAGCGATGCTGGCGCTGTATGCGGCGCTGCTGTGGAGCGTGCGCCTGCTCGGCCGCGGCGTGGCGCTGTTCAACGTGCTGGTGTTCCTGCGCATCGCCTACGCCTGCGTGATGTCGCCGTTCGCGCCGCAGGCGTTCACCTGGACCAACGCCGGCTTCGTCGCGCTGTGCCTGCTGCTGCACGCGTGCAGCGCCTTGCTGCCGAACCGCCGTGATGCCGCACCAGTTGCGGCCCTGCCTTCCGTTTCCCCGAGATCCCCGCTGCCATGACCGACACCGCCATGCACCACGACGAAATCTACCTGATCGACCTGTGGCGGATCCTGCGGCGCGAACGGCGCTGGTGCCTGCTGCCGCTGCTGCTGGCATTGGCGCTCGCGGCGCTGTTCCTGCACGGCGCGACCCGCCAGTGGCAGGCCACCGCCTGGGTGCAGGTGGGCGAGTTCGGTCCGACCCCGTCCGGGCGCGACCCCAAGCTGGAGCCGTTCCAGCGGGTGATCGACCGGATCAAGACCCGGCAATTCCAGGAACAGGTGCTGCACAGCGTCGGCGTGGCATCGGACAGCCGCCAGGCCGCGCTGTACCGCAACAGCCTGAAGCTGGATCCGGATCCCTACGCCAACCTGATCCAGCTGACCCTGCGCGCGCAATCGCCGCAGCAGGCACGGCAACTGGCCACGGCCACCATCGCGCAACTGCAGGCGCTGCACCGGCGTATCCAGGCCGGTCCGCTGCAGCAGGCCAGTGCGCGGCTGCAGGAGCTGGCCGCGGACATCGCCGCCACCCAGGCCGAGCGCGAGCGCCTGCTGCAGCAGCAACGTGAAGGGCGCGGCAGCGTCGAGCAGCAATTGCTCGGCAACATGTTGCTGTCGGAGAAGACCACCACGCTGCGCGGCCTCAAGGCCGAGCGCGAGGACCTGCTCGGCCGGCTCGGTGCGCGCTACACCTACGATACCTCGGCGCCCTGGGACACCTATGTGCCGCCACGCGCCGCGTTCCCCAACCCGGTGCTGGTGCTGGCGGCGGCGCTGCTGGCCGGGCTCGGTGGCGGCGTACTGGCGGCGGTGGTGCGCAACGCGCTGCGTCGGCGCCAGGTGCGGCCGGTGCCGACGACTGCGGCTGCCGCATAACGGCACCTCACCGATTCAACCAAACGCCCCCGTAGCCGCACCTACCTGCAGTACCGCGCGCTCGATGCGCGCGGATTCCCACACGGGCAGGGCAGTGGAGAGGTGCAGGTGACAGCGAATGGCAAGGCGGGCGCCGCGGCGCATACGACGACGCTCGACCCGGTGCAGTTGCTGGACACGCAGCGCGCCTTCGACAGCGTGGCCGCCGACTACGATGGCCCGCGCGGCAACAACGCGCTGATCCAGCGCATGCGCACCACGCTGTGGGACACGGTGGCCACGCAGTTGCCGGTCGGCTCGCGCCTGGTCGACCTGGGCTGCGGCACCGGCCTGGACGCACATGCCTTCGCCCAGCGCGGTTATCGCGTGCTGGCCACCGACTGGTCGCCGCAGATGGTCGAGCGCACCCGTGCCCGCGCGCAGGATCCCAGCCTGCACGGCAGGCTCAGCGTGGCGCACGTCGGCATCCAGCAACTGGACCTGCTCGACGGCGAGTTCGACGGCATGTACTCCAACTTCGGCCCGCTCAACTGCGCGCCGGACCTGCCCGACGTCGCGCGCCACTGCGCGCGGCTGCTGCGCCGCGACGGCCGCCTGGTGTTCTCGGTGATCGGCCGCCTGTGCCCGTGGGAGCTGGGCCACTACCTGCTGCGTGGCCGCCTGCGCCGTGCCGCGGTCCGCGCCGCGCGGGCCGCCACCGCGGTGGGCATGAACGGGCACACGATCTGGACCTGGTACTACTTCCCGCGCGAGTTCTACCGCGCGTTCGCGCCGCATTTCGAATTGGCGTCGTACCGCGCGCTCAGCCTGTGCCTGCCGCCGCCGTACCTGGTCGACCACTACCAGCGCCATCCGCGCCTGGGCGAGGCGCTGGGCCGCCTCGACGACCGCATCGGCGGCTGGCCGCTGCTGCGCGACATGGGCGATCACTTCCTGATCGTGCTGCGCAAGCGCTGAGCATGGCCGCGCCTGCTGCCGCCGTCGATGTCTGCCTAGACGGTGCGCGCATCGCGCATGCCGAGGGCGCGGTGCACGCCCCGCTGGCGCTGCGCGCCGGCCGCATCGCCGCGGCGGCCACGCCGGGCGCGCTGCGCATCGAGTTGCACGGGCAATTGGTGCTGCCCGGCTTGATCAACGCCCACGAGCATCTGCACGTCAATGCGGTACCGCCGTTGCCCCAGGCCGCGCCGTTCGCCAACAGCTACGCCTGGATCGAGGCCTTTGCCGCGCATTTCCGCGCCCCGGCGGTGGCGGCCGCGTTGGCCCTGCCCAAGTCGCTGCGGCTGCGCCATGGCGGGTTGAAGAACCTGCTGGCCGGGGTGACCTGCGTGGCCCACCACGACCCCTGGCATGCGGCGCTGGACGCTCCCGACTTCCCGGTGGCGCTGCTGCGCGAGTTCGGCTGGAGCTACACCTTGCATGGACCCGATTACGGGCCGCCGCTGGCGCAGAGCTTCGCCGCGGCGTCCGCCGCCGGCTGGCCGTGGATGATCCACCTGGCCGAAGGTACCGACGCGGTGGCCGCCGGCGAACTCGCCGAACTGGAGCGGCGCGGCTACCTGGCCGACAACACGGTGCTGATCCACGGGGTGGGCCTGGGCGAGGACGACGTCG
Source organism: Xanthomonas hawaiiensis (assembly GCF_031834635.1). Lineage (NCBI taxonomy): Bacteria > Pseudomonadati > Pseudomonadota > Gammaproteobacteria > Lysobacterales > Lysobacteraceae > Xanthomonas > Xanthomonas hawaiiensis. The sequence goes on along the minus strand of NZ_CP115873.1, from coordinate 2,467,765 downwards.
CACGCGTGCTCGCCTGCGGCGCGGCCGTGGTGTGGTGCCCGAGCAGCAACCTGACCCTGCTCGGACGCACCCTGGACCCGCAGCGCCTGAGCGCAGCCAGACGCCTGGCGCTGGGCAGCGATGCGCGGGTCAGCGGCGGCCGCGACCTGCTCGACGACCTGCGTCAGACCGCCGCCCACGGCCTGGACGCGAGCCATGCGCTGGCCCTGGCCACCACCGCCGCGGCCGACATCCTGCGCTTGCCGGATCGCGGACATCTGGCGCCGGGCGCACACGCCGATCTGCTGATCGTCGCCGACCGTGGCGGCGCGCCTGCAAACAGTCTGGTCGGGCTGCCGCGCAGCGCACTGCGCGCAGTGGTCCGCGACGGGCGGCCGCGCATCGCCGATCCCGATTTCGCGCCGTGGTTCGCCGCCGCCGGCGTGGACACGGTGCCGGTGACGCTGGACGGCATGCCGAAGCTGCTGGCCGCAGAACTGGCCGACCCCGCGCTGCTCGCGTTGGAGCCTGGCCTGGAATTCCAGGTTGCGCCGCTGTGTTCACGCACGACGCACCTGTCGCAGGAATGCCCCGCATGAGCGCCGTCCCGACCCTCGATCCGCTTGCCGCCTACGCGCTATGGGCGGACAGCTACCCGGCGCAGGCGCACAACCCGGTGATGCAGGCCGAACAGCGCGCCATGCTGGCCCTGCTGCCGCCGTCGTTGCGCGGCCAGCACGTGCTCGATGCCGGCTGCGGCAGCGGCCGCTACCTGCTGCATGCGCTACAGCGTGGCGCCGCGCACGTCACCGGCGTGGACCTGTCGCCGCAGATGCTGGCACGCGCCGCGCAAGAACTTGGCGACGTCGATGCCGCCCGCTACACGCTGCGCGAAGGTAGCCTGGAGGCTTTGCCGCTTGCCGACGCCAGCGTCGACCTGAGCCTCTGCGCGCTTGCACTGGGGCATCTACCGCAGTTGCCGCCGGCCCTGGCCGAGCTGCGCCGCGTCACCCGGCCCGGCGGCTGGGTACTGTGCAGCGACGTGCACCCGATCGGCCCGGCGCTGGGCTGGCGCCGCGACTTCAAGGCCGGCGGCCAGCGCTACGCGGTGCACCACACCCAGCACCTGTACAGCCACTGGCACGCCGCCTGCGCCGCGCTCGGGCTGGCCATCGATGCGGTCAGCGAACCGCTGCTCGACCCGGCGGACATTCCCGCCGACGCCCATTTCGATCGCGTCGCATTGCAGGTGCCGGTGGCCCTGGTGCTGCGCCTGCGGCGCCTGCCATGACCTCCGTCCTGCGTCCGCCCGGTATGTCTTCCACACCCAATACGCTGCTGGTCAATCCCACCATCACCAAGCCGTCCAGCGCCCGCTTTCCGCTGTCGCTGCTCAACCTGGCGGCGGCGCTGGATCGCCATGGCGACAGCCGCATCATCGACGGCAACGTCGACCGCGACTTCATCGAGCGCAGCCTGCAGGCACTGCAGGAGCGGCACTACGATGCGGTCGGCATCAGCGTGATGGGCGGACCGCAACTGGCGCCGTCGATCGCGCTGTCGCAGGCCATCCGCGCGCGCTTCCCGGCGCTGCCGATCGTCTGGGGCGGCTATTTCCCCACGCTGTACCCGGACACCGCGCTGGCCGCGCCGTACGTGGACTATGCGATCCGCGCGCAGGGCGAGGACACCCTGCCGGAGCTGCTGGCCGCGGTGCGCGGCGAAGGGCCGACGCTGGCGCAGGTCGACGGGCTGTCCTGGAAGCAGGACGGGGTGGTGGTGCACAACCGCAACCGCGCCTTCCAGCGCGGCGATGCACTGCCGTCGCTCCCCTACGAAAAACTCGGCGAGCCACGCCGCTATCTCGGCCGCACCTTCCTCGGCCAGCGCACCGCCTCGCACCAGGCCGCGCTGGGCTGCCGCTTCCGCTGCACGTTCTGCGGGGTGGCGGCGATGTTCGGCGGTGCCACCGCCTTGCCGACCGCGGCACGCCTGGAGCGCGAGCTGGGATATCTCAAGTATGGCCTGGGCGCCGACTCGATCCAGTTCTTCGACCACAACTTCTTCGACCGCGAAGCCGACATGATCCCGCTGCTAGAGGTGATGGCGAAGCTGGAACTGCCGTGGTGGTGCTATGCGCGCGCCGACGCGTTGCTCAACCTGTCCGAGAGCACCTGGAAGCTGGTGCGCAAGAGCCGCCTGCGCATGGCCTACATCGGCGCCGAATCGCCGAGCGGGGCGATGCTCAAGGAGATCCGCAAGGGCACGCGGCCGGACCAGACCCTGGAAGTGGCCGAGCTGTGCCGGCGCAACGGGGTGATCCCGGAACTGTCGTTCATGGTCGCGCCGCCGCAGGACAGCGAGCGCGAGACCGAGCAGACCTTCGAGTTCATCCGCGAGCTGAAGCGGATCAACCCGCAGTCGGAAATCATCGTCTACGTGTATACACCGCTGCCGGACAGCAGCCGCCACGAGAAGGACCGCGGCCGCCACGCCGGCATGCTCTTGCTCGACCGCGACGGCGTGCCGGTGCAGTTCCCGCGCACGCCGGAGGAGTGGGCGCAGCCGCAGTGGGTCGACTACGCCTGCCATGCCGATGCGCCCTGGCTCAGCGATGCGCTGCGCCAGCGCATCCGCGATTTCGTCACCGTGCTCGGCTGCCGCTATCCCACCGCGCAGGACCAGCGTTCGCCTGGCTGGGCCAAGCGTGGGCTCAGCGCGCTGGCCGCGTGGCGCTACCGCTACCGGCGCTATGACCGGCCGTGGGAACTGAACCTGGCCAACCGGCTGGTGCGCCTGCACCGGCCGCAGGTGTCCGGGATCTGAGCATGGCCGGCAATGTCGCCCGCGCCGTGCATGCCGTGCAACTCAACTTCGTGCCGCTGCCGGACGGGGTGACGCCAGAGCAGGCCTTCGCGCTGTGGCCATCGCTGGCCGACATCGCCGAGGCGGTGGCCAGCGCCGGTACCCGCGTGTCGGTGATCCAGGCCGCGGCGGTCGATGCGCAACTGCAACGCAACGGCGTCGACTACCACTTCGTGCGCCGTGCCGAGGCCGGGCGCCGGCGCCATCTGCGACGCATCGCCGCCTTGCTGGCCGAGCTCGACGCCGACGTGGTGCACGTGCACGGCCTGCAGTTCGCGCGCGAGGCGGCGACGCTGGCGCGCTGGCGGCCGTCGCGGCCGATCCTGCTGCAGGATCACGCCAACCGCCCGCCGCGCTGGTGGCGGCGACCGCAGTGGCGGCGCTGGTACGCCGCCGCCGCCGGCATCGCCTTCACCTCGCTGGACCTGGCGCGCGGCTTCGTCGGTGCCGGGCTGTTCGCCGGATCCACGCGGCTGTTCGCCATTCCCGAATCCAGTTGCCGCTTCACTCCGGGCGAGCGCGACCAGGCGCGCCGCGACAGCGGGTTGCACGGCGCGCCCTGCGTGCTGTGGGTCGGCCACCTGAGCGAGGGCAAGGATCCGCTCACCGTGCTCGACGGCGTGGCCCGCGCCAGCGTGCGCTTGCCGGGGCTGCAGTTGTTCTGCGCGTTCGGCGAGGCGCCGCTGCTGCCGGTCGTGCAGCAGCGCATCCGGGCCGATCCACGCCTCGCCGGCCGCGTTCACCTGCTGGGCCGGGTGGAGCACGCGCAGATCCAGACGCTGATGCGTGCGGCCGACCTGTTCGTGTCGGGCAGCCTGGGCGAGAGCTGCGGCTACGCCGCGCTGGAGGCCTATGCCTGCGGCGCGGTGCCGGTGCTGACCGATATCCCGTCGTTCCGCGCACTCAGCGATGGCGGCCGGGTCGGCGCACTATGGCCCTGCGGCGACGCCGAGCGCCTGGCGGCCGCGCTGCTGCAGGCCTCGCGCGACGGCCCCTCGCGGGCGCTGGTGCGCGCGCATTTCGATGCGCAGCTGTCGTTCGCGGCGGTCGGCCGGCGCTGGGCGCGCGCCTATGCGCAGTTGCTCGGCGCCGCGCCGCGGAGCTTGGCATGAAGCTGGCGCTGGTGGTGCCGGGCGGCGTCGACCGCGGCGGCGAGTACCGGGTGATTCCGGCCTTCCTGAGCCTGATCGAGCGGCTGGCGCGCGTGCACGACCTGCACGTGTTCGTGCTGCATCAGGAACCGCTGCCGGCGCAATGGGAACTGCTGGGTGCGCGCATCCACAACATCGGCGCGGTGCGCACGCGCTGGCGCGCGATCGCCGCGATCCGCGCCGAGCACCGCCGCGCGCCGTTCGACGTAGTGCAGTCGCTGTTTTCCGGCCACTGCAGCCTGATCGCGGTGGCGGCGGCGCGCTGGCTGCGGCGGCCGAGCCTGGTGCACATCGCCGGCGGCGAACTGGTCGCGCTGCACGCGATCGGCTACGGCGGCCGACGCAAATGGCAGGGGCGGCTGCGCGAGGCATTGGTGTTGCGTCTGGCGAGCGCGGTGACCGCCGCCAGCGCGCCCATCCTCGACAGCCTGCGGGCGTTGGGCATCGCCGCCGAACGCGTGCCGTTGGGCGTGGATCTGCGCGCCTGGCCGCCGCGCGCGCCGCGTGCGCGCGGCGATGGGCCGGCGCGGCTGCTGCATGTCGCCAGCCTCAATCCGGTCAAGGACCAGAGCACCCTGCTGCGCGCCCTCGCGGCGCTGGCCCGCGCCGGGGTCGACTTCCGCATCGACCTGGTCGGCGTGGACACCCTCGACGGCGCGATGCAGCGCCTGGTCGCCACGCTGGGCCTGAGCGAGCGCGTGCGCTTCCTCGGCTTCAAGACCCAGCGCGACCTGCGGCCGCTGGTGGAGGCGGCGGATCTGCTGGTGCTGTCGTCGCTGCACGAAGCCGGGCCGCTGGTACTGCTGGAAGCAGCGGTGGCCGGGGTGCCGACGGTGGGCACTGCGGTCGGGCATCTGCAGGAGTGGGCGCCATCGGCGGCGCTGGCGGTGCCGGTGGGCGACTGGGCCGGGCTGGCCGATGCGCTGCGCCAGGTGCTCGGCGACGACGAACTGCGCCTGCGCCTGGCCTGGGCGGCGCAATGCCGGGCCGTGCGCGAGGATGCCGACTGCAGCGCGCGTGGCTTCACCGCGCTGTACCAGCGCCTGTGTGCACCGCGCAATGCCGATGAGCGGCGCGCGGCACGGGATGGTTGACGCGCAGCGCGGCATTCCGGCGCTTCGCCTTCAAGACGGAATCGCGCTTTGTCGTAGGAGCGGCTTCAGCCGCGACACTTGTCTCCACAACGGCTGTCGCGGCTCAAGCCGCTCCTACGACGGTCGTTTACTGCGCGCTCTATGAGGGCGCGCGTCAATCCGACGACGGCGCATAGCCCTGCAGCGCACTGCGCACGGCATACAGCGTATCCATCCGCGGCACCGGGCGCAGCAGGCGCTGCAGCACGCGACGACGTTGCGGCAGGCGCACCCAGTCCTGGCCCTGCAACCACAGCTGGGTGCGGATCATCTCGGCGCGTTCCTGCCGGCTTTCCGCCGACGGCTGCAAGCGCTGGCGCAGATAGTCCAGTACCTCGCGGCCCGAACGCGCCCACTCGATGCCCGGCAGCGCCGGCAGCCAGAGTTGCGAACACGACGCCGCGGTCAGGTCCAGCCCACGCGCGCGCAGGCGCAGCAGCGGCGGACACCGCGCGCGCAGCTGCTTGATCACAGCCGGCGGAATCGTGGCGCGGTAGTAGCGCAACATCAGCCGCAGCGGCGGCCATGCCCACCAGGCGTCGGTGCCGATCAGCACCTGCCAGTCGCTGGCGCGCATGCGTGGAGCGAGCATGGCGAGGTCGTGCAGGTGCATCAGCCGCAGGCTGCGGCTGCACAGGCCGCCGGCCGCGTGCAGCAGCAGGTGGCGCATCAGTGCGCCGTTGTTCGGATAGGGATTCAAGCCGGGCTTGCCGTCGCGCGGCAGGAGCTGCGTGCCGAGGTCGGCCGTGCGCAGCGGCAGGCGCTCCTGAATGCGGACGTGCAGTTCGATGTTGATCGGCGTGTCGCGGTGCTCGCCCAGGCCACCCACCGCCTGCGCCTGTACCGGTCGGAAGGTCTGGTGTTTCCACTGCGCGAGCTCGGCCACGTAGCCCAGCGCGGCGAGCAGCGTCGCGGCACGCTCGGCGTCCTCCGGGCGCACCAGCAGGTCGATGTCCGCCATCGGCCGGTCGCCAGGCCGATACAGGCCCAGCGCATGCAGCGCCGCGCCCTTCAGCGGCACGATCGCCAGGCCGGCGGTCTGCGCCAGGGCGTCGATCCGCTGCAGCAACGCGGCGATGCGCTGGTAGCGCTGCGCCACGTGCTCGCGCTGCCCCTCCAGGAACGCGCGCCACGGCAGGTCCGGCCATTGCGAGCGCTGGCTCAACAGCGGCGCCACGCCGTGCGCCACGGCCGCCGCTGCGGCCAGCTGCCAGTGCAGGCCGCTCCAGTCCGGCATCGGCGCACCGGGGCGTGCCAGTTCGTGCGCCAGGGTTTCGGTGGCCAGGCGCAGACCGCGGCCGATGCGCCGCAACGGCAGATGCGCCGGCGTCGCCGCGGGTGCCATTGCCGGCAGGTCGGCCACCACGGCCGGAGACGAGGGCGTCGCCAGGTCGTTCATGAGCGCTGCACCAGCGGGATGCGGCGGCTGCCGCCAGCGGCGACCGCCCTGGCCGCCGGCGCTGGCGGCGCGTCGGTCCGATGCTGCGCCTCGCGCGCGATCAGTGCGTCCCAGTCCGCTTCCAGCGTCGCCCGGTCCTGCGCATGCACCGGTGCCGGACACGCATCCTCGCGACATTGCAGGTCCACCTGCCGGTGCAGCAGGTCGCGCACCTGCCGGTAGAACGCCGAGTCGTAGGCGCCGCGGAACATCATCGCCAGGTCGTCGCTGTCCTGCCAATGCGTCTTGCGCCCGAGCTGGTCCTTGACCTGCTGGTAGAACACGGTGCCGGGCAGGGGATAGGACACGCTGACGCCAATGTCGTCCGGCCGCGCCTGCGCCACCAGTTGGCGGGTGGCGAGGATGTCGTCCAGTTGCTCGTCCAGGTAGCCCAATTGCAGGAAGAAGCCGACGCGGATGCCCTGCGCGCCGAGGCGCTGGCGCGCGGCGATCACGCCGTCCACCTCGGTGCCCTTGGTCATCTTGTCGAGGATGCGCTGGCTGCCGCTCTCCGCGCCGATCCAGGCCTCGCGGCAACCGGCCCGCGCCAGCGCGGCGGTCATGCGCTCGCTGCACAGGTCGGAACGGGTCTGGATGGTGAAGGGCACCGCGCCGTCGGCGGCGGCCAGCGCATCGGCGAAGTCCTCCACCCAGTCGACGTGGAAGCCGAAGATGTCGTCGGCCATCCACACATGGTCGGGCGCGAAGCTGCGCTTGAGCTGGGTCATCTCCGCGGCCACGTCCTGCGCCTCGCGGCGTTTGTAGTGATTGCCCCAGATCGGCTTGGCGCACCAGTTGCAGCGGAACGGGCAGCCACGCGACGCGGCCATGTTCAGGCTGAAATGGCCGTGCCGCTGCTGCCAGAACGCACGGTAGCGGGCGATGTCCAGCAGGTCCCAGGCCGCCGTCACCGACAGCCGCGGATCCGGCGGCCGTGCGCCGATCTGCGCGCGCTTGAGTTGCGGCAGCACCGCGCTGGCCACCTCGGCGACGCCGGCCACCCAGCGCGCCGGGTCGATGTCCGGATCCGCCTGCAGGCGTGCCACCAGTTCCAGCAACGCCGCGATGCCTTCGCCGATCAGCACCGCGTCGGCACCGGCGGCGAGGAATGCCTCCGGATGATCCGACGCGTCGGAGCCGGCGACGATCACCCGACTGCCGCCTGCGCGCGCCTCGGCGATCATCCGGCACGCGGCCTCGCGCATCCGGCTCAGGCACATCTTGGTGAGGAAGTTGAAGTTGTCCTCGTAGAACACCACCAGGTCCGGCCGCTGCGTGCGGATGGCGTGGTCGTAGTCCTCCACGCCCTCGGCCAGCATCGCGTCGAACAGCGTCACCGCGTGCCCGTGCTGGCGCAGCAGCGCCGCCACCTGCAGCGTGGCCAGCGGCGGATACGGCTTGCCACGCTCCCATTGCTTGGGGTCGTAGCGCAGGAAGTAGGCGTGGCTGACCTGGATCTTGAGCATCGGCGAAAGGTCTCGTTCGGCGCCGTGGGGGAGGGCGCATGCAGCGATGGCCGCGCGCAGGTGGCCGTGGCGGTAGGTGCCGGGGCTGTGCCGTTTGGTTGTGCGAAGTGCCGGCATCGCCCGCGCAACCTTTGGCCGCGGCAGGCGCACCCACGCTGCATCCACTCAAGCGACTCTTCTCCGATGCAGCGATCGACCGCGCGTGTTCTGGACGTGGAACCAAGCGACCACGCCGCACCTGTCGTCGCCGTTGACGGCGCCTGCGATCCGTTCCACACCCAGCTGCGCCGCCCGCACACGCTCAGCAAGCAACTGCTCGGCGGCCGCTTCCACTTCGAGAGCAACAGTCCGGCGCTGCTGGCCTTGGTGGAAGCGGCATTCGGTGCGGTGCCGGCGCACCGCCTGCCGGAGAGCGCTGCGTTCCGCATCGAACTGACCCTGGTGGACCGCGGCGAGGCGCCCTACGCGTTGGCGGTCGAACCGCCACCGGTGCAGACCCAATCCGGCGCCGGCGTACTGAGCGGGGTGATCGATGCGCACAACTACGTCGTGCTGGTGCCCGAGCAGGGCAGGGCGCTGGTGGTGGTGTCCGAGGACATGCTCGCGCACGCCTACCACGTGCGTTACGAACTGATCGAGTTCGCCGTGTTCGTGCTTGCCGCGCACGGCATGCGCCTGGTACCGCTGCACGGCGCCTGCGTCGGCCGCGACGGCCGTGGCGTGCTGCTGCTCGGCGGCAGCGGCGCCGGCAAATCCACACTGGCCCTGCACAGCCTGCTGCGCGGACTGGAGTTCCTCGCCGAGGACGCCCTGTTCGTTGCCCCGCAGTATCTGCTCGCCACCGGTATCGGCAATTTCCTGCATCTGCGGCCGGAACTGCTGCGCCTGCTCGACCCGCAGACCCGCGCCTGGATCGCCGCGGCGCCGATGATTCGCCGCCGCAGCGGTGCGCTCAAGCACGAGGTGGACATCCGCCAGGGCGAGGGACGCCTGGCACAGGCACCGTTGCGGCTGGTCGCGGCCGTGTTCGTCTCTTCCACCATGGCGGCCGATCCGCATCGGCTGCTGCAGCCGATGCCCGACGCGGACGTGGCGGCACGCCTGGCCGCGGACCAGCCCTACGCTTCGGGCCAGCCGCACTGGTCATTGTTTGCGCGCCAGTTGCAGCGGCTGGGCGTGTACGAACTGCAGCGCGGCACGCATCCGGAGGCCTCGGTCGATGCGCTGCAGACGCTGCTGGCCTGACGATCCGCGCCGCGCGAGGAAGGCGGCAATGCGCACCGCTGGCGCGTGCCGATGAGCGCGCGCCCGGATCCGGCCTCGCATTTGCTGCGCGCCTTCATCGCCGTGCTCGGCGGTGGCGAGCGCCTGCGCATCGCCTGGTACGTGCTGCTGTCGCTGCTCGGCGCGCTCGCCGGCGCGCTCGCTGCGGTCGCGCTGGTACCGCTGGTGCAACCGGGCCATGTGCTGACCCTGGCCGGCCACGCCCTGCCGTTGCCGGAGCACTTCCTCGCGCAGACCCTGCTGTTCGTCGCCGCCAGCAGCGGCTTCGCCCTGCTGCGCTGGTGGGGCACGCGCCTGGCCGCGGACTTGGCCAGCCGCCATGCGCTGGACCTGCGCCGGCAGGTGCATGCGCGGCTGCTGCAGGCGCCGCTGCCGGCGCTGGCCGACGCCAGCTCGGCGGAAATCGCCAACCTGCTCACCTACAACGTCGAAATCGTGGTGCAGGGCTTCAGCGCCCTGTTGCAACTGCTGGTGGCGGCGATCACCGCGGCGGTGAGCCTGGCCGCCGCGTTCCTGGTCTCGCCCATACTGGTGCTGGCACTGCCGCCGCTGCTGGCGCTGGGCCTGCTCGCCTTCCGCATCGCCGGCCACGAACAGGCCCGGGTCAGCCGCGAGTACGTCGCCGACATGACCCGGCTGTTCTGGCTCAGCGAGGACTTCCCGCGGCGCCTGCGCCACGTGCGCTCGTTCGCCCGCGAAGCGCGCGAGCAGGAAGCCTACGACGCGATCGCCGGCCGGCTGGCGCATGGCTATGCACGGCAGCAGGCGCTGGTGGCGTCCGGCCGATTGGTGCTGGAACTGGCGGCGGTGGCCGCCATCGCCGCGATCATGCTGCTGGCCGGGATGTGGCATGGCATCGACCGCGGCGCGCTGATCACCGTCGGCCTGCTGCTGGGGCGGCTGCTGCCGTACCTGGTCTCGACCCGGCAGAGCGTGCAGCAATTGCGCTCGGCTGCCCCGGCGCTGGAACTGTGGCAGCGCTACGTCGCACTTGGCGCGCCATCGCCCGCGGTGCCGATCAAAGTGGCAGCGCAGTCCGCTGCAGCGGTCGAGGCGGCGGTGCCGGCGCCGATCCAGATCGAACGCATCGGCCTGGCGCCGCCGCTGGCCGCGGTGGCCTTGACCGATCTGGTTCTGGCGCCGGGCACGCTGACCCTGATCAGCGGCCCGTCCGGCGTCGGCAAGAGCAGCCTGATGGACGCGCTGGCCGGCATGGTCGCGCCACCGCAGTTCGCCGCCCACTGCGATGGCCGCGCGCTCGACTTCGCTGGCTATCGTGCCGCGCTGCAGCCCTTGGCCTACGTCGCCCAGGGCGTGCGGCCGTGGCAGCACACCGTGCGGCAGTGCCTGGCCTGGGCGGCGCCGGCCGCGAGCGAGGCAGCGATGTGGGAGGCCCTGCGCGACGTCGGCCTGGCCGCGCGCCTGCAGGGCGGCGCCGGCCTGGACACCGCGGCACATGGCGCCGGCGCGCGCCTGTCCGGTGGCGAACTGCAACGGCTGCTGCTGGCCCAGGTGCTGCTGCGGCAACCGCGCGTGGCCTTGCTCGACGAAGCCACCAGCGCCCTCGACGCCGTCGCCGAACAACAGGTCCTAAGCACGCTGCGTCGCCGCCTGCCGCAGACGGCCCTGGTGGCGGTTTCGCATCGGCTCGGCCTGTCTGCCATCGCCGACCAATGCGTGATGGTGCAACGCGGGACCGCTGCGCCGCTGCTGCTCGCCGACCGCGCGTCCTGAGTCGTTCGGCATCCGTCTGTGTGTGGTCTATACCGGCGCGGCGGAACTTGCTTTTCTCCCATCTGCACGTCCGACCCGCTACAGTGCGTCGTTTCGTTCGCAGCGCATCCCCTTGCGCCAGATCCGGCGCAGGTCGTGGGCGACGGCGGTAGGTGCAATGCGATCGCCAATAGCGAGCCTCGAATTGACATGATGACCAGCGGAGCCCGTGAACTGCTGAAGTGGATCGCGTTGGTCCTGATGACCGGCGACCATGTCGCCAAGGTGTTTTACGGCGGTTATGTCCCGATCGTGTCCGAACTAGGACGCACCGCCTTCCCGGTGTTCGCCATCGTTCTGGCCTACAACCTCGCGCAGCCCGGGGTGGACGCACTCAAATCGTTTCGCCGGCTACTGCTGTGGGGCATACTGGCGCAACCTGTGCACGGTCTGGCCTTCGGCTACTGGGCGCCGTTCAACGTCCTGTTGAGTTTCGCCTTGGCCAGCGCTGCTATCTGGAGCATCCAGCAGCGGCAGTGGGTGCTGATGGGCATGTGCAGTGTCGTCGCACCGTTTCTGGTGGATTACCAGTGGTTCGGCCTGGCGCTGGTGCTGTCGTCCTGGTGGCTGTTCCGTTTCTCAGTCGAAGCGCGAAGTGGAACATCCGTGGCGATCGTGCCGGGCGCTACGGCGCCGTGGAGCGGACGCAGTCTGCGTCTGATCCTGGTCGCCGCCGGCTTCGGCCTGTTGTGCTGGTACAACCGCAACGGCTGGGCACTTCTCGCGATTCCGTTGCTCGTAGCGCTTGCACCGCGCAACGTCCCGGTCCCGCGTACGCGCTGGGCGTTCTACGGATACTACCTGGGACATTTGGCGGTGCTGGCGGTACTGACGAAGGTGTTGCCGTCGTAGGAGTCGAGACACCGGTGGACTTGCTTGCCGGCCACCGCCGTTGGCATAACGCCGAAAGACTGCTCATTGCCCGACCCAATCCAGCCATCCACCGGCCGGTCGGACGTTCGTCAAACGCACAAGAACAAGGCCCCGCAAATGCGGGGCCTTGTTCTTACGTAACCGATATGACGCATCGCGCCACGTAGGTCGAACTCAACCCTGCGGAAGATCGCACTTCATCTTTCCATCCACGTAGTACGGCTTGGGCACGTCCGGATTCTGGCTGGTCTTCTCGAACACCACCTCGAACGAATTCGGATCCGGCTTGCCCTTGCGTTCAGTGCAGGCGTCCTGCAACTTCTTCTTGACGGCGGCGATGCCTGCGTCGCGGTTGGCACCGTCGGCGCTGTTGGTGAGATTGGCGACCTCGGCGAAGGCCGGCGAGGCGAGGCCCAACAGGCTTCCTGCGAACACGAGTGCGTGCAGCTTCTTCATGGCGTCTCCTTGTTTGGATGTCCTTACGCAGAGGCGTGCGTCGCCGCATAGGCGGCAATGCCTGGCGCAACGGCCGCCTTCCAGCGCGGGGTTAGGATAGGGAGGGGTGGTTAAGGCTTCGTGGGGATGGCTGCGTCCCCACCTCGAAGCGCCACCCGCGCATCAACGGCGTATTTCCGTCTCGGCTGCGCCCCTGGCCGATGCGCGATGAGGCGCACACCGGCCCGGGTCGCTCACATGAAGGTGCATGCCGCCAGCGCGACAGTAGAAGCTACTCGGTACGCGGCGCCTCATAGTTCTGGCCAGGCTGCAGCGTCGTCACATAAGGGCCGTTCCAGTCACGATCGAAGATGCGCGTTAGCGTCTCGGCCGGCCCTTTGCCTTTGACGAACACCGAAGCATCCACCGCGGTGTTGAAGTAGCTCCATTCCCAGTTGCCGGTGCCGATGACGCTGCTGCGGTCGTCGGCGACCGCGTACTTGGCGTGCTCGACCCGCGCGTACGGAATGAAGCCCTGCGGCGCCAGCGGCAACCGGCTGAACTTCACGGTGATGTTGGGCAGCGCGGCCAGGCTCTTCAGGTACGCCTGCATCGGTTCGCGCAGCGCCCAGTCAGCGACGATGATGTGCACCTGCACGCCGCGCGCAGCAGCATCGCGAATGGCGCCGTCGACCGGCGCCCACCAGCCCTTGGGCCCGAAGCTGCGGATCGCCGAGAGCGTCATCACCTGGATGCGCAGCGCATGCTGGCTGGCGTGGATCATCTCGACCAGCGCCGGCTCCTCGGCGCTGACCCACGCCGGCTGCAGCGCCGGCGGGCTGAACGCGGGGAAGGCGACCAGCGGCGCGGCGCTGCCGGCGTCCAGCAGCACCGGATCGGTGGCGGTGACCGGCGCGAAGTCCGGCGGCTGCACGCCGCGCGCCTGCGCTTTGGCCAGATCGCCTTCGTCGGCCAGGCGCCAACTGTAGTCGAAACTGGCGGCGAAGGTCTTGGCGAAGCGCGCGTCGTCGATGCGCGCGCCGATCTCGTGGATCTGCTCCAGCGCCCGCCAGTCCCAGTTCTGGCTGCCGACGAACACGCTGGCGTCGTCGACGATCATGTACTTGGCGTGCAGCACGCCACCGGTCAGCGTGTCGACCGGCAGCACCCGCACGGTGATGCCCGGCACCTTGCCCAGCCAGGCGACGCTGTCCGGGTTCTTGGCCAGGAAGGTGTGGTCGACCAGCAGGTGCACCGCCACGCCGGCGCGGGCGCGGGCGGACAGTGCGTCCAGTACCGGCGTCAGGCCGGTGCCGGGCTTCTCGGAAATGTAAAACGCGGCGATGTCGATGCGCTGTTTGGCCCCATTGATCATCGCCAGCCAGGTCTGCTGGGTGCGCGGCACCCCGGGTTCGCCGTAGACGCTGGCCTCGGGCACGCTCTCGACGATCTGGAACTGCGAGGGCTGCGTCCGGGCGTCGGCACCGAATGCGGCCGACAGCAACAGGCACGCCATGGCGGCGGACAGGAAACGGCGCGCGGGATACGCGCTGGCGATGGAAGCGAGCGGCACGTTGGGTGTCCTTGCGGGAGCTTGGGAAGTGGACGCCGGGCGGCGATGCGCGTGCATGCTACCGGCAGCCGTCGTAGCTTGGCAGCCCGTTGCGGCAACGCACGTGTCAGCGAGATGCCCCGGTGCCGATGGGTTCCGGATAGCTTGGCGCGGCCCTGTCCAGGCGCGTCAGCGCGTCAGCGTAGAGCGCGCCGCCGATGCGCGCGCCGGTCGGGGCCGACCTCCATCGCTTGAGGACTCACTGCCCGCATTGGATCAGGACGTTGCCATACAGGGCTGCGCCGCGACCGACACGCCCGGCTGAGCAGCGGTCGCAGAAGAAACGCATCGCGGTCAACGGCACCCGCGACCGCGTCGCGCGATGCGAGAGGGTTCAAACGCGACCGTCGGCGCATGCAGCCTGCGCCTGCGCAAACCACTGCAGCACCTGCTGGCGATGCGGCTCGCCCCAGCAGCGCACGAACTGCTGGGTGTGATGGTCAGTGGGGTCGTTGAGCGCAGCGATGCGCTGCGCGATGTAGGCCGGTTCCAGACGCAAGCCGCAGTCGACCTCGATGCAGTGGCGCCAGGCGGTGTAGCTGTCGGGAATGATGGAGAAAGACATGGAGGTCCTTGAAGTTCAACGCCCAGCGCGGCACAGGCCGGCTGGGCAACGCACGTCTGCGGTGGCCGGAGGCGAACCGCGGCTGACTGACGGCAGCGGCAGGCTTGCACGCAAGCTCGATTGTTCACTAATGTTATAGTGTAACTCAACCGACGCGTGCTTTATGCGACCTGGCATTCCCCTGATCCTGTTGCTCCTCTCCGCCAGTTCGCCCGCCGCCGCTGCGGTCCGCCACCACGGGCCGCATGTGCACGGCCAGGCCAACCTGGAAGTGGCCGTGGATGGCACGGCCGTGGACGTGCAGCTCAACGCGCCGGGCATCGGCATCCTCGATTTCGAACACCCGGCGCGCGATGCCGGCGAGCGCCAGCGGCTGGAGGCCGCCGTCGCCATCCTGCGCGGTGCCGACTGGCTGCAGTTCCCGGTCGCGGCGGCCTGCTCGCTGCGCAGTGCGCAGGTCACCACCGAGGGCTACGACGTGGCGATGGCCGATCCGGACGAACCCGGCCACAGCCATGCAGAATTCCACGCCCACTACGCATTCAACTGCGCCCAGCCGACGCGACTCGATCACCTGCAGGTGTTGCTCCCGCAACGTTTCCCGGGGCTGCACACGGCGGTGGTAGATGTCGCCACCGCGGCCGGGCAGGGCCGCACCGAGGTCGTGCACGGGCAGACCCGGGTGAAGTTGCCGGAATGAACCAGCAGCCCGTCGTCGAACTGGCCGAGGTGCGCTTCGGCTATCCCGGCAGCGCCGCTCCGGTGCTGGACATCGCATCGTTCGCGCTGCCGCGTGGGCAACAACTGTTGCTACGCGGCGCCAGCGGATCGGGCAAGAGCACCTTGCTGGCGTTGATCGCCGGCGTGCTGCAGCCCACCGCCGGCTGCGTGCGTGTGGCCGGGCAGGACCTGGCGGCGTTGCGCAAGGCCGCACGCGACCGTTTCCGCGCCGACCACTGCGGCGTGGTCTTCCAGCAGTTCAACCTGCTGCCGTTCCTGAGCACCCGCGACAACATCGCCCTGGGCCTGCAGTTCTCCGCGCGCCGCGGGCGATTGGCACCAGGCACACAGGCGCTGGACACGGAGATCGAGCGGCTGATGGTCGCGCTGGGCCTGGACGTGGCGGCGCTGTGGTCGCGCCCGGCCGCGCGCCTCAGCGTCGGCCAGCAGCAACGCGTGGCCGCTGCGCGCGCGTTGATCGCGCGGCCGCCGTTGCTGCTCGCCGACGAGCCCACCTCCGCGCTCGACCCCGTCGCGGCGCAGGCCTTCCTGCAGTTGCTGTTCGCCGAGTGCCGGCAGGGCGGTACCAGTTCGATCGTGGTCAGCCATGATCCGTCGATCGCACCGCTGTTCGACGCGCAGGCCGACCTGGCCACGCTCAACCGCGCCAGCGCCGGAGGTGCGCGATGAGCCTGTTGAAGCTTGCACTGGCCAGCCTGCGCAGCCGGCGCCTGGGCGTGGCGTTGACCGTGCTGGTGATCACCCTGAGCGTGACACTGCTGCTGGGCGTGGAGCGGATCCGCACGCAGGCGCACGAAGGCTTCGCCAGCACCGTGTCGGGCACCGACCTGATCGTCGGCGCGCGCTCGGGCCCGGTGAACCTGTTGCTGTACTCGGTGTTCCACATCGGCGACGCCACCAACAACGTCTCCTGGAAGAGCTACCAGGACCTGAGCGCGATGCCCGAGGTCAAGTGGGCGGTGCCGCTGTCGCTGGGCGATTCCTATCGCGGCTACCGGGTGGTCGGCACCAGCACCGGATTCTTCGAGCACTACCACTACGGCGCCAAGCATCCCCTGGCGTTCGCGCAGGGCAGGGCATTCGACGACCTCTACGATGCGGTGATCGGCGCCGACGTCGCCGCCGCGCTCGGCCGCCACCTCGGCGACGAGATCGTGCTGACCCACGGCACCGGACGCATCAGCCTGGCCAACCATGCCGACAAGCCGTTCCGGATCGTCGGCATCCTGCGCCGCACCGGCACGCCGGTGGATTCCAGCGTGCTGGTCTCGCTGCAGGCGATCGAGGCCATCCATATCGACTGGCATTCCGGCGTGCGCCTGCCGGGCCAGCACGTCAGCGCCGCGCAGGCGCGGGCGAGGGACCTGACCCCGGACACCATCACCGCCTTCATGCTCGGCCTGAAGACTCGCATCGCCACCTTCTCGGTGCAGCGGCGGATCAACGAGTACCCGGAAGAAGCGATGCTGGCGATCATGCCGGGCGTCACCCTGCAGCAGTTGTGGGGCACGCTGGGCACCGCCGAAGGCGCGCTGCGCATGATCGCCTCGCTGGTGGTGCTGCTCGGCCTGGTGTCGATGGTCGCGCTGCTGGTGGCCACGCTGCAGGAGCGCCGGCGCGAGATGGCGATCCTGCGCGCGGTCGGCGCACGGCCGCGCGACATCGCCTGGTTGCTGCTGTTCGAGGCCGGCCTGGTCACCGTGGTGTCGTGCGTACTGGCGTTGCTGGTGGTGATCGCGGCCAGCTGGCTGGCGCGCGGCTGGGTGCTCGATCATTTCGGCCTGGCGATCAACCGCATCGCGCCCAGCGCGACGGAGTGGGGCTGGCTCGGCTGTGTGGTGCTGGCCGGCGTGCTCGCCGGCATCGTGCCGGCCTTGCTGGCTTATCGCCGCACGCTGGCCGATGGCCTGTCGCCGGAGCTGTGAGCATGACCCGCTGGATCCTTCCCTTGCTGGCGCTCGCGATGCTGTGCGGCTGCGGCCGGCAGCAGCAACCCACCGCTCCGGAAAAAGCGCAGGCGATAGCGGCGGCGCAGCCAGCACCGGCCAACGACGCCGCGATCGACCCGCCACTGGGCGAGCCCGACGCCGACGGCTATCGCGAGCTGGACTGGAGCGCGATGCTGCCGCCAGCCGAGCTGAAGGCGCTGGAAAACAGCGACGAAGCGCCGGTCAACCACACCGGCAAGCGTGCGATGCCCCAGACCGGCACCTACAACACCGTGGCTGCCGTGCTGGCGCGCAAGGTCCGCCTGCCGGGCTACGTGGTACCGCTGGACAGCGACGACGCCGGCCGCGTGCGCGAGTTCCTGTTCGTGCCGTACTACGGCGCCTGCATCCACGTGCCGCCTCCGCCGCCGAACCAGATCGTGCATGTGCGCCTGGACACCCCGATCGACCCGCCCGACATGTACAGCCCGTTCTACCTGACCGGCCAACTGCGCGCGGAAACCCTCCACGGCGAACTCGCCGGCACCGCCTACACGATGGAGCAGGCGCACCTGCATCCCTATGAAAAAGGCTGATCGCCATTTCCTGCTGGTTGCGATGCTATTTCTGCTGGCGGCTTGCCACGGCGACGGCGGGCAGGCCGGCACCACGTCGGCATCAGCACGCGCTGCGACGCATGCGCCCGCCCACACGACCGCAGCAGCCGACGCTGTCCCGGACACTGTCGAACGCTGGGAACAACTGGCGCCGGCCAACGACATCTACCAGCGTCCACCGCCGCGGATCAGCGCGTCCTGGCGAGGCGACGCCGCGGTGATGGACCAGCCGGCGCCGGTCGACGATGGCCCGTCGGTGGTCAACGGCATGCCGATCGACCATTCCGGCACCCAGCGCGCCGCGCAGTTCGGTTCCTCGCAGGTGGTGAAAGCGCTGGAAGGCAAACGCTTCGCCCTGGACGGCTACGTGGTGCCGCTGGAAAGCGACGACCAGGGCAAGGTCAGCGAACTGCTGTTCGTGCCGTTCTATGGCGCCTGCATCCACGTACCACCGCCGCCACCGAACCAGATCCTGCACGTGGTGCTGCGCACCCCGATCGACGTGCCGGAGCTATGGGACCCGTTCCACCTGCAGGGGCGGCTGCATCTGACCGACTTCAAGGCCGATATCGCCAATGCCACCTACGAGGCAGAGGACGCCACAATCGCCCCGGTGCAGGGCTGAATGCGTGGATCGATGCGCCTGAAGTCGCAGATGCTTTTGGCGATCGTGATCGCCGCCTGTGGGGTCATCGTTGCCGGCGGCGTGCTGTTGGCATTGCGCACGCGGGGGCATGTGGCGCCGAAAACGCATGCTGATGCGACCACGGCGATCCACCCGCCAACTGTGCCCGCATTTCATGTCGCGCCATTGTCCGACGATGCAGCCGACAAGCGCATCACCGCACTGCTGCACAGCGATCCCGCATTCGCGCGCGACGCCACATTCCTGATCGTGGCCAGCGTCCGCGAACGCTGCGCGCCGGCCCATTCTGGTGAACTGGCCAAGATGGCCAACCGCGCGCGCCTGCCGGTGCTGGCCGCGACGTCCGAGGTAACCGCACGCGAACACGACCTGGACCATCCGATCTACCAGGCAATCCAGCGCATCGCCGCCGCGGCACCCTGCGGCCGCACGCTCGACCTGACAGCGACCGGCCTGCGGCTGCAACTGGACCCGGAGCGCTATGCGGCCGCGTTCCCCGACAGCTACTACCAACCGACGCTGGACACCGTGCCGCACGAGTACGCCGGTCAACCGCTGGGCGCCCGCGCCGCGCAGGAATGCGAGTCGATCGCCTACGCTGTGCTGCCCCTGGGCCGGGATGGCTGGCAGTGCAGGGCGCTGTGGTCCGGCATGCGCCCGCGGATCGTCAAGGCCTGTGAGCAGGCCCGCAGCGAAGTCGGGCAGGGGGCGGGTGACGCGATTCCGCCGGAAGTCGCGAACTGGCTGACGCCGGTGGTGGCGGGTTTGCTGGAGAAGTTGCCGGAATCCTGTCGCTGAGCGCACACGTGCTTTTGCACGGCGGAAGCTACCGGCTGCGAACGGCAGGAGTTGGCAAAGACAGAAGTTCGCGAAGCAGCTGAGTAGGGGGGGCTCCCACGCCACGTTATCGCGTTGGGCCTTACGTTGACTTCCCCCCGAACACCAGCAGCCGCACCTGGATGAACTCCAACAACGCCCGAACCCGCGCAGTGACCGAATGCCGATGACTGTAGGCGCCAAGCAATTGCAGCGGTGCAGGGCTTAGATCCAGCGGCACTTCCTGCAATCGACCCGCGGCAAGATCTTCCTGGCATGGGTAGGCCGCAACGATCGCGAAGCCAAGCCCCTGGCGCGCACCTGCCACCGCAAGTTCACCACTGTTAACGCGGTAGCGGCCGCGCACAGGCACCTTCACGATCTCGCCCGCAGGATCGAGAAACTGCCAGGGCTGGCCCTTCAGCGCGCTCACGGTGGTGATGCAAGGCAAGGACTTGAGTTCGCGCACGTGACGCGGCGTTCCGGTTTGGGCCAATAGCGCGGGGGACGCGACCACAATGCTGGGCAACGTCGCCAGTTCGCGGGTGATGAACGCACTGTCATCCTGACGCCCGCGGTGGAAGACGATGGAGAGGTCCATGTCCTCGCGCAACACCTCCAGGCCGGTGAGGCGGGTGTCGCATTCCAGCTCGATGCCCGGATGGAGGCTGCAGAATTCCGCGAGGATAGGCGCGAGCAGCCTGGGCGCTTCGTTGGGCATGCACATCCTGAGGGGCCCCTTCAATTCGCGCTGGACTAAGCCAAGCTCCTCCTCCGTGGCCAGCAAGGCGTCGAGGACCGGCTTGGCGCGCGCGTACACCAGCTTTCCGGCTTCCGTCATGCGCAGATGGCGCGTGCTGCGTTCCAGCAAGCGAACGCCCAGCCTGCGCTCCAGCGCCGCGACGTGACGGCTGACATTGGACGACGGCAACGCCAGCAGGCGCCCAGCCCCGGAAAAGCTCTGCGCGTCGACGACGGCCACATAGACGCGGACTGCATTGAGGTCGAGGTCGCTGCGCACGATTATCCCAACTGGGGTATGAAATCCCGCCATTTTTGCATGCTAGTTGGCAGAATTGGCGAGGTCCAAGATGCACTCCCGTCCAACGGCTGCCCTTCAACGGCACGCCTGGACCAATTGAATCGGGATGCATCGGCATGGAGATCGGAATACTGGGTGGCGGCATCGCAGGCTTGAGCGCGGTTCTCGCGTTGCACAAGCAGGGGCACACCCTCCGCGTCTATGAACGTCGGAACGGGCCGGCGACCATGGGCGCTGGCGTGACGCTTTGGCCCAACGCGGGCTTTGTGCTGCAAGAACTCGGGTTGTTGGAGGATGTCGGGGCGGTGGGCGGTCGGCCATTCTCGGTACACCGCAAAGACGCAGCGGGTAACGCGCTGGGAGGCCTGGACATCACGCTGCTGGACCAACTCATGGGCTACCCGACCCATACGATCCTGCGCCGCGACTTGCAGGCGGTACTGCTGGACCACGTGGCACGCGCTGGTATCCAGGTGGAGTTCGGGCATCGAGCCATCGCGATCGACCTGGATGCCAACGGCAAGGCCGTCGCGAGATTCGAGAACGGCAAGAGCATCTGTCCGGATCTGCTCATTGGCGCGGATGGCCGAATGGGCTCGGTGGCGCGCAAGTTCGTCGCAGGGGACAACACGCCCATCTACCAAGGGTTCGTGAACTGGATCGGCGTTGCGCAGGGAAGTGGCGCGTTGGTCAGCGACCTCGCAATTCACGATTACTGGGGGTCAGGCGATCGCTTCGGTTGCGTACCGATCCGGACGGATCTGGTGTACTGGGCCGCCGCGCAGGCGCGGCCATTGCCTGAGGCGACGCCAGCAGCGGAGATGCGCAAGGACGTGATGGATCTGTTTGCAGGATGGCCCGAGCCTGTCGCCCGCCTCATCGAAGCCACGCCGGCGCACTCCATCCAACTGATCGCCGTGCACGACGTGGAGCCGCTTCACACCTGGAGCCGAGCAAATGTGCTGCTCGTCGGCGATGCGGCGCACGCGCCACTGCCGACCTCGGGCCAGGGCGCCTGTCAGGCGTTGGAAGATGCCTGGCATCTGGCGCGGTGCCTCGAAGAGGCCAGCGGTGCGCTGGATCGAGCATTGTCGCGTTTTGCCGCAATCCGCGGACCCAAGACCACGAAACTGGCAGATCAGGGCAGACTGTTCGCACGCGGCCTGTTCGCCCAAGACCGCGAAACCTGCCGTCTTCGCAATGCGCGCGCCAAGGCGTCCGATCCCTTGCGTGATGCGCAGGCCATGGCAGCGGGATGGTCGCAGGGGTTGCCGATGGCGGACTGCACAGACGCGGCGACGGCGAGCGGTGTTGGTAGTCTGTATCGCCTATGACAGACAGTCCTGATCAGATCTCCCTCGATATCTCCCGAAAGAAGCATTTCCATCGGATTGGAAGATCCATTTTATTGGGTTGCTAAGTCATGCTGATCAGAGACCTTCCACTTCATTGTCCGTGCTGTAGCTAAAAGACGCTTTCCGAGCGAGGGGTGTATGAGAGAGATTTGCGCCCCGTTGAGGTATCAGGCGGCCCGAATGGCACCTCGGCGTAACACGAGTCCGAGCCAACTATTAGGTATTTGGTTCGTGCCGTAGACAAGGCATCGCATGTATACATCCGCCCCTAGGTGAAGAGAGGTAAAGTGGGACTCGCCAAACCGGCTTCTAGCTAGGCTTAGGCCAACATCGTGAAATGTTCTTTTTTGGTATAGAGCAAGTGTGGCTGAGAAGTAATTAGGAAGATTTATCGGGGTGTAGGGTGGACCCCATCAAGAGCATTGGTGGCAAAGGAGTGCATCGAGACGGCGTTTTTTGCGCGATGTGCTAAGTGAGGCAAGAAAACCACGCGCGCTCGCCATATCCCAACTGAGGCAGGAGGTCATCGTGATCCTAGGCTTGGAAGAGAGTTACGAGGAGCTGGTCAACATTGGCTACGAAAGTATGCCGCTGTCACCGGATCAAGTGAGGAAAGACCCAATCCTTTCTTGCAGTGCAAGCATGTGCGACATACTCTTGGAGCATTCGCTCTCAGGGTTGTTCCCAGAAGTATGTGGCGTATGGGGGATCAAAGCTGATCGTCAAGCGACCGGGACGATTGAGTTTGAAGGAGAGCGTGTCATCATTCTTCTAACAGATGCGCTGTGTATGCACCTGCATCAGCTGAGGACCTTCGTAAGCACATCAAGCTGGTTGACTACACATCCTGACGCGAGGGGTCTTTACGAGGAATGCAAAGCTTACGTATCGCCTTCGCAGTGTGGCGAACTAGCACAGATGTATGGGCTTGCCGTCACGCTTGCTCATGAGATGGGCCATCGGATTGATCTCAGCCACCTTTCTGATATTGCAAAAATCGATCCAGTCGCACGCGAATCAGAGGGTTGGCAGGGAATCGTTACGAACACGGCCAGATCTTCGATAACCGATTGATGGATCGGTGAATTCTACCCTCGGCCGCACTTCCAGGGGCGGCCCTCCCCAGGGAGCTGTGGCACCATTCAACCATGACCACCACGTACTACTTCTTGGACACCGAGTGGGCCGATGTGACGGGCAGCGAGCTGGTGAGTCTGGCGCTGGTGAACGAAGGTGGAGACCGCCTTTTCTACGCTGAGCGAGCCAGCCTGCCCGAGGCTCCCACCGACTTCGTTCGTCAAAGCGTCTACCCGCTGCTAGACCGCGGCGACGCAGCCCTGGCTGATGCTGTCTTGACTACCGAGCTGCGCGCCTTCCTCAGCGAGGTCGACGCGCCGGCAGTGATGGCGGATTTCCCGAACGATCTCCAGCTGCTGCGGTACGCCCTTGATGGGTTTGAGTTACCCGATGACCAGGTTGCCGCGTGCGGGCCCCGGCCGGCGCCGGTCATGACACGCATGTCGAAGGAAGGTCTTCCGGGATTGCTGGTGGAAGATTGGTTCGCGGCCCATCCGGAACATAGGGCCAGGCGCCACCATGCCTTGGTGGACGCGCAGGCCTTGCGGATGGCTTGGCTGGTGGCGACCGACCGCATCCCTGCTCCGGCGTGGGCCCACTCCTACCGCCGCGCCCGGGGATAGCGGCATGGCGTCCATCCCCGGTATGCTTGCCCCATGAACCGCCTGAGCCAGCTCGACCTTCGAATACCGGCGTGATCGCATCGATCGATCACGCCCCTGTTGCTCATGATGGTCAGAGCGCCGGCCTTATACCCCGGTGAGAGCACGCGCCAGATAAGCGCGTACACGTTGGTTCGATTCCGACCAGGGGCACCACCGTCAACGACGGAAGAATGCTTCTACTTGCGTCCCATGACAGCGCTTGTACTTGCTGCCGCTGCCGCACAGGCACGGTGCATGCTCGCGCAATCCCGCACCGAGTGACTGGCCCAAGAAATCCCTCGCCTGTAGCAGGGGCTGGATTTCATCGGCGGGCACGCTGACCTCGCCATACTGGGATGATCGCTCGCCGCGGTTCATCACCCGGACGATCGCTTCGGACATCTGGATGAAGTGCTTGATCAGCAGGTCATCGCGTAATGGCATGCGGACGTTGTCGATGGCCAGGCCCTCGTAGCGTCTGCGCGGGTCCGGCACGAAGAGAATGCGCTTCTCGCCTTCGGGCTTTGGCGTGATGTCGATCATTTCCCCTTCAGGGCTGACCCACACCGCATGGAATTCTGCCTCGACCAGCACGTGCGGCCATTCCCACAGCTGCCACCCGCACAGCATCTGACCACCGTCGCGCGCGACCTTGGCCTGCACGTTGGGAAAGCACTCGCGCACGATCGCGTCGGCTTCCGGCCGTACATCGAGATAGACCGGTTCTGCGCCGCGTACGACCGAATCGGTTAAGCGCCGCACCGCACGGGTGATTTCCGGGGGTGTGGTGGTGACTACGCTCATGGTGAAGCTCCTTGCGATCGTGGCGCCTGATGTTCTCTTCCTAGGCTATGACCCCGGCGTCTCTTCCGATGAGATCCGCTTGGTGCCTTTGCCGCCGGCTCTGGCCGGCTGCAGCTGGGCCAACAGCGGCTCCAGAGTGCTCAGGCGCACTGTGGCGCGCAGGGTTTCCGCTTCGGCCTGCTCGCGTCGTTCGCGCTCCTGGGCCAGCTCGGTTCTGGCTTGTGCGAGGTCCTGCCGAGCGGCGTCCAAACTCTGAGCGTCTTGGCCCCAGCGCACCTGCAGCGCCTGGTGTTCGACCGCCGTCAGGCGCAGCGTATCGAGGTCGCCCTGTTGCGTCTGGATGGTCTGGCGCAGCTGCGCCACCTCCTTTTCCAATCGAGTGTGACGCTCCAGCCACTGGCCGTTCTCCCGGTTGAGCTGCACCAGGTCGTGGTTCTTGGCGGTCAATGCTTCGTTGGCCTGGCGCAGAGTGACCTGCAATTCCTGCACCTGGTGCTCGTGCCGGCGTTGCTCCTGCTCGCGTTGGTCTTTAACCGAGGTGCGGTAGTGCTCAAGGGCTTCCCTGGCATGCTCGTGCTTCTGCTCCAGGGAGCGCGCGTGACTTTCGTGCTCTGCCAGCCGCGCAGTGAGGCCCACAATGCGTTCCTGCAGTTTTGCCAGCTCGGTGGTGCGGCTGGCCACCTCGCCCCTGGCGGCTTCGCTCGCCTCGCGTTCTGTCTGCAGAGCTGTCTCGGTGCGCTGAAGCTGCACACTGAGGTTCCCGGCCTCTTGCCGGGCCTGTTCCAAGGCTTGGGTGCGCTCGTGCAGCTCGGCCTGGAACCGTTCCTGTGCCTGCGCGACCATCGTTTCGGCGTCGACATGCAGCCGTTCGGCCAGACGACCGACCAAGTCCTGCAGGGCGTCGCTGATCGCGATTTTGGCGCCTGGGCCTTGCCCTTCCTCCACTTCCAGCTCCTTCAGGTAGCGGTGGATGGTGGTTTTAGACCCCGTGTTGCCCAGCGCTACGCGGACGGCGTCTACCGAGGGGTTCTTGCCTTCGGCCCGGAGGGTGTCCCGGGCACGCTGCACATCGCTTTTGTACAAGCCAGACCGAGCCATGCGTCCACTCCGGTTATTTCGTAATTGATTACATACCATGTAATTACGTACTATTCAACGTCAATGAGGGCCGAGCCTGCGGCCTAAACATCAAGCGGGATAATATGGAATTATCCCGCGTAACCGGCGTTTCGGCCATTTCAAGTCGTCAAAACGGTACGAAACCGCCCAAGGCCGGCGATCGCTGGGTAGTATGGCCCAGAGCGGAAAGGAGGCCAGCCGGGGTGCAAGCAGGCGCCGCCACCGAACTCGTTGGCCATCAAAGGACTGTGCATGCCGATCGAACGTATCGTCATCGACAACTTCAAGTCGTTTCGCCATCTGGACCTGCCGCTCAACGCCCACATGAACTTGGTGGTGGGCGATAACGAGGTCGGCAAGTCCACTCTGCTGGAGGCCATCCACGCGGTGGTCACCGGCCAGCTGCATGGGCGCAATCTCGCCTACGAGCTCACGCCCTACCTGTTCCATCAGCCGACGGTGCGGGAGTACTTCGCGGCGCTTGCAGCAGGCACGCCGGCCTCGCCGCCACGGATCTCCATCGAAGCCTATCTGGGCGGCGATGCCGCGCTGGCGTCGTTACGCGGCACCAACAACTCCCTGCGCCTAGATACCGCCGGCATCCGGCTGCTGGTCGAGCTCAACGACGACTACCGCGAGGAGTTCAACGCCTACCTGCAGCAGCACCAGGGTGCGGTCAGCCTGCCGGTGGAGTACTACACGGTGCGATGGTATTCCTTCGCCAACAATGGCGTCACCGCCCGCAGTATTCCGTTCGACTCGACCATCATCGACACGCACGGCATCAAGACCTTGTCCGGTGCCGATCGCTATATTGCCGGCATCATCGAGCAGGCACTGACGCCTGCGCAGCGCGTCTCGCTGTCGCTGAGCTTCCGTCGCATGCGGCAGAGTTTCTCCGAAGAAGCCGATGTGGCGGCCATCAATGCCTACCTGACCGAGCACACCGGGGACATCAGCCACCGAGCGCTGACGGTGGGGGTGGATACATCGCCGCGCTCAACATGGGAAACCAGCCTGTCTCCGTACCTGGATGAGCTCCCCTTCACCCAGGCCGGCAAGGGGGAACAGAGCGCGGTGAAGATGAAGCTGGCCATGCACGCGGCAGGGGCGGCCCACGTGCTGCTGATCGAGGAGCCGGAGAACCATCTGTCCTTCTCCAGCATGACCCAACTGATCGACAAGATTGCGACCCTCTCCACCGCGCAGCAGGTGATCATCGCCACCCACAGCAGCTTCGTGTTGAACAAGCTGGGCGTGGACAACGTGATCCTGTTCAGCGCGCAGGGCCAGATGAAGCTGGACCAGCTGCCGAGCGATACACACGACTATTTCATGAAGCTGCCAGGCCACGACACGCTGCGGCTGATCCTGGCCAAGCAGGCAATCCTGGTGGAGGGCCCTTCTGATGAGCTGATCGTGCAGCGTGCCTACAGCGACCACCACGGCGTGGCGCCGATGGCTCATGGCGTAGACATCATTTCGGTCAAGTCGCTGGCATTCAAGCGCTTCTTGCAGATTGCAGATCGGCTGAGAATTCAAGCCAAGGTGATCACCGACAACGATGGCGATATCGCCGTTGTGCAGGAACGCTACGCCGACTATCCCAACGCCATCTACTACGATTCCGACGAAAGCGCCCCGTCGCTGGAAGAGCAACTGATAAAAGCCAATTCTGTGTCCGAGCTCAACACCGTGCTGGACAAGTCATTCGCCGATGAGGTGGCGTTGCTCAAGTACATGAAAGGTCACAAGACCGATACGGCCCTGGCGATCTTCAACAGCCGGCACTCGATCAGGTTCCCGGACTATGTCCAGCGTGCCATCACCTAACCGGGTCCTGCTCTCAGCGGCCGGCTCGGGCAAGACCACGTTGCTGGTTCGGCAGGCCTTGGAGCGGCCTGGGCGCCGCATCGCGATTGTTACCTACACGCTGGAGAACCTTGAAGAGATCCGGCGCTCGTTTGAGGTTCACGCCGGCGCAGTCCCCGCGCATGTCACCTTGCACAGCTGGTATGGCTTTCTGCTGCGCGAGTGCATCCGCCCGTACCAAGCTGCGCTTTGCGCCGAGCCTCGGGTAGAGACGATCCTGTTCGTGGAAGGTCTCACCAACAATCGGGCCCCACGCACCCAAGCCGCGCGACACTATCTGGCGGGCAACCGGATGTATTCCGATCGGGCGGCCGACTTTGCTGTGCGATGCGATGAACTGACCCAAGGTCAAGTGATGGCGCGCCTGGCGGCCATGTACGACGAGCTCTACATCGACGAGGTCCAGGACCTGGCCGGCTACGATCTGGATCTGGTCGAGCGGCTGTTGAAGAGCGATATCGCCATTACGTTGGTAGGTGATACGCGGCAGGCGACGTATGCCACCAACTATGCGCAAAGGCATAGTCAATATCGCGGGCCGAACCTGGCAGCGTTGTTCCGGATTTGGGAAGCGGATGGATTATGCCAGCTCGATCACCGCCTCATCAGCTTGCGCTGTGTCCAGACGCTCTGCGACTTGGCCGACGCGCTCTACCCGCAGATGCCACGGACCGAGTCAGGCAATGGCGAGGTCACCGGGCACGATGGCATCTACCTCATCGCTCCCGAGCATGTGGCTGCGTACATGCAGGAATTCGCTCCCACCGTGCTTCGGTACGACCGGCGGCAAGCGTGTGATGGGTTGCCGGCCGTGAACTTCGGCCAGTGCAAGGGCCGGACCTATGGGCGTGTACTGATCTTCCCCAACGGGCCATTGACGCTGTACCTGCGCACGGCCGATGCATCCCGCGTCACCGCGCCACCGAAATACTATGTGGCCTTCACCCGAGCACGCCAGAGCGTGGCATTCGTGTATGCCGGCGCGTGTGCGCTGCCGGGTCATCAGCTCTATGCGCCTGCCAGCGCAGACGCATAGAGCCACGGGCAGCGATCACATCTTCTCTAACGGCGCGCCGGTGGGCGGCGGCGGTACCGGGCCCGGGTCGTTGAAGCACAGCATGACTTGATCAATGTCGAATTGATCGGCAAGCACCTTGGCAATCACGGCGTGCACCAGATTCAGATCGACCGAGGGCGCAGCGACAGTGATGGTGGCCGTGATCGCACGGCCATGTTCTTTCCCGGGGACCAGGCGTAGATCGTCCACCGCCTTCACACCGGGGTCGGTAAACATCGCCGCACGAACTTGTTCGATGTTCATCTCGTTCATAGTGTCGAGGACTCCAAGGCAGTGCAACAGACGCGGCTGGTAGGCCGCAACGCATCCACTCTAGAGCGCGGGAGCTCTGACAGGATATGAAAATGCAGCCCCATGCTTCGTGCCTCGGCAGTTCCTGACGGCCTCTTCATGATTTTGTACAACCTGCGAACACATCTTTGCGAGGGTCGTAGACCTTTGATCCAACTTGCATTAGACCCAGAACCGAATGAAAAAGATTATCGTGCGAGGCAGGTTCCCGAGCACGCCGCTCAAGACAAGGACGATTCAACCCGCGCCATCGGGCCATGCCTTCGGATAGCCACGTCAACATCGGAACTTTCATTTGGGTATCAGGCGCGATCGCATACGGCAGGCCATGCAGATACAAATTGCGTTCGCCTAGAGATTCACCGTGATCTGATAGATAAATCAACGCACTGTCGTGTGTGGTGACGCCCTTCAGTAGATCAATGGCAGCAGCTACCATCTCGTCAGTAGCCAGGATGGCATTGTCGTAAGCGTTAACGACCTCCTCGACGGTACATTCTCCTATGTCCGGGCTTCGACAATCCGGCGTGAACTTGCGGAGCCGCTGCGGATACCGCTGGTAGTAGCTAGGCCCGTGATTTCCTAATTGGTGGAGCACGATCACAACATCACCGGGCGAGCTAGCGATACGTTCTTGTAGGCCTTTAAGCAGTATCTGATCCATGCAGCCTTCGCTACTGCACAAGGCGGGGTCTTGCTGATCACGGAACGACTCAAACGGCAAGCCATCGCATACGCCCTTGCAGCCGCCTTGGTTGTCTCGCCAACTGACATCGGCGCCAGCTCGCGCCAGGATGTGAAGCAGCGACTCTGATCGTTCAATCTTCTGCTCATCGTAATTGCTGCGGCCAAACGCTGAGAACATGCACGGCAATGAGACCGCTGTACTCGATCCACAGGCCCGAACATTACGAAAGTTTGTAACGTCTTCTGTCACAAGCCTGGGGGTCGTCTGCCGTGAATACCCATTCAGGCCCCAGTTTTGAGCCCTGACTGTCTCACCTATAACGATGATCAGGGCATGAGGCCGCTGAGACGTGCTGTGTCCAGGTGTCAGGATCGCATCGGGCGCGAGCACAGTCCGAGGGCCCCGATATGGCCCCAAGCCATCCTTTGCAGCGACACGGACAAATGAGACCAGCAAGTTTTCGGGAGCAATTAGATGTCGCATTTCCCGATTGTTGTGCATTAGCGGCGAGATATCCTTAAATCCGGCGATTGCCGCGCCCACCAACACGACCAATGCGATGGCGACCGTACCCAATGCCCGCAGCAGCGAAGCGAGCGGCGGTCTCCAGGTCACCTGAACAAAGAGCAGCACAAGGATAGGGAAGCTAGCAGACCACGCCACACCCATAACTAGGTTGCGGGTCAATAGTTGGTTAGATTCGGATGCGTCTGTTGCCAGGATATTTCGCGCCATACCTACGTCGAAGTGCACGCCATACTGGAGCGAGAAATAGGACAGCACTGCAGTGATCAAAGTAAAACTGATCAGCACTGGCTTGATTGTCCAGCGTGTACATAGAAGTCGTACCACAATGACATTCAGAGCCACCATAACGAGCGCAATACAGACTCGGGATGTTGCGCCTGTGAAACCGTTCAAGGCCTCTGAGGCAGTGACTGCCCGCCAAAACGCGGGATTCAGCATCAGCGCCGCATAGACTGCGACGCTCCAGACTAAAAGTTCGGGACTGATAAGCGGTCGCTTCAGTAGCGCACGAGCGCGCTCATGAATGCCCATGCGCATTGCCCTCATCAGCGCATGACACTTGTTCAATCTGTAGGGTGATCTCCTCGATCCCAAATAGCTCATCCACAGTCGCGCTGAGTTCGCTCCGGACCTCATCTAAAGGAGCGCTCTCTTTCTGCAACACTACATGCGCGGTCAAGACCGGACGTTTGCTGGACAGTGACCATACGTGCAGGTCATGCACCTCGCTTACGTTGCGATTGCGTATCAGTGCAGCGCGCACGTCTTCGACTGCAACTCCAGATGGAGCACCCTGCATCAATACATGTGAGGCTGCTTTCAGCAAGGTCCACGTGCGCGGGAGCACCCACAGGCCAATCGCGACAGCAATGATGGGATCGATTAGCGTCCAGCCCGTGAATCGGATAATGACTGCGCCCACGATCACGCCAATGGAGCCCAGCATGTCGCTCCACACTTCCAGGTATGCACCTCTAACATTGAGCGAATCCCCACTACCTGCTTTCAATAGGCGCATCGAGATCAGATTGACGACCAGCCCAAGTACCGCCACTACAAACATGCCAGTTGAAGCAACCTCTGGAGGCTGCCGAAAGCGGCCCACTGCCTCCCACAGGATGTAGAAAGCCACAAGGAACAACAGGCCCCCATTGATCAATGCCCCCAGTGCCTCCATGCGAGCATAGCCATAAGTATTGCTGAGATCTGCAGGCCGCTTGGCCATGCGAACAGCGAACAAGGAGACACCGAGCGCGATGACGTCGGTCATCATGTGCGCAGCATCGGACAGCAAAGCGAGGCTATTAGTGATCAGCCCGCCGATGACTTCCGCGACCAGAAACGTGGCCGTCAGGACGAGCGCCCACCATAGTGGCTTCTCGAATTTGACCTCGGAAACACCGTGATCGTGGTTTCCACTCATTTGAGTTCTCCCATGGACCAGAGTTGAAGCTGGGCCCAGCCGATGGCCCCGGCCGTGACTTCACGGCAGGGGCAATACTGATTGACTTAGGACGCCGTGCTTGCGCGATTCGCAAACCTGCTATGTACCCAGCGATAAAGCACCGGCAGCACGACCAGTGTCAGCAAAGTTGATGAAATGATTCCACCGATCACTACCGTCGCCAACGGGCGCTGCACCTCCGAGCCAGCCCCCACATTCAAGGCCATGGGTACAAAGCCAAGTGACGCTACCAGGGCGGTCATCAAAACTGGTCGCAGTCGGCTTAGCGCGCCCTCGCGCACAGCATCCGCCAAGCTTGTGCCAGTTTCGCGCAAAGACTTGATGAAGCTGATCAACACAAGACCGTTAAGCACTGCCACGCCGGACAGCGCAATGAAACCGATTCCTGCCGAGATGGACAAGGGGATGCCACGCACGGTCAGCGCCAGGATGCCACCAGTCAGTGCCAGCGGTACTCCACTGAAAACGATTGCCGCATCCTTGATCGAGCCAAAAGCCATAAAAAGCAAAGCGAAGATCAACACCAGCGTCACCGGCACAACAATAGCCAACCGCTCGCTCGCTGAAATCAGCTGCTCGAAGCTGCCACCGTATTCCAACCAGTAACCACTCGGCACCTGCACCTTACTGCCCACTTGGCTTTGCAGTTCGGCCACAAAGCCACCCAGGTCGCGATCCCGCACGTTTGCAGTGACAGCGATGCGACGTTTGCCGTTGTAGCGATTGATCTGGTTAGCCCCTTCGCTTGCGATCACCTTGGCTACCTCACTTAACGGCACTGTCCGGGCAACACTGCCGGCTGCAGCACTAGCATCGGCGGGCAGAGGAATCGGCAGGCTCTCTATCGCAGCAGGATTCTGTCGTAATGATTCGGGCAGCCGGACTACCAGATCAAATCGACGGTCACCTTCAAATAGCTGTCCGGCTACTTCACCGCCCACGGCTGTGGAAACCGTACGTTGCACATCATCCGCACTGAGGCCATAGATCGCTAAGGCTCGCCGATCAGGTTCAATTGTCAGCAACGGAAGTCCGCTGGCCTGTTCGACCCTGACATCTGCCGCGCCGGCGACGTTCTTCGCAACTTGTTCAACCTTCTGTCCGATCTGCAGCAACGTCGCCAGGTCGTCGCCGTATACATTGATGGCCACGTCCGCTCGCACGCCCGAGATGAGCTCGTTCGTTCTCATCTGGATCGGCTGACTGAACTCATAGTTGTTCCCCGGAATTGTCTCTAAGCTTTTTTCCACCTCCGAGACCAGATCGGCTTTTAGTTTTTTGGGGTTGGGCCACTGATCGCGCGGCTTGATCATCACGAATGTATCGGCCACAGAAGGTGGCATGGGGTCAGAGGCTACTTCAGATGTTCCAATCTTTGAGAACACCCGTTCAACCTCGGGCATTTTCGCCAAGCGCTCCTCAAGGACTCGCTGCATCCCGATCGATTGCGTCAGGCTTGTGCCGGGTATACGCATCGCCTGCAGTGCAATGTCGCCTTCATCCAGGCTGGGTACAAATTCGCTGCCTAGCCGCGATGCCATTAATGCGCTGATGCCAAGTAACACCACAGCCGCAATGCCGACCAGCGCACCACGTCGTAGACTGAAGTTCAACAGTGGCTCGTAACCTCGCCGCATCCAGGCCATGATGCGATTTTCCTTCTCATCGACCTTCCCACTGAGCGCAAGGGCAATTGCGGCCGGCACAAAGGTCAACGACAAGATCATGGCACCCGTCAGCGCCAGCACTACAGTGATGGCCATCGGGTGGAACATCTTCCCCTCCACCCCTGTAAGCGCGAAGATCGGCAAATAAACCGCAGTAATAATGCCCAGGCCAAACAGACTAGGACGGATCACCTCGGCGGTCGCAGCTGCCGTTTCTTCGAAACGTTCAGCCAAGTCCATCTGACGGCCAAGATGGTGCTGGCGTTCGCCGAAGCGCCGTAAGCAGTTCTCGATGATGATGACTGCGCCATCAACAATCAGGCCGAAGTCCAGCGCACCCAGGCTCATCAGGTTGGCTGAAACCCCGCCACGGGCCATGCCAGTTAGCGTGAATAGCATGGCCAGCGGGATCACCAAAGCAGTGATCAAGGCCGCACGGAAGTTTCCTAGTAGCAGGAAAAGGATAACAATGACGAGTAATGCGCCTTCGATCAGATTTTTCGCCACCGTGCTGATCGTGCGATCCACCAGCACAGTGCGGTCATAGACCGGTGTTGCAGTGACACCCTTCGGCAAGCTCTTTTCTGCTTCTTTCAAGCGCGCCGCAGCGGCCTGTGCCACGTCACGACTGTTCGAGCCAACCAACATCACAACCGTACCCAGAACAACTTCGTGTCCGTTCTGCGTAGCTGCACCAGTGCGCAATTCTGCACCGTCCGCCACCTGCGCGATGTCTTGCACACGAATGACGGCCCCACCGCGGTTGGCCACGACGATCTGTTCGATTTGCGGGATGTCCGCCACTTGCGCTGGCATCCGCACCAAAAATTGTTGACCATTGCGCTCGATGTAGCCGGCGCCTACGTTTTGGTTATTTTTCTGTAGCGCTTCGACTAAACTCTCCAGAGTCAAGTCCAGTGAACGCAGGCGAGCCGGATCAGGCGTGATGTGCACTTCACGTTTGTAACCGCCGAGCGTGTTCACCTCAGTGACACCAGGCACGTTGCGCAATTGAGGGCGAATTACCCAGTCCTGCAGAGTTCGTAGATCTGTTGCAGTAAAAGGCGTGCCATCAGCTTTTCGTGCTTTTGGATCGGCATCGATCGTGTAGGAGAAGATTTCCCCCATGCCCGTGGCGATTGGTCCCAAGGTTGGCTCGATGCCGACAGGAATTTGCGACTTGACCTGTTGCAGGCGTTCGGCCACTTGCTGGCGAGCGAAGTAGATATCGGTGCCATCTTTGAAGACCACCGTAATCTGCGACAGTCCGTATCTAGAAATCGATCTGAAGTAATCCATTCTCGGCAAGCCGGCCATCGCCGTTTCGACCGCATAGGTGATGCGTTGCTCTGCTTCTAGCGGCGAATAGCCAGGCGCTGCCGTGTTGACCTGCACTTGGACGTTGGTGATGTCTGGGGTGACGTCAATGGGCAGCTGTTTGAAGCTCCACACACCAACCGCAATCAGCACAACAGTAAGTGCCATCATCAACCATCTGTGGCTGACGGAGATCCTAATAATTTTTTCTAGCATGTCGGTCTCCTTAGTGCTCGTGCGAGGCGCCAGACTTTTCGATGTCTGCCTTGATCAGGTAGCTCTGCTCAATGACAACCTCTTCGCCAGCTTTTAGGCCATCCAGCACCTCGACGACTCGCGCATCCTTCTCGCCCAATTTCACGGCGCGAGAGGAGTAGAGTTCTCCGGTGCGAACAAACACTGCTTCATGACCATCCATTGTCTGGATAGCTTGAAGTGGGACGACTACAGCGGCGTCGCGCGCGCGAGTCGCAATCTTGCCAGTCACTGCAATACCTGGGCGCCATTGGTCCTTAGCGTTATCCAATGTCAATCGCGCTACTGTGCTCTGTGATGCGCTGGCCGTGCCCGGCAGCACGCTGTCGATCGTAGTGGTGATCTGTTGTCCACCATATAGACTCTCTAACGTGACTTGCTGTCCGGGCCGCACGTCGCTGATTTGGCGCCCAAAGACAGTCAGGTCAGCCCACACTCGGCTGAAGTTAGCGATCTCAAACAAGGTCTGCCCCTCGGCCGCTCCGCCGCCTGTCTGCGCTTGACGACTTAGCACCACTCCCGAGATTGGCGAGACAACGCCATATGTGCTGAGGCTCAGATTGCTCTCAATACTGGCGAGATTCTGTCCTGCCGTGACTTTGTCGCCCACATTGACGCGAAGCGCCGCCACACGCCCTGGATAGCGTGCGCTGACGTGAGCCACGCTCCCATCGATGACCCGGATTACGCCTTGCACATCGATTTCATTGGCCACCTTGCCGCTGCCAACGACAGCGACTTTGACGCCGTTTGCCTCCGCATCCGCAGCTGAGATCGTGGTCGATTCAACCGCTTCTTCTGCATGCCCGCCTGGCTCATCTCCCTGCGTGTTCGCAGGACCCGCACCGGGTTCGGTTTCTGTCGGCTGCTTCGAGCCTCCGCAGCCTGCAAGGGCAAGCACGAGAAACCACACCAACACGTTCATGGGGTTGGAGATTTTCATTTCGAAGGGGTATCCGTATTCGAGGCGCCTTGCGCCTTAACGATGGGTTGTCCCAGCAATCGCTGGATTTCGATGAGCGCAGCCTGTGCCGAGAGCGCCGCGTTGAGCTGACGCCGCCGCGCTTGGATGCGCTGGTCTTGTAACAACGCCCACTCCATGTAGCTGATGGCTCCTGCGCGCCAGGCCCGGTCGGCCGCAGTCTCGGCCTTTGCCAGTCGAGGCAAAACATCGCTCTGCAGTCGCTGCACTTCCAGCTGTGCAGTGCTGTAATCACCATAAGCCGTAGCAAGAGCTGAGTTCATTCCGACCAGCAATGCCTCGCGCTCCACGTTTGTTAGTGCCAGTTCTGCTTCCGCCGCACGTATACCTGGCTGTGCGCGACGCGACGCGCCTAGTGGAATGGTGAAGCCCGCCAAGATGCCGACGTCATTGCCACTGCGAAAGGCCCGGCCACCGACCTGCCATTGGATGTCAGGTGTGGCATCACTTCGGGCCAAGCGCAGCTGCGCCTCCCGAATGCGCCCTTCGCCGGCGAGCTGTGCTAGCTCTGGCGTACGCGCCAGAAAGCCACTCAACAGAGCGAAGTCCTCCAGGTTGGGCAACACCATGGGATCGCCAGACACCGCACCAGCGGCGGGGCTTAGGCTGTTCCAGAGCGATGAAAGCGATTGTCGCGCAGCCTTCTCAGCCTGATTAGCGCGATCGCGATCCAGCTCTGCCTCAGCCAATGCAGCTAGTGCCGTGAGCACCACCGACTCAGGAGATGCACCTGCCGCAAATCGGCGCTTGGCAGCGTCGACCGTACGGCGGCGCTGCTCGATGTCCAGCTCGGCAATCTCGCGTTGGCGTATAGCCGCAGCGACAGCCAAGTAGCGGCGTGCGGTCTCAGCCAATAGATCAAGTCGCGTTACTTCGCGCTGTGGCGCCAACTTGTCGATATTTGCTTGAGCCAAGGCTTTGCGCGCGTCAAGCTTGCCACCGCGTTCCAGCGTGCCGGCGAGCGTTACGGTGACTTCTGCCTGGTCGAATGCGCGATAGGCGCCAGATCCCAGGGCATTTTCGACCATTGCACCAATGGTCAGGGCAGGCTTGAAGCTTGCCGAGTCATAGTTGGCCTGCAGCACAGCACGCTGGCCGTCTACCAAGCGAAGATCGGGATGGGTCTGGGCGACATGTTCGATCGCCTGTTGAAGAGTTAACGTTTGACTAGGCACTTGCTCTTGC
Organism: Xanthomonas hawaiiensis; assembly: GCF_031834635.1. Classification (NCBI taxonomy): domain Bacteria; kingdom Pseudomonadati; phylum Pseudomonadota; class Gammaproteobacteria; order Lysobacterales; family Lysobacteraceae; genus Xanthomonas; species Xanthomonas hawaiiensis. Next base: position 2,431,074 of record NZ_CP115873.1, on the reverse strand, counting down.
GCATAAAGCGCAGGCGCAAAGGCACAGGCGACCAGTGTCGCCAATCGCAACCACATGGGAATTCTCCGGAAAAGGTCAAAACAGTGATCGCCCGCAAGAGCGATAGACCATTACAGACCGATCGGAGGACGGATATCGAAACGAATGCGCACCGAACGTGCTTGCCACTGTCCGGACTCAGGCGCGCTGGCCGCCACTGCCAGTGGAAGACTTAATGCAAATGCAGATGGAATTGCACTTAGATGGCCACAGCAGTGAGAGGCGTGCATTAGAGCGTGAAAGAAGTCGCCGCCCTGACCATCTTCGTCATGAGCTGCATCCTGAGTGAGAACCTGCTCGTCACGATCGTGCAGGTGCTCAGCTAGGCCTCGCGCAGCTTCGTGCGTGTCACCTATGGCAGCGAAGATCGGGTTTATCTGCACCGCGAGCAGCAGCAACACCAGCGCCGGAAGGCGCAGGTAGCGGCGGAGTCGTGATGCGACAATAGACATTTGTAGGATAGTACTCAAAGCTCTGAGCGTTAGACAATTTCGTTTGAGCCCCTGATTACTCCAATACGTCAACGTCCACGCACTGAGCGCGGACACCCCAGCAGTAGCTGACGCGTGCTTTCCAGGCTTTAACAGATGCGATCGCCCAGCGGACCCCGGCTCAGCCGATATTGGGCAGCTGCGGACGTGGTATTTGCCGGTACTGACAAGGCCGAGTGACGCTCTCTGTTTCCAAAGGTGCGTGACGCAGCTTGCCCTCAAGTCCCAAGGGTTGGCGAGACATGTTGAGGTCCACCGTCAGGTGTGCCACCTGTAGCCCGCGTAGGCATTGCTTAGCCGGCCAAGTGCTGTCACGCGGGTAAGTTGCGCGCGTCGGCTCGAGCCCGGCGCGCGTCGCCCAAGATTTCGAAGGCTTCCTTGATCACGTATAGGCCGATTAGGGCGCCGATCACAAAATCCGGGTACGGGCTGGCCAGCCACCACACCAACAGGCCGGCCAGAATCACCCCAACGTTGGCCACCACATCGGCTCGGGTGAACAGCCAGGTCGCTCGCAGATGAACTTCGCCGGACTTCAATGGGGCGAGCATACGGAGCACTTTCAGATTCACCGCCAGCGAGACCAGAGCGGTACCTATCATCCAACCGCTGACCGGCTCGGCGCCGTACATCACCCGGCGGCCGACTTCGACCAGCACGCCTACGCCCAGCACCAGCAGCACGCTGCCACTGACCCACGCGGCGTTGGCCTTGAACCGCGCCGTGCGCCCGATAGCGACCAGGCCAATGGCATAGGCGGTGGCGTCAGACAGCATGTCCAGCGCGTCGGCCAGCAGCCCGGTGGAATGGGCAATCCAGCCGGCAATGCCGCCGATCACGGCCATCGCTGCATTCAGCACCAAGGCGATCCAGAGGATGCGCCGCTCCTCCTTGTTCTTGGCCTCGTGGTGGCACCCGCAATCACTCATGTCCTGGTCCTCTGCTGTGTTGTTTCATTGCTCGTTTGCGCCTGGCTGTCTACGCACACCGGAACGAGCATTGGCGAGGAACCCCACGATGGCGGCGGTGCCTACCAATACCTGCGCCAGCAGCGACTGCCAGGTGGGATACAGGCCGATCCATTCGATGCGCGGCAACGCGAGCGGTGTTTGAGAGATCCAGCCGGCTTCCTGCAACGCGGCCACGCCTTTACCGATCAGGATGACCGCCATCACCGCGATGAGAATCGAGCTGATCGAAAAGAACCGGCTAATCGGCAGTCGCCTGCTCATGCGCAGCATCGAGTACGCCACCGCGGCCAACACCGCGATTCCCGCCACCAGGCCTGCGAGGATGGCGGTGGACGCCTGGTCGCTCCACATCGCGATGTAGAACAAGATCGTCTCAAACACCTCGCGGTACACCGCGACAAAGGCCAGCATGAACAGAAAAACAGCCGAGCGCCGTGTCAGCGCGGTCGTCAGCTTGGCGTGCAGGTACTCCTGCCACCGTCCTGCAAGGCTCTTTTGGTGCATCCAGATGCCTACGCTGAGCAGGACAGCGGCAGCGAACAATGCCGAGACGCCCTCAGTGACTTCCCGGTTCGCACCGCTGATATCAACAAAGTAAGTGGCCACTGCCCAGGTAGCTGCACCTGCCAACAACGCGCAAATCCAACCCGCATGCACATACGGCAACACATCAGACCGCTCGGCTTTACGCAAGAACGCCACGATGCCAATCACGATCAACAGCGCCTCCAGTCCTTCGCGTACCAGGATGGTAAAGCTGCCCAGAAATGCGGTGCTGGCGCCTATTCGGGTGTCCTGCAGCGCCAAGTCCGCCCGATCAAACAGCTGGGCAATTTGCGCTGCCTGCCCGGCAACGTCAGCCGCGGGCGCATGCTGGTCCAGCTGCGCGCGGTAGCCTGCCATGGCCGTTTCGATCTCTCGCAGCAATGACGGATTGCGCGTGGCCAGCGTGGGCTCAAGCGGCTCTACTCCATCCAGATAGGACGAGAGCGCAAGCTTTTTGGCTTGAGCCAGGTCCTCAACAGCGTAAGCGCGCTGGCTGGCGGCCAGTTGCTGCCGCGCCACCGCAAAGCGATCGGCTCCTGGTACCGCTTCGTTGACAGCCTGTGGCTGCGAACGCAGGTAGGCGATGATCGCGTTTGCCTGATCAGCGGGCATCGTGGTGGCAAGATCGGCTTCCCGCGTGCGCGTCAGCGATTCGAGGGTGGGAATGCGTGCATGGGCCTCCGTACTGGTGCGCCATAACGCCTCACCTTGAGCCTTGGCTTGCGAGGAGTACCCCAAGCTGCCCACATAGAATGCCAACGCCCAGCGATCACTTTCTGACAGCCCAGAGAAGCTGACCATGCCGGTACCCGGCACACCCTGGGAAATGACCTCGTACAACGACAGCGGGGTGCGCTGCGCGGCGCGAGTGGCATCGGTGAACGCGATCGGCGGCGGACTTAACGCTTGCGCGGCGGGGCCATCACCGTGACCTGTGGGGCCGTGACAGGCCGCGCACTGCTGGCTGTAGATGGACGCGGCCTGGGAGGTTTTCGGCGGGCTCGCCGGAACCGCGCCGATCGGGTAGTGGGCCAACAGCGCCGTGCCGAGCCCGCGCGCCAACGTTGCTACCTGCGCAGGGTCGGCCTTCTCTGCCACCGCCTGGACTAGGCGGTCGGCCTGGGCCGTCAGCTCCTGCTGGTTCGGGCCACCGGGCAATGCCGCCAGCTGACTGCGGACGGCGCCAGCAAACTCGCTCATTTCGGCGTATTCGCTGGGGGCAATAACGCGGCCGGCCTGGACCGCGCCGGGGTAGTCGACCGCGATGTAATCGAGCATCTGCCACGTTTGGCGCAGGTCTGCTGTGGGAGGCTCCGCCTGAGCGGAAGCGGGCAGAACCCAGCCGATCAGCAAGGCAATCAGGCAGTAGCGAATCAAGGAGATGGGCAGTGGCATGGTCGTCACACGCAGCGGCGCGGCCGGAGTGGCGGCGAATACGAGCTCAGCGTAAAGTCCGTAGCTACTACGGAGTCAAGTGTACTACGAATGAAAATCAGTGAGGCTGCCGACGCCAGTGGATGCCACCTGGAGACGATCCGCTATTACGAGCGGATCGGCCTGCTGCCGCGCCCGGGGCGCTCGGGCAATGGCTACCGGGTCTATGGCCCGGCCGACATCGAGCGGCTGCGCTTCATTGCGCGCGGCCGGGACCTAGGCTTCAGCCTGGAGGAGGTCCGCAGCCTGCTGCAGCTGGCCGGCGATGAGGAGCTTTCGTGCGGCGACGTGGATCGGCTGGCACGCAGCCATCTGACGGACGTGCGGGCGCGCATGGCCGACCTGCAGCGCATGGCCAGCGAGTTGGAACGGGTGATTGCCAGTTGCCACGGCGGGCAGCGGGCGGAATGCACCATTCTGTCGACCCTGCGGCAGCCGGTCGCTGTGGAGGCCACGCGCCAGTGACCGAACTGGACCGCTACCTCGATGCGGCCACGCGCCAGAACACGGTGCGCAGCTATGCGTCGGCGCTGCGGCACTTTGAAGTCGAGTGGCAAGGCCACCTCCCAGCGACACCTGACAGCGTGGCCCGATACCTGGCCGCGTATGCGCAGACCCTGGCCACCAGCACCCTTCGCCAGCGCCTGGCCGCCATCGCCTCTTGGCACCGCGACCACGGATTTGTCGATCCCACCCGGTCGCCGCTGGTGCGCAAGGTGCTCAAAGGCATCCAGACCCTGCACCCCGGGCAGGTCAAGCAAGCCGCGCCGCTCCAGATTCGGCGGCTGGTCGAGCTCGATGACTGGTTGGCTGCAGCGATTGCTGCGGCGCATGCCCGCGGCGACGGAGCGGCGGCGCTGCGCCATCAACGCGACCGAGCGCTGGTGCTGCTCGGATTCTGGCGAGGTTTCCGTGGCGATGAACTGCTGCGTCTGGAAGTGGCCCACCTCACGCTAGTGCCGGGACAGGGGATGACCTGCTTCCTGCCGCGCAGCAAGGGCGATCGGCAGGCGGCCGGCGTCACCTATAAGGTGCCGGCGTTATCGCGGCTGTGTCCGGTGGAGGCGACCCAAGCGTGGCTGCAGGCGGCTGACTTGCAAGAAGGGCCGGTGTTTCGGGCGGTCAACCAATGGGGCCAGGTCAGCGCTGAAGGGCTCCATCCCAACAGTTTGGTGCGCCTGCTGCGCGAGTTGCTGGCCAGTGCCGGTTTTGCCGATGCGGGGCTCCACAGTAGCCATTCGCTGCGTCGAGGCTTTGCCAGCTGGGCCAACGACCAAGGCTGGGACATGAAGGCGTTGATGGAGTACGTGGGCTGGCGCGATGTGCAGTCGGCCATGCGCTACCTGAATGGGCGTGACCCGTTTGCCCGGGACCGCATTGAAGCGAGCCTACCCAGTCCAACCGCGCCGGTACCGGCGATGGCACTGCCGGCACCCGAGAGTAAATCTGCGCTGCAGCTCCGTCTGCGCATGGTGCTGACCCCGTTTGCCCGCGCGGGCCGCGGCGCGGCCAAGGCCCGGGGCCGGATTGAAGATATCTGCTTGGCTCCGTTCCAGGCTGTGCGTCTGAACACCGCCAGCAGCGAGTACCGGTTAGCTGTTCCCACCGATCCCGATCGGGATCTGGATGAAATCCTGGCCACGTTGCTCGATGACATGCACCGCATGGCCGATACGCACCAGTGTTTCCTGGAAGCGTCTCTCAATACAGACGACGGCCGGCATTGGGATTGATCCCCTCATAACCTTCGGATCCAATGGCTACCCTTCACGAGACCGCCTACCCGCGACTGAAGCCTGATCCCACCGCCAAGGAACTGGAGGAGATCTATACCCCCACCGCCGCTGAGATTGCATTCGCCAAGCAGCTGACCACCCAGCCGGGTCCGCAACTGGCGGTGCTGATCCATCTCAAGCTCTTCCAGCGCTTGGGTTACTTCACAGTGTTGGCCGAAGTGCCCGAGCGGATCCGGAAGCACATCGCCAAGGCCGCCCGACTCGGGCGCGTATTGGACACCGACCAGCTCGAACGCTATGACGCCTCCGGCAGCCAGCGCCGGCATATGCCGCAGCTGCGGCAGTTCATTGGGGTGCGTCCCTTGGACAAAGCTGGGTTGTCTTGGCTGGACACAGTGGCCACCGGAGCAGCACAGACCAAACACACTATCCCGGACATCGTGAACGTCCTGCTCGAAGAGCTGGTGCACCACCGCTACGAACTGCCAGGCTTCCGCACCCTGGAGCTGGCCGCCATTGGCGCACGCGAGCGGGTCAATTTGGGGTACTACCGCAGCATCAGTCACGCACTGACGCCTGCCACGCGCGCGCTCATTGACGAATTGCTGCGCGCACCGGAAGGCTCCAGATTTACTGGCTGGCAATCGCTCAAGCGCGAGCCTGGCCGGCCGACCAACAAGGAAGTTCGTTTTTATCTGCAGCACATCCGCATGCTGCAGCAGTTGGCTGACCAACTGCCTCCTATCGATGTGCCGGTGCCCAAGCTCAAGCAATTCCGTGCAATGGCTCGGGCCTATGACGCCAGCGAACTGGCCGAATTGGCTGAGGACAAGCGCTATGCGCTGGCCACCATCTTCATTCGCGCCCAGCACGCCAAGACGCTGGATGATGCCGCCGAGTTGTTCATCAAGCAGGTGCGCGGGCTGGAGAACACGGCCCAGCAGAAGCTGCTGGCATACCAGCTCGAACATGCCAAGCGGGCCGACTTCCTCATCGGCCAGCTCAAGGAGATCCTGCAGGCCTATCAGCTCGACGGCAGCGATAGTCAGCGCGTGGATGCCATCGACAACAGCCTGGAAGCGGAAGTGTCGACCTTGCTGGCCGAATGCGAAGAACATATGGCCTACGCCGGCAAGAACTACCTGCCTTTCATGCTGCAGCCCTATGGCGTGGTCAGGCCGCTGCTGTTCAATGGGCTGGAGCTGATGAACTTGCGGGCGACCAGCCACGATGCCGGCATGGAGCCGTTGATCGCAGCCGTGCTCTCGCTGCGCAACCAGCGTCGTGAGCTGATCGAGGTCGCTTCCCTCGGTTTGGACCCAGAAAAGGACTTCGACTGGATGTCCAAGCTCTGGCGTCAGCACGTGTTCGGCAAGCGGGCCAGCGCGGCCGGCGCCGGCTGGATGCACCGGAAGTACTTTGAGCTGGCCGTGCTGGTGCAGGTCAAAGACGAGCTGAAATCCGGAGATCTCTTCATTCCCAGCAGCGAGCGCTTTGATGATTACCGCGAGCAGCTGGTCGATGAGGCCACCTTGGCGCAGGAACTGGAAGCCTATGGCCAGGTGTCAGGCCTGCCCACCGACGCCGAGTCTTTCGCGGCGGGGTTGCGCGCACAATTGACCGCCTTGGCCGATGAGGTCGACGCGCGTTTCCCGGAGAACGTGCATGCGGACATCCTGGATGGGCGCTTGGTGCTGCGGAAGGGGCAACGCGCCGAAGTCTCCAGCGCGATTACCACCGTGGATCGCCTCATCGCCGAACGGCTTCCAGAGTCCAGCATCGTCGATGTGCTGATCGATGCCAGCCAATGGTTGGATCTGCACCGTTTTTTCCACCCGATCGCCGGCACCGGGAGCCAAGTCGAAGATCTGCCCCGACGTGTGATCACCACACTATTTTGCTATGGCTGCAACTTGGGTCCGACGCAGACGGCGCGGTCGATCAAGGGCTTCAGCCGGCGCCAGGTTGCTTGGCTGAACCTGAAATACGTGACCGAGGATGTGCTTGAGAAGGCCATCGTGGAGGTCATCAATACCTACAACAAATTCGACCTGCCGGGCTATTGGGGCAGCGGGAAAAGCGCCTCAGCAGATGGCACCAAATGGAGCGTCTACGAGGACAACCTGTTGTCGGAGTACCACATCCGCTATGGCGGCTACGGCGGCATCGGCTACTACCATGTGTCCGACAAATATGTGGCGCTGTTCAGCCACTTCATTCCCTGTGGCGTGCACGAGGGCATCTACATCCTCGATGGCCTGCTGGCCAACACGTCCGACATCCAGCCTGAGATCGTCCATGGCGACACGCAGGCACAGAGCTACCCGGTCTTCGGTTTGGCCCACATGCTGGGCATCCAGCTGATGCCCAGGATACGAAACATCAAGGATCTGACTTTCTTTCGGCCCGAACCTGGCAGGACCTATAAGAACATCCAGGCACTGTTCGGAGACAGCATCGACTGGCAACTGATCGCGACCCATCTCCACGACATGCTGCGGGTGGTGATCTCAATCCGATTGGGGAAAATCACCGCGTCCTCGATCCTGCGCCGGCTGGGCACCTACAGCCGGAAGAACAAGCTGTACTTCGCCTTCCGGGAACTTGGCAAGGCCGTCCGAACGCTGTTCTTGCTGCGCTACATCGATGACAACGAGATTCGGAAAACGATCCATGCTGCGACCAACAAGAGCGAGGAGTACAACGGCTTCGTAAAATGGGTGTTCTTTGGCAGCCAGGGGATCATTGCTGAGAACGTCCAACACGAGCAGCGCAAGATCATCAAGTACAGCCAGCTGGTCGCGAACATGATCATCCTCCACAACGTGGAGGGCATGAGCCGGACCTTGGCTGAGATGCGGAAGGAGGGGATTGAACTGACGCCCGAGATCCTGGCCGGCCTGTCGCCGTATCGGACCAGCCACATCAATCGTTTCGGCGACTACCATCTCGACCTTGATAGGGAAGTGGCGCCGCTGAGCTATACAGCGAAAGTCCTTGAACAGGCCCCATAGACGGGGAGATCCGCTATCGGGACAAAGCCTTTATCATTGTGTTTCAATCGCTTAGGTGGTTTTTGGCCCTGTACGTAACGATTCCCTGCCGACCCTCAATCAGAGGAGATTTCTGCTGATGGACATGCAATTGGCGCATGCCTCCGGATAGTTGAGGCATTTGCTTATGACCAAGCGGCGGATGATCCGGAAGCACAGAGCGCACTTAAGAGGCTGGGTACAATGCTACTTCTATTGGCCAGCTGTGTACCGTTCCGAATCAACACGCTAGAAGCATGGCGCGTTGATGAAAGAGATGGCTACCCGGTAGCTGCTCAACGTTTGGTCGGTAGCTGTGTCACGGCACGAGAGCACCTAAGAGAGCTTGACGGCTTTTTCCCCAAACTTTACCTTCTGGTCCTTTCAGGACTGGCGGCCCAAGGCCTCTACAATGGGCCTACGGGGATCCTGGCCTTGGCACTTCTTGAGAGCCGGTTTGATATGGCGCTGGTCGAGCAGCAATATGATGCGTTAGGTGAGTTGCTAGATCAAAGGATCACTGACGAACTTCGGTACATTCTCGAGCAGCGCTAGTTAGGGTTCCACCCCGAAATCACGGGCCGTTGTAAAAGAGCTTTGAACTTGCTGTTCTGCTTGGCGACCCTCCGCGGTATCCTCGGGTTGTGCCGCCGATCAATGTATTCGAACACATCGGCTCTTGCCGCTTCCAGCGTCGAGTATCTTTGATCGATAGACATACTCTCGCTTGAACAGACCGAAGAAGCTTTCGCACGCCGCATTGTCGCCGCAGTGCCTCACTGCGCTCATCGAACACAGCAGACTTTTGGCTACCAGATGCCGCTGGTATTCGCCGCTACGAACTTCCAGTCCTGACGATGGTGCATCAACCAGCCCAATACAAGCTGATCGAACAGGTCTAGCACGATGCACAGATGCAGCTTGCGTTGAACGGTTTTGATCTCGGTGATGTCGGTGACACATTTAAAGCGACCGCGCAGAACGCGCAAAACGGCGCTCCTGCAGCAAGCTCGGCGCCTACAGAGCCAACGACAATGTCAAACGTCATCCTCGGTAGACAACCGAAGAATCAGCACAGTTACATGGCGCGTGGTAGAAGATTTACCTGCTTCGTCAGTAAGCCAGAGCCAGCGCATGCGCGTCGGTATCGTGCACTTCCAATTTCGCATAATGTATCTTATGTTATTCCCTCGGCTGGCCAGGTTGCGCAAGCTGTTCACGCCGTCGCAATGTCCGTGGAGAGTAAATCTGTATTCCCCAGGCACCTAATCTGTATGCTTTTGAGCAAATCTGTATCCAATCATGCAGAAGCCCTAGGGGATTATCGCTGATCTTCTGCAGTCGCATGGTATTTCCGGTTGTACGTAAGCCGTGACAGCCTATCGCTCAGATTTTCTGTGAGTGGCCACCCGTCCTGTCAGTGGCCCGTTTTCATAGCCGGTGAGCCAGGAAGGATCAGGGATATGCTCGTGGACGCCTAAGACGTGCGCCAACTTTGGTCATACCTGGCGTCGGAGTTGCGCGCTAGGTACGGAACAATCTTCAGACGAATCGACGATGACTGCGGAGCATACCTGGCCGATGCTGGAAGCATCCGCAGTAGTGCTACCTTGCCCTCCTAGCGGCGTAGACTAGGACGTCGACGAAGGCACTGATATGGATTTACGCATGCGTGATTCGCAATCCCGTCCACGCCTGATCTGCCTGCCATATGCAGGTGGTAGTCAGCACATCTTCCAAGCATGGGCGACAGCGCTAACAGCTCATATCGACGTCATCTGCCCTGTATTTCCAGGTCGTGGTTCTCGCTTGTACGAACCTGCGATTCCCAGCATCGATGGACTGGTAGCATGGCTGCGCTCAGAACTTTCCGTGCAACTTCAGGGCGACTTCTCAATCTGGGGCCACAGCATGGGTGGTCTGCTCGGCTATGAGTTGAGCCGCTCCTTGGTTGCCAGTCGACTTGCAGCGCCTCGCCATCTATTTGTCTCAGGACGGCTACCGCCGCATTGCCCGCGGCGACGAGATCAATACCATCTTGCAGATGACCAGCTTCTAATCGAGCGCCTGAGACAGCTCGGTGGAACACCACCAGAAGTGCTTGCAAACAACGAACTCATGGCTCTACTGCTGCCAATACTAAGAGCCGATATTGCTGCCTGCGAAGACTATGTTTGGATGCCTGATCGAGTTCCCTTAATGGTCCCGATTACTATAATGGGAGGTGATGCCGATCCGGAAGTTTCACTAGTGGATCTTCAGGGATGGCACAGATGCACTGGTGGTAAGGTGCGCATTCTGTCTATGCAGGGAGGGCATTTCTTCCTGCACGAGAATGTGGAGGCTATTGCCAAGCTCATGCATCGTACTCTGACGAGTTAGTGCAATGATTGCAGACATCGGCGCATCTTTAGATTGGTGTGTACGAGATCGGACGTCATGACCGGATTCGGACACACTCAATAGCTGAAACTGTAAAATAAATTAATAAAATCAGTCACTTGTGCTGGTTAGTGTGGCGTCGATCATTATTCGCACATCTGCTAGGCGTATGCTGTGAAAATGTGTTGACAGCGGATGGTTGTTCCTTTAAAACTTTCAGTGTGGCCTCTAGGTCTTTTGGGGTAATCCTAGCCTTGCGTGTGCAAAGCCACAAGTTGGACAAAATGAAAAAGTTGTTCTAGTCATAGATGCAGGCTCCTCGATTTTTCTGATCCTTACTTTTGGATTGCAAAATTATTATGGACGCATCACATCTTCGCTCCCCCCCCTCTAGGCAGATTTCCAGGCGCATTCTGTATTGCGTCATTCTTTTCATGCTTGGAGGATTCATGTTCAATGCAAACGCCGCTTCTATTGCCGGCCGTTGGTCTCTCGAGGGGGTGCCTTCTCCCTCGGGAACGTCCACCGCAACGGCATCGATCAAGGAGCGCTCTGACGGCGGGTGTGAACTTACACTTCCGCCTGAGCTTCAGCCGGCAATTGGCGCGCAAAGTATCGCACTCTCGGTCAAAGGCAACGGTGTATATAGTGCACGTGCCAAGACAGAAGCCGAGGTTACTCTTAGCATCACCGAGCCTGATCGAGCCAATCTGAGTATTGTCGGAAAATCCACTTTTTCGAGATTTGAGGTGGTTTTGAGAAAGATTGAGGGTTGATCCGGCATTTTAAAAAATCGAGACCGCTCTAAAAATTTTGCCAAATTAATTGGGAGATTAAAATCATGACCAATCCATTCGAGGATGATGATGCTGATTATTATGTTCTTGTAAATGAAGAGAATCAACATTCATTATGGCCAGCGTTCGCTGATGTGCCCGCTGGCTGGATCGTAGTTCATGGCAAGGACAGCCGCCAAGCTTGCCTTGATTATATCGAAACGCATTGGGTGGATATGAGGCCAAAAAGCCTCATCGAAGCGATGGATTCTTGACCAGAGGCGTCTGCAATAGTATCCGGACGGGTGATGTTATCTCAGGGTTTAACGTATGGATACATCACCTCCCTTGTCGAATCTTCAGCTATTTGATTGCCATGCGAATACGACCCCAATCGTATCGATGGCTGCCCTCTTCGAAGCCCAGTCGGGTCTGACGCCTGATGCGCTAGCGGCACTGTTTGGCGATGAGTCGTTGACCTACGCCGAACTCAATGCCCAGGCCAACCGCCTTGCCCACGCGTTGCGCGAGGCCGGTATCGGCACCGAACAGATCGTCGCCGTGGCCCTGCCACGCTCGCTGCAGATGCTGGTTGCTCTGCTGGCGGTGCTCAAGTCTGGTGGCGCCTACCTGCCGCTCGATCTGGACTATCCTGCCGAGCGCGTGGCTTACATGATCGAGGATGCGCAGCCGGCGGTGATCCTTGGCCACAGTCAGATGCTGGCCGCCCTCCCCGATCCGGCCGCAGTATGGTGCCTGGACCAATTGGACCTCTCGCTGCAGTCTGTGGCCGATCTGCAGGTCGCGCTGTCGCCAGAGCATCCGGCCTACGTGATTTACACCTCTGGCTCGACCGGCCGCCCGAAGGGCGTGAGCGTGCGCCACGGCGGTGTGCTCAATTTCCTGCACAGCATGGCGCAACGCCCTGGCATGGGCGCAGGCGAGACGCTCATGGCGTGCACACCGATCTCCTTCGACATTGCGGTACTGGAACTGTATCTGCCGCTGATGGTGGGAGGCCGGGTGCGGATTGTGCCGCGCTCGGTGAGCACTGATGGTCAGCGTCTGCGCGCGCTCTTGGAAGCAACCGCGCCGGAGGTGATGCAGGCCACGCCAGCGACCTGGCAATTGCTACGCGAAGCGGGCTGGACGCCGGCGGCGGGGATGCGGATGCTGTGCGGCGGCGAGGCGCTGCCGCCAGCACTGGCGGCATACCTGCGCGGCGGTGGCGCCTTGTGGAACATGTACGGTCCGACCGAGACTACAGTCTGGTCACTGTGCGACCAGGTGGGCGACGGTCCGATTCGGCTGGGCGAGGCGATCGCCAATACCGGCGTGTACGTGCTGGATGACGGTCTGCAGCCGGTGCCTGCCGGGATAACGGGCGAGTTATATCTGGGTGGTGAGGGGCTGGCGCGCGGATATTGGCGTCGTCCATCGTTAACGGCAGAGCGGTTCGTGGCCAACCCGTTCGAGGCCGGCGAGCGGATGTACCGCACCGGGGATCTGGTGCGGCGGGTGGCGGATGGTGAACTCGAGTTCCTGGGGCGAGTGGACCACCAGGTGAAGCTGCGCGGCTTTCGGATCGAGTTGGGCGAGATCGAGGCGTGCCTGTCGCGCCAGCCGGGCGTATCGCAGGCGGCCGTGGTGGCGCACGAGGATGCGCAGGGGCACAAGCGGCTTGTCGGGTATGTCGTGCCTGGCGCTAAGGCCGATGATCGCGACATCGGTCGCGAACACGTCCAGGTCGGCGAGTGGCAGGCAGTGTACGATCGCCTGTACGACAGCAATATCGATCTTCCGCACGACGAAGACTTCAGCGCGTTTGCCAGCAGTTTCGATGGCGCGCCGATTCCCTTGCCGGAGATGCGCGAGTGGCAGGCAGCGGCGGTGTCGCTGGTGATGCAGCAGCGTCCACGTCGCATACTGGAGATCGGCGTCGGCTCGGGCCTGATGCTCTGGAAGCTCGTCTCGCACTGCGAAGCCTACTGGGGCATCGACTTCTCTGTCCCGGCAATCGATGCTTTACGCGCGATGCTGGGCACGTACCCGGAGATTGCGCCGAAGGTCGAACTACGATCACTTGCGGCGCACGAGATCGCGGCACTACCGGCCAATTATTTCGACACCATCCTGATCAACTCGGTGGTGCAGTACTTCCCCAGTGCCGACTATCTGGCCGAGGTGATCGCGCAGGCGATGACGTTGTTGGTGCCCGGCGGCCGGCTGGTGATCGGCGATGTGCGTAGCCTCCGACATCTGCGTCAGTTTGCAACCGCGCTGGCGCTGCACCAGGCTGATGCGAATGAAGATGCGGCGGCGTTGCGTACCCGCGTCTCGCAGTCGCTGGCGACGGAAAAAGAATTGCTGCTGGACCCAAGGTTTTTTGTCGCGGTAACACAGCGGTTGCCCGAGGCTGCCGGACTCGAAGTGCTGCTCAAGCGCGGCTGGTCGCATAATGAGCTGAGCGCTTACCGCTACGAGGTGGTGTTGCACAAACAGGGCGCCGAACTGCTGAGCGCGTCGGGGGTGCCCATGCTGGCCTGGGGTGACGCCGTCACGAACGCCGATGAACTGCAGGCACTTTTGAGCCAAACACGCCCTGCCCGGCTGCGGATAGGCCATGTGCCGAATCGGCGTCTGTTGAACGCTTCACGCGCAGTGCAACAGCTGCAGCGCGGCGAGGTGGCGCAAGCGCGGCACAGTGCTGCGGCATTGGCCGACGACGGGCTGGAACCCGAAGCGCTGTGCACCTTGGCCGAGTCGATGGGCTATTGGGCGGCGGCGATGTGGAGCGCGTCGGCGGACGACGGTGCATTCGATCTGGTACTGGTGGACGAGCGCGATCGCGCTAGCCGGCGTCCAGTGGACCTGCTAGCGCCGGGCGAACTGCAGGCACCGGCGCATTACGCCAACAACCCCGATGCTGATAGCGGGCTGCGCACCTTGACAGTCACACTGCGCCGCACGCTGGCGCAGGTGCTACCAGATTATATGGTGCCGTCGGTGATCATGCCGCTGACGGCGATGCCGTTGACACCCAATGGCAAGCTCGACCGCAAGTCGCTGCCTGCCCCCGACTTCGGTCGGGGCGACGGGCGAGCGCCGCGAACGCCACAAGAGATCCAGCTGGCGGCGCTATTTTGCGACGTACTGGGCCTGTCGTCGGTGGGCATCGACGACAACTTCTTCGACCTTGGCGGCCATTCCCTCCTGGCGACGCGTCTAGTGAGCCGGATACGCACGACGCTGTCCGTGGAACTGGGAATCGGTGATCTGTTCGAGTCGCCGACGGTAGCGACGCTGGCACAGCAGCTTGCGTACGCCGGCACGGCACGACTGCCCTTGTCGCGCTACGCGCGCACAGCGGAGGACGCGGTGCCGCTGTCATACGCGCAGCAGCGGCTATGGTTCATCCAGCAGTTGGAGGGGGTAAGCGGAACGTACAATATTCCGCTGGCGTTGCGTCTGCAGGGAGTGCTGGACCACGATGCGCTGAAACAAGCACTGGTCGACCTCGTCGATCGTCACGAAATCCTGCGGACGCTGTTGATCGAATTTGATGGCGTGCCCTATCAGATCGCTGTAGAAAGTTCCTCGTTCGCCTTTCATGTTTCTGCCTTGGAGGGAGAGCTTGATGCTGTCGTGATCGAGATGTTGCAGGGCTGCCTCGACCTTTCGACTGATCTGCCGTTGCGCGCCCACCTGTTGCAGCTTGCACCCGATGAACATGTGCTCGTGCTGGTACTGCACCACATCGCTGGCGACGGCTGGTCCCTTGCGCCGCTACTACGCGATCTGGGGGCCGCCTACGCGGCCCGACGCGATGGCCGCGCACCCGATTGGACCCCGCTGCCCGTGCAATATGCCGACTACGCGCTATGGCAGCGCGAACTGCTCGGCGACGAAAACGACGCCAACAGCCTGCTCGCCCAGCAAGGCGAGTTCTGGAAGCGGACGCTGGACGGCATTCCCGAACAGATCACCCTGCCCACCGACCGATCGCGACCGGCCGTGGCGAGCCACCGCGGCGATGTGATCGAATTCGTGGTGGATGCGCAGACACATGCCCAGCTGGTGGCGCTGGCACGACAACAGAACGCTACCCTGTTCATGGTCATCCATGCCGCATTCGCCCTCCTGCTGCACAAGCTCGGCGCCGGCGACGATGTGGTGATCGGCACGCCGGTCGCCGGACGCACCGACGATGCCCTCGACGATCTGGTTGGCTTCTTCGTCAATACCTTAGTGCTGCGAACAGACCTATCCGGCAATCCGACGTTCCGCGAACTGTTGGCGAGAGTACGCACCGCAGATCTCGCCGCGTATGCGCACCAGGATCTGCCATTTGAGCGCCTGGTGGAACTGATCAACCCCACTCGCTCGCTAAGCCACCAGCCGCTGTTCCAAGTGATGCTGGCTGTGCAGAATGCACCGGATGCCGATCCAGACTTCGGCGACCTGGAGACGCGTCGTGCTGAAATTCACTTGCCAATTGCAAAATTCGACCTCAGTCTGGACCTGACCGAACAGTACGGGGCTGCTGGTCCGATGGGTATCGTCGGAACGCTGGAATACGCGGCCGATCTATTCGATAAGCGGACAGTTGAGCACCTGGCTGCGCGCATGGTCCACATACTCGATGCCATCTCTGCTCGGCCGGACGCAGCGGTCAGCACAGTGGACATACTTGATGCTGACGAACGCAGCCTGCTGCTGGAGGCCTGGAACGACACGGCGCGCGTTCTGGACACCGAGCCGGTGCCGCAGTTGTTCTCGCGTCAGGCGTTGCGGACACCATCTGCGATCGCGCTCACCTGCGACGAGCGTTCATTCACCTATGCAGAACTCGAAGCGCAGGTAGAACGGCTCGCCCAACGCGTGTTCGCCGCAGGCGCAGGTCCCGAGCGATGCGTCGCCATCGCCCTGCCGCGCTCGCTTGATGCGGTGGTAGCTGTCCTGGCAGTGCTGCGTAGCGGCGCCGCTTACCTGCCGCTCGATCTTGCCTATCCCCCAGATCGTCTCGCCTTTATGCTCGAGGATGCACGGCCGGCGCTGGTGCTGTCAGAGCGCGACGACCATCCGTTTCTCCAACCTCACCACGTCATTTTGCGGCCGTCAGACGACGACGCGTCCGTCGTCATGATGCAGCCACTTCCCCTCCCCGACCCGCGCCATCCGGCCTATATCATTTACACCTCGGGTTCAACCGGCCGTCCCAAGGGCGTGGTCGTGTGCCATGGCAATCTCAGCGACTTCATTTGCTGGGCAGTCGATCACTTCGGCGAACGACTTTCCCGAATGTGGCTGAGCACCTCCTTGTGCTTCGACGTCTCGGTGTTCGAGCTGCTCGCGCCCCTGTGTATGGGCGGCTCGGTTCGTATTGTCGACGATCTGCTGGCGCTGGCGCATGAGCCAGCCGACGCCTTCTCCAGCAGCATGATCAGTACCGTGCCCTCTGCCCTGGCCGCACTGATCGAACAGGGCGTTTCGTTGCACGGCGTACGGGATATCGTCCTCGCCGGTGAAGCGTTCATGCCGTCGCTCGCGGAGCGCATTGCCGGCCAGTGGCCCACCTGTCGGATCGCCAACCTCTACGGCCCCACAGAATCCACCGTTTACGTTACCGGTTGGGACGGCGAGGCCAATATGCTCTCCTCGAGCATCGGGCGTCCGCTCGCGAACGCGCAAGTGTACGCGCTAGACGCTGGTCTGCGGCCTGTGCCCATAGGTGTGCCCGGCGAGTTGTATCTTGCCGGCCTGGGCCTGGCACGCGGCTATCTGCATCGTCCGTCGTTGACCGCTGAACGCTTTGTCGCCAGTCCATTTCACATCGGTAAACGCCTTTACCGGACTGGCGACCTGGTACGCTGGACGCCGCACGGCCATCTGGAGTTCCTTGGTCGCGTAGATCACCAAGTGAAGATCCGCGGCTTTCGCATCGAACTGGGCGAGATCGAAAGCGCCATCGCCAGTCTTCCCGGTGTTGCGATCAGCGTGGCCGGCGCCCGCACCGACCACGCCGGCCACCCGCAACTGTTGGGTTATGCAGTGGCCGAGCAAGGTGCCACGCTGGACCCCGTCTCGATGCGTCGTGCCTTGTCGGCCACCCTGCCCGACTACATGATCCCTGCCGCCATCGTGGTGTTGCCTGCCCTGCCGGCTACGCCCAACGGCAAACTGGACCGCAAGGCCCTACCGACACCGAACTTCGCCAGCGCTCACCGCCGTGCGCCGCGAACACCACAGGAGCAGATCCTCGCATTGCTGTTTGCGGAAACTCTAGGTTTGGAAATTATTGGCATCGACGATAGCTTCTTCGAGCTCGGCGGCCACTCACTTCTCGCAGCACAGCTAGTCAGCCGCATCCGCGTGGCAATGGAAGTGGATGTGGGTATTAGAGCCATATTTGAAGCGCCGACGGTCTCACGCCTCGCCGATCGCCTAATTTTCAATATGGCTAGCGACATATCGACTGTTTCTGTACTGACTCTCCGCGAAGGTGGGAACCAGCCTGCGGTCTTTTGCCTGCACCCTGCGAGCGGCCTGTGCTGGGCGTTTTCGCGCCTTATGCATTTTGTGTCACCACGCCATCCATTCATTGGTCTGCAAGCGCGCAATTTCGAATACGACGGGCCGATGCCCCAGAGTGTCAGCGAAATTGTCGACGACTATCTAGGTCAGATCCTTCGTTACCAGCCAAAGGGACCGTATCACCTGGTAGGCTGGTCCTTTGGCGGCTTGCTTGCTTTCGAAATTGCGTGCGAGATGCAGCATCGCGGCCTCGAAGTCGGTCTATTGTCTATCATCGATACCGAATTCCTACCGCAGGCTCACGAGGGCGAGTATTGCAGCGATTTCCTTGCCGACATTCTTGTCATGGAGGGTGTGGTCCTCCCGGTCGGCGCGCCCACGCCAACCATCAGCGAAGCCTATGCACTGCTACGTGCTCGTAATAGTCCTTTTACCAGCCTTGGTCAGGATCTATTCGCCAAGTCGATCGATATCTACCGCAATCACATCCAACTGTTCAAGAAGTTCCCGCCACGCGGCACCTTCTACGGAGAGTTGTTACTCGTTTCCGCGTTACGCCCACCTAACGGTGACTCGATCGGACGCCTCATCACGGATGGCTGGGAAGGATGTATCGCCGGTACCGTCGAACATATCAAGGCGGATTGCAGCCATTTCGAGTTACTGGATCCAAAATTTGCGCCGCGGATCGGTGCCGCAATTGATCGCCGCCTGTTGCGTCCGACACATTCACCTGCCATCGCTAGGGCGGATGCAGTAATGGATATTAAATAATGGCCACGGATGAGGGCATTGGCGTCCGTGATGGATCAATGACCGAAGTCTGCCTGACTGGCAAAAGCTCTATGGCTCCGTTAGAGGTCAAACCCAATGAGGACGCACGACTTCTACGCAATCGTAATTTTATCCGGATCTGCATAGGCTCGGCAATTGCCATGCTGGGCAGTCAATTTACTGCGCTAGCTTTACCATGGCTTGTTCTGAAAATGACTGGCGACCCCGTGGCGCTAGCGACCGTTATGGTGATCTCAGGCGCGCCACAGATCGTCCTACTATTGTTTGGCGGTGGGCTCGTTGATAAATATTCTCCGAAACGGATTCTTACATGGTCCTATGTCAGCTGCGCCATACTATTGTTAGGTCTAAGTGGCCTGCTTTTTATGGGCCGGCTTGAACTGTGGATGATAGATGTTTTCGCATTTTCCACCGGCCTCGTTTTTGGTATTTCGGTGCCAGCTAGCTTTTCGTCGATCGCGGCCGCGCTTCCGAAATCGATGGTGCCCGCAGCTAGCTCTGTGATTGGCAGCATCCGCCAAGCAGCAGCGTTCGTGGGTCCACTGCTGGCAGGCGTGCTGCTGGGCATCTCGGTGGGAGAAAGCACGGCTACTGGCGTTGCACACACAGCCCCAGATATGTCGACGTTCGCCATCGCCTTCCTCATCGACGGGCTCGGCCTCGCCCTTGTCGCCTTAATCATGCTTCAAGTGGCATTTCGTCCCGTCAGCAGCGATACAGCAAAGACTGGAAGCCGTTTAAATATTATCCCGGCAGTCAAGTGGTTCCTCGCCGATCGCCAGGCGCTGACCGTGCTCTGCTATTGGATGCTCGTATCCTTCGTGCTTAGCGGTCCAGTCAG
The DNA here is from genome assembly GCF_031834635.1 of Xanthomonas hawaiiensis. Lineage (NCBI taxonomy): Bacteria > Pseudomonadati > Pseudomonadota > Gammaproteobacteria > Lysobacterales > Lysobacteraceae > Xanthomonas > Xanthomonas hawaiiensis. Next base: position 2,411,497 of record NZ_CP115873.1, on the reverse strand, counting down.
GATCGCGCTACCGCTGCTAGCAGAACAAAGCACTGAACTGGGTGCACAAGCCTATGGCCTGTTGGTATCGGCGAATTCTGCCGGCGTGTTTCTCGGCATGACCGCATTGGGTCTACTGCGCGCAGTCATATCGAAGCAAATGTGGTCGTTGGTCCTACTGCTGGATGCGATAGCTTCTTGCCTTCTCGTCGCCATCGGCGCGGTTCATCCAGAACTGAATTTTGCACTTTTTTTGTATATCGGCTTGCTGGTCCTTGTTGGTACTCGCACTGGTTTCGTTGAAATCGCTTGGTTTTCCTGGCTGCAGCAACGGTACCCAGACGAGATTCGCGGCCGCGCCACCAGTGTGTTCATGGTCGTGTCAACCATCAATATTTCTGCTTCGGTTGCGCTTTCAGGTTGGATGTCCCGGCAGATGCCGGCCAAAGAGATTTTTCTGCTTGCCGGCGCCGCTACGCTGCTCGTGGTCACGGTCAGCGCACTGTTGAAGATTTTTGGTGTGCTGAAAATCGACGGGTGAATTAATGGAAATTATATAAATGCAAGACGCACTCGCTCCTGCCCTCTTCGAAGCCCAGTCGGGTCTGACGCCTGATGCGCTAGCGGCACTGTTTGGCGATGAGTCGTTGACCTACGCCGAACTCAATGCCCAGGCCAACCGCCTTGCCCACGCGTTGCGCGAGGCCGGTATCGGCACCGAACAGATCGTCGCCGTGGCCCTGCCACGCTCGCTGCAGATGCTGGTTGCTCTGCTGGCGGTGCTCAAGTCTGGTGGCGCCTACCTGCCGCTCGATCTGGACTATCCTGCCGAGCGCGTGGCTTACATGATCGAGGATGCGCAGCCGGCGGTGATCCTTGGCCACAGTCAGATGCTGGCCGCCCTCCCCGATCCGGCCGCAGTATGGTGCCTGGACCAATTGGACCTCTCGCTGCAGTCTGTGGCCGATCTGCAGGTCGCGCTGTCGCCAGAGCATCCGGCCTACGTGATTTACACCTCTGGCTCGACCGGCCGCCCGAAGGGCGTGAGCGTGCGCCACGGCGGTGTGCTCAATTTCCTGCACAGCATGGCGCAACGCCCTGGCATGGGCGCAGGCGAGACGCTCATGGCGTGCACACCGATCTCCTTCGACATTGCGGTACTGGAACTGTATCTGCCGCTGATGGTGGGAGGCCGGGTGCGGATTGTGCCGCGCTCGGTGAGCACTGATGGTCAGCGTCTGCGCGCGCTCTTGGAAGCAACCGCGCCGGAGGTGATGCAGGCCACGCCAGCGACCTGGCAATTGCTACGCGAAGCGGGCTGGACGCCGGCGGCGGGGATGCGGATGCTGTGCGGCGGCGAGGCGCTGCCGCCAGCACTGGCGGCATACCTGCGCGGCGGTGGCGCCTTGTGGAACATGTACGGTCCGACCGAGACTACAGTCTGGTCACTGTGCGACCAGGTGGGCGACGGTCCGATTCGGCTGGGCGAGGCGATCGCCAATACCGGCGTGTACGTGCTGGATGACGGTCTGCAGCCGGTGCCTGCCGGGATAACGGGCGAGTTATATCTGGGTGGTGAGGGGCTGGCGCGCGGATATTGGCGTCGTCCATCGTTAACGGCAGAGCGGTTCGTGGCCAACCCGTTCGAGGCCGGCGAGCGGATGTACCGCACCGGGGATCTGGTGCGGCGGGTGGCGGATGGTGAACTCGAGTTCCTGGGGCGAGTGGACCACCAGGTGAAGCTGCGCGGCTTTCGGATCGAGTTGGGCGAGATCGAGGCGTGCCTGTCGCGCCAGCCGGGCGTATCGCAGGCGGCCGTGGTGGCGCACGAGGATGCGCAGGGGCACAAGCGGCTCGTCGGGTATGTCGTGCCTGGCGTTGAGGCCGATGATCGCGACATCGGTCGCGAACACGTCCAGGTCGGCGAGTGGCAGGCAGTGTACGATCGCCTGTACGACAGCAATATCGATCTTCCGCACGACGAAGATTTTCGTGCACTCATCAGCAGTTTCGATGGCGCGCCGATTCCCTTGCCGGAGATGCGCGAGTGGCAGGCAGCGGCGGTGTCGCTGGTGATGCAGCAGCGTCCACGTCGCATACTGGAGATCGGCGTCGGCTCGGGCCTGATGCTCTGGAAGCTCGTCTCGCACTGCGAAGCCTACTGGGGCATCGACTTCTCTGTCCCGGCAATCGATGCTTTACGCGCGATGCTGGGCACGTACCCGGAGATTGCGCCGAAAGTCGAACTACGATCACTTGCGGCGCACGAGATCGCGGCGCTACCGGCCAATTATTTCGACACCATCCTGATCAACTCGGTGGTGCAGTACTTCCCCAGTGCCGACTATCTGGCCGAGGTGATCGCGCAGGCGATGACGTTGTTGGTGCCCGGCGGCCGGCTGGTGATCGGCGATGTGCGTAGCCTCCGACATCTGCGTCAGTTTGCAACCGCGCTGGCGCTGCACCAGGCTGATGCGAATGAAGATGCGGCGGCGTTGCGTACCCGCGTCTCGCAGTCGCTGGCGACGGAAAAAGAATTGCTGCTGGACCCAAGGTTTTTTGTCGCGGTAACACAGCGGTTGCCCGAGGCTGCCGGACTCGAAGTGCTGCTCAAGCGCGGCTGGTCGCATAATGAGCTGAGCGCTTACCGCTACGAGGTGGTGTTGCACAAACAGGGCGCCGAACTGCTGAGCGCGTCGGGGGTGCCCATGCTGGCCTGGGGTGACGCCGTCACGAACGCCGATGAACTGCAGGCACTTTTGAGCCAAACACGCCCTGCCCGGCTGCGGATAGGCCATGTGCCGAATCGGCGTCTGTTGAACGCTTCACGCGCAGTGCAACAGCTGCAGCGCGGCGAGGTGGCGCAAGCGCGGCACAGTGCTGCGGCATTGGCCGACGACGGGCTGGAACCCGAAGCGCTGTGCACCTTGGCCGAGTCGATGGGCTATTGGGCGGCGGCGATGTGGAGCGCGTCGGCGGACGACGGTGCATTCGATCTGGTACTGGTGGACGAGCGCGATCGCGCTAGCCGGCGTCCAGTGGACCTGCTAGCGCCGGGCGAACTGCAGGCACCGGCGCATTACGCCAACAACCCCGATGCTGATAGCGGGCTGCGCACCTTGACAGTCACACTGCGCCGCACGCTGGCGCAGGTGCTACCAGATTATATGGTGCCGTCGGTGATCATGCCGCTGACGGCGATGCCGTTGACACCCAATGGCAAGCTCGACCGCAAGTCGCTGCCTGCCCCCGACTTCGGTCGGGGCGACGGGCGAGCGCCGCGAACGCCACAAGAGATCCAGCTGGCGGCGCTATTTTGCGACGTACTGGGCCTGTCGTCGGTGGGCATCGACGACAACTTCTTCGACCTTGGCGGCCATTCCCTCCTGGCGACGCGTCTAGTGAGCCGGATACGCACGACGCTGTCCGTGGAACTGGGAATCGGTGATCTGTTCGAGTCGCCGACGGTAGCGACGCTGGCACAGCAGCTTGCGTACGCCGGCACGGCACGACTGCCCTTGTCGCGCTACGCGCGCACAGCGGAGGACGCGGTGCCGCTGTCATACGCGCAGCAGCGGCTATGGTTCATCCAGCAGTTGGAGGGGGTGAGCGGAACGTACAACATTCCGCTGGCATTGCGTCTGCAGGGAGTGCTGGACCACGATGCGCTGAAACAGGCACTGGTCGACCTCGTCGATCGTCACGAAATCCTACATACGCTACTGATCGACGCTGAAGGCGTTGGCATGCAGCGTATTCTGTCGCCAGGCATGTGGAACATACCGCTACGCTTAGAAGTCACCGCGGCATTAGACGCGGACGGCGAAGTGAAGCGTTCGATAAGCATCGGTTTCGACCTTTCGACTGATCTGCCGTTGCGCGCCCACCTGTTGCAGCTTGCACCCGATGAACATGTGCTCGTGCTGGTACTGCACCACATCGCTGGCGACGGCTGGTCCCTTGCGCCGCTACTACGCGATCTGGGGGCCGCCTACGCGGCCCGACGCGATGGCCGCGCACCCGATTGGACCCCGCTGCCCGTGCAATATGCCGACTACGCGCTATGGCAGCGCGAACTGCTCGGCGACGAAAACGACGCCAACAGCCTGCTCGCCCAGCAAGGCGAGTTCTGGAAGCGGACGCTGGACGGCATTCCCGAACAGATCACCCTACCCACCGACCGATCGCGACCGGCCGTGGCGAGCCACCGCGGCGATGTGATCGAATTCGTGGTGGATGCGCAGACACATGCCCAGCTGGTGGCGCTGGCACGACAACAGAACGCTACCCTGTTCATGGTCATCCATGCCGCATTCGCCCTCCTGCTGCACAAGCTCGGCGCCGGCGACGATGTGGTGATCGGCACGCCGGTCGCCGGGCGCACCGACGATGCCCTCGACGATCTGGTTGGCTTCTTCGTCAATACCTTAGTGCTGCGAACAGACCTATCCGGCAATCCGACGTTCCGCGAACTGTTGGCGAGAGTACGCACCGCAGATCTCGCCGCGTATGCGCACCAGGATCTGCCATTTGAGCGCCTGGTGGAACTGATCAACCCCACTCGCTCGCTAAGCCATCAGCCGCTGTTCCAAGTGATGCTGGCTGTACAGAATACCAAGGAGGTAGAAGTTTCGCTGCCCGGTCTCCAGGTGTTAAGTACCGAAATTGGGTTTGGCTTTGCCAAGTTCGATCTGAGCCTGCGTCTGACTGAACAGTTTGACGCGGAAAACATCCCGCATGGCATCGATTGCATTCTCGAGTTCTCGACCGACCTATTCGACCACAAGACCATTGAACGTCTGGCAATGCGCCTTTCGCGACTACTGGCATCAGTCGCGCGCTTCGCCGACATACCTGTGCATCACATCGATGCTCTGCTGCCCGAAGAGCGCGAACAGATTCTCGAAAAATGGAACGACACTCGTCGCGATGTCGAAGACACGACCTTCGTCTCGCTGTTCGAGCGCCAGGCTGCGCTTGTTCCTCACATGCCAGCGATTCGCTACGAAAACCTGACGCTGGACTACTCGACACTTGAGCGTCAAGCGAATGCGGTGGCGCGGATGCTGATTGCACGCGGGGTTCGCCCAGGTGATCGCGTGGCTTTGTGTCTATCGCGTTCGCCGACGACGATGGTCGCCCTGCTTGGCATCATGAAGTCCGGTGCAGCTTATTTGCCGATGGATCCGAATTATCCAGCCGATCGTCTCGCCTACATTCTGGAGAACGCCAATCCAGCGCTCGTACTAACCGATGCAGCATCTCGTGGCGTGCTGCCCGACGCAACGCCACTATGGCAACTGGACACCTCAGAGGCGCGGGAGCTTATGGAGCATGGCGACGGCTCGCAGGTCGGCGATACAGAACGTCTCTGCATGTTGCTGCCCGCGCATCCGGCTTACGTTATTTACACCTCTGGTTCCACCGGTCGCCCAAAGGGTGTATCGGTTTCACACCGGCAGCTAACGGTTACGCTGTTCGCGCTTATCGAACAGTTAGGATTCACCAGTAGCGATGTTTTCCCGAATCTCGCCTCCCACGCTTTCGACATATCCTTGGTCGAACTGCTGATGCCGCTGGCGGCCGGTGGTACTTGCATACTGATCGATCCAAGTGAAATGCGGGATCCTGCGCGACTAGCCAAATGGAGCTCAGGAAGCACCCACCTTCACGCTGTGCCGAGTTTGATGGACGCCCTGCTCACCTATCTCGATGGCGGCGGTGCGCTACTCCATTTCGAGAAAATCCGCGTGCTACTAGTCGGCGGTGAAGCTGTGCCGATGGAACTGCTCCGGCGTATGGCGAATTGCTTTCCATCGGCGCTTGTCTTTGAATTATACGGGCCAACCGAAGTGTCGGTCGTCAGCACGTGCTATCCGATCGATGCCGCTGCCCTGGCCTATCCGATGTACTGCATCGGTCGGCCGATTATGAATGTCCGCGCTTATGTGCTGAACAACTGGTTGCAGCCAGTGCCGGTCGGTGTAGCCGGAGAGTTGTACATTGCTGGCCCAGGCGTCGCCGACGGCTACATCGGACGTCCCGAGCTCACTGCTGAACGCTTCGTCGCAAGCATATTCGACTCAGGTGAGCGAATGTACCGAAGCGGCGATCTCGTGCGCTGGAACGCTGACGGGCATCTGGATTTCCTTGGACGCGCTGACCATCAGATTAAGATTCGTGGCTTCCGCATCGAACTGGGAGAAGTTGAAAGTGCATTGGCTGCCTGTGCTGGCGTTGCTCAGTGCGCAGTCGTCGCCCGCGAAGACGCGACTGGACTAATGCGCCTCGTTGCTTATGTCGGCGTCCAGGAGACGACTGCCACAACCGCTCATGCGCTGCGTGCACTGCTTCTGCGCAAGCTCCCGGAGTACATGGTGCCGTCCACGTTCATGGTGATGGACGCGATGCCGCTGAATGCGAACGGCAAGATAGACCGCAAAGCGCTTCCGAATCCAACGCAGCAGCTTGGCGAATCGCGGATGCCGCGCACTCCGGCCGAGCATGCGCTGGCTAAAATTTTTGCGGAGTTGCTGGGCCTTCCCGAGGTTGGTATTGACCACAACTTCTTCGATCTCGGCGGTGACAGCATCCGCTCCATCCAACTCGTAAGCCGCGCACGCGCGCAAGGCCTGTCACTGCGGCCGCGCGACATCTTCCAATCCCCCACCATCGCTGAATTGGCCCTCATCGCGGCAAAGGCAAGCGCAGAGGAGGTGGAAGGCGCTGGCAGCCTTCCGGCGAAGTCGCTCGGGGGTGAGGTCCGCGATGAAGACGATGTAATACTTCCGCTGGCACCGATGCAGGAAGGCTTACTGTTTCATCTTCTGTACGAGGAAGGCGCTGCGGATGCCTATGTCGTGCAGACTCTTTGCGACCTGGACGGCGCGGTCGACGCCGAGGAGTTACGTTCCGCCGGCGATGCGCTGCTCGCGCGGCATCCCAACCTGCGTGCCAGCTTCGCCCAGAGCGGCTTCAAGGAACCGGTACAGGTCATCCCGCGGCGGGTTGCACTTCCGTGGCGCTTCGTCGATCTGTCGCGCCTCGACGCCGACGCCGCACGTGCCGCCTGTGCCGACATCGAACGCGACGATGCGGCACTGTGCTTCGATGCCGCTCGCGGCCCCCTCCTGCGCATGACCCTCGTACGCCTCGCCGCCGATGCACACCGCCTGATCCTGAGCAATCACCACATAGTACTCGATGGCTGGTCGATGCCGATTCTCGTCGAAGAATTGTTCGCCCTGTATCGCGGACAGATAGCGAGTCTGCCATCGCCTACGCCTTACAAAACCTATCTCGCTTGGCTGCGCGCGCAGGATGCAGTGGCTGCGGAGGCAGCGTGGCGCCGCCATCTAGCCGGCGTGGACGAACCGACCCGTCTGGCCGGCGGACGCGGCATCGACGTGGCACCCGTGCCGCAGGTATACACATTGCATCTGGACGCCGAGCTGAGTGAAGCTCTGCAGCAGCGCGCCCGCGCCTGCGGCGTAACCCTGAACACGATCTTCCAAGCGGCGTGGGCGGTGTGGCTGTCGCGCCACACTGGACGACGCGACGTGACCTTCGGCATCACGGTGTCGGGCCGTCCGCCGGAGATCGTGGGCGTGGAGCGGATGGTAGGTCTGTTCATCAATACCGTACCGCTACGGGTAGTACTTGACCCGGCAGAGCAGGTAGAGACGTTACTGCGCCGGATCCAATCGGAACAGGCAGAACTGTTGGAGCATCAACATCTCGGGCTGGTACAGATCCAGCGTATTGCCGGCATCGGCGAACTGTTCGATACCAGTTTTGCGTTTGAAAACTATCCGATTCGCAAGGAAGCGGTTTCGACGGCGATGGAAGGTGCACGTCTTTGCGACGTAAGGATGGTCGGCGGCGATACCACGCATTACCCTCTAAGCCTTCTGGTCATCCCCGGCGAACATGCTGAGCTGCGCTTCGGATACCGCCAGGGCGTATTTGACGCGACCATCGTCGAGGCGATGGCGCAGCGATACACACATGTATTGGCAGCGTTCGTACTCCGCACCGAGGCACTCAGTGCTGAAATTTCGGTGCTTCCTCCGCCTGAGCGCACACAGTTGCTTGAGGCCTGGAACGACACTGCGCGCGAGCTGCCGCAGCTGCCGTTTCCGGCCCTGTTCGAACGTCAGGTCGCCGCAACCCCAGACGCATCCGCCCTGGTCTTGGACGACGTCGAGCTCTCCTATGCAGAACTCGACCGCCGCGCGAACAAAGTCGCCCATGCCCTGATGGCGCAGGGCATTGGACCGGAAGACATCGTCGGACTGGCCCTGCCGCGCTCCATCGACGTCATTGTCGTCTTGCTCGGCATTCACAAGGCTGGCGCTGCCTATCTTCCGCTCGATCCAGACTATCCGGCAGAGCGCCTGGCCTTCATGCTTGAAGACGCCCGTCCGCGTCTACTCGTGTCCACTGCGGAGGGCGCGCGCGCCTTGCCGCCGGGGCCGCCAGTGTGGGCCTGGGACGCCCCGGAAATCCAACGTGCCATCGTGCAAGCACCAATGCACGCGCCCGGCGACGACGAACGCCGCTGTGCGTTGTCGGTCGAGCACCCAGCCTACGTGATCTACACCTCTGGTTCGACCGGCAAACCCAAAGGCGTGGTGGTCACTCACCGCGGCTTAGGTAACACCGCACTCGCTTTGAGCGAGCGCTTCGGCGTCGGTCGCGATGGCCGTGTGCTGCAATTCGCCTCGCACAGCTTCGATGCAGCCATTTCCGAAATCGCGCTAGCGTTCATGGCTGGCGCGACACTGGTTCTGGCGAGCGCCGAAAGTGTGCAGTCGGCACAGTCGCTCAACGCGCTGGTGGCGCGTGAACGGATCAGCTACACGACCTTCCCACCGGCGCTGCTGCCGGAACTGGATCCGACGGCGATGTCGACCCTGACGTCGCTTGGTGTGGCCGGCGACGCCTGTCCGGATACGGTGGTGCAGGCGTGGTCCCCGGGTCGCTGCATGCTCAACGAATACGGGCCGACCGAAGCAACAATCTGCGCGACAACCAGCAGCCCGTTACGCGGCAGCGGCAAACCCCCGATCGGTCGACCACTGCCTAACACACGCGTGTACGTGCTCGATGAACACCTGCAGCCGGTGCCGGTAGGTGTGGCGGGCGAATTGTACATCGCCGGCCTCGGTCTGGCGCGCGGCTATCTTGGCCAAACAGCACTCACTGCCGCGCGGTTCGTGGCAAATCCATTCGAGCAGGGCGCGAGGATGTATCGCACAGGCGACCTGGTGCGCTGGCTATCGGAGGGGGAGCTGGACTTTCTTGGTCGCGTGGATCATCAGGTGAAGTTGCGCGGGTTCCGTGTGGAACCGGGAGAAATCGAATCGCAGCTGCGCAAGTTGCCGGGAGTGTCCCAAGCGGTCGTGATCGCGCGCGAGGACGTTCCAGGGCAGAAGCAATTGGTGGCGTATGTGGTAGCCGAAGCGGAACGGACGCTAGAGCCAGCGGGTCTGCGGCGTGCTCTATCGGAGCATCTGCCGGACTACATGGTGCCGTCGGCGGTGGTGGTATTGATGCAGCTGCCGCTATCGCCAAACGGAAAGCTGGACCGGTCGAAGCTGCCAGCCCCGGACTACGGCGCGAAGACGGCGATGGGAACCGCGCCACGGACACCGCAAGAGCAAACGTTGGTGTCGCTGTTCTCTGAGGTGCTGGGCCTGGAGACTGTAGGCATCGAACAGAACTTCTTCGACCTCGGCGGCGACAGCATCACCGCAATCCGGCTCGTCAGTCGCGCTCAGCAAGAGGGACTGACGCTCAAGCCGCGCGACATTTTTAGACTGCGCACGCCAGAAGCCCTCGCCATTGCTGGAGTGCTGTCCGACAAACCTGCGAGCACCGCCATAGAATCGTCCATCGGCCCACTCCCAGCGACGCCGATTATGCATTGGTTTATCGAGCGTAGCGGCGAAGGCTTCAATAGCTTCCAGCAAAAGATACTAATTCGCACGCCTGCAGGCCATCGGTTCGACGATCTGTGCACGGCAGTCCAGGCCGTGCTAGACCAACACGACATCCTTCGACTGCGCATGTCTGAGGACGGTAGTTTGTATGTGCCTGAAATCGGCACTATTTGCGCTGCCGATTGCATCGAGCGCATCGACGTTTCGAAATGCGATGGGAATGCCCTTCGCGCGGCAATTGCCGCGGCCACGGGGAGATCGCAGGCGATGCTTGCGCCATGTGAAGGACGAGTGCTACGCGTCGTCTGGTTCGACGCGGGCGAAAGTGACGCCGGGCGACTCCTTGTGATCGCGCACCATCTCGTTGTAGACGGCGTATCTTGGCGCATCTTGCTGCCCGATCTCATCGACGCCTGGCAGGCGACGCATGCGGGCCGCCCGATCCGATTCCAGCCTAGGAGCACATCTTTCCGCGAGTGGACAGTGCGGTTACACAGGCACGCAATCACGATGCAGCGGCGCGCCGAATTGCCGCTGTGGCAGTCGATACTGCAGGGCCACGACCCGCGTCTGTCAGACGAGACACTCGACCCGCGACTTGATCGTGTGGACAGTAGTCGCACAATGCGGCTTCGCCTGCCTGTGGCCGCAACAGAGCTCTTGCTCGGCCCAGTGCCGGCCCGGCTTGGCGGTCGCATCAACGACGTTTTGCTAACCGCGTTCTCGGTCGCATTAGCCGACTGGCGCGACCAGCGCGGTCGCGGTGGCGACAGTATCCGCATCGATTTGGAAGCACACGGTCGCGAGGACATCTTCAGCGACGTGGATCTATCGCGTACGGTCGGCTGGTTCACCAGCGTCTATCCAGTGCGCTTCGATCTTGCCGGCATCAGGCTACACCGTGCTGTAAAAGGTGGAAGCGAACTTGGACACGCGTTCCGGCGCATACGTGATCGTTTGCATTCGATTCCGGACCACGGCATCGGTTATGGTCTGCTTCGGCACCTCGACAACGCGTCCGCTGCAACGCTTGCGCGCCATGCCCCTTCTCAGGTCGCTTTCAACTACTTAGGTCGCTTCGAAGGTGCTTCCGACCGTGACTGGGCGTCCGCGGCGGAGGCAGATCTGATCGGCGGTGGCGCGCAGGGTGAAATGCCGCTCGAATATGCGATCACGCTCAATGCGGTGGCCGAGGATCGCTCGGATGGTCCAAGTCTCGTCGCCGACTGGACGTGGGCGGAACGCCTATTCGTAGAGGCCGAAATCCAGTCCCTGGCTCAATCATGGTTCGATGTGCTGCAACGCCTCATCGTGCACGAGGGTGAGTCTGAGGTCGGCGGCTTTACGCAAATCGATCTATCGCTGCTTTCGATCGAACCTTCCGACATTGAATACCTGGAATCGATTTATGACTCTCGACATTGAGGACATGTTGCCGCTGTCCCCGTTGCAGCAAGGATTGCTATTCCAACACCTCTATGCGGTCGGCAGTCACGACGCATATTTGGTACAGACGCTGTACGATTTAGACGGCGCGGTCGACGCCGAGGAGTTGCGTTCCGCCGGCGATGCGCTGCTCGCGCGACATCCCAACCTGCGTGCCAGCTTCGCCCAGAGCGGCTTCAAGGAACCGGTACAGGTCATCCCGCGGCGGGTTGCACTTCCGTGGCGCTTCGTCGATCTGTCGCGCCTCGACGCCGACGCCGCACGTGCCGCCTGTGCCGACATCGAACGCGACGATGCGGCACTGTGCTTCGATGCCGCTCGCGGCCCCCTCCTGCGCATGACCCTCGTACGCCTCGCCGCCGATGCACACCGCCTGATCCTGAGCAATCACCACATAGTACTCGATGGCTGGTCGATGCCGATTCTCGTCGAAGAATTGTTCGCCCTGTATCGCGGACAGATAGCGAGTCTGCCATCGCCTACGCCTTACAAAACCTATCTCGCTTGGCTGCGCGCGCAGGATGCAGTGGCTGCGGAGGCAGCGTGGCGCCGCCATCTAGCCGGCGTGGACGAACCGACCCGTCTGGCCGGCGGACGCGGCATCGACGTGGCACCCGTGCCGCAGGTATACACATTGCATCTGGACGCCGAGCTGAGTGAAGCTCTGCAGCAGCGCGCCCGCGCCTGCGGCGTAACCCTGAACACGATCTTCCAAGCGGCGTGGGCGGTGTGGCTGTCGCGCCACACCGGACGACGCGACGTGACCTTCGGCATCACGGTGTCGGGCCGTCCGCCGGAGATCGTGGGCGTGGAGCGGATGGTAGGTCTGTTCATCAATACCGTACCGCTACGGGTAGTACTTGACCCGACAGAGCAGGTAGAGACGTTACTGCGCCGGATCCAGTCGGAACAGGCGGAGCTGTTGGAGCATCAACATCTCGGGCTGGTACAGATCCAGCGTATTGCAGGCATCGGCGAACTGTTCGATACGCTATTTGTTTTCGAGAATCTGCGCGAGCACAAAGGCGCACTGGCGACACCGGGCGACAGCCCGAGTATTGATTACGCTGGCGGCGTTGGCGGCGACGTGTCGCACTACCCTCTGGGCCTGATGGCTAAGCCTGGACAGACCGAAGTGGAGCTTCGCTTCAGTTATCTGCCGAATCTGTTTGGTGCGCGCGTCATCGAGGACATGGCAGCGCATTTCGTGCATGTGCTTCGCGCAATGACGACGTCACCAAAAGTTCTGATCGGTCAGATCGGTTTACTCGATGCGCATAGCGCGGCGCGTGCTACAACCATTGCCAATCTGCAACACTGGCCCGACGCACTCGCTCCTGCCCTCTTCGAAGCCCAGTCGAGTCTGACGCCTGATGCGCTAGCGGCACTGTTTGGCGATGAGTCGTTGACCTACGCCGAACTCAATGCCCAGGCCAACCGCCTTGCCCACGCGTTGCGCGAGGCCGGTATCGGCACCGAACGGATCGTCGCCGTGGCCCTGCCACGCTCGCCGCAGATGCTGGTTGCCCTGCTGGCGGTGCTCAAGTCTGGTGGCGCCTACCTGCCGCTCGATCTGGACTATCCTGCCGAGCGCGTGGCTTACATGCTCGAGGATGCGCAGCCGGCGGTGATCCTTGGCCACAGTCAGATGCTGGCCGCCCTCCCCGATCCGGCCGCAGTATGGTGCCTGGACCAATTGGACCTCTCGCTGCAGTCTGTGGCCGATCTGCAGGTCGCGCTGTCGCCAGAGCATCCGGCCTACGTGATTTACACCTCTGGCTCGACCGGCCGCCCGAAGGGCGTGAGCGTGCGCCACGGCGGTGTGCTCAATTTCCTGCACAGCATGGCGCAACGCCCTGGCATGGGCGCAGGCGAGACGCTCATGGCGTGCACACCGATCTCCTTCGACATTGCGGTACTGGAACTGTATCTGCCGCTGATGGTGGGAGGCCGGGTGCGGATTGTGCCGCGCTCGGTGAGCACTGATGGTCAGCGTCTGCGCGCGCTCTTGGAAGCAACCGCGCCGGAGGTGATGCAGGCCACGCCAGCGACCTGGCAATTGCTACGCGAAGCGGGCTGGACGCCGGCGGCGGGGATGCGGATGCTGTGCGGCGGCGAGGCGCTGCCGCCAGCACTGGCGGCATACCTGCGCGGCGGTGGCGCCTTGTGGAACATGTACGGTCCGACCGAGACTACAGTCTGGTCACTGTGCGACCAGGTGGGCGACGGTCCGATTCGGCTGGGCGAGGCGATCGCCAATACCGGCGTGTACGTGCTGGATGACGGTCTGCAGCCGGTGCCTGCCGGGATAACGGGCGAGTTATATCTGGGTGGTGAGGGGCTGGCGCGCGGATATTGGCGTCGTCCATCGTTAACGGCAGAGCGGTTCGTGGCCAACCCGTTCGAGGCCGGCGAGCGGATGTACCGCACCGGGGATCTGGTGCGGCGGGTGGCGGATGGTGAACTCGAGTTCCTGGGGCGAGTGGACCACCAGGTGAAGCTGCGCGGCTTTCGGATCGAGTTGGGCGAGATCGAGGCGTGCCTGTCGCGCCAGCCGGGCGTATCGCAGGCGGCCGTGGTGGCGCACGAGGATGCGCAGGGGCACAAGCGGCTCGTCGGGTATGTGACTGCTGACAGTGACGTATCGCTAGACACCATCAACCTGCGTGCCGCGCTATCGCAAGCCCTTCCCGAGCATATGCTACCTAGTTCGATCGTCGTACTAGGCGCGATGCCAATCACCGCAAATGGCAAAATTGATCATAAATTGCTGCCTCATGCCGGTACCAACGCGCTACAGAGAACCTATGAAGCGCCGAGCGGAGAACTTGAAATCATGCTCGCCGAACAATGGGCGCAATCATTCGGTCTGGAGCGCGTGGGACGGCATGATCACTACTTTGAGCTTGGCGGCCATTCGCTGACGGCGATGCAACTGGTAGGCAAGCTGCGCCGACTCGGGCACAACACAGACGTTCGGACGTTGTTCGACCATCCGACGCTCGCCGACTTCGCCGCCAATTTGACTGGCAACTGCAACATCGAGGTGCCGCCAAACCGTATTTCTGTTGGCTGCACCGCGATTACCCCGAATCTTTTGCCACTGGCGACGCTAACCCAGGCCGATATCGATCTGATCGTCTCCCGCACGCCGGGCGGCATCTGCAACGTTCAAGACATCTATGCCCTGTCGCCGCTGCAGGAAGGCATATTATTCCACCACTTGCTCAATCCGGCGAAAGACCCATATCGCCAGTCGATGCAACTGTCGTTCGACGACCGCCACCGTCTCGATCGTTATCTCGACGCGATGAGCTTGCTGGTACGGCGCCACGACATCCTGCGCACGACATTTCAATGGGAGCAGCTATCTGAACCAGTGCAGGTTGTGTTGCGCCAGGCTGCTTCGCCGCAGATTGACCACATCGAGCTCCAACCGGGAACTTCGATCGATGCCGCGTTGGACCCAGCGCGGTTCCCAATTGACTTGACTAGATCTCCCTTGCTGCGCTTCGTCGTCGCGCAGGAGCCGGATTCGCAGCGTTGGAGGCTATTGCAGCTCCAGCATCATTTGATCGGAGATCGCGCGACCGTAGAGGTTCTGCTGAATGAAGTGACTGCGTTGATGGACGATCACGACGCGTCTTTGCCACATGCGCAGCCATATCGCAACCTAATCGCGCGCGCTAGACTGGGGTCCAGCGACGAAGAGCACGCGCGTTTTTTTCGCGCAATGCTCGCCGACATCGAGGAGCCTACGCTTCCCTTCGGGCTAATCGACGTGCAAGGTGACGGTATAGACCTAGACGAAGCCTGCTTGTCCCTCCCGATAGGACTCGTCACCGCTCTTAGCACTATCGCACGCAGCCACGGCGTCACTCTCGCCAGCCTCTGCCATCTTGCTTGGGGGCTGGTCATCGCGCGTGCAAGTAACCGCGAACAGGTGGTTTTCGGTAGCGTGTTGCTGGGCCGCATGCAAAGCGGAGAAGGCGCGTTGGGACTTTCAATCAACACCCTTCCCATGCGCGTGAACGTGGGAAGGGCATCTGTGCGCGAGAGCGTGCGCGAAACCCACGCACGCCTCTCTGGCCTTATCCGCCACGAGCATGCGTCCCTGGGACTTGCGCAGCGTTGCAGCGCTGTGCCACAGCCAACGCCGCTGTTCAGCTCGCTGTTCAACTATCGTCACGACACACCGGGTGACGAAGCTGCCACACCACGCCTGCCCGCCGGCGTGCGCTGGCTCGGCGGCGATGAGCGCACAAACTACCCACTGATCCTATCGATGGATGATCGGGGAACAGAGCTTGATCTCATTGTTCAGGTAGTCCGCCCACACGTCGCAGATAGGATCGCCGCGCAGATGCAGCACGCGCTGGAATGCTTGGTGACCGCGCTAGAGCGCACGCCGAACCTGCCGGTTTGCGAACTCGATGTACTTCCCGCGGAAGAGCGCCACTTCCTGTTGGAGACGCTCAACGATACTAAGACATCACATCGCGCCGCCCTGTGCATGCACCAGCCGTTCGAGACCCTGGCGCACAGCTGTCCAGACCTGCCTGCGCTAATTGTAGGCGAGCATCGCCTGAGCTATGCAGAACTAAATCGGGCTGCCAACCGCGTCGCGCATGGCCTCCTCGCACTTGGTGTCCGCCCCGATGATCTGGTCGCGATCTGTGTCGAACGCGGTGTGCCGATGGTGATCGGCCTACTGGGCATCCTCAAGGCGGGGGGCGCTTATTTGCCCTTGGATCCAAGTCAGCCGGCTAACCGCTTGGCCATGATCCTTGAGGATGCAGCCCCGCGACTTATGTTGGTCGACGGCGCCGGGCGGCACGCAACGGCCGGCCATCCCGAACAGGTTCTGACGCTCGCGCTCGATGACGAAGCAACCTTCGAAAGCCAGTCCGACACCGACCTTGATCCCGCTGACTTGGGACTGACCACGCGTCACCTCGCCTACGTCATCTACACCTCTGGCTCCACAGGCATGCCAAAGGGCGCCATGAACGAACACCGCGCGCTCAGGAACCGCCTCGACTGGATGCAATCAGCCTACGGGTTGGGACCCGGCGATGTAGTGCTGCAAAAGACCTCATTTGGCTTCGACGTCTCAGTGTGGGAGTTCTTTTGGACGCTCGGGCAAGGCGCCACTCTAGTGGTGGCACCGCCTGAGGCACACAAGGATCCTGGTGCGCTGGCAGAGCTAATCTTTGAGCACGCCGTCACAATCGTGCATTTCGTGCCTTCGATGCTCAGTAGCTTTCTGGATTTTGAGCACACTGGTCGCTGTGCCAGCCTGCGCCATATCGTCTGCAGCGGCGAGGCTCTGCCGGCGGCGACTCTACGCAAGGCACGACGCATGTTGCCCGATGCCGCTCTGCACAATCTTTACGGTCCGACCGAGGCGGCGATTGACGTCACCGCTTGGACCTGTCCCGCAGATTTCGATGCGGGCGTTGTACCGATCGGACGTCCAATTGCAAACACTCGAATGTACCTACTTGACGAGCGTGGCCGGCCGGTCCCGTTTGGCGTTGTCGGGGAGCTGTACATAGGCGGCAGCGGCGTTGCGCGAGGCTACCTCAATCGAGATGAATTGACGGCGGAGCGCTTCCTTTCCGACCCCTTCTCCTCAGCGCCCGAGGGACGGATGTATCGCACGGGTGACATCGCGCGTTACCTACCCGATGGCAATATCGATTTCATCGGTCGCAACGACCAGCAGATCAAATTACGCGGATTCCGCATAGAGCTAAGTGAGATCGAAGCCGCACTCCTAGCTATTGAAAATATATTACGGTGCACAGTTGTCCTCCGCGAGGATAAACCGGACGATAAGCGCTTGGTCGCCTACATGGTTGCCGCCACGTCGACTGATCCGGCGACGTTCGTAGCCCGGGTTCAGGGCGAACTTTCGACGAGATTGCCCGAGTACATGGTTCCCGCAGCTTACGTGCTGCTCGAAGCGATGCCACTGAATACCAACGGCAAGCTCGACTATAAAGCCCTGCCAGAGCCATCTGGCGACGCCTACCCGCGCGACGCCTACACGTCCCCACAGAACGCTACCGAACTAGCGATAGCCAACGCATGGTCGACACTGCTCGGCATTGAACGCGTCGGTCGTCAAGACCACTTTTTTCGGTTGGGCGGTCATTCCCTGCTTGCGGTTCGCCTCATCGAACACCTTCGCAAGCAGGACATTCATCTTGACGTTCGCACGCTGTTCCTGCACCCAACGCTGTCGGAACTGGCAGCGCTTGTCCGCGAGCGCCACTGCGTGACCGCACCGTTGAACCGCATACAGATAGGCGACACCCTAATCACACCAGACAAGCTTCCGCTGATCGAGCTTACCCAGGCCGATATCGATTGCATCGTGGCCACCGTGCCCGGGGGGATCAACAACATCCAGGACATCTATGCGCTTTCCTCGCTGCAGGAAGGCATTCTCTTCCATCACCAGCTCGCTTCCGAAGGCGATCCTTATCTTCAGATCAATCGTCTGGAGCTAGCCAATCGTAGTTCGCTTGATCGCTATTTGGCTGCAGTGCAGCGTGTAGTTGACCGTCACGACATCCTACGCACCGTCTTCGTGTGGGAAAACTTGTCGACACCGGCACAGGTGGTGTTGCGTGCGGCAAAATTACAGGTAGACGAGGTTGCGCTTAATTCAGACGACATCCCTACCATCGATGCCCTGGCGCGCCGCTATGATCCACGTCATTACCGTATCGATCTCGGAAAAGCCCCATTGCTGCGCTTCGCCATCGCCCGCCAGCCAGGCAGCGAACGCTGGGTGGTACTACAGATACAACATCATCTGATAGATGACATCTCGTCACTCGCCATCATGCTCGGCGAAATACGTGCGATCCTGGACGATCGCGAAATGGAATTGCCACCGCCGCTGCCTTTCCGGGAGATGGTCGCGAAGGGGCGTCTGGGTCCGACAGTAGCCGAGCAGGAAGCTTTCTTCCGTGGGATGCTGGCCGATATACAAGAGCCGACGCTGCCACTCGGTCTAGCCGACGTGCACCGAGACGGCAGCGCAATGGATGATGGCGAGCGTCTGCTGCCGGCCAGACTCACCGGCTCTCTCCGTGCCGAAGCGCGCCGCCTCGGCGTCAGCCTTGCCAGCCTCTGCCATGTCGCGTGGGGGCTGGTCGTAGGTCGACTTAGCGGGCGTGATCACGTGGTGTTCGGTACCGTGCTGTTTGGCCGTATGCATGCTGGGGCGAGCAGTGACCGCGCAATGGGTTTGTTCATCAACACGCTTCCGCTGCGTTTGGATCTGGTGGGGACGAGCGTGGTGGATGCAGTTCTTGCCACCCATGCACGACTTGCCGACTTGATGCGACATGAAAATGCCTCGCTAGCCCTAGCGCAACGCTGCAGCGGCCTCGTCTCTCCAGCACCTCTTTTCAGCGCACTGCTTAACTACCGTCACTACGATACTCAAGCCTCAGCCGGGCCAGATCCGTTGCCAGGCGTAACTTGGCTGAGCGGCGATGAGCGGTCGAACTATCCCTTCACGCTTTCCGTAGACGATCGCGAAGATGCACTAGGGTTGAACGCGCAAGTGGCGAAGCCGCATTCCGCCGAGCGCCTCTGCAGCTACATGCAACAGGCCTTGGAAAACTTACTGGATGCGCTGATCCATACGCCCGCGATCCCGGTGCAAAAACTGAAAGTGCTTCCCCTGCCTGAGCGCACACAGTTGCTTGAGGCCTGGAACGACACTGCGCGCGAGCTGCCGCAGCTGCCGTTTCCGGCCCTGTTCGAACGTCAGGTCGCCGCAACCCCAGACGCATCCGCCCTGGTCTTGGACGACGTCGAGCTCTCCTATGCAGAACTCGACCGCCGCGCGAACAAAGTCGCCCATGCCCTGATGGCGCAGGGCATTGGACCGGAAGACATCGTCGGACTGGCCCTGCCGCGCTCCATCGACGTCATTGTCGTCTTGCTCGGCATTCACAAGGCTGGCGCTGCCTATCTTCCGCTCGATCCAGACTATCCGGCAGAGCGCCTGGCCTTCATGCTTGAAGACGCCCGTCCGCGTCTACTCGTGTCCACTGCGGAGGGCGCGCGCGCCTTGCCGCCGGGGCCGCCAGTGTGGGCCTGGGACGCCCCGGAAATCCAACGTGCCATCGTGCAAGCACCAATGCACGCGCCCGGCGACGACGAACGCCGCTGTGCGTTGTCGGTCGAGCACCCAGCCTACGTGATCTACACCTCTGGTTCGACCGGCAAACCCAAAGGCGTGGTGGTCACTCACCGCGGCTTAGGTAACACCGCACTCGCTTTGAGCGAGCGCTTCGGCGTCGGTCGCGATGGCCGTGTGCTGCAATTCGCCTCGCACAGCTTCGATGCAGCCATTTCCGAAATCGCGCTAGCGTTCATGGCTGGCGCGACACTGGTTCTGGCGAGCGCCGAAAGTGTGCAGTCGGCACAGTCGCTCAACGCGCTGGTGGCGCGTGAACGGATCAGCTACACGACCTTCCCACCGGCGCTGCTGCCGGAACTGGATCCGACGGCGATGTCGACCCTGACGTCGCTTGGTGTGGCCGGCGACGCCTGTCCGGATACGGTGGTGCAGGCGTGGTCCCCGGGTCGCTGCATGCTCAACGAATACGGGCCGACCGAAGCAACAATCTGCGCGACAACCAGCAGCCCGTTACGCGGCAGCGGCAAACCCCCGATCGGTCGACCACTGCCTAACACACGCGTGTACGTGCTCGATGAACACCTGCAGCCGGTGCCGGTAGGTGTGGCGGGCGAATTGTACATCGCCGGCCTCGGTCTGGCGCGCGGCTATCTTGGCCAAACAGCACTCACTGCCGCGCGGTTCGTGGCAAATCCATTCGAGCAGGGCGCGAGGATGTATCGCACAGGCGACCTGGTGCGCTGGCTATCGGAGGGGGAGCTGGACTTTCTTGGTCGCGTGGATCATCAGGTGAAGTTGCGCGGGTTCCGTGTGGAACCGGGAGAAATCGAATCGCAGCTGCGCAAGTTGCCGGGAGTGTCCCAAGCGGTCGTGATCGCGCGCGAGGACGTTCCAGGGCAGAAGCAATTGGTGGCGTATGTGGTAGCCGAAGCGGAACGGACGCTAGAGCCAGCGGGTCTGCGGCGTGCTCTATCGGAGCATCTGCCGGACTACATGGTGCCGTCGGCGGTGGTGGTATTGATGCAGCTGCCGCTATCGCCAAACGGAAAGCTGGACCGGTCGAAGCTGCCAGCCCCGGACTACGGCGCGAAGACGGCGATGGGAACCGCGCCACGGACACCGCAAGAGCAAACGTTGGTGTCGCTGTTCTCTGAGGTGCTGGGCCTGGAGACTGTAGGCATCGAACAGAACTTCTTCGACCTCGGCGGGCATTCACTACTAGCTACGCGCCTGTTGGGACGGATTCGCAGTAGTTTCTCCGTTGATCTCTCGATCCGAACGCTATTTGAAGCACCGACCGCGGCAGAACTCGCCAAACGCATTGCCGAAGCACCAAAGACACGCATCCTCGTACGTCCGTTGATGCAGCGGACCCGCCAACCGAACTGACTTTCTTGTGAATGCGCTTGGGGAAGCTCCTGCGCGGCGCGAATGTCTTCAAGGAACGGAACAACCGATGGCACACGTTGAATACAGCACGGTTTACGACCAAACCATTCCGCTGTCATTCGCCCAGCAGCGAATGTGGTTCACCTACCAGTTGGAGGGTCGCTCATCGATCTACAACATGCCGTTCGCGCTGCGGATCGAAGGCGACGTAGACGCGTCGGCGATGAGAACCGCGCTCAACGATCTCGTGGTACGCCACGAAAGCTTACGCACAGTGATTGGCGACGGAGGCGGAGTTGGAGAACAGCGAGTACTCGCCCACGGCGAACTAGACGTTTGGTTCGCCCTGCGCGATGTCGACGAAGCTGATCTGCACACCGCGATGATTGAAGAAAGCGGTTACGCCTTTGCGCTTGAATGCGAACTGCCGATCCGAGCGACGCTTTACCGTCTGGACAGCGGCGCGCACGTGCTGTTGATCGTGCTTCACCACATCGCTTGTGATGGTTGGTCGCTGGCACCGCTGACGCGAGATCTGATCGACGCCTACATCGTTCGGGTAAACGGCGGCACACTGGATTGGGCACCGCTTCCGGTGCAATACGCCGACTACGCGCTGTGGCAGCGCGAGACCCTGGGCGACGAAGACGATCCCGGTAGTCTCGTTGCGCAGCTAGCAGACTATTGGCGCCGCCAGCTTGCTGATTTGCCGGAACGCACCAATCTGCCCATGGACCGTTCACATCCTGCGATACCCACTCATCGCGGCGACGCCGTCTTCTTCACTATCGAAAGCCATCTGCATCAACGCATTCACGAACTGGCGCGCGCGTACCAGGCGACGCCCTTCATGGTGTTGCACACAGCCGTCGCGACGCTGCTGCACAAACATGGTGCGGGCGACGACATCGTAGTCGGCAGCCCCATTGCAGGCCGTACCGACGAATCGCTGCATGAGCTTATCGGCTTTTTCGTCAACAACCTCGTGCTAAGAACTGACCTGTCGGGTAATCCGAGCTTCGCTGAGGTGCTGTCCCGCGTCCGAGACACCGACCTCGCCGCCTTCGAACATCAGGATATGCCATTTGAGCGCCTGGTTGAAATATTGAATCCAACGCGTTCGCTGGCGCATCAGCCATTGTTCCAAACCACCATCGTTGTTCAGAACAACGCGAGCGCCGATATCATCTCACCAGATCTTTCAGTGAGACCAGAGCCGATATGGATGATCAACGCTAAGAACGATCTGTATTTCACTTTTTTGGAAGAGGAAGAGGATGGGAAAAAAGCCTTCCTAGCCTCAATCGACTACGCCTGCGACCTGTTCGACCGCACCTCGGTCGAGGGGCTTGCGGATCGTTTAGTAAGGCTGCTCGATGCCATGCTGGAAGATCCTAGCCGCAAGCTAGATAGCGTTGAACTTCTTACCAAGGACGAGCGCAAGCAGGTCCTATGCGAGTGGAACGCAACCGAGCGGGAGATGCCGCGGGAAGGCTTCGCGGCCTTGTTTGAGCGCTGGGTAGTTGAAACGCCAGACGCAGCAGCAATCGCCTTCGGAGACGAGGTCATCAGCTACCGCGATCTGGATGCTCGTGCTAACAAGCTAGCCCATTACTTGCACGACCTAGGCGTCGGTCCAGAGTCCCTCGTTGGTCTATGCGTCGAACGCTCGCACCTTTTTCCTATCGGCATGCTCGGAATTCTCAAGGCCGGCGCCGCATACTTACCGATCGATCCAGACTATCCAGACGAACGCATCGCGTGGATGCTCAACGATGCAATGACCCCTGTCATCGTCAGTGAATCCCGAGTGCTGGACCGACTACCCTCGCACTGGGCTCAGCTGATCGAGCTAGACACAGATGAAGAGATCTTTGCGGAATATCCAGACACCGCACCTCCTCGAGAGACTGGGCTCGACAATCTCAGCTATGTGATCTACACCTCTGGCTCTACCGGCACGCCGAAGGGCGTCATGCTGAGCCAACGCGGTATCGCGAGCCTTGCGGCTAGCCAGATTGCATGCTTTGCGGTGATGCCTGGTTCGCGAGTGCTGCAGTTCGCCTCACCCAGTTTCGATGCGGCGTTCTGGGAATGCTGCATGGCGCTGCTTTCCGGTTCCTGCCTCGTGCTCGCGCACGCGGATGCTCTGGCACCGGGCGATGCACTGCTCGACACACTGCGCCGCCATCGCGTCACTCATGTGACTCTGCCACCTGCCGCGCTACCGGTAATGGCGCCTGACTATCTGCCCGACTGTACTCATCTCATTGTCGCAGGCGACAGTTGTCAGCCGGCTCAAGTCCAGCGCTGGTCGCGCGACCGGCATATGTTCAATGCCTACGGCCCGACGGAAACCACGGTTTGCGCAACTATCGGTAACCCCCTGCACGGCCATATGGCGCCACCGATCGGCCGCCCTATCTACAACGCCCGGGTCTACGTCCTGGATGCCGCACTGCGTCCAGTACCAGTGGGTGTGGTCGGCGAGCTCTATCTAGCAGGTCGCGGCCTAGCCCGTGGCTACCTAAATCGTCCCGGCCTAACCGCCGAACGCTTTATCGCCGATCCGTTTGCGACGAGCGAACGCATGTACCGCAGCGGGGATCTTGCGCGTTGGCGTGCTGACGGGCAACTTGACTTCCTTGGCCGCGTCGACCACCAAATCAAAATTCGCGGCTTTCGTATCGAGCTCGGCGAGATCGATGCCGCGCTAGCACGTTTGCCAGGCGTCGCTCAGTCGACCGTGCTCGCAAAGGAAGATACTAACGCGGACCGGCAGTTGGTCGGCTACGTCGTGCCACACGAAGCCGCTGCGCTGGACCCAGTCTCTCTGCGCCAGGCTTTGGCCGCGTCATTGCCTGATTATATGGTCCCAGCCGCGATCGTGATGCTTGCGGAGATGCCACTCACCTCGAACGGCAAGATTAATCGCAAAGCATTGCCCGCACCTGAGTACCGCGTGCAGAGCCGCATGCCGCGAACGCCCCAAGAAACGGCGCTGGCCATGCTGTTCGCTGAAGTTCTAGGACTCGAACAGGTCGGTATCGATGATAGCTTCTTCGATCTCGGCGGCCATTCGTTACTTGCGACGCGGTTGGTCAACAGGATCCGCAGCAATATGGGCGTGGACGTTCCGATCCGCACCCTGTTCGAGAACTCGTCCGTCGCATCCTTGGCTGAGCACCTCGGAGCCGTTGACGCGGTGCGTTCGCCACTGCGAGCGTTCGTGCGTCCCGAACACGTGCCGGCATCCTATGCCCAACAACGCCTTTGGTTCATCCACGAATTGGAAGGTTCCAGCGGCACCTACAACATCCCCCTCGCATTGCGACTTTCCGGTCGTGTGGATTACGACGCACTGGTCACCGCATTGCACGACCTGCTGATGCGCCACGAGAGCCTGCGTACCGTATTCGCGGAGGTCGACGGCGCAATCGTGCAGCGTATTCTCTCGCTGGAAGATGCCTCGACGGAACTTCACGTCGATGCAGTAGCTGCTGACGCGTGGAATGAGACAGTCGCCCGTCTCGCGGTCTGCGGCTTTGATCTCAGACAGCAACTGCCATTCCGTATGCACTTGTTGTCATCTTCCGCTGAAGACCACGTACTGCTGATCCTAATGCACCACATCGCTAGCGATGGCTGGTCGTTGCCGCCTCTACTGCGCGATTTGGGTTCGGCGTATGCCGCTCGCCGCAACGGCCACGCGCCCGCTTGGGCACCTTTGCCAGTACAGTACGCCGACTACGCGTTGTGGCAACGCGACCTGCTTGGCGACGAAAGTGACGCCTGCAGCAGGGCTGCGCGTCAGGCGGATTACTGGAAGCGCGCGCTCGCGGACATCCCGGAACAGGTCAACCTGCCGTTTGACCGGCCGCGCCCAGCGGTGGCGAGCTACCGTGGCGAAGCTCTGCACTTCTCGGTTAGCACGGAGATCCACCATCGCCTCGCAAAACTCGCACGCGACCGTAACGCGACTCTGTTCATGGTGCTTCACGCAGCGATCGCGCTATTGTTGCAAAAGCTCGGCGCCGGCGACGACATCGTAATCGGCACACCCATCGCCGGCCGTACCGATGAGGCAATGGAGGATCTTGTCGGCTTCTTCGTCAACACCCTAGTATTGCGCGTTGACCTTTCTGGCACGCTCTCATTCTCCGAACTCTTGGACCGGGTCCGCAGTACCGACCTTGCCGCATACGCTCATCAGGACCTGCCATTCGAGCGCTTGGTGGAACTGCTAAACCCGGTGCGGTCGCTCAGTCACCAGCCGCTCTTCCAAGTCATGTTCGACTTGCAGAACGGCATGGACGCCGAGCTTTCGCTACCGGGCCTTTCCCTAAGTCATCACCCTATCGACGTCAAGGCCGTCAAATATGATCTCAATTTCGTATTTGCAGAACAACGTACCGCGACCGGCGAATTCGGAGGTTTGCTCGCCTCGCTGGAATACGCGGCCGATCTATTCGATAAGCGGACAGTTGAACACCTGGCTGCGCGCATGGTCCACATACTCGATGCCATCTCTGCTCGGCCGGACGCAGCGGTCAGCACAGTGGACATACTTGATGCTGACGAACGCAGCCTGCTGCTGGAGGCCTGGAACGACACGGCGCGCGTTCTGGACGCCGAGCCGGTGCCGCAGTTGTTCTCGCGTCAGGCGTTGCGGACACCATCTGCGATCGCGCTCACCTGCGACGAGCGTTCATTCACCTATGCAGAACTCGAAGCGCAGGTAGAACGGCTCGCCCAACGCGTGTTCGCCGCAGGCGCAGGTCCCGAGCGATGCGTCGCCATCGCCCTGCCGCGCTCGCTTGATGCGGTGGTAGCTGTCCTGGCAGTGCTGCGTAGCGGCGCCGCTTACCTGCCGCTCGATCTTGCCTATCCCCCAGATCGTCTCGCCTTTATGCTCGAGGATGCACGGCCGGCGCTGGTGCTGTCAGAGCGCGACGACCATCCGTTTCTCCAACCTCACCACGTCATTTTGCGGCCGTCAGACGACGACGCGTCCGTCGTCATGATGCAGCCACTTCCCCTCCCCGACCCGCGCCATCCGGCCTATATCATTTACACCTCGGGTTCAACCGGCCGTCCCAAGGGCGTGGTCGTGTGCCATGGCAATCTCAGCGACTTCATTTGCTGGGCAGTCGATCACTTCGGCGAACGACTTTCCCGAATGTGGCTGAGCACCTCCTTGTGCTTCGACGTCTCGGTGTTCGAGCTGCTCGCGCCCCTGTGTATGGGCGGCTCGGTTCGTATTGTCGACGATCTGCTGGCGCTGGCGCATGAGCCAGCCGACGCCTTCTCCAGCAGCATGATCAGTACCGTGCCCTCTGCCCTGGCCGCACTGATCGAACAGGGCGTTTCGTTGCACGGCGTACGGGATATCGTCCTCGCCGGTGAAGCGTTCATGCCGTCGCTCGCGGAGCGCATTGCCGGCCAGTGGCCCACCTGTCGGATCGCCAACCTCTACGGCCCCACAGAATCCACCGTTTACGTTACCGGTTGGGACGGCGAGGCCAATATGCTCTCCTCGAGCATCGGGCGTCCGCTCGCGAACGCGCAAGTGTACGCGCTAGACGCTGGTCTGCGGCCTGTGCCCATAGGTGTGCCCGGCGAGTTGTATCTTGCCGGCCTGGGCCTGGCACGCGGCTATCTGCATCGTCCGTCGTTGACCGCTGAACGCTTTGTCGCCAGTCCATTTCACATCGGTAAACGCCTTTACCGGACTGGCGACCTGGTACGCTGGACGCCGCACGGCCATCTGGAGTTCCTTGGTCGCGTAGATCACCAAGTGAAGATCCGCGGCTTTCGCATCGAACTGGGCGAGATCGAAAGCGCCATCGCCAGTCTTCCCGGTGTTGCGATCAGCGTGGCCGGCGCCCGCACCGACCACGCCGGCCACCCGCAACTGTTGGGTTATGCAGTGGCCGAGCAAGGTGCCACGCTGGACCCCGTCTCGATGCGTCGTGCCTTGTCGGCCACCCTGCCCGACTACATGATCCCTGCCGCCATCGTGGTGTTGCCTGCCCTGCCGACTACGCCCAACGGCAAACTGGACCGCAAGGCCCTACCGACACCGAACTTCACCAGCGCTCACCGCCGTGCGCCGCGAACGCCACAGGAGTCGACACTTGCCTCACTTTTCATCGAAGTATTGGGAATACCCGAGGTCAGCATCGACGACAATTTCTTCGATATCGGTGGACATTCCCTACTGGCAACTCGGCTCGTCAGTCGTATTCGAGCGATATTCGGCGTGGAGTTGGCCATCCGGACACTGTTTGAACAGCCGACTATCGCCGGTCTCGCTGAGCACATCCGTCACGGCGCCAATGGCCGTCCGGCGCTGCGTGCACGGCCGCATGCCGAACGTCCAACTCTATCGTATGCACAGCAGCGTCTATGGTTCGTCCAGCAACTTGAAGGTCCCAGTGCTACTTACAACATCCCGCTCGCGTTACGACTGCGTGGCGTGCTCGACGTGCTGGCACTACGATTAGCGCTGGACGATCTGCTCGTGCGACATGAAAGCCTGCGCACGGTGTTTGATAGTACGGAGGGGAATGTGCTGCAGCGCATACTCGTCGTCGACGAGGCGCGGGTGCCTTTCGCTCAGCGCACCGATGCCGGCTGGCACGACGAAGTAGCGCTGGCGACCGCGATCGACGCAGCAGCGACGACCGGTTTCGACCTTTCGACTGATCTGCCGTTGCGCGCCCACCTGCTGCAGCTTGCACCCGATGAACATGTGCTCGTGCTGGTACTGCACCACATCGCTGGCGACGGCTGGTCCCTTGCGCCGCTACTGCGCGATCTGGGGGCCGCCTACGCGGCCCGACGCGATGGCCGCGCACCCGATTGGACCCCGCTGCCCGTGCAATATGCCGACTACGCGCTATGGCAGCGCGAACTGCTCGGCGACGAAAACGACGCCAACAGCCTGCTCGCCCAGCAAGGCGAGTTCTGGAAGCGGACGCTGGACGGCATTCCCGAACAGATCACCCTGCCCACCGACCGATCGCGACCGGCCGTGGCGAGCCACCGCGGCGATGTGATCGAATTCGTGGTGGATGCGCAGACACATGCCCAGCTGGTGGCGCTGGCACGACAACAGAACGCTACCCTGTTCATGGTCATCCATGCCGCATTCGCCCTCCTGCTGCACAAGCTCGGCGCCGGCGACGATGTGGTGATCGGCACGCCGGTCGCCGGACGCACCGACGATGCCCTCGACGATCTGGTTGGCTTCTTCGTCAATACCTTAGTGCTGCGAACAGACCTATCCGGCAATCCGACGTTCCGCGAACTGTTGGCGAGAGTACGCACCGCAGATCTCGCCGCGTATGCGCACCAGGATCTGCCATTTGAGCGCCTGGTGGAACTGATCAACCCCACTCGCTCGCTAAGCCACCAGCCGCTGTTCCAAGTGATGCTCATGCTGCAGAACACAGGCGAAGCTGCGGTACAGATTGAAGGGCTCCAAGTGCAGCCGGTGCCTGTGGGTAAGTCGAGCTCGAAATTCGATCTTCGCATGGCGCTGGTTGAGCAGCGCGGTAACGATGGTAGTGCAGCTGGCATCGCGGCCGAACTTGAGTTCAACCGCGATCTATTCGATGTGCCGACGATACGCGCACTCGCCTGCCGTTTCGCTGGTCTACTGCGAGAGGTCACTAGGACGCCGGATGCGCGCCCGTCCATGGTTTGCCTGCTAGATGACACGGAACTCGACAGCATTCAGCGTTCCTGGAGCGAAACCTCGCAGGCATACACGCCAATGACCTTGCCCGCCCTGTTCGAACTGCAGGTCGCGCGCACGCCTGACGCTCTCGCTGTCATCCACGGATCTCGACACCTCACATACGCGCAGCTCAACAGGCGTGCGAATCGCGTAGCCCACGCGCTGATCCATGCCGGTATCGGCAGCGAACAGATGGTCGCGCTGTCACTACAACGCTCACCGGAACTGGTCGTGGCGTTGCTCGGAATCCTTAAGGCAGGCGCCGTCTATCTTCCCATCGATCCTAGCTATCCTGCCGCACGAATCGCCGCGACACTGGAAGACGCACGACCTTTCTGCGCGATCGTCGATGCCGCCTCACGAGGGGCCCTGCTGGCGCACTACGCGGCGCTCGAATCCACAGCACTGTGGACGCTGCCAGCGCTGGAAGATAGGGCCGACCTCAATGATAACGAGCGCAACCCAGACGATGCCGACCGCGTCCGTCCTCTTGACGTCGGTAACGCGGCATACGTGCTCTACACCTCTGGATCGACAGGTAAGCCAAAAGGCGTATGCGTCCAGCATAGAAGTGTGTCAGCCTACCTTCGCTTTCTCACAAAAAACTACGGCATTGGCCCGGGCGACATCGCGCTAAACCTGACCTCGATCTCGTTCGACCCTTCGATCCGGGATCTGCTTTGCCCACTGGCCTCGGGCGCGGCCGTTGCAATGATCGATGGCGAGATAGCGCAAGATCCTGTTGGTTGCTTACGCGCCATGCACGCCACTGCCGCGACATGCGTGCTCAGCGTGACGCCGAGCATGCTGCATGGGATCGTGGAGGCGCAGGCGACGTTGGCATTGCCACTTGTCCTGCGCCAGTTGCACACGTGTGGCGAGGCACTATCTAGCGGCTTGCTAAGCAGCGCGATAAGCGCATTGGACTGCGAAGTCATCGCAAATCAGTACGGTCCGACCGAGTGCACGATGACTTCGACCTGGAAGGTGTTCCGCAACGACGAATGCCGCAACGGGGCCATAACGATCGGCCGGCCCGTCGCAAATACGCGATTGTACGTACTGGATGGCGGATTGCAGCCGGTGCCACCCGGCGTGCATGGCGAACTGTACATCGGCGGTTACGGCCTCGCCCGCGGCTACTTCAAGCGTGCGGTGGCCACAGCCGAGCGCTTTGTCGCCGACCCATTTGTGGTCGGCCAGCGCATGTATCGTACCGGCGACCTCGTACGTCGCTTGCCAAATGGCGACTTGGATTTACTCGGCCGCGTTGACCAGCAGGTGAAAATCCGTGGCGTGCGTGTCGAACCAGCTGAAACAGAGGCCGCGCTGGCGCGATTGCCGAATGTTGCGCGTGCGGCGGTGATCGCGCATGAAAACAAATCTGGCGATAAGCAATTGGTTGCCTACGTTGTTGCGGAGCCGGGAGCCACGCTCGACGGCGGCGCGCTGCACAGAGCGCTCGCCGCGATCCTGCCTGGCGCATTGGTGCCCGCAGCGGTGATGGTGCTGCCACGTTTGCCGCTGCTGCCGAATGGCAAGCTCGACCGTAAAGAGTTGCCGGCGCCGGACTACAAGCGGCAACAGCCCTGTGCTCCGCGGACTTCGCAGGAAGCCGCGTTGGCTGAGATCTTCGCCGAAGTACTGGAAGTAGCTGATATAGGCGTCGATGACAGCTTCTTTGAACTTGGTGGGCATTCGCTTCTAGCGATGCGCTTGGTCGCGCGCGTCCGCTTAGCATTTGGTGTGGAGCTTGCTATTCGCGACGTGTTCGAGCGTCCAACCATCTCGGCGCTTGCACTGCGCTTGGATTGCGCTTCACGTGTCCGCGCGCGAATAGTCGCTGGATCACGACCACAACATTTGCCGCTGTCATATTCACAACAGCGGCTGTGGTTCATCCACCATCTGGAGGGCATCAGCGGCACATACAACATGCCACTTGCGCTTCGCCTTCACGGAGAACTAGACCGTAAAGCACTGAGACAGGCGCTGAATGATGTGCTATCGCGCCACGAAATTTTGCGTACTGTCTACAGCGAGTTTGAGGGGCTGGCAAAACAGCGGGTGCTGCCAGCGGCGGAGTTCGCTGTCGGCATCGACGAAGTCATGGTCGATGTCTCCAGGTTGACTACGACGTTATCGTCGCTAGCAAGCCAAGGTTTCGACCTTGCGAAAGAGCTGCCGCTTCGGGCATATCTGCTGCGGATCGCCGCAGATGAGAATGTACTCCTGCTGGTCCTGCACCATATCGCCAGTGACGGCTGGTCCCTCGCGCCATTGATTCACGACATAGACCACGCGTATTCAGCGCGATGTGGCAATGCATCGCCAGACTGGGCGCCATTACCGGTGCAATACGCCGACTATGCGTTGTGGCAACGCGAACTTTACGGTAACGAGGGCGAAGAGCGCAGCGAAATCGAGCGCCAAGCAGAATTCTGGCGTACTACACTCGCTGGCTTGCCAACCATTGCGCTGCCAACAGACCATCCGCGTCCGATCATGCCAAGTTATCGTGGCGGCACGGCTCGTATTGTGGTCGAATCACAATTGCATGAACGCCTGAATCAGATCGCCCTCGAAAATAATGCGACGCTCTTCATGGTTCTACATGCAGCGTTTGCACTCTTGCTGCACAAACTCGGCGCAGGCGACGACATTGTCATAGGCACTCCGATCGCCGGGCGTAGTGACGCCGCTCTTGAAGGTTTGGTCGGCTGCTTCTTGAATACGCTGGTGCTACGCACCGATTTGTCCGGACATCCTGGCTTTGCCGAACTAATTCAGCGCGTGCGTGCCACAGATATCGCTGCCTATGCTCACCAGGATCTGCCTTTCGAGAAGCTGGTGGAGACGCTCAATCCTACGCGTTCCCTCAGCCATCAGCCGCTGTTTCAAGTGATGTTCACGCTTCAGAACAACCGCATGCCTGAAGCAAAGATCGGGGATCTACAAATAACGACGGTGCACTTCGACAAACGGCTAGCGAAGTTCGATCTGCGCCTTAGTATGGCCGATCAGTATGACGCAAACGGCGCGCCCGCAGGTATCCTCGGAGAAATTGAGTACAGCCTCGATCTTTTCACCGCCGAAACCGCTTCCGCCATCGCGACGCGCCTGCAACGCCTGCTAGCAAGTTTCGCAATGACCACTGCTGAGCAATCAATCATCAACATCAGCGTCATGGACGCTGAGGAACTGCAGCAACTATGCAAATGGAATAATACTACGCATCCGGTCGAAACGACGACCTTGCCCGCCCTGTTCGAACGGCAGGCGGCTAGGGCCCCGGACGCAGCTGCATTGGTCTTCGAGGGCAGCACGTTGAATTACGCAACGCTGAACGCTCACGCAAACAGACTGGCACACTGCATGATTGCAAACGGCATCGGCCCGGAGAACATAGTCGGGATCGCGCTACCACGCTCGACTGACCTCGTGGTGGCGTTGCTGGCAACACTCAAGACAGGAGCTGCTTATCTACCACTGGATCTGGATTATCCCGCCGAACGCATCGCCCATATGGTGTCGCATGCGGCTCCAAGCTGTGTACTCACACGCAGCGATGTCGCAGCGTGCCTACCCATGGACTGCGGCATTCCACTATGGCACTTCGACGTGGAGTTGGCCGAATTCGGCTCGCAAAATGAGTTGAACCCAACGGACGCGGACCGCATCAACCCATTGTTGGGCGCGCACCCTGCCTATGTCATTTATACCTCTGGTTCGACCGGCCGTCCTAAAGGCGTTGTCATCTGCCATGAGGCGATCGTCAACAGGCTCCAGTGGATGCAGGCCACCTATCCCATCGGGAGCAACGACCGCGTACTACAAAAAACGCCTTCGAGCTTCGATGTCTCGGTATGGGAATTCTTCTGGCCGCTATTAGAGGGTGCAACGCTAGTGCTCGCTCGACCAAGCGGTCACAAAGATCCGTCTTACCTGGCCTCGCTCATCCAGAGCCAGTCTGTGACCACGCTGCATTTCGTGCCGTCAATGCTACAAGCCTTCGTGCAGGAGCCGACGGCGGCCGAATGCACGTCGCTACGCCGCGTGTTCTGCAGCGGCGAGTCTTTGTCTCGCGATACGCAAAGGGCAATGCAGAAACTCCAATCGGTCGAGTTGTACAACCTGTACGGACCGACAGAAGCGGCGGTGGATGTCAGCTACTACGCCTGTTCAATGGTTCAGGATCACGTATCGGTCCCAATCGGAAAGCCCATCTGGAACACACGTCTATATGTCCTGAATGCCGAACTGCAGCCGGTTCCGTCCAATGTTCCGGGCGAGCTCTATATAGGTGGCGTTGCCTTGGCACGTGGCTATCTAGGCTCCCCGGCGTTTACCGCCGAACGTTTCGTCGCCAATCCTTTCGCCATTGGAGAAAGGATGTACCGCACTGGCGACCTTGCGCGAAGGCTGCCCGATGGCAATATCGACTTCCTCGGCCGGGTCGATCATCAAGTTAAGATCCGGGGTTTGCGTATAGAACTTGGCGAGGTCGAGTCGCGCCTCGCAGAGCAAGACGGCGTCGCGCAGGCGGCGGTGGTTGCACGCGCTGATGACCAGGGAACTTCGCGAATCCTTGGATATGTGGTTGGACATCCGAACGCACACATTGAACCAAAACGTTTGCGTGGTGCGCTAGCGGATGTCCTGCCCGACTACATGGTGCCTGCCGCGATTTCCGTGCTTCCGGCCTTACCAATAACACCTAACGGAAAACTCGACAGAAAGGCGCTGCCGGTTCCGTCGCTTGGTGTTCGTTCTGGAAGACCGCCCCAGACCGCGCGCGAAATGCTGCTAGCCGACCTGTTCGCCGAAGTGCTAGGTGTGCGTGACATTAGCGCAGACGACAGCTTTTTCGATCTCGGTGGCGACAGCATCAGGTCCATCCAGCTGGTTAATCTTGCACGCAACGTGTGCTTAGCATTGACACCTCGAGACGTACTGATGTTGCAGAATGTTGCCGCACTCGCAGCCGCCGCACGCCCGCTGACGACACAAAAGGAGAAAGACGACGGCAGTGGCAGTTTTTTGCCCACGCCAATTATGCGCGATCTATTTCTGCGCGGCGGGAGAGATGCGCGTAGCTATCAGAATTTTCTTATCCGATCTCCTGCCAACCTGACGCTGCAGACACTTGAAGCGATAATTCAGGCGCTACTAGACGGGCATGACGTGCTCCGCATGCGAGTACCACATAACGACGCATTTTGCGCTGAAGTGGAGGTGTCTCCGCGCGGAACGATCAAGGCCGCCGAGCGCATCCAGCGCTGCTCTTTGGAAGGCATGGAGATGGAGCAGCGGGAGATGCTGTTGCGCCAGGAGCTACTGAGAGCACAGAAGCGCATCGATCCAAAAAATGCATCGCAGTTTCAGATTGTCTGGTTCGATGAAGGTTATGGGCGTCCAGGCATGCTGCTGCTGTGTTTCCATCATCTTGTGATGGATCCAGTGTCCTGGCGCATACTTCAGGCGGACCTGCCAGTCCTCCATGCGCATGTGATCAAGGGGGTTACGCCATCATTGGACAGCGGCACCTCGTTCCGACGCTGGTCGCAGTACTTGCATGGCGCCGCTGATAGTCCCGAGGTGCAGGCGGAACTGCCTTACTGGAAACACGTATTAGCGGCGCCGGACCCGTTGCTCGGGAAACGCCCACTACGTCGACGCCGGATCGATGGCGATTGCGCATCTCGCCACCTCGATCTCACCTTGTCGCCGAAGCCTACCGCGTCACTGCTATCCCTCGCGAACGTATGCGCCATTAGTATCAATGAATTCTTGGTAACCGCGTTCGCGTTGACTTTGCTTCAATGGCGACTCGAACGCGGCGGTGAAACGTTCTCTGAAGTGAGATTCGATATGGAAGGACACGGCCGTGAGTATGGAAACGACTTGGATTTAACGAGGACCGTCGGCTGGTTTACCAGCATCTACCCGGTCCGCATCGACCTCGGCTCAAAAGAACCAAGGATCGGCGACACTGCGTCGCGTGTAGAAATACTTAAGCGCGTGAGTGCGCAGCTACGGTGTATTCCCCGGAAAGGCTGGGCATACCCGCTGTTACGGCACCTCAGCTCCTATGCATCGGACGCCCTCGATAGTTGCGAGACTTCACAAGTGATCTTCAACTATCTCGGACGTATGGCATTGAGCGAAAGCAGAGATTGGATGTCAATGCCTGAAAGTTCCATGCTGGGGCATCGCGACGCCGATCTCGCTCTGCCATACACCTTGCAACTTATGGCAATCCTGCATGATGGCGAAGATGAGTCTTTAATTACCACACGTATGGTCGCATCAGCCGATCTGCTCAGCGAAGACGATCTATCAATATTAGGCGCGATCTGGACGAGAACGTTACTTTCCTTCGCCGAATGCAATGCGGACATCGAAATCGACTGCAGTGAAGTTAAACAAAATAACGCCACCAATCGAGCGCGCGACCAAAGTGGCCTTCAACCAAACGCTCTGACCATCGACTGACTTAAAGACCGACCTTAAAATACGACTAAGGAAAGGCAATGAATAGAGCGCTACTTATCGATAATTATGATTCATTCACCTATAATCTTGCAGCACTTATCACCGAAGTCACGGGACAAGAGCCTCTAATTGTTCGCAACGATGAGGCGACCTGGGATGAATTGCGGGATCTAGGTATCGATCGGATCGTCATCTCCCCTGGTCCCGGGCGACCACAATGTCGTACCGACCTGGGATTGTCTGCGGATGTGCTGGAAAATGCCGAAATACCGATCCTTGGAGTATGCCTTGGCCATCAGGCTATCGGGCTTTTTTTCGGAGCGAAAGTAGGTTTTGCGCGCGAGCCAATCCATGGCCGCGTCAGCAAGATCGTGCATCGGCATCACGATCTTTTTGCAGGAATTCCGAGTCCATTCGAAGCCACTCGCTACCATTCACTTGCGGTGACGGAGTTGCCGCCAGAGCTCGAAGCTACCGCATGGTGTGACGACGGAACATTAATGGGATTACGCCATGTTACGCGTCCGATCTGGGGCGTGCAGTTCCATCCCGAATCTATCTGCACGGAATATGGACATAAAATAGTTAGCAACTTCTATGAACTTAGCGCTGCATTCCTTCCAGCGACAACGATCAAGGATAAGCCGACCGCGCAGTCGAACGAAACGCGAAAGAACTGGGCATCAATGCAATTACAAACTCAGCGCATCGAAAGCAATGTCCAACCGCAAGAGGTATTTACAGAATTATTCGGTGATGATGTTCATGCTTTCTGGCTCGATAGCAGCTCTCATAATCAGACGAACGCGCGCTTCTCTTATTTGGGCAATGCGTCTGGTCCGCATGCTGAGGTTCTGGAATATCGCTCTGAAGAGCGCCACCTTCGCATCCTTGACAGAAATGGCGTAGTCGAGCGCCGACAGGATATATTAAGCTACCTTCAGAATGAGCTAGCGCTACGCGCAAGGCCAACTCCGGACGATTGTCCTTTTGAATTCAATACCGGCTACGTTGGATATTTTGGCTACGAGTTGAAGGGGGAACTGCAGGGCGCGTACGCGCATCCATCAACAATGCCTGACGCCTGTTGGATATTTGCCGATCGGACAATAGTTTACGATCACCAGACAAGTAACTACTGGATACTATGTCTGAATGAAGCCGAAGGCTTAAGCGAAGAAAATCGCCTTTGGGTTGAACATGTTAAGTCCGTACTACATAGATCCAATCCCCCGCAGTGTAGAGAGATTCTATTTCCGGTTCGGAGCTTCAATAATCCCCAGTGGCGCCATTCGCCAGAACTTTATCTCGACCTAATTCGCCGTGCTATGCAACTGATCACCGAGGGCGAAACCTATGAGGTCTGCCTGACTAACGAGCTGTCTGCCGACATAGATGCAAATCCACTTCAGGTCTATCAAAGCCTACGTAAAGTTAACCCTGTCCCATTCGGCGCCTTCCTGAGATTCGATGACGTATCGGTATTGTGCGCATCGCCGGAACTGTATCTCGACGTCGGAACCGACGGCACGGTCGAATCGAAACCAATAAAGGGCACCGCTCCGCGGCATTCGGACGCTCAAAAGGATCGAGCCATCGCGACCCGCCTAGCAAGTAGCGTCAAGGACCGCTCCGAGAACCTAATGATTGTCGATCTTTTGCGAAATGATCTTAACCGCTGCTGCGAGTTCGGCAGCGTGCATGTGCCGAATATCTTCCAAATCGAATCCTTCTCTACCGTCCACCAACTGGTCAGCACTATTCGCGGCAAGCTCAAGCTGGGCCGTAATGCGATCGACTGTGTGCGCGAGTCTTTCCCGGGCGGATCGATGACGGGAGCCCCGAAAGTGCGCACGATGAGCATCATCGACCAACTGGAGAACGGCCCCCGCGGCGTGTACTCGGGCAGCATTGGCTATCTCTCGGTTAACGGCAGCGCACGGCTTAATATCGTGATCCGTACCATCGTAATGAAGGGCCGTCGAGCTACGATCGGCGCCGGCGGCGCCATTGTAGCGCTCTCGAATCCTGGCGAGGAGTTAGACGAAATCATGCTCAAAGCCCGAGCGCAGATCGGCATCTTACAAAACCTCGCAGGAATAACTCCGACCGAGCAAGTCGGTTTTGGCGCTCTTTCATCAGCCGACGAAGACTCGCCGGTGCAATTATTAGCCGCAAATTAAATCACATAAGGGCGTCCATATGAGCTTTGAGGAAGAAATCGCAGAAGCAAGGAAGATGCTTGATGCGATCGATCAGCAGCTTATTGAACTCCTTCAAAAGCGCTTCGGCCGGTGCCTTGCTGTCGGCGAACTTAAGCGTCGCTATGATCGGCCCGTCATGCAGCCATCGCGAGTGAAGGAAGTGACCGAACGAGCGGCCATAGCTGGCGCCGCGCATGGCATGTCGCCCGAGTTCTGCCGTCGCGTCTGGCAACTGATCATTGACGAGGCTTGCCGTATTGAATACGAAATTCTGGAAACCGAAGAGCATGGGGCTGTGCGTGATGAGCCGCGTGCATTGGATTCAATACATAAAAAGACGTCGACATCTCAATCGCTGAAGAATGCTGTTGTAGTCGGTACAGGTGCGGTCGGGGGCATGCTGGCTGCCATGCTTTCGCGCCATTCAGTTGATGTAGCGTGCTTTGATGCCAGTGCGCGGCCTGGAGTGGAAGCTGGCGATGCATGCGCGCCAAACAGTACGCTACGCGATGCCTTGGAACGCGCGGATGCGATCGTGCTAGCCTTACCGGAGCGCGCCCTGAGCCTTGCGCTGCCCATCATAGACAGCATCGCGCGAGCGGATTGCCTGATCGTGGAAACGGCATCAGTCAAGCAGCCGCTCGAAATGGCGCTGGAACACGGCATGGGCCACCGCGATATTCTCGGTATCAATCCCATGTTCGCGCCCTCGGTTGGCGCCCACGGCCAGAGTGTGGCAGTTGTACGCAAGCGACGGTCGGCGGCCGGCGACGCATTCCTCGCGCTGATCGAAAATGAGGGTGCACACACCGTGTCGCTTGATGCGGCGCGGCACGACTGTATGACTGCTGCGATGCAGTCGATGAGCCACGCGGCTATCATCTCATTCAGTTCCGCATTGAAACACACCGGGGAAAATCTAGAAATGCTTCTCACGATCGCGCCGCCGCCATTTCGTGTACTGGTCGCACTAATGGCGCGGATTCTTGGGCAAAGCAGGGAGACTTACTGGGACATTCAGATGCGCAACCCGCGCGCTGCGGACGCGCGCGAGCGGCTGCGAAATTCATTCGCCGAGTTCGATGCCCTCGTAGTTACAGAAGATCCCGCAGCGTTCACGGGCGAGCTAGATGCTATCGAACGTTACTTCGGCAATGCAGGTGCAAGGTTACGTGACGAGTGCGCTAAATTGTTTGCAGCACTACCTTCCCGTCCCGCACACTAGTAGCGACGCCATATTTTTTGTTTGATTTTTCAAGGACAGAGAGCTGTTACTTATGCAGGACTTACTTTACCTTAAACAACACACCAAGATCGAACCGCTTAACGGTCGATGGTATGCCTGGAGTCACCTCGTTTCACCCGTGCAGCATGCATTCAACGTCGCGTTCCGCCATGTACCCAGCTTGCGCTCCTTTGTTTTGAATCCCAATGTCCACGAAGCAGCATCTAAAAATCCAAAAATGCTCGGCAGTGCTTTTATGGAGCTGGACAGGAGTAGTTTACCGGCGGTCCAGAAATTGCTGGACGAGACCGTCGAATATCATAGTCACCTAATCCAATTTGCACAGGACTTTGTACAGTTGGATCGTAAGCTTGCCGCAGAGACAGGCTTCAGTCTAGATCGTGTCTACGAGGAACTCCCGCCCTCATTGCAGGGCTTGGTCGAACTTTCCTACGACACCAATAACCGCCACAGCCTACGTTTGATTGAGGAGTTAGCTCATACCGGTGCATTGGAAACGGCCAGCACACAGGAGCTGGCGTTTACACACATGCGTGATGAAGAACGCAATTTCTTTCTCAATACTCCACGTGTTGATAGCGATAGGCGGATGATCTTTAAGGTTCCTTTCGCCGACCCGCGAATCGATTTGTTAAGTAAGGCACGAATCGCACCTGTAGACTTTGACGAATTGAGTGCCTGTTTCGGCGTTGCCTCCGTCGACCGTAGCCGATTCCGGGGGTACT
This sequence comes from Xanthomonas hawaiiensis, assembly GCF_031834635.1. Classification (NCBI taxonomy): domain Bacteria; kingdom Pseudomonadati; phylum Pseudomonadota; class Gammaproteobacteria; order Lysobacterales; family Lysobacteraceae; genus Xanthomonas; species Xanthomonas hawaiiensis. Next base: position 2,372,155 of record NZ_CP115873.1, on the reverse strand, counting down.
TCACAGAACTCGCACCTGAACGCGATGCTCCAGATTACCGGGGTGAGGGCGTACGTTTGCGTTACTTTGGTCATGCGTGCGTATTGATTCAGTCGCGCGATGTGTCAGTGATGATCGATCCCTTTCTAACTTGGGACGATGACTACGAAGACGCTCGTCATCTGTGCTTCAACGATCTCCCTGATCGGATAGACTATGTTTTTTTGACTCACAACCATCAGGATCACTTCACCCCCGAATTGCTGTTGCAACTCCGCAGACGCGTAGGCAAGATCATCGTTCCACGGAATAACGTCAATAATGTGGCCGATCCGTCCATCGCGCTTGCACTGCGAATGCTCGGTTTCGACAACATCGAGACGATGGACTGGATGGAAACTTTATTGCTGCCGGATGGCGCCTTGACTTCACTGCCGTTCTACGGGGAACATGCGGATTTGAGTATTGCGAGCAAGCAAGGCATGCATCTAAGGCTGAGGAATCGTAGTTTCATGTTCCTCGCTGACTCGGATTGCAAGGACCGTAATTTATATCGGCGAATTGTAAATGTGCTTGGCAAGGTCGACACCTTATTCATTGGTATGGAATGCGATGGCGCTCCGCTGAGTTGGCTTTACGGCAGCTATCTTAGTAATCCGGTGAACCGCCGTGACGACAACTCCCGCCGGCTCTCCGGTTCCGATGCGAAGCGCGCGATGGCCATTGTCGAGGAAGTCGCTTGTCGCCAAGTCTATGTATATGCGATGGGCCAGGAGCCATGGATGCGCTATGTCACTGGCCTGGAATACACACCAAAGAGTAAACAGATAGTCGAGTCGGACCGATTGGTTAGCCACTGTAGAGAAATCGGCGTGGATGCCGAACGACTGCTCGGCTGCCGCACGTGGGAAAACTGAGCATCGTCAATCGGTGATGTCATATGCCGGCTGTTCTATCTGGCATTAGAGAGTGTGCCTCGTCCAAAAATTAAGGAGAGTCATATGAATACTGCGGACTCGCCTACCGAAGGCGTTCGCGATACAGAATCCGACATCCATCCATCGGTCCTCGCCAAAGCCATTCCGTTCCGACGGATCGACCATATTGCGCTCGCCGTGGTCGACTTGGAAGAAGCGATCGTGCTCTTCCGCGACGTACTGGGCTTTGAACTCACACATCGCCGCCACATTGCGGGTAAGCTCAGTGGGATGGTTTCAGCCGAAATGGAGGGCAACGGTATGCGCTTTGTGCTGTGCCAGGGCACTGAACCGGAATCACAGGTTGCCCAACTGATCCGCAACTTTGGACCAGGTGTCGCTCACATCGCGCTTGAGGTCGAGGAAGTAGATAGCACTGTGAACCAACTTAGGAGCCGCGGTCTGAGCTTCGACACCACGGTGATCCGTGGGCCAGGACTGACCCAAGCCTTCTCCAGTCGCTGCAAGAACTCGGGCATGAGCTTCGAGATCATCCATCGCGAAGGCGAGGACGGCTTCCTTGACTCCAACGTCCAGTCGCTGTTTGATCAACTTGAACAGTCCGGAAAATACTGACCTTAGCCCATCAGACTACGAGATGCCCACATCGTCTACCGCCGATGTCATGAACTTCCTCAACGAGGTAGCCGAACGCTATCCACGCGCGATATCTCTAGCGGCCGGCCGACCAGCTGAGGTTTTATTTGAAAGGCTAAGCAGCACCGATTTGACGAATCGGATCGACCTCTATCTCGCCGCGTCGAATACGTCGATGAACCAACTGCTACAGTACGGTCGCACTGCCGGCGTCATCAACGCGCTGATGGCGGAGCAGCTATGCGCAGACGATGGCATTCTCGCAACAGCGGATCGTATCGTCGTCACGTCCGGCTGCCAAGAGGCAATGAGCCTGTGCCTCTCCGCACTTAGTCATTCCCGCAAGGACGTCATTCTGGCCTGCAACCCGACCTACATTGGCGCGACTGGCGCCGCTGCTGCGCTCGGGATCTCCGTACATGGCCTGAACACGGACGGTGATGGTATACCGGCGGCCATCGAGAAGGCTGTCGCTGAACTCCACGCCGACGGGCGTCGTGCACGAGCATTTTACGTTATCCCGAATTTCGATAACCCTACCGGACGCGTGCTCAACACAAAGCAGCGGGTGGCAATACTTGAGGCCTGCGAGCGTCACCGCATTGTTGTACTTGAGGACAATGCTTACGGCATGTTCCGCTATGACGGAGCCCATGTACCTCCGTTGGCGGCCCTAGACCGCGCGGGCTTGGTGATTTATCTCTCTACCTATTCAAAGACACTTTGCCCGGCAGTTCGGATCGGTTCCGCGGTGCTACCGGAGACCCTGTTCGGCGATCGCGACGCTCGTATTAGGCTTTGCGAAGACATCGTCCGTCGTAAGAGTTACCTTACGGTGAATACCGGCCAAATCAACCAAGCCATCGTCGGCGGACATCTGCTGCAGGAGGGTGGCAGCCTGCGCCGGTGGATCGAACCCGTGCGTACTCTCTATCATGCCAATCGCGACCTGATGCTCACCAGCCTGCAGGCACGCTTCTGCGACCGCGGCGACATCAGTTGGAACAGTCCGGAAGGTGGCTTCTTCCTGACTGTCGACCTACCATTCGTGTTCGACGCGGATGCCGTCGCCGAGTGTGCTAACAACGAAGGCGTAATCGTCATGCCAATGTCGTTCTTCGCGATAGACCGTTCACAAGACTGCCGCATCCGACTCGCTTTTAGCGCGATTCGCACTGAACGCATCGCTGATGGCATTGAATCGCTGGCGCGTTATATTAATTTTCGGTTGCACGGCACAGCGCCGAAACTCGCATTGCGCGCGAAGTCTACCTGATTCAACAAGGATGTACCATGGACGCCCCATCAATATCGCAGATTATCGTAGGCTAGCACGCCAGCGGTTACCTAGAGTCGTATTCGACTATCTTGAAGGCGGTGCGGAAGACGAATGCGGTCTGGCGCGTAATCGTACTGCGCTAGATGCTTTATGTTTCCGCCCAAGGCGATTGCGTGACGTGCGGGTTCGCGATCAAACGGTGCGCCTTTTTGGCACTACTTTAGCTGCGCCTTTAGTGGTGGGCCCTACCGGATTCAACGACCTGTTCTGGCCCAACGGAGACCTAGCGCTTGCTCGGGCCTCCGCCGCCCACGGCATTCCATTCGTGCTCTCGACGGTATCGAATACCGACATCGAGACGCTGGCCAGGGGATGTGATGGCGAATGGTGGTTTCAGCTCTATGTCGTACATCGAGAATTGGCCGCTCAGTTGGTGTGTCGCGCCCTCAACGCCGGATGTCGTACGTTACTACTAACCGTAGATGTACCGATCAACGGTCGTCGTGAACGCGACTTGCGTAACGACTTCCAATTGCCTTCACGCTATTCATTGCAGCAGATATTGGATGGCCTACGCCATCCTGGCTGGACGTTACGCCACCTGCGCCGGGGAATGCCGCGACTTGCGAACTTTGAGGGATTACATACTGAGGACGAGGAAGTTCGGCTCGCCCTGATCGAACGTCGTATGAAAGCCGACTTCACATGGCTGGACCTCGCCTGGCTGCGCGAACAATGGCCGCACCGGCTGCTCGTTAAAGGCATCCTGCATCCTGAAGATGCCGCGCATTGCGCCGCACTGGGGATTGACGGCGTGATTCTATCCAATCACGGTGCGCGCCAGCTAGACTCCGCAGTCTCACCGCTTCATGTCTTGCCTGACGCAAATCGCGCTTGTGCGTTGCCACTACTGATAGATAGCGGCTTCCGTCGCGGATCAGACGTGGTCAAGGCTTTAGCGCTCGGAGCCCGCGCAGTGCTACTCGGGCGCGCGCCGTTGTACGGCCTCGCCGCAGCCGGCGAATTCGGCGTCAATGAGGTGATCGGCATGTTTAAGCAAGAAATTGACTGCACATTAGCCCAAATCGGCTGTGGAAGAGCCGACGATGTGTCCCGCGATCTCCTGCAGATCAAGCCAGAATTCGAATCGACCTGCGTCACTTAGCCTAACATGCATGCTGCTAAAGCCTGATTCTGTATCTTATATAGCTAGCGACATTTTCCACCATGCTGATAGGGGAGGCAGGTGTGCAATGACCGCACACGTCATCCTTAGATTACATGCGGACGGCTTCACGTCCGGACTAGCGGCTCACTTAGAATCTGGAGCCAGCCATAGCGGCAATGGGCGAACACCGAGTATATTCTATTGGCGTCATAATGCCGATGTTTTTAAAAAAATTCTTATTGCACTTCTGGATAAATTCTCGATCATGGTGGGGCATACAATGGCGTTGGGAACCAGGGTTCGTTAAGGCATTTGTCGTGCGGACTGCATTGAGTCCGATCGCCTAGTCAATCGACCGAATTTTAGGAAATGCCAGCGCCCGCACTGCACAACCGCCGCACCATGCGGCCGTGGCTCAGCCGCCCCGCCCCAACCGCCTCAGGATCTGGGCGCGCTGTTTCGCGCTGAACGCAGCGACGTGCGTCTGCAGCAGCGCGATCACCGCGGTATGCGCCCCCTCGGTGCGGCGTTGCAGTTCGCGGGTGGCGGCCTGTTCGATGGCGCGCCATTCGGCGACGGTGGTCCCGGTCGGGAGGGGGGGGCTGGCTGCACGCATTGCGAGGTCCGGTTGCGACACTGGGGGCAGGCCGATGCTCGCTCGGCCTGGTCCTACTCTATCGCCAAGTGGTCGGCCTTGGCGCGTGTCGCATGGACGGCCGGATGCAGAACCGCCTCTACGCGCCGCAACCGTTGCGGATCTTAGGCGCGGCGCTTGCGCGGCGTCGCCGCCGACGCACTGGTCGCCAGCGCATCGACATCGCCCGCAGGCGCATGCGGCAAGCGCACCCGCGCACATAGTCCGCCGCCCTCGCGGTTGGCGAATTCCAGCGCGCCGCCGTGCGCCTGGCAGATGGCCGCGGCGATCGACAGGCCCAGGCCGCTGCCGCCGGAATGGCGCGCACGCGAGTCGTCGGCGCGCCAGAAGCGGTCGCCCATCCGCGCCAGCGCTTCCTCGTCGACGCCAGGGCCGCGATCGGCGACGCGGATCAGCACACCCTCGGCATCGGCCTGCGCCTCCAGCGCCAGTTCGCCGCCGGCCGCGGCGTAGCGCAGCGCGTTGTCGATCAGCACCGACAGCACCTGGCCCAGGCGATCGCGGTCGGCGCTGATGTGCAGGTGGTCGGGGATGCGCACCTGCACCTGTACGCCTGCTTCCTGCAACGGCTGTGCGGCCCAGGTCAGGCGTTCGCGGACCAGCGCGCCGAGCGCGAATCGCTGCGGCTCCAGCATCAGCTGGTTGGCGCGGGCCATCGACAGCAAGTGCAGATCGCCAACCAGACGATTGATCTGCTCCAGTTGGCGCTGGACCATGCGCAACTGCTCCTCGCTGCTTGGGAACACCTGGTCGAGCATGCCCTGGACCCGTCCCATCGCCGCATTGAGCGGCGTGCGCAACTCATGCGCCAGCATCGCACTGGACTCGCGCACCTCGCGTTCGTACTGCTGCAGCTGCGCACTCATGCCATTGAAGTCGATCGCCAGGCCGGCCAGCTCGTCCGGCGCGCCGGGCACCACGCGCGCGCGCGCGGCGAAATCGCCATCGCTGATCCGCCGCGCCGCCGCGGCCACGTTGGAGAACTGCCGCGACAGCGGTCGCGAGGCGAGCAGGCCACAGACCACGATCACCGGGATCGACGCCAGGATCATGCCCGCCAGCAGCAGCCAGTCGCGGCTGGCCAACCCGGGCAGGAAGTCCGCGACGTCGTAGTAGGTCTCGAACAGTTCCCACAGACGCCGCGCATTGCTGTGCGGATCCTCGCGCAATTGCAGCATCTCCTGCCGCGCCTGCGGCGGCAGGCGGCTCAGCGTGGACGCATCCCAGATCGCGAACCGCAGCAGCATGCCCAGCGCGATCGCGATGATGGTCAATACCGCCAGCGCGCTCATGCGCAGGCCCACCCACTGCCACAGCGGCACGTGACGCTTGCGGCGGAACCAGGCCCAGTTCATCGGAAGCGGTAGCCGATCGCGCGCACGGTCACCAGCAGGCCGGTGACCTGCTCGTGCTCCAGCTTCTTGCGCAGGTTGTGCACGTGCGCATCCACCACCCGCTCCAGCGCATCGCTGTCGGGCAGGCAGATATCCAGCAGTTCGCTGCGGGTGAAGGCCTTGAACGGCGTCTTCATCAGCGTGGCCAGGATGTTGAATTCGGTCGGGGTCAGTTCCAGCGGCACCTCCTGCCCGTCTGCATCGCGCACCGTGGCACGCACCGCGGCGGTGTCCACGGTAAGTCGCTCGTGGCGCAGCGGTTCCTCGCTGGCGCGCGCCGGCCCGGTACGACGCAGCACCGCATACACCCGCGCCACCACTTCCTTGGGGCTGTACGGCTTGACCACGTAGTCGTCGGCGCCGTAACGCAGCGCGCCGAGCTTCTCCGGTTCGTCGCCCATCGCGGTGACCATGATCACCGGCGTGTCGCTGCTGCGGCGGATCGTGGACAGCACCTCGGTGCCGCTGAGTCGCGGCAACATCACGTCCAGCAGCACCAGGTCCGGCTTCCACTGCGCATGCACCGCCACTGCCTTCTGTCCGTCCTCGGCGATGGTGACCTCGAAGCCGTCGCGGCGCAGGTAGGCCTCGAGGATGCTGGCGCTGTCGGCATCGTCTTCGACCAGCAGGATCTTCTTCGCGTGCATTGCCCGGTGCCTGTCTTTGGCGTCTTGATGGAATCTTGAAGATTCCTAGAAGGCGGCTTGAACATGCCCGCCGATGCTGGCAGTCGAGTTCGATCACCCGACCGCCGCCATGATTCTACCGTCCCCGCTGCTCCGTCCGCGTCGCGCCCACGCCCTGTCCGGGCTACTCGCCCTTGCCTTGGGCGGCTGCTCTTTGGCGCCGGTCTACCAGCGCCCGCAACCGGCATTGCCCCCCACCCTGGGCGCGATCACCGCGACCGTGGCCGCTGCACCGAGCCGCAGCGACAGCGCGCTCACCGGCCAGGAGCAGCAGTTCGTGCACGCGTTCTCGCCGCAACACGACCTGGCCCCACTCGTCACCCAGGCGCTTGCCCACGACCCGGACTTCCGCACTGCCGTGCTGACCGTGCAACAGGCCCGCGCCCAGTACCGCATCGAACGCGTTCAGCAGCTGCCGCAGCTCGGCCTCGATGCCCAGGGCACGCGCCGCGACTACGACGATGCCGCCACGCAGGCGCGCTACGGCCAGAAACTGAGCACCGTCGCGGTCGGCGTGGATGGCTTCGAACTGGACCTGTTCGGCAAGCTGGCCTCGCTGTCGGCGGCCGCGCAGCAGCGCTACCTGGCCTCCGAAGAGGGCCGCCAGGCCGCGCGCGGCGCACTGATCGCCGAGGTCCTGCGGGCCTACACACTGGAGCGTGCCGCCCTGCAGAGCCAGCAGCAGGCGCAGACCATCGCCGAGCGCAGTGCCGCACTGCTGGCGATCGCCGCGCGCCAGCAGGCGGTCGGGCTGATCTCCCGCGATGCGCTGGACCGCCAGCGCCACGACGACGACCAGGCGCAGGCGCGCGCGCAGCAGGCGGCCAGTGACCACGCCGCCGCCCGCCGCGCCCTGCAACTGCTCGCCGGCTACGCCGCCCCCGACGGCATCGGCACCCTGCAGGACCTGCTGCCTGGCGCCGAGCAGGACGACGGCCGCGCCTGGCGCGATCTCGATTCGCAGCTGCTGCTGCAGCGCCCCGACGTGCGCCAGGCCGAAGCCGAACTGCGCGCGCGCAATGCCGACATCGGCGCCGCGCGCGCGGCGTTCTTCCCGTCGATCCGCCTGAGCACCTCGCTGGGCACCGCCAGCGAGGCATTGAACGGGCTGTTCATGCCCGGCAGCCGTACCTGGAGCTTCATGCCGCAACTGGTGCTGCCGCTGTTCGACGGCGGCCGAAACCGCGCCAACCTGGACATCGCACAGTTGCGCAAGGACGGCGCGGTGGCCGACTACGAGAAGACCGTGGAAGCGGCGTTCCGCGAGGTCGCCGATGCGCTGGAAGCGTTGCCGGCGCTGCAGCAACGCGAGCGCGGCGAACGCACCAATCTCGAACGCGAACGCCAGCGCTTGGCGCGCCTGCAGCAGCGCGTCGCGCAAGGCCTGCAGGACCGTCCCGAGCTGCTGGCAGGCGACATCCAGGTCGCGCAGGCCGCACTGGCGCACCTGCAGGCGCGGCAAGACCTGCTGCTCGATCGCATCGCGCTGTTCCGCGCGTTCTACGGCGTGCCGCTGCCGCACGCGCCCTGATCTTTCCCCCGCACGAGGTTGCCCCGATGAAGCACGTTCTCTCTCTTCTGTCGCCGACGTTGACCGCCGCCGTGCTGGCGCTGCCGCCGGCGGCGCACGCCGCAGACCCCGACCCGACGCCCAGCGCCGGCCTGTTCGGCGACCGCACCCAGGTGAGCGTGGGCGCCGGCGCCATGCTGACCCCGCGCTATCCCGGCTCCGCCGACGACCGCGTGCAGGCGGTGCCGGTGTTTTCGATACAGCGCGGCATCCTGTTCGCCGACACCGTGCGCGGTGCCGGCGTGCAGTTCCAGAACGCGCACGGCTTCTCCGCCAGCCAGTCGTTCGGCTACGACCTGGGCCGCCTGCAACGCAACAGCAACTGGCGCCCCGGCTCCACGCGCCTTGCTGGCATGGGCGACGTGCCCGGCGCGATCACCGCGCGCAGCCTGGTGATGCAACAGCTCACTCCTTACCTGGCGCTGGACGCCGAGGCGGAGTTCACGCTGAAGGACGGCGCGCGCCGCAACCGCTATCGCGCCGGCGCGCGCTTCACCCTGCTGCAGGCCGCAGCCGACAACGTGACCCTGGATATGGACGCGCACGTCGGCGACCGCCGCTTCAACCAGGCGTACTTCGGCGTCACCGATGCGCAGAGCGCGACCAGCGGCTTCCAACCGCACCGCGCCGATGCCGGCGTGTACGCCTACTCGGTCGGCGCCGAATGGGATCACACCCTGTCGCCGCACTGGACCGCCTCGCTGCTGCTCAACGCCACCCGCTACGTCGGCCCCGCCGACGGCAGCCCGGTGGTGCGTCGCCGGGCCGCTGCCGGCGGCGGCGCCACCGTCACCTACACCTTCTGATCGCTTTCGGGACATCGCCGACCATGATCCTGCGCCCCACCCTGCTTCTTTCGCTGTGCCTGCCACTGGCCGCGCTGGCGCTGTCCGGCTGCGGCCGCGAGGCCGCACCGCCCCCCGACGCGCCACGCGCGGTCAAGCTGGAAACCGTCGGCAGCGATGCTGCGCACGACAGCACCCGCTACCTCGCCCAGGTGCGCCAGCAACGGCGCGCCGACCTCGGCTTCGAAGGCGGCGGCCGCATCGCCGCCATCGCCGTCGACGTGGGCGACCGCGTGCACGCCGGCCAGGTGCTCGCGCGCCTGGATCCGGAACCGAACGGCCTGCGCCTGCAGCAGGCCGAGGCCGGCGTCGGCATCGCCGCGGCCGACCTGCAGCAGCAACAGACCCAGCTCGCCCAGCAGCAGGCCATGTTCGACGACGGCGCCGCCTCCGCGGCCACCCTGACCGCGGCCAAGAGCGCCTTCGCCGCGGCGCAGGCAAAGGTCCGTAGCGCACAGTCGGACCTGGCGCTGGCGCGCCGGGCGGTGCGGCAGTCGGAACTGCGTGCGCCGTTCGACGGCAGCGTGGTGGCGCGGCTGCAGCAACCCGACACCTTGGTGAGCGCCGGCCAGCCGGTGCTGCAGCTGGACGGTGCGGATCGCGCGCAGGTGCTGGCGACGCTGCCGGCCGATCGCGCAGCGGCGCTGCAACCCGGTCAAAGTGTCCTTGCCTACCGCAGCGACGCACCGCAGCACGCCTTGCCGCTGCGCCTGCGCAGCGTGTCCGAACGCGTGGACGGCGGCGCCACCGTGCAGGCGCTGTTCGACAGCGACAGTGCCGATGCCGCGCAGCCGCGCAGCGGCGAATCGCTGCTGCTGGCCCTGCCCGACAGCGCCACCGATCGGGCGCCGAGCGTACCGCTGAGCGCGCTGCTCCCGAGCACGGCCGATGGCCACACCATGGTGTTCGTGTACCGCCAGGACAGCGGCAGCGTGCGTCGCCGCCGAGTCGTCACCGGGCACAGCGATGGCGGCCGCGTGCAGATCCTGCGCGGCCTGGCACCGGGCGAGCGTGTCGTCGCCGCCGGTGCCGCCTTCCTCCACGACGGTCAGCACGTCGTGCCGTTCCGTCCCACCACCCGCCTCGGCACCGTCTCGCCATGAACCTGACCCGCGCCACCCTGCAATCCAGCCGCCTGGCGCTGTTCAGCGCCGCCCTGATCCTGATCGGCGGCATCGTCACCTTCCTCGGCTTCCCGTCGCAGGAGGAACCGAGCGTGACCGTGCGCGATGCGATCGTGCAGGTCGGTTTCCCCGGCATGCCCAGCGAGCGCGTAGAGAACCTGCTCGCGCGTCCGCTGGAGGAACGCCTGCGCGAGGTCAGCGGGCTGAAGAAGATCGTCACCACCATCCATCCCGGCAGCGCCATCGTGCAGGTCACCGCGCAGGACAGCGTCAAGGACCTGCCGGCGCTGTGGCAGCGCGTGCGCAGCAAGGCCGCCGAAGCGGGTGCCGAGCTGCCCGCGGGCATCCAGGGGCCGCTGGTGGACGACGACTTCGGCCGTGTCGCCATCGCCTCGATCGCTGTCACCGCGCCTGGCTTCAACACCGCCGAGATGCTCGGACCGCTGCGGCAGATGCGCGCGCAGCTGTACGCCGTGCCGGGCGTCGAACGCGTCACCTTCCACGGCCTGCAGGACGAGCGTGTCTACGTCGCCTTCGACCGCACCAGGCTGGGCGAAGCCGGCCTCACCCCAGCCGCGGTCGCGCAGCAACTGCGCGCGCAGAACGTGGTCGCCGGTGGCGGCCTGGTCGCGGCCTCTGGCATGGCGATGACCGTCACCGCCTCCGGCGAAGTGCGCGACCTGGACGAACTGCGCAATACACCGATCGCCACGCAGGGCGCCGACGGCCCGCGGCAGATCCCGCTGGCGCAACTGGCACGGATCGAGCTGATGCCGGCGGATCCGCCGGAGGCCGGTGCCATCTACCAGGGGCAGCCGGCGGTGGTGGTGGCGGTGTCGATGGCCCCGGGCAACAACGTCGCCGAGGTCGGCAAGGCGCTGCGCCGCACCCTGGGCGAAACCGCCAAGGCGCTGCCGGTGGGCTTCGCGCAGCACGTGGTCACCTTCCAGGCCGACGTGGTCGAGCGCGAAATGGGCAAGATGCACCACGTCATGGGCGAGACCATCGTCATCGTGATGGCCGTGGTGATGCTGTTCCTGGGCTGGCGCACCGGCCTGATCGTCGGCGCGATCGTGCCGCTGACCATCCTCGGCGCGCTGATCGCGATGCGGGTGCTGGGCGTGGAACTGCAGACCGTGTCCATCGCCGCGATCATCCTGGCGCTGGGCCTGCTGGTGGACAACGGCATCGTCATCGCCGAGGACATCGAGCGGCGCCTGGCCGCCGGCGAGGAACGGCGCGCCGCTTGCGAGGCCGCCGGCCGCAGCCTGGCCATCCCGCTGCTGACCTCCTCGCTGGTGATCGTGCTGGCGTTCTCGCCGTTCTTCTTCGGCCAGACCAGCACCAACGAATACATGCGCTCGCTGGCGATCGTGCTGGCGGTGACCCTGATCGGCTCGTGGCTGCTCAGCATCACCATCACCCCGCTGCTGTGCATGTACTTCGCCCGTGCGCATGCCGCGCCGGCCGACGGCCACGGCGACACCTATACGTCCAGACCGTATCGCCTGTACCGGCGCACGATCGAGGCGTTGCTGGCGCACAAGGCGCTGTTCCTGGGCAGCATGCTGGCCCTGCTAACCCTGGCGGTGACCGTGCTGGTCTCGGTGCCGTACAGCTTCCTGCCCAAGTCCGACCGCCTGCAGTTCCAGATGCCGGTGACCCTGCAACCGGGCAGCGATGCGCGCGAGACCCTGCGCACCGTGCAGTCGATCAGCCAGTGGCTGGCCGACCGCCGGCAGAACCCGCAGATCGTCGACAGCATCGGCTACGTCGCCGACGGCGGTCCGCGCATCGTGCTCGGGCTGAACCCGCCGCTGCCGGCGGCCAACATCGCCTACTTCACCGTCAGCGTGCAGCCCGGCACGGACATCGATGCGCTGATCGCCAAGGTGCGCACGCACCTGCGCCAGGCCTATCCGGCGGTGCGCGCCGAGCCCAAGCGCTTCTCGCTGGGCTCGACCGAAGCCGGCGTGGCGATCTACCGCGTGATCGGCCCGGACGAGGCGCAACTGCGCCGCGTCGCCGCCGGCATCGCCGATGCCCTGCGCGCCCTGCCCGGCACGCTGGACGTCAGCGACGACTGGGACAGCCGCATTCCGCGCTACGTGGTGCAGGTGGACCAGGCCAAGGCGCGCCGCGCCGGCGTCGCCAGCGAGGACATCGCCCAGGCGCTGCAGCTGCGCTACAGCGGCGTGGATGCCTCGCTGATCCACGACGACGGCAGCAACGTGCCGATCGTGCTGCGCGGCGACAGCGATCCGCATGCGCGCGGCGGCAATCCCGGCGACACGCCGATCTATCCCGCATCAGGCGCCGCACCGCTGCCGCTGTCGGCGATCGCCGACATCCAATTGAGCTCCGAGCCCTCGACGATCCAGCGCCGCAACCTGAGCCGCGCCATCACCATCACCGGCCGCAACCCGGACCTGACAACCGACCAGGTGGTGGCCGCGCTGGCCGACAAGGTCGCAGCGCTGCGCCTGCCGCCGGGCTACCGCATCGAGATGGGCGGCGAACTGGAGGACGCCGCCGAAGCCAACCAGGCGCTGCTGCAGTACATGCCGCATGCGCTGGGCGCGATCCTGCTGCTGTTCGTGTGGCAGTTCAACTCGTTCCGCAAGCTGTTCATCGTGGTCGCCAGCATTCCGTTCGTGCTGATCGGCGCCACCCTCGCCCTGCTGGTCACCGGCTATCCATTCGGCTTCATGGCCACCTTCGGCCTGCTCGCCCTGGCCGGCATCATCGTCAACAACGCGGTGCTGCTGCTGGAGCGGATCGAGGCCGAACTGGCCGATGGCCTGCCAAGGCACGAGGCGGTGATTGCCGCGGCGGTCAAGCGCCTGCGCCCGATCGTGATGACCAAGCTGACCTGCATCGTCGGCCTGATCCCACTGATGCTGTTCGCCGGCCCGCTGTGGACCGGCATGGCCATCACCATGATCGGCGGCCTGGCCCTGGGCACGCTGGTGACGCTGGGGGTGATCCCGGTGCTGTACGACCTGCTGTTCGCGCGCCGTGCCGGCATGCCGGCGAAGGTCGCGGCGTGAGGCGGCAGCGCTGGCACCGCATGATCCTGGCCTGCGCCGTGCTGTGCATGGCGCTGTGCGCCGGCGGCTGTGCCAGCGTCACCCTGCAACGCGTGGATGCGGCGCGCTACATCCAGGCCAAGCGCGGCGACGCGCTGAGCGCCGCGCACCCCAGCGACGCCGCCCTGCAGATGCTCAACGTCGCCGGCCTGGACGCGGCACGCTGCACGGCGAAGGCGCCGCCGTGCATCGACCGGTTGCTCGGCAACGCCGACATGGACCAGGAACGCGCCCTGGCGACGGCGGCGGAGCTGTCGCTGCTGGCCGCGCAACGCGCCGCCAGGCAACACCCGGACAGCGATGCCTCCCTGACCGCCTGGCTGCAGACCGCGCGCTACGCCTACGCCTACCTGTTCTTCAGTGGGCGCACGCCCAGCGAACGCGCCTTCGAGGAGCGCCAGACCCAGGTGCGCGATTACTACAACTACGCCGTACAGCAGGCGGTGACCGCCTTGTTCGCGCGCTACCGACGGCATCCTCCCGCCACGCACGACGCCGGCGCGCAGATCGCCGCCCTGCCCGACTGGACGGTGACACTGGATGCCAGCGGCGTGGGCAGCCCGCGGGACATGCCGATGCCCGAGGCGATGCTGGCAGCCGGCGACCTGCGTTTCGACGGGCTGCGCAGCGTGTATCGGCGCGATGGCTTCGGCGCGGAAATGGTCGCGGTCCTGCCGCAGCCGGCGGCGGACGCCATGGACGCTGTCGACGCCGCTCCGGCCTACAGCGACATGCCCACGCCCAACCTCACGGTGTTGCTGTGCTTCGACGGCCGCACTCTCAAGGAAGTCTTGTCCGGTCACAGCGCGCACGTGGAGGTCCACGACCCTTCGATCAGCGAGCGGGTGACGATGGGCGGTGTCGACGTGCCGCTGGCCGCCAACTTCAGCGCCGGCTATGGCGTGTGGATGGCACGCGCCGGCTTCGCTGCGCAATCGCTGCGCACCCTGCTCGGCCTCGGGCACGGCATCGACCGGCCGCACGTGTTCCTGACCCAGCCCTACGATCCGAACCGGCGCGTGCTGGTGCTGCTGCACGGGCTGGCCAACAGCCCGGAGGCCTGGGTCAACCTGGCCAACGATCTGCTCGGCGATCCGCAGGTTCGCGCGCGCTACCAGGTCTGGCTGGTGTACTACCCGACCAATGTACCGATTCCCTACACCCATCTGCAGGTTCGCAAGGCCCTGCAGCAGACGCTGGACCAGCTCAATCCACAACGCCGCAGCGTGTCCGCGCATGACATGGTGCTGATCGGGCACAGCATGGGCGGCGTGCTGGCGCGCTTGATGGTGTCCTCCAGCGACGGCGACCGCCTGTGGCGCACCCTGTTCGACGATGCAACGCTGGAGCCGCAGGCGCGCCAGGCGCTGCAGGCCAGGCTCGGACCGATGCTGCATTTCGCGCCGATGCCGGAAGTGTCCGAGGCGATCTTCCTGGCCACCCCGCAACGCGGCACCCCGGAGGCCGCCGGCACGCTTGGCGAACTGGCGCGCGCCGTGATCGGCCTGCCCCGGCGCGTGCTGGATCAATTCAAGGACATCGCCGGCAAGGACATGCTCGGCGCCCTGCCCAACAGCATCGACAGCCTCAGCGACCGCGATCCCTTCATTCTCGCCGCGGCGCAGCTACCGATTTCCTCGCAGGTGACGTACCACTCGATCATCGGGCGGGAGGATCCGCGCGTGCCGCTGGCGCAGTCCAGCGACGGCATCGTGCCGTACTGGAGCGCCCACCTGCCCGGCGCCGCATCGGAAACGGTGATCGTCTCCGGGCACAGCGTGCAACGCACGCCGCAGGCGATCCTGCAGATCCGCCGGCTGCTGCGTTGAGCGGGCGTTAGCCCCTCCCCCCTCGGGAGAGGGGTTGGGGTGAGACGGGGCGCAGCGACGTGCGGTCGGAACGCCACTGGCGTACGTACTGACGACTGGAATGCCGCGAGCGTCCGCACCCTCATCCGCCCCTGCGGGGCACCTTCTCCCATAGGGAGAAGGAAGAAGCGAAGCCCCTCTCCCTCCGGGAGAGGGGTTGGGGTGAGGGTACGGGGCGCGCAGCGCCTGCACCAATCTGGCCATGCGAGGCTACGTCCGCACCCTCATCCGCCCCTTCGGGGCACCTTCTCCCGAAGGGAGAAGGAAACAGCCCAAGCCCCTCTCCCCTAGGGAGAGAAGTTAGGTGCGGGCGCCGCCTCGCACACGCTGGATGCAAGCAGATCAGGAAAAGCAGCACCGCTGCTCGAAGAAGCCAGGCGATCCACCTGGCTTACAACACAGGCACTGCCGCCATCTCGCATCCACCGCCGCGCACATAAAAAAACACCCGGCGATGCCGGGTGTTTTCGAAAAGTGGCGTCCCCACGGGGATTCGAACCCCGGTCGCCACCGTGAAAGGGTGATGTCCTAGGCCTCTAGACGATGGGGACGCGGATAACGATGTTGCTTTGCGGACGGCCTATGTCCGAAAAGTTGGTGGAGCCAGCCGGGATCGAACCGGCGACCTCTTGCATGCCATGCAAGCGCTCTCCCAGCTGAGCTATGGCCCCACGTGTACTGGCAGAAGCGGAATCTTACCCGACTTTCTTCCGATGTACAAACCCCGCACTCATTGTGTTCGGCAGAGCCGAACCCGGATGCGCGCGAGGAATTCCTGCTGAAAAATGGCGTCCCCACGGGGATTCGAACCCCGGTCGCCACCGTGAAAGGGTGATGTCCTAGGCCTCTAGACGATGGGGACGCTGTTAACGATGTCGCTTTTACGGACGGCCTATGTCCGAAAAATTGGTGGAGCCAGCCGGGATCGAACCGGCGACCTCTTGCATGCCATGCAAGCGCTCTCCCAGCTGAGCTATGGCCCCACGTGCTGCGAGGAGCGGAATATTAACGATCGTGATCGGCACACGCAAGCGTTTTTTTGCGGAACGTTCGCGACGTCGCAATGGCGCTCGTCGCGACCCGCAAATCCGCTGCGTCCCAGCGTTCAACGGCCTACGCACCTCGCACCGAACGCTGGATGCAGTCTGCGGGCAGCGCCAAGCGGCTGGCAGAGCTTCCAGCCCCTATCGCCGGCAATTGCCGATATCCGCACAACGCAGTTGCGTGCGAGGCGTGTCCTTAAGTGGAGAACGTGGCGCCGACCTATCGATCCATCTATATATAGAGAGACGCTCGACAGCCACCACGGCCGCTCGACTTCCCGCCTGGCCCGCCCGAGGACCGTGCGCGCAAATGCGCTGGCGGCCGAGCCGAAGTGTCGGCTATACTCCGCGGCCGCGCCGAAGTGGCGGAATCGGTAGACGCAGCGGACTCAAAATCCGCCGCCCTTAAAAGCGTGTGGGTTCGAGTCCCACCTTCGGCACCAGGACTGACGGCAGCTTCGGCTGCCGTTTGTTTTTTGCGCGGCCGCCACATGCGAGGGCGGGCACAGGTAAACGCTTCATCTTCCTGTGTCGGTTGTCTAGGCGGCGGCTGTAACGGTCCCGCTATACTTTCTGTTCCCAAACCTTAACGAGCAAGCGATGTCGGCATTGCGGGGCCTGCGTATCCTGGTGGTCGAGAACGACGAGATGAACGCCACGCTGCTGGAGCTGCAGCTTGCCCAGGCCGGTGCCGAGGTGGTGGGCGTCGCCGCCTCCGTGCAGCAGGCGCTTGCGCTGATCGACAGCGAGCACCCGGATCGGGCCGTGCTCGACTTCCGCCTCTCCGCCGGCGAGACCAGCGAACCGGTGGCTCGGGCGCTGAGCGAACGTAGCACCCCCTTCGTCCTCGCCACTGGCGTGGCCGCCGATGCGCTGCCTGCCGGCTTCGCCGCCGGCGTGGTGCTGACCAAGCCCTACCTGTCCGAACAGCTGATCAAGGCCTTGCAGGACGCTCACGCCAAGACGACCGCACGCCCCTGAGAATCCTCGACCGTAAGCCCGCCGCCTGGCCGGGACGATTCGAGGGACTCAGCCATCAACGCCAAGGATTGTTCGCCGCCTCCTGTCCGGTTTCCCGCCGGCAGCGCCACGGGGGCCTTGCTGTGCGCCATCGATTGGCGTGAGCACGAACTGGGTCCGATGGAGCATTGGCCGCGGAGCCTGCTCACTGCGCTGTCGATCTGCCTGAACTCACGGTTCCCGATGGCGGTGCGTTGGGGCGAGCGCCAGTTCAACCTTTACAACGACGCCTACGTGCCGATCCTCGGGTTGCGGCACCCGCACGGCTTCGCGCGGCCGATGGAAGAGGTCTGGCCGGACGTCTGGCCGGAGGTGCGGGCGCAGGCCGATCGGGTGATGGCCAGCGGCGAATCGACCTGGAACGAACACATCCCGCTGACCATGCTGCGCAACGGCTACAGCGAGCAGGTGTATTTCACCTTCTCCTACAGCCCGCTGTTCGACGACGAAGGCGATATCGCCGGCGTACTGTGCGTGTGCACCGAGGACACCGCGCGGATCACCCTGGCGCGCGAGCGCGATGCGCTGCTGAAGGCACTGGAAGCGCAACGCGCGCAGATGGCCGATGCCTTCGAGCAATCGCCGGCGGCGCTGGCGATCCTGCGCGGCCCGGACTACGTGATCGAGACCGTCAACCAACGCTACCGGCAGTTGGTCGGGACGCGCGAGCTGGTCGGCCGGCCGCTGATCGAGGCCATTCCCGAAATCCAGGAGCAAGGCGTCATCCGCCTGCTCGACAACGTCCGCGCCAGCGGCGTGCCGTTCATCGACGAGTCGATGACCTTCCAGCTGTGTCGCAGTCCGCATGAAGCGACCTCGGACACCACGCTGGAATGCGTGTACCAGCCGATGCACGACGCCGAGGGCCGGGTCAGCGGAATCCTGGTGCATGGTATCGATCGCACCGAGCAGGCGCGCGCGCAGGCGCACGACAGCTTCCTGCTGATGCTCGAGGACACCCTGCAGAACCTGCACAGCGCCGAAGCGATCTGCGAAACCGGCGCCGCCCTGCTCGGCCAGCACCTGGGCGCCAACCGCTGCGCCTACGCGATCGTCGAGGCCGACGAGGACATGTTCGACGTGCGTGCGGATTACGTCGACGGCGCCGTCCACCTGACCGGGCGCTCGCGCTTCAGCGACTTCGGCAGCGACCTGTCCGAGTGCATGCGCGAGAACCGGCCGTGGGTGGTGCACGACACCGAGACCCACCAGCCACCGATGCGCGTGGACGATCCCAACTACCAGCGCCTGGGCCTGCGCGCGGTGCTCACCGCACCGCTGCACAAGGCCGGTCGCCTGGTCGCCGCGATCGGCGTGCACCAGGCCCAGCCGCGGGTCTGGACATCGGCCGAAATCGAGCTGGTGCGGTTGGTGGCCGCACGCTGCTGGGAATCGATGGAACGCGCGGGCGCGCAGAGAGAACTGGCCAACAGCGCCGCGCGCTTGCGCGAACTGGCCGACGCGATGCCGCAGATCGTGTTCACCGCCATGCCGGACGGCCACGTCGACTACTTCAATCGGCGCTGGTACGAGTACACCGGGTTGCCGGTTGGCGAGGCCGGCTACGACAGCTGGCGCCATGTGCACACCGAGGAAGGCCTGGCGCGGGTGATGGAGGTGTGGCCAGAGGCGCTGCGCAGCGGCAGGCCGTACGAAATCGAGTATCCGCTGCGCCGCCACGACGGCGAGTACCGCTGGCACCTCGGCCGCGCCCTGCCGATCCGCGACGACAGCGGCCGCATCGTTCGCTGGATCGGCACCAACACCGACATCCACGACCGCCGCTTGACGGAACAACGCCTGCAGGAAAGCGAACTGCGTTTCCGCCAGCTGTGCGACAACGCGCCAGTCATGATCTGGATGTCCAATGCCGACGGCGATTGCGAGTACATCAGCCGCCAGTGGTATCTGTTCACCGGGCAAAGCGAGCAGGAAGCGCTGGGCAGCGGTTGGCAGGAACAGCTCCATGCCGACGATCTGGCCGCGGTCGGCCGCACCCTGGCGCGCGCCTGCGCCGACCGCCGCGCCTACACGCTGGAATACCGCCTGCGCCGCCACGATGGCGAGTACCGCTGGTGCCTGGCGAGCGCCACGCCACGCTTCAGTTCGTCCGGCCAGTTCCTCGGTTTCATCGGCTCCCTGCTGGACATCGCCGAACGCAAGCGCATCGAGAACGCCACCGCGGCCGAGCGCGCCGCGCTGGAGATGATCACCACCGGCAAGCCGCTGAACGCGGTGCTGGAGGCGATCGCACGCGGCATCGAGTCGCAGAGCGATGTCGGCCTGCGCTGCACCATCATGCTGGTCGACGAGCACCGCCAGTGCCTGCTGGAAGGCGCCGCGCCGAGCATGCCGCCCGCCTTCCGCAAGGCCGTGCAGCGCCTGCCGATCGACCCAAACACCGGCTGCTGCGGACGCGCCGCCTACCTGCGCCGGCAGGTGTTGTGCAGCGACGTGCGCGTCAACCCGCATTGGCAGGACTATCTCGCCACTGCCCTGGAGGCGGACATCGTCGCCTGCTGCTCCACGCCCATTCTGGCCAGCGACGGCGAGGTGCTGGGCGTGGTCGCGATGTACTACCCATTCGTGCACTACCCCAACCCGCACGAACAGGACCTGGCGCGCTCGGCCTCGCACCTGGCCGGCATCATCATCGAGCGCCGCGGCACCGACCTGCGCCTGCAGCAGTTGCTCGCCGCCGAGCAGAGCGCGCGCGGCGACGCCGAACGCGCCAGCCGCATGAAGGACGAATTCCTGGCCACGCTCAGCCACGAACTGCGCACGCCGCTCAACGCGATCCTGGGCTGGTCGCGGCTGATGCAGGACGCATCGGTGCGCGAGAAGGATCTGGCCAAGGGGCTGGAGGTGATCGAACGCAGCGCCCACGCGCAGGCGCAGATCATCGACGATCTGCTGGACATGAGCGCCATCCTGTCGGGCAAGGTACGCCTGGACACCGACGAGTTGGATCTGCGCACGCTGCTCGGCGACACCATCGACGCGGCCCGCCCCGGCGCGCAGAACAAGGGCATCGACATCGTGCTGGTCGCCGACGACACGACCGCCCTGCCCTATCTGGGCGATCCGGTGCGGTTGCAGCAGGTGCTGACCAATCTGATCGGCAACGCGATCAAGTTCACCCCGAGCGCCGGCACGATCACGGTGACCCTGGACAGCACCAGCACGCATGTGCGCATCGCCGTCAGCGATACCGGCATCGGCATCGACCCGGTGTTCCTGCCGCACGTGTTCGACCGTTTCCGTCAGGCCGATGCGAGCAGCACGCGCAGTGCCGGCGGCCTCGGCCTGGGTCTGGCCATCGCCAAGCAGCTGGCCGAACTGCACCAGGGCCAGTTGTCGGTCAGCAGCGATGGCGTCGGTCTCGGCGCCACGTTCACCCTGCTGCTGCCGCGCAACGATCTGCAGCCCCTGGACCCGATCCACCGCGACCATGAAGAAGCGCTTTCCAGTGCCGTGCGGCGGCGTGGCGGCATCCGCCTGGACGGCGTGCGTGTGCTGGTGGTGGACGACGACATGGATTCGCGCGGCGTCACCCAGCGCTTCCTGCAGGAAGCCGGTGCCGTTGTCGAGGCCGCGGTCTGCGCCGACGATGCCGAAGCGCTGCTGCGCGAACGGCCCTATGCGCTGCTGGTCAGCGACGTCGGCATGCCGCGCCGCGACGGCCACAGCCTGATCCGCAGCGTCCGCGCCCGCGGCGCCGGCGCGGCCAGCCGCATCCCGGCCATCGCCCTCACCGCCTACGTGCGCAGCGAGGACCGCGCGCTGGCCCTGGAGGCCGGCTTCGATGCGCACCTGGGCAAGCCGGTGGATCCGGTCAAGCTGCTCGGGCTGGCCGCGTCGCTGGTGGCGCCACCACCGGCCACGCTCGCGCCGGACCAGAGCCCGCACGCCGAACCCGCCTGATCAGGCGGATTAGGCGCACCGCGCGACCGCAGCGTGCGGTCGCGACTGCAACGACCGGCGCAGGCGCGCCGGCGCTCCTCCTCTTCTGGAACGTCAGCCGCGCTTGGCGCGGGCGAACGCGTCGGCCAGCGCGCTGTTGACCGGCGCCGCCGCCGTAGCCGGACGCGGCTTGGCATTGCCGCCGCCCGGGTTGCCGCGTCCGTCGCGCTCGCGCCGCGGCGGGCCGCCGGCATTCCGCGCACCGCTGTCGCGGTCGGCCGGACGCGCCGGCGCCGGCGTGTCGTCCAGGCGTCTGGTCAGCGCGATGCGCTTGCGCGCCACGTCCACCTCCAGCACCTTGACCTTGACGATGTCGCCGGCCTTGACCACGTCGCGCGGATCCTTGACGTAGCTGTCCGAGAGCGCGGAGATGTGCACCAGGCCGTCCTGGTGCACGCCGATGTCGACGAACGCGCCGAAGGCGGCGACATTGCTGACCACGCCCTCCAGCACCATGCCCGGCTTCAGGTCCTTGATGTCCTCGACGCCGTCGGCGAACCGCGCCGCCTTGAACTCCGGACGCGGGTCGCGGCCCGGCTTCTCCAGTTCCTTGAGGATGTCGCGCACGGTCGGCAGGCCGAACTTCTCGTCGGTGAACTGGTCCGGCTTGAGCCCCCGCAGGAAACCGCCATCGCCGATCAGCGCCTTGATCGGCTTGCCGGTGGCGCCGACGATGCGCTCCACCACCGGATAGGCTTCCGGGTGCACCGCCGAGGCGTCCAGCGGTTCCTCGCCGTCGGCGATGCGCAGGAAGCCGGCGCACTGCTCGAAGGTCTTTTCGCCCAACCGCGGCACCTTGAGCAGATCCTTGCGGCGCTTGAACGGGCCGTTGTCGTCGCGATGGCGCACGATGTTCTCGGCCACGCTCGACGACAACCCGGACACGCGCGACAGCAGCGCCGCCGAGGCGGTATTGACGTACACGCCGACCGCGTTCACGCAGTCCTCCACCCGCGCGTCCAGCGCCCGCGCCAGGCGGTACTGATCGACGTCGTGCTGGTACTGGCCCACGCCGATCGCCTTGGGCTCGATCTTGACCAGTTCCGCCAGCGGATCCTGCAGGCGCCGCGCGATCGACACCGCGCCGCGCAGCGACACGTCGAGCTGCGGGAACTCCTTGGCGGCGAACTCGGACGCCGAATACACCGAGGCGCCGGCTTCGCTGACCACGATCTTCTCCAGCTTCATCTGCGGATTCTGCTTGATCAGGTCCGCGGCCAGCTTGTCGGTCTCGCGGCTGGCGGTGCCGTTGCCGATCGCGATCAGTTCCACGCCGTGCTGCGTGCACAGCTGCCGCAGCGTGTGCAGCGACTGGTCCCATTGCCGGCGCGGCTCGTGCGGATAGATGGTGTCGGTAGCCAGCAGCTTGCCGGTGGCGTCGACCACCGCGACCTTGCAGCCGGTACGGATGCCCGGATCCAGGCCCAGGGTCACGCGCGGCCCGGCCGGCGCCGCCAGCATCAGGTCCTGCAGGTTGTCGCCGAACACCGCGATGGCCTCGGCCTCGGCCTTTTCGCGCGCCTGGTTGAACAGGTCCAGCAGCAGGTGCATGTGCAGCTTGGCGCGCCAGGTCAGACGGCACGCATCCAGCAACCAGCGGTCGCCGGGACGGCCCTGGTTGGCGATGCCGGCACGCAGCGCGACGCGGCCTTCTGCGTACTGGTGGCCGGCCTCGGCCTCGCTGCCGGGATCCAGTTCCAGATACACGATCTCCTCGCGACGCGCGCGAAACAGCGCAAGCAACCGGTGCGAAGGAATCTTGGCCAGTGCTTCGGCGTGATCGAAATAGTCGCGGTACTTGGCGCCTTCCTGCTCCTTGCCTTCGGCCACGCGGGCGCGGATGACGCCCACCTCGCCCAGCCAGTTGCGCAGTTCGCCGACCAGCCCTGCATCCTCGCCCCAGCGCTCCATCAGGATCGCGCGCGCACCCTCCAGCGCGGCCTTGACGTCGGCCACGCCCTTGTCGGCATCGACGAAGCCGGCGGCGAAGGTCTCCGGCACCAAGGCCGGATCGGCCAGCAGGCCATCGGCCAGCGGTTCCAGACCGGCCTCGCGGGCGATCTGCGCGCGCGTGCGGCGCTTGGGCTTGTACGGCAGGTACAGGTCTTCCAGCCGCGACTTGGTGTCGGCGGCGGCGATCTCCGCACGCAGTTCGTCGCTGAGCTTGCACTGCTCGGCGATGCTGACCAGCACCGCGGCGCGGCGCTCTTCCAGTTCGCGCAGATAGGTCAGGCGCACTTCCAGGTTGCGCAACTGGGTGTCGTCGAGACCGCCGGTGACTTCCTTGCGGTAGCGGGCGATGAACGGGACGCTGGCGCCCTCGTCGAGCAGGGCGATGGCGGCGCGCGCCTGCGCCGGCTGCGCGCCGATCTCGGCGGCGATGGTGTTGGCGATCTGCTGGGCGAGCTGAGTGTCGTGCATTGCGTCCGGCCGAAGCCGCCTTGCGGAAAACCCGCATTTTCGCAGTGCGCGCGCCGCCAGGAAACCCGTTGACAGGCGCGCGCCGACCTGTCGCGTCAGCTCACGCCGTTGGGGCCGTCCAGCACCATGCGCACCTTGCGGGTGAGTTCCTGGCGGTTGTACGGCTTGGCGAGCACGTCGAACTCGTTGCCGCCGGCGTCGGTGCGCTCGATCGAGGACTCGGCGTAGCCGGTGGTCAGCAGCACCTTGATCTTGGGCCGGCGCCGCCGCGCCTCGCGCGCCAGCATCACGCCATTGAGACCGCCTGGCATGATCAGGTCCGAATACAACAGGTCCACGTGCACGCCGGTGTCGAGCAGTTCCAGCGCCTCGCGGGCGTTGTAGACCACGTGCGTGGCATAGCCCTGATCCTCCAGGAACAACCGTGCCAGCTCGGCGATGTCCGGCCGGTCCTCGACGATCAGGATGGTCTCGTCGCCCTGGCGGTCGAACGGCCGGCGCGTGCGCGAATCGCGCGGCGCCATGTTCTCGACGTTGTCGTCGATCGGGAAGTAAAGCCGTACCGTGGTGCCGTGGCCCTCCTCCGAATACAGCCGCACCGCGCCGCCGGACTGCTTGGCGAAGCCGTAGACCATGGACAGGCCCAGGCCGGTGCCCTTGCCCTCTTCCTTGGTGGTGAAGAACGGATCCAGCACCCGCGCCAGCACCTCCGGCGGCATGCCGCTGCCGTTGTCGGTGATCGACACGCACACGTAGTGGCCGGGCAGCAGGTTGTCGTAGGTGGTGGGTTCGTCCGCGCGTACCGAGACGTTGCGGGTCTGGATCACCAGGCGCGGCGCGGCCTGGTCGGCCATGGCGTCGCGCGCATTGATCAGGATGTTCAGCAGCGCCACTTCGGCCTGGGTCGGGTCGATGCGGCAGTTGCGCAGGTCCGGCGACAGTTCCAGCGAGAACGCGATGCCGTCGCCCAGCGTACGCTCGGCCACGTCGCTCATCCCGGCCACCAGGGTATTGAGATTGAGCACGCGTCCTTCCAGCTTCTGCTTGCGCGCGAACGCCAGCAACTGCTGGGTCAGGCGCGCGGCCTGGCCGGCGGCGTCGCGCGCGCGGTCCACGCTCTTGCGCAGCAGCGATGGATTCAGCGGCTCGCTCTCCACCGCATGTTCGATCAGTTCCAGATACCCGGACATGACCTGCAGCAGGTTGTTGAAATCGTGCGCGATGCCGCCGGTGAGCTGGCCCAGCGCCTCCATCTTCTGCGCCTGGCGCAGCGCGTCCTCGGCATCGCGGCGGCGGCTGACATCCAGCTGCGACCCGAAGAAGTACACCAGTTCGCCGCGGTCGTCGTAGACCGGGGAGATGTACAGCGCGTTCCAGAAGCTGGAACCGTCCTTGCGGTAGTTGAGGATCTCCACCGCCACTTCGTCATGCGACTTGATCGCATCGCGAACACTGCGCACCGTCTCGCGGTCGGTGTCCGGCCCCTGCAGGAAGCGGCAGTTGTTGCCGATCAGTTCCTCGCGGCTGTAGCCGGTCATCTCCAGGAATGCGCGGTTGACGAAGATGATCGGATTGTCCGGCTGCCGCGGGTCGGTCACGATCATCGGCATGCGTGTGGTCTGCACCGCAGCGAAGAAGATATCGCTGCGCTGGTTGGACATGTCGGTGGGGGCGTTCGGGTCGACGGTCGTCGGCGGCGCCGAAGTATTGCTGGTTTCTGGTGCGGGCATGGTCGATGGCAGGTCGATGCGAACCGTCGCTGGCCCGTTTAGGCGGGCGGGCACACCGGGGTTCGCACGCCGGCGTCAACGCGAATAATACCTGTGCAAGCGTTCTACCACGATATCGTCCTGCAGCGACTCCAGCGCCATGATCCGCACCTGCCGGTCGCTCAATGCCAGCACGCGCTCGACATAGATCTCCGGGCCTGCCTCGGTTTCCTTCATGGACTTGCGGAAACCGTAGGGCACGACGCCCTTCTCTCCGTCCTTGCTGCCACCGATGTACAGAACGACCGACATGACGCTTCCTCTACAGGGAATTCGTGGAACTGGCGCGCACCATACACAGCGCGATGTGAGGGACTTCTGCACCGAGGTTAATCGCGGCTGTTTGCCCCCACATGACGTCCGCCCCGCCTCACGCGGACTTAACCGGGCCTGCGCGTAAGTCGCTCATCCTTTCCGCGCCGGGGCGCCATGGATCTCAAGAGCGGTTATCCCTTCTGGTCGGTCCGCAACGGCCTGATGCAGAGTTTTCCGCAGCTGCGCGACGACGTGCGCTGCGATGTGGCCGTCGTCAGCGGTGGCATCACCGGCGCCCTGATCGCCGAGGAACTAAGCACGCACGGGCACGCCGTGACGGTGCTGGAGCAGCGCGACATCGGCTGGGGCAGCACCGCGGCCAGCACCGCCCTGCTGCAGTACGAGATCGATACCCACCTGATCGACCTGGCCAAGCGCCATGGCGAAGCCGCCGCTGCGCTCGCCTATGGCGCCTGCGCACAGGCCCTGGAGCAGTTGCGCGACCTGGTGCGGCCACTGCGGGATGTCGACTTCGGCTGGAACGACAGCCTGTACTACGCCAGCAAGCGCCGCCACGTGCGGGTGCTGCAGGAGGAACTGGAGGCGCGTGCGCGGCACGGCCTGGACGTGCAATGGCTGGACGCACAGACCCTGGACGCCGACTACGGCATCCAGGCGCACGGCGCCATCCTGAGCCACCAGGCGGCGCGGGTGGATCCGTACCGCCTCACCTACCGCCTGCTCGGCCGCGCCTTCCGGCGCGGGGTGGGCGTCTACGACCGCACCCGCATCGCACGGATCGTGCTCAACGGCCGTGGCGTGACCCTGCACACCGACCAGGGCGCGCAGGTCCGCGCCGGCCACGTGGTGATGGCTGCCGGCTACGCCAACCAGCACTGGCTGGACCAGCGCGTGGCGCGCAACCGCAGCAGCTATGCCTTCGTCAGCGACCCGCTGGAACCCTCCGTCCTCGGCCCGTTGCGCGACACCATGATCTGGGAAAGCGCGCGGCCGTACCTGTACCTGCGCAGCACCGGCAACGGCCGCATCGTCGCCGGCGGCGAGGACGACAGCGTCGACGTGCCGGCACGCCGCGACGCGCGCGTGGACAGCAAGGCGCGCACGCTCTCGCGCAAGATCGCCAAGGTGATGCCCGGGCTGGAGCTGCAGCCGACCTTCGCCTGGGCCGGCACCTTCGCC
This sequence comes from Xanthomonas hawaiiensis, assembly GCF_031834635.1. Lineage (NCBI taxonomy): Bacteria > Pseudomonadati > Pseudomonadota > Gammaproteobacteria > Lysobacterales > Lysobacteraceae > Xanthomonas > Xanthomonas hawaiiensis. The sequence goes on along the minus strand of NZ_CP115873.1, from coordinate 2,345,253 downwards.
GAGACCGAGGACGGGCTGCCGTTCTTCGGCCCGCATCCGCAACACGGCCCACGCGTGCAATTCGCCATGGCCTACGGCGGCAACGGCATCACCTACAGCATGATCGGCGCCGGCCTGCTGCGCGCGCAGATCGAGCGGCACGCGCATCCACTCAAGCGGCTGTTCGGCTTTTCACGGCTGGATTGACGCAAGCGGCCGACAAGCGCCCCTGGTACATCCGTAGGAGCGGCTTCAGCCGCAACCGGGGCGCTCCCGGGAACGCCCGTCGCGGCTGAAGCCGCTCCTACGCGACAACTTCGTGCATGGCGAAAGCGGCAGTTTGCTGGCGCCACGCACTCAACCGATCCCTGGCCACCAGCCGCGGCCGTGCAGCGCGTAGCGATCGGCGGCGCGCTCCAACGGGTTGCGCACGCTGACCCCGCCGCAGGCCAGATATACCGGCAGGAACAACGGTCCCAGCAGCATGTACTGCAGCACGTGAGCGCGTTCGTGATCGCCGAGCCGCACCGCCGGATGCCGGCAGCGACCGGCGGCGTGTTCGTAGGTGGCGCAGGCCACGTCCAGATCGTCGGCGCTGAGCAGGATCACGTTGCCCAGGGTCATCGCCCCACGCGGCCGCAACGGCATCCGTTCGAACACGAGCGCCAGCTCGCGGCGGCTGAAGCGCAGGCGCGCACCGAATGCCAGCGCGACGGTGCCGGCGAGCAATCCCAGCGCCGTGTTCGGCGAGGTCCACAGAACGCCGACGACGATGCCGGCACGGCGCCAAACCAGCGGCAGCGGCCGCTTCAGTCGGCTTCGTTGGGAATCAACAGCCACAGGATCAGGTACACCAGGATGCCGGGGAATGCGGCCGAGACGATCGAGCCGACCACGTACAGCACCCGCAGCAAGGTCGCATTCCAGCCGAAGCGGTGGGCGATGCCGCCCATCACGCCCGCGATCATGCGGTCGTTCAACGAGCGCGACAGCGAACGGGCTTGCGACATGGCACAGACTCCAGCGACGAAGGCGGAGCGACTCTACGCGCGCCGGCGCAGGCGCGGCGTGAGGGCGCGCTGCGGTGGGCGCTCAGTGCCCGCCATCGCGCTCGGCCAGCCAGCGATGCAGCGCCGCCGGGACCTCGCGCTGGGCGCGGCCGGAGACGTAGATGCCGATATGGCCGCCGCGGAAACTCAGCTCGGCGTAGTCGCGGCTGCCGACCACGCCGCGCAGCGCCCGCGAGGCGTCCGGCGGCACCAGGTGGTCCTGCTCGGCATAGACATTGAGCACCGGCATGGTGACCCGGCCCAGGTCCACCGGGTGCGCACCGATGCGCGCGCGTCCATGCATCAGCGCGTTGTCCTGATAGAACTGCTTGACGAATTCGCGGAAGGTCTCGCCGGCCAGATCCGGGGAGTCGAAAATCCATTTCTCCATGCGCAGGAAGTCCTCCAGCGCCCGCGGATCGTCGAGGATGTCGAGCAGGCCCACGTACTTCTGCAGGTTCAACCGGAACGGCTTGAGCATCAGGTAGCTGACGTTCATCAGGTCCGCCGGCACGTTGCCCAGCGTGTCCACGAACAGGTCGACGTCGACCTGGCGCGCCCAGTTGGACAGCATGTTGTCCGGCGTGTGGAAATCCACCGGCGTGACCATGGTGACCAGGTTGCGCACCTTCTCCGGCTGCAGCGCCGCGTAGCACAGCGAGAACGTGCCGCCCTGGCAGATGCCGAGCACGTTGACCGGGGCGCCGTCGCCGGCCGCGCGCAGGTGGTCCACCGCGCCGTCGATGTAGCGCAGCAGGTAGTCCTCCAGCGTCAGGTAGCGTTCGGAACGGTCCGGATAGCCCCAGTCCAGCACGTAGACGTCCTCGCCCAGCGCCAGCAGGCCCTGCACCAGGGAGCGGTCGGCCTGCAGGTCGACCATGTACGGACGGTTGACCAGGGCATAGACGATCAGCAGCGGCACCTTGGCGGTGGGCGGGCGTTCGCCGACGAAGCGGTACAGCACCACCTTGCCGTCGCGCCAGACTTCCTGGCGCGCGGTGGCGCCGTAGTCCACCGTGTCCAGGCCCGGCAGCACGCGCAGGCCTTCGAGCAGCTTGCGCTGCAGTTCCAGGGTTTCCTGGACCAGATCGTCGCTGCTGAAGCTGAGCGGCCCCTTCATGCGCGACCCCGGCGTGCAGGCGGCGTGGTCCCGCCCCGCCGCGACTTGGCGGCGGGCGCGGCCTTCGCTGGCTTGGCGGCGTTGGATTTGGATTTGGATGCGGGCGTGCCTGCTGCCGCCTTCGGCGCAGCAGGCTTGGCGGCGGTCTTCCTGGCGCTTTTCTGCGGCGCAGACGAAGGGGGCGCAGCAGCAGGTGCAGGCGCGGCAGGCCCGCCCTGCCCGTCGCCGCGCTCCAGCCGCCGCAGCCGTCGCTCCAGGTCGGCGATGCGTCGGTGCGCGGCGTCCAGTTCGGTGCGCGTGGGCAGGCCCACCTGCTCGCAGACCTGCTCGGTCTCGCGCTGCAGCAGGGCGCGCAGGCGCATCTGCGCATTGGCGACATCGGCGTAGACCTGGCGGAACTCCGGCGACAGCGCGGCCGCCGCATAGGCCTCCTCGGCCGCGTCGATCCACAGATCGAACATCGCCCGCGCATTGGTCAGTTGCCGACCCGGGTCCTCGTGCTCGCGCAGCTTCTCCTCGAACAGGCCGAAGGCGCGGTCGATGGCGCCCTGCAGCAGCCCCAGATAGGCCTGCAACTGCGCCTGGTAGTCCTGCTGCGCCTTGGCCAGCGCCCGCCAGCGCGCCTGGTGATTGCGCGCCGGGCCGAACCCGGGCATCTGCAGCCACGGCCCGCTGTCGCGCTGCAGGCCCTGCAGCCACTGCGCCGCCTGCTGCAACCACGGGTCGATGCCGGCCTGGCCGGCACCGCGCACGGCCCCAAGCAGCCACTGCAGCAACTGCTCGCGCTGGCCCTGCACCTGGCGTTTCCAGGCCTCGGCGACGTCGGCACTGCTGGCGTCGCGGCCGGCGAACTGCGCCGCCACCTGCTGCATCGCGCCGAGCCAGTCGCCGGCCTGCTGCTGGAACTGCGCCACCGCGTCCTCGGCCTGCGGCGCGCTGCCGCGCGGCAACCACTGGCTCCAGGACGCGATCGCCTCGCGCCAGGAACCGGCGCCGTCGCCTGGCACGGCGGATGCGGGTCCCGGCGCACCCTGGCGCAACGCGGCGCTCCAGGCCTCCCAGTACTGCCGCGTCATCGCCTCGAAATCGCCGGCGCCACCGCCGCTAGCCTTCATCGCCACTCTCCCGAACTGGCCCGCGATGATAGCAACCCGTCGCGATCAGGGCTTGGGGATGCGCAGCGTCTTGCTGATCATCAGCGAGCCGGACAGCGCGAACAGCAGCGCCAGCGGGTGCAGCAGCCACGGCCCCAGGCGCCACTCGCCCCACCACAACGCGTCGCCGATATGGCCCAGGTGCGCGGCGATCGCCAGCACGATGACCAGGCCGAGGCTGCTCGGGATCGGCGTGCCCTCGAAGTACGGCACCTTGTCGCCGTCGCCGGCGATCTGCTCGGCGGTGACGTTGTAGCGGGCCAGGCGGCTGACCCCGCAGCAGACGAAGAAACTCAGCACCAGCCAGTCCCAACCGCCCTGCATGCCGCAGGCGTAGGCCAGCGCGGCCGGGGCCACGCCGAAGGAGATCACGTCGGCCAGCGAGTCCAGCTCGCGGCCCAGGGTCGAGGACGACTTGCGCCAGCGCGCCACCCGGCCGTCCAGGGCGTCGAACACGAACGCCAGCGGAATCAGCGCCATGCCGAACAGCAGGTCGCTGCGGCGGCCATCCTGCAGGAAGCGCATCGCCGCGAACACCGCGCCGGTGCCGCAGAAGGCGTTGGCCAGGGTGAACCAGTCGGCCAGCTGGAACTCGCGCAGCATGGAGAAGTGGCGTTTCATCGGCATAACGTGGCGGATCCGGCGTGAGCGGCGAGCGACGGCACAGGGTAGCGTGGCGCCGCCGCACTGGCGAGCGGCCGCTGCCGGGCGGCGTGGCGCGCTGCTACGCTGACCGCTCTCTCCCCTTCCGCAGGTATTGCCCATGCAGACCGTCCTGATCACCGGTGCCGCCAGCGGCATCGGCGCCGGCATCGCCAAAGAACTGGCCGCTGGTGGCCGCCACATCGTCGTCAGCGACCTCGACCCGACCGCCGCAGACGCGGTCGCCTCACAGTTGCGTCAGGCCGGCGGCTCGGCCGAGGCGGTGGCGCTGGACGTGGCCAGCGCGGACAGCATCGCCGCGGCGCTGGCCGCCGTCAGCCGGCCGGTGGACGTGCTGGTCAACAACGCCGGGCTGCAACACGTGGCGCCGTTGCAGGAGTTCCCGATGGACAAGTGGAGCCTGCTGGTGGAAGTGATGCTGACCGGCGTGGCGCGGCTGACCCAGGCGGTGCTGCCGGGCATGCGCGAGCGCGGGTTCGGCCGCATCGTCAACATCGGCAGCATCCACTCGCTGGTCGCCAGCCCGTACAAGAGCGCCTACGTCGCCGCCAAGCACGGCCTGGTCGGCTTCTCCAAGGTGATCGCGCTGGAGACCGCCGACACCGACATCACCATCAACACGCTCTGCCCCAGCTACGTGAAGACGCCACTGGTGGACAAGCAGATCGCCGACCAGGCGCGCACCCGCGGCATTTCCGAAGCCGACGTGATCGCCCAGGTGATGCTCAAGCCCATGCCCAAGGGCGTGTTCATCGCCTACGACGAACTGGCCGGCTGCGTGGCGTTCCTGGCTTCGCCGGCGGCGCGCAACATCACCGCGCAGACCATCGCCATCGACGGCGGCTGGACTGCGCAGTAGCGGTGCGACAGGCACGCACGTCCGGTGGCTGGATCGCGCGATCGACGCTGGCGAATTTTTCGCCAGCGCGACGGCACCCGTTGCGGCACAACGCCACCGGCCTCTTATCCACAGCGTTTGTGCGCTTTCATCCACACCGGCTGTGGAGAAGCGCGACCGCGATTGCTGAAATTTTCGCCACTTGGCAAAATCGGGCAGACATTTCAGCGACTTGGCACGCTTGCCCACAGGCTTGTGCAGGATCGATCCACAGCCGCTGTGGACAAGCCGAACGCGAGAGGGATGAGGCTGTTCCTTCTCCCGTCGGGAGAAGGTGGCCCGAAGGGCCGGATGAGGGTACGGGCGGAGCCTGGCGCCAACCGAACTCCGCGAGTCGCTTCGCGCCGTACCCTCACCCCAACCCCTCTCCCGACGGAAGAGGGGCTTTATCGCAGCGCGAGCGTGTCAGATCCGCGAGTAGCGCCAGGACTGCATGCGGCCGTCGCGGTACGGCATGACCCCATGGAACGGGCGCGGGTCGCCATCGAACACCAGCGGCAGGAAGAGGCTGTTCCTTCTCCCGTCGGAAGAAGGTGGCCCGAAGGGCCGGATGAGGGTACGGGCGGAGCCTGGCGCCAACCGAACTCCGCGAGTCGCTTCGCGCCGTACCCTCACCCCAACCCCTCTCCCGACGGGAGAGGGGCTTTATGGCAGCGCGAGCGTGTCAGACCCGCGAGTAGCGCCAGGACTGCATGCGGCCGTCGCGGTACGGCATGACCCCATGCAACGGGCGCGGGTCGCCATCGAACACCAGCGGCAGGAAGATGCTGTTCCTTCTCCCGTCGGGAGAAGGTGGCCCGAAGGGCCGGATGAGGGTACGGGCGGAGCCTGGCGCCAACCGAACTCCGCGAGTCGCTTTCGCGCCGTACCCTCACCCCAACCCCTCTCCCGGCGGGAGAGGGGCTTTAGGCAGCGCGAGCGTGTCAGATCCGCGAGTAGCGCCAGGACTGCATGCGGCCGTCGCGGTACGGCATGACGCCATGGAACGGGCGCGGATCACCATCGAACACCAGCGGCAGGAAGTGGCGGTCGCCCTCCCACATCGGCAGCGTGTCCATCTGCGCGATCGGCACCCAGGCCAGCGCGCCCTCGGCGTTCTCGGCGAACGGCTCGCCCGCGTAGGCCTCGATCAGGAACACGAAGCCCAGCCAGTCCTCGCCGTGCTTGCCGAAACCGGGCCAGCTGATGGTGCCGCGCAACTGCAGCGCCTCGCAGGTGATGCCGGCCTCCTCCAGGATCTCGCGACGCATACCGGCCAGGACGTCCTCGTCCGCCTCGACCTTGCCGCCCAGGCCGTTGTACTTGCCCAGGTGATGATCGCCGGGCCGGGCATTGCGATGGACCATCAGCACCTGGCTGCGGTCGGGCGAGAGCACGTAGCCCAAAGTGGCGACGATGGGGGTGTAAGGCATGCGGAGAAGGCGGATGGCGACGGGCGCGCAGTATGCCGTAACCGCGCCGCCGCTTCGTCTAGCCTGTGGCTAGACGGCGGGCGTCGCCGCGTCCTGCGCCGCGCGCGGCAGTGGCGGCGCCGACCGCAACGTGGCCACGCCGTGGCCGCGCTCGGCCAGGTATTCCAGCCACTTGCCGAGGAAGGTGTTCATGCGCATGCGGTGGCTGATCAGTTCCGCCGGCGGCGGGTACAGCCCCATCACGTCCTGCCAGCGGCGGCCGACATAGCAGTGCGTGGTCTCGGCCTGGCGCGCATCCAGGTACAGGCGCACATAAGCCGACGGGTCGGGCTCACCGGTCAGCGGGTCGCAAAGGTCGTAGGTCAGGCGCAGCTCGACGGTGTAGCGATGACGCTCGATCACGTCCAGGCGCAGGTCCAGGCCGTCGCCGATGCTGGACACGTAGCTGCCGGCGGCGAGGTCGGCCGGCACGAAGAGCCGATTCAGGTGCAGATAGTTCTCGGCGTACAGCCCCATCAGCCAGCCGAAACGGCTGAGCCGGGGGATGCGTTCGCTGCGGGTCATGGCGTGCTGCATGGACCGATCCTACACGCTGGATCGCGCCGACGGCAGCATTGACGGATCGGCGCCGGCGGCCTACCTTGGAGATCCATGCGGCGAAGTGCGGAAATTCCATCGCCGCCAGGAGCGGCCCGGCCCCGACCGGCGCAGATCCGCCCGCCACTGCCCCGATCAGAACATCTCGCGCTGCAGTCCCAGCGTCGCCAGCACCTTGCTGGAAATCTCCTCGATCGAGGTATGCGTGGTGCTCAAGGTGGGAATGCGTTCCATGCGGAACATGGTTTCGGCCGCCGCCACTTCGCGCCGGCAGGTCTCCGCATTGGAGTAACGCGAATTCGGCCGCCGTTCCTGGCGGATCTGCTGCAGCCGCTCCGGATCGATGGTCAGCCCGAACAGCTTGTTGCGGTAGGCGCGCAGCCGCGGCGGCAGCCGATCGCTCTCCAGGTCCTCGTCGGTCAGCGGATAGTTGGCCGCGCGCACGCCGTAGTGCAGCGCCAGGTAGATGCAGGTCGGCGTCTTGCCCGCGCGCGACACCGCCACCAGGATCACGTCGGCCTCGTCGTAGGTGAGTGCGATGCCGTCGTCGTGCGCCAGCGCGAAGTTCATCGCATTGATGCGACGGTGATAGGTCTCGAAATCGACCAGACCGTGCGCCTGTCCCACCCGCGAGTGCCGCGGCGCGTTCAATTCGCGCTCCAGCGGCTCGATGAAGGGCGCGAACACATCGAGCATCAGCGCCCCGCTCTCGGCCAGCAGCATGCTCAATTGCGGATCGACGCAGGAGTTGACCACGATCGGCCGGACCTGATAGCGCTCGCCCGCGGCATGGATGCGCTGCGCGGCATCGCGGGCTTTTTCCGGATCGTCGACGAACGACATGCGGTCGGTGACGAAGCTGAAACCGCTGAACTGGGTGAGCAGGCTATGCCCAATGGTTTCAGCGGTGATACCGGTTCCATCGGACACGTAGAACACCGGTCTGATCGTCGACATTGCCTGCATTCTCCTGGCTGAAACCCAACGGATGCGCCCGCTTCGCTTGTGCCGGCTCGGGTGCGCACTGCATCATATCGGCTTCTTCCCTCACGGACGCGGCCATTCAGCCCGCCTCGGGCGATGGCCTAACGGAGCATCGCGCTTGAACGAGAACATCCTGTGGTTGCATGAGCTGCGCCTGGCCGACCTGGCTCGCGTCGGTGGCAAGAATTCCTCCCTCGGCGAAATGATCGGCAATCTGGCGGGGCTCGGCGTGTCCGTGCCGGGCGGCTTCGCCACCACCGCCGAAGCATTCAAGGCCTTCGTCGCCCACAACGATCTGTACCAGCGCATCTTCGACAAGCTGGCCACGCTGGACGTGGAAGACGTGGGCGCTCTGACCGCCGCCGGCAAGGAAATCCGCGGCTGGGTGATCGACGCGCCGCTGCAGCCGGAACTGGATCAGGCGATCCGCGACGCCTACGCGCAGCTGTGCAGCGAGAACGGCGGCGGCGACGTGGCCGTGGCGGTGCGTTCTTCGGCCACCGCCGAGGACCTGCCCGACGCCAGCTTCGCCGGCCAGCAGGAGACCTTCCTCAACGTGACCGGCGCCGACGACGTGGTGCACAAGGTCAAGGAAGTCTTCGCCAGCCTCTACAACGATCGCGCCATCGCCTACCGCGTGCACCACGGCTTCAAGCACGAGGACGTGTTCCTGTCGGCCGGTGTGCAGTTGATGGTGCGCTCGGGCGTCGGCGCCTCCGGTGTGCTGTTCACCCTGGACACCGAGTCCGGTTTCCGCGACGTGGTGTTCGTTACCTCGAGCTTCGGCCTCGGCGAAATGGTCGTGCAGGGCGCGGTCAATCCAGACGAGTTCTACGTCTACAAGCCCACCCTGAAGGCCGGCAAGCCGGCGATCCTGCGCCGCTCGCTGGGCAGCAAGTTGATCCGCATGGTGTACTCGGACGTGCCCGGCGAGCGCGTGCGCATCGAGGACACCCCGGCGCAGCTGCGCAACACCTTCTCGATCAGCGACGAGGACGTGCAGGAACTGGCCAAGCAGGCGCTGGTGATCGAGCAGCACTACCAGCGGCCGATGGACATCGAATGGGCGAAGGACGGCGTCAGCGGCAAGCTGTTCATCGTGCAGGCGCGCCCGGAGACGGTGAAGTCGCGTGGCCACGCCACCCAGATCGAACGCTTCGCGCTGCAGCAGCGCGGCGAGGTGATCGCCGAAGGCCGCGCCATCGGCCAGAAGATCGGCGCCGGCGTCGCCCGCGTGGTGCGCAGCCTGGAGGACATGAACCGGGTGCAGCCCGGCGACGTGCTGGTCGCGGACATGACCGATCCCGATTGGGAGCCGGTGATGAAGCGCGCCTCGGCGATCGTCACCAACCGCGGCGGGCGCACCTGCCACGCGGCGATCATCGCCCGCGAGCTGGGCGTGCCGGCGGTGGTCGGCACCGGCAACGCGATGGAGTTGGTCGAGGACGGCAAGGAAGTCACCGTCAGTTGCGCCGAAGGCGACACCGGCTACATCTACGGCGGGCGCCTGCCGTTCGAGCGCACCACCACCGATCTCGGCAACATGCCGCCGGCGCCGCTGAAGATCATGATGAACGTGGCCAACCCGGAGCGCGCGTTCGACTTCGGCCAGCTGCCCAACGCCGGCATCGGCCTGGCGCGCCTGGAGATGATCATCGCCGCGCACATCGGCATCCATCCCAACGCGTTGCTGGAGTACGCCAAGCAGGACGCGGCGACCAAGAAGAAGATCGACGAGAAGATCGCCGGCTACGCCGACCCGGTGAGCTTTTACGTCAACCGCCTGGCCGAGGGCATCGCCACGCTGACCGCGTCGGTGGCGCCGCACCCGGTGATCGTGCGCCTGTCGGACTTCAAGTCCAACGAGTACGCCAACCTGATCGGAGGCAGCAACTACGAACCGCACGAAGAGAACCCGATGATCGGCTTCCGCGGCGCCAGCCGCTACGTCGATCCGAGCTTCGCCGCCGCGTTCGCGCTGGAATGCAAGGCCGTGCTCAAGGTCCGCAACGAGATGGGCCTGGACAACATGTGGGTCATGATCCCGTTCGTGCGCACCCTCGAGGAAGGCCGCAAGGTCGTCGAGGTGCTGGCCAGCAACGGCCTGCGCCAGGGCGAGAACGGCCTGAAGATCATCATGATGTGCGAGGTGCCGTCGAACGCGCTGCTGGCCGAGGAGTTCCTGGAGATCTTCGACGGCTTCTCGATCGGCTCCAACGATCTCACCCAGCTCACCCTTGGCCTGGACCGCGATTCCTCGATCGTGGCGCACCTGTTCGACGAGCGCAATCCGGCGGTCAAGAAGATGCTGTCGATGGCGATCAAGGCCGCGCGCGCCAAGGGCAAGTACGTGGGCATCTGCGGCCAGGGTCCGTCGGATCACCCGGACCTGGCCGAGTGGCTGATGCAGGAAGGCATCGAGTCGGTGTCGCTGAACCCCGACACCGTGGTCGACACCTGGCTGCGCCTGGCCAAGCTCAAGAGCAAGGGGTGATGCCGATGCAGTCGTGGCTGACGGCACTGACGGCGGCCACGACCGCTGCGCCGGCAACGCGCGCGGCGCGTCCGTTCGACTGGCGGACCCTGGACTGGGCGCAGTACGCGCTCAACTGGGGCGTGGCGATCCTGATCGTGGTGGTCGGGATGTGGATCGCCAAGCGCCTGAGCGAATGGCTGCGCAGCGCGCTGCTGCGGGCGCGGGTGGAAACCACGCTCAGCAACTTCCTGCGCAACGTCGCTTACGCGCTGATGCTGGTGCTGGTGCTGGTCACTGCGCTGCAGAAGATCGGCGTGCCGCCGACCTCGCTGTTCGCCGTGCTCGGCGCCGCCGGCCTGGCGGTGGGCCTGGCGCTGAAGGACTCGCTGTCCAACATCGCCTCCGGCGTCATGCTGATCGTACTGCGGCCGATGCGCGACGGCGACCACGTGGTGGTGGCCGGCCAGGAAGGCGTGGTCGACGAGATCCGGATCTTCCAGACCCGCATCCGCACCTTCGACGAGCGCATGGTGACCCTGCCCAACAGCACCATCACCACCGCGCCGATCGTCAACTACAGCACCCTGCCCAACCGGCGCCTGGAGATCACCGTCGGCGTCGGCTACGGCGACGACCTGAAGAAGGCGCAGGAGCTGTTGCTGAAGATCGCCCAGGACAATCCGAACATCCTGAAGACGCCCGCCCCGTTCGTGCAGGTCACCAACCTGGGCGAGAGCACGGTGGACCTGATGCTGTTCGGCTACGCCAAGAACGGCGATTTCGGCGCGGCCAAGAGCAGCACGCTGGAGCAGATCCGCAACCAGTTGCTGGAGAACGGGCTGAGCATTCCGTATCCGCAGCGCGACCTGCACGTGTACCACCACGATGCCGACGGCCGCCCGATCGCGGAGCTGCTGACCAAGGGCGTCACTGACGACGGCGAGACCAAGCCGGGGCCGCCGCTGGCGCGCTGAGCGGCGGCGTCAACACCTGCCTTGATGGCACGCGCCCGACGATCGTCGGGCGCCATTCCGCATTCGCGCCAAACAAAGCGCCGCGACGGCGAATCAGCCTTCGCCCTGCCCGCCCAGCGTGCCCATGAACGGGCGGTAGTAGCGCAGTTCGTCGATGGAATCGTGCACGTCGCTGAGCGCGGTATGCGAGGAGGTCTTGGTCAGCCCGGCCGACACCGTCGGCGCCCAGCGTCGCGCCAGTTCCTTCAGCGTCGACACGTCCAGGTTGCGGTAGTGGAAGAACCGCTCCAGCCGCGGCATCTGCCGGTGCAGGAAACGCCGGTCCTGGCAGATCGAGTTGCCGCACATCGGCGAGGTGCCGGGTTTGCACCACTGGGTCAGGAACGCCATGGTCTCCGCCTCGGCCTGGGCCAGCGTGACCTGGCTGTCGAGCACGCGCTGCCACAGGCCCGAGTGGCGATGCTGGTTGCGGTTCCACTCGTCCATCGCCTCCAGCGTCTGCAGCGGATGGGCGATGGCGAACTCCGGGCCCTCGGCCAGCACGTTGAGTTGCGCGTCGGTCACCACCGTGGCGATTTCGATGATCGAATCGCGATCGGTATCCAAGCCGGTCATTTCCAGATCGATCCAGATCAGCCGATCGTTCGCCACGTGCGCTTGCGCCATATCACCGTCCTGTCGTTCGCGGCGGCGAGGCCGGCGCGGAAGTGTCGTATCAGACTTCAATGATACCGCGCGACCTGCGCAACCGGCAGGGGCTGGCCGCTCACGCGCCCAGCGGCGGCTTGCCGCGCTTGGCGCGGAAGTAATTGGTCAGGCGCGTGCTGGCCTCCGCCGCCAGCACCCCGCCGCGGACCTGCACACGGTGGTTGTGGCGCGGGTCGGCCAGCAGGTCGAACACACTGCCACAGGCGCCGGTCTTGGGATCGGTCGCCGCGTAGATCAGTTCCGCCACCCGCGCATGCACCACCGCCATCGCGCACATCGCGCACGGCTCCAGGGTCACGTACAGGCGGCTGCCGACCAGGCGATGGTTGCCGAGCCGGCGGCCGGCCTGGCGCAGCGCGACGATCTCGGCATGCGCGCTGGGATCGTGTTCGGCGATGTTGAGATTCCAGCCCTCGCCCAATACTTCATCCTCGGCCGAGACCAGGACCGCGCCGACCGGGATCTCGTCGAACTCGCGCTCGGCGCGCTCGGCCAGGGCCAGCGCATGGCGCATCCAATGCACGTCGCGCGCCAGTTGCGCGTCCTCGCCCGCGCTCATCGCGATGCGCTGTGCTTGCGCACGAACTCGGCGAACACCGCCAGCGTCGCCTCGCTGACGTGGTGCTCGATGCCCTCGGCATCGCGGCGCGCGGTGTCCGCGTCGATGCCCAGGGCCAGCAGGAACTGCTCCACGGTCTGGTGGCGCTGCCGGCTGGCCGCGGCCAGCGCCTCGCCCTCGGCGGTCAGGAACACGCCGCGATACGGACGCTGCACCACCCAGCCGCCCTTGACCAGGCGCTTGAGCATCTTGGCCACGGTCGGCTGCGCCACGCCCAGGCGCGCGGCGATATCCACCTGCCGCGCTTCGCCGCCGTCGGCGAGCAGGTCTGAAATCAGCTCCACGTAGTCCTCGATCAGCTCCAGGCGGTGCGCCTCGCGCACCTGGCGGAAGCTTTCGACCTGCACTTCGGCGTCGAGCAGCACCGCCGGCGGCGCCATCGACTTCCCGCTTTTCTGCATCGCAACGCCCTTGTCCTGTGCCGGCGCCCGCCGGCCACCTGCCTATTCTGGCCGAAATCCGGGCTATCGCAGCGATTTGAATTGCCAATGCTAATCCATATAGCACCTGCTATATACTCGTTTGCATCCCCGCTCCACACCGTCGCCGCCATGGCCGCCCCCCTGCCCCTGCCGAGTCCCGCTGCCGTGCACGCCGACCGTGACGCGGCGCGCCCCAGCCTGGGCGCCATGCATGCCAGCGTCGCGGTGCCGCGCAGCGGTCTGGGCTGGCGCCGCTTCCTGGCCTTCCTCGGGCCCGGCTACATGGTCTCGGTCGGCTACATGGATCCGGGCAACTGGGCGACCGACATCGCCGGCGGCTCGCACTTCGGTTACCTGCTGCTGTCGGTGATCCTGCTCTCCAACCTGATGGCGATCGTGCTGCAGGGCCTGGCCGCGCGCCTGGGCATCGCCACCGGCCTGGATCTGGCCCAGGCCTGCCGCGCCCACTATTCCAAGCCGGTGAACTTCCTGCTGTGGCTCGCCTGCGAAGCCGCGATCGTCGCCTGCGACCTGGCCGAGGTGATCGGCACCGCGATCGCGCTGAAGCTGCTGTTCGGCATCCCACTGACCGCCGGCGCGATCATCACCTCGATCGACGCGCTGCTGGTGCTGTTCCTGATGCGCCGCGGCTTCCGCGCGCTGGAGGCGTTCGTGATCGCCCTGCTGACGGTGATCTTCGCCTGCTTCCTGGTGCAGATCGTACTGGCCGCGCCGCCGCTGCGCGAGGTGCTGACCGGCTTCATCCCGCGCGCGCAGGTGGTGACCGATCCGGCCGCGCTGTACCTGGCGATCGGCATCATCGGCGCGACGGTGATGCCGCACAACCTCTACCTGCACTCCTCGATCGTGCAGACCCGTGCCTACGAGCGCACCGACCAGGGCCGCCGTTCGGCGCTGCGCTGGGCGCTGGCCGACAGCACCATCGCGCTGAGCCTGGCGCTGTTCGTCAACGCCGCGATCCTGATCCTGGCTGCGGCGGTGTTCCATGCGCACGGGCGTACCGACGTGCAGGAGATCGAACAGGCCCACGAACTGCTGGCGCCGATGCTCGGGGTCGGCCTGGCCTCGACCCTGTTCGCGGTGGCGCTGCTGGCCTCCGGCATCAATTCCACCGTCACCGCCACCCTGGCCGGGCAGATCGTGATGGAGGGCTTCCTGCACCTGCGCCTGCCGCCGTGGGCGCGGCGCCTGCTGACCCGCGGCCTGGCGATCGTGCCGGTGGTGGCGGTAACCTCGCTGTACGGCGAACAGGGCACCGCCAAGCTGCTGGTGCTGAGCCAGGTGGTGCTGTCGATGCAGTTGCCGTTCGCGGTGATCCCGCTGGTGCGCTTCGTCACCGACAAGCAGCGGATGGGACCACTGGTGGTGCGGCGCGGCCTGGCCTGGCTGGCCTGGGCGATCGCCGCGCTGATCGTGGTGCTGAACCTGAAGCTGCTGGCGGATACCGTGTTGCACTGAGCGATAGGCCGGGCGCGCGCCCGCGGTTAACGGTCTTGCGCAGCCGGCAGCGGCACCACGTACGCTTCCAGTTCCGCCATCCGCCCATCGCGAAATCGCCAGACGTCGCAATAGGAGAACAGCGACGTCCCGGCATCGCCGGTGGCGCGCGCGATCTGACCGATGGCCACGACGTGGTCCTCGCCGAGGATGAACTTGCTGACGTCGAACTGCGGCGGCTGCCGGTAGGCCTCGGCCATCCACTCCCTGACCGCCTGCTTGCCTCGGAGCGTCCGCTCGCCGATGAAATGCCAGGTCGTATCCTCGGTGCAGTGGGCGAGAAAGCCTTCGTAATCGCCCGCGGCAATGGCGGCGTTCGCGGCCTGCAGGACCCGCTGGTTCGCCTCGGTCATCGGGATGGTTCCTCTTGTCTGGGACTGTCGGGATGGCGCGAGCCTAGCGTCGCCTGTGTCGTGCCTGCGTACATGCGACGGCCGCATCGCGGCGCAAGCGAAACGCGACGCACGTAGGCGTTGCGACGGCCCGAGGCAGCGATTCAGCGCATCGGCAGCGACGACGGCAACCCGCGTTCCCGCCAATGCGAACAGGCGCGCAGCGGCGCGGGCAATGGCCGGCTTTTCAGGGTGTCGACACCTTCGCGAACAGCGCCGTATAGCGCCGCTGCATCTCCTCCGGCGTCACCGCCTCGATCGCGTGGCCGATCAGCCAGCGGTGGCCGAAGGGATCGCGCACGGTGCCGGAGCGTTCGCCGTAGAAGTGATCCTGCATGCCGCGCTCGAGCGCGGCGCCCGCGGCGACCGCGCGGGCGACCAGGGCGTCGGCATCGTCCACATGCAGGTGCAGCGTGACCGGCGTGGCGCCGAGGTGGTCCGGGCTGCGCACGCCCATCTCCGGATACTCCTCCGACAACATCAGCGTGTGGCCGTCGAGATCCACCTCGGCATGGCCGATGCGCCCGTCCGGCTCGGTGAGGCGGAACAGTTCGCGCGCGCCGAACGCGCGGGCGTAGAACGCCATCGCGGCGGCTGCGTCGCGCACGCACAGGTAGGCATAGAGCTCGTGGATCGCCATGTCGAATCCTTGTGTGGTGGCAGGCCAGCCAGTGTGCAGCCGCGCGAGCGCGGCGTCTTGCAAGGATTTGACCTGCACCCCGCTCAGCGCGGCACGTGCCGCGGTGCGGCTGGGTCGGCCATCCGCCGCCAGGCGGACGGCGTCACGCCGGCCACGCTGCGAAAGGTATTGGCCAGATGCGCCTGGTCGGCGAAGCCGCTGGCGGCCGCGATCTCGGCCCAGTCCCACGATCGGTCGCAGGCCAGTTCCAGCGCATGCGAGAAGCGTTGCAATCGCAGCCATGCGTTCGGTGCCAGACCGGTCGCCTGCCGGAACATGGCGATGCAATGCCGATGGCTGAGCCCGCTGGCGCGCACCATGGTCTCCACGCGCAACCCTGGATGCCAGGCGCACGCAAGCATCCTCCCCAGCGCTGGATGCAGCATCGGTGGCAGGCCACGGGCACGCGCGATCAGCCAATGCTCGAATGCCGCCAGCCGCGCCGGCGCATCGGTGCACACCTGCAGCCGCTCCAGCAGCGCATCGACCTCGGCGGCGGACAGCAACAGCTCCAGCGGCGTGTGATGCCCGGCCAACGCGGATTCGGGCACGCCGAGCAGCACGCCGGTGGCGCCGGGACGCAACATGGCACCGACCGAGACGGCGGGCTGGGCGACATCGCGCACGTGATACGCCGTGCGCACCCTGCCCACCACCGCATGGCCCAGGCAATGGCCATGCAGGTCGGCGACGTGGTCGAACACCCGCAACGGAGCGCCACCGACCCGCACGGCGAGATGCGTGGCACCAGTCGGCAGCACATGCTCGCGCACAGGCGCCCGTTCGGCTGCCGACATCGGTGCTGGATCGTGCGCCCACACCGATGTCACCAGGCCGCGCAATGCCGGAACGGGAGGCCGATGCACGGAAGCCATGGCGCGATGCTACGCCTTCCCCGCGTGTAGACGTAGATCATCCAGCGACGTGCCCGGCCGCCCTGAACACGATACGGGCGCGGCCGCACACACGTTAGGCACCTTGCACGGCGTGTTCGCCTGCTCGCCCTTGCAGGCGTCCAGCACGCGCTGCCCTAGACACGGGCCGCAGGCAAAAACAGCCGGCGTGCGATGGCCAATGAGCGAAGCGGCAGCGTTGTTACCGCTAACGCGAACGCACAGCCAGCAACAAACAACAGGCCTGCGTCTGCAGACGTCGATCACTGCGATGCGATGCGTCTCACACTGTCGCGCCCGCCGCCAACTGTCTACCTTCGACACCGATCCGGCTTATACAGTAGCGGCGACACACCACGGATGGCGGGGATGGCCGCAGGAAGAGATATCGCCAAAGGCGCTCTACTGAGCGCGGCCTACTGCGGCGCCTTCCTGCTGGCCTGGCGCTGCTCCGTAGACCAGTGGTATCTGCCGGCAGGCGTGCGCGTCGCCAGCCTGCTGTTCCTGCCCGCACGGCGCTGGCCGTGGTTGCTGGCCGGCGAAGCCGCCGCGTTGCTGACGCTGCGCATTCCGATGAGCGAGACCTGGGGCGCGAGTGCCACCTGGGCATATCTGAGTCCATTCCTGCTGATGCCGGCCGTGTCGCTGCTGCCGGTCATCGCGCGTCAACGCATTCCGGATCTGGCACGCAACGATCACTGGCTGCTGCCGCTGACGCTGGCGACCGCGCTGTGGAGCACGCTGTGCAACATCGCGATCAACACCGCACTGGGCGGACCGACAGGGCCTGCGCCACTGGACGTGCTGCTGCGCTACTGGCTTGGCGATTACCTGGGCACCCTGATGTTCGTGCTGCCGGCGTTGCTGTGGTTGCGCCGCGACGAGCCTGCGCAGATGCAGGCCTCGCTGCTGCGCGAGGGCCTGGCGTCGATCGGGGTGGTCGTGGCGCTGTCGGCGTCGATCGCCCTGGCCGGCGACGCGCTGCTGCGGCAACTGCTGATGGTCCTGCTGGTGATCCCGGCGATCGTGCTGACGCTGCGCCATGGGTGGCGGGGCGCGGCGCTCGGCGTGGTCCTGGCGAACGTCGCCGTGGCGTTGTCCATGCCCAGGGTCGTGGCGCCGGGCATGCACGACGCCGACGCGTTCGTGGTGCAGATCCTGCTTGCCGCCACGGCCACGGTGATGTTCGCGTTCGGATCGCGCATCTCCGCGGCCTATCGGCACATGCGCGACGACGGACGCCTGCGCGAGCAGGCGCTGGCCTTCGCGCAGGCCGGCTATCTGTCGGCCGAGCGCACGCTGCGCCGGCGGGTGGTCGATTACACCGACCTCAGCACCCAGATCAACAAGCTGCGCCGCGACGTGGTGGAGGACCTGCGCGCGCGCGGCCATTACGCCGCCGCCATGCAGATGACCCGCACAGGCGTGATCCAGGCGCAGTTGCTGGACGAGTACGTCACTGCCCTGTACCCGCTCGGCATCGAGACGCATGGGCTGTACCCCACCCTGCACTCGCCGACCTTCGCCAACCTGTGCGGGACGGAGTTCCGCTGCCGCCTGCATGGCGATCCGCGGCGGCTGTCGCTGGGCCTGCAACTGGTGGCCTATCGCTGCATCCTCGACGCCATCGAGACGCTGCCCGTGGCCCACACCCACCTGCTGCAGGCGCGCGTCTGGCGTGCCCGAGGGCGGCAGGGCATCGCCATCCGCATCACCGCCGATGCCGCGATGCTGAGCGCCTTGCGGCGCCGCCCGGAGGCGCCGGAGCGCGAACTGGCGGTCCGCCTGCAGGCGCATGGCGGCACCTGCCGGCGCCGCCATGCGTTGAGCTTCAGCTTCCTGGTGTCCGAAAGCCAGGCCGCCGGCCTCACTCGACCGCGGTGATCTCCCACGCGTCGCCGCTGGCATCCTCGCGCAGCCGCACCACCACATCCGCAGTCCGGTAAATCACGCGGCCCGGCATCGCCGGCGATGCCGTCAGCGAGACCCGCGCCACGTCGCTGCCCATCGGCAGCACCCACAGGGTCTTGCCGATGCGGCCGACCGCGGCACGCACCACGCCGCTGGCGTCGTTGATCTGCAGGTAGTTCACGCCATCGCGCGAGAACGCGTAGACGCGCCAGGCCGAATCCGTGGCCAGATTCAGCGCCTTGGGCACGCTTTCGCCCAGTCCCTTGCCCACCACCCCATGCCCGCCGGACGGGCAACACGACTGCGCCTGCGCCTGAAAGGAAAGCGCCAGCCCCGCCGCCGCCATGATCGCCAAGCCCTTCGCCATCGTCTTCATTCCATCGTTCCTTTCCCACCCGGGGAATTCCGCCTGCATCTCAGGCTGGATCAAGGTACGTGGTCCGGGGCGTGAAGCGGTCGACAAACCGCCACCGCGCGGACGGCGCGCGACGCGGACGCGCGGCCACCACGCAGCAGAGACGGTCCAGAAACCTGAAAACACGCCCTCAGGCCACCATTCGAGGTGCCGCTCGGTTCCCGCTTTTGCCTGGCCCGATGGGAAGCGGTCCGTCCTGGCGCAAGGCGCGTGGGAAGCGGCCATCGCGCCAGCCTCGCAAGATCGCAACGGCCTCCCCTACTGCGCATGGACCAGTGCCAATCAGGCCGATGCACCCAACGGCAGTTCGCCGCTCGGCCCGCGGATCGCGCCAGGCAAATCCTGGCGATGGCGGGGCAGTTGCCTCGGCACCCTACTCGCCAAAGACCCTGACGCAGTAAGCGCGCAGCAGGTCAGGCCTGTCGAGCGGGCCGCGGAAGGCGAGATGCCCGTCGGGCCGCACCAGCACCAGCGCAGGGTCGCCTTCGATGCCGTAGGCGCCATGCGCCAACCCATCCAGGTCGAACAGCGTCGTGGCGTCGCCGGCCTGCGGTACCGCCTTGCCGAGGATCAACCGGGGCCGGATCCACGCCCATGCCTGGAACTGCGCCAACGCGTCACGCATCGCCACCAGGGCGTCCTGCTGCCGGCCATCGAACAGCAGCAAGGTCCAGCCCCAGGTCACGCCATCGGGGTTGTAGAGATGCGGGAACAGCGTCGTGGACGCACCGTCCTGGGCGATGACGGCCGCGTCCGGTGCGCGGTCACCAGGATGCGGAACGCGTCGGTGCACGATCTCCCGCAATCCCTTGAGGTGGTCTTCGTTCAAGGGGCTGTCGGGATAGGCGACGGACAATTGCTGGAGATCGTCGGTGCCCTGAATCAGCGCGCCGATGTTGGGCAGAAAGCTCGCGGCGATACCCATGGCCGCATCCTTGATGGCGCCGCGATACACGCTGTTCCGGAAGCCCTTTTCCTGCTGCGCATCCAGACGGCGGTGTTCGCCGCCGCGCTCCAGTCCGTAGGAGTCCAGCAGCATCGGTGCGGCCTTGCCGTTCAGGGCCATCGCCAGCCGCCAGGCCAGGCCGACCGCATCCTGCAGCCCGGCGTTCATGCCCTGGCCGCCCGCGGGCAAGGTGAGATGGCCGGCATCGCCGACCAGGAACACGCGTCCCTCGGCGTAGCGTGAGGTCACCCCATGCTGGAAGCGGCTGTGGGTGATCCAGATCGGATCGCTGAGTTCCAGCGTCTCGTCTTCGGTGACCTCGCGCGCGATGGCCTGCAGTTCTTCCAAGGTCGGGTCGCGGTCGGGAATGCCCGCGTCGTCGGACAGGAAGAACAGCCGGTGGTAGCCCTCCCACACCGGCAGCACGCCGCAGAAGCCCTTGGGGTAATAGAAGAACCAGAGGTGATCGAAATCGGTGGAGCGCCGCCAGCGCAGCTTCGCGTCGAGTTGCCGGTTCATGCAGTGCGGCAGCTTCTCCGGCGTGAAGTCCGCACCGAGCTGCTTGCGCACGAAGCCTTCGGCGCCGTCCGCGCCCACCAGGTAGCGGCAGCGCAGGCGCTCGAGCGGATGCCCTTCGACCGGCTCACCGTCGTCGTTCACCGTCGCGACCGTCACGCTGACGCCGTCTGCATCCTGCTCGACGCCGACCACCTTGCGGCCGCGTTCGAGCGCTGCACCGCCGGTCTCGATCTGCCGTGCAAGCACGTTCTCGATGACGTCCTGGCCGCTGTACAGCACCTCCGGATACGGACTGGCGACCTGCGCAATCGCGATCGGATCCACGGTCTTGCCGTTCAACAGGGTGTTGATCCGGGTGATCCGGTACGCCTGCTCGGCCAGGGCATCGCGGATGCCGATGCTCGCCAGCAGTTCCTGCGGGCGCGCCCACAGATTGTTGGCGCGCGAATGCGGCCTGGGCTGCGTGCGTTGCTCGAAGATGCGGAATCGCACCCCGTGGTGGGCCAACGCGCAGGCGGTGGTCAGGCCGACCGGGCCGCCGCCGATGATGATGACGTCCGTATCGAAGCCGTGGGGATGCAAGGCAAGGGCCATGGTCTCTCCTTGGGATGAATCCTGTCGCGCGCAGGCTTGCGCGCTTCATTCGGCCAGCGACTGGTCGAGGGCGTCGCGCATGTCCAGGAGCACCGCGATGGCGGTCCGGACGCGCTCGGCGCCGAGTCGGTCGATCAGGTGCTGGTCGAGCGACGCGACTGCGGCTTCGGCGGCGCCCAGGGCTGCGCGTCCTGCCTGCGTCAACACCACCAGCTTGGCGCGCGCGTGGTGCGGATTGGTCTCGAATACGACGAACCCGTGTTCGGCCAGCAACTCCACCACGCGCTGCACCGCCTGCCGGGTCAGCCCCATGTTGCGGGCGATATGCGCCACCGGCAGCGGCACCGGCGAATAGCCCAACGCACCGAGCACCTGCCACCAGGCGGTGGTCAGCCCGATCGGGCGCACCAACCGGTTGCCCATATCGACCAGGCGGCCGTTGGTGGCGAACACCGCGAGCACCAGCTCGCGAACCAACAAGGGAAGGTTTTCCGCAGTCATGCATCATCCTGTCCATTTGACAGCATGTTGTCCAATGGTCCTCATCAACGATCTGTCTTCGAAGCGCCCCCGCGGCTGCGCCGCACGACGTGCCTGCCGAGCTTCGGCATGTGCTGGCGCGGTGCCTTGGGCGGGTCGACCGCCACGCAGCGACCGCCGGCAACGATCGGCGGCGGCACTGCCATGTCCGTCGCTGGCGCTACGAATCCGCTGGCGCAGCGGTGGGCTGCAGCAGCAGCCGCACCAGCGGATTGGGAAACCGCCGCGACATGGTCACGGCGTGGAAGGTCTCCACGATGTCCGGCAATTGATCGCCTTCCACCAACACGCCGGCGGCGATCTCGTCCTTGACCACGATCGGCGGGAGCACCGCCAGGCCGATGTCCTCGCGCGCCAGCAAGCGCATCATCGCCATGTCCTCCACTTCCGCCACGATCTGCGGGCGCACGCCCAGGCGATCGGCCAGGGCGTCGAAGCCCGCGCGCACGCTGTTGTCCACCGTGGGCAGGATGATGGGGTGGTGACGCAGGCGATCGGCCAGGCTCGCGGCGTGACCCAAGCGATCCGGCGTACCCACCAGGCTGACCGGGCGCTCGGCGAGCCGATGGGTGACGAACGGGGTCAGCGCGTCGCTGGCGGGCGCCTGATTGAGCAGCACCACGTCGAGGTTGAGCGCCTCCAGCGCCCGCAGCAGTTCACCCGCGCTGCCCGAACGCAGAATCAGGTCGATGTCGGTGCGGCCAAGCAGTGGCCGCAGGAACTCCATCTGGAAGTTGCGCGACAGCGTGGCCAGCGACCCCACGCGCAGCGCCTGCCGCGCGGCGCCGGTCTGCCGCAGCGTGCCCAGCAGTTCATCGCCGGTGGCGAAGATCGCGTCGGCGTGGTCGAGCGCGATCTGCCCGGCCTCGGTCAGGTGCAGTTGCCGCCCGCGCCGCTCGAACAGCGCATGGCCCAGGCGCTCCTCCAGCTTGCGGATCTGCACCGACAAAGCCGATTGCGTGAGGTTGAGCCGTTCGGCAGTGCGGGTGAGATTGCCGTCGTGGGCGACGGCCCAGAAGTAGCGCAGGTGGTTGTAGTTCAGGGCGGCCATCATTCGATAATAACGAACGTTATTGTGTAAACAATGAATTTTTGTTCGACCCCAGCGATCGCTATCGTGGCGCCGCCCGCCACCGTGCCCGATCCGAGGGGATTGCCTTGTCGCTCTATCTGCTGCCGCTCTCTGCCCCATTCCTGCTGCTGGTCGCCGCCGTGTACGGCTTCGTCCGCAACGGCCGACGCCCCCGCCTCCTCCCCGCCTTCGCCGAAGGCGCCGCACTCGGCGCACTGCTCGTCGCCCTCGTCTCGTTGGCGCTGCTGATCGCCCGGGGCGCCGGCGACAGCGAACTGCTCGGAGGGAACGGCATCGGCCTGTCGGTCCGGCTCGACGCGGTGAGCACCACGATGCTGTTGCTGGTCGCCTTCGTCGGCTGGATCGTGGTGCGCTACACCCGCACCTATCTCGATGGCGAGGCGCGCCAGGGATACTTCACCGGCTGGCTGTGCGTCGCGCTCGCGGCGGTGCTGCTGCTGGTGCAGGCCGGCAACCTGGTCCAGGTCGTGGTGGCCTGGATCGCGACCAGCATCGCGCTCAATCGCCTGCTGCTGTTCTATCCCGGCCGCGTGGCGGCGCAGCGCGCCGCACGCAAGAAGCGCCTGTTCTCCAGCATCGGTGCCATCGCCCTGGCGAGCGCAGCCGCGCTGATCTGGAACAGCCTGGGCACGACGGACATCGCCACGATCAACACCCTGGCCCGCAGCGGCCAGCACGGCGGGTCGCTGACCGCCGCCGCCGCCCTGCTCGCGCTCGCCGCGGTGCTGAAATCGGCGCAGTTCCCGACCCACGGCTGGCTCACCGAGATGATGGAGGCGCCCACGCCGGTGTCGGCGCTGCTGCATGCCGGCGTGGTCAACGGCGGCGGCTTCCTGCTGATCCGCTTCGCCGACCTGATGCTGGCGGCCCCCGGCGTGCTCGCCGTGCTGGCGATGCTGGGCGGGTTCACCGCGCTGTTCGGCGCACTGGTGATGCTGACCCAACCCGCGGTCAAGACCTCGCTGGCCTGGTCCACGGTCGCGCAGATGGGCTTCATGATCCTGCAGTGCGGGCTGGCGCTGTTCCCGCTGGCGCTGCTGCACATCGTCGCGCACTCGCTGTACAAGGCGCATGCCTTCCTCGCCTCCGGCGGGGCGGTCGAGCAGGTGGCGTCGATTCGCCGGCCCGGGCCGGTGGCCGTGCCCGATGGGGCGGCGGTCGGCCGCGCCTTCCTGATCGCACTGGCGATCTACATCGGCATCGGCGCGGCCTTCGGGTTGGCCTTCGGCTTCGGACACAAGTCGCCGCAGGCGCTGGCCCTGGGCGCCATCCTGATCTTCGGTGTCGCCTATCTGCTGGCCCAGGGCCTGGCCGATGCGGCGCCGCGCCCGCTCACCCGAACGACCGCGCTCTACGCCAGCGCCGCCGCGGTCGGCTACTTCGCGCTGCAGACCGCCGCCGAATGGCTGACCGCCGGCGTGCTGCCGGCAACGCCGGCGCCGGGCCGGCTGGAGTGGACGCTGATGGCGCTGGCGGTGCTGAGCTTCGGCCTGGTGGCGGTGGCGCAGGCGCTGTTCCCGCTGTGGGCGACGCACCCGGCCGCCGCCGGACTGCGCGTGCATCTCTCCAATGGCCTGTACGCCAACGCCACGCTCGATCGCCTGCTCGGCGGCTGGTCCGTCCGCAAGACCTCGTGACTCCCTAACCGCCAGGACACCCTCCATGCTGATGACCACGCCCGACGCATCGCCCCTGTCCCACGCAGCGATCATCGCCGCCGCCGCGCGTGCGGCGCGCGCTATCCCCCCGCTCTGGCCGCTCGCCTCGAGCGTGGCGGTCAATCCCTTCCTCGGCCAGACCGGCGAACCGCTGGCGACGGCGGCGGCGCGTTTGCGCAGCGCCGCCGGCATTGCGCTGACCATGCCGCGCGCCTGGTATGCGGAGCGGCTGCACGCCGGCGAGATCGCCGAGGAGGATCTGCAGGCGGCCTGGCACGCCGCCCCGGCCGCCCTGCGTCCGCCGACGGTGTCCGCGCTCAAGCACGCTCTTGAGGCCGTGCGCCCTGCCCCGCGAGCGATCCCGACCGTCGCCGATCTGGCACGCGATGCGTCGAAGGTCGACTGGCCGGGCATCGTCGAAGAGCGCATCGGACACTGGGCCGCCAGCTACTTCGATCAGGGCCAGGCGCTGTGGGTCGCCGGGCAGTCCGGCGGCGCCTACAACGCATGGCGACTGGTCGCGACCCACGATCTGACGCCGGAAATCGCCGGGCTCACCCGATTCGCCCAGCAGGTGGCGGACGCACCAGCGACTGCCGAAGCGGCGATCGTCGAGGGGGTCGCCCGCCTCGGCCTCGCGCCGGATGCGCTGGACGGCTACTTCCACCGCCTGCTGACCACACTGGGCGGCTGGAGCCAGGTCGCCCGCTATCGGCTCTGGCAAGCGGAGCTGAGCGGCGGAACCGATGCCTGCGTCACCGACCTGCTCGCCATCCGCATCAGTTGGGAAGCCGCGCTGCTGGGCAAGTTCGGTTCGGAGATCGCGCCGCAGTGGCGATCCGCCATCGCCGCTTACGCCACGCCGGTTGCGGCGACGTCGGACGATGTCGTCGATAGCCTCCTGCAGGAAGCGGCCGAACGCGCGGCGCAGCGGCGGCTCGCCACCCTGCTTGCAGCACCCGCCGCGCTTCCGGCGACGCCCGCCCGGATGGCATTGCAGATGGCCTTCTGCATCGACGTGCGTTCGGAAGTGTTCCGCCGCGCCGTGGAAAGCCTCGATTCCAGCATCCAGACCCTCGGATTCGCCGGATTCTTCGGGCTGGGCATCGGCCATCGGCGCTTCGCCTCGGATGTGGTCGAGGCACGCCTTCCGGTGCTGCTGACGCCCGCGCTACAGACCTGCGCGGGAGAGGCGACGCCGTCGCTCGCCGAGTCCGACCTCGCCGCGCGGATCGCGGCCCGCGCGAAGCGCGCCTGGGGCCGCTTCAAGCTGGCCGCCATTTCCTCGTTCGCCTTCGTCGAGGCCACCGGCCCGATCTACGTCGCCAAGCTGCTGCGCGATGGATTGGGACTGACGCGGCACTCAGCGCCGAACGAGCCCGCGCCGCGCCCGGCGGATGCGCTCGACCTCGAGACGCGGCTGACCATGGCCACGCGCATCCTCAAGGCGATGTCGCTCACCAGCGGGTTCGCCCGGCTGGTCGTGATCGCCGGCCATGGCGCAAACGTGGTCAACAATCCGCATGCCAGCGCCCTGCACTGCGGCGCCTGCGGCGGCTACTCCGGCGAAGTGAACGCACGGCTGCTCGCCGCGCTGCTCAACGATGCGGAGGTCCGCAGCGGCCTTGCCGAACGCGGCATCGCGATCCCCACCGACACGTTGTTCGTGGGCGCACTGCACGACACCACGACCGATGCGGTCACGGTGTACAGCGCCGACCATCCTTCGACCGCGCATGCCGCCGACATCGACCAGGCGGCGCGTTGGCTGCACGCCGCCGGCGCGCTGGCCCGGGGCGAGCGTGCGCTGCGCCTGCCGCGCGCGCAGCGCAGCCAGGACATCGCGCCTCGCGCCCGCGACTGGGCCGAGCTGCGCCCCGAATGGGCGCTGGCCGGCTGCCAGGCCTTCATCGCCGCGCCGCGTGCGCGCACGACCGGACGCGACCTGGCAGGACGCACCTTCCTGCACGACTACGACTGGCGCCGCGACGAGGGCTTCGGCGTGCTGGAGCTGATCCTGACCGCCCCGGTCGTGGTCGCCAGCTGGATCAGCCTGCAGTACTACGGCTCGACGGTGGCGCCCGAGGTCTTCGGCGCCGGCAACAAGCTGCTGCACAACGTCACCGGCGGCCTCGGCGTGGTCGAGGGCAATGGCGGATTGCTGCGCGGCGGACTGCCGTGGCAGTCGGTGCACGACGGCGAACGGCTGATCCACGAACCGCTGCGGCTCTCGGTACTGATCGAGGCACCGACCGACGCGATCACCAGGATCCTCGGACGCCATCCGCAGGTTCGCGCGCTGTTCGACAACCGGTGGCTGCATCTGTTCGCGCTGGACGATCAGGGCCGGATGACCTCGCGCTATAGCGGCGACCTGCGCTGGGAGGCCTGCGCTGGCGCTGCAGCTTCCACGCGCAATCCGGTACCGGCGAGAGCATGACGGCGTGTTTTCTCGGCCCGCTCTTCCCGAACGCAGGCGGGAGGGCGGGCGGCGGTTGCTGCGAAACGCGCGGACACTTGCGGAATCGCGGATGGCGACAGCGTCATGCCGCACGCGTGTCGGCGCCAGCCACCAGCATCTCGACAAACGCGGTGACCTTGGACGGGCGAAAGCGCGCGGTTGGGTAGACCACGTGGATGCCGCCGGCCGGCAACGACCACTCCGGCAGGACAGCGACCAGCGTTCCGGCTGCCAGAGCATCCGCCACCAGGAAATCCGGCAGGACCGACACCCCGCCACCGGCCAGCGTCGCCGCCAGCACCGCCGGCGTCGCGTTGGTCGACAGGGCCTGGCGCATGCGCACCGTGCGTCGCTCGAAATCGTCCTTGACGAAGTGCCAGGTCAACGGCTCGCGGAGCGCGCTGTTGGCGACGAACGGCACCTGCGCGAGATCGTCGGGGTTCGCGACCGCCAAGGTGCTGGCCAGTTCCGGCGTGGCGACCAGACACTGCCGGAAACCGCCGATGCGCCGCGCATGCAGGCTGGAATCGTCGAGCCAGCCCACCCGGATGGACAGATCGACCTGGCTGGCGACCGGATCGATGCGCGTATCGGCCAGGATCAGCTCGACCTGGCACGCCGGATGGCGCCGGGTGAAGGCGGCGGCGAACGGCGCGATCCTGGAGGTGCCGTAGTCGTTCGGCGCGGCCACTCGCAGGACGCCGCGCGGCTCGACATTGGAGCGGGTCACCTCGCCGATGGCATCGTCGACCTGGCGCAGCACGCTCACGCTGCGCGCATGCAGCAACCGCCCGGCCTCGGTCGGTTCGACCCGACGGGTCGTACGCATCAGCAGCGCCGTCTTCAACTCCGCCTCGAGCTTGGCCACCTGCTGGCTGACCACGGTCTTGGTGATGCCCAGCCGTTCGGCCGCGCGCGTGAACGAACCCGTGTCCACCACGGCCGCGAAGTAGGCAAGCCTGTTGAGATTGACGGCTTCCACGCCGACCTCGCCAAATTGTTAGCCAATGACTGACAGAATGTCGCATTCAAGGCGATTTATCCACCAATCCGCGTTCGCTAAGGTGGCCGCACTTCCTCAGGCGGATCCCACCATGCGCATCACCTACCTCTTCGATCCTCTCTGCGGATGGTGCTACGGCGCCATCCCCGCGCTGGACCAGCTTGCGCAGGTCCCTGGCGTCACCGTGCGGCTCGCCCCCACTGGCTTGTTCGCCGGCGAGAACGCGCGGCCGATGGAGGCGTCCTTCGCCGCCTACGCCTGGCAGAACGATCAGCGCATCGCCCGCCTCACCGGGCAGGCGTTTTCCGAGGCCTACCGCAGCCAGGTGCTCGGCGCGACCGGTACCCTGTTCGATTCGGCCCCCGCGACGCTCGGCGTGATCGCCGTTGGCATGACCGCGCCGGAGCGCGAACGCGACGCGCTGAAGACCCTGCAACGCGCCCGTTATGTCGACGGCCGCAACACCTCCGATCGCGCGGTCGTGGCAGCGGTACTGTCCGGCGCAGGGTTTGCCGATGCCGCCCAGCGCGTCGTCTCGCCCGATGCCGACGTGCTCGGCGCCTATCGCGCGCGCATCGATGCCGCGCGCGGCGAAATGGCGCGTTTCGATGCGCACGGCGTCCCCACGCTCGTCGTCGACGACGCGCACGGCAGCCGGCTGCTGCCGAGCGATCTGCTGTTCGGCGACCGCGATGCCCTGGCCGCGCATCTGCGCGCCGCCTGAGCTTCCCCTTCATTCCCACTGCCTGCACGCTCGAATCCAAGGAGACCTGCGATGAGCAACGACCGCCAGACGTCCGCATTGACCTGGACCCATTTCCCCGCCGGCCAGAACGGCTTCTTCCGCGCGCCGGTGCTGTTGGCCGGTGCAACCGAAGCCCTGCTGATCGACGGCGGCTTCACCTATCCCGACGGTAAGGCGCTGGTCGAGGCGATCAAGGCCACCGGCAAGACGCTGACGACGATCTACGTCAGCCAGTCGGACCCGGACTATTACTTCAGCCTCAAGCCGGTGCGCGCGGCCTTCCCGCAGGCCAAGGTCGTCGCCGCCTCCGCCACGCGCGCCGCCATCCAGGCCAACGTCGCGAAGAAGCTCGCCGTGTGGGGGCCGCAGCTCAAGGAAAACGGTCCGCAGACGCTGGACGACATCGTCCTGCCCGAGGCCTTCGACGGCGCCTCGCTGTCGGTCGACGGCGAGACGGTCGAGATCGTCGCGGCCCAGGGCCTGGCCAATCGTCGTTATCTCTGGGTGCCGTCGCTGCACGCCGTGTTCGGCGGCGTCATGATCTTCTCCGGCGTGCATGTCTGGACCGCCGATACGCAGACGAAGGAACAGCGGGCGGCCTGGATCGCCAACCTCGACGCGATCGCCGCGCGCGCGCCGGCGGTCGTCGTACCGGGCCATCTGACGCCCGACGCGGCGCCCGACCTGTCGGCCATCGCCCACACCAAGGCCTATCTGCTGGCCTTCGAGGAGGAGCTGGCGACGGCCAAGGACGCCGCCTCGCTCAAGGCGGCGATGGAAGCACGCTTCCCGAACCTCGGCATGGGCGTGGCCCTCGAGATCGGCGCCAAGGTCGCCACCGGCGAAATGCCGTGGGGCTGAGATGACCGACAATCGCGAACTGATCCGGAGGACCTACGAAGGGTCCTCCGAGGAGAACGGCAAGCAGCTGTTGGCGGTGCTGTCGCCCGACATCGAATGGACGGAGGCCGAAGGCTTTCCCTACGCCGGCACCTATGTCGGAGTGGACGCGCTGATGCAGGGCGTGTTCCACCGGCTCGCGACGGAATGGGACGACTACCAGGCCAGCGTCCATACCTACCTGGCCGATGGCGAGCGGGTGGCGGCCTTCGGCGTCTATTCCGGTACCTACAAGGCAACCGGGAAGTCAATGAGCGCGCACTTCGCGCATCTCTACGAACTGCGCGACGGCCGGATCGTGCGCATGCAGCAGTACGTCGACAGCGCGATGGTGCGGCGCGCGATCGACTGAACGAGCAGCAAGCAACCGCGTCAAGCAGGGATCGCCGCAGACGCCGCGCGGACTGCTGCAGCGATCTCGTCCTCGCTGCGCCCACCATTGATGGCAATGCGTCCCGCGAAGACAAAATGGGGAACCGAACGGACACCGGCCTGCGTCGATCTGGCCGCTTCCGCCTCGACGCGGCGGTGCTGCGCAGGATCGAGTGCGATGGCACGCGCCCGATCGCGGTCGAAGCCGTAGTCGGCTGCAATGTCGGCCAGCACATCCGCATCGGCGATGTTCTTCGCCGCGATGAAGTAGGCATCGGTGATGGCGACGGCGAGCCGATGCTGGGTGTCGTGCCCAGCGGCGGCGAGGATCAGCGCATGCGCCGCCTGGGTCGGATAGGCCCAGCGCTGGCGACCGAGATCCAGGTCGAAACCCGACGCGCGCGCTTCCGCCTCGGGGCGCGCAAAGGCGGCCTTCGGATCGGTGATGCCGTAGCGCAAACGCAGCAAATCGGGAATGTAGAGGCCGCCTGCGGGCGCATCCGGCAGCAGCAGGACCGGATGCTGCCGGATCTCCACGGCCAGGTCGGGGAAACGCTCTGCCAGCACCTTGTCGAGACGGTGATGGCCGACGAAGCACCAAGGACAACTGATCTCGGTATAGAGGTCGATCTGCATCGCCATGTTCTCGTGATCCTGTGTTCGGGCTATGAATGCGAAGGCAGTTCGGCATCGATGCCGGTCAGTTGCACCGACACCTCCCAGAGTCGCCTCGCCAGTTCCGGGTTACGCGCTTCCGTGGACGCGGTGCATTCGCCGGAGGGGCCACGCAATTCGGACATTCTCGTTGGCCCGTAGTAGCCACCGGGCTTGATGTTTCCGGTCGCCGCTTGCAATGCGCCCCAGGCGCCCTGCGCCGGCGAATTGAACAACAGGCCGATCAAGGACATGGCGATGTTGCCCCACCAGCTGTCGCGCGCAAGATCGGTGCCGGCAAGACCCGGATGGCAGGCCACGGCCGTGACGGGCATGCCGGCCGCGCGCAGTCGCCGATCCAGCTCGAAGACGAAAAGCAGATTCGCAAGTTTGCTCGCCGCATAGCGCGGCATCCACTTGTAGCTCGTCTCCGCATTGAGATCGTCCCACGCGATCTTCGCGTCCTTGTGCAGACCGCTGCTGGTGACGACGATGCGCGACCCGGATGTTTCCGCGAGCTTGGGCAGCATGAGCGCGGTGAACGCAAAGCACCCCAGATGATTGACGCCGAACGTCATCTCGACGCCCTGCCTCGTGCGTTTCAGCTTCGTCCCCTGCACCCCCGCATTGTTGATCAGCGCATCGATGCGCGGCTCCTTTCCAGCCAGTGCTGCTGCATTGCGCACGCTCGTCAGATCCGCGAGGTCCAGCGGCAGGAAGGCGAGATTCGCCCCAGACGTCTCCGCGCGAATCCGGTTCATCGCAGCTTGCGCTTTTCGCTCGTCGCGGCAAGCGAGAAGCACCCTGGCACGCCGCGTGGCCAGCGCACGTGCGATTTCGAACCCGATGCCGGTGTTGGCGCCGGTGACGATGAAGGTCTTTCCCGATTGATCGGGGACATCGGCACTGGTGAATCCGCTCATGGCGCAGACTCCGCGATGGTTTGATTGGGAATCACGAAAGAACCGCGCAAGTCATGTTCCTTTCGGGCGCGAGGGCATTTCTGCGTCAACGGTCGGCGATGCCCGGCGCGGCACGCACGAATTGCGTGTCGCTCACCTGGTCGACCAGGAACTTGGCGAGATTGCCCCTGGAAAGCTTGGTGCCGAGCCTGGTCCGCCCATACCACCCCACATCCACGCCGCCGTCGGCCGGGCCATCCTTGAGATTGGGAATGCGCACCAGCGTCCAGTCCAGGTCCGAAGCGGAGACCAATGCGGCGGTCGCCTGGATGTCCTCATAGCCCTTGCGCGCTATCAGCTTGAACAGCAGCGCGAACGCGTGGGTGCCGAAGGCAAACCCGTCCTTGGGATCGCGATAGGCGGCGGTGGAAATCTGGATGAGGCGGCGCACGCCGGCCTGCTGCATCGCGGCGATGATGTTGGCCAGGCCGTGCATGACCGGCTTGTCGCCCTGCACCTTGAAACCGTTGGGGCCAAGGGCGCTGATGACTGCATCGGCCCCTCGGATGCACTGTGCAATGGCGCCGCGGTCCTGCAGATCGCCGACCACGATGTCGACCTTTCCCGCGAACGCGGCGAGCTTCCCGGCGTCACGCGTGTAGACCGACAGGCGATAGCCACGCTGCAAGGCTTCCTCGATGAGGTGCCGACCGGTCGGCCCGGTCGCACCGAACAAGGCGATGGTCTTGTTCCCGATCATGCGCTCACGCCGCTTTCGCCAACAAGGTAGCGACCGCCGTTGCGGCCTTGTCGATGGCGGCGTTCACCGCATCCGGGCCGAGCACCGTGCCTTCGACGCGTACCACGTCGACATCGGTCAGGCCGATGAAGCCGAGCAGGTGCAGCAGATAGTTGGTCTGAAAATCGAATGGCGCCCAGGCGCCCTCGGAGAACACGCCGCCCGTGGCCGCGACGAGATAGACCTTCTTGCCGGTCAGCAGTCCTTGCGGCCCGGTGTCGCCGTAGCCGAAAGTGACGCGTGGCCAAGTGACGTGATCGAACCAGGCCTTGAGCTGCGAGGGCGGGCCGAAGTTCATCATGCCCGAACCGAGCACGATCACGTCCGCGCGCATCAACTCGTCGACGAGTTCCTGGGCGATGTTCACCGCCTCGACCTGTTCCGCCGTGCGCTGCTCCGGCGACGCGATCCGGCCCTGGATATAGGCCGACGTGATGTGCGGCGGCGGATTCGCGGCGAGGTCGCGCACCGTCAGCGTACCGTCGGTACGGATCTGGATGCCGTGGGCGATGTCGGTGGCGAAGCGGGTGGAAAGGCTGTCGGTCCCGCGCGGACTGGACGTGACAAGTAGCGTGTGGCTCATGACGGCTCCTAGGTATAAAATGAGAACCAAGTAATAATTAGATTCTTGCTTACCAATCTATACGAAGGATGGTATGGTCCCTGCCGCGGCCCCACAAGAAGGCACATACATGTCACCTGGTCACATAGAGCGACCGCCCGCCGAGCTGCCCGCACCTGACGCGGGCGGCTGTCTGGCGACCCGTCAAATCCTCGACCGCATCGGCGACAAGTGGAGTCTCTACATCGTCGCCATGCTGGCGAACGGCCCGCAGCGCTTCAACGCATTGAAGCGTGGCATCGACGGCATTTCCCAGCGCATGCTGACGCTGACCTTGCGCGGCCTGGAACGCGACGGACTGGTCACGCGCACGCTGTATCCGACGATCCCGCCGCGCGTGGATTACGAGCTCACCGACCTTGGCCGCACGCTACTGAAGCCCGTCATGGCGCTGGTCGATTGGGCGAACGAGAACCAACGCGCCATCGCCGAAGCGCATCGACGTTTCGACGATGCGCCGGAGCAGGACCAGGTCTTGGTCCAGGGCGTCGTCTACCAGCGCCGCTAGTCAAACCCCGTTTTCGTGGAGCGCGACTGGAAGAAGCAACTGCCAGTAAGCAACATCCACCCAGCGGCCGAGCTTGTAACCGACCTGCTCGAAGTGTGCGACCTTCTTGAACCCTAGCGCCTCGTGCAGCCGGGCACTTGCATCGTTCGGTTGGGCGACACCGCCGATGACCGCGTGCAACTCCAGCCGTTGCAGCGTTTCTATCAACGCGCCATACAGGACAGTGCCCAGCCCCCGCCCACGACGCCCGTCAGCCAGATAGATCGTGGATTCCACCGAACTCTGGTAAGCCTTTCTCGCTCTCCACTGCGTGGCGTAGGCATACCCGGCAACATCGTCACCCTCCAGCACCACCAGCCACGGAAGGCCGATGCTCTGGACGTCTGCGATGCGCTTGGCCATGTCGGCCGACGTCACCGGATCCAGCTCGAACGTGACGCACGTGTTGGCGATGTAGTGGTTGTAGATGTCCGCGATGCGCTGGGCATGCACAGGACTGGCCGGAACGACGATCGCTGTCACGGTAGCGCACCTCCTTTTGTCGATGAAAAGGCAGGGCCTGGATCACAGACGCTTTGACATGCAGACGGCGCTGGAAGGACAGAGGCTTTCGAACTGACGCGACGCCCTGACCAGCGGAGGCACCTGCTGCCGGTCGCAATGTACGTAGCCCAGCGCTGCGAACACATCCTGGGCCGTCGTGGTCAGCAGATACAAGGCAACCACATCACGCTGGACAGCCCAGCGCTCGGCACCCTGAACCAGCCGACGCCCCAGGCCATACCCCCGATGCCCCTCCGCGACGCACAACGACCGCAGCACGCCATGTTCGCCGTGGACTTCGACAGCCACCGTGCCTAACAGCCCACCTTGGCGCGCGGCAAGGAACTGTCGCGACGCATGGCCGGCGACCAGATCCGATGTCGGCAACCCCGAGGAGCGCAGCAGCTCTTCGGTCTGCTGGTCGAACTGCGACAGGCTGATCACGACGTCCACGACATCACCTCGGGATGTGCAGAAGAACCAGACGGTGGCGCGCGGCTGCCGGGCGCTGCGCCGTCGGCGTGGAATGAGCAGTGCCGGCGCTCATGTCGCAGCCGTTCTGCATCGAATGGCCAACGTCAGCATGTCGGCCTGTCTCCGCAACTCACGTCGCCTCCGCAGCAGTTCTCGGTCAGGTAACCGAGCAGGCGCGTCATCGTGTCGAACTCGGCGCGATAGCAGACCGTCCTGCCCTTTTGCTCGGCGCGGATCATTCCCGCAACAGCCAGTTCCTTCAGATGAAAGGACAAGGTTGGCCCCGGCAGTGCCAGCGCGCTGGCGATCTCGCCCGCCAGCTTACCCGCCGGTCCGGCCTGGACCAGCAGCCGGAAGATGGCCAGACGGGTCTCGTGGCCCAATGCCGACAAGGCCTTGGTTGCGGTCAAATGTTCCATTATTTTAGAATAATCGAATTAAATAACCCGGGCAATCGCTCATGGAACTTCCCAATCTGGATACATCGCTTGCCCCCGCAGCGGATCGCGCGCGCCTGGCCGCAGGCGATGCCGAGCACAAGCCACGCATTCTGATCCTGTATGGGTCGCTGCGTCCGGAGTCCTACAGTCGAAAGCTGGCGCTTGAAGCGCAACGGCTGCTCGACTACTTCGGCGCCGAGACGCGGGTCTTCGATCCGCATGACCTCCCCATGGTCGATGCCGTCGGTCCGGACCATCCGAAGGTACAGGAGCTGCGGGCCGCTTCGCTGTGGTCGGAAGGCCAGGTCTGGGTGAGCCCGGAGCGTCATGGCGCAGTGTCGTCGGCCTTCAAGAACCAGATCGACTGGCTGCCCCTGCAGGAAGGCAGCGTCCGACCGACGCAGGGACGCACGCTCGCGGTGATGCAGGTCTGCGGCGGATCGCAGTCCTTCAACGTGGTCAACGCGCTGCGCGTGCTTGGGCGCTGGATGCGCATGGTGACCATCCCGAATCAGTCGTCGGTTCCGAGGGCCTGGCAGGAGTTCGACGCCAATGGCCGCATGAAACCATCGGCGTACTACGACCGTGTGGTGGACGTCATGGAGGAACTGGTGAAGTTCACCTATCTGGTGCGCGGCCGCAGCGACTACCTGGTCGACCGCTACAGCGAGCGCAAGGAGACGCAGTCAGCCGCTGCACTGGCGGCTGCCGCAGGGGCGGTCGAAGCCACCCAGGCAGAGGCTGCACCATGAAGGCCGCGATCCACCACAACCCGGGATGGCGACGTGGTTTTTAAACGCTCCAGCTGTGGCGGGTAGCGGACCATGCACGGCCGCGCAAGGCGAGCCGAGCGCTATCGCAATGCCAAGCCCGCTTCCGGATCGCGCCGATCACCTGCAGTATGAGCGCCGGCGACGACAGCACGTCGCCATTCACCGGCCCGCCCAAGGCATGCAGTTTTGCCGCCCACGAAGGACGTCGCGTCACTCCCACTCAATCGTCGCCGGCGGCTTCCCGGAAATGTCGTACACCACCCGCGACACACCCCGCAGCTCATTGATGATGCGGTTGCTCACCGTGCCGAGGAAGTCGTACGGCAGGTGCGCCCAGTGCGCGGTCATGAAGTCGATGGTCTCGACCGCGCGCAGTGCGATCACCCATTCGTAGGCGCGGGCGTCGCCGACCACGCCGACCGACTTCACCGGCAGGAACACGGCGAAGGCCTGGCTGGTCTTGTCGTACAGGTCGGCCTTGCGCAGTTCGTCGATGAAGATGGCGTCAGCCTTGGCCAGCAGTTCGGCGTACTCGCGCTTCACTTCGCCGAGGATGCGCACGCCCAGGCCGGGGCCGGGGAACGGATGGCGGTAGACCATGCTGCGCGGCAGGCCGAGTTCCACGCCCAGGCGCCGCACTTCGTCCTTGAACAGTTCGCGCAGCGGCTCGACCAGGCCCAGCTTCATGTGCTCGGGCAGGCCGCCGACGTTGTGATGGCTCTTGATGACGTGGGCCTTGCCGGTCTTGCTGCCGGCCGACTCGATCACATCCGGGTAGATGGTGCCCTGCGCCAGCCACTTGGCGTTGCTGAGCTTGTTCGACTCTTCGTCGAAGATCTCCACGAACAGGTTGCCGATGATCTTGCGCTTGGCTTCCGGATCGCTGACGCCTTGCAGCGCCTGGAAGTAGCGATCGGCGGCGTTGACCCGGATCACCTTGACGCCCATGTGCTCGGCGAACATCGCCATCACTTGGTCGCCCTCCTGCCAACGCAGCAGGCCGGTGTCGACGAACACGCAGGTCAGCTTGTCGCCGATCGCCTTGTGCAGCAGCGCGGCGACCACCGACGAATCCACGCCGCCGGACAGGCCGAGGATCACCTCGTCGTCGCCGACCTGGGCGCGCACGCGGGCGATCTGGTCGTCGATGAT
This sequence comes from Xanthomonas hawaiiensis, assembly GCF_031834635.1. Taxonomy (NCBI): domain Bacteria; kingdom Pseudomonadati; phylum Pseudomonadota; class Gammaproteobacteria; order Lysobacterales; family Lysobacteraceae; genus Xanthomonas; species Xanthomonas hawaiiensis. The sequence goes on along the minus strand of NZ_CP115873.1, from coordinate 2,308,692 downwards.
GTTGGCCGCGGTCCACAGCGTGGCGCAGCCGCACACGTCGACCACGAAGCGGCGCAGCAGGGTCTGGCCCTGCAGGGTGTGGGTGACTTCCGGGTGGAACTGCACGCCGTACCAGCGCTTGGCCTCGTTGGCCATGGCCGCGACCGGGATGCGGTCGGTGACGGCGGTGATGGTGAAGCCCGGCGGCACCTGCGACACGTGGTCGCCATGGCTCATCCACACGTTCAAACGCGACGCGCCTGCGTGATCGGTCAGCCCGGAGAACAGTGCGTCAGCGGCGACCACCTCGACTTCGGCGTGGCCGAACTCGCGCTGGTCCGCCGCTTCGGTGGCGCCACCGAGCTGTGCGGCCAGGGTCTGCATGCCGTAGCAGATGCCGAAGATCGGCAGGCCACTGTCGAACACTTCCTGCGGCGCGGCGGGCGCGCCCGGCAGCGTGGTCGATTCCGGGCCACCGGAGAGGATGATGCCCTTGGCGCCGAAGCCGGCGATCTCGGCCGGATCGTGGTCCCACGCCCAGATCTCGCAGTACACGCCCAGTTCGCGGATGCGCCGCGCGATCAATTGCGTGTACTGCGCACCGAAATCGAGGATGAGGATCTTGTCGCTGTGGATGTTGGTCATTGAGGCCGGGAATCGGGAACGGGGAATCGGGAATGGGCAAAGCAGTGCAGACGCTGGTTCATCGATTCCCGACTCCCGATTCCCCATTCCCGGATGGGCGTCAGCCCATCCTGTAGTTCGGCGGTTCCTTGGTGATCTGCACGTCGTGGACGTGGCTTTCGCGCTGGCCGGCGCCGGTGATGGTGACGAACTTCGGCTTGGTGCGCATCTCTTCGATGGTGGCGCAGCCCACATAGCCCATGGTCGCGCGCAGGCCGCCGATCAGCTGGTGGATGATGCCGCTCAGCGGGCCGCGGTACGGCACGCGGCCTTCGATGCCTTCCGGCACCAGCTTGTCGGCGTCGGAAGCGTCCTGGAAGTAACGGTCCTTGCTGCCCTTCTCCATCGCGCCCAGGCTGCCCATGCCGCGGTAGCTCTTGTAGCTGCGGCCCTGGAACAGTTCGACCTCGCCCGGGGCTTCCTCGGTGCCGGCGAACAGGCCGCCGACCATCACCGTGGAGGCGCCGGCGACCAGCGCCTTGCCGATGTCGCCGGAATAGCGGATGCCGCCGTCGGCGATCAGCGGGATACGGTCCTGCAGCGCCTCGGCGACCATGTCGATCGCGGTGATCTGCGGCACGCCGACACCGGCGACCACGCGCGTGGTGCAGATCGAGCCGGGGCCAACGCCGACCTTGACCGCATCGGCGCCAGCGTCCATCAGCGCCAACGCGGCGTCGCCGGTGACGATGTTGCCGCCGATCACCTGCAGCTGCGGGTAGGTCTTCTTGACCCAGGCCACGCGGTCGATGACGCCCTGCGAATGGCCGTGCGCGGTATCGACGATGACCACGTCCACACCGGCCGCGGCCAGCAGTTCGATACGCTGTTCGGTATCGCCGCCGACGCCCACCGCGGCGCCGACCAGCAGCCGCGTGGCGGCGTCCTTGGCGGCGTTGGGGTTGTCGGTCTTCTTCTGGATATCCTTGACCGTGATCAGGCCGCGCAGCTCGAAGCCGTCGTTGACCACCAGGATCTTCTCGATGCGATGGCGGTGCAGCAACTGCAGCACTTCCTCGTCGCTGGCGCCTTCGCGCACGGTGACCAGGCGATCCTTCTTGGTCATGATGTGGCGGACCGGATCGTCGAGCTTCTTCTCGAAGCGCATGTCGCGGCTGGTGACGATGCCGACCAGCTCGCTGCCGTCCACCACCGGCACGCCGGAGATGTTGCGGGCGCGGGTGAGTTTGAGCACCTCGCCGATGGTGGTCTCCGGACCGACCGTGAACGGCTCGGTGATGACGCCGGCCTCGAACTTCTTGACCTTGGCCACTTCGGCCGCCTGCTGCGCCGGGGTCAGGTTCTTGTGGATGATGCCGATGCCGCCGAGCTGGGCCATGGCCACCGCCAGGCGGTGCTCGGTGACCGTGTCCATCGCGGCCGATAGGATCGGCAGTTTCAGGCGCAGGTCGCGGGTCAGCCGGGTTTCCAGGCTGACGTCCTTGGGCAGGACGATCGAATGGGCGGGGACGAGCGAGACGTCGTCGTAGGTGAGAGCTTCAGCCTGGATGCGTAGCATCGGCGGACCCGAGTGTGGGGAAGCGCGGCATTTTAACGCATTTGGGGCGGGGATTGGGGATTCGGGAGTGGGGATTCGCTAAAGCGGTGCGTCGCGCGGCCGGGCCGTTTGCCTGTCTTTCAGCAGGCCGATCTCGACGCCTGCCGATCCCTGGAGCACCCCGAACAGGCCGGGCATGCGCTTTTGCTGTTGCCTTTAACGAATCCCGAATCCCACAGCCCCAATCCCGCGCAGCGTTCAACGCATCCCCAATCCCGAATCCCGAATCCCGGCCGCATCAGCGGCCTCGATCGTGTTCTGCATCAGCGTGGCCACGGTCATCGGCCCGACCCCGCCCGGCACCGGGGTGATCCAGCTGGCGCGCTGCGCCGCCGCGTCGAAGCCGACGTCGCCGACCAGGCGGCCATCGTCCAGGCGGTTGATGCCGACGTCGATCACCACCGCGCCCGGCTTGACCCACTCGCCCGGGATCAGCCCCGGGCGGCCCACCGCCACCACCAGGATGTCGGCGTCGCGCACCCGCGCCTGCAGCACCTCCGGCGGGGTGAACTTGTGGCAGCAGCTGACCGTGCAGCCGGCGATCAGCAGTTCCAGCGCCATCGGCCGGCCGACGTGGTTGCTGACGCCGACGATGGTGGCGTTGCGCCCGCGCACCGGCTGGTCGGTATGCGCCAGCAGGGTGACGATGCCGCGCGGCGTGCACGGGCGCAGGCCGAATTCGCGCAGCGCCAGGTGGCCGACGTTCTCGGGATGGAAGCCGTCCACGTCCTTGCGCGGATCGATGCGGTGGATCAGCCGGCTGGCATCGGGGATGCCCGGCAGCGGCAACTGCACCAGGATGCCGTGGATCTTGGGGTCGGCATTGAGCCGGTCGATCAGCGCCAGCAGGTCGGCTTCGCTGGTGCCGGCAGGCAGATCGTAGTCGAACGCCTCGATGCCGACCTTCTCGGCCGCGCGGCGCTTGTTGCGCACGTACACCGCCGAGGCCGGATCGCCGCCCACCAGCACCACCGCCAGCCCCGGCCGCGGCTGCCCGGCCGCCAGCCGTGCGTCGACCCGCGCCTTCAGCTCGTCGAGCAGGTCTTCGGCGATGCGCCGCCCGTCGAGGATGCGGGCCGGAACGGAGGGGACGGACGCGGAATCGGTCATCGGGGCGGGCGGGTGTAGAGTCGGGGGACGTCCATTGTCCCCGATTCCGCCATGACCGACACCACCCGCATCGAGGCCGCCGCCTTCCGCCGCCTGCTGCAGCACCTCAACCAGGACCGCCCCGACGTGCAGAACATCGACCTGATGATCCTGGCCGGGTTTTGCCGCAACTGCCTGGCCGACTGGTACCGCGAAGCCGCGGCCGCCGAAGGCGAGGACCTCAGCAAGGAGCAGGCGCGCGAGCGCGTCTACGGCATGCCGTTCGCCGACTGGAAGGCGCAGCACCAGGCCGAGGCCACTCCGGAGCAACTGGCCGCCTTCGCCGAGGCGCAGCGCAAGCACGGCTAGCGATGCTGCGCTACACCGCGATCGCGGCGACCATTCTGGCCGCGGCCTACCTGGTGGTCTGCGCCCTGCTCTACCTGGGCCAGCGCGACCTGCTGTATGTCCCGCAAGGCACGCGGGTGGCAGCGGCGCAGACCGATTTCGCGCTGCGGCGCGACGCGAACGTGGAGTTGCGCGGCTGGCAGGTCAATGCCGGCCGCGACAAGGTGCTGCTGTACTTCGGCGGCAATGCCGAGGATCTGCGTTTCGCACGCGCGCAACTGCAGGCCGCCCTGCCCGACCACAGCCTCTACCTGCTCGCCTACCGTGGCTACGGCGCCAGCGATGGCAAGCCCACCGAAGCGGCGTTGATCGGCGATGCCGTGGCGCTGTACGACCATGTGCACGCCGCGCAACCGCAGGCACAGATCGCGGCGATGGGACGCAGCCTGGGCAGCGGTGTGGCCAGCCAACTGGCGGCGCGCCGCGCGGTGGCGCGGCTGGTGCTGGTGACGCCGTTCGACAGCCTTGTGTCGGCGGCGCAGGCGCACTACCCGTGGGCGCCGGTGCGCTGGCTGCTGCGCGATCGCTACGACTCGGCGCGCGCCTTGCGCGACTACCGCGACCCGCTGCTGATCCTCCGCGCCGGCCGCGACCAGGTGGTGCCGCCACCCAGCACCGATGCCCTGCTCAAGGCCCTGCCGCAGCGCCCGACGGTGGTCGCCTTCGCGCAGGCCGACCACAACGACATCAGCGACGATCCGTGCTACATGCGTGCGCTGCAGGCGTTCCTGCGCTGAGGCGACAACGCTCGAACGGGGGTACTCAAGAGGTCATTGCGGGAGTCAACTGTCATGCAGCCGCGGCGCACGAAGTGGCGGGTGCATTCCGATGGCGCAATGCGTCGGGACTGAAGTCCCTCCCACAGTGCACCCGCCGCGCTCGCCGCAAGTCTCTGTGGGAGCGGCTCAGCCGCAACGGGCTTTACCGGTAATGCATCGTCGCGACCGACGTAGCTCCCACACGGGCACCGCGCATTCATGGTGCCGAGCTGTGGCTAATCGCCGCGACGCTGCTCGCCAGCCTCCGCCGGCACGCCTTCCGGATTCAGCGTGCGGCTCTCGCGCCGCGGCGGCGTGAACGGGGTCGGCGTGGGCACCACCGGGGTGATATTGCCGTACATCAGGCCCCTGCCGGCACGCACGTCGCCGGCGGCGATCTCCAGTTCCAGCCGCTCGGCATCGCGGCGTCGGATCTCGCGGGCGATGGAACGCGCCTCGCTCTCGTCCATGCCCAGTTCGATCAGCGCGGCCTGACCGAATTCCACCGCCGATTCGAAGGTCTCGCGGATGTGGTAGTCGACGCCGGCGGCGATCAGCTCCAGCGCGTGCTCGCGATCGTAGGAGCGCACCAGCAGCTTGGCCTGCGGAAACTCGGTGGTGGCCAGTTCGACGATGCGGTTGGCCGCCTCGCGATTGTCGACGCACACCGCGATGGCGCGGGCGCTGTGCGCGCCGGAGGCGTGCAGCACGTCCAGGCGGGTGCCGTCGCCGTAGTAGATCTTGAAGCCGAACTTGGCCGCGCTCTGGATCATCTCGATGTCGTTGTCGATGATGGTCACGTCCACGTCGCGCGCCAGCAGCGACTGGCTGGCGACTTGGCCGAAGCGCCCGAAACCGATGATCAGCACGCTGCCGGTGAGGCCGTCGGCCGCATCCACGCCTTCCATCGACGGCGCCTCCACTGGTGCCCAGCGCCGGTACAGCAGCACGAACAACGGGGTCAGCGCCATCGACAGCACCACGATGGCGGTCAGGTTGGCGTTGATCTGCGCGTCGATGACCCCGGCGCCGCTGGCCGCGGCGAACAGCACGAAGGCGAACTCGCCGCCCTGCGCCATCAGCACGCCGCGATCCAGCGCCTGCGCATGGCCGCTGCCGGTGAGCCGCGCGACCAGGTAGATGCACGCGGCCTTGGCAGCCATGAAGGCGAGCACACCGCTGAGGATCAGCGCCCAGTTGGCGGCCACCACCGCCAGGTTCAGCGCCATGCCAACACCGAGGAAGAACAGCCCCAACAGGATGCCGCGGAACGGTTCGATGTCGGCTTCGATCTGGTGGCGGAAGGTCGATTCGGACAACAGCACGCCGGCCAGGAACGCGCCCATCGCCATCGACAGCCCACCGAGTTGCATCAGCAGCGCCGCACCCAGCACCACCAGCAGGGCGGCCGCGGTCATCACCTCGCGCGCCTTGGCCGCGGCCAGCAGCCGGAACAGCGGGTTGAGCAGCCAGCGTCCGGCCGCCAGCAGGCCGACGATCGCCGCGGCGCCGACACCGATGCCGACCCAGCGCGACGGCGCCGAGGCATCCGCGGGGACCGGCGCCATCCAGGCCACCACCGCCAGCAACGGCACGATCAACAGGTCCTCGAACAGCAGGATCGCCACGATCTTCTGCCCGGCCGGCAAGGCGATGTCGCCGCGTTCGCCGAGCAACTGCATCACCACCGCGGTGGAAGTGAGGACGAAGCCGGAAGCGGCGATGAAGGCCACCGGCAGCGGGAACCCGAAGGCCAGGCCGACGCCGGTCAGCACGCTGGCGCAGACGATGATCTGCGCAGTGCCCAGGCCGAAGATCTGCTTGCGCAGGCTCCATAGATGCGATGGCCGCATTTCCAGGCCGATCACGAACAGGAACATGACCACGCCCAGTTCGGCGACGTGCAGGATCGCCTGCGGATCGGAGAACCACCCCAGGCCGAACGGCCCGATCGCCAGGCCGGCGGCGAGGTAGCCGAGCACCGATCCCAGGCCGAGCCGGCGAAACACCGGTACCGCCACCACGGCGGCGCCAAGCAGCGCCACCACCTTGATCAATTCGCTGCTGTCGGCTGGACTGGTCATGCGCCGATTCTACGCACAAGGCTGCAGTCTCCCCATGGCGCGGGATGCGAGGTGAGACGCGGTGCACTGCGTGCTGCGCGCAACGCGCCCCTCGCACGACATGCATTTGGTCGCAGGCCGGACAGTCAAAATCATGCGATCAACGCGCAGACCGCGTTTCCCTTCTCCCATCGGGAGAAGGTGCCCCGCAGGGGCGGATGAGGGTGCGGGCGCAGCGACGTACAGCGAAAGCCAGAGCAGCCTTGCATCGCGAGTCGCTGCGCGCCGCACCCTCACCCCAACCCCTCTCCCAGAGGGAGAGGGGCTTGAGCGGCGCGACACTGCGCCAGCCATCGAGACCCCGTTTCCCTTCTCCCACCGGGAGAAGGTGCCCCGAAGGGGCGGTTGAGGGTGCGGGCGCCGCAGCGTCCAACGACGGCTAGTGCAGCCAGACCTTGCGAGGCGCTTCGCGCCGTACCCTCACCCCAGCCCCTCTCCCGGAGGGAGAGGGGCTTGAGCGGCGCGACACTGCGTCAGCCATCGAGACCCCGCTTCCCTTCTCCCACCGGGAGAAGGTGCCCCGAAGGGGCGGATGAGGGTCCGGGTGCCGCCGCGAACAGCGACACCTAGTAGCAGCTAACCCTCAGCCCCGCAAAACTGCGCGTAGTCGATGTAGCCAGGGAACGGCCGCTCCGGCGCACACAAAGGACACTGCGGATCAGCGGACAGGCGGGTTTCGCGGAAGCGCATCGCCAGGGCGTCGAAGTGCAGCAGGCGGCCGCGCAGCGGTTCGCCGATCTCCAGCAACAGTTTCAGCACCTCGTTGGCCTGCAGCAGCCCGACGATGCCGGGCAGCACCCCGAGAACGCCAGCGTCGGCACAGTTCGGTGCGAACGCCGGCGGCGGCGGCTCCGGGAACAGGCAGCGGTAGCACGGCGCCTGTCCGCGTCGGCGCCCGGCGTCGAACACGCTGACCTGGCCCTCGAAGCGCTGCACCGCGCCGTACACCAGCGGCTTGCCCAGCTTCACGCAGGCGTCGTTGAGCAGATAGCGCGCAGGGAAATTGTCCGAGCCGTCCAGCACCACGTCCACATCCTGCAGCAGCCGCTCGACGTTGTCCGCGGTGACCCGCTCGCGCACCGCCTCCACCCGCACGCCCGGATTCAGCGCCCCCAGGCTGGCCGCAGCCGAGTCAACCTTGGCCTGGCCGATCCGCGCCTCGCCGTGCAGGATCTGCCGCTGCAGGTTGCTGCGCTCGACCACGTCGTCGTCGGCGATGCGCAACTGCCCCACCCCGGCCGCGGCCAGGTAGAAGCCCGCCGGCGAGCCCAGGCCGCCGGCGCCGACCAGCAGCACGCGCGCGGCCTGCAATCTGCGCTGCCCCTCGACCCCGACCTCGGGCAGACGCAGATGCCGCGAATAGCGGTCGAAGAAGTCTTCCTGCTCTGGTTCCAGCGACGGCCGCTGCAGCGGCAAGCCCTCGCGCTGCCAACGCGTCGTGCCGCCCAGCACCGAAGCGACCTGCGAGTAGCCGGCCTGCTCGAGGAACACGGCGGTGTCGTGCGAGCGCCTGCCGCTCTGGCAGATCAACAGCACCTCGGTGTCGGCGCCGAGATAGGCGGCCGGGTCGGCCTGCAACTGCGCGCTGGCCACGCCCTGCGCGCCGGCGGCCATGCCGGTGGCACGCTCGTGCTCCTCGCGGATGTCGATCAAGCGCGCGCCCTGCGCCTGCCGCGCCTGCGCCTGTGCGGGAGTCAGTTCTCGAATGCCCATGCGCGCATTATCGGCGCAAACCGGGCCGGCGTCCGCCGTCGGTGGCGCGATTCAAGGGTGCCTCCAATCACGACGGAAGCCTCCTGTGGGAGTCAACTGTCATGTAGCCGCGAGGAGCGAAGTCCAAAGCCGGCTGGCACCTTCATGCGTCGGGACTGAAGTCCCTCCCACACTGCGGCCTCCGACGAGGCTGGCACCGCAGCTGTGAGAGCGGTCTCAGCGGCGACGCGCTTAACCGCGAACGCCCCTCCGCGGCTGGCGCCATTCCCACGGGGCAACCTACATCCGCCTCGATGGTGGCGGATATTGGTGAGTGGGGGATGCCCTCAGTACGGCACCACCTCGACCACGTCGCCAGCCTGGAACTGGCGTGCGCCCTCCTCCAGCCGCAGCAGCACGTCGCTGTCGGCGGCGCCGCGCAGACGGTGCGAGCCGTCGGCGGGATTCGGTTCCGCCCACAGCTGGCCGTGCGCGTCGCAGCGCATGCGCCCGCGCAGGAATTCCAGCCGGTCGTGGCGCTTGTCCCAGCCGGCCGCCAGCCGCGCACGCCAGGCCCGGTGCGGTTCGCTGCGCCGCTGCAACGCATCCAGCAACGGCCGTCCGATCGCCAGGAAGGTCGCCAGTACCGACACCGGGTTGCCCGGCAAGCCCAGGAACAGGGCTCGATCCCACTCGCCGAACAGCAGCGGCATGCCCGGGCGCATGCGTACCTTCCAGAACAGGATGCGGCCGTGCTCGGCCAACAGCCGCGGCAGGTAGTCCTTCTCGCCGGCCGAGACGCCGCCGCAGGTCAGCACCACGTCGAACGCCGAGGCCGCATCGGCGAGCATGGCCTGGATGCGCTGCGGATCGTCCGGCAGGGTCGGCCAGGCGGTCGGCGCCAGGCCGAGCAGGCGCAGCTGCGCCATCAGCATGTCGCGGTTGCTGTTGTAGATTTGCCCTGGCTGCAACGGCAGGCCCGGCTCGACCAGTTCGTCGCCGGTGGCGAACACCGCCACGGTCGGCCGCGCCGCCACCGTCAGCTGGTCCACGCCCAAGGCCGCAGCCAGGCCGATCCGCGAGGGCGTCAGCAGCATGCCGGCCTCGAGCACGCGCTCGCCGGCACGCACGTCCTCGCCACGCGCGCGCACGTGCGCGCCAGCGGCGAGCCCGTCCGGCACCTGCACGAGGCCATCGCGCTCATGCACGTTCTCCTTGATCACCACCGTATCCGCCCCAGCCGGCAACGGCGCGCCGGTGGTCACGCGCAGGCACTCGCCGGGCGCGAGCGCCTGTTGCCGATCGGCGCCGGCGAACTGCTCGCCAGCCAGACGCAAGTCGGTCGACGCCCCCTGGCTCAGGTCGGCGTGGCGCAGCGCGAAACCGTCCATCGCGCTGTTGGCGAACGGCGGCAGGTCGATCGGCGCATCCAGCGGTTCGAGCAGGATGCGGCCATCGGCGCGCGACGCCGCCAGGCGCTCGCTGTTGACGGGACGGGCACGCGCAGCGGCAGCGACGATCGCCAGCGCGTCGGTGTAGGCGATCCGGGAGGGATAGTCGGTCATGGTGGCGGCAGGATACCCGCTGCGGCCAGATCCTGCGGCGTGTTCAGATTGCCCAGCACGATCTCGGGCAACGCCACCGACAGCATCCGCAGGCGCTGCTGCAAGGCCCGCGGCGCATACCGGCCCGCCGCCAGCGCCTCCGCCAGCGCCGGGCGCAGCGCGGCCACCCGGTACAGCGCCACCAACGGCTGCGCGCCGGCGGCATCCTCGACCCAGGCGCCGTCATGGTCCGTAGCGGCTGCCACCAGCATGGCAGTCAGGTCCGGCGGCAGCCGGCACAGGTCAACCGGCACAGTCAGCAGCCAGGGCGTGGCGCAGGCGGCGGCGAGTGCATCCAATCCGGCGATCGGCCCCAGCGAACGTTCGGCGTCGGGCGGCGCCGCGACCCGGTCCGGAACTGCCTGCAGGCCGATGGCGGCATAGCGCGGCAAGCTGCGGTTGGCGCTGACCAGGACCGCGGACACCTGCGGCGCCAATGCCTGCACCAGCCATTGCACCTGCGCCTGCCCGCCGCGTTGCAGCCAGGCCTTGTCGCATCCGCCCAGCCGCTGCGCGCGGCCACCGGCGAGAATGCCGAGGGTGATCGCGCGCCGTGCGTCCATCGTGCGGCTACTTGCCGCGGACGTGCTTCATCAGGCGCCGCTTCTTGGCGATCTGACGCTCGGTCAGCACGTTCTTCTTGCCTTCGTACGGGTTGGCGCCTTCGCGGAACATGAAGCGCACCGGCGTGCCGACCAGCTTGAAGCGCTTGCGGAAGAAGTTCTCCAGATAGCGCTTGTACGACTCCGGCAGCACCTTCAGGCGCGTGCCATGGACAATGAAGGTCGGCGGATTGCTGCCGCCCGGATGCACGTAGCGCAGCTTGGAGACGTGGCCGCGGATGCTCGGCGGCGGATTGCTCTCGTAGGCGATTTCCAGCGCCTGGTTGACTTCGCTGGTGCTGAACTCGCGCACCGCCGAGGCGTGCGCGCGATGGATCGCCTGGAACAGTTCGCGCAGGCCCGAGCCATGCTTGGCGGAGATGCGCACCGCCTCGGCCCAACTGACGAAGCCGAGCTTGCGCGACAGCAGGTCTTCGGCCTGGGCGCGCTGGTAGTCGCTCTGTCCGTCCCACTTGTTGATCGCCACCACCAGGGCGCGGCCGGCGTCGAGGATCGCGCCGAGCACGGTCGCGTCCTGGTCGGTCACGCCTTCGCCAGCATCGAGCATCAGCACCGCCACCTGGCACTGCTCGATCGCCTGCAGCGTCTTGAACGCACTGAACTTCTCCACCGCCTCCTCGACGCGGCCGCGGCGGCGCAGGCCGGCGGTGTCGATCAGCCGGTACAGGCGGCCGTCGCGCTCCAGGTCCACCGCGATCGAGTCGCGGGTAGTCCCCGGAACCTCGGAGGCGATCATGCGCTCTTCGCCCAGCAGGCGATTGACCAGGGTCGACTTGCCGACGTTCGGGCGGCCGACGAAGGCGATGCGCATGCGCGCCGGGTCGGTGTCCAGGGTCTCGCCGGCGCCCTCCTCCGGCAGTCGCTCCAGGACTTCCTCGAGCAGGTCGTCGATACCATGACGGTGCGCGGCGGAGACCGCGATGGCGTCGCCGAGGCCATAGCGCGCGAACTCGGCGCGGACCTGGTCCTCGTCGGTGCCGTCGATCTTGTTGATCAGCAGCAGGGTCGGCCGCGCCAGCTTGCGCAGCCAGGCCAGGATCTCGTCGTCGAGCGCGGACGAGCCCTCGCGGCCATCGACCACGAACAGGATCAGGTCGGCCTCGCCGGCCGCGGCGCGCGCCTGCTCGGCGGTGGCGCCGGCCAGGCCTTCCTCTTCGCCGGAGATGCCACCGGTATCGACGATCACGAACGGGGTGTCCGGCTGCAGCCGGCATACCCCGTAGTGGCGATCGCGGGTGACGCCGGGCTGGTCGTGGACCAGCGCGTCACGGCTGCGCGTCAGCGCATTGAACAGCGTGGACTTGCCGACATTCGGCCGTCCAACCAGGGCGACCAGCGGCAGCATCGCGACATCCTTCTCTTGTTATTGACCCAACCGGAACGCGGTCAGGTCGCCTTTCGTGTTCTGCATCAGCAGGATCCCGTCCGCGACCACCGGCTGCGCCACCAGCGGCTTGCGCCCGACCCGCTCGCGCGCGGCGAACTCGCCGTTGTCGAGCCGCAGCCAGTGCAGATAACCCTTGTAGTCGCCGACCACGGCGTAATCGCCCTGGATCGCCACGCCGGTCAGCGAGCGGCGCGCCAGCCCCGGCTGCGACCACATCGCCGATCCGGAGGCCTTGTCCAGCGCCCACACGGTGCCGGCGTTGTCGGCCACCACCACGTTGCCGGAACTCACGCCGACACCGCCGGCGCCACCATGATCGCGGTTCCACAGCGGGCGACCGCTCGGGCCTTCCAGCGCCACGGTCTGGTTCTTGAAGCTGGTCGCGTACAGCGTGGTGCCGTCGAGCACCGGGGCGCCGTCGACGTCGGCCATGCGCTCCAGTTCGGTACGGCCTTCCGGCGTGCCGATGGTCTGCTCCCACAGCACGCGGCCGTCCTGCATCGCCAGCGCGGCCAGGGTGCCGTCGTCGTTGCCGATGAACAGCACGCCCGGACCCGCCACCACCGGCGCGTTGCCGCGCACGGTCAGGCTCGGCAGTTCCTGCGCATTGAACCAGCGCTGCTGGCCGGTGGCCGCATCGAAGGCGGTGGTGCGGCCGTCGTTGCTGCGCACGAAGACCATGTTCTGCGCGATCACCGGCGCGGCGATCACCTCATTGGGCACCTTGGCACGCCACTTCTCGGTGCCGTTGCTGGCATCGAGCGCGATCACGGCGCCATCCAGCGCACCGACGACGACCAGGCCGTCGCCCACGCCGGGGCCGCCGGCAAAGCGCGGCAGCGGACGCTTCTTCTCGAGCCGCTTGCGCTCCTTGGCCTGCTGCTTCTCGTTGCGCAGACGCTGCTTGTAGGCGGCGCGCTCGTCCTTGGACAGGTTCTTGCCGGACTCGCTCTCGACCTGGCTCTTCGGCTGGTCCTCGGCCTGCGACAGCTGCTGCTTGCGCGCCTGCTTGGCGTCGTATTCCCAAATGGTCTTGCCGGTCTGCAGATCCAGCGCGTACACCGTGCCGGAGGTCGCGGCCGCATACACCTTGCCGTCGGCCACCACCGGGCGCTGGCGCACGCCGATCTGGCGCTCGCCCTTGCCGGCGTCGGTGGACCACAGCTTCACCACCTTAACCGACGGGGTGAACTTCACCAGTTCGGCCGGCTCGGCGGCCTTCTTGGCGGCCGCATCCTTGCCGGCGAACCAGCCCTTGACGGTGGTGCAGCCCGACAAGGCCAGACCCAGCAGGGCCACGGTGGCGACACGCTTGAACATGACTACCTTCATCAGATCGGCTCCGCGGCATTCGGCACGCTGCCGCCCGCATCCATCAATTTCGTTTCGACCACGCGCCGCTGCGGCGAGGCCACGTCCAGACCGGTCAGCGCCTTGGCGTACGCATCGCGCGCCGCGTCGCGCTTGCCCTGCGCGATCAGCGCATCGCCGCGAATCTCCAGACCCTGCGAATCGGTGGCCGAGACCACCAGCGACAGTGCGTCCTGCGGCTTGCCGCCGGAAATCAGCAACCGCGCCACGCGATGGTCGACCAGCACCTTCATTTCGCCGTCGGCCTTGAGCGCGCGCAGCGTGGTCAACGCGGCGTCGGCCTTGCCGGCATCGACCTGCGCCTTGGCCAGGCGCAGCGCCGCCAGTTCGGCGTAGATGTTGGTCGAGCCCTGCTGCAGTTCGGCCATGTCCTTGGCCGCCTTGTCCAGCTGATTGGCCTGGATGCTCTTGAGCACCGCTTCGTAGCGGGTATTGGCCTGGGCCAGATCGTTGGACCGCTGCTTGGTCCACCACTGCCAGCCGATGATCGCGCCAAGGCCCAGGACGATGCCGCCGATCAGGCCGGCGCCGTTCTTCCTGAGCCAAGTGCGGACGCGTTCGCTTTGTTCGTGCTCGTCGAGCAGGTCGTCAATCGCCATGCGTACTCTCGCCCCGCCGCTGCGACGGGACATGAAATGTTGAAGATGAGGAACCGCGCCGCCGTCACTCGGAGGCGGGCACCACGGAACCGTCAGAGGATACCGCAAAGCGCGCCACGTTCGCGCGCCTGAACGGGGTCAGATCCACGGTACTCCCGGATTGCTGAACCTGGACCGCGGAGGCATTGCCCAGCACCACGCGTCCGACCTGCCCCGGCGCATACGTGCGGGTCTCGCCGGCCTTCAGCAGCGCCTTCTCGAGGGGCGTGCCGTCGGGTGCGAGGATCTGCACCCAGCTGTCGCCCTGGAACGACAGGCTCAGGCTGTTCTTCTCCGGCTCCGCCGCCGGACGCGGCATCGGCGTCAGCGACGCGATGTACGGCGCGGCGCTTGGCGCCGGACGCGTGGCCGCCGGCGCGGCCGGGACCGACGCAGCGACCCCGTTGGCCGGCGTCGCCGTCGCAGCAGCGGTCGTACCCGGCGTGCCCGGCACCACATCCAGCGAGGCGGTGCTGGGGCCGTTGTCGTCGGCGAAATGGCTGCGGGTGGCGTACCACACCGGCACCGCCAGTCCCGCGGTGATCACCACGTAGACCATGCGCCGCGTGGCGCTCTCGAGCATGCGCCGCAACGGCGGCGTATGCGTGTGGCTGATCAATTCGACCGGCTGCACCGGCGCGATCTGCGCGGTCTGCAGCAACGGCTCCAGATCGACGCCGAGCAGGCGCGCATAGCTGCGCAACTGCCCACGGACGAACACCGGCGCGCCGAGGCGCTGCCACTGCTCCGACTCGAGTGCCTGCACCACATGCACCGGCATGCGCAGTCGGCTGCCGACGTCGTCGATGCTCAGGCCCGCCGCTTCGCGCGCTTCGCGGAGCTGTTGCCCGCAGCCTTTGGCGCCATCGAAAGCGTTCGGATTGGAATCACTGATCACAATGCACTAGCCCCGGGTGTCGTGGTCGCGGCGTCGGGAAACTCCTTGCGCAACCGCTGTTGGTAACGGCCGGCGGCAGCCTTGTCGCCCAGCCTTTGCTCAATCTGAATAGCAAGTTGTAACACGGAAGCGGTGGCAGGCGCAGCCGCCAGACGCCGCTCGGCGAAGGCGCGCGCCTCGAAAAAGCGCCCGTTCGCGACCTCGTTGCGGGCCATCGCCTCGAGCGCGTACGCGTTGTCCGGGTCCAGATCCAGCGCCTTGCGCAGGTCGCGTTCGCCGCGCTCGCGCTGGCCGACCTGCAAGGCGCAGCCGCCGGCGTTGGCCAGCGCCGAGGCCGGCGTGGCGTAGTCCTGCAGCGCGAGCGCGCGGTCGAACCAGGCCAGCGACTCCGCCGGCGAGCCGTTCGCGCACAGCCAGGCGCCGTAGTTGTTCAAGGTCGCACCGTTGCTCGGCGCCAGCTCGGCGGCCTTGCGGTAGTACCCGCCGGCGGTCGCGGCATCGCCGCGGCGATCGGCGAGCACCGCCAGCACGGTCAGCGCGTCCACCGAGTTCGGGTCCAGCGCCAACGCCTTGCGCGCATGCGTCTGCGCGGCCTCCAGGTCGCCGGAGGCGAGCCCGTTGGCGGCCAGGCCCAATTGTTCCTGCAAGGCCACCCGCGCCTTCACCGCACGGTTGTCGCGGAAGGAATACTGCGGCTGCACCTGCTCGCTGGTGCGCACCGTGCCGGTCTTGGCCGCGATCCAGTTGCAGCCCGGCAAGGCCAGCACTGCGATCGCCACCAGCGCCAGGGAACGCCCTTGACTACGCCGCCGCATCCCGATCCGCCCGCGTCTGCAATTCGCGCTTGAACTCGGCCTGGCGACGGGTGCGGTCCATGACCTGCCCCTTGAGCTGCCCGCAGGCCGCATCGATGTCGTCGCCGCGCGTGCGCCGCACCATGGTCAGCACCTGCGCGTCCAGCAGGATCTTCTGGAACGCGCGGATCTCGGTCTCGCCGGAGCGCTCGTAGCGCGTGCCCGGGAACGGATTGAACGGGATCAGGTTGACCTTGCCGGCATTCGACGCCTGCACCGCGTTGTCGAACTGGCGCATCAGCCGCGCCAGTTGCCGCGCGTGTTCGGGCTGGTCGTTGATCCCCTTCATCAGGGTGTATTCGAAAGTCACCGACTCGCGACGCTTGTTGGCGCGCAGATAGCGCGCACAGGCCGCCATCAGCTCGGCGATCGGGTACTTCTTGTTGAGCGGGACCAGGGTCTCGCGCAGCGCGTCGTTGGGCGCGTGCAGCGATACCGCCAGCGACACGTCGCTCTCGCTGGACAGGCGGTCGATCTGCGGCACCAGGCCCGAGGTGGACAGGGTCACGCGCTTGTTGGCCAGGCCATAGCCCAGGTCGTCGCGCATCACGCTCATCGCGCGCACGACGTTGTCGAAATTCATCAGCGGCTCGCCCATGCCCATCATCACCACGTTGGTGAGGCGGCGCATCTGGTGCGGCACGTTGCCCAGATGCCGCGCCGCCACCCACACCTGGCCGATGATCTCAGCAGTGGAGAGGTTGCGGTTGAAGCCCTGGGTGGCGGTGGAGCAGAACGTGCAGTTGAGGCCGCAACCGACCTGCGAGGACACGCACAGCGTGCCGCGGGTCTTGTCGGGGATGTACACGGTCTCGATCGCGTTCTTGCCGTCCACGCCCATCGCCAGCAGCCACTTGTGGGTGCCGTCGGCGGAAGGCTTGTCGAACACGATGTTGGGGACGACGACCTCGGCATGCTGCTGCAGCTTGGCGCGCAGCGCCTTGCCGAGATCGGTCATCTGGTCGAAGTCGGTGACGTAGCGGTGGTGGATCCACTTCATCACCTGGTGGGCACGGTAGCGCGCTTCGCCGAGGGTCTCGGCGAAGAAGCGCTCCAGCCCCTCGCGATCGAGGTCGAGCAGATTCTGCTTGGCCGCCGCGCCGCTCCGCACGGGATCGGCGATGGCCAAGGGAGGATGGACGACCTCGTTCACGACGACCTCGCTTAGCGCGAAACCACTTCGGTGGCGGCGAAGAAATACGCCACTTCGTTGGCGGCGTTCTCGACCGAATCCGAGCCGTGCGCGGCGTTGGCGTCGATCGAATCGGCGAAGTCGGCGCGGATGGTGCCCGGCGCGGCGTCCTTCGGGTTGGTGGCGCCCAGCAGGTCGCGGTGCGCGGCCACGGCGTTCTCGCCTTCCAGCGCCTGGATCATCACCGGGCCGGAGATCATGAACTCGACCAGCGCGTTGAAGAACGGACGCTCGCGGTGCACGGCGTAGAAGCCCTCGGCCTCGCGGCGCGAAAGCTGCTTGTACTTGGCGGCCACGACCTTCAGGCCGGCCTTCTCGAAGCGCGAGTAGATTTCGCCGATGACGTTCTTGGCGACGGCATCGGGCTTGATGATGGACAGGGTGCGCTCCAGCGCCATGGAAAGTTCTCCGTTGGGCGGGCCACTGAAGGCCCGAGGTTAACATGAAAAAAACCCGCGTCAAAACGCGGGCTTAGCCAGAATTGCGATGGACAATTCTATCCAATCGGCGCCGGCTTTGCACGGCCGCGCCTGAATCGTGCTGCAAAGCAGCATGACGCCCTCCCCGCCCGGGCCTAGACTCAAACAATCGTTTGATTGATTCTGGCGGCCGCATGGCAAAGCAAGCGCACTTTTCGACCAAGGACCGCATCCTCAGCGCGGCCGAGGAACTGTTCGCGCAGCACGGCTTTTCCGGCACTTCGCTGCGCCAGGTCACCAGCCAGGCCGACGTCAACATCGCCGCGGTGAACTACCACTTCGGGTCCAAGGAAAACCTGGTCAACGAGGTGTTCCGGCGGCGCATGGACGAAATGACCGCCGCGCGCATGGCGCAGCTGGAGGCCGCGCAGCGGCAGCATCCCGGCCAGCTCGGCCCGGTGCTGGCCGCCTTCGTCGAGCCGGCCCTGGCGATGGCCCAGGAGCGGCAGAGCGGCGGCGCCTTCGTGCGGGTGATCGCCCGCGCCTACGCCGAGAACAACGACAGCCTGCGCCAGTTCCTGTCCGACCACTATGGTCACGTGCTGCGCGAGTTCGGCAAGGCCATCGCCGCCTGCGTGCCCGGGCTGAGCAAGCAGGAACTGTACTGGCGCCTGGACTTCCTCGCCGGCGCCCTGACCTACGCCATGGCCGACTTCGGCCTGATCAAGCGCCCCGCCGGCGTCAGCGAGGGCGCGCACCGCGCCCTCGCCGCCCGCGAACTCATCCGTTTCGCCGAAGCCGGCTTCCTCGCCCACTCGGCTCCCTGATCCCGCAAACGTTGACCCACAGAGGCTGATCGCTATGTCCAATCCCCTGCTAGTCCGCCGTGCCGCCGTCCTGGGCGCGGGCGTGATGGGCGCGCAGATCGCTGCGCACCTGACCAACGCCGGCGTCGACACCGTGCTGTTCGATCTTCCCGCCAAGGAAGGCCCCGCCGATGGCGTGGTGCTCAAGGCGATCGCCAACCTGACCAAGCTCAGCCCGGCGCCGCTGGCCAGCACCGCGCTGGCCGAGGCCATCACCCCGGCCAACTACGACTCCGGCCTGGAGCAGTTGCGCGGCTGCGACCTGATCATCGAAGCCATCGCCGAGCGCATGGACTGGAAACAGGACCTGTACAAGAAGATCGCGCCGTTCGTGGCCGACCATGCGGTCCTGGCCTCCAACACCTCCGGCCTGGGCATCAACGCCCTGTCCGACGTGTTGCCGGAACAGCTGCGCCACCGTTTCTGCGGCGTGCACTTCTTCAATCCGCCGCGCTACATGCACCTGGCCGAACTGATCCCGGCCAAGCACACCGAGCCGGCCGTGCTGGAAGGCCTGGAAAGCTTCCTGGTCACCACCCTGGGCAAGGGTGTGGTCTACGCCAAGGACACTCCGAACTTCATCGGCAACCGCATCGGCGTGTTCTCGATCCTGTCCACCATCCACCACACCGAGCAGTTCGGCCTGGGCTTCGACGAGGTCGACGGCCTCACCGGCCCGCTGGTCGGCCGCCCGAAGTCGGCGACCTACCGCACCTCCGACGTGGTCGGTCTGGACACCATGGCGCACGTCATCAAGACCATGGGCGACACCCTGCCGAACGATCCTTGGCATGCCTTCTTCAAGGCGCCGAAGTGGCTGGAGGCGCTGATCGGCAAGGGCGCGCTGGGCCAGAAGACCGGCGCCGGCATCTTCCGCAAGGTCGGCAAGGACATCGTGGTGCTGGACCTGCAGAAGCAGGACTACCGCCCGGCCGACCGTGCCGCCGCGCCGGAGGTGGTCGAGATCCTGAAGATCAAGAACCCGGCCGAGAAGTTCGCCAAGCTGCGCGAGAGCCAGCATCCGCAGGCGCAGTTCCTGTGGGCGACCTTCCGCGACCTGTTCCACTACAGCGCCTACCATCTGGCCGACATCGCCGAGACTGCGCGCGACGTGGACCTGGCGATCCGCTGGGGCTACGGCTGGGCGCTGGGTCCGTTCGAGACCTGGCAGGCGGCCGGCTGGAAGCAGGTCGCGCAGTGGATCGCCGACGACATCGCCGCCGGCAAGAGCATGAGCAGCGCGCCGCTGCCGAACTGGGTGTTCGACGGCCGCGACGGCGTGCACGCCGCCGAAGGCTCGTACAGCCCGGCGCGCGACGCCAAGCTGCCGCGCTCGGCGCTGCCGGTGTACAAGCGCCAGCGCTTCCCCGATCCGCTGCTGGGCGAGAAGTTCGCGCAGGGCGAGACCGTGTTCGAGAACGACGGCCTGCGCATGTGGCACGACGGCGACGACATCGCCGTGGTCAGCTTCAAGACCAAGATGAACACCGTCTCGGACCAGGTGCTGGACGGCCTGCAGGAGGCGGTGGGCCGCGCCGAGAAGGACTTCAAGGGCCTGGTGCTGTGGCAGCACAAGGAGCCGTTCTCCGCCGGCGCCGACCTGGCCGGCGCGCTGGGCCTGCTGCAGGCCGGCAAGGTCGATGCGTTCGAGGCGATGGTCGCCAACTTCCAGGCCACCAGCCAGCGCATCAAGTATTCGCTGGTGCCGGTGGTCGCGGCGGTGCGCGGCCTGGCCCTGGGCGGCGGCTGCGAGTTCCAGATGCACAGCGCCAAGACCGTGGCGGCGCTGGAGAGCTACATCGGCCTGGTCGAGGCCGGCGTGGGCCTGCTGCCGGCCGGCGGTGGCCTCAAGGAGATCGCGGTGCGCGCGGCGCAGGCCGCGGGCCCGGGCGGCGACGTGTTCGCCGAACTGAAGAAGACCTTCGAAACCGTCGCCATGGCCAAGGTCTCCACCTCGGCGGTCAACGCCAAGGAACTGGGCCTGCTGCGCGGCACCGACAAGGTGGTGTTCAACAGCTACGAATCGCTGTACATCGCCAAGGCCGAGGCGCGCGCCCTGGCCGAGGGCGGCTACCGCCCGCCGCTGCCGGCGCGCCGCATCCAGGTCGCCGGCGACGTCGGCATCGCCACCTTCAAGATGCTGCTGGTCAACATGCTGGAAGGCCGGTTCATCAGCGAGTACGACTACGAGATCGCCACCCGCATCGCCACCGTGCTGTGCGGCGGCGAAGTCGACCGCGGCGCGCTGGTGGACGAGGAATGGCTGCTCAAGCTCGAGCGCAAGCACTTCGTCGAACTGGCCCAGCAGGAAAAGACCCAGGCGCGCATCGGGCACATGCTCAAGACGGGTAAGCCACTCAGGAACTGAGATTCGGGAGTCGGGATTGGGGATTCGTTACGGCGGATTTCCAATCCCTGATGCCACCCTCGCCTCCCACCCTTTATCAGCCGGGCAAAAAAGCATTCGACGCCGGGATCCGCTCTGACGAATCCCGAATCCCGAATCCCCAATCCCGGCTTTCGGAGAAAGCCAAATGAGCAAACAGATCCAGGAAGCCTACATCGTCGCCGCCACCCGTACCCCGGTCGGCAAGGCGCCCAAGGGCATGTTCCGCAACACCCGTCCCGACGACATGCTGGCGCACGTGCTGCGCGCGGTGGTGGCGCAGGCGCCGGGGATCGACACCTCGCGCATCGACGACGCGATCATCGGCTGCGCCATGCCCGAGGGCGAGCAAGGCATGAACGTGGCGCGCATCGGCGTGCTGCTGGCCGGCCTGCCGAACTCGGTGGCCGGGCAGACCATCAACCGCTTCTGCTCCTCGGGCATCCAGGCGGTGGCGCTGGCCGCCGACCAGATCCGCCTGGGCAACGCCGACCTGATGCTGGCCGGCGGCACCGAATCGATGTCGATGGTGCCGATGATGGGCAACAAGGTCGCGCTGTCGCCGAGCGTGTTCGCCGACGACCACGTCGCCATCGCCTACGGCATGGGCATCACCGCCGAGAAGGTGGCCGAGGAGTGGAAGGTGTCGCGCGAGGACCAGGACGCCTTCGCCCTCGCCTCGCACCAGAAGGCCATCGCCGCGATCGCCGCCGGCGAGTTCCGCGACGAGATCAGCCCCTACGAGATCGTCTCGCACCAGCCCGACCTGGCCGGCAACGTCATCGCCCTGCGCAAGAAGCTGGTCGACACCGACGAAGGCCCGCGCCCGGACAGCTCGATCGAAGGCCTGGCCAAGCTGCGCCCGGTGTTCCGCAACGGCCAGTTCGGCGGCAGCGTCACCGCCGGCAACTCCTCGCAGATGAGCGACGGCGCCGGTGCGGTGCTGCTGGCCTCCGAGCAGGCGATCAAGGACTACGGGCTGACCCCGCTGGCCCGCTTCGTCAGCTTCTCGGTCGCCGGCGTGCGCCCGGAAGTGATGGGCATCGGTCCGATCGAGGCGATTCCGAAGGCGCTCAAGCAGGCCGGCCTGAGCAAGGACCAACTGGACTGGATCGAACTCAACGAGGCCTTCGCCGCGCAGTCGCTGGCGGTGATCCGCGACAGCGGCCTGGACCCGTCCAAGGTCAACCCGCTGGGCGGCGCCATCGCCCTGGGCCATCCGCTCGGCGCCACCGGCGCGATCCGCACCGCGACCCTGGTGCACGGCCTGCGCCGGCACAAGCAGAAGTACGGCATGGTCACCATGTGCATCGGCACCGGCATGGGCGCCGCGGGCATCATCGAGGCGCTGTAAGCGCGGCAGCGCCCTGCCCTCAGCCACCTTCTCCCAAACGGGACAATAGCCCCTCTCCCACCGGGAGAGGGGTTGGGGTGAGGGTCCGGCATCAAGCGTTGCCGCACAGAGCAGCGCAAAAAAAAGCAGCCTCGCGGCTGCTTTTTTGTTTGTCATCCGATTCGACCGATTCGGATCGCATCAACTGCTTGATGCTACTGGATCGGCAACTCGGCCAGCGCACCGCCCCTGCAGCGGCGCGCTGTGCCCGGCTCACTCCTCGGAGAGCATCTGGGTCAGCTTCTCGCGCGCCGGCTTGGCCAGCTTCTTGTTCTCCAGCGCGAAGCGGATGGTCGCCTCGACCAGGCCCAGATGGGTGCCGCAATCGAAACGGGTACCCTCGAAGCGGTAGGCGTCGACTTCCTCGCTCTTCAGCAGCGCGGCGATGGCGTCGGTCAGCTGGATCTCGCCGCCGGCACCGGTGCCGGTGCTTTCCAGCAGTTCGAAGATCTTCGAGCTGAGCACGTAGCGACCGACCACCGCCAGATCGCTCGGCGCGTCTTCGGGCTTGGGCTTCTCGACGATCTGCGCGATGCGGCCCTTGCGACCGTCGAAGGCCTCGGTGGCGACGATGCCGTAGCTGGCGGTGTTCTCGTGCGGCACGTCTTCCACGGCGATCACGCTGGCGCCGCTGCGCTCGTTGAGATCGGCCATCTGCTTCAGCGCGCCGTCGCCGCGGTTCCAGATCAGGTCGTCCGGCAGCAGCACCGCGAACGGCTCGTCGCCGATCACCGACTTGGCGCACAGCACCGCATGGCCCAGGCCCAGCGCTTCGGCCTGGGTCACGAAGATCGCGCGCACGCCCTCTGGCAGCACGTGGCGAATCATTTCCAGCTGTTCGTGCTTGCCGGCACGCTCCAGCTTCTGCTCCAGTTCGTAGGCCTTGTCGAAATAATCCGCGACTGCGTGCTTGTAGCGGTTGGTGACGAAGATCAGGGTGTCGCAACCGGCTTCGATCGCCTCGTCGACGGCGTACTGGATCAGCGGCCGATCGATGATCGGCAACATTTCCTTGGGAACCGTCTTGGTGGCGGGAAGGAAGCGGGTACCCAAACCTGCCACCGGGAATACTGCCTTGCGGATTCTCTTGCTCATCAGAGCCTTCTGGCCTCGCGTGCGGGGAATGGAACGATGGTAGCCGAGCCGTCGTGACCGTCTTGCTGACGCAAGGGCGCGAACTCCGGCATGGTCATGCGCAACACCTTCTCGATGGTGTCGCTGTCGTAATCGGCCACCGCGGTGCGCAACTGCTGCACGCCGCGCAGCACGTCCTCGCGCGAGAAACTGCGCACGCCCGCTTCCAGGATCTTCGGATGCGAGGTGGGCCGATAGTTCTCGTCGGCGTAGAACAGGGTTTCGTGCAGCTTCTCGCCCGGCCGCAGACCGGTGTAGACGATGGCGATGTCGCGCCCGGGCTGCTTGCCCGCCAGGCGGATCATCTGCTCGGCCAGCAGGCGGATAGGCACCGGCTCGCCCATGTCCAGGGTGTAGATGGCACCGTGCGACGCAGACGCCGCGGCCTGCACGATCAGCTGGCTGGCTTCGGGAATGGTCATGAAATAGCGCGTCACCTGCGGATCGGTCACCGTCACCGGGCCGCCCTGGCGGATCTGCTCGCGGAACAGCGGCACCACGCTGCCGGCCGAATCCAGCACGTTGCCGAAGCGCACCGTCACGAAGCGCGTATTTACCGCCTGGTCGTCCAGCGACTGGCACACCATCTCGGCATAGCGCTTGGACGCGCCCAGCAGATTGACCGGATTGACCGCCTTGTCGGTGGAAATGAACACGAAGGTCGAGACCTTGGCGGCGACGCAGGCGCGCGCCACGTTCTCGGTGGCCAGCACGTTGTTGCGCACCGCCTCGCGACACTGCTGCTCCAGCAGCGGCACCTGCTTGTAGGCGGCGGCATGGAACACCGCGTCCGGCTCGGCCACCTGCATGGCGTGGCGGATCACCGCCGGATCGCCGCAATCGCCGAGCACGCAGGAGATCTCCAGATCCGGGAAGGTCCGGCGCAGGTCGGCATGGATGGTGATCAGCGCCAGTTCGCTGATCTCCAGCAACACGATCTTGCGTGCGCCATGGCGCGCGCACTGCCGGCAAAGTTCCGAGCCAATCGAGCCGCCGGCGCCGGTGACCAGCACGGTACGCCCGGACAGCCAGCCCTTGATCAGCTTCCAGTCCGGGGTCACCGGCTTGCGTCCGAGCAGATCCTCGATCGCGACCTCCTTCAGTTCGCCCGGCAGGTAATGGCCGTCGAGCACGTCGAGCAGGCGCGGCACGGTGCGGAACGGCAGGCCGGTGCTCTCGCAGATGGCCACGACGCGCTGCATGCCGGCCGCGTCCAGCGACGGAATCGCGATGACCAGCAACTTGGCCGCGGTTTCCTTGGCGATCGCGCCGGCCTCGTCGATGCGGCCCAGGATCGGCAGGCCCTGCAGCTTGGCGCCGTGCAGATGGCCGGCATCGTCGACGAATCCCACCGGCTGGTAGGCACCGGAGCGACGCAGGTCGCGTACCAATGCCTCGGCCGCACGGCCGGCGCCGACGATCAGCACACGCCGTGCGGTGTCGTCCGAATGCGCGATCTGGTAGTCCTTCCAGGCGCGGTACAGCAGCCGCGGCGCGCCCAGCAGCGCCGACAGCGCGAACGGATACACCATCAGCACCGACAGCGGGATCGCATCGAAGCGGCTGTAGGCCAGCCCGAGCACGATCGCCACCAAGCCATAGAAGCTGGCCTTGAAGATATTGAGCAGATCGGGAACGCTGGCGAAGCGCCACAGGCCGCGGTACAGGCCGACCTTCCAGAACACCAGCCCCTGCGCCACCAGCACGATGGCGGTGTTGAGGTTCCACAAAGGCAGCGGATGCTCGCCGGGGAGCATCGTGTAGCGCGCAGCGTGCAGCAGTTGCCAGCAGACCCAGACGATGGCCAGATCGTGGACGACCACGGAGGCCTTGGGAAACAGCTCGGTGACTCGGTCGCGCGTGGAAAGCATCAGTAATCCGTAAGAGTTCGGCGCATCCGGTTGCGCAAAGCCAGCCAAAGCACACCTGCCGAACAGAACCAGGCGATCGTCAGACCGGCCTGGAAGCCCACATCCAGCGGCCTGCCCAGCCGCGCAATTGTAATCGCGACAATGCTGAACAGACCGTAGGCGAGCGTGACGACAGTATGGCTACTGCCGGTGTGTACCCAACGCTGATAGAAATGTTGCGCATGCGGTTGCCACCAGCGTTCGCCGGCGAGCATGCGCGCGGCGAGCGTGAAGCCCGCGTCGATGGCGAAGGCCGACAGCGGCAATGCCGGCAGCCAGGGCGCCTGCCCGCCGGCGACGATGCACCAGGCGAACAACGCAGCGATCAGGTAGCCGAGCGCGCCGCTGCCGACATCGCCGAGGAAAATGCGCGCTCTGGGGTAGTTGAACGGCAGGAATCCGGCACAGGCCACCAGCAGCACCCAGCACGGCCAACGCAGCGGCGCCGGCAGCAACCATGCGAATCCCACGGCGGCGAGCATCGCCTGGCTACTGGCCAGGCCATTGATGCCATCCATGAAATTCCAGATATTGATCAGCGAAACCGTTGCCAACCACACCAGCGCGACTACCCAGAGCGGTTGGCGTGCACTGTAGACAAGTGCAGCGAGCAGGGTCGCCGCCACCGCGTGCACCAGCAATCGCAGTGCCGCCGACAGCGAACGGTGGTCGTCCCACCAGCCGACGCCGGCGACCAGCACCAGGCCCGCGGCGACGGTGGCGATGCCCGCGCCGTGATGCGGCCATTGCAGTGCCGCCCAGCCACAGGCCAGCAGCACCGCCGCCACGATCGCCACGCCGCCGCCGCGCGGCGTCGCCACGGTGTGGCTGCGCCGCTCGCCGGGCGCATCCATCAACTTGCGTTTGAGCGCGTACTGGCGCGACAGCCAGGTGCCGGCCGCGCTGAACACCCCGAGCGCCAACAGCAGCGCGGCTGCTGCGATGGGCACTACACCACCGCGTAGTTGAGCAAGGGCTTGACCGTGCCCCACTCCTTGCAACTGGGGCATTGCCAGTGGTGGGTGCGCGCGCCGAAGCCGCAGCGGGTGCAGCGGTAGCTGGGATTGCGCACCAGCAACTGGTCGGTGATGTGCTTGAGGTCCTGCAGGGTCGCGGTGGAATCGGCGCCCTCGGCCAGGGTCAGGTCGATCAGCGCGGACTCGCCGCGCACCGATGGCCGGTCCTTGAGCTGCCGGCCCAGATAGGAGCGCGCGGCGGAAATGCCTTCCTGCGACTCCATCAGGCGGGTCAGCGCCAGCACCGGGGCGATGCCGCGGTAGTGCTCTGTCATCTCCGACAGGAACGCGCGCGCGCCGCTGAGATCGCTGCCGCGGCGGTAGCAGTCCATCAGCGCCGGCATGATCTCCGGCAGGTAGTCCGGGTCGTGGCGGGCGGCGCGCTCGAAGGCGCGGATGGCGGCCTCGTCGTTGCCGTCGTCGACGTCGATGCGCCCTTCCAGGATGCCGGCGCGCACCGACTTGGCGTCGGCCTGGTAGGCGCGTGCGATCGCCGCGCGCGCCAGGTCGTTCTTGCCCGAGGCGCGATAGCGATCGGCCAATTCGCATTCGAACTGGGCGATCAGCTTGCCCATCGGCTCGCCGGTCACCTCTTCGTAGCGGGTGGCGTTGTCGATGGCCTTTTCCCAGTCGCGCTCGGCCTGGTAGATGCCGATCAGATGCTTGAGCGCCTGCGGCGCACGCTGGTCGATCTGCGCCAGTTCGGTGAACACGGTCTCGGCGCGATCCAGCAGCCCCGACTTCATGTAGTCCTCGCCCAGCGCCAGCAAGGCCTGCACGCGCTGCGCGTCGCTCAGGTCGCCGCGCTGGACCAGGCCCTGGTGCAGGCGGATGGCGCGGTCGACCTCACCGCGGCGGCGGAACAGGTGGCCCAGCGCGACCTGGGTCTCGAAGGTTTCCTTGTCCAGTTCGGCGATGTGCAGGAACAGCTCGATCGCCTTGTCCGGCTGCTCGTTGAGCAGATAGTTGAGGCCGCGGAAATAGGTGCTGGAGAGCCGGCTGACCTGGGTATCGCCATGACGCTGGCCGCCACGGCGACCGATCACCCAGCCGCTCAGCGCCGCCAGCGGCAGGAACAGGAAGAACCAGAACCACTCGGTCAGAAAGTCCATCGAAGATCAGCGTCCGTCCAAGGGCTGGTGGGCGTGGGGGGAGACCGGCGCGACGGCCGGTGCAGCGGCGTTCGCGGCCTTGTTGGCGCGACGCAGCTTGGCATACAGGGGAATCACCAGGGCCGCCAGCACCAGCGAGGCGCCGATCAGTACGCCGGCGAACAGCGAGACGATGATGGCGATGCCGGAGGTGGTGGCGATGCTGGAGAACACGAAGTTGATCTGGATCGGCTGCGAATTGAGCGACCCGATGACCAGGCCGGCCAACAGCAACACCAGCAGGATCAGCAGTCGTGCAATCTTCATGAGCAACTCCAGCGTCGGGAGACACTAGATTAGCCGAACAGGCGTGGATTCCGGCAAGCGCCGGACGCCGGGCTCAGGGCGTGTCGGATTCGACCGGGACGACGCCGCTCACGCGCTCGCGCAGCTCCTTGCCGGGCTTGAAATGCGGCACATGCTTGCCGGGAAGCGCGACGGACTCGCCGGTCTTGGGATTGCGTCCCAGGCGCGGCGGCCGATAATGCAGGGAAAAGCTGCCGAAGCCGCGGATCTCGATGCGATCGCCGCCGGACAGGGCGCCGCCCATCATTTCCAACAACGACTTCACCGCCAGATCGACGTCGTCCGACTTCAGATGCGCCTGCTTGCGCGCCAGGATTTCGATCAGCTCGGATTTGGTCATTTACGGATGCGTGCAGTGGGGTCGCAACCTGGCACGGCCCGGGAACACCGGGCCGTGCCAGTAACGCTGCGTGTGGCGGATTACTCGGACTTGTTGCCGTTCAGCTGCGCACGCAGCAGCGCGCCCAGCTGGGTGGTGCCGCCCGACGCGGACTGGTATTCCTCCAGCACTTCGCGCATTTCGGCATCGTCCTTGGCCTTGATCGACAGCTGCAGGGTGCGGCCCTTGCGGTCCATGCCCACGAACTTGGCTTCGATCTTGTCGCCGACCTTCAGGTGCTGGCTGGCGTCGTCGACGCGCTCGTTGGCGATGTCGCGCGCGGCGACGTAGCCTTCGATGCCGTCGGCCAGGTCGATGGTGGCGCCCTTGGCGTCCACTTCACGCACCACGCCCTCGACCTTCGAGCCCTTCGGGTTGGCGGCCATGTACTGGCCGAACGGATCCTGCTCCAGCTGCTTGACGCCCAGGCTGATGCGCTCGCGCTCCGGGTCCACCGCCAGCACCACGGCTTCCAGCGTGTCGCCCTTCTTGAAGTTGCGCACGATGTCTTCGCCGGTGGTGTTCCAGCTGATGTCGGACAGGTGCACCAGGCCGTCGATACCGCCGTCCAGGCCGATGAAGATGCCGAAGTCGGTGATCGACTTGATCTGGCCGGACACCTTGTCGTTCTTCTTGTGGGTGGCGGCGAAGGTCTCCCACGGATTGGCGGCGACCTGCTTCATGCCCAGCGAGATGCGGCGACGCTCTTCGTCCACGTCCAGCACCATCACTTCGACTTCGTCGCCGACCTGCACGACCTTGGACGGGTTGACGTTCTTGTTGGTCCAGTCCATCTCGGACACGTGCACCAGGCCTTCCACGCCCGGCTCGATCTCGACGAACGCGCCGTAATCGGTGACGTTGGAGACCTTGCCGAACACGCGGCTGTTGGCCGGGTAACGGCGGGCGATGTTGTCCCACGGATCCTCGCCCAGCTGCTTCAGGCCGAGGCTGACGCGGTTACGCTCGCGATCGAACTTCAGCACGCGCACGTCCAGCTCGTCGCCGACGTTGACCACTTCGGACGGATGGCGCACGCGCTTCCAGGCCATGTCGGTGATGTGCAGCAGGCCGTCGATGCCGCCCAGGTCCACGAACGCGCCGTAGTCGGTCAGGTTCTTGACCACGCCCTTCAGGATCGCGCCTTCCTGCAGCTTGTCCATCAGCTGCTCGCGCTCTTCCGAGTGCTCGCTCTCGACCACGGCACGACGCGAGACCACCACGTTGTTGCGCTTGCGGTCCAGCTTGATCAGCTTGAACTCCAGTTCCTTGCCTTCCAGGTAGGCCGGGTCGCGCACCGGGCGCACATCCACCAGCGAACCGGGCAGGAACGCGCGGACATCCTTGATGTCCACGGTGAAACCACCCTTGACCTTGCCGCTGATGCGGCCGGTGATGGTCTCGTTCTTCTCCAACGCTTCTTCCAGCTCGTCCCACACCATGGCGCGCTTGGCCTTCTCGCGCGACAGCACGGTCTCGCCGAAGCCGTTCTCGAGCGAGTCGAGCGCGACCTTGACCAGGTCGCCTTCGGCGACGTCGATTTCGCCAGCGTCGTTACGGAACTGCTCGATCGGCACGATGCCTTCGGACTTCAGGCCGGCGTTGATCACCACCACGTCGCCGCGGACTTCCACGACGGTACCGGTGACGATGGCGCCGGGCTTCAGCTTGGCCAGATTGGCCTGGCTGGCTTCGAACAGTTCGGCAAAAGATTCGGTCATTTGAAATTACTCTAGTGGACACACGGACAGGGCGTTTTCTTCTGGAAAACAGCGACTGCCCACCTGTTAGTCGGCCCGAACAGCGGCCGGGTGTGGAATGGAAAAACCGCAGCGCGGGATTGCGCAGCGGAGCCTTTGACGCTATCGATGGAACATGGATGTTGCGGGTGTTGCGAGGAACCGGCGGCATGCATGCCGCCATTCTGCTGCCCTGCCCTGCGTGCCACTCAGACCGGCAGCAACTGCAGGACGCGGCCCACCACCTGGTCGATGTCCATGCCGGTGGTATCGAGGAGGACGGCATCGTCTGCCGGCCTCAGCGGGGCCACCGCGCGTTGGGCATCGCGTGCGTCGCGGGCCATGATCTCGCGCAGCAGGTCGTCAAATATAACCGAAACCCCTTTTTCCTTCAACTGCTTATGCCGGCGCTGGGCACGCTCCTCGGCGCTGGCGGTCAGGAACACCTTGTAGGGGGCGTCGGGGAAAATCACCGTACCCATGTCGCGGCCGTCGGCGACCAGCCCGGGCGGGGTGCGGAAGGCCCGCTGGCGCTGCTTCAGCGCCGCGCGCACCTCGGGAATGGCGGCGATCGCCGAGGCCACCGCGCCGGTGGTCTCCAGGCGCAGTTCGTCGGTGGCGTCGGCGCCGTTGATCCGGACCCGCAGGCCGCCGCCGGCGACCTCGTCGAAGTCCACCCGGGTGTCGAAGGTGCAGCGCACCAGGGCGGCGGCGTCGGAAATGTCCAGATTGGCCCAGCTGGCCGCGACCCCGACCGCCCGGTACAGCGCCCCCGAATCCAGGTAATGCCAGCCCAGGCGGGCGGCGACGATGCGGCTGACGGTACCTTTGCCGGCCCCGGATGGGCCATCAATGGTCAGGACGGGAGCGGGCTCGTTCATGCGGTTCCTCGGACGGGGGGCGGCGCATTGTAGCGCCGACGCCGGCCCGGCTGGCGCAAGCAGTTGAAACCATGAAGAAAACCAGGCTACAATCGCCGGCTTACTGATCCCGCGCCATGGTTTCGGCCATGCCGCCCTCCTTCGAATCCACAAGTTTACGCCGAGGTGTGCCATGAAAGTCCTGTCCTCCCTGAAGTCGGCGAAGGCCCGTCACCGCGACTGCAAGGTGGTCCGCCGCCGCGGTAAGGTCTTCGTGATCTGCAAGTCCAACCCCCGTTTCAAGGCGCGTCAGCGCTGATCCGACCCGGCCTGCCCTGCCGCGCTGCGCGCAGCGGTGGCCGGTCGTCGACGAAAGCCGCCTTCGGGCGGTTTTTTGTTGCCGAAGTTTGCTGTAATCGGCGTTCGTCCTCTGGGGAGTACACGTGATGAAGCATCGTCTGTCCGTCCTGCCGCTGCTGGCCGTGTTGGGCCTGGCCGGCGGCGCCCACGCCGAGACCCTGCTGGTCGACCGGGTCAAGGAAGAGCCCGCGGCGGCGCTCCCGACCCGCGGCCTGAGCATGGCCCAGGTGCAGGCGCGCTACGGCGCCCCGCAGCAGAAGCTGGAGCCGCGCGGCGGCCAGAAGCGGCAATGGCCGACCATCAACCGCTGGGTCTATCCGGCCTTCACCGTGTACTTCGAGAAGCAGAAGGTGGTGGACGTGGTCGCCAACAAGGCCGACCCCAACGAGATCGGTCCGAAGCCGGCGATCCGCTAGCGCGTGTCCCGGGCAAACACCCGCACATTCCTGTGCGGGGCGTACATAACCGCCGGGTTTCCCCCGGCAGCACGTGAGTAGTGGTCGCAATGTCTGATCGTCTTCGCCTTCCCGCCGAATGGGAGCCCCAGTCCGCCATCCTGATCGCCTGGCCGCACGCCGGCACCGACTGGGCCGAGCGCCTGGCCGAGGTCGAGGAGACCTACATCGCCCTGGTCGCGGCGATCGTGCGTTTCCAGCGGGTGCTGATCTGCGTGGCCGATGCCGACCTGCAGATCTATGCCGAGGCGCGGCTGCGCTCGGCGCGGGTGGACATGCAGCGGGTGCGTTTCGTCGAGGCCGAATACGACGACACCTGGCTGCGCGATTCCGGCCCGATCACCCTGGCGCGCGACGGTGGCGGCTTCCAGTTGCTGGATTTCCGCTTCACCGGCTGGGGCGGCAAGTTCCAGGCCAGCCGCGACGACCAGTTGGTGAGCGTGCTGGCCGAGCAGGGCCTGTTCGCCGACAGCGACGTGCGCCGCATCGATTTCGCCCTGGAAGGCGGCGCCATCGACTGCGACGGCGCCGGCACCCTGCTGACCACCTGGCAGTGCCTGCACGAGCGCCACCCGCAGCGCAGCCGCGAGTCGCTCAGCCACGACCTGGCCGACTGGCTGGCGCAGCAGCGCGTGCTGTGGCTGGATCATGGCTACCTGGAAGGCGACGACACCGACGCGCACATCGACACCCTCGCCCGCTTCGCCGGAACCGACGCGATCGTCTACCAGGCCTGCGACGACGCCAGCGACTCGCACTACGCCGAGCTGCAGGCGATGGGCGCCGAACTGGCCGCGTTGCGTACTGCCGAGGGCGCGCCCTATCGGCTGTTCCCGCTACCGTGGGCGCAGCCGGTGATCGATGACGGGCGGCGCCTGGCCGCCTCCTACGCCAACTTCCTGATCGTCAACGGCGCGGTGCTGATGCCGGCCTATGGCGACGCGGCCGACGCGCAGGCGCAGGCGGTGATGGCGCAGGCCTTCCCGCAGCACGAGATCGTGCCGATTCCCTGCCGCGCGCTGATCTGGCAGAACGGCAGCCTGCACTGCATCACCATGCAGCTGCCGGCCGGCCTGCTCGCGGACTGAGCCGCCGCCGCTGCGCCGCACGCCGGCGCAGCGCCGACCACGCCCGTGCCGCCGCCACGCGCGGCGCGGGATTCATCTCCCTGGAACCTGCCGCGCGGCCATCCGCGCTACCATGCCGGTTTACCGCGAACCTTGATTCCGCAATGAGCCGAAACACTCTTTCCGTCGCGCTGATCCAGGAGCGCAACCACGGCGACGCCGCGGCGAACCTGGCAGCGATCGAATCGCGTGTGGCCGAGGCCGCCGCGCAGGGCGCGCAGTTGGTGCTGCTGCAGGAACTGCACAACGGCGCGTACTTCTGCCAGCACGAGTCGGTGGACGAATTCGACCTGGCCGAGCCGATTCCCGGCCCCAGCACCGAGCGCCTGGGTGCGCTGGCCAAGCGCCATGGCGTGGTCCTGGTCGGCTCGCTGTTCGAGCGCCGCGCCGCCGGCCTGTACCACAACACCGCGGTGGTGTTCGAAAAGGACGGCAGCCTGCTCGGCAAGTACCGCAAGATGCACATTCCCGACGATCCGGGCTTCTACGAGAAGTTCTACTTCACCCCGGGCGATCTGGGCTTCACCCCGATCCAGACCTCGGTCGGTCGCCTCGGCGTGCTGGTGTGCTGGGACCAGTGGTATCCGGAAGCGGCGCGGCTGATGGCGCTGGCCGGCGCCGAACTGCTGCTGTATCCGACCGCGATCGGCTGGGATCCCAACGACGAACAGGCCGAGCAGGAGCGCCAGCGCGATGCCTGGATCCTCAGCCATCGTGGCCATGCCGTGGCCAACGGCGTGCCGGTGCTGAGCTGCAACCGTGTGGGCCACGAGCCGTCGCCGCTGGGCGCGTCGGGCATCCAGTTCTGGGGCAACAGCCATGTGCTCGGTCCGCAGGGCGAGTTCATTGCCGAAGCCGGCGGCGAGCCGACCGTGCTGGTCTGCGACGTCGACCTGCAACGCAGCGAGCACGTGCGGCGGATCTGGCCGTTCCTGCGCGACCGCCGCATCGATGCCTACGGCGACCTGCTGAAGCGCTACATCGACTGACCCGCAGCGCCGTGCCGGGTCTGTGCGTGTGCGGCGCCGCTGGCTGCGGCGCAGCGCGACCCGGCCGCAGGCGCCCACGCCCGTCGCGGCCGATGCCCTCACACCCCCATGCCCGCTGAGCCCCGGCGCCGACGAGGCGCCCTCCGATGAGTGATGGAATGAACGAACTTTCCCAGGCCGACGGCGACGATGCGCTGTTCGACGGCCAGCCGTACCGCATCGTCGAACGCGATGGCATCCGCTACACCCTGCTCGGCACCGCGCACGTGTCCCTGGCCAGCGTCGCCGCCGTGGAACGGGCGATCGGCAGCGGCCGTTTCGACGCGGTGGCGGTGGAACTGGATCCGCAACGCCTGCAGGCGCTGACCGATCCCGACGCATTGACCAAGCTGGACCTGGTGCAGGTGATCCGCAAGGGCCGCGTGGCCCTGTTCGCCGCCAACCTGGCGCTGGCGGCTTACCAGCGGCGCCTGGCCGAACAACTGGGCATCGAACCCGGTGCCGAACTCAAGCGCGCGGTGCTGCTGGCGCGCGAACGGCAGTTGCCGGTGTACCTGGTCGATCGCGAAGTCGGCCTGACCTTCAAGCGCGCCTCCAGCCGGCTCGGCTTCTTCGGCAAGCTGAAGCTGGCCAGCGGCCTGCTCGGTGGCCTGTTCGCCTCCGACGAGGTCGGCGAAGCGGAGATCGAGAAGCTCAAGCAGGGCGACATGCTCGAAGCCAGCTTCGGCGACTTCGCCAGCGAGAGCCCGGCGCTGTACGAAACCATCATCGCCGAGCGCGACCGCTACATGGCCACGCGCCTGCGCGAAGAACAGGCGCAGCAGCGCGCGCTGCCGCTGACCGGCAATGCCGAACCGCTGGAGGGCGCGCAGCCGACCGGCGTGCGCGAAGTGTTGGCGGTGGTCGGTGCCGGCCACCTGGCCGGCCTGGCGCGGCATCTGCAAGGCGACCAGGACGACCCGGCGACGCTGCGCAAGGCGCTGGAAGACGTGCCGACCAAGAAGAAGGTGCCGTGGATCACCCTGACCCTGACCGCGCTGGTGCTGGGCGGCGTGGCCTGGGGCTACTGGCACGGCGGCTTCGCGCTGGGCACCGACCTGCTGCTGCAGTGGGTGCTGTTCACCGGCGGCCTGGCCGGGCTGGGCTGCATCCTGGCCGGCGGCCATCCGCTGAGCGTGATAGCCGGCGCCATCGCCGCGCCGCTGAAGCCGTTCCGCCCTGGCGTGCCGGCCGGTGCGTTCAGCGCGCTGGTCGAGGTGCACATGCGCAAGCCGGCTTATGGCGATTTCCTGGCGCTGCGCGACGACGCGCAGAACCTGCGCGGCTGGTACCGCAACCGCGTCTCGCGGGTGGTGCTGACCTTCCTGCTGACCAACCTGGGCAGCATGCTCGGCGTGTGGCTGGCCGGCTTCCGCATCTTCGGCAAGCTGGCGGGTTAAACCAGCCGAAGGCATTGACCTCGTAGGAGCGGCTTTAGCCGCGACGGGCCTTCCCTGGGACGCCTGTCGCGGCTAAAGCCGTTCCTACGAAAAGCTCATGCGGCTTGCGGTGCGGCGACACCACGCGCGCGCCGCACCAAGCCCGCCACACCATTGCTCAGATCGTCCAGGATCGCGTAGATGGTCGGCAGGAACAGCAGGCTGACCACGGTCGAGAACGCCAGGCCGCCGGCGATGGCGCGCGCCATCGGGTAGTAGGCCGGGCCGTCGCCGAACATCTGCGTGGTGGTCAGCGAGATCGGCACCATCGCCAGGATCGCCGTGCCCATGGTCATCATGATCGGCCGCAGACGCTCGCGCGAACCTTCGATCAGCGCCTCGGTGCGGCCCAGGCCGCGCCGGCGCAGGTTGTTGATGTGCTCGATCATCACGATGCCGTTGTTCACCACCACGCCCATCAGCACCAGGATGCCGATGAAGGCCATGATCCCGAAGCTGGTGCCGGTGATCCAGAACAGCCAGAACACGCCGAACACCGAGAACAGCACGCCGCTCATGATCGCCACGGGAAACAGCAGCGACTCGAACATCGCGGCCATCACCACGTAGATCATCACCAGCGCGATCAGCAGGTTGAACAGCATCTGCTTGCTCGCCTGGTCGTCGTCCTGGCCATCCGCGCCGTCGAAGCTGTAACGGTAGCCGACCGGGAAGTCGACCGCCTTGAGGGTGTCCTCGATCGCCTGCTTGGCTTCCGGCGCGGTGACCTTGGCACCGAGGTTGGCGGTGATGGTCAGCGTGGTCTGCCGATTGGTGCGGGCGATCTGGGTCGCGGCTGCGCGCGGCCGCGTCTCGACCAGGCTCAGCAGCGGCACGCTGCGCCCGTCCTGGGTGCGCACGTTGAAGCTGTCCAGGTCTTCCGGCGAGGTCTGCTCGGCACCGGCGAAACGCACCCACACCGGCACCTCGTTGTCGCCATGACGGAACTCGCGCAGCGACGCGCCGCGCAGCGCCAGGCCGACGAAGCTGGCGACCTGCTCGGCGCTGAAGCCGAACGCGGCGGCGCGCTCGCGGTCCACCCGCACCGCCAGCTCAGTGCTGCGGTCGCCGCTGTCCACGCGCACGTCGCGCAGTTCCTTGCGCCGTGCCAGCAGCGGCACCACATCGTCGGCGAGCGCGCGCAGCGCCTCGGTGGAATCGCCGACCAGTTGTACCTGCACGGTCTGCCCGCCACCGTTGCCGCCATCGCCGCCGTTGCTGTTGCCGACGTGGAAATCCACCCGTGCCGAGCGCGGCAGCTCCTTGCGGATGCGTTCCATCAGCGCCGGCAGGTCGCGGACCTGCTTCAGGTCCACGGTCAGCGTGGTGCTGCTGCCCTCCTCCTCGCTGAACCAGGAATACACCTGGGTCACGTGGTACTGCGCGCGCCGCGCATCGATGAAGCGCTCGAGCCGGGTCACCTCCTCGGCCATCTGCTCGCGCGTGTAGGCGCCCTTCCACTGGTAGCCGATGAAGACCTGCTCGCCGCCGTCGCCGCCGAACATGTCCTTCTTGGTCTGCAGCATCGGGATCACGCTCAGCGCGCTGATCAGCACGATCGCGCACACGCTCCAGCCGCGGTGCGCCAGCGACCAGGCCAGCACCCGCGCGTAGCGGCGCTGCAGGCGCGGGATCAGCCCATGCGGGGAATGCAGCAGGGCCGGGGTGCGCATGCGCGCCGACAGCATCGGGATCAGGCTCACCGCCACCAACCACGATGCCAGCAGCGACACCGAGATGGTGATGGCGATCTGCGACATGAAGATGCTGATGTTGTTGGTCTCGCCGAACAGGTTCGGCAGGAACACGATGCAATGGCACAGGGTGCCGGCCGACAGCGCGATGGCGACGTTGCGGGTACCGACGATGGAGGCGCGCTGCGGCTGGTCGGGCATGCGCTCGCGCTCCTGGTAGATGCTTTCCACCACCACCACGGCGTTGTCCACCAGCATGCCCACCGCCAGCAGCAGGCCCATCATGGTCAGGATGTTGAGGGTGACCCCGGCGAAGTACATGAAACCCAGGGTGATCGCGAAGCAGATCGGGATCGCCAGGGTCACCATCAGGGTCGACGGCCAGTGCCGCAGGAAGAAGAACAGCACCGTCACCGACAACAGCAGGCCCACCGCGCCGGCTTCGGCCAGCTCCGCCAGCGACGAGGTCACCGCCTTGCCCTGGTTGTCGATCACCTTGATCTGCACGTCGCTCAGCGCCGGCTGCTTGCGGATCTGCTCGACCTCGGCCAGTACCGCGCGCGAGACTTCGACCAGATTCGCGCTGCGCTCCTTGAACACGTCCAGGCCCACCGCCGGGCGCCCGTCCAGGCGCCGGCCGTAGCTCATCCGGGTCGGCTTCAGCCGTACCTCGGCGATGTCGCCCAGGCGCAGGCCCTTGCTGTCGATGACCAGATCGCGCAGCTCCTGCAGGTCGCGCAGTTCGCCGATCGGCTGCACCCGCAGACGCTGGCCGTTGTCGTCGATCTGCCCGGCCGACAGCGAGAAGTTGAGCTTGCCCAGGCGCTCGCTGAGCTGGTTGAGGCTGAGGTTGTGCGCGCTGAGCCGGTCCGGGGCGATGGCGATCTCGACCTCGTTCGGCGGCGCGCCGGACACCGAAACCTTGGCCACGCCGGGAATGCGTTCCAGGCGGCGCTTGAACTCGCGATCGAGCATGTCGTAGGCGCCGGTCAGGTCGGCCGCGCCGGCCAGGCGCACCTTCAGCACCGGCTGATCGCTGCTGGACCACTTGAACACGTTGTAGCGCCGCAGGTCCGCCGGCAGATCGGCGCGGATCGCGTCGATGCGCTCGCGCGCGTCGGAGGCGGCGATGGCGATGTCGCGGTCCCAGTCGGAGAACTCGATGAAGATGTTGGCGCCGTCGGCGGTGGCGGTCGAGCGCATGCGCTTGATCCCGGTCATCGTCGCCAGCGCTTCCTCGGTCGGCCGCACCAGGTTGCGCTCGACCTCGTCCGGGGTCGAGCCGGTGTACGGCAGCTGCACGAACAGGAACGGCGCGGAGATGTCCGGCAAGGCCTCCAGCGGCAGGCGGAAGGCGGCGATCAGCCCGACCACCACCAACGACACGAAGCACATGATGGTGGTGACCGGACGGCGAATGCTGAACTCGGCGACGCTCATGCCGGTGCGCCCTCACCGTCCTGCAGGCGCTGCTCGCCGTGCTCGCGCTGCCGCGCGCGGCGCCCGCGCTCGGCGTAGTACGCGTCGGCGCGGCGATCCAGGCGGTCGTAGACCACCGGGATCACCAGCAGGGTCAACAGCGTGGACACCAGCAGCCCGCCGATCACGGTGATCGCCATCGGCGCGCGCACCTCGGCGCCCTCGCCACTGGCGATCGCCAGCGGCAGGAAGCCGAACAGCGTGCACAGCGTGGTCATCACGATCGGCCGCAGCCGCGAGCGCGCCCCTTCGATCAGCGCCGCGCGCTTGGCCACGCCGTCCTCGCGCAACTGGTTGACCTTGTCGATCAGGATGATCGCGTTCTTGGTCACCAGGCCCACCAGCAGGATCAGGCCGATGAACACCACCACCGACACCGGCTTGCCGGTCAGCAGCAGCGCCAGCACCGCACCGACCAGCGCCAGCGGGATGGTGAACAGGATGACGAACGGGTGCAGCAGCGACTCGAACTGCGAGGCCATCACCAGGTACACCAGGAACACCGCCAGGCCGAACGCGAACAGCAGCGAGCGCGCCGACTGCGCCAGTTCCTCGCCCTGCCCGCCGATGTGCATGCCGACGCCGGCGCCGAGCGGATCGCGCGCCACCATCTCGCCCACCTCGCGCACCGCCGTGCCCAGGTCGATGTCGCGCAGGTTGGCCGAGACGATCGCCACGCGGATCTGGTCGGCGCGGTGGATCTCGCTGGGGCCGGTGGTGGCGACCACGTCGGCGACCGCGTCCAGGGTCACCGGCCGGCTGCTGCCCGGATTGACGATCAGTCGGCGAATGCTGTCGACGCTGGCGCGATCGCTCTGCTGCGCGCGCACCAGCACGTCGATCTTGCGGTCGCGGAAGCTGTAGCGGGTGGCGACGTCGCCGCGCACCTTCTTCACCACCACGTCGGCGATCTGCCGCGTGGTCAGCCCCAGCGCGCCGGCACGTTCCTGGTCGAAACGGATCTGGATCTCCGGGAAGCCCTCCTCCACCGTGGATTTGACGTCGGCGAAGTGGCCGTTGCCGCGCAGCAGCGCCGCCAGCTTCTGCCCGGCGTGTTGGATGGTCTGCAGGTCCTGGCCGCGCAGTTCGATCTCCAGCGGCGTGGAGAAACTGAACAACTCCGGCCGACTGAAACCGACCTGCACGCCCGGGTGGTTGCGCATCGTCGCGCGCATGCGCTCGCTCTGCTGCGCCTCGAACTGCGCGCTGCCGCCGCCGGCCATGGTGATGGTCAGCTTGCCGATGTTCTCGCCGCTCTCGGTGGGGTTGGCGTCGAGCCGGGTGCCGCTGCCGCTGACCCCGTACAGCGCCTGCACCCCCGCGTCCTTGCCGTGCACCTCCTGCAGTTCGCGCACCAGCGCGTCGGTCTGCCGCAGCGGCGTGCCGGCCGGCAGCTTCACGGTCATCTCGAAGCGGTCCTGCGCCAGCTGCGGGATCAGGTCGGCGCCCAGCAGCGGCGCCACCGCCAGGGTCGCGGCGAAGGCCAGCGCCGCCAGTCCCAGCACCCAGCCCGGACGCGCCAGCGCGCCGGGCAGCAGCCGCAGGTAGCCACGCTCGGCCAGCGCGTACGGCGCCATCGCCAGGTCGCTGGCCTTGCGCATCACCGGCGCGATCACCGCCACCGCACCGCGCCACAGCCGCACGACCAACCAGGCCGCGCCGAAGAACGCCCCGCGCACCGCCGCAGCGGCGCCGCGCCGGCTCCAGGCCAGCGGCTTCAGCCAGCCGTGCCGCGGCTGCCAGCGTGACGGCGCCGGTTCCACCGGGAACGCCAGCGGCGCACGGCCCTTCAGCGAGCTGAGCATCGGGATCAGGGTCATCGACACCACCAGCGAGATCGCGATGGCGATCGCCACGGTCAGCGCCTGGTCGCGGAACA
Organism: Xanthomonas hawaiiensis; assembly: GCF_031834635.1. Classification (NCBI taxonomy): domain Bacteria; kingdom Pseudomonadati; phylum Pseudomonadota; class Gammaproteobacteria; order Lysobacterales; family Lysobacteraceae; genus Xanthomonas; species Xanthomonas hawaiiensis. The sequence continues at coordinate 2,268,814 of NZ_CP115873.1, read as the reverse complement.
GTTGCCCGGCCACGCCCTCCACGAACACCAGCGGCAGGAACACCGCGATCGTGGTCAGGGTCGAGGCGACCACCGCCATGCCCACCTCGCGGGTACCGACGATCGCCGCGTCGAGCACGCTCAGGCCGCGCTCGCGCGCCTTGGCGATGCTTTCCAGCACCACGATCGAGTCGTCCACCACCAGGCCGGTGGCCAACGCCAGCCCGCCCAGCGACATCACGTTGAGGCTCAGCCCGAGCCGGTCCATGAAGAAGAACGTGGTCACGATCGACACCGGCAGCGACAGCCCGATCACGAACGTGCTCCAGCCGTCGCGCAGGAATAGGAAGATGATCAGGATCGCCAGCAGGCCGCCGATCACCGCATCCTTCTTGACGTCGCCGATGGCGTGTTCGATGAAGCGCGACTGGTCTTCCAGCGTGGTCAGTTCGGCGTCGGCGGGAATCTGCGCCTGCAGCTGTTCCAGTCGCTTGCGCAGCGCCGCCGCGGTGGCCACGGTGTTGGCGTCGCCTTCCTTGTAGATGGCCAGCTCCACCGCCTCCTTGCCGCCGAGGCGGATGATCGCCTCGCGCTCCTTGTAGCCCTGCCGCACCTGCGCCACATCCTTGAGCCGGATCGGCATGCCGCCGGCGACGGTGGTGGTCGTGCTGGAGGTTGCGCTCTGCGCTGCCGAGGCCGCCGCGATCGCGGCTTCCGAGCCGGTGGAGGCGGCGATCGCATACATCTGCTGCAAGGCTGCGTCGGCCGCGTTGCCGCCGGCGCCCTGGGTGGTCAGCAACAGGTTGCGGATCTCGTCCAGGTCGGCGAACTGGTTGACCGTGCGCACCAGGTAGCGCTGCGAGCCCTGCTCCAGGCGTCCGCCGGAGAGATTGACGTTCTCGTCCTTGAGCCGCGCGATGACCGTGTCGATCGGCATGTTGAGCTGCGCCAGCCGCTGCTGGTCGATATCCACCTGGATCTCGTCCTCCAGCCCGCCGCCGACCTTGACCGCGGCCACGCCCGCCACCGGTTCCAGCTTCTTCTTCAGGTCCTCGTCGGCGTAGCGGCGCAACTGGGTCAGCGCGCGCACCGCCTCGGCGTCGCTGTGCGCGGCAGTCTTGCTCGACAGCACCAGGCGCATGATCGGCTGGGTGGAGGGATTGAAGCGCAGCAGCACCGGCGCCTTGGCCTCCAGCGGCAGCGACAGCGCCTCCATCTTGTCGCGCACCTCCAGGCTGGCCTGGTCCATGTTGGTGCCCCAGGCGAACTCCAGCACCACGTCGCTCTGTCCGGTGCGCGACACCGACTTGAGCTTGCGCAGGTTCTTGACCACGCCGACCGCTTCCTCCACCGGCTCGGTCACCAGCGTCTCGATCTCCGACGGCGCGGCGCCGGCGTACTCGGTACGCACGGTGAGCGTCGGATAGCTCAGGTCCGGCAACAGGTTGACCTTGAGCCCGTGCAGCGCGATCGCGCCGAACAGCAGCATCGTCAGCGTGATCATCGCGATGGTCACGCGGCGGCGGGTGGCGAATTCGACCAGGCCGCTGCCGTGCGCAGCGGCAGTCGGAGGAGGTTCGTGCGCGTCGGGACCGGCGCCGTGCATCAGCGCGCTCCGGCGGTGGCGGTCGGAGCGGCCGCGGCAACCTCGCGCTGCGGCGCGATCACCTGCACGCGGCTACCGTCGCGCAACGCCACCTTGCCGGCGGTGACCACCTGATCGCCGGCCTGCAGGCCCTGGCGGATCTCCACCCACGGCCCTTCGGCATAGCCCAGCGTCACCGGCACCCGCGCGACCTTGCCGGCGACCACGCGGAACACCGCCGGCTCGCCATCGTCGAGCAGCGCCAGTCGCGGCACCACCAGCGCATCGGTGCGCTGGTCGTAGTCGATGCGGATGCGGCCGAACATGCCCGGCTGCAGCGCTTCGGCACCCTCGTCGAAGGCGCAGACCACGCGGAAGGTGCCGCTGCCGGCATCCACCACCGGCGCGATGCGGTCGACCCGGCCGCGGAACTGCTTGCCCGGCAGCGCGTCGGCCAGCAGGGTCACCGGCTGCCCGGTCTTGAGCGTGGCCAGTTCGCGCTCGGGCACGTTGAGCGTGGCCTCCAGCCGCGAATCGTCGACGATGCGGAAGATCGGCGTGTTGATCTGCACGAAGTTGCCGGTCTTGATCGAGCGCGAGGCGATCACCCCGGAAATCGGCGCCACCACCGTGGCGTAGGACAGTTCCAGCGACGCCAACTGGTGTTGTGCGCGCACGTTGGCCAGGTCGTACTTGATCTGGTCGACGTCGGCGGCACTGACCAGTTGCTGGCCCACCAACTGCTGCGAGCGGCGGTAGTTGTTCTCCAGCTTGCGCAGTTGCGCCTCGCTCTGCGCCAACGCCAGGCGCGCGCGGTCCGGGTCCAGCCGCACCAGCGGTTGCCCGGCGCGCACCTGCTGGCCTTCTTCGGCCAATACCGCCAGGGCCACGCCGGAGGTCTTGGCGACCACCTGCGACTCCGCGCGCGCCTCCAGCGCCGCGGTGCCGCTGTAGCTGGCCGCCACCGCGCGGCGGCTGGCCGCGGCCACTTCCACCGGCACCGCCTCCGGCGCCTTCTCGCTGTCGGCCGCCTTGGCCTTGGCCTCCGCGGCCGGCTTGCAGGCGCCGAGCAGCAGCGTGGTGGTGACCAGCAGCGCGGCGGCGCAAGTGGCAGTGCGGCGCGTGAGCGGTCGCGTCATCGTCGTGTCCTTGGTGGATGGCGTGAATGGTGTTGTAGATAAGTAGATCACCAAACAACGTCGTGCCGTATGCCCCAAAGGTCACGGGTCGCCCACCGCCGCCAGTTTCGGAGCCGCGAAAGGTGAGGCTATACTCGGGCCGTTCCGTGTTCCCCCACGCCGGAACCCCAATCCGTCCTCCGGACCACGAAACCATGCGCACGCAGCCGCTAGCCGCTTGTTTTGCTCTGGCCGTACTCGTTTCTGTTGGGGCCGCCCCGGCCATGGCGCAGACCGCGCCGGCGCCCGCCGCTCCCGCCGCCGCAGCCGCGGCGCCCGCCCCTGTGCAGGGCAATGCCGCCAACGGCCGGGTGCTCACCTACACCTGCCAGGGCTGCCACGGCGTCACCGGCTACAAAAACGCCTATCCCAGCTACCGCATCCCCAAGATCGGCGGGCAATCGGCGCAGTACCTGACCCAGGCGCTGACCGAATACCGGCTCGGCAAGCGCAAGCATCCGACCATGCAGGCCCAGGCGGAAAGCTTCTCCGACCAGGAGATCGCCGACATCGCCGCTTTCCTGTCCACCCTCAAGTAGGCCTCCCATGCCGAACGCCGCGTACGCCTTGCGTCCCGCCCTCGTCCTGCTTGCCGCCCTGTGCCTGGGGGCCTGTTCGCAATCGCAGGTGGAATCCACCAGCAAATCCGCCGGCGACCCCGGCCACGCCAGCGGCGAGCACGGTTCCGGCTCCTCCGCCGGCCTGCCCGGCGGGCGCATCGAGGCCGGCGACAAGCTCGCTCACGCCAAGGGCAAGGCCACCGGGCAGAGCTGCATCGACTGCCACGGCGCCGACGGCAACGCGCCGATCGACCCGACCTATCCCAAGCTCGGCGGCCAGTACGGCGACTACCTCGCGCACGCGCTGCAGGCCTACCGCGGCGGCACGCGCACGCATCCGCTGATGAGCCCGCAGGCGGCGCAGCTGAGCGACCAGGACATCGCCGACCTGGCCGCCTACTTCGGCTCGCGCAGCAGCCAGTTGCGCGATTTGCACGGCGTGAACTGAGCGGGCGACGTCCGACGCACCACGCATGTCTGACGACGTGCGTGGTCGCGTCCACCACGCTGCGCTGAGCAGCGGCGACGGGACCGCGCACAGCGCGCGCTCCGGATGCGCCACCGTCGACGCGTGACCAGCTCGCCGCCACTTTCGCGTCGTGCGCAATCCGGTGTCGCTCCGACCCTATCCAGCGACGTGAGGCACACGCGTTGGAGCGGCTTCAGCCGCGATGGCTTTATCGGGAACGCCCGTCGCGGCTGAAGCCGCTCCTACGAAACAGCACGCCGTGCGCGACAGGGTGTTTGGAACTGCCTTTTCGCCGCGACGAGTCCTCCCCAGCGAAGGCGTGCGGGCTGAAGCCCGCGCACTCAAGGCAAGCCGCGCCCGATTCGCGCGCACCGAAAGCAGCCGAGTTGCGGCGCCCTCTCGCCATACTGCGTCCGCATCCGTCGCTCAGCGACTCCCGTTGTCTTCCTGCAACTCGCGCTTGAACGGTATGTTCGGCGGCGGCCGTGCGCCGGCCGGCTGCTCGTTGAGATTGGGGTCGGTGATGCTGCAGCCGCCGCCCACCTGCAGGATCGAGATCACGCAGGAAATGCTGCTGGTGGTGCCGGGAATCGGGATCTTCACCGACTTGATGCCGCGCCGCACCCACTCTTCCAGCAGCGTCGCGTTCGGCAGCCAGTACTTGTCGAACGAGGTCGGCGTGTAGTCGTAGGGCGGACGCTTGAGCCACTCACCGGCTTTTTCGATGCGCTCGCGGGTCCAGGTGTCGGTCTCGGCGCCGGGGGCACTGCGCGCCGGCGCCTGGTCGTTGCCGCGGCCATCGGCCAGACGCACGCTGCCGTCGGCATTGAACAGACCGCCGCCCTTGCTGGCGCCCGCACCGGCATCGCCGGGGCGGTTGCGGGCGGCCGCACCCCAGTCGTCGCCGCGCTGCGGCGTGGCCCAGCCGCCGTCGCGGGCGACCGGTGCCGGACCGCTGCCGGGGGCTGCGGCCTGGCTGCCGGGCGGCGCGGTGCCGGCCGCGGGCGCGGTCGGCTTGGCGGAGGCACTGGCCGCAGCGCCGGCAGCGGCGGCCGGTGCCGGCTGCGGGGTCGGCACGCTTGGCGGCGCTGTGTCCGGACTGGCGGCCGTGGCAGCCGGCGGTGCCGGCGTGGGTGCGCTCGCGGTGGCGGTGCTCGGCGTCGGCACTTCGATCTGACGCACCTGCGGCGCCTCGGCACTGCGCAGCACCGGCGTCGGCGCCGGCGTGCGCATCTGCGGTGCGGGAATCTGTACCTGCGGCAGCGCTGCCGGCACCTCGCGTTCGCGCACCTGCACCTGCGGCGCGGCTGGGCGCGGCACCGCGATGTCGCGCGGTCGCAGTTGCGCCACGGTCGGCACGTCGGTGACCACCTCGACCTCGCGCACCGGCACCTGCACGTCGGGCGGCACCACCGCACGCGGCGTCGGCACCGGCACGCGCACGCTCGGCGGCGGGGGCAGCACGAAGTCGCGCGTGGGCGTGGGCGTTTCGGTCACCTGCAGCGGCTGTTCCGCTGGCGGCGGTGGTGGCGCACTGGCCGTGGCCGGCGCGGGCACCGGCGGAACAGGTGCCGGCGCTGCGGCCGCTGCCGGCGCAGGCGCTGCCGCGGCTGGCGACGTCGGGCGCGGCCGCGCGGACGCGGCACGCTGCGCACGTGGCGGGGTCGGCGACGCCGCATCCATCGATGCAGCCGCCTCGGCCGGCGCCCCGCCGCCACTCTCGGCGGGCGTGCCGCGGCCGACGAATTCCACCTGCACGCGTCCTGCCTGGTCCGCGGCGGTGCGCGGCGGCAGCCAGCGCACGAAGGCCACCCACAGCAGGAACACCGCGAACAGCAGATGCAGCAGCAGGCTGAGCAGCACGGCGATGCGCCGCCACCAGCGCTGGTCGTGGGGCGCCGGATCCCAGTGCTGCCACCACAGCCGGCGAAACGCCTGCCACAGCGGCAAGGCCGGCAGGCGCGTGGTCGCAGGCGGCTGCACCGGCGGCATTGCCGCGATCAGTTCGGGGGCCGCGAACGGCCGCGGCACGGCGGGTTGCGCGGCGATCCAGTGCGCCCACCCATACGGCAGGCCGGTGCGGCGATCGCGCAGCAGCTTGCGCGGCGTGCGCGCCAACAGCGCGTCGAGGATGTCGGTGGCGCGCGTCACCGGCAGCGGAAGGTCAGGCGGCCGAATCGCGCGGAATGTAGGGAGCGCTGCCGCTGTCGTGGTCGGTGGCGTCGCGCACCGCGGTCACCCCGGGTACGCGGCCCATCAGCGTCTTCTCGATGCCCTGCTTCAAGGTCACGTCGGCCATGCCGCAGCCGTGGCAGCCGCCGCCGAAGCGCAGCAGCACCACGCCATCGGCGGACACTTCCTGCACCGCCACGCGGCCACCGTGCTGGGCCAGTTGCGGATTGACCTCGTTCTCCACCACCCAGCGCACCCGCTCCACCAGCGAGGCCGCCTCGCCCGGGGCTTCGCCCTTGATCTTCGGCGCCTTGATGGTGAGTTGCTGGCCGGTGCCCTGGGTGACGTAGTCGATTTCCGCGCCGTCGAGCCAGCCGACGCTGTCGGCCGCCACGTACAAGGTGAAGCCGGCGCAATCGATCGCCCATTCGTCGCCGGCCAGGTCCGCCGGCTCGGCGAACTCCAGCCGTGCGTCGGCGCGCGGGGTGCCGGCATCGACCGCGCTCAGGCGCACGCCCATGCCGGGCACGGCCTCGCGTTCGAGCAACTTGCGGAAATGGGCCTGTGCGTTGTCTGAGATCTGGATCATGCGGGGTATTCTAGACCCTTCCACGCCCTGCGCTCATCGCGGGCGGTATGTTGATCGGCCTTGTCCGTTCCACCGCAGAGACCCTCCATGAACGACCTGATCCCCCTCGCCCAGGCCCATTGCTCGCCCTGCAAGGGCAGCGAATACAAACTGACCCAGGCGCGCGTCGCTGAACTGCTGCCGCAGGTGCCCGGCTGGGAAGTCGTGGAGAACGGCAATGCGATCAGCCGCACCTTCCGCTTCCCCGACTATTACCGCACCCTGGCCTTCGTCAACGCGCTGGCCTGGATCGCGCACCGCGAGGACCACCACCCCGACCTGGGCGTGCACTACGACCGCGTGGTGGTGCGCTATTCCACCCACGACGTCGGCGGCCTCAGCGAGAACGACTTCATCTGCGCCGCCAAGGCGTCCGCCCTTCCGGAATGATCCCGATGACCGCTACCGCCCGCCGTCTACTCCCCCTGGCCTGCCTGAGCGCCGTGCTGCTCGGCGCCTGCGGCCAATCCCAGCAATCCCAGACACACACCGTGGCGCAGCCGCCGACCGAGGTCGCCGCGGTGAAGACGCCGCCGCCGGATTACCCGATCGACGTGGCCTGCGCCGGACTCGGCGGCACGGTGGTGCTGAAGGTGGTGGTCGGCGTGCAGGGCAAGCCGACCGAGGTGGACGTGGTCACCGGCAGCGGGCAGGCCAAGCTCGATGCCTCGGCGCAGGAAGCCGTGCGCGGCTGGACCTTCAAGCCGGCCACCCGCAACGGCCAGGCGGTGCCGTGGACCATCCAGGTGCCGGTCAACTTCAATCCGCCGCAGCCGCGCCCGGACCGCTGCTTCGCGCTGGACGCGCAGGCGCACAAGGCCGGTTGAGCCACGGGCGCACGCAGCGCGCCTTCACGCGACACCCGCAACGCGCCGGGTTTGATCGACGCCTCTTCCCAGGAGCCGCCGGCGCATGCTGGAGATCCCACTGCACAATGTCCTGGTCGCGCTCGGCGTGACCCTCGCCGCCGGCCTGGCCACCGGCCTGGGCAGCGTGCTGGTGTTGTTCAGCAAGGGACCCAATCCGCGCCTGCTCGCCTTCGGCCTGGCGTTTTCCGCCGGCGCGATGGTGTACGTGTCGCTGACCGAGATCCTCGGCAAGTCGATCGCCGCCTTCAGCGCCGCCTTCGATCCGCGCCTGGGCCAGGCCTACGCCACCCTGGCGTTCCTGGCCGGCATGGTGCTGATCGTAGTCATCGACCGGCTGGTGCCCAATCCGCACGAAAGCCTCAACAGCCGCGATCCGCTGTTTCGCGACGACAACCGCGCCTACGTCAAGCGCGTCGGCCTGCTCACCGCGGTGGCGATCACCGCGCACAATTTCCCCGAGGGACTGGCCACCTTCTTCGCCACGCTGGAGAGCCCGGCGGTGGGCATGCCGCTGGCCTTCGCCATCGCCGTGCACAACATTCCCGAGGGCATCGCCATCGCGGTGCCGGTGCATTACGCCACCGGGCGCAAGTCCTATGCCTTCGCCGCCAGCCTGCTGTCCGGCCTGGCCGAGCCGATCGGCGCGCTGATCGGCTATGTCGCGCTGGCGCGCGTCCTGTCCGAGGCGGTGTTCGGCGCGGTGTTCGGGCTGATCGCCGGGGTGATGGTGTTCCTGGCCCTGGACGAACTGCTGCCGGCCGCCAAGCGCTATGCGCAAGGACACGAGACGGTGTACGGCCTGGTCGCGGGCATGGCCACGCTGGCGCTCAGCCTGGTGCTGTTCCGGCTGTCCGCGCCGGTCTGATGGCGGCCGCCGGCGCCGGCTGAACGCGCGCTCGCTGGCCCGTGCGACAACGCCGCGCAGAAAGGTCGCAGACACCCAAGGCGGCGCATGCTGCGGCCACCTTCGCCCCGCTCCGATGAGGTGTCGCATGGATCTCCGCCCCCTGCCCCCGGCCAGGCTGGCCCTGTTCACCGCGCTGAGCGTGGTGGCGTTGAGTGCCTGCCAGCGACAAGACACGCCATCGCCCGCGACCCAGGCCGATGCGCCCGCCCCCGCTGCAGCACCCGCGCCTGCGCCCTACGTGGCACCCACCGCCGACCAGCTCTATCAACTGGTCGCACCGATCGCGCTGTTCCCGGACAAGCTGCTGGCGCAGACGCTGGCCGCCTCGGTGTATCCGGACCAGGTGGTGTCGGCGCAGGACTGGCTGCGCAACAACCGCAGCCTGTCCGCCACCGACCGCCTGCAGGCGGCCGCGGCGCAGCCCTGGGATCCCAGCGTCAAGGCGCTGACCGCCTTCCCCGACGTGGTCGATCAATTGGCCGGCAACGGCGACTGGACCCGCGCGCTGGGCGACGCTTACGCCCACGATCCCAACCAGGTGCTGGACGCGGTGCAGGTGATGCGCCAGCGCGCGCAGGCGCAGGGCCACCTGCGCAGCACCCCGCAGCAGCGCGTGCAGGTGGTGCAGCGCACCGTGGTGGAGCCGGCGCCCGCCTATGCCGACGCCGTGCCGCCGCCCACCCGCACCATCGTGATCGAACCGGCGCAGCCCGACGTGGTCTACGTGCCGCGCTACGACCCTGACGTGGTCTACGGCGCACCGGTCAACGTCTATCGCGAGTACCGCTACCGCCCGCCGCGCCCCTACTACGACACCGGCGACCTGGTCACCGCCGGCATCATTTCCTTCGGCGTCGGCGTGCTGGTCGGCGACGCGCTCGAACATCACCACCACAGCGTGTTCGGCTGGCTGGAACCGGCACCGCCGTGGCACAGCTGGGGCTGGAACAACTGGGGGGTGAACTGGAACGCACCGCCGTCGGCGCCGAACTACGTGGTCTACCGCAACAGCGTGTACGCGCCGCGCACCACCATCATCAACAACCACTACGACAACCGCAGCTACGTGCATAACGACTACCGGGGTGCGCCGCCGCCGGCCGCGCCGATGGGCGGCCCGGGTGGGCAGCAGGCCTTCGCCGCCGCGCATGCGCCGGGAGCGGCGATGGCCGCTGCGGCGATGGCGGCGCGCAGCCCGGCGGCGTTCGGGCCGGCCCGCGCCCAGCCGCCCGCGATGCCGCAGACCATGCCGCATTTCACCAACCAGATGCTGCAGGCCGGCCGCCCGGTCGCGGCGATGGCGCCACCGGTGCAGCGTCTGCCGGCTCCGGGCACCCCGGCGGCCATGGCCGCCGCGCGCGACCAGCGCCTGCTGCCCGGTTTCGCCCAGCGTGCCGCGGCACCGCAACGCAACGTGGCGATGGCGCAGCCGACGGCGCCACGCACGGCGCCGTCGATGCCGGTCCCGCAGTTCCATGGCCGGCCGGTGCCGCAGGCGCTGACGCCCACGCCGATGCCGCGCGAGGCCGTCGCCAATCGCGGCGGCATGCCGGAAGCGCGCTTCGCCGAACCGCCGCGGCGCGGCGACCCGGGCATGCAGCCCTCCGGCTTCGCCCGCGAGATGGCGCGCACGGAGCCGCCTCGCCAGGCGATGCCGAGCGAAGCGCCGCGCGCCCAGGCCTGGCATGCGCCTGCGCCGCAGCGCGAGGCGCGCGCGCAGGAGATGCCGCGCGAGACGATGCGCGCGCCAATGCCGGAACCGCGCCAGGAGCAACGTCAGGAACAGCACCAGGAACAACGCGTGGCCCGGTTCTCCCCGCCGCCGCGCATGCCCGAGCCGCGGCCGGCCGAGTCGCATCCGGCACAGCAACGCCAGGCACCCGCCCACCACGACGGGCACCACGATCACGACCACCACGAAAGCTGAGCACGATCCGGGGGCGGCCGCGATGCAGCTCCCGGGTTAAGGCGCCTCGCCTCAGCCGAGACGGTTCAGCGCGTCGGCCAGTTCGTCGGCCAGCGGGGCATTCAATAGATAAGGCGTCTTGCCGTCGTCCAGGCTGAACTCCAGCGAGGCGGCGTGCAGGAACAGGCGCTTGAGCCCGATCTGCTCGCGCAGGCGCTTGTTCACCGCCGGATCACCGTACTTGTCGTCGCCGGCGACCGGATGTCCCAGGTGCTGGGCATGCACGCGGATCTGGTGGGTGCGGCCGGTCTCGATCCGCACCTCGCAATAGGAATGTCCGCCGCGCCGCTCCAGCACCCGGAAGTGGCTCAGCGACGGCTTGCCCGCCGCGTTCACCTGCACATGGCGCTCGCCGCCCTGGCGCAGGCCGATGTGCAGCGGCGCGTCCACGCTCATGGTGCCGTCGGGCATGCGTCCGACCAGTAGGGTCAGGTAGCGCTTGCTGATGCCGCGGCCCTGGACCCGGTCGTCCTCGCGCATCAGCGCCTGCAACTCGGTCAGCGCCGAGCGCTTCTTGGCCACGATCAGCAGCCCGGAGGTGTCGCGGTCCAGCCGGTGCACCAGTTCCAGCGACTGATTGGGACGCAGCGCACGCAGCGTCTCGATGGCACCGAAACTGATCCCGCTGCCGCCATGGCTGGCGACGCCCGAGGGTTTGTTCAGCGCCAGCAGCCGCGCGTCCTCGTAGACGATGGCCGCCTCCAGCCGGGCCATGAACGCCTCCGGCGGCGCGCTCTTCTCGCCCTCCTCGGTCAGCCGCACCGGCGGGATGCGCACCTCGTCGCCGGCCTCGAGCTTGCGCTCGGCCTTGGTGCGGCCGCCGTTGACCCGCACCTGGCCGCTGCGCATCAGCTTGTAGATCAGGCTGCGCGGCGCGCCCTTGAGCTGGCCGAGCAGGAAATTGTCTACGCGCTGTCCGGCCCTGTCTTCCGGGACCTTGAGAATGCGCACCGCGCTGGTCGCGACATCGCGCGGCTTTGGAGGGATCGGGGGGGAAGTCATCAGGCAGTTTATTCTGTTACACTCGGGGGGCGAGATAAGGGTTTGATTTCGTTGGAAGTTAGTTGAGGGCCAGAAGCCCGGCTTACGACGATTCCGGCACAGTGCGCGACCACCGCCCCCGGGGCGGCCATGTTAGCGGCTCACCGGCCTACCCGGCCATCGCCGGATGCCGCAAGCGTCCGCGCTGAACATGCCCCGTGCGGCGCCCAGCCTGGCTGGTGGAGTCGCCGCCGGTCCTGAACCACCTAAAAAGCAAAAAGCGCTCCCGCGGCTCGCCGTGGTGTCGTAGCGCTGGAAACCCAAGACGCCCACCCCGCGCCTGCGCGATGGGCGACGAAGCGTGACCAGAAGCGAAACCCCATGGCGTTCCGCGCGGTAGCAGCGCGAGGAACGCAACAATGAAGCGAATGCTGATCAACGCCACGCAGGCAGAAGAACTGCGTGTGGCCATCGTGGACGGCCAGACCCTGTACGACATCGACATCGAGCAGCCGTCCAAGGAACAGAAGAAGTCCAACATCTACAAGGGCCGCATCACCCGGCTCGAACCCTCGCTGGAAGCGGCCTTCGTCGAATACGGCGGCGAGCGCCACGGCTTCCTGCCGCTGAAGGAAATCTCCCGCGATTACTTCCAGGCCGGCGTCGACCACAACAAGGCGACGATCCGCGAACTGCTGCGCGAGGGCCAGGAAGTGGTGGTGCAGGTGGACAAGGAGGAACGCGGCAACAAGGGCGCGGCCCTGACCACGTTCATCTCCCTGGCCGGCCGCTACATGGTGCTGATGCCGAACTCGCCCAGCGCCGGCGGCGTCTCGCGCCGGATCGAGGGCGAGGACCGCGCCGCGCTGAAGGAAGCGCTGGACAAGCTGAACATCCCCGACGACATGGGCGTGATCATCCGCACCGCCGGCGTCGGCCGCGATGCCGAAGAGCTGCAGTGGGACCTGGACTACCTGCTGCAGGTGTGGAAGTCGATCGCCGAGGCCGCCCTGGCCAAGCCGGCGCCGTTCCTGATCTACCAGGAATCGCGGCTGATCATCCGCGCCCTGCGCGACTACCTGCGCGCCGACATCGGCGAGATCCTGGTCGACACCGCCGAGATGTACGGCGACGCCCAGGAATTCATGCAGCAGGTGATGCCGCAGAGCCTGCGCAAGCTCAAGCACTACACCGACGACATCCCGCTGTTCAACCGCTTCCAGATCGAGTCGCAGATCGAGGCCGCCTACGAGCGCAGCGTGCGCCTGCCCTCCGGCGGCTCGATCGTGGTCGACCAGACCGAGGCGCTGACCGCGGTGGACGTCAACTCCTCGCGCGCCACCAAGGGCAGCGACATCGAGGACACCGCGTTCCAGACCAACCTGGAGGCGGCCGAAGAGGTCGCGCGCCAGCTGCGCCTGCGCGACCTCGGCGGCCTGGTGGTCATCGACTTCATCGACATGGCCTCCAACAAGCACCAGCGCGAGGTCGAGAACCGACTGCAGAACGCGCTCAAGTACGACCGTGCGCGGGTGCAGATCGGCCGCATCTCGCGCTTCGGCCTGCTGGAGATGAGCCGCCAGCGCCTGCGTCCGTCGCTGGGCGAATCCAGCCAGATCGTCTGCCCGCGCTGCGACGGCCATGGCCGCATGCGCAGCGTCGAGTCGCTGTCGCTGTCGATCATCCGCGTCGCCGAAGAGCACGCGATGAAGGAGAACACCGGGCAGGTGCTGGTGCAGGCCCCGGTGGAGATCGCCAACTACCTGCTCAACGAGAAGCGCCGCGCGCTCAGCGAGATCGAGAAGCGCCACGACGCGCCGATCGTGATCGTCGCCGACGAGCAGTTGCACACCCCGCACTACGAAGTGACGCGCCTGCGCGAGAACGAGCTGGGCGAGGAAAGCACCAAGCCCAGCTACCAGCGCGGCACCCCGCGCAAGCTGCCGGTGCACGCGCTGACCAAGGCGCAGTTGAACATCCCGGCGCCTGCGGTGACCAATGTGAAGCACTCGCAGCCGGCCCCAGTGCGCGAAGTGGCCGAAGAACCGGTAGCCGCACCGGCACCGGCGCCAGTGGTTGCGCCGGCCCCGGTCGCGCCGCCGGCCACCGGCGTGGTCGGCTGGCTGAAGCGCATCTTCGGCGCCGGCGACAGCCCGGCACCCGCCCCGGCCGCCGCCGAACCGGCCCAGCGCCAGCGCCCGCAGGACGGCAGCCGCAACCGCAACGACCGTGGCGATCGCAACGACCGCAACGCGCGCCGCGACGGCAACCGCAACGGCGGCCAGGGCGGCAATGCCGCCCGCGGCAACGGCAACAACGGTGGCGGCAACGCGCGCCGTGACGAGCGCCGCGCCGGCAATGGCAACGGTGGCGCCGCGCCCGCCGGGCAGCAGAACCAGCAGCCCAAGGCGCCGCGCAACGAACAGGCCGCGCAGCAGCCCAAGCCGCAACAGCAGCCGCAACAGCCCAAGCCGCCGAAGCAGCAGCAGCCGCAGAACCCGCCACGCCAGCCGAAGCCGCAGCAGGATCCGGCACAGGCCGCCGTGCAGGGCGACAAGCCGCCGCGTCAGCCGCGCGCCGAGGAGGCCGTCGCCAAGCAGCAGGCCGCGCCCGCCGCGACCGCCCCGGTGACGCCGGCGCAGGACGCCACCACCCTGGCCGCCGCCGCGGTGGCCGGTGGCGCGATCGCCGCGACCCAGGAGCCGGCAGCGGCCGTCGAGGCCACCACCCCGGCAGCGGTGCAACCGGCACCGGCCGCCGCAGCAGCAGACAGTATCGATGCGCGCGAAAGCGCCGCGGAAACCGCGCAGGCCGTGCCTGCCGGCGAAGGCGCCGAGGGCGAGGACGGCACCGGCGATGCCGGCGGCCGCCGCCGTCGTGGCCGTCGCGGTGGCCGCCGCCGCCGCCGTGGCAATGGCGAAGCCGGTGCTGCCGGCGATGCCAGCGGGCTGGACGATGCCGACCTGGATGCCGGCGACAGCGACAGCGATGGCGAAAGCGCGCAGGCGCCGAGCCGCAGCCAGCCGGAGTTCGACTTCGACGACGACGCTGCCACCGACGCGCCGGCGCCCAAGCCGCAGCCGTCCGTGCAGGAAAAGCGCGAGCCGCAGGAAAAGCGCGAGCCGCGTCGTGAGCGTGCAGCCGCCGCCAGTGCACCGGCACCGGCCGACGACGCAGCCCAGGCCCCCGCGCCGATCGTCGCCGACCCCGTGCCTGCGCCGGCCACCGCACCGATGCAGCCGGCCGCCCCTGCCGACGCCGTGATCGCATCGCCTGCGCCGACCGCGCCGGCCGCTGCAGCCCAGGGCGTCAGCGATGCCGCCGTGGCCCACGCAGACACCGTGGTCGCCGCCGCACCGGTCTCGGCCGCAGTCGCCGAGACCAAGCCGGTCGCGCAGGAAACTGTCGCCACCGAGCGCGCCGCGGCACCGACCGAACCCGCAACGCCGGCCGCCGAACCTGCCGCGCAGCAGCCGCAGCCACAGGCAGTCACCACCGCCGTCGAGCAACCGACCGCCACCGCCGTCAAGGCGCCGGTCGCGGAGCAGGATGCCGCGGATACCACGGCCACGGTCGAGGATCCGGCCGGTGTCACCGCGCCGGTGGCGGCCGCCGTCGCGCCGAGCGCCGCACCGGCTGTCACCGCCCTGCCTACGGCTTCCGCGGAGCCGCGTACGGAAGAAACGGCCCCGGCCAAGCCGGCCTACGCGCCCGTGCAGACCACCCTGCTCGACGCCTTCGCCGATGCACCGGCGCAGGTCCCGCATGGTGGTGACGCACCGGCCGCAGCGTCGACCGAGGCCGTATCGGCCACCCCGGCGAGCGGCGGCACCGCAACTTCCGCCGCTGCTCCGGCGACGCCGACGCAGGCTGAGACCGCGGCTGTGGACGAAGCGGCCCGGAAGGAGCGCGAACGCGCTGCCGCCGCAGCGCATGCGCCGCAGGCCGCGGACAAGGCGGACGGCGACGGGCACAAGGATCACGGCTGATCCTCGTCAAGTCCGTTGCGGCACGAAAGAAGCGGCCTTCGGGCCGCTTTTTTCATGGGCGCTGCGGAGGACGCGCAGTGCAGCCGTTCAAGACGATCGCCTGCATGGCGAGATCTTCAGCGCATCCTGCTCGCGCTGCCATCGCGTAGGAGCGGCTTCAGCCGCGACAGGCATGACGGGTCATGCTGTCGCGGCTGAAGCCGCTCCTACGAGAGCAAATGGTCGCGCACGTGATGCGTGGAAAGCGGCGACTGGAGTTGTCCTGAAGATGCCCCAACACCTGCACGTCCACGTCGTTGCCGGCTTGCGCAGCAGTGCCTGACGCATGCGCGAAGAGCGCCTGCAGCTTCCTCCACCGCGCTTGCGCCAAGTGATGCCGCGGCGGCACCCAGCCATCCCGACCGCGGCACTCGCGAAGGCAAGGAACCTCGGCGAAGCCGGCGAAGCCGGCGAACGCTTGGTCTCAATCGATCTACCTCGAACAAGTCCCCTCGTTCGCGCAAGCAAAACGCAAGAGCGGCCCGAAGGCCGCTCCCATGCAATCCGGCCAGTCCCGGCGATTACAGCGGGTGCGCCGGATCCAGCAATCCGTATTGCGTGGCCAGGCGCGCCAGGGCGATGTTGTCCTGGATGCCGACCTTCTCGAACAGCCGCGCCTTGTGCGTGTTGACGGTCTTGGCGCTGAGGCTCAGGCGCTTGGCGATATCTTCCTGGCGCAGGCCGCGGGTCAGCAGCAGGGCCACTTCCAGTTCGCGCGGCGACAGCGCGTCGAACGGCGAACCGCCGCCTTCCAGATTGGCCAGCGCCAGGTTCTGCGCGATGTTGGCGCCGAGGTAGCGCTTGCCCATCGCCACGTCGCGCACCGCGCGAAGCAACTCCTGCGCATCGCCGGCCTTGCCCACGTAACCGGACGCGCCGGCTTCCAGCAGGCGCTTGGGCAGCGGGCCGTCTTCCAGTACCGACACGATGATGACCTTGGTGCCGTGGTCGCCCTTGACGATGCGCTCGGTGACTTCCAGCCCGCTGACGCCGGGCATGTGCAGATCGCACAGGACGATGTCCGGCTTCAGCTGCCGGATCTGCGGGAGCGCATTTTCGCCACTGTCGGCCTCGCCGACGATCTCGATATCCGTTTGATTCGACAGGATCAGCTTCATGCCCGTCCGGACAAGAGCGTGATCATCGACCAGAAAAACCCTGATGGCCATCTCGTATAACCCCAACGCAGCGGATACCGCACCATCCAGACTATCTGCGTGAATTATTCAGGGCAAGACGAATTCGTAGACAAACGACGACGCTTCACGGGGTGCTCATTCGCACCTCGCGAAACGTCATGATGGCGTCATCAAAACCCTGCCGAGCTTACTCAAGGCTCGGCACGCAGGGTCGAGTGACCTGCCTGCGCTTTCCTCGGAAGGCGCGCGACGGTCCCTGCGTCAGGCCGAGGCCAGTATGCTGGCGCAGTGGGAAAAGCGTTATCAGGACAATCCTGATCTCACGTCAGAATTATCTGACCCTCACCCTTCCCGCTTCCGGACACCCCCCACTGCAGATCCCGGACAGGGTCGGCGAAATTTTCCGACAACGTGCTCGGAAATGACCGATGCGCGCCATCGCACGTGATGCAGCACGACACGCGTGGCCGCAATCGGCACACTTGGCGGGTGAACGAGATCCGCCCCTACGCCATGCAGGACCACGCCGCCTGCCTGGCGCTGTTCGACAGCAATGTGCCGCAGTTCTTCGATCGCAGCGAGCGCGCCGCGTTCGAGCGCTTCCTTGAACACGAGGTCGGCGCCTGGCACTACCTGGTCATCGTCCGCGCGGGCGCGGTGGTGGCATGCGGCGGCCACGCGCTGAGCGTCGACGGCCGCGTCGCCAGCTTCGGCTGGGGCATGGTCGACCGCCGCCTGCACCGCCAGGGCCTGGGCCGCGCCTTGACCGAGGCGCGGCTCGACGCCTGCCGGCGCAGTGCCGGCGTGGCGCGAATCGAACTGGACACCAGCCAGCACACCCAGGCGTTCTACGCGCGCTTCGGCTTCGGCATCGAGCGCGTGGTGGCGGACGGCTACGGCCCGGGGCTGGAGCGATGGGACATGGCGTTGGATCTGGACTGCGCGCGCGGTTGAAACCGATCGCGCCTCGCAACGCCGTCAGGCCGCCAGCGCGTAACGACGACAATGCTCCAGATAGCCGGCCTCGTGATGGCCGGCGAGCGCGACCACGCTCTCCCAGAGCCACGACGGTGCGTCGATGGCCTTGCGCCGATCGGCGTTCAGCAGTTGAAGCCACCCGGCGCGCGTCCTCGGCTTCATCTGCCGCGCATGCGCCTTGCCGACGACAAAGGCGAGATAGCGCGCCGAGCGCACCGCCTCGGCGTGATTGAACTGGTCGACTTCGAGTTTCAGATCGCGCGGCGAGAGCTCGCGAATGAACAGCGATCGGCCCAGCATGTGCACCGGCATCATCCTGCTGCCCAGGTAGGGCGACAACGCCCGCGCCGCAGCGGTGACGCGTTCGGCGTTGTCCGCCGGCATGCGCGCATCGGGCGCCGCCGGCGCGATCGGGGCGACCGCCTCCTTCAGATCGACCAGCGCATAGGACCAGTGGCCCTTGCCGGTCTTCAGCGCGACGATCGCCGCGTAGCGCAGCAGACCCAGCGAACTGCAGCCCTTCATCCAGTACGCCGCATCGACCAGACGCACTTCGCGATCCTTGGGTTTCCCCTTCAACGACAGCACCATCTGCGCCACCGCCGGATCGGCGAACAGCCGCTCCAGCGCCTCGCGCTCTTCCGGCGCCAAGGCCCAGAACTTCTCGCCCAGCGGGATGCGCGGCTCCACCGCCTGCAGGCGTTCCTTGGCCAGATGCCGCCAGCGCCGGCCGAAGGCCTCGCGGCGGATGCTGCGCACGGTCTCGGGTTCGGCGCCCGGATGCTCGCGGGTCGGGTCGGCGATCGCGGCGCCGTAGCCGTCGATCATCGCTTCCATCATCCGTGCCGTGGTGACGCCGGGCAGGTCCGAGCCGCGCGCCGCGGTGGCCAGCGATAGGCCCAGGCGGATCAGATCGTGCGCGGGATTGCCGATCACGCCCTGGTCGAGATCGCGGATCTGGATCTCGACACGCCCCTCGCCGTCGGCGACCGGCCCCAGGTTGCCGAGGTGGCAATCGCCGCAGATCCAGATCGCCGGCCCCATCGGCACGCGCCGCGCCGCCGGCGATGCCGCCAGCCATTCGTAGAACCTGGCGGTATTGCCGCGCACGTAGGCGTGTGCGGAGCGGGCCATCTTCAGGGTGCGCTTGTCTTCGAGAATGGCGGGGCGTTCGGCGAGGCTTGGCATGGCGGGGAGAACCGAAGCAATGGGCGTGGGGGTCACGCGCGGCGGCGCAGACGCTAGCAGAGCCGAGCGGAATGGTCCGTGCAGGGCGGCCGCGGCGGCAACGCGCTCCGCTGTCGCCGGATCACGCGCTTGCGACGCGCGTGCAATCGCGCTGCGATGTCGCGCGATTGCGCGGGGGTTTTCTTTCCGTTGCAGCCGCTGAGCGAGCCGACAACAGTCGGCTCGTCCGCTTCCCCGGTGCCGCTGCGGCGCCAGACACGCGTCGGCAGCGAGCGCCCGGCGTCGACGTGATCTTAATCACGCCCCCGGCTATGCTCCGCGCACCTCACATAACTTAGGGAGAAGTTCATGCGTCTGACCATGCCGGCAACGCTTGCTGTGTGTGTGCTGCTCGCCGCCTGCAGCAAGGGCGGCGACAAGAACGGCGACAACATCGCCATGTCCAACGCTTCGGTCGCCGACGTGGCCAAGGTGCAGGCGGCCAAGCTGCAGCCCGGCCAATGGGAGATGCGGATCGAACAGGTGAGCAGCGAGACCAGCGGCGGTTCCGGCAACATGCCGCAGATGCCGAAGATGCCGCCGAGCACCGCCAAGGTCTGCCTCACCGCCGAGCAGATCAACGATCCGGCCAGCCTCTTCGGCAGCGCCTCGCCGATGCAGAAGAACTGTGTGTACGACACCTTCAGCATGAAGGACGGCAAGATCGACGCGAAGATGCATTGCACGATGGGCGACATCAAGGTCGCCGGCACCAGCACCGGCACCTTCAGCGCCACCGAGATGGCCTCCGAGTCACACTCCACGATCACCGGCCTGCCGGGCGGCATGTCGATGAAGACGCACATGAAGATGGACGGCAAGCGCCTGGGCGAGTGCCAGCCGGGCGACATCAAGGCGGGTGACGCCAAGGCGCCGGCTGCCGGCTGATCCTTCGGGTTTTCGACGGCGGCGAGCAGACCGCCTCGCCCTGATGCCCTGTTCCGCAGCGCCGCGATGCTCAGTCATCGCGGCGTTTTTCTTTGCGCCTTCGCATCCCACGACCGGTGGCGCCGCGAAGACGGCGCAACATCGCCGGACTACTTCAACGCGCGCCAACTCCGCCCGGCACGGAACGCGCGCTCCAGCGTCGCCGCGAGCAGGCAGATCTTCAGCGTCTGCGGCAGGATCCCGTCGCCCGGGTCGCTGGGCGTACCCAGCACCACCGACAGCTGATTGGCGATCGCCTGCCACACCACCTGCGGGTGCGGGCCGATCAGCCGGGTCAGGCCCATCCAGGCCCAGGCCGAGGCCCAGTCCAGGGCGCGATACAGCACGACCAGCGTCACCAGCGCCGCCAGGCCGGTCGCGCCGGCCAACTGCACGCTGTTGGCCGCGGCGCGATAGCGCGAGACGGTGCCGGCCCAGAAATGGCCGATGAAGTCGCGCAACCACGTCGGCAGTTTCCGCCACAGCCCTAGCGTGCCGTCGACCTTGCTCGACCACTTACCGGGCGCGTTCAATTCGGCGTTGTGCACGTCGTAGCGGTAGATCAGCGCGGCCAAGGCCAGCCAGACCACCGGCAACAAGGCCGAGAAGAAGATCGCCACCAGCGTGTCCGCCACGCCTGGCGGCGTCTGCTCCACCGCGCCAGGCAATGCGGCGTGGGCGACGCCGATCGGATGGCTGATGCCCTGCCACAGTTGCTGGCCGAGATCGACGATGCGCAGATGCGCCAGCCAGCGGAACACCCCGCCCTTCCATTCGGTGAGCACGTACATGCCGACGAAGGTCCAGCCGGCTTCGCACAGCACGATCAGCACGTTCCACGCCGGATGCGCGCTGCGCTGCTTCTGTCTTTTCGCCGCGCGCCGGATCAGCCACAGCAACGCCACCGATGCCGCCAGCCACCAGCCGCCGGACACCTCGAACAATGACCCGCGGTAGGTCGGATCGAACGGATTGAACTGCCCCAGCCCTTCGCGCCCGTAGGCGCGGATGGTCTCGCCGAGGAAACCCCAGGCGGCGTAGTAGGCGAAGAACGGCACCAGCGCCTGCGACACGATCGCAGACAGGCGACGCAAGCGCGCCCTACTCGCCTGGTCTGCTGCCGACGCGTCGGCCTGTTCGGCCAGCGCCGCGCTGGCGATCCCCGGCAAGGCCGGGCGCAGCGTTTCGAACAGCAGGACGAAGATCACCAGCTTGACCAGCACCACCAGCGTCAGCGACAGCAAGCCGGCAAGCCGGTTCTGATAGCCGATCCACACCGCGGCCTGCAGCAGCAGTTCGTTGAGCAACACGCCGGCCAGCGCCACCGCAAGCAATTGCGGCAGGTAGCGGAACCACAGCCGCAGCGTGTCGCCGATCAGCCCCAGCGGCCCACCGCGCAGCGCCATCTCGGTCATGGCGTTGCTCCTCTGGCGAAACGCAGGTAACGCGGGCGGCCGCCGCGCGTGCTCACGGTGAGTTGCAGTTGCGCGGCCACCGCACGCGGCACCAGGTAGTAGCCGTCGATCGCCAACGGCATGCCCGGCCTGGCCGCGGACACGGCCAGCCCATCGCAGGCCACGCCGGGTGGTTCGCCCGGCTTGGCCAGGGCGCGCTGCAACAGGTCCGGCACGGTGTCGATCGCAGCCCACGACCGGCCAGTGCCATCGACCAGCTTGAGTGTGCAATCGCTCCATTGCGCACCGGCGGCGCCAGGCACGAGCGACAGGCGCGTGCGCACGAAGGTGCGATCGGCGGGCAAACCTGGCTCGAACGGCAGCACGTCGACCGACAGCAGTTGGACGGCCGCACCGTCGTACTCCGTGGTCTGCGCCATCGCCACCTCGACCGGTCGCCATTCGCGCGCATGCAGCAGTTCGCGCACGTCGCGCCAGCCGGTCGCGGCCATCGTGCACGGCACCAGCACGACCAGCGCCGCCAGTGCGAGCCAGCGCATGCGCCGCTCGGAAACGGCCGGGGCCACGTCGCGGTCAGAGGCGTGCATGCAGCGCATCCAGATCGAGCAGATCGGTGACCGCCGCTGCGGGCGGCAGCGGCGGATAGCGCACCTGCGCCTCGGCCGTCAGCTGCGGGTCGCGGTCTTCCGACAGCACCAGCGTGCCGCCGGCCCTGGCGAGCGCGGTCGGCAGTTCGAACACCAGCACGTCCTTGCGCTCCAACCCGGGCTGCAATGTCTTGATCGACGACAACACCGCCTCGCCCATCTCCGCGCGGCCGCTGGCGCGATAACGACGGCCGTCGGGCGTTGCCCAGACGCGGCCATAAACGCGCGCGGTCGCGCGCGCGACCTTCGACCGCACCGGCACCACCAGCCACACGCCGCCGCTGTCGCGCTGTTGCAGGGCGCCAGCCGCCTTGAAGCGGATCGTGTGCGCGAGCTGCGGCGTACCGGCGTTCACGGCCAGGTTGTCGGTCTGCACCCAACTGTCAGGTGCTCCGGATACCGGAATCGGGCCGGTGATGCGCTCGTAGCGCGGCATCGTCCAGCGCATGCCGGCAAGCAACACGAAGCCGAGCAGCAGGATCGCGATGGCGGAAAGCCACTTCACGGCGCACCCGCCGGCACGGCGCGACGCGCTGCGCCAAGCGGCATTTCCACGACGCCGACCGGATGCGGATCGGTCCACAGCGGCTGCGCGTAGAGATTGTCGAAGGCCTTGAAGGTCCTGGCGGTGACGTCGAAGCGCACGCGCGCAGCCATCCGCTCCGTCGCCGGATAGGTCCAGACCAGGGCGACCTCTTCCGACAAGCCGGGCTGCAACTCGGTGGTCGCCGCACGATCGCGCAACAGATAAGCAGTCGGCCGCGCATCGGCCCCGCGCGGAGGTGCCTTCAACGCCACTGCCTGCACCAGCGAGCCGCTGGTCTGCGTGGTGCG
The DNA here is from genome assembly GCF_031834635.1 of Xanthomonas hawaiiensis. NCBI lineage: Bacteria > Pseudomonadati > Pseudomonadota > Gammaproteobacteria > Lysobacterales > Lysobacteraceae > Xanthomonas > Xanthomonas hawaiiensis. Next base: position 2,246,325 of record NZ_CP115873.1, on the reverse strand, counting down.
ATTGGTCGCCTGCAGATACAGCACGATCGCCTTGCGCCCGTCGCGCGACACCAACTCGCCATTCGGCAGGCGGTCGCTGATCTCCACGTGGTCGAAGCGCAGCGACCATTCGCCTGCGGCAACGTCCTTCCCGGCCTGCAGTGCGGGCGGCACCGGCACCTCCTTGGCCTCGAACAAGCCGATGCCCCACCCCACCACGATCGCGGCAATGCCACCGATCCCGGCCAGCATCCGTGTCCGCCACTGTCCTAGAGACGCTTTGCTCGCCAAACCGGATGACCCTTCTGGAAGCTCGGCCGGACGGTAGCACCGGGGTGCGAAGAGGTGCAACCCGCAACTGAGTGAAGAGAAAAAGCCCCCCCGTCCGAACTGTAGATCCTACTTCCAGACCGACTTGCAAATGCTCAAGCGAGAGACAAGGCGCTTATCGCGCAACACCATCTCCCTGCAAGACGCTTCGCGCCTTCGATTTCGCATTGAGTGCTGGGATGTCTGCCTACGGTTTGTCGTGGCTTCCAGACACGGAAGCAGGCTTCACCGCCCATGAAAGGGAACCAGGAAGAGTCGGCCCGTCTCACCCCACGCGCCAAACCCCGGTTACCGTCGATTGAGTACCAATCGCGGAGCAGTCATCGTCATGAGCGCGAACATACGATTGGCTTGCACGACGCCAATTGACGGATCCCGCGACACGGATGCCTAGTCTGAGCGCTTGAAATCGGGGCTATCTTGCCCGGGGGCAGACGGGTGCGCTTTCATCAGCCACTCGGCCGCCAGAAGATTCGGTAGCCAGCATAACCAGGCAATTGCCCGATAGGCCACGGCAAATTCGATGCCCAAGATGAACGTCGAGACAGGCAGGTAAAGACGCAGCGTCACCGCAGACAGGGTCAAGGCGAAAGAGCGGATCATCCAGCGCCGATGCTCAGCCAGCCGACCTGTCAGCACCTTGCGTAACGCGATGGCCGTTGTCGCCATCCAAGCGATTCCAAGCGCACCAAACCCCGCGCCAGCGACAGGCCCGGTGGAGATGCCGGCGGCAAGAAACAGGGCGGAGACGCCTCCGACCATGCAGCCCGCGACATAAACGCGTCCGGTCGCGCGATGCCACCTCGGGTGACGCAGACGAAGCCGGCGAACGAACTGCAAGGGCCCACAGAGCAGCGCCGTCGCGGCGCTGGTCGCGTGCACGATCAACCAGGGATGCACGTGCCGGTTGGCTGCGACGCCAGGTGGCACGGGGCCTCGGTCGAACAGATAGCGATAGGACACCAGAGCCACCGCGCCGCTCAACATAGCGAGCACTCCCCATGCGTATTTCGAACCTCTGGATTTCACTGTCGCAGGTGCCAGCGACCGATGCGCCGAATTCATCATGCTGCTTCCCGAAGAGACAAATGCGGCCATGGGCCGGACTTCAGGCCGCGGTGTGTCCGCCACGTCCTTCAAGTGCAACACTATCGTTGCCGGGCAGCCGAGCCCATGTTCGATCGTCGAAACCTCTGTCGCTATCGTCCAGACATGACCGACCCGCTTTCCGACATCCTCACCCTCGTTCAGCTCGACTCGTATGGATTTCGCGGATTGGACGCAGGCAGCGACTGGGGACTGCGTTTCCCCCCAGCCGACGGCATCCGATGCTTTGCCATCGATTCGGGGGAATGCAGGATCGTGCTGCAGGACGCCGGCGCTTCGATTGCCCTGCAACCGGGTGATGTGATTCTTGTAAAGGGAGGAGCCGCGATGCAGCTGTATGCAGGCGCCCCTGTGACGTGGCAAGACGCCATCCCATTCCTGACACAGGTCCCGCCCGGCCACGTCGCTGAACTCGACGGCGGCGGGGTATGTCGAGGCATCGGGGGTTTCTTTTCGTTGCGTGGCCAACATGCTGCGGCCATCCTTTCAGCCGTCCCAGCGGTGGTCCACATTCGGTCCGAAGACCACAAGGCAGCGCTTCAAGCCAGCGTACGGCGCCTCATCGCCGAACTGCGCGAACCTCGGCCGGGCAGCGATCTGCTCGCGGGACACCTTGCGCAGGCCCTCTTGATCGAGGCCTTACGCGCACATCTGGAGTCAGGCCAGCAGCAGATGGGGTGGTTGGCCGCGCTAGGCGTGCCCTCGCTCCATCGTGCCCTGACGGCCATGCACGCGAACGTCAGCCATCGCTGGACGGTCGCAGAATTGGCTTCTGCCGCGCGGATGTCGCGCTCCAGCTTCGCCGGACATTTCGAGCGGGTCACCGGCGAGACGCCGATGGATTATCTGACCCGGTGGCGCATGACCCTGGCATCTCATCGTCTGCTGACGTCGACGCTGTCGGTCGGTGCGATCGGCATGTCTGTCGGTTACTCGTCTGAAAGCGCGTTCGCGGTTGCATTCAAGCGCAACTTCGATGTGTCGCCCAGCCAGTATCGCGCGCAATCGGTACCGGCCAAGCCTTGACGGTGTGATGTCTGTAGAACGTGCAAGCGCGAAGGTCCCGCCCGCTACGTCACCGCAGGCGTCCGCCCCAGGCTCTGCACCATCGCGGTTTGCAAATGACAGGCACACGCCGGACCAGAGACCATCGACCGGTGGACGACCGGCATCACATGATGTGGGATACGCACGCGAGTGTGTCCTCTGCATGCATCCTGCCTTGCAGTCAAACCAGGTCAGCGATTTATATTCAAAATCGATGACGTCGAAGAGATTGGCGGAGAGAGTGGGATTCGAACCCACGGAAGGTTTGACCCTTCGCCGGTTTTCAAGACCGGTGCCTTAAACCGCTCGGCCATCTCTCCGTTTGCGAATGCGGCGGTAACCCAGAACCACCAGCACGGGCGCGCATTTTCGCACGCCCGCGGCGGTTTTGCTCGACCGACGTGCTCGGCCGGCGTCGCTCAACCCGCCTCGACCGCCATCGCGCCCAGGGTCGAGTGCCGGGCCTTGGTGCGTTCGGGGCAGTTGCCGCCGCAGTCCAGGCGCGAGGCTTCGATCTGGCGCGGCAGGTGTTCGGCGAGGAAGTCGATGAACACGCGCACCGCCGGCAGCAGGCCGCGGCGCGAGGCGAACACGGCGTGGCAGATGCCCTGCGGCAGCGACCATTCCGGCAGCACCACTTCCAGTTCGCCATTGCGCACGGCTTCGGCGCAGACGGTCTCGGGCAGCAGTGTGATGCCGAAGCCGTCCTTGACCATCGACTGCAGCAGCGGGAAGTCGAAGCCGGCCACGCGCGGCTGCAGATCGACGCGGCGCACTTCGCCCGCCGGGCCGTGCAGTTCCCAGCGCTGCCGCGCCTCGTCCTCGCTGATGCTGAGGGTGACGTGCGAGGTCAGTTCTTCGGGGTCCTTGGGACGGCCGGCGCGGTCCAGGTACTTGGGGCTGGCGACCAGCAGTTCCTGCACCTGGCCGAAGCTGCGCATCACCAGGCTGCCGTCGTCGTCCAGGCGCGAGCGCACGCGCAGGGCCACGTCGTAGCCTTCGTTGATGATGTCGACGCGGCGGTTGCTGATGTTCAGTTGCAGCCGCACCTTGGGATACTGGTCCAGGAACATCGGCAGCAGCTTGGGCAGCTGCATCTGCGCCAGCGACACCGGCACGCTCACCCTCACCAGTCCGCGCGGTTCGGCGCTGAGCCGGTCCACCACTTCGCGCGCGGCCTGCGCCTCGGCCAGCATGGTCTGGGCGTGGCGGTGCACGCTCATGCCCAGGTCGGTGACGGCGAAGCGGCGCGTGGAGCGCTGCAGCAGGCGCACGCCTAGGTCGGTCTCCAACTGGCTGATGCGGCGGCTCAGCCGCGACTTGGGGATGCCCAGGGCGCGCTCGGCGGCGGCGAACCCGCCGTGGTCGACCACCATGGCGAAGTAGTACAGATCGTTGAGGTCGTGCATGTTCTTTCGATATTTAGAACGATGGGGACAATCGGACCCTGTTCATTCTACTCCTACAACGATTTGCGCTGCAGGGACGCCGGTCGCGCTGGCGAACTCAGGCACTGAGGTAGACGTAGACGGCGCAAGATAACCCCGGCCGGGCTAGCGCGAAGTGACGGGTACGGGAGTTCGGCGCGCGCGGCGCGCCGCCTGCTGCGAGTGCTGCAGGGGCAATGCATGCGAACTTGCTCCATCTGGGTCGAAGACCCAATTGGCGCAAGGCGGGGCATTGCCCGCATCACGCCAATCCCCCTGAGCGCGGTAACAGACAGGGGGCGTCGCCGCAGTTAACGGCGACGCCAAGCTCGCCCGAGACGGATACCCGGGGCTGAGCGGCGATCAGCCGATCCGCTCGGCCCCGCCCATGTACGGGCGCAGCGCGTCGGGCACGGTGATCGAGCCGTCGGCGTTCTGATAGTTCTCCATCACCGCGATCATGGCGCGGCCAACGGCGGTGCCGGAGCCGTTGAGCGTGTGCAGCAACTCGGGCTTGCCGGTGGCCGGGTTGCGCCAGCGCGCCTGCATGCGCCGCGCCTGGAAGTCGCCGCAGTTGGAGCAGGAGGAGATTTCGCGATAGGTCTGCTGCGACGGCAGCCAGACTTCCAGGTCGTAGGTCTTGCTGGCCGAGAAGCCCATGTCGCCGGTGCACAGCAGCATCTTGCGGTACGGCAGGCCGAGCGTTTCCAGCACCACTTCGGCACAGCGGGTCATGCGCTCGTGTTCGGCGGCGCTGTCCTCCGGGCGGCACACGCTGACCAGTTCCACCTTCTCGAACTGGTGCTGGCGGATCATGCCGCGGGTGTCGCGGCCGCCGCTGCCGGCCTCGGAGCGGAAGCACAGCGAGTGCGCGGTCTTGCGCAGCGGCAGGCGCTCGGCCTCGACGATCTCGTCGCGCACCAGGTTGGTCAGCGAGATCTCCGAGGTGGAGATCAGGTAGCGCTTCTGTTCGCCCAGCGCGGTGGCGAACATGTCTTCCTCGAACTTCGGCAACTGGCCGGTGCCGTACAGGCTGTCGGCGTTGACGATCACCGGCACGTTGGTTTCCTGGTAGGCATGCGGACCGGTGTGCAGGTCCAGCATGAACTGCGCCAGGGCGCGGTGCAGGCGCGCGATCGGCCCGCGCAGCACAGTGAAGCGCGCGCCGGACAGCTTGGCCGCCGACTCGCCGTCCAGCCAGCCGTGGCGCGCGCCGAGTTCGACGTGGTCCTTGACCTCGAACTCGAAGCTGCGCGGGGTGCCCCAGCGCTGCAGTTCGACGTTGTCGGCCTCGTCCTTGCCCAAGGGCACATCGGCCTGCGGCAGGTTGGGAATCTCCAGCGCCAGCGTCTCCAGTTGCGCGCGGATCTCGTCCAGGCGCTGTTCGGAGGCCTTCAACTCGTCGCCGAAACCGGCCACTTCGGCCATCAGCGCACTCGCATCCTCGCCCTTGGCCTTGGCCTGGCCGATCGCCTTGGAACGACTGTTGCGCAGGCTCTGCAGTTCCTGGGTGCGTACCTGGATGCGCTTGCGGTCGGCCTCAAGGGCCTCCAGGGCGGCCACGTCCAGCGCATAGCCGCGGCTGGTGCGCAGGCGCTCGGCGAGGTCGGCGGGCTGTTGGCGAAGCAGAGCGGGATCGAGCATGGGCGCGGGGGTGCCAGGGGAACGAACCCGGGATTATCGCCTGTCCGTCGCGGTTTTGCCGAACCGTTCCGGGCGCCGCGCGCGATTCACCGCGGCTATGCCAGAATCGAACGGTTCCTCACGGTGAGTCCCATGTCCACGTCGCCTTCGTCTTCCAAGCCCGGCATCGTGCTGCATCTGCCGCGGCGCCTGCTCGCGATCGTCGGCATCGCCTTCGCCGCCGGCCTGCTGCTGTTCCTGGTGGTATGGCTGGTCGGACGCAAGGACAACGATTTCTACAAGCCGCAGCCGGCGCAGCAGGTGCAGCAGGACACCGAACAGGTGAAGCCGCTGCCCGAGCCGCTGCCGGCCGGCAGCGCTGCCAGCAGCATGCCGCAGGCCAAGCCCGCGCCCGCCGGCGACGCGCCGAAGCTGGTGGAGACCGCGCCGGCGCCGGCGCCGACCACGGAAGCGCCGGCTCCTGCCGCAGGCAGCGATAGCGCCGGCAGCACGGCCACCGCCCTGGCCCCGGGCGACCGCCCGGTGCCGCTGGAAGGACAGACCCCGCCGCCGCGCTACCCGCCGGCGGCATTGCGCCGCGGCGACGCCGGTACCGTGGTGGTGCGGGTCGAGGTCGACGCCAGCGGTGCGCCTGCCGGCGTGGCCCTGCTCCGCCGCAGCGGCTCGCGCGACCTGGACCGCGCGGCGATGGAAACGGTACGCCGCTGGAAGTTCCGCCCGGCGCAGCAGAACGGCCATGCAGTACCGGCCAGCATCGAGATTCCGTTCGACTTCAAACCGGGGCCGTAACTGAACCGCCGACCGGACGCGCGGGCGGCGTTCACATGGGGGTGACACCCTTGGGGCGGGTCCTGGGTGACACTGGCCCCGTCCCACGGCGCCGGAGTTGCCGCCATGCCCACCCCGTACAAGTCGACACAGCCGCTGGACGCGTGGAAGCGCCCCGCCCGCCCGTCGTCTGCGCGCGGGAAAACGCATGCGCGTGCCGACCGCGGTTCGCCCTGGGCGTGGATGATCGTGATCGCCCTGGCTCTGGCGGTGGCCGGCTGGTGGCTGGCGGTGGATCGCGACGACGACGGTAGCGGCCACCGCGCGCCCCCGTCCACGCCTGTAAACGATCCGCCACGCCCGCAGCCGCCCGTCCATTGAGGTTCGGCATCGGATTCGTCGTTCCGGCGCCTGGATTGCCCAGATGGAAAACACCGGCCGCGCCTGCACGCGGCCACTGCCACGCACCCGCCTGGGCGCTCACTCGCCGTGCGCCACGCGGTGAGGTCCAAGAACGACGTCACCACGCGCCCCATCCCCGATCCGCACTGCGCCCTGCGCCAATCACCTGACGATGGCGAATGTGATGCCGCTGCGATGGTGCGGCGGCTTCCGAGCGTAGCTGCGCCCAGCCCGATGCGGCGATGCTGCCGAACGTCTGTAGGCAGCGACGCATTGCCCGATTGAATCAGGCGTACCTCCAGCCGCCAGCACGCCCGGTTCGGCCAACACACCTCCGTCGGTCGCGGCTAGCCGACCACGCTGGCGACCGCGGCAGCGATCCGATCGAGCAACCCATCGTCGGTGCGTGCGACGTTGAGGCGGACGTGACGGTCGACGCCATCGCTCGAGAACGCGCTTTCGGTGGCCAGCATCACGCCGTCCGCACGCAGGATTTCCGCGACCGCCCGGGCGTCGACGTCCTCGCCGAACGACGTCCACAGGTACATGCCCGCCCCGGTGTCCCTGGCCTGCCAGCCGCGGGCACGGACCTTCGCCAGCAGCGCCTCGCCACTGACGGCCAGCTTCTTGCGCAACTTCTCGCAGTGCGGCTCGTAGCCGCCCCCGGTGAGCACGTGGTGGACGATCTGATCCGTGAGCAGCGAGGAATGGATGGAGCAGACCGATCGCTTCAACAGCATGTGCTCCAGACGCTGGCCGCTGGCCACCAGGAACCCCGATCGCAGGCCCGGCGCCAGCGTCTTCGAGAAGCTGCCGATGTGGATGACGCGCTCGAAGTGGTCGAGGGCCGCCAGGCGCGTGACCGATCCCTGCTGGCCACGTGGGAGCAGGTCGCCATGGGAGTCGTCGTCCACGACCCACAAATCGTGCTGCTCGGCGAGCTTGAGCAACTGATGGGCCTTGCGCGGCGACATGCTGGTGCAGGTCGGATTCTGCAGCACCGAGCTGCAGAACAACGCCTTGGGCCGGTACTGCTCGCACAACTGCGCGAGCTGCTCCAGGTCGGGGCCGTCGTCCAGGCGGGGCACGTGCAGGAGCCAGAGGCCGCTGGCCAGGAGCCGCTGCGTATGGATGAACGGCCCCGGCTCCTCCACCAACACGTACTGGGTCGGGTGGAGGTACATCGAGACGATCAGGTCCAGGGCATCGGCGGCGCCGGCCGTGGTCACGATCTGATCGGCGGCGGCAGCGATCCCGGCCGTGCGCAACCTGGCAGCCAGCGCCTCGCGCAACGGCAGCCAGCCGCGGACATCGGAATAATCGAACAGACTCCTGCGCGGCCGCGCCGCCACGGCCCGCAGGGCCTCGGACAGCAGGTCGCTCCCGCCCCAGTCCGCAGGCAGCGTGCCAAGCGCCGATCCGTCATGCGGTCCTTCCGCATGCAGCAGGTGGCCCCACCTGACGCCGGTCGATGGCCCGCTCCATTGATCCGGCTGCGCCGCCGCTCCTGCCTGAAGCGCCCGCGGCGACACGTAGAAACCCGATCCGCGGCGCGCTTCCAGATACCCCGCCGCCGCGAGCTTGTCGTAGGCACGCAGCACGGTCTCGTTGCTGATGGCCATGCTGGCAGCCATCGCCCTGACCGACGGCAGGCGCTCGCCGATCTCCAGCGACTGCTGCTCGATCCGGGTCCTGACGTCGTCGAAGATCCGGTCGATGAGAGGCCCGCTGGCGCGGATAGCCGGCGGGGCCGCCTTCCGCGTGCGCTTGGCGCCGGTCTTCGAGGGAGGAGGAGAGGCTGGCATGGGCGGGAGGCAATGGAAGGCGAAGAACCCAGGATGATAGACCGTCGGCAGCAGCGGCTGGCGCATACGACAAATTGATGCGGACAGTTGCGCGCCGCCATGTTGCGCCGCCGCAGTGCGCAGACCGCACCACCCTGGGGCGCAGCACTCCCGTTTCCTGCACTTCCGAGCCTCTACCACGCCCCAGCGAGGTGCATTGCGGCGCAGGCGGCCGGGCTTTTACAGCCCGCCCCCTACGAGTGTGTGACATGACGTGAATTTCAACTGTACCAAACACTTTTGACGTGGCATGCTCGGTCCGAAGCGATTTCCCGCAAGCAACACGCGGCAGGGGATCGCCCGAGGCAGATCGCATGAAAAGTGTATGGAACACCTGAGTTGCACCCATGGACCATGAATCGCGTCCGTCGATCGCGATTCAGCACACCACGCCATCGCAGAGGATTCCGCCGTGTTTCCCATCCAGTCTCTGACGCTCCGCCCGGCATTGTTCCGTTCGACCGCGCTCTACGCCGCCCTCACGCTCGCGCTGTCGGGCACCGCACATGCCCAGCCGCAGGACAGCCCTGCGGCGCCAACCAAGCAGGCCGCTCCGGAAATCCTGAACTTTTCCATCCCGGCCGGCCCGCTGTCGGCCACCCTGCAGGCGATCGAGCGGATCGGCGGAACGCGCATCCAATTCCAGGCGTCGGACGTGCAGGACATCCGTGCCCCTGCCATCTCCTCCCAGACGACCGCGCAGGGGGCGGTGCAGGCCGCGGTCTCTGGCACTGGCCTGACCATGGCATCGGCCCCCGACGGCTCGATCCGCGTGTTCGTGCAGCAACTGGATTCGGTCGTGGTCACCGCCAAGCGCGACGAAGCCGAAACCGGCTTCCGCGCCTCACGTTCCTCCACCGCGACACGCGGCGACGCCGACCTGCGCGACGTGCCGCAGTCGGTCACGGTGCTGACGGCCAAGGTGTTCGAGACCCAGCAGACGGCCACAGTGGAGGACGCGCTGCGGAACGTGGCCGGCGTGATCGTGCGCCCCGGCGCGCAGGGCGCCAGCGCGTTCAACATCCGCGGCTTCGGCACGGCCAGCAGCACACTGTCCAATGGCTTGAGCGATCCCAACTCCGTCAAGACCAACATCGCCGGCGTGGAACGCGTCGAGGTGCTGAAAGGACCGCAGGCACTGCTCGCCGGCGCCAACGCCCTGGGGGGCACCCTGAACATCGTCACCAAGAAGCCGACGACCGACCCCATCCGCGACGTGACGCTCAGCTACGGCAGCCACGCCGAACGCACCGGCACCGTCGACCTGGCCGGCGCCCTCAACGACAGCAAGGAGCTCAGCTACCGCGTGATCGCTTCGTCGACGCGCGCCAGCGGCAGCGCCGGGGGCTATGACGGACGGACGCAGGACTACGGATTGGGCGAAATCCGCTGGAAGAACGCGGACACCGATTTCATCGCCGGCGTCTCGGCCGACCGGTCCCACGTGCCGCCGGACCGGTACACCGTGGCGATCCGCGGCTCCATCGAACCTCCGCCCCCCACACGGCCCGGCAACCGCGACGATGGCGTCGATACCGATACGCGCTCGGCGTTCTACACCCTGCAGCATTCCTTCACCGATGCGCTGCAGTTCACCAGCCGCATGCAGCGCACCAGCACCACCCTGGATCTGTCGTTGTGGACGGTGCAGTTTCCGGTCAGCACGGTCCCCCTGTTGCTGAACTACGGCGGTACCGTCAACCGCACGAACCAGACCACCACCAGCGGCGACCATTACCTGAGCTACACGTTCAACACCGGTCCGCTGGAGCAGCGCCTGGTGGCGGGCGTCAACCACAGTCACTTCGACAATGATTACACCCAGTACTCTGGCCCTAGCGTGACCAATCGGTTCGACGCGCCCACGCAGCCCCTGTTCCCCGTGCTCCAACGCAACGATGGCAACCGCGCCTTCGGCGCCGCCCAAGCGCAAAGCCAGCGCGGCCTGTACCTGCAGGACACCGTGAGATGGGACAAGTGGACCCTGGTGGCAGGCCTGCGTCATTCGAGCATCGACATCGGCAAGGGAACGATCATCGTGTATCCGGTGCCGCCCGCGCCTGGTGCGGTGTTGGTGTCGAACAAGCAGTCGCTCAGCAAGAACACCGTCAATGCCGGCCTGATCTACAACCTGAGTTCGAACACCTCCCTTTACGCCAGCTATGCCGAAGGCTTTTCGCCGCTGTTTTCGGATCTGGTGGTCTGCGGCACCGATTCGACGTCGACCCCGCCCACCCAGTCGAAAAGCAAGGAACTGGGCGTCAAGAGCAGCAACGCGGACAACACCTTTTCCTGGACGGCCTCCGTCTTCCAGATCGATCAGCTCAACCTGCTGCAGCGCAACCGCCCGCGCAACTGCAACGACCTGATCGACGGCCAACGCTCCCGCGGCGCGGAACTGGAAGCGTCGGGAACACTCATGCCCGGGCTCAACCTCATCTTCAACTACTCCTACGTGAAGCTGGAAAGCCTGTTCGACCCGACCCTGCGCCCGGGCGGGCAGCCGCGCAACCAGGCGAGCCTCTGGAGCACCTACGACTTCCAGTCCGAACGGCTGCGCGACCTGAGCCTGGCCTTCGGTATCAGCGCCTGGAGCGAGTCCATTCTGGGAGTCAGGGAAACCGACCCGCGCTCGCCAGGCGGCGCCCGCATCGATGCCGGCATCGCCTATACCCGGCCAAAGTGGTCGCTGCGGTTTGGTGCGAAGAACCTGGCCAACCGCACGCTCTACGGCTACTCCACGACCAACATATACGTGCCCATCTACGACAAGCGTACCTACACGCTGACCTACGAGCGCAAGCTCTGAGGATCCGGCCGCATGGCGCGCGGGGCATCCGCGCGCCATGCAACCCAAGGCTTGCGCTTGCGCCCATCCCAGGTTTCCGACGCCCATGAACGCCCCCTACCACCGCCCCCCTTTGCGCGAGCTGATCCTGCCCTATTGGACGTCGCGGGAAAGCTGGCGCGGCTGGATCCTGCTCGCGATCAGGCTGACGCTGATGTTCACCAGCATCTATCTGGCGGTCTGGAGCAACCAGCTCCAGGGCCAGGTGGTGGATGCGCTGGTGAAGCGGCAATGGGACGACATCTGGCACAGCCTGGGACTGTCCTGGATCGCCGGTATGCTCACCATGCTGCTGGCGATGGTGCTCCTGTTCGCGATCACGCAACTGCAGCAATACGAATGGCGTACCGCCATGACCCGCTGGCTGCTGCGCGCGTGGACCCGCCGGCGCGCGTACTACGCCATCGAGCGCGACGGGCGCCTGGACAACGCGGACCAGCGTATCTCGCAGGACGTGGCGCGCTTCATCGAACTGACGCTGCAGCTGTTCCTGGATCCGATCCATGTGCTGGTGTCGGCCATCTCCTTCACCGTCGTCCTGTGGAACCTGTCCGGCACGCTGCACTTCACGCTGTGGGGCATCGATTTTGCGATTCCGGGGTACATGGTCTATCTGGTGTATGCATACTCGGCCGGCATGCTGCTGGTGTCGCACCTTACCGGGCGGCCGCTGATCCATCTGTTCAATCTCCGCCAGACCGTCGAGGCCAACTTCCGCTACCGCGGCATGCAGTTGCGCGAGAACGCCGAGCAGATCGCCTTCTACGATGGCGGCGCGCAGGAGCACAAGCGCCTGGACGACGCATTCGAACAGGTGCGCGCCAACTGGCGGGACATCATCGCGCGCAACGCCAAACTGATGCTGGCGCGCGAAACCTACAGCAACACCTTCTCCTCCCATCTCCTGCCGACGGCGGCGGCGATGCCGCGCTACCTCTCCGGCGCCATCACGATGGGCGACGTGACGCGCGTGGGCGGCGCTTTCAGCGCCGTCAGCAGCAGCCTGGCCTTCTTCAGCCAGGCCTACGTCACCTTCACCGAGTGGTGGGCACTCGGCAACCGACTGCGCGACCTGCTGGGCGCCTTGCAGGATGTCCACGCACAGCCTGCGGGCATCCACGTCTCGCAGACGCCCGAGTCCGCCATCGCCACGCACGGCCTGGCCCTGCACAGGCCCGATGGCGCGCCGCTAACCACCATTCCCGCGCTGCGGATGCGCCGTGGCGAACGCTGGCTGCTGCGCGGCGCCTCCGGTGCCGGCAAGAGCACGCTGCTGCGCGCCGTGGCCGGCATCTGGCCCTACGGCGAGGGCGAGATCGACAAGCCCCGGGATGGCCGGCTGATGTTCCTGCCCCAGCGCAGCTACATCCCGCAGGGCACGCTCAAGGCGGCGCTGTGCTATCCCGGGCAACCCGAGGACTTCGACGACGGGCGCGTGCAGGACGTGTTGCATGAGGTCCGCTTGTCGACGCTGGCCGGACGGCTGCACGACAGCGACCGCTGGCAGCAGACGCTCTCCGGCGGCGAACAGCAACGGCTGGCGATCTGCCGTGCGCTGCTGCACCGGCCCGACTACCTGTTCCTGGACGAGGCGACCAGCGCGCTGGACCCCGACACCGAGTGCGCGCTCTACCAGGCGCTGGTGCACGCGCTGCCGGACAGCACCCTGATCAGCGTGGCGCACCGCGAATCGCTGGCCGCCTATCACGACCACGTGCTGGACATGACGCCGCAACGCAGCCAAGGCGGAGGCGAGGACGGCCACACGCACGATGGCGACGGCCACGGCTTCAGTCCCCCTCCGGTACCCGCCTGAATCCCCCTACTCCCCCCCCCCCTTTCCGACCACTGACAGAGGCCGAACCATGCCCTCCAAGCTCATCTCACTCACCGACGCGACCTTCGCAGAACAGGTCCTCCAATCCTCCGGCCCGGTCCTGGTGGACTTCTGGGCCGAATGGTGCGCTCCCTGCAAGCAGTTGCTGCCCATCGTGGACGACATCGCCGAGGAATACGCGGGCGAAGCCCGCATCTGCAAGATCAACGCGGACGAGAACAAGGACACTGCGCAGCAGTTCCAGGTGCGCGGCCTGCCCACCATGATCCTGTTCATGGACGGCAAGGAAAAGGCCCGCCTGGTGGGCCTGGTCTCCAAGACGCGGATCGCCCAGGTCATCGACGAATGCCTGGAGGCCTGACATGAGCATGCACGCATACCACGGCGACCCGCAGCTGCGTCAGCAAGTGATCGACCAGCTGTACGGCCTGGAACACGCGGGCCGCTGGGAGCACCGGCCTCTTTACTGGAACGGCGAGGTCGGCAGCGTCGTCGGCAGCCTGCTGCAGAGCGACGACCTCGACCGCTGGGAGGCGGACTTCGGCCTGCCGAAGTGGCTCGCCCTGGCAATCGACTCCATGGTCGCCGGCAATTCGACCCTCGGCGTGGCATGGGGCATCCACCTGCTGCAGGGCATTCCGCCCGGCATGCCGATGGATACGGTGGGCAGCCGTACCCTGCTGGAGCTGTTGAAGGGCAAGACCCACGGTCTGCACGGCCTGGAAGCGGCCGCAGGCCTGGCCGAGGCGCTGGAAGGCGTTGCCGCGCTGCATGCTGCACGCCTGGAGGGCCAGGACGTCGACGGCGCCCGCTGGCGCAAAGCCCGCCGCGCTGCGGTCGAGCAGACCAATGTCCAGGAGCCCGGGTCGGTCGCCGCGGCCGTGGGATCGTGCATCGAAGCCGCCGCCTGGGACCCGATGCAGTCCCGCAGTGCCGTGTCCGACACGCTGCGCGGCTGGATGAGCGCACGGATCGCGGCGGGCATGGCCGCCTACTCCTGGAGCAAGGCGGACGACGACGACATGAAGCAGTTGCTGGGAGCCCTGCATGAGGAAGACAAGGCCAGCCGCGAGCCGGGCGACACCGAATACACCAATGTCTTCCTTCTATTGGAGCAAAAGCATCCCGAGAAAGCCAAGCGGCTGAGGGCCTTCTACAGGTACCAGAGGAACCAGTACGCCAAACAATGGCGCCAGGCAGCGCTGGTGCTGCAGAACATCCTGCATGCCGCCGACGGCTCCGCGCCCGCCGCGCTCATCCCGCGCAAGCACCTGTTCGCCAACCCGGCGCGGGCGGCCATGAGCATCAGCCCGGACGGCCAGTGGCTGGCCTGGCTGGCCGACGGCGATGGCGTCATGAACATCTGGGCCGCGCCCAGCAGCAGCCCGCAGGAGGCGCGGCAGATCACCCATGACACGCGACGCGGCATCCAGGGCTTCCACTGGACCTACCTCCCCGGCATGCTGCTGTTCTCGCAGGATCGCGACGGCGACGAGAACTTCCAACTCTTCGGCGCAGACCTCACGGATGGATCCCTGCGCGCCCTGACGCCCGCCACGCCCGGCGTGCGCACGGGCGTGCAGAGCGTCAGCCGACAGCGGCGCGAGGAGATCGCCATCGTCTCCAACGCGCGCGACGCGCGCTTCTTCGACGTGCATTTACTGAATCTGCGCAGCGGTGAGCTGCAGTGCCTGGAAGAGAACCCGGGCTTCGCCGGCTTCGTGCTGGATGCGCGCTACGAGCGCAAGCTGGCCGTGCGCAACACCCGCGATGGCGGCAGCGAGTGGCTCCGCCGCGATGCGGCCGGACACTGGCAGCCCTGGCAGGTGTTCTCCGCCGAAGACGCACGCAGTTCGGCCCCCTCCCACTTCGACGCGCAGGGCCGCACGCTATATGCCTACGACAGCCGCGGCCGCGACACCGCCGCGCTGGTCGCGATCGATTGGGACAGCGGCGCCATCAGCGTGCTGGCCGAGGACCCGCGCGCCGACATCGGCGGCATGCTCACCGATGCCGCCAGCCACCGTCCCCTGGCCTACGGCGTCACCTACGAGCGCTTCAAGCTGCACATGCTGGACGAAGCTCTATTGCGCGACATCGAAACCCTCGACGATGCCGCCGGCAACGGCGAATGGCGCATGACCGCACGCACCGAGGACGACCAGCGCTGGATCGTCGCCCTGTCGTCGGACACGCGGCCCTCGTCGACGTGGCTGTACGACCGCCAGGCGCGCACGTTGCAGCACCTGATGGACCTGCGGCCCCGGCTGACCTGGGCGCCGCTGGCACGGATGCAGCCGGTGGTCATCCCCGCGCGCGACGGGCTGCCGCTGGTGTCCTACCTCACCGTGCCCGTGGATGCCGACGCGGGCGATCTGCGCGCCGCCAATCCGCTGCCGCTGGTGCTGTTGGTGCACGGCGGCCCGTGGTCGCGCGACGCCTTCGGCTTCAACCCCATGCACCAGTGGCTGGCCAACCGCGGCTACGCGGTGCTGAGCGTCAACTTCCGCGGCTCGACCGGATTCGGCAAGCGCTTCGTCAACGCGGCAGACGGCGAATGGGGCCGCAAGATGGACGAAGACCTGGACGACGCCGTGGCCTGGGCGCTGCAGCGTGGGATCGCCGATCCGCAGCGCTTGGCCATCTTCGGCGCCAGCTATGGCGGCTACGCCGTGCTGTCGGCGCTCACGCGGGATCCGACGCGCTACGCCTGCGGCATCGACGTGGTGGGGCCCTCCAACCTGGAGACGCTGCTGGCCTCCATTCCCGCCTACTGGGAAGCGGACCGCGTGCGCCAGCACCGTGCGCTGGGCGACCCGGGCACCGACGCAGGCCGTGCGCAGTTGCGTGAGCGCTCGCCGCTGCACCGCGCCGCGCAGATCCGCACGCCGCTGCTCATCGCCCAGGGCGCCAACGACCCGCGCGTGAAGCAGGCCGAATCCGAGCAGATGGTGGCCGCGCTGCGGCAGAGCGGCATCGCGGTGACCTACGCGCTCTACACGGACGAGGGCCATGGCTTCGTGCGGGAGGCCAACCGCATGTCGTTCAACGCGCTGTGCGAGGACTTCCTGAGCCACCACCTGGGCGGCCGTGCAGAAGCGTGGTCCGAAACGGACTATCCGGGCCATTCGCTGCAACTGACGCGGCATTCCGCACGCAAGGTCGCATGATGGATGCCGGCGCCGCCACTCCACTGCGCGCTGCGTAGCGGGGTGGCGGCCGAGCGCGCAAGCGAGCGTCTCAGCAACATCCCGCCCCCGGCGACGCTCGCCGAGGCTTGCCGCACGCGCGAGGCGGCACGTTCGCCCGAGGCGCTGCACATGCCGAAATCGATGCACGCACCGCGGCCTGCGCTCGGCAGGCCGCAGTCATGCCTCAACCGGCAGCGCGCAACCCGAATCCAGCGCCGCGCGCCAACGTGTCGAAGCCCGGGAACGACGTCGCCACGTTCGCCACGTCCTCGATCCGCACTTCGCCCTGCGCCAACTGCCCGGCAATGGCGAAGGCCATGGCGATGCGATGGTCGCCGTGGCTCTCGATGGTCCCCGCACCCAGCGGGCCGCCATGGATGGTGGCGCCGTCCGGGGTCTCGTCGACGACGATGCCGAGGCTACGCAGACCCGTTGCCATCGCCGCCAGGCGGTCCGACTCCTTGACCCGCAGCTCCGCCGCGCCACTGACCACGGTCTGGCCTTCGGCCGCGGCCGCGGCCACGAACAGCGCCGGGAACTCGTCGATCATGTCCGGCACCACGCTCTCCGGAATCGTCGCACCGCGCAGCGGCGCGTAGCGCACGCGCAGGTCGGCGACCGGCTCGCCGCCATGCTCGCTGTGGTTGTGCTCGACGATGTCCGCGCCCATCAGCCGCAGCGCCGCCAGCAGGCCGGTGCGGCGCGGATTGAGTCCGACCGCCTTGAGGGTGATGTCCGAGCCGGGAATGATGCTGGCGGCGACGATGAAGAACGCCGCCGAGGAGAAGTCCGCCGGCACCGCGATATCGGTAGCGCGCAGGCGCTGACCGCCGTGCAGGCGCGCTTGGCCCGGCGAGAACGTGATGTCCACGCCGAACGCGGACAGCATGCGCTCGGTGTAGTCGCGGGTGGGATGCGGTTCCCGCACCGAGGTGACGCCCTCGGCGTACAGCCCGGCCAGCAGCACCGCCGACTTGACCTGGGCACTGGCCACCGGCGAGACGAACTCGATGCCGCGCAGCGGCTGGCCGCCATGGATGCGCAGCGGCGGCACGCCGTTGGCCTCGGTGTCGATGCGCGCGCCCATCAGCGCCAGCGGCTCGGTGACCCGGCGCATCGGCCGCTTGGACAGCGATGCATCGCCGACCAGCACGCTGTCGAACGGCTGCGCCGCGAGCAGCCCGGCGAGCAGGCGCATGCCGGTGCCGGCGTTGCCGCAATCCAGCTCGCCCTGCGGCGCCTGCAGCCCATCCACGCCCACCCCATGCACGACGCGCTGCGACGGCGACGGGGTCTCGATCCGCACCCCGAGCCGCGCGAAGATCGCCGCGGTCGAACGCGTGTCCTCGCCCTCGAGAAACCCCTCGATCCGCGACGTGCCATCGGCCAACGCTGCGAACATCACCGCCCGGTGCGACACCGACTTGTCCCCCGGCACCGTCAGCGTGCCCTGCAGCGCAGTGCCGCGCGTTGCGATCCAGCCTTGCTCGTTGCTCATCATCGTTCCTGAAAGTCCAACCACCCGAAGATCCACCCCTACCCGACGACACCGCGGCCGCTACCGGCGTTCGCGCCACCACTACAACGCTTACACCCAGTCAGCCACCGCCATCGCTGTTGCTGTTGTTCTCGCTGTTGCTGTTTGCTCTTGCTCTTTGCTGTTGCTCTTTGCTGTTGCTCTTTGCTCTTTGCTCTTGCTCTTTGCTCTTGCTCTTTGCTCTTTGCTGTTGCTCTTTGCTCTTGCTCTTTGCTCTTGCTCTTGCTCTTGCTCTTGCTGTTTGCTCTTGCTGTTGCTGTTGCTCTCAATCCCCCGTGAGGGCTGGCGGGCACGGCGGGTAAAACCCCGTCAGGGGCGACGCGCAGGATGCGCGTCGTTTTCGGCAGGCACATGGATGTGCCTTCCGATGTCCCGTCGTGACCGCGGACTCCGCGCGCAGCGCGGGGCAGCCCGCCCGGGTGTGCTTTGTTTTGGTTACTTTGATCAGCCTCCGGCTGCTGTAAAGCGCTTCTTTGCACAAGCAAAGAAAAGTGACTCGCGCGTCAGCGCGAAAGCTGTTGCCGTTGCTGTTGCTATCGCCGTCAAAGCTATTGCTGTTGAAGAAGGGATTCATTCCCGAGGAACGCTCCGTCGCGGCTGAAGCCGCTCCTACAACAGGTGCACATCTCCTCGTGACCAAAGCGCCCCGCCACGACAGTGCCGACACAACCGCGCGACCACCTCAAGGCACCGCCACCGGATACGACCCCAACACCTTGATCTGCGCCGAATGCGCCTTCAACTCCGCCAACGCCAACTTCATCGCCTCATCCTCCACATGCCCCGCCAGATCGATGAAGAACCCGTACTCCCACTTCGCCTGATGCGACGGCCGCGACTCGATCCGGTTCATGCTGATCCCATGCCGCGCAAACGGACTGAGCACATCGAACAGCGCACCCGGCTTGTCGTGGATGAACACCAGCACCGAAGTGCGATCGTGCCCCGACGGCGGGAAGATCTGCCGCCCGATCACCAGGAAGCGCGTGGTGTTGTCCGCGTCGTCCTCGATCGACTTCATGATCACCTTCTTCAGCGCATACACATGCGCCGCGCTCTCCCCGCCGATCGCCGCCGCATCGTCGGCATTGCGCGCGCGGCGCGCGCCCTCGGCGTTGCTGGAGACCGGAATCTTCTCCACCTTGGGCAGGTTCGCGCGCAGCCAGCCGGCGGTCTGCGCGAACGACTGCGGATGCGCGTAGATCCGCTCGATCGCGTCCAGCCGCCCGCTGCGCGAGAGCAGGAACTGATGCAC
Organism: Xanthomonas hawaiiensis; assembly: GCF_031834635.1. NCBI lineage: Bacteria > Pseudomonadati > Pseudomonadota > Gammaproteobacteria > Lysobacterales > Lysobacteraceae > Xanthomonas > Xanthomonas hawaiiensis. The sequence continues at coordinate 2,227,109 of NZ_CP115873.1, read as the reverse complement.
GCGCAGCTCGGTCTCGCCGCAGATCTTCAGGTTGGAGGTCAGGAACATGTCCAGCGTGACCTGGATCGTGCCCTGCCCTGAGTTCTCCACCGGCACCACACCGAAGTCGGCGTTGCCGCTTTCCACTTCCTGGAACACTTCCTCGATGGTGGCCATCGGCAGGCCCACCGCCGAGCGGCCGAAGTGCTTGAGCACCGCCTGCTGGCTGAAGGTGCCTTCCGGCCCCAGGTAGCCGATCTTCAGCGGCTCCTGCTGCGCCAGGCAGGCGGACATGATCTCGCGGAACACGTGCACCAGCACTTCGTCGCTGAGCGGGCCCTGGTTGCGGTCGACCACCATGCGCAGCACCTGCGCCTCGCGCTCGGGGCGGTAATAGTCCACTGCCGCGGCAAGCTTGCCCTTGGCCTTGCCGACCTGGTGCGCGAACTGCGCGCGCTCGGCGATCAGTGCCTGGATGGTGCGATCGATCTCGTCGATCTTGGCGCGCACGTCGGCCAGGGCCGGCGTGGCGGCAGGTTTCGCGGACTTGGCCGGCTTGGCGTCGGCGGCGGGAGATTTCTTCGGCTTTGCGGCCATGGATCGTGGGTTCCTCGGTGGTCCGGATCGCCGCAGCGATCCGGTCGCGGCTGAAGCCGCTCCTACAAAAATCGGTGACTCAGCCGTGGCGCTGCTGGAAGTCGCGCATGAACGCCACCAGCGCCTGCGCGCCGGCCAGGGGCATGGCGTTGTACAGCGACGCGCGGATGCCGCCGACCGCCTTGTGGCCCTTCAGCGCCAGCAGGCCGGCCGCCTTGGACTCAGCGACGAAGCGCGCGGTGAGGGTCTCGTCCGGAAGGAAGAACGGGATGTTCATCCGCGAGCGCACCGCCGCCGCGACCTCGTTGCGGTAGAAACCGCCGGAGGCGTCGATCGCCGAATACACCAGGGCCGACTTGGCCTGGTTGCGCGCGGCGAACGCCTCCACTCCACCTTCGGCCAGCATCCACTTGAACACCAGCCCGGCCAGGTACCAGTTCCAGGTCGGCGGGGTGTTGAGCATGGAGTCGCGCGCCACATGCGAGCGGTAGTCGAAGATGTCCGCGCGCGGCTGGCCGGCGCGTTCGAGCAGGTCGCGGCGGATGATCACCACCGTCACCCCGACCGGACCCAGGTTCTTCTGCGCGCCAGCGTAGATCAGCGCGTACTTTGAAACGTCGATCGGCTCGGAGGCGATGCTGGAGCTGAAGTCGGCGAACAGCGGCACGTCGCCGACGTCGGGCGTGTCGCGGAACTCCACGCCGTGGATGGTCTCGTTGGCGGTGATGTGCACGTAGGCGGCATCCTCGCGCAGTTGCCAGGCCGCGCGCGGCGGGATGTCGCGGAAGCCGTCGGCCTCGCTGCTGGCGGCCACGTGCACGTCGACGTACGGCCCGACCTGCTTGATCGCGGTCTTGCCCCAATGCCCGGTCACCACGTAGTCCACCGTCTGCCCGGGCGAAGCGAAGTTCAACGCCAGCAGCGCCTGCTGGGTGGTGGCGCCACCGGCCAGGAACAGCACCGCGTAGTCGTCGGGGATGCCGATCAGCCGGCGCAGGTCGGCGTCGGCCTGCGCCGCCACCTCCATGAACTCGGCGCCGCGGTGGCTCAGCTCCACGATCGAGGCGCCCACGCCATTCCACTCCAACATCTCCGCCTGCGCCTGGCGCAGGACCGATTCCGGCAAGGCAGCGGGGCCGGCACTGAAATTGAACGCGCGTGTCATGGGGCACCTATCGGACAGGACCCCTAGTATGCCGCAGCGCAACAGCTTGCGGCCCGGGCAATTTAGGTTGCATTTGCATCCATTCGCCCTGCGCATGCGTAGTCTGTGTTGAAGTCCCCGCTACCGCTCGCCCCTTCGCTCCAGGAGTCCGCCATGTCGTTGCGCGATGCCCTCACCGTTCCCAGCCGCGAGATCACCGACGAGGCGGTCTACCGCGACAGGCGGCGCCTGTTGCAGGCCCTGGCGCTGACCCCGGTGGCCGGCCTGGTCGGCTGCGCCGACGCCGAGCCGCTGGCCCCGCCGAAGACCGTGGTGACGCCGGAGCAGGCGCGCAGCGGGTTCCGTACCAACGAGGAGCTGACCCGCTACGAGGACGTGAGCAGCTACAACAATTTCTACGAGTTCGGCACCGACAAGACCGACCCGTCGAAGGCGGCCAAGACCCTGCGCACCTCGCCGTGGTCGGTGAAGGTGTCCGGCGAATGCGAAAAGCCGGGCACGCTGTCCCTGGACGACCTGCTCAAGGGCCATACGCCCGAGGAGCGGATCTACCGCCTGCGCTGCGTGGAAGGCTGGTCGATGGTGATCCCATGGCTGGGCGTGCCGCTGGGCGACGTGCTCAAGCGCTTCGCGCCGACCTCCAAGGCCAAGTACGTCGCCTTCACCACCCTGGCCGATCCGCAGCAGATGCCCGGCGTCCGCTACAGCTCGATCGACTGGCCGTACAAGGAAGGCCTGCGCATCGACGAGGCCATGCACCCGCTGACCCTGCTCGCCACCGGCCTGTACGGCAAGCCGCTGCCGCAGCAGAACGGCGCGCCGCTGCGGCTGGTGGTGCCGTGGAAGTACGGTTTCAAGAGCATCAAGTCGATCGTCGAGATCCGCTTCGTCGAGCGCATGCCGGAAACCGCCTGGCACGAGTTGCAGCCGTCCGAGTACGGCTTCTTCTCCAACGTCAATCCGGCGGTGGACCATCCGCGCTGGAGCCAGAAGACCGAGCGTCGTATCGCCGGCAAGGCCAGCAAACTGTTCGCCGAGCGCATTCCCACCCGCCCGTTCAACGGCTATGCCGACCAGGTGGCGTCGCTGTATGCGGGGATGGATCTGAAGAAATGGTATTGAGGAGAGGCTGGGAATGGGGAACTGGGAATCGGGAATGGGAAAAGCGCGGCGCCTGGTGGCCGCGTCGCGCGACGGCTGGAATCGCAGTCGGCGTGCCGCGTGGCACCTGTGCCAGTACGGCGCGATGACGGCGCATGGCTAAGACCTCCGCTTCGTTGATCGCTGCCAAGGCGGTGGTGCATGCGCTGGCGCTGGCGCCGATGGCGTATCTGGGCTGGCAGTTCTGGCAGGTGTGGCAGAGCGGCAGCGATGCGCTCGGCGCCGATCCGGTGGCCGAGGTCGAGCACCGCACCGGGCTGTGGGCGCTTCGGCTGCTGCTGCTGACCCTGGCGATCACGCCGCTGCGGCAACTGACCGGGCAATCGGTGCTGCTGCGCTTCCGGCGCATGTTCGGGCTGTACGCGTTCTTCTACGCGACCGTGCATCTGGCGGCCTATCTGGGGCTGGACCTGCGCGGCTACTGGACGCAGATCTTCGAGGAGATCGTCAAACGCCCCTACATCACCGTCGGCTTCCTGGCCTGGTTGCTGCTGGTGCCGCTGGCGGTCACCTCCACCCAGGGCTGGATGCGCCGGCTCAAGCGCAACTGGGGCAAGCTGCACAAGGCGATCTATGCGATCGGCGTGCTCGCCGTGCTGCACTTCTGGTGGCTGGTGAAATCGGACATCCGCGAACCGCTGCTGTACGCGGCGATCCTGGCGGTGCTGCTGGGCTGGCGCGGCTGGCGGGCGCTCAGCGCGCGCCGAACCACAGCAGGCCGCTGAGCGCGGCGGCCAGCAGCAGGGCGCTGAGCAACAGCCACGGCCAGCGCCGCGCGGTGGCCGGGCGCGGCGCCACCGCCGGGGTCAGCGCCAACGCGGCCAGGGCCGGGTCGTCGCGCAGGGGTTCGGCGCCGACCACCTGCGGCACTTCCAGCACGAAGCGGTGCTGGGCATCGAAGACCACCTGGTCGCCGGGCTGCAGCCAGCAGCTGCGCACGGCGACGCCGTTGACCTGGGTCTGCGCATCGCCGAAGCCGCGCAGCAGCACCCGCTCGCCATGCCGTTCCAGGCGCGCATGCTGCTCGGCGCAGGCCGGATCGTCGATGCGGATGTCGCACTCGCGCAGGCGGCCGACGCTGCGTACGCGGTCCACGGTGAAACTGCGGCCATGATGCGGACCGCCGACGCCGCGCAGCACCAGGCGCGGATCGTCGTGCTCGGCCTCGCTGACCTCGGGCAGGCGCTGCAGCGGCTCGCACTTGCCCTGCACCACCATTTCGACGCCGTCGGCGTAGACCGCGTCGCCGGGGCGCAGCAAGGCCATGCGCCGCACCGGGCGGCCGTTGACGTGGATGCCGCGGCTGCCGTTGGCGACCTGCAGCCACAGGCCGCGCCGGTCCAGGCAGAACTGCGCCAGCAGCAACGCGCCCTGGGTGTCGTCGACCACGCTGACCTGGCCGGAGGCCAGCCGCACGATGCGATGCACGCCCGCGCGCAGGGGCCGGTCGGGATGTTGGCGGTTGCTGAAATGGACTAGCAGATCGTGCACGGCGGGCAGCCTAGCAGGTTGCCTGCGCGCGCAGAAGCGCGCGTGCTGGACAATGCACCGCGCATACGCACAATGCCTGATCGTTCACGTGGGCACCCGCCCGCACAGGAGCCAGCATGTCCAGCATCGACATCCGCCACGACCACGACAAGACCCCCGCGCAGGCCCGCAAGGCCATCGAAACCGCCGCCAAGAAACTGGCCGAGCGCTTCGACCTGGAATCGCACTGGGATGGCGATTCCTTGCTGTTCTCGCGCTCGGGCGTGGACGGCCGCATCGAACTGCTGCCCAAGCAGGTGCACGTCACCGCCGAACTGGGCTTCCTGCTGTCGGCGATGAAGGGCACGGTGGAAAGCGAGATCCGCCGCGTGCTGGCGGAAAAGCTGGGCTGATACGGAATTGAGCCCCTCTCCCACCGGGAAAGGGGTTGGGGTGAGGGTCCGGCGTCGAGCGCTGACGCAATCAGCTGCGCGAGGCTTCGCCCGTACCCTCATCCGCCCCTGCGGGGCACCTTCTCCCGAGGGGAGAAGGGAGAAGCCAAAGCCCCTCTCCCGCCGGGAGAGGGGTTGGGGTGAGGGTCCGGCGTCAAGCGCTGACGCAAGCAGTTGCACGAGGCTGCGCCCGTACCCTCATCCGCCCCTGCGGGGCACCTTCTCCCGAGGGGAGAAGGGAGAAGCCAAAGCCCCTCTCCCGCCGGGAGAGGGGTTGGGGTGAGGGTGCGGCGTCAAGCGCTGACGCGAGCAGTTGCACGAGGCGGCGCACGTACCCTCATCCGCCCCTGCGGGGCACCTTCTCCCGGTGGGGGAAGGGAGAAGCCAAAGCCCCTCTCCCGCCGGGAGAGGGGTTGGGGTGAGGGTGCGGCGTCAAGCGCTGACGCAATCAGTTGCACGAGGCTGCGCACGTACCCTCATCCGCCCCTGCGGGGCACCTTCTCCCGGCGGGAGAAGGGAGAAGCCAAAGCCCCTCTCCCGCCGGGAGAGGGATTGGGGTGAGGGTGCGGTACCAAGCGCTGACGCAAGCAGTTGCACGAGGCTTCGCACGTACCCTCATCCGCCCCTGCGGGGCACCTTCTCCCGAGGGGAGAAGGAACGGCCAAAGCCCCTCTCCCGCCGGGAGAGGGGTTGGGGTGAGGGTACGGAACCGCGCCCTCACTCCAACGCAAACGGATCCGGATCGCCCGCGAACAACCGCCGCGATACGGCGCGCTCGGTGGTCTCGATATCGCCAATGAACCCCTCGGCGTCGCCCAGGGTGGAAAACGCGTCGAAGCCGCGTTCCAGAAACCCCTGCAGTTCCGACAGCCCCGCCGCCTTGGCCGGGCCGCGGGCGAAGCGCAGCAGCATGCGCACGCCCGGGGTATGCACCGCCTTGGCCAGGCCCAGGCCGACGCGGGCGATCAGGTCGATCTGGCGCTGGCGCAGCCGGGGTAGCCCGGTCTGCCGATAGGCTTCGGCATACAAGGCTTCGTCCAGGCGCTTGCGCCGTGGCGCCAGGGCCTGCAGCGCCTCGGCCATGCGCAGATCCAGGGCATGCGTGAGCGCACCCAGTTCGATGCCGTCGGCGACCGTGTCCAGCAACGACGCCGGCATCAGCCGCTGCATCATCGGCAACACCTTGACGATGTCGGCGTCGCGACGGCTGAAGTCGCGGTCGCCATAGACGTCGGTGAGAAAGAACATCGCCGCCGGGCGCCGCTGCGGGTCCTCCAGGAAATGCTCGAAGCTGCGCTCCAGCCGCTCCGATTGCCAGCGCCGCAGTTCCTGCAGCCAGCGCAGCGCGTTGCGCGGTTCGCGCACGGGGTCGTGCAGCGCCTGGTGCCACGCCAGGCGGCGGCCGAGTCGTTCCAGGACGGGAGTGCTGCGCGCCATGGCCGCCGATGATGGTCGCAGCCCGGCACGACCGCAAGCGTCACGGCGCTCGGCTACACTCGCGCCACTGCCTCCTGCGGACCGCGCATGCTCTCCCTCCACAGCGCCTCGCCCCGTCCCCATTCCAACGGCCGCATCGGCCTGGCCATCGCCGGCGGCGGCCCGATCGGCGGCATGTACGGCCTGGGCGCGCTGCGCGCGCTGGACGAAGCGCTGGACGGACTGGACCTGACCCGCCTGGATTGCTACGTCGGGGTCAGCTCCGGTGCCTTCCTCACCGCAGGGCTGGCCAACCGGGTCAGCAGCGTCGAGATCTGCCGGATCTTCGTCACCGGCAACAGCGACGATGCGCATTTCCGCCCGGAAGACTTCCTGCGGCCCAACGTCTACGAATACCTGCGCCGCGCCGCGACGCTGCCGCGGCTGGCCTACGGCTGGTGGCACGACCTGCTCACCGAACCGCGCAAGACCCGCTGGTCGGACCTGATCACCCGCTTCGGCGGGCTGGTGCCCAGCGGCCTGTTCGACAACGCCGGGGTCGAGCGCTTCCTGCAGGACGTGTTCAGCCGCCGCGGTCGCAGCAACGATTTCCGCGAGTTGGGCACCAAGCTGTTCGTGGTCGCAGTGGACCTGGACAGCGGCGGCACGGTGCGCTTCGGCGAGCCGGGCATGGACCACGTGCCGATCTCGCTGGCGATCCAGGCCAGCGCGGCGCTGCCCGGGCTGTACCCGCCGGTACAGATCGACGGCCACCATTACGTGGACGGCGCGCTGCGCCGCACCATGCATGCCTCCACCCTGCTGGAGCGCGGCATCGACCTGATGATCGGGATCAACCCGCTGGTTCCCTACGACGCCACCCACGCGCCGCGCCGCAATGGCCACGTCGACCGGGCGCGGCTGCTCGCCGGGGGCCTGCCGGCGGTGCTGTCGCAGACCTTTCGCACGTTGCTGCAATCGCGCATGCAGGTAGGGCTGGAGAAGTACGCCCGGCAGTATCCGCAGGTGGACCAGTTGGTGTTCGAGCCCAACGCCGACAACGGCGAGCTGTTCTTCACCAATCTTTTCAGCTACGCCGCGCGTCACCGCGTGTGCCAGCTCGCCTACCGCAACACCTTGTCCGACCTGCGCCGCAACGCGCAGACGCTGGAGCCGCTGCTGGCCGCGCACGGCATCGCACTGCGCCACGACATCCTCAACGACCGCAGGCGCACCTTCCTCGATGGCGTGGACGTGCAGCCGCGGCGCATGACCGAGACCACCGCGCGGCTGCGGCGTGCGCTGGACGACGTCGACCAGGTCATCGCCAACCGCCGCGCCACGCGCCGCACCCGGCGTGCGCCGCCGGCGTAGCGAACGCCGCGCCGGCCAACCGTGTCGTCCGCGTACCCCACGGGCACGCTGGTGTGATTACTCTAGTCACAGTCCCGAGTCTCGAATCCCGCCACTCACCCGCCGAAGGAACCGCACCGTCATGGCCACTCTGAAGAAATCCGCGCGCAAGAAGCGCAGCACCGCCGCTGCCGACGACACCCTGCAGGCGCAGGCGGAGAAGCTGTCCAAGCGCCTGGGCGAATCGGCGCAGCAGGTCTGGCTGGCCGGCGTCGGCGCGTTCGGCCGTGCGCAGGCCGAGGGCGGAAAGCTGTTCGAGACCCTGGTGAAGGAAGGCCTGAGCCTGGAGCAGAGCACGCGCAAGCTGGCCGGCGGCGGCGTCGACGCGGTGCGCGATGCGGTGGAGAACCGGGTCGGCCAGGCCCGCGAGCGCGCCGCCGACACCTGGGACCGCCTGGAGAAGGTGTTCGAGGACCGCGTGCAACGCGCCCTGCGCCGCCTGGAAGTGCCCAGCCGCGAAGACCTGGGCGCGCTGATCGAACGCGTGGACGCGCTCAATGGCGAACTGCGCCATCTGCGCGGCGGCCGTGCGGCGCAGGCGTCGGGCAAGGCGCCGGCGGCGAAGAAGGCCGCCAGGAAAACCGCTGCAGCGCCCGCCGGCGCCGCCAAGCGCGCGGCACCGGCGCGCCGCCGCGCCGGACCGGTGGTCGCCAAGGTCGCGCCAGCCAAGCGCGCGACCGCGCCCAAGCGCGCCAGCCGCAAGCGCAGCGAGACGCCGACCACGGCCGAGTAACCGGATTGTTGCAAAGCAACACGTTTTTCCAGACAATCGAAACGGACCCGCCAGTCCATCAGAAGACCGTTTGCTCCCCTCCCCTCTCGGCTTCGGACTGGCGGGTCTTTTCTGTCCGCCGTTCCCCGCTGTCGCCTTGCCGGCGCCGTGACACGCTGGCGATACACTGACTTCTTTCGGCGCGTGTGCGGGTGCGAGCATGTTTTCCTGGATAGCGGCAACGGTCTTGGCAGTCGCGGCATGGCTGGCGGCCAGTGGCTACCTGTGGCTGGTGCGGCGCCGCGAGAACGAGACCAGCGCCGGGCTGCATGCGCTGGCCGGCCTGCACTGGCGCGATTTCTCCTACATGGTGCGGCGCGCGATGCGCGAACAGCGCGACCTGCAGGACGCGACCATCGACGAGCACACGAGCCAGGAACCGCAGAGCGATTTCGTGATGACCCGCGGCGACGCGCGCTGGCTGCTGTCGTGCAAGCACGGCCGCGCCTACCGGATCGGCTCGGCCGCGGTGAACGAACTGGGTGCGGCGGCGCGGCTGATGGGCGCGCAAGGCGGCATCCTGATCACCGAAGGCAAGGTGCAGCGCGACGGCATCGCCGCGGCGGAGAAGCAGGCGGTGGAAATCCTCGACGGCCGGCGCATCTGGCCGATGCTCAAGCCCTACCTGCCCAGCGAACTGGAAGACGGCGTGATCGGCGCCAGCCGTCGCCGCGCGCAGCGCCACATCGCCATCGCCGGCCTGGCGTCGCTGGCCTTGGGCGTGGTGATCGGCGTCGGTGCGCTGGCGTTGCAGCAACCCGCGGAGCCGCCGGCAGCCGTGGCCACCTCCGTGCCGCCACCTGCGCCCGCCGCCACTGCCGCCCCCACACAGGACGCGGCCACGCCGACGAACGCGGCGACCGCCGCGCCCCCGCCGACGCTCGACGCCGCCGGCGACCTGGCCGAGCCCGACCCCGCCACCGAACAACGCCACCGCCAGGATCTCTCCAAGGCCCTGGCCGGCACCCCGGGCGTGATCCGCGGCATCTGGCAGACGCAGATGACCCTGGTGGTCGACCGCAGCGGCGACGACGCCCAGGTGTGGCCGCGCATCTGCAGGGAAGTGGAGCGCTACCCGTCCCTGCGCACGGTCCGCATCCAGCTCAACCCACGCCCCGGCCACGAGGAGCCGGTGCGGTGGCGGCAATGTAGGACGTTTTGAGCGGGGATTGGGGAGTCGGGATTGGGGATTGGTAAAAGCGGGCTACTGCGGCGGATGGGCTGTTGCGAAGTCCCGTAGCCCAATCAGGGATTAATCGACACAGATCCGATATCGGGAACACGCTTTTGCGAATCCCCAATCCCGACTCCCCAATCCCCGCCCCATCACCAATGAACCCCCCGCATCAACGCCGCAAATGCGATCTGCTCCTGACTCGGCTTGGTCTCGCGTAGCGCCTTGCGGTCGCCCTTGGCCGCGGCCGAATCGGGGAACAGTTCGAAGGCGGTGTTCATCACCACCTCGTAGGCCTTCGGCGCCACGGCGTTGACCAGGGCGGCGAAGATGCCCAGGCGCGTGGCGACGCGGCTGGGGCGTTCGATGATGGCCTTGACCATCAGGTCGGCGGCCTCGTCCACGCTCAGCGTCGGCACGCTGTCGTACATCTTGGTCGGCGCGATCATCGGGGTCTTCACCAGCGGCATGTTGACCGTGGTGAAGCTGATGCCCTTGCCCGACAGCTCGCCCTGCGCGCAGCGGCTCCAGGCGTCCAGTGCGGCCTTGGAGGCGACGTAGGCGGAGAAGCGCGGCGAATTGGCGAGCACACCGATCGAGCTGACGTTGATGATGTGGCCCTTGCGCCGCGCGGTCATGCCCGGCAGCACGCCCATGATCAGGCGCAGGCTGCCGAAGTAGTTCAACTGCATGGTCCGCTCGAAATCGTGGAAGCGGTCGTAGCTGAGTTCGATCGAGCGGCGGATCGAGCGGCCGGCGTTGTTGATCAGCACATCGACATGGCCGTGCGCGTCCAGCACTGTCTTGAGCAGGCGGTCGCAGTCGGCCAGGTCCGACAGGTCGGCGGTATAGGCGAAGACCTTGCCGCCCTTGGCGTTCATGGCATCACGCGCGGCATGCAGTTCCTGTTCGCCGCGGGCCACGATGACGGTAATGGCGCCGGCCTCGGCGACGCGCTGTGCGGTGGCCAGGCCAATGCCGGACGAGCCGCCAGTGATCAGCACCACCTTGCCGCGGACCTTGCCCTTGAGCGAGCGGTCGACGAACAGGTCCGGATCCAGGTGCCGTTCCCAGTGGTCCCACAGGCGCCAGGCGTAGTCTTCCAGGCGCGGTACGGCGATGCCGCTGCCCTTGAGCGCGCGCTCGGTCTCGCGGCTGTCGAAGCGCGTGGGATAGGTGATGAACTTCAGCACCTCGCGCGGGATGCGGAAGTCGCGCAGCAGCATGCCGGTGAAGCGGCGGATCGGCGGCAGGCTGCCGACCGCGGCGCGGATGCTCGAGGGCACGAACGCGAACATGCGCGCGTCTATCCGCAAGGTCATTTCCGGGGCGTGGCCAGCGCGGCAGAACACGTTGAGCACCTCGCCCACCCGCAGCGGCTCGGGATCGGTGAGGTGGAAGGTGTGGCCGTCGAGCTTGGGCTTGTGCGCGATGTGGTCCATCGCGTCGGCGACGAAGTCCACCGGCACCAGGTTGATCCGCCCGCCCTCGATGCCCAGCATCGGCGCCCATGGCGGCAGCAGTTGGCGCAGTTTCTTGATCAGCGGGAAGAAGTAGTACGGGCCATCGATCTTGTCGATGGCGCCGGTGCGCGAATCGCCGACCACCATCGCCGGGCGGTAGATGCGCCACTTGATCCGGGTCTCGGCGCGCACCAGCGCCTCGGCGTCGTGCTTGGTGCGCAGGTAGGGATCGTCCAGGCCCTCGGCTTCCTCGAACATGTCCTCGCGGAAGATGCCCGGGTACAGCCCGGCCACCGCGATCGAACTGGTGTGGTGGAAGATGCCGGCGCCTATCTGCGCGGCCAGTTCCAGCGCGTTGCGGGTGCCGTCGAGGTTGGCGACGCGCTGGTCCTCGGCCTTGGCGGTGAGGTCGTACAGCGCGGCCAGGTGGAAGAAATGCTTGACCTTGCCGTGCAGCGCCTTGCGCTGTGCCGCGGTCAGCCCGCAGTACTCGGCGCCGACGTCGCCGTGCAGCACCACCAGGCGCTTGGGATCCCAGCCCTGCTCGCGCACCAGCGCATCGAACTTGCGCTGCGACTCCTTGCGCAGCAGCACATGCACGACGCCCTTGCGCCGCATCAGCTTGGCCATCAGGTAGCGGCCGATGAAACCGGTGGCGCCTGTCACGAAATACGTCATGCCGAACCATCCCTCGTTCCGCGGCCACGGCCCCTCGCCCGGCCCCGGCGCTAACTTGCCAGAGTGCGGCGGGCAGGACAAACGCACGCCGGCGTATGGCGAACGTGCGGCGTCGCAGCATCGCGCATCGCCGAGGCGACTGCCGGTGCCGCTCATCGCCTGTGCTCGTCGCGCGTCATGCCGCGTCTTGGAGGAGCGGCGTCAGCCGCGATGGCCCTCCACGGACAACGTCGTCGCGGCTGAAGCCGCTCCTACACGATGCTTCCCGGCATACGTAAGTTGCCTGCGGTCGCCGTGCGCGCCAGGCTCAGCGCGCGCCGGGCGAGAACCGCGCGACCAGATCGTAGGTGTCGCCGAGGAACACCTGGCGCACGAAGGTCACCGCCTGCTCGCCGCGCCAGGTGCGGCGGTCGATCAGCAGGCAGGCGGTGCCGGCCGGCACCTGCAGCCGTGCCGCCTGCGCGGCGCTGGCGCCGACCGCGCTGATGCGGTGTTCGGCGCGGGTCCAGGGCACATGCTGCAACAGCCAGCTGCCGGGCACGGTGACCGCGAAGTCCATCTGCAAGGCCTCCGGCACCGCCACCGGATTGATCACCCGCTCCTCCAGCGCGAATGAGCGGCCGTCGGCGTAGTGCAGGCACTGCAGCGCCAGCAGGCTGCCGCCTGCCGCGACCTCGGCTTCCTGCGGCAGCGTTGCGCGCGGTGCGCGCTGCTGCCGCTCCAGCAGTTCGAAACGGTAGACATGACCGCGCGCGGCGACCTCGACCGGGATGTCGGGAATCTCCAGCGCCACCTGCTCCATGTGCGGATGCGGCCGCGCCACGAACGAACCCGCGCGGCGCCGGCGCTCGATCATGCCGGCGTCGGCGAGCAGCGCCAGCACCTTGTTGACGGTCATGCGCGAGCAGCCGTACTGCGCCATCAGCTCGTGTTCGAACGGAATGCGGTGGCCGGGCGGCCACTCGCCGCTGCGGATATGCGCCTCGATATCGCGGCGGATGCGCTGGTTGAGCGGCAGCGACGGCGCGGCGGCACTCATTGGCGCTCCGCGCCGCCGCGGCGGATGCGCGACGCCGCGCGATGCGCGCGGCTCATGCGTCCAGCAGCCGGGTCAGCGCACGCGCGTAGCGCGCGGCGACCGCCTCGCGCTGCAGGTGGCGGCCCTCGCGGACCAGCGCACGCCCGTGGCGCCAGACCGAACGCACCGCGCCGCCGCGCGCGGCGAACAGCCAGCTGTCCAGCCAGGCGTCGCCATCGCGCGCCTGCAAGGCCGGATGCGCGGCGTCCAGCTCGACCAGATCGGCCGGCGCGCCCACGCCCAGGCCCTGTTCGACACCCAGCGCCTGCGCCGCACCCTGTGCGGCGGACTGGAACAGGAAGCGGCCGCTGGACAGTGCGGTGTCGCCGGTCAGCACGTTGCGCCCGCGCAGACTCAGGCGCTGGCCGTACTCGAGCAGGCGCAGTTCCTCGGCCGCATCGATCAGCACGTTGGAGTCCGACCCCACGCCGAAGCGGCCGCCGACGCGCAGGAAGTCCTGCATCGGGAACAGCCCGTCGCCGAGGTTGGCCTCGGTGATCGGGCACAGCCCGACCACTGCGCCGCTGGCGGCGATGCCCTGCACTTCGGCGGCATCGACGTGGGTGGCGTGGACCAGGCACCAACGCGCATCCACCGGCGCGTGCGCCAGCAGCCATTGCACTGGGCGCTGCCCGCTCCAGGCCAGGCAGGCGTCGACCTCGCGGGTCTGCTCGGCGATATGGATGTGCACCGGGCCGTCGCATAGCGGCAGCAGCGCCGCCAGTTCGTCCGGGGAGACTGCGCGCAGGCTGTGCGGGGCCAGGCCCAGCACCGCGTCGTCCAGCCCCTGCAAGGCGCGGCGGCTGCCGTCCAGCAATGCGGCAAAGCCGTCGACGTCGTGCAGCAGGCGCTGCTGCGCCGGGTTCGGCGCGGCGCCGCCGAAGTCGGCATGCGCGTAGAACACCGGCAGCAGGCTCAGGCCGATGCCGCTGGTTTGCGCCGCGGCCGCCAGGCGCTGCGCCATCTCGGCGCGGTCGGCGTAGGGCCGGCCGTCGGCGGCGTGATGGACATAATGGAATTCGCCGACCCGGGTGAAACCGGCCTCGAGCATTTCCACATAGGCCTGCTCGGCGATGGCCTGCAGATCGTCGGGGCTCAGCCGCTGCAGGAAGCGGTACATCAGTTCGCGCCAGCTCCAGAAGCTGTCGCCGCTGCGCCCGCCGATCTCGGTCAGGCCGGCCATGCCGCGCTGGAAGGCGTGGCTGTGCAGATTGCCCAGCCCAGGCACCACGATGTCCAGGCGCTGATCGCCCAATGCCGCGGCCACGCCGCGCTCCACCGTGGCGATGCGGCCGCCGAACACGCCGATGCGCACGTCGCGCACCCAGCCCTGCGGCAGCAACGCATGCGCACACCAGAATTCGCCCGATCCCGCGTTGCCGCTGGCCTGCTGCTGCGCCTGGGTCTGCACTGGACACCCTCCATCGACCACAATATTGTATATACAAAATAACCGACGAGCCTGCCCGTGACCATGCCCTGCGACACGCTCTGGCACAACGCGCACCTGATGACGCTGGACGCCGAGGACGGCGGACTGGGGCTGGTCCACGACGGCGTGGTGGCCTGCCGCGACGGCCGCATCGTCTATGCCGGCGCCGCCGCGCAGTTGCCCGGCCCGCTGTCGGCGCAACGCAGCATCGACTGCGGCGGGCGCTGGATCGGCCCCGGCCTGATCGATTGCCATACCCACCTGGTCTATGCCGGCAACCGCGCCGGCGAGTTCGAGCAACGCCTGCTCGGCGCCAGCTATGCCGACATCGCCCGCGCCGGCGGCGGCATCGTCTCCACGGTGCGCGCCACCCGCGCCGCCGACGAGGATGCCCTGCTCGCCGCCAGCCTGCCGCGGCTGGACGCGCTGCTGGCCGAAGGCGTGACCACGGTGGAGATCAAGTCCGGCTACGGCCTGACGCTTGAGGACGAAGTGCGCCTGCTGCGCGTGGCGCGGCGCCTGGGCGAGCTGCGCGCGGTCGACGTGTCGCCGACCTTTCTCGGCGCGCACGCGGTACCGCCCGGCGGCGAGGCGCAGGCCTACATCGACGAAGTCTGCGAGCGCATGATCCCGGCGGTCGCCGCGCAGGGCCTGGCCGAGGCGGTGGACGTGTTCTGCGAGCACCTGGCGTTCACCCCGGCGCAGACCGAGCAGGTATTCCAGGCCGCGCAACGCCACGGCCTGGCGCTGAAGATTCATGCCGAGCAGCTGTCCAACCAGGGCGGCGCGGCGCTGGCCGCGCGCTACGGTGCGCGCTCGGCCGACCATGTCGAATACCTGGACGACGCCGGCGTCGCCGCGATGGCCGCGGCCGGCACCGTCGCGGTGCTGCTGCCGGGCGCGTTCTATTTCACCCGCGACACCCAACTGCCGCCGATCGCCGCGCTGCGCGCCGCCGGCGTGCCGCGCGCGCTGGCCACCGATTGCAACCCCGGCACCTCGCCGCTGACCAGCCCGCTGCTGGCGATGAACCTGGCGGCGACGCTGTTCCGGCTGACCGTGGCCGAGTGCATCGCCGGCTTCACCCGCGAAGCGGCGCGCGCGCTCGGGCGCCAGGACCAGGTCGGCCGGCTGCGCGCCGGGTTGGCCTGCGACCTGGCGATCTGGGACATCGCCGAACCGGCCGAATTGGTCTATCGCATGGGCTTCAACCCGCTGCATGCGCGTATCTGGAGAGGACAATGAGCGACGACGAGATCCTGCTGCGCCCCGGCGCGGTGAGCCTGGCGCAGTGGCGCGCGGTGTACCGCGGCGCCGGTGTGCGCCTGGACCCGGCCTGCGCCGACGCGGTGCTGCGCAGCGCGCAGACCGTGGAGGCGATCGTGGCGACCGGCGCGCCGGTGTACGGCATCAACACCGGCTTCGGCAAGCTGGCCAGCGTGCGCATCGAGCGCGAGGACCTGCAAGCCCTGCAGCGCAACATCGTGCTGTCGCACGCGGCCGGGGTCGGCGCGCCGATGCCGGTGCCGGTGGTGCGGCTGATGATGGCGCTGAAGCTGGCCAGCCTGGCCCAGGGCGCCTCCGGCGTGCGACCGGAAACCTTGTCGATGCTGGAAGCGCTGCTGCAGCACGAGGTGGTCCCGGTGGTGCCGTGCCAGGGCTCGGTCGGCGCCTCCGGCGACCTGGCGCCGCTGGCGCACCTGGCCACGGTGATGCTCGGCGTCGGCGAGGCCTTCGTCGGCGACGCACGCCTGCCGGCGGCGCAGGCGCTGGCCCAGGCCGGGCTGCAGCCGCTGACGCTGGGCGCCAAGGAGGGCCTGGCCCTGCTCAACGGCACCCAGTTCTCCACCGCCTACGCGCTGGCCGGGCTGTTCGAGATCGAGCGCGTGTTCCATGCCGCGCTGGTCGCCGGCGCGCTGTCCACCGAGGCCGCGAAAGGCTCGGACACCCCGTTCGATCCGCGCATCCACGCGCTGCGCGGGCAACCCGGGCAGATCGCCACTGCCGCGGCGCTGCGTGAGTTGATGCACGCCTCGGCGATCCGCGATTCGCACCGCGACAACGACGTGCGCGTGCAGGACCCGTACTGCCTGCGCTGCCAGCCGCAGGTGATGGGCGCAGCGCTGGACGTGATGCGCCAGGCCGCCACCATCCTGGCCACCGAGGCCAACGGCGTCTCCGACAACCCGCTGGTGTTCAGCGACACCGGCGAGGCGTTGTCCGGCGGCAACTTCCACGCCGAGCCGGTGGCCTTCGCCGCCGACATGCTGGCGCTGGCGGTGTGCGAGATCGGCTCGATCAGCGAGCGCCGCGTTGCCATGCTGGTGGACCCGGCGCTGTCCGGGCTGCCGGCGTTCCTGACCCCCAAGCCCGGCCTCAACTCCGGCTTCATGATCCCGCAGGTCACCGCTGCCGCGCTGGTCTCGGAGAACAAGCAGCGCGCGTATCCGGCCAGCGTCGACTCGATTCCGACCTCGGCCAACCAGGAAGACCACGTGTCGATGGCCGCGCATGGCGCGCGCCGCCTGCTGGCGATGGCCGAGAACGCGGCCAACGTGGTCGGCATCGAACTGCTGGCCGCCGCGCAGGGCTGCGACTTCCACGCGCCGCTGCGCTCCAGCGCCGCCCTGGAAGCGGCACGCGCGCTGCTGCGCGCCCGCGTGCCGGCGCTGCAGGACGATCGCTACTTCCACCCGGACATGCTGGCCGCCACCGCGCTGGTGCGCGACGGCGCGTTGGCTGCGGCGGTGGGGATGCCGTTGCCCGAGGTCAGTATCTGATCCGAAGAACCGGTCGTAGGAGCGGCTTTAGCCGCGACGGGGCTTTCCCGGCAATGCCCGGTCGCGGCTGAAGCCGCTCCTACACCACAGCACAACCCGCGAGGCCGTATGACATCCCTGCCCGACTGGCTCACTGTGCACCGCGGCGATGCGCCGCTGATCCTCAGCTTCCCGCATACCGGCACCGAGTTGCCGGAGGGGCTGGCCGAGCGCTTCGTCTCGCCATGGCTGGCGCAGCGCGATGCCGACTGGTGGGTGCACCTGCTGTACGACTTCGCCGACGCGCTCGGCGCGACCACCGTGCGCACGGCGATCTCGCGCTCGGTGATCGACGTCAACCGCGACCCGGCCGGGGTGTCGCTCTATCCCGGGCAGAACACCACCGGGCTGTGCCCGCTGACCACCTTCGATGCGCAGCCGCTGTACCGGCCCGGCGCCGAGCCGGATGCGGCCGAGATCGCGCGACGCCGCGAGCAGTGGTTCGTCCCCTACCACGCCGCGCTGGACGCGGAGATCGCGCGCCTGCGCGCGCTGCACCCGGCCATCGTGGTGTACGACGCGCATTCGATCCGCTCGCGCATTCCGCACCTGTTCGACGGCGAGTTGCCGCAGTTCAACATCGGCAGCGCCGGCGCCTCCGGCGCGGTGGATGGCAGTTGCGCGGCCGCGCTGACCGATGCGGTCGAAGGCGTCTGCGCCGGCAGCGGCTTCAGCCACGTGCGCAACGGCCGCTTCAAGGGCGGCTGGAGCACCCGCCACCACGGCGCGCCAGCCGACGGCGTGCACGCGATCCAGATGGAACTGGCCTGCCGCGGCTACATGCACGAGCCGGACACGCTCGCCCCCGGCAACTGGCCGTCACCCTGGCAACCCGACCACGCCGCGCCGCTGCGCGCGGTGCTGCAGCAGGTGCTGCAGGCCTGCCTCGATTTCGCCAGCAATCCCGTCGCATCCCGCCGCGCCGCCGACTGACGCGCGCGCACCGCGTTCCGCATTCCGCGTATCCACCTGAGGATTCCCGCATGACCCGCCTCGACGCCACCCGCCGCATCCACGCCCCCACCGGCAGCACCCTCACCGCCAAGAGCTGGCTGACCGAAGCGCCGCTGCGCATGCTGATGAACAACCTGCATCCGGATGTGGCCGAGCGTCCGCAGGAGCTGGTGGTGTACGGTGGCATCGGCCGCGCCGCGCGCGACTGGGAAAGCTTCGACGCCATCGTCGAGACGCTCAAGCGGCTGGACGACGACCAGACGCTGCTGGTGCAGTCGGGCAAGCCGGTCGGCGTGTTCCGCACCCATGCCGACGCGCCGCGGGTGCTGATCGCCAACTCCAATCTGGTGCCGCGCTGGGCCAACTGGGACCACTTCAACGAACTGGATAAGAAGGGCCTGGCCATGTACGGGCAGATGACCGCCGGCAGCTGGATCTACATCGGCGCGCAGGGCATCGTCCAGGGCACCTACGAAACCTTCGTGGAAATGGGCCGGCAGCACTACGGCGGCGACCTGTCCGGCAAGTGGCTGTTCACCGGCGGTCTCGGCGGCATGGGCGGCGCGCAGCCGCTGGCCGCGGTGATGGCCGGCGCCTCGTGCCTGGCGGTGGAATGTCGCAAGAGCAGCATCGACATGCGCCTGCGCACCGGCTATCTGGACACCTGGACCGATAATCTGGACGAGGCACTGCGGCTGATCGCCGAATCGTGCACGGCGAAGACGCCGCTGTCGGTCGGCCTGCTCGGCAATGTCGCCGACGTGCTGGATGAACTGCTGATCCGTGGCGTCAAGCCGGACCTGCTGACGGATCAGACCTCCGCGCACGACCCGGTCAACGGCTACCTGCCGCAGGGCTGGAGCGTCGAGCAGTGGGACGAAAAGCGCGCGAGCGCGCCCAAGGAAGTGGAGGCCGCCGCGCGCGACTCGATGGCCAACCACATCCGCGCCATGCTCGCCTTCCACGCGCTGGGTGTGCCGACCGTGGACTACGGCAACAATCTGCGGCAGATGGCGCTGGAAGAAGGCGTCGAGAATGCCTTCGATTTCCCGGGCTTCGTGCCGGCCTACATCCGCCCGCTGTTCTGCCGCGGCGTCGGCCCGTTCCGCTGGGCCGCGCTGAGCGGCGACCCGGAGGACATCGCCAAGACCGACGCCAAGGTCAAGGAACTGATTCCGGACAACCCGCACCTGCACCGCTGGCTGGACATGGCCGCCGAGAAGATCAAGTTCCAGGGCCTGCCGGCGCGCATCTGCTGGGTCGGCCTGGGCGATCGCGACCGCCTGGGACTGGCGTTCAACGACATGGTCGCCAACGGCGAACTGAAGGCGCCGGTGGTGATCGGCCGCGATCATCTGGATTCGGGCAGCGTCGCCTCGCCGAACCGCGAGACCGAGGCCATGGCCGACGGCTCCGACGCGGTCTCCGACTGGCCGCTGCTCAACGCCCTGCTCAACACGGCCAGCGGCGCCACCTGGGTGTCGCTGCACCACGGCGGCGGCGTCGGCATGGGCTTCTCGCAGCACGCCGGCATGGTCATTGTCTGCGACGGCACCGAGGCCGCGGCCAAGCGCATCGCCCGGGTGTTGTGGAACGATCCTGCCACCGGGGTGATGCGGCATGCCGATGCGGGCTACCCGATCGCGATGGACTGCGCGAAGGAGAAGGGACTGGATCTGCCGGGCATTCTCGGCTGATCGGGTGCCGACGAGGGAGCTGACCACTGGCCGGCATCCGCCTGCGTTCTGTCGCGCCAAGGTGCGCCCGGCCCGATAGGCAAAGGTACATGCCTGCCATGCGCAGTCGAACAAGGCGCGCCTCGCGACGCTTGACCCTGTTTTCCAGAGTGACATGATGCGCCATCGCCGCTGACGGATCACCGCGATGGTTCGTGTCCTTGCTGCCACGCTGCTCTGCACCTTGCTCGGCAGCATGCCTGCCGCGGCTCGGGATAGCGCGGACACCCTTGCCGCGCGACTGGACGCGCAACTGCAGGTCAACCGCGAACGCTATGGCATTGCCGGTCAGGCAGTGCTGGTCGCGCACAACGGTCGGGTGCTCTACCGGGGCGCCAGCGGCGAACGCGATCCGGCCAGCCACGCGCCGGCCACCGTTGATTCCATCTTCCCCGCGCAGTCGATGGCCAAGCTGTTGACCAGCACGCTGGTGATGCAGTTGGTGGATCAGGGCGAGGTGGATCTGGATGCCCCGGCCAGCCGCTACGTTCCGGCGCTGCCGGCCGCGTGGCAGACGATCCATGTCCGCGATTTCCTCAATCACAGTTCCGGCATCGCCGAGTACTACGAACGCGTGGACAACCGCTGGGTGAGCAAGGGCTACCCCGGCCTGGCACCCGACCTTGCCGCCGCACTCAAGGTGGCCGGCGCGGCACCGATGCAGTTCGCCACCGGCAGCCGGGTGCAGTACACCCAGGCCAACTACCTGGTGCTGACCGCCCTGCTGGAGGCGCATTACCGCAAGCCCTACCCCGTCATCGCGCGCGAACGCATTCTGCGGCCGCTGCACATGCGCAGCACATCGTGGGGCCGGCCCAGCGTCCCGCCGGATCGTGCGGCGGTGCCGTACATCGGCAAGGACGGTGCGCTGCAGCCGGCCGATGAAACCCCCTGGCCGAGCTACGGCTGGGGGCATGCCGATCTGCAGACCACCGTCGGCGACATGAACCGCTTCCTGCAAGCCTTGGCCACAGGCAGGCTGGTGCCCACGGCGACGCTGGAACGACTGTGGCAGCCGCAGACGCTGACCGGTGGCGGCAGCAACTTCTTCTCCACCGGATGGGATACCACGCGCAGCGATGGCTACACCCAGGTCGGTCACGATGGCGGCACCCGCGTGCGGGCGCGCCTGGCCTACAAGGGCACCCTGCGCAATGGCTACTGGATCTTCGTGTATTTCACCAACGGCAGCGCCCGCAATGTCTGGTCCAGCACGCTGGTGGAAAGCACGATGGCGCAGGCCGCGCCGAAGGAGTTCCTGCATGCGCTGCTCTCCGAGCGCATGATCGCCTATGCGCTGGACGATGGCCCCGGCGCGACGGACAGCCTCCGCGCGTGGCTGCGCGATGGCAATGGCGTCGCCGCCAGCGAACAGGAACGCGTGATCAACGCCAGCGGCTACGCCATCCGCGAGAACCTCGGCGCCCGCAGGGCGTTGCGGGTGTTCACCCTCAATACCGCGATGTTTCCGGACTCGGCCAATGCGTGGGACAGCTTGGCCGAATGCCATGCCGCACTGGGCGAGGCCGAGATCGCCAAGACGCTGTACGCCAAGTCGAAAGCGCTCTCCAAACCCGTTCAGTAGCATCGCGACGGCCCGCGCGCCACCTGCCCGGGGCGGCGGACGGTTGCTGCCGACTCAAACCGGAACTGCGTCACTCCTCGAACGAGAGGCCCTCAAGTTCGGCGGAAACACGCCGACAAGGGATGCATCGTTTCAAGGAGCCTGCATGGGCATCCTGATCTACCTCACTCCTGCCGTGGCGCTGTGGGCTGCCGTTGCCACAGCGTTCGCGCATGGCTTGTTCCAGCGTCTGGGGCACGCCTATCGGCGCGACGCGACTGCGAAGGAGACCATCGCGCGGTATCAGGCGGCGCTGAGCCAACTGAAGGCGCAGGCCGCCGCCAGCGCGCAGGAACTGGAAACGCTGCGCCAGGACCACGAGCGCCTGCGTGCGACCTACGAGTACGAAGCCGCCCCCGCTGCAGGCGCGTCCGCCACGGCCGCGCCTGCCAATGCGCCTTCGCCGGCCGCAGCGAAGGCGGCGCCCGCGCCGACCCCGGCCGCGCCGCCCTCGACCATCGCCCTGGCGCAGATCGACATCGCCGACGAGGTCGGCACCCTGCTCGCGCACGTCGCGCGGGTGGCGCGCAGTATCCGCCGCTACAGCGCCTACAGCCGCGGCCACAATGGCCCGGAGCCGGCCAGCGCGCGCTACGACCTGCACTGGCTGTCGGATTGCCTGCACAACCTGGACCAGGTCGGCCACGCCCTGGCCCGCAACAACATGGAAACCCTCACCGCGGCCTGCACCGAGTTGCTGACCATGTACGAGCAGTACCTGCGCGACGGCTCCGGCTACAACAGCCGCGACACCTTCCAGCGGCTGAGCACGCAGGTACCGCTGGCCGAGGTCACCGATGCGATCCGTTCCATCGCGGCCAAGGCCTCGCTGGCGCGGCAGGCGCAGGCCGCGCACGAACAGGCCGCGCATGCGCACGAACGCATCGCCGACAGCCGTCAGGCCGACGCACTGCCGATGCTGTGACGGCGCCATCCGTCCCGGCCGACGGCCGCGCCCCGCGTTGACCCGGCCTCTCGCCCGTGCTGTGATGCCTGCCGGTCAGGGCGGAGCGGAGCGGGATCATGGCAGACAGCAAGGCGGCCTTCGAGAAAGCGGTCCAGGACATCAAGCAACGGGCCGAGCGCCCCGACAACGACACGCTGTTGCGGCTCTATGCGCTGTACAAGCAAGGCTCGGAAGGCGACGTCAGCGGCACCAAGCCGGGCTTCTTCGACTTCGTCGGCACCGCCAAGTACGAGGCCTGGGCCAAGCTCAAGGGCATGCCGCAGGCGGACGCGCAGAAGAAGTACGTGGACCTGGTGAAGAAGCTGCTGGCCTGATGGCCCGCGACACCCGGCGGCGCATCCTCGAGACCGCCCTGGCGATGTTCAACGCGCAGGGCGAGCCGCACGTCACCACCAACCACATCGCCGACGAGCTGGAGATCAGCCCCGGCAACCTGTACTACCACTTCCGCAACAAGGACGACATCATCGAGCACCTGTTCGCGCGCTACGAGGAGCGCATGGACGCGGCGCTGGCGTTGCCGAGCGCGCGCCTGCCCGGGCTGGAGGACATCTGGCTGCAGTTGCACCTGGTGTTCGAGTGCATCTGGGACTACCGCTTCCTGTACCGCGACCTGGTCGAGATCCTCAGCCGCAGCCGGCGCCTGCGCCTGCGCTTCGCGCGCATCCTGCGCCGCGCCGACGCCAGCGTGCAGGCGGTGTTCGAGGGCCTGGCGCAGACCGGCGCGATGCGCGCCAGCGCCCAGGAAAGAAGCGGCGTGGCCACCAACGTGCTGGTGGTAGCCACGTTCTGGCTCAACTACGCGGCCGCGCGCGGCGAGAAGGACGAGCAAGTGGCGATCCGCCACGGCATCGTGCAGGTGATGCGACTGATCGCGCCGTTCCTGCGCGACGCCGAGCGCGCGCACCTGGCCGCGTTGATGGACGCCTATCTGGACTGAAAGCGCCCTGCCCTGCGCGCAAGCACAGGCGGTGCGGTGATGCTCAGTCGGCGGCGGCCTGCGCGGCTGGCCCGTCGAGCCGATAGACCTTGCAGACCAGGCCCGGCGGCGTGCGGTAGGTGCGAAAGCCGATGGCCTCGTAGTACGCCTGCCCGAGCGCATTGTCGGCGGCGATGCTGGCGTCGATCTGCGCCAGCCCGGCGCTGCGCGCGGCCGCACGGGTGGCCCGGAACAGCGCGCTGCCGACCCCACGGCGCGCCGCCCGCGGGTCGACATGGGTGCCGATGATGCCCCAGCCCTCGGCCACGTCGTAGGCATTGCCGGGACGCGCGATGCGCAGCGACTGGAAGCCGAGGACACGCCCGTCGGCGTCCTCGGCCAGCACGCACTGGAGACGATCGGGATGCTGCAGATAGGTCGCGCACACCGTCGCCAGATCGGTCGGCGCCTTGCGCAGACCGGCGGCGAAGATCGCAGTCTGCACGGCGACCATCGCCTCGGCATCGTCGAGCGTCGCAGGCCGGATCTGCATGGAGTGGCATCTCGGGGAACGGCACGCGAGTATGCCCGAGCGCGGCGTTCCGCCGCCAACGGCGAACCCGCTCGCTCGCGACGCTGGGGGGCGACCCGGACGCGGACTGCGTCGCACGCGCGTCGGCCTGCCAACGCACACCGCGTCACTTGAACAGTTCGACCAACCTGTCCGCGATGAGCTGATGCCCCTTTGCATTGGGATGGTTCGACTGCGCCATCAGGTCCTGCCGATTCCCCTTGTAGGCAGCGAAGGCCGCGTAGGAATCGACCAACGCGACGCCTTGCGTCTTCGCGAGCTTGCGGATCATGTCGACCTGTTCGAGCAAGGTCGACTTGGCCGCTGGCGGATCGCCCTTCAAATCGATGCTCGGCGTCATCAGCACCACGCACGCGTTCGCCGATCGTGCCTCGCGGATCATCTCCGTGAGGTTGGCGCGCGACTGCGCGACCGTCAGATTGCGGTCGTTGAGGCCGTAGTCGATCGTGATCACGTTCGGCCGATGTCCCAGGCCTTCCGCGACGAACCTGCCCAGCCCCCGACTGGAATCCTCGCCGCCCACCGCCGAGGTGATCACGTTGATGACCGCGGTCGGGTAAAGCTGCTCCAGCGCATCGGCGACACGCCGGGGATACGCTTCCTTGCTGCGCACCTCCGGAACGACGAAATAGCCGGCTGGCACGCTGTGCCCGAAGGTCACGATATTGATCGTGTGATTCTGCGGCCAGGCCAGTCTGAGTTCCTGCTTGACGGCGCCAAGGCAGGTTCCGCGACCGGCCAAGTCGGCGGCGTGTGCAAGGAACGGGGCAGCGGCCAGACAGCCAAGCAACAAAATCGTTTTCATTGCTTATTGTGATCAATAGTAACTGTCTTGGCGAGCATGTGATCGCTCCCCGGAGCGTACACGCAAGCCGAAGCCAGTCCCCGCGTGCAAGGTGCCGCCCGTACCGCCGCGACACCGCGGCAGGCAGGCGGCTGGCATGGCAGCGCGCGGGTTATCGAGCGCCCGCACCGCGCTTGCCGGCGGCACCTGGGCGCCGCGCGGCCGCACGCTTCCTGGCGGCGGGCTTGGCGCGCCCGGGCGCGGCCGGGCGTTTGCGCGATGCGGCGCGCGGCGTGGCCTTCAGCCCCAGCTTGACCAGCACCGGCTGCAGGCGCGCCTCGACCTCGGCGCTCAACGGCTGCACCTGGCCACGCAGCGCCGCGGCGCCCTCGCGCACGCTGCTCTCGGCCTCGTCGGCCAGTTGCGTGGCGAGCGCCTTGAGCGTCGCCGCGCCCTGCGCGGCATCGGCGGCGGCGGCCAGCGCGCGCTTGCGGGTCAGCGCGACCACGCCCAGCCCGGCCAGCCACAGGTGCCGCGGGTTCAGCCGGTCCGGCCGCAGCGCGGAGGGGGAACGCTTCTTGGTCGCCATCGCACGATCTCCAGAAGGGCCGGCAGTGGCCCCGATGCGCGCCATGCTGGCGCCGGCGGCTCGAGCAAACACACTATCCACGACCACCCTTGCCACGCGCCGGCGCCCGCGCCATGCTCGGCGCGGACGCCGTGGCCCGGCGCCGCACAGGGAGATTCGCATGGCAGCAAAATCGGGCGCGTGGGCGCCGTTTCCATACGACGCCAAGGCCTACGCCTACGCCGGCGATGCGCTGAAGAAAGCCTGGCCCAAGCTGCACGCCGGCGACAGGGAACCCTACCCGGATCCGGCACGCGCGCAGGCGCTGCTGGATGCCGCCGGCAAGGCCGGCAAGGGTCACGACGCAAAGACCCTCTCGGCCGCGCTGATCGAGGCCTGGCGGGCCTTCCACCACGGGCAGTTCCAGCAGGCCTACGACGCCGGCAAGGCGCTGGGCGTGTTCGGCGCCTCGGTCGCGGTCAAAGCGATCGGCATCCACGCCGGCTATCTGGTCGAGGACGAAAAAGACCAGTTGCAGCGGCTGCAGCAGGCCGCGGCGCTGGCCGAGGCGGCGATCGCCGCGCTGCCGGACGAGGCCAACAGCCACTACCGCCATGCCTTCGCGCTGGGCCGCTACAGCCAGGGATTGAGCATCGTCAAGGCGCTCAAGCAGGGCATCGCCAGCAAGGTGCGCGCGTCGCTGGAAGCGGCGCTGGAGCTGGAGCCCCAGCATGCCGAGGCGCACATGGCGCTGGCGCTGTACCACGCCGAGATCATCGGCAAGGTCGGCGCGATGATCGGCGGCCTCACCTACGGGGCCAAGGCCGCCACCGCCGAACAGCATATCCAGCAGGCGCTGAAGCTGGTGCCGGACGCGCCCATCGCCCACGTCGAACACGCCAACGTGCTGCTCTTGCTGTACAGCGACAAGCGCGAAGAAGACGCCGCCGCAGCCTTCGAGAAAGCCGCCAAGCTCACGCCGCGCGATGCGATGGAAGCGCTGGACGCGGCGTTCGCCCGCGATCAGTTGGAGTAGACGCGGACCAAGCTGAGCGTATCTCGATCCTTTCTCGTAGGAGCGGCTTCAGCCGCGACAGGTCTTCCCGTGAACGCCTGTCGCGGCTGAAGCCGCTCCTACGACGCATCGCATACCCGTGATTGGGCGCACCGCGATGCGACCGGCGTGATCGGCGGCAGGAGGCCAATCACGCCCTTCCCGCCTCCGCCACGCCCCGCCGCCGCGAAGCCGCATCGCGACCTCGCGGCGGCGGCCCGCATCAGCCTGCCGGCGGCAGCGCGTAGGCGATCACGTCGTCGCCGCGCTTGGTTTCCATGAAGTGATGGCCGGCGGCGACGATGACCAAGTACTCGCGGCCGTCGACGGCATACACCATCGGCGTGGCCTGGCCGCCGGCCGGCAGCTTGGCCTGCCACAGGGTCTTGCCGCTGGCCAGGTCGATCGCGCGGATCATGTCGTCGGTGGCCGCGGCGATGAAGATCAGGCCGCTGGCGCTGACCACGGCGCCGCCGTTGTTGGGCGTGCCGATCTCGATCGGCAAGCCGGAGTGGATGCCGAACGGGCCATTGCCGCGCGCACTGCCGAACGGACGGTCCCACAGGGTCTTGCCGCTGGCCAGGTCGATGGCGCGGATGCCGCCGTACGGCGGCTGCTTGCACAGCAGCCCGGTGAACGGCAGGCGCCAGCCGGCGTTGACATTGATCGCATACGGCGTGCCCGCCTGCGGATCGCCGGCGCCCTCGGCGCCGCCGCTGTCGCCGCGCACCTGGTCGCGCGGCGCCCAGCCCAGCTTGTCGGCCTTGGCCCGCGGCACCAGCAGGTTGTAGTTGGGCATGTCGTTGTAATTGGCGACGATCACACCCCGCCGCGGATCCACCGCCACGCTGCCCCAGTCCGAGCCGCCGTTGTAGCCGGGATATTCGATCGAATGGCGGTCGGCTTCCGGCGGCGTGTAGATGCCCTTGTAGCTGGCGCTGCGGAACTGGATGCGGCACACCAGTTGATCGATCGGGGTCATGCCCCACATGTCGCGCTCGGTCAGGTCGCGCTTGCGCAGCGAGTGGTACAGCGAGAACGGCTGGGTCTTGGCGCGGCGCTGCGGCTCCACGCCGCCACCCGGCACCGCGCGTTCCTCGACCCCGACCAGCGGCTTGCCGGTGCGCCGATCGAGCACATACAGCTCGCCCTGCTTGCTGGGCAGCAGCACCGCCGGCACGGTCGTGCCGTCGTGCGGGAAATCCAGCAACGTCGGTTGCGAACCCAGGTCGTAGTCCCACACATCGATGTGGGTGGTCTGGAAATTCCACACCGGCTTGCCGGTGGTGACGTCCAGCGCGACCAGCGAGGTCGCGTAGCGGTCTTCCTGCGGAGTGCGCGAACTGCTCCAGTAGTCGGCCGAGGAATTGCCCATCGGCAGGTAGACGTAGCCGAGCTGTTCGTCGCCGGCCGCGCTGGTCCACATGTTGGGCGTGCCGCGGGTCCAGGTCTGCCCCGGCGGCGGCGCGCCGGTCCAGTCCGGATGGGTCATGTCCCAGGCCCAGCGCAGCGCGCCGGTCACCGCGTCGAAGCCCTGGATCACGCCGGACGGCTCGTAGCGCTTCTGTCCGTCCAGCACCTGATGGCCGGTGACGACCACCCCGCGCACGATGGTCGGCGGCGAATTGATCGAGACGTAGCCCGGTGGCGTTTCGCCCATGCCGACGGTGATGTCGACCTGGCCGTGCCGGCCGAAGTCCTCGCAGGGCTTGCCGTCGGCGGCATCGACCGCGATCAGGCGCCCGTCCAGGGTGCCTTCGATGACGCGCTGGCGGCAGGCCGTCGACGCCGTTGCCTGGGCGTCCGGCACCGCGTAATAGCTGACGCCGCGGCAGGCGGCGGTGTACGGGATCGCCTTGTCCGCCACCTTGGGATCGTAGCGCCAGCGTTCGCGGCCGCTGCGCGCATCCAGCGCGATCATCTGGTTGCGTGCGCTGCACAGGTACAGGCTGTCGCCGATCTTCAGCGGCGTGGTCTCCGCGCCCCAGCGCTTGTCCGGCAGGTCGCCGGTGCGGAAGGTCCAGGCGGTACGCAACTGCGCCACATTGTCCGGAGCGATCTGCCGCAGCGGCGTGTAGCGGCTGCCGGCGTTGTCGCGGCCGTAGGCGGCCCAGTCGGCGTCGGCCGGCGCGTCGGCCGGCTGCGCGCCGGTGCGCGGGCGTGCCAGCGCCGCGGCCATGCCCGCCGCGTGCGCCAGCGTGCCGTCGGTCTCGGTCACCCCGTACGGCAGGAACGCCAACGCGAACGCGCCGACGAACACCAGCGCCAGCACCGCGGCGAGCGTGCGCGACAACGTGCGCGAGAACGGCCGGTCCAGCCGTGGCAGCAGCAGCGCCAACAGCAAGGCCAGGAATACCATCAGGCCCATGCGCGGCACCCAGCGCCAGTAATCGGTGCCCGATTCCCATGCCGCCCACAGCAGCGACAGCAGGAAGGTCGCGGCGAACCACAGCGCGCCGCTGCGCCGGCCGCGCCACAGCTGCACGCCGGAAATCGCCAGGCCGAGGCCGGCGACCAAGTAGTACCAGGAGCCGCCCAGCGCCAGCAGCCAGGCGCCGCCAATCGCCAGCACCGCGCCGATCAGCGCGCACGCACCGCCGAGCAACCGCAGCGGCCAGCCGCCACGACGCACGGTTCGTTCGAATTCGTTCATTGCCATTCCTCGCAGGACACGGCCACGCGGAACATCCGCCGTGGCAGCGGCGCATGCGCGCCGCACCGCGTTTATCCCAGGCCGCAAGTGAACATCACGCGTTTCCAGACGACACACGGTGACACGCAATCTTGCGGTCTTCGTGATGCGGCGCCGACCCGGGCATCACACGGCATGTGCCGTCGCGGGCAGCGATTGCCGGACGACATGGCGGCAGGCGATATGGCGCAACGGCAGAACGCACGACTGCCGTGCCGCCGCCGGTATGCGCGCAGCAGGTTGCCCGCATCGTCCCGATGGCACTGCGAAAACGACGACGCCGGCACGAGGCCGGCGTCGTCGTTCGCTCAGGCGCGGATCACGCCTGCGGCGGTGCCGCCTCGCCAGCGCCGTCGGCGGCGCCGTCCTCGCCCGGCAGCACGTCCTCCTCGACCAGCGAGCCATCCAGGCGTTCGACCGCCTGTAGCTTCTCGCCCTTGGACAGGCGGATCAGGGTCACGCCCTGGGTGTTGCGGCCGACGCGGGAGATTTCCGAGGCGCGGGTCCGCACCAGGGTGCCGCCGTCGGAGATCAGCAGCACTTCGTCGCGGGTGCTCAGCAGCACCGCACCGACCAGCTTGCCGTTGCGCTCGCTGGTCTGGATGCCGATCACGCCCTGGGTGCCGCGGCCCTTGCGCGGATACTCGCCCAGCGGGGTGCGCTTGCCGTAGCCGTTCTCGGTCGCGGTGAGGATGTAGGCATCGGCCTCGTCGCCGTTGCGCGCCTCGGCATCGACCTCGGTGTCCGCCGCGGCATCGACATCGTCGGCGTCCTCGTCCTGGCCCACGGCCGGCTCGGCCACGATCAGGCTGACCACGTATTCGCTCTTGGCCAGGCGGATGCCGCGCACGCCGCGGCTGCTGCGCCCGGTCGGCTTGACGCCGCCGCGGCTCTTGCGCCGCGCGCCACGGGGATCGTCGCCCTCCTCGCCCGCGGCCTCGTCGTCGGCCACGGCGCCGTCCTCGGCACCGGCCTCGTCGAGGACCGCATCATCGGCCTCGTCGTCCTTGGGCCGTTCGGAGAAGCGCACGGTCTTGCCGTTGGAGGCGAACAGCAACACGTCGCGCTCGCCATCGGTGAGCGCCACGCCGACCAGGGCATCGCCCTCGTCGAGGTTGATCGCGATCTTGCCGATCTTGCGCTGGAACGCGAACTCGCTCAGCGGGGTCTTCTTGACCATGCCGTTGCGGGTGGCGAAGAACACGTAGCGGCCCTCGGCGTACTCGCGCACCGGCAGCACCGCCTGCACGCGCTCGCCGTTCTCCAGCGGAATCCAGTTGACGATCGGGCGGCCGCGCGCGTTCGGCCCGGCCTCCGGCAACTGGTGCACGGGCAGCCAGAACACCTTGCCACTGCTGGTGAAGGTCAGCAGCGTGTCGTGGGTGTTGACCAGCCACAGCTGATCGATGAAATCCTCTTCCTTGGTCGCCGCCGCGCTGCGGCCGCGGCCGCCGCGGCGCTGCGCGCGGTAGGCGCTGACCGGCTGGCGCTTGGCGTAGCCGGCGTGCGACAGGGTCACCACCACGTCTTCCGGCGCGATCAGGTCGAGGATGTCCAGATCCTCTTCGCTGTGGCGGATCTCGGTGCGGCGTGCGTCGCCGTATTCCTCGCGGATGTTGACCAGCTCCTCGCGGATCACCTGCAGCAGCACGTCCGGGTTTTCCAGGATGCGGATCAGCCCTGCGATCGCCTCCAGCAACTGCTTGTATTCCTCGGTCAGGCGCTCCTGCTCCAGGCCGGTCAGGCGGTGCAGGCGCATTTCCAGGATCTGCGTGGCCTGCACTTCGGTCAGCTGGTAGCCGCCGCCGACCAGGCCGACGCCGCTGGGCAGGTCTTCCGGGCGCGAGGCCTCGGCGCCGGCCGCATTGAGCAGCGCGCCGACCAGGCCCGGCTGCCAGGTCTTGGCCAGCATGCGCTCGCGCGCCTCGTTCGGGTTCGCCGAGGTCTTGATCAGCTCGATCATCTCGTCGATGTTGGCGAGCGCGACGGTCAGGCCTTCGAGGATGTGCGCGCGGGCGCGCGCCTTGCGCAGTTCGAAGATGGTGCGGCGGGTGACCACTTCGCGACGGTGGCGGACGAACGCCTCCAGCATCTGCTTGAGGTTCAGCAGCTGCGGGCGGCCGTCGACCAGCGCCACCATGTTGATGCCGAACACCGACTCCATCTGGGTCTGCTGGTACAGGTTGTTCAGCACCACATCGGCGGCTTCGCCGCGCTTGACCTCGATGTAGATGCGCATGCCGTCCTTGTCGGACTCGTCGCGCAGCTCGCTGATGCCCTCGAGCTTCTTTTCCTTGACCAGCTCGGCGATCTTCTCGATCAGCCGCGCCTTGTTGACCTGGTACGGGATCTCGGTGACCACGATCGCTTCGCGGCCGTTGTCCTGGATCTCGATCTCGGCCTTGGCGCGCATGCGCACGCGGCCGCGGCCGGTGCGGTAGCCGGCGACGATGCCGGTGGTGCCGTTGATGATGCCGGCGGTCGGGAAATCCGGGCCGGGGATGTGCTCCATCAACCCGTCGACGTCGATCTGCGGGTTGTCGATCAGCGCCAGGCAGGCATTGATCGACTCGGTCAGGTTGTGCGGCGGGATGTTGGTGGCCATGCCCACCGCGATGCCGGCCGAGCCGTTGACCAGCAGGCTCGGGAAGCGCGTCGGCATCACCGACGGTTCCTGTTCCTTCTCGTCGTAGTTGGGCTGGAAATCGACGGTTTCCTTGTCGATGTCGGCCATCATCTCGTGCGCGAGCCGCGACATGCGCGCCTCGGTGTAACGCATCGCCGCCGCGGAGTCGCCGTCGACCGAGCCGAAGTTGCCCTGCCCGTCCACCATCATGTAGCGCAGCGAGAACGGCTGCGCCATGCGCACCAGGGTGTCGTACACCGACTGGTCGCCGTGCGGGTGGTACTTACCGATGACGTCGCCGACGATACGCGCCGACTTGTAGTAGGGCTTGTTGCTGTGCGCGCCCAACTCGTTCATCGCGAACAACACGCGGCGATGCACCGGCTTGAGGCCGTCGCGCGCATCCGGGAGGGCACGCCCCACGATCACGCTCATGGCGTAATCGAGGTAGCTCTTGCGCATCTCGTCTTCCAGGTTGACCTGGATGATTTCCTTGGCGGATTCTGCCATTCGGGTTCCGTAAGTCTGGTGGCGGATCGACCACGACGCCGGCCCGCGACAGGCGGGCCCGCCGCGGCCGCACGCCTAGGGCGTACGGCGGTCGATCGAACCGCCGGATTCTATCATGACGGGCGCCCGATTGCCCGGTTTTGCCGGCGCGAACAAGCACTTGCGCGCCTTCGGCAGCGCCCGCCGGGCGCCGCCGCACTACTCCGGCTCAGCCGCCGAAGGCGGCGCGCATGCGCGGCAGGTCCGGGCGTTCGATGACCCCGCGCTCGGTCACGATGGCGTCGATCAGGTCCGCCGGGGTCACGTCGAACACCGGGTTCCAGGCGGCGATGCCGTCGGCCACGGTACGCGTGCCGCCGACGCCGAACAGCTCGCCCGGATCGCGCTGCTCGATCTCGATCTGCGCGCCGTCGGCGGTGTCCATGTCCACGGTGGACGACGGCGCCACCACCATGAACCTGACGCCGTGGTGGCGTGCGGCGATCGCCAGCTGGTAGGTGCCGATCTTGTTGGCGGTGTCGCCATTGGCGCAGATGCGGTCGGCACCGACGATCACCCACTGCACCGCGCCGGTCTTCATCAGGTGCGAGGCCGCCGAATCGGCGATCAGGGTGGCGTCGATACCGTCCTGCTGCAGTTCCCACACGGTCAGCCGCGCGCCCTGCAGCCAGGGCCGGGTCTCGCCGGCGAACACCTTGGCGATGCGCTGCTGGGCGACGCCGGCGCGGATCACGCCCAGCGCGGTGCCGAAGCCGGCGGTGGCCAGCGAGCCGGTGTTGCAATGGGTCAGCACGCCGCTGCCGGGCGCGATCAGGCCGGCGCCGAGCGCGCCCATGTGCCGGTTGGCGGCCAGATCCTCTTCGGCGATCGCCTGCGCCTCGCGCTCCAGCACCGAGCGCCAGTCGCTGCCGGCCGCGCCCAGCGCGGTGCGCATGCGCGCCAGCGCCCAGGCCAGGTTGACCGCGGTCGGTCGCGCGGCATTGAGCCGCTGCAGGGCCGGCTCCAGCTTCAGCAACGCCTCGGCGCCGTTCTCGGCCTGCACTTCGCGCGCGGCCAGCACGGTGCCCCAGCCGGCGGCGATGCCAATGGCCGGCGCGCCGCGCACGGCCAGGGCGTGGATCGCCGCGGCGACCTGGTCGCTGTCGCTGCAGCGCACGTGTTCCACCGCGAACGGCAGCTTGCGCTGGTCCAGCAGTTCCAGCGCATCGCCGGTCCACAGGATCGGGCGGATATGGTCGTAGCGGGCGTAATCGATATCGGGGGCGGCGTTCATCGCGCCATTGTAAACGCCGGCGATTGCGGATTGAGGACGCCGCGCGGCGTCACAGCCGCGCCAGCGCTCAGTTGACGCTGAACTCGGCGCGGCAGCCCTTGTCGACCCAGATGCCGTCGCGGTCCCAGCCCCAGCTGTCGTTCTGCACGCAAGGCGCACCGGACAACTGCCGGCGCAGTTCGACATGGTCCAGGACACTGACGCCGCAGCGGCGCCGCGCCTTGCCCTTGGATTCGCACAGCACCGGCCGCGGGCCGGCGGGAAACCCGGACCCATCGGCGGCGCCGATCTCGAACTCGCCGCGGCAGCCGCGCGCGACCCAGATCTCGTTGCGGCGCACGCCCCAGCTGCGCTCCTCGCGGCACGGCACCGACGACAACTGCCGCATCAGCCGCACCGGCGCGCCGCGCAGCATCACCGGGCAACTCTCCAGGCGACCATCGGACTCGCAGCGCAGCACGCGGCGCATGGCGCTGCGCGGCGCCTCCACCGGATTGGGACGGAATTCGGCGCGACAACCCAGGGTGACCCACACGCCGGTGGCGTCCGAGCCCCACTCGCTGCCGCGGATGCAGTCGTTGTCGGAGAGTTGCCGCACCAGTTGCACGCCCTGGTCCGTGGACATCGGACAGTGCACCCAGGTCATGTCGCGCGACTCGCAGCGCACCACCGCCGCATCGTACGCATCGGCGTCCTGCGCTGGCGACGGCATCGGCCACACGCTTGCCGCCAACACCAGCCAACACCAGCCACCGAGCCCGTACGCCCACTTCATGCTTGGCTCTGCCCCTATGCCTAGAACCTGAACAACGAAGACCTGCTGGCGCGCGGCGTGCGCATGCCGTGCCCGATCAAACCATCATCGGTGTGGACAACGCAACAACGCGCCGCGAAAACACGTGACAGCCGGTTCAGGCATGCGCGAAATCGTAGGCGAGCACGTCGCCGATCTGCGCAGTGCCGCGCATCGCCATCAGCAGCCGGTCCACGCCGACCGCAACGCCGGCGCAGTCGGGCAAGGCCGGCAGCGCCTGCAGCAGGCGCTCGTCCAGCGGCGGCAGCACCGCGCCGCGCGCCTGGCGCAGCGCGTGGTCGCGCAGGAAACGCCGGCGCTGCTCGGCGGCATCGTTGAGCTCGTGGTAGCCGTTGGCCAGTTCGTAGCTGCCCAGGTACAGCTCGAAGCGCTCGGCCACCGGCGGGTCGCCGTCGCGCACGCGCGCCAGCGCGCACTGGCTGGCCGGCCAGTCGTGGACCACGGTGAGGCGGTCGACCGGGAACGTCGGCTGCAGGCGGTGGGTCATCAGCAGGTCCAGCCAATCGTCGCGCCCCAGACCATCGGCATCGATGCGGATCTCGCGCAACGGCTGCTGCAGCGCCTCCAGCGGCGCGGCGAACGGATCCAGGCCCACGCCCTGCAGGAACAGGTCGCGGTAGCTGAGCACCTGCAGCGTGGCGCTGCGCCCGACCAAGGCCAGCGCGGTGCGCACCAGCTCCACGGTTTCCTCGATCAATTGCCGGTGATCCCAGCCGACCCGGTACCACTCGAGCATGGTGAACTCGGGATTGTGGCGGCCGCCGGCCTCGCCGTTGCGGAACACCCGCCCCAGTTCGTAGCAATCGCCGATGCCCGCGGCGAGCAGCCGTTTCAGCGGATACTCGGGCGAGGTGCGCAGCCAGCGCAGCGCCGGACCGGCATCGACGTGGCCGCTGAAGCGGGTCTGGAAGCTGTCGATGTTCGGCTCGGTGTTGCCGGCCGCAGACAGCATCGGCGTCTCCACTTCCAGCACGCCGCGCGCGGCGAAGAAGCCGCGGATGGCGGCATTGAGCCGGGCGCGCAATTGCAGGGCGGGCAGCAGGTCCATCACGGCGCCGTGTCGAGCCGGCGGCTCAGTTGGTCGCGCGCGTCGTCGCGGTAGCCCAGGCCCAGGTACAGGCGCTTGGCAGCGGCGTTGTGGTGGTTGACCTCCATCCGCAGCACATCCACGCCGAGCGCACGGGCGCGCGCCTCGACCAGCGCCACCGCGCGCCGGCCCCAGCCGCGGCCGCGCGCGGCCGGGCCCAGGTACAGCTCGTCGAGCAGCAGATAGCGCCCGCCCAGTTCGACGCTGAAGCAGGCGGTGATCAGCGCATAACCGACCACCGCATCGTCCGGCGCCAGCCACAGCAGCGCCTCGCCCAGTGCCGGCTGCGCCAGCAGCACCTGCAGGCCGCGCGTCACCCGCTCGGCGTCGAACGCGATGCCGTCCTCGGCGTAGAACGCCTGCAGCATCGCCAGCAAGATCGGCTGGTCGGCCACGCCGGCGGTGCGCCAGCGCAACGCGTCCTGCACCGTGCCGAGCGCACTCATGCGCCCTGCTCCTGCGCCTGCAGGAACGCCAGCAGTTGCGCCTCGTCCCACACCGCCACGCCCAGTTCCTGCGCCTTGTCGAGCTTGGAGCCGGCGGCCTCGCCGGCGACCACGAACGCGGTCTTCTTCGACACGCTGCCGGCCACCTTGGCGCCCAGCGCCTCCAGGCGTGCCTTGGCCTCGTCGCGGGTCAGCGCAGTCAGCGTGCCGGTCAGCACCACGGTCTGCCCGTCCAGCGGGCCGGCGCGGCGCTGGGTCTGCGCCGGGGCGGCGTCGAGCAGGCGTCGCATCGCCGCCTCGGCCTCCAACAGCGCCTGCTTCTGCGCCGGACCGGCCAGGTATGCGGCCAGGTTGGCGGCGCCGGCCGTGGACAGGCCGGTCCCGGTCCAGCCGCTTTCGTTGGCGCGCAGCAACGCCTCCAGGGTGCCGTAGGTGGCGGCCAGGCGCTGCGCGCTCTTGCCGCCGAGCTTGTCCACCGGCAGCGTGCCGAGCAGATGCGCCAGATCCAGGCGCTCGCGCAGTTCCGCCGGCGGCGCACCCTCGTCAGAGAAACCGATCCCGGCGGCGATCAGCGCATCGACCACCGCGGCGTTGCCGGGTTGCTCGAAGAAGGTGGCGATCGAGCGCGCCACCTCGCCGCCGATATCCGGCAAGGCCTGCAGCAACACCGCCGGGGTGCTGCGTACGAATGCCAGCGAGCCCAGCCAATAGGCCAGCGCCTTGGCGGTGGTCTCGCCCAGGTGCGGAATGCCCAGCGCGAACAGGAAGCGCGGCAACGTCGTGGCGCGGCTGGCGTCGATGCCGGCGACCAGGTTCTCGGCCCACCTGGTCGCCAGCTTGCCGCCCAGGTCCACCGTCAGATGCGCGCGCAGGAAGTCGGCGCGCCGCCACGGCGTGGCCGCGTCCTCCAGCGCGGCACGGCCGGCCGCGTCCAGCGCCAGCGCGCCCTTGCTGTCCTCCAGCGCCTGCAGCAGGTCGGCGGCGGTGGCCGCGTCCAGCGCGGTCTTCATCCGCACCAGATCCTCCACGCTCAAGGCGTACAGGTCGGCCAGCGACTGCACGAAACCGAACTCGACCAGCGCATCGGCCTGGCGCTCGCCCAGGCCTTCGATGTCCATGGCGCGGCGCGAGGCGAAGTGCCGCACGGCCTCCTTGCGCTGCGCCGCGCAGGCCAGACCGCCGCTGCAGCGCCAGGCCACCGCGTCTTCTTCCTTGATCAGTTCGGAGCCACACACCGGACACGTCGCCGGCATCGCCCATGGCGCGGTGCCCGGCGGACGCCGCTCCTCGATCACCCGCACCACTTCCGGGATCACGTCGCCGGCACGACGCACGATCACGGTGTCGCCCTCGCGCACGTCCAGCCGGGCGATCTGGTCGGCGTTGTGCAACGTCGCGTTGGTGACGGTGACGCCAGCGACCTGCACCGGCTCCAGCCGCGCCACCGGCGTGACCGCACCGGTGCGGCCGATCTGCACCTCGATCGCGCGCAGCACGGTGGATTGCTCCTGCGCCGGGAACTTGTGCGCCAGCGCCCAGCGTGGCGCACGCGAGACGAAGCCCATGGCCTGTTGCTGGTCGTAGTCGTCGAGCTTGTAGACCACGCCGTCGATGTCGTACGGCAGGCTGTCGCGGGCGGCGCCGATGCGGCGGAAATAGGCGATCAGGCCGTCGAAGCCGGTGGCGGTGTCCGCCTCCGGCGCTACCGGGAAGCCGTAGTCGCGCAGCAGTTGCAGGGTCTGCGAATGGGTTTCGGGCAGCTCCAGGCCGCGCACCTCGCCCACCGAGTAGGCGAAGAACGCCAGCGGCCGGCGCCGGGTGACCGCCGGATCGAGCTGGCGCAGCGAGCCGGCGGCGCCATTGCGCGGGTTGGCCAGCAGCTTTTCGTTGCGCTCCAGCGCCTGCGCGTTCCACGCAGCGAAGGCGGCGCGCGGCATGTAGATCTCGCCGCGCACCTCCAGCACCGCTGGCGGCGGCGTGCCGAGGTTGCGCAGCTTCAGCGGCACCGAACGCACCTGGCGCAGATTGGCGGTGACGTCCTCGCCGGTGCTGCCGTCGCCGCGGGTGGCGCCCTGCACGAAGATGCCATCCTCGTAGCGCAGGCTGATCGCCAGGCCGTCGAGCTTCGGCTCCACCGAGAACACCGGCGCGGCCAGGTCGAGTTCGCGCTCGATGCGGCGCTCGAAATCGGCGACCTCGGCGAAGCGCGTACGGTCGTCGGCATCCTCGGCGACGCCCGGCGTTTCGAAGGCATTGGCCAGCGACAGCATCGGGATGGCGTGACGCACTTCCGGAAAGCCGCCGTCCGGCCGCGCGCCGACCTTGCGCGTCGGCGAGTTATCGCTGGCCAGCTCCGGGTGCGCGGCTTCCAGCGCCTCCAGCTCGCGCATCAGCGCGTCGTACTCGGCATCGGGAATCGATGCGTCGTCGAGCACGTAGTAGCGGTGGTTGGCGTCGTCGATGCGCTGGCGCAAGTCGGCGACACGCTGCTGGGGATCGGGAGTTTCGGTCATGCGCAGCGGAAAGACGGGTAACGGAGAGGGGGCGATAGTAGCTGGAAGGGGGGGATTGGGGAGTCGGCTTGACGGCCGGGATTGGGGACTGGAGAGTCGCAAGAGCCACCGCTTGGATTTCTGGTGTCGGCGGCGGTCGTACCCTCATCCGCCCCTTCGGGGCACCTTCTCCCGAGGGGAGAAGGAACGGCG
The DNA here is from genome assembly GCF_031834635.1 of Xanthomonas hawaiiensis. NCBI lineage: Bacteria > Pseudomonadati > Pseudomonadota > Gammaproteobacteria > Lysobacterales > Lysobacteraceae > Xanthomonas > Xanthomonas hawaiiensis. The sequence continues at coordinate 2,188,689 of NZ_CP115873.1, read as the reverse complement.
CTAGCCCCTCTCCCGCCGGCAGAGGGGTTGGGGTGAGGGTCCGGGCGCGCAGCGCCATCGACGCCACCACCCCCGGCTTTTGCTAATCCCCAATCCCCAATCCCGAATCCCGAATCCCGAATCCCCAATCCCCAATCCCGAATCCCAGCCTCAAGCCCATCCCGAAATCCCAAATCCCGACTCCCGGCCCCTCACGCCCTTGCCCCACCATTAACACCTCGTTAACGTGACCTCCCCCGCCCGCTCTGGAGAGCCACGTGTCGCTACCGGTCTCGCGCCGTTCCTTCCTGTCCCTGGCCACCTCCGGTCTGGCGCTCGGCGCCGTCGGCCTGGCCCCCGTTGCCGAGGCGGCGCGACGCAAGGCAGCCGCCGCCACAGCCGCGACACCCGGCGTTGCGCTGGCCGCCGGCACGGTCTACCTCAACTTCAACGAATGCCCGCTGGGCCCCTCACCCGCGGCGCTGGCGGCTGCACAGGCAATCCTGCCGCGCAGCGGGCGCTATCTGTTCGAGTTGTCGGACGAACTGATCGCCGCCTTCGTCGGCCAACAGCGCCTGCCGGCCGATCACGTCGCCGTGTATCCGGGCTCCAGCGAACCGCTGGCGCGCGCCGCGCGCGCCTTCACCTCGCCGCGCGCTGGCGTGGTGGTGGCCGACCCGACCTTCGAGGCGGTCGCCGATGTGGCCGCCGCGCACGGCGCGCCGGTGCGGCGGGTGCCGCTGCGCGCCGACGGCGCGCACGACGTCAAGGCCATGGCCAGCGTCGATCCGAATGCCGGCCTGATCTACCTGTGCAATCCGAACAACCCGACCGGGTCGATCACCAAGCGCGCCGACATCGAATGGCTGCTGGCCAACAAGCCCGCCTCCAGCGTACTGCTGGTCGACGAAGCCTACCTGCACTACAGCGAGGAGCCGTCGGTCATCGACCTGATCGGCCAGCGCCAGGACCTGCTGGTGCTGCGCACCTTCTCCAAGCTGTACGGCATGGCCGGGCTGCGCCTGGGCCTGGCGGTGGCGCCGCCGGGGCTGCAGACCAAGCTGGCCGCGTTCGGCCAGAACCCGGTGTCGGTGCCTGCGCTGGCCGCCGGCATCGCCAGCCTGCAGGACCTGCAACTGGTGCCGACCCGCCGCGCCGAGAACGCGCGCATTCGCGATGCCACCATCGCCTGGCTGCAGAGCAAGGGCTACAAGTGCCTGCCGTCGCAGGCCAACTGCTTCATGGTCGACGTCAAGCGCGACGGCGCCGCCTTCGCCGCGGCGATGGCCAAGCAAGGCGTGATCGTCGGCCGCAGCTGGCCGATCTGGCCGAAGCTGGTCCGCGTCACCGTCGGCACCGAGGCGGAGATGCTGCGGTTTCGGGAGGCGTTTGGGAAGGCGCGCAAATAGCGCGCCTGGGAATTGGGAATGGAGAATGGGGAATCGTAAAGGCGGTTTGTCGTGCGGCTGAGGCGTGGCTGGTGTTGCCCTTGCCTTCCCATTGCGAGTTCGCGATCCGCTAGCCCCGGCGCCAACACGCGATTGGCGCTGTGTCGGGATTCGGGATTTCCCTAACAGGCGGGATTCGGGAAGGGGATTGGGAGTTCGCAAGAGCCAAAGCCAGGGCTTTGGCATCGGCGGCGGTCGCACCCTCATCCGCCCCCTTCGGGGGCACCTTCTCCCGGCGGAAGAAGGGACAAGCGCGCATGGCAATCAGCACCAGGGAAATCGCTTTTACGATTCCCCATTCCCGTTTCCCTATTCCCGGCACAAAGCTACCAGCGCGGCGCCTTCGTCAACGGCGGCGCCTGGTGCTGGCGGTCGTAGGCGCGCAGGTCGTCGCGGATGTGGGCGATGCGCTGGCGGCCCAGGGCGTTGCGGCTGTCGTCCAGGACCACGCCGTCGAGCAGTTCGCCCATGCGCTGCACGGTCGGCAGCATCTTCTCCCAGGCGTCGAGCGCGGTCATCGGCGCCGGCAGGGTCAGGAAGAAGGCGATCGCCGGGGTCTCCATCTCGCGGATGTGCGCCATGTCGAAGCTGCCCGGCTTCATGATGCTGGCCATGCTGAAGATCGGGCCGCGCTCGGGATGCCCCTCGACCAGGCGGTGGAACACGTTCATATGGCCGAAGGTCAGGCCGGTCTTCTCCGCGGCCACCACGATGTCCTCGCCGCGCAGCACCTGCCCGGCGCGGGCGGCGACGTACAGCGAGACGATCTTGTCGAAATCCTGGCTCGGGCGCTTGCCGAGTTCGGCGCCCGGCGCCTCCGCGGCGGGCAGGCCCAGTTCGGGCTGGCGCGCGTCGCCGTCGGCGCCATCGGCGGCCAGCGCGTCATCGCCGACCGCCGGGGCGGCGTCGCCCAGGGAAGGTTCGCGGCGCGGCGCGGCCGGATCGGCCGGCTCCACGCGCCGGCCCTGGCTCGGTTTCTTGGGGCGGCCGAACAGGAAGATCGCCGCAATCAACAGCAAGCCGGCGGCGAGGATGCCGATGCGTAGCATTGCCATGTCGGACATTCAGGGGTTACTCCGGCAAGGGTGCACAGGGGGAAAATAGCGGCCTGGTGCGCGCGAGGTCCGCCAGCACGGGAACCAGGCCTCGACGCGCATCACGCCCTTTAGCATGTCACGTCAGGCCGCGCCCGCCAAACGCGCGGCTTCCTCGAGGTCCACGCTGACCAGGCGGCTGACGCCCGGTTCGCGCATGGTGACGCCGCTGAGCTGGTGCGCCGCCTCCATGGTCGCCTTGTTGTGGCTGACGAACAGGAACTGCACCTTCTCGCTCATTTCCTTGACCATCGCCGCCAGGCGGCCGACGTTGGCCTCGTCCAGCGGCGCGTCGACCTCGTCGAGCAGACAGAACGGCGCCGGGTTGAGCTGGAAGATCGCGAACACCAGCGCCACCGCGGTCATCGCCTTCTCGCCGCCGGACAGCAGCGAGATGCTGGACACGCGCTTGCCGGGCGGCCGCGCCATGATTGCCACGCCGGTGTCCAGCAGGTCCTCGCCGGTCAGTTCCAGGTAGGCGTGGCCGCCGCCGAACAGGCGCGGGTACAGCGCCTGCACGCCGGAGTTGACCCGGTCGAAGGTGTCCTTGAAGCGGCCGCGGGTCTCGCGGTCGATCTTGCGGATGGCGTCTTCCAGGGTTTCCAGCGCGGTGTTCAGGTCGACGTCCTGCGCTTCCAGGTACTCGGCGCGCTGCGCGGCCTCGCCGTACTCGCTGATCGCCGCCAGGTTGACCGGCTCCAGCCGGCGCATGCGTCCATCGATCTGCTGCACCGCCTGCTCCCACTCGGCCGGGTCGGCGTGTTCGGGCAGGCCGTTGATCACGTCCTCGAGCACGAAGCCGACCTTGACCACCGCCGCCGACAGTTGCTCGGCGCTGAGCACCAGCGCCTGCTGGTCGAGCCGGCGCTGGGCGATGCGTTCGCGCTGCGCCAGCGCCTGTTCGTCGCGCTGCTGGCGGGTCTGCTCCAGCGCGCGCAGTTCGTTGTCGATGCCGTCCAGCAGCGCACGCGCCTCGCCGAGCGCGCGATCGGTACGCACGCGCTCGCTGAGCGCGGCCTGGTGCTCGGCCTCCAGCGCCAGCACCGGCGAATCGCCCTCGTTCAACTGCGCGCTGAGTTCGCCCAGGCGCGCGTCCAGTTGCCCGCGCTGGTTACCCATGCGCTCCAGCGCCTGGCTCAGCGAGGCGATCTGGGTGCGCTGCGACTCCAGGGTGAGGGCCAGCGCATGCGAGGCCTCGCGCACCCGCCGCGCGGCGTCGCGGGCCAGGTCGCGCGCCTCGGTGAGCTGGCGGCGCTCGCTTTCCAGTGCATGCCGCACCGACTCCAGGTCGCCCATGCTGGTGACCGCGTCTTCCAGCTTGGAACGCGCCTCGCGCGCCTGCTCGCGGCTGCTGTCGAGGGTTTCCAGCAGTTGCGCGACCTCCAGCTCGATGCGCTCGATGCGGGTGCGCGCGGCGTCGACCTTGCCCTGCTGGCTCTGCAACTGGCCGGCCAGTTCGGAGGCGCTGCGGTGCGCCTGGTACAACTGGCGCTGCGCGTCCTCGCGCTGCTGCTCGCCGGCCAGCAACTGCGCGCGCATCTCGCCGAGGCGGTGTTCGAGATCGGCCTCGCGGTCCTGCAGCGTCTCGATCTGGCCGCGCAGGCTCTGGATCTCGCGCTCGCGCAGCAGCGCACCCTGCTTGGCCGCGCCGGAGCGCGACACGCGCAGCCAGCCCTGGCCCAGGCGCGCGCCGTCGCGGGTGACGATGGAGTCGCCCTCGCCCAGCTGCGGCAGCAGTGCCCGCGCCGCGCTCAAATCCTCGGCCGCATGCAGCCGCGCCAACAGCCGGCGGATCGCGATCGGCCCCTGCACCTTGGCCGCGAGCGAAGTCGGCGCGAAGGTCTCGGCCGCCTCGGCGCCGCTGACCAGGGCGATGCGGCCCTCGCCGAGTTCGCCCAGCGCGTCGACCAGTTGTTCCGGCGCCTCCACCAGCACACCTTCGATCAACTGCCCGAGCGCGCCTTCGACCGCGTTCTCCCAGCCGCTCTCGACGTTGAGCCGTTCGCCGACGCGCGCTGCCGAATCCAGCCCGCGCGCCTGCAGCCAGGCCACCGCCGCGCCCTGCTCCTGGCCGAGCGCGGCCTGCTGCAGGGTTTCCAGCGACGACAGCCGCCCGCGCGCGGCCTGCGCCTGCTTGCGCACGTCGGCCAGTTCGGCCTGTGCGGTGCGCTGCTGGTCCTGCAGCGCCGCCACCGCCTGCTTGCGTGCCTCGACCTGCTCGTTCAGGCCGTCCAGCGCGGCGCGCTGGGTCTCGTGCTGCAGTTCCAGTTGCGCGAACGCCTCGGCCAGCGCGTCCAGGTCCAGCCCGGCGCGCTCGGCCAGCAGCGCCTCGCGGCGGCGCTCGGCCTCCAGCGACTGCCGGTCCAGGTAATCGACGCGGGTGCGCTCCACTTCGCCGGCGCGCGAGGCTTCGGCGGTGTTGCGCTGATGCGATTCCCAGCGCTGCTGCCAGTCGGCCAGGCGCGCCTCGGCCTCGCGCAGCGCTTCCTGCTTGTATTCGTTGTCTTCCTGCAACTGCTCCAGCTGCGGGCCGGCCACGTCCACCGATTCGCGCAGCAACGCCAGCTTGGCCTCGTCGGTGCCGATGTGCTGGCCGAGTTCGGCCAGCGCCGTTTGCGTCTCGTCGCGCGCCTTGTGCAGGCGCTGCGACAGGTCGCGCTGGTGCTGGATCTGCTGCTCGATCCGGGCCAGGGTGCTGCCGACCTTGTAGACCTCGGCCTGCGCGGTGCTCAGCGCCTCGGCAGCCTCCTCGCGACGCACGCGGCCGGTCTCGATGCGCGCTTCGGCATCGCGCTGTTCGGCGATCAGCTGCTGCAGCCGGGTCTCTTCCTGGCCCAGCGCCTCGCGCAGGCCCTGCAGGCGTCCGTCCAGGCCGCGGTACTCCAGCGCCTTCCACTGCGCATCCTTGATCCGCCGTTCTTCCTGCAGCGCCTGGTACTGCTCGGCCTGGCGCGCCTGGCGCTTGAGGTGCTCGAGCTGCTTGCCGATCTCCTCGCGCAAATCGCCCAGGCGCTCCAGGTTCTCGCGGGTGTGGCGGATGCGGGTCTCGGTCTCCTTGCGCCGCTCCTTGTACTTGGAGATGCCGGCGGCCTCCTCCAGGTACACGCGCAGGTCCTCCGGACGCGCCTCGATGATCTGGCTGATCATGCCCTGCTCGATGATCGAGTAGCTGCGCGGACCCAGGCCGGTGCCCAGGAACAGATCGGTGATGTCGCGGCGCCGGCACTTGGTGCCGTTGAGGTAGTAGCTGCTGCTGCCGTCGCGGCTGACCTGGCGCTTGACCGAGATCTCGTTGAACGCGGCGTACTCGCCGGCGATGGTGTGGTCGGTGTTGTCGAAGATCAGCTCCACCGTGGCCTGCGACACCGGCTTGCGCGCCGAGGAACCGGAGAAGATCACGTCCGTCAGCGAATCGCCGCGCAGCCGGCTGGCCGAGCTTTCGCCCATCACCCAGCGCACCGCGTCGATGATGTTCGACTTGCCGCAGCCGTTCGGACCGACGATGCCGGTCATGTTGGTCGGCAGGTGCAGCGTGGTCGGATCGACGAAGGACTTGAAGCCGGACAGCTTGATGGTCGACAGGCGCATGGGGCGGGCAATCCATGGCAGACGCCGCCGGCATTCCGAGCTGCGCTGCCGCTAATGAAGATCCAGGTGAGGTCCTGCTTCCAACCCATTGATGCGGCTACACCGCCGGGCCGACATCGGACACGAGTCGCTGAGTATAGCGGCCCCTGTGCGGCGCCGGGCGGCGGCGATGCGACGGCGATCGCACACGCGGGCGACCGGCCAGGGCAGCACGACACACCGAGGTGGCGCAGGTCCGCAAAAACGACACGGGCACCTTGCGGTGCCCGTGTCGGTACAGCGATGACGCAGGAATCAGGCGTCGGCTTCGACCACGACCTTGACCGTGGTTTCCACGTCGGCGTGCAGGCGCACCAGCACCTCGTACTCGCCGATGTTGCGGAACGCGCCTTCGCCCAGCACCACTTCGCCCTTCTCCAGCGGCAGGCCGGCGGCGGTGAAGGCCTCGGCGATGTCGCGCGGGCCGACCGAGCCGTACAGCTTGCCTTCGGTGGACGCGTTGGCCTTGACGGTCACGCTGGCGCCTTCCAGCTTGGCGGCGCGGGCTTCGGCGTCGTCGTGGATCGACTTGGCCTTGGCTTCGTACTCGGCGCGCTTGGCTTCGAACTCGGCGATGTTGGCGGCGGTGGCCGGCACGGCCTTGCCCTGCGGCACCAGGTAGTTGCGGCCATAGCCCGGCTTGACGTCGACCTTGTCGCCGAGGCCGCCCAGGTTGGTCACTTTCTGCAGAAGAATCAGTTGCATGGTCTTGCTCCGTTATTCGTTAGCGTCGGCACGCGGCCGCCGCAACGGGTGCTGTCCGAATAGGAGAAGCCGGGATTGGGGATTCGGGAATCGGGATTTGCGCCCCGATCGACACCGCACTCTTCGATCGCCAGACTTCGGTTGAATGCCCGCACCGGGAGGTGCGGGCCGTGTTGCGTTCCGGGAACCCCGGAATCAAACGTCGTGGTTGTCCGTGTACGGGATCAGCGCCAGGAAACGCGCGCGCTTGACCGCCGTGGCCAGCTGACGCTGGTACTTGGACTTGGTGCCGGTCACGCGGCTCGGCACGATCTTGCCGTTCTCGGTGAGGTACTGGCGCAGGGTGTTGAGATCCTTGTAGTCGATCTCCTTGACGCCCTCGGCGGTGAACTTGCAGAACTTGCGACGACGGAAGAACTTGGACATGAGCGTGCTCCTTAGGCGGCTTCGGCGGCGTCGCCGTCGGTTTCGGTGGCGGCGGCGGGCGCATCGCCCTCTTCGTCGTCGCGACGACGGCGCTCACCGCGCTCGGGCTTGTCGGCCTTCTCGTCCTTGCTCTTCATGATCAGCGACTGCTCGGTGTCGGCGCCGTCGCGCTTGATCACCAGGTGGCGCAGCACCGCGTCGTTGAAGCGGAAGCTCTCGACCAGCTCGCTCAGCACGGCCTGGTCCACTTCGATGTTCAGCATGACGTAGTGGGCCTTCACCAGGTTCTGGATCGGGTACGCCAGCTGGCGGCGGCCCCAGTCTTCCAGACGGTGGATGGTGCCCTTGCCGTTCTCGACCAGCGACTTGTAGCGCTCGATCATGGCCGGGACCTGCTCGCTCTGGTCCGGGTGGACCAGGAACACGATTTCGTAATGACGACTCATGGTGTGTACCTTTCGGATGTGGCCTTGCGGCCGGACAGCCCCCCGCGGTGGTGATGGCGGTGGGGCAAGGACTCCTGCCGGGAAGGCAGGAAGCCGCACATTATGACCGAGATGCCCGGCAACCGACAAGCCGGCCGTCCCCGGCGCCGGACAGGGACGCCGCGACAGCGCAAGAAGTCAATTGAATCAATGACTTGGATCAATCCATGTCGACGTGCAGGCGATGCTGGCCGCACTGCAGGCAACGGAACAGGCAGCCGAGCAGCGTGCCGTCGCGCGACAGCCGGGCCAGCAGCCACTCCGCATCGCGCGGAGTGACCTCGACGATGTCGGGCATGACTCACCCAGGATCGGCGCGAGGTCTTCGCGCACGGCGTCGCTCAGGAAGGCGCACGGCGTGTCGCAGTGGGTCAGCCAGACCGGCTGCTGCCAGGCCGAATAGCCCGGGGTGCGCGTGCGGATTTCCTGCAGCAGTGCGGCATCGATGGCCGGCGGCGGGTCGTCCGGATCGGGCGAGACGCCCCTCCATCTCCGCGTCATCGTTGAACTCGCCCTCGAAGCGGGCCGCGGCGCGGCCCTCGGCGGTGCACCAGGGGCACAGGAGAGGAACTGAGGTCGTTGCGTGCGAACACCGATGCCGCCCTGACCTGCGCGCCCTCCGAAGGGAGGCCGCCTGGCCAGCGCGGCGACCGACGCTCAGGGCGCGTCGGCGTGCGCGGCGTCGGTGGTGAAGCTCTCGCCGCAGCCGCATTCGGCGGTGGCGTTGGGATTGCGGAACACGAAGGTCTCGCCCAGGCCCTGCTTGGCGAAGTCGATCTCGGTGCCGTCGACCAGCGGCAGGCTGGTCGCATCGACGTAGATGCGCACGCCGTCCTGCTCGAACACCGCATCGTCCGCACGCGCCTCGCGCGCCAGGTCGGTGACGTGGCCCCAGCCGGAGCAACCGGTGCGCTCGACGCCGAAGCGCAATCCCAGCGCGCCGGGCGTCTGCGCGACGAAGCGCTGCACGCGGGCGTGGGCGACGGGGGTGAGACGGATGGCCATGACGAACGACTCCGGCGACTGCGAGCGGACATTATAGGAAGGACCGCGGCCGATCGCCGCATGCCTCGCAAGCGCTGCGCTTCAGCCAGTACACTTGCCCCTTCCATATCGAGTCGCTGCGGCGAGGATTCAAGTCATGACGGTGGTGAGCGTTGCACATGCGCTGGCCGGGAAGATCCCGGAAGGCGGCGAAGTCACGGTGCGGGGATGGGTGCGCACGCTGCGCGGATCTGCCGGACTGGCTTTCATCAACGTGACCGACGGCTCCTGCTTCGCCCCGATCCAGGTGGTGGCGACCGACGCGCTGCCCAATTTCGACGAGGTCAAGCGGCTCACCGGCAGCTGCTCGCTGATCGCCAAGGGCGTGCTGGTGAAGTCGCAGGGCAAGGGCCAGTCGTACGAGATCCAGGCCAGCGCGGTCGAGGTGGTGGGCTGGGTCGAGGACCCGCTGACCTACCCGATCCAGCCCAAGCCGATGTCGCCGGAGTTCCTGCGCGAGGTCGCGCACCTGCGTCCGCGCACCAACCTGTTCGGCGCGGTGACGCGCATCCGCAACTGCCTGGCGCAGGCGGTGCACCGCTATTTCCACCACAACGGCTACAACTGGATCAGCACGCCGATCATCACCACCTCCGATGCCGAAGGCGCCGGGCAGATGTTCCGCGTCTCCACCCTGGACATGGCCAACCTGCCGCGCGACGCGCAGGGCCAGGTCGACTTCGGCCGCGACTTCTTCGGCAAGGAAACCTTCCTGACCGTGTCCGGCCAGCTCAACGTCGAGGCCTACTGCCTGGCGCTGAGCAAGGTCTACACCTTCGGCCCGACCTTCCGCGCCGAGAACAGCCACACCACCCGCCACCTGGCCGAGTTCTGGATGATCGAGCCGGAGATCGCCTTCGCCGACCTGGCCGAGGACGCGCGGGTGGCCGAGGACTTCCTCAAGTACCTGTTCCGCGCGGTGCTGGACGAGCGCGCCGACGACCTGGCGTTCATCGCCGAGCGCGTCGACAAGACCGCGATCAGCAAGCTGGAGACCTTCATCAACTCGCCGTTCGAGCGCATCGAGTACGGCGACGCGATCACGTTGCTGCAGAAGTCCGGGCAGAAGTTCGAGTTCCCGGTGGAATGGGGCCTGGACCTGCAGACCGAGCACGAGCGCTGGCTGACCGAGCAGCACGTCGGCCGCCCGGTGGTGGTGACCAACTACCCCGAGCACATCAAGGCCTTCTACATGCGCCTGAACGACGACGGCAAGACCGTCGCGGCGATGGACGTGCTGGCGCCGGGCATCGGCGAGATCATCGGCGGCAGCCAGCGCGAGGAGCGCCTGGACGTGCTCGACGCGCGCATGCTGCAGTTCGGCCTGGACCCGCAGCACTACGGCTGGTACCGCGATTTCCGCCGCTACGGCACGGTGCCGCACGCCGGCTTCGGCCTGGGCTTCGAGCGCCTGGTGGTGTACGTGTGCGGGCTGAGCAACATCCGCGACGCCATCCCCTACCCGCGCGCGCCGGGCAGCGCCGAGTTCTGAGGCGGCACGGGGAGAGCGCGCCATGATCCTGTTCTTCGCGCTGTGCTTCGTCGGCGTGGCGATCGCCGGGGCCAGCGCGTTCCTGATCTTCTGGCCGCTGACCCTGGTGCACATCCGCGACCGCCATCCGCCGCTGGTGGCGGCGTTCGGGCCGGGTGCCTTCCTCAAGCCGGTCGCGCTGGGCTGGCTGCTGGCGCGGCGCTACCGGCCGCTCGGCGACCGCGGGCTCTCCGGGCTGGCGACGCCGGCGTGGCTGTCGCTGATGACCATCTTCTTCGGCCTGGGCATGGCCGCCCTGCTCTGGCTGCTTTCCCTGGTGATTCCATGACGTCAGATTCCCCCGCACACGATCAGTGGTACCTGGCCAGCCTCGGCCGCCTGCTGGTGTGGGCGCGCCTGCGCGTGCGCGCCGCCGGCACCGCCGAGGTGCTGGACAGCGACGGCAACACCCTCAGCTACGACAGCGAGGACACCGCCCGCGCGGCGCTGTTCGATGCCGAATTCGTCGCCTTCGATGGCCTGGACGAGGACGATGCGCGTGCGCGCGGCTTTTCGTTGGGCGAGGTGTCGCCGCCGCAGGCCGACGACGATGCCGGCCTGCGCGGGCGCATGACCCAGACCCTGGGCGCGCGCGCCTGATCCGGCGATGCACGTCCCGCCCGCCTTCGCCGAAAGCGACCTGGGCGCGCTCGATGCGCTGATCGCGGACCACCCGTTCGCCACCCTGGTCACCGTCGCCGACGGCCTGCCCTGCGCCACGCCGTTGCCGGTGCTGTACCGGCGCGACGGTACGCGCATCCTGGTCGAAGGCCATTGGTCGCGCGCCAATCCGCAGGCGCGGCACGCCGGGCCGGCCTTGCTGATCGTGCACGGCCCGCACGCCTACGTCTCGCCAGGCTGGTACCCGGACAAGGAGGCGATGGCGCGGGTGCCGACCTGGAACTACGCCACGGCGCACCTGCATGGACAGTTGCACGTCAGCGACGACGACGCCGTGCTGGCCGATGTGGTGGCGCGGCTGAGCGAACGCCACGAGCGCGCGCTAGGCAGCGACTGGCGCTACGAGCCGGACAACGACGCGCACCGACGCCAGTTGCGGGGCATCGTCGGTTTCCGCCTGGAGGTCGAACGGGTCGACCTGAAGTTCAAGCTCAGCCAGAACCATCCGCCGGCAAACCAGGCCGCGGTGCGCGAAGCGCTGACGGCCCAGGCCGACGCCGGGGCGCAGGCGGTCGCGGCGCTGATGCGCGCGCGGCGCCCGGACTGACCCACGCCGCCACGCAGCGCGGCTGACGGGAACTGGCACGGTCGCCGGCGACGCCGCGGTGACATGCGCCGCCTCACCCGCAGCGGCTGGCCGGTCCCTGGCGGTCGTGCTCGGCACGACGCGCGCTGGCCCTGCCCCCTTCCAGCGGCGACAGGCCTTCGCGGATCGCATAGCGCGTCAGTTGCGCGATGCTCTGCATGCCCAGCTTGAGCATGATGTGCTCGCGGTGGGTGCCGATGGTCTTGACGCTGATGTGCAGGCGCGCGGCGATCTCCTTGGTCGACAGCCCCTCGGACAGCAACTGCACGATCTCGCGTTCGCGCGAGGTCAGCAGCGTGTAGGCGGAGACCGCGTCGCCGGGCGGACAGCGGTACTCGCTGACCAGCGACTGCGACAGCTGCGGACTGATGTACAGCTGGTCGTTGCCGACCTGCTGGATCGCACGCAGCAATTCGTGGAAGGTGCTGTTGCGCGCCAGGTAGCCCTTGGCGCCGGCATCGATGACCGCGCGTACGTTGGCCGCGGCATCGGAGGCGGCGATGCAGATCGCCTTGCTGCGCGGGCTGCGCTGCAGCAGCCGGCGGGTGGCCTCGATGCCGTTGAGGCCCGGCAGCATCACGTCCATCAGCACGACGTCCGGCTGCCGTCGGGTCACCAGTTGCACGCACTCCAATCCGTCGACCGCGTGGCCGACCACCTCGATGTCCGACGTGTTGTTCAGCAGGGCGACCATGCCCTCCAGCACGATGCTGCGTTCGGCGGCAATCACGATACGTGTGTTCATTCTCTACCTGTGTTCGCAATGGATCTCCAACGCGCGACCGCGCGGTAACCCGCGTCCCATGCAGTGCGACGCGCCCCTTTCTTCAACCGATGCGACAGCGCTGAACCCGCGCTTGCGTTGCGCCCCCAGCTTGTCACGCTGCGCGATGGCGGCCATCGGGTTCAGGCTGATATGGGCGAGGAGGACGGCTGAAATTGTGCGAATTACCGCATTCGTCCAGTTTCGTAGACAGAATTTCGTGCTAGTGCGCTTGAGCTGTGATGCGGACCGAAGTCCTGCGCCGCGATCGATGCTGAAGACGCGTGCGCTGCGGACGCCACGCGAGGGCCATCCGGGCACGTCCAACGCCCGACGTGGCCCAGCGACACGGGCCTTGTGGCGCGGCGCGCGTACTGCTCTGCGGGATCCGCCGCGATGGGGCTTCCGGCCACGCCGTTCGCAGCCACACGCCGCTGCTGCGCGCGGGTCCGGTTCGCGGGGAGAGGCGCGCTTCAGTCGGACGACGCGGACGGCGGCGGCAGCCGTGCGGCTTCCACCTGCAGCATCGCGCGGGCGAAGTCGGCGAGACGTTGCTGGATCGCCGCCGCCGGCGTGCCCGCCTCGATCGACTGTTGCAACGCCATCAGCTGCGCGGCCAGCTCGCCCTGCCAGCGCATGCGCTCGGTATCGTTGCTGGCGCGCTGCACCTCGAGCGAGGCCTGCGCCTGCGCCGAGGTGTCGCCGCGCACCAGCGTTTCCATGGCATCGACCAGGCGTTGCAGCAAGCGGTACACCGCGGTGGCGGAAAAGCCGCCCAGCATCGCCAGGGTCGGCTTGCCGAAGCTGCGCATGCTGCCGGTCTCGAACAGGTCCGGCGGCAGCACTTCGACCAGGATCAGGCCGGCGATCAGGCCCAGGATCATGCGTGCGCCGTAGGAGGCGTCGTACTTGGGGTCGTAGCTGGCGTCGGCCACGTAGCGGTGCACCTGGAACAGCGAGGAGAACGAGGCGCCCAGGCCGGCGCAGAACAGCAGGAACAGCGCGTTCCACAGCAGCACGCTGCCGGACGAATCCAGGAATCCCAGGCGCACGTTGTCCGCGCTGACCTTGCTGGACAACGCCGTCGCCACCACCAGGAACAGGAACAGCAGGGAGGTGGCGGTGAGCGCGCGCACCAGCGGCAGCGGACCGAGCAGGGTCGCCCAGTGCGGGCGGCGGCGCTCGGCATCGAGCAGGAACACCGCCTGCGGCGTCGCCGGGCGGATCAGTTGCGCCAGCCGGCGGTGGGTCACCGCCAGTTCGTGTGCGCGCACCTCGATGTCGCTGTCGCCGGCCGCTCCCTCCGATGCAGCGACGCTCACCAGCACCGCCAGGCGCGCGATCAGCTCCGGCGGCACCGCCAAACCGTGCTCCAGCGCATAGCGGGCCATCGCTTCGCACTCGGCGAGCAATTGCGGCAGGATGCCCGACGGCGGCAGCCGCGGCACGCCACTGTGGGCCGCGGCCAGCCGGCGCCGCAACGCGCCGGCCAGCGTCTTGATCCAGACGTTCATTGCTCCACTCCTGGACGGGAACGACGGCCGGCGCGCATGCGCCACGGATTACCGGCTGGCGGACACGCGCTGCAGCGTCACGCGTTGCGGGTCCTTCCCGGCCTTGCCCGCGATCTGGAGACTGACGCGCCCGTCCGGCGTTGCACGCAGGACCAGTCGGCCGTCGCTCAGATTCGCGCATTGCCCCGTGTCGTTCATGTCCAGCGAATACACCGCCGCATCCGCGCGCATGCCGACGTAGCGCGCCTGCACCTTGCAGCTCCAGGGCGTGCCGTAGCGCAGTTCCACCGTGGGACTGCCTGGCGCCTGCGGGATGGACGAGACCGTCACATCCAGGCTCGGCTTTTCGAGGATCTTTCCGACGGAGTCCTGCCCCTGCCATGTGCCGGTCAGCGGACTGGGCCGGCCAGGATCGGTGTGCAGTACCACCAGCAGGGCCTTGCCGTCGACGAACAGCCGCAGGTCGTCGCCACTGCGCTGCACGCGCAGCGGCTTGCCCATCAACTTGTCGCAGTAGGCTCCGCCGTTGATCGAGTCCAGGACGAAGCCGCCAGCCCGCTGCGGCTTGACCAGCACGTTGCAGTTCAGCGGCGAGCCGAAGGCGAGCCTCGGCGTGTCGTTGCCCTGAATCAGGCGCAGCGCGACCAGATTCTCCGCACCAGGCGGTTGTGCCTCCAGCGTCAGGGTGCCGCTCCACTGGCCAGCCGGCAGCGCCTCGGCGGCGGCCGCCGCGTCCGGCTTGGCCGCAGTGGCCGCCTGCGGCGCGGCGCCGGCAGCGGATGGCAAGGCCAGGCACAGCGCCAGCCAAAGCGGAAAATGTGCAACACCACGCGAACGGTTACGCATGCGACTCTCCTGTGGAAATACGAAAGGGAAACGAACGGTGCGGTCAGTGCAGGCCGAGCCAGACCAGCGCCACCACGGCCGCCGCCAGCAACAGCGCCGCAAGCAGCCACAGCGCCCGGCGGCGACGCCGGCGCAAGCGCTGGGTGCGGGCGAGCGAGCGCAGGTCGATGTGCAGCTCTCGGCACCACAGGTCAGTGTCGTGCCGCGACAGCAGGAAGCCGTGTCTACGCATGTGCCGTCTCCTGGTCAGGGTCGTGCGGGGTGGCCGGTCCGGCCAGGTGCCACAGCTTCAGTTGCTGTCCGTCGAACAGCACCTCGCCGACCGGGGTATGGGTGCCGCGGAACAGGATCTGCAGGCGGTGGCCGGGCCGGCGCGGCCGGCGCGGCGACACCTGCAGCAGCAGGCGCGGCGCCTCGTCCGGCATCTCCACCACCTCCAGTTCCACATCGAAGGACAGGGCCAGTTCGCCGATCTGCGGCAGTTGCCACGCACGCAGTTCCCACAACGGAATCTGCAACGCCGGCGGCTCGGCCTCCTCCGTCACCACCTGCACGGCCTGCGCGGCGCCGAAGCACGCGCGCAGTGCCCGCTCGTGGCGCGCCCGGCAGCGCCGCTGCGCATCCAGCAGGGCCGCCGACAGTCCCTGCAGCAGCAGGTCGAAGTCGCAACGCAGCCTGGCCATCAGTCGTCCTTCAGCCAGCCGGGCTTGCGCGGGAAGCCCACGTGGTAGCACAGCCACTGCATCACCACCTGGTGCTCGCCGATCTGCAGCACGGCGAAATTCTTCTCGGTGCCGATGATCGCGCCCTTGGGCGAATCGCTCAGACACCGGTTGAGCAGGGCCCGCGCCGCTTCGATCTGCTCGGGCGTTTGCATCTGCGTCGGGTTGTCGCTACCGAC
Source organism: Xanthomonas hawaiiensis (assembly GCF_031834635.1). Lineage (NCBI taxonomy): Bacteria > Pseudomonadati > Pseudomonadota > Gammaproteobacteria > Lysobacterales > Lysobacteraceae > Xanthomonas > Xanthomonas hawaiiensis. The sequence goes on along the minus strand of NZ_CP115873.1, from coordinate 2,173,059 downwards.
CACGACCCGCTTGACGAACTTGACTTCAGTGAGGTCGAACATGGTTGACGAGTCCCCCGACGAGATGGTTCAACGGATCGCTAGCGGATTACGGGGTGACCGCAACCGGCTTGCCGACCTTGCGCGGGGCGACCGCGGTCTGCAGGATGTCCAGCACCCGCGCCAGGCCTTCCGGCGGCCCCTTGTCCGCGGCATGCACCGAGACGTGGTACTTGGCCGAGTTGTCCGAGCTGCGCGTGTTCTCCTTGCTCGTGGCCACCGAGCCCTGGATGTGCACCTTGGCCTTGAACAGGCCGAAGCCGTATTCCACGTCCGCCGACATCGACGCCGAGGCATCGGTCTTTTCCTTCGAGGAGAAGGACGACTTCACTTCCATGTCGAAGGTGACGTCCACGGTCTGGATGCTCAGGCTGGGCACGTTGACGATGGCCAGCAGCGGCACTTCCAGCTCGACCTCCTCCTCGGCGATGCCGCCGGCCTTGTCCGGGTCGTCGACCGGCCGCTTGAAGCGGAAGCTGGCGGTGCGGGTCGCGCCGGTGCCCTGCGGATCCTTGGGATCGGTCGGCGGCAGGAAGCCGATGACGCGGATGAAATCGGCGGTGGCGCGGGCCAGCTTGACCTGCGCGTCGCAGGCCGCATCGAGCGGTCCGCCGATCAGGTCGCCCATGGGCAGACCCTTGAATTGACTTGACATGTTGACGAGTTCGTCAGCCATTGCAGTGACTCCTTAGTTGGTGGGATTGGTTACATCGTCCGTGCCCGCGACGTCCGGCTTGTCGGCCATGACCGTCTTGAACACGCCCTGCGTCTGCGCCAGATGGTTGAGCAATCTGGCCGCTCCGTCAGTCGGTTCGGTGCCTTCCACGCGCAACACGACGTGGACGGCACTCTGGCGCTGGCTCCGCGCGCTGGCGCTGGTATCCACGCGCACGCTGGAACGGGTGGCGGTGCGCTTGGCCTGCCAGGCCGCCTGCGAGCCGGGCGGTTCCGGCGCGAAGAAGCCGTCGGCGGACTGCAGCCCGCCGAGGTCGCCGAGCTGCGCATCGAAGCTGATCTCCACGTCCTTGATCCGCAGCACGTTGGTCGAGACCAGCGGCAGCAGCGGCGCGCGGTAGTAGTCCTCGTCGCCTTCGGCCGCCTGCGGATGCTGCGACGGCAGGCGGATGATCACGCTCTTGGGCCGGTGGAACTCGTCGAAGTAGTCGCCGAGGTTGGCCATCTGGTGCTGCTCGATGCGGTCCTGCGCCTCGATCACCGCGCCGGCCAGCGCTTCGATCAGGTCGTTCAATGCGGTCGGTCCAGCCATGGTCGCTCCGGGAAAAGGAAGGCCACCGTCGGCGACGGCGGCGGATCGGCGGCGCGCGCCACGCGCGCGCTCAGGTCAGCTCGAGTCAGCTGAGGTCGGGAAAGGAGTCGGTGCGCGCCAGCCAGCCCTTGAGGAACTTGCCCAGCGGCGGCTTGGCCGCGACCAGGCGCTGGTAGTAGTCGCGCCGGCCCTGCTTGTAGCGGGCGTACAGATCGCGCTGGTCGGCGGCCTTCAGCGCCGCCAGGGTGGCCGGGCCGAACTTGCCGTCCTCCGGCAGTTTCAGCGTCGGCGTCTGCGCGTTGAGCACGCGCTGCAGCAGCTTGATGGCGTTGTTGCCGGCGTTGACCTGGAAGTCGAACAGGATGTTGGCCAGCGGCTGCAGCGCGATCTCGTCGCCATGCACCGCATTCCAGTAGCAGGTCTTGTAGATCTCCCCGGCCTGCGCGTCGGTGAGCGCGCGCAGGTTGTCCAGGGTCGGCTCCAGTTGCAGCAGGCTCTTGGCGTACAGGCGGAACGTGGCCAGGGTGATGCCCTTGTTGGTGGCGCCGCCCGGGTCCACCGGGTCGTTGACGAAGCCGCCCTCGTGCTTGAGCAGGGTCGGAAAGAACGCGTTGAAGTCGGCCATGGGATCCTCCGCTGATGCCCGGTGTGGGCGTGGAGGAAGTCTGCGCAGCGGCCTGCGTCGGCGGGATCGGCAAAAGCCCGATCCGGCGGCGCCTGCGCACTGAGGCGCCGCGTGGATCCGCAGGTCGGGCATGCGGGCGCCGCACCGGCGCGGGACGCGCGCCGGCCGCAGGCTTCTGGGATAATGGCCGGCAATGAGCAAAATCGCCGAACTCCTGCGCAACAATCGCGCCTGGTCCGATCGCATCAGCCGCGAAGACCCGGATTTCTTCAGCCGCCTGTCCAAGCAGCAGACGCCGGAATACCTGTGGATCGGCTGCTCCGATTCGCGGGTGCCGGCGAACCAGATCATCGACATGGCACCAGGCGAGGTGTTCGTCCATCGCAACATCGCCAACGTGGTCGTGCACACCGACCTCAACTGCCTGTCGGTGATCCAGTTCGCGGTCGAGGTGCTGAAGGTGCGGCACATCCTGGTCGTGGGCCACTACGGCTGCGGCGGCGTGCACGCGGGCCTGACCCGCGCGCGGCTGGGCCTGGTCGACAACTGGATCCGCCACGTCACCGACGTGGCCGAGAAGCACGAGCAGTGCCTGCAGCAGGCCGGCGACCTCAACGTGCAGCATGCGCGCCTGTGCGAGCTCAACGTGCTCGAACAGGTGGTCAACGTCAGCCGCACCTCGATCGTGCTCGACGCCTGGGCGCGCGGCCAGGAACTGACCGTGCACGGTTGGGTCTACAGCCTGCGCGACGGCCGCGTGCACGACCTGGGCATGGAACTGGACCGCATCGAGGACCTGGTCCCGCGCTACGACGCCGCCCTGGCGCGGATCGGCCAGGACCGCGAGGACCGCTGACCGGTCCGCCGCTCCGCCCCTTTCCGCAAGGAACCCGCATGCTCCCTGGCCCGCTCAACCTGCACGCCTGGATCGACGCCCACCGCCACCTGCTCAAGCCGCCGGTGGGCAACAAGTGCCTGTATGCCGGCGACTTCATCGTCATGGTGGTCGGCGGGCCGAACGCGCGCAGCGACTACCACTACGACGAAGGCCCGGAGTGGTTCTACCAACTCGAAGGCGAGATGGTGCTGAAGATCCAGGAAGACGGCGCAGTGCGCGAGATCCCGATCCGCGCCGGCGAGACCTTCCTGCTGCCGCCGAAGGTGCCGCACTCGCCGCAGCGCGGGCCCGACTCGGTCGGCCTGGTGATCGAGCGGCGACGCCTGCCGCACGAGCAGGACGGCCTGCTGTGGTTCTGCGAGCGCTGCAACCACCTGCTGCACGAAGCCTACTTCCCGCTGCGGGACATCGAGACCGACTTCCCCCCGGTGTTCGCGCGCTTCTACGCCTCCGACGCGTTGCGCACCTGCGCCCGCTGCGGCCACGTGCATCCGCTGCCGGCGGCCGCCGCGCCGTGATCGCCCGGCGCCCGCGCCATCCGGGATGGCGATGCTGCGCAGCCTGATCGCGCTCAAGCCGCGCGACGTGCCGGTGCGCGTGGCCCTGCGCAACACCGCCGCGGTGGTCGCGCCGCTGGCGCTGGGCGTGGCCGCCGGCCATGCCGAGCTGGGCCTGGCGGTGTCCACCGGCGCGCTCAACACCATGTTCTCCGACCAGCCCGGCCCGTACCGGGCGCGGATGCAGCGCATGCTGATGGCGGCGCTGGCGGCCGGCGTCGCCGCGCTGCTGGGCATGCTGATCGGCGCGCATACCGTGGCACTGGCGCTGAGCGCGCTGCTGCTCGGCCTCGGCGGCGGCCTGCTGGTGGCGCTGGGTCCGGTGGCGGCGCGGGTCGGGCTGACCAGCATGATCCTGCTGGTGGTCAGCGCCGACGTGCGCCTGCCGCCGCTGCAGAGCGTGGGCGTGGCGACGCTGATCTTCGCCGGCGGCGTGCTGCAGATGCTGATGGCGCTGGCCGCCTGGCCGCTGCAGCGCTACCGCCCGGAGCGCTTCGCCCTGGCCGACCTGATGCGGCAACTGGCCGGCATCGCCCGCCAGCGGCCGAGCGCGACCGCGGCGCCGCCGGCCACCGAGGCGGTGCTCGAGGCGATGGTGATGCTGCACGGCGAACACCGCTCGCGTGGGCGTGCGGTGCAGGCGTTCCGGATCATCGCCGAATTGTGCGAACGCGCGCGCCTGGAACTGCTGACCCTGGCCGACCTGCACGGCCGCCTGGAGCCGGCGTCGCCGGCGCGGTTGCCGATCGAACGCGTGCTCGAGCGCAGCGCGGTGGTGCTGGACCAGCTCGCGCATGCACTGGACAGCGCCGAGGATCCCGACGCGGCCACTGCGTCGATGACCGGATTCGACGATCTGGTGGACGCGCTGGCGCAGGTGCAGGCGCAAGCCGAGGACACCCGCGAGCGACGCCTGCTGCGCATCGCGGTGGCGCGCGCGCAGGGCCTGGGCGGCCAGTTGCGCGCGCTGGCGCGCAATGGCCGCTGGGCCAGCAGCCGCGGCGAGATCCAGGCCGAACTGGCCGAAGCGCAGTTGCCGGCGGCGCTGCGCCCGCTGGCGCCGCTGCAGACCTTGCGGGCGAACCTGAACCTGTCCTCGGTGGCGTTCCGCCACGCGCTGCGCTGCGGGGTGTGCCTGGCGCTGGCGGTGCTGTTCACGCGCTGGCAGGCGATCCCGCACGGCTACTGGATCCCGATGACCACGGCGATCGTGCTCAAGCCGGATTTCGGCGGCACCCTCAGCTTCGGCGCACTGCGCGTGGCCGGCACCTTCGCCGGCTTGCTGCTGGCCACCGTGCTGGCCCATTTCGTGATGGACGGGGCGGTGGTGCGGCTGCTGTTGCTGACCGTGTTCTGCCTGGGGTTCCGCCTGCTGACCCAGGTCAACTACGGGCTCGGCGTGGCGTCGCTGACCGGCATGCTGGTGCTGTTGCTGTCGTTCGAGGGCATGGCCCCGGGCGAGGCGATCGGCGAGCGCATCCAGGCCACCGTGCTCGGCAGCGCGCTGGCGCTCACGGCCTATGCGCTGTGGCCGACCTGGGAACGCAAGCACATCCGCGCGATCCTGGCGCAGTTGCTGCTCGCCTATCGCGACCATCTCGACGCGGTGCTCGAAGGCCGCCTGCAGGCGCTGCCGGAGACCCGCGCGGCCTCGCGCACCGCGCGCACCAACGCGCAGGCCTCGATCGAACGCCTGCGCGGCGAGCCGCGGCGCAAGCGCAACCTGCGCGAACTGACCCTGGCCGAATCGGTGCTGGCCAACGGCAACCGGCTGATCCGCGCCTCGCTGGCGCTGGAGGCGGTGCTGCGCGATGCACCGCCACCGCCGCCGCTGCCGGAACTGCAGCACTTCCGGCAGCAGGCGCATGCCGCGCTGACCGAACTGGCCGACGGCCTGCGCAGCGGCACGCCGCCGCCGCAGGCCAGCCTGCGCGCGGACGAGCGGCGCCTGGCCGAGGCGTTGGCCGCGCAGCCGCAGGACGGCAGCGACGGCGGCGCCCTGTCCGCGCTGGGCGACACCAGCGACCGCGTCGCCGACAGCATCGGCACCCTCACCCACCTGGTCCGCAGTGCGCTGCTGCCGGCCGCGGCGGCCGCCAAGGAACAGGCGCCGGCGACCGCGCACCGCAGCGGCTGAACAGCGACGCGGCCTGCGCGTTCGGAAAGGTCCGCGCCGCAGCGCCCGCCCACGCCGCCCGGCAGTCACCTCACGTCGTCCCGCACGCTCTAGACTCTCGCCCTGCTTCCCGGAACCCAATGCCGATGAACGAGATCCTGTCCCGCCAGCACGCCATCGCCCTCGACGCCGCCGATCCGCTGCGCGCCTTGCGCCAGGAGTTCCTGTTCCCGCAGCACCAGGGCGCCGACCAGGCCTATTTCGTCGGCAACTCGCTGGGCCTGCAGCCGCGCGGCGCGCGTGCCGCGGTGCAGGAAGTGCTGGACAAGTGGTCGTCGCTGGCGGTGGAAGGCCATTTCAACGGCGATACGCAGTGGATGACCTACCACGAACTGCTGGCCGCACCGCTGGCGCGGCTGGTCGGCGCGCATCCGCACGAAGTGGTGGCGATGAACACGCTGACGGTGAACCTGCACCTGCTCATGGTCAGCTTCTACCGGCCCACCCGCGAGCGCCCGGCGATCCTGATCGAAGCCGGTGCGTTCCCCTCCGACCAGCATGCAGTGGCCTCGCAGATCCGCTTCCACGGCTTCGACCCGGCCACCGACCTGATCGAAGTGCAGCCCGACGGCGCCGACGGCACCGTGTCGCTGGCGGCGATCGAGCGCGCCATCGCCGAGCACGGCCCGCGCCTGGCGCTGGTGCTGTGGCCGGGCGTGCAGTACCGCACCGGCCAGGCCTTCGACCTGGCCGCGGTGGCGCGGCTGGCGCGCGCGGCCGGCGCCGCGGTCGGCTTCGACCTGGCCCACGCCATCGGCAACGTGCCGCTGCAGCTGCACGATGCCGCGCCGGACTTCGCGGTGTGGTGCCACTACAAGTATCTCAACGCCGGCCCCGGCGCGGTCGCCGGCGCCTTCGTCCACGCGCGCCACGGCCACGGCGATACCCCGCGCTTCGCCGGCTGGTGGGGCCACGACAAGCGCACCCGTTTCCGCATGGCGCCCGAATTCGTCGCCGCGCCCGGTGCCGACGGCTGGCAGCTGAGCAATCCGCCGATCCTGAGCATGGCGCCGCTGCGCGCCTCGCTGGACCTGTTCGAGCGCGCCGGACCGGACGCGCTGCGGCAGAAGTCGCAGCAGCTCACCGGTTACCTGGAGACGCTGATCCGCGCCCGCCTGGCCGACACCCTGCAGATCATCACCCCGTCCGACCCGGCGCAACGCGGCTGCCAGCTGTCGCTGCGCGTGGCCGGCGGCCGCGAGCGCGGCCGCGCCCTGTTCGAGTACCTGCAATCGGTCGGCGTGCTCGGCGACTGGCGCGAGCCGGACGTGATCCGGATCAGCCCGGTGCCGCTGTACAACCGCTACCGCGACGTCTACCGCTTCGTCGAGGAAGTGGAAACCTGGGCCGGCGTCTGAGCCGCCTTCTTCGCGCGGCCAGCCGCCGCGCCTTCCGGACACCGCATTGAACGCATCCCCCCGCAGCATCACCCTGATCGGCGCCGGCCTGGCCGGCTCCCTGCTCGCCATCCTGCTCTCGCGCCAGGGCTGGCAGGTCACCGTCTACGAGCGTCGTGGCGACCCGCGCGTGCACGACTACGAGCGCGGCCGCTCGATCAACCTGGCCCTGGCCGAACGCGGCCTGCACGTGCTGCGCCAGGCCGGTGCCGATGCCGCGGTGATGGCCAAGGCGGTGATGATGCGCGGGCGCATGGTGCATTTCGCCGACGGCCAGCAGCAGTTGCAGCGCTATGGCCGCGACGACAGCGAGGTGATCTGGTCGGTACACCGCAACGATCTCAACATCACCCTGCTGCAACTTGCCGAGCAGGCCGGGGCGCGCATCCATTTCTACCGGCGCCTGCACACGGTGGATTTCGATGCCGGCTATGCGCGCTTCATCGACGACCGCGATGACCAGCCGCACGACATCCGCTTCGACAGCATGATCGGCGCCGACGGCGCCGGCTCGGCGCTGCGCGCGGCGATGCAGCGCAAGGCGCCGATGGCCGAGCACATCGAGTTCCTCGATCATTCCTACAAGGAACTGGAGATCCCGCCCGGCGCCGACGGCGGCTTCCGCATCGAGCCCAACGCCCTGCACATCTGGCCGCGCGGGCACTACATGTGCATCGCCCTGCCCAATCACGAAGGCACCTTCACCGTCACCCTGTTCCTGCCCAACAAGGGCGAGCCCAGCTTCGCCACCGTGCGCAGCGGCAAGGAAGCGCTGGCGCTGTTCGCGCGCGATTTCGCCGATGCGCTGCCGCTGATGCCGCAACTGGCCGAGCATTGGGAACAGCATCCGCCGGGCCTGCTCGGCACGCTGCGCCTGGAGCGCTGGCACCTGGACGGCCGCGCGGTGCTGCTGGGCGACGCCGCGCACGCGATGGTGCCGTTCCACGGTCAAGGCATGAACTGCGCGTTCGAGGATTGCGCCGCGCTGGCCGCGCACCTGCAGCGCGAACCGGACCTGGCCCGCGCCTATGCCGCCTTCGAGGCCGAGCGCAAACCCAATGCCGGCGCGATCCAGCAGATGGCGCTGGAGAACTACGTGGAAATGCGCGACCGCGTCGGCGATGCCGGCTTCCTGCTGCAGCGCGAACTCGGCCAGGCGCTGCAGGCGCGGCATCCCACCCGCTTCGTGCCGCACTACACCATGGTCACCTTCCTGCGCACGCCGTACGCACAGGCGCTGGAACGCAGCGAGGTGCAGCGCGACATCCTGGTCCAGGCCACGCAGGGCCACAGCGATCTGTCGCGGATCGACTGGCAGTGGCTGGAACGCGCTGTGCATGCGCGGCTGGAACCGCTGGAGGGGGCGCATTGAACCGGCGTACCCTGTCACGGTGTCTGCATTGTCGTAGGAGCGGCTTCAGCCGCGACAGCATTACCGGTAACGCCCATCGCGGCTGAAGCCGCTCCTACCCAGGGATTATCACGCTCCGCGCCTCGCCTGCCTCACACCATTCGACTCTTCATGCCCGACAGCTTCCTCTTCTACGACCTGGAAACCTTCGGCGCCGATCCGCGGCGCACGCGCATCGCGCAGTTCGCGGCGGTGCGCACCGATGCCGAGCTGAACGTGATCGAGGAGCCGATCAGTTTCTTCGTCAAGCCGGCCGACGACCTGCTGCCCTCGCCGGTCGCCACCCTGATCACCGGCATCGCCCCGCAGCAGGCCTTGCGCGAGGGCGTCAGCGAAGCCGAGGCGTTCGCGCGCATCGCCGAGCAGATGGCGCGGCCGCAGACCTGCACGCTGGGCTACAACTCGCTGCGCTTCGACGACGAGTTCGTGCGCCACGGCCTGTTCCGCAATTTCTACGACCCCTACGAACGCGAGTGGCGCAACGGCAACTCGCGCTGGGACCTGCTGGACATGCTGCGGCTGATGCACGCGCTGCGCCCGGAGGGCATCGTCTGGCCGCAGCGCGAGGACGGCGCCACCTCGTTCAAGCTGGAGCAACTGGCATTGGCCAACGGCGTGCGCGACGGCGATGCGCACGAGGCGCTGTCGGACGTGTACGCCACCATCGGCATGGCCCGGCATTTCCGCCGCAGCCAGCCGCGGCTATGGGAGTACGCGTTGAAACTGCGCGACAAGCGCTTCTGCGGCAGCCTGCTCGACGCGGTGGCGATGCAGCCGGTGCTGCACGTGTCGATGCGCTATCCGGCCGCGCGCCTGTGCGCGGCGCCGGTGCTGCCGCTGGCGCGGCACCCACGCATCGACAGCCGGGTGCTGGTGTTCGACCTGGAAGGCGACATCGAGCCGCTGCTGCGCTATTCGCCGGAGCAGATCGCCGACCGCCTGTATACCCCGCAGGCCGACCTGCCCGAGGGCGAGCAGCGCATCCCGCTCAAGGAAGTGCATCTGAACAAGGCACCGGCGCTGGTCGCCTGGGCGCACCTGCGCGAGGCGGATTTCGCCCGGCTGCGGCTGGACCCGGCGCAGCTGTTGGCCAAGGCCGCGCGCCTGCGCGAGGCCGGCCCGGCATTGGCTGAGAAAGTACGACGGGTGTTCGCCAGCGAGCGCGCCACGGTGCCCGCCGATGTCGACGCTTCGCTGTACGACGGTTTCCTGGCCGATGGCGACAAGCGCGCGATGGCCCAGGTCCGCGCCACCCCGCCGGCGCAACTGGCCGCGCTGGAAGGCCAGTTCCGCGATCCGCGCCTGCCGGAGCTGCTGTTCCGCTACCGCGCGCGCAACTGGCCGCAGAGCCTGTCCATCGCCGAGCAGGCGCGCTGGGACGACTACCGGCGGCAGCGCCTGCAGCAGGACAGCGGCCTGTCCGAACTGAACTTCGACGCGTTCTACGCGGAACTGGCCGCTTTACGCCTGGCTCACCCGCAGGATGCTACCAAGCAAGCCCTGCTCGACCAGTTGGCCGCCTGGGGCCACGACCTGCAACGCAGCCTATGACCAGCTATTTCAGCGACGCCAGCTTCAAGTTCCTGCGTGCCCTTGCGCGGCACAACGACAAGGCCTGGTTCAACGACAACCGGCACAAGTACGAAGAACACGTGCGCCAGCCGTTCCTGCGCCTGATCACCGATCTGCAGCCGGACCTGGCCCAGGTCAGCGAGCACTTCCGCGCCGACCCGCGCGGCGTCGGCGGCTCGCTGTTCCGCATCCACCGCGACGCGCGCTTCTCGCACGACAAATCGCCTTACAAGACCTGGCAGGGTGCGCGCCTGTTCCACGAGCGGCGCAAGCAGGTGCCGGCGCCGTCGTTCTACATCCACCTGCAGCCGGGCGAAAGCTTCGTCGGCGCCGGGCTGTGGCATCCGGAACCGGACACGCAGCGCAAGGTGCGCCAGTTCATCTTCGACAATCCCGGCAGCTGGAAGGCCGCCGCGCATGCGCCGGCGCTGCGCCGCCGCTTCGACTTCGAAGAAAGCGAGATGCTGGTGCGGCCGCCGCGCGGCTTCCCGGCCGACTTCGACTACATCGACGATCTCAAGCACAAGAACTGGGTGTTCTGGCGCCAGCTCGACGACGCGACCATGACCGGCCCGCGGCTGCGCACGCAGATCGCCGCCGACCTGCAGACGCTGGGCCCGTTCGTGGACTATCTGTGCGCGGCGCTGGACCTGGAATTCTAGAGCCGCAGTGCTTCCCCGCAGGAGCGGCTTCAGCCGCGACAGGCGTCACCGGTCACGCGTCGCAGCTGAAGCCATTCCTACAGAAGGCCCACACGCGCAAACGAGGCACACGATGAAGAAATGGCTGGCCTTGCTGTTCCTCGCCCTGTTCGCCCTCGGCGGCTACGTCGTCGCCGGGCCGTACCTGGCCATCCGCGGCATCGACCAGGCGCTGCGCGAGCGCGATGCCGCGGCGCTGGAGCGCTACGTCGACTTCCCCACCCTGCGGGTCAATCTCAAGGCCCAGGTGGACGACGCGCTGGTGCGGCGCGCCGGCCCCGACCTGCAATCCAGCCTGTTCGGCGGCGCACTGCTGTCGCTGGCCGGCGGCCTCGGCGGCATGAGCGTGGACGCGATGGTCACCCCGGCCGGCATCGGCGCCCTGATGCAGGGCGACGCGCTGTGGAAACGCGCCAGCGGCGACACCATCGGCAGCGATACCTATGCCGCGCCGCGCCCGCCTCAACCGTTGCGCCAGGCCGAACACCGCTTCGAATCGACCACGCGCTTCGTCGCCACCGTGCACACCGCCGACGGCACCGCGGTGCCGTTCGTGTTCACCCGTGAGGGCCTGCGCTGGAAGCTCAGCAACATCCTGCTGCCGCTGTAGGCGGTGGCGGCTGGGTCAGGATTCCCTTTCAGAGCATCTGCAACACCGCGTTTTGCCGGGATCTTGCTGTCTCGTAGGAGCGGCTTCAGCCGCGACGAGGCCTTGCCTGGAAAGCCATCGCGGCTGAAGCTGCTCCTGCGGGTGCACCCTGTCGTGGCTCCCTTCAGTCGCGACGAGCGAAGCGCGGAGTTCCCCCAGGCAGCATGCAGTCGGGACTGAAGTCCCTCCCACAGGAGGCACATCGGGCCGTCCCCTGCCCTTCGTTGTCTGCAGGGCTGATCAACCGTTCGGCCAGGCGCACGCAGGCAGTTCCTCCAGCGTTGCCTGCCCTGGCCTCGACACGGGAGCGCCGCTACAGCTGCACGCAGATCAGCTCGGATACTTCCGGATCGCCGGCGCTGCACCACAGGTTGCTGGTGGCGAATGCGCATCGCGCGTCCGGGCACATCAGCACGATCTCGAACGCCGGCGGCGCCTGCACCCAGCGGTGTGGTGCGCACGCGTCGGTGCGGAAGGACGCGACACCGGTCTGAACATGTCGCGCTTGCTCGCCGGTCGTTGCCGTGGTGGCGGCCACCGTCAGCATGCGGCCATCGCGGGTGACCGCGATGTTCCAGAAGTCGGTGCCAAGGTCGATCTCCGTCACCGACGTGTACGGCGGGTCCATGAAGCCGGCGGCCGCGGTCGGCGCCGCCCACGACACGCGGTTGCCGTCGACGATGCGGCCGTGTCCGAGCGAGAGCCACAGGCGGCCCTGCCCGTCCATCGCCGAATGGCAGATCGGCGGCATCCGCGCGATGCGCTTGGGGGGTCCGGGCAGGCCGGGCTCTGCGAGCCAGACGCTGCCCTCGGCCGCCACCGCCAGGATCTTTCCATCGGGCGTCGCGTGCAACTGCAATTCCTCCGCCAGCGCCCTGCGCCGCACGCTGCCATCCGCCAGGCCGATGGCGCTGAGCTGTGCCGCGCGGGCATTGACCGCATGCACATGGCCACCGAGCGGCAGCAGGCGGTCGATGTAGCGCGGAATGCGCGACGTCCACTTTTCCGCGACGCGCAGCGTGCCGGCCTCGAGCCGGAACAGCTTGGTATCGGTGGCCGCCAGCACGCTGCCCTCGCCGTCGCTGGCGAAGGCCCGCGCCTGGTTGCCGAGGGCGACCGACGCCACTTCGTCGCCTGTCGCCATGGACAGCGCGCGCACCCGCAGCGCGCCGAAGCTGACGCCCCATCCATCCGCGACCAGCACCTGCCCGGCCCGCTCGTCCAGCCAGAGTCGATGGGCGGCGACGCCGGGTACGGTGGTCCGCCACAGAATCGTGGCAGCTTCAGGACCTGCGCTCGCGTGCCCAGGCGGGGACGCAGCTGAATCGTGTTGCGGACGCATCGATGCGCGGACTCTTCCATCAAAACGAGCTGCAATTCTTGCAAATCGCACCTGAGCGCAACGTGTTTTGCCAGCGCTGGCATGCAACTTACGACAGGCGCCGTGCGCGAACGATGCAGGCGCTGCGCAAGGACGAACGCGCGCGGCATCGCGTACCAGACCCGCGCTTCGCAATGACGCACTTGCCCCACAGCGACTGCGCCATCACGCGCGTCGCGCCAGTGCACGCCCCAACCAGCGCCGAGACGCGTCAGGCCACGCGCCTGATGGGTCGCGACCGCAACGGCCCGAGCCGCGCAGACACGCCACGCATCTTTGGCACGCGTAACCCGATGACCCGATAGAGCCAGCACCGACTTAGCGCGGCGCGTCCTGTCCGGTCCTGCCCGCCATCGCCTGCTGCACGCGCCGAAACGGCGTGCGCAGTTGCCAACGCGCCGACCAAGGCAGGCGTGCCAAGGCTGCGTGCGCATCCAGCGCAGGCAGCGCACCGGTCCAGGCGAACACCACATGGTTGTCCATCTGCGGCTCGTCCAGGCGCAGCACGCGGCCGCCGAACAGCGCGCGCAGATGCGCCAGGTGGCGGCGGGTGTCGGTGTCGTACAAGTTCACCGCCAGCACCCCGCCCGGCGCCAGGGCCGCGTGGCAGTCCTCGTAGAAGCCGCGGCTGAGCAGCGCGGCCGGGATGCCGTCGGCGTCGTAGGCGTCGAGCAGCAGCAGGTCGTAGCGGTCACGGCGTTGCCGCAGCAACCGCGCGCCGTCGCCGTGCACGGCCTCCAAGCGCGCGTCGTCGTCCGGGATACGAAAGGCGCTGCGCAGGGCCAGCACGTCGGCGTCGGCCTCGATCGCCTCGATCCGCGCCTGCGGCAGGTGCCGGTAGCAGAACTTGGCCTGCGAGCCGCCGCCGAGGCCGACGATGCCGATCCGCCGCGGATCCGGGCGCAACAGCAGCGCGCCGAGCATGCTGCGGGTGTAGCCCACCTGCAGCACGTCCGGCCACCAGGTGTACATGCGGCTCTGGGTCACCTCGCCCTTGAACTGCAGGCTGGTGTAGCGCCAGCCGTGGCGCACGTAGGGGCGTCCGGGACGCAGGTCGGCAGGCGCGTCCGCTCCTTGCCGCAGCAGGCGGCGCAGCGCGGCCCAGCGGCCGCCGGGTGCCGCGCTCACGGCTTGGCGATGTCGTTGGCGACCCCGTGCGGCACATGTCCGGCGGCGACGCGCTCGCGGGCGGCGCTGTCGATGTTGTGCTGCGAATCGTCGAAGAAGATGTCCGCACCGAACGCCTGCAGGAACGGGCCCTTGTGGCGGCCGCCGAGGAACAGCGCCTCGTCCAGGCGCACACCCCATTCGCGCAGGGTGCGGATTACCCGCTCGTGCGCCGGCGCCGAGCGCGCGGTGACCAGCGCGGTGCGGATCGGCGAGGCCTCGCCAGCCGGGAACGCGGACTGCAGCGCATGCAGCGCCGACAGGAAATTGCGGAACGGCCCGCCGGTCAGCGGCTCGCGTGCGTTCTCGCGTTCGTAGCGGCCGAACGCTTCGACGCCCTGCTCGCGCGAGAAGCGCTCGCCCTCGTCGCCGAAGATCACCGCATCGCCGTCGAAGGCGATGCGCAACTGGGTGGAGAGACGGTCCGCATCGATCGCGCCGGCGGCCGCGGCCGCTTCCTGCGCGTGCTCGCCCGGCGGCTTGGGCAGGATGGTCGCCGCGGCGATGCCGTGGCTGAGCGCACGGCGCACCGACTCCGGGTTGGCCGAGAGGAACAGGTCGGTGCCGAACGGCTTGACGTAGGGCCAGGTCGCCTCACCTGAGGTGAAGGTGGCACGCACGATGCCCAGGCCGTAGTGCTGGATCGAGTTGAAGATGCGCAACCCGGTGTCGGCGGAATTGCGCGAGAGCAGGATCACCTCCACCGGCGGCGTCTCCGGCGGCGTACCCTGGTTCAGCGCCAACAACTTGCGCACCACCGGAAACGCCACCCCGGGCGCCAGCACATCGTCCTCGCGCTCGCGCTGGTATGCGCTGTACGCCTCCACCCCGTCCCGCTCGAACAGGGCATGGCCCTCTTCCAGATCGAACAGGGCGCGCGAGGTGACCGCGACGGTGAGCAGACGGGGGGAGTTGTCGGACATTTTGGCTGGGAGTGGGGAATCGGGAATGGGGAATAGGTAAAGCGGTTTGCGGGCGTGGAATTTATCCAGGGAAAGGGAATTGTCAGGAAACCGCTCTTGCGATTCCCCATTCCCGATTCCCCACTCCCAGCCCTAAACCATAAATTGCTCGCTCAAGATCCGCTCCTCCAGATTGTGTTCCGGGTCGAACAGCAAAGTGACCAGGCGGTCGCGGGATTCGCGGATGGTGACTTCGACCACGTCGCGGGTCTCGTGCGAGTCGGCGGTGACGCTGACCGGGCGCTTGTACGGGTCCAGCACGCGGAAGCGCACTTCGATGTCGGCCTTGAGGATCGCGCCGCGCCAGCGCCGCGGCCGGTACGGGGCGATCGGGGTCAGCGCCAGGGTGTGCGAGCCCAGCGGCAGGATCGGTCCGTGCGCGGAGGAATTGTAGGCGGTGCTGCCGGCCGGGGTGGACACCAGCACGCCGTCGCAGATCAGTTCGTCGACGCGGGTCTGGCCGTTGAGGTCGATGCTGACGTGCGCAGCCTGGCGGGTCTGCCGCAGCAGCGAGACCTCGTTGTAGGCCAGCGAACCGGTGGTGGCGCCGGATTCGGTCTGCGCGAGCATTTCCAACGGCCGCAGCTTGGCCGGTTCGGCCAGGGCCAGGCGCGCGACCAGGTCGTCGTCGCGGAACTGGTTCATCAGGAAACCGACCGTGCCCAGCTTCATGCCGAACACCGGCTTGCCCAGGCTGCCGTGGCGATGCAGGGTCTGCAGCATGAAGCCGTCGCCGCCGAGCGCGCACAGCACGTCGGCGTCGGCCGGCTCGCAGTCGCCGTAGCGTGTCACCAAGTGTTCGCGCGCGTGCTGCGCCTCCGGCGCGACGCTGGCGAGGAAACAGATGCGGGGCGAGGACGGCAGGACGGAAGCATTCATGGCCCCGATCATACCCGGGGCGCCATGACTGGCGCGCGGCGGCGAACCGGCGACACATTTGCAGGGAGGATTGAGGTCGCGGCGATGGCGCTGTCTGCGCTCGTCGCGCAGGGGGCATGCGCCTGCGCTGCGCTTGCGATCGGCCCCAGCGCCAGAACGCTTCCGCAGTCCCGGCGATTGCCGTCCGGCCTGCGACCGGGCCTCGTCGCGCGGTCCAGCCTATCTGCCGGACAGATAATCGTCGCGCGCGGTGTGCGCGGCCTGCGCCTGCATCGCCTGGCGCACCGATGCCGGCACCAGCGGGCTCAGATGCTTCCGCACCTGCTGCGCCAGCTCCACGGACCGGATCTCGCCCATGCCCTCCTGCTTGCGCGCATCGGCCAGGCACAGCCAATACCACGCGCGCGCCAGGTCCCGGCAGGCGTCCGGGCCGCAGGCCTGGATCCAGGACAGTTCGGGCTCCCAGCCGGCACCCGAGCACCAGCCGGGACGGCTCCATTCGGCCAGCAGCGCGGCGTGGTCCGGCGTGGCGCCCACGCCCAGAAAACGACGGCGACCGTACTCGCGCATGGCCACGCTGCAGCCGCAGATGTCCAGCCAGGTGCGGGCATAGACCGCACGCTTCAGTGCGGCCAGCGCCGCGACCTGCTCGCCCTCGGCGTCCAGGTGCAGAAACAGCGCATAGGCGGCATCGCCAACGGATGCCCTGGACAGTGCGCGCAAGCGTCTCAGGTCGCCCTGCCGCGCCTGTTGCCGTGCCTGTTCCAGCCGCACCTCCAGCGGGGGCTGCCGTGCCTGGATCACGATCAACAACAGAATCACCGCGGGGATGGCCAGGTACCACATGATGCGTCTCGGAAGAACGCGCTGCAGGCGCATGCGCGCCGCATGGCGTGGATGGGATCGGCTCGGTGTGCGGAGGAATCGCCCTGCTCTGCGCAACGCGTTCGATGGCAGTAGCGCGGTCGTTGTCGATCCAGCAATGGGCGCGGACAGCAGCGTGCCCGCCAAGGGCGCATCGCCGCAGGCGCAGGCGATCCGCCAGGCGGTACCACGCGATGACGCGGTACCGCTGTTGGCCAGGCCCGCACGCGCGGGCCTGGCCATCGGCGCGATCTGTCAGACGCCGTGCGCCGCCAACTGGCCCAGGCGCTGCACCGCCACCGACACCGTCGGGTAGTCCAGGGTCTTCTGCGCGGCCAGTTCCTGCAGCATGCCCAGGGTGAAGCGCAGGCTGCTGTCGTCGCGCTGCAACCAGTGCTGCACCTTGGCCTCGGCGGTGCCGCCCGGCAGGCTCAGCGCCTGGCCGGCCAGCGCGCTGTGGTGCTTGGCCAGTTCGTCGCGCAGCACGCCGCGGGCCACCGCATGCCAGCGGCCGTTGACCTCCAGCGCGTCGATCTGCTCGAACAGCCACGGCAACTGCAGCGCCTCGCCGAGGCGGAAGTGCACCTTCGACACCTCCACCGGCTTGAGCTTGCGGGTGCGCGCCATCTCGATGATGTCGAACGCCGGCTCCAGGAAGCGCAGTTCCGACAACTGCTGCGCCAGCGCCGGCGGCAGGCCCTTGTCCTGCCATTCCTGCACCAGGGCCTCGTAGCGCGGACGCTGCGAATCGGGCAGCACGCCGGAGGCGACGCGGATGTCGTTGAACGGCTCGTAGTAGCGCTCCACCGCCGCGGTGATGCCCGGCATCGGGCCCGGGCGGAACAGCAGCCAGCGCACGAAGGCGCGCTGCAGCGTCCAGATCACCTCCAGCGCGTCGATCTGCACCGACTCGGGCACCTTCCCGTCCAGCGCGTCGATCTGCGTCCACAGCGCGCGCGCATCCAGCGTCTCGCGGCTGATGGTGTAGGCCTTGGCGACCTCGGCGATGCTGCGGCCGGTGTCTTCCTGCATGCGCATCAGGAAGGTGGCGCCCATGCGGTTGATGGTGGTGTTGGTCACCGCGGTGGCGATGATCTCGCGCTTGAGGCGGTGCCGCTCCATCGCGTCGGCGTACTTCTTCTGCAGCGGCTGCGGGAAGTAGCGCTGCAGTTCCTTGGACAGGTACGGGTCCTCGGGGATGTCCGATTCCAGCAGTTGCTGGAACGCCACCAGCTTGGAATAGGACAGCAGCACCGCCAGTTCCGGCCGGGTCAGGCCCTGGCCGCGCGCCTTGCGCGCGGAGATCTCCGCGTCCGAGGGCAGGTATTCGATCTGCCGGTCGAGCAGGCCCTGCGCCTCCAGGGTGCGGATGAAGTGCTGCTTGGAGCCCAGGCGGGTGACGCTCATCCGCTCCATCAGGCTCAGCGCCTGGTTCTGGCGGATGTTGTCCCACAGCACCAGCTCGGCGACCTCGTCGGTCATCGATGCCAGCAGCTTGTTGCGCGCCTCCAGGGTCAGCTTCTTGGCCTGCACCACGTCGTTGAGCAGGATCTTGATGTTGACCTCGTGGTCGGAGGTGTCCACGCCGGCCGAGTTGTCGATGAAGTCGGTGTTGAGCAGCACGCCGACCTGCGCGGCCTCGATGCGGCCGAGCTGGGTGAGGCCGAGGTTGCCGCCCTCGCCCACGACCTTGCAGCGCAGCTCGCCGCCGTTGACGCGCAGACCGTTGTTGGCGCGGTCGCCGACGTCGCCGTGGGTTTCGCTGGCGGCCTTGACGTAGGTGCCGATGCCGCCGTTCCAGAACAGGTCCACCGGCGCCTTGAGGATGGCGTTCATCAGGTCGTTCGGCGAAAGCTGCTTGACGCCCGGCTCCAGGCCCAGCGCCTCGCGCACCGGCGCGCTGATCTCGATCGACTTGAGCGTGCGTGGGTAGATGCCGCCGCCGGCGCTGATCAGCCTGGCGTCGTAGTCGGCCCAGCTGGAGCGCGGCAGCTTGAACAGGCGCTCGCGCTCGGCGAAGGACGCCGCGGCATCCGGGTTCGGGTCGAGGAAGATGTGGCGGTGGTCGAACGCGGCCAGCAGGCGGATGTGGCGCGACAGCAGCATGCCGTTGCCGAACACGTCGCCGGACATGTCGCCGATGCCCACGCAGGTGAAGTCCTCGTTCTGGCAATCGCGGCCCAGCGCGCGGAAGTGGCGCTTGACCGACTCCCAGGCGCCGCGCGCGGTGATGCCCATGCCCTTGTGGTCGTAGCCGACCGAGCCGCCGGAGGCGAACGCGTCGCCCAGCCAGAAGCCGTGGTCCAGCGCCAAGCCGTTGGCGATGTCGGAGAAGGTGGCCGTGCCCTTGTCGGCGGCGACCACCAGGTACGGATCGTCCTGGTCGTGGCGCACTACCTGCGGCGGCGGCACGATCTTGCCGCCGACGATGTTGTCGGTGATGTCCAGCAGGCCCTGGATGAACAGCTTGTAGCAGGCGATGCCCTCGGCCAGCACCGCGTCGCGATCGCCGCCGACCGGCGGGCGCTTGCAGAAGAAGCCGCCCTTGGCGCCGACCGGCACGATCACCGTGTTCTTGACCATCTGCGCCTTGACCAGGCCCAGCACCTCGGTGCGGAAATCCTCGCGCCGGTCGGACCAGCGCAGGCCGCCGCGCGCCACTGCGCCGAAGCGCAGGTGCACGCCCTCCACGCGCGGGCCGTACACGAAGATCTCGCGGTAAGGACGCGGCTTGGGCAGGTCCGGCACCTTGGCCGAATCCAGCTTGAAGCTGATGCAGTGGCCCAGCCCGCCGTCGGCCGTGCGCTGATAGTGGCTGGTGCGCAGGGTCGCCTCGATCACGCCCTTGAAGCTGCGCAGGATGCGGTCCTCATCGAGGCTGGCGACCTGGTCGAACAGCTTCAGCAGCGCGGCCGACACCGCCTCCAGCTGCGCCTCGCGATTGCCGCTGCGCGCATCGATCACCGGCTGCAATGCCTTCAGCGCAGCCTCGTCGCCGTTGGCCAGCAGGCGCAGTTGCGCCGACAGCGCGGCCTGGCCCTCGGCGATCTGCGCCTTGCTCTCGCTGCCGGTGGCCGGATCGAAGCGCGCCTCGAACAGCTCCACCAGCAGTCGCGCCAGCAGCGGATAGCGGTTGCAGGTTTCTTCCACGTAGGCCTGCGAGAACGGCACGCCGGTCTGCAGCAGGTACTTGCAGTAACCGCGCAGCACCGCAACCTGGCGCCAGCTCAGGCTGGCGCCGACGATCAGGCGGTTGAAGCCGTCGTTCTCGGCGTCGCCGCGCCAGATCCGCACGAAGGCCTCGCACAGCGGCGCGTCGGCGGCTTCCACGTCGATGCTGCCGGCCAGCGGCTCGACCTCGAAGTCCTGGATCGACAGCGGCGTGCCGTCGACCACCAGCCGGTACGGGCGTTCGGAGATCACCCGCAGGCCCAGGTTCTCCATCATCGGCAGCACGTCCGACAGCGGCAGGTCGTCGTGCTGGCGGTACAGCTTCAGGCGCAGGCTGTCGGCGCCGTCGCGGCGCAGCGCCTGCAGGCTCAGGTGCAGGTCTTCCGGGCCGCGCAGCGCGGCCAGGCGCTCGACGTCGCGCGCGGCGATCTGCGCGGTCGACTCCTCGATGTAGCCGGCCGGCAGCGCGCGGCCGTAGCCGGCGGCCAGGCGCAGGCCATCGCGTTCGCCACGGCTGGCCACCAGCGCCTCGCGCAGGTCGTCGTGCCAGTTGCGCAGCAGGTGCGCCAGGCGCGATTCCAGTTCGGTGGTGTCGAACTCCAGCGCCTCGCCGGGCTTGGGCCGCACGATCATGTGCAACTGCGCCAGCGGCGATTCGCCCAGCACCACGTTGGAATCGATGTACTCGCCGTGCAGCGCGTCCTTCAGCAACGCCTCGATGCGCAGGCGCACGTCGGTGTTGAAGCGCTCGCGCGGGATGTACACCAGCGCGGAAATGAAGCGGCCGTACTTGTCGCGGCGCAGGAACAGGCGGCTGCGCACCCGCTCCTGCAGGCCGAGGATGCCCATCGCGGTGCGGTACAGTTCTTCCTCGTTGGACTGGAACAGCTCTTCGCGCGGCAGCGTCTCCAGGATGTGGCGCAGCGCCTTGCCGCTGTGGCTGCTCGGGGTCAGCTCGGACTTGCGCATCACCGAGTCGAAGCGCTCGCGCACCAGCGGAATCTCCCACGGGCGGCGGTTGTAGGCGCTGGAGGTGAACAGGCCGAGGAAGCGCTGCTCGGCGACGATGCGGCCCTTGGCGTCGAATTCCAGCACGCCGATGTAGTCCATGTAGCCGCTGCGGTGCACCCGCGAGCGCGCATTGGTCTTGGTCAGGATCAGCGCTTCCTTGGTGCCGGACTCGCTGAGGCCGTGCGCGGCCAGCGTGCGCACCGGCCGCGCCGGCGACTTGTCCTGGCCGCGCAGCAGGCCCAGGCCGCTGTCCTCCAGCGGCGCCAGCACGTCTTCGCCGCCCTGCTTCTCCACGCGGTACTCGCGGTAGCCGAAGAAGGTGAAGTGGTCGGCCGCGGCCCAGCGCAGGAATTCCTGCGCCTCGCGCCGGCCCTTGTCGTCCACCGGCAGGCGCCGCGTGGTCAGGTCGTCGGCCAGCGCCAGCATCTTCTCGCGCATGCTGCTCCAGTCGCGCACGATGTTGCGCACCTCGCCGAGGATGCGCCGGATCGCCGCTTCCACCTGCGCCATGTCTTCCGGCGGCTGGCGGTCGATCTCCAGCGCCATCAGCGATTCCGGCTTGCCCTCGCCCACGCTTTCCAGCGTGCCGCCCTTGTCGCGCTGCATGCGCAGCACCGGGTGGCCGAGCACGTGCACGCCGATGCCCAGCTCCGCCAGCGCCATGCTCACCGAATCGACCAGGAACGGCATGTCGTCGTTGACGATCTGCAGCACCGTGTGCGACGACTCCCAGCCGTCGTCCTTCAGGGTCGGATTGAACACCCGCACGTTGACCGTGCCCGGCTTGCGCTTGCGCGCGAATTCCAGCATCGACGCGGCCAGCGCCGCCCACTCCTGCGCGGTATGGTGGGGGAACTCGTCCTCCTCCATACGTTTGTAGAACTCCTCGGCGAAGGTCTGCGCCTCGTCCTGGCGCGCGGCCGGATAGCGCTTGCGCAGCGCCGCGAACACCGGAGTCAGGCTGAAACCGCTGGCGACGGGCGCCGCGTCGATCACCTTGGCGGTGGCCGGGACGGTGGCGGCCGGCTTGGCCGGCGCCGCGGCCTTGCGCGGGGCGGCGGCCTTGGCTGCAGGCTTGGCGGCCGCCTTGCTCTTGGCAGGCGCCTTGGTCGGCTTGGTGGCGGACGGGGTCGCGGAGGTGCGGGTGGCGGCCGAGGATTTGGAACGGGAAGCGGCGTGTTTGGGTTTCATGACGGAGAGCAGCAGCGATGCTCGATGGGAAAGCGCGAATTGTACCGGTGCCTCGTTCAACTACCTTGCTGCATCGCAAACCGAGCGCGTTGCGGAGGCGACGCGCCAGATCGTGCAAAGCGGTCGCAACACCATCATCACGCGGCGGTCACCATGCTTTGCCGGCCACCCCTGCTGTCAGCAAGAACGCCCACGTGTCAAGGCTGTTCTAATTCTAAACTGGACGGTATAGTCCACAATCGATGAGCACCCCCCTCGCCTCTGCCGCACAGCGCCAGGCGCGCGACCAGCGCGTGTACGCCGCCGTGCGCGAACTGCTGGCCGAGGAAGGCATGGGCCTGAGCATGGACGCGGTGGCGGCACGCGCCGGCTGTTCCAAGCAGACCCTGTACAGCCGCTACCGCAGCAAGCAGGGCCTGCTGCGGCGGGCGATGCAGGACCACCTGGACCTGGCCACCGCGCACCTGGAGCCGGTGCAGGACGACCTGCGCGGCAGCCTGCTGCGCTTCGCCTGCGAATACCTGGAGCAGCTGTCGGAACCGCGGGTGCTGCAGAGTTGCCAGCTGATCGCCGCCGAGTCGCGGCACTTCCCCGACGAAGCGCGCGCGATGTTCCGCGACAGCGCCGGTGCGCTGATGCAGCGCCTGGGCGAGTGCCTGCGCGGCGCGATGGCCCGCGGCCAGCTGCGGCATGACGATCCGCACTTCATGGCCGAACTGCTGTTGAGCATGATCGTCGGCATGGATTTCGAGCGTCAGCGCTTCCACAGCGCGCATCGCGGCGACGCCGCCGCGCAGCGCGCCTGGGCCGAGTTCGCCGTGGACGGCTTTTTGCGCGCGTTCGCCGCCGCCCCTTTCCTTCCTTCTACAAAACCAGACCGGAGTACCACCCGATGACCTCCCCGTTGCGTTCTCTCGCCCTGGCCTGCGCCGTCGTGGTGGTGTTGGCGTCCTGCAAGAAACAGGAGCAGCAGCAGGCCATGCCGCCGCCGGAAGTGGGCGTGCTGCAGGCACAGCCGCAGACCGTGCCGCTGCAGCGCGACCTGGTCGGCCGCCTGTCCGCGTTCCGCAGCGCCGATGTGCGCGCCCGCGTGGCCGGCGTGCTGGAGAAGCGCCTGTACACCGAAGGCACCGACGTCAAGGAAGGCCAGCCGCTGTTCCAGATCGACCCGGCGCCGCTGCGGGCGACCCTGGCCTCGGCGCAGGGCCAGCTGGCCGCGGCCGAAGCCACCTACGCCAATGCCAAGGCCGCCGCCGCCCGCGCGCGCAGCCTGGCGCCGCAGGCCTACGTGTCCAAGTCCGACCTGGACAACGCCGAGGCCACCGAACGCAGCTCCGCTGCCTCGGTGCAGCAGGCCCGTGCGGCGGTGGAAACCGCGCGCATCAACCTCGGCTACGCCACCGTCACCGCGCCCATCGCCGGCCGCGCCGGCAAGCAGCAGGTCACCGAGGGCGCGCTGGTCGGCCAGGGCGACAGCACCTTGCTGACCACCATCGACCAGCTCGACCCGCTGTACGTCAACTTCTCGATGAGCGCCGACGAACTGGCGCAGCTGCGCCAGGCGCAGACCGAGGGCAACGTCGCCCTCAACGCCGAGGACAAGTCCACCGTGCAGATCAAGCTCGGCGACGGCAGCACCTATGCGCATGCCGGCACCCTGGACTTCTCCGGCGCCGCGGTCGACCCCAGCACCGGCTCGGTGACGCTGCGCGCGTTGCTGCCGAACCCGGACCGGGTGCTGCTGCCCGGTGCCTTCGTCAGCTTCGCGGCCAACCTGGGCGAGCGCAAGGACGTGTACCTGATCCCGCAGGCGGCCGTGCTGCGCGACGCCAAGGGTCCCTACGCCATGGTCGTGGGCAAGGACGGCAAGGTGGTGCGCAAGGACCTGACCACCGCCGGCCAGCAGGGCGACAAGTGGATCGTCAGCGGCGGCCTGCAGCGCGGCGACCAGGTCGTGGTCAGCGGCCTGCCCAAGGTCAAGGAAGGCGCACCGGCCGTGGCCAAGCCGTGGGATCCGAACGCCGCCGCTCAGGGCCAGGGCCAGGGTGCCGGCGCGGCGCCCGGCCAGGGCGCGCAGGGCGCCGCGGCGCCGGCCAAGGGCGCCGCCCCGGCGCAGGGCGCAGCGCACGGCGACACGCCGGACGCCGCCTCGCATTCCGACCAGCCGAAGCAGTAACGGACTCCCCCCATGCCTAAGTTCTTCATCGAACACCCGGTCTTCGCCTGGGTGGTGGCGATCCTGATCTCGCTCAGCGGCGTGATCGCCATCCTCAATCTCGGCGTCGAGTCGTATCCCTCGATCGCCCCGCCCCAGGTCACCGTCACCGCTACCTATCCCGGCGCCAGCGCCAGCACCACCGAACGCTCGGTCACCCAGGTGATCGAGCAGCAGCTGACCGGCATCGACCACCTGCTGTACTTCAGCTCGTCGTCGTCCTCCAGCGGCACCGCCACCATCACCCTGACCTTCGAGACCGGCACCGACGCGGACATCGCCCAGGTGCAGGTGCAGAACAAGGTGTCGCTGGCCACCCCGCGCCTGCCCTCGGAAGTGACCGCGCAGGGCGTGGTGGTGGCCAAGGCCAACGCCGGCTTCCTCAGCGTGATCGCGCTGCGCTCGGACAATCCGTCGATCGACCGCGACGCGCTCAACGACATCGTCGGTTCGCGCGTGCTGGAACAGATCTCGCGCGTGCCCGGCGTCGGCAGCACCCAGCAGTTCGGTGCCGAGTACGCCATGGACATCTGGCTGAACCCGGAGAAGCTGCAGGGTTACCACATGTCCGCCAACGACGTGTACACCGCGATCCGCGCGCAGAACGTGCAGTTCGCGGCCGGTTCGCTGGGTTCGGATCCGGCGCCGCAGGGCCAGTCGTTCACCGCCACGGTCAGCGCCGAGGGCCGCTTCACCTCGCCCGAGCAGTTCGAGAACATCATCCTGCGCGCCGACGGCAACGGTACCGTGGTGCGGCTGAAGGACGTGGCGCGGGTCGCGTTCGGCCCGACCAACTTCGGCTTCGACACCCAGTACAACGGCAAGCCCACCGGCGCCTTCGCCATCCAGCTGCTGCCGGGCGCCAATGCGCTGAACGTGTCGGCGGCGGTCAAGGCCAAGATGGACGAGCTGCAGCCCAGCTTCCCGCAGGGCGTCACCTGGTTCACGCCGTACGAGAGCACCACCTTCGTCAAGATCTCGATCGAGGAAGTGGTCAAGACCCTGGCCGAGGCGATCGTGCTGGTGTTCCTGGTGATGCTGGTGTTCCTGCAGAACTTCCGCGCCACCATCATCCCCACCCTGGTCATCCCGGTGGCCTTGCTCGGCACCTTCCTGGGCATGTGGGTGATCGGTTTCACCATCAACCAGCTGACCCTGTTCGCGATGGTGCTGGCGATCGGCATCGTGGTCGACGACGCGATCGTGGTGATCGAGAACGTCGAACGCATCATGTCCGAGGAGCACCTGGCGCCCAAGGCGGCCACGCACAAGGCGATGACCCAGATCACCGGCGCGGTGGTGGCGATCACCGTGGTGCTGGCGGCGGTGTTCATCCCCTCGGCGATGCAGCCGGGCGCGGCCGGCGCGATCTACAAGCAGTTCGCGATCACCATCGCCATGTCGATGGCGTTCTCGGCGTTCCTGGCGCTGAGCTTCACCCCGGCGCTGTGCGCGGCGTTCCTCAAGCCCACCCACAACGACAACCCGAACTGGGTCTACCGCACCTTCAACAAGTACTACGACAAGCTGTCGCATCGCTACGTCGGCGCGGTGGGCAACACCATCCGCCGCGCGCCGCGCTGGATGGCGGTGTTCGCGCTGCTGGTGGTGCTGTGCGGCTTCCTGTTCACGCGCATGCCGGGCAGCTTCCTGCCGGAAGAGGACCAGGGCTTCGCGCTGGCGATCGTGCAGCTGCCGCCGGGTGCGACCAAGACCCGCACCAACGAGGTGTTCGCGCAGATGCGCGGCGTGCTGCAGCAGCAGAAGGCGGTCGAAGGCATGCTGCAGGTGGCCGGCTTCAGTTTCCTGGGCCGCGGCGAGAACGTGGGCATGGGCTTCATCCGCCTCAAGCCCTGGGACGAGCGCGACATCGCCGCCGGCGACCTGATCCAGCAGTTGAACGGGATGTTCTACGGGATCAAGGACGCGCAGATCTTCGTGGTCAACCTGCCCACGGTGAACGGCCTGGGCCAGTTCGGCGGCTTCGACATGTGGCTGCAGGACCGCAGCGGCCAGGGCGAGGAAGCCCTGCTGCAGGCGCGCAACATCGTGCTCGGCAAGGCCGCGCAGCGCCAGAACGCGCTGGCCGGCGTGCGCCCGAACGGCCTGGAGAACTCGCCGCAGCTGCAGTTGAAGGTGGACCGCGTGCAGGCGCAGTCGATGGGCCTGTCGGTCAGCGACATCTACCAGTCGATCCAGCTGATGCTGGCGCCGGTGTACGTCAACGACTTCTTCTACGAAGGCCGCATCAAGCGCGTCAACATGCAGGCCGACGCGCCGTTCCGCACCGGTCCGGAGTCGCTGCGCAACTTCTACGTGCCCAGCAGTACGTCCACCGACAGCAGCGGCCTGCCGCAGATGATCCCGCTGAGCACGGTGGTGAGCTCGGAATGGAGCTACAGCTCGCCGTCGCTGAGCCGCTACAACGGCTACTCGGCGGTCAACATCGTCGGCAACCCGGCGCCGGGCGGCAGCTCCGGCCAGGCGATGAGCGCGATGGAGGACATCGTCAACAACGACCTGCCGCCGGGCTTCGGCTTCGACTGGAGCGGCATGTCGTACCAGGAAATCATCGCCGGCAATACCGCAACGCTGCTGCTGGTGCTGTCGATCGTGGTGGTGTTCCTGTGCCTGGCGGCGTTGTACGAAAGCTGGTCGATCCCGGTGTCGGTGTTGCTGGTGGTGCCGATCGGCGTGCTCGGCGCGGTGGCGTTCTCGCTGCTGCGTGGCCTGCCCAACGACATCTACTTCAAGATCGGCCTGATCACGGTGATCGGCCTGGCCGCCAAGAACGCGATCCTGATCGTCGAGTTCGCGGTGGAGCAGCGGGCGATGGGCAAGACCCTGCGCGAGGCCGCGGCCGAAGCGGCGCACCTGCGCTTCCGCCCGATCCTGATGACCTCCTTCGCCTTCATCCTCGGCGTGCTGCCGATGGCGATCTCCACCGGCGCCGGCGCCAACGCCCGCCACGCCATCGGTACCGGCGTGATCGGCGGCATGCTGTTCGCCACCGTGCTGGGCGTGCTGTTCATCCCGCTGTTCTTCGTGATGGTGCGGCGCATGCTCGGCGACAAGCTGGACGAACCGTCGAAGGAGTTCACGCAACTGCAGGAAGCCGGACTGGCGCGGCATCAGCCGGATCGCTGAGGAGCCGGGATGAGCAGCCATTCGGCTGCTGAAAAGCCGGGGATTCGGGAGTGGGGATTCGCGAATCCTCCTCTCGGACTTGATCCTTTCCCCTCGTAGAGGCAAACAAAAAGCGGCCGCAAGGCTGCTTTTTGTTGTCCGTGCATCTGGTCGGGAAGCGCGACCCAACACCCCATGCGGGCAGAGAGCTCATTGAAGGCCGAGCGCTCCTTGTGGGAGGGACTTCAGTCCCGACGCATTGCAGTCCGAACGCCACTCATTCCTTTTCAACAAAAGAAAAAGCGGCCTTGCGGCCGCTTCTCCTGATGCCTCAACCGATTCGGGAACCGGCGAATCCCCAATCCCGAATCCCGGCCTCAGCGCAACCCCGTCTCGTTGCGCGCGATCACCAGACGCTGGATCTCGCTGGTGCCCTCGTAGATCTCGGTGATCTTGGCATCGCGGAAGTAGCGCTCCAGCGGCATCTCCTTGGAATAGCCCATGCCGCCGTGGATCTGCACCGCCTGGTGGGTGATCCACATCGCTGCCTCGGAGGCGGTCAGCTTGGCCACCGAGGCCTCGGTGGTGAAGCGCTGGCCCTGCCCCTTCAACCAGGCCGCGCGCAAGGTCAGCAGCAGCGCCGCGTCCAGCTTGCACTTCATGTCGGCGATCTTGGCCTGGGTCATCTGGAACGCGCCGATCGGCGAACCGAACGCCTTGCGCTCCTTCACGTACTCCAGGGTGGCCTCGTAGGCGGCGCGGGCCAAACCGATCGCCTGCGAGGCGATGCCGATGCGGCCGGCGTCGAGCACGCTCATCGCGATCTTGAAGCCCTCGCCCGGCGTGCCGAGCACCTCGTCGGCGCTGGCCACGTAGTCCTGGAACTCGATCTCGCAGGTGGCCGAGGCGCGGATGCCCAGCTTGGGCTCGGTCTTGCCGCGGTGGAAGCCGGGCTTGTCGGTGTCGACGACGAAGGCGGTGATGCCGCGCGCGCCCTTGTCCGGCTCGCTCATCGCGAACAGCACGATGTACTTGGCGACCGGGCCGGAGGTGATCCAGCTCTTCTTGCCGTTGATGACGAAGCTGCCGTCGTCCTGGCGCACCGCGCGGCACCGCATCGCGGTGGCGTCGGAGCCGGACTGCGGCTCGGTCAGCGCGAAGGCGCCGATCTCGCGGCCCTCGGCGATGGCGCGCACGTACTTCTGCTTCTGCTCCTCGTTGCCGTTCTTGAGGATGCCGGCGCAGAACAGCGAGTTGTTGACCGACATGATGGTCGAATGCGCCGCATCGCCAGCGGCGATCTCGACCATCGCCAGCACGTAGGCGATCGGGTCCATGCCGGCGCCGCCGTATTCTTCCGGCACCTCGATGCCCATCAGCCCGTTCTCGCCCAGCAGGCGGATGTTCTCCAGCGGGAATTCGCCGGTGCGGTCGTGGTGCTCGGCGCTGGGGGCGATCCGCTCCTGGGCGATGCGCCGCGCCACGTCCTGGATCATCAATTGCTCTTCGGTAAAGCTGAAATCCACGTCGAACCCCTCCCGGGCTTGTTGGTGCGGCCATTGTAGCCGTGCCGACCATACGCCGGCGTGTGCAACTTGACCGGAACCGCCGTCCGGACCAAAATATCTCTATATCGCGATAGGAAGATATTTATGGATCTGGAGGACTGGTCGTCCCGGCTGAAGGTCTTCGCCGACGCCACCCGCGTGCGCCTGCTGGCGCTGCTGGAGCAGGAGGAGCTGACCGTGGCCGAGCTGTCGGCCATCACCCGCCTGGCGCAGCCGCGGGTCTCGACCCACCTGGCCAAGCTCAAGGAGGCCGGGCTGGTGCGCGACCGCCGCGCCGGCGTGTCGGCCTATTATCGCTTCGACGAGACCCTGCTGGACCCGGCGCAGCGCGCGCTGTGGCTGGCGCTGAGCACCGGCAGCGACGACCCGCTGCTGCGCCAGGACGCCGAACGCGTGGCCGCGGTGCTGGCCAACCGCGCCGCCGACCAGAACTGGGCCGACTCGGTGGCGGGCGACATGGAACGCCACTACTCCCCCGGCCGCACCTGGGAAGCGCTGGCGCGCACCGCCCTGCCGCTGCTGGAGACCGGCGACGTGCTCGACATCGCCTCCGGCGACGGCGTGCTCGCCGAACTGGTCGCGCCGCACGCGCGCCGCTACGTCTGCATCGACACCAGCGCGCGGGTGGTGGCCGCGGCCAGCGAGCGCCTGCGTCGGCTAGGCAACGTGGAAGTGCGCGAGGGCGACATGCACGCCCTGCCCTTCGCCGACGCCAGCTTCGACCTGGTGGTGATGATGCACGCCCTGACCTACGCCACCAAGCCGGCGCAGGCGGTGTGCGAATCGGCGCGAGTGCTGCGTCCGGGCGGGCGCCTGCTGCTGTGCAGCCTGGCGCGCCACGAACACAAGGCCGCGGTGCAGGCCTACGGCCACGTCAACCTCGGCTTCGCCGCCAAGGAACTGCGCAAGTTCGTCGGCAAGGCCGGTCTCGAGGTCTCCAGTCTGGAAACCGTCACCCGCGAGAAGCGCCCGCCGCATTTCGAGGTGATCTCCCTGATTGCAGGGAAGCCGGGAATCGGGAATGGGGAATCGGGAATCGAAAAAGCAACCGCCAAGGCGGGAGTCGAAGCATGAACGGCAGAGTCGTTTCACCAATCCCCAATCCCCAATCCCCACTCCCGGGCCTGCCCTGGCTAAACCCGGAGCGCACGCACAAACTGCTGCAGGCCCTGTCCGAGCGGATCCTGATCATCGATGGCGCGATGGGCACGATGATCCAGCGCCATGGGCTGCAGGAGGCCGACTACCGCGGCGAGCGCTTCGCCGAGGGCTACGACGCGCAGGCCGGGCACGTGCACGGCCCCGGCTGCGACCACGCGCCGCAGGGCCACGACCTGAAGGGCAACAACGACCTGTTGCTGCTGACCCGGCCGGAGGTGATCGCCGAGATCCACCGCGCCTACCTCGACGCCGGCGCCGACCTGCTCGAGACCAACACCTTCAACGCCACCGCGATCAGCCAGGCCGACTACCACCTGGAGCATCTGGTGTACGAACTCAACAAGGCCGGCGCGCAGGTCGCGCGCGCCTGCTGCGACGCGGTCGAGGCGCTGACGCCGGACAAGCCGCGGTTCGTGATCGGCGTGCTCGGCCCGACCAGCCGCACCGCCTCGATCAGCCCGGACGTCAACGATCCCGGCTTCCGCAACACCAGCTTCGACGAACTGCGCGCCACCTACCGCGAAGCGATCGACGGCCTGATCGACGGCGGCGCCGACACGCTGATGGTGGAGACCATCTTCGACACGCTCAACGCCAAGGCCGCGCTGTATGCGATCGAAGAGGTGTTCGACGCGCGCGGCGGGCGCCTGCCGGTGATGATCTCCGGCACCATCACCGACGCCTCCGGCCGCACCCTGTCCGGGCAGACCGCCGAGGCGTTCTACGCCTCGGTCGCGCACGGGCGGCCGCTTTCGGTGGGGCTGAACTGCGCGCTCGGCGCCAAGGACCTGCGCCCGCACGTGGAGACCCTGGCGCGGATCGCCGACGGCTACGTCAGCGCGCATCCCAACGCCGGCCTGCCCAACGCCTTCGGCGAATACGACGAGACGCCGGAGGAAATGGCGGCGACGCTGCGCGAGTTCGCCGAGTCCGGGCTGCTGAATCTGGTCGGCGGTTGCTGCGGCACCACCCCGGCGCACATCCGCGCCATCGCCGAGGCGGTGCGCGGGCTGCCGCCGCGCGTGCCGCTGGCGGCGCAGGCGCAGGCCGCCTGATGAACGCCGCGCGCACCCTCGCCGTCGCCACCTGCGTGCGCGCCTGCACCTCCCTGTTTCCGGAACGCTGACCATGTCCTCCGTCCGCCACACCCGCCTGTCCGGCCTGGAGCCGTTGCTGCTGACCCCGGACCTGCTGTTCGTCAACGTCGGCGAGCGCACCAACGTCACCGGCAGCGCGCAGTTCCGCAAACTGATCAAGGAAGAGCGCTACGAGGAGGCGGTGGAGGTGGCGCGCCAGCAGGTCGCCAACGGCGCGCAGATCCTCGACGTCAACATGGACGAGGGCCTGATCGACTCGGAGAAGGCGATGGTGCGCTTTCTCAACCTGATCATGTCCGAGCCGGACATCGCGCGCATCCCGGTGATGGTCGACTCCTCCAAGTGGAGCGTGATCGAGGCCGGGCTGAAGTGCCTGCAGGGCAAGAGCGTGGTCAACTCGATCTCGCTCAAGGAAGGCGAGGCGCCGTTCGTCGAACACGCGCGCAAGGTGCTGCGCTACGGCGCCGCCGCGGTGGTGATGGCCTTCGACGAGGTCGGCCAGGCCGACACCTGCGCGCGCAAGGTGGAGATCTGCACCCGCGCCTACCGCATCCTCACCGAGCAGGTCGGGTTCCCGCCGGAAGACATCATCTTCGATCCGAACATCTTCGCCGTGGCCACCGGCATCGAGGAGCACGACAACTACGCGGTCGATTTCATCGAGGCGACCCGCGAGATCAAGCGCACCCTGCCGCACTGCCACGTCTCCGGCGGCGTCTCCAACGTCTCGTTCTCGTTCCGCGGCAACGAGACGGTGCGCCAGGCGATCCATTCGGTGTTCCTGTACCACGCCATCGCCGCCGGCATGGACATGGGCATCGTCAATGCCGGCGGCATGCCGATCTACGACGAGCTGGACCCGGAGCTGCGCGAGCGCGTGGAGGACGTGATCCTCAACCGCCGCCGCGACGCCACCGAACGCCTGCTGGAGATCGCCGAGCGTTACAAAAAGGCGGGGAATCGGGAGTCGGGAATCGGGAATCGGGAAAAGCTGGCGTGGCGTGAGAAGACGGTGCGCGAGCGGTTGAGCCATGCGCTGGTGCATGGCATCGACGAGTTCGTCGAGGTCGATACCGAAGAGGCGCGGCAGCAGTCGACGCGCCCGCTGGATGTGATCGAAGGCCCGCTGATGGACGGCATGAACGTGGTCGGCGACCTGTTCGGCGCCGGCAAGATGTTCCTGCCGCAGGTGGTGAAATCGGCGCGGGTGATGAAGAAGGCGGTCGCCTACCTGCTGCCCTACATCGAGGCGGAAAAGCTGCGCAGCGGCGACACCGGCAAGTCCAACGGCAAGATCATCATGGCCACGGTCAAGGGCGACGTGCACGACATCGGCAAGAACATCGTCGGCGTGGTCCTGGCCTGCAACAACTTCGACGTGATCGACCTGGGGGTGATGGTGCCGACCCAGACCATCCTCGACCGCGCCCGCACCGAGAACGCCGACATCATCGGCCTGTCCGGGCTGATCACCCCATCGCTGGAAGAGATGACCCACGTCGCCCGCGAGATGCAGCGGCAGGGCTTCTCGATGCCGCTGCTGATCGGCGGCGCCACCACCTCGCGCGCGCACACCGCGCTGAAGATCGACCCGCACTATGCGGCACCGACGGTGTGGGTGAAGGACGCCTCGCGCGCGGTCGGCGTGGCGCAGTCGCTGATCTCGCGCGACCTGCGCGCGGCCTTCGTCGCCGCCAACGACGCCGACTACGCCGAGATCCGCCAGCGCCACAAGAACCGCGGCGACGCCAAGCGCCTGGTGTCGCTCGCCCACGCGCGCGGCCAGCGCTTCGACGGCGGCTGGGACGCCTACACCCCGCCGGCGCCCAGGCAGCCCGGCCTGCACGTGTTCGACGACTACCCGCTGGACGACCTGGTCCCGCTGATCGACTGGACGCCGTTCTTCCAGGCCTGGGAACTGGCCGGCAAGTTCCCGGCCATCCTCACCGACGAGATCGTCGGCCAGCAGGCCAGCGAGCTGTACCAGGACGCACGGGCGATGCTGCAGCGGATCGTCGAGGAGAAATGGCTGACCGCCAAGGCCGTGTTCGGGCTGTGGCCGGCGCAGTCGGTGGGCGACGATGTTGTGGTCCTGACGGAATCGGGAGACGGGCACGGGGAATCGTCAGGCGGGACTGCGCCGCTCGACCATTCCCGATTCTCCATTCCCCATTCCCTGCATTTCCTGCGCCAGCAGGTCGACAAGCCCGCCGAGCGCCCGGACTTCTGCCTGGCCGACTTCATCGCCCCGCGCGAGTGCGGCAAGCAGGACTGGATCGGGGCGTTCGCGGTCACCGCCGGCATCGGCATCGAGCCGCACGTGGCGCGCTTCGAGGCCGCGCACGACGACTACAACGCGATCCTGCTCAAGGCGCTGGCCGACCGCCTGGCCGAGGCGCTGGCCGAGCGCCTGCACCAGCGCGTGCGCACCGAGTTTTGGGGCTATGCGGGCGAAGAGGCGCTGGACAACGAGGCGCTGATCGCCGAGCGCTACCGCGGCATCCGTCCCGCGCCTGGCTATCCGGCCTGCCCCGACCACAGCGAGAAGCAGACCCTGTTCGCGCTGCTCGACGCCGGACGCAACGCCGGCATGTCGCTGACCGAGAGTTTCGCGATGCTGCCGACCGCCGCGGTGTCCGGCTACTACTTCAGCCACCCGCAGAGCCAGTACTTCGTGGTCGGCCGGCTCGGCAAGGACCAGCTCGCCGACTACGCCCGGCGCAAGGGCGTCTCGCTGCAGCAGGCTGAGCGCTGGCTGGCCTCGAACCTGGACTACGACCCGGAGTGAGCCGGGAGCCGCCGCCGCTGCGCGCACCAGCGCCTGCATCGGCACTCCCCCAACCGCCTTCGCGCCTATCGCCGATGCCCATGTCCATCGCCTCCCCGCTGAAGATCGTGGTCACCGGCAGTGCCGGCCGGGTCGGCCGCGCGATCCACATCCGGCTCTCCCGCGAGCACCGCGTCAGTGGATTCGACCGCACGCCCTGCTCCACCGCCGACTGGGTCGGCGATCTCGACGATGCCGCCCTGCTGGCGCGGGCGCTACAGGGAGCAGACGCGGTGATCCACACCGCGGCGCTGCATGCGCCGCACGTCGCGCACGTGCCGGCGGCGCGCTTCCGCCAGGTCAACGTCGACGGCACGCGCCGTGTGCTGGATGCCGCGGCGGCAGCCGGCGTGCGCCGCATCGTGTTCACCAGCACCACCGCGCTGTACGGCAGCGCCGCCACGCCCGACGGCACCGCGGCCTGGGTCGACGAGACGCTGGCGCCGCAGCCGCGGACCATCTACCACCACACCAAGCTGGAGGCCGAGGCGCTGCTCCGCGAGGCCGCCGACCAGGGCGGGCCGAGCGTACGCATCCTGCGCATGTCGCGCTGCTTCCCGGAGCCGGTCAACGTGATGGCCGCGTTCCGCCTGCATCGCGGCATCGACGCGCGCGACGTGGCCGAGGCCCATGCCGCGGCATTGCGGCATGCCGGGCCAGCGAGCGCGACGTTCGTGATTTCCGGCGCCACGCCATTCCAGCGCGAGGATTGCACCGCGCTGCACAGCGCCGCACCGGCGGTCCTGCAGCGCCGCGCACCCGAGTTGGTGGATGCATTCAAGCAACGCGGCTGGACGCTCCCGGAGCGGATCGACCGCGTCTACTCGGCACAGCACGCGATGCAGGCGCTGGATTGGCGACCGCGCTACGGTTTCGAGGAGGTGCTGGCGCAGTACGACCAGCACGTCCCGGAGGTCCTGCCGCCCGGCGACGGCGAGGCCGCGCGCGAGTAAGCATGCGGCGGCAGGGGCAAGAATCTCGCGCACTCCGGCTCCACGAGACGCTGCGCGCCGACCCTCACCCCAACCCCTCTCCCGACGGGAGAGGGGCACGCGGACTCCGCCGTTCCCTTCTCCCCTCGGGAGAAGGTACCCCGAAGGGGCGGATGAGGGTGCGGGGAGATGCATCAAGTTCTGGGGCATCGCGGTGTTTCCGTACCCTCACCCCAACCCCTCTCCCGGTGGGAGAGGGGCTTCGGCTTTTCCCTTCTCCCCTCGGGAGAAGGTGCCTCGAAGGGGCGGATGAGGGTGCGGGGAGATGCACCAAGTTCTGGGGCATCGCGGTGTTTCCGTACCCTCACCCCAACCCCTCTCCCGGTGGGAGAGGGGCTTCGGCTGTTCCCTTCTCCCCTCGGGAGAAGGTGCCCCGAAGGGGGCGGATGAGGGTACGGGCGCAGCCACGTCAACCCGAACACCACAAGACGCTTCGCGCCGGACCCTCACGCCAACCCCTCTCCCGACGGGAGAGGGGCTTCGGGCTCAGCGCAGCAACACCGAAATGCCGAGGCCGCCCTGCCAGTCCGAGGTCTGCGACGACAGGCCGCGCAGCACCGACAGATCCAGTTGTACGCGCTTGGCGAACAGCCAGGTGACGCCGCTGCCGAGCGCGCGCATGTCGTCCTCGCCGCCGCCGATGCCGGCCTCGACGTAGGCGCTGAGGGTGTCCCCGGCGTAGAAGGTATAGCTCGGCGACACGCTCCAGCCGGAGCCGTCCTCGCTATCGCTGACATTGCCGTACAGCGCCAGGCTGCGCCCTTCGGGCAGGTCCCAGCCGGCGCTCACGCCGAGGTCGTAACGGTGGCCGGCGTCGCCGTACGGCGCGCGCCCGACCGGCAGGCTGGCGCTGCCGAGCAGCGCCCAGGTGAAGCCGACGCTGGCGCTCGGCAGCGCCTGCTTGATGCCGACGCTGGCGTCGCCGCCGCTGTGCCCGCGCCGATCCTGCCCGCCGCCGCGCACGCGCTGCCAGACCTGGCTGTCGATCGCCAACTGCAATTCGGTGCGCGCGCTCAGGCCGAACCGCAGACGGCTGTTGGCGACGTACTCGGTGCTGCGCACGTCGCCGTCGCGGTCGTAGCTGCCGTCGAAGAACGCCTGCTCCCAGGCCACCTGTCCGCGCTGCAGGGTGGTCGAGGCGAAGCCGATGCCGGGCCGGTCGAACCCGGGCGCGTCCTCGGCGCAGGCGACACCGGCGGCACCGGCATGGGCGGCCAGCAGCAGCGCCCCGCGCAGCAGCGCATCGCCTCGGCGGCGCAACAGCGGCCGGCGACAGGCAACGGATGACGGGACGACCGGCGCTAGACGCGGCGCGAGAAAACGTGGAACGGGCATGCGCGAACTCCTTGCGACGCGGGAGGCGCAGGGCTGCGTCTCAGGGCACCGGCGGCGAGTTTGCCTGAATCGCAGCGAAATGAGATGTGAAGCCTGGCAGCAGCACGCGGTTGCCGTAGCCGCTGAGGTGGTCGGCGTCGAAGAACAGCGGGCGCCCGTCGCCGAATCCCGTGCATTGCTGGGCGTCGCACAGCAGCGGCAACGGATCCCACACCGAGGCATGCGGCAGTTGCGCGGCGATGCGCTGCAGGCTCTGCAGCACCGGCGCGCGGTAGCGCTCCATGGTCGCGCGCGGGATCGGGATGCCGTGCGCGCAGATCGGATTGCCGCGGTTGAACCAGTCCGAGCAGCGGTACGGCGGCGCACGCAGCACCGGCTTGGGCGCCTCGAAGACGATGCGCACGCCGCGCTGCGCCAGCGGCTGCAGCAGCGCCACCGCAGCGGTTTCGCCCGCGCTGCGCGCGGCCTGCGCGGCAGCGCCCTCCTGCTCGGCCATCACCGCCGTCTCGTCGAACAGGCGGTCCTGATCGGCCAGCCGCAGCACCCGCAACGCGGGCAGGAACAGCACGTCGCCGCTGCGTGCATGCGCGGCGACGTCGGCCAGGGCGCTGCGTTCGTAGGCCTGGCAACCGGGATTGCCGGCCTGCCAGGCCTGCAGGCCGATGATCGGACAACCGCCGACGCCGTACAGGCGCACCGGCACCCCGCTCTGCAGTGAGAAGCGCCGCAGCAGTTCGTTGTAGGCCAGCGCATGCGAGTCGCCGGCGACGAACAACTGGCCGCCATCGCGGTTGTGCAGCGTGCAGGCGCCGCGCTCGAACAGCTTGGCGCTGCCCACCTGCACCGGCACCTGGCGGGTCTGCAGCGTGCACTGCGGGAACTCCCGGCGCAGGCCCTTGGCATAGGCATACCAGTCCAGCGGATGCCGGCTGACCGTGCTCAGCCCGTAGTAGCGCTGGGTGTCCTGCAGCAGCGCCTGCATGCCGGCGGCGAGCAGCACCAGCCCCACTCCGGCGGCGATGGTCCGTACCGGGGTGCGTGCGCGGCCGATCCGGCCATGCCGCCACGGCCGTTCCACCCAGCGGTACGAGGCCAGCGCCAGCGCCGCCACCAGCAGCAGCGCCGCGACTCTGGTCGCCGCCGATTCCAGGCCCACGGTCCAACGCAGCAGCACGAACACCGGCCAGTGCCACAGATACAGCGAATAGGACAGGCGGCCGATCGCCACCGGCACGCGGTGGGCCAGCGCGCGGCGGGTCCAGCCGGCCGGGGCACCGTGCAGCAGCGCCAGCAGGCCGAGCGTGCCCACTACCGGCCACAGCCCATCCGGCCAAGGCGAGTGACCGGGACGCGCAGACCACAGGCCAAACGCGATCGCGCCCAGCGCCACCGCCAGCAGCGGCGAGCGCCAGCGCCAGGCGCCCGGCGGCGGCGCCTGCGTGCCGGCGTCGAAGCGTCCGCACAATGCCAGCACCTGGTACAGCAGCACGCCGCTGCCGAGTTGCCAGAAGCGTGCGGTGGTCAGGTAGAACGCCGCCGCCGCATCGCCGGCATCGCGACTGCGCAGCCAGGCGAACGCCAGCGACGCAGCCGAGGCCAGCGCCACCAGCAGCGTCGACCACAGCCGGCCGCGGCCGCCGCGGTTCCAGGCCAGGAACAGCAGCGGGAACAGCAGGTAGAACTGTTCCTCCACGCCCAGCGACCAGGTGTGCGTGTACGGATTGAATTCGGCCTTGGGCGAGAAGTAGTCGTTGCCGGTCGCGGCCAGCACCCAGTTGCTGAGGCCGACGAAGGCCATGCGTCCGGTCTTGGCGCTGGTCTCGCTGAGCCAGGACTCGGGAATGAACAGGCCGCTGGCCAACGCCGTGACCAGCAGGCACGCGACCAGTGCCGGCGCGATGCGGCGCATGCGCCGCGCATAGAACTGCGCGAACACGCCCGGTTGTCCGGCCGCCGGCAGGCGCTGCAGCGAGGCGCTGACCACGAAGCCGGAGATCACGAAGAACATGTCCACGCCGACGAACCCGCCCGGCAGCCACGCCGGATCGAGGTGGTAGGCGATCACCGCCAGCACCGCGATCGCGCGCAGCCCGTCCACGTACGGCAGATAGCCGCCGCCGGTGTGCGCGTGCGGCGGCGTGCGGCCGCGCCCGGCGTCCTGCGTGCCCGTCCCTGGCAGCGCCACGCTTACCAGACCAGATCGTCGGGGATCTGGTACTTGGGATCGGCGTAGGGGTCTTCCTCGGCCGGCGCGTTCGGGTCGACCCGCAGCGCCACCGCCGCCGGGAAGATCGCTTCGGCCTGGTCCAGCAGCGCCGCGGTCACCAGCAGATAGCGGCCGTTCTGCTGCAGCACGCCCAGCTCGCCGGCGTTGAGCGCCTTGAGCTGGTCGGCGGTGACGTAGATGCGCTTGATCTTGCCGCCGTAGGGGAAATGGCGGGCGATGTCGGCCTCGGCGTGGTTCAGCGCCTGGCCCTTGAGCAGTTCGTCGAGCTTGGCCCGCGCCTCGCGGCGCAGGCGCGCTTCTTCCTGTTTCTGCCGCTCGGCCTCGATGCGCTCGTCCTTCTCGCGCTGGGCGCGGATCGCGTAGGCCTTGGCCAGATCGATGTCCTCGCGGCTGCGCGGCGGCCGCGCCGGCTGGCCACCCGCGCCCTGCGGCTTGCCGTGGGCATTGCCGTGCGGCCGGCCGCGCCCGCCGCCGGGCTTGCCGGCGTTGGGCGCGCCGCCGGGAGCGCGCTCGCCGCGCGCCCCGGCCGGTGCCGGGCGTTGGCCCGGCCGTCCCTGCGGCCGCGGCGCGGCAGGCGGGGCCTTGCGTTCGGGTTTCGGCGCAGGCTTGAAGCCCAGGCCCAGCAACTGGTCGCGGAGGGTATCGCTCATCGGGACGGCATCGGTCGGTTCGGGGGATCAGTAATGCGGCGGCGGCGGTTCGTCGGCCGGGTCGGCGTAGAGCGTGCTGCGCACCTTGCCCAGATCCTCGAGCAGGTGACGCAGCAACTCGGCGTTGCGCTGGCTTTCGATCCGCGCTTCGGCCAGGGCATCGCTCATTTCCGCCAGCGCCTGCTCCTGGAAGGAGAGGCGCGTTTCCAGCTCGATCAGGCGGTTCTCCAGCAACCGATCCTGGGTGGAAAAATCATGCTGCATGGATCGAACGTCCGCGGCCGATGCCGTAGTACGCCAGGCCGAAGCTCTCGATTTCCTGCGGATCGTAGAGATTGCGGCCGTCGAACACCACCGCATCGCCGATCAGCTCCTTCATGCGGGTGAAGTCCGGGCTGCGGAACTGCTTCCACTCGGTGACCACCGCCAGCGCATCGGCGCCTTCCAGCGCGTCGAAGGCATCCTCGCAGAAGTGCAGATCGGCGCGCTCGCCGAAGATGCGCTTGGCCTCCTCGGTCGCCTCCGGATCGTAGGCGCGGACCGTTGCGCCCGCTTCCCACAGTTGCGCCAGCAGGCGGCGGCTGGAGGCGGCACGCATGTCGTCGGTGTTGGGCTTGAACGCCAGGCCCCACACCGCGAAGGTCTTGCCCTTGAGCGGTTGCGCCGCGCCGTAGTGGCGCTGGATCAGCTCGTACAGATGGCCCTTCTGCGCCTCGTTGA
Source organism: Xanthomonas hawaiiensis (assembly GCF_031834635.1). Lineage (NCBI taxonomy): Bacteria > Pseudomonadati > Pseudomonadota > Gammaproteobacteria > Lysobacterales > Lysobacteraceae > Xanthomonas > Xanthomonas hawaiiensis. The sequence continues at coordinate 2,133,223 of NZ_CP115873.1, read as the reverse complement.
CCGCTTCCACCGCGTCCAGCAGCCTCGGCGCATGGCCGTACTGCTGCGCGGTGCGCGCCAGCGCCTGCACGTCCTTGGGGAAACACGAGCCGCCGTAACCGGCGCCCGGGTAAATGAAGTGCCAGCCGATGCGCGGATCCGAGCCGATGCCCTGGCGCACCTTCTCCACGTCGGCGCCGACGCGCTCGGCGATGTTGGCGATCTCGTTCATGAAACTGATCTTGGTCGCCAGCATGGCGTTGGCCGCGTACTTGGTCAGTTCGGCCGAGCGCACATCCATCTCCACGATGCGGTCGTGGTTGCGGTTGAACGGCGCGTACAGGCGGCGCAGGCGCGCGGCCGAGCCGGGCTTGCTGCTGCCGATGACGATGCGGTCCGGCCGCATGCAGTCGGCGACCGCATCGCCTTCCTTCAGGAACTCCGGGTTGGAGACCACGTCGAACTCGATCGCTTCGCCGCGCGCTTCCAGTTCGGCGGCGATCGCCGCACGCACCTTGTCCGCGGTGCCCACCGGCACCGTGGACTTGTTGACCACGATGGTCGGCCCCTGGATGTGCTGGCCGATGGTGCGAGCCACCGCCAGGACGTACTGCAGATCTGCGCTACCGTCCTCGTCCGGCGGCGTGCCGACGGCGATGAACACGATATCCCCATGCGCGATGGCGCTGGCCGCGTCGGTGGTAAAGAACAGCCTCCGTGCGGCGTGGTTGGCCTTGACCATCGGCGAGAGGCCAGGCTCGTAAATCGGGACCACGCCCTTGTTGAGCCCATCCACCTTGGCCTGGTCGATGTCTACGCACACCACGTGGTGGCCGACTTCGGCCAGACAGGTTCCGGTGACGAGCCCGACATAGCCGGTGCCGAATATCGCTACGCGCATGTAATCTCCTTTCGGTTATTGAAGGATGTTCAAAAGTTCCACGTCGAAGGTCAACATCGCATCCGGGCCGATCGGGCCGCCCGGCGTTCCCTGCGGGCCGTAGCCCAGGTTGGACGGAATCCAGAAACGGTACTTGGACCCCACCGGCATCAGCGCCACGCCCTCGCTCCAACCCGGCACGACCTGGTTGAGCGCGAACTCGGCCGGCTGGCCGGTCTTGTACGAGCTGTCGAACACGGTGCCGTCGAGCAGCTTGCCTTCGTAGTTCACCCGCACCTTGCTGGTGGAGGTGGGCCGCGGGCCGCTGCCTTCGCGCAGCACCATGTACTGCAGGCCGGACGGAGTGGTGATCACGCCCTTCTGGTTCTTGTTCTGCGCCAGGAAGGCATTGCCTTCCTGCTTGTTCTTGGTCGCCACCGCGGCCTGCTTGGACGCACCGAAGGCCTGCAGGGTGGCCATCGCCTGCTCCTGGGTCATCGCGGTCTGGCCCTTGGCGAACACCGTGCGCACCGCGCCCATCAGCGTCGGCAGATCGATGTCGTTCTGGATCCGCGCCAGCGACGGACCGACCGCACGGTCGCCCAGCATCAGGCCCACGTTCTCCTTGGACACCGGCGGCGGCTGCGTGCCCGGCGCCATGCCCGGCACCGGCTGGCCGTTGCGCGCGGCCAGCTGCGTGCGCAGCGCGGTATCGGTGGCCTGGGTCTGCTCATCGGACAGCAGCGGCTTGCCCTGCTTGAAGGCGTTCTCGATCGCGCGCTGCATCGCGTCCACGTCGATGTCCTGGGCGATGGGCTCGAACGAGCGCGCCACATCCATGCCGATCGCGTAGCTGACCTTCTGCTTTTCCGTGCTCAGCGTCGTCGCCGTGCTGCCGGCCGCCGGCGCCTGCGCGGACGCATGACCGGCGACCATCGCCATCCCCACCACCAGCGACGCCACGGCGCCGCGCATTCCCATCTTCATTCGCTACTTTCCCTGGAAGTGAACTGTGTACTGGATGCGCCGGGGTGGCGCGGAGGCCGGCATTGTCGCACGCGCGGCCGAGATGTTGACCCGCTTTCAGTGCGACGCCGGCTGCGCTTTCAGTTCGCGTTCGATGGCACTGCGCAAGGCCGGATCGTCGGGCGTGACCTTGCTCGGAAATTGCGCGACCACATGCCCGTCGCGCGCGATCAGATACTTGTGGAAATTCCAGCCCGGCGCCACGCCGGTGGCCTGGGTCAGCTGCTTGTACAGCGGCGTCGCGTCGTCGCCGATCACATGCACCTTCTCGAACATCGGGAACTTCACCCCATAGGTGAGCGTGCAGAATTCCTGGATCTGCTTCTCCGATCCGGGCTCCTGGCCCTTGAAGTCGTTGGACGGGAAGCCGAGCACGCTGAAGCCCTGCGCCGCGTACTGCTGCTGCAGCTTCTCCAGGCCGTCGTACTGCGGGGTGTAGCCGCACTTGCTGGCGGTGTTGACCACCAGCAGCACCTTGCCGCCGTAGGTCTTGTTCAGGTTCACCTTGTCCTTGCCGGCCAGCGGACGGTAGTCCCGGTCCAGCAGGGAGCCCGCCCAGGCACTGCCCACGGTGCCGGCAGCCGCCAGGATCGCGAGGAAAAACAGACGCTTGGAAATTTTCATGGGGCACCGTCGAAGAGAAAAGGAAGTCGCGCACGACCATGTCGGAAGTTGGGTCCGCAACGTGTTGACATGCTGTGTAACGGTGTTATAGTTAAATACAACACCACTCACCCAGAGCAGGTCCCACGATGCATCTCAAACGCCTCCAGCGCAGTCTTCCGGCCCTGGTCATCGTCGGCACCCTGCTCTGCGCGAGCTGGATCGGCGCCCAACGCCACCAGGGACGGCCGCAGGATTATGGCGCCAGCACGCCGCACGACGACAGCGCCGCCGGCGCCGCACCCTCCACCGTCCCGGCGGTGCGGCGCCTGCGGGCCTCGCTGTCCGTGCCTTATTTCTCCTTCGCGCGCACCCTGCGCCCACGGAGCTGACCATGAGCGACATCCAATGGAGCGACGGCGCTCCGATCTACCGCCAGTTGAAGGACCGGGTCATCGCGATGATGCTCGACGGCATCCTCAAGCCCGGCGACGCCCTACCCTCGGTGCGCCAGGTGGCCGCCGAATACCAGCTCAACCCGATCACCGTCTCGCGCGCCTACCAGGAACTGGCCGACGAGGCCCTGGTCGAGAAGCGCCGCGGGCTGGGCATGTTCATGACCGAGGAAGCGGCGCAGAAGCTGCGCGGCAGCGAGCGCGAGCGCTTCCTCAACGAAGAGTGGCCCCTGGTGCTGGAACGCATCCAGCGCCTGGGCCTGACATTGGAAGACTTGTTGCCACCGGGGAAAACGCCATGACTGCCGCTGTCGCCGCATCCGAATCCGTCGTCTACGCGCAGGGGTTGCGCAAGACCTACAACCACAAGCCGGCCCTGGCCGATGCGTCCTTCACCATCGCGCCCGGCCGCATCGTCGGCCTGATCGGCCCCAACGGCGCCGGCAAGACCACCGCATTGAAGGCGGTGCTGGGCCTGACCGCCGTGGAAGGCGAACTGCGCGTGCTGGGCATGGACCCGCGCAAGCAGCGCGACGCGCTGATGAACGAGGTGTGCTTCATCGCCGACGTGGCGGTGCTGCCGCGCTGGATGCGGGTGAGCGAGGCGATCGACTTCGTCGCCGGCGTGCATCCGCGCTTCGATCGCGCCAAGTGCGAGCGCTTCCTGGCCAACACCAAGCTCTCGCCCAAGCTGCGGGTGCGCGAGATGTCCAAGGGCATGATCGTGCAGCTGCACCTGGCCCTGGTGATGGCGATCGACGCGCGCCTGCTGGTGCTGGACGAGCCGACCCTGGGCCTGGACATCCTGTACCGCAAGGAGTTCTACCAGCGCCTGCTGGAAGACTACTTCGACGAGCAGAAGACCATCGTCATCACCACCCACCAGGTGGAGGAGATCGAGCACATCCTCACCGACGTGCTGTTCATCCGCGACGGCCGCATCGTGCTCAGCGCCGACATGGAGCACATGGCCACCCGCTACACCGAACTGCTGGTGCCGGCCGAGCGCATCGAGGCGGCGCGCGCGCTGCAGCCGATCGACGAACGCGGCCTGCCGTTCGGCAAGTCGGTGTTCCTGTACGACGGCGTGCCGCAGGCGCAGTTGGCCGCGCTCGGCGAAACCCGCACTCCCGGCCTGGCCGACCTGTTCGTCGCCATCATGAAGGGCACCTACGCATGAACGCTCCCGCCAAGACAATCTCTTCCGTGTCCACCTTCAAGTGGCTGCTCAAGCGCGAATTCTGGGAACACCGCGGCGGCTTCCTGTGGGCGCCGGTCATCACCGGCGGCATCGTCGCCACGCTGTACACGGTGCTGTCGATCATCGGCAGCATCGCCGGCCGCAACCATGGCGGCAGCTCGCGCCTGAACGACGTGCAGTGGGACGGCCAGACCCAGAACGCCCACCAGATCATCGGCGCGGTGGGCGACGGCACCATGCTCGCCGGCGTGGTCCTGGCCTGCATCGTGGTCGGCTTCGTGGTGTTCTTCTATGCGCTGGGCGCGCTGTACGACGACCGTCGCGACCGCAGCGTGCTGTTCTGGAAGTCGCTGCCGCTGTCGGACACCAGCACCGTGCTGTCCAAGGCGGCCTGGGCGCTGTTGCTGGCGCCGCTGCTGGCGATCGGCGTCGGCCTGCTGATCGGCCTGGCGCTGTGGGTGGTCACCGCCCTGACCCTGTCGGTCAACGGCATCCCGCAGAGCACCGCGGTGTTCACCGAATCGCACCCGCTGCGCATCATCGGCATGGTCCTGGCCGCGCTGCCGGTGCAGGTGCTCTGGTCCTTGCCGGCGATCGGCTGGCTGATGCTGTGCTCGGCCTGGGCGCGCAGCAAGCCGTTCCTGTGGGCGGTGCTGATCCCGATCCTGGGCTGCGTGACCGCCAGCATGATGGGCATCCTGCCGATGCTCAACGTCAACCACAACCTGATCTGGTACACCGTGGTCTATCGCGGCCTGCTCAGCGTGCTGCCGGGCAGCTGGGGTCCGGTGCTGAACGAACAGGTGGCCGAAACCCACATCAGCGGTCCGCAGGATCTGGTCAACGCGATCCATCTCGGCGACGCCTGGGTGCTGTTCCGCGACCCCGACATCTGGATCGGCGCCGCGGTCGGCGTGGCCTTCATCGTCGCCGCGATCTATGTGCGCCGCTGGCGCGACGAAGCCTGATCGCAGCGCCGTCTCCCTTCCCTTTTCCGCAAGGAGTTTCCCGATGCACAAGACTCTCGCCCTGTGTGCCCTGCTGTCGCTGCCGGCCGTCGCCATGGCCGACGACTGCAAGTATTCCGAACCGCGCGAACTGAAGCTGGACCTGGCCGGCGTCAAGTCGGTGCTGCTGGACGTGCAGCAGAACGACCTCAAGCTCACCGGCGCCAGCGGCGGCGACTCCACCCTGCGCGGCCGCGCCTGCGCCTCCGACGCGGACATGCTCAAGGAGTTGACCCTGCGCCAGCGTCACGACGGCGACACCCTGGTGGTGACGCTGAAGCACGAGGGCAAGATCCACGGCATCAGCGTCGGCAACCGCTACGCCTATCTCAACGTCGCCGGCAGCATTCCGGCCAACCTGCCGGTGCAGTTGCAACTGGGCTCGGGCGATGCCGAGATCAGCGGCGTGGCCTCGCTCGACGCCAAGATCGGCTCCGGCGACCTGCATGCGCAGAACATCCGCGGTGCGGTCAGCGCCACGGTCGGCTCCGGCGACATCGAACTGCGCAATGTCGGCAGCGTGGCCTTGCCGACGCTGGGCTCGGGCGACGTCAAGGCCGACCAGGTCGGCGGCGACGTCAAGGTCGGCACGGTCGGCTCCGGCGACCTGACCGTGCACGGGGTGCGCGGCAGCGTCCAGGTCGACAGCGTCGGCTCCGGCGACGTGCAACTGCGCGATGTCAGCGGCAGCGTCGCGGTGCAGACCGTGGGTTCCGGCGATCTGGACGTGGGCACCGTCGGCGGCAACCTGAGCGTGCAGAAGGTCGGCAGCGGCGACGTCACCCACCACGGCGTGCGCGGCAGCATCAACCTGCCCAAACCGCGCTGATCCGACGCGCCACTTTCTCCCTTCCGCACGAGGACACGCCCATGCAATTCCGTTCCCTGTCCCTGGCCGGTGTCGCCCTTGCCGTGCTGTTCTCGCTCAGCGCCTGCCAGCGCTCGGCCTCGTCGAACGACCGCGTCGTGGTCGACCACGGCGGCGCGCAAAGCCTGACCTTCCTCAACGGCGACCTCACCCTGAAGGCCAATGGTCAGCCGCCGGCCACCATCACCCGCGACGGCAAGCTGTTGATCGACGGCAAGCCGGTCGCCCTGGACGCCGAGCAGCAACGCCTGCTGCTGGCCTACCGCAGCCAGATCGAAGCGGTGGGCAAGCAAGGTGTGGAGGTGGGCAAGGCCGGCGCGGCGCTGGGCGTGAAAGCGGCCGGCGATGCGATCAGCGGCGTGCTCAGCGGCGACACCGACCATATCGGCGAGCGGGTCGAGGCGCAGGCCGACAAGATCAAGCAGGCGGCGCTGAAGATCTGCGACCAGGTCGCCGCGCTGCGCGCCGCGCAGGATGCGCTGATGCAGAAGGTGCCGGCGTTCCGTCCCTACTCCACCCTCGACGAAAGCGACGTCAGCGACTGCAAGCACTCGGCGGCGTAAGGCCGCCACACCGACCCGGTGCGCGCAAGCGTGCCGGGTCGGCCTTGCATGGCCTGCGGCGAGCGGCCGGAGGGTCCCTGCGACATGCGGGCGCACGCCGCACCACAGCCACACGCTCTAGAATGGGCGGCATTCCCCCCGCTCCATCGCCGCCATGAAGAAGACGCTGTTCGCCTGGTTCTCGCTGCTGTCGTTGTGCCTGCTGCTCGCCGCCTGCGGCGGACGCGGCGGCGAGACCGCCTCTTCGCGCGCCGAGCGCAGCAAGCCGCGGGTGGCGGTGGACAGCATGAACGTGATGCTGCGCCGCGCCCCGGCCGCCAACGCCACCATCGGACCCGATGGCAGCCTGCGCATCGACGACATCGAACTGCCGCTGCCGCCCGCGCAGCGCACCGAACTGCAGCAGTTGTTCATGCACCTGCAGATGCAGCGCCAGCGCACCCTGGAGACCGCGGCGCCGGACCCGAACATGCGCTCGGTCGGCTTCGCGCCGACCCCGGAGATCACCGAAGCGCAGGCGGCGGTGTTGCGCGACATTCCGTCGCTGCAGCCGTACCGCGACAGCTTCGGCAATCTGCAGGCCGAGCGCCGCTGAGGCGTGCCGGCACGCGCAAGTGCCGGCACAAGAGCGCCTCCAGTAAAAAAAGAGGGAGGCCTTCCTGTAGGAGCGGCTTCAGCCGCGATGGGCGTTCCCGGGAAGGCCCGTCGCGGCTGAAGCCGCTCCTACGGAGGCTTGCAGTGCGGTGTCTGGGCGCACCGTGAGAGGGACTTCAGTCCCGACGGCTGCCAGGTTCAACGTCGGCCTGCACTCCGTCGCGGCTCAACCACCGCCCCCCGCACCGGCGTGGATGCCGCCTTCGGTCAATGCAGCCGGATCCAGCAGCCGGCGCAATTCGTCCTCGCCGAGGCCGCTGTCCTCCTTGGCCACCTCCAGCACCGGCCGGTTCTCCTTGTAGGCGCGCTTGGCGATCGCCGCGGCCTTTTCGTAGCCGATGATCGGGTTCAACGCGGTGACCAGGATCGGGTTGCGGTCCAGCGCCTCGCGGACCCGCTCCTCGCGCACCTTGAGTCCGGCGATCGCCGAATCGGCCAGCAGCACCGCGACGTTGCCCAGCAACTGGATCGACTCCAGCAGGTTGGCGGCGATCAGCGGCAGGGTCACGTTCAACTGGAAGTTGCCGGTCTGCCCGGCCACGGTGATCGCGGTGTGGTGGCCGATGACCTGCGCGCAGGCCATGACCGTGGCTTCGGGAATCACCGGATTGACCTTGCCCGGCATGATCGAGCTGCCCGGCTGCAACGCCGGCAATTCGATCTCGCCGAGGCCGGCCAGCGGCCCGGCATTCATCCAGCGCAGGTCGTTGGCGATCTTGATCAGCGCCACCGCCAGCGCGTTGAGCTGGCCGGACAGCTCCACCGCATCGTCCTGCGCGGCCAGGCCCTCGAACTTGTTCTCGGCGCTCTCGAAGGTGCAGTCGGTCAGCGCCGACAGCGCCTTGGCGACCTTGCCGCCGAAGCGCGGATCGGCGTTGATGCCGGTGCCGATGGCGGTGCCGCCCAGCGGCAGCCGGCGCAGGCGCTTGAGGCTGTCGTCGATGCGCGCCTGCGCCGACACCAGTTGCGCCGACCAGGCGCCGAATTCCTGGCCGAAGGTCAGCGGCATCGCGTCCATCAGGTGGGTACGTCCGGTCTTGACCACACCCTGCAGTTGCTTGGCGCGCTTGTCGATGGTCTTGCGCAGGTGCTTGAGCGAGGGCAGCAGGTGCTCGCGCGCAGCGAGCACCGCAGCGACGCGGATCGCGGTCGGCACCACGTCGTTGGAACTCTGGCCGAGGTTGACGTGGTCGTTGGGGTGCACCGTCGGCAGCGCCTTGCCGCCGTGCTTGCCGTCGCCCTTGGCGCTGCGGTTGGCCAGCGTGGCGATGACCTCGTTGGCGTTCATGTTCGACGAGGTGCCCGACCCGGTCTGGTAGATGTCGATCGGGAAGTGCGCGTCGTGGCGGCCGTCGGCCACCTCCAGCGCCGCGGCCTGGATCGCCTTGGCGACCGCCTTCGGCAGCAGGTCCAGGTCGGCGTTGACCCCGGCCGCGGTGGCCTTGATCAGGCCCAGCGCGCGGATGAAGCCGCGCGGCATCGGGCGCCCGGACACCGGGAAGTTCTGCACCGCACGCTGGGTCTGCGCACCCCACAAGGCCTCTGCAGGCACCTGCAGTTCACCCATGCTGTCGTGTTCGACCCTGAATGTGTCACTCATCGCGCAATCTCCGCATCTGCAAAAAGGAATCCATCGGCACCGTCGTCGGACGTCCGGGGGGCAGGCTGGCGGGATTGCGGCTGGCGCACGCATTATCCGCGGCGCAGCGCCCGGCGTCAGCAGTGTGCGCCGGCGGATGTTAGGAATGTCTGGAGGCGTGCCAGGCGTGCGAGCGCGGTGATGGGCGGATGCAGGCAGTCGCCGCGATGCCTGCCGACGGTACGCAGTGGCCGGCCGAAGCGCTGGCAAGACGCCGCGGCGCGCGGGGCGGCCATGGCGACCGCCGCGGAAGGACCGGCGGCATTGCGCCGCCGGCCAGGACGCTTACCGCTGCCGGTTGCTCTGGAACACCAGGTCGTTATAGCTCTTCATCAAACGTGCCGGCGAGCCTTCCGGCGCGACGATCGGATTGTCCAACGCGCGCTGCTCGAATGCACTGTACGGAACCTTGTCCGCCACCCGCTTGATCCGCGCCTTGGATTCCTTGCGGAAATTCTCAGCGGCGGTCTCGAAACCGCTCCAGTCGGACTTGCCCGGCTCCTGGTTGGCGACCTTGGCGTGCGCTTCGTCGGACAGGCGGTTGAAGTCGGCCACCAGCGCAGTGGCCTTGGCGGTATCGAAGTCGTCGTCCTGCATCAGCCCGACGATGTCCTTGGCCTCGAGCATCATCGACAGCCGGTAGAAGTCGCGGGTGCGGCCCTCGGCTTTCTCCATCGCCTTCAACTGCTCGCGCTGCGCGGCGTCGTTCTGCGCCTCCAGTTCGTGGCTGAAGGCGTCGCTGGCCTCATGGAATTCGGACAGCGCGGCCATCAGCGGCGCATGCAGTTGCTTGCCCTTGGCGAACTGGTCGTCCTGGTAGTCCTCGCGGTCGTAGTAGTCGCGCGCCTGGTTGGCCAGCGGCTGCAGCGTCTTCAACGCGGCCAGATAGCGCTTGGCCGCCGCATCCAGCGCCGGCAACGCCGGCTTGGCTGCGATCGCCTCGGTCATCGGCGCGTCGCACTGCTTCATGGCGTACTCGTCGATCGGCGCAGGCCCGTACACGCTGGTTTCCTTGCCGGTGGGGCCGGCCTTGGGGTCGGCCATCCAGCGGATGTACTGCTGCGCGCCTTCGTGGATGCGCCCATCGACCTTGTTGAAGCATTCGATGTAGGCGTTGAGCTTGCGGGTCAACGCCTGGTCCGCTTCGTCGGCGGCAGCGTCTGCGGGAGCATGGCCGGCATCGGCGTCGGTCGGCGTGGCCGAGGGCTTGCCGCCACAGGCGGTGAGGAAAACGGACACAGCGGCGGCCAGCGCCGCAAGACGCAAAGAAGATTTCATGGGGGAAACGTTGATGTTGAAAACGGTTACAGAAAGTCTAGCAAACGAAAAGATCGTCGCGACGTGATGGTTGAGTGCGGGGATCCGGGCGTGGTGATTGGGGATTCGTCACAGCGGTTATGCGCGCTGATCCATGGTGCATGTCGCTGTGCTGCCTTGTGACCGAATGCGCGAGACGGCGCGTGCAGGTGCCACCGCCGCGGGGCATCGGCTAGACTGCAGCGACGTATCACCGATGGAACTTCCACGCCGCCATGGGCGACGATTCAGACTGTAGATGCCGGCGCACGCTGCGCCGGGCCACACCCCCCGCCGTTTCCATCCTGCCCGCCTGGCGCGCTGACGCCCCAGCGACGCGCGCCGGGGAACGCACATGATCGGCAACCTCCTGCTGTTGGCGCTGGCGATGCTGCTGGTGCTGCTCAACGGCTTCTTCGTCGCCGCCGAGTTCGCCCTGGTCAAACTGCGCCACACCCAGGCCGTCGGCCTGGCCGAGCACCACGGCTGGCGCGGCCGCCTGCTGCTCAACGTGCACGGCCATCTCGACGCCTATCTGTCGGCCTGCCAGCTCGGCATCACCCTGTCCTCGCTGGGTCTGGGCTGGGTCGGCGAGCCGGCCTTCGCGCACCTGCTGCAGCCGCTGTTCGATCTGCTGGGGCTGAGCGAGGAGGCGGCGCGCCTGAGCGCCTTCATCATCGCCTTCAGCGTGATCTCGTTCCTGCACATCGTGCTCGGCGAACTCGCGCCCAAGTCGATGGCGATCCGCCGCCCGGAGCGCATGTCGCTGTGGACCGCGGCGCCGCTGTACCTGTTCTACTGGGCGATGTATCCGGCGATCTGGCTGCTCAACACCAGCGCCAACGGCTTGCTGAAGGCCGTGGGCTGGGGCGAGGTCGAGCATGCCTCGCACCGCTATTCGCGCGAGGAACTGAAGCTGATCGTCGGCCGCCAGCACCCCGCCGGCGGCGCGCCCGACCACGAACTGACCCTGATGAGCCACGCGCTGGAACTGCCGGAGCTGGTGGCCGGCGACCTGATGCGCGCGCGCGACCATCTGCGCGGGTTCCGCGAGGGCATGGCGCTGGACGCGGTGATGGCCGAGTTCGCCGACAGCCGCTACAGCCGCTATCCATGGTTCGACCGCGACGGCGAACAGGTGCTCGGCATCCTGCACATGAAGGACCTGCTGGTGGAGATCGCCGGCGGCCGGCGCAGCGACGACCTGCGTCCGCTGTTGCGCCCGGCCAACCTGATCGCCCTGGAGACCCCCGTGCCACTGGTACTGGAGCGCTTCCGCACCGGCGCCACGCACATGGCGCTGTGCGTGGACGAGCACGGCCGCATCCTCGGCTACTTCACCCTGGAAGACCTGCTGGAAGTGGTGGTCGGCGACATCGAGGACGAGCACCCGCACGTGGTCAAGGACGCGCCGACCCGCGGCGCCGACGGCAGCGTGCTGGTGGCCGGCTCGACCTCGATCTTCCGCCTCGAGCGCCTGCTCGGCCGCGACCTGCGCGCGCCGGAGCACCTCAACTCCGTCGGCGGGCTGATCGTGCACCAGTTGCAGCGCCTGCCCGAGGAGGGCGAGCGCCTGGAGATCGACGGCCACCTGTTCACGGTCAAGCGCATGGCCGGTCACCGCATCCAGGCCGTGACCGTCCGCCTGGCGCCGGCCGAGCCCGCGCCGACGTAGAATGGCGCCCCCGCCGACACCCCCCACGCCCCGCCATGTCCGATTCCGCCCTGCTCGCCCTGTCCCCGCTCGATGGCCGCTATGCCGGCAAGGTCGACGCCCTGCGGCCGATCTTCTCCGAATACGGCCTGATCAAGGCGCGGGTGAAGGTGGAGATCGAATGGCTGCTGGCGCTGGGCGCCGAGCCGGGCATCGGCGAACTGGCCGCGTTCTCGCCGGCGGCGGCGCAGCGCCTGCGCGCGCTGGCCGACGGCTTCGGCGTGGAGCACGCGGCGCGGGTCAAGCAGATCGAACGCACCACCAACCACGACGTCAAGGCGGTGGAGTACTTCATCAAGGAGCAACTCAAGGACGACGCCGAACTCGGCCCGGCCCTGGAGTTCGTGCATTTCGCCTGCACCAGCGAGGACATCAACAATCTCAGCTACGGGCTGATGCTGGAGCAGGCCCGGCGCGAGGTACTGCTGCCGACCCTGGACGCGGTGATCGCGACACTGCGCGCCCTGGCCCATGCGCAGGCCGCACAGCCGATGCTGTCACGCACCCACGGCCAGACCGCCTCGCCGACCACCCTGGGCAAGGAGATCGCCAACGTGGTCGCCCGCCTCGAGCGCCAGCGCCGGCAGATCGCCGCGGTCGAGCTGACCGGCAAGATCAACGGCGCGGTCGGCAACTACAACGCCCACGTCGCCAGCTACCCGGACGTCGACTGGCCCGGCTTCGCGCAGCGCTTCGTGGAAAGCCTGGGCCTGGTGTTCAACCCCTACACCACCCAGATCGAGCCGCACGACAACGTCGCCGAACTGGGCGACGCCACCCGCCGCGCCAACACCGTGCTGATCGACCTGGCGCGCGATATCTGGGGCTACATCTCGCTGGGCTACTTCAAGCAGAAGCTCAAGGAAGGCGAAGTCGGCTCCTCGACCATGCCGCACAAGGTCAACCCGATCGACTTCGAGAACGCCGAAGGCAACTTCGGCATCGCCAACGCCCTGTTCGAGCACTTCTCGGCCAAGCTGCCGATCAGCCGCTGGCAGCGCGACCTCACCGACTCCACCGTGCTGCGTGCGCTCGGCACCGCCTTCGGCCACACCCAGGTGGCGCTGGACTCGCTGGCCAAGGGCCTGGGCAAGCTGACCGTGAACCCGGAGCGCCTGGACGCCGACCTGGACGCGGCCTGGGAAGTGCTGGCCGAAGCCGTGCAGACGGTGATGCGCCGCCACGGCCTGCCCAATCCCTACGAGCAGCTCAAGGCGCTGACCCGCGGCCAGGGCATCACCGCCGACTCGATGCGCGCCTTCGTCGAGACCCTGGACCTGCCCGAGGACGCCAAGCAGCGCCTGCGCGCCCTGACCCCGGGCGGCTACGTCGGCCTGGCCGAGCGGCTGGCGCGCAACATCTGAGCTAGGCCCCGTCCATCCTGGGTTAATCGGCAAGGGGCATGCTGGGGACTCACAGCAGAGCCCCGCGATGAACCGCACCCCGTTGTTTGTGTTGCCGCTGCTGGCCCTGGCCGGCTGCGCGCAGGCGCCACGCCCGCCGGCCGGCGACGGCGCGCACACCGCCGCCCCGCGCACCGTGGTCATGCAGGCCGCGCCGCCGATCGCGGCGGCGCCGTCGGTCGGCGACATTGCCGATGGCGACGAGCGCGACGCCGAGCCGCCGATCCGCATGGCCGCCTCGGCCAGCGGCGACATCGATTGCGACGGCCGCGACCTGAACATCGTCGGCCGCGACGCCACCCTGGTGCTGCACGGGCACTGCGCCACCGTCAGCCTGTTCGGCCGCAACGGCAACCTACAGATCGAACGGGCCGACACCCTGCGCGTGCTCGGCGACAACGCGCAGGTGACGGTGCGCGGCGACGCCGGCCAGGTCGCGCTGTTCGGCCGCCACGGCCGATTGCAGATGGCGCGCATCGCCACGCTGGAAGTGTCGGGCGACCAGAACCAGCTGCAGGCCAGCGCGATCGGCGCCATCGCCCTGCAGGGCAACGACAACGCCATCGTCCAGCGCAGCGGCAGGGCCCAGGTCGACGACAGCGGCCGCGACAACCGCATCCTCGACCAATAACGCCACAGCGCCGCGCCCGCCCGCGACGCGGCTGCCACGCGCCGCGGACATCCCGCACAGCCGGCGACGCGCCCCCTGCATGCACGCATGCGCCGGAACCCGGTCGCCGGATCGCCACCGCCATGGCCGACGGCGATCCGCTAGCAGCCGCGATGGCCCCACGGGCCAAACCGGCGGACAATGGCTGGGTCCGGCCGGCGCCGTTGCGCGCCCGCCCCTTCCTTCCGCGTTGCAAGGACCCCACCGCACATGGCTGCCCGCAAGACCGCCGCTCCCGCCTTCGAACTCCACGCCCGCCCCGGGCAACCGTTGGGCATGCCCGCCGCGACCTTCCTGCGCGACTACTGGCACAAGCGCCCGCTGCTGATCCGCAACGCCTTCCCCGACTTCGTCTCGCCGATCGAGCCCGGCGACCTGGCCGGCCTGGCCTGCGAGGAGGCGGCGCTGTCGCGGCTGGTCGAGCACGACCGCGCCAACGACCGCTGGCGGGTGCGCAGCGGCCCGTTCCAGGAGCACGAGTTCCCCGGCATGCCCGACCACGACTGGACCCTGCTGGTGCAGGACGTGGACAAGTGGGATCCGGACATCCGCGCCCTGCTCGCGCAGTTCCGCTTCCTGCCGCGCTGGCGGGTGGACGACGTGATGGTCAGCTTCGCCGCGCGCGGCGGCTCGGTCGGCGCGCACGTGGACCACTACGACGTGTTCCTGCTGCAGGCCCACGGCCACCGCCGCTGGCAGATCAACGCCAGCGTCGCGCTGGGCCGGCCGGCGCCGCCGACCGACTTCCGCGACGACGTGGAACTGAAGCTGCTGCGCCAGTTCGAGCCGACCCACGACTGGGTGCTGGGGCCGGGCGACATGCTGTATCTGCCGCCGCTGGTGCCGCACCACGGCGTCGCCGAGGACGCCTGCCTGACCTTCTCGGTGGGCATGCGCGCGCCGTCCTCGGCCGAGCTGATCGCCGATTACCTGGACACCCTGATCGACGGCGCCGACGAGGCGCTGCGCTACCACGACGAAGACCTGCAGGCGCCGGCCGATCCGTACGAGATCGATGCGGCGGCGATGGGCCGCGTGGTCGAGGCGCTGAACGCGCTGCGCATGAACGACCCGGACAAGCTGGGCGCCTGGTTCGGCCGCTTCATCACCACCTACCGCGCCGCCGGCGAGATCCTGCCGCCGGCCGGGCTGCCGCCGGCGGCGGAGATCGCCGCGGCGCTGGAACAGGGCCTGGTCCTGCAGCGGCATCCCTGGGCGCGGCCGGCGTGGCGGCGCACCAGCCGCGGCGCCATGCTGTTCTGCAGCGGCCTGGAGTTCGCCCTGCCGGTCAAGGACGCCAAGCGCCTGGCCGCGGCCGAACACATCGACGGCACCGACTACGCGGCGCTGTCGGCAGCCGGCAGGCAGACCCTGCTGGAACTGATCGAAGGCGGCTTCTACCAGCCGCTGGAGGCCGAGGACGCCACCGACGAGGACGTCGACGCGGCCTGATCCGACCATGCCCGGCCCCGGTTTCCGCATCGCTGCGCTGGATCCCGTCCACGACGGCGCCGACCTGCGCGCGCTGCGTGCCGCGGCCGGCACCATCGCGGACCCGGCCGGCCCCACAAGCGGAGCGCAGGACGCGCTGGGCGAGCACCTGGTCGCGCGCAGCGACGACGGCCAGGTGGTCGGTGCGGCCCGGCTCGGCGCGGACCGGCGGATCGCCGCGCTGACCGTGTTGCCGGACTGGCGTGGACGCGGCGTCGGCAGCGCGCTGCTGCGCGGCCTGATCGCGCAGGCGCAGCAGCGGGGCTGGCCGCAGCTGGAACTGCATGCGCCCGCCGCGACGCTGGCATTCCATGCCCGCCACGGCTTCCTGCCGCCGCCGGGTGGCGTGGCCGCCTCCGCGGAGGCCCTGCCGCTGCGCCGCCGCTTCGACGGCGCCGTGGTGGTGGAGGATGCGGCGATGGCGATCGCCGCCAGCATCGCGGTGCTGGCGCAGGCCCGCCGCCAGGTGCTGATCCACAGCCGCCTGCTGGATCCCGGCCTGCTCGACGATGCCCGTGTGGTGGAACAGATGCGCCGCTTCGCGGTCGCCGCGCATGCCAAGCAGGTGCGTGTGTTGCTGCACGACGCGGCCGCGCCGCAACGCGCCGGCGCCCCCTTGCTGGCGCTGGCACAGCGCTTGCCCAGCGTGTTCCAGTTCCGCGAAGTCAGCGACCCGGTGGACCGCAGCGATGCCACCGCCTACCTGGTCGACGACGGCGGCGGCTACTACTTCCGTGGACTCGGTCACCGTTACGACGGCGAGACCGACCTGCTCGGTGGCGGCCGCGCGCGCCAGTTGCGCGCCACCTTCGACCGCGTCTGGGAGCGTGCCCGGCCCTGCAGCGAACTGCGCGCACTGGGCTGGTGAGACGGCCGCGGCCACGCCGCCGCAACGGCCACGGATGAACCGGGATCGGCCTTGACCACGCCGAATGCACACCCCGGCTGGTTCATGGGGGTATAATTTTTGCGCTTGATTACGCCCGCGCGGCCCTCGCGTCCGCCGGTTCCTACCGCAAGCCACCCCAAACAAAGCGACCGCACCCCACCATCGTGGACAATCTACTCAAGCAGTTTGCGCAGTCATCGCAACTCGCCGGCGGCAATGCCGCCTATATCGAAGACCTGTACGAACAGTATCTGGTCTCTCCCGACAGCATCGATCCCAAGTGGAAAACCTACTTCGACGGCTTCCAGGGCCGCGATGCCGGTGACGTTCCCCACTCTGCGGTCATCGCCCACATCGCCAGCGCCGCGCGCCAGGCCGCCAACAGCGGCACCGGCCCGAGCGGCGACGAGCGCGAGCGCCATGTCGGCCGCCTGATCACCGCCTACCGTTCGCGCGGCCACCTAGGCGCGCGGCTGGATCCGCTGGGCCTGACCCCGCCGGTGAACCCGCCGGACCTGGGCCTGCCGTTCCACAGCCTGTCGGAAAGCGATCTGGGCAGCGAGTTCAGCACCGGCGGCCTCGGCGGCCAGCCGCGGATGAAACTGCGCGACCTGCTGGCGCGGCTGAAGGCGACCTACACCGGGTCGATCGGCAGCGAGTTCATGCACATCTCCGAGTTCGAACAGCGCCAGTGGATCTACCAGCGCCTGGAGAACGCGGGCGGCAACATCGCCGGCGACGCCGCCAGCCGCCGCCGCACCCTGGAGCGGATCACCGCCGCCGAGGGCCTGGAGCGCTACCTGCACACCAAGTACGTCGGCCAGAAGCGCTTCTCGCTGGAAGGCGGCGACTCGCTGATCCCGATGATGGACGTGCTGGTGCAGCGCGCCGGCAACGACGCGGTCAAGGACATCGTGGTCGGCATGGCCCACCGCGGCCGCCTCAACGTGCTGGTCAACACCCTGGGCAAGAACCCGCGCAAGCTGTTCGACGAGTTCGAAGGCAAGTTCGAGCACGCCCATGACGACCGCGCCCACACCGGCGACGTGAAGTACCACATGGGCTTCTCCGCCGACGTGGCGGTGGCCGACGGCAAGTCGGTGCACCTGGCGCTGGCGTTCAACCCCTCGCACCTGGAAATCGTCGACCCGGTCGTGGTCGGCAGCGTGCGCTCGCGCCAGGAGCGCTACGGCGACGCCGCGCGCAAGTCGGTGCTGCCGGTGATCATCCACGGCGACGCCGCGTTCGCCGGCCAGGGCGTGGTCATGGAGCTGTTCCAGATGTCGCAGGCGCGCGGCTTCGCGGTCGGCGGCACCGTGCACATCGTGGTCAACAACCAGATCGGCTTCACCACCAGCGCCCGCGACGACGCCCGTTCCACGCTGTACTGCACCGACGTGGCCAAGATGATCGGCGCGCCGGTGTTCCATGTGAACGGCGACGATCCGGATGCGGTGGCGTTCGTGGCCAACCTGGCCTATGACTTCCGCCAGCAGTTCAACAAGGACGTGGTCATCGACCTGGTCTGCTACCGCCGCTGGGGCCACAACGAGGCCGACGAGCCGGCGGCCACCCAGCCGGTGATGTACCAGACCATCCGCAAGCACAAGACCACCCGCGAGCTGTACGCCGCCCAGCTGGAAAGCGAAGGCGTGCTGCAGGCCGGCGAGGCCCAGGCGCTGGTCGACGGCTACCGCAACAAGCTCGACTCGGGCGAGTACACCACCGAGCTGGCGACCCGCAAGCCCGACGAATTCGCCATCGACTGGTCCAAGTACCTGTCGGGCAAGCTGACGGACAAGGTCGACACCACGGTCAAGCGCAAGACCCTGGACCAGCTGGCCAAGATCATCACCACCATCCCGGGCGGCGTCGAGCTGCACCCGCGCGTGGCCAAGATCTACGAGGACCGGGTGAAGATGGCCGCCGGCGAACTGCCGGGCGACTGGGGCTTCGCCGAGAACCTGGCCTACGCCACCCTGCTCGGCGAAGGCCACAAGCTGCGCCTGGTCGGCCAGGACGCGGGCCGCGGCACGTTCTTCCACCGCCACGCGATCCTGCACGACCAGAAGACCGACAGCTACTACCTGCCGCTGCGCCAGCTGGTGGAGAACCCGGAAGACGCCACCGTGATCGACTCGCTGCTCAGCGAGGAAGCGGTGATGGGCTTCGAGTACGGCTACTCCACCACCGACCCCAATGCGCTGTGCATCTGGGAAGCGCAGTTCGGCGACTTCGCCAACGGCGCGCAGGTGGTGATCGACCAGTTCATCGCCGCCGGCGAGGCCAAGTGGGGCCGCATCACCGGCCTGGCGCTGTTCCTGCCGCACGGCTACGAAGGCCAGGGTCCGGAGCACAGTTCCGCGCGCCTGGAGCGCTTCCTGCAGCTGTGCGCGCTGGAGAACATGCTGGTCTGCGTGCCGACCACCCCGGCCCAGGCCTTCCACATGATCCGCCGGCAGATGCGCATGTCCACGCGCAAGCCGCTGGTGGTGATGACGCCCAAGTCGCTGCTGCGCCACAAGCTGGCGGTGTCGACCCTGGAAGAACTGGCCGACGGCGAGTTCCAGCACCTGATCCCGGACGCCAAGGCCGACCCGAAGAAGGTCAAGCGCGTGGTTGCATGCTCGGGCAAGGTCTACTACGACCTGCTCGAGGACCAGACCAAGCGCGGCCAGGACGACGTCGCCCTCCTGCGCGTGGAGCAGTTGTATCCGTTCCCGCGCGAGCTGCTGTCGGCCGAACTGAAGCGCTACAGCAATGCCACCGACCTGGTCTGGTGCCAGGAAGAGCCGCAGAACCAGGGCGCCTGGTACCAGATCAAGCACCACCTGCAGGCCTGCCTGGCCGACGGACAGAGCCTGCACTACGCCGGCCGCGCCCGCTCGCCGTCTCCCGCCGCCGGCCATTTCGCCGAGCACGTGGAAGAGCAGCTGAAGCTGGTCGCCGATGCGCTGTTGAATCCGTTCAACGACCAAGTCGCTGAATAAACACCCTTTCACACTTCAAAAAAGACACCACTAGGACGCCCCCTGCAATGGCCACCGAAGTCAAAGTTCCGGTACTGCCCGAATCCGTATCCGACGCCACCATCGCCAGCTGGCACAAGAAGGCCGGCGACGCGGTCAAGCGCGACGAGAACCTGGTGGATCTGGAGACCGACAAGGTCGTGCTGGAAGTGCCCTCGCCCGTCGATGGCGTGCTGAAGGAGATCAAGTTCGAGGCCGGCGCCACTGTGACCAGCTCGCAGTTGCTGGCGATCATCGAGGAAGGCGCGACCGCCGCTGCGGCCCCGGCCGAGGCCAAGGTCGCCGAGGCACCGAAGGCCGAAGCGCCCAAGGCCGCCGCCGCGGAAGCGCCGAAGGCGGCCAAGGCCGAGGCGCCGAAGGCGACCGGCGATGTGTCCAGCCTGCCGCCGGGCGCGCGCTTCAGCGCCATCACCGAAGGCGTGGATCCGTCGCAGGTCGAAGGCACCGGCCGCCGCGGCGCGGTGACCAAGGAAGACATCCTCAACTACGCCAAGAACGGCGGCGCCGGCAAGGCCGGCGGTGCGCGCCCGGAAGAGCGCGTGCCGATGACCCGCGTGCGCAAGCGCATCGCCGAGCGCCTGATGCAGTCGAAGAACTCGACCGCGATGCTGACCACCTTCAACGAGGTCAACCTGGCCAAGGTCTCGGCGGCGCGCAAGGAACTGCAGGACGAGTTCCAGAAGGCCCATGGCATCAAGCTCGGCTTCATGAGCTTCTTCGTCAAGGCCGCGGCCAACGCGCTGCAGCGCTTCCCGCTGGTCAACGCCTCGATCGACGGCGACGACATCATCTATCACGGCTACAGCGACATCTCCATCGCCGTGTCCACCGACAAGGGCCTGGTCACGCCGGTGCTGCGCAACGTCGAGCGGCAGTCCTTCGCCGACATCGAACAGGGCATCGCCGACTACGCCAAGAAGGCGCGCGACGGCAAGCTGAGCCTGGAGGAACTGCAGGGCGGCACCTTCACCGTGACCAACGGCGGCACCTTCGGCTCGCTGCTGTCGACCCCGATCATCAACCCGCCGCAGAGCGCGATCCTGGGCATGCACGCGATCAAGGAGCGTCCGATCGCCGAGAACGGCCAGGTCGTGATCGCGCCGATGATGTACCTGGCGCTGTCCTACGACCACCGCATCATCGACGGCAAGGATTCGGTGCAGTTCCTGGTCGACATCAAGAACCAGCTGGAAAACCCGGGCCGGATGCTGTTCGGTCTGTAAAAGCCGGGAATCGGGAATGGAGAAACGGGAATGGGACCAGCGCCCATCCGCCGCTCCATTCCCGCCTGGACCTGGATGGGAAACGGCAGGCGCATGCGCTTTTGCCATTCCCTATTCCCCATTCCCTATTCCCGTGTGAGCGAATGAAATGAGCGAACAATTCGACGTCGTCGTCATCGGTGCCGGCCCCGCCGGCTATCACGCGGCCATCCGTGCCGCCCAGTTGGGCCTGAAGACCGCGTGCATCGACGCGGCGCTGGGCAAGGACGGCAAGCCGGCGCTCGGCGGCACCTGCCTGCGCGTGGGCTGCATCCCGTCCAAGGCGCTGCTGGATTCCTCGCGCCAGTTCTGGAACATGGGCCACCTGTTCGGCGAGCACGGCATCAGCTTCAAGGATGCCAAGATCGATGTCGCGGCGATGGTCGGGCGCAAGGACAAGATCGTCAAGCAGTTCACCGGCGGCATCGCGATGCTGTTCAAGGCGAACAAGATCACCCCGTACTACGGCTTCGGCGAGCTGCAGCCGGGCAACGTGGTCAAGGTCAAGCAACACGACGGCAGCGAAGTCGAGCTGAAGGGCACCAACGTGATCCTGGCCGCCGGCTCGGATTCGATCGAACTGCCGTTCGCCAAGTTCGACGGCGAGACCATCGTCGACAACGTCGGCGCGCTGGACTTCACCGAAGTGCCCAAGCGCCTGGCGGTAATCGGCGCCGGCGTGATCGGCCTGGAACTGGGCAGCGTGTGGAAGCGCCTGGGTGCTGAAGTCACCATCCTCGAGGCGCTGCCGGACTTCCTGGCCCTGGCCGATGCCGAAGTGGCCAAGACCGCGCTGAAGGAATTCAAGAAGCAGGGCCTGGACATCAAGCTCGGCGCCAAGGTGTCCAAGACTGAAGTCACCGGCAAGGGCAAGAAGCAGGAAGTGGTCGTCACCTACAGCGATGGCGAAGGCGAGAAGACCCTCAACGTGGACAAGCTGCTGGTGGCCGTCGGCCGCCGCGCCGCCACCAAGGGCCTGCTGGCCGACGGCACCGGCGTCAAGGTCAACGAGCGCGGCCAGATCGAGGTCGATGCGCACTGCCACACCGGCGTGGACGGCGTGTGGGCGATCGGCGACTGCGTGCGCGGGCCGATGCTGGCGCACAAGGGCTTCGAGGAAGGCATCGCGGTCGCCGAACTGATCGCCGGCCTGCCCGGCCACGTCAACTTCGACACCATCCCGTGGGTCATCTACACCGAGCCGGAAATCGCCTGGGTCGGCAAGACCGAGCAGCAGCTCAAGGCCGAAGGCGTGCCGTACAAGGCCGGCAGCTTCCCGTTCGCGGCGATCGGCCGTGCGGTGGCGATGGGCGAGCCGGCGGGCTTCGTCAAGGTCATCGCCCACGCCGAGACCGACCGCGTGCTGGGCATGCACCTGGTCGGCGTCGGCGTCTCCGAACTGGTCCACGAAGGCGTGCTGACCATGGAGTTCAACGGCTCGGCCGACGACCTGGCGCGCATCTGCCACGCCCACCCCACCCTGTCCGAAGCGATCCACGACGCGGCCATGGCGGTGAGCAAGCGGGCGATCCATAAGGCTAACTGACGCCGGGAAACGGGAATGGAGAATCGGGAATCGCAAGCGCATTCCCAGCACTGCATTCCCACTGCATAACGCCGGACCCAGGTCCGGCGTTGTGCGTTTCGGCTTTTGATTTTCCCCATTCCCCATTCCCGACTCTCCATTCCCGATGAAAAGCATCTGCGTCTACTGCGGCTCCAACGCCGGTAACAAGCCCGCCTACGTCGAGCGCGCAACCGAATTGGGCACACGCATCGCCGAGCAAGGGCTGCGCCTGGTCTATGGCGGCGGCAATGTCGGCCTGATGGGCACCGTGGCCAATGCGGTGCTCGCTGCCGGCGGCGAGGTCACCGGCGTGATTCCCAAGCAACTGGCCGACTGGGAAGTGGCGCACCGCGGCCTCACCGAACTGGAGATCGTCGGTTCGATGCACGAGCGCAAGTCGCGCATGTTCGACCTCTCCGACGCCTTCGTCGCCCTGCCCGGCGGCTTCGGCACCATGGAAGAAATCTTCGAGATGCTGACCTGGCGCCAGCTCGGCATCGGCAACAAGCCCTGCGCCTTCCTCGACGTGGAAGGGTTCTACGCGCCGCTGATCGGCATGATCGACCGCATGGTCGAGGAGCGCTTCCTGCACCCGGACCAGCGCGCCGACCTGTGGTACGGCAGCGACATCGACACGATGCTGGGCTGGATGCGGGACTACACGCCGGCGCAGGCGTCGAAGTGGATTGATGAGAAGCGTCGCAACGCGTTGCGCTGAAAGCCTCCCTGATCGGCGGTAAGCACACCTGGCGCGTGGCGACGCGTTACAGATTCTGGCGCCTCATCGTTCCTACGACACGGCTCGGCGAGAAGCGTCGCAACGCGTTGCGTTGAGAACATCATCGGATCGGCGGCAGGCGCTTGGTGCGTGGCGACCGATTCAGGCCACCGCCCATACCGACAGGACGTGTCCTGTAGGAGCGGCTTCAGCCGCGACGGGCGTTCCCGGTAAAGCCCATCGCGGCTGAAGCCGCGCCTACGCGGCAACCCGGCATGGCGGCACCTTCAGTCGCTCCAGCATCGGAAGCGCGAACAACGAGCACGTGGCGCCGCGCTCCGCACTCGATCGCTTCAAAGCTGCTGCGGTGCGGCGGCCGGGCGCCCCAGCAGATAACCCTGCCCGTAATTGCAGCCCAACTCGCGCAATGTCGCCAGTTGTTGCTCGGTCTCGATGCCCTCGCCCACCGTCTCGATGCCCAGGGTGCTGGCCAGGGCGAGGATGCCGCGCACCAGCGCGTGGCTGCCGGTGCCGCGTTCGTCCTGCAGGCCGGCGACGAAGCTCTGATCGATCTTCAGCACCGAGATCGGGAAGCGGTGCAGATAGGACAGCGCCGAGAAGCCGGTGCCGAAGTCGTCCAGCTGCGCCAATACGCCACGCTCGCGCAGCGCCTGCAGGATGGCCAGGGTGCGCGGCGCGTCGTCGAGCAGCGCCACCTCGGTGATCTCCACACGCAAGCGGCGCGGGTCGGCGCCGGCGGTATCGATCAGCCCGAACAGCCGCTCGGTGAAGTCCGGCGAGCGGAAGTGCCGCGGCGAGACGTTGACCGAGACGTAACCGCCCTCGCTCTGGGCCAGGCGTCGGATCACCTGCGCGTACAGCAGCCAGTCCACCTGCTCGATCAGGCCGCTCTCCTCGCCCAGATCGATGAACTGACTCGGCACCAGCAGTCCGCGGCTTTCGTGGCGCCAGCGCAACAGGGCTTCGTGGCCGATCACCTCGCCGTCGGACAGGCGCACGATCGGCTGGTAGAACGGCTCGAAGTCGCGGTTGTTGATCGCACGGCGCAGGTCCGCCTCCAGGTCGAGGCTGCGCAGCGCCGCCTCGCGCATGGCCTCGTCGAACACCACGCAGCGGTCCTGGGTCTGCGCCTTGGCCCGGTACATCGCCGCGTCCGCGTCGCGCAGCATCTCCTCGCCGTTGTGGTAGCGCGGATGCCAAGCGGCGATGCCCAGGCTGCCGGATGGGAACAACTCGCGCCCGGCCACCCACATCGGCTGGCCGAGCACGTGCAGCAGGCGCCGCGCCAGTTCGCGCGCGCCGTCCAGGCCGTGCTCGCTCGGCGTCAGCACCGCGAACTCGTCGCCGCCCAGGCGCGCCACCACGTCCTGGCCGCGGATCGTGGACACGATGCGCTTGGCCACCTGCACCAGCATCTCGTCGCCAGCGGCGTGGCCGATGCTGTCGTTGACCAGCTTGAACCGGTCCAGATCCAGAAAGAGCACGGCAAAGGTCCTGCCGCCGCCGCGCGCGCGAGAGATCGCCTCGCTGAGCCGGTCCAGCAGATGCGAGCGGTTCGGCAAGCCGGTGAGCGCATCGTGCAGCGCCTGGTGGGTCAGCCGCTGTTCGGCGCGCCAGCGTTCGGCGATCTGCGCGAGCAATTGTTCGTTGACCTCGGCCAGTTCGCGAGTGCGTTCCTCCACGCGCTGTTCCAGCTCCGCGTGGGCCAGCCGCAGCCGTTCCTGCGCGCGCTGCCGCGCCAGGCCGCTGCCCACGTTGTGCGCGACGAAGGTCAGCAGGCGCTGGTCGTGGTCGGTGAAACGCACCTTGGCGATATAGCTCTGCACCACGATCGCGCCGATCACCTCGCCCTCGTCGAACAGCGGCACGCCGAGCCAGCTGTAGGGGCGCTGGCCGTATTCCTGCACCTCGCCCTGCGCCAGCAAGGCGTCGATGTCGGGAAGTTCGAGCAGTTGCGGGCGCCGCACCCGCATCACGTACTCGGTCAGTCCGCGGCCGCGGCGCCGCTGCGGCCGGTACGGGGTGAACTCGTCCACCGAGTACACGAACTCCAGCATGGTGTCGTCGTCGGACAGCAACGCGATGTACAGATTGCGCGCGTCGATCAGCCCGCCGACGATGGCGTGCACCTCGGTGTAGAACTGCTGCAGGCTCTCCGAACGGATCGCCAGCTCGGCGATGCGGAACAGCGCCAGTTGCAGGGTCTCGGCGCGCTTGCGCTCCTGGATCTCCTCCTGCAGGTCGTGGTTGGCACGCTGCAGTTCCTGGGTGCGCAGGTGCACGCGCCGCTCCAGTTGCACCTGCGCATGCCGCCGGTCCATCGCGGTCTGCACGTGCTGCGCCACGTAGGCCAGCAACGCGCGGTCGGCATCGGTGTAGCGCAACGCGTAGTCGTAGTTCTGCACCACGATGGCCCCGCACACGCGGCCCTCGCGCAACATCGGCACGCCCAGCCAGTCGCGGCTGTCCGGGCCGTGTTCGGCGTTGTAGCCCACCTGCAGGCGTTCGCGCACCTGTTCCGACGGCCCACGCACCGCGCGGCCGTGGCGCAGCAGCCCCACGGTGAGGCTGTTCGGCATGTCGCGCAGCAGGTAGGTCTTCTCCGGATCGGCGACGAAGTCGTCGTGACGGTCGGAGAAGTACAGGAAGCGCATGCTCTGCTGGTCTTCGTCGTATTCGACGATGTAGCAGTTCTCCGCGTACATCAGCGATTCCAGCACCGCATGCACGCGCTGCAGCATCTGGCCCATTTCCAGATCGGCGCCGGCCAGGTCGGCGATCTCGTACAGCGCCTGCTGCAACTGCTTGGATTTTTCCAGGCCTTCGATGCGCGCGCGCATGCGCTCGGTGTCGAGCAGGTTGAGACCGAACGCGACCGCGGCCTCGGACCAGGCCGCGCGATACGCTGCGTCCATCGGCTGTTTCACCTGCGCGCCGATGGCCACGCAGGCACCCTCGGCGGTGCGGTGCACGTGCAGCACCGTCGGTGTCGTCGACGGCGGCAACTCGGTGGCGGCCAGCGTCTGCGCGACCAGCGCCTGCAGCCACTCCGGCGCCTCGGCGCTGGCGCCGTGGAGGCGCCCGACCACACTGTCACCACAGCCGATCACCACGGCGCTGCCGGGCGGCAGCAGCCCGCACAAGGCCTGCGCCGTGCGGGCGGGCGCATGGCCGCCGGATGCGTCTTCGCGGGCGGTGGCGGACGAATTGAACAGCATCGACAACGATTCTCCTGCAGGGCCCCCCGGAACTGCTCCACGCTCGCCCTTCATCATCAGCATACCTGTTGCATGGACCGATCAACGGCCGATCGACCCCGAAGCGACGAGATGGGCGTTTGTCTACATATGTTGTCAGCATTTCCGCCCTCGCCACCCTCCACCGGCACCCTCCCTCCCGACTATGCGGCGGCCCGGCGAACGCTTAGGCTTGCCGCCGTGGACGCCCCGGTCGAAGCGAGCGACGAAGCCCTGATGCTGGCCTACGCGGCCGGCGACGCGCGCGCGTTCGAGACCCTGTACCTGCGCCACCGTGGCCGCCTGTACCAGTACCTGCTGCGACAACTGCGCGACCGGGCGCTGGCCGAAGAGCTGTTCCAGGACGTGTGGCAGCGGGTGATCGCCGCACGCCTGGAGTGGCAACCGCAGGCCGCGTTCACCACCTGGCTGCTGCGCATCGCCCACAATCGGCTCGGCGACCACTGGCGCGCCGCCAAGCATCGCCCGCCGGCGCCGGCCGACGCCGACCTGCGCACCGCGCGCGTGCAGGACCCCGACACGCCGGAGCGGCAACTGTCCGCCTTCGAGCAGCGGCGCCAGCTGCAACTGGCGCTGGATGCGCTTCCCGAGGAGCAACGCGACGTGCTGCTGCTGCGCCTGGAGCAGGAATTGAGCCTGGACGAGATCGGGCAGATCACCGGCGTCGGCCGCGAGACGGTCAAATCGCGGCTGCGCTATGCGATGGACAAACTGCGCGCGAGGTTGGGCGGATGAGCGCCGACGAACCGCTGACCCCGGAAGAACGCGCGCTGGCTGAGCGCCTGCGCCAGGGCCGGCAGGCATTGCCGCCGCCGGCGCTGGATGCGGCGATCCTGGCTGCCGCGCGTGCGGCAGTCGCGCCTGGGGCTGCCGAGGTCCCGGACTATCCCAGCAGCGCCGCGGAGCGCGCGCGGGCGCAGGCCGCCGCGACGATGCCCGCGTCCGCGCCCGCCTCCATCGCGACCGCCGACTCGGTCGAGCCAGACCCGGCGCCGGCATCGCGTGCCGCCCCGCCGGCGTCCCGGTCACGCTGGCCGACCTGGCTCGGCCTGGCCGCCTCGCTGGTGCTGGTGGCCGGCATCGCCTGGCGCGCACGCCCACCGACGCCCTCCGCACCCACGCCGGCGGCGGCACCTGCCCCGTCACCGGCGGCCACTTCCGCCGGCGACGACGCCCCTGCCCCCGTCGCATCGCCGGCACCGCCCTCCTCGGAGCCGGCGCCGGCGGCCCCCGCGCCGGTAGGCGCCACCCCGGCAACGCCCGCCCCCGCGGCCTCCGCGCGCA
Organism: Xanthomonas hawaiiensis; assembly: GCF_031834635.1. Lineage (NCBI taxonomy): Bacteria > Pseudomonadati > Pseudomonadota > Gammaproteobacteria > Lysobacterales > Lysobacteraceae > Xanthomonas > Xanthomonas hawaiiensis. Next base: position 2,105,747 of record NZ_CP115873.1, on the reverse strand, counting down.
TCGCGACCGAGACAGCCGACGCGCCGCTGTCCGAACGTGCGCAGGCGCCGATGCACAAGCCGGCGCCCACGCGCAACATGCTTCCGCCTGCGCCAGCGGCCATGGTGGCGCCCGCCGCTCCAGCGGCCCCGGCCCCGCCACCGCAGGCCTTTGCGGCCGACCGCAATGCGTCCGCCGCCGAGCAGCAAGCTGCGCCGGCCGGAATGCCGCTGCGCGCACCAGCGCGCGCGGAAACGGCGCAGGACGCCTTGGCGCGCAGTGCGCCCGCCGACACCGCCAACCCGTCCAGGCTGGCGACCTCCGCGCGCGCGAAAGCCGCTGCCGCCGAGACGGCGGACACCCTCTCGCTGCGCCCCTCGACATCCGCTGCGGCACCCGCCGCGGCATTGCCGGAGTCCGACACCAGCGCCGTAGCGGCCGCGGTGGAGGCCGATGCGCAGCTATCGCCGCGGCGCTGGCTGCAGCGGATCCGCGAGCGCCGCGAGGAGGGCGAACTGGACGCCGCGCGCGCCAGCCTGCTGCGCTTCCAGCGTGCGCATCCGCAGCGGTCGATCCCGCAAGATCTGCGCCCGCTGCTGCCGGACTGAGCTGCGCCGCGACCGCCACGGCGGGCCGAGGCCGCACCTCGTCTACAATGCCGCCGATGCCCGACACGCTTCCGCACCCCGTCAGCCACAGCGTGGAGATCAAGCACAGTCGCTTCATTGCCCACGCCGCGCCGATCGCCGACGCCGGCGCGGCGCTGGCGTTCGTGCAGCAGGTGATGGTGGCCGACGCCACCCACAATTGCTGGGCCTACCGCCATGGCGACGAATACCGCTCCAGCGACGACGGCGAGCCCGCCGGTACCGCCGGCCGGCCGATCCTGGCCGCGATCGACGGCCAGGGCTTCGACCGCGTGGTGGTGGTGGTCACGCGCTGGTACGGCGGCATCAAGCTCGGCGCCGGTGGCCTGGTCCGCGCCTATGGCGGCAGCGCGGCCGAATGCCTGCGCCTGGCGCCGCGGCAACCGTTGCTCGCGTTGAGCCTGCTGACCCTGCATTGCGGCTTCGACGACCTGGGCGCGGTGCATGCCGCGCTGAGCGCCTGCGCCGCGGAAAAACTCGATGAACGCTTCGATGCCGGCGGCGTCGAGTTGCGCCTGCGCCTTCCCCGCGATCGCGTCGACGCCTTGAAAACCCGCCTGCGCGACGCCACTCGCAATCGGGTCCGCTGTTCGGAAACCGCCCCCGCATGAACACCCCTTCGGCCGACCAGGCCAAGTCGCTGCGCAGACTCGGCAGCCTGCGCACCCTGTGGCCGTTCGTGCGTCGCCGGCGCGGCCTGCTGATCGCCTGGCTGGTGGCGCTGGCGATCTCCTCCAGCGCCACGCTGAGCCTGCCGGTCGCGGTACGGCAGATGATCGACCACGGCTTCGAGGACGTCGGCCTCATCAACCAGTCGTTCGCCCTGTTGTTCGCGGTCGCGGTGGTGCTGGCGGTGGCCACCGCCACGCGCTTCTACTTCGTGTCGCTGCTCGGCGAGAAGGTGGTCGCCGACCTGCGCGAGCGCCTGTATACGCACCTGATCGGCCTGCATGCCGGCTTCCACGACCGCAACCGCAGCGGCGAACTGGTCTCGCGCCTGTCGGCCGACAGCGAACTGCTGCGCGGGGTCATCGGCAGCACCATGTCGGTGGCGCTGCGCAGCACGGTCACCGCGGTCGGCAGCGTGGTGATGCTGTGCGTGACCAGCCCGCACCTGGCCGCCTACACCCTGCTCGGCATCCCCGTGGCGGTGCTGCCGATCGTGCTCGGCGCGCGGCGCCTGCAGAAGATCTCGCGCGCCAGCCAGGACCGCGTCGCCGATGCCAACACCCTGGCCGCTGAGACCCTGGGCGCGGTGCGCACGGTGCAGGCCTACGCGCGCGAAGGCTACGAACGCGGCCGCTTCGGCGAGGCGCTGGCGCAGACCGTGGCGGTGGCGCGGCGCCGGGTCCGCGCGCAGGCGCTGATCACCGCCGCGGCCATCGTGTTGATCTTCGGCGCCATCGTGCTGGTGCTGTGGTTGGGCGCGCACGAGGTCGCCGCCCACGAACTCAGTGCGGGCGCGCTGGGCCAGTTTTTGCTGTACGCGATGTTCGGCGGCGGTTCGGTGGCCTCGCTGGCCGAAGTCTGGAACGACCTGCAGCGCGCGGCCGGCGGCATGGGCCGCATCGCCGAACTGTTCCAGGAACGTCCCGACATCGTCGCCCCGGCGCAGCCGCGTGCGCTGCCGCAGCCGCTGCGCGGCGAGGTGCGCTTCGACAACGTCAGCTTCCGCTATCCGCAGCGCCCCGATCAGCCGGCGCTGGACGGCTTCGATCTGCACGTGCGACCCGGCGAGAGCGTGGCCCTGGTCGGCCCCTCCGGCGCCGGCAAGAGCACGGTGTTGGCGCTGCTGATGCGTTTCCACGATCCGCAGTCGGGCAGCGTGCAGGTGGACGGCCTGGATCTGCGCACGCTGGACCCGTCGCAGCTGCGCGCGGCGATCGGACTGGTGCCGCAGCACCCGACCCTGTTCGCCGCCAGCGCCGCCGACAACATCCGCTACGGTCGGCTCGAGGCGAGCGCGGCCGAGGTCGAGGCCGCCGCGCGCGCGGCCGAAGCCGACGCGTTCCTGCGGCAATTGCCCGACGGCTACGCCAGCGAACTGGGCGAACGCGGCGCGCGCCTGTCCGGCGGCCAGCAGCAACGCATCGCCATCGCCCGCGCCCTGCTCAAGGACGCGCCGATCCTGCTGCTGGACGAGGCCACCAGCGCCCTGGACGCGCAGAGCGAACACGCCGTGCAGCAGGCGCTGGAGCGGCTGATGGCCGGACGCACCACCCTGGTGATCGCGCACCGTCTGGCCACCGTGCTCAAGGCCGACCGCATCGTGGTGATGGACCAGGGCCGCATCGTCGCCCAGGGCACCCACGCCGAGCTGCTGGCGCAGGACGGGCTGTACGCCGAACTCGCTCGCCTGCAGTTCATCGACTGAGCACGCCGCGCTAACGACAGCGGGACTACGGTCGGGACCGCGTCTGCTGCGGTCCGCGCGCCCGCGGCCGCCGCTCCAGCGTCCCGCATTCGATGCAGCGTTCGACAGGAGGCTTCCGATGTCCTTTCGCCAATTGCCCGCCCTCGGTCCCGACGGCGAGGCCTATCTGATCACCGAGTTCCAGGACGATACGCCGCGCCAGCAACAGGCGCAGCACGACCCGCACGCCGACAGCGGACTGCGCTACGAACTGGCCGACGGCCGCAAGCTGATCCGCCGCGGCCAGCAGTTCGTCACCACCGGCGGCGAGTTGACCCTGACCGCGGTCTAGCGTCACCACCGGTACGCCGCCGTGCCACGTCATCGCCACTGGCGTTCGGGGCACTGGCGGCAAGCTGGTGAATTTTTCGCCACCCCGCTTGACAGGCTTGCCCGGCAAGGCGCGCCGACAGTTATCCACATGTTTGCGCAGTGACCATCCACATGCGCTGTGGATGAATTGCGGCAGGTATTTGTGGTTCCCCTGCACGCGTCTCGCGAGTTGCACGGTCGCGGCTGAAGCCGCTTCTACGACGGGCGTTGCGTGCTTTCGTAGGAGCGGCTTCAGCCGCGACCGCACGCACGTACTCGCGATCACGCAAACGGCGAACGACCGCAGACGTCAGCCCGCCAACACCCGCCCGATCCCGCTGGCATCGATTTCCGCCGCCGCGCCGCGCACGGCCCGCGCATCGCTGGCCGGATCGAAGCCGAGCCGGAAATGCAGTTCGCCCGCCTGCGTGCGCGAGGAATGGATCGAAGCCAGGTTGACCCCATGGCGCTCGAACACATGCAGCAGCGCGCGCAGCGAGCCGGCGCGGTCCTCCGGCAGGTAGACGCTGAGCGTGGACTGCTCGGTCAGATCGGCCAGCAGATAACCGACACGCTCGTAGCTGTAGTTGCCCTGCGCGATCGCCGCCTCGCCCAATGCCTGGCGGTTGGCGTCGAGGAACTCGGCGCGGAACTGCGCGCGTGCGGCATCGTCGCCGCGGCCCACCTGCGCGCGCAGCCGCGACAGCTGCGCGATCAGCCCGTCCAGCACATCGCCAACGTGCGGATTGCCGAACTGGATGTCTTCGTAGATGGCCGGATTCAGGGCCAGGATGCGCGCGATGATCGCGGTATCCAGCTCGAACGAGGCCGAGCGGTACGGCAGCAGGGCCTGCAACGGCCCCAGCGCCGGTGCATGCGCGCGCAGCACGCCGGCCTGGGCCAGGTGCGTGGCGTGGACCATGGCTTGTACCAGCGCCATGACCCGGTCGTGGTGCTCTGGCGTGGCGCGCACGCACTCGCCTTCCAGCGCCGCGTACAGCTGCTGCAGCCAGGGCTGCCAGTGCGCCACCCGCGCCTCGCACACCACCAGCACGCGGCCCTTGAGCGTGGGCGACTTCGGCGGCGCGGTCATCGGATGCAGGCCGGCCACTTCCGCCTGCGAGGCCAGCATCGCCGCCACCGGCGCGGCCTTGACCGAGGTGACGTCCAGCCATAGCTGGTCGCGCTCGCGGCCGCCGGCGCGCCGCACGTACTCGCCGATCAACGCCGGCGTGTGCCGGATCGGCGCGGAGAAGATCAGCACCTGCGCCTGCTGCAGCAGCGCCTCCGGCGCCAGCGACTGCGGGTCGGCCGGATCGTGGCCGATCACCTGCACCTGCATGCGCTCGCGGAAGAAGCGGCTCAGCCAGCGGCCATAGGCGCCGGCGCTGCCGACGATGCCGACGACCGGGCGCAGGCTCACGCCAGGCGCTCGGCGACGAAGCGCAGCGGCGTGGCCAGCGCGGCCGGCGCCGCCGCCAGCACGTCCAGTTCTTCCACGTCCGCGGCCAGGGTCGCCTCCAGCGCCGCATGCACGCCGGCGATGGCGCGGCCGATCGCCGCCTCGAAGCTGTCGCCGCGCAGCAGGAAGGCCACCAGCAGCGCCATCAATACATCGCCGGTGCCGGCGACATCCACCGGCAGCAAGGGCGAACACCAGCGGTAGACCGCCTCGCGGCTCACCGCCAGCGTCACCAGTTGCCCGGCATCGCCGCCGACGCTGTGCGCGAGCACCCACTGCGGGCCGCGCGCCAGCAGCACGCGCGCCGCGGCGATCGCGTCGTCCTGCGCCAGCGCCGGCATGCCGGTCAGGCGGCCGAGCTCGAACGCATTCGGCGTCACCAGCCACGCATGCGGCAACAGGCGCTCGGCGAAGATCGCTTCCAGGCCCGGTTCCACGTAGGGGCCGGTGTGCGTATCGCCGATCACCGGATCCAGGCAGTAGCGCAGCGTCGGACACTGCGGCAGCATGGCGTCGAGCCAGTCGGCGAAGGCGGCGCCATTGCCGACGCTGCCGAAATAGCCGGACACCAGCATGCGCGCACGTTGCGGCAGGCCGCGTTCGCTGGCGCCGAGCAGCAGATCGGCGAACCAGTCCGACGGCAGCACCTTGCCACGCAGCGTGGCGTAGAACGGCGCATTGCTCAGCAGCGTGGTCGGGATCTCGGCTACGCGCAGGCCCAGCGCGCGCAACGGCGGCACTGCCGCGCTGTTGCCGGCGTGGCCATAGACGAGTTGCGACTGCACGGAAATGACGTCGACCGGCACCGGGCCGTCGGGCCGCTGGCGGCGGCCATGGATGAGATGACTTGCAGCGGAGCTGTCGGCGGAGGCGTTCATCGCCGTAGTGTAGCGCCGGTGCAAGGACGCCAAGAGGCGCGTGCATGTGCCGTGTTGCGGGGGCTTTCAGCAACAACGGCCTCAGCTGCGACGCTCCGACGAGAAAGCGTCGCGGCTGAAGCCGCTCCTACAACAGGGAGTCGGGATGCGGAAGGAGGTCCACCATCCGGAATCGAAAATCCTGATATCTCCGCTGCACGCAGCGGGCGAAGCATTTCAGCACGACATTCCGCCGTAGGAGCGGCTTCAGCCGCGATACTTTTGACAGTAAAGCGTCGGGGCTGAAGCCCCTCCCACAAAAAGCCTGGCAGCGGCCAGGAATGTTTGGAAAATTGCGAATCCCGGCTTTCAACAGCCGCAGGCTGTCATCCCGAATCCCCAATCCCCGGCTTTTCAGCAGCCGAATGGCTGATCATCCCGGCTTCACGACGTCATCCGGTCCCAGAACCCCTTCACGCCGTCGATGAAGGTCGCCGACTTCGGCGAATGCTTGCGCGCGTCCTCGCCGGTGAAGGTGGACTCGAACTGCTCCAGCAGCTTGCGCTGGTCGGCGGTGAGGTTGATCGGGGTCTCCACCACGACGCGGCAGTACAGGTCGCCTTCGCTGCGGCTGCGCACCGAGCGCACGCCCTTGCCGCGCAGGCGGAACAGCTTGCCGGTCTGGGTCTCGGCCGGGATGCGGATCTCCGCCTCGCCGCCCAGGGTCGCCACGCGCACGGTGTCACCCAGCGCCGCCTGCGAGATGCGGATCGGCACCTCGCAGTGCAGGTCGTCGCCGTCGCGCTGGAAGATCGGATGCTCGCGCACCCGCACTTCCACGTACAGATCGCCCGGCGGGGTGCCGGCGGGACCGGCCTCGCCCTCGCCCGACAGGCGGATGCGATCGCCGTTGTCGACGCCGGCGGGGATCTTCACCGACAGCACCTTGGTCTCTTCCACACGCCCGGCACCATGGCACTCGCCGCACGGGTTCTGCACGATCTGGCCGCGGCCGGCGCAATGCGGGCAGGTCTGCTGCATGGCGAAGATGCCGCGCTGGATGCGCACCTGGCCGCGCCCGTGGCAGGTGCCGCAGGTCTCGACCTTGCCGTCCTCCGAGCCGCTGCCGTGGCAGTGCGCGCACTCGCTCAGGGTCGGGATCTCGATGCGGCGCTCGATGCCGGCCACCGCTTCTTCCAGGTCCAGCTCCAGCACGTAGCCGATGTCGGCGCCACGCCGCGGTGCACGCCCGCCACCGCCGGCGCCACCGAAGATGTTGCCGAAGATGTCGCCGAAGATATCGCCCATGTCCGGGCCGCCAGGGCCGCCGCCCATCCCGCCCATGCCGTGCTCGAACGCGGCATGGCCGTGCGCGTCGTACATGCGCCGGCGGTTGCCGTCGGAGAGCACCTCATAGGCTTCCTTGCATTCCTTGAACGCGGCCTCGGCGGCTTGGTCGCCGGGATTTCGGTCCGGGTGGTACTTCATCGCGCAACGGCGATAGGCCTTCTTCAGCTCGTCGTCGCTGGCGGTGCGGGCCACACCCAGCACTTCGTAATAGTCGCGTTTGCTCATGGGGCGGGGATTCGGGATTCGGGAGTCGGGATTCGTTCAATGCAAAAGCGGAGAGCCTCGGCTCTTCCGCTTTTACAAACTTGATGGACAGGGATGGGAGTGGGAACCAACAGGCCAAGGCCTTTGCGAATACCCAATCCCAAATCCCCAATCCCGGCCTTACTTCTTGTCGTCCTTGACTTCGGTGAACTCGGCGTCGACCACGTCGTCGGACTGGGTCGAGGAGGCATGCGCGCCGCCGGCGTTGCCGCCCGGCTGCTGCTCGCCCGCCGCCGCGGCGGCGTACAGCGACTGACCGGCCTCTTCCAGCGCCTTGGTCTTGGCCTCGATCTGGCCCTTGTCGTCGCCCTTCATCGCGGTTTCCAGGTCCGCCAGCGCCGACTCGACCTTGCCGATCACATCGCCGCCGACCTTGCTGCCGTGCTCGGTGATCGCGCTGCGGGTGGCGTGGATCAGGCCGTCGGCCTGGTTGCGCGCCTGCACCAGTTCGTGGAACTTCTTGTCTTCCTCGCGGTTGGCTTCCGCGTCGGCGACCATCCGCTGGATCTCGTCGTCCGACAGGCCGGAACCGGCCTTGATCTCGACCTTCTGTTCCTTGTTGGTCTTCTTGTCCTTGGCCGACACATGCAGGATGCCGTTGGCGTCGATGTCGAAGGACACCTCCACCTGCGGCAGGCCGCGCGGCGCCGGCTCGATGCCGGACAGGTCGAACTTGGCCAGCGACTTGTTGTAGCGGGCCTGTTCGCGCTCGCCCTGCAGCACGTGCACGGTCACCGCCGACTGGTTGTCCTCGGCGGTGGAGAACACCTGCGAAGCCTTGGTCGGGATGGTGGTGTTCTTCTCGATGATCTTGGTGAACACGCCGCCCAGGGTCTCGATGCCCAGGCTCAGCGGGGTCACGTCGAGCAGCAGCACGTCCTTGACGTCGCCGGCCAGCACGCCGCCCTGGATCGCCGCGCCCAGCGCCACGGCCTCGTCGGGGTTGACGTCCTTGCGCGGCTCCTTGCCGAAGAACTCGGCCACCGCCTGCTGCACCTTCGGCATGCGGGTCTGGCCACCGACCAGGATCACCTCGGTGATGTCGCTGGCGCGCAGGCCGGCGTCGTTCAGCGCGGTGCGGCACGGATCGATGGTGCGCTTGACCAGGTCCTCCACCAGCGCCTCGAGCTTGGCCCGGGTCAGCTTGATGTTGAGGTGCTTCGGGCCCGACGCGTCGGCAGTGACGTACGGCAGGTTGACTTCGGTCTGCTGCGAGGACGACAGCTCGATCTTGGCGCGCTCGGCAGCGTCCTTCAGGCGCTGCAGCGCCAGCGGATCCTTGCGCAGGTCGATGCCCTGGTCCTTGTTGAACTCTTCGACGAGGTAGTCGATGACGCGCTTGTCGAAGTCTTCGCCACCCAGGAAGGTGTCGCCGTTGGTGGCCAGCACTTCGAACTGCTTCTCGCCGTCGACGTTGGCGATCTCGATGATTGACACGTCGAAGGTGCCGCCGCCCAGGTCGTACACGGCGATCTTGCGGTCGCCGCCCTGGCCCTTGTCCAGGCCGTAGGCCAGCGCCGCGGCGGTCGGCTCGTTGATGATGCGCTTGACGTCCAGGCCGGCGATGCGGCCGGCGTCCTTGGTCGCCTGGCGCTGGCTGTCGTTGAAGTACGCCGGCACGGTGATGACCGCCTCGGTGACGGTCTCGCCCAGGAACGCCTCGGCGGTCTTCTTCATCTTCTCCAGCACCTGCGCGGAGATTTCCTGCGAGGCCAGCTTGCGCCCGTCGGCGGTGGCCACCCAGGCGTCGCCGTTGTCGTGCTGGACGATGCTGTACGGCACCAGGCCGATGTCCTTCTGGACTTCGGCGTCGGTGAACTTGCGGCCGATCAGGCGCTTGACCGCATAGAAGGTGTTCTTGGGATTGGTGACGGCCTGGCGCTTGGCCGAGGCGCCCACCAGGACTTCGCCGTCCTTGGTATAGGCGACGATCGAAGGCGTGGTGCGGTCACCCTCGGAATTCTCGATGACGCGGGCCTTGCCGCCGTCCATGATCGCCACGCACGAGTTGGTCGTGCCCAGGTCGATGCCGATGATCTTGCCCATTGCAATGACTCCTGAAAGGTCGTGTAGCCGGCCAGTGCCGGGATCTGGTTCGGATATAGGGATGGCCGCGGGTCATTCAAGCCATCGCCGCAAATTAGCGTTCCACGGCTGCCGCGCCGGGTTCAGGCGCGGGCGGCCGGCGCTCAGTCGTGCTTGGCCACCACCACCAGGGCGGGCCGCAGCAGGCGGTCGTTGAGCAGGTAGCCCTTCTGGAACACCTGGATCACATGGCCCGGGGCGACGCCCTCGGCCTCGGCCTGGCTGATCGCCTGGTGATGCTCGGGGTTGAACGGCTCGCCGGTCGGGTCGAGCAGGGTCAGGCCGTTGTCGGCGGCGACCTTGAGCAACTGCTTGTAGGTCAGCTCCAGGCCGTCGCGCAGCGGGCTGGGCTCGCTGCCGGCGGCGCTCAGCCCCGCATCCAGACTGTCGAACACCGGCAACAGGTCGCCGAGCAGGCGCTCGTTGGCGAACTTGCGCGCCTGCTCCACGTCGCGGGCGATGCGCTTGCGCTGGTTCTCCAGGTCGGCCCGCTCGCGCAGGGCGTCGGCCTTGACCAGGGCCAGCTCGCTGCGCAGGGTCTCGATCTCCGCCTGCAGCGGATCGGTCGAGGGCTGCTGCGCCTCGGTCAGGTGTTCGGAATCGAATTCAGGGTGCTCTTGCGTCATGTCCGGGTCCCTGGCGGGGTACGTCCCGCCTTACCGGACCACCTATGTGGGCGGTGTGGGCGGATTCAAGTGAGGCCGGGGTTGGGGACTGGAGATTCGCCCGGGCGCGGCTGGATGGCCTGCTGACGGATGAGGCGGCGGCGCTTCGACCAGCGCTGCGCTCAGCGGTCGCTGGGCGGGGATGGGTCCAGGCGGGCGCCGAGGACGTCGGCGGCGGTCTGGACCAGGGGGATGACCCGGTCGTAGTCCATGCGCTTGGGGCCGATCACGCCGAGCACGCCCAGCACCTGACCGCCGGCCATGTACGGAGCGGTCACCAGCGACACGCTCTCCAACGGCACCATGCCGGTCTCTTCGCCGATGAAGATGCGCACGCCCGGCGCGCGGATGGTGCGTTCGAGCAGTTGCAGGAGTTCGCGTTTGCTGGCGAAGACCTCGAACAGTTCGCGCAGCCGCTCCAGGTCCGACAGGTCCTGCACGCCCATCAATTTGGTCTGCCCGGCCAGCACCATGTCGTCGCCGGCCGGGGCCAGCGCCTGCTCGGCCAGCTCGACGCTGTGCGCCAGCAACTGCTCCATCTCGTCGCGCGCGTGGCGCAGGTCGCGCAGCAGGCTGGCGCGGATGTCGGCCAGGGCGCGCCCGGCGAAATGCCGGTTCAGATAGTTGGCCACCCGCTCCAGTTCGGCCGGCTCGTAGGCCTTTCGCGGCTCGATCACCCGGTTCTGCACTTCGTTGTCGGCGAACACCAGGATCGCCAGCACCCGCCGCGCATCCAGCGGCACGAAGTCGATGTGCCGGAACGCGAACTGCTCGCGCTTGGGCGCGCTGACCACGCCGACGAAGTGGGTCATGGCCGACAGCAGTTCCGAGGCGCTGCCGAGCAGCGCCTGGGTGCCGGCGGCGTTGGCCATCTCCGCGCGCAGCCGCGCCACCTCGCCTTCGGCCGGCGGGCGCATCTGCACCAGGCTGTCGACGAACACCCGGTAGCCGGTGGCGGTGGGCACGCGCCCGGCCGAGGTGTGCGGCGAGCTGAGCAGGCCGGCGTCCTCCAGGTCGGCGAGGATGTTGCGGATCGTCGCCGGGCTCACGTCCAGCCCGGCATGCCGGGCCAGGGTCTGCGAGCCGACCGGCTCGCCGTCGCGGATATAGCGCGAGATCAGCGTCCGCAGCAGCTGCCGGGCACGCGGATCGAGGCTGGAATGGACCTGGGAAGCGCGCATGGAATCAACCCGTGAGACTGGTCCTTAGATAATGGCTGCACGCCGGCTTGGCAAGTCATTGGCCCACCTACCCGCGCATGCTAGCGTTGCGCGGCCCCGGAAGCAGACCCCATGCTCAGACATCTCTCGATCAAGGATTTCGCCGTCGTCCGCGGCACCGAACTGGAATTCGGCCCAGGCATGACCGTGGTGTCCGGCGAAACCGGCGCCGGCAAGTCGCTGATGGTGGACGCGCTCGGCTTCCTGTCCGGGCTGCGCGCCGACAGCGGCGTGGTCCGCCACGGCGCCGACCGCGCCGAACTGTCAGCCGAGTTCGTGCCCCCCGCCCAGGCTCGCGCCTGGCTGCGCGAGAACGAACTCGACGACGAGGAACACTGCCAGTTGCGCCGGGTGATCCGCGCCGACGGCGGCTCCCGCGCCTGGATCAACGGCCGCCCGGTGACCCTGTCGCAATTGGCCGAACTGGCCGGCCACCTGGTCGAGATCCACGGCCAGCACGAACACCAGGCCCTGCTCTCGCGCGGCAGCCAGCTCGGCCTGCTCGACGCCTACGCCCGCAACGAGGCCGAACGCGCGGCGGTGCGCGCCGCCGCCGTCCGCTGGCAGGGCCTGCTCAGCGAGCGCGAGACCCTGCTGGCGCAGGGCGACGTCAGCGACCGCATCGGCTTCCTGCAGCACCAGTTGGCCGAGCTGCAGCGCGAGGACCTGGACCCGGCGGCGATCGCCGCGCTGGACGCCAACCACCGCCGCCAGGCCCACGCCGCCGCGCTGATCGGCGCATGCGAGGGCGCAGCACAGCGGCTCAACGGCGACGAGGCGCCGGCGGTGCTGGACCTGCTGCAGCAGACCCGCCACGAACTCGGCAAGGTCGGCGAGTACGACCCGCGCCTGGCCGAGGTGCAGGCGCTGATCGACAGCGCCGGCATCCAGTTGGAGGAAGCGCTGGCGCTGATCGACCGGGTCCGCGACGACCTGGATGCCGACCCGGCGCAGTTCGATGAGATGGAACGCAAGCTCGGCCGCCTGCACGACCTGGCGCGCAAGCACCGGATCGGGGTGGACGCGCTGGCCGGCCACCGCGATGCCCTGCTCGCCGAAGTGGAGAGCCTGCGCGGCGCCGGCGAGCGGCTGGACGTGCTCGACGCCGAGATCGCCCAGGCCACCCAGGCCTGGCGCGACGCCGCGGCCGCCCTGACCGCCACCCGCGACCGCGGCGCGCAGGCGCTCTCGCACGACACCACCGCGCTGATCGGCGAACTGGGCATGGGCGGCGGCCGCTTCCTGATCCAGCTAGAGCCGCACGACACCGAACGGCCGGACCCGGCCGGCGCCGAGCGGGTCGAGTTCCTGGTCGCCGCCAACGCCGGGCAGCCGCCGCGCGCCCTGCGCAAGGTCGCCTCCGGCGGCGAACTGTCGCGCATCTCGCTGGCGATCGAGGTTGCCGCGCTGGGCCTGGACGCGGTGCCGACCATGGTCTTCGACGAAGTGGACTCGGGCATCGGCGGCGCCGTCGCCGACATCGTCGGCAAGAAGCTGCGCGCGCTCGGCGAGCAGCGCCAGGTACTGTGCGTGACCCACCTGCCGCAGGTCGCCGCCCAGGGCCACGCCCACTACCGGGTCAGCAAGGCGCCGGTGGAGGGCATGACCCAGAGCTCGGTGGAACTGCTGGCGCCGCGCCAACGCGAGGAAGAACTGGCGCGGATGCTGGGCGGGGTCGAGGTCAGCAAGGAGGCCCGCGCCGCGGCCAAGCGCCTGCTGCTCAGCGCGGGCTGAGCGGCTGGCGGCGGGATTCGGGGTGCCCTGCCCCGCGCATGCCGCGGCGGTCGACGCCCGATCATGGGTTGACTGAGCTCTCGCGTTCGGCGCTTGCGCGAATGCGCGCGAGGCGGAATCCGGTACGCGCCAGCCGCGGGAATAAAGCCCCTCTCCAGCCGTGAGAGGGTACGGCGCGGAGCGACCCGCTGACGTGACCCACGCGGCGACACCCGGACCCTCATCCGCCCCTGCGGGGCACCTTCTCCCGATGGGAGAAGGAAGAAGCCATAGCCCCTCTCCCGCCGGGAGAGGGGTTGGGGTGAGGGTTCGGCGCGGAGCGACCCGCTGACGTGACCCACGCTGCGGTACCCGGACCCTCATCCGCCCCTGCGGGGCACCTTCTCCCGGTGGGAGAAGGGAGAAGCCGTAGCCCCTCTCCCGCCGGGAGAGGGGTTGGGGTGAGGGTACGGCGCACGCGGCACGCCCAGCCATGCCGGCTCTGACCGACCCTCATCCGCCCCTGCGGGGCACCTTCTCCCGATGGGAGAAGGGAGAAGCCATAGCCCCTCTCCCGCCGGGAGAGGGGTTGGGGTGAGGGTACGGCGCGGAGCGACCCGCTGACGTGATCCATGCGGCGACACCCGGACCCTCATCCGCCCCTGCGGGGCACCTTCTCCCGATGGGAGAAGGGAGAAGCCGTAGCCCCTCTCCCGTCGGGAGAGGGGTTGGGGTGAGGGTTCGGCGCACGCAGCACGCCCCAGCTATGCAGGCTCTGACCGACCCTCATCCGCCCGTGCGGGGCACCTTCTCCCGATGGGAGAAGGGAGAAGCCATAGCCCCTCTCCCGCCGGGAGAGGGCTTGGGGTGAGGGTACGTGGCGAAGCCCTAGCGCACCTGCACCAAGGGGACACAGGCCGGACGAGCCGCCCGACCGCAGAACTCAGCCCTTCTTGCCGCTCGGCCGCTTGCTGCGCACGTACAGCACCAGGGAATGCTCTTCCAGCTCGTAGCCATGATCGGCGGCGATCTTGCGCTGCAATTCCTCGATCTCCGCGCTTTCGAACTCGATGATCTTGCCGGTGTCCACGTCCACCATGTGATCGTGATGGCCGCCGCGGTCCAGCTCGTACACCGCCTGGCCGCCCTCGAAGTTGTGCTTGAGCACCAGCCCGGCCGCCTCGAACTGGGTCAGCACGCGGTACACGGTGGCCAGGCCGATCTCGTCGCCGTGGTCCAGCAGCTGCCGGTAGATCTCCTCGGCGGTCATGTGGTGCCGCGCCGATTTCTGCTCCAGCAGCTCGAGGATGCGCATCCGGGGGTGCGTGACCTTCAGGCCGACTTTGCGCAGATCGTGGGATTCCATGGCGTCTCCGTTCATAGCTGGTTTATCGCCAGCTGCCTGGGAATGGGTCGCGGCGGTCGCCGGGAGTGTATCATCGACGTGATTTCATTCAGCCCTGTCCCCGATGCGCAATCTCCTGCTGGTCGCCGCTGTTGCCCTGTCCACCGCTGGCTGCGGCATCATTTACAAGCAGCCCATCTACCAGGGCAATCTGATCAAGCCGTCGGCCGTGGAGCAGCTCAAGGTCGGGCAAAGCAAGCAGCAGGTCAGCGCGCTGCTGGGCAGCCCCTCGATCCCGGATCCGTTCCACGCGCAGCGCTGGGACTACACCTCCACCGAGCGGATCGATCGCGTCGGCCATACCGAGATCAAGAACTTCGTCGTGTTCTTCGACAACGACATGGTCACCCGCTGGGAAGGCGACTACTTCCCGGATCAGGACGAAGAGCTGGCCAAGAACAGCGTGCGCCAGTTCGGCCGCAACCTGGCCAAGGACAAGAAGAAGCAGCGCCGCGGCGAATGAGCCGGCGTCCGCGTCGCGTCCCGCCGCTCAGCGCGGCTTGGCGCGGCGCCGCCTGGCGTCCTTGGGGTCGATCAGCAGCGGCCTGAGCAGTTCCACGCGGTCGCCTTCCTCCAGCAGCCGCGTCGGTGCGGCGACTTCACCGTAGACCGCGCATGGCATGCCGGGCGTCGCACCCGGCAATGCGGCGGCGGCCAGCGCATCGGCCACGGTCGCGCCCTCCGGCAGGTCCAACCGCTGCGACACGAAGCGCTCCGGCCAGGCCAGCACCACCTCGATCTGCATGGCGGCTAGGCCTGTTCCCGGTCGGCCACGCGCACGAAGTCGTTGACCATGCGATCGGCCAGGCTCTGGAAGCCCAGCGCCAGCGCCGGCCCCAGCAGGCGCGAGGCGGGTTCGAAGTCGAGCATCAGGCTGACCTTGCTGGCATGGTCGTTGAAGCCCTGGAAGGTCCACTGCCCCTGCAGGCGCTTGAACGGGCCGTCGCGCAGCTGCATATCGATGCGATCCGGGCGCTGCAGGCTGTTCTCGGTGGTGAACCAGGTGCGGAACGAACCCAGCCCCAGATCCAGCCGCGCGACCAGGACGCGGTCGTTCTGCTCGAGGATATGGGCCGCATCGCACCAGGCGAACCGGCGCGGATAGGCGGCGACGTCGTTGACCAGATCGAACATGCGCGTTGCGGCGTGTTCGACCAGAGCGCTGCGGCGGATGATAGGCATTCGGGACGGAAGTGGGACCAAGACGTTCGGGAGGCCCCGAATCGGAGACAATAGCAAGATGAGCAAGAAACCCGCCAAGGATAAAGCAAACGGCGCGACGGCCAACAAGACCATCGCCCTGAACAAGCGCGCGCGCCACGAATACCACCTGGAGGACCGCTACGAGGCCGGCTTGGCCCTGCAGGGCTGGGAGGTGAAGTCGATCCGCGCCGGCCGCGCCAACATCGGCGAGAGCTACGCCTTCGTGCGCCAGGGCGAGCTGTTCCTGTTCGGCGCGCAGATCACCCCGTTGATCCAGGCCTCCACCCACGTGGTGGCCGACGACCGCCGCACGCGCAAGCTGCTGCTGCACCGGAACGAGATCGACAAGCTGATCGGCCGTGTCGAGCGCGATGGCTACACCCTCGTGCCCACCGCGATGTACTGGAGCAAGAACAAGATCAAGCTCGAGATCGCGCTGGCCAAGGGCAAGCAGGACCACGACAAGCGCAACGCGGCCAAGGACCGCGATTGGGCCCGCGACAAGCAGCGCATCATGCGCCGGCACAACAAGAATGCCTGAGGGGCCGGGATGATCAGCCATTCGGCTGCTGAAAAGCCTGGGAGTCGGGATTGGGGAGTCGCAACAGCAGATCTCCTGCCCGCCCCGGCTGTCCTGCCCGCCTCGCCTTTCCCGTAGGAGCGGCTTCAGCCGCGACGCGGTGAGGCCGGGATTGGGGATTGGGGAGTCGCAACCGCGTCTCCCATTCCCACAAGCTCAGCCGCAAGTGCGACGCCGCAGCGCCGTGGCACGGCAGCCGCAAGAGCGCACCGCTGTGCATGAATGCCCTTGTGGGAGCGGCTTCAGCCGCGACGCGATGACGCCGGAATCTCGACGTGATTCGGCCGCTCTGGACGCAGAAGACGCGCAGCCCGTTTCATGCCCTCATCCGGAAACATTGGCAGCCCGCCATTGCGGCGAAAGCAGATTCCGCCATGAAAGACGATGCGGCCTCTGAGCCTGTTCCGTCCCTCGATCACCGCCTCACCGCGTCGCGGCTGAAGCCGCTCCCACACGGGAGACCGCCCAATCCAGGAAACCGTCGTTGCGAATCCCTAATCCCTAATCCCAGCCTCACCGCCAAGGCCGCACTAGCGAAGCGCCCGGGCGACCCGGGGAGCCACTGTTGCGACTCCCCACTCCCCGCCCCACTCACGTCCCGCCAAGCATTCGCATCAAGCTGGGCAACCCGCTGCCCTGCATGTAGCGATCGCGCCGCAGATCCAGGCATTGCGCGAGCACCAGTTGCTTGACCCGATCCGGGGCACCGATGAACTCGCGGCGCACCGACAGGAACGCGGCGATCAGCCCGGACACGTGCGCCGCGGCCATGCTGGTGCCGCTCATCTCCACCATCCAGGTGCCGGGATCGGCGACCACGAAACCGTGGTGCGCCGACAGGATCTTCTCGCCCGGCGCGACCAGGTCCGGCTTGTAGCGGCCATCGGCCGTGGGGCCGCGCGAGGAGAAATACGAAATGCCGTAGCTGTGCGGACTGCTCTTGTGGACCGAACCCACCGCCAGCGATTCCTCCAGGTTGGCCGGGTCGCCGATGCTCAGGTCCAGGTTCAGCGGGTAGGCCTCGCCGTCGCCCTGCATCAGCCAGGCCAGGCCGTCGTTGCCGGCCGCGATCACCACCACCACGCCCTGCCGCCACAGCCGGCGCAACTCGTTGCACAGCGGGGTGAAGCCGCAGCCGTAGCTCTCGGCATCGAAGTAGCCGCCCAGGCTCAGGTTGACCCCGTGCACCACCAGTTCGCCGGCGCGCTCGTTGAGTTCGGCGACCTGCTGCACGCCCTTGATGATCCAGGAATCGCGGCCGTTGCCGTCGTCGTCCAGCACCTTCAACCCGTACAGCCGCGCCAGCGGCGCCATGCCGGCGAACTGCAGTGGCGCCGTGGCCGGCACACCCGGTAGCGGCGCCTCGCATTGCCCCGCGATGATGCCGGCCACGTGGGTGCCGTGGCCGTTGCCGTCGAGCGTGTCGAAGCCGGCCTCTCCCGGGCGCAGCGCGCGCGGGCGGCCGCGCTGGGTGCAGTCCCACTGGGCAAGCACGGTCGCCGGTTGCCCGGTCGCGTGGAAGTGCGGATGCGCCGCGGCGATGCCGCTGTCCAGCACCGCCCAGCCGATGCCGCTGCCGAGGGCGCGGTAGGCCACCTGCGCCGCGTCCACCTGGATCGTGCTGCGCGATTGGTAGATCAGCGCGCGCTTGCCCGCATCGCGCCACAGGCGCTTCAGGTTGAGGTCGCGATAGCGCTCGCGCAGGCTCTCGATCTCGAACCGGGTCAGCCGCGCCGACACGTAGCGCTGCATCGTGTCTTCCAGTTCGATCTGCGCATCCAGCGCCTCGCCGTGCAGGCCGGTGGAAGCCTCGGTCAGCGCACGCAACGCGGCGATCAGCTCGTGCTTGCGTTGTGCCGGATCGCCGGCGTCGGACAACCGCTCCAGTTCGATCAGCACCTCGTGGCGATAGTCCGGCGCACGCGCTTCCAACTGGTCGGACAAATCCTTGATCAACACCGGGTGCGCGATCGGCTGATCGAAACCCACGCCCACCGCGCGCCGCACCTCGGCCCGCACGTCGGGAATGGACAGGTAGCCGGCGGCCGAATGCGGGTTGTGCTGCCAATCCGGGTTGATCTTCGACCCGGCGATGTTGTGGAAGCGCCCGCCGGCATCGGCGATGTCGTCGCTGAGATCGGCGTCCAGGGCCACCGGGTCGCGTCGTTCGGCGACGTTGACCCAGCGCGCCACGCAGGGCGGGAACGGCAGCTTCGGCGTTCCGGTCCACTCCTTGAACATGCTGCGCACCACCGGCAGTCCCAGCGGCGAGCCGAGCGTGAGCAACAGCGACACCTCGCAGTCCTGCGGCTGCAGCTCGCGCAGCACGTCGTAGGCGATCAGCGAACCCTGGCTGTGCGCGACGATCACGAATGGGCCGCCACCGGCGCGGATGCGCTGCAGCAGGCTGTCGCGCATCTGCTCGCGTCGCGCCGGCACGAAGAAGAAATCGTGCACGTCCTGCAGCAGCGCCGCGGAGATCAATTTGAGCAGCGCGCGGTTGAACACGTCGATCACGCCCTGCGCATGCACCTCGGCTGTCCCCGCCGCCGATGGCGGCGCCGCCGTCTCCACCTCGTCCAGCACCTGGTGCAGGCGCGCGCGCTCGGCATCGCTGGTGGCCAGGGTGTCGGCGAGCTGGCGCAGATCGGCCAGTTGCGGCGCCACGCCGAGCGCGCTCAGCATGCGTTGCTCGGCCTGGTTCAACACCGGGCCGCGGTCCTGATCCTGGCAATCGCCCGGCTCCGGCGACGGATAGCGTTCCCGATTGACCCAATAGGCCATGCGCGTGCGCTCGCCCATCGCGCGGCCGAACAGCGCGCGATCCCATTGGCAGCGCAACACCTCGGCCGGTGGCTTGTTGCCGATGCCATGGATGTAGACGACCGTGCGCGCCTGCCCCTGCGCCAGCGAGCCTTCGCCGGTGGCCTTGGGTCTCAGCGCGGTGCGCGCCGGCGGCGTCGCGGCGCGCGTCGCCGAGGCAGGCCTGCTGGCGCCGGGAGCCGAGACGTTGGAGCGGGACGCGGTTGCGGGCCTTGCCGGCGCAGTCTCTCCTGCCGGCGTCGTCTTCTGCGCCCGCTTGGCAGCACCTGCGCCGCCTGCTGCCGTCTTGCGCACTGCCGCCCTCGGCTTGGCGGCGGATGGCGCCTGCGCCTTGGCCGGCGCCTTGCCGGGCTTGGAGCTCGAGGACGTGACGGGGGCCTTGGGCGCGCGCCCGCTGCTGCGGCCACGCGGCTGTCTGCTTGCCATTGCGCTGCTCCATGCCTGGGGGAATGCCTGGGGGACGGCGGCGTGACAGGGCCGGCGTCGCAGTGAAGCCAGCTTAAGCGCGGCCCGTCTCAAGACTTGTGACTGCCCTCCCCGATCCCTACACTGTGCAGGTCAGCGTTTGACGTTGTCCCCGGGGGTGCACTGGTTTCGACGGGGGTTGCAAAATCGCTTGGCGCATGCCGAGGGGGCAGCTTTCCTCGTAAATCCAGCCGCAAACTTATAGTTGCCAACGACGACAACTACGCTCTGGCCGCTTAAGGCCTAGCCCCGAAATCGCTTGTGTCCGTGCTCGCGACGTAGGGTCATTATCACGGAATCGCCGGTGGTGGCTGCCTGTCAGCCATTGGCTAAATCAAGCAGGCTGGTCCCGGGATGCGCTTCGCACATCGTGCTGTTCCGGGGCGAGATCCAACGATGAGCTAAGCATGTAGTGCCGGGGATGGAGTGCCTTCGGACGGCGGTTCGATTCCGCCCACCTCCACCAATGAAGAGACCGAGCAGGTCCGAGAAAAGCCGGGAATCCCTGTAAAACACGGGTTTCCGGCTTTTTTTGTGCTCCGAGCAGCACGAGCCAACGCGTGCCAGTCGGCGCGTGGGCGGGGGTACTTCTGGGGGTACGTCGTGGCATCCCGGATCTGGTACCCCCAACCCCTCTCCACCTCACACATCGACGGACAAGGCGACGCGCATGCAGCACGATGTGCCGAGCAGGAGTTGCCCGCGTTGCGGACAACAAAGGCGCCCTACCCGCCAGACGGCTCAGCGCTCCCCTCGCTGGAGCGACAGCCGATGTCGGCGACTCCGCAGCCGAAAACACTTCCAACGACGACCATCCGCTCCTGCGAGACGTGAAGGAGCCATGCCTTCGTCCCGATGTCAGTCCCGGCTCACCCCGCAATGGTCTGCACAGACCCAGAATCGACCCGGATGCCGGCGCCATTGATGAAGCTGGCACGTTCGGAGCAAAGGAATGCGACCGCCGCGGCCACCTCCTCCGGTCGACCGCGCCGCTTGAGCACCATGCCGGGACGCTCTTCGTCCAGGAATGACGACACCGCTTCATCGAAGGTGATGCCCTTCTCCTTCGCGCGCTTGTGCATCATCGCGTCGGTCATCGGGGTATGGATGAAGGCGGGCGAGACCGTATTGACCAGCACGTTGTCGCCGCCGTACGCCTTGGACAGGCCCTTGGCCAGACTCAGAATCCCCGCCTTCGACGCGCAGTACGGCAGTTCGTCCACATAGGGCTGTACGGCGTCCTCGGACGCGAACAGGACGATGCGCCCCCAGCCGTTTCGGCGCATCGCGGGAATCGCTTCGCGGCACATCCGCACCGCGCCCATCAGGTTGATGTCCAGCGTTTCCAGCCACCCCGCATCGCTCACGTCGAGGAAATCGCCGGTCGCGCCGGTGACACCGGCTGCGTTGACGTAGATATCCGGATCGCCCAGTCGCGCCCGGACCTGCGCCCAGAGCTCCGCGACATCGTCCGCACGCGTCACGTCGCCCGCCACGGCGATGACCTCGCCCAGGCCCGACAGCTCGGACAGCGACTCATCGAGCGTGCCGTCCGCACGGTCGGTGATCGCCACGCGTACGCCGGCCTGCAGCAGTTGGCGGGCGGTCTCCTTGCCCATGCCCGAGTCGGCGCCGCTGATCAGCGCAATCCGCTGGTTGATTCCAAGGTCCATGTCGTTTTCCTCGTTGGGTAAAGGGGGAGGCAATCGCCTAGTGGGCGAGAAACCGCTCGGCCGTGCGCAGGCCGAGTGCCATCTGTGTCAGGGCCGGATTGGCCGCCAGTGCGCTGGGAAAGACGGAGTTGTCGCAGACGTAGAGATTGTCGATGTCGAACGCGCGACCGTCCGGATCGACCACGGCCTGCGCGGGATCGCGGCCCATGCGGCAGGTGCCGAGCGTGTGCGCCGAGCGCGCGGCGGCAAAGATGTCATCGGCGCCGGCCGCCTCCCAGATCGCCTGCAGCGTGCGTCTGGCGTGGGCATCGAGCGCCTGTTCGTTCGGGCCGTAGCTGAAGTCGACCCGCGCCTTGCGCAGGCCGAAGGCGTCGCGCTCGTCGGCGAGCGTCAGGCGATTGGCGTCCTGCGGCAGGCATTCGCCATTGATGCCGATGCCGGCCAGGCGGTTGTAGCGCGTCATGGTCTGCACCAGCGCGGCGCCCCAGCGCCCGGCGCCGCGCGCCAGCGTATTGGCGAGGGTCACGGGCTGCACGCCCAGGCTCTGGATCAGATAGCCGCCGGCGAAATCGGCCTGCGCGGGACGCAGCATGTCCTCGCTCATCAACGACGAGGGGTAGCCGCGATTCATGCGCATGTCCATGTCGAACGTGCCCCAGACCTGGGTCGCGACGTGCGCCATGAAATTGCGCCCGACCTGTCCGCTGGAATTGGCCAGTCCGAGATTCAGCAGCAAGCGCGGTGTTTCCACCCCGCCGGCGCACAGGAACAAGGCCGCGCAACGCTGGCGCAGTTCGCGCTCGCCCTGCCGGTAGACCACGCCGGTGACCGCGCCCAGGCCGTTGCGCTCGATGTCGACGACCCGGCAATCGCTGCGCAGGTCCGCACCGTGCGCGCGTGCCAGCGGCAGCCAGGTCGTGTCCACGCTGACCTTGGCGCCGTTGCTGCAACCCTGATGACAGGCACCGCAGTTGTTGCACGCCACCCGCGTGCCCCAGTGCGGCTGTTCGTGCGCGCGGGTGACCAGCGCGGCCGGCGCATCGGCGGCGGTGATGCCGAGGGCACGGCAGCCGTGCTCCATTGCCTCGGCGGGCGCGTTGCGCTGGGCCGGCGGGAACGCATAGCAGCGCTCGCCGTCCCATGGGTAGAGCGCCGGCCCGGACACGCCGATGAAGCGTTCGACGCGCTGGAGATAGGACAGCAGTTCCCGGTGCGGGATCGGCCAGTCCTCGCCCTGCCCGGTCTGCGTGCGCAGTTGCAGATCGCGCGGATCCGGGCGCGGGCAGAACGCGCCCCAGTGCAGCGTCGATCCACCCAGCCCCGTACCGGAGTTGTTCGGGCCGAAGGCCGTCGGCGTCCGCCCGCCGCTGAGGCGCTCTTCCATCCAGTAGATGTCCGTCGCCAGTTCGTCCGCGCGATGCGCGTCCGGGCCGAACGCGGCGCCGGCTTCCAGCACCACCACCGAGACGCCGGCCTGCGCCAGCCGCGCGGCCAACGGTCCGCCGCCGGCACCGCTGCCGACCACGACCGCATCCACCGCCGCAGTCGATGCGGCAGTCATGGATGCGCCGTGGGCAGCAGTTGCCAGGCCTCGCGCCGATTGGCGGCGGTCTCCTGGTAACCGGGGCTGCTTGCGCCCAATCCGCCCACGGCGAACCCGTCGTAGCCCAGGGCGGCCATGGTGACCGGAAGGCTCGTCCAGATCCGCACGGTTTCGGCGCGCACGTCTTCGAACCAGGCCGCGAGCTGTGCCGCGTTCCATCCGCAATCGGAACAATCGCCCGCCTCGCGCAGGGAAATGGCGCGCAACCAGCGCTCCTGGTCCGGTGCGGGCAAGGCGGCGAACCCGCCCGACAACGCGTCCAGCGCATCCAGCCCCATCGGCCAGGCGAGACGGTCGGGCGGCAGGTCGGCGAACCGCCATCCATCGCCCACCCCATTGGCGAGATCGACGTCGATGCGGCGTGCGATATCGCGGGCGTCGCCCGCACCGTCCAGGACGCGCTCGATCACGGCGGCCAGCGTGTCGGACTGGCGCTCGCTCAAGATTCCTTTCGCCGCACGCGACGGCCCGGCATGGCGATGCAGCAGCGTCTTGCGCATCGTCGCGGCGACGCGCTCGGCGTTGAGCAACGCCACGAAGTCGTCGGGCAACCGACGTGCCGCAGTGCCATCGACATGCGCGGCGATCAGCCCCGCGAGTGCCTGCGGTCGCTCGTAGGGAATCAGGTGCGCCGCCTGCGCCACCACGGTGAGGCGCGCATCGCGGTAATGGGGCAGGTTCCAGCGTCGCTGCGCTGCCTCGTCGAGATCGCCGTCCTCGCTGCCTGCGACGATGAGCGCGGGCACCTCGATGCAGCCGGCGCGCGCCGCGCAATCCTCGCGGCTGCCATGGGTGAGCCAGGCGTTCCACGCGCGCGCACTGCTGCGCAGGACGTCGTCGACGGCGCCATCGCGCGGCGGCGTCGGCAACGGCGTCGCGCAGTTGTCGTCGATGAACTGTTCGGCCTGCTGCCGTGTGGGATCTCCGGCGTCGAACCAGGACAGCATGGTCCGCCGCCGGGATTCGTCCATCGGCTCGGGCGCGGGCGGCGATGCCGCCACCAGCACGACCCCGGCCAGGCCGGCGAGCCCGGTCATGCCGTCGCGGGCGCGCGCGGCGGCCAGGGTGGCGATCTTCCCGCCCATGCTGTGGCCCACGACATACCAGCAATCCGGCCTGTCGCGCGCGACTTCGCCTGCGAACCAGTCGACCAGCGCCGTGACATCGGGTCGGTCCAATGCCGGCGCATCGCCGAAGCCGGGAATATCCAATGCGATGCAATCGAAGCGCGCGCCCAGGAGATCGATCACCGAAGACCACTCGCGCCCGCTCGAGCCGAGCGCGTGCAGGAAGTACAGGACCGGTTTTCCCATGGCGCACCTCGATGACGGTCACGCACGATGGAACAGCCCTCGTCCACGCCACGTGCAGGCCAGTGCAGGCGCATGCCGTCTTCACCGGGCCTCCGCAGAAGGGCCACTACCGTCGGGCTGCCCTCCTTTTCGCACTGCCCCCATGCTTCCTCGACACGTCATGCCGGAAACGACGGCGCGCCAGCGCGGCCTCGACGCCTGTTGGCGTGGAGCCTGAGCACGTGCCCACAACAGCCAGGCGGCGCCGCGCGAGCTCCAACAGCGACCGCACCGAGGGCGCACTGCCGATCGAGCACTACGGCGCGCTTGGCGAAGGACGCTCGGTCGCCCTGACCGGGGCGGACGGATCGATCGATTGGTGGTGCGCGCCCAACATGGACAGCGCGCCACTGTTCGACCGGCTGCTGGATGCCGAGCAAGGCGGCTACTTCGTCCTCGCCCCGGACCAGCCGTTCCGCACCGAGCGGCACTATCGGAAAGACAGCAATGTCCTGGTCACCACGTTCACTACCGTCTCCGGACAGGCGACGCTGACCGAATCGCTCAACAGCGGGCATGCGGGGCGACTGCCCTGGTGCGAGCTTGCACGCCGCATCGAGTGCCAGCGCGGAACAATGCGCTTCCGGCTGGAACTGAAATTCAGCCTGCGCGCGCAGAACGCCAGCCCCTACTGCGCGGCGATCGGCCCGCACACCGTGTTCCATGTCGACCGCCTGCTTGGCGTCATGATCCATGACGACAGGCTGAGGTGCGCGTGGTCGGACCACGGCGTTCGCGGCGACATCACCGTCGCGCAGGGACAACGCGCGACGATCGCCCTGGTCGTCGGCGAGGACGAGCCGCTGGTCGCGCCCACCATCGAGGAGATCGACAGCCGCATCGATCTGACCGACAAGGAATGGCGGGCCTGGTCGAAGAACGTGACCTTCCCGCGCGATGGCCGGGATTTCTTCGTGCGCAGCGCGCTTGCGCTCAAGTTGCTGCTCTATTCGCCTTCCGGCGCCATCGCCGCGGCCGCGACGACGTCGCTGCCCGAACGCATCGGCGGCGACAAGAACTTCGATTATCGCTACGCCTGGGTCCGCGATGCCGGCTATACCATCCAGGCGTTTCTCGCCGCGGGACTGGAAGCGGAATCGAAGGCCGCGTTCACCTGGCTGATCCGGCAACTGCGCCAGCATGGCCCGAAAGTCGTGTTCACCCTGGATGGCGGGCTGGTGCCCGACGTCATCGAACTGGAGGCCGCCGGCTATCGCAACACGTTGCCGGTGGTGCGGGGCAATCTCGCCGGCGGGCAGCACCAGCACGGCATCTACGGCGACATCTTCGAGACCGCCTATTGCTTCGTGAGCCGCGGCAACATCCTGGACGCCTCCAGCGCCGAACTGCTGTCCCGGCTCGCCGACCAATGCGCCGATCGCTGGCGCAAGGCCGACTCGGGGATCTGGGAATTGCCCGAACTGCAGCACTACACCATGTCGAAGGTCAGTTGCTGGCAGGCGCTGGCCAGGGCCGTCGAACTGGCCGACCAGGGCCAGCTGCCGACGACGTGCCGCGATCGCTGGGAACGCGAACGCGACAGGATCAAGGACTGGATCGAACTGCATTGCTGGTCGGACGCGCAACAGGCGTTCGTGATGTATCCGGGCAGCGACAAGCTGGATGCGTCGGTGGCGCTGGCCGCGCGCTTCCGCTTCGACGGCAAGGAGCGCCTGTTGGCCACGCTCGACGCGATCGACCGCGCGCTGGGGGCCGGCGTGTTCCATTACCGCTATTCAGGCATGGCGCAGGAAGAAGGGTGTTTCGTCGCCTGCTCTTACTGGATCGCCGAAGCCTATGCGCGCCTGGGACAGAAAGCCAAGGCCAGAAAACGGCTGACCCAGCTCAACGACGCGCTCGATCGCTGCAACGGCCTGTTGAGCGAGATGGTCGATCCGCACTCCGGCGGATTCCTCGGCAACTTTCCGCAAGGACTGAGCCATCTGGCGCAGATCATGGCGATGTCGAGCATCGAGAACACGAAAACCAACCCGGTAAAACTGCAACCACACGCCAAGAAGAGGAAGACGCGATGAACGATCGACTGAAGATGCAGGACCCGCGCGAGCAGTACCCCAAGCCGCCCTTCCCGCCGCAGCCGCAACCGGTGCCGGGCAAGGCCTCGGAGATGGACCCGGTGCCCGACCACGGCGAGACCAGCTATCGCGGATCGGGCAAGCTGGCGGGCCGCCGGGCGCTGGTGACCGGCGGCGACAGCGGCATCGGCCGCGCTGCGGCGATCGCGTTCGCGCGCGAGGGCGCCGATGTGGCCATCTCCTTCCTTGCCGAGGAAGCGTCGGACGCACAGGACGTCATCGCCCTGATCGAGGCCGAAGGACGCAAGGCGATCAGCCTCCCGGGCGACATCACCGATCGGCAGTGGTGCGCGCAATTGGTCGATAAAGCGGTGGCCGGCTTGGGCGGCCTGGACATCCTGGTGATCAACGCGGGCCGGCAGCAATATCGCGAAGAGATCGGCGAAGTGAGCGACGAGGATTTCGACAAGACGCTGAAGACCAATCTCTATGCCATGCACTGGATCTGCCGCGCCGCGGTGCCGCACCTGCCGCCGGGCGCGGCGGTGATCACCACCGCCTCCATCCAGGCGTACGATCCGTCGGCGATCCTGCTCGACTACGCGACCACCAAGGCCGGCATCGTCGCCTACACCAAGGCATTGGCGGCGCAGCTGAGCGAAAAGGGCATCCGGGCGAACGTGGTGGCCCCGGGTCCTTTCTGGACCGCGCTGCAGTCCTCCGGCGGCCAACCGATGGAGGCGGTCACCCAGTTCGGCTCGAAGACCCACTTCAAGCGCCCGGGCCAGCCGGTCGAAATCGCGCCGCTGTACGTGCTGCTCGCCAGCCAGGAAGGCAGCTACCTGACCGGCGAAGTGTTCGGCGCGACCGGCGGTGCCGGCGTCGCCTGACGCCTGACGACAGCGACGCATCGTCCATGCAATGGCGCGCCCAGGCGCGTCATTGCGTGTCCGGTGGGCGATATGCGTCTTCCGGGACGGGGCCGCGAACCAAGGTGCTGTGGCGGACCAGCGCGAGGACCACCGCCACCGCGCATCGTCCTCGACGCGCTGGTACAAAACAGCATCGGCAGGCCAGCGAGCCTGCCGATGCGGGAGAAGGTGGTCCAGCCGCGGATGCCTGCATCCTTGAAGCAGCCCCAGGCATCGCCCCGGCCGCACAGCTGGTAGGCGCATGATGCGTGGGGGTGCGTTACGCCGGCGTCCTCGAGGCGTTGCGGAATGATGTCGGCGGCGTCGTGGCCGTGAGACGAGCGTGACATCCGGCAGCGTGACGTGCGGCAACGCACCGACATGTCCGTCACCCGCGGCCTGTAGGGTGGAATGCCCTTTCCGATCCGAGACCGCCTGCCATGCCCTTGACCCAGGAACAACTGCGCATCCTGCAGGACATCCACGCCACCACACCGGTCAGCGAAGCGGAAGCGAACTGGGCGGTGCGCGAAAATTATGCGGCGCAAGGCGAGGACGGCGATCTCGCGCTGAGCCAGAAAGGGCTGAAGGCCATCGACGGCAGCGACGCATAGCCTGTCCCCTGGCGGGGATATTGCGCTCATCCCCTCGCTGATAACGCGACCGGTGCCGCATGCACGGCAGCGCCGCAGCCTGCTCCGTCGTGGATGCAATCGACCCCGATACGACCGCGGCATGCATGCCCAGGTGCGCGCCAGGCTTCGCCTCTCCATCCTGCGCTGCACGCCACTTCTCACGCGAGGAGAGTTGGGGACAAGGAACAGGCGAGCTTGCTTCAGCAACGCTGCCCCGCTCACCGCGACCAGACACCGCCTGCCGCGTGACGCAGGGCCATCGGCACGACTCCACGCCCCGCGCCAATGTGACGCCTTTGCGGCGCGCCTGGTGTGGGCACTCCCACCTTTCCCGGGTCAGCACGGGATACCCACCACAAAAGAAATCCAGGCATGGAACTTGCCTCTGGCATTGCAACACTCTTCCGCCACTCTGACGTCGCCATGTTCGCCGCCCGCCCCGCTTCACCCGCCCGCCACGACCGTGCGCCGTGCCGGAGCGCTTCTCCGTGAGCGCGGGCCTGACCCTGCGCCGGCACTTCCGGCTCGGCATCATCAAGGTCCTGGGCCCGTCCACGGCGGCGGTGCTGTTGCTGTTCGCCGTCTACCAGATGGCGATCGGCGCGCCGTTGACCGCGCTGGTCGGCACTGCACTGGCCGGATTGGCCGCACTGGCGACCTGGCTGGCGCTGCACCGTGGCGATGGCCGCATGGATCCGTTGCTGTCGCTGAGCTGGCTGCTCGGCAGCGCCCTGGCCTGCCATGCGCTGCGCCATGCCGCGGTGCCGTGGCTGTACCTGGTGATGATGAGCAACTTCTTCGCGGTGACGCGCAATGTCGCGCTGGCCTGCAACGCCACTCTGATCGCGGTACTGCTGGTGGTCACCCCGAGCACGCTGGGCGCCGAGCATTTCTTCTCGATGGTGTCGGTGTCGATGCTGATCACCGGGCTGGGCTACATGCTGGCGATGCGGGTGGAGGGCGATCGCGTGCAACTGGAGCAACTGGCCTCGCACGATTCGCTGACCGGGTTGCCGAACCGGCGCATGCTTGAGCGCAGCCTCTCGCAGCGTGTGGCCGATCCGCGCCGCGCGACCCGTCGGCACGGATTGATCGTGCTCGACATCGACCACTTCAAGGAGGTCAACGACCTCTACGGCCATGCCGAGGGCGACCGGGTGCTGGTCGAACTGGCCACCCTGCTGCGCGCGCAGGTGCGCGCGCCGGACGAGGTGTTCCGGTTCGGCGGCGAGGAGTTCGTGGTGGTGGCGCGGCTGCAGTCGGCGACCGAACTGTCCGCTTTCGCCAGGCGCCTGCACGACGCCGCACGCACCACGCTGCTTGGTCCCAATGGCACGATCACCGTGTCGCTGGGCGCGGCCATGCTCTGCGACGAGGCGCAGTGGCACGACTGGTTCTCGCGTGCCGACACCGCGCTGTACCAGGCCAAGAACAACGGGCGCGACCGCTACGTGATCGCCGAGGACGTGGCGCAGGACTGAGCGGCGGGCAGCGCAGACGGACGCGGCGCGATCTGCCGCGTTGCCCGGCCAGTCTTCGCCCCGGTAGCCGTCACCAGGACGGCGCTAATGGCGGGAAGCTTCCTGTGGGAGTCAACTGTCATGCCGCGCGAAGTGTTGTGCGTTCCGATGGCGCAATGCGTCGGGACTGAAGTCCCTCCCACAGTGCACACGGAGGGTTCGCCGCAAGCGATTGGGAGTCGACTGTCATGCAGCCGCGAAGGGCCACACCGGGAATGCCCGTCGCGGCTGAAGCCGCTCCTACAGGAAACCCCGTACCGGCCTGATGCTGGCAAAAAGCAGATGAAAAGAGGTGCCGAGAAGGCCACGGTGCGTGCAGTCGGCCCGCATCGCGGCCTTCGCGGCCTCCCGCTCAGCGTGCCTGCAGCGCAGACGCCGCCCCCGCGGCGGTCGCGACGTCCCTGTTGCCGGCGTCCGTGCCCGCATCCTGGCCCCAGCCGCCGAGCGCCTTGTACACCCGCACCACGCCGATGTTCACCGCCGCCTCGGCGTCGGCTAGGTCGGCCTCGGCGGTGAGTTGCGTGCGCTGCGCATCGAGCAGGGTCAGGAAATCCTCGGAGCCTTCGCGATAGCGGATCTGCGCCAGCGCCTCGGCACGCTGCGCGGCCTGCGCCTGCTCGGCCACGATCGCCAGCCGCGCCTGTTCGTGGGCGTAGGCGGTCAAGGCGTTCTCGGTGTCCTCCAGCGCGCCGAGCACGGCCTTCTCGTAGTCGGCGGCGGCGCCGTCGGCCTGCGCCTCGCTCGCGCGCAGGCGCGCCCGCACGCTGCCCAGATCGAACGCCGCCCACTGGATCGAGGGCGTCAGCGACCAGGCCTTGCTGCGGCCGTGCAGCAAGGCGCCGGCGTCGCCGGACAAGAAGCCGACGAAGCCGGACAGGCTGATCCGCGGGAACAGGTCGGCGGTGGCCACGCCCACCCGCGCGGTCGCCGCCGCCAGGCGGCGTTCGGCGATGCGCACGTCGGGACGCCGGCGTAGCAACTGCGTGGTGTCGCCCAGCGGCAGGGCCCGCGCATAGGCCGGGGTCGGCTGCGGCGCCAGCAATGCGTCGAGCGTGCCCGGCGGCTTGCCCAGCAGCACCGCCAGCCGGTGCCGCGCCTGTGCGGCGTCGACTTCCAGCAACGGGATGTCGGCCTCGATCGCCTTCAGCCGCGCACGGCTGCTCTGCACGTCCAGCTCGCTGCCCGCGCCCAGCCGCCAACGGGTTTCGGTCAGCCGCTGGGTGTCGCGCAGGTTGTCCAGCGTGGTGCGCGCCAGCGCGATGCGCTTCTGCGTGCCGCGCAGGGCGAAGTAGTTGCGCGCCACCTCCGCGGCCACGGTGACCTGGGCGTCGGCCAGGCCGGCCTGTTCGGCTTCCAGGTTCGCACGCGCGGCTTCGCTGGCACGGCGCTGGCGCCCGAACAGGTCCAGCTCCCAGGCGGCATCGAAGCCGAGCCGGTAGCTCTCGGTGAGCACGCGCGCGCCGCCGGCATCCGCGTCCGGGGCCTTGCCGCGGGTGTAGTCGCCGCCGGCGGTGACGTGCGGCGCCTGGTCCAAGCGCTGCTCGGCGAAAACCGCGCGTGCCTCGTGCACGCGCGCCAGGGCGATGCGCAGGTCCAGGTTGGCGACCAGGCCGTCGTGCACCAGTTGTTCCAGTACCGGATCGTCGAACTGCGCCCACCAGGAGGCGACCGGCGAATCGGTCGCGAACACCGGCGACGCCGTTCCCTGAAGCGTCACCGGCGGCTGCGCCGGTGCGTGGTAGTCGGGGCCGACGCTGGCACAGGCGCTGAGCAGCGCCAGCGCCAGTACGCCGAAAACGGGACGGATCACCATGGCAGCACCTGTCCGACATGGGTGTAGCTGCCGGTCGGGCCGTCGGCGTCGAGCAGCGCCATCATCACGCTGCTGCGCGCGCCGTCGGCCACCTCCAGCTCGCCCTCGCCCGAATTCATGTCGGTCTTCACGTAGCCGGGGTGGATGGTGTTGACCTTGATCGGGGTCTCGCGCAGTTCGTAGGCCAGTTGGACGGTCCAGGCATTCACCGCGCTCTTGGACACGTTGTACGCCGGCACCTTGAAGTCGTAGATCGGCGAGCCCGGCTGGCTGTGCAGCGTCATCGAGCCGAGCAGGCTGGAGACGTTGACGATGCGCGCGGCCGGGGCCTCGCGCAGCAGCGGCAGGAACGCCTGGGTGACGGCGATCAGGCCGAACAGGTTGGTGTCGAAGGTCTCGCGCCAGGTCTCCAGCGACTGCTGCGACACGCTCAGGCGCAGATCGTCGCGCAGGATGCCGGCGTTGTTGACCAGGATGTCCAGCCGCCCATGGCGTGCGCGCACCGTCTCCACCGCGGCGGCGATGCTGGCGGCGTCGGTGACGTCCAGGGTCAGCGGCTCGACCGGCAGGCCTTCGCCCTGCAGTTCCAGCGCCGCGGCGCTGGCGCGGGTCGCGTCGCGCCCGGCCAGCAGGGTGTGCACGCCGGCTTCGGCCAACTGCCGCACGGTGTGCAGGCCGATGCCGCGGGTGGCGCCGGTGACCAGGGCGATCTTGTGTGCTGCGTTCATTGCGAAACTCCAGAGAAGGATGGGAAAGGAATCAGCCGTGCGCCGGCGCGTCGGCGTGGGCCGGCGCATGCGAGACCAGCGGCCGCCCGGCCAGCTTGCGCAGGGCGACGTAGAACACGGGGGTGAGGAACAGACCGAACAGGGTCACGCCCAGCATGCCGGCGAACACGGTGATGCCGGTGGCAGAGCGCACTTCCGCGCCCGCGCCATGCGAGAACACCAGCGGCACCGTGCCGGCGATGAAGGCGATGGAGGTCATCACGATCGGGCGCAGGCGCAGGCGGCAGGCCTGCAGCGCCGATTCGACGATGCCCTTGCCCTGCAGCTCCAGTTCGCGGGCGAACTCGACGATCAGGATCGCGTTCTTGCACGCCAGGCCCATCAGCACCACCAGGCCCACCTGCACGAACACGTTGTTGTCGCCGCCGCTCAACCACACCCCGAACAGCGCCGACAGCAGGGTCATCGGCACGATCAGGATCACCGCCAGCGGCAGCGTCCAGCTCTCGTACAGCGCGGCCAGCACCAGGAACGCCAGCAGCACCGCCAGCGGGAACACCACCAGCGCCGCATTGCCCTGGGTCGCCTGCTGGTAACTCAGGTCGGTCCACTCGATCTCCATGCCGTTGGGCAGCACCTGCTTGGCGATCTGGGTGATCTTGGCCATCGCTTCGGCCGAGGACAGCGCACGCGCATCGGCTTCGCCGGCCAGGTCGGCGGCCGGATAACCGTTGTAGCGCAGCACCGGGTCCGGGCCGTAGGTCTGCTTGATGGTCACCATCGAGCCGATCGGCACCATTTCGCCCTGGGCATTGCGGGTGCGCAGCCGGGCGATGTCCTCCACGCTCTCGCGGAACGGCGCATCGGCCTGGGCGATCACCTGCCAGGTACGGCCGAACTGGTTGAAGTCGTTGACGTAGGTCGAGCCCAGGTAGGTCTGCAAGGTGTCGAACAGGTCGGTCAGGGCCACGCCCTGCGCCTTGGCCTTGACCCGGTCGACCTCGGCATCGAGCTGCGGCACGTTGGCCTGGTACGTGCCGATCGGGAAGCTCATGCCCGGGGTCTGCGCCACCGCGCCCTGCATCGTGCTGACCGCGTTCTGCAGCGCGCCGTAGCCGAGGTTGGCGCGGTCCTCGATGAACAGCTGGTAGCCGTTGCCGTTGCCCAGGCCGAGGATCGGCGGCGGCATGAAGGCGAACGACATGCCCTCGCCCAGCTGCGCGATGCGCTGGTTGATCTCGGCATTGATCTCCAGCGCGCTGCGGTGGCGCTCGGCGAACGGCTTCAGCGGCAGGAACACCACGCCGGTGTTGGGCGTGTTGGTGAACTGCAGCGCGTTGAGGCCGGGGAACGAGATCGCGTGGGCCACGCCGTCGGTCTGCATGGCGATGGTGGCGACCTTGCGCAGCATCGCGTCGGTGCGCTCGATCGAGGCG
The DNA here is from genome assembly GCF_031834635.1 of Xanthomonas hawaiiensis. Lineage (NCBI taxonomy): Bacteria > Pseudomonadati > Pseudomonadota > Gammaproteobacteria > Lysobacterales > Lysobacteraceae > Xanthomonas > Xanthomonas hawaiiensis. The sequence goes on along the minus strand of NZ_CP115873.1, from coordinate 2,072,597 downwards.
CCTTCCGGCAGCTTCACACCGGCGATCAGGTACATCTTGTCCTGGGTCGGGATGAAGCCGCCCGGCACCGCCTTGAACATCAGCCCGGTGACCAGCAGCAGCACCACGTACACCGCGAACACCGCGCCGCGGCGGCCGAGGATGCGCGACACCGCGCCCTGGTAGCGGTCGGAGCTGCGGTGGAAGAAGCGGTTGAACGGGCGGAACAGCCAGTTGCCGAACAGCCGCTCCATGCCGCGCGACAGGCGGTCCTTGGGCGCGTCGTGGCTTTGCAGCAGGCGCGCGGCCAGCGCCGGCGACAGGGTCAGCGAGTTGATCGCCGAGATCACCGTGGAGATGGCGATGGTCACCGCGAACTGCTTGTAGAACTGCCCGGTGACCCCGGACAGGAACGCCATCGGCACGAACACCGCGCACAGCACCAGCGCGATCGCGATGATCGGCCCGGACACCTCGCGCATGGCCTGGTGCGCCGCGGCCAGCGGGCTCAGCCCCTCCTCGATGTTGCGCTCCACGTTCTCCACCACCACGATCGCATCGTCGACCACGATGCCGATCGCCAGCACCAGCCCGAACAGGGTCAGCGTGTTGATCGAGAAGCCCAGCAGGTACAGCGCGGCGAAGGTACCGACCACCGACACCGGCACCGCGATCAGCGGAATGATCGAGGCGCGCCAGGTCTGCAGGAACAGGATCACCACCAGCACCACCAGCAGCACCGCCTCCAGCAGGGTGTGCACCACCGCGCTGATCGAGTCGCGCACGAAGATGGTGGTGTCGTACACCGCCTCGTACTTCACGTCGTCGGGGAACTGCTTGGTCAGCTCGTCCATCTTGGCGATGACCTGGTCGCGGATCTGCAGCGCATTGGCGCCCGGCGCTTGGAAGATGCCGATGCCGACCGCGTTCTTGCCGTCCAGCTGCGCGCGCAGGGTGTAGTCGCCGGCGCCCAGTTGCAGGCGCGCCACGTCGGACAGGCGCACGGTTTGGCCGTCGGCGCCGACCTTGAGCACGATGTCGCCGAACTCCTGTTCGGTACGCAGGCGGCCCTGCGCGTTGATCAGGGTCAGGAACTTGCTTTCGGGCATCGGCTCGGCGCCGAGCTGACCGGCGGACACCTGCACGTTCTGCTCGCGCATCGCCGCGACCACGTCGCTGGCGGTGAGCCCGCGCGCGGCCACCCGTTCCGGGTCCAGCCAGGCGCGCATCGCGTAGTCGCCGCCGCCGAACACCTGCGCATCGCCCACGCCCTGGATCCGCGCCAGCGCGTCCTTGACGTGCAGGCGCGCGTAGTTGCGCAGGTACAGGCTGTCGTACTTGCCCTTGGGCGAGGTCAGGTGCACCACCATCAGGAAGGTCGGCGACTGCTTCTGCGTGGTCACGCCCTGCCGACGCACGTCCTCGGGCAGGCGCGCCTGCGCCTGCGCGACGCGGTTCTGCACCTTCACCGCGGCATCGTCCGGATCGGTGCCCGGACGGAAGGTCACGGTCATCTGCAGCACGCCGTCGGAGCCGGCGACCGACTTGATGTACATCATGTTCTCCACGCCGTTGATCGCTTCCTCCAGCGGCGTGGCGACGGTCTCGGCGATGACCTTGGGGTTGGCGCCCGGATACACCGTGCGCACCACCACCGAAGGCGGCACCACGTCCGGGTATTCGCCGATGGGCAGCAGCGGGATGGCGATCAGGCCCGCGGCGAAGATGACGATCGACAGCACGGCGGCGAAGATCGGCCGGTCGATGAAGAATCTGGAAAAGTCCATGGGTGGTGGTCCTGGAAACGGTTGAAACGGGAGGCCGGGCGCGGACGCAGGCATGCCGGTGGCGGCGCCGGGCCATGGCGGGCTCGGCGGGTATGGCCGGTACGACGCGGCCGGTGCTGCGTCGGCGCCCGCGACTCAGTCGAGGGCGACGGCCTGGCGCGGCGCGGCCGGGGACGTGGTCTGCAGCGCGATCGGCTTGGCCTGCACCGGCATGCCGGGCATGAACACCTTCTGCACGCCGTCGACGATCACCCTGTCGCCGGCGGACAGGCCGCTCTGCACGATGCGCAGGCCCTCGGCGCTACGGCCGAGCTGCACGTCGCGCCGCTGCGCCTTGCCGTCCTTGTCGACCACGTAGACGTACTTGCGGTCCTGGTCGGTGAGCACGGCGCGGTCGTCGATCAGCACCGCGTCGAAGCGGCCGCTACCGAGCAGCCGCACCCGCGCGAACAGGCCGGGCGTGAAGCGGCGGTCGGCGTTGTCCAGCAGCGCGCGCACGTGGATGGTGCCGGTGCTGCGCACCAGTTGGTTGTCGAGGAAATCGACCTTGCCGGCATGCGGATAGCCGTCCTCGCCGACCAGGCCGACCTGCACCGGCAGGCTGCCGTCGCGTTCGCTCGGGCGCTGGCCGTCGCGCGCCATCTGCGCATAGCGCAGGAAGGTGCCTTCGTCGGCATCGAAGTACACGTGCACCTTGTCCAGCGACACCAGCGTGGTCAGCACGCTGGCGCTGTCGCCGGCGGTGACCAGGTTGCCGGCGGTGACCATCGCGCGGCCGGCGCGGCCGTCGATCGGCGCGCGCACCTGGGTCCATTCCAGGTTCAGGCGTGCGCTGTCCACTGCCGCCTGCGCGGCCAACACGTCGGCCTGCGCCTGCTCGGCGGCGGCGCGCCGCTGCTCCCAGCTTTCGGTGGAGATGGCCTGTTGCTCGGACAGGGTCTTGGCGCGCGCGGCCTCGCTGGCGCTGAGCTTGGCCTGGGTGCGCGCGCGCACCAGGTCGGCCTCGGCGCGCGCCAGGTCGGCGCGGTAGCTGCGCGCGTCGATGGTGAACAGCACTTGGCCCTTTTTCACTTCCTGGCCTTCGACATAGGCGACCTTGTCGATGTAGCCGGACACGCGCGGGCGCAGGTCGACGTGCTCCACCGCCTCGACGCGGCCGCTGAACTCGTCCCACTGGCTGATCTGCTTCTGCAGCGCGGGCGCCACGCCCACGCTCGGCGGCGGCGGCGCGCCCTGTTCGTTGGCCTTGCCGCCGCAGGCGGCGAGCGTGGCGACCAGCAGCGCCACCGCCAGCGGGCGCAAGGCGACCGGCAGCAGGCGCGACGGCATCGGAATCGGATTCATGGAGAGACCTCGTGGGTGGAGAAGGAAAACGGCAAGGGGGTGAGCAAGGCGCTGCGCGGCTGGGCGAAGTGGCGGCGGTCGATCTCGACCAGCGCACGGTCCGGCCGCTGTGGTTCGGCCAGCAGGTGGACAACGGCGCGGCCGACGCCGAGGGTGGTGAACCACTCCGGACAGTCGTCGATGGCGGCGTCGCTGCGGCACACCGGCTCGGAGAGCGACAGCAGGTGCACGCGCACGCCCAGCGGCTTGGCTTCCTCGTGCAGCACCTGGGCGAGCATGCGGATCGCCGCCGCCGCCACCGAACTGTCGCCATGCCCGGACCAGGCGCGCAGCGCGCAAGGACTGCCCAGCAGCACGTAGCGGGCGCCGCGCTCGTGCTGCGCCAGCAGCGGCAGCAGATGCCGGGCGGCAGCCAGGTGCGGCAGCAGGTCGGCATCCAGGCGCTTGCGCAGCGCGCCCAGCGGCCGTTCCAGCAGGCGCCCCGGTCGCAGCGGGCTGCCGAGCGCGGCGACCACCCCGGCCAGCGGCCGCGGCCGCTGCGCGACCTCGGCGACCAGGGCCGCGGCGGCCGCATCGGTGGCGACCGAGCCGGACAGCACGTCCAGGGCGGGTTCGTCGCGGTGGCGTTCGCGCAGCGCGGCCAGGCGGGCGCGGTCGCGCGCCACCGCCAGCACCGGGCTGCCCGCTTCCAGCAGCGCCTGCACCACGCCCTGCCCGACCGTGCCGCTGCCGCCGAGGACCAGCACCTCGGGGGCCAACGTCCCGCTCACGGGACTTTTCCTCCCGCCGACGGGACAATCGCGATTCGTCCCAACCGGTCGGTGCCGGACGCGCCCAGGCGCAGACTGCTGCCGCCCTGCCGCCGCGGCGGCGGCGTGAACTCGCGAAACGCTTTCGGGTAAAGGGATTGCGCCGTCGCCACGGACGCGGAACGGCGCCGCGACTGGCGATCGGGGCAGGCGAAAAACTGGAACAGGGTGCGCATCGACATGGGCAAAGACCGTCGGTGATGGCGAATGCGGACAAATTAGGCGCCAAAGCCGCACTTGATTAGTCCGAATTAAGGGGAATAATCGTCCCGCTATCGGTCCAATCGTCTCCACCTCAAGGAACCGCCATGAGCCACGATCTGAACGACACCCTGATCTTCGTCAAGGTGGTCGAGCAAGGCAGCTTCATCGCCGCGGCCAATGCCCTCGGCCTGCCCAAGACCACCGTCAGCCGCAAAGTGCAGGATCTGGAAGCGCGGCTGGGCGCGCGCCTGCTGCACCGGACCACGCGCCGGCTCGGGCTGACCGAGGCCGGCGCGGTCTACCACGAGCATTGCCAGCGCATCGCCCGCGAACTGGAGGAAGCCGAGAGCGCGGTGGGCCAACTGCAGGCCGGCCCGCGCGGCTGGCTGCGTTTCAGCGTGCCCTATTCGGCCGGCATCTCCTGGGTGGCGCCGATCCTGGGCGAATTCCATCGCCAGCACCCGGAAGTGCGCCTGGAGATGATCATGACCAGCGACAAGGTCGATCCCATCGCCGAAGGCGTGGACGTGGCCCTGCACATGGGCACGCTGCCGGATTCGACCATGGTCGCGCGCAAGCTCGCCACCTTCCGCACCCAGGTCTTCGCCAGCCCCTACTACATCGAGCGCCACGGCGAACCGTTGCATCCGGACGACCTGCAGCACCACCGCACGCTGGCGCTGAGCAACGGCCGCGGCGGCGGCAACCGGCTGTGCTGGCCGCTGCGCAACGGCAAGCAGAGCGGCGAGTTCCTGGTGCAGCCGATCCTGCTGGCCAACGATTCGGCCGCGCTGATCGGCGGCCTGGTCTGCGGCGAAGGCCTGGTGCTGGCCAGCGATGCGACGATCAAGCCGCTGATTGAGGCCGGCAAGGCGCGGCGCGTACTCGGCGGCTGGGTCGGGCCGGACCTGGATTTCAACGCGGTGTTCCCGGGCGGGCGCATGCTCTCGCCGAAGGTGCGCGCCTTCGTCGACTTCCTGGTCGACAAGCTCAACTTCGACGTCAGCTACATGATGGCGCAGTGCCCGGCCAAGCTGGCCACCCAGCAGGCCGAGGACGGCGCCGAGTTCACCCTGTGCAGCGGCGTGGCGATGAACACGCAGTCGCTGGCCACCCTGCCGCGCGTCGCCTCCGTGCCTGCGCCCGCTTCTGCGGATGCGGCATCGGAAACCGAAGCCGAGGACGAAGAGGACGCCGCGCTGGTCTGAGCCGCGCGGCACGCGGCGCTTCGCATCGGCAGTACGGAAACGCGAACGGGCCGCAGCGCGGCCCGTTCGTCGTTGCGGTCGGCGGGTCGGTCAGCCGGCGGAAGAACGCAGCGGCACCACGCGGATCTCCACGCGGCGGTTCTGCGCGCGGCCGGCCTCGGTGCTGTTGTCGGCGATCGGATACTTCTTGCCGGCGCCCAGGGTCTGGATGCGCTCGGGCTGCACGCCCTGCGCGGTCAGGTACGCGGCCACCGAGGAGGCGCGCTGTTCGGACAGGCGCTGGTTCACGGCATCGCTGCCGATGCTGTCGGTGTGCCCGACCACTTCGATCATGGTCTGGTTGTACTCGCCCAAGGTCTGCGCCACGCCGTTGAGCGCCGAATAGAACTGCGGCTTGAGCGTGGACTGGTTGAAGTCGAAGGTGATGCCGTCGGGCAGGTTGAGGGTGATGTTGTCGCCGTCGCGACGCACGTCGATGCCGGTGTTGGCAGTGCGCTCGCGCAGCGCGCGCTCCTGGCGATCCTGGTAGTTGCCGATCGCCGCGCCGCTGAGCGCGCCGATGCCGGCGCCGATCATCGCGTGCTGGCGGCGCTCGGTGGCGCTGCTGCCGCTGAGCAGGCCGGCGGCCACGCCGACCGCGGTACCGATCAGCGCACCGCGGCCGGTGCGGTTCTGCTGCTCGGTGGGATTGCCGTACTGGTCGCGCTGCACGTAGGAGCCGCCGGTGGCGCAGGCGGACAGCACCAGCGCACTGGTCAGGGCCACGGATATGCCGCGAAGGGCGGTCGTTTTCATCATGTTCTCTCCGAACCTGGATGGACGTGGCCGCAGCATAAACAGCGTCACGCGAGGCGCGGATGAACGCGATGCGGCGCGCGATGCGCCAGGTTCAGGAAGACGGCAGCAGGGTCTCGGCGTCGGCCGCGCCCAACGGCTGCTCCCAATCGCTCATCAGCGCCAGGTACAGCAGCTTTTCGAATTCGGCGCCGACCCGGCGCATCACCGCGTCCGGATCGGGAATCAGCCGCGCATCGCCGATCAGGCCGAAGTGCACGCGGTGGTTGTAGCTCATGATCGACACGCCGACGCCGATCGACCCGGTCTGCGGCACCCAGAACATCATCTCGCGCACGCGGCTGCCGGCCAGGTACAGCGGCTGCTGCGGCCCCGGCACGTTGGTCGCCACGGTGGTGGCCTTGCGGCTGAACAGGTCCAGCGCCGCCGACTGCAGCGCCGCCGGCGCCATGCCCACCGCCGCGAGCAGGCCGAACACCACCATCGCCTGCCGCGACTGCTTGAGCTGCTGCATCGATTCGGCCACGCACTGCAGCCGCCGCACCGGATTGGCCTCGCCCACCGGCAGGTCCAGGAACACCAGGCCGAAGTGGTTGCCGAGCTTGCGCGCGTGCTCCAGCGGGCGCAGGTTGACCGGCACCGTGGCGCGCAGGGTCACCCCGTCCAGGCGTTCGCCGCGTTCGAGCATGTAGTCGCGCAAGGCGCCGGCCATGGTCGCCATCAGCACGTCGTTGACCGTGCAGTCGCAGGCGCGGCCGACCGCCTTGACCTCGTCCAGGTCCAGCGGCTCGGCCCAGGCCACGCGCTTGCTGACGCCCAGGCGCCCGCGCAGCAGCGTCGGCGGATCGTCGGCCAGCAGCAGCGCATTGACCAGTTCGCGGCCGATCAGCCCGCCTTCGCGCGCCAGCATCTGCGGCAGGTTCGGGTCCTGTGCCATCGCCCGGCCCTTGTCGAGCATGCGCCCGCCGAGCTTGAGGTAGCGGTCCACCGCGCCGACCCGGCGCACCACTTCCTTGCCGTCGTCCTTGAGCCAGGCGCGCTCGAGCTGGGCCGACGGCTCCGGGGTGCGCTGGGTATCGGTCAGCGACAGCAGCACCTGCACCAGGGCGATGCCGTCGGCATAGCTGTGGTGGATGCGCGCCACCAGCGCCGAGCCGCCTTCGTAGCGTTCGATCAGGTGGAACTGCCACAGCGGCTTGGTCTTGTCCAAGGGCGTGGACGCCATCTGCCCGGCAAAGCGCTCCAGCGCCTTCTTCTGCCCGCGCCCGGGCAAGGCCGACAGGCGCACGTGCCAGTCCAGATCGAAATCGTCGTCGCGTTGCCAGTAGGCGCCGGTGGCGGTCTCCACCGGCTTCTGCAGGAACCGCGGGAACGCCAGGAAGCGCTTGCGCACCAGTTGCTTGAGCGCGGGCAGGGTCAGCGGCTCGTCGAACATCAGCACGCCGGTGATCATCATCGGATTGGTCGGCCGGTCCATCCGCAACCAGGCGGTGTCCACGCGCGACATCGGTTCGCGCTGCGGCTTGCGGCGAGCTGAGCTGGTGGCCATGCGGGCTCCTGTCCGAGCCCGGAGTGAATCATGGCCCCGCGAAGGGCGTCAATCGCGCCTGCGCCGTGCTGCGCCGCGCAACGCGGCGCGACGTTCAACCGGCGGCAGTCTCGCGGTAGGCGGCCAGCGCCGCGTCGCGGCCGGCGGCCAGGTCCACGATCGGCTGCCGCGGATACTGCGGCGCCGCCTGCGCCAACCGCTGCGGCGCCTGCCAGGGCGCGAAGCGATCGGCCACCGGCAGCGCCGCCAGCTCCGGCACCCAGCGCGCGATGTACTCGCCCTTCGGATCGAACTTCTGTGCCTGGGTCACCGGATTGAACACGCGGAAATACGGCGCGGCGTCGGCGCCGGTCCCGGCCACCCACTGCCAGCCCAGCGTGTTGTTGGCCAGGTCGGCATCGACCAGGGTGTCCCAGAACCAGCGCGCGCCTTCGGACCAGTGCACGCGCAGGTGCTTGCACAGGTAGCTGGCGACGATCATGCGCACCCGGTTGTGCATCCAGCCGGTGTGCCACAGCTCGCGCAGGCCGGCATCGACGATCGGCACGCCGGTGCGTCCGCGCTGCCAGGCGTGCAATTGCTCCGCATCGGGTTTGGCCCAGCGAAAGCGATCGAAGCGCGGATTGAGGTTGCGCTCGGGCGTGTCCGGGAAATGGTGCAGCAGGTGATGGGCGAAGTCGCGCCAGCCGAGCTGGCGGATGTAGCCGTCGATGGCCGCGGCGGTGGCGGCACGGCGATGGCGCTCCAGGGTGGCGACGATGCGCCACGGCGCGATCTCACCGAAATGCAGATGCGGCGAAAGCCGCGAGGTGCCGACCTGGTCCGGGCGGTCGCGGCCATCGAGGTAGTCGCGCAGCGCGCCGTCGACGAACACGTCCAGCGCTTCGTGCGCGCCCGCCTCGCCAGGCTGCCAGACCTCCCAGAAGCCGCGGTCCCAGTCCAGCGCCGGCGCCAGGCCGAGCCGCTCCAGCGGCAGGCTGTCCAGCGTCGCGGGCGGCGCTGGCAGCGTCTTCGGCGCGGCCTGCACCGCCGGCACCTGCCAGTGGCTCAGCGCGCTGCGCCAGAACGGGGTGAACACCTTGTACGGGCCGCCCTGCTGCGTCGCCAGTTGCCAGGGCTCGAACAGCAGCGCGCTGTTGTGGCTGTGCACCTCCAGACCCTGTTCGCGCAGGTCGCGCTTGAGCCGCGCATCGCGCGGTTGCGTGGCCGGCTCGTAGCGGCGGTTCCAGTACACCGCCTCCGCGCCGCAGTCGGCGATCACCTGGCGCAAGGCGGTCTCGGCCGGGCCCTGGCGCAGGATCAGGCGCGAACCGCGCGCGCGCAGTTGCGCGTCCAGCGCCGCCAGCGAGCGCTGCAGCCAGGCGCGCGAGGCCGCGCCCGCGGCCCAGGCGCCCTCGTCCTCCGGGCTGTGCAGGTACACCGGGACCGGCGTATGCCCGGCATCCAGCGCGGCCTGCAGGGCGGGTTGATCGTGCAGGCGCAGGTCGCGCCGGAACCAGACGATGGCGTAGCTCATGCGAGGGGACGCAGCGAAGGACGCGCCATGATACGGATCGGATGCAGCGGCCAGGTGAGCATGCGGCGCGAGTCGCACGTGCTTCGACGCTGCCGATCCTGACGCGACGCGTGCCGCACTGGCCGGATTTCGTAGACATCGCCGCGCGCCGCCTACGTGTGCCGCGCCCGCCCTGCTATAACGCCGTGGCGGGCACCGTCATGTCGAAACGGTGCCGCGACCGCTGCTGGTGGATGACGTTCCGGGGAAGGACGTCATCCGTGCTTTCGCTGCACCGCGCACGACATGGCCACGGCCGTCTCGCGCGCACGGGGAAACATTCGCCATCGCCTCTGCGATCTCACGGCCACCACGGCCGGCGAGCGCGGTTGCGTGCGCCCCGAACCGCCCGCGCCCGGACCTGCATCGACAGGGCCGCGACGCGCTGCGGGCAGCAAACGGCGCAGCACGGCCACGCCCATCGCCGACATCCGCAATGATTTCAGGAGAGCAAGACCCATGGACAAGCGCATCGCAACAGCCGCCCTCACCCTCGCACTGAGCCTCGCCGCCCCGCTGGCGATGGCCTGCAGCACCGACATCGAGGAAGGCCCTGGCTCCTGCGGCTACCAGCCGCCGGGCAGCGGCGGCGGCAGCACGCCGGTCTACACGCTGCAGGGCGTGATCCAGAACCAGGGCTACGAGTCCGACAACCGGCCGGCCGGCGGCAAGCGCCTGAAGATCCGCGCCTACTCGCGCTTCGCCAACGCCAACAACGACCGCGTCGACGCCAACTACATCAACGTGCGCTGCAACGCCTACGACCCGTACGGCAACGGCTACACCACCGACTACGACGAGGAAGGCAACGGCGCCCTGGTCGACGTGCACTTCACGTCCAACTTCGTCTATGGGATCTACCGCAAGATCACCGTGGTCTGCACCCACCACGCCGAGTACGGCGCCAACACCTACGACACCACCAGCAACGCCCAGATCGACATCCCCTACTGATCTGCGCCGTCTCCGCAAGCACGCCGGCGTCCGCAGCCTTGCGGACGCCGTGCGTCGCGCCCGCTGCCCGCAGCGGTGGCTTACTCGAACGCGCCCACCGAGTCGTGGGCGAGATTGTCGAAGCGGGTGTACTCGCCGAAGAACTTGAGCTTGCACGACCCGGTCGGGCCGCCGCGGTGCTTGCCGATGATGATTTCGGCCAGGCCCTTGTCCGGCGAGTTTTCCTTGTTGTAGTAGTCGTCGCGGTAGATGAACACGATCATGTCCGCGTCCTGCTCGATCGCGCCGGATTCGCGCAGGTCGGCCATCACCGGGCGCTTGTCGGTCCGGGTTTCCAGCGAGCGGTTGAGCTGCGACAGCGCGATCACCGGCACCCCCAGCTCCTTGGCCAGGCCCTTGAGCGAGCGCGAGATCTCCGAGATCTCGGTGGCGCGGTTCTCGCTGTTGCCGGGCACCGACATCAACTGCAGGTAGTCGATCACGATCAGGCCCAGGTCGTGCTCGCGCTTGAGCCGGCGCGCCTTGGAGCGCAGCACTTCCGGCGACACGCCCGGCGTGTCGTCGATGAAGATCTTGGTCTCCTTGAGCATCTTGATCGCGCCGGTGACGCGCGCCCAGTCCTCGTCCTCGAGCTGGCCGGTACGCAGGCGCTGCGCGTTGATGCGGCCGTTGGAGGAGATCAGGCGCATCGCCAGCTGCGAGGCCGACATTTCCATCGAGAACACCGCCACCGCCTTCTTCGACTTGATCGCCGCGTACTCGGCGATGTTCAGCGCGAAGGTGGTCTTGCCCATCGCCGGACGCGCGGCGAGGATGATCAGGTCGGTCGGCTGCAGGCCGGCGGTCATCGCGTCGAAGTCGTTGTAGCCGGTCGGCAGGCCGGTGATGTTGCCGCCGTTCTCGAAGCGGTTGCGCAGTTCCTCGAACGCGTCCTTCAACGCGCCGGGCATCGCCACGAAGTCGCTGCGCCCGCGCGCGCCGGCCTCGGCGATCTGGAACACGGCCTTTTCCGCCGACGCCAGCAGCTCCGAACTCTCGCGCCCTTCCGGCTGGAAGCCGTCGTTGACGATGGTGGTGCCGACCTCGATCAGTTGCCGCAGCACCGCCTTGTCGCGGACGATTTCGGCGTAGGCGACGATGTTGGCCGCCGACGGCGTGGTGCTGGCCAGCTCGATCAGGTAGGCGCCGTCGCCGACCATCTCCAGCTTGCCCTGCGATTCGAACCACTCGCCCAGGGTCACCGCGTCGAACGGGCGCCCCTTCTCGGCCAGCTCGCGGATCGCGCGGTAGATCAGCTGGTGATCGCGCCGGTAGAAATCGTTGTCGGTGAGCTGGTCGTTGACCCGGTCGTAGGCGTCCGGCGCCAGCATCAGGCCGCCGAGCACGGCCTGCTCGGCCTCGGTCGAGTGCGGCGGCACGCGCAACTGGTCGAGACGCGGCTCGCTGCGTTCGCTGCGCTCGCTCTTGCGATCGCCGCGGTAGCCGGGACGGGCGGACATAGGCTGGGTCTTCTCTGTGGGGCGCGGACGCCGGGCGCGGCCTCACCGCGGCCCGGGCGCCGATTTTAGTCGCCGCGCCCGGCGGCGGCTAGGGCGACGCTTAACACAAGGCACCGGCGCGAGCGGCGGTACGTACGTCGCCACCGCGCATCAGAGGCTGGGGACAAGTCTGGGGACAAGCGGTTGAAAACCTCGCCGGTGCCCCAGCCCACAAGGCCCGCCCTGCCCCATCCGCGCGCCACGGCATGCGCCCGGATGCCGCTCAGGCCTGCAGTTCGTCGATCCAGGCAATGAACTTGTCCACGAAACCGGCGAGGAACTTGCGGGTGCGCTCGTCGTCGATCGCGCCGTCCTCGGCGATCAGCCCCTCCTTGAACTGCAGAAAGATCTCCGGCTGCCCCAGCACCGGCATGTCCAGGTAGGCCAGCACGTTGCGCAGGTGCTGTTGCGCCAGGGCGGTGCCGATCGCCCCGGGCGAGGTGCCGCACACCGCCGCCGGCTTGCCGGCGAAGGCGCTCTCGCCGTACGGACGCGAGCCCAGGTCGATGGCGTTCTTGAGTACGCCGGGGATGGAGCGGTTGTACTCGGGGGTGACGAACAGCACCGCGTCGGCGCCGCTGACCTGCGTCTTCAGGCGCCGGCCCTGCGCCGGATAGTCGTGGTCGTGGTCCTGGTTGTACAGCGGCAGGTCGCCGATCTCGACGTACTCGAAGCGCGCACGGTCGCCGGCGAGTCGCTCCAGTGCGTGTGCGAGACGCCGGTTGAACGATTCCTTGCGCAGGCTGCCGACGAACACGGCGATGCGGTACTGGCTCATGGCGTAGCTCCAGACTGAATGGATCTTCAGGCTAGCCGCCGCCGCGCGGCAGTCAGGTGAACGCTGCCGCCGTCCCGGCCAGCGCCAGGCGCGCGCGCACGTCCTCCGGCAGTGGCGGCAGCGCCACGAAGCCCGGCGTCGCGCGCACCCGCTGCAGCCAGTCGCACAGCGCCGGATACTGCGCCAGCGCGATGCCGGCATCGCCGGCGCAATGGGTGTAGGCGAACAGCGCGATATCGGCGATGCCGTAGGCCGGACCGGTGAACCAGGCCTGCGCCTGCAGGTGCTGCTCCATCACTGCCAGCGCGCGCATCGCGCCCTCGCGCAGGCGTGGCAGCTCGGCGCGCCGCGGCGAATCGGGCGGCGTCCAGCCGCAGACGAAGCGCGCCACCGCCACGTAGGGCTCGTGGCTGTACTGCTCGAAGAACAGCCAGCTCAGCGCCTGCGCGCGCTGCCATGGATCGGCGGGCAGATAACCGGTGCCCTCGGCCAGCCAGCACAGGATGGCGTTGGATTCGGCCAGCACACGGCCGTCCTCGCGCTCCAGCAGCGGCACCTTGCCGTTGGGATTCTTGGCCAGGAAGGCCGGGGTGCGGGTCTGGCCGTTGGCGCTGTCGACCTCGACCCAGCGGTAGCCGCAGCCGAGTTGGTCCAGCAGCAGCCGCACCTTGTAGCAGTTGCCGGACAGCGCCATGCCGTACACGGTCAGGGGGAAACGTTCGGCTGCCATGCATCGCTCCTGCTGAGGGGTCGGGATTGGGGAGTTGGGGAATGGAGAGTCGCAAGAGCGGGCGACGCACAAGGCTCTCCGCCGCGGACGTGGATCAGCGCCGCGCCTGCCATTGCGCGCGCGACTGGCCCCACACCTCCACCTCGAACGCCTGCAGCGGCTCGGGCAGGCGGTCCTGGCGCAGGTAGCGCGACCCGAGCTTGGCCGCCACCGCCTTGGAATTGGCGTTGTCGGGGACGATGGTGTGGATCACCTCGGTCCAGCCCAACTGCGCGAACGCCCAGTCGATCGACGCGGTCGCCGCTTCCGGCGCATAGCCCTGGCCCCAGAACGCACGCGCGATGCCCCAGCCGACTTCCGGGCCCGGCCAGTCGTGCGGCTGCCAGGGGCCGACCCGGCCGATCCACTGCCCGCTGCGCTTCTCGATCACCGAGAACATCGCAAATCCCTGCAACTGCCAGCTGCCGACCAGCGAGGTCAGGCTGCGCCAGACCACCGACGGCACCTGCACGCCACCGAGGTGGTGCATGGTCTCGGCATCGGCAGAAAAGGCGCAGAACGCCGCAAAATCCTCGGCAGTGGGCGGGCGCAGCAACAGGCGCTCGGTCTCCACACGCACATCGAACACGCTCATCGTCGGATCTCCTGCAAAACGGGCCCGCAGCCGCACGCGGGCGAGGATTCAAAACGCGTTGATGCCGGTCAGCTCGCGGCCGACCACCAGTTGGTGCACGGTCTCGGTGCCCTCGTAGGTGATCACCGATTCCAGGTTCAGGGCATGCCGGATCGCGCCGTAGTCGGTGGTGATGCCGGCGCCGCCGAGCAGGTCGCGGCATTCGCGGGCGATGTCCAGCGCCATGCGCACGTTGTTCCACTTGGCCAGCGACACCTGCGCCGGCTGCAGCGTGCCTGCGTCCTTGAGCCGGCCCAGCTGCAGCGCGAGCAACTGCGCGGTGGCGATACGCCGCGCCATGTCGGCCAGCTTGATCTGCGCGCTCTGCGTGGCCGCCAGCGGCCGTCCGAACAGCATGCGTTCGCCGGCGTAGGCCAGCGCCTCGCGCAGGCAGGCGATGGCCGCGCCGATCGCCCCCCAGCTGATGCCGTAACGGGCCTGGGTCAGGCAGCCAAGCGGGCCCTTCAACCCGCGCACGCCGGGCAGGCGCTGGCTGTCGGGCAGGCGCACGTCGTCGAAGAACAGCGCCGAGGTCACCGAGGCGCGCAGACTCATCTTGTGCGCGATGTCCTGGGTGCCGAAGCCCGGGGTGCCGGCCTCAAGCAGGAAGCCCTGGATGCCGCCCTCGGTCTGCGCCCACACGATCGCCACGTCGGCGATGCTGCCGTTGGTGATCCACATCTTGCTGCCGCTCAGGCGCCAGCCGTCGCCGTCGCGCACGGCGCGGGTCTGCATCGCCGCCGGGTCGGAGCCGCCCTGGGATTCGGTCAGGCCGAAGCAGCCGATCGCGGTGCCGGCGGCCATCGCCGGCAACCAGCGCTGACGTTGCGCGTCGCTGCCGTAGGCGTGGATCGGATACATGCACAGCGAGGACTGCACGCTGACGAAGCTGCGCAGGCCGCTGTCGCCGCGCTCCAGCTCCTGGCAGATCAGGCCGTAGCAGACCGCGTTGAGGCCGCCGCCGCCCTGCCCGGCCGGCAGGCTGGCGCCGAGCAGCCCCAGTGCCGCCAGGTCCGGCACCAGTTCGCGCGGGAAGCGCGCCTGGTCGAAGGCCTCGCCGATCGCCGGCAGCACCTTCGCATCGACGAAGCGCGCCACCGCCTGCTGGATCGCGCGCTCCTCCTCGCTGAGCAGCGCAGCTACGTTGAACAGATCATCGCAAGACAAGGGCATGGCGGTGTCCACGGCGAAAGCCGCATTGTATCGGCCCCGCCTGCGCCACCGCCCGCAAATGGAAGAAGGCCGGCGCAAGCGCCGGCCTTCGGGGAGCAACGGAACTGCGACTCAGCGCTGGCTGACGGCGACGTCGCCGGCCGAGGCGGTCTGGGTGACCAGGCGGCCGTCCAGCACCGGCAGGCGGTCGCTGTTCGGGCGGTCGTCCATGCGCACGGTCTTTTCCTGGCCGTCGTAGCGGTAGGTCACGTCGTAGCCCTTGACCACGTCCTGCGTGCCCATGGCGATGCGGTTGCCCGGCTTGCTGTCCATGCGCATGGTGCCGGTGGTGCCGTCGTCGTTGCGGTAGGTCACGTTGTAGCCGGTGATGGTCGAGGACTGCGCGGTGCTGTTCTCGGTATGGCACTGGCGCTCGGTGCGGTCGACCACGCGGCCGCCGACGTGGTTCTGGTCGATGCGGTTGCCGATGAAGCCGCCGGCCACCGCGCCGGCCGCGGTCGCGGCCTTGCGACCGTTGCCGTGGCCGATCTGGTTGCCGAGCAGGCCGCCGACCACCGCGCCGACCACGGTGCCGCCGACGTTGCCGTCGCGCTCGGGCAGGCGCTCCTGCACCACCACGTCGTTGCACACCTGGCGCGGCGTGGTCGTGGTGGAGGTCTCGCGCAGCGGCTCTGTGCCGATCACCTCGGCGTAGCGCTGCTGCTTCTGGGTGATCGGATCGACCCGCACCACGTCGGCGTACTCGAGCTTGCCGCCGACGCTGTTGTCCATCGCGCTGTCGCCGCGCGTATTGTCCAGGGCCGGGCGCACGTCGCTGCTGGCAACGTCCACCGGTTTGTCGCGATTGTTCATGAAGGCCGCGGTGGCGACGCCGCCGACCAGCAAGGCGCCAGCCGCGACCAGAACGGTTGTCGTAGTGCTTTTCATGTGTGCTCTCCTGCGGGCTGACCGCGTTGTCTACGGTGCTGTGATTACCATGCCGAAGCTGAACCGATCCGCTCCCTATTCAGTAACGTGGCGGACACACGGCTGGTAACACCCGCGGAACGTCGCCATATCGAGGCTGTTAGCGTTTCCACCGCTCCCCCGGAGAACGTGCCGTGCCCAATCCGATCGTGTATCCGCTGCTGCGCTGGGCGGGCAAATTGCGCTACCCGACGCTGTTCAAGATCACCGCCAGCCTGTTCGTGCTGAGCGTGCTGCTGCCCGACCCGGTGCCCTTCATCGACGAGATCGTGTTCGGCCTGGGCACGCTGCTGCTGGCCAACTGGAAGACCCGCACGCCGGCGCAGGCCAACGCGCCGCTGCGCTCGACCGCGCAACG
Organism: Xanthomonas hawaiiensis; assembly: GCF_031834635.1. NCBI lineage: Bacteria > Pseudomonadati > Pseudomonadota > Gammaproteobacteria > Lysobacterales > Lysobacteraceae > Xanthomonas > Xanthomonas hawaiiensis. The sequence goes on along the minus strand of NZ_CP115873.1, from coordinate 2,056,197 downwards.
CGTGCGCCGCTGAGTACGGATGCAGGTGATCGACAGCCATTGCCACCTGGACGCGGCCGAGTTCGACCCCGACCGCGACGCGGTGATCGCGCGCGCGCAGGCGGCGGGCGTGCAGGCGCAGGTGGTGCCGGCGGTGACCGCGGGGTCCTGGCCGAAGCTGCGTGCGGTCTGCGCGGCCGCGCCCGGCCTGTACCCGGCGTATGGCCTGCATCCGCTGTTCCTGGCCGAGCATCGCCCTGACCACCTGCAGGCATTGGAAGACTGGATCGCACGCGAGCGGCCCTGCGCGATCGGCGAATGCGGCCTGGACTTCTTCGTCGAAGGCCTGGACGCGGCCGAGCAGCACCGCTACTTCGTCGGGCAACTGCAGTTGGCGCGCCGCTTCGACCTGCCGGTGATCGTGCATGCGCGACGCGCGGTGGACGCGGTGATCCTGGCGATCCGCAAGGTCGGGCAGGTGCGTGGCGTGGTGCACAGTTTCGCTGGCAGCGCCGAGCAGGCCGCACAGTTGCGATCGCTGGATTTTTTGATCGGCCTGGGCGGGCCGGTCACCTACGAACGCGCGCAGCGCCTGCGCCGGCTCGCCGCCACGGTGCCCCTGGAGCAATTGCTGCTGGAAACCGATGCGCCGGACCAGCCCGACGCCGCGATCCGCGGGCAGCGCAACGAACCGGCGCGACTGCGCACGGTGCTGGACACCATCGCCGAACTGCGCGACGCACCTGTCGCCTCCATTGCCGCGCAGACCACGGCCAATGCGCGGCGCCTGTTCGGCCTGCCCGACACGCGCGCCGGCACGCCCGTGATGGCCTGACCCAGCGCATTCCTGCACACCGCACATTCCGACGCTGCGCGTCGCTTTTTGACGCACTGACACAGGAACAGACGCCACACGTCGGCCGCGCAATGCATGCCTGAAAGGCGGTCGGTGCGGCACATCGCCCGGCAAAACGGCTTTCGTCCGAAACTGTGACCTGGGCAGGCGGATGCACGCCTTTCGACCGAGTTTCGGTGCACTTGCTTCTGCTACTGTGCACCGCGCTGAAACGGCGAGCGGCGCTTTGTTCGCCAGGCACCGGAGTGCGAACCCGTTCGCTCTCAGCAAAGGCTCGGCGGCCGGCTCGATGGCACGCGTTCTGGCAGATCGGATCATCCTGGCGTGAAACAATCGGCAAGCCGCATCCCCTACCCGCTTCTCCCCAGCGCGCGGCGCCCGCGTGCGATCGCCTCCTCCGCGGCCGCTCCGGCGCGAACGGCGCCGTCGCGCATGCGAGCGCTGCGGCAATGAAGAGCGGCGCAGGTTCGGAAAAGCACGCCTCCAACGGCGAAAGCTGGGTTTCGCTGAAATTCCGCGACAGCAATCGCAGCCGCAAGATGCGCAGCACCATGACCCTGGCCGGGGTCTCGTGCACCTCGCTTGGCGCGTTGTGGACCGTGTGCTACCTGTACTACGGCCGGCCGGAACTGGCGATCGCCTTCGTCGGGCTGACGGCGGTCGGCCTGCTCGCGCTGGGCCGCCGCCGCCACTGCGACGAGGGCTCGCTGTCGCTGGTCGCGCACGGCGTCTTCGTCGTGGTCCTGGTGATCTCGATCATCGACGCGCCGATCGGCACGGTGCCGCGGTCCGTGCATACCTTCTTCCTGCCGCTGGCGGCCGGCGCGCTGTTCGTGTTCGACCGCAGCCGCCGCTACCGCGCACTGGTGTTTCCCATGGCGTGCCTGGCCGCCTTCGTCGCCTTCGGCTCGGGCGAACTGGACTGGCTGGCGCCGCATGCATCGCCACCGCAGCGGATGCGCCGGCTCGGCGCCATCTGCAACATGGCCTGCGCCGCCGGCCTGCTGGCGGCGATCCTGCACATCTACCGCAACGACGTGAACGCGCGCATCTCGCTGGAGCGGGAACTGGCGCGCGCGGTCGGCAACGGCGAGATCGAGGTGGTGTACCAGCCGCAGGTCAGCGCGAGCGGCAGCATGCTCGGCGCCGAGGCGCTGGTGCGCTGGCGCCATCCCAGCGGCAAGCTGCTGACCCCGGACAAGTTCATCCCGCTGGCCGAAGAGAGCCAGCTGATCCGCGACGTGGGCCTGGAAGTGCTGCGCCAGGCCTGCGCGACGCTGCGACGCTGGTCGCACGACCCGGACCTGCGTGCGCTGGTGGTCGCGGTGAACGTCAGCCCGGTGCAGTTGCTCGACCCCAATTTCGTGTCCACGGTGAAGCAGGTGATCACCAGCGAAGGGGTGGCGCCGGCGTCGCTGGAATTCGAGCTGACCGAGTCGGCGCTGTACGTGGATACCGCCGGGGTACGCGCCAAGATGCACGAGCTCAAGGCGTTCGGTATCGGCTGGGCGCTGGACGACTTCGGCACCGGCTTCTCGTCGCTGGCGATGCTGCGGACGCTGCCGGTCACCAAGCTCAAGATCGACCGGCAATTCGTCAACGACGCCAGGGCCGACGAGTCCTCGCGGCGCCTGCTGGCCAAGATCGTGGAGATCTCCGAGGTGATGGGCATGGTCGCGCTGGCCGAAGGCATCGAGGATGCGCAGCAGTGCGAGATGCTCTCGGCGATGGGCTGCCGGCACTTCCAGGGCTTCCTGTTCGGCCGGCCGCAGCCGGCGCAGGACCTGGAACGGCTGGCGCTCCTGCAGGCCAGCACCGAGCGCAACCTGATGAGCGGCGCGGCGACCCGCGCACCGGATGCGCCGCAGCCGCCCACCGGCAAGCGCTAGGCGGCCGCGACCTCGCGCGCCGCGGCGCGCTTCAACAGCATCTCCAGCGCCTTGCCGACCGCGGCGAAGGCGAACGCACCGGTGATGTGGGTGGCCGCGCCCAGTCCGGCGCCACAGTCCAGGTTCAAGGCCGCATCCGGCCCCAGCACCGGCCGCAGTCCGCAGACGCTGCCGTCGGCCTGCGGGTAGCGCACGTTCTCCAGCGAGTACACCGCCGGCACGCCGAAATAGCGCTGCGCGTTCTTGGGGAAGTTGAATTCGCTGCGCAGCTTCTTGCGGATCAGCGCCAGCATCGCGTCATGCTCGGTCCGCGACACGTCGCGGATCCGCACCAGGGTCGGATCGGTGCGCCCACCGGCCGAACCGACGGTCAGCAGCGGCAGCTTGCGCCGGCGGCACCAGGCGATGGTCTCGACCTTGACCCGGAAGCTGTCGCAGGCGTCGATCACCAGGTCGAAGCCGGCATCGAGCAGCTCGGCGATGTTGGTCGGGGTCAGGAAGGCCTCGACCGCCACCGCCTCGATCTGCGGATTGATCGCCACGCAGCGCTCGGCCATCGCCACCGCCTTGTTGCGCCCGTACTGCCCGGCCAGCGCCGGCAACTGCCGGTTGGTGTTGGACACGCAGATGTCGTCGGCGTCGATCAGGGTCAGATGCCCGACCGCCGAGCGCGCCAGCGCCTCCACCACCCACGAGCCGACCCCGCCCATGCCCACCACCGCCACCCGGCACTGCGCCAGCCGCGCGATCGTGCCTTGTCCGTAGAGCCGGTCGATGCCGGCGAAGCGCTCGCGCCATTGTTCGTTCATCCGCACATTTTAGGGGATTGCCGGTGCGGCCGGGATTGGGGATTGGGGATTGGGGATTCGCGCCTGGCGTCCGCGCGCCGCCTTGCAGCAGGCGTACCATCGGCGCTCCATCCCGCTGCGCATGCCCGCCATGGCCAAGCCGCCCTCATTCCCGCCCGCTTCCGCGTCCCGCTATCTGTTCGTGTTGCTGGCCGGGCTGCTGCTCGGCCTGGTGCTGACGGTGATGGCGCTGCGTGCAGTGCAGGCGCGACAGGATCCGTTCCCACGCAGCCTGATGCAGGTCATGGGCAAGCAACTGGCGCTGCTCGAACGCGACGCTGCGCACCGGCAATGCAGCGGCGCGGGTCCGCAGGCGCGACTGCGCACGTTGCGCCTGCTCGGCGACGAACTGGACACCGCGTTCCCCGACCTGGCCGACGACAGCCGCTTCCGCGAGCACGCCGCTGCGCTGCGCGCCGGCGTGGACGCGGCGCTGGCACAGCCGCCGGCCGACTGCGCGGCACTGGCGCAGGCCCGCCAGCAGATCGACGAACGCTGCGACGCCTGCCACCGCGATTTCCGCTGAACGCCTGGCGCGATCGATGCCGACGCGGGTGCTGGTGCCTGGCTGAATTTCCGTTGCCCGTGTCGAAGCCTGCCGGCGCCGCTTGCCGGCGATGTGTGATCGCGCTGCTTCGATGCTCCGCCGGCAGCGGTCTCAGGGTCTCCCGCATCGCGCTTTCGGATACACGGCCAGCACGTTTTCGTCCCGACGCTGGTAGCGAGACCCTCCCTCATCCTTGCATGAATTGCCGCTGACGCCGGCTGCCGCGAGGCTGAACGGCGCCTGCCAGGGTTGGCGTTGCATTCACGCAGGGGTGGACAGGATGCGTGCGAACGCGGCGCTGCCGCCGCGCTCCATCACTGTCTGTCGAGGAGAGCACCCATGAAGATCCAACTGATGGCCACCGCTGCCGTGGCGACCCTGGCGCTGGCAGGCTGCGCCACGTCCCCCGGCTACGGCGGCGGTTACGGCGGCGGCTACAGCCAGCCGGCGCGCGGCGGTTACACGCAGACCCGCTGCGCCGACTGCGGCATCGTCACCCGCATCGACACCGTGCCGTCGGGCCGCACTGCGCCGTCGGCCACCGGCGCGATCCTCGGCGGCATCGTCGGCGCGGTCGCCGGCCACGAGATTTCCGATCACACCGGCGGCAGCAAGGGCAACCAGAACGTGTCGGCGGTGGCCGGTGCGGCGGCTGGCGCGCTGGCCGGCAACGAGATCCAGAAGAACGTCACCAGCGACACCTACGATGTGCATGTGCAGATGGACGACGGCCGGGTGATCGTGGTCAACCAGCGCGACTTGGCCGGCGTGCGCGAGAACACCTACGTGCGCGTGGTCAACGGGCGCGTCGTACCGCGCTGATCGGCCTCGCCGCCCTGCCCTGAAACGCAAAAAGGCCCGCACTGCGGGCCTTTTTGCTGCGCTGCGCGCGACAACCCGTCAGAGCGGCTGCACCGCGTCGGCCTGCAGGCCCTTCTGGCCCTGCACCACGGTGAAGCTGACCTTCTGACCTTCCTTCAGGCTCTTGAAGCCCTGGGTCTGGATCGCCCGGAAGTGCACGAACACGTCTTCGCCGTTTTCGCGGCTGATGAAACCGAAACCCTTGGCGTCGTTGAACCACTTCACGATGCCGTTTTCGCGATTGCCAGTGCCGGTCATGATCGACTTACTCCTTGGAACACGTCTCAGGGGTGGGTACGCCGTGGGGTGCGGCGGCTGGTTGCAAGGAGGAAGCGAGGTATAACGATGTAGCGGATCGGTGGATCTACCGCATCAGGCCACGATTCACGGTGACCTTTGCAAACGCAGCGGCTGCAACTTACCCCGGTCAAAATGAAAATGCAATCAGCAAAAATGCCCCATCTGTCAACCCCCAAATCTCCCCCGCGGTGAGCCACGTGGACCCTGCGTTCATCTATTACGTCTGTGCCGGTCTGCTGGTCCTGGTCGGATTGGCGGGGGTGCTGCTGCCGGCCCTGCCCGGCACGCCGCTGATGTTCGCCGGGATGGTGCTGGCGGCCTGGGCCGACGGCTTCCAGCGGATGGGCTGGCCGACGCTGACCGTGCTGGGCGTGCTCACCGCGTTGTCGCTGCTGGTCGACCTGCTGGCCACCGCATTCGGCGCGCAGCGGGTCGGCGCCAGCCGCAAGGCGCTGTGGGGATCGGTGCTGGGCGGGATCGCCGGCATGTTCTTCATGCCGATCGGGCTGTTCGTCGGCCCCTTCGTCGGCGCGCTGGCCGGGGAGTACTGGCATGGGCGCGAGCTGCGCCAGGCGACGCGGGTCGGCGTCGGCACCTGGCTCGGCATCGTGCTGGGCACCGCCGCCAAGCTCGGCCTGGCGCTGGCGATGCTGGCGGTGTTCGCGGTGGCCTGGCTGCTCTGACGCAGCAGGCCTGAAGACGGCGTCGCGGCGACAGCATGAACGTGTGATGACCCCGTTGTCGTCACTTCCTGTATTTTCGCTGCCGGCCATTCACCCCGGCAGCGCACCACCCGCCCGCGCCGCCCGTTGCAGCGAGAACCGCATGTCCCACCGCCAGGTCCGTCCCCTGTTGCTGCTGTCGATCGCGGCCGTGCCGCTTGCGCACGCACAGGAAGTCCTGCCCACCCCCGCCTCGCCGGAAGCCTGCGTGGCGATTTCCAGCGACGCCGCCCGCCTGGCCTGCTACGACCAGGCGCTGTCGCGCCGCACCGCCGACCCGCAGGCGGCCGACGCCGCGGCGCAGGCCGCCAGCGAACGCCAGAAGCAACAGCTGGACGCCAGCGTGCCGGAGGATGCCGGCGTCGCCGAGCGCACCCGCCAGCGCGCCGCCGCGATCTTCAAACAGGACCGTTACGACAGCACCATTGCCAATGCCGGCAAGGGTTCGCTGCTGGACAGCCGTTGGGAACTGGCCAAGGACTCCAAGCTGGGCACCTTCCAGTTGCGCGCCTACAAGCCGGTGTACCTGCTGCCGGCGTTCTGGACCAGCAAGAAGAACGAACTGCCGTCCTCGCCGAACCCGGTCAACACGGTGACCACCGCCGAGCCGCTGGACAGCGTGGAGGCGAAGTTCCAGCTGAGCTTCAAGACCAAGATCGTGGAGAACATCTTCGGCGACAACGGCGACCTGTGGGGCGCGTATACCCAGAGCTCGCGCTGGCAGGTCTACAACTCCGAGCAGTCGCGGCCGTTCCGCGAGACCAACTACGAGCCGGAACTGATGCTGGTGTTCCGCAACAACTACAGCCTGTTCGGCTGGAAGGGACGGATGACCGGCATCCAGCTGACCCACCAGTCCAACGGCCGCAGCGATCCGCTGTCGCGCAGCTGGAACCGGGCGATGCTCAACATCGGCCTGGACCGGGACAACTGGGCGCTGGTGCTGCGCCCCTGGTACCGCATCCCGGAGAGCCGCAAGCAGGACAACAACCCGGACATCGAGGACTACATGGGCCGCGGCGACGCGACCCTGATCTACAACCGCAACGGCCACGAGGTGGCGCTGATGGCGCGGCATTCGCTGCGCGGCGGCGACCGCTCGCACGGCGCGGTACAGCTGGACTGGGGCTTCCCGATCAGCAACCTGCTGCGCGGCCATGTGCAGGTGTTCGACGGCTACGGCGAGAGCATGATCGACTACAACCACCGCGCCACCTATGTCGGCGTCGGCATCTCGCTGCTGGAGTGGTTCTGAGCCGGCATCTGGCCTGAGCGCCCCTGGGCATCGCATCGCGTCCAGGTTCGGCCGCAGGAAAAGCCAAGGGCTTGCGGATCTTCCGCAAGCCCTTTTTCGTTGCCGCGGAACGTGGCCGGCGCCTTCACCGGCCGAGCGCTGGCAGCGCGCGCTGCTTGGCGACGCGACCCGCCGGGCTCACACCCAGTCGGTGATGCCTTCCCGCCGATAGGCCTCGTGGAACGCCGGGCGCGCCTTCATCCTGTCGGCCAGCGCCTTCAGCGCCGGCCAGCTGTCGGTGGGCCGCGGCATGTTGCGCGACCAGCGCATCAGCATGACCAGCACGAAGTCGGCGGCGCTGCAGTGCTCGCCCAGCAGATACGGGCCGCCCTGCTCCAGGTGCCTCGCCACCTCGTCCCAGGCCTTTTCCAGGAAGGCGCGGGCATTGGCACGCACAGGCTCGGCGTTGTCGGAGCCGGCGGGTTCGTCGGGATAGAACCAGGCGCGGTAGGCCGGCATCAGGGTGTAGGCGCCGAACAGCATCCAGCGGTAGTAGGCCGCGCGCTCGGGCGTGCCGGGCGGCGGCGCCAGGCCGGCGTGCGGATAGAGGTCGGCCAGGTGCATGGCGATGGCGACCGATTCGGTCAGCACCTGCCCGTCCAGCACCAGCGTCGGCACCCGCCCCTGCGGATTGATCGCCAGGTACTCGGGACTCTTCTGCTCCTGACGGTCGAAATCGAGCATGCGCAGCTCGAAATCGACCTGCAGTTCGATCAGCAACCAGTGCACGACGAAGGAGGCGGTACTGGGCGAGCCGTAAAGGACGATGGACACGATGCTTTCCCCGGAGACGGAACCAGCGCCGATTATTGCCGCGACGCCGGCAAGCCGCCAGCGCGATGCGGAACGCCGGCGTTCGCGCCGGCGTTCGCGATGCGGCCGATCAGGCCTCGACCACCACCGGGATCTTGCCGATGCGCGCCTGCCACTCGCGCGGGCCGGTCTTGTGCACCGACTCGCCGCTGGAATCGACCGCCACGGTCACCGGCATGTCCTTGACCTCGAACTCGTAGATCGCCTCCATGCCCAGGTCTTCGAACGCCAGCACCTTGCTGGCCTTGATCGCCTTGGACACCAGGTAGGCCGAGCCGCCGACCGCCATCAGGTACACCGCCTTGTTGTCGCGGATCGCGGCGATCGCCGCATCGCCGCGCTCGGACTTGCCGACCATGCCCAGCAGGCCGGTCTGCTCCAGCATCTGCCGGGTGAACTTGTCCATGCGCGTGGCGGTGGTGGGGCCGGCCGGGCCGACCACTTCGTCGCGCACCGGATCGACCGGGCCGACGTAGTAGATGAAGCGGTTGGTGAAGTCCACCGGCAACTTTTCGCCGCGGTTGAGCATGTCGATCATGCGCTTGTGCGCGGCGTCGCGGCCGGTCAGCAGCTTGCCGTTGAGCAGGATGGTCTCGCCCGGCTTGAAGCTGGCCACTTCTTCGCGGGTGATGGTGTCCAGGTTCACCCGGCGCGCGTTGGTCGGGTTGTAGGTGAGCTTGGGCCAGTCTTCCAGCGAGGGCGGATCCAGCATCACCGCGCCGCTGCCGTCCAGGGTGAAGTGCGCATGGCGGGTGGCCGCGCAGTTGGGGATCATCGCCACCGGCAGGTTGGCGGCGTGGGTCGGGTAATCCTTGACCTTGATGTCCAGCACCGTGGTCAGGCCGCCCAGGCCCTGCGCGCCGATGCCCAGCGCATTGACCTTCTCGTACAGCTCCAGGCGCAGTTCCTCTGCACGGTTGGACGCGCCGCGGGCCTGCAGGTCGACGATGTCGATCGGCTCCATCAGCGCTTCCTTGGCCAGCAGCATCGCCTTCTCGGCGGTGCCGCCGATGCCGATGCCGAGCATGCCCGGCGGGCACCAGCCAGCGCCCATGGTCGGCACGGTCTTGAGCACCCAGTCGACGATGGAATCGGACGGGTTGAGCATGGCGAACTTGCTCTTGGCCTCCGAGCCGCCGCCCTTGGCCGCGACGATGACGTCGACGGTGTCGCCGGGGACGACCTTCACGTTGACCACCGCCGGGGTGTTGTCCTTGGTGTTCTGGCGCTTGCCGGCCGGATCGGCCAGCACCGAGGCGCGCAGCTTGTTGTCCGGATGGTTGTAAGCGCGGCGCACGCCCTCGTTGATCATGTCCTCCACGCCCATGGTGGCGTCGTCCCAACGCACGTTCATGCCGATCTCGAGGAACACGGTGACGATGCCGGTGTCCTGGCAGATCGGCCGGTGGCCCTCGGCGCACATGCGCGAATTGATCAGGATCTGCGCGATGGCGTCCTTGGCCGCCGGCGACTGCTCGCGCTCGTAGGCCGCGGACAGGTTCTTGATGTAGTCGACCGGGTGGTAGTAGCTGATGTACTGCAGCGCGTCGGCGACGGACTGGATGAGGTCTTCCTGCTTGATCGAGGTCACGGCTGGCTCTGCGGCTGGCGGGGGGAAACCCGCCCATTTTAGGGCAAAGTGGCGGCCCCGCCCGGTGTCACGCCGGCACGCCCTGTTCCGTCCTGGTCGTCATGACCCACGATCCGACCTTCGAATCCCACCGCGCCCGGCTGTTCGGCCTGGCCTACCGCCTGCTCGGCAGCCGCGCCGACGCCGAGGACACCGTGCAGGACGCCTGGCTGCGCTGGCAGGCCAGCGACCGCAGCACGATCCGCGACCCAGAGGCGTGGCTGGTGACCGCCACCACCCGGCTCGGCCTGGACCGCCTGCGCGCGGCGCGCAGCGCCCGCGTCCACTACATCGGCCCGTGGCTGCCAGAACCGCTGGAGATCGCCGACGAGGCCGACCCGGCCGAGCGCCATGACCGCGCCGAGCAGGTGTCGCTGGCGTTCCTGGCGTTGCTGGAGCGGCTCGGCCCGCACGAGCGCGCGGCGTTCCTGTTGAAGGAAGCCTTCGACTACGACTACGCGCAGATCGGTCGCACCCTGGAGCGCAGCGAAGCCGGCTGTCGGCAACTGGTGCACCGGGCGCGCGAGCGGCTCGGCCAGGGCCAGGCGCGCTTCGCGGTCACGCCCGAGCGCCACCGCCAGTTGCTGGAGCGCTTCCTGCACGCCTCGCAGCGCGGCGACCGCGCCGCCATCGCCGCCCTGCTGCATGCCGACGCGCAGTTGCGCTCCGACGGCGGCGGCAAGGTCACCGCTAGCCTGCGCCCGCTGCGCGGCGCCGAGCGCATCGGCCGGCTGTACTGGGCCGTGGCGCGACGCGACCTGGGCCTGCAGGCGCGGATCGGCACGGTCAACGGCGAACCGGCGATCCTGCGTTTTCTTGGGCCACGGCTGCAGTCGGTGACCGCGCTGGTGATCGACGGCGAACGCATCGCCGAGGTGCTGACGCTGATGAATCCGGACAAGCTGCCGACGCCGACGGCGCCTGCAACTGGTCGCGACTGACCTGCGCCGGCGCTGTCACGCCGCGACGCGCCGCCGCGTCCTGGAGGGGAAGGCGGCCATGGTGGCCGCCATGCGCGACCTACCATGCCCTTCCATCGCATCGACTACACCCGCCACGAACCCGAGGCCTACCGCGCCCTGCTCGGCGCCAGCCAGCAGGTCCACAACGGCACGCTCGGCAGCGCCCTCACCGAACTGGTGTTCCTGCGCGTCTCCCAGCTCAACGGCTGCGCCTACTGCATCGACATGCACGCCACCGCCCTGCGCCGCGCCGGCACCGAACCGCGCAAGCTCGACACCCTCTCCGCCTGGCGCGACAGCCGCTTCTTCGACGCCCGCGAGCGCGCCGCGCTGGACTGGGCCGAGGCACTGACCACGCTGCCCGCCGGCGCGCCGCCGCAGGCCGTCTACGACGCACTCGCGGCGCAGTTCGATCCGGCCGGGATCAGCGCACTGACCATGGCCGTGGCCGTGATCAACGCCTGGAACCGGCTGGGCGTGGGCCTGCAGCCGGCGCTGCCGTAAGGCGCTGCGCGCCGGGATTCGGGATTCGGGATTCGGGATTCGGGATTCGGGATTGGGGATTGGGGATTGGGGATTCGGAGGCAGGATCGCGTAGTCGACAAGGAGGCGTGGCGCTTCCGAATCCCGAGTGCTGGCAACGGGACGTACTACCCACGCGCCGACGCCAGGCAGGCCCGCAGCGTGCGCGGTTCTGCTTACACGAATCCCCAATCCCGAATCCCCAATCCCGCCACCAGTCCACCGACATGTCTTCGCAACACGCCGCCGCTAGCGTGGCGCGCATCCCCGACGCGGAGCGCGCGCATGATCGAGAACGTCCTTGCTGTCGGCCTGGCCGATGAGACCGACCTGGCCCTCGCTTCCCCCGAACCGCAGTCCCGCGCCGGCGCCAGCTACCGCCACCGCCTGCTGATGTGCGCGCCGCAGCACTTCGCGGTGGACTACGTGATCAACCCCTGGATGGAAGGCAACGTGCACGCCGCCAGCCGCGCGCGTGCGCAGGCGCAGTGGAATGCGCTGGTGGCTGCCGCCGAGGCGGCCGGTGCACGCGTCGAGTGCATCGCTGCCGCGCCGGGCCTGCCGGACATGGTGTTCAGCGCCAACGCCGGCCTGGTGCTCGGCGACCGCTTCGTGCCCAGCCGCTTCCGCCACGCCGAACGCCGTGGCGAGGAAGCCCTGTTCACCGCCTGGTGCCGCCAGGCCGGCCTGCGCATCCAGGAACTGCCCGAGCAGGTGTATTTCGAAGGCGCCGGCGACGCGCTGCTGGACCGCGGCGCGCGCCGGCTGTGGATGGGCCACGGCCACCGCAGCGACCTGGCCGCCGCGCACGACCTGACCGACCTGCTGGACATCGAGGTGGTGCCGCTGCGCCTGGTCGACGCGCGCTTCTATCACCTGGACACCTGTTTCTGCCCGCTGCGCGACGGCTACCTGCTGTACTACCCGGCTGCGTTCGACGCCGATGCGCAGCAGGCGATCGCCCAACACATCCCGGCGTCGCGGCGCATCGTGGTCAGCGAGGCAGACGCCCTCGCCTTCGCCTGCAATGCGGTGGATCTGGACGACACCCTGCTGCTCAACCGTGCCTCGCCGGCGCTGTGCGCCGCGCTGGCGACGATCGGCTACCGCGTGGTGCAGACCCCGCTGGACGAATTCCTCAAGGCCGGCGGCGCCGCCAAGTGCCTGACGCTGCGGCTGGACGAGTAAGCCGAGAGGCTCCCGCGAGCCGCAGAATCAGCCCCTCTCCCACCGGGAGAGGGGTTGGGGTGAGGGTACGGCCGCCATGGAACGCCTGGCGGTAGCAAGCATTTCGAAGCTTCGCCCGTACCCTCATCCGCCCCGTTCGGGGCACCTTCTCCCCGCGGGAGAAGGAAAAAGCGCTCGCCCCTCTCCCACCCGGAGAGGGGTTGGGCTGAGGGTACGGCCGCCATGGAACGCCTGACGTTAGCAAGCATTTGGAGGCTTCGCGCGTACCCTCATCCGCCCCTTCGGGGCACCTTCTCCCGGCGGGAGAAGGACGCAAGCCCCTCTCCCACCGGGAGAGGGGTTGGGGTGAGGGTGCGTGCCGACGCATGACCCGGCCGTCGCGCCGGACAGACCTGCCGCAATCCGCATCCATCAGCACAGACTGAGCACCGCATCGAGCACATCGCGCCACAACTGTTGGAGGTCGATGCCGCCGCGCCCGCCGAACAGGCGAAACAGGCTGTAGCCGATCGCGAAAGCGACATACGACAGCGTCAACACCAATGCGGCGGCGTTGCCCCACAGCAGCAGCGCAGTGGCCACCAGGGCGAAAATCGTGCAGCCGAGCAGTTCGCGCCACGACGGCAGGTGCGCACGCAGGCGGGCGAACACAGAGGCGGCAGGGACGGACATGACAACGGCCTTGGCTGGACATCGACGAGGCTAACCCATGCCTCGCCCTCAGCAAGCGCGCGCCAGCCACCCGCGTCAGCGCCGGCTCAGCCGCCGTCCCAGCGCAGCCCACACTCCCCGCGCACACCCGCCCCCGGCACAATGCGCCGATGGCATCCTCCTCCCCCTCTCATGGCGGCGCCGGCACCGCGCCACGCACCGGCCCGAGCCTGCGCGAGCGCTTCGACGCGATGCGCAACCTGCCGCCGTTCCTGCGCCAGATCTGGCAGACCAGCCGCTGGCTGACCCTCAGCAGCATCGGCCTGCGCGTGATCCGGGCGCTGTTGCCGGTGGCCTCGCTGTACGTCGGCAAGCTGATCATCGACGAGGCCATCCACCTGGTCGGGCAATCGCCCGGCTTCGATTCGCTGGGCCAGGCCCTGGCCAGCGGCCGCCTGAACCGGCTGCTGGAACTGCTGGGCCTGGAGCTGGCGCTGGCGATCGCCTCGGACCTGCTCGGGCGGCTGGTCAGCTATGCCGACACGCTGCTGTCGGAGTTGTTCAACAACACCACCAGCGTGCAGTTGATGGAGCACGCCGCGCAACTGGACCTGGAAGATTTCGAGGACCCGGAGCAGCAGGACCGGCTCGACCGCGCGCGGCGCCAGACCATGGGCCGGATGAACCTGATGAGCCAGTTGTTCGGCCAGGTGCAGGACGCGATCACCGTGGTCAGCTTCGCGGTCGGCCTGCTGGTCTACGCGCCATGGCTGATCGCCCTGCTGGCGGTGGCGCTGGTGCCGGCCTTCATCGGCGAGGCGCACTTCAACGCGCTGGGCTACTCGCTCAACTTCCAGTGGACGGCCGAGCGCCGCCAGCTCGACTACCTGCGCCAGCTCGGCGCCAGCGTCGAGACCGCCAAGGAAGTGAAGATCTTCAACCTGCACAACTTCCTGATCGCGCGCTACCGCGCCCTGGCCGATCGTTATTTCCAGGCCAACCGCGCGCTGGCGCGCAAGCGCATGCTGTGGGGCACGCTGCTGGCGGCGCTGGGCACGCTGGGCTACTACGGCGCCTACGGCTACATCGCCTGGCGCACCGTGCGCGGCGACTTCAGCATCGGCGACCTGACCTTCCTGGCCGGCAGTTTCCTGCGCCTGCGGCAGTTGCTGGAAGGCCTGCTGATCGGCTTCTCGCAGGTGGCCGGGCAGGCGCTGTACCTGGACGACCTGTATTCGTTCTTCCGCATCGTCCCGGAGATCCGCACCCGCCCCGGCGCGGTGCCGGTGCCGCGGCCGATCCGGCAGGGCTTCGTGTTCGAGAACGTCGGCTTCCGCTATCCGGATGCCGAACAGTGGGCGGTGCGGCACCTGGACTTCGCCCTGCGCGCCGGCGAAGTGCTGGCCCTGGTCGGCGAGAACGGCGCCGGCAAGACCACCCTGGTCAAGCTGCTGGCGCGGCTGTACGACCCGGACGAGGGCCGCATTCTGCTCGACGGGCGCGACCTGCGCGACTACGACCTGGACGACCTGCGCGCCAACCTCGGGGTGATCTTCCAGGACTTCGTGCGCTACCACTTCAGCGCCGGCGAGAACATCGGCGTCGGCCAGGTGGACGCGCTGGACGACGCGCCGCGGATCCGCGCCGCCGCGCAACGGGCGATGGCCGCCGAGCTGATCGACGGCCTGCCGCAGGGCTACGCGCAGGTGATCGGGCGCCGCTTCAAGACCGGCGTGGACCTGTCCGGCGGGCAGTGGCAGAAGATCGCCATCGCCCGCGCCTACATGCGCGACGCGCAGGTGATGATCCTCGACGAGCCGACCGCCGCGCTGGACGCGCGCAGCGAGTTCGAGGTGTTCCAGCGTTTCAAGGAGCTGTCCGACAACCGCACCGCGGTGCTGATCTCGCACCGCTTTTCGAGCGTGCGCATGGCCGACCGCATCCTGGTCCTGGCCGACGGCCGGATCGAGGCCAGCGGCACCCACGATGAACTGATGGCGCAGGGCGGCCGCTACGCGGAACTGTTCGAACTGCAGGCCGCTGGGTATCGTTAGCCCGTCCGCCCCTTCCGACACCGCCATGCTCCGCACCCTGCCCTGTCTGTTCGCCGCCGCCCTCGCCGTCCCGGCGCTCGCCGCTCCCGCCGCGGACACGCCGGCGCCTTCCGACTACGCCGCGGCCAAGGCCCTGGCCGACCGCGACGAAGCCAGCCTGCCGGCGGCCATGGAGGAACGCCTGCAGACCCTGCAACGCGCGGCGCTGGACGAGGGCGTGGCCAGTTGCGCCACGCCGCGCCCGGACACTTCGCCGTTCACCGTGGTGGTGCAGGTGCAGGCCGACGGCAGTGTCGGCGCCAGTTGGCGCAACGGCACCACGCCGCTCGCCCTGTGCCTGGAACGCTTCCTGCGCCAGCGTCCGCTGCTGGCACCGCCGCAGGCGCCGCTGTACCTGTCCTACGAGGTCTCGTTCGAGAAGTGAGCCGGATCGCCGTGATCGGCACCAGGCCACAAATGAGATTTGATCTCATTTGAGCCGGCATGGGGTAGAATGGCGACCGTTCCTTCCCCATCACGATCAACGGCATGTCTTCCGCTTTTGGCCCCGAAACGGTGCTCGATGTCCGCCACTGGACCGAGGACTACTTCAGCTTCACCACCACCCGCAACGACGGCTTCCGCTTCGACAACGGCCAGTTCGTGATGATCGGCCTGGAGACGGAGACGCGGCCGCTGCTGCGCGCCTACTCCATCGCCAGCGCCAACTGGGAAGAGCAGTTGGAGTTCTTCAGCATCAAGGTGCCGGACGGCCCGCTGACCTCGCGCCTGCAGCACATCAAGCCCGGCGATTCGGTGCTGGTCGGCAAGAAGCCCACCGGCACTCTGCTGATCAGCGACCTGCACCCGGGCCGCCACCTGTACCTGCTGGGCACCGGCACCGGGCTGGCGCCGTGGCTGTCGGTGATCAAGGACCCGGAAACCTACGAGCGCTTCGACAAGGTGATCCTCACCCACGGCGTGCGCTTCGAGAAGGACCTGGCCTACCGCGACTACTTCGAGAAGGAACTGCCGCAGCACGAGTTCCTCGGCGAGACCATCCGCGAGAAGCTGCTGTATTACCCGGCGGTGACCCGCGAGGACTTCCGCAACCGCGGCCGCCTCACCGAGTTGCTCGAGAGCGGCGAAATGCAGCGCACCCTCGGCCTGCCGCCGCTGAACCCGGAACACGACCGCGCGATGATCTGCGGCAGCCCGCAGATGCTGGCCGACCTGCGCCACACCCTGGACGCCCGCGGCTTCGTCGCCTCGCCGCGCATCGGCTCGCCGGGGCACTACGTGTTCGAGCGCGCGTTCGTCGAGAAGTGACACCGCTGCGCGTCTCCCGTCGTAGGAGCGGCTTCAGCCGCGACGGGCTTTCCCGGTAAAGCATCGCGGCTGAAGCCGCTCCTACCGGCGTAAGCGACATGGCGGCAGGCCAAGGCGAATAGTGGCGAAATCGTGTGTGGGAGGGACTTCAGTCCCGGCGCGTTGGATTTAAGGGCGTCGGGACTGAAGTCCCTCCCACAAGCGCCGCATCACGGCCTCCCGGGATCACGCCGGGAGTTCCCCGCCGAATCGTCAGCCCAACGCCCGCTCGATCTCGTCGGCCAGCGCTTCCGGCTTGTCGGTCGGCGCATAGCGCGCCAGCACCTGGCCGTCGCGGCCGACCAGGAACTTGCTGAAATTCCACTTGATCGCGGCGATGCCGAGCAGCCCGGATTTCTGCTGCTTGAGCCAGCGCCACAGCGGATGCGCGCCGTCGCCGTTGACCTGCACCTTGGCGAACATCGGGAAATCGACGTCGTAGCTGAGCGAACAGAACTGGCGGATCTCCGCGGCATCGCCCGGCTCCTGATGGCCGAACTGATCGCAGGGAAAGCCCAGCACCACCAGCCCGCGATCGCGGTAGCGCTGCCACAGCGCCTGCAGCCCGGCGTACTGCGGCGTGAAACCGCACTTGGAGGCGACGTTGACGATCAGCAGCACCTTGCCGGCGTACTCGGCGAGCGGCTGCTCCTGCCCATCCAAGGTGGTCGCGGTGAAGGCGTAGGCGGTGGTCGGCGTGTCCATGGATCCTCGTGGTACGGCGCGCCGCAGCGGCGCTGGTTCGAGGCGATGCTACGCGGTGGCCGCAGGCGTCGCCAGCAGGCCGGAGCCGATGCGCGAGGCCGCGTCGCAGACGTCGGCGCGAACGAGCCAACGCACCGCCAGCGCACCACCGATGCGGGCCTGCATCGGCACAACCACGCAGGAGAGCGCACTGCATCAAGGTTCACGCCAGATGCCGCAAAGCCTCGAGAAACACGCGCCTATGCTGCAGTGCGCCCATGGCTTTCGTCACGGGTCACGCCTGCCGGCCTGGGGTAGCCTGCCCGATCACCATGATTGCGGATACCGCTTGATGACCTCTCGCCTCGCCCTTGCCCTCGCCGCCACGCTCGGACTCGCCATGCCCGCCTACGCCGCTCCGGCCACCACGCCCACCGCCATCACGGCGACCACGCAGGCCAACCCGTTCTTCGCCGAAAGCCCGCTGCCGCTGCACTACCCGCAGTTCGACAGGATCAAGGACAGCGATTTCGCGCCCGCGTTCGACGCCGGCATGGCGCAGCAGTTGCAGGAAGTGCAGGCCATCGCGGACCAGACCGCCAAGCCGACCTTCGACAACACCATCGTGGCGATGGAGAAGAGCGGGCAGATCCTGGACCGCGCCACCACCGTGTTCTTCAACCTGGTCGGCGCCGACACCAACGACACCCGCAAGAAGCTGCAGGCCGAGTACGCCGGCAAGCTGGCCGCGCACCGCGATGCGATCGCGCTCAACCCCAAGCTGTTCGCGCGCATCCAGACGCTGTACGACACCCGCAACCAGCTCGGCCTGGACGCGGAGGGCGTGCGCCTGATCGAGAAGTACCACAGCGACTTCGTCCGCGACGGCGCCAAGCTCAACGACGCCGACAAGGCCAAACTCAAGGCGATGAACGCCGAACTGGCCGAACTGGGCACCAAGTTCAGCCAGAACGTGCTGGCCGAAGTGAACGCCGCTGCGGTGGTGGTGGACGACGTCAAGCAGCTCGACGGCCTGTCCGACGCGCAGATCGCCGCGGCCGCCGAAGCGGCCAAGGCGCGCAAGCTGGACGGCAAGTACGTGATCGCCCTGCTCAACACCACCGGCCAGCCGCCGCTGGCGCAACTCAAGGATCGCGCCCTGCGCCAGAAGATCTACGAGGCCTCGGTGTCGCGCGGCAGCCACGGCGGCCCCTACGACAACACCGCGCTGGTGTCGCGGATCATGACCCTGCGCGCCGACCGCGCCAAGCTGCTCGGCTATCCGAACCACGCCACCTACTCCCTGGAAACCCAGACCGCCAAGACCCCCGAAGCGGTCAACGCCATGCTCGGCAAGCTGGCCCCGGCCGCGGTGGCCAACGCCAAGCGTGAGGCCGCCGACCTGCAGGCGATGATCGACCAGGAGCAGAAGGCCGCCGGCAAGCCGAGCTTCAGGCTCGAGGCCTGGGACTGGGCCTACTACACCGAGAAGGTGCGCCAGGCCAAGTACGACTTCGACGAAGGCCAGCTCAAGCCCTACTTCGAACTGAAGAACGTGCTGGAGAACGGCGTGTTCTACGCTGCCAATCAGGAGTACGGGCTGACCTTCAAGCAGCGCACCGACCTGCCGACCTACCGCGACGACGTGCTGGTCTACGACGTGTTCGACGCCGACGGCAGCCAGTTGGCGATCTTCATCGCCGACATGTACGCGCGCGAGTCCAAGCGCGGCGGCGCCTGGATGAGCTCCTACGTCTCGCAGTCGGCGCTGACCGGCGACAAGCCGGTGGTCGCCAACCACCTCAACATCCCCAAGCCGCCGGCCGGCCAGCCGACCCTGCTGACCTGGGACGAGGTCACCACCGCGTTCCACGAGTTCGGCCACGCGCTGCACGGCATGTTCTCGAACGTGAAGTACCCCTACTTCGCCGGCACCAGCGTGCCGCGCGACTTCGTCGAGTTCCCCTCGCAGGTCAACGAGATGTGGGCCGACGATCCGGCCATCCTCAAGCACTACGCCAAGCACTACCAGAGCGGCGCGCCGATGCCGCAGGCGTTGCTGGACAAGGTGGTGGCCACCGCCAAGTTCAACCAGGGCTTCGCCACCACCGAGTACCTGGGTGCGGCCATGCTGGACCAGCGCTGGCACCAGCTCGGCGCCGGCCAGGTGCCGCCGGCCTCGGGCGTGATGGACTTCGAGGCCAAGGCGCTGGCGGCCGACGGCATCGCCTACCCGCCGGTGCCGCCGCGCTACCGCACGCCGTACTTCAGCCACATCATGGGCGGCTACGCGGCTGGCTACTACGCCTACATCTGGGCCGAGGTGCTGGACGCCAATACCCAGCAGTGGTTCAAGCAGCACGGCGGGTTGAGCCGCGCCAACGGCGACCGCTTCCGCAAGACCCTGCTCTCGCGCGGTGGCAGCGTCGATGCGATGCAGTTGTTCCAGGACTTCGCCGGGCACGCACCGCAGATCGAGCCCTTGCTGGAGAAGCGCGGCCTCAACGCTGCGCCGGCGACGACGCCGAGCGCACGCTGAAGCGCACTGCGGCACGGCCCCCGGCCGTGCCGCGACGCCGCGACGACGTGGTTGGGACGCCCCAACCACCGACCCACATGCCCCGAAACGCACGACGCCCGGCTCAGCCGGGCGTCGTGTTTCTAGCCAGCAATCGCGATGGCGGCGCGCGGCACATCGCGCGTGGCCATCAGCGACTTACTGGCCGTCGCTGGAGGCGTTGATGCTGGCACCCAGCGAGGCATTGCCGGCGGCCTGCCCCTGCGCCTGACCGCTACCGGCCTGCGCACCGCCCTGGCCGCCCGCACCCGCCTGGCCCGACACCGAGCCGCCATGCGTGCCCGCGCTGTGCGAGGCGCTGCCGCTGGCCGCACCGTTGGCACTGCCGCTGCCGGACAGCGCCGGCACGGTCGGCAGGTTGCCGCCGCTCGCGGCGCCGTTGCCGCTGCCGTTACCGGCCGCACTCGAGGCAGCCGCACCGTGACCGGTCACGCCATCGACTGCGCCGGCGGCATTGCCGGCGGTCGACAGTGCCGCCGTAGGGTTGGCCGCGCTGGTCGCCGCGCCGAGCGCGCCGTCGGCCTGGCCCATCGCGCTGGTGGCCGCGCTGCGTGCCGCCGCACTGCCGCTGGCCGCGGCATTGCCGGCCAGCGTGCGGCCCTGGTTCACCGCAGCGCCTGCGGTCTGCGCCGCACCGTCCGCGGTGGCCGCGCCACGCGCCGCCGCCCGCTGCGCCGCCATCCGCGCGCGCTGCGACGACTGCTCGATGCCGCGACGCGCGCCATCCAGCGGCACTCCGGCGTCCAGGCGGCCGGCGCCCATGCCGTTGCCGCCGAGGCTGCCGCCACCCAGGCCGCCCAGGGTGCCATTGACGGCACCGCCCACGCTGCCCGCACCGCCCAGCACCTGCGCGCCGGCCACGCCCGGGATCAGCGCCACCGACGCCACCAGCACCGCGCTCGCCAACAGAGTCTTGCCGTTCATCGCATTCTCCTCGTGTCGCCGCAGGCCATCTGCGGCTCTCATGTGGTCCTACGAAGCGAACGACGCAGAACATCCCATGCACGAGGGACACAGACAGAATGCGTTCAGCCGCCCGGCGCGCGCTGCAGCGCCAGGTCCGCACCGATCAGGCCGGCGCCGTACACCGGATCGGCGCCGGGCGCACCGAGATCGCGCGCCTGCGCCTGCAATTGCGTGCGCAGTTGCGCGGCCGCCTGCGGATTCGGCTGCGCCAGTGCCTGCGCCGCCAGCCGTGCCACCAGCGGCGCCGCGAAGGAGGTGCCGCGCTGCGTCTGCCAGCGGCCCTGCGGCGCGGCGGCGATCAATTCGCCGACCGCGGCGAAGGCCACCTGCGGCCCACGCCCCGCCTCCGGCAGTACCCGCCCACGCGCATCCACCGCGGTGACGCCAATCACCCCGGGATAGGCCGCGGGGTACAGCGGCGGGGCCGCCGGGCCGTCGTTGCCGACCGCCGCGACCAGCACGTGGCCGCGCGCGAGCATGCGCTGCACGGCGAGCTGCAGGGCGCGGTTGGGGCCGCCGATCAGGCTGATGTTGATCACCGGCACCTGCTGCTGTGCCATCCATGCCAGTGCCCCGACCAGCTCGACCACGGTGCCGCCATCGGCCTGGCCGCAATAGATGTCGGCCGCATACAGGGTGCGTGCGAACGGCCCGTGCGCCACCGCGCGTCCGGCCAGCAGCGAGGCGACAGCGGTGCCATGCGGCTGCGCGCGCACCTGCCCGTCGCAACCCCAGGTCTGCACCTGCACACCGGCCAGCGCCGGATGCGCCGCGTCCACGCCGCTGTCGATCAGGCCGACCACGAAGCCGCCGGTCGCGGCGCCCGCGACTGCCGGTGCGGTGGACGCACTGGCCGCTGCCGGTGGCGTCGCCGCTGGTGCGGCCGCCGATCCGCTGTAGACGTGGTTGTAGTCGTACTCGCCCTGCGGATCGCGCTCGCGCAATTGCTGCAGGGCGCGGCGCGTGGACAGGCCCGAGGGCACCTGCAGCACCACCAGGCGCAGCCCGAATTCGCCGAAGCTGCGCTGCTCCAGCACGGCGAAGCCGGCCGCCTGCGCCGCCTGCAGCGCGGCCGGCTCCGGCTCCAGCGCCACCACCTGCCCACGCATCACCACCGCGCCGCCTTCGTCGCGCTCCAGCCCGCGCGGATCGCTGCGCAGCAGCGCCTGCAGGCGTTTAAGGCGCAGCCGTTCGAGATCGCCGCGCGCGTCCTGCAGCGATTCCCCCAACCGATTCATGCCGCCCTGCACGCCCTGGGTGACGTCCTGCACCAGCCCACCCGCCGACGGCAACGCCAACTGCGCCAGCGCAGGTGTCGCCACCGCCAGCCATGCCACGGCCACCCAGCGCACTCGCCTGCCCGTCGCCATGTCCCGCTCCGTTGTCCGCCCCTGTTGGCGTGCCACACTAATCCTGCCATCCCGACCCGCCGTGAACGCCGCGCCGCGCCCATGGAAGAAAACGCCTCCGCCGAACGTATCCCCCACATGCACGCCGATCCCACGGCCGCCGTCGGCGACGGCATCTGTACCCTGCTGCCGCAGCTGCGGCGCTTCGCGCGTGCCGTCGCCGGGCATCGCGAGGACGCCGACGATCTGCTGCAGATCGCGATCGAACGCGCCCTGCGCCGCGCCGCGCAATGGCGGCCGGAAACGCCGCTGCAGTACTGGCTGTACGGCATCATCCGCCACGCCTGGATCGACGAGGTGCGGGCGCAGCGGCGGCGACGGCAGGTGTTCGTCGATGCCGCCGAGGGCGAACATGTCGGCGACACGCCGCTGGAGCGGCAGCAGGACTGGATGGCGGTGCAGGCCGCAATGGCCGGCCTGCCCGAGGAACAACGCCTGGCGATCGCACTGGTGCTGATCGAAGGCCTGTCCTACAAGGATGCCGCGGCGGTGCTGGAGATTCCGCTGGGCACACTCACCAGCCGGCTCGCGCGCGGACGCGAAGCGCTGCAGGCGTCACTGGAGGCGACCGCATGACCACCACGATCGATTCACTCACCCTGCAGGCCTACGCCGACGGCGAACTGGACGCGGTGCAGGCCGCGCAAGTGGAAGCGGCGCTGCGTACCGACCCGCAGTTGGCGCAGGCCCTGGAGCGGCTGCGCAGCCTGCAGGCGCGGCTGCGTGCCGGCTTCGCGCCAGTGCTGGACGAACCGGTGCCGGCGCGCCTGCTCGCCGCGGCGCGCGCACGGCCGGCCGACGCGCCCGGCGAGGACGCCGCTGTCGCGGCGCTGCCGCCCTCGCCCGTTCATGCCGCGGCGCAGGCAAGCCGGCCGACGCCGCTGCGGCCACGCGCGCGCCGCCGCTGGGCGCTGCCGGCGGCCTTGGCGGCGGCGCTGCTGCTGGGGCTGTGGATCGCGCAGCGGCAATTGCCGCAAGACGCCGCGCCGGGTCCCACGGTCGCGGCCACCCAGGGCGGTGTTGCCGAAGGCGCGCTGGCGCAGGCACTGACGCAGCAGTTGTCCGGCCAGCCCCAGGGCAGCGTGCGCATCGGCCTGAGCTTCCGCGATCGCGACGGCCATTACTGCCGCACCTTCGCCATGCCGCGCACCAGCGCCGGCCTGGCCTGCCAGCGCGACGGCGCGTGGCGGGTGGAATTGCTGGTGCCCGCCGGCGAACGCAACGGCGGCGGCGGCATGCGCATGGCGGCCAGCCCGATGCCGGCCACGGTGCTGCAGGCGGTGGATGCGCGCATCGCCGGCGAAGCGCTGGATGCGGACGGTGAACAGCGCGCCCGCGCGCGCGGCTGGCGCTAGGAACCGTCCGACGTCCTGCCGGCTCGGCGGGACAACGCACCTTCGCACCTCTGGATCATGCCGGGACGCGTCCCGTAGGAGCGGCTTCAGCCGCGACGCGTTTCCGATACGCCCGTCGCGGCTGAAGCCGCTCCTACGAGGGAAACCGCCTCACGCTCGATTGCCGCAGACGCACCTTCTTCGAGGTGCCCTTACGGCAGCGCCGCCGGCGTCTTCGCGCCGGCGGCGGCATCGAGGCCGTCGATGCCGGCCAGCATCTTCTTCAGCAGCGTCTCCAACTGCTGCTGCTCGCCCGCATCCAGTGCCGCGGTTTCCGCATCCAGGAACGCGCACACGTCCGGCAGCAGCCGCTCGATCAGGGCGATGCCGGCCGGCTGCAGGGTCAGCGTGACCTTGCGCCGGTCGTCCGGACTGGCCGTGCGCGACAGCAGCCCCTTGCTGCACAGGCTGTCGGTGAGGCGGGTGATGTTGGCTGGCTTCTCGCTGGCGGCCTCGGCCACCTCGGTGGGGGTGATGCACTGCTCGGGCGTGCCGTACAGCATCATCAGGATCTCGTATTCCGGCGGGCTGATGCCGTACGCCTTGAGCATGCCGCTGGCGTTGGCATGCACGCGCTTGTACAGATGCTTGACCAAGCGGACCAGCACGGCAGGCTCGCGCGGGAACGCGGGATAGCGTGCGCAGGTGTGCGCGACACGCCGCTCGGTCTGATCGAAACTGCCCATGAGGAAATCGAGTGCAAGTGGGGTAGCCGCCAATGCTACCCATTGCGCATCGCCCCGACGAGGGCATGGGGTGCGTTCCGGCATGCTGTCGACGCGATGCACCGCACGCCGTTGCCGACGCGCGCATGCGCGCCGGCGAGCGCTCAGGTAGCGAACAGCGGCGCGTACTCCGGCGCCACCAGTTCGCGCAGCACGCTGGCCGGCACGTCCACGGTCTGCGTGCCATCGGCATACGGCCCCACCTGGTACGGCGGGAACACGAAGCGCAGCGCAGTGATCTTGCCCGCCGCGTCGACCAGCGGCTGGAACTGGCTGAAGTTGCCGGGCTGCGGCTCGGTGCCCTCGGCGATCATCTTGCTGGCGCTGCGGACCTGCTCATCCTGGTCCTCCGGCGGCACCTGCTCGGCATCGACCCGCGTCTGCACCGCCTGGCGCAGTTGCGCAGCGACATAGCCGGCCACCGGCTTCCAGTGCGACGCATCCGGGATCAGCGTGTCGGCGGTGAGCATGCGCTGCTGCTGCGGCAGCCATACCCAGCGCGCCACCAGCGGTTCGCCGTGGGCGCCGCCGGTGTAGCGGCTGCCGTCGGCGCTCAGCGCGACCAGGTCCGGGCGCTCCAGCGGCATCTCGAACTGCAGCGACAGTTCGTAGGGCGCGCGCGGACGATCGTTGCCAAGCCCGTCGACCGCTTCCATCAGTTCGCTGCGCGCGCTCTGCGCGTAGCGGTTGGCCGCCTCGGCCAGTCCCGGGTAGCGGTTGATCGATGGCGGGAAGGTGATCCCGACCACATAGCTGGGGCTGTGCTCGACGATGTCCTTCAGTTCCGGCGGCGCGGTCTGCGCCTGCTCCGGCGCCGTCGGCGCGGCGGCCTCGCTCTGTGCCGGCGCCGCCGTGGGCGCCGGTGCGGCGGCCGGTTCCTCGCGCTTGCAGCCGGCCAGTGCCAGTGCCGCCGCGACCGCCAGTGCCGTCCATGCCATCCGCCCGTTGCCCATCGTCTCTGCCCTGCTCACGTCGACTGCCCCTGTTCCTGCAATGCCTATGGAAGTGGCGCGCATTATCGCGCCGTTGCGATGCCGCCCGCTCAACCGAGCAGCGCGGCGTACTGCGGATGCCGCTGGATGAACACCGCGGCGTACGAACACGCCGGCACCACCTTCCAGCCTTGCGCCTGCGCGTGCTCCAGCGCGGCGGTCACCAGTTGCGCAGCCAGGCCGCGACCGCCGATCGGGCCGGGCACCCCGGTGTGGGTGATGACCATGCGTCCCTGTTCCAGCACGTAGTCGAGCTCGGCGCGGTGGCCGTCGACCTCCAGGGTGAAACGCCGCTGTTGCGGATCGTGCGCGATCGGGAGGTTGGCTGCGGACATGGGCAAAGACGTGTGGCGCGGAAAACGCAGTGTCCGCTGCCGCTCGCCGCGACCATGTGAAGCACCTGCCCCAACGCGTCATGCCTTCGACACGGCGCGTCAGCCGTCCGCCGCTCACGTCGTACCACTCAAGTCGCGCCGCGCGCCGCCGATAACCCAGAGACAGGCCGAAAACCTGGCATGGGAGTTGCAGCTCCCGTCACGCAGCGATCCAACAGGGAACCACGCGCATGAGCGAGAACGAGAGCAAATACGACCTGGGCGACCACAACGCCTCCCTGCTGGAAGGGCTGTTCCAACTGTCGGTGAGCGGCGACCAGCAGGGCGGCGAGTTCCAGCAGCTCGACGACGAGGTCTACCAGCGCCTCAAGCGCACCTACGAGAACGCCGGCATCGGCAGCGCCAAGGTGCAGTTGCGCGGGCAGCAGACCCGCTGAACCGAAGGGCGGCCCGACGGACCGCCGCCTGCCCAAGCGCGATGCATGCCCACGACCGCATCGACGCCATGGTGCCCAGCCCGC
This sequence comes from Xanthomonas hawaiiensis, assembly GCF_031834635.1. Taxonomy (NCBI): domain Bacteria; kingdom Pseudomonadati; phylum Pseudomonadota; class Gammaproteobacteria; order Lysobacterales; family Lysobacteraceae; genus Xanthomonas; species Xanthomonas hawaiiensis. The sequence continues at coordinate 2,030,130 of NZ_CP115873.1, read as the reverse complement.
GCAGCGAACCAGGCACGCACCGATCCGGCGCCGCACTCCCGTGCAGGCGCCGTGGGGCCACGGATCAGCCGCGGCCGAAGCGCGGGTTGGCCAGCTCGTCGAGGAAGTGCTGCAGCACCGACGGCTCCATGATCAGCAGGAACATCACACCGAACGCCGCGCCGGCCAGGTGCGCGCTGTGGTTGACGTTGTCGCCGCCGCGGCGGTCCATCCAGATGCTGTAGCCGACATAGAACACGGCATACACGATGGCCGGGATCGGAATCGGGATGAAGAAGAAGAAGATCCCGGTCCACGGCGCCATCAGGATGAAGGCGAACAGCACCGCCGACACCGCACCGGAGGCGCCCAGGCTCATGTAGTTGGGGTTCTTCTGGTTCTTCAGGTAGCTGGGCAGGATCGAGACCACCAGCGCCGACAGGTAGAACAGCGGGTACACCAGCATGTTGCCGGTGTGCCGCTCCATCAGCACCTCGATCGGGCCGCCGAAGAAATACAGCGTGACCATGTTGAACAGCAGGTGCGGGAAATCGGCGTGGATGAAGCCGTAGGTCACCAGGCGGTCGTACTGCTTGTGGCGATCGATCGCCGGTGGCCACAGGATCAGCCGGTCGAGCAGCCGGCGGTTGTTGAACGCCGCCCACGACACCAGCACGGTGAGGACGATCAGGATCAGGTTGACGGGGGTGACGGAGGGCATGCGGGGTCTCAGGCGGGGCGGTAGTGGTCGACCATGCGGTAGCGGCGCGCGTACAGCCCGAACAGCAGTGCGGCGATGCAGGCGAAGGCGGCGAAGAAGAACATCAGGAAGGCGGTCTCGCTGAGCCCGGTGCTGCCGATGTGCGCAGTGACGCGGTCATTGCGCACCGCGGCGTTGGACAGCAGCACCCACAGGTTGCCGACGGTGGTGGTGAGGTTCCAGAAACTCATCACCACACCCTTCATCGACTGCGGCGCCTGGCTGTAGGCGAATTCCAGGCCGGTCGCCGAGACCAGCACTTCGCCGAAGGTCAGCAGCGCGTACGGCAGGATCTGCCAGGCGATGGACAGCGCGTCGCCGCCGTCCATCATCACCTGCAGCGTCCCGACCACGATCCAGGCCAGGCCGCTGAAGGCGATGCCGGCGGTCATCCGCCGCAACGCGGTCGGCTCGTAGCCGCGCCGGCGCAGCAGCGGGTACAGCACCAGGTTGTTGAACGGGATCAGCAGCATCACCAGCGCCGGATTCAATGCCTGCATCTGTGAGGCGCTGAACCAGTCCGGCATCTGCATCTGCTGGCCCTGCAGCACCCAGGTGGAGGCCTTCTGGTCGAACAGCGAGAAGAACGGGGTGACCAGCGCGAACACCACCAGCACCCTCAGCACCGCGCGCACGCCGTCCACGGCGGCGTCCGGATGCACCGCGCGGGCGCGTTCCAGTTGCCACCAGGTGCCGCCGCCGATGCCGGCCAGCAGCAGCACCAGCGCCAGGCACAGGCAGATCACCAGGCCCAGGGTCGGCACGAGGGCGAACGTCGCCAGTGCCAGCAGCACCGCCACGCCGGCCAGGGCCAGGCCGGGACGCCCCTGCCCCGGCGCCTGCCGCAGCAGCGCGGTGCGCACCACCTGACCGAAGCCGTGCGGATCCTTGGGCGGCAGCGGCACGCGCACATAGCGGTGGCGCCCGGCCCAGAACACCAGGGTGGCCACCAGCATCAGGATGCCGGGGATGCCGAACGCCCACGCTGGGCCCAGGTTCTTCAGCGCCAGCGGGATCAGCAGCGAGGCGAACAGCGAGCCGAAGTTGATGATCCAGTAGAAGGCGTCGAACACCAGCTTGGCCAGGTGCTTGTTGCCCTGGTCGAACTGGTCGCCCATGAACGAGGCCACCAGCGGCTTGATCCCGCCCGCGCCCAGCGCGATCAGGCCCAGGCCGAGGAAGAAGCCGTTGCGGTGGCCCTCGAACAGCGCCAGGCACAGGTGGCCCACGCAGTAGACCAGACTGAACCAGAGAATGGTGTTGTACTTGCCGAAGAAACGGTCGGCCAGCCAGCCGCCGAGCAGCGGGAAGAAGTACACGCCGATCATGAAGCTGTGCATGATGTGCTTGGCTTCGGCCTCGCGGCCGGGCGCGGTCACTTCCTGCAGCAGCAGCGAGGTGATCAGGAACTGCACCAGGATGTTGCGCATCCCGTAGAAGCTGAAGCGCTCGCAGGCCTCGTTGCCGATGATGTACGGAATCTGCCGCGGCATGCGCGCAGTGGCGCGCTCCTGCGCCGCGCTCATGCGGCGTGTCTCGTGGTGGCTTGGCTGCTCACGGGCCCTCGTCCAGACAAAATTTTCAGAAGGTTACCCGATCGTTCCGGCGAATCGAACCGCGGGTGCTTTCGCAATCGGCGCGCTGCCCGCATCATGGGGGTCTGTCCCGAGACGGTACCGAGATGATCCGACCCTGGCTGGCCACCCTGTTGCTGCCGATGCTGCTGTGCAGCATGCCGTCGCTGGCCAGCGAGGCGGGCCTGTCCACCGAAGCCGAGCGCAGCGGATTCGCGCGCACCGGCCGCTACGCCGAAACCATCGCCCTGTGCGATGCGTTCGCGCAGCGCTATCCGCAGGCGGTGCGCTGCTTCGACTTCGGCACCACCCCGGAAGGCCGGCCGATGAAGGCGCTGGCCGTGTCGACCTCGGGTGCACTGGATCCGGCGGCCGCACAGGCGCGCAAGTTGCCGGTGGTGCTGATCCAAGGCGGCATCCACGCCGGCGAGATCGACGGCAAGGACGCCGGCTTCCTGGCGCTGCGCCAACTGCTCGACGGCCAGGCCGCGCGCGGCGCACTGGACAGGCAAGTGTGGCTGTTCGTACCGGTGTTCAACGTCGACGGGCACGAGCGCTTCGGCGCCTGGAACCGGCCCAACCAGCGCGGCCCGGAGCAGATGGGCTGGCGCACCACCGCACAGAACCTCAACCTCAACCGCGACTACGTCAAGGCCGACGCGCCGGAGATGCAGGCGATGCTGCGCCTGGTCGAACAGTGGGATCCGCTGCTGTACGTGGACCTGCACGTCACCGACGGCGCGCAGTTCGAGCACGACGTGTCGATCCAGGTGGAACCGCTGCACGCCGGCGACACCGCGCTGCGCGGCGACGGCCTGCGCCTGCGCGACGGCGTGCTCGCCGACCTGAAGCGGCAGGGCTCGCTGCCGCTGCCCTACTACCCCTCGTTCGTGGTCAACGACGACCCGGCCTCGGGCTTCGAGGACGGCGTGCCGACGCCGCGCTTCTCGCACGGCTATTTCCAGCTGCGCAACCGCTTCGGCATGCTGGTGGAAACGCATTCGTGGAAGCGCTACCCCGAGCGCGTGCGCATCACCCGCAACACCATCGTCTCGGTGCTGCAGCAGGTGGCACGACATGGTGCGCAGTGGCGCGCCGACGCGCTGGCCGCCGACGCCCGCGCGCAAGCGTTGGGCGGCAAGACCGTGGCGCTGGACTACCGCACCACCGAGGCCTCGCACCTGGTGGACTTCCGCGGCTACGCCTACACCCGCACGCCCTCACCGGTCTCCGGCGCGCTGATGACCCGCTACGACGAGCGCACCCCGCAGATATGGCGCGTGCCGCTGCGCGACCAGGTCGTGCCCAGCGTCGAAGTCGCCGCGCCGCGCGCCGGCTACCTGGTGCCGGCGGCGCAGGCCGCCCTGGTCGGCGCCAAGCTGCGCCAGCACGGCATCGTCTTCCGCACGCTGGAGCACGACGCCACCCTGCCGGTGCAGACCTTCCGCGCGGACGAGGCCAGCTTCGCCGCCCGCTCGTCCGAAGGCCACCAGCGGCTCAGCGTCACCGGTGCCTGGAAGCCGGAAACCCGCGCCATCGGCGCCGGCACGCTGTTCGTGCCGATCGCCCAGCCCAAGGCACGGCTGCTGATGACGCTGCTGGAACCGCAGGCGCCGGACTCGCTGCTGCAATGGGGCGAGTTCAACAGCGCGTTCGAGCGCGCCGAGTACATGGAAGACTACGTCGCCGAGGACGTGGCACGGCAGATGCTGGCCAGCGACCCGGCGCTCAAGGCCGAGTTCGAGGACAAGCTCGAACACGACGCGGCCTTCGCCAAGGATCCGCAGGCGCGGCTGGAGTTCTTCTACCGCCGCCACAGCTCCTGGGACGAGCGCTACCGCCTGTACCCGGTCATGCGCAGCGACGAAGCACCGTCCTGACGCGCGGTTCCACCCTCCCCTCACTCCCCCCGATGCGCCTTCCCTTTGATCTGCTAGAGAGGCTGTTCGCCCCGATATGAAAACGTTTACAGGACCCCTTTGCCTGACCCTCGCGCTGGCCTCGCCTGCCGTCGCCGCGCCGCCGGCGACGGCCGCGGGCACGGCGTCAACGCCGAACACCGCCGCTGCGCAGCGCCCGTGGAACGACCGCAGCCTGTCGCCGGACCGGCGCGCCGCGCTGCTGGTGCAGGCGATGACCCCGGACGAGAAGTTCCAACTGCTGCATAGCTACTTCGGCCTCGGCAAGGACGGCGGCCCGCGCCCGCCCGGCGCGGTCGGCTCGGCCGGCTACGTGCCGGCGGTCGAACGCCTGGGCATCCCCGCGCAGCAGCTGGCCGATGCCGGCGTCGGCGTGACCAATCCCGGCAACATCCGCCCCGGCGACCACGCCACCGCGATGCCCTCCGGCCCCGCCACCGCCGCGACCTGGAACCGCGAACTGGCCTTCGCCGGCGGCGCCACCATGGGCCGCGAAGCCTGGCAGCAGGGCTTCAACGTGCTGTTGGCCGGCAGCGTCAACCTGCAGCGCGACCCGCGCAACGGCCGCAACTTCGAGTACGCCGGCGAGGATCCGCTGCTGGCCGGCACGATGGTCGGCGAATCGATCCGCGGCGTGCAGAGCCAGCACGTGGTCTCGACCATGAAGCACTTCGCGATGAACGACCTGGAGACCGGGCGCAACACTCACAGCGCCGACATCGGCGAACAGGCCATGCACGAGTCGGACCTGCTGGCCTTCGAGCTGGCGCTGAAGATCGGCCAGCCCGGCTCGGTGATGTGCTCGTACAACCGCATCAACGGCGTGTACGGCTGCGAGCACGACTACCTGCTCAACCAGGTGCTGAAGCAGGAATGGAAGTTCCCCGGCTACGTGATGTCCGACTGGGGCGGCGTGCACAGCGGCTCCAAGGCGGCGTTGGCCGGCCTGGACCAGCAGTCGGCCGGCGAAGTGTTCGACAAGGCGGTGTACTTCGACCAGCCGCTGCGCATGGCCGTGGCCGCCGGCACCGTGCCGCAGGCACGCCTGGACGACATGGTCAAGCGCATCCTGCGCGCGTTCTTCGCCACCGGCAGCTTCGACAACCCGCCGCAGCACCAGCCGATCGACGATGCCGCCGGCGGTCTGGCCGCGCAGCGCGTGGTCGAGGAAGGCACGGTGCTGTTGCGCAACGAGGGCAAGCTGCTGCCGCTGTCGCGCAACGTGCGCCGCATCGCGGTGATCGGCGGGCATGCCGACAAGGGCGTGATCGGCGGCGGCGGCTCGTCGATGGTCGGGGTCACCGTCAACGGCGGCAACGCGGTGCCGGGGATCGCCCCGACCACCTGGCCGGGTCCGGTGATGTTCCATCCGTCCTCGCCGCTGCAGGCGCTGCGCAAGGCCCTGCCCGACGCGCAGATCGACTATGCCAGCGGCGACGACCCGGCCGCGGCGGCCAAGCTCGCGCGCGAGACCGACGTGGCCATCGTGTTCGCCACGCAATGGTCGGCCGAGTCGGTGGACCTGCCGGACATCGCCCTGCCCGACAAGCAGGACGCGCTGATCGCGGCGGTGGCCAAGGCCAACCCGAAGACGGCGGTGGTGCTGGAAACCAACGGCCCGGTGGCGATGCCTTGGCTGCAGCAGGTGCCGGCGGTGCTGGAGGCCTGGTATCCGGGCATCCGTGGCGGCGAAGGCCTGGCGCGGCTGCTGCTGGGCGAGGTCAATCCGTCCGGGCGCCTGCCGGTGACCTGGCTGCGCGACGTGTCGCAACTGCCGCGGCCGTCGATTCCCGGGCTGGGCTTCAAGCCGGCGCAACCGGCCGGCAGCAATGTCGACTACAGCATCGAAGGCGCCAACGTCGGCTACCGCTGGTTCGCCGCACGCGGCCTGGAGCCGGTGTATCCGTTCGGCTATGGCCTGTCCTACACCACGTTCGCCTACAGCAACTTCAAGGTGCAGGCCGACGGTCACCAGGTCGTCGCCAGCTTCGACGTGCGCAACACCGGCGATCGCGAAGGCGCCGACGTGCCGCAGCTGTATCTGCGCCTGCCGCAGGGCCACCACACCCCGATCCGCCTGGTCGGCTGGGACAAGGTGCTGCTGAAGCCGGGCGAGAGCCGCCACGTCAGCATCGTCGCCGAGCCCAAGACTCTGGCCGACTTCGATCCGAAGAAGCGCCACTGGCACATCGCCGCCGGCGACTACGAGCTGTTGCTGGGCCGTTCGGCGACGCAGGTGGAGGCGCGCGCGCCGCTGCACCTGAAGGACGGCGTGCTGCAGCCCTGAGCGAGGGCCGCGGCGTGCGCGCCGCGGTCCGGCCCCGCCTCCGCGCCCGTGCGCATCGGAGGCGGGGCGATGTTCGTCGTTGCCGCTTGCGCAGCATCGATTGTGTGGCGGACGCCGCAGCGCCGCCGACTGTATACGTCCATCTGAGGCCCCGCGCCGTAGCATCGTCCGCATGAACCTGCGCGTCTTCCGATGGCATCGCACCGGCTGGCTGTTGCTGGCCGTGGCGGCATTGGCACACGCGCAGGCGATGCCGGACGCGATGCCGACGATCGCGGCGCCCGCGGACAGCCCGCTCACCGTGGTCACCCTCACGCTGGCCGGCGATCCGCACGCGCCGCAGGACGGCGACGACTGGAGCGCGCGCCGCGAGCGCATCGTCGTGGCCCTGCAACGCCTGCATCCCGACGCCATCGCCCTGCAGGAGGTGGTGCAGACGCCCGAGATCCCCAACCAGGCGCAATGGCTGGCCGCGCGCCTGGGCTACCACTGCCATTTCATCAGTCCCGACCCGCCGAGCCGGTCGCAACGCCGCGGCAATGCACTGCTGACCCGCCTGCCGGTGCTGGAGGAAGCCGAGACCCTGCTGCACCCGCTGGAGGACTACAGCGTGGCCGGCCTGGTACGGGTGGATCTGCACGGACAGCCGGTGAACCTGTACTTCACCCGCCTGCACGCCGCGCGCGACGGAGGCGCCAGCCGCCGCGAACAGGCCGAGGACCTGATGGCATGGATCGATGCCACCGCCGAGGGCGTGCCGTCGCTGCTGGCGGGTGGCTTCTTCGCCACGGCGCGTGCGCCCGAGTTGGCGCCGTTGGCGGCGCGTTTCGAGGACGGCAGCGTGCGTGGCGAATCGGCTCGCAACCGGATCGACGTGCGTGCGCCCGGCACCGCGGCCGCGGCCGACCACGTGTTCTTCGAACGCGGCCACTTCCGCCCGCTGCACGGCGCACGCCTGTTCGCACCGGCGCCGGACCTGCCCGCGGCCGGCGCACGCGGCCTGCTGATGGCGCTGCAGCCGCTGGACCCGATGCCGACATCGCTGCAACCGGCGCCGTAGCGGACGGCACGCTGGACGTGGTCGCACGCCGTGCGATACGGCGCGTGGGGATGGACCGGCGGTGTGCCATTGCACGCAACGATCGTGCACCGCTAATGCCCTGCTTTCGTCACGCATCACCGCATCTGTTGTAGGAGCGGCTTCAGCCGCGACGGGCATTCTCGGTAACGCCCATCGCGGCTGAAGCCGCTCCTACAGGTGCGTCCCTAGGTTATTCGAGGCGCCCTGACGACGCAGCGGCGCAAGCGGTGACCGATGCGGCGCAGACCGCCATCGCTGCCGAAGCACGCTGCTCACGCGCGCGAAGGGACGCCTCTCTGCACCTCGCTGCCACGCCCCGCCCGCACCTCCAGCGCTTCTGTCTGACACACACAAAAAGGCCGGGCGAACCCGGCCTTCTCTGCTGCGGCGCTGGTGCGCGATCAGCCGATCGCGGCGTGGTAGCGGCGCTCCACTTCCTTCCAGTCGACCACGTTGAAGAACGCGCCGATGTAGTCCGGGCGGCGGTTCTGGTACTTCAGGTAGTAGGCGTGTTCCCACACATCCAGGCCCAGGATCGGAGTGTTGCCCTCGAACAGCGGGCTGTCCTGGTTGGCGGTGCTTTCCACCACCAGCTTCTTGTCCGGGGTGACGCTCAGCCAGGCCCAGCCGCTGCCGAAGCGGGTCAGCGCGGCCTTGGTGAAGGCTTCCTTGAACTTGTCGAAGCCGCCCAGTTCGGCGTCGATCGCCTTGCCGACGTCGCCGCCGGGGGTGCCGCCGGCATTCGGCGCCATCACCGTCCAGAACAGCGAATGGTTGGCATGGCCGCCACCGTTGTTGCGCACCGGACCCTGCAGGTTCTCCGGCAGCGACTTCAGCTTGGACACCAGCGCCTCGATCGGCAGGTCGGCGTACTCGGTGCCTTCCAGCGCGGCGTTGACGTTGTTGATGTAGGTCTGGTGATGCTTGGTGTGATGGATCTCCATCGTCTGCGCATCGATGTGCGGTTCCAGCGCGTCGTAGGCGTAGGGCAACTTGGGGAGGGTGTAGGCCATGCGGTTCTCCTGGACTTTCGCCGTCGAAAGGACGAGCGTTGCGTGAGCAATGGTAGGGACGGTCGGCGACCTTACCAAGGGCGCGGCTGGGGAAACATCGTCCCATCCCGCGGCGGGTGGTGCCGACCGGCCTTGCGAATCGGCGCCTACCATGCCCCACGCCCCGGTTAGTCGGGTGTGAATCGCCTGGGTCACCGGCGTGACCGGCGGCGTTTAGAGCGGGAACAGGCAGGCCGGCCCATACTGTGCGCGAGGGCGCCTTGCTGCGCGCCGCCGCCGTTCCTGCAGGAGAGTCCATGCGCAAGCCCGTGCTGTTGATCGCCGCCATCGTGTTGCTGGTGGGCGGGCTGTGGGGCATCCGCGAGCTGCAGCATCCGCCGCACCAGCAGTTCGCGCCCTCGCTCGACGCGGCTGCACAGACGCCCTACACCGCGCCCGGCAAGGCCACGCCCGCTGCCGACACGGCAGCGCCGGACCTTCCCGCGTTCCTGCCGCCCGAAGCGCGCGCCACGGTGGCGCTGATCCTGCGCGGCGGCCCGTTCCCGCACCGCCAGGACGGCAGCGTGTTCGGCAATCGCGAGAACCGGCTACCGGCACAACCGCGCGGCTACTACCGCGAATACACCGTCGAGACGCCGGGCCTGTCGCATCGCGGTGCGCGCCGCATCGTCACCGGCGGCACGCCGCCGCAGGTCTGGTACTACAGCGACGACCACTACGACAGTTTCCGCAGCTTCCATGTCGGCGGCACGGGGCCGACGCCATGAGCGGCTTCCCGTTCGCGCTGAATCTCGCCGAGCCTGCCGCCTCCGGCGTCTACCGCGTCGCCAACCGCGATCTGGACAGCGTCGCCGCCCTGGCCCGCGACGCCGGCCTGCGGCTGTGCCGGATCGACCTGCACGGCTGCACCGGCAAGGCCATGCTGCTGATGCGGCTGGCCGCGCAACTGGACTTCCCGCCCGGCTTCGGCCGCAACTGGGACGCGCTGACCGACGGCCTGCGCGACCTGTCCTGGCTGCCCTCCCCGCGCGGCTACGCGCTGCTGCTGGAGGACGCCGGGCAGTTGCAGGCGGTGGCGCAGCCGGCCTTCGACGTGCTGCTGGAAATCCTGGACGACGTCGCCCGCGAGTGGGCGCAGGACGGCGTCAGCTTCGTCGCGTTCGTGGGCGGCAGCGAGGAAGCGGAAGCGCCGGTCGAATCGGATTGACCTGACCGCGCTGCGCCGAACCGCTCGCACAACAGGGCCATCGCACGTGCCCCTCCTGTGGGAGGGGCTTCAGCCCCGACGCGCCCCCCCCCAACGCCCACGCATCAGGTCTTTGATCTCGGTAAAGCGGCCGCCTTGGTCGTTGCCCGAGCCTTGGCTCTTCAACCGTCCAGTTCGCTCCACCGCGCATACGCCGCATCCAGATCGGCCTGCGCCTGGCTCAGCGCCTGCGTGTGCGCGTTCACCGCGGCCGCGTCGCGCTGGTAGAACGCCGGGTCGGTCATCGCCTCGGTCAGCGCCGCGACCTGCTGTTCCAGCGTTTCGATCCGCGCCGGCAACTGTTCCAGTTCGCGCGCGTCCTTGTAGCTGAGCTTGCGCTTGGCCGGCGCGGGCGCGGGGGGCACCGCAGCCGCCGCCACCGGCGTGGTCGCCGCGGCGGTGGCCGACGCCTTCGCCACCGCCATCGCGCTGGCCGGCGCCGCCGGGCGCTGGCGCACCCAGTCGCTGTAGCCGCCGACGTACTCGCCGATGCGACCGTCGCCTTCCATGACCATGGTCGAGGTCACCACGTTGTCGATGAAGTCGCGGTCGTGGCTGACCAGCAACAAGGTGCCGCTGTAGTCGCCGAGCAATTCTTCCAGCAGCTCCAGGGTCTCCACGTCCAGGTCGTTGGTGGGTTCGTCCATCACCAGCAGGTTGGACGGCTGCGCGAACAACCGCGCCAGCAGCAGGCGGTTGCGCTCGCCGCCGGACAGGCGGGTGATCGGCGCACGCGCGCGCTCGGGAGTGAACAGGAAATCCTGCAGGTAGGCATGCACGTGCTTGCGCTTGCCGTTGACCTCGATGAAGTCGCGGCCCTCGGCCACGTTCTCGATCGCACTCCAGTCCTCGCGCAGGGTGGCGCGGTACTGGTCGAAGTACGCCACCTGCAGATTGGTGCCGGCACGCACTTCGCCTGCGTCCGGGGCCAGTTCGCCCAGCAGCAGCTTCAGCAGCGTGGTCTTGCCGCTGCCGTTGGGGCCGATCAGGCCGATACGGTCGCCGCGCAGGATGGTGGTGGAGAAATCGCGCACCATGCTGCGCGCGCCGAAGGCGAAGCTCAGGTCCTTGGCTTCGATCACCTTCTTGCCGGAGGATTCGCCCTGCGCCGCCTCCATGCGCACGTTGCCGCCGAGTTCGCGGCGCTGGGTGCGCTCGCGGCGCATGGCTTCCAGCCGCCGCACCCGGCCCTCGTCGCGGGTGCGCCGCGCCTTGATGCCCTGGCGGATCCACACTTCTTCCTGCGCCAGCAGCTTGTCGAAGCGCGCGTTCTCCTGCGCCTGCGCATTGAGCCGCTCCTCGCGGCGGCGCTCGTAGTTGGCCCAGTCGCCCGGCCAACTGCTGACCTGGCCGCGGTCGATCTCGACGATGCGCGTGGCCAGGGCACGCAGGAAGCGCCGGTCGTGGGTCACGAATACCACGCTGCCGTTCCAGCCCTTGAGGAAGCCTTCCAGCCAGTCGATGGCCTCGATGTCGAGGTGGTTGGTCGGCTCGTCCAGCAACAACAGGTCCGGCGCCGAGACCAGTGCGCGCGCCAGCAGCACGCGACGCTTCATGCCGCCGGACAGCCGCGCGAATTCGGCGTCGCCGTCCAGCTCCAGGCGGGTCAGGGTCTCGTTGACCCGCTGGTCCAGCGCCCAGCCATTGGCGCCATCGATCTTGGACTGCACCGCGCCCAGCGCATCGCCGTCGAACTCGGCGGCATGGCTGAGCCGATGGAACTCGGCCAGCCAATGGCCAAGCTCGCCCAGGCCGTCGGCGACCACGTCGAACACGCTGCCGGCGGCGCCGTGCGGCACCTCCTGCTCCAGCCGGGCGATGCGCACGCCCTGCTGCACGCGCACCTCGCCATCGTCGGGCTTGAGCTCGCCGGCGATGAGTTTCATCAGGGTGGATTTGCCGGCGCCATTGCGGCCGATCAGGGCGATCCGTTCGCCCGGCTCGATCGACAGGTCGGTCTTTTCCAGCAACAAGGGGCCGCCGACGCTGTAGTCGAGGTTCTGCAGAGTGATAAGAGGCATCGCGCTATTGTACGTGGATGCGCCCTGCGCCGACGCCGACTGCCGCACCCACCCCGCACCTGGACCTTGCCCGTTTGTTCGCCATGCCCTCATGCCGTCGCCGCCTCGCCGCGGCCGCCTGCCCGCGCCCGACACTGCAATGACGGCACTCGTCATCCTGCCCGGCCTGGACGGCACCAGCGAACTGCTAACCGAATTCGTCGCCGAAGCCCGGCGACGCTTCGCGCAGGTGACGGTGGCGACCTATCCGCGCGACCGACTGGCCTCGTACGCGGAACTGGAGCACCTGGCACGGCAATCGCTGCCGCAGCAGCGCTTCGTCCTGCTCGGCGAATCGTTCTCCGGCCCCGTGGCCGTGTCGCTCGCGGCGCAACGCCCCGCCGGGCTGGCTGGCCTGGTCCTGTCCACCACCTTTGCCCGCAACCCGGTCCCGGCGCTGGCGCCGTTCGCGGCGCTGACGCGTTTCGCACCGGCACATCGCCTGCCCACCGCCGCGTTGCGCTGGTCGCTGCTCGGCCGCTGGTCCACGCCGGCGCTGGAGACGCAACTGGCACGCACGCTGCGCGGGGTCGCCCCGGCGGTACTGCGCGACCGCGCGGCCAGCGCCCTGCGCGTGGACGTCAGCCCCCGTCTGGCCGACATCGCCGTGCCGACGCTGTACCTGCGCGCCAGCCACGACCGGCTGATGCATCGCACGGCCGGCGCCACGATCCTCGCCGGCATTGCCGGCGCCCGCTGCATCGAGTTGCCCGGTCCGCACCTGCTGCTGCAGACCGCCCCTGCTGCGAGCGCGCGCACCATTGCCGATTGGTTCGCCGCGGTGGGCTGAGCGGGCACCTGCCTTCGAAGTGATGCAGATGCCGTTTCCTTTGGTTTGCAACTAGACCTACCCTCCGGGTTTCAGAGATACGCCCGTCGCGGCTGAAGCCGCCCCTACGACGCCAACAGGCATCGCGAGACGCCCAGCGCTCGCCGGACCACCCAATCCCGAATCCCCACTCCCGAATCCCGGCCTCTCACCGGCTAAAATGCCGCATGACCGATTTCGCCACCCTCTCCCTCTCCCCGGCGCTCGCGCCCGGCATCCACGCACTCGGCTACACCCGCATGACCCCGGTGCAGGCGCAGAGCCTGCCGCCGATCCTGGCCGGACGCGATGCGATCGTGCAGGCGCCCACCGGCAGCGGCAAGACCGCGGCGTTCGGCCTGGGCCTGCTGCACAAGCTGGACCCGACGCTGAGCCGCGCGCAGGCGCTGGTGCTGTGCCCGACGCGCGAACTGGCCGACCAGGTCGGCAAGCAGTTGCGCAAGCTGGCCACCGGCATTCCCAACATGAAACTGGTGGTACTGACCGGCGGCATGCCGCTGGCGCCGCAACTGGCCTCGCTGGAGGCGCACGACCCGCAGGTAGTGGTCGGTACGCCCGGCCGCATCCAGGAACTGGCGCGCAAGCGGGCGCTGCACCTGGGCGGGGTACGCACGCTGGTGCTGGACGAGGCCGACCGCATGCTCGACATGGGCTTCGAGGAGCCGATCCGCGAGATCGCCAGCCGGTGCGACAAGCACCGGCAGAGCCTGCTGTTCTCGGCCACCTTCCCCGATGAAATCCGCGCACTGGCGCGCGACCTGCTGAAGGAACCGGCGGAAATCACCGTCGAAGGCGCCGACAGCGCACCGGAGATCGACCAGCAGTTCTTCGAGGTCGACCCGACTTACCGGCAGAAGGCGGTGGCCGGCCTGCTGCTGCGCTTCACCCCCGAGTCCAGCGTGGTGTTCTGCAATACGCGCAAGGAGGTCGACGAGGTCGCCGGGTCGCTGCAGCAGTTCGGCTTCTCCGCGCTGGCGCTGCATGGCGACATGGAACAGCGCGACCGCGACGAGGTGCTGGTGCGCTTCGTCAACCGCAGTTGCAACGTGCTGGTCGCCAGCGACGTGGCCGCGCGCGGGCTGGACGTGGAAGACCTGGCGGCGGTGATCAACTACGAACTGCCGACCGACAGCGAGACCTACCGCCACCGCATCGGCCGCACCGCGCGCGCCGGCAAGCATGGCCTGGCGCTGAGCCTGGTGGCGCCGCGCGAGACCGCGCGCGCGCAGGCGCTGGAAACCGAGCAGGGCCAGCCGCTGCGCTGGTCGCGCGCACCGCTGGCCACCGCACGGCCGGCGCAGCTGCCGCAGGCGGCGATGGTCACCCTGCGCATCGACGGCGGCAAGACCGACAAGCTGCGTCCGGGCGACATCCTCGGTGCGCTGACCGGCGATGCCGGGCTGTCCGGCGCGGCGATCGGCAAGATCGCCATCTACCCCACCCGCTCCTACGTCGCCATCGCCCGCGCCCACGCCGGCAAGGCGCTGGCGCAGTTGCAGGCCGGCAAGATCAAGGGCCGCCGCTTCCGGGTCGCCAAGCTGTGAGCGCGGCGGTGCAGGTCCTGGCGTCGCTGCGCCCGGACGAGGACGGTGCCCTGTGGAGCGACGCGGTCCCGGTGCCGTGGATGCGCGGCACCTGCTGCTTCATCCTGGAGGACGGCGACGCCGGCGACATTCCGGCCGACGCAGCGTCCTCCATCGCGACCTTCCTGCAGCTCGACGCCGCAGTGTTCGCCGCCGCCGCGCCACACGTGTTCGCCTACTACCGGCACACGCAGGCGCTGTGCGCAAAGTACGGGTGGCCTTCGCCGCAGATCGCCGGCCCCGCCGAGGTGTGGGCGCACGTGCAGTTCGGCAGCGAAGCCTATGTCAGCCGCTATCGCGACGGCCGCCTGCGCATCAGCCTGGAATGCAACTGCGACTGGGAAGCGGAACACGGGCTGCAGTTGGTGTTCGCCGACGACGGGCGGATCTGCAAGGTCGGTCCGTTCGATGGCCAGCTGAGCCACGCCGCCGCGCAGGCCGACCCGGCGCTGGAACAGGTGATCTACCCGCATTGAGCCGCCGGTCGCGGGCGCAGCCGATCCCGTCTTCGCCCATGCGCGGCGTCAGTAACGCAGCGGCGCGGTGAGCGGAATCTCCGCCGGCCAGCGCGCCCGCGCACCGAGTCCGGCCAGTTCCACCAGCACCGTCGCCGCGACTACCTCGGCGCCCATCCGCTGCGCCAACGCCAGCGCCGCCAGCAGGGTGCCGCCGGTGGCCAGCACGTCGTCGACCAGCAGCACGCGCATGCCCGGCTGCAGCGCATCGGCATGGATCTCGATGCGGTCACGGCCGTATTCCAGTCCGTAATCCTGGGCCAGGGTCTGCGCCGGCAGCTTGCCGGGCTTGCGCACCGGTACGAACCCGGTGCGCAGTTCGTGCGCCAGCGGCGCGCCGAGGATGAAGCCGCGCGCCTCGATGCCCAGCACCGCATCCAGCGGGGTGCCGCGCCAGGGCTGGGCCAGCGCATCCACGGCGGAGGCGAAATCCGGGCCGTCGGCCAGCAGCGGAGTGATGTCCTTGAACACGATGCCCGGCTTCGGGAAATCGGCGATATCGCGGATGCGGTCGGACCAGTGGGCCGGTGCGTCGCTGGGCGCGCCGCAACAGGAGGAATCGTTCATCGCGCGGTCGTATGGCGTGGGGGAAACGCAAAGTCTAGTCGCAAGGCGGCACCGCGTCGCGGGGCCGCCTCGCCGGTCTACGGCTTACGCCGCCGCAGCGCTCGCGTCCTGCCGCGCCGGACCGTGGAACAGACGGCGCACCAATACGAAGAACAGCGGCACCAGCAGCACCGCCAGTGCGGTGCCGGTGACCATGCCGCCGATCACGCACACGCCGATCTCGCGGCGGCTGGAGGCGCCGGCGCCGGTCGACAGCGCCAGCGGCAGCACACCGGCCACGAACGCCAGCGAGGTCATCACGATCGGCCGCAGGCGCAACCGCGCGCCCTCCAGCGTCGCCTCCAGCAAGGGCATGCCCGCGCGCTGCCGCGCCTCGGCGAATTCCACGATCAGGATCGCGTTCTTCGCCGACAGGCCGATCGTGGTCAGCAGGCCGACCTGGAAATAGATGTCGTTGACGAACCCGGCCAGGGTGGTCGCGAGCACCGTGCCGACCACGCCCAGCGGAATCACCAGCAGCACCGCCACCGGGATCGACCAGCTTTCGTACAGCGCCGCCAGGCACAGGAAAATGAACAGGATCGAGGCCGTGTACAGCCACAGCGTCTGGTTGCTGGACAACTGCTCCTGGTAGGACAGCCCGCTCCACTGCAGGTCGAAGCCTTCCTGCTTGGCCACGATCGCCTGCATCCGCTGCATCGCCTCGCCGGAACTGCTGCCGGCCGCCGCGCCGCCCTGGATCTGCGATGCCGGCAGGCCGTTGAAGCGCTGCTGCAACTGCGGGCCGCGGGTCCAGTGGGTGCTGGCGAAACTGGCGAACGGCGCCATCTGCCCGCCGCCGCCGCGCACGTACCACTGCGCGATGTCCTCCGGCAGCGCGCGATACGGCGCATCCCCCTGCACGTACACGCGCTTGACCCGGCCGCGGTCGATGAAGTCGTTGACGTAGCTGCCGCCCCAGGCGGTGGCCAGGGTCGCGTTGATGTCGCTCTGCGCCAGGCCCAGCGCGCTGGCCTGGGCATGGTCGATGTCCACCTGCAACTGCGCCTTGTCGCCCAGGCCGTTGAGCCGCACCGCGGTCAGCTGCGGATCGTCGCCGGCCTCCTTGAGCACCTGCTGCTGCGCCTTCAGCAACGCCGCGCGGCCGGCGCCGTCGCTGTCGCGGATCCACAGCTCGAAGCCGCTGGACTGGCCCAGGCCACGCACCGCCGGCGGCGACAGCACGCTGATCTTGGCATCGCTGACCCCGCGGAAATGCGCGTTGGCGCGGTCGATGATGGCCTGCGCGGTGTTGTCGCGGTTGCGCTCGCCCCACGGCGTGAGCGCCACGAAGGCCTGGCCGGCGTTCTGCCCGGTGCCGGCGTTGTTGCGGCCCACCACCATGAAGATCGCGGTGAGATTGGCCTTCTCGTGGGTCATGAAGTAGTCGCTGATGCGCTCGCCCAGGGCCTGGGTCTTGGCCAGCGGCGTGCCTTCCGGCGTGGTGAACTGGATCTGCACCTGGCCCTGGTCCTCCACCGGCAGGAAGCCGGTGGGCATGCGCATGTACAGCACCACCATCGCCAGCGCCACCAGCGCATACAGCGCCAGCCAGCGCCGCGGCCGCTGCAGCACGCCGCCGAGGCGACGCTGGTAGGCCTGCTGGCCGCGCTCGACGCTGCGGTTGAACCACTGGAAGAAGCGGCCGAGCTTGCGCTCCTGCTCCACCGGCTTGAGCAGGGTCGCGCACAGCGCCGGGGTCAGGGTCAGCGCGACCAGCGCCGACAGCGCCATCGCCGAGGCGATGGTGATGGAGAACTGCCGGTAGATGATGCCGGTGGAGCCGCCGAAGAACGCCATCGGCAGGAACACCGCGCCCAGCACCACGGTGATGCCGATCAGCGCACCGGTGATCTCGCCCATCGAGCGCTCGGTGGCCTCGCGCGGCGGCAGGTGCTCCTCGTGCATGATCCGCTCGACGTTCTCCACCACCACGATGGCGTCGTCGACCAGCAGGCCGATCGCCAGCACCATCGCGAACAGGGTCAGCGTGTTGATGGTGAAACCGGCCGCGGCAAGGATGCCGAAGGTGCCGAGCAGCACCACCGGCACGGTGATCGCCGGAATCAGCGTGGCGCGCCAGTTCTGCAGGAACAGGAACATCACCACCACCACCAGCACGATCGCTTCGGCCAGGGTGTGCACCACGTTCTCGATGGAGATCCGCACGAACGGCGTGCTGTCGCGCGGATAGGCCACGTCCAGGCCCGGCGGGAAGGTCGGCTTGAGCCGTTCGATGGTGGCGTGGATCGCATCGGAGGTGGCGATCGCATTGGCGCCGGCCGACAGCGTCACCGAGAAGCCGGACGCCGGGTGGCCGTTGAGGGTGGCGTTGTTCTGGTAGTTCTCCGCGCCGATCTCCACCCGCGCCACATCGCCCAGGCGCACGCTGGAGCCGTCCGCGCGCGTGGCCAGGATGATCTGCCGGAACTGCTCGGGCGTCTGCAGCCGCGACTGCGCGGTGACCGTGGCATTGAGTTCCTGCTCTGCGCCGGTGGGCAGCGCGCCGAGTTCGCCGGCGGTGACCTGGGTGTTCTGCGCCAGGATCGCGCTGCGCACGTCGCCGGGCATCAGTTGGTAGGCGTTGAGCTTGTGCGGGTCCAGCCACACCCGCATCGCATACTGCGCGCCGAACACGTTGATCTCGCCGACGCCGTTGATGCGGCTGATCGGGTCCTGCAGGGTGCTGACCAGGTAGTCGGAGATATCGACGTTGTCCATGCGGTCGGTGCGGTCGTAGATCGCCACCGCCATCAGGCTGTCGCCCTGCGACTTGGCCACGGTCACGCCCTGCTGCTGCACTTCCTGCGGCAGGCGGTTGAGCGCCTGGTTGACCGCGTTCTGCACCTGCACCTGGGCGATGTCCGGATTGGCCGCCTGGTCGAAGGTGATGCTGATCCGTGCCTGCCCCGACGAGGAACTGGTCGAGGAGAAGTACAGCAGGTGGTCGATGCCCTTGATCTGCTGCTCGATCACCTGGGTGACGCTGTCCTCCACGGTCTGCGCCGACGCGCCGTTGTAGGTGGCGGTGACGTTGACCGAGGGCGGCGCGATGTCCGGGTACTGCTCGATCGGCAGGGTGAACACGGCGATGGCGCCGGCGGCCATGATGCAGATCGCCAGGACCCAGGCGAAGATCGGGCGGTGGATGAAGAAACGCGGCAGCATGCCGGCTCAGCCCTGGCCGGCGGCAGGCGCGGCGGCGGCGGTCTTCACCGTCACCTTGGCGCCGTCGCTGAGGCCTTGCCGGCCCGCCACCACCACCCGTTCGCCGGGCTTGAGGCCATCGCCGACCAGCCAGCGGTCGCCGACCGCACGCAGCGTGGTGAACTCGCGCTGGCGCACCACGTCGTCGGCGCCCACCACCCAGGCCACCGCCTCGCCGCGCGGGGTGCGGTCCACTGCCGACTGCGGCACCAGCAGCGCCTGCTGGCGCACGCCCTGCCCGACCAGCGCACGCACGTACATGCCCGGCAGCAGTTGCCCATCGGGATTGGGGAAGCGCGCGCGCAGGGTCACCGCACCGGTGGTCTCCTCCACGTCGATGTCGGCGAACTCCAGGGTGCCCGGCAGCGGATAGTCGGTACCGTCGGACAGGGTCAGCCGCACCTGCGCGCTGGCCGGCTGCACGCCGCCGGCGGCGATCGCCCGGCGCAGCGCCAGGAACTGATTGCCGGACTGGGTGATGTCCACGTTCATCGGATCCAGTTGCTGGATCTTGGCGATGGCATCGGTCTGGTTGGCGGTGACCAACGCGCCCGGGGTCACCCGCGCGCGGCCGATGCGCCCGCCGATCGGCGCCAGCACCGTGGCGAAACGCAGTTGCGTGCGTGCGGTGTCCAGCGCCGCGCGCTGCGCGTCGCGGCTGGCCAGCGCCTGCTTGTAGGCGGCCTGCGCATCGTCCACGTCCTGCTGCGCGGCCAGTTGGGTCTTGCCCAGGGTGCGGTAACGCTCGGCGCGCAACGTGGCGGCGGCGAGCGTGGCCTCGGCGGTGGCCAGGTTGGCCTGCGCCTGGTTGGCCGCGGCCTGGTACAGGGTCGGCTCGATCTGGAACAACGGCTGCCCGGCCCGCACCACGGCGCCCTCCTCGAACAGCCGCTGGCGCAGGATGCCGCTGACCTGCGGCCGTACCTCCGATTCCTCAGAGGCGACAGTGCGCCCGGCCAGCTCCACGCTCAACGGCACGCTCTGCGGCTGCAGGGTCACCACCTCCACCGTCTTCGCTGCCGGCGCCGGCGCCTTGCCTCCGCCCTTGCAGCCGGCGAACGCGAGCACGACGACGGACAGCAGCAACGGCAGCGCGCAGCGGCGCTGGACGAGAGGCGCGGGCATGCGCTTGATCCTGGGAACGACGAGGAGGATCATTTAATTTACTCAAAGACAAAAAAACATTCATGAAGGGAAGCACAACCCTTCGCCAGCCGGGTGCGCAAGCAACGACTGCGACGCCCGAGGCGACGGCGTCGGCCGCGCCCGCTCGGCCGCGCGGCCGCCCGGCACTGGCGCGCCCGCGCCTGTTGGCGGCAGCGCGCACGCTGCTGCTGGAGCATGGGCTGGACGTGTCGCTGGAACAGATCGCCAGCCAGGCCGGGCTGACCCGGCAGAGCCTGTACAACCACTTTTCCAGCAAGGCCGAGCTGCTGATGCAGGTGTTCGAGGCCCTGGGCGAGGAATTGCAGACCCGCCTGGAGAACATCGGCAGCGCTACCGCGCAGGACCTGCCGGCGACCCTGCGGCAGATCGCGGTGACCGTGCCGGCACACCTCTACGCACCCGACGCCCTGCGCCTGCATCGCCTGCTGGTGCAGGCCAGCGCGCAGATGCCGGATCTGCTGCAATCGCTGCACCAGCGCCGTGCCGGCCGCCTGCGCGAGCGCCTGTGCGCCCTGCTGCAGACCCTGCACGCGCGTGGCGACGTGCAGGTCGATGCGCCCTTCCTCGCCGCCACCGCCTTCATCGGCGCCACCTTCGGCTATGCCTATCCCAGTGCCATGCTCAACGGGCAGGCGCCGGACGCGGTCGCCCAGCAGGCGCTGGCGGACGAAGTGGTGGCGACCTTCCTGGCCGCCTGGCGCTACCGTGGCGCGACCGCGTCCTGAGCGCACGCGCCGGCCCGCTCAGGAACTGCACGACAGCATCGAGCAGCCGGCCCGGCTGCGCGCCCAGTCCGGACGCTTCGCCGCGAAGGCCTCGCGCCCGGGCTGCTCGGCGTACGGATGCCGCATCACCTCCAGCAGCTCATCGATGCCGCCGGTGTCGCCCTGCTCGGCGCGGTCGATCGCCTGCTGCGCCAGGTAGTTGCGCAGCACGTAGCGCGGGTTGGCCGCGCGCATCTTCTCCGCGCGCGCGGCGGCGGGCAGCGGATCCTGCTGCAGGCGCTGCGCATAGCTGGTCAGCCACGCCTCGAACGCCGGCGCCTGCGCCGCCAGCTTGGCGGGGTCGTAGAACGCCTCGGTCAGCGCCGCCAGGGCCTGCGCCGGCGTCCACGGCTGCAGTGGCAATGCGCTCAAGCCGCGGAACCACAGGGTCATGTCGACCTCGCCGAGCTGCAGCAAGTCCAGCAACGCGTGCATCAACGCCACATCGGCGTCGCCGCAGGTCGCCAGGCCGAGCTTGGCCGCGATGTTGTCGCGCTCGGCCTGCGCATATTCGGCGCGGAACCGTTCCAGGCCGTCGTGCAGCGGCGCCACGTCGTCGAACAGCGGCGCCAGCGCCTGCGCCAGCCGCCCCAGGTTCCAGTACGCGACCTGCGGCTGGGTGCCGAAACGGTAGCGGCGCCCCTGCGCATCGGTGGTGTTGGGCGTCCAGTCCGGGTCGTAGTCGTCGACCCAGCCATACGGGCCATAGTCGATGGTCAGGCCCAGGATCGACATGTTGTCGGTGTTCATCACCCCGTGCACGAAGCCGACCCGCATCCAGTGCGCCACCATGCGCGCGGTGCGCGCACAGATCTCGGCGAACCAGGCCGCGTCGCGCGCGCCGCCGGTCCCCGGCGGTTCCGGGAAATCGCGCGCGATCACCAGGTCGGCCAGGCGCCGCAGCAACGCGATGTCGCCGCGCGCGGCCGGCAGTTCGAAACTGCCGAAACGCACGAACGACGGCGCCACCCGGCACACCACCGCGCCCGGTTCCGCACGCGGATGACCGTCGTAGAACATGTCGCGCACCACGGTCTCGCCGCTGCCGACCAGGCTCAATGCGCGCGTGGTCGGCACGCCCAGGTGATGCATGGCCTCGCTGCACAGGAACTCGCGGATCGAGGAGCGCAGCACCGCGCGGCCATCGGCACCGCGCGAATACGGCGTGGGCCCAGCGCCCTTGAGTTGCAGCTCCCAGCGCCGCCCGTCCACGCCCAGGGCCTCGCCCAGGGAGATCGCGCGGCCGTCGCCGAGTTGCCCGGCCCAATGCCCGAACTGGTGACCGCCGTAATTCGCCGCATAAGGCTGCATGCCCGGATAACGCGCATTGCCGGCGAACACCGCGGCGAACTCCGGCGCCCGCACCTCCTGCTCGGACAGCCCGAGCAAGGCCGCCACCTCCGGCGAATACGCCAGCAGCCGCGGCGCCGCCACCGGCGTCGGCGCGACCGGCGACCACAGCGCCCCCAGCACCTCGCGGCGCCGCGGCCCGGTTTCCGGGTCGCCAGGCAACTCGGCGACGAAGCGATTGTCGAAACGCAAGGAAGACATGGGAGACAGCGTAGAAGTCGCAGGCTTCATTGGAAAGTCTGCAAGGTGAGCATCCAGTGCACGCCCGGTGGCACGCGTGCCCGCAGAGCCCCTCTCTCCGGGAGAGGGGTTGGGGGTGAGGGTCGGGGCGCGAAGCGCATGCGGCGCTTCAACTGCACCAGGCGGCGCCCGGACCCTCATCCGCCCCTTCGGGGCCCCTTCTCCCGGAGGGAGAAGGGGGTACAAGCCCCTCTCCCCCCGGGAGAGGGGTTGGGGTGAGGGTCGGGGCGCGAAGCGCATGCGGTGTCTCGACTGCACGAGGCTTCGCCCGGACCCTCATCCGCCCTTCGGGGCACCTTCTCAGAGGGAGAAGGGGTACAAGCCCCTCCCCTCCGGGAGAGGGGTCGGGGTGAGGGTCGGGGCGCGAAGCGCATGCGGTGTCTCGACTGCACGAGGCTTCGCCCGGACCCTCATCCGCCCCTTCGGGGCACCTTCTCCCGGAGGGAGAAGGGGGTACAAGCCCCTCTCCCTCCGGGAGAGGGGTCGGGGTGAGGGTCGGTCAGCCACCAAGGCACGACGCACGCGCAGAAAGCCACGCTTTTACCAATCCCCACTCCCCAATCCCCGCCCCACCTCCACTCGCCGCCGACATGGGCATCCGGCATGCTCCGCGCTCCTCTCCGGGATCGCCCATGTCCGACCGACCGTCTTCGCCGCGCTGGCCGCGCAACGCCCTGATCGCCCTGTCCTCGCTGCTGGTCTCGGCCTGCAGCAGCCTGTTCTTCGGCGGCCTCAACGCCGGCTCCTCGCGTCATGGCCTCAGCGAGCAGCGCGGCATCGTCTACGACGCCGCGCACGGCCTGGCGCTGGACGTGTACCGCCCGGCCGGGGTCCAGCACGCGCCGGTGGTGGTGTTCTTCCACGGCGGCACCTGGAAGACCGGCACCCGCCAGAACTACCGCTGGGCCGGCGAAGCGCTGGCACGGCACGGCGTGGTCGCGATCGTGCCGGACTACCGCAAGTATCCGCAGGTGACCCTGGACGGCTTCATGCGCGACGCCGCCACCGCGGTGGCCTGGAGCCAGCGCCATGCCGCCGAGTACGGCGGCGATCCGCAGCGACTGGTGCTGATGGGCCACTCCGCCGGCGCGCACATCGCCGCACTGCTGGCCACCGACGGCCACTGGCTGCAGGCGCAGGGCCTGTCGCCGCGGCAACTGTGCGGCCTGGTCGGGCTGGCCGGTCCCTACGATTTCCTGCCGCTGACCGACCCGGACCTGATCGGCATGTTCGGCCAGGACCCGGCGCAGCAGCGGCGCTCGCAGCCGGTGAATTTCGTCGACGGCGACGAGCCGCCGGCGCTGCTGCTGCACGGCGATGCCGACACCGTGGTGGAGCCGCACAACAGCCAATCGCTGCAGGCCGCGCTGCAGCGTGTCGGAGTGCCGGCGGAACTGAAGACCTATCCCGGCGTCGGCCACATGCGCCTGGTGCTGGCGCTGCGCAAGGACGACCCGGCGCTCCCGGTCATGGCCGACAGCATCGCCTTCGTACGCGCCTGCCCGGCCCGCCCCGCCGTCCGCTGACCGCGCGGGAGGCATGGCCGGCGCGAGGCAGGCTCAGTCGTTCGCGCCGCCGAGCAGTTCGAACGGGCCGCCCTGCTGCAGCGCGCGCTGGTAGGCGGGGCGCTGCTCGATCCGCTGCACGAACCCGGCCAGGTTCGGATGCGCCTGCAGGCCGATGCGCGCCGCCGCGGCCTGCACCGGGAAGCTCATCTGCACGTCCGCGGCAGTGAAGCGGTCGCCGGCGAACCAGCCGGTGGCCGCCAGCTCGCGCTCCATCCAGTCCAGGTGCAGGCGCATCTGCGGCCCGACGAAGCTGCGCATCGCCTTGTCGACGATGCCCTTGGCGATCGGCCGGGCGAAGAACGGCATCTTCGCCGAGCGGATCCGCCCGAACACCAGGCTCATCAGCAGCGGCGGCATCGCCGAGCCCTCCGCGTAGTGCATCCAGTAGCGGTAGCGCAGGCGTTCGGGCGAATCCAGCGGCTGCGGCGCCGGCGACAGCGTGCAGCCGGTGTCGTAGCGGTCCACCAGATAGTCGAGGATCGCCCCGGACTCGGCTAGGACGTGGCCGTCGTCCACCAGCACCGGCGACTTGCCCAGCGGATGGATCGCGCGCAGCTCCGGTGGCGCCAGCATGGTCTTGGGGTCGCGCTGGTACTTGATCACCTGGTACGGCAGCGCCAGTTCCTCCAGCAACCACAGCACGCGCTGCGACCGGGACTGGTTGAGGTGATGCACGGTGATCATGGCGACGGCTCCGGCGACGTGGGGGGCCGCCATCGTAGCCGGATGCGGGGGTGAACCGGCGTATGCATGGGCATCGCCGCAGCCCGGCGCTGGGCCGCGAACGGCCACAGCTGGCGCGAACGCGCGCCCGACGCCAGCATCGCCCAAAACAAAAACGCCGGAAGCTTGCGCTTCCGGCGTTCGGCACCTTGCGGTGGCGGGCGTCCTTAGACGGCCTGCACCTGGTCAGCCTGCATACCCTTCTGGCCCTGCACGGCGACGAAGGTCACCTTCTGGCCTTCCTGCAGCGACTTGAAGCCGGTGCCCTGGATCGCGCGGAAGTGCACGAACAGGTCCGGGCCGCTTTCCGGGGTGATGAAGCCGAAGCCCTTGGCATCATTGAACCACTTCACGATACCGTTCTGACGATCAGACATTTGCTAACTCCTGAAACATTAAATTGAAGAAATCGCAGCCATCGGAGATCGAGGCCGAGACTGAGTTGCAGGCGTTAGTAAAGCGAGCGGAACGATGAAGTGGATCGCGAGATCTACTGCACCAAGCCACGATTCACGGTGACTCTAGCAAACACAGTGGGGCCACCATACGCGGGTCGCGATCAAAAAGCGACATCTTTGTGTAGACAAACCGGGATCCACCACAAGGAAGCTGAACCCCACCCTAAAGTTAGCGCCAGCGCGGCCGATCCTGCTGCCGATCCGCAAAAACTGCGCAAATCTGCCGCCTGCCGGGCAACGGCGACTGAGGCGATGAGCGCCGCGGACACCGCCGATCCCACAGCGCTCCCCTGCTCGCCTCTGCCATGCCCACCCGGCCTCGATCCTTGGACCCCACCCGCGGCACGGGTCGGCGGCGGCCCGACACACCGTATCCTATTGCGCCCTCGATCCCGGTAGCCGCATGGCCCTCACCGCCACCCTCCGCAAGGCGGAGCTGCAGATTTCCGACATGGACCGCGGCTACTACGCCGCCCACTCCCTGACCCTGGCGCAACATCCGTCCGAAACCGACCAGCGGCTGATGGCGCGCCTGCTGACCTTCGCCCTGTACGCCGAGGAGCGCCTGCTGTTCGGCAAGGGCCTGAGCAGCGACGACGAACCCGACCTGTGGCGGATGGACTACACCGGCGCGATCGAGCAATGGATCGAAGTCGGCCAGCCCGACGAATCGCGGGTGCGCAAGGCCTGCGGGCGGGCGCGTTCGGTGGTGGTGGCCAACTACGGCGGCCGCGCCGCGGACATCTGGTGGGACAAGAACGCCTCGGCGCTGGGCAAGCTCAAGCAGGTGCAGGTGATCGACCTGCCGGCCAACGCCGTGGCCGCGGCGGCCGAGCTGATCCAGCGCAGCATGCGTTTCGACGTGGTGATCCAGGACGGCGAGGTGCAGTGGCTGGGCGACAGCGGCAGCGTTGCCTTCACCCCCACGGTGCGCAAAGCCGCGGCATGAGCGCCGGGACCGCCCCCCTCCGCGCCGATGTCGTGGTGATCGGCGCCGGTGCCGCCGGGCTGATGTGCGCGATCGCCGCCGGCCAGCGCGGGCGCCGGGTGCGGGTGATCGACCACGCCAACAAGGTCGGCAAGAAGATCCTGATGTCCGGCGGCGGCCGCTGCAATTTCACCAATACCGGCACCGGGCCGGGCAACTTCCTGTCGGCCAACCCGCACTTCTGCAAGTCGGCGCTGGCCCGCTACCGCCCCGCCGACTTCATCGACCTGGTCGAACGCTACGGCATCGCCTATCACGAGAAGGAACTGGGGCAGTTGTTCTGCGACATCTCCTCCAAGCAGATCGTGCGCATGCTGGTGGACGAGTGCGCCGCAGCCGGCGTCGCGGTGCGCACGGACTGCAGCGTGCGCGCGGTGGAACGCGGCAGCGAGGGCTTCCGCCTGGACACCGACGATGGCCCGGTGCACGCGGAATCGCTGGTGGTGGCGACCGGCGGCCTGTCCATCCCCAGCCTCGGCGCCAGCGGCTTCGGCTATGAACTGGCGCGGCAGTTCGGCCACGCCGTGCTGCCGACCCGCGCCGGCCTGGTGCCGCTGACCCTGAGCGGCAAGCACCAGGAACGCCTGCACGACCTGTCCGGCCTGGCTTTGCCGGTGGAGGCCCGTTGCAACGGCGCAAGCTTCCGCAACTTCATGCTGATCACCCACCGCGGCGTCAGCGGCCCGGCGATCCTGCAGATCTCCTCCTATTGGCAGCCGGGCGACGACCTGCGCCTGGACCTGCTGCCGGGGCAGGACGCGGCGGCCTGGCTGCGCGAACAGAAGCGCCTGCGCGGCGCCGCCGAACTGCGCACAGTGCTCGGCGATGCCCTGCCGCGCCGCTTCGCGCAACGCCTGTGCGAGGTGTGGCTGCCGGACAAGCCCGTGCGGCAACTGGACGAGCCGCAACTGCGCGCCGCCGCCGAGCTGCTCGGCGCCTGGCCGCTGGTGGCCAGCGGCACCGAGGGCTACCGCACCGCCGAAGTCACCCTGGGCGGCGTGGACACCGACCAGGTGTCGTCCTCGACCATGGAATCGCGGCGCGTGCCCGGCCTGTACTTCGTCGGCGAAGTGCTCGACGTCACCGGCTGGCTGGGCGGCTACAACTTCCAGTGGGCCTGGGCCTCGGGCCATGCGGCGGGCTTGGCGGCCTAGCGGCTGGGAATGGGGAATCGGGAATGGGGAATCGAAACACCGCTCAATGCGCGCGCGTCTCGGTCCGCCCGCGAACGTTCAGACACGACAGCCGACTCTTGCGACTCCCCATTCCCGATTCCCCATTCCCGAACAACATGGACGCGAAAGCGGGCATCGTGTATTAAACCCCGTCCCCGGGAGGCTTCATGCACACAGGCAAAGACATCACCCTCCGCCTGATGATCGTCGACGACAGCGGCGAAGACGCCGAGGCGATCGTCAGCAGCCTGCGCAACAGCGGCATCGCGGTGCGTCCGTCGCGGCCGCAGCACGCCGAGGAGTTGTCGGCGATGCTGGCCGCGCAGCCGATCGACCTGGTGCTCAGCGCACAGGCCCAGTCGATCCCCCTGCCGCAGGTGCTGCAGCGGGTCGCGGCCAGCGGCAAGGACATCCCGGTCATCGTGCTGGCCGAGCGCATCGACGAGAACGAATGGCTGGAGGCGGTGGCCGGTGGCGCACGCGCGATCGCGCTGCGGCAGCGCCCCGAGCACCTGCTGGCGGTGGTGCGCACCACCTGGGCCGATCTGCAGGCGCGGCGCGGGCTGCGCCGGATCGAGGCGCAGATGCGCGAGACCGAGCGCCGCTGCGATGCGCTGATCGCCTCCTCGCGCGATCCGATCGCCTACATCCACGAAGGCATGCACATCCGCGCCAACGACGCCTACCTGGAGATGTTCGGGTTCGACACGTTCGATGACGTCGAAGGCGTGTCGCTGCTGGACATGGTCGCCCCGCAGCACGTGGAAGGCTTCAAGCAGTTGCTGAAGTCGCTGAGCAAGGGCGAGCCGCCGCCGACGCAGTACCAGGTGGACGCACGCACCCTGGAAGGCGACAGCTTTCCGGCGACGATGGAATTCGCCACCGCCAGCTACGAGGGCGAGGCCTGCGTGCAGGTGGTGTTCCGCCGCCGCGAGGAGTTCGACCCGGAACTGGCGCGCGAGGTCGAGGACCTGCGCCAGCGCGACCAGGTCACCGGCCTGCTCAACCGCCCCACCTTCATGCTGGCGCTGGAAACCGCCGTGGCCCAGGTCGGCCGCGGCGAGGGCCAGTACGGCTTCCTGCTGGTCGAACCGGATCATTACGCGCGGCTGCTGGCCGACATCGGCCTGGACTCGGCCGACGCGCTGGTCGCGGCGCTGGCCCAGCACCTGGCCGCGGCCATCGACGGCGACGTGCAGGCGGCGCGCTTCGGCGAGCACAACTTCGCGTTGCTGCTGGAAGGCGACTACGCGCGCACCGCGGCGCTGGCCGAACGCCTGCTGCAGGCCTATGCCAGCCAGGTGTTCAGCGTCGGCGAGCGCTCGGCCACGGTCACCGTCAGCATCGGCGGCGTGCAGATCGGCGAGAAGATCGCCAGCGTCGGCCAGGTCCTGGCCCGTGCCAGCGAGAACGTGCAGGCGACCGTGGAACTGGGCGGCAACGCCTGCAAGATCTTCGACCCGGGCGCGGCCGATCGCCTCGAAGAGGAGCGCGTGCAGCGCTGGGTCCAGCACCTGCGCGAGGCCCTGGCCGGCGAAGGCTTCCTGCTGCACTACCAGCCGGTGCTGAACCTGCAGGGCGACCAGCACGAGCTGTACGAGGCCTACCTGCGCCTGGAGCGCAACGACGAGCTGATCGGCCCGTCGACCTTCCTCGGCATCGCCGCCGAGCACGGTCTGACCGCCGAGATCGACCGCTGGGTGGTCTCTCGTGCGATCGCCGTGATCGGCGAGCGTCAGCGCGCCGGCCATGCCACCAGTTTGCTGGTCAAGGTCAGCCCGGAGGCCTTCGCCGACACGCAGATGGTCGACCTGATCCGCCGCGAACTGGCGGCGCACGGCGTGCCGGGCGATCGCCTGTGGCTGCAGACGCCGGAAGCCAAGGTGTTCACCCACCTGCGCAACGCCCAGCAATTCCTGGCCGACGCCACCGCCCTGGACTGCAAGGTCGGGCTGGAACAGTTCGGCTCCGGCCTGGATTCGTTCCAGTTGCTGGCGCACTTCCAGCCCTCGTTCCTGAAGCTGGACCGCGGCTTCACCCAGGACCTGACCCAGACCCGCGAACACCAGGACAAGATCCGCGAGATCACCGCGCGCGCGCAGTCGGCGAGCATCCGCACCATCGCCGAGTTCGTCTCCGACGCCACGTCGATGAGCCTGCTGTTCAGTGCCGGCGTCGATTACGTGCAGGGCGAGTTCGTCGGCCTGGCGGCGCCGGGGATGACGTTCGATTTTGCCTGAGGGGCCGGGATTCGGGATTGGGGATTGGGGATTCGCAAAAGCAACGGCCGGCGGAGCCTACGCTCCGCCGGCCGGCGCCGTCGATCCCGCGATCAATCAGCTCACTGTCGCATTGACGTGCGAGGCGCGCAGGGTGGCGATGCGCTCGGCCAGCGGCGGGTGGCTCATGAACAACTTGCGCAGCCCCTGGCCCAGGCCGCCGGCGATGCCGAACGCCTGCACCTGCGACGGCAGCGTGCTCTGGCCGTGGTTGAGCTCCAGGCGCTGCAGCGCCGCGATCATCTTGGCGCGGCCGGCCAGGCTGGCGCCGCCGGCGTCGGCGCGGAACTCGCGGTAGCGCGAGAACCACATCGCGATCATGGTCGCGAACAGGCCGAACACCAGTTCCAGCACCATCACGATCGCGTAGTAGGCCAGGCCGCGACGGCCGTCGCGGTTGCCCGACAGGTAGCTGTCGACCACGCCGCCGACCACGCGTGCCAGCACGATCACGAAGGTGTTGAGCACGCCCTGCAGCAGCGCCATGGTCACCATGTCGCCGTTGGCGATGTGGCTGATCTCATGGCCCAGTACCGCCTCGGCCTCGTCCTCGGTCATGTTCTGCAGCAGGCCGGTGGAGACCGCGACCAGCGCGTTGTTGCGGTTGGCGCCGGTGGCGAAGGCGTTGATCTCCGGGCCGTCGTACACAGCGACCTCGGGCATGCCGATGCCGGCGGCCTGCGCCTGGCGCTGCACGGTCTGCAGCAGCCAGCGTTCGGTGTGGTTGCGCGGCTCGGTGATGACCTGCGCGCCGGTGGCGCGCTTGGCCATGAACTTGGACAGCAGCAGCGACACCAGCGAGCCGCCGAAGCCGAAGATCGCGGCCATCACCAGCAGGCCGCCCATCTGGTTGGGGTTGACCCCGAACACGGACATGACAATGCCGGCCAGTACCAGCACCGCCAGGTTGGTGATGAGGAACAGGACGATGCGATTGAACATGTGAGCGCGCGCTCCGCAGAAGATTAAATGGAAGGGTTGCACCGAATCTGCGGTGTCGGCCGCTTGAATTCAAGCGCGTACCTGACCGAGGATTCAGCTTGTCCATGTCCCCGCCTCCCTATCGCGGCCGTTTCGCGCCCTCACCCACCGGCCCGCTGCACCTGGGTTCGCTGCTCGCCGCCTTCGGCAGTTGGCTGCTGGCGCGTCACGCCGGCGGTCAATGGCTGCTGCGCATCGAGGACGTGGACCGCCCGCGCAGCGTGCCCGGCGCCGCCGAGCGGCAACTGGCCAGCCTGCGCGCCTGCGGCCTGGAAGCCGACGGCCCGGTGCTGCGGCAGAGCGAGCGCGACCCGGTCTACCGGGAAGCGGCGCAGCGACTGCTGCAGGACGGACTGGCCTTTCCCTGCAGTTGCAGCCGCAGCGACCTGGCGGCGCAAGGCGGCGTGCACCACGCCTGCGTGGCGCCCCAGGCACGCGCGCACCCGGCGCTGCGCCTGCGCGTGCCCCCCGGCGCGGCCAGCGTGGTCGCCTTCGACGACGGCGTACGCGGCCGGCTGCGCCAGGACGTCTACACCGAGGTCGGCGATGTGGTGCTGCTGCGCGCCGACGGCTGCTGGGCCTACCAACTGGCGGTGGTGGTCGACGATGCCGCGCAAGGCATCACCGACGTGGTGCGCGGCGCCGACCTGCTCGATTCCACACCGCGGCAGATCCTGCTGCAGCGCGCGCTGGGCCTGCCGACGCCGCGCTACCTGCACCTGCCGCTGCTGCTCGGCGCCGACGGCCGCAAGCTGTCCAAGTCGCATGCCGCACTACCGCTGGACGACGCCGACCCGCTGCCGGCGCTGCGCCTGGCCTGGGCGACGTTGGGCCAGCCGCCTGCCGCGCTGGCAGGCGCCGGATCGGTACGGACGCTGCTGGACTGCGCGCTGCGCAGCTTCGACCCGGCGCGGCTGCCGGCGCAGGACCGACGCATGGACGCCGCAGCACCGGCCGCGCTCGCTATCCCCAGCGACATCAAGGCTGACTAGAATCGCACCCTGGGCCGCGCCGCGGCCGCCCTTCTTCTTTCCCTATCCGGAGCGACATCCATGACATCACGCGTTGCGCTGGTCACCGGCGGCACCGGCGGCATCGGAACCGCGATCTGCGAGCGGCTGGCCGCACAGGGCCATCGCGTGGCCAGCAACTACCGCGACGAGGCCAAGGCCCTGGCCTGGCAGCAGCGCATGCGCGAGCGTGGCCACGAGGTCGCCATCGTTCCCGGCGACGTCGCCTCGCCCGAACACGCGCAAAGCCTCATCCGCGAGGTCGAACGCCAGCTCGGCCCGGTCGAGATCCTGATCAACAACGCCGGCATCACCCGCGACACCACCTTCCACAAGATGACCGCCGAGCAATGGCACGAGGTCATCAACACCAACCTCAACTCGGTGTTCAACGTCACCCGTCCGGTGATCGAGGGCATGCGCCAGAAGCGCTGGGGGCGGGTCATCCAGATCAGTTCGATCAACGGCCTCAAGGGCCAGTACGGCCAGGCCAACTACGCCGCGGCCAAGGCCGGCATGCACGGCTTCACCATTTCCCTGGCGCGCGAGAACGCCAGCTACGGCATCACCGTCAACACGGTCTCGCCCGGCTATGTCGCCACCGACATGGTGATGGCGGTGCCGGAGGAGGTGCGTGCCAAGATCGCTGCCGACATTCCCACCGGGCGCCTCGGCAAGCCGGAAGAGATCGCCTACGCCGTGGCGTTCCTGGTCGCCGAAGAAGCCGCGTGGATCACCGGTTCGAATCTGGACATCAACGGCGGCCACCACATGGGGTGGTGAGCGGCTGATCCGCTCGGTCGGCGGCGCTCGCGCGAGGTAACGCTACCCTCCGTCGGCCATCATGGGCGATCTGGCGCCCGTTGTTGCGCTGCAAATGTTGCGCAGCATGATTTTTTTGCTGCACACGCGTGTTCAGGGACTTTCGGCGGTTGCAAGCCCTGCTGCGCTGCGCCATGCTGCGCGCCTACCGTCACAGAGCGATCGCTTCATGGCTGAGATTCGCATCATCAAGAAGTATCCCAATCGCCGCCTCTACGACACCGAGATCTCCAGTTACATCACCATCGAAGACGTCCGCCAGTTGATCATCGACGGCGAGGAATTCGAAGTCCGCGACGCCAAGACCGGCGAAGACCTCAGCCGCGCCGTCCTGCTGCAGATCATCGCCGACCAGGAACAGGACGGCGAACCGATGCTGTCCACGCAGTTGCTCAGCCAGATCATCCGCTTCTACGGCGACTCGCTGCAGGGCTTCATGGGCAACTACCTGGAGCGCAGCATGCAGGTGTTCCTCGACCAGCAGCAGCAGTTCCGCCAGCAGATGGGCAACCTGCTGGGGCAGACCCCGTGGACCATGATGAACCAGCTCACCGAGCGCAATCTGGAGCTGTGGCAGGAGTTCCAGCGCAACCTCGGCGCGGGCTTCGGCCGCCCGGCCGCCGGCACCGGCAAGCCCGGCGAACCGCCGGCGGGTGCCGCGCCGAAGTCGCGTCCGCGCTGAAGATTGCTACAGGGTGGGATTCGGCGGGGCGCTTCGCGCCCTACCCTCACCCCAACCCCTCTCCCGATGGGAGAGGGGCGCCGGCTTCTCCCTTCTCCCCTCGGGACCATGGCCCCCTTTTCGGGAGAAGGTGCCCCGCAGGGGCGGATGAGGGTACGGGCGAAGCCTCGCAGGCGTATGTCAGCGCGACTTCGCCGGCTTGCAGTTCCCGCAGATCCGCTCGACCTTGTAGCCGCGTGCGCGCAGGCCATCGACCACGCCGTCCGGCCCGAGCAGGTGCAGCGCCCCCACCACCACCAGAGTGTCGCCGCCGCCGTCCTTCAGGCGCTGCTCCAGGCGCGGCAGCCAGGCCTGGTTGCGCTCCACGTCGATGCGCTGGTACAGCCGCGGGTAGTCGCGCTTCATCTGCGCGCCGATCTCCTGCCACAGCTGGCGCTCGTCGCCGCGGCGCCAGGCGTCGTGCAGGCGCAGGGTCTGCGCCGCGCCCTGCTCGGCATCGTCCAGCGCCTCGGTCAGCATCTGCTTCTGCTCCACCGGGTCCATGCCGTCGAGCAGGTCGATCTGCGCCTGCGCGGTCTCCAGGCCCTCGGCACTCTTGCCGTCCTGCACGGCCAGTGTCATGAAATGACGATCCAGCCCGGCATCGGCCTCCAGGCCCTGCGCCTTCATGTCGGCGATGCTGATGCTGAGGCCGACGAACCACGGCTCGAAGCCGCTCATCTGCGCCAGCGGCAGGCCGTGGCCGACGGCATAGCGGCGCAGCCGCTCCCAGGTCGCCGGGTCCAGATCGTCCTGCAGTCGCTTGCCGTCGTGGCGCTGCGCCGCCTGCAGCATCTGCGCACCCAGCCGCGGCGCGTCCACGTCCTTCGGCGCCAGTTCGAACAGCAGCCGCGGCGACGCCGCGTAGGCCGCATCGACTTCGCGCGCCAGCGGATAGTCGTCGGCCTTGAGCATGTGGAACGAGCCCAGCAGGTACAGCGTGCCGCGCGTGCCGCTGACCTTCCACAACAGCGGCGTGGGCGGTACCACCGTGGGCGCTGCAGCGGGAGCGACAGGCGTCGCGGCCACCGGCGGCGGCGTGCGGGCCAGTGCCGGCAGCACCAGGCACAGCGACAGGCCCAGCAGCAGGCGGCGCAACAGGCGCGGGAACGGGGTCATCGGCATCCTCGGGTCAATGGGCAGCGGCGTAGGCCTTCTCGCCGGCGTCCACCGCCAGGTCGAGGCGGTTCTCCGGCGGCGGCAACGGACAGGTGGCGAACGGGGTGAACGCGCACGGCGGATCGTAGGCGCGGTTGAAATCCAGCACCACGCTGCCGTCGGCCGCGGGTGGGTCCACGTCCAGGAAGCGCCCGGCGGGGTAGCTGCCGTGACCGCTGGTGCGGTCGGCGAACACCACGAACAGCGGCTGGCCGGGTTCGCCGATCGCCTGCAGGCGGTAGCGCTTGCCGCCGCGCTCGAACTCCAGCGCGCCGGGATTGGGCGATGGCGTGGTGACGCCGA
The DNA here is from genome assembly GCF_031834635.1 of Xanthomonas hawaiiensis. Classification (NCBI taxonomy): domain Bacteria; kingdom Pseudomonadati; phylum Pseudomonadota; class Gammaproteobacteria; order Lysobacterales; family Lysobacteraceae; genus Xanthomonas; species Xanthomonas hawaiiensis. The sequence goes on along the minus strand of NZ_CP115873.1, from coordinate 1,995,764 downwards.
TGATGTCGACGATGGGCAGGGTCGTGCCCGGCGGATTGGGCACGAAACGCCCGTGCACGCGCCAGGACTCGGCCAGCGGCCAGTACGGCACGCCAGCAAAGTTGAGCCGGGTCGGCGCATCGGCGTGCTTGACCCGCAGCGCATAGCGGCCGCCACGTTCGATCAGGCTGAGCTTGCCCTTGCCGTCGTCGAAGTCGACCACCGTCGGCTGCGGATCGTGGTCGCTGTACACGCGGATCCGCCCCTGCACCGGCGCGCCGGCGACACTGAGCGCGGCGCCGCGCTCGGGGGTCAGATACACCTCGCGCTGCGCCTGCGACACCAGCGCCATCCGCGCCGGCCCCACCGCCAGGCGGATGCCGCTGTCCGCGCCGCTGCCGATGTAGTGCTCCTTCAATTCCAGCCAGTGCAGGCCGACCAGGCTGGTCCAGCCGTCCGGCGCCTGCAGTTCGTGCTGGCGCTGCGCGCGCCAGGCCTGCTCGTCGGCCACGAACCGCGCGTCCATCGCCTTCGGCGCGGCCGGTGCCGGCGCCTGCTTGCCGCAGCCACTCAAGGCGACGAGCGCCGCCAGCAGCGCCGTCGTCCACATCCGCTTGTCCATCATCGCCCCCGCAAGAACCAACGATCGATCTCGCCCAGGGTGAACCGCGCCCAGGTCGGACGCCCATGATTGCACTGTCCGGAGCGCTCGGTGGCCTCCATGTCGCGCAGCAGCGCGTTCATTTCCGGAATGGTGAGGCGACGGTTGGCGCGCACCGCGCCGTGGCAGGCCATGGTCGACAGCAACGCATCGCGCGCGCCGGCGACGCGGCCGCTGTGGCCGTGTTCGCGCAGGTCGGTCAGCACGTCGCGCAGCAAGGCCTCCGGCTCTGCCTGCGCGAGCAGTGCGGGAATGCTGCGCACGTGCAGCGATTGCGGTCCGCTGCGAGTGATCTCGAAACCGAGCGCGGCCAGCGTCTCCGCCTCGCGCTCGGCGGTGTCGGCATCGCGTTCGCCGACCGCCAGGGTGATCGGCACCAGCAGCGGCTGCGCATGCAGGCCGATGCCGTCGTGCGCGGTCTTCAAACGCTCGTAGCCGATGCGTTCGTGCGCCGCGTGCATGTCGACCACGATCAGACCGTCGGCGTTCTCGGCCAGGATGTAGATGCCGTGCAATTGCGCGATGGCGTAGCCGAGCGGCGGCACGCCGCTGTCGGCGGCTGTCGGCGGCAGGCCGCCGGCCGGATCCTGGGTCTGCCGCGGCAGGCCGGTGGCGCTTCCCGCCTCCGCGGCGGGCGCGTACAGCGCCGCATACGCGGCCGGCGCCTCTTCCACGCGCAAGCCCAGCGGCGATTGCGCCGGGCGCCACTGCGCGCCGTAACCATAGCCCTGCCCGCCGCCGCCTGCGCCACTCCCACTGCCCTGCATGCCCGCGGGCGCCCAGGCCGCAGCACCCGCGGCAGGCGCCGCGGCCGCCGCTTCGGCACCGAGCGCGCCAGGCAGGCTGCCGGCACGGGTCTGCGCCAGCGCGTCCTGCAACGTGCGATAGACGAAGTCGTGGATCAGCCGCGCGTCGCGGAAGCGCACCTCGTGCTTGGCCGGATGCACGTTGACGTCGACCCGCGCCGGTTCCAGTTCCAGGAACAGCACATAGGCCGGCTGGCGGCCATGGAACAGCACGTCGCCGTAGGCCATCTTCACCGCGTGGGCGACGCTGCGGTCGCGCACCGAGCGGCCGTTGACGTAGAGGTATTGCTGGTCGGCGCTGGCGCGCGAGTAATGCGGCTGCGCGATCCAGCCATGCAGGCGCAGGCCGGCACCGCTGTGGTCCACGCGCAGCGCCTGCCGTGCGAAGTCCTCGCCCAGGGTCTCGCCCAGGCGCGCATCCGAGTACAGGTCGCCCGGCTTGTAGCGCCGCGACGGCTTGCCGTTGTGCGAGACGCGCAGTTCCACGTCCGGGCGCGCCAGCGCCAGCGAGCGCAGCCACTCCTCGATGTGGCCAAGTTCGGTGCGTTCGGCGCGCAGGAACTTGCGCCGCGCCGGCACGTTGTAGAACAGCTCGCGGACCTCGACCAGGGTGCCCGGCGGCAGTGCGCGCGGCTGCACCTCGCCGACCTTGCCGCCTTCGACATGCAGGGCCGCGCCGTGTTCGTCGCCGGCGCGGCGCGAGGCCAGGGTGAAGCGGCTGACCGAGGCGATCGACGGCAGCGCCTCGCCGCGGAAGCCCAGCGTGCCCACCGATTCCAGGTCGTCCAGCGAGGCGATCTTGCTGGTCGCGTGCCGCGACACCGCCAGCGGCAGTTCCTCGGGGGCGATGCCGCCGCCGTCGTCGCGGATGCGGATCAGGCGCACGCCGCCCTCTTCCAGATCGATGTCGACGCGGTGCGCGCCGGCGTCCAGCGCGTTCTCCACCAGTTCCTTGACGACAGAGGCCGGCCGCTCCACCACTTCGCCGGCGGCGATCTGGTTGATCAGGATCTCGGGCAGCTGACGGATGCTCATGCGGTCTTCGCTCCACGCGCGCGCAGGCACACACCGGTCTTGGCGACGGGAGGGAAACGACAGCAGGCAAAGAACATCGGCACGGCTCGCGGCGCGGACGCCGTCATCGAGGATCAGCCGTTAATGATAGCGCCTCAGCGGCTACCGCCGGCCACGGTGCTGGCCGCTTCGGCCTCGGCCTGCGCGCGCGCGGCGAACAGCGTGCCTGGCGGCGGCTGCCGGGTGAAGAAGGTGCTGACGCCGTCGAGCACGGCGCCGGCGATGCGACGCTGGTAGGCGGGATCGGTCAGCCGGCGCTCTTCGTCCGGGTTGGAGATGAAGGCGGTCTCGACCAGCATCGCCGGCATGTCCGAGGTACGCAGCACCGCGAAGTTGGCGCGCTCGATCTCGGGCTTGTGGTTGTTGCCGATCCGCTTCAGCCCGCCCAGCACATGCCCGGCCGCGTCTTCGGAGGCCTTCATGTGGCCGCTCTGGGCCAGGTCCAGCAACACGTTGGCCAGGGTGCTGTCGGTCTTCTGCAGGCGCACGCCGCCGATCAGGTCGGCGGCGTTTTCCTTGTCCGCGAGCCAGCGCGCACGCTGCGAGGACGCGCCCTTTGTCGACAACACGTAGACCGAGGAGCCGGTGGCGCTGCGGTTCTCGGCCGCGTCGGCGTGGATCGAGATGAAGATGTCGGCCTTGGCCGCACGCGCCTTCTGCGCGCGCATCGGCAGGGGAATGAACACGTCCGTGGTGCGGGTCATGTACGCCTTCATGCCCGGCGTGGCGTTGATCTGACGCGCCAGTTCGCGACCGATCGCCAGGGTCACGTCTTTCTCGTGCTTGCCGCTCGGGCCGCTCGCGCCCGGGTCCTGGCCGCCGTGGCCGGGATCGATGGCCACGATCAGCGGGCGCATGCCCGGCGCCATCTTCACCCGCGCCGCCGCGCTGGGCATCACCGGGCGCGCTTCGGCGGCTGCGGCCACCGCCGCGTCGTCGTCCGCGTCGTCACGCTCTGGCGGCTCGCTCGCCGGCGGCGCGACCGTCGCAGGTGCTGGCGCCGGCACGACGCCGGGCACGGGACGGCCGGGCACCGCCGCAGCAACGCTCGGTGCGGAGGGCGCGACGGTCGGCGCGGGCGTCGTCGCCACTGGCGGCGGGACCGGGGTCGGCGCCGGCTGGTTGGCACGCTGCACCACCGACGAGGTCAGCGCCGCGGTCGCGCGTGCCGCTTCGGCGCGCGCATCCACCGCCGGCTTCGGCGTCGGGACGGGCGCAGGCTGCGGCACCGGGGTTGCGGCTGCCGGCAAGTCGCCCGCCACCGCCTTGCCCGCCGGCGCCTCGCCCGGCCACTCGATCACCAAGACCGAACTGCCGCCGATGGTCTGCATCTGCGGTTTGAACGCCACCACCTGGCTGCTCAGGTCGAAGACGATGCGCAAGGTGCCCGGGACCGGATGCCCGGTCCGCACCGCGCTCACCACACCGCCGCCGGCCGGCAGCTTCAGGCCCTTGGCAGCGGAGGAATCGGGAAGATCGACGACCAGGCGATTGGGGTTGGCCAGCGACAGCGTGCTGAAGCCACCGCTGCCCTGCAGACGGATCTCGGCGCGGGTGCCGGTGGCGCCGTTGTCGAGCGAGACCGACTGCACCTGTCCGGCAAACGCCGTCTGCACCGCCAGGCACCAGCCTGCGGCAGCGGCGAAACTGGCGAAAAAACGGATCCCCGGGCGCATAACGCGATTCAAACATCGCCGGGAGTCAAAGGCAAGCGGTTTTCCCTTAATAATCCATAACCTGCCTTCACTTTCTAGCGTCAGCCGGCAAAAAGTCCCTGCAAGTCGGCCTGTCCGCCCACCCGAGCCAGCCAGGCGGTGCCCGCCTCGGTGCGCGCCTGCAGGGCGACGCTGCGCCCGCCGCCGTGTACCGCCAGCCGCACGTCCAGGTCGGCCGGCGCCAGCACATCGCCGCCGCGTTCCGGCCATTCCACCAGCCACAGCGTGGCGCCGCCCTCGTCCAACCCCAGGAAATCCAGCTCGCCGGCCGCGCCGATGCGGTACAGATCCAGATGCCAGGCTTCGCCATCGGCCAGCGGATAGCGCTCCACCAAGGTATAGGTGGGACTGCGGATCGCGCCCTGCACGCCGAGCGCGCGCAGCAGCGCCCGCGCCAGGGTCGATTTGCCGGCGCCCAGATCACCGTGCAGATGCACCGAGGCCTGCGTCGGGCGGGTCGCGGCCAGCGCGCGACCGAGACGTTCGGTGGCCTCGCTGTCGGGTAGGAACAAGGTGAGGCTCATGGTTCGGATTCCGGATTGGACAGGCGGCGCAGCGCCGGCAACAGGTCGGTGGGCAGCAGCCCGCGCTGGCCCGCGGCAGCCGCGCGATCGCCGGCGCCGGCGTGCAGCAGCGCGCCGACGCTGGCCGCCTCGAATGCCGGCAGGCCTTGCGCGCGCAGCGCCGCGATCACCCCGGTCAACAGATCGCCCATGCCGCCGACCGCCATGCCCGGATTGCCGGCGGCGATCACCCGTGGCGTCTGCCCCGGCGCGGCGACCAGGCTGCCGGCGCCCTTCAGCACCACCGCGGCTTGATAGCGTTCGGCCAAGGCCGCAGCGGCCGCGAAGCGATCGCGCTGCACCTCGGCGGTGGCAAGGCCGAGCAGCCGCCCGGCCTCGCCCGGATGCGGGGTCAGTACCGCCTGCGGGACGGGCCGCGGCGCCTGCGCCAGCAGGTTCAATGCATCGGCATCCAGGACCAGCGCGCGGTCCGCGTCGGCCAGGACCGCCTGCCATAGCGCCTGCGCCCAATCGTCCTGGCCCAGTCCGGGTCCAAGCGCGACCACGCTGGCCTTGTGCAGCAACGGCACCAGTGCCGCCGCATCGTCGAGCGCATGCGCCATCGCCTCCGGACAGCGCGCCAGCAGCGGCGCCACGTGCGCGCCACGGGTGGCCACGCTGACCAGGCCGGCGCCGCTGCGCAGGGCCGACTCGGCGCTGAGCATCACCGCCCCACCGCTGCCGAGGTTGCCGCCCACGCACAGCACATGGCCGGAATCGCCCTTGTGGCTGTCCTGCCGGCGCGGCGCCAGACGGCTGCGCAAGGCGCCGACGGCCCAGGCCTGCGCGCGCGGCGCGCAACCGGCGAATGCGGCCGGCGGCACCTCCAGCGTCGCCAGCGCGCGCTCGCCGACATGGTTCAAGGCCGCACCGGTATGCAGGCCGGCATGGGCGACGATGAACTGCAGGGTGAGCGTCGCCGGCAGGACCGCGCCGGGCACGCTGCCGGACTCGGCGTCCACGCCGCTGGGCACATCGAGCGCCAGTACCGGCGCGCCAAGCCCGCCCAGCGCGCCGAGCAACGCCGCCAGTTCGGCATCCGGCGCGCGATTGAGGCCGATGCCGAGTAGCGCATCGACCACCACGTCGGCCGGCGCCAGTGCGGTGTCGAACTCCTCGATGCGACCGCCGACGCCGATGTAGCCGGTGCAGGCGCGCTGCGCCAGCGGCGACTGCGGGCCGCGGCCGGGCAACTGCAGCACGCGCACCTGGCGTCCGGCGCGATGCGCCAGCCGCGCCAGCACATAGCCATCGCCGCCATTGTTGCCGCTGCCGCAGGCCACGAGGATGCGCTGCGCCTGCGGCCAGCGCTGCAGCAGCGTCTGCCAGGCGGCCTGACCGGCGCGCTGCATCAGCGTGTAGCCGTCGCCGCCGAGCAGCGCCGTGGCCTGCGCGTCGATGCGGCGCGCGTCCGCGGTGGCGTAGAGATCGAAGCAGTCGTACATGCCCGGGATTCTATACTTGCGCGATGTCCGCCCGTCTCGACATCGCCGATCCCCACGCCGCGGCCGCACGCATCCGCGCGCTGGCGCACACGTTCGGCTTCCAGCGCTGCGGCATCGCCGGCATCGAACTGCAGCAGGACGAGGCGCATCTGCGCGACTGGCTGGAGCAGGGCCTGTACGGCACGATGCACTGGATGGCCCAGCACGGCGACAAGCGCTCGCGCCCGGCGGAGCTGATCCCGGGCACGCTGCGGGTGATCTCGGTGGGCCTGGACTACGGCCGCAACGACGACGATTCGGCCTGGGACACGCTGCACGACGGCGAGCGCGCCTACGTCGCGCGCTATGCGCTGGGCCGCGATTACCACAAGCTGATGCGCAACCGCCTGCAGAAGCTTGCAGACCGCATCCAGGACGAGATCGGCCCGTTCGGCCACCGCGTGTTCGTCGATTCGGCGCCGGTGCTGGAACGCGCACTGGCACGCGACGCCGGCCTGGGCTGGATCGGCAAGCACACCTGCCTAATCGACCGCAACGGCGGTTCCTGGTTCTTTCTCGGCGAGATCTACGTCGACCTGCCGCTGCCGATCGACCCGCCGGCCAGCGCGCACTGCGGCACCTGCACGCGCTGCATCGACGTCTGCCCGACCCAGGCGATCGTCGCGCCGTACCGGCTCGATGCGCGCCGCTGCATCGCCTACCTCACGATCGAGCACGACGGCGCGATTCCCGAGGAACTGCGCCCGGCGATCGGCAACCGCATCTTCGGCTGCGACGACTGCCAGCTGATCTGCCCCTGGAACAAGTTCGCCAAGCGCAGCGACGAGCCGGACTTCCGCGCGCGCAACGACCTGGACAAGGCCACGCTGGCGCAGTTGTTCGCCTGGGAGGAAGACGAGTTCCTGCGCCGTACCGAAGGCAGCGCGATCCGCCGCAGCGGCCACGAACGCTGGCTGCGCAATCTCGCCGTCGCGCTGGGCAACGCGCCGACCACGCCGCAGGTGCTGACCGCGCTCGGCGCGCGCGCGCAGCATCCCTCGCCGCTGGTACGCGAGCACGTGCAGTGGGCGCTGGCGCAGCATGCGCAGGCGCCGACCCGTGTGGCGGCAGCGCCGGCAGCGCCGATGCCGAAAGCGAACGTGCGAGGATAGGCGCCCGTACGCCCTGCACTGCCCGCATGCCCGATCGCGCCGACCAGATCCTCAGCCCCAGCCAGCTCAACACACTGGCCCGCGACCTGCTGGAGAGCGCCTTCCCGCTGGCCTGGGTGGAGGGCGAACTGGGCAATGTCACCCGGCCCTCGTCCGGCCACCTGTATTTCACTTTGAAGGATGCGCGCGCGCAGGTGCGCTGCGCGATGTTCAAGCCCAAGAGCCAGTGGCTGCGGTTCGTGCCGCGCGAAGGTCTGCGCGTGCTCGCGCGCGGGCGCCTGACCCTGTACGAAGCGCGCGGCGACTACCAACTGGTGCTGGACCATCTGGAGGAAGCCGGCGAAGGCGCGCTGCGCCGCGCGTTCGAGGAGTTGAAGGCGCGGCTCGCCGCCGAGGGCCTGTTCGCCAGCGAGCGCAAGCGCGCCCTGCCCGGCTTCGTGCGACGCCTGGCGGTCATCACCTCGCCGAGCGGCGCCGCCGTGCGCGACGTGTTGAGCGTGCTCGGCCGACGCATGCCGCTGCTGCAGGTGGACATCCTGCCGAGCCTGGTCCAGGGCGACAGCGCCGCGGCGCAGATCGCCACGCTGCTGCGCCAGGCCGACGCCAGCGGCCGCTACGACGCGATCCTGCTGACCCGCGGCGGCGGCTCGCTGGAGGACCTGTGGGCGTTCAACGACGAACACCTGGCACGCACGATCGCTGCCGCGGTCACCCCGGTGGTGTCGGCGGTCGGCCACGAGACCGACGTGACCCTGGCCGATTTCGCCGCCGACCTGCGTGCGCCCACCCCGTCGGTCGCCGCCGAATTGCTGGTGCCCGACCAGCGCGATCTCGGCGCGCGCCTGCGTACCCAGCACGCCGCGCTGCTGCGCTGGCAGCAGCACCGGCTGCGGCAAGCGCAGCAGCGCGCCGACCGCGCCTTGCTGCGCCTGCAGGCGCAAAGTCCACAAATGCGCCTGCAACTGCTGCAGCGCCGCCAGCACGAGATCGGACGGCGGCTGGCGGCAGTGTGGCGGCAGCAGCAGGAGCGCCGCCATGCGCAGTTGCGCCATGCCGCCGCGGTACTGCGCGCCGCACAGCCGCAACGGCGGCTGGCGATGCTGCGGGTGCGGCTGCTGGCGCTGGGCCGGCGTCCGCAGGCGGCGATGACGCGGCAACTGCAGGCCGATGCGCAGCGCCTGCGCGCGCTGGCGCGCGCCCTGGAGACGGTCAGCCCGTTGGCCACCGTCGCGCGCGGCTACAGCATCCTGACCCGCGTCGACGACGGCAGCGTGGTGCGCTCGGCCGCGCAGGTGGCGCCCGGCGATCGGCTGCGCGCGCGCCTGGCAGACGGCGAACTGCAACTGCGTGCCGAGCGGGCAGAGTGATGCCGCTGCCCGCCTCGTCCCCGCGCGCATGACCGACAGCCTCCACGAAGACCGGATCAAGGCGATCCTGCACGGCATGCGCCGCGCCGAACGGCGTCGAGCCGAGCGACGCGCCGACAGCAGCGACCTGTTGTCGCTGATCGACGGCGCCGCCTATGGCGCCCCCGAGGATGCGCAGCGGGCGCTCGCCTGGCTGGCGCACGACGGCACCCTGGCGCACCTGCAGCAGACGGACCTGCACAATGTCGGCGACACCATCTGCGTGGCCTGGAACGGCTGCGGCAGCGATCTGGCGAAGCTGTCGCAGTGGTTGCGGGAGCTGCGCCTGACAGACGGCCGCGGTGCCCTGCAGGCGCTGCGCGACGGCGACAGCGCGACGCTGCTGGCCACCGCATTGGCGGCGTTTCCCGCCTGAGGCCGATCGGCCCAGGCACCCGTCGCCCCTGCCTCAGAACGTACTGCCTCAGTTGCGCGATACGCCGCCGGTCAGCGCCGACGTGCGCCTGGTGGACACTGGCGCGCGCTGCACGAGCGGCGGCTTGGCTTACCCGACCACTGGCGTCGATCGGCGCGCGTATACGGCGCCATGCGGCAACCCGACGCGCGCGCCAACGCGTACGCCGCAGTGTCGCTCACTCCAACGGCGCGACCACCAGCAGCGGGTCGAGGTCGTAGCCCATCGCCACCGCCTTGGCCTTGATCTCCTCGAACACGCTGCGCTGCATGCGCGGCGAGCGCGACAGCACCCACAGGTACTTGCGGCCCGGTTCGCCGATCAGCGCCCACTGATAATCCGGATCGAGCGCGATCACCCAGTAGTCGGCCCACACCATCGGCAGCCAGGACAGCCAATCCGGCGCGAAGCGCACCTGCAGCCGCCCAGGATGACCCTCCACCCGCCGTGCCACGCCCTCGGCCGCCACGGTGGCGCCGTCGGCGGTACGGCAGGCGTTGCGCACGCCGATCTGGCCGTCGTCGCGCAGCACATAGGCCGCGGTGACGTCGCCGACGCATTTCTTCTGGAAGGAGACCGGCAGGTGCGCGATCTCGTGCCACTGCCCGGCATAGCGGCCGAGATCGAGCGCGGCGACCGAACTGACCGGCTGCGCGGCACGCAGCGGCGGTGCGAGGCACAACAGGCACGCCAGCAACAGCAGCGCGATCGGCGACAGACGCATGCGCAGGTTCCGATGGACGGGAAACAGCAGCTTATGCAGGAGCTGCGCAGCGATGTAAAGCGTGGCGCGGGACGCCGGCAGCGATGGCGTGGATGGTCAGTGGCTCAGATCGGCCATGGCGCGCTGGTCCGGCTGGCCGGCGCATTGCACAGGCTCGCGCAGCACCACGCGCTCGACCACGCCGTCGTGCCGCTGCAGATAGGTGTTGACCATGACGCACTCGGAGCCGACCTGCTCGATGTAAGGCGCATCGGCGCCGGGACCGCCTTGCTCGCCGGCATGCTCCCCCTGCTCGGCGGGGGCCGCCATGGCCGCGCCAGCCATGACCCACAGCAGCGCCACGCCGCTCCATCTCCGTCCGAATCCACTGGTCATTGGCAGGTTCCCCCGATCGCCCGTGCCTATGATTACGACAGGCAGCGTCATTGATTGAGCGGAATATCCCGAAAAAACGTGAACTGGGCACGTTTGTCTACAAGCGTGGACACGCTTTCTTCACGCGACCTCAGGCCTCAAGGCCTTCAAGGCAGCCTCACCGCATGCGGAAATCTGCATAGCGCGGAAGTCGGCACCTTCCCCAGGCGCAGCGCTGCGGGCACCATCCGCCGACCCGCCACGCGGCATGGCTCAAAACCGGCGCAAGCCTGAAAAAAGAAAGGCCCTACATCGCTGTAGAGCCTTGATATGAATGGTGGCCGAGGACGGAATCGAACCGCCGACACGGGGATTTTCAATCCCCTGCTCTACCAACTGAGCTACTCGGCCGCTGCGCAACGCGGCAGGACCGGTGCGAGGACGCGCATCATAGCGAGGCGATCGGGATTGGGCAAGCGCAATGTTGCAGAATTTTCCTACCCGTCGTCGCGGCTCGCACCGACGGCGCCCGAATCCTGCACCGGCGATGCTGAGCGCGTCCTCGGCATCCGGCTGGCGCACGGCAGGGACGCACGGTGATGGCCGCCGGCCGGATCGCCGAGGACCGCTCAGGGACAGGCGCCCTGCGGGCACTCCGGCCTGCGATCGCTGCGCCACCATCGATACCGGGGTGTGGTGTAGTCTTCGCCGGTCTTCTCATCCATGGATTGCGCTCATGCGTCACCCGCTCCGCCTCGGCTTGCTTGTGTTGTGCACCGCATTGCTCGGCGCCTGCAGCGACGGCATGGTGCGGCGCGTGTCCGATCCGGCCGCCAGCGTGCAGCAACTGACGGTCAACGTGGACGGCAGTTGGAAGGTGGAGCTGCGCCTGCAGAACTACAGCAGCATCCCGATGCGCTACGACAGCCTGCGCCTGGACCTGGGTGTGGGCGGCGAAGCGGCCGGCAGCCTGCAGGCGGCCCCCGGCATCTCGATCGGCCCGGAGACGGCGGACGTGGTGAGCGTCGCGCTTCGCCCCAGCTCCAGCGCGCGCATGGCCGTGGCCGATGCCCTGGCCGGCCGCCGCAGCCTGGAGTACACCCTCAAGGGCAGCATCGCCGCCACGCCCGAGGACAAGAAGCAGCGCAGCTTCGACATCGACGCCCGCAACATGCTCTCGCCGGCGCCCGGCCTGGACGGCGTGCTGCGTTGACCGCGCGGTGGCGCTGAGGCGCCACCCGACCCGCTCTTTTCGAACGCCCCGCCGCCGGCTTCCGGGGCGTCGCACGCCTGCGCGTCGACCTGCGCTTCACCGCATCCAGGCGCGTTCTCGACCTGTCCCTTGCCACGCTGGCGCACGACCGGGTCGTCGGCGCCCGCCCACGCGTGCGCGTTTCGCATCCCTGTCTTGTAACGACCCCGTTCAGCCAGGATTACCGCAAAATTAATACATAAATGTATTATCTACATATGTATAAGATTCCGAGCCGGCCATGAGTCGCTTTGCCGCCACCGAGCAGCGCCTGGACGTGACCGCGCGCAAGCATCCGCCCTTCCCGCGCGAAGCCGCGCTGCTGCTGCGGCTGATCAAGCTGCTGCACAAGCTGAGCCTGGACCAGAGCAACGAGGTGCTGCGGCCCTATGGGCTGAGCTATGCCGAATACAACGTGTTGATGATGATCGACGCCAGCCCGGACGGGACCTTGAACCCGTCCCAGCTCGGCGACGCGGCCGGCGAGAAGTCCGCCAACATCACCCGCCTCACCACGCAACTGGTCGACAAGGGCCTGATCCAGCGCACGCCCAGCGCCGAGGACCGGCGCATGCTGCTGCTGCGCCTGACCGACGCCGGCGAGCGCCTGATCGACGCGTTGATCCCGGCCCTGTGCGCCCAGCTCGACGCCTACGTGCGACACCTGGATCCGGCGGCGATGGCGCAGTTGCAGACGCTGCTGAAGGCCTTGCTGCGCGGCGTCGAGGACGCGGCATGAGCACGCCGCAGCCCACTGCCGCCGCTGCCGACGCCACCCCCGGCCTGCGCACCCTGCTGGCCGACGCCCTGCGCGGCGAAGGCGAGGCCTGGCTGTTCGTGCTGCGCACCCTGCTGTCGATCTATCTGGCCGGCTGGATCGCGCTGCGCCTGGACCTGGCGTCGCCGATGACCGCGATGATCACGGTGGTGGTGGTGATGCACCGGCAGACCGGCATGGTCTTCGCCAAGGGCTTCTACCGGATCCTGGGCACGCTGATCGGCAGCGTCGCCGCGCTGACGATGGTGGCGCTGTTCCCGCAGGAGCCGGTGCTGTTCGTGCTGGTGCTGTCGCTGTGGATCGGCGCCTGCACCGGCGGCGCGCTGCTGTACCGCAACTTCAAGGCCTACGCCTTCGTGCTGTCCGGCTACACGGTGGCGCTGATCGCGCTGCCGGCGGTGAACCAGCCGCAGAACGTGTTCAACCTGGTGGTGGCGCGGGTGACCGAGGTGGTGCTGGGCCTGCTGGTGACCGGCATCGTCAGCGACGTGGTGTTCCCCAGCCGTCTGCGCCAGACCCTACGCGACACCGTGCGCCGCGCGTCCGACGGCTTTCTGGACTTCGTCCGCGACGCCACCGGCGGCCAGCTGCCGCGCGAGGCGATGGAGCAGGCGCACCTGCGCTTCGTGCGCGACGCGGTGACCATCGAGGACCTGCGCAGTTCGGTGGTGTTCGAAGATCCGGAGGCGCGGGTGCGCAGCGGCCGCCTGCGCCTGCTCAACCAGCGCTTCATGGCGGTGTCGACCAGCTTCCAGGCGTTGCACCACTACATCAACCGGCTGCTGCGCAGCGGCGATGGCAACGTGGCCGAGGCGCTGATCGGCCTGTACCGGCCGCTCAAGGCCGCGCTCAGCGACCGCGGCGGACGCGAGGGCGCCGCCGCGACCGCGCGCAAGCTGGCCACGTGCCGCGATGCGCTGGCGACGCGGGCGTCCGCGGCGCGTGCGCCGATGCCCACTGCCCAGCACGAAGGTTTCGACACCGGCGTGTCGTTGCTGCAGCGGTTCTTCGCCGACCTGCACGACTACGTGGCGACCGAGGCGACCCTGGTCGCGCCGCAGCAGTGGCGCACGCCGCAGGACCGTGGCGACACCGCGGTGTTCGTGCGCGGCAACGACTACGCCGCAGCGGCGCTGACCGCGCTGCGCAGCGCGCTGCTGGTGGCGACGATGTGCTGGCTGTGGATCCAGGCCGGCTGGATCAGCGGCGCCACGGCGGTGTTCCAAGCGGTGGCGCTGAGCGCGATCCTGTCGTCCAGCGCCAATGCACCGGCCGCTGCGCGCTCGCTGTTCAATGGGTTCGTGTTCGGCATCGCACTGGGCGTGGTCTGCCAGTTGCTGGTGCTGCCGCAGATGGACGGCTACGTGTTGTTCGTCGCGGGCACCCTGCCGTTCCTGCTGGTGACCCTGTACCTGGCCTCGAAACCGGCGCTGTACGGCTTCGCCACCGGCGCCAACCTGGCCTTCGTCTCGATCCTGGCGGTCCAGCCCACGCCCAGCTTCAACGCCGCGGCCACGTTCAACAGCGTGGTGCCGCTGCTGCTGGGAACCCTGGCGGTGAGCGCGACGTTCGTGTTCGTGCCGCCGGTGATCGGCACCCGCTGGCAGCGCCGGCGCCTGCTGGAGCGACTGCGGCGGCAGACCACGCTGGCCGCGCGTGCGCCGCTGCCGGGGCTGGCGCTGCGCCTGGAGAGCGTCAACCGCGACCTGTTCCAGCAGATCGTGGCGCACACCCCGCCGGGCAGCGACGAACTGCGCGAGCTGCTCGGCTGGGCGCTGTCGGTGCACGAAACCGGGCGCACCCTGGTCGAGCTGCGCCGCGACGCCGCCGAAGGCACGCTGTCGCCGGCACTGGCCACCGCGGTGGACGGCGCCGTGCAGGCGCTGGCCGACCTGTATCTCGCCCCCGGCCCGCAGCGGCACCGCCAGGCCCTGCAGCGGGTGGAGGCCGCGCTGGCCGCCAGCCAGGTGGAGGGCGCGGTGCCACTGCGCTGGAAGCCCACCCGCGAGCACCTGTTGTTGCTGCGCGGCGCACTGCTCGACGCCGATTCCGTTCTCGCCGCGCTGGCTGACACGCCTGCGCCGACCACCACCACGCCAGGAGCCGACGATGCTGCTGCCCGCTGAACTCTCGATCGCCGGCGTGTACGTGCCCGGCCTGCTGGTGCTGGGCCTGGTCCTGCTGCTGGTGGCCTGGGCGCTGGACGCGGTCGCCGGCCGCGCCGGCCTGTACCGCTACGCCTGGCACCCCTCCCTGTTCCGTCTGGCCATCTACGTGGGCGCGTTCGCCGCGCTCGGCCTGCTCCTTCTTCCGTGAGTCCCGCCATGAAGACCCCTGCCCTGATCCGTTTCGCCCTGACCGCCATCGTGGTGCTGGTCGCCGCCCTGCTGGCGCATGCGCTGTGGCGCCACTACATGCTCTCGCCCTGGACCCGCGACGGCCGCGTGCGCGCGGAAGTGGTGCGGATCGCGCCGGACGTGTCCGGCCTGGTCGATGCGGTGGCGGTGCGCGACAACCAGCACGTCACGAGCGGCGACCTGCTGTTCAGCGTGGACCGCAAGCGCTACGAACTGGCGTTGGAAAAGGCCCGCGCCAACCTCGCGGTCGCGCAGGCGCAGGCGCGTGCGGCGGGCGCCAGCCTGTCGGCGGCGGCAGCCACCCAGGCGGCCAGCGAAGCCGAGTTCCAGATGCGTCGCGCCCAGGCCGAACGGCGCGCGCGCGCCGCTGCGGTGATCTCCGCCGAGGCGCGCTCGGATGCCGAAGCCACCGCGCGTTCGGCGCAGGCCGATGTGCACCGCAGCGCCGCGCTGCGCGGGCAGGCCACCGCGGCGCAGGCGCAGGCGGTGGCCACCGTGGAGCAGGCGCAGGCCGCGCTCGACCTGGCCGAGCTGGACCTGCAGCGCACCCAGGTCCGCGCGACCGCCGACGGCTACATCACCAACCTGGAAGTACGCGTGGGCGACTACGCCCAGGCCGGCGGTGCGCGCCTGGCGCTGGTGCGCGACGACGCGATGTGGGTGTACGGCTATTTCGAAGAAACCAAGCTGCCGCGCGTGCACGTGGGCGATCGTGCCGACATCCGCCTGATGAGCGGCGGGCTGATGCTGCACGGCCAGGTCGAGGGCATCGCCCGCGGCATTTCCGACAGCGACAATCCGACCGGCACCTCGCTGCTGGCCGACGTCAGCCCCACCTTCAACTGGATCCGCCTGGCGCAGCGCGTGCCGGTGCGCATCCGCATCGATCCGGCCAGCGTGCCTCAGGGGACCCTGCTCGCTGCGGGCATGACCGCCACGGTCAGCGTGCATCCGCGGCAAAACTGATGCCGCGCCAATGGAAGCCTCTGGTGATCAGGGAACTCGCGCGTAGGGAGCGGCTTTCAGGGCCGCTCCAGCAATGACGAAACGCCATGTGCAGGAGCGGGTTCAGCCGCGACGCGCGTTGCTGGCCGACCGCGTCGCGGCTGAAGCCGCTCCTACAAGTTGCAACCACAGATCTCGCCGAGCCGCGGCAACGGCGCGTTGCCAGGGGCGTTCATGGCGGCAGCGGACGCCTGCCGCCGAAAGCACCACGACGCAGGCGTTGCACTTGCGTGCCTGCTGCCGTTGCAGCGGCCGCGGCGCTCAGTCCTTGGCCTGCCGATTGACGCCCAGAAACCTCCCCGCGATCACCGCATAGCCGCTGCGCGACACCGCGCTGCCCGGATCGAAGTAGGCATGCAGCGTCGGCTGCAGGTCCTGCGGCCCCTGGGTCACCGCGAAGCGCGCATTGAGGATGCCGGCATCCAGCGCCAGTTGCACGTAGCCGCGCAGGTTGCTCGGGATCGCCGCGACATCCTCGATCGGCAGGCGCTGGTTGTTGTAGCTCACCGACAGGGTGCCGTCGAAGGCCAAGGCCTGCGTCTGCAGGCCGAGCGCCTGCACCAGCGAATACGCCAGTTGCAGCTTGCTGACCGCGTCGTTGGGGCGGAACTCGCCGGCGACCAGCCCCATCACCGCCGCCTGGTTCTGCTGCAGGTCGCGCAGAGCACCGCCCTTGCCCACCGCCGCCTCGGCGAACGGATAGGCCGGGTCGTTGCGGCCGAGCCCGCTGAAGCTGGGCGCGGCCGGCAGCGCCTGGCGCACGCCGGCGCCCATCACCAGATAGCGCGCCAGTTCCGCGCGCTTGAGCGGATTCTGCGGACGGAACAGCCCGTCGGCGTAGCCGTCCATCAAGCGGTTGGCGACAGCGTACTCCACCGCGCCGCGATCGCGATCGCCGCTGGCGACGTCGTTGAGGCCGGTGTAGCCGCCGCTGAGCAGGAAATCCAGGGTGCCGCGCACCGTGCCCGGGGCCGCCACGCCATTGCTGCCCTTGGGTGCCACCGGCACGCCACTGATCGAGCCGATGCCGCGCGCACTGATGGTCCAGGTGCCCGGCTTGCCGGGCGCGCCGACGCTGACCGTGCTGCCCAGCAACGGCAGCGCCACCGGCGAACCGTGGCTGACGCCGTCGGGATCGGTCAGCACCAGCGCCTGGGTGTTGGCATCGATGGTGGCCTTGGCGCTGACCCAGGCGACGTCCTTGCCGACGGTGAACGATTGGGTCTGCGGCGTGCCCACCGGCGAGAACGCCACTTCGAACGGCTGGCTGCCGCCGGGCAGCACCAGCGCGTTGCTGTTGAACGGATGCAGCGCGTTGACCGTCTTGCCGAAGCCGTTGCGCTGCTTGCTCGCTTCCAGCAGCGCGGCATAGGCATTCACGTAACCGGCGCCGGCCTCCCAGTAGGTGCGCCCGGGGATGTTGGTGGCGGTGCGTTCGAGCAGGTCCTTGACCTGGTCCGGGGTCAGGTCCGGGTTGGCGTCCAGCAGCAGCGCGACGATGCCGGCCACATGCGGCGTGGCCATCGAGGTGCCGCTCATCGTGGTGTAGAACGGCAGCCGGGCCGGCGCGATCAGCTTGCTGTCCTTGTCTGCGGCCAGCGGCGGCAGTGCGCCGGTGGAATCGCGGGTTGAGACGATGTCCACCCCGGGCGCGGTGATCGTCGGCTCGTTGAGATAGGTCCAGGTCTTGCCGTCGGCCATGGTGAAGCTGCCGCTCTCGCCGCGCTTGCCGCGCGAGGAGAAGTCGGCCAGCGTGCCGTCCTTCTCGCCCGCGGTCACCGAGATCACCCACGGTGCCTGCGCGTACGGATTGTGGGTGTCCTCGTTGGGGCCGTCGTTGCCGGCGGCGAACACGCTGACGATGCCGCGCTTGTACAACTCATAGGTGGCGACGTTGACCGGATTCTGCGGATCGAACTTGCCGGACGAGCCCCAGGAATTGCTGGTGACGCGGATCGGGTCCTTGAAGCTGAACTGGTGCGTGGCGGCGTAGTCCAGGCCGCCGACCGCGTCCAGGATCAGCAGCACCGCGCCGGACCCGTAGCCGACCAGGCTGGCGCCGGTGGCCACGCCGCGGTAATCGCCGTTGGACTGGGCACCGGTGCCGCCCACCGTACCGGCGCAATGGGTGCCATGGCCGGAACCGAGGTCGGTGTTGGGCACGCCCTCCGCATAGGTGATCGGCAGCATCGCATCGACGTTGGCCAGGTTGGTGGTGCCCAGCACGTTCTGCACGACGCGGGTACCGTAGGCGAGATCGCGATGGGTGGCATCGATGCCGGAGTCGTTGATCATCACCCCGACGCCGCGGCCGCTGTACGGCAGCGCGCGGCCGAAATCGCCGGGATTGCCCTGTGCGCGGTCCACACCGGTCAGTTCGCGCGCTTCCTTGTTGAAGTAGCGCAGCGGCGCGTTGTAGTAGATCGAGGCCACGTCGTCGCGCTGTGCCAGCGCGCGGATCTCCGCCGGCGTGGCCAGCGCACCGGCGATCGGCAGCGTGCGCATGGTGATCCCGCGGGTGATGCCCAGCGCATGCAGCGCAGTGAGTTGCGAGGCCGACACCGGCCCGGACTGATCGTAGGTGATGACGATCTGCAGGGCATCTTCGGCCGGCGCCGCGGCGAGCTTGGCCTCCAGCAGTTGGTCGAGATGCGCGGCGGCCAGGGCGTCGCCACCGGCGAAGGTGCCACCGGCAAGGACGGCGCAGATGCCGATGGCAAGGACGGGACGGCGAATGGACATTGCGGACGCTCCGGATCGTCGAAGCCCGTAACGGGCGGTCGCCGCAGCGTGCCGGGGGCGCCGATGCGCAGCCAATCCGGTATCGCACCCAGGCCGGCCAGGTGGAAACACCCAGCCGCGGCGCATGCACACACCACGGCATGGAGGGCGCGCCCCCTGTCGCCGCGCGCGGCAATCGGCGTCGCACGGCGACCCACACATCGGGCATGCGCTCCAACGACCACTGTGGCTGGAGCGGAAACAGGACGCGTTCCCGGCAGCGGGTACCGACATGCGACAAAGACAGGGTGCGGCAGCGGCGTGCCGGATCCGGCGCATGCGGCGCACGGTGCGGCCGAAAGGAGATGCAGGACGTGCGGGGCCCTTCCGATTCCCGGACGCCATTCCGGGGAGCGGTGGAACCCCGCACGTCCGGCACGGGGGATCGCGGAAGCTGCCGACCACGCCGCCGAACGGCGACAGCGTGATCGAAGGCAACCGCGAAAACGTCGACGACATCAGTCGCTCGGACGGCGCTTCACGCCGTGGGAGAACGGCGGCGTCCGGACTGCATCGCAAGCACCGACACGACTGTCGACGGCGCTTGCGGCGGATCGGGCGGACGGTGGCGTCCGCCCGAGACGGTCACTTCTTGCTGGCCTCGCGCAGCGCCGAGTAGGCGTTGAGGTAGCCGGCGCCCACTTCCCAGGACGCGCGTCCGGCCATCGGCGTGGCGGTGCGCTCGATCAGGTCCTTGACCTGGTCCGGGGTCAGGTTCGGATTGGCCTCCAGCACCAGCGCTACCACGCCGGCCACATGCGGCGTGGCCATCGAGGTGCCGCTCATGGTGGTGTAGAACGGCAACTGCGCCGGCGCGATCAGCTTCTCGTCCTTCTGTGCCGCCAGCGGCGGCAGCAGGCCGGTGGAGGCGCGGGTGGAAATGATGTCCACGCCCGGCGCGGTGATGCTGGGCTCGTTGATGTGGGTCCAGCTCTTGCCGTCGGCGGTGGTGAAGGTATCGCGCTCGCCGGCCTTGCCGCGCGAGGAGAAGTCGGCCAGCGTGCCGTCGACGTTGCCGGCGGCGACCGAGATCACCCACGGCGCCTGTGCGTACGGGTTGTGGGTGTCTTCCTTGGGACCGTCGTTGCCGGCGGCGAACACGCTGACGATGCCGCGCTTGTACAGCTCGTAGGTGGCGACGTTGACCGGGTCAGCCGGGTCGAACTTGCCGGACGTGCCCCAGGAGTTGCTGACGACGCGGATCGGATCCTTGAAGCTGTTCTGGTGCGAGGCCGCGTAATCCAGGCCGCCGACCGCGTCCAGTACCAGCAGCACGCCGCTGGAGCCGTAGCCGACCAGGCTGGCGCCGGTCGCCACGCCGCGGTACTTGCCGCCGGACTGCGCGCCGTTGCCGCCGACCGTGCCGGCGCAGTGGGTGCCATGGCCGGAGCCGGCGTCGGTGTTCGGCACGCCTTCGGTGTAGGTGACCGGCAGCATCGAATTCAGATTGTGCAGGTTGGTGTTGGCCAGCACGTTCTGCACCACGCGGTCGCCGTAGGCCAGGTCGCGGTGGGTGGCGTCGATGCCCGAGTCGTTGATCAGCACGCCGACGCCGCGGCCGGTGTACGGCACGGTGCGGCCGAAGTCGCCCGGATTGCTCTGCGCGCGGTCGACCCCGGTCGCCTCGCGCGCGTCCTGGTTGAAGTAGCGCAACGGCGCGTTGTAGTAGATCGAGGCGACGTCGTCGCGCTCGGCCAGCGCCAGGATCTCTTCGGGGGTGGCCAGCGCACCGGCGATCGGCAGCGTGCGCATGCTGACGCCGCGGGTGATGCCCAGCGCCTGCAGCGCGGTCAGCTGCGCCGCCGACACCGGCTTGGATTGCTTGTAGGTGATGACGATCTGCAGTTCGTCGGTCAGCGGCGTGTTGACCAGCTTGGACTCCAGCAGGCTGTCCAGATGCGCGGCGGCTTCGGCCTTGCCGCCGGCCAAGATGCCGCTGGCGAGGACAGCGCAAATACCGATGGCGAGTGCGGGACGACGGATGGGCATCTGGAATCTCCGGTGAGTGGGCCCGGGACGGGCGGGTGACTGCAGCCTGACGCGGCGGCCCGGCGGCGCCTATCCGGGATCGCCCCTAGCGGTCGTGAGTGGAAACACCCAGGACCGCGTGCATCGCCCGTACGGAGCGGTATGATCCAGGCGTAGGCCGCTGCCTCGCCGCGTCGCCGGGCGGAACGCGGGTGCGGTGCGCGGTGCCGGCACATGCAACAGGGGGGTTCAGATGCACACGATGTTCGCAAGGGTTTGCCTGCTGTTCTGCGCCGTGGCGGCGTCCGGCGGGCTCGCCGCGCAACCGCTGCCGGTGCAGGTGGAGGTGAGCGGCAATGTGGCGACGGCGGCGATCGGCGCCGGTCCGCACCCGCTGGCCGAGGTGACGCTGGAATTCGACAGCGCCAGCGACCTCAACCCGGGCAGCCTGGGCCTGAGCGCAGAGCTGCTGACCCCGGCCCAGGTCGCTGCCTTGCTGCCGCGGCTGCCCAGCACGCAAGCCGGCCAGGTGCCGTCGCAGTTGCCGCTGCTGATCACGGTGACGCCGCCGCCGAACGGCGGCCTGTCGTTCCGCCGGGTCGTGCATGTGGAACTGCACACGCATGCGCTGGCCTACACCGCCGACAGCACCCTGCGGCTGGTCAAGGCGCCGCTTGGCGGCGATTTCCGCGACATCACCGACGAGATCGCGCCCGGCAGCGTGCGCGCCCGCGGCACCACCGGCGGCTTCTCGCAGTTCATCGTGATCCACGACCTGCGCCCGACCGCCACCGTGGTCGCCGCCAAGCTGAGCCGCCTGCAGGCGCTGGTGGCGCAGTTGCCCGCCAATGAGGCGGCGCCGCTGGCGAGCATGCTGAACAGCGTGCAGAGCGCCCTGGCCAACGCCGACTACACCGCCGCCACGGTGGCGCTGGACGGGTTCCGCGAGCAGGTGTCGGCGCGCGCCGGCCAGGGCATCGCGCAGACCTGGAACGCCGGCATGAGCGAGGGCAACCCCGCCGGCGAACTGCTGGCCGGCGCGGCGACGCTGCGCTTCTCAATCGACTACCAACGCCTCTACGCGCCTTGAGCGCTGCGGGACCGGTCACGCACGGCGCCACCCAGGACATCCCGCGATGCCCGCGCGCCTGACCGCCTACCTGCCCGACGCGCCGGCGCCGACGCTGTTGCTCGCCACCGGGCAGACGCTGGCGATCGGCCGCGCGGCGGACAACGCGCTGGCGCTGGAACATCCCTCGGTGTCGCGCTGGCACGCACGGCTGCAGCCGCAGGCCGATGGCCACTGGCAGTTGCACGACCTGGGCAGCAAGAACGGCAGCTTCCGCGACGGGGTGCGCGTGGCCGCACCGATCGCGCTGGAGACGGCGACCTGGCTGCGCTTCGGCGACATCTACGCCGAATTCGCCCCGCTCAGCGCGGCCGATGCGGAACTGGCCGAGCGCCGCCAGCGCGCCCGCTGCGATCGCGCCACCGCGCTCACCCAGGGGCTGGCCCAGGTCGGCGGACTCGACGACCTGCTCGACGCCAGCCTGGACGCGGTGGTCGAACTGGCCCAGGCCGAGCGCGGCATGCTGGTCCTGGCCGAACCGCATGGCCCGCGCATCGCAGCCAGCCACGGCACCGGGCCGATGCCGCTGCAGCGCGGCCTCGCCGGCAGCGAGGGCGCCCTGCAACGGGCCCTGCGCGACGGCCAGGCCACCGTGGCCCACGACGTCGGCGGCGTGCCCTGGCTGGCCGAGCGTGCCTCGGTCTGCGCCGCCGGCCTGCGCACCGTGCTGTGCCTGCCGCTGCGCGACGGCACGCGCGTGCTCGGCGCGATCTATGCCGACAGCCGTCGCGCCGGCAGCGCCATCGGTGCGCTGGACATGCAGTTGCTCGAGGCCTTCTGCGAGCGCGCCGCGCTGTGGATCGCCGCACGCCAGGCGCTGCGCGACAGCGGTGCCGAGGTCGGGCCGGCATGAGCGACGCCGCCACCGCCACCGGCCTGTATGCGCAGGAAAGCCTGACCCCGGGCGAGGTGCTGGCCGGCCGCTTCCGCATCGAACGCCTGCTCGGCATCGGCGGCATGGGCCTGGTGTACCTGGCCCACGACCAGGCATTGGGCATCGACGTGGCGGTCAAGCTGCTGCGCCCGGAACTGGCGCAACGGCCGCAGGCCTTCGCCCGCTTCCGCCAGGAACTGCTGCTGGCGCGGCAGGTCTCCAGCCCGCACGTGGTGCGCATCCACGACCTGGCCGAACACGCCGGGCGCTGGCTGATCAGCATGGACTACGTGGACGGCGAGTCGCTGGAAGCGCGGCTGCAGCGCGAGGAACGGCTGGACGTCGACAGCGCCCTGCGCATCGCCGGCGGCATCGCCCGCGGCCTGCAGGTGGCGCATGCGCGCGGCGTCGTGCACCGCGACCTCAAGCCGGCCAACATCCTGCTGCAGCGCGACGGCGATGCGCTGATCAGCGACTTCGGCGTGGCCTGTTCGATGGCCAGCAGCGGCCTCGGCGCGACCCTGGGCAACGTCATCGGCACGCCCGCCTACCTGTCACCGGAACAGGCACGCGGCGATGCGCTCGACCCGCGCAGCGACCTCTACGCGCTGGGCCTGATCCTGTACGAGATGCTCGCCGGGCAGGTGCCGTTCGCCGGCGGCACCCTGTCCGAGACCCTGGCCCAGCGCATGCTGCGCGAGCCGCCGCCGGTGGACCGGCTGCGCGCGGACGTGCCGGCCTGGCTGGTGCGGCTGCTGCAGCGGCTGCTGCGTCCGCAGCCGCGCGATCGGCTGCAGGACGCCGGCGAGGTGATCGTGGCGATCGAGCGCCGGCAACTGCCGCGCGATCGCCGGCGCTGGCGCCGGGTCGGCCTGGGCCTGGCCGCGACTCTGGCCGGCGCCGCCCTGCTCGGCGCCGGCGCCTGGCAATGGCAGGCGCAACGCACCAGTGCGCCGCCGGTGGCCGCCGTGGAGCCGTTGCCGCGCCTGCTGGTGCTGCCGTTGGCCGGCGACCCGGCCAGCGCCGAACAACGCCTGGCGCTGGGCGCCTGGCTGCGCGGCAGCCTGGGCGAAACGCTGACCGTGGTCGACGACGAACGTACCCGCCAGGCGCTGCGCCAGTACGACCCCACCGGTCAGGCGCCGCTGGACGTGGCGGCGCTGCGCCGGCTCGCCTCGGCGCAGCGCGTGCTGCAGCCGAGCCTGCAACGCCAGGGCGCCGGCTGGCGCCTGCAGGCGCTGCTGCATCCGCCCAGCGGCGCGGCGCAGCACATCGATGGACCGACCGCCACCGATCCGGCCGCGGCCTACGCCGCCTGGCTGCCGATCGCATCCAGGGCGTTGCTCGCCGAGGGCGCCGCCCTGCCCGACGACCTGCCCGCGCCCGCCGCACTGCAGGCCTATGCACGCGGCCTGGCGGCGCGGCAACGCGACGACAGCGCGCAGGCGCTGCAGCAGTTCGCCGCGGCCAGCGCACAGGCGCCGCAGTCCGCGCCGTTGCGCCTGGCCGAGGTGGTCGCGGCGCAGGCCATCGGCGAGGACCAGAAGGCGCGCGAGGCGCTGGATGCGCGCGCGCCCGCGGCGCCGGCACGGCCGCGCACCCTGGCGCTGCTGGCGGCGCTGCGCCTGGAAGCCGAAGACGATCTCGCCGCCGCCGACCGCGCCTGGCAGGCGCTGGCCACGGCCCGGCCCGACGACAGCGAGGTGCAACTGCAGGTCGCGCGCCTCCAGGCGCAGGCCGGCCACCTGGACGCGGCGCGCGACCGGCTGCGCACGCTGGCGCAGCGCGATCCCGACGACCCGCGGTTGTGGCTGGCGCTGGGCAAGCTGGCGATCCTCAGCGGCAACGCCGCCACCGCGGTGGACGAGGACCTGCTGCGTGCGCAACTGCTGTTCCGCCGCGGCCGCGACCTCTATGGCGAAGCGGAAACCGTGAATGCGCTGGGCGTGGGCTACGGCCGCCTGGGCCTGGCGCAGCAGGCGCAGGCGCAGTACCTGCGCGCCGTGGAGTTGCGCCGACAGGTCGGCAATCGGCGCGGCGTCGCCACCAGCCTGCGCAACCTGGCCGGCACGCTGAGCATCGGCGGCGCCTTCGCCGAGGCCGAACAGAAACTGCAGCAGGCGCAGGCGCTGTACGTCGAACTCGGCGACCGCGACGGTCAGGCCGCCGCCGCCAACGAACTCGGCCTGCTGGCCGAGGAGCGTGGCGATTATCCGCAGGCGCTGCAGGCGTTCCGCGGTGCGCTGGCGGCCTGGCGCGCGCTCGGCGATGCGCACGGGGTCGCCGAGACACTCAACAATATCGGCTTCGCGCACTTCCAGTTGGGCGACCTGGACAGCGCGCAGGCGTTCTGGGAACAGGCCGCGCGCGCCTACGCCGACCTCAACGACGCCACCGGCCGCGTGCGCACCGCGCAGAACCTCGGCCTGCTCGCCACGGCGCGCGGGCACTGGACGCAGGCGCAGACCTTGTTGACCCAGGCGCTGCGCGAGGCCGAACGCCACCAGATGCTCGAGGAAGTGGCGGTGAGCCGGCGCAACCTGGCCGAACTGGCGTTCTGGCAGGGCCAGCGCGCGGTGGCGCTGACCGAACTGGACCAGGCGCAGCGGCTGTTCCAGCAGAGCCGCGACCAGCGCGGCCAGACCGACATCGCCCTGCTGCGCGCGCAGGTGTGGCTGGCGCTGGACGACCCGGCGCAGGCACGGCTGGCGCTGCAGCAGGTGCAGCGGCAAGCGCCCGCCTCGGTGTCCAGCGAACAGCGCGCCAGTGCCGCGCTGCTGCAGGCGCAACTGGACGAACGCGACGGCGACGCCGCGGCAGCCGCCGCGTCGCTGCGCCAGGCCGAGGCGCTGGCACGCGCCAGCGGCACCCGCCTGCTGCAACTGCAGGTGCAGGTGCACGCGGCGCACGACGAAACCGCATTGGCCGCGCTGGAGGGCGACGTCGCCCGCCTGGGCAACGCCGGGCTGCGCCTGCGCTATCTGCAGCAGGCGCTGCGCTACGGTGCGGCCGACCAGGTGGCGGCGCGCTATGCGCAGGCGCAGGCCCTGCTGCTGCGCGGCAGCCCGCTGTTTGCCGCGACGCTGCACGCACAGGCCGCGCAACGCCTGGAGGCGCTCGGCGACCACGCCGCCGCGCAACGCGCCCGCCGCGCCGCGGCGCAGGCCGCCGACGGTTCGTCTGTCGCACGCGCAGGCACCACGCCATGACCGACGCCGCCGCCGACCGCTACCGCCTGCTGCTGCAGCGCCTGGAAGCCAACGAGCGCGAGTTCCGCCGGCTCGGCCGCGCCGTGGTCAAGGTCCAGGAGGACGAGCGCCGGCGCCTGGCGCGCGAGCTGCACGACGGCGTCGGCCAGAACCTCACCGTGCTCAAGCACCGGCTGGCGCAACTGGGCGCGGCGCTCGGCAGCGCCGACGCGGCGTTGCGCGCGCCGCTGGAGGACGCCATCCAGCTGTGCACGCAGGCATTGGACGACACCCGGCAGATGTCGCGGCTGCTGCGCCCGCCGATCCTCGACGACCTGGGGCTGGAGGCCGCGCTGGGCTGGCTGGGCCGCAGCCAGTCCGCCGCCGGCGCCATCCCGGTCGCGGTCGAGATCGGCCCGCTGCCGGTGCTGGACGAAGCGCTGCAGACCCTGCTGTTCCGCAGCGCGCAGGAGGCGCTGACCAATGCGCTGAAGCACTCTGCTGCGCAGTCGGTGCTGCTGCGGCTGGTCGCACGCGACGGCTGGGCGCAGTTGCAGGTACTCGACGACGGCCGCGGCTTCGATCCGCAACAGGCGCTGACGGCCGGCGGCAGCGGCCTGAGCGGCCTGCGCGAACGCCTGCGCCTGAGCGGCGGCAGCCTGCGCCTGCAATCGTCGCCGGGCGAAGGCTGCTGCGTGCAGATCCGGGTCCCGCTGGAGGCCGATTGAACGTCATCGCCCTACCCCATGCCGGCAACCGCACGGCCCCGCAGGCAACGCGATCGGCATCGCCGCAACGGGTCGCCTGCCGCCCCGGCGACCACCACGGACGCGCACCGGCATGAACGCCCCGATCCGTGTCCTCATCGCCGACGACCACACCCTGGTGCGCGAAAGCCTGGTCGCCGTGCTCGACGCCGTGGCCGGCATCCAGGTGGTGGCGCAGGCCGCCGACGGCATCGAGGCGCTGGCCAAGGCCGAGGCGACCTGCCCGGACGTGGCGATCGTGGACATCTCCATGCCGCGGCTCAACGGCATCGACGTGGTGCGGCGGCTGGGCGAGATCGTGCCGCTGGCGCGGATCCTGGTGCTGACCATGCACGAGGAACACGAGTACGTGCTGCACGCGGTGCGCGCCGGCGCCTCCGGCTACCTGCTCAAGGACAGCGCCAGCGCCGACCTGATCGCCGCAGTGCGCAACCTGCACGCCGGCCGCGGCCACTTCTCGCCGCAGGCGGCGCAGGCGCTGGTGACGCAGATGCAGCAGCCGCAGGCGCTGCCGCCCGACCCCTACCGCAGCCTGACCGCACGCGAACGCGAGGTGTTCCACCTGATCGTGGAAGGCCGCACCACCAAGGAAATCGCCCGGGTGCTGCAGATCAGCGTGAAGACCGCCGAGAACCACCGCTTCCGCGTGCTCAACAAGCTGGGCATGCGCAATACCGCCGAGTTGGTGCGCTACGCCGTGCGTCACCGCCTGCTCGACTGAACGGCCCCACGCAGCCGCGCCTTCGCCGCGGCTGCGCATACTCCATACGCCATAGTATCCTGACGCCCTCGGCCGCGCCGCGGCCCTAGTCACGAGCGATCGCATGAGCACCTATCAAGCCCCGTTGACCGATCTCCGCTTCGCGCTGCACGACGTACTGCAGGTGGAGGCGCTGTTCGCCCGCCTCGGCCATGCCGACGCCAATGCCGAACTGATCGACGCGGTGCTGGAGGAAGCGGCGCGCTTCACCGGCACCGTGCTGGCGCCGCTGAACCGGGTCGGCGACGAGCACGGCTGCACCCTGGACAAGGCCACCGGCGCGGTGACCACCGCCCCCGGCTTCCGCGAGGCCTACAAGCAGTTCGCCGAGGGCGGCTGGACCGGGCTGACCGCCGCCGCCGAGTTCGGCGGCCAGGGCCTGCCGCACACCCTGGGCGTGCCGCTCAACGAGATGGTCAACGCCGCCAACCTGGCCTGGGGCAACTTCCCGCTGCTGTCGCACGGCGCGGTCGAGGCACTCAAGCAGCACGGCGAGGCCTGGCAGCAGGAGATGTTCCTGAAGCCGCTGGTGGACGGCCGCTGGACCGGCACCATGTGCCTGACCGAGCCGCATTGCGGCACCGACCTGGGCCTGCTCAAGACCCGCGCCGAACCCAATGCCGACGGCAGCTGGTCGGTCAGCGGCACCAAGATCTTCATCACCGCCGGCGAGCACGACTTCACCGACAACATCGTGCACCTGGTACTGGCGCGGCTGCCGGACGCGCCGGCCGGGGCCAAGGGCATCTCGCTGCTGGTGGTGCCGAAGTTCAAGGTCGCCCGCGACGGCAGCGTCGGCGAGCGCAACGCGCTGCGCTGCGGCTCGCTGGAACACAAGATGGGCATCCACGGCTCGTCCACCTGCGTGATGAACTTCGACGGCGCCCAGGGCTACCTGGTCGGGCAGCCGCACAAGGGCCTGCAGGCCATGTTCACCATGATGAACACTGCACGCCTCGGCGTCGGCCTGCAGGGCATCGGCCTGTCCGAGCGCGCCTACCAGAACGCGCTGCGCTACGCCCGCGAGCGCCTGCAGTCGCGTTCGCTCAGCGGCGCCAAGCTGCCGGAGAAACCCGCCGATCCGATCCTGGTGCATCCGGACGTGCGCCGCATGCTGCTGACGGTGAAGGCGCTGACCGAAGGCAGCCGCCTGCTGGCGCTGCACGCCGCGACACTGATCGACATCGCGCACAGCGCGCAGGATCCGGCCGAGCGCGAGCAGGCCGACGTGCTGGTCAGCTTCCTCACCCCGATCTCCAAGGCCTGCCAGACCGAGTGGGCGGTGGAGAACACCTACCACGCGCTGCAGTGCTTCGGCGGCCACGGCTACATCCACGAGCACGGCATGGAGCAGTTGGCCCGCGACGCGCGCATCACCACCCTGTACGAAGGCACCACCGGCATCCAGGCACTGGACCTGATCGGGCGCAAGACCGCGTCCAGCCAGGGCGCGGGGCTGAAGCTGTTCCTGGCGCAGATCGAGGCCTTCCTGGCCGAGCACGCCGACAACCCGGCGGTGGCCGAATTCGTCGCCCCGCTGCGCGAGAAGGCCGCCGAGTGGGCGGCGCTGACCAAGCGCATCCTGCAGCGCGCCGCCGGCAATCCCGAGGAACTGGGCGCGGCCAGCTACGACTACGTGTTCTATTCCGGCTACGTGGTGCTGGCCTACTGGTGGGCGCGCAGCGTCGCCGCGGCCGAGGCCTCGGCGCATGGCGAGGCGTTCAAGCAGTCCAAGCGCGAGACCGCACGCTTCTACTACGCGCGTCTGCTGCCGCGCACGCTGACCCACGCCGCGGCCATCGACAGCGGCGCCGCGCCGCTGATGACGTTGGCCGACGCGCAGTTCTGAGTCGCACATCCAGGTCCGAACGCAGCCCCGGCACGCACGCCGTGCCGGGGCCGCACGGCCCGCCGCGACGGATACACAAACCGTCACCAATCGGGTATAAGCTGTTTTCCCGATGGAGACAGACACAACAACGCTTGGTCTGATCGATACCGGGGCCTGCGGCGCCTCGGCCGCGGTCCCGTCGCCTGCGGCGTCCCCTTCTCACCTGCCTTCGGTCCGGCTGCTGTCGCTGGATGCGCATGGCCGCGTGCTGGACTGGATCAACTGGCAGGACGCCGCCTGCCTGTACGCGCGCGGCGCGGTCGCCTGGACCCTCGGCGAGCCGTGCCTGCACATCCACGGCGGCATCTGCCGTGCCAGCGGCGAGCGCAGCGTGCTGGAGCTGCACCCGATCATCGCCGCGCGCGGCCACGCGCATGCGCGTGCGCTCGACCCCACCCCGACCCTGACCAACACCGCGCTGTTCGCCCGCGACGCGCAGCTGTGCCTGTACTGCGGCCAGCAGTTCAGCCGCCCGCAACTGACCCGCGACCACGTACTGCCGGTGTCCAAGGGCGGCCGCGACATCTGGGAGAACGTGGTCACCGCGTGCTTCCACTGCAATTCGCGCAAGGGCAATCGCACCCCGCAGCAGGCATCGATGCCGCTGCTGGCGGTACCGTACCGGCCGAGCTGGATCGAGCATCTGATCCTGTCCAACCGCAACATCCTGGCCGATCAGATGTCGTTCCTGAAGGCGCAGTTGCCGAAGCGCTCGAAGCTCTCGTTGTAGCCGCACGGCCTCACGCCGCCGTCACGCCCGCTGCGACGGATTGCCGCACCCCGGCCAGAACAGGCCATCCACGTTCCCGCGACTGAACGGGTTGATTGCGTGTGCCCGGAATGGAGAGGAAAATGACAGGTCCGCTGAACCTCCATTCCGATGATCGACCCCACCCGCTATCCGCGCCTCTCGCGCATCCAGGTCCCCGAAGAACTGCGTCGCTTCGATGAATCGGAGCTGCCAGCCATCGCCGAGGAACTGCGCGCCTTTCTGATCGAGTGCGTCGGCAAGAGCGGCGGCCATTTCGGCGCCGGACTGGGCGTGATCGAACTCACCGTGGCCCTGCACTACCTGTACGACACGCCGGTCGACCAACTGGTGTGGGACGTCGGGCACCAGACCTATCCGCACAAGATCCTCACCGGCCGCCGCGACCGCATCCACACGGTCAAGCAGGCCGACGGCGTGGCGCCGTTCCCCAAGCGCGAGGAAAGCGAGTACGACACCTTCGGCGTCGGCCATTCCTCCACCTCGATCTCGGCCGCGCTGGGCATGGCGGTGGCGCTGCAGCGCATGGGCGACGAGCGCAAGGTGGTGGCGGTGATCGGCGACGGCGCGATGACCGCGGGCATGGCCTACGAAGCGCTGAACCACGCCGGCGGCATGGACCCGGAACCGAACCTGCTGGTGATCCTCAACGACAACCGCATGTCGATCTCCGAGGCGGTCGGCGGGGTCACCAAGATGCTGGGACGGATGAGCGGCAGCAAGACCCTCAACGCCATCCGCGAGGGCGGCAAGAAGATCCTCGGCGACAAGAAGAGCAATCCCACCGCGCGCTTCGTGCGCCGCTGGGAAGAGCACTGGAAGGGCATGTTCGTGCCGTCCACGCTGTTCGAGGAAATGGGCTTCCACTACACCGGCCCGATCGACGGCCACGACCTGCCGGCGCTGCTCGGCGCGTTGAAGACGCTCAAGACCCTGAAGGGTCCGCAGCTGCTGCACGTCATCACCACCAAGGGCAAGGGCTACGAACTGGCCGAGGGCGACCAGATCGGCTACCACGCGGTCGGCCCGTTCGACCCGAGCAAGGGCCTGGTGGCCAAGCCGGGCGCCAAGGCGCCGACCTACACCGATGTGTTCGGCGACTGGATCTGCGACATGGCCGCGGCCGAGCCGGCACTGCTGGCGATCACCCCGGCGATGCGCGAGGGCTCGGGCCTGGTGCGTTTCAGCAAGGAGTATCCGCAGCGCTATTTCGACGTGGCCATCGCCGAGCAGCATGCGGTGACCCTGGCCGCGGGCATGGCCGTGCACGGCGCCAAACCTGTGGTGGCGATCTATTCCACCTTCCTGCAGCGCGGCTACGACCAGTTGGTGCACGACGTGGCGGTGCAGCAGCTCGACGTGCTGTTCGCGGTCGACCGCGGCGGCGTGGTCGGCCCGGATGGCGCCACCCATGCCGGCAACCTGGACCTGAGTTTCCTGCGCTGCGTGCCGCACCTGGTGGTGATGGCGCCGGCCGACGAAGCCGAGTGCCGGCAACTGCTCAGCACCGGCCTGCGCCATCCCGGTCCGGCCGCGGTGCGCTACCCGCGCGGCACCGGCCCCGGGCTCGCGCCGGGGTCCACGCTGGATACCCTGCCGATCGGCAAGGCGCAGCTGCGCGCGCAGGGACATACGGTGGCGCTGCTGGCGTTCGGCGCGCCCCTGGCGGCGGCCGAACAGGTCGGCCGCGAGTTGGGCCTGACGGTGGTCAACATGCGCTTCGTCAAGCCGCTGGACCGCGCCCTGCTGCTGGAACTGGCACAGAGCCACGAAGGCTTCGTGACCATCGAGGACAACGTGGTGGCCGGCGGTGCCGGCTCCGGCGTTGCCGAACTGCTCAACGCCGAAGGCGTGCTGCGTCCGGTGCTGCACCTGGGCCTGCCCGACGCGTTCCAGCACCACGCCAGCCGCGAGCAACTGCTCGCCGAAGCCGGCATCGACGCCGCCGGCATCCGTGCCGCGGTGCTGCAGCGCTGGCCGCAACTGGCCGCCAGCGCCAGCGCACCGCGCACTGCGGCGGGCTGACCGCCGCGGTCATCGGAGACGGCACGGCGTCAGCGCATTGCCGTCTCCGCTCGCTTGCGCCTGCGCGCGCAGCTGCGCACGCCCTCCCCAATCGCGGCGCGTCCATGGGTCGACACGTCTCGCGTACGCGCTAGGGCGCGATCACCTCGGCGCCGCTGGCGCGTAGCCGGTCCAGCGGCCCACCCGGCTCCTGCAGGGTCTGCATCGGCAACGCCGCGAAACTGGAACGATTCTGCGCCAGCGCCCGCTCGGCCGCCTGCAGCCAGGCCGCCTGCGCCCGCTGGCGCACATCGCCCAGGCCCAGCTTGCGCGCGATCGCCGCTTCGCCGACCGCGTCCAGGCAGACCCGGTACTGATCGTTGGCCGGCAGCGTGGCCAGCGTGTCCAGGTCGCCCTCGGCCCAGGCGTTGGCCCGCTGGCGCATCGTCTCCAGGTCGCGATCGATGACCTGCAGGGTGCGCGCGAAACAGGCACTGTCGTTGAGCGAGGTCGCCCGGAATTCCTGCAGCGCGCGCTTGGCGTCGGGGACCTGGACCTCCACCACCACAGGCACGATCGGCACCCTGGCGCGCTTGGCCGCACGCTCGATCACCGGCTGCACCACGCTGCCCAGGCTCAGGCCGGAGGTGCGCATCGCCGCCTCGTACAGCTCCTGCGCCGCGAACACCGGCCGCCAGCGTTCCACGCCGGCATCGCGGCCCAGGTAACGTGCCTTCAGCGGCAGCCAGCGCGCATACAGGTCAGGCGGCAGCACCTGCTGCAGGGTGCGGTCGTCGGGATTGCGCCGCGCCTTGAGCAAGGACGGCAGCAGCATCAGGCTGCGGAACATGCCCAGGCCCGAGTCCAGGGTGACGCTCGGCGCTGCGATCACTTCCTGCGACTGGCCGATCACCCGCTCCACTTCGCCCGATTCCCACTGCATGCGCTTGGGCAACGGCGACACCGTGCCGAGGATCCACAACACGTGATCGCCGCGGCGGACCTTCCACAGGCCCGGGCCGGGCTGGCGCCCGCTCACCAGTACCGCTTCCAGGTCGACCACCGGTGGGTTCGCGGGCGCGGGCGACACCGCGGTCTGCGCCTGCACGGCGGGGACAGCTGCCGCCAGCAAGGCCGCGACCAGGCACATCACCGGGCCGCGCCGGCGCGCGACGGGTCCCGGCGCGGTCGCCGCGCGCGCCGCGCCCGGTCCCGGCATCAGTCCGCCAGCTTCGGCAGGTGCGCAGCCAGCGGATCGGCCTCGGCCAGCAGTTCGAAGCGTTCCCACAGGAAGCCCGGCGCCACCACGCAGCGCACCAGGCAGTAGTCGGCCAGCGGTCGCGCCGCCTGCCAGGTGCCGGCCGCGATCACCACCGAGGGCATGCCGCCGCGCTCGCTGGCGTCCAGGCGGTAGCGCTGCAGGCCGTGATTGGGGTCGAAGCCGAACAGCTCCAGCGCCCCGCCTTCTTCCCATTGCCAGGTCTCGTCGGCATCGATGCGATGCCAGTTGCTGACTTCGCCGCGCTCCAGCAGGAAGCGGATCGCGGTGCAGGCCGGGCGCAGCGTCTGCGCGTGCTGCACCGTCAGGGCCGAGGTATGCACGCGCGCATAGCGACCGCCTTCCGGGTGCGGCAGCAGCGACAGGTCGCGCACCAGGGTGGCGATTCGGAAGGCGGCGGCGCTGGACATGCGTCCAGTCTAATCGCGCGCGTGGCCGTGCGAATGTCAGGCAACGCCCTTTTGTCGGCGACAGCCGGTCGACGTCACGAGGGGCGCAGCGAGTCCCGGACAGGCGGCGTGGTGGCCAGGTGGCGGCCGTGGCGCAGGCACAGCGCGAAGAACACCAGCAGATCCCAGCTGTAGCGCTTGAGCAGACGTCGCGGCTCGCGCAGCAGGCGATAGATCCATTCCATGCGCAGCCGGCGCACCCAGGCCGGCGCGCGCCGCGCGGTGCCGGACAGGAAGTCCAGAAGCGCGCCCACGCCGAACGCCAGCGGCACCTGCAGTTGCGCCGCGTGCTGCAGCAGCCAGCGCTCCTGCAACGGATTGCCGAACGCCACCAGCAGCACATCGGCGCCACTGGCGTTGATGCGCGCGGCCAGGCCGGCGCCGGCGGCGGCGAACTGGGCATAGCCGTCGCAGGTGCCGACCACCTCCTGCCCCAGCGTCTGCCGCAAGGTCTGCGCCGCGGTGTCGGCGACGCCGGGACGGCCGCCGAGCAGGAAGAAGCGCAGCGGCCGCGGGCTCTGCCGGCACAGCGCCGGAATCAGGTCGGTGCCGTTGAGGTTGCCGGCGAAGCGGCGGCCATGCACCAGCAGCGCACCCAGGTCCATGCCGATGCCGTCGTTGACGACGCACACGTCCGGCGCGGCCAGTTGCGCACGCAGGGCCTGGCACTGCACCACGAAGTTGGTGTTGGCGAAGAACACCTGGCGGCGCTCGCCACGCGCCAGCGCCTGCAGCAAGCTGGCGACGAAATCGGCTTCGGTGCTGCGCAGGATCGGATAACCGCCCAGTGCCAGCACCTCGCCCGCTGCGCGCTCACCAGAGATCATGCGGAAAGCTCTCCAGCAGGCCGCGCTGCACCGCGGCCAGGTCGAAGACGGTATTGCCGCCCAGCGCGATGCATTCCTCCACCGTCTGCCCGGCATGCCAGCGGCTGCGGCCGGTGCCGGCGTAATAGTCGTCGTACTTGAAGCGGTCCTCGCCGTTGCCCCAGTCCAGGTACACCGACGGCACGCCATAGGCTTCGGCCAGGATCAGCCCGTGCAAGGAACTGGACACGACCAGTTCGGCACCGAGCAGTTGCCGCACGAACGCGGCCGGCTGGCGGTTCGGCAGCACCAGGTGTTCCTTGTACTGCGCATACTTGTCCAGGGATTCGTTGAAGTGCGGCACCACCATGACCGACCGCCGTGCCGGCGGCGGCGCCAGCGCCTCGCGCGGGAAGAACAGCGGCATCAGCAGGCCCGGATCGCCGTACACCTCCGGCACCTGCAGGCCGCGTTCGCGCAGGAAGGCGCGGGTCTTGGGCCCACGCACGGCGCGCACGTCGAGCTGGCGGAAGGTATGGCGGTCGGCGGGGATCTTGCCGTTGACGCCGCTGCCCCACACGGTGTCGCCGTCGCGGGCGAAATGCAGCACCGAGCCGATCGCGATCAGCCGCGTGCGTTTGTCGCGCTTGTCCAGCAGGGTGCGGTCGCGCTGGCCGAGCACGTTGGAGACGATGATCTTGGAAAGATGATCGCCCACGTTGATCTCGCCATTCTTCGGCTTCCACCAGAACAGCGCCCGGCGCTCTTGGTAATCGATCCATTTTTGCAATGCGGACATCGGTCCTCCTTGGTTGCGCGGGGGTGTACGGCAGACATGCCGGGGGCGTGGACTCAGGCCACGCCGTCGGCGAACAAGCGCGTCTCCGGGTAGGCGGCCGGGTCCAGCACCCGGTCGGTGGTCTCGGACCAGCTCAGGCACTGGCGATGGCGCACGTGCGGCGCCTGCAGCGCCTGCCCGATCGCGGCGACGATCGATGCCTCGTCGCCCGGGGTGTAGCCGAAGCGCGACGGATAGCGGCCGACCACTGCATTGGGACACACCGCCGGCAGGCCGAAGAAGTCGTACTGCAGCAGCTTCATCGAACTGTCGGCCAGATATGCAGGCACCTGCTCGGACGCGTACGGGGCGATGCCGAAGCGCGCGTGCTTGATGTAGCGGATGGTCTCGGCGTGCTTCATCTCGCCGTACACCACCACGTTGTCGCCATAGCCCGGCGCGCGGCCCATGCCCGAGCCGATCACGTGGAAGGTGACCTGCGGGAAGGCGCGGCTGGCGGCGACGAAGAAATCGGGATCGAACAGCATCGAGCCCACCGCCACCGCATGGATGCCCTCCCCGTACGGCGACGGATCGCCGAGCGTGTGCAGGTCGTGGTCCACGCCATGGCCGACGTGGTACACGTTGTGGCGGCTGGCGACCTCCTCGGCCATCGCCGGCGACACCAGTGCGATCACGTCCAGGCTCGGCGCCACGCGGTCGAACTCGCGCTCGATGTAGTCGGCGACGTTGATCGTGCTCAAGCCGTCGGAGGCGCGATACACCTTGCGCGCAGTCGGGTTGATCCGCGCCGCCAGCGCGATGAAGGCCACCGCGATGCCGCTCTCGAACACGATCACGTCGGCCTCGCGCATCCAGCGGATCAGCGTGGCCGGCGCGCGCGCCGCGTAGACCTTGAACATCAGGTCTTCCAGCGGCCGCAGCCAGCGCCGCCGGGTGTTGAACGGATGCAGCAGCGCGCGCCACAGGTAGCAGTCCACGCCGTTGTGACGGACCACCTGGTTGGCGGTGGCGTCCAGCGGCAGGCGTAGGTCGCCCTTGAGCCGCGACAGCAGGCTGTAGCGCAGCGAGAAGAACCGCGTGGTACCGCGCTTGGCCAGTTCATCGGCGATGAAATGGATGTTGGCGCGGCGCGGCGTGCGGTAGTCGTGCGCCGACAGCACCAGATAGCACGGCGCACGCCCGCTGGCGGCCGCGGCCGGTGCCGATGCGGGTAGCGCCGCTGCGGAAGAATCGCTCATGCGCTCGCTCCTGTGCGGAATGAAGGAAAGGGAAGACACGGCCGGCCGATGCTCATCGCGCTCCCCGTGCCTGGCGCAACAGCGTGCGCATCTGCAGGATGGCCACCACATCGCGGCGGAACGCCGGCCACAGCGCGAACACCAGCAGGCACCCCAGCGCCATCGCCACCGCGCCGACGATCAGTTGCAGCCACAGCGACGCGCCACCCCATTGCTGTGCGGCGAAGTACGCGGCGACGCCGCAGACGCCGTAGCCGAGCACCGCGCGCAAGGCGTTGTTGAACAGCTCCCAGGCCGGAATCTGCGGCGCGATGCGCGCGATCCAGATCACCGACAGCGGCCACATCACCAGCAGACCCAGCGTGTAGCCCACCGTCACGCCCATCACGCCCCACAGCGAGCCGGCGAAGATGCAGGCGATCAGCATGACCCGCCCCACCACCGAGTACACCAGTTGCTGGCGCATCAGACCCAGCGCCAGGAACACCCAGTACGTGGCGTAGGACGCGGTCTGGAAGATGCCACCGAGGGTCAGCACCTGGAACAGCGGTACCGCCGGGCGCCACTGTTCGCCCAGCACCAGCACGATCAGCGGCATCGCCAGCGCACAGGCGAAGGAAAACAGCGCCACGATCAGGTGCACCATCACCGTCTGCCCGCGCAGCAGAAAGTTGCCGAAGCGCGGCGGGTCGTCCTGCAGCTGCGACAGCACCGGCAGCGCCACCGAGGTCGCCGGTGCGTTGATCTGGTTCAGCGGCATCATCAGCAGCTGGAACGCCCGGTTGTACAGGCCCAACGCCTCGGCGCCGATGCGATGGCCGATGATCACCTGGCCGACGTTGCGGCTGGCGTAGCCGAGCAACTGCGCCGCCATCAGGTTCCAGCCGAAGCTGAGGAAGGTACGCATCGGCGCATCGCGCCGGTAGCCGCGCGGCAGCCAGCGCGCGCAGGCGCCGGCGATCAACAGATTGACCAGCGCCTGCACCACCTGCTGCCAGACCAGCGCCCAGTAGCCGTAGCCGGCCAGGGCCACGCCGACGCCGGCCAGCAGGCCCAGCACCTGCGCGCCGACGTCGCTCAGCGACACCTTGCCGAAGTGCAAGGCACGGCTCAGGTGCGCGCGGTACTGCGTGGTCATGCCGTTGAGCAGGAAGGTCACCGCCAGCGCCTGGGAAATGCCGAGCAGGGCCGGCTCGCGGTAGAAGTGCGCGATCCACGACGAGGACAGGAACACCACGATCGCCAGCGCCAGGCCGATGCCGCTGTTGATCCAGAACAGGTTGTCGCGCTGTTCGCGGCTGACGTGCTTGGCCTGGATCGCCGCCGAGGACAGGCCGAAGTCGCGCAGGATCTCGGCCATGCCGACGATCGCCGTCACCATCGCCATCAGGCCGTAGTCGTAGGGCGTCAGCAGCCGCGCCAACAGAATGATGCCGCCGAACTGCACCACCATCTTGGCCAGTTGCCCGGCCATGGTCACCGCCGCGCCGCCGGCGGCGCGCGCGCCCAGGCCGGGTTGCGGCGCAGCCGACCGCGAGGTCTCGGCGCTGCTCATGCGCCCTCCCCATGGCGCGCGGTCAGCGCCTGCAGATAGCTGCGGTAGTGCTGCAGGCCGATGCCGTTCCAGTCGCGCCGCGACAGGTCCGGCACGGCATCGACGGGCAGCTGCTGCGCGTGCGCCAGGGCCTGCGCCAGTTGCGCCGCGTCCAGCTCGCCCTGGTACAGCTGCACCCACTGCGCACCGACCTCGTCGGCGATGGCGGCATTGGCCTCGCTCCACGGCGCCAGCACCGGGCGCGCCAGCGACAGCGCCAGCAGCAAGGTGCCGGAGTTGTGCATCTGCCGGTACGGCAGCACCACCAGTTCGGCCTCGCCGACCTCCTGCGCCAGCACCGCGTCCTCGACGTACTGCAGGCGTGCGCTGATCCGTGGATCCTCGGCGCAGGCGCGCTCGACCACACCGCGGATCTGCGCGTCGATCGGATTGCCGGCGATGCGAAGGCTGAGCTGGGGATCGGGCAATGCGCGGAACGTCGCGATCAGCGTCTCCACGCCTTTGTACGGGCGCAGCAGTCCGAAGTGCAGCAGGCGCCCGCGCACCCGCGGCGGCTGCGGCAGCGGCGCGTACCAGTCGCGATAATGGCCGTGCAGGATGGTGTCGGTGGCCGGCGTGCGTTCGGGCGTGGTCGCATTGATGCGGATCCAGCGCGCG
This sequence comes from Xanthomonas hawaiiensis, assembly GCF_031834635.1. NCBI lineage: Bacteria > Pseudomonadati > Pseudomonadota > Gammaproteobacteria > Lysobacterales > Lysobacteraceae > Xanthomonas > Xanthomonas hawaiiensis. The sequence continues at coordinate 1,957,162 of NZ_CP115873.1, read as the reverse complement.
GTCTGGCGGTCGATCCAGCGCAGCAGCAGGCGTTCGCGCCAGCCCTTGTCCTCGTGCGGCGCGACGTTGTGCAGGGTGCGCACCAGCGGTGTCCCGGCCAGGCGCAGGCGCAAAAGCAATACGGCGACGCAGGCCTGCTTGGCCAGCGTGCCGAGCGCGGTGCGATGCCGCAGCAGGTACTCCGGCCAATGCAGGTGCAGCACGTCGTAGCGCGACAGCAGCGCCGCGCGCATCGAGAAGAAGCGCAGCTGCACCTGCGGCGGCAGTGACGCGTAGAGCTGGGTCAGGTAGGGATTGGTGGTCGCGGTCGGGCGCTCGGTGGACAGCAGCACGGTGACCGCCGGCGCGGCCTGCTGCGAGGCGCCGTGGTGCTGGCGCTCGCCGCTCATCGGCCGCCCTCCGCGCCACCAAGCGCCAGGCGGTATTCGTCCAGGTAGGTGCCGACCACGCGATCCCAGTCGTAGCGATGCGCATACGCCATCGCCGCGGCGCGCTGCGCGGCGAAGTCCGCATCGGTGCCCGCGGCGAAGGTACGCACCGTGGCCGCGGCCGCCTGCGGGTCGGCCGGGTCGACCAGCACGCCCTGCCCCGACTCGCGGTGCAGGCGCGCGAACGGCGGGATGTCGCTGAGGATCGGCAGCAGTCCCGCGCTCATCGCCTCCACCGCGGCCAGGCCGAACCCCTCGTGCCGCGACAGGCACACGAAGTACTGCGCGCTGCCGAGCAGTTGCGCCAGTTGCGCCTGGGTCGGCGCCACCTGCAGGCGCACCCGCTGCTGCAAGCCGCGCTCGGCGATCGCCTGCTGCAGGTCGGCCATGCTGAAGTCGTACTCGCGCCCGGCCACGATCAATTGCCAGGCCGGATCCTGCGCGGCCAGCGCGCGCACCAGGTCCAGGGTCTCCAACAGGCCCTTGTTGACCGACCAGCGCCCGAAGTAGATCAGCGTGCGTCCGGGCGTGGCGCTGCCCTGCCCGGCGAACTTGTCCACGTCCACCCCGTTCTCGATCACCCGCAGCCGCTGCGGCGCGACCACCTGCGAGAACAACCGGCCATCGTTCTCGCTGGTCGCCACCACCCGCGCGTAGGCGAGCGCCGAGGCGCGGGTGAGGGTCTTGAACCAGAGCATCTTCAGGCGCGAGGCATAGGTGGTATGGAAGAAACCGCCATGGGTGGAGACGATCATCGGCACACGGTGCAGCGGCCGGGTCAGGGCCAGGAAGTCGTAGAAGAAATCGATGCCGTGCACATGCAGCAGATCCGCACCGCGCACTGCCGACAGCACCGACGGCGCCAGCGGGTAGCGCGAGGAACCGCGATACGGCAAGCGCACGATCGGCACGCCCTGGTGGCTGTCGCGCGGGGCCAGGCGCTGCTGCGGATCGGTGAACACCCGGTCCAGGCTCACCACTTCGACCTGGTCGCGGCCCTGCTGCAGATGGCGGCGCGCGATGTTCAGCACCACCTCCTCCATGCCGCCGACCGACGGATGGAACTGTCGCACCACGTGCACCACCTTCATGCCGTGGCTCCCGCAACCGCGCTGCGACGCACGCCGATCATCCACGGCGCAATCCGCACCAGCACCGCGCGCATCGGCACGCTGGCCAGCACCGCCAGCACGCTCACCGACACTGCCCAGGCCGGTCCCCAGGCATCGCCGCGGACCAGGCCGGTGCGGGCGGCGACGCCGGCCATCACCGAGAACAACAAGGTGTGCGTGCACAGGATCAACAAGGTGTTGCGCCCGATCCACTGCAACCACGCCCAGTGCTGCAGCAGGCCGGCGACACACAGCGCCATGGCGCTGCCGAGCAGGCTGGCGGCGAGGAAGCCCAGCGGGAAATCGCCGAACTTGAGCATGTTCACGTCCACGCGACCGTTGTGCCAGGCGATCGCGAACCAGGCCGCGCCCAGCAGCAGCGCCGCCAGCGCATTGCCGGCCGGCCGCGCCGGCCACCACTGCGCCCGCGTGGCTGCGAGCGCACCGATCGCGAAGAAGCACAGCGCCACCGGCAGCACGTCCAGCGAGAACGGCAGGCGCATGTCCTGCCCCGGGAACCAGCAGGCCCAGCCCCAGGCCAGCGGCAACGACAGCCCGGCCAGCACAGGCAACGCCAGCGTCCGGCGCAGCGCCAGATACGCCAGCGTGGTCACGAACAGCGCCGGCAGGAACCACAGCGCCGGCATCACGTAGAGCTTGGGGCCGATGCCGCTGACCAGGCCAAGCAGCGGCTCCCACCACGGCCGGTCGCCCCACAGCTGCGCCTTGCTGCCGATGTGCCGGGTCAGCATCCAGTACGCGTAAGCGATGAAGAAGAACGCCACGTACGGCAGCAGCAGGCTGCGCGCCAGCTTGCCGACCGTGGCCAGGGTCAGTGGCCGATTGCCGAAGGCCTCGCCGACCCAGCCCGACAACAGGAAGAACATCGGCACGTGGAAGCTGTAGGCCAGGATCACGTAGGCGTGCGGAATGCCCTTGGCATGCCCGAACACCACCAGCAGGATCGCAATCGCCTTGGCCGCGTCGATGCGCATGTCGCGCGGCGCGCGCGTCCGCGCGGTGCGCGTCTGCGCCGGCACCGACGCGGAAACCGCCGTCGCGGGCGCGCTCATGCCGGCACCGCCGGGAGACGCGGCGCCGGCTTTGCCGCTGTCGCCGGCAGCGCTGGCGCATCGCGCAGGCGCGGCGCCATCTGCCACAGGCAGCCGCACACGAACCACCACAGCGCCGCGGTCTTGATCGAGAAGTAGCCGTTGGAGACCAGCAGACTCAGCGAGAAGGCGAAGATCAGCAGGTTCTTGAACAACTGCCCTTCGATGGTGCGCATCAGCATCGCGAACGAGTACGCCAGCAGGAACGCCAGCACCAGCAGCACCGACTGCGAGGAGATGAAGTAGGCGATGCCGCTGTCGAAGTAGCGGTACGGCTGGTCCACGTCCAGCCCCATCCACGCATCGGCGCTCATCCTGCGGATCGAATCCACGGTGAAGAACACCCGCCCCAGTGTGGTGTCCTCGTAGCTCTGGATGCCCGAGGCCCATACCAGCAGCCACGCGCTCCCCATCACCAGGAAGAAGATCAAAAAACCCAGGCGCTGGTCGGTGCGCAGCAGCAACGGGCTCAGCAGCGCCATCATCACGCAGGTGCCGGCAGCCAGGCGCCCGTCCGAGGCCACGATCAGGAAGCCGATCATCGCCACCGAGGCGACGATCGCCAGCGGCCGCATCCAGCGCCAGAAGGTCAGCAGGATCGCAGTGAAGAAGATGATGAAGTTGCCCATCGTCACCGGCTCGATGAAGACCGAGGAAGCGCGCGGCAGGTTCGACGACGGCAGGAAGTTGCGCGCGCCGGGCCTGGTGGCGCTGACGAACAGATTGCTGTCCTGGTTCCAGAAGCTCGACGCGCTGGCGCCGCGCGCGTTGACGAAATAGCTCTTGGGGTTGACCACGTCGCCGTAGACCTTGGGCAGGGCCAGCTCGAACACCGCCACCAGCGACACCAGCAGCGCCATGCGCACGAACATGCGCGGCAGCGAGCCGGTATACGCCGCGCCGAGCAGCAGGAAGGCGAACGGGATCAGCGCATCGCGGAAGAACTTCGGATCCAGCGTCCACGCCATGAACAGGCGCACCAGCATCAGCAGCGCCAGCATGGCGATGCCGGTGAACACCATCGCCATGCGCTTGCGGTCCAGCGCGCGCATGCCAAGCAGGAAACAGGCCGCATAGACCGCCAGTTCCACCGCATAGGTCATCGCCGGGCTGACCCGGAACACCTTGGCGTTGATCACCGCCAGCACGAAGTTGTAGCCGACGGCGAACAGCAGCACCAGCTCGATCAGCAGGTTGCGGCGCTGCTCGCGCAGCGGCATGTCCGCCACGCTCAGCATGCGCACCCCACTGCGGCGACGGCGCATCGCGCGACGACGCCACGCTGGACGCGCGCCGGGCGTGGCGCCGGCATGCGGCGCGCAAGCCCATTCGGTGCAGGCAGTGCAGGAACGACGGCGACGCGGAAGCGACGCCGACGCTGCACACGGTCGGCGGGAAGAAGACGCATCGGGCGCATCAGTAGGCGGTCTTCTGCCCGAGCACCTTGAACGCGGTCAGCACGATGATCCGCGTGTCCAGCCACAACGACCAGCGGCGGATGTAGTCCAGGTCGTACTGGATGCGCTTCTTCATCGTGCGCAGTTCCGGCGTCTCGCCGCGGAAGCCGTTCACCTGCGCCCAGCCGGTGATGCCCGGCTTGACGTAGTGCCGCTGCATGTAATGGTGGATCAGCTTTTCGTAGTGGGTGTTGTGTTGCGCCGCATGCGGACGCGGCCCCACCACCGACATGCTGCCGCCGAGCACGTTGAACAGCTGCGGCAATTCGTCCAGGCTGGTGCGGCGCAGGAACGCACCGAATCGGGTCACCCGGCTGTCGCCGCGCGTGGCCTGCACCACCACGTCGCTGGGCTCCTGCTGCACGCGCATGGAGCGGAACTTGTACATGTAGAACTCGCGCCCGCCCAGGCCGTGGCGACGCTGGCGGAAGAACACCGGGCCCGGCGAGCTGAGCTTCACGCCCACCGCGATCGCCAGCATCAGCGGCCACAGCACCGCCAGCGCGGCCAGCGCCACCAGCTTGTCCTGCAGCGCCTTGGCGACCACGAAGTAGGTGTTTCGGTCCACGCCGCCCTGGCGCAGGTTGATCACCGGCACGTTGCCGATCTGGTCGCCGGACTGGTTGAGCATGCCGAAGTCGAACAGATCGGGAATCAGCCGGACCTGGATCGGATAGCGGTCCATGCGCTGCAGCAGCTGCTTGATGTGGTCGCGCTCGCCCAGCGGCAGCGAGATCCACACCTGCTCGACCTGATGGTCGTCGAGGTAGTCGATCAGCGCGTCGGCGGTGCCCTCGCCCAGGCACTGCAGCTTCTGCGGATGGTCGGCCACCGACAGGTCGTAGTCGCTGCTGAAGTAGCCCATCACCTGCATGCCCACCCAGGGGTTGCGGCTCAGGTAGTTGTGGATCTTCACCACCGGATGGCGCAGGCCGACCACCACCACGCGCTGCACGTCCACGCCTTCCGAGCGCAGCCGGTTGAGCACGCCGCGCACCAGGGTACGCGAGAGCAGCAGTGTCGCCAGGCTGGTGACGAACCAGGTGCCGATCCACAGCCGCGAGACCTGCTGGCCGAACTGCACCACGAAGGCATGCACGGCGAACAGGGCGAACACGCCGCCGCAGGCCAGGCTCAGCACCATCATCTCGCGCAGCAGGCCGCGCCCGCGCCAGCTGCGGTACAGCGGGAACAAGGCGAAGCAGATCACCGCGTACAGCAACGTGGTGCCGATCGCCACCCGGTATGCCGGTTCCGGCATCCAGGTACCGAACAGCAGCCGGTGGGTCAGCAACGCGCCGCCGACCATGACGGTCAGATCGGACACGCGCAACAGGATGTCTGCCGCGGCCGCGTACTTGGACAGCATGCGCGGCGAGGAGGTCGTATAGGTGGCGCTACTCAGGTCTGCCAAAAGCATGATCGGGATTCCTATCCAAACCCGGTCGATCGGCATGCGGGGGAACATGCGACGCCGCCGGGCCTCGATTTCGCCTGCCTGTGGACCGCTGCGGCGCCTCCCTCGCCGACCCCAGGTCCACGGCAGCCCGTGATTACTTCAACAGAAGAACGTCTTCGTACAACCGCGCTGGAAAATAACGGAACACTTTATTGCCTAGCTGAACCACGTATCACCTCACTGAAAGTCTGTGCGTCGAACCGAAGCCGGCGTGTGCGTTGCGGCACGCGCTCGCGCATTGCGCGGTGCGGCGTGCCATGGACGCTGCGACATGTCACGTCGCCGCCGCCGCGGCTTCGGCCTCGCGGATGAAATAGCGCACCAGCGCCACCGCCATCGCCAGGAACAGGCCGAACACGAAGGCCAGCGCCAGGCCGAGCAATTTCTTCGGCGAATTCGGCTTGCCGGGCACATCGGCGCGGTCGACGATCGAGATGTTGTTGGTGCCTACATTGCCGACCACGCCGATCTCCTTGTAACGCTGCAGCAGCGCGTCGTAGAGCTGGCGGTTGGTGTCGGCCTCGCGGCGCAGCATGGTGTAGCGGATGCTGCGGGTCTGCAGGTCCAGTTCGTCGTTCTTCAGCGCGGCGATGCGGTCGGCCAGCAAGGTTTCCTGCTGACGCGCCGACTCGTAGTCGTTCTTCAGCGCGCTGCGGATGTTGGCGACCTCGTCGGCGATCTGCCGCTTGGTCTCGGCGATCTGGTTCTGCAGCCGCTGCATCTCCGGGTAGCCGGGCTGGAACGTCGCCAGCTTCTGCTGGTAGTCGGCGGTCAGCTTGGCCTGCTCGGCGCGCAGATTCTGGATCAACGGGTTGCTGACCACCTGCGGCAGGCCCATGCCGTCGCCGATGCCGGCCTGGCGCCAGGCCGCCTCGGCCTTGATCCGCGCATCCTGCGCCGCGGCCAGGCGCACATTCAGTTCGCTCATGTTCTGCGTGGGCAGCGACGGCTTGTCGTCGCCCATCGACACGATCTGTTCCTGGCTGGAATAGTCGACGGCGTTCTTCTCCGACTCCTCCACCTTGTCGCGCAGTTGCGCCAGGCGCTCGGACAGGTAGCGCGCGGCGAACGAGGACGCCTGCAGCCGGCGCTCCTGGGTCGAGGCGATGAACATCTTGGCGTAGGTGTTGGCCACGCGCGTGGCCAGCACCCGGTCGGGCGAATCGAAGTTGATCCGCACCAGCCGCGAGTCGCGCACCGGCTCGATGGTCAATGCATCCAGCACCGGGCCGACCAGCGCATTCTCGGCCGCGGCGGCACGCGCCTGCGGCGTCGGCGCACGCCCGTCGCCGTTGTCCTGCAGCTTCTCCAGGGCTTCGTCGACCAGCGGCTTGAACGCCGGTTCCTGGGTCAGCTTGGCCTCGCGGATCACCTGCCGCGCCAGCGACCGGCTGCCGAGCAGCTCGTACTGGGTCTGGTAGAAGTCGCGGTCCTGCGGCGATTCCACCGGCATCAGGTTGGCGACATTGGCGACGTTGAGCGATTCGCGCTCGATCTGCAGCACGCTGGTGGCGCGGTACTTCGGCGTCATCAGCAGCAGCGCCAGCAGCGCCAGCAGCACCACCGCCGCAGTGATGCCGACGATCAGCCAACGCTGGCGGTACAGCGCATTCCAGTAATCCAGCAGGCCGATGTCGGCCGGGCTCAGCGGCGTGCCCACGGCGCGCGCGCGCGGCGCGGAGGCGGGAGGCAAGGTGGAGGCGCTCATCGGTAGGCCCTCCAGACCATCACGAACGGGGTCAGCTGCACCACGGTCCGCAGCAACACCAGCGCGTCGGAGCGGTACACCACCACGATGTCGCCACCGTAGATCGCCGGATCCGGGGCCGCGCCCTTCTGGATCTCGCGCAGATCGAAACGGGCCAGCATCTTCTGCCCGTCGACGGTACGGAACACCACCACGTTGCCCCGGCTCGCCACGTCGCTGACGCCCTTGCCCAGCGACAGCGCCTGCTGCAGCGTCAGCGCGGAGCCCTGGATGGGATAGATACCCGGCTCGCTGACCGCGCCAGTGACCGTGACCCGGTTGCCGGTGAACTCGTCGACCAGCACCGACACTTGCGGGTTCTGCAGATAGCCGTTGCGGTAGCGGTCGGCGATCTCCTTCTGCAGCGCATTGACGCTGGAGCCGGCGGCCTTCACGTCGCCGATCAGGGGCAGCGAGATGCGGCCCTCGTTGTCGACCCGCACCTGCCGTTCCAGGTCGTCGACCTGGAACACCTTGACCGTCAGCAGGTCGCCCGGGCCGAGCAGATATTCGGGCTTGCCCATGGACGCGGCCAGCGGATCGCCCGCCGGCAGGTCGGTACGCATCGCCGGCCCGCTGCTGCATGCAGACAGCAGCCCCAGGCAGAACAGGGCCAGCGCCCAGTGGAAGGTCACGGAAAGTTTACCCATGCGCGATGCTGATGCCCTCTGTCGAATGGTTTTCGAAGCGCCGCACTCGTCCAACCGGCCAGGGCTCCGTCCCGGCCAGAGGATGATCACGGTGTCAATTCCTGCCCGGGACGAACGGCCCTGGCCAACAGCGAAGCTTCGTGTTGCAACGCACTATGGCACAGCCATCTGCCGTCACCAAGGCGTTACCCGACATTTTTTTGACGCAGTAACAGGAGGGTTCAACTACATGTCCGGCGATTCAGCGTAGCAAGGGCCGGTGAACGTTCCATCGACGCAATGTTAACGTGATCAATGTCAACGCATTGACGCTGCATCGCTCCCAGTTCTGACGCGGCTTTCCGGTCTGGCGAGGCGACGCCGGCGCGCAGCCATGGCGCATTCCTGCGAATTTTGTCTACGAGGATGCGTTCGACCCCCAAAGAATGTTACGGATCGTCGGCTTCGGCACCGCTGCCACGCGCCGGCGCCCGCGCCGGGAAAGGCCGTGCCCGTCTACGGCGCGTGGAGGCCCGCATGCCCGGTGTGGCCAAACAAAAAGGCCCATGTCGCAGACATGGGCCTTCGAAAGATGGTCGGGGTAGCCGGATTCGAACCGACGACCACTAGTCCCCCAGACTAGTGCGCTACCAGGCTGCGCTATACCCCGGTGTGTTGCGTCTCCGCCGTCATGGCGGACCCGCCTCGCGGCGAGCTGGCGATTATAGCGGGTTTGCCGCGGGCATTCCTAGCGCCGCCGCCGCCCTGGCTCACCGCCGCAGCAACTGCAGGACTTCTTCCAGCTCCTGCCGCACCTGCTTGATGATCTGGTTGCTCAGCGCCGACTCCTGGCGGGCGCCCTCGCCTTCCAGGCGCAGGCGCGCGCCGCCGATGGTGTAGCCCTGTTCGTACAGCAGGCTGCGGATCTGCCGCACCATCAGCACGTCGTGGCGCTGGTAGTAGCGTCGGTTGCCGCGCCGCTTGACCGGTTCCAGGCTGGGGAATTCGGTCTCCCAGTAGCGCAGCACGTGCGGCTTGACGTCGCACAGCTCGCTGACCTCACCGATGGTGAAGTAGCGCTTGGCCGGAATCGGCGGAAGTTCGCGGTTACTGCCCGGGTCCAGCATATGCCTCCACTCGCTCCTTGAGCTTCTGTCCGGGACGGAAGGTCACCACCGTCCGCGCCGAAATCGGGATCTCTTCGCCGGTCTTGGGATTGCGGCCGGGCCGTTGGTTCTTGCGGCGCAGGTCGAAGTTGCCGAAACCGGACAGCTTCACCTGCCGCCCCTGCTCGAGCGCATCGCGCAGCACGTCGAAGAACGCATCGACGAATTCCTTGGCCTCGCGCTTGTTCAGCCCGACTTCGTCGAACAACCGCTCGGCCATTTCCGCTTTGGTCAACGCCATTGCCCTGCTATCCCCTGTCCTTCTCAACCACGCATGCGCGCGTCGTGTTCCCGCGCCAGCGCGGCCACCGCATCGGCGACCACCGCCTCCACGTCGCGGTCTGTCAGAGTGCGCGTGTTGTCCTGCAAAATCAAGCCCATAGCGAGACTCTTGCAACCTGCCTCGACCCCTGCGCCGACGTAGCGGTCGAACAGCACCACCTCGCGCAGCAAGGGCCCTACCGCCGCGCGCACGCTGCGCGCCAACGCCGCCCAGCTCACCGCGTCCGGCACCACGAAGGCCAGGTCGCGGCGCACCGACGGGAACCGCGACAGCTCGGCCGCGCGCGGCAAGGCGCGCGCAGCCAACGGCGCCAGGTCCAGCTCGAACGCCAGCACGTCGACGTCGATCTGCATCGCCTGCAGCAGCCGCGGGTGCAGTTGGCCGATCCAGCCAATCCGCGTCTCGTCGCGATAGACGTCGGCCGATCGGGTCGGATGCGCGAACGGGTGCGTCGACGGCCGGTAGTCCAGGCGCGCGCCGGACGCGGCGGCCAGGGCCTCGAGGTCGCCCTTGAGGTCATGGAAATCGACCTTGCGCGCCGGCAGGCCCCATTGCAGGGCATCGGCATCGCCGCACACCGCCGCCGCCACCCGCTGGGTCTCGGTCGGGGCCGCGCCGGCTTCCGCCGCCGCGGCGAACACCTTGCCCAGCTCGAACAGGCGCACGCGCCCGGCCTGGCGCGCGGCGTTGCGGCCCAGCGCCGCGACCAGCCCCGGCAACAGCGACGGACGCATCACCGCCAGTTCGGCGCTGAGCGGATTGGCCAGGGCCACGCGTCCGTCGTGCAGGCCCCACTGGTCCAGCAGCGCGGCGTCGACGAAGGCGTAGTTGATGGTTTCCAGCAGCTCGCGGGCCAGCAACTGCCGGCGCACGCTGCGCTCGTCCAGTTGGGTCTCGCTGTCCATGGCGATGCGCGTGGCGCCGCCGGGCAAGGTGGTCGGCAGGCGGTCGTAGCCGTGAATCCGCGCCAGTTCCTCGATCAGGTCTTCTTCGATGGCGATGTCGAAGCGGCGGCTGGGCGCGGTGATCTGCCAGCCATCGGCCGACGCGACCACGTCCATGCCCAGCGCGCGCAGGATGCGCTCGACGTCGGCATCGGCGATCTCGATGCCGAGCACGCGCAGGATGCGCGCGCGGCGCAGCGCGATCGGCGCCGGCGCCGGCAGGAATTCGGGCAAGGCGGCCTCGATCACCGGGCCGGCGCGGCCACCGGCCAGCTCCAGCACCAGCCGCGTGGCCAGCTCCAGCGCCTGCCGCGGCAACGCCGGGTCCACGCCGCGCTCGAAGCGGTGGCCGGCATCGGTGTGCAGACCGAGCTTGCGCCCGCGGCCCATGATCGCCGCCGGGGCGAAGTGCGCAGCCTCCAGGAACACGTGGCGGGTGGTCTCGGTGACGCGGGTCGCGTGGCCGCCCATCAGCCCGGCCAGCGCCACCGGCCGATCGGCGTCGGTGACCAGCAGGAAGCCCGGATCCAGTGCGGCCTCGCGGCCATCGAGCAGGGTCAGGGTCTCGCCGGCGCGTGCATGGCGCACGCCGATCGGGCCCTGCAAGGTGTCCAGATCGAAGGCATGCATCGGCTGGCCCAGCTCCAGCATCACGTACTGGGTGATGTCCACCAGCAGCGACAGCGGACGCACACCGCTGCGGCGCAGGCGTTCGGCCATCCACAGCGGCGTTTTCGCCGCCGGATCCAGGTCCTCCACGACGCGGCCGCAGTAGCGCGGCGCGTCGGCACCCGCGTCCAGCGCGACCGCCAGCGTGCGCTCGCTGCTCACCGCGGCCGGCGTCACCGCCAACGGCAGCACGTCGCTGCCGCAGGCCGCGGCCACGTCGTAGGCGATGCCGCGCACGCCGAAGCAGTCGGCGCGGTTGGGCGTGAGCTTGATCTCGATGCTGGCGTCGGGCAGCCCCAGGTATTCGGTCAGCGCCTGGCCGACCGGCGCATCGTCGGGCAGCTCGAACAGCCCGGACGCGTCGCTGTCCAGCCCCAGCTCCTTGGCCGAGCACAGCATGCCGTTGGAGGCGACCCCGCGCAGCTTGGCCGGCTTGATCGCGATGCCGCCGACCTGGGCGCCCACCAGCGCCAGCGGCGCGACCAGTCCAGCGCGCGCATTGGGCGCACCGCAGACGATCTGCAGCAGCTCGCCCTGCCCGGCATCGACCCGGCACACCTGCAGCCGATCGGCCTCGGGATGCGGCGCGGCCTCGACGATCCGCGCCACCACCACCTGCTGCAGGCCGTCGCCGAGCGGCACGACCTCCTCGACCTCCAGGCCGATGGCAGTCAGGGTCGCGGTGAGCTGCTCACGCGAGGCCTGGGTCGGAACGTGGCTACGCAGCCAGTTTTCGCTGAATTTCATTGGAGAGCCGGGAATCGGGAATGGAGAATGGGGAATCGAAAGCGCGGTCTACTGGAACGGAAACGAAGAGGGGAAACGAGCTTTTGCGTTGCTTTGCCCATTCCCAATTCCCGTTTCCCGACTCTCAGCCTCAAGCAAACTGCCGCAGGAACCGCACGTCGTTCTCGAAGAAGGCGCGCAGATCGTTGACGCCGTAGCGCAGCATCGCGAAGCGCTCCACGCCCATGCCGAAGGCGAAGCCGGTGTAGCGCTCGGGGTCGATGCCGACGTTGCGCAGCACGTTCGGGTGCACCATGCCGCAGCCGAGCACTTCCAGCCAGCGGGTGCTGCCGTCGGGCTGCTGCCAGGCGATGTCGACCTCGGCGCCGGGTTCGACGAAGGGGAAGTAGCTGGGACGGAAACGCATCTGGAAATCGCGCTCGAAGAAGGCGCGCACGAACTCGGCCAGGGTGCCCTTCAGATCGGCGAAGGTCGCGTGCTCGTCGACCAGCAGGCCTTCGACCTGGTGGAACATCGGCGAGTGGGTCTGGTCGCTGTCGCTGCGGTAGACCTTGCCGGCGGCGATCATGCGCAGCGGCGGCGCATGCTCGCCCATGTAGCGCACCTGCACGCCCGAGGTGTGGGTGCGCAGCAGGCGGCCGTCGCCGAAATAGAAGGTGTCGTGCATCGCCCGCGCCGGGTGGTGCGGCGGGAAGTTAAGCGCCTCGAAGTTGTGCCAGTCGTCCTCGATCTCGGGGCCGTCGGACAGTTCGTAGCCCAGCCGCGCGAAGATCTCGGTGATGCGCTCCAGGGTGCGGGTGACCGGATGCAGCCCGCCACGTTCGCCGCGTCGACCCGGCAGGGTCACGTCGATGCGCTCGGCGGCCAGGCGCGCGTCCAGCGCCGCGGTTTCCAGCAGCGTGCGGCGCTCGGCCAGCGCGGCGGACACCGTGTCGCGCGCGCGGTTGATCGCCTCGCCGGCCAGCTTGCGCTGCTCCGGCGCCAGCGCGCCGAGCTGCTTGAGCTGGGCGGTGATGCTGCCGCTCTTGCCGAGCAGCGCGACCCGCAATTGCTCCAGCGCCTCCGGACTCTGCGCCGCGGCGATGTCCGCCAGCGCCTGCCCGCTCAGGGAATCGATCTCACTCATTGCACTCGCGCCTCACTGCTCCGGCCGAACCCGTGGCCACCGTGTCCCGCCGATGCGGAACCTCCCTACCCGGCAGGCACCCCGTCGCCGGGGTGCCCAAAAACGCAAAAGGGGAAGGACTTGCGCCCTTCCCCTGCATACCTGCGATTGCTCCCGTCGAGACCCCGCACGCGGACGCGCGGGTTCCTGCGGGGATTCGCAAACTTATGCCGCCAGCGCGCCCTTCGCCTTCTCCGCCAGGGCGGCAAAGCCCTGCGCGTCGTGCACGGCGATGTCCGCCAGCACCTTGCGGTCGAGGGTGATGCCGGCCTTGAGCAGGCCGTTCATGAAGCGGCTGTAGCTCATGCCGTTGATGCGGGCCGCCGCATTGATGCGGGTGATCCACAGCGAACGGAAATTGCGCTTCTTCTGCTTGCGGCCGATGTAGGCGTACTGCTGCGCCTTGATCACCGCCTGCTTGGCGACGCGGAAGACCTTGCGACGGGCGTTGTAGTAGCCCTTGGCGAGGTTCAGAACTTTCTTGTGACGACGGCGCGCCTGGACGCCACGCTTGACTCGAGCCATGGTTCAGTCCTCAGAGGTAGGGAAGCATACGGTCCAGACGGCCTGCGTCCTCGGCACGGACGTGGTTCGTCTGCCGCAGGTTGCGCTTCCGCTTGGTCGCTTTCTTGGTGAGGATGTGGCTACGGTTGGCGTGGCCGGCCTTGTACTTGCCGGAGGCGGTCTTGCGGAAACGCTTGGCCGCCGCCCGGTTGGTCTTGATCTTGGGCATTGCAATGTCCTTGATGGTGTTTTGTCACTGGTCAGGGCGGTGGCTGCGCCACACTTTCCGTCCGTGCCCTTACCTGCTTGTAAGCCCTTGATCCACTGAGGATCCGGGCGGGTCCTATTGCCGCGCGAGCGGCAAACCCGATGAACTGGGCCGCGCATTATGCCAGGGCTTGGAATGCCTTGCAAATCATGCGGTTCGGGTGGACGCGCGCTGGCGCGCCGGGAATCGAGAATGGGGAATGGGGAATGGGGAATGGGGAATCGAAAACGGAGCGCACACGACGTGCCCAAGCAGCCTGCGCTGGGGCACAAAGCACCGTAACGACGATGCCGGCGGGTACGTGGGCGACCGGTTGGTCGCGCGCCCGCGCTGGGCGGGGCGCGATCCTGACCTGCGTCAGCGCTTCTTCGGCGCGATCATCATCACCATCTGCCGGCCTTCCAGGCGCGGGCGCGACTCGATGACGATGTCCTCGCCCAGATCGGCCTCGATCCGCGCGGCCATTTCGCGACCGAGCTCCTGATGGCTCATCTCGCGACCGCGGAAGCGGATATTGACCTTGACCTTGTCGCCTTCCTCGATGAAACGGCGCATGTTGCGCAGCTTGATCTGGTAATCGCCTTCGTCCGTGACCGGACGGAACTTGATTTCCTTGATCTCGACCTGCTTGGTCTTCTTCTTGGCTTCGTTGGCCTTTTTCTGCTGCTCGAACTTGAACTTGCCGAAGTCCATGATCTTGCAGACCGGCGGATCGGCCTGCGGCTGGATCTCGACCAGGTCGAGCCCGTCCTCTTCGGCCAGCGCCAGCGCTTCGTCGCGGGTCAACACGCCGACCATCTCGCCGTCCGCGCCGATCACGCGCACGCGCGGCACGCGGATCTCTTGGTTCTTGCGGTTCTGTTTGTTGTCAGGGGTACTGATGTTGCAATCTCCCAGGGGAATCGGACTGGCGCGGACGGAGGCTCCGTCCGCACCAGGGTGGTGTCACGCCAACTGCTCGGCGCGCAGCCGTTCGGCGAAGGCGGCGACCGACATGGTGCCCAGATCCTCCCCCGATCGCGTACGGACCGCAATCGCGCCGTTTTCCGTCTCGCGATCACCTGCGACCAACAGGTACGGCACCCGCTGCAGCGTGTGTTCGCGAATCTTATAACCGATTTTTTCGTTCCGCAAATCGGCCTCAATGCGGAAGCCTTGATTTGCAAGGAGTTTCCGCACGTTGTCTACATAGTCTGCCTGCGCGTCCGTGATGTTCATGACCACGGCCTGCACCGGCGCCAGCCAGGCCGGGAACATGCCGGCGTGGTGCTCGATCAGGATGCCGATGAAGCGCTCCATCGAACCGACGATGGCCCGGTGCAGCATCACCGGATGCTTCTTCTGGCTGTGCTCGTCCACATACTCGGCGCCGAGGCGGCCGGGCATCATGAAATCCACCTGCATGGTGCCGAGCTGCCAGGTGCGGCCGATCGCATCCTTCAGGTGGTACTCGATCTTCGGGCCGTAGAACGCGCCCTCGCCCGGCAGTTCCTGCCACTCCACCCCGCAGGCACCGAGCGCGGCGCGCAGCGCGGCCTCGGCCTTGTCCCAGGTAGCGTCGTCGCCGAGGCGCTTTTCCGGGCGCAAGGCGATCTTGATCTGGATGTCGTCGAAGCCGAAGTCGCCGTAGACCTTCAGCGCCTGCTGGTGGAAGGCGGTGACCTCGGCCTCGATCTGCTGCTCGGTGCAGAAGATGTGGCCGTCGTCCTGGGTGAAGCCGCGCACGCGCAGGATGCCGTGCAGCGCGCCGGACGGCTCGTTGCGGTGGCAGGCGCCGAACTCGCCGTAGCGGATCGGCAGGTCGCGGTAGCTGTGCAGGCCCTGGTTGAACACCTGCACGTGGCCGGGGCAGTTCATCGGCTTGACCGCGTAGGTGCGCTTCTCCGACTCGGTGAAGAACATGTTGTCCTGGTAGTTGTCCCAGTGGCCGGACTTCTGCCACAGCGACACGTCCAGGATCTGCGGGCAGCGCACCTCGCCATAGCCGCTGTCGCGGTAGACCTTGCGCATGTACTGCTCGACCACCTGCCAGATCGACCAGCCCTTCGGGTGCCAGAACACCAGGCCCGGGCCCTCTTCCTGCAGGTGGAACAGGTCCTGCTGCTTGCCGATCTTGCGGTGGTCGCGCTTGTCGGCCTCCTCCATGCGCAGGATGTAGGCCTCGAGCTGCTTCTTGTCGGCCCAGGCGGTGCCGTAGATGCGCTGCAGCTGTTCGTTCTTGGCGTCGCCGCGCCAGTAGGCGCCGGAGATGCGGGTCAGCTTGAAGGCCTTGAGGAAGCGCGTGTTCGGCACGTGCGGGCCGCGGCACATGTCCACGTATTCCTGGTGGTAGTACAGGCCCATCGCGGTGACGTCCTCGGGCATGTCCTCGATCAGACGCAGCTTGTAGTCCTCGCCGCGCTGCTGGAACAGCGCGATCACCTCGGCGCGCGGGGTGACCTTCTTGATCACGTCGTAGTCCTGCGCGATCAGCTCCTGCATGCGCTTCTCGATCGCCGCCAGGTCCTCGGGGGTGAACGGGCGCTCGCTGTAGATGTCGTAGTAGAAGCCCTCGGCGATGACCGGGCCGATCACCATCTTGACCTCGGGATACAGCTGCTTGACCGCGTGACCGACCAGGTGCGCGCAGGAGTGGCGGATGATCTCCACGCCCTCGGCGTCCTTGGCGGTGATCAGGCGCAGGCTTGCGTCGTGGTCGATGAGGTCGCAGGCGTCGACCAGGCGGCCGTCGACCTGGCCGGCGATGGTGGCCTTGGCCAGCCCGGGGCCGATGGACTGGGCCACGTCCATGGGGCTGACGGGGTGTTCGAATTCGCGGCGGCTGCCGTCGGGGAGCGTGATCGTGATCATGGGAGTCGGCGGAAAGGGAAACGGGAGGACGGCGTCGGCGCCACGTCGGCGGCAGGCCAGTCTGGGCGCGGGACAGAAAGAAGGCGCCACAAGGGCGCCTGCTCGGACAGCCTTGGTCGGGAACTCAAGCGAGGGCGGTGGTAGTGCTCATGTCGCACGCTCGGCCGGCGTCGCCGCGGGCCACCCATGTCCGGATCAGGTCGATAGATGAGGAATGGTAAACCAGCTTTTACCAAAATGGTAATTGCGGCCTTTTACCAAAACGGTCATTCCTGGTACGCACCCCAGGCCTTCGCTGCGCCGCAGCAAGAGCTACGACAGCCACCATGGCATGCTTCGCCGACGTTTTCTCCGCACCGGACGCACCGTCATCAAAGGCAAGGCCACATCGCTGGACATCGCCTATCTGGCAGGCGTATCGCAACCCACGGTCTCGCGCGCGCTGCGCGGCAGTCCGGCGGTCAACGAGCAGACCCGGCGCAAGATCCTGGCGATCGCGCGCGAACTGAACTACAAGGTCGACAAGCACGCCTCCAGCCTGCGCCTGCGCAATGCCGGCACCCTGGCGTTGCTGTTCTTCGAAGACCCGACCACCGACGACTCGCTGATCAACCCGTTCTTCCACTCGATGCTGGGGTCGATCACCCGCGCCTGCGCCCGCCACGGCTACGACCTGCTGGTGTCGTTCCAGCAGTTGTCGGACAACTGGCGCGCCGACTACGGCGACAGCCAGAAGGCCGACGGGCTGATCCTGCTCGGCTACGGCGACTACCTGCAGGCGCAGCAGCGGCTGCAGCACCTGGTCGACCAGGGCACGCATTTCGTGCGCTGGGGTGCGGTGCTGCCCGGGCAGCCGGGGGTGTCGATCGGCAGCGACAACTTCCAGGGCGGCCACGACATCACCGCGCACCTGCTGGCGCAGGGCCGCCGCCGCATCGCCTTCCTCGGCGACGCCTCCAACCATTACCCCGAGTTCCTGGAGCGTTACCGCGGCCATCTGCAGGCGCTGCGCGCGGCCGGCGCCGAGGCCACGCCGGCGCTGCAGGTCGATGCGATCACCACCGAGCAGTCCGGCTACGCCGCGGCGCTGGCCCTGCTCGGCCGCGGCGAGCGCTTCGATGCGCTGTTCGCCGCCAGCGACCTGATCGCCATCGGCGCGCTGAAGGCGCTGCGCGAGCATGGCCTGCGCGTGCCCGAGGACGTGGCCCTGGCCGGCTTCGACGATATCCCGGTGGCCGCCAGCGTCGACCCGGCGCTGTCCACGGTGCAGCAGGACACCAAGCTGGCCGGCGCGGTGCTGGTGGACACCCTGCTGGCGCAGATCGCCGGGCAACCGGTGAGCAGCCGCACCCTGCCGGTCACGCTCGCGCTGCGCGGCTCCTCGCTGCGCAGTTGACGCGGCCGGCCTGCGTCGCGGCAGCACAACCGCCTGTCGGCAGCCCGGGACCTCAGAGAACCGGCGCAGGCACACACGCTGCACGCCGAGTCCCCTAGCCCTGCGCGATTACGCGGCGCCTGCCGCGCCGCGCTCAGTGGGTCGGCGCCACCCCGTCCTTGGCCGCCATCAGCCAGCGCAGCCGCGCGCGCAGGTCCGGGCGCACGATCGGCGCATCGGACAGGAACACGCGCACCCCGTGTGCCGGCACCTCGGCGCGCAACGCATCGGTCACCTCGGTGGCGCTGCCGTCGAAGCCGTCGTGCCAGGTGCCGGGCTGCAGGTAGCGGCGCACCTCCAGCGTGCGCGGCGCGTCGCCCTTGTTCAGCAGCACCAGCGCGGTCTGGGTGCTGCCCGCATGCTGGAACACCCGGTAGAACACCGCCTCGTCGCCGGACAGCTGCAGGTTGAGCTGCAGGCCGCGCTGCAATGCCGGGCTGCGCTGGCGCAGCGTGGCGATGCGCCGCAGCGGCGCGAAGATCGGGCTGCTCGGCGCCGCGTTCACCCGCTCCTGGCCGAAGTAGTTGCGGTTGCCGGCGTGCTCGGCGCGACCGCGCATGAAGCCGGTCTCCGAGCCGTAGTAGATCACCGGGATGCCGCGCGCAGTGAACAGCCAGTTGTGCGCGTCGATGAAGCCGGCGTCGCTGGCATCCAGCCGCGCCATGTCGTGGTTGTCGTAGAAGGTCATCAACTCGTACGGATTGGCGTACGGGCCGCGCTCCAGGTACAGCGCCGGCTGCAGCGTCTCGTAACCGCGCTGGGCGTGGCCGAACGTCGCCGCCAGCGCCTGCTTGAGCGGGAAATCCAGCACGCTGACGCCGGCGTTGTCGGCCCAGGTGTGGCCGGCGATCTTGTGCGCGTTGTAGTCGAAGTCCTCGCCGAACATGAACATGCCCGGGCGCTGCGCGCGGATGCGGCGCACGAACTCATGCCAGAAGCTGTCCGGCATCCAGCCGATGGTGTCGATGCGGAACGCATCGGCGCCCTGCCCCAGCCATTGCGAGTAGGCGCCGACCAGGTACTCCATCACCGCCGGGTTGCGCTCGTTGAAATCGGACAGCTGCGCCAGATTGCCGCCGGTGTTGTAGAACGCGTGCAGCGGGTTGTGCACCGGGTCCAGCTTGGACGGCGGCAGGTTCTGGTGGTCGGCGATGAGCTTGCCGTCGCGGTCGAACACCTGACCGAACATCGGCTGCCGCTTGGGCATGGTCCACGCCGGCGAACCGTGGTTGCCGACGATGTCCAGCACCACCTTCAGCTGCTGCGCGTGCATGGCCTGGGTGAAGCCGGCGAAATCCAGACCGGGGCTCGGCAGATGTTCGTCGAGCTTGTAGAAGTTCACGCCCCAGTAGCCGTGGTAACCGGTCTTGCCGCGGTCGCTCAGCGAGCTGCCCCAGGTGATCGGCTTGCCGCCGGTGAAGGCCTCGTCCGGGTTGTCGACGATCGGCGTGATCCACACCGCGCCGAAGCCCAGGTCGCGGATGTAGCCGGCGTTGTCGACCACGCCCTTGAAGTCGCCGCCAAGGTAGCCGATGTTGTCGCTCTCGCCCGGCGGCGCCGGGATCGGGATGTCGAAGGTGCGATGCGCGCCGCCCTGGTCGCGATGATCGTTGCCCGGATCGCCGTTGACGAAGCGGTCGGTGACCACGAAGTACACCGCCTCGCTGGCGAACGGCTCCAGCGTGCCGTAGAACTCCTCCTGCGCCGGCGCCTGGGCCTGCGCCGACGCGGCGCAGGCGCCCAGCAGGGCCAGCGCCAACAGCGACATCCGATCGATCATGCGTTCGCTCCCGAATCCGACGGCACCCACAGCACGCACAGCGCCGCCACCAGCAGGCTGCCGCCGCCGATCGCCAGCGCGTACAGCGGCCGGCCGCCGAGCCAGTGCGTGAGCACGAAGCCCAACACGCTGACCGCGACCAACTGCGGGATCACGATGAAGAAATTGAAGATGCCCATGTACACGCCCATCTTCGCCGCCGGCACGCTGTCCGACAGCAAGGCGTAGGGCAGCGACAGGATCGACGCCCAGGCGAAGCCGACCCCGACCATCGACAGCAGCAGCCACTGCGGATCGCGGATCCACAGGAACGACAGCAGGCCGGCCGCCCCCAGGCACAGGTTGAGCAGATGGCTCACGCGCAGCCCGCAGGCGCGCACCAGCAGCGGAATGGCGATCGCGGCCAGTGCGGCGAAGCCGTTGTAGGCGGCGAACAGCACGCCGACCCAGTTGGCGCCCTCGTTGTAGGCGGCCGAGGTGACGTCCTGGGTGCCGTAGTGGGTCTGGGTGACCGCGGCGGTGGTGTTGATCCACATCGCGAACAACGCGAACCAGGAGAAGAACTGCACTCCGGCCAGGCGCCGCATCGCCCGCGGCATGGTCTGCAGATCGCAGACGATGGCCGCCAGCATGTGTCCGCGGCGCAGGCGCGGCGCCACGCCCTGCAGCACGCCGTAGCCGATGCACAGGCCGGCCAGCACGTACAGCATGCGGTCGCCGCGGCACCAGGCGATGGCCGCCGCGCCGGCAATGCCCACCGCGCACCACAGCGCAGCGGCGCCATCGACACGGCGCGGTTGCGCCGCCGTGGCGGCTGGCGTGGCGACGTCGAAGCCGTGCAGGTCTTCGGGCGGATACTCGCGGGTGCGCAGCACGGTCCAGCCGATGGACAGGAACAGCACCGCGCCGCCGAAATAGAACGCGTAGCGCACCGTCGCCGGCACCTCGCCGGCGGCGGCGGTGTTGCTGACGCCCCAGTGCGCCAGCAGCCACGGCAGCATGCTCGCCACCACCGCGCCGACGCCGATGAAGAAGCTCTGCATCGCATAGCCGGTGGCGCGCTGGCGCGTCGGCAACTGGTCGCCGACGAAGGCGCGGAACGGCTCCATCGAGATGTTGATCGAGGCGTCCAGCACCCACAGCGTCCCGGCCGCCACCCACAGCGTCGGCGAGTTCGGCATCACCAGCAAGGCCAGCGTGGTGAACAGCGCGCCGACCATGAAGTACGGCCGACGCCGACCGAAGCGGTTCCAGGTGCGGTCGGACAGGTAACCGACGATCGGCTGCACGATCAGGCCGGTCAGCGGTGCGGCGATCCACAGTCCCGGCACCTGCTCCATGTCCGCGCCGAGGGTCTGGAAGATGCGGCTGGCGTTGGCGTTCTGCAGCGCGAAGCCGAACTGGATGCCGAGGAAGCCGAAGCACATGTTCCAGATCTGCCAGAACGACAGCGCCGGCTTGGCGCGTGGCACGGCGCTCATGGGCGCTCCCCGATCGGGCCGGCCGGCGCGATCAGCAGCGCGGCGACATCGGCCGCATTGACCACGCCATCGGCGCCGCCCTGGCCACCGGTGTAGCGCGCGAAGTGCTGCAGTGCGCTCATGTTCGCCGCCGGCAGCAGCCGCACGACGCAACGTTGCCCGGCCTGCAGCGCGAACAGTGCCGCCGTGGAGGTCTGCTCGCCGACGCTGTGCGGCATCACCAGCGGTTGCGATTGCGCTGGCGCGGCGCCGCACTGCACCTGCAGGCGTTTGACCGCGGCGGTGACGCCGGTGTTGATCGGACCGTGCGCATTGACGTAGCGCAGGCTCAGCCGGTATTCGCCATCGTGCGGTGCCGTCCACGTCCACGTGTCGGCGCCCTCCACGCGCACCACATCGCCGACACAGACGGTAGGACTATGCAGCGACTCCCAACGCGCCCCGAGCCGGGTCAGGCTCAGGCACTGCACGCGCTCAGTCAGCGGCAGCAGGACGCCATCGGCACTCCCCTGACGTGCTTGCCCATCGATGTACAGCACCGTGTCCGCGGCCGCCTGCACACGCCAGCCTTGCGCCTCGCGCCGCGCCTGCGGTGCCGGCGGGGCCAGCGGTGCAAAGGCGTCATCGGCCGTCAGCATCTGCAGGGGCGCGCTGCCGGTGTGGCGCGCCACCAGGTCGATGGTGGTGACGCCGTTCTGGCTGTGCGTCTTGCCGGCGACCAGCAGGTCGCCCTGCAGCTGTGCCGGCCGCCGCAACACGATGCGCCGGTCCTTCAGCTGCAACGCGATCTCCTGGCGCTCGCCGAACAACAGCGGGACCAGGCTGGCCGGCAGCTTGGGCAGCACGCGGCCGTCGTCCTCCACGCCGAACACGCCCTCGATCACCATCGCCAGGTAGCCGGCCACCGACCACAGCTGCCGCGGCGAATTGACCACGGGACCGCTCAGTGAGCCGTCGTCGACATGCGCGGCCTGGCTCAGGAACTCGTAGTTCTCCATGTTCGAGCCGGCCAGCGCGGCGCCGCGCAACAGCGAGCGCACTTCCAGCGCGATGCGCGCGCTGTCGTCGGTCTGCCGCGCCGCGCGCAGCGCATAGGCGCTGACGAACGGCCAGATCGCCCGATTGTGGTAGATCGGCACCTCGCGCTGCTGCGGCCACACCACCGGGCTGCCCGCCTCCACCGCCGGATAGCGCGCCAGCGCCTGGCGTGCGCGCGCGGGCGGCAGCACGTCGGCCAGCACCGCCAGCGACAGGCCGAGCAGATCGTAGCGTTCGTAGCGCACCGGATGCTCGGCCGTGCCGATGTAGCCGACGTAGGTGCCGCGGTCCTCGCGCCAGAAACGCTGCGCGATCGCCTGGCGCAGCGCGTCGGCCCAGCCGGCATAGCGCGCGGCCGCCTGCGTGTCGCCCTGCTCCCGGGCCAGACGCTCGCCCAGGCGCAGCGCCTGGTAGTGCAGCACGTTGGTCGACAACGCGAAGGAGCTGGCGATGAAGCCGACGTCCTCGCGGGTCCAGGCCGGATAGGTCTGCTCGCGCCAGTCCAGGAACGACGTCTCGCCACGGTACAGGCCGAGGCGCGGATCGAACGCGAACGCGCGATCCTGCGCCAGCGTGGCAGTGAGCGCGGCGCGGGTATCGGCAGCGAAGCCCGGATCGTCCAGCAGGTGCCGCGCGGCCAGGAACCACACCACGCGGTCGCTGCTCACCGGCCAGCTGCCGCCAGAGCCGGTGTCCTGCGCCACGAACAGCCCCGGCAGCGCGTCGGTGCCGCGCATCGGCGACAGCTTGAAGCGCAGCGAGCGCCGCGTGCGCTCCGGATCCAGCCGCGCCAGGGCCAGGTCCGCGGCATAGCTGACATCGCGGGTCCACACATAGGGCCAGCGCTCGCCGGTCTGGTAGCAATCGCACGGCAACGGCTTGCCGTGATCGAACGCCGGATCGCGGATCGCCTGCACCTGGTCGTCGTGCAATTCCTGCTGCGCCAGCGCGAACAGCGCATCGAACAACGGACTGTCGGTCTCGCTGCGCAGTGGCTGTGCCGGCAGCGTGCGCGTGCCCTGCGCCGCGTGCAGCACGAAACCGCCATCGGCCGTGGCCTCGGCCTGCGCGGTCTGGCCACGCCATTGCAATGACGTCTGTCCAGCAGACGCCGATGCCGCGGCACCCAAGGTGGCGGCCAAGCAAATCATCTTCAGCATCGAAGCGGCAGACCGGCTCGCACCGATCGACCTCCCTCCCTCTTTGCCTGCATGGTGGAAGCACAGGCCGGCACGCCGGCGCTGCGGTCGCCGCCTCCGCATCGCGGGGCGCTGCGGACATGGTAGACGGGCGGCACCGCGACGCGTGCAGTTGCATACGTATTCATCGCGTGCGCCACGGCGGCCCCGGACCGCGTCGCTATAGTCGATGCGCTGCCACGGTCGCCCTGGGAGGGGATATGCCGCTGTTTGAGGTCTTGTCGCGCCTGGGTCTGCCGTCGTTGCTGACGAGCGTCTTGTGGTGCGTTGCGCCATGCCTGCATGCCGCGCCGCAGACGGTGGCCAGCGTGGACTCGCCGGGCAAGATCCTGCGCGTCTCCCTGCAGTTGGACGACGGCCGCCCCAGCTATCGCGTGCAGCGGCTGGGCGAGGCGGTGATCGGCGAATCGCGGCTGGGCTTCCAGCTGCGCGATGGCGCCCTGGATCGCGACCTGACGCTGCTGGACCAGCGCAGCCGCAGTGTCGACGACACCTGGGAACAACCCTGGGGCGAGCGCCGCTACGTGCGCAACCACTACAACGAGCTGCGCGTGGAACTGGGCGAGCGCGGCGGCCGCCAGCGCCGCTTCGCGGTGGTGTTCCGGGTCTACGACGACGGGCTCGGCTTCCGCTACAGCTTTCCGCAGCAGGCGGGGATGCAGGAGGCGGTGATCGACGAGGAGCTCACCGAGTTCGACATCGTCCCCGATGCGACCGCCTGGTGGATTCCCGCCGGCGCCCCCATCCACTACGAATACCTGTACCGGCGCACGCCGCTGCGCGAAGTGCCGCTGGCGCACACGCCGTTCACCCTGCGCAGCCAGGACGGCCTGCACCTGGCCATCCACGAGGCGGCCCTGGTCGACTACGCCGGCATGTGGCTGCGCCGCGGCGAAGGCCAGCGCCTGCATGCGCAACTGTCGCCGTCGGCGGAAGGCTGGAAGGTGCGCCGGTCCCTGCCCTTCGACACGCCGTGGCGCACGCTGCAGATCAGCGACACCGCCGGCGGCCTGGTCGATTCCAACCTGATCCTCAACCTCAACGAACCCAACGCACTGGGCGACGTGAGCTGGGTGCACCCGGCCAAGTACGTCGGCGTGTGGTGGTCGATGCACCTGAACCAGGAAACCTGGGCGCGCGGCCCCAGGCATGCCGCCACCACCGCCAATACCCGCCGCTACATCGACTTCGCCTCAGCGCATGGCTTTCGTGGCGTGCTGGTCGAAGGCTGGAACCCCGGCTGGGACGGCAACTGGGTCGGCAATGGAAACGACTTCGACTTCACCCGTGCCACCGCGGACTTCGACATCCAAGCCCTGAGTGCCTACGCGGCGAAGAAAGGCGTGCACCTGATCGGCCACCACGAGACCGGCTGCGCAGTGGAGCACTACGAAGACCAGCTCGATGCGGCGCTGGAGCTGTACGCACGGCTGGGCGTGGACACCTTCAAGACCGGCTACGTCTGCGACGATGGCCAGGTGGACCGGCGCAATCCCGCTGGCGGCCCGCTGAGGCGCGAATGGCACGACGGCCAGTTCATGGCCCGCCACCATCTCAAGGTGGTGCAGGAAGCGGCCAGGCGCCACCTGTCGGTCAATGCCCACGAACCGATCAAGGACACCGGCCTGCGCCGCACCTACCCGAACTGGCTCTCGCGCGAAGGTGCGCGCGGCATGGAGTACAACGCCTGGGGCGAGCCGCCGAACCCGCCGGAACACGAAGTGAACCTGGTGTTCACGCGGATGCTGGCCGGGCCGATGGACTACACCCCCGGCATCCTCAGCCTGAAGGGCCGCGGCGGCCGCGCGATTCCGAGCACGCTGGCGCGGCAACTGGCGCTGTACGTGACCCTGTACAGCCCGATCCAGATGGCGGCCGACCTGCCCGAGCACTACCTGCAGCACCGTGACGCCTTCCGCTTCATCGAAGACGTGGCAGTGGACTGGGACGACAGCCGTGTACTCGACGGCGAGATCGGCGAGTACGTGACCATCGTGCGCAAGGACCGCCGCAGCCGCGACTGGTTCCTCGGCAGCATCACCGACGAACACGGCCGCGTGCTGCCGATCGCGCTGGGCTTCCTCGAACCGGGCGTGCGCTATCGCGCCGAGATCTACCGCGACGGCGACGCTGCCGACTACCGGCACAATCCATTCGACTTCGTCCGCGAACAGCGCGAGGTCAGCAGCCGCGATCAGTTGCAGCTGAAGCTGGCGCCCGGCGGCGGCCAGGCGATCCGTTTCGTCCCGCTGGACCCGGCGTCGGCCTCGGCCGGCTCGGCCGCGTCGCACTGACGCGCTACGGCGTCGCCGCGCCGCCACGCCACCATGCCGCTGGTTCGGCGCCAGCGGCGCGCCCCGCGATGGATGCGCTCGGTGCCCGATCACTGCATCGAAGACAGCGCCACGGCGCAGGGCATCCGCCTGGGACGAGCCAGTGGCTGCGCCGGCTCGCGACAATGCCGCAGAGAACGCGCAGCCCTGTGCGGAACGACCTCATCCTGGCGAGCAGCACCGAGTGTGCGCGATGGACGCCCTCGGCGACACCCACGCAGATGTTCACCGCCGCATCGGCATAGCGCGGCATGCACGACATTGCGATCCTGAAAGCGCTTCCAATGCGATGCAGGCCAGTGAATACGTATGCAGCGGACGTTCGCGACGAAGCCGCGTGTCTACCATACAGCGCAATCGCGACACCGCCCTGCGGCTGCGCGACACGCACATCCGGCCGCCTCGCCGGTTCAGACATTCGCAAGACAACATTGCCTGGGAGGGGAAAATGTTGAACCACAAGCGCAACGCGCTGACGCTGGCGCTGGCCGTCGCGATGACGCCGATGCTGGCTGCGGCACAATCCGAGACCACCGCCACCACGTCCAACGATCCGGTCACCGAGCTGGACAAGGTCCAGGTGACCGGCATCCGCCGCGGCATCGAGAACGCCATCGCGATCAAGCAGGATTCGACGTCCATCGTCGAAGCGATCTCGGCCGAGGACATCGGCAAGCTGCCGGACGTGAGCATCGCCGAATCGCTCGGCCGCCTGCCCGGCCTGGCCGCGCAGCGCGTCGCCGGCCGCGCCCAGGTGATCAGCGTGCGCGGCCTGTCCCCCGACTTCGCCACCACCCTGCTCAACGGCCGCGAAGTGGTCAGCACCGGCGACAACCGCAGCGTCGAGTTCGACCAGTATCCGTCGGAACTGGTCAACGGCGTGACCGTGTACAAGACGCCCGACGCCGGCCTGGTCGGCCAGGGCCTGTCCGGCACCATCGACATGCAGACCGTGCGTCCGCTGAGCTTCCCGGACCGCGTGATCGCCGTCAGCGGCCGCCTGCAGAAGAGCTCGCTCGGCAAGGCCGCCGACGTCGACGCCTTCGGCAACCGCTTCAGCGCCAGCTACATCGACCAGTTCCTGGACAACACCCTGGGTTTCTCGATCGGCTATGCCCACAGCGACATGCCGATCCAGGAAAACCAGGTCGGCCTGTACGAGCCGTGGACAACCGAGAAGACCGACAAGGGCGAGCGCCGCGGTGTTCCGCAAGGCACCTTTTTTTCAGATGGCATCAAGGCTTTGCGCCGTACCGGCAACAACAAGCGCGATGGCGTGATGGCAACCGTGCAATTCCGGCCATCCAGCACCTGGACCAGTACGTTTGATGCGTTCCATACCGAAGCCGAACAGATCGATACCGCCAATCAGTTTGAGCTGAGTCTCAGCGGCAATGGCGAAGATCCAAACAACCCCGCGGCCATCCTCCCTTTGTTCACCAATGTCAGCCGTAACGCCGATGGAACTTTCACAGGGGGCACCATCAAAAACGCCTATCCACTCGTTCGTGGCATGTACAACAAGCGCAAGGACAAGATCGACGCGTTCGGCTGGAACAACGAGTTCAATCTGGGGAGCGTCAGGCTGATGGCGGATCTGAACTACTCCAAGGCCACCCGTGACGAGCTGAACCTTGAAAACAACCTGCAGCTGATCCCGCGGCCCCAGTTCGATTCGATCGGTATCACCCTCCATCCAAACGGCTTCTCGCAGATCACCCCCGGCCGCGACTACTCCGACCCGAACAACCTGTTCCTGACCAACACCATCTACGGCTCCGGCTACGGCAAGGTGCCGGAGGTCGAGGACCGGCTGAAGGGCGGCCGCCTGGCGGCGACGCTGCCGGCACCGCAGGCGCTGACCTGGTTCTCGGACATCGACGTGGGCGTCAACTACGCCGACCGGCGCAAGCAGAAGACCCAGGCCGAAGGCAACATCCTGCTCGGCGCACAGGGCGACACCAGCATCGCCAGCGATCTGCAGTACGACCCGGTCAACCTCGGCTTCGCCGGCATCGGCACCATCCCGGCCTGGAACGTGCCGGCGGCGGTCTCGCGCTACATGACCTTCAACCCGGTCACCAACCTGGATTACCTGATTCCGAAGTCGTGGACCGTGCAGGAGAAGATCACCACGGCCTGGCTCCGCGCCAACATCAACACCGACATCGGCGAGGTCGGCGTGCGCGGCAACATCGGCGTGCAGTTGCAGCACGCCGATCAGAGCTCGC
Source organism: Xanthomonas hawaiiensis (assembly GCF_031834635.1). Taxonomy (NCBI): domain Bacteria; kingdom Pseudomonadati; phylum Pseudomonadota; class Gammaproteobacteria; order Lysobacterales; family Lysobacteraceae; genus Xanthomonas; species Xanthomonas hawaiiensis. The sequence goes on along the minus strand of NZ_CP115873.1, from coordinate 1,929,125 downwards.
AGTCCAGCTACTTCGACCAGTCCCGTCCGGCCGGCCAGAACGTGCTGCCGATCGACGCCGGCAAGACCTACAACGACTGGCTGCCGAGTCTCAACCTGGCCTTCCTGTTCCCGCACCAGCAAACCCTGCGCTTCGCCGCGGCCAAGCAGGTGGCGCGGCCGCGTGTGGACCAGATGCGCGCCGGCCTGGACTTCGGCGTGGACACCTCCACCGGCAAGCCCGGCGGCAGCGGCGGTAACCCGCTGCTCGACCCGTGGCGCGCCAATGCGCTGGACCTGTCGTACGAGAAGTATTTCGGCGAGAAGGCCTACGTCGCCGCGGCGGTGTTCTACAAGGACCTGAAGAGCTACATCTACACGCAATCGCGCGACGATTACGACTTCTCCGCCCTGCTCGCCAGCTACGTGCGCCCGCCCAACATGACCGTGCCTGTACAGACCACCGGCACCTTCTCCGCGCCGCAGAACGGCAAGGGCGGCACCCTGCGCGGCCTGGAGTTGACCGCCTCGCTGCCACTGGACATGTTCACCGACAGCCTGCGCGGCTTCGGCATCCAGGCCAGCGCCACGTTCAACGACAGCGACATCAAGATCGTCGACCCCGAAAGCGCCTCCAGCGTCGGCTCGGCGCCGATCGATCTCCCCGGCCTGTCCAAGCGCGTGTACAACTTCACCGCCTACTACGAGCGCAATGGCTTCGAGGCGCGTGTCAGCCAGCGGCGGCGCTCGGACTTCATCGGCGAGATCGGCAACTTCAACGGCAACCGCACGCTGCGCTACGTGGTCGGCGAGAACGTCACCGATGCCCAGGTGAGCTACACCTTCGCCGACGGCAGCACCCTGGCCGGGCTGAGCCTGCTGCTGCAAGCGAGCAACCTGACCAACTCGCCCTACCGCACCTACGCCGGCACCAAGGATCGCCCGCTGGAGTACGTCGAATGGGGACGCACCTACATGCTCGGCGTGAACTACAAGTTCTGAGCCCAGCGTAGAGCACGCAGACGACGCCCGCCGGCGCACACCCGGCGGGCGTTTTCTTTGGGCGATTGCGGGCTGCGGTATTGTCGAGCGCCGGGATGCCGAGCGGCGAAGCAGGAGCGCGATCGCATCGCAGTGGCGGTCTGCGTTGCGAAGCAGAGGGAAGATGCGAGGTTTGCAGGCACTCGTTGCTACGCTTCACGAAGGTGGGACAGCTCCATCCCCGCACCTCCGATCGGCAATCCGAATCACCGACGCTGGTCATCCTCCGGGCCATCGGCTCCGGAGAGCGGCGCTACGGCCGCCGATCAAGATGAGGTCAGCATCGCCGATGCATGGCTTGCAACCAGAAGGCGGCAAGTGTGCCGCTGGCGCTGCTGGAGGGAATCGCATTGACCTGGCGACGCGCGCGCTTGTCGATTCCCTGGCGATGTCCGACAGTGCGGCATACGTCCCTTGGCACGTCGTGGCAGTAGCGCCAGCGTCGGCAACGTGGCATGACGAGACCATTTACCGCGCGGGCCGGCAACGCAGGCTCTGGATTGACTCTCTGACCGCAGCCGGCCAACTGCCGCGATCTCGTGGCGAATCCGGTCCCCGCCAACGGATGGCGGCATGCCGGATGAGTGCGCTTCAATCGGGCGCAGACACCACGACCGCCTGCACGCTGCCCAATCCGGCGCAAGGCGTCGCCGGGTCGCCTCTTCACCCAACGGCATGCTTGTTGTGCCGCAGATGCGTCAATGGCGCCCCGGCAAAGCCGTCACCCTTCGCGCTCACGCGCCCTGCAGGCACACCATCGCATAGCCGGGCAAGCGCAAGCGCTCATTGACGGCGCCAGGCACCACACCCGGGACCTGCACCGTCTGCCAACGTCCCTCGGGCACGGCCACGTCGACGGCCTCGGCGGACAGGTTGAACGCCAGCAACAAGGTTTGCGTGGCGTGGCGACGCTCAAACATCAATACCGGCTCGGCCGTCTCGTGGAAGAGGATGTCGCCCTCGCGCAGCGCGGGATGGCGCTTGCGCCAGGCCAGGAACTGGCGGATCGCAAGCAGGACCGAATCCGGGTCTGCCTCCTGCGCCGCCACCGATTGCGCGCGATGCGCCGGCGCGACCGGCAGCCACGGCGTGCCAGTGCTGAAACCGGCGTGCTCGCCGGCATCCCATGGCAGCGGCGTCCGGCATCCGTCGCGGCCCTTGAAGTTCGGCCAGAACGCGATGCCATAGGGATCCTGCAGCGCCTCGAACGGCACCTCCGCCTCGCCCAGGCCCAGCTCTTCGCCCTGGTAGAGACACACCGAACCACGCAGCGAACACAGCATCGCGATCAGCAGCCGCGCGAAGGCCGGCGTCTCCGCGCCCTGCCCCCAGCGCGTCACCGCGCGCTGCACGTCATGATTGGAGATCGCCCAGCACGGCCAGCCTTCGGTCATCGCCGCTTCCAGGCGCGAGACCGTCTCGCGGATGTACGCGGCGCTGAAATCGTCGGTCAGCAGTTCGAAGCTGTAGCCCATGTGCAGGTGCCCGGCCCGGGTGTACTCGGCGGTGGTCGCCAGCGAATCCTCCGACGAGATTTCGCCCAGGCTCACCGTGTCCGGATAGCGATCGAGCAAGCTGCGCAGCTTCTGCAGGAACGGCAGGTTCTCCGCCTGGGTGTTGTTGTAGTAGTGGTATTGGAACGCGTATGGGTTGTCCGGGCTGAAGCCACGGCCGACGCGCTTTTCCGGCGGCTTGGGCGGGTTGTCGCGCAGTTGCGGATCGTGGAAGCAGAAATTGATCGCATCCAGCCGGAAGCCGTCGACGCCGCGCGCCAACCAGAACTCCACATTGTCCAGCGTCGCCTGCTGCACTTGCGGATTGTGGAAGTTCAGATCCGGCTGCGAGGCCAGGAAGTTGTGTAGATAGTACTGCCCACGGCGCGGCTCCCACTGCCACGCCACACCGCCGAAGATCGACAGCCAGTTGTTCGGCGGCGTCCCATCCTCGCGGGCGTCGGCCCACACGTACCAATCGGCCTTGGGATTGTCGCGGCTCTGCCGGCTCTCCTTGAACCAGTCGTGCTCCACCGAGGTATGGCTGAGCACCTGGTCGATCATCACCTTCAGGCCCAGCGCATGCGCCTTGGCCAGCAGCGCATCGAAGTCGGCCATGGTGCCGAACAGCGGATCGACCTCGCGGTAGTCGGCGATGTCGTAGCCGAAATCGGCCATCGGCGACTTGAAGAACGGCGAGATCCAGATCGCATCCACACCCAATGTCGCGATGTAGTCCAACTTGCGCACGATGCCCGGCAAATCGCCGATACCGTCGCCATTGGCGTCGAGGAAGCTACGCGGATAGATCTGATAGATGACGGCACCGCGCCACCATGGAGCCTGAGACATGCAACGCCCCCCTTCGGGCAGAGATCGCGCGTGCGACGGGCACGCGAAACGCTGCGTTAGAGTAGCGTTGATGCAGGAATCTCAGTGGTGCTTGCATACGTATTCAACACTGCGCCGCCACCGGTCTCAATCGCCAGTTTTGGCGACCGGATCGTGTGGACATCCCTGGTCGCCGACAGCCAACTCAGTTCAACCGAGAAAAACACCTCACCAAGCATGCCTTGCTCAGTGCTCCGTTGGCGACATATTTGCAGGCTTCTTCCCCGTCCAGCCACCGGACTTCAATGCAAGCGGACAGACGCGCTGATACTGCCCGAGCGAATCGTAGTCCTGCGGCGTCCAAGGCTTTCCGTACGGATCGACGGGCTGACAGTAGGGCATCGTCATGTAGGCGCCCGTGGTGTAAGGAGGCAGCGGCACCCAACACTTGCCCGGATCCTTCTGGCCCTCGGTACAGAACACGAACGGATCGTCGTTCCGATAGCGAAGATGTTCCTGGGAGGATTGCGCCGTCGCACTCCACGCAGTGGAACACAGTATCACCAGCAGCAACTTTTTCATGGACTTGCTCCCTTCAAATATTTCTTTCCGATACTCGTCGTCTTTGACGACGACGCGACCCATCAAATCTACCGAAACCGAATCCACCGAAACCGAATTGTCTTTACCTTTGTTGATCGTCTCGAGTGCAATTCTGCAGCCATTACAGCTTTGCGTACACCCCTAAAAGACCAGTGAAAAGTTCAGGACCTCTAAAAAACTAGAACTTCTTAAAAACAGGCTCTGAACATCCACTATAGATCACAGAGCATCCAGAGCCGCCATTTTTCTTACATATACCCACAGCCGCAGATTTCGCTTTTGCCAAATCCGCCCTACCCGCAATTCCTCCCTGAGTTGCACCGCTACTTGGCGATGAGATGGCAACACACTGATTTCGATAAGTGAAGGTTACAGTGCATTCTTTGTAACCAGCGACCCTACACTGATCCAGTGCGTCGTCTTCTGCCTGCTCTTTCGATAGCATTCTGGACGATGCCCAAGCCTCCTGCGTGCTATCGGCATTGACAATAGCTCCCCACGCTTTAATCCATTCCCCTGTTGGCCCAGGTGGGGGGCCAGACATCTCATCATCAGGCAAGCACTGTGCACTTCCGGCCTGAGCACCAACAGGACAACGCGTTTGCGAGCTGGCGACGCATGCGCACCCCAGGAGCAAAAAAGCCGACAAGATGCGCAAAATCATTCTAATACTTTCTAAAAACAGGATCCGTACACTCGTTCACCTTAATTTTGCACTGGTGCCCGACCATCTCTTTCTCACAATCAACGACCGCCAACTTCACTGCCTCATCAATAGTCTTCCCTGTACGAAAAAAGCCACCCGCACTACCCACCGGGTATGCCAGAGCAACGCATTGATTGTAGTAGACGAAGTTAACCTTACATTGACCGGCACCCGTCGCTCTACAGTTCTGGAGAGCGACATTTTCAGCATCCGCCTTGGACAATTGCCCTGAACTTACCCCACCCTCCCCATTTGGGGCGCTAGCAATACCACCCCACGTTTTAATCCATTCCCCTGTAGGACGAGCAGATGAGGAGCTTTCTTCGTCAGGGAGACACTGAACGCTTCCCGCTTGCGCTCCAACCGGACAACGTGTTTGTGCAAACAGAGTTACTGGAAGAAAAGCTCCGACAAAAAATATAACTAGGCTGCGCATCGAAATACCATACATTTCGACCCTATGAGGCCTGGAAACATCAATTTCAAAATCGAAGATTTTTCTCATGCCCCCGCCTACCATGTCGCGATCTAGATCACCCGCACCAACTAGTCGCCTTCTGTTGGTTACTCTACTAAGCTGGAGCGTCTAAAGCACAGCCAAAAACTTTCTTGCCATCACAACCAGACATCAAAACTTCCTGAAGAATGGCTCAGTGCAGTCGGAAAACTTCACTTCACACTGCCGCCCTCCTCTCTGCTGGCAATCAGCAGATGCAGCACTTTTTGCTATAGGCTCGTTCTTCGCCTTGGAAATTGATAGTCCCATCTTATCAGGCGAACCGACGACCGCCACGCATTGATTAAAATAAGTCGAATCAATATGACAGTCGGGAGCACCGGTAGCTTGACATCTACCTAAAGCATCACTAACGGCATCATCCTTGGAAAATTTTCCTTTAGATGTCCATGCTCCATGTGCCGTATTTGAGCTGACCAGTGCACCCCAAGTTTTAATCCATTCACCAGTAGGGCGTGGAGGCGCATCACCCGCATCATCTGGAAGACATTGCGCACTCCCAGCCTGCGCTCCCAATGGGCAACGGGTCTGGCCAAACGCGCCCAAAGAAACGAAAAAAAATGTCAAAAATGAGATGGATCTAAATATACCCTCACTCATAAATCAACCTTTTCCCGTAGGCACTACCACTCCCAGTTTGCAATTAACTCTCGCTTTCGGCGCCGTCAGTCTTGATCGTACGATCATCCTGAACTGCCTAACAAAAATAGACCTCAGCAAGACTAGAGTTTACCAAAGCAGGCTCTATACAATCGCTGCAAATCACGCAACATCCAAGGCCACCATTTTCCTTACACATATCCAAGCTACCGCTTTTGCCTTTTCCAGACTGCACTACCGCTCCGCACCACCTGAGTCACATCATTATCCGCGATGCAACAGCCAAGCGCCGCTTCCAAAATATGAAATTTACAGCACATCTTTACAACCATTAGACTTTAGCCTAGTCCAGCGCATCACTAGAAATGAGAAGCGACGCAAATCAAAAAATCATCAAGCAATGCATAAATAATTAATATTTCTTAAACACCGGCCTAGAACATTCAGATATCGCAACTTTACATTCAGCTTTCGCGGATGCCTCGCACCTTGATTTAGCCAAGTCAACCGCCTCTTTAACCGTCGCTGCGCTGTAAAATATGCCGCCATTGCCACCAGGTGGATACACTAAAGCAACACACTGATTGTAATACACAAACTCGACAGTGCAGTTTTTCACACCAGCATTTTGACAATTCTGTAAGGCAACGCTCTGGGCTTCGTCTTTTGAAAAGCGACCTGAACTAACTCCACCATTTCCACTTGGCGAGGTCGCAATGGCACCCCATGTCTTAATCCATTCGCCCGAAGGGCGTGAGGGTGCGGAAGCCTCATCGTCAGGAAGACATTGAGCGCTTCCTGCCTGCGCTCCTACAGGACAACGTGTCTGTGCGAATGCAGTGCCACCGAAATTCAAAAGAAGAAAAAAACCAGCAGCCAACCCGATTTTCTTGGAATTCATATCACGATCTCCCCTCAGCCTAGTTGGAGATCCTAGGCGTTAGGCTTATTTGCTTGGCCTAACCAGCCCGGTTGCTGACTAGGTGAAGACGTTTGTGCACCAGAAAAAGTACCACCCGTGTTATTCCTAGCCACCTCTTGGTTTTGTGTGGCGCTGCTTACAGGCGGCTGCGGCGTATAGGGCCTACCACTAGCCGGATCTCGCCCAAGCTGCCCGAACGCCGAATAGGCACTGAACTGGCCCAGGGTGCCCTGGAAGAACGAAGCTGCCATCGGGGGTGCCGTGATGATCAAGGTGCTCAGTACCAAGCCGATTCCGCCCTGCTGCAACGACATGCTTGTCACGCCCTCGCCGGAGCCATTTGACGCTGCCCAAGCCGCGATGAAGCCGGATGCCACCGCCGTCGTCACCTTTGTCGCGAGGGCGACGGTAAATGTCAGGACAGACAACGAGAACACCGTTCCGATCCCGTACAAGAGCCACCTCTGGAACAAGGATTTTGTGGCATCGAATAGCAGACACAGGATGAACAACGGCCCAAAACCAACGAACAACGCCATCGCCAACTTGTTCAACAGGAGCAACGACCCACCGACGATCGCCGGGCCCGCCATGCCGATGCCAGTGAACATCCGCGCACGATCCTTCTCGCTCTGGCGCTCCGGATCGCCGGCCGTATTGATCTGGTCGATGACCGTCATGCCCACCTGCATGAGCGCCAAGTTCCTGTCGATCTCCTTGTAGGGACTATCCGAGCTGCCGGTGACTGTCTTCACGATAGCGCTGCTCAATCCATCGGTGAGCCGCCAATAGAGGCTATTCGTGTCACCTTCGGGGTTGCTCGCAGACACCATGCTCATTGCCGCAATCACGATCAGTGACGAACGCAGCGAGGTCACCACCAGATCCATCGCGAACTCGCGCGACTGGCCAGTGGCCACACGGTAGCCCTTGTAGAGCACCCACAGTGTCAGCGCGCTCATCGCCGTCACGGAGACCCACCAGGACATACGCAGCAACAGCGACCACTGGAAGTAATCGATCTCGTCGCGCAGGAATGCGTTGATGCGGGTAAATACTACATAGTTACCCAAATCCGTTAAAAAATTCATGAAAACTCCATCGCGCGGGCATCCGCATCATCAAGCATCGTTGCCACAAACCGGTCCTTTAGAAAATGGGAGACATGCAAGCTAATCGTCGATACTCAGTTTATGGAACTTGCCGTCCGACTTAATCGCCTCCAACGCACCGATCACCACCGCACCGCCGATCGCCTTGCTCGCGATGTCGCCAAGACCGCTCCAACCTGGGAACAAGCCACCGCCTCCCGTTTCGGTAGCCGACGGCGGCGTCTGACCAGTCATTGCCGCACGGGCTCCAGCCGACTGCACTTCGGTCAGGAACGCGAGCCGTTTCTCGTAAGCGAACATGGCCGACTCGGTCTGCTGACGATCGATGTCCATCAGCGTCTTGAGCGCGATCAGCTTGTTGGTATTGTCTTCCAGCAAGCCGATCTGCTCGGCTTTGATGTTCTGACGTTCCTTTTCGATATCCCGTAGCCGCTGCAAGCGCTTCTCGGTGATGTCGTACATCGCCACCATGTAGTTGTACTGCGAATTGCGGGTGCGCTGAATGAGCTCACACGTCTTTTGCTGCTCGCTGGAAACAGGCGTGCCGGATGTCGTGCTGGCACAGGCCGAGACACCGTAATTGTCGTCGACCTTCTGGAGCTTCTCCTTCGGCTTGTCGACCTCTTCGCCGCTGGGCTTCTCTCCGGTGCTTTTGCCGATGAGACCGGACTTGTAGATCTCATCCAGCTTGTCGTGGAGTTTCTCGGTATTTTTCCCGTTCTCCTCGATTTGCTTGTTGTCGATCACTTCCCATTGCGCAAACGCCGTCGCCGGAAGCAGCGCGAGCAAGGCAACCGCACCCATAATGCGCATACGAGTGAAGGCTTTCGTCATCTTGTTCATAGACACCTCAACACAGATCTTGTAGAAAAACCGCCATGCGTGATGTGGACGAAGCGGTCAGCTGACCGCTGCCGCCCCGCGATTATCCGAAGACATCGACCTCGCCGGACCTGATTTTCCGGACCCCTTGCGCTTCGCGTAGAACTCGTTCAACCATTGCTCGGGCGTCAGATCGTCCGGCGCGACGCCATGTTCCTTGGCCTTGCGCTCCAGCACCTGGTGCATGATTTCGATGTTGTCGGTCGAGGCCGAGATCACCGACAGGGCGTCGTCCATGCCGCGCAGATTGAGCTGGCACACCGACGACCCATGGCCCTGCTTGACCAGGAAACAGCGCGAGCGCTCGTCCAGGCTGACCACGACCTGGTACTCGGCCTCGGTGAGCTTGAGGCCATCCATGTAGTCTTCCTTGCTGGCATTGGGATTGGGCAGCAGGATCATGGTCGCGGTCTGTTCGACCAACGCGGCGGAAATGTCGCTGGCCAGCGCATCCTCCGGGCTCTGGGTGGCGAAGATGCCCAGGCCATTCTGCTTACGGATGGTCTTCTGCTTGTTCTTGGCGAATTCCTTCAGGCCGCCCTTGCCATCGAGAATCTTCCAGAACTCGTCCATCACGTAGATGAGTGGCCGGCCGTCGATCAGGGCCTCGAGTCGATGCAGCAGATAGTTGATGACCGGAACGCGCACTTCCGGGTTGTCGATGACGTCGGTGTAATCAAAGCCGATGATGCTCGCCTTCTCCAAATCGATCGTATCGACCGGATTGTCGAACACCCAGCCGTGCGAGTTGCCGGCGGTCCACTTGCGCATGCGCGCGTACAGGCCGTCGTCGCCCATGTTGGGCAGGCTCTTGCGGAAATTGGTCATGCTGCGCAGATGCATCGGCGTATCGAGCATGCCTTCCACACCGCGGAAGATGTCCTCCTCCTCGCGCGAGGTGTATTCGAGCTTGCCGGCCAGGACCTTGATCAGGTCTGCCAGGAACTGCACGTTCGCCTCGGTGCGCTCGCACTGGAACGGGTTGAAGCCGGTGGGCTTGCCGTTCTCCATCGCCAGGTAGTTGCCGCCGCAGGCGCGCACGAAGATCTCGGCGCCGCGATCCTTGTCGAAGAAGAAGATGGTGGGAATCGGATCGAACTTCTGCACCTGGCTGAGCAGGAAATTGATCAACGCGGTCTTACCGGTACCCGACTTGCCGATCACCATGGTGTTGGCGATCGCTTTTTCGCCGAGCGAGTTTTCCGCCGGATGCGTCGCGTGGAAGTTGAAGTAATAAGGCTGACCGTTGGTGGTCTGCAAGGTGGTGACGCACTCGCCCCACGGATTGTTGTCACGCTTGCCCTGGGCGAAGTTATGCAGCGGCGACAGGCCGAGAAAGTTCAGCGAGCTGACATTGGCCAGACGCGTGCGATAGCGCCAGTTACCTGGCAATTGCGCGTAGAACGAAGAGGCGACCGCCAGATCCTCCTTGGTCGAGACGAAACCGGCGTTGGACAGCTCGGCGCGCGTCGTCGCCACCTGCTGCGCGAGCTTCTCCTGCGTCTCGGCGTAAACGGCGATGGTGAAGTGATACTCGCCCAACACGAAATTGCCCGACGACAGCTGATCCATCGCCAGATCGAGCTCATGGATCTGGCTGACCGCCTTGTCGCCGGAGGACACCATCATGCCCTTGGTGCGATCGAGCACCTTCAGCGCATCATGCCGCCCCATCGGGCTGAAGGAGTGGGTCACCACATACTCGAAGTCGAGATACTTCAGACCATTGAGGATGCCCGGATAGGTCCCGTCGGTGTATTCCTTGATGTTCAGAATGGCGCCGAAATGATTGACGCCCTCCGGCGTCTTAATCACGAAGTCGCCAGTCTTGTTGGCGAACATGTGCTTGCTGACCGGCAGATAGGCGGGCACCGGCGCCTGCAGCACCGGCACCGGCTCGTCGATGCGGTTGATCAGATAGCCGAAGAACTCCAGCGCCTCGGAGAACACCACCCCGTTACTGGCCTCGTACATGCTGAGCCGGTAAGGCGAGTAGTCTTTCAGCACGGCTTCGACGTTGCCAGCGAGCTCAAGCACCTTGGCGATCGCCTGGTCCTGCTCGGACTGCAGTTGGGGAATGTTCGACGACTTATCCATGAGACGTTTGCCCGTTACCACCGGGCGATAGATCATGGTCATGTACAGCTCGTTCTGCATGATCTTCTGCGAGGACAACGTCCCGTAGTACTGATCAGACAAGGCCTGGTTGAACGCCTGCTTGAACTTGCCGCCGTTCTTGATGCGGCGGCGGCGGCGCACGTCGTGCACCCAGAACGCCACGTTGGCGAAGTCCGGAGCGCGCAACGTCTGCAGCATGCGGTTGAACGTGTTGTGCCGGTGTTCGATCTCCCACTCTTCGCGGCCCACGAACGGAAGCCCGCCCAGGTGCCAGACCAGCATGAAATCTCCTCCCGTCGTCTTCAGCACGGACGGCGCCACATGTGTGGAGATGGAGATGAACTCGCTGATCGAAGTATCGGGGATGAACATAATGAAGTGACTCAGAATCCGTTTCGTCTTGCCAAGGCCCGGCGCACATGCACCGGGAACCGCCGACCTCGCTCACACCAGCAGTGCCGGCGAGTCGACACGAAAAACCGAACAACCCCATGCACGACATCAGCGTCGTGCATGGGGTCGAGACCCTGTGCCCGGTTCCAAGCTAGCGCTTGGCGCCCGGCACCTCTTTCCTGTACTCATTCGGCGAGAACACCCACATGCCGGAATAGCGCTGCAGGTTGCGCACGCGCATCCTCATCATCCAGCGCAACCCGAGCATGCGGAAGATCATCTCGTCCCGCTTGGTCATCTGCTGCATGACGAAGACGACGATCGGAATGAGCAGCAGCAACCGCATGTCGAAATAGATACCCATCAGGAAGCCGCCGCCCGCGCCAATGAAGAACGGGATGTAGGGCACCCCGAAAAACATGGCAGGCCGGGTGCAGCCCCGGAAAAGTACATTCTTATGCATAGTGCAGTACGTGCTGGATGAACTGGATGCTCGCGGACGCGGCGGTGCCGTCGCAATTCCCCGCATCCTTGCCGATCAGCATCTTCGCCAGCTGTCCCGCTGCACCGATCAGCACACCACCGAGCAGCACCGGCGCCACTTCTGCCACCCGCTTGTGTGCGAACGCAATCTGGTAACCGGCGAAGATGACCGCGATGGTCACCACCAGGACGGACGCCATGTTCAAGATGCCATTGGTATTGTTGAGGAAACCGCAGACCTTGGTATCGGTGCCTGCATAAGTGTTGCCGGTCGCCATCGCGACGCCAGAAGCGAACACGGCGGCGGTGAACAATGCCGCCTTCAGGGCCGCCATGCCGACAATCTTGGCGTTCGAATTCACTTCACCTTTCTTGAACATCATGAGTATCTCCTTGACTGGGAAACAGGGGGTAGAAGCCATTTGTATGGCCGGCTTACTGCATCTGGCTAGAATACGAAAGCTCCGTCGCCAGACGTCGGCGGCGGCGTACTTGTGCCAGGAACGGCCGCTCCCGCCACGGCCTGAGGCGCGTACGCGGGAACGTGCGAAGCGGGGGGCGCTCCGCCACCTGCAGGAACCGCCACTCCTTTGCCGGCGCCTGTCGGTCGTATCACATAGAGATCGGAGTCGGACGCGGCAGCCGGCTGCATCGGAGCAACCGCAGCGCCCACCACACCCGCCGGTTGCTGCGCCGCCAGGGCTGCCTGGGGACGCAGGGAGGGCTCAGCGTGCGCAGCGAGCCCGTTGGCGAGTCGATCGGCCGCCGAGTCGATGCGCCGCGACACGATCGAATCGACTTCGCGCACCACCGTGGCCTTCACCGAGTCGTTGACCGCACGACGCACGCTTCCGGCGGGGATCACCGGAATCGCACCAGCCGTGGATGCCGCCAGCGCCCTGCCCTGGTTGATCGACGCGTAGACCTTCTGCACGTAGCCGTGGCGGTACCCGGTCTCGAAGTTGCCGGAGTAGTAGCAACTGAACGACTTGCCCCAGTTGCCGCCCGAGCGGCTGTAGCACTCGGCCAGGATCTTCGACGCGGCCTGCAGGTTGGGACAGGTCTTGAATGCCTTTTCGTAGGTATCCAGGCCGTACTTGATCAGGTTGTAGCGATTGACCTGCCCCAGGCCGAGGGAAAAGTTGTAGCCCTTCTCTTCCAGCATCCGCGCCGTGGCCACCGCTTCGGACAGGTTCTGCGGCTGGCGCACCAGGCGACCGCCGACCACGCCGATCGCGAACGGGTTGTGCGACGACTCGACGCGCACAACGTGCTGCATGACTTCAGCCGGAACCGCCATTTCCGGACAGCTGAGTAGTTCCATGCCTGGCAACATGCCGTGGTTACTCCCTATGCATCGGCGTCATGGCAATCGCCCGGAACGCCGCAGTGTCGCAAATCAATCGTGTTGGAAGAAAAATTCAAAGTCAATCGGCGGATTTTCGCCTTATCACTTCAATGAACATATTCACCCTCCACCCGAATGCGTGCGCTCGGGATCGAAATCGATACCGGTGATATAGCGCCGGCCCGCGTGCGATTTGATATGGACAACGATGTCGATGGTCATCATCAGCAACCGCTTGATGACGGCGAATTCCAGGCCTGAGCCTTCGGCCGAGGCCTTGACCATCAACGCCAGTTGGTCCCAGGTCTGGCCGATGCTGCCAGCATGGCAGCTGGTGATGGAACCGGGGTGACCGGAGGCGCAGTTGCGGATGAAGTAGAACGACTCGTCGCCACGCAACTCCGCGAGGATGATGCGGTCGGGCTTCATGCGCAGGCACGCTTCCATGCAGCTCTTCGCGGTGACGTTGCTCGTGCTTTGTCCGCCTTTCGAGTAGAGCAAATGCACGGAATTGGGCTGGCTGATGAAGAGTTCGCGCGCGTCCTCGATCGTCACCAGCCGCTCTTCGTGCGGGATGTGATTCACCAGCGACTTCATGAAGGTGGTCTTGCCGCTACCGGTGGCGCCGGCGACCACGATGTTCTTCTTGAACAGCACCGCCTTCTTGAAGAATTCAGCGTAATCGCGCTGCCGCCGCAACTCGAGCAACTCCAGGTCCTGCTCGCTGAGCCCCGACTGCACCTCCAGGATCTCCTGGAAGAAGCCGTCCTCCTTGTACTGCTCCAGGGTCTTGGTGTGCTTGGACGGCAGACGGATGGTGATCGACACCTTGCCGGCATCGCAGGCCGGCGGGATCACGAACTGCGCGCGCTGCCCGGTGGGAAAGGTCAGCGACACCACCGGATCGGCATCGGTGATGCGCTGGCCGGTATTGCTCTCGTTGACCACCGCCGTACAGAACTGCCGGGCGCGATCGAAGGTCAGCGACGGGATGTCCATCCGCTGCCAACCGCGCAGGGTCTCCAGGTACAGCTCGCCGGGACGGTTGATGCAGATTTCCGTCACTTCCGGCGAGTTCAGATAATCCAGGATGCCCAGCACCGAGTACTGGTAATCCAGGAAATCCGTGGAGATCTGCGCGGTCGGAGAGTCGTCGAACGTCACGTCGCTGTCTCGATCTCGATCAACGCGGCAACACGGCCGTGAAGTCGACGTCTTTGGCGACGTAGACGTTCACGATGGTGCCCTGGTTGATGGTCACGGTGGCGGGACGGCGACGATCCAGTGCCTGGTCGGCCAGACGCTGGATGGACTGCGCCGTGTTGCTCTCGAACGGCTGCTCGGTGACGATGCCGGAATTGAGGCCGGTGGTGGTGGTCTTCGGGCCGTGCTCGGCCGCCGCCCACTTGAAGGCGTCGCTGAGCATGCTGATCATCAGGGCAGACGAGATACGGCTGGCCCAGTGCGCACTGTACTGGCCCGGGTGACCGGCGCTGCCGAGGTTGTCCACGCCGGGTCCGACCAAGGTCACATCGATGCCGGTCGGCGTGGTGATGCGGTCCCAGACCACCTGCATGCGCGGGCCGCTCGGCTCCGCGGCGCCATACTGGCCGAGGATCTTCGATCCCTTCGGCAGCAGTAGGCGGCGGCCGTTGATGGAGTACACCGGCTCGGTGATGATGCAGGAGGTGAAGCCCGGGAAATCGGTGATGATCCGGGTCTCCAGCACGCAGCGGATATAAGTGCCGCGCACCAGCAAACCATCCGGATTGGCGATCGGCTTTGCCGACGTCACCTGATCCTGTGGTGCGCCACCCTGCTCCTGCGCCTGCGGCATGCCACCGATACCCTGCCCAGCACCCGAATCCTGCTGCAGACCCGCCATACGGCGCTCAAGCAACGACGGCCCTCGCTCTTGCCGAGACGGCTGCAGCGAGGGGTCATTGTCGGTAGGCATCGGCGGCAAAGGCGGCAAGCTCGGCTGTTCCGCCAGTGGCACCGGCTCGGCCGGCTGCACCGGCGGCGGCGCCGCGGTCTGCGGCAGCGCAGGCGCTACCACCGCTTCCTGGCGCGGCTTCGGCGCCGCTTCTGGCTTGCTGCTGCCACTCACCAGCCAGAAGATCGCCAGGATCAGCAGGGCCGCGATGCCAGCGAGGAACACCAGCGCCTTGCGATTGAGCTTCTTCAGGTCGCTGGAGCGCAGCACCGGCTCGTTGGCGTCCAGGTCCGGATCGGCGGTCTGCTGCTGGCGAGCGAAATAGGGATTCTCGCGCGGCGCGTCGTCCGCTTGCGGATTGCGCGGCTGGCCGTTATCGCGGCCGTAGTTTTCGTCAGACGGAGGTAGATTCGAGTTCACTTTTGCTTGTTCCTACGCAAGCCGACAACATTCTTGCCGTGGCGGATGACCAGGAAGGGATAGGTCCCGTGGACAATCAGGGTATTGCCCTCGACTGTGGTATTGACCAGGAAATCCTCGTCGCTCTCCTTCTCACGGCCGAACACGGCCGGGAAATTGCCTGTCGGGAAACGCGTCAGATCCATTTTGATATAGGTGAACTTGCCGTCGTCGTAGACGCTGCTCGGCACGATCCACGTCTGCTTGGAGCGCGTGGAATAGTCGTAGTCGAAGTAGTAATGGCGGTCCTTGGTCAGCCGCGTATCGAGCTGCGACTCATCCTTCACCTCGTCGCTGGCCGCGGCAAAGCTGGTGTCCTTCGGGTAGGTGAAGGTCACCTTGTACTGCACGCCGGCCTGCTTGGCCTGCTCCAGCCGCTGCCAATCCGTCGCCACCACCTTCAATTCCAGGATGTAGGAATGGGTGGCGGTGCGGATCATCATGTTGGTGTCGACGTCGACGTTCTTCGGCTTCAGATAGAAGACGTTCTCGCGACGGCTGAGTTCCCAGCCACTGGTGAAACCGGTGCTGTAATCGAGGATCTTCTCGTTCGGGCTCAGCTCGATCTGGGTGGTGATGCCCAGACCGGTCCGCACCTGATAGATCTTGTCAGGCTCGTACTCGTACTGCTGGACCACCTGCGCCGACGCGATCGGCGCGAACAGGCCCAGAGCCAGCAACGCAATATGCGCCGAACCGGTTTTCGTCAGGAAACTCATCGAACGTTCGCTCCATTACCATTGTGCTGAGGTGCAACGTTGGGTGCAGGAGGGGCCGCAGCGGGCTGCGTCCCCGGATAGACGGGCGCGCCCCCCGGATTGACCACCGGTGCCTGCTGCGGGGCGGGCATTGCGCCGCCCGCCGGCACGACCGGCTGACCGGGTATTTGCTGCGTTGGCAGTTGTCCGGCAGCGCCCGGCATCTGACCGGCCGGCGGCTGTTGCGGTTGCGCTGCTCCGCTTGCAGGCGCCTGCACGGCAGGCGACGGCGGAACCGGCATGGCCGAATAATCGTTGTCCACACGATAATCAGTCACTTGAAAACCCAGTGGATTCTGCGTCCGCAGATCCTCGTCCATGGCCAGGTTATTGTTGTAACGGAAACCGAGAATGGCGAACTTATTGTCGAGAAAGGTCGATTGACCGGTTCTCTTGTCGTAGATGCTGCGCTGGAAGCGCACATTTGCACCCGTGTATGGCTTGCCGCTGCCGCCGAGCAACGAGATGCTCAGGATCTTCACCCGAATGGACCGCGTCTTGCCATAAATGTAGTAGGGCGCCGAGGGATTATTGGGCGCGTGAAGGCTGAAGTACTCCGCCCCTACCCCCGTATCGCGTGGTGCCATCGAAAACACCAGATTCCAATCGTTGAGCCCCATCATCTCTGAATCGTAGGATTCTCTGGCGGTAATGAAACGTGCCACGTTGCTCCTGGCCAACGCCTCGCTGTTGGTGACGCTGCGAACCTCGCCAACATCACGCAACACAGACACCGTGGAATTGCCGGTGTACGCATCCGCCATCACCAGATACGGCACCTTCTCCTTCAGCGGCAGCATGTAGTAATACCCGCCGCCCAACAGCAGGCACATGATGATCGCGCCGAAGGCGACCCACCATGCGCGGCGCTCGCTGCGGCGCGCCAGATCCGCAATGCTGATCTCGTAGTTGACCGCCTTCGCGACCGCTTTGTTGACGTTTTCGCTTTCGGCCTGTTTTTTACCGAACATCAGACTTCACCAGGTTCGTAATATGGCTGCCGGCGCGCAGCGTGCACACCGGCGGTGACGTCACTTCGCGCTGTCGCTTGCCGCCGGCGTACCGCTCACCGACGACGACGGCTGCACCAGGATGCGATTGCCCGCGGCGGTCACGCTCAGACCTTCCTGTGCATAGACCACGCTCAACTCGGCGACTGCCTGCTGGATGCTGGTGGTATTGATCTTGGCCACCGGCGCATACAGCGTGTAGTCGGACTGTATGCCGTAGGACAGCTGCATGTTCGAATCCTTGGCCCAGCGCTCGAGCATCGTCTTCAGCGTGCCGTCCATCGGAATCGCCTGGTACACGTACGACGAGTACAGCGGGATCTCCATGGTCGACTCGGAGAAACGGTTGACCGGCTTCCATTTGCCGCGAAAGTCGGGCGCGGGCCTGGTTGCACAGGCGCTCAACAGCGCGACGGCACTCAACGTAGCGATCAGCCGAAACATATGCGTTCTTTTCACGCGAGCCTCTGAATTGCGGAAACGTGTAGAGAGCGGGCGGCGCGCAGGCGGCCCACTGCTGGATGGCGGAATTCGACGCAACGACGCGACACGGGCGTCGCAAGAAGGAAGCTGCCGGGAACGGCGCGGACGCGGATCCGCGGCAGGCAACGGGACACGCCCGAGGCCGCGCGATCGGCGCCGAAGAAAACGGAATTTGACAACGAACCTTCCATGTCACCCCTTACGTGCGCCTGTTCGACCCACGCCCCTGTTCCTGTTTCTGTTACCAACGCACCGCCATACTCGCGAGAATGTGCCGGAGGGGCATGCTCACGTCAAGCATTTGGCAAAAAAACGTTCAAATGATAAATACGCCCAAAAAATAGGTGTTTTCCGTCACACTTTCAAATCGAGAGCGTCGGAATGTCGACTTTCGGCCGCAGTCGTGCGGTGAAGTGGCGATCCTTGTAGTACTTGATCTTGTCGCACTTCACAGGGTGCGGAATGCCCTCGTACAAGAACACCTCTTGATCGTTGCCCATCGCCTTCAACTCCTGCGGCAGCATCAGCGCCCGCTTCTCCTCCGACACGCTCCGGGTCACGTCCTTGCCGCGCGTGACGTTCTTCTTGCGGAAGGTGGTGTAGCCGAGCATCTCGGAGTAGTCGTTGGCGTCCTGCTGCTCGCGCGGAGCGTAGAGAATCTGCAGTGCATGATTCGTGATGATGGTCCGCGAGATGTCTTTGCCATAGGTGGCATCGAGCTGGGCCATGCTCTGGATGATCGGCAGAAGGCGGACATTGTAGCCCGCCATATATGACACCGCCGAGGCGATGATGTCGACCTTGCCGATGGCGGTGAACTCGTCCATCAGCAGCAGGCATTGGTACTTCAGCGCCGGATTGCTCTTGGGCAGTTCCTTGGTGTTGAGGTTGATGATCTGACTGAAGAACAGGTTGATGATCAGGCGGCTTTCGGCCAGCTTGTTGGGCTGGATGCCGATGTAGATGGTCATCTTCTTCTTGCGCAGGTCGGTGAGCAGGAAGTCGTTGTCGCTGGTGGCCGCATCCAGCACCGGGTTGATCCAGGCGTTGAGCGGCTCCTTGAGCGTGCCCATGATCGAGGCGAAGGTCTCGTCCGCCTGCGACAGGAGGTTGGAGAACGCCGACTTGGCGTTGCCGCTGAGGAAGCGCCGCTCCGACAGCGACTTCAGGTACTTCTTCAGATCGGTGCCGTCGCCGGAAGACAGGCGATAGATCGCACCCAGCGTCGGCGTGCCGAGACCGCCGGGGAAGCCGATGTTGCGCTCGTCGTCCCAGTTCTCGAACAGGTACAGCGAAAACGCCATGAACGCGTTGCGCGCCTGGCTGACCCAGAACTTCTGGTCGTCCGAGCCGTCCGGGTACAGCATGGCGGCGATGCTCATCAGGTCCGACACGCGGAACGCCGGGTCGCCGGAGACGTAGCTGAGCGGGTTCCAGCGATGGGTGCGGCGGTCCTCGGCGAACGGATTGAACAGGAACACTTCCTGGCCCTGGCTGGCGCGCCAGCCGCTGGTCAGGTCGAAGTTCTCCTGCTTGATGTCCAGGACCACCACCGATTCCTGGTACTCGAGCAGGTTCGGGATGACCACGCCGACGCCCTTGCCCGACCGGGTCGGGGCCGCCAGGATCACGAACTGCTGGCCGCTGAGGCGCACCAGCTTGCCGCGAAACTTGCCCACCACGATGCCGTCGCCGCTGGTCTTGAACAGCCCGTGCTTCGACAGGTCGGCCGCACCGGCAAAGCGCGCGTCGCCATGCAGGCTGCGCTTGGGCGGCTTGAACATCAGCACCAGGATCAGCAGGGCCACCAGGCCTGGCGCGCCGAAGCCGAGGTAGCCGGCCCATTTGATCTTGCCGACGTAGGGAGCCACCTCCGGCAAGCCGATGGCGTGGACGTACTGGTAATAGGTGCCAAGCCCGAACATCCGCGTGTCCAGCTTCAGCAGCAGCAGGACCAGGTAGCCGGACAGGAAATAGCCGCAGACGGCCGTGAGCACGACGACGAGCGCCGCCGCAACGAGTTTACGATTCGACAAGCCCTATCCTCCCTGATCCATCCTGGCGAATATTCTAGAGCGAGTTCCGTATTTTGAGACGCCTCGTGTCGACAGTCTGCGAGGCCAGCAGGAGTGCCTGGCGCAGTCTCGCCCGGAACAGCGCATCGTTGAAGGACGGCCGCCAAGCCACCCATGGCCACGGTGCCCCCCCCCCCCCTCCAATGGCTGCGGCTCGCCTTTCCCGCCCTGCCGGCCTGCGCGGGCGACGCCACGGCCTCGATGGAGGCATTACGTTTCAGCGGCGCTGCCGCGTGCTCGGCCTGTTCCGCGACGGCTTCTTTTCCGCACTGACCGCGTCCCGATCGCGCTCGACCAGGCTGTCCAGGAAGACCCGCGCCTCGTCCCAGGACATGTCGTGCGGATCCACGCGGGCGCCGCCGTCGGTGGTGACCGCATAGCCGACCACGTTGGCCGGGCTGTACTCCGGCTCCCGGGTCAACGCCACGAGCTGGTAGCGTCCTTTGACTTGCACCGTATGATGGTATTCCACCATGCGCCTGGCCTCCTCGCCTGATCGTCCACTCGGATGCTAAAGCAAGCCTGGTCGCGCGGCCAGCGCTCTGCTTGCGAGCCGGCCGATGGCCATCGCGCAGGCGCAAAAAAGCCGGCTTGCGCCGGCTTCGTCGTTTCCACGCTCGCATCTTCGCGTCGTGGTGGGCGGTACAGGGTTCGAACCTGTGACCCCTACCATGTCAAGGTAGTGCTCTACCGCTGAGCTAACCGCCCGTCTCTGCCGCGGCGCACCGCTGCAGGGGCGCGAATCTTAGCCCACCTGGCGGACAAGAACAATACCCATCATCCGATCGGGTGCGCTGCGACGCCGCCTAGCCCACCAGGCTGGCGTCGCGCAGCTTCTTGATCTGGTCGCGGACCCGCGCTGCGTCCTCGAACTCCAGGTCGCGTGCGTGCTGGTACATCTCCTGCTCCAGGGCCTTGAGCCGCGCGGCGATCTCCGCCGGGGCCAGCGCCCGGTAGTCGGCCGGCTCCTCCGCGACCCGGCGCGCCTTGCCCTTGCCTTTGCCCTTGCCCGACTTGGCCTCGGCCACGTCGTCGCGCGCACCTTCCAGGATGTCCACGATCGGACGCGCCACCGACTTCGGAACGATCCCATGCTCCAGGTTGTACTCCACCTGCTTCTCGCGGCGGCGCCCGGTCTCGTCGATCGCGGCCTGCATCGAACGCGTCATCTTGTCCGCATAGAGGATGGCCTTGCCGCGCAGGTTGCGCGCGGCACGACCGATGGTCTGGATCAGCGAGCCGGTGGAACGCAGGAAGCCCTCCTTGTCGGCGTCGAGGATCGCGACCAGCGACACCTCTGGCATGTCCAGGCCCTCGCGCAGCAGGTTGATGCCGACCAGCACGTCGAACTTGCCCAGGCGCAGGTCGCGGATGATCTCCACGCGCTCGACCGTATCGATGTCCGAGTGCAGGTAGCGCACCTTCACCCCGTGCTCGCCGAGGTACTCGGTGAGGTTTTCGGCCATGCGCTTGGTCAGCGTGGTGACCAGGACGCGGTCGCCATCGGCCACGCGCAGGTTGATCTCCGACAACAGATCGTCGACCTGGGTCGCCACCGGCCGGATCTCGACTTCCGGGTCGATCAGTCCGGTCGGGCGCACCACCAGCTCGGTGATCTCGCCGGCCGATTCGCGCAATTCGTAGGGACCCGGCGTGGCCGACACGTAGATGCTGCGCGGCGAGCGCGCCTCCCATTCCTCGAAGCGCAGCGGCCGGTTGTCCAGCGCCGACGGCAGCCGGAAACCGAATTCCACCAGAGTCTCCTTGCGCGAACGGTCGCCTTTGTACATCGCACCGATCTGCGGCACGGTGACGTGCGACTCGTCCACCACCAGCAATGCATCCGGCGGCAGGTAGTCGAACAGGGTCGGCGGCGGCTCGCCCGGCGCCTTGCCGGTAAGATGCCGCGAGTAGTTCTCGATGCCGTTGCAGAAGCCGACCTCGGCCATCATCTCCAGGTCGAACTGGGTGCGCTGCGCCAGCCGCTGCGCCTCCACCAGTTTGTTCTGCGCATACAGCTGCTCCAGCCGGTCCTTCAGCTCCAGCTTGATCGTGTCCACCGCGCTGAGGGTGCGTTCGCGGGTGGTGGCGTAGTGGGTCTTGGGGTAGATGGTGTAGCGCTGCAGCTTGCGCAGGGTTTCGCCGGTCAGCGGATCGAACAGGGTCAGTTGCTCCACGTCGCCATCGAACAGCTCGATGCGCAGCGCCTCGCTGTCGGATTCGGCCGGGAACACGTCGATCACCTCGCCGCGCACGCGGAAACTGCCGCGGTGCAGCTCGTATTCGTTGCGGGTGTACTGCAGGTCGGTCAGGTGGCGGATGAGCTGGCGCTGCTCCACGTGCTCGCCGATCGACAGGATCAGCCGCAGCGACAGGTAGTCCTCCGGCGCGCCCAGGCCATAGATCGCCGAGACCGTCGCCACCACCAGCGCATCGCGCCGCGACAGCAGGGTCTTGGTCGCGGCCAGGCGCATCTGCTCGATGTGTTCGTTGATCGAACTGTCCTTCTCGATGAAGGTGTCCGAGGACGGCACGTAGGCCTCGGGCTGGTAGTAGTCGTAGTAGCTGACGAAGTATTCGACCGCGTTGTTGGGAAAGAACGCCTTGAACTCGCCGTACAGCTGCGCCGCCAGGGTCTTGTTCGGCGCCATGACCAGGGTCGGCTTCTGGATCGCCTGGACCACGTTGGCGATGGTGTAGGTCTTGCCCGACCCGGTCACGCCGAGCAGGGTCTGCTTGGCCAGGCCGGCCTCGAAGCCGGCCACCAGCTTCTCGATCGCCTGCGGCTGGTCGCCGGCCGGCGAATACGGCGATACGAGTTGGAAACGGTCGGACATGCACAAGCCTCAAGGTGGGGAGCGGGGCCGACCCCGCGCCGGGGAGATTTCCTACATGGGAACGCACAACCCCCTCATTCAAGCCCTGCCGTCCCACGGCGAGACTGGCGGCCTCGCACCGGGAGACGACGGACATGCGGAACGCTGCAATCAAAGGCTACACATTGCTCGAGGCCATGATCGTGATGGCGGTGCTCTGCCTGGTCGCCGGCATCGGCCTGCCGGCGTTCCGGGAACTGCTGGCGAGCCAACGCCTGACGACGGCGACCCACCAGCTGAGCGCGCACTTCGCCCTGGCGCGCAGCAGTGCCATCAGCTCGGGCGCCCCGGTTAGCGCCTGCCCATCCGACGGGAACGGCAACTGCCGCGGCGACAGCGACTGGAGCCAGGGCTGGCTGGTCTTCCGCGACCCGGAACGGCAAGGCCAGCCGATCGCGCCGGACAGCATCCTCAGCGAAGGCCGCGCACCGGGCGCGGGCGGGCTGGTGCTGCGCTCCAACCAAGGCCGTCCCTCGATCCGCTTCCTGCCCGATGGACGCAGCGCCGGCAGCAACCTGACCGTCAATATCTGCGAACGCGGCCGGCTACGCGCAGCGGTGGTGGTGAACAACACCGGACGCATCCGCACGCGAAAAGCGACCGAACCGATGCCCTGCAGCACACCGGACTGACGCGCAAAAGCAAAGGCCGCGATTGCTCGCGGCCTTTGCGGATTTGGCGCCCGAAGTTGGACTCGAACCAACGACCCCCTGATTAACAGTCAAGTGCTCTAACCGGCTGAGCTATTCGGGCGGGGAGGCGCATTGTATAGAGGCCCCATGACAATCGCAAGGGGTGAAGAGTGCGCTTTTCCGACTGTAGCTGCGCCCTACTCAGCCGACCTCACCAGCACGTGCCCTCGCCTGCGCCGGTGGATGTAGTGCGCGCGCCCTTCTGGCCGATGCTGAGCGCGCCGCTCACCAGCAGGACATCGGGTCGGTACCGGACACGCTCACCGTGCGCTCGCCCTTCTGGTTGAGATAGAGCGTGCCGCATTTGGTATCGCGTGCCAGTTGAGCGCCCTTGGGCACGGCCTGAAGACTGTAGGCCTTCGCATTGACCGAACCATTGAAGGAAAGCGTATAGAAATCGGTCACACCGTCGCACTGGGTCGGAGTGGGTGCCGAGACGTAGCTCAGACGCGTGGTGTAGTAACGCTCCATGTCTTGACTGCGCTCCATCAAACAGGAAGCAGCAGTGGCACGGCGCGCCTTCACGATATGTGCCACAT
Organism: Xanthomonas hawaiiensis; assembly: GCF_031834635.1. Taxonomy (NCBI): domain Bacteria; kingdom Pseudomonadati; phylum Pseudomonadota; class Gammaproteobacteria; order Lysobacterales; family Lysobacteraceae; genus Xanthomonas; species Xanthomonas hawaiiensis. The sequence continues at coordinate 1,905,270 of NZ_CP115873.1, read as the reverse complement.
AGCTCGGATACGCGATAGCGGCAAGGATCGCGACCACCGCCACCACGATCATCAGCTCGACCAAAGTGAAGCCATTGCCGGGCCCGGCCACGCCAGGACGCGCCACCATCCGACGGCGATCACAGGATTCAGTCATTGATCAACTCCCTCCATTGCACCCGCGTCACCGTTCCGGATGACGAATTGGTCGAGATCGACTCCGTGGAGGCGTTGTCCAGATTGGAAATCATCTTGCTACCGATGAAGGTCGACCCGCTCGACCCCTTACTGGTGCCGATGCCGGACACTGGGACGCCGTTCAAGGCATCGTTGCTGTCGAAGACGCCATCGCCGTTCACGTCGAAGAACGACGACGACAAGCGGCCGCCGGTGAAGGGGTTGATCACCATCGTGTATCCCTTGCCGCTCGGGCTGCATACATCGCTCGAATCCGGGATGCGCGTGCTGCCTACCAGATAGAGCCCCTGGAAGTAGTTCGCCACCACCATGCGCTCTCCTGTCTCGTAGAAATCCATGTACCAACCGCTGGTACCGGCACCGGTGGACGACTCGATCGTCCGCACGTTGTAGCCGTTGAGGGTGGTATCGGACAGGATCCGGATTTGCTTGAGATTGGACGCGCTGATCGTGCTGCCCTTGTCGATCAGGCCATACCAGGTCTGCTGGTCGGTATTGGCCAGGTCCGCGCTGGTGAGATAACGCCCGGTTCCGACGAACACCCAGGTGTCGAGCGTCGTAGGGTTGCGCGCCACCAGCGGCGTGGCGGTGATCGGCTTGCTGTTGCCTGCCACGAAAAGCTGGCCGGCGCTCCACCCGCTAACGGTCTTGCTGAATCGCCACAGGTTGCCCTTCAGATCACCCGCGTACACCTTGTCGACGATGCCACTGCCATCGGAGGACCAGGCATTGACGCCACTCAGGCCATTGTCGCCACCTACACCGGTGTCCACCGAGGCCACCGTGCCGGTGGCGATGTCGATCCGAACCAGTTGCGCGTTTTGCGAGGAACTGTTCGGGCCGTTGCCGAGCAACACGCTCCAGGAGCCGTCGGCGACCTGGGCGATGACGGGTTGTCCCAGCACGTTGCCGAGGGCGCCGTTGTTCACTTCCCACAGCAAGCTCGGCGACGCCGGGTTGGTCACGTCGAGCGCGAACACGCTCTTGCCCCCTCGCCCCATCGTACCGACCAGGACGCTCTTCCAGGCACCACCGAGGTAGACATCGGCCGCCGTCAGCAACCCGTCGACCGTATAGGCATGGGTATAGTCCGGAGAAGTGAAGCCCGAGGAAGAAAGCTTGGAGATCGCTTCGGTCGGCACGAACGCAAAGAGTTCAACGCCGGTGTTGACATTGAAGGCATGCAGCATGCCGTCGTTTCCGCCGACGTACACCACAGGAGTACGCCCGGAATTATTGGCCGCGAACTGGGGATACACGCCGGCACCGGAAAAGCTCTTGCCGCTGTAGAGCGACGGATTGGGCGCACCTACGTAGAGCGGCTGCGAATTGACGATGTCGCCAAGCACGGCGAGGCGATTGCGGAAGCTGCCGCCCGCACTCACTTCCCGGTCGCGCCTGCCGCGGATGTAGTCGACCTGGTCGCTGCTCAGGCTCCCCACGGTTCCTGTGAAATTCACCAGGCTGCCATTGCTGGGATAGAGCACCTTGCGGCTCGCATACGCGGGCAGCTTGGCGTTGGCGCTCCAGATCGCGGTCTGCGTACCGGCTGCATCATCGACCTTGTATGCGGTCAGCTCGCCTTTCCACTGATTGGCATCGCCTACGGTGTATTGAGCCTGGTAGAACACCGAACCGGTATCCAGGGCGGTCGCGTCCGACCCCAGCGCCGCGACCGATCCGGTGGCGTTCTTGAGGATCTGCGAGAACGCGTTTCTCAGGCTGGCGACCATGTTTTTGGCGTCGCTGGCCACGTAGAAATTATCCGGCCGCGGATAGGTGCCGCCACTAGTGGGGGACAACGTGTCGCTGGTGGTGTTCCACCAGCCCGGCTGCAATCCGGTGGTAGTCGCAGCGTAAGGGGAAAAGCCCGCAGGCACGGCGAAGCCGCCGTACTTGGACGCGAGCCAGTACATGTTCTTGGCAGGACCCTCCAGGACTTGCGCCTCGCGCACGTCCACCCAGTAGGTGCTTACCGTCTGCCTTCCAATGGTGTTGATCTGGCTACTGACGTCCGGACGCATGTCCACGGTGTGCGAATCGTAGGCCAGACCGGCGATGAAGGCCGAGTTGTATCGGCCAGTCCAGCTATCCGAAATCGTCGTACTCAGCCCCTCCATCGCCAGCACCTTCTGCGTACTGGTGATGACATTCACGCTGGTGTCGGCGGCAACCTCGGGAGGCATGGCAGGCTCATCCGTGCGATAAGCGGCAACGGTATTTCCTGGCAGATTCTTGTCCCGGTGCGTGTTCACATCGCCAATGCCGAGGATGGCATTGACCTGACAGTTGTAGCGGATCGGGTCGTCCCAACTGGTGATCACCGGGAAATAATCCGCCTGGACCTTCGCCGTGGCCAAGTTCGAACTCAGCGCGGAATAGGAGGCGACGTTACCCAGGTTCTTGAAGTAGCGGATCGCGGCGTAGTAGAGCTCGCTGACCGGATCGAACGACTTGGCCTGGCTGGTGGTCAATTCCTCGAACTTGTTGAGGTAGTTGATGACGCCGCTGTTGCGGCTGCCACTGCTGTCGCTGGTATCGATCTGTGCGCCACTATGGACATTCCCTACGCCGATTTTGCTGTCGGCATTGCTGTCCGGATCCTTGTAGAGCACACCGGTGGCAGGATCCCACTCCCTGCGCGGGTTGCTGTAGCTGTCGATCTCCGGGTAATAGGTGTTGGGACCGACGAACTTCATGCGGGCGCGCAGCACGCCACCATCACGGCTGACGGTCGAATCGTTCAGGTAGCCGAAGATGCTGTAGCGAATCTTGTTGGCATATTCCTGGATCAGCCCTTCCGGCTTGTAGTTGGTACTGGAGTACTGCGTGCAGTTGGACTCCACGCCGATGTTCGGATCGCAGACCTTCACCCGCACGAAGACCCGGTACACCTTGGTCGGATCGGGCTTGATGAGCGACGCCGGGTTGTAGTCGATCACGTTATTGGCGCTTGTACGCAGGTCGCCGGAGCCGGTGAACCACATTTCGCGGCCCAGGCCACTGACCCGGGTCCTGACGCTGGACCAGCCCGACGGCAACGGCGTCAGCGAGGAGACAGAGCTGGAGATCGTGCGGTCGGCGAAGTCACTGTCGCGGTCGTGGCGGGCCTTCTGCAGCACGGTCAGCCCGACCTGGTCGATGATGCGATAGCCACCGGTCAGGGCGGAGCGGAACGGGTCGATGGTCTGGGTGGCCGCCCAGTTCAGGTAGTTGCCGCTCCACGAACCACTGCAGGTATGTCCGCCCGCACTGTTCTTGGATGTCGGCACGAAGTAAGCCATCCCATTGAGGAGGTCGTAGCTGTAGCCGTAGCACTTGACCGGATCGAAGTAGCCCGCATATTCCGAAGCGTTGCTGTAGTTCCCCAGGTTGGCCTGGCTGATGATGGTCGGGTATTCGACCGAAGGCACCAGCGTAAGCGCGCCGGGAACGTCTGTCGGCAGCGAGATCGGACGCGTGCCCAGATCGATCGAAGCGCCGTTGCCCGAACACAGCGCCGCGAAGGCTCCGGTCGCGAACGCCAGCCAACGCGTCCGTCGGCGCTGCACTATTTCGGATCTGGCCACGCCAAGACGCATGCTATCGCCTGGTTTCATATCGCGGGTTTCCATCGCGGGAAATGACTTGCTCATTGGACAGTCACGTTCGACTGCAGCACCACCACCGACCGGCCATCGGCCAGCGTGGGATCCTGGCTGCGCGCGATCACCCGATAGACCGACTGCAGCACGGCGCTGCTGCCGGATCCGTATTGGTTGGAGTTGGCGCTGTAGCCCAGCGACAACTGCTGACGACTCGTGCGTTGGCCCAGGTACTGTACGTAGTATTGCGGCGTCGTCGCACCGATCGATTGGATAGGACTTGCATTGACCCAGCCGGTTCCCGTGTCGGTGTAGGTGCCCGCCGGAGGGATCGGACAGGACGCGCCGCCACTGCAATCGACCCCGATGCTTCCGCCGGAAGCCACCGCTGTCTTGATCGCTTCCTCGCCCGCCCGTAGCGCCGCTTCCGCGGACTGGAATGCCAGGCTGCGGTCGAGCATGTTCGAACTCATTTTCTCGCGCAGCGTGACACCACGAATCACCGCCAGACCCACCACGATCATCACCAACATCAAGATCAGCACAACGATCAGCGAGATACCGCGCGGGCGGCGGCAGATGGCGTGCGATTGCGCGATCGCCCTCATAGCGTGCGATTCCTCAGGTTGATCACGTATTGGACGGTGCGGTCGAGTTGCTGGCCACCGAAACCGGTCTTGTTGCCGCCCCGCACGGTCAGCACCAGCTTCGCGGCGATGACGTTGCCCCACGCGGCGTCTGGGGGAGAGGCGGCGCCGATCGTGGATGCGGTCTGGTAGGCAGTTGCCCCTGTGGTCAGGTAGGTGATCTGCATGTCCTGCACCCCCTCGACCATCTCCTCAGCCGCGCCATTGTCGATCTTGCGATATAACGAGCGCCCGCCGGCGGCGTTGCTCGCCACGTACCAACGGATGCCGCGCAGCCGACTCACCACCGAATTCACGCCATAGGAATAGGCCACCGCACTGCCGGAGCAAACCGCCGGCAGCACGTTCAGGCTGTTGTTGCTGCAGTTCGCGCTGCTGGCATGGCTAATCACATTGCCGGTCACGCTGCCAGCCACGAACAACGCCAGCTGGGTGTTGTCGCAGATCATGACCGTGTTGCCAGCGCTCAGGCCACTCGCATCGTCCACGGTGATGTTGGTCGAGCTCTGTGCAGTGGTGACGTTGGCAAGATGGGGATCGAGCGTGAGGACCTGGATGGCGTCGGTTCCGCTCGCGCTTCCGCTCAATGCGCCGTTTTCGTAGCCGACGACTGGAAAGTTCCAATTCGTCCACCAATTGCTGCTGGCGTTGTTGATGACATTGGCCACCGGCAGGGTTCCGTCGCACGGATTACCGCCAGCCTCGCGCAGGTCGCGCGCCATCAGTTCGAAGGTGGTCTGCATGCCATCCTGGGCCCAGCCCATGCCCTCGACCGTACGGAATACCCGCTGGTTGGACAGGAAAATGCTGATCGCTGCTCCCACCAGCATCAGGCCCAGCACCATTGCAATCATCAGCTCGATCAGCGACAGGCCGTGCATGGCAGCAGGGCGGCGCGGGACGGCACTGGTCATAGCCGGGCCACCGTCACCAGCTGGCGGGTGCTGCTGCCGGTGCCTGTGGCCGACTCGGCAGTGGACGTATTCACCGCGCGCCCCCGGCTATCGTCCCACTGCACGGTTACCGTGCAGGCCGAGCTGTTACAGGCGATCGAACCGCATGTCGTGGTATCGGTGGACACGTTGGCGGCGCCGCTGAGCCCGGTCTTCATGCTTTCGAGCCACGCGCGTATGTCCGCGGACGCCAGCGTGCCGCCGACCGCGGGCAGGCTACAGGTCATCGCCAGGTTGTAGGCGCCGCTCGTGGCCGCGCTGCGGTTGGCACGCATGGCCTCAAGGATCGAGTAGGTATGAATGACCATCTGGCTGTTCTCGAACGAACTCTGGCCGTTGTTCAACGCGCGTGCCTGCATCGCGGCTATGCCGAGCAGGGTCACTCCCAGAATCAGGACGGAGATCAGCACCTCGAGCAGGCTCACGCCTGCCTGCCGCCGGCGGTTTACCATCGCGCGAACGGTCATGATGGGCATGCTCCGCTACCATTGACACTGCTCACCGCGACCCGGGTGGCGGAGGTCGGCGCTACCGCACGCTGATTCTCCGCAGGGCGGTTGGTCGCAATGCAAGCGATGACCGACACGGCGCTGCTGGTCTTCAGGGTCCCGTTGGCGCCATAGGTGATGCGCGTGGCTGGCCCAGTGACACCCAACGGCGAGCGCGCCTTGTAGGACTGCAACACGCTATCGGCGCTGCCAGTCACGACCAGCCAGCCCTGCCAGGTGGACGCGCTGCCGCAGGTAGTGCCATCGCTGCTGCCGCAGACGCTCACCGGCGCGTTGCGCTTGATCGCCTCGCTGCGGGCGAACTGCAGCGCGTAAAGGATGTCGTCAGAAGCCGCCGACAGCCGGTTGCTGTTGATCAGGGAGGTGAACGAAGGAATGGCGATTGCAGACAGCACCGCCAGCACCGCCAGCGTGACCATCAACTCCACCAAGGTAAATCCCCCGCGACGGCATGCAGAACCGTCCGGAAGCAAGCCTGCCTCGCCCATTACCCCTTCCCCTCGATTACCCTCGCCACCGTAGATTGTGCGACCGAAGGCCGGCAAACACTTGGCGACAAGCGGCATGATGCGCCGCACGAGTGGCATGATGAGGGACTCGACCAGCTTCCATCATACGATGCCACAGTCAGAACCCTATGCGCCGTCCTTGTTGGAGGGCCTGCAACAGCCGGCAACCATCATCGGGATATGGATCACCGGCGAGGCCCTCGCATGCATCCTGGCGCTGGCGCCGGGGAACGCGGGCGAGCGGTTGATTGTCTTCGGGATCGCCTCGCTGCTGATCCAATGGGTCGCGCTGTCCACGCTGCTGGCCATGCACCTGGCGCGGCGATGGCTGCAACGATGGCCAGTCGGCGTGCAACTCGGCGGCGCGCTGCTGACGATGGTCGCCTCCACCGGGCTGACGCAGATCTGCTTCCTGCTGCTGTTCGGCAGCGAGGCCCCCTCCCCCTCCCTGGCCGGCGCCCTGCCAGGGATCCTGAATACGATGGGTATCGCCTTCATCGCCGGGCTGCTGGGCCTGGTGGCAATCCGCAACCATCTGCGCGTCCAGGCGCTGTCGGTGCGCGCCGTGCGCGCCGAGCTGGAGGCACTGCAGGCGCGTACGCACCCGCACTTCCTGTTCAACACCCTCAACGTGGGGGCCGCGCTCGTGCACAGGCAGCCCGATGCGACTGAGCGATTGCTGCTCGACCTGGCCGATCTGTTCCGAGCCAGCCTCCAGGGCCAGCACGAAATGCCGCTTGAGGAAGAGATCGAGCTCGCACGCCGCTACCTGGCGATCGAGCAGTTACGGCTGGGTCCGAGGCTCGACGTGGAGTGGCGCATCGAGCCTGCGCTGCCATCGCTGCGCCTGCCGACGCTGTGCCTGCAAGCGTTGGTGGAGAACGCGATCCGGCACGGTGTGGAACCACGCACCGCAGCCAGCAAGGTGGTCGTTGAGATCGCCCGGCACGCCGACGGCGTGCGGATCGCGGTCAGCAACGACACGCTGCCGCGCCAGGCGCGGCCGGACAGCCGCGGTCATGGCATCGGGCAGTCCTCGATCCGCAGGAGGATCTCCGACCTGCACCCCTGCGCGCACCTGCACATCGAAGATTGCGACGAACGCTATACCGTGACCATCGACATTCCGCTACAGGCCAAAGCCGCTCCGAGCACACGCCGTTGGCGCCCGCTTCGCATCAAGTGACGACCCGGTAGCAGGGCCGGTACTCGCCGGAAATCTTCATCCGGCGCTGCTCGACGAAGGCCCGCAGCAGTTCGTCCAGGGCCTGCATCATGTCCGCATCGCCATGGATCTCGAACGGGCCGTGCTGCTCGATGCGGCGCATGCCGTCTTCCTTGACGTTGCCGGCGACGATGCCGGAGAAGGCGCGGCGCAGGTCGGCCGCCAGCGCATGCGGCGGGCGGCCATGGTGCAGATCCAGCGCGGCCATCGCCTCGTGGGTCGGCTCGAACGGACGCTGGTATTCCAGCGGGATGTCCACCGACCAGTTGAAGTAGAACGCGTCCTTCTGCTCCTTGCGGTGCGCGCGCACCTGCTGGATGCCGGCGGCCATCTTGCGCGCCACCGCCACCGGGTCGCCGACCACGATCTCGTAGCGCGAGGTCGCCGCTTCGCCCAGGGTCAGGCGCAGGAAACGGTCGATCTGCTCGAAGTACGGCGCGGCGATGGTCGGACCGGTGAGGATCAGCGGGAACGGCAGCGCGCGGTTCTCCTCGCGCAGCAGGATGCCGAGCAGGTACAGGATCTCCTCGGCGGTGCCGACGCCGCCCGGGAACACGATGATGCCGTGGCCGATGCGGACGAAGGCCTCCAGGCGCTTCTCGATGTCCGGCATGATCACCAGGTGATTGACGATCGGGTTCGGCGATTCGGCGGCGATGATGCCCGGCTCGGTCACGCCGATGTAGCGGTTGTCGTGCTTGCGCTGCTTGGCGTGGGCGATGGTGGCACCCTTCATCGGGCCCTTCATCGCGCCCGGACCGCAGCCGGTGCAGATGTCCAGCCCGCGCAGGCCCAGCTCGTAGCCGACCTGCTTGGTGTACAGGTATTCGTCGCGCGAGATCGAGTGGCCGCCCCAGCACACCACCAGTTTCGGATCGTTCGGCTGCAGAATGCGCGCGTTGCGCAACTGGCCGAACACGGCATTGGTGATGCCTTCGCTGGACTGCAGGTCGGTGGTCGACTCGGGGCCGAGTTCGATGGCCATGTAGGCCAGGTCGCGGACCACGGCGAACAGCAGTTCGGCCACGCCGTTGATGATCTCGCCGTCGACGAAGGCCATCGCCGGCGCATTGAGCAGGTCGATGCGCACGCCGCGGTCGCGCTGCACCACCTGGATGTCGAAGTCGGGATACAGGTCGCGCGCCGCGCGCGGATCGTCGGAGGCGCTGCCGCTGGTCAGCACCGCCAGCGCGCAGCGCCGCAGCAGTTCGTGCAGGCCGCCGCTGGACGCATCGCGCAGGCGCGCCACTTCCACGCGCGAGAGGATGTCCAGGCCGCCGCGCGGGTAGATCCGCGCATCCACTACCGGCAGCGCGCGCGCCGCCGTATTGCTGGTCGTCATATCGAATGTCTTGTCGGTGTCGTCAGCCGGCGACTTTAACGTCAGCCCCCGCAAAAAGAAAACGGCCGGGTCGCCCCGGCCGTTTCCAACGCTTCAGCTTGCGCCGCGATCAGAACTGATAGCGGAAGCCCAGCTGCATGGACCACTGCGACACGCCGATGTTGAAGCCGTCGGCGTCGGAATTGGCCGCCGTGGGCTGGTCGGTGTACAGGGTGTTGTACACGTACTTGCCCTGGTAGATGCCCTGCAGGTTGGCGACGCGGGCGTCGGCATAGAAGCCGTAGTCTTCGATCCGGCCCCACTTCTTGTTCAGCAGGTTGCCCACGTTCTGGATATCCAGCCAGATCTCGGACTTGTGGCCCTTGAAGAAGCCCGGCAGCTGCTGGGTGATGCGCACGTCGAAGGTGTTGATCCAGCCGGAACGGAAGCCGTTGGCCGGAGCGTAGCTGCCGGCGTACTTGGCCAGCTGCGGGTTCCTGGCCAGCCAGTCGAAGAACTGCTGCTGCAGCGCCGGGTTGGCGGTGAACGCACCGGTGTTGCTCAGCGTGCCGAACAGCACGTCGCCCGGACCCTTCGGCACGTAGAACAGGTCGTTGGTGGTGCGACCGTCGCCGTTGGCGTCGCCGTTGAACACGTAGCTGTACGGACGGCCGCTGCGACCTTCGTAGACCAGGCCCACGCGGGTCTCGTAGTCGCCGAAGAACATGTGCTTCCAGTCAAGCGAGCCGGAGATCCGGTCCTTGATCTCGTAGCGCGAGCGGTTCTCGGTTTCCGAGTTGGCGTCGAAGGCGTACTGGTAGCCCCAGCCCGAGCTGGCGGTGGAGCTGGTCAGCGGGCCGACTTCGGTGGCGTGCGTGTAGGTGTAGCCCAGGGTCCAGGACCAGTCGCCGCCTTCGCTGAACGGCTTGGACAGCGACACGGTGAACTGCTGGGTCTTGCCCTTGTCGGTGTTGTCGATCAGGTAGACGTCGCTGTACGCGCTGTTGCGGTTGTAGCGGTTGTCGCTAGTCGCCCACGGGCGGCCGGTACGCGCCGGGTTCCAGTACAGCGCGCGGCCGTCCGGACCGTAGTAGGCCGGGCTCGGATCCTGGCCCGGGCTGTTGACGCGACCGATGTTCAGGCTCTTGTAGTACAGGCCGTCCTTGACCTTGGTCACCAGCAACTCGGCCGAGGCGACGATGCCGTACCACGGCAGCTCGTGATCCAGGGCCAGGTTGGCCTTATACAGCGACGGCAGCTTGAAGTCGTTGCCGACGAAGCTCACGCCCTGGGTCGCCGAACCAGGACGATTCGGGACCGGCTGGGTATCCTTGTTGGCGCTGAACGGCACCGTCGGATCGTACGTGGTCAGGCTATAAGCGTTGTAGTTGAAGCCGGTGTTGGAGTAGCTGTTGCCGATCCACACCTGCGGCGCATCGCCCTGGAACAGGCCGACGCCACCGCGCAGCTGGGTCGGACGGTCGGTGTCGAAGGTGTAGTTGAAGCCGAAGCGCGGCTGGATCAGGAAGTCGCTCTTGAAGATCTTGCTGTTGTCGTAGCCGAAGTAGGCCTGCGCCGCGGCGTTGTAGGTCGGATCCGGGCTCACCTGCGGACGGTCGCCACGCAGGCCCAGGGTCAGGGTCAGGTTGTTGTTGACGTACCAGGTGTCCTGCACGAACAGGCCGAGGTTGCTGTTCTTGTAGTCGGCCGCGATCGAGCCGGGGCTACGCTCCTGGTTGAGCTGGTACGAGCTCCAGCGGCCGCTGGCGAAGTTGTCCAGGCCGAAGAAGGTGTACACGCCCCAGCTGTTGCGGCCGTACAGGTTGTAGATGTCGTTGGTGCTGTAGTCGACGCCGAACTTCAGGTTGTGGTTGTCCAGGGTCAGGGTACCCGCACCGTAGTAGTTCCAGGTCTTGGTGGTGAGGATGTTGCCCTGCGAGTTGGTCTCGGTGCCCAGGTACAGCACGTCGCCGGTCGGGTTGGCGACCGAGCCGTCGAAGTACACGGCGATGCTCGGCGCATCGGTCGGCACCACGCGGATCGCGGAGTAGTCGCGGTAGGACACCTTGAACTCGGTGGAGAAGTTCTCGGACCAGTCGCTGAACAGCTGGCCGACATAGCTCTCGACCGACTTCTCGTGCTGGTACCAGTACGAGCTCAGCGACGCCTGGCTGGAGCTGCCGGCGCCGTTGATGCGCAGCTTGCTCTGGTCGAGCTTGCTGTAGCGCAAGCTGGCGCGGTGGTTGTCGCTGATGTTCCAGTCGAGCTTCAGCGCGTATTCCTTCAGGTCGGTGTTGCCGTCGCTGTCCAGGCCGCCGGCATCGAAGCCGTAGTTCTTGGCGATCTGCTGGGCGCGGGTCACGTCGGCCATGCCGTACTTGGCGTTGGCCTTGCCCAGCGCGGTGCTGCCGAGGTCGACACCCGGCGCGTCCTGCTGGAACTTCTCGTAGTTGGCGAAGAAGAACAGCTTGTCCTTGACGATCGGGCCGCCGAAGGTCGCGCCGTAGGTCTTCTCCTTGGTGAAGCCGTTGAACTTGGTGCCGTCCGGGTTGTCGCCGAACCAGTCGCCATCGCGATAGCTGCCGTACACCGAGCCGTGGAACTCGTTGGTACCGGACTTGGTCACCGCATTGACGGTGGCGCCGGCGGCGCTGGCGATGCTGACGTCGTAGTTGGACAGGTTGACGTCGATGGCTTCGATGGCTTCCATCGACACCGGCTGACGCCGGGTGGTCATGTTGTTGCCTTCCAGGCCGAAGGTGTCGCTGGCCGAGACGCCGTCGATGTTGATCGAGTTGTAGCGCGGATTCAGGCCGCCGGCGCTGATCGTGCCCGAGGCGCGATCGACGAAGGCCACGCGCGGATCCAGGCGCATGTAGTCCTGGATGTTGCCGTTGATCGACGGCAGTGCTTCGATCTGCTCGCGACCGATGTTGGTGCCCGAGCCCGTCTTGGTGGCGCTGAACACTTCCGAGCCGGTGGCCACGGCGACGGCATTGACCGTCTCCAGGGTGGTCGGCGCGGCCATGTCGCCGGTCAGGTCGGCATTGATGGTGGCGTTCTGGTTGACGCTCAGGTACACGCCGTCTTCGGTCTTGGTGCCGTCGCCCGACTTGGTGATGGTGATGCTGTACGGACCGCCGACGCGCAGGCCGCGCGCGTTGTAGCGACCGGCGGCATCGGTGGTGGCGCGGCTGACCGTGCCCGACTCGACGTGGGTGATGGTCACCTCGGCGCCGGCGACCGGCTGGCCGCCATGGGTCACCACGCCGCCGACACCGGCGGAGGTGCTCTGGGCGAACACCGGCGCCGCGGCCAGCGCCGCAACGAGGCCCAGAGTGAGCTTGGACATCCGCAGACGGGGTTGAATCATTGCAATAGCCTCGATGGAGTTTGACGAAATGCGCATGGCAGTGCCGCGCGAGTACGGGCGCACGGCCGCGGGATGGGGGCTGGTCACCCTTGCCGATTCCCCGCAAGGGTTAACATGAGTTTAACACCATAGGGCCAATTTGTTGCCGAAACGTGACAACCGGGCACAAATGGACATGACCTGCCATGGATCCCAGTTTTCTTGGCTGCATTCGGTCATGGGATGGCACAAGCGCGCATGGGCGCGCCGTCCTCTCGGCCAGCGTGGGTGGCGGATGAGGCGAGCGCGACGCCAGCAGCGCGGTGACCGGGGCGGCCCCACTCTCCAACTCTCCAGCGTCGAAGGTGCGCTGGCGTCAGCCCCACCGATCAGGCAGTTTCGGGAGGCCGGCGCGATCCGGTCCATGTGGCGGCGCCCGGCGCCAGACCCTGCTCCCCCTTGGCGCTGCCCTGGTGAGGCACCCTGGATTCCGCCGAACCGGCGGCGGGCGGCCGACGGCATGTCGGCTTGGGATCCACACGCCCATGGTCAGGCCGGCGACGTTCCCCGACATCGCACGCCCGCAAACGCAAACGGCCGGGGCGATGGCCCCGGCCGTTTGCGTCCTGCCTGGTCCAGCCCGGGTGCGGGCCGGCGGTGCCTCAGAACGAGGCGCCGAAGGTCACCGCGAACGCACGCGGCTCCAGCACGGAGTAGTACGGGGTGCCGGTGGCCGCCCCGTCCGGGTAGTCGCTGGCGCCGGACGCCGCCAGCACCTGGCTGGTGCTGACCCAGGTGACGGCCTGCTTGTCGGTCAGGTTGTACAGGTTGAGCTTGATCGACGGCTTCTTCAGCCAGCCCCAGTCGGCGAAGGTGTAGCCGGCGTCGGCGCCGAAGGTGGTGTAGCCCCCCACCCGTTCGGTGTTCATGTAGTCGCCGTAGCGCGAGCCGGAGTAGCGGCCCTTCAGCGCGACCCAGAAATCGCCGATGCTGTAGCTCAGGCGCAGATTGGCCAGGTTCTTCGGCGTATTGGCCAACTGCTTGCCGCCGACTGCGTAGTCGTAGCTGCCGCTGGAGGTCCCCACCGTCAACGCGTCGCTCAGGATCCTGGCCTGGGTATAGGTGTAGGAGCCGTACAGCTTGAGGTTGTCGGTGATGGTGTAGCTGGCCTCGCCGTTGAAGCCGCGCATGCGCACCTTGCCGATCGAGATGTAGGTGGTCAGCGCCGTGGTCTGGTCGTAGCTGGACATCTGCTTGTTGCGGTAATTGCTCTGGTACAGCATCGCCGACAGCGAGAAGCGGTCGCCGTAGTAGCGCCAGCCCAGATCGTTGGTCCAGGCCGATTCCGGTTGCGGGATCTCCTGCGCCGCCGACAGGTTGATCGAGATCGAGTTGGTGGCCGGCACGCGGAAGGTCTTGGCGACGCCGTAGTAAAACTGGGAGCGGCTGTCCGGGGCGTACTTGATGCCGAACGCCGGCAGCAGCTTGCTGTAGCTGTTGTCGAAGTCCACGCCGATCTCCTTGGTGCTGTCGGGCCATTGATAGTTGTGGCCCTTGCGCGTGGCATGGATCCAGGACACGCCGTAGTTGACCGCCCAGTCGTCGGCGGGGGTCCAGTTGTCCTGGATGAAGTACTTCTGCACGTCGGTCATCGTGTAGGTGCGGTAGCTCTGCTGCACCTGGCCGTCGGCATAGGTCAGGAAGCAGCCCTCGCTCTCGGCCCACACGTCGCACGGCTGCCCGTCGCTCTGATCGGTCTTGACGATGCTGCTGTTCTGGCTCTTGCGCGAGCGGTCGTACCACAGGCCGTAGACCAGGTTGTGGTCCATGCCGATGTCCTGGAAGAACTTGGCGACCACGCCCGGGCGCACCGTCGCGGAGTAGGAATAGGTGTAGTCCACGTCGCGGCTGCCGCTCACGCTGCTGGAGGCGCCGTAGACATTGCCGTTGCCGCTGGACGGGTACACCGACGCGGCGCTGGAACCGCCACCCTCGCCCCACCACACGTAGGGCACCACCGACAGACGCAGGGTGTCGCCGAGGGTGAACTCGCCATCCAGGCTGACCAGCAGGCTCCTGTAGGGATTGCGGCGCAGCTTCCAGTAGGACTGGTCGGCGGAGGTGCCGCCGCCGCCCCAGGTCGCGTTGTAGTCGTAGGCGTAGTCGCTGGCCAACTGCGCCTTGCTGGCGGTGTTGTAGGAATAGTTTGACTGCCGGTTGTACTGGAACGACGCGCTGATCGAGTTGCCCGGGCTGATGTCCCACACGCTCTTGCCATCGATCTTTCCGACCGACATGTCGCCATTGCCCTTCCACTTGTCCGCGCCGTTGGTCGAATACGACACCCACGAGCGCAGCGGACCGGTATCGCCGGTGTTGACCCGCACGAAGGTGCGCCGGTAATCGTTGCTGCCGAAGCTCTGGTTGAAATCCACCCCGAACGCATGGCTGGGATCGATCGTCGACCAGGCGATCTGGCCGCCGGTGGCGCCCATCTCCGGCTGGTCCACGTTCGGCGTGCCCTGGGTGACGGTGATGTCGTTGTAGTTCTCGGCATCGCCGTATTCGGTGGCATAGACCGAATAGCTGCCGCTGTCGGTCACCGGGGCGCCGTTGACGGTGATGCCGATCGCCGAGGAATCGAAACCGCGCAGGCTGTAGTTGCCGTTGTTGAGGCCGGTCACGTCGCTGGTGGAGGCGTCCACGCCCGGGATCGCATCGATCATCTGGGTGAAGTTGCTGCCGCCGGACGCCTGCACGATCGCTTCGCGGGTCACCGTGGACATCGCCTTGCTGGCGGTCTGCACGGTCATGTTGCCGCCGCCGAGCACGTAGCTGCCCTTGTCGGCACTGACGTTGACCTTGTCCAGTTGCTGCACGCGCTTGGTCTCGTACGCGGCGGTGGTATTGGACGTGCTGGAGGCGGCGGCCGCCCGCTGCACGGCGTCGGTGTCGGCCTCCTGCGCATGGGCCGGACGCGCCGAGAGCGCGGTCGCCAGCGCCAGACAAAGCGTGGAAAGAGCATGTGTGGAACGGAACGTCATCGGAGCGCCTGTGAGCAACGTGGGAGCGGCAGCAGCGGGCGCACGGGCACCTGCCGCTTCGAGGGCGCTAAGGTAGGCAGGCTATTTCGCCCGCGTATGCCTCGGGCGTTGACGAAAACTTAATCTGCCGGCACGCCGCGGCAAGCGCGGGCAAAAAAAAGCGCGGCGAATGTCATCGAATTGCCGCAGACGCACGGTACGTCGCAGCGCTGGCGCACAGAGGCCAGGCCGGGGCGACGCGCGGCACCGGCCGCGCACGCCCCGCTCAACCGGCGACCGGCGATTTCAGGTAGGCCGTCAGCCCGTCCAGGAACATCTGCACCGAGATCGCCACCAGCAGCATGCCCATCAGCCGCTCGACCGCGGTCAGCACGCGCATGCCGAGCAACTTGTACAGCAGCGTGCCGGAGAACAGCAGGGCCGAGGTCGCCAGCCAGGCCAGGATCAGCGCCAGGCTCCATTCGCCCAGCCGGGTCGGCTCGTTGCTGCCCATCAGCATCACCGCGGCCATGCCGGAGGGGCCTGCCACCAGCGGGATGGCCAGCGGCACGATGAAGGGCTCGCCGTCGGGAATCTCGCCCATCAGCCCTTCCGGGCGCGGGAAGATCATGCGGATGCCGATCAGGAACAGCACGATGCCGCCGGCGATCGCCACCGATTCCTGGCGCAGGTGCATCACTTCCAGGGCGTACTTGCCGCCCCACAGGAAGCCCATCAGCACGCCCAGCGCGATCAGCAGTTCGCGCGCCAGCACGATGCGCTGGCGCCGCGCCGGCAGCGGCTTGAGCACGCTGAGGAACACCGGGATGTTGCCCAGCGGGTCGAGGATCAGGAACAGCAGCAGCGCTGCCGACAGGATGGTCATGCCAGGGGATTCCAGATCGCGCCGCGGTGCGCGGCGCCGGCGGGCGACAGCAGTTCGACGCAGGCGCCGGCGTAGTGCGCCGGATCGACCGCGTCGCGGTCTTCTTGATGGGTATAGGCGCGGGCGCGCAAGGCGGTGCGCATCGGCCCCGGCTGCAGCCCGGCCACGCGCACGCGCGAGGCGGCCAGCTCGCCGTGCAGGCTCGCCAGCAGGCCGCGGCGGCCGTGCTGGGCCGCGCCGTAGCCGCCCCAGTAGGCCTGGCCGACCCGCGCCGGATCGTCCACCGCGAATACGATCGCGGCATCCTCGGCCTGCCGCAGCAACGGCAGGCAGGCCTGGGTTAGCCAGGCCGCAGCGGTCAGATTGACGTGGAGGGCGCGCGCAAACTGGGCCGGATCGGCATGCTCGAACGGGGTCAGCCCGACGAAGTCGGCCGCGCAGTGCAGCAGCCCGTCCAGGCGGCCGAGCTCGCCTTGCAGGCGCTCGGCCAGGGTCGCGTAGTCCGGCGGGGTGGCGCCGAGCAGGTCCAGCGGATACAGCAGCGGCGCGGCACCGACCGCGGCGATCGCGTCGTAGACCCGGTTCAGGCGTGCCGGCTTGTGCCCGAGCAGAACCACCGTGGCCCCGGCCTGGGCGCAGGCCAGCGCCGCGGCGCTGCCGAGCCCGCCGGCGGCGCCACTGACCAGGATCACCCGCTGCGCCAGCGCGCCGGCCTGCGGCGACGCAGGCGCCGTCACGACTGGTAGGCCTCGGTGACGATGCGCTGCAGCTCGCCGGACTCGAACAGCTCCATGGTGATGTCGCAGCCGCCGATCAGCTCGCCATGGATGAACAGCTGCGGGAACGTCGGCCAGTTCGAATAGCGCGGCAGATTCGCACGGATCTCCGGCTCGTCGAGCACGTTGACCGTGTGCAGGCGGTCGGCGCCGGCGGCCAGCAGCGCCTGCAATGCGCGGCTGGAAAAGCCGCACATCGGGTACTGCGGCGTGCCCTTCATGAACAACACGATGGGATGGCGTTCGACGTCGGCCTGGATGCGCTCCATCACCTGCATGCGGGTTCTCTCCTGCTGGGGCGAAAGAACGACCTTGGCGGTCGGCTAGACTCTCGCGTAGCCGCATAGTGTAAGCCCTGCGCGCGGCAGTACCGCGACACGCACCCGAAACCGCCCGAGGATCCATGCCCATCGAACTCGCTCCCCTGCCCTACGCCGCCGCGTCGCTGGCCCCGCATCTGTCCGCCGCCGCGGTGGAACAGCACCACGCCCATGAGCGCGCCCTGGTGGAACGGCTCAATGCGCGCCTGGCCGGCAGCGACCTGGCCGAGCTGGCGCTGCCGGACCTGCTGCGGCGCGCCCAGGGCAGCCTGTTCCAGGAGGCGGCCGAGGTCTGGAACCACGCGTTCTACTGGCGCGGCCTGCGCCCGCGCGGCGGCGGCGAACCCGGCGGCGCCCTCGGCGAACGTCTGGCCAAGAGCTTCGGCGACGTGGCCCGGTTCAAGGCCGAGTTCGAGCGCATGGCGCTGGCGCTGTTCGGCTCCGGCTGGATCTGGCTGGTGCAGCGCCCGGACGGCAGCCTGGCCGTGGTGAGCACGGCCAACGCCGGCACCCCGCTGACCGGCGACGACACGCCGCTGCTGGCCTGCGACGTCTGGGAACACGCCTACTACACCGACCATCCCGGCGACCGCACGCGCTATCTGCAGGCGTTCTGGAAACTGGTCAATTGGGAGTTCGCGGCGTCCAATCTGCGTTGAGCGGGGATTGGGGATTCGGGATTGGGGATTCGCAGGAGCGGCGGCCGTGGCCGCCGCTCCTTGCCCCGGGGTCGCCCGCGCTTCGTGATGCGGGTTCAGCGCTGGCCGCGCAGGGCGGCGATCACCGGGGCGACCTGGGACTCGCGCTGCAACTGCGCGCCCACGGTCTGCAGGGCCTGCGCCAGCGCCTCCGGCGTGTCCTCGCGCAGGGTGGCATGGCCGACCTTGCGGCCTTCGCGCGGCTGCTTGCCGTAGTCGTGCCAATGCCCGCCGGGCTGCGCCAGGACCGGTGCGGCATCGGGCATCGCGCCGATCCAGTTGAGCATGCAGGCATGGCCGCGCATGCGCGTGGAGCCCAGCGGCAGCCCCAGCACCGCGCGCAGGTGGTTCTCGAACTGCGAGGTCTCCGCGCCTTCGATGGTCCAGTGGCCGGAGTTGTGCACGCGCGGGGCCATCTCGTTGGCCAGCAGTTCGCCGTCGCGGCAGAACAGCTCCAGCGCGAACACGCCGACGTACTGCAGGCGCTCGGCCAGGGCGCGCGCATGCGCCACCGCCACCTGCTCCAGCGCGGCATCGGCCTGCGCCGGCGCCAGGCTGGCCGACAGCACGCCGTGCACATGCCAGTTCTCGGTCAGCGGCCAGGTGCGGAACTCGCCGTCGCGGCCGCGCACCGCCACCACGCTGACCTCGCGCTGGAACGGCACGAACGCCTCGGCGATCAGGCCCACGCTGGCCGCCTGCGCGCCCAGCGCGTCCCAGGCCGCATCGGCATCGGCAGCGGACGCGATGCGGAACTGGCCCTTGCCGTCGTAGCCGAGCCGGCGGGTCTTGAGGATGCACGGCGTGCCGACCTGCGCCAGCGCCGCGTCCAGATCGGCGCGCGTCTCGATCGCAGCGAAGCCCGGCACCGGGATGCCGAGCTCGCGGAACAGTGTCTTCTCGGCCAGGCGGTCCTGCGCCACGGCCAGCGCATCCGGGCTCGGGAACACCGGCACCTGACCGGCCAGCCAACCGGCGCTGGCCGCAGGCACGTTCTCGAAATCGAAGGTCGCCACGTCGACCGCGTCCGCGAACGCGGCCAGCGCGGTCTCGTCGGCATAGTCGCCGACCCGCAGCGGCGCCACCTGCCCGCCACAGGCGTCGGCCGCCGGATCCAGCAGCGCGAAGCGCAGGCCCAGCGGCACGCCGGCCACGGCCATCATGCGTGCCAACTGCCCCGCTCCCAGGATGCCGACGGTGGTCATTGGCGCGGATCGTCCTTGGCCATCACGTCGTCGGTCTGGCGCTGGCGGAACTCGCCCAGCGCGGTGCCGATCCCGGCGTGGTCGTGGGCCAGCAGCGCCGCGGCGAACAGCGCGGCGTTGGCCGCGCCAGCATTGCCGATCGCGAAGGTGGCCACGGGGATGCCGGCCGGCATCTGCACGATCGACAGCAGCGAGTCCATGCCGTTGAGCGCCTTGGACTGCACCGGCACGCCCAGCACCGGCACCGCGGTCTTGGCCGCGAGCATGCCCGGCAGGTGCGCGGCGCCGCCGGCACCGGCCACGATCGCGCGCAAGCCGCGCCCGGCGGCCTGCTCGGCATAGGAGAACAGCACATCAGGCGTGCGGTGCGCCGACACCACCTTCACTTCATAGGGCACGCCCAGCGCATCGAGTTTCTGCGCCGCATGCTGCATGGTCTCCCAGTCGGAGCGGGAACCCATCACGATGCCGACGAGCGGCGCGGTTTGCTTGGAGGTCATGGCCGTCCCCTGCCTTAAAGACGTATTCTAGCCGTCTTCCACGCAAGACGAAGACCGGATGGACCGCAAACTGCTCGACCTGCTGTGCTCGCCCGACACCCGCCAACCGCTGGCGCTGCTGGAGGCGCGCGGCCTGGAGGCGTTGAACCGCGCCATCGCCGCCGGCGGCGTGCAGCGCGCCGATGGCAGTGCGCAGGCGCAACCGCTGCGCGAAGCCCTGATCACCCGCGACCGCAAGCAGGTGTTCCGCGTCGACGACGGCATCCCGGTGCTGCTGGCCGAAGAAGCCATCGGCACTGCCCAGCTCGCCGACTTCCCGGCCAAATGAGCCGCGACACGGCGCCGCCGCAGGCGCCCGCCGCGGAGCTGATCGCCGCCGATGTGGCGCGCGCCCTGGCCGAGGACCTCGGCAGCGGCGACGTCACCGCCGCGCTGTTGCCCGACCGCGCCGACAGCGCCTACCTGCTGTGCAAGCAGGACGCGGTGATCGCCGGCCGGCCCTGGTTCGACGCCTGCCACCGGGCGCTGGATCCCCAGGTCCGCATCGACTGGCAGGTGGCCGAAGGCCAGCGCGTGCCCGCCGGCACCGTGCTGGCCTTGCTGCACGGGCGCAGCCGCGCCCTGGTCAGCGCCGAGCGCGCCTCGCTGAACTTCCTGCAGACCTTGTCCGCCACAGCCACCGCCACCGCTGCCTACGTGGCCGCGGTCGCCGGCACCGGCGCGCGCATCCTGGACACGCGCAAGACCCTGCCCGGCCTGCGCCTGGCGCAGAAGTACGCGGTGCGCTGCGGCGGCGGCGACAACCACCGCATCGGTCTGTACGACACGGTGATGCTGAAGGAAAACCACATCCACGCCGCCAGCTCGCTGCCCGCGGCGGTGGCCGCCGCGCGCGCGCAGTGGCCGGCGCTGCCGCTGGTGGTGGAGGTGGAAACCCTGGAGCAGTTGCGCGAAGCGCTGCAGGCCGGCTGCGACCGCATCCTGATCGACGATTTCACGGCAGAACAGCGCCGCGCCGCGGTGGCGATCGCTGCGGGCGCGCCGTTCCACCGTGCGATTCCGCTGGAAGTCTCCGGCGGCGTCGACCTGGAGGCGGTGCGCGCGATCGCGCAGGACGGCGTCGACTGCATCTCCATCGGTGCCCTGACCAAGCATGTGCAGGCCGTGGATCTGTCGCTGAAACTCGGAACGCCGCCGCAGTAGCGGCCGGAGCCGCGCGGACGAGGCGACCGCGCGGCGAATCTACCACCGACACACCTTCGTGGCGCAACCCTGTATGCAGGACGCATTACGACGTTGAGCACGTCAGCCCCCGCTGGATGAGCCGCGTACGCGGCTCCCCCTCGTGTGGGAGCGGCGTCGGCCTCGTCGGAGGATCACTGTGGGAGGGACTTCAGTCCCGACGCATTGCACTGTCGGAAAGCACACCACTTCGCATTTCGCGGCTGTCCCACCACCCCAAGGGCAAACCGCCAAGCGCCTGATCCGCCGGCCAACACGCTAGTCAGCACGGCGCTGCCTGCCTGGACCGCGCGGCGCACTCTACACTTCACGGCACCGCCGACGCCGCTCTGCGACGCTGCGTGTTCCTCTCCCCGCCGAGTTCGCCGATGTTCCGCCCCTGGTTCGCGCTGCTGTGTGTCGCCGCCCTGTTTCCCGCCGGCCGCGCCGCGGCCGCGGAAGTCTGCGATCTGCCGCCGCGCTTCGGCCTGACGCCGGCGGCGGTGGCGATCGTGCGCACCGCCTGCAACGAACACCGGCTGTGGTGGCGCCCGTTCATCGATCGCGACGGCCGCCTGGCCGGCCTGCGCGTCACCGAGGCCGAGCGCGCCGACCTTGCCGACGACGGCATCGAAGCCTGGCAGCGCGTGGCGGCATACTGGCGCGACAGCGGCACACTCGGCGCGATGGGGCAAATCGACGGCGCCGCGAGTTGCCAGCAGCTGGACGGATCGCGCTACCGCGAGAACGACTGCCGCGCCTTCATCGTCGACAATCCATGGTCGGCGGCCTTCGTGTCCTACGTGATGGTGCGCGCCGGGGTAGCCGGCTTTCGCACCTCGATCCGCCATATCGACTACATCCGCGCCGCCTACCAGGCCGGCGCGGACGGCCTGCCCTACCGCTATGCCGACCCGCAGCAGGAAAAGCCGGCCCCCGGCGACCTGCTGTGCTTCCTGCGCGGACACCGGCAGCCGGTCGGCGCCGCCGGCCTGCGCGAGGCGCTGGCGCGCGGGCGCCCGCTGCCGTGGGAATCGCATTGCGACATCGTGGTCGCGGCCAACGTCGGCGGCGACCAGACCCTGTACCTGATCGGCGGCAACGTGTTCAACGCGGTGACCATGCGCAAGCTCAAGCTGGACCGCAGCGGGCGCCTGCAACTGGATGCGCCGCTGGCGCAGGAGCAGAACGACGAAGGCGCCGCCCTCGAATGCACGCCGGGCCACGAGGAGCTGTGCGACGTCAACCGCCAGGACTGGTCGGCCCTGCTGAAGCTGCAACCGCAGGCGCAGCTACTGCCGCCCACCGTGCCTGCCTCCATGCCGATCACGCCGCCGCCCGCGACGCCAGCAAGCGCGGCACCGGGCACGCCGGCCGTACCGCCAGCACCGCCCTCCGCGCCGAACCCGCAGGTCCCGCCACCGGCGCCCGCCGCAGCGCCTGCTTCGCCACAACCCGCCGCGCCCTCAAGTAACGACACACCCAAGACCGAACCGCAGTCCTAGCGGAAACACGCGCGACCCACCGCAAGGTTTGCCCAAAAGATTCCTGCAGGTAGGCACATCGTGCAATCAAGGCAATGTGCGAGCCTTGCCCAGCAGGATGAGGGCGGTGAGCGCACTTCGGCTCCGCGCGCCCCCAACAACCTGCAGGCGCGCGAACACGCAGCATCGACCGGCAGTGCACCGCCCCAACAGCCGCCGACGCACCTCCCAATCCCCAATCCCCAATCCCAGCCCGATTGCCCCCCCACCGGCGCCTCGCTACAGTGGCGCCATGCCCAGCCTGATCCTGTTGATGATCGCCGGCGCCGCGGTGTTCGCGTTCTGGAACGCCTCGCGCGCCGCCGCCGAACGCGCCGAAATCCTCGGCCGCAACGCCTGCAAGGCCGCCGACGTGCAGTGGCTGGACCAGAGCGTGCACGGCACCGGCCTGCGCCTGCGCCGCCTGCCCAACGGCTGGCTCGGCTTCGAACGCAGCTTCCGCTTCGACTATTCCTACGACGGCAGCGACCGCCACAGCGGCCGCCTGGTGCTGCTCGGCGACCAGTTGATCGCCTTCACCGGGCCGTCGGTGGCCAGTGTGAGCAGCCTGCAGGAAGCGCGCGCGCAGCGCGAGTGAGCCAAGCCCACGGCGACAGCGCAGGTGCGTGCGCGGTCGATGGCATGCCACGTGGAATGGGCGGCGACCGCAGTGCGCCATCCCGCTTGCTGTAGGAGCGGCTTCAGCCGCGATGGGCGTTACCGGTAGCGCCGGTCGCGGCTGAAGCCGCTCCTACGGCAGAACAACGCGGTGCGCGATGCACGTACACCGGAAACGCCAACCCTTGAGTGGGTGAAGCGCGACCACCGAGGTCGCGCATCGACTGGCTATTTGACCACGCGCAGCCGCGGACGCTTGCCGGCGTCGTCGGAACCGCCCGGCCGCGGCGGTGGCGGGGTGTCGTCGCCCGGCGGCTCGCTGGCGCCGTGGATGTCGTCCGGCAGCGCCATGCCCTGCCCGGTTTCGCGCGCATACACGGCCAGCACCGCGGACATCGGCACCTGCACCGGGTAGCTGACGCCGCCGAAGCGGGCGGTGAAGCTGACCCCGTCGTTGTCGATCTGCAGGCGCACCACGGCGCGCTCGGCGATGTTCAGCACCACCCGCCCGTCCTTGACCGCGCTCGGCGGCACCTGCACGCCGGGCAGGCCCGCATCCACCAGGATATGCGGGGTCATGCCGTTGTCGTTGATCCATTCCACCAGCGCCCGCAGCAGGTACGGGCGATGGCTGGTCATGCGGGAAGTGTCTTCAGTCATGCGCCCATTCTACGTGCCGGCGCGCAGCGCCGGTACAGCTCGGAACACAGCGGGGACGGCGCGGCGCACGGCATCATGCCGGCAGGTCGCGCAGTTTCTTTTCCTGGTCGGTCAGGCTGCGGATGAAACCGGGATTGCGGAAGATGCGGTTGCCGTAATCCTCGATCGCCTTGCCGTCCTTCGGCAGCGGGATATCCAGCGCCTGCAGGCGCCAGATGATCGGCGCCATCGCGCAGTCGGCCAGGCTCATCTCCGGATTGAGGAAGAACTTGCTGGCCTTGAACAACGGCACCGAGGCGGTCAGCAGTTCCTTCAGGCGCTTGCGCCCGGCTTCGGCCTGGGCCTTGTTGCCGAGCTGGATCGCCTGCACCTGCGGCACCCAGTCGTGCTCGATGCGCAGCATCGCCAGGCGCAGCCGCGCACGCGAGAGCGGGTCGACCGGCATCAGCGGCGGATGCGGATAGCGTTCGTCCAGGTACTCGCTGACCACCGAGGCGGCGTACAGCACCAGTTCGCGCTCCACCAGCGTCGGCACCGAATGGTAGGGATTCAGGTCGATCAGGTCTTCCGGCGGATTCTGCGGATCCACCGCCACGAAATCGTAGGTCACGCCCTTGGCCGCGAGCACCAGGCGGACGCGGTGGCACAGGACATCATCCGTGGAGGAAAACAACGTCAAGGTATTTCGCATGCGCAAACTCGCCGCCATTCAAGGCTCTCCGACGGCCGGAATCCGCCGGCCGCATCGACGCCGCCCGCACATTGCGGACGGTCGTCACGGCCCCTGAGTGTGCAACCCTCGCTCACAAAAGCCAATAGGATGAACAGGGGATCGGCTCAGCAACGGTGCAGCCGGGGTGCGGCCGAAACGGCCGCCGCTCAATGCACGTCCTTCCAGTATTCCTTCTTGAGCAGATAGGCCAGGAAGGTCAGCAGCGCCAGGAACAGCACCACCCACACACCCAGGTTCTGCCGCTTCAGCGCCGCCGGTTCGCTGGCGTACTCGAGGAAATTGCTGATGTCGCGCACCGTCTGGTCGAACTCGGCCGGGCTCTGCTTGCCCGGCGTGGCCAGTTGCAGCCGCTCCACCGGCTTGTCCACGCCCGGCTGCTCGGCCTTGCCGTACACCGGCTGCTGCAGGCCCTGCAGGTCCCACAGCGGATTGGGCATGGAGGCGTTGGCGAACAGCTTGTTGTTCCAGCCCAGCGGCCGCGACTGGTCGAGATAGAACGACTTGAGGTAGGTGTAGACCCAGTCGGTGCCGCGCACGCGGGCGATCAGGCTCAGGTCCGGCGGCGCCTTGCCGAACCACTTGGTCGCCGCATCGTGCGGCATCGCCGTCTCGATGTGTTCGCCGATCTTGGCGCCGGTGAAGTTGAGGTTGTGCATCACCTCGTCCTCGCTCAGGCCCAGATCCTCGGCCATGCGCTGGTAGCGCAGGTACTTCAGCGAATGGCAGCCGGAACAGTAGTTCATGAACAGCTTGGCGCCGCGTTGCAGCGAGGCGCGGTCGCCCAGGTCGTTGCCGGCCTGCAGGGTGGCGCCGCCCTCGGCGGCCATGGCCGAGGCGGACAGCAGCAAGGCCGACGCGACGCCGGCGAGCACAGCGATCAGGCGCTTAGTCATGGCTGCTCACCCGCTCCGGCACCGGCTTGGTTCGATCCAGCGAGGTCCATATCGGCATCGTCAGGAAGAAGGCGAAATACAGCACGGTCAGCACGCGGCCGATGTAGGTCTCGATGATCTCGGTGCCCGGGCCGGAACCGATCACGCCCAGCCAGACGAAACACACCGCAAGCATCCCCAGCATCACCCGCGAGATCCAGCCGCGGTAGCGGATCGACTTGACCTTGGCGCGGTCCAGCCACGGCACCAGGAACAGGATCGCGATCGCCGAGAACATCACCAGCACGCCGCCGAGCTTGTTCGGCACCACCCGCAACATCGCGTAGTACGGGGTGTAGTACCAGACCGGCTTGATGTGCTCCGGCGTCACCAGGCGATTGGCCTCGGTGAAGTTGTCGTGCTCCAGGAACAGGCCGCCGAAGCCGGGGGCGAAGAAGATGATGAAGGCGCCGATCATCAGCAGGAAGCCGACGCCGACCAGGTCCTTGACCGTGTAGTACGGATGGAACGGGATGCCATCGGCCGGCTTGTTCGGGCTCCAGCGGTTGCCCTTGGGCCCCTTCTTGATCTCCACGCCGTCGGGATTGTTCGAGCCGACCTCGTGCAGCGCGCCCAGGTGCAGCACCACCAGCAACAGCAGCACCAGCGGCAGGGCGATCACGTGCAGGGCGAAGAAGCGGTTGAGGGTGGCGTCGGACGGCAGGTAGTCGCCCATGATCCACTCGGTCAGGCCGTTGCCGATCACCGGGATCGCGCCGAACAGCGAGATGATCACCTTGGCGCCCCAGAACGACATCTGCCCCCAGGGCAGCACGTAGCCCATGAAGGCTTCGGCCATCAGCACCAGGTAGATCAGCATGCCCAGGATCCACACCAGTTCGCGCGGCTTCTTGTAGCTGCCGTACATCAGCCCGCGGAACATGTGCAGGTACACCACGATGAAGAACAGCGAGGCGCCGGTGGAGTGCATGTAGCGGATCAGCCAGCCCCACTCGACGTCGCGCATGATGTACTCGACCGAGTTGAACGCCTCCGCCGCGCTGGTCTTGTAGTGCATCGTCAGGAAGATGCCGGTGACGATCTGGTTGACCAGCACCACCATGGCCAGCGAGCCGAAGTAGTACCAGAGGTTGAAGTTCTTCGGCGCGTAGTACTCGGTGACGTGCTTGCGGTAGAACGGCATCAGCCCGGGGGCGCGCTCGTTGACCCAGTCGAACACGTTGCCCGCGGTGCGGGTGAGGATGTTGTCGGCCATGACTTACGCCCCTCCCTTCGCGGACGCGCTCGGGTCCACGCCGATCACCAGCGTGTTGTCGTCCTGGTAGTGGTGCGGCGGCACCAGCAGGTTGATCGGCGCCGGCACGCCCTGGAACACGCGGCCGGACATGTCGAAGCGCGACTTGTGGCAGGGGCAGAAATAGCCGCCCTTCCAGTCGGGGTCGTAGGGCTCGGGGCGGATCTCGGCGACCATTTCCGGCGAGCAGCCCAGGTGCGTGCACAGGCCGACCAGCACCGAGACATCGGGCTTGATCGAGCGGTACTCCGGGTTCTTCAGCACGTAGTCCGGCTGCTGATCCTTGTTGGTGGACTCCGGATCCTTGAGCCGGCCGTCCAGCGACGGCAACGCATCGAGCATCGCCTTGGAGCGCTTGACGATCCAGATCGGCTGGCCGCGCCATTCCAGGATCAGCCGCTGGCCTTCCTGCAGGGCGCTGATGTCGGCGGTGACCGGCGCGCCGGCCAGCTTGGCCTTTGCGCTCGGATTCCAGGACTTGATGAAAGGAACCGCCACGAACCCCGCACCGACCGCGCCCACGACGGACGTGGTGGCGGTGAGAAAGCGGCGGCGTCCTGCGTTTACAGAATCGTTGACCCCATCGTTGGCCATCCGGCACTCCGATCTGTGATTGGGTAGCGTGAGGCTGCCAGCAGCTCGGTGGGGGTCGAGCCGCACTGAATCCACTGCAGTGTAGCGGAACCCTTAACGCGACGACAATGGACGCGCGACGCCTCCTGCCGGGCCGCGGCGACGGCTCAATGCGCGGTCGCCAGCACGCCGCGGTAGCGTTCGGCGAGCACGCCCACCCGCTGCACGTAGCGTTGGGTCTCGCTGTACGGCGGGATCCCGCCGTGTTTGTCTACCGCGCCCTCGCCGGCGTTGTAGCCGGCCGCGGCCAGGCTGAGGTTGCCGTTGAAGCGCTTCAGCAGCCACGCCAGGTACTGCACGCCGCCGCGAATGTTTTGCGCTGCATCAAACGAATCGCTGACGCCGAAGCGGCGTGCGGTGGGCGGCATCAGCTGCATCAACCCCTGCGCGCCGGCGCGGCTGAGCGCCGTCGGGTTGTAGGCGGACTCGGCGTGGATGATGGCGCGCACCACCGCCTCGTCGACGCCGTACTCGCGCGCGGCCGCGGCGATCTCGCTCTGGTAGGCGGTGGTGTTCAGGCGCACCGCACCGAAGTTGACCCCGGGGTTGGCGCAGGCGTAGCAGGTTTCCATGAAGCTGTAGCGGATCGTGCGCACCGCGCCGAGGTTGGCGACCTGGGTCGGGCGCGCGCTGGTGTAGTGGCGCACGCCGTCCTTCATGTACGAATACAGCTGGCCGCTGACCAGGCGCCGTGGCGCGCCACTGCTGCTGGGCGACACCGGGGCGACCCGGTTGGGCACGGCGTTGGCGGTGACCGGGGCCGGCGCGGCGACCGGGGCGCTGATCAGGGTGGCCGGCGCCACCGTGCCGGCGGTGGCGATGACGCCGCGGCTGGGCGCACGCTCGGCGCTGGCCCTGGCCGGTGCAGGCGCCGGGGTGGCACGCGCGGCGCGGCGATCGGGGGTGTAGCGGCCGATCACGCTGCAGCTGGCGCCGGAGACGCGCTTGCTGCCGTAGCTGGGCACGCCGTCGTTGCCGGTGCACTTGTACAGGGTGCCGGCGCTGGCCGGCGCAGCCGTCAACGTGGCGAGTCCCAGCCCCAGGAGCCACTGCATCCCCTTCATGGCGGCGAGTGTCCCAACTTCCCCGGCGCTTGCCAAGTCCGCGCCGCCCGGGGCCGCGGCAGCGCCGGGCGGCCAGTGCGCCCTCCCCGGCCGCATTACCTACTCCGCCGGTGCCGGCTCCGGCACCTGCTCCAGCAACACGTTCAGCGCCGCGCGCAGCGCCGTCCGCACCTCGGGCGTGGCCTCCAGCCCGGCGAACGGCACACCGATGGTCAGCAACTGCGCCGCCAGCCACGGCATCGCATCGGCCAGCAGCGACAGCCGGCAGTGGCCGTCGGCCTCGTCCTGCAGGGTGCCGCACCACAGCGGAATGCGCGCGCCGAGCTCGGCGGCGCTGCCACGCAGCCGCACGCTGAGGGCGAAGCCCATCGCCTGCGGGCTGTAGCGGGTCGCCGCGTCGACCATGGCCGCCGGTTCCTGCGGCGGCAGGCGCAAGGCCACCGCCGCGCCGAGCTGCAAGGGCGGCGCGATGCGCTCGGCGCGGAAGGTGCGCCAGTCGGCACGGTCGCGGTCCCAGGCCAGCAGGTACCAGCGGCGGCCGGCGTTGACCAGGCGCAAGGGCTCGACCAGCCGCTCGCTGGCGCGGCCGGCATGGTCGCGGTAGGCGAAGCCGAGCAGGCGCCGGTCGCGGCAAGCGCTGGCGACCCCGATCAGCACCCGCGTGTCCGGCCGCAGCGGATCCTGGCCTAGCGCCAGGGTCGCCCCCTGCAAGGCCTCGGCGCGCTGCCGCACCCGCACCGGCAGCAGCGGTTCGAGCTTGGCCAGCACCCGCACCGCGGTGTCCTCCAGGCCGGCCATGCTGGCGCAGGCGGCGCGCAGCGCCACCGCGACCGCGACCGCCTCGTCCTCCTCGAACAGCAGCGGCAGCATCTGCGCTCCCGCGGCCAGCCGGTACCCGCCGCCGACCCCGGCCGCCGCCTCCACCGCGTAGCCAAGCGCGCGCAACCGCTCCACGTCGCGGCGCAGGCTGCGCCGGTCCACCCCCAGCCGCGCCGCCAGTTCGGCGCCGGACCACAGCCGGCGGGTCTGCAGCAGGGCGATCAGGCGCAACAGGCGGGCGGCGGGCGATGACATCGGCGCACGCTATTGCGGACAGGATTCGTCCGCAATGGGGGCTAGGCTGCCCGGACCGACCAACCAGGAGCCGCCCATGCCCCCCGACCGCCACATCACCCTGTTCCACAACCCGCATTCGCGCTCGCGCGGCGTGCTGATCCTGCTGGAGGAACTGGGCGCCGACTACACCATCGCGCGCATCGACTTCGAGCGGCAGGCGCAACTGGCGCCGGACTACCTGGCGATCAACCCAATGGGCAAGGTGCCGGCGATCGTGCATGCCGGCGCGGTGGTCACCGAACAGGGCGCGATCTACCCCTACCTGGCCGACCTGTATCCCGAAGCCGGGCTGGCACCGCCGATCGGCGACCCGCTGCGTGGCCCCTACCTGCGCTGGCTGGCGTTCTACGGCGCCTGCTTCGAACCGGCGCTGGTCGACCGCGCGCTCGAGCGCGCCCCGCCACCGCGGGCGATGTCGCCGTATGCCGACTGCGACACCGTGCTGGCGGTGGTGGACGCGCAACTGGCGCGCGACGACTACCTGCTCGGCGCGCGCTGCAGCGCCGCCGACGTGCTCTGGGGCAGCGCGCTGGGCTGGATGCTGCAGTTCGGCCTGCTCGACCCGCCGGCGCCGACCCGCGCCTACGCCGCGCGCATGGCGGCGCGGCCGGCGGTGCAGCGCGCGCTGGCGGTGGATGCCGCGGGCGGCTGACCTGCGCCCACGCGCCGGCACGAGTAAACTAGCCGGCTTCCTTTCCACCCGCCTGGATTAAGCGCCATGCCCGGGACCGTCCTGCATCCCCTGCCCTCCGCCGGCACCGCCGCCGCACCCGCGCCGGTGCGCGGCAAGCTGTACATCAAGACCCACGGTTGCCAGATGAACGAGTACGACTCGGCCAAGATGGCCGACGTGCTCGCCGCGTCCGAAGGCCTGGAGCTGACCGACAACCCCGAAGAAGCGGACGTGGTCCTGGTCAACACCTGCTCGATCCGCGAGAAGGCGCAGGAAAAGGTGTTCAGCCAGCTCGGCCGCTGGAAGGCGCTCAAGGCCGGCGGCAAGCCGGTGATCATCGGCGTCGGCGGCTGCGTGGCCTCGCAGGAAGGCGAGGCCATCGTCAAGCGCGCGCCCTACGTGGACCTGGTGTTCGGCCCGCAGACCCTGCACCGGCTGCCGGAACTGATCCGCGCGCGGCGCGAATCGGGCAAGTCGCAGGTGGACATCAGCTTCCCCGAGGTCGAGAAGTTCGACCGCCTGCCGGAGCCGCGCGCCGAGGGTCCGTCAGCCTTCGTGTCGATCATGGAAGGCTGCTCCAAGTA
The DNA here is from genome assembly GCF_031834635.1 of Xanthomonas hawaiiensis. Classification (NCBI taxonomy): domain Bacteria; kingdom Pseudomonadati; phylum Pseudomonadota; class Gammaproteobacteria; order Lysobacterales; family Lysobacteraceae; genus Xanthomonas; species Xanthomonas hawaiiensis. Next base: position 1,874,573 of record NZ_CP115873.1, on the reverse strand, counting down.
CTGCTCGTTCTGCGTGGTACCCTACACCCGCGGCGAGGAGATCAGCCGGCCGTTCGAGGACGTGCTGGTGGAAGTGGCGCAGCTGGCCGCGCAGGGCGTGCGCGAGATCAACCTGCTCGGCCAGAACGTCAACGCCTACCGCGGCCCCTACGCCGACGCCGAGGCCGGCGAGGAGACGCAGCATGCCGACCTGGGCCTGCTGATCCGCAGCATCGCGCAGATCGAGGGCATCGGCCGCATCCGCTTCACCACCTCGCATCCGCTGGAGTTCAGCGACTCGCTGGTGGAGGCCTACCGCGACGTGCCGCAGTTGGCCAACTACCTGCACCTGCCGGTGCAGGCCGGCAGCGACCGCATCCTCAGCGCGATGAAGCGCGGCTACACCGCGCTGGAGTTCAAGCAGAAGATCCGCAAGCTGCGCGCGGTGCGCCCGGACATCTCGATCAGCTCGGACTTCATCGTCGGCTTCCCCGGCGAGAGCGACGCCGACTTCGACAAGACCATGAAGCTGATCGAGGACGTAGGCTTCGACCAGAGCTTCTCCTTCATCTATTCGCGGCGCCCGGGCACGCCCGCCGCCGACCTGGAAGACGACACCCCCGAGGCGGTCAAGCACGCGCGGCTGGCGCGGCTGCAGGCGCACATCAATGCGCATGCGCAGCAGATCTCGCAGGGCATGATCGGCAGCGTGCAGACCGTGCTGGTGGAAGGGCCGTCGAAGAAGAACCCGGCCGAGCTGACCGGCAAGACCGAGAACATGCGCTCGGTGAACTTCCCCGGCCACCCGCGCCTGATCGGCCAGTTCGTCGAGGTGACGATCACCGAGGCGCTGAGCAATTCGCTGCGCGGCCGCCTGCACCTGGCCGAGGACGACGCCGCGGCCTGAGCGGCGGCGGACGGGCCCTAATCGAGCGCGCTGAGAAACGCCTCGCCGCGCGCGCCGATCTGCACCACACGCGAATCCGGCACGCGCCGGGCCAGGCCAGTGTCGAAGAGGTACTTGAGCACGGCGCTGCCCAGCGCGCCGGCGACATGGTCGCGGCGCTCGCTCCAATCCAGGCACGGCCGGCACAACGGCCGGCGCGATGCGCGCAGCGCCACCACGTCGATGCCGATCGCCGCGCACCAGGCCGCGCCGGACGCGCTTAGGGCCATGCCGTCGCTGCACAGCAGATACCCGCGCGCTTCCATCTGCTGGCGCCAGCGGATCGCCAGCTCGCCGGCGAGGTGGTCGTAGCACACCCGCGCCCGGCGCAGGCCGGAATCGGTCGGGCCGACCCGCCGGGTCTGCGGCGGCGCCAGTCCCATCATCGCCTCGACTGCCGCGGCAACCCGCGAATCGGCCAGGCGGAAATAGCGGTGCCGGCCTTGACGCACCACCGCGAGCAGGCCGGCCTCGACCAGTTGCGTCAGATGCCGACTGGCGGTGGACGGCGCCACGCCACCGTCCAGGGCCAGTTCCGTGGCGGTGCGCGCCTGTCCGCTCATCAACGCCGCCAGCATGCGGCTGCGCGCGGCGTCGCCCAGCAGGAAGGCGACACGGGACAGCGGCGTGGCTTCGCTCATGCTTCGATTCTAGACGAAGCATGACGCCGCGCTGGCGCCTACCGTGTCCGCTTCCCACACGAGGCAGGCACATGGCCGACACGCTCCACCACTACGTTTCGCGACTGCACTGGACCGGCAACCGCGGCGACGGCACCGCCGACTACGCCGGCTACGGCCGCGACTACACGCTGCAGGTCCCTGGCAAGGCGGCGCTGGCCGGCAGCGCCGATCCGGCGTTCCGCGGCGACCCGGCGCTGCACAACCCGGAAGACCTGTTCGTCGGCGCCCTCGCCGCCTGCCACATGCTCACCTACCTGGCGCTGTGCGCGCATGCCGGCATCCGGGTCCTGGCCTATCACGACCAGGCGCAAGGCTGGCTGGAGCTGGATCCCGGCCGCGGCGGGCGCTTCCGCGAGGTGGCGCTGGCACCACGGGTGACGATTGCCGCGGACAGCGATGCGGCCCGCGCGCACGCGCTGCACGCACAAGCGCACGCGCAGTGCTTCATCGCCAACAGCTGCGCGGTGGCGGTGCGCTGCGAGGCGACGATCGTGCACGGCGAAGCGACGGCGGAGGCGCTGCGATGAAGGACGTGGAGATCCACCTCGACGATCGCCCCGGCGCACTGGCGGCGATGGCCAAGGCGCTGGGCGCGGCCGGCATCAGCATCGAAGGCGGTGGCGTGTGGCGCGTGGATGGCCACGCGGTCGCGCACTTCCTGTTCGATGCTGCCGCGCCGGTGCGCGACACGCTGCAGGCGCACGGGATCCGCGTTGCCGCCGAGCGCCCCGCGGTGCTGCTGCGCCTGGACCAGGAAACGCCGGGACAACTCGGCCTGCTGACTGGCCTGCTGGGCGACGCCGGCATCGACATCGCCGTGCAGTACAGCGATCACCACGGCCAGCTGGTGCTGGTGGTGGACGATCTTGCCGGTGCACGGGCGATCGCGGACGCGTGGATGCAGGCGCGCGACGGGCGCAGCGACGGTCGGTGTCGCTGAGGCCCGCCGCCGATTCCGCGAGGACGAGTCCCGCGGCCACTCACGGGTCGCGGCCGGAGCGATGCGGTTTTTTTCGCCACCGCGGGCCTGCGCCTTGCGTGGCAAGGCGTCCGAGCGGTTGTCCACAGGCTTTTGGACAATCGATCCACATCCATTGTGGACAACGTTGCCATCGCCGCAGCCGGGATGAGCGCAGACGTGGCGCGGCGCTGCTCGGCGCTGCTCCCCGAGGCGCGCGGCGACCACGTCGACGCGCGCGCACCGACGTCGCCGCCGCGCGCTCTTCACTGGCCCGGCTACGCGGTGCGCGCTACCCTTTGCGCCCCTGGTTTTTCTACGCTGCCGTCGGCGGCGTGCGCCCGCCATGACCACCCCTGCGCAACGCGACTTCACCCTGGATCCCGCCGACACCGAGCGCCTGGCCAATCTGGCCGGCCCGTTCGATGCGCACCTGCGGCAGATCGAACTGCGCCTGGGCGTGGAGATCTCCAACCGCGGCAACGTGTACCGGGTGACCGGGCCGGAGCCGGCGGTGGCGGCGGCCGAGCGCCTGCTGCAGGCGCTGTACGCCGAGGCCGACCACGTGGCCTTCGACGATCAGGAAATCCACCTGCGGCTCAACCAGTCCAACGTCGACCAGGTGGCGCAGCGCGCCTACCAGCCGCAGGAGGTGGCGATCAAGGTCAGGCGCGGCACGGTGCGCGGGCGCGGCGCCAACCAGGCCAAGTACCTGCACCAGATCGCCACCCACGACATCAACTTCGGCATCGGCCCGGCCGGCACCGGCAAGACCTTCCTGGCCGTGGCCAGCGCGGTGGAAGCGCTGAACGAATCGCGGGTGCAGCGGCTGATCCTGGTGCGCCCGGCGGTGGAGGCCGGCGAGAAGCTGGGCTTCCTGCCCGGCGATCTCAGCCAGAAGGTCGACCCCTACCTGCGCCCGCTGTACGACGCGCTGTACGAGATGCTGGGCGTGGAGAAGGTGGTCAAGCTGCTGGAGAAGAACGTCATCGAGATCGCGCCGTTGGCGTACATGCGCGGACGCACTCTCAACGACGCTTACGTGATCCTGGACGAGGCGCAGAACACCACCATCGAGCAGATGAAGATGTTCCTGACCCGCCTCGGCTTCGGCAGCACCGCGGTGGTCACCGGCGACCTGACCCAGATCGACCTGCCCAAGCACGTCAAGTCCGGCCTGCGCGATGCCGTCGAGGTGCTGCACGAGGTGGACGGGGTCAGCTTCACCTTCTTCGAGGCGCGCGACGTGGTCCGGCATCCGCTGGTGGCGCGCATCGTCAACGCCTACGAGAAGCGCGACGTCGTCGACCGCGCCAGCGGCCCCACCGCGTGATCCGGGTCGTGCCCGCCCTGCTGGCAGCGCTGCTCGGCGTGGCCGGCAGTGCCGGCGGCCAGACGCCCGACACAACGCCAGCGCAGGATCCGGCGCCGCAGCGCAGCGCCCTGGCGCAATCGCTGACCCCGCCCTGCCTGTTGATCGTGCAGGACACGGCCAGCATCGGCCTGCCGCGCGATGTGCTCGAGCGCGCCGCGGCGATCGCCCGCACTTCGCCGACTGCGCCGCGCGGCAACGAAGCGCAACGCCTGGCCTGGATCGCCGGCACGCGGGCGCAAGCGCTGCTCGATGCGGCCGAGGCCGTCGGCGCGACGCGCGACCGCTTCGGCTGCAACGCGCTGGCCTACGCCAAGGTGCCAGCGGACAGCCTTTACCTCGTCGGCCAACTGCTCGAACACGGCCAGGCCGCGGTGTGGCGGCCCGCTTCGGGGCGCTTCGCCGCCACGGTGGAGATCCGGCGCGACAACCCGCAGTGCCAGCGAGGCCCGATGGGCAGCGTGGCATACCGCATCGACGGCGAAAAAACGCCGCTGCTGTTTCTGGTCGCATGCGTGACCTGAGCCTGCTGCCGCGCGCCTGCTGCGGCACTCCGTAGCGACCGCGCACGCACCGCACGGCAGTGACCGACGTACACTGCGATGCTGCTGCCGTGCACGGGGAGGTGCCATGTTCCAGCGATCGTCGCTGTCCGCTTGTCTGCTGTGGCCGATTCTGGCCGCCTGCTCCGTAACCGCCGCTGCGGCCGCGCCGCCGGCATCGACGCCGGCGCGGCCCTTCGTCGAAACCAGCTACGTGGTCGCGCCCGACACCGTTGGCGATTTGAGCCTGCGCAGCAGCAAGTACGACCCGGCCGCCAAGGCCGCCGGTGCCGGCTTTCTCTACGTGCTGAACGGCCATCCGGAGCTGACCATCAACGTGTTCGTCTATCCGGCCGGACAGAAGGAATCGGCGCGGGCCATCGCCGACGGCATGGCGGGCTTCCGCGCCGATCTGGCCGCAGCGGTCTCCGGCGGCACCTACGCCGAACTGCACGAACTGGGCGCGCAGCCGTTCGTACTGGGCGCCGTGGCCGAACCCGCCCCGAAGGCCGCCAGCGCCCTGGACAAGACGCTCGTCGCGGCGATCGCCGAGGCAGAACGTGTCCCCGGAGAAAAGCTGCGGATGGAGCTGCGCCTCGACCCGGAGGACGCACCGGCCCGCTCCAACGGCTACCTGTTCTACAAACAGCTCTACTACTTCAAGGTGCGCGTGTCGGCCGCTGCGCAGGACATCGGACCGGATGCCTTCGACACCCTCGCCGACCAGGCGGCGCGCGCGCTCGTGCCCGCCATCCAGGTGACCAATGTCGGCGGCTGCGCGATCCCGACCATCCAGATCGACCCGAACGGCAGGCCGGACCAGATGGCGCTGCAGCTCGTTCGCCAGAGCACCCTCTACCAGGGCTTCAACTGCCGCAAATCGGCCGCGGACGCCGGCATCGATCGCACGGCTGGCAATGCCGCCGTGATCGAGATCGCCTACGACGCCGGCGACTGGGCGTCGCCCTGAGCGCGCGTTAGCGCGATACTGTGGCCCCCACCGCAGCACCCGGCCGTTCCGCCATGACCAAAGGTCCCGTCCGCCTCGATGTCGGCGTCAGCTACGCCCTGCCCCGTGCCGGGCTGCCGGCGGCGACGAGCTTCCGCAAATGGGTCGCCGCGGCACTGAAGGGCCGCATCCGCGAGGCCGACCTGGCGATCCGCCTGGTCGACGACCGCGAAGGCCGCGCCCTCAACCAGCACTACCGCGGCAAGGACTACGCCACCAACGTGCTCAGCTTCCCGGCCGAACTGCCGGAGGGGCTGCCGAAGGGCGTGAAGCTGCCACTGCTCGGCGACCTGGTGATCTGCGCGCCGGTGGTGGCGCGCGAAGCCGCCGAACAGGACAAGCCGCTCAGCGCGCACTACGCGCACCTGACCGTGCACGGCGTGCTGCACCTGCTCGGCTGGGACCACGAGGACGACAAGGAAGCCGAGGCGATGGAGCAACTGGAGCGCGAGATCCTGGCCGACCTCGGCGTGTCAGATCCTTACGCTGGCGAACGTTGATCCGATATCCCACGCTCGCTGCCGCGACCGACCCTCACCCCAACCCCTCTCCCGGGGGGGAGAGGGGCTCGGTGTGTCGCCCGCCTGCCCTCGCGCTGGTCAAGCGCAGGCGCCGGCGGTAACGTGGCCGCGCGGCGATCGCCGCAGCCCCGCTTTCCTCCGAGGTTCCGTGCGTTGATCCGTCCCTCGCTCGTCCTGCTCGCGCTCGCCTGCACCGCTCCCGCGGCGCTTGCCGCGGCGCTTGCCGCGGCTGCTGCGCCGCCAGCGGCAGCGCCCGCCGCCGCTGCGGCCACCGATCCAGCCATCGACCTGCCGGCACTGCTGGAATGCCGCCAGCACGAGGCCGACTTCGCGGCGCTGGCGCCGCTGCTGGCCGATCCGCTGAAGGCGGTGGCGCACGGCTGGCGGCCGCTGCCGCAATCCAACCCGTTCATGACCGAATACGCGCTGGTCCGGCCGATCCAGGTGTTCGGCTACAGCAGCGAGCGCATCGCCTTCTCCGGCGCCAGCGTGATGGCGATCCTGGACCTGCCGGACCCGCGGCCGCTGGCCAAGCGCCTGAATCTGGAAGCGGCGGTGGATACCCCGGAGAAGGCCATGTTCGGCCGTGAGGTGCTCAGCCGCGACGTGCACGACCCCAAGACCGGCGAGCCGATGATCGAGTCGATCATCCTCAGCGTGTCCACGGTGAAATCGCACCCCGGCAAGACCCTGGCCGGCTGCAGCTACAGCCTGGACCTGCCCGAGGAGCCGGGCGCGCCGCCCGCGCCGGACGCGCTGCACACGCCGCCCAAGGGTGGCTGAACCCGCGCCGGCGGGCCTGCCGGCATGCGCCGCCGGCGTCGCGATGCTGTCGCGACCGCCCTGCTAGACTTGCCGCTACCGCCCGTTCGACCGGGCGCCTGACCACAGAACATGTCTGAAGACGGACCGAGTAGCTCCTCCCCGGAACCCCACGAAAAGCGCCGCGGCTGGCTGGAACGCCTGACCTCGGTGTTCTCCGGCGACCCGCACACCCGCGACGATCTGGTCGAGGTGCTGCGCGACGCGCAGCACGATGGCCTGATCGCCGCCGATACGCTGCGCATGATGGAGGGCGCACTGTCGGTCTCCGAACTCACCGTCGGCGACGTGATGGTCTCGCGCGCGCAGATGGTCTCGCTGCCGGTGGAGTCGCGCTTCCTCGACCTGATGAAGCAGGTGGTCGAATCCGGCCACTCGCGCTTCCCGGTGCATGGCGAGAACAAGGACGACATCCTCGGCATCCTGCTGGCCAAGGACCTGCTGCGCGGCGTGGTCGCCGACCACGGCCCGGGCACGGTGCGCGAACTGCTGCGCCCGGCGGTGCTGATTCCCGAGTCGAAGAAGCTCAACGTGCTGCTCAAGGAGTTCCGGCTCTCGCGCAACCACATGGCGATCGTGGTCGACGAGTACGGCGGCGTGGCCGGGCTGGTGACCATCGAGGACGTGCTGGAGCAGATCGTCGGCGACATCGACGACGAGCACGACGACGCCGAGGACGAGGCCTCGCTGATCGCCGCGCAGGCCGACGGCCAGTACGTGGTGGACGCACTGACCCCGATCGAGGACTTCAACGAGCGCTTCGGCGCCGACTTCCCCGACGACGACTACGACACCGTCGGCGGGCTGGTCACCGAGGCGATCGGCCACCTGCCCGAGACCGGCGAGGAACTGACCCTGGGGCGGTTCGCGTTCCGCGTGGCAAAGGCGGATGCGCGTCGGGTGCAGGCGTTCCACGTCACCATCCTGCCGCCCGCCGAGCAGGACGGCGCTTGAGCGCGCGCACACTGCCGCGCACGCGCGCGGCGTGCTGGCTGGGATTGCTGCTGGCGCTGTGGGCTGGGTTGGCGTTCGCGCAGACCGCGTCGGCAGATCCGGCGGCACCGCCGCCGCTGGCCGCCCCGCCGGCGCCGACAGGTTCCGCAGCCGACGCCAGCGACCCGGCGCCGCGCATCGGCGTGGCCACGATGCAGCCCGGCGAAGTGTTCTTCGAGCGCTTCGGCCACGACGCCATCGTGGTGCTGGATCCGCGCACGGGCCAGGCCACCTCGTACAACTTCGGCTTCTTCGACCCCAGCGAACCCGGCTTCGTCGGCCGCTTCGCCGCCGGCGACATGCGCTACTACCTGGTCGCCCTGCCGCTGCAGGAGGACCTGGAGCAGTACCGCGAGGCCGGCCGCGGCGTGGATATCCAGTGGCTGGACCTGGCGCCGGCGCAGGCACGCGCGCTCGAGCAGGCGCTGGCCTGGCGCGCGCGTCCGGAGAACGCGCGCTACCGCTACGACTACTACACCGCCAACTGCGCCACGATGGTCCGCGATGCGCTGGACCGGGCCATGGGCGGCGCGCTGCACGCGCAGCTGTCCGGCCGCTCGCGCGGCAATACCTACCGCAGCGAGTCGGTGCGCCTGGCCTCGCCGGCGCCGTGGATGTGGCTGGGCTTCGACCTGGGCCTGGGCCCGTACGCCGACAAGCCGCTGTCGCGCTGGGAAGAGGCCTTCGTGCCGATGCGCCTGGCCGAGAGCCTGAACGAAGTGCGCAACAGCGAAGGCCGCCCGCTGGTACAGGCGCGCCAGCAGTTGCTGCCGCAACGGCTGCCGCCGGAACCGCCGGAACAGCTGCGGCACTGGTGGCCGTGGCTGCTGGTCGGGCTGGCCGCGGCGGCAGGCGTGCTGGCGCTGGGCCGCCGCCCGCGCTGGCTGGCCGCGCTGGCGCTGCCGTTCTGGCTGCTGTGCGCGCTGGGCGGTGCGGTCCTGCTGTACCTGTGGGGCTTCAGCGAGCATCGCGCCGCCTGGGGCAACCGCAACCTGTTGCTGCTGGACCCGCTGTGCCTGCCGCTGTTGGTCGGTGGCGTGGCGCTGCTGCGCGGGCGCCGTCCGGGCCGATGGTTCGACGTGATGCTGTGGCTGGTGGTGGCGCTGGCCGGCGCCGCGCTGCTGATCCACTGGCTGTCGATGCTGCAGCCGCAGTTCAACCTGCAATGGATCGCGCTGCTGCTGCCGGTGCACGCGGCGCTGGCCTGGGCGCTCACCCGCCCTCGCCCGCAGCGCTGATACCGTCGACTCCACTCGCCCCGCGCGCCTCCGCCGAACCCGCTCCCGCCATGGCCTCCGCGACCACCAATCCCGCCTGCGTCATCAACTGCGTGCACTACGACGGCCACGGCCGTCGCCACGACATCGCCCTGGAGCAGATCAGCGACGTGCTGGCCGGCCACGACGACGGCTTCGTCTGGGTCGGCATGTACGAGCCCGGCGACGCGGTGCTGCAGCAGCTCAAGGAAGAATTCCAGCTGCACGAACTGGCGATCGAGGACACCCGCAAGGCGCACCAGCGGCCCAAGGTCGAGGCCTTCGGCAACTCGCTGTTCCTGGCGGTACACACCGCGCAGGTGATCGACGAGCGCATCGTCTACGGCGAGACCCACGCCTTCCTCGGCGAGCGTTTCCTGCTGACCGTGCGTCACGGCGCTTCGCTGCCCTACGCGCCGGTGCGCGAGCGGCTGGAACGCGAGGCGTCGCTGATGAAACTGGGCCCGTCCTACGCGCTGTACGCGGTGCTGGACTACATCGTCGACAACTACCAGCCGATCCTCGACGAATTCCGGCAGAGCCTGGAACGCCTGGAAACGGACATCTTCGCCGAGGCCTATCGCCGCGACACCGCCATCCGCCTGTACGAACTCAAGCGCGAACTCAACCAGATGCGCCTGGGCGTGGCGCCGCTGCAGGACGTGCTGGCGCACCTCAAGCGCCACCCCGGCCCGCTGATCGCCGAGGAAGTCCGGCTGTACGTGCGCGACGTGCTCGACCACGCGGTGCGCACCAACGACGCCATCGACACCCTGCGCGAGATGCTGGGCACCGCGCTGAGCGTGAACCTGTCGTTGGTCACCCTGGCCCAGGGCGAGACGGTCAAGCGCCTCGGCGCGTGGGCCGCCCTGCTCGCCGCCCCGACCCTGATCACCAGCTGGTACGGCATGAACTTCAAGCAGATGCCGGAACTGGAATGGCCCTGGGCCTACCCGCTGATGGTCGGCGGCGTCGCCGCGGTGTGCGTGGCGCTGTATGTGGCGTTCAAGCGGGCAAGGTGGCTGTGAGCCGCCGCGCAGCGGCGGCGGGAATGGGGAAACGTGAATCGGGAATGGTCAGCGCGCTGCAGGCGTGCTGCAGTGCTGCAACCATCGGCGTGCAGTAATCATCCGCGACAGACGGCGCCCATCGGGCGCCGCCGCTTTTCCCATTCCCCATTCTCCACTCCCAATTCCCTGCCTTACGCCACATACACCGACTTGATGTTCATGAACTCATGGATGCCATGCTCGGCCAGTTCGCGGCCGAAGCCGGAGCGCTTGATGCCGCCGAACGGGAGGCGTACGTCGCTCTTGACGATGGCGTTGACGAAGGCGGCGCCGCACTGCAGTTGGCAGGCCACGCGTTCGCCGCGGGCGCGGTCGGCGGTCCAGACGCTGCCGCCGAGGCCGAAGGTGGTGTCGTTGGCCACGCGCACGGCTTCTGCTTCGTCGGCCACGCGCAGGATCGCCGCGACCGGGCCGAACAGTTCCTCGTCGTAGGCCGGCATGCCCGGCACCACCTGGTCGAGGATCGACGCCGGATAGCCGGCGTGGCTGTCGCGCTCGGGCTCGCAACCGAGCAGCGGCTTGGCGCCCTTGGCGATGCTGGCCTGCACCTGCTTGTGCAGTTCGTCGCGCAGGTCCTGGCGCGCCATCGGCGCCAGCGTGGTCGCCTCGTCCTGCGGGTCGCCGAGGCGACGCTCGGCGGCGGCGGCGGCGAAGCGGCGCACGAACTCGTCGGCGATCGTCTCCACCACCACGAAACGCTTGGCCGCGATGCAGGTCTGTCCGGCGTTGTCGAAGCGCGACTTCACCGCTGCGGCGACAGTGGCGTCGAGGTCGGCGTCGTCCAGCACCACGAAGGCGTCGCTGCCGCCCAGCTCCATCACGCACTTCTTGAGCTGCCCACCGGCATTGGCGGCGATGGAGCGGCCGGCGCGCTCGCTGCCGGTCAGGGTCACCGCTGCCACGCGCGCATCGCGCAGCACCTCGGCGGCTTGGTCGTTGTCGATGTGCAGCACGTCGAACACCCCGTCCGGCACGCCGGCGTCGGCCAGCACCTTGCGGATCGCGTCGGCGCAGCGCGGCACGTTGCTGGCGTGCTTCAACAGGGCGACGTTGCCGGCCATCAGCGCCGGCGCCAGGAAGCGGAACACCTGCCAGATCGGGAAGTTCCACGGCATCACCGCCAGCACGCAGCCCAGCGGTTCGTAGCGCACGTAGCTGCGTTGCGCATCGGTGGCTACCGCCTGCTCGCGCAGGTAGTCGGCCGCGTGCTCGGCATAGTAGTCGCAGGCGGCGGCGCACTTGTCGAGTTCGGCCAGGGCCTCCTTGCGCAGCTTGCCCATTTCCGCGGTCATCACCCGCTGGATCGGCTCGCGCTGTTCGCGCAATTGCGCACCGACCTTGCGCAGCAGCGCGCCACGCTGTTCCAGCGGCGTCGCCGCCCAGCCCGGGAACGCCTGCGCCGCGGCGACCAGGCGCTGTTCGACGGCGGCGGCATCCATCAGCTCGAGGCTGTATTCGACCTGGCCATTGGCCGGGTTGACGGTGTCGTAAGGCATCGCGCGGACTCCTGGAAAAATGTCCGGCCAGCCTAGCGCCGTGGACGTTGCCGCGACGTGGCGATGCCGTGGCGGGCGATGGCTCACAGTGTTCCGCGCGCCATGCAGGCGTCAACCGTCATGCAGCCGCCACGCGCGACGCGCCGCGCTTTCCGTTGGCGCAATGCGTCGGGACTGAAGTCCCTCCCGCAGTGCACCCGGCAAGATCGCCGCAAAGCCTGTAGGAGCGGCTTCAGCCGCGACAGGCATGGCCGGCAAGGCTTGTCGCGGCTGAAGCCGCTCCTACGTGGAGCAACGTAGCGCCCTAGCCCGCCTGCTGCTGGGCAAGCTGGATATCGCGCTGGCGCCGCTTCTCGCTGCGCGCCATCAGCCACCAGCCGACGAACGCGGCGATCGACACCGCCAGCACCATCAGCGTGGCCAGGGCGTTGATCTTGGGCTTCAGGCCCATGCGCACCGAGGAGAACACGGTCATCGGCAGCGTGGTCGAATCCGGGCCGGCGACGAAGTTGGCGATCACCACGTCGTCCAGCGACAGGGTGAACGCCAGCAGCCAGCCCGACACCAGCGCCGGGGCGATGATCGGCACGGTGATCAGGAAGAACACCTTGAGCCGGTTGGCGCCCAGGTCCATCGCCGCCTCTTCCAGCGAGCGGTCCAGCTCCTGCAGGCGCGAGGACACCACCACCGTGACGAAGGACAGGGTGAAGGTGACATGCGCGGCCCAGATCGCCATCACCCCCTTGGGCGGGATGCCGAGCACGCCGCCCATCGACACCAGCATCATCATGATCGACAGGCCGATGATCACTTCCGGCATCACCAGCGGCGCGGTCACCAAGGCGCCGAACAGGCTCTTGCTGGGGAAGCGGCGGAAGCGCGTCATCGCCATCGCCGCCAGCGTGCCGAGCACCATCGACGCGGTGGCGGTCCAGAACGCCACCTTCAGGCTGATCCACGCCGCCTGCAGGATCTGCCGGTCGCGCAGCAACTCGCCGTACCACTTGGTGGAGAAACCGGCCCACACCGTCGCCAGCTTGGAGGCGTTGAACGAATACACCATCAGCAGCAGGATCGGCAGGTACAGGAAGGCGAAGCCGGCGCCCAGCACCGTCCAGCGCAGCACCGCGCCCATGCCGCCGCGCGCGCCGCTCATGCCTGACCGCCTTCGAGCTGGCGCTGCTGGTAGCGGTTGAAGATCAGGATCGGCACCATCAGCAGCGCCAGCATCGCGATCGCCACCGCCGAGGCGGTCGGCCAGTCGCGGTTGTTGAAGAATTCGCCCCACAGCACCCGGCCGATCATCAGCGTGTCCGGGCCGCCGAGCATCTCCGGGATCACGAACTCGCCCACCGCCGGGATCATCACCAGCATGCAGCCGGCGACGATGCCCGGCCGCGACAGCGGCAGGGTCACGGTCAGGAACGCCTTCCACGGCGGCGCGCCGAGATCGTAGGCGGCCTCAAGCAGGCGCTGGTCGAGCTTGACCAGGGTCGCGTACAACGGCAGCACCATGAACGGCAGGTAGCAGTAGACGATGCCGATGTAAGCGGCGATCGGCGTGTACAGGATGTGCAGCGGCGCATCGATCAGGCCCAGCGCCAGCAACGCGCGATTGAGCACGCCGTTGCTGTCGAGGATGCCGATCCAGGCGTAGACGCGGATCAGGAACGAGGTCCACGACGGCAGCACCACCAGCATCATCGCGATGTTGCGCGCCGACGGCGACAGCCGCGCGATCGCGTAGGCCATCGGATAGCCGATCAGCAGGGTCAGCACGGTGGAGATGCCGGCGATCTTGATCGAGCCCCAGTAGGCCTCGATGTACTGGTGGTCGCGCAGGAGCGCCAGGTAGTTCTGCAGGGTCAGCTTCAGCGTCAGCACGCCGTCGCGGACCTCCAGCAGTTCGCTGTATGGCGGGCTGCGGATCGCCTGCTCGGCGAAGGAGATGCGCAGCACGATCAGGAACGGGATCGCGAAGAACAGCAGCAGCCACAGGTACGGCGCGGCGATCACCAGCCAGCGCATGGCCGGCAGCGAGCGCAGGCGCCACCGCTGCTGCAGGCGCAGCCGCGGCGCCGGCTCGGGCGGCACCGGTACGACGGGCGCGCTCATGCGGTCAGCACCACGCCGTCGTTGTCGTCCCACGACACCCACACCGTGTCGCCCCAGGTCATGCCTTCGCTATCCCAGCGCTTCTGGTTGGCGAAGTTGGATTGCACGCGGATGCCGCTGGGCAGGCGCACGTGGAAGATCGAGTGGCTGCCGAAATAGGCGATGTCCTCGATGGTGCCGCGCGCCTTGTTGTAGGTCTGCTCCGGTTCGCCCTTGGTGATCCAGACCTTTTCCGGGCGCACCGCGAACGCCACCTCCTGCCCTTCCACGCCGGTGATGCCGTGGCTGATGTAGATCGGCACCGGGAACTGCGGACACAGCACGGTCACGTGGTCGGGATGGTCCTCGCCGATGCGGCCCTCGAACATGTTCACCGAGCCGATGAACTCGGCGACGAAACGGCTGTTCGGCGACTCGTAGATGTCGCCCGGGGTGCCGACCTGGCGGATGCGGCCCTGCTCCATCAGCGCGATGCGCGTGGCCATGGTCATCGCCTCCTCCTGGTCGTGGGTGACCATCACGCAGGTCACGCCCGAGGTCTCGATGATGGAGACCAGTTCCAGCTGCATCTGCGAGCGCAGCTTCTTGTCCAGCGCACCCATCGGCTCGTCCAGCAGCAGCAGCTTGGGTCGCTTGGCCAGCGAGCGCGCCAGCGCCACGCGCTGCTGCTGCCCGCCGGAGAGCTGGTGCGGCTTGCGCTTGCCGAGCGTGCCCAGCCGTACCAGCTCCAGCATCTCGCCGACGCGGCTGGCGATGGCGCTGCGCGACAGCCCGTCCTGCTTCAGCCCGAAGGCGATGTTCTGCTCCACGCTCATGTGCGGGAACAGCGCGTAGGACTGGAACATCATGTTGAGCGGACGCTGGTACGGCGGCAGCCCATCCAGCGGCTGGCCGTCGAGCACGATGCGGCCGCGGCTGGGCTGCTCGAACCCGCCCAGGCAGCGCAGCAGCGTGGACTTGCCGCTGCCGGAGCCGCCGAGCAGCGCGAAGATCTCGCCCTGGCCGATGTCCAGGTCGATGTCGTCCAGCGCGACGAACCCGTCGAACTCCTTGCGCAGGCCGGCGATGGACACATAGCCGGCGCCCTTGGCCGGCGGCGGCGCCGGCAGATGGTCGGTTTTCGCGTCGCTCAACGCCATCGGTGATTCCCCGTGAAGCACGCCGTCGTGCGCAGCGCCGATGCGGCGGCGACCGTGGCGCGGTGATCGTCAGTGTAGCGGTGGGCGCCGCGTCAGCGATACCGCGGCGGCCACGCCGCGCGGCGGCGCGGGATTCGGGAGTCGGGAGTGGGGATTCGTAAAAGCGGTGCGCGCTTACTGCGTCGTGGTTGGCGCCGATGCCGCAGGTGCCGCCCAGCCCAGGCCCAGGCTCTTCTGCAAGGCCACGTAGCGCAGCAGCACCTGGGTGTGCGCCTGCAGCGCGCTGTCCTGGGCCGAGGCCTGCTGGCGCTGCACGTCCAGCGCATCGATCAGCGACGAGGCGCCGGCGGCGTAGCGCTGCTGCAGCAGCGCGGCGGAACGGTCCGCCGAGGCCGCGGCCTTGTCCGCCGCCAACGCCTGCTGGCGCGCGGCGCCGAACCGCGCCAGTGCGCCGTTGGCGTCCTGCAGCGCGGCCAGCACCGTGCCCTCGTAGGCCGCCAGCCGCGCATCGTTGCCGGCGCGGGCCTGCTCGACCTTGGCGCGGGTGCCGCCGAAATCGAAGATCGACCATTGCAGGAACGGCGCCACCACGCTGTTGACCGCATCGCGGCCCAGATCGCCCGGCGAAGTCGCGGCCATGCCGATGTTGCCGAGCAGCCGCACTTGCGGGAAATACGCGCTCAGCGCTTCGCCGATCTTCGCCGAGGACGAGGCCAGTTGACGCTCGGCGCGGCGCACGTCCGGGCGCCGGCGGATCAGCGCGCCGGCATCGTCCACCGGCACCGTCGCCGGCAGCGTCGGCAACGGCCGGTCCGCGGCCAGTTCGGCGTCCAGCGCGCCCGGCTCGCGGCCGATCATCAGCGCCAACTGGTCCAGCGCCACCTGCGCCTGCGCCTGCAGGTCCGGCAGCACCGCTTCCTGCTGCTGCAACTGCGCCTGCGCCCGTTCCACCTGCAGGTCGGCGTCGGCGCCGCGCTCGCGGCGCTGGCGGGTCAGTTGCAGGGTCTGCCGCGCGGCCTCCAGGTTGCGCTGGGCGATGGCCATGCGTGCACGGGTGCTGCGGTAGCCCAGGTAGGCCTGCCCCACTTCGGCGGCGATCTGTACCTGGGTGTCGGCCAGGTCGGCCTCGTCGGCCTGGGCGTCGGCCAGTGCGCCTTCGCTGGCGCGGCGGCGGCGGCCGAAGAAATCCAGTTCCCAGCTGGCATCGATGCCGACGCTGTAGAGCTGCATGCGCGGATCGATCTCCACCGGCTGGCCGGTGCCGGCGGCGATGCTGCCCAGGCGGTCGGTCAGCGCATCCGGCGCGCGCGCGTTGAGGTAGGCCGCGTTGGCGCCGACGCTGGGCAACTGCTCGGCGTGGCGCTGGTCGACCAGCGCGCGCGAGGCGCGCAGGCGCGCCTGCGCCACCCGCAGGTTGGGGCTGCGCTGCAGCGCCTGATCGACCAGCATGGTCAGCTGCGGGTCGTGCAGGGTGTCCCACCAGCGCTGCGGCGGCGGCGCCGGCACCACGCCGGCGGCGGCAGCGGTGGCGTCGGCGCGGTGCAGGCGCGGCTGCGCCAGCGCCGCCTCGGCCACCGGCGGCGGCTTCACGTAGTCCGGGCCGAGCAGGCAGGCCGACAGCAGCGAGGGCAGCGCGGCGGCGACGAGAACGCGGGAGAAACGCAGGGCCATGGAATCCTCAATGCATCGCGAGCGGAGCGCCGCCCTTGGGCAGCGGCTTGAGCAGGAACGCCAGCGGAATCGTGCAGACCACGATCACCCCGAAGATCCAGAACAGGTCGTTGTAGGTCATCACCAGCGCCTGCTGCTGCACCAGCCGCGCCAGTTGCGCCAGCGACTGCATCGCCGCGCCGGCGCTGGAGACCGACTGCAGCTGCGCGCTGATGCCGTGCAGATAGTCCTGCGCCAATGGGGAGTTGGCGGTGGTGCCGCTGCCGAGCATCTGCGTATGGAACACCATGCGCCGCTCCTGGAAGGTGGAGATCAGCGCCAGGCCGATCGAGCCGCCCATGTTGCGCGCGGCGTTGAACAGGCCCGAGGCGTCGCCGGCCAGGTCCGGCGGCACCGAGGAGATCGCCGCCTGGTTGAGCGACATCATCGCCAGCGCCAGCCCGCAGCCCTGCAGCAGTTGCCCGGCGACGAAATGCATGCCGACCGACTCGGCAGTCAGGTGCATGTTGACGAAGCAGGCGCTGGCAAAGCAGGTCAGCCCGCCGAGCACCAGCACGCGCACGTCCACCGTGGTCAGCAGCTTGGGCATCATCGGCATCAGCAGCACCGTGGGAATGCCCGACAGCAGCACCACGTAGCCGGACTGTTCGGTGTTGTAGCCGGAGATCACCGCCAGGAACTGCGGGATCATGTACATGACCCCGAACAGGATCATGCCCACCGCCATCACCATCACGAACACCGCGCCGAAACTGCGCTGCAGCAGGATGGACAGGCGGATCACCGGCTGCCGGCTGAGGAACTGCGAGCCCACCAGGGCGATGAAGCCGACCAGCGACACCACGCTCAGCAGCACGATCTCGGTGGATTCGAACCAGCGCTCGCGCTGGCCCTCCTCCAGCACCACGGTCAACGCGCCCAGTCCCGCAGTCAGGCCGAAGATGCCGAGCCAGTCGGCGTCGAGCAGCCCGCGCAGATACATGCGCTCGTGCGGCAGGCCGAGCAGCAGCAGCGCCACCAGGCCGGCGCAGACCGGCACGTTGAGGAAGAACGCGTAATGCCAGCTGACGTTCTCGGTGAGCCAGCCGCCCAGCAGCGGCCCGATCACCGGACCCAGGATCACGGTCATGCCGAACAGCGCCGTGCCCAGGGTCTGCTGCGCTGGCGGCAGGCGCGTGGCGACGATGGTCAGCGCGGTGGGGATCAGCGCGCCGCCGGCGAAGCCCTGGCCGACGCGGCCGAGGATCATCATGGTCAGGCTGTTGGACAGCCCGCACACCACCGAGAAAAACGTGAACAGCAGCGCGCAGATCAGCAGGAAGTTGCGCAGCCCGAGGGTGCGCACGAACCAGCCGGTCAGCGGGATCATCACGATCTCGGCGACCAGGTAGGAGGTCGAGATCCAGGTGCCCTCGGTGCCGCTGGCGCCGACCTCGCCCTGGATGGTCGGCAGCGCGGCGTTGACGATGGAGATGTCCAGCGTCGCCATGAACGAGCCGATGGTGCCGGCGGCCACCGCCAGCCACGCGCCGGTGTCGGCCTTTTGCGGCGCCTGCGCGCCGGCCGCCGCGGCCGCTTCGCTCACGGGGTGCGTCCGCGCGGCGCGACCGCATCCTGGCCCTGCGCGTCCTCTTCCTCCACGCGCTCCTTGGCATCCTTGGCGCTGCGCGTGTCGACGGTCACCGTGACCGACATGCCCGGCACCAGCACCTTGCGCGCCTCGGCGCCGGCCTTGAGGCGGATCCGCACAGGCACCCGCTGCACCACCTTGGTGAAGTTGCCGGTGGCGTTCTCCGGCGGCAGCAGCGCGAACTGCGACCCGGTGCCGGGCGCGATGCTCTCGACCACGCCGTCCAGTTCCACCCCGGACAGCGCATCGACCTCGATCCGCGCCGGCTGCCCGGGCCGCATCAGCCCGACCTGGGTTTCCTTGAAGTTGGCGCTCAGGTACAGCGCCTCGACCGGCACCACGCTCATCAGCCGGGTACCGGCGGCGACGAACTGGCCGACCTGCACGGTCTTGTCGCCGATGCGGCCGGCGATACGCGCGGTGAGGCGGGTGTCCTCCACCGCCACCTGCGCCTGCGCGGCGTCAGCCTGCGCCTGCACCAGCGCGGCGCGCGCCTGGTCGAGCTGGGCGCCGGTGCCCTGCACCTGGCTCTCGGCGGCGACCACCTGGGCCTTGGCCGCGTCGAACTGCGCCTGCGCACGGTCGCGGTCGTGGAGGATGCTTTCGTAGTGTTCGTGGGTGTCGGCACCGGAGGCGGCCAACGGCCCGAAGCGCTTGGCCTCGCCCTGGGCGAAGCGCAGGCTGGCGGCGGCCGCGGTCACCTGGGTGCGCGCCTGCAACAGGCTGGCGCGCTGCGCCTGCAGCCCGGCCTCGGCGGCGGCGATGTCGGCCTGGCGCACCGCGATGGCGGCCTGCGCCTGCTCCAGGGTGGCGCGGTAGGTGCGCGGGTCGATCTCCAGCAGCGGCTGCCCGGCGGCCACGCGCTGGTTGTCGCGCACGTACACCGCGGTCACGTAGCCGTTGACCCGCGGCGCCACCGCCACCGTATCGGCCTGCAGGTAGGCGTTGTTGGTCTCCTGCAGGTAGCGTCCGGTGGTGAGGTAGTAGATCAGCCACACCACCAGGCCGATCACCACCAGCAGGCCGATCAGCAGCAGGGTCCATTTGACCTTGGGGTTCTTGAGCGGCGACGGGGTGTCGGCCTTGCCGGCGTCGTTGCCGCCCGCGTCGTCCCGGCGCTTGCCGGACTGGTCCTGGTCGGCGTGGGCGTCGTGCGCGGCGGCCTGCCGCGGCGCCTGCGAGGAGTCTGGGTCGTGGTTGCTCAAGTCGCGGATTCCTGGGGAGAGGAAGAACGTCGCCGGGTCGGGACGGCGACACCACCAAACGGTAGCGTACGCCGGCCGGCGCATTATTTGTACCGGCGAGTACAGAGTGTGTGAGCATCGCGTGGCGGTGGCGCTGCAGCGTCTCCGCGATTGCGGAGGCTGTGCGGCGCCCGACCCGGCCGCGTGCGTCGAGGGAGCGATTTCCCAGTCGCGCATCCCGAAGGGGCGCCATGCGCAGAGGCGCCCTTCAGCCGCGCAAAGGGGCGCTAGCGGGAAGGCCTGTCGCGGCTGAAGCCGCTCCTACGGGAGAGGGGGGTGCCCGGCTCGGTCTCGACCGGGGGAGCGTGCCGGCGCGGTACCTGCGCGCACCGGCAAACGGGGTAGGAGCGGCTTCAGCCCCGACGAACGAAGACGCGATGCGTGCCAGGCAGCATCGCGTCGGGACTGAAGTCCCTCCCACAACAGCCGCTTGCATCTGGCATCGCCGGCGCGGGCAAGCGTGTCGTGCTGCTCCGCCCGGATCAACGACAACGCATCGCCCGGGACTACACAGGCCAGCTCAACGGCCGGTCTTGATCTCCGTCCACAGGCGGGTGTACAGCTTGTCCACTTCGGGCGGGTTGATCGAATAGGTAAACATCTTCGCGGCCACCTCCGGCGGCGGATAGATGGTGGGGTCGTTGCGGATCGCCGCGTCCACCAGCGGGGTCGCCTGCGGCACCGGGTTGGCGTAGTGGATGAAGTCGGTATTGGCCGCGGCCACCTTCGGCGTCAGCAGGTAGTTGATGAACGCGTAGGCGTTCTCCGGATGCTTGGCGTCCTTGGGAATGGCCAGCATGTCGAACCACTGCGGCGCGCCTTCCTTGGGAATCGAATAGGCCACGTGCACGCCGTTCTTGGCCTCCTCGGCACGGTCGCGGGCCTGGATGATGTCGCCGGACCAGCCCACCGCCAGGCAGGTGCTGCCGTTGGCCAGCGAGGTCACGTACTGCGAGGAGTGGAAGTTCTGCACGTACGGGCGGATGCGCTTGATCAGCGCCGCGGCCTGCTCGATCTTGGCCGGGTCGGTGCTGTGCGGATCCTCGCCCAGGTAGTGCAGCGCGATCGGGATCAGGTCCGAGGGCGTGTCCAGCAGGGTCACGCCGCAGTCCTTGAGCTTGGACAGGTTCTCCGGCTTGAACACCAGGTCCCAGCTGTTGGCGATGTCGGTGCTGCCGAACGCGGCCTTGACCTTGTCCACGTTGTAGCCGATGCCGGTGGTGCCGACCATGTACGGCACGCCGTACTTGTTGCCCGGATCCTGCTGCGCGATGCGCTGCATGATCTGCGGATCGAGATTGGCCAGGTTGGGGATCTTGCTCTTGTCCAGCGGCAGGAACACGCCCGCCTGGATCTGCCGGCCGAAGAAGTTCAGCGTCGGCACCACCACGTCGTAGCCGCTGCCGCCGGCCAGCAGCTTGGTCTCCACCATCTCGTCGCTGTCGAAGACGTCGTAGGTGACCTTGATCCCGGTCTGCTTTTCGAAGTCGGGAATCGTGTTCTCGGCGATGTAGTCCGAGTAGTTGTACACGTTGAGCACCTTCGCCTCGCCCTGCCCCGCCTCGCCCTGCCCCGCCTTGTCCGCATCGCCGCCGGAGCCGCCGCAGCCGGCGAGCAGCGCCGTGGCCAGGGAAAGAGTGAGCAGTCGCAAGGTCATGGCAGGTCTCCGCGGGTCCATGGGCAAGAGGGGGAAGGATCGGTGACGCGCGCCGATCCGAGGGACGGTCCAGACTACCCAGCGCCGGGCTATTTGCCCAGGGCCTGCGCGGTGTCCTCCAGCGCCCGCCAGGCCTTGTCGAACAGTTCGTCGACCTGGGCGCGGCTGAGGATCAACGGTGGCGACAGCAGCATCGCGTCGTGGGTGGCGCGCAGGATCAGGCCGCGGCGCAGCGCATGGTCGCGACACAGCGCGCCGACCTTGCCGCGCTCGGGGAAGTAGTGCCGGCGCGGCTTGTCCGGCACCAGCTCGAGCGCCCCGATCATGCCGACGATGCGCGCCTCGCCGACCAGCCGGTGCTCGCCCAACTCGGCCCAGCGCTGCGCCAGGTACGGCGCGATCTCGCGGCGCGCGCGTTCGACGATGCCTTCGTCCTGCAGCAGGCGCAGGTTCTCCAGCGCCACCGCCGCGCACACCGGGTGGCCGGAATAGGTGCAGCCGTGCGCCAGCTCCCCGCCCTGCTCCTTCAGCACCGTGGCCACGCGCGTGCCGAACATCGCCGCGCCGAGCGGGATGTAGCCGGAGGTGATGCCCTTGGCGATGGTCATCACGTCGGGTTGGAAGCCGAAGTGCTGCGAGCCGAACCACTCGCCGGTGCGGCCGAAGCCGCAGATCACCTCGTCGGCGACCAGCAGCACGTCGTAGCGGCGGCAGATGCGCTCGATCTCCGGCCAGTAGCTGCGCGGCGGGATGTACACGCCGATCGCGCCCATGATCGGTTCGCCGATGAACGCGGCCACCCGCTCCGGCCCCAGTTCCAGGATCTTGTCTTCGAGCCGGCGTGCGGCCAGCAGGCCGTACTCCTCCGGGTCCATGTCGCCGCCGTCGCCGAACCAGTACGGCGGATCGATGTGGTGGATGTCGGGGATCGGCAGGCCCCCCTGGCGGTGCATGCCCTTCATCCCGCCGAGGCTGGCGCCGGCCATGGTGGTGCCGTGGTAGCCGTCGTGGCGGCCGATGAAAATGGTCTTCTGCGGCTGGTCCTGCACTGCCCAGAAATGTCGCACCAGGCGCAGGATGGTGTCGTTGGCCTCGGAGCCGGAGTTGGTGAAGAAGGCATGGTCGAGGTCGCCCGGCGCCAGTTCGGCGAGCTTGGCGGCCAGGCGGATGGTGGGTTCGGTGGTGCACTGGAAGAAGCTGTTGTAGTACGCGAGCTGTTCCATCTGCCGCGCGGCGGCCTGGCCGAGTTCCTTGCGCCCGTAGCCGACGTTGACGCACCACAGGCCGGCGAAGGCGTCCAGCAACTGGTTGCCGTCGGCATCCCAGACGTAGGCGCCGTCGCCGCGGGTGAGGATGCGGGTGCCTTTCAGCGCCAGGGCGGCGTTGTCGTTGAACGGGTGCAGGTGGTGCGCGGCATCCAGGTCCTGCAGGGTGCGCGTATCGATCGGGTCCATGTCCACTCCAATGTTGGCACCAAGGCCGCAACGCGGCCAAGCTTTGCTCTTGCTCTTGCTGTTGTTCTTGCTGTTGCTGTTGGCTGTTGCCGTTGCTTTTGACTTGCCGGGTTCCCTTCCGAAGCGGCGGCCGTGCCGGGGAAAAACCCCGAAGGGGCGGCGCACATGGATGTGCGCCGTTCGCGGCAGGGGCAGGATGCCCCTTCCGCGAATCCCCGGCATGGACGCGGACCCGGAGCGCGTTAGCGCGGAGGGCGCGTAGGCAGGGTGTGCTTTCTTTTGGTTACTTTTCTTTGCACAAGCAAAGAAAAGTGACTCGCCGCCAGGCGAAAGCTTTGCTCTTGAAGATGCTGCCGCCGCGGCTGAATTGTAGGAGCGGCGTCAGCCGCGACAGCGGAAGTCATTGTGCCTGTCGCGGCTGAAGCCGCTCCTACAGATCTTCTCGTCCTACAGACAAACTTCAATCAACAGCAGTAGCAACAGCAAAAGCTTTAAAGGCTTTCGCCCTGACGGGCGAGTTACTTTTCTTTGCTCGCGCAAAGAAAAGGTAACCAAAAGAAAGCGCGCCCTGCCTTCGCGCCCTCCGCGCTGCGCGCTCCGGGTCCGCGTCCATCACGGGGATCCGCGGAAGGGGCATCCTGCCCCTGCCGCGGACGGCGTACATCCATGTACGCCGCCCTTCGGGTGTTTCCCCGCGATGGCCGCCGCTACGGAAGGGGACCCGGTAAGTCAAAAGCAACAACCGAAGCAACAGCAAAGCAACGGCAACGGCAACGGCAGGATCGAATCTGCTGCATAGCGCGTAGGCAATTTCGTCGCAAACGATGCGTCACGCGAGCCACGAAAGGCACCAGGAACTCACACGTTCAACAACAAAAACTCCCGCTCCCACGAACTGATCACCCGGAAGAACGTCTCGTACTCCTTGCGCTTGACCGAAATGTACGCCCGCACGAACCGCGGCCCCAGCAACTCCTGCAACGGCGCGCACCGCTCAAGCTCGTCCAGCGCCTCGCCCAGCGAGCGCGGCAACTGATAGCCCATCTCCTTGCCGCTGCCGGTGGTCGGCTCGGTCGGCTCGAGCTTCTCGCGGATCCCGAGCAGGCCGCAGGCCAGCGTCGCCGCCATCGCCAGATAGGGATTGGCGTCGGAACCGGCGAAGCGGCTCTCCACGCGCATGTTCTCGATCGTGTCGATCGGCACGCGCAGGCCGCAGGTGCGGTTGTCGAAGCCCCACAGCACATTGCTCGGCGAGACCTCGCCGAACATCAGCCGGCGGTAGGAATTGACGTTGGGCGCGAAGAACGCCATCGCCATCGGCACGTACTTCTGCAGGCCCGCCAGGTAATGGGCGAAGGTGCGGCTGTACTCCCCGGCGCGGCGGCCGCTGAAGACGTTCTTGCCGTGCTTGTCCACCAGGCTCTGGTGGATGTGCATCGCACTGCCCGGCTCGTTCTCCATCGGCTTGGCCAAAAAGGTGGCGTAGACGCCGTGGCGCAACGCCGCCTCGCGCATGGTGCGCTTGAACAGGAACACCTGGTCGGCGCGCGACAGCGCATCGTCGTGGGTGAAGTTGACCTCCAGCTGCGCCGCGCCGGATTCGTGGATCAGCGTGTCCACGTCCAGTTCCATCGCGTCGCAATAGTCGTACATCAGGTCCAGGATCGGATCGAACTCGTTGACCGCGTCGATCGAGTACGACTGCCGCGCCGTCTCCGGCCGCCCCGAGCGGCCGGCCGGCGGCAGCAGCGGGAAGTCCGGGTCGGTGTTCTTCTGCACCAGGAAGAACTCCAGCTCCGGCGCCACCACCGGCTTGCAGCCGATCGCCGCGTACGCCGCCAGTACCCCGCGCAGCACGTTGCGCGGCGCCAGTTCGTGCGGTTGGCCCTCCTTGGTGTAGCAATCGTGGATCACCTGCGCGGTCGGGTCGGCGGCCCACGGCACCATCCGCACCGTGTCCGGGTCCGGGCGCAGCTGCATGTCCGAATCCGACGGCGAGGTCAGGTCGTAGTAGTCGTCCGGGTAATCGCCGGTGACGGTGGTGGCGAAGATGCCCTCGGGCAGACGCGTGCCGTAGTCGTGCGAGAACTTGGCGGCGGGAATGATCTTGCCGCGGGCGTTGCCGGTGATGTCCGGCACCAGGCATTCGACCTCGGTGATGTGGCGTTCCTTGAGCCAGCGCCGCAGCGAGCTTTCCTGCTGTTCCGGGGTGTGCTTGCGCGATCGGGGTCGACTGGCCATGGGACTCAATGCCTGCGGGTGGCCGCATAGTGGCGACACGCGTCGCCGAAGGATTGGAAGATGCCGAGGTAGAACGCGTCGTCGAGCACCCGCCACTCCGGATGCCATTGCACGCCGAGCAGGAAGCCGGGGCCGATGCCGCGGAAGGCTTCGATCAGGCCGTCCGGCGCCAGCGCCTCGACGATCAGGTCGCCGCCGAGCCGGGCCACGCCCTGCCCGTGCAGCGAGTTGACCCGCACCCGGTCGCAGCCGGCGATCTCCTCCAGCCAGCCGCCGTGGCTCAGCGTCACCTCGTGCGCCGGCGCGTACTGCGCTTCCAGCGGCGCCTGCGGATCCTCGCGATGATCGGACAGCCCCGGCTGCGCATGCACCTTCTGGTGCAGGGTGCCGCCGAGGGCGACATTGATCTCCTGGAAGCCGCGGCAGATCGCCAGGATCGGCAGGCCCAGCGAGATCGCCTGCGGAATCAGGTCCAGCGTGTTGGCGTCGCGCGCCGGGTCGTGAAGATTGCCGAGCCAGCTCGGCTCGTCGCTGTAGTGGTGCGGCTCGATGTTGCTGACCGCACCGGTCAACAGCAGGCCGTCGAGCCGGGTCAACCAGGCGTGGGCATCGACCGGCGGCTGCAGCGACGGCAGCAGGACCGGGGTCACCCCCGCACCATCGACGGCGGCGCGCAGATACTTCTCGCCCGCGGCCAGGAACGGATGGTGGCCGATGAGCTTGCGGTCGGTCGGCACGCCGACCAGGGGCGATACGGCCATGCGAAGAACTCGTGTGGCGTCGTCGCAAGTTACCGCGGGCGTTTTATTTTTACAACACGACGCACTGCAGAACGCGGCACAGACCGCATGCGCGGCGCCTGCATTGCGCACGCAACGCCGCGAAAGCTTGCCGCAGCGTGACGACAGTGTGGCCGACCGTTGGCACGTCGCGCTCCGCGGCTGTTGAGTATTCTTGACGCCATGGTGCTCTGCTAAGCTCGAAGCACTCCCGCCGTCCGCCGCGATGACCCGCATGCACGATGCCCCGCTGCTGCCCCAGGACGATGCCCAGACCCTGCAGCGCATCGCCGGCTGCGAGCAGATCGACCTGCTGCTGCCGGACTGCAATGGCCTGCTGCGCGGCAAGCGCATCGCCCGCGACGCGCTGGACAAGGTCTACCGCGACGGGGTGTGCCTGCCGATGTCGCTGATCGCCACCGACATCACCGGCAACACCGTCGAGGAAACCGGGCTGGGCTACGACATCGGCGACGAGGATCGGCTGTGCGTCCCGGTACCCGGCAGCCTGCGGCCGGTGCCATGGGCGCCGGTGCCGTCGGCGCAACTGCTGCTGACGATGCAGGACGGCGCCGGCGGCGCGCTCGATTTCGCCCCGCGCCAGGTGCTGGCGCAGGTGCTGGCGCGGCTGCAGGCACGCGGGCTGACGCCGGTGATCGCGGTGGAACTGGAGTTCTACCTGTTCGACCCGCATGCCGATGCGCAGGGCCGCCCGCAGCCGCCGCTGCACGCGCACAGCGGGCTGCGCAGCGACAGCACCCAGGTCTATTACATGCAGGAACTGGACGACCAGCGCGGCTTCACCGACGCGGTCGCGCAGGCCTGCCGCGCGCAGGGCATTCCGGCCGACACGGCGGTCGCCGAGTACGCGCCCGGCCAGTTCGAGATCAACCTCAAGCACCGCGCCGATGCGCTGGCCGCCTGCGACGATGCGGTTCTGCTCAAGCGCGCGATCAAGGCGATCGCGCAGCAGCAGGGCCTGCTCGCCAGCTTCATGGCCAAGCCGTTCGCCGCGCAGTCCGGCAGCGGCCTGCACCTGCACGTGAGCCTGTTGGACAGTGCCGGTGACAACGTGTTCGCCGGCACCCCGCAGGCACCGGCCGCGCCCTTGCGCCATGCCATCGGCGGGCTGCAGCACAGCGCCGAGGACTGCCTGCTGCTGTTCGCCCCGCACGCCAACAGCTACCGGCGCTTCGTCGCCAACGCCTTCGTCCCGCTCAACGACAGTTGGGGCTTCAACAACCGCACCGTGGCGATGCGGGTACCGCACAGCGACCCGGCCAACACCCGCATCGAACACCGCATCGCCGGCGCCGACGCCAATCCCTACCTGGTCGCCGCGGCGGTGCTGGCCGGCATCGAGCACGGCCTGGCGCAAGGCCTCGATCCAGGGCCGCCGACGCAGGGCAATGCCTACGCGCAGCACGCCGCACGCGAGCCGGACTGGCGCGGCGCGATCGGCCGTTTCCTGGACAGCGACTTCGCCGCCACCGCCTTCGGCACGCGCTTCCGGCACATCTACGGCCAGCAGAAGCGCCGCGAACTGCTGGATTTCCAGGCGCAGGTCAGCGATGTGGACTATCGCTGGTATCTGCGGACGGTTTGAAGGCCGGGAATCGGGAATGGAGAAACGGGAATCGAAAGCAGCCACAGCGAATGCGCCTGCAGCCCAGCGCATGGTGCGCCTGGGCCATCGCAGCGGTTCGCCGCCATGACCAACGCTTCTCCGGTTCCCGATCCCCGATTCCCGACTCCCGGCGCGTCCTGGTATCTCGACAGCGCCGCGCCGTTCCCGAAACAAGAGCCATTACGCGGCCAGGTACGCGCCGACGTGTGCATCCTCGGCGCCGGCTATACCGGGCTGAGTGCGGCGCTGGCCCTGGCCGAGGCCGGGTATCGGGTGGTGGTGCTGGAGGCGCAGCGGGTCGGCTGGGGCGCGTCCGGGCGCAACGGCGGGCAGGCCATCGTCGGCTACGGCTGCGAGCAGCACACCCTCGAAGCCCTGCTCGGCCAGGACGATGCGCGGCTGCTGTTCGACTTCTCCCGCGACGGCATGCACCTGCTGCGCAGCCGCATCGCCCGCCATGGCATCGCCTGCGACTGGCGCGACGGGCATGCGCACGTGGCGATCAAGCCGCGGCAGGAACGCGCGTTGCGCGCCGGCATCATCGAGATGGCGCAGCGCTACGACTATCCGCTGCAATGGTGGGACCGCGCGCAACTGCAGTCGCAGTTGCGCAGCCCGCGCTATCTGGGGGCGATGTACGACGCCGCCAGCGGCCACCTGCATCCGCTGGAGTACGCGCGTGGCCTGGCGCGGGCGGCGCTGGCTGCCGGCGTGCGCATCTACGAGCAGACGCCGGTCACGCACCTGGTGCGCGGCGCGCAGCCGATCCTGCGCAGCGCGCACGGCGAGGTCGAGGGCGAGTTCGCCATTCTCGCCGGCAATGCCTGGCTGCGCGGCATCGCCCCGGAGCTGGAGTCGCGGATCATGCCGGTCGGCACCTACATCGGCGCCAGCGCGCCGCTGGGCGAGGCGCTGGCCCGCGAACTGATTGGCAACGACATGGCGGTGGCCGACGTCAACTGGGCGCTGGACTACTTCCGCCTCAGCCGCGACCACCGCCTGCTGTTCGGCGGCCGCGCCAGCTATTCGTCGCTGCCCCCTCCAGGCCTGCGCGGGGTGATGACCCGGCGGATGCGCCGGGTGTTCCCGCAGCTGCGCCAGGTCGAGATGGACTCGGTGTGGGGCGGCTACGTCGACATCACCCGCAACCGCGCCCCGCACTGGGGCCGGCTGACCCCGAACGTGTACTTCGCGCAGGGCTTCTCCGGCCACGGTGTGGCCGCCACCGGCCTGGCCGGGGCGGTCATCGCCGCGGCGATCGCCGGGCAGGCGCAGCGGCTGGACGTGTTCGCGCGGATTCCGCACGCGCCCTTCCCCGGCGGTCGCCTGCTGCGCACCCCGCTGCTGGTGGCGGCGATGTCCTGGTACAAGCTGCGCGACGCGCTGTGGTAGCCGCCGCGTCGCCCTCAAGTTTGCGCGCGCGCGGCCGCTAACCGGGTTCCACCCCTGGATTGCCGCCCGCGAGGCATGCATGTCGCACCCGTTGTCGATCGCCCCGATCGCCCCCGACGGCAGCCCCGCACAGCAGCGCATC
This sequence comes from Xanthomonas hawaiiensis, assembly GCF_031834635.1. Lineage (NCBI taxonomy): Bacteria > Pseudomonadati > Pseudomonadota > Gammaproteobacteria > Lysobacterales > Lysobacteraceae > Xanthomonas > Xanthomonas hawaiiensis. The sequence goes on along the minus strand of NZ_CP115873.1, from coordinate 1,845,835 downwards.
CTGCTGGTGGAAAACTCGCGGACCTTCACCGACCTGCTGCGCGCGGCGATCGCGCAACGGGTCGAACTGCCGGTCGTGGTGGTCTCCACCCTGGCCGAGGCGGCCGCCGCGCTGGACGACGGCGGCTCCTGGTTCCTGGCGCTGACCGGGCTGGTGCTGGCCGACGGCGACCGCGACACCGTGGTGGACTTCTTCGTCGCGCGCGGCTTGCCCACGGTGGTCGTGAGCGGGGTCTACGACGAAAGCCTGCGCAAGCGCATCCTGACCCAGCAGATCATCGACTTCGTGCTGAAGAACGCGCCGGACAGCATCGACTACCTGGCCTGGCTGGTACAACGACTGGCGCGCAACCGCGCCATCACCGCACTGGTGGTGGACGACTCGCCGTCGGCGCGCGCCTACGCCGCCTCGCTGCTGAAGATGTATGGCTACCGCGTGGTGGAGGCCGCCGACGGCGCCGCTGGGCTGCGCGCGATCGAGGCCAACCCGTCCATCCGCCTGGCCGTGGTGGACCAGGAGATGCCGGGCATGGAAGGCGTGGAGTTCACCCGCCGGCTGCGCACCTTGCGCGCACGCGACATGCTGGCGGTGATCGGCCTGTCCGGCAACAACGACCCTTCGCTGGTGCCGCGCTTCCTCAAGAACGGCGCCAACGACTTCCTGCGCAAGCCCTTCTCGCGCGAGGAATTCTTCTGCCGGGTCTCGCAGAACGTGGACCAGCTGGAGCTGATCGGCACTCTGCAGGACCTGGCCACGCGCGATTTCCTCACCAGCCTGCCCAACCGTCGGCACTTCCTCGAACAGAGCCAGCGCATGCTGCCGCAGTGGCTGGCGCGGCAGGAACCGGTCAGCGTGGCGATGCTCGACATCGACCACTTCAAGCACATCAACGACACCTGGGGCCACGAGGCCGGCGACGAGGCGCTGCGCGCGGTGGCCGCGACCCTGGCCGCGCACGCGCGCCCGCAGGACATGGTGGCGCGCTTCGGCGGCGAAGAGTTCTGCATGCTGGTGCCGGGCCTGGACGCGGCCGCGGCCGCCGACTATTTCGAGACCCTGCGTGCGCGCATCGCCGACCTCAAGATCCCGGTCGGCACGCAGACCCTGCGCCTGACCATCAGCATCGGCGTCAGCAGCAGCGGCACGCAGCGGCAGACCCTGCATCCGCTGCTGACCGAGGCCGACAAGCACCTGTACCTGGCCAAGGCCGGTGGCCGCAACCGGGTCGAATACGCAGCGTCTGCGCCGCCGGCGCTCAGCGACGCGGCCGCCTGATCGCCAGCAGCGCCAGCAAGGTCAGCAGCGCCGCCGCGCTGAGGTAGTAGCCCACCCACGGCAGGCCGAACTCCCTGGCCAGCCGCACCGCGACGTACGGCGCCGGCGCCGCGCCGAGGATGCCGGCGAGGTTGAACGCCAGCGAGGCGCCGGTGTAGCGCACCGGCACCGGAAACAGTTCGGCCAGCAGCGTCCCGCAGGGGCCGTAGGTCAGGCCCATGAAGAAGAAGCCCAGGGCCAGGAAGGCCAGCACCTGCCAGGGATGCCCGGCCTGGAACAGCGGCGCGAACAACACGGCCCCGAACACGACGATGGCCACGGTGGCCATCAGCATCGCCGGGCGCGTGCCGCGGCGGTCGCCATACCAGGCCGACAACGGGATGCCGGCGGCGAAGAACAGGATGCCGACCATCTGCAGCAGCAGGAACTGCTCGCGGCTGTAGTGCAGCGTCTTGGTGCCGTACTCCAGCGCGAATACCGTCATCAGGTAGAACAGCACGAAGGTCGCCAGCACCGCGAACGTGCCCAGCAGCGTCGCGCCGATGTGCTGCGAGAGCACCGTCTGCATCGGCAGGCGCACGCGCTCGTTGCGGTCCAGGGCGCGCTGGAAGTCCGGGGTCTCGTGGATGCGCAGGCGCACCCATAGCCCGGTGATCACCAACAGGCCGCTGGCCACGAACGGGATGCGCCAGCCCCAGTCCAGGAACTGCGCCTCGTCCAGCAGCGCCCCCAGCAGCAGGAAGATACCCGAACACAGCAGGAACCCCAGCGGCGCGCCCAACTGCGGGAACATGCCGTACCAGGCGCGCTTGCCCGGCGGCGCGTTCTCGGTGGCGAGCAGCACCGCCCCGCCCCATTCGCCGCCCAGGCCCAGGCCCTGGCCGAAGCGGCACAGCACCAGCAGCGCCGGCGCCCACAGGCCGATGCGGTCGTAGCTGGGCAGCAGGCCGATCAGCACCGTGGACAGGCCCATGGTCAGCAGCGCCGCCACCAGGGTCGCCTTGCGCCCGACGCGGTCGCCGAAATGGCCGAACAGCGCCGACCCCAACGGCCGCGCGATGAAGGCCACCGCAAAGGTCGCCAGCGACTGCAATTGCGCCGCATCGGCGTCGCCCTTGGGGAAGAACAACGTGGGGAACACCAGCACCGCGGCGGTGGCGTAGATGTAGAAATCGAAGAACTCGATGGTGGTGCCGACCAGGCTGGCCAGCAGCACGCGGCGCGGCGAGTTGACGGGCGGAACGGCAGACGCGGCAACGGTCATGGAGGCGGTATCGACGGGCAACCGGCCGATTCTGGCAGATCGCCCTGCCTTTCGCAGCGTAGCGCAGCCGTTGCGTGCCGCGCTGCCGCCGCCTGGAATCCCTCGTGCACCATGCCGCAAGTGAAATCATCTGTCCGGACGCGGGTGACTGCCGCGACGGTTGCAACGGGCGAGGGGCACACCGCAAGGGCGTGTCGCACGACACCCACCACACCGCGACGATCGACCACGGATGTGCGCGTGCGCCCCTCGCACGCGCACATCCGGGAGCGGCCGCAAAACCAGGCAATCCAACTACCCGCGCAACCGGGCGACCTCCGACGCATCCTCAGTCCCGTTGCGACCACGACCTGCGCCGTCACCTCGCACTTCAGACATCGCGCACGTCCTCCAGGGTATCTGGATCACGGTCCAAGGGCACGCACGGCACCAGCTCCAGCACCTCGGCGGCATCGGCCTTTCCGACGAGGTTGCCTTGCTCGTCGACCTGATACGGCATATCGGCTTCCACGCCTTGCTCGCCGGTCGTGACCACGACGTTGGTGTAGCGCTCGCCGTCCCAGCAGCGGAAAATGAGCGTCGAATTCTCCCCGCCGGTCAGCGTCGACCCCAGACTGCCGATGAGCCTGCTGCGAGCGCCGGCGGTCAGGACGCTGTTCTTGCCGGCGGTGAGCTTGCTGCGATCGCCGGCCATCAGCGTGCTGTCGTCCCCGGCGGTGAGCTTGCTCCTGTCGCCGGCGGTGAGATGGCTGTTGCGTCCGGCCAACAATTTGCTGCGATCGCCGGCGGTTTGGGTACTGTCTGCGCCGGCGATCAGCTTGCTGCGGTCGCCAGCGGTCTGCACGCTTTCGGCGCCTGCAATCAGGGTGCTGCGCGACCCCGCCGTCTGAGAGCTGCCTTTGCCGGCGATCAGCATGCTCTTGTGGCCGGCGATCTGGATACAGTCGTGGCCGGCGATCAGCGAGCTACCGTAGCTGGCGATCAAGTTGCTGCAGTAGCCCGCCGTCAGGAAGCTGCGCACGCCGCTGGTCAGGCTGCTGCCGTAGCCGGCGATCAGCGAGCTGTCCTGCCCGGCGATGCCGGTGCTGCCGTAGCCGGCCGTCAGCGAACTGCTGTGTTCGGCCATCTGGGTACTGCCATAGCCGGCGGTCAGGGTGCTCTCGTACCCGGCGGTCTGGGAACTGCCGTAGCCGGCGATCAGCGTGCTGGCGTAGCCGGCGATCTCGGTACTCCCGTAGCCGGCGGTCAGCGAACTGTTCTGCTGCGCGGTCAGCGAACTGCCGTATCCCGCGGTCAACGTGCTCTCATAGCCGGCGGTTTGGGTACTGCCATAACCGGCGATCAACGAGCTGTCGTGGCCGGCGGTCGAGTTGCTGCCATAGCCCGCGGTCAGCGTACTCTTGTAGCCGGCGGTTTGCGTGCTTCCATAGCCCGCGGTCAACGTGCTGTCGTAGCCCGCCGTCGAGGTGCTGCCGTAGCCGGCGGTGAGGGAGCTGCTCTCCCGCGCGGTCTGGGTGCTGCCGTAGCCCGTGGTCAGGCTACTGTTGTAGCCCGCGGTCTGGGTGCTGCCGTAGCCGGCGATCAGCGAACTGTCGGCACCGGCAGTGCCGGTGCTTCCATAGCCCGCAGTGATATCGCTGCCCTGCCGCGCCGTTTGCGTGCTGCCGTAACCGGCCGTCAACGAGCTGTCGCTGCCGGCGGTCTGCGTGCTGCCGTAGCCGGCGATCAGCGTGCTGTCCGCACCTGCGGTGCCGGTACTGCCATAGCCGGCGGTGATGTCGCTGCCCTGGCGCGCGGTCTGCGTACTGCCATAACCGGCCGTCAACGAGCTGTCGCTGCCGGCGGTCTGCGTGCTGCCGTAGCCGGCGATCAGCGTGCTGTCCGCACCTGCAGTGCCGGTACTGCCATAGCCGGCGGTGACGTCGCTGCCCTGGCGTGCGGTCTGCGTACTGCCGTAACCGGCTGTCAGCGAGCTGTCGCTGCCGGCGGTCTGCGTGCTGCCGTAGCCGGCGATCAGCGTGCTGTCCGCACCTGCGGTGCCGGTACTGCCATAGCCGGCGGTGACGTCGCTCCCCTGGCGTGCGGTCTGCGTACTGCCGTAACCGGCTGTCAGCGAGCTGTCGCTGCCGGCGGTCTGGGTGCTGCCATAGCCAGCGATCAGCGAACTGTCGGCACCCGCGGTGCCGGTACTGCCGTAGCCGGAGGTGACGTCGCTGCCCTGGCGCGCGGTCTGCGTACTGCCATAACCGGCCGTCAACGAGCTGTCGCTGCCGGCGGTTTGCGTGCTGCCATAGCCGGCGATCAGCGAACTGTCGGCACCCGCGGTGCCGGTACTGCCGTAGCCGGCGGTCACGTCGCTACCCTGCCGCGCCGTTTGCGTGCTGCCGTAACCGGCCGTCAGCGAACTGTCGCTGCCGGCGGTTTGCGTGCTTCCATAGCCGGCGATCAGCGTGCTATCAGCACCCGCGGTGCCGGTACTGCCATAGCCGGCGGTCACGTCGCTGCCCTGCCGCGCTGTTTGCGTGCTGCCGTAACCGGCCGTCAGCGAACTGTCGCCGCCCGCGGTCTGCGTGCTGCCATAGCCGGCAATCAGCGTACTGTCCGCACCCGCGGTGCCGGTACTGCCGTAGCCGGCGGTCACGTCGCTGCCCTGCCGCGCCGTCTGCGTGCTGCCATAACCCGCCGTCAGCGAGCTATCGCTGCCGGCGGTTTGCGTGCTGCCATAGCCAGCGATCAGCGAACTGTCGGCGCCCGCGGTGCCGGTGCTGCCGTAGCCGGAGGTGACGTCGCTGCCCTGCCGAGCGGTCTGCGTGCTGCCGTAACCGGCCGTCAGCGAGCTGTCGCTGCCGGCGGTTTGCGTGCTGCCGTAGCCGGCGATCAACGTGCTGTCCGCGCCGGCCGTCGAGGTACTGCCGTAGCCGGTGGTGAGCGAACTGTCTTGCTGTGCCGTCTGCGTGCTGCCGTAACCCGCCGTCAGGACGCTGTCGTAGCCGGCGGTCTGGGTACTGCCATAGCCCGCGATCAGCGAACTGTCGTGACCCGCTGTGGAGGTGCTGCCGTAGCCGGTGGTGAGCGAACTGTCTTGCTGCGCCGTCTGCGTGCTGCCGTAACCGGCCGTCAGCGAGCTGTCGCTGCCGGCAGTCTGCGTGCTGCCGTAGCCGGCGATCAACGTGCTGTCCGCGCCAGCGGTGCCGGTGCTGCCATAGCCGGCAGTGACGTCGCTGCCCTGCCGCGCGGTCTGCGTGCTGCCGTAACCGGCCGTCAGCGAGCTGTCGCTGCCCGCGGTTTGGGTGCTGCCGTAGCCGGCGATCAATGTGCTGTCCGCACCCGCGGTACCGGTGCTGCCATAGCCGGCAGTGACGTCGCTGCCCTGCCGCGCGGTCTGCGTGCTGCCGTAACCGGCCGTCAGCGAGCTGTCGCTGCCCGCGGTTTGGGTGCTGCCGTAGCCGGCGATCAATGTGCTGTCCGCACCCGCGGTACCGGTGCTGCCATAGCCGGCAGTGACGTCGCTGCCCTGCCGCGCGGTCTGCGTACTGCCGTACCCGGCCGTCAGCGAGCTGTCGCTGCCCGAGGTCTGTGTACTACCGTAGCCGGAGATCACGGCGCTGTCGGCACCCGTGGTCGCGGTACTGCCATAGCCGGACGTCAGGCGGCTGCCTTCCTGCGCCGTCTGGGTACTGCCATAGCCCGCAATGAGCGTGCTCCTGACGGCGGCGGTCTGGGTGCTGCCGTATCCGGCAAGGATGGAACTGTCGGATCCCGCGGTTCCGGTACTGCCATAGCCGGCGATCAGATCGCTGTGATCGCCGGCGGTTTCGGTACTGCCGTAGCCAGCGACCAGCCGGCTTTGGTCGGAGCCGGTGAGCGTACTGCCATAGACACCTGTTTCGGTCTTCCTTGCGACGGCGTCGTGGCGCGATTCGACAGCATGCGCCGCAACGACCGTGGCAACCGGGGTTGCCGCTGTTGCCAAGGTCGGCGGGGTGGGCAGGGTGGGTTGAGTCCCCAGTGTTGCCTGGGTCGTCCGCGCAGACAGCGCCAATCCGGGGCTCGGCATGTCCGCCGGTTGGGCAGGCACCGATACCTGACGTGCCGCCTCGTAGAACTGGAGGTTGTGCGCAATATAGTCCAGCGCCTCGTTCCGATTCCCGACAAGCAGCACGGCCGCACGCGGGAACTTGATCATCCCCTCCTCTGGCAACGGCAGCGTGTCGCCAGCGTCGACTTCACAGACGACCCAGCGGGCATCGGCATGCGCACTCAGATGTGCCCAGTCCCCTATTCCCCACAACAGGCCCGTCAGGCCGTTCTCGTGCAATCGGGACGGTTTCCAGTATTTGCATTCCACATCACCCGATATCGGCCAGATCAAGCCACAGTGATCGGCCATATTGTTGGCACAGGTGCGCAACGCCAGAATCTTTCCAGTGTTCATCGCATCATCCTCTTATGGGCATGAAAAACAGGATGTTTTCCCAGGACGGATCCGCGACCTGCAACGGAAAACGCGGCTGCATCGCATCCACTCCGGCTGCGACGGTCAACGGGCATGGCCACCGCCAGAGGCGCCTGGCGAGGGACCTGCCGCGTTTCCACGAAATGGGGGTGGGTCGTCACCGCAAAGCCACGCCGCCTGGCAGAATCCGGATCTCGGCCCAGTCGCGTGTTCGATCGGCTGCGCCGGCCCTCTTCGTGGAAACAACCTGCAGCGTCGGATCCGGAATTCTCACGGATTGAGACAGGGAAAGACGTCCACGCTCCAAAAGCACTAAATCGCCACTGGATCACTTACCACGGGAAAGTATTAAAATACTGTTTCCACGCGACGAGAATTGATTATCAATTTCCGCGTGCTTCCGTTAACGAAAAAAAGGGACCTACTCGTTGCCGGAGCGACGGAGCTGGAGGCGCGCAAGCGCAACGCGCTTTTCCAAATGGTGCGATGACCGCCCGCTGCAGACATGCCGGCAGTGCACGCGTACCACTGTCGATATCCAACGCCGATCGCCCGGTCGGGGGCGGGGGCTGCAGCCCGCTCGCGACGGAGCCGACGTCGCAGAGTGCAGGTAGTGGGACGGATCTGAAATCGCTGCCGCTTCGCGCTCAACGCGGCAGTTGTGCGCGACCTGCGGCAGTCAGCACCGCCAGCTCGCGCTCGCCCGCCCGTTCCACCCGCACCCATCCCGGCCCCGCCTGCCCGGCAAGTTCGGCATCGCCTAGCCAGGCCAGGGTGCGCAACAACACGCTCATGCGCACGTCCAGGCGCTTGCAGACCCGGGCCAGCGCCATGCCCTCCGGTGCCTCGGCCAGCAAGGGCAGCAGGCGCGCGGTCAGCAGTGGATCAGCGGACAAGCGCCACACCGATGTCGCGCGGGGCGGCCGCGGCGGCGTCGGCCAAATGCGCGGTCACCACCACCGGAATCGACTTGGAGGTGGGCGTGCGCGCCTCGTCGGCGAAGCTGGACAAGGGCACCAGCGCATTGGTCTCCGGGTAATAGGCCGCCAGGCAGCCGCGCGGAATGTTGTACTCGACCAGCATGAAGCGCTTGGCCTGACGCGGCACCCCGTCCTCGCACAGGCTGTGCAGGTCCACCCAGTCGCCGGCGTGCATGCCCAGGTCGGCGATGTCGGCGGCGTTGATGAACAGCACCCGGCGCTCGCCGAACACGCCGCGGTAGCGGTCGTCCAGGCCGTAGATGGTGGTGTTGTACTGGTCGTGCGAGCGCGTGGTGGCCAGGGTGAACACCAGTTCGCCCGGATGCGCCCGCCGCGCGCGGTGGATCGGGTTGTCGGTGGGCACCGCATGCGGCTTGAACACCGCACGGCCCTCCGGCGTGTCCCACACGCGGTCGCGCGCGCCATTGGACAGGCGGAAGCCGCCCGGCACCCGCACCCGCGCATTGAAGTCGGCGAAGTCGTCGAACATCTGCCCGATCAGGTCGCGGATGCGGTCGTAGTCGGCCACCAGCCAGCGCCAGCGCACCGCGCTGCGCGCACCGAGCGTGGCCTCGGCCAGGCCCGCCACGATCGCCGGCTCGGACAGCAGGTGCGGCGAGGCCGGCGGATTGATGCCGCCGGACAGGTGCACCATGCTCATCGAATCCTCGACGCTGACCTGCTGCGGCCCGCCCTCCTGGATGTCGATCTCGGTGCGGCCCAGGCACGGCAGGATCAGCGCGTCGCGGCCATGCACCAGGTGGCTGCGGTTGAGCTTGGTGGTGACGTGCACGGTGAGCTCGCAGCGGCGCAGCGCGCGATGGGTCGCGTCGGTATCGGGCGTGGCGGTGGCGAAATTGCCGCCCATGGCGAAGAACACCTTGGCGCGGCCGTCGGCCATCGCCTCGATCGCGCCCACGGTGTCGTAGCCGGGCGCGCGCGGCGGGGCGAAGCCGAACACCGCCTGCAGCCGGTCCAGGAACGCCTCCGGCGGCTTCTCGTAGATCATCATGGTGCGGTCGCCCTGCACGTTGCTGTGGCCGCGCACCGGGCAGGCGCCGGCACCGGGACGGCCGAGATGGCCGCGCAGCAGCAGCAGGTTGGCGATCATCTGGATGGTCGCCACCGAATGCTTGTGCTGGGTGATGCCCATGCCCCAGCAGGCGATCAGCCGCTCGGCCTTGAGGTAGATCTCGCCGGCCTTGCGCAGTTCGGCCTCGCTCAGCCCGGATTCCTCGACGATGGTGTCCCAGGGCTCGGCCGCGACCTCGGCGGCGAAGGCCTCGAAGCCGACGGTGTGATGCGCGATGAACTCCAGGTCCAGCAGCCGCGGCTGGCCACTGCTGGCCGCCTCGGCGTCGCGCTCCAGCACATGCTTGATGATGCCCTTGACCGCCGCCAGGTCGCCGCCGATCTTGAGCTGGAAATAGTCCGAGGAGATGCGCGTGGAGCCGTTGTGCAGCATCTGCAGCTTGTCCTGCGGATCGGCGAACTTCTCCAGGCCGCGTTCGCGCAGCGGATTGAACGAGACGATCGCCGCGCCGCGCTTGGCCGCCCGGCGCAGTTCGCCGAGCATGCGCGGATGGTTGGTGCCCGGGTTCTGGCCGAAGATGAAGATCGCATCGGCCAGATCGAAATCCTGCAGCGACACGGTGCCCTTGCCGCTGCCGATCTGCGCCCTGAGCGCGGTACCGGACGGCTCGTGGCACATGTTGGAGCAGTCCGGAAAGTTGTTGGTGCCGAACTCGCGCACGAACAACTGGTACAGGAACGCGGCCTCGTTGCTGGTGCGGCCGGAGGTGTAGAAGATCGCCTCGTTCGGCGAGGCCAGGCCGCTGAGGTGCCGGGCGATCAGCGCGAACGCCGCGTCCCAGTCCACCGGCACGTAGTGGTCGCTGTCCGCGTCGTAGCGCAGCGGCTGGGTCAGCCGGCCCTGCCCTTCCAGCCAGTAATCGCTGTACTTGGCCAGTTGCGCGACGCTGTGCTGCGCGAACAATTCGGGGGTGGCGCGCCGTGCGGTGGATTCGGCGGCCACCGCCTTGGCGCCGTTCTCGCAGAATTCGAAGGTCGAGGTATGGTCGCGGTCGGGCCAGGCGCAGCCAGGGCAGTCGAAGCCGTCGGGCTGGTTGGCATGCAGCAAGGTCTTGGCACCCTGCACCGCCACGTCCTGCTCCATCAGGTGTTTGGCCACGGAGCGCAGCGCGCCCCAACCGCCGGCCGGTTGCGTATAGGGCTGAATGGTTTTCTTGCTCATGCGGGCTCTCCGGCGGGTTCGGTCTGCGCTAGGCGCTGCGGATGGCTGTAGACGACGTAATCGTGATCGCGGGCGAAGCCGATCAGGGTCAGGCCGGCGCTGTCGGCCAGCGCGATGGCCAGCGCGGTGGGTGCGGAAATGGCGGCCAGCAGCGGGATGCCGGCCTGGGTGGCCTTCATCGCCATTTCGTAGCTGGCGCGGCTGGTGACCACCGCGAAGCCGGCGGCCGGATCGAGGCCGGCGCCGGCCAGCGCGCCGATCAGCTTGTCCAGCGCGTTGTGGCGGCCGACGTCCTCGCGGATCAGCTGCAACTCGCCCTGCGCATCGGCCCAGGCCGCGGCATGGGTGGCGCCGGTGAGCGCGTTGAGCGTCTGCCGCGCGCGCAAGTCGCGCAGCGCCCGGGCCAGCGCGTCGGCCGCGATCGGCACGCCGGCCGGCACCGGACGCGGCGTGCGCAGCACCGCCTCCAGCGACTCGCTGCCGCACACGCCGCAGCCGCTGCGCCCGTCCAGGTTGCGGCGCCGTGCCTGCAGTGCGGCGGCCTGTGCCGGCGGGATCCGCAGACGCAGCGACACGCCTTCCAGATAGGTTTCCACCGCCTCGATGCGCAACTGCGCCGGCGCCGCGACGATGCCTTCGCTGAGCGAGAAGCCCAGCGCGAAATCCTCCAGGTCTTCCGGCGTGGCCATCATCACCACGAACGGCGTGTCGTTATAGGCGAACGCCACCGGCACCTCGGCCGCGACCAGGTCCTGGGCGATGGCCGTGCGCCCGTCGCGGTGGCGACGCATGCCGCGCGCGACTGCCCCTGGCCTGGATGACGCACCCGAATACATCGCGACCCTCCGGACTCAGTGGAACAGCACCAACGCATTCTGCCGTGCGACAGGGATGCCGGGGCACTCCCGTCGCTCGGCCGCACCAGCGGCAGCGCTGGCCGTCGTCGGCGACCGTGTCGCAAGCCGGAAGGCCTTCCGCGGCCGCCGCCTCCCCGCGTCGGCCCGCGATCAGCTTCATGCGGGCGCCCAATCGGACACGCCTTGCTACCCGCCAAGGATGCTACAGCGTCGTGTTGTACACCTGTGAGGGCGACAGGCCAATCGCCACTGGCAGCGCGGGTCACGCCCTGCCAACGCCACCCGCGCACGTGCGGGCTGAAGCGCCGGCCAGCGCCTGGCCGAGCCACGCGGTCGCCCGCGCCCGTGGGCAGCACTGCCGGTGCCCAGCGCCCGCGCAGCCACACCCAGCGGCCCGCGACGGACGCCGCACCCTTTCAGCAGCCGCGCCCGCACCCGGCTGCGATCGGAGCCACGGCGCGCAGCAGGCGCCTTTCCTTGTGCACTGCAAGAAGCCCCAGCGCAAGGCGCGCGCCGCCATCACCCGCCGGTCGGGTAGGCTTGCGGCCCCACGCTTGCGAAACTGTCCCATGCCCATCCCGTTCCGCCTCTGCCTTGCCGCCGGCCTTGCGCTGCTCGGCACCCACACCGCCAACGCCGCCGACCTGCCCGCCGAGGTACTGCGCCAGGTGCCGGCCGGCTACCTGCCGCTGGCGCAGCTGCAGGCCGATCTCGATGGCGATGGCCGCGCCGATTATCTGGTCGCGTTGCAGCAGCGCGGCGAGGCGCAGCGCGATCCGGCCCCGGCGCGACCGCTGCTGATCTTCGTGCAGCAGGGCGACGGCCACTATCGGCTGGCGGCGCGCAACGACCGGGTGATCCTCAAGCGCGACGAGGGCGGCCAGTGCGATCCGTTCACCGATGGCGACGAACCGTTCGCGGCCAAGGGTCGCTACTTCACCGTGCAGAACGGGGTCTCCTGCGGCCAGCACTGGACCGACTTCATCACCTTCCGCTACGAGCCGCAGCGCAAGCAGTGGCTGTTCCACAAGCGCATCCAGCAGCGCTGGGAGCTGAATCCGAATCCCTCGCCCGATGCCGAGGCGCTGGTCAAGGACGGCGACCAGGTGCAGTCGGCCGATCCGCGACATCCGGTGGATTTCGCCGCTTACGTTCCGCGCTGAAGGCGGCAGGCGCGCCCTCCCGGCGGCGCGCCCGCGACATCGCGGCGTCTCGCCGGCCCTGGCGGCGACGCACCGCGCACGGCCCATGGCCAATGCCGCGTCCGAAAGCGGCCAGCACCACGTCGCCGCGAACGGCACGCTGCGCGCTCCATCCGTTCCCGGAGCCTCCATGTCCAGCTTCCGTTGCGTCGGCCTGCCGGCCGCCCAGTTCGCTCCCCTGTTCGACCTCGACGACGCGCAACTGCAGGCGCACCACGCGCGGCGCCTGCGCGCCGACAGCGCGCTCGGCTATCCGTGCAGGATCAGCCTGGAGGACGCGCGGCCCGGCGAGGAACTGCTGTTGCTGCACTACCTGCACCAACCCGCGCAGACGCCGTACCGCGCGGCTGGCCCGATCTACGTGCGCCGCGACGTCGCCACCGCCACGCCGGCGCCGGGCGAGGTGCCCGATGCGATCGTCCGCCGCCTGATCTCGCTGCGCGGCTACGACGCCCACGACATGCTGATCGCCGCCGACGTGCAGCCCGGCGAGCGCATCGCCACCGCGATCGCCTGCGCCTTCGCCGATCCGCAGGTGCGTTACCTGCACCTGCATCACGCGCGGCAGGGCTGTTTTGCGTGCCGGGTGGAGAGAGAGCCGGGATTGGGGATGACCAGCCATTCGGCTGTTGAAAGCCGGGATTGGGGATGAGTGGCTGCACCGCGATCTGAAACGCCGCCGTTGCCGTCGTAGGAGCGGCTTCAGCCGCGACGGGCCTTCCCGGGAAAGCCTGTCGCGGCTGAAGCCGCTCCTACGACATCCCGACCGCGGCCAAGCGCTTCAGCAATCCCCAATCCCGACTCCCCACTCCCCGCTACCCACCCAGATTGATCCACGTCGCCTTCATCTCTGTGTACTTGTCGAAGGCGTGCAGCGACTTGTCGCGGCCGTTGCCCGATTGCTTGTAGCCGCCGAACGGGGCGGTCATGTCGCCGCCGTCCCAATAGTTCACCCACACGCTGCCGGCGCGCAGCTTGCGCGCCACGCGGTGCGCGCGGCCGATGTCGCGGGTCCATACGCCCGCCGCCAGGCCGTAGTCGCTGTCGTTGGCCATGCGCAGGGCGTGCGCCTCGTCGTCGAAGGCGATCACCGACAGCACCGGGCCGAAGATCTCCTCGCGGGCGATGGTGTGTTCGTGGCCGACCTCGTCGAAGATGGTCGGCTCCACGTAGCAGCCGCCGGGCACCACCTCCACGCGCTTGCCGCCGAGCAGCAGCCGCGCGCCTTCGGCGTTGCCGCGGGCGATGTAGTCGAGCACGCGATGGGTCTGGGTCTCGTCCACCAGCGCGCCCATCGCCGCGTCGCCCTCGAACGGATGCCGCGGCTGCAGCGCGCGGCCGGCGGCGACCACGCGTTCGACGAAGCGGTCCTTGATCGAACGCTCCACCAACAGCCGCGACGCCGCGGTGCAGACCTCGCCCTGGTTGTAGAAGATCGCCGCGGCCGCCGCCTGCGCCGCCTGCTCCAGGTCCGGCGCATCGGCAAACACCAGGTTCGGACTCTTGCCGCCGCATTCCATATACGCGCGTTTCATGTTCGACAGCCCCGCGCACTGCAGCAGGCGCCGGCCGACCGCGGTGGACCCGGTGAACACCAGCCCGTCCACATCCATGTGCAGCGCCAGCGGTTCGCCGGCGCCCTTGCCGAAGCCGGGCACCACGTTGAACACGCCGTCGGGAATGTCCGCCTCGGCAACGAGTTCGGCCAGGCGCAGCGCGCTCAGCGGCGATTTCTCCGACGGTTTCAGCACCACCGAGTTGCCCGCGGCCAGCGCCGGGGCGATCTTCCACGCCGCCATCAGCAGCGGGAAATTCCACGGCACGATCGCGCCGACCACGCCCAGCGGCTCGCGGGTGATCAGGCCCAGTTCGTCCTGCCCGGTCGGCGCCACTTCGCCGTACAGCTTGTCTACCGCCTCGGCGGTCCAGGACAGGCAGCGCACCGTCGCCGCCAGGTCCACCGCACGCGCGTCGCGCACCGGCTTGCCCATGTCCAGCGATTCCAGCAAGGCCAGTTCGTCGGCATGGCGTTCGACCAACTGGGCCAGCGCCAGCAGGGTCTTCTTGCGCTGCGCGGGTTTGGCCTGCGACCAGTGCCCTGCCTCGAAGCTGCGCCGCGCCGCGGCCACCGCGCGGTCGATGTCCGCGGCCTCGCCCTCGGCCACGCGGCCGAGCAGGCGGCCATCGATCGGGCTGATGCAGTCGAAGGTCTTGCCGCTGGCGGCGTCGACGTAGCGGCCGTCGATGAAGGCCTGGGTCCGCGGACGCAGCGTGTCGGCCAGCGCCTGCCAGGCGTCGCGGGTGCGGGGTGCGGTCATCGGGGACTCCTGCGGCGGCGGAAGGATCGGAAGGACGCGACGGCGGGCGGCGGCACGGCGCGCATGCGACTCAGAACGTGGCCGGCGTGTTGGCGCTGACCAGCACCGCGGTCTCGCGGCCGACGTTGCGGAAGCGGTGCGGCACCCGGCTTTCGAAATAGTAGCCCTCGCCGGCGCGCAGCACCCGCACCTGGCTGCCGACGGTGATCTCCACCTCGCCGGCCACCACCACCCCGCCCTCTTCGCCGTCGTGCACCAGCATCGCGCTGCCGGTGTCGCTGCCCGGCGGCATCACCTCGCGCAGGATGCACATCTGCCGCTGCGGGCGGTGCTGGCCGACCAGGTAGTAATGGATGCCGTCGCTGCCGACGTCGGGCAGTTCGTCGGCGCGGTAGAACGGCGCATCGGCCTCGCCCGGGTCCAGATCCTGGGTGAAGAATTCGGCCAGCGAGATCGGGATGCCGTCCAGCACCTTCTTCAGCGAACTGACCGACGGGCTGACCTTGTTCTGCTCGATCAGCGAGATGGTGCTGTTGGTCACGCCCACCCGCTTGGCCAGCTCGCGCTGGCTCAGCCCGTGGGCGGTGCGAACCCGGTGCAGGCGGGCGCCGATGTCCATCGCGGGGGAACGCCGGTGACGGTGTTGCCGGATACTTTACACACCCGCTCCAGGCGGTCAATTTCGCGCGGCGCGCCCGTGTTGCGGCGCAACCAGGAAATGCCGGCACCACTTGCGCGAACTGCGCCACGTCGGGTCACCTCCGGCACAGCGGCATGGTGTAAAGTTTTTTCAACATCCCTCGCGTGGAGCCTGCGATGCGCCCTCAGCCGCCCCTGTCGTCCCAGGCGCTGTCCGACCACTACGCCGCGCAGGCGATCCGCGAGCCGGACACGCTGGACGCGTTCTGGATGCCGTTCACCGCCAACCGCCAGTTCAAGGCGCGGCCGCGACTGCTGGCCTCGGCCGAGGGCATGCACTACCGCAGCGTGGACGGGCGCCAGATCCTCGACGGCACCGCCGGGCTGTGGTGCTGCAACGCCGGCCACGCGCGGCCGCGCATCGTCGAGGCGGTGGCGCGGCAGATCGCCACGCTGGATTTCGCGCCGACCTTCCAGATGGGCTCGCCGCTACCGTTCGTGCTCGCCGAACGCCTGGTGGAACTGGCGCCGCCGGGCCTGGACCACGTGTTCTATACCAACTCCGGCTCCGAGTCGGTGGACACCGCGCTGAAGATCGCGCTGGCCTATCACCGCGCCCGCGGCGAGGGCCAACGTACCCGCTTCATCGGCCGCGAGAAGGGCTACCACGGGGTCGGCTTCGGCGGCATTTCGGTCGGCGGCCTGCCGAACAACCGCAAGGCGTTCGGCCCGCTGCTGCCGGGCGTGGACCATCTGCGGCATACGCTCGACCTGGAGCGCAACGCGTTCTCGCGCGGGCTGCCGACGCATGGCGCGGAACTGGCCGAGGACCTGGAGCGGCTGGTGACGCTGCACGACGCCTCCACCATCGCCGCGGTGATCGTCGAGCCGATCTCCGGCTCGGCCGGGGTGGTGCTGCCGCCGCACGGCTATTTGCAGCGCATCCGCGAACTGTGCGACAAGCACGGCATCCTGCTGATCTTCGACGAAGTCATCACCGGCTACGGCCGCGTCGGCCACGCCTTCGCCGCGCAGCGCTTCGGGGTGACCCCGGACATGATGACGACCGCCAAGGGCCTGACCAACGGCTGCGTGCCGATGGGCGCGGTGTTCGTGTCCCACGCCATCCACGAGGCGTTCGCGCACGGCCCGGCCAACGCCATCGACCTGTTCCACGGCTACACCTACTCCGGCCATCCGCTGGCCTGCGCCGCGGCGCTGGCGACGCTGGACACCTACGCCGAGGAACAGTTGTTCGACAAGGCGATCGAGCTGGGCCCGGTGTGGGAGGAGGCCATCCATCGGCTGCGCGATCTGCCGCACGTCATCGACATCCGCAACTTCGGCCTGATCGGCGCGATCGAACTGGCGCCGCGCAAGGGCGCGCCCGGCGCGCGCGCCTACGAGATCTTCGAGCGCTGCTTCCACGAAGGCGACCTGCTGATCCGCGTCACCGGCGACACCATCGCGCTGTCGCCGCCGCTGATCGTGGAAGCCGCGCACATCGAGCGCATCTTCGCGGTGCTGGCGGACATGATCCGCAGCACGCCCTGACCCCTCCCTCACCCACCCCACCGCACGCGCTCCCCACGCGCCCCGTCTGCCTGGAGAACCGCTCAGGCTGGTCGGCGTTCCGAAAGAGATCAAGAACCACGAATACCGGATCGGGCTGACCCCGTCCGGAGTGCGCGAACTGGTGCTGCACGGTCACCAAGTGCTGGTGCAGCGCGGCGGCGGCCAGGCCATCGGCCTGACCGATGCCGACTACGAACGCGCCGGCGCGCGCATCGCCGAGGATGCGGCCAGCGTGTTCGCGCAGGCCGAGATGATCGTCAAGGTCAAGGAACCGCAGCCGGAGGAATGCGCGCTGCTGCGCCCCGGGCAATTGCTGTTCACCTATCTGCACCTGGCGCCGGATCCGCAGCAGGCCGCGGCGCTGCAGCGCTCCGGCTGCACCGCCATCGCCTACGAGACCGTCACCGACGGCCACGGCGGCCTGCCGCTGCTGGCGCCGATGAGCGAGGTGGCCGGGCGCATGGCGATCCAGGCCGGCGCGCATGCGCTGGAGAAGGCACAGGGCGGCTCCGGCGTGCTGCTCGGCGGCGTGCCCGGGGTCAAGCCGGCGCAGGTGCTGGTGATCGGCGGCGGCGTGGTCGGCATCAACGCCGCGCGCATGGCGATGGGCCTGCACGCACGGGTGACCGTGCTGGACCGCTCGCTGGAGCGGCTCAAGTACCTGGACGAACTCTACGGCCAGCAACTGACCACGCTGTACTCCACCCGCGATGCGATCGAGCAGTGTCTGCCGCACACCGACCTGGTGATCGGCGCGGTGCTGATCCCCGGCGCCGCCGCGCCCAAGCTGGTGTCGCGCGACCAACTGGCGCTGCTGCGGCCCGGCTCGGTGCTGGTGGACGTGGCGATCGACCAGGGCGGCTGCTTCGAGACCAGCCACCCGACCACGCACCAGCAACCGACCTACGAGGTCGACGGCATCGTGCATTACTGCGTGGCCAACATGCCCGGCGGCGTCGCCCGCACCTCCACCTTCGCCCTGACCAACGCCACCCTGCCGTTCGTGCTGCTGCTGGCCGAACACGGCCTGCAGGCGCTGCGCGACGACCAGGACCTGCGCAACGGCCTCAACGTGCATGCCGGCAAGCTCACCCACCGCGCGGTGGCGCAGGCCTTGGGCCAGGACTTCGTGCGGCCGCTGGACGCACTGGGCTGATGGTGTCCATGCGAGGATCGAACACGATGGGCGAGATCCTGTCCCACTACATCGATGGCCAGCCCGTCGCGTTCCGCGGCGACGCGCACGCCGAGGTCTTCGACCCGGCGACAGGCGCCGTCCAGCGCCACGTGCCGCTGGGCGCCGCGCATGCGGTGGAGATGGCGGTGCGCGCCGCCAGTGCGGCCTTTCCCGGCTGGGCTGCGACGCCGCCGCTGCAGCGCGCGCGGGTGCTGTTCCGCTTCCGCGAACTGCTGGAACGCAATGCTGATGCACTGGCCCGCTGCATCAGCGCCGAGCACGGCAAGACCGTCACCGATGCGCGCGGCGAGGTGGTGCGCGGCATGGAGGTGGTGGAGTTCGCCTGCGGCATCCCGCACCTGCTCAAGGGCGAGCATTCGCACGACGTCGGTCGCGGCGTGGATGCGTGGAGCGAATACGCACCACTGGGCGTGGTGGCCGGCGTCACCCCGTTCAACTTCCCGGCGATGGTGCCGCTGTGGATGCTGCCGGTGGCATTGGCCTGCGGCAACAGCTTCGTGCTCAAGCCCTCCGAACACGCGCCTTCGGCGTCGCTGCTCCTGGCCGAATGGCTGCACGAGGCCGGATTGCCGGCCGGCGTGTGCAACGTCGTGCACGGCGCCAAGCCGGCGGTGGACGCGCTGCTGGCGCATCCACAGGTGCAGGCGCTGAGCTTCGTCGGCTCCACCGCGGTGGCCGCCGACCTGTACGCGCGCGGCAGTGCGCTGGGCAAGCGCGTGCAGGCGTTGGGCGGGGCCAAGAACCACCTGGTGGTGCTGCCCGACGCCGACCTGGACGACGTCGCCGACGCCCTGCTCGGCGCCGGCTACGGCTCGGCCGGCGAACGCTGCATGGCGATCTCGGTGGCGGTGTGCGTGGGCGACGCGCTGGCCGATGCGCTGGTGGCCAGACTGGCGCCGCGCGTGGCTGCGCTGCGCCTGGGCGCGGGCCGGGCCGACGCCGGCCGCGACGAGCCGGACATGGGCCCGCTGGTGAGCGCTGCGCACCGCGAGCGCGTGCTCGGCTACCTCCACAGCGGCGTGGCCGAGGGCGCACGGCTGGTGGTCGACGGCCGCCCGGCGTGTGCGCCCGACCACCCGGACGGCTTCTTTCTCGGCGGCAGCCTGTTCGACCACGTGCGCAGCGACATGCGCATCTACCGCGAGGAGATCTTCGGCCCGGTGCTGTGCGTGGTGCGGGTGGCCGACGCCGCCGCCGCGCTGCGCCTGATCGCCGACCACGACTACGGCAACGGCGCGGCGGTGTTCACCCGCGACGGCGGCGCAGCGCGTGCGTTCGCACGGCAGGTGCAGGCCGGCATGGTCGGCATCAACGTGCCGATCCCGGTGCCGATGGCCTTCCACAGCTTCGGCGGCTGGAAGCGCTCGCTGTTCGGGCCGCTGCACGTGCACGGCCCGGACGGGGTGCGCTTCTACACCCGGCTCAAGACCGTCACCGCACGCTGGCCCGAGGCCGCGGGCGGCGCCGAGTTCGCGATGCCGACGATGTGATGGAGGGGAATGGAGAATCGGGAATAGGGAATCGCAAAAGCGCCGCGGCGCACGCATCGGGCAACCGGGCAGCCGCATCACTTGCTGTTGATGTTGCTGTTGCCATTCCCCATTCCCGGCCAAGCGCCCGCCGCAGCGCAACACGCGCCGGCCATGCCTGGGTGTAGCCTTGCGCCACCCCGGCGCCCGGCCGGGGTCCACCGCCGCCACAGGAGCCGCTCCATGATCAAGGTCAGCGTGATGTACCCGTACACGCCAGGCGCCCGTTTCGACCATGCCTACTACCGCGACACGCACATGCCGCTGCTGCAGGCGCGCATGGGCGCCGCCTGCCTGCGCTACACCGTGGACAAGGGCCTGTCCGGCGGCACCCCGGGCAGCGACCCGACCTATGTCGGCATGTGCCACATCTTCAGCGACTCGGTGGAGGCCTTCCAGGCCGGCTTCGGCCCGCATGCGGAGGAAATCCTCGGCGACATCAAGAACTACACCGACCTGACGCCGGTGATGCAGATCAGTGAGGTGGTGGTGGGCTGAAGCCGGGAATGGGGAAACGGGAATAGGGAATCGCAACGCGCCGCATGCTCCAACGACCGCGCGATGCGGCAGGGGCGCACGCTGTTGCCATTCCCGATTCCCCGTTCCCGATTCCCGGCCTCTACAATGCCGCCCCCGTCGCCACGCCGCACCGCCCCGTTGATGAACATCGTTGTCAAAGAAGACCTCAAGGCCTACATCGATCCACTGACCGCCGACGAATACGCCGCCCTGGAACGCAGCCTGCTGGCCGAAGGCTGCCGCGACGCGCTGGTGCTGTGGGGCGACATCCTGGTCGACGGACACAACCGCTACGGCATCTGCCAGAAGCACGGGTTGCCGTTCCAGACCGTGCAGAACACCCGCTTCCAGTCGCTGCAGGACGTGCATCTGTGGATGATCGACCAGCACCTGGGCCGGCGCAGCGTTTCCGACTTCCAACGCGGCGTGCTGGCGCTGCGCAAGCGCGAGATCCTCGCCGAGCGGCGCGCCAGCGCGGCCGCCGCGGATGCCCCCGCGGCCGACGCCGCCGATCCGGACGCGGCCGCCGCCGAGGCCGCCAGCGACACCGACACGCCGCCCTGGGCCGACGCACCGGCACCGCTCAGCCGCGCCGAACTGGCGCGCGTGGCGCGGCTGAGCAACAGCCAGGTGGTGCAGATCGAGAAGATCCAGAAGCAGGCCGCCGCCGAAGTGGTCGAGGCGGTCAAGTCCGGTGCGATCTCGATCAATGCCGCCGCGGCGGTGGCCAGCCTGCCCGAAGAGGAACAGCGCGCCGCGGCGATGGCCGGCAAGGACGAACTGAAGCAGGCCGCCAAGCGCGCCCGCGAGTCCAAGCGCAAGCCCAGGCCGGCGCCTGCGGACGCCCCCGAGGGCGCGGCCCCGGCAGCGGACGCCGCGGGCGACACGACGGCCGCGCTGCGCCAGCGCGTGGCTGCGCTCGAAGCCGAGAACCAGGCGCTGCGCGATGAACTGGCGGCGCTGCGCGCGCAGTTGCCAGGCTGATCCGCATGCGTGCGCGGCCAGTGCCGCGCACCGACACCCTCAGACGTGCTGGGCCAGCGACAGCACGTTGCCGTCCGGATCGCGGAACCAGGCCACCTTGTCGCCGTTCGGCGCGGTCCAGATGCCCTGCGCATCCTGGCTGTCGCCGAAGAACGGGTAGCGGAGGAAGGCCACGCCCCTGGTCGCCAGCGCGGCCACATCGGCGGCCAGATCGGCGCTCTCCCAGCCGAACACGGTGTAGTCGGCCACCACCCGCGCGGGCGGCTTGACGATGCGCAGCCGGATCGGCCCGGCCTCCAAGCGCAGGGCGAAGCCATCGAACCCCCGGCAGCGCAGGCCCAACACGCCTTCATAGAAGGCGCGGGCGCGGTCGATGTCGTCGACGGCGAGGAAACCGCAAGGCACGTGATCGGCGAGCATGGCGCATTTCCGCAGCAATACCGCGCGCGACTGTAGCACCGTGCCCGGCCCCGGCGTACCGGCCGCTGCGCACCCGTCAGCGCCTTGCCGCCAACGCCAACGCCAACGCCAACGCTGCCATGCAACCGCGCTCACCGCGCACTGCGTAGACTCGGCCGCATGAGCGTGTCTCCCGGCCTTCCCCTGCCCCCCGATCCGCGTCGCGCACAGTTGCGGCGCATGAAGCTGCTGGCGGCGCTGTTGCTGCTGGCGATGCTGTGCGGCTTCCTGCTCAGCCACGCCATGGGACTGCACGGCGTCTGGGCCTGGGTCGGCGCCTTCTGCGAAGCGGCCACGGTCGGCGCGCTGGCCGACTGGTTCGCGGTGGTGGCGCTGTTCCGGCATCCGCTGGGCCTGCCGATTCCGCACACCGCGATCATCCCGCACGGCAAGGCGCGCATCGCCGACAGCCTGGCGGTGTTCGTGCGCGATCAGTTCCTGGAGCCGACCGCGCTGCTGGCCAAGCTCAGCGCCTTCGATCCGGCGGCACGGCTGGGCCAGTGGCTGGCCGAACCGGCGCAGTCCGCGCGGCTGGCCGACCTCGCCCGCGGCTGGGCGCTACAGGCGCTGGACCTGCTCGACGAAGCCGCGGTGCGGCGTCGCATCCACGGCTTCGTGGTGGCGCGCCTGCGCGACTGGGACGCGGCCGCCACCGCCGGCGAGCTGCTCGGCCTGCTTACCGCCGACGGCCGCCACCACGCACTGCTCGACGAAGCGCTGACCCGGCTCGGCCGGCACCTGGACGATGCCGCGGTCAAGCAGCGGGTGTCGGCGATGATCGTCAAGTACGCGCGCCGCGAGTGGCCCAAGCTGGTCGGCACCGTGGAGTGGGTGAAGCCGGTCGAGGGCATCGCCGACACCCTCGCCGAGCGCCTGGCGCATGCGCTGCTGGAGGAACTGCAGGAGGTGCTGTCGCAACCGCAGCATCCGCTGCGCCAGGACTACGAGCGCTGGCTCGGCGGTTACGTCCAGCGGTTGCGCACCGATCCGGCTACCGCCGACAAGGTGCAGGCGCTGAAGCAGCGGCTGATCGACCACCCCGGCGTGCAGGAATACGTGCAGGGCCTGTGGGACCAGATCCATGCTGCGCTGCGCGAAGACCTGTCGCGCCAGGACGGCGCGCTGGTGCAGCACCTGCAGCGCGCCCTCGGTGCGCTCGGCCAGTCGCTGGCGCAGGATCCCGCCCTGCGCGAGGCGCTCAACCAGCACCTGCTCGGCGGCGCCGAGCGGCTGACCCAGCGCCTGCGCAGCGGCGTCACCGAGCACATCGCGCAGACCGTGAAGGGCTGGGACGAACGCCACCTGGTCGAGCAACTGGAACTGAGCGTGGGCCGCGACCTGCAGTACATCCGCTTCAACGGCACCCTGGTCGGCGGATTGATCGGGCTGGCGCTGCACGCTGCCGTCACGCTGCTTGGCTGAGCGTGGCTGGCAAGGATGCACTGCGCTGCGCGAGCGGCCGGCCCGCCGTCGACGCACCACGCCATGCGGACACGCCGCTCGGCGGACCGCGTGCCCACGGCAGACCTGCCATCCGCGCAGCAAGGTGTAGACACGCCTCGGCTCTTCGGCCTGGAGGGCTGGCGCGACCGCCGCGCCCGCGCTAGCGTTGAGGGACGACCCGCGGGACGTTCGCCGCCACCGTGAACGCCATTCCGCAACCAACCCGGGGAAGCCGTTCCGCGTGCGGCTCGCGCGTTCGCCAAAGGAAGGGGGAGCATGTCGAATCAACGCCGGACACCCGTCGCCGGCCCTGCGCGTCCGGCGCGGTTTGCCGCCCTGGCCGTGCTGGCCGTCGGCCTGATCGCCGCGCTGCTGATCGCGCACGGCGTGCAGCAGCGCAATCGCGCACAGGCGCAGGCGCGCTTCGATCAACTGGCCTCGCACGTGGCCAGCGACCTGCGGCAACGCCTGGACATGTACGAGCACGGCCTGCGCGGCGCGCGCGGCGCGGTGATCGCCGCCGGCGGCGAGCACATCTCGCGCGAGCGTTTCGCCCGCTACAGCGCCTCGCGCGACTACCTGCGCGAGTTTCCTGGCGTGCGCGGCTTCGGCTACATCCAGCGGGTGTCGCGCGCGGACGAGGCGGCGTTCCTGCAGCAGGTCCACGCCGACGGCGCGCCGTCGCTGCGGATCGGCGAACTGGCCCCGCACGACGGCGACCGTTTCGTCATCGTCTATATCCAGCCGCTCCGCTCCAACAACACCGCCGAGGGCTTCGACATCGCCTCCGAGCCGGCACGGCGGGCCGCGGCGATCGCCGCGGCCCGCTCGGGCGCGCCCACCATCACTGCGCCGATCCGCCTGGTACAGACGCCGGGACTCGGCCAGGGCGGGTTCCTGCTGCTGTTGCCGATATACCGCGAAGGCATGCCGCTGCAGACGCCGGAGCAACGCTGGCAGGCCACCACCGGCTGGGCCTATGCACCGCTGAACATCGCCGAGGTGCTGGCCTCCTCCGACGATCACAGCAACGAGCTGCGCCTGAGCCTGGCCGACAGCCAGAACCCGGCACAGCCGTTCTACCGCGACGACGCCACGCCGATCCTGGCCGGCGGGCCGGCCGCCGAGCGCACCCTCGACGTGTACGGCCGCCAGTGGCGGATCGGGGTGCAGGCCACGCCGGGCTTCGTGCGCTCGCTGGATCAAGTCTCGCCGTTGTTCGCCGGTGGCATCGCCGCCGGCATCGCGCTGCTGCTGGCCGCGCTGCTGTACGTGTTCCTGACCAGCCTGCGCCGGCGCGACCTGATCCTCAGCGAGCAGAGCCAGCTGGCCGCGCTGGTCGCCGGCACCAGCGAGGCGATCGTCGCCGAAGACCTGCACGGCCGGGTGACCCACTGGAACCCGGCGGCCATGCGCATCTTCGGCTACACCCCGGAGCAGGCCATCGGCCAGCCGCTGCAGCAGTTGCTGGGCACGCAGATCCGCGATCCAGCCAATGGCGGCGACGGCGTGCGCGAACTGCGTCACCGCGACGGCCATGCGGTCAGCGTGCTGGCCAGCGTCTCGCCGATCGTCGGCACCGGCGGCGGCACCATCGGCCATTCGCACCTGCTGCACGACGTCACCGAGCAGGTGCGCGCGCAGGCGCGGGTGCTGGAACTCAATGCCACGCTCGAACAGCAGGTGGCCGAGCGCACCAGCGAACTGGTCACCTATTCGGCGCTGCAGCGCGCGATCCTGGCCAATGCCGGCTACGCGATCGTCGCCACCGACCCGGACGGCGTCATCACCCTGTTCAACCCGGCCGCCGAGACCCTGCTCGGCTACGCCGCGCACGAACTGATCGGACGCAAGGCCACCGGCCTGTTCCTGGATCCGGAGCAACTGGCCGCGCGTGCCGAACGCATGGCCACGCAGTCCGGCATGCCGGTACAGCCCTCGTTCGAATCGGTAGCGGCGCTGTCCACGCTGGGGCGCAGCGATACCCGCGAATGGACCTACCTGAGCAAGGACGGCCATGCCTTCCCGGTGTTGCTCACCCTGAGCACGCTGCGCGACGACGACGACCGGGTGATCGGCTATCTCGGCATCGCCGTCGACCTGACCGAGCAGAAGCGCCACGAGCGCGAGCTGCGCCTGGCCATCGACGCGGCCGAAACCGCCAACCAGTCCAAGAGCGATTTCCTGGCCAACATGAGCCACGAGATCCGCACGCCGATGAATGCGATCCTGGGCATGCTGTATCTGCTGCGGCACAGCGCCCTGTCGCAGGCGGCGCAGGACATGATCCAGAAGATCGAGCTGTCGGCACGCAACCTCCTGGAGATCATCAACGACATCCTCGACTTCTCCAAGATCGAGTCCGGGCGCATCGACCTGGAATCGGCGCCGTTCGACCTCAACCAACTGCTGGAGAACATCGCCGCGCTGATGACCTCGGCGACCAGCGCCAAGTCGGTGGAAATGATCGTCGAGCCGCTGCCGCCGGGCTGCCGCTGGCTGCACGGCGACGCGCTGCGCCTGAACCAGGTGCTGATCAACCTGGTGGGCAATGCCATCAAGTTCACCGAACAGGGCGAGGTGGTGCTGTCGGTGCGCGCCTTCCCCGGCGCCGAACCCGGCAAGCTCAAGCTGCTGTTCTCGGTGCGCGACACCGGCATCGGCATCGCGCGCGAGAAGCAGAGCCTGATCTTCTCGCCGTTCCTGCAGGCCGACACCTCCACCAGCCGCCGCTATGGCGGCAGCGGCCTGGGCCTGACCATCAGCCGGCGCCTGGTGGAGCTGATGGGCGGGCAACTGGAAGTGCAGAGCGCACCCGGCCAGGGCAGCGATTTCTACTTCGTCATTCCGTTCGCGGTGGCACCGGCAGCGGATGACGACGCCGAACCGGCGCAGACGCGACGGGTGCTGATCGCCGACGACCACGAACTGGTGCGGCGCAGTCTGACCGACATCGCCAATGGGTTCGGCTGGCAGGTGGAAGCGGTGTCCAGCGGCTCCGCCGCATTGGCCGCGGCCGCGCCGGAACACGCCGAGTTCGACGTGATCCTGCTGGACTGGCGCATGCCGGACCTGGACGGGCTGAGCGTGGCCCAGCGCATTCGCGCGCAATCGGCGCCGGACCGGCAGCCGATCATCGTGATGGTCACCGCCTACGAGCGGCGCATGATCCAGGAGCAGCAGCCCGGCGTGGCCGACGTGGATGCGGTGATGACCAAGCCGGTCACCGCTTCGGCCCTGCAGCGCACCATCGCCATGCTGCTGGCGCGCCGCAACGGCGACCTGCCCGCGCCATCGCCCGGCGACAGCGTCGCGCGCCTGGCCGGAGCCCGCCTGCTGGTGGTCGACGACAGCGACATCAATCGCGAGGTCGCCCAGCGCATCCTCGAAGGCGAAGGTGCGTTGGTCGACCTGGCACAGGACGGCGCTCAGGCGCTGCAGCGGCTACGGCGCGATCCCGGCCGCTTCCACGTGGTGCTGATGGACGTGCAGATGCCGACCATGGACGGCTACGAAGCCACCCGGCAACTGCGCGCCGACCCGGAACTGGCCGACGTACCGGTGATCGCCCTGACCGCCGGCGCCTATCGCCAGCAGCAGGAAATGGCGCTGTCCAGCGGCATGAACGACTTCATCGCCAAACCATTCCAGGTCGAGGACCTGATCGCGATCATCCGCCGCCATCTGCCGCCGAACCTGGCCGCGCTGCCGCTGCTGCCGCTGGCGCTGCCGCCGTCGGTGCGGCCGACGGACGACTGGCCGGCCAGCGACCCCGCCTTGCTCGATACCGTCCAGGCGCAGCGGCTGTGGGGCGAGCGCGATCCGTACCGGCGCTATCTGCTGAAGCTGTTGCAGGAGTATCCCGACCCCGCGGCGAGCGTGCGCGCCCTGCTGGAGGCGCAGCGACCGGGCGAGGCGGTCTCGCTGGCGCACAAGCTGCGCGGCTCGGCCGGATCGCTGGCGTTGCCGGCATTGAGCGTCGCCAGCGCCGCTCTCGAAGAACGCTTGAGCACGGCGCCAGCGGAGGCCGCAGGGGAGATCGCGGCGCTGGCCGCGGCGATGGCCGACACCGCCGCCGAAGTGCTGCGCTTCGCCGACGCCACCCAGATCGCCACGACGCCTGCGGCGGCAACCGACGCAGCAGTGGACCCGGCGACGCTGCAGGCGTCCTGGTACCAGGTGTTGCAGGTGCTGGACAGCGACGATCCGGACCGCATCGACCACACGCTGCGGCAACTGGCCGCGGTCCTGCCGGCGGCGCACACCGCCGAACTGCAGCAGTTGCTGGAGAATTTTTCCTTCCGTGACGCCGAGGCCAGGGTCAGGCAATGGCTGGCCGAGGCACATGACTGAGCACGCGTAACGAGACACCACCATGACCCAGCCGTGCATTCTCTGTGTCGACGACGAACCCAGCAACCTGGCGCTGATCCGGCAACTGCTGCGCGAGGACTACGCGCTGGTGTTCGCCAAGAACGGCGCCGAAGCGCTGCGCGGCGTGGCCAAGCATCGCCCGGCGCTGATCCTGCTCGACGTCGACCTGCCCGACGTCGACGGCTACACCCTCGCCCGCACCCTGAAGGAAGATGCGCGCAGCAGGGCGATCCCGATCATCTTCGTCACCGGCAAGGACAAGGACACCGACGAGAGCATCGGCTTCGACGCCGGCGGCGTGGACTACATCACCAAGCCGTACTCGCCCAGCATCCTGCGCGCGCGGGTGCGCACCCACCTGTCGCTGGTCAGCACCGCCAGCCTCGCCGAGAGCCACCGCGCCGCGATCGAGATGCTGGGCATGGCCGGCCACTACAGCGACTCGGACACCGGCACCCACATCTGGCGCATGGCCGCCTACGCCCGTGCACTGGCCCTGGCCGCGGGCTGGTCGCGCGAGGACGCCGACCTGCTGGAACAGGCCGCGCCGATGCACGACACCGGCAAGATCGGCATCCCCGATGCGGTGCTGAAAAAGCCCGGGCCGCTGGACGCCGCCGAATGGCAGGTGATGAAGCGGCACCCGCGGATCGGCTACGACATCCTCAGCCGCAGCAGCGCACCGCTGTTCCGCCTGGCCGCCGAGGTCTCCCTGTACCACCACGAGCACTGGGACGGCGGCGGCTACCCGGCCGGCGTGTCCGGCACGCAGATTCCCGAATCGGCGCGGATCGTGGCGCTGGCCGACGTGTTCGATGCGCTCACCTCGCCGCGCCCGTACAAGGACGCGTGGCCACTGGAACAGGCGATGGACCTGTTCCGCGAAAAGGCAGGCAGCCAGTTCGAGCCGCGCCTGGTCGCGTTGTTCGAGGCGATCCTGCCGCAGATCCTGCAGATCCAGGCGTACTGGAACGAACGCGAGGGCGAGGACGACCGGCCGCCAAGCGGCCAGGCGCAGGCCGCGCTGCGGCATCACGGCAACCGATAAAAGCCCCTCTCCCCCCGGGAGAGGGGTTGGGGTGAGGGTACGACGCGAAGCGACTCGCAGAGATTGAGGACACAAGGCTTCGCCCCTACCCTCATCCGCCCCCATCGGGGCACCATCTCCCGGATGGAGAAGGAACAGCGCACTACGCTCCGCGATGGGCGTTACCGGTAACGCCCATCGCGGCTGAAGCCGCTCCTACAAGAACAGGCGCGGCGCCGCGCGCTCAGCGCCGCTGCAGGCGCCAGGCGCGGTGGATGCGCGGGTTGCGCTCGAAGTCCGGGTCGATGGTCTGCGCGCTGATTTCCTCGCACACCGCGAACTCGGCCAGCGCGTTCTCGTCCAGCTTGAAGCGGCGGAAGTTGTTGGAGAAGTACAGCACGCCCTCGGGCATCAGCCGCGCCACCGCCGCGCGCAACAGCCGCACATGCTCGCGCTGGATGTCGAAATCCTCGGCGCGTGCGGAGTTGGAGAAGGTCGGCGGGTCGCAGAAGATCACGTCGTAGCGGTTCTTCTCCGCCTCCAGCCAGCTCAGCGCGTCGGCCTGCACCAGCCGGTGCTGGGCGCCGCCCTTGCCGTTGAACGCCAGGTTGTCGGCGCACCACTGCAGGTAGGTGCCGGACAGGTCCACGCTGGTGGTGGAATCGGCGCCGGCCACCGCCGCCTGCACGCTGGCCACGCCGGTGTAGCAGAACAGGTTGAGGAAACGCTTGCCGCGCGCCTGCTGCGCCATCACGCCGCGCAGCGGGCGGTGATCCAGGAATAGCCCGGTATCCAGGTAGTCGAACAGGTTCACCCGCAGCAGCGCATCGTGCTCGCGCACCACCAGGAACTCGCCGCGCTGCTCGAAGCGGCCGTACTTGCTGCCGCCCTTGCCGCGCTCGCGGGTCTTCAGCGCCACCTGCTCGGCCGGCACCGCGAACACCTCGCGCGCGGCCGCCAGCAGTTCGTTGCGGCGGCGGCGCACGTCCGCGTCGGGAATGCTGTCCGGCGCCGCGTACTCCTGCACGTGCAGGAAGGTGCGCGCCTGGCCGCCGTCTTCCTGGTACACGTCGATCGCGGCCGCGTACTCGGGCAGGTCGGCGTCGTAGGCGCGGTAGCAACCGATCCCCGCCCGCGCGCGCCAGGTCTTGAACTTGCGCAGGTTCTTGCGCAGGCGGTTGGCCACCATCTGCGCACCGTCGCTGAGCGCACGCGGCTCCTCGGTGACGCCGGCGCGCGGCGCGACCGCGATCGGGTCGCAGACGATCAACGGGCACTCCAGCGCGCCGTTGAACATCTGGTACTTCTTGGCCGCGCGCAGGCCGGTGGCATAGGCCAGTTCGTCGCTGCCGCACAGCAGGCTGGCGCGCCACTGCGGCACCGCGCGCTTGAGCGCATCGCCCAGGCGCCGGTACAGCGCCGCGTCGGCGGCCAGGCGTTCGTCGTAGGGTGGATTGCACACCACCGTGCCCAGCGCCTGGTCCGGCGCAGGCAGCGCGGCGACATCGTGCACGGCGAAGGCGATCGCCTCGGCCACGCCGGCGGCCTGCGCGTTCTCGCGCGCGGCGCGCAACGCATGCGGGTCGAGGTCGCTGCCGTACAGCACCGGCCGCAATGCGGCGCGACCGGTCTGGGCGCGCTGCCGCGCCTCGGCCAGCAGCGTGCGCCAGGCGGTCACGTCGAACCCCAGCCAGCGGCTCGGCGCGGCATCGGCATCGGCGTCGCCGCGCTGCTGCGCCGCCAGTTCGCCGCGCAGCAGGCCCGGTGCGACATCGGCGGCCATCAGCGCGCCTTCGATCAGTAGCGTGCCGCTGCCGCACATCGGATCCAGCAGCCCGCCCCCCTGCGCGTACAGCGCCGGCCACTGCCCGCGCAGCAGCACCGCCGCGGCCAGGTTCTCCTTCAGCGGCGCCTCGTTCTGCGCCTGGCGCCAGCCGCGCCGGTGCAGCGAGCCGCCGCCCAGGTCCACCGACAACGTCGCGCGGCCCTTGCGCAGCGACAGGTTCAGGCGCAGGTCCGGGTGCTCCACGTCCACCGACGGCCGCTCCAGGCCCTCGCCGCGCAGCGTGTCCACCACCGCATCCTTGACCCGCTGCGCGGCGAAGCGCGCATGGGTGATGCCGGTGCCGGACACATGGGCGTCCACCGCCAGGGTGTGCTGCGGCGCCAGATGGCTGCGCCACGGCAGCGCGGCCACGCCGGCGTACAGCGCCGCCTCGTCGGGGCAGTCGAAGGACTGCAACGGCCACAGCACACGGCTGGCCAGGCGCGACCACAGCACCGCGCGCTGCGCGTCCTGCAGGGTGCCTTCGGCATTGACCCCGGCGACGGTGGCGGTGGCCTGCGCCACGCCGAGCGCGAGCAGTTCATCGACGAGCAGGTATTCCAGGCCCTTGGCGCAGGAGACGAAGAATTTCACGGAAGGCGGACCAGGACGGACGGGAGGGAGGCACGGCGTGCGCCGCGCGCGTGGCGCATCGCCGGCGCCGGATCCGGCGTTGCCGCGGCCGCGGATCGGGGATGAGCGCGCGAACGCACCGCACCGGAACGGCGCGCAGAATACCACAGGGCCTGCGCACCCCTGCCTGCTGCGCGATGCCCTGGCGCAGGGTGCGCCGCGGCCGTCACTGGCCTCGTGCGACGGGCACAGCGACGTCGCCGGCCGGCGTTCGCCTCGCCCGCCTCGTGCCGCGGCAGATGCAGTTGGCGCTGCAGACGCGCGCACCCGCAGCCGTGGTGCGCGACGCATCGCTCACTGCGAGGCCGCGAATCCGGCGCCGGGCATGGCCGGCGACCGACCACGCCGACGACAGCACACGCCACTCACCACGGCGTCAGCCGCCACGCCTCGGGATCGGCCTGCAAGCGTTGTTGCAGGCGCAGCGTGTCGAGGAAGCCAGCATCGTGCGACACCACCAGCAGCGCGCCGGGATACTGCAACAGCACGGCGCGCAGCGCGTCGCGGGCCTCGCGGTCAAGATGGTTGTCCGGCTCGTCCAGCAACAGCAGTTCGGCCGGCGGCGTGCGGTAGAAGGCGCAGGCCAGCGCGGTCTTCAGCCGTTCGCCGCCGCTGAGCTGGCCGCAGGGCAAGCCGATGCGCTGCGCGTCCAGGCCGAGCAAGGCCAGCCGCGTGCGCAGTTCGGCGAGCGCACTGCCGGGCGCGGCGGCCTGCACCTGCGCCAGCGCGGTGGCGTCCGGGTCCAGCGCCGCCAACGACTGGTCCAGGTAGGCGCTGGCGGCGCGCACCCGGCAGGTGCCGGACAGCGCCGCCACCTGCCCGGCCAGCAGCCGCAACAGGGTCGACTTGCCGCTGCCGTTGGCCCCGACCACGCCGATGCGGGCGCCGCACTGCACCACCAGGTCCAGCGGCTGCCGCGTCGCCGGCGCGAACGGCAGCCGCACTGCCCGCAGCTCGACCAGGCGACGGCTGGCCGCATCGGCCGGCGGCGGCGCGAACAGCGCCACCGGCGCGTCCGGCTGCACCTGGCGCGCGGCCTCGGCGATGCGTGCCAGGCTGCGCGCCTGCGTCGCCTGATGGTCGCGCACGCGCTTGCCGGCGCTGTCCTGGCTGCGCTGCTTCTGCCGGCCGAGCAGGATCGGCGCCTGGTTGGCCGTGCCGGCCTGCTGCCGGCCGCGCGCACTGCGCCGTTGCTGCCGGTCGTGCTGCGCCTGCCAGGCGGCGCTGTCGCGCGCGTGCTGCAGCTTGTGCTGGGCCAGTTCGGCTTGCGCGGCGTCGCGCTCGCGGGCCCGGCACTGCAGGTAGAACGCGTAGTCGCCGCCGTAGTCGCGCAGCCCGCCGGGCGACAGCTCCAGCGTGCGCTGCATGTCCTGCAGCAGCAGCGCATCGTGGCTGATCACCAGCAGGCCGCCCGGCCAGCGTTGCAGCATCTCGCGCAGGCGCTGCCGCTGGACCGCGTCCAGGTGCAGGGTCGGCTCGTCCAGGATCAGCGCATCGGCCTCGGCCAGCAAGGCGCCGATCAGCGCCACCCGCATCGCCTCGCCGCCGCTGAGCGTGGCCGCCAGGCGGTGCGGCTGCAACGCGCCGAGGTCGTGCGCGTGCAGGTGCGCCTGCAGGCGTTGGGCGATGTCCCAGCGCTCGCCGAGCGCGTCGAAATCCGCCGCGTCGGCGCTGCCCGCCTCGATCCGCGCCAACGCCCGCAGCGCCGGTCCCACGCCGGCCAGGTCGGCGACGGTGGCGTGCAGCGCCGGCGCGATCTGCTGCGGCACGTAATGCAGGCGGCCGTGGCGCACGCAGCGTCCGGCGCTGGGCGCCAGTTCGCCGGCGAGCAGCCGCGCGAACACGCTCTTGCCCACGCCGTTGCGCCCGACCAGGCCGGTGCGGCGCGCGTCGAGCGCGAAGTGCAGATCGGAAAACAGGGTCCTGCCATCGGGCAGGAGATACGTCGCGCTGTCCAGCGCAAGCAGCGGATGCGTCATGGGAACCTCCATGGATGCCGGTCGTGCCCGCCGATCGCTCGGCAGGAAGGACGAAGGCCGTCGCGAAGACGGCGGCATCAATGGCGCATCGGCGGAATCCTCGATGGAGGTGAGCGACGATGCTAGCGCACCCGACCCGCGCCGGGCGATATCGCGCTGTGCAGGCTCAGGCCGCGGACAGGAACGCCGGGTGGTATTCCACCTCGGCCATCGGCGGCAGGCGCTCGCCGAAGGCCAGCGCCTGGAAGGCCTCGATCGGCGCGCCCGGCAGGGTCAGCCCGGGTTCCGGACGGAAACCGAAGCGCGCGTAATACGCCGGATCGCCCAGCACCACGCAGCCGGCCGCGCCCAGCGCCTGCAACTGCGCCAGCGCCTCGCGCACCAGCCGCGCGCCCAGGCCCTGACCCTGGTGGCCCGGCCCCACCGACAGCGGCCCAAGGCCGTACCAGCCGTGGCTGCCGTCGGACAGGCGCACCGGCGAGACCGCGACGTGGCCGACCACGTAGCCCTCGTGCTCGATCACCAGCGACAGGGTCAGCGCGCCGTCCGCGCGCAGCCGTTCGATGATGTCCTGCTCGTCGTGGCGGCTGTGCGTGACGCGGAAGAAGGCGACCAGGGTCAGCGCCTCGATCGCCGCCGCGTCGGCCGGCCGCTCCGCGCGCAGCAACATGTCGCCGGATGCGCTCACAGACGCTCCAGCAGCTCGGCGAAGGCCTGCGCCGAGGTCGCCACGTGCTCGCCCAGGCGATGCGTGTCGTCGACCAGCAGCAGCCGCGCCGCGCGCGCCTGCGCCCACGCGATCACTTCGGCGGCGGGAATCAGCTCGTCGCGCCAGGCGTGCACCACCGAGGTCGGCACCGGCGCCGCGTCCAGCGCCGGCAGGTGGCCCATGCGCGTCGGCGGCACCATCAGGAACAGACCACGCACCGGCACGTGCAGCGACACCTGCGCGGCGATGTAGGCGCCGAGGCTGGAACCGGCCAGCACCAGCGGCCCGCGCTGCGCCGCCGCCTGCGCCAATTCGAGCAGGCGCTGCAGGCGCGTTGGCACGTCGCCGAGCGGGCTGATGTCGCGGCGTGCGTCCAGGTCGGTGTAGTCCGGGCGCGAATGGGTCCAGCCCAGACGCTCCGCGACCTCGGCCAGTGCGGTCACCTTGATCGCGTCCGGCCCGCTCTCGAAGCCGTGCGAGAGGATGCAGTGGCCGCGGCTCACAGCGCCACCACCGCATCGCCCAACCGCAGCGTGCCGCCTTGCACGATGCGCGCGCACAGGCCGCCGTGGCCGCGCATGGCGTTGTAGCCGCCCGGCCCCAGCGCCTGCTCCATGCGCGAGCACGGATCGCACGGCGCGATGCCTTCCAGTTCGACCTCGCCGATGCGGAAGCGGCGCCCCTTCAGGGCGATCAGCGGAATGCCGGAAACCACCACGTTGCGCCGCAGGGTCGCCGGCGCCACCGCCGCATGGCCGGCCAGCGCGGCGATCGCCGGCAGGTGTTCGGCCTGGATCAGGGTCACGCCACGCTTGCCGTTGCGGCCGGCATAGCGGTCGCCGTGCAGGCCGCCCTCGGTCTGCGCCGTGGCGGCGTCGACGGCGTGCATCGGCACGTCGCGCGCCGGGCGCAGGCCGATCCATTCCACGCGTCCGGCGCGCGGCAGTGTGGCCAGCAGGGTCGCCAGCGGGCTTTCGGAATTCAGGGTCATCGGCGAATGCTAGCATCCGCGCATGTCGCCCACCTCGCCGTTGCCGATCCACGATGCGCCCCTGCCCTACGTCGGCCTGCTGCAGGAGCGCGCGCCGGACAGCATCACGCTGGCGGTGATCCACTGCACCGAGTTGCCGGACCTGGCCAGCGCGCGCCTGTACGGCGAGCGTGTGCTGTATCCGTCGGGCACCGGCAACAGCGGCCACTTCTACATCGACCGCGACGGCAGCGTGCATCGCTACGTGCCCGCGGAGCGCATCGCGCATCACGTGCGCGGCTACAACCCGCAGTCGCTGGGCATCGAACTGGTCAACCGCGGGCGCTATCCGCTGTGGCTGGATTCGCGCCACCAGGCGATGCGCGAGGACTACCCCCCGGCGCAGATCCAGGCACTCATCGACTTGCTGCAGCAATTGCGTGCGGAGTTGCCGCAGCTGCGCCACATCGCCGGACACGAGGCGCTGGACCGCAGCCTGGAACCGGCCAGCGACGATCCGACGCGGCAGGTGCAGCGCAAGCTGGATCCGGGGCCGCGCTTCCCCTGGCCGCAGGTACTGGAGG
Source organism: Xanthomonas hawaiiensis (assembly GCF_031834635.1). Classification (NCBI taxonomy): domain Bacteria; kingdom Pseudomonadati; phylum Pseudomonadota; class Gammaproteobacteria; order Lysobacterales; family Lysobacteraceae; genus Xanthomonas; species Xanthomonas hawaiiensis. Next base: position 1,810,782 of record NZ_CP115873.1, on the reverse strand, counting down.
CGGTGGCGCTGGCGCCGTATGCGCCGCCTGCGTGACCGCCCTGTAGGCGTTGGATTGGAACGGCTGATGCCGGCCGCGATGGAGTGGCAGACAGCGTCGCATTCGCACGCTCCCGTAGGAGTCAACTGTCATGCACCTGCGATGGCAGGAGGAGCGTACGGGGCCTGATCGCGCGCGATGGCGTTGAGCCAGCGCAGGAACTTGTGCATGCAGGCGACGATGGCGACCTTGGCCGGTTTGCCGCCTGCGCGCATGCGCGCGTAAGTGTTGGCCAAGGGGGATTCGGCGCGGATGCTGGCCCAGGTGGCCATGTACAGCACGCGCCGCACGTCGGCACGTCCGCCTTTGATGCGGCGTTGGCCTTTCCAGCAGCCGCTGTCGTGATTGAACGGGGCCAGCCCGACCAGGGCAGCGAGCTTGCGTGGCGGCAGCGTGCCCAGCTCTGGCAACCGCGCGGCCAGAACCGCGCGCAGGATCGTGCCGAGCCCAGGCACCTTAGGGAGGCTCGAGCAGGTCTTGCCCTGCTGCCCGATCTCCTGCGTCAACGTCTGGATCTGCTGGTTCAGCAGGGCGATCACCTCTCGGCAGTGGCGTTGCACCTCAGGGCGGGTGATGTGCTCCAGGCGCCGCCGATGGGCATCGCGCTGGCCCACCAGGGTGGCACGCAGGTCCAGCAGTTCGCGAAGAGACTGCTGGTGCCCGGGCACCACGGGCGTGGGGGTGGTCGGGATGTGCTGGGCGGCGATGGCCAGCAGGCGCGCGTCCAGGACATCGGTTTTGGCATGCAGGCCCAAGGCCTGGGCTAGCTTGCGCGGACGATCAGCGGCCATCCGCACTGCCGGCAGGTCCGCCTCTCGGAGCACCTGCAGCACGGCATGTTCGTAGCCGCCACTGGCTTCCAGCACGATCCGCTCGCAGCCCAGCTCGGCCAGGCGTTGGGCCAGCGCACGCTGCCCCTGTGGCGTATTGGCTTGGGTCCAGGTCTGCTCGTCCGGCAGGACATGAATGACCAGTTCGGCCTTGGATACATCGATCCCGACATAGCGTCGCATAGACGTTCTCCGCAGTAGACTCAGGCACGAGAGCACTCCTGCCGACGCCCATGCTTGTGGAGTTCGAGCTCGCGACTCGGGCAACTGTTCGGGCTGATGAGGCAGGAGATACGGGGTGCGGCGGCGCTGACTCCTACTCGTGCTTGCTGGCACTGCGGCTAAACGGCCTGCCGCACTCCGCTCTCACCTGCAACGATAGACCCTCATTTGACACAAGCGGCTTCAGCCGCGATCTGGCTTCACCTGGAACGGCACGGTCGCGGCTGAAGCCGCTCCTACGAGATTCCTGCGCGCTCAATGCGCGCCGACATAGTTCTTCTCGCCGGCGGTCACCGGCACGTCCAGGCGATTGCCCACCGGCGCCAGCGGACACACCACGTGCGGGGTGAACGCGCACGGCGGGTTCTGCGCCAGGTTGAAATCCAGCACGATGCGATCGCCCTGCGGCGCCGGCACGAACAGATAGCGGGCGCCGCCATAGCTCTCGCGGCCGCTGGTGCGATCGGAGAACGGCAGGAACAGGCGCTGGCTGGCGCCGTCGCGCAGCACCTGCAGGCGGTAGCGCCGCCCCCGCAGCACGAACTCGGCGCTGCCGACCAGGGCCAGCGGTTGCGGGGTGCCGATCGAGGTGAGCAGCACCATCGCCTGCGGCGCCGGCACCGGATGCCAGTCGGCCACCACCCGCCACTGCGGATCGATCGGGAAGTAGTCGATGCCGCGGAAGCGCGCGCGCGCCGGCGCCTGCGGATCGCGGAAGCGCCAGCCGAACAGGTTGCCGGTGCGCACCACGTAGAACTCCTGCGCCCCCAGCGCCAGCCGGGTCTGGGTGTCGTGCGCCGCGTCGGTCTCCAGGCGCCCACCGGCGAACGGCTGGCCGTTCACCTGCACCGTCGCGTCCGCGGCGGGCTGGAAGTGCACGCCCTCCTGCAGATCCACCTGCAGCATGCCCAGATGCGCCGGACCGGCCGGCAACTGCACGTCGTTGTCCGGTGCGCTGCCGACCCGGTGCACGCCGCTGTGCAGACGCCCGGAGCCGGTGAAACTCAACCAGCCCGAAGGCGCGCGCAACGTCGCCAGGCGCTGCGCGCGGCTGCGCTCCACCGCCTCGCGATAATGCGTGGCCGATTGCGCGCGCGGCGAGGCGTCGGCGCCATCGGCCGACCCGCGCCGCTCGCCGCAGGCCGCCAGGCCCAGCATCAACGCCAGCCCGCAGGCCTCACGCCAGCGCATGGTGCTCCCCCTGTGGTGCGCCATCGTGCATGCGTTCGGTGTGTGCCGCGGCCCTAGCCGACGGCGCGCGGCCGCGCCGGATCGGCGATCCAGCCGCTCCAGGAGCCGGCATACACGCGCGCGCCGTGCAGGCCGGCATGCTCCAGCGCCAGCAGCAGATGGCAGGCGGTGACGCCGGAACCGCACATCAGCACCACCTCGCGGGGATCGCGCCCCTGCAGCAACGGCTGCAGTTCCGCGCGCAGTTCCTGCGCCGGGCGCAGGCGGCCGTCGCGCAGGTTCTGCGCCAGCGGCCGGTTGAGCGCGCCAGGCACGTGCCCGGGCAGCGGGTCGATCGGTTCCACCTCGCCACGGAAGCGCTCGCCGGGGCGCGCATCCAGCAACCAGCCCGGCGCCTCGTGCAGACGTGCGGCGACCTCCTCGGCGGAGACGATGCGCGCGGCATCGAAGACCTGCGGATACGGCGGCAGCGGCGACGGCGCGGAGGCCGCGTCGGTTTCCGGCAGGCCCAGCCGGCGCCATTCGGCCAGACCGCCGTCGAGTACGGCGACCCGGCGATGGCCGAGCAGGCCCAGCATCCACCACAACCGCGCCGCGGCCATGCTGCCGTCGCCGGCGTCGTACACCACCACCTGGTGCTGCGGGCCGATACCCCACTCGCCCAGGGTACGCGCGAACGCCGCGGCGTCCGGCAACGGGTGCCGACCCAGGCCGGGACGGCCGAGATCGGACAGATCGGCGTTCAGATCGGCGTAGACCGCCCCCGGCAGGTGCGACTGCACATAGGCCTCCCGCGCGGCCGCTGCAGCGGCGGGATCGAGCAGCGCCGCCGGCGCGAACCGCGCATCGACCAGGCGCAGCGCGGGATCGCCGAGCGCGGCGGCTACTGCCGGCGCCTCGACCAGGATGTGCCATGCGGGGGACGTTGCGGTCATGCGGCTTGCTCCAGTCGGCGGCGCAGGTTGAGCAGGATCGCCGCGGTCGCGCCCCAGATCCGCTGGCCGGGCCAGCCGTACTCCAGCACGACGCGCGGGCGTCCGCGGTAATCGGTCTCGATGCTGCGCAGGTTGTCCGGCGCCATCAGGTAGGCCAGCGGCACTTCGAACACCTCGGCCACTTCGCCCGGATGCGGCTGCGGCACGAAGCGCGGATCGATCGCCGCGACCACCGGCATCACCCGGAAGCCGCTGATGGTGACGAACGGATCCAGATACCCCAACGGCTCGGCCTGGGACGCCGCCAGCGCGATCTCTTCCTCGCTCTCGCGCAGCGCCGCGGCCACCGCATCGGCGTCGCTGGCCTCGATGCGGCCACCGGGAAAACTGACCTGGCCGCCGTGGTGGCGCAGGCTGTCGGTGCGCCGGGTCAGCAGCACGTGGGTGCCGTCGGCGCGCGGCACCAGACCGGCCAGCACCGCCGCTTCCACCGGCGCGCCGTCCGGCAGCAGATCCTGCAGTTCGTGGTGGTTCCAGCCCGGCCCCGTCGGCGGCTGCTGCAACGGATGCAGCGCGCGCAGCAGGTGCGCGCGTTCGGCCAGGCGCTGCCCCGGCGACGGCGACCAGCCGCGGCCCGGCAGCACCTCGTCCATGTAGCGGCGGCGTTCGGCGTCGCTCATGCGGCGCCAGCCTGCGATTTCGTCGCCGTTGCGCAGGCAGCCGGTGCAATAGCCCTGCGCATCGAGACGGCAGATACCGATGCAGGGCGTGAGCGGGGCATGCGGAACGGGATCCATCGGATTCGACACCTTGCCAGCCTAGCGCGATTCGTCGGCGCCGTCGTCGCCTGCCCAAAAAAATTGCGCCGGCATCGCTGCCGGCGCAATCGTCGTGCACTGAAACAGCGTGCTTACTTGACGCTGACCAGCTTGATCTCGAACTGCACCGCCACGTTCGGCGGGAACGGCGTACGCGGGTCGGCACCGTAGGCCTTGTCCGGCGGCAGGGTCACTTCCCACTTGGAGCCGGCGGGCATCTGCAGCAGCGTGTCGCGCATGGCCTGCATCTCGACTTCGCTGACCTTGATCGCCGGGATCTGCTGCGCCGGACGCGCCTGCGCCGGGCGCTGGCCGAACGGGTACGGACCGGCCACTTCCAGCTGCACCGTGCTGGCCTGGGTCGGCTTGGCGCCGGTACCGGCCTCGATCACGCGGTACTGCACGCCGCTGGGCAGGGTCTGCACGCCAGCCTTGGCCTTGTTCTGGGCCATGAACTGGTCGCTCTTGGTCTTGTTCTCGGCAGCGGCCTTCTCGTAGTCGGCCTTGGCCTGCTGGGCGCGGGCCTGCTCGCGCTTCTGGAACGCTTCCACCGCCGGCTTCAGCTGGTCGGCGCTGACCGCCGGCTGCTTCTTGGCGTAGGCGTCCTGCAAGCCCTTCACCACCGCATTGATATCGAGCTGCTCGCCGCGGCCGGTGAGTTCGGCAAGGTTGTTGCCGTAGTCGTAGCCGAAGTAATAGCTCAGCTTGCCCTTCTCGGACGAGGTGTCCTGGGCGAACGCATTGCCGCTCAGGGCGAGGGCCGCGACAGCGACCGCAATAGAACGCAACTTCATCAAACAATTCTCCAGGGTGGTGGCACAGGGCGGCCCGTGCCGCCTGAGATGACGCGTTAGGATAGCCGCCGCGGCGCGTAACCGCTACCGACGACGCTGCTCTGACTGATGCGGCCCGCCCAGAGTTCCCATTACTTTTTTTTAACAACCAGGAATGCACATGTCCGGCACGCCGGTCCTCGCCGCTACCCAGGGTGCGATCCGCATCCTCACCGTGAATCGAGCCGACAAGCTCAACGCCTTGAATCGCCAGGTTTTGCAGGCGCTGGATGCGGCCTTCGCCGCCGCCGCGAACGACCCGCAGATCCGCGTGGTGGTGCTGACCGGCGCCGGCGAAAAGGCCTTCGTGGCCGGCGCCGACATCGCCGAAATGAACGAACTGACACCGGTACAGGGCCGCGATTTCTCGCAGTTGGGCCAACGCCTGATGCGCCGGATCGAGCGCATGCCCAAGCCGGTGCTGGCGATGGTCAACGGTTTCGCCCTCGGTGGCGGGCTGGAACTGGCGATGGCCTGCCACCTGCGCGTGGCCGCCGAGGGCGCGCGCCTGGGCCAGCCGGAGATCAATCTCGGGCTGATTCCCGGCTTTGGCGGCACCCAGCGCCTGCTGCGGTTGGTCGGCCGCGCCGCGGCGCTGGAACTGTGCCTGCTCGGCGCGCCGATCGATGCGGCGCGCGCGCTGCAACTGGGCCTGGTCAACCGCGTGGTCGCCGCCGGCGACCTGCAGGCGACCACGCTGCAGCTCGCGCAGCAACTGGCCGATGCCGCGCCGCTGGCGCTGCGCGGCATCCTCGACGCGATCCAGATCGGCGGCGAAAGCGCGATCGAACAGGGGCTGGAGTACGAGACCGCGCAGTTCGGCCTGCTGTTCTCCAGCGAGGACATGCGCGAAGGCACCCGCGCCTTCCTGGAGCGGCGCCCGCCGCAGTTCCGCAACCGTTGAGCCCGCGCACGATGTCGCACGCCCCCGCTCCCGCCTCGCCGCTGCAGTTGTTGCGCTGGATCCTGGACGACGATCTGGATGCCGCGATCGACGGCGGCCTGATGGACTACCCGGGCACCGATCCCGGCGACGACGCGCTGGACCCGGCGCATCCGCACCTGCGCGCGCAGTTGCTCGCCGCGCAGCAGCGCCTGCGCGATGCCTGGGCCGCACGCGCACGCTACCGGGCGCGCACCGCGCGGATGCAACGGCGCGCCAATGCGCGCCAGGCACGACGTGCGGCGGCGACACCGGCCGCCTCGACCACGGCCACACCGAGCGCGCCGGCCCTGCCTGCGGCCGCCGCGGCGATCCTGGCCCGCGCCAAGGCCAAGGCCGCACAGCGAGGCGGCCGATGAGCGCGACCGCGAGCGCAAGCACGCCTGCACGGCGCGGACGCCTGCTGAGCAAGGACGAGATCCACGAGCTGTTCTCGCGCCTGTCCGAACTCAATCCCAGCCCGACCACCGAGCTGGAATACAGCACCCCGTTCGAACTGCTGATCGCGGTGATCCTCTCGGCGCAGGCCACCGACGTCGGCGTCAACAAGGCCACGCGGCGCCTGTATCCGGTGGCGAACACCCCGGCCGCGATCCTGGCACTGGGCGAGGACGGGCTGAAGCGCTACATCTCCACCATCGGCCTGTTCAACGCCAAGGCCAAGAACGTCATCGCCACCTGCAAGATCCTGGTCGAGCAGCACGGCGGCGAGGTGCCGCGTGCGCGCGCCGCGCTGGAAGCGCTGCCCGGGGTCGGCCGCAAGACCGCCAACGTCGTGCTCAACACCGCCTTCGGCGAACCGACCATGGCGGTGGACACGCACATCTTCCGCGTCGCCAACCGCACCGGGCTGGCCCCGGGCAAGGACGTGCGCGCGGTCGAGGATTCCCTGCTCAAGCGCGTGCCGGCGCAGTTCCTGCACGACGCGCACCACTGGCTGATCCTGCACGGCCGCTACGTGTGCAAGGCGCGCAAGCCCGACTGCCCGCAGTGCGCGATCCGCGACCTGTGCCGGTACAAGGACAAGACGCCGGGTTGAGCGGACTGCAGGATGGTCTGGAGTTTTGGCCGGCGCAGAGCTGCGGGCCTTCGGCTCCGGCAAGGTGAACCGGACACGACGTCCGCCGCTGCGTTCGTCGCGGTTGAAACCGCTCCTACACCTCCACCGAAGCGCTCGCTGGATGCAGCACTTGTAGGAGCGGCTTCAGCCGCGACATTCTCCGCCGCCGACACTGCCTCGTCTGCGCATCGCGGTTGAAACCGCTCCTACAGATCTTCGAATCGCTCACAGGAAACACGGCCGGCCACGCCACCGACTACGCCGCACGCTGCCCCTCCACACGCCGGTCCAGTTCCTTCCAGTCCACCACCAGCGCGCAGCCGCGGGCCGCGGCGTTGCGGCTCCAGTCGCGCAGCAGTTCCAGGCACGCATGGTCGACGTGGCGTAGCCGCGCCACGTCCAGGTGCAGTTCGGTATTCGGCGGCAGCCGCTCCAGGGTCCGTGCCATCGTCGGCACGCGCAGGAAGGTGGCCGAGCCCTCCAGCGACAGGCGCAGCTTGCCGCCCCCCTCGCCCGCTCCCGCGTCGCTAGCGGCGTCTTCATGCGCATGCACCCCGACCGTCAGCCGCGACTGCTGCAGCGCCAGCCGCAGCAACGACAGCGCAAAGCCGATCAGCACGCCGGTCAGCAGGTCGGTGGCGACGATGGCGAAAGTCGTCGCCAGGTAGATCGCGGCGGTGCCGCGGCCATACGCAGCCAGTTCGCGCACCTGCCCCAGCTTGACCATCTTCAGCCCGGTGTAGACCAGGATGCCGGCCAGGCACGCCACCGGCGTCATCCGCAGCAGCCACGGCAGCAGCAACGCGAACACCAGCAGCCAGCCCGCGTGCAGCATGGTCGACACGCGCGTGGCCGCGCCGGCCTGCACGTTGGCAGCGCTGCGCACGATCACCCCGGTCATCGGCAACGCGCCGAGCAAGCCGCACAGCATGTTGCCCACGCCCTGCGCGGCCAGTTCGCGGTCGTACCGGGTGCGCGGCCCCTGGTGCATGCGGTCCACCGCCGCCGCCGACAGCAGGGTCTCGGCGCTGGCGATGAAGGCGAAGGTGAGCGCCGACAGCAGCAGTGTGGCATCGAGCACGCCGAGCATGTCGGTCAGGCTCGGCACCCGGATCGCCGAGAGCAGGTTGGCCGGCACGTCGACCTTGCGCACGTCCAGCGCCTGCACCTGCACCAGCGCGGTCATCGCCACCACCGCCAGCAAGGCGCCGGGAACGAAGCGCAGGCGCTGCGGACGCAAGCGCTCCCACGCCAGCATGATCGCGATGGTGCCCAGGCCGACCAGCAAGGCGGCGCGGCCCACGCCGGCGTCCAGCGCGCGCCACAGCACCGCCGGCAACGCGGCGAAGTTCTCCAGGCCACGCGCCTGCGGCGCCGCATCCAGCAGCACGTGCGCCTGCGAGGCGACGATCAGGATGCCGATCCCTGACAGCATGCCGGCGACCACCGCCGGCGAGGTCATGCGGAACCACACGCCGGCGCGACACAGCCCGGCCACCAGCTGGATCGCGCCGGCCAGCAGGATCACCGGCCCCAGCGCCGCCACGCCGTGCGCGCGGACCAGTTCGAACACCAGCACCGCCAACCCCGCCGCCGGGCCGCTGACCTGCAGCGGCGAGCCGGCGATCAGCCCGACCACCAGGCCGCCGACGATGCCGGTGATCAGGCCGGCAGCCGGCGGCATGCCCGAGGCGATCGCGATGCCCATGCACAGCGGCAAGGCGACCAGTAAGACCACCACCGAGGCCAGCAGGTCGCGGCCGAAGGCGCCGCCGCGCAGGTAACGGGCCAGCGCGGAGGCGCCGGCCGGAGCGTGCTCTGTCATGGTGTGCATGGGCGGCTCCTCAGACGGCGACGTTGCGCAGGACCGGCGCCAGGCGCGGCGGCGGCGTGGCATCGGGCGGGCGCCGTCCGGCGTCCGGCAGCAGCGGCAGGAACCGCCCCTGCTCGGCGTCGAAGGCGCGGATCTCGCCATGGCCGATGTCGTAGATCCAGCCGTGGATGCGCAGCGCGCCGCGCGCCAGCCGCGCCGCCACCACCGGCTGCGTGCGCAGGTGGTCCAGCTGCGACACGACGTTCTCTTCGGTCAGGCAGTGCAGCGCCTCCTCGGCATGGGCGGCATGGCCATGCTGCGCGGCGACCTGGCGCGCGCTGTCGGTGTGCTTGAGCCAGGCCGCCACGGTCGGCACGTCCTGCAGCGACGCGGGATTGAGCACGGCCTTCATCGCGCCGCAATCGGTATGGCCGCAGATCACGATGTGCTCGACCTGCAGCACCGCCACCGCGTACTCGATCGCCGCGACCACGCCGCTGACGTGCTGCGAGTACGGCGGCACCACGTTGCCGATGTTGCGGTAGACGAACAGCTCGCCGGGCTGCGCGGCGAACATCAGTTCCGGCATCACCCGCGAATCGGCACAGGTGATGAACAGCGTGTGCGGGGTCTGGCCGGCGGCGAGTTGCCGGAACAGTCCGCGCTGGCGCGGATAGACCTCGTTGCGGAAATGGCGAAAGCCGTCGAGCAGACGTTGCATGGGGATATCTCCAGGCACGGGGGGAGAGAGGCCGCACCGCAGCGGGTACGACGCAGACGCAGGCAGCAGAAGCGAGGGATCGGCATCGCCAGCGGCGATGCAGGCGTCAGGCCCGGGATGGAGGGCGCAGCGCGGGGCGGCGATAGCTGCGGCAAGGCGCTGCCGCCCGCGCGGCCAAGACAGGCCCGATCAGCAGAGCCGGCGGAAACACCGCGGGCGCGACCGCGAGCGGTGCGTCGTATGGATCGGGATCGACGTCGGGCGCTTCCAGCGCGGGCGGGATCTCACCGAGGCCGGCGTCGACATCGCTGGCGCAGGCGCTCGCACACAGCGCCGCCAGTGCCGCTGCCGCGACCGATCCTGCACGGATCGCGGACAGCGCCAGCAACGCGGTCAACAGCAGCATGGACAGGCGAGCGAGCATGCTTCGACAGTAGGAAGGCGCATCGGCGATGACAAGTGCTGCGCCGCACAATTCATCGCATCGTCCACGGCGGTCGACGCGAACCGTGAAGGGCACCCCGGCACGCGCCCCATCGCGTGGGCCTTGGCGCGCATGCCGCAAAAAAAGAAAGGCGGCGCACTGCGCCGCCTTCCGTACATCGTGCGGAATCTCCGCGAATCAGAACGACAGGTCGCCCCAGACGCCGAATTCCTTGGTTTCCACGTCGGTCTTCTTGCTGGCGTTGTCCTGGTGCGTGTACTTGTACACGGTCGCCAGCTTCAGGTTCTTCAGCACCGGGAACTCGACGCCGACGTTCCAGTACTTGTCGGCCAGGGTCGGGTCGATGGTCTTGCTCAGGTCGGTCTTGTCGTAACGGGCGAAGGCGTTGATGCCGCCGTCGGTCAGCGCCACGCTGCCCCACACCGACCAGCCGCTGGACTTGTCGGTGGCCGGGGTCAGCACGTTGTTGAGGTTCTTGGCCTGGAAGTACTCGCCGCCCAGACGGAAATTGGAATCGGCGTAGGCGACCATCGCATCGGCGCGGGTGTAGTCGTGCTGCGCGTCGAGGATGTCGGTTTCCTTGCCCAACTTGCCCGAGTAGGCGCCGACGGCGATGGCCAGGTTCTGCATCGGCATGTAGGCGACACGGCCTTCCACGTCCATGCCCTTGCCGCGGGTCGGGTTCTTGTAGCCGGCACCGTTGACCACCGACATCGCGTAGTTGACCTGCGCGCCCAGGTCGCCGAAGGCGTGCAGGCCCCAGTCGGAAGAGTTGGCGTACTTCAGGCGGTCGGTCAGGGTGTTCTCGACGTAGCGGTAGCCGTAGTACTTCTCGACGAACGGCACCCACGGCATGTCGGCGGCACCGATGCGCAGCGCGAAGGCGTCGTCGAACTTGCCCTGCACGTAGGCCTTCTTGACGAACAGCTGGGTGTTGGACAGCGCCGAGCTGTACTGGAAGTCGGTGGTCAGGTTGGCCGACCAGATCTCGTTGAAGCTGTGGTCGACGGTCAGGTAGAAACGCTTGACGTCCAGACCGGTGCCGCTGGCGGCGGTCTTGGCGCCGCCGCTGGTGCGGTCGATGTTGGTCAGGTCGAAGAACATGCGGCCGCCGATCTTGTTGTCGTTGACCAGCTTGGCGAGCTTGTCGACCTTGGCGGCGCTGGCCTGCGCCGATTCGGTCGCCTGGGCCTGCACGACATTCACTTCCGACTGCGCGTCGGACTGCGCCTGCAAGGCCTCCGACTGCGCCTGCAGCTGCTGGACCTGGGTCTGCAGCGCTTCGATCTGGGCCTGCAGCTGCTGCAACTGGGCAGCGCTGACGGCGGGCGGGTTGCTGCTGGCCTTGGCTTTCGCCGCGAACGCCTGCGGCGCGGCCGCCAGGCCGAGGCTGGCGAGGATCGCCGTGGCGAGAACATGAGAACGCATTAGGATGTCTCCGATGGGTGGTGGCAGGGTGGTATGGGTGCGGTGCGGCCCCAGTGCGACGGCCCGACCATTTGTAAAGATTCCGTCAAAGACATGACGGTTTTGAGTCAGCTTCGTTTCGAAACGAAGGCATCCCCGTCCGGGAAGGCTGTCACCGGACTGACATCTGATTTTCTTCAGACGTTCATGAAAAAGTCTTGGAATGCAGCCGATGCCGGCAGGGGTGCCGGCTTCCCACCTATTCCAGGAGTTCTCCCGATGCGTTCCCTCAAGCTCCGACTGCTGGCAGCCGCCGCGGTCGCTACGTTTTCGCTCGCGGCGCAAGCCACCGATGTCACCGGCGCAGGCTCCAGCTTCGTCTATCCGGTGCTGTCGAAGTGGTCGGCTGCCTATGCCGAGAAAAGCGGCAACCGCGTCAACTACCAGTCGATCGGTTCCGGCGGCGGCATCGCGCAGATCCAGGCGGCCACGGTCGATTTCGGCGCCTCCGACAAGCCGCTCAGCGGCGCGGAGCTGGACAAGTTCGGCCTGGGCCAGTTCCCGGTCGTGATCGGCGGCATCGTGCCGGTGTTCAACGTGGCGGGCGTGGCCCCGGGCGCGATGAAGCTCGACGGCACCACGCTGGCCAACATCTTCCTCGGCAAGATCAGCAAGTGGAACGACCCGGCGATCGCCGCGCTGAACCCGGGCCTGGCCCTGCCCGACCTGAAGATCACCATCGTGCACCGCTCCGACGGTTCGGGCACCAGCTTCAACTTCACCAACTACCTGTCCAAGGTCAGCCCGGAGTGGAAGAGCAAGGTCGGCGAAGGCACCGCCGTGCAGTGGCCGGCCGGCATCGGCGGCAAGGGCAACGAGGGCGTGGCCGCCTACGTCAAGCAGATCCGCGGCGGCATCGGCTACGTCGAGTACGCCTACGCGCTGCAGAACAAGCTCAGCTACGCCGGCATGAAGAACGCCGCCGGTCGTTTCGTGATGCCGGACGACAAGACCTTCTCCGCTGCCGCCGCCACCGCGGACTGGAAGTCGGCCAAGGACTTCAACCTGATCATGACCAACGCGCCGGGCCAGGACGCGTGGCCGATCACCGCCACCACCTGGGCCATCATGTACAAGAAGGCCAAGAAGCCGGCGTCGTCGAAGGCCGCGCTGGACTTCTTCAAGTGGTCGTTCGAGCAGGGTCAGGCGCAGGCCAAGGCGCTGGACTACGTGCCGCTGCCGGAGCCGCTGGTCAAGCAGATCGAAGCCTACTGGGCGCAGAACATGAAGTAAGCCGGCGTCTCGCCCGTGCCGGCGCACGCGCCCGGCACGGCGATACTCCAGGGCGCGGACCGCAGGGTCCGCGTCTTTTTTTGTGCCCGCTGGCGGCGCCGTCGCGACGCCGACGGGTGGCATGCCCCCTGCCCCGCGCAGGCCTTGCGGGGCGGCGCGAACGCCGCATCCCGTGATGGCGTCCGCCACCCAATCCGCAAGTCATCTGGCTGTAACAAAAATATCATTTCATAGCGAGCATCCGCCGGATGTCCCGGCGCTCTTCGCTACGGAGTGACCCCCATGAAACTGCAGCCGGCGCGCATTGCCGTCCTGTCCCTCGCCCTGGCCTTCGCCGTCACCGCCTGCCAGCCCGGCAACGGCGACAAGCAGGGTGCCGCCGACGCGGCGGGCGGGTCGCCCGCTGCCGCCCCGGCCGCCGGCGCCAAGACCGCGGCGGAGATTTCCGGTGCGGGTGCCTCCTTCATCTATCCGCTGATCTCCAAGTGGTCGGCCGACTACAACGCGGCCACCGGCAACAAGATCAACTACCAGTCGATCGGCTCCGGCGGCGGCATCGCCCAGATCAAGGCCGGCACGGTCGATTTCGGTTCCTCCGACAAGCCGCTGGACAGCGCCGAACTGGCCGCGGCCGGCCTCGGCCAGTTCCCCTCGGCGATTGGGGGGGTGGTGCCGGTGGTCAACCTGGACGGCATGGACGCGGGCAAGCTGCGCCTGACCGGCCCGGTGCTGGCCGACATCTTCCTGGGCAAGATCAGCAAGTGGAACGACCCGGCGCTGACCGCGCTGAACCCGGGCGTGACCCTGCCCGACGCCAAGATCAACCTGGTGCACCGCTCCGACGGCTCGGGCACCAGTTTCAACTTCACCAACTACCTGTCCAAGGTCAGCCCGGAGTGGAAGGGCAAGGTCGGCGAAGGCACCTCGGTGCAGTGGCCGGGCGGCGTCGGCGGCAAGGGCAACGAAGGCGTGGCCTCGTACGTGCAGCAGATCAAGGGCTCGATCGGCTACGTCGAACTGGCCTACGCGCTGCAGAACAAGATGCCGTACGCATCGATGCAGAACGCCGCCGGCAACTGGGTGCAGCCCAACGCCGAGAGCTTCGCCGCGGCCGCCGCGTCGGCCGACTGGGCCAACGCCAAGGACTTCAACCTGGTCATCACCAACGCCGCGGGCGCGCAGGCCTGGCCGATCACCGCCACCAACTTCATGCTGATGCACAAGCAGGCCAAGGACCCGGCGCGCAGCAAGGCGACCCTGGACTTCTTCAAGTGGGCCTTCGAGAAGGGCCAGCCGCAGGCCGACGCCCTGCACTACGTGCCGCTGCCGCCGGAACTGGTGCAGCAGATCGAGGCGTACTGGGCCAAGGAGTTCAAGTAAGCGCGACAGCGCTTCCGCCCTCGCCGGCGGAAGCACGCGCGCGGACGCGTGAGGCGTCGCGCGCGCGCCGGCACCGGCGCTGCATCGTGCATCGCCGGTCGCCGTCTCGGCATCACGTACTTCGGACTTTCGGGTTCCCGCCTGTGCGGGAGCGACGCAGCCACCCACCGCGCGCGGCCACCCCCGCCGCGGCCACGATCGGATCGCGCCGCCGCGCACTCCGACACATACCGAGCCCATGAACGCCACCGTCATTCCCGAAGCGATCACTGCGCCCCGCGGACGCGACCTGCGCGACGCCCGTGCCGACCGTCTGTTCCGCTGGATCCTCACCGCCACCGTCGTGTTCGTCCTCGTCGCCCTGGCCAGTGCGGCGCTGTCGATGCTGTGGGGCGGCCGCCACGCCCTGCAGATGCAGGGCCTGAGCTTCTTCTATTCCACCGAATGGAATCCGGTCGAGAACAAGTACGGCGCGCTGGCGCCGATCTACGGCACCCTGGTGACCGCCCTGATCGCGATGCTGATCGCGGTGCCGGTGAGCTACGGCATCGCCTTCTTCCTCACCGAGGTGTCGCCACGCTGGCTGCGCGGCCCGATCGGGACCGCGATCGAACTGCTGGCCGGCATCCCGTCGATCATCTACGGCATGTGGGGCCTGTTCGTGCTGGTCCCGGTGATGACCGAGTACGGCACGCCGTGGCTCAACGACCACCTCGGCACGCTGCCGCTGATCGGCCCGATGTTCCAGGGGCCGCCGCTGGGCATCGGCCTGCTCACCGCCGGTTTCGTGCTGGCGATCATGGTGATCCCGTTCATCTCCTCGGTGATGCGCGAGGTGTTCCTGACCGTGCCGACGCGGCTGAAGGAATCGGCCTACGCGCTGGGTTCGACCAAGTGGGAAGTGAGCTGGGACATCGTGCTGCCCTACACCCGCTCGGCGGTGATCGGCGGCATCTTCCTGGGCCTGGGCCGCGCGCTCGGCGAGACCATGGCGGTGGCGTTCGTGGTCGGCAACACGGTACGGCTGTCGCCGTCGCTGCTGGAGCCGGGCACCACCATCGCCGCGCTGATCGCCAACGACTTCGGCGAAGCCACCGAGACCTACCGCTCGGCGCTGCTGCTGCTGGGCTTCGTGCTGTTCATCGTGACCTTCATCGTGCTGGCGATCGCCCGCCTGATGCTGGCGCAACTGTCGCGCAAGGAGGGCAACTGAGATGGCCGCCGACGTCGCCCACCGCCTGTACAACCGCCGCCGCGTGATCAACGTGTTCGCGCTGCTGCTGTCCTGCCTCACCGCGCTGTTCGGGCTGGTGTTCCTGGGCTGGATCCTGTGGACCCTGCTGGCCAAGGGCATCTCCGGCATCAACGTGGACCTGTTCACCCGCATGACCCCGCCGCCGGGCGAAGAAGGCGGCCTGGCCAACGCGTTCTTCGGCAGCGCGGTGATGTGCGGCCTGGCGCTGTTGATCGGCACGCCGCTGGGCGTGGCCGCCGGCACCTGGCTGGCCGAATACGGCAACGCGCGCAAGACCGGCCAGGTGGTGCGCTTCGTCAACGACATCCTGCTCTCGGCGCCGTCGATCGTGCTCGGCCTGTTCGTGTACACGCTGTACGTGATGCAGACCGGCGGGCGCTTCTCGGCCATGGCCGGTGCGCTGTCGCTGGCCTTCATCGTGCTGCCGGTGGTGGTGCGCACCACCGACGAGATGCTGCGGCTGGTGCCGGCGCAGATGCGCGAAGCGGCCCTGTCCCTGGGCATTCCGCAATGGAAGGTGACCATCCAGGTGCTGTACCGCAGCGCCTCGGCCGGCATCGTCACCGGCGTGCTGCTGGCGCTGGCGCGGATCAGCGGCGAGACCGCGCCGCTGCTGTTCACCGCGTTCGGCAACCAGTACTGGAACAACAACATCATGCAGCCGATGGCGAGCGTCCCGGTGGTGATGAACTCCTTCGCCGGCAGCCCCTACCCCACCTGGCAGCAATTGGCCTGGTCGGGCGCCCTGGTGCTGACCGTGTTCGTGCTGCTGGTCAGCCTCGGCGCCCGCGGCATTCTGCGGCGCTACAAGACATCCAACGATTGAGCCCCCTATGGACCCGGCCATGAACGATCACCACAACGCCGCACCGATGCATCGCATCGCCATGCCCCACGGTCACACCGCACTGGCGCCGTCGCCGGTCAAGATCGCCGCGCGCGGCCTGGACTTCTACTACGACAAGTACCACGCGCTGAAGGGCATCAACCTGGAAGTGCCGGAGAAGCGCGTCACGGCGCTGATCGGCCCGTCCGGCTGCGGCAAGTCCACCCTGCTGCGCATCTTCAACCGCATCTATGCGCTGTACCCGAAGCTGGAAGCGCGCGGCGAAGTGATGCTGGACGGCGAGAACATCCTGTCGCCGAAGTACCCGATGAACCGCCTGCGCAGCAAGGTCGGCATGGTGTTCCAGAAGCCGGTGCCGTTCCCGATGACCATCTTCGAGAACGTCGCCTACGGCATCCGCCACCACGAGAAGCTGTCCAAGGCCGACATGGCCGACCGCGTCGAGCAGGCGCTGCGCCAGGGCGCGCTGTGGGACGAGGTCAAGGACAAGCTTGGGCAGAGCGCGCTGGGCCTGTCCGGCGGCCAGCAGCAGCGCCTGTGCATCGCCCGCGCCGTGGCGCTGCGCCCGGACGTGCTGCTGCTCGACGAGCCGACCTCGGCGCTGGACCCGATCTCCACCAGCCGCATCGAGCAACTGGTGGAAGAGCTGAAGAACGATTACACCATCGTCATCGTCACCCACAACATGCAGCAGGCCGCGCGCGTGTCCGACTACACCGCCTTCATGTACCTGGGCGACCTGATCGAGCACGACCGCACCGAAATCATCTTCTCGCAGCCGAACAAGCAGCAGACCGAAGACTACATCACCGGCCGTTTCGGCTGAGCCGCCGCGGCCGCC
This sequence comes from Xanthomonas hawaiiensis, assembly GCF_031834635.1. Lineage (NCBI taxonomy): Bacteria > Pseudomonadati > Pseudomonadota > Gammaproteobacteria > Lysobacterales > Lysobacteraceae > Xanthomonas > Xanthomonas hawaiiensis. The sequence goes on along the minus strand of NZ_CP115873.1, from coordinate 1,793,909 downwards.
GCTGCCTCGCCGCAGCGGCGGCGCCCGTCGCCCTCCGGGCGGGCGCCCGGCGACGCCAGCACCGCAGCGCCAGGCATGGCCGCGGCGACACCAACGCACCTATTGGACCTACGACATGAACACTCAGCCCAACGAGCACATCGTGAAGAGCTACGACGAAGAACAGCATCGCCTCGCCGCCGAGATCGTGCGCATGGGCGAAACCGCGGTGGCGCAGTTGGAAGCGGCGCTGGACGTGGTCGAACGCCGCGACGACAACGCCGCGCTGCGCATCGTCGTCAACGACGAAGCGATCGACGCGCTCGAGCACGCCATCAGCCACGACGTGATGCGCCTGGCGCTGCGCGGGCCGATGGCGCGCGACCTGCGCGAGATCCTGGCCGGCCTGCGCATCCCCGCCGACGTCGAACGCATCGGCGACTACGCCGCCAACGTGGCCAAGCGCTCGATCGCGCTGAACATGTCGCCGCCGATGCCGCAGACCCTGGGCCTGCGCCAGCTCGGCAAGCTCGCCGCCCAGCAGGTGCGCGCCGCGCTGGCCGCCTACCAGAACAACGACGCCGACGCCGCGCTGCGGGTGCGCCAGGGTGACGCGCAGCTCGATGCGCAGTACACCGCGCTGTTCCGCGAGTTGCTGACCTACATGATGGAAGACCCGCGCAACATCACACCGTGCACGCATCTGCTGTTCATGGCCAAGAACCTGGAGCGGATCGGCGACCACGCCACCAACATCGCCGAAAACGTGTGGTTCCTGGTGCATGGCGACGAGCCGTTGCCGCCGCGCGACAAGCGCGACGAAACCAGTTCCACCAGCGGCATCTGACCCCTGCCCTGCGGACCGGCCCTGCGCCGTTCCGCTGTCGCGGCACCCCGGGCTCCGTGCGCAGCGGAGCCTTTTTTGTCGCCACGCACTGCCGCATGCAGCGGCGTGCGCCAGCGAGTAGGCTTGGCGCACTGTCGGCCGCCATGGCCGGCGTCCGCCCATCGCCAGGAGCCTGCGCATGTCCAACGCGTCCCGTTCGTCCTCTGCCCTCGTCGGTGCGGTCCTGCTCGGCGGGATCGGCCTGTCCACCTCCGCCCTGGCCATGACAGACCTCGCCCAGGGCTATGCGCTGGGCGCGCAGGCCGCCGTGCCCCCGCCGCAAGACAGCGGATCGACCACGCCGGCAACGCCGCCGCCCGCGCCGACGGCGCCTACCGGGCAGGCCGCCGACCCGGCCAAGGCCAGCGAAGGTGGCTGCGGCGCCAAGGCCGGCGACGGCAGCTGCGGTGCGCACGCCCCGGCGGCGACGCCGGCCAAGCCCGCGGCGGCCGGCGCCGCCGCCACGCCCGAGGCCAAGCACGACGACAAGGCCATGGCCGAAGGCAAGTGCGGCGAGGGCAAATGCGGTGGCAGCCTCTGAACCGAGGCCGCTGGCCGCGGCCAGTGCCGGCCTCGGACTGCGTCGCGGCCTGCTGCAGGACCTGCTGCAGGCGCCGGCGGATGCGTTCGATTTCCTCGAATGCGCGCCGGACAACTGGATCGGCGTCGGCGGCCGCCCCGGCGAACTGCTGCAGACGCTGAGCGCGCGCCATCCGCTCAGCTGCCACGGCCTGTCCCTGTCGCTGGGCGGCATGGCGGCGCTGGACACCACCCTGCTGCAGCAGACCCGCCAGTTCCTCGACCGGCACCGGGTCGCGCTGTACAGCGAACACCTCAGCTACAGCGCCGACGACGGCCACCTCTACGAACTGCTGCCTCTGCCATTCACCGATGAGGTGGTGCGCCACGTCGGCGCGCGCATCGCCCAGGTCCAGGACGCGCTGGGCCGGCGCATCGCGGTGGAGAACGTTTCCTACTACGCCGCGCCGGGCCAGGCGATGAGCGAGGCCGCGTTCGTGGCCGCAGTGCTGGACGAGGCCGATTGCGACCTGCTGCTGGACGTCAACAACGTGCACGTCAACGCGTGCAACCATGGCGACGACGCGCTGGCCTTCCTCGCCGCCCTGCCCAGCGCGCGCATCGCCTCGTACCACGTCGCCGGCCATCGCGACGACGCCGCCAGCGGGCTGAAGATCGACACCCACGCTGCGCCGGTGGCCGACCCGGTATGGGACCTGCTCGCCGCTGCCTACCGCCTGCACGGCGTGCGCCCCACCGTGCTCGAGCGCGACGGCCAGTTCCCGCCGCTACGCGAACTGCTGGACGAAGTGCAGTGCATCCGCACCGCGCAGGCACATGCGCCGTCTTCGCCTGCATGAGCGAGACCCTGCGCGCGCAGCAATTCGCCCTGACCCGGCACCTGCGCGATCCGCAGCGCTACCCGGCGCCGGCGGGCATCCCGCCGCAGCGCCTGGCGGTGTATCGCGCCCTGTTCTTCGACAACCTGGCGCAGTTGCTGGGCGGCCAGTTCCCGGTACTGCGCGCCACCCTCGGCGACGCCGACTGGACGGCGCTGCTGCGCGCGTTCTGCGCCGAGCACCGCGCCCGCACGCCGCTGTTCCCGCGCCTGGGCGAGGAAATGGTGGCGTTCCTGCAGCAGCGCGCACCCGATCCGCAGCGTCCCTGGCTGGCCGAACTGGCGCACTACGAAACCGTGGAACTGCAGGTGCAGATCGACGACGCCGTGCTGCCGCCGCACGATCCGCGCGGCGACCTGCTCGATGGCATTCCGCTGCTGTCGCCGTGGCTGCGCCTGCTGCGCTACCGCTGGCCGGTGCAGCGCATCGGCCCGGCCTGGCAGCCGGACACGGCCCCGGCGCAGCCGACCTGCCTGCTGGCGCGGCGCGAACCCGACGGCCAGGTCCGCTTCGCCGAACTGGCGCCGCTGGCCTACGCCGTGCTGGCGGCGCTGCCGCCGGGCACGCGCAGCGGGCGGGCGCTGCTGCTGGAGCTGGCCGCCGCGCACAGCCTTGCGCCGGACGCCCTGCTGCACGAGGGCGCGGCTCTGCTGGAACGGCTGCGCGCGCAGGACAGCGTGCTCGGCACGCGCTTGCCTGCGTAACGCCCCGGCGGCCGGCGGCCGCGCTCTGCTAACCTTGGCGGATGAACGATTCGGTCGACAGTCCCTCGCAACCCCTGGTCATCACCCCGATGTCGCGGCGTTTCCGCGGCTACCTGCCGGTGGTGGTGGACGTGGAAACCGGCGGTTTCGACTGGAACAAGCACGCGCTGCTGGAGATCGCGGTGGTGCCGATCGAGATGGACGATTTCGGCCAGCTGTATCCCGGCGTCACCGCCAGCGCGCACGTGGTGCCGGCGCCCGGCACCCTGATCGATCCGAAGTCGCTGGAGGTCACCGGCATCGTCCTGGACCACCCGTTCCGCTTCGCCAAGCCCGAACGCGAGGCGCTGGACCACGTGTTCGCGCCGGTGCGCGCGGCGGTGAAGAAGTACGGCTGCCAGCGCGCCATCCTGGTCGGCCACAACGCCCATTTCGACCTCAACTTCCTCAACGCCACGGTCGCCCGCTGCGGTCACAAGCGCAATCCGTTCCATCCCTTCAGCGTGTTCGACACCGTCACCCTGGCCGGCATCGCCTACGGCCAGACCGTGCTGGCGCGCGCAGTGCAGGCCGCCGGCTTCGACTGGAACGCCGCCGACGCGCACAGCGCGGTCTACGACACCGAGCAGACCGCGCGCCTGTTCTGCAAGATCGCCAACGCCTGGCCGGCGCCGCAGGTCGGCGTGGCGCCGTAGCCGCGGCATGGATTGCACGACACGCGCGCGCCGCCGTCCCGTTGGCCCGGCGGCATTGCGGCCGAGCCACCCGTGGTAGCGCCGCGCACACGCCGACAGCGGCGCGCATGACCCGCCACCTGCTGTTCGTGTGCAGCCGCAACCGGCTGCGCAGCCCGACCGCGGAACAGGTGTTCGCCACCTGGCCCGGCGTGGAAACCGCCTCGGCCGGCGTCGACCACGATGCGAACACCCCGGTCACGCCGGAACTGCTGGAATGGGCGGACATCGTCTTCGTCATGGAACCGATGCATCACGCCGAGCTGTCGCGCCGCTTCAAACGCCACCTCGGCCGCGCGCGTATCGTCTGCCTCGACATCCCCGACGACTACGGCTACATGGACCCGGCACTGGTGCAGGTGCTGACCGCGAAGGTATCGCGCCACCTGCCTGCGCGCTGATCCTGGTCCTCGGCGACCGCTCCGAGGCGTGCATGCGCACAAGCACGACCGCCATCCCGAGACACGCCGGCACGCGTGCTACGCTCGCCGCCGCGCCGGCCAAGGCGCCCCACCAGGACGACCGCGTCATGCAAGCATGGAAGCGCCGCAGCATCGGCATTCTCGACATCGGCGGCGCCGTCATCGGCGTTCTTGCCATCGTCAGCCAGGTGCCGAATCTGCGGCAGCCGGCCGACTGGCTCATCTGCGCCGCGTTCGCCGCGCTCTACAGCTGGGGTATCTACTGCGGCATCCAGTTACTGGAAGGCCGGCCCAACGCGGTCCGCGTCAACCGGGCGTTCTGGCTGGCGCAGGTGCCCACCTTCGGCAGCCCGCTCGCCAGCTACGTGTTCAACTGCGGCTTCCACCTCACCGCCGTCGTGCAGTTCGCCCCGTTCAAAGCCAGCGCGAACTTTCTGTTCGGCAGCCGCTTCACGTTCACTCTGTTCCAGTCGGGCACAACGCTCTTCTTTGGCGTGAACCTGTTCGCGCTGGCGATCGTGCTGTTCCTGGGGCGGCAACTGCGCAACCGTCCTGGCACCGCCACTGACGCTGCAGCGACTGAAGCAGGCACTGCACCACCGCAGGACAACGCGCCTCATGGCGCGCCGTGACGCCGAACGCCTCCCAGTGAACACGACCGACGCCCTGTCCTTCCTGCGCGCGCATCAACCGCTGCCCGACGACGAACAGCTCACCCAGGACCTGGTCGACGCCTACGACGCGGCGAGACGCCTGTTTCTCTCCGCTCCCGAGCGCGCCGCGTTGTCGCTGTTCCTGCGCTCCTTCGGCAACGGCGATGGCTGGGGCGTCTACCCGCTGGTCGAGGACGTGTTCCATGCCTGCGACCGCAACGCCGCCGTTGCCGCGATCCGCGAGGCGCTGGACGATCCGGCGCTACCTGACGGCAGCCGCTACTGGGTCACGCAGTTGGCCGCCGCCTTTGCGGATCCGTCCTTGCGCGCGGGGCTGGCGCTGTCGTTGCGGTCGGAACATCCAGACACCCGTGAGGCAGCACAGATGGCGCTGGAGATGCTGGACCGTCACGCCACACGCTGAAACGCGCGCGCCTGCGATCACGGTACAAGGTAGAACGACGGCGCCCGATCGGCATGCCCGGTCGCATGCCCTCAGCCCACGCACACCCGATCGCGCCCCAACCCTTTCGCGCGGTACAGGGCGCCATCGGCGCGTTCCAGCCACTGGCTCGGCGTGTCGTCCGGGCGTAGCGCGACCAGGCCGCCGCTGAAGGTGACGCGCAGCGCCGGCGCCTCGGGCGCCCACTGCAGGCGTGCATGGAACAGGTCGCGCAGGCGCGTGGCCAGGCGCTCGGCGTCGGCCAGCGGCGTGTCGCCGAGCAGCACCGCGAACTCTTCGCCGCCCAGGCGCGCCGGCAGGTCGGAGGCGCGGCAGGCGCTCAGCAGCAGTTGCCCGACCTCGCGCAGCACCGCATCGCCGGTGGCATGCGAGTAACCGTCGTTGATCTGCTTGAAGCGGTCGATGTCCATCACCAACAGGCACAGCGGCGCGCCACTGCGCTGCGCGCGCTGCATGCTATGCACCAGCACCTCGTCGAAGTGACGTCGGTTGGGCAAGGCGGTCAGCGCATCCTCGTGCGCCAGGCGCTCGAACGCGGTGGCCTGGCGCTGCAGTTCCGCCAGCAACTGGCTCTTTTCGGCATCGGCCTGCAGTAGGCGCTCCGTCTGCAGCCGCAGCGCGCTGGTGCGTCGCGCCACCAGTTGCTCCAGGCGCCGAGCGCGGCGCTTGTAGCGCGCGATCATGTAGCGGTACAGCAGCACCAGCGCCAGCAGCAGCGCCGCCGCGGCGGCCGCATGGACGCTGTGCCGCTGCCACCACAGCGGCGCCACGCTGAAGCGCCACACGGCTTCGCGGGTGCTCCAGGCACCGTCCGGATGCGCCGCGGCCACGTGCAGGGTGTAGTCGCCCGGCGGCAGGCCGATGAACTCCACGCTGCGCTGGTTGCCGCGGTCGATCCATCCGCTGTCCAGGCCGTCGAGGCGGGTGCGGTAGCGGATGCGCTCGGGCAGCAGATAGCTCAGGCCGACATAGGACACGCTGATGCGCTTGGCGCCAGGCAGTTCCGTCCTGGTCTGCCAGGGGAAGGGCTGGCCGTCCAGCAACACGCTCTCGATCGCCGCCGGCGGCGGCAGGCGATCGCGAAAGCGCGCCAGGCGCCGCGGATCGACCATGCTGACGCCGCCGGCGGTGACCAGCCACACCGTGCCGTCGTGGCGCAGCAGCATCGACGGCCCGGAGCTGCCGTTGCCCTGCGCATTGGACATGCCGTCGATCTCGTCGTAGCGGCTCACCTGCAGCCGCGCCTGGCGGCCGTCGGCGACCGCGTCCAGCGCCGCCGCGGTGGTGCGCAGCACGCCGCGGTTGCTGCTGATCCAGACGTTGCCGAGGCGGTCGCGGACCAGTTGGAACACCGTATCCACCGGCATGCCCTGCTCCAGTCCCACCCGTGCCAGGCGGCCGTCGCGGTCGCGGTGCAGGCCGCGATCGGTGGAGATCCACATGTCGCGGCCCAAGGCCTGGAACCCGAACACGGTGCGCGCGCCGCCCAGCGGCTCCAGCGCCAGCGTCCGCACCCGGCCGTCGCGCAGCACCGCCGCGCCTTCCACCGAACCGATCCACAGCGCGCCGTCGACGCTGGCCAGCGCGGTGATCAGGCCGTGCGGCAGGCCCGGCACGTCCGGCGCCGACAGTCGATCGCCGTCGATGCGCATCACTCCGCTGCGGGTGCCGATCCAGACCGTGCCCGCGGCATCGACGCTGAGCGCACGCACCTGCCCGCTGGGCAGGCCCTCGCGCGTTCCGTAATGGCGCACCACCCGACCATCGCGCAGGCGGAACACGCCATCGGCATAGGTGCCCATCCACAGGTCGCCGTCGCTGCCGCGCGCCAGGCTCAGCACCGAGGGCGCGTCGTGCAGCGCGACCGGGGCGATGCGACCGTCCGGCGCCATCCGGTCCAGCCCGGCGGCGCTGCCGATCCACAGCGCGCCGTCCGGCGTCTCCAGCAGCGCACGCACGTAGTCGCCACTAAGTCCGTCGCGGCGGGTGTAGCCGGCGAACAGGGTCTCGCGCAGGCGGAACAGGCCGCCATTGGCGCCGATCCAGACGCTGCCCTCGGCATCCTGCAGCAGGCTGACGATGCGCCCATTGGGCAGCACGTCGCCCGGCAGCATGCGCTCGATGCCATGCGCACTGATCCGCAGTAGCCCCTGGTTCTCGGTGCCGAGCCAGATCGCGCCATCGCGATCGCGCAGCATCGAAGTGAAATGGCCGTAGCCCGGCAGGTGCTGCACCAGCACCGCGCGCTCGCCCTGCATCCGGTACAGGTTCTCTCCCGCCACCAGCCACAGCGAGCCGTCCGGCGCCCGATACGGCCAGGCCAGCCCGGGCGGCAGACCGAACGCGGCCGGCGCACGCCGCAGCACGCCTTGCGCGTCGCGATACAGCAAGCCGTCGAGACTGCCGATCCAGACCCGCCCCTGGTCGTCGGCGGCCAGGTGCGGGAAGCTCGCCGCCAACGGCAGGTCGCGCGGCGCCGGCTGGTAATCGAAACGGCCGTCCGGCCACAGGCAACCCAGGCCGTTGCCTTCGAACAGCAGCCACATGCGGCCGTCGCGGTCCTGGGTCATGGCGTGGATCAGCGCATGCGGCCAGCCCGGCGGCTGCCGCCAGAAGCGCCACTGGCCGGCCGCATCGTGGCGGCCGAGATTGCCGCGCGAATCGCTGAGCCACAGCGCGCCGGCGCGGTCCACGTACAGCGAGCCGACACCGTTGTCGGGCAGACCGGGGTGGGTACTGCGGTCGATGACGGTGAAGTCCAGGCCGTTGTAGCGCACCAGTCCTTCCCAGGTGGCGAACCACAGGCGGCCATCCGGGGTCTGCGCCAGATCGCGCAGGGAGTTGTGCGGCAGGCCGTTGCGCGAGGTCCAGGAATCGATCGCGTAATCGCGCAGCGGGGGCACGCCGTCTGCGGCGCCGTCGGCGGCGACCGCGCGCCACGCCACGCCCAGCACCAGCAACAGGATCAGCAACACCGGCCATGCAGGCGGCCACGCGCGCCCGCGGTCGCGTGCGCGCGCCGCTTCCCCCTTCCCCCTGGCGACGTTCACTGTCCCGACCCGATCCGACGCAGACGGGGCGCGACAGGACCCTGGCGCGGGGGGCCAGCGTCAAGGGGACGGGGGCGACGCAGACTCATTACCGGAACAGAACACGGGACGAGCGCCCATGGTAGGCAAAAATGCGGCGCTGCGGGTGCAGGCGGTAGCAGGCCACCGAAAAAGAACGCGTGAAGATTGCGCGACGGTTAAGCCGGGCTGGTCAGCGCGAGCGAGCGCCTCCTTCTCCCACCGGGAGAAGGTGCCCCGAAGGGGCGGATGAGGGTACGGGCGCAGCCTGGGGAAACGTCGATTGCTGCGACGGATGAGGGCAAAAGGACGAAGCTTGGTGTCGGCCTGGTGCGCGAGAGGCTTCGCCCCCGGACCCTCACCCCAACCCCTCTCCCGGAGGGAGAGGGGCGCTGGCGCCTCCCTTCTCCCTCCGGGAGAAGGTGCCCCGCAGGGGCGGATGAGGGTACGGGCGCAGCCTGGGGAAACGCCGATTGCGGCGACGGATGAGGGCAAAAGGGCGAAGCTTGGTGTCGGCCTGGTGCGCGAGGGGCTTCGCCCCCGGACCCTCACCCCAACCCCTCTCCTGGAGGGAGAGGGGCTTTTGGGCACTCAGCCCATGCGCTGGCGCACTGCCTCGAACAGGGTCACGCCGGCGGCGACGGAGACATTGAGGCTCTCGATCTCGCCCGGCATCGGGATCCGCACCAGGCCGTCGCAATGCTCACGGGTCAACCGGCGCAGGCCGTCGGACTCCCCGCCCAGCACCAGCGCCACGTTGCCGCGCAGGTCCTGCGCGTACAGCGAGGTCTCGGCCTCGCCGGCCAGGCCGTAGATCCACACGCCCTGCTTCTGCAGCTCGCGCAGGCAGCGCGCGAGGTTGGTCACCGCCACGATCGGCAGGCGGTCGGCGGCGCCGGCCGAGGTCTTGCGCACGGTGGCGTTGACCGGGGCCGACTTGTCCTTGGGAATCACCACCGCCGTCACCCCGGCCGCGGCGGCGCTGCGCAGGCAGGCACCGAGGTTGTGCGGGTCCTGCACGCCGTCCAGCACCAGCAGCAGGGCACGGCCCTCGGCGGCGCCGACCAGGCCTTCCAACTCGTTTTCCGACCAGGTCCGCGCCGCGGCGTAGCGCGCGGCCACGCCCTGGTGGCGCACCGCGCCGCCGACACCGTCCAGCGCCTGCGTGTTCACCCGCCGCACGTCGATGCCCTTGCGCCGCGCGTTCTCCTCGATCTCCTGCAGGCGCGGATTCTTGCTGCCCGCCTCCACCAGCACCTCGCGCACGTTGTCCGCGTCGTTCTCGATCGACGAGGCCACGGCATTGACGCCGACGATCCACTGGTTCTGCTTGCTCATGAGGCGGGACTACGCGAAAGGAAAGCGGGCATGGTAGGGGTTGCGGCCGCTGGCGTCATGCCTGGGGGCCGGGATTGGGGATTGGGGATTGGGGATTCGGGATTGGTAGAGGCGGCTTGGCCGGACCTTCTGTTTCCCGCGAGGTCCGCGGCATGCTGTCGCGGCTGCAGGATCGCCGATGCAACGCGATCACACAGGTCGCGGCGCGGCCTTGTGGGAGGGACTTCAGTCCCGACGCGATGACGGTGAGAGCCCCGGTGTGCTGCCTGACCCCGATTACCCGACGTCGCCAGAGATCTCCCGACGACGCTCGACGCGACGTCGGCACCGCCGGTAGTACCTCAAACCGGCCAGCGCTCGGTATCGTGATCCGGATGCTGGCGCGAGACGACATCGGCCAGGAACGGGGCGGCAGCCAGATCGCCCTCGGTACGGATCGCCGACAGGCGATGCAGGGTGTCCACGAACGGCAGCTTCGCCTCGATGCCGTACTGGATCGTCGGCGGCAAGGCCTCCGGATGGTCGAAGGCGCCGGCCGCGATGGCGACGCCGTCCGGGGCCTCGTAGGTCAGCGGCGTGCCGCAGTCGGCGCAGAAGCCGCGCTGCACCAGGTTGGACGAGGCGAAGCGCCTGGGCGTGCCGCGGGTCCAGGTCAGTTCCGCGCCGCGGGTCGAGACCAGCGGCGCGTAGTAGGCGCCGAACGCCTTCTGGCACATCCGGCAGTGACAGATCGAGGCGTCGTGCAGGTTTCCACGCACCCGGAAGCGCACCGCGCCGCATTGGCAACCGCCGCCGTACTCCTGCTCCATGTCTGCTCTCCGCTGCGGACCGCATCGCGCAGGTGTCGCCCCCGCGCGATGCAAGGCAGACGCGATCGCGGCGGCCGCCAGGCGGCCGGCCGCGACGCTGCGCCGTCAGTACTTCTTTTTCTTGCGCTTGGCCGGCTGCCCACGCGGTGGCGGCGGCGGCAACTCGTCGTGTGCCGACGCGCCTTCCTCGACCAGCCGGAAGTCGATCTTGCGCTCCTCCATGCTCGCCTTCAGCACCACGATGCGCACGCGGTCGCCCAGGCGGAACTCGCGCCCACGGCGCTCGCCGGTCAGGGTCTTGCGGGTGGCGTCGAACTGGTAATAGTCCTGCGGCAACTGGGTCACGTGGATCAGGCCGTTGACCTTGGACTGGTCCAGCTCGACGAACAGGCCGAAGCTGGTCACGCCGCTGACCACGCCGTCGAACTGCCCGCCGACGTGCTTCTCCATCCACGCCGCGCGGTAGCGCTCGTCGACCTCGCGCTCGGCCTCGTCGGCACGGCGCTCGCGCTCGGAGCACTGCAGCGCCAGCGCCGCCATCGCGCGCGGCGCGTACAGGTACTTGTCCGGCGCGCCGCGGGTCAGCGCGTACTTGATCGCGCGGTGCACCAGCAGGTCCGGATAGCGGCGGATCGGCGAGGTGAAGTGGGCGTACGCCTCCAGCGCCAGGCCGAAGTGGCCGGCGTTGTCGGGCGAGTACACCGCCATGCTCTGGCTGCGCAGCAGCACCGATTCCAGCAGCGCCGCGTCCGGGCGCTCGCGCACCTTCTTCAGCAGCTTGGTGTAGTCGCCCGGCACCACCTTGCTCCACGCCGGCAGGCTCAGCTTGAACTCCTTGAGGAACTCCAGCAGGTCGGCGTACTTGGATTCCGGCGGCCGTTCGTGCACGCGGAACGGCGCCGGGATGTGCGTCTCCAGCAGGTAGCGCGCCGCGGCCACGTTGGCGGCGATCATGCATTCCTCGATCAGCTTGTGCGCGTCGTTGCGCACCAGCATGCCGGCCTGGGTCACCTCGCCAGTGTTGTCGAGCACGAAGCGCACTTCCGCGGTCTCGAACTCGATGGCGCCGCGGCGCGCACGCGCCTTGGCCAGGATCTGGTACAGCTGGTGCAGCCGCTCCAGCTGCGGCAGCACCGCGGCCACGTCCTTGCGCACCTGTTCGTCCTTCTCGCCCACCGCCTGCCACACCTGCTCGTAGGTGAGCCGCGCGTGCGAGTTCATCACCGCCTCGTAGAAGCGCGCACCGGCCACCTCGCCCTGGCGATCGATCTGCATGTCGCAGACGAAGCACATGCGGTCGACCTTGGGGTTGAGCGAGCAGATGCCGTTGGACAGCGTCTCCGGCAGCATCGGCACCACGAAGCCGGGGAAGTACACCGAGGTCGCGCGCTTGACCGCCTCGGTATCCAGCGGCGTACCCGGGCGCACGTAGTGCGACACGTCGGCGATCGCCACCACCAGGCGGAAGCCGTCGGCGTTGGGCTCGCAGAACACCGCGTCGTCGAAGTCCTTGGCGTCGGCGCCGTCGATGGTCACCAGCGGCGTCTGCCGCAGGTCCACGCGGCCCTTGATCGCCGCCGGCTCCACCGTCAGCGGCACCGCTGCGGCTTCGTCCAGCACCTCTTGCGGGAACTCGTAGGGCAGCTCGTGGCCGTGGATCGCCGCTTCCACCAGCAGCGACGGGGTCAGCTTGTCGCCCAGCACGGCGATGATCTTGCCGATCGGCGGGCGCCGCGCGTCCGGCGCGGAGGTGAGTTCGCACACCACCAGTTGCCCATCGCGGGCCTCGCCGACGGCGTCGGCAGGGATCTGCACGTTGCGCTGGATGCGCTTGTCGTCGGGCACCACGAAGGCGATGCCGGCTTCCAGGCTGAAACGGCCGATCATCCGCGTCAGGCCGCGCTCGAGCACGCGCGCGATGCTGCCTTCGCGGCGGCCGCGGCGGTCGATGCCGGTGACGTTGGCCAACGCGCGGTCGCCGTGCAGCACCTTGCGCATCTCGTACGGCGGCAGGAACAGGTCGTCGCCGCCCTCGTCCGGGCGCAGGAAGCCGAAGCCATCGGGATTGGCGATCACCACGCCGGGGATCAGGTTGGTCTGCTGCAGCGGCGCGTAGCCGCCACGGCGGTTCTGCACCAGTTGCGCCTCGCGCAGCATCGCGCCCAGGCGCTTGCTCAGCGCTTCCTTGCGCGTCGGCTCGGTCAGGCCGAGCTGCTCGGCCAGTTCGTCCAGGGTCTGCGGGCCGTCGCAGCGTTCGAGCAATTGCAGGATCGCCTCGCGGCTGGCGATCGGCTGCGCATAGCGCTCGGCCTCGCGCGCGGCGTAGGGGTCCTGGATCGGCGCGGCGGGTGCGGGGGCCACCTCAGGCGCAACTCCCCGCGGCGGCGACGGCGGGTGCAGGGGTTGCAGCGGCGGCTTGGGGCCACGGCGCAGGAAGCTGGGCATCCAGGCGGGCAAACGCGATTTCTTCGGCGTGTCGGGGGTGGAAGCGTCGCTGGAGGCGGATTTGCCGGGCTTGCCGGACTTGCTTTTGCGGGTTGTCATCCGGGCATGGTACTCCCATGCAGGGGGGCATCACCCGAATCGGGTGGGACTGGCCCCGCGGGTATGCGCCCCAGAAACGACGAAGCCCGCGTCAGCGGGCCGGTCGGTGCGAGAGTTCAGCGCTCTCGCGGTCTTGCTCTTGGTGCCCAGGAGAGGACTCGAACCTCCACGGTTTTACCCGCTAGTACCTGAAACTAGTGCGTCTACCAATTCCGCCACCTGGGCGCTGAAGGCCGCGAATTCTGCGGTGCCCGCGCCACCTTGTCAACGCCTATTTCGCATCCGCTCGCGATCGCCGGCGCCGATGCCGTGATCCCGCCGGGGCAAGCCGCCGCACGCGCATGCGCCGACCGTCGCGCAGCGGTGCCAGTGCGTACGCGTCGGCGGTGCACGCAATCGGCGCAAAACCGCAGGTGCGATGCGGATGCCGACACGGCGCTGTCACAAGCGGACCCGCTTCGAAGATCCGGCGTGACGGCGCCGGAAGTTCGCGATTTTGTCGGTTGACCCGGATCGGCGCCCCGCTAGTTTGCATCCGGCAATCCGTCGCCCTCCCCCACGCTCCGGAGCATCCCCATGCACAGCCTGTCCGCCTCCCTGCTCGCCGCCGTCCTGTTCGCCAGCGCCGCCAGCGCCTCCGCCGCCACGGCCGGCGCCGACGACGCCACGCTCAACTCCCTCACCGAGATCCAGCGCGCCCTGGACAGCGGCGCCTCGGTCGCCGTGGCGATCGACCTGAGCCAGTGCACGCCCACCTCCGGCGGCGCCACGCCCAGCCAGACCCGCGGCGGCCTGCGCATCGGCGCCTACCGCGTCACCGCCGACGGCACCCTGTCCTTCGCCGACGAGCACGTCACCGTCGGTCGCGACGGCAAGCCGATCCAGCAGTTCCTGCGCTACCAGGTGCATCCGGACAACACCGTGGACTTCAGCATGGTCGTGTTCGCCCTGCCCAGCTACCAGCAAACCGGCAGCACCCTGGGCTATCGCTGCGCGATCAACCAGGGCCTGCGCTTCAACGTCGGTTACTGACCCGCTCGGCCAGCAGGCAGGGCAGCAGGCGTCTGGAAGATGCCTGCCGCAGACTCGCGGGCCGCCTCATCTCAGGGGCGCCCCGCGAACTTGGCAGCCGTCCGCGCCGGTGCGAGACTTCCTGCCTCGCCTTCGTCCCTGGTGGCCGCCCTGTTCCGGCACTCCAAACAGCCACCTGCGCCTGCCACGGCTTGCGCCGAACTGCCGCAGCTCCTGCTGCAGGCGCTGGCTCCGCTGATGGGCAACCGTCGCCCCGAAGTCACGGAAACGTTCCTGCCCACGACCAGCGCGAACGGCCTGGCAATCATCGACCAACGGCTGCGTGCCTGGACCAGCGCTGCCTACGCAACCTGGTCGGCCGACACGCTGCAGAACATTCTGTCGTGTCCGATGCGCGAGGACGCGCGGCAGTCGTTGCTGTTCCTGGCGTGCGCGCATCCGGATGGCCGGGAACGGCAGAAGGCGGTCTGGAATCTCGGCCAGTTCCCCTGCTATCTGAGCCTGGTCGCTGCGCTGTTGCGATCCGCCGACTGGGTGCCGCAAGTGCGCTTCGCCGCGCGCGAAGCGGTCCAGCGACTGCTGGATGGCTGCAGCGCCGATGCGGTGCTGGACGCGTGGCCGCTGGTCCTGCGGCTGCAGCGATGGGAGCGCGCATCCGACGGATGGCTCGAAGCGAACGTGGAAGGCTGGATGCTGGACCCGTCCAACGACGCTCTGCTTCAGCGGGCGCGTGCGTCCACCGATCCGGCGCTGCGCGCCTGGGCCTACAGGGCGTCGATCGAACGCGAAAACACCCAGTTGCACGGGCAGGCGCTCATGCAGCAAGACCCGCGCATCGGTCTGCATGCGCTGCGCCATGCCCAGGCGACGCTCGATGCGGCATCCATCGTGGCGATCGCCGCGGCCGGATTGCATGCGCCGCACCCTGCCGTGCGCCGGGAATGCCTGCAGGCACTTGCGTCGGCGGACCCGGCGACCGCCGCCGCTGCGCTGCCGCGCGCGCTGCTGGATCGCGCGTCCGGCGTCCGCCGCCTGGCGGCCTATCTCACGCGCGAACAAGGCGCCGACCCGCGCATCGCATGGCGCGCGGCACTGGATGAGGACAGCCAGGACGCCCAGCTCGGCGCCCTCACATCGCTTGCCGAACAAGCCGAGCCCGAAGATGCGGCGCGCCTGCGCATGCGCCTGCTCGCCACGCGCGCGAGCGTGCGCCAGCAGGCACTGAAGGGCCTGTTGCGCCTGGGGCAACCGCTCCCCACGGCGACCATCGCCCGACTGCTGCAACTGGGTGGCGGCAGGGTCATGGAGACAGTGCACGACGCCATTCGGAACAGCGCGGTGACGCTCGACGATGCGCTGATCCTGCACGTCCTTGGCGATGCAGCGACGGATGCCGCTTGCCGCGCGCGACTGCACAGACTCATGCGCATGCGCAGCCTCTGGGACGGTCTGACGCAGCTGCTGGCACTGCACGTCGGCGAAGCGGACCGTCACTGGTGGCTGCTGGCGATCGACGACTGGATCGACCGAAGCGACACCTATACGCCATTGGGCGAGCGACGCAAGCGCGCGCTGCTGGACGCCATCACCGAACGCACTGCCGACCTGCCGGAGCCGCGTGCAACGAAGATCCTGGCAGCCGTGCTGCGCTATTGAGGCGGAAGCTGCGCCCTTGCCGAGGCGCATGCGCGCAGCCATCGCACGAGACGAGCGCTGCGGCGTCACGCATCGGCGGTGCCGTGGTCCGGAGCGAGCGCCGCCAAGGGCGCATCCCTGCCGACCGAATTGGCGCGACAAAGCGCTTGACAGCGTCCGCCGCCACGCGCACAATTCTCGTTCTGAGTTGCCCAGGTGGCGGAATTGGTAGACGCACTAGTTTCAGGTACTAGCGGGTAAAACCGTGGAGGTTCGAGTCCTCTCCTGGGCACCACGACCGACAGGTCGAGCATGATCTCAAAACCCGCTTCGGCGGGTTTTTTGTTGGCTGCATGCAGGCCGCGACGCTCAGCGCTGCGGCGGACGCAACGGACCGATGTCCACACGCACGCCCTTCACCCACACCGCCACCTTGTAGGCACGGTAGCCGGGGTTGTGGCGCTCGGCCGCACGCGCGGCCAGGTAGGCATTGGCGGCATGCACCAGCACCTGCAAGGACGGCTCCAGTTGCGCGACGCGCCGGAGTCTCACTTCGTAGGTGGCCATGCGCCCTCCCCCACGCACCGGCGGTCGCCGTGTCGTGCCGTTGTCGGCCGGCGCAGCGCGGCGGCGCACCGCGGCGCCGACACCCTCGTGTCCATGACGTCCTTGTCCTGCATGCGCATCCTCGCGCGTCCGTGCGTTCCGCACCGCGCGAGTATTGTATTTCCAAACAATTCGAGTCAAGCGCAGCTGTACGACAAGCCGGCGGATGCTCCATATCTTGGTAGGCCCGCCGTCCCCGAGGCCCACCGCGATGAATAGCTTCGGCGAGCGCTTGCGCGAAGCCAGAAGAGCTGCAGGGCTCACCCAGGAGCAGTTGGGCTTCGCGCTGGACGTCACCAAGTCGTCGGTCTCGGCCTGGGAGAACGACCGCGAAACGCCCAGCTTCCGCCTGCTGCCGACGCTGCGCAGCGTGCTGAACCGCTCGCTCGACGAACTGGTGTGCGGCGTGGGACCGGGCAAGCGCGTGCAGGATCTGCCCTCCGACTATCCGTTGCTGGCGCAGGATGCGCAGGAGCGCGCGCTGCTGGCGCGCTATCGCAACGCGCCGCCGGGCCACCGCGAAGCGGTATTGCAACTGCTCAAGCCAAGCGGCGGCTGAGGCGCACTCGCGGCCGCGGCCGCCTTGTGGCACATCGCGTCATGAAGGAAGGCCGCGCGTAGTAGCGGCTTCAGGGCGCCTCCAACAACGACGCAAGCCCGCCACAGGAGCGGCTTCAGCCGCGACAGGCGTTCTCGGGAAGACCCGTCGCGGCTGAAGCCGCTCCTACGAGGGTGTCACGACGTGCCTGCTTGATCTGCGGCAAAACGATTTATTAGAGCCGCGACGCGACATCGTCGGCAGCGCCTCGTCGCGGCTGAAACCGTTCCCACGAGGACGACGACCTACCCGCTGAGCGGCGGCGAAGCGCGTTGTCTGCGACTGCTTTCTAGCCGCCGACGCCGATCTCGCGCAGGGCATCGCCCCAGATGCGGTAGCCGGCTTCGCTGGGATGGGTGCTGTCCGGCATCAGTGCCGCCGGCAGCGTGCCGTCCGGCTGCAGGAACCGCGCGCCGATGTCGAGCCAGCGCACCTGTGGGTCGTGGCCGAAGCGCGCGGCCAGCAGGCGGTTGGTCTGCAGGATCGGCGCGCGCTGCGGCGCATCGGCGGCGAAGCCGCGCGGGAAGATGCCCATCAGCACGATCCGACTGCGCGGCAGGCGCCGCCGGATCTCGGCCACCACCGCGGCCACGCCGTCGGCGGTCTCCTGCGGCGTGTTGGCGCGCGCATGCTCGGTGCCGGTGAGATTGTTGGTGCCGAGGTTGATCACCACCCAGCGCGGCGCCAGGCCGTCGACCTCGCCCTGGCGCAGCCGCCACAGCACGTTCTGGGTGCGGTCCCAGCCGAAGCCCAGGTTCAGCACGCGCGCGCCGCCGAAGGTGCGCTGCCAGGCCTGCGCGCCGTTCACCCGGATCGCCTGCGGCGCGCCCGCCCAGAAATGGGTGATCGAGTCGCCGAGCATCACCACCTGCGGTTGCAGCTGGCGTGCCGCGTCCAGCGCGGCATGGTGGCGGCCGTACCAGTCGTAGGAATCCTGCTCCAGCCAGGGCACCGCGATGCGTGCGGTGTCGACGTCGGTCATCGCGTCCAGCGGCACCCGTGGCGCCTCGTCGAGCAGCCGCGCCAGGGTCGGCTCGATGGCCTCGGCCATGCGCCGCTGCCCGCGCGTGTCCGGGTGCAGCGCGCCGCTGCCCGGCCGCTGCCGCGGATCGTAGAACAGGCCCTGTTCCAGCGTGCCGTCGGCGCGCTGGAACACGGTGCCGATGTCCAGGTACGTCACCCGCGGGTTGTCGCCGTAGCGCACTGCCAGCGCGCGGTTGACCTCGGCATCGCGCGCGCTCTTCTGCGCCGACAGTCCGCTGGGCAGCAGGCCGAGCAACAGGATGCGCGTGCGCGGCAGGCGCTGCTCCAGCGTGGCCACCACCGCGTCGATGCCGCGCACGGTGTCCGCCGCGCCCTGCCCCTCGTGGCCGGTGTTGTTGGTGCCGATCAGCACCATCGCGACCTTGGGCCGCAGGCCGTCGACTTCGCCGTGCTGCAGGCGCCACAGCACGTGTTCGGTGGCGTCGCCGCTGAAGCCGAGGTTGAGCGCGCCGCGGCTGCCGTAGAAGGTCTGCCAGGTCGACTGGAAGTCCTCGTCCGGCGCCTGCGCCTTTTCGTAGTTCTGGGTGATCGAATCGCCGATCAGCAGCAGCGGCGCCTCCGGATGCGCACGCACCTGCGCCAGCACCTGTTGGTGGCGCTCGGCCCACCAGGCTTCTTGCAGGCGATCGGCCGGGGTCACCGGCACCGGCGAGGCCGCGGGCGGCGACGCGGCCTGCGCATGCGCCGGCTGCGCGCCGAGGCACAGCAGCGCGAAGACGGCCGCGCCCGGAAACGCGGTGACGAAGCGGGCGCCGAGGGCGCGGAGAAGACGCTGCATGGGGGGGGCTGCCGAAGGCTGCGGAGCGCCGATTCTGGTGCGCGGGCCGCGGCAGCGGCAAGTGTCGCGGCGCCGGGGCGCCACCCCGGGCACGCATGCTGGACGACACGCCATCGTGCAATGGAACGCACGCGACGCGATCGCATCGCCGGCGCGGACTGTCTCCGGTCCGCGCCGGCCGAACCCCGGCCTCAGTGGCCGCCGGCCGCCGCCGCGCCACCACCGCCGCCGAACGGCGGCTTGGCCAGCCACAGGAAGAAGATGATCCCGAGGAAGGTCCAGCCCAGCAGGTAGAAGATGTCGTTGAAGCCCATCTGCGAGGCCTGGTGGTTGATGGTGTTGTTGAGCAGCGCCGCGCCGTTCTGCAGGCTGCCGTTGCCCATCATCTGCACCTGTTCCTGCATGCCCGGCGTGTAGGTGGAGATGTGCTCGGTCAGGTGCGCATGGTGCAGCTGCGTGCGCTTGGCCCACAGGTAGGTGGTCAGCGAGGCGGCGAAGCTGCCGCCCAGCGTGCGCAGGAACGTGGCCAGGCCGGAACCGGCGGCGATCTCGCGCCCGTCCAGGTCCGAGAGCAGGATCTGCAGCACCGGCATGAAGAACAGCGCCACGCCCACGCCCATCAGCAACTGCACCCCGGCCACGTGCGGGAAATCCACCTGCAGGTTGAAGTCCGAGCGCATGAAGCTGGTGGTGGCCATGAAGATGAAGGCGATGCTGGCCAGCAGCCGCAGGTCGAAGCGCGAGGCGTACTTGCCGACGAACGGGGTCATGATCACCGGCAGGATGCCGATCGGCGCGGTGGCCAGGCCGGCCCAGATCGCGGTGTAGCCCATGTCGCGCTGCAGCCACTGCGGAATCAGCAGCGACACGCTGAAGAACGCCGCGTAGGCCACGATCAGCGCCATGGTGCCGGCGCGGAAGTTGCGGTGGCGGAACAGCCGCAGGTCGACGATCGGATCCTTGTCGGTCAGTTCCCAGATCAGGAACACCGCCAGCGCCACCGCCGAGATCGCGGCCAGCACGACGATCTTGGTCGAATTGAACCAATCCTCGTCGTTGCCCAGGTCCAGCACCACCTGCAGGCAGCCCACGCCGATGATCAGGGTGATCAGGCCGACGTAGTCCATGCGCGGGCGTTCGGTCGGCTCGGGACGATCGCGCAACTGCGCGCCGACCACGGTGGCGGCGATGATGCCCAGCGGCACGTTGATCAGGAAGATCCATTCCCAGCTGTAGTTGTCGGTGATCCAGCCGCCGAGGATCGGCCCGGCGATGGGCGCGACCACGGTGATCATCGCCAGCAGCGCCAGCGCCTGGCCGCGTTTCTCGCGCGGGTAGATCGACACCAGCAGGCTCTGGGTGATCGGGTACATCGGGCCGCAGACGAAGCCCTGCAGGGCGCGCGACACCACCAGCATGCCCATGCTCTGGGCCAGGCCGCACAGCAGCGAGGCCGCGGTGAAGGCCAGCGTGGCCCACACGAACAGCTTGGTCTCGCCGAAGCGGCGGCTGAGGAAGCCGGTCAGCGGCAGCGCGATGGCATTGCTGACCGCGAACGAGGTGATGACCCAGGTGGCCTGCTGCGAACTGGCGCCGAGGTTGCCGGCGATGGTGGGCAGCGACACGTTGGCGATGGTGGTGTCGAGCACCTGCATGAACGAGGCCATCGCCAGGCCCACCGTGCACAACGCCACACTGGCCGGGCGGAACCCGACGGCCGGTGCGCCCGGAGCCCCGGGCGCGGCAGGAGCGGCAGCTTGGTTGGACATGGCCGGGCTCAGTTCGCCTTGGCGGCGTCGGGCAGGTTGGCGTGGATGATCTGCTTCACGGCCGCGTCGGCCTGCTGCAGCTGCTGCGCATAGACGTCGGTATCCAGCAGCGTGCCGCTGGCCGGCTTGGTCGGCAGCACCCCGCCGTTCTGGTCGTGCAGGTTGACGTCGGCCTTCATCGACAGGCCGATGCGCAGCGGGTGCTGCTCCAACTGCTTGGCGTCGATGGCGATGCGCACCGGCACGCGCTGCACGATCTTGATCCAGTTGCCGCTGGCGTTCTGCGCCGGCAGCAGCGAGAACGCGCTACCGGTGCCGATGCCCAGGCTCTGCACGGTGCCGCGGTAGGTCACCGCACCGCCGTACACGTCCGACTCCAGTTCCACCGGCTGGCCCAGGCGCATGTGCTTGAGCTGGGTTTCCTTGAAGTTGGCGTCCACCCACACCTGGTTCAGCGGCACCACCGCCATCAGCGCGGTGCCGGGCTGCACGCGCTGGCCGACCTGCACCGAGCGCCGCGCCACGTAGCCGGACACCGGCGCAACGATGGCGCTGCGGGCGTTGTTGAGGAAGGCCTGGCGCACCTGCGCGGCGGCGCCCTGCACGTCGGGCTGGTCGGCCACGCCGTTCTCGTCGATCAACGCGCGGTTGCGCGCCAGGGTCTCGCGCGAGCCGCTGACCGCGGCCTCGGCGGCGGCCAGCTGGTCGCGGGCATGCGCCAGCTCTTCGGCGGAGATCGCGCCGGTGGCGACCAGGCTGGCGCGGCGGGCGACGTCGGCGCGGGCGCGCTGCAGGGTCACCTGCTGCGCGGACAGTTCGGCCTGGGCGCCCTCGACCGAACGGTACAGACCGCGTACCTGGCGCACGGTCCGCGCCAGATTGGCCTCGGCCTGCTGCAGCGCGACCTCGGTGTCGGCCGGGTCGAGCTTGACCAGCGGCTGGCCGCGCTCCACGCGCATGCCGTCGTCGGCGTCGATGCGCACCACGGTGCCGGCCACCATCGGGGTGATCTGCACCAGGTTGCCCTGCACGTAGGCGTCGTCGGTGTCCTCGTGCCAGCGGCCGACCAGGAAGTACCAGATCGCCAGCGCGATCAGCACCAGCACCACTACCACGGCCAGGCCGCGCAGCAGCTTGCCGCGCCGGCTGGGGGCGGGAGCGGAGGAAGCGGGGGTCGTTGTCTGATTCATTGCAGCGATCTCAGGAATGCGAAGGTGCGGAAGAAGAGCTCGGCGCGTCAGCGGCGGAGGTGGCGTCGTAGCCGCCGCCCAGCGCCTGATTCAGGCGCACCGAGACCAGGATCTGATTGGCTTGCAGGGACGCCAGGCGCTGTTGCGCGTCCAGCAACTGCTGCTGCGCGCTGAGCACGTCCAGGTAGTTGCCGATGCCGGCACGGTAGCGCTGCTGCGACAGGTCGAAGGCGGCCTGCGCGGTCTCCAGCGCCTGCGCCTGCTGCTGCGCCTGCTCGGCCAGCGAGCGCGCGGCGTTGACCTGGTCGGCCACCTCGCGCAGCGCCGCCACCAGGGTCTGGTTGTAGTTGGCCACCGCCAGGTCGTACTGCGCGTCGCGCTCGGCCAACTGGCTGCGCAGCCGCCCGCTGTCGAACAGCGGCAGGCTCACGCCGGGGCTGAGCAGGCCCAGCACCGAGGAACTCTTGAACAGGTCGCCCGGGTTGGTGGCGGCGACGCCGCCCAGCAGGCTCAGATTGATGCTGGGATAGAACTGCGCCTTGGCCGCATGGATGCCCTGCGAGGCGGCTTCCACCCGCCAGCGCGCGGCGACCACGTCGGGCCGGCGGCCGAGCAGGTCGCTGGGCAGCACCGACGGCACCCGCGCGGCCTGCGGATCGAGCAGGCGCGGCCGCTCGATCTGCAGCCCGCGGTCCGGGCCACGGCCGAGCAAGGCCGCCAGCGCGGTGCGCGCTTCGTCGATCTGCTGCTGCGCCGCCGCCTGCTGCTGGCGCGCCGCCGGCACCCGCGCCTCGGCCTGGCGCAGTTGCAGGTTGCTGTCGATGCCGGCATCGCGGCGCTGCCGCACCAGCGTCAGGCTGTTCTCCGAGCGCGCCAGTTCGGCGCCGGCCAGGTCATACAGATGCCAGGCGTAGCCCAGCTGCGCGTAGGCGCGGGCGACGCCGGCCGACAGGTCCAGGCGCGCGGCCTGCGCGTCGACCTCGGCCGCATGCGCCTGGTCCACCGCCGCCTCCCACGACGCACGCTTGCCGCCCCACAGGTCGAAGCCGTAGCTGAAGTCCAGCAGCGCCTGTTCGTTGTGGATGTACTTGCCGCCGATCTCGTCGCCGACCAGGCCCTTGGGCAGTTGCAGGCCGGTGTAGCCGGCCGACAGCGACAGCTTGGCGCCGCGGTCGGCATCGGCGGCGCCGGCCTGCGCCTGCGCCAGGCGCAGTCGCGCGTCGGCGGCGCCCAGGCTGGGCGTGCCCTGCAGGGCCTCGGCGATCAGCGCGTCGAGCTGCGGATCGCCCAGCGCCTTCCACCAGTCCTGCTGCGGCCACGGCGCCGGCGCCAGTGCGTCGGCGGCCAGGGTCTTGTCGATGTGCAACTGGCGGTCGGCATCGAGCCGGCGCCCCTGCGGTTCCAGGCCACGGCTGCTGGCGCAGGCCGCCAGCGCCAGGGTGAGGGCCGCGACCGCGAATGGACGCAGGCGGAAAGGAGAAGAAGACAGAGTCATGTGGGCGGGTTCAGTGCGAATTGAGGGAGTCGCGGACGCGGGCCAACAACGAGAACAGTTGCTCGCGCTCTTCGGCGGACAGATCGCGCAGCGCGTCGGCGATGGCGTCGTCGCCGCGCTGCTTGAGCTGCTGCCACAGCGCGCGGCCGTCGTCGGTGAGCACGATCTGCAGCGCGCGGCGGTCCTGCGCATGCGCCTCGCGGCGCACCCAGCCCAGGTCTTCCAGCTTGTCCAGCAGGCGCGTCACCGCGCTGGGGTTCTGGTCGATGGCCTGGGCCAGTTCGTTGGCGGTGCATGGCGCCATGTAGGCCAGGGCCTTCATGCCGAGGTAGTGGCTGAAGCCCAGGTCCGGCTCCAGCCCGGTCATGGCCTGGTCGAGGCGGCGCATCAGGCCGTCACGCACCTGGCGCAGGAGCAGGCCGAACGAGGGCGGGCCAGGCAGGGAGGGAGCGCAGTTCATGGGCACCTATTATTTTCATTTAGAAATATATGTCAAGAAAATATCCCCATGGAAATTAGATGCTGCGTTGCAGCGGAGGAACACTGACGGCGAGCGCACTGTAGCGGTGGCCGCGCCTGGCTCGGTATTACAATCCGGACAATGGATATCGAAATCGCGCCAACCCATGCCGTCCCCTCCCCGGTCGCGAACGGTTCCGACAGCGCCCTGGACCCGCGCGCCCTGGAGTGGTTCGAACGCGCCGATGGGCCGCCGGCGGTCGCGTTCCTGGCGCATTCGCCGGTGTCGCTGCGGCGCGAGGTGGACTGGCACCGTCACCTGCGCGGCCAGTTGATCTACGTGGAGGACGGCGTGCTGGGCACCCGCACTGCCCACGGCCAGTGGTCGCTGCCGCCGGGCTGCGCCGGCTGGATGCCGCCGCAGGAACTGCACACGGTGCAGGTGTCCGGGCGGGTGCGCAGCTACCTGGTGCTGATCCGCCCCGACGTCTGCGCCGACCTGCCGCCGCGGACCTGCGTGATCGGCATGAACGGCCTGTTCCGGGAGGTACTGCGGCGGATGACCCAGTGGGGCGTGCCGCTGGAACTGGAGGCCGCGCAGCAGCGCCTGTGCGCGGTGCTGCTGGACGAGGTGCGCAACGCCCCGGTCGAGCACCTGCACCTGCCGATGCCGCGCGACCGGCGCCTGCTGCGCATCGCCACCCAGTTGCTGGAAACCCCCGCCGACGACCGCTCGTTGGCGCAATGGGCGCACTGGGCCGGGCTGTCGCCGCGCAGCCTGAGCCGGCACTTCCGCGACGAGACCGGGTTCGGCTTCGCCGGCTGGCGCCAGCAGGCGCGGCTGGCCGAGGCGCTGCGCCGGCTCAGCGACGGCGCCAGCGTCGCCGACACCGCCTTCCGCCTGGGTTACAGCAGCCCCAGCGCCTTCGTCACCGCCTTTCGCGGCCGCTTCGGCCATCCTCCGGCCCGTTACCTGGCCAGCGCCGGCGGCACGCGCGGCTTGGCATCGCCAGCCGCATCCGGATAATCGACCGGCTGACCTGCGGCGCCTGGCGCCGCGTTCCCCTATAGGTACTTCCCGCGCATGACCGATCTCGCCCGCCCCGCCTTCCATGGTTTCGAACAGCTGCCGCTGCGCGAATACGCCGAACGCGCCTACCTCGACTACTCCATGTACGTGGTGCTGGACCGCGCCCTGCCGTTCCTCGGCGACGGACTCAAGCCGGTGCAGCGGCGCATCATCTATGCGATGAGCGAGCTGGGCCTGAACGCCACGGCCAAGCCGAAGAAGTCCGCGCGCACCGTCGGCGACGTGATCGGCAAATACCACCCGCACGGCGACAGCGCCTGCTACGAAGCGCTGGTGCTGATGGCGCAGCCGTTCTCCTACCGCTACCCGCTGATCGAGGGCCAGGGCAACTTCGGTTCCACCGACGACCCGAAGTCGTTCGCGGCGATGCGCTACACCGAGTCCAAGCTGACCCCGATCGCCGAAGTGCTGCTGGGCGAACTCGGCCAGGGCACGGTGGACTGGTCGCCGAACTTTGACGGCACCTTGGACGAGCCGACCTGGATGCCGGCGCGGCTGCCGCACCTGCTGCTCAACGGCACCACCGGCATCGCCGTGGGCATGGCCACCGACGTGCCGCCGCACAACCTCAACGAGATCGTCAGCGCGCTGATCCGCCTGCTCGACGACCCCGACGCCAGCGTCGCCGACCTGTGCGAACACGTGCGCGGCCCGGACTACCCGACCACCGCCGAGATCATCACCCCGGCCGCCGACCTCCGCACCATTTACGAAACCGGCCATGGCAGCGTGCGCGCCCGCGCCACCTACCAGAAGGAAAACGCCAACATCGTGGTCACGGCGCTGCCCTACCAGGTGTCGCCGTCGAAGGTGATCGAACAGATCGCGCAGCAGATGCGCGCCAAGAAGCTGCCGTGGCTGGAAGACATCCGCGACGAGTCCGACCACGCCAACCCGGTGCGGGTGGTGCTGGTGCCGCGCTCCAACCGGGTCGACGCCGAGCAGCTGATGGGCCACCTGTTCGCCACCACCGACCTGGAGCGCAGCTACCGGGTCAACCTCAACGTGATCGGGCTGGACGGCCGCCCGCAGGTCAAGAACCTCAAGACCCTGCTGGAGGAATGGCTGCGCTTCCGCAGCGACACCGTGGTGCGCCGCCTCAACCACCGGCTGGAGAAGGTCGAGCGCCGCCTGCACCTGTTGGAAGGGTTGCTGACCGCGTTCCTCAACCTGGACGAAGTGATCCGCATCATCCGCACCGAGGACGAGCCGAAGCCCGCCCTGATCGCGCGCTTCGGACTCAGCGAGGAACAGGCCGACTACATCCTGGAAACGCGCCTGCGCCAGCTGGCGCGGCTGGAAGAGATGAAGATCCGCGGCGAGCAGGACGCGCTGGCCAAGGAGCGCGAGCAACTGCAGGCGCTGCTGGCCAGCAAGACCAAGCTGAAGAAGCTGATCAAGGACGAACTGACGGCCGACGCCAAGAAGTTCGGCGATGCGCGGCGTTCGCCGCTGGTGCAGCGCGGCGCGGCCCAGGCCATCGACGAGACCGAGCTGGTGCCGAGCGAGCCGATGACCGTGGTGATGTCGGAGAAGGGCTGGATCCGCGCGGCCAAGGGCCACGACGTGGACCCGGCGGCGCTGTCCTACCGCGACGGCGACGGCCTGCTGGCGGCGGTGCGCGCGCGCAGCACGCAGCAGGTGGCGTTCCTGGATTCGGAAGGCCGCGCCTATTCGACCCTGGTCCACACCCTGCCCTCGGCGCGCGGCAACGGCGAGCCGCTGACCGGGCGCTTCTCGCCCGCGGC
This sequence comes from Xanthomonas hawaiiensis, assembly GCF_031834635.1. Taxonomy (NCBI): domain Bacteria; kingdom Pseudomonadati; phylum Pseudomonadota; class Gammaproteobacteria; order Lysobacterales; family Lysobacteraceae; genus Xanthomonas; species Xanthomonas hawaiiensis. Next base: position 1,767,447 of record NZ_CP115873.1, on the reverse strand, counting down.
CGGCGCGTCGTTCCAGGCCATCGCCAGCGGCGAGAACGACAGCCGCCTGGTGCTGGCGTCCTCGCACGGCTACGGCTTCGTCACCCGCTTCGAGAACCTGACCAGCCGCAACAAGGCCGGCAAGGCCATGCTCAACCTGACCCCGAACGCCAAGGTGCTGCCGCCCGCGCCGGTGAGCGGCGCCGGCAGCGACCGCATCGTCGCGGTCACCAGCGCCGGCCATCTGCTGGCATTCCCGGTGGCCGACCTGCCCGAGCTGGACAAGGGCAAGGGCAACAAGATCATCGACATCCCCAAGGCCAAGCTCAGCACCGAGCGGGTGGTGGCGATCGCCGCGGTGGCGCCGGGCAACACGCTGCTGGTCAAGAGCGGCCAGCGCACCATGTCGCTGTCGTTCAAGGACCTGGACGCCTACCTCGGCGCCCGCGCCAGCCGCGGCGGGCTGCTGCCGCGCGGCTGGCAGAAGGTCGACGATCTGGCGGTGGAGTAAGCGTAGCTTCGCAGGACACTCGTCGAGCGCCGGCATGGCAATCACCTCAACGAAGGACCGCAACGATGAACGAGAACGTGAGCAATGCCGGCAATGACGCTTCCCTGATTGCCAGGGTGGAGCGGCTGGAGCAACAACTCCAGGCTAAGGACCAACGCCTGCGCCGTGTGGTGACGGTCAACCGGGTGATGCTGTTCGGTGTCGCCGTCCTGGTGGCCGCCAACGCCGGTGCCATTACCAGCGTCGGCGAACAACTGAGCCAGTACATGGATTTTTCCAGTACGCCGGTGTCCTCGCCGGCGCTGGACACCTCGGTGCGATGGGGGCGGCGCGATACATCCAATGTCGGCCCTGGCTACACCAACGAGATCCTGTCGTTGATCTCCGAGTCCGATCAGCAGAATTCCTACAGTTGGCCGCTCTACATCCAGCTCAACGCGACCACGCACCCCAATGCCACGCAAGACAGCTCGCAGAGCGTGGGCGCTACCGTTCGCGCATTCCAGCGCAGCACCGGTTCGCCCTGGCTGGCGGGTTTCCACAGCGAACTGTTCCATGGTTACGACGGGATCGCAGAGCGCAACGTGGCAACGAACGGCACCAGCATCCTGTTCAATGGCGAACTGACCTCGTATACAAACGGCGGGTCGACGATCGGCCTCAATCTGTTGAACACGCCTGGCTCGAGCGTTGCCGGCACGCATGCGATCCAGATCCAGCCAGGCACGCACGGCTGGCAGAACGGCATTCACTTCGACAGCGGCGCGCTAGGTAATGTCGGCATCAACTTTGACCAGTCCACCTACAACATGGGCATTGATCTTGGTGACAACAGCCTGAGGATGAATGCCAATCAGCGCATCATCTTCGAGAAGTACGGCAGCGTGTATCTGCGCTACAACAGCGCGAGCGACAAGGTGGAACTGGTCAAGAAGGGCACCGTCGTCGCCTCTTGGTGAGACATCCGCGGGATCGGAATTTACGGGGAATACCGACGTGGATCCGCTTCCATCGTAGGAGCGGCTTCAGCCGCGACACCTCAGCGTGTCGCGGCTAGCGCCGGCCGCTCCGGCGATAAGAAGCACAAATGGTCTGCGCACCCGTTCTCGAGTGCGAGACGCTCTCGCTAAATCCCATCGCGCAACTGCTCGATATGGCTAGCGATCATCGCCGCCACGGTGTCGGCGACCGCGCGGGCGCTCAGGCGGGTGTCGAACAGCAACTCCACGGTCGCATAGATCAGGTCGACCACGATGCGGCTGACCAGCCGCAGTTGGCGCGGGTCGGCGTCGGGGAAGGCCTCGCTGAGGAAGCGCACCTGGCCCTTGGTCACCTGCGCATGCGAATCCAGGCGCACCTGCTGCAGCGCCGGCACCGCGCGCAATGCGCGCAGCACCCACACCCCGCCCTCGGTCGCCTTGGTGACCCGGTAGGTATCCAGCACCAGTCCGGCCAGCGCGCGCTGCAGTTCCTCGCGCGTGCCGCTCATCGCCTGCAGGGTGATCCACTTGGGGATGAGCTGGTTCTGCCGCTCCATCAGCCGCCGGCCCAGTTCCGACAGCAGCGCGTACTTGTTGGGGAAATAGCGGTACAGCGCCGGCGGCGTCAGCCCGGCGCGCGCGCACACCAGGTTGGTGGACAGCCGCTCCACGCCGACGTCGCCAAGCAGTTGCGCGGTGACCGAGAGGATCTGTTCGTACGTCTCGGTGGCGCGATGCTGGGCCGGCACCTTGTTCCCGGTCAGGCGCGGGCGGTGCGGTGCGGGGGAACGCGGCGTGTCGGCGGACATGGGATCTCGATGGTGATGGCGCGGCAGAGGCCGCGTGGCGGCGCGCATCGCCGCGGTCCTGCGTGCGCGTCATGCGCCGCAACGCCGCTGCACGCGCCGACATCGCATCTTACCGCGCGCGTCCCTCGCCCATCGGCAACGACGCTCAGCGTCGCGCCAGCCAGCCGCTGAGGCCGGCGGCCAAGCGCTGCTGCAAGGCGGTATACGGAGGAAAGAACGCCTTGACGATCGGCAGGCGCCCGCCGTGCAGCAGCGCGCGTTCGTGCGAGAAGGTGCGAAAGCCGTGCACGCCGTGCGCGCTGCCGAATCCCGAGGCGCCGACCCCGCCGAACGGCAAACCGCTGTGCACGAACTGCTGCAGGCAGTGGTTGACCACCGCGCTACCGGAGCTGGTGCGCGCCAGCACCCGCGCGATGCCGGCGCGGTCGCGGCTCCACAGGTACAGCGCCAGCGGCTTGGGCGCGGCATCGAGCCGGTCGAGGACCTCGTCGAGGTGATCGAACTCGACCACCGGCAGCACCGGGCCGAAGATCTCTTCCTGCGCGATGCGCGCCTGCGCCGGCACCTGCGCCAGCAGCGTCGGCGCCACGTAGCGTCGCGCCGCATCGTGCTCACCGCCGGCAAGCAGTTGTGCCCCACTGGCGCGCGCCTCGTCGATCAGCGCGGCCACGCGCGCGGCATGCGCCGGGTGGATCATGCGCGCCAGATGCGGACTGGCGGCGACCGCCTGCGCGTCGGCACCGTAGCGTTGCGCCAGCAGGGCGCGGCAGTGCGCGAGCAGGCGCGCACTGACATCGCGATGCACGAACAAGGTGTCCGGTGCGATGCAGGTCTGGCCGGCGTTGACCAGCTTGGCCCAGACGATCACCTCGGCGGCACGGCGCAGGTCGGCGCTGCGGTCGACGATCACCGGCGACTTGCCGCCCAGCTCCAGCGTCACCGGGGTCAACTGCCGCGCCGCCGCGGCCATCACCTGCCGGCCCACCGACGCCGAACCGGTGAAGAACACATGGTCGAACGGACACGCCAGCAAGGCCTGCGCGGTCGCCGCGCCGCCCTGCACCAGGGCCACCTCCTCCGGCGCGAACGCTTCCTCCAGCACCGCCTGCAGCACCGCATTGACCTGCGGGGTGAATTCGGAGGGCTTGATCAGCGCCGTGTTGCCGGCGGCCAACGCCGACACCAGCGGCCCCAGCACGGTGGCGACCGGATAGTTCCAGGGTCCGATGATCAGGCAGCGGCCCTTGGGCTGGAACGCGATGCGCGCGCGCGTGCCCAGGGCCAGCAGGGTCGGCGCGACCTTGCGCGGACGCATCCAGCGCGGCAGCTGGGCGATGGCGGTGGCGATCTCGTCGACCACCGGCAGCACTTCGGTCAACTCCACCTCCAGCGCCGGCTTGGCGAAATCGGCGGCGAAGGCGGCGATCAGCGCCTGCCGTCGCGCCAGCAGCGCATCGCGCAGCGCACGCAGGCGCGCGCGCCGCGCGTTCGCCGAGGCGTCGCGCCAGGCCAGCGCGGTGGCCTGCTGCGCGGCGAACAGCGCCGCGATCGTCTCCGGCGCGGTGTCCTGCACGGACTCAGGCGACATCGCCGTTCTCCTGCTTGGCGGTAGTCGGCGATCCTGCTGCACGCAGCAGCGCCCTGCCCTGCGCCACGCACGGCATGCCGGCACGCATCGCGGCGGCGATCGGCGCACGCGCATGGCGCTCATCACCGCGCATGCGAGCCGGCCTGCAAGGCAGTCGCGTGGCGTTGCCGCCGGCCGATCCACAGCGCCAGCAACGCCGCGGCCGCCGCAAAAGCCAGGCCGACCAGCGGCACCGGCGCCGGATCGTCGGCGTGCAGCAGCAGCGAGGCCAGCAGCGGGCCGCAGGCCGATCCGATCAATTGCGCGGCCGGCACCAGCACCGCCACCCGCCCCTGCGCATCGGCGCGCAGCGCCAGGCCGACATGGAACGGCATCAGGAACATCCAGGCGAAACCGAACGCCACGCACACCGCGGCAAAGCCCAGCGCCGCATTGCCGGGAACCCGGTACATCGCCGCGGCCACCAGGCACAGCGCCACGCTGCCCAGGGTCAGGGTCGCCGTCACCGACAGTCGCCGCACCCAATAGATCGCCGCCAGCCCGCCGACGATCTGCATGCCCAGCACCCACGAGGTCTGCAGTTGCGCCGCATGCGCGTCCAGCCCCGCGCGCAGCGCCAGCGGCTCCAGGTAGGCCCACAGCGCGCCGATCGCCGACATCTGCAGGAACGCCACCAGCAGCGGCGCCAGCGTCGCCGGCGACCAGCGCAGCCTGGCGGTGGCGGTCGCCGCGCACTGGGCGCTGGCGGCGGGAGCCTGGCTCGCCGCTGCCGGCAGGGCCGCCGCCAGCGGCAGCACCAGCAGGCAGGTCGCGGCCATGGCCACGAAGCCGCCCTGCCAGCCGGCGGCCGGCAACACCCACAGCGCCAGCGCCGCCGCCAGCGCGATCTGCGCCAGCGCCTGCAGCACCATGAACACCGCGGTGACCCGGTCCGGGGTGGCCGCGCGCACGATGCTGACCGTGGCCACCCAGACCAGCAGGCCCTCGGCCAGGCCGGCGACCGCGCGCAGCGCGACGAAGGCCGCATCGCCCTGCGCCTGCACCGTGGCCAGGTTCAGCGCCGCGGCCAGCAACGCCGCCACGATCGCGGTGGCGCGCTGCCAGGACACCGGCAGCAGCGCATCGCCCAATGCCACGCCGATGCCCAGGGCGATGATCTCGCCCATCGCCACCACGCCCACGCCGGGCAGGGTGATCAGGCGCTGCTCGACCAGCGCGCCGAGCACGATCGGCTGCACGCCGAGGATCAGCAGGGCGATGGCGCCGATCGACAAGGCCGCCGCGAGCGGACGCCTCGCCTGGACGGCGCTTGCCGCGCTGGAAGACGGAGATGGCATGGCGGTCATCGCAGTGGACCCTCAGTAGCCTTTGCTTTCGGCCGGCAGTTCGCCCGTGGCGAAGGCCGCGGCGGCGCGCCTCTGGTCCTTGCGCAGGCGCCCGTTGGCGATGCGCCGGACCCACCAGGGCAGCTCCCGCACCTGGCCGCCAGTGGCCGCGGCAAGCACATAGGCCTTGGCGCATTTCTCGAACAATTCCACGTTCAACGCCAGCCGCTGCGCGGTGATGCCCAGGCACAGCGGGCGTCCGCCGAGCAGCAGCGCGCTGCCGCCATCCGGCGGTACCGTCGCCAGCGCATCGGCCCCCGCCAGCGGCGCCGGCATCGGCCCGATGTGCCGCGCCTGCTCGTCGAACACCTGCGGCAGCACCCCGCCGACGTCGGCCAGGCGCAGGCCGAACAGGCCGGCCGACCAGGCGCTGGCGCCGACATCCGGACGCCGTGCGTACACCTGCGCGTGCACCTGCGCCGCGGCCGGCAGCGCCGGGTCGCGCCAGTCCAGCCACTGCGGCCGCTCCGTATCGAGCGCGCCGCAGCACATCGCCGTGGTGCCCGGACAGCGCAACGCCAGCGCCGCCGCATCGTCGCCGAGCAGGCGTTTGGCCGCGAGCCGCTCGCGGGTCTGCAGCCACAGCGCTTCGATGTGCGAGAGGGTGGGCATGCGCTATACCAGCTTGAACACGTCGTCGAAGCGGTTCAACGCCTCGTCGACCACCGCATCGGTATCGGCGCGGCTGGTGTAGATGCGGCTGCCGGCCAGGGTGATCAGCCCGTGCGCCGAATACGCCGCGCCCATCTCCTCCATCATGTGCTTGCGCTCCTTGGCCTCGTTGCGCACGCGCCACAGCTTGTACAGATTGCCGGTGTCCAGCAGCAGCACGCCGGAGGTCTGCAGGTGCACGATCGAGCCCATGTTGTAGACCACGTATGGCAGGCCGAGGCGGCGGATGATCGCCTCCAGGCCCTGCCGCAGGCGATCGCCGGCGCGGCCGGCCTGGCCGGCGGCGTCGCTGCGTTGCGCCTCCAGCAAGGCGTGGTAGCCGGCCACGCAAGACAGCGGATTGGCCGACAGCGTGCCGCCGACGAAGGCCCGCCGCGCGGTGGTGCCGATGCCGCCGACCAGGCTCATCATCACCTCGCGGCGGCCGCCGATCGCGCCGGCCATCGGATAGCCGCCGGCCAGGCACTTGCCGAGCACGGTGATGTCCGGCAGGACCCCGAAGTAGCCCTGCGCACCGCCCGGCCCCAGCCGGAAGCCGGTGACCACTTCGTCGAAGATCAACAGCGCGCCGAACTCGTCGCAGAGCTTGCGCACCTGCCGGTTGTAGTCGTGGTGCACCGGCCGCGTGCCGCTCTCCGGCCCCAGCGGTTCCAGCAGCACCGCGGCGGTGCCGCCGCGCAGGCGGTTGAGTTGCAGCTTGCGGCGCAATGCCTCCAGATCGTTGGGGTGGCATTCCTGGGTGTAGGCGGTGGCGCCGCGCGGGATGCCGATCGCCTCCATGCGCCCGGTGCCCGGCAGGCGCATGCCGTACACCAGCTGGTCGCTCCAGCCGTGGTAGGCGCCGCCGATCTTGATGATCCATTTCTTGCGGGTGTGGGTGCGGGCCAGGCGCACCGCGCCCATCACCGCCTCGGTGCCGGAGCCGAGCAGGCGCAGCATCTCCACCGCCGGCATGCTGGCGCAGACCAGTTCGGCCAGCTTGACCTCGTATTCGTGCAGCAGGCCGGTCACCGGGCCGCACTGGTCCAGCACCGCCTGCACATGCTCGCGCAGTTCCGGCGGGTTGGACCCGAGCAGGGTCGGGCCGCCGGCCTGCAGGAAGTCGATGTAGCGGTTGCCGTCGACGTCGGTCAGGTACGCGCCCTCGGCGCTGTGCATGGCCAGCGGGAACGGATGGTTGAACGCCAGGTTGTGCTGCACGCCGCCGGGGATCACCTGCTTTGCCGCCTCGCCCAGGCGTTTGGAGCCCTGGCAGCGCTCGTCGAAGTAGCGCATCACCTTGGCCATGCCGGCCGCGCCGATCGGCCGCATCGGCTGGTTCACCAGCGCATGGAAGCGCGCGTACAACTGGTCCACATCGGGCCACTGCGAAATGGCGGGGGTCTGGCTCATGGTCGGTGCCGGGTTCGGGGGAACGGAAACGGAAAAGGCGTGCATGTGGTCAGGCCTCCAGTGCGTTGAGGACGGCGCGCAACGGTGCGGCCAGGCCGGCGTCGTGCAGCGCGCGGCGTTCGATGCGGCGCGCCAGGTGATCGCGCGCCACCTGCTCCAGTGCCTCGACCGCCTGCACCGCCAGTTCCAGGCTGCGGCCACAGCACAGCACGCCGTGGTTGCGCATCAGGTAGGCGTTGCTCGACGGCCGCAGTTGCCGCGCCAGCAGCCAGGCCAGCAGCCCGGTGCCGGACGGGAAGTAGCCGACCATCGGCACGCGCGTGCCGATCGCCGCCTGCAATGCCGGATCCTCCACCGGCAGCGCCGCACCGAGCAGCGCGCAGGCGCTGGCCACCGGCTGGTGGGTGTGGATGCTGCAGGCCACGTCGGGCCGGCGGCGCAGCACCTGCGCATGCAGGCCGGTCTCCACCGACGGCGTGGCGTCACCCTCCAGGTGCCGCAGGTCGGCCAGGCGCACCACGCAGATGTCCTCGGCGCGCATCGCCAGGTAATCGATGGCCGACGGCGTCACCGCGAAGCGTTCGGCATCCAGGCGCAGCGCGACGTTGCCGCCGGTGCCGGCCAGGTAGCCGCGCCGCGACAGTTCCACGCACAGCGCGACCACGCGCGCACGTTGTTCATGGGCCACCATGCTGGGGAACCTCCGGCACGCATTCGGGAACGGGATTCATGCGCCGGTAGATCGGCGCCAGGGTGCGCTGCAACTCGCGGAACGTCGCATAGCGGTCGTCGTACAGCGCGCGGTTGTGCGGCGACGGCTCGTATACCCGGCGCGCGCGTTGCAGCGCCGGCAGGTCGGCGAAGCGCAGCCGGCCCAGGCCCACGCCGGCGATGAAGGTGGCGCCGATCGCATTGGCCTGGATCGGGTTGTGCAGTTGCCGGATCGGCTGGCCGCCGACGTCGGCGATGATCTGGCACCACAGGTCCGACTGCGCGCCGCCGCCGACCGCAGCGATCACGCCGGGATCGCGGCCGAGCAGGCGACCGAATGGCTCCATCATCCAGCGCGTGTTCAACGCCACGCCTTCCATGAAGGCGCGGATGATGTCCTCGCGGGTGTGCATCAGCGACAGGTTGACCAGCCCGGCACGCAGGCTGTGGTCCTCCACCGGGGTGCGCTCGCCGAACAGCCACGGCATGTACACCAGGCCGTTGGCCCCGGCCGGCACCCGCGCGGCGATGACGTTGAGCACCTCGTACACGTCCGGGCGTTCTTCGTCGCGCAGCAGTTCGTCGGGATGGAACAGGATGCGGTCGCGCAGGAACGACAGGTTGGCGCCGGCGGTGGACTGCAGCGCGGTGGCCAGGTAGCGCCCGCTCACTGCGCACGGCACCGCGGCGATGTTGCTGAATACATCGGTCTTCATCCGCGGCACGTGCGCGCCCAGCCACGACGAGGTGCCCAGGTACAGATGCGCGGCGTAGTCCTCGACCGCCGCGGCCACCGCCACCGCCGAGTTGTCGATGGCGCCGGCGATCACCCGGGTCTGCGGCGACAGCCCCAGTTGCGCCGCCACCTGCGGCAGCAACGGCCCCAGCACCTCGGTGGAGGCCACCAGGTCCGGCAGCTTGTCGCGTTCGATGCCGAGCAAGCGCAGCAGGCCGTCGTCGTAGCGGATGCGCATCGGGTCGCGGTTGTCGGTGACCCAGGTGGTGAGCACCGAATCGGCGGTGGCGCAGAAGCGCCCGGTCAGGCGCAGGTTGAGATAGTCCAGCGCGTTGAGGAACTTGTGCGTGCGCTGGTAGCGCTGCGGCTCGTGGTCGCGCAGGTAGGCGATGTGGCCGGCGCAGTCCTTGCCGCTGCCGGCCGGCGCGCCGCCGCTCAGGCGCAACCAGCGCAGCAGTTTCAGCGGCGCGTAGCCGCGCACGTTGAGCCAGCGCCCGCGCAGGCGCCGCGCGATCGCCGCCTGCCCGCGCATGTCCAGCCACAGCATGGCGTTGCCCAGCGCCTGGCCGTCGCGGTCCACGCACACGGTGCATTCGCCCTGGGTCGAGCAGCACACCGCGGTCACCCGTCGGCGCAGCGCCTCGCCGCCCTGCAGCACCGCCGCGGCAGTGACCAGCAGCGCGTTCCACCAGTCGCGCGGATCCTGCTCGGCGCAGACCCCGTGCACATGCAGCGGCACCGGCTCGAACGCCCAGGCGATCACCTGGCCGTCCAGGGTGACCAGCGCGCACTTGCAGCCGGAGGTTCCCAGGTCCACCGCCAGCACCAGCGGCTGGTCGCCGCCCCGGTCGGCATCGAGCAGTTCGCTGCGCATGGGTCAGAACGTGTAGCCGATCGAGGCCACCAGGGTGTCGCCATCGGTCTTGCGGATGCGCGCGCCGTCCTGCACCCAGTACAGCTCATGCGCGTTGACCCGGGTACTGACCCAGTCCAGGTTCCAGTCCAGGCCCCAACGCTTGTGGGTGACGCCGATCTGGTAGTCGGCAAAGCTGCCCTCGCTGAAGTTGTGCAGCTTCTGGTAGCCGGCGTGCAGGCGCAGCGTGGTCGACGGCAATACCGACGGCAGCAGCGGGGTCTGGTAGTTGAGATCGCCCAGCAGGGTGCCGCGCGAATCGTGCTCGCCGCGGGCGAAGCAACGCAGCGCCGTCGTCGGATCGGCGGCGAACTGCAGGATCTGCGCGCATACCCCGCCGGTGTCGGCGCCGCGGTAGGTCTTGGAGAACACGTACAGCACGCGGCCTTCGATCGCGCCGTAGCCGAGTTCGAGCACACCGAAGTTACTGTCGTAGTCGGTGCGGCGGAAGTCCTCTGGCGTGCCGATCTCCAGGTCGATGCGGTGCGGGGCCAGGAAGCTGGCGCCGGGGAAGCGCTCGGTGGCCAGCCCGACACCGGCATGCCAGGCATCGGGATTGCCGAAGCGGTAGCCGGCCGCGGCGGTGATGCCCAAGCCATCGCCGTCGAGGAACTGCTTCTTGCTGACCTTGGCCACCTCCAGCAACGCGACGAAGCCGCTGGCGTGCACGAACTGGGTGGTCCACTTCAGCGACGGGCGCATCAGCGAGTCGGACACGCCGCGCGTGCGCTGCTCGCTCATCAGCTTGATCTGGTTCTGGAACTCGTAGTTGACCATGCCATCGGTGTCGGCCTGCTGGGCGTGGGCCTGGGCGCAGCACGCGCCGTGCAGGGCCAGTGCGCCCGCGAGGGTCGCCATGAAGCGGACTGCCGTCATCTCAATCTCCCCTGGTTCGCTGAGGAAGGTGGGACGCGCGGTGGCCGTCGCTGGCCCCGCACGTCGATGGCGCCGGCGCGTTGCGCGCGCGGCGGTGGACTACTTGGCGCAGACCGGCGTGCTGGGCAGCGCCTGCACGCGGGTGAAGCGCTCGGTCTCGCCGAGCACTTCCACGCCGACGAAGGCGCGCAGGTCCAACGATTTGCCGCTGGCCCGCAGCGTCGCCTTGTAGCGCTTGCCGCTGCGCGGATCGAACGCCCAGCCGTCGCGCCAGGTGTCGCCGTCCTCGCGCCCCAGGCGCGCGATCTGCACGCCGCAGGTATCGGTGGCGGTGCCGGCGTCCTTGTCCCAGACGATGCGTCCGCACAAGGCCGTGGCCGCATCCGCGCACGGCGCGAACTCCACCACTGCGTCCTTGGCCGCAGTCAGCCACAGCCCCTGCGCCGCGGCCGGTGCGGCACCTGCCATGGCCGGCGCCAGCAGCCATCCCGCGACCGCCACACCCACCGCGCCATACCGCTTGATTCCCAGACTCGCCTGCATCGAACGCCCCCTCGCCATCGCGCAATTAAGTAGTGAAAACTACCGTATAGCGATCACTAGCGTTTTGCAAGCATTGTCCGCGCGGCGTTCGCCACGGGCGCGACGAAGCGCGCAACCGCCTGGATTCAAAGGAATTGCCTGTGCGGCGCCAGGCATGTGCCGGCCGATCTTTGCGGCATTGCAACAACCCATAGCGAACACGGCGGCCATCCATCGCACGCCACGGCCACGGCATCGCAGCGCATGCGGCGACCGCGTCGGCCACACCAGCCGACGAAACAGCCGGGCGCGGCGCGCGATCCGACTGGATCGGCAGCGTCGAAAAACGCGGGGGACAGAACGCTGGTCGGCGTTTGCGGCCAGCAGACCGCGGCGACAACCGCCATCGCATCGAGAATGGGCCGCCGCGCATGCGGGGCGGCATTGCCGATGCGGCACAGCGAGAGAGGTGCCGACCGGCACCAGCGGCCGGTCGCAGGCAGCCGGCGATCGCACGGCCGCGGTGGCGGGGAAATTCCCCGCTCAATGCATCGGCGCCTCCCGCGGGCGGGAGGCGCGCGTCTGGATCAGGCGTCCTTGCCGGACACGTGCCCGTCGATCTTCGAGGTCTGGTACAGCGCCATGCCGATGCGCTTGATCAGACCGAGCTGCTGTTCCAGCCACCAGGCATGGTCTTCCTCGGTGTCGCGCAACTGCGCCAGCAGCACGTCGCGACTGACGTAGTCGCCGTGCTGCTCGCACAGCTTCATGCCTGCGGCCAGGTTGGCGCGCACTTCGTACTCGACCTTCAGGTCCTTCTCCAGCATTTCCTCGACCGTGCGCCCGGGCTCGAACGCATGCGGGCGCATGTCCGGGTCGCCTTCCAGGAACAGGATGCGCCGCAGCAGCGCATCGGCGTGCTCGGTCTCCTCTTCCATCTCGTGGTTGATGCGCTCGTACAGCGCCAGCAGGCCCTGGTCCTCGTAACGCCGCGAGTGGATGAAATACTGGTCGCGCGCGGCCAGTTCGCCGCGCAGCAGCTCCTTGAGGCATTGCACAACGTCGGGGTGTCCCTTCATGGGCGGGCTCCGTGGGGTCGACTGAGGGCGCCATAGTGCCCGATGCCGCCGCGCCGCGTTCCAATCGGAATCATTCACATCCCGAGTCGCACCACCCGGGATGCGTGACCCCGCGCACAGCGCGCCGCACCTACGCGGGAACGACACGCACGCGTGTCTAGAATCGGACACTTGTCACCGGAGAGAGACGATGCGCAGTCGATGGAAACGCCTGCTGCTGGGCACGCTGCTGCTGGCGGCCGCCCTGGTCCTGGGCGTCTGGCTGCTGCTGCGCGGCAGCCTGGCCACGCTGGACGGCAACGCGCCGCTGCAAGGCCTGCGGGCACCGGTGAGCATCCAGCGCGACGCACTGGGCACGGTCACCATCGAGGCCGCCGACGAGGCCGATGCGATGCGCGCGCTCGGCTACGTCCACGCGCAGGAGCGCTTCTTCGAAATGGACCTGCTGCGCCGCGCCGCGGCCGGCGAACTGTCCGAGCTGGTCGGCCCGCATGCGCTGGGCGTGGACAAGGCACGCCGTGCGCAGCGCCTGCGCGCCCGCAGCAGCGCGCAGCTGGCCGCGTTCGCCGGCACGCATGCGGCGGCGCTGCAGGCCTACAGCGCCGGGGTCAACCAGGGCCTGCACGCGCTGCGGGTGCGGCCGTGGCCGTATCTGCTGCTGTTCGCCGCGCCGCGCGAGTGGCAGCCGGTGGATTCGGCGCTGGCCGGCCAGGCAATGTACTTCGACCTGCAGGGCAAGCAGCTCGATCGCAAGCTGGACCTGTACCGTCTGCAGCAGCGCCTGCCGGCGCCGCTGTACGCCCTGCTGCGCCACGAAGGCAGCAGTTGGGACGCCGCGCTGGATGGCAGCGCCGTCGGCGACGCGGTGTTGCCCGACGCCGGCCAGGTCGATCTGCGCAGGCTGCCGGACGGGGCTGCACAGGCCAACGCCGACGCGGTGGCCGCCACTGCCCCGGGCAGCAACAACTGGGCGATTGCCGGCAGCCGCACCGCCGACGGCCGCGCCATCGTCGCCAACGACATGCACCTGGCCCTGCGCGCGCCCAGCCTGTGGTTCCGGGTGCGCCTGCGCTATGCCGATGCACAGGCGCCGGGCGGCCGCGTGGACGTATCGGGCTTCTCCCTGCCCGGCCTGCCGGCGGTGATCGTCGGCAGCAACGGCCACATCGCCTGGGGCTTCACCAACAGCTATGCCGATACCGCCGACTGGTACCGGCTCACGCCCTGCACCGCGACGCCGCAGCCTGGTTGCACGCCAGTGACCGTGCACCGCGAACGGATCCGGGTGTCGGGCGCGCCCGACACCGTGCTGCAGGTGGAAGACACCGCCTACGGTCCGATCCTGCAGCATGAACCCGACGGCAGCGCCCTGGCGCAGCGCTGGGCGGCGCAGTTGCCGGGCGCGCTGAACCTGGGCCTGGCCGACTTCGCCCGTGCCACGTCCCTTCCCGATGCCTTCGCACGCGCGCAAAGCATCGCCACCCCAGCGCAGAACCTGGTGCTGGCCGACCGCGACGGCCACATCGGCTGGCGCGTACTCGGCCCGCTGCCGCTACGCGGCGCGCACTGCGCGGCCGATGCGGTGACGCACGACGTGCGCGCGTCGGTGCCGGCGGACGCGCGCTGCGCGCCGTGGCCGCTGTCCACCACCCAGTCGCCGCAGCGCATCGACCCCGCCGACGGGCAACTGTGGACCGCCAACGCCCGCGTGGTGGGCGGTGCCGCGCAGGCGCCGCTCGGCGACGGCGGCTACGCGCTGGGCGCACGCGCGCAGCAGATCCGCGACGACCTGCGCCTGCATCCGCACCTCGACGAACGGCAGTTGCTGGCGATCCAGCTCGACGACCGTGCCCTGTTCCTGCAGCGCTGGTGGGCGCTGCTGCAGCAACGCGATGCCGGTGCGGCAACGCCGGCGCTGCACGCCGTGGCGCAAGCGTCCAAGCACTGGGAAGGCCGCGCCAGCATCGGCTCGGCGAGCTACACCCTGGTGCGCGCCTGGCGCCTGGCGGTGCTGACCCGGATCCGCGACGGCCTGATCGCACCGGCGCGTACAGGATCGGAGGCCGATGCCGCACCACCGGCGCTGCCGCAACTGGAAGGCGTGGCCTGGCCGCTGCTGCAGCAACAGCCGCTGCACCTGCTGCCGCGCCGCTACGGCAGCTGGCAGGCGCTGCTGGAAGACGCCGCCGCCGAGGTGCGCACGCACCTGCAGGCCGAAGGCCCGCTGGACACGCGCCGCTGGGGCCTGGAGAACCGCGCGGCGATCTGCCATCCGCTGGCGCAGGGCCTGCCCGGGCCGCTGCGCGGCTGGCTGTGCATGCCGGACACCCCGCTCCCCGGCGACGACAACATGCCGCGGGTGCAGCGCCCGGAATTCGGCGCCTCCGAACGCATGGTGGTGGCGCCCGGCCACGAGGCCGACGGCATCGTGCACATGCCGGGCGGCCAGAGCGGCCATCCGCTGTCGCCGTTCTGGGGCGCCGGCCACGCCGACTGGGTGCAGGGCCGTGCCACAAAGTTCCTGCCCGGCCCGACCTTGTACACGCTGACATTAAGCCCGTCCGCACCACAATGACCTGATCTCGGTCCGCGCTGGCGTCTGCCCGCATGCGCTGGCCTGCCGCCTTCCCTCCCCCCACTGCCGAGTCTGCCTACCGATGAAGCGCCCTCCCCTGCTCGCCCTGTTGCTGCCGCTCGCCGCGGCCGTGTCGTTCTCCGCCAGCGCCGCGCCGGCCGCCGACGCGCCCACTGCCGCCGCCGACTGCAGCGTGCGCGCCGAACCCGGCGACGACCTGCAGGCCGCGATCGACCGCGTCCCCAACGACGGCAAGCCCGCCACCGTGTGCCTGAGCGCCGGCGAATTCCCGGTCGGCAAGCTGATCTCGATCCAGCGCGACGGCCTGCGCCTGCGCGGCCAGGGCGACAGCACCGTGCTGCGCATGCGCGACCACGTGCAGCAACCCACCATCGTCATCGGCGACTACCAGAACGAGCGCCCGATCCGGCCGATCCGCGACGTGCGCGTGGAGCAGTTGCAGATCGTCGGCGGCACCATCGACAAGGAGTTCATGCCCGAGCGCCCGTACCTGAGCAACAGCCTGGTGGTGGTGCGCAACGGCCAGAACATCCAGCTGACCCACCTGCGCGTGAGCAAGTGCCGCAGCGCCTGCCTGCTCAGCGAGTTCGACAGCCGCGACCTGCTGATCGCGCACAACGACGTGTCCGGCGCGACCTGGGACGGGGTGTCGTTCAACCGCACCGCCAAGGTCAAGCTGATCGACAACGTGATCCACGACAACGTCGCCGCCGGCATCACCACCGAGCACCTGGAGGACAGCGAGATCCGCGACAACCGCCTGGAGCGCAACGGCAGCCAGGGCGTCTATCTGGCCGACGCGCGACGCAACCTGTTCGCGGGCAACCAGTTCATCGACAACAAGGGCGCCGGTCTCTACCTGACCTGCTCGATCCGCCAGCGCACGCCGCAGATCCTGTGCTGGGACAACAGCATGAGCCAGGACAACACCTTCGAGAACAACACCTTCCGCGGCAATCCCTACACCTACACCATCGGCGTGGACAGCGCGGCCAACTGCACCGGCCCGGACTTCCGCCCCAACCTGTGGCGCAAGAACAACCAGGCCGATGCCTCGGGCATCGACATCCAGCCCGAACGCTACGGCCACTGCGTGCGCTTCGAGTAGGCGCACGCGGCCGCCGCGCCTGCGGCACACCGCCCTGCTTCGGCAGGGTGGCGTGGCGGCCTGACGCGGCAGGCGACCGCCAGCCTTCGCGCCTGCGCATGACCACGCCCGGGCCTGTGCGGCCTGCGTCCCCTGCCTCGCCCATCCGGCAGCAGACATCTGCCCGCCGCGCCGACCACGACGGGTGCGTCGGCGAACGCGGCAAAGCCGCTCAAGCTCTCCCTGCAGCGGCCGCTAACCGGTGACGACGCCCCAGCGACCGACGGACCGCGCTGGACCACCGACCGGCCGTGCTGCAGGCGCTGGAGTGCCGCGGCGCGCTCTGGGAGAGCAGATGAACTACCACCTTCATGTCCGCCGTACCCTCGACCGGCCGATCCTGGCGATCCAGGGCCTGACCCTGTGCGTGTGGCTGGCGCTGCTGCTATGCAACCCCGACCTGCGCCATCCACTGGACCCGCGCTACGCGCTGGCGTTCGTCGCCATGCTTGGCAGCGCCGCGGTCATGCGCATGGCCAGGCAATCCTGGCAATGGCGGCTGGGCGCCTTCCTGTCGGCGATCGCATTCGACGCCGCGTTCCGGCTGCAGCTGCATCACATGGGCGGCGCCAGCGCGACCTGGATGCTGCCGGTGGCGGTGACCCTGAGCCTGGGCTACAGCGTGCTGTTCTGCCACTCCCGCGACTATCTGCTGGCCCTGGCCTGCACCTGGGCGATCATGCTCAGCTGGCACGACAGCCTGGTGCCGACCGCGGCCGACCTGCCGCTGCTGGAACTGCTGGTGGCGGCGGTGACGATCATCGGGCTGGCCATGAACCACGTCGTCGTCACCGCCCTGCGCAGCCACTACGCGCATCAGGAAAACGATCGACGCCTGGCCGCTACCGATGCGCTGACCGGCCTTCCCAACCGGCGTGCGCTCATCGCCGAGTTGGAGGCCGCGATCGGCGCTCGGCACGCCGTGCAGCTGGCCATGCTGGAGATCGACGAGTTCGAGCGGATCGGCGCCGAGCACGGCCACCACGTCGGCGATGCGGTGCTGCAGGCGCTGGCGACGGAGCTGGTGCGGCTGGATCCGCGCTGCCGTGTCGGCCGTCTCGGCGGCGAGGAATTCGGCCTGCTGTTCGAGGGCGTGTCGCAAGCCAAGGCGAGCGAACGGCTGCAGCGCCTGCAGCAGCGCATCCGCAACCTGCGCGTGGACGGGGCCGCGTTCACCTGCAGCATCGGCCTGGCCTCGTTGCCGGCCGGCGGCGAGGTGTCCGACCTGCTCGCACGGGCCGACCGCGCGTTGGCCGCGGCCCGGCACGCGGGCCAGGGCAGCCTTGGCCTGGACGGCGCCACGCCGGCCGCGGCCGGCACGCCCGCGGCGTTCGCGCACGATCCCGGCCTGCCGGCGGCCACGCCGCTGTAGCGCGCGACGTCGGTGGACGTGACGGCGTCCGTCTCCGCCACGGCGTGACGGGCGCAAGCGCAATGGCCAATGCCGGCGCTGCGAACAGGCGGGCCAAGCCGGGCGCGTCGCCACCGCTCAAGCTCACGCGCCGGGATGCCGATAAGCTCGCACCGCTCCAGTGCCTGCGCGTCGGCGCCCGCACTTCACCAACCCGCCGGGACGCAGCATTGCGCAGCACATGACGTACCCGGAGCACATCCGCCACCTGCTGGGCCGCTCGACCACCGCCATCCAGGCGCTGACCCTGTCGATCTGGGTGGCGACGCTGCTGCTCAATCCGTATCTGCAGCGACCATGGACCCTGGTCAACGCGATGCTGCTCGCCGCCCTGCTGGGCGCCGTGGCCAGCACGCTGCTGGTTCGCCGTTTCTGGCAATGGCGTATGAGCGGCGCACTGTACGTGCTGCTGCTGTCGTGGGCGTACCAGGTCGAACTGCGCCAGATGGGCCTACACGGCACATTCTGGTGGCTGCCGACGACCGCCACGCTGTGCTTGGGCATCAACCTCCTGTTCCCCTTTACCCGAGACTACCTGCTGGCGCTGGCCTACATCTGGACGATCATGCTGATCGGTCGACCGCTGCCGCTGGCCGCCGATGGCGATCCAACGCTGCTGGGGCTGCTGGTCGTGGCGGTGTCGCTGATCGGCCTGGCGATGAACCGCACGTTCGCGCGCAGCATGCTGACCACCTACCGGTTGAAGGAAGACTACCGACGCATTTCCGAGACCGATGCGCTCACCGGGCTGGCCAACCGCCGCGCCCTGATGGCGCAGTTGCACGCGCTTGCGAGCGCGCGCCGCGATTGCGGCACGCTGCAATTCGCGATGCTGGACATCGACGATTTCAAGCAGGTCAACGACACCCATGGCCACGATGTCGGCGATGCCGTGTTGCGTGCGCTGGCCGCGGAACTGACAAGGCTGGAGCAAGGCTGCCGGGCCGGCCGACTCGGCGGCGATGAATTCGGGATCGTGCTCGACGGCATGAGCGACACGCAGACCGAGGATCTTTTGCAGCGGTTGCTGGAACGGGTGCAGCGGACCAGCGACAAGCGTGTGGCCTTCACGTTCAGCGCCGGTGTCGCACGCCTGCGCCCGGACGGCGACATCTCCGATCTGCTCAAGCGTGCCGACCGTGCGCTGTATGCGGCCAAGCGCGACGGCAAGAGCCGGATCCGCCTGGACGGTCACGCGCCGCCAGCGCCCCTGGCCGCCCTGCAGCATCCGTCCGACACCACGACGCAGGCCATGGATTCGGCATAGCTGCAGGATCGCTCGCCGTTGCACGCGCGCATCCAGCGGCAGACGCGACCGCGACAGGCTTTGCGACGCGGCATTGCGCTCCGCGGCTACACCGCGCGCCACAGCAGGCGCAGACCCAACCCGCTCATCAATACCGCACTGAGCAGGTCCAGCGGCCGCCGCGCGCGCATCCACCAGCGCCGCGGCGCCGGCGCGGACAGCGCCGCGGCCACCAGCGCGAACCAGCACGCATCGATGGCGAAGGCCAGCAGCGGCAGCGCCACATACTCGACCGCGACGCGCTGCACCGGCAGCAGTGCGGCAAACAGGCTGGCGAACACCAGCGCAGTCTGCGGATTGCCGAGCTGGGTCAGCAGGCCCATGACGAAGGCCGAACGCACCGCCGGGACTTACTGTTCCGGCGCGACGGCCGGCGCCGGCGTGCGCCACGCCCGCCAGGCCAGCCACAGCAGATAGGCGGCACCGGCGACCGACAACGCGCGATGCAGCGCCGGCACCCGCTCCAGCAACGCCTGCAGGCCGAGCAACGCCGCCAACGCGAACAGCGCGCACCCCACGCCCATGCCCAGTGCCGCGCCGAACCCGGCCGCGCGCGAGCGTCCGGCAGCCAGCCGCGCCACCAGCAAGAAGCTCGCGCCGGGGCTGATCGCCCCCAACATCAGCACCCCGGCGATCGCCAGCAGGCTGGCGCCGGTCACCCCAGCGCCTGCGCGTGCACCCCGGCCACCGCGCGGCCGGAGGGATCGGCCATCGCCGCGAAGCTGGCGTCCCAGGCAATCGCCGCCGGCGAGGAGCAGGCGATCGACTTGCCGCCGGGGACGGTCTCGGCCGCGGCCGGAGTCGGGAACACGCGTTCGAACAGGCTGCGGTAGTAATAGGCTTCCTTGGTCTGCGGCGGGTTCACCGGAAAGCGCTTGTCGGCCGCGGCCAGTTCGCGGTCGCTCACCTGCGCCTCGGCATGCGCCTTCAGCCCGTCGATCCAGCCATAGCCGACGCCGTCGCTGAACTGCTCCTTCTGCCGCCACAGGATCGACTCGGGCAGGTAGCCCTCGAAGGCTTCGCGCAGCACCGCCTTCTCGATGCGCTTGCTGCCGTCGGCGCGGGTACCGGCCATCTTGTACTGGGCGTCCATGCGCATGGCCACGTCCAGGAACTCCACGTCCAGGAACGGCACGCGCGGCTCCACGCCCCAGGCCATCATCGACTTGTTGGCGCGCAGGCAATCGTAGTTGTACAGCGCGTCGAGCTTGCGGATCAGCTCTTCGTGGAATTCGCGCGCGTTCGGCGCCTTGTGGAAGTACAGATAGCCGCCGAAGATCTCGTCGCTGCCTTCGCCGGAGAGCACCATCTTCACCCCCATCGCCTTGATCCGCCGCGCCAGCAGGAACATCGGCGTGGAGGCGCGGATGGTGGTGACGTCGTAGGTCTCGATGTGCCGAATCACCTCCGGCAGCGCGTCCAGGCCTTCCTCGAAGGTGTATTCGAAGCCGTGATGCACGGTGCCCAGCGCCTCGGCGGCGATCGCCGCGGCGGCCAGGTCCGGCGAGCCCTTCAGGCCGATCGCGAACGAGTGCAGGCGCGGCCACCAGGCCTCGGCCTCGTCGTTCTCCTCGATGCGCTTGCGCGCGAAGCGCGCGGCCACCGCCGCCACCAGCGACGAATCCAGTCCACCGGACAGCAGCACGCCGTACGGCACGTCGGTCATCAACTGGCGATGCACGGCGCGCTCGAAGGCCTCGCGCAGTTCCTGCTTGCTCACCTCCACGCCCTGCACCGCCGCGTAGTCGCGCCACGGCTTGCGGTAGTACTGCACCAGTTCGCCGCTGGCACTGTCGTAATAGTGACCCGGCGGGAACTGGGCGACATCGGCGCAGCTGTCGGCCAGCGACTTCATCTCCGAGGCCACCCGCAGCCGTCCCTGCGCATCATGCCCCCAGTACAGCGGGCACACCCCCATCGGATCGCGTGCGATCAGCACACGGCCGGCGGCCTTGTCCCACAGCGCGAAAGCAAAGATGCCATTGAGGCGGTTCAGCAGCGCCTCCGGCGTGGTCTCGCGGTACAGCGCGTTGATCACCTCGCAGTCCGAGCCGGTCTGGAAGGCATAGGGCTTGGCGAGTTGCTTCTTCAGTTCGCGATGGTTGTAGATCTCGCCGTTGACCGCCAGCGCCAGTTGCCCGTCGTCGGAGAGCAGCGGCTGCGAACCGCCGGCCGGATCGACGATGGCCAGCCGCTCGTGGACCAGGATCGCGCCGTCGTCGACATACACGCCGCTCCAGTCCGGGCCGCGGTGGCGCTGCCGCTGCGAGCAGTCCAGCGCCTGCCGCCGCAGCGCCTGCAGGTCGTCGCCCGGTTGCAGGCCGAAGATGCCGAAGATCGAACACATGGGGAAACTCCTGATCGTGGGGTGTTGGTGCGAAGGGAGAGGCACACACCAGGCACAAAAAAACCCGCATCGGCCGATGCGGGTTTTCTGGTGGCTGGGCGTGGTGTTTCTGGTAGCGCCTAGTCGCAGACCCGCATCGGCCGCGCACGATTATTCGCCAGCGCATTATTGCGGCCGTTGGCGTTGATCGAGCGGAGGACGGACAGCGAGGTCATGCAGCGACCGTAACCCGGCGCGCGGGTCGGCGCAACTGTTACCGCAGCAACCGTTCGATCAGGCGCAGGTACAGATCCGGCAGCGCCTCCAGGTCGGCCACGCGCACGTGCTCGTCGACCTGGTGGATGCTGGCGTTGACCGGGCCGACCTCGATGCACTGCGCGCCCAGTGGCGCGATGAAGCGCGCATCGGAGGTGCCGCCGCCGGTGCTCTCCTCCGGCGGCGCGCCGGCGACCTCGCCCAGCACCTCGCGCGCCACCCGGCGCAGCGTGCCTTCCGGGGTGTAGAACGGCTCGCCGCTGCGGTGCCAGCGCAGCGCGTAGTCCAGGCCATGGCGATCGAACAGCGCGGCGATCTCCGCTTCCAGCCGCGGCGCATCCCAGTGCGGGGTGTAGCGCAGGTTGAAGGCGACCTGCAGTTCGCCGGGGATCACGTTGTTGGCGCCGGTCCCGGCATGGATATTGGAGAGTTGCAGGCTGGTCGGCGGAAAGCTTTCGTAGCCGTCGTCCCAATGCCGCGCGACCAGCTCGGCCAGCGCCGGCGCAGCCAGGTGGATCGGGTTGCGCGCCTTGTGCGGATAGGCCACGTGCCCCTGCACACCGCGCACGCGCAGGGTGCCGGAAAGGCTGCCGCGACGACCGACCCGCAGCAGGTCGCCGAGCCGCTCGGTGGACGAGGGCTCGCCGGTGATGCACCAGTCGATGCGCTCGCCACGCTCGGCGAACACGCGCGCCACGTGGCGCACGCCGTCGATCGCATCGCCTTCCTCGTCGCTGGTCAGCAGCAGCGCCAGCGTACCCGGGTGCTGCGGCTGCACGGCCACGAACCGCTCGGCGGCGACCACGAAGGCGGCCACGCTGCCCTTCATGTCGGCGGCGCCGCGCCCGTACAGCACGCCATCGCGCACCTGCGGCGCGAACGGATCGCTGCTCCAGGCCTCGCGCGGCCCCGGCGGCACCACGTCGGTATGCCCGAGCAGCGCCAGCACCGGGCCATCGCCGCCGCGGTGGGTCGCCCACAGGTTGTCGACCTCGCCGCAGCGCAGCCGCTCGATGGCGAAACCGGCGCGCTGCAGCCGCTGCGCGATCAGTGCCTGGCAGCCGGCATCGTCGGGGGTGACCGACGGGCGGGCGATCAGGTCGCAGGCGAGTTCAAGGACATCGGACATGCAGGAACACCGTTGGAAGACACGAGGGGGACGCGATGACGATCGCCAGCGACACCGTCGCGTGCGGGCGACACCGCAAACGCAGTGTACGAGTGGTGCTGGCGGATTCGAAGCATCGGCCAGTGTCGCCTGGCGGATGCGCGGCGCAGGCGCGGCCGTCGCTACGACGCGACGCCCGGCCAGCGCATGCACTGCACGCGCACCGCGAAGGCCTCGTTGCCGGGCATGCGCCCACGCTGCAGGCCGCTTTCGACGAAGCCACAGGCGCGGTAGAACGCGAGCGCCGCGGCATTGCCCTCCAGCAGTTCCAGGGTCAGGCCGGCCGGGCTGGCGTCCTGCACCGCGGCCACCAGCGCCTGGCCGATGCCGCGCCGGCGCGCGGCCGGATCCACGTACAGCCAGGCCAGCTCCGCGCCATCGTCGGCGACGAAGCCGAGCACCTGGCCATCGCACTCGGCGACCTGCACGCGGTAGTCGAACAGGCCTTCGCGCTCGGCCGCGATCGGCAGCGGCAGGAACGCATCGGGCAGGCCCGCCGCCTGCAGTTCTTCCAGGCGCGCGGCATCGTGGATGGCGCACAGGCGCGCCCAGTCCTCGGCCCGGTACGGGCGGACGGTCACGCGATCCCGAACCGCTGCTTGAAGCCGTTGTCGGAGAAGCCCTGGCTGAGCTTGCCGTCGTCGGTCACCACCACCGGTCGCCGGATCAACTGCGGGTATTCGCGCAGCAGCAGCTTCCACTCGGCATCGGAGCCGGGCGTCTTCTTGTTCTCGGGCAACTGCCGCCAGGTGGTGGAGGACTTGTTGACCAGCGCGTCGAACCCACCGGCCTGCCCGGCCCACTCCAGCAGGGTCTCCGGGGTCGGCTTGTGCTCGCGGTAGTCGACGAAGGTGTAGGACACGCCGAAGCGGTCCAGCCACTTCGTCGCCTTCTTGCAGGTGTCGCAGTTCTTCAATCCGTACAACGTCGTCATCGAAATGTTCCATCAAGCGAATAAAGCCCCTCCCACCGGGAGAGGGGTTGGGGTGAGGGTCGGTCGGCCCAGGACAGATCGACCCCAACGCGCCACACACAGCCTTTCGGCGGTCGATGCCATCAGGAGACGAACCGGGGCACTCCGTCATCGACAGGCAGCAGCGCGCGTGATCTTACCCGCCGCGTGCGCCATCGGCCTCCCAGGCGCAAGAAGAAGCCCCCTGCCTCACTGCGTCGGCACTCCCTTGAGCTGCGCCGAGTCGATCCGCCAGCGCAGTTGCGCCGCCGAAGCCCCGTCCACGCCGTTGACCCGGCGCAGCACGTAGTGGCCGCGGAAGCGTTGCCGCGTGCCGTTGGCCAGCGTCGCCTCCACGGTGACCGGCACCGGCTGATACACCGAGCCGGCGGCGCCGTCGCTGCGGCCCAGCGCACCGATCGTCGCCTTCACCGCGCGCGTCTGCGCGAAGCCGGCCTCGAACGCAGCGTAGGACTGCCCCGGGCGTCCGTCCTCGCCCCACTGCTGCCAGGCCGTGGCGTAGTCGCGCGCATTGATCGCCGCGTAGTAGCGCCGCACCACGTCGGCCGCGGCCTGCGGACTGTCGGCGGCCGGGCCGCAGCCGGCCGTGGTTGGTCCGTCGCGGCCGAGCAGCGCGCAACTGCGGGCGATCTCGTCGTCGATCATCGCGCAACTGTTGGCGGCGTTGCAGGGCGGATGCGTGGCCGGCGACACCGAGCGACAGGTCGCCACGCGCGCCGCCGCCGCGTCGGCACCGATCTCGGCAGCGCAGGACAATGGTTCACTTGCCACGCTGGCGCTCTCCGTCGTCGCAGGCGCTTGCGCAGCCGTCGCGGCCGACGCGGGGCTTGGCGAAGCGTCGGCCGCGGTAGGCGCGTGGCCGCCCGCAGGTGCCGTTTGCGCCAACGCGCCCTCGCGACCGCACCCGGACAGCGCGACCGCTACCGTCATCCAGCAAGCCCATTTCATCCTCCGCATTGGCGTCTCCTGTCGTGGCAGTGCAGCACCCGGCAACATCTGCCCGGGCATGTCGATCCGATGCACACTGCCTCGGCAGCGCTCAAATCCGCGTGTGGCAGCGTATCCGGCCACCGATGTACGCCGGGTGTGCGGTCTGCCCGCAGACGGCACACTGGCATTGGATTCGCCGGAGGTTCGACATACCGGCACTCCGATGATGACGGAAGCCCCTGCGTGCTTTACCGCCTTTGCGTTTGCTTTTGATCTACTGGGTTCCCTTCCGCAGCGGCGGATGGACCGGGGAAACACCCGAAGGGCGGCGCACATGGATGTGCGCCGTCCGCGGCAGGGGCAGGATGCCCCTTCCGCGGATCCCCGGTGCATCCGCGGACCCGGAGCGCGCAGCGCGGAGGGCGCGTAGGCAGGGTGTGCTTTCTTTTGGTTACTTTTCTTTGCACAAGCAAAGAAAAGTAACTCGCCGCAAGGCGAAAGCCCTTGCTGTTACCTTGAGCTCAAGGCTATGTAGAAGGGCTTTAGAAGCAGCACGCCAAAGCGAGACCGGGCTGGCCCCGGTCTCGCCATCCTCAATCAGCCAGCCCGCGCAGCAAATCGTTGACGCTGGTCTTGCTGCGGGTCTTGGCGTCGACCTGCTTGACGATCACGGCGCAGTACAGCGAGTGCGAACCGTCCTTGGACGGCAACTGCCCGGACACCACCACGCTGTACGGCGGCACATAACCGTAGGAGATCTCGCCGGTGGCGCGGTTGTAGATGCGCGTGCTCTGGCCCAGGAACACGCCCATGCCGATCACACTGTGGTGGCCGACCACCACGCCCTCCACCACCTCCGAGCGCGCGCCGATGAAGCAGTGGTCCTCGATGATGGTCGGGCTGGCCTGCAGCGGTTCAAGCACGCCGCCGATGCCGGCGCCGCCGGACAGGTGGCAGTGCTTGCCGATCTGCGCGCAGGAGCCGACCGTGGCCCAGGTGTCGACCATGGTGCCCTCGCCGACGTGCGCGCCGATGTTGGTGAAGCTCGGCATCAGCACCACGTCCTTGCCGAAGTAGCTGCCGCGACGCGCCACCGCGCCCGGCACCACGCGCACCCCGGCCTTGCGGAACTCGGCTTCGTGATAGCCGGCGAAACGCGCCTCCACCTTGTCCCAGAACGGCGCCGGCTGCGCTTCCACCACCGCCATCTCGTTGACCCGGAAGTACAGCAGCACCGCCTTCTTCAGCCACTCGTTGACCTTCCAGCCGCCGTGCCCGTCCGGCTCGGCGACGCGGAACTCGCCGCTTTCCAGGCCGTCAATGACACGGTTGACCACCGGCCGGGTGGATCCCTCGATCTCGTCCAGGGTCAGCGTGGCGCGGCGCTCGAAGGCGCTGTCGATGGTGAACTTCAGTTCGTCGGCGCTGGGCACGGCGACCGGCTTGGCGCGCAGCGGCTTCGGCGCGGGCTTGGCCGGCTTGGCTGACGCGGTCGGCGCCGCAGGCTTGGCCGCAGCCGGCTTGGCGGTCTTCTTCGGGGCCGTCTTCTCGGGCGCCGCCGTCTTGGCAGCGGACTTCTTGGCGGCAGGCTTCTTGGTGGCCATCAGCGGGGGTCTCCAGGCGGGGTATCGGGGTCCAGGCACGCCTGCAGCGCGGCCTGCAGCGCCTGGCGGGCGGCCTCGGGCAACGGCAGGTTGTGCTCGTCGGTGATGTGGAACAGGTCCTCGGCGCGCTCGCCGAAGGTGGCGATGCGTGCGTCGTGCACGCGCAGGTGGTGCCGGCGCAGCACCTGGGCCACGTCCGCCAGCAGTCCCGGGCGGTCCGGCGCGACCAGGCCGAGCCGGGTCAGGCGGCCGTCGAGGCTCTCGCGGAACTCGATGCGCGGGGCGAAGCGGAAATGCCGCAGTTGCCGCGGCACCACCCGTCGCGCCGGGCGCAGGCGCGCCAGGTCGCCGGCCAGCGCCTCGCGCAGCCCTGCCTGCAACTGCGCCAGGTCGCCGCTGGCGAAGGCATCGGCGGGCATCACCTCGAAGGTGTCGAAGATCGCGCCGTGCGGGGCGTCGAGCACCCGCGCGCGATGGATGCCGTAGCCGAGCCGGTCCAGGGTCATCACGATCGCGGCGAACAGGCCGTCGCGGTCGGGCGAGTACACGAACACTTCCAGCGCCGCGTCGTCGGGCGTGACCGGGCGCACCTTCACCAGGGTGCCGCCCAGTTCCACCTCCATCAGCGAGGTCGCCTGCCAGGCCAGTTGCTCGGGGCGGAAGCGCAGGAAGCTCTCGTCCGGCATGCCGGCGAACTGGCGGTCGATGGTGACGTCATCGTGGCCCTGGATGTGCATCAGCGCGCGCGTGGCCTCGCGCGCTTCCTGCAGGCGCTCGGCCACCGGCAGCGGATGCTCCAGGCCTTCGCGCAGCGCGCGGCGCGCGGCGAAGTACAGGTCCGCCAGCAGCCGATCCTTCCACGCGTTCCACAACTTGGGGCTGGTGCCGGCGATGTCGGCGCAGGTCAGCAGGTACAGATAGTCCAGCCGCTCGCGGTCGCCGACCAGGCTGGCGAAGCGATGGATCACCTCCGGATCGGCGATGTCCTGCTTCTGCGCGGTCACCGACATGCGCAGGTGCTGCTCGACCAGCCAGGCGACCAGGTCGGTGTCGGCGGCGCTGAGCGCATGCGCAGCGCAGAACGCGCGCGCATCCACCGCGCCCAGTTCCGAATGGTCGCCGCCGCGGCCCTTGGCGATGTCATGGAACAGGCCGGCCAGCAGCAACAGTTCCGGCTTACGCAGCCGCGGCCACACTTCATGCGCGATCGAGAAGCGCTCGTCGGCGCGCGCGTTGGCGAACACCGCCATGTTCTTCAGCACCATCAGCGTGTGCTGGTCGACCGTGTACACATGGAACAGGTCGAACTGCATGCGCCCGGACACCTGCGCGAACGCCGGGATCCACTGCCCGAGCACGCCCAGCCGCGCCATCCGGGTCAGCGTCTGCACCGCGCGCGGGCCGCGCAGCAGCGCCAGGAAGCGCTCGCGCGCGGTGGTCGTGGCGTCGGCGTAGGCCGGCAGGTGCGGCAGCGCCTCGGCCAGCGCGCGCGCGGTCAGCGAATGCAGGCCGCGGATCTCGCCGTGCGCGGCCCAGGTGGCGAACAACGCGAACACCTGCACCGGGTCGGCCTGCGGCCAGCGCTCGTCGTCGGCGGCCAGGTAACCGCGGCGCAGCGAGAAGCCGCCGTCCAGCGGCTGCGGCTGCGCCTCGCCGTCGAACTGCTCCTCGAAGCGCTGCAGCAGGCGGTCGCTGAGCCGACGCACGATCGCCGCGCTGCGGTAGAAGCGCTGCATCATCTTCTCCACGCCCAGGCTCTCGGGGTCGTCGGAGAAGCCCAGGCGCTGCGCCAGCGCCTTCTGGTAATCGAAGCGCAAGCGCTCTTCCGGGCGGTTGGCGACCAGGTGCAGCCCGTAGCGCAGGCGCGCCAGTTCGCGACGCTCGCGGCGCAGCGCCGCGGCTTCGTCGCCGCCGACGTGGCCCAGCCCGATCAGCGGCTCCAGGTCGCGCACGCCGAACGCGCGCAGCGCCATCCAGCCGAGCGTGTGCAGATCGCGCAGGCCGCCGGGGCCGTCCTTGATGTCCGGCTCCAGGTTGTCGGCGGTGTCGCCGAAGCGCTGGTGGCGGGCCTGCAGTTCCTCGCGCTTGGTCATGAAGAATTCGCGCGGCGGCCACACCCGCTGCGGGGCGATGGCCACCGCCAGCGCCGCCTTGGCCGCGGCGTCGGCCTGCAACGGGCGCGCCTCGATCAAGGCGGTCAGCACGGTCTGGTCGGCGCAGGCGGCGGTGCACTGCGCGGCCGAGCGCACCGCATGGCTCACCGGCACGCCGGCATCCCACAGCAGCGGGAACAGCCGCGCCAGCGCCGGTTCGTGCGCCGGGTCGAGCTCGCCGAACACCAGCAGGTCGATGTCCGAGCGGGGAAACAGTTCGCCACGGCCATAGCCGCCGACCGCGAACAGGGCCAGCCCGGCCTCGCGCGGCACGCAGCGGCTCCAGGCGTGGCGGATCAACTGGTCCAGGGCGCGGGCGCGCAGCGCCAGCAGGCGGTCGATGTCGTCGCCCTGGTCGAAACGCTTGCTCAGCCGCGCATCGGTCTGCGCCAGCAGTTGCCGGACTGCGGCCGCCCAGCCGGCGTCGTCGACACCGGCGCCGGGCATGCCGGCATCGGCGCCGGCCGGCAGCAGGCTCACGGCTCGCCGAGGCCGCCCGGCGACAGGGTCAGGACCTCCACCCCATCGTCGGTGACGGCGACCATGTGCTCCCATTGCGCGGACAGCTTGCGGTCCTTGGTCACCACGGTCCAGCCGTCCGGCAGCACGCGGGTGTAGCGCGTGCCCTCGTTGATCATGGGCTCGATGGTGAAGGTCATGCCCGGCTTCAGCACCAGGCCGTCGCCCGGCCGGCCGTAGTGCAGCACCTGCGGTTCGTCGTGGTAGACCTTGCCGATGCCGTGGCCGCAGTACTCGCGCACCACGCTGAAGCGCTCGCTCTCGGCGTACTGCTGGATGGCATGGCCGACATCGCCGAGCGTGGCGCCCGGCTTGACCGCGCGGATGCCGCGCCACATCGCCTCGTAGGTGGCCTCGATCAGGCGCCGCGCCATCACCGAGGGCGTGCCGACGCAGTACATGCGGCTGGTGTCGCCATGCCAGCCGTCCTTGATCACGGTGACGTCGATGTTGACGATGTCGCCGTCCTTGAGGACCTTGCTGTCGCTGGGGATGCCGTGGCAGATGACGTTGTTCACCGACGTGCACACGGTCTTGGGATAGCCGCGGTAGCCGACGTTGGCCGGGACGGCGCCCTGCACCTTGACGATGTGGTCGTGGCAGATGCGGTCCAGCTCGGCGGTGGTGACGCCGGGCTTCACGTACGGGCCGATCAGGTCCAGTACCTCGGCGGCCAGGCGGCCGGCCACGCGCATCTTCTCGATGTCCTGCGGAGTTTTCAGATTGACGGTCATGGCCGTCATTATCGCTCATCCCGGCCCTGGCTGAACGCGCCGGGCGGTTTGCCGGCTTTTTGGCACGCGGCCTTGCCCCTCGTCGCCTTCACCGTGATGAACGCGACGTGTTGTGGTCGTCATCTCATGTGGAAGCTGGATAGCGATCCAAAATAGTGTGAACTGGCGCGCATTTTGCACTGCATCGGCACCGGCGGTTGTCCGCCCTCACCGAAGAACCCTGCCATGTACCTCTTCCATCGCGTTCTCGCCTTCCTCGTGCTGTTCGCCGCCGGGACCGGCCTGGCCTGGGCCCAGTCCGACTCGCGCACCTTCAACGTCAAGATCCAGATCACCAGCGTCTGCGACATCCAGACCGCGCCCACCGACGTCGATTTCGGCAGCGTCAATTCCACCCAGACCGCGATCAACAGCACCGGCACCTTGAACGTGCGCTGCACCTCCGGCACGCCGTACAACATCGCGCTCAACGCCGGTTCCGGCTCCGGTGCCACGGTCACCACCCGCACCATGGGCAGCGCCGACGTCAGCAATACCGCACGCGTGCCGTACGCGCTGTACCGCAATGCCGCGCGCACCCAGAACTGGGGCTCGACCATCGGTACCGACACCCAGGCCGGCACCGGCAATGGTGCAGTGCAACCGATCACCGTCTACGGCCAGGTCGCCAGCACCAACTACCCTGCCGGTTCGTACAGCGACGTCGTCACCGCCACCGTCACCTGGTAACCGGAGCCGCCTGCATGCGTTCGCGACTGCCTTCCTTCCTGCGCCTGCCCGCGCTCGCCGCACTGTGGCTGGCGGCGGCCGGCGCGGCTGTCGCCGCGAGCCTGCAGGTGGCGCCGACCTCGGTGTCCCTGCGTGCCGAGGAGACCGCGCAGGGCCTGTGGCTGAGCAACAGCGGCGACGTGCCGCTGCGCGCGCAGGTGCGCGTGTTCCGCTGGCAGCAGCGCGACGGCGAGGATGTGCTCGACCCCAGCGACCGCATCGCGCTCAGCCCACCGATGCTGGAACTGGCGCCGCACGCGCGGCAGTTGGTGCGGGTGATCCGCCTGGACCCCGCGCCCGGCGCGCACGAGGACGCCTACCGCATCCTCGTTGACGAGTTGCCCGGCCAGGATCCCGCCAGCGGCGCCAGCGCCGGGTTGCAGTTCGTGCTGCGCTATTCGGTGCCGGTGTTCCTGCAGCCCGCCATCGCCACCGCGCCGACGCTGCGCGCGCGGCTGGTCCGCGACGGCGCCGCCGCGGCGCTGGAAGTGGCCAACCAGGGCAACGGCCACGCGCAACTGGTGGACCTGCAGTTCGTCGCCGGCGACGGCCGGCGCACCGCGATCGCCGACGGCCTGGCCGGCTACGTGCTGCCGGGCCAGCGCAAGCGCTGGCCGCTGCCGGCGGCGCTGGCGCAGATACAGGGAACGTTCGAGGCAAGGATCAATGGCGAGCCGCACGCGCAGTCGCTGGTCGTGGACACCGCGGCGCCTTGAACTGCTGCTGGCGCTGTGGGTCGGCACTGCCGCGCTCGCCGTCGCCCAGCCGCAGGCCGCGCCCCAGCCCCAGGCCGCGGCACCGGCGCAGGAGACCCTGTACCTGGAGGTCACCCTGAACCAGACCCGCCAGCCCGGCCTGTTCCAGTTCCAGCGCGACGGCGCGCAACTGCGCGCCAGCGCCGCCACCCTGCGCCAGCTCGGCCTGCGCGTGGACGGCAGCGACGCCACCGCAGCGATCGCCCTGGGCGACCTGGACGGCGTGCGCTTCCGCTACGACGCCAGCCTGCAGAAGGTGGAGATCGACGCACCGGTGGCGCTGCTGGACGTCGCCACCACCCGGATCGACGCGCGCGGCGGCGTCCCGTCGCTGCCGGCGACCAGTTCCCCAGGCGCCCTGCTCGACTACGACCTCTACGCCAGCCGCCAGGGCGGCGC
Source organism: Xanthomonas hawaiiensis (assembly GCF_031834635.1). Classification (NCBI taxonomy): domain Bacteria; kingdom Pseudomonadati; phylum Pseudomonadota; class Gammaproteobacteria; order Lysobacterales; family Lysobacteraceae; genus Xanthomonas; species Xanthomonas hawaiiensis. Next base: position 1,736,229 of record NZ_CP115873.1, on the reverse strand, counting down.
CAGCAATCTCACCGCCAGCGGCGAGCTGCGCGTGTTCGGCCTGGGCGCGGGCCTGCTGCGGCAGTCCTTCGTCGGCCGCCTGTACCGCGAGCCGCAACGCGACTGGGGCGCCCAGGCGATCCGCCTGGACACGCAATGGCAGTGGTCGCTGCCCGAGCGCATGACCAGCGTGGTGCTGGGCGACACCTTCAGCAGCAGCACCAGTTGGAGCCGCACCGTGCGCCTGGGCGGCGTCCGGGTGGGCAGCGACTTCGGCCTGCAGCCGTATCGCGCCATCACCCCGTTGCCGGAGTTCCTCGGCGAGGTGGCCGTGCCGTCCAGCGTGGATCTGTACGTCAACGGCATCCGCCAGTACGGCGCGCAGTTGCCGGCCGGGCCATTCCAGTTGTCCGCGGCGCCGGGCGTGGACGGCGCCGGCAATGCCCAGGTGGTGATCACCGACGCCTACGGGCGCACCCGCTCGCTGGCCTTTCCGTTCTATGCGACCCAGGACCTGCTGGCCAGCGGGCTGACCGACTGGTCGCTGGCGCTGGGCAGGGTACGCGAGCAGTACGGCGTCGCCGATTTCGCCTATGCCGGCGACACCGTCGGCAGCGCCAGCTGGCGGCGCGGCCTCGGTCCGCGCTTCACTGCCGAGGCCCACGCCGAGGCCGGGGCCGGCGTGCGCAATGCCGGGGTCGGCAGCCTGTGGTTGTTGCCGCGCGCCGGCGTGTTCGGCGCCTCGCTGGCGCACGGCGGCGCGGCCGGGCAGCACGGCCTGCAGTACGCGCTGAGCTACCGCTGGAACAACGGCCGTTTCAACCTGGCCATGGACACCCAGCGCGCACAGGCCGGCTATCGCGACGTGGCCGCGCGCTACGGCGCCGCGCCGCCGCGGGTCAGCGAACGCGCCCTGTTCGGCAGCACCTGGGACGGCGTCGGCAACATCGCCCTGAGCTACGTGCGCCTGGCCTATCCCGACAGCGGCGACCAGCGCTATGCCAGCCTGTTCTGGACCCGCGCCCTGCCGCGGCAATCGTCGCTGAACCTGAGCATCAACCAGAACCTGGACCAGGCCAGCGACCGCAGCGTGTACCTGGGCTGGTCGATCGCACTGGACGGCCGCCGTCAGGCGGGCGTCGCCATGCAGCGCATCGGCGCGCGCACCAGTGCGACGGCGGACCTCAGCCAGGCGGCCGCCGCCGACGGCGGCAGCGGCTGGCGGCTGCAGGCACGCGGCGGCCAGGACGGCGGCGGCGGGCTCGCCGAAGCCAGTTGGCGCAGCGCCAGCGCCCGTTATGCCGGCGGCATCGCCAGCGCCGGCGGCCAACGCTACGGCTATGCCGAAGCCTCGGGCGGCCTGGCCTGGATCGGCGGCGGCTGGTTCCGCGGCCGCGACCTCGACCAGGCCTTCGCCCTGGTCTCCACAGGCGGCGTCGCCGACGTGCCGGTGCTGCTGGAGAACCGGCCGATCGGCCGCACCGATGCGCGCGGCTTCCTGCTGGTCACGCCACTGCTGGCATGGCAGCACAACCGCCTGTCGATCGATCCGATGCGCCTGCCGGCGGAGCTGCGGCCGGAGCAGGTCGACCAGATCGTGGTACCGCGCGACCGCACCGGGGTGGTGGTCGCGTTTCCGATCCGTCGCAGCGACGGCGTGCTGGTGCAACTGCACGATGCCGCCGACACACCGCTGCCGGTCGGCAGCCGGGTGCGCGGAACCGGCGTCGACACCGTGGTGGGCTACGATGGCCAGGCCTATGTGGAAGGACTCGCGCCCGGCCGCAACGACCTGGAGGTGGACATGCAAGGACGCCGTTGCCGGTTGCGGATCGAACGCCCGGCGCAGGCGCCGCCCACCCGGCTGGGTCCGCTGCGCTGCGTGCAGGAGACGACGCCATGAGCGCGCGTGCCTGGCCGATGGCGCTGACGGCGCTGCTGCTGGCGGCCGTGGCGTTGCTGCCGCAGCGCGCCGCCGCCACCACCACCTGCACCGCACAGGCGACGGCGGCGAGTTTCGGCACCCTCTCCGACACCGCCGCCACCGACACCACCGCGCAGATCCTGGTGACCTGCCAGACCGGCGCGATCAGCGTGCTGGGCACGATCTACGTGCGCATGTGTCTGAACATCGGCGAGGGCGCGCAGGGCGCCGGCTTCGGCATCACCCCGCGGCGCATGCTCAATCCGCTCAACGACATCCTCGGCTTCCAGCTCTACCGCGACAGCGCGCGCAGCCTGATCTGGGGCAGCGCCCTGAGCGGCTCCACCCCGCTGCAGGTGGACCTGACCTACGCGTCGCTGGCGACCGGCGGCACCGGCACCGCCACCTACGTCATCTATGCGCGCGTCCCGCTGCAGAGCGGCATCGCCACCGGGACCTACCAGAACAGCTTCAGCGGCGTGTACACCAACCTGCAGTACCGCTACGACGAGCCGCTGGTCGGCAACCCCGCGGTGATTCCCGCCTCCTGCACCACCGGCGGCAAGGGCGGCGGCACCTCGGTGCAGTTCCCGTTCGTGGCCAGCGCCACCGCCGCGCCGACCTGCACCATCGCCAGCATCGCCGACCTGGATTTCGGCACCCAATCGGGCCTGATCGACAATGCGCTGAACTACACCACCACGCTCAGCATGAACTGCCGCGCCCGCACCGCCTGGCAGGTGAGCCTGGACAACGGCCAGAACGCCAGCGGCAACGTGCGCCGCATGCGCAGCGCCAGCGGCCAGTACCTGACCTACGAGTTGTACCGCGACGCCGCGCGCACCCAACGCTGGGGCAGCACCCTGAATACCGATACCCAGACCGGTACCGGGACCGGCAGCGCACAGTCGCTGACCCTGTACGGGCGGGTGCCTGCGCGGCAGACCCCCGCCCCGGGCAGCTACAGCGACGTGGTCAAGGTCACCGTCACCTACTGATGCCTGAACGGCGCCGTCGCGCCGGTCAAGTTGCCGGGGGGCGGGCCGCTATTGGCTGTGTCCTCCCCGGAGTCCCGCTCGATGACCGTGCCGTTCCTGCGACCGCTGTTGTTGGCGAGCCTGTGCGTGGCCGGCGTCGACGCCTCGGCGCAGCCAGGGGCCGGCAGCGGCGCCGCCATGCTGCGGATCGGCATCCGCATCGAGCGCAGTTGCGAAATCGGCGCTGCGGCGCGTCCGCAGCCCGGGGCGCTGCCGACGGTCGCCTGCAACCGCCCACTGGCCTACCAGGTGAGCATCGACGGCGTGCCCGCGCCCGACGCCGCCACCGCCCTGGCCTTGAGCCTGCCCGCGGCCGGCGCCGCGCCGCGCATCCCGGCGCGCTACGCCACGGTCGCGTTCTAGTGGGCCGCGCCCGCCGCATGCGCGCGCGCCTGCTGCCGGCGCTGCTGCTGGCGCTGGCCGGCAGTGCCGATGCGGCCGGGGTGCGGATCAGCCCGACCCTGGTGCAACTGGCTCCCGGCGAGACCAGCACCGAGATCTGGCTGAGCAATACCCAGGACCGCCCCTGGCAGGCCCAGGTGCAGGTGTACCGGTGGCGGCAGACCGACGGGATGGACGACCTTGAGCGCACCGACGAGGTCCGCACCAGCCCGCAATCGATCGACATCCCGGCGCAGGGGCGGCAACTGCTGCGGCTGGTGCGTCCCGGACCGGCCAGCGCCGACGAAAGCGCCTACCGCCTGGTGCTGGAGGAACGCCCCGCCCCAGCCGACCCGGCCGCACCGGCGCCCGCCACGCAACCCCCGCCTTTGCTGCTGCGCTATTCCACCCCGGTATTCCTGAGCGCGGCGGACCCGGCAGCCGTGCCGCGCCTGAGCGCCCACCTGAGCGCCGGCGCGCGCGGGCCGGAGCTGGTGGTGCACAACCGCGGCAGCGCCCACGCCCGGCTCAGCGACCTGAGCTTCGTCGGCGCCGACGGCCGCACCCTGGCACTGTTCCCCAGCCTCTCCGGCTACGTCCTGGCCGGCGCCTACAAGCGCTGGCCGCTGCCGGCCGCCGCGACCGCGCCCGGCGGCCACTTCGCGGCCAGGCTCGACGACGAGACGCCGCTGCAGGCCCTGCCCGCCGAGTGAACCGCCCGGCACATTGCGCCACCAGCCCCCGCCAGGTATAGTGCGCGGCTTCGTCGTGCCCGTCATGGGCCGATGGACCGTCCACGCCGGACGCACCGGCGAATTCACACCTGCCGCCATCGCCCGTGCCGGGGTGCTCCGCAAGGAGTTCGGCCACGGAGGCGGCAGGGAGGCCCAACCCCGGAATCGTCGTGCGGCCCGCAAGGCCGCCGTCATGCGCGCGCTTCACCCATTCCTGCCCGCGCACGGCCGGTTCCCCATCAGGAGTCACTGCAATGCCCCAGGTCACCATGCGTCAGATGCTGGAAGCCGGCGTCCATTTCGGCCACCAGACCCGCTACTGGAACCCCAAGATGGCGCCGTACATCTTCGGCGCGCGCGGCAAGATCCACATCATCAACCTCGAGAAGACGGTTCCGCTGTTCAACGACGCGATGAACTTCATCTCCAGCGTCGCGCAGAAGCGCGGCACCATCCTGTTCCTGGGCACCAAGCGCAGCGCCCGCGACGCGGTGAAGGAAGAAGCCGAGCGTTGCGGCCAGCCGTTCATGACCCAGCGCTGGCTGGGCGGCACGCTGACCAACTTCCGCACCGTCAAGCAGTCGGTGGCGCGCCTGAAGGAGCTGGAAGCGGCCGAGACCGACGGCACCTTCGACAAGCTGGTCAAGCACGAAGTGCTGACCCTGCGCCGCGAGCGCGACAAGCTGGAAGCCTCGCTGGGCGGCATCAAGGAAATGAACCGCCTGCCCGACGCGCTGTTCGTCATCGATATCGGCCATGAAGACATCGCCATCAAGGAAGCCAAGAAGCTCGGCATCCCGGTGATCGCGGTGGTCGACACCAACTACAACCCGGACCTGGTGGACTACGCCATCCCGGGCAACGACGACGCCATCCGCGCCGTGCAGCTGTACGCCCGCGCCGCCGCCGACGCCGTGCTGGAAGGCAAGGCCGCTGCGCCGAACGCCGCCAGCGTGCGCGAGGAAGAGTTCGCCGAAGGCGGCGACGACAAGGGCCGCGGCCCGCGCAAGAACGGCAAGAAGGCCGAAGAGACCGCTCCCGCCGCCGAGTAACCGGCGCGCCATGCGGCTGCGCGATCATGCGCAGCCGCCACCCGGCGCGTTCGGCGCGCCCGGCTTCGCGAGCGCCGCCTGTGCGGCGCCCGCTTCCCAGATCTACCGGCCGGCCGCAAGCCGGCCTTTTCCCACCTTTCGTGAGGACATCCCGTGGAAATCACTGCTTCCCTGGTCAAGGAACTGCGCGAGCGCACCGGCGCCGGCATGATGGAGTGCAAGAAGGCGCTCACCGAGAACGCCGGCAACATCGACAACGCCGCCGAGTGGCTGCGCAAGTCGGGCCTGGCCAAGGCCGACAAGAAGGCCGACCGCGTCGCCGCCGAAGGCCGCATCGCGATGGCCCAGGACGGCGGCAAGGCGGTCCTGGTCGAAATCAACTCCGAGACCGACTTCGTCGCCAAGGACAACAACTTCCTGGCCTTCACCGACGCCGTCGTGCAGGCCGCCCTGGCCTCCGGCGCCGCCGACGTCGAGGCGCTGAAGAGCGCCAAGCTGCCCGGCGGCGAGACCGTCGAGGAAGCCCGCGCCGCGGTCATCGCCAAGGTCGGCGAGAACGTGCAGGTGCGCCGCCTGGTGCGCATCGACAGCGCCAACAACGTCGCCGCCTACGTGCACGGCGGCCGCATCGGCGTGCTGGTCGAGGTCAAGGGTGGTGACGCCGACCTGGCCCGCGGCATCGCCATGCACATCGCGGCGATGAACCCGCCGCACATCAAGGCGTCCGACGTCCCGGCCGAGTTCGTGGCCAAGGAAAAGGAAATCGAGCTGGCCAAGATGTCGGAGAAGGACAAGGCCAAGCCGGCCGACATCCTGGAGAAGATCATCAGCGGCAAGATCGCCAAGATCGTCAACGAAGTCACCCTGTACGGCCAGCCCTACGTGCTGAACACCGACCAGACCGTGGAGCAGGCGGTGAAGGCCGCCGGCGCCGACGTGGTCGGATTCCAGCGCCTGGCCGTGGGCGAAGGCATCGAGAAGGTGGTGGAAGACTACGCCGCCGAAGTGATGAAGCAGGCCGGCCTGGCCTGATCCCGCGCCCGGGAAGAAAAGAGCCGCGCATTGTCGCGGCTTTTTTTTTACGGGTGTACGCTGCGCAGGCCAGGACAAGCTCCTCCCCATCTCTCATTCCACGCCGTATCGGAAGTGCATGCATCCTGAACTCGAAGCGATCCTGAGCCACTCCCGCGACCTGCCCTCGCCGCCCGGCGTGGCGCTGCGCATCATCGAACTGGCACAGGATGCGGACGTGGATCTGGCCGCCACCGCCGATGCCATCGCCATGGACATGGCACTGAGCGCGCGCATGCTGCGCATCGCCAATTCCCCGCTGTACGCCAGCCGGCGCCGCGTCGACAACCTGGGCCAGGCGCTGACCATGCTCGGCCTGAACGCCGCGCTGAGCCTGGCGCTGGGCTTCTCGATGGTGCAGAGCCTGCGCGGCGGCAGCGGCGAGCCGCAGGAACGGCTGTGGCGACGCAGCGTGCTGGCGGCGCTGGCCAGCCGCCTGCTCGGCCAGGCCGCCGGGCTGCGCAAGCACGAGGAACTGATGCTGGCCGGATTGCTGCAGGACATGGGCGCGCTGGCCCTGCTGCACGTCTGCCACGACCGCTACGCCGCCCTGCTGCACGAGGCCGCCGGCGATCCGCAGCGGCTGAGTGCGCTGGAGCGCGAGCACCTGGGCGCCGACCGCGCCGAGGTCGGCGCCTGGCTCGCGCACAAGTGGAAGCTGCCCAGCTACCTGCAGCGCAGTATCGGCAGCGGCAGCGATGCCACCCCCGCGACCGAGCCCTTCGACATCTGCGTGCGGCTGTCCGGCGCCATCGCCGACATCTGGCTCGGCGACGATCCCGAAGCCGCACGCACCCACGCCATGCAGCGCGCCTATCGCGACCTGCAACTGGATAGCCGCCGCTTCGACGAGGTGGTGGGCCACATCGCCGAGGCGCTGCCGGCGGTCAGCCCGATCTTCGATGTGCGCATCGCACAGCCGGAGCGGGTCGACGCGATCATCAGCCATGCCCGCGAACTGATGGTGCTGCGCAACCTGCGCGAAGTGCAGGAAGCCAACCGCGTGCGCCAGCGCGCCGACGAGTACGAGCAGCACGCACGGCGCCTGGCCGAGCAGGCCAGCCGCGACGCGCTCACCGGCGTGTTCAACCGCCACCAGCTGGATACCTTGCTCAAGCAGCAGTTCGAACTGGCCAATCGCCACGACTGGCCGCTGTCGGTGGCCTTCATCGACCTGGACGATTTCAAGAAGATCAACGACGCGCACGGTCACCTGGTCGGCGACCAGGTCTTGCGCGCATTCGCGCAGACCCTGCAGCCGATGCTGCGCGCCAGCGACACCGTGGCGCGCTTCGGCGGCGAGGAATTCCTGGTGCTGTTGCCCAACACCGGCGAAGAGGCCGCGCTGGGCGTGATGCGGCGCATCCTCGCCGAGATCGCGCAGCGGCCGATGGCCGAGACCAAGCAGGGGCCGCTGCACATCAGCTTCTCTGCCGGCGTGGCCACCCAGGGCGGCCGCGAGCGCTTCAACAGCGCGCAGGAACTGCTGCAGGCGGCTGACGACATGCTGTACAGCGCCAAGCACGGCGGCCGCAATCGCGTCACCGCGCGCTCGTGCGGGGAGGCGCAACGCTGAAGCATCGCCGACGGCGCAGACGCACTGGCGCGCATCGGCTAAAATCGTGTGGTTTGCCCGTCATCCCCCAACGAGGTCGCCATGTCCCAGCTCGCCTATCGCCGTATCCTGTTGAAACTGTCCGGCGAAGCGCTGATGGGAGACGGGGACTACGGCATCGATCCCAAGATCATCAACCGCCTCGCGCATGAGGTGATCGAGGCCCAGCAGGCCGGCGCGGAAGTGGCGCTGGTGATCGGCGGCGGCAACATCTTCCGCGGCGCCGGCCTTGCAGCCAACGGCATGGACCGGGTCACCGGCGACCACATGGGCATGCTCGCCACCGTCATCAACGCGCTGGCGATGCAGGACGCGCTGGAGAAGCTCGGCGCCAAGGTGCGGGTGATGAGCGCGATCAAGATCAACGACGTGTGCGAGGACTTCATCCGCCGCCGCGCGATCCGCCACCTGGAAAAAGGCCGCATCGCGATCTTCGCCGCCGGCACCGGCAACCCCTTCTTCACCACCGACTCCGGCGCGGCGCTGCGCGCGATCGAGATCGGCGCGGACCTGCTGCTGAAGGCGACCAAGGTCGACGGCGTGTACGACAAGGACCCGAAGAAGCACGCCGACGCCGTGCGCTTCGACAGCCTGACCTACGACGAGGTCATCGCCCGCAACCTGGAAGTGATGGACACCGCCGCCTTCGCCCTGGCCCGCGACAGCGACCTGCCGCTGCGCATCTTCAACATGGGCCAGCCCGGCGAACTGCTGAAGATCCTGCGCGGCGCCGAGATCGGCACGTTGGTGAAGGGTCGGGGCTGAAAAGCTGGGAATGGGGAATCGGGATTAGGGAATCGCGACAGCGTTGCGCACTGCAACATTGGCGCTAGCCCCGATTCTCACAACATTGGCGTTCAGTTAGGCGCGCAGGGATCCGCCTTTGCCATTCCCCATTCCCGATTCCCCACTCCCAGCAGGCTATAATCGTCCGATTCAGATTCAGCACGGACACCGGCGATGCTCAACGAAATCAAGCAAGACGCACAGACCCGCATGGCCAAGAGCATCGACGCGCTGCGTCATACGCTCATCAAGGTGCGCACCGGGCGCGCGTCGACCGCCCTGGTCGAGCACCTGAAAGTCAACTACTACGGCTCGGACATGCCGCTGAGCCAGGTCGCCAGCGTCGCCGTCGCCGACGCCCGCTCGCTGACCATTACCCCGTGGGAAAAGCAGATGGTCAGCGCGGTCGAGAAGGCGATCCTGGCCTCGGACCTGGGCCTGACCCCGAACACCGCCGGCACCACCATCCGCCTCAACCTGCCCGCCCTCACCGAGGAGCGCCGCCGCGAACTGTCCAAGGTCGTGCACGGCGAAGGCGAGGACACCAAGGTCGCGATCCGCAACATCCGCCGCGACGCCAACCAGCAGGTCAAGGATCTGCTGAAGGACAAGAAGGTCACCGAGGATGAGGCCCGCGCCAGCGAGGACGACATCCAGAAGCTGACCGACAAGGCGATCAAGGACGTGGACGACGTGGTCAAGGGCAAGGAACAGGAACTGATGGCGGTCTGAGCCTGCGCCTGCCGGCCATGCCTTCCGACCCCATCCCCATGTCCCTGCCCCGCCATCTGGCCATCATCATGGATGGCAACGGCCGCTGGGCGCAGCGCCGCCGCCGGCCGCGCGTGATCGGCCACCGCGCCGGCGCGCGTGCGGTCAACCGCACCATCGACTTCTGCCTGGAGCGCGGCATCGGCGCGCTGACCCTGTTCGCCTTTTCCAGCGAGAACTGGGGGCGCCCGCAGGAGGAAGTGGATGCGTTGATGAAGCTGTTCCTGCACGCGCTCGATCGCGAGGTCGAAGAGCTGCAGCGGCGCGGCGTGCGCGTGCGCTTCATCGGCGACCGCTCGCGCTTCGCGCCGTCGCTGTGCGAGCGCATGGCCCAGGCCGAGGCGCGCACCCGCGACAACCAGGCCCTGCACCTGTCGATCGCCGCCAGCTATGGCGGCCGCCAGGACATCGCCCTGGCCGCGCGCGCGCTGGCCGAGGACGTCGCCGCCGGGCGCCTGCGCCCGGAGCAGATCGACGAGGACGCGCTGTCGGCGCGCATGGCGCTGGCCGACCTGCCGCCGCCGGACCTGTTCATCCGCACCGGCGGCGACCTGCGCATCAGCAACTTCCTGCTGTGGCAGCTGGCCTATACCGAACTGTGGTTCACCGAGACCCTCTGGCCCGAGTTCGGCCCCGAGGTGCTGCAACAAGCCCTGGACGACTACGCCCGCCGCGAGCGGCGTTTCGGCCTCACCAGCGCGCAGGTCGCCGAAGCGGCGACGGAGAACGTTTCCGCATGACCCGTACCCGCGTCATCGCTGCGCTGATCATGGCCCCGCTGGCCATCTGCGCCATCCTGCTGCTGCCGACCCAGTGGCTGGTCGCGCTGGCCGCCTTGATCTTCCTGATCGGCCTGTGGGAATGGCTGAAGCTGGCCGAGGTCGACGACACCTTGCCGCGCACCATCCTGCTGATGCTCAACCTGCTGCTGATGGTGCTGCTGGTGTGGGCCTCGGCCGGCTCGCTGGTGCTGTTCCAGCTGACCACCCTGATCGGCGCCGGCTGGTGGTGCGTGGCGCTGCTGTGGCTGGGCTTCTACCGCTTCGGCTCCGACCACGCCACCTATGCGCGGGTGTTCAAGCTCGCCGCCGGCACCCTGGCGATCGTGCCCGCCTGGGCCGCGCTGGGCCTGATCCACGCCAGCGAGCCGAACGGCCACCGCTGGCTGCTGACCGCCCTGGCAACGGTGTGGGCCGCCGATTCCGGCGCCTATTTCGCCGGCCGCCAGTTCGGCAAGCACAAGCTGGCGCCGCGGATCAGCCCGAACAAGACCGTGGAAGGCCTGATCGGCGGACTGTTGGCCGGCCTGATCGTGGCCGCCGGCTTCGGCTGGCTGGCCGGGGTAACCCTGCCGCACCTGCCCGGGCTGCTGATCGTGGCCGCGGTCAGCGTGCTGGCCTCGGTGGTCGGCGACCTGTTCGAGAGCCTGCTCAAGCGCCACGTCGGCGCCAAGGACTCGGGCAACGTGATTCCCGGCCATGGCGGCGTGCTGGACCGGATCGACGGGGTGCTGGCGGCGCTGCCGATCTTCGCCCTGGGCAAGGACATCTTCGGGTTCTGAGGCCAGTGAACACGCAGCACAGCAAGGACCCGGCGGTCCGCACCATCGCCGTGCTCGGCGCCACCGGCTCGATCGGCGCCTCGGCGCTGGACGTGATCGCGCGCCATCCGCAGCGCCTGCGCGCCGGCGTGCTGGCGGCCGGGCGCAACGTCGACGCGCTGCTGGCGCTGTGCGCCACGCATCGCCCCGCGCATGCGGTGATCGCCGATCCGGCGCTGTACCCGGCGCTGCGCGACGGCCTGCGCGCGGCCGGGCTGTCAACCCAGGCGCATGCCGGCGACGCCGCACTGGACCAACTGGTGGCCAGCGACGCCTGCGACAGCGTGGTCGCCGCCATCGTCGGCGCCGCCGGCCTGGCCTCGACCCTGGCCGCCGCCCGCGCCGGCAAGCGCCTGCTGCTGGCCAACAAGGAAGCGCTGGTACTGGCCGGCGAACTGGTCACCGCGGCGGCCGCGGCCGCCGGTGCCGAGATCATCCCGATCGACAGCGAGCACAACGCCATCTTCCAGTGCCTGCGCTCGCGCCAGACCGGCGCCGAGGTGCGGCGGGTGCTGCTGACCGCCTCCGGCGGCCCGTTCCGCGGCTGGGACCGTGCGCGCCTGCAGGCGGTGACCCCGGCGCAGGCCGTGGCGCACCCGAAGTGGTCGATGGGACCGAAGATCTCGGTCGATTCGGCGACGTTGATGAACAAGGGCCTGGAAGTGATCGAGGCCCACCACCTGTTCGCGCTGGCGCCCGAGCGCATCGAGGTGCTGGTGCACCCGCAGAGCCTGGTGCATTCGCTGGTCGAGTTCATCGACGGTTCCACCCTGGCGCAGATGGGTCTGCCGGACATGCGCACCACCCTGGCGGTGGGCCTGGGCTGGCCGGAGCGCATCGCCTCCGGGGTCGCCGGGCTGGACCTGCTGGCGCAGGGCCGGCTGGACTTTGAGGCGCCGGACCTGGACGCTTTCCCGTGCCTGGGCCTGGCCTGGCGCGCGATGCAGGCCGGCGGCAGCGCTCCGGCGATCCTGAATGCGGCCAACGAAGTGGCTGTTTCAGCCTTTCTTCAGGGCCGAATCGGTTTCCTATCGATTCCTGCGCTGGTCGAGAACGCCCTGACCGAGCTGCCTGCGGTCGCGGCCGATTCCCTGGACGCATTGCTGGCGGCGGATGCGCACTCGCGCACGATCACCGAACTCGCCATTGCCCGCCACTTCGCCCATGCTTGATGCCCACGCCGCCATGAGCCACGCGCATGGGTAATTTCGTTGGCTCCATCTGGTGGATGCTGGTCAGCCTGGGCATCCTGGTGACGTTCCACGAGTTCGGGCATTTCTGGGTGGCCCGCCGCTGCGGGGTCAAGGTGCTGCGCTTCTCGGTGGGCTTCGGCAAGCCGCTGTGGTCGCGCTACGACCGCCACGGCACCGAGTTCGCGATCGCCGCGATCCCGCTCGGCGGCTACGTGAAGATGCTCGACGAACGCGAGGCCGAGGTCGACCCGGCCGAGCGCGCGCAGGCCTTCAACAACAAGAGCGTGTGGCAGCGCATCGCCATCGTCGCCGCCGGCCCCATCGCCAACCTGATCCTGTGCGTGGCGTTCCTCTGGGCGATGTTCGTCATCGGCAAGCAGGACTACGCGCCCCTCGTCGGCCGCGCCGAGGGTCTGGCGCAGCAGGCCGGGTTCCAGGCCGGCGAGCGCATCGTCCGCGTCGGCGACCGCGATGTTGCGACCTGGAGCGAGGCCGCCATGCAGCTGACCGTCGCCGCCATGGACCGCGAGGACGTGGCGGTGCAGACCGAGGACGCGCAGGACGGCGCCAGCCATACCCGGACCCTGCGCCTGTCGCAGCTCCCGGTCGGTTTCGACGAGCGGCAGGTGCCGGCGCTGGCCGGCCTGACCTGGCGCTTCACCCTGCAGCCGGCGGTGATCGCCAACGTCGCCCCCGGCTCGGCCGCCGACGGCGTGCTGCGCCCCGGCGACCGCGTGCTGGCGGTGGACGGCAGCCCGATCACCAGCGCCGACCAGGTCGCGCCGCGGGTGCAGGCGCTGGGCCGCGAGGGCGGCAACGGCCTGATCGAGGTCGAGCGCAACGGCGAGCGGCTGGCGCTGGAGGTCCATCTCAAGCCGACCGCCGGCAAGGGCGCGCCGACCTGGCAATTGGGCGTGAGCATCGGCGAGCAGCGCCGGCCGGCCTACGACGCCACCCTGCGCTACGGCCCGCTGGCGGCGATCCCGATGGCCTTCCGCGAGACCGGCCGGCTGGCCGGGGACACCCTCGGCATCCTGCGCCGCATGCTGACCGGCGACGCCTCGCTGAAGAACGTGTCCGGCCCGATCACCATCGCCAAGGTCGCCAACATCTCGGCCAAGGAAGGGCCGGACGGGTTCCTGAATTTCCTGGCGCTGCTGTCGCTGAGCCTGGCGATCATGAACCTGCTGCCGATCCCGATCTTGGACGGCGGGCACTTGCTGTATTACCTTATCGAGTTGGTCAAGGGCAGCCCGCTGAGCGAGCGCGCCATGGCGGCGGGGCAGTTCGTGGGCCTGACGTTGCTGGCAGGACTGATGGGGTTGGCGTTCTACAACGACCTCTTCGGGCAGGCCCTGCGATGACCCGCGCCGATCCACTCGACCCGCTGTCGTCTTGCGCCGGCGCCCATGCAACAACGATATCGACCTCTACCGGACGTGACATGACGAGATTTCCCACTCGCCGCCTGCTTGCCCTCGCCCTCGCCGCCAGCCTCAGCCTGCCGGCCCTGGCCCAGGTAGCGGAGCCCTTCACCGCCAGCGACATCCGCGTCGACGGGCTGCAACGCATTTCGTCCGGCACCGTGTTCACCTACCTGCCGGTGGAACGCGGCGACACCGTGGACGACGCCAAGGTCGCCGAGGCGATCCGCGCGCTGTACCGCACCGGCTTCTTCGAGGACGTGCGCGTCGACCGCCAGGGCAACATCCTGGTGGTCACAGTCAAGGAACGTCCGGCGATCAACAAGCTGACCGTTACCGGCAACAAGGACATCAAGAGCGAGGAACTGCTCAAGGGCCTGTCCGACATCGGCCTCAGCGAGGGCGGCACCTTCGACCGGCTGAGCCTGGACCGGGTGACCCAGGAGCTGACCCGCCAGTACAACAACCGCGGCAAGTACAACGTCGAGATCACCCCGACGGTGAGCCCGCTGGACCGCAACCGCGTCGACGTGGCCATCGCGATCAAGGAAGGCAAGGCGGCCAAGATCCGCCACGTCAACCTGATCGGCACCGAGAAGTTCCTCAACCAGGACATCCTGGAGAACTGGGAGTCGCGCGAGCACAACTGGCTGTCCTGGTACCGCCGCGACGACCAGTACTCCAAGGAGAAGCTGTCCGGCGACCTGGAGAAGCTCAACTCCTGGTATCTGGACCGCGGCTACGTCGACTTCAGCGTCGACTCCACCCAGGTGGCGATCAGCCCCGACAAGCGCGACATGTACCTGACCGCCGGCATCACCGAAGGCGAGCAGTACAAGATCTCCGACATCAAGGTCACCGGCGACACCATCCTGCCGCAGGAAGAGATCGAGAAGCTGGTCATTCCCAAGGCCGGCGACACCTTCTCGCGCGCGCTGCTGGAATACAGCTCCGACGCGATCACCAACACCCTGAGCAACATCGGCTACGCCTTCGCCAAGGTCACCCCGATCCCGACCACCGACCGCGAGAAGCGCACGGTGGCGGTGAACCTGCAGGTGACCCCGGGCCCGCGCGTGTCGGTGCGGCGCATCGTGTTCCGCGGCAACACCCGCACCTCCGACGAAGTGCTGCGCCGCGAAATGCGCCAGTTCGAGGACACCTGGTACTCGCAGGCGGCGATCGACCGCTCCAAGATCCGCCTGCAGCGCCTGGGCTACTTCGAGTCGGTGGACGTGGAAACGCCGCCGGTGCCGGGCAGCAACGACAAGGTCGACGTGGTCTACAACGTCAAGGAGACCACCTCGGGCAGCTTCACCTTCGGCCTGGGCTACTCGCAGACCTACGGCGTCACCACCTCGGTGCAGCTGTCGCAGAACAACTTCCTCGGCGGCGGCAACCGCGTCGCGGTGGACGCCTCGCGCAGCAGCTACCAGGAGCGCTACGCGTTCTCCTACACCAACCCGTTCTTCACCGACGACGGCGTGTCGCTGGGCTACAACCTGTCGTGGCGCAAGCTGGACTACTCCGACTTCGGCACCGCGCAGTACAACAGCACCAACGGCGCGGCGCAGGTGATCTTCGGCGTGCCGATCACCGAGACCGACAGCGTCTCGCTGATGTTCGGCATCGACAGCAACCAGATCACCACCTACCCCGGCTACACCCCGCAGGCGATCATCAACTACATCGATGCGATGGGGACCAAGACCTTCCACGCCTGGCGCAGCGAACTGGGCTGGGCGCGCGACACCCGCAACGACTACTTCATGCCGACCCGCGGCATGTACCAGCGCGTGGGTCTGGAAGCCACCCTGCCCGGCTCGACCGTGGAGTACTGGAAGCTCAACTACCAGATCTCCAAGTACTGGCCGATCTCGCCGGCACTGGTGCTCAACACGCGCGCCGAATTCGGCTACGGCGACAGCTACGGCAGCGACGTGTCGCGCGATATCTGCGGCACCACCACCACCAACAGCTCCGGCACGCCGGTGTACACGGCGCAGGCCTGCGACGGCACCAACCTGGTCCGCCGCGTGACGGCGTCGGGCCTGCCGTTCTACGAGAACTTCTACGCCGGCGGCACCAACTCGGTGCGCGGCTTCGAGGACAACACCCTCGGCCCGCGCTCGGAGGCCACCGCCTCATACAGCCGCGGCCAGCCGCTGGGTGGCTCGTTCAAGACCGTGGGCTCGGCGGAAATGTACTTCCCGAAGCTGTTCGACAGCCCGTCGGCGCGCATTTCGGCGTTCGTGGACGTCGGCAACGTGTTCAACGGCGTGGACAACTTCAAGTCCAATCAACTGCGTGCCTCCACCGGTATCGCGTTGCTGTGGCGCGCCCCCGTCGGTCCGATCTCGATCAGCTACGCGATTCCGCTGAAGAAGGAAGACAACGACGAGATCGAGCGTCTGCAGTTCACCTTTGGTGGGCAGTTCTGACGAACTGCCCACCCGCTGCCAGGGCGTCGCCCTGGCAGCCAGGTTTTCGCTGCGCGAAACCCTGCTGGGGCTTGGCCTGCCTAATCCCCGCGCTTCGGCGCGCCCCGAGCTCGTCACCGCATTCGCGCTGACGCCCCACGCTCCCGCGCCTGCGAGTGTGTCGCTTGTGGCCGTACCCTCACCCCAACCCCTCTCCCGATGGGAGAGGGGCTGACTCCCTTCTCCCATCGGGAGAAGGTGCCCTGTAGGGGCGGATGAGGGTCGGGCAGTGCACGCTGTGTCGGCGCGCCCTACGCGGCCGTACGTATGACCGTGCTGGTGGCACACGGTAGAATCTCCCGGTGAATACTTCGACCTATACCGCTGACGAGATCGCCGAGCGTTTCGGCCTGCAGGTGCATGGCGACGGCAGCGTCGCGGTGCATGGCGTGGCCACGCTGGCGCAAGCCGGCCCGGGACAGCTCAGCTTCCTGGCCAATCCCCGCTACCGCGCGCAACTGGCCGACAGCACCGCGGCGATCGTGGTGCTGCGCGCCGACGATGCCGAGGCCGCGCCGGGCACCGCGCTGATCGCGCGCGACCCGTATGTCGCCTTCGCCAAGATCGCCGCGCTGTTCGACGTGGCGCCGCTGCGGCCGCCCGGCATCCATCCCAGCGCCAGCATCGATCCCAGCGCGCAGGTCGCGGCCAGCGCGCACGTCGGCGCGTTCGTCAGCATCGGCGCGCGCAGCACGATCGGCGAGGGCTGCGTGATCGGCCCCGGCTGCGTGATCGGCGAGGACTGCCAGGTCGGCGCCGGCAGCGAACTGATCGCCCGCGTCACCCTGGTCACCCGGGTGCGCCTGGGCCAGCGCGTGCGCGTGCACCCCGGTGCGGTGCTCGGCGCCGACGGTTTCGGCCTGGCGATGGACGCCGGCCGCTGGATCAAGGTGCCGCAGTTGGGCGGCGTCCGCATCGGCGACGATTGCGAGATCGGCGCCAACACCTGCGTGGATCGCGGTGCGCTGGAAGACACCACTCTCGAAGAAGACGTGCGCCTGGACAACCTGGTGCAGGTCGCGCACAACGTGCACATCGGCGCGCACAGCGCCATCGCCGGCTGCACCGGCATCGCCGGCAGCGCCAGGATCGGCCGCTACGTGATGCTCGGCGGCGCGGTCGGCGTGGTCGGCCACCTGGAGATCTGCGACAAGGTCGTGGTCACCGGCAAGTCGGTCGTGCGCAACTCCATCCACGAGCCGGGCGAGTACTCGTCCGGCACCCCATTGACCGACAACCGCACGTGGCGCAAGAACGCCGCGCGCTTCAAACAGCTCGATGCCCTGGCCCGTCGCATCCTGTCTGTCAGCAAGGAGAAGGAATGAGCCACGATCAGCCCCTGCCGGACGCCACCCTGCCGGACATCAACCAGATCCGCGCACTGCTCCCGCACCGCTACCCGTTCCTGCTGGTGGACAAGGTGGTCTCGCTGGATTTCGAGAACCGCCGGATCATCGCGCACAAGAACGTCAGCATCAACGAGCCGTACTTCCAGGGCCACTTCCCGGGCCAGCCGATCATGCCGGGCGTGCTGATCATCGAGGCGCTGGCGCAGGCCGGCGGCATCCTGACCCAGCTGGCGATGGGTCGCGACGCGCAGTCCAAGCTGTTCTACATGGTCAAGGTCGACAACGCCCGCTTCAACAGCCAGGTGGTGCCAGGCGACGTGCTGGAACTGCATGTGGAAATCAAGCGGGTGATCCGCAACATGGCGGTGTACTACGGCGAGGCCAAGGTCAACGGCAAGGTCGTGGCCTGCGCCGAAGTGCTGTGCGCCGGCACCCGCGAATGACCCTGGCAGGAGATCTGCGATGAGCGCCAACGCCCCCCTGATTCACCCCTCCGCGGTCATCGATCCCGGCGCGACACTCGCCGCCGACGTGCGCGTCGGCGCCTTCACCGTGATCGGCGCCGAGGTGGAGATCGGCGAAGGTTGCGAGATCGGCTCGCATTGCAGCATCGTCGGCCCGACCCGACTCGGCCGCGACAACCGCCTGGTCGGCCACGTCGCGCTCGGCGGCGACCCGCAGGACAAGAAGTTCGCTGGCGAACGCACCGAACTGGTGATCGGCGACCGCAACGTGATCCGCGAGTTCGTCACCGTCAGCCGCGGCACCGGCAGCGGCGGCGGCATCACCCGGGTCGGCAGCGACAACTGGTTCCTCGCCTATACCCACGTCGCCCACGACTGCATCGTCGGCAACCACTGCGTGTTCTCCAACAACACCACCCTCGCCGGGCATGTGGAAGTGGGCGATCACGTGATCATCAGCGGCTTCGCCGGCGCGCACCAGTTCTGCCGCATCGGCGATCACGCCTTCCTCGGCATGGGCGCACTGATCAACGGCGACGTGCCGCCGTTCACCATGGTCGGCGGCAATTCCCTGGGGCGCCCGCGCGGCATCAACAGCGAAGGCCTGAAGCGCCGCGGCTTCGACCCCGAACGCGTGGCCGCGATCAAGCGCGCCTACCGCGCGCTGTACGTGGCCGGCCTGCCGCTGGCCGAGGCCAAGCACCAGTTGGCGGTGCTGGCCGAAGGCAGCGAGGACGTGCGCGCGATGCTGGAATTCATCGAGTCCAGCGAGCGGCCGTTGTTGCGATGAGTGCCGGGAATGGGGAATCGGGAATGGGGAATGGGAAGAGCGGTCGCCCGCCCGGCCCGGGCTCCGCTGTTGCTTCTACCATTCCCCATTCCCCATTCCCCATTCCCGGCGCAGCCAAGCTGCGCATCGCCCTGGTCGCCGGCGAAGCCTCCGGCGACCTGCTGGGCGCGGGGCTGATCGAGGCGCTGCGCGCGCGCTATCCCGACGCGGAATTCGCCGGGGTCGGCGGCGAGGCGATGCGCCAGGCCGGGTGCCAGACCTGGTTCGATGCCAGCGAACTGGCGGTGATGGGCCTGCTGGAAGTGCTGCGGCATCTGCCGCGCCTGCTGAAACTGCGCCGCGCGCTACGCGAGCGGCTGCTGGCCTGGCGCCCGGACGTGTTCGTCGGCATCGACGCTCCCGATTTCAATCTCGGCGTGGAGCGCTGGCTGAAACAGCGCGGGCTGCGCACCGTGCACTACGTCAGTCCGTCGGTGTGGGCCTGGCGCGAGCAGCGCGCGGCCAAGATCGGCGCCAGCGCCGACCGGGTGCTGTGCCTGTTCCCGATGGAGCCGCCGATCTACGCCAGACACGGCGTGGACGCGCGCTTCGTCGGCCACCCCATGGCCGATGCGATCGCATTGCACGAAGACCGCGGCGCGGCGCGTGCGTCCCTGGGCGTGCCGGCCGACGTGCCGGTGCTGGCGGTGCTGCCGGGCAGCCGCCTGGGCGAGATCGGCAAGCTCGGCGACACCTTCTTCGCCGCCGCCGCGCAGGTGCTGCAACAGCTTCCGCAGGCGCGCGTGCTGGTGCCGGCCGCCAATGCCGCGTGCAAGGCGCTGATCGCCGAGCAACTCGCGCGCTCGGCCCTGCCGCCGGCCGCCACCCAGGTGCTGGATGGCCACGCGCGCGCCGCGCTGCTCGCCGCCGACGCGGTGCTGCTGGCCTCCGGCACCGCGACCCTGGAAGCCATGCTGGTGAAGCGGCCGATGGTGGTGGGCTACAAGGTCGCCCCGCTGACCTACCGCATCGTCAAGGCGCTGGGCCTGCTGAAGGTCGACCGCTACGCCCTGCCCAACATCCTCGCCGGCCACGACCTGGCGCCGGAACTGATGCAGGACGCCTGCACCCCCGACGCCCTGGCCGCCGCGCTGCTGCACTGGCTGCGCAACCCGCAGGCGGTGGCGGCGCTGCAGCCCGAATACGAACGCCTGCACCTGCTGCTGCGCCAGGACGCCTCGGCGCGCGCGGCCGATGCGGTGCTCGAATTGCTGGAAGGCCGGGATTCGGGAATCGGGATTCGGGATTCGTCAGGAGCAACGGCATGAAGCGCTCCCTTTCCCCGCCGTCGCCGCAGCAGTCGCTTTTGTCCCATTCCCCATTCCCCACTCCCGATTCCCGGCTCTACGCCGGCGTCGACGAAGCCGGGCGCGGCCCGCTGGCCGGGCCGGTGGCGGTGGCGGCGGTGGTGTTCGATCCGGCGCGCACCCGCATCAACGGGCTGGACGATTCCAAGCAGCTGACCGCGGCGCGGCGCGAGACGCTGTATGCGCGCATCGTCGAGCGGGCGCTGGCTTGGCAGGTGGTGCTGATCGAGGCCGAGGAGATCGACCGGCTGAACATCTACCAGGCGACCATGCTGGGCATGCGCCGCGCGGTCGAGGGCGTGGCCCACGTGGCCGGCTTCGCCCGCATCGACGGCAACCGCGTGCCCAAGGGCCTGCCCTGCGCCGCCGAGGCGCTGGTCGGCGGCGACGGCCTGGACCGCGCGATCATGGCCGCCTCGATCGTGGCCAAGGTCACCCGCGACCGGATCATGCAGCGCCTGCACGACGAACACCCGCACTACGGCTTCGACCTGCACAAGGGCTATGCCACCCCGGCGCACCTGGCGGCGCTGGCCACGCATGGCCCCTGCATCCACCATCGACGCAGCTTCGCGCCCGTGCGGATGGCCCTGGCGGGCCAGGAGTCTGCCGCGAAGATTGCGGAGCCACTGGAATCGCTGCAACTCGCGTAGGACGTTCGGCGGGATAGGCGGGCAACCACGCGCACTCAACGTGCAGTGAGACCGCAAAAGAATCCCCAATCCCCAATCCCGAATCCCCGCCCCTCGCTGTCAAGCCTTGCCCGGCTCGCCCCCCGCCGCTACCCTGCCCGGGCATCGCTCTGGTTCCGCATGTCCACTTCCCGCTTCGCCCATCTGCACATCCACACCGAGTTCTCGCTGGCGGATTCGACCATCCGTGTGCCCGAGAAACCGGATCAGGCCGACCCGAAGAAAGCCAAGCAGGCCAACCTGCTCAGCCGCGCGGTGGAACTGGACCTGCCCGCGCTGGCGGTCACCGACCTCAACAACCTGTTCGCGCTGGTCAAGTTCTACAAGGCCGCCGAGGGCGTGGGCATCAAGCCGATCGCCGGCGCCGACCTGCTGATCGCCGATGGCACCCAGGCGCCGTGGCGGCTGACCGTGCTGTGCCGCAATCGCGACGGCTACCTGAGCCTGTCGCGGCTGCTGACCCGCGCCTGGCTGGAAGGCCACCGCAGCGAAGGCGGCGTGGCGCTGCGCCCGGAATGGCTGCAGACCGGCAGCGACAACCTGTTCGCGCTGGCCGGCCGCGAGAGCCTGGCCGGGCGCCTGGCCAGCGAAGGCCGCCACGACCTGGCCGAGCAGCAACTGGCCGACTGGCAGCGCATCTTCGGCGACGGCCTGCATCTGGAGCTGACCCGCACCGGCCGCGACGGCGAGGAGGCGTTCAACCAGTTCGCCCTGCACGCCGCCGGCACCCGCGGCCTGCCGGTGATCGCCAGCAACGACGTGCGCTTCCTGTACGCCAGCGATTTCGCCGCGCACGAGGCGCGCGTGTGCATCTCCTCCGGCCGCGTGCTCGACGACCCCAAGCGCCCGCGCGACTACAGCGACCAGCAATACCTGAAGTCGGCCGAGGAGATGGCCGCGCTGTTCGCCGACATCCCCGACGCGATCGACAACACGCTGGCGCTGGCGCAACGCTGCAACATCGAGATGCAGTTGGGCACCTACTTCCTGCCCGCCTATCCGGTGCCCGACGACGAGACGCTGGACAGCTGGATTCGCAGCCAGTCGCGCGACGGCCTGGCCGCGCGCCTGGAGAAGAACCCGCTGGCGCCCGGCAAGACCCGCCAGGACTACGTGGACCGGCTCGAGTTCGAGCTGGACACCATCATCAAGATGGGCTTCCCCGGCTACTTCCTGATCGTGGCCGACTTCATCCAATGGGGCAAGAACCAGGGCATCCCGATCGGCCCGGGCCGCGGTTCCGGTGCCGGCTCGCTGGTGGCGTGGGCGCTGCAGATCACCGACCTGGATCCGCTGCCGTACAACCTGCTGTTCGAGCGCTTCCTCAACCCGGAACGCGTGTCGATGCCCGACTTCGACATCGATTTCTGCATGGATCGCCGCGACGAGGTGATCGACTACGTGGCGCGCAAGTACGGCCGCGACCGGGTCAGCCAGATCATCACCTACGGCACCATGGCGGCCAAGGCGGTGGTGCGCGACTGCGGCCGCGTGCTCGGCTTCCCGTACGGCCTGGTCGACGGCGTCGCCAAGCTGATCCCCAACATCCTCGGCATCACGCTGAAGGACGCGATGGGCGAAGGCAAGGACAGCGAGATGGCCTCGCCGGAGCTGATCCAGCGCTACCAGGCCGAGGACGACGTCCGCGACCTGATGGACCTGGCGCGGCAGCTCGAGGACCTGACCCGCAACGCCGGCAAGCACGCCGGCGGCGTGGTGATCGCGCCGACGCCGCTGTCCGACTTCTGCCCGCTGTTCGCCGAACACGACGTCGACAATCTCGGCAGGAATCCGGTCACCCAGTTCGACAAGGACGACGTCGAGCAGGTCGGCCTGGTCAAGTTCGACTTCCTCGGCCTGCGCACCCTGACCATCATCGACTGGGCGGTGAAGGCGATCAACGTGCGCCACGCGCGCGCCGGCATCCCGCCGGTGGAGATCGCCGCGATCCCGCTCGACGATGCGCCGACCTACAAAGGCATCTTCGCCTCGGGCAACACCGGCGCGGTGTTCCAGTTCGAATCCTCGGGCATGCGCCGGCTGCTGAAGGACGCCCGCCCCGACCGCTTCGAGGACCTCATCGCGCTGGTGTCGCTGTACCGCCCCGGCCCGATGGACCTGATTCCCTCGTTCAACGCGCGCAAGCACGGGCAGGAGGAGATCGTCTATCCCGATCCGCGCACCGAAGCGATCCTGAAGGACACCTACGGCATCATGGTGTACCAGGAGCAGGTGATGCAGATGGCGCAGATCGTCGGCGGCTACTCGCTGGGCGGCGCCGACCTGCTGCGCCGTGCGATGGGCAAGAAGGTGCCGGCGGAAATGGCCAAGCACCGCGAGATCTTCCGCGAGGGTGCGGCCAAGGGCGGCGTCGGGGAGGCCAAGGCCGACGAAATCTTCGACCTGATGGAGAAGTTCGCCGGCTACGGCTTCAACAAGTCGCACGCCGCCGCCTACGCGCTGGTCAGCTACCAGACCGCGTGGCTGAAACGCCACTACCCGGCCGAGTTCATGGCGGCCACGCTGTCCTCGGACATGGACAACACCGACAAGGTGGTCGGCTTCCTCGACGAGGTGCGCAACCTCGGCCTGACCGTGCTGCCGCCGCGCATCAACGCCTCGGCGTACATGTTCGAGGCGGCCACGCCGGACACCATCCAGTACGGCCTGGGCGCGATCAAGGGCGTGGGCCGCGGCGCCTGCGAGGCGATCGTGGCCGAGCGCGAGCGCGGCGGCGAGTACGCCTCGCTGCTGGATTTCTGCACCCGCGTGGAATCGGCCAAGCTCAACAAGCGCACCCTCGAGGCGATGATCAACGCCGGCGCGATGGACGGGCTGGGCGCCAACCGCGCCACGCTGATGCTGCAGTTGCCGGAGGTGATGAAGGCCACCGAGCAGATGGCGCGCGAGCGCGCCTCCGGGCAGAACTCGCTGTTCGGCGGCGCCGATACCAGCGCGCCGGCGCTGCGCCTGGACCTGCCGGAGAGCAAGGAATGGCCGCTGGGCCAGTTGCTGGCCGGCGAGCGCGAGACGCTGGGCTTCTACCTCAGCGGCCATCCGTTCGATCCGTACCGCGACGAAGTGCGCGAGCTGGTCGGCTGCGACCTGGGCGCGCTGGAGAAGATCTGCGCCCAGTCCGGCGGCGGCCGCGGTGGCGGCGGCGACGGCGAAAAGCGCGCCTGGCGCCCGGAGGTCAGCGCGATCCTCGCCGGCCAGGTGGTCGGCGTGCGCCGCAAGGGCGACAGCCAGGTGTTCGTGCAACTGGAGGACGGCCGCGGCCGCATCGAGTGCAGCGCGTTCTCCGACGCCATCGCCGAATTCGGCCACCTGCTGACCCGCGACCGCATCCTCATCGTCAAGGGCGGCGTGCGCGAGGACGAATTCAACGGCGGCTACGCGATGCGGATCCGCCAGTGCTGGGACTACGAGCAGATCTGCACGCACCACGCGCAGCGCCTGTCGCTGCGCCTGGACCTGCGCCAGCGCAGCGCCTGGCCACGCATCGACGGCCTGCTGGCCCGCCACCGCCCTGGCAAGACGCCGTTGCGCCTGGATCTGCTGCTGCAGTCGGCGCAAGGCGGCATCGCCGGCATGCTCGACCTCAACGGCAGCCATTCGGTGCGTGTGGATCCGCAACTGCTGGACGCCCTGCGCGGCGACCCGGCGGTGCGTGCGGTGAAGGTCAAGTACAGCCCGCCGTGGGCGAGTTGACCCTCGCTGCAAGCCGAATCTACCGTCTCTTTTTTCCCTACGTTCTGGATATCCGCGTGCGCTTTTTGCTTCTGTCCTGCTGCATTTTGTTGTTGACTGCCTGCGGCAAGGGTCCGCAAACCTTCCGCTTCGACAATCCGACCGGGCAGGCTTTGCCGATCCAGGTCGATGGACAGTCGCACAGCATCCCCGCACATGCCGAACTGGCCCTGGAATTGGCGCCGGGCGCGCACACCCTGCAGACCGCGCAACTCGGACGCGTGCCCTTCATCGTGTACGCCGATCACGACGGCACCCTGGTCAACCCCACCCTGTCGGATTACTACTGGATCGACGAGATCTACTGGACCAGCACCGCCCGTCCGCGCGAGTTTCAGGGCGACGGGGTCGTCGAGGTGCGGGGCGTGGCACTGAAAGGCCGCTACGGGCAAGTCCACGACTTGTTCATCGTCAAGGACTGGGACTTCGACGTGCATACCCCATTCCCCGAGAATGCCGTCGGCGCAGTCGACAGCAGCGGCGGCCGGCGCATGCGCAAGATTTTCGCGCCCGATGACTTCGTCGCCTACGTCGAGAGCAGCCACGATGCCCCTGGCTATGTCGCGGCGCATCAGCCGCGCGATTGGCAGCCGCCGCAGCGCCGGGTCACGCCCGCGGCCGAACGCCTGCCGGCCTTGCCGCCAGTGATGGAGGCGCACGCCGGGCCGCTGCGCGCGCTGGTCAATGCCTACCTGCATGCGACCGATCCGGCCGAGCAACAGCGCCTGCGCAAGACCTACGTGTCCACGCAGATCGACTTCACCCATGCCACCGCGCGCCTGTTCAGCGGCCTGTCGGTGGACGACAACAAACGCGTCAACGACTTCGTCGAGGGCATCCAGCAGATCATGAACAGCCCTGCGCTGGTGACCGGCCCCTGAGCCGGGTACCGGACGGCCGCGTACGGGCCGCCACGCGGCATTCGGCTAAACTCCCCACTTCACGTTCTCCACGGCTTCCAATGAACCCGAACTACCTCGACTTCGAGCAACCCATCGCCGATCTGGAAGCCAAGATCCAGGAACTGCGCAATGCCAGCACCGGCCCGGCGGTCAACGTCGACGCCGAGGTGGGCGCGCTGGAGGACAAGCTGCGGGTGCGTACCGCGCAGATCTTCCGCGACCTGTCCTCGTGGCAGATCTCGCAGCTGGCGCGGCACCCGCAGCGCCCGTACACGCTGGACTACATCAACGTGTTCTGCGACGAGTTCCAGGAGCTGGCCGGCGACCGCGCGTTCGCCGACGACAAGGCCATCGTCGGCGGCCTCGGCCGCATCGACGGCCGCGCGGTGGTGATCATCGGCCACCAGAAGGGCCGCGACACCAAGAGCAAGATCGCGCGCAATTTCGGCATGCCGCGCCCGGAGGGCTATCGCAAGGCACTGCGCCTGATGAAGCTGGCCGAGCGCTTCAAGCTGCCGCTGCTGACCTTCATCGACACCCCCGGCGCCTACCCCGGCATCGGTGCCGAAGAGCGCGGCCAGAGCGAGGCGATCGCGCGCAACCTGCTGGAGATGGCCGAACTGAAGGTGCCGGTGATCTGCACCGTGATCGGCGAAGGCGGCTCCGGCGGCGCGCTGGCGATCGGCGTGGGCGACCGCACCCTGATGCTGGAGTACGGTACGTACTCGGTGATCTCGCCGGAAGGCTGCGCCTCGATCCTGTGGAAGGACGCGGCCAAGGCCAAGGATGCCGCCGAGCAGCTCGGCCTGACCGCCAAGCGCCTGTCCGCGCTGGGCCTGGTCGACAAGGTGATCCGCGAACCGATCGGCGGCGCCCACCGCAACCCCACGCAGATGGCCAAGCGCCTGAAGGCGGTCCTGCTCAACGAACTGGACGCCCTGGAAAAGCTGCCGATCGCACAACTGCTGGAGAAGCGCTACGCGCGCCTGCGCAGCTACGGGGCGTACGAGACGGCCTGAGGCGCCGCGCGCGGCGCCTCGGGATTGGGGATTCGGGATTGGGGATTCGCAAGAGCGGATCCCATGGGCACCGAACTGCTATGGGTTGCTCCGTGATGCAACACGGAGCACGGGACCCGCTTTTACGACTCCCCAATCCCCGCTCAAAACGGCTTCGCCAGCACCAGCCAGATCACCACCAGCAGCGCCAGCACCGGCACCTCGTTGAACAGGCGCAGGGCGCGCGAGGACGGCAGCGCGCCGGCCTGGCCGACGCGCTTGAGCCAGCGGCCGGTGAAGATGTAGTAGGCCAGCATCAGCGCGACCAGGCCGAGCTTGGCGTGCAGCCAGCCGCTGTGGCCGGGCGCGACCATGGTCGGGAAGTCCGGCAGCACCTTGTAGCCCAGCCACAGGGTCAGCCCCAGCAGCAGCGCCAGGCCGAACATGCTGTGGCCGAAGCGGTACAGGCGCCGCCCCATCAGCGCCAGGCGTTCCTGCACCTGCGGCTGGCCCGCGCTCTCGGCGATGTTGACCAGGATCCGCGGCAGGTAGAACACCGCCGCCATCCATGCGATCACGAACAGCAGATGCAAGGATTTGATCCACAGGTAGAGTTGCATGCTGGCTCCAGGTCGCTGGCGTAGGATGTGCGGCCATTTTCGCCGATTCGTCCGGCGCCCGCACGGACCACACGCCCGCATGGACAAACAGTACGACGCCGACTACTTCCAGCGCTGGTATCGCCGCGACGGCATCGGCGATGCCGCGCGCCTGGCGCGCAAGGTCGCGCTCGCCGTGGCCCAGGCCGAGTACTACCTGGAACGGCCGATCCGCAGCGTGCTCGACATCGGCTGCGGCGAAGGCGCCTGGCGCGCGCCGCTGCTGAAGCTGCGGCCGAAGCTGCGCTATCTCGGCTTCGACAGCAGCGATTACGCCGTCGCCCGCTATGGCCGCCACCGCAACCTGCACCCGGCGCGCTTCGGCGATTTCGCCTGGCTGCGGCCGTGCGCGCCGGTGGACCTGCTGGTGTGCTCGGACGTGCTGCACTACGTGCCCAGCCGCGAACTGCGCCAGGGCCTGCCCGGCCTGGTAGAACTGTGCGGCGGCGTGGCGTTCCTGGAGACCTTCGCCGCCGAAGACGACTTCTACGGCGACCATGCCGGCTTCCAGCCACGCGCGGCGCGCTGGTACCGGCGTCAGTTCGGTGCGCTCGGGCTGCGCCCGGTGGGCAGTCATTGCTGGCTGGCGCCAGCGCTGGCGGGCGATGCGGCGGCCCTGGAGACGATTGGTCTGGTGCCCCATTAAGGTGCAAACCGCGCGGATGCGTTATGCTGCACGGCAGCATACGCTCAGGATGGAAACACCGGCATGCTCTACCAGTGGCACGAACTGACCCGTAACCTGCTCGCCCCCTGGGTGCACCAGGCCGAAGCCAACGCCAAGATCTTCTCCGATCCCAACAGCCTGTGGTCGACGCTGCCCGGCGCCGAGCGCCTGGCCGCGAGCAACGAGTTGATGCACCGCCTGGGCAAGGACTACGAGAAGCCGGCCTGGGCGCTGGACCATGTCGAGGTCGACGGCCACGCGCTGCCGATCGTCGAGCAGGAAGTGCTGCGCAAGCCGTTCTGCCGCCTGCTGCGCTTCAAGCGCTTCAGCGACGACGCCAAGGTGGTGGACGGACTCAAGAAGCAGCCGGCCGTGCTGGTGGTGGCGCCGCTCTCCGGCCACCACGCCACGCTGCTGCGCGACACCGTGCGCACCCTGCTGCGCGACCACAAGGTCTACGTCACCGACTGGATCGACGCGCGCATGGTGCCGCAGGCCGAGGGCGACTTCGGCCTGGACGACTACGTGCGCTACGTGCAGGACTTCATCCGCCACATCGGCGCCGAGTCGTTGCACGTGATGAGCGTGTGCCAGCCCACCGTGCCGGTGCTGGCGGCGGTGTCGCTGATGGCCGGACGCGGCGAGACCACGCCGCGCTCGCTGGTGATGATGGGCGGGCCGATCGACGCGCGCCGCAGTCCCACCGAGGTCAACAACCTGGCCACGCGCAATCCGCTGTCCTGGTTCGAGCACAACGTCATCCACACCGTGCCGCCGGCCTACCCCGGCCACGGTCGCGAGGTCTACCCGGGCTTTTTGCAGCACATCGGCTTCCTGGCGATGAACCCGAGCCGGCATTTCATGTCGCACTGGGACTTCTACGCCAACCTGGTCAAGGGCGACCTGCAGGACGCCGAGGCGCACCGCCGCTTCTATGACGAGTACAACGCGGTGCTGGACATGCCGGCCACCTACTACCTGGACACCATCCGCGTGGTGTTCCAGGAGTTCCTGCTGCCGCGCGGCGAATGGGTGATCGACGGCGAACGCGTCGACCCGGCCGCGATCCGCGACACCGCGCTGCTCAGCATCGAGGGCGAACTGGACGACATCTCCGGCCTCGGCCAGACCGCGGCCGCGCAGGACCTGTGCACCGGCATCCCCGCCGCGCGCCGCCAGCATCTGGAAGTGCAAGGCGCCGGTCATTACGGCATCTTCAGCGGCCGCCGCTGGCGCGACATCGTGTATCCGCAGGTGCGCAGCTTCATCGCCGCCAATGCCGGCGCCAGCCGCGCGCCGGCGGCCGGCAACGTCACCCCGCTCAAGCGCCGCGGCAGCCGCAAGGCGGGCTGAGCGGCAACTCGCCCGCGGCGCTCCGCCGCGGGCGATCCTGCATCAGGACGTCAGGGCGCCTCGCTGCGCACCAGCAGGTGCTTGGCGAGCAGGCCATGCGCCTTGCCGAAGCCGCGCGACAGGTGCAGGGTGACGAAGAACAGCGCTGCGCCCAGCACGCTGACCAGCAGCAACGGCAGCCACGCCTCGCTGCCGATCCAGTGCAGCGGACCGACATGAACGGTCAGATCCGCGACATCCGGGGCGAACAGCGCGGCAGGCGCCAGCAGCATCAGCAGCGACGTGCTCAGCAAGGCCGCGAACACCGTGAAGTAGAAGATCCCCAGCGGCAGCATCAGCAGGAAATACAGCATCGTGGTCCAGGTCCGCGCATCGGTGAACATCTGCCCGATGCGCTGCAGCCACGGCTGTTCGGGTGCGCTGTACAGCGGCCGTCGCGGCATGCGCTCGCCCAGCAGGACTTCCACCACGCGGCCCTCCACCAGCGACAGCAGCCGCACCGAACCGAAGAACAGCACCAGCAGCGGCACCCCGACGATCAGGATCAGCAAGCCCGCCGACACGCTGACGCCGGTCACCAGCCAGGTGAAGTAGAAGATGCCGGTGACCAGCGACAGCAGCATGTAGAACAGGCTGCCGTAGGCGCGCGGGTCGGCGACCACGCCGAAGAAGCGGCCGAGCAACGATTTGCGCTTGGGCGGCGCCGGCGGCTTCAGCGCGCGGTTCACCGTCACTTCGGTCTCGCGGTAGATCTCGGCCACCTCCTCGGGCGCGCCGTAGCTGCCGGCGACGCCGGCGATGACCTCGGCCTCGCTCTTGCCGGGCTGCTCGGCCAGCTCCGAGCGCAGGTATTCCTCCGCGTCGTACAGCGCGTCCTGGACCAGCGCGGGGTCGGCGCCGGCCAGCGCCGCGCGCAGCTGCGCCAGGTAGTCGGGAATGGTGGTCGGCAAGGGCCGCGGTGTGGCGTGTGCGCTGCTCATTCTGAAATCCCCTTCAGCACGGAATCGACGGAATCGCGGGTGGCGCGCCACGCCGCGGCCCATTGCCGCAGCGTGGTCAGGCCCGCCGCGGTGATGCGGTAATAGCGCCGCGGCGGTCCGGCCACCGACGGCTCGACATGGCTGGACAGCAGCCCCGCCGCCTCCAGGTTGCGCAGCACGGGGTACAGCGCGCTCTGCTTGCCGCTGAGCACGCCCTCGCCCACCTGCTCCAGGCGCTTGGCGATCAGGTAGCCGTACAGCGGCGCCTCGGCCGCGGCCAGCACCGCCAGCAAGGCCAGCGACACGGTGCCGGCGCTCAGTTCCTTCTGGAATTTCTTCAGCTGTGCATCCGGCTCGACCATGGCGCCCCCGCTAGGTTGAGGTGGATACTAGTGCATAGTTCGACATAGTCCCTGTGCCGTTGGTCATAGGGCCGCTCGCGCTGGCGTTGCCGGCGACAAACGTTTCGGCAACACCGCGCTGACTACACTGCCGGACCTTCCTTTGTGCATGCCATCCAGGAGGTCACGCATGAGTTCCCCACACCCCGGGCAGGCCACCGAAGCGAGCTTCGCCAGTTCCGGCAACCAGTTCTCCAACGGCCCGATCAAATGGGATCCCGCCGCCGACTCCGCCTCGGTCGAGTCCAGCCGGAACGTCGTGGAGGCTCGGCGCGGCCCGCTGGAGTACGCGGTCGTGCAGACCGGCAAGGTCGGCGCCGGCAGCAAGCAGGACAACGGCAACACCGTGTTCAACGTGGAAATGGAGTTCACCCAGGGCCAGCGCATCGGCGGCTCCTTCAAGGCCGGGCGCCTGGCCGCCGACGGCAGCCTGAGCCAGGTCGCCGGCGAACGCGGCCGCTACGAGGTCAGCCTGCCCGGTCAGGCCAACGCCGAGGCCGCCGCCCAGGTCAATCCCTTCAACCCGCTGACCATTCCGGAAGGCGGCAGCGTCAAGCTCGATGGCCAGGTGTTCGCCAAGACCTCGATGGAGGCCGCGTTCCGCGGCTTCGCCACGTCCAGCGAGCGCACCGACGCGGCCGGCATCAGCTATGCGGTGCAGCGCGTGGATGCCGACCACGTGCGCGTCGCGGTCGGCCCCACCCAGGCGGTGGAGCGTCTGGAAGCGGTGGGGCTGAAGACCGACGTCGCCCAGGCCATGCTCGGCCGCCAGGATGCGCTGGGCCAGGCGACCATGCGCACCGCCACCTTCGACCTGCGCGAGCCGCAGGCACAAGCCGCCTATCGCGACTTCCTGGCCAGCGGCAAGCTCGCGACCAACGCGCCCGGCGTCGGCGACGTGCAGAAAGTCGAAAGCCTGACCATGAGCTCGCAGACCCGCGCGCAACTCGGCCTGGGTCCGTTCAAGGCCGAACTGGGCGGCCAGCGCAACACTGGCGAGAACGTGCGCACCACCTATGCCGACGGCAGTTCCAGCGTGGTCGGCAAGCTGCAGTACGCCGGCAACGTGCCGATGACCCTGACCCGCCAGTTCGACCCGGCGGGCAAGGAGCGCGTGGACGAACGCAGCTACCAGTTCACCTTCGACAAGGTCGACCACAACCAGGCGCAACTGCTCAACGCCGCGCTCACCGGCAAGGACACCGACACGGCCAACCCACCGATCAGGGTTGGCCAGAACGCCACCCTGCGTTTCTCCGAACAGCAGATGGACGCGTTGCGCCAGCAGTACCAGCGCGCCGCCCAGGCCAGTCCGATGACCGCGCACGAGGCGGCGGAATATGCGAAGCAGAGTCCGCAGGACTTCGCGATCGGCCTGGCGCGCAACCTGGGCAATTCCCAGTACGGGCTGAGCGAGCGCCTGTTCCGCGTGTCCAGCAGCGCCGGCGGCACGCCGGGCGGCGACCTGGTCCGCATCGACGCGCAGGTCGACCGCCCCGACCCGCCATCACCGTCAGCGCCCACGCGCGCCGCCGCCGATCCGCAACAGCAGGCGATGCAACAGGCGATCGAGCGCAAGCTCACGCCCTACGACGCCAACGTCGCGAGCGGCCTGCTGCTGGCGGCGCGGCGCGATGGCCTGACCCAGGTCGATCACGTCCTGCGCAACGACAACGGCCGCGTATTCGCGGTACAGGGCGACCCGATGTCCGCCGACAAGCGCGTGGCCTACGTGGACGCCGCGCAGGCGGCGACCATCCCGGCCGCCGAGAGCGCCAGGCAACTGGCCGCGCTGCCGCCGGTGCCGACCCAGGCGCCGGTGCAGGACACGCAGGAACCGCAGCGGCGCGCGCTATCCTGAGCCGCGTTGAAACCGGCACGGCCGTCGCGCCGTGCCGACGGCGCATTGGCAGCGGCGGCCGCTTCGGTGAGAATCGAGCGCTCACCGACCGGGCCGCCCTCATGCCGCTGCGCACTTCCCTGCTCGCCCTCGCGTTGTCGCTGTCCGCCTCCGCCGCATGGGCGGGGGCACCACCGCCGGCCGTGCCGTACCGCAGCCCGCAACAGATCCTGGACGCCTCCAAGCCCAGCGACTGGCGCACGCTGGATCCGGCCAACACGCTGTACCTGGAGCTGGACACCGGCCGGGTGATCATCGAACTGGCACCGGCGTTCGCGCCACAGCACGTCGGCAACATCCGCACCCTGGCCCACGAGCACTTCTGGGACGGCCTGAGCATCTACCGCTCGCAGGACAATTTCGTGGTGCAGTTCGGCGACCCCGATGGCGAGGAGCCGGGCAAGGCCAAGTCGCTGGGCAGCGCCAGGACCCACCTGCCCGCCGAATTCCAGCGCGCGGCCGCGGGCCTGGCGTTCCAGCCCCTGCCCGACCGCGACGGCTGGGCGCCGCAGGTGGGCTTCGTCGACGGCTTTCAGGTGGCGCGCGATCCCAAGGCCGGCACCGCCTGGCTGGCGCATTGCTACGGCACCGTGGGTGCCGGCCGCAACAACGACGAAGACAGCAGCATCGGCGCCGAACTGTATGTGGTCACCGGGCAATCGCCGCGGCAACTGGACCGCAACATCAGCGTGGTCGGCCGCGTGGTCAAGGGCATGGAACTGCTCAGCGTGATCCCGCGCGGACCGGACCCGATGGGCTTCTACGAAAAACCCGAGCAACGCACGCCGATCCGCGCGATCCGCCTGGCCAGCGACGTGCCGGACGCCGAGCGCACCCCGCTGCAATTGCTGCGCACCGATAGCCGCACCTTCCGCGAGGTGGCCGAGGCGCGGCGCAACCGCCGCGACGATTTCTACAAGCGTCCGGCCGGGCATATCGACCTGTGCAACGTGCCGCTGCCGGTGCGCGCGCCGCCGCAGTGACGCTGCATGCGCGCGGCGGACGGCGCGCGCTCAGGCGTCGCCGACGCTGCGCCGCTGCGGCTGCTGCGTGTGCAGGAAGCGAGTGAACAGTTCGCGCGGTTGCTCCACCGCGCACTCGGTCAGCAGCATGGCGATGTTGCCGCGGTGGAAGGCGCCATGCGCGAGCACGTGGAACAGCATTTCCTGCCGGCTCATGCGGCCGGCATCGCCATCGGTGAAACGGAACGCGAGCGTCTGCTGCAAGGCGGGCGCGTCGAGCCGGGCGACGTAATCGGCATACCATCGGTCCGATTCGGCCACCGCCGCACCCAGCGCCTCCAGTTCCGGCATTTGCGGCGTGTTGCTGGCCGTGTATGCGTGCGTGCCGCCCTCCAGGTGCGCGGCGAAGATCCGGTCCACCACGTAGGTATGGTTCAGCAGCCGGATCGCGCGTTGACGCTGCGCCGGATACGCAACCGCATCGATCTGCGCCAGCGCCTGCAGCAGTTCGGCGTTGGCCCAGGCCTTGAACGCGAACTGCGATGCGAGCAGGGAATCGGTCATTGCGTCGTTCTCCAGGCGAAGGGAATGGGCCGCGGGCGCCAGCATCGGCGTCCTCGCGCACGCCCGCAAGCTGTGCTGCTAGCGTGCGCGCTGGCTGAAGGCGACGCTGCCCAGGATCAGCATGCCCGCCAGCAGCATGGTCCAGGTCAGCGGCTCGCCCAGGAACCACCAGGCCAGCAGCGCGCCGAACACCGGGATCAGGTAGGTCACGGTCGAGGCGCGGGCCGGGCCGATGCGCTGGATCAGCCGGTAGTACATCAGGTAGGCCAGGCCGGTGCAGACCACACCCAGGCCGCCCGCGCAGGCCCAGGCCAGCGCCGACACCGGCGCGGTCGGCCAATGCGTCCACGCCAGCGGCGCCAGCAGCAGCGCGCTGCAGCCGAGCGTGGCCGCCGCCGACGCAGCCGGCGGCAGGTCGCCCATGTGCCGCTTCACCAGGTTGTAGCCGATGCCGTACAGCAGCGAGGCGGTGGCGCCGGCGAAGGCGGACGGACCGACGCTGAGCCCGGCCGACTTGCCGGTGGCCAAGACCAGCACGCCGATGAAGCCGACCAGCAATGCCAGCGCGCGCCGGGTGCCGATGCGCTCGCCGAAGAACAGGAAGGCGATCAACGCGGTGAACAGCACGGTCATCGCATTGCAGATCGCACCGATCGCGGCCGGCGCATGCTGCGCGCCCCAGGCGAACAACAGGAACGGCAGCGCGGAGTTGAGCACGCCGATCGCCGCCAGGGTCGGCCAGCGCCGCAGCGGGAAGCGCGCCCGCGCCAGCCACAGGAACGGCAGCAGCACCGCCGCGCCCAGCGCCAGGCGCAGTTCCACCAGCGCATACGCGCCGAACTGCGGCGCGGCCACGCGCATGAACAGGAACGAGCAGCCCCAGACGACGCCGAGGAACCCCAGCTCCAGCGGGGTGCGCCAGTCGCGCGGTACTGCGGGGTCGGACACAGGCGTGGGAGAGGCCGAGGCGATGGCCGGCTGCAAGGGGGGTTCGGCGGTGGGCATGGCGGAGGCTCGCGGTCGATCGGCAACGCGCCGCAGCGATCGTGCGACGCCACGCATCGGCTGCCGGCGGCGAACGCCCGTCGGTGCCCCTGCACCGACCTCGCATCGCCACCGGCCGCGCATGTCGTGTTCGGCTGCCAGCATCGCGCGGTGCAGCAGGGGCTACAAGCGCGTAGTATCGTCGCGAGCCACAAATCTGCCGCGTGTCTGACCGTGCAACTGCGTCCGTCCCTGCTGCCCGCGCTCGGCGTGTTCGCCGCCGCCGCGCGCCACCAGAACTTCGCCCATGCCGCGGAGGAACTGCATCTCACCGCCAGTGCGGTCAGCCACCATGTGCGGCGCCTGGAAGCCCTGCTCGGCGCGACGCTGTTCCAGCGCCATGCGCGCGGGGTCAAGCTGACCGCCGAAGGCCGGCAACTGGCCGATGCCGCCAGCGCGGCGCTGGCCGACATCGCCGCGGTGGCCGGCAACCTGCATCCGCAGGCCGACACCGCACCGCTGCGCATCACCACGCTGCGCTCGCTCTCGTACTGCTGGCTGCTGCCGCGCCTGCCGCGCTTCTGCCAGGCATATCCGCACGTGCGCCTGGACATCCAGACCGATGCGGCGTTCTCGCGCTTCGAGGAGGGCGGCCCGGATCTGGGCATCCGCTATGGCCAGGGCGCCTGGCCGGGGCTGACCTCGCACCACCTGATGGACGATGCCCTGTTCCCGGTGGCCTCGCCGGCCCTGCCGCAACTGGCGACCTTGCGCCGGCCCGAGCAGATCGCGCAGTTGCCGCTGCTCACCGACATGTCGCCGCAGGGCTGGCGCGACTGGTTCCGCGCCGCCGGCGTGCGCGGCGTGGCGCTGCCGCCGATGCACACCTTCAACGACAGCACCGATGCGATGCGCGCGGCCGTCTACGGCGTGGGCGCCGTGCTGGCGCGCAAGCACATCGCCCAGCCCTACCTGCAGCGCTACGAGCTGGTGCGCCTGCCCGGGCCGGCGCTGACCGCGCGCTATTCCTACTACATCGTGCATCCGACCCACCGCCTGCTCAGCCCGGCCGCCAGCCACTTCATCGACTGGCTCAAGCGCGAGGCGCTGGACGAACGCACGCCGATGCCGGCGCTGCCGGCAGAACTGCTCGGGTTGCCGCCGAAGGCGGGTTAGCGCTGCCGTGTGTCGCAGGACACACGTGCAGGAGCGCGCGGTATCGATCGCGCCGTAGGAGCGGCTTCAGCCGCGACGGGGCGCTACCGGTAAAGCCCGTCGCGGCTGAAGCCGCTCCTACGGGAAACCACGCGCGCATCGACTCAACCACGGGCTGCCAGCCAAACACCATTGACAAGCGGCACATACCACGCCATTAATTAACCAATTCGTTAATTAGCTAAGTCCCGATGTCCATCGACCGCGTCTTCGAAGCCCTCGCCTCGCGCCCGCGCCGCGAGATCCTGGCCTACCTGTCGGCCCAGGAACTTACCGCTGGGGAGATCGGGCAGCGCTTCGCGATGAGCGCGCCGGCGATCTCGCGGCACCTGTCGGTGCTGGAAGCGGCCGGGTTGGTGGCGAGCGAGCGCCGCGGCCAGTTCGTGGTCTACCGGCTCACCCCCGACAACCTGGTCAACACCCTCAGTGGGTTCGCCTTCGAGATCTGCCCCAGCGCCGGCCCGCTCAAGCGCGAGTCGCGCAGGCAGGCCAAGCGCACCGCCTGATCCTTCCGCCACGGCAACAGGAGTCCGCCGATGACCGCCGCACCGCTCAGCGAACACGCCGCCGCACAAACCGGATTCCCCTCGGTGCGCCTGCCCTCCTACAGCGGCGGCCTGCCGGTGGAGGTCATCCTGATCGCCCAGCTCGGGGTCGGCGCCGGCGATCCGCTGATCGCCCAGGCCTGCCTGCGGCAGCGTGCGCATCCGCAATTCCGCGACGCCCTGGACGAACCCTCGGCGCGCTTGGCCGGCACCGATTTCGGCAACGGCGAGTCCACCGCGCTGTACTCGTTCGCGGTCGGCGCCGGCGGCCATCCGTTCCATTGCCATGCCGGGCATCGCATGTTCACCGCGATCACCGGCAGCGGCGGCGCGCTGCTGCGTTTCAGCACCGCCTCGCCGGCGCAACTGGAGCAGGATCCGCAGCATTTCCTCGCCGCGCTGCGCCATGTCGAATTGCCCGCCGATTGCCTGTTCAGCGTGCGCTTCGGCGGCGGCACCTGGCACCAGTTCGCGCCGCTGCGCGCGCAGTCCGGGCACCCGGCGTTCTTCGCCCTGTCCTGCCACAGCGACGAAGCCGGTGGCGCGCTTGCCGACGACGTGCGCGCGCAGGTATTGGCCGGTACCGCCGACATCGCCACCCTCACCGAACTGCTGCCGGCCCCGGTCGCTGCCCTGCTGGCATCGCCGCAGGCACAGGCGCGATCCGTGCCGACGGTCCGGCTGTCGCTGGCGGCCTCGCCGGGCAGCCGGCGCCTGGCCTGGTGCGCCGGTCTGCGTGCGCTCAGCGGACGCCTGCGGCAGGCGCTGGGCGCCTGGCGGCATCCGGCCGGCTTCGCGACGCTGGCGCCGCGCCTGTCGCGTGCGCAGGTGACGCCGCAGTTGCTGCCCGGCTCGCTGCTCGAACCGCAGCTGCCCACGCATCATCACCAGGACAGCGTGCGGCTGACGGTGCCGGCGCAGGCGCTGCGGCCGCTGGGGGCGCATGCGCTGATGACGGCGTTGCTGGACGGTTTCCTGCAGCACCCGCCGCGTGGCGTGACCTGGCTGATGCGCCTGCGCAACCTTCTCGTGGCACCGCTGCGGCTACGCACCTCGCCGCTGGGCTGCCCGGTGTCCTCGCTGCTGTCGCCGCAGCGCGATCAGCTGTTCGCCGGGCGGTTCCCGGTGCTGGCGCAGGCCTCGTCCGCACAGGCGCGACGCGTGCAGGTGCTGCTCGGTGCCGACGACCGCCACCTGGTGTTCCGCAGTTGCGTCGGCGTGACGCTGCGCGACGACGGCAGCGCCGAGCTGAGCCTGGAAACGCGCGTGGCCTGCCGCAATCGCTTCGGCCACCTATACATGACGCTGATCGCCGCCGCGCATCGCCGCTACATCGCCCCGACCATGCTGCGCGCGGCCGCCGAGGCGCTGCTGCTGCCGGTGGCCGAGCATGCCGGCCCGGACGTTGCGCCGGCGCGCTGAGCGCGTCATCACCCCGCCTTAGCCGATGCCTGCCTAGCCTGCGCCTTCCCCCCAAGAGGAAGGCCCATGCCCCAGCTCCGCATCCGCATCACCGGCAGCGAGGACGACGCCCGCGCCATCATCAACCTGCTGTCGAGCCTGGACGGCATCGAGCACGTCGAGGAAATCGACGATCTGATGCCGCACATGGACGACGACGATTCCAGTTCCGCCGGCCTGCCCGACGACCAGGGACCGGGCACCCACGAAGTGGAAGTGGACGCCGGTAATGCCGCCACCGCACAGAAGGTGCGCGAGGCCGTGGAAGCCCTGGCGTTCGAACTGGACGTGGTCGTGGAGTTCGAACAGGACGAGGGCTGAGGCCTGCATCCGGGGCGTTGCGCCGCATGGCGCAGCGTCCTGGCATGCCCATGGCCAGCATCCTTGCTTTCCAGCGACGCCAGCCGTGCCCCAGGTAGCCGACCTTAAGGCGTCGGGACTGAAGTCCCTCCCACAGTGCCCCGAGCCAAGGTATCGCGAGCCCCAGCAGGAGTCGTCTTGCTGTTGCTCGCGCTTGAGTGTCAGACGAGAAGAACGGTAGGAGCGGCTTCAGCCGCGACCCGCCACCCATCATCGTCCACGGCTGCTGGATGGCGTGCCACCGTTCCGTCGGCAACGCGTGGCAACACCGCGCGCACTCACCTCCATCCACTCCCGCCCGATCCCATCGGACGGGAACAGTTCCTGTCTCCTAGGCCGAACGAC
Source organism: Xanthomonas hawaiiensis (assembly GCF_031834635.1). Lineage (NCBI taxonomy): Bacteria > Pseudomonadati > Pseudomonadota > Gammaproteobacteria > Lysobacterales > Lysobacteraceae > Xanthomonas > Xanthomonas hawaiiensis. Next base: position 1,697,495 of record NZ_CP115873.1, on the reverse strand, counting down.
GCCGACGTCGGCGCCAGGCGATCAGCCGCCACACCGCATAGCCGAGCAGCACGAACGGTGCCAGCCCCACCACCGCGCGAATCGCCCAGGCGATCGATCCGGCGAAGATTTCGCCGCTGTCGTGCAGCGCATCGCCGATGTCGCTACGGCTCCGCTCGGCGGTCGGCGCCGAGAACGTCAGCGTCACCCGCTGCGTATCCAGGCGCCGGCGCTGCTGTGCGGCTTCCTGGCTGGTGGAGAGCAGTTGCGTCTCCACCGCGGCCAGCTTCTCCGACAGCGCGATCATGTCGGCCACGCTGAGATCGCGGCGCTGCTGGAACTCCTGCAGGCGCCGCTGCTCGGCCTGCAGGCGCTGGCGCTGCGCATCGTTGTCCTGCACCGCCTGCGCCAGGTCCTCGGCATGGGTGGTGCGGCTCTCGATCTGGCCGCCCTGTCCCGCCTGCGCGATCAACGGCTCGACCCCGGCGGGCGCGATCCGCACGCTGAGTTCGCCGCGCGGCCGCTCGCCGCCGCGCTGTTCGACCTGCAACACCGTGCATGCGCCGAAACCGGATGTCCGGCAGCGTTCCTGCAACTGCTTGAGCCGTGCGGGAATCTGCGCCGCCGGCAGCGCCACATCGACCTCGTGCTCATAAGCCAGGGACGGCATGGCGGAAGCGCCGGGACTCGGCGGCGGCGCTGCGACGGCCGCGTCTGCCGCCTGCGCCGCAGCCTCGGCGGCACTGGCCGCGCTACTGGCGGCATCGGCGGAATAGAGATGGGCGGCCGGCAGCGCCGCGCTCTCGCCGCCGCGGCTGCAGGCCGCGATCGACACCGCCAGCGCCAGGGAGGCGGCCCAGCGACACCAGCGCCGACGCGCAGGCGCTACGACAGCGACCGTGCCAGCCGCTGCGGCCGCGGCTTCCGGATCGAACACGGTATCGCGTGCGACATGGCCATGATGGCGACGTCCCTTGTCCTGCATTGCGGTGCTCCTGAATGGCGAAAGCATCAAGGGTAATCCAATGGCAGGGGCGCCGGCAGCCACAGCGGCGCTACCCTGGCGGATCGACCCATACCAGGAACCCCGATGCGCAAGCACCTGCTCGCCGCCGCCCTGCTCGCCGCCCTCGCCGGCTGCCAGAAACCCGCCGACGCGCCCGCCGCCAGCAACGCCACCGGCCAGGCCGCCGCCGCGCCCGACGCAGCCGCCGACGCCAGCTTCGCCGCGCTGTCCAAGCGCGCCGTCGACACCTGGATGCAGCTGTCCCCGGTCGGCGCCACCCAGACCGGCGACCATCGCTACGACAGCGAACTGGACGACCTCAGCGCCGCCGGCCGGCAGAAGAGCCTGGACGCGAGCAAGCAGTTGCTGGCCGAGCTGGACAAGCTCGACGTGGCCAAGCTCTCGCGCGAGAACCAGGTGGACGCGGCGATCCTGCGCAACCAGTTGCAGTCGGACATCTGGAACAGCGAGGTGGCGCAGGGTTGGGCGACCGACCCGCAGGTCTACAACGGCCTGGCCGGCGGCGCGATCTACGGGCTGATGGCGCGCGAGTTCGCACCGCTGCCGGAGCGGCTGAAGTCGGCCACCGCGCGCATGGAAAAGATCCCGGCGCTGTTCGCGCAAGCGCGCGCCAACCTCGACCCGGCCCGCGTGTCGGAGATCAGCGCCAAGACCGTGGCCAAGCAGAACCGCGGCATCCTCAGCATCGTCGACAGCTTCATCGTCCCGCACATCCAGGAACTGCCGCAGGCCGACGCGCAGCGCCTGCAGGCGGCGATCGAGGGCCTGAAGAAGGCCGTGGCCGAACAGCAGACCTGGCTGGACCAGACCCTGGTGCCCAACGCCAAAGGCGACTTCCGCCTCGGCGCAGAGAAGTACGACCAGAAACTGAAGTTCGCGCTCAACTCGTCGCTGTCGCGCGCCGAGATCAAGCAGCGCGCCGAGGCCGAGCTCACGCGCGTGCGCCAGGACATGTACGGCATCGCCCGCACCGTGCTCAAGGACACCCCCGGCGCGCCGGCCCTGGTCGACGCGCCGAGCGACGAACAGCAGCAGAAGGCGATCGAGGCGGCGCTGGAGCTGGCCTATGCGCAGCATCCGGCGCGCGACAAGGTGGTCGAGGCCGCCAAGGCCTCGCTTGCCGACGCCACCGACTTCGTGCGCAAGAAGGATCTGGTGACCCTGCCCGACGCGCCGGTGGACATCATCCTCATGCCCGAGTTCCAGCGCGGCGTGGCGGTGGCGTACTGCGATTCGCCGGGCCCGTTGGACAAGAACCTGAAGACCTTCTACGCGGTGTCGCCGATTCCCGACGACTGGACCGCGCAGCAGGCCGACTCGTTCCTGCGCGAATACAACAGCCGCATGATCCACCTGCTGAGCATCCACGAGGGCGTGCCCGGGCATTACGTGGAAGGCTGGCACTCGGCCAAGTTCCCGTCCACGCTGCGCGGCGTGCTGCGCTCGGGCGTGTTCGCCGAAGGCTGGGCGGTGTACACCGAGCGGATGATGCAGGAGCAGGGTTATCTGGACAACGATCCGCTGTTCCACCTGGTGCAATTGAAGTTCTACCTGCGCAGCATCGCCAACGCGCTGCTCGACCAGGGCGTGCACGTGGACGGCTGGAGCAAGGAACAGGCGCTGCACCTGATGGTCCACGACACCTTCCAGCAGCAGAGCGAGGCCGAGGGCAAGTGGGTCCGCGCGCAGCTGACCTCGGCGCAACTGCCGACCTACTTCGTCGGCGTGCAGGAACACCTGGACCTGCGCAAGGCGATGCAGGACAAGCTCGGTGCCAAGTTCAACCTCAAGGCCTACCACGACCAAGTGCTGTCCTACGGCGCGCCGCCGGTGCGGTTCGTGCGTGAGCTGATGCTGGACGAGCCGATCAAGTAACGGGGATTGGGGAGTCGGGATTTGGGATTGGTAACGTCCCGGTCGCTGAGGCAGTTGGAGAAGCGCCCCCTCGGGTGAGGGGGCTGCCGAAGGAGGCGAAGATGTGCAAACGGAAGCGTGAGCGCGGTTGAATGCGCATAGCGCGCGGTGGTCTTCTCGCCACGATTAGGCCGTGACCGCATCAGCCCAGGGCATAACCATCAGCAAGGCGTTGCAGGCGCCGCCGCGCTCAGCCGCGGCGCCTGTACGCTTCACTCGCCGTAGACCTCGATTTCCGAGTAGGCCAGCCACGAGTACAGGTTGTTGGCCTCGATCTTCAGGTACTGGGAGACACTGCCATCCAGGGCGATGTACACCGGCGCCACGTCCGACTGGTCGGGCTCGGTGTAGTACTGCGGATTGTCGAAGTACACCGGTCCCGGACTGGAGCTCCCGCCGAACACCGCGCCGTGACGGCCAGCGGAAACGGCGAAGTCGATCGGCTGCGGCGTGCCCGCGGTTTCGCTGGCGGCGGTGCGCACGGTGATGCGCACGCCGGTGACCTTGCGCATCTGCCCCAGGTTCACGGTGACGCTGCCCCAGTTGGTGCGGGCGTTCCAATAGTCCGTGTCGCTGAAGAAGCGGCCGTCGTACAGCGAGGCCAGGTTGTCCGAATTGGTCGGCGAGGTCGCACCGATGATCGGCAGGCGCTTGATCAGGTTGAGCGAGGACGGCGCGACGTACTGCACCTTGCGCAGCGGCAGGCCCGCCTCGCTGTAGCCGGTGTTGCTGAGGCCGGCCTTGATGTAGGCCTCGCGTTCGATCGGCCGGGTCTGAGTGTTGCCGTAGCGCGAGGCGATCGCGGCGACGATCGGCGCGGCAAACGAGGTGCCGGAAACCGCTTCGGTGCCGCCATCGTAAATGAGGTTGGTGATTTCGTGCGCGGGTGCCCACGCCTCGATGCAGGGCCCGACCGTCGATCCCTTGGCATAGCCGCCCCACCGATAACTATTCTCGGCGCCCCCGAAACGCGAGCCGTCGCGCTGCAGTCCACCGACCACGACGATGCCGTCCATGTCGCGTGCAAACCCTTGCTGGGTCTGCGGATCGACGTAGCCGAACGCCACCTTGCACGCGTCCTGCTCCAGCGGCGAGAGCCCGACCGTGTAGGCATTGCCCGCCGACTGGGTGATGAAGAAGCGATTGCTCGCCGCGCGCATGCGGCGGCCCCAGCGATTGCTGGCGTTGAACGGGTTGTAGGTCCCGCCCGGGCTCTGATTGAACGACATGTTCAAGACGGCGAATTCGCCCGACGCCTCGGCGTAGCGCACTGCGGCATCCAGCGCCGTGGCCACCGTGCTTTCGTTCAGATCGGCAAGGCCGAACGCCTTGATCGGCTGGCCTGGATTGACGCCACGCACCAGTTGCCCATTCTGCCTGGCGCCGATCAGGCCGGCCGTCGCGGTGCTGTGCAGCGGGTTGGGCGACAGCGTCGGGAAATCCTGGCGATACACCACGTTGAGCTCGGGATGCGGCGGATTGTCCAGTACCGCATCGAGCAGATAAGCGGGATTGGAGGTGGTGAATCCGTCGTTGGTCTGCGTATACGGCAGCGCCCAGGACGTGATCTCGCCACCATTGACGATGTCGCCCGCGGCCGAGAACGTGGCGTGCGCCGCCTCGACCCCGCGCACCGACACCACCCAGTCGGCCTTGAGCAGTTGCGTCGCGGTGCGCTCCGGCATCCAGGCATAGACGGTGCTGGAGACCGTCGACAGCACCCGCTCGATCTTCACCCCCGGCAACTGCGCGATCTGGTCGGCGAAGTGGACTATGCCGGTGCTGTTCTCGTGCGCACGGATCGCCGGATCCAGCGTGCGGTAGTCCGAGGGACGGGACTTGGCGTACAGGCGTGTGGTCTCCTGCAGCACGAACGGGTTGAGGTCGATCGCGTACAGGCGTCGCCCCTGCGTATCGGTGCGCGGCATGGTCGCTTCCTGCAGCATGCGCTTGGCCGGGAACTTGCCGCCGCCGGCTGCTTGCGGCTGCGCGTGCGCGGAGGCGACGGCCAGGCTCGCCAGCAGCGCGGCCAGCAGCAGTTCGGTCGATGTCTTCTTCATGGACTCATCCTTTGACTGGGGGATGCCCCGCTCATCGGGGCACCGGAACAGGGGTTCCAACCAACAAGGACGAGAGGCATGCGCAGCTCCCCTACCGCATGCGCGGCATCGTCTACTCAGGCAGACGCTGCACGCCGCGCATCACAGTCCGCGCATGTGTCGCATCGATGCGGCAGCGTCGGCAAGACGATCGGGAGTGAGCACCGAGGTCGCGATGCGATGACGCAATCGCGTGCGCATGCGCGCTGTCTGGCATGCGCAGATCCAGGGCGCGAGGCGCCGCAGCGCGCCAGTGTGCGGGCGCGGCGACGCGGCGCGTTATCCGGCGCGTTCTGCCGGCGTCTCGCTGCTCCACAGCAGCATCGCGTCGCCGTAGCTGAAGAAGCGGTAGCGCTGGGCGATGGCGTGGCGATACGCAGCGAAGATGCGCTCGCGGCCGGCGAAGGCCGAGACCATCATCAGCAGCGTGCTCTCGGGCAGATGGAAGTTGGTCACCATCGCGTCGACGCTGCGGATGCGGTAGCCGGGCAGGATGAAGATCTGCGTTTCGCCGGCGAACGGATGCAGTTCGCCGTCCTTGGACGCGCTCTCCAGCGCGCGCACCACGGTGGTCCCGACCGCGATCACGCGGCCGCCGGCCGCGCGCGTGCGCCGCACCTGCTCGACCAGGCTGGCACCGACGTTGAGCCACTCGCGGTGCATCTGGTGCTGTTCCAGCGCTTCCACCCGCACCGGCTGGAAGGTGCCGGCGCCCACGTGCAGGGTCACATGCCCGACCTCGACCCCGCGCTGCTGCAGCGCCTGCAGCAGCGGCGCGTCGAAATGCAGGCCCGCGGTCGGCGCGGCGACCGCGCCGGCCTCGCGCGCGAACACGGTCTGGTAGCGCTCGCGGTCGTCCAGCCCCGGCTCGCGGCGGATGTACGGCGGCAACGGCAAGCGTCCTGCCTGCTGCAGCCAGTGCTCCAGCGCGCCGTCCACATGGAACTGCAACTGGTAGAACTCGCCATCGCGGCCCAGCACCTCGGCCTCGCCGCCGGCATCCAGGGCAATGCGTGCGCCGGCCTTGGGCGACTTGCTCACGCCCAGTTGCGCCCGCGCGCGCTGGCCGCCGAGCAGCCGCTCGATCAGGATCTCGACCCGCCCGCCGGTGCTCTTCTGCCCGAACAGCCGCGCCGGGATCACCCGCGTGTCGTTGAAGATCAACAGATCGCCGGCACGCAGCAACTCGGGCAGGTCGCGCACGTGCCGATCGGCGAAGGGCGCCGGCGCCGGTGGCACCAGCAGCAGCCGGCTGGCCGAGCGCTCGGCCAGCGGCGCCTGCGCGATCAGGTCTTCAGGCAGGTCGTAGTGGAAATCGGACTTTTTCAAGGCGCCGGGGAGATCGGGAATGGGGCCGGCCATTGTAGCGGCGCCGGGATTGGGGGTTCGGGAGTGGGGATTGGCAAAGCCCGGGGAACCCGCTCCTGCTCTTGCGAATCCCCAATCCCGAATCCCTGCGCTTCACCGCTCGAATTTTGTGGACAGAATGATCGACGAGGTCGTGCGCTCCACCCCATCCAGCGCGCCGATGCGGTCGGTCAGTTCGTCCATGTCGTTGACGCCCGGCACCACGCCGAGCGCGATCAGGTCGAAGGAGCCGCTGACCGAATGCAGCACACGCACCGCGTCGATCTCGCGCAGCGCCTTGACCACCGAGGTCATCTTCTTCGGCAGCACGGTGATCAGGATGTGCGCGCGGATGTGGCCCTGTTCGTAGTCGTCGCGGGTGCGCACGGTGTAGCCGCAGATCACCCCCTCGCGCTCCAGGCGCTCGATCCGGCTCTGCACGGTGGTGCGCGACAGGCCGAGGCGGCGGGCGATCTGGGCGGTGGAGGCGCGCGCGTCCTCGCGCAGCAGCGACAGCAGGGCGTCGTCGGAGGCGGTGATCTTCATGACCCGCGATTTTCGTCGAATCGACGAAATCGCGTCAATTCCTGCACGGATTCACGCTGCCATTCGACGATCCTGTCCCGATAATAGACAGGATCGTCACCAGACAGCCCGCCTTCAGGAGATCGCCCATGACCGTACTCGGCCCCCTCGCCCCGCTCCGTGCCCATGCCGGCGACCGCCTGACCCGTGGCCTGGACGACGCCAGCATCGAACGCCTGGCGGCCTCGCATCCGGCGCTGCGCGCGGCGATCGAGGCGGCGGGCGACGACTACGCGCGCATCGCTGCCGAATTCGCCGAGTTGCTGGAACTGGACGAGGCCGAGCAGATCCGCCACCTGCAGGCCGGTTTCGTCAATTTCTACGCCGACGACGCGGTGACCCCGTACGTGGCGCTGAGCGCGCGCGGCCCGTGGGTGGTGACCTTGAAGGGCGCCGTGCTGTACGACGCCGGCGGCTACGGCATGCTCGGCTTCGGCCACACCCCGGAAGCGGTGCTGGAGGCGATGGCGCGGCCGCAGGTGATGGCCAACGTGATGACCCCCAACCTGGCGCAGCTGCGCTTCGAGCGCGCGCTGCGCGCGGAGATCGGCCACCGCCGCGGCGGCTGCCCGTACGCCCGCTTCATGTGCCTCAACTCCGGCTCCGAAGCGGTGGGCCTGGCCGCGCGCATCGTCGACATCAACGCCAAGCTGCAGACCGATCCGGGCGCGCGCCACGCCGGCGCCAAGATCAAGCGTCTGGTGGTCAAGGGCAGCTTCCATGGCCGCACCGACCGGCCCGGCATGTATTCCGATTCCAGCCGCAAGACCTATCTGCAGCACCTGGCCAGCTACCGCGGCGACGACGCGCTGATCGCCATCGCGCCCTACGACGTGGAGGCGCTGCGCCGCGCCTTCGCCGAGGCCGAGCAGCACGGCTGCTTCATCGAGGCGGTGTTCCTGGAGCCGGTGATGGGCGAAGGCGACCCCGGCCGCGCGCTGCCGCCGGCGTTCTATGCCGCCGCACGCGAACTGACCCGCAGCCACGGCAGCCTGCTGCTGGTCGACTCGATCCAGGCGGGCCTGCGCGCGCACGGCGTGCTGTCGGTGGTGGACTACCCCGGCTTCGAGCAGCTCGACCCGCCGGACCTGGAGACCTATTCGAAGGCGCTCAACGCCGCGCAGTACCCGCTGTCGGTGCTGGCGGTGACCGAGCACGCGGCGCAGGTGTACCGCAAGGGCACCTACGGCAACACCATGACCAGCAATCCGCGCGCGCTGGACGTGGCGACCGCCACCCTGGCGCAACTGACCCCGCAGGTGCGCGCCAACATCCGCGAGCGCGGCGCCGAGGCGGTGCAGAAGCTGGAGAAGCTCAAGGCCGAGCTCGGCGGCGCCATCACCCAGGTGCAGGGCACCGGCCTGCTGTTCTCCTGCGCACTGGCCCCGCAGTACAAGTGCTACGGCGCCGGCTCCACCGAGGAGTGGCTGCGCCAGCACGGCGTCAACGTGATCCACGGCGGCGAGAATTCGCTGCGCTTCACCCCGCACTTCGCGATGGACAGCGACGAGCTGGACCTGCTGGTCGGGCTGATCGGCCGCGCCCTGCGCGAAGGCCCGCGCCTGGCCCAGGCCGCCGCGGCCTGAAGCCTGCGCGTGCGGCGCCGCAGGACGGCGCCGCACGCGGTCGACCCCAAGCGCTCAGGCGCTCGCCGCCACTGCACGGCCTGCATGCGGCGACCTGGAGGCAGGTCGCTTGTCGCTGACCGAACCCTGGCGGCGCACGATGGCGCACGATACGGCCACGACGTGTTCCTTCCTCGCACAGTCCCGCAGCGGCGAATCCGCTTCCTGCAGCGGTCGCCTCCAGACAGCATCGGCGGCCTGACGCCGCGCACCTCTCCCGTTTGCTCGCGACGTTCACGCATCCGCAGCGCCCGCGCCTTGCAGGCGCCTGGCGTCGCGCGCCCGCATAGACGCCTCAGCACCCACGCCCCGTCCTCGCGCACACCGCGCCCCTAGGCCGCTGCTCCGCCTTGTCTGGCGATGCAAGGAGCCAAGCGATGACGGACCGGCAGCAACGACAAAGATATTGCAAACAATTCGCATTTGCATGGAAAATGAACGTCCTGCTCGCAGCGCATCCGCGGCAGACACCTTTTCGGCCAACAGCCCGATCGCGCCGCCATCGCTTCCAACAAGGACGATGGCGTGCGCGATCGGGCCGCCCTTCATCCTGCAAACCGAACCGCCCATGACCTCTCCGATCAAGCGCCGCAAACACACCGTCACCCGCCAGGCCGCGGCACCGACCCTCACCACCGCCGTGCTGCTCGGCGGGCTGAGTCTGCTCTCCGCCGCGCATGCGGAGACCGGCGACCAGCCCACCACCCTGGACAAGGTCGACGTGCAGGCCCAACGCGCCAAGCGCTACCTGGTGGAGGTGCCGGACTCGCCGAAGTTCACCCAGCCGCTGATCGATACCCCGCAGACCCTCAACATCATCGGCAAGGACCTGTTCAACGAACAGGGCGCCACCACGCTCACCGAAGCGCTGCGCAACAGCCCGGGCGTGGGCACGTTCTATGTCGGCGAGAACGGCAACACCAGCACCGGCGATGCGATCTACATGCGCGGCTTCGACAGTTCCAGCAGCATCTTCGTCGACGGGCTGCGCGATCTCGGCTCGATCTCGCGCGACGTGTTCAACATCGAGCAGATCGAGGTCGAGAAAGGCCCGGCCGGCACCGACAACGGCCGCAGCGCGCCGACCGGCGCGATCAACCTCGTGACCAAGCAGGCGCACCTGGACAACGCCAGCAGCGGCACGCTTTCCGGCGGCGACCATGGCCAGCGCCGCGCGACCGCGGACTGGAACCAGGCGCTGGGCGCCAGCAGTGCGCTGCGAGTGAACGTGATGGGCCAGGACAGCGACGCCATCGGCCGCGACCATGTCGCCAACAAGCGCTGGGGCCTGGCCTCGTCGCTGGCGTTCGGCCTGGGCACCGACACGCGCTACCTGCTCGACCTGCTGTACGTGAAGCAGGACAACGTGCCAGATGGCGGCGTGCCGACCGTCGGCCTGCCCGGCTACAGTTCGCCCGATCCCACACGGCCGTGGCTCGGCAGCGCCGCGCGCGTGGACAGCAGCAACTTCTACGGCACCCGCGCCGACCACGACGACGTGACCGCGAAGATGGCCACCTTCCGCATCGAGCACGACGTCTCCGACACGGTCAAGCTGACCAACACCGCGCGCTGGGGCCGCAACGAACAGGATTACCTGCTGTTCGCGTTCATGCCCAACGCCGCCAACCTGCGCACGCCGAATCCGGCCGATGCATCGACCTGGACGGTGCTGCGCAGCCTGCCGACCTTCAAGGATCAGCAGTACACCATCCTCGCCGACCAGTTGAACCTGCGCGTGGACTTCGCCACCGGCGCGGTGAAGCACAATCTCAGCACCGGCGTGGAAGCCTCGCGCGAGGAACTGCGCAGCTGGGGCCACAACATCGTCGACCGCGCGGCCTGGCTGGCGGCCAATCCGGCCAACCTGTATGCGCCGGACTGGAACACCACGCCGCTGCGCACCGCACGCAACGGCGCGCGCAGCCATGGCACCACCACCACCTACTCGGCCTATGCCTTCGACACGCTGAAGTTCGGCGAGAGCTTCCTGGTCACCGCCGGGGTGCGCGCGGACCGCTACAAGACCGACTTCGACAGCCTGGTGTGCACGTCCGCCACCTCCACCGCCGCGCCCTGCACCACCGTGGTCGGCCTGGATACCGACATCGCCGACACGCTGTTCAGCTGGAAGCTCGGCGCGGTCTACAAGGCCAACGAAGACGTGAGCGTGTACGCGAATTTCGCCACCTCGCAGCAGCCGCCCGGCGGCAGCACGCTGGAACTGAGCGCCTCGGCCAACAACGCCAACAATCCGCGCTTCGATCCGCAGAAGGCCAGGACCGCCGAGGTCGGCACGAAGTGGAACTTCCTCGACGATGCGCTGTTCGCGACGCTGGCGCTGTTCCGCACCGACGTGAACAACGAGATCGTGCAGGGCAGCGACGGGCTGTACTACCAGAGCGGCGCAAAGCGCGTGCAAGGCATCGAACTGTCGGCGGTCGGCAAGCTGACCGAGCGCTGGTCCGTGTCCAGCGGCTACACCAAGCTGGATGCGCGGGTGCGGCAAGGCACGACGGTCTCGCAGGACGGCAGCCAGGATCTGGCCTACACACCGGACAGCGCGTTCACCGCCTGGACCACCTACACCCTGCCGTTCGGACTGACCGTCGGCGGCGGCGTGCGCTATTCGGGCGAGATGCAACGCGGCCGCGACAGTGCGGTCGGCACGCCGGCGTTCGTGAAGTCGTACACGGTGTGGGATGCGGTGCTGAGCTATCCGGTCAACGACCACCTGGCGCTGCGCCTGAACGCCTACAACCTGTTCGACAAGGACTACGTCGCCGCGATCAACAAGAGCGGCTTCCGCTATACGCCCGGCGCGCCGCGCTCGGTGCTGCTGACCGCCGAGGTCCGGTTCTGACCGATCGCGCCTGCCAATGCGCGGTGGACGCCCTATCCTGGGCGTCCACCGCCGGAGCGCCCCATGCTGCTGCACATTCCCGACATCCTCAGCGCCGATGAGGTCGCACGGTTCCGCCAGGCACTGGAGACCGCCGACTGGGTGGACGGCCGCGAAACCGTCGGCGCGCAGGGCGCGCAGGTCAAACGCAATCTGCAACTGGCCGATGCCTCGCCGCTGAAGCAGGAGCTCGGCCAGGCGGTGCTGAGCGCGCTGGCGCGCAGCCCGCTGTACTTCGCCGCGGCGCTGCCGTTGCGCACCATCCCGCCGCGCTTCAACCGCTATGCCGGCGGCGGCAGTTATGGCCTGCACGTCGACGGCGCGGTGATGACCCAGGCCGCCAGCGCCGCACAGCCGGCGCTGACCGTACGCAGCGACTTGTCCTGCACGCTGTTCCTCAGTGCGCCGGAGGAGTACGACGGCGGCGAACTGCTGATCCACGACACCTACGGCGAACACGAGGTCAAGCTGCCCGCGGGCGACCTGATCCTGTATCCGTCCAGCAGCCTGCACCGGGTCGCGCCGGTGACCCGCGGCGCGCGGCTGGCCTCGTTCTTCTGGGTGCAGAGCCTGGTGCGCGATGCCGGCCGGCGACAGACGCTGTTCGACCTGGACACCGCGATCCAGGCGCTGACCGCCAGCGGCGCGGACGCAGCGGCGCTGCTGCGCCTGACCAACGTCTACCACAACCTGCTGCGCGACTGGTCGGAGACCTGAGCGTGCGCGACAACGCGGACGCGGCCCGCACCGCCAACATGCGTTCGCGCAGCGCCGGGTGCCCGCTCCCCGGCGGTGCACTGCCGTGCGTGGTCGACGCATGAGCCGCCCGGGTTCACCCGCCGTCTCCCGCCCCAGTGCCGGCATCGCCACACTGCAAGGCCGCAGCATGGGCACGCGCTGGAGCGCCAGACTGGTCGCACCGCGCGCGCACGACCTGCCGATGCTGCGCGACGCGATCCAGGCCCAGCTCGATCTGGTGGTCGCGCAGATGAGCACCTGGGACGCGCAGTCGGACCTGGTCCGCTACAACCGTGCCGACGCCGGCAGCTGGCACGCCTTGCCGGCCGCACTGGACACGGTGCTGCGCTGCGCGCTGGACGTGGCGCAGCGCAGCGACGGCGCCTTCGACCCCACCCTCGGCGCCGTGGTCGGCCTGTGGGGTTTCGGCGCCGAGGCCGGCGAGCGGCGGGTGCCGGACGCCGCGGCACTGCAACAGGCCCGCGCCGCCGGCGGCTGGCGACGGCTGCACGTCGACGGCGCTGGCCGCTGGCCGCAGCCGGGTGGGCTGCAGTTGGATCTGTCGGCGATCGCCAAGGGCTACGGTGTCGACCTGGCGGCAGCGGCACTGCGTGCGCATGGCGTGGAAAGCGCTTTGGTCGAGGTCGGCGGCGACCTCTACGGCTATGGTCGCAAGCCGGATGGACAGGCGTGGCGGGTGCTGATCGAGGCTGCGCCTGCAGAGGAACGGCGTGGCGACGTGGCGCCACGCACGCTCGCGGTCGATGGCCTGGCGGTGGCCACGTCCGGCGATCGCTGGCACCACTTCGAGCAGGACGGCCGGCGCTATGGGCACCTGCTGGACCCGCACAGCGGCCGGCCGATCGCCGCGGCGCTGGCCGCGGTCACGGTGGCGGCTGCCGATGCGATGCGCGCCGATGCCTGGGCCACCGCGTTGGGCGTGCTTGGGCTCGAGGCCGGCCTGGCCTGCGCCGAGCGCGAGGGGCTGGCGGTGCGCTTTCTGCTACGCCACGCCGGCGGCGTGCAGGAACGGCTCAGCAGCGCCTTCGCCGCGTTGCTCGACGCATGAGCGTGTGTCGGTCGCGGTGGACACGCTTCGACACCAGTGCGCAGCCACCCGCTGCCTGCCGCCGCTTTCTGCCACCGATGTCTGCAGTGTCATCACGACCGCACCGATCGCATCCCGCTTCCATCGCGCGATGCTCGAAGGCGTGATCGCGCGATAGCGGTTACAGCGCAGGCGGCGCACCGTATTGGGCCGCCACATGCCGGCCGGATGCACGTGTGGCAGGAGGCTTGGCAGCGATTCCCGCCTTGCACCGCGAGCGGCGCGGGGACGCGTCGCGCGCCGATGGCCACGGTCCGCCGCGAAGGCGGACCGTCGCGGTTACGCGGCGACCGAGAACGAGGTCGACGCGCTGGCGTTGCTGCCGTAGCTGCGATACTGGTCCGACGCCAACTTGAGCAGCAACGCGTAGGCATCCTGCGCGCTGCTGGTACTGGAGGCGGAGCTGGAATCGGAACCGCTGGCAGCACTGGAACTCGAGCTGCTGGCGGCGCTGGCATCGGCACTGCTGGCACCGGCGCTGGCGCCGCCCTCGGCACCCCGCGGCGGCGGCGGCCCCATCGGGCGCATACCGCTCTTCAGTTCCTGCAAGCTGATGCCCCCGTCCTTGTCGCTGTCGAGCTTGGCGAACAGGTCGCTGCTGTCGCTGCCATTGGCGGCGGCGCTCAGCTCCTTGCTGCTGATGACGCCGTCGCCATCGGTATCCAGGCTGCTCAGGATCGACTTGGCGTCCTTGTCGGCACCGCCCTTGGGCGGCGGCGGCGCCAGGGCCTGCGAGAACTCGCTCTCGCTGACGGTACCGCCACCGTCCTGGTCCAGCATGCTCATCAGGCCATCGATGTCGATGCTGGAACTGCTGTCGCTCCCGCTGGACTTCAGCGCCGCGCTCAGCTCGGAACTGCTGAGGCTGCCGTCGTTGTCGCTGTCGATGCTCTTGAACAACTTCTGCAGCGGATTCTGCTCCGCGGTTTGCGTGGTTTGCGTGGTTTGCGCCGTTTGCGCGGACGCACTGCTGGCCGTACTGAAGCGGCTGGCAGCATAGGCCGAACTGCCACTGCTGATGCTGCTGATCATGCGAACCCCCTAGTGTCATGAAGTGCAGTCGTGGAATGCAGCGATCGCTGCGGTCATGGCTGCTCCGACGGGTCAACCCGACACCCGCAGTGTCGAGGCATGGCTTGTCAGCAAGATATCGGCTTTGTATCAGCTTCGAAACAGACATTGCATTCCCGCCTGGCATGCAAGCGGGCGCGCAGCCGGCGGCCGGTGCCGCCGCCGCACCGGCCGGTCGGGCGCTTCGCCGGCAGAACGAGGCCGGGCATCCGTCGGGCAGCAAGGCGACACGGGCGGAAAACGCAGGTCCGGCAGCACCGTGACCCGCCGATGCGGGCGCGCTGCCGCCGAGAAGGCCGCCAGCCCGTTACTGGCTCAGCGGGCGGCGGGCGCCCCCAGCTGATGCGGCTCGAACAGATATCCCTTGCCGCGCACGGTGCGGATCCATTGCGGCACCAGCGGGTCGTCGCCGAGTTTCTGGCGCAACCGCGAGACCTGCAGATCGATGCCGCGGCTGCCCGCCGCGGCGCTGGCCTCGCCATCACCGAGTGCGGTGCGCAGCGTCTCGCGCGTAAGCACCTCGCCGGGCTGCTCGAGGAACACCGCCATCAACCGCAGTTCGCCGGGCGACAGCGGAATCGTCCGCCCGTCCGGCGCCACCGCCTGGTGACGCGCGGCATCGACCTGCCAGCCACCATGCACCGCCGGCGGCGGTTGCGTGGCACGTACCCGACGCAACACCGCATTGAGCCGCGCCACCAGTTCGCGCAGGTCGGGCGGCCGCACCAGGAAGTCGTCCGCGCCCAGATCCAGCCCGATCACCCGGTCCACCGGCTCGGCGCGATCGGCCATCATCACGATGGCGATGTCGCCGCGGTCGCGCAGGTGCCGACACAGGCGCAGGCCCTCGGCGCCGTCGAGGCCGGCATCGAGTACCACCGCGTCGTAATGACCGGCCGCCAGTTGCGCCTGCAGCTGCGGCGCACTGTCGGCGTCGTGGGTCTGCAGGTTGAAACAGGCCAGGTAACCGCGGATCCGGTCGCGCAAGGCCGCGTCCGCGTCCGCCACCAGAATTTTCGCCATCCACCTGTTATCCGAGACCACCTGTCGGCTTCCGCTGTTCGGCCCGGGTGGCCGCGTCCGCGCATTGGACGCGGTCGGCGCCGACGCCGCAAGACCCGCGCGCACGGCGTCGCAGGCTCAGTCGGCGGGGGTCGCCAAGGCCTCGATGCGCATCGCCAGCAACTCCCCACCCCCGCTCAAAGCGAAGCGGCGCCTGGCATCGGCAGCCAACCAGGCACTGTCGCCGGCCGCCAGTGGCGGCAGTCCGCTGGCCGCATCGAACGTCGCTTGCCCTGCCAGAAGATGAACGGCCCAGGCGACACCGGGTTCGGCGAAGAACAGCATTGGCCCGACCAGCGGCCGGTGCAGCAGTTGGGTGCGCAGCCGGTCGCGTCGCCACATGAGGTTGAAATCGTGGGTCGGCCCGTCCAGCAACTCGCCGCGCAGCGGCCGCTCGCCGGCGAAGCGCAGGCGCGCGCACGGATCCTGCAGCGCCTGCTCCTCGCCATCGTCGAAACGCAGGCGCACGCCGTTGCCGCGCAACAGGACCAGTTCGCGGTCGATCCCGGGAAAGGGCGAAAAGGCGGCGTCCTGCTCGATCTCGGCGATGGACAGGCGCAGCAGCCAGTCGTCGCCGACCGCCGGCAGCCGCAGAATCTCCCGGGTCCAGCCCAGGCCGTTGCGCCAGCGTTCGCGGCGATATTCGTTGGCGGGAATGACCCGCGCAGACAGCGTGCATCCATCCATCCGCACATTCTGCACGATCGCATCGACGGCGCCGGTCCCCGGCCCGCCTGCAGGGCCACGCGAGATACGCGATGGCCCCAAAAAAAACATCGCCCGGCTGCACGTCACTGTGCAACACCGGGCGACGATGTACCTCCCTGTCGGCGTCCTGCCTTCCCCCTTCGCATCCTGCTCAGTGAGGCTGCGGCCGCGCGTCCAGCGCCGGCCCTATCCTTTCGTTGCAAATCCCTTTAACGCCTTTCCACCGGCTTGGCAGCTGCCTGCTTGGCGGCTGTCGGCGCGGGTGCCTTCGTGGCGCCCACATCGATCCGGTCGCGGTTCCGCTCGACCGTCTTGAGTCCGATGCCCTTCACCAGTGCCAGTTCCTCGGCGCTCTTGAAAGGTCCGTGCGCCTGCCGGTAGTCGACGATCGCCTGGGCCTTGGAGGCCCCCACGTTCACCAACACCTGGTCGATTTCCTCCGCTCCAGCGGAGTTGATGTTGACCTTGTCCGCGGCGAGCGCGGAACCGGACAGCATCAGGGCAACGACCAGCGACTTCAGGACCACGATAAAAGACTGCATGGCAACGCTCCTTGTGACTTGGATGGGGACTTCGCCGGCCTTTCCTGCCGGCGGGGTCAGCATCGCTCGCCACATGGGTACAGCCTATCGTCGGAGCGCGTCACAAACAGCAGGTAAACGGCGCGTCGCCGTGTAGGAAAAACCCTACACGGGCACCGGGGCGTAGAATGGCTGCACACGTGTGCAATCACCCCGGAGTTTTTCATGGACAGTGCCAAGATCGACCGTTTCCTGAGCGAAAAGTGGGATGACGACATCGTCCCGCAACTGGTCGATTACATCCGCATCCCCAACAAATCGCCGATGTTCGACGCCGATTGGGTCGCGCACGGCTATATGGCCGATGCGGTGGCGCTGATGGAGCGCTGGGCGCGGGCGCAGTCCATCCCCGGCCTGCAGGTGGAAGTGGTGCAACTGGAAGGCCGCACCCCGTTGATCTACCTGGAAGTGCCCGCCAGCAACGACGCCACCGGCGAGGACACCGTGCTGCTGTACGGGCACCTGGACAAGCAGCCGGAAATGACCGGCTGGGATCCCGACCTGGGCCCGTGGACCCCGGTGCTCAAGGGCGACCGTCTGTACGGCCGCGGCGGCGCCGACGACGGCTACGCCCTGTTCGGTTCGCTGGCGGCGATCCAGGCGCTGCAGGACCAGGGCATCCCGCACGCGCGCTGCGTGGTGCTGATCGAGGCCTGCGAGGAATCGGGCAGCTACGACCTGCCCGCCTACGTCGACCACCTGGCGGCGCGGATCGGCAAGCCGTCGCTGGTGGTATGCCTGGATTCGGGCTGCGGCAACTACGAGCAGCTGTGGTGCACGACCTCGCTGCGCGGCCTGGCCGGCGGCAACTTCAGCGTCAAGGTGCTCAGCGAAGGCGTGCACTCGGGCGACGCCTCCGGCGTGGTGCCGTCGAGCTTCCGCGTGCTGCGCGACCTGCTGTCGCGGCTGGAGGACGAGGCCACCGGCAAGATCAAGGTCGACGGCCTGTACGCCGACATCCCCGAGGAGCGGCTGGCGCAGGCGCGCAAGGTCGCCGAGGTGCTGGGCGACGAGGTCTACAGCAAGTTCCCGTTCCTGCCCGGCATGCGTCCGATGCACGAGGACCTGTCCGAGCTGGTGCTCAACCGCACCTGGCGCCCCGCGCTGTCGGTGACCGGTGCCGACGGCCTGCCGCCGCTGGCCTCGGCCGGCAACGTGCTGCGCCCGGAGACCGCGGTGAAGCTGTCGCTGCGCCTGCCGCCGACGCTGGACGGCAAGCGCGCCGGCGAACTGCTGAAAGAGGTGCTACTGCGCGACCCGCCGTATGGCGCCGAGGTGTCGCTGGCGCTGGAGAAGTCCTCCTCCGGCTGGAACGCGCCGGCGCAGTCGCCGTGGCTGACCGACGCGATCGAAGCGGCCTCGCAGGCGGCGTTCGGCAAGCCGGCGATGTACATGGGCGAAGGCGGCTCGATCCCGTTCATGGGCATGCTCGGCGAGAAGTTCCCCGGCGCGCAGTTCATGATCACCGGCGTGCTCGGCCCGCATTCCAACG
Organism: Xanthomonas hawaiiensis; assembly: GCF_031834635.1. Lineage (NCBI taxonomy): Bacteria > Pseudomonadati > Pseudomonadota > Gammaproteobacteria > Lysobacterales > Lysobacteraceae > Xanthomonas > Xanthomonas hawaiiensis. Next base: position 1,679,257 of record NZ_CP115873.1, on the reverse strand, counting down.
CGCACGGCCCAAACGAATTCCTGCACATCCCGATGGGCAAGCGGGTGACCGCCTGCGTGTCGCGGGTGATCGCCGCCCACCACGCCGCCAGCCTGCGCGGCGAAACCACCGGCAGCGCGGCGGTGGCGGGCGGCGAGCAGCATGGCGGGCATGGGTGCTGCTGATGGGGCCGGGATGACCAGCCATTCGGCTGTGTAAAAGCGGGGAGTCGGGATTGGGGATTGGCGAAGCCGGTTTCCTGAGTACCTGACGCCCTGTTTGCGGTTGGCGCGGGCAGCCGGCCTTCCATGGCTTTGCCGCCCGCGCCGCACACATAAGCATCGACGCCATCACAGTCGATCTGGCACGATCAAACGCTGATTCCCTTCCGCGTCCGGAACGCTTCCCATGCACACTCTGTTCGGCAGCGACAGCTGGCTCTACATCATCCTGGTGGGCTTCGTGGTCGGCCTGCTGGCGCGTTTCCTCGGCCCCAGCAGCGGGCGCTCCGGCTGCCTGTTCACCGTGCTGCTGGGCATCGCCGGTGCGTTGCTGGCCGGCTGGTTCGGCCACTACATGGGCTGGTACAGCCGCGGCGAGCCGGCCGGCTTCTTGGGTGCGCTGCTCGGCGCCATCGCCCTGCTCGCGTTGTTGCGGCTGTTCTCCAGCAAGCGCTGAGGCGCGGCGCGCCGCTCGCCACGGCGGCGGTGCCCGTTTACGCTGTGCGGCTCGTTTCCGCCGCAGCCTGCCGATGAGCGCCAGCCCGACCAGTACAGATGTCCTTGCGGCGCGCGCCGCACACCGCCTGGCCTGGGCGCGCACGGCGCTGGGCGATGCACAGGCGACGCTGGAGCGCGCCTCGGTGGATGCCGGACAGCGCAGCTACTGGCGCAGCCACGGCCACGGCGTCGGCCGCATCGTGATGGACTCGCCGCCGGACCTGGAAGACGTGCGGCCGTGGCTGCGCATGCATGCGCTGCTGCACGGCGGCGGCGTGCGGGTCCCGGAAATCCTGGCGCAGGACACGGAGGCCGGCTTCCTGCTGCTGGAAGACCTGGGGCAACCGACCCTGGCGCAATGCCTGGACGCGACCACCGCGGATGCACACTTCGATGCTGCGCTCGGCCAGTTGTTGCGCCTGCAGGCGATCGCGCCGCCGCCAGGCATGGGCGTGTTCGGCGAGGCGCTGCTGCAGCGCGATGCCGGGCTGTTCGAGGACTGGTTCCTGCAACGCCATCTGGGGATCAGCCTGGATGCCGACGAACGCGCAGCCCTGCACGGGGTGCAGCGCCAGCTCATGGACAACGCGCTGGCGCAGCCGCAGGTACTGGTGCATCGCGACTTCATGCCGCGCAACCTGATGCCGGCGCCAGACGGCCCGGCGGTGCTGGATTTCCAGGACTGCGTGATCGGGCCGGTGGCCTACGACCCGGTCAGCCTGTTCAAGGACACCACGGTCAGCTGGCCGCTGGCACGGGTGGACGCCTGGCTGGCCGGCTACCACGCGCGTGCGCTGCAGGCCGGCATTGCGGTGCCGCCGCTGGCGCAGTTCCTGCGCGACGCCGAGTGGATGGGCATCCAGCGCCACCTGAAGAACCTGGGCATCTTCGCGCGGCTGAACTACCGCGACGGCAAGGCCTGGTACCTGGACAACGTGCCACGCTTCATCGCCTACCTCGACGAGGCGTTGCCGCGGCACCCCACTCTGCAGCCGCTGGCGCAGCTGCTGCAGACGCGGATCAAGCCGGCCCTGGCGCAGCGCGCGGCGGCCGGCGCATGAAGGCGCTGATCTTCGCCGCCGGCCTCGGCGAACGCATGCGTCCGCTGACCGCGCACACGCCCAAGCCGCTGCTGGCGGTCGGCGGCACGCCGCTGATCGTCTGGCACCTGCGCAAGCTCGCCGCACTGGGCGTGCGCGAAGTGGTGATCAACACCTCATGGCTGGCCGAGCAGTTCCCGCAGACGCTCGGCGACGGCAGCGCGTTCGGGCTGCGCATCGCCTATTCCTACGAAGGCGCCACGCCGCTGGAGACCGGCGGCGGCATGTTGCACGCGCTGCCGCTACTCGGCGAGGCGCCGTTCCTGCTGGTCAACGGCGACATCTGGACCGACTTCGATTTCGCCCGGCTCGCGCCCGAGCCGCCCGGCCTGGCGCAACTGGTGCTGGTGGATCCGCCGGCCTACGCGGCGCACGGCGATTTCGCCCTGCAGGACGACGGCCGCGTGCACAACGCCGGCGACCCGCTGCTCACCTACGCCGGCATCGGCATGTACCGCCCCGCCCTGCTGCGCGACTGGCAGACCATCGCCGCCCCGGCGCCGACCGCGCCGGGCGTGCCGCCCCGCTTCTCGGTGGTGCCGCTGCTGCGCGCGCAGGCCGAACAGGGGCGACTCCACGGTCTGCGGCACCACGGACGCTGGACGGATGTCGGCACGCCGCAGCGATTGGCGGAACTGGAGCTGGGAATCGGGAGTGGGGAATCGGGAATGGGGAACAGCTGAGTTCCCGCGAGCTTCGGCAACCTCAACCACCGCAGACGTCCTCGCCCGCCACAGGCCGCAGGTTGAAATCCCGCCCCGCTACCCTCGTTGTCTGCAGCAGCAACCGGTGCATCGATTGCACGTTGCTTTTTTTGCCATTCCGGCTTCTGCGTACCGCGTGAGTTCTCGCGCTTCAGCTTTTACCCATTCCCGATTCCCCATTCCCGACTCCCAGCCTGCGCAAAAACGGCACCGTCACCCGCCGCTGCGCCGCCAGCGATTCGCGGTCCAGGCGTTCCAGCAGGCCGATCAGGCCGGCCAGGTCGCGGCCGGCGTGGGTCAGCAGCCAGTCGATCGCCGCGTCTTCCAGCACCAGGCCGCGGCGCTGGGCCCGCTCGCGCAGCACCGCGGCGCGACCGGCGTCGTCCAGCGGCGCCAGCGCGATGCGGGTGCACTGCGACAGCCGCGAGCGCAGGTCCGGCAGGCTGAGCGCCAGGCCGTCGGGCATCGCCTGCGCGGTGTACAGCAGGGTCACCCCGGCGCTGCGCGCACGGTTGTGGAAATCGAACAGCGCCACCTCGTCCTCGCGCTGCCCGGCGATCGCTTCCAGACCGTCGAGGGCGACCAGGTCGCGGCCCTCCAATGCTTCCAACGCATCGCGCAGACGACCGGCGGCGGCCTGCAGCGGCAGGTAGGCGGCGCTGCGCCCGGCCTGTTCGGTGGCCGCGCACAGCGCCAGGGCCAGGTGGGTCTTGCCGGTGCCGGCGGGGCCGGACAGGTACACCCAGTCGTCGGCGGCGCCGTCGGCGACCGCCTGCAGCTGCGCCAACAGCCCGTCCGGCGCGCCCAGATAGCGGTCCAGGCGCTGCTCCGGCGGATAGCGCAGGGCCAGCGGCAGTTGCGGCACGCTCACGGCTGATCGGGGCTGCGCGGCGGCAGTTCGATGACGGTGGTGCGTTCGGTGACCGTATCCAGCAGGATCGCCGACTTCTCGCCCGCGTACAGATCGCTCTGCCGGTACTGCTCGTGCAGGTAGTGCAGCAGCACGTTGGCCACCGCCGCCACCGGCAGCGCCAGCAGCATGCCGAGGAAGCCGAACAGCTGACCACCGGCCATCACCGCGAAGATCACCGCCACCGGGTGCAGGCCGATCTTGTCGCCGACGATGCGCGGGGTCAGCACGTAGCTCTCCAGCAGCTGGCCGACGGTGAACACCACGCCGACCAGGATCAGCAACTGCAGGTCGAACCCCTTGGCCTGCACCAATGCGGCCAGTACCGCCAGCAGGATGCCGGTGGTCGCGCCCAGGTACGGAATGAAGCTGATCAGGCCGGCGACGATGCCGATCAACAGGCCGAGCTTGAGCCCGACCAGGGTCAGGCCGCCGGCGTAGATCACGCCCAGCGCCAGCATCACCAGGAACTGGCCGCGGATGAACGCGCCCAGCACCTCGTTGGACTGCAACGCCAGGCGGGTGATCGTGGCGACGTGGTTGCGCGGGATGGTGGCGGCCACGCGCGCGACCAGCAGGTCCCAGTCGCGCAGGAAGTAGAAGGTCAGGATCGGCAGCAGCACCAGGTTGACCACCCAGGTCACCATCGCGAAGCCCGAGCGCGACAGGTAGCCGAAGAAGGTCGCGGCGACGCCGCCGGCCTGCTGCCAGTGCCCGCGGATCCAGTCGATCAGCCGCTCCGGATCCAGCCAGGTCATCAGCTCCAGCCCGGTCTTCTGCTCGGCCCACGGGATCGCGGTGCCGATGAACCAGTCGCGCGCCTGCGGCAACACGTCGATGAAGGTGACGATCTGCCGCTCCAGCATCGGCACCAGGATCACCAGCGCCAGCACCAGCAGCAGGACCATCAGCACGAACACCAGGGTCACCGCCATGTTGCGCGAGCGCCCGGCGCGCTCCAGGCGGTCCACCAGCGGGTCGCCGAGCCAGCCGAGCAGCAGCGCCAGCACGAACGGGGTCAGGATCGGCGCCAGCAGCCACACCACCCACAGCACGCCGACGATCACCGCCGTCCATTTCAGGCGGCGCAGGAACAGCGCGATCTCGGCTTCGGGCGACAACGTCATTTCAGGCGGTACTCCGTCGGCTCGCTGTTGAGGATCACCGGACCCTCGACCGGCGCGACCACCGGCTGCAGCGCGCCGTCCGGGCCGAGCATGCGGTTCAGGCCGGACACGCCGCTGAGCAGGTCCAGGTCCAGTTCCAGGCGATCGCCGTCGGCGCGGACCGGCACGATGCGCCGCACCACCGAGGCGTTCTGCAGCGCCGCGGAGGCGCGCAGGTAGTCGTCGGCGCTGCGGATGCCGGTGATCACCACCCGGTAGATCCCGGCCGGGCCGGCGCTGACCGCCTTGGCGTAGCGCTTGACCAGGGCATCGGCGGCACCGTCGGCGCCGCTGGCCATGGCGCGGCGCGCGTCGGCGTCGCTGGCCGACCAGGTCGACAGCACCTTGCCGCCATCGACGAAGGTCCAGTCCGCGGTCCAGCCGCCGGCCTTGCCGCGGTACAGCTTGCCGATCAGTTGCATCGGCGGGCTGTAGCGCGACGAGGCGCTGGCCACCGCGGCGGTGTCCTGGCGCCAGATCGCGCCGGCCAGGGCCTGCTCGGCGGCGTTGCCGGTGGGCAGGCCGAGTCGGAAGCCGCGCTCGATCGCGCGGTCGAGCAGGCTGCGTGCGGCGTTGGACTGCTGCACGCCGACCAGACGCGGACCGCTGCCGTCGTCGATGGCCAGCCACACCACCGGCTTGGGCCGCGGCTGCGGCCACACCGGCAGGCCCAGCGCCGCGGCCAGGCCGTCCACGTCCTGCGGGCGGAAACGCGCCACCAGGATGGTGCGGAAGGTCGGCGCGCCGCTCGGTGAGGTGCCTTGGTCCTGGCGGTAGTCGAAAGTGTCGACCAGGGTCTTGGCGTTGCGCAGCGCCTGGGTCACCCCGGGCCGCGACATGACCCCCTTGTCGCCGGAGATCTTGCCCAGCACCACGCCGAGCGCGCGGGACAGGGCGCCATTGCGGTCGGCCTCGCTCTGGCTGTTGACCGGCACTTCGGCGTCGTAGGGGCCGGTGGCGCCGGCCACGTCGCCCTCGGTGCGCAGCTCGGCCTGGGCCAGGGCGCTCGCGGCAGGCAGGCACAGCGCGAAAGACAGGAGGAAGGCAAGGCTGCGGCGCATGAAGGGTCCAGTACTCGACGTATCCGGGGCGAATTGTTGCCCGAATGCGGGCCTAGCGCCAATGCGGCCTGTTAAAATCGCCGCCTTTCCGCCGACCCCGCCGCCCGTGACCACTTCCCAGCCCCCCGCCGCCGCCCCGTTGACCTACCGCGACGCCGGCGTCGACATCGATGCCGGCAATGCCGTCGTCGAACGCATCAAGCCCTTGGTCAAGCGCAGTTTCCGCCCCGAGGTGATGGGCGGGCTGGGCGGCTTCGGCGCGCTGTTCGACCTGTCCGGCAAGTACCGCGAGCCGGTGCTGGTGTCCGGCACCGACGGCGTCGGCACCAAGCTGAAGCTGGCGCAGCAGCTCGGCCGCCACGACACCATCGGCATCGATCTGGTCGGCATGTGCGTCAACGACGTGCTGGTACAGGGCGCCGAGCCGCTGTTCTTCCTGGACTACTTCGCCACCGGCAAGCTCGACGTGGAGACCACCGTCGCGGTGGTCGGCGGCATCGCCCGCGGCTGCGAACTGGCCGGCTGCGCGCTGATCGGCGGCGAGACCGCGGAAATGCCCGACATGTACCCGCCGGGCGAGTACGACCTGGCCGGCTTCACCGTCGGCGCGGTGGAGAAGTCGCAGTTGCTCGACGGCGCCCGCGTGCGCCAGGGCGACGTGCTGATCGGCATCGCCTCCTCCGGCCCGCATTCCAACGGCTACTCGCTGATCCGCCGCATCTACGACCGCGCCGGGCGCCCGGACGCGCTACAGGTCGGCGGCGTGGCCCTGGCCGATGCGCTGATGGCGCCGACCGCGCTGTACGTCAAGCCGATCCTGTCGCTGCTGCGCGAACAGGGCGAAGGCATCCACGCCATGGCGCACATCACCGGCGGCGGCCTGACCGAGAACATCATCCGCGTCATCCCCGAGGGGCTGGGCCTGGACATCCGCGCCAGCGCCTGGACCCTGCCGCCGGTGTTCGAGTGGCTGCAGCGCGAAGGCGCGGTGGCCGACAGCGAGATGTGGCGCACCTTCAACTGCGGCATCGGCTTCGTGCTGGTCGCCGCGCCGGAACAGGTGGCCGCGCTGGAGCGCAGCCTGGACACCCTGGGCCTGGCGCACTGGCAGATCGGCGCGGTGGTGGCCGCCGCGGACGCCGGCGAACGCGTCCACATCGGCTGAGCCGCATGGCGGCGGCCAAGCGCGCCTGGCTGACGCTGGCGCTGGCGGTGTTCGCCGCCAGTTGGCTGCGGCCGCTGTGGCCGGCGGAACAGGCCATGCACAGCTCCCTGGCGGTGCTGGGCCTGGTCTGGCTGGTCTGGCACGACCGGCGCTGGCCACTGCGCACCGGCCACTTCGCCGCCATCTGCCTCTTCATCAGCGTGCACAACGTCGCCGCGCACTGGCTCTATTCCAATGTGCCCTACGACCAATGGCTGCGCACGTTGACCGGCGGTTGGTCGCCGAGTGCGGCGTTCGCCTGGCAGCGCAATCACACCGACCGACTGATCCACCTGCTGTTCGGGCTGTGCTTCGCGCCGGCGCTGCGCGACCACGCGCGCCAGCGCTGGCCGGCCCTGTCGGCACGCCAGGCCTTCGTGCTGGCGACGATGACGATCATGTGCGCCAGCCTGGTCTACGAATGGCTGGAGTGGCTGATCGCGCTGCTGCTGTCGCCGGAGCAGGCCGAGTCCTACAACGGCCAGCAGGGCGATCCCTGGGATGCGCACATGGACATGCTGCTCGCCACCGTGGGCTGCGCCAGCGCCTGGCCATGGCGGCGTGCGCCCGCGCTCCCCTCCACGCCGCGCTGAGACCGACGATGTCGCTGCCACCGCCTCTTCCCGCGCCCGGCCGCCCCGACACCGAAGTGGCGCGCGCCGGCTTCGACCTGAACACCCTGTCGACCTTGTATGGCGTGATGGCGGGGATGCAGATCGTGGTGATGCTGCTGGTGGCCGCCGTCCTGGCCTATGGCGTGCACGAGGAGGCGCGGCTCAACGCCCTCGGCCAGAGCCCGGACGAGGCCCAGGGCGGCGTCGTCGCGATCGCGATGCTGTCGTTCCTGCTGGGCTTCGGCCTGCTCTCCCTGGTACTCGACATCCTGGTCGCGCAGGCCTTGCGCCAACGTCGCCGGCTGGGGCTGTGCTACGCCGGCGCCGTGATCACCTGCTTCGGCTTCCCGCTGGGCACTGCGCTGGGCATCGCCACCTTGCTGACGCTGCAACGCCCCGCGGTGGGCACCCTGTTCCGGAACCCTGTCCGATGACGCTTCGCCTCGCCGTGCTCGCCTCCGGCCGCGGCTCCAACCTGCAGGCCATCCTCGCCGCGATCGCCGCCGGCACCCTGGATGCCGAGGTGGTCGGCGTGTTCAGCGATCGCCCCGAGGCGCCGGCGCTGGCCATGGTGGCGCCGGACCGCCGCTGGGCGGCCCAGCCCAGGACCTTCCCCGACCGCGCCGCGTTCGACCAGGCGCTGGGCGACGCGGTCGCAGCGACCCAACCGGACTGGGTGGTCTGCGCCGGCTACATGCGCATCCTCGGCCCCGGCATCGTGCAGCGCTTCGACGGACGCCTGCTCAATATCCACCCCTCGCTGCTGCCCAAGTACCGCGGCCTGCACACCCATGCCCAGGCCTTGGCGGCCGGCGACGCCGAGCACGGCGCCAGCGTGCATTTCGTGGTCCCGGAACTGGATGCCGGCGCGGTGATCGCGCAGGTACGGGTGCCGGTGCAGGCCGGCGACGGCCCGGACGACCTGGCACAGCGCCTGCTGCCGCGCGAGCACCGGCTGCTGTGCGCGGTGCTGCGGCTGGCGGCGGCGGGCCGCCTGGCTGAACGGGACGGCAAGGTGTGGCTGGACGGTCAGTGCCGGTTTAGTCCGCTGCGCCTAGATTGCGACGACGTGCTGCTTCCCTGAATGCGCTGCCGCACCTATCCCTGTCCGCGGCCCCTCCCCTCTTTCCCACCCACGCCAGCCGATCCCATGAAGCTCGCTCCGCGTCCGTTCGCCCTCCTCGTCGCGTCCGGCCTCGGCCTGCTGGCGCCCATCGTCGGTGCGCAGGTTGCGCCGGTGCCCGCCGCGCAACCGGCGCCGCAGACCGCTCCCGCCCCGACCACGCCCGCCACCGCTGCCCCGGCACCGGCCGCCGCAACGGCGCCGGCACTGCCGGCGGAGGCCTGGACACCACCGCCGCTGCAGCCCTTCGTCGCCACCTACGACGCCCTGTACAAGGGCAAGCCGGCCGGCGACGCGCGCATGGACGTGGTGCATACCGGCGGCGACCAGTGGCGGGTCGATCTGGGCGTGCACGGCCGCAGCGGCTTCGCCAGCATCCTCGGCCTGAACATCGAGCAGAGCACGGTGTTCACCGTGCAGGACGGCCGTTACGTCCCGCAGAGCCAGAGCACGGTCAAGAAAGCGGTGTTCTTCGGCAAGAAGGTCACCGGCGTGTACGACTGGAAACAGGGCGTGGCGCGCTGGGACGGCGACCTGAAGAAGGACCGGCAGGCGCCGATCCCGCTGCAGCCCGGCGACCAGAGCGCGCTGCTGCTCAACCTCTCGCTGATGCGCGACGCGCAGCCCGGCAAGACCATGACCTATCGTTTCGTCGACGTCGGCCGGGTGCGCGAACATGTGTACCGCGCCGCCGACCAGACCGAGACCGTGCAGGTCGGCGACATCAGCTACGACGCACTGCGGGTGTCGCGCACCAACGGCGGCCGCAATGAGACCATCCTGTGGATCGCCAACGGCGTGCCGACGCCGGTGCGCATCCTGCAGCGCGAAGACGGCGAAGACCGCATCGACCTGCGCCTGACCGAATACCAAGGAGCCTGACCATGACCCGCATCGCCCGCCCGCTGACCGCCCTCGCCGCTGCCCTGCTGGCCACCGCCAGCCTGCCTGCCCTGGCCCTGGAGCCGTTCACCGCGGACTACCAGGCCAGCTATATGGGCATGCAGGCCAACGGCGTGATGACCCTGGCCAAGCAGGGCGGCGACCGCTGGCGCTACAGCTTGGCGATCAAGAACCAGGTCGCCGACCTCAGCCAGAGCACCGTGTTCGAGGAAAAAGGCGGGCAGCTGCGTCCGCTCAGCAGCGACGACCGCTCGGTGTTCCTGATCAAGAAGAAGGCGGTGACCGCCAACTACGACTGGAGCACCGGCCAGGCGACCTGGGGCGGCGACCTCAAGGCCGACCGCCGCGGCCCGGTGAAGCTGCAGCCGGGCGACATGGACGCGCTGCTGATCAACCTGGCGATCGCGCGCGACGTCAACGCCGGCAAGACCCCGAGCTACCGCATGGTCGACGAGGGCCGCGCCAAGCCGATGACCTACCGCATCGCCGGCAAGGAAGCGGTCACCGTCAACGGCAAGACCGAACAGGCGACCAAGGTCAGCCGCACCGACGGTTCCAAGGAAATCGTGGCCTGGATCGTGCCGGACATGCCGGTGCCGGTGCGCATCCTGCAGCGCGAGAACGGCCAGGACGCGCTGGACCTGACGATCAAGGCGTTGCGCTGAAGAGCCGGGATTGGGGAATGGGGATTGGGGAATCGTAACAGCGGCTTCGCCGCGGGAATGGGGAATCGGGAATGGGGAATCGCAACAGCGGTTTCCCCGCTATTTGTGTTTCCCATGTAGGAGCGGCTTCAGCCGCGACCCGGTGAGCCGGGATTGGCATTTGGGATTGGGAAACCGCAGCAGCAGTTCCCAACGCAGCGCGTGGCGTCCCATGTGGGAGGGGCTTCAGCCCCGACGCGAGGTTGCGAATCGCCCTGCGGAAACCGGCGAGCGATTGCAGAAGCTCCAAACGGCGCGAGTCAACGCCCATCCATCGAACATGCAACGGGGCGACAGGTAGTGCTCTCCCTTGGTGCACAGCCTAGGCGGGCGCCGCCCAAGCGGCGCCTGCCCCACGCCGTTACTTCTTTTCCGCCGGCACAGCCTTGAAGGTGGTGCGGCAATCCACGCGGATCTGCGCGCCGGTGCTGCGCCAGTAGAACGTGCTGCACTCGCGCGGGCCGTTCTGGGTGCGGCTGACGCCGACCGCGTAGAACGACTGCCAGATCTCGTCGCGGGTGACCTGGCCGTCGCCGTTCCAATCCATGTCGCGCTCCTCGATGCCCTGGGTGATGGCGATGCCGGTGTACCAGGCATAGCCCACCCAGGCCAGCAGCACCACCACGATCGCCAGCAACACCTTGCGCCGGCGGCTGAAGCGGCCGCTGAGGATCATGCGACGCGCCGGATGGACGCGCCCAGCGCCCCCAGCTTCTCCTCGATGTTCTCGTACCCCCGGTCCAGGTGGTAGATGCGGTCGATGGTGGTGTCGCCGTCGGCGACCAGGCCGGCCAGGATCAGCGAGGCCGAGGCGCGCAGGTCGGTGGCCATCACCGGTGCGCCGCTGAGCCGTTCGGCGCCGCGCACGATCGCGGTATGCCCTTCGATCTGGATGTCCGCGCCCAGGCGCAGCAGTTCGTTGACGTGCATGAAACGGTTCTCGAAGATCGTTTCGTTGATCACGCCGACGCCGTCGGCCACGCAGTTGAGCGCCATGAACTGCGCCTGCATGTCGGTGGGGAACGCCGGATACGGCGCGGTGGTCAGGCTGACCGCACGCGGGCGCTTGCCGTGCATGTCCAGGCGGATCCAGTCCTCGCCGGTCTCGATGCTGGCGCCGGCCTCGGTGAGCTTGTCCAGCACCGCGTCGAGGGTGTCGGCGCGCGCGCGGCGCACGGTGACGCTGCCCCCGGTCATCGCCGCGGCGACCAGGAAGGTGCCGGTCTCGATGCGGTCCGGCAGCACCGCGTGGCGGCCGCCGGACAGGCGCTCCACGCCGTGCACGACGATGCGCGAGGTGCCGGCGCCTTCGATCTTCGCGCCCAGCGCGATCAGGCAGTCGGCCAGGTCGCTGACCTCCGGCTCCATCGCCGCGTTCTCCAGCACGGTGGTGCCGTCAGCCAGGGCCGCGGCCATCAGCACGTTCTCGGTGCCGGTGACGCTGACCATGTCGAACACGTAGCGGCCGCCCTTGAGCCGGCCGTTGCTGCTGGCCTTGATGTAGCCGTTCTCGACGCTGATCTCCGCGCCCAGCGCCTGCAGGCCCTTGATGTGCTGGTCGACCGGCCGCGAGCCGATCGCGCAGCCGCCCGGCAGCGACACTTCGGCGGCGCCGAACTTGGCCAGCAGCGGGCCCAGCACCAGGATCGAGGCGCGCATGGTGCGCACCAGCTCGTACGGGGCGACGTGCTGATCGACCTTGCGCGGGTCGACGGTGATCGCGCTGCCGCGCGACAGCGTGCCTTCGTCGATGGTGACCTCCGCGCCCAGCTCGCCGAGCAGCTTCACCGTGGTGATCACGTCGTGCAGTTGCGGCACGTTGGTGATCTCCACCGGCGCATCGGCCAGCAGGGTCGCGCAGAGGATCGGCAGCACGGCGTTCTTGGCGCCGGAAATGTTCACTTCACCGTGCAGCGCATTGCCGCCGGTCACTACGATTTTGGCCATGGGTCTCGTGGGGGAAGGGAAAAAAGGGAAAAACGGGCGCGGCGGCTCAGCCGGCGGCGCGCCCGGCCTGCTCGGGGGTCAGGGTGGTCAGGGCCAGCGCGTGGATCGCCCCGCCCATCAGCTCGCCCAGGGTGGCGTAGACCATGCGGTGGCGGGCCAGCGGCAGCTTGCCGGCGAAGGCGGCGCTGACCACGGTGGCCTCGAAGTGCACGCCGTCGTCGCCCTGCACCTGCACCTGCGCGTCCGGCAGGCCGGCCTCGATGAGTTTACGGATGGTTTCGGCGTCCACCGGGCTTTCCTCCTAAAATGATCGGCCATTCTACCCTCCGACCGGCACCCGCATGGATGTATCGCCCCTGTCTCCCACGACGCCCGACGACGCCGGCCTGGTCGCCAGCGGCCGTCGCGTGGTCGAGATCGAACAGGCCGCGCTGGCGGCGGTCGGCGCCCGCATCGGCGCCGACTTCGCCGCCGCCTGCCGGTTGATCCTGGGCTCGCGCGGGCGCGTGGTCGCCACCGGCATGGGCAAGTCCGGCCACGTCGCGCGCAAGATCGCCGCCACCCTCGCCTCCACCGGCACCCCGGCGTTCTTCGTGCACCCGGGCGAAGCCGGGCATGGCGACCTGGGCATGATCACCGACACCGATGTGGTCCTGGCGTTGTCCTACTCCGGCGAGTCCGACGAGATCCTGATGCTGCTGCCGGTGCTCAAGCGCCAGGGCAACGCGGTGATCGCGATGACCGGCCGTGCGCAGTCCACGCTGGCGCGCGAGGCCGACCTGCACCTGGACGTCAGCGTGCCGGCCGAGGCCTGCCCGCTGGATCTGGCGCCGACCTCCAGCACCACCGCCTCGCTGGCGCTGGGCGATGCGCTGGCGGTGGCGCTGCTGGACGCGCGCGGCTTCACCGCCGACGACTTCGCCCGCTCGCACCCGGCCGGCAGCCTCGGCCGCCGCCTGCTGCTGCACATCACCGACGTCATGCACCGCGGCGACGAACTGCCCAAGGTGCGCGAGGACGCCAGCCTCAGCGAGGCGCTGGTGGAGATGAGCCGCAAGCGCCTGGGCATGACCGCGGTGGTGGACGCCGACGACCGCCTGCTCGGGCTGTTCACCGACGGCGACCTGCGCCGCGCCCTGGACAGCGCACTGGACGTGCGCCAGACCCGCATCGCCGAGGTGATGACCCGGCAACCGCGTACCATCGGCGCCGACCAGCTCGCCGCCGAGGCCGCACGGTTGATGGAAACCCATCAGATCAACGGCCTGATCGTGGTCGACGCGGCTGGCCGCGCGGTCGGCGCGCTCAACATTCACGACCTGTTGCGCGCCAGAGTGGTTTAACAGGCTGAACCCGTTCACTGCCAGCGGTGCCCCACGCCGCTGGCCCTGGCCGCTGGAAAGCCGGCCTCCCCGCCCCGATATCCCGAACATGCCCTATTCCCCGCTGGCCGACCTTCCCGCCGACCTGATCGACCGCGCCGCCCGGATCCGCCTGGCGTGCTTCGACGTCGACGGCACGCTGACCGACGGCCGCCTGTACTACGACCGCGACGGCAACGAGAGCAAGGCCTTCAACGTACTCGACGGTCAGGGCCTGGTGCAGTTGCGCCGGCACGGCATCGACGTGGCGCTGATCACTGCGCGGCCGAGCCTGGCCGCGCAGAAGCGCGGGCAGGAACTGGGCCTGCTGGTGCAGATCGGGGTCAAGGACAAGCGCGCCGGCGTGCAGGCGCTGTGCGACGAGCGCGGCATCGGCCTGGAGCAGGTCTGCTTCATGGGCGACGACCTGCCCGACCTGGCGCCGCTGCGCGTGGTCGGCCTGGCGGTGGCCCCGGCCAACGCCCACCCCTGGACCGCCGAACACGTGCACTGGACCACCCGCGCCCGCGGCGGCGAAGGCGCCGCGCGCGAACTGTGCGACGTGCTGCTGGCCGCACAGGGCCACGTCCCCTCACTGCTGCAGGAGCATGGCGCATGAACTGGCGCACCACCCTCGGCGGCCTGCTGCTGGTCGGGGCGCTGATCAGCGGCTGGTCGGCCTGGAACCAACGCAGCAAGCCGACCCGCAATCCGTCCGACGAAGCCAGCGTGGACTACATCGCCCGCGACTTCGAGATCGTCAGCCTGGACAAGCAGGGCAAGGAAGCGATGACCCTGCGCGCGCCGCAGATGGAACGCAGCCGCGCCGACCAGACGATGTCGATCGTGACCCCGCTGTTCCTGCTGCCCGACGCCAACGGCCAGCACTGGGAAATGCGCAGCAAGACCGGCTGGGTCAGCGCCAACGGCGACGAACTGCGCCTGCGCGACGATGTCGCCGGCGACAGCCCCAAGGTGCCCAGCATCCCGCCCACCACCTTCCGTACCCAGAGCCTGGACGTCTTCCCGCAGACCAACAGCGCGCGCACCGCCGACCCGGTCACCATGACCCGGCCCGGTATGATGCAGACCGGCGTCGGCTTCCAGGTCGACCTGAAATCCCGGCAGTACAAGCTCCTTTCACAGGTCAAGTCCCGTTATGAACCGAATGCTGCCCGCTAAGCTCGCCCTGCTCGCCCTGCTGCTGCCGACCCTGGCGCTGGCCAAGTCCACCGACCGCAACCAGCCGATGGACATCAAGTCCGACGCGCAGGACGGCAACATGATGGCCGACGACGGCAAGGTCCGTTTCTTCGGCAATGTCGTCATCATCCAGGGCACGCTGGAGATCCATGCCGACACCGCCGATCTGTTCCGCAAGAACGGCGACATCGATCGCGTCGTGCTGACCGGCAAGCAGGCCACCTTGAAGCAGGAACTGGACGACGGCTCGCCGATGGACGCGGTCGCGGACAACATCGACTACAAGGTGCCCACCGACACGGTGATCCTCACCGGCAACTACCGCATGACCTCGCCCAAGGGCACCAACGCCGGCCAGCGCATGGTCTACAACACCAAGACCGGCGACATGCAGGGCGGTGGCGACGGCACCCGCGTGCACACGGTGATCCAGCCGAAGAACGCAGGCGCCGCTCCGGGCGCCGCGCCTGCCAACGGCGCCAAGCCCGCTGCCAAGCCGGCCGCGGCACCCGCCAAGCCGACCAAGCAAGGAGGCCAGTGATGCTGCTCGCCGAAGGCCTGCGCAAGCGCTACAAGCAGCGCGAAGTGGTGCGCGACTTCGCACTGACCCTGGAGGCGGGCGAAGTGGTCGGCCTGCTCGGCCCCAACGGCGCCGGCAAGACCACCTGCTTCTACATGATCGTCGGCCTGGTCGACGCCGATGCCGGGCGCATCGTGCTCGACGGCAACGACATCACCGCGTTGCCGATGTACAAGCGCGCCAAGCTCGGCGTCGGCTACCTGCCGCAGGAGCCGTCGGTGTTCCGCAAGCTCAGCGTCGCCGACAACATCCGCCTGGTGCTGGAGCTGCGCGAGGATCTGGACAACGCCGGACAGGAACGCGAACTGGTGGCGCTGCTGGACGAACTGCAGATCAGCCACGTCGCCGACCAGCTCGGCGCCAGCCTCTCCGGCGGCGAGCGCCGTCGCTGCGAGATCGCCCGCGCGCTGGCGGCCAAGCCGCGGCTGATGCTGCTCGACGAGCCCTTCGCCGGCGTCGACCCGATCTCGGTCGGCGAAATCCAGCGCATCGTCACCCACCTCAAGCAGCGCGGCATCGGCGTGTTGATCACCGACCACAACGTGCGCGAAACCTTGGGAATCTGCGACCGGGCGTATATCCTCAACGAGGGCAGCGTGTTGGCGCAGGGGGCGCCGGAAGCGCTGCTGGCCAACAGCGACGTGCGCCGCGTCTACCTCGGGGAAACCTTCAGGCTCTGACCGCGCACGCGCCGGCTACGCTCCTTCCGCGCTCGGTACAGGCATGAAAGCACGGCTGCAGACATCGCTGGGACAGCACCTGGTCATGACGCCGCAGTTGCGGCAGGCGATCAAGCTGTTGCAGATGTCCAGCGCCGAGCTGGAGGTGGAGATCGCCGAGGCGGTGGAGAGCAATCCGCTGCTGGAGTGGTCCGAGGACGCCGCGCCGGCGTTCGAACGCAGCGATGGTGCCGACCACGGCCATGATCACGACCACACAACGAGCGAGGCACGCGGCGACGGGGATGGCGACCGCGGCGAATCCGCGCCGGCCGGCGACGGCGCCGACTGGACCGACGCCGAACCGGCCTGGGCCGGCGGCAGCGGCGGTTCGTTCGACGACGACGACCTGGGCAGCGCCGCCGAGCGCGTGGCCGAACCGGACACCCTGATCGACCACCTGCTGTGGCAGTTGCACCTGTCGCCGCTGTCGGCGCGCGACCGCAGCATCGGTGCGGCGCTGATCGACGCGCTCGACGACGACGGCTACCTGCGCGAGCCGCTGGCCGCGATCGCCGAGACCCTGCGCCCGGACATCGCCGCCGAGGAGGACGAGATCCTCACCGTGCTGCACCAGATCCAGCGCTTCGACCCGGCCGGCATCGCCGCGCGCAGCCTGGGCGAATGCCTGACCCTCCAATTGGACACCCTGCCCGAGGACACGCCGGGGCTGGCGCTGGCGCGCACCATCGCCAACGGTCCGCTGGAGCGGTTGCCGCGCAGCGGCGTGGCCGGGCTGGCCCACGAACTCAAGCGTCCGGCGGCGGAGGTCGACACCGCGGTCGCGCTGCTGCGCTCGCTGGACCCGCGCCCGGGCAAGCAGATCGGCGAACTGGGCAGCGACACCTACGTGGTGCCGGACTGCGTGGTCTGGCGCCAGCGTGGGGTCTGGCATGCGGCGCTGTCCGCGCACGCCCAGCCCAAGGTCACCATCCACCGCGGCTACGAGCGGCTGATCCGCCAATGCGGCGAAAGCGATGCCGGCTACCTGCGCGGGCAGCTGCAGGAAGCGCGCTGGCTGCTGAAGAGCCTGGAGGCGCGCGGCGAGACCCTGCTCAAGGTGACCCGTTGCCTGCTCAAGCAGCAGGCCGGCTTCCTGGAGTTCGGCGAACAGGCGCTGCGGCCGCTGACCCTGCGCGAGATCGCCGGCGAACTGGGCCTGCACGAAAGCACCATTTCGCGCGCCATCGCCCGCAAGTACGTGCGCACCCCGCGCGGCACCATCCCGCTGCGCGCCTTCTTCGCCTCGGGCATCGACACCGACAGCGGCGGCGAGGCGTCCAGCACGGCGATCCAGGCGATGATCCGGCGGCTGATCGAGGCGGAAAATCCGCGCAAGCCGCTTTCTGACGCCAAGCTGGCCGACCTGCTGAAAAGTGCCGGCGTGCCTGTAGCGCGCCGCACCGTGGCGAAGTATCGTGAGGCCATGAACATCTCCGCCTCCCACGAACGCGTTCGGATCGGCTAGCGGCGGCGGCGATGGTTCATAGGTGTGAAACCCGAACCAAGGAGTATCCGATGCGTATCGAGACCTACGGCCAGCAGATCGAAGTCACCCCCGCCCTGCGCGAGTATGTGGAGACCAAGCTGCAACGGCTGAAGCGACACTACGAGGAAACCATCGAGGTCCGCGCCCAGCTGGCGCTGCGCAAGCCCGACCACCACGTCGAGGCCACCGTCAATGTCCCCGGCCGCACCCTGCACGCCGACGCCAGCGCGCAGACCATGTACGCGGCGATCGACCTGCTCGCCGACAAGCTGGACCGGCTGATCATCAAGCACAAGGAAAAGAAGCACGACCACCATGCGGCCGAGGTGCGCGACAATCTCGCGTGATCCTCCCCACGTTGCGCCGCCATGCCCTTGACCGATCTGATGGCGGCCGTCAGCACCCAGGTGCTTCCGGCCGCCGATCGCGACACCCTGCTGCACACCGCCGCCGGTCTGCTGGCCTGCCAGCAGGCCGGCGCCGATGAACTCTTCGCCAGCCTGCGCGAGCGCGAACAGCTCGGCAGCACCGCCATCGGCCATGGGATCGCCATCCCGCATGGCCGCGCGCCGGACCTGGACGCCCCCCGCGGCGCGCTGCTGCGCCTGCAACAGCCGATCGATTTCGACGGCCAGGGCACCCTGGTCGACCTGATCTTCGCCATGGCCGTCCCGGCGCACTACACCCACCAACACCTGATGCTGCTGTCCGAACTGGCCGAGCAGTTCTCCATCGCCGAATTCCGCGACGCCCTGCGCAACGCGCCGGACGCCGCCGCACTGTATGCGCTGCTCGGCGGCGCGCCACGGGCCGCCGCATGAACACCAGCATCGACGCACGCGAGCTGTTCGACCAGCAGCGCGACCGCCTCGGCCTGCGCTGGCTGGCCGGGCACAAGGGCGAGCACCGGGTGCTGGAGGCCGGCAATGCGGTCTCGCGGCGGCCGTCGCTGGCCGGCTACCTCAACACCATCTACCCCAACAAGGTGCAGATCCTCGGCACCGAGGAACTGGCCTGGCTGGACTCGCTGGACGCGCGCCAGCGCTGGGAGACCATCGAGAAGATCGTGCAGGTGCGGCCGCTGGCGCTGGTGGTCACCAAGAACCAGTCGTGCCCGGAAGACCTGCGCGCGGCCGCCGACGAATCCGACACGCCGCTGTGGGTCTCGCCCAAGCGCGGCCACGAACTGCTCAATCACCTCTCCTACCACCTGGCGCGCACGCTGGCGCCGCGGGTGATCCTGCATGGCGTGTTCATGGAGATCTACTCGATCGGCGTGCTGATCACCGGCGAGGCCGGCTCGGGCAAGAGCGAGCTGGCGCTGGAACTGTTGAGCCGCGGCCACCGCCTGGTCGCCGACGACGCCCCCGAATTCACCCAGATCGCCCCCGACGTGCTCGACGGCACCTGCCCTGAACTGCTGCAGGACCTGCTGGAAGTGCGCGGGCTGGGCGTGCTCAACGTGCGCGAGATGTTCGGCGACACGGCTGTAAAGAAGAACAAGTACCTTCGGCTCATCGTGCACCTGACCCGGCCCATGACCGAGCCCACGCCCCACGGCTACGAGCGCCTCACCGGCGATTCCGGCACCCGCCACGTGCTGGACCTGGATGTGCCGCTGATCACCTTGCCGGTGATGCCCGGCCGCAACCTGGCGGTGCTGACCGAGGCCGCCACGCGCCTGCACATCCTGCGCACCAAGGGCATCGACCCGGCGGCGATGTTCATCGCCCGCCACAGCAACCTGCTGGAGCGGCGCACGCCATGACCGCCGGTGCCAACACCTCCACCCTGGTCATCGTCAGCGGCCTGTCCGGCTCCGGCAAGTCGGTGGCGCTGAAGACCTTCGAGGACCTGGACTACTACTGCGTCGACAACCTGCCGGTGGAACTGCTGCCGGCCTTCGTCAAGAGCCTGGTGCGCGAGGATGCCGGCCCCAGCAAGCTGGCGGTGGGCATCGACGTGCGCAGCCGCCACAGCGACCTGACCCAGCTCTCGCGCTGGCGCGAGGCGGTGGCGCAGTTCGGCCTGGACGCGCGGCTGCTGTTCTTCGATGCCAACGACGAGGCGCTGATCAAGCGCTACGCCGACACCCGCCGGCGCCACCCGCTGTCGCGCCAGGGCCTGTCGCTGCCGGAAGCGATCGAGCGCGAGCGCGCGCTGACCGAGCCGCTGCGCGAGGCCGCCGATGCGGTGATCGACACCAGCACGCTCAACGTGCACCAGCTGCGCCGGCGGGTCACCACCGAGTTCGCACTGTCCGCCGAGAACACCCTGTCGCTGCTGTTCGAGTCCTTCGCCTACAAGCGCGGGGTGCCGGCCGAGGCGGATTTCGTGTTCGATGCGCGGGTGCTGCCCAATCCGCACTGGGACCCGGAGCTGCGCCCGATGACCGGCCGCGACAGCGGCGTGCGCGAGTACCTGGACGCGCAACCGGACGTGCAGCGCTACACCGCGCAACTGATCGACTTCCTCGACACCTGGCTGCCGCGGCTGCGCAACGACACCCGCAGCTACGTGACCATCGCCTTCGGCTGCACCGGTGGCAAGCACCGATCTGTCTACCTGGCCGAACGTCTGGCCCGCCACGCCCGCGAACAGGGCTGGCCGGAAGTGGCCACCTTCCATCGCGAGCAGGATTGATCGAAAGGCCGGGATTGGGGATTGGGGATTCGGGATTGGCAAAAGCGGGCATTGCTCTGGCTCTTGCGAATCCCCAATCCCGAATCCCCAATCCCAGCACCCCACAGCCATTCCCTGCGCCCTGCCTGACCTGTTAACGTTCTCCCATGGCCTGTGGCATTCTCCTCATCACCCACCCTGGGATCGGCGCCGCGCTGCTGAGCGTGGCGACCCGCCTGTTGCGGCAGTTGCCGCTGAAAACCGAAGCCTTCGACGTGCCGTTCGATGCCGACCTCGACGCGCTGCTCCCGCAGGCGTCGGCGGCGTTGCGGCGGGTGGACGACGGCGATGGCGTACTGGTGGTGACGGATCTGTACGGGGCCAGCCCGAGCAACCTCGCCGCGCGGCTGGCGCGCCTGGGCACGCCGGTGCGGCGCGTCTCGGCGTTGAGTCTGCCGATGCTGCTGCGGATCATGAACTACCCCGAACAAGGACTGGAGCAGTTGCCCGCGACCGCCGCCGCCGGCTCGCGCAACGGCGTGGTGATCGACGATGCTTGAACGCGAACTGCTGGTCTCCAACCGCCTCGGCCTGCACGCCCGCGCCACTGCCAAGCTGGTGCAGACGCTGTCCTCGTTCCGCTGCAATGCCACGCTCGCGGCCAAGGGCCGCGAGGTCAACGCCAAGAGCATCATGGGCGTGATGCTGCTGGCCGCCGCGCAGGGCACGCCGGTGACAGTGCGGGTGGACGGCGCCGACGAGGCCGAGGCGCTCAAGGCCGTGGTCGACCTGTTCGAGCGGCGCTTCGACGAGGACAGCTGAGCATGCGCCGCCGGCGGCCGCAGGCAGGGACGCGGTGCCGCCGCACGGGGCACGCGCGGTGAGCGTGCGCATCGCCGGCCATGGTGCCTCGCGCGGCAATGCCCTGGGCCGGGCGCGGGTGCGCCTGCCGCATGCGCTGGAGGTGGCCGAGCAACGCATCGGCGCCGCGCAGATCCCCGAGGAACTCGATCGCCTGCACCGTGCGGTGGACGCCGCGCGCGAGGAGATGCACGGCCTGCGCCAGCGCCTGCACGGCGCCCTGGCCAAGGAGGTCGGCGAATTCCTCGACCTGCACGCGCTGCTGCTCGACGACCCGGAACTGCTGCACGGCCTGGACGAACTGATCCGCACCGGCCGCTACAGCGCCGATTACGCACTGCGCCTGCAGCGCGACCGCCTGGCGACCGTGTTCGACGACATGGAAGACGCCTACCTGAAGAGCCGCATGGACGATCTGGACCATGTGATCGGGCGGATCCATGCGTTCCTGCAGAAGCGCCAACCGGACAGCGAAGGCCTGGCCGGCGAGATCCTGGTGTGCGAGAACGTGGCGCCGTCGGAACTGGCGCAACTGCAGGCGCAGGGCGTGGTCGGCATCGTCACCAGTGCCGGCAGCAGTCTGTCGCACAGCGCGATCCTGGCCCGCAGCCTGCACCTGCCGCTGGTGGTCGGCGTCGCCGACGCGCTGCAGAAGATCAACGACGGCGACGTGCTGATCGTCGACGGCACCCAGGGCGCGGTCCTGGTCGACCCGACCCCGGACGACCTGCGCGACTACCGCAGTCGCGTGCGCGAGCAGGCCAGGCTGCAACGCAGCCTGGGCAAGCTGCGCTCCAAGCCCAGCCGCACCCGCGACGGCGTGGACATCACCTTGCTGGCCAACGCCGAGTCGCGCGACGACGTCACCCGCGCACATGCGCTGGGCGCCGACGGCCTTGGTCTGTACCGCACCGAATTCCTGTTCCTGCAGCGCGACGCGCTACCCGACGAGGAAGAACAGTTCCACACCTACCGCGACGCGGTGCTCGGCATGAGCGGGCGGCCGGTGACCATCCGCACCCTGGATCTGGGCGCGGACAAGGCTGATCGCACCGGCCTGACCATGAGCAACGAAGAAAACCCGGCGCTGGGACTGCGCGGCGTGCGCCTGTCGCTGGCCCGCCCCAAGGTCTCCGACACGCAGTTGCGTGCGCTGCTGCGCGCCTCGGCCTACGGGCCGGTGCGGGTGCTGGTGCCGATGGTGAGCGCGCGCGAGGAACTGCTGGCGATGCGCCGCCATCTCAAGCGCATCGCCGCGCAGTTGCGCCGCGACGGCCACGCCATCGCCGAGCAGGTGCAACTCGGCGCGATGATCGAGGTGCCGGCGGCGGCGCTCGCGCTGGACACCTTCATCGACGTCATCGACTTCCTGTCGATCGGCACCAACGACCTGGTGCAGTACCTGCTCGCCGCCGACCGCAACAACGAGGCGGTGGCCGAGCTGTATTCGCCGCTGCATCCGGCGGTGCTGCGCCTGATCGCGCAGGTGATCGCCACCGGCCAGGCCCACGGCAAGCCGGTGGCGGTGTGCGGCGAGATCGCCGGCGACCCGGCGCTGACGCCGATGCTGCTGGCGCTGGGGCTGCGCGAGTTCAGCCTGCACCCGGCGACGATGCTGGAAGTGCGCCAGGTGATCCGCGACACCGACCTGCAGGCCCTGCGCCAGCGCGGCGCCAAGCTGCTGCAGGCGCGCGACCGCAAGGGCATCGAGCGTTGGCTGGGCTGCGCGATCGGGTAGTTCCCGCGCGTGTTGCGGCGTTGCATCGCGTAGGAGCGGCTTCAGCCGCGACAGCTTCAGCCACGACAAACCTGGTCGGCACCGCCGTCGCGGCTGAAGCCGCTCCTACACAAGACCGGGCCGCACGCGCAGGCACGCATCGCGATCTCGGCCTCCGGACTCCGGACTCCTTCAGCCTGCATCGCATCCTTGTGGGAGGGACTTCAGTCCCGACGCCTGAACCCCTATCGCGTCGGGACTGAAGTCCCTCCCACAAAAACTGCCGTCCGTGCGCCTGCGTCGATGCCGCATCTCCCATCAGCATCCCTACCTCAAGTCTCCTACTCCTGGTTTCTGCTTCCTGCTTCCTGCTTTCTGCTTCCTGCTTTCTGCTCTGCTCTCTGCGCCCCTCCTCCGTGCTGCCTGCTCCCTGTTCCCCAGTTCCTGCCCCCTGCCCTTTGCCTCTCGCCCACCTCCCCAGCAGCAAGCTGCTCGCTTCCCGAGCCTTCGCTTTTCTCCACGCGCACTGACCCTGCTTCGCTCTGCACCTGCGATTCCCGATTCCCGATTCCCCACTTCCGGCCCCAACCAACACTGTGCTTCCCGCAACATGCAGGCGATAATGTTGGGATGAACATCTGACCGACCGCGTTTCTCCGGAGCGCGGCCTCACCTCAAGGGAGCAGCGCATGGCCGACGCCGTCCGCCACGACAAGACCGCGCGGCAGCTGCGCATGCTGTCCGATGCGCTGGACAGCGGGCGCCTGGGTCCGGTGCGGCGCCTGGTCAATACGCTGGCGCCGGCCGAGATCGGCAACCTGCTGGAGTCGCTGCCGCCGGGCAAGCGCGAGGTGGTGTGGGGGCTGGTCGATCCGGAGGACGACGGCGAGGTGCTGGTCCACGTCGGCGAGGAAGTGCGCGAGAGCCTGCTCGCGGACATGGACCCGGACGAAATCGTCGCCGCGGTCGAAGACCTGGACATCGACGACCTCGCCAACCTGGTCGAGGACCTGCCGGACACGGTCATCGACGAGGTGCTCAAGTCGATGGACCGCGAGAACCGCGAGCGGCTCGAGCAGGTGCTGTCGTATCCCGAGGACAGCGCCGGGCGCCTGATGAACCCGGACGTGGTCACCGTGCGCGCCGACGTCAACGTCGACGTGGTGCTGCGCTACCTGCGCCTGCGCGGCGAGTTGCCCGACCACACCGACCACCTGTTCGTGGTCAGCCGCCGCCACCAGTATCTGGGGCGGGTGTCGCTGGCGGCGCTGGTGACCCACGAGGATTCCACCCCGATCAACCGGCTGATCGACGACGAGCAGCCGGCCATCGACGTCGGCGAAGGCGCCGACGAGGTCGCGCGGCAGTTCTCCGACCACGACTGGATCTCCGCGCCGGTGGTGGACGACAACAACATCCTGCTCGGCCGCATCACCATCGACGACGTGGTCGACATCATCCGCGACCAGGCCGAGCACCAGGCGATGAGCGCGGCCGGTCTGGACGAGGACGAAGACCTGTTCAGCCCGGTGCGGCGCGCATTCCGGCGCCGCCTGCTGTGGCTGACGATCAACCTCGGCACGGCCTTCATCGCCTCCAGCGTGGTCGGCCAGTTCGAGGGCACCATCGCCAAGCTGGTGGCGCTGGCCGCGTTGATGCCGATCGTGGCCGGCATGGGCGGCAACGCCGGCACCCAGGTGCTGGCGCTGATGGTGCGCGGCCTGGCCCTGGGCCAGATCGGCGCCTCCAACGTGATCGTGCTGCTGCGCAAGGAGCTGTCGGTGGCGCTGATCAACGGCCTGGCGCTGGGCATCGGCCTGGGCCTGATCGTGCTGCTGTGGTTCAAGCAACCGCTGCTGTCGCTGGTGATCGGCTCGGCCCTGACCATCAACCTGCTCACCGCCGCGCTGGGCGGCGTGCTGGTGCCGCTGACGCTCAAGCGCCTGGGCTTCGACCCGGCCCTGGCCGGCGGGGTGATCCTGACCACGCTGACCGACGTGATGGGCTTCCTCAGCTTCCTCGGTCTGGCCACCCTGGTCCTGCTGTAGGGCGGGCGGGCACGGCGGGTGCGTGCGGGACGACGCTGGTCGCCGCACCCACCCGGGCACGACGCGCGCACCGCACCGGCACGCGCCTCGGCCGCCGGCTGACTGGCGCATGTCCGCCGCCGCTGTCCGGGTTGTCGGAAAGACGCCAAGGCCACGATACTGCGGGCTCACCATCCGAGGGCCAGCCATGTCGATGCGTTCGTTGCTGCTTCTGCTGTGCCTGTCGATGGTCGGCTGCAGCAGTTTGCCCAGCGACCCGGCCACCGGCCACTTCGTCAGCCGCCAGCTGACCCTCGATGGACGCATCTACCGCTACCAGGTGTTCGTGCCGGCGCCGGCGCATCGCCAGGGCCTGGTGCCGGTGGTGCTGTTCCTGCACGGCTCCGGCGAGCGCGGCGACGACGGCCGCGACCAGACCACGGCCGGCCTGGGCCCCTACCTGCGCCGCCACCTGGCCGATTTCCCGGCCCTGGTGGTGATGCCGCAGGCGCCCGACGGCGAGGAGTGGAACGGCGCCAACGCGACCATGGCGCTGCAGGCGCTGGACGACAGCAGCGCCGAGTTCAACGGCGACCCGCAACGCACCTATCTGACCGGCATGTCGATGGGCGGCTACGGCACCTGGGAGATCGCCCTGAAGCAGCCGCAGCGCTTCGCTGCGCTGGTGCCGATCTGCGGCGCGATCCTGTCCCCGCACGAGGACCGCGAATACCTGGTGGTGACGCCGGTGGCCTATCTGGCCGATCCCTACAGCGCGCTGGCGCAGCGCCTGCGGCACGTGCCGGTGTGGATCTTCCACGGCGCGCAGGACGACGTGGTGCTGCCGCACGACGACCGCAAGATCGTCCGCGCCTTCAAGAACCTCGACGCCGACGTGCGCTACACCGAATACCCGCAGGGCAACCACAACGCCTGGGATGCCACCTACCGCGATCCGAAGATGTGGCAGTGGCTGTTCGCGCAGAAGCGCAGCGACGCCGCCACGTCGACCACCGCCGACAACTGAGTGCGGCGGCCATGCGCTGCGCGCCTGCCTTGGCGTAGCCGGGATGCCCACCTGACAGCGACCTTCCACCACCACCGTTCGATGCAGGGGGATGCATGCGACACAAGGGGATGCTGCGCGCCACGGTGTGCGCGCTGTTGGCCTGCGCCGGCCACGGCGCGGCGGCACAGGCGCTGACCGAGCCGGTCACCACCTACCTGCAAGGCAAGGCGGCGACCGCACGCCCCGGCGTGGAGTACCGCAAGGACATCGCCACGCTGCAGACACGCCTGGACAACATGGATGCGGCGGACATCGCCCTGCTGGACCGGATCATCGCCCGTTGCGGCACATGGCAACGGCCTGGCCTGCGCGTGGTCAGCGTTGCCGACGTACAGGAGTACGAGGCCTACATGGCCGCGCATGCCGACGGCCAGCCGACCGAATGGATCGACCTCAGTTGCGCCAACGCACTGCAGATGCGCGGCTTTGCCGCCGCCGCACAACGGCAGTGGTCGGAGGCGCTGGCGTGGCTCGACCAGGCGATCGCGCTCGGGCCGTATCTGTTCTCCGCCTACACCGAACGCGGCTATGCATTGCGCAACCTCGGGCGCACCGACGAAGCGCTCGCCAGCTATCGGCAGGCGCTTGCCCTGGCCGACGTCTCGCCGCGGGCGCGCGCGGGCCGCGCGATCGCGCTGCGCGGCATCGGCTCGCTGTTGATCGACACGCCGGACAAGGCCGGCGCCCGCGCGGCCCTGCAGCAGTCGCTGGAGCTGGAACCCGGCAATGCCGTCGCCCTGCACGAACTGCAGTATCTCGACCAGATGGAGGCGGCAGCGTCGCCACCGCATTAGGGCACGCCCACGCTCCCGCGCATGTCGCGCTACGAGCGTGCACGCCGCGGAGAACGCAACGAGGCAGATCTGTGCGCGCCAATGCGCCAGGGCCACGTCTGTCGGCTTCGGCCCGGCAGCACGCGCGTCATGCGTCGGCGGCCAGCACGATTGGGCACAACGCGGCAACCATGCAGCGCGACACTGCAGGCAGGGCGCGGTGGTCCCGCGGTGACGCGCCGGATCGACGAGGAGAGTCCCCATCGCGCGACGCCATCACCTGTCGGCGATGCGCCAAACCGCGTACAGTCCGCGCTTTCGCGCACAGGGCCGGCATGGCGACCATTCCTTCCTCATCGCAGACCGCCTTCCACGCCCGCCTGCGCGCCCTGGATCCAGCTGCGGCGACGCTCCCCGGTACGGCGATTCCACCGCTGCTGCTGCCGGCATGCGACGACGATGCCTCTCCCCTGCAGCTCAGCGACAGCGGACGCTGGCTATTGCAGGTGCTGGACGCACTGGACGCCCTGCACCAGGCCGCGCAGGCCAGCCGCCTGTCCGCCGATGCGCTGCGCCGCGACCAGAAGTTCGCCCCGCCCGGGCGGCCGTCGCTGCACCTGGTGCAGTTGCGCCAGCAGCAGGCGGCCGCGCAGCAGGCCGTGCGTCGCGCCAACCAGGCACTGGCCCAGGCCGCCACCGGCTTCGTGCGCAGCGCCGGGCTGACGCCGCCGCCACGGACCGGACCTGTGGCGTTCGTGCAAGGGTGGATCGCACGCCATCTGGGGTAGCGGCACCGCGGTGCCGCGCGGCCCTGGCGTGCAGTGATGTGCGGACAGCCCCGCTGCGCGTGTCTACGCAAGCTAAACCGCGGGCGCCGGAGCGCCCATGTCGGCCCGGCCTGCACCTGCCCCGCTGCTATCCTGCACGCCCCTCGGACTGCGCTGCCCGACGCCCCATGCCCGTGCCCTCCCCCATCGCCCTCCCCTGCCTCGCCCCAGCGGGCTGTTCGCGCGCGCGCCTGCGCGCCCGTGCCACGGCAGCGGCGGCATGAGCATGCCCATCGCGCATACCGCCAATTTCGCCACCTGGGGCATCTGCGCGCTGGCCACCGCCGGCGTGATCGCGCGGCCGTTCAAGCTGCCCGAGGCGTGCTGGGCGGTGGGCGGCGCGCTGCTGCTGATGGCGCTGGGGCTGATGCCGGGCGGCGAGGCCTGGCAGGCGGTGCTCAAGGGCCTGGACGTGTACCTGTTCCTGATCGGCATGATGCTGCTGTCGGAGACCGCGCGCGCCGAAGGCCTGTTCGACTGGGTGGCGATGCATGCGGTGAACCTGGCCAAGGGCTCGACCCAGCGCCTGTTCGCGCTGGTGTTCGGCGTCGGCATCGTGGTCACTGCGTTCCTGTCCAACGACGCCACCGCGGTGGTGCTGACCCCGGCGGTGTACGCGGCCGCGCGCAAGGCCGGCGCCAAGCCGCTGCCGCTGCTGTTCGCCTGCGCGCTGATCGCCAACGCCGCCAGCTTCGTGCTGCCGATCTCCAACCCCGCCAACCTGGTGCTGTACGGCGGCAAGATGCCGACCCTGGGCGCCTGGATGGCCGCGTTCGCGCTGCCGTCGCTGCTGGCGATCGGAGTGACCTTCGTGATGCTGCGCTGGGCCGAGCGCAAGGACCTGACCGGCCATTGCGCCGCGCGCGTGGACACGGTGCCGCTGACCCGCGGCGGCACCTTCGCCCTGGTCGGCATCCTCGCCACAGCGGTACTGCTGGTCGGCGTCTCCGCGCTGGGCCTGGACCTGGGCCTGCCGACCTGCCTGGCCGGCCTGGCGACGCTGGGCGTGGTGTGCCTGGGCGGCCGACAGTCGCCGCTGCCGATGGCCAGGGCGGTGTCGTGGTCGGTGCTGCCGCTGGTGGCCGGCCTGTTCGTGCTGGTGGAAGCGCTGTCGCGCACCGGCGTGATCGGCCTGCTCGCGCGCACCCTGGCCGACGCCGCCGCGCACTCGCCGCAGGCCACCGCCGGCGTCGCCGGCACCCTGCTGGCGTTCGGCTCGAACCTGATGAACAACCTGCCGGCCGGCCTGATCGCCAGCACCACCGTGGCCCAGGCGCAGCCGCCGCAGTTGGTGGTGGATGCGCTGCTGATCGGCGTGGACCTGGGGCCGAACCTGTCGATCACCGGCTCGCTGGCGACCATCCTGTGGCTGACCGCGATCCGCCGCGAAGGCGAGGACGTGGGCTTCTGGCGCTTCCTCAAGGTCGGTGCGCTGGTGATGCCGCCGGCGCTGCTGTGCGCGCTGGGTGCACGCCTGCTGCTGGGCTGAGGAGTGCGCGTGCACGTCGTGGATCGCCCATGGCGGTCAAGCCCGCGGGATGGGCGCCCAGGCTCCGCCTGCAGCGATCGCGGATCGGTCGCGGCGTCTTCCATCGCAGCGCGTCGCGGCTGAAGCCGCTCCTACAGGGGAATTCTGCGAGCTGTCCGATGCCCTCGTAGGAGCGGCTTCAGCCGCGACAGGCCTCATCGCGGACACCTGCCGCGGCTGCTCCATGAAAAGCGGCGCCACGCGCCGCCGCTGCGGCGGCACACATGACGCGCGCGAAGCCCTTCTGTGGGAGCGACTTCAGTCGCGACGCGCGACACCATCGGCAACCCGCCCCGGTCGGGGTCGAAGCGCCTCCCACAACGGCATGCCGCCACTGATGGAGCGCGCGCCCTACCCCGCGCGCAACCGCCGCGCCACGCCGCTGACCACGGCGATCACCGCGGTCAGCGCCGCCATCGACAGGAACTGCGTGCGGGTGTCCGGCGAGGCCACCAGCAGGCCGAAGATCAGCGCCAGGATCGCCAGGGCCAGCACGGTGAGCACCGGATAGCCGCGCATGCGGAACGGCAGGCGGGTGCCGGCGCGGTCGGCGCGCGCGCGCAGGATCAGTTGCGACAGCAGCGAGATCGTCCACACCAGCAGGCAGGTGGCGCCGACGATGTTCAGCAGCACCGGCAGCACCCGGTTGGGATACAGCAGCTCCAGCACCGCGGCGACGAAGCCGAACAGCACGCTGGCCAGCACTGCCAGCCACGGCACCTGCTGCCGGCTGGACGCGGCCAGCGCGCGCGGCGCTTCGCCGCGCTGGGCCAGCGAGAAGATCATCCGCGAGGCACCGTACAGATTGGCGTTGAGCGCCGACAGCAACGCGATCACCGCGATCAGGGTGATGCCGGTGGCGGCGCCGGGGATGTTGGCCACTTGCAGCACCGCGGCGAACGGCGAACTCAGCGCCTTGCTCTGCCATGGCACCACCGCGATGATCACGCTCAGCGAGCCGATGTAGAACACCAGGATGCGCCAGGCGACGGTGCGGATGGCACGGGCGATGCTGCGCTCCGGGTCGGCGGTCTCGGCCGCGGCCACCGCCACGATCTCGGTGCCGCCGAACGCGAACACCACCACCAGCAGCGCGGCGCCGATGCCGGCCATGCCCTTCGGCGCGAAGCCGCCGTTGCCGGTGACGTTGGACAGGCCCGGCGAGGGAACACCGGGCAGCCAGCCGGCCAGCAAGGCGATGCCGACCAGGATGAAACCGACGATCGCCGCCACCTTGAGGATGGCGAACCAGAATTCGAACTCGCCGAAGTTGCGCACGCCCAGCAGGTTGATCGCGGTGAACGCGGCCATGAACGCGATCGCGGCCGCCGGCACCGGCAAGCCCGGCCACACCGTCGCCAGCAGGCCGGCCGCGCCCACCGCCTCGGCGGCGATCACGATCACCAGTTGCAGCCACCACAGCCAGCCCACGGTGGCGCCGGCGGTCGGCCCCATTGCGTCGGCGGCATAGACCGAGAATGCGCCGCTGGCCGGCTTGGCCGCGGCCATCTCGCCCAGCGCGTTCATCACGATGATCACCAGCGCACCGGCGACCAGGTAGGAAATCAGCACCGCCGGCCCCGCCGCGTGCACGCCGACGCCGGAACCCAGGAATAGGCCGGCGCCGATCGCGCTGCCCAGGCCCATCATGATCAGTTGCCGCGGTTTCAGCGCGTGGCGCAGGGCGGGAGCGGCGGCGGGCGGGACAGGCGCGGACGGATGCGGCATCGGCTCGGTCGGGTGCGGAAAACGCGACACGATACAGGCTGACGGCGGCGAGGTGCGGCTGTGCACGCGTTTGGCCGCTTGCGGCTGCGGATCGACGCGCCGCCGCGGGATGGCTGCTGCAACGCAGCGCGGATCCGCGCACGCGATCGCCAACAACGCCCCGCACGCGATACCGACGGCCGCCCTTCCCCTGCAAACGCCACGGCGGAACGACCTGACCCCGCCGATGTACGGAATCGCCTTACATCAAACACCAGCGCCATTTCCGCTTACACGGTTGATTTTGCTTATTGACATCGATACTAACGTCAGAAATACTGAACTCGACGCTTGCAAAGTCTCCTATTTCCGCACCTGCCGATGAGGGCGAACGCGGAGCCGGGGAAGGTAGGCGACGACGGACCGGGAGACGGCCCGTTGCGGGCGCTCCAGCCGGAAAGGACCACGGCTATCGCTCGTCCCATGGCGTACAGGTCCGTACATCCAGACAAGGAGAGACACCATGATCAAACCGCTGCTGACCCTCACCGTACTGGCGGCCGCGCTGGCCGCGCCCTGCCTGCAGGCCGCCGAGCGTGTGCCGCTCAACGCCGCCGACGCGATCCAGGGCATGGGCGAACGCCTGCCCGTCGGCAAGAAGAACGTCAGCCTGTCGCCGCTGTTCAAGGTCTACACGTTCGAGAAGGCCGGCCTGCGCTTCGTGCAGATCAACTCGTTGCAGGACGAGGTCATCACCGTGCTCAGCGCCACGCCGGGCACCGACACGCGGCTGCCGATCGGCAGCGCGGCCGAGGAGCAGATGATCGCGGTCAACGACGCGAAGAACCAGCCGCTGGGCATGGTCACCGCCGCGGCCAGTTGCCCGTGCAACGCCACCGTGGTCTACCGCGACGCCAACACCACCATCGTGGTGGTGTACGACGTCAATGGTCAGTACATCACTTCGTACGTGATCAGCACGCCACGAGGGTCGGTGCCGAAGTAAGAGGACACGCGCGTCCTTTCCGCAACAACCGCACCATCGGCAAAAGGAGGGGGAATGCGCTCAGCCGAGCCCATCGCCCCCATGGTTCGCACGGCGCGGCCACCTTCCACGGGAGGGTGGCCGCGTTCGCTAGTCGTCCTTCGCCGCCAGGTCCGCCCGCCTCAGAACTCCTGCCAGTCGTTGTCCAGTGCCAGCGCCGTCGCGTGCGCAGGCGCGCGACGTGCCGGCGCAGTGGCCGCCACAGGACGCGCGCCGCGCGTGGCCGCCGGCGCGAAGCGCCCCCCACGCGGCAGTGCCGATTGCGGCGACGCACCGGTGACCATGCCATCGAGCTTGAACAGCGCCACCGCCTGGGTCAGCTCCACCGATTGCTGCTCCATCGAACGCGCTGCCGCGGTGGCTTCTTCCACCAGCGCCGCATTCTGCTGCGTGCTTTCGTCCATCTGGGTGACGGTCTGGTTGACCTGCTCGATGCCGGCGGACTGCTCCTGCGAGGCGGCCGAGATCTCGCCCATGATGTCGGTGACGCGCTGCACCGAGGCCACGATCTCCTGCATGGTGCTGCCGGCGCGGTCGACCAGCGCCGAGCCTTCGGCGACGCGGGTCACCGAATCGTCGATCAGCGTCTTGATCTCCTTGGCGGCATTGGCCGAACGCTGCGCCAGGGTGCGCACTTCGCTGGCAACGACCGCGAAGCCGCGGCCCTGGTCGCCCGCACGCGCGGCTTCCACCGCCGCATTGAGCGCCAGGATGTTGGTCTGGAAGGCGATGCCGTCGATGACGCCGATGATGTCGGCGATCTTCTTCGAGGAGGCTTCGATGCCGCTCATCGTCTCGACCACCTGACCCACCACCGCGCCGCCCTGCGAGGCGACCGAGGCCGCGCCGCTGGCGAGCTGGTTGGCCTGGCGGGCGTGTTCGGCGTTCTGCTTCACCGTGGAGGTCAGCTCCTCCATCGAGGCGGCGGTCTCCTCCAGGCTGGCGGCCTGCTGCTCGGTGCGGCGCGACAGATCGTCGTTACCGGTGGCGATCTCGGTGGCGGCGGCATTGATGCTGACCGCCGCGGTCTGGATGCGGCCGACGATGCCGGTCAACTGGTCGGCGGTGGCGTTGGCGTCGTCGCGCATCCGCGCGAACACGCCGTGGAACTCGCCGTCCATGCGCGCGGTCAGGTCGCCGGCAGCGATGGCCTGCAGCAGGGACGACAGCTTGCCCAGGTTGCGGTCGCTGACCTCCATCATCGCGTTGAGGTCCTGCACCATCAGCCGGAAGTCGTGCTGGAAGCGCGCGGCATCGCCGCGGGCGCTGAAGTCGCCGGCCGCGGCCGCCGCGGCCAGGCGCTTGATCTCGGTGTTGATCGCCAGCAGGCTGGCCTTGGCCGCATCCATCGACTCGTGCAGGACGGCGCGGCTGCCGGGCAGACGGCGCGCGTCGCGGCGCAGGTCGCCGTTGGCGTACTCGTTGAGGATCTCCACCGCCTCGACGATGGCATCCAGGTGCTCGAACATCATGGTGTTGATGCCCTTGCTCAACTCGCCGTACACGCCGGGGAAGTCCTGCGGCATGCGGTGGCTGATGTCCTTGTCGGCATGCAGCTCGATCATCAACGCGGTTTCGCGCGAGAAGCGCTGCAGCTGCGTCTGCATCCCGCCCATCGCCAGCAGCAGGCGGCCGGGTTCGTCGCGCGCGTCGGTGGCCACGTCGTTGTCCAGGCGGCCCTTGGCGATGGCTTCGGCGGCGCGGGTGGCGCGGGCCAGCGGCACGGTCAGGCTGCGGGTGATCAACCAGGCCAGCACACTGCTGACCAGCACCACCGCCAGGCCGCCGGCGATGAGCATGGCGCGCCCACGCGCCATCGCGGCCGTCGCGGCCGCATAGGCCTCATTGCTGCGGGTGGCCTGCAGATCGGCGTAGCGGGCGATTGCATCCTGCCACTTCTGCGTCAGCGGCGCAGACGTCCCCATCAGCAGGGCCAGTGCTTCGTCCGGCTTGTAGTGCATGCCCAGATCGATGACGCGGTTGTTGACGTCCACGGTCAGCGCGCGGGCGCGATCGACCTCCTCCAGCACAGCCTGGCTCTGCGCACCGCTGGGAATGGCACCCGCCCGATTGCGTGCCGCCTGATAGCGCGCGCGCTGCTCGGTGATGACCTTGGCGAAGCGGATGTTGTCCTCCTGGGACGTCGGCAACACGATATTGCGGACATTGATCGCCACGACAGAGCTCGCGTTGAGCATCTCGCTGGAGGCACGGATCGCGGCGATATTGCGCTGGACGATGCCGTCCAGCCGCTCGCGCGCCTGGAACAGGGTGAACAGCCCGGCGACGACCAGCGCCGAGGACAGCAGGATGAGGATGCCGAATGCGGTGGCGAGCCGGGCGCCGACGTTGTAGCGCTGAAGGAATGCAATCATGGAAATGACCTGTTTGGGGGAATTTGAGAGGGGCAATCGGGTGCCCCGGACTGCGCACGCCGACCAGTCGCCGTTGTGTGCGCCCGCATCGAAACAAGATGAACAAGCCGTGAAAAAGCGTTTCGAATCAAACGCTTGATACCGCATCCCGCTCAATGTGCGGGCGATGTAACGGCCCCCTGCGGCCAGACTTGAGAGGCGATTGCAGGGAATTTCTTGAACACCCTCAGGCATATGACAGGGGTGTGGAGGGCGAATGCACGCGACGCGCGATTGGCGGTTTTGCGTGAAAGGCGCGTGCATGTCGTGTTGCAACAAGCGGCATGGCGTTTGCATGCTGCATATGCGCGCGGCACGCAGAAACTGGGTCGATCCAATGGCGCATGCGCACCTCTAGATGCGCGGAACAGGCGCGGAATGCGATCGCGTTCGCATTGCCGCATCGGTCGGAGCTGAGGTGTTGCGCGACAGCGCTCGGCGCGTGCGTGACATGGAAGCACGTCGACGGCGACGCGCGATGGATGCACGGATGACGGCGACGCTTGGAGCAGACGGCGCGCGTACGCGCGCAACCGCGCAAGGGAAACCGTGTGAGAGCGATGCACCGTGCAGAGGCACGCTGTGGAGTCGCCCCTGCGGTCAGGCCGCCGCGTCGACCAGGGTGCGGTCGCTCGACCGACGCGCGCGGCGCCCGCGTCGGCTGGACACGACACCGGCGACACCAAGGCCGCCGGCCTGCGACAGAGCGAGCGGCGCGCACTGCGCCGCCCGCCCGATGACACGCCTCGTACGGCTCAGAACTCCTGCCAATCCTTGTCCAGCGCCATCGCCGCTGCCGGCTGCGCCGCACGTCGTGCCGGCAAGGCCTTCACCACTGCCGGGCCGACGCTGCGCTTACCTGCGGGCGCCGGGGCGGCGTGCTGACGCGGCGCCTGGACCACCGGCGCGGCCGCCGCGGCGTCCAGCTTGAACAGCGCCACCGCCTGGCTCAGCTCCACCGCCTGCTGCTCCATCGAGCGCGCCGCGGCACTGGCCTCTTCCACCAACGCCGCGTTCTGCTGGGTGGCCTCGTCCATCTGGGTGACGGTCTGGTTGACCTGTTCGATGCCGGCCGACTGTTCCTGCGACGCAGCCGAGATCTCGCCCATGATGTCGGTGACGCGCTGCACCGAGGTCACGATCTCGGTCATGGTCTTGCCGGCCTGATCGACCAGGGCCGAGCCTTCGGCCACACGGCTCACCGAGTCGTCGATCAGGCTCTTGATCTCCTTGGCGGCGCTGGCCGAGCGCTGCGCCAAGGTGCGCACCTCGCTGGCGACCACGGCGAAACCGCGGCCCTGGTCGCCGGCACGCGCCGCTTCCACCGCCGCGTTGAGCGCGAGGATGTTGGTCTGGAAGGCGATGCCGTCGATCACCGAGATGATGTCGCCGATCTTCTTCGAGGACGCTTCGATGCCGCTCATGGTGGCCACCACCTCACCGACCACGCTGCCGCCCTGCGCGGCGACCGAGGCCGCGCCGGCAGCCAGTTGATTGGCCTGACGCGCGTGCTCGGCGTTCTGCCGCACCGTGGAGGTCAGCTCTTCCATGGAGGCGGCGGTTTCTTCCAGGCTGGCGGCCTGCTGCTCGGTGCGGCGCGACAGGTCGTCGTTGCCGGCGGAGATCTCGCTAGCGGCGGCATTGATCGACACCGCCGAATGCTTGATGCGGCCGACGATGCCGGCCAGTTGCTCGGCGGTGGCATTGGCATCGTCGCGCATCTGCGCAAACACGCCGCGGAACTCGCCGTGCATGCGTGCGGTCAGGTCGCCCGCGGCGATCGCCTGCAGCAGCGTCGACAGCGCCTGCAGGTTGCCGTCGGCGGTGGCCATCAGCTGGTTCAGGCTCTCCACCATCACCCGGAAGTCGTACTGGAAGCGCTCGGCGTCGCCGCGCGCGCTGAAGTCGCCATCGGCGGCCGAGGTGGCCAGTTGCTTGATCTGCTCGTTCATCGCCGACAGGTTGGCCTTGACCTCGTCCATGGTCTGACTCAACACCGCCTCCTCGCCGGGCAGGCGGTCCATGTCCTGCGACAGGTCGCCGATCGCATAGCGGCCCATGATCTGCGCAAGGCGCGTCTTGACCGCCAGGTGCGAGGCCACCAGCGCATTGGTTTCGGCGGCCATGCGCCCGTAGTCGCCGGGGAACGCCTCTGCATCGATGCGATGGCTGACTTCGCCGGCGTCGTGGCGCCTGGCCATCTCCATCTGCGCGCTGATCAGGTTGCTGACCTGCTGCTGCATGCCCTGCATCGAGATCAACAGGCGCCCGGTCTCGTCCGTGGCGTCGGTCTGAACATCGTTGTCCAGCTTGCCGCGCGCGATGGCCTCGGCCACCCGGGTGGCGCGGGTCAGCGGTACGGTCAGGCTGCGCGTGATCAGCCAGGCCAGCACGCCGCTGACCAGCACGACAAGGGCGCCGCCGACGATCATGAAGGCGCGGCCGCGATCCATCGTGGATTGAGCGCTCGCATATGCCTTGGCCCCCTGCTCGCGCTGCCGGTCCGCGTAGGCACTGATCGTGTCGCGCCATTGATTGGTTGCCGGTGCCGCCTTGGTCATCAGCACTTTCTGCGCCTCGTCGTCTTTGTCATGCATGCCAAGCTCCAGCACTTCCTGGTTGGCGCTACGCGTGCGCTCGTAGGCATCGTCGATCGCCTTGCGCATCTGCACCCCGACCGGACTTGTGTTGGGAATCGCATAGAGCTTGTCGTGGATTGTTTCGTAGTGACGCCGCTGCTGGTCGATGGCGTTGGCGAAACCCTCGTTCTCTTGCTGGGTGCTCGGCAGCACGATGTTGCGCAGGTTGATCGCGATCAGCGAACTGGCGCTGCGCATTTCGCTGGTGAGATCGAGGATCTGCATGCGCTGATTGACGATGGTGTCCATCATCTGGCGCGCCTGCTTCAACGTCAGCAGGCCGGCCGCGACGAGTGCGCATGACAGCAGAATGAGGACACCGAAGGAGGACGCGAGCCGCGTCCCGACGTTGTAGCGCTGAAGAAATCCGATCATGAGGGGGTCACCAAGTGAGGAGGAGGGGGGGAGCCCGCGTCACGACCTGGGATCGCGCAAGACAGCGCCAGGCGGAGGGCCTGGGCGGGATGCGACGGAGAAGAAGACGAAGACACTTCCAGCACCGACCGCATCGGGATGTCACATGCGGGGACTCGCTTTAGGTAACGGCGGCCGCGCGCAATTCTTGATGCGTATCTGCGCACAATTTTTGAACCGCCTCAGCAGCGTGACCAGAGTGTGTATGGCGCGGCACGTAGGCGCCGAAAGCCATACAACCACGTCAAATCCATGTGAAAAAATGGCGCGAGCGGCACTTCAGTGGTGCGAATGCGACGAGACCACGCACCAATACGGGGAGCCATGTCTGCAAACATGAAATGCTGCAAACGGCATATATTCGGGTGACACATATATGACAGTCACGACTGCCTCCGCACGGGCATGCGGAGGCAGCGCGTCTCATTCGGCCAGGTTGGTGCCGGCGCCGGCGGTGGCGATGACCTTGGCCTTGACCTGCGCGGCGGGAATCGCGGTGTAGAGATAGCCCAGCGGCTCCGGGTAGGTCTTGGACGAAATCCAGGTCGTCGCGTTGGCGTAGGGCTTGCTGGTGCTCTCGGGCACGGTCCAGCTGATGCCGCTGCCGACGTAGTTGTTGATGAGATCCCAGTAGCCGATCTCGCTGCTGTCGCGCGAGGTCACCGGGTTCTTGATGTTCTCGAAGTAGTTGGCCTCGATCAGCGCCACCCCGCCCATGCGCACGTTGATGCCGGAGGTGAAGACGTTGTTGAAGTAGTTGTTGTAGATGTGGCTCAGCCCGCGCCGCTGCAGCGGCAGCCGCGATTCCACGTTCTCGAAGCGGTTGTGGTGGTAGGTGGTGCGCGCGGCGGCGTTCTGGGTGTCGCTGTCGCTGTAGCCGTTGAGCGCAACCTTCTGGTAATCGTGGATGTAGTTGTAGGACACGGTGACGTGGTTGACGCCCTTCTTCATGTCGATGCCGCCGTCGAAGGAGGCGTCGCCGGCGCCCGAACACTTGGTCAGCGAGGCGAAGATGGTGTTGTGGTCCACCCAGATGTTGGACGGCTGCCCGCTGGAATTGCCTTCCAGGGAGATCGAATCGGCATCCTCGCCGCCCGGCAGCAGGCCGATGGTCATGTTGCGGATGATGACGTTGTGCGCGTTGCCGACCACGCGCACGCCGAAGTTGGCCGACGAGCCATTCGCGCCCGTGATGGTGATGTCGCGCTTGTTCTTGATCTGCACGGTCTTGGCCGGCAGCTTCCATTGCGTGCACACGTCGGTGATGCTGGCGAAGTTGAAGCTGCCGGTGTAGTTGAGCACCAGGCCACCGGAGCCGGCGTAGTTGTCGATCGCCGCCTGCATCGCCTCCATCGTGGCGACGTTCACCGGGATGGCACTGCCGCCGCCGGTGGTGTTGGCCCCATACCCGACCGGGCCGCCGAAGGCCGGAGCGGCGCACAAGGCCAGAGCGAGCGCCGACGCGCCCTTGCGGAACTGCTGCTGCATGATCTCTCTCCCATCTGTCGCGATGAGTGCAGGCCGCATGGCAGTGGGCGCATGCGCCGGCACGGGGGCGTGGGGGCCGGCGCATTCTTGGAATGCGCGCGGCGGCCCACGCAATCGCCGCGACGCCGAACTGGAATCCCACGCTCCGTTCGCCGCACAGGACAGGACAAGCGGACACGCACGGTCCGCAGGAGACAGACAGCGACAGGCGGAGACAGGCCGTCTGCACGCGCGCCACGGTGCGTGCAGGCCGCCGGCAACGACGGCGAACGCACGCGCATCGCGCGCATCGCCAACACCACCGGCGCGCCCAACAGAGACAGGCGCGCGCCGATGGCGGGCGGCCGCGAATGTTGCGGCCGCAGCACGTTTGCGCGGGCGTGGTGCTGCTGCGGACCGCCGCGTGCGGCTCAGCCCACCGTGTCGAGGCGGTTGTCGCTGCGGTCGGCGTCGGGCAGCACGTGGTCCGGATCCAGGGTCACGTGCAGCACCTTCTGCGTGCTCGGCACGCGGATCTGCGGCTGGGTCTGCTGCATCCAGGTCTCCACCGGCACGCGCTGGTCGAGGTGGCTGCCATCGGCGAAGTCGATGCGCAGGGTCGCCGGCATCACCAGCTTCTGGCGGCTGCGCAGGGTCACCAGCAGGCCCTTGGCCGGGTCGTGGTCGACGTAGGCCGCCGCGCGCACGCCCATGTCCAACTGCCAGTTGTTGAAATACCAGCCGCGCCACCACCAGCTCAGGTCCTCGCCCGATTCGCTCTCCATCAGCCGGAAGAAATCCGACGGCGTCGGGTGCTTGTAGGCCCAGGTGGCGATGTACTTGCGGAACGCCGGATCGAAGCGCGCCGGCCCGAGGATCTGTTCGCGCAGCAGCACCAGGCCCAGCGCGCCCTTGAAGTAGGTCAGCGGATGCCGGTAGGTCTCGCTGGTGGCGTCGGCGCGATCGAGCAGGGTCGGCGCTTTCGCATCGGCCAGCAGCGGCAGGATCTCGTCCACCGGGTTGCCGCCGCCGGGCGCGTACTCGCCATCGCGCTTGGGCGCGAATTCGCCGTGGTTGATCGCGTCGGACGCGTAGACGTCGATGAAGGTGTTGAAGCCCTCGTCCATGAACGCATGGCGCCGCTCGTTGGAGCCGACGATCATCGGGAACCAGCCGTGCCCCAGTTCGTGCGCGGTGATCCAGAACAGCTGCTTGCCGCCGTCGGCCATGTCGTCGAAGACGATGCCCGGGTACTCCATGCCGGCGCCGTGGCCGCCCAGGTTCACCGCCGCCGGCCACGGGTACGGATACCACTGCGAGAAGTGCTCGATCGAGGCCTTCACGAATTCGGTGGAGCGGCTCCACTTATCGTTGCCGACCGCGCTGCGCGGATACACCGACATCGCCAGCGCATGCTTGCCCGCGGGCAGGTTGATCCGCGCCGCATCCCAGACGAAGGCCGGCGAGGCGGCGAAGGCCACGTCGCGGGTGTGATCCATATGGAAGCGCCAGGTCTGGGTACCGCTGGCGCTGGGCCGGCTGGCCGGCTGGCCCACTTCCTCGGCGCCGCGGATGGTCACGGTGCTGTCGCTGGCGGCCGCCTGCGTCAGGCGCTGGCGCTGGGTGGCGGTGAGCACCTGCGCCGGGTTCACCAGTTCGCCGGACCCGGCGACCAGGTAGTCCCACGGCACCGTCACCGCGTAGTCGAAATCGCCGTATTCCAGATAGAACTCGGAGCCCAGGTAGGGCTGGGTATCCCAGCCGCGCAGGTCGTCGTACACTGCCATGCGCGGATACCACTGTGCGATCTCGTAGATGTCGCCATCGGCGGTGGGCGTGACCGCGGTGCGACCGCCCCAGGTGCCGGGCACGGTGTAGGCGTAGTCAATGTGCAGCTTGAGCGCCTTGCCGCTGGCCAGCGGCTGCGGCAGATCCACGCGCATGCGCGTGTCGTCGATCAGGAAGGTCGCCGCCACGCGCTTGCCGCCCTGCTCCAGTTCGACCTTGGCGATGCGGTAGCCGTCGGTGCTCTGCGGCGCGGGCCGGTCGGCACGCGCGGCGCGCAGGGTCCGGGCGCGGGCATCGGCGCGGTACAGGTTCTGGTCCAGTTGCAGCCACAGCACGTCCAGCGTGTCCGGGCTGCGGTTGCTGTAGGTGATGGTCTCCTGGCCGCGCAGCGTATGCGTGGCCGGCTCCAGGGTGGCGTGCAGATCGTAGTCGGCGCGGTTCTGCCAGTACTGCGGGCCGGGCACGCCGCCGCCGCTGCGGTAGGCGTTGGCCGGCTGCGGCAACTGCAGCGGTGCGAACAGCGCCTGCGGATCGTAGGTGCCGGCGCTGTCCGCGGCAGCAGTAGCAGCAGTGGCGGCATCGGCCTGGGCGGCGGCGACAAGGGAAACGCAGGCCGCGGCGAACGCAGCGCGGCGCAGGACAGGGATCATGGTGGCGTCCGTGGGGAGGATCGCCACCGATGGTAGGCCGAATCGCGGTGGCGCGAATGTGCCGATCGCCACCGTCGCGACGGTCGGTGTCCCGTAGGAGCGGCTCTTGTCCCCTTTTCGGGGATCAGCCGCGACACGGGGCCGGGAATGCCCCGTCGCGGCTGAAGCCGCTCCTACGAGAGCCACAGGAGCGCGAAGCGCCTGCGCTCAGCCCAGCAAGGTTTCCAGCACCGCCATGCGCACCGCCACGCCGTTGGCGACCTGGCGCAGGATGCACGACTGCGCGCCGTCGGCGACTTCATCGGTGATCTCCACGCCGCGGTTGATCGGACCCGGATGCAGCACCACCGCGTCCTTCGACGCGCGGCGCAGGCGCTCGGCGGTGAGACCGTACTGGCCGTGGTAGTCCTCGAGCGAGGTCACCAGGCCCTCCTCCATGCGCTCGCGCTGCAGGCGCAGCATCATCACCGCGTCCACGCCGTCGAGCATGGCGTCGAAGTCGTCGCCGACCACGCAGCCGTCCAGGGTGCCGTCGTCGGGCAGCAGCGCGCGCGGGCCGCAGACGCGCACTTCGCCGGCACCGAGGGTGCGCAGCGCGTGCAGGTCCGAACGCGCGACCCGCGAGTGCTTGACGTCGCCGACGATGACCAGCTTGAGCTTGGAGAAATCGCCGCCCTTGGCGTGGCGCAGGGTCAGCATGTCGAGCAGGCCCTGGGTGGGATGCGCGCTGCGGCCGTCGCCGGCGTTGATCAGCGCGGTGCCCTCGCCCGCCGCTTCGGCCAGGCGCTCCACCGCGCCGTCCTCGGGGTGGCGCACGACGAAGCCGCGCACGCCCATCGCTTCCAGGTTCTTCAGCGTGTCGCGCGCGGTCTCGCCCTTGCGCGTGGACGAGGTGGAGGCGTCGAAGTTCAGCACGTCGGCGCCGAGCCGCTGCGCGGCCAGGTGGAACGAACTGCGGGTGCGCGTGGACGGTTCGAAGAACAGCGTGCACACCGCGGTGCCGGCCAGCACGCTGCGCTTGCCGACCCGGCCCACCGCCGCGTCGCGGATCTGCCCGGCGCGATCCAGCAGTTGCAGCAGGGTCGCCCGCGGCAGTCCTTCCAGGGTCAGCAGGTGGCGCAGGCGCCCGTTCGAATCGAGTTGCGGATCAGTCATGGCGGGTCCGGGCTGTGGATCAGGAAAGGGGAATGGCGTCGTCGGGCGCGGCCAACCAGCGCTCCACGATCACCGCAGCGGCCACCGCGTCCAGCGCGGCGGCATCGCGGCGGCGCTTGCGGCCGGCGGCACGGTCCACCGCGAAGCGCTGTGCGGCCTCGACCGAACTGGAGCGTTCGTCGACCAGCACCACCGGCAGGCGGTAGCGCGTGCCGAGTTCGCGGGCGAAGGCATGCGCGCGCTTGCGGTTGGGCTGGTCGGCGCCATCGAGGGTGAGCGGATCGCCGACCACCAGGCCGTGCGGCCGCCACTCGGCGTGCAGGCGGTCCAGCGCCGGCCAGTCCGGCCCCTGCGCGTGCACGTCGATCACCGCCAGCGCGCGCGCGCCGGTGCCGAACGGGCTGCCGACCGCCACGCCGATGCGGCGGTGGCCGACGTCGAAGCCGAGTACGGTGCCGTCGCGGCGGATCGTCGCGGGCGTGGCGCTGGCGGGCGCGGGCGCGCCAGCCTCCTCAGGCAGGCCGGACTCAGGCATGCCCGCTGTAGTCGGTGAGGCGGAACAGGTCCACGCCGATGCGTCCGGCCGCGGTCTGCCAGCGCCGCTCCAGCGGCAGTTCGAACAGCAGTTCGGCATCGGCCGGTGCGGTCAGCCAGCTGTTCTCGCCCAGTTCGTACTCCAGCTGGCCGGCGCCCCAACCGGCGCAGCCCAGCGCGACCACCGCGTTGCGCGGCCCTTCGCCGCGCGCCATCGCCTCGAGCACGTCGCGCGAGGTGGTCAGGTACAGGCCGTCGGCGAACGCCAGGCTGGAATCCCAGCCGTGCGCGCCGTCGTGGATGACGAAGCCGCGCTCCGGGTGCACCGGGCCGCCGCTGAGCACCACCTGCTCGCGCAGCGTGGCGTCGATGGTCTCGATGCCCATCTGCTCCAGCACTTCGCCCAGGGTGTATTCGGAAGCGCGGTTGACCACCACGCCCATCGCGCCGTTCTCGTCGTGCTGGCAGATCAGCGCCACGCTACGGGCGAAGTTGGGATCGGACAGCGCCGGCAGCGCGATCAGCAGTTGGTTGGCCAGAGGCGTGGGCAAAGCGGACATGGCCCCATTCTATCGTCCCTCCCGCGTGCGCGCTGCCCAGGCGGCGGCGGGCTGCCATAATCCGCCCGATCGCGGCCCCCGACCGGTCGCCCAGGAGCACGCACGCATGGACACGCCCCCCGACCTGCCACGCCAGACCCGCGCCTTCATCGTGCTGGTGGCCCTGCTGCAGGGCGCGCTGCTGTACCTGGCGCAGCGCGGCGCCGAGAGCGGCCTGTGGCCGTTCGGCTCCCTGGGCGGGCAGGTGTGCTGGTACTCCCTGGTGCTGACCGTGCCGACCATGACCCTGCTGTCGGTGCGACACCTGGGCGCGCTGCGCCTGTGGCAGCACACCATCGCGGTGGCGGTGCTGGTGGCGGCGCTGTCCGCCTGGGCGGTGTGGAACGCCACCGGCGC
This sequence comes from Xanthomonas hawaiiensis, assembly GCF_031834635.1. Classification (NCBI taxonomy): domain Bacteria; kingdom Pseudomonadati; phylum Pseudomonadota; class Gammaproteobacteria; order Lysobacterales; family Lysobacteraceae; genus Xanthomonas; species Xanthomonas hawaiiensis. The sequence continues at coordinate 1,635,578 of NZ_CP115873.1, read as the reverse complement.
GCCTGGGCTGCGCGCCAGCGAGGTGCTGGGCCCGTTCGGCGCGACCCTGGCGCTGGCGATGTTCGTGCTGCTGCCGTGGCTGCAGTGCCGGCTGCAGCACGGGCGCTGGCAGACGCCATACCGCGACCTGTTCGAGCATGCCTGGCAGAACGCGCTGACCCTGGCGCTGGCGCTGCTGTTCGTGGGGATCTGCTGGCTGGTGCTGTGGCTGTGGGGCGCACTGTTCGCGCTGGTCAAGCTGACTCTGTTCTACGACCTGTTCCGGCAGACGGCCTTCATCTATCTGGCCACCGGCACCATGTTCGGCCTGGGCATCCTGATCGGCCGCACCCAGCAGCGCGCGGTGCAGGTGATGCGGCAGATCCTGTTCGCGATCTGCACCGGGTTGCTGCCGCTGCTGGCGTTCGTGGCGGTGCTGTTCGCGCTCAGCCTGCCGTTCACCGGCCTGCAGCCGCTGTGGGAAACCCGCGCGGCGGCGAGCATCCTGGCCGCCGTGGTGGTCACGCTGGTGGTGTTCGTCAATGCGGTGTACCAGGACGGCACCGCCGACGCGCCCTACCCGGCCTGGCTGCAACGGGTGATCGACGCCGGGCTGCTGAGCCTGCCGCTGTACGCAGGGCTGGCGCTGTACGCGCTGTGGCTGCGCATCGCACAGTACGGCTGGAGCGCCGAACGCTTTGCCGGCGTGCTGGTCGCGGTGGTCGCCTGCGGCTACGCATGCGGCTATGCCTGGGCCGTGCTGCGCCCGGGCGCACGCTGGCTGCAGCCGCTGGCGCCGGTGAACCGGCTGTTGTCGTGGGTGGTGATCGGCCTGGCGCTGGCGACCAGTTCGCCGCTGCTGGATCCCTACCGCCTCGTCGTCGGCGACCAACTGCAGCGCCTGGCCGATGGCCGCACCAGCGCCGCGCAACTGGACCTGGCCTACCTGCGCTTCGACAGCGGCCGCCGTGGCTACCGCGCGGTGCAGGCGCTGCGCGAGGTGCCCGCGTTCGCCGACGATCCGGTGCAGCGCGAGCGCCTGCAGCGGATACTGCAGCGCCAGAAGCGCTGGGGCGGCGAGGACGACGAAATGCCGCGCAGCGACGATCCGCTGCAGGTGCGTCAGCGCGTGGTGCTGGGCGCGGGCAGCGCCGATCCCGGCGACGCCTGGTGGCAGGCGCTGCTGGCCGGGCGTATCGACGACGCCAACTGCCGGCGCGAGTACGCGCACTGCGTGGCGCTGCGCCGCGACCTGGACGGCGATGGCCACGACGACGTGCTGCTGTGCAATGCCAGCGTCGGCTATGGCGTCGAATGCCGCATCCACACCGACCCGGGCAGCGGCTGGCACGATGTGGCGCGGACGCATTTCTTCCCGCGTCGTGGCGACAACGCCGATGCGCTGTATCAGGCGCTGCGCGACGGCAAGCTGCAGGTGCTGCCGCGGCGCTGGCCCGACCTGCAACTGCCCGGCACCCAGCGGACCGAGTTGTACCCCGCCGACCCCAACGACCAGCCCGACTGACGGATACCCGCCGCATGAGCAGCTATTGCGATATCGCCCCTGGCCATCCGGTGCACGGCCACTACCACGACCACGAGTACGGCGTCCCGCAACGCGCCGAAGCCGACCTGTTCGAGCGGCTGGTGCTGGAGATCAACCAGGCCGGGCTGAGCTGGGAGCTGATGCTGAAGAAGCGCGCGGGTTTCCGCGCCGCCTACGCCGGGTTCGACGTGGACACGGTGGCGGCCTTCGGCGAGGACGACGTGCTGCGCCTGCTCGGCGACGCCGGCATCGTCCGCAACCGGCTCAAGGTGCAGGCGGCGATCCACAACGCCCAGGTGATCCAGGGCCTGCGGGCCAGCCACGGCAGCTTCGCCGCCTGGCTGGACGCGCAGCATCCGCGCAGCAAGGCCGAGTGGATCAAGCTGTTCAAGCGCACCTTCCGCTTCACCGGCGGCGAGATCACCGGCGAGTTCCTGATGAGCCTGGGCTATCTGCCCGGCGCGCACCGCGAAGATTGCCCGGCGTTCGCGCGCATCGCGCAGTTGGATCCGCCGTGGATGCGCGCCGGCTGAGACCGCCGGCGCGCGCGAGCCGGCACGACGCCGCCTTGGCGCAGCCTGCACGAACGCTGCACGCCGCCGCCGGCATGGTCGGCGCATGGCTTTGCGCATCGGCATTTCCGGCTGGCGCTACCCACGCTGGCGTGGCGTCTTCTACCCGTCCGACCTGACCCAGCGGCGGGAGTTGGAGTACGCCGCGCATTGCTTCCGCTCGGTGGAACTCAACGGCTCGTTCTATTCGCTGCAGACCCCGAAAAGCTATGCCGCCTGGCACGACGCCACCCCGCGCGGCTTCGTGTTCGCGGTCAAGGGGCCGCGCTTCGTCACCCACCTGAAGCGGCTGCGCGACTGCGCACAGCCGCTGGCGAATTTCTTCGCTTCCGGCCTGCTCGGATTGGGGCCGAAGCTGGGGCCGCTGCTGTGGCAGCTGCCGCCGTCACTGGCTTTCGATCACGACCTGCTGGACGCGTTCCTTTCGTTGCTGCCACGCACCAGCGAGGCCGCCCTGGCGCTGGCGCGCAAACGCGACACGGCGCGCATGCGCGAGCGCAGCCTGCTGCAGATCGACCGCAACCGGCGCCTGCGCCATGCGCTGGAAGTGCGCCATCCCAGCTTCGCCACGCCCGAGGCGGTGGCCTTGCTGCGCAGGCACCGGGTGGCACTGGTGCAGGCCGACACCGCCGGCAAGTGGCCGTATCTGGAAGACGTGACCGCTGACTTCCTGTACCTGCGCCTGCATGGCGATGCGCAGCTCTACGCCAGCGGCTACGACGACACGGCGCTCGACGCCTGGGCCAGGCGCATCGACGCATGGCACCGCGGCAGCGAGCCGGCCGACGCACAGCGGGTCGGCCCACGCGCCCCGGCGCGGGCGCGGCGCGACGTGTATTGCTACTTCGACAACGACATGAAGGTGCACGCACCCTTCGACGCGCGGCGCCTGGCGCAACGGCTGGGCGTGCCGACGCCGTGCCCGGCGCGCGGCGACAGCGACAGCGACAGCGAGAATTGAACGGCATCTCGCCACAAGCGGCGTGCCGGGACTGAGGGTCGCAACCATGACGTTGTCTGGTAGGAGCGGCTTCAGCCGCGACCCAGCGTTACCGGCAAGGCCCGTCGCGGCCGAAGCCGCCCCTGCGCACGGCCTTTCGTCGCGATGAAAGGATCGCGGACATCACGCCTACGCGCACCTGACTCTCCAGCCGTACTCAAGGACGCGCTGCCGACGCACTGGGCGAAGCAGGCGCCGCACTCCAGCGCCCGCCGCCTCACCCCGCCAGCCGCGCCTGCCAGAACGGCGCCTGCGCCCAGCGCCGCTCGCGCGCGTACAAGGCCCCGCGTTCGCGCAAGTAGGCGCGGAAGCGCGCGAACACGCCGTCCTGGTACACCGCCAGCGGTGCCGGGCCAGCGCCTTGCAGATGCGCCGCCAGCGCGTGCGCGGCCGCCTCGCCGTCCTGCAGGGCCTTGACGATGCCATGTGCGGTCAGCGGATCGTAGGCGCTGGCCGCGTCGCCCACCGCCAACCAGTCGGCGCCCACCACGCGACTGAGGATCGCCGATGGCCCCAGCGCCGCGATCAGGCCATCGGCCTCGGGCGCGCGCGCCGCACCCTGCGCCAGCCACTGTGCGACATGCCGGGTCTGGTGCGCCGCCGCCAGCCACACGTCGCGGTCCAGGAAGTGCCGTTGCCGGCGCGGCTCCAGCGCCAGGGCCAGCATCAGGCGCTGGTCCGGCAACTTCGCCGCATACCACCAGCCGTCGGCGCAGGCCTCCAGCAAGGCCTGCGACGGAATCGCCTGGGACCGCTCCAGCGCGAATACGCCGGCGACGAAGGCCAGGCAGTCCACTTCGTTGCGGGCAACACCCAAACGCCGCACCGCTGCGGCGGCGATGCCGCTGGCATCCACCAGGAACCCGGCGCGCAGCCGGCGCACGCCACCTTCCTCGCCGTGCAGTTCCAGCACGTGATCGCCATCGGCGGCGCGGCCGACCGCACCCAGCCGCAGGCCGCGCATCAGCGTGCCGCCCTGCGCGGGCACCGCCGCGGCCAGCATCGCGTCGAAGGCGGCGCGGTCCACGTGCCAGCCCTTGCCCTGGCCGGCGACGATGAAGTCGTTGTAACCCAGCTCCGGCCGGCCCCAACTGGCGCAACTGCCGGCCGAGGCCAGCGGCCGTTGCGCCAGGAACGCCTCCCACACGCCCAGCCGCTGCAGCGCCGCGCTGGCGGTCGGCGCCAGCGCCTCGCCCAGCCGCCAGCCCGCGGCGCGGCCCATGTCGAGCACGACCACGTCCTCGACCCCGCGCGCGGCCAGCGCCAGCGCGGTGGCGCAGCCGGCGGCGCCGCCGCCGACGATGGCGACGGCATGGCGATCCGCAGCGGCGGTCACGACGGCAGTCTCAGGCAAGGTCATCGCGCGCGACACGCTCCGGCGTCACACCAAGGGATCGACCGGCATGTTCGCCATCGGCCATGGCGCCACGAACTCCTGGCCCGGATCGAACTGGCTCGCCACTTCGAGGAACAGTTCGGGCGGATACGGCGGCTTGCCGGGGACCTGCGCGATCTGCGCGCCACTGATCACGAAGCCGACCTTGGACCAGTTGGCGACGAAGTCCGCGTACGCCTGGAAGCGCCCGGCCCTGGTCGGATACGGGCTGTCGGTGCCGGCGCCGCGCACCGAGTACACCTGTTGCCCCAGATACCAGGTGTCGTCGTCCGGATCGACCTGGCACAGCGCCGCCGGGTAGACCGCGAACGGCCGCTCCGCCGGCCACGACCAGAACAAGGTGTTGTTCGGATTGACCGTCTGCTGCCCCGGATTGGGATCGGGCAGATGGGTGGCGCAGGAGTTGTAGTCGGTATGCCAGGGCACCGACATGAACTTGGACAGATCGCCCGGCTCCACCGGATGCGGTTGCAGCGGCACATAGCCAAAGCTCAGGAACGCGCTGTCCTTGCTCGCCTTGCTGTAGTCCAGCGGCGCCTGGTTGATGCGGAACGGACCGCAGTCCAGGGTCTTCCAGTCCTGCACGTAGAGATTGACGTCGCGGATCGGGAACGACACCTCGATGCCCGGGCTGTAGCGGCCGCCCAGGCAGTTCTGCAGGGTGACCCGATCCAGCGCTTCGCCAGGCCCCAGCGTCGGCGCGCCCACCTGCACGTAGTTGTTGCCGTGCCACTGGCTCAGCAGGAAGTACTGGGTGGAACTGACGCTGAGGAAGCTCTTCTGCGCATCGCCCAGCGACAGCGGCATCATCGGCGAGCCGGTCTCGGTGTCGGCGGCGGACGCCGGATCGCGGATCAGCGTCTTCAGGTTGGGAATCTTCGCGCTCGGATCGTCGGTGGGCTGGATCTGCCCGATCATGTCGTGGCCCTTGACCGCTCCCGACGGCAGGTTCGTGTTCCAGCGCTGCAGCATCGCCGCGTGGAAGATCGGCTGGATGTCGTCGCTGAAGGACGGCTGGTAAGTGCCGACGAAGGCGTTGTTGGCGTACAGCGACGGCACCAGGCCCAGCGCGCGCACCCACACGTCGTAGACGTCGTCCCAGGTGGACACCACGTTGCGGGTCTGCGGCGCATAGCCCGGGTCGCCGGTGACGTACCAGGCGCCCTGCACGCTGGCGGTGGTGCCGTCGTTGAAGATCAGCACGGCATTGACCGGGCCATCGGCGGCATCGTCGTACCACAGGCCGTTCTCGGTCGCGTCCTCCAGCGGCGGATAGTTGCCATCGGCGCCGATCACCGCCGAGGTCCGAGCGAAGCCGCCGGCCACGATCAGCGCGCCGGTGGCCTCCGTGCGCATGTCGCCCAGCGAATCGAGCTTGCCGAGCGGTTCGTGCAGCGTATGGAACATCGAGGGGAAGCTGACCGGATAGGCCGGTTGCGGGTGGATCGTGCCACTGGCATCGGCGTAGCTGGCGGTGGTGGTCATGTCGAACGCCACCACGTCGCCGCCCGCGGCCGCGGCGCTGAGTGCGCGCGGGCCTGCATCGATGACCAACTGCCGCAGACGCGTGGGATCGCTGGGATCGGCCGGATCGGCAGCATCGGGATAGTTCGGATTGCGCAGCTCCAGCAAGCCGGGGGACTCGTAGGCACCGATGCCGCGGAACTGGCCGCCCTGGCTCACCGTCGAATAGTTGTTGAGCTTCTTGTTGGCCAGATGCACGGTCCAGACGATGTCCTTGACCGTCTTGCCGTCGATCGTGCTGCCGATGTCCACGCGCACGCCGCCGCCGTTGGGATAGCTGCCGGAACTGCCGCTGGGGTAGGCGTAGATGTGGAAGCGCGCCGCCTGGCGCTTGACGTTGCCGGCGGCATCGCGGAACTGCTCGGCGGTGATCGGCGTGGACTCGGTGCCGGGCTGCACCGGCAGCCCGCCCATCAGCCCGTCGGCGCCGCGCGTGCCTGCCGCGGTGACCGGCGCGAGATAGAATTCCTGGCTGTCGCCGACGCGGCCGATGCCGATCGCCGGATGCACGCGAAACACGTTGCTGGTCATGGTGACTTGCTCCTGATCCGGATGAGAGGGACGCGCCTCAGCGCGGCGTGGCCGGCCGCGCCGCCGGCGGTGCCTTCTGCGGCAGCTGCGCCTGGAAGTAGTCGTTGATCACCACGTGGCTGATGTTGACGTTCAGCCCCGGCAACGACTGCGCGCGCGGATCGGGCGAGATCACCTGGGTGGTGTTGTGGCAGGCGAAACAGTTGTTCTGCGTGCTCTGCACCTGGGTGAAGGTCTCGATGGTGGAATTGGACAGCTTGATCGAGCCGGTGAGTAGCGGCGGCGCACCTTCGGGTGTCGGCGAAGGAATGCATTCCAGGGCCGAACCCGGTTGGAACGTGCAGTTGGGCGCCAACGCATCCTTGGCGACGAACCAGATCGCGCCGACCTCGAAGTAGTTCTTCCACACGTCGTTCAACTGGCCCTGCACCGACGTGTTCATCGACTGGATGTTGGCGATGTTGCAGTCCTGGCCGCTCGGGCATGGCTTCTGCCCGCCGTACGGCACCATGCGGCAGACCTGGGTCACCGGGCTGAGGGTCTGGGTCTGCGCGTTCAAGGTCAGCGCACCGGCACCGGCGGCGTTGACGTTGCACTGCTCGATCGGCGTGCCGGCCTTGTAGAAGGTCCAGTCCTTGTCGGAGACCGGCTGGCCAGGATTCAGCGGCGCGTCCACGTCCGGCGCATTGTCGCGGTGCTCGAACGTGGCCCAGATCATCTCCGGATGGCCGTTGACCGTGCCGCCGATGTGGAAGCCGACCAGCGCCACGGTCTGGGTTTCGGTGTCGCTGGTGGCGACGAGCTTGCCCTTGCGCATGCCCACCTTGGCGATCGTGGCCTGCCGGGTATAGAACGTGGACACGTCCTCGCCCGGCTGCACCACCTTCCACGCCGCCTTCAGGGTCATGCTGCCGACCGGAAAGGGCGTCTTCGGATCGAAGGCGCGCAACGCCTTGGGATCCTGCAGGTGGTTGCTGGCCATGAACTGGCCGAACACGTCGTTGGAATGGATCGAGTAATAGACCGCGCGCCCGTGCCGATCCACCAGCACGCCATCCGGGCCTGCCTGATCGATCAGCTCCACCGTGCGCGCCTGCTGCGAGCGACCGATCAACGGATCGAGCACGCCGTTGGCGACGCCACCGATGCCGTCGCTGGGCATGGTCAGGAAGCGCGGCTGCCCGCCCACGTCCTGGGTCAGCCACAGGAACGCATTCCACGACCACTGATGGAACTCGCAATTGCTGCTGGACGCGAAGCCCGCCGAATCCGGTGCCGGCGTCTGCGCATGCGGGAACCACGACGGCGCTGGCGGCCCCGGCGGCGTGCACGCCGCTGCGCTCGGTGCCGGCCCCGGCGTGGGCGTACCGCCACCGCTGCCGGGCTTCGGCCGCGACCCGGGATTCACGGCAGAGCATGCCGCGACCACCACACAGACCAATGCCGCGAATCCCATCGCACGTTTCATCGCACTGCCCTCGTTCCGTGGAAAAGCTGTAGGCGCCGGCATCCGCCGCAGTGCGCCGGACAGGCGGCACCGCGCCGCCGCGCAGGCGCGGCGTCGAACATCGTGGTCGTGTCATGCGGGTGGATCGCGCTCCCCGCGATCGCATGCGCCGTCTGTGCGCACTCACCCTTGCTTCGACAGCAGCATGCGCTGCGTCACACTTGGACAGCAAGACCAATCCGTAGACACCGCGGCGATTCCGTAGACAGTTGCCGTGCCGCGAGGGCGATGTCGCGCGCAGCACGGCGCGACAGTGTGTCGTTGGCCTGCGGGCGGCGCATGCATGTCATGCGCGACCAGATCGGTGCGTACAGATCGCGCGACGTTCGCGCATCCGCGAGGAACACCTGCATGCGACGATGCGCACGTCGCCGATCGCGCGACGGCGACCGGCCGTGGACTCACACGCCCATGTAGCGCCCGGCGCGATGGTTGAACATCAGCACCAGGCTCAGCACCACCGCGCCGATCGCCGAGTACAGCACCTGCTGCGGCGCCAGCAGCCAGAACGCCACCGCCATCAGCGCCGCGTCGAAGCTCATCTGCACCTTGCCCGCGCTCCAGCCGCGGCTGCGCTGCAGGTAGACCGCGAGGATGCCGACGCCGCCCAGGCTGGCGCGGTGGCGGATGAAGAACAGGATGCCCAGCCCGACCAGCGCGCCGCCGACCAGCGCCGAGAACAGCGGCGTCATCGTCGCCCACTGCGCCCAGCGCGGCAGCAGGTCGGTCAGCAGGCCGCAGGCGGCGACCGCGACGAAGGTCTTGAGGGTGAATTCCCAGCCCATGCGCCGCACCGCCAGCCAATAGAACGGCAGGTTGACCAGCACGAACATCAGGCCGAAGTTCCAGCCCAGCGCGTAGTGCAGCAGGAAGGCCACGCCAGCCATGCCGCCGATCATCAGGCCGCCATGGGCGAACACCGCCAGCCCCAGCGAGGCCACCAGGGTCGCCAGCAGCATGCCCTGCACGTCCTCGGCCACGCTGTGGCGCAGCGCGCGCGCATCCTGCATGGTGCCGGCCGAATCCGGCGGCGGGGTCAGCGGTCCGGCGGTGACGACGGTGCCGTCGTCGGGCAATGGGTCCAGGTCCGGACGCAGATCGGAATCGGGAAGGCTCACGGGAGGGGCGCAGCGTGGGGGGCGGTATTAGACACCAGCCAGGCAGTGGTTGCACATGAAACTTTGATGGCGACCTGCACGACTGCAGAGGATGGGCGAACGCGCTGCCAGCCGCCGCCGGCCCACTGCCGTCCTATCGAGCCGGCAAGTCGATTTCAATGTGATGCTGCGACCACACGATCGCCGTCACCATTCCGACCATCACCAGCAGCGCCACCGGCCCGGCGACGGCCAGCCACGTCCACGTCCACGCGTTGAACCGCTCCGCCGCGCTGCGCGGCAGGCCGCGCGCCTGCTTGAACCGCGCCAGCCGCTGGTTGACCAGCAGGAGCGGCGTCCAGGTCAGCAGCGTCAACAGCGACAACGCGGAGGGCCACGCGCCCAGCAGGCTCAGGCAGACATAGGCCAGCGCCGGCCCGAGCCAGCCGACCAGCGCGCCGCGCTGTGCGCCGATGGTGCGTTCAAGCCCGCGAAAGCAGGCGAACACCCAGATCAACGAGAACACCGAGCGCCACACCGGCGAGATGCGCCGGCGCCCGGACAGCAGGCGCAAGGCGCGCCAGTTGCGGTAGAACCAGTACAGCGCATACCAGCCGAAGCTGCTCGCGCACAGCAGCGCCAGCTTGGCCGCCGAGGGCGCGAACAGCATGGACAGGGGATCGGCGGTTGCCGCAGCGGTCTCGGTGTCGGGCAGCGTGGCGACGGGAGCGGCGTAGGGATTGTCTGTTTGCATGCGTGGCATTCTGGCTCACCGTACCCTCATCCGCCCCTGCGGGGCACCTTCTCCCGGCGGGAGAAGGAACGGCTAAAGCCCCTCTCCCTTCGGGGCAACAGGGTGCGGCTTGCGCGTCACTGACGCGCGCACCCTGGAGCGCCCGCGCCGCAAGTGGGCCGGGGCGCGGAGCGGGGGGTGGGGTGAGGGTCCGGCGCGAAGCGTCTCGCCGAAACAAGACCAAGAGGCTTCGCCCGTACCCTCATCCGCCCCTGCGGGGCACCTTCTCCCGATGGGAGAAGGAACGGCTAAAGCCCCTCTCCCACCGGGAGAGGGGTTGGGGTGAGGGTCCGGCGCGAAGGCGTCTCGCCGACACAAGACCACGATGCTTCGCCCTACCCTCATCCGCCCCTGCGGGGCACCTTCTCCCGGTGGGAGAAGGAACGGCTAAAGCCCCTCTCCCACCGGGAGAGGGGTTGGGGTGAGGGTACGGCGCGAACGCGTCCCGCCGACACAAGACCACGAGGCTTCGCCCGTACCCTCATCCGCCCCTGCGGGGCACCTTCTCCCGGCGGGAGAAGGAACGGCTAAAGCCCCTCTCCCACCGGGAGAGGGGTTGGGGTGAGGGTCCGGCGCGACGGCGTCTCGCCGAACCAAGACCACGATGCTTCGCCCTACCCTCATCCGCCCCTGCGGGCCACCTTCTCCAGACGGGACTAGCGCAACCCTCAGCGCATCACCACGGCGCGGCGCTGCCGCTTGTCGGCGTACATCTCCGCATCCGCGCGTGCGAGCAGTTCCTCCAGCGCTTCCGCATCCAGATCCCGCAGGTTGCACAGGGCCAGGCCGAAGCTGGCCGACAGTGCGGTCGCGAAGCCGTCGTCGTCGCCGGGTTTGGCCAGCGCCCCGCGCAGCGCGTCGATCAGCGCGTCCGCCCGCTCCGGCGTGGTCAGCGGCAGGTACAGCGCGAATTCGTCGCCCCCACGCCGCCCCAGCAACTGGCCCGGCCGCAGGCAGCGCCGGCAGCGCTTGACGAAGGCGCGCAAGGCGGCATCGCCGGCGGCGTGTCCGAACTGGTCGTTGATCGCCTTGAGGTTGTCCATGTCGGCGACGATCACCGCCAGCGGACGCGGATCCTGCGCGGCCAACTGCAGATCGTTGAGCACCTGCTCCAGGAAGCCGGTCCGCGACAACGCCCCGGTCACCGGATCGCGTACCAGCGCATGGCGCAACCGCGTGTTGTCGGCATAGAGCCCCGGGACCGCCAGGCCGAAATAGCTGTTCGCCGCCAGGCTGATCATGGCGAACTGCAACGCCAGCGCCTGCGCCTCGAGCCGCAGCACCGGCGTGGCCAGCGCGATCAGCAGGCTGAAGGCGGCGATCGCCACCAGCGCCTGCAGCATCCCGTGGGTATGCACGATCCACAGCTGGATCACCACCACCACGAACAGTGCGAACACCACCGCCGGCTGCCGCGGCAATGCGGCGGCCAGCCCCATCACCGCCAGGGTGACGCCGAGCAGCAGCGCCAGCTTGACCAGATAGCCCGAGACGCTGCCGGTGGGCGCGATCATCCCGGAGAAGCGCGGGATGCCCGGCTGCGGCACGATCCGCAGCGCTTCGGCCAGGCGCAGCACCGCGACGATCGCCAGCGGACCGAGCGCCAGCAGGCCGGCGTAGTCGCCGATCGCCCACGGGATCGACTGGGCAAGCAGGGTCGGCAGATCGATGGCGCCGGTGACGGCCAGCCCGGCCCCGCCCAGGCAGGCGGACAGCAGCGCCGCCACGCCGCCGCCCAGGATGAAGGAGGTGACCACGCGCGGCAGGCTGGTCGAGGACACGCCACGGCCGACCCGGCGCAGCAGCCAGGCCAGCCCGCCCCAGATGCAGAACTGTTGCGCGGTGAACAGCAGCGCATAGACCAGCACCGCGCGGTCGGGGACGGCCGCGTGGTCGCTTGCGCGATAGAAACTGAGCAGCGTGGCCAGCACGCAGGCAATGGCGATCGCCGGCGCGCCGCGCCAGCCCAGCACCATGAACGTGGCCAGCGTCACCGCCACCGGCGGGAACCACAGGTTGGTGTGCGGCTGATAACCCAGCACCCGCGCCAACTCGAAGACCGCCAGCCACGCCACCACCAGCACCGCCGACAGCAGCACCAGCGCGCCGGGGCGGTGCGGCGCCGCGGCGCGCGTGCGAAACGGCGCCTCGGCGTCCTCGCCTGTCATCCATCCGACTCCGCGCGGCCACGGCCGATGGCCGAACCGGGGCCGACGAAGGCGGTGACCGTGCTGTCGTCGCTGCCACCCACCACCACCGTGGCACCGCTGTTCAGCCGGATCGGCCAGCTCATGTTGTCCGTGCCATAGGACCATTGCTGCGTGCCGTCGCCCGCGTTCCAGACGGTGAACGCGCCGGGCGTCCCGTCGGGATGGCCATCGGCCAGCCCCAGCCATTGTCCGTCCGGGTCGAACGCCAGGTCGTTGGGCGAGTGCGCACTGTGCGCGGTCCACTGCAGCGTCGCGGCGGTGCCGGCATCGGCGTACACGGCGACGACGCCACCGCCGGTGAGATTGCCAGCGATCGCCACCTTGTTGCCGGCGCGATCGCAGGCCACCCCGTAGATGGTCGTGGCGCCCTCGGGCACCGTCTGGGTCCAGGCCGGCCCAGGCGTGTTCTGGAACGCCGCCACGTCGAACGCGTACAACGTGCCGTCGCTGGCACCGGCATAGGCCCGGCGTCCATCGCCCGACAGCGCCGCGGCATGGACGCGGGCCTGCCTGGGCAACTGCCAGCGCGTCAGCGTCCCCGGTTGTCCGGCGGCGATCGGGAACAGGATGATCTCGCCCTGCGCGCTGGCCACCAGCCCGATCGTGCCATCGGCGGCGATGCCGGTGGCGATGACGCTGTCGGCGCTGTCGCCGGTGCCACCGGCGGTCAGCGCAATGCACGCGGGCGTGGCGGAGAACGCTGCATCGCCCTCGCGATAGAACAGATAGCCCTGCTCGGCACCGGCCAGCAGCGTCCGCCCGCACGCGTCCAGCGCCACCATGTTGCCGCGGACGGGGAGCGCAAAGGACAGCAGCTCGTCGCCGCCGGGAACCGCCCAGGCACCGACGAAGCCCGCATACGGCGACTGGCTCTGCCAGCCGCAGCTGGCCACGATGCCACCGTCCGCCGCCACGTCGACCCAGTACACGCCCTGCCAGCCATCGAACTCCTTCGTCAGCAGACGGTTGCCGGCGCGATCCCAGGCATAGGTGCCGAAACACCCCTGCTGGTTGTCGCCCACGTCGCTGCGCGTGGCCGCAGGCGCGATGCGCTCGAAGATCTTGCGTTGCTCGACCGGCACCGCCTCCAGCCCGGGAATCTGCGACAGGCCGCCGTACTGGTGGAAAAAGGTGCCGGCGACGATGACATTGCCATCGTCGGACACCGCCACCGAGTTGATGTAGTAGCCGGCATGCGGCTGGGTCGACCAGAGCAGTTCAGGCACGTCGTTCATCGCGGCTCTCTCCCTTCGGCTGAAGCGTCCGCCATCGACGGAAGGCGGACGCTGGACTGAAACACGACACCCGTGAACGAAGCGGAGGCACCGCCGAGCGTGGGGCCCTCGCCGCACCGAGCGCCCGGTCGCGCGCCTGCCGGGGCGGCTCAGCGCACCTCGGCGATCTCGACCCCGTCCAGGCCCTGCGCCAGGGTGCGTGCGTCGCCGCCCTGGGCCAGCTTGATGCGCAGGCGCACCTCGTTCTGCGAATCGGCGTGGCGCAGCGCATCCTCGTAGCTGATCTCGCCGGCCTGGTACAGCTCGAACAGGCTCTGGTCGAAGGTCTTCATGCCCAGGTTGGTGGACTCCTTCATCACGTCCTTGAGCTTGTGGATCTCGCCCTCGCGGATGTAGTCCTGCACCAGCGGCGTGCCGAGCATGATCTCCATGGCCACGCGGCGGCCCTTGCCGTCCGGGGTCGGGATCAGCTGCTGGGCGACCACGCCGCGCAGGTTCAGCGACAGATCCATCAGCAACTGGCTGCGGCGGTCTTCGGGGAAGAAGTTGATCACGCGGTCCATCGCCTGGTTGGCGTTGTTGGCGTGCAGGGTGCACAGCACCAGGTGGCCGGTCTCGGCAAAGGAGATGGCGTGGTCCATGCCCTCGCGGGTGCGCACCTCGCCGATCATGATCACGTCCGGCGCCTGGCGCAGGGTGTTCTTCAGCGCGTTCTCCCAGCTGTCGGTGTCGATGCCGACCTCGCGCTGGGTGATGATGCAGCCCTCGTGCTTGTGCACGAACTCGATCGGGTCCTCGATGGTGATGATGTGCCCGGTGGAGTTCTGGTTGCGGTAGCCGATCATCGCCGCCAGCGAGGTCGACTTGCCGGTGCCGGTGGCGCCGACGAAGATGATGATGCCGCGCTTGGTCATCGCCAGGGTCTTGATCACCGGCGGCAGGTTGAGTTCGTCCACGCTGGGAATGCGCGTCTCGATCCGGCGCAGCACCATGCCGACCTGGTTGCGCTGGTAGAAGCAACTGACGCGGAAGCGCCCGACCCCGGCCACGCCGATGGCGAAGTTGCACTCGTGGGTCTTCTCGAACTCCTCGCGCTGCGACGGCGTCATCACGTTCAGCACCAGGTCGCGGCTCTGCTGCGGCGTCAGCGGCGTCTGCGTGATCGGGGTGATCTTGCCGTGCACCTTGATCGCCGGCGGCATGCCCGAGGTGATGAACAGGTCCGACGCCTTCTGGTGCGCCATCAGTTTCAGGAAAGAGGTGAAGTCGATGGTGCTCATGGTCGGCTCCTTCGGAGCTGAGAATCGGGAATGGAGAATCGGGAATCGCAACAGCGGGCATCCGGAAGCGGGAAGGATGGGGCGGTTGCTCTTCCCATTCCCGATTCCCTATTCCCGATTCCCGGCCTCACTCGAACAACCGCTTGTCCTTGGCGTACTCGCGGGCCTGGTTGCGGGTGATCAGGCTGCGCTTGACCAGGTCCTGCAGGTGCTGGTCCAGGGTCTGCATGCCGTTCTGCTGGCCGGTCTGGATCGCCGAGTACATCTGCGCCACCTTGTCCTCGCGGATCAGGTTGCGGATGGCGGGCGTGCCGACCATGATTTCCCAGGCCGCGGTGCGGCCGCCGCCGACCTTCTTCAGCAGCGCCTGCGAGATCACCGCGCGCAGCGATTCGGACAGCATCGAGCGCACCATCGGCTTCTCGCCGGCGGGGAACACGTCGATGATGCGGTCGATGGTCTTGGCCGCCGAGCTGGTGTGCAGGGTGCCGAACACCAGGTGGCCGGTCTCCGCCGCGGTCAGCGCCAGGCGGATGGTTTCCAGGTCGCGCAACTCGCCGACCAGGATGATGTCCGGGTCTTCGCGCAGCGCCGAGCGCAGCGCCTCGTTGAAGCCGTGGGTGTCGCGGTGCACCTCGCGCTGGTTGATCAGGCACTTCTGCGAGGTGTGCACGAATTCGATCGGATCCTCGACGGTGAGGATGTGGCCGTATTCGTTCTTGTTGATGTAGTCGATCATGCCGGCCAGCGTGGTCGACTTGCCCGAGCCGGTCGGCCCGGTGACCAGGATCAGGCCCTGCGGCTGGTCGATCAGCTGGCGGAAGATCGGCGGGCAACCCAGGTCTTCCAGGGTCAGCACTTCCGACGGAATGGTGCGGAACACCGCGCCGGCGCCGCGGTTCTGGTTGAACGCGTTGACGCGGAAGCGCGCCAGGCTGGGAATCTCGAAGGAGAAGTCGACCTCGAGGAATTCCTCGTAGTCGCGGCGCTGCTTGTCCGACATGATGTCGTAGACCAGCGCGTGCACCTGCTTGTGGTCCAGCGCCGGAATGTTGATGCGGCGGACGTCGCCATCGACCCGGATCATCGGCGGCAGGCCCGCGGACAGGTGCAGGTCGGACGCCTTGTTCTTGACCGAGAACGCCAATAGTTCAGCGATATCCATACGCTGCTTTTCCCCTTGGGCTGCGACTGGAAGGATGATTCCCCGGCCGGCAGTATAGCGCCCTTCCCTTTGCCGGAACGCCGCCCGTGCCCCTCTCTCCGCTGCAACAGATCCGCCTGGACATGGACCGCGCCGCCGACGCCGCAGGGCGCCCGCACGCGCACTTGCTGGCGGTGTCCAAGACCCAGCCGGCCGAGGCCGTGGCGGCGCTGGCCGCACAGGGGCAGCGCGCCTTCGGCGAGAACTACGTGCAGGAAGCGGCGGCCAAGATCGCCGCGCTGGCCGAGGCCGGACTGGAGTGGCATCTGATCGGCCACCTGCAGTCGAACAAGGCCGAACAGGCGGCGACGCTGTTCGACTGGGTGCAGACGGTGGACCGGCCCAAGCTGGTCGCCGCCCTGGCCAAGGGCCGTGCGACTGCGTCCGCGCGCGCGCCGCTGAACGTGCTGATCCAGGTCAACATCGACGACGAGGCCAGCAAGCACGGTTGTCAGCCCGACGCCGTGGACGCCCTGGCCGCGGCCATCGCCGCACAGCCGGCGCTGGCCCTGCGCGGGCTGATGGCTATTCCCGCGCCGTGGCCGGAGGCCGCGCGCCGCATCGACGCATTCGCGCGCATGCATGCGCTGTTCGTGCGGCTGCGCGCCGCCCATCCGCAGGTCGATACCTTGTCGATGGGCATGAGCGGCGACTTCGCCGACGCCATCGCCGCCGGCGCCACCATGGTGCGGGTCGGCACGGCCCTGTTCGGCGCACGCGGCCCGCGCGTTTCCGGCTGAACGGACTGCTGCCGTGCCGCATTACCGCATCGCCCGTGACACCGTGATGATTTGTCTACGACAGCTTCAAAAACGATTCACCAACATCGGAATTCTGTCGTAGCCGATCTATTTGAAAACCATAGAATTTCAGGATGAATGAAAGGTTCGCGCCGACAGTGCTTCCTGAACCATGCAACACGGTTGCGAACCGTTAATTCAGTCACGTTTCAGACGCAGGCGCTTCGCTTCACATGGCGGCCGACCGCGGGTCCTCCGCAGTCCATCGCCGAATGCGCTCGGCTCGAACGAGGTCACAGATGCAAGCATCCACCCGATTGCTGTTCGCTTCCTGCTTCATCGGTCTGCTGCACGTCCCCGCGGCCATGGCCGCGCCGACGGCGACGCCGGCCTGGACCAACGAAGAAGCGATGATGTCGCCCGCGGAAGTGCAGGCGCGCACCGCCTGGCGCGAAACCATGGCGCATCAACCGACGCCGGCGGAAGGCTGCTTCCATGCCAGCTACCCCGACACGCAGTGGCAAACGGACGTCTGCAAGACTTTGACCCGCCACCTGCATCCGGTGCCGCACAAGATCCGCTTCGGCGCCACCGAAACCACCGGCAACGGCTACGACTACGCGCTGCGCTCCAGCACCCTGATCAGCAAGGCCGTGGGCAGCTTCCCGCAGGTCACCGGCGTGACCTCGGAACAGGGCGTCGGCGTGGCGGCCTTCGGCGGCGGCGGCATCCTCGGCCCGAACGAGTACTCGCTGCAGATCAACTCCAACTACAACGCCACCACCAGCGTCTGCGGCGGCCGCTCCGGCTGCACCGTGTGGCAGCAGTTCGTCTACGCCACCGACTACGAGACCCAGGGCCAGGCCGCGGTGTTCATGCAGTACTGGCTGATCGGCTACGGCAGCAGCTGCCCGAGCGGCTGGATGAGCGGCGGCGGCTCGGACTGCTACCGCAACAGCAATGCGGTCAGCGCGCCGGACGTGCCGGCCACGCAACTGGCCAACCTCAAGCTGACCGGTTCGGCCACCGCCAACGGCAACGACACCATCACCTTCACCGACAACGGCACCGCCTACAGCGTCAGCGCCAAGGACAGCGTGGTCAAGCTGGCCACGGTGTGGAAGGACGCCGAGTTCAATGTGGTCGGCAACGCCGGCGGTTCCAGCGCCAACTTCAACTCCGGCTCGTCGATCACGGTGAAGGTGGCCGCCACCAACGGCTCCACCGCCGCCCCGACCTGCGCGGCCAATGCCGGCAGCACCGGCGAGACCAACAACCTCAACCTGGGCAGCTGCTCGACGGCCGGCGGCAGCACGCCGTCGATCACCTTCACCGAGTCCAACTGAGTCCACCGCGCCGGTCCGCATGGCGGCCGGCGCGTCTTTCCCGCAGCGTGCTCCGGGTTGCGCCGCACCGCAGCAACGCGGCGCGGCGCAGCCGCTACCATGGCGCTCCCTCTTCGCGACGGTGCGCACATGGCTTCCGCTTCCCCCGATTCCCACGCGGCCGATATCGCCTTCATCGGCGGCGGCAACATGGCGCGCAGCCTGATCGCCGGGCTGGTCCGGCAGGGCGCCGATCCGCGCCGCATCCGCGTGGCCGAACCGGTGGCGGCTCTGCGCGAGGCACTGGCCGCCGACTACGGCGTCCACGCGGTCGCCTCCGCGGCCGAGGCCGCCGACGGCGCGGCGCTGTGGATGTTCGCGGTCAAGCCGCAGGTGCTGCGCGGGGTCTGCACCGAACTGGCCACGCTGGCGCAGGCGCAACGGCCACTGCTGGTGTCCATCGCCGCCGGCATCACCACCGCGCAACTGGACCGCTGGCTCGGCGGCGGCCACGCCCTGGTCCGCGCGATGCCCAACACCCCGGCCCTGCTCGGTGCCGGCGTCACCGGCCTGTTCGCCAGCGAAGGCGTCGATGCCGGCCAGCGCGCCCACGCCGAGCGCGTGCTGGCCGCGGCCGGGGTTACCGTGTGGGTCGAGGACGAAGCGCTGATCGATGCGGTCACCGCGGTGTCCGGCAGCGGCCCCGCCTACGTGTTCCTGCTCGCCGAGGCGATGGAAGCAGCCGGCATCGCCCAGGGCCTGCCCGCCGACACCGCGCGCACCCTGACCCTGCAGACCGTGCTGGGCGCGGCACGCATGCTCACCGAGTCCGGCGAGGCGCCGAGCGAACTGCGCCGCCGGGTGACCTCGCCCAACGGCACCACCCAGGCCGCGATCGAGACCTTCCAGCACGGCGGCTTCGAGGCGCTGACCGCGGCCGCGATCGCCGCGGCGGCCGCGCGCGGCCGTGCCCTGTCCGCCGCCAACGACGACTGATCCGGAGAACGCCGATGCGTGCCCTGCCCGCTGCGCTGCTGTGCCTGGCCCTGGCCGCCTGCTCGGATCAGGACACCCCACGCCCGGCGACCCTGCTCGCCGCCACCCCGGCGCAGGCGGATTTCGGCGCACTGCGCGTGCACTACAACGCCTTGCCCACATTGGCGATGAGCGAAGACGTGGCGCGCCGCTACGGCATCGCCCGCGAAGCCGACACCGCATTGGTGATGATCGCGCTGCGCACCCTGCGCGGTGGCGAGGAAGCGCCGGCGGTGGGCACGGTGGAGGCGGTGGCGACCGACCTCAGCGGCCAGCGCCAGCCGGTGGCGCTGCGCGCGGTCCGCACCGACGCCTACACCGACTACGTCGGCACCGTACGCAGCAGCGCCCACGACCAGTTGCGCTTCGTGGTGCAGGTGCGCAGCGCCGACGGCAGCGGCACGGTGCGCTTCACCCGCAATTTCTAGCGCGCAGCCTAGTGCGCGCGCCTTCCAACGTGCGCCGTCCCATCTGTAGGAGCGGCTTCAGCCGCGACCGGGCGTTACCGGTAACGCCCGGTCGCGGCTGAAGCCGCTCCTACGGACACCCCGACATACGGACACCGAACAAGGTGATCATCGGATACGCATTGTGGGAGGGACTTCAGTCCCGACTGCATGCAGCGTCAGGGGCCCTTTCCTCTTCGCTCGTGCAAACTGAGAGCAGGATGAAGGAACTACGTCTCCATCATCTCGAAAAGTTCTGCACCCGCGCCGCGCTCAAGGCAATCACTCTGCGCATCGCCTGAGCGCGCAAAAGCGGCCATGCCGCGACGTCCATCGGTACCGCGTCGGGACTGAAGTCCCTCCCACACCGTCTCAATCCCACATTGCGGCGCCGTCGCGTGCCGTAGGAGCGGCTTCAGCCGCGACCGGGCGTTACCGGTGAGGCATGTCGCGGCTGAAGCCGCTCCTACGGACAAACCGACGTAAGCACGAGCAAGGCAATCACAGAAGTCGCCATGCACAGACGCGCCGCTCACTCCTCCGCCCAGCGCTGCGGACCGTCGCCGTGCGCGGCCAGGGTGTCGGCCGGGTTGCTCAGCCGGCAGCGGCGCAGCGACAGGCAGCCGCAGCCGATGCAGTCGGTGAGCTGGTGGCGCAGGCGGGTCAGCTGCAGGATGCGCGCGTCCAGTTCCTCGCGCCACACCGCCGACATCCGTGCCCATTCGGCGCGCGTCGGGGTGCGCGCGTCGGGCAACTGCGCGAAGGCGGCCTTGACGCTGTCCAGCGGCACGCCGACGCGTTGCGCCACGCGGATCACCGCCAGCCTGCGCAGCACGTCGCGCGTGTAGCGGCGCTGGTTCCCAGCGGTGCGCATGCTGCGGATCAGGCCCTTGCTCTCGTAGAAATGCAGCGCCGACACGGCCACGCCGCTGCGCGCGGCGACCTGCCCGACGCTCAGTTCCTCCTGCATCGCTTGACCTCGAGTCCGGTTGAGGTTGCATGCTGCACGGACCGCAGGCGCCCACGCAAGTCGCCGCATGCCCCCCATCCATCCGTTTTCCCAGGTACTCCGATGCAAGAACACGCCACCGCCAGCGCCGCCGATGCCCCGCCCAGCGCCGACGCTGCCGGCTCCGTGCTGGCGCCGGCCTACCGCGCCACCACCATCGGCATGGTCGCGCTGGTCTCGCTGATCGCCTTCGAGGCGTTGGCGGTGGCCGCGGCGATGCCGACCGTGGCCCGCGAACTGAACGGCCTGCGGCTGTACGCGCTGGCCTTCGGCGGCACCCTGGCCACCAGCGTGATCGGCATGACCGTGGCCGGGCGCTGGAGCGACCTGCACGGGCCGGCGGCGCCGCTGTGGGCCGGGCTGGCCTGCTTCGTCTGCGGCCTGCTGCTGGCCGGCTTCGCTCCGTCGATGGACGTCCTGCTGGCCGGCCGGCTGGTGCAGGGCCTGGGCGCCGGCGCGATCTCGGTGGTGCTGTACGTGCTGGTCGCGCGGCTGTATCCGCAGGCGATCCGCCCGCGCATGTTCGCCGCGTTCTCCGCCGGCTGGGTGGTGCCCTCGCTGATCGGCCCCAGCATCAGCGGGCTGATCGTCGAACACGTCGGCTGGCGCTGGGTGTTCCTGGCGGTGCCGCTGCTGGCGCTGCCGGCGGCGGCGCTGCTGTGGCCGGCACTGCGGCGCCTGCCGCCCGCCACCAGCGCGGACGGCGCCAGCGGCGCGGCGCGGCTATGGTCGCTGGGTGCGGCCGCGGGCGTGTGCCTGCTGTACCTGGGCGGCCAGCAGCGCGGGCTGTGGGCGGCGCTGCTGTTGCCGACGGCGCTGGTGCTGCTGGGGCTGTGCACCTGGCGATTGCTGCCTGCGGGCACGCTGCGCGCCGCGCGCGGCCTGCCCAGCGTGATCGCGCTGCGCGGCGTCGCCGGGTCGGCGTTCTTCGGCTGCGAGGCGTTCCTGCCGCTGCTGCTGTCGCGCGAACGCGGGCTGTCGCCGGTGTGGGCGGGCGTGGCGCTGAGCGCCGGTGCGTTGGGCTGGTTCGCCGGCTCCTGGTACCAGGGCCACTACGGCCGCGACGCGACCCGGCTGCAGCGGCTGCGCCTGGGCTGCACGCTGATGGCGCTGGGCATCGCGACCACCACGCTGGCGCTGCTGCCGGCGGTGCCCGCGGCGCTGGCGATCGGCGGCTGGACCGCCACCGGCCTGGGCATGGGCCTGATCTACCCGACCCTGGCGGTGCTGACCCTGACCCTGTCGCCACCAGCGCGGCAGGGCCGCAACAGTTCGGCGCTGCAGTTGAGCGAGGCGATCGCGGTGGCGACCACGCTGGCGGTCGGCGGCTCGCTGTTCGCCGCGCTGCTGGCCTACTCGGCCGCGGCGGCCTACCTGTCGACCTTCGCCGTGGCCGCGCTGATGGCCCTGCTCGGCCTGGGCATCGCCGGCCGGACCCAGCCGGGGCCTGGCTAGAGGCGTCATCGCGCCCGTTCGCTGCCGCGTCGTGGTGACGGGCGCATCGCAAGAGGATGCGAAGCGGCTGTTCTTCCGCGACACACGATGCCGCGGCAACGGACGCATCGCGACCGCTTCGACTGCGGCCTGGCAGGCAGCCCCGCCCTAGCGCGCGCCCACGCCCACGGCCCAGGCCTGGATGATGTCGGCGATGGCGCGCACGCCGTCGGTGAGCGCGGCCGGTCCCGGCTGCAGGATCAGCGGCGACTTGATCTCGAACAGTTGCCCGTCGCGCACCGCCGGCATCGCTGACCAGCCCGGCCGCGCCGCGACACGTTCGGGGCGGAAGCGCTTGCCGCACCAGGAGCCGAGGATGATGTCCGGCGCGCGCCGCACCACCTCGTCGCCGTTGGCGAGGATCCGCGCCTTGGCCAGCGGCTGCACCGACAGCTCCGGGAACACGTCCTCGCCACCGGCGATGCCCACCAGTTCGGCGACCCAGCGGATCCCGGTGATGATCGGCTCGTCCCACTCCTCCAGGTACACGCGCGGCCGCCGCGGCAACGTGGCGGCCTGCGCGGCGATGGCATCCAGGCCGCGCTGCAGATCGTCGGCGTAGGCCGCGGCGCGCGGCCCGGCGCCGACCAGCGCGCCGAGCCGGCGGATGTAGTCGAGGATGCCGTCGACGCTGCGATGGTTGGCGATCCACACCTCCACGCCGTGCCGCACCAGTTCGGCGGCGATGTCGGCCTGGATGTCGGAAAAACCGATCGCCAGGTCCGGCTGCAGCTTGAGGATCTCGCCGATCCTGGCGCTGGTGAAGGCGCTGACCTTGGGCTTGTCGCGGCGCGCCTGCGGCGGACGCACGGTGAAGCCGCTGATGCCGACGATGCGCTGCTGCTCGCCGAGCGCGTACAGCGTCTCGGTCGGCTCCTCGGTCAGGCAGACGATGCGCTGCGGGCCCACGCTCAGTGCGCCTCGCACGAGCACGCCCGCACCGCGGCGGCGGTGCCGCGACAGCCCGGGCCGGCACCGCTCACGGGAACAGCATCCGCTTGCTCCAGCGGCCGGCGGCGTCGGCTTCGTAGCGCCAGCGCTCGTGCAGGCGGTACTTGGCGCCGTACCAGAACTCGAAGCTGCGCGGCACCACGCGGAACCCGCCCCAGCCGTCCGGGCGCGGCACCTCGCGGCCCTCGAAGGTGGCCTCGGCCTTGGCCACGCGTTCCTCGAACTCCTCGCGCGAGGCCAGCGTGCGCGACTGCGCCGAGGCCCAGGCGCCGATCTGGCTCATGCGCGGGCGCGAGGCGAAATAGGCGTCGGCCTCGGCCGCGGCGACCAGTTGCACCTCGCCGTCGATGCGCACCTGCACCCCGTCCTCGCGCATGCGCCGCCACAGGAACAGCAGCGAGGCCTGCGGATTGGCCTGCAACTCGCGGCCCTTCTGGCTGTCCAGGTGGGTGTAGAACACGAAGCCGCGCGCGTCGTAGGCCTTCAACAGCACCACCCGCGACGAGGGGCGCGCCTCCAGCGTGGCCGAGGACACGACCATGGCGTTGTATTCGGCCTCGTCGCTGGTGCGCGCCTCGGCGAACAGGTCGGCGAACGTGGACAGGGCTTCGGCGTAGAGATCGGGCATGGCGACAGGCACTCGGCGGACGATGCGCCATTGTCGCGCCATGCACCGCGCGACGCACGCTTCGCCGCGCAACGTCCCGCGCGCGGCGCCTGCGCGGCGCGCGGGGCGGCGTCGGTCTCTGCTAGCATCGGCGGATGAATCCCGCCCCCAACCTGGTGCTGGTCGGCCCGATGGGCGCCGGCAAGAGCGTCATCGGTCGCCGCCTGGCCGAGCGCTTCGGCCTGGTCTTCGTCGACAGCGACCAGACCATCGTCGAGCGCACCGGCGCCAGCATCGCCTCGTTGTTCGAACACGCCGGCGAAGCCGGTTTCCGCGAGCACGAGCGCGCGGTGCTGGAAAGCATCCTGAGCACGCCCGGCCACCTGATCTCCACCGGCGGCGGCGCCGTGCTCAATGCCGACAGCCGCCGCGAGATGCGCGAGCACGGCTTCGTGGTGTACCTGCGGGTCGGCGTGGCCGCACAACTGCAGCGCCTGCACCGCGACCGCAGCCGCCCGCTGCTGCAGCGCGGCGACCGCGAGCAGGTGCTGCGCGACCTGCACGCGGTGCGCGAACCGCTGTACCGCGAGGTCGCCGACCTGATCCTGGACACCGATCACCTCACCCCGGCCGAGGCCACCGCGCAACTGGTCGTGCGCCTGGCCGCGTCGTGGAAACTTCCGGAACCCACTGCATGACCGCAACATCGCGCACGGTCGAGGTCGCTGGCGACCCGGCCTACACCATCCGCATCGGCCCCGGCCTGCTCGACGACGGCGCCGCCCTCGCCGCGCACGTGCGCGGCCGCCACGTGCTGCTGCTCAGCGACAGCCAGGTGGCGCCGCTGTATGCCGCGCAGGTCCGCAGCGCGCTGCTGGCGACGCGCCCGGACCTGCAGATCGGCGACTTCGTGATTCCCGCCGGCGAGGCCTCCAAGACCCTGGACCACTTCGCCGCGGCGATCGCCGCGCTGGCCGCGCTGGGCGCCACCCGCGACGCCTGCGTGCTGGCCCTGGGCGGCGGCGTGGTCGGCGACCTGGCCGGGTTCGCCGCCGCCTGCTGGATGCGCGGCGTGGACTGCGTGCAACTGCCGACCACGCTGCTGGCGATGGTCGACTCCTCGGTCGGCGGCAAGACCGCGGTGGACATCCCGCAGGGCAAGAACCTGGTCGGCGCGTTCCATCCGCCGCGCGCGGTGCTGGCCGACACCGCCACGCTGCGCAGCCTGCCGCCGCGCGAACTGCGCGCCGGGCTGGCCGAGGTGATCAAGTACGGCGCCATCCGCGACCCGCTGTTCTTCGCATGGCTGCATGCCGAACGCCGCGCGCTGCTGGCCGGCGAGCCGGCCGCGCTGGCGCAGGCGATCGCGCGCAGCTGCGAACACAAGGCCGAGATCGTCGCCCGCGATCCGCTGGAGAAGGGCGAGCGCGCCCTGCTCAACCTCGGCCACACCTTCGGCCACGCCATCGAGACCGAACAGGGCTACGGCGCCCCGGACAACGCCAACCTCAACCACGGCGAAGCGGTGGCGGTGGGCATGGTGCTGGCCGCGGAACTGTCGGCGCGGCTGGGCATGGCCAGCGCGCAGGACACGGCGCAGCTGCGCGCGCTGCTGCACGATTTCGGCCTGCCCACCGCGCTGCCGGCCGGGCTGGCGCCGGAGGCGCTGCTGGCGCGCATGCGCCTGGACAAGAAGAACCTGGCCGGGCGCCTGCGGCTGGTGCTGTGGCGCGGCATCGGCCACGCCGAGATCGTGCCCGACGTGGACGAGGCCGAGGTGCTGGCGGTGCTGGCCGCCGGCTGAGCCGGCGCACATCGCGCAGACGCCACGCGCGCCCAAGGCGCTGGCGCCAATGGCCCCCGTCCTCAGCGCGCCTGCCGCCACGCGCGCGGGCTCTGCCCCACCTGCGCCTTGAACACGCGCGACACCGCGGCCTCGCTGCCGTAGCCCACCTCGTCGGCAAGCTGCTTCAGCGGCCGTCCCTCGCGCAGGCCGCGCTGCACCAGGGCGATGCGCCAGTCCTGCAGGTACTGGCCCGGCGTGCAACCGAGCGTCTCGCGAAAACTGCGCGCGAACGCGCTGCGCGACATGCCGGCACGCGCCGCCAGGGTCTCCAGCGTCCACGGCTGCGCCGGGGCGTCGTGGATGCCGGTCAGCGCCAGCCGCAGCCGCGCATCGGCCATGCCGGCGAGCATGCCGGCGTCGGCCAGCCCCTGCTCCATCAACTCGCGGAGCACGTGCACCAGCACCACCTCGAACAAGCGGTTCAACACCGCCTGGCGCCCGCAATGCTGCGCGAACGCCTCCTCGAACAGGAGCTGCAGCAGCGCCTCGCCCTGGCGCAGCGCGTCCAGCGGCAGGCAGATGCAGGCCGGCAAGGCGCGCACCAGCGGATTGGCCGCGCCGCCGCCGAAGCGCAGGTGCGCGCAGGCGAAATCCGCGCCCCGTTGCGCATCGGTCTCGAAATGATGCGGCAGCGGCTGCGGGTACAGCAGCAGGCTAGGCCGGTCGATCCGCAGCACGCTGCCATCGCCGTTGCGGACGACCACGCGGCCCTGGCGCAGCAGGTGCAACTGGCCGCGGTCGCCATCGTCGAGCCGGTGCAGGCCGCACAGCGTGCCGGCGTGGAAGACCTCGGCACTGACCGAGAAGTGGGTCAACAGGGCGGCCAGGCGGTCGGCCATTTTGGACTCCAGGCAAAGTTTTCTGGACGATTCGCCACCCATCGTATCGCCTCGGCGCGCAAAGTCACGCCTGTCGCCGGCACCCCCGCCCGGCATGCCCCAGGAAACCGCCATGAAGACCCTGCTTCCCTTGCTCGCCACCTCGCTGCTGGCCGGCGCGATCGGCACCGCCACCGCCGCGACGCCGGCCGACCAGCCCGCGCCGTTGCGCCCGGTCGCGCAGTTCCTCGCTGCGCTCAACGGCAGCGGCGGCACGCCGATCGAACAGCTCACGCCGGCGCAGGCGCGGCAGGTGCTGCGCGACGCCCAGGCCAATACGCCGTTGCCGCCGGCCGAGGTCAGCCGCACCACCATCCAGGCCGACGGCAAGCCGCTGAACCTGGTGATCGTGCGGCCGCCGCACACGGATGGCCAGGTGTTGCCGGCCTTCATGTTCTTCCACGGCGGCGGCTGGGTGCTGGGCGACTTCCCGACCCACGAACGCCTGATCCGCGACCTGGTCAACGCCTCTGGCGCGGTGGCGGTCTACGTGGATTACACGCCGTCGCCGGAAGCGCAGTACCCGGTCGCCATCCACCAGGCCTATGCCGCCACCCGCTGGGTCGCCGAGCACGGCGCGCAGATCGGCGTGGACGGCAAGCGCCTGGCGCTGGCGGGCAACAGCGTCGGCGGCAACATGGTCGCGGCGGTGGCGCTGCAGGCCAAGGCAGCCGGAACGCCGGCGCTGCGCTACGACCTGATGCTGTGGCCGGTGACCGATGCCCGCTTCGACGATGGCTCGTACCAGCAGTTCCAGAGCGGCTACTTCCTCACGCGCAACATGATGACCTGGTTCTGGGACAACTACACCACCGATCCCAAGGCCCGCGCCGAGATCACCGCCTCGCCGCTGCGCGCCACCCCGGCGCAACTGGCCGGCCTGCCGCCGACGCTGATTCAGACCGCCGAACTGGACGTGCTGCGCGACGAGGGCGAAGCCTTCGGCCGCACGCTGGACCAGGCTGGGGTCACCGTGACGGTGACCCGCTACAACGGGCTGATCCATGACTTCGGCCTGCTCAATGCCCTGCGCGACGTGCCCGCGGTGCGGACCGCCATCCAGCAGGCCGGCGACGGCCTGCGCGAGCACCTGAAGTAAGCGCACGATGGGCGGCACGCCATGCAGCGCTCACGGCTGCAGCGTGCCGCCCACCACGTCCGACGCACTCAGGGCTGGGTGCGCTCCAGCGACGCATCCCCGCCCAGGGTGCGATACAACGTCACCCGATTGGTGGCCGCGGTCAGTTCCACCGCGACCAGGCTGCGCTGCGCGGCGTAGTAGCTGCGCTGCGCATCCAGGTTGGACAGCGCGCTCTCCACGCCCTCGCGGTAGCGCTGCGCGCTGGCGTCGTAGGTGTTGGCGGCATCGGCGAGTAGCGCGCGCTGCGCCTGCAACTGCGCATCGATGGTGCCGCGCCGGGCCAGCGCATCGGCCACTTCGCCGAAGGCGGTCTGCACGGTCTTTTCGTAACCGGCCACCGCGGCATCGCGCTGCGCCTCGGTGTAGCGCACATTTGCGCGCGCCGCGCCGCCATCGAACACCGTGTAGGCGACGCCGGCGCCCAGCGACGCGGTGCGCGCATCGTGCGTGAACAACTGCGACAGCGCGGTGCTGGTCAGGCCCAGCAGGCCGCTCAGGCTGATGCTGGGAAACAACGCCGCGCGCGCCGCACCGATCTGGGCGTTGACCGCGCGCAGTTCGTATTCGGCCTGCACCACGTCGGGCCGACGCAACAGCACGCTGGTGTCCAGGCCGGCCGGCGGATCGCCGATGCTGGCCGCGACCTCCTCGATCGAACCCGGCAACAGCGCCGGATCGACCGGAGCGCCCACCAGCAACTGCAAGGCATTGGCGTCCTGCGCCAGCGCCGTGGTCTGCGCGGCCAGGTCGGCTTGCGCGGCATGCAGCACCTGGTTGGCCTGGTCCAGGTCCGAGTGCGGCACGATGCCGCCGTCCACACGCTGCGCGGTCAGCGCCACGCTGGCGCCGGCGCTGCGCACGGTGTCCTGCGCGAGCGTCAGCAGGCTGCGGTCGCTGGCGTAGGTCAGCCAGGCCGTGGCGATGTCGCCGACCAGGGTCAGGCGCGTGGCCCGGGCCGCCGCCTCCTGCTCCAGGTAGCGCTGCTGCGCAGCCATGCTCAGCGCATGCAGCCGGCCGAACAGGTCGAGCTCGAAGGCGGTGACGCCCAGGCCAAGATCGTAATTGCTGGCATAGCCCGCCGCCGGCGCGGCCGCTGCGTTGCCGCCCTGCGTGGCGTCGTTGGCCGGCGCCGCGCCCTTGCCGCGATAGGAGCGTATATAGGTCGCGCTGGTCCCCACCTCCGGCAGCAGGGCCGCGCGCTGGATCCGGTACTGCGCACGCGCCTGGGCGATGTCGGCGAGCGCGATCCGCAGGTCGCGGTTGTTGTCCAGCGCCTGCGCGACGAGCGCCTGCAGCCGCGGGTCGGCGAACACCTGCCGGTAGCTCAGCGACGGCAGCGTGGCCTCGTGCTGCGCCAGGTAGGCATCGCCCACCGGCCACGACGGCGGAATCGGTGCGGCGGGCCGCACGTAGGCCGGCGTCAGGCTGCACGCCGACAGCAGGCACGCGGCAGCGAGCGCGAACGCGCGCATCAGGCCGGCTCCGGCAGCGTCGGTGCCGACGGCGGCGCGGCGCCATCGCGACGTGCGCGGCGGCGCGCCAGCCATTCGGCCATCGCGATGTGGAAGGCCGGGGTCAGGTACAGGGTCAGCGCCTGCGAGAACAGCAGGCCGCCGACCACCGCGATGCCGAGCGGGCGTCGCGCCTCGGCGCCGGCGCCGAAGCCCAGCGCGATCGGCAACGATCCCAGCACCGCCGCCAGGGTGGTCATCATGATCGGGCGGAAGCGCACCGTTGCCGCTTCCAGCATCGCCGCGCGCGGCTGCTTCCAGCGTTCCTCGCCCGAGCGCTCCAGGTCCAGCGCGTAGTCCACCATCATGATGCCGTTCTTCTTGACCAGCCCGACCAGCAGGATCAGGCCGACGAAGCTGAAGAGATTGAGCTCCTGGCGGAACAGCACCAGCATGAGGATGGCGCCGAACCCGGCCAGCGGCAGCGAGGTCAGGATGGTGATCGGATGCAGCGCGTTCTCGTACAGGATCGCCAGCACGCCGTAGATCAGCAGCACGGTGATCAGCAGCAGCATCGGCAGCGTCTTCAGCGAATTCTCGAAGGCCTGCGCCGAGCCGGCGAACTGGCCGCTGATGGCGCGGGCGTCGTCCTTGCCCAGGGTCTGCGCCATCAGGTTGCCGATGCCGGTGGCGGCATCGCCCAGCGACACGCCCGGCGCCAGGTTCATCGACAGCGTCACCGCCGGCAGGCCGGCGTAATGGTTGATCGCCACCGGTCCCACGCCCATGCGCACGTCGGCCACCGCGCGCAGCGGCACCATCGGACCGCCGGCCGCGGTCAGCACCGCGCTGGTGCCGGAACTGCTGTTGGAGGTCTGCGTGCCGATCGCGGTGATGCCCGGGTTCTGGTTGCCGTTGAACGAGAGCGCATCCAGGCCGTTGAGGTCGGCCTGCGCCGCGGGGTCGACCTGCAGCAGTACCTCGTACTGATCGGTGTCGCCGTAGATGGTGCTGATCTTGCGGCCGCCATACGCGCTGGCCAGGGTGTCCTGCAGGCCGGCGGCGGTGACGCCCAGCGCGGCGGCCTGCTCGCGGTGCAGCACCACCTCGATCTCCGGGTTCTTGAGCTGCAGGTCGCTCTGCGGATCCTGCACTTCGCGCAGTTGCCGGATGCGTTGCAGGATGGTGTCGGACTGGGCGTACAACGCCTTCTGGTCGGTGGACTGCAGCACGTATTGCAGCGATCCGTTCGAGGCGGTCGGCCCCATGTCGATCGCCGGCGGATTGCGCATGTTGAGGGTGATGCCCTGGATCGCCGCGACCTGCTTGCGCACGTCCTGGATCACCTGCTCGGCGCTGCCGCTGCGCTCGGACAGCGGCTTGAGCCCGATCAGCAGGCGCCCGCTGTTGCTGAGCGAATTGTCCGAGCCGATCACCGACTCCACGTTGGCCACGTTGGGATTGCGCTGGATGATCTTCACCACCGCCGCCTGCTTGGCGACGAAGTCGGCGAAGGCGGTGCCCTCCGGCACGCGGGTGTCGCCGTCGATCTTTCCCGAATCGACCTGCGGGATGAAGCCCTTCTCGACCACGGCGTAGACGCCGGCGGTGCCGACCAGGGTGGCCAGGCCGACGACGCACATCAGGCCGATGCGCTCGGTCGCCCAGGCCAGCGAGCGCGCGTAGCCGCGTTCGCTGGCGTCGACCAGCCGGTCGAAGCGCTCGAACACCCAGCCGCTGCTCTTCTTCGGATCGAGCCAGCGGCTGGCGAGCATCGGCGTGAGGGTCAGCGAGACGATGCCGGACAGGATCACCGCGATCGCGATCACCATGCCGAACTCGGAGAACAACCGCCCGACCAATCCGCCCATGAACACGATCGGCAGGAACACCGCCGACAGCGACACCGTCATCGACAGCACGGTGAAGCCGATCTCGCGCGAGGCGGCGATGGCCGCGTCCATGCGGCTGGCACCCTGCTCGGCGTGGCGGACGATGTTCTCGATGACCACGATGGCATCGTCGACCACGAAGCCGACCGACAGGGTCAGCGCCAGCATCGAGATGTTG
Organism: Xanthomonas hawaiiensis; assembly: GCF_031834635.1. NCBI lineage: Bacteria > Pseudomonadati > Pseudomonadota > Gammaproteobacteria > Lysobacterales > Lysobacteraceae > Xanthomonas > Xanthomonas hawaiiensis. The sequence continues at coordinate 1,604,711 of NZ_CP115873.1, read as the reverse complement.
TCGAGGCTGAAGTGCAGCAGGCGCATCACCGCGAAGGTGCCGATCAGCGAGGTCGGCAGTACCAGGGCCACGATCAGGGTCGCCATCCAGCTGCGCAGGAACAGCAGGATCACCACGATCACCAGCACCAGCGAGCCGACCAGGGTCCACTCCACGTCCTCCACCGAGGCGCCGATGTAGTCGCCGCGGTCGTAGAGCACGTCGAGCTGGGCGTCGCCGGGCAACTGCGCGCGGATCCCCGGCAGCGCCGCCTGGATGCCCTGGGTCACCGACAGCGTGTTGGCGCCCGGCTGGCGATGGATGTTGATCTCGATCGCGCGCTGGCCGTTGAGCGAGGCCGCGGTCTGCAGGTTCTCGACGCTGTCCTCGGCATGGCCGACATCGCGCAGGCGCACCGGCGCACCGTCCGCATAGCTCAGCACCATGGCGTCGAAATCGACCGCGCGCTTGAGCTGGCCGTCGGCGCGCACGGTGTAGGACCGCGCGCGCCCCATCAGCGTGCCGGACGGGGCGTTGCTGTTGCCCGCCTGCACCGCCGAGACCACTTGGTCGAAGCCCAGGTGGCGGGCGGCGAGCAGGTGCGGATTGACGAACAGGCGCACCGCGTACTTCTGCGCGCCGTTGACGTCGATCTGGCCGGCGCCCGGCACCGAGGCCAGGCGCAGCGCCACGCGGTCCTTGGCGAACTGGTTGAGCAGCGGCAGCGCGATGGTCTTGGAACGCAGGATCAGGTGCATGATCGGCGCGGCGCTGGGATCCTCCTTCTGGATCTGCGCCGGGTTGATCTCGCGCGGCAGCAGGCCGGCCGCCTGCGACACCGCGTTCTGCACGTCCTGCGCGGCGGCATCGACATTGCGGCTCAACGCGAACTGCAACACGATGCGGGTGCTGCCGACGCTGCTGGTCGAACTCATCGTGTCCAGCCCCGGCAGGCCGCTGAACTGGCGCTCCAGCGGCGTCGCCACCGCCGCGGCCATGGTCTCGGGATTGGCGCCGGGCAGCGACATGTTGACGGTGATGGTCGGGAAGCTGACGTCGGGCAGCTCGCTGACCGGCAGCGCGAAATAGGCCATGCCGCCGGCCAGCACCAGCCCGATCATCAGCACCGAGGTCATCACCGCGCGGCGGATGAACAGCGCCGACAGGTTCACGCAGGCCGTCCGGTCGCCGCCGCGTTCGGCGTGGCGTGCGGGTTGCCGGATTGCACCGCGCTGCCGTCGCGCAGTTCGTTGGGCACGGTGAGGATGACGCGGTCGCCCGCGCGCAGGCCCTTGGCGATCACCGCCTGCCCGTCGACCATCCGCGCCACGCTGAGCGGCCGCGCCGCAGCGTGGCCATCGACCACGCAATACACGTACGGCCCCTGCTGTCCCTGCTGCAGGGCGCTCTCGGGCACCGACAGCGCCTGCGGTTCCTCCGCCAGGATCACCCGCACGGTGACGAACTGTCCCGGCAACAGCATGGCGCCGGCGTTGGCGAAGCGGGCGCGCAACTCCAGCGTGCCGCTGCTGGTGTCGAAGGCGTTATCGAGAAACGCCACCTCGCCGCGATCGAGCAGCGTGCCGCTCACCGCATCCAGTGCCAGCACCGGCAGCCCCAGGCCCTGGTGCCCCAGCGGCGCGGCGCGCACGGCATCGACCTGCACATGCGCCAGCGCGAAACGCACTTCGATCGGGGTGCTGACGTTGAGCGTGACCAGCGCGGTGCTGGACCCGCTGGACACCAGGTTGCCCGGCTTGACCGCGATGGCACCGGCACGGCCGTCGATGGGCGCGCGGACCTGGGTGTAGGCCAGCGACAGCTGCGTCTGCTCGACCTGCGCCTGGTCGGCGGCGACGGTGCCGCGCAGCGAGCGCAGCGTGTCGGCCGCCGTGGTGTAGGTCTTGGGATCCACCGCGCCGGTCTTGGACAGCTTGGCATAGCGCGCCTCGGTATCGGCCGCATCCGCCGCCAGCGCCTGGTCGCGGGCCAGGGTGGCGCGCGCCTGCGCCAATGCCGCCCGCAGCGGCCGCGGATCGATGGTGAACAGCAGTTGCCCGGCGTGGACCTGCTCGCCGTCATGGATCAGCACCGACTGCAGCACCCCGTCCGCCTGCGCGCGCACTTCCACGGTCTGCGGCGACAGCAGCGTGCCGGAGGTCTCGATGATGTCCGGCACCCGGTGCGGCGCGACCGTCATGGTCTGCACCCGCAAGGGCTCGGGCGCCGGCGCGGGCTGCTGGCGGTGTGTGCGCCAGTACCAGACGCCGAGGATCAGTAGGCACAGCGCGGCCAGTCCGGCGAAGATCGCGACGCGCCCCATGCCGTGCGCGGCGCGTGGCATGGCGCGCTCGCCGGCACGCCAGGGTGGCGCGCACGGCAGTGAGAAATCGTCGAAAGTAGCAGCAGGCCGCGCGGGATCCCGTCCCGCGCCAACCTCGGGGTGCTGCCCAGGGAACCGCCCATCGCTCTGGCTTCGCATACCGGCCGCGTCCGCACTCGTGGTGAATGGCGATGCCGTGACACCAGGATCTCTGTGCGCACGCAGCGGCATAGCCTGTCCCAATGACGCCAGATCGACAGTGATGGCTCCGTGATAGAACGCACATCAGAATGCGCCGTGTGCGTCGCCCTGTACACGCGTCATCGACAGCGACACATCGGGCACCATCGCAACCCCCGCCTGCCGGGAGCGGATCCCGAGGGCTCACGGACTGCCGTCGCGCTCCACCACCAGCACCCGCGCCGGCCCCTGCGGATGCGCCACGTGCTCGGTGCCTTCCGGTGCATGGAACACGTCGCCGGGCTGCAGCAGCGTGGCCTGCTCGACGCCATGCACGCGCCAGCGCATCTGCACCCGCCCATCCAGCACCACGAACACCTCCTGCCCGTCGTTGACGTGCCAGACATAGGGTTGATCGGTCCAGTGGATGCGCACGCCGATCCCGTCCAGCAGCGCCACCGGCAACGCCTCCCAGGCGCGGCTGCCGGTGAAATCGCGCGCGCGCAACACCCGCGGCACGCCGCTCATGCCAGGCCCCGCGCGCGCCGGTTGGACTGCAGCACGTTGTCGCGCGGCAGCGGCTGCCCTGCCTGCACCGCCGCGATCCACTGCGCGGTGTCGGCGACCGCGGCGAAGTTGCTGTGGAACACCACGCCGAACACCCGGTGGATCTCCTCGGCGCTGGCCTGGCCGGCGGCGTTGGCATACGGCAGCGCGCCGCTGGCGTCGCCCAGCACTTCCACCGCCAGCCCGCGGTGGAAGGCCTCGTACGCGGTGGAAGCATTGCAGTTGTGGGTCATGTAGCCGACCACGGTGAGGGTGTCGATCGCCTGCGCCTGCAGCCAGGCGGCCAGGTCGGTGTCGGCGAACACGCTGGGCCGGGTCTTGCGCAGCAGGCGCGCATGCGGCCGCGCGGCGACCTGCGGGTGCAGCGCCCAGCCGGCGCTGCCGTCGGCGAACACCGGCGCCTGCGCCGGCGCGGTGTGCTGCACCACCAGCACCGGCACGCCGTGCGCCTGGGCCGCATCCATCGCCTGCACGATGTTGGGCAACGACTGCGCCACCGGCGGATGGGCGATGGGCAGCCCACCATCGAAGTATTCGTTCTGGACATCGATGACCAGCAGGGCGCGGCGGGGAGAAGACATGCGGTGGCTCCGAGGCAAAGGGGCGGCCAGTGTCGGCGGCCGCCCCCGCGCCGACGAGTGGCCCGAACCACCGTTTTCGCTAAAATCGGGCCATGTCGCCGCATCGCATCGCCGTGGTCGCCTTCGACCGCATCAGCCCTTTCCACCTGGCGGTGCCCTGCCAGGTGTTCGAGGCGCGGCCGGACACCGACCTGCCAGCCTTCGACCTGCGGGTCTGTGCGACCGATCCGGGCCCGCTGCGCACCGACGCCGGCTTCGCCATCCAGGTGCAGCACGGCCTGGAAGCGCTCGAGGGTGCCGACACGGTGATCGTGCCGTCCTGGCGCGATGCCGCCGAGCCGGCGCCGGCAGCGCTGTGTCAGGCGCTGCACCGCGCCCACGCCAGCGGCGCGCAGGTGGTGGGGCTATGCCTGGGCACCTTCGTGCTGGCCGACGCCGGCCTGCTCGACGGCCGTCCGGCCACCACCCACTGGGCGGCGCTGGCGCGCTTCGCGCAGCGCCATCCGCAGGTGCGGCTGCAGCCGGACGTGCTGTACGTCGACGACGGCGACGTGCTGACCTCGGCCGGCACCGTGGCCGGCATCGATTGCTGCCTGCACCTGGTGCGACGCCGCCACGGCGCCGACGTCGCCAACCGCATCGCCCGGCGCCTGGTGGTGGCGCCGCATCGCCAGGGCGGCCAGGCGCAGTACATCGAACAGCCGCTGCCGGCCAGTCGCCGCGACGCCCTGCTCGGCCCGACCCTGGACTGGATGCTGCAGCGCCTGGACCAGCCGCAACGGCTGGATGCGCTGGCCGCGCACGCGCGGATGAGCCGGCGCAGCTTCACCCGGCAGTTCCGCCAGGTGACCGGGACCACCGTGGTGCAGTGGCTGGCGCACCAGCGGCTGGTGCGCGCCCAGCAGTTGCTGGAGCGCACCGACCTGCCGCTGGAGCGCATCGCCGCCGACTGCGGCTTCGGCAGCGCCGGCGCGCTGCGCCTGCAGTTCACGCGCGACCTGGGGCTGCCGCCCTCGGCCTATCGCCGCGGCTTCCGTGCCGGCTGAGCGCCCGCAGCGTTCCGCCGACCGGGCCACGTCGCCTGCACCGGCACCCGCTACAATCGGCGCATGCGCGTCTTCCTCCAGCAACGCCCCGACGGCAACGAGCCGCCACGCTACCTGCAGTTGACCCTGCAGCCGGACCTGCTCGGCGGCTGGGAACTGTTGCGCGAGAGTGGCCAGATCGGCGGCCGTGCGCAGCTCCGGCGCGAGCTCTACCTGCAGCAGGAAGACGCCAACGCCGCCTTCGAGAAAGCCCGCGACGCCCAGCTCAAGCGCGGCTTCCAGGTCATGTTCACCCGTGGCGCCGACGCGCCGCGCTAAGGAATCCCCCATGCTCAAGAACGACCGTCTGCTGCGCGCGCTGCGCCGCGAGCCCGTGGACCAGACCCCCGTGTGGCTGATGCGCCAGGCCGGGCGCTACCTGCCCGAGTACCGCGCCACCCGCGCCCGCGCCGGCAGTTTCCTGGCCATGGCCAAGACCCCGGAACTGGCCTGCGAAGTGACCCTGCAGCCGCTGGCGCGGTTCCCGCTGGACGCGGCGATCCTGTTCTCGGACATCCTCACCATTCCCGATGCGATGGGCCTGGAGCTGTACTTCGTCGAAGGCGAAGGCCCCAAGTTCCGCCACCCGGTGCGCGACGCCGCGGCGATCGCCCGGCTCGGCGTGCCGGACATGGAGACCGAGCTGCGCTACGTGATGGACGCGGTGCGGGTGATCCGCCGCGAACTGGACGGCAGCGTGCCGCTGATCGGCTTCTCCGGCAGCCCCTGGACCCTGGCCTGCTACATGGTCGAGGGCGGCGGCAGCGACAACTACGCGCGGATCAAGGCGCTGGCGCTGAACGACCCGGCGGCGCTGCACCAACTGCTGTCGGTCAACACCGACGCGGTGATCGCCTACCTGGCGGCGCAGCGCGCGGCCGGCGCGCAGGCGCTGCAGGTGTTCGACACCTGGGGCGGCGTGCTGAGCCCGGCCATGTACCGCGAGTTCTCCCTGCCCTACCTGCAGCGCATCGCCCGCGAACTGGGGCGCGGCGACGGTGCCGAGCGCACCCCGCTGATCCTGTTCGGCAAAGGCAATGCGCCCTACCTGGAGGAACTGGCCGGCTCCGGCGCCGAAGGCGTGGGCGTGGACTGGACCATCGACCTGGCCGACGCCGCGCGCCGCACGGGCGGCCGCGTCGCCCTGCAGGGCAACCTGGACCCGGCGATGCTGTACGGCGCGCCGGAGGCGATCGAACGCGAAGTGCAGCGCGTGCTGCGCAGCTATGCCGACGGCAATAACGGCTCGCTGGACGGCCACGTGTTCAATCTCGGCCACGGCCTGTCGCCGGACATGCAGCCCGAACACGTCGGCGCGTTGGTGGAAGCGGTGCAGCGGCATAGCCGGCGCAACCGACTCGGGTAAGCCATATGGCAGCGGCAGCCGCTGCCGACCCGCTGGCGAAAGATTGCACATGCCTGCCCAGGGTCAGAATGCCGCGTTATGCATCGCGAAGGCGACCGCTCCAGTCTGCGCGGTGTCTACCCGCGCAAGACCTGAGGATTGTAACTTAGAAGAGCGTCACAGACGCTAGAGCATCACTTCGCAGTAAAGGCATTGCTTTACAAACTCGCTGTATCGCACCGCTGCCAAGCATGCGGTCCCATCAAAAAATCAAGGACGGTTCTTATGAAAAAAACACTCGCAGGATTATTTTCAATCCTTTTCGCATGTTCGTTTTTTGCAAAAGCAGAGGATACTGCATCCGTATGCAACGGATGCTCGAACCAAGCCCTTAGATTTCAAGCGCAGGATCTCGGTAATGGACATCACTACTTTTGGGATTTCACCAATCGCAAGCTGACCCATTACCTCACGCAGGGCATAACCACCCCGTACGCGCATGTCCAAAAAAATAGCACTTCATTTGCAAGCAAAATTTCCGTCACAGTGATTCCACTGACATCCGAAGACTCGCAACTACTGAACTACGGGCTAGAACTTTACGATGCCACCGGAACTACAGATATACGGCACACTGTCGTATCCGACTTTGACATCCCTACCGCTTCAGCGCAATCGAAATTTAGGGCAGCAAGCGAGACCACCCGCAAAATGACGGCGTTCGATGCGGTGACAACGCCCGCCTATCGAGAAGCCGCCATCAATATAAACTTTAACCGCAACAATCTCGGATTTTTCTACTGGGCCCAAGACAGAACCCGCGTAGCCCTCTCAACCCTTACAAATTTCGTGGCCATAACTGGCTTAAAAACCCCCTTCACGATAGTAAATAACATCCAGTTCCCCGATGGATCTTATTTTCAAGTCGGCTGGGACTTCAATGCCAGAGCATACTCCTATCTCAAGGGTTCGGCGCATGACGCTGCAGGAAACCGCATACCGGAAAACACAGTTGATGCGGGCGGCGGCATCGGAGGAAGTACAAATTACGTCTACCTAAACACTGTCACTGGAGTAACAACGGGGGGCGAAATGGTGGATCATTTAGATGCCCTCGGCGTGAAGTGGAATACACCACCAGGCGTCCCCGTCAACCAAGGTTTTATAATCGCGTGCTCGGCCACTCCTTCTGGCACAATGTGTACCATACAGCCCCTGACCCGATGAATACGATTCCCATTGGTAATATTCCCCTCATCCGCTCGTTCCTGTTGTTGTTTTTCGCCACCGGCTTGGCATCGATCGGGTGGCAATCGACAGACGATCTGGATTGGAAAGCAGCCTTGTTGTATGGCGGCATGGTCGCCACCTATGCCACTGGTGTCATCTTCTACCACAGGTCCCTGCAGAAGCGCAGACCGTTCGTCAATTACGGATATTCCACTTTCTTGTTGTTTCTTAGCCTGCTGGCTCTCGCAAGTGGATTAATTACCTTGTTAGTACGCTTGTAGCACAGGAACGGGGCCTCGCTGCTGTCGGTCCATCCGTGGCAGCGAGGCTATACGTGATCGCACTCCTAGAACACGACCACTGCAGTCGTTACGGCTCTCGTCCCATGTGCGCGCCGGACCACCCACGACGCCGATTGCGCGACAATGCGGTCCCGTCGGCCAGGCCACGCGCATGAATCCGGTCAGTTACTTCGAAATCCCGGCCGCCGACCTGGAGCGTGCCATCGCCTTCTACAGCGCCGTGTTCGATACCACGTTCGAACGTGCGCACGTGGATGGCAACGCGATGGCGTTCTTCCCCTATGCGCCGGGCCATCCAGGCGCCAGCGGCGCGCTGGCCCAAGGCGACAGCTACACGCCCGGCCAGGCTGGGGCGCGCCTGTACTTCACGGTGCAGGACATCCGCGCCACGCTCGACAAAGCGGTCGCCGCCGGAGGCCGCGTGCTGTATCCGCCGACCTTGGTCGGCGCCTTCGGCGAGGTCGCGGAAATCGAGGATTGCGAAGGCAACTGCGTCGCGCTGCATGTGCCGGCGATCGCTGCAGACACCGCGCCCTGACGGGACGCGGGAAGCCTGGGGTTCCGAGCAAAATCGTTATCGCGCGACCCGATGGGAGGCGGCGATTTTCTTGTGCAAGGGACTTCAGTTCCGACAAACTTTCCCGGCAAGGCCCGTCGGGACTGAAGTCCCTCCCACAGTGCGGTCGCAACCGCGCTGCACGTGCGGAAGAATCCCGGGTCACGGGTCCCACCCTTCCAGCGCCATCGCTGAGCGCCGACTGGATGACGCACGCGCCGCAAGCGCGGCTGCACGGCACGGCGACGCGATCTGCGCGATCCTATTGTCCCCCCCCCCCGCGTCGCCCTGCGTGCCGATGTCCGCGCCCTCTTCCGATCCGATCGCCGTTCCTAACGCGCGTAGTTTCCGTCCGCTGCTGTGGCTGGTGTCGCTGGCCATCTTCATGCAGATGCTCGATGCCACCATCGTCAACACCGCGTTGCCGGCGATGGCCCACAGCCTCGGCGAAAGTCCGCTGCAGATGCAGTCGGTGGTGTTCAGCTACGCCCTGGCGGTGGCGATGTTCATTCCCGCCTCCGGCTGGATCGCCGACCGCTACGGCACCCGCCGCACCTTCCTGATCGCGATCGTGCTGTTCACCCTCGGCTCGCTGCTGTGCGCGGCGGCGCCGCGGCTGCCGTATCTGGTGGCCGCGCGGGTGCTGCAGGGCATCGGCGGTGCGATGCTGCTGCCGGTCGGCCGGCTGGCGGTGATGCGCTCGGTGTCGCGCGCGCAGTTCCTCAGCGCGATGAGCTTCATCGCCATCCCCGCGCTGATCGGGCCGCTGGTCGGGCCGACCCTGGGCGGCTGGCTGGTGCAGGTGGCGTCCTGGCACTGGGTGTTCCTGATCAACCTGCCGATCGGCGCGATCGGCTTCGCCGCCGCGCTGAAGATCATGCCGGACTTCTACGGCGAGCAGCGCACCCGCTTCGACCTGATCGGCTACGCCATGCTGGCTTTCGGCATGGTCGCGCTGTCGCTGGCGCTGGACGGCATCTCCGAACTGGGCCTGCGCCACGCCTTCGTGATGCTGCTGGCGATCGCCGGGCTGGCGGCGCTGATCGGCTACTGGCTGCACGCGGCCAACGCGGCGGCGCCGCTGTTCCCACTGCATCTGTTCAAGGTCACCAGCTTCCGCATCGGCATCCTCGGCAATCTGTTCTCGCGCGTGGGCAGCGGCAGCATGCCGTTCCTGATCCCGCTGCTGCTGCAGGTGGGCCTGGGTATGAGCCCGATGAACGCCGGGCTGATGATGATCCCGGTGGCGCTGGCCGGCATGGCCTCCAAGCGCGCGGCGGTGAAGCTGGTGGAACGCTTCGGCTACCGCCGCGTGCTGATGACCAACACCGTGCTGGTCGGCACCGCGATGGCCAGCTTCCTGCTGTTCGACGCCGGCCAGCCGCTGGGCTGGCGGTTGCTGCAGCTGGCCCTGTTCGGCGCGGTCAACTCGCTGCAGTTCACCGTCATGAATACCGTGACCCTGCGCGACCTGGACCGCGACCAGGCCAGCGCCGGCAACAGCCTGCTGTCGATGGTGATGATGCTGGCCACCGGCTTCGGCGCCGCGGCCGCCGGCAGCCTGCTGGCCGCGTTCAACACCCACCTCGGCGACACCCATGGCGCCACCGCGGCGCTGCATGCGACCTTCGTCTGCGTCGGCGCGATCACCCTGACCTCGACGCTGATCTTCTGGCAGTTGCCGGATACGCGGCCGTTGCCGAAGCAGGTGGAAGAGGTGGCGGAGTAGCCGGGCAGCGGGGATTGGGGAGTCGGGATTGGGGAGTCGCAACGGCGGCGGTATCGCGGTCTGCCAGATCCGTTGAATCGCGTAGGAGCGGCTTCAGCCGCAACCGGGCGTTCTCGGCAATGCCCGGTCGCGGCTGAAGCCGCTCCTACGACGGCGGTGGCGCGGCGAACGCGCTAAGGGCGATCGTCGCTGCCGTGCTTCCCCGGTTGCGGTGTTTCTTCCGGGCCCGGCTCACCCTCCACCGCCTTGGCCAACATCTCGCCCGTCACCGGCTTGCGCAGAAAGCCGCTGAAACCGGCGGCACGCGCCTGCGGTTCGGCGTCGGCATCGGCGCGGGCGGTGACCGCGATCAGCGGCATGCCGTAGCCGAAGGCGCGCAGCTGCCGCGCCAGCGCCAGGCCGTCCAGGCCAGGCAGATCCAGATCCAGCAGGGCGATGTCGAAGGTGCTGGCCGCCGCTTCGGTCAGCGCGGCCAGCGCATGCGCGGCGTGGGTGACGTGGTGGCCGCGCGCGCGCAGCAGGCCACCGACCACCTCGGCCACGGTCGGGTCGTCCTCGACCAGCAGGATCCGCCGCGGCACTGCGGCGCCGGCGGACGCGCGGGCGTCGCGCGGCGCCTGCGGCAGCGGCTCGGGCACCCACGGCAACGGCAGGTCGACCACGAAGCGCGTGCCGGCACCGAGCCGGCTGCTCAGGTCGATGCGCCCGCCCATCGCCACCGCCAGTTCCTGGCTGATCGCCAGGCCCAGGCCGCTGCCGCCGTAGCGCGCGGCGGTCCGCGGCCCGTCGGCCTGCTCGAAGCGCTGGAACAATCGCGCCTGCTGGTCGGCATTGATGCCCGGCCCGGTGTCGGCGACCTCGAAACGCACGCCCTGCTGCGGCTGCAACGGCGCCACCCGCAACTGCACGCTGCCGTGCTCGGTGAACTTGATGGCGTTGTTGAGCAGGTTCAGCAGGATCTGCCGCACCCGCGTGGCGTCGCCGCGCGCGGTGACCTGCGGCGGCATGGCGTTGTCCAGGGCGAAGACCAGCCCGCGGCTGCGCGCCATCGGCCCCATCATCGCCTCCAGTTCGGCGATCAGCCGGCCCAGGTCGAACGGCTGCTGCTCCAGTTCCAGGCGCCCGGCCTCGATCCGCGCCAGGTCCAGCGCATCGTTGACCAGGCGCAGCAGATGCGAGCCGGCGTCGCGGATCGATTCGGTATAGCGGCGCTGCTTGGCATCCAGCGGGGTGGCCAGCAGCAGTTCGCTCATGCCCAGCACGCCGGTCATCGGCGTGCGCACCTCGTGGCCGAGCGTAGCCAGGAAGCGGGTCTTGGCCAGCGAGGCCTGCTCGGCCACCTCCTGCTTGTGCACCGCCAGTTGCCAGGCGGCGCGCCGGCGCAGGCGGCGCCGGTACAGATAGGCGAGCAACCACAGCGCCAGGGCTGCCAGCGCCGCCAGCCCGGCGACGCCCCAGGGGCTGCGCCACCACGGCGGCAGCACGCGGAAGCGCAGCGTGATCACCTTCGACCACACCTTGTCGGCGGTACGCGCCTGCATCTCCAGGGTGTAGTGGCCCGACGGCAGCCGCGAGAACAGGCGCTCGCCGCTGGCGCCCACGTCGACCCAGTCCGGATCGTAGCCGCTGAGGCGGAAGCGGTAGGTGTTGGCGTCGGTGTCGGAGAACGACAGCAGGCGCGCGACCACGTGCAGATCGCGATCGCCTTCCTGCAGCACGATGCGGTCGGCGTGCAACAGATCCAGCCCGCGCTCGCCGCGGCGCACGCCGATGCGCTCGATCACCAGCGGCGGCTGCCGCCGCGACGGCACCACCTGCGACGGCTCGAACAGCACCACCCCGTCCGGGGTGCCGCCGAGGATCTGCCCACTGCGCGCCTGCACCAGGCTGCGGGTCTGGAACTCCTGGTTGGGCAGGCCGTCGTGCACGCCGTAGGAGCGGATCGCCTTGCTCGCCGGGTCGACCCGGATCAGGCCGCGCATGCTGCTCAGCCAGGCGACGCCGCTGGCGTCGACCACCAGGCCATTCGGCGCCAGCGCCGGAAACTCCTGGTCGGCATCGATGCGGTCGAGCAGGCTCAGCCGGCTGCCATCCCACAGATAGCGCTCCAGGCAGCCGACACTGGCCAGCCAGACCACGTTGCCTTCGCTGATCGCCAGTGCGCTCAGGGCGCGCTGCGGTGCGCCCGGCACCGGCTCGAACCGCGCGTGCGCCGGGTTCCAGGCAAGCAGGCCGTGCTGCCCCAGCAGCCAGGGCTGGCCCTGCGGCCCGGCGCGCGCCTCCTCCACCACCAGATCCATGGGCACGCCAGCGGTCCCCGGCGCCATGTTGCGCAGCACATGGCCATCGAGATCGCGCACCTGCACGCCGCCGAGGTCGCTGAAGATCCAGACATGGCGGTCGCTGCTGAAGACGATGCGGTCCACCTGCTCGGTGATCGGCGCATCGGCACCGGCGTTCTCGTCCCAGCGCCGGACCTCGCCGCTGGCCGGGTCGTAGCGCAACACGCCGCCGGCCGCCGCCGCCCACAGCCGACCCTGCGGGTCCTCGGCGATCGCCCGCGTCCAGTCCAGACCGAACAGCGCCCGCATGTGCCGACGCACGGCGCCGGTGGCCGGATCGAGCTTGTCCAGCACCCCGCGCGTGCCCACCAGCCACACGGCGCCGTCGCGGGAAGCGGCGGTGGCCAGCACGTAGGGATTGCCCATCGACTCCGGGTCGTCCACCCGGTAGGACAGCACCGAGAACTGCTGCCAGTTGGCCGGCAGGTGCCACAGGCCGGCATTGGTGCTGGCGAACCACAGGCCGCCCTCGCGGTCCTCGAACGCCAGCGACCAGTTCGGCTTGACCAGCCCGTGCGCGGAATTGCTGTACAGCGGCACGTTGCGGATCACCCCGGACTCGCTCTCGCGGCCCAGCCCGTCCATGGTGTCGAACCAGCGCGTGCCATGGCGATCGTGCGCCAGCATGCCCAGCACGCTGCCGCCGGGCAGGTTGCGCCAGTACGGCTCCACCACGCTGGCGTCGGCACGCACCAGGCGCGCACCGCCGGTGGTGGCGACCCACACCGTGCCATCGCGTTCGGGGGTCAGCCCCTGCACCTCCGGCCGCGGCAGCGCGGCGGCGTCGAGCCGCTGGAAATCGTGCCCGGTCCAGCGCGCCAGGCCCCCGCGGGTGCCCACCCACAAGCTACCGTCCGGTGTGGTCGCCAGGCGGGTCACGCTGGCCGAGGGCAGGCTGCGCGGGTCCCCGTCGATCGGCATGAACCGGCGCAGGCGGCCGTCCGGCTGCAACTGGTGCAGGCCGCCGGCGGACGTGCCGAACCAGATGCTGCCGTCCGGCGTGGAGGCGATCGCCCACACCGAGGTGCCGCCGATCTGCGGATAGGTGATGCGATCGTAGTAACGGAACTGGCGGCGGTCGGCCGAGAGCATGCCCAGGCCGGCGCCGTCGGTGCCGAACCAGACCCGGTTCTGCGCATCGACGTGCACCGACCAGATCTTGTTGGCGTGCAGGCCGTCCTCGATGCGCCAGATGCGGTAGCCGCGTCCGTCGAAGCGCGCCAGGCCGTCGCTGCTGGCCAGCCACAGGTAGCCGAGCTTGTCCTCGGCGAAGCCATTGATGCTGTTGGACGGCAGGCCGTCGGCCACGGTCAGTTGGCGCGGCTGCGGCGTCGGCGGCACCGCCGCGCCGGCGACCGCGGACCACGCCAGCAGCAGCCATCCCAAGATCCGTCTCGACCGCATCGCCTCTGTCTCCCCCGACGGGCATCCGTCCCGCGCCACCGGCGCCATCGTCGGCGATAAACGCCGGCGCTGGCAACCGCGACCTGCATCGGCTCAGAACGGCGGTGGCGCGCCGTCCAGCACCGCGTCGATGGCCGCTTCCAGCATCTGCCCGGTGACCGGCTTGCGCACGAATCCGGCGAATCCGGCGGCGCGCGCGGCGGCTTCGGCCTCGCCGTCGGAGCGCGCGGTCACCGCCACCAGCGGGAAATCATGGCCCAGCGCGCGCAACTGCCGCGCCAGCGCCAGACCGTCGAGCGCCGGCAGGTCCAGGTCGAGCAGGCCGATGTCGAAGCTGCCCTGGCTGGCTTCGGTGAGCGCTTCCAGGCCGTGCGCGGCCCAGGCCACCTGGTGGCCGCGGCCACGCAGCAACTCGATCATCACCTGCGCCACGGTCGGTTCGTCCTCGACCAGCAGGATGCGCAGCGCGGTGCGCGCCCGCGGCGCCACCGCCGGCGCCGCCGGCTCCTGCGCCAGGCGCCAGCGCAGCGGCAGGCCCACGCGGAAGCGCGCGCCATGCCCGAGCCGGCTCTCGACCTGGATGCGCCCGCCCATCGCCATCGCCAGTTCCTGGCTGATCGCCAGGCCCAGGCCGCTGCCGCCCTGGCGCACCGCGGTGCGCGGGCCGTCGCCCTGCTCGAAACGCTGGAACAGCCGCGCCTGTTGCTCGACGCCGATGCCCGGGCCGGTGTCGGCCACCTCGATGCACAGCCCGTGGCCGTCCTGGGTCGGCGCGACCGTCAGCGCCACCGAGCCGGTGCTGGTGAACTTGATCGCGTTGCCGAGCAGGTTCAGCAGGATCTGCCGCACCCGCAGCGCATCGCCCTCCACCGTGGTCGGGCCGGGCATGGCGTCGTGCAGATCGAAGCGCAGCCCGCGCGCCTGCGCCAGCGGCGCCATCAGGTTGACCACTTCGGCAATCAGCGCCTGCAGCGCGAACGGCTGCGACTCCAGGCGCAGGCGCCCGGCCTCGATCCGCGCCAGGTCCAGCGCGTCGTTGACCAGGTGCAGCAGATGCGTGCCGGCGCGGCGGATCGACTCGGTATAGCCGCGCTGCTTGGGATCCAGCGGCGTGGCCAGCAGCAGCTCGCTCATGCCCAGCACCCCGGTCAGCGGCGTGCGCACCTCGTGGCCGAGCGTGGCCAGGAAGCGGGTCTTGGCCAGCGAGGCCTGTTCGGCCAGTTCCTGCTTGTGCAGGGCCAGTTCCCAGGCGTGCTGGCGGCCGAGGCGGCGCCGGTAGGCGCGCAGCGAGACCAGCAGCAGCAGGCCGGCCGCGGCGAGCAGCCCGACGATGCCCCAGACGCTGCGCCACCACGGCGGCTGCACCTGGAACGGCAGGCGCAGCGTCGGCGACCACGCGCCGTTGCGGGTGCGCGCCTGGATCTCCAGCACCTGCGCGCCGTCGGGCAATTGCGGCAGGGTGCGTTCGCCGCTGGCGCCGGTGCTGACCCAGTCGCGGTCGTAGCCCGGCAGGCGGAACCGGTAGACGATGTGTTCGGGATCGATGTACGACAGCAACCGCACCGCCACGCGCAGGTCGCGGTCGTCCGAGCGCAAGGTGAAGTCGCCGCGCGTCGGCAGGCTCAGCAGGCGCGGGCCGCGCCGCACCTGCACGCTCTCCATGCTCAACGCCAGCGGCACCGGCACCGGATCCGGCTGCTGGGTGTCCAGCAGCGCCACGCTGCCGTCCGCGGCCGCGGCCACCAGCACGCCGTCGGCGGTCATCAGCAGCCCGCGCCGCACCAGTTCCTGGCTGCCGAGCCCGTCGCGGGTGCCGAACGCGCGCACCGCCGGGGTGCGCCGCGGATCGACCCGGAACAGGCCGCGGCGCATGCCCAGCCAGGCGCGCCCCTGCGGATCGGCGACCAGCGCACTGGACTCGGTGGCCGGCAGCCCGTCGGCCACCGCGTAACGCTGGCTGCGCTGCCACCTGCTGCCGGTGCGCCGCCACAGTTCCAGCCCCGACAGCCGGTGCACCCACAGCGTGCGCGCATCGGCGAAGGCGAACGACTGCACCTTCTCGCCGGCCAGTTCCGGCGGCGTGCGGAACTGGCCGGCCGCCTCGTCCCAGTGCTGGAACTGTTCGTCGGCCACCCACGGCGTGCCGTCCGGCGCCATCGCGAACGCCGCGATGTCGGTGCCGGCCAGGCCGTGCTGGCCGGCGGGAATGTTCTGCAGCACGTGGCCGTCGCCGTCGCGCACCTGCAGGCCATAGCCCGGCGCGCCGATCCACAGCCGCTGGCGCGCGTCCAGTTGCAGCCAGGCGAGCGTGCCGTCCGGGATCGCATCGGCCTCGCCGGCGGCGCGGGTCCAGCGCTGCAGCGGGCCGCCGTCCAGCGGGCCACGCAACAGCGTGCTGCTGCCGCCGATCCACAACGCGCCGCGCGGGTCGTCCAGCACCGACAGCGTGCGTCCGCTGGGCGCGCCGTTGGACCAGTGCGGCGCGCTCAGCGCACCGCTGATGGTATCGAGGCGGAACACGCTCGCGCCGGCGCCAAGCAGCCACACCCCGCCCGCGCGCGCCGGCGCCAGGCCGACGTACTGGTCGGCAGGCAGCCCCTGCGCGGTGCCCAGCACCGCCAGCCGGCGCCAGTCCGGACGCAGGTAGCCCAGGCCGCGGGTCGGCAACGGCACCCACAGGCCGCCCTCGCGATCGCGCAGCAGGGTCTCCACCACGCTGGCGCCGGACACCGCCGCGCCGCCGGTGTCCACCCGCCGCGCCGGCCCGTCGGCCGGCTTGTGCCACAGGCCTTCGCCGTTGCCGAGCCAGTAGCCGCCGGCGCCGTCCTCGGCGATCGCGTTGGCGGCGCGGTGCAGCGCGCCGATCCAGTCCGCGCGCAACCAGCGCCCGGCACGGTCGCGCCGGAACAGGCCGGTGTTGCCGCTGAACCACAGGCCATCGCCGAGCCGGGTGATCGACATGATCACCTGCTCCTCCTGCGGCATGCCGTCGTCGATGCGGTAGGCAGTGGCGTGGCGGCCGTCGTAGCGCACCAGGCCCTTGAAGGTGCCCACCCACAACACCCCGGCGTCGTCGAAGGCCAGGGTCAGCACCGCGCTGTCGAGCAGCGCGTCCACCTTCGGGTCGCCGGCGCGGATGCGCTGCACCCGGCCATCGTCGCCCAGCCGGTACAGGCCGCCGCGGTAGGTACCGAAGAACACCGCATCGCCACGGCTGGCGATGGCGAACACCTCGTCGCTGCGCATCGCCGGCTGGTTGGCCATGTTGAAGTGGCGGAAGCCGCGCCGGTCCGCGCCGAGCATGCTGAGGCCGCCGCCCTCGCAGGCCACCCAGATGCGGTCGCGCGCGTCGATGTGCAGGTCCTGCACGTAGTTGCAGCGCAGCGAGGCCGGATCGGCCGGGTCGTGGCGCCAGACCCGGAACTCGCGCCCGTCGTAGCGGGCCAGGCCGTCGCCGCTGGCGATCCACAGATATCCGTCGCGGTCCAGCAGCAGCCCGGAGATGTCGCTGGACGGCAGCCCCTGCTCGCTGGAGAACACCCGGAAGCGCGGCAGTTGCGGCACCCCGGCCCAGGCGTCGGCGCAGACGGCGGCCAACGTCAACAGGCAGGCCAGCCCCCAGCAGCGCCACCGGCGTGGGGGATGCGGGATGGGCATGGACATCGGCTCCGGCAAAGGACGTCGGCGGATGAACACCGGCGCACTGCCGGGGCCGGACGCGCAAGGCGGCCGCTCCGTGTGCCGCTCGCCGCGGCAGCGTTCTTATACCGCGCGGCCGCGGAAAAATCACACCTGCCGCGACGTGCAACGAACCGTTACGCGCGACAGGTACGCAGCCAGGCCGGACTGTGACTAGAATCCGGCGACCCTCCCAGCGCGGCCCGCTTCATGCTCAAACCCTCTCTCGTGGCGCTCCTGCTGGCCTTGCCGGGCGCCGCCCTGGCCGCGCCGGCGCAGTACGCGCTGGACCCGGTACACACACGGGTGCTGTTCGCGATCGAGCACGCCGGCTTCTCCAAGGCGCTGGGCACCGTGTCCGGTAGCACCGGCACCCTGGTGTTCGACCCGGACGACTGGCGCAGCGCGCGGCTGCAGGCGCGGGTGCCGTTGCAGCGGCTGGACCTGGGCGACGCCAAGTGGAACCGCGCCGCGCTGGCGCACAACCTGCTCGACGGCGACCGCTACCCCGAGGCGCAGTTCGTCTCCACCCGCGTCGAGCCGATCGACGCACAGCACGCCAAGGTGATCGGGCAGTTGACCCTGCACGGCGTCACCCGCGAGGTGACCCTGGACGTGACCCTCAATGCGGTCAAGCGCCATCCGCTGCCGCCATTCCGCCGCACCGCCGGCTTCTCCGCCACCACGACCCTGCAGCGCGCCGACTTCGGCATCAGCGCCTGGCCGTCGGTGATCGGCGGCACGGTCGAGTTGCGCATCGAGGCCGAGGCCACCCGCGAAGGCGGCGCCAAGACCGAGCCGGATCCGGCACCGGGCACCCCGCCCGCCACGCCCACCGACACCCCCACCGCGCCGAATGCGCAGGACGGCACGCCATGAGCGCCCGCAACACCCCCGACCGCTGGGGCAGCGTCAGCCAGACCCTGCACTGGCTGATCGCCGCCCTGATCCTGCTGCTCGGCGTGGTCGGCCTGACCATGGGCGAGCTGCCGAAGACGCCCAAGTATTTCTGGGTCTACACCGCGCACAAGTCGCTGGGCCTGACCGTGCTGGCGCTGGTGATCGTGCGGCTGGGCTGGCGCCTGTACGCCGGCGCGCCCAAGCCGGTGCCGGGCACGCCCGGCTGGCAGGAGCGCATCGCCGACGCCACCCACGCCTTGCTGTACGTGATGATCTTCGCCATCCCGCTGTCCGGCTGGCTGTACGACTCGGCCAGCGGCCTGCGTCCGTTCCGCTGGTTCGGCCTGGTCGCGGTGCCCAAGCTCAGCGCCCCGAACGAGCACCTGCGCGACCTGTCGCACACGGTGCACGAATGGGGCTTCTGGCTGCTGATCGCGGTGGTCCTGGCGCATGCCGGCGCCGCCTTCTACCACCACCTGTTCCAACGCGATGCCACCCTGGCGCGGATGCTGCCGCGCGGCTGGCTCACCCCCAAGTCCTGAGGAGCCGTTTCGATGTCCACCCGTTTTGCGTCCCCCGCCGCCGTCGCCGCCAGCCTGGTGGCCCTGCTCGCCGCCGCCCCCGCGGTGCGGGCCGCCGACTATGTGCAGGCCCCCGGCTCCACCCTGGTGTTCGCCAGCAAGTACGACGGCGAAGTGTTCACCGGCCAGTTCCCCGGCTTCGACACCAAGCTCAGCTTCGACCCGGCCAACCTGGCCGGCGCCAAGCTCGACGTCACCATCCCGCTGGCAGGCGCCAAGAGCGGCAACAACGACCGCGACTCCACCCTGCAGGGCGCGGATTTCTTCGATGTGGCCAAGTTCGCCACCGCGCACTACCGCGCCGACAAGTTCCGCGCGCTGGGCAACAACCAGTTCGCCGCCGACGGCACCCTGGAACTGCGCGGCGTGTCCAAGCCGGTGACCCTGACCTTCACCTGGACCCCGGGCGCGCAGCCGGTACTGGCCGGCAAGGCCACGGTCAAGCGCCTGGACTTCGGCGTGGGCGGCGGCGATTGGGCCAACACCAAGACCATTCCCAACGAAACCGCGATCAGCACCAAGGTGGTGTTCAAGGCGAAGTGATTCGCCACAGGCCGCGGGCGCGCGGCCGCTGAGCGGCGGATTTCCTCGTCGGGTCCGCCGCTTTTTTTATGCGCGTCTCATGTGCGGTCGGCCGAAGTCGCCAGCCAGCCGCGCACGCCGTCCGCATCGAACGGCCAGTCCAGCTCGCGCCCGTCGGCGGCGCGCAGTACCGGCACGCGCACACCGTAGCGCGCCTCCAGCGCCGCGTCGTCGTCGATGAAAACGCTTTCCAGATCGGCCACGCGCGCCTGCGCCAGCACCTGCAGGGCCTGGTCGCACAGATGGCAGTCGTCGCGCTGGTACAGGGTCGGGGCCATGCTCGCGTGCAATGCTGCGCTGCGGACCTGTGCCGCGCGCCGGAAGCATAGAATAGACGGTCTTTCGCCCACCCTTCGGCACGCGCATGGCTGTCAGTACGTTCGACCTGTTCAAGATCGGCATCGGGCCGAGTTCCTCGCATACCGTCGGGCCGATGCGTGCCGCCGAGCGCTTCGTGCACCGCTGGCTGTTCGACCAGGGCCGCCTGCAGGACGTGGTGCGGGTGCGCGCGGAAGTGTTCGGCTCGCTGGCCCTGACCGGGCGCGGCCACGGCACCGACAAGGCGGTGCTGCTGGGCCTGGAAGGCCAGCGTCCGAACCTGATCGACCCGGACATCATCCCCGGCGCGCTGGAGCGCATCCGCGGCAGCAAGCGCATCAACCTGCTCGGCCAGCACGAGATCGCCTTCGACGAGAAGCGCGACCTGGCGATGAACAAGCGGCAGAAGCTGCCGTACCACACCAACGGCATGCGCTTCACCGCCTACGCGGCCAACGACGAAGTCGTCGCCACGCGCGACTACTACTCCGTCGGCGGCGGGTTCGTGGTCAACCAGGACGACGCCGCCGACGACCGCATCGTCGCCGACGAAACGCCGCTGCCCTACCCGTTCAAGAGCGGCGACGAGCTGCTGGCGCAGGCCGCGCGCAGCGGCCTGAGCATCGCCGCGCTGATGTTCGAGAACGAGAAATGCTGGCGCAGCGAGGACGAGATCCGCGCCGGCCTGCGCGAGATCTGGGGCGCGATGCAGGCGTGCGTGACGCGCGGCATCCGCGAGGAAGGCACGCTGCCCGGCGGTCTGCACGTGTCGCGGCGCGCACCGGCGCTGTACCGCGAGCTGTCGTCCAAGCCGGAAGCGGCGATGCGCGATCCGCTGACCACGCTGGACTGGGTCAACCTGTACGCGCTGGCGGTCAACGAAGAGAACGCGGCCGGCGGTCGCGTGGTCACCGCGCCCACCAACGGCGCGGCCGGGATCATCCCGGCGGTGCTGCACTACTTCGACCGGTTCTGCCCCGGCGCCGACGAACAGCGCGTGTTCGACTTCCTGCTCACCGCCGCGGCGATCGGCATCCTGTACAAGGAAAACGCCTCCATCTCCGGCGCAGAAGTGGGTTGCCAGGGCGAGGTCGGCGTGGCCTGCTCGATGGCCGCCGGCGGCCTGGTCGCCGCGCTCGGCGGCAAGCCGGGACAGATCGAGAACGCCGCCGAGATCGGCATGGAGCACAACCTCGGCCTGACCTGCGACCCGATCGGCGGCCTGGTGCAGATCCCGTGCATCGAGCGCAACGCGATGGGCGCGGTCAAGGCGATCAACGCCAGCCGGATGGCGATGCGCGGCGACGGCAAGCACAAGGTGTCGCTGGACAAGGTCATCCGCACCATGCGCGACACCGGCCGCGACATGCAGGACAAGTACAAGGAAACCAGCCGCGGCGGGCTGGCGGTGAACGTCATCGAGTGCTGAGCCAGCCCGATGGACGCTGGCCCAGGTGATCACCAGCGTCCTCGCTGCCGCGCGCATCAAGATCCGCGCGGCGATGCCGCTAACGACAGAGACGTCGGCCGATCCGGCATGGGCATGCGCTTGCGGTTTCCACACGCCTCCTGGCGCCTGCTGGCGCTACAGCTGGCCATGCTCTCGACAGCGTGGAGCGCGTGTGTGCCGCAGGCGCGGGCATTGCAGCCGGACAAGCAGTTCAATCACTACGAGCGCGAAGGCTGGGGCCTGGACCAGGGCCTGCCGCAACTGAGCGTGCAGGCGTTCGCGCAGGACCGCCAGGGCTATCTGTGGATCGGCACGATGGGCGGGCTGACCCGCTTCGACGGCGTGCGCATGACCTCGTTCAACGAGGGCGCGCCGGCGCACCTGCCCGGCAACCTGATCAAGGCGCTACACGTGGATGCCGCCGGCACGCTGTGGATCGGCACCTACCGCGGCCTGTCGCGCTACCGCGACGGGCGCTTCGCCACGCTGCTGCCGCAGGATCCGCAGGCGCCGCTGCTCAACATCGAGGCGATCGCGACCGATGCGCGCGGCACCGTGCTGGTCGCGGCGCAGGATGGCGTGTACGCGGTACAGGGCGACCACCTGCAACTGCGCCATCGCATCGCCGGCGGTGCCTCGGCGCTGTTGCCGCGCGCCGACGCGCTGTGGGTGGGCGCCCGCGGCGAAGTGCTGCGCTTCGTCGCCGGCCAGGACGCGCCGGTGTCGCTGCCGTTGCCGCAGGAGGCCGCCGCGGTGCCGGTGCAGCATCTGCTGGAGGCGCAAGGCATGCTCTGGGCCGGCACTCGCGACGGCCTGCTGCTGCGCCGCGACGGGCGCTGGCAATGGCTGCCCGACCCCACTGGGACCAGCCGGCGCGCCGTGCTGGCCCTGTTCGAGGACAGCGACCGCAACCTGTGGGTGGGACAGCCCGGCGCGCTGCTGCGCGTGCGCGATGGCGCCATCGCCGAACGCACCCCGGAAACCAAGCCGAACGTGGGCGTCAACGCGATCTTCGAGGATCGCGAGCGCAACCTGTGGCTGGGCAGCAGCTGGAACGGCGCCACCCGGCTGTGGAACGGCTGGACCCGTCGCTACAGCACGCACGAGGGCCTGGACGATGCGCTGGTGTGGACCCTGGCGCGCGATCCGGACGGATCGCTGTGGGCCGGCACCGATAGCGGCCTGTCGCAGCTGCGCGATGGCCGCTACCAGCCGGTGCTGAACCTGGCGCAGTTGCACAACGAAGCCCCCTACACCTTGCTGGCCGAGCCCGGACAGCTGTGGATCGGCACCCGCCACGGCGCCGCCCTGTACCGCGACGGCCGGCTCGGCCAGCCGGCCTGGCTGGCGCCGCTGCGCGACCTGCAGATCAGCGGGATCGTCCGCGATCGCGCGCAGCGGCTGTGGTTCGCCAGCACCGACGGCCTGTTCCGCGCCGACGGCACGCGGCTGCGCCGCTACGGCACGGCCGAGGGGCTGCGCGATCCGCGCGTGCGGCTCATCCACGAGACCCGCGACGGGCGCCTGTTGATCGGCGCGCAGTCCGGCCTGTACGAACTGCGCGGCGAGCGCCTGGTCGCACTGGCGCCGCCGGGCTCGGCGCTGGCCAGCGCCGACATCACCGCGATCCACGAACTGCCTGGCGGACAATGGCTGGTCGGCACCCTCAACGAGCAACTGTGGCTGTTCGACGGCACGCACTGGTATGCGTTCGGCGAGCAGGACGGGCTGCCGGTGAACGCCGCGTTCTTCATCGCCGACGACGGCCGCGGCGCGATCTGGGTGGCCGGCCTGCGCGGGGTCTACCGCGTGCGCCTGGCCGACCTGCAGCGCCACGCGGCGTCGCCGCAGGCGCCGCTGAACGCCGAACTGATGCTCACCGAACGCGCGCAGCGCCACGGCGGCGTGCAGGGCATGTGCTGCAACGGCGCCGGCAACGGCAAGGGCTTCATCGAGCAAGGCACGCTGTGGCTGCCCAGCCGCGATGGGGTGGTCGCGCTGGACACCGCCGGCATCGTCAAGAATCCGGTGGCGCCGCAGCCGGTGGTGGAGCGGGTACGTGCGCTGGGCCTGTGGCTGACGCCGCAGGCGCTGCCCACCCCGCTGCCGGAAGCCGCGCGCGACCTCGATTTCGAGTTCACCGCCGCCTCGTTCCAGGCCCCGCAGAACGTCGAGCTGCGCTACCGCCTGCGCGGCTACGACCGCGGCTGGCGCACCCTCGACGACATCCGCCAGCGCTCGGTCAGCTACACCAACCTGCCCGGCGGCGACTACGTCTTCGAAGTCACCGGCAGCAACAACGCCGGCGTGTGGGCAGCAGCGCCGGCGCAGTTGCCGCTGCGGATCGCGCTGCGCTTCCAGGAAACGCCGTACTACAAGCTGCTGCTGACGCTGGGCGCGTTCGCCCTGCTGCTGTGCGCGGTGGCCCTGGCACGGCTGCACAACCGGCGCCAGCGCGACATCCTCGAACGCCAGGTGCGCGAGCGCACCCAGGCATTGCAGGCGGCCAACCAACGCCTGCAGGAGGCCAGCTTCACCGACGAGCTGACCCAGTTGCGCAACCGCCGCTACCTGTCGCTGCACATCCCCAGCGACATCGCGCTGTACCGGCGCATGGCCGCCAACGACGAGGACATGCTGTCCTCGGGCATGCTGTTCGCGCTGATCGACATCGACCATTTCAAGTCGATCAACGACAGCGGCGGGCACCACACCGGCGACGCCGTGCTGCAGCAGATGGCGCAGTTGCTGGTGCGGCTGACCCGCGAGAGCGATTACGTGGTGCGCTGGGGCGGCGAGGAATTCCTGCTGGTGCTGCGCTCGGCGCCGCGCGAGAACCTCACCATGGCCGCCGAACGGCTATGCCGCTCGGTCGCTGCGCATCCGTTCGTGTTCGACCACGGACGCCAGGGCCGGGTCACCTGCTCGATCGGGCTGGCCGAATTCCCGTTCGTGCACGACCCCGACAACCTGCTCGGCTGGGAGCAACTTCTGGTGCTGGCCGACCGCGCGCTGTACCAGGCCAAGGCCAAGGGCCGCAACGGCTGGGCCGCGTACCGGCCGGTGCTGGGCGCGCAGGCCGAACAGGTACTGGCGGCGCTGCAGGAGCCGCTGGCGCAGATGCAGCGCCACGCCTGCCTGACCCTGGTGCACAACGGCGGCGGCCTGCCGCCGCCCGCGTGACGCGTTGACGCCTGGCAAGCGCGGGCACGGCTAAGGTCGGGGTCCATCATGTCTGCCGACCCGCTCCCATGCGCCACTGCCTGCTGATCGCCGCCCTCGCCCTGTCGCCGCTCGCATCCGCCGCGGCCACCGACGCACCGCCGCGCTACGGCGCGCAACTGGAAGGCTTCGCCTATCCCTACCCGGTGCACTGGTTTCGCTTCGACTCGCAGCGCCAGCCGCTGCAGATGGCGTACATGGACGTGGGCCCGACCGGCACGCCGAACGGCCGCACCGTGGTACTGCTGCACGGCAAGAACTTCTGCGCCGCGACTTGGGAATCGACCATCGCCGCGCTGGTGGCACAGGGCTACCGGGTGCTGGCGCCAGACCAGATCGGCTTCTGCAAGTCGAGCAAGCCCCAGGCCTACCAGTTCACCTTCGCGCAACTGGCGGCCAATACCCATGCATTGCTGCAGCAGGCCGGGGTGAGCCGCGCCGCGATCGTCGGCCACTCGATGGGCGGCATGCTCGCCGCGCACTACGCACTGCAATACCCGCAAGACGTGAGCCAGCTGCTGCTGGTGAACCCGATCGGGCTGGAGGACTGGAAGGCGGCCGGCGTGCCCTGGCGCAGCGTCGACGACTGGTATGCCAAGGAGCGCAAGACCGATGCGGCCTCGATCAAGCAGTACCAGTTGAACGCCTACTACGGCGGACAGTGGAAGCCCGAGTACGACCGCTGGGTGAGCATGCAGGCCGGCCTCTATGCCGGCCCCGGCGGCGACCGCGTGGCCTGGAACCAGGCGCTGACCTCGGACATGGTGTTCAACCAGCCGGTGGTGCAGCGCTTCGCGCAACTGCGCGTGCCGACCACGCTGTTCATCGGCCAGCGCGACCGGACCGCGATCGGCAAGGACCTGGCACCGCCGGCGCTGGCAGCGACCCTGGGCGACTACCCGGCCCTGGGCAAGCGTGCGGCCGCGGCGATTCCCGGCGCGCAGCTGGTCGCCTTCGACGACCTCGGTCATTCGCCGCAGGTGGAAGCGCCGCAGCGCTTCAACGCCGCGCTGCTCGAGGCACTGGGCAAGGCGCCCTGACCCGACGTTCGCCACGCCTCGCGCCTGCGCGGCGGCGCCACCGCGTCTTGTCGCACAGCTAGGGGGAGTGTGGCGGCGTACCGGCGACGACAGCACGCCGCCCGGCGCGCTGCGCGGGCCTGGCCGCCATTGGCCGTGCCAGTCTCGCGCCACCCACGCGCCGATGCACCCGATGTGCAGCCATTGCGCTGCAGCATCGGCCGTTCATGAAAACGTTGTCATCGCGGTGATTCTGGATACATCTCGCAGTCGTCCGAATTGTCTGTTGACAACGTTGTCTCCTGGCCAGAACCCTGCGCCTGCCCGGTCCGCGCACGAACGCCACACGACGTCGGCGCCAAACGCTCCCGGGTGATCGGATCCAAGGAACCAGACAGCGGCGAACCGCCGCTCCTCAGTCGCGTTACCTACCGCATCGGAGGCGTCACCATGAACACGAAATCCGCTGGATCGTGGTTGCTGTTCTGTTGTCTCGCCCTCGCCGGCCTCGTGCCCGGCCAAGCCTCGGCTGCCGCGTGCAGCGGCGTCGCCGCCTGGAACCCGGCCACGATCTACGCCGCCGGCGACACCATGACCTACGCCGGCCACCTGTACCGCGCCAACGGTCCGATCTGGAACACCGCGCCGACCTACTGCACCAGTTGCGGCTGGTACCAGGACCTGGGCACCTGCGACGGCAGTTCCAGCAACCAGCCGCCGAGCGTGGTCATGACCGCACCCACGAGTGGCACCCGCTTCGTGGTCGGCACCACCATCACCCTGCAGGCGTCGGCCAGCGATGCGGACGGCAGCGTGGCGCGCGTCGAATTCTTCCGCGGCAGCACCTCGCTCGGCAGCGTCAGCGGCGCGCCGTACACGCTGTCCTGGAGCGGCGCAGCGGCCGGCGACTACAGCCTCACCGCCGTGGCCACCGACAACGCCGGTGCCCGCACCACCTCGGCCGCGGTTGCGATCACCATCGCGGCGGCATCGACCGATACCACCGCGCCGAGCGTGCCGACCGGCCTGGCCGCGGCCACGCGCGCCAGCAACGCCATCACCCTGAGCTGGAACGCGGCCTCCGACAACGCCGGCGGCAGCGGCCTGGCCGGCTACGACATCGTCCGCGACGGCAATCGCGTGGGCACGTCCACCACCACCGGCTACACCGACTCGGCACTGAGCGCCGACACCGCCTACAGCTACGCCGTCCGCGCCCGCGACAACGCCGGCAACGTCTCGGCCAGCAGCGCCACGCTGAACGTGCGCACCCTGCCCGCCAGTGCCGGCGGCGGCAAGCGCGTGATCGGCTACTTCACCCAGTGGGGCATCTACGGCCGCAACTACCAGGTGCGCGACATCCAGACCAGCGGCGCCGCCGGCTACCTGACCCACCTCAACTACGCCTTCGGCAACGTGCGCAACAACCGTTGCGAAGTCGGCGTGACCCAGCCGTCGGACAGCAGCACCGGCGCCGGCGGCGACGCCTTCGCCGACTACACCAAGGCGTTCTCCGCCGCGCAGAGCGTGGACGGCGTTGGCGATACCTGGGACCAGCCGCTGCGCGGCAACTGGAACCAGTTGAAGAAGCTCAAGGCCACGCACCCGGGGCTGAAGGTGCTGATCTCGCTGGGCGGCTGGACCTGGTCGCGCGGCTTCTCCAGCGCTGCGCGCGCCGAGAACCGCCAAGCCTTCGTCGCCTCGTGCATCGACGCCTACATCCGCGGCAACCTGCCGGTCACCGACGGCGCCGGCGGCAGTGCGGCCGCGGCCGGCGTGTTCGATGGCATCGACATCGACTGGGAATACCCGGTGGCATGCGGCATCGCCTGCGGCAGCGCCGAGGACCGGCAGAACTTCACCGCGCTGCTGGCCGAATTCCGCCGCCAGCTCGACCAGGTGCGGCCGGGGCTGCTGCTGACCGTGGCGGTCGGCGCCGGCATCGACAAGATCCGGGTCACCGACCCTAACCTGTACGCGCAGTACCTGGACTACCTCAACGTGATGACCTACGACTTCCACGGCGCCTGGGATCCGCAGACCAACCACCACTCCGCCCTGTTCGAGTCGTCGGCCGATCCGTCCAGCGGCGACCAGCGCTACTACAACAGCAACGACGCCATCCAGGCCTTCCTCGACCGCGGCGTACCCGCCGCCAAGCTCAACCTCGGCATCGGCTTCTACGGGCGCGGCTGGACCAACGTGCCCAACGTCAACCACGGCCTGTACCAGAGCGGCAGCGCCGCGGCGGGCACCTACGAGGCCGGCATCGAGGACTACAAGGTGTTGCGCGGCCGCAGCGGCACCGACTACGTCGACGCCCAGGCGCACGCGCACTGGAAGTACGACGGCAGCACCTTCTGGAGCTACGACAACCCAGCACTGGTCACCGAGAAGATGAACTACGTCAAGACCCAGGGCCTGGGCGGCGCGTTCTTCTGGGAATTCAGCGGCGACTACCAGGGCGAGTTGCTGAAGACCATGGGCCAGGGTCTGCAATGAGTTGAGGCGCCGGCCGCCGCGTATGGCGTGCCCGCATCGGCATCGGCGTTGCGGGCAACGCCGGCACTCCCCAGACTGGCCGTCGACGCCAGTCCGAACCGCGACGCCCGCACGTGATGCGGGCGTCGTTCGCTTCGCTCAGCGCACCGCGATCCGCAGCACGTCGTCGAGCAAGGCCGCCGCGGTGACGTCGGCGCCCGCACCCGGCCCCTGGATCAGCAGCGGTTGCTGCAGGTAGCGGTCGCTGTGGATGGCGACGCGGTTGTCGGTGCCGGCGCCGCTGGCCAGCGGATGCGTCAGCGGCAGCGCGCGCAGTCCCACCGAGGCACCGTGCGCATCGAAGCGGCCGACGAAGCGCAGGCAGGCGCCGGCGGCCTGTGCCTGCGCCAGGCGCGACGCCAGCGGCGCGTCCAAGTGTTCGAGTGCGGCATCCAGGTGCGCCAGCGGCACCGAGGCCAGGTCGGCCGGCACCAGCGACTCCACCTGCACCTGCTCGGCACGCAACGGCAGGCCGGCGGCGCGGGCCAGGATCAGCAGCTTGCGCCGCACGTCCTCGCCGGACAGGTCCTCGCGCGGATCGGGCTCGGTGTAGCCGGCGGCCGCAGCCTCGCGCACGCACGCGGAGAAAGCGCGGCGGCCATCGTAGCGATGCAGCAGCCAGGCAAGGGAGCCGGACAGCACGCCCTCCACCGCGTGGATATGGTCGCCGCCGGCGACCAGCGCGCGCAGGCTGCTCAGCAACGGCAGCCCCGCACCGACCGTGGCGCTGTCGCCGTAGTGGGTGCTGGCGGCATGCCGTGCGGCCTGGATCTGTTCGGCCCGTGCCAGCGCGGCGCCCTGGCCGAGCTTGTTGGCGGTGACCACGTGCACGCCGCGCCGCAGCCATTCGGCATGGCGCTGCGCCACCGCCTCGCTGGCGGTGGCGTCGACCACGATGTCGCCACGGCCCAGGTCCTCCGGCAACGTCACCGCCTGCGCCGTGCGCACGGCGGCATTGGCCGCGGCCAGGGCCTGCGCCGGGGTCAGCGCGCAGTCGGCGACGGTGCGCGAATTGGCCAGCCAGGCGAAGGTCGGCAAGCCGGGCCGGCGCTGCTGCAGCGTTTGGTAGCGCGCGACGAAGGCGCGGCCCACGGTGCCGGTGCCGAGCAGGCCCAGCCGCGGAGTTGCCGCGGCGGGCATGGTGCGCAGCGGCGCCGACGGCGCATCGGCCAGGCCGCTGCTCACGCGTCCACCCGTTTGCGTGCCAGCGCCTCGCCGGCGCGCTGCGCGCGCTGCAGGCCGGCCTGCAGGTCGGCGACCAGGTCCGCGCTGGATTCGATGCCCACCGACAGGCGCAACAGGCCGTCGGAAATCCCGGCCTTGGCGCGCGCCTCGGCGGTCATCGCCGCATGGGTCATGGTCGCCGGATGCGCGACCAGGCTCTCCACGCCGCCCAGCGATTCGGCCAGGGTGAAGTAGCGCAGGCCATCGACGAAGGCACGCACCTCGGCCTCGCCACCGGCCAGTTCGAAGCTGATCATCGCGCCGAAGCCGCGCTGCTGCCGCGCCGCCACCGCGTGGCCCGGGTGCGAGGCCAGGCCGGGGTAGTACACCTGGCGCACCGCGGCATGCGTGGTCAGCAGTTCGACCACCGCCTGCGCATTTTCCTGGTGCGCGCGCAGGCGCGCGTCCAGCGTGCGCAGGCCGCGCAGGGTCAGGAACGCATCGAACGGCGAGCCGGTCAGGCCCAGCGCATTGGCCCACCACACCAGCTGCTGGTGCAGTTCGGCATTGGCGGCGATCACCGCGCCACCGACCACGTCGCTGTGGCCGTTGACGTACTTGGTGGTGGAGTGGATCACCAGGTCGGCGCCGAAGGCGATCGGGGTCTGCAGCGCCGGCGACAGGAAGGTGTTGTCGACCACCGCCAGCGCGCCGGCCTTGTGCGTGGCGTCGATGACGAAGCGCAGGTCGGTGATGCGCAGCAGCGGGTTGGACGGGGTCTCGATCAGCACCAGCTTCGGCGCCTGCGCCAGCGCGTCGGCCAGCGAGCGCGGATCGGTCAGGTCGGCGGTGATCAGCTCGAAGTGGCCCTTCTTGGCCAGCGCGTTGAACAGGCGCCAGCTGCCGCCGTACGCGTCGTGCGGCACCACCAGCCTGTCGCCGGGCTGCAGCAGCGCGTTCAGCACCAGGTTGATCGCGCCCATTCCGGTGGCGGTGATCACGCCGCCAGCGCCGCCTTCCAGTTCCGCCAGCGCTTCGCCGAGCAGGTCGCGGGTGGGGTTGCCGCTGCGGGTGTAGTCGTACTGGCGCTTGTTGCCGAAGCCGTCGAAGCTGAAGTTCGACGACAGCACGATCGGCGGGGTCACCGCGCCGTAGGCGGTATCGCGGTCGATGCCGGCGCGGACCGCGGCGGTGGCGGCACTACAGGGCAGATCGGTGTCGTGGGCAGTGCTCATGCGGCAACTCCGGTGGGGCGAAGGGCGGTGGCGAGAATCGCGTCGATGCGATCGGTTTCTTTCAGGAAGGCGTCGTGGCCGTAGGGCGAGCGCAGCACGCGCAGGCTGCCGCGCGGGCCCAGCCCTTCGACCAGGGTCACCAGGTCCGACAGCGGCACCAGGCGGTCGCCTTCGACCGCCACCACCACCGTGGGCACGGCGACGGCCGCCGGATCGATGCGGTGCAGGTCGATGGATTCGGACAGGCGCAGGTAGGCATTGACCTGGGTGCGCGCCACATACTGCGCGCCTGCGGCGTCCAGATAGTCTTCGGCGGCGACGCGGACGCGGCCGTTGATGACTTCCGGCGCGGCGTCGAAGCGTTCGCCGAATTCCTCGGGGGTGCGGTAGCTGAGCATCGCGAACTGCCGCGCCAGCGACAGCCCGTGGCTCTCCGCGCACTGCAACTGGCCCAGCGCCACCGCGCGGCGCTGCAGCGCGCGCCAGGCCGCGGCATACGGATGCGCGCGGTGCGCGCCGCTGACCGCGATCAGCTTCTGCAGGCGTTGCGGATGCCGCACCGCCAGTTGCAGGCCGACCAGCGCGCCGTAGGAATAGCCGACGAACCCGTGCAGTTGCGCAATGTCCAGCGCGTCCAGCAATGCGGCGATGGCATCGGCCTGGTCGGCGCTGTCGATCGGCGCGTCCAGGCTGCCGTCGGCGCCGACGAAATCGAACGCCAGCAGCCGCCGCTGGGTGGGATCCAGCGCCCGCCCCGGCCCGACCAGGCCTTCGGCCCAGCCCTTCTCGGGGAAGCTGGCGTTGGCGGCGAGATGGCGGTGCGCGGAGATGCCACCGGCGACGAACACCACCGGCGCAGCGGCCGGGCCGCTCAGTTCGTAGCGCAGACGCAGCAGTTGCACGCCGGCGTGGCGCAGCGGCAACGCGACGGCGATCTCGCCACGCATCGCGTGCACGCCGTCGGCCGGCGCGGCAACGCGGTCGTGGGACGGAATGGCGGAGGTGGGGCGGTCAGCTGTGTTCACGAGGCGCATGGCGGTATCCAGGGAGGAACGGCCATCGAGCTTCGCGGAGCTCGCGTTCGCCATGCAGAAGGCATGGAGCGAACCATCTTTCGGCGGACGCGGTGGTCCCCGCAGGATTTGGCACCTACACGAACGCTTGCGCGTCCGCTGGCTGCCCCGGCATCAAAGGGCCTGTCCCTCCGCCGGTCTCGATGGTGGAGCCACGATGCCAGCGATTTTCGGCGATGTCAATCTCTTTATTCGGATGAAGCGATATGATTTTTCGATCCCTGGCCTCGGCGATACTCCGCCTCCCCCATCGTTGCCTGCCTCCGTGCGCCGACGCAGCCCCCGCCGCTGGCTTGCCATGGTCCTGTCGCTCGCACTGGCGACCGGCACCCCTGCGCAACCGCTGCTGCGCTGGAATGCCCCGCGACCCGCACCACAGCCACCGCCAGCGTGGCTGCAGGTGACCGCCCGCGACAGCGGCCTGCGCGAGGTCGCGCTGGGCAATCCGCTCGGCGGCCCGGTGCAGATCCGCCTGTTCGGCGACAGCGCCGGCTTCACCGCCGTCCCCGCGCTGCCGCTGACCGCGGAGCTGGCCGCCCGCGAGCGCCGCGTGGTCGCGCGCCTGTATCCGTCCGGCGACCTGGCCGAGACCGACGCTGGCGACGCCCGGCTGCGCATCGAGGCGGTGCCCGGTTCGCCGCGCGCCCATGCCGACGCGGCGCTGTACGCCCTGCCCTTCGCCGATCGCCCGGTGCGCATCGACCAGGGCTTCGGCGGCACCTTCAGCCATCGCGATCCCGCCAATGCCTATGCCCTGGACTTCGCCCTGCCCGAAGGCACGCCGGTGCTGGCCGCACGCGAGGGCGTGGTGATGGAGGTGCGCGACGACTTCCGCGAGTCCGGCACCGACCCGCGCCTGGGCCAGGCCGCCAACCTGGTGCGGGTCCTGCACGCCGACGGCAGCATGGCGATCTACGCGCACCTGGCCGCCGGCGGCGTGCAGGTGCGGGTCGGCCAGGCGGTGCGGCGCGGCGAGCGCCTCGGCCTGTCCGGCAACACCGGCCTGAGCAGCGGCCCGCACCTGCATTTCGCACTCCAGCTCAACCGCGGCCTGCGCCTGGAATCGGTGCCGTTCCGGATGGCCGGCCCGCTGGGCGAGCTGCACTTCCCGCGTCCCGACGCGCCCTGAGCGACGCCGACGCGCCGTTCGTCGGCATACACCTTGACAGGCGCCAAGTGTATTGATGTATTAATACACATGGATGCAACCCATCTCCACGTCCAACCCAGCGCCCCCGAGCCGATCTACCGGCAGATCGCCGAGCAGATCCGCCGCCTGGTCGCCGCCGGGCAATTGCGCCCGGGCGACGGCCTGCCCTCGGTGCGCGAGGTCGCCGCCGTCCACGCGGTGAACCCGATGACCGTCTCGCGCGCCTACAGCCAGCTCGAGGCCGAAGGCGTGCTGGAACGCCTGCGCGGCCGCGGCATGGCGGTGGCCGCGACCGCCGCCGCGCCGCAACGGCAAGGGCAGCGCCTGGAGCTGATCGAACCGCGCCTGCAGGAACTGGTCCGGCACTGCCGGGAACTGGGCCTGCCGTCGCCTCCCGTGATCGAACGTCTTGAACAGTTGTTTGGAGAACCTGGCGATGAGTAGCGTGGTGATGCAGAGCGCAATCCAGACCGACCTGGACATGGACCTGCCGCTGGCGGCGCACGACCTGCATCTGGCCTTCGGCACCAGCACGGTGCTGCAGGGCGTGGACCTGCAGGTGGCGCGCGGCGAGGTGGTCGGGTTGATCGGCCGCAACGGTGCCGGCAAGAGCACCCTGCTGGCCTGCCTGCTCGGCCTGCTGCAGCCGCAGCGCGGCCAGGCGCGGGTGTTCGGCGGCCCGGCGCTGCATCTGGACGACACCCGCAAGGCGCTGCTGGGCTTCGTGCCGCAGCAGCCGCAGGCCTTCGGCTGGATGCGCGTGGAGGAACTGCTGGCCTTCGCCGCACAGCTCTATCCGCACTGGGACGCGCAGCGCGCGGACGCGCTGCTGCGCCGCTGGGAACTGGATCGGACCCAGAGCATCGGGAAGCTCTCGCCCGGCCAGGCCCAGCGCCTGGCCCTGGTCCGGGCGCTGGCCGCGCGGCCGGCGTTGCTCGTCCTCGACGAACCGGCCTCGGCGCTGGATCCGGTCGCGCGTCGCGACCTGATGCGCGAAATCGTCACCGAAACCTGCGACGCCGGCACCACCGTGCTGTTCTCCAGCCACATCGTCAGCGATCTGGAACGCGTCGCCTCGCGCGTGGCGTTCCTCAACCAGGGCCAGTTGCTGCTGGACCAGCCGCTGGACGAACTCAAGGACCGGGTCCTGCGCATCGGCATCCCGGCGTCGGCGGCCGCGACGCTGGACGCGCCGTTGCGCGGCGAACTGGCGCGCCGCCACGCCGCCGACGGCGGTGTGGTGGTGGTGCTGCATGCCACCGAACTGCCGTCCGCGCTACTGACCATCCCCGGCATCCGCATCGACCGACTGGGCCTGGAAGACCTGTTCATCGAGGTGGTCGGATGAACCGTCTTTCTGCAGATCTGCGCCTGCTCTGCCGCGCATCGGGCGTGACCGGATGGCTGTATCCGCCAGCCCTCGCCGCCGCCTTCGCCTGCACCTGGCTGCCTGAAAAAGCCGCCAACCTGCTGCCGCCGATGCTCACGGCGATCATGGCGATGTTCGTCTGGATGCTGCTCGGCGCTCGCCTGCTGGGTCTGCTCGAACAAGGGCGCCAACTCCGTCTGCCGTCCATGGCAGCGCGCTTCGTCACTCTGTTCGGTGCCGCACTGGCCTTGACGGCGGTGCTGCCGACGCTGCTGTTCGCCGTGCGCGGTGTCGATCCCGGCCTCTCGCTCTCTGTCCTGCTGCTCGGCGCAAGCTTCGGCATGGTGGTCGCCACCCTGCCGGCCTGGTGCGCCCCCTTGATCGGCATCTTGCCGGGGACGCTGGGCGGCTTTCTGCCCGAGGGCAGCTTCGTGCCGCTGACCCTGCATCCACGCGCCAGCATGCTGCTCGCTGCGTTCGCCTGCGCTCTGCTCAGCCTGTGGTCGTACCGGTACTTGCGTGGTCGCCCGGCCGATGCGCTGTCGGCATGGTCGCGCCCGATGTGGATCGGCCTACAGCAACGCCAGCCCGGCGACGGCAGCACCAAGCACTCCGTCGAATCGCAAGGCGGGCGCCTGGGCTGGATCCAGGGCATCGCCCGCCCCGCCTTTCCCACCGATCTGCGCCATCAACCGGAACGCGCCATGCGCTATGCCCTCGGCCCCGGCTTCGCCCCCGGCAACGCCGTCGGCACGGCGTTGGCCACGGTGGCCATGCCGGCCCTGGTCCTGCTGCTGTGGACACCGCTGCTGCTGCATTCGCACTCGCCAGCGATGCCCCTGATCCTGGCCAACGTCATGGCCAACATGTCCAGCGTGAAGTTCCTGCAGCGGCTATGGCTGTGGCGCAAACACGGCAACCAGGGACTGATGGAAAGCGCGCTGCTGCCGGGCCTGGGCGCGCCCGGACAGGCCGGCAAGCTGTTCAACCAGGTCATCCTGAAACGCGCGCTCGCCGCAGCGCTGCCCTGGCTGGGCCTGTCCTGCGTGCTCGGGGTGGTGAAGCACGCACCGTCGGCCTATTACCCGCTCGTCGTGTCGATCACCCTGACCGCAACCCTGACCGCCAGCACGCTGCTTCTGGTGTGCATGCGCTGGCCTCGCGGCGGCTTGGTGCTGAGCATGGCGCAATTCCTCCTGACGGTCCTGGCCGCCATCAGCATCGGCCAGGCCGGCCCACCCGGCGCGGTGGCACCGCACTGGCTGGCACCGGCCTGGAGCCTGCTGCTGCTCGGCATGGTCATCGTCTACAACCTGGTGGCGCGCCAGTCCAGCAGGCGCCCGCATCCCTGGCTGCTGAACTGAACGGGCCTTCCGGGAAGCCCGCTATAATCGCCGGCTTCCTCCGTTGCCGATGACGCCCTTCGCGGGCGTGCTGCCCATGTCCGAAGTCGCCACCGAAGCTGCGCGCCGCCGCACCTTCGCCATCATTTCCCACCCCGACGCCGGCAAGACCACGCTGACCGAAAAGCTGCTGCTGTTCGGCGGGGCGATCCAGATGGCCGGCTCGGTGAAGGGCCGCAAGGCCGCGCGCCACGCCACCTCGGACTGGATGGCGCTGGAAAAGGAACGCGGCATCTCGGTGACCTCGTCGGTGATGCAGTTCCCGTACGAAGGCAAGATCATCAACCTGCTCGACACCCCCGGCCACGCCGACTTCGGCGAGGACACCTACCGCGTGCTCACCGCGGTGGACTCGGCGCTGATGGTGATCGACGTGGCCAAGGGCGTGGAAGAGCGCACCATCAAGCTGATGGAGGTGTGCCGGCTGCGCGACACGCCGATCATGACCTTCATCAACAAGCTCGACCGCGAGGGCAAGGACCCGATCGACCTGCTCGACGAGGTGGAGACGGTGCTGGGCATCGAGTGCGCGCCGGTGACCTGGCCCATCGGCATGGGCCAGCGCCTCAAGGGCGTGGTGCACCTGGTGACCGGCGAAGTGCACCTGTACGAGCCCGGCCGCAACTTCACCCGCCAGGACTCGACCATCTTCCCGTCGCTGGACGCGCCCGGCCTGGCCGAGAAGATCGGCGAACAGATGCTGGCCGAACTGCGCGAGGAACTGGAACTGGTGCAGGGCGCCAGCCACGCCTTCGACCTGGACGCCTACCGCGCCGGCAGGCAGACCCCGGTGTTCTTCGGCTCCGGCGTCAACAACTTCGGCGTGCAGCCGCTGCTGGACTTCTTCGCCGAGCACGCGCCGCCGCCGCAGCCGCGCGCCACCACCGGCCGCCAGGTGCAGGCCGGCGAAGACAAGCTCACCGGCTTCGTGTTCAAGATCCAGGCCAACATGGATCCGCAGCACCGCGACCGTGTCGCCTTCATGCGCATCTGCTCGGGCCGCTTCGCCGCCGGCATGAAGACCCTGCACGTGCGTACCGGCAAGGAGGTCAAGCTGGCCAACGCGCTGACCTTCATGGCCAGCGACCGCGAGATCGCCGCCGAGGCCTACCCCGGCGACGTCATCGGCATCCACAACCACGGCACCATCTCCATCGGCGACACCTTCACCGAGGGCGAATCGCTTTCGTTCACCGGCATCCCCAACTTCGCCCCGGAACTGTTCCGCCGCGCGCGCCTGCGCGACCCGCTCAAGCTCAAGCAGTTGCAGAAGGGCCTGGCGCAGCTGTCCGAGGAAGGCGCCACCCAGTTCTTCCGCCCGCTGATGAGCAACGACCTGATCCTCGGCGCAGTCGGCACGCTGCAGTTCGACGTGGTCGCCTACCGGCTGAAGGACGAGTACGGCGTGGACGCCAGCTTCGAGCCGGTGGGCGTGGTCACCGCACGCTGGGTGCATTGCGACAACCCCAAGAAGCTGGAAGAGTTCCGCGAGAAGAACGCGATGAATCTGGGCATCGACGCCGCCGGCGAACTGGTCTACCTGGCGCCGACCCGGGTCAACCTGCAACTGGCGCAGGAACGCGCGCCGGACGTGCGCTTCGCCGCCACCCGCGAACACGCCCACAGCGTGGCGGTGGAATGACCGTCATGTGACCACGGGGCGTGCGCCGGCTGAGCGCACGCCCAACCGGCGTCGCAATGCCGCGCCGCAGCGGATGCGAACCGCTCGCAATTGCGCTACCGTGCGGACCCATGGATGCAGACCGGTCGCCCGCCTACTCGAACGCCGACGCGCCGCCTTCCACGGACTGGCGCGACGAACTGGCCAGTGCGCTGACCCACGGCCTCGGCGCCATCGCCGCGCTGGCCGGCGGCTCGGTGCTGATCACTCTCGCCGCCATCTACGGCGACGGCTGGCAGCTCGCCACCGCCATCGTGTTCAGCGTCACCTTGCTGCTGCTGTACGTGGCGTCCACGCTGTACCACGCCATCCCGCATCCCGGCGCCAAGGCACGCCTGCAGATCTTCGACCACTGCGCGATCTACCTGCTGATCGCCGGCACCTACACCCCGTTCACCCTGATCGGCCTGCGCGGCCCGTGGGGCTGGGGCCTGTTCGCGGCGATCTGGACCATCGCCGTGGCCGGGGTGATCTTCAAGCTGTTCTTCACCGGCCGCTTCCGCCTGCTGTCGACCATCCTGTACATCGCCATGGGCTGGCTGATCGTGGTCGCGATCGAACCGCTGCTGCGCTCCGTCGACGCCTGGACCCTGGGCTGGCTGCTGGCCGGCGGCCTGTTCTACACGCTGGGCACATATTTCTACCAGCGCGACACCGTGCGCTATTTCCACGCGATCTGGCATCTGTTCGTGCTCGCCGGCAGCGTCTGCCACTTCGTGGCGGTGACCGGCCAGGTGCTGTAGGCGGACCATCGGCCGTTCGCCGGCATCCCGAACACCCCCTTCCCCGAGCGGCATGACAGACCGCTCGGCGATCGCAATGCTTACTCACGCACCGCTTGGAATATCGAGCGCATGGCGTTCGTTCTGCAGCGACGCCAATCAACTCTTGCGCTTCTGACACGCTCCAGCAGAGACGACCATGTGCGATGGATGCGGATTGACATAGCGGTGCTTCGTTCCGAACGCCCCATCCTGTTCCGTTTCGAGATTGTCGGAGACATAGATCGTGAAGGTTCCAACCTCCGAGAATGCGGCGACCACGTGCTCCTTGCCTTCCGCATCCCAGTACATCCCGGCCGCTGCGGCAGGCGTGACAACCACGCGCCCACCGGTTGCCGAAACGCCCTGGCACTGGGTCTCGCTGTTCAGCAGAAAAAGGAATCTTCCGCTCGGAGCCAGAATGCCCACTTCAATCGGATCGACGTTCCCGACGTCGATGCGCACAACCTGCGCCGGACCCCCATCCGCTTGAGACGCGCCACCCACCGGCGACACGAGACAAAAGGCAGCGACGGCGAGTGGAAACCTGCCGAAGCGCCTGGCCGACTTTTTCACACGCCCCCCCCCTGTCAGATACATCGCCATCCGGCGCCTTGGAACCGCCGTCAGCGATCTCTGGTTCCTCCCATGAGCGGCAGCGTCCGATCCCTCGAGCAGCCCACATGCATCATGCATCCCGGGCATGGAAGCGGACAACGCCCATCAGGCCCGCCATCGCATCCGCTTTCGCACCCCGTGCACGGCGGCTGCCTAGGATGGCCGCATGGCTCCCGACCCTGCTTCCGCATCCGGTGCACGCCGCCGCTCCTGGCCCTGGCGGCGCAACGACGGCCGCCTGCGGCGTTGGCCGTTCGTGCTCGGCGCGCTGGTGCTGCTCCTGCTCGTCATCATCCTGATTTTCGACTGGAACTGGTTCAAGGCGCCGGTGGAACGCGCGGTGCAGGCGCGCACCGGCCGCGCCTTCCATATCGACGGCAACCTCGACGTGGACCTGGGCCGCATCATCACCGTGCGCGGCGATCGCCTGCGCTTCGCCAATGCCAGTTGGTCGAAGCAACCGCAGATGGCCAGCGCCGACCGTGCCGAACTGGATATCGCGCTGTGGCCGCTGCTGCGCGGCCGCGTGCGCATCCCCGAGATCCGCCTGACCAAGCCCGATCTGCTGCTGGAGACCGGCCCGGCCGGACAGCCCGGCAACTGGGCGTTCGGCCAGTCCGACGACGGCGGCCGCCCGGTGGTTCTGGGCGCCTTGCTGGTGCAGCAGGGACATCTGCGTTTCCAGGATCCGGTTGGACGCACCGAGATCGATATCGCCGTCGACAGCCAGGTCGGGCAACGCCGCCACGGCGATGCCGCACCGCCGATCGCGGTCAGCGGCGACGGCCGCTGGCGTGGCAATCCCTTCACCCTGAAGGGCAATACCGCCTCGCCGCTGGAACTGAGCGAGAGCGACCATCCGTTCCGCGTCGACCTGCGCGGCAGCGCCGGCAGCACCCGCGCGCACATGCGCGGCACCCTGACCAATCCGTTCCAGTTGCGCGTGTTCGACCTGCAACTGCAACTGGCCGGCACCGACATGGCGCACCTGTATCCGCTGCTGGGCATCGCCATTCCGTCCACCCCGCCCTACCAACTGGATGGGCGCCTGCAGCGCGACGGCGATCGCTGGCGCTACCAGGACTTCAGAGGGCGCGCCGGCGACAGCGACCTGGCCGGCACCGTGCAGATCGATACCGCCGGACAACGCCCGTTCCTGCGCGCGGACCTGCGTTCGCAGCGACTGGATTTCGACGACCTGGCCGGCTTCGTCGGCGCGCCGCCGCGCACCGGCGCCGGCGAGACCGCCAACGCCGAGCAGAAGGCGCAAGCGGCCAAGTTGGCCACCACCGACAAGGTGCTGCCGTCCACGCCGTACGACCTGGGCAAGCTGCGCGCCATGGATGCCGACGTGCGCTGGAAGGCGCAACG
This sequence comes from Xanthomonas hawaiiensis, assembly GCF_031834635.1. Lineage (NCBI taxonomy): Bacteria > Pseudomonadati > Pseudomonadota > Gammaproteobacteria > Lysobacterales > Lysobacteraceae > Xanthomonas > Xanthomonas hawaiiensis. The sequence goes on along the minus strand of NZ_CP115873.1, from coordinate 1,564,972 downwards.
CATCAACGCGCCGTCGCTGCCGCTGGACGACATGGACGCGCATCTGAAGCTCGATGACGGCGTGCTGCTGCTGCAACCGCTGAACTTCGGCGTGGCCGGCGGCGACCTGCGCTCGGACATCCGCATGGACGCGCGCAAGCCCACGCTGTTCACCCGCGCGCAGGTGTCGATCCGCGGCGTGCAGTTGGGCAAGCTGTTCCCCGACGGCAAACTGGCCAAGGAAGCGGCGGGCGCGATCGGCGGCGAGATCGCGCTGGCCGGCAGCGGCAACTCGATCGCGCAGATGCTCGGCAGCGCCGATGGCAGCGTCGCCGTCGGCATGGGCAAGGGCCGCATCAGCAACCTGGTGATGGAACTGGCCGGCCTGGATATCGCCGAATCGCTGAAGTACCTGGTGACCAAGGACCGCGAGATCCCGGTGCGCTGTGCGTTTGGCGACTTCGGCGTCCAGCACGGGGTGATGACCTCGCGCGGCCTGGCCTTCGACAGCACCGATACCCTGCTGGTCGGCAGCGGCACCATCGACCTGGGCCAGGAACGCCTGGACCTGCTGCTGAAGGCGCAACCCAAGGATCACAGCATCCTCGCCCTGCGCTCGCCGCTGCGCGTCGGCGGCACCTTCAAGGACCCCAGCTTCCGCCCCGATCTCAAGGCCCTGGGCCTGCGCGGCGCCATCGCCGTCGCCCTGGGCAGCATCGCCCCGCCGGCCGCCCTGCTGGCGACCATCGAGACCGGGCCGGGCAAGGATATTCAGTGCGGGCGGTGATGAAGCCGGGAATTGGGAATGGGGAATGGGGAATCGTCAGATCAAGAGCGCAGTGCGTGGTCTGACATCGCCAGGCGAATCACGCCCTCACGCGTAACGCTGGATCCGCGCTCTTGCTTTTCCCATTCCCCATTCTCTTTTCCCGATTCCCGGCCCCTCAGCTCCTGATGTACTCCTGCAACTGATCCAGCTCCTGGCGCTGCTCTTCGATCACCGCCTTGACCAGGTCGCCGATCGAGATCACACCGATCACGCGGCCGGCGTCCACCACCGGCAGGTGGCGGATGCGTTGCCCGGTCATCAGCTCCATGCACTGCTGCACGCTCTGCGCCGGGTCCACCGTGTGCACCTTGCTGCTCATGATGTCGCGCACCGGCGTGGTCGCCGAGGAGCGGTCCTGCAGGACCACCTTGCGTGCGTAGTCGCGCTCGGACAGGATGCCGGACAGGTGTCCGTCCTGCAGCACCAGCACCGCGCCGATGCCCTTGGCGGCCATCAGCCGCAGCGCCTCGATCACCGCCGTGTCCGGCGCGACCGCGTGGATCTCATTGCCCTTTTCGCTCAAGACCTGCCGTACCGTCCGCATCGCTGCCTCCCGGTTCGCTGGATCGCACGGCCGAGCATACTCCTTCGCCCGGTGCGTGCCAGGTCTCCACCAGATACAGCGGTCGCTGCTTGGATTCCTCGTACAGCCGGCCCAGGTATTCGCCGATCAGGCCCAGCGCGATCAGTTGCACGCCGCCCAGGAACAGGATGACCGCCATCATCGTCGGCCAGCCCGCCACCGGGTCGCCCCACAGCGCCGCCTTGACCACCACCCAGATCGCGAACAGGAAGGCGCCGACGGCGGTCGCCAGCCCGAGATAGGTGGCCACCCGCAACGGCGCGGTGGAGAAGCCGGTGATGCCGTCCAGGGCGAAGTTCCACAGCCGCCACAGGCTGAACTTGCTGCGCCCGGCCAGCCGCGGCGCACGTTTGTACGGCAGCGCCAGGCGCCGGAAACCGATCCAGCCGAACAATCCCTTCATGAAGCGGTGGCGCTCGCGCAACTGCCGCAGCGCGGCCAGCGCGCGCGGCGACAGCAGGCGGAAATCGCCGGTGTCGGCCGGGATCGGCGTTTTCGACAGGCGCCCGATCACCCGGTAGAACAGCGCCGCGGTGCCGCGCTTGAGCCAGCCCTCGCCTTCGCGCACCAGCCGCGTGCCGTAGATGTCGTCGTAGCCGGCGCGCCAGTGCGCGACGAACTGTCCGATCAGTTCCGGCGGATCCTGTCCATCGGCGTCCAGCAGCATCGCCGCGCCGCGATCGACGCAGTCCAGCCCGGCGGTCAGCGCCAGTTCCTTGCCGAAATTGCGCGACAGGCGCAGCGCACCGACCCGCGGATCGGACGCGGCCAGCGCCTGGATCGTCTCCCAGGTGGCATCGCGGCTGCCGTCGTCCACGTACAGCACCCGCCCCTCCAGCCCCGGCACGGCATCGAGCGCGGCGAGGATGCGCGGGTGCAACAGTGGAAGGGTCTGCGCCTCGTTGAACGCAGTGACGACGACGGTGAGACGTTCGGATTCCATCGGCGGATGGTACGGAGCGGCCTGCGCGTTCACCAGCGGCGCGCGCTTCGCCCGACGCGCGCCACTCCCTTCTCCCACCGGGAGAAGGTGCCCCGAAGGGGCGGATGAGGGTGCGTCTACCGCCGAATCCAGCATGCCTGCGCACAACCCTACCCTCACCCCAACCCCTCTCCCGACGGGAGAGGGGCTTTGAATCCCTTCTCCCCTCGGGAGAAGGTGCCCCCAAGGGGCGGATGAGGGTGCGTCTGCCGCCGAACCCAGCATGCTTGCGTGCACAGCCCTACCCTCACCCCAACCCCTCTCCCGGGGGGAGAGGGGCTAAAAGCCTACGGCGCCTGCAGGTAGGCCGGGCCGCCCAGTTGCCGGGTCTGGCGCTGGATCCAGTTGGCGCGGCCCTGCACGTAAGGGCCGGGACGCGTGGCGTTGTAGCGCTGCGGCGCCGGCAGCACCGCCGCCAGCAGCGCGCTCTGCGCCGGCGTCAGTTGCGCCGCGTCCTTGTTCCAGAAGCTGCGCGCGGCCGCCTGGGCGCCGTACACGCCGTCGCCGAACTCGGCGACGTTGGCGTACACCTCGAGAATGCGCTGCTTCGACCACAGCGCCTCGATCAGCACCGTGTACCAGGCCTCCAATCCCTTGCGCAGCCAACTGCGGCCCTGCCACAGGAAGACGTTCTTGGCGACCTGCTGGCTGATCGTGCTGGCGCCGCGCAGGCGCCCGCCGCGCGCGTTGTGGTCGCGCGCCTTCTCGATCGCGTCCAGATCGAAGCCGTGATGGCTGGGAAAGCGCTGGTCCTCCGCGGCCACCAGCGAGATCGGCAGGCTCGGCGCGATCTGCGCGGTGTCGCGCCAGTCGTAAGCGATGCGGTACGACCAGTCGCCGCCGGCCCAGGCGCCGAGCTGGCGCTCCAGCATCATTGCCGAGAACGGCGGATCGACGAAGCGCAGCAGCAGCACCTGCGACACGCTCGCCAGCACGAACAGCAACGGCGCCAGCAGCAGCCAGCGGCGCCAGCGCCTGGCCCGTGGGCGCGCCGGCGCGGCGCCACTTGCATCGCGGCGCCCCGCCCCCATTCCTATGCTCTCTTCGATCTGGTCCACCGTGACGATCCACGTTCGTGCGGTCGCCATCTTCCCATGCGCAGCGAGGCCGCAATGCATTCTTCCGACGATCGTCTGACCCGCTTCCTGCTTCCCGGCGCCGGGGTGCGCGGCGTGCACGTGCGCCTGCACGACACCTGGCGCGAGATCCTCGCGCCGGCCAGCTACCCCGCCGCTGCCACCGAACTGCTGGGCGAGGCCTGCGTCGCCGCGGCCCTGTTCACCGGCCACACCAAGGTCGACGGGCGCCTGTCGGTGCAGTTGCGCAGCCAGGGCGCGCTGCGCACCCTGTTCGCCGAATGCACCGCCGCCGGCACCTTGCGCGGCATCGTCCAGCTGGGCGAGGGCCAGGACGCGCCACGCGACCTGCGCGCGCTCGGCGACGACGCCCTGCTGGCGATCACCATCGAGAACCCTGGCCTGGATCCGCGCGAACCGCAGCGCTACCAGAGCCTGGTGGCGATGTCCTCGGCCGAGCTGGACGAGGCCTTCGAGGACTACTTCCGCCAGTCCGAGCAGTTGCCGACGCGGCTGATCCTGGCGGCCGACGGCAGCCACGCCGCCGGCCTGCTGCTGCAGAAGCTGCCCGGCGACGCCGGCGACGAGGACGGCTGGAACCGCGCCGGGGCGCTGTTCGAGACCGTCGGCGAGGCCGAACTGCTGGCCACGCCGGCCGAAACCCTGCTGCACCGGCTGTTCCACGAGGAGACCCCGGAGCTGCTCGGCGACCGCCCGCTGCGCTTCGGCTGCTCGTGCTCGCGCGAGCGCGTGGCGGCGATGCTGCGCTCGCTGGGCGAGGAGGAAGCGCGGGCCGCCGCCGAGGCCACCGGCCAAGTTGAGATCCGTTGCGAGTTCTGCGGCCGGCACTATGACTTCCCCTTGACGGAATTCGGAGTATTGTTTGCCGTAACGCAGGCTGAACCTGCATCGTCGGAGCGCTTGCACTAGCTGAAATGCGCGTCGCGACCGGGGAGTCCGACTTGTTAAAGAAACATAAACCCACTAGCATCAACCACCCTGTCCGGCGGGAACTTTCGTGCCCGCCCCAAGTCTCAGATTGCTGATGCGACCCTTCCTGCGCCTACCGCTCGCCCTGTTGATCGCCCTTGCGGCGAGCACGGGCGCGCATGCGCAGAGCAAGCCGGCCAATGGCCAGGACCGCACCGTGCTGCCGGTCTGGAACAAGGGCAGCGGCAAGGTCGAGGCGCTGCTGTATCTGGAACCCACCGGCGAACAGGCGGTCGGCGCGCGCTGGCACTTCGGCCGCAACTCGCTGGATGCCGCGTTCGGCCTGTCCTCCGGCGATTCGCTGGGTCTGCTGTGCAACAGCGCCAGCGGCAGCAGCATCAGCGGGCTGGCCAGCCACTGCATGCTGGCCAGCCTGGGCGACGACGACGGCACCACCGGCCACCACGTCGCCGCCACCACCACCTTCAACCGCCCCGGCGGGCGCCTGTCGCTGTCGGCCGGCACCGGCCGCGAGAACCTCCCCGCCTGGCTGGCCGGCGCCAACAAGACGCCGTCGATGCGGATGGAGCAGAACGACCTGACCGTCTTCGCGCAGCAGAACATCGGCCGCGAGGGCTTCGTCTCGATCGGCGGCACCTACGCCAAGGCGCGCCTGGTGCCGATCGCCGACGCCACCCCGGCGATGCTCGACCGCTGGGACAGCAAGAGCCTGAGCATCGGCGGCGGCTACGGCTCGTTCAGCGCCAACGTCATCGGCCGCGTCGTCGACGCCCCCGGCCAGCCCGGCAAGTGGACCGGCCTGGGCGTGGGCCTGACCTGGCGCACCCCGTGGAGCGGCCAGCTGACCGTCGGGGCCGAGAACGTCATCACCCGCGGCAAGAACCCGTTCTCGCCGAACAACATCAGCACCGAAGAGGGGACCATCCCCTACGTGCGATACGAGCAGGACCTGTAGCGAAGCGCCTGCGGCGCACGTCGCCCTATCACAATCAATTTTGTGATGGATACGTGATTTTTAATCGAATTCACGTCAAAACACTGCTTTGTTAACGGGACTTTAATTCTTCCTCCGACCGGGATACCATCCAGGCACCCTGAAGGGATTTGGAATCGCATTTCGATTCCGCCGACAGGCACACCTTGGGCTTTACCCAATCTCATTCGGAGAGATAGCTAATGAATTGCAAGACCAACAAACTGCGCGATGCAGTGGTGCTCGCGCTGGTCGTGGGCGCTGGCGGCAGCACTGGCGCAGCCTTCGCTCAGGACGCAAGCACCAGCGGCGCCACCAACCTGGATCGCATCGAAGTCACCGGTTCGCGCATCCGTTCGGTGGACGTCGAGACCGCCCAGCCGGTCTTCACCGTATCCTCTGAGGAGATCAAGAAGTCCGGCCTGGTGAGCGTCGGCGACATCCTGCAGAACCTTACCGTCTCCGGCACCCAGACGTTCAGCAAGGCAGCGGTGCTGACCTCGAACGCGGAACAGGGCGGCCAGTACGTCAACCTGTACAACCTGGGCGAGCAGCGCACCCTGGTGCTGGTGAACGGCAAGCGTTGGACCTCCAGCCTGGCCGGCTACACCGACCTGTCGACCATCCCGAGCGCCCTGATCGATCGCATCGAAGTCCTGAAGGATGGCGCCTCGGCGATCTACGGCTCCGACGCCGTTGCCGGCGTGGTCAACATCATCCTGCGCAAGAATTTCGAAGGTGCCGAAGCCTCGGCGCTGTTCGGCCAGAACGGCCGCGGCGACGGCCAGAAGCAGTCGTACTCGATCACCCTGGGCGCCAGCGGCGATCACTCCTCGCTCGTGTTCGGCGCCAGCTACACCAAGGAAGATCCGGTGTTCGCCAAGGACCGCGATCTGACCCGCACCACCTTTGGTCCGAACCACCCGCTGGACGGCCTGAGCGCCACCGGTCCGTGGGGCCGCTTTAACTACAACGGCAACACCTACGTCCTCAACCACACAGGTTCGTGGGATGGCAACGGCGTCGGCGCCGATTCGCGCAACCTCGCCAATTACCACAATGGCCTGACCACTGACGATCGCTTCAACGTCACCCAGCAGATGATGCTGGCGCAGGGCAACGAGACAAAGTCTGTCTTCACCTCCGGCAGCTTCGATCTCAACGAGAACCTTACCTTCAAGTCGACGGCGATGTACTCCGAGCGCGATTCCACGCGCCAGGTCGGCGGCTATCCGCTGAGCGCGACCTCGCAGCGCACGTTCCCGGTGTCCATCAGCGGCCAGAGCTACTACAACCCGGTCGGCCAGGACATCACCTCGTGGTTCCGTCGCATCACGGAAGTCCCGCGCGTCTCTGAAAACAACGTCAAGAGCTTCCACTTCGACGCGGCCCTGGAAGGCGCGTTCAATGTCGGCACCCATGGCTGGAACTGGGACGTCGGCATGAACTACAACAAGTACGACGTCACCCAGATCAGCACCGGCAACGTCAACCTGCTGGCGCTGCAGAAGGCCCTGGGACCGTCCTTCCTGAATGCACAGGGCGTCGTCCAGTGCGGCACCGCGGCGAACCCGATCGCGCTGGGCACCAACCTGGCTGCCGGGCAGTGCACGCCGTTCAACATCCTCGGCGGCCCGTCCGCGTCCACCGCCGACGCGTTGAAGTACATCAGCACCCTCGGCCAGGCCACCCAGCAGAGCGTGAGCAAGCAGTACTTCGCCAACATCACCGGCGGCCTGTTCGACATGCCGGGTTCGGCAGGCGAATTCGCGTTCGCGGCAGGTGTCGAGCACCGCGAAGTCAGCGGCTACGACTACCCGGACCAGCTCTCCAGCGCCGGTTACACCACCGACCTGGCCGCCGCGCCGACCACGGGCAAGTACAAGACCAACGAAGCCTACCTGGAGTTGATGATTCCGCTCCTGAAGGACGTGCCGTTCGCCAAGGAACTCTCGTTCGACGTGGCAAGCCGCTACTCGGACTACGACCGGTTCGGCAATACCACCAACAGCAAGTTCAGCCTGACCTGGAAGCCGGTTGAGGATCTGCTGGTCCGTGGCACGTACGGCAAGGGCTTCCGTGCCCCGACCCTGGACGACACCTTCGGCGGCGGCTCGCAGTCCTTCGACCCGTTCACCGACCCGTGCGATGCGCGCTTCGGCCAGCTGTCCACCCCCGCCGTGGCAGCGCGCTGCGCGTCGGAAGGGCTCTCGACGAACTTCCGCCAGACCGATAACGCCGGCCAGCCGGTCAGCGCCCGCGAAACGCAGAGCAACACCGCGTTCCAGGCCGGCGTGGGCAACGCCGAGCTGCAGCCGGAATACAGCAAGACCCGCACGGTCGGCCTGGTCTTCAGCCCGCACTGGGTGCAGGGCCTGGACTTCTCGCTCGACTGGTACAAGATCAGCATCTCCAACGTGATCACCGCGGTCAGCGCGACCTATGTGCTGAACCAGTGCTACAACGGCGTCACCTCGTTCTGTAACTACACCCGCGATGCGGCCACCGGCCAGGTGGTCAGCCTGAGCCGCGGCAACACCAACCTGGGTGCGCTGGAAACCGAAGGCTACAACTTCGTCGCAAACTATCGCCTGCCGGAATTCGCGGCCGGCCAGTTCTCGCTGCGACTGGACAGCAACTACCTGGTCGCGTTCCGGCAGCAGAGCGACAACGGCAGCCCCTGGAACGACTACGCGGGCTACTGGAACTACCCGCGCGTTCGGGCCACGCTCGGCGTGAACTGGGCCAAGGGCGACCTGTCGGCCAGCTGGAACCTGCGCTACTACGGTGGCTACCGCGACTACTGCCAGTACGCCGAAGAGTGCAACGAGCCCGACTACCAGACGCCCAACGCCGGCTGGGGTGGTGGTGTGGGTGCCAACAAGAAGGGTGCCATCACCTATCAGGACGTTTCGATGACCTGGTCGGCCCCCTGGAACGGCGCAGTCACCGTGGGTGCTCGCAACGTGTGGAACAAGCAACCGCCGATCACCTACTCGCTGACCAACAACAGCTCCTCGTCCATCGATCCGATGCTGGACTACGACCGTTACCTGTTCATGCAATACACCCAGCGGTTCTGATACCGCCGGACGTTCCGGTAACAAGAACGGCCCCGAAAGGGGCCGTTTTTTATGCGCCATATCTTCATGCGACCGCCTTAGGCATGCGCCGGCACTCGATGCCGACGCGCCACCCCGCGGGGATCAGCCGGGAATCAAGGTCACGATGACGTGCTCGACGTAGGCCTCGAAGTCCTCGCGCGCCTGCTTGGGCTGGTGCAGTTGCAGCGACAGCTGCAGGAAGCCGACGTAGGCGGCATAGGCCAGGCGCGCGCGATGCTGGGCGTCGGTGCGGCTGAGTCCGGCCTGGCGGAACGAGGCGATCAGGTACTCCATGCGCCGCTGCGAGACCCGGTCGATCACCGGCCGCACCGCGGGATGGTCGAGCGCCTTCAGCAGCTCGCTGTAGATGACGTGCGGCTTGACCTCGTGCGCGACCAGTTGGAACAGCGCGCGCAGCCGGGTGCGCGGATCCGGCACTTCTTCCAGACTGCCGAACACCTGTTGCTGCTCGACCAGTTCCCAGCGTTCCAGCGCGGCCTGCAGCAGCGCATCGCGCGAGGGGAAATGCCAGTAGAAGCTGCCCTTGGTGACGCCCAGGCGCCGCGCCAGCGGCTCCACCGCCACCGCGCTCACGCCCTGTTCGGCGATCAGGTCCAGGGCGGCCTGCGCCCAGTCTTCGGCACTGAGCCGGTTGTTGCGGCCACCGCCGGAAGCGGCGCCGTCGTCGGAAGAAGGAGCGGGCGCGGTATTCATCCGTGGATTTAACCATACGGGGACGTCGGTTGCAGTATGTGGCCTTCGCGCGGTGGGCGCAAACGCCCGGCAGCATTGGCTTTTCGCGCCCATACTGCATCGTATTGACATGCCGCGCCGGGCGACCATACTATCTCGTATGGTTTCTGCTTCCGCCACTGTCGCGCATTCCGTCCCGGCCACCCTCTCGGGCGCTGGCGAGGCGACGCTGGCCGCGACCGTCACCGGTCCCGGCGAGGCCGGCTCGGTGCTGTTCGCGCACGGCTTCGGCCAGACCCGGCACGCGTGGTCGGCAACCGCCGCGGCGCTGCAGGCGCATGGCTACCGCAGCGTCGCCTACGACGCGCGCGGCCATGGCGACTCCGCACGCAACCCGGCGGACCTGCCCTATCGCGGCGAGCAGTTCACCGACGACCTGATCGTAGTCGCTGGCGAGATGTCGCCACCGCCGGTGCTGGTCGCCGCGTCGATGGGCGGACTGTTCGGACTGATCGCCGAATCGCGCTGGCCGGGCCTGTTCCGCGCGATGGTGCTGGTGGACATCACCCCGCGCTGGCAGCCGGCCGGGGTCGAGCGCATCCTCGCCTTCATGACCGCGCACCCCCACGGCTTCGCCAGCCTGGATGACGCCGGCGACGCGATCGCCGCGTATCTGCCGCAGCGCGCGCGCAAGTCGCCCGAGGCGTTGCGCAGCGTCCTGCGCCAGCACGCCGATGGCCGCTGGTACTGGCACTGGGATCCGCGTCTGGTCGAAGAACTGGCGCGCGACAGCGACCAGCACCAGGGCGCGATCGCGCAGGCCGCCGCGCACGTGCAGTGTCCGCTGCTGCTGATCAGCGGCGGCCGCAGCGACCTGGTCACGCCGCAGACCATCGAGGAATTCCTGTCGCTGGTGCCGCATGCGCAGCATGCGCATCTGCCCGAGGCCACGCATATGCTGGCCGGCGACGACAACGCCGCATTTACCGCCACTGTGTTGCACTACCTGGACGCCCTGCCACCGGCCTGCGCCGGCGCATCGTCCGCCGTCACCGAGTACCTCCCCGGAGCACGCCCATGAGCATCATTGCCCCCTTCCTCGTGTTGTTGCTGGCCGGCGCGTTCGCCGCCTACCACCGCATGCGGCTCGCCGTCTGGGCCGCGTTGAGCGCCACGCTGCTGGTCGCGTGCTGGCTGCTCGGCGCCAACCACATCGCCACCATCGTCGCGGCCGTGGTGCTAGCGGTGGTCGCGGTGCCGCTGCTGTTGCCGTTCGTACGCAAGCCGCTGCTCACCGCGCCGATGCTGAAGGTGTTCCGCAAGGTGCTGCCCCCGCTGTCGCAGACCGAGCGCATCGCCCTGGAAACCGGCTCGGTCGGCTTCGAAGGCGAACTGTTCACCGGCGATCCTGACTGGCAGAAGCTGCTGAACTATCCCAAGCCGCAGCTGACCGCCGAAGAGCAGGCCTTCCTCGATGGCCCGGTCGAAGAACTGTGCCGGATGACCAACGACTGGGACATCACCCACGTCCACGCCGACCTGCCGCCGGAACTGTGGAGCTTCATCAAGAAGAACAAGTTCTTCGGCATGATCATTCCGAAGGAATACGGCGGCCTCGGCTTCTCCGCGCTGGCCCACCACAAGGTGATCCAGAAGATCGCCTCGGTGTCGAGCGTGGTCAGCTCCACCGTCGGCGTGCCCAACTCGCTGGGCCCGGGCGAACTGCTGCTGCACTACGGCTCCAAGGAGCAGAAGGACTACTACCTGCCGCGTCTGGCGGTGGGTCAGGAAGTGCCCTGCTTCGGCCTGACCGGTCCGTTCGCCGGCTCCGACGCCACCTCGATCCCCGACTACGGCATCGTCTGCAAGGGCGAGTGGAACGGCGCCAACGTGCTCGGCGTCAAGCTGACCTTCGACAAGCGCTACATCACCCTGGCCCCGGTGGCGACCCTGGTCGGCCTGGCGTTCCGCATGTACGACCCGGACGGCCTGATCGGCGACACCAAGGACATCGGCATCACCCTGGCGCTGCTGCCGCGCGAGACCCCGGGGGTCGAGATCGGCCGCCGCCACTTCCCGCTGAACTCGCCGTTCCAGAACGGCCCGATCCACGGCCGCGAGGTGTTCATCCCGCTGAGCCAGCTGATCGGTGGCGTGGAGATGGTCGGCAAGGGCTGGAACATGCTCAACGAGTGCCTGGCCGTGGGCCGCTCGATCACCCTGCCCTCCACCGCCAGCGGCGGCGCCAAGTTCGGCGCCGTGGTCACCGGTGCGTATGCACGCATCCGCAAGCAGTTCGGCCTGTCGGTCGGCCGCTTCGAGGGCGTGGAAGAGGCGCTGGCGCGCATCGGCGGCAAGGCCTATGCGATCAGCGCGCTGTCGCAGGCCACCGCCGCGGCGGTGGACCGCGGCGACGTGCCGTCGGTGCCGTCGGCGATCGCCAAGTACCACTGCACCACGATGAGCCGCGAGGTCATCAGCGACGTGATGGACGTGGTCGGCGGCAAGGGCATCATCCTGGGGCCGCGCAACTTCGCCGGCCGCAGCTGGCAGGCCGCGCCGATCGCGATCACCGTGGAAGGCGCCAACATCATGACCCGCAGCCTGCTGATCTTCGGCCAGGGCGCGATCCTGTGCCATCCGTGGGTGATGAAGGAGATGAAGGCCGCCGGCAATCCGGATCACAAGGCCGGCGTCGACGAGTTCGACCGCAACCTGTTCGGCCACATCGGCTTCGCCATCTCCAACGCGGTGCGTTCGCTGTGGTTCGGCCTGACCGCCGCACGCATCGGCGCCGCGCCGGGCGATGCCTACACCCGCCGCTACTTCCGCAAGCTGGATCGCTACTCGGCGAACCTGGCGCTGATGGCCGACGTGTCGATGCTGATGCTCGGCGGCAAGCTGAAGTTCAAGGAGTCGCTGTCCGGGCGCCTGGGCGACGTGCTGAGCCACATCTACATGACCAGCGCCATGCTCAAGCGTTACCACGACGACGGCGCGCCGGCCACCGACCAGCCGCTGCTGGCCTGGGCCTTCCACGACAGCGTGCACAAGATCGAGCTGGCGCTGTCGGCGGCGCTGCGCAACTTCCCGATCCGTCCGGTCGGCTGGCTGATGTGGGCGCTGATCTTCCCGTGGGGCCGCCGCGCCGAGGCGCCGGGCGACCGCCTGGGCCACCGCGTCGCCGCGCTGCTGATGACCCCGAACGAGGCGCGCGACCGCCTGGGCCAGGGCGTGTTCCTGACCCCGTGCGAGAACAACCCCGGCGGCCGCATCGCCAGCTATCTGACCAAGGCGGTGCTGGCCGAGCCGGTGGAGCGCAAGTTCCTGAAGGCGCTCAAGAGCAAGGGCATCGAGGCGCTGGACTTCGCCTCGCAGCTGGACGAGGCGGTGCGCGAAGGCGTGCTGTCGGCCGACGAGCGCCGTCAGCTGGAGGAGTTGCGCGAGATCACCATGGACACGATCAGCGTCGACGACTTCGACACCGACGAACTGCGCTCGGCCAGCTACTACCAGCGTGCCGCGGCCGCGGCCGACGACGGGCATTCGCGCGAAGCGGCCTGATCCTGCCGGTCATGCGACAACCACGACGGCGGACTTCGGTCCGCCGTCGTGCGTTTGAGGAGACGGCCATGAGCCACCTGCTTTCGCTCTATCGCCGCATGCAACGCTGGCCGGCCGGCTCATGGCTGTTCGCGCGCGCGATCTGTTTCAAGGCGCCCTACTTCGGCAGCATCGCGCCGCGCATCACCGTCCTGGAGCCGGGCCGCTGCGAGGCCCGCATCGCACACCGGCGGCGCGTCAACAACCACATCGGCACCGTGCATGCGATCGCCCTGTGCAACCTGGCGGAACTGGCCGGCGGCCTCATGGTCGACGCCAGCCTGCCGCCGTCGATGCGCTGGATTCCCAAGGGCATGCAGGTGGAATACCGCAGCAAGGCGGTGGGTCCGATGCATGCGGTGGCCACGCCGGACGTGGCGATCGTCGCCGCCGAGCGCGGTTACGACCTGCCGGTCAGCGTGGAGATCCGCGATACGCACGCGCAGGTGGTGTGCTTCGCGCGCATCGCCATGTGGGTGTCGCCACGCACGCCGAGCGCCGCCTGATCGCCGCGCTGCGTGCCTGAGCGGGTGCGGCTCAGTACGCCAGCAGCACCGCCGCGATCGCCAGCGCCGCCGGCAACGCCTGCACGAAGACGATGCGGCGGCTGACGCTCCAGCCGCCGTACAGGCCGGCCACGACCACGCAGCCGAGGAAGAACAGCATCACGTCGACCCGCTGCGCGACCAGGCCCCAGGCCAGGCCGGCGGCGAGGAAGCCGTTGTAGAGCCCCTGGTTGGCCGCCAGCACGCGCGTCGCCTGTGCCTTCTCCGGGCTGTTGCGGAACACCTTCATGCCAAGCGGGCGCGTCCACAGCACCATTTCCAGCACCAGGATGTACAGGTGCAGCAGCGCGACCGCGCCGACCAGGATCGAAGCCAACAGGATCATCGCGCTATCCGGCACAGGAGACAGGGCGCCAGCATAGCCAGCGTCCCGATGGGCGGCCAGTCCCCGGCCGCGCGGCGCCGGCTCAGCGCGTCGGCGGCGTGCGTTCCGGCGGCAGCTTGGCCGCCTCGCGCAGCAGCCGCCACGCGCCCAGGGTCATGCCGGAGGCGGCCAGCAGGCCCGCGACGAACACCACCTGCGAGCCGAACCCCGACAGCAGCTTGTACAGCCAGGCGAAGCTGAGGTCGCTGCCACGATAGACCACGGTATCGATCGCCGCGCCGGCCTTGTAGCGCCATTCGCGGCCGACCCGGGTGTACAGGGTCTCGCGCGCCGGCTTGGCCAGGGAGAACTCGCCGGCGCGGGTCACCACCTGCACCACCGCCACCAGCATCGGCAGCGGCGACACCGCCAGCACCGAATAGCCGAGCAGGATCGCGCAGCCGGGAATCAGCAGCGCCGGTCCGATGCCGAAGCGCGACAGCAGCGCGCGGGTGACCAGCAACTGCATCACCAGGGTCACCGCGTTCACCGCCAGGTCGATGTTGGCGTAGAAGGCGGTACTCGCCGCCGCATCGGTGTACAGGCGGCGCACGATCGCCGCCTGTTCGTTGTACAGCAGGGTGCCCACGCCCACGCCGAACACCGACATCAGGGCAAGCCAACGCAACAGCGGTTCGCGCGCGATCAGCTTCAGCCCGGCCAGCACGTCGCCGCCCATCGGCGCCTCGCCGCCGACCACGCCGCGCTCGCGTTCGCGGGCGACCGCCCACAGCCGCAGGCGCAGCAGGCACACCACGCTGACCACCAGGAAGCCGGCCGACACCAGCATCAGGTTGGCGATGCCGATGCGCTCGACCAGGCTGCTGGCGATCACCGGCCCCAGGAACGCGCCGAGCGTACCGGCGGCGCCGATGTAGCCGTAGCAGGCGCGTGCTTCGGCGTTGCTGAAGACATCGGCCATGAAACTCCAGAACACCGCCACCGCGAACAGGTTGAATACCGAGATCCACAGGAAGAAGGCCATGCCGCGCCCCGGCACGCCGCTGTCGAACAGCACGTAGAACAGCAACAGCGTGGCGATGAAGAAGCCGTACACCACCGGCAGGAACACCCGCCGCGGATAGCGGCTGACCAGCGCGCCGTAGATCGGCTGCAGCAACAGCATGATCAGGAAGGTGCAGGTGAACAGCACCTGCAGCGCGAACTCCTTCAGCGGCATGCCGTGCGCCGCGAAGAACGCGATCATCGCCGGCGGGAACACCGCCGCCACGTCGGCGGAGGCGCCCATCGCCTCGCGCACCGGCCGCAGCACGTAGTAGCCGCTGAGCAGCGAGAAGAAGTACAGGAACGCCCACGCCAGCGGCGGCGAATCGCGCAGGGCGCCGCGCAGCCGCGCCAGCGCGCCGGGAGCATGCGGGGTGGCGCTCATCGGCGGCGGACCCTGGCGCAGAAACGGGACATGGCGATTTTCGGGGGGCGGAAAACGCGCACGGTAGCTGATGCACCGCAACACCGCCAGCGCGTGCGCGATCCGCAGCCCGCGCCGTACGCGCATCGCCCCCGGCGGCGGCCGCGCCGAGCATATGCTCTATCCTCGGCGACTAGCGTCGGCGCCAGGAACTCAGGGGACACCGCGGGTGTACGACTACATCATCATCGGCGCAGGCTCGGCCGGCTGCGTGCTCGCCAACCGCCTGAGCGAGGACCGCGACTGCCAAGTGCTGCTGATCGAGGCCGGGCCGCGCGACCGCAATCCCTTCATCCACATGCCCGCCGGCCTGGCGCGCCTGGCCAGCAACCGCCGCATCAACTGGAACTACCTCACCGAGGCCGAGCCGGCCTTGAACGACCGCCGCCTGTGGTGGCCGCGCGGCAAGGTGTTGGGCGGCTCCAGCTCGATCAATGCGATGTGCTACGTGCGCGGCGTGCCCGCCGACTACGACGACTGGTCGGCCGACGGCGCCGACGGCTGGGACTGGCGCGGCGTGCTGCCCTACTTCCGCCGCAGCGAGTGCAACAGCCGCGGCGGCGATGCGCTGCACGGCGGCGACGGCCCGTTGCACGTCTCCGACCTGCGCTACCACAACCCGCTCTCGGACGTGTTCGTGGCTGCCGGGCAGGAGGCGGGTTTCCCGCACAACCCCGATTTCAACGGCCCGCAGCAACAGGGCGTGGGCCTGTACCAGGTCACCCAGAAGGACGGCGCACGCTGCTCGGCCGCGGTCGCCTACCTGACGCCGGCGCGCGCGCGGGACAACCTGCAGATCGTCACCGACGCGCTGGTGCTGCGCCTGCTGATCGAAGGCGGACGCGTGGTCGGCGTCGCCTATGCGCAGGACGGCCGCGAGGTGCAGGCGCGCGCCGCGCGCGAGGTGCTGCTCAGCGCCGGCGCGGTGAACTCGCCGCAGCTGCTGATGCTCTCGGGCATCGGCCCGGCCGATGCGCTGCGCCGCCACCGCATCGCGGTGCAGCTGGACCAGCCGCAGGTCGGCGCCAACCTGCAGGATCACCTGGACGTGTGCACGCTGTACCGCACCGGCCCGGGCATCAGCTACGACCGCCGCAACCAGGCCAAGATCGCCTTCGACTATTTCCTGCGCGGGCACCGCGGCGCCGGCAGCAGCAACATCGCCGAGGCCGGCGGCTTCATCCGCTCGCCGTTGGCGCCGGACGCGCGCGCCGACATCCAGCTGCACTTCGTGCCGGCCATGCTCGACGACCACGGCCGCAACCGCCTGCCCGGCGACGGCTTCACCCTGCATGCCTGCCATCTGCAGCCGCGCAGCCGCGGTCGCATCGCGCTCAACGACGCCGACCCGCGCACGCCGGCGCGGATCCAGGCCAACTACCTCAGCGATCCCGAGGGCTTCGACCTGCGCATGCTGGTGGAATGCGCGCGGCTGGCGCGGCACATCCTGCGGCAGCCGGCGTTCGATGCATTTCGCGGCGCGCCGCTGCTGCCGGCGCGCGAGGACTTGGACGAGGCCGGGCTGGTCGCCTTCATCCGCGCCAAGGCCGAAACCATCTATCACCCGATCGGCACCTGCCGCATGGGCAACGACGCGCAGGCGGTGGTCGACCCGCAGCTGCGCCTGCGCGGCCTCGACGGCCTGCGCGTGGTCGACGCCTCGGTGATGCCGCGCCTGGTCAGCGGCAACACCAACGGGCCGACGATGATGATCGCCGAGCGTGCTGCGGATCTGATCCGTGGGCGGGCTGTGCTGCGGGAAGGGTGAGCGGCGGCTGCGGGGGATGCGCGACGCTGCGCGGAGGGGCGAGCGCACGAGTATCGCGGCGGGTGATGCGCTGCTGCGCGACCGACCCTCACCCCAACCCCTCTCCCGGGGGGAGAGGGGCTAGGCGAGACGTGCGCGGCACGGCGATTGCATGTCCGTGGGCATCCGCCGCAGTCCCCGCCACCGCTCCGCCGGCAGGCCTGCACACCCCCGCCGACGCGGGAAATCCCCAGCAGGATCAAGGCGATGCCTATTCATCTTCTCCCAGTTTGTGCATTCGAGAAATCCGGCGCTAGAATCGTTGCCGGCAGCACCTCACAGGCCTCAGGCGCAATGACACAGAACAGCAGGCACCGGCTCCTTCGACCGGTGGCAACCGGGTTGCTCGGGGCATTGCTGCCCTTTGCGATGTCCTCCACCGCACAGACGCCGGCGCCCGCACAACCGCTGCCGCCGCCGCTGCACACCGAAGCCACGCGCTACACCTCGCCGACGCAGCCGCTGCCCTACCGCGCCTCGCTGACGCAGAGCCAGGTGCTGCCGCTGGCCAGGGACTTCGACGTGGCCGCGCTGGAGTCGGCTGCCGAACAGCTGACTTACGGCGAACGCGTGCCCGGCCTGGCGATGGCCATCGTGCACAACGGCCAGGTGCTCAGCGCGCGCGGCTACGGCGTCACCGACGTCAACCGCCCCGAGCCGGTCGATGCGCATACCGTGTTCCGCCTGGCCTCGCTGTCCAAGGCCTTCGCCGGCACCATGGCCGGCCTGCTGGTCAACGACGGCACCCTGCGCTGGGACAGCAAGGTCGTCGACTACGTGCCGGGCTTCCAGCTCAGCGATCCGGTCGCCACGCGCCAGTTGAACGTCGCCGACCTGCTCAGCCACCGCGTCGGCCTCACCTACAACGCCTACGACCGCGACGTCGAATCCAACCTCGACTACTACACGCTCAGCCACAAGCTGGCCTATGCGCCGCTGAAGTGCGCGCCGGGCGAGTGCTACGCCTACCAGAACGTCGCCTTCAGCCTGATCGGCGACGTGGTGTTCGCCGCGTCCGGCAGCTTCTACGAGCAGTCGGTGGAACGGCGCATCTTCAAGCCGCTGGGCATGAACGACGCCAGCATGGGCCTGGCCGGCATCCAGGCCAGCCCGCGCTGGGCGCGCCCGCACGTGCGCAGCCGCAACGGCTGGGTTTCGCTGACGCCCAAGCCGACCTACTACCGCCTGGCGCCCGCCGCCGGCGTCAACGCCAGCATCAGCGACATGGCGCAGTGGCTGATCGCGCAGACCGGGCATCGCCCGGACGTGTTGCCGGAGCCGTTGCTGGCGACCCTGCACGCGCCGCTGATCCTCACCCCGGGCGAGATGCGCTCGGGCTGGCGCCGCGCCCGCGTCAACTCGGCCAGCTACGCGCTGGGCTGGCGCGTGTTCGACTACTCCGGCCACCAGGTGATCTTCCATGCCGGTGCGGTGCAGGGCTACCGCGGCCTGATCGCGCTGGTGCCGGAACGCGATTTCGCCGTGGCGATCCTGTGGAACGGCGAAAGCGGCCTGCCCTCGGGCCTGCTGCCGACCGTGCTCGACCGCGCCATCGGCCTGCCGGCGCAGCGCTGGCTGGACGTGGACACCGACTTCGGCAGCGACAACCTGATGGCCGAGCGTCCGGACCCGAAGGACAAGAAGGGCGCGTCCTCGTCCAAGTCGGTGGCCTCTCCGCACTGAGCGCGGCTTCCCGCGGCATCCTCGCAGAAGGCGGCGCAAGCCGCCTTTCTGCTGTCTGCAGGCGCTGACCTGTGCTGCGTGTGCCACTTCCCGACTGGGACGCGGTGCCGTTCCGGCAGCGACGACACGGCGTGGTCTCCGCCGCACCGACCGCGCGCTCCCGCAGCATCCTAGTGGAAAGCCGCGCAAGCTGCCTTTCTGCTGTCTGCAGCGCCGACCTGCGCTGCGTGTGCCCGTCCTCCCGGTGCTGGGACACAGTCCCGTCCCCGCTGCGGCGATGCGCTGGCACCAGCGCGTCGCAAAAGTGCGGCCGCAACGCCGATGTCACGCCTGGACGAACGATCAGCGGCTGCGTCGCCCCAGCGGCAGCAGGCGCTCGGAGCGCCCGCGTACGGCCGCGGTGAGGGTGGTTGCGCACCGTCGCTTCCAAGATCGCGCACAGGGCACACACCGCGCCCTCTCGGCATTGTTCGCGATCCGGCATCTGGTGTCGCTGCGCCCCGCATCGCCGCAGGCTGCCGTTGGCGTGCTGGCAACTCGGTGCACCATCGCCGACGTGCGCTGGGCAACGCGCGAGGCGCGACTGCAGGACATCTCCGATAACGACCGACGAGAAGCATCCTGCGGGAGTCGACTGTCATGCAACCGCGACGCGCGAAGTAGCGGGTGCTTTTCGATGGCCCAATGCGTCGGGGCTGAAGCCCCTCCCACAGTCACCCGGCGAGCTCGCAAGCCACTGTCGGAGTCGCTTCAGCAGCGACGGGCATTCCAGACAAAGCCCGTCGTGGCTGAATTCGCTCCCGCAGGGGCTTGCGGCGAACCCGCCTGGTGCACTGTGGGAGGGACTTCAGTCCCGACGACGGAGGGCGTCAGCCGGCTTTCGGCTTCGCTTGTCGCCGCTGCACGACAGTCGACTCCCACAGGACAGACTGCATCCGGCTTGAGTGTGTCGAAAGCAGGCAGCCGGAGATTCCCCGCAGTCCACAGATGCGCGGGAAAAACCAGCGATGCGGTGTCGACCGGCGGGCAAGGCGCGCTGACGCGCTGCATGTGTGGGGCGCAACGCCTTGGCTGGATCGGCGATGCCAGGCGTTCCGGTTGCTGTAGCGCCTACCCGATCCCGACGATCGGTCGATCCACGTCCGGGGCGATTCATTGAGCACGATGTGCGGACCTTTGCCGCCACCTACCGCCGTGTCGTTGCCGGAATGTCGCTGCCGCGTAACTCATTCGCCGAAGACAACTGCCCGCGCCTCCCGGTCCTCACAGGGCTGCCGAGGCCGCACGTGCACGCCAGCGAGATCCGTTGGATGCGTACCCGTCCCTGCGCAGGCGCCTACCGTGGCACGGAAGCGACGCGGCGTGCCGCGCCGGTGGCCGATGCGATAGGCACAGGCGCGCTGTCCACGTCGCGACCTGGCAAGCAGGGCACAGAGGACGGCCAGGGTGGATCAAGAAGACGGACGCCGCGGGGGGCGTCGGACGGAGTCACCGCGGAGGGACGATCGCGTCGGGACTGAAGTCCCTCCCACAACGCGGGCTGCGAGCGCTCCACAGGATGCCGCAAATAAAAAACTCCCTCCCCGCTGGGCACCGGGGAGAGAGTCTAGGAACAGCGATCGGGATGGATCAGATCAGCGGCGCGGGCGTGGCCGGCAGCGCGACCGGAGCGGCCTTCTTCTTGCGAGCGGCCGGCTTCTTCTTCGCCACGGTCTTCTTGGCGGTGGCCTTCTTCGCAGTTGCCTTCTTCGCGGCCGGCTTCTTGGCAGCCGACTTCTTCACCGTCTTCTTGGCAGCGGTCTTCTTGGTCGCAGCCTTCTTCGCGGTCTTCTTCACGGCCTTCTTGGCGACGGCCTTCTTCGCGGTCTTCTTGGTGGCGGCCTTCTTCGCCGTCTTCTTCACTGCCTTCTTGGCAACGGCCTTCTTGACCGCCTTCTTCACCTTGGCGACCTTCTTGGCCACCTTCTTGGCGACCTTCTTGACCGCCTTCTTTACCGAAACCTTCTTCGCTGCCGGCTTCTTGGCGGCAGTCTTCTTGACCGCCTTCTTAGCGGCCGGCTTTTTCGCAGCTTTTTTCGTGGCCATGGGATGGCTCCTCGTCAGTGAACTATGGATTGAAAATGCCCAGTTAAAGCAACCTCGCGGCGATGCTCCGCCTGCGGGAACCGCCGGCGCGCGCTGCGGGCCGGATCGGATACAGAAACACCCGTACCGAATAGCGATACGGGTGCGATGCCAGGGGAGACGTTGCGTTTCTCGGAGGGAAGCGACTCCAACTCCACCATCTTCGGGTTCCTGGCGGATGTCCAAGTTGTGCTTCGCGTTTTGATGTCGATCCGATTCACTCGCTTGCGCAGCAACGTCTGCTGGGCGAAACCTAATCACGGTTTTTTTTACTGTCAACACTTCCGCGCAATTTTTTTTCCGCTGGCGCGCGCGCCACGACCGCCGCATGCCGCGCCAGCTGCCTTGCCGACGCCACCGATCGCCGATGCCGGCACCACAAGGAAAACGGCGCGCGCAAAAAAAGCAGGGAAATTTCCGTGTTTTCTGTAACGACACGACGCCGCCATCGCGTTGCGGACGGGCAACGACGACGCGTCGGCCGCAATCGCGGGAGCACACGCTAGGCTGTCCGCTAGCTGAAAAAAAAATTCGCGACCGCATGCGGTTCCGGCATCGCACAAGTGCAAATGCGCAAAAGTGCGCAAACTTTTTTGCGTCGTGCGCCGGTCGCGACGCACGCGATGCGTCGCGCAAGGCGTCGCCGAGACGTGGCGCATCGTGCCACTGCGACGCGACCTGCACGCACGTCGTCGCCACGCCGCACCGCAGGCGACCACCTCGCCCATCCCCACGCCATGCCGCCACCGACACCTTCGCGCGGGTGCATCGACCGACACGGATCGCACAGGTCGCCGACTGGCGCCGGCGCGCACCGCTCCGGCGCGCAGCGATGACGTCTGGGACGCACACCGAGTCGCCGCTGTCTGCTCCTCGCGCGCCCACACCGCGCCTCATGCCGCAGCGCACCTGCGCGCGCCGGAAAACCGGCGCCGCCCGGCGTGCGGTCGCATGCAGCGGACGCCGCCACGCGCGGCAACCATGCTGCGCTCGCGGTGCAGCCCGGGGACAACCTCACGCCGTCTTCGCATCAACGCACGCCACGACGCTCGCGACACGGGTTACCGCAACGGCCATGCCGAGGAGCGCGACGCAGATGCGGACGACGGCGGCCGCTGCCTGGCGCCCAAAAAGAAACCGGCCGCACTGGGCGGCCGGTTCGGGTGTCGCGACGGGGCGGTCGGCTCAGTGGCCGTCGTCCTCGAGCAGTTCGGCGTACTCGTCCGGCGACAGCAGTTCGTTCAACTGCTCGGCGTCGTCCGCTTCCAGCACCAGGATCCAGCCTTCGCCATAGGCGTCTTCGTTGATGGTTTCCGGCTTGTCGCTCAGCGCGGTGTTGACCTCGACCACCTTGCCGCTCAGCGGGCTGTACACGTCGGAGGCGGCCTTGACCGACTCGACCACCGCCACGCCGTTGCCGGCCTCGACGTGATCGCCGACGTTCGGCAGCTCGACGTAGACCAGGTCGCCGAGCAGGCCCTGGGCATGATCGGAGATGCCGATGGTCACGCGACCATTGCCCTCGACGCGGGCCCACTCGTGGGACTTGAGGAATTTGAGGTCGCCAGGGATCTCGCTCATGGGGCTGCTCCGGAAGAAGACGGTATCGAGGATGGGAGGCTAGTGTAGCGAACCGCGCGCGTTGGGAAGAAGTCGCGCGCGCGGCGGATGCGGCTCAGCCGAGCACGCCGGGCTGGACCTGGCCTTCGCGCACGAACGGGAACTTGACCACGCGCACCGGCACTTCCTTGCCGCGGATGTCCACGCGCACCGCACCCGGCTCGCCGGCCGGCACCCGCGCGAAGGCGATCGCCTTGCCCAGCGTCGGCGAGAACGTGCCGGACAGGATCTCGCCGTCGCCGTTGGCGGTCAGCACCTTCTGCCCATGGCGCAGCACGCCCTTCTCGTCCATCACCAGGCCGATCATCTGCCGCGGCGCGCCGCCGGCCTTCTGCGCTTCCAGCACGGCGCGGCCGATGAAGTCGCGGCCCTCGTCGAGGGTGACGGTCCAGGCCAGCGCGGCCTCGTAGGGCGAGACGCTGTCGTCCATGTCCTGGCCATACAGGTTCATGCCCGCCTCCAGGCGCAGCGTGTCGCGCGCACCCAGGCCGGCCGGCTTGACCCCGGCGCCGATCAACGCCTCCCAGAACGCCGGCGCCTGCTGCTGCGGCAGCACGATCTCGAAGCCGTCCTCGCCGGTGTAGCCGGTGCGCGCGACGAACAGCGGCACGCCGTCGGTCGAGGTCGCCTCGATCGCGGCGAAGCGGCCGAGCTTCTGGGCGGCGGCGCGGTCTTCCTCGCGCAGCAGGCCGATCGCCTTGGTGCGCGCGTTCGGTCCCTGCACCGCGATCATCGCGAAGTCGTCGCGCTCGCGCACCTGCACGCCGAAGGCCTGCGCCTGCTCGCCGATCCAGGCGAGGTCCTTGGCGCGGGTGGCGGCGTTGACCACCAGGCGGAAGAACGTCCCGGACATGTAATAGACGATGAGATCGTCGATCACCCCGCCCTGCGGGTTGAGCATGCAGGTGTACAGCGCCTTGCCCGGCGCCTTCAGCTTGTCCACCGAATTGGCCAGCAGGTGGCGCAGGAACGCGCGGACCTGCTCGCCGTGCAGATCGACCACGGTCATGTGGCTGACGTCGAACATGCCGGCGTCGCGGCGCACCTGGTGGTGCTCGTCGAGTTGCGAGCCGTAGTGGATCGGCATGTCCCAGCCGCCGAAGTCGACCATCTTGGCGCCGAGGGCGCGGTGGCTGTCGTTGAGGATGGTCTTCTGGGTCATGGCGCGGGTCCGTGAGAAAAGTCCCCCATTATCGCTGGCTGGGGGCCGGGATTGGGGAGTCGGGATTGGGGATTGGTAGGAGCGGCTTCAGCCGCGACCTTGGCCAGTGACGGGTCGCGGCTGAAGCCGCTCCTACAGCGCTGCGCGATCGAGCGCCAGTCCTTCGGATCCAGGAAAGCCGCTCCTACCAATCCCCAATCCCGACTCCCCAATCCCGGCTTTCAAGCTGCCTGGACCAGCAGCGTCATCCCATCCACGCCGACGATGCGCACCGTGCTGCCAGCCGGCAGGTCGGCGCCGCCGACCACCCAGAAGGCGTCGTCGACCTTGGCGCGGCCGCGGCCGCCGTGGATCGGCTGGTCGAGCGTCACCACGCGGCCGATCAGTTGCTCGGCGCGACGGTTCAGCAGCGGCTGGTCGCTGGCCCGGGCGCGGTTGCGGAACCAGGTGCGGTACACCTGGATCGAGACGAAGCTCAACACCACGAATGCACCGACCTGCAACAGCAATGG
Source organism: Xanthomonas hawaiiensis (assembly GCF_031834635.1). Classification (NCBI taxonomy): domain Bacteria; kingdom Pseudomonadati; phylum Pseudomonadota; class Gammaproteobacteria; order Lysobacterales; family Lysobacteraceae; genus Xanthomonas; species Xanthomonas hawaiiensis. The sequence continues at coordinate 1,540,932 of NZ_CP115873.1, read as the reverse complement.
CATGCCCGGAACCACCAGCACGGCCAGGAAGACCGCCGCGGCAGCGAAGCCCATCCACAGCATGAAGGCGCCCGGCGCCAGCGCTTCGGCCGCGAACAGCAACAAGGTCAGGGCACCCCAGGCCATCACCTCGATGCGCATGGCTCAGACCCCGCTGCGCGGCGGGACGCGCGGCACCGCCGGCGGCGTGCCCTGCTTGTTCAGCGCCTCGCGCGCCAGTTCGGCGATGCCGGCGATCGAACCGATGATGCCGCTGGACTCCATCGGCATCAGCACGAACTTCTGGTTCGGCGCGGTGGCCAGTTCCTTGAACGCCTCCACGTACTTCTGCGCGATGAAGTAGTTGATCGCCTGCACGTCGCCTTCGGCGATGGCCTTGGACACCATCGCCGTCGCCCGCGCTTCGGCCTCGGCCAGGCGCTCGCGCGCCTCGGCGTCGCGGAACGCGGCCTCCTTGCGGCCTTCGGCCTCCAGCACCGCCGCCTGCTTCTCGCCGTCGGCGCGCAGGATCTCCGACTGCCGCGAGCCCTCGGCCTCGAGGATCTGCGCGCGCTTCTCACGCTCGGCCTTCATCTGCCGGGCCATCGCATCGACCAGGTCGCGCGGCGGCTGGATGTCGCGGATCTCGATGCGGGTGACCTTGATGCCCCACGGATTGGTGGCATGGTCGACCACGTTCAACAACTGCGCGTTGATGGTCTCGCGCTGGCTCAGCGACTCGTCCAGGTCCATCGAGCCGATCACGGTGCGGATGTTGGTCTGCACCAGGGCGATGGTGGCGATCTCCAGATTCGACACTTCATAGGCGGCCTTGGCGGCGTCCAGCACCTGGAAGAACACCACGCCGTCCACGCGCACCACCGCATTGTCCTTGGTGATGACGTCCTGGCTGGGCACGTCCAGCACCTGTTCCATCATGTTGACCTTGCGGCCGACGCCGTACACCACTGGAATCAGGAAATGCAGGCCGGGCGAGAGCGTGTGGGTGTAGCGGCCGAAGCGCTCCACCGTCCACTGGAATCCCTGCGGCACCATGCGCACAGTCTTGAACAGAATGATCACGCCAGCGGCCAGCAGCACCACTGCGAAGAAGAACGTGGACGGCATCAGGTTGCTCCATTAACCAGAAAGAAATCGAATCCGCAGTATAGCGAGCGCCGGCGCGGGCGCCGGTCACCAGCGGATGCGGCCCAGCAACATGTCCTTGAACATCACCCAGTCGCCGGCCAGCGAGTACAGCGGGTGCTTGAAGGTGGCAGGACGGTTCTTCTCGAACACGAAGTGGCCGATCCAGGCGCAGCCGTAGCCGCAGACCGGTGCGGCCCACAGCCACCTCGGCTGGCCGGTGCACAGCGCCAGCAGCAGGCTCGCCAGCACGCCGAGGCTGCCGACGAAATGCAGCCGGCGCGACAGCCGATGCCGGTGCTCGCTCAGATAGAACGGGTAGAACTCGCGGAAATTGGCGAAGCGGCGCATGCGATGGCCCTCCCGAGGCGACGCAGGCGTCCAGCATACGCCGGGAGCGCGGGCGTCGCGCGCTGCGCATGGATGCGACGCGCAGGGTGCGGTCGCCGGATGCGCTTACGCAGGAGACCGCAGCGCCGCACCAGGCATGTCTGCGATTCGGTAACCGCATGGAAACCGCCCACCTGCAAAGAACTGCGGCGGGGCACAACGCCTCGGAAGCGGGACACGTCATCGCGTTGCGGGCAGGGCGTCGGGGCATCTCCATTCACGCGCTGCGCAGCGCCAACGCAGCGGAACGTGCGGTGAGTTTCGCGGGAACGGGTTCACCGCTACACGAATCGCCGATGGCACGTGGCGCCGCTGCAGAGCACCGCCAATCGCAACGAAATGTGTCCTGTAGGAGCGGCTTCAGCCGCGAAGGGCTTTCCCGGGAACGCCCGTCGCGGCTGAAGCCGCTCCTACGCGCTGGCAGGCCTCTCGTTGTCGCAAGACAGCCTGCCGCGCAGACCTCAACCCTGCCGCGGCGCGAACATGATCACCGCCATGCCGGCCAGGCACAGGCCGGCGCCGAGCAGGTCCCAGCGCGTGGGGCGCATGCCCTGCACCGTCCACAGCCACAGCAACGCGACCGCGACATAGACGCCGCCGTAGGCCGCATAGACGCGGCCGCTGGCGGCGGGATGCAGGGTCAGCAGCCAGACGAAGGCCGCCAGGCTGCCCGCGGCGGGCACCAGCAGCCAGGCGCTGCGCTGTTCGCGCAGCCAGAGATAAGGCAGGTAGCAGCCGACGATTTCCGCGACGGCGGTCAGCACGAACAGCAGCAGGGTCTTCATCCGGCCGCGGCGCGCTCTTCGTCCTTGGCGCGCTGCCAGTACGCCTCCTGCTGCACCAGCGACAGGCCGTCGAGCGCGCCGCCGTCCTGCTGCGCCAGCCGTTCCATCGCGCGGAAGCGACGCTCGAACTTGAGGTTGGCGTGGCGCAGCGCCGCACCGACATCGACCTTGGCATGCCGCGCCAGGTTGGCACAGACGAACAGCAGGTCGCCGATCTCGTCCTGCAGCCGTGCCGGATCGACCGCGGCGCCATGCGCCAGTTCCGCACGCACCTCCTCCAGTTCTTCCTGCACCTTGTCCAGCACCGGCGCGGGGCCGGGCCAGTCGAAGCCGACCCGCGCCGCACGCGACTGCAATTTCAGCGCGCGCTGCCATTCCGGCAGGCCGCGGGCGATGCCAGCCAGCGCCGAGGCGTCGCGCTCGCCGGCGGCGGCACGCTCGGCGCGCTTGATCTCTTCCCATTTCAGCGTCTGCTGCTGGGCATCGGCCACCTGGCTGTCGCCGAACACGTGCGGGTGGCGGCGCACCATCTTGTCGCAGATCGCCGCGACCACGTCGTCGAAGCCGAACGCGCCCTGCTCGCGCGCCATCTGCGCATGGAACACCACCTGCAGCAGCAGATCGCCGAGCTCGTCCTTCAGCCCGGCCAGATCCTGGCGGTCGATCGCGTCGGCCACTTCGTAGGCCTCCTCGATCGTGTACGCGGCGATGCTGGCGAAGTTCTGCTCCAGGTCCCAGGGGCAGCCCTGCGCGGGATCGCGCAGGCGCGCCATGATGTCGAGCAGGGCGGGAAGATCGTAGCGAGTGGGGGTCACGGGCGGATTCCGGTGCGACGGCACCGCTGCCGCCACCGCCTAGTGTGGCAGAGCGCGCGCCGTGCGGCGCGCGCTCGCGGCGCGGCTCAGCCCAGCCAGTCGCGCCAGGGCAGCGCCGGATCGCCCAGCGCCACGAAATCGCCGTTGAGCAGCGATTCGCGGCGGTTGTAGCGGAATGGCTTGCCGGTCGCGGCGGCCAGCAGCGCACCGCCGGCGGCCTGCAGCACGCATTGGCCGGCAGCGGTGTCCCACTCGGAGGTGGGCCCGACGCGCGGATACACGTCGAGGTCGCCGTCGGCGATGCGGCAGAACTTCAGCGAGGAGCCTTGCGCGACCAGTTCGATCTCGCCCATGCGCTGCAGCAGCGCGTCGGTGCGCGCATCGCGGTGCGAACGGCTCGCCGCCACGCGCAGCGGTGCGGTGGCCGGCCGCCGCGTGTTCAACGCGGTGTCGCGGAAACCTTCGCGACGATACGCCTGCTCGCCACGCACCGCGTGCCAGACGCGACCGTCCACCGGCGCCTGGACCACGCCGAACACCGGCGCGCCCTGGTGGATCAGCGCGATGTTGACGCTGAATTCGCCGTTGCGCTTGACGAACTCGCGGGTGCCGTCGAGCGGATCGACCAGCCAATAGGTGGTCCAGTGTTCGCGCACCTCCCACGGAATCTGCGCCGATTCCTCGGACAGCACCGGCAGGTCCGGGGTCAGCCGTTCCAGACCTTCGACGATGATCTGGTGCGCCGCCAGGTCGGCCTGGGTCAACGGGCTGGTATCGGCCTTGTGCTCCACCTCGAAGCCGGTGGCGTAGACGGACATGATCGCCGCGGCGGCATCGATGGCGATGGCGATCACGGTTTCGCGCAAATCACTGGTGAGACGGATCATTCGGCGCGACCCAGCCACTCGCGGGCGATGAACAGCGCCGCCAGCGAACGCCCCTCGGAAAAATCTTCACGCAACATCAGTTGATCCAGTTCAGCCAGTTTCCAGGGCACCACTTCCAATTCCTCCGGCTCGTCGCCGGCTAGTCGTTCGGGATAGAGATCTTGCGCCAGCACCAGCCACGACTGGTGGCTCATGTAGGTCGGCGCCAGGGTCATCGCGCGCAGCACGCGCAGTTGCCGCGCGCCGTAGCCGGCCTCTTCCTTGAGTTCGCGGTCGGCCGCCTGCAGCGGGGTCTCGCCGGCATCGATGCGGCCCTTGACCAGGCCCAGCTCGTAGCGGTGCACGCCGGCAGCGTATTCGCGCACCAGCAGCACGGTCTGCGCATCCAGCATCGGTACCACCACCACCGCGCCGTGGCCGGGCGCCTTGAGCCGGTGGAACACGCGGCGTTCGCCGTTGCTGAACTCCAGGTCCAGTTCCTCGACCCGGCGCTCGGCGGCCGATTCGCTGCGCTCGCGCACGGCATGGATGACCGGCAACGGACGGGTCACGCCGGCACCCTGCGGCGCCGGGCGGCGTCGGTCGATAGAATGCGCGGAGCGAAGAACCTGTTCATGAGCGCGAAATGCTATCAGACCTGACCGCAGCACAGATGGCCGACGCGTGGCGCCAGCGCGACCTCGCCGTGCTCTGGCACCCGTGCACGCAGATGCGCGAGCACCCCGACACCCTGCCCCTGGTCCCGATCGCGCGCGGCGAAGGCGCCTGGCTGATCGACCACGGCGGCCGCCGCTACCTGGATGCGGTGAGCAGTTGGTGGACCAACCTGTTCGGCCACGGCGAGCCGCGCATCGCCGCGGCCATCGCCGCCCAGGCCACGCAACTGGAGCAGGTGATGCTCGCCGGCTTCAGCCACGAACCGGCGGTGCTGCTGGCCGAGCAGTTGCTGGCGCTGGCCCCGCGCCAGGACGGCCGCGCGCCGCTGGCCAAGGTGTTCTATGCCGACAACGGCTCGGCCGGCGTGGAAGTGGCGCTGAAGATGGCCTTCCACTATTTCCAGAACCGCGGCGAACCCGGGCGCACCCGTTTCGTCGCGCTGGAGAACGGCTACCACGGCGAGACCATCGGCGCACTGGCGGTCGGCGACATTCCGCTGTATCGGCGGGTGTACGCGCCGCTACTGGCCGAGGCGCTGTTCGCGCCCTCGCCCGACGCCTACCAGGCCGAGCCGGGACAGAGCGCACGCGAACGCGCCGATGCCGCCGCCGATGCGCTGGCCGACCTGTTCGACCGTCATCCCGGCGAGATCTGCGCGGTGATCCTGGAACCGCGCCTGCAGTGCGCCGGCGGCATGCGCATGCACGATCCGGCCTATCTGCGCCGGGCGCGCGAACTGTGCGACGCCAACGGCGCGTTCCTGATCGCCGACGAGATCGCCACCGGCTTCGGCCGCACCGGCACGCTGTTCGCCTGCGAGCAGGCGGGCGTGATGCCGGACCTGCTGTGCCTGTCCAAGGGCCTGACCGGCGGCTTCCTGCCACTGTCGGCGGTGCTGGCCACCCAACATCTGTACGACGCCTTCCTCGACGACAGCCGTGAGCGCGCCTTCCTGCATTCGCACAGCTACACCGGCAACCCGCTGGCCTGTGCGGCGGCACTGGCGTCGCTGCGGATCCTGCAGGAGGACGACGTGATCGCGCGCAACCGCAGCACCGCCGAAACCATGCGCGCGCTGTCGGCGCCGTTCGCCGAGCATGCGCACGTGGCCGACGTGCGCCAGGCCGGCATGGTGGTCGCGTTCGAACTCACCCGCAACGGCGACAAGCGCACGCCCTTCCCGGCGTCCGCGCGCGTCGGCCTGCACGCCTATCGTGCCGCGCTGCAACGCGGTGTGGTGCTGCGCCCACTGGGCGACGTGCTGTACTGGATGCCGCCGTACTGCGTGGACGCCGAGCAGTTGACGCTGCTGGCCGAGACCACGCTGGCGGCGATCGACGAGGCCGTGACATGCGCCTGACCCGCTGCCACGTGGAGCTGCCGCTGCAGGCCGGCGCCGACGTGACGCTACCGGAAGACGTCGCCAACCACCTGCTGCGCGTGCTGCGGCTGCGCGAGGGCGATCCCTGCGTGCTGTTCAACGGCGACGGCTGCGATTACGACGCCGAACTGCTGCAGGCCGGCAAGCGCAACGCCAGCGTGCGCGTCGGTGCGGCGCGGCCGGCCGACAACGAGTCGCCACTGGCGATCACCCTGCTGCAGGGCGTGGCGCGCGGCGAGAAGATGGACCTGATCCTGCAGAAGGCCACCGAACTCGGCGTCGCCGCGATCGTGCCGGTGTGGGCCGAGCGCACCGAAGTGAAGCTGGATGCGGCGCGGGTGGACAAGCGCGTGGCGCACTGGCGCAGCGTGGTGATCGCGGCCTGCGAACAATCCGGCCGCGCGCGCGTGCCGCAACTGAGCGCGCCGCTGGCGCTGGCCGATGCGGCGCGCGCCGCGGCGGACAGCCCCTGCCGGCTGATCCTCGACCCGCAGGGCGAACACCGCCTGCGTTCGCTGGCCATCGGCGGCGATGCGGCGACGATCGCGATCGGCCCGGAAGGCGGCTGGTCGCCGCGCGACCGCGCCACGCTGGAGGCGGCCGGCTTCGTCGGCCTGCGCCTGGGGCCGCGCATCCTGCGCACCGAAACCGCCGGCCTGGCCGCGATCGCGGCGCTGCAGGCGCATCACGGCGACCTGTGAGTTCAGGCACGCGATGACGCTGCAGACAGCGGCGCCGTCACGCAGGCGCCGTTGGCATGGGACATATAGATGTGTCGACGCGCTCCGGCACGCCAGGCGCGCCGCGCCCGCATCGCAGGACGCCCCCGATCAGCGCGGCGCGGCCACCGCCGCGCCGGACCGCTCAGTGGCGCTGCTGCAGGAACCAGTTCGCCGCGCCGATCACACCGAGTTGGCCGTGCTCGACCAGCTTCACCGGGATCTGCTCCAGCGCCGGACGCATCGCGCCCTTGTTCAAGTAGCGCTCGACGAAACTGCTGGCGGACAGGAACGCGCCGATCTGCGGCAGGAAGCCGCCGGCCAGATAGACGCCGCCCTGCACGCCGTACAGCAACGCCATGTCGCCAATCACGCTGCCCAACAGGCCGCAGAACGCGGACAGCGCCTCGTGTGCCAGCGGGTCGCTGCCGGCCAGCGCGGCCGCGGTGATGTCGCTCGGCGCGGCGAGCGCGGGCGTGGCGCCACGCAGGTCGCACAACGCGCGATAGAGATTGAGCAGCCCCGGGCCGGACAGGAAATGCTCCATCGGCACATACGGACGGTCGCGCAACAGGCGCTGCGCCAGCGCCAGCTCCAGGTCGTTGCCGACCGGCAACGCGGCGTGGCCGGCCTCGGTCGCCAACACCACCGCGCCGCCATGGGTCGGAATCCACACCGCCGCACCCAGGCCGGTGCCGGGACCGATCACCAGTGCCGGCCCGCGCTGCGCCTTGCGCGGCCCGGTCAGATGCAGCACTTCGCTGGCGTCCATCGACGCGGCCGCATACGCCACCGCTTCGAAATCGTTGACCAGATGCAGCGCCTTCAGGCCCAGGCGCTCGCGAATCTCCGGCGGCGACAGCGTCCACGGCAGATTGGTGGTGATGACGCGACCATCCTCGAGGGCGTAACCGGCACTGGCGATCACCCCGCGGGTCGGCTTGGGTTCCTGCACCTGCTCCAGGAATTCGCCGATGATCTCGGCCAGGCCGGGATAGTCGGCGCAGCGATACTTGCGATAGTCCAGCACGTCGACCGACGGCGCCGGGCCGACATCGGCAGCGCGCGCGACCAGACCGATCCGGACGTGGGTTCCGCCGACATCGGCAGCAATGAAGGGCTCGGCGCGCGGCACGGCCGCTGCCACTGATGAACTGCTTGCGGACACATCTTCTCCCGTTGCGCCAGAGCAGGCGCACGCCGATTCGGCAGATTGATCGATCGAGTGTCGGACCAGCTTGACAACGTTGTCAAGATGAATTTCATCCGCTTGTCGTTTTCTCTTCACCACGCCGACGTCATGAGCGCATCGCCTGTCGGTGCGGAGCGTTGACCGCAAGGGCGCGTTGCATGGGTGAACACCCGTCGCAAAATTTCGCCGCATCGCACAATTTTTTGCCGCATGCCTGTCGCGCCGGCAGCGCCTGCCGCACCGGGGCCTCCCGGCCACTGCGCCCACACCGCCACCCTCCTCCGCCATGTTTTCTTTTGTAGACAAGCACCTAGCGCAGGCGTCCGGCGGGCCAGGAAAGGCTTCGAAAAGAGGCCCAGGCAAGGCGTGACGGCATTCGTCAAAAGTATGTGAAACGGGTGTTGACAACGCTGTCAGCGCTACGACAGACTCGGCTCACACAAGTTTTACAACTTCAAGACATGCCACGTTCAGGGGATTCAGACACAGCGACGCATTGCCGCTCCTCCCGCGCCAAGTGGCAGGACGCACGCTGACGCTGCGACCGGCATCCCCGAACCGACGAGACCACGCCCCAAGCCGGGCCCGAACGCAGCGGCGTGCGGATCAGGCCACAAGGTGCACTGCTGTATTGCTGGACTTGGTTGTTACCTGCAGGAACACAGGAAGGACCGGCGCCCTCGATGCCGCCGGTTGGCTAACTTCCGCGTCAGCGACCGGACGACGCGCATCGAGATGCGATCCGCGCAGCGCCACCAGGCGCGGCGCCATCCACAAGGCCGGGCAGCGGCCAGCACACCGGAACATCGGTTGGCACCTCATGCCCAAGTACTCACCCAGAGGTTTAGCCAATGAATAGCCGCACCACGACCCTAGCCATCAGCATCATGGCCGCGCTGTACCTGTCCGGTAACGCCGCCGCGCAGGAAGCGCCCGCTTCCGCCAACGCGGATTCCAAGAACGTCCAGCAGCTGGATGCCATCACCGTCACCGGCTACCGCGCCTCGCTGGAGAAGAGCCAGTCGGTGAAGCGCTCGGCCAACTCCATCGTCGATGCGATCAGCGCCGAGGACATCGGCAAGTTCCCGGACACCAACGCCGCCGAGTCGCTGGCGCACCTGCCGGGCATCAGCGTGGACCGCCAGTTCGGCGAGGGCGAGAAGGTCAGCATCAACGGCACCGACCCGGCGCTGAACCGCGTGCTGCTCAACGGCCAGACCATCGCCTCGGGCGACTGGGGCGGCAACCCGACCGACACCAGCGGCCGCACCTTCAACTACACCCTGCTGTCGCCGGAAATCATCGGCCTGATGGAGGTCTACAAGACTCCGGAAGCGCGCATCGACGAAGGTTCGATCGGCGGCACCGTGATCGTGCACACCCGCAAGCCGCTGGACCTGCCGAAGAACACCATCCGCGGCTCGATCGGCTACAACTACAACGACCGTTCGGAAGAAGGCAATCCGCGCGGCTCGGCGCTGTGGAGCTGGAAGAACGACGACGAGACCTTCGGTGCGTTGATCTCCGCCACCCACGACAAGGAAGACCTTTCGCGCGCCGGCATCGAGTTCTTCGGCTACAACACCGGCGCCAACATCCCGCCGACCGCCAGCATCTCCGGCGACGGTGGTAACGTCGCGACCGCCAAGATCCCGGTGGGCATCAACAGTTCCTTCTTCCAGCAGACCCGCGAGCGCAACGGCCTGCAGGGCGCGCTGCAGTGGAAGCCGAACGATCAGAACGAGTTCAACCTGACCGGCCTCTACATCAAGGGCAAGTACAACAACTTCAGCGAATCGCGCTACGTCTGCCCGGGCTGCGGCGACCAGGACAAGATCACCAGCGCGACGGTGAACAACGGCTACATCACCCAGGCCACGGTCACCGACGGCGCCGGCAACGGCAAGCAGCCGTACGCGCAGTTGGACACCAATTACCGCGAAAGCACCGTCACCACCAAGAGCCTGAACCTGCGCCACGACTTCTATGGCGACAAGTGGGTGTTCACCACCCAGGCCGGCGCCACCGAAGCCACCGGCGGCAAGAACCCCGAGTATCTGATGAAGTTCCTGCTGCAGGACGGCGGCTACAACTTCAACTATGACGGCACCAACACGGGCGTTACCTACGACAACAACAGCGCTAGCAACTGGGGCCTGAAGTCGGGTCAGCAAGCCGGCGGTATCGAATACACCACCACCAAGGACAAGGAGAAGTACTTCCAGTTCGATGCAGCGCGCGACCTGGATTGGGGCCCCCTGAACAAGCTGCAGGTAGGCTACAAGTACATCAACCACGAAAACGGCCAGGATTCGCGCGGCAATGCGATCTATGCGAACCAGGACATTCTGCTGACGTCATTCAACCCGGGCACCACTCCGAGCGGCCTGTACGACGGACTCCACGCCAGTTCGGACCTTGTCAACTGGCCGACCGCCAACCTCAACTCGGTGCTGTCCTATCTGAAATCTCTTCCGCAGGGGGCCTTGGAGAGCAAGTACGGCCAGATGTTCGATGTCAAGGAGATCACCAGTGATCTCTATGCGCAGATGAACTTCGAGTCCGGCAAGTGGCGCGGCAACTTGGGCGTGCGCTATGTGGACACCAAGGACAAGTCGCAGTACTGGCTCAGTTCCAATGGCGGCACCTACACCCCGGTGACCTCGACCAAGCAGTACTACAAGCCGTTGCCGAGCTTCAATATCGCGTACGACCTGGATGACAACAAGGTTCTGCGCTTCTCTGCTGCGAAGGTGATCGCACGTCCTCGCTACCAGGATCTTGCAGGATCTGTTTCGCTCAACAGCACCAGCAGCGATGGCACGACCTGTAACGGCAGTACGTCGTGTAACCTGACCGGCAGCGGCGGCAACCCGGACCTGAAGCCCTACGAGTCGACCAACTACGATCTGGCCGCGGAATGGTACTTTGCCCCGTCCAGCATGTTGTCCGGTGAAGTGTTTTATCGGGACATCAGCTCCTACATCGTGACCGTTACCACCGCGCAGCAGTTGACCGATCCGATCAACGGGGTGAGCGGCATCTACCAGATCAGTTCGCCGGTCAACGCCTCCGACGCCAAGGTCAAGGGCGCCTCGCTGAACTACCAGCAGGCCTTCGGCTACGGCTTCGGTCTGCAGGCGAACTACACCTACGCCACCGCCGACGCCAGCACCGGCCTGAACCTGCCGTACCTGTCGAAGAACACCTACAACGTGATCCCCTACTGGGAAAACGGTCCGTGGATGGTGCGCCTGAACTACAGCTACCGCTCCAAGTACTTCACCCAGGTCGGCCGTCTGAATTCGCAGGTGTTCACCGACGAGTACAAGCAGCTGGACCTGACCGCCTCGTATGAGATCAACGACTGGATGAGCGTGAGCTTCAGCGCGACCAACCTGCTCGACTCGACGTACTACTGGTACAACGAGGTCAAGTACGCGCCGATCGGCATGTACAAGAACGGCCGCGGCTACCAGGCGCAGCTGAACTTCAAGTTCTGATGTAGCACCGGCGCGCCACCGTCCCTCCACGGTGGCGCGCTTTTTCGTGTCCGGCGCGGCGGCGCCGGCAGCGTTTCCTGCAACAAAGGAGTGCCGTTCCATGACGACCGAGACCCGCCCCCGTGCGGACCGATCCCGCCACGCCGGAGCCGCACGCCAGACCCTGGCCAGCGCGCTGGCCCTCATTCTCGCGCTGGCGGCCCTGCCCGCCGGCGCCGCGGAGGCGCCGTCGCCGACCGCGCCCACCGCCACCACCCTCAGTCCGGAACAGATCGACCAGCAGTGGCTGCAGGCCACCGCCAAGTACGCGCCCGAACGCGCGCGGCTGGTGCGCGAAGCCAACACTGGCGCGCGCGGCGGTCCGTTCCGACCCGACTGGACCTCGCTCAAGCAGTACCGCTCGCCGTCCTGGTACGACAACGCCAAGTTCGGCATCTTCATCCACTGGGGCGTGTTCTCGGTGCCGGCCTTCGGCAACGAGTGGTATTCGCGCAACATGTACCAGCAGGACAGCAAGGATTACCTGCACCACCGCGCCACCTACGGGCCGCAGTCGCGCTTCGGCTACAAGGACCTGATCCCGCTGTTCACCGCGCCTAAGTTCGATCCGCAGGCCTGGGCCGCGCTGTTCCGCGACGCCGGCGCCCGCTACGTGGTGCCGGTTGCCGAACACCACGACGGCTTCGCGATGTACGACTCGCAGCTGTCGGACTGGACCGCGGTCAAGATGGGCCCCAAGCGCGACGTGATCGGCGAGCTGTCCAAGGCGATCCGCGCGCAGGGCCTGCATTTCGGCCTGTCCTCGCACCGCGCCGAGCACGACTGGTTCTTCGACGGCGGCCGCCAGTTCGACTCGGACGTTAACGACCCCCGCTACGCCGGCCTGTACGGACCGGCGCAGGTGCGCCTGCCGGGCAAGGACGACGCGGATGTCACCAACGACTGGACCCCGGTGTCGCAGGCCTGGCTGGACGACTGGCTGGCGCGCACCACCGAGCTGATCGACCGCTACGACCCGGACCTGATCTATTTCGACTGGTGGATCGCGCACCCGACCTTCCGCGGCACCCTGCCGACCATGCTGTCGTACTACTACAACCACGGCGCGGCCAAGGGCGGCGTGGTGGTGAACTACAAGCTCGGCGCCTTCCCCGAGGGCGCCGGCACCCTGGACATCGAGCGCGGCCAGCTCACCGGCATCCATCCCACGCACTGGCAGACCGACACCTCGGTCAGCAACGCCTCGTGGGGCTATGTCGAGAACGACACCTACAAGACCCCGACCTTCATCATCCACATGCTGGTGGACGTGGTCAGCAAGAACGGCAACCTGATGCTCAACATCGGCCCGCGCGCCGACGGCTCGATCCCGGAGACCGAACGCGCGATCCTGCTGTCGATCGGCAAGTGGCTCAAGACCAACGGCGAGGCGATCTACGACAGCACGCCGTGGCGCAGCTACGGCGAAGGCCCGACCGAAGTGGTCGGCGGCACCTTCCAGGACACCAAGACCAAGCCCTACACGCCCGAGGATTTCCGCTTCACCACCGGCCACGGCGCGCTGTATGCGATCGAGCTGGGCTGGCCGGCCGATGGCCAGGCGCTGATCCGCTCGCTGAAACCGGCCGATGGCGTGCGCGGCGTGACCCTGCTCGCCAACGGCAAGCCGGTCCCGTTCGAGCAGCGCGCCGACGGCCTGCACCTGCGCCTGCCGGCCAAGCCGGTGGGCGAGCACGCCTACGTGTTCCGCATCGACCTGACCTCCCCCACTCCGCCAACGGATCCCTCCCGATGATGAAGCGTTTCGCAGGGCTGCTGTTCGCCCTCGCCCTGGCCTGCGGGCCGGCCATGGCCAAGAACCCGACCGCGCTGTTCTATCTGATGAACACGCAGAAATCGACCAATTCATTCCTGGCCCACGTCGACAAGATCGACGTGGTGGTGCCGACCTGGTACGGCGTCGACCAGAACGGCCTGGTCAACGGCACCCCCAACATGTACCTGTACGAGATCGCCAAGCAGCACAAGCTGCGGGTGATGCCGATCCTGTCGATGACCGCCGGGCGCGAGGGCTTCCACAAGCTGCTGCATGACGAGGACGCCAAGCAGCGCATGATCCAGGCGCTGCTGATCCACGGCCGCAAGCACGGCTACTACGGCTTCCAGTTCGACTTCGAGAGCATCGCCTGGACCGACCGCGACGCCTACTCGCTGATGGTCAAGCAGACCGCCGAGGCGCTGCACAAGGCCGGCTTCAAGCTGTCGGTGGCGGTGGTGCCGAACGCGCCGGGCTATGCCGAAGGCGGCGCGTTCTCCAAGTGGATGTGGGAGTACTGGCGCGGCGCCTACGACCTCAAGGCGCTAGGCGCCTCGGCCGACCTGATCAGCCTGATGACCTACGACCAGCACACCCGCTGGACCACGCCCGGCCCGGTCGACGGCATGGTGTGGATGAAGAAGCACCTGGACTACGCGCTGACCCAGGTGCCGAAGGACAAGCTGTCGCTGGGCATCGCCACCTACGGCTACCGCTGGTACACCGGCAATCCGGTCAAGGCCGACGGCACCGAGGCCTCGAACATCACCGCCGACTACATCGACGCGGACGAATCGTTCCCGCTGGCGGAAGAGCAGCACGCCACCGTGCAATGGGACCCGGTGGAGCAGGAATCGTGGTTCTACTTCTACCGCGACGACATGCGCGAATGGGTGTTCCGCCCGGACGCGCGCAGCTTCCGCGCCCGCTACGAACTGACCAAGCAGTACGGCCTGGAAGGCTTCAGCTGCTGGGTGCTGGGCGCCGAAGATCCCAAGGTCTGGGACGAACTGCCGACCGCGGCGCGCTGAGCGGCCGCACGATCGCGATGCGACACGGGAGGCATGCGGCGCGTGGCGAACGCGCCGCGCTCACCCCAGGCTACCTCACAGCCTCTACGATACGCATCTCGATCGCTTGAGGTAGACCGATGACTGCAGTGGGTGCACACCCCCGATTGCCGCACCGCCCGATGCCCGCCACCGCGCGCATCGCGGCGGCCTCCCGCAACGCCTGGCTGGGGTTGTCCCTGCTCGCCTGTGGCAGCCTGCTCGGCGGCTGCGACCGCGCTCCGCCGCCTGCACCGACGCCGGCGCCCGCGGCCAAGCCCGCCGCGGCCCCGCCGCCGGCCCCGAAGCACGATGACGACGACAAGACGCCCCTGCCGCTGATCCCGGCGCCGGCCAAGGCCGAGCGCGACGGCGGCACGCTGACCATCGGCACCGGCGCCGTGCTGTCGGTGCCCCTCGACGACGCCGGGGCGCAGCGCGTGGCCCAGCAACTGTCGCAATTGCTGAGCAAGACCCGCGGCCTGTCGCTGGAGGTGCGTGCGGAGACCATCCCCGCCGACGGCAGCATCCGCCTGCAGCTCAATCCCAATACCGAGGTGGCGCAGGCCGAGGGCTACACGCTGGACGTGGACCCGCGCACCATGCTGATCCAGGCGCGCGAGGAGCGCGGCCTGTTCTATGGCGCGATCAGCGCCTGGCAGCTGATGACCCCCGATGCCGGCAAGGGCGAGGTGGACGTGCCGCAGGTGCACATCCGCGACTGGCCGCGCTTCGGCTGGCGCGGCGTGCTGCTCGACGTGGCGCGGCACTTCCATGGCCCGGACACGGTCAAGCGTCTGCTCGACGCGATGGCCCAGCACAAGCTCAACGTGCTGCATCTGCACCTGACCGACGACCAGGGCTGGCGCATCGAGATCAAGCGCTATCCCAAGCTCACCGAGATCGGCGCCTGGCGCACCCCGCCCGGCGCGGGTAGCCACGGCCTGCCCGATCGCTACGGCGGCTTCTACACCCAGGACCAGATCCGCGACCTGGTGGCCTACGCTGCCGAACGCCACATCACCATCGTGCCGGAGCTGGACATGCCCGGGCACGCGCAGGCGGCGGTGGCGGCGTACCCGGAACTGGTCGGAGTGACCCGGCAGCGGCCCAAGGTGTCGGTGGACTGGGGCGTCAATCCCTACCTGTTCAACACCAACGACAAGAGCATGACCTTCATCCGCGGCGTGCTGGATGAAGTGCTGCAGCTGTTCCCCTCGCCGTACATCCACATCGGCGGCGACGAAGCGGTCAAGGACCAGTGGGAACGTTCGCCGGCGGTGCGCGCGCAGATGCGCAAGCTCGGCATCAAGGACGCGCACGCGCTGCAGGGCTGGTTCAACCAGCAGCTGGCCGATTACCTCACCCAGCACCAGCGGCGCCTGATCGGCTGGGACGAGATCCTGGAAGGCGGGCTGCCGGCCAGCGCCTCGGTGATGTCCTGGCGCGGCGTGGACGGCGCGGTTGCCGCCGCCAAGCAGGGCCACGACGTGGTGCTGGCACCGGCCGGCTGGATGTACCTGGACAACCTGCAGAGCGCGCGCAACGACGAGCCCAACGGCCGCCTGGCGACACTGCCGCTGCAGAAGGTCTACGGCTTCGACCCGGTGCCGGCCGCGCTCAGCGCCGAAGAGAGCAAGCACGTGCTCGGCGTGCAGGCGGCGCTGTGGAGCGAGTACATCCCGTCCGCCTGGCATATCGACCATGCGCTGTTCCCGCGGCTGAGCGCGGTGGCCGAGGCCGGCTGGTCGCCGATGGCCGCGCGCGACTGGAACGGCTTCCTGCAGCGCATGCCGGCGCAGTTGGACCGCTACCGCCTGCAGGGCATCGCCTACGGCGACGGCGCCTTCGCCCCGGATATCGCGCTGCAGGGCGGCGACAACGCCGCGCTGGAGAGCGGCCAGGCCACCGTGGTGCTGGGCAACCAGGCCAAGTTCGGCAGCTTCCGCTACACCACCGACGGCAGCGAGCCCAAGGCCGACTCGCCGCGCTACACCGCGCCGTTCGCGGTGACCCTGCCGGTGACCGTGCGCGCGGCCACCTTCGCCGACGACGGCCGCTTGCTGGCCGCACCGCGCAGCCGCATCCTCGACCGCGCCAACCTGCTCGGCCGCGACACCCAGGGCCTGGCCTCGTGCGAAGGCGGCGAGCTGGGCCTGCGCGTGCCGCTGCTGCCGGACCTGGCCGACCAGGACACGCCGGTGTTCAACATCGACCTGTTCACCAGTTGCTGGCGCTACGCCGACGCACGCCTGGACAGCATCGACCGCATCCGCATCGACGCCGCCCGCCTGGCGCGCAATTACGGGCTGGCGCACGACCAAGCCAAGGTCAAGCGCTACCCGGCGCACAGCCCGCGCGGCGAGTTCGAAGTGCGGCTGGGCGACTGCAAGGGCAAGCTGCTGGCGCGGCTGCCGCTGCCGGCCGGCAAGACCCTGGGCGACCAGTTCGCACTGGAAGCGCGGCTGCCCAAGCAGAGCGGCGTGCACGACCTGTGCCTGCGCTCCACCGCGCCCATCGCCGGCCCGTACTACGCCATCGGCGCCGTCCATCTGATCGACACCGCGGCGCAGGCGCCCCCCGCCGCCGCGCACTGACCCCGGAGACCCTCGCATGATCCAGCCGCCCCGCCGCTCCCGTTCCGCGTCGCACACGCGCCTTCCTGCCCGCCTCGGGTTGCTGCTGGCGCTGGCCTTGCCGGCGCTGGGCCAGGCGGCGGCGCCGGCGACGCTGTCGCTGCAACAAGGCTGGCAGGTGCGGCTGGCGCCGGGCGATGCCAACGCCAAGGCGCACCCCAAGGCGGCGCAGTGGCTGCCGGCGCAGGTGCCGGGCACGGTGCAGACCGACCTGATCGCCGCCGGGGTGGTGCCCGATCCGTTCTATCGCGACAACGAAGCGCAGATCCAGTGGGCCGGGCTGAGCGACTGGCAGTACCAGACCCATTTCCAGGTCGACGCGGCCTTGCTGGCGCGCCCGCACCTGGAGCTGGTGTTCGACGGCCTGGACACCTTCGCCGAGGTCTACCTCAACGGCAAGAAACTGCTGGCCGCCGACAACATGTTCCGGCAGTGGCGCATCGACGCCAAACCCTTGCTCAAGCGTGGCGACAACGTGCTGGAAGTGCGCATCGCCTCGCCGATCAAGAAGATCCAGCCGTGGCTGTCCAAGCAGCCGTATGCGCTGCCGGGCGCCTACGATTCGGCGTTCGGCGACGAGCCGGTGGCGCGGCACAGCTCCACCTACGTGCGCAAGGCGCCATACAACTTCGGCTGGGACTGGGGCCCGCGCATCGTCACCGCCGGCATCTGGCAGGGCGTGCGCCTGGAGGCCTGGGACGACCTGCGCGTGGACGGCCTGCGCATCGCCCAGCAGCGCGTCGACGCCGACGCGGCGCAGTTGCTGGCACAGCTGCAGGTACAGGCCGGGCGCAGCGGCGAGGTGCAACTGGACCTGGACGTGCTCGGCCCCGACGGCCAGCGCGTCGGCCAGTTCAGCCAGCGCGTGGTGGTCGACCCGGGCGCCAACACCCTGACCGTGCCGGTGCGCATCGCCAAGCCGCAGCGCTGGTTCCCGGCCGGCTACGGCCGCCAGGACCTGTACACGTTCAAGGCGCACCTGCGCGATGCCGCGGGCGAAAGCTTCGAGGCGCAGCGCGTCACCGGCCTGCGCAGCGTCGAGCTGCGCCGCGAGAAGGACCAGTGGGGCAAGAGCTTCGCCCTGGTGGTCAACGGCATCCCGGTGTTCGCCAAGGGCGCCAACCTGATTCCGTTCGACAGCTTCCCCACCCGCGTCGATGCCGCGCGCATGCGCGGCTTCCTGCAATCCGCGCGCGACGCCAACATGAACATGCTGCGCATGTGGGGCGGCGGCCACTACCAGCCGGATAGCTTCTACGAGGACGCCGACCGCCTCGGCATCATGATCTGGCAGGACTTCATGTTCGGCGGCGCCATCCCGCCCTACGACGTCGCCTTCCGCGAGAACACCCGCGCCGAGGCCGAGGAGCAGGTGCGGCGCCTCGGCGACCACCCCAGCATCGTCATCTGGTGCGGCAACAACGAAGTGCAGACCGGCTGGGAGAACTGGGGCGACCGGGTCAAGTTCAAGCAGTCGATCGACCCGGAAGAGCGCGAGCGCATCGTCCGCGGCATGACCACGCTGTTCGGCACGGTACTGCGCGAAGCGGTGCAGAAGTACGACAGCGACACCCCGTACTGGGCGACCTCGCCGGGCACCGACTTCGACGGCGCCGCCGATCAGCCCGACGACGGCGACATGCACTACTGGAAGGTCTGGGGCGGCCCGGCGCTGCCGGTCACCGAATACCTCAACGTGACCCCGCGCTTCATGTCCGAATACGGCCTGCAGTCGTTCCCCGAGATGCGCACCATCCGCGCCTTCGCCGAACCCGGCGACCTGAAGCCGGAATCGCCGGTGATGCGCGCGCACCAGAAGTTCGACAAGGGCAACGGCAACAAGCGTCTGCTGCTGTACATCCGCCGCGCGTTCGGCGAGCCCAAGGACTTCGCCAGCTTCGTCTACCTGAGCCAGATCATGCAGGCCGAGGGCATCGCCCTGGCCGCCGAGCACCTGCGCGCCTCGCGGCCGCAATCGATGGGCTCGCTGTACTGGCAGCTCAACGACGTGTGGCCCGGCGCCTCGTGGTCGAGCGTGGACTACTTCGGCCGCTGGAAGGCGCTGCAGTACCACGCGCGCCGCTTCTACGCGCCGGAACTGATCGCCGCGCTGCGCGACGACAAGGGCCAGACCACCGTGTCGCTGGTGTCCGACCGCACCACGCCGCTGGCCGCGCGCTGGCGCATGCGGGTGATGGACCTGTCCGGCAAGGTGCTGAGCAAGACCGAGAAGCCGGTGACCCTGGCGCCGCTGTCCAGCGTGCGCGTGGGCAGCTTCAGCGATGCGCAGCTGCTGCGCCGCGCCGATCCGCGCCGCAGCGTGGCGGTGTTCGAGTTGCTCGACGGCGAGCGCGTGCTGTCGCGCACCCTGGTGTACTTCGACGCGGCCAAGCGCCTGCAGTGGCCGCAGGCCGACATCCGCAGCGAACTGCGCGCCGACGGCGACGGCTACGCGCTGACCCTGAGCAGCGCCCCCCTCGCCGCGCAGGTGTGGCTGGGCTTCGGCGACCTCGACGTGACCCTGTCCGACAACGCCTTCGACCTGCTGCCGGGCGAGCCGCTGACCGTGCGCGTGCACAGCAGCGCGACGCTGGAGCAGTTGCGCGCGGCGCTGCAGCTGCGCGATCTGGGTGGGACCCTGGCCGGCGCGCCGGCCGAGCCGGCGGAGGCGAAGTGATGGTTCGGGAGATGCTCCGTAGATCGGCCGGCGCACGGTCGCGGCTGAAGCCGCTCCTACAGCCGCTGGCACAGGCGCTGTGCGCGATCGGCCTGCTCGCCGCCCCGCTCGCCCATGCCGACGACGCAGAAGACCGCGCCGCCGCGCTGGTGGCGAAGATGACCCGCGCCGAGAAGATCGCGCAGGCGATGAACGCTGCGCCGGCGATCCCGCGCCTGGGCGTGCCCGCCTACGAGTGGTGGAGCGAGGGCCTGCACGGCATCGCCCGCAACGGCGAGGCCACGGTGTTCCCGCAGGCGATCGGCCTGGCGGCGACCTGGAACCCCGAGCTGCTGCACGACGTCGGTACCGTCACCTCCACCGAGGCGCGGGCCAAGTTCAATCTCGCTGGCGGGCCCGGCAAGGACCATCCGCGCTACGCCGGGCTGACCATCTGGTCGCCCAACATCAACATCTTCCGCGACCCGCGCTGGGGCCGCGGCATGGAGACCTACGGCGAGGATCCCTACCTCACCGGGCGGCTCGCGGTCGGCTTCATCCACGGGTTGCAGGGCGACGATCCGGCGCACCCGCGCACCATCGCCACGCCCAAGCACCTGGCCGTGCACAGCGGGCCGGAACCGGGCCGCCACGGGTTCGACGTGGACGTGTCGCCGCACGATTTCGAGGCGACCTACTCGCCGGCGTTCCGCGCCGCCATCGTCGACGGCCAGGCCGGCTCGGTGATGTGCGCGTACAACTCCCTGCACGGCACGCCCGCCTGCGCCGCCGACTGGCTGCTCGACGGCCGCGTGCGCGGCGACTGGGGCTTCAAGGGTTTCGTCGTGTCCGATTGCGATGCGATCGACGACATGACCCAGTTCCACTACTACCGCCCCGACAATGCCGGCTCGTCCGCGGCCGCGCTCAAGGCCGGGCACGATCTGAACTGCGGCTACGCCTACCGCGACCTCGGCATCGCCTTCGACCGCGGCGAAGCCGACGAGGCGCTGCTCGACCGCTCGCTGGTGCGCCTGTTCGCCGCGCGCTACCGGCTCGGCGAACTGCAGCCGCAGCGCAACGATCCGTATGCGCGGCTGGGCGCCAAGGACATCGACAGCGCTGCGCACCGCGCGCTGGCGCTGCAGGCCGCGCAGCAATCGCTGGTGCTGCTGAAGAACGCCAACGCCACCCTGCCGCTGCGCTCGGGCCTGCGCCTGGCCGTGCTCGGCCCCAACGCCGATGCGCTGGCCGCGCTGGAAGCCAACTACCAGGGCACCTCGGTGCAGCCGGTGACGCCGCTGCAAGGGCTGCGCACGCGCTTCGGCGCCGCCCAGGTCGCCTACGCGCAGGGCGCGCCGCTGGCCGCCGGCGTGCCCGGCATGATCCCGGAGACAGCGCTGCGCAGCGACGGCAAGCCCGGGCTGCGCGGCGAGTACTTCGACAACCTGGACCTGGCCGGCACCCCGCGCGTGCAGCGCCAGGACCGCGTGGTCGGCTTCAACTGGGACCACGTGGCCCCGGCCAAGGGCGTGGACAAGGACCGCTATTCGGTGCGCTGGAGCGGCGAGCTGTTGCCGCCCGGCCCGGGCGACTACACCCTGGCGGTGCGGGTGGCGCGCTGCTTCGACTGCACCGGCCACGACCCGGTGCGCCTGTACATCGACGACCAGTTGGTGATCGCCGGCAACGCCGAGGACAAGCACCTGCCGGCCGGCATGCACAACGCCGACGGCCGCAACGTCGAGGCGCTGCTGCATTTCGACGACGCGACGCCGCGGCGGATCCGCCTGGAGCTGGAGCACCGTGGCCAGGACCAGGGCCTGCGCCTGGAGTGGCTGGCGCCGCCGGCGTTGCAACTGGCCGAGGCCGAACGCGCGGTGGCGCAGGCCGACGCGGTGGTGGCCTTCGTCGGCCTGTCGCCGGACGTGGAAGGCGAGGAACTGCGCATCGACGTGCCCGGCTTCGACGGCGGCGACCGCAACGACCTGGCCCTGCCGGCGGCGCAGCAGGCACTGCTGGAACGGGCCAAGGCCAGCGGCAAACCGCTGGTGGTGGTGCTGATGAGCGGCAGCGCAGTGGCGTTGAACTGGGCCAAGCAGCACGCCGACGCGATCATCGCCGCGTGGTATCCGGGCCAGTCCGGCGGCACCGCCATCGCCCAGGCGCTGGCCGGCGACATCAACCCCGGCGGCCGCCTGCCGGTGACCTTCTACCGCTCGACCAAGGACCTGCCGCCCTACGTCAGCTACGACATGAAGGGCCGCACCTACCGCTACTTCAAGGGCGAGCCGCTGTTCCCGTTCGGCTACGGCCTCAGCTACACCCAGTTCGCCTACGACGCCCCGCAGCTGTCGACCGCGACGCTGCAGGCGGGCGACGCCTTGCGCGTCACCACCACCGTGCGCAACACCGGCGCACGCGCCGGCGACGAGGTGGTGCAGGTCTACCTGCAGTACCCGCAACGTGCGCAGTCGCCGCTGCGCAGCCTGGTCGGCTTCCAGCGCGTGCACCTGCAACCGGGCCAGGCGCGTACGGTGAGCTTCGCGCTCGACGCACGCCAACTCAGCGACGTCGACCGCAGCGGCCAGCGCGCGGTCGAGGCCGGCGACTACCGGCTGTTCGTCGGCGGCGGCCAGCCCGGTACCGGTGCGCCCGGCGCAGACGCCGCGTTCTCGATCAACGGCCGAGTGGCCATGCCGAAGTGAGCGACAGGGCCGCCCCGCGGCCCCTGTCTACGAAATGCGCCAGCGCATGCGGCAGTGCAGCGTAAATACCCGCTCCTCGCGGGTCACCGCGCTCCAGCATCGCCCGGCGCAGCGTCCCGCTCATTTATTTTTCACAACCTATTGACAGTCTTGCGGGACAGAGGTATCGATAACACGTCGGTGCCACGCACCGACATGCCAGACGCGCCGAACGCCGCAGCACCTGCAGCGTTTTCCAGGGCAGTTCCAGGGGTGATGTGCCATGTCATGCAGTCGTCGCAGCCAGGATCGATGCCTCGCCGGAGTTCCGGCGCCCTGCCTGCCGTCCGCGTTCCGCGCGGGCACGCACGGGGGCCGCTGCGCATGACCCGTCGCTACAAATTGAGCGCGCTGCGTTCGCGCTCCAAGTGCATCGCCGGCTACTCGCCGCCACGCCACTGATCGCCGTCTAACGGTCCGCCCAGCCGGCAGACGCCTCGCGTCGGTCGCCGTTCGCTCTGTTCCTGTTCGCACGCCGTCCGGCGTGCGGTTCGAGCGCGCGCGCCTTCCGTCCACCGTGTCTGCCATCCAGGAACGCAGCGGCGCGTCGCCTTCGGCGCGTGCCCGCACCGATCACGATCAGCGAGGTGTCACGTGGCAACCCATCCGTATTGCAAGCGCAAGGCGCTGTGCGCCGCCATTCTGGCCATCACCGGCCTCGCCGCCACCGCACCTGCGCTGGCCGGCACCGTGCAGGGCGAACTCAAGGAGCGCAGCAGCGGCAAGCCCGCCGCGGACGCCAAGGTCGCCATCGCCGGCACCGCACTCAGCGCCGTCACCGACGCGCAGGGCCGCTTCGTCATCGCCGACGTGCCGGCCGGGCAGTACGCGCTGCAACTGGACTACCCCGGGTTCAGCGCCCCGGAAACCACCGTGCAGGTCGCCGACAGCGGCGCCGCCACGGTGTCGATCGCGCTGGACGAGGCCAAGCAGTTGCAGACCATCAGCGTGGCGGCCAACCGCTACGATGCCAGCACGCTGAAGATGAACTCCTCGAACACGGTGGACGTGCTCTCGGCCAACGACCTCGAGCACACCGCCGTGCACAACGTCGCCGAGGCGCTGGGCCTGATCGCCGGCATCAACATCACCTACAGCGGCTCGGGCTATTTCGGCGGCGTCGACGGCGCCGCCCGCGGCGAAGGCATGTTCGCCTCGGTGCGCGGCCTGCCCTCCGAATACAACGTCAACCTGATCGACGGCGTCACCGTCGCCCAGGGCATGCCGTACAGCCGCAGCGTGCAATTGAGCCTGCTGCCGCCCTCGGGCCTGCAGACCATCGTCGCCAACAAGACCTCCACCGCCGACATGGACGGCGACGCCATCGGCGGCACCCTGGATTTCCGCACGCCCACCGCCTACGACTACAAGGACGCCACCAGCGGCAGCGTCACCGTCAGCGGCCGCGTGGAAAGCCGCGCCCGCGATTACGGCGGCGACGGCCTCGGCGGCGGCCTGGCCGGCGAGTTCCAGCACAAGTTCGGCGACGAGCAGCAGTTCGGCTTCTACGCCAGCGCCTACTACGACTACCGCACCTCGACCAACAGCGAGGTGGCTGCGGCCACCAGCGCGCTCAACGACGGCTCCTGGAAATTCCTGCACGCCAATGCCGACGGCAGCAATGCCGCCGGCTACGCGCCGCAGGACAACCTGACCAGCACCGGCATGAATGTCGGCGTGGTCGCCGGCTGGGAGCGCCGCTACGGCGGCAATGCCGCCTTCGACTGGAACGTGGACGAGACCCTGTCGGTGTACGCGCGCGCCACCTACGCCTACGCCAAGACCGACCAGGGCACCACCTTCGTGCAGTTGCTGCCGCAGGACGTCAGCTTCGTGCCGAGCGCCACGCCCGGCGTGTATTCGCCCAACATCAACCGCATCGCCGCGCGCTTCTGGTACGAGACCAACCCGGAAATCGCCGACCTGGCCACGTTCCAGGTGGGCGCGCGCAAGACCGCCGGCAACTGGACGCTGTCGCCGAACCTGTTCTACAGCTTCGGCGACAACGACCGCCCCGACCACATCGAGATCGACGGGCGCGAGGACAAGTTCAGCCAGGCCAACTTCGCCTACTCCGGCAGCAGCCTGATGCAATACGGCAGCGGCGCCTTCCCCTATCCGCAGCTGACCCCGGCGCTGCTGGCGCAGGTCAACAACATCCCTTCGCTGTACGCCAGCAGCTACGGCGAATCAACCAAGATCTACTCCGGGCAGAAGAAGGGCGGCGCCAAGTTCGACGCACGCTACGACTTCAGCGACGGTGCGCTGACCGCGCTGCAGTTCGGCGTGAAGTACAGCAAGAGCAGCCGCCACTACAGCAACCGCGACTGGTGGACCGGCCCGGTGCCCGACGCCAGCACGCTCGGCGACCTGGGCATCTTCAACGGCGGCTACGCGGCGATCTTCCCCGGCAAGTACCACTGGGCCACGCCGCGGGTCAGCGAAGGCGCGGTGGCGCAAGTCATCGCCAACCACCTCACCGACGACGACCTGGACACCTGCGGCAGCGCGTTCTACGTCAACAACTGGAACTGCAACACGATGCGCGGCACCGAGGCGGTCAGCGCCGCCTACGCGATGGCCACCTTCAACGTCGGCAGCCTGGAGGTGGTGCCGGGCGTGCGCTTCGAGCACACCAGCATCCACAACACCTTCTGGACCACGCCCACCGACAGCGACGGCAACCAGCAGGTCGGCTACTTCGCCGCCAACAGCACGCACTACGACCAGCCGCTGCCGAGCGTGTTCCTGACCTGGCGCCCGGACAGCGCCACCACCTACCGCGCGGCGTTGTGGACCAGCTATACGCGGCCGGCGTTCGTGCAGTTGGGCGGCGGCACCCAGATCAACATCTCCAACGGCATCACCACCATCACCCAGGGCAACCCGGACCTGAAGGCGATCACCTCGACCAACCTGGATCTGTCCGGCGAGTGGGCGACCGACCACGGCGGGTTCTTCTCGGTGGCCGGGTTCTACAAGCGCCTGCACCACTACATCTACGATGCCGGTTCCGGCCAGGCCAATTCGGGCACCAGCGGCAGCGGCACGGTGTTCTACCAGATGCCGACCAACGGCGGCGACGGCCGCGTCTACGGCGTGGAGGTCAGCGCGCGGCAGCGCTTCCAGGATCTGCCGGCGCCGTTCGACGGGCTGGGCGTGAGCGCCAACGCCACGCGCCAGCATGCGCACGCCGATCTGGGCATGGTCGGCTTCGAGGACGAGCAGATGCAGTCGGCGCCGAATGCGATGGCCAATCTGGAGCTGTTCTACGAGCGCTCGAAGTTCTCGGTGAACCTTAGCTATCACTTCAGCAGTTCGTATCTGCTGAACTACGATTTCCTGCACCAGAACGCGCCGTGGGACGATCTGTGGGCGCGGCCGACGCGGCGGGTGGATCTGCATGCGGGCTATCGGTTCGACAACGGGGTGAATGTGGATCTGTCGATCTCCAATCTCACCAAGGAATACAGTTACTGGGGGCATGTGGGCCGGCACAATCTGGCGGTGTCGGACATCGTGGATGCCGGCATGATGACGTTGTTGACCGTCAAGTACGCGTTCTAGGGCGCGGCGGCGTGCGCACTGGGATGCCATCGCTCGGA
This sequence comes from Xanthomonas hawaiiensis, assembly GCF_031834635.1. NCBI lineage: Bacteria > Pseudomonadati > Pseudomonadota > Gammaproteobacteria > Lysobacterales > Lysobacteraceae > Xanthomonas > Xanthomonas hawaiiensis. The sequence goes on along the minus strand of NZ_CP115873.1, from coordinate 1,514,969 downwards.
GGTGCCACGCTTCTTGTGGGAGGGACTTCAGTCCCGACGGGCTTTACCGATGCGGCCTGGATCAGGCCGCATCGGCGGTCCACGCAAGCAGTGCGCGCCTCGCTTGTCGTAGGAGCGGCTTCAGCCGCGACAGGCCTTACCGACTCCACTTGGACCAAGCCTTTTGTGGGAGGGACTTCAGTCCCGACAGGCTTTACCGGTACTGCCTGGATCAGGCTGCATCGGAAGCCCGCTCAAGCAGCACGCGCCAGGGTTGTCGTAGGAGCGGCTTCAGCCGCGACAGGCTCCACCGACAAAGCCTGGACTATGGCTCTTGTGGGAGGGACTTCAGTCCCGACGAGCTTTACTAGGAATGTTGGAAAGCAAAAGCAACAGCTTTCGCCTGGCGGCGAGTCACTTTTCTTTGCTTGTGCAAAGAAAAGTAACCAAAAGAAAGCACACCCCGCCGCAGCGCCCGCTACGCGGGTTCGCTCCGCCGACGGGATTTTCGGACGGGGCATCCTGCCCCGGCCGAAAACGGCGCACATCCCTGTGCGCCGCCCCCCTACGGGGGGTTTTGCCCGCCAGCTCCGCCGCTGCGGAGGGGACCCTGGAAAGGCAAAAGCTGAAGAGCAACAGCAACACCTGAAGCAACAGCAACAACAGCAACGATCCTGCTGGAGCTGCCAATGAAACGCCGCGCCTTCTGCCGATTCGGCTTGCTGGCGCCGTTGGGCTTGGCGGCGATGCCGATGCTGCGCGCAGCGGTGCCAGCATCAGCGCCGGTGCCGGTGCCGGATGGACGGCAGCACACATTCGGTTTCGCCCATGGACGCTTCACGCTGGACGGGCAGCCCTGGCAGATCCGCAGTGGCGAGCTGCATCCGCTGCGGATCGCGAAGGCGGATTGGTTGCATCGCATCCGCATGGCCAAGGCGATGGGGCTGAACACCATCGCGCTCTATCTGATGTGGAATGCGCTGGAAACGGCGCCGGGGCAGTTCGATCTGGACAGCGACGAGCGCGACTTCGTCGGGTTCATCCGGCTGTGCCAGCAGGAGGGGTTGTGGGTCTACCTGCGCCCGGGTCCGTATGTCTGCGCGGAGTGGACGCTGGGCGGGTTGCCGCCGTATCTGCTGCGCGAGGCGAACATCCGCCTGCGCGATCGCCACGATGCGCGCTACATGGCGGCGGTGGAGCGCTACATCGGGGCGATCGCGCCGCGCATCGCGCCGTTGATGGCCAGCGCCGGTGGGCCGGTGCTGATGTTGCAGATCGAGAACGAATACTCGATGCACGGCAGCGATGTCGGCTATCTGCAGGCGCTGGCCGCGTTGTGGCGGGCGCATGGGGTCGACGGGCCGTTCTCGCTGGCCGAAGGGCTCAAGGATCTGCGGCGGCGCCAGGCCATGCTGCCCGGCGCCGCGCTGGGGCTGGATGGTCCCGATCTGCACGATCTGCAGGCGGCCACGGCCTTCGCCGGGCAGGCGCCGGTGTGGGTGTCCGAGGGCTACCCCGGCTGGCTCACGCACTGGGGCGAGCCGCAGTTCGCGCGCCGCGATTACGCGCCGCTGCTGCGCCGCATCGCCGCCGCCGGCTATTCGTTCAATCTGTACGTGGTGCATGGCGGCACCAACTTCGGCCTCAGCGCCGGCGCCAACGCCGAGGACGACGGCTCGCAGTTCCAGCCGGCAATCACTAGCTACGACTACGGCGCGCCGATCGACGAGGCCGGCCGCGCCACGCCGGCCTATTTCGCGCTGCGCAAGATCATCGCCGCGCAGGCCGACACGCCAACGCCGCCGCTACCGGCAGCACCGCGCCGCGCGCACTTCGACGCGGTGCAGGCCAGGCCCGTGGCCGCGCTGTGGGACAACCTCGGCCCCGCGCTGCAGACCGACACCCCCATCGACAACCAGCGCCTGCTTGGCCAGGACCAGGGCCTGGTGCTGTATCGGCGCCGGATCGGCGCGGGCCAGGCGCTGCACCTTGGGCAGGTCCACGACTACGCGGTAGTGCATGTGGACGCACGCGAGTTGGGCCACGTATCGCGGATGCGGCATCCGCGCCTGCACAGCGCGCTGCAGCTGCACCTGCCCGATGCAGCGCAGGACACGCGCAATCTGGACGTGCTGGTCGACAGCTTCGGTCACATCAACTTCGGCCCGGCGCTGGGCGATCGCAAGGGGCTGCTCGGTCCGGTGCGGCTCGATGGTCGAGACCTGCACGGCTGGGAGGTGCGCGGGCTGGCGCTGGACGCAGATCCGACACCGTCGCTGCGCCCGCTGCAGGCGCCGCCGCAGCGCCCGGGCCTGTTCTTCGCCACCGAGTTCACCCTCGACCAGCCCGGCGACGTGCATCTGGACATGCGCGACTGGCGCAAGGGCTATCTGTGGGTCAACGGGCGCCTGCTCGGGCGCTACTGGGACATCGGCCCGCAGCAATGCCTGTACTGCCCGGGCGCCTGGCTGCGCGCCGGCGCCAACCAGGTGCTGATCCTGGATCTGCATCGGCTGCAGCCGGGCCTGGTGCGGTGCGCCGACGGTCTCGTCCCCGCGCCTGCGATGCAGGCCGTCGCTTCCCTTCCCTCCCCGCAGGATCGCGCATGCACATGACATCGCTCGCCGCACCCGTCGCGTCCTCCCCGTCCACCGCTGACCAGGGCGCGCCGCCGCGCACGCTGGGGTTCTGGAGCGCGCTGTCGGCCAACCTGCTCAACATGATCGGGATCGGCCCGTTCATCACCATCCCGCTGGCGCTGTCGGCGCTGGCCGGGCCGGCGGTGCTGCTGGGCTGGGTGGTCGGCGCGCTGCTGTGCCTGTGCGACGGCCTGGTGTGGGCCGAACTGGGCTCGGCGATCCCGCGCTCGGGCGGGCCGTACCACTACCTGCGCGAGGCCTATGGCCGCGACCGCGCCGGGCGCCTGTTCGGCTTCCTGTACCTGTGGCAGACGCTGCTGACCGCGCCGCTGTCGGTGGCCGCGGCCGCGGTCGGCTGCGCGCAGTACCTGGCCTACCTGATGCCCGGGCTGAGCCACACCGCGCTCACCGGCATCGCCATGGCGCTGTGCCTGTTCAACACCGCGCTGCTGTATCGGCAGGTGCGCTCGGTGCAGTTGCTGTCGCTGCTGGTCAGCGCGGTGGTGATCGCCGCCTGCGTGTGGATCGTGCTCAGCGGCGCGCTGCATTTCGACATGGCGCTGGCGCGCGAGTTCCTGCAGGCGCGGCCGGCCTCGCCGCACGGCTTCTGGCTGGGCTTCGGCGCGGTGGCGCTGATCGCGGTGTACGACTACGGCGGCTACAACAACGTGTGCATGCTCGGCGGCGAGATCCGCAAGCCGCGCCGCACGATTCCGCGTGCGGTGCTGTGGTCGATCCCGATCGTGGCGGTGCTGTACCTGGGCTTGAACGTGACCCTGCTCGGCGTGCTGCCGTGGCAGCAGGCGGCGCAGTCCAAGGCGGTGGTCGCCGACTTCATGCAGGCCATCTATGGCCCGGTTGGCAGCACCGTGGCGGTGGCGCTGATCGTGCTCGCCAGTTGGGGTTCGGCGCTGGTGGTGCTGCTCGGCTATTCGCGGGTGCCGTATGCGGCGGCGGCGTCGGGCCAGTTCTTCGGCGTGTTCGCGCGACTGCACCCGCGTGGGCGCTTCCCCACCGTGTCGCTGCTGTTCGTCGGCATCACCTCGGCGCTGGCCTGCCCGCTGTCGCTGGACGACCTGATCGCCACGCTGATGATCATCCAGATCCTGTTCCAGTTCCTGGCGCAATGCCTGGCGGTGGTGCTGCTGCGGCGGCAGCCGCGGCGCCGCGCGCGTTTCGCCATGCCGCTGTATCCGTGGCCGCTGCTGATCAGCGTCTGCGGCTGGCTGGCGCTGCTGGCCACCAGCCCGCTGCCGCGGTTGCTGGCGGCGGTGCTGGCGCTGTGCGCGGGCACCGCGCTCTATCTCATCCAGGCCAAACGCGAGGCAGCATGGCCCTTCCAGCAATGAAAACCCATGACGTCGCGGTGGTCGGCGAGGTCTACCTCGACCACATCTTCAGCGGCTTCAGCACCTGGCCCGGGCCGGGCGAGGAAGCGATGGCGCGGCACTACCATCGCGATCTCGGCGGCGGCACCGTCAATACCGCCTGCGGGCTGGCGCGGCTCGGGCGCACGGTCACGCTGATCGGCGCGATCGGCGCCAGCGACCGTGACTGGTTCGCGCAGCGCCTGGGCGCCTTCGGCGTCGGCACCGAAGGCCTGATCGACCACCCCGCCGGCACCGGCGTCACTGCCAGCGTGTCGCTGCACGACGACCGTTCGTTCTTCACCTACCCCGGCGCCAATGCCGCGCTGGAACCGCTGCTGGGCAGCGCGGCCGCGCTGGAGGCGATGTGCGCCGCGCGCCATGTGCACTTCGCCCTGCCGCTGCCGGCGACGCTGGCGCGCACGCTGCTGCCGGCGTTGCGCGCGGCCGGCTGCAGCACCTCGCTGGACGTGGGCTTCAACCCGGCCTGGCTGGCCGATCCGGACAACCACGCCACCTGCCGCGCGGTCGATCACTTCCTGCCGAACCAGAAGGAGGCGGCGCTGGCCGGTTGCGCCGGCGACGACGCCGCGTCCTGCGGCGCCTGGGCGCAGGCGCTGGGCCTGGCGCAGGTGACGATCAAGCTCGGTGGCGCCGGCGCCTGCGTGGTGGATGCGGCCGGCGCGCGTCTGGTCGCAGCGCCCGTTGTCGCCGTGCAGGACACCACCGGCGCCGGCGACGCCTTCGATGCCGGCTTCATCGATGCGCTGCTGGACCACCTTTCCCTCGATGCCTGCGCGCAGCGCGGCTGCCTGTGCGGCGCCGCCTGCTGCACCGCGCTCGGCGCGCTCGACGGCCTTCCCGATCCCCCACGTCTCAGGAGTCTCCATGAGCAGTTCCTTTCCCAACCGTAAGCTCGCCCTGATCGGCGGCGGCGGCGTGCGCGCGCCGCTGGTGGTCTACGGCGTCAACGATGCCGCCGAAGCGCTCGGCGCGCGCGAGATCGTGCTCTACGATCCGGACCAGGAGCGGCTGGCGCTGATGGTCGCGCTCGGCCGCGCGGTGGTGGCCGAGTTCGGCGGCGACCTGCAGGTCAACGCGGCCAGCTCGGCGGAAGCGGCGATCGACGGCGCGCACTTCGTGCTCAACAGCATCCGCATCGGCGGCATCCGCCAGCGTGCCGCCGACGAGCACACCATCATCCGCCACGGCTACGCCGGGCAGGAGACCACCGGCCCCGGCGGCGTCGCCAAGGCGCTGCGCACGGTGCCGGTGGCGATCGAGCAGGCGCGGATGGTGGAGCGGCTCAGCCCCGACGCCTGGCTGGTCAGCTTCACCAACCCGGCCGGGCTGATCACCCAGGCCATCAGCCGCCACACCCGCGCGCGCGTGGTCGGCATCTGCGACACGCCGGTGGAACTGTTCCACAACATCGCCCGCGCGCTCGGCGAGCCGCCGGCGGACGTGGACTGCGAATACGTCGGCCTCAACCACCTGGGCTGGATCCGCGCGGTGCGCGTGCGCGGCGAGGACGTGCTCGACCGCATCCTGGCCGACGACGCGATCCTGCGCCAGCTGTACCTGGCGCCGCTGTTCGACTTCGACATGCTGCGCACGCTGCGCCTGATCCCCACCGAGTACCTGTACTTCTACTACGAGCGCAGCCGCGCCCTGGAGAACCAGCGCACCAGCGGCGCCAGCCGCGGCAGCGAGATCGAACGGCTCAACCATACCCTGATCGCCGACCTGCGCAGCCGCCTCAACGCCGGCGACGGCAGCGGCGCGGTGCAGACCTACGCCGCCTACCTGCAGCAGCGCTCCGGCTCGTACATGCGGCTGGAGGCCGAGGCCGGCTCGGCCTTCGCCGACGACCTTGCGCCGCAGCCGGACCCGTTCCGCGCCAGCACCGGCTATCACCGCATCGCCGTGGACGTGATGAGCGCGCTGACCGGCGCGCTGCCGGGCCGGCACGTGGTCAACGTGCGCAACCAGGGCTGCATGCCGGAACTGGCCGACGACGACATCGTCGAGATCTCCTCCACCATCGAGCGCGACCGCATCACCCCGCTGCCGGCGCGGCCGATGCCCGAGGCGATCCAGGGCCTGGTGCGCACGGTCAAGGCCTACGAGCACGCCGCCATCGACGCCGCGCTCAGCGGCAGCCACCTGGACGCCTGCAAGGCGATGCTGATCCACCCGGCCATCGGCGAGTGGAGCCCGTCGCGGCGGCTGCTGGAGGCCTTGTTCGGCCATGCCGGCAACGGCGACGACGACGGCGAGTGCGTGTGCTCGGGACCGATGCACTGGCACGGCCCGCACCACCATCCGTGAGCGGCCCGGTTGTGCAGTCGCAGGATGCATCGGACGGCCACACGTTGTAAGGTCGTCGCAAATTGGTCCGTTATAGGTACCATCAACCTGCCCTCCCGGCCGCGGCCGGCACCTCCCCGGTGCCGGCCCGCGCCGGGAGGGTTCGTCGATTCCACGGAGCGTTCCAGGCCATGCCCACCCGCCGCGACATCCTCCACTTCCTCGGCGCCAGCGCCGGCGCCGCGCTGCTGAGCGGGGCGCTGCCGGCCGCCGCCGCGGCATCGGCCTCCGCCGCGCTGCCCAGCAAGCGGCCGCCGCCGGGCAAGCGCCGCTTCGTCAGCGCCGCGGTCGAGCGTCAGTTGCGCACGGTCAAGGCCGGCATCGGCGATCCGCGCCTGGCCTGGCTGTTCGAGAACTGCTACGCCAACACCCTCGACACCACCGTCGAGACCGGCACCCGCAACGGCAAGCCGGACACCTTCGTCATTACCGGCGACATCGAGGCGATGTGGCTGCGCGACTCCTCCGCGCAGGTGCACCCCTACGTGCCGCTGGCCAAGCGCGACCCGGCGCTGCGGCGCATGTTCCATGGGCTGATCCAGCGCCAGGCCGCCTGCATCCGCCTGGACCCCTACGCCAACGCGTTCCTGCCCGACGGCACCAGCCAGCGCCTGAAGTGGTCGGTGGCCGACATCACCGAGATGAAGCCCGGCGTCGGCGAACGCAAATGGGAAGTGGACTCGCTGTGCTACCCGATCCGCCTGGCGCACGAGTACTGGCGCGCCAGCGGCGATGCCGCGCCGTTCGACGACGACTGGCGCGAGGCGATGCACGTGGTGGTGCGCACCTTCCGCGAGCAGCAGCGCCTGCACGGCCGCGGCCCGTACAGTTTCCAGCGGCCCTCGCCGCTGGCCACCGAGACCCTGGTGCTGGACGGCTACGGGCAGCCGACCCGGCCCAACGGCATGATCCACTCGATGTTCCGCCCGTCCGACGACGCCTGCCTGTACCCGCTGTTCGTCCCCGCCAACCTGTTCGCGGTGACCTCGCTGCGGCAACTGGCGACGATGAGCGAGGCGCTGCATCACGACGCCGCCTTCGCCGGCGAGTGCCGCGCGCTGGCCGACCAGGTCGAGACCGCCACGCGTCAGTTCGGGCAGATGCGCGACGCCGACGGCCAGCCGTTCTGGGCCTATGAGGTGGACGGCTACGGCAACCAGTTGTTCATCGACGACGCCAACGCCCCCGGCCTGTTGAGCCTGGCCTACCTGGGCTGCTGCGATCGCCGCGATCCGGTGTTCCTGCGCACCCGGCAACTGGCCTGGAGCGAGCGCAACCCGTACTTCTCTCGCGGCAGCGCGGCCGAAGGCGTGGGCAGCCCGCACAGCGGCCTGGGCACGATCTGGCCGATGTCGCTGATGCAGTACGCGCTGGCCAGCGACGACGACGCGCAGATCCGCCAGTGCCTGCTGTGGCTCAAGACCACCGACGCCGGCACCGGCTTCATGCACGAAGCCTTCGACAAGGACAACCCGAGCACCTTCACCCGCGACTGGTTCGCCTGGGCCAACACCTTGTTCGGCGAACTGATCATCGACCTGCATCAGCGCAAGCCGCACCTGCTGTCGTAGGAGCGGCTTCAGCCGCGACCGGGCGTTACCGGTAATGCCCCATCGCGGCTGAAGCCGCTCCTACAAAAAACCACACCCCCACCGCACCGCCGCACACCCCGAGGACAGCACCATGGCCACACGACGCGGTTTCCTGCAGGGCGCCATCGCCCTGGCCCTGTTCGGCAGCAGCGGCATCGCGCGCCTGGCGCAGGCACGCGCCGGCAGCTACGCGCTGCCGGCCGATGCGCGCGCCAAGGCCGAGCTCACCCGCAACGTCGACGTGTTCATCGGCACCGGCGGCCACGGCCACACCTTCCCCGGCGCCACGCTGCCGTTCGGCATGGTGCAGCTGAGCCCGGACACCTACAACGCCGACTGGGACGCCTGCTCCGGCTACCACGCCGACGACAGCTCGATCATGGGCTTCTCGCACACCCACCTGTCCGGCACCGGCGTCGGCGACATGCTCGACTTCCTGGTGGTGCCGGCCACCGGCCCGGTGAAGCTGCAGCCCGGCACGCGCGAGCACCCCGAGACCGGCTACCGCTCGCGCTACGACCATGCCGACGAAGCCGCCTCGCCCGGCTATTACCGCGTGCGCCTGAAGGACAGCGGCGTGAATGCCGAGCTCACCGCCACCGCGCGCGCCGGCCTGCATCGCTATCACTTCCCCAAGGGCAAGCCGGCGCACCTGCTGCTGGACCTGTGCCACGGCATGCAGGACAAGCCGGAGATTCCCGCCCGCGTCGAGGACGCAAGCCTGCGCCTGGTCGACGCGCAGACCGTCACCGGCGGCCGCCGCGTCTACCAGTGGGCCAAGGGCCGCTACATCTATTTCGCGATGCGCCTGTCGCGGCCGTTCGCCAGCGCGCAGTTGTACGCCGACGACCAGCCGCTGGCCGCGAGCGCGCGCAGCGCCGACGGCAACCGGCTGAAACTGGCCCTGCACTACCCCGATGCCGCCGAGGCGCCGCTGCTGGTGAAGGTCGGCATTTCCGCGGTCAGCGCCGAGAACGCCCTGGCCAACCTCGACGCGGAACTGCCCGACTTCGACTTCGCCCGCGTGCACGCCGCCGCCGTGGCCGAATGGGAGAAGGAACTGGGGCGGGTGCGCATCGACAGCGACGACGAAGCGCAGCGCCGCATCTTCTACACCGCGCTGTACCACAGCCTGATCGCACCGACCCTGTTCAGCGACACCGACGGCCGCTACCGCGGCATGGACCTGCAGGTGCACCAGGCGCCGGCCGGCTACCACAACTACAGCACCTACTCGCTGTGGGACACCTACCGCGCCCTGCATCCCTTGCTGACCCTGGTGCAGCCCGAGCGCGTGCCCGACCTGGTGCAGTGCCTGGTGCGCGGCGCCCACGAATCGCCGCAAGGCGTCGGCATCTGGCCGCTGCAGGGCGTGGAGACCGACTGCATGATCGGCTACCACTCCGCCGTGGTGCTGGCCGAAGCGCATGCCAAGGGCTTCACCGGCATCGACTGGAAAGCCGCGTACCCTGCCTGGCGCAAGCGCGCGATGGACGACGACGTGCACGGCCTGGCGCTGTACCGGCAGATGGGCTACATCCCCTGCGACAAGGTCGACGAATCGGTCAGCCGCACCCTGGAATTCGCCTACGACGACTGGGCGGTGGCGCACCTGGCGCAGGCGGTCGGCGCTGCCGACGACGCCAAGCACCTGCGCGAACGCTCGCGCCAGTACCGCAACGTGTTCAACCGCGAGAGCAAGTTCGTGCAGCCGCGGCTGAGCGACGGCCAGTGGGCCACCCCGTTCGATCCGCGCGCGATGGGCCACAGCGCGCAGTGGCGCGACTTCACCGAGTCCAACGCCTGGCAGGCCACCTTCCTCAACCAGCACGACCTGTACGGCTACATGGACCTGTTCGGCGGCCGCGACAACTTCGTCGCCAAGCTCGACGAACTGTTCACCACCAGCTCCGAACTGCCGGCGGACGCACCGCCGGACATCGACGGCATGGTCGGCCAGTACGCGCACGGCAACGAACCCAGCCACCACGTCGCCTACCTCTACGCCTACGCCGGGCAGCCGTACAAGACCCAGGCGATGGTGCGGCGGCTGCTGCGCGAGCAGTACCACGACGCGCGCAACGGCCTGTCCGGCAACGAAGACTGCGGGCAGATGAGCGCCTGGTTCGTGCTCAGCGCACTGGGCCTGTACGCGGTGGACCCGGTCAGCGCCAACTACGTGCTGGGCAGCCCGCTGTTCAAGCGCGCGGAACTGGACGTGGGCAACGGCCGCACCCTGCGCATCGTCGCCCACGGTAACAGCGCGACCAACGTCTACATCCAACGTGCACGCTGGAACGGCAAGCCCTACACCCGCAGCTGGCTGCGCCATGCCGACCTCGCCGCCGGCGGCACGCTGGAGCTGGAGATGGGTCCGAAGCCCAACACCGCCTTCGGTGCGGGCAAGGACGATCTGCCACCGTCCTTTAGCTGATCCTCGCGTCTCGTAGGAGCGGCTTCAGCCGCGACCGGACCTTCCCGGGAACCCGGTCGCGGCTGAAGCCGCCCCTACAGGTAAAGCCCGAACCCGCTACCGGAAGAAACCCCCACATGCTGCGTCGCACCCTGTCCGCCCTTGCCCTGTCGCTCCTGCTGTCGCTCCCGGCAGCCGCGCAGCCGACACACACCACCGCCTGGCCCGCCTTCGCCACCCAGGGCGATCACTTCATCCGCGACGGCAAGCCGTACCAGGTCATTTCCGGCGCCATCCATTTCCAGCGCATCCCGCGCGCCTACTGGAAGGACCGCCTGCAGAAAGCGCGCGCGATGGGCCTGAACACGGTGGAGACCTACGTGTTCTGGAACCTGGTGGAACCGCGGCCGGGCCAGTTCGACTTCAGCGGCAACAACGACATCGCCGCCTTCGTCGACGAAGCCGCCGCGCAAGGCCTCAACGTGATCCTGCGCCCCGGCCCCTACGTGTGCGCCGAGTGGGAAGCCGGCGGCTATCCCGCGTGGCTGTTCGCCGAGCCCGGCATGCGCGTGCGCAGCCAGGACCCGCGCTTCCTCGCCGCCAGCCAGGCCTACCTCGACGCGCTCGCCGCCCAGGTCAAACCCCGGCTCAACGGCAACGGCGGCCCGATCGTCGCCGTGCAGGTGGAGAACGAATACGGCTCCTACGGCGACGACCACGCCTACATGCGCCGCAACCGCGCCATGTTCGTCCACGCCGGCTTCGACAAGGCGCTGCTGTTCACCGCCGACGGCCCCGACGTACTCGCCAACGGCACCCTGCCCGACACCCTGGCCGTGGTGAACTTCGCCCCCGGCGACGCCAAGAACGCCTTCGAGACCCTGGCCAAGTTCCGCCCCGGGCAACCGCAGATGGTCGGCGAATACTGGGCCGGCTGGTTCGACCAGTGGGGCGAGAAGCACGCGGCCACCGATGCCACCAAACAGGCCAGCGAATTCGAATGGATCCTGCGCCAGGGCCATTCCGCGAACCTCTACATGTTCGTCGGCGGCACCAGCTTCGGCTTCATGAATGGCGCCAACTTCCAGAAGAACCCCAGCGACCACTACGCCCCGCAGACCACCAGCTACGACTACGACGCCGTGCTCGACGAAGCCGGCCGCCCCACCCCCAAGTTCACCCTGTTCCGCGACGCCATCCAGCGCGTCACCGGCATCGCCCCGCCGGCGCTGCCCAAGCCGATCCGCTTCGCCGAACTCCCCGTCACGCCGCTGCGCGAATCCGCCTCGCTCTGGGACAACCTGCCCGCCCCGGCCGCCACCACCGACACCCCGCAGCCGATGGAGCGGTACGGCCAGGCCTACGGCTACATCCTCTACCGCACCACCGTCACCGGCCCGCGCAAGGGCAGCCTGTACCTGGGCGAAGTGCGCGACTACGCCCGTGTCTACGTCGACCGAAAGCTGGCCGGCAGCGCCGAGCGCCGCCTGCAGCAAGTGGCGGTGGACGTGGACATCCCCGCCGGCTCCCACACCCTCGATGTGCTGGTGGAGAACACCGGCCGCATCAACTACGGCGCCCACCTCCCCGACGGCCACGCCGGCCTGGTCGACCCCGTGCTGCTCGATGGCAAGCCCCTCACCGGCTGGCAGACCTTCCCCCTGCCGATGGACGACCCGAGCAAGCTCACCGGCTGGACCACCGCCAAGGTCGACGGCCCCGCCTTCCACCGCGGCACGCTGAAGATCGGCACGCCTGCCGACACGTTCCTGGACATGCAGGCCTTCGGCAAAGGCTTCGCCTGGGCCAATGGCCACAACCTGGGAAGGCACTGGAAGATTGGGCCGCAGCGGGCGTTGTATTTTCCGGCGCCTTGGCAGCGGAAGGGCGATAACAGCGTGATTGTGTTTGATTTGGATAACGCGGCGGATGCGAGCGTGCGTGGGGTGAAGGCGCAGATTTGGAGTACGCCCAGTAACTGACTTATCCGCAGAACATGCCGTCCAGCAAATCCGGATGACGCGAGATCAAACAACTTGTCTACAAATTAAGGCCGCCGGCGGTTCGCCAAGCGGCCTTTAACTTGTGACGACCGTCAACAAGTGATAGCGTCGGCCTTATGCGGGAACGCACTAGGAAGTGGCCGCGGGGCTAGATGCAGGGATTATGCGACAGCGGGAATGGCGAAAGATCGAGTTTTGGATGCGTACCACCCCGAAAGGTAGCGGCATGTCTGCGCTACACACCTGTTTTACACACCATTTTGTAGCCGAATAGTAGTTAGCCCGCATGACAAGATCGCTATCGGCAGTCGGAATCATCCTTACTCTCGTATACATCATCGGCCTTTGCCTTTTCTTCGAAGGGCGCGTTGCGGAGATCCGGGGTTTGGCGCCGAACAATGTCGGCGATTTTCTCGCCGGCGTATTCGGCCCAGTCGCTATTCTTTGGCTGATCCTTGGGTATTTTCAGCAGGGAGTAGAACTCAAGCAGAACACTAGAGCTCTTGAGCTTCAAGCCGAAGAACTTCGCAACTCGGTGGAACAGCAACGGGAGCTGGTCGAGATAACGCGTCGGCAGGTTGATGCGGAGCTAAGCGCCCTACATGCAGAACAGCAGCGGCAACGCGAGGCCGCTCAGCCCAAGTTCGTATTTCACGGCGCCGGCGGCATCATCAGCGGCGGCAAGGCAACCTACACATCTACTGTTAAGAACTTAGGCAATACGGCTACGGAGGTCACGATTTCACCGGGCATCCAGTTGCGCTCGCACTCTTTCGGCAAGATTTTCTCGTGGAGCCGAAACGAAGAGCGTCGGTTCGAGTGGTCATACCTTACAAACCTTGCGGAAGAGCCGATGCAACTTACCGTATCGTACGTGGATGCAACTGGAGTGCCTGGCACCCAAGCTTTTCAAGTCACGCCCAATCTCGCTCGCGACCACCACATGGTCGAGATCATGCCGATAGCGGGCTAACAATTCGTCCAAGCCGACGCCGCTTCGCGGCGCGGCTTAACTGAAGTGCTAGGCCTCAGGATCCATTATGCCGATATCTGAAAGCAACAAGCACACTCTCCTGCTGATTGAAAACGTTCGTGAAGCGCGCCGCTTGCGCTCACTTGCAAGTCGTGCCGACCAAGCTAGCGTGGTCTCCAGCCACGACTCAGAAGTCCTGTGCAAAAGCAGCGTGGTTCTGCTGGTCGCGTGCTGGGAGGCCTTCGTGGAAGACCTCACTAACCACTCGCTTGATTACCTAGTGGCAAACACACCGAATCCTCAGGGACTGCCGAAGATCGTCCTAGAGCGCGTTGGATCAACACACGCCGGAATCAAAGCCTGGGACTTAGCAGGCGATGGTTGGAAGCGTGCGCTCCGCGACAATCTTCAGACAGTACTAGCTACAACGACCGGCAAGTTCAACACGCCGCGCACTGGGCAAGTTGATGAGCTGTTTAAGAAGACTCTCGGCTTAGAAAGCATCTCCCGCGAATGGACCTGGGACGGCACAACGCAAGAAGAAGCCTGTGCTGCCCTCGATGACCTAATTGCGCTTCGTGGCGCCATTGCTCACAGAGTAAAGACTGCCAACGAAGTGAGCGTCGAAGACGCACTCAATGCCGAGCGCCTTGTGTACAACCTCGCCGTCCGTTCTCACAACGCAGTCGTGGACTTCTTGAAGCAGCAAGTAGGCTCTAGCCCCTGGAAAAGACTTTCATATCGTAAGAAGGATGCGGAGGCCTAACAATTCCTCCAAGCCGATGCCGCTTCGCGGTGTGAATAGAACTGGGTCAGGTTGACCTCCCAAGTGGAAACACGGCTTAAGCAAGACCAAGTGCTTCAGAGACTTCAGGCCCGCATGCCACCCGCACAAGGGATCCAACTCAATCGATAAGTGAACCTGCCCCCGCCAGCCGGACTCCTTTATAGAGCCAACGATATGACCATTGTATATGTCGCCCGCTACAACCAGGCCAAAGTCCGCCATATCGTTACAGCAAGTTAGTCACATGCAGACCGGTGCACTATCTAACATTCATTCAAGCCCACCATGCGGTGCGGCTTAATTCAACCACTAGGCAGGGGAGGTGCCGTGATCGGATTCATTATTGGAGCAATCGTGCTAGTTGGAATTATTGGCGCCAGCCTGTCCAACAAGGGCGATCTGAATCGTTATCAACAACTCAAGAACAAACGCCGATTCAGCGGCAAGAGACTGACACCATCAGAGCAGGAAGAGATTGATCATCTCGCCCGGAAGTACTGGTGGTGGTAGATCACTCGCCTAACACTCATTCAAGCCGAATTCTTCGCAAATCGGCTTAATTCTATCGATAGACAGCAAAGGAGCACTACATGGCGTCAAATCTCGACAGATACAAGAAGGACTTTGAGCGCCTCTTGCGCGATGCGATTCTGATACAACAGGCGTTTTCCCACCTTTGCTACGGCAAGGAGTACGAGGCCGCAGTTCTAAAGTCTTGCAAGAATGACAAACAAGCTGCGAAGCAGCACATGGATGCGCTTCCGGACTTTAAAGATGCATATCAGTCCTGGTATTCCGAGTCCCTAGTGCTGCTCAAGCAGCTCCTGCCAGACCGACTGAATGACTTTACCCGCCTTTACGAGAAGCCCAAGGGCCGCAAGGATATTGGATTCGAGAATTACCGAATCGAAGACGCGCTTCAGGGTCTCCGAATCACTCGATATGGGGACGAGGTTGTTGCGGATCGGAGGTCCGCGATAACCCATTTAGACCAGCAGGTTGCCATTCTAAAATCGATCAAGAGCAGGTTCGAGAGCTCGCTTTACGACATCCGACAACTCGTGCAGGCCGACCTTCTGGACTCCGAGCTCGATGCTGCCAGGGAACTCCTGAAACACAAATTCATGCGCGCAGCCGGCGCCATAGCGGGCGTGGTACTGGAGAAGCACCTGCATGAAGTTTGCGTCGCTCACAATATCAAACTTATGAAGAAGCACCCGACAATCGCCGATCTCAATGACGCCCTGAAAAACGCTGCGGTGATCGAAACACCCCAGTGGCGCTTTCATCAGCACTTGGGCGACATACGTAACTTGTGTGACCACAACAAGAAGGCAGAGCCAACCGCAGACCAGGTTAATGACCTTGTTGAAGGTGCAGCTAAGGTTACAAAAACGGTCTTCTAGTTACAATTCTCCCGGCCGACGCTACTTCGCGGTGCGGCTTAATTAAGGCGTCAGAGATAACTAGGTCAGGTTCAATTAAAAGCTCACCTTGGTTTTACGGCCAAAACCAGTTGACATCTCCAGAATCCAGTAGCTCCTCCAAGGAGCGTAGAAACTCCTCTCATAGCGGTACCCACCTCCGTCAAACCGGTGGGTTTTGTGCCTGTTCGCAAGCAAACTCCGATGCGCTGTCTGCGTCGGGAGGGCGGCGAATACAACACCCTTCGGGGAAATAAGCCCGCCGGCTACGTGCGGTTTCTAACCTCCCGACATCCCGTCGCCGTTTGGCGCGGGTTTCTGTTTGCCAAGGAGGCTGTGCCATGCGTCAACCGTCACCCTGCCCCGCCGCTCCCTGCAAGCGCAAGTCGCACAAGCATCGCCACTGCCCGCAGTGGACGATCTCCGAATCGACGCTCATCCCCATGCTGACGCCCGAACAGGTCGCCGCCGCCAACGCCGCCGATCTTGCCCGCGCTTCGCGACCACCCCGCCGCCCACGCCCGCCACAGCAGTGCACCGTCGGCTGCGGCCACTGCGCCAACGGCAAGCGCACGCCAGCGCTGCGCCTTGGCGGCCGCTGGATGGAAGAACTGGGCTTCACCATCGGCAGTACGCGTGCAGGTGCACGACGGCGAACTGGTAGTGAGCATGGCCAGCAAGGACTGACGCGGCCTTCCACTAGGCACCAGAGGGTCACCGAGAACGAGCCATCCCATCGTACCTCCTGATCTTAAGCAGGGAAGTACACTCTGCCCCTGTTCCAGGAGTTAGGCACTAAATGGAAGGTCAGTTACCAACTCAGCACATGCCGTTCGTCTGGTGCGACTTCAATGCCTGCGGCTGGGCCGGCAACGGAGATAGGAGCTACTACGCACTGGATCGGGACAAGCTAGCTGCCATCAATGCCCATGACGGGATGCTGGTGTTTCTGTACGACGCAGACGAGCCTGGCGCCATCCTAGGATGTGTCGCTCAACTTCAGCACGTGACGCTTGGCGCCTTCGTCGGATGGCGTGCTGTGCGTATTTCGGGCACTGACTACCGTGGCCCACGCCCCGCCCCTCTGATGGATGAGTTTGATGCCTAACGACGCCACGCGGCGCGGTTTGACTCAGACGTTAGGGAAGCTCCAAGTAACGGAGTCAGGTTGACTTCCTTAATGAAACACAAGGTCCAAGCCAAGATTCGGTGATTGGCATGCATGGCCCGCATGCCACCCGCGCAAAGAACCAAACTCATTCGATGAGTGAACCTGACCCCGTTAGTCGCTCCCGTTAGTCGTTGGCACCTGATTGCGCGCCCGGGCCTACAGCTTCCAAGCGATGACACCAGGGCATCGCACCGCATGCTGTCGCGCACCTGATTTGCCTAGGCCCTAGACTTCGACCAGTACATCTGCATCCGGACAGGACATCCATGCACCTCACGCCCCAACAGTTGAACGAACTCTATCCCTACCTCTTCGGGTTCTGGGCCGCGATCGGGCTTGTGGCGCTGGCGTTCTTCACCTTCAACAAGAATGCGCCCCTGAAGCGGCGGGTGTTCATTGTTGGCAGCATCGCCACCGATGTGATGCTGCTGGTCTTCTTCTGGGTGGCTGACGCGCCGCCTCTTTTCCTGGCCGCTGCCGTCGGCTTCATGGCATACGGGCTCTGGCAGACCATTCACTTGATACGCTTCTGCGACGCCTGTTCCGCGCTCAACGCGCCACAAGGCCATCGACAGGCCCGCACGGAATGCAGGAAGTGTGGCGCTGCGCTCACGACGCCATGACGACGCCGAGACTGGGCTACTTAGCAAGAAGAAGAAGTCTGGGTGACGCTGTCGATTCCCTTATCGATCGACTTCCTTAAGCCGACGCGTTTCTCTGCGTACTGACGCGAGCAGTAGATAGCAGATGAGCAAGATTTCCATTGAGACATTCGATTCACTGGTGCATCGCAACCACATGCCGGAAATAGCGTCACCAACTTGCGTGCGGCATGTATTGGTCGTCTCATCCGGGAAATTCAGACTCGAGTTCCAGTCCCAGGCGCAACTGGAGGCAGCAATCCGCGATTTCCTTTCATCGTCCGGCTCCACACGGCTCGCCGTGCATGGGGGAGATCACTGGGAGTTCCAGCCGTGGCAAAGCAGATTGCCTGCCGGGGTCAACAACCGCCACAAGCGCGACCAGCTACTGTCGGCATTGCTTTCCGCCAGAAAACTGGCCAGTGAACACTTGCCGTCGTAGCACACCGCGCTGATCGGAGCGAGCGCGTTTCTACCCCGTCGCAAGCGTCGCGGCAGATATTGGTGACTGCGCCCAACAGCCACCTTGGTCGATGCAACAGCACCGACCTCTGAGGCATCTCCCTCAAATCGACAGACACACCTTGCTAGTAACGGGGTCAGGTTAACCCCCCGATAGTCGGACCCTTTGAGCTCGGATCAAGATGCGCGCTCTACACACTCGGGGATCTAACGATCTCGGCAATTCGCCTTGGCCAGGCTCTTCTCGCTGAAGAACGTCTTGATTGCTGCGTCGTCCAACTTGACGTCGTAGATGGTGATTCCGTCGCGGTAGGGGAGCACACCAGGCGCGTCGCCGAGAATGGCCGGCCCCTGATCGGTGTTCTTGATGAAGACCAGGCTGCGCGGCTCCTTCGCCAGGCGAAATCCAGCCGAGTTTCTGTCATCCCTTCGCACGATCACCTCGAACCGGTCCGAGGGGTCTCTGGCAATGACAAGGACGCCTTTGAACTGCTTTTCGACGTCCAGTCGGGTCAGGAACAGCGGCCCGAAGTAATCGGTCATCACCGGGCGGTCGGTTCTCGCGTCGTTGACAACAACGATGTTGTCAGCCGCCCGTGCCAGGCACCTGTAATCCACTGTCGGCGTGATTGCCAGTGCCGACGCCCAGGGAAAAACTACCAGTACACCTGCGATGAAGCGCCTCATCGCAGCGGGCTCCCGTCTTCCTTATGATCCAGGGCGCAATCGAAGCAGGCTCTTGTTTCGCGCCTCACGTCATCCTCTGCTGGCAACTCATCCCAAAGCGCCAAGTGCGTCGCCTCATGGTAGAGCGCCGACATCATGCAACCAGCCCCCCTCGGATCCGTCCCAGAAGAGGTAATAGGATCGTTGGGATTGCTGGCAAAGTGCTGTGAGAGGTAGATGTAATTGGGCCTTATCACAGTGAGCCCATTGGGGATTCGGTAATCGCAGCTGAAGGTGGCTGTCGCGACCTTTCTCATGACTTTGGCTGCCTTGTTGAAATCGCATTTTCCATCGTAGCACCCGGATTTCTTCTGCTCGGCCATGCCTTGAATGGTGTTCGCCATTTCTGTGACAGCGTTGAGAATGTTCTGCCGCTGCCCTGATCCGCAGGTGGCACCGAAGGACAAGAGTCCTGCGGGATCGGACCTGGAGGCGGGTGCGGAATTGGAGTAAGCGAACGTCGATGCGCCTCCCAGCAGGCCGATCGGATCGCTCTGCGCGTAGCGCCCAGTGCTCGTGTCGTAATCGCGGTAGTAGTTCTGATTGAACCAGCTTGCGGCATCGTAGCGCTGGCCGGGAAACCGCATGTCGAAAACGAACGCCGTGCCGTCTTGGTCCGGATCGCTGTTCGGCTTGGTGTTGCCGAATGCTTCACCCTTGATGTCCCACGTCCAGATCGCGACGTCTCGCGCTGGATCGATCACAGCACGGGGTGAGCCCAGGTGATCCGGCTGGACGTACTTCAGCGCCGTACCGACCAGCACACCGACAGGCAGGTCGTCCATCCAGATCGCCTGCTGGACGGGATTGCCGTTGCTGTCGTAGTCGCCGAGCCAATGGCCTGCCTCGTCGTACAGCGTATGGGTGTTCACGGTGCCGAGGAAGCGGCGGACCTGCTCGCCCCGGCCGTTGTAGCGGTACTCCATGGCGAGGACGCCGCTATGCTTTGCCTGGCTCATGCGCCCGGCGGCGTCGTAGGCGTACTCGTGCGACGCGCCGCCGATGGCGATCGTGTTGCCCGCGGCATCGTAGCTGCGGGTCTCGTTGGCCGTCGTGGCCAAACGGTGGCTGTTCGCCGGGTAAATATAGGCCTGGACGGCACCGTTGACGTGCGCGCTGAGGCGGTTGCCGGTGGCGTCGTAGGTATAGCCGTCGATCACCGTATCGGTCGGGCCGTCCTTGAACGCGGTCAGCCGGCCCAGCGGGTCGTAGTCCAGTTTGATGACCGGTGCGGTGTTGCCCGGTGCGGTCAGCGCGCTGAGGTTGCCGACCGGGTCGAAGGCAAAGCCCACCGCCAGGCCATCGCTACGGGTGTCGTTGACCGCCAGCGGGCGATAGTCCTGATCCAGCACGCGCTGCATCGGACGGCCGTTGCCGTAGGTCCACCCGGCGACCGGGCCGAACGGATAGTAGGTCGCCTGGTTCAGCAGCACCTGGCGCGTGCCGCCAGGTGGGGTCACGCCGACCTCAGTGGTCTGGCCCTGAGCGTTGCGCACGTAGTCGACCACCGCTCCATCCGGATAAGTCAGGCGGCTCAGCTGCCCGGCCTTGGTGTAGGCGTAGCGGACCACGAACACCTTGCCGTTGGTGGTCTGCACCTTGCGCACCAGATCGCCGAAGCGGTCGTAGCAGTAGTCGGTGCTGCCGCTGCCGTCCTGCATCCGGGTCAGGCGGCCGACGCCATAGGTCTCGCCGCTGGCGCAGGTGCTCTGGCTGACGTCGTAGGTGTAGCTGACGTTGAGGCTGGTGGTCGGATAGGTGACCTGAGTCAGTCGATTCAACGCGTCGTAGCCGTAGCTGGTCTTGATGTTGCGTGCATCGGTCTGGGTGGCGCGGTTGCCGGCGCTGTCGTAGGTGTACGTGGTGCTGCCGGTGTCCGGGCTGGTGAGCGTGGTCAGGTCGCCCAGGCCGTTGTAGGCGTAGGTGGTGTCCAGGCCCTTGGGATCGGTGACCTTGGTCAGGTTGTCCAGGGCGTCGTAGCCGAACTTCGTCTCGGCGGCGATGCCGCCCACGTCCTGCAGGGTCCGCGCCAGTCGGTTGAGCGGGTCGTAGTCGTTCTGGGTCACGTGACCGAGCGCGTCGGTGACGGTCTTGGTGTTGCCGTTGGCGTCGTAGCCGAAGTCGGTCGGATCGCCCTGGGCTGTGGCCTGCGTCGCCAGTTGGCCGAGCTGGTTGTACACCCGCGAGAGGGTGCGCTTGAGCGTGCCAGACGCGTCCTTGGTGTCTTCCTTGAGCCGGTTGCCGGCGTTGTCCAGGGTGTAGTGGATGGTATTGCCGGCGTTGTCGGCGATATCGGTCAGCCGATGCGCCGCATCGTAGGTGAAGCGGGTGAACGCGCCATCAGGCTGCGTCACCTGCTTGACCAGACCAGTCGGCCAGTAGTCGATCGCGGTGATGCGATCGTCGCTTTCGCTACTGTCGTCGGCTCCGCGGACCTTGCTCGCGGTCAGCCAGCCGCGCGGGTGGTATGTGAAGTCGGTGACCACGCCGTTGGCGTCTTTCACCGACAGCACGCGACCAGCGCCGTCATAGGCCAGGTACTCGGTGACCTGTCCCAGCGCATTTGTCACCTTCCACAAATCGCCCTTGCGGTAGGCGCAAGTGGTCGGGGACGTGGCGCAGGTGCTGGCGTACGTCGCGTAGTAGGTGTACGTCGCTTTGTCTGTGATATCGCCACGAGGTCCGTCGACCGAGGTCACCAGGCCCAGCAGCGGGCAGCGACCTGCATTGATGTCGGTCTGTTCGCAGTAGGTGGTCGTGGATATGCGGGTGATAGCGCTCGCCGGATCAGTGCGGGACGCAGTGAGCGGCTGACCGCGGGTGTTGTAGGTCCAGTTCGAACGAGACACCAGCGCATTGGAGGCATCGTACGTGCGCCGCTCCGTCGGCACGTTGAAATCCGGATGCCAATCGGTCTGCACGGTGCGCTTGCGGCCTTCCGTATCGTTGGCCGCGCTGATGCGCTGGACCAGTAGACCGCGGGCGTCGTAATCCTCGTCGGTCGTCACGCCCTTGAAGTCGGTGAGCAGATCGGGGTAGCCATTGGCGTCGTAGGTTCGCTGGCTAACCTGGGACGCGCCGCATTGGCTACACAGCTGATCGACCGCTGTCTGCTTGGCACGACCTAGTGCGAATGCGTAAGAATGGGTGGAGACATTGCCCAGTTCATCGGTCACCCGGGACTGCTGCTGCCCGAAATCGATCGATACGCGGTCGATCTGGCTGTTCGCACCACCGTGCCAGCTGGCGATCGCCCGGCCCTGGCTGTCGTACTGCCAATTCGCATAGGCCTGACCTGCTTCGTCCACGATGCCGGTCAGCAGCAACGCATCGCTACTGTCGCCATAGACATACTTCACGGTAGCGAGCGTTGGCGATGAGCCATCCGTCATCTGGTACTGCACGCGGGTGAGGTTTTGCTGGGTGTACGCGTATTTCACCTGTCGGCCGTCCGGCTGCTTCACTACGGTCAAACGGCCACTGGAATAGCCGAACTGCAGGCGGCGACTGCGTACATCGGTCACGTCCTGCAGCAATCCTGTCGATGCGTAGCGCAGGGTCAGCACGTCGCCATCGCGGTAGCTGATGCGTACGAGCTTGCCATCCATGTCAAATCGGTAGCGCGTGTCGTCGCTGCCGATGGCGTCCCATCCCGTCTGCGTCCCGCCTTGCGACACGGGTTGCAGGCGTTCCCGCACGTCCGCGTCAGGCTTCCACACGCCATTGCCCTCGCCTAAGAAGCGATAGCTGTTGCCGCTGGGGAGGTTGAGACGGCGTACGGGTGTGCCGTCCTCGTCGGCTGATGTCAGAGATATCTGGAAGCTATGCCGCCAGCGCGGCCCCAGCACGTTGCCCGGATTGGCGTCGATGGCCACGCTGCTGTAGTGGCGCTGGAGCGCCAAGTGGCCCGTGCCGTCGCGCGCGTCGGTCTCGGTCTGCACCTTGATGCCGAGGGGCGCATTGATCGGGTTGCCCACCTGGGTGGGTCCGGTGGTCACGTCGCACTGGTTGTTCTTGCCGGGATCCCACGGCTTCGGGGCGGCAGTGCCACCGCAGTATTCGGCGATGATGTCCGGATTGTTGCAGTAGTAGGTGCCCAGTCCGAAGTCCGCATTGCCAGCATTGGTGCGGCAATTCTGCGTCCCGGGAATGGCCCCTGCATCCTGAAACAGCGCTGCGCACTCCCCTGGCACCTCGGCCAAGGCCGGCATGAGCGCCGCGCAGCAGAGAATCCCCAACGTCCATGCGAATCGACCCATGATGTTGTCTCCCGTTCGTCCTTGCGGGCGGTCGAATGCAGCAACGCGGCATCCTTCCGGCGTCGGTCGTTGGCGTGTGAGCCGCCAGCGAGCGGAGCCGACTCTAGACACCTTTCTGCTGCAACGTGTTAAGAAGAAATTCAGGCCTGCGGTCAGCGCGAGCGGCGGCGATGACGTGACCGGGCGGCCCGTCGTCCGGGCGAGCCGGTGAGAGGTCGCACTGCACACCTTGCGCAGGCACAGGCACATACACAATGGGTTACCCGAACCCACCCAAGGTAGGGGGCCGTAGCTGACGCACCATGGGGACGCATAAAAAAAGATTCATCTCCCAAGTGAGGGAGAGAGATGCACGACCGACCCAGCAGACTTGCTGATGTCTAAGGCAACAAACTGGGGCCGGCCATGGCCGTAGGAGATTGTATATCTCAACTGGGAGGCTGGGCGGGATATCGGGTTGAGCACTGGCGGCACGAGCAACGCGGGGAGCGCCGCTGGCTGGTGCTGGAACTGACACGTCAGCCTGACCATGCTCGTCGCTGCAGCGGCTGTGGCGATGAGGTCGATGAGATCCACGACCGCACGGTACGCCGGATGCGCGATCTGCCGGTATTTGACGACCGGTGGAGTTGGAGGTCGAGCGGCTGAGGCCGGCCTGGCTATTATGCGGCCCGAGGCTAGAACAGCCGCAGGAACAGGGTCAGATTCTAAGGCTTGCCCAGGTTTTCATGCCGCCAGCTGCATCTGATCGACGACCGCTTGTGACAACTATTTCATGCCATCTATCCATTTTAATATGGGTTCCAGTGGCCATTACCTGACCAGCGCTTCTCGACGTATTGACGCGAGCAGTAGATGCAGATGAGCAAGATTTCCATTGAGACATTCGATCCATTGATGCATCGCAACCACATGCCGGAAATAGCTTTACCAAAGCGTCGCGGCAGATATTGGTGACTGCGTCCAACAACCACCGCGATCAGCGCAACAGCGCCGACCGCTCCGGCACCTCAGTCAGATCGACAAGCACAGCTTCCCAAAATGCTTCCCCGCCGCCTGATGCGCAAACGCATCGGCGATGTCTTCCAGCGCGAAGGTCTGGTCGACCACCGGTTTGAGGCCGGTTGCGTCGAGGGCGCGGACCATGTCGCGCTGGTGGCGGCGGCTGCCGACGATCAGGCCCTGCAGGGTCTGGTGGCGTTGCATCAGCGCCACGGTCGGCACCTGGCCGGCAATGCCGGTCAGCACGCCGATCAAGGCGATATGGCCGCCGATGCGGCAGGCGCGGATGGACTGGCCCAACGTGTCCGGTCCGCCCACTTCGATCACCACGTCGACGCCGCGGCCGTTGGTGTAGTCGAGCACCTTGGCCGCCCAGTCGGTATCGCGGCGGTAGTTGATGGTGAAATCGGCGCCCAGCGCCTGCGCACGCGCGAGCTTTTCGTCGGAGGACGAGGTGGCGATGACGGTGGCGCCCATGTGCTTGGCGAACTGCAGGGCGAAGATCGACACGCCGCCGGTGCCGAGCACCAGCACGGTGTCGCCGGCCTTCAGGCGCGCGTCCACCACCAGCGCGCGCCATGCGGTGAGCCCGGCGGTGGTCAACGTCGCCGCTTCGGCGTGGCTGTAGCCGCGCGGTGCGTGCGTGAACCAGTGCGCGGGGCGCACCACGGTCTCGCGTGCATAGCCGTCGACGCCATCGCCGGGCACGGTCGCGAAGTCGGCGATGGTCGGCCCGCCATCCAGCCAGGTCGGGAAGAAGGTCGAGACGACCGCGTCGCCTACGGCGAACTCGTCAACGCCCTCGCCCACCGCCTCCACCACGCCGGCGCCGTCGGACATCGGGATGCGGCCGTCGGCGCTGGGCATGCGCCCGGTCACCACGCCTAGGTCGTGGAAGTTGAGCGAGCTGGCATGCACGCGTACGCGGAGTTCGCCGGCGCCCGGCTGGCCAGGATCGGGCAGTTCGACGAGGCGGAGGTTCTCGAGGCCAGCGGGCTGGCGCAGGGTAATGGCTTTCATGGGCACGACGTCCTTAGCGGAAAGTGGCGAGGGGCAGTGCTGCACCGGTTGCAGCGCGACCGCGTTGCAGGCATTGTCGGGATGCACTTCCTGCATCGCAAGAACGTACAATTTGCGCAGGTACTATCAATTTTGTAGGTACAACGACCATGCGTCTGAAACGTCAGGATGGCAAGAGTGGCTGCGCGGTCGAGGTCACGCTGTCGGTGATCGGCGGGGTGTGGAAGCCGGTGATCCTGTTCCACCTGCTCTCCGGCAAGAAGCGCTTCATGGAACTGACGCGCCTGGTTCCCAATGCCACGCAGCGCATGCTGACCCTGCAGTTGCGCGAGCTCGAGGAGGACGGCGTCATCGTGCGCCACGTCTATCCGCAGGTGCCGCCCAAGGTCGAATATGCGCTGACGCCGCTTGGCCACTCCCTCGCGCCGGTGCTGATCAGCCTGCGCGAATGGGGCGAGGCGTATCGCAGCAGCGACCTGTCGCGCGCACCGGCCACGGCACCGGACTGCGTGCGTGGCGAGACAGTGGCGAGTTGATGGTCGGCCAAGCGCTCCACGGAAACGGATCGAGCACTGGTGTCGGTGCATTTGGCACCTCGTGACCGCAAGCCGCTCAGGTCAGGACCGCGCTGCAATCCGACGCGTCGCATACGGCGAACGCGCGGCAGGCGTTCGATCCCGCCATCGGTTGAGCAGTGGCCTCAGTCGGCGCGGCGATCCGTCCACGGCGGACAGGCGGCACGCGCCGGCGTGTCCTCGCCGTCCGACACCGACATCGCCGCCGCGCCCTGCAAACTGGCCTTGGCATACAGCGCGCCGAGGTCGTGGACGCGCAACAGATGGCGGCGTCGGCTGACCAGGCCGCTGCGTACCCAGCGCTGCAGTTGCGCATTGAGTTTGGAGCGGCTGGCGTTGAGCATCGCCGCCAGGATGCTCTGGTTCGGCGGCAGCGCGACCGTATCGCCGCCGCCGGCGTGCGGCGCCTGCAGTTCGAGTTGATGCAGCACGTAGCGCGCCAGGCGCACTTCCAGGCGGTGCAGGCAGATGCTTTCCAGGCTATCCAGGGTCTGCCGCAGACGCAGACGCAGCAGCGCATCGATGCGTTGCTGGAACAGCGGCACGCTCATCAGGCCGGCAAAATGGCGGCGCGGGAGTTTCAGCACGCAGCTTGGGCCGAAGGCGATGGCGGTGAAGCTGCGCCCGTGCGGTTCCAGCAAGGCTTGTTCGTCGACCAGCCCGCCCGGCTCGATGGTGCCGACGATCAACTCCTGCCCATCCGGACCGTACAGCACCTTGTACAGACGCCCCTGCACCACCACCCCGACGAAGCTGCTGGGATCGTGCTTGAAGAACAGCACGCTTCCCGAGTCCAGAGCGCATTCGCTGGCGTGCGCGAGCAGGTAATCGAGCGCCGACGCCGGCATGCCCTGGAACACGGCCGAGCGCTCCAGCAACGGGCGATGGCGGGCATCGGCCACGTCCGCAGACGCGGCGTCGCTGGCGTCGGTCGACCGGATGCGGTCGGCGCACTGCAGGTCGGCGATTGCAGGAAGGTCCATAGTTCCCCCTTCCCTGGGCGCAGGAGACGTGGCGCCAGGGCCTCGAACGCACTTCGGCGCGGCAGGCAGCCAAGGCGCGTGCCGTTCGAGTGCAGTGGGTCGTCAAAGGGCGGCCATGGCCGCGTGGTGATGGCGCCGCTCCGGCCCGTGTCGGGACCGGAGCGACGCGTCCAGCCGGACGGCGCCACGCAGCCGCGTGCCGTCTCGCCTTGCGGGCTCAGCCCTTGCTGTAGGGCGAACCCTGGAACGCCTGCAGCACGGTCAGCAGGCTGGTCAGGTTGTCCGACACGCCGGTCTGGGCGATCTTCTCCGACGCGCCCGCGGCCGCGGTGGTATCCAGGCTGTACACCTGCATGACGCCCTGGTTGTTCGCCGCCTGCGCCAGCGTGTTCTGCTGCTGCTGCGCGGCGACCGCGTTCTCGTACAGGATGCCGCTGGAGTGCGCCAGGCTCTGGTAGATCGAGCCCATCGCGAAGGCCGGCGCTTCGCCGATGACCTTGACGTTGGACTGGGTGACGGCGTCGGTGATCTGGTTGTTGACTGCGGTGGGATAGGCCATGGAACGGTCCTCGTTAGGAAGGGAGTTGCATGGCTAGCGCCGCCTCGCGGCGGCGTTAGCGCGCGTGGCTTACGACTGCTTGAACGCGTTGAGCACGGTCAGCAGGCTGGTGAGGTTGTCGGACACGCCGGTCTGCGCGACCTTCTCGGTGGCGCCGGCGGCGGCGGTGGAATCGAGGCTGTAGATCTGCATGACGCCCTGGTTGGCCGCGGCCTGCGCCAGGGTGTTCTGCTGCTGCTGCGCGGAGACGGCGTTCTCGAACAGGATGCCGGTCGAGTGCGCCATGCTCTGGTAGATCGACGCCATCGCGAAGGCCGGCGCCTCGCCGATGACCTTCACATTGGACTGGGTGACCGCATCGGTGATCTGGTCGTTGACCGCGGTGGGAAATGCCATGTGTTCGCTCCTGGTTGGGGTACGGCCCACGCCGTACGATCTCTGAAAACGGGACAGTGCAGAACCTGTGAAACCGTGTGCGGCGTTTGTCTCGCCAGCGTCGCCGCGATGTGCGCGCGACGCAGGAACACCGACCGCGATACGCCGCGACCTCGACCGATGCGTGTTGCAACCACTGCGGCGCAGGCCGCCTCGCTGCCTCCGCCGCCATGCAGTGCGATTCACCAGTACTGCAGTCGAACGGACGATGGCCGGGCGACCTGACACCGACTGCATCACCGATGGTGCGCAGCTGCGTTCGCTGCCGGGACGTGGCGCCAGCGCAGCCGACGCATGCCACACGCGCCAGACGCCATGCCTACGTTCGTGCGCAGCGGACACGCGCACACGGCGCACGCCTCCGCGTGGGATACGCGGAGGCGTCGCCGTGCAGCGGAACGGCTCAGCCAGCGGGCGGCGACGATGGCGCTTGCGGCTCCGCGGCCGGCGCGGCCGACTCGGCCGCGATGAGCCCCTGCGCACGCGCCGCCTCGACCACCGCCTGCATCTGCTGGGCCAGGCTGCCGAACTCACGCTCGAAGCACGCGCGCACTTCGGCCTGCACGAGATTGGCGAGGCGATCGGCGATCTGCGACATCACCAATTGATTGCTGCCGCCCTCGCCGCTTTGCGGCTGGCGCAACTGGTTCGGCCGCAACTGGCCCAGCGAGTCGGCCGACTGGACCGCCTTGAGCACTGCCGCTTCGCTGGCCGCGGTGGCCCCGTTCAGTGCGCCCCGGCTGTTCTGCATCGTCTGCTGCATCTGCTGGATCAAGCCTTTCACGCGCTCGCGCTCGGCATCGATCAGCGACGGCGAGGTGCCGGCTGTTTCGGCGGCAGGCACTGCCGGCGGTGCGGACGTTTCCGACGCGAAGCGCCGCAGTTGCTCTTCCTCGGCGCCGACCAGTGGACGGCCCAGCCACTTCTCGGCGAACTGGCGCAGCGTGGCGAAATCGGATGCTTGGTTGTCCTGCATGGTGCTCCCCTGTGCGTGTGGTGAAACCGGTGGTGCAAGCGGCCTAGGTGGACGCGGACTTGCGGCCGCGCATCAGGTCCGCGTACTTGGCGATGCTCTGGTCGATCTTGTCGATGGCGAAGCCGGCCGACTCGGCCTCCAGTGCGCCGGCCGCTGCCGCGACCGCCGCGGCGGCACCGACCAGCACGTCGGTGGCCAGCACGCCCAGCGCATCCTCGGCGGCCTGCTCCATCTTGTTCTCGGCCAGGTTCTCGGTCATCTGCTTGAGCAGCACGCCCTGGCTGGCCAGGGCCATCTTGCTGACGCCGTCGAAGTACACCGCCGCCGATTGCGCGATCAGGCCCGAAGCCTGGCTGATCAGCATGTTCGAGCCGACCACGATCTGCGACGGCGCATAGGCCATGGTCTCGGCATTGCTGAGCTGCACGGCCTGCACGATCTTGCTGTTGAGCGCATCGCTGGCCGGGCTGGCCGCCGAGGCCTGCGCGAGCATGTGCGTGTTGAGCGTCCTCAACATGGACGGCGGTGGCGGTGGCGGTGGCGGCGAGACTGCGGCCGCAGACGATGACGTGGGTGGCGCTGCGCCATCGCCACCTGCGGCTGGTGCGGCGGCGGCGCTGGATTCGGCGGCGCTGGGCGCGGCGGCGCCTGCAGCAGCGGCGGCGGGCGCGTTGCCGCTCGCCGACGCTGTGGCGGACGGGTCGCTAGCCGCAGCCGCAGCCGCAGTTGGTGCTGGTGTGTCAGCCACCGCAGCCGATGGCGCTGGCGATGCGTCGGTCGTCGGCGGTGCCGCCGCAGGCGCGTCCGGCGTCTGCGCCGCAGCCGCAGCGGATGCCGGCGCCGTTGCCGCGCTGGCCGGCGCCGCGGCCGTGGGGGATCCCGGGGGTTTCTTGCTTGCGAAAGGCCACATGCCACTCTCCTGATGGATGGATCGGTGCCCGCCTCAGCCGCCGCGGCGCGGGCCACGGCGCTGCATCACTTCTCGCCGATCGCCATGATCAGCGCCACCGCCTTGGACACCACGGCGTTGGAGACCTGGTTCAGCGCCTGCTGGCTGTGCACCGCGTTCTGCAACGCCAGCCCGGTGGAGTGGCTGGAGACCTGGTACAGCGAGGCGATCGCCTGGGCGGGCGCCTCGGCCACCACCTTGACGTTGGTCTGGGTGACCGCGTCGGTGATCTGCGAATTGACGAGCGTGTTGTCTGCCATGAGCCTAGTTCCTTGGTGAGTCGCCTGCCGGGGAGGCGCCGCGACGGGGATGGCCGGTGCCACGCCCCGCCGCGGCGCCCGCGATGCCGCGGCCCTGTGCGGCCCGGCGTGGAGGGAAAACGCCGCCGTGGGCGGCTTGTGAAACCGCAGCAGCCGACGCCCTCACTCGGCCACCATCGCCAGCCGCAGCCGCTTGCGCAGCAGTTCCACGCGCTTGCGCGCCAGCGGCTGGTTGATGCGCAGCAGGTTGGCGATGGCCGGATACGGCAATTCCTCGACGAAGCGATAGGCGAACAGGCGGCGCTGCTCCCGACTCAGCGCCGCCACCGCCGCCACCACGCGCTCCATCTGCTCCTCCAGCTCGGCGCGTTGCAGGGCGGTCATTGCTTGATCGGCCACGGCGTCCACTTCCTTAGCCTCGGACGGGCGGTCCAGCGGTTCGCCGCCACCGCGGCGCCGCCGCACCAGGTCCAGGAACACGTGGCGCAGCACCACGAACAGGAATCCCTGCGGGTCGGTCATCGCCTCCGGCGAGCGGCGCATGAACAGCAACGCCTTCACCGCGGTATCCGACAGCAGGTCCTCGGCCGCGTCCGCACGCCCGTTGGCCAGCCGCAGCGCACGCCGCCGCAGGTCCGGCAGCGTCGCGCGCCAGGCGCGGGTGAACATCTCGTCGGCCTCCACGAATCGCTTGGCGGTCGTGCCTGCCTTTTCCTTTGCCATCTCCATCGCATGCTCCGAAATCCGGTTGTGCGACGAGTCTCTGTGGCGGTCGGCGGCAATAGCTGTTCCCTGGGTGACAACCGCGGGCGCGATGCACGCGCAGCCGCACGGCGTGTGGCGTGCGCGCGCGCTTTGTCTACGCCTGCATACGGCTAAAGCGGCGGCGCTGCGGTTATGTGGGCCAGTCGCGCAAAAAAATGGGCCCGCTTCACGGACAGCGGGCCCGAATCGTGTCTTGCGAGCGGCTCAGCGCAACAGCTTGATCAGCGCCTCCAGCACCTTGTGGTCGCTCAGCGCATGCAGCAAGCGCTGCACGTCCGCCGTGGCCTCGGTTGCCGGCGGCACCGGCGTCGGCGCTGGTGCCGGCGACTGCGACGACGGTGTCGGCGGCTCCTGCGGCGGCGTCGCGGCCGGTGCGGTCGCCGTGCCGGCCGCCGGTGTGGGTGTCGATGTCGGTGCGGGCGTGGTGACGGCCGCATCCCCGCGCGACATGCCCGTGTGCCAGAGGTAGGCGGCGACGTCGTCCGTCGCCGTCGCGTCCCAGGCGCCGATCATGCCGCTGCCGGCGGCGAGCGCCGCACCACGACCACCGAGGCCGGGCCCTTGAAGCCATCCAGCGATTCCAGCCCGAGCAGGCTGCCAGTGACCTCCAGGGCGTTGGTCGGCCCCACCGTGGCGCGCCAGTAGCTCAACGCCAGCCTGCGCAGCAGCACGGCCATGGTCTGCAGCAGATCCACCTGCAGTTCGTTCTGGTTGCTCGGCAGCAGCTTGTAGATCAACAGCACCAGCATGCGCAGGTATTCGCGCTGCACGCCGGTGTGCTCCACGCCCTGGCCGTCGGCGCCCAGCAGGTAGGACCGCCAGTTCTGTACGACCAGCAGCGCACGCACCATGGCCTGGTAGCGCAGCGCTGCGGCCGGGGCGTCGCCGGCGCAGTACAGCACCAGCTTGCAATAGGTGCCGAACAGGAACTCGGCCTGCGCCGGGTCGTAGATCGGCTGCAGCGCCGCCTGCAGTTGCCCCTGCAGATACGCCTGGTTGTTGTTCAGCGTCTCGGCCAGATCGCCGGGCTGCTGGCTGATGGCGATGAACTGGGCGATCTGCGCCCGGTCCAGACCCTGCGCCTCCATGCTCAGCACCGCATTGCCGACCGCCTCCAGCACGTCGGTGTCGATGTAGCCGTCCAATTGCCGATAGCCGCGATTGAGCCGGTAGCCCTGCACCGAATCGAACAGCGCCGAGGCGCCGGTGATGGCGTTGCTGCCCAGGTTGGTGTCGAATGCCAGCCACGGGTAGCGTGCGGCCATGTAGCTGCGATAGTAGTAGTCGTGCCCCAGGCGGAACGTGTACAGCGGGTTGTTCTCCACCAGCGCGTGGTAGACGTCGCGACCGCCGTCGAGCGATGGCTGGTCCAGCGCTTCGCTCAGCGCCATCACGTTGCGCTTGGCGTTGTAGCCGGCCAACTCGCGCGACAGCGGTGCGTTGATGTCGAAGCGACGCAGCACGTGGCCGTCGTGACTGAAAGCCGTGTTGCTGAACAACTCCTCGAACAGGCCCTGCGGGGTCGCGGTCCCGCGGGTGGGGCGTGGCGTGGCGCCGCGCTTGCCCTTCGCAGCGTTCCAGGCATCCAGCACGTGCACGGACAGCGCGGCGTAGAAGCGCGCATCCGGGTCGCCGATCTGGTGCAGGTAGTAGCCCGTCACCGAGCGGTTCTCCGCACCGAAACCGCTGCCCTCGCCGCAGTGGATGTGCACGATCGCGCGCAGCGCGCGCTTGCCGCCACCGCTGCCGAAATTGGCGCTCAGCGCGTTGGCGTTGCGCTGCAGCCAGGTGAACAGTTCGGCGTAGTTGCCGACCTTGTTCTCCGCGCCGAGCAGGTCCAGCCCGACGATGGTCGAATCGCTTTTGCCATTCCCTGTCAGCAGCGGCGCGATCTTCTTGTCCAGGAAGTCCTTCAGCTTGTCGTCGGCCATGTAGTGGTCGGCCGAATGCACAAGCAGGCGGTAGTCGGTGCCGTACTGGACGTTGTAGTCCTGCGCCAGCTCGGCCAGTTGCGGAATCTCGTCCTCGGTGGCAGCGGCCTGGATCAGCAGCACACCGTCCTCGCGCAGGTAGCCGAAGGTCGACCACACCCACAT
The DNA here is from genome assembly GCF_031834635.1 of Xanthomonas hawaiiensis. Classification (NCBI taxonomy): domain Bacteria; kingdom Pseudomonadati; phylum Pseudomonadota; class Gammaproteobacteria; order Lysobacterales; family Lysobacteraceae; genus Xanthomonas; species Xanthomonas hawaiiensis. The sequence goes on along the minus strand of NZ_CP115873.1, from coordinate 1,482,543 downwards.
GCGGTAATCGGCCTTCTGCGAGTCGCTCCAGGTGGTGTATTTGGCCGGATCGCCCTGGCAGAGCTGCTTCACGAAATGGCCGCGCAGCTTGTAGGCATCGTCGAACGGTGTGTACTTGCTGGCGCTGTAGAACTTGTTGTTGAAGTAACGCACCAGGCTGCGCAAGTTGGCGCTGGGCGCCTCCGCCGAGGCCAGGGCCGGGGCGACGATCTCGGCGTCAACCAGCGTGTAGAGCATGGGCGATTGCGGCGGCAGCGCCAGTTCGCTGCGCGCATAGCCGTACTCGGCGGCGATCACCTGGCAGGCGATGTAGATGTTCTCCGCCACGCATTCGGCACGTTCGTATTCGGTGCGGTCGCGCTTGGCCAGCAGCTTTGCGAAGGGATTGCTGCTGCGCTCGCTCATCAGCGTCAGCGCATAGCGGAACAGCAGCAGTTCGCCCTTGGCCGTCGCATGCGGATCGTCGGCATAGAAGCGCTGTGCCAGCAACTGCGCCAGCGATGGCCGCGTGTCGTCCAGGGCCTTGCGCTGGGTCGGCAGGATGCCGGTGAAGTGGCTGTGGAAATCGCAGACGTAGCGGTTCAGTTGAGTCTGCTCGGCAAGTTTGAAATAGGCCATGGCGGATCCTTGAAGGGAAGAGAACGGCAGCGGCAGCCGCCGCCCGGGAACAGGGCCGCAGCCCGGTTTGCAGGCGCTATCCGCGGCGCGCCGACGTCGCCATGCGGAAGCAAGGAAGGACGCGCTTCGCGCGGCGGCGAAGATCGGCAAGACGCGCAGACAGCTGCGCCAAAGCCGTGGACCGGCGCGAGCACGCGCAGCGCGCGCAGCAACGCCTGCGGGGTCGACGGCGCACTGCGCGCATCCCAGGACGGCGCCAGGGCCACCGCCAGGCAGGCCAGGGTCACGCACATGCCCTGGCGCAGACGTGCCCACTGCCGCAGCCGCCGGCGCTGTTCGGACGACAGGGCACGGAACCGGGATCCACCTGCGCGATCGGGCATGGCGTTGCTCCACGATGACGGGACCACCCCGGTGGCATGGCCGCAGCGCCTCGGCGACACGGCACGCGCCCGGGATGGAGGGCGACGTCCCTCTAAACGTGGCCGCGGCGGCGCCGTGAATGTGGCGCGTGTCGGATGCAATCGCACGAAGGCAGACGGAGCGCGGCATGCGCACGCGGTGCGTGCTTCCAGATCGGCACGCGGTGCCTGTCGTGTGCTATCGCGTGCTCTTGTGGCGCAGGTCGCGGCCGTAGGAGCGGATCGCATGCGGCCGTCCCCTCACCCCCGGCCCCTCTCCCGAGGGGAGAGGTGAGTGCACGTCGCGGGCTGGGATCAGCGGGTGGCGGCAGCGCCCACGTTGAACAACTGGAACGCGCGGATGTACGCGGCATCGACGCTGGACAGGATGTTCAGGCGCACGCGCGAGGCGGTGACCGCGGGGAAGTGGTCGATCTTCATGTGGCCGATCGCCTGCGCCACCTTGACCCAGGCGCCGTCGCGGAGCACTTCCACGGTTTCCAGTTCTCGCCCTCGATCACCCCGGCCGCGTTGCCGACCCAGCGCACGCCGCCGTACTCGAACAGCGCGGTGCCGGCGAAGACTCGGCGAGCAGCGGCGGCGCGGCCAGCACAGTCGGGCCGAATGCGGCCAGCCAGCGGAGCGGGGAGATCCTCGCAATCGTCGGTCGGGCAGGCAGGCGGCTACCGGCGATGTCAGCACATGGTATTTAATTGATGATAAATAGGTATCCCCGTTCTCGGGCCAGGACCGTACCACATGATGTCGCCTTCGCTGTTTCCCCTGCTGTCGCTGTTCGCGGTGCGCGCCATCGCCGGTCCGGCCGCCGTCGCCCCGCCGCAGGCGCCGCCCTCGCCCATCGTCTACAGCGAATTCGTCAACGCGCAGGCGCCGACCGCGCAGTGCCACGCCTCCACCCTGGTGGAAACCCGCGACGGCCTGCTCGCGGCCTGGTTCGGCGGCCGCCACGAAGGTGCCGACGACGTCGCCATCTGGGTCGCGCGGCGTGACGCGCAGGGCTGGCAACCGGCGCAGCGCGTGGCCGACGGCGCGCAGGCGCAGGGCGCACCACTGCCGACCTGGAACCCGGTGCTGTTTCAGCCTGCACAAGGGCCGCTGCGGCTGTTCTACAAGGTGGGTCCGGACCCGAAGCGCTGGTGGGGCATGCAGACCACGTCCAGCGATGGCGGCCACCATTGGTCCACGCCCGAGCGCCTGCCCGACGGCATCCTCGGCCCGATCAAGAACAAGCCGGTGCAACTGCCAAGCGGCCGCATCCTCAGCCCCAGCAGCAGCGAGGACGCCGGCTGGGTGGCGCACATGGAATGGTCCGACGACAACGGCGCGCACTGGACGCGCGGCCCGGCGATGAACGACCCGGCCAGGATCGGCGCGATCCAGCCCAGCGTGCTGCTGCACAAGGACGGCCGCCTGCAGGCGGTGGGCCGCAGCCAGCAGAACCACGTGTTCAGTACCTGGTCGCGCGACAATGGCCGCACCTGGGAACCGATGACCCTGCTCGACCTGGCCAATCCCAATTCCGGCACCGACGCCGTGGTGCTGGCCGACGGCCGCTCGCTGCTGGTCTACAACCCCACCGAAGCCGGCAAGGATTGGTGGGACGGCCGCGGCGTGCTCGCCGTGGCGCTGTCCGACGATGGCCAGCACTGGACCCGGGTGCTGACCCTGGAGGACAGCCCCAAGGACGAGTTCTCCTATCCCGCAGTGATCCAGACCCGCGACGGCCGGGTGCACATCAGCTACACCTGGAAGCGCACGCGCATCAAGCACGTGGTGCTGGATCCGAAGCGATTGAGCGGCACGCTCGCAGCGGGTGCGTCACGCTGACCACGCTGCGGTCGCGCGCCGCGCACCACCCATCAGCGGTGGGCTGCGCGGTGCAGCTTGCCCCAAACCGCCGCCCCTCGTAGGAGCGGCTTCAGCCGCGACACGCGAATCTTGTCACTATCCGCCGCACCGCTGCGATCCGATGCTCACCACGCATCGGCGACGCCCTACTCCGCCAGCAGCGCCACCATCCGCCGCACCCGCGCCACATCGGTCTGCATGCGGTCGCCGCCGAGGTTGCGCACATGCGGATGCGGCGATGTCGCCCGCGACGCCAGCGGCCCTCGCGCCGAACCATGGAACTCGCGCGCGCCGGTGCGCGCGCGCAACTGCGCCAGGTTGGCTTCGGTTACGCCAGACCCCGGCATCACACTCAGGCGCGCGCCAGCCTGCTGCACCAGTTCGGCGATCAACTCGGCCCCCTCTTCCGCCGTCTCGCGCGCACCGGAGGTCAGCACCCGCTCGCAGCCCAGCGCGATCACGTCTTCCAGTGCACGCCGCGGATCGGCGCTGACATCGAAGGCGCGATGGAAGGTGACGCCGAGCGGCCCGGCCGCGGCGATCAGCTCGCGCATCGTCGCCATGTCCACCTCACCGTCCGCGGTCAGCGCGCCAAGCACCACGCCGTCGCATCCCAGGCGCACGCACTGCTCCACGTCGCGGCGCATCGCCTCCACCTCCGCCGCGTCGAACACGAAATCGCCGACCCGCGGGCGAATCAGCACGTACAGGGGAATACGCAACCGATCGCGCACCGCCGCCAGCGTGCCGAACGACGGCGTCAGCCCACCGCCATCCAGGCCGCCGCACAACTCCACCCGCATCGCCCCACCGTCCTGCGCGGCCAGCGCCGAGCCGATCGCATCGGCGGCCACTTCCAAGCCCATCGGCATGCTCCCGCTCATGCCGCCGGCGCCGCGAAATGACTCTGGCCGGGCAGCAGCAGATCCTGCCGCTGCGCATCGCAGACCGCATAGCTGAAACCGGGCTGGATCGCGAACGCACCGACCTCGCCGCGCTTGTTCATCGCCAGGAACCCTACCTGCAGATCGCGGGTGAGTTCCGGCTTGCGCCGCACGATGCGCATCACCACCTCGCGGCAGGCCTCGGCCGGGCTCTTGCCCTGGCGCATCATCTCCACCACCGCGAAACTGCCGACGTTGCGGATCACCTCCTCGCCGACGCCGGTCGAGGTCGCCCCGCCCACCTCGTTGTCCACGTACAGCCCTGCACCGATGATCGGGCTGTCGCCGACCCGCCCGTGCATCTTCCAGGCCATGCCGCTGGTGGTGCAGGCGCCGGACAGATTGCCGTGCGCATCCAGCGCCAGCATGCCGATGGTGTCGTGGTTGTCCTTGCCGCCGGGCAGCGTGCCGCGGCGATAGGCGCGATTCTCGATATTGGCCTCGGGCGCGTAGTGGGAGGTCTTCAACCACTCCTTCCACGCCTGTTCCGATTCGGGCGTCAGCAGCTTGGTGCGTTCGAAGCCCTGCGCCAGCGCGAACTGCAGCGCGCCATCGCCGACCAACATCACATGCGGCGTCTTCTCCATCACCCGCCGCGCCACCGAGATCGCATGCACGATGTCCTCCAGCGCCGCGACCGACCCGCAGCCGCCGGTGTGATCCATGATGCAGGCATCCAGCGTGACCCGCCCATCGCGGTCGGGATACCCGCCCAACCCCACCGTGTGATTGTCCGGATCCGCCTCCGGCACCCGCACCCCGGCCTCCACCGCATCCAGCGCCGCACCACCGCGCGACAGCACCTGCCATGCCGCCTGGTTCGCGGCGATGCCGAAGTCCCAAGTCGAGATCACCCGTGCTGCGCCGCGCGGCAAGGGGCCGACGCCGGCCTTGGCTTGCGCCTTGGCCACGGCGGCACGTGCACCAGGAAGCACACCGCCCAACCCGGCGGCCAGGGCGCCGAAGGCGGCGGTTTTCAGGAAGTGGCGGCGTTGCGGCATGGGAGGCTCCAGCGTTGGGAGGGCGCGCGGGAGGGGGCGCGTGGCCTTACATCATGCGGCAGAGTGGGATGGGATTAAACGACAAAAGTAGGCTTTCATGGCAAATATTTATAGGCCGCATCGATAACAAATGTCATCCAGGGACTGACATCCATGCATCGAGACAACAATGGCAAATACGCGCCCCAAAAAAATATAGACACGCGGGGATTTGTGTGTTTTTAAATTCAAGCACAGCCTTAATCAAATTTTGACAACATTCTCGATCACTGCCCAGAACAGCGCCAACGATCCACCTGACTGAAAATCGCCTCATCAAGAAAATTTATTTTACCCAATCCCGGAACCCGCTCCTTTGATATAAACCTATACTCGAGCGCATATTTCGGACCCCTAACATACCTCGAGCAACCATATTCACCTTCAACCCCTAGACCAGCACTGCGTGGAAAATCAGAAACCTTAGAACACGTGGCCACCAATTCATCGCCATCATTCATAATCAAATCAGCAACACCAGGCCCCTGCTGAGCTTTCCATATTGACCAACTCACCACATTGCCTATCCCGCTCAGAACCAATAATCCTGCCTCATAATCCCCAACATAAGCATTATTCGACCCAGAAACATTTACACCAAAATCTGCTGTTTTTTTCAACTCACGCCATTTGATGCCACGCTTTTCCTTTAACGAAAAAACATCAGCACTTATAAAATTTTTTGGCAAAAAACAACTTGACTTATCTTTTTCATTATCCAATCGATGACAGCCGCCAAATGAAAACCCCTCATCAACACTAGGAGAATCAGGCGGGACAAACCAGACACCAGGAGCAACATAGCCCGTGTCAGGGATACAGAATTCGCCATCTACCCCCGTCACTCGAAAATGATGCTCTCGATCACGGCAGGCTGAAAGAAGCATCAAAGACGCCATGAGAAAATATCTACTCATGGCCGACATGCTGGCCCCTTACACCAGTCATAACCAGTAAAGAAGGAACCATATATAGAATCCCATAGATCCCCACCAAATGCTTCTTTACTTGCACCATTAGCTTCAAAAACATCATGATGGAAGTCGGAGATAGATGATCGGCTTACCTGCCTTGGGTTAGATGAATCAGCACCAACCAGTTGCGCGACACGTGCAGCCATTAACCCCCGACGAATACCCTCCTTCTTCCGAAGCAAATCCTCCGCACGCCAATCATCAGGACAAACTGCAGGCTGATTTTCAACAATCGAAGCATCTAATTTTCGATTAGTGATATTAGAAAGAATACCACGAATACCGTCCCCCGCATTCGCTGCGACCTCGCCCGCGCGGCAGGCATATGGATCACCGCCAGCACACGCTAGGGCGTAGTAAGCGCTCCAATTACCACTATTACTTGCATTTAGCTCTTCGGGCGTATTCCAACAACCACGTTGATCGCAAGCCAACCCAAACCGATCAGTCCATTTCAAAGGACTAGCAACGCTATAGGTATAAGTAGACTGCCCACCCCATAACCCAATCGGATCACTCTGCACATACCGTCCCGTGCCCGGCTCGTAGTCGCGGAAGTAGTTCTGGTTCAGCCCGCTCAGCGCGTCATAGCGCTGCCCTGGGAAACGCATATCCAACACGAAGGCAGCGCCATCCTTGTCCGGATCCTGGTCTGGAGCAGTGGTGCCAAACGCTTCGCCCTTCAGATCCCAGCGCCAGATCGCCACGTCGCGGACCGGGTCGATCACCGCGCGCGGCGTGCCCAGGTGATCCGGTTGCACGTATCGCAGCGCGGTCTTGGCCAGCACGCCGACCGGCAGGTCGTCCAGCCAGATCGCCTGCTGTACGACCGCACCGTTGGCGTCGTAGTCCCCCATCCAATGGCCGCTCTCGTCGTACAACGTGTAGACGTTGGTCTTGCCCACGCGCCGCACCTGCTCGCCACGGCCGTTGTAGGCGTAGTTCGCTACCACCGTGCCGTTACGCTTGACCTGCGTCAGCCGGCCATTGGCGCCATACACGTACTGCACGGCCGTGCCACCGATGGCCGTCGTGTTGCCGGCCGCGTCGTAGCTGCGTGCGGTACCGGCCACGCTGCTCAGGCGGTGGCTGTTGGTCGGATAGCTGTAGGTCTGGGTAGTGGTATTGACCTTGGCGCTGAGGCGGTTGCCGGTGGCGTCGTAGGTATAGCCGTCGATCACCGTATCGGTCGGGCCGTCCTTGAACGCGGTCAGCCGGCCCAGCGGGTCGTAGTCCAGTTTGATGACCGGTGCGGTGTTGCCCGGTGCGGTCAGCGCGCTGAGGTTGCCGACCGGGTCGAAGGCAAAGCCCACCGCCAGGCCGTCGCTGCGGGTGTCGTTGACCGCCAGCGGGCGATAGTCCTGATCCAGCACCCGCTGCATCGGCCGGCCGTTGCCGTAGGTCCAGCCGGCGACCGGGCCGAACGGATAATAGGTGGCCTGGTTCAGCAGCACCTGGCGCGTGCCGCCGGGCGGGGTCACGCCGACCTCGGTGGTCTGGCCCTGGGCGTTGCGCACGTAGTCCACCACTGCCCCATCCGGGTAGGTCAGGCGGCTGAGTTGCCCGGCCTTGGTGTAGGCGTAGCGGACCACGAACACCTTGCCGTTGGTGGTCTGTACCTTGCGCACCAGATCGCCGAAGCGGTCGTAGCAGTAGTCGGTGCTGCCGCTGCCGTCCTGCATCCGGGTCAGGCGGCCCACGGCGTAGGTCTCGCCGCTGGCGCAGGTGCTCTGGCTGACGTCGTAGGTATAGCTGACGTTGAGGCTGGTGGTCGGATAGGTGACCTGGGTGAGGCGGTTAAGCGCGTCGTAGCCGTAGCTGGTCTTGATATTGCGCGCATCGGTCTGGGTGGCGCGGTTGCCGGCGCTGTCGTAGGTGTAGGTGGTGCTGCCGGTGTCCGGGCTGGTGAGCGTAGTAAGGTCGCCCAGGCCGTTGTAGGCGTAGGTGGTGTCCAGGCCCTTGGGATCGGTGACCTTGGTGAGGTTATCCAGGGCGTCGTAGCCGAACTTGGTTTCGGCGGCGATGCCGCCCACATCCTGCAGCGTGCGCGCCAGGCGGTTGAGCGGGTCGTAGTCGTTCTGGGTGGCATGACCGAGCGCGTCGGTGACGGTCTTGGTGTTGCCGTTGCCGTCGTAACCGAAGTCGGTCGGGTCGCCCTGCGCGGTAGCCTGCGTCGCCAGTTGGCCAAGCTGGTTGTAGATGCGCGACAAGGTGCGCTTGAGCGTGCCAGACGCGTCCTTGGTGTCTTCCTTGAGCCGGTTGCCGGCATTGTCCAGGGTGTAGTGGATGGTATTGCCAGCGTTGTCGGCGATATCGGTCAGCCGATGCGCCGCATCGTAGGTGAAGCGGGTGAACGCGCCATCGGGTTGCGTCACCTGCTTGACCAGGCCGGTTGGCCAGTAGTCGATCGCGGTAATGCGGTCGTCGCTCTCGCTGCTGTCGTCGGCCCCACGCACCTTGCTGGCGGTCAGCCAGCCGCGCGAGTGGTAGGTGTAATCGGTGACCACGCCATTGGCGTCCTTCGTCGACAGCACGCGGCCGGCGCCGTCATAGGCCAGGTACTCTGTGACCTGGCCGAGCGCATTGGTCACCTTCCACAGGTCGCCTTTGCGGTGCGGGCAGGTGGTCGGGGACGTGGCGCAGGTGCTGTCGTCGGAGAGGTAGTAGGTAAAGCGGGTGATGTCGCTGACATCGCTGCGCGGGCCATCCACCGAGGTCACTAGCCCCAACAACGGGCAATCGCCAGCGTCGATATCAGCCTGTTCGCAATAGGTTGAAGCAGAGGTTCGGGTAGCACCAGTGGTCGGATCGGTGCCCGACGCCGTGATCACTTGACCGCGTGCGTTGTAAGTCCAATTTTTTGTCAGAAGCAGCTTTCCGCGCTCCATGAGTTGATAGGTGGACGGCAAACCAAGATTTGCATCGATCTGGTAGACCGAAGTTCGCAATTCCTCGCCAGTGGTGGCCGACCCTTCAGTCTTCTTAGTCAACACTCCGCGGGAGTCGTAGTCATAATCGACAAAATTGCCACCAACATGCGAGACCTTGTCAAGATTGCCGAGATCATCGTATGTATATGTCTCATCACGCTGTGGGCAGCCCGTGCAATCCACAGTCAAAGACGTTACTTTTTTCACGCCATTTAGAGAAGCAACATTTCTTTTCTCCAAGGCGCCCAGCACTGTTTGTACCGATACAACCCCATCACTGCCATATTGAACAGAGAATTTATCAGCACCAGCGGCGTGCTGAGTAGAAACAGCCCTACCCGCCTGATCGTAGGAATAAGTTGCAAACCTGGCTCCAGATGCGTCAAAGATGCCAGTCAATGCACCTGGAAGATCGACTCCCCCGGTATAGTCAGGATTATTGTATTCGTAGCCAATCACACCTTCAGATCTGGCAACGGACGCAAGAAAATTTGAACTATCATAAGAGTAAAGGGCAGATTCCCCGGATGCGTCGCTGATGCTCAGGATCATCCCACGCGTATCGTACTGAAACGAAAGCTGCCTTCCATTGTCAGACCTAACTTGCAATATCCTCTTTCCAAGTTGATCGCCACCTGGAAATGCATAATCAACGGCCAAATGACGGCCACTTTTCTTGGAAATCTCGACCAATCTACCGAATTCGTCATATTTCTCGACATCAGCATTCACGGACGCCGCATATGTCCAACCAGTTATGCTCCCGGATGAATCGACATTAGAAACGAGCGTACTCAAAACACCCGAAACAGGCAGCCACTTCTCCGCAGAAAGAGAAAATTCTTCAACCTTACCGTCAGGCCGATAAACCCGAGCCTTGGACAGACCGTCCTCATTAAAAGTTTCAATGCTCCGGCTATAAGTATGCGTCCAAAAAGCGCCTAGGTCGCTATTTGCCGAACCGGCCCGGTCACTGTTGTAGTAACGCACGAACTCTGGCTGATTGCCTCCGAACCAATCAGTCTCTACCTGATATTTATTTCCGGCACCCACATTGATTGGGTTACCACAGCTCACTTTCGGGGATTGACATGACGGCGGCCCCTGATTCAACAAAGGATCATAATCCGAATCAATTTTTGAAAAAAAGGCGAGATAAAAGCACCCACTTGGATTACTCCATTGCGAGCAATACCCTACAACCTCGCCATTTTCCTTATATTCCTTAAAATACGCACCTACCTGAGGCATTCTCTGTTGATGATAGTCAACTGCCCTTCTGGCAAAAGCCATAGCCATTGCGCGAGTGCACTTTGCCGTAGGACTAGTGCAAACATCACCAGGATATGGAGGAAATGTCCGAGCCCTGTAATAAGAAACCCACCAGCAACTATCGCCATAATTTTTCCATCGCACGCATTGCGAAGCGAATTCATCGCCGGGAGGCGCAGGAATTTCAACAACATAAGGCTGGATGCTAGGCGGGTAGCGGTCCGGATCACTATAATATTTCACCCAACCATCCGTGACCGCACTCGCTCGAGCATATGAACAGTCATCCGTTCTGCTCGCGCAGCTTGCATCAGGGCCATCAGCCTTTGCGATGTCGCTGAATGCAAATACAGCCAAGAGGGAAAAAGCAAATTTCACTACCCAGATGTTTTTGCGTTCGAGACAACGAAATCGCTCAACAAAAACCCAAAAGCTCGACATGAAGCACCCTGGCATAAAATAATAAATATCAACTTCGCCGAATTTAAGCATTCAAGTTTTTTTTAAAAACTTGACTGGATTTCGAGGCAAGCGAAATCTTCTTACACGCCCGCAACAGTAAACCGCTCCACCACCATCCCCTCGATCGCCTCCAGATCCGGCAGCAAGGCGCTCTGCTCGCCCAGCAGCACGCGCATGTGCACGCCGGGCGGGAGGGTTTCTTCGGAGGCGTCGGCGAGCAGGCCGTCGCGGGGGACCGAGATCAGTTGCGGGAAGGATTGGGTCAGCAGTGCCACGTATGGCAGGTCGGGGTTGCCGCCCAGGGCCTTGAGTACGACGATCTTGTTGTTGGCCGCCACGATCTCGGCGCCCAGGCCGGTCAGGCGGGCGAAGGAGACCAGCGGCACTTTCCAGCCGTACCAGGCGATCTGGCCGAGCAGCCAGTGTGGGGCGTCGGGCAGCGGTTCGACCGGCACGCGCGACATCACTTCGGCGATGGTGGCGTTGGGCAGCAGCACGCGCTCGCTGCCGGCCAGGATGAGGACACCGCGGATTTCGTCGTTGCTGGCGTAGCTGCTCATGGAGTGACTTCGTCCTGAAAGCGGAAAAAACGCGCGATATGGGCGCAGCGGCGAATGGCGTGTGCCGCCTCGCTCAGCCGCTCCACCGCGCGGTCAAGGCCTGGGCCAGTTGCGCCGGATCGCCGCCGGGATGGCCCTGCAGGATCAGTTGCGCGCCGGCGGCGGGGTCGTAGCAGCCGTCGCCGGATTGCCCGGCCACCCAGGCGCCCTGCGCCGCCAGCGCCAGCACCGCCTCCACCTGTTGCGGGTCGCTGCCGCTGAGCAGCAGCACCGCACTGTGTGCGGCCGGCAGGCCGGCGACCACCGAGGCGCCGGCGTCCTGGGCGACGAAGCGCAGGCCGGCCGTGCCGTGCACGCCGACGTCGTCGGGCAGGATGTAGACGTTGCCGGGAACGACCGGCTCGCCGGCCTCGGCCAACAGCACCGGCAGCGCGGACACGCGCGCGATCTGCTTGACCAGGTTGCCGTAGCGGCCGCCGTCCAGGCGCAACTGCACCAGCAGCGGCAGCGGGAAGTTCTCCGGCAGTGCGGCGAGCAGGCGACGGATCGCGTCGGGGCCGCCGATGCCGGCCATCACCAGCACCGCACCGCGCGCGGCAGCACCTGCAGCGGCACCGGTCGTGGACGCGGGCTCTTCCGACTCCAGCGCGACCAGCGACAAGCCTTCGGTGGAGAACTGCGGGATGTGCTGTGGCGCGCGCGGTGCAGCGGCGAGCAAGGGCGCGTCGTCGTCGACCAGCGACCAGGCACTGGCCGGCAGCGCAGCGGGCGTGGCGGCGGGCGCCGCCGGTGTCGCATCGACGTGCGGCACAGCCGGCTGCACGGACGCTTCGCTGGCAGCGGCTTCGGCGCGCGCGAACTGCAGGTCCTCGAACCCGGGCGCCACGTCGGCCGGCGGCTGCCAGGTGTACATCCCGTCTTCCGGCGCGGCTTCGGCGAAGCTGGCGGCTTCGTCGACGTGCACGCCGATCGGCGCGTCGTCGTGCAACTGCGCCGGCGTCGCCGGCAGGCCCGGCTCCGGCTGCAGACCGGTCTCGGTCTCGCGGCCGGGCGGCAGCACGTCCTGGTGGCCTTGCAGCTTTGCCGCCAGATGCCGCGCCCAGCGTTGCGCTTCCCAGCCTTCGCGGCGCGCGGCCAGCTCGGCCTCGTCGAAGATCACGGTGATGCCGGGCAGCGCCAGCGCCGCATCCAGCCGCTCCAGTGCGTCCTCGATGGCCGGCTCCAGCGCGATCAGCACCGCCGCGGGCGCGGCGTCGGACAGCGTTTGCGCGTCGATCGCGCCGGGGTCGTCTTCCAGCACGATCGCCGCGCCGACCAGGTGCAGCGCTTCGCGCAGGCGCTCGCGCGCCTTGCCGGGACGGGCCAGCAACGCGACCGGCGTGGAGGTGGCGTCGCCGTCATTCGCGAACACGGGCGATCCCCAGCAGGTCGTAGACGTTGCGCATCAGATCCAACTCTTGATAGGGCTTGCCGAGATAGCGCTGCACGCCCAGTTCGAAGGCGCGCTGGCGGTGCTTCTCGCCGCTGCGCGAGGTGATCATCACGATCGGCACGGCGGCGTAGCGCGGATCGGCGCGCATCGCGGTCGCCAGTTCGTAGCCGTCCATGCGCGGCATCTCGATGTCGAGCAGCATCAGGTCGGGCACGCGCTCTTCCAGGCGTTCCAGCGCCTCGACGCCGTCGCGCGCGGACACCACGTCGAAGTTGTGCCGTTCCAGCACGCGGCCGGTGACCTTGCGCATGGTCAGCGAGTCGTCGACCACCATCACCAGCGGCACGCGGCGCTGTTCGGTCGGCGCGGCCTCCACCACCGGCCGCTGCGGCTGCGCCAGGTAGCGGCGGACCAGCGGGGCGATGTCGAGGATCACCACCACGCGGCCGTCGCCGGTGATGGTGGCGCCGTAGATGCCGGGCACCGAGGCGATCTGCAGGCCGACCGGCTTGACCACGATTTCGCGGTTGCCGAGCACCTGGTCGATCGCCACCGCCGCGCGCAGGTCGCCCGCGCGCACCAGCAGCAGCGGCACCTGCGCCTGACCTTCGGCGCGTGCCGGCGCCTGCCCGACCAGCGAGCCGAGGTCGTGCAGCGCGTACTCCTCGCCGCTGTAGCGGTAGCCGCCGGTGCCGGCCTCGAAGCGCTCGCGGCCGATGCGGCCGATGCCGCTGACCGAGGCCACCGGCACCGCGAAGGTGGTGTCGCCGATCTGCACGAACACCGCCTGGGTCACCGCCAGGGTCTGCGGCAGGCGCAGGGTGAAGGTGACGCCCTGGCCGCGCACCGAGTGGATGTCCACCGAGCCGCCGAGCTGGCGCACTTCGTTGCGCACCACGTCCATGCCGACGCCGCGGCCGGCCAGCTGGCTGACCTGGTCGTAGGTGCTGAACCCGGGCGCGAAGATCAGCGCATCCAGTTCGTCGTCGGACAGCGCCGCGTCGGCGGCGATCAGGCCGCGCTGCTCGGCGCGGCGGCGGATCGCCTCGCGGTCGAGCCCGGCGCCGTCGTCGGCCACTTCCAGCACGATTTCCGAGCCTTCGCGGCGCAGACGGATGGCGATGTTGCCCTCCTCCGCCTTGCCTGCGGCGCGGCGCTGTTCCGGCGTTTCCAGGCCGTGCGCGACCGAGTTGCGCAGCATGTGCTCCAGCGGCGCGACCATGCGGTCGAGCACGTTGCGGTCGAGTTCGCCGTGGGTGCCTTCCAGGCTCAGATGCACCTGCTTGCCGGTCTCGCTGGCGGCCTGGCGCACCACGCGCCGCAGCCGCGGCACCAGGCCGTCGAACGGCACCATGCGCGCGCGCATCAGCCCGTCCTGCAGTTCGGAACTGACGCGCGACTGCTGCTGCAGCAGGCCGTCGTACTGCCGCGCCAGGTCATCGAGCACGCCCTGCAGGCCGCCCAGGTCGGCCGCGGACTCGTTGAGCGCGCGGCTGAGCTGTTGCAGCGTGGAGAAGCGGTCCAGTTCCAGCGGGTCGAAGCTCTGCTCGGCCTGGTCCTGTTCGCGCTGGTAGCGGGCGACGATCTGCGCCTCGGTCTCCAGGTCCAGACGCCGCAACTGGTCGCGCAGACGCGCGTTGGTGCGGTCCAGTTCGGCCATCGCGCCACGGAACGCGCCCAACTGCTGCTCCAGCCGCGAGCGGTAGATCGCCACTTCGCCGGCATTGTTGACCAGGCGGTCGAGCAGGTCGGCGCGCACGCGCACCTGTTCCTGCATCGGCCGCGCGAGCGTGGACTCTTCGTCCAGCGCGCCCTCCACCGGCAGCGGTGCCGACAGCGGCGTCGCCACGGCTGCCACGGCGGCGGCAGCCTGCCTGTCCTCGATCGCCGCGACCGGCGCCGCAGCGGCGGTGTCGGCATCGCCGATGGCAGCAGCAGGCGCCTGCCCGTGTGCGCGCGCGTCGAACGCGCCGATCAGGTCCTGCGGCATCGCCACCGCGCGGTGGTTGCCGGTCAGGGTCAACAACTGGTGCAGGCGGTCGAAGCCGCGCTCCAGCAACTGCACGTCCTGGCGGTCGAGTTCGGCGCGATGCGCGGCCACCACCTCCAGCAAGGACTCGATGCCGTGGCCGAGATCGCCGATGGCATTGATGCCGGCCATGCGCGCGCCACCCTTGAGCGTGTGCAGGTCGCGCTGCAGGCCGCCGAGCACCTCGCGGTCCTGCGGCGCGGCGCGCAGTTCGGCGATCAGGCGGTCGCAATGGTCGAGCAGGTCCTTGCCTTCGTCGACGAAGATATCGACCAGTTCGCGATCGAGGTCGGCGAAGTCCAGCGGGCCGAGATCGACGGCCGACAGATCGGTCCGCGCGGCATCGGCCGCGGCATGCGCGGCGTCCGGGTCGGACGGCGGGGGCGCGGCTGCCTTCGACACGTGCGGATGGGTCGTTTCGTGGGCGTGATCGGCCGACGCCGCTTCGGCGGCGTCGTCGTGCGGCGCGCCATCACCCGCACCACCGGTCGGTGCGACGTGTTCCGCATCCGCCTCGGCGTCGGTGTGTTCGCCCACTGCGTCGGTGGCGAGGGACGCCGCATCGCCTTCGTGCGTTGCGTCCTCCGGATGCGCTGCGGCATCCGGCGTCGCGCCGCCGTGCTCAGCGGCGGCCTCGGTATCGTCGTTGGCCGAGGCCACGCCATCGTGGCGCCAGCCGCCCGACGGTGCCAACGGCTGCTGGTGCAAGCCGATCGCAGGCGCGTCGTCGTTGAGCTGTTGCTCGTGCGCTTCCGCGGTGTCGTCGGCCGGTGCGTCTGCGACGCCATGCGTGGCCTCGTCGTCCGCTCCCTGCGACGCCTGCGCATGTGCATCGTGGACGTCGTCGGCCGGCGTTTCGGTCGCCTGGTCCGCGGCATCGCCGTCGGCTGCCATGTCCTCTGGCGCCTGCGCATCGTGCGCGTGCTCGGCATCATCCTGGGTGTCGCCCGCGTGCGCGTCGGCCGCGTGGCCTTCGGCATCGCCGTCGGCTGCCGCATGATCGGATGCCTGGACATCCTGCGCATGGTCGGACACGTCCTGCGTCGCGTCGACCTGCACCTCGGCCTGGCGATCTTCGGAATCGTGCGCTTCGCCGTCGTGCGACGGTGCCTGGACGTCCTGTGCGTCCGTGGCCGTGTCGGTCGCGGCATCGGCGGCGGCCGCATCGGCCCTCGCGTCCGGGGCCGCAGCCGCATCCAACGCGTCCGGTGCGGCATCGTCCGCCACCTGCTCGGCGCTCAGCGGCGCATCCACGGTCAGCTCGTCGAGCTGGCCTTCCTGCGCCAATGCCGCCTGTTCGTCGGCGTCGCGTTCGTCATGCGGTACCGCCAGCGCTTCGACCGATGCCTCATCCTGGCTCGGCGCATCGTCGTGCTCGGACGTCGGCTGGGCCACGCGCGACGTGTCCTCATCCACAGAGACCGGCATGACGGCCTCGCTGTCGAGGGTGGCGTCGGTTTCTGCCGGCGTGGACGCCGGTGCCTCTTCAGAAGACGGCACGGACGCCAAGTCCGCATGAACACCGGCGGCGTGCTGGTCGACGTCGCCCTCGCCTGCCTGCCCGGCCGCTTCGTCCACCGGCAGCGTCTCGTGCAGATGCGCGGCATCGCCCAGGAACGCCGACAGATCGTCGGCCGCGGTGAGTTCCACCGCCTGCACGGCCTGCGTATCGAGGCCAGCCTCGGTCGGTGCCGACGCGGACAGGTCTTCGTCGTCCTCGTCGTGCGCGATCGGCGGCCACTGCACTTCCGGCAGGGTCTCCACCAGCGCGCGCAGGCGCTGCGACAGCTCGGTGAAGGGCGGAATCACCGGCGACGGCGCCTGCAGTTCCGCGATGGTGTCGGCGACCGCGCGCGCGGCGTCCTCGAGCGCACGCACGCCCTCGCTGCTGGGCACGCTGCCGGCGGCCAGCGTGCGCTTGACGTAGCTCTCGGCCGGGCCGGTGACCGCGGTGATCTCCGGCACGTCGGTCATCGCGAACGCGCCGCTCATGGTGTGCACCGCGCGCAGCAGCGCTTCGGTCGCGGGCTGCGGTGCGTCCTGCAGCCAGGCGTGCACGGTCTCCAGATGGGTGGCGACCTCGGCTTCGAGGATCTCGCGCAGCACGCTGTCCACCGACGCCGGCGTCCCCGCGCGCGGTGCGGCGCTCGCCTGCGGGGTGGCGAAATAGAACGCGTCCTCGCCGGCGGCGATGCGCTCGGCCACCGCCTGGATCGCGTCCAGGTCGGCCTGCACCGTGCCGTTGCCGCGCAGCGCGGCATTGAGCTGCGGCAGCACCGCGTAGGCCTGCTCGACCATGGCCACCACCGCCGGACTGGCCGGGCGCGAGCCGTCGAGCACGCGGTTGAGCATGCTCTCGATCTTCCAGCTGAACTCGCCGAGCACGCGCGCGCCGACCAGGCGGCCGCTGCCCTTCAAAGTGTGGAACACGCGGCGGATCGGCCGCAGGCTTTCCATGTGGCCAGGCACAGCGCGCCAGGCCGGCAGCAACGTACCGAGATTGACCAGTTCCTCGTCGAACTCCTCGAGGAACACGGCGCGGATTTCCTCGTCGATCTCGCCATCGCCGTCGATGAAACCGGCTTCGGCGGCAGGCGGCGCGGCGGCCGGCGCGGCACTCGCCTCCGGGCTGGCGGGCGTTGCGGCCGCGGGCTCGCCGCTGCGCGCGGCCGAGGTCACGTCGAACTGCGCGGCGGCAGCCTCCAGATCGGCCAGGAACGCAGCTTCCGCGTCCGACACCGGCGCAGCGGCGGCAGCGTGTTCCGGCGCCGGCTCGGGCGTCGCCTGTTCCTCGGCGTCCAGCGCGGCATGCGCCCGCGCCGACGGCGCATCGGCCACGGCGTCGGTGGGTGCGTCCTCGCCGATGGCGGCAGGGCCGGCATCGGCGTGCACCTGGTCATCCAGGGGAGCGTAAGGACTGGTCTCGCCTGCGGTGTCGCTGGTGGCGGCCTCCGCAGGCTCGGTCGGAATGGCCTGCGTAACGTCTTCGGCAGCGGTATCGGTGGGTTCAGCCGGCCCTGCCGCATCGAGGCGCTCGCCGTGCGCGATGTGGGACGCAGCGTCGGCCAGCGCAGTCGTATCCGACGGCGGCAGCGCGGACGCGGCCTGCTCGTCATGCGAGGCCGGGGTGGCGTGCCAGTCGAGCGTGTGTACCTCGTCGGCTGCCGTGTTCGGCGCGTCGGCGAAAGCAGGCGCGTCTTCCAGTTCGATGACCAGCGGCGGCGTGGCGGCGTCGGTGTCCTCTGCAGGGGCGGGCGCGTCGACGATGATCAGATTGGGATCGTCGTGTTCGCCAAGCTCTGCGAATACGGCCGGCCCATCGGCCTGCGCCTCGTCTTGGTACTCGGCGGCTACCGGATCGAAGCCGGCGACTTCGGACACGGGCGCCGCGTGAGCGGCGGCGGCGTCTTCATGTGCGAACGCGGATGGCGTCGGCGTCTCCGGCCGCAACGCGTCCTGTTCCAGCACCAGGGAATCGAGACTGATATGCAGCGGCTCGGCGGTGCCGGTCCAACTGTCCTGTTCGGCCGCGACCGGATCGAAGCTGAGCGCCTGCGATGGCGCGGCACTTTCCTGTTCCTGCTCGTGCTCATGCTCGTCGCCAGCGTCGGCGGGCGTGGAGGCGTGTTCGGCGGCGGTGTCGGGTGCGTCGGTCGCCAGGCTCCACTGCGGTGCCTGCGGTGCGGCCGGCGTGTCCTGCGTGCGCGACGTCGTCTCCGGCGCGGCCTCGACCGGCGCCAGATCCCAGGCCGGCACGGCCGGTGCGGCGATCGAAGGTGACGACGCAGGTTCGCCCATGCGATCGGCAACCACCGGCGGCGCGGCCTCGGCCGATTCGGCCGCCTCGCTTGCGCTGGGCAACACGCCTGGCGCAGCCGGCGCGGTGTCGGGCAGCGGCCAGTAACGCAGCGCTTCCAGGCTGCTGCGGGTGATGTCGAGGATCTCTTCGCGCCCGGGACGGCGCTCGCGCAGCGCTTCCAGGTAGTACTCGAGGCTGGCCATCGCGTCGGCCAGGGTGTCGAGTTGGCGGCCGCTGGGCACGCGGCGCTTGCCGATCAGTTCGGTGGCGACGTAGCGGCGCACGCCCTCCAGGTAGTCGGCCGGCTGCGGCAGTTCCAGCATGCGCAGGGCACCGGCGACCTCGCCGAGCAGGCGCGGCACTTCGTCCAGGCGCGCGTGGTCCCAGTTGGTCTCGATGAAGGCGACGAAGTGCTCGCGGGCGCTGCCGAAATTGGCGATGGCCTCGTGCGCCAGCACTTCCACCGTGCGCCGCGCCTCGGCGGCGCTGGCCTCGTCCTGCACGTCGCCGCCGGCGCCCAGGTAGGCGACCTGGTCGTCGAGCGAGGCGTCCACGTACAGCAGCGCGCCGGCGATATCCAGCAACAGACCTTCGTCGGCCGCGCGGGCGCCGTCGACGATGCTGCGCAGCGCATCGCGCTGCTGCACCACCACGCTGCGCGCCACACCCAGGCCCATCACGCCCAGGGTGTCGGCGACGCTGCCCAGCTCGTCGACCTGGGTCTGCAGCGCGGCGACGTCGCCACCGGTGCGCAGGTGCAGGTCGAGCGCATCCTTGACCCGCAGCAGTTCTTCCTTGATCGCGGTGCCGACGGTGTCCAGCAGTTCGCGGTTGCGGCCGGCGAGGCTGCCGCGCGCATGGTCCAGCTCGGCCTCGGTGGCAGCAGTGGCGTCGGGCGCCAGCGCGAACAGCGCGCCCTCGCTGAGACCGGCTTCGCCGCGCGCGGCGCGGATCTCGTTGAGCAAGGGCAGCAGCACGATCGGAATGTCGCGGTGGCCGTCCTGCAGGCGCTCCAGGTAGTCGGGCAGCAGCACGGTGCCGCGCATCAGCGTGGCGCAAGCCTCGTCGCGGTCGGCCGCCTGGCCGTTCTGCACCGCCGTCGCCAGCAGCTCCAGTTCCTCGGCGACCATCGCCGGCGCGTACAGCTCGACCATGCGCAAGGTGCCCTGCACCTGGTGCAGGTAGCCGGCGCAGAAACGCATGCGGCCGGTGTCGGCCGGTTCCTCGACGAAGGCTTCGATCTCGCCGCGGACCTGGCGCAGGGTCTCGTCCAGTTCCGGCTTGACCCAGCCGAGCGCGGCATGGCTCATCGCATCGCGCAGCGCGCTCATCGCCGCGTCCCCGCGGCCGGGCACGCGCCGTGCCGCGCGAGCGCGGCGACGGAGTGCGGGAGTTGTTCACGGTACGTCATGTGCGCTTCCTTCCACCCGGTTCCGGCCCGCTTACGCCGGCAGCTTGAAGTCGGCGACCGAGCGCCGCAGGTCCGCCGCCAGTTGCGCCAGGCGGCCGATCGATTCGGCGGTCTGTCCCGCGCCTTGCGAGGTCTGTCCGGTGATCTGCCGGATCACGTCCATCGTCTGGGTGATGTCGATCGCCGCCGCCGACTGCTGGTGCGCGGCGATGGAGATGTTCTTGATGAGGGTGTTGAGCGCGTTGGACACGCGCTCGATCTCGGTCAGCGCGGTGCCGGCGTCCTCGGCAAGGCGCGCGCCGGACACCACTTCGGAGGTGGTCTGCTCCATCGAGCTGACCGCTTCGTTGGTGTCGGCCTGAATGGTCTGCACCAGGCCTTCGATGCGGCGAGTGGCGCCGGAGGTGCGTTCGGCCAGGCGCTGCACTTCGTCGGCGACCAGCGCGAAACCGCGGCCGGCCTCGCCGGCCGAGGCGGCCTGCACCGCGGCGTTGAGCGCCAGGATGTTGGTCTGCTCGGAAATGTCGTTGATCAGTTCCACGATCGAGCCGATTTCCTGGGTCGACTCGCCCAGGCGCTTGATGCGCTTGGAGGTCTCCTGGATCTGGTCGCGGATCTGGTCCATGCCCTGGATGGTCTCGCGGACCACGCCGGCACCCTCGGCCGCGATCACCACCGAGCGCTGCGCCACTTCCGCCGACTCGGTGGAGTTGCGCGAGACCTGCTCGATGCTGGCGGCGATTTCGTTGATGCGCTCGGACGCCGAGCCGATCTGCTCGGCCTGGTGCCCCGCCGCCTCAGCCAGTTGCCGCGCGGTGGCCTGGGTTTCCTCGGTGGAAACGGCGACCTTGGCCGAGGTGTCATTGATGGTGGTCACCAGGTGGCGCAGTTCGTCGACGGCGTAGTTGATCGCGTCGGCGATGGCGCCGGTCATGTCCTCGGTGACCGAGGCCTTGACCGTCAGGTCGCCTTCGCCGAGCGAGCTGATTTCGTCGAGCAGGCGCATGATCGCCTGCTGGTTGCGGCTGTTGTATTCCACCTGCGTCTGCAGGCGGATTTCCTGCTCGCGGCTGCGGCTGCGCACCGTGGTCCAGACGAAGCCGATGATCGACAGCAGCGCCAGCAGGCCGGACACCACGCCCAGCCAGAAGTTGGGGAACAGGCGGGTGTCGCGGGTCGAACCGAACGCGGAGAACGCGTCGAACAGCTTCTTGCTGTCGTCCAGCATCTTGCCCGAGCCGGCGGTCAGCGCCGCGGCGGCGGACTGCGCGGCGAACAGGCTGCGCGAGCTGGCCTGCAGCGCGTCCAGATCCTTCTTCATTTCCGCCCACTGCGCCTGCGACTGCTCCAGCGCGGCCAGCGCAGCGGCGTTGCGCACCGGGGCGATGCCCAGTTCCTCGTTGCCGTTGCGCAGGCCTTCGAGCATCTGCCCGAACACCACCGCATCGCGCGCCAGCGCGTCGCCGGCGCTGGCCGCGCCGCGGCCGCCGGCGCGCATTTCGGTGACGCGGCGGGCCATGGTGCCGGCCACCACCACCTGCTGCAGGGTGTTGTAGATCTGCGCGGCGGGGGCGCCGCCGACGGTCATCGCGCGCACCACCTCGTTCAACTGCGCCTGCAGCTGCGGCACGCCGCCGACGAAGCGGTCGGCGTTGCCGGCCAGCGCCAGCACCGCCGGTTCGCTGTCCACCACCTGCTGCGCGTGCTTGGCCAGCGGCGCCCAGGTGGCGTCGAGGGCCTGCAGGGGCCCGGCCACGTTGTTCTCGTTGGCGTAGCGCGCGTTGAGCTCGGCGACGGTGCTCTCCACCTTCGCCTTGGTCTGCTTGAACTGCTTGAAGGTCTCGGCGTTACCGGACACCGCGTCGCGGGCCTGGTTGGCCAGCTGTTGCGACAGCACCTGCAGGTCGGCCGCGCCGGTGCTGGCGCCGGCCAGGCGATTGCCCTGCCAGGTGGCCACGCCGGTGTTGGCGCCGAACACGACCAGTGACAACGCCAGCAGGCCCAGCCAGAAACTCGTGCCCACGCTGCCGAGCTTGCTGGCCTTGCGGGCGTCCGGAGCAGTACTCATGATGCGACCTCGGTCTTCGATGCGGAGGCAGCGCGCGCGCTCAGGCGGCGGCTTGCCGGAATTCGGGAGTGCGCGACAGCAGCGACAGCGAGAACACGCCCCAGTCCTGGGCGTCGCCGCGGAAGGCGCGGTCGATGAAGTGCGCGTAGCGGCCCTGGGCCAGATCGCCCGGCTCCACCGCCTGCGCCTCGGTGAAGCTGCGCTGGCCGAACAGTTCGTCGATGGTCAGGGCCACGTCGCCGCCGCTCTGGCGCATGATCAGCACGCGCTGGCCTTCCTGCAGCGCCGTGCGCTCGCCTTCCAGGAACTGCTTCAGGTCGACCACCGGGAACAGGTTGCCGCGCAGGTTGCCCACGCCCAGCAGCCACGGCTGCGCGCCCGGCACCGGGGTGACCGGCGGCATGCGCACGATCTCCACCACTTCGCGGAAGTCCGAGACCAGGTGGCGCGTGCCGACGCGGTAGCCGACCCCGCGCCAGACGTCGTCGTCGAAGGCGCGCTCGGGCATCTGCACGGCATGCGCCAGGCTGCGCCGCTCGTAGGCTTCGAGAATGTCGAAGGGCGAGCGCATGTCAGCCCACCAGTTGCTTGATGCGGGCGATCAGTTCGTCCTCGCGCGGCGGCTTGACGATGTAGTCGGTGGCGCCCTGGCGCATGCCCCAGACCTTGTCGGTCTCCATGCTCTTGGTGCTGATGATCAGCACCGGGATGTGCCGGGTGGCCTCGTCGCGCGACAGCGCGCGGGTGGCCTGGAAGCCGCTCATGCCCGGCAGCACCACGTCCATCAGCACCAGACTCGGCGCCTGCTCGCGCACCAGCTTGATCCCGTCCTCCGCATTGTCGGTGGACAGGACCTGGTGCCCGGCTTTTTCCAGCCATTGCGTGAACACCGCCCGGTCGGTCGGTGAGTCCTCGATCAACAAGATACGGGCCATGCTGCCTTTCCCCCTGGTCAGGCGTTGACGTATGTACGGATCGCGCCCAGCAGCTCTTCGCGTGTAAAGGGTTTGGTGAGGTACTGCTCGGACCCGACGATGCGCCCGCGCGCCTTGTCGAACAGGCCGTCCTTGGAGGACAGCATGATCACCGGCGTGGCCTTGAACAGCTGGTTGCCCTTGATCAGCGCGCAGGTCTGATAGCCGTCCAGCCGCGGCATCATGATGTCCACGAAGATGATCTGCGGCTGCTGATCGGCGATCTTGGCCAGGGCCTCGAAGCCGTCGGTCGCCGTTACCACTTCGCACCCTTCGCGCTTCAGCAACGTTTCGGCGGTACGACGGATTGTTTTCGAATCGTCGATCACCATCACCCGCAAGCCTGCGAGTTCCCCACCCGCAGTCGTGTTTTCACTCATCACTTGCCCCCAAGCGCGCGACGCTTCATCGGATCCGGCTTCGCTGCGAAACGACATGTATCCCAAGACCCGCTGCGACTGTCAAGGCCGCCGCGACGGGTCCGCGTTGAACCGCGTAACAGCACAAACTATGTCACAGTTTGGCGGATCACGTGCGACACCGTGCGACCGCGCCGGACGCCCGGTGCGCGGCGCCCCCGCCGACCCGCTACCATCTTCCGCTCAGCCCCACAGGTGCCCCCATGCCGTTCGATGTCATCGTGGTGATGGATCCCATCGCCAGCATCAAGATCGCCAAAGACACGACCTTCGCGATGCTGCTGGAAGCGCAGCGGCGCGGGCATCGCCTGCACTACGTGCGCCCCGGCGGGCTGACCCTGCGCGACGGCCGCGCGCTGGCCCAGGCGGCGCCGCTGCGGGTACGCGACGACAAGGCCGGCTGGTTCGAGCTGGACGCCTTCGCCGAACTGACCTTCGGCCCCGGGCAGGTGGTGCTGATGCGCAAGGATCCGCCGTTCGATGCCGAGTTCCTGTACGACACCCACGTGCTCAGCGTGGCCCAGCGCGCCGGCGCGCAGGTGGTCAACGACCCGCAGGGCCTGCGCGACTTCAACGAGAAGCTGGCCGCCCTGCTGTTCCCGCAGTGCTGTCCGCCGACCCTGGTCAGCCGCGACGCCGCCACGCTCAAGGCCTTCGTGCTGGAGCACGGCCAGGCGGTGCTGAAGCCGCTGGACGGCATGGGCGGGCGCTCGATCTTCCGCAGCGGCACCGGCGACCCCAACCTCAACGTGATCCTGGAGACGCTGACCGACGGCGGCCGCAAGCTGGCCCTGGCGCAGCGCTTCATCCCGGACATCAGCGCCGGCGACAAGCGCATCCTGCTGGTCGACGGCGTGGCGGTGGACTACTGCCTGGCGCGGATTCCGCAGGGCGACGAGTTCCGCGGCAACCTGGCCGCCGGCGGCCGCGGCGAAGGCCGCCCGCTGAGCGAGCGCGACCGCTGGATCGCCTCCCAGGTCGGCCCGGAGATGAAGCGGCGCGGCATGCGCTTCGTCGGCCTGGACGTGATCGGCGACTACCTCACCGAGGTCAACGTCACCAGCCCCACCTGCGTGCGCGAACTGGACGCGCAGTTCGGGCTCAACATCGCCGGGCTGCTGTTCGACGCCATCGAGGCCTACCCGGCGCGATGAGCGCGGCCGCCGCGACGCCCGCGCCGCGCATCGGCGAGCGCGAACGGCTCAGCGCCACCCTGGTGCTGTCGCTGATCGTGCACGGGCTGGTGATCCTCGGCGTGGGCTTTGCGATCGACGACGACGCGCCGCTGGTGCCGACCCTGGACGTGATCTTCAGCCAGACCAGCACGCCACTGACGCCGAAACAGGCCGACTTCCTGGCCCAGGCCAACCAGCAGGGCGGCGGTGACCACGACAAACCCCAGCGCCCGCGCGACAGCCAGCCGGGCGTGGTGCCGCAGCGCCAGGACGGGCTGGCGCCGCAAGCGCTGCGCGCGCAGACCGCGGCCGCCGCGCCGGAACCGACCCCGCGCGTGGTCAGCAGCGCGCGCGGCGAGCACCCGCTGCCGGCGGCGCAGACGCAGCCGCGCACCGACGACCCGCAACGGCCGGTGGACGCGCAGCGCGAACAGCGCGATGCCGAGATGGCGCGGCTGGCCGCCGAAGTGCACCTGCGCTCGGAGCAGTACGCCAAGCGCCCCAACCGCAAGTTCGTCTCCGCCAGCACCCGCGAATACGCCTACGCCAACTACCTGCGCGCCTGGGTCGACCGCGCCGAGCGCGTCGGCAACCTCAACTACCCCGACGAAGCGCGGCGGCGCCGGCTTGGCGGCCAGGTGGTGATCAGCGTCGGCGTGCGCCGCGACGGCAGCCTGGAAAGCAGCCGCATCCTGCGCTCCAGCGGCGTGCCGATGCTCGACGCCGCCGCGCTGCGGATCGTGCAACTGGCGCAACCGTTCCCACCGCTGCCGCGCACCGACGACAACGTCGACATCCTGCAGGTGACCCGCACCTGGGTGTTCCTGCCCGGCGGCAGCCTGATCGACGACCGCTGAGCGGCGAGCGAAAGCGCTAGCCCCTCTCCCCTCGGGAGAGGGGTTGGGGTGAGGGTACGGCGCATAGCGACCCACGAAGTTCGGGCGCACGAGGCTCCGCCCGGACCCTCATCCGCCCCTTCGGGGCACCTTCTCCCGAGGGGAGAAGGAAAGCGCTGCCCCTCTCCCATCGGGAGAGGGGTTGGGGTGAGGGTACGCCCGCACGGAACACCCGGCGGCAAGCGACATAACCATTGGTGCCGCCGACATAACGACGCGGCATTTCTGTGATGGCGGCCCATTAAGGTTAATGGAGCGGGGGAACGT
The DNA here is from genome assembly GCF_031834635.1 of Xanthomonas hawaiiensis. NCBI lineage: Bacteria > Pseudomonadati > Pseudomonadota > Gammaproteobacteria > Lysobacterales > Lysobacteraceae > Xanthomonas > Xanthomonas hawaiiensis. The sequence continues at coordinate 1,457,003 of NZ_CP115873.1, read as the reverse complement.
TACCGCGCACCGCATCATCCAGGACGGGCGGATTCGAGTCGGCGCGGCGTGCCCCCGCCCCACCACCACCCGAGCCGCCCCGTACATGCACAACTATCGTTCCCTCCGCAGGCCCGCCCTGCTCGCCCTGGCACTGAGTGCTGCACTCGCCCTGCCGCCGGCCCAGGCCCAGTCCACCACCGGTGCCGTCGCCGGCCAGGCGCCGGCCGATGCCCAGCGCATCCTGGTCCGCAGCGACAGCGGCCTCAGCCGCGAGGTCACTGTCGACGCGCGCGGCCGCTACAGCGTCGGCCAGTTGCCGCTGGGCACCTACACCATCATCGCCAAGGGCGCCGACGGCAGCGTGCTGGGTAGCCGCGACGGCGTCGGCCTCACCGTCGGCGGCGTCACCGAAGTTTCCTTCAGCCCCGCCACCACCAGCCTGGCCGGCGTCCAGGTCAGCGCCGACCGCGCCGCCGCCGCGATCGACGTGAGCAGCGTGGACTCGCGCACGGTGATCAATGCCGAACAGCTGCAGCGCCTGCCGCTGGGCCGCTCGGCCGAGGCGATCGCGCAGCTGGCGCCCGGCGTGGCCGGCAACAGCGGCAGCGGCACCTACATCGGCCCGACCGGCGCGCAGCTGCTCAGCTTCGGCGGCTCTTCGGCCGCGGAGAACGCCTATTACATCAACGGCTTCAATACCACCGACCCGCTGCGCGGACTGGGCGGACTGACCCTGCCCTACGGCAGCATCGACCAGTTGGAGGTCTACACCGGCGGCTACAGCGCCAAGTACGGGCGTTCCGACGGCGGCGTGATCAACGCGGTCGGCAAGCGCGGCAGCAACGAATGGCATTTCGGCGGCCAGGCGACCTGGGAGCCGGATGGCCTGCGCTCCGCGCAGAAGGACGTGTACGCGCCCGGCAACGGCGCGCTGTATCGGCCGGACAGCAAGAGCGGCTCCACGCTCAGCACCCAGAGCGTCTACGCCGGCGGCCCGCTGATCCAGGACAAGCTGTTCTTCTTCGGCGCCTACGAGCTGCAACGCCAGGACGGCGACCGCTTCTACGGCACCCGCGAGACCACCCCTGGCAACTACTATTACGACTACCAGTACCGCCGGCCGAGCTGGTACGCCAAGCTCGACTGGAACATCAGCGACAGCCAGTTGCTGGAGATCACTGGCGCCTCCAGCCGCTATGTCACCCGAGGCAAGTACTATCTATATAGCGGCCGCGACATCGGTGCCCTGCGCGGCGATGCCGACACCACCAAGACCGGCGGCGACCTGTGGAGCGCCAAGTACACCGGCTACCTCACCGACCGCCTGACCTTCAGCGCGCTGTACGGCCAGCAGCGCACCGACGACTACAGCCGCAATCCCAGCTACAACGGCGCGTTGACCTACATCTCCAGCTCCAACTTTCAGAACCCGGCCTACACCGGCGGCACGCCCATCACCAATGCCCAGACCACCTCGCTCCTGGTCGACCCGGCGCGCGGCAACCGCACCGACAACCTGCGCCTGGACCTGAACTACGCCATCGGCGCGCACAGCATCACCATCGGCATCGACAACCAGAACGCGCGCGCACTCAACCGCGGCTCGGTGGCATCGGGCGACGGCTACTACTGGATATATGGCCAAGCCAAGCCCAACGTGCCGATCAATGCCGACCTCGTGCCAGCGACCGGCAATTACCCAAATGGCCAGGACGGCTACTACGTGCGCAAGTACATCTACAGCGCACTGGCCTCGGTGCGCTCGGCGCAGCGCGCGCAGTACGTGGAGGACAACTGGCAGGTCAACGACCGGCTGCTGCTGAACCTGGGCCTGCGCCTGGACCAGTTCACCAACTACAACCGCGACGGCGCGCCGTACATCAAGCAGACCAGCGGGCAATGGGCGCCGCGGCTGGGCTTCAGCTGGGACGTCGACGGCGATGCGCGCTTCAAGGTGTACGGCAACGCCGGCCGCTACTACCTGGCGCTGCCGCTGAACCCGGCGTTCAACGCCGCCGGCGCCACCCTGGCCACTTCGACCTACTACACCTACGGCGGCATCGACGCCAATGGCTATCCGACTGGCCTGACCCAGATCTCCGGCGCGGTCTCGGCCAACAACAACTACGGCATCCTGCCCGATCCCAAGACCGTCGCCACACAAGGCATCAAGCCCTCCTTCCAGGACGAGTTCATCCTCGGCTTCACCAGGGCCTGGGGCGACAGCTGGGTCTACGGCGCCAAGGGCACCTACCGCGTCCTGCGCAGCGGCGTGGACGACTACTGCGACAGCGATACCGTGTTCGCCGCCGCCGCGGCGCAAGGGCATACGGTGACCCTGGCCAGCAACCCTGTCAGTTGCTGGCTGATCAACCCGGGCCGGGCCAACACCTTCACCCTGGTCGACACCTCGGGCAACTACGTCAAGGTGCCGCTGAGCAACGCGCAGTTCGGCTTCCCGGCGTTCAAGCGCAACTACTACGGGCTCAACCTGTCGCTGGAGCATCCGTTCGACCAGCGCTGGTACGGCCGCCTCGACTACACCTGGTCGCGCAGCTACGGCACCACCGAGGGCCAGTTGCTGTCGGGCATCGGCCAGACCGCGGTATCCACCACCCAGGCCTGGGACTTCGCGCAGTTGATGGAGCACACCAACGGCCCGCAGAGCAACGACCACACCCATCAGTTCAAGTTCTACGGCTACTACCAGATCGACCCCGCGTGGCTGGTGTCGGCGAACTTCAAGCTCATCTCCGGCTCGCCATTCAGTGCGCTTGGCTCCTACGGCCCAGACCACAGCGACCCTACCTTGTACGGCATCGCCTACCACTACTACCAGGGCCAACCGGCGCCTCCCGGCAGCCAGGGGCGCCTGCCATGGCTGCAGCAGCTCGATCTCGGGGTCACGTGGCGCCCGTCCTATGCGGAACGCAAACTGGCTTTCAGCCTGGACGTGTTCAACGTCTTCAACGGCCAAGCCACACTTTGGAAGTATCCGTATTCAGAGACAGGCCCGGGCAACTCGGACCTGGACCCGGTGTACGGCGCGGCACTCTTGCGTCAGGCACCGCGCTCGCTGCGGTTGAGCGTCAGCTACGACTACTGAGGCGCGCTGGAGACGCGCATGGGTGCCGGCCGCTGACGGTTCGGCACCCGTGCGCGGTCTCATTGCACCAGACTGGCCACCTGCAGCCGCTCGGCCAGCGCCACGATCTCCGCGGCATCCTGCACCCGCGCGCGCCAGGGCGCGGGGATGCCTTCGACGCCATAGAAAGCACCGGCCAACTGCCCGCAGATCGCGGCCGTGGTATCCGCGTCGTCGCCGAGATTGGCCGCACGCAGCACCGCATCGGCAAAATTGTCGGTAGTCGCGAAGCACCACAGCGCCGCCGACAGCGCATCGACCACGTAACCAGTCCCACGGATCTGCGTTGCCGGCACCACAGCATGGTCACGCACGGCCAGTGCACGTAGCGCCGGCGTCTGCATCGGCGGTGCATCCGTCGGCTGCAGCACCTGCGCACGGTCCTCGCCCAGCAAGGCGGCGCGCAACTGGAAGGCGAACAGCCGGCTGGCGTCCAGCACTTCGGCCGCGGCATGGGTGGTGCGCGAACTGTCGGCGGCGCGCTCGGCCAGTTCGTCGGGGCGCTGCGCGTAGAACATGGCCACCGGCGCCAGTCGCATCAGCGCGCCGTTGCCGGCCGCGCGCGGATCGTCGCTGCCGCTGAACGCCGGCCCGCCCTGCAGGTAGCGCTCCAGCGCCGCGCGCACGGTGTTGCCGATGTCGAAACACGTGCCGGTGCTGCTCAGGTAGCCGTGCCGATACCAGTTGCAGTAGCGGTTCATCTGGTCGGCGGCGTCGAAGCCCTGCCGGTACAGCAGGCTGTGGGCCAGGCACAGCGCCATCGAGGTGTCGTCGGTCCACTGCCCCGGCTGCAGCTCGAACGGGCCGCCGCCGACCATGTCGTCGATCGGCGTAAAGCTGCCGGGCGCCTTGAATTCCAGGGTGGTCCCCAGTGCGTCGCCGACTGCCAGCCCGAGCAGGCAACCGCGGAAGCGGTCGCCGGGCGTCACCGCGGCGTTCATCGCGCGGCCCGCTGCGCCTGTTGCTCGGCCAGGGTCAGGGCGACGTTGTCGCGCAGGTAGGCCGGTTCGGCGCGTTCCGGCGCGATCCCTTCGCCGCGCGCGTAGGCGGCCGCGGCCAGGGTCAGCACATCGGCCGCATGCGGCAGCGCCTGCGCATCGGCGCTGCGCCAGTGCGCGCCGAAACGCCGCTGCAAGGTGCCATCGACCGCCGCCAGACCGGTGCCGACCGCGGCCCAGGCCGCCTCCGGCTCGGGCAGCTCGAAGGCCTCCGGATTCAGCACCTGCTCGGCGATCAGCGCCTGCAGGCCGCCATCGGCCTGACGCGCGTAGGCCGCGGTGTAGACCTCGCCCATGCGCGCATCGATCGCCGCCAGCACCCGCGGCGCATCGGCCGGCGCGCGCAGCGCCAGCACCTGCAGCGTGGACACCGGCAGCACCGGCAGGTCCAGGGCCAGGGCGATGCCTTGCGCGACCGCGATCGCCAGCCGCACGCCGGTGAACGCGCCGGGGCCGCGGCCGAAGGCCACCGCATCGAGCTGGCGGCGGCCGATGCCGGCCTCGGCCAGCAGTTGCTCGGCCCACGGCAGCGCCAGTTCGGCATGCCGCCGCGGCGCCAACTCGAAGCGCTCCAGCACGCGGTCGCCGACCATGACGGCGACGGAGCAGGCTTCGGTGGAGGTTTCGAAGGCGAGGAGGTTCATTGAGGAGCCGGGATTGGGGATTCGGGATTGGGGATTCGCAAAAGCAAGAGCGGCGCGGCGGCTAGTCTGACGCGGCCGGTGGCGTCGCGGCCTCGGGATTATCGCCCAGCGGCGCGGCCTCGGCGGCGAAGAACTGGCGCACGTCCTCCACGTCGCGGGTGCGGGCGAACGGCGGCAGCGACTCCAGGAAGGTGCGGCCATAGGACTTGCTCAGCAGGCGCGGGTCGCACAGCACCAGCACGCCGCGGTCGCGCTCGCTGCGGATCAGGCGACCCACACCCTGCTTGAGCGCGATCACCGCCTGCGGCAGCTGCTCGTCGCGGAACGGGTTGCCGCCGTCGCGGCGGATCGCCTCCAGGCGCGCCTCGAACACCGGATCGTCGGGGGCGGCGAACGGCAGCTTGTCGATCACCACCACGCTCAGCGCATCGCCGACCACGTCCACCCCCTCGCGAAAGCTGGCCGAGCCGAGCAGCACACCGTTGCCGGAGGCGCGGAAGCGCTCGAGCAAGGTCGCGCGCGGCGCCTCGCCCTGCACGAACAGCGGCCAGGGTCCGTCGCGCAGCGCCTCGGCCGCCTCGCGCAGCGCGCGGTGCGAGGCGAACAGCAGGAAGGCGCGGCCCTGCGAGGCCTCCAGCACCGGCTGCAGCGCGGCGATCAACGCCGTGCCGAAACCGCGCGCCGCCGGATCGGGCAGTGCCGGCAGGTAACACAGCGCCTGCCGCGCCCAGTCGAACGGGCTGGGCTGCAGCAAGGTCATCGGGTCGCTCAGACCCAGGCGGGTGGCGATGTGTTCGAACTCGCCCTTCACCGCCAGCGTCGCCGAGGTGAACACCCAGGCCGCGTGCGAGGCCTCGCGGTGCGCGCGCAGCGGCCCGGACACGTCCAGCGGCGTGCGCTGGCAGCGGAAGCCGCGCGGGGTCAGCTCGTACCACAGCACGTCGTTCGACGGCGCCTCCGCCTCCGGCTCGGCCTCGAAATCCGGGATCGGCGCATCCTCGCCGAGCCAGCGCCCCAGCCGCGTGCGCAGTTCGCGCGCACGCGCCGCGCAGGCGTCGAAACCGGGCGAAGCCTCGCGCAACACCGCCAGCGGTTCCTGCAGCCGCGCCAGATCGGCCAGCAGCGCATCGAAGCCGTCGCGCACCTGCGGCTTGGCCAGCAGCCGCCACTGCGTGCCGCGCGCCGGCAACCCCTCCATCGCCGCACGCAGTTCGCGCAGGGTCTGTTCGATCGCCTGCGCCGGCGCCTGCAGGCTGGCCAGCGCGCCGGCGACATGGCGGCTCTCGGCCAGGCAGTCGCGCGCCAGCTCCTGCAGCGGACGCATGCCGAAGCCTTCGCCAAAGAAATTTGCCGCCAGCTCCGGCAACTGGTGCGCCTCGTCGATCACGAAGGCCTGTGCGCCGGGCAGGATCTCGCCGAAGCCTTCCTGCTTCAGCGCCAGGTCGGCCAGCAGCAGGTGATGGTTGACCACCACCAGGTCGGCGGCCTGCGCGCGCTGCCGCGCCTGCACCACGAAGCACTCGCCCCAGAACGGGCATTCGGTGCCCAGGCAATTGTCCACGGTGGAGGTGACCAGCGGCAGCAGCGGCGAGTCGTCGGCCAGCGCGTCCAGCTCGGCGATGTCGCCGAAGCGGGTGCGCCCGCTCCAGGCGACGATGCGCTGGAACTGCGCGACCTGCTCGCGCGCGGTGAAGCGCGGCTCGCCGCGCGCCTGCTGCAGGCGGTACTTGCACAGATAGTTGGCGCGCCCCTTCAGCAGCGCGCTGCTCAGGCCCACGCCCAGCGCCGCCCGCACCCGCGGCAGATCACGGTGGTAGAGCTGGTCCTGCAGCGCGCGGGTGCCGGTGGAGACAATGGTCTTGAGCCCCGACAGCAGCGCCGGCACCAGGTACGCATAGGTCTTGCCGGTCCCGGTGCCGGCCTCGGCCAGCAGCACGTCGCGCTGCTCGAACGCCTCGGCGATCGCCGCGGTCAACCGCAACTGCGCCGGCCGCGGCACGAACGCATCGAGCTGACGCGCAAGCGCCCCGCCTTCGCTGAGCGCTTCGGTGCTTGCGTGGGCTAACGACATGGGAATGGGGAGTCGGGAATAGGGAATGGTTAGAGCAGCAGCGCTACCCGCTCACTGTCACGGCCGCCGGCAGAGCGGGAAGACCGAGCGCCGCCAGCGTGACGAGCCGCCAGAAACGCAGCTTTTACCCATTCCCCATTCCCGACTCCCCATTCCCAGCCTTTAGTACCTCTTGATCCCCGGCACCGTGCACCCGGCGATCTGCGCGTGCGCCGAGGCGGCGTTTTCCTTCTGGCCGCGGGCCAGGCGCGCCTGTTCGATGGTCGCCCAGTGGCGGCGGCACAGCGGGCCGGTCTGCGAGCCGAGGTCGATGGCGCGCTTGGCGAAGGCTTCGGCCTGCGCATCGTCCTTCTGCAGCAGCGCCACTTCGGCGCGGTCCTGCAGCAGTGCCGGGTCGTCCGGCACCAGCTTCAGCGCCTGGTCCAGCGCCGCGGCGGCACCGGCCAGGTCGCCGGCGCTGCGCTTGCGCTTGGCGCTCTCGCGCAGGTCCTCCACTTCCGGATCGCGCAGCGGCTGCACGCTCAGTTCGGTGTCGTCGGCGCCGCCGCTGGCGTCGATCGCGGCGATGCGCTGCGCCGGCGTGGTGGTGTCCACCGGCGCAGCCGGGGGCGGCGGCGGCGGTGCGCTGACGCAGGAGGCGAGCAGCAGGCTGAGGGCGGCGATGGCGGGAAGACGTGGGGTCATGGGCGGTATCCGGGATCCGGGGATCAATGCGCCGGCGGCGGCGCGGCCGCGTCGGCAGGCGGGTCTTTCTTCTTGTCCAGGCCGAACCAGCTACGCCAGCCGCCGCCCTGGTGTTCGCCCTCGGCCGGCGCGGCCTCTTCCGGCAGCGCCTGCGGCGGCGTGCACGCGGCATACGCCGGCACGAAACCGACCACGAACGGGAACTGGCGCGCGCCGGGGCAGCTCGGGTCGGTGCTGTTGTACCCCACCGGGTCCATCCACTGCCAGTCGATGCCCTTGCCCTGCACCTGCAGCGGCGCGCTCGGCAGCCGCGAGAAGATGCCCGACCACACCCGCATCGCGCCGGTGGCGCCGTACAGGCCGGTCTGCTTGTTCTGGTCGTTGCCGATCCAGATCACCGCCAGGTGATCGCCGGTGTAGCCGGCGTACCAGCTGTCCACGCCGTCGTTGCTGGTGCCGGTCTTGCCGGCCGGCGACAGCTTGCCCAGGCCATCGTTGAGCAACTGCCGCGCGGTGCCGTTGCTGACCACCTGCTGCAGTGCCATGCCGACCAGGTTGGCGGCGATGGAGTCGCCCTCCTGCGCCGGCGCCGGGGTCTTGTCGTAGCGCTTGAGCAGCTTGCCCTGCGGATCGAGCACGCCACGCACCGCATGCAGCGGCTGGATCTCGCCGCCGGAGGCCAGGAACTGGTACAGCTGCGCCATCGCATACGGACTCTGGTCGGTGGCGCCGAGGATCAGCGAGGGATTGACCTCGGCCTCGATGCCGGCCAGCACCTTCACCAGTTGCGCAACGCGCTCCGGCCCGACCTGCATGCCGACGCGCACCGTGGCCTGGTTGTAGGAATGCGCCAGCGCATCGACCACGCGCACCGTGCCGTGGCTGCGGCCATCGGAATTGCCCGGGCTCCAGGTGCGGCCGCGGCCCAGTTGCACGGTGACCGGGGTGTCGTCGACCCAACTGGCCAGCGAAAAGCGGTCCGGCTGCGCCAGCGCCAGCAGGTACACGAAGGGCTTGAGCAGCGAGCCGACCTGGCGCTGCGCCTCGATCGCGCGGTTGAAGCCGGGCTGGGCCACGTCGCGGCTGCCGACCACCGCCAGCACTTCGCCATTGTGGGTGTCGGTGAGCACCAGCCCGGCCTGCAGCGGCGGGCGCTTCTTGTTGGTCTCCAGCGAGGTGATGGTGCGCGTCACCGCGCCCTCGGCATACGCCTGCGCCGACGGCGACATGCCGGTGAGCACGCTCAGGCCGGCGCCCTGCAGCGCGCTTTCAGGGTAATCGCGCGCCAGTTGGCGCCGTACCAGGTCGACATAGGCCGGAAAGCGGTTGGCCGCGACCAGGCCGGGTTCGGCCGGCACACCCAGCGGCGCGGCCAGCGCCTTGCGGTAGGTGGGTTCGTCGATCAGCTCGCTCTCGCGCAGCTTGCCCAGCACGAAGTTGCGCCGGTCCAGGGCGCGCTCGGGATAACGCCGCGGGTCGTAGTAGGACGGCCCCTTGACCAGGCCGATCAGCAACGCCACCTGCTCCGGCGCCAGCGCATCGAGTTCGCGGCCGAACCAGAACTCCGCGCCCGAGGCCACGCCGTGCACCGCCTGGCTGCCGCGCTGGCCCAGGTACACCTGGTTCAGATACGCCTCGAGGATGGTGCGCTTGTCGTAGCGCGCTTCCATGATCAGCGCGTACAGGATCTCGTTGAACTTGCGGGTGACGGTCTGTTCCTTGCCGATGCCGAGCAGGCCGCTGCGCGCCAGCTGCTGGGTCAGGGTGCTGGCGCCCTGCCGGCTCTTGCCGCCGGAGCGCACCATCACCCAGGCCGCGCGGACCATGCCGCTGAGGTCGACGCCGTGGTGCGAATTGAAGTCGCGGTCCTCGACCGCCTGCAGGCCGGTGACCAGCAGTTCCGGCACCTCGTCCACGCGCACCAGGCGCCGCTCTTCCTGCTTCTGCCCGTACAGCGTGGCGATGCGCGCCGGATCCAGCCGCGCGGCCTTGAGCGCCTTGCGCGTCTGCGCATCGCGCAGCGCCACCACGCGCCCGCCGGCCAGGCCGACCTCGATGCGGCGCGGCGCGACCCGTCCATCCACGTCGACATAGCCGCGGCTGGCGATGGTGAAGCGGCTGCCGTCCTGCTGGTAGCTGCCGGGACGTTCGGCGCCGGCGTCGGCGCGATAGCTGGCCGCATCCAGTTCGGTCTTCAGCGTCTGTGGGTCCATCGCCGTGTCCGGCGCCAGCACCAGCGGCCGTGCGTACACGCGGGTGGGAATCTGCCAGCGCAGTTCGCCGAAGCGCTGGGTGACCTGTTTGTTCAGATAGACCGTGTACGGAATCAGGAAGCCCAGGCCGAGTGCGGCGGCGGCCAGGCCCCAGGTGAGCAGGCGCCTGCGCCATACGGCGGCGGGGCTGTCCAGGGCGTCGTCCTGATCGTCGGTGTCGTGATCGTCGTAGCGTCGGGGCACGGGAATGCGAGAATGTAAATTCCGCCGAGTCTAGCGCAGCCCAGCGGGCAGCGCGGCACGACGGCCTCTTCGTTTAAGTTGGAGTGGTGCCGGATGTCGATGTCGTGGGCGAATGCGCGCTACGCCCTGAACCGCCTGGCCGGCCTGGTCCGGCGCGGTCTGACCAGCCTGCGCACACGCGGCTGGCGCAGCACCTGGGAGCGCCTGCGCGTGCATGCGCAACCGCTGCCGCCGCCGCAGCGCGCGCTGTTCGCGGTGGACGCGGCGCCGTTCGCGCCGTTCGCGGTGCCGAACAGCCCTGCGCCGCTGGTCAGCATCGTGATCCCGGTCTACAACCACGTCGCGCATACCCTCGCCTGCCTGCGCGCGCTGGCCGCGCATCCGCCGGTCGCGCCCTGCGAGATCCTGGTGATCGACGACGGCAGCAGCGACGAGACGGCACAGTGGCTGCCGCAGGTGGTCGGCCTGCACTACCACGTGCGCGAGCGCAACGGCGGCTTCATCGCCACCTGCAACGACGGCGCCGCGCGCGCGCAGGGCCGCTACCTGGTGTTCCTCAACAACGACACGGTGCCGCAACCGGGCTGGCTGGACGCGTTGCTGGACACCTTCGCGCAGCTGCCGCAGGCCGGCCTGGTCAGCGCGCAACTGCTGTATCCCGACGGCCGCCTGCAGGATGCCGGCGGCGTGGTCTTCGCCGATGGCAGCGCCTGGAGCTACGGCCGCTTCGAATCGCCCGACGACCCGCGCTATGCCTACCTGCGCGACGTCGACTACGGCAGTGGCGCGGCGCTGGCGATCGAGCGCGCGCGCTTCCTGGCGCTGGGCGGTTTCGACACGCGCTACATGCCGGCCTACTACGAGGACACCGACCTGGCCTTCGCGGTGCGCGCCGCCGGCTTGCGCACGCTGGTGCAACCGGCCAGCCGCGTGGTGCACGACGAGGGCACCAGCAACGGCACCGACACCGGCAGCGGCATCAAGGCCTACCAGGTGCGCAACCGCGCGGTCTTCGCCGCCAAGTGGGCCGAGGTGTTGTCGCAGCACCTGCAGCCCGGCGAGGTACCGACGCCGGCGCTGCTGCACCACCGGCAGCGCCAGGTGCTGATCCTGGACGAAGCGCTGCCGCAGCCGGACCGCGATTCCGCCTCGCTGCGCCAGCTCAACCTGATCCGCCTGCTGCTCGAGGAAGGCGCGCACGTGGTGTTCGTGCCCAGCGAGCGCAGCTATGCCAGCCGCCATAGCGAGACCCTGCAACGGCTCGGCGTGGAGGTGTGGTACGCGCCGTACCTGAAGAACCTGACCTGGTTCCTGCAGCAGCACGGCGCGCGGTTCCACAGCGTGCTGCTGGTACGCCACCACGTCGCCCATGCCTGCCTGCCGCTGCTGCGCCGGTTCGCGCCGCAGGCACGGCGCCTGTTCGACACCGTGGACCTGCACTACCTGCGCGAGCGCCGTGGTGCCGAACTCGCCGGCGACGCGCGCCTGCTGCGCGAGGCCGAGCGCACCCGCGCGCGCGAACTGGAGGTGATGGCGCAGGTGGACGTGACCGTGCTGGTCAGCGCAGTCGAACGCGAACAGTTGCAGCGCGAGGCGCCGCAGGTGCGCACGGCGCTGATCTCGAACCTGCACGAGGTCGCCGGCCCCGGCCTGCCGTGGGCGCAGCGCAGCGACCTGGTGTTCGTCGGCGGCTTCCGCCATGCGCCCAACGTGGACGCGGTGCGCTGGTTCCTGCAGGAGGTGTTCCCGGCGGTGCGCATGCGCCTGCCGGAGGTGCGCTTCCACTGCATCGGCGCGGACATGCCGGAGGACATCCGCCGCCTCGGCGAGGCCACCGCCGGCGTCGAGCTGCTCGGCCACGTCCCCGAGATCGCCGCCTACATGGACGGCATGCGCATCGCCGTGGCGCCGCTGCGCTTCGGCGCGGGCGTCAAGGGCAAGGTCAACCTGAGCATGGCGCATGGCCAACCGGTGGTGGCCACTGCGTGCGCGGTGGAAGGCATGCACCTGCGCGACGGCGAGGACGTGCTGATCGCCGACGACCCCGCCGCGTTCGCCGACGCCATCGCGCAGTTGTACGCCGATCCGGCGCTGTGGCAGCGGCTGGCCGACAACGGCCTGCGCAACATCGAAACCCATTTTTCGCTGGACGCCGCCCGCGCCACGGTGCGCGAGGCGTTCCTGGCCTAGCCCCTAGTGGCGCGCTGTGGTCGATCGTGTCGGGACTGAAGTCCCTCCCACAACGGTGTTGCAGGCATCGCCGCTGACTCATGCCGTGCTGAGCAGATAAGCTGAGCAGATGACGCGCGCGCCGCAAAAAGTTCACGACACATGCGCTGTCCGAGTGCACCTGTGGGAGGGCTTCAGCCCCGACGCGTTGCAGCCTCAGCCAGCAGAAAAGCCTAACCGCACTGCATGCGCTAGCGCCCCGGACTGAGGCTGCGCAAACGGCGCTCGAAGGCGGCCAGTTCCGGAGTCGCCGAATCGATCGCGCGGGCGCGCTGCAGCGCCTGCCGTGCGAACGCAGCATCGCCGCCGCTCAGGCGCTCGTCGCCGACCGCCAGCCAGCGCTGCGCCAGGCGCCGCCGCGCGGTGGTCAGCCCATTGCCGCTCGGCGCCAGCGCGCGCCAGGCGTCGTAGCAGGCGCTCGCCGCCAGCACCCGGTTGCCGCGCATGGCATCGTCGAAACAGCGCCGCAGCGCCGCCAGCACGCGCTGCTCGGCCGCGCGCACCCGCGCATCGCGTGGCGCCAGGGTCTGCGCCGCCAGCAAGGTGTCGTAGGCGCTGGCGCCGGGCGGGGTCAGCCAGTCGCCGCGCGCCTCGGCCGCCTGCAGATCGGCCAGCAGACGCTGCAGGCGCCGCTCGCGTTCGGCCGGCGATACCCGCGAGGGCGCTGTGGCCTGGCTTTGCCGGGCGCGCTGCAGCGCCTGCTTCGCGTCGGCCAGTGCACGGCTGTCCGGTGCCAGGGCCTGGCCCTTGCGCAAGGCGCGCTCGGCCTCGCCGAAACGGAAATCGGCGGCGGCGCGGCTCGCCTGCATGGCGTAGGCCGCTGCCACCCGCTCCAGGCCATCGCTGGCGCCGGGCGCATCCGGCACCGCCGCGTGCCACTGCGCAAATGCGTGTGCCGCCGCGTCCAGGCGCTGCCGGCGCAGGGCCTGCTCGGCCTCGCGTTGCAGGCGCTCCAGCGCCCGGTTCAGTTCCGCCTGGGTCTCGGGCAGGTCGACATGCCCGGCGTCGTAGCCGCGCGCGCGCTCCACCAACGCCGCGGCAGCGGCCAGGTCGCCGCGTGCCAGCGCGCTGCGCGCGTGCTGCAGCAGTTCCGACAGCGCATCCTCGCGGCCTTCCAGCGCCGCGGTGCGTTCCGGCGCGTACTCCAGCACCCGCTGGTACAGCGGCAGGGCCGCGTCCGGGCCATCGTCCAGATGCCCGTCGCGGCGCGCCTGCGCCGCCCGCTGCAGCAGTTGATCGATGCCGGCATGCGCGGCCTCGCGCGTTCGCAGCGCCGCCTCGATGCGCTCGGCATCGGCGCGCGGCACCTGCAGCGCGCGCGCCAGCGCCAGCGCCTCGCGCGCCTGCGGATAGCGCCCGGCGGCCAACGCCGCACGCGCCTGCCCCAGTGCCGCGCGCCCGGTCGCGGCCAACCCGACGCGCGCCTGCATGCGGTCGCCGTCCAGCGCCAGCGCGGCCTCGAAGCGCTCGCGCGCGCCGCTGCCGTCGGCGGCGCTGAGCCGGCCCGCGCGCAGTGCCGCGTGGCCCTGGTCGAGCAATTGCTGGATGCGCGTCTCCGGCCAGATCAGGTCGGCCAGCGGGCGGCGGAACACCACCACGGCCATCCCCAGCACCAGCAGTACCGCCAACGCCCAGCGCCAGACACGCCGATCGCGCCACAGCGGCACCGGCCGCTGCCTGCGCTTGGGTGCGTCCCTGACCTGATCCGGCGACATGCTCACCGCGCAAGCTTAGCGTCGGCCCGATGACGAACAGCTGTGCATGGCACCGACCATCGGCACGGCGGGCGGCCCCGCCGCCGGCGCACCTCCGGGCTCCGCGCCGCCGCCCCTCAGCCCAGCCGCCGCGCCTCGTGCACGCCCGGCAGCGCGTCGAGCTTGCCGAGCAAGGTGGACAATTGCCCGTAATCGCCCACCTTCAGCCGCAGCCGCAGTTGCGCCAGGCCGCTGTCGCGCACGTTCTCGCTGTTGATCTCGAGCACGTGCGCCTCCTCCTGGGCGATCAGGTTGGTGATGTCCTTGAGCAGCCAGCGCCGGTCCACCGCGCGCACCAGCACGTCGACTTCGTAGCCGCCGCCGGCCTGGCCCCACTCCACCGGCAGCACCCGCTGCGGATGGCTGGCCGCCAGCCGGGCGAACGCGGCGCAGTCGCTGCGGTGCACGGTGACGCCGCGGGTGCGGGTGAGATACCCGGCGATCGGCTCGCCGGCCACCGGCTGGCAGCAGCGCGCCAGTTGCACCAGCAGATTGCCCACGCCCTGCACGGTGAACTTGGACTTGCCCAGGCCGGTGCGCCGCGCCGTCGGCCGCGGCATGGCCGGCGCCGCCGGCTGCGCCGCGGCACGTTCGGCCTCGTGCAGCGCGCGCCCGACCTGGCTGGGGCCGACGTCGCCCAGCGCGACCTGGATGTACAGCTCCTCCACGCCGTCGGCATGGAACTTCTTCGCCGCCGGCAACAGGTCGGCCTGCTGCAGCCCCAGGCGCTTGAGTTCGCGCTCCAGCAGGTCCTTGCCGGCCTGCACGTTGCGCGCGCGGTCCAGCTTGTGGAACCAGGCGCGCACCTTGTCGCGCGAACGCCCGCTGGCCAGGTAGCCGTTGGCCGGCAGCAGCCAGTCGCGGCGCGGCTCGGCCTCCTTGCCGGTGAGGATCTCCACGCGGTCGCCGCTGCGCAGCTTGTGGGTCAGCGGCACGATGCGGTTGTTGACCTTGGCACCGCGGCAACGGTGCCCGACCATGGTGTGCACGTGGTAGGCGAAATCCAGCGGGGTGGCGCCCTGCGGCAGGTCGATCACCTCGCCCATCGGGGTCAGCGCATACACCCGGTCCTCGACCAGTTCGGCGTCCAGCGCCCCGGCCAGCCCGCCCTGCTCGCCGTCCTGCGACTGCTCCAGCAGCTGGCGCATCCAGGTGATCTTGCGGTCGAAGGCCTTCTCCGCGCCCTTGCCGCCTTCCTTGTACTTCCAGTGCGCGGCCACGCCCAGCTCGGCCTGCGCATGCATGTCGTGGGTGCGGATCTGCACCTCGATCGTGCGCCCTTCCGGCCCGACCACCGCGGTGTGCAGCGAGCGGTAATCGTTGGCCTTGGGCCGGGCGATGTAGTCGTCGAACTCGCTGGGCACCGGCGCCCACAGTGCGTGCACCACGCCGAGCGCGGCGTAGCAGGCGGCGACGTCGTCGACCATCACCCGCACCGCGCGCAGGTCGTACAGCTGGTCGAAGGCCAGCCGCTTCTTCTGCATCTTCCGCCAGATGCTGTAGATGTGCTTGGGCCGCCCGCTGATCTCCGCGCGCAGGCCCTGCTCGGCCAGCGCCTTGGACAGGATCTTCTTGACCGCCTCGATGTAGCGCTCGCGCGCCACCCGGCTCTCGTCGACCTCGCGGGCGATGCGCCGGTAGGTGTCCGGCTCCAGGTGCCGGAACGCCAGGTCCTCCAGCTCCCACTTCAGCTGCCAGATGCCCAGGCGGTTGGCCAGCGACGCATGGATGTCGCGGGTCAGCTGCGCCAGCGCGCGGCGCTGCGCCTCCGGCGCCTTGTCGGCCACGCGCATCTGCGCCAGTTGCCGCGCCAACAGGATCGGCACCACCCGCAGGTCCTGCACGATCGACAGCAGCAGCCGGCGCAGGCCCTCGCTGTTGCGCCCGGCCTCGCGCCCGGCGTGCAGCGCCCACACCGGATCGGCGGCATCCTGCGCCTCCAGCAGCCCGGCCACCGCCTGCGCCCGGGCCGGCGGCGCCACCGGCAGCTCCGGCAACTGCGCGCGCAGGTCCGGCAGGTCGAACAGCAGCGCGGCCAGCAGCGAGGCCTCGTCGGCCGACAGCAGCGCCAGCGCGTCCAGGGTGTCGGCCAGCACCGGCCACGGCAGCCGCGGCAGCGGCTCGGCCTGTGCCTGCCAGGCCTGCAGCAGCGCCGCGCGCAGGGCGGGCGCCAGGGTCGCGGCCGACGGGCGCTGCAGCAACGCCTCCAGGCCGGAGTGGACGGTGTGGTTCAAGGACGGACGCAGTCGACGAAACGATGCCGCCTACACTAACGCGCTTGTGCGCGTTCTCACAATTGCGCCGGCCGCGCGCCGGGGGCGCCTGGCGGATACGCACCGCCGCGTCACTGTGATCCGGTTGCGACTTGCGGCGGTTTTACCGGAATTTCACAACCGCCCCAACCCCCGCGCCTATGCTCGAACGCGACGGCGACCCGCTGCTGTCTGCATGCGCCGCTGCCGTCGTCCCTAGACCGACTCGAAGAGGAACGCACATGAAGAAGTGGAACAAGCCTGTGATCCGCGAAATCTGCGTCGGCGCGGAGATCAACTGCTACGCCTCCGGCGAGCTCTGACCCGCGCACTCCTCCCTTCCCGCGACCGACGCGCGACCGGCCATGCGCTAAAGACGGAGACCGGATGCACCTCATCGTATTGGGATCGGCGGCAGGCGGAGGGCATCCGCAGTGGAACTGCCACACGCCCGCGAGCCGACGCGCGTGGCAGCAACACCCGGGTGCCCAACGCCGTACCCAGGCCAGCATCGCGGTCAGCGTCGATGGCCAGCGCTGGCTGCTGATCAACGCGTCGCCCGATTTCCGCCAGCAGGTGCTGGCGACCCCCGCGCTGTGGCCGCAGCGCGACCAGCGCCATTCGCCGATCGAGGCGGTGCTGCTGACCAGCGGCGAGATCGACCATATCGCCGGGCTGCTGTCGATGCGCGAGAGCCAGCGCTTCGACCTGTACGCGAGCAGCCGCGTGCTAGACCTGCTGGCGCAGAACCCGGTGTTCGACGCGCTGCACCCGGCCTACGTGCACCGCCATCCGTTCGCCCTGGACACGCCGCTGTCGCTGCTCGGCCTGCAGGTCACGCCGTTCGCGGTACCGGGCAAGGTGCCGCTGTTCATGGAGTCCCGCCACAGCGGCGATCTGGCCGGCTCGGCCGAGGAGACGCTGGGCCTGACCATTGACGACGGCACGCACCGCCTGCACTACATCCCCGGCTGCGCGGCGCTGACCGATGCCCTGCGCGAGCGCCTGCGCGGCGCCGAACTGGTGTTCTTCGACGGCACCCTGTGGCGCGACGACGAACTGGTGCAGCTGGGCATCAGCGCCAAGACCGGCCAGCGCATGGGCCACATGAGCATCGACGGCGAGGCCGGCACCCTGCGCGCTTTTGCCGATCTGCAGGTGGCACGCAAGGTCTTCATCCACATCAACACCACCAACCCCATCCTCGACGCCGGCTCCGCCGAGCGCGCCACGGTCGCCGCGCATGGCTGGGACGTGGCCCACGACGGCATGGAGATTGCGCTGTGACTCCCACTCACGCAGCACCTGCGAGACCGCGCCCGTGACCACACTGCTGAGTCCCGAACAACTGGAAACGGCGCTGCGCGGGATCGGCGCGCGGCTGTACCACGACCAGCACCCCTTCCACGCCCTGCTGCACAGCGGCCGCCTGAACCGTGGCCAGGTCCAGGCCTGGGCGCTGAACCGCTACGAGTACCAGCGCTGCATCCCGCTGAAGGACGCGGCGATCCTGGCGCGGATGGACGACCCGGCGCTGCGCCGGATCTGGCGCCAGCGCATCGTCGACCACGACGGCAGCGCCGACGGCGAAGGCGGCATCGCCCGCTGGCTGCACCTGACCGACGCGCTGGGGCTGGATCGCGACCTGGTGCAGTCCGGCCGCGGCCTGCTGCCCGGCACCCGCTTCGCGGTGCAGGCCTACCTGCACTTCGTGCGCGAGAAGAGCCTGCTGGAAGCGATCGCCTCGTCGCTGACCGAATTGTTCGCGCCCGGCATCATCGGCCACCGCGTCGCCGGCATGCTGCAGCACTACGACTTCGTCTCGCGCGAGGCACTGGCGTACTTCGAGCATCGCCTGCACGAGGCGCCGCGCGATTCGGACTTCGCCCTGGACTACGTCAAACGCCACGCCGACACCGTGGAGAAGCAGCAGCTGGTGCAGGACGCCCTGCGTTTCAAGTGCGGCGTGCTGTGGTCGCAACTGGATGCACTGCACTTCGCCTACGTGCAGCCGGGCGTCGCCTGGCCGGACGCGTTCGTGCCGGACGCCGTGCAGGCCGCGGCATGAGTACGCTGGACGCCAGCAGCCAGCCGCGGCTCGCTGCCGGCGTGCGCCTGCAGCACGACCGCGCGCGCGAGCAGTGGGTGCTGCTGGCGCCGGAGCGGGTGATCGAACTGGACGAGATCGCCCACGCCATCGTCTCGCGCTGCGACGGCGTGCGCAGCCTGGCGGCGATCGCGGCGGAACTGGCGGCCGACTTCGAGGCCGACCCGGACGAGGTCGAACGCGACGTGCGCGAGCTGGCGCAGCAGTTGCACGCCAAGCGGTTGTTGCGCGCATGAACGCCTCGGTGCCGCCGCCGCTGTCGATCCTGCTGGAGCTGACCCATCGCTGCCCGCTGGCCTGCCCATACTGCTCCAACCCCATCGCACTGGCCGGCCTGCGCGAGGAACTGGACACCGCCGGCTGGCGCTCGGCGCTGGATCAGGCCGCGGCGATGGGCGTGCTGCAGGCGCATTTCTCCGGCGGCGAACCGATGCTGCGCAAGGACCTGCCCGCGCTGGTGGCACATGCGCGTGCGCTGGGCCTGTACAGCAACCTGATCACCTCCGGCGTGGCCGGCGGCGCATCGATGCTGGCGGATCTGGCCGCCGCCGGGCTGGAACACGTGCAACTGAGCGTCCAGGACGCCGACCCCGCCGGCGCCGACCGCATCGCCGGCTACCGCGACAGCCTGGCCAAGAAGCGCGCCTTCGCCGCCGCGGTGCGCGCGCTCGACCTGCCGCTGACGATCAATGCGGTGATCCACCGCCACAACGCCGAACGCGTGCCGGCGATGATCGAGCTGGCGCTGGAACTCGGCGCCGAACGCCTGGAAGTGGCGCACACCCAGTACTACGGCTGGGGCCTGCGCAATCGCGCCGCGCTGATGCCCAGTCGTGCGCAGATCGACGCGACCGTGGCCGCGGTGGACGCCGCCCGCCTGCGCCTGCAGGACCGCCTGCACATCGATTTCGTCACCCCCGACTACTATGCGCACCGGCCCAAGGCCTGCATGGGCGGCTGGGGCCAGCGCTTCGTCAATATCTCCCCGCGCGGCGACGTGCTGCCCTGCCACGCCGCCGAGACCCTGCCGGACATGCGCTTCGAGAACCTGCGCACGCGCCCGCTGGCGGCGATCTGGGAAGACGGCGAGGCCTTCGTGCGCTTCCGCGGCAGCGCCTGGATGCCCGAGGTGTGCCAGGGCTGCCCGAAACGCGAGGTCGACTGGGGCGGCTGCCGCTGCCAGGCGCTGGCGCTGAGCGGCGATGCCGCGACCCTGGACCCGGTCTGCGAACGCGCCCCGGCGCACGCGGCGCTGCAGGCGCTGGCACAGCGCGAAGCCGCCGCGCCAGCCCCGGACTTCGTGTACCGGCGGCCGCCACGCGCCACCGCCGTGCCCGCCTCCGCCGACGACTGAGCCGGGCGCCGGCCCGGTCCCGGGCGCGCCCGGCATGCCGTGCGCGGTCACCGCTTGCGACTACACTACCGCGCATCCCACTGCCCGGATCCCCGCCATGTCCCTTGCGCGTCTCGCTCCCCTGGTCCTGTGCGCGGCGCTCGCCGTGTCCGCCGCCCCGGCGCTCGCCCAGCGCACCGTCTCCGGCGATCTGCAGACGCAGATGTCGCCGCAGGAGTTCAAGGCGGCCGGGCTGGACAAGCTCTCGCCACAGGAACTGGCCGCGCTGAACGACTGGCTGCAGGGCAGGGTCGCCAAGGAAACCGCGGTGGCGCTGGAAAAGGCCAAGGAAGAGGGCCGCCGCGAGGTGATCACCAAGAACCGCGGCTTCTTCGACTTCGGCAGCGCCGAGCCGATCGAGAGCACCCTGGTCGGCGACTTCACCGGCTTCGGCAAGGGCCGCAAGTACGTGCTGGCCAACGGCCAGGAATGGGAACAGACCGAGGCGGCGAGCCTGTCCAGCGTGCACCTCACCGCGCCCAAGGTGAAGATCACTCCCGGCATCGTCGGCGTCTGGTACATGCAGGTCGGCACCTACAACACCCGCGCCAAGGTCCGCCGCGTCAAATAGGGTCACGCGCCGTGAACATGCGCCCGCGGCCGGGACTGGCCGACGCCTCGCACAGCCTCGCCGACGCGCTGCGCCGGCGCCTGCGCGCTAGCGATGTCTGGTTCATCGCCCTGGCCCTGCTGGTCGGCGTGATCGCCGGCCTGCTGACCCTGCTGCAGAGCAGCCTGGCGCACGGCGCGCAGGCCCTGCTGTACGGCCTGGAGGCCGACGAGCGGCTCAGCGCCATGTCCGAACTGAGCGTGCACCAGTTGCTGGTGCTGCCGCTGGGCGGGCTGCTGGTCGGCCTGCTGGGCATGGCCGCACGTGCGCGCAAGCGGCAACTGGTCGACGCCGTCGAAGCCAACGCGTTGTACGGCGGACGCATGTCGATGCGCGACAACCTGATCGTCTCCGTGCAGACGCTGTTCTCCAACGGCGTCGGCGCCTCGGTCGGCCTGGAGGCGGCGTACACGCAGATGGGCGCCGGCAGCGGCTCGCACCTGGGCCGGGTGCTGCGCCTGCGCCGCGCCGACATCCGCACCCTGGTCGGCGCCGGTGCCGGCGCGGCCATCGCCGCTGCGTTCGGCGCGCCGCTGGCCGGCGCGTTCTACGCCTTCGAGATCGTGATCGGCGCCTACTCGCCGTCGGCGCTGGCACCGGTGGCGGTGGCCTCGCTGGGCGCAGTGTTCGTGTCGCAGTTGGCCGGGGTGCAGCCGTACCTGCTGCCGGCCTCGGCGGCCTCGGCGCTGGAAGCGCGCGACTACGTGCTGTACGCGCTGCTGGGCGTGCTCTGCGCCCTTCTGGCGGTGGCGGTGATGCGCCTGATCGGCGCGATCGAACAGGCGATCAACCGCAGCCCGCTGCCGCGCTGGGCACGCCCGGTGGCCGGCGGCCTGCTGCTGATACCGCTGGCGCTGATCACCCCGCAGGTGCTGTCCTCCGGGCACGGCGCGCTGCACCTGGACCTGACTAGCCCGACCTCGCTGCGCTGGCTGGGCATCCTGTTGCTGCTCAAGTGCCTGGGCTCGGCCATCTCGCTGGGCTTCGGCTTCCGCGGCGGCCTGTTCTTCGCCTCGCTGTTCATGGGCTCGCTGGTCGGCGGGCTGTTCGCCGGCGTGCTCAATCTCGGCAGCGGCATGGCCTTGGTCGACGGCACCGCCGCGTCGCTGGCCGGCATGGCGGCGATGGCCGCCGCGGTGATCGGCGCGCCGATGACGATGGCGATGCTGGTGCTGGAAGGCACCCACGACTTCGTGCTGGCCAGTGCGGTGATGGTGGCGGTGCTGGTGGCCAACACCATCGTCCGGCAGATCTTCGGCTACTCGTTCTCGACCTGGCGCCTGCACCTGCGCGGCGAGACCATCAAGAGCGCGCGCGACGTCGGCTGGGTCAAGCACCTCAGCGCCGGGCGGATGATGCAGAAGGACGTGCATCCGTTGGCCGCCACCACCAGCGTGGCCGAATTCCGCCGCCGCTTCCCGCTCGGCTCGGGCACGCGCGTGGTGCTGGAGGACGAGAGCGGCCATTACGCCGGCCTGGTCACCCTGGCCGCCGCCTACGCCGACGGCGTCAACGCCGACGCGGCCATCGTCGACTACGCCGGCAACCGCGACGTGGCCCTGCCCGCGGACACCGACGTGGTCACCGCCATGCGCCAGTTCGACCTGACCCAGAGCGACGAACTGGCCGTGGTCGACGAGCAGGGCAAGGTGCTGGGCGTGCTCAGCGAAAGCTTCGTGCGCAAGCGCTATGCCGAGGAACTGGACAAGCGCCAGCGCGAGCTGATGGGCGAGCGGGTGGATGATTGAGGGGCGGGGATTGGGGAGTTAAGGAGTGGGGATTCGTTGGATGGCTGCGGGCTGCAACGCTGAGGGCCGTGATCGCATGTCGTAGGAGCAGCTGCTGTTGGAGGGGCTTCAGCCCCGACGCATGAACGTCAGAGCAGCGGGAATACAGGGCACCTCCAATAGCCCTGGAGCGTACGCGTAGGAGCGGCTTCAGCCGCGACGCATTGGCGCGAAACGGTCGCGGCTGAAGCCGCTCCTACGACACGACAAGACGCGACTGCGTCGGTGCGTTGCACCAAACATCACACGCCGTTGCAGCGCAAATGCTTGACCGTCCACACGGCGCATCCCTTGTAAGAAGGGCTTCAGCCCCGACGCCTGCCGCTGAACGCGTCGGGACTGAAGTCCCTCCCACAAGAATGCTGCTCACGGGGATGCTATGGGAACAGCATGGGAATCCCACCACCAATCCCCACTCCCCACTCCCGGCTTTTCCACAGCCGAACGGCTG
The DNA here is from genome assembly GCF_031834635.1 of Xanthomonas hawaiiensis. Lineage (NCBI taxonomy): Bacteria > Pseudomonadati > Pseudomonadota > Gammaproteobacteria > Lysobacterales > Lysobacteraceae > Xanthomonas > Xanthomonas hawaiiensis. The sequence goes on along the minus strand of NZ_CP115873.1, from coordinate 1,434,440 downwards.
GTCATCACCGCAGTTGCGCCACCCGCTGCGCCAGCTTCTTCGCCGAGATGCCGGCACGGGCGCCCAGTTCCTGGGCGAACAGCGACACCCGCAGTTCTTCCAGATCCCAGCGTAGCGCCTGCCACTCCGGCGTGTCGCCGCGTCCGGCCGCGGCCGCGTCGGCCAGTGCATCGACGAACGGCTTCAGTTCCAGCATCCGCGCCTGGTCGCGGGCCGGATCGCGCTTGGCGCGCTCGGCACGCAGGATCATCGCGCGCAGATAGCGCGGGAACTGCGCCAGCGCGGTGGCCGGGGTTTCGCGCAGGAAGCCCGGATGCAGCAAGGCCGCCAACTGCGCGCGCAGGTCGTCGAGATTGCCGCTGGCCCAGCCCATCAATGGCGATTCCAGTTGCGGCTTCAGCTCCGCCGCCGCGCCCATGATCGCCTCGGCCAGCTTCAGCCGTTCCATCGCCTCGCCGAACAGCTGCTTGGCAGCGGCATCGCGACGCTGGGCGAAACTGTCCGCATCGCGGATCGCCTCCAGCCCCTGCTCCAGCAGCGCATTCAACGCCGCCTCCACCAGGTCGCCGCGCAGGCGTTCCTGCGACTCGATCGCCGCGTACAGCAGCCCGGTCTTGGGCGACACCGGCAACTGCTTGCGCGCCTGCTTGACCTTGTCGGCCAGAGCGATCTCCAGCAACCGGCGCACGCCGCGCGGATGCGCGGCTTCGGCCTGCGCGCGGTCGGCGAAGATGCGCAGCGCGGCGCTGTCGCCCTCGTCCACCAGCGCAGGATACGCCGGCACGCCGGCTTCGCCCGGCACCTGCAGCGGGATCGGCGTGGCCGGGAATTCGCGCAGCCCGGTCGCGGCCATGGCACGGCCGGCCCGCGCCGCGAAGGCCTGCCCGGCACGCTCGCCGAAGCGCGCGCGCAGCGCGTCCAGATCGCGCGATTCGGCCAGCACCTTGCCGGCGTCGTCGCGCAGGCGCAGGTTCATGCGCAGATGCGGCTCCAGCGTGCCCTCGTCGAACTCCAGCGCACTCAGCGGCGCACCGGTGGCGCGCTGCAGGAAGCGCGCCAGTTCGCCGCGCAGGTCGTCGGCGCTGGGCTGCGGGAACGCCTCGTAGAACGCGCGGGCGAAGTCCGGCGCCGGCACGTAGTTGCGGCGCAGCGCCTTGGGCAGGCTGCGGATCAGCGCCGCCGCCTTGTCGGCGACGAAGCCCGGCGCCAGCCACGACAGCCGCGCCGGATCCAGGGCGTTGAGCAGATGGACCGGCACCTCCAGGGTCACGCCGTCGTCGGCCGCGCCCGGTTCGAAACGGTAATGCAGCGGCAGCCGCGCATCGCCCAGTGGGAAGTACGTGGGATAACGCTCGGCCGCGCTGCCCTCGCCCGGCAGCAGGTCGGCCAGCGACCAGTGCAGCGCGCGCCGCTGTTCCGGCGCCAGCGCCTTCCACCAGGCATCCAGGCCCGAGGCGGAGTGGATCTCGCCGGGAACCCGGTCCAGGTACCAGCGCGCCTGCCAGTCCTCGTCGGCGACGATGCCGGCACGGCGCAGCTTGGCCTCTTCCTCGTGCGCCTGCGCCAACACTTTCTGGTTGTCGGCGACGAAGCTGGCGCGGGTGTTGATCTCGCCCGGCACCAGGCCCTGGCGCACGAACAGCTCGTGCGCGCCGGACGGATCGATGCGGCCGTAATGCACCGGCTTCTTCGGCGCCAGCACCAGCCCGAACAGGCTGATCTGCTCGGAGGCCAGCACCTGCCCCTGCGCGCGCGACCAGTGCGGATCGAAATGCTTGCGCGCCAGCAGATGCGGCAGCTCGGCGATCACCCAATCCGGCTCGATCGCGGCATTGGTCAGGCCCCACACCTTCTGCGTGTCCAGCAGCGTCGCCGGCAGCACCCACGGCGGCGGCTTGCGGGCAAGCGCCGAACCGGGGAACAGCAGGAAGCGACGCTGCCGCGGCGCCAGGAAATCGCCCTTTTCGGTGCGGTGGCCGACCTGGGTCGGCAGGCCGGCCAGCAGCGCGCGGTGCAGCGCCTGGTAGGCCGCGGCACGCTCGCGTTCGCTGGCGCGCGGCGCCTCGTCTGCCTCGGCAGGCGCCGGGGGCGCGGGCTGAGCCGCCGGCACGGGCGACGGCGTGCCGGTGCCGCGGCCTTCGCGCGCCAGCCGAGCGGCGCGGTGCAACTGCCCGCGGGTCGCGCGCGCCGCGGTCTCGGCATCACGCGCCGGCGCGGGTGCGGAAGCGCCGGCCAGCAGAGGCCGCAGGGAGGCCTCCGCCGGCTCCTCGGTCCAGCCCAGTTCCGCGCACAGCAGATGCAGTTGGCGGTGCAGTTCGCGCCACTCGCGCATGCGCAGGAAGCCGAGGAAATGCCGTCCGCACCAATCGCGCAGCTTGGACTGGGTCAGGTCCTCGTGCGCCTGCCGGTAACCGTCCCACAGGCGCAGGATGCCGACGAACTCCGAGCGCGCATCGGCGAACTTGGCGTGCGCGTTGTCGGCGGCCTCGCGCGCCTCCGGCGGACGCTCGCGCGGGTCCTGGATGCCCAGGAACGCGGCAATCACCAGCATCGGCCGCAGGCAGCCGTGCTGCTGCGCCGCCACCAGCATCCGCGCCAGCTTCACGTCCACCGGCAGCCGCGCCATCTTGCGGCCGATCTCGGTGAGCTTGCGCAGGCCATGGCGGTCCGGCTCGCCGACCGCGCCCAGTTCCACCAATTGCTGCCAGCCATCGGCCACCGCGCGCTCGTCGGGCGGTTCCAGGAACGGGAAATCCTCGATCCGGCCCAGCCCCAGCTGCAGCATGCGCAAGATCACCCCGGCCAGGCTGGAGCGGCGGATCTCCGGATCGGTGAACGCCGGCCGCGCCTGGAAATCGGCCTCGGCATACAGCCGGTAGCAGATGCCCTCGGCGATGCGGCCGCAGCGGCCCTTGCGCTGGTTGGCGCTGGCCTGCGAGATCGGCTCGATGTGCAGCCGGTCGAGCTTCTGCCGCGGGCTGTAGCGCTTGACCCGCGCATAGCCGGGGTCGACCACGTAGCGGATCCGCGGCACCGTCAGCGAGGTTTCGGCCACATTGGTGGCCAGCACCAGCCGCCGCCGCGGGCCGGGATTGAACACCCGGTCCTGGTCGGCGTTGGAGAGCCGCGCGTACAGCGGCAGCACCTCGGTCTCGCGGTACTTGCGCCGTTCCAGCGCATGGTGCGCATCGCGGATCTCGCGCTCGCCGGGTAGGAACACCAGCACGTCGCCGCGCGGATCCAGCCGGGTGATTTCGTCGATCGCCGCCACGATCGCCTGGTTGACCGTGCGGTCGCCGGCGTTGTCGCCACTCTCGGCGTCGGCCTCCTCGCCACCCGGCTCTTCCAGCGGCCTGTAGCGCACTTCCACCGGATAGGTACGGCCTTCCACGCTGATCACCGGCGCATCGTCGAAATGCGCAGCGAAGCGCGCGGTGTCGATCGTCGCGGAGGTCACGATGACCTTCAGATCCGGGCGCTTGCGCAGCAACTGCTTCAGGTAGCCGAGCAGGAAATCGATGTTGAGGCTGCGCTCGTGCGCCTCGTCGACGATGATCGTGTCGTAGCTGGACAGCCAGCGGTCGCTGGCGATCTCGGCCAGCAGGATGCCGTCGGTCATGAACTTGATCCGGGTCTGCTCCCCGACCCGGTCGTTGAAGCGCACCTGGAAGCCCACCGTCTCGCCCACCGGCGTGCGCAGTTCCTCGGCCACGCGGCTGGCCACCGCGCGCGCGGCGATGCGCCGCGGCTGGGTGCAGCCGATCATGCCGGCGGCGCCGCGTCCGGCGGCCAGGCACAGCTTCGGCAACTGCGTGGTCTTGCCCGAACCGGTCTCGCCGGCGATCACCACCACCTGGTGCTCGCGGATCAGCGCGACGATGCGCTCGGCCTCGCGCGCGATCGGCAGTTGCGGATCCAACGTGATCGCCGGCTGCTGCGCCGCGCGCGCGGCGCAACGCGCCTGCGACGCCTGCAGCGCCTGTTCGAACGCCGTCTCCAGCGCGGCATTGCCGGGCGCGGCCTGCCAGCGCGACCATAGGCCCAGCAGGCGGCCACGGTCGCGGGTCAGCGCGCCGTCGATCGCGGCGCGGCGGTCGCGCAGGCGTGCCGGCACGGAAGGTTTTTCGATAGCGTTCATCAATCGGATGCCATTGAACGTTGAATCACAGCACATGCTTTAGTCTGTCTATTGTGACGCCATCTCGTCTGTAACCCCCAAAGAGGAACTCTCATGGCCAAGAACAAGACCCCCGGCAAGACCAAGAACGCCGCCAGCAAGGCCGTCGCCGGCCAGCCGCTGGCCGGGCTGGCGCCGTCCGCGCCCAACATCGATATCGGGATCGGCGGCGGCGATCGCAAGAAGATCGCCGACGGCCTGTCGCACTACATGGCCGACGCCTTCACCCTGTACCTGAAGACCCACAACTTCCACTGGAACGTGACCGGGTCGATGTTCAACTCGCTGCACCTGATGTTCGAGACCCAGTACACCGAGCAGTGGGCGGCGCTGGACGACGTCGCCGAGCGCATCCGCGCCCTGGGCTTCAACGCTCCCGGTTCGTACAAGGAATACGCGGCGCTGACCTCGATCCCGGAAGAGGAAGGCCTCAGCGACAGCGCCGACTGGCGCGAAATGGTGCGCCAGCTGGTGGTCGGCAACGAAGCGGTGTGCCGCACCGCGCGCAAGGTGCTCAAGACCGCCGACGACGCCGGCGACGACCCGTCGGTGGACCTGCTGACCCAGCGCCTGCAGACCCACGAGAAGTACGCCTGGATGCTGCGCTCGCTGCTGCAGTAAGCGGTGCCGCCCTGCCTGCCTGGCAGGCAGGGCGGACCAACCGGGGCGACGCTGTGCGCTGCGTCCCCCTGGATTGTGCGACTCGGCACGCCGACCGCTGCGTCGTCACGCCCGGCTCCCCTTGTAGGAGCGGCTTCAGCCGCGACGGGCCCTCATGACCAAGCCCCGTCGCGACTGACCCCGAAAGGAGACAGGCCGCTTCCACCGGAACCTGCGAGGCCCTAGCAGACTGTATTGTGGGAGGGACTTCAGTCCCGACGCCTTGCAAGGTCAGGCAGGCGAGCCGGGTTCGTCACGACCACAGGACCCTAAAGTCCTACCCAAAGCCGCGCGTTCGCCTGATACTCGCTTGCGGACTTCCGGAAGGCAAACGCCCTAGCGCGGCGCGGTATCCTACACAGATGTCTTCCCCCGCCCACGCCTTGCTCAGCCGCGTTTTCGGCTACGACCAGTTCCGCGGCCTGCAACAGGACATCGTCGAACACGTCGCCGCCGGCTACGACGCGCTGGTGCTGATGCCCACCGGCGGCGGCAAGTCGCTGTGCTACCAGATCCCCTCGCTGCTGCGCGACGGCACCGGCATCGTGATTTCGCCGCTGATCGCGCTGATGCAGGACCAGGTCGAGGCGCTGCGCCAGCTCGGCGTGCGTGCCGAATACCTCAACTCCACCCTGGACGGCGAGACCGCGCAGCGGGTCGAGCGCGATCTGCTGGCCGGCGAACTGGACCTGCTGTACGTCGCCCCGGAACGGCTGCTGACCCCGCGCTTCCTGTCGCTGATCGAGCGCAGCCGCATCGCCCTGTTCGCCATCGACGAGGCGCACTGCGTGTCGCAATGGGGCCACGACTTCCGCCCCGAGTACCGCCAGCTCACCGTCCTGCACGAGCGCTGGCCGCAGACCCCGCGCATCGCCCTCACCGCCACCGCCGACCCGCCGACCCAGCGCGAGATCGCCGAGCGCCTGGACCTGGCGCAGGCCCGCCATTTCGTCAGCTCCTTCGACCGCCCCAACATCCGCTACACCGTGGTGCAGAAGGACAACGCGCGGCGCCAGTTGCTGGACTTCCTGCGCGCGCACCGCGGCAGCGCCGGCATCGTCTACTGCATGTCGCGGCGCAAGGTCGAGGAAACCGCCGACTTCCTGGCCCGCGAGGGCCTCAACGCCCTGCCCTACCACGCCGGCCTGCCGGCCGAGGTACGCGCCGACAACCAGCGCCGCTTCCTGCGCGAGGACGGCATCGTGATGTGCGCCACCATCGCCTTCGGCATGGGCATCGACAAGCCCGACGTGCGCTTCGTCGCCCACACCGACCTGCCCAAGTCGCTGGAGGGCTACTACCAGGAGACCGGCCGCGCCGGCCGCGACGGCGAGGCCGCCGAGGCCTGGCTGTGCTACGGCCTGGGCGACGTGGTGCTGCTCAAGCAGATGATCGAGCAGGGCGAGGCCGGCGAAGAACGCAAGCGCGTGGAACGGCGCAAGCTCGACCAGTTGCTGGGCTACTGCGAATCGATGCAGTGCCGCCGTCAGGTGCTGCTGGCCGGCTTCGGCGAGACCTATCCGCAGCCCTGCGGCAACTGCGACAACTGCCTGCAGCCGGCCGACGCCTGGGACGCCACGGTCGCGGTGCAGAAGGCGCTGAGCTGCGTGTACCGCAGCGGCCAGCGCTTCGGCGTCGGCCACCTGATCGACATCCTGCGCGGCAACGAAGGCGAGAAGATCAAGCAGTTCGGCCACGACCAGCTCAGCACCTACGGCATCGGCAAGGACCTGGACGCGCGCGCCTGGCGCGGCGTGTTCCGGCAACTGGTCGCCACCGGCCTGCTGGAAGTGGACAGCGACGCCTACGGCGGCCTGCGCCTCACCGACGCCAGCCGCCAGGTGCTCAAGGGCGAACGCAAGATCATGATGCGCCGCGAACTGCCCAGCCGTGGCCGCGAACGCGGCGACCGCAGCGGCAGCCCGCGCACCGGGGTGCCGGTGCAGGCGCAGGACCTGCCCCTGTTCAACGCGCTGCGCGACCTGCGCGCCGGCCTGGCCAAGGAGCAGAACGTGCCGGCCTTCGTGATCTTCCACGACAGCACCTTGCGCAACATCGCCGAGCAGCGCCCGACCAGCCTGGACGAACTGGCGCGGGTCGGCGGAATCGGCGGCAGCAAGCTCGCGCGCTACGGCCAGCAACTGCTCGAGGTGGTGCACGCCCAGGGCTGAACGCGGGCATCGGCGTCCGCCGCGCTCGGGCGCCGCCGCGCGGCCGGCGACGCCGACAGGCCGGGTTCAACGTGGTATTGATAGCGTCAGCGTCATGGCGGGGCACTCCACCGACTCCGCCCGGCCCCTCTCTCTCCTGGCGGATGCCCGATGAACCGCAGCCTCCTTCTTCTCGCCTGCACCCTGCTCACCGGCCCCGCCCTGGCCCAGACCGCCGATGCCACCAGCGACAGCGAGGCCGCCAAGCGCAAGCTCGACCTGAGCGTCCCGCAGCAGCCGATCACCTATGCCGATCCCGGCACCAAGGCCGATCCGCCGGGCACCTACTACGGCGACACCAGCGGCACCTCCGCCTCGGCGCAGAAGGCCGCCGCCGCGCAGGCCCGCGCCGAGGCCCTGCAGGCGCAGGCGGACCGCTGCAACGGCGACGTGCACGGCAGCGTCGCCACCGGCATCGGCTATTCCACGCATGGCGGCAACAGCAACTACCAGGCCGCCAATCTGAATCTGTGCAAGACCTCCTACACCGACGATGGCAAGCCGCGGCAGATGGGCATCAGCATCAGCGTCGGCCGTGGCGACGGCCCGGTGTTCGGCCGCGGCTACTACCCCGGTGCCTACGGCCCGCCGCCGTTCGGCTGGTAAGCGCGGCGACGCGAGGGCGGCGCCAACAAGCCGCTCCCGCCACGGTCGAACCGATGCGCGTTACCTCGTAGGAGCGGCTTCAGCCGCGACCGGGCTTTCCCGTTAACGCCTCATCGCGCCTGAAGCCGCTCCTACCGCGCACGTCCCGAAGTGGTTGCCAAGCGCCCGCCGATCGACCGGCCGGGTGCGCACGCGGCCTGGAACTCTCCGGCAGCACGCCCCCCCTGTTCACGTCCTTAGTCGCAGCGCCCCGCGGTGCTTCATGTCGTGCCAGCGCCACGGAAACCGCCACGACCGAACTCGCGCTCTTCTGCACGCAGCCCCCTCCCCCGATCATGCCGCCATGCCTGTCCTGCTCATGGCGCGCGAAGCGTGCACCAGTGCCCGCATCCAGGAGTGGCGGCCGTCACGCGCGTGGCGACGAGATCGAACAACCCGCCGCCGCACGCGCCGCGGCAGCGCATCGCGTCTACAATCGCGCTGCACCGGCATCTGCACATGCGGCGGCGGCACGCGCTACAGCGTCCGCGCTGCGGACAGACGCCCGGCGGATATTCCCTTCATGTGGCATCGCTTCCCCCCGAGCCCACGCCATGTCCAACGTAGTCCGGCTGCACAGCGCCCGCGAACGCGAGCAGCGCCTGCACGATGACGTCCTCGATGCGGCCGAGCGCTGCATCGTCGAGAACGGCCTCGGCGCCACCACCTTCGAACTGATCGCTGGAACCGCCGACGTCCCTTGCAGCGCGGTGCGCCGGCAGTTCGACGACAAGCGCGGCCTGGTCCAGGCGTTGATGGAACGCGGCTACGAGCGCGCGATCCGCACGATGTGGCTGCTGCAACCGCCGCCGCACCAGGACGCGACCACGTTCATCGCCGGCGCATTGGAAGACTGGCTGGTGGCCGATGCCAACCAGCGCCGGCGGCGCCTGGACCTGGAGATGGACCTGGCCGCCGCACGCGATCCCGAACTGGCGCAGTACGCACGCCGGCTCAACGTCTCCCTGGTGCAGAACCTGGGCGACCTGCTGCGACGCATGCTGCGCGACCACGGCTGGAGCGGCGGCGAAACGGAGTTCCAGGCCCGCGTCTACGCGGTCGCGGCGATGTGCGGGGGCCTGCACCTGATGATGACCACCGGCGTGGAGCTCAACCGCATGCACCTGCAGTTGATCCTCAGCGAAAGCCTGGCCGGGATCTTCAGCACGGCACGCACCTGACGCCGTCCATCCGCCGCTCCTGCGTCCCGCCGATCGTCCATCCGCATCGACGCAGCGCCTGCTGCAGCCTGCCGACGCCGCCGTAGCGGACGGGGAGCGCCACGTTCCAGCCCGCAACGGCACGCAAGCGACGTCATCCCCGCAACGGCCATGACCGACGCGAGCAATCGTCGCGAGAATCGCTCAGGCAGGCGCTGCTGGCGCATGCATCTGCCCCGCCGCGTTGCGCAGCGCCTGACCGATGTGCTGCAGGGTGCTGGAACGTACCGCCACGTGCTGCCAGTACAGCGGTACGTCGAGCCAGCGCTGCGGGTCGACGACGACGATCTGCCGCTGCCGCAGCGCCGCCACCAGCATCTGCTCCGGCGCCAGACACCAGCCCAGGCCGCGCGCGGCCGCCTCGACGAAGCCGATGGAGGTCGGCAGGTAATGGATCGGCGGGTGCAAGCGCGCGCGGGTGATGCGGCGCACGAAGCGCGCCTGCAGCGCATCCTTGCGGTTATAGACCAGCATCGGGGCGCGGGCCAGCGCCGCGGCGTCCAGGCCATCGGCGAAGTGGCGGGCGAAGAAGGCCGGCGAGGCGATCGCCCGGTAGCGCATCGCACCCAGCGCCAGCACATTGCATCCTTGCAAGGCCTTGCCGACGGAGGTGACGGCGCCGAGCACCGCGCCACTGCGCAGCAGTTCCAGCGTGTGGTCCTGGTCGTCGACCCGGATGTCGAACAGATAGCCATGCGTGTCGTGCAAGGCCGCCAGCGCGTCCAGGAACCAGGTCTGCAGCGAATCGTCGTTGACCGCGATGGCGATGCTGCGGGCCGCCGCACTGCTGGCAGGCGCAGGCAGCAGGTCGGTCACCGCCTCGGCCTCCAGCACCTGCATCGGCCGCACGCTGCGCAGCAGGCGCTCGCCGGCAGGAGTCGGCCGGCAGGGGGCCTGGCGCACGATCAGCACCTGGCCGAGCCGGTCTTCCAGCGCCTTGATCCGCTGCGAGACCGCCGACGGCGTCAGCGCCAGGCGGCGCGCGGCGGCCTCGAAGCTGCCTTCTTCCAGCACGGCGGCGAAGGCGGACAGTTGGGGATGAAGCAGATCCATGGCAGCGAGGCAGATTAGAAATGCTTCACATCCTACAGAAAAATGAGTTTGGCTAATCACGGCCATGCGTGCAGCATGCTCGCCCCACCTACCAGGACATCGCGCATGTGGCTGCAAGCACTGTTGGCCGGCCTGGTCGCCGGCGCCAGCCTGATCGTCGCCATCGGCGCGCAGAACGCCTTCGTGCTGCGCCAGGGACTGCAACGTCGACATGTCGGCCTGGTCGTGGCCGTGTGCGCCGCCAGCGATATCGCGCTGATCGTCCTCGGCGTCTCCGGCATCGGTGCCGCGGCGGATGCCTGGCCCGGCGTGCTGCAGGCATTGCGCTTCGGCGGCGCGGCCTTCCTCGGTGCCTACGCGCTGCTGGCGGCACGACGTGCCTGGCGCGGCACGGGCGGCCTGCTGGCACAAGGCCAGGATCCGCAACGTTGGCAGCGCGTCCTGCTGACCTGCCTGGCCTTCACCTTCCTCAACCCGCATGTCTACCTGGACACCATGGTGCTGCTGGGCAGCCTCTCCACGCGCTACCCGGAACAACTGCGCTGGGCATTCGCGCTCGGCGCCTGCCTGGCCAGCGCGATCTGGTTCAGCAGCCTGGGCTACGGCGCGCGGCTGCTGCAGCCGGTGTTCCGCAAACCCGCCGCGTGGCGCCTGCTGGATGCGGCGGTCGCGCTGTTCATGCTGGGCTTGTGCCTCGCGTTGCTCCTGCAGCCTTTGGGGTAAGCGCTCGGGAGCGTTGACCACCGACACAGCACGACTCTGCGCCGATGCAACTACGCCGAGGTCCAAGGCCGCCAGGCACTGCCAGCATCGCCCACTGCGGATCGCCCTGCGCTTCAAGACGGCGAGGGCAAACTCGACCCGACCGATGATGGCGCGGGTGCAGGCGCTTCAGCCGCCCGCGCCGGCGCGCATCAGACGTCAGCAACAAAAAACCCCGGCGCGTGGCCGGGGTTTGGATGGTACTGATCGTGGCGACGCCTACGGCGTCGGGTCAGTCCCAGAAGTTGTTGTAGTCGCGCGCCTTCTTGTCTGGCGCCTGGGAGCTGACCAGTTCGCAGTCGGTCGAGACCGGCGGGTGATCGGCGTCGATTGAGCGGCAGGCGAACGTCGCCAAGTCTCCGGTCTTCGCACCCGTGGCAGGTACGCGGGCACCACCTTTCAGGGTGGTGCCTTCGGCGCTCACGGCGACCACGGTCCCGACGATCTGCGGCCGCATGTCATCGTCCGGCAGGCTCGCAATCGTGAGTTGCTTGCGCACGACCACATAGCGGCCGGATTGGGCGGCGTGCACCGGCACGGAAAGAACCGCCAGGACGGCGGCAAGAATCAAAACGTTCGATCGCACAGCAAATTCCCCTGTAGACAGCTTCTAGCATAGCAATGCAACAGCGCATTCAGATGCCCGATGCGCCCGGTTTCGGTTGGCGGCTCCGGGCATCTGCAGCTGACGTGGCCGGCGATCCGACACTGACAGACGCATGCAGCGGCCTCGCGATCGGTGCAGCCAGAAGATCGCACACGTATCGCAAACGAAAGCCGCGACAGGCGTCCGAACCGCAGCTTCGACAGCGAACGGCAGCACTCGACGAAACGCTCGATCACGGAGAGCGTGATCGCCGCGGGCGACCGCGTTGCGCTGAACGGCGCTGCATGAAGCATCTGGGCAGCTCACATGTGGATGAGAGAACCCGGGCTGGTCAAAGACAGAGGCGAGGTGGCAAGGCGACGACTGCGGTGCCGATCGACCGTGTGACCAGCGGAATCGCCGTCGTTTTCGAGAGAGTTTTCAGGAGCTGGCGGAAAAAACCAGCAAAGGCGACGCCTAACTCTTTGAGATCACTGGTGGGCCGTGATGGATTCGAACCATCGACCAAAAGATTAAAAGTCTTCTGCTCTACCGACTGAGCTAACGGCCCAAAACAAGACCCCGGCGTTGCACCGGGGCGCGTAGTCTACCCCAGCACGGGGCGTTTCGCGAAATCAGGCGTAGCGGGTCGGGTCGGCGACGCCGGCATCGGCGAAGCCGGCCGCGCGCAGGCGGCAGGCGTCGCAGTGGCCGCAGGCGCGGCCGGCGTCGTCGGCGCGGTAGCAGGACACGGTCAGGCCGAAATCCACGCCCAGGCGCACGCCTTCGCGCACGATGTCGGCCTTGCTCATGTGCTGCAGCGGCGCGTGCACGCGCAGCCCGGCGCCCTCCACCCCGGCCTTGGTCGCCAGGTTGGCCAGGGTCTGGAACGCGTCGATGAACTCGGGGCGGCAATCGGGATAGCCGGAATAGTCCACCGCGTTGACCCCGCAGAAGATGTCGACCGCGCCCAGCACCTCGGCCCAGCCCAGCGCCACCGACAGCATGATGGTGTTGCGCGCAGGCACGTAGGTGACCGGGATGCCGTCGCCGCCGGCGTCCGGCACCTCGATGTCATCGGTCAGCGCGGAGCCGCCGATGCTGCGCAGGTCGACGTTGACGGTCTTGTGCGCCACCGCGCCGAGCGCCGAGGCGACGCGCGCGGCGGCATCCAGTTCGGAGGTGTGGCGCTGACCGTAGCGCACGCTCAAGGCATGCACGGCGAAGCCCTGCGCACGGGCAATGGCGACGACGACGGCGGAGTCCATGCCACCGGAGAGAAGGACGACGGCGTTTTTCATCTGGGTGCCGGGAGTGGGGAATGGGGATACGGGAATGGGAAGAGCGTAGCAGCCAGCCTGGACCGGGAAGGTCGAAGATCTTCGGGAAGCGAAAGCGGGTCAGGTAGCGCCACGCCTAACGTGCGGCGCCTTGCCGATTCCCGTTTCCCCATTCCCGATTCCCAGTTGCGCGCAAGCGCGCAACTACCGGCCAGGCTCGTCGTTCCACAGCAGCTTGTGCAACTGCATCTGGAACCGCACCGGCAGGCGGTCGGCGACGATCCAGTCGGCCAGGTCGCGCGCGGTCAGTTCGCTCTTGCTCGGCGAAAACCAGACCGTGCAGCGGGTGTCCAGCTGGTGTTCGGCGACCACGGTGCGCGCCCACTCGTAATCGGCGCGGCCGCACAGGACGAACTTGATCTGGTCGCGCGCGGTCAGCAGCGGCAGGTTCTCCCAGCGGTTGCGGTGCGCTTCCTGCGACGCCGGGGTCTTGATGTCGAGTACCCGCGACACGCGCGGGTCGACCTCAGCGATGTCCAGCGCGCCCGAGGTCTCCAGCGACACGTCGTAGCCGGCGTCGCACAGGCGCTGCAGCAGCTGCAGGCAGCGCTTCTGCGCCAGCGGTTCGCCGCCGGTGACGCAGACATGGCGCACGCCATGGCGCGCCACCTCGTCGAGGATCGCGTCGATGTCCCACCACTGCCCGCCATGGAAGGCGTAGGCGGTGTCGCAGTAGCTGCAGCGCAGGGGGCAGCCGGTCAGGCGCACGAACACGGTCGGCCAGCCGGCACTCTCCGCCTCGCCCTGCAGCGACAGGAAAATCTCCGTCAGCTTCAGGCGGGGCAGCGGGCTTTGGACGATATCGCTGGGAACGGCGGCCATGGCGGGAGAAGAGTGCTCCCGCGACGGCGGCGGCAGCGTTAGGGGCTCAGCGCAGTTGCTGGCCGAGACGGATCGACTGCAGGCGGTCCTGCGCGGTCCGCGCGGCATCGGAGCCAGGATACTTCGCGCCGACCTGTTGCAGGGTCTGCTCGGCGTCCTGGACGCGGCCTTCGCCGTACTGGGACAGACCCAGCTTGAGCAGCGCACCGGGCGCCTTGTCGTGGGTCGGGTAGCGGCCGATCAGATCCTGGAACTGGGCCTCGGCCAACTGGAAGTTCTTGGTGGCGTAGTAGCTCTCGCCGAGCCAGTACAGCGCGTTCGGCGCATACACGCCGTTCGGGTAGGCCTGCAGGAAGGCCTGGAACAGGTTTGCCGAGTCGGCGTACTTGCCCGCCTTCAGGGCATCGAAGGCGACATTGTAGGCGGCACGCTCGTCGCCGGCGGCAGCCAGGGTGCCGGCGTCGCCGTGCACCGACGGCGGCGGCTCGGCAACGGCGGACGGCTTGCCTGCAGGCGCGGCCGGCGCAGCAGCCGGTGCGGCGCCATTGGCCGGCGGCAACGGCGGCGTCGCCCCTGCCCCTGCACCATTCTCGAGCCGGCCCACGCGGCCATCCAGGTCCAGATACTGGTCCTTGATCTGCTGCTTGAGCTGGTCGTTGCTGTGCTGCAGTTGTTCGATCGTGGCCTCCATCGACTGCATCTGCGTCCGCAGCTGATTGAGCTGGTTCAGCATGTCGGTGTTGGCCTGGGTATTCATGGCCTGCTGCTCGAGCGCGGAAACGCGGTCGGCCAGGCTTGCGCGCTGCGCATGAGCCGGCGCGGCGGCCACGAGGGCCGCCGCGACGATCATCGATGTAAGGACACCGATACGCATCTTTTCTTACTGCGCCGTGTAGACGATCTCGACGCGACGGTTCTGCGACCAGCAGGACTCGTTCGACTCGGTGCAGACCGGACGCTCTTCGCCGTAGCTGACGACGGTCAGCTGCGCAGCCGAGCCACCGTTGGCCTGCAGCGCCGAGGACACGGCGTTGGCACGACGCTCGCCCAGGCCCATGTTGTACTCGCGCGAACCGCGCTCGTCGGTGTTGCCCTGCAGGGTGATGCGCGAGGACGGACGGTCACGCAGGTACTTGGCGTGGCAGGCCATGATCGCCTGGAACTCCGGCTTCACGGTGTCCTTGTCCAGGTCGAAGTAGACCACGCGCTGACGCAGGCAGGAATCGGTATCCAGGTCGCCCGGGCCATACAGACCGGAGGTCGACGGGCCGGTCGGGGCGGTGGTACCGGTGGTGCCGGTGGTGTCGGTCTGGGGCTGTTCCTTGACCTTCTTGGCGCAGCCGGCCAGAGCTGCAACGGACAACAGCGAAACAAGCAGAACGCGGGTGGTCTTGTTCATGGGGATACCTTGTGGCTCCTGGGCCGATGAGGGGTTCAACAGCGAAATATTAACACCAAACTTACATGTCAACGTGCGGTGCGATACGGCGACCAGGACGGCTCGCGCACGTCGCCATCGGCGAGCACCAGACGCTGCCGCACGCGGGCATCGGCCGAGACCGCGTACAGCACGCCACGGCCGCCTTCACGCGCCGCATACAGCACCATGCTGGCGTTGGGGGCGAAGCTCGGCGACTCGTCCAGCGAGCCGGTCGACAGCGTGCTCCAGCGCGGCGAACCCAGGCTGCGGTCCATCATCGCGATCTTGTAGGTGTTGCCGCTGCCCTGGGCCACGACCAGCTTGTTGCCGTCGAAGGACACGCTCGGGGTCGCGTTGTAGTTGCCCTGGAAGGTGATGCGGGTGGCGCTGCCGCCGGTGGCCGGGACCTGGTAGATCTGCGGGCGGCCGCTGCGGTCGGAGGTGAAGTAGATGCTGTTGCCGTCCGGCGCCCAGGTCGGCTCGGTGTCGATGCCGAAGTGGTTGGTCAGTTGGGTCAGCTGCTTGCTGCCCAGGTCCATCACGTAGATCTCCGGGTTGCCGCTGCGCGACAGCGCCAGTGCCAGCTTCTTGCCGTCCGGGGAGAACGACGGGGCGCCGTTGATGCCGCGGAAGCTGGAGACCAGCTGGCGCGCACCGGTGGCGATGTCCTGGATGTAGATCGACGAGTTGCCGCGCTCGAAGCTCACGTAGGCCAGCTTCTTGCCGTCCGGGCTCCAGTTCGGCGACAGCAGCGGCTCGGCCGAACGGACGATGGTCTGCGGGTTGTAGCCGTCGGAGTCGGCCACCATCAGCGCATAGCGCATCGCCCCGCCCTTGCCGCTGGCGGTGACGTAGGCGATGCGGGTCCAGAACGCGCCGCGTACGCCGGTGATCTTTTCGTAGATGGCATCGGCCATCTGGTGGGCGACGTCGCGCATGGCGTTGGCGCGGGCGGTCATCGCCAGGCCGAGCATGCGCTCGCCCTTGCCCACGTCGAACAGTTCGTACTCGACGCGGTAGGCGCCTTCGCCGGCGTCCATCACCCGGCCGACGACCAGGTAGCTCTGCTTCAGCGCACGCCAGGTGGCGAACTGCACCTCGCTGCCGCGGGTCGGCCGCTCCACGATCTGCGACTCGGGCAGGTTGCGGAACTGGCCTGAGCGATCCAGATCGGCGCGCACCACG
Source organism: Xanthomonas hawaiiensis (assembly GCF_031834635.1). Taxonomy (NCBI): domain Bacteria; kingdom Pseudomonadati; phylum Pseudomonadota; class Gammaproteobacteria; order Lysobacterales; family Lysobacteraceae; genus Xanthomonas; species Xanthomonas hawaiiensis. The sequence continues at coordinate 1,418,360 of NZ_CP115873.1, read as the reverse complement.
GCGGCGACGTCGGTGCTCGGCGGGGTCGCCGAGCCCTGGTACGGCATCGGCACCACGGTGATCGGGGTCGCCGAGGCATTGCCGCCGACGATGTCGATTTCCAGGCCCTTGTCCTGCGCGGACGCGGCAAGCGGCAACAACAGGGCGGTGAGAACGGCAAGCCAGCGCGGCAGTTTCTTCATGGGTCGCTCAGCAGGATCGGAAAGGCGCAAGAGATAGCAATGCGCGGGTGAACGTATTCGCAATCATGAACCATCGCCATGTGAAGCCGATGGCAGGACGCTCTCCATTATCGCCCATCGCCTGCCCGGTGGAGGGCCGCTCGCGCGCTGACGCAGCGGCCGCCTCCGGGGTCATTGATCCTGGGCGGTGAAGTTGAAGGTCAAATTACGGGAGAACACGGTCTCGAAGCCGCGATAGGGCAACGGCTGGGCGCGCAGCACCGCGGCCTCGATCGAGCGGCGACCGGCCTCGTCGTAAGGACAGTCGGGGCTGACCTTGGCCTGCATGACCTGCCCACCGGGGATCTGCGTGATCGAGATCTTGCACTTCTGCCCCAGCGGCACCGAATCCGGGCGCACCCACTGGCTCAGCACCGCCTGCTGGATCGCCGCGGCGTACTTGGCCTGCAGGTCGGTGTTGGTGCCGTTCTGGCCCGGCGCCTGCTGCGGCGTGGTGGCCGCGGCCGCCGATGCCTTCTTGGCGTTCAAGTCGGCGATCTGCTGCAGCTTCTGCTGGGCCAACTGGGCCTCGCGCTCCAGCTTCTCGCGCTGCTTGCGGATGTCGGCGATCTTCTTCTGCCGCTCCTCCTCCTGCTGCGCGGCCAGGCGCTGCTTCTGCTCGGCCTCCTGCTGGCGCTTCTGCTCGGTCAGGTCGATCTGTTCCTGGCGGCGCTTGGCCTCCTGCTCCTGCTTCTCCTTTTCCTGGGAGATCGCGGTGCGGGTGGCGCGGTCCTGGTCGACCTTGTCGGGCACCGGGACGAAGTCCTGGGCCTTCTGCTGCTGCGGGGTCGGCGCCTGCTGCGGCTTGGGCGTGGGCAGCGGCTGCGGTGGCGGCACCGTGTCTTCCTCGGCGACGTCCTTGACCGGTTCGGGCAGCGGCTCGGGCAAGGGCTTGGGCGCGTCCTTCACCGCCTTCTGCGCCGAGCGCACGTCGGCGGCCGAGACCACCAGCGAGGCCTCGACCATCGGCGAACCGGCGGCGGGTTCGACCTGGCGCACCGGCGACCACCACCAAGCCAGGAAGAACAGCAACGCGATCAGCACATGCACCAGCAACGCCAGGGCGACCCCGAAGATCAGCCCCTTGTCGTCGCCGCGCTGCTGCGGCGGGCGGGAATCGGCTTCAGCGTGCATTGTTTCCGGGCTGACTCATCAGGCCGACCTTGGGCACGCCGGCCTGCTGCAGCAGGACCATGGTGTCCATGACCAGTTGATAGTTCGAGGTGCCGGGCGCGGCGACGAACACCGGCACGTCCTTGTTCTGGCCGACGAAGGCTCGGATCTTTGCGTCAAGTTCTGCCTTCCCGATCTTCTCCGGCTTGCCGTCCTGCAGGGTCAGCGTGTACTGGCCCTGGGCATCGACGGTGACGATCACCGGGTCCTTCTTGCTCTCCACCGAGCGCGCGGTGGAATCGGGCAGGTCCACGTCCACGCTCAGGCTGAGCAAGGGCGCGGTGACCATGAAGATGATCAGCAGCACCAGCATCACGTCGATGTACGGCACGACGTTGATCTCGGACTTGAGCTTGCGGCGCTTGCGGCGGGAAATGGCGGCAGTCATGCGGGAATCCTGGGAGTCGTGGGCAGGCGGGCGACGCTCAGTCGCCGCTGGCCTGGCGCTGCAGGATGGAGCTGAACTCTTCGGAGAAGGTCTCGAAGCGCACGGCCAGGCGCTCGACCCGGGTGGTGAAGCGGTTGTAGGCCCACACCGCCGGGATCGCCACGAACAGGCCGATGGCGGTGGCGAACAGCGCTTCGGAGATGCCCGGCGCGACCGCGGCGATGCCCGCCTGCTGGCCGCTGTTGATCATGTCGTGCATGGTCACCATGATGCCGAACACGGTGCCGACCAGGCCCACGTAGGGCGCGGTCGAGCCGATGTTGGCGAGCAATTCCAGGTTGCGCTCCAGGCGGTCGACCTCGCGCGCATAGGTGGCGCGCATCGCCCGCTGCGCGCCTTCCAACTGGATGCGCGCATCGAGCCGGCGCTTGTCGCGCAGGCGGGTGAATTCGCGGAACCCGGCCTCGAAGATCGCCTCCAACCCGCCGACCACGCGATTGCGGTCGGTGGCGCCGGCGTAGAGCTTGCTCAGGTCGGTGCCGGACCAGAAGCGGTTCTCGAAGTCGTCGGCCTCGCGGTTGGCGGTTTTGAACACCTTGCCCTTGCGGAAGATGATGACCCAACTGATCAGCGAGCCGAGCAGCAGCAGCAACACGATCACCTTGACCGGCAGGCTGGCCTTGACCATCAGGTCCAGGTAGTTGATGCCGCCATGGGCAGCGGTGCTGGCGACGGCCTGGGTGGCGGTCTGGGTCACGTCCTGCGGCAGCGCCTCCACCACCGTGTCCTGCAGGGCCAGGAGCAATGCGATCATCCGTCGTTCCTCAGTAATTCGGCTTCAGTGATTTCAAGAACTTTCAATGCATCGTGCAGCGCGTCGTCCATGCCGCGCGGGCGGAAGCTGCCGGCGCTGAGCGCCGCCACCCGCACCTGCGCCCGCAACAGCAGCTCCCCGTCGTCGCGGCGGATCGACTGCGCGAACACCAGGCTGGCGCGCTTGCAGTGCGACAGCGCGACGCCGACCTGCAGGGAATCGTCCAGGCGTGCCGGGCGCAGGAAGTCGAGCTGCATCGCCCGCACCGCGAACACCAGATCGTGTTGCAGGCGCAGACGCTCCTGACCATACCCCAGCGCCCGCAACCACTCCGTGCGCGCCCGCTCCAGGAAGGCCACGTAGCGCGCGTGGTAGACCACGCCACCGGCGTCGGTATCTTCCCAGTAGACGCGTGTCGGCCAACTGAATAGCCGGGAATCGGGAACAGGGAATGGGGAATCGGCAGTCAAGAGCGGCGCTCCTGTCGGTAGCTGGTCAACCAGAACATCCTAGAACAGCGCCCCCGATTCCCCATTCCCGATTCCCAGTTCCCGGTGCTTGGGCTGCAAGCCCAAGTGCAGATAGGCCTTGTTGGTGGCCATGCGGCCGCGGGCGGTGCGGATCAGGTAGCCCTGCTGGATCAGGTAGGGCTCGATCACGTCCTCCAGGGTCCCGCGCTCCTCCGACAGGGAGGCGGCCAGCGACTCGACGCCGACCGGGCCGCCGTCGAAGTACTCGATGATGGTGTGCAGCATGCGCCGGTCCAGCTCGTCGAAGCCCTCGGCGTCGACCTTGAGCATCTGCGTGGCGGCCTGCGCCACCGCCAGGTCGATCTGCCCGCCGGCGCGGACCTGGGCGAAGTCGCGGACCCGCCGCAGCAGGCGGTTGGCGATGCGCGGGGTGCCGCGCGCGCGGCGCGCGATCTCGGCGCAGCCGTCGGCGTTGCAGGCGATGCCGAGGATGCTGGCGGAGCGGCGCACGATCTGCGCCAGTTCCTCCGGGGTGTAGAACGCCAGGCGCTGGACGATGCCGAAGCGGTCGCGCAAGGGCGCGGTCAGCAGGCCGGCGCGGGTGGTGGCGCCGATCAGGGTGAATGGCGGCAGGTCGATCTTGATCGAGCGCGCGGCCGGGCCCTCGCCGATCATGATGTCGATCTGGAAGTCTTCCATCGCCGGGTACAGCACTTCCTCGACCACCGGCGACAGGCGGTGGATCTCGTCGATGAACAGCACGTCGTGCGGCTGCAGGTTGGTCAGCAGCGCGGCCAGGTCGCCGGCCTTCTCGATCACCGGGCCGGAGGTGACCCGCAGGTTCACCCCCAGCTCGTTGGCGATGACGTGGCTGAGCGTGGTCTTGCCCAGGCCCGGCGGCCCGAAGATCAGCACATGGTCCATCGCCTCCCCACGCGCCTTGGCCGCCTCGATGTAGATCGACAGCTGCTCGCGCACCGGCTGCTGGCCGAGGTAGTCGTCCAGCCGCTTGGGGCGGATGCTGGCCTCGGCGACCTCATCCTCGCGGGTGGCGCTGCTGGCGATGATGCGGTCCATGGAAAGCCGGGATGGGGGAATCGGGAATGGGGAATCGAGCGGACAATAGTAGCGGTTGGTGGCGGGGCTGGCGCCTATTTTTGAGGTCGCCGCCGAGTTTTCAGGCCGAACGCCGTTGCCGTCGCCTTTCCCTATTCCCCATTCCCGCTTCCCCATTCCCAAGGCCGCGACGCCGTCGCGGCCTCAGATCTCCACCTGCGCGCCCAGTTCCACCAGGCGGTTGCCGGGGATGCGGAAGAAGCCGGTGGCGGGGGCGGCGTTGCGGTGCATGACCGCGAACAGCTTGTCGCGCCAGATCGGCATGCCGCGGTTGGCGCTGGCCACGATGGTCTCGCGGCTGGCGAAATAGGTGGTGTCCATGGGGTCGAAGTAGATCCCGCCCTGGTCGCAGGAGCGCATCAGCGCCAGCGGCACGTCCGGGGTCTCCATGAAGCCGAAGCGCACGTACACGCGGTAGAACTCGTCGCCGATCGCGTCGATCTTCAAGCGCTGCCCGGCCGCCGCGTACGGCACTTGGAGGGTTTCGACGGTCAGGAACACGTTGCGCTCGTGCAGCACCTTGTTGTGCTTGAGGTTGTGCATCAGCGCGTGCGGCACCACCATCGGGTCGGCGGTCAGGAACACCGCGGTGCCGGGCACGCGCACCGGCGGCGCCAGCATCAGCCCAGGCAGGAAGGTGTCGAGCTTGATGCCGTCCTTGCGGATCTCGTCGTGCAGCAGCTTGCGGCCGCGGCGCCAGGTGCGCATCAGGGTGAACAGGATCAGGCCCAGCAGCAGCGGGAACCAGGCGCCGTCCAGGAACTTGATGATGTTGGCGTAGAAGAACGCGCAGTCCACGGCCAGGAACACCAGCGCGAACAGCCACAGCAGCGGCGCCGGCACGCGTGGGTTGGCGCGCGCGTAGATGATCATCAGCACGGTGGTGATCAGCATGGTGCCGGTGACCGAGACGCCATAGGCAGTGGCCAGCGAGGTCGAGTCGCCGAAGCCGATCACCGCCACCACCACCAGCGCCAGCAGGCACCAGTTCACCGCCGGCACGTAGATCTGGCCGATGGTGGAGTGCGAGGTGTGGCGGATGTGCATGCGCGGGATGTAGCCCAGCTGCATGGCCTGGCTGGCCACCGAATAGGCACCGGTGATCAGCGCCTGCGAGGCGATCACCGTGGCCGCGGTGGCCAGCACGATCATCGGGTACAGCGCCCACTCCGGCACCGCCTCGTAGAACGGATTGCTGACCGCGGCCGGGTCGCGCAGCACCAGCGCGCCCTGCCCCAGGTAGGTCAGGGTCAGCATCGGCAGCACCAGAAAATTCCACGAGCGGCGGATCGCCTTGGCGCCGAAATGGCCCATGTCCGCATACAGCGCCTCGCCGCCGGTCACCGCCAGCACCACCGCGCCGAGCACGAACACCGCATGCCAGTTGTGTTCGGCGAAGAAGCGCACGCCCCACCAGGGGTTCAGCGCGTGCAGCACTTCCGGCGCCCGCGTCATGTTGTAGATGCCGATCGCGCCCAGCGCCAAGAACCAGACCAGGGTGATCGGGCCGAATGCCTTGCCGACCCGCTCGGTGCCGTAGCGCTGGGCCATGAACAGCATCCCCAGCACCACCAGGGTGATCGGCACCACGAACGGTTCCAGCTTGGGCGCGGCCACCTCCAGGCCTTCCACCGCCGACAGCACCGAGATGGCCGGGGTGATGACGCCGTCGCCGAAGAACAGCGAGGCGCCGAAGATGCCGAGGATGCCGACCACGTACATCGAGCGCGAGCCGCCCGGCAGGGTCCGCTGCGCCAGCGCGGTCAGCGCCATGATGCCGCCCTCGCCGTCGTTGTCGGCGCGCATGATCACGGTGACGTACTTGAGCGTGACCACCAGCATCAGCGCCCAGAACACCAGCGACAGGATGCCCAGCACGGTGTCGTGGTCCGGGCTCAGCCCGTAGTGCGGCGAGAACGCCTCCTTGAGCGTGTACAGCGGGCTGGTGCCGATGTCGCCGAAGACCACGCCGATGGCGGTCAGCATCACCCCCAGGCCCGGTTTGGCATGCGGATCGTGGCTGCCCGGGCGGGCGGCGGAACTGGAGGAGCTGGACATGGTGGGAAGAGTAGCGCCAGAACGTGAAGAAAGAGCGGGGATCCGAGCCGACCGGGCGGTCAGCGCAGCGCCGCCTGCAGGGCCTTGCGGATCACCGTGGCGACCTCGTCGCCATCAGCGGCGGCGTCGCGCGCCATCTTCGCCGCCTCGGCCGGCTTGTAGCCGAGCTGCTGCAGCGCCACCGTGGCCTCGGAGACCGCGTCGGTGCCCAGTTGCCCGGTGATCGGCGCACCGCCGCTGAAGTCGGCCGCGCGGTCGCGCAATTCCACCACCATGCGCTCGGCGGTCTTCTTGCCGATGCCGGGGATGCGGGTCAGCGCGGTGACGTCGGCGGCGGTGATCAGCCGCGCGAACTCGTCGACGCTGACCCCGGACAGCACCGCCAGCGCGATCTTCGCGCCGATCCCGCTGACCCGCTGCACGTCGCGGAACAGGCGCCGCTCGCCCTCGCGCAGGAAGCCGTACAGCGACACGCTGTCTTCCTTCTGCGCATAGTGGGTGAACAGAATGACGTCGCGGCCGACGTCGGGCAGGTCGTAGAAGGTGCTCATCGGCGCCTCCAGCTCATACCCCACCCCGCCCACGTCGATCACCAGCCACGGCGGCTGCTTGTAGGCCAGGATCCCGCGCAGACGGCCGATCACTTGGCGCCTCGTGCGAGGCGCCGGGAATGGGGAATGGGGAATGGGGAATGGGAAAAGCGGGGGGCCGCTTCGCCGCTTCTGCTGTTCCGATTCCCGATTCCCGACTCTCGATTCCCGGCCTTTGTCATTTTCTACTCCACGCCTGCTGCGTGCTGACGCCCAGGCGCTGCGCGGTGGCGCGCACGTGGGCATGGGTGATGGCGACGGCCAGTGCGTCGGCGGCGTCGGCCTGAAGTTTGCCGGTCAGGCTCAGCATGAGACCGACCATGTGTTGCACCTGTTGTTTCTCCGCCGCGCCCTTGCCGACGACGGCGAGCTTGATCTCTTTTGCCGCGTACTCGTGCACCGGCAGTTCGCGCAGCACCGCCGCGCAGATCGCCGCGCCGCGGGCATGGCCGAGCTTCAGCGCCGCGTCGGCGCTCTTGCCCATGAACACGCGTTCGATCGCCACTTCCTGCGGCCGGTACTCTTCGATCAGCGCGTCCAGCCCGTGCAGCAGGCGCTTGAGCCGCAGCGCGAAGTCGCCCTCGCCCAGCAGCACCAGCGGCGCGTGGTGCACGTGGCGGGTACGGCCGGCCGCATCCACGTCGATGATGCCCACGCCGGTGCGCTGCGAGCCGGGGTCGATGCCGAGGATGCGCGTGGTGGTGGAGCCGGGATTGGGGATTCGGGAATCGGGAATCGGGGAAGCAGCGCCCGTGCGCGCAGAGATGCCCGTGGCAGCCATCGACGTCTGCGATGCCTCCGGCACCGGCACGGCGCCGTTCCGGGTTCCGGGTCTTGGGCCCCGGGCCCCGGGTTTCATGGTCTCAGCCCCCGTCACTCAGCGCGGCCTGGTCCACGTTGGAATAGACGTTCTGTACGTCGTCCAGGTCTTCCAGCATGTCCAGCAGCTTGCGCACCTGCACCGCGGTGTCGCCGTCCACGGCGATGTCGTTGTCGGCGCGGAAGGTGATTTCGGCGTGGTCGGCGGCCAGGCCGGCCGCGTCCATGGCATCCTTGACCGCCTGGAACGCCTCCGGCGCGGTCAGCACGTCGATCGCGCCGTCCTCGGGGTAGACCACGATGTCGTCGGCGCCGGCCTCGATCGCCGCCTCGGTGATCTTCTCCTCGTCGGCGCCGGCGGCGAAGCTGAGCACGCCCAGGCGCTTGAACATGAAGGCCACCGAGCCGTCGGTGCCCATGTTGCCGCCGCACTTGCTGAAGGCATGGCGCACGTCGGCCACGGTGCGCACGCGGTTGTCGGTCAGGCAATCGACGATCACCGCCACCCCGCCCGGGGCATAGCCCTCGTAGCGCACTTCCTCGTACTCCACGCCTTCCAGTTCGCCGGTGGCCTTCTTGATCGCGCGCTCGATCACGTCCTTGGACATGTTCGAGGCCAGCCCCTTGTCCATCGCCACGCGCAGCCGCGGGTTGTTGGACGGATCGCCGCCGCCGGCGCGCGCGGCGACGCCGATCTCGCGAATGATCTTGGTGAAAATCTTGCCGCGCTTCGCATCGGATGCGTTCTTGCGGGCTTCGATCGAGGGGCCTCTACCCATGGGGCGTTCCGGACAGTTGTAAGGACAAGGCGCGGATTTTACCTGATGCAGCGCACATCCCGCGGCCCAGGCGGGCCGATGACCGCGGCCGCGCGTGCGTCCCGCTCCCTGCGGCGGCGCCCGCTCGGGCGCGCGCCGGCCCGTGGTGGCCGTCAAGGCTTGGCAGGCTGTCTACCCCGGCGCGCGGGCTGCCGCCAAGACTGTGACGCCCCACCGGGACGCTGAACGCGCCGGTCGCGCCGGTCGCGCCAGCGTTCCATCGCACCGAAGGAGATCCTCATGTCCCGCAACATCCCCGCCCACACCCGCGTCCTGTCGCTGGCCCTGCGCTGCCTGGGCCTGGCCGCCCTCGCCGCCCCGGGCCTGGCCAGCGCCCAGACCGATGCCTTCCGGGGACGCTACAGCGCCGGCGCCAGCACCTATGCGATCAGCGGCCAGGAACCCCGCGCAGCCGGCAAGTACCCGGTGTACGTGCATATCGGCGGCACCGGCGAGAACTATCAGAGCAATTGGGCGATGGCCGCGGTGAATGCCGCCGCGGCCAAGGGCTTCGTGGCCGCCTCGGTGGAGTACGACAACGCCAGCTTCGGCAGCTGCGGCGTCATCGGCAACCGCGCCAAGGCCATCTTCGATGCGCAGAATCTCAACAGCGCCATCGCCCAGCTCTGCGCCCGCGACAAGGCCGACTGCTCCAAGGGCGTGGTGACCGGCGGCCTCAGCCAGGGCTCGATCATCTCGGTGCTGGCGCACGACTACGATCCCCGGGTCGCCGCCTCGTTCGGCCAGGGCACCGGCACGACCTACACCGCCTACTACAACCTGGCGTCCTGCGTCGCCGACGGCAACCACAGCCTGCCGTCCGATCGCCTGCGCATCATCAACGGCGAGCGCGACATGTTCGTCGGCGGCACCGAGAACATCGCCCGCACGCAGGCGCAACTGGTCACCGGCCTGCGCTGCGACGGGCAGCAGTCGTGCTTCCGCAGCAACGGCAGCGGCTGGTACGTCGTCAAGGACCGCGAGGTGCAGGACCTCTACGCCGACCATTGCTTCATGGGCTTCGGCGGCTATCCGGGCACCCAGTGCGCAGGCGTGCTGGTCGACGGCAACTACCGCAGCGGCACCGCCGCCTGGGCGCTCAACCCCACGCTGGACTGGCTGAAGACCTTCGTGACGCCCTGAGCGACGCCATCGCACCGTGCCGGCGCCAAGTGAGTCGTGGCATACACCGCGACGCGGCGCCGGCCGACGCAGGCCGCTCGATATCGCGACCAGCTCAGGCAGCGAAGCGGCCATCGCGCAGGAACGCGGCGGTCTGCCGCGCGGCCTCCATCGAGAACAGCAGGCCGCTGTGGCTGGCGCGGACCTGGCAGTGATCGCCCAGGCCGGGCACGCGGGTCTCGGCCAGCGCCACACTGCCGTCGGACTCCGGGCCGAGCGCGGCAAAGCGCGCGCCGAGGCCGCGGGCCACCGTACCGGCGATCATGCCGACCTCGGCCACCCCATCCCAACGCACCACGCCCTGCTGCAACAGCGCCGCGCTGCGACCCAGCGCCCGCCCGAGCCGCCGTTGCGCCAGGGCGCGCGCGGCGGCACTGCCGGCCAAGGGGCTGCCCAGGCACACCACCCGGGTCACCGGCAGCGCCGGCGCCTGCTGCAAGGCCTGCAACGCGATCAGGCCACCAAGGCTATGCCCGACCAGCGCCACCGGACCTGCAGCGGCCATACGTTCGATACGGGCATGCAGCCGTGGCAGCGCGGCCTCGGCACCGCCGAACGCGGTCGAATAGCCGAAGCTGGCGACGCGCCAGCCCTCGCGGCGCAGGCGCAACGCCAGCGGCAGCAGCCACGGCCGCGCGTTCCAGATGCCATGCAGCAACAACACCTGCGGCGCGGCGGCCACGTGCGGCTCAACCGCAGGTGGTGCGGACGATGTGATTGCTGCCATCCAGGAACACGTTGAGCCGGTCCAGGCGCAGGTCGCGGGTGACCGCCTGGCCCGGCGCGATCGGCCGCACCACACCGGCCCCGCTTTCCTTCCAGACCCGGCTCATGGTCGCCTGGGTGGCCTCCTGGCCCACCGCCCAGGCCACGGCCTCGACGTTGCAGCGGCCATCGCCCTGCACGCTCGGCCCGCCACTGGCCGGCTGCAACTTCGCCGGCGGCGCGCACGCGGCCAGCAGCGGCAACACGGCGGCGACTCCCATCCACGGTCGGAACATGGCGCGCTCTCCTCAAGCTGGACAGGCCAGCACTGTAGCGCGCGCTCGTTGCCGCTGTGTCGACGCGGCATGCCCGGACGACGTCCGGCGGCAGGCGTCAGTCCGCGCGCGGCGGCCGACGCAGGATGAATTCGAGATCGCGCACCTGCCCCACCGGGAACTCGTAGGTGCCGACCTTCTCGAAGCCATGGCGCGCGTAGAAACGCTGCGCGCCCAGGTTCTCCGACCAGACGCCGACCCACAGGGTGCGCGGGCCGTCGCGCTCCAGCCAGGCCAGAGCGGTGTCGAACAGGCGGCCGCCCCAGCCGCCGTTCTGGTGCGCGCGCAGCAGGTACAGCCGCTTCAGTTCGCCGTCTCCGGGTGTCACCTCGGGATGCGGCAGGCCGCAGGGGCCGGCGGCGGCGTGTCCCACCACCGCGCCGTCATGCTCGACCAGCCAGATCGCGTAGTCCGGATGCGCCAGCACCACCTGCGCGCGCTCGATCGAATAGGCCTCCTCGAGGAAGGCCTGCAGGTCCTGCGCAGGGTAGAGATGGCCGAAGGTTTCGCAGAAGGTGGCCGTGGCGATGCGGGTGACCGCCGCGGCATCGTCCGGCGTGGCGCGGCGAATCAGCACGGCTCAGCGCGCCGGATGCGCGGCGTCGGCGTCGGCCTCTTCGCCGTCGTCCTCGTCGTCACCTTCTTCCTCGTCCTCTTCTTCCTCGTCGTCTTCCTCGTACTCGTAATCGTCCTCGCCGAAGTCCTCGCCGTCCCAACGGCCTTCCGGGTCCGGTACGAACGCCAGCGGTGCGTTGGCGCCGCTGCCGGCGCGCACCAGCCAGCCGCCGAACACGCGCGCGCGCTGGGTGACGATAGCGTCCACTGCGCCCTCGTTGCCGAGGGTTTCCCACTCCAGATTGAATGCGGTCTCGCTCATGTGTCGGCCTGCGCTACGGTTGGAAGAAAGGGATCACTGCGCCTGCGGGCGCACCTGTACGTGCACTTCGGCCAGCTGCGCGTCGGCGATCGGCGACGGTGCATCGGTCATCAGGTCCTGCGCGCCGGTGGTCTTGGGGAACGGGATCACGTCGCGGATCGACTCGGTGCCGGCCATCAGCGCGGCGATGCGGTCGATGCCGAAGGCGATGCCGCCGTGCGGCGGCGCGCCGTAGTTCAGCGCGTCCAGCAGGAAGCCGAACTTGGCGCGCGCTTCCTCGGCACCGATGCCGAGCAGTTCGAACACCGCGCTCTGCATGTCCGGGCGGTGGATACGAATCGAACCGCCGCCGATCTCGTTGCCGTTGAGCACCATGTCGTAGCCGCGCGACACCGCGGTCTTGGCGTGGGTGCGCAGTTCCGCGATGTCGTCCACGGCCGGCGCAGTGAACGGATGATGCAGGGCCACGTAGCGCTGCGCCTCCTCGTCCCACTCGAACATCGGGAAATCGGTGACCCACAGCGGACGCCAGCCGTCGGCGACCAGATTGAAATCCTTGCCGGCCTTCAGGCGCAGCGCGCCCATGAAGTCGGAGACCTTGCCGTAGGCGCCGGCGCCGAAGAACACGATGTCGCCGTTGCCGGCACCGACGTGGGCGAGCAGCGCGGCGAAGGCGGCCTCGCCGAAGAATTTCTGGATCGGCGAGCTGATCTCGCCGCTGTCGGCGATCTTGACGTAGGCCAGGCCCTTGGCGCCGTACTTGGCGGCGTGCGCGGCGTATTCGTCGATCTGCTTGCGCGAGAGGCTGGCGCCGCCGGGAATGCGCAGCGCGGCGACGCGGCCGTCGGGATCGGCGGCCGCGGCGCTGAACACCGCGAAGTCGCTGTCCTTGACCAGCTCGGCGACGTCGGTCAGCTCCAGCGCGATGCGCAGGTCCGGCTTGTCCGAACCGTAGCGGCGCATGGCCTCGGCCCAGGTCATGCGCGGGAATTCGGCGGCCAGGTCGACGTCGACCACCTCCTTGAAGATGGCGCGGACCATCGCCTCGACGAAGTCCTGCACGTCGCGCTCGCGCACGAAGGCGAACTCCATGTCGAGCTGGGTGAACTCGAGCTGGCGGTCGGCGCGCAGCGCCTCGTCGCGGAAGCAGCGCGCGATCTGGTAGTAGCGGTCGAAGCCGGCCACCATCAGGATCTGCTTGAACAGCTGCGGCGACTGCGGCAGCGCGTAGAACTCGCCCGGGTGCATGCGCGCCGGCACCAGGAAGTCGCGCGCGCCTTCCGGGGTGGCCTTGGTCAGGATCGGGGTCTCGATGTCCTGGAAGCCGCGCTCGTCCAGGTAACGGCGCAGCGCCTGCACCAGCTTGATGCGGGTGCGCTGCATGCGCTGCATCTCGGGGCGGCGCAGGTCCAGATACCGGTACTTCAGGCGGGTTTCCTCGCCCGGGTTCTCGTGCGCGTGGAACGGCAGCGGCGCGGCCTTGTTAAGCACGGTGATGGCGGTGGCGATCACCTCGACCTTGCCGCTGCGCAGCTTGTCGTTGACCGCATGCCGCGCGCGCACCACGCCCTCGACCTGCAGCACGTCCTCGTAACCGAGGCTGGCGGCGACCTTGAACACGTCTGCGTTCTCCGGCTCCACCATCACCTGCACGATGCCTTCGTGATCGCGCAGGTCGATGAAGCACACGCCGCCGAGGTTGCGGGCCACGTCGGTCCAGCCGGCCAGGGTGACGGTTTGGCCGATCAGGGTCTCGTCGACCAGGCCGCAGAAGTGGGTACGCATCGCTAGCTCCAAACAGGGGGCGGCCGGCGCAGAAGGCGCCGGCAAGCCCGGTATTCTGCGGCGGCGCGTCGGCCCGGGCAAATCGCGCATGACTCATCCTGGCTTAAGTTGGCCTACGGCTATAGTCCGCGCACCATTCACGGGGAGGAGAGAACCCATGTTGAAGCCCCTTGGCACCTGGCTGGTGATCGCCGCGCTGGCCCTGTCCAGCGCCCCGGCAGCGGCCCAGAGCGCCCGCGCCTATGCCCCGCAGGACCTGCGGCAACTGTCGGTCCCCGGCCGGGTCCGGGTGATCGAGCGCGAATACGCCGACCAGTCGCGCGGCCGGCAGATCCCCGACGACCAGCTCGAGTTCTACCTCGACCAGATCGACCGCGGCTGGGGATTCGGCAACATCCAGCAGGACATCGCCACCTCGCTGCGCGGCAGCGGCGGCGGCTGGCGGCAGGAACCGGGCTTCGACGGCCGCACCGTCGCCTGTTCCAGCAACGACCGCCGCCGCCAGCAATGCGCCACGCCGTTCCGCGGGCCCGCCCGATTGGTCGGCACGCTATCCGACTCGCCCTGCATCGAAGGCCGCACCTGGGGCTCGGCGCCCGGCGTGGTGTGGGTGGACCAGGGCTGCCGCGGCCGCTTCGTCGAAGGCCGCGGCGCTCCGGGCGGCAACTGGGGTGGCGGCGGCAGTGGCGGCGTGGCCGGCACCGTGCGCTGCGAAAGCCAGGACCAGCGCCAGCGCATCTGCCCGACCGGCTGGCGCAACGCCATGCTGGTGCGGCAGCTGTCGGACACCCGCTGCATCGAGGGCCGTACCTGGGGCTCGCGCGACGGCGCGGTGTGGGTCGACGACGGTTGCCGCGGCGAGTTCGCCGAGGGCCGCGGCGGCGGTGGCTGGGGACCGGGCCGACCGCCGCTGGACAACGGCTACACGGTGACCTGCAGCAGCGACGACAAGCGCCTGCGTACCTGCGCCTGGGACCGCCGCCAGGGCCGCCCGGTGCTGATCGAACAGCTGTCCGGTACCACCTGCGCCGAAGGCCGCAGTTGGGGCTATGAAGGCAATACGGTGTGGGTCAACGGCGGCTGCCGGGCGCGCTTCGGCGCGCGCTGAGGCAGGGCGAAGGCCGGGCCGCGGGGCCTGGCCTTCCAGGTTTCTAGTATGGATGCCTGCGTAGGAGCGGCTTCAGCCGCGACCTGGCGTTATCGAGAATGCCCGGTCGCGGCTGAAGCCGCTCCTACGTGGGAGCTGCGCGGCGCTCAGGTCGCCGCAGGCTTGGCGGCTGCAGGCGCCGGTGCCGGCGTGGCGGCAGCGGCCGGCTTGGCCGGTGCGTCGGCCGTTGGCGCGGCGGCGGGCTTGCTGTCCCCGCTGCCACCCGTGCTACCCGACTCGGCGAGGTTGCGCTTCTTGTCGCCGTCCTTCTTGAAGTCGGTCTCGTACCAGCCGCTGCCGGACAGGCGGAACGCCGGCGCGGTGAGCTGACGCTTGACCGCCGGGGCGGAACAGGCCGGACAGGTCTCCGGATCGGGATCGGACAGTTTCTGCAGGCGGTCGAAGCTGTGACCGCATGCGGCACATTGGAAAGCGTAGATCGGCATGGCGGCAAAAACGCGAGAGCAACGGAGGCGGCCAGTATGGGGGCCGCACGCCGGCTTTCAAGCGTTCCCGCTCACGCCGGCCCGAGCTGGGGCCGCGGCGCGGTCTCCGGCGCCTCCACCGGCGAGGTCGGTGCGGGCGCCACAGGTGCCTCGGCTGGCGGCTCATCCGGCGCCGTCGGCACCTGCGCCGACGCGGGATCGACCGGCGCGGCCGGTGCCGCCTCCAACGGGCTGACGTCGAACGGCATGCGCAGCAGCAGCGCCGGCAGCAGCGTGGTCAGCGCCGCGTACAGCAGCAGCGCGCCGAACAGCGCGTCGGCGATGGCGAAGCGGTCGCGCAGGATGCCGGCCAGGACCAGGGTGAAGATCAGCGTCGGCGACAGCGCCAGCGACACCCGCAGGCTGCTGCGCGCGCCCTCACCGAACAGCACCCGCCGCTGCAGCCACAGAATGCCGATGCGCAGCGGCAGCACGCAGGCGGTCAGGGCCAGGCCCAGGCCCAGCGCCTGCAGGCTGAGCGCCCCGCTCGGCACCTTGGTGCCGGCATTGAAGAAGTAGAACGGCACGAAGAACGAGGCGAACAGGCGCACCGCCTGCAGGTTCTCGTCGGAGGCCAGCAGCGGCATGCGCTGGCGCAGCAGCCGCGCCACCAGCCCGGCGATGAACGCACCGACCAGGTAATACACCCCCAACGAATAGGTGATGTAGGCGGCGATCAGCCCGACCATCACCAGCAGCGAGAACTCCGACCCCGGCGCCTGCGGCGCCACCCAACGCCCCAGGGCCACGAACAGCAGCGGCAGGCCGACCAGCATCGCCACCAACGCCAGGCTGGACAGGCCCATCTGCCAGGGATCGCCGGCCTGCAGGATCACGAACAGCGCCGCCAGCGCCAGCAACTCGCCGGCGATCGCCTTGCTGGTGACCCAGAAGCGTTCTTCCTCGTCCAGCCCCAGCCGCCCCAGCGACTCGATGATGAAGCCGGTGGACGGGGTCAGCAGAGCCAGCGCCAGCAGTCCGGCCGCCTGCCACGGCAGCGCGGCGTAGCGCCAGGCCAGCCAGCCGACGCCGAACAAGGTGGCGCCGCGCACCACCAGGTGCAGCAGCAGCGGCCACAGGCCGCGACGCAGTGCCTTCGGGTCCACTTCGAGGCCGGCGAACAGGAACAGCGAGGAGATGCCGAGCGTGGCCAGCAGGGTCACCACCGGGTCGTGCGCACGCGGCCCCATCGCCAGCATCGCGATGATGCCGAACAGCAGGCAGGTCAGCGGCGCCGGCATCTTGAACCGCTGCAGCGCGCGCGGGATCACCAGCAGGGCGAAGATCAGCAGCAGGTAGATCAGTTCGTGGCTCATCGGGCAGGAGCTTCCGGTGGGGACCCGCCAGCGGCGGCAGCGGCGATGATGCCGGGTCCGCCGTGTGCTGCGCCATCACGGCGGAGCGCCGGCTGCGGTCGCGCGCCCGCGTGGCGTCTGCGCGCCACGCGAGGACACTTCCTCGCTGCGGCGAATCCGCCTCGCGTGCAAGCATCCATGACCGACACGCATCATCAACGGCGTGCACGCAGCGCACTCCAACGCCGTGGCGGACAGCCGCGCACAGGTACCGGCTCCGCCGCAACCGCCGGCCACCCGTTGCCGCCACGCATGGCGCCAGGCATCGCAGCGCACGCGATTCATGCCGATTTGCGCATAGTGCACGGATCAGCAAGATCCCGGTCACACGCGCGAAACCGCTCGATCCGACCATGAGCACCCCTCATACCAGCCACGCAACCGATGACCGTTTCGGCGCATTTCCGCACCCCTTCTCCCACCCTGCTGGCCCTGGCGCTGGCCGCCAGCATCGCCTGCGCTCACGCCGCCGAGGCGAGCGACGGCTCCGACGGCAGCGCCCCGGCCGACAGCGGCGACCAGGTCTCCACCCTCGACCAGGTGCAGGTGCTCGGCCAGGCCACCACCTACGCCAAGATCAACGTCAGCAAGGAGGCGCTGGACCGCCAGTTCGCGATGAGCAGCGTCAACGACGCGCTCAACGAGCTGCCCGGCGTGATCGCCACCGAGGCCGATGCGTTCGGCTCCTCCGACTGGGGCACGCAGATCAGCATGCGCGGCTTCGTCACCAACCGCGACGACCAGCAGATCGGCACCACCATCGACGGTGTGCCCAACGGCGGCTCGGCTTACGGCGGCGGCTCCAAGGCCAACCGCTTCATCGACACCCTGGACCTGGAGACGGTGGAGGTCAGCCAGGGCACCGCCGACATCGCCTCACGCTCCAACGAGGCGCTGGGCGGCACCCTCAACTTCCTCACCAGCGAGCCGCTGGACCAGCAGCGCGTGCGCATGGCCTTCGGCATCGGCGACAACCAGGCGCGCAAGTACTACGCGCGCTACGACAGCGGCGACCTCGGCGGCACCCGCGCCTGGGTCAGCGGTTCGCACGCCAGCAACGACGACTGGATCGACGGCAGCGGCCACACCACCCGCGACCACCTGGCCGGCAAGTTCGTCAGCGACCTCGGCGCGTGGACGCTCAGCGGCTACCTGTCCTACGACGATGCCAACGAGTCGGAGTACAGCAGCGTCACCCCGGCGCAGTTCGCCACCGATCCGGACCACGACCTGCTCACCGGCACGCTCACCGGCATCCCCTACTACGACCAGAACTACCGCTCCGGCTCGCGCGCGCTGCGCAAGAACACCTTCGGCTACCTGCGCGGCCTGTTCGACGGCGGCAACGGTTTCAAGGCCACGCTGACCGGCTATGCGCACCGCATGCAGGGCCGCGGCGACTGGATTCCGCCGTACCTGGTCGACGTCACCAACGACGGCGCCGGGCGTCCGGAATCCGAATACACTGGCGGCCACACCGTGTACGGCGGCAGCGCCCTGGGCAAGCTCTACTTCGTCACCCCAAGCGGCGCGGCGGCGAGCATGCTGCCCGGCTGCGCCGACACCGCGACGCTGCCGGCCGAGTCCAACCCGGCCTGCTACCCGGCCGGCTCGCTGCCGGTGCAGTCCTACCGCCACAGCCACTACGACAACCAGCGCGGCGGCGTCACCGCCGACGTGGAATGGGCGCAGGATTTCGGCGGACTGCACAACACCGTGCGCGGCGGCCTGTGGCTGGAGCGCTACGACCGCAGCGTCACCCGCGACTGGCACCGCCTGCTCAACGTCGGCACCAACATCGCCTTCGACCACGTGCCGTACTGGGTGCAGTTCAAGGACGACTACCGCACCGACGAGCAGATGTACTACGTCGAGGACGTGATGCGCTACGGCGACTTCGCCTGGCGCGTGGGCGTCAAGCAGTTCTTCGTCGACCAGACCCGCGACCGCCGCATCGGCGACGCCGCGCACATCGAATCGGATTCGCACTCCGATCCGCTGTTCTCCGCCGGCCTGACCTGGACCACGCCGATCAAGGGCGTGGAAGCCTTCGCCGGCGTTTCGCAGAACTTCGCTGCGATCCCCTCCGGCGTGCTCGGCGAGACCGATCCGCTGGTGCTGAGCAAGGTCAAGCCGGAAACCGCCGACAACGTCGAAATCGGCCTGCGCATGAGCCGCTGGCCGCTGACCGGCAGCATCACCCTGTACGACATCCGCTTCGACAACCGCATCGTCTACGTGCCGGCCAACTTCGTCACCGGCATCGACTACCTGGGCGAGACCGACGGCGTCTACGAGAACTTCGGCGGCGTGCACGCGCGCGGCGTGGAGCTGGCGATGGGCTACGCCTGGGACAACGGCTGGCGGCTCAACGGCGCCTACACCTACAACAAGGCGACCTACCTGGGCAGCGGCAACGCCGCGCGCGACCAGGCGCTGGAGATCGCGCCGGGCTCGCAGGTGATCGGCCAGCCGCGGCAGACCCTGGTGCTGTCGGCCGACTGGCAGGGCCAGCGCTGGCACGGCGGCCTGTCCGGCCGCTACCTGGGCCGGCGCTACCTGGACGCGGCCAACAGCGCGGCGCTGGATGCGGTGACCACCTTCGACGCCAACCTCGGTATCGCCCTGGGCGGGCTGTCGCCGCAGCTGCAACAGGCCAGGCTGGACCTGGTGATCAGCAACCTCACCGACAAGCGCTACCTCAACGGCGTGGACGGCAGCGACAGCGCCTTCATCGCGCCGCCGCGCACCGTCGGCCTGACCTTCATGGTCGACCTGTAACCGGCGCCGTGGCAGTCTCGCGGCGGCGGTCGATCCCGGCCGCCGCCGCTTTGCGTTTCCCGGGACCACCATGACCGACCAGACCCGCCGCCGGCTGCTGCGCGCCGGCCTCACCGCCGGCACCGCCGCCCTGTTGCCGCCGAGCATCGCCCGCGCCGCGGCGATCGCCCCGGACGTGCGCAGCGGCACGCTCGACGACCTGCAGCACGTGGTGATCCTGATGCAGGAGAACCGCGCCTTCGACCATTACTTCGGCAGCCTGCCCGGCGTGCGCGGCTTCGGCGACCGCTTCCCGATCCCCGCACCGCCGCTGCCCGATACCGCGCCGCGCACGGTGTGGCTGCAGCCCAGCGCCGACGGCAGCCGCCAGCTCGCGCCGTTCCCGCTGCGCACCGCGCGCGACTTCGCCACCATGCGCGTGCAGGGCACCCCGCACACCTGGCCGAACGCGCAGCAGGCCTGGGACCACGGCCGCATGGGCCAGTGGCCGGCGGCCAAGCGCGACCACGCACTGGCCTACTACGAACGCGACGACCTGCCGTTCCAGTTCGCCCTGGCCGACGCCTTCACCCTCTGCGACGCCTACCACTGCGCGATCCAGGCCGGCACCAATCCCAACCGCATCTTCCTGTGGACCGGGCAGAACGACCCGCATGCGCGCGCCGGCGGCCCGGCGATCGCCAACTCGCACGACAACTTCCCGGAACTGGGCGGCGACCCGGACGACTACCGCTGGCCCAGCTACGTCGAGGCGCTGCAGCAGGCCGGCGTGTCCTGGCAGATCTACCAGGACATGGCCGACAACTTCACCGACAACCCGCTGGCCGGCTTCGCGCCGTTCCGCGCGGCCTGGCGCGGCGCGCCCGGACACGATCCGCAACTGCGCGCACGCGGCGTGAGCAGCCGCAGCCTGGCGCAGTTGCGCGAGGACGTGCTGGCCGCGCAGCTGCCGTCGGTGAGCTTCATCATCGCCGACGCCGCCGGCAGCGAGCATCCGGACCCGTCCAGCCCAGCGCAGGGCGCGGCCTACACCGCGCGCGTGCTCGACGCGCTGACCGCCGATCCCAAGGTGTGGGCGCGCACCGCGCTGCTGCTGATGTTCGACGAGAACGACGGCTTCTTCGACCACGTGCCGCCGCCGGCGCCGCCCTCGCCCGACCCGTCCGCGGCCGGCGGCTGGGCCGGCGCCTCCAGCGTCGACACCGACGGCGAATATCACCTGCATCCGGCACCGGGCGATGCCAAGGCCGACCCACCGGAACTGCGCGGCCGTCCGTACGGCCTCGGTCCGCGCGTGCCGCTGTACGTGATCTCGCCATGGAGCCGCGGCGGCTGGGTGGACTCGCAGGTCTACGACCACACCTCGGTACTGCGTCTGCTGGAACGCCGCTTCGGCGTCGCCGCCAGCGGCGTGAGCGCCTGGCGCCGCGCAGTCTGCGGCGACCTGGTCGACGCCTTCGATTTCTGCCAGGCCGATACCCGCCCGTTCGTCGCCGACCTGCCCGACGTGCGCGAGGCGGCCGCGCGCGCCGCCGCATTGCGCGACCACGCGCTGCCGCCGCTGCCGGCGCAACTGCAGGCGCCCCGGCAAGCCTTCGGCGTGCGCCGTTCGCGCGCCCTGCCGTATCGGCCGACGGTGCAGTTGCAATTCGTGCAGGCGCGCGGCGAGGTGCAACTGCGCATGGCCAATACCGGCGCGGCGGCGGTGCTGCACGTCTACGACCGCTACGACCTGGCTGCACTCCCGCGCCGTTACACGGTCGGCGCCGGCGCGCCCCTGGACGGCACCTGGACCACTTACGACGGCAGCTACGACCTGTGGCTGCTCGGTCCCAACGGCTTCCACCGCCACTACCGCGGCGACATCAGCGCCCCGCTGCTGCAGGCCGAGATCGTCCAGGCCGCGGACGATGCGCAGGCGCTGTGCCTGATCCTGCGCAATCCGGGGACCGCGCCGCTCGGCGTGTCCCTGGAACCGGCCGCTTACGCACAAGCGCAACCCCACCAACGGGTGACGCTGGCGCCTGGCGCCGAGCAACGCATGCGCTGGAATGCCAAGCCGAGCGGCGGCTGGTACGACCTGTGGCTGGTCCAGGACAACGCCCGCCAGCGCCTGGCCGGCCGCG
Source organism: Xanthomonas hawaiiensis (assembly GCF_031834635.1). Lineage (NCBI taxonomy): Bacteria > Pseudomonadati > Pseudomonadota > Gammaproteobacteria > Lysobacterales > Lysobacteraceae > Xanthomonas > Xanthomonas hawaiiensis. The sequence continues at coordinate 1,397,115 of NZ_CP115873.1, read as the reverse complement.
TGGAAACCGGCAAGCCCGGCATCAGCGATCCGGCGATGGGCGGGCCGGCGCGGCTGTATCAGGAGCCCGCCGGAGGCGGGCGGGATTCGGGAGTCGGGATTGGGGATTCGTGAAAACGCAATCCACGCGCTGACACGCTTTTGCCAATCCCGAATCCCCAATCCCTAATCCCGGCTCTCAAGCACCCCGATCGTCCGCAGCCAGGTCTCCACCAACTGCGGCCACTGTGCGATCGGCAGGTGCTTGGCGCGCAGGCCGAAGGCATGGCCGCCCTGGGCGTAGATATGCATTTCCGTCGGCACGTCGGCATGGTTGAGTGCGACGTAGTACGCCAGCACCTGGGAGATGCCGTCCACGTAGTCGTCCTGCGCCTGCAGCAGGAAGGTCGGCGGGGTGTCGGCGACGACGCGGATGTCCGGACGCAACGCCAGATCGGTGGGATTGCGGGTGTCGGCGTCCTCGTCCTCGTGCACCCACAGATGGCCGGGATACACGGCGATGGCGAAATCCGGGCGGCAGCTCACGCGATCGGCGGCATCCACCAGCGGATAGGTGCGCTGGGCGAAATGGGTACTGGTCGCGGCGACCAGGTGGCCGCCGGCAGAAAAGCCCATCACCCCGATCTTGTGCGGGTCCACGCCCCAGGTGGCGGCCTGCTGGCGCACCAGTCCCAGCGTGCGCTGCGCGTCCTGCAGCGCGGTCTGCACCTTGGGGTAGTAACGCCGGTCGTTGACCCAGGTCGGCCCGGAGTTCGGCACGCGGTACTTCAGCAACACGCAGGTGATGCCGCGCGAGACCAGCCAGTCGCAGATCTCCGTGCCCTCCAGATCCATCGCCAGCATCTGGTAGCCGCCGCCGGGAAACACCACCACCGCGGCGCCGGTGTTGTGGCCCTGCGCCGGGTACACGGTCATGGTCGGCCGGCTGACATTGTCGATCCTGGCTCCGGGCCCAGCCGTTTCCGGCTTCGGATGCGGCAGCGCATCCGGCACCGCGCCGGGCCAGATCGGCACCTGCACGTGTCCGGGCGAGGGTTCCCAGACCCGCGCCTGCGCGGCGTGGGCAGACAGACCGAGGGCGATGGCCAACGAACAGCACACGAATCGACGCATGGGACGCTCCGAACAGGATTGGGAGTGGAACGGAAAACACAGGCGATGCACTTCGATGCCGGCACGCGGCAAGGCAGCCGCGTGCGTGCCTTCAGCCCGCGCGACGCGATCGCGCGCAGCACAAACACAAAGCACGCTACGCGGTGCGCGACGCCTGCGCCGGCAGCGTGGCCACCACCGCCTGCGCCACTGCCTTCAGCGCCGCATCGCGCGCGTCGCTGTCGACCTTGGCGCCATTGAGGTAGGCGGTCAGCAGCAACGGCTTGCCGCGACCCGGCGGCCACACGATGGCGATGTCGTTGCGGGTGTCGATGCCGTTGTTGCCAGTCTTGTCGCCGACCTTCCAACTGCGCGGGAAGCCTGCGCGCAGGCAGTCGTCGCCAGTGCGGTTGTCGCGCATCCAGCCGATCATCCGCTGCCGCGAGGCCGGCGCCAGCACCTCGCCGAGCAACAGCGTCCGCATGCTCGCGGCCATCGCCGACGGCGTCGTGGTATCGCGCGGGTCGTCCAGGGCGAAGCCGTTCATCTCCGGCTCGTAGCGGTCGGAGCGGGTTTGCGTGTCGCCGATCGTCCGCAGGAAACGGGTCAGCCCCGCGGGACCGTCGACCTGTCGCAACAGCAGATTGGCCGCCACCCCGTCACTGAAAATCATCGCGGCCCGACACAGCTCGGCCAGGCCGAGCGCGCCACCGACGTGCGGCCGGGTCGCCGGCGCATGCGACACCACCATGTCCGCCGCCAGGATCGGCACCTGCGTCCGCAGGTCCAGTTCGCCGCGGTCGACCCGCTGCAGCACCGCCCCCGCCAATAGAAATTTGAAGGTACTGCACAGCGGAAAGCGCTCGTCCTGGCGCTGTCCGCCGAGCGTCGCGCCGCCGCCGTCGAGCAGGCTCACGCCGAGCCGGCCGCCGCTGCGCCGCTCGATTCCGGCCAGGCGCTGTTGCAGCGTCGGCGCAGGATCTCGCACGGTTTTTGCCTGTATTCCAGCCACCGCCAGCAGGCTCGCGCCCATGCCCACGCCCTGCAGGAACCGTCGTCTCGTCAGCATCGTCCACCTCCGTCGGGAGCCAGGATGATGGCCGCATTGACCCACCCCCACCAGCGAGGTTATTCAATCGCACCCATGAGCCGAATTGATACCTGGCGATGATCCGTCCGCACCTGCCGCTGAATGCCCTGCGCGCCTTCGAGGCCGCGGCGCGGCACCAGAACCTGACCCGTGCCGCCGCCGAGCTGTGCGTGACCCAGGCCGCGCTCAGCCACCAGATCAAGCAACTGGAATCGCGCCTGGGCGTGGTGCTGTTCCAGCGCCTGCCGCGCGGTGTCGCCCTGACCGACGAGGGCCTGCGCCTGCATCCGGTGCTGACCGAGGCCTTCGACCGCATCGCCGGGACGCTGCAGCGCTTCGCTGGCGGCCGCTACCGCGAGACGCTGAGCGTGGGCGTGGTCGGCACCTTCGCGGCGGGCTGGCTGCTGCCGCGGCTGGACGCCTTCCACGCCGCGCATCCGGACATCGAACTGCGCGTGTACACCCACAACAACCGGGTCGACCTGGCCGGCGAAGGCCTGGACCTGGCGATCCGTTTCGGCGATGGCGACTGGCAGGGGCAGCACGCCACGCCGATCCTGGATGCGCCGTTCGCGCCGGTGTGCGCGCCGGCGCTGGCGCCGCTGCTGCGGACGCCCGCCGACCTCGCCAGGACCACCCTGCTGCGCTCCTACCGGCTGGACGAATGGCCGCGCTGGCTGCAGGCCGCCGGTGCGCCCGAGGTGCAGGCGGGCGGCCCGATCTGCGATGCCTCGCTGACCCTGGCCAGCATCGCCGCAGCCGGCCACGGCGTGGCCCTGCTGCCGCTGCGGCTGTTCGCCCAGGACCTGGGTGCCGGGCGATTGGTCTGTCCGTTCTCCACCCGCATCGACCTGGGCCGCTACTGGCTGACCCGGCTGCGCTCGCGCGCGGAAAACGACGCCGCACGGCGCTTGCGCGCGTGGCTGCTGGCCGAGCAGGCCGCCCTGGCGGACTGAGCGGCACGGCGGCGCCGCTGGGCGCCGATAGGACTTTGCCGCAAGCGCGGCACGCGACTTGCCTTGCTGACCAGCAGGGTCTGACAGCAATGTGAAGAATTTGTGCACTGCCGCTTGGCGGCCGGGCGGACCCGAAATATGATCCTCGTCGCAGTCGCAATATGCGCCGGGGATGGCGCTCACCGTTTTGGGGGAAACATGCTGATGAACCGTGCTGTCCTGACCGCCCGTCCGGGCCTGGTCTCGCGTGACGTCGTGCTGGCAGCCGTCCTGGGCTGCCTGTGTGTGCTGCATCTGGCCTACTTCCTGCGTGGCGGCGCCAGCGAATGGCATTGGGCGCTCAGCGCTGCGGGCCTGGCGCTGATGGCGCTGAAGGCCGGCCTGCGGCCGACGCCGACCGCCCGCCCCTCGCTGCAGAGCCTGCGCTCGCGCACGCCGCTGGACTGGGCGGCGATCGCCGGCGGCCTGCTGGTCGTGGCCAGCGCTGCGGCCTGAGCGGCATGCGCCGGCGCAGTGCGCTGGCCAATTCGATCGTCCTGACCTGCCCCGCACGTCCGGCGCGACCAATCGCGCGCTGGGCGTGTCGCGCCCCTGCCGCCAGACACGTCATCGCGGGCCACGCGCCGCCGCGCCCCTGGGCGACGGCGCCTGCGCTGCGGGTGGGGATTTCCGTTGGCTGAAGCGCCGAGGCGTTGGGGCTGAAGCCTCTCCCGCACCGGGTGAGACGGCTCGCGCGCCGGCCTCGCTTGGCGCGGCGTCAAGACGTGGTTGAAGCCCCTCTCCCACCGGGAGAGGGGTTGGGGTGAGGGTGCGGCGCGCGAAGCGCACGCGTGGTGTGTTGCGGCGAGGCTGCGCCCGCACCCGCATCCGCCCCTTCGGGGCACCTTCTCCCGCAGAGAGAAGGAACCGCTGGCTCGGCGGGAATCATCCGTGCCTGGCACCAACACCATCGCCGCGCCGCATCCGCGGAAACAGACCCGGCCCGGACACCCACCTCTCCCGTCTCTCCAGCGCCCGCCTTGGCCGCGGCGCCTGCTACACGGCGCGCTTGCCGCCGTCGGTGCCCATCTGCGCCGCCACCAGTTGCCGGAACGCGTCGCGCTGCGCGGCATCGGCGAACCAGGACGTCGGCACCAGGTCGAACAGGATGTCGTTCTGGTACAGCATCAGCACCTGCGGATTCTCGCGATAGCGCACGTAGTCGCGCCAGGGGCGCTGCACCCGCCCGTCCGTCCAGGTGATCTCCAGGCCGGCCGCGTCCCAGCGGCAGGTGATGCGATGCCGCAACGCCGCCTGTTGCGCATACAGACGGCGGACCTTGCGCGGCATCGTCCATGCCGACTGGATAGTCTGGCCGATCACGCCACCGCCACCGGCGGCGGCCAGCACGACGCCGAGCATGGCCATGCCGGAGCCATGCCGGGCGAAGGCGAACAGCGTCAATCCGCCCAGCAGCAACGCCGCCATCGCCAGCAGCACGCGCCGCACTGCGCGCCGTTGATGCAGGCGCTGGGCGATCAGATAGTCCTGCAGCGTGATGTTGCCGCTGATCGTCATGCTCCTCCTCCCGCTGGCCTCCACCGGTCAGACCGAAAGCGTGCCACGCGCGGCATGACCGGCGCAAAGCCGCCGGCAGGCACACTGCGCGGCCTTCCGCGACGTTGGTCCACCTGCCAGCAAGGCAGGCCCACGACGCGCCTCAGCCGTCGATCAACTCCATCCACGCCTGCTCGGCCTGGGCCAGGTCGCGTGCGGCGGCCTCGCGCTCGCGGCCCAGCACCGCCATCTTTTCCGCATCGGCGTAGTGCTTGGGATCGGCGAGTTGGCGGTCGAGCTCGGCCACCGCCGCTTCCAGTTCGCCCACGCGCTTCTCGGCGGCGGCCAGCTTGTGCGGGTTCGGCGGCTTCTTCGCCGGCAGCGGCTTGACCGGCGGCGGCGGGGTCGGCGCGGCCTCGGCCAGTTTCTGCTTGGTGCCCTGCGCGGCCGGGCGGGTGCGCAACCAGGCGGCGTAGGCGTCCAGGTCGCCGTCGAACGGCTCCACCACGCCGTCGGCCACGCGCCAGAAGGTGTCGCAGACCAGGCCGATCAGGTGGCGGTCGTGCGAAACCATCACGATCGCGCCCTCGAAGTCGCTCAGCGCTTCGGCCAGCGCCTCGCGCATTTCCAGATCGAGGTGGTTGGTCGGTTCGTCGAGCAGCAGCACGTTGGGCTGCTGCCAGGCGATCAGCGCCAGCGCCAGACGCGCGCGCTCGCCGCCGGAGAAGCCGTCGACCGGCTCGAACGCGCGGTCGCCGGGGAAATTCCACTTGCCGAGGAAATCGCGGAACGCCTGGTTGCTGGCCTCCTTGTCGATCTCGCGCATGTGGTCCATCGGCGACTGGCCCTCGTGCAGCGACTCCACCGTGTGCTGGGCGAAGTAGCCGATGCGCAGGTCCGGATGCGCCATGCGCTCGCCGGCGATCGGCGGCAGTTCGCCGACCAGGGTCTTGACCAGGGTGGTCTTGCCGGCGCCGTTGGGGCCGAGCAGACCGATGCGCTGGCCGGCCTCCAGGCCGAAGCCGACGTTGTGCAGGATCACCGCGTCCGCGCCGTAACCGGCCTCGGCGTGGTTGAGGCGGATCAGCGAGAACGGCAGCTTGGCCGGCGGCGCCAGCTCGATGCGGAACTCGCGCTCGGCGCGCACCGCCTCGGTACCGGCCAGCTTCTCCAGGCGCTTCATCCGGCTCTGCGCCTGCGCCGCCTTGGAGGCCTTGGCCTTGAAGCGGTCGATGAAGCTCTGCAGGTGGGCGCGCTCGGCCTGTTCCTTCTCGTGCGCGATCTGCTGCTGGCGCAACTGCTCGGCGCGCTGGCGCTCGAAATCGGTGTAGCCGCCGGTGTACAGCTTGGCGCCGCCGTTGTGCAGATGCAGGGTGTGGGTGGCGACGTTGTCGAGGAACTCGCGGTCGTGCGAGATCAGCAGCAGCGTGCCCGGGTACTTCAGCAGCCACTGCTCCAGCCAGTACACCGCGTCCAGGTCGAGGTGGTTGGTCGGTTCGTCGAGCAGCAGCAGGTCGCTGGGCATCATCAGCGCGCGCGCCAGATTAAGGCGCACGCGCCAGCCGCCGGAGAACGAGGACACCGCGCGGTGATGGGTCTCGGCGGGGAAGCCGAGGCCGTGCAGCAGCTTGCCGGCACGCGCATCGGCGTCGTAGGCGCCCATCTCGGCCATCTTGGTGTGGGCGGCGGCGACCGCCTCCCAGTCCTCGCGCGCGGTCGCCTCGGCCTCTTCGGCCAGCACCGCGGCCACCGCGGTGTCGCCGCCGAGCACGAAGCTCAGCGCCGGATCCGGCAGCGACGGGGTTTCCTGGGCGACGCTGGCGATGCGCACCTTGCCGGGCAGGTCGACGTCGCCCTTGTCCGCCTCCAGTTCGCCCTTCACCGCCGCGAACAGGCTGGACTTGCCGGCCCCGTTGCGGCCGACCACGCCCACCCGGTAACCGGCATGCAGGGTGAGGTCGACATTGGACAGCAACAGCCGCTCGCCGCGGCGCAAGGCGAAATTACGTAGGGAAATCAAGGCAGGGCACTCGGCTAGCGAGGCGGAAGTGTAGCCGCTTCGCCCGCCCCGGCCCACCCGGGGCGGCGACGCGGCGCGGTCCGGGGCCGCCCCCTGGGCACCGCAAAAACCCGACCCAGGTCCGTTTTTGTATACGCGCCCGCGTGAAAAACGGATTTCAATCCGATGGCAGCCGCTGCACTGCAGCATTCGCCCGCCCCAACGGAAATCGCCAGACCCACGCCAATCCCACCAGCCACTGGAGTCTCCGCCCGATGACGCAACGCCGCCTCCCCCTCGTCAGTGCCGTCCTGCTCGCGCTCGCCTCCGCCAACAGCCTCGCCCAGTCCCAGCAGGCGCCGACCACGCTGGACAACATCATCGTCACCGGCACCCGCATCGCCGACCGCACGGTGGCCGAATCGCAATCGCCGATCGACATCATCGCGCCCGAGGCGCTGCAGGCCACCGGCGCCAGCGACCTGGCCAGCGCCCTCGGCAAGCTGTTGCCGTCGCTGAACTTCCCGCGCCCGGCGATCAACGACGGCAACGACGCGCTGCGCCCGGCGACCCTGCGCGGCCTGTCGCCGGATGCGGTGCTGGTGCTGCTGGACGGCAAGCGCTACCACACCACCTCGCTGGTCAACTACAACCCCTCGGTCGGGCGCGGCTCGGCGCCGGCCGACCTCAACTCGATCCCGATGTCGGCGATCGCCCGCATCGAGGTGCTGCGCGACGGCGCGTCGGCGCAATACGGCTCCGACGCCATCGCCGGGGTCATCAACATCGTGCTCAAGCACGGCGCCAAGGCCGGCAGCAACAGCGTGTCCGTCAGCGGCGGCATCATGGACAAGGGCGACGGTGCGCAGAACGGCATCGACGGCTCCTATGGGCTGGCCTTCGGCGGTGCGCCGGGCGGCGAGGCGCCGGGCTGGGTGCGGGTGTCGTGGAACTACCTCAACGCGATGAACACCAACCGCGCCGAGAATACCGACAAGGCCACCACCCTGGCCGGGGCCGCCAATCCCAGCGGCGTTCCCTACGAGCGCTACGGCGACCCGGCGCTCAAGACCTATCAGGGGCTGGTCAATTTCGGCTACGCGCTCACCCCGCACGTCGACCTGTACGGCTACGCCAACTTCAGCCGTCGCGAGGTGCTGTCCAACGGCTACTACCGGGCCTGGGACAACAGCGACCGCAACGTGCAGGCGGTCTACCCCAACGGCTTCCTGCCGCAGATCTACAACCCGTCCAACGACCGCGCCGCGGTGCTCGGCGTCAAGGGCAGCACCGACAACGGCTGGACCTGGGACGTCTCCGCCGACTACGGCAAGAACGACGTCACCTTCGACCTGCGCAACACCATCAACACCAACCTGTACTGGAGCACCGGCGCCTCGCCGACCCGCTTCAACGCCGGCGGCTTCCGCAACGAGCAGAACGCGCTCAACGCCGACTTCAGCAAATCCATGGACTGGGGCTTGGCCTACCCGGTCAACCTCGCCTTCGGCGCCGAGTACCGGCAGGACAAGTACGCCGTGGTGGCCGGCTCGCCCACCTCGATCTACTTCGATCCGAACGCCATCAACCCCGAGACCGGCGCGCCCTACCCCGGCGGCTCGCAGGTGTTCCCCGGCCTGGCGCCCTCGGTGGCCGGGCAGTTCCAGCGCCACAGCAAGGCGGTGTACGCGGACCTGGAAGCAGACCTGAGCGAGCGCCTGTCCGGCGGCGTGGCCGCACGCTACGAGGACTACAGCGATGCCGGCACCACCCGCTCGGGCAAGCTGTCGGCGCGTTACCAGCTCAACGACGCCTTCGCCGTGCGCGGCACCATCTCCAACGGCTTCCGCGCGCCCTCGCTGGCGCAACAGAACTACGCCTCGGTGGTGACCCTGCCGGTGGACGGCGTGCTCAGCCAGATCGGCACCTACCGCACGTCCGACCCGGTGGCGATCGCGCTCGGCGCCAAGCCGCTGTCGCCGGAGAAATCCACCAACTACAGCATCGGCGCGGTCTGGCAGCCCGGCGGCGGCTTCAATTCCACCCTGGACCTGTACCAGATCCGCATCTGGGACCAGATCCTGTATTCGGACCAGATCTCGCTGGCCGTGCCAATCGGCCAGGTCAGCGCCGCGCAGTTCTTCGTCAACGGTGCCACCACCCGCACCCGCGGCGTGGACTGGGTGAGCAACTACCTGCTCGACCTCGATCGCGCCGGCACGCTCAACCTCAGCTTCAGCGCCAACTACAACAAGATCGAGATCCTGGAGATCTCCGATCCGAACTTCGGCCGCGCCAGCCAGGGCCTGCTGACCGACGCCACGCCGCGTACCAAGTACGTGCTCAGCGGCGACTGGAGCCTGGCCGGCTGGACCCTGCACGGCGACGCCACCCGCTACGGCGCCATCACCCGCCGCGGCGACGACGCCGACGGCAGCCAGGACCAGGCGTTCGCGGCGCGCTGGCTGCTCAACCTGTCCACCAGCTACGCCTGGCGCGACCTCACCTTCACCGTCGGCGCCGACAACGTCACCAACCAGTATCCGACCCGGACCGCGCTCAACAACATCTACGACGACCGCCCCAACGGCTTGCAGTACTCGCCGCTGTCGCCGTTCGGCTTCAACGGGCGCTACTGGTACGGGCGGGTGAGCTACCGCTTCTGAGGAAACCAGGAACCGTGGCGTGGCCGCAGGGGCGCGGCCACGCGCCGGAGCGAGCGACTTAGAACGTAAAAGAATAAGAACATGCGCTTGCATCCTGCGACGCAGCACGCATGTTAAAAAATAATAAGACGCCCCTTGGGACGCGGCCTGCCTGGCCATGCCAGCCGCCGCGCCCCGTCTGCCGTTTCGGCACCTGCTGGAGTTTTCATGAACCGTCCGTTGTCGCTGCTGGCGAGCGCCGTGCTCGCCGCCCTCGCCACTCCCTCCGTCTTCGCCCAGACCGCGCCCGACGCGTCCGCCGCGCCCAGCACGCTGGACACGGTGATCGTCACCGGCACCCGGGTCAGCGACCGCACCGTCGCCGAGTCGCAATCGCCGATCGACATCATCACCCCGGAGGCGCTGCAGGCCACCGGCACCTCGGAACTGGCCACCGCGCTGTCGCGTGCGCTGCCTTCGCTGAACTTCCCGCGCCCGGCGCTGACCGACGGCACCAGCGGCATCCGCCCGGCGCAGCTGCGCGGGCTCTCGCCCGACCAGGTGCTGGTGCTGGTCAACGGCAAGCGCCGCCACACCTCGGCGATGATCAACGTCAACGGCACCATCGGCCGCGGTTCCTCGGCGGTGGATCTCAACGCGATCCCGATCGCCGCGATCGAGCGGGTGGAAGTGCTGCGCGACGGCGCCTCGGCGCAGTACGGCTCCGACGCCATCGCCGGCGTGGTCAACATCGTGCTCAAGGGCGCCAGCGAAGGCGGCAGCCTGGCGGTGGAGCACGGCCAGTACTCGGCCGGCGACGGCGCCAAGTCGCAACTCTCCGGCGACACCGGCGTCGGCTTCGGCGACGGCCGCGGAAGCCTGCACGTGGCCGGGCAGATCAGCCAGCAGGACGCCACCAACCGCGCCGGCCCCTACCAGGGCACCACGCCGAACACCGGCAACTATCCCGGCATCGGTGAGACCACCTTCGTCTACGGCGACCCCAAGGTCGACGCCACCGCGGTCTCGGCCAACGGCGAGTTCCGCTTCAACGACCACCTGACCGGCTACGCCACCGCGATCGCCAGCAACCGCGACATCACCTCGTTCGCGTTCTACCGCTCGCCCAACCACAACGGCCAGACCGCACTGCTGGCGCAGGTCTATCCCGACGGCTACGTGCCGCAGATCGAGCAGTACTCCAAGGACCGCTCGCTGGTCGCCGGCCTGAAGGGCAGCACCACCGGCGGCTTCGCCTGGGACGTCAGCTACAACTACGGCTACAACAAGGTCGACTTCCACACCGCCAACAGCATCAACTACAGCCTCGGCGTCGACAGCCCGCGTCGCTTCTACGACGGCGCGCTGGAGTACACCCAGAACGCGGTCAACGCCGACTTCACCCAGCCGCTGGAGTGGGGCCTGGCCTACCCGGTGACGCTGTCCTTCGGTGCCGAGTACCGCCAGGAGAAGTGGAACCAGTCGCCGGGCGAGCCGGCCTCCTACAGCGGCACCACCGGCGGCGCGCAGGGCTTCGCCGGCTTCGCGCCGCTCAACGCGGTGCATTCGGACCGCCACAACTACGCGGTGTACGCGGGCCTGGAAGCCGACCTCACCGACAAGTTCTCCGCCGGCCTCACCGGCCGCTACGAGGACTATTCGGATTTCGGCAGCAAGACCTCCGGCAAGCTGTCGGCGCGCTACGCGTTCACCGACAAGGTGGCGCTGCGCGGCACCGTCGCCAGCGGCTTCCGCGCGCCGTCGCTGGCGCAGCAGCAGTACCAGGCGGTGACCAGCAGCTACATCAACGGCAGCTTCTTCGAATCCGGCACCTTCCCGGTGAACAGCGCCGTGGCCCAGGCGCTGGGCGCGGCGCCGCTGAAGGCCGAGACCTCGCTGTCCTACAGCCTGGGCCTGGTGCTGCAGCCGGTCGAGCGCCTGTACCTGACCGTGGACGCGTACCAGATCGAGATCGACGACCGCATCCTGCTGTCGTCCAACCTCAACGACGCGGCGGTGCTGGCCAAGCTGCGCCAGCTCGGCTACAGCAACGTCACCAGCGTGCGCTATTTCAGCAACGCCGCCGACACCCGCACCCGCGGCGTCGACGTGGTCGGCACCTATAGCATCCCGTTGGCGGCCAGCACGCTGGACCTCACCGCCAGCTACGGCTACAGCAAGACCGACATCACCCATGCCGTCACCCAGCCGCAGGCGCTGGCCGCCATCGGCTCGACCCAGACCACGCTGGGCCGCGACGAGATCGGCCGCCTGGAGGACAGCTACCCCAAGGACAAGCTGATCCTCAGCGGCACCTGGAAGCTGCCGAAGTGGGACCTGAGCCTGGCCGCGACCCGCTACGGCGAGTTCACCGTGCGCAATTCGGCCACCGCCGCCCGCGACCAGACCTACGGCGCGGACTGGGTGGTCGACGCCTCGGCCAGCTTCAAGCCGAGCACGAACTGGACGCTGACGCTGGGCGCGGACAACGTGTTCGACCAGTACCCGGACAAGACCGCCAACCTGATCAATTCGACCTACGGCATGCTGCCCTACAGCAACTATTCGCCGTACGGCTTCAACGGCGCCTACGTGTACGGGCGGATCAATTACCGCTGGTGATCGCGAGACCAGGCGCGCTGATTGCGCCTGCGCCGAGCGGCACGACGACGGCCCGGGTTTCCGGGCCGTTGTTTTTTAGGCGGGATTCGGGATTGGGGATTGGGGATTGGGGATTGGGGATTGGGGATTGGGGATTCGGGATTGGGGATTGGGGATTGGGGATTGGGGATTGGGGATTGGGGATTCACCAGCCTGCGACGTTTTCGCCGACCTGAACTTTTTTGCAGCGGCGGCTTCAGCCGCGACCCGATGCTGTCCATGGGGCGCGGTTGAAGCCGCTCCTAAGGCGCATGGATCGGGCGTCCTTGTGGGAGGGACTTCAGTCCCGACGCAGGAAGTTGGCAGGTGGCGTTGGGCTTCACTCGTCGCGGCCGAAGCCGCTCCCACGGGCGCCATACACATTGCTCGCGGGATGCTGCGCTCGTGCACCTGCGGCGTGGCCGACACCGTGCTCTGCTCCCGTGCCGCGCAGGCAGCATCCCTGCACATCGAGCTGCGAAAACGCAGCCGCGGCCGCGCAGGCACGGCTGCGGGGCACTGCGTCCGTGTGCATCGCCGGCATTTTGTCTACGAGGCCGGAAAATCCGGGGATTCGCGCTGCCGCAACGCCTGCAGCGGTGGTTGCAATTGCAACCTCGGTGCAGCGCTTAACGGAATATTGACTCCACTGACATCAACCGGTAATCCCTAGCGGGCGTCGCCGCATCCGCCAGGGGACAGGGGAGCGCGCATGCAGCGACGCCTTCCCCCACTACTGGAGCCGCCTCCCTCATGACGCGCACGCTCACTCCGCTCGCCCACGCCGTCGCCCTGTGCCTGGCGACATCCGCCGTTTCCGTCCACGCGCAGAACAGCGGCAACGCGCAAACGCTGGACACCGTCATCGTCACCGGCACGCGCGTGGCCGACCGCACCGTGGCCGAATCGGCGTCGCCGATCGACATCATCTCGCCGGAAACCTTGCAGTCCACCGGCACCACCGAACTGGCCACCGCGCTGTCGCGCGCGGTGCCCTCGCTGAACTTTCCGCGCCCGGCGATCACCGACGGTTCCGACGCGGTGCGCCCGGCGCAGTTGCGCGGGCTTTCGCCGGACCAGGTACTGGTGCTGGTCAACGGCAAGCGCTACCACACCACCGCGCTGGTCAACCTCAACGGCGCACAGGGCCGCGGCTCGTCGCCGGCCGATCTCAACACCATTCCGATCGCCGCGGTCGAACGCATCGAAGTGCTGCGCGACGGCGCATCGGCGCAATACGGCTCCGACGCCATCGCCGGCGTCATCAACATCGTGCTCAAGGGCAGCGGCACCGGCGGCAGCCTGGCCGGGCGCTACGGCAAGTACAGCGCCGGCGACGGCGAGCAGTACCAGCTCTCCGGCGATGCCGGCCTTACCTTCGCCGAGACCGGCAGCGTGCACTTCGCCGCGCAGGCCGGCCACCAGGACCAGACCGACCGCGCCACGCCCTACCAGGGCCAGGTGCAACAGCGCTACGGCGACCCGGACGTCGACCAGGGCGCGTTCTCCTACAACGGCCAGTACAGCCCGGCCGACTACATCACCTTCTATTCCTACGCGATGCTCAGCCGCCGCGAAGTGCTGTCCAACGGCTACTTCCGCTGGTCCGGCGACAACCGCAACCGCCCGGAAATCTACCCGGACGGCTTCCTGCCGCAGATCTACAACGTCAGCAAGGACGTGTCCTGGGTCGGCGGGGTCAAGTCCAGCACCGCCGGCGGCCTGGCCATCGACCTCAGCTACAACTACGGCCGCAACGATCTGAGCTTCGACGTGCGCCACAGCCTCAACAACAGCCTGGGCCTGGCCAGTCCCACCGAGTTCTACGCCGGCGCGCTGCAGGTCACCCAGAACGTGCTCAACGCCGATTTCAGCAAATCGCTGGAGGTCGGCCTGGCCTACCCGCTCACCCTGGCCTTCGGCGCCGAGTGGCGCGGCGAGAAGTTCAACGAATCGCCGGGCGAGCCGGCGTCCTACGTCAACGGCGGCATTCCCTCGGCCAACGGTACCCTGCTGCCGGGCGCGCAGGTGTTCGCCGGCTTCAAGCCCAGCGACTCCGGCCACTACGACCGCAACAGCTACTCGGCCTATCTCGACCTGGAGGGCGACATCACCGACAAGTTCTCGGCCGGCCTGGCCGGGCGTTACGAGAACTACAGCGACTTCGGCGACACCGCCACCGGCAAGCTGTCGCTGCGCTACGCCTTCAGCCCCAAGGTCGCATTGCGCGCCACCGTCTCCACCGGCTTCCGCGCGCCCTCGCTGCAGCAGCAGTATTTCCAGTCGGTCGCCACCAACTTCATCAACGTCGCCCAGCCCGACGGCAGCATCGCCGCCACGCCGTTCGAGATCGGCACCTTCCGCACCGACAACCCGGCGGCGATCGCGCTCGGCGCCGAACCGCTGAAGGCCGAGAAGTCCAGGAACTACGGCCTGGGCCTGGTGCTGCAGCCGGTGGACGCGCTGTACATCACCCTCGACGCCTACCGCATCGACATCGACGACCGCATCGTGCTCTCGGAGAATCTCACCTCCACGGCCGTGCGCAACTACCTGCAGGGCAACGGCTACGCCGGCATCGGCGGCGGCCGCTACTTCACCAACGCCATCGACACCAAGACCCAGGGCGTGGACGCGATCGGCACCTACAAGCTCGCGCTGCCCGCCAGCAGCCTCGACCTCACCGCCGGCTACAACTACAACAAGACCGACATCGAGAAGATCGCCGGCAACCCGGCGGTGCTGGAAGCGATCGACCCGACCGCGGTGCGCATCGGCCGCGCCGAGATCGGTCGCATCACCCGCGGCTCGCCGCGCGACAAGTTCTTCCTGAGCAGCGTGTGGTCGCCCGGCGCCTGGGCCTTCACCGCCACCGCCACGCGCTGGGGCGAATTCACCGACTTCGGCACCACGCCGGCCGCCGATCAGACCTATGCGGCCAAGTGGACGCTGGACCTGTCGGCGGCCTACACGCTGGGCCGCTGGCGCGTCACCGTCGGCGGCGACAACGTGCTCGACGAGTATCCCGACCGCTCGCGCGCCGGCGCCGGCACCCGCACCTATCTGCCGTACAGCACGTCCTCGCCGTTCGGCTTCAATGGCGCGTTCGCCTACGCCAACGTCAACTACAGCTGGTGATGCGTGTGCGCCGGCGGTGTCCAGGGGCACCGCCGCCGCGTTCTACCGACAGTCTCGATACCGCACCCCGCCACGTCCGCATCGCTGACGTGCGACATCACCACGCTGCAGGAATCGGATACGTACCCGCGCAGCGGCGGCGGAATGTCGACAAGGCCCGCGTGTGCCGGCCTTGCCGACGGCGCGGGGCAACGCATCGCACTGCGGCAGTCACCCGCTCGACGCCCACGGCCGCCGCGAGGCTCCATCCAGGCGCCACCGGCAGCGACACATGCGTCAAGCAGTCGTCGCGCGATCGGAGCGCATCGGCTGCCGCATTGCAGTCGCCGTACCGCGCGCGGTAACGGAATGACCCCATGCCGATACGGCGCGCTCCTCGGCGCATTCAAGAACCGCCTGGCGACGACGCAATAGATTTACTCGCGCCGCAACTTGCGCCCGATAGACAGCGACATTCGATACCCCACATCTGCGCACCATCGGCGCAACGGCGCGCAGTGAAAAACGCTGCCACTTGCCGCGATGGTGTGCCTGCAATAAATGGCATGGAAACTGCAATGCAGTCCACGCCCGACGTCCCGGCGCCGCCGGAGGGTCGACGCGATGCTGCGTGACCTGGGGCCATACCTGAGCAAGTCGATGCGGCGCATTTTGTGGAAATCATTCCGCATAGATAAGCGTGAGCCGCATCACAAGTATGAATCGATTGATTATTTGTCAACAGTGGCCTGTTGCGATTCGCGTAATGTGGAATCGCCTGAACGGCAGGCAAAAAATCCCTTATGGGGAAGGATCTGATTATGTGGAAAACTTCCAAATTCGCGACGCTTTCGGGCATCGCGCTTTGCTCTGCGCTGGCGTTCAATGCCTCTGCGCAGAGTTGCTGTCCGGGCGGTGGTGTGGGCACGCCGATCGGCATCCGCGGCCTGGGTGAAAGCGCCCCGGCGGCGACCAACCTGTCCACCAATGCGTCCGCGCGCATCTACCAGTTCGAGCGTAATGGCGTGACCTACCTGCAGATCAACGACGCCACCGGCCAGGTGCGCGGCGCGATCGGCCGTGTCGGCGACACCGCCTGGGTGACGCCGATGGGTCAGGACGTGGATCGGGTGAGCACCGTCGACACCTTCGACAGCAGCCGCGGCACCGTGGTCTACGATGCGCGCTACTTCACCGTGCAGTTGGCCAGCAGCGCCAACGGCGACGTCTGGACCGTGACCATCAAGAAGTAACCGGCTTTTGCAGGGGCTCTGAGATCAGGAAACTGATCTTTCGCTCATGACGGCGCCGGCAGGTGCCGTCATGAGCCTTCAACCGGCTCGCCAGCTCCCAGTCCATCTCGTCGGCGCTGTGCTGCTTGCGGCCGCTGCCCGGCATGGTCGTATCGGCTTCCAGCGTCACCACCACGCCGCGCTTGCCGCGCGCCGACCAGACCCGTGCCGTGATCGTGTGCCGGCCCGCATCGGGCAGGATTTCCATGGCATTGAGCACGCACCGGTACGCCGCCAGTTGCAGCCCCATCGACAACCGCCGCGTATCGCCGTGCAGGCGTGCCTCGACCTCGGTCTCGCAGGCATTGGCGAAGGCGATGGAGTTCAGCGCGCCGTACAGGCCGTGGGTTTCGATATCCAGCGGATACAGTGCGGCAACGTAATCGTCCAGCAATTGCGCCTGGATCACCCCGGTACGGTTCATTTCCATCGCCGCGGCGTAGTGACCGTGCTCCTTCAGCGTGGTGGCGATGTCGCGGCGCAGCTTGTTGATATGCACATGGATGTCGGTGTACTCGATCACCCGGTTGCGCAGGGTGCGTTCGGCCGACATGTAGCTGGCTTGGGCGACCTGCAGCGCCTCCCTTTCGGCAAAGCCGAAGCGTTGCACTTGATCGAAGGCGACAGACAGCTTGGCACCGAGGGAAGCGAGCGCGGTCACCGCAAAGGCGACCAACAACTGCACCTGCAATGAGTCCGCATCGTAGGCACCGGCATAATTGGTCTTCGGCATGGACATGGCCACCGCGAAGTTGGCCATCACCACGCCGATCGCGGCGCCTCGCCAGGCATGCTTGAAGGTCAGCCAGACGGCCGGCGCAATCATCAGAACCAGGAGGAACTGGCGCAGGACGCCCTCCACTTGCATCGCGACACCGAACAGGACGCCCATCAGCAGCGCGGCGACGCCTGCGCTGTGCAGAACCGTCCTTCGCGCAGCCGCATCCCCCTCTGCTCGCCTGACCCACAGCAGCGCGGGGAAGACGAACATGACGATACCCAGATAGAAACCGATCCAGAACTTCAGCGTGTTTTCCAGATTGATGTAGGCCGCCGGTCCACCCAGCAGCCAGTTGACGCCCTTGTTGACGAGCACCGCCCACAACGCCGCGCACAGGCAGATCAGCGGCAGCCAGCTCTGCTCGACCCGGAAATCCGGAAGATTGCGCCGGACCATCCAGGGCAGCAGCGCGAAGGCGGGCAGCAGCAGGAACGAACTGCCGTACACCCAGACCGGATTTGCGCCGTCGGCATCGATCATCGGCACGCGCATGCTCAACAGCGCCGCCGCATCTCCCAGGAACACGTAGGGCCAGAGCCGATACGGGAGAAACAGCAGTGCTGCCGTGCGCAGTCCGATCGGCAGGAACCACTGATCCAGAGAGCAGTGCCACACGGCCAGATAAGCCGCGCAGTACAAGGCGCTCAGGAGGATTCCTCTAGCGAAAGTCTTCAGTCTAGCCATGCCCCTGTCCTGGCAGGACACCAATGGCGGCAAACATACACCACGGAATGGGCCGGAACAGTAGACAGATAACGTCCAACATGCGGTGTAATGTCTTTCCTGACAGGGAGTTGCGTGCGGGACCGGTTCGCTGCGACCTCCATCCCATTCGTGCTGTCGGGCAGGGACATTCCGAACCGTGTTGCGGCACTGCCGGCGCAGCCGATTGCGCGATGATCGTCGCCCGCCACGCCGGTCCCCCAGGCCGGCACGGCCGGGTTCCTCCGCCCCCCCAGACGCGCCTGGGTGGATCCTGGCAGCGCCGAGCCGAGCGCCGTGTCCCCGCTGCGCCCCGCCACACCGATTTGCCGACAAAAGCCCCGATCGGCGACACTCCAGGCTTCCTTGTTCTGCGATCCTGAATGCATCACGACACCAGTCTCATCGACATCATCGCGGTCGGGCTCGCGCTCGCCTTCCTCCTCGGCACGCTCGCGCATCGCCTCAAACTGTCGCCGCTGGTCGGCTATCTGGTGGCGGGCATCTGCGTGGGTCCGTTCACGCCGGGCTTCGTCGCCGACCAGGCCCTGGCCAACCAGTTGTCGGAACTGGGGGTGATGCTGCTGATGTTCGGGGTGGGGCTGCACTTCTCGCTCGAAGACCTGATGGAAGTGAAGTGGATCGCGATCCCCGGCGCGCTGGCGCAGATCGCGGTCGCCACCCTGCTCGGCTGGGGGCTGGCCTGGAGCATGGGCTGGCCGACCCTGCACGGCCTGGTGTTCGGCCTGGCGCTGTCGGTGGCCAGCACCGTGGTGCTGCTGCGGGCGATGGAGGAACGGCGCCTGCTGGAAACCCAGCGCGGTCGCATCGCGGTCGGCTGGCTGATCGTGGAGGACCTGGTGATGGTGCTGGCGCTGGTGCTGCTGCCGGCGCTGGCCGACGCGCTCGGCGGCAAGGGCGCCGACACCGGGGCGATCCTCGGCGCGCTCGGCGTCACCCTGCTGAAGATGGCCGCGTTCGTGGCGGTGATGCTGGTGGTCGGCCGCCGCGCCATCCCGTGGGCGCTGGAGAAGGTCGCCGCGACCGGCTCGCGCGAACTGTTCACCCTGTCGGTGCTGGCGATCGCGCTGGGCGTGGCGTTCGGCTCGGCCACCCTGTTCGGCGTGTCGTTCGCCCTCGGCGCGTTCTTCGCCGGCATGCTGCTGAAGGAATCGGAGCTCAGCCACAAGGCCGCCAACGATTCGCTGCCGCTGCGCGACGCCTTCGCGGTGCTGTTCTTCGTCTCGGTGGGCATGCTGTTCGACCCGCACATCCTGGTCGAGCATCCCTGGCAGGTGCTGGCCACCTTCCTGACCATCACCGTCGGCAAGTCGCTGGCCGCGTTCGTGATCGTGCGGGCGTTCGGCCACCCCACCGGCATCGCCCTGACCATCTCCACCAGCCTGGCGCAGATCGGCGAGTTCTCCTTCATCCTCGCCGGCCTGGGCGTGAGCCTGGCGATCCTGCCCGAGACCGGCCGCGACCTGATCCTGGCCGGCGCGCTGCTGTCGATCATCGCCAACCCGTTGCTGTTCAGCTGGCTGGACCGTTGGCAGGCACGACAGGCGGTGGAGGCGCCGGTGACGGTGGAACCGGAGCTGCCGCCGGGCCCGTCACTGGACCTGGCCGACCACGCCATCGTGATCGGCTACGGCCGGGTCGGCAGCGCGCTGGCGGCCGTACTGCGCGAGCGCGGCGTGCCGGTGCTGGTGATCGACGACAACCGCGACCATGTCGAACGCGCCCACGCCGACGGCATCCCCGGCATCCGCGGCAGTGCCGCGGCCGACAGGGTGCTGGCCGAGGCGCATCCGGAGAAGGCCAAGATCGCGATCCTGGCGATCCCGCAGCCGCTGGAGGCCGGCGAGGCCCTGGCCAAGCTGCGCGCGCTGAATCCGGCGCTGACCCTGCTGGCGCGTGCGCACAGCGATGCCGAGGTCAAGCACCTGCTCGACCACGGCGCTGACGGCACGGTGATGGCCGAGCGCGAGCTGGCCTATTCGCTGGCGGAAATGGTGATGGCGACGCCGCCGTACCGGGGGATGCGGGCGGCGCACTGAGCGCCTGGCGGCGGGATTGGGGATTTGGGATTGGGGATTCGCAAAGGCGACGCCTCCTCGGAGAGCGAGTCCCCGTGACGGAAAGCGCGGTAGCGCACAGAAAGCGTCTACGGCGGCTGTGACGACCCGCAGCGAATCTTCTTGATAAGCATTCTCGTTTGCGGCAGGATTGCGCTCCCTTCCCCAGTTCCGCGCGCCCTCCCCCATGGCCTGCAAGATCGGGTTGCTCAACTCCGTGCCCAGTGCCCTGCTGTGCGAGATGTTCGGGCACGTCGGCTACGACTTCGCGGTGCTGGACCTGGAACATGTGCTGCGTTCGCCGGCCGAACTGGAACACGCCATCCGTGCCTGCGAGCTGGGCGGCTGCGAAGCCTGGGTGCGGGTGCCCGAAGTCGACGCCAAGCTGATCGGGCGGGTGCTCGATGCGGGCGCCCGCGGCGTCGTGCTCGCCGGGCTGGACAGCGCCGAGCAGGCCGAGCGCGCGGTCGCCGCCGCACACTTCCCGCCGCACGGCCGCCGCGGCATCACCGGTGGCCGCGTCACCGGCTTCGGCAGCGTGGCCCTGGCCGACTACATCGCCCGCAGCCGCGAGCGCCTGCGCGTGATCCCGATGATCGAGAGCGCCGCCGGCGTGCGCGCGCTGCCGCAGATCCTGCAGGTGCCCGGCGTGTCGCTGGTGATGGAAGGCGCGCTGGACCTGGCGCTGGACCTGGGCCTCGGCCCGCAGCCCACCCATCCGCAGGTCTGGGACCAGTTGCTGGCGATCGACGCGGCCTGCCGCGCCGCCGGCGTTCCCTTCTGCCCCAATCCGCGCGACGCCGCGCAGCGTGCGCACTGGCTGGCACAGCCGGATCTGCAGTGGCTGTTCGCCGGCGAGGACCGCGCACTGCTGCAGGCCGCATTGCGCCAGCGTGCGGCCGACCTGCGCAGCCCCTGACCGTTTCGTCCCTGTTGGAGTCGTCGTCTTGATCGCTTCGCTTTCCCCTTCGCTGCTGGCCATTGCGCTCGCCGCCGCCCTGTTCGCCCCCTCCAGCGCGCGTGCCGAGGACACCCCGCCCGACGCCGACGCGCAGGCGCGGATCCGCCAGCTCGACGCGGTGCAGGTACAGGGCAGCCTGCTCGGCCGCTCCACCGTCGAGGACGTGCAGCACTACGCCGGCAGCCGCCAGGTGATCGACAACACGCAACTGCGCACCGGCGCCAACCGCTCGCTGGACGACGCCCTGCAGAAGGTGCCGGGGATCAAGGTGTTCGACGAGACCGGCACTGGCGCGCTGCCGCAGATCATGCTGCGCGGCTTGTACGAAAGCCGCAGCGGCCGCGTGCAGGTGCTGGAGGACGGCATTCCGCTGGCGCTGGCGCCGTACGGGCAGACCAGCCTGTCGCTGTTCCCGGTCGGCCTGAACCAGGTCGACCGCATCGACATCGTGCGCGGCGGCGCGGCGGTGCAGTACGGCCCCAACAACGTCGGCGGCGTGATCAACCTGATCAGCCCGGACATCCCCACCACCTGGACCACCACGCTGGGGCAGAAGGTCACCGCCGGCGGCGCCGGGCATTACCTGGGCGACACCGCGATCAGCACCGGCGGCTACGCCAGCGACACGTTCGGCCTGCAACTGGACGCCAACTGGACCAAGGGCGACTACTGGCGCGAACACAGCGCCACCGACATCAAGAACCTGCGCCTGCGCGCGGAATGGTGGCTGGCGCCGGACAAGCTGCTCAAGGCGAGCGTGCAGCGCTACGTCGCCGACATGGACATGGCCGGCGCCTTGTCCGTCGCCGACTACCTGCGCGATCCGCGCCAGTCGACGCGGCCGCTCGATGAATTCACCGGCCGCACCACCCGCGCCTCGCTGGTCTACCAGCAGGACTTCGGTGATGTGGGGCCGTTCCAGGACCTGCGCCTGGACTGGAGCAATTTCAGCGCGCGCAGCAGCCGCAATTTCATCGTCGGCATGCGCTCGGCCGCCAGCGAGACCTGGCGCCCCGACCTGCCGCCGCAACTGCGGCAGAGTGCGCCGCGCGACTTCCGCGTCTATGGCAGCGAGCCGCGGTTGAGCTGGAAGATGGGGTCCGGCACGGTGACCCAGCAGTGGACGCTGGGCGCGCGTGCGATCAACGAAGACATCGACTTCCTGGTCGGCAACACCCGCCTCAGCGATGGCCTGTACACCCTGGTGCGCGACTGGCGCTTCAAGGACCGCGGCGCGGCCGCCTACGTCAGCAACGCGATCGCCTTCGCCGACGGCCGCGTCACCGTCACCCCCGGCCTGCGCTACGAGCAGGTCGATTCGCGCTACTACAACCTCGCCAGCGGCGTGCGCACGCGCAACAAGACCGACGACGTGCTGCCCGGCCTGACCCTGGGCGTCCAGGCCACTCCGCAGTGGTACCTGTACGCCGACGGCCAGCGCTCGCTGCGCGCGCCGCAGGTCACCCAGATCATCTACGGCGACAACCTCGACGCCGAACTGGCCTGGAACTACGAGGCCGGCGCGCGCTACCAGCCCAACGAGCGCACCCGGATCCAGTTCGGCGGCTACCTGATCGACTTCGACCAGCAGATCCAGCTCGACAACACCACGCGCACCTATCGCAACCTCGGCAAGACCCGCCACCAGGGCGGCGAAGTGGAAGTGCAGTGGAGCCCGGCGCACCTGCGCGCACTGACCCTCAACGCCGGTTACGCCTACCTGGACGCACGCCAGGAATCGGGCGTGTACGACGGCCTGCGCGTGCCCTACACCTCGCTCAACCAGCTCACCCTCGGTGCGTCCTACCGGCCCGAATCCGGTCATACCACCGTCGCGGTTTCCAGCTATTACTTCAGCCGCGCCTTCAGCGATGCGGCCAACACCGTGCAGGAGAACGCGATCGCCTCGGTCGGCGAACTGCCGGCCTACTGGGTGTGGAACGCGCAGTTGAGCCAGGTGCTCAGCGAAGGCGCCAGCGGCAAGCTCAGCGCGTCGCTGGCGGTCAACAACCTGTTCGATCGCAAGTACTGGTACCGCGGCATCGACACCAGCCCCTGGGGCCGGCAGCCGGCACCGGGCCGCAGCGTCACCGTCGGCCTCGAGTACACGTTCTGATCCACGCCGGCGGCGGACGACGCCGCCGGCCCCGCACCACCGCGCGCCACCACGGCGCGCCGCCGCCCGCGGGAGACGCGGGCCAGTGCAACGGACGCAGCCGCGTCCTTCCCGTACCCAGCGCGCGCCCGATGCGATGCGCCAGGCAACCACGCGACCCGCCGCAGCCGCGGCGCATGCCTTCCGTGTCCGCCTCCACGCGGCCGCGCCGACGGCGTGCGTGCGCCTGCGCCCGACGAGACCCGCACATGACCCCGCACGACGCTCCCCTGCTGCTCCTCAGCCACGTCTGCCACCCGGCGGTGACCGATGGCTTCCTCCCCGCCGCGCAGCGCCTGGGCGTGCCGGTGCTGCTGCTGACCGACCACCGCCACGCGCACCTCGAGCATTTCCGCCGCCATCCGCCGGCCGCACCGGTGCAGGTGCTGGAGTGTGACGTGTTCAACCCGCTGGGCGTGCTCGACCTGCTCGGCAGCCTGCCGCAGCCGCCGCGCGCGGTGTTCAGCAACAGCGATCACCTGCAGACCAGCGCCGCCGTGGTCGCCGCCGCGCTCGGCGTGCCCGGCAAGGACTGGCAGGTCTGCTACGAGGCCAAGAACAAGGCGGCGATGCGCCAGCGGCTGCGCGCGCTCGGCCTGCCGGCGCCGTGGTTCTGCAGCCTGGCGCCGGGCGCGATGCCGCCGGCACAGGCGCCCTGGCCGTTGATCGCCAAACCGCGCGAAGGCGTGGCCAGCCTGGACGTGCGCCACTGCGCCGACGCGGCAGCGCTGCAGGCCTACCTCGATGATTTCTGGCAGCGCCACCCGCAGCGCAGCGTGCTGCTGGAGAGCGTGCTGGAGGGTCCGCTGTTCACCCTGGAAACGCTCGGCGACGGGCGCCATCTGCAGCCGATCGGCGGCTTCGACGTGCAGCTGTCGGCGCCGCCGCATTTCGTCGAGTGCGAGGCGCGCTGGCGCGGTGCCACCGATACCGCGGTCGTGCAGCAGGCGCTGGCGCAACTGCAGGCGTTCGGCATCGGCTTCGGCGTGTGCCACAGCGAATTCATCCTCACCGCCGACGGCCCGGTGCTGGTGGAGATCAATTACCGCAGCATCGGCGATGGCCGCGAATTCCTGATCGACCGCCTGTTCGGCGGGCACTGGTTCGACAGCGTGCTCGGCCTGCACCTGGGTCGGCCGCTGCCCACGCTGCAGGCGCGCCGCGCGCACGCCCTGGTCCGCTACTACGTGGCCGAGCACGACGGCACGCTGGCGGTGGCCAGTGCCGACCACGCCAGCAACGACACGCACTGGGACGCGCGCTACCGGCGCCTGCGGCAACACGGCGACACGATCCGCCTGAGCCATTCCAACAAGGATTACCTGGGCGTGCTGGACGTGCTCGCCGACACCGAGGCCGACCTGCAACAGGCGCTGGCCCGCACCGAGGCATCGCTGCACTGGCGCATCGACAGCAGCATCGGAGCGGCTGCATGAGCCAGGACGCCGACCGCCGCTACATCGACCTGCGCGTCATCGACGCCTGCCTGCGCGAAGACCTGCGCGGCATCGTCAGCCGCGGCGCCGCCGCCACGCCGCCGCCGGCGGTGCTCGCCGCCTGGGCGCAGGCGCCGCTGCCTGCGGACGCCATCTGGTGGCGCATCGCGCATCTGCCCGACGGCGAACTGTGGCTGCCGTTGCGCCGCGCCGGCTACCTGCAGACGGTGAGCGCCTGCAGCGACGGCTGGGTGCTGCATACCGGGCAGCGCAGCGCCTGCGAATCCGGCGCGGCGCAGTGGCTGGCGCGGCTGGGCGCCGGACTCGACGCGGAAACCCAGGCGTTGCATCGCGCCTATGTCGAGGAAGCCGAGTGCGCGGTGCGCCAGCGCGCGCTGGCGCGACAGGCCTACGCGCAGCAACGGCCGCTGCTGGCCACCGCGCTGGACGCCGCCGACGCGCACGAACGCGCCTACCGCTGCGAACAGCTGGCCAGCCACCGCGACCATCCGTTCTATCCCAGCGCACGCGCCAAGCTCGGCCTGGACGACACCGACCTGCCGCGCTACGCACCGGAGTTCGGCCCCAGCTTCGCGCTGCGCTGGCTGGCGCTGCCGGCCGCGCAGGTCACCCGGACCACGCCGCCGCCGGCGTTCTGGCCGCGCCCGAGCATGCTCGGCCTGGACCCGGCGCTGGACGCCGACCACATCGCCTGGCCGCTGCACCCGCTGATCTTCGCGCGGCTGGGCGAGGACGGCTTCGCCCTGCCGGACGGCGCCATCGCCGCGCCGCAGCCGTGGCTGCAGGTGCGGCCCTCGCTGTCGCTGCGCACGGTGATCCCGCTGGCGTTTCCCGATCATCACCTGAAGCTGCCGGTGCCGATGCGCACGCTCGGCGCGCTCAACCTACGCCTGATCAAGCCGTCCACGCTGTACGACGGGCATTGGTTCGAGCGCGTGCTGCGCGACCTCGCCGCGCACGATCCGGCGCTGGGCGAACGCTATCTGCACGTGGACGAGGCGCATGCCGGCCATGTCGGCGAGACCCGGCACCTGTCCTACCTGCTGCGCCGCTATCCGGCGTTGCCAGAGGCGACCCTGGTGCCGGTGGCCGGCCTGTGCGCGACGCTGCCCGATGGCCGGCCGCTGGCCACGCATCTGGCCGAACGCTTCCACGGCGGCGACCTCACCGCCTGGTGGGACAGCTACCTGGCGCTGATGTGCGAGGTGCACCTGCGGCTGTGGCTGCGCTACGGCATCGCGCTGGAGGCCAACCAGCAGAACAGCGTGCTGATCTACGCCGCCGGCCGTGCGCCGCGGCTGCTGCTCAAGGACAACGACGCGGCGCGGGTGCTGCTGCCGCGGCTGCACGCGCAACGGCCGGCGCTGGCCGCGCTGGGCACGCCGCGCGACACGCGCATCCCCGTGCAGGACGACGCCGCGCTGGCGCGGATGTTCTGCACCATCATCCTGCAACTGGATCTGCAGGCGGTGCTGGAGGGGCTGGCGGAATGGCAGCCGGGGCTGCGCGCGGCGCTGTACGCACTGCTGCGCGCGCGCCTGCACGGCACCCTGCGCGCGCTGCGCGAAGAAGGCATCGACACTGCGCCGGCGCAGGCACTGCTGGATGCACCGAAGCTCCCGGTGAAGTACCTGCTCAGCGCCGGCAGCCTGCTCGGCAAGCAGATCACCGGCGCGGCGGACATCAACAAGTTCTACGGCGACAGCGCGCCCAACCTGCTGCGCGAGGATGCGCTGGCGGCGCGCGCGCTTGCGATCGGGGCGAGGCGATGAAGCGCATCCTCGGCCCGGTGCTGGCCGCGCACTACCTGGCCGCCTTCACCGCGCTGGGCATGCCGCTGTTCCTGCCGCAGGTGCTGCAGCAGTTGGCGCCGGGTGCGGCGATCGGCTGGAGCGGCGTGCTGTACGTGCTGCCGACGCTGTGCACCGCGCTCACCGCCAGCGCCTGGGGCCGGCTGGCGGATCGCTACGGACGCAAGCGCTCGCTGCTGCGCGCGCAGCTCGGGCTGGCGCTTGGGTTCCTGATGGCCGGCTTCGCCCCGAACCTGGGCTGGCTGGTCGCCGGCCTGGTCGTGCAGGGCGCCTGCGGCGGCTCGCTGGCGGCGACCAACGCCTATCTCAGCAGCCAGGCGCAGCGCGGCTCGCTGGCACGGGCGCTGGACTGGACCCAGTTCTCGGCGCGGCTGGCGATGGTCACCGCCCCCGCCCTGCTCGGCCTGGCCACCGCGCTGGGCCCGGCGCAATCGCTGTACCGCTATCTGGCGCTGCTGCCGCTGCTCGCCTTCGCGCTGAGCTGGCGCCTGCCGGACGATCCGCCGCGCGCGCCGGCGCACGCCGCGTCCACGCCCTCTCTGCCGCACACCGATGCCACGCAGCGCCGCCAGCGTTGGGCGCTGTGGACCACGCAGTTCCTGTTCTGCTTCGCGATGGTGGTGACCTTTCCCTACTTCCTGCCGTATGCGCAGGCGCACGGCATCGGCAGCAGCGCGGTCGCCGGCCTGCTGTATGGCCTGCCGCACCTGGTCTACTTGGTGTTGATGCCGTGCTGGCGTGGTCGCGACCACCGCGTGTCGCCGCTGCCGGCGGGGCTGGCGCTGTTCGCATTGGCCTGCCTGCTGCAGATGGCGCCGCCGGCGCCCGGCTGGCTGATCGCGGCGCGGCTGCTGTTCGGCCTGGGCATGTGGATGGCGCTGCGCGGCCTCAACCGCAGCCTGGCCGAGGTTGCCGGCGGGCGCGGCGCCGGCCAGTTGTTCGGCCGCTTCGATGCCGCCGGCAAGGTCGCCGGCGTCGCCGGCGGCGCCCTCGCCGGTGCCCTGGTGCAAGGCCATGGCCTGGCCGTGCCGTTCCTCGCCGCCGCCGCGGCCGCCCTGCTGGCGCTGCTGCCGGCCCTGATGCTCACGTCCGTTCGGAGAACCGTCCATGTCCCCGTTGCCGATGCATGACCCGTGGTACGACAGCCTGGCGCAAGCGCAGGCGATCACCTGCTGGCTCAACTGCTACCTGCGCGAAGTCGCGCTCGGTCGCGGCCAGGCCGATTTCGACTACCGCGGCCTGGACCGGCCCGGTGTGGCCGCCGCCGGCGAACGCTGGCTGCGCCTGCGCCTGCCCTCCGGCGCCACGCTGTGCGTGCGCCTGGCGCATGCCGACCGCCTGGGCCGCTGCCGCTTCGCCTCGGCGCCCTACCTCAAGGCCGACGGCCGTCCGTGGCACTGCCTGGACGCAGAGGCGCTGGTGCGCCTGCTGCTGCAGGAGCTGAGCGACGGCGAACAGGCGCCGAACCTGGAACTGCTCACGCAAAGCGCCAACAGCATCGCCATCACCGCGCAGTTGCTGCGCCAGGCCGAGACCGCGCCGCCCACCGGCGAGGCGCTGATCGATGCCGAACAATCGATGCTGTGGGGCCACGCCTTCCATCCCACGCCCAAGAGCCGCGAAGGCGTGCCGCTGGCGCAGGTGCTGGCGTGCGCGCCGGAAGCGCGCAGCGCCTTTCCGCTGTTCTGGTTCCGCATCGATCCGCGCCTGTACCGCGCACAGGGCGACGACGTGCGCGCCACGCTGGCGCAGGCCGGCGGCGGCGCCGACCTGTATCCGTGCCATCCATGGGAGGCCGAACGCGTGCTGGCGCATCCGCTGCTGCGCCATGCGCAGGCGCGCGGCTGGATCGAACCGCTGGGCGAACGCGGTCTGGCGCTGCGCCCGACCTCGTCGGTGCGCACGCTCTACCACGCGGACCTCGATCACTTCCTCAAGCTGTCGGTGCACGTGCGCCTGACCAACTGCGTGCGCAAGAACGCCTGGTACGAACTGGAAAGCGCAGTGGCGCTGACCCGCCTGCTGGCGCCCGACTGGCGGGCGCTGGCGCAGCGCGTACCCGGCTTCCACGTGTTGCTGGAGCCGGCCGCGACCGACCTGGACTTCTCCGCGCTGGACGCCGATGCGCAGGCCTGCCGCGAACTGGGCGAGAGCTTCGGCGTGCTGTACCGGCAGGCGATCCCGGCCGCGCAGCGCGCGCGCTATCGCCCGCAGGTGGCCGGTGCGCTGTTCACCCACGACGCGCGCGGCCAGCCGGCCTGCTTCGCCGCGCTGCAGGCGCTGGCGCAACGCAGCGGCAGCAGCCTGGAGGCGGCCACCGCGGCCTGGTTCCGCGCCTACGCACAGTTGCTGCTGGACGGCGTGTGGAGCGCCTGGTTCGGCTACGGCATCGTGCTGGAACCGCACCTGCAGAACACCGTGATCGGCTGCGAAGACGGTGTGCCGACGCAGGTGTGGATCCGCGATCTGGAAGGCACCAAGCTGCTGCCGTCGCGCTGGCCGGCCGCGCGCCTGCCCGGCATGTCCGAGACCGCGCGGCAGTCGCTGTACTACAGCGCCGAACGCGGCTGGAACCGCATCGCCTACTGCGCGCTGGTCAACAATCTGGCCGAAGCGATCTTCCACCTCGCCGACGGCCACGACCGCCGCGAACGCCAGCTGTGGCAGATCGTCGGCGACATTGCGCGCACATGGCAGCAGCGCCATGGCGCGCAACCGGCACTGCAGGCCCTGCTCGACGGCGCGCCGCTGCCGGCCAAGAACAACCTGCGCCTGCGCCTGCTGCAACGCGCCGACCGCCATGCCGACTACAGCTTCCTGCCCAATCCGATCGGCAGCGCCGCGCTGCGGCAGGCAGCAGCATGAGCCTGCGCATCGATCCCACCCCGCTGCAGGTGGCGCTGGCGCGGCTGCGCGCACAGGCCGACGGCCCGGTCTGCGCCTATGTCTACGACCTGGCGGCGCTGCAGGCGCACGCGGCGATGCTGCGCGCGCAGCTGCCGGCCGGGTGCGAACTTTTCTACGCGGCCAAGGCCAACGCCGAGCCGCCGGTGCTGCGCACGCTGGCGCCGTGGGTGGACGGCTTCGAGGCAGCTTCCGGCGGCGAGCTGCAGTGGCTGCACACGCACCAGCCAGGACGCCGCCTGTTGTTCGGCGGCCCCGGCAAGCTCGATACCGAACTGCAGTTGGCCGCCAGCCTGCCCGACTGCAGCGTGCATGTGGAAAGCCTGGGCGAATTGCAGCGGCTGGCCCGCATCGCCGCGTCGCGCACGCGCCCGCTGTCGGTGTTCCTGCGCCTGAACATCGTGGTGCCGGGCATGCAGGACACGCGCCTGGTGATGGGCGGGCGGCCCTCGCCGTTCGGCCTGGACGCGGACGATCTGGACGCAGCCATGCAGGGGCTGCGCGGCGCGAGCGGGCTGCGGCTGGACGGCTTCCACTTCCACCTGCTGTCGCACCAGCGCGATGCGCAGCTGCAACTGCGCCTGATCGCGCACTACCTGCAGACCGTGCAGGGCTGGCGCCAGGCCTATGCGCTGGGGCCGCTGACGGTGAATGCCGGTGGCGGCTTCGGCGTGGACTACGCCGATCCGGCAGCTTCGTTCGACTGGGCCGCGTTCTGCGCGGGCTTGCCGACGCTGCTGCGCACGCACGGCGAAGGCCTGCGCCTGCGCCTGGAACCGGGCCGCTACGTCAGCGCCGCCTGCGGCTGGTACCTGATGGAAGTGCTGGACATCAAGCGCAGCCATGGCGCGCAGTTCGCCATCGGCCGCGGCGGCACCCATCATTTCCGCACGCCCGCCGCGCAGGGCCACGATCATCCGTTCCTGGTGCTGCGCGGCCCGCAGCCTCCGGTGCTGCGCGATGCGCGGGTGACCCTGGTCGGGCAGCTGTGCACGCCCAAGGACGTGCTGGCCCGCGACCAGCCGGTGGCCGCGCTGGCGCCGGGCGACTGCCTGGCGTTTCCGCTGGCCGGCGCCTACGCCTGGAACATCTCGCACCAGCAGTTCCTGATGCATCCGCCACCGCAGATGCTGTTCCTCGACGGCCCGGCGCAGGCCGCCGACGCAATGCCGCAGCGCCGCATTGCCGACCCGGCCACCGCCGCGTCATGATCCGGTCACCCGTGCCGGCGCACCCTGCCGGCACACCATCCGGAGCTGCCGCCATGACCCGTTCCGCTCGCTTCGCCGCCACCTGTCTGCTGTTGAGCTTCACCGCCGCCCCGCTGCTGGCCACCGCCGCGACCAAACCGCAGACCGCGCAACAGACCTTGATGGCCAAGTGCTCGGCGCAGAACAAAGGCAAGAAGGGAGATGAGTACAAGAGCGCGCAGAAGGCCTGCCTCAGCGGCGGCACCGCGCCTGCGGTGGGCAACGCCTCCCAGCAACGGATGAAGGACTGCAACGCGCAAGCCGCAACGCAGAAACTGCAGGGCGACGCCCGCAAGACCTTCATGAGCGGTTGCCTGAAGAAGCAGTGAGCGCACTAACCCCTCTCCCCCGGGAGAGGGGTTGGGGTGAGGGTCCGGCGCGAAGCGTCTCGCGATGTTTGGGGGCACGAGGCTGCGCCCGTACCCTCATCCGCCCCTGCGGGGCACCTTCTCCCGATGGGAGAAGGAAAAACACTAGCCCCTCTCCTCCCGGGAGAGGGGTTGGGGTGAGGGTTCGGCGCGAAGCGTCTCGCGATGTTTGGGTGCACGAGGCTGCGCCCGTACCCTCATCCGCCCCTCCGGGGCACCTTCTCCCGATGGGAGAAGGAAAAGCGCTAGCCCCTCTCCCCCCGGGAGAGGGGTTGGGGTGAGGGTACGGTCATCCCCACTCCCGAATCCCCGCCGCTCAACGGCAAACCCGCATGATCCACCGGGATCGGCGCATAGTCCTCGCCGAACGCGACCTCGCCCGGCGTCCATCCCGAGCGCCTCCGCACCGCGCCCCAGAAGCGCTTGAGCCCTTCAACCTGCAGCGCGACCAGGCCCAGTTCGTTATCGCGATCCACCATCGGATCGCCCACCCCGGTCGGCCGCACCGGCTCGCCGTACAGCGCCGTGCCGAACAACACATCCCAGAACGCGAACACCTGGCCGAAGTTGCAGTTGTGCAGTCCCGGCCGCTCCGGGTCCACGCGCATGTGGTGCAGGCGATGGAACGGCGGGTCGACCAGGAGCTTGTTGAGCACCGGGCCGAAGCCGAAACGCGTGTTGGCATGCGACAGGTTCTGCACCAGCTCGCCGAGCAGCATCAGCCAGGCGAACTCGTCGGCCTCGATGCCGAAGGCGATGCCCACCGCGGCCAGCACGAACGACTGCAGCATGCCGTCCAGGTAGTTGCTGCGGTCGTTGGCCCAGCAGCTGAGCTGGCGCTGGCTGTGGTGCATGCTGTGCATCGCCCACCACCACGGCATCCAGTGCTGCACCCGGTGCATCCAGTAGTAGGTGAAGTCGTAGGCCAGGTAGTACAGCGCGAACAGCACCAGCGGATGCTGGTCCAGCCACGGCCAGACATGGCGCAGGCCCGTCTCCGGCGCCGCCGCGGCGTTGGGGTCGGCGCCGCCCAGCGCGTTGACCACCGGCGTCAGGATCAGGAACGAGAACAGCGGGAACACCCCGATCAGCATCAACCAGGTGTAGTGGAAGTCGATGCGTGCCAGCCGCCGGTGTTCCCAGCGCTCGGCCGGCCACAGGCTCTCCAGCGGCCGGAACAGCACGCCGATGATGGACAGCTGCAGGGCCGCCACCAGCAGCGAGGCGGCGATGTCGTGCGGATCGTCGCTGAGCCCGGTCAGGTGCAGCGCCGCCAGCAGCGGCGCCACCGCGTGGCTGGCGACCAGGTCGACCAGCGTGGACCAGGCGTGGGCAACGGACGATACCAGGGCGATGACAGGCATGCGAACACAGCGATGGGGGCGCGACGGCCGGCGCGACAGCATGCGGCCGCTGGCTTTCGCCAAGCTGTCCGCGCCGGCCGATGCCGGCCGCGCGCGGTGGCGCTAGTGCGCCGCGACGGCGTCGGGCCGCCGGCTCGGCAGCAGCGCCGCGACGATACCCAGCAACGGCAGGAACGACATCACCTGGTACACGAAGACGATGCCGCGATGGTCGGCGAGCAGGCCCAGCACCGCCGCGCCCAGCCCGCCCATGCCGAAGGCGAAGCCGAAGAACAGCCCGGAGATGGTGCCGATGCGCCCGGGCATCATTTCCTGCGCATACACCAGGATCGCCGAGAACGCCGAGGACAGCACGAAGCCGATCAGCACGGTCAACGCAGTGGCCGCATGCAGGCCCACGTGCGGCAGCGCCAGCGCGAACGGCGCCACGCCCAGGATCGACACCCAGATCACCGGCTTGCGGCCGATGCGGTCGCCGACCGGGCCGCCGATCAGCGTGCCCAGCGCCGAAGCCAGCAGGAACGCGAACAGGTGCAACTGCGCGCTCTGCACCGAGATGCCGAAGCGCTGGATCAGGTAGAAGGTGTAGTAGCTGCTCAGCCCGGCGATGTAGAAGTACTTGGAGAAGATCAGCAGCAGCAGGATGCCGACGATCCGCACCACCATCGCGCGCGGCAGCGCCGGCACCGCGGCGACCGGCCGTGGCGCCGCGCGTGCGGCCTGCAGGTGCAGCGCATACCAGCGCCCGACGTAGGACAGCAGGGCGATGCCGAGCAGCGCCGCGCCGCCGAACCAGGCCACGCTGTGGCGGCCGTTGGGCACGATCACCGCCGCGGCGATCAGCGGCCCCAGCGCGGTGCCGGTATTGCCGCCGACCTGGAACACCGACTGGGCCAGACCATGGCGGCCGCCCGAGGCCAGCCGCGCGATGCGCGAGGATTCGGGATGGAAGATCGCCGAGCCGATCCCGACCAGGGCCGCTGCCAGCAGCACCATGCCGAAGCTTGGCGCATAGGCCAGCAGCAGC
This sequence comes from Xanthomonas hawaiiensis, assembly GCF_031834635.1. Lineage (NCBI taxonomy): Bacteria > Pseudomonadati > Pseudomonadota > Gammaproteobacteria > Lysobacterales > Lysobacteraceae > Xanthomonas > Xanthomonas hawaiiensis. The sequence goes on along the minus strand of NZ_CP115873.1, from coordinate 1,363,891 downwards.
AGTCCGCACAAGGTGGAACTCATGCCCAGCGGCAGCGAGTACGGCGCCGGCCGCCGGTCGGTGCGCAGCCCGATCAGCGGCTGGAACAGCGAGGCGGTGATCTGGTACGTGAGGGTGATCAGGCCGACCTGGGCGAAACTGAGCTGGAACTGGCCCTTGAGCACCGGATAAAGCGCCAGGATCAGCGACTGCATCATGTCGTTGATCAGGTGCGAGGAGGTGATCGCGGCGAGCACGCCGGAGGCGACCTTGCGCGGGGCGGCGGTGCCGGTGGGGGAAGACACGACGGGGGCGGCAGGACGCAGCGTGGACATGGCGGGACGGGCATTGCCGGAGGTGCGTGCATGGTAGGCTGCCCCGTCCCGACCTTCTTGCGCGACATGCCCAGCAACCATCGCAAAAAGGACACCCTGGTGCCGCGCTCCGGCCGCAATGCGGACGACGCGCCCGCCGACGTGGTGTGCAAGGCCGTCGACTACCCACCCGACAGCGCCATCGCCCCGCACCGGCATGCGCGTCATCAGTTGATCTACGCGGTGTCCGGCCTGATGGTGGTGCGTTCGGGCCAGGGCCACTGGGTGGTGCCGAGCACGCGCGCGCTGTGGATTCCCGCCGGCACCGAACACAGCGTGCGCTGGATCGGCAGCTTGCACATGCGCAGCCTGTACATCCGCCCCGCCGCGATCGCCGGCATGCCCGACACGCCGGCAGTGATGGCGGTGGAGCCGCTGCTGGAAGCGCTGATCCGCAGCGCCGCGGACATCGCCTGGGACCACGCCGCCGACTCGCGCGACGGGCGGTTGATGCGGCTGATCCTGGACGAACTGCACGCGCTGCCGGCGCTGCCGCTGTACCTGCCGCAACCGCGCCATCCGCGCCTGCTGCGCATCGCCGCCGCACTCGACGCCGACCCGGCCGACCCCACCACCCTGCACGCCTGGGCCACGGAACTTGGCGTGGACGTCAAGACCATCCAGCGCCTGTGCCAGCGCGAGTTGCGGATGCGCTTCGGCCAGTGGCGACAGCAACTGCGCCTGCTGCGCGGGCTCGAACGGCTGGCCGCCGGCGACCGCATCATCGACGTGGCGGTGGAGCTGGGCTACGACAGCCCCAGCGCGTTCACCGCCATGTTCAAGCGCCAGTTCGGACAGCCGCCGAGCCAGTTCTTTCGCTAGCGGCGCCGCGATCGACGTGCCGCCGCGCATTCGCGGTCGTGGTCGCGGCAGCAACGAAGGTGTCGCAGGGGCGCACGCGCTATGCGTGCGACGCTGCGTACCGGCGTGCGTACGGCCTGGCAGGCACGGACCGTCTTGCGCCTGCGGTGCGTGCCCGTTATCCGCGGCCGACCTCGCTGGCACGACGCCCGGCGCTGGCACTGGCGGCGGGCGCCGCGCGGCGCGCACTGATGCGCTCGACCGCCTGCATGTGTTGCGTGCCCCACTCGCACAGCCCTGCCAAAGCCGCCGCCAGCGATTGCCCGAACGGCGTCAGCGAGTATTCGACCCTGGGCGGGATCTCCTGGAAGTCGAGGCGCGCAACGACCTGGTCGCGCTCCAGTTCCTTCAGCTGCTGGATCAGCACCTTGTCGGTGACCCCGCCGATCGCGCGCCGCAACGCGCCGTAGCGGTGCACGTCCTTGGCCAGGTGGTAGATCACCAACGGCTTCCACTTGCCGCCGACCAAAGCGAGCGCGGCTTCGAGCCCGCAACCGAACGTGCCGTTGTGTGCCATGAGGGTCTGCCACTCCGAGGTACTTACCAGAAGGTAAATACTATTCAAAGAAATAGCGCAGTTCTACAGTGGCGCCTCCTCATTCTCTGGAGCGCATCATGGGCAGGCTCGACGGCAAGATTGCAGTGGTGACCGGCGGCAACAGCGGCATCGGTCTGGCAAGCGCGATGCGCTTCGCCGCCGAAGGCGCACAGGTGGTCATCGTCGGGCGTCGGCAGGAGGAACTGGACAAGGCGCTGCGCCTGATCGGTGCCGACGCCATCGCCATTCAGGGCGACATTGCGAAGCTGGACGATCTGGACCGCGTCTTCGCCCAGGTCGAAGCCAGCAAGGGCCGCATCGATGTGCTGTTCGCCAATGCCGGACTCGGCGATTTCCAGCCGCTGGGATCGATCACCGAGGAGTCCTTCGACCGCACCTTCGGCGTCAACGTCAAAGGCACGCTGTTCACCGTGCAGAAGGCCCTGCCGCTGATGTGCGCCGGCGGCTCGGTGATCCTGACCGGCTCCACCACCGGCACCATGGGCACCGCAGCGTTCAGCGTCTACAGCGCCACCAAGGCGGCGCTGCGCAACTTCGCGCGCAGTTGGGCGCTGGATCTGAAGGGCACCGGCATCCGCGTCAATGTGCTCTCGCCCGGGCCGATCGCCACGCCGGGGCTGGACTCGGTGCTGGCCGGCACGGGCCAGCAGGAGGCGATCGTCGCGGGCATGACCGCGCAGGTGCCGCTGGGCCGCATCGGGCATGCGGACGAAGTCGCGGCGACGGCGCTGTTCCTGGCCTCGGACGAAAGCAGCTTCATGACCGGCAGCGAAGTGTTCGTGGACGGCGGGTTCGCGCAGGTCTGACCCCGCTGCGGCCGCCCCGGCGCCGCGACTGCGCGGTGCCGGGGCGCTGGTACGCCGCCGACGGCGAACCGCTCAGGCCTGCGCCACCGCCTGCCGCAGATCGGCGAGCAGGTCGTCGATGTGTTCGATGCCGACCGACAGGCGCACCGTGTCCTCGCTGACCCCGCTGCGCTGCAACTCCTCGGGCGAGAGCTGGCGATGCGTGGTGGACGCCGGATGCGTGGCCAGCGACTTGGCGTCGCCGATGTTGACCAGGCGGGTGAACAACTGCAGCGCGTCGAGGAAGCGCGCGCCGGCGGCGCGGCCGCCGCGCAGGCCGAAGGTCAGCACGCCGGAGCCGTGGCCGCGCAGGTACTTCTGCGCCAGGGCGTGTTCGGGATGGTCCGGCAGGCCGGCATAGTTCACCCATTCCACCTTGGCTTCGCCCTGCAGGTGCTGCGCCAGCGCCAGCGCGTTCTGGTTGATCCGGTCCATGCGCAGCGGCAGCGTCTCGATGCCCTGCAAAATCTGGAAGGCATTGAACGGCGACAGCGCCGCGCCGGTGTTGCGCAGCGGCACCACCCGCGCGCGGCCGATGTAGGCGGCCTCGCCCAGCGCCTCGGTGTAGACCACACCGTGATAGCTCACGTCCGGCTCGTTGAGGCGGCGGAAGCGCTGCGCGTGCGCCGCCCACGGGAAGCGCCCGGAATCGACGATCGCCCCGCCCAGGCTGGTGCCGTGGCCGCCCAGGTACTTGGTCAACGAATGCACCACGATGTCGGCGCCGAAGTCGAACGGCCGCAGCAGGTACGGCGTGGGCACGGTGTTGTCGACGATCAGCGGCACGCCGTGCGCGTGGGCGATGGCGGCCACCGCTTCCAGATCGGTGACATTGCCGCGCGGATTGCCGATCGACTCGACGAAGACCGCCTTGGTGCGCTCGTCGATCAGCCCGGCGAACGCGCCGGGATCGCGGTAGTCGGCGAAGCGGGTCTGGATGCCGGACAGCGGCAGCGTATGCGCGAACAGGTTGTAGGTGCCGCCGTACAGCGCGCTGGAGGAGACGATGTTGTCGCCGGCCTCGGCGATGGTCTGGATGGCGTAGGTCACCGCGGCCTGCCCGGAGGCCACCGCCAGCGCGCCGATGCCGCCTTCCAGCGCGGCGACGCGCTGCTCCAGCACGTCGGTGGTGGGGTTCATGATGCGGCTGTAGATGTTGCCCTGCACCTTCAGGTCGAACAGGTCGGCACCGTGCTGGGTGTCGTCGAAGGCGTAGGCCACGGTCTGGTAGATCGGCACCGCCACCGCGCGGGTGGTCGGGTCGGGACGATAGCCGCCTTGCACGGCGATGGTTTCCAGCTTCCAGTTCGGGTCGGACATGGCGCGCGTCTCGGCAACGAGGGAGCGCAGACGATAGCGCCGCGCGCGACGGCACATGCAAACCTGCGGTTATGAGGCCATGCCGCGGAGTTGTCAGCGCCGCGACCGATACCGTGGCCGCATGCGGGTCTTAGCCCTCGCCGAGCGCACCCTGAGCGAGCAGCCAGGCGCGCAATGCCTCGGCGTCCACGTAGCGCTCGGCGCGCAGGCCCAGGGCACGCGCGGCCTCGACATGGACCGCCGTGTCGTCCACGAACAACACCTCGTCCGCGGCCATCCCCAGCTGCGTCAGCGCATGCAGGAAGATCGCCGGCTCCGGCTTGATCGCGCCGACTTCGCTCGAATTCACCACCGCATCGAACGCATCGGCGATGCCGAGCGCCTGCAGGTCGTGCGACAGGCGCGAGGTGGCGTTGCTCAGCAGCACCACCGGCATGCGCTGGCGCACCTGCCGCAGCAGCGCCAGCACCGGCTGGTTGAGCCGCGCCGCCGTCGGCGCGGACCATGCCGCGACCAACGCGCTGGCGTCCGCCTCGGGTGCCAGCGCGGCGATGCGCGCGGTCACCTCGGCCCGCCATTGCGCATCGCGCGTCGCACCGCGAATCGCCGGCTCCAGCAGCGCCGGCGCGAACGCCACCGCGCGCAGACTGCCCGCGGGCACGCCGTGCGTGCGTTCCAGTTCCGCGTCGTCGACGGGCCACAGCCGCAGCACGCCGTCCATGTCGATCAGCAGCGCGCGCGCCGCAGGCGCGGCGGTGCGCGCCTGCGGCGCCTGCCCGACAGGAGCCATCAGGCCTTCTCGAACACCAGCTTGCCGCCCTCGGCCTCGACCTTGATGGTGTCGCCGCTGACGAACTGGCCGGACAGGATCTGCTGCGCCAGCGGGTTCTCCAGTTGCGCCTGGATCGCGCGCTTGAGCGGCCGCGCCCCGTACACCGGATCGAAGCCGACGTTGCCGAGCAGTTCCAGCGCGCGCTCGCCCAGTTCGATCTTCAACCCGCGCTCGGCCAGGCGCTTCTCCAGGCCGTGCAACTGGATGCGCGCGATCGACTTGATCTGCGCCTTGTCCAGCGGATGGAACACCACGATGTCGTCCAGGCGGTTGATGAACTCCGGGCGGAAGTGCGCCTGCACCACGCCCATCACCGCCGCCTTCATCTGCGTGTAGGCCTCGGCGCTGCCGTCGCCGCTCAGTTCCTGGATCTGGTGCGAGCCCAGGTTGGAGGTCATCACGATGACGGTGTTGCGGAAGTCCACGGTGCGGCCCTGGCCGTCGGTGAGGCGGCCGTCGTCGAGCACCTGCAGCAGGATGTTGAACACGTCGCTGTGCGCCTTCTCGACCTCGTCGAGCAGGATCAGCGAATACGGCCGGCGCCGCACCGCCTCGGTGAGGTAGCCGCCTTCTTCGTAGCCCACGTAGCCCGGAGGCGCACCGATCAGCCGCGCCACCGAATGCTTCTCCATGAACTCGCTCATGTCGATGCGGATCATCGCGTCGCTGCTGTCGAACAGGAACTCGGCCAGCGCCTTGCACAACTCGGTCTTGCCGACGCCGGTGGGGCCCAGGAACAGGAACGAGCCGCTCGGCCGGTTCGGATCGGACAGGCCGGCGCGCGAGCGGCGCACCGCATCGGACACCACCTTGATCGCCTCTTCCTGGCCGACCACGCGCTGATGCAGCTCGTCCTCCATGCGCAGCAGCTTGTCGCGCTCGCCCTCGAGCATCTTGTTGACCGGGATGCCGGTCCAGCGCGACACCACCTCGGCGATCTCCTCGGCGGTGACGCGGTCCTGCACCAATTTGAAGTCGTGCTGCTCGGCCTCGTTGGCCGCGGCCAGCTGCTTCTCCAGGTTCGGCAGCAGGCCATACTGGATCTCGCTCATCTTGGCGTAGTCCTGGCGCCGCTGCGCCGCTTCCAGTTCCACGCGCGCCTGCTCGATCTGCTCCTTGATCTTGGTCGCGCCCTGCAGCGCCGCCTTCTCCGACTTCCACACCTCGTCCAGATCGGAGAACTCGCGCTCGAGCTTGTCGATGTCGCTTTCCAGATCGGCCAGGCGCTGCCGCGAGGCCTCGTCCTTCTCCTTCTTCAGCATCTCGCGCTGGATCTTGAGCTGGATCAGGCGCCGCTCCAGGCGATCCAGTTCCTCCGGCTTGGAGTCGATCTCCATGCGGATGCGGCTGGCGGCCTCGTCCATCAGGTCGATGGCCTTGTCCGGCAACTGGCGGTCGGTGATGTAGCGGTTGGACAGCGTGGCCGCGGCGACGATCGCCGGGTCGGTGATCTCCACGCCGTGGTGCACCGCGTAGCGCTCCTTGAGCCCGCGCAGGATGGCGATGGTGTCCTCCACCGTCGGTTCGCCGACGAACACCTTCTGGAAGCGCCGCTCCAGCGCCGCGTCCTTCTCGATGTACTTGCGGTACTCGTCCAGGGTGGTGGCACCGATGCAGTGCAGTTCGCCGCGCGCCAGCGCCGGCTTGAGCATGTTGCCCGCGTCCATGGCGCCATCGGCCTTGCCGGCACCGACCATGGTGTGCAGTTCGTCGATGAACAGGATGATCTGGCCTTCGTTCTTGGACAGGTCGTTGAGCACGCCCTTGAGCCGCTCCTCGAACTCGCCGCGGAACTTGGCGCCGGCGATCAGCGCGCCCATGTCCAGCGACAGCACGCGCTTGCCGCGCAGGCCTTCCGGCACTTCGCCATTGACGATGCGCTGGGCCAGGCCTTCGACGATCGCAGTCTTGCCGACGCCGGGCTCGCCGATCAGCACCGGGTTGTTCTTGGTGCGCCGCTGCAGCACCTGCACGGTGCGGCGGATCTCCTCGTCGCGGCCGATCACCGGGTCGAGCTTGCCGCTCTCGGCGCGCGCGGTGAGGTCGATGGTGTACTTCTCCAGCGCCTGGCGTTGTTCCTCGGCGTTCTCCGACTGCACGGTCTCGCCGCCGCGCAGCTTGTCGATGGCGGCCTCGAGCTTCTTCTTGTCGGCGCCGGCCGCGCGCAGCGCCAGGCCCAGCGCACCCGCATCGTCGGCGGCGGCCAGCACGAACCACTCGCTGGCGATGAACTGGTCGTTGTGCTGCTGCGCCAGCTTGTCGGTCTGGTTGAGCAGGCGGCTGAGGTCGTTGCCCATCGACAGGTTGCCGGGCTGGCCGCTGACCTTGGGCAGCTTGTCCAGCGCCTCGCCCAGGCGTTCGCGCAGCACCGGCACGTTGACGCCGGCCTGCGCCAGCAACGGCCGGGTGCTGCCGCCGGCCTGGTCGAGCAGCGCCACGAACACGTGCACCGGCTCGATGATGGTGTGGTCGCGGCCCACGGCCAGCGACTGCGCGTCGGCCAGGGCCTGCTGGAAGCGCGAGGTGAGCTTGTCCATCCGCATCGGGAAGTCCTCTGAAAGAAAGGGCCGGCCGTGCCGGCATGCCAGCAAAATGCGGCTGCCCGCCCCTGTTTCAAGGCCGGCCGCGCTGCCTGTATACGGCGCAGCCGGTGGTCGCCGTGTGCTGCGTCGCTTGGCGGTCACACGCCGCTACCGGAATCGCCGCTACCCTCGGCACTTCCGTCCCCACGCGCAGGACCTGCCATGCACTACGAGCTGTACTACTGGACCGGCATCCAGGGCCGCGGCGAGTTCGTGCGGCTGGCGCTGGAGGATGCCGGCGCCGGCTACCGCGACGTGGCCCGCGAGCAGGGCGACGCGGCGATGCAGCCCTTCCTCGACGGCGCCCATGCCGGGGCGCGGCCGTTCGCACCGCCGTTCCTCAAGGCCGGCCGGCTGGTGATCGCCCAGGTCGCCAACATCCTGCACTACCTCGGCCCGCCGCTGGGCCTGGTGCCGGACAGCGACTCGCGGCGGCTGCAGGCGCTGCAATTGCAGTTGACCATCGCCGATCTGGTCGCCGAGGTCCACGACAGCCACCATCCCATCGCCAGTGGGCTGTACTACGAGGACCAGAAGGCGGAAGCGCTGCGGCGCGCCGAAGACCTGCGCAAGCAGCGGTTGCCGAAGTTCCTTGGCTATTTCGAACAGGTATTGGACCAGGGCGGCGGCCGCCACGTGCTGCGCGAACACTCCTATGTGGACCTGTCGCTGTTCCAGTTGATGAGCGGGCTGGACTATGCGTTTCCGCAGGCGATGAAGAAACTGTCGCCGAAGCTGCCGCGGCTGCGCGCCCTGCAGCAACGCGTCTGCGAGCGCCCGGGCATCGCGGCCTACCTGGCCTCGCCGCGGCGCCTGCCGTTCAACCAGAACGGCATCTTCCGGCATTACCCGGAGCTGGATGGTTGAGTGGGGCTGCGCGTCCGGCAGCGGCCTGCCGCGTCCGTTGAAAAACAGCCGTCATGCCGTGGTGATCTCCCGCTTGGCCATGACAGGGATGGTGTAGCGCGTCGGGACTGAAGTCCCTCCCACAAGGGCGCTTCAGGCGTGGGTGCGCACCCTTTCGTAGGAGCGGCTTCAGCCGCGACAGGCGTTACCGGTCATGCCCATCGCGGCTGAAGCCGCTCCTACAAAAACAAAACTCCGCAGACGCGGCCGTACTACGCGGCACGCGCCTTTCATGGCACGCCCGTGCTCAGGTCCGCGTCAACGCCTCGCGCACCGCACGCAATTGCGCCTTGACCGCCGCGGCCTGGGTCGGGCCCATGCGCAGCAGCGCCTTCTGGCCGATCGACAGCGACTCCAGCGCCGGATCCACGAAGCGGTACTTGCCGCGCACCGGATCCATCTCCACAGCGAGCGGCGCGCTCGGCGTGGGGGTCTGCAGCAGGTGGTCGATCACCTGCACCAGCCGATCGTTGAAGTAGCCCTGCGGATAGCCCAGCTCCACGTAGGCTTGCTGGAACAGCGGATAGAAGCGCCGGTAGGCCGCCACCGCCGTGCCCGGATCGGCGCGGGTGAACGCCTCCACGTAGGGCGCATAACGCTGCGCATTGGCATCGGCGATGACGCTGGCACCGCTGGCATCGGCGCTCACCTGCAGGTCGCCGGGCACCTGCTTGAGCGCCAGCGCACGCGAGCTGACGCGGCGCTGGGTCAGGTTGTCGACCATGGTCACCAGGCGCTGGATCAGGTGATCGCGCAGCAGCAGCGCCAGCGGTGCGTCGCCGCCGGCCAGCGCGCTCAGTGCCGACCAGGCCGCGTCGTCGCTGGCGGCCAGCGCCGGAATCGCCGCATCGGCGGCGGCCGCGGCATCGATCGGGTGCTGGATCGGCGGAGGCGTTGCCACTGCCGCCGGCGCGGTCGGCGCCACAGGCGGAGCCGCGGCGGGCGCCGGCGCGACTGCGGCCGGCGCCGGCGCGGCGGCCGGCCACAACGCGGCGATGTTGTCGCGGAACAACCATGCCGCGGCGGCGGCCACCAGCACGGCGACCAGGATCCACGGCCAGAACGAATGACGCGGCTGCATGGGAGGCACATCTCCATCGGACAATGGAGGTGTGACCGCCGCGATGCGCACCGGTTCCAGCGCGCGACGGCCGGCGTTCAGCCTCGACGCTCTATCGCCAAGGTGGGCGCATCGCCGCGCCGCTCACTCCACCAGCACCGCGCGCGGCTTCTGCAACGACAGCAGGCCGAGCAAGGCGGCCAGCACCACGTAGCCGCCGACGAACTGCCAGGCGATCAGCTTGGGCACGCCGCTCAGCGTCCACGGCAGGTACAGCCCGCCGCGCGGGTCCACCGAATGGATCAGCCCGAACAGGGTCAGCCCGGCCGCCACCAGCAGGAACGCCGCGGCGCGACGCAGGCGCCCGTCCACCATCGCCGCCACCGCGGCGATCCACAGCATCGCGGTGATGATGAAGCCGTTGCCCAGGGTCAGGATCACCGCCAGTTCCGGCAGGCCGTGGCCGTCGAGGGTGGTGGTGAGTTTGGCCAGTTGCTCCGGGGCGATCCAGCCCGGCGCCTTGATCGCCAGCAGGTAGGCCACCGACGGCAGGAAGCCCAGCACCATCGCCCCGGCGTGGCGCTTGGGCGTGGCCTGGAACGCCTGGGTGGTGATGTCGATGGCGACGTAGACGATGATGGGCGCCAGCACCGCCATCGGCAGCCACTGCACCAGGCCGGCGACCAGCCCGAGCATGCCGCCCAGGCCGATGAACAGCCCGGTGAGCAGGGTGTAGCCGCTGCGCGCGCCCATGTGCTTGTAGGCCGGCTGGCCGATGTAGGGCGTGGTCTGGGCGACGCCGCCGCAGACGCCGGCGATCAGGGTCGCGCCGGCCTCGACCAGCAGGATGTCGCGGGTGCGGTAGTCGTCGCCGGCGGCGCGCGCGCTTTCGCTGACGTTGATGCCGCCCACCACCATCAGCAGGCCGAACGGCAGCAGCAGCGGCAGCAGCGGCACCGTGTCGGCCAGGCCGGCGACGAAGCCCAGGCTCGGCCACGGCAGCACCAGCTGCGGTGCGATCCACTGCGGCGCCTGGTGGCCGGGAATGCCGAAACCGGCCGCATTGGCCCAGTAGTACAGGCCGGTGCCCAGCGCCAGCGCCACCGGCACCCCGGGCAGGCGCCACGGCAGCCGGCCCTTGGCGATCAGCACGTACAGCAGCAGGCCCAGCACCACCAGCCCGACCAGCGGCGTGCGCAGCGTCTCCAGCAGCGGCAGAAAGCCCATCAGCACGATCGCGATGCCGGCGATGGAGCCGAGCAGCGCGGCGCGCGGCAAGGCGCGGGTGACCGCATCGCCGAAGAACGACAACACCGTCTTCAGCGCGCCCATCACCACCAGCGACGCCATGCCCAGATGCCAGGTGGCCAGCGCCGCGGCCTGCGGGTCCAGGCCCTGCTGCTTGTAGCGCACGAACGCCGGGCCGAGCACCAGCAGGGCCATGCCGATGCTGGTCGGCGCATCCAGGCCCAGCGGCATCGCGGTGACGTCGCTGCGGCCGCTGCGCGCGGCCAGCCGCCGCGCCATCCAGGTGTAGAGCAAGTTGCCGACCAGCACACCGAACGCGGTGCCGGGAATCATCCGGGTGTAGATGACCTCGGCGGGAAACTGGAACAGGCCGACCAGCGCCAGGGTGATGAAACCGAGGATCGACAGGTTGTCGACCACCAGGCCGAAGAAGCCGTTGAGGTCGCCGGCGACGAACCAACGCGGATGCGGCGAGACAGGAGAAGGAGTGGACATGCGGGCAGTGGCGGCGTTGGGGGTCGAGGGATGGTAAGGGCAAGCGGTGCCGCCAGAACGCTGCACGCGCAGGATGCCGTTTTCCGGCGACGGCGCGCCGCGGCGGCTACAGCGGCAGATGCAGGAACTGGTTGAACGCACTCGGCACGTAGCCGCCGAACGCCGGCCCGTTACGGAAGCCTCGCCGGCGGTACAACGCGAGCGCCGGCTCGAACGCCTCGCCAATGCCGGTTTCCAGGCTCAGGCGCGGCAGGCCTTCGGCGCGGGCGACCGCGATCAGATGGTCGAGCAGGGCCGCGGCCGCGCCCTGGCGCAGGAATGCCGGATGCGTGCGCATCGACTTCAGTTCGCCGCCGCCGGCGTCCAGCACGCGCAGCGCACCGACCGCGGCCAGCGCATCGTCGCGCCACACGCTCCACAGGCGCACGTCGGCGCGCCGCAGACCGGACAGATCCAGCGCATACACGCTGCCCGGCGGCGATTGCGCGTGCATCTGCTGCAGGTGGTACTCCAGCAACGCGCGCACGGCCGGATCGTCCAACTCCCCCGGCCGGATCACGAACACCCCCACCGTCACCGCAGCGCTCCGCCTTTGCGAATCCGCGCTTTCCACAGCCGAACGGCTGGCCATCCCCACTCCCGAATCCCGGCAGTCAAAACGACACGTCCACCGCCTGCCGCGCCCACAGCACCGACTGGTGCCCGGTGGCCTGCTTCCACGCCAACCGGATCGCCTCGATGTCGGCGCGACGCTGCGGGGTGTCCTCGTGCAGGATCACCAGCACCTTGGTGTTGAGCCGGTTCGGCTCCTTGGCGCCGCGGAACAGCCACTGGCCGTAGGCGTCGAACACGGTCAGCCCGTCGGGGAAGCGCGGGGTGACCTCCTTGTCCAGGAACGCGCGCCAGCGCGCCTCGCTGATCGGCTCGGCCTGCGGGCGGTCGGCCGGGCCGCTCTCCTCGCCCACGCCGAAGTACAGCTCGCTGCGCACCCAGCCGCTGGCCTGCGCCGGCCGCGCCGCATCGCCCTGCATGGTCGCGCTGACCTTGCTCGGTGCGGTGGGCGAGGACGGGGCGACGCTGGCGCAGGCGCTCAGGGCCAGGAGGACGGCGATCAACGGGGCACGCAGCAGCATCGGCAAGGTCTCGGTCGGAAGAGGCAGGCAACACACGATCGTAGGCCAGGCGCGGACCGGGTCGGATAACCGCCGGGCATGAGCTCATGCCCGACGCACCGAACACGCGGCTCGCACATCGCCTTAACGTCGGGCTAATATATCGCTTCATCCGGATGGATGCAGCAACCTTTGCCGACCCCAGTCGCCGCCATGGCCGGCGCGGCCGGTCTTGATGGTCATCGTTTCAGGAGAGAGCCCCCATGTCGTCCCCGTTCGTCAGGCCGTTGAGCCTGGCCATCGCCCTGGCCCTGGCGGCCCCCGCCTTCGCCCAGGACGCCGCCCCGGCCACCACGACCAATCTGGACACGGTGATCGTCACCGGCACCCGCGCCAGCGGCCGCACCGTGCTCGAGTCCACCGCGCCGGTGGACGTGCTCAGTGCCGAGGACATCCGCAAGGCCGGCGTGGTCAACGGCGAACTGGGCAGCGCGCTGCAGGCGCTGCTGCCCTCCTTCAACTTCCCGCGCCAGTCCAACTCCGGCGGCGCCGACCACGTGCGCGCCGCACAGTTGCGCGGACTCTCGCCCGACCAGGTGCTGGTGCTGGTCAACGGCAAGCGCCGCCACACCTCGGCGCTGGTCAACACCGACAGCAAGATCGGCAAGGGCACCACGCCGGTGGACTTCAATGCCATCCCGATCAGCGCGATCAAGCGCATCGAAGTGCTGCGCGACGGTGCCGGCGCGCAGTACGGTTCCGACGCGGTGGCCGGGGTGATCAATGTGATCCTCGACGACGACCCGGACAGCGGCGCGCTGGAGGCCAGCTATGGCGCCAACCACACCGACGTCAAGCCGATCCACCGCACCCTCACCGACGGCCAGACCGGCTATGCCAGCGGCAAGGTCGGCACGCGCCTGGGCGAGGACGGCGGCTTCTTCAAGGTCGGCCTGGAACTGAAGAACCACGAGGCCACCAACCGCGCCGGCTTCGACCAGATTCCGCCGTTCGAGGAGCAGACCCCGGCCAACCTGGCGCTGGCCGGCAAGCGCAACTACGCACTGGGCGATGGCGCCAGCAAGGATCTCAACGCCTGGATCAACGGCAAGCTGCCGTTCGGCCAGGGCAGCGAGGTCTATGCCTTCGGCACCTACAACCAGCGCGACACCCAGGGCGACAACTACTTCCGTTATCCCGACGGCGCCGCCAACTGGACGCAGGTGTATCCGCAGGGCTACCGCCCGGTGTCGCTGGGCGAGAACCGCGACCTGCAGGCCGTGCTCGGCGCGCGCGGGCAGTGGGGCGAATGGGCCTACGACGCCAGCCTCGACTACGGCCGCAACGACTTCACCTACCGGCTCAAGCACTCGCTCAACGCCTCGCTGGGTCCGGGCAGCCCGACCCGCTTCAAGACCGGCGACTACGCCTTCGCGCAAGGTGTGGCCAACCTCGACCTGAGCCGCAGCTTCGACGCCGCCGGCGCCACCCACACCGTGGGCACCGGCGTGGAACTGCGCCGCGAGCACTACCGCACCCGTCCGGGCGACCCGGCCAGCTACGCCGCCGGTCCCTACACCGACCGTCCCACCGGCGCCCAGGCCGGCGGCGGCCTGACCCCGCAGGATGCGGCCGACCTGTCGCGCAACGTCGCCAGCGTCTACGCCAGCATGTCCAGCCAGTTCGGCGACAAGCTCTCCACCGACCTGGCCGCGCGCTACGAGCATTACCAGGACTTCGGCGGCGAACTGACCGGCAAGCTGGCCGCGCGCTACGAGTTCGTCCCGGCGTTCGCCCTGCGCGGCGCGATCTCTAACAACTTCCGCGCGCCGTCGCTGAGCCAGATCGGCTACGAGGCCAGCTCCACCGGCTACAACGCCAACGGCCAGCTGCTGCAGGGCCGCCTGCTCTCGGTCGACAACCCGATCGCGCAGGCGCTGGGCGCCCGTTCGCTGCAGCCCGAAAAGTCGCGCAACTACAGCCTGGGCTTCACCAGCCGCGTCGGCAGCCACTTCGACCTGTCGCTGGATCTGTTCCAGATCGACATCGACAAGCGCATCGCGCTGTCGGAAAGCATCGACGGCGACGCCCTGACCGACTTCGTCGCGCAGCGCTTCGGCATCACCGGCCTGCAGAGCGCCAGCTTCTTCGTCAACGCCGCCGACACCCGCACCCGCGGCGCGGAGCTGGTCAGCAACTGGCGGCAGGCGCTGGGCCAGGGCCAACTGCAGTTGACCGGCACCTGGAGCTACGCCAAGACCGAGCTGGAGAACGTGGTGGCCACGCCGGCGCAGCTGCTGGCGCTGAATCCGGACTACGTGCTGTTCGGCGTGGAAGAGCGCAACACCCTGACCGAGGCGACCCCGCGCACCCGCGCGCAACTGGCGGCGAACTGGAGCGACGCGCGCTGGTCGTTGCAGACCCGTGTCACCCGCTACGGCAGCGCCACCCGCGTGTTCGACTTCGGCGGCGGCTTCGCCCCGGAGCAGACCTACCGCGCCAAGTGGCAACTCGACGCCGAGGTCGAATACCACCTCACTCCGCAGTGGAGCCTGGCGGTGGGCGGCCAGAACCTCACCGACGCCTACGCCGACCGCTCCAAGCCCGACATCGCCTACTTCGGCAACCTGCCCTACGACGTGCTCTCGCCGATCGGCAGCAATGGCGCTTACTACTATGGGCGAGTGAGGTACACCTTCTGACGAAGGTGTGGGGAATGGGGAGACGGGAATCGGGAATGGGGAAAAGCGACAGCCGCGCGCGCAGGCCCGCCTTTGCTCCTCCCATTCCCGTTCCTCATTCCCATTTCCCGGCCCCAAACACCTTCTGACGAAGGTGTTGGGAATGGGGAGACGGGAATCGGAAATGGGAAAAGCGACAGCCGCGCGCAGGCCCCGCTTTTGCTCTTCCCATTCCCGTTTCCCCATTCCCGTTTCCCCATTCCCGTTTCCCCATTCCCGTTTCCCCATTCCCCATTCCCCATTCCCCATTCCCCGCCCCCAATCCACCTGACGCTAACGCCATCCCGTTCATCATGTCGGAATGGCAGACGCGCTCCCCCTCCGACCGCCGCCGCCGCGTCTGGACGATGCCTGCGCATTGTTCCTGGACGTGGACGGCACCCTCATCGCCTTTGCCGAACGCCCCGACCAGGTGCAGTTGCTGCCCGAGGTGCGTGAGGCGATCGGCCGCCTGCACCAGCGCCTCGGTGGCGCGGTGGCGCTGGTCAGCGGACGTCCGCTGACGCAGCTCGACGCGTTGTTCGCGCCGCTACGGCTGCCCGCCGCCGGCTTGCACGGCCACGAACTGCGCAGCGACGCCGACGCGCAGGCGGCGATGCCCGCCGAGACCTCCGACTTTCTCCATGCGCTGCATGCGCGCGCCGCGCACCTGCGCCAGGCGCATCCGGGCGTGTTGGTCGAAGACAAGGGCGCCAGCATGGCCCTGCACTGGCGCGCGGCGCCGAGCGCGGCCGAGGCGGTGCTGGCGTTCGCGCGCGAACAGCTCGCCGACCTGCCCGGCTACCGCCTGCAGCCCGGCGACCACGTGGTCGAGTTCGTGCCCGAAGGCAGCGACAAGGGCGTGGCGCTGACCACGCTGCTGCAGCAGCCGCCGTTCCGCGGGCGCCGCCCGGTGTTCGTCGGCGACGATCTCACCGACGAATTCGGCTTCGCCGCGGCCAACCAGGCCGGCGGCTGGAGCGTGCTGGTCGGCACCCGCGCCGACAGCGTCGCCACCTATGCGCTGCCCGATCCACGCGGCGTACACGCCTGGCTGCGCGATAACGCCGGATGAGGCCGCCGCAACGCTCCTCCGTCCGCGCCCCGTGGCCGCTTCCCCCACTGCTTCCGCACAAGGACCCGTCCGCTCCATGAGTTCCCCCAATCTCGATCTCGGCGTCATCGGCAACGGCAGCTTCGGCGCGCTGATCGACAAACGGGCCAGCGTGGTGTGGAGCTGCCTGCCGGCCTTCGACGGCGATCCGGCGTTCTGCGCCCTGCTCTCCCCGCGCGCGCATCCCGGCGGCGATTTCAGCATCGAGCTGGAAGACTTCGTCGACAGCGACCAGCACTATCTGGCCAACACCGCGATCCTGCGCACCGTGCTGCGCGATGCCCATGGCGGCGCGGTGGAGGTGATCGACTTCGCGCCGCGCTGGCGCAACCACGGCCGCTTCTATCGCCCGGTGAGCATCATCCGCCAGGTGCGGCCGCTGGCCGGCAACCCGCGCATCCGCGTGCTGGCCAGGCCGCTGGCCGACTGGGGCGCGCGCCAGCCGGAAAGCACCTGGGGCAGCAACCACGTGCGCTGGCTGCTGCCGGATTTCACCCTGCGCCTGACCACCGACGTGCCGGTGCGCTTCATCCGCGACGAGTTGCCGTTCGTGCTCAACCACCCGGTCAACCTGATGCTGGGCGTGGACGAATCGCTGACCCGTTCGCTCACCGGCTACATCCAGGAAGCGCAGGAACGCACCGAGGAATACTGGCGCGAGTGGGTGCGCTATCTGTCGGTGCCGCTGGACTGGCAGGAGGCGGTGATCCGCAGCGCGATCACCCTGAAGCTGTGCCAGTACGAGGACAGCGGCGCGATCATCGCGGCGATGACCACCTCCATCCCGGAGGCGCCGGACACCCCGCGCAACTGGGACTACCGCTACTGCTGGCTGCGCGACGCCGCCTTCGTGGTGCGCGCGCTGAACCGGCTCGGCGCCACCCGCACCATGGAGCAGTTCCTGGGCTACATCTTCAACATCGCCACCACCGACGGCAGTCTGCAGCCGCTGTACGGCATCGGCTTCGAGGCGGCGCTGGAGGAACACGAGGTCGAGTCGCTGGCCGGCTACCGCGGCATGGGCCCGGTGCGGCGCGGCAACCTGGCCTGGATCCAGAAGCAGCACGACGTGTACGGCAGCGTGGTGCTGGCCTCCACCCAGTTGTTCTTCGACCTGCGCCTGAAGGATCCCGGCGACACCCACACCTTCCTGCGCCTGGAACCGCTGGGCGAGCGCGCGTTCGAACTGCACGACGTGCCCGACGCCGGACTGTGGGAATTCCGCGGCCGCGCCGAGGTGCACACCTACACCAGCGCGATGTGCTGGGCCGCCTGCGACCGCCTGGCCAAGATCGCCGCGCGACTGGGCCTGGAAGACCGCGTGCTGTACTGGCGCGAGCGCGCCGACCGCATCCACGCGCTCGTGCTCAGCGAGGCATGGAGCGCGGAACTGGGGCATTTCACCGACACCTTCAACGGCCACCGGCTGGATGCGTCGCTGCTGTTGCTGGCCGACATCGGCTTCATCGCCCCGGACGATCCGCGCTTCATCGCCACCGTCGAGGCGATCGGTCGCGACCTCAAGCATGGCGATGCGCTGTACCGCTACGTGGCGCCGGACGATTTCGGCGAACCGGAGACCAGCTTCACCATCTGCACGTTCTGGTACATCGACGCTCTGGCCGCGATCGGCCGCAAGGACGAGGCGCGCGAGCTGTTCGAGCGCATCCTCGCCCGGCGCAATCACCTGGGCCTGCTGTCGGAGGATCTGGCCTTCGACAACGGCGAGGCCTGGGGCAATTTCCCGCAGACCTATTCGCATGTCGGCCTGATCATCGCCGCCATGCGCTTGTCGCGCAGTTGGCAGGAGGCATCATGAGCAGATTGGTGGTGGTATCCAACCGCGTGGCCTTGCCCGGCGAGAACCGCGCCGGCGGCCTCGCAGTGGGCTTGCTGGCGGCGCTGAAGGAGCGCGGCGGCGTGTGGTTCGGCTGGAGCGGCAAGACCGTGCGCGGCGACAGCGGCGCCATGCACGAACAGACCCAAGGCGACATCCGCTTCGTCACCATGGACCTCAATCGCGCCGACCTGGACGCGTACTACAACGGCTTCGCCAACCGCACGTTGTGGCCGCTGCTGCATTTCCGCCTGGACCTGGTCGACTACGACCGCGCCACGCGCGAGGGCTATCGCCGGGTCAACGCCATGTTCGCCGACAAGCTCGCGCCGATGCTGCGCGAGGACGACACGGTGTGGATCCACGACTATCACCTGATCCCGCTGGCCTCACTGCTGCGCGAGCGCGGCATCGGCTGCCGCATCGGCTTCTTCCTGCACGTGCCGTTCCCCTCGGCCGACCTGATCCAGGCGCTGCCCGATCACGCACGGCTGTTCTCCGGGTTCTACGCGTACGACCTGATCGGCTTCCAGACCCGCCGCGACGTCGACCGCTTCCAGGCCTACGTGCGCCTGTTCGGCGGTGGCAAGGTGATCAAGGACGGCGTACTGGAAGCCCCAGGCGGCCGCCGCTTCCGCGCCGCGATGTTCCCGATCGGCATCGACACCAACCTGATCGCGCAGCAGGCGCGCGCGGCAGTGACCAAGCCGGCGGTACGCGATTTGCGCAACAGTCTGCGCGATCGCCAGCTGGCGATCGGCGTGGACAGGCTGGACTACTCCAAGGGCCTGCCGGAACGTTTCCTCGGCTTCGAACGCTACCTGGAACGGCACGCGGACCAGCGCGGCAGCCTCACCTACCTGCAGATCGCCCCGGTCTCGCGCGGCGACGTCACCGAATACAAGCAGTTGCGCAACCAGCTCGAGCAGATCGCCGGCCACATCAACGGCGGCCATGCCGAGCCGGACTGGACCCCGCTGCGCTACGTCAACCGCAACTTCACCCATGCCACGCTCACCGGCTTCTACCGCGCCGCGCAGGTGGGCCTGGTGACGCCGCTGCGCGACGGCATGAACCTGGTGGCCAAGGAGTACGTGGCTGCGCAGGACCCGGAGAATCCCGGCGTGCTGGTGCTGTCGCTGCTGGCCGGCGCCGCCGACGAACTGAAGGAAGCGCTGCTGGTCAATCCGCACGACCTGGACGGTGTCGCCGACGCCATCGCCACCGGTGCGTCGCTGCCGAAGCCCAAGCGCATCGAACGCTGGCAGGCGATGATGGATCACCTGCGCAAGCACGACATCAATGCGTGGCGCCAGCGCTATCTGCAGGCGCTGGAGAGCGTGCGCTAGCGGCAGCGCGCGCTTCGCGCGACGCGGTGCGCATCGCCTGTGCACCGCGCGATCCGACCTTGCACGCCATGCCGCGTCTGCCATGGCGCGGCATGACGCAGTGTTCCGTGTTCCGTCACGGCCCGACCACCTGCGTCGCCTAAAATGGCTCACGCGCCGCACCGGTTCCTCTGCTTTGCGAGACCACCGCGGCGCGGTCGCTGCTTCGCGATGCACGCCGCACTTGCGGCCCCGCCTTCGCCTCTCCCCCCACGATCCGCCTGCACCGCCGCCGTTCGCGCCACGCGCCAGGGATCCTCGTCGGATGTTTTGCTCATGACCGTTTCTTCCCCACCGAATGCCGGCCGCTGGCTGTTCGCCGGCTATGCCGTCCTCATCGCCGCGATCGGCGTCGCGCTCGCCATCATGGGCGGGCAACTCGTCGCCGTCGGCGGCTCCTGGTACTACCTGCTCGCCGGCGTGGCGCTGGCCGTGTCCGGCCTGCTGCTCGCGCTCGGCCGTCGCGCCGGCCTGTGGCTGTTCGGCGTCACCCTGGCCGCGACCATCGCCTGGGCCCTGGCCGAGGTCGGCCTGGACGGCTGGGCGCTGATCCCGCGCCTGGCGATGATCTCGGTGCTCGGCCTGCTGCTGTTGCCGTTCTGGAAGGTGGCGCGCTGGCGCTTGGCGCCCGTCTCCGGCATCGGCTACCTGCTGGTCGCCGGCGTGCTGCCGGTGCTCGGTGCGGCACTGGTGTTCGTGCCGCTGCTGTTCCCGCGCACGGTGGAACTGGCCGACCCCGGCCTGGCCGCACAGCGCCCGCAGGCCGCCTTCAGCCGCGCCACGGTGGACAGCCCCGATGGCAACGTCGCCGGCAACCACGACGCCGGCAACTGGACCGCCTATGCCGGCTCCAACCTGTCCAACCACTACAGCCCCGGCGCGCAGATCACCCCGGACAACGTCAAGGACCTGAAGATCGCCTGGGAATTCCACACCGGCGACCTCAAGCCGGCCGGCTCCAAGCTCGGTTACGCGTTCCAGAACACCCCGCTGAAGGTGGGCGACCTGGTCTACATCTGCACGCCCACGCAGAAGGTGATCGCGGTGGAGGCCACCACCGGCAAGGAACGCTGGCGCTTCGATCCGCACACCGATCCGAAGGCCATGGCCGGCGTCGCCGCTACTACCTGCCGCGGGGTGTCCTATTTCGAGGCCACCACCCCGGTCGCCGAATGCGCCAAGCGCATCTTCTGGCCGATGGTCGACGGCCGCCTGGGCGCGCTCGACGCCCTCACCGGCAAGCTGTGCGAGAGCTTCGGCACGCACGGCTATGTCGACCTCAACAAGGACACCGGCAACACCAAGCCCGGCTTCGTCGGCCCGACCTCGCCGCCGGTGGTGATGCGCGGCGTGGTGATCCAGCCCACCGGCCAGATCCGCGACGGCCAGGAACGCGACGCGCCGTCCGGCGTGGTGCGCGCCTTCGACGCGATCAGCGGGCAGCTGCGCTGGGCCTGGGACCTCGGCAACCCCGCGATCGACGCGGCGCCGCCGGCCGGCCAGACCTACACCCGCTCCACCCCGAACGTGTGGTCGCTGATGGCCGCCGACGACCAGTTGGGCCTGGTCTACCTGCCCACCGGCAACGCCTCCGGCGATTTCTTCGGCAAGCAGCGCACGCCGCAGGAAGAGGAGTACACCGCCTCGCTGGTCGCGCTGGACGCGGCCACCGGCAAGGAACGCTGGCACTTCCGCACGGTCAATCACGACCTGTGGGACTACGACATCGGCCCGCAGCCGAACCTGGTGGATTTCCCGGTGCCCGGCGGCGGCACCCGCCCGGCGGTGATCCAGGCCACCAAGTCCGGCCAGGTGTTCGTGCTCGACCGCGAAACCGGCGCACCGATCATGCCGGTGGAGCAGAAGCCGGTGCCGCAGGGCACCGACCACGGCGACTGGACCGCCAAGACCCAGCCGGTATCGCCGGGCATGCCCAACACCGTCGGCGCGCCCAGCCACGAGTACGAGACCCTGGTCGAATCCGACGCCTGGGGTATCACCCCGTTCGACCAGTTGGTGTGCCGCATCCAGTTCAAGCGGCTGCGCTACGAAGGCATGTTCACCCCGCCCAGCCTGGGCGGCTCGCTCGCCTTCACCGGCAACCACGGCGGCATCAACTGGGGCGGCGTGTCGGTGGACCTGCAGCGCGGCATCATGGTGATGAACAGCAATCGCCTGCCCTACACCGAACACGTGTACCCGCGGCAGGACATGCAGGCGCTGGGCGTGGTGTCGGTGTTCAACGGCAAGAGCAGGACGCCCGGCTACATGGCCCAGGAAGGCCTGCCCTACGGCGCGCGCAAGGAGCCGTGGATGTCGCCGCTGAACACCCCGTGCGTGGCGCCGCCGTGGGGCTACATCTCCGGCGTGGACCTGCGCACCCAGCAGGTGATCTGGCGGCGTACGCTGGGCACCGGCTACGACCAGGGCCCGATGGGCATCCCGTCGAAGATGAAGTTCGAACTGGGCACGCCCAACAACAGCGGCTCGCTGGCCACCGCCGGCGGCGTGACCTTCATCGGCGCAGCGCTGGACAACTTCCTGCGCGGCTACGACACCCAGACCGGCAAGCTGCTGTGGGAAGTGCGGGTGCCGGCCGGTCCGCAGGCCGCGCCGCTGAGCTACACCGTCGGCGGCAAGCAGTACATCGTCGCCGCCATCGGCGGCCACGATCGCATGGACACCAAGGCCGGCGACAGCGTGATCGCCTGGACGCTACCCGACGCGACGACGCAGGCGAAGTAAGTAGGCAGCCCCACCCCGCCACCGGCCGCGCAGATGCGGCCGGTGGCGTATGGCCGCCCCGATGCTGAGTTCCCGGGCTCGCCCGAGCCGCGCCCCTCCCGCGGCCCTGGATCAATCGCCTGCCGCACCGCAGCACACCATCACGCCTTTGGCGCTCAGCCGCCGGCGTTCGAGCCACGTGAAGTTTCCGACGAACGGCAGGTGAAGGCGATCAAGCCGGCGCGGTGATGCGCCGATACTGGATGAACCCCCGCGCGATTGCATCGCCCTCGCGGCGTTGCCCGTTGTTTCCCAGCCGGTGCAGACCATGCCCTCGCCATCCGCCGTTCCCCGCTCCACCACCGCCTCGTGGCTGCGCTCCCGTTCGGCGCTGTTTGCCCTCTTCCATGCCCTGCTCCTGCTGGCCCTGGCCGGCTATGCGTTGCACGTCGGCCGCGCGGTCGGTACGACCGGATCGGCGCTGCCGCGCTTGCTGCCGGCCCTGCTGATCGCCATGGCAGTCGCCGCGGCGCTGGCCTGGCTCGGCGGGCGCAGCGCGCCGCGCGCACTGGAGCAGGCCACGCAGGCGCTGCAGGCGCTGGGCGAAGGGCGCTTCGAGCAGCGCCTGGAACTGGCCGGCGATGCGTCCGAGATGGCCCTGCTGCGGGCGCTGCAGAACGCACAACAGGCGCTGGCCGCGCGCCAGGCGCAGACCGAAGCAGAGCTGCAGCATGGCCGCTTCGTGATCCAGGCGCTGGACGATCTCGACACCATGGTGCGCATCGCCGACGACGATGGCCGCGTGCATTTCGCCAACCGCAAGCTGCTGCAGATGTTGAAGACCATCGAACCGGACGTGCAGCGCTTCCGCCCGGAATTCCGCGCCGAACAGTTCGTCGGCGGCAGCATCGGCGACATCTATCCGGACAGCCAGGCGGCGATCGACCGCATGCGCGCACTGACCGGCTCCAAGCGTGTGCGCGCGCCGTTCTTCGGCCGCCAGATCGATTTCGTGTACAGCCCGATCGACGGCGCCGACGGCCGCCGCCTGGGCACCATCGCGCAATGGGAGGAAGTGACCGCGCAGGTCAACGCAGAACAGGCGCTGGCCACGGTGATCGAGGCCGCCGCGCGCGGCGATTTCAGCCAGCGCATCGACACCGCGACGATGGACGGGGTGCTCAAGTCGCTGGCCGAAGGCGTCAACCGCATCGCCGACGCGGTGGAAAGCAACCTGGCGGAACTGGCAGGGGCGCTGACGGCGCTGGCCGAAGGCGATCTCACCCACCGCGTCGACGGCCAGGCGCAGGGCGTGTTCGCGCGGCTGCGCGAGGACACCAACCGCACCGTCGCCAAGCTCACCGAGATCATCGTCGGCATCCAGGAGTCGGCCGAAACGATCCGCCGCGCCGCCTCGGAGATCGCCGCGGGCAACACCGACCTGTCCGACCGCACCGAGCAGCAGGCCGCGAGCCTGGAGGAAACCGCCAGCTCGATGGAAGAGCTGACCTCGGCGGTGAAACAGAACGCCGACAACGCCCAGCAGGCCAACGGCCTGGTGCAGAACACCGGCGAGGTCGCCCGTTCCGGCGGCCAGGTGATGGACGAGGTGGTGGCGACGATGCGCGCGATCAGCACGTCTTCGCAGCGCATCGGCGAGATCATCGGGGTGATCGACGGCATCGCCTTCCAGACCAACATCCTGGCGCTCAACGCCGCGGTGGAGGCCGCGCGCGCCGGCGAACAGGGCCGCGGTTTCGCCGTGGTCGCCTCGGAAGTGCGCTCGCTGGCGCAGCGCTCGGCCGATGCGGCCAAGGAGATCAAGGAGCTGATCGAGGCCTCCACCCGCACCGTCGGCGAAGGCGCCGAACTGGTCAACCGCGCCGGCGCCACCATGCACGAGATCGTCGGTTCGGTGCAGCGGGTCACCGGCCTGATCGGCGAGATCAGCGCCGCCAGCGGCGAACAGTCCAGCGGCATCGAGCAGGTCAACCGCACCGTGACGCAACTGGACGAAGTGACCCAGCGCAACGCCGCCCTGGTCGAGGAAGCCACCGCCGCCGCGCGCAGCATGGAGGAACAGGCCGGCGGGCTGGCGGCGGCGGTTGCGGTGTTCCGGATCGACAGCGGCCGTGCCGGTGACGCGAACGGCAAGGTCGTGCCGTTCGCGCGCGGCGCCGGCTGAGCCGGTCCGCGCATCGCCCTCACTCCAGAAAACGCGCGCGCTGTTGCGGCGTGGGCAGGAAACACTGCGCAGTGGTGCCGAACCAGCGGTAGCGGTTGCGCGCCAGCACACGGTAGCCGGCATCGCGCCAGCGCCGCGGCAGCAGGCGCAGCACCGCGATGCTACGCCACACCCCGCCAAGCCCGGCGATCACCGCGATCGCCGCGTCCGAATCGGTCAATGCGCCGTGCCGTGTCAGCAGCAGGAACGACAGCGGATCGGTCGGATCCAGCCCGTGTTCGCGCAACAGCGCGCTGCCGCGCGGCGATTGCATCGCCGCAAAGCGGTAGCGGCCGCGGCGATCGAAGCGCAGCAGGAACCGCACCCATCGGCTGCACAGCGCACACACCCCGTCGAACACGACGATGGCCGTGTCCTCCGACGCCGCGGGCGCCGCACCCGGTGGCGGCTCAGGCCGGCGCAAGCCAGCCCTCGTAGCGGATGAACGGGCCGATCCACGGCAGCGTCACCGCGATCACGAACGCGTAGCGGCCGTCGCGCTGGTCTTCGCGGCAGTGCACGCCGGCCAGCCAACGCCGTGGCAGCGGCAGCACGCCGAACGCCCACGCGCGCGCCGCACGCCATTCGATGCCGGCGCCGTCGACCCGCAGGGCGAATTCGAACACCACCGCACCCAGGCGCTCGCGCAGGCGGCCGCGGTGCAGCCACAGCCGCGAGGGCATGGCATGCGTGCCGAAAAGGCGCTCCCAGCGCTCGCCGCGGGCATCGGCGCGGAACACCACTTCCACCGGCGTCGCCGGCCCGGTGCGCGGCAGCCGCACCAGCCACGCGCACAGCGGCAGCAGCGGATGGTGGCCGCGCTGGACCATGGCTTGGCCGACATAGCGCGACTGCGACGAGGGTGTGTGCAGTTCGCGCAGCACTGGCGGCAATTGCGCGAACGCCGGCCCCAGCACCTGCGCGAACAGCGGCGGCGTCAGGGCGCGATCCACGCCAGGGTGGCCATGCGCCCGCTGCGGCGGTCGCGCCGATAGGAGTAGAAGCGCTGCGCATCGGCGATGGTGCACAGCCCGCCGCCGTGGATCTGCTCCGGGGCCAGGCCGGCCGCGACCAGACGTTGCCGCGCCAGCGCGTACAGGTCCACCAACCAATGACCGGGCCGGGTGGCGACGAACGCGGCCGCGGCGGCCGGATCGTGGCGCAGGAACGCCTCGCGCACCTCGGCGCCGATCTCGTAGTGCTGCGGTCCGGCCGCCGGCCCCAGCCAGGCCTGCAGTTGCGCGGGCGCCGTGCGCAGCGCGGCCACGGTGGCCTCCAGCACGCCGCCGGCCAGCCCCTGCCAGCCGGCATGCGCGGCGCCGACCTCGCTGCCGTCGCGGGCGGCGAACACCACCGGCAGGCAATCGGCGGTGAGGATCGCCAGCACCACACCCGGTTCGGCGGTGACCGCGGCATCGGCGGTCGGTTCGGCGTCGATGCCGGTGCCGGGCGGCGGCCCGTCGAAACGCAGCACCTGCACGCCGTGCACCTGCCGCAGCCAGTGCGGCGGCGTCGGCAGCGCCAGCCGCGCGGCCAACTCGTCGCGGTTGCGCTGCACCGTGGCCGGGTCGTCGCCGTCGGCGGCACTGCGGTTGCCGAGGTTGAAGCAGTCGAACGGCGGCTGCGAGGCGCCAGCGCCACGCCGCAGGGTGGTCAGGGCGTGGACCCGCGGCGGTGCCGGCCAGTCGGCCGCCAAGGCGAAGTCGCTCATCGGCCGCGCCCTCGCCCGACATCGGCCGACATGCCGCCAGCCTGGCGCCCCCGGCCGCCGCGCGAGACGCAGCCGCGCGCCACGGCGCGGGAGACCGGCACCCCGGCCATGCTCAGCGCCGCGCCCGCTCGGCCGCCGCCTGCGCATCCACGCGCAGGGCGGCCATCAACTGCTGCAGGTCGGCCGGCACCGCGGCGGTGGCGCGGACCGGCTCGCCGCTCGAGGGATGCTTGAACTCCAGGGTTTCGGCGTGCAGCGCCTGGCGCTTGAAGCCGCGCAGTTCGGCGATCAGCTCCTCGCTGGCGCCCTTGGGCAGCTTCAGCGGGCCGCCGTACAGCGGGTCGCCGACGATGGGGTGCTTCAGGTGCGCCATGTGCACGCGGATCTGGTGGGTGCGGCCGGTCTCCAGGCGGCATTCCAGGGCCGTATGCGCACGGAAGCGCTCGCGCAGCCGGTAATGGGTGACCGCGTCGCGGCCGTCCTCGCGCACCGCCATGCGCAGGCGGTCGCGCGGATGGCGGTCGATCGGCGCGTTGGCGGTGCCGCCGGAGACCAGCGCCCCGACCACCACCGCCAGGTACTGCCGGTGCACGTCGCGCGCGGACAGCTGCGCCACCAGCGAGGTATGCGCCGGCAGGGTCCGCGCCACCACCATGGCGCCGCTGGTGTCCTTGTCCAGGCGGTGCACGATGCCGGCGCGCGGCAGCGCCGACAGCCCCGGATCGCGGTACAGCAAGGCGTTGACCAGGGTGCCGCTGGGATTGCCGGCGCCCGGGTGCACCACCAGCCCGGCCGGCTTGTTCAGCACGATGACCTGGTCGTCCTCGTACAGCACCTCCAGCGGGATGTCCTCGGGCAGGGCGTGGGTCTGGGTGTCCAGCACCGCGTGCAGGCTGGCGATCTCGCCGCCGCGCAGCGCATCGCGCGGCCGCGCCGGGGCGCCGTCGAGCAGGGCGTCGCCGGATTTGATCCATTCGGCCAGGCGCGAGCGCGAATATTCGGGGAACAGTTCGGCCAGCACCGCGTCGAAGCGGCGGCCGGCGGCGTGATCGGGGACGCGCGCCTGGCGCGGGCCGTCGCTGACGGCGTCCTCGGGCAGATCCGGGGGGGTATGGGGCATGGCAGGGGCACGGCTTGGGTCGGAAAAGGGGGTCGCGGCGGCCGTAGTCAGTCGCAGGACAGGCCACTAGGCTATCATCGCCCCTTCGTATTCCTGCCCTGCCGCGCCCGAACCCATGATCCGACGCTCCGTCCCGCTGTCCGCGCACGTCCGTTTCATCGCCCTGCTGCTGGTCACGCTGGTCGTGGCGACGGGTTGCCACCGTTCGAAGAAGAACCCCGAAGAAGGCATGCCGGTGGAGCAGCTCTACCAGAAGGCGCACGGGCAGATGGAGACCGGCAACTGGGCCGGCGCCGAGAGCAGCTTCAAGCGGCTGATCGCGCAGTACCCGTACGGCAACTACACCGAGCAGGCGATGATCGAGAGCGCCTACGCCCAGTACAAGGCCGGCAAGCACGACGACGCGGTGTCGACCATCGACCGCTTCATCCGCACCTATCCGACCCAGCGCAACATCGCCTACATGTACTACCTGCGCGGGCTGTCCAACTCCAACCGCGACACGGTGTTCCTGCGCCGGGTGTGGTCGCTGGACCCGAGCCGTCGCGACCTGTCCACCCCGCAGCAGGCCTACGCCGACTTCAACACCGTCGCCGAGCGCTACCCGAACAGCCGCTACGCCGCCGACGCGCGCGCACGCATGATCGCCCTGCGCAACGTGTTCGCCCAGCACGAGCTGGACAACGCGCTGTACTACCTGCGCCGCGACGCCTGGGTGTCGGCCGCCTCGCGCGCGACCTACCTGCTGGAGACCTACCCGCAGAGCGCCTACCAGAACGACGCGGTGGCGGTGCTGGCCGATGCCTACACCCACCTGGGCAACAAGACCCTGGCCGCCGACGCGCGTCGCGTGCTCGAACTCAACGATCCGCAGCACCCGTGGCTGACCGGCAACTGGCCGAAGTACCCGTGGATGATCCGCAAGCTCAACCCGTTCGCCGGCGAGAAGTCCGCCGCCACCGGACAGTCCAATTCGCAGATGCAGCGCTGATCCACCGCGCCGACACGATGCACACCGACAGGGGCCGCAAGGCCCCTGTCGCGTTCTGGGGCTACCACAGCGTCCATAGCCTCGCCTGCAAGGGCGGGCCATCGGAGCAGGCGCCGCGCGGCAGCGCACCGCCGGACCCGCCTGGCGCCTCGGACTGCGACGCCCGCTCCATTCCGGACGATTGTCGGCCAGGCCGCCGCGCAGGCTTGCTAGGCTGCCCCCACGCCTCCTCCATGCCGATCCGCTGGGAACCATGCCCATGCCCATCCTGCGCCCGCTGCTGTGGTTGTTCGCCGCCGTCTTCGCCGCCGCCGCTCTTCCGGCCGCCGCGGCACCGGCCATCGTCTATGGGGTCAATGGCCACGACGGCCGCCAGGCCTACCCGCTCAGCCAGAGCGAGGCAGTGTTCCGCCTGCTCGATCAGCGCAACCTGCGCAGCTACCGGTTCGACGTGGACCCGCGCAACTTCACCGTGCTCGACCGGCTGGTGCAGCTCTCGCGCCAGTACAACATCGCGCTGCGGCCCATGGTGTATCCGATGTCGCAGGAGATCGGCTACGCGCTGGCGCGTCGCTATGCCGGCGACATCAAGGTCTGGGAGATCGGCAACGAGCAGGACCTTGACCGCGCCGCCGCACCGGCGCGGATCGCCGCCATGACCACGATGTACCGCGGCATGAAGCAGGCCTCCGACGAACTGGGCGCCGGCCTGCAGTTCACCATCAACATCACCGCCTGCAACAGCGACGATCGTTCGGCCAACGCGCGCTGCCCCGGCGACCGCAACGGCTCGCTGTGGTTCCTCGACCAGGCCAAGGCCGCCGGTTTCGACTTCGACCGGATCAGCTTCCACTACTACGCCTTCCACGGCGAGCGCGGCTACTGGATGGATCTGTACTTGGGACAGCTGCGCGCCGCCGCGCAGAAGTACGCCACCAAGGTGTACGTCAACGAGCTCAACTGCGCCGAGGTGTACACCGGCAACACCGACGGCGGCCATCCCGGCGACGGCGCCTGCTACGACAGCGTGGCGGACCTGCTGCAGACCCTGCGCAGCGACTACGCCGACGTGGTCGCCGAGATCAATCTCTACGAACTGCTCGACCAGCCGGACCAGCAGGGTGCGGAAGCGCATTTCGGCCTGATGTACGACCTGAGCCGGCCGAAGCCGACGCTGGACCTGCTGACCGACGCCGCGCGCTGAGCCGGCCGCCGTCTTCGCGCGGCGTGGTCGCCGCCTGCGGCTATGCTGCGGCGATGTTCGAACTGCATCGGGTCACCCGCCGCTACGGCGACATGCTGGCGCTGGACCGGGTCGATCTGCGCATCGCCCCCGGCCGCACCACCGCGTTGATCGGCCCCAGCGGCGCCGGCAAGTCCAGCGTGCTGCGCCTGCTGCTGGGGCTGGAATGGCCCGATAGCGGCGAGGTGCGCTTCCAGGGCGAGCCGCTGCGTCGCGCCACCCTGCTGGCGCAGCGCCGGCGCATCGGCTACGTGATCCAGGAAGGCGGCCTGTTCCCGCACCTGACCGCCCGCGACAACGCCGCCTTGCTGGCGCGCACGCTGGGCTGGGCGCGGCCGCGCATCGCCACGCGCCTGCACGAGCTGGCCGCGTTGTGCCGGCTGCCGGAGGCGCTGCTGGCGCGCTACCCAGCCGAGCTGTCCGGCGGCCAGCGCCAACGGGTGGGATTGATCCGCGCGCTGTTGCTGGATCCGCCGGTGCTGCTGCTGGACGAACCGCTCGGCGCACTCGACCCGATCGTGCGCCACGAACTGCAGACGCAGATGCGCGAACTGTTCGCGCTGCTCGGCAAGACCGTGGTGCTGGTGACCCACGACGTCGCCGAGGCCGCCTACCTGGGCGACACCCTGGTGCTGATGCGCGGCGGCCGCGTGCTGCAGGAAGGGAGTGCGCGCACCTTGCTGGAGGCGCCGGCCGATCCGTTCGTCGGCCAGTTCCTGCAGGCGCAGCGCACCCTGGAGGATGCGCGATGACGTCGCCGGGCGCGCGCTGGCGCGCGATCGCAGCGGTCGCCTTGGGCAGTCTTGCCGGCCTGCTGGGGCTGCCGGCTGCTGCCGCAGACACCAAGGTCGTGGTCGGCTCCAAGAACTTCACCGAAGCGGTGGTGCTGGGCGAGATCGCCGCCGGCGCCGGGCGCCAGGCCGGCGTCGAGGTCGAACACCGTCGCCAGCTCGGCGGCACCCGCATCCTGTGGCGCGCGCTGGAGCAGGGTTCGATCGACGCCTACGCCGAGTACACCGGCACCCTGGCCGCCGAACTGCTGCACATGCCCGGCGCCGACGACGCCGCGCTGCGGCAGGCGCTGGCGCAGCACGGCCTGGCGATGAGCGCGCCGCTCGGCTTCGACAACACCTATGCGTTCGGCATGCGCCGGCAACGCGCGCAGGCGCTGGGCATCGTGCGCCTGTCCGACCTGGCCGCGCATCCGACGCTGAAGTTCGGGCTGAGCAACGAATTCGTCTCGCGCGCCGATGGCTGGCCCGGCGTGCGCGACGCCTACAGCCTGCCGCAGACGCCTACCGGCCTGGACCACGACCTCGCCTACCGCGCACTGGACAGCGGCGCGATCGACCTCACCGACCTGTACAGCACCGACGCCGAAATCCCCGCGCACGACCTGCTGGTGCTGCAGGACGACAAGCATTACTTCCCGCGCTACGCGGCGGTGTTCCTGTACCGCGCCGACCTGGCGCAGCGCGCGCCGCGCTTCGTGCAGGCGCTGCAGGGCCTGGGCGGACGCATCGACGCGGCGACCATGCAGCGGCTCAACGCCGAGGCCAAGCTCGACAAGCGTGCAGAAAGCGCCATCGCCGCACACTGGCTGGGCATCGCCGCGCCGGCCGAAGACGGGCGGATGCAGCGGCTGCTGCAACGCACCCGCGAGCACCTGGCGCTGGTCGGGCTGTCGCTGGGACTGGCCCTGCTGGTGGCGCTGCCGCTGGGCATCCTGGCCGCGCATCGGCCACGGCTCGGTCAGGCGGTGCTGGCGCTGACCGGCGTGCTGCAGACGCTGCCGTCGCTGGCGGTGTTCGTGTTCATGATCCCGCTCTTCGGCATCGGCGCCAAACCGGCGATCGCCGCACTGTTCCTGTACAGCCTGCTGCCGATCGTGCGCAACACCCATGCCGGCATCACCGGCATTCCTCGCGAGCTGCGCGAGACCGCTGCCGCGCTCGGGCTGCCGCCGGGCACCCGGCTGTGGCGGATCGAACTGCCGCTGGCGCTGCGCACCCTCCTCGCCGGCATCAAGACCGCAGCGGTGATCAACGTCGGCACCGCGACCCTGGGCGCCTTGATCGGTGCCGGCGGCTACGGCCAGCCGATCCTCACCGGCATCCGCCTGGACGACCTCGGCCTGATCCTGGAAGGCGCGGTGCCGGCCGCGCTGCTGGCGCTGCTGGTCCAGGGCCTGTTCGAGCTGCTGGAGCGGGTGCTCACACCGCGTGGATTGCGCCTGGCGGCGCGGCGGTAAACCAGGCGCCGCGCGCTTCAAAGATGCGACCGGCCTTCGGCACCCGCAGCCGCGCCAAACGCATCACAGCGGCATCGGGTCGCGGCTGAAGCCGCTCCTACGGCGTCTACCGTCCGTTCTCTCGTAGGAGCGGCTTCAGCCGCGACGAACGAAGCCATGCACCCAACAGGATCGACGATGCGCACCAGTAGTCGATTGCCCATCGAAACCGAAGACAGCCAACGAACTCACGCACGTGCGTTCAAGCACGCACCGCAGCCACCATCTCTTGCGCCAGGCCGCGCATTGCCTCCGGCGCCAACTGCAAATACGGCGCGATGCGCAGCGCGCCATGCCGATGAGTACAGATGACTTGCGCGTGCTGCAGCCATGGCAGCAACACCGGCATCGTCGACGCCGGTGGACGCAGCGCGTACAGATGCGGCGCATGCCCCGCCGCAATCCAGTCGTCCGCGCCCAGCGCCAGGAGTTCTGCATCGAACGCCGCGCCAAGTTCGCCGAGCCGCTGCGCGATGCGCGCTGGCTGCCACTGCTGCACCTGCTGCAGCGCCGCGCTGGCCATCGCCAGCCGCAGCGGATCGGCCACGCCACCGGCATCGAAGCGGCGCGCGCCGCTGCGGTACGGCGGCGGCGCCTCGGCCGGGAATTGCCAGTCGCCGCCCGGATCGCGCGCCTGCCAGTGCTGCTCGAACGGGACCCCGTGCGCGCGCCAGTACGGCGAGGCCCACAGCCATGCCAGCCCCATCGGACCGAGCAGCCATTTGTGCCCGACCGAGACCACGAAATCCGGTCGCCAGGCGTCCAACCGCACCGGCAGCACGCCCAGGCTCTGGCTCAGGTCCAGCACCAGTAGCGCGCCGGCCGCATGCACACGCGGCGCGATCCGGTCCAGATCCAGCAAGCTGCCGTCGCGCCAGTAGGCGTTGGGCAGGGTCGCC
The DNA here is from genome assembly GCF_031834635.1 of Xanthomonas hawaiiensis. NCBI lineage: Bacteria > Pseudomonadati > Pseudomonadota > Gammaproteobacteria > Lysobacterales > Lysobacteraceae > Xanthomonas > Xanthomonas hawaiiensis. The sequence continues at coordinate 1,331,457 of NZ_CP115873.1, read as the reverse complement.
ACGCGCACGCGCGGCTGCGCGTCGAGCGTGGCCAGCACCGCATCGGTCCAGTCCTGGTCCGGCGCAGGCCGCACCACCGCGAGGTGTGCGCCGCTCTCGGCGCAGCGTTGCTGCCACGCCAGCAAATTCGATGGGAACTGGCCATCGAGCAGCAGCACCGCATCGCCAGGCGCCAGCGTCACCTGCCGCGCCGCGATGGCCAGGCCGTACGCGGCCGACGGCACCATCGCCACGCCCTCGCTATCGCCCGAAAACACCGTGGCCGCGGCCAGCGTGCGCAGGTCTTCGATCTGCGCGCGCCAGGCATCGAAGGACAGCGTCCACGGCGCAATCGCATCGGCCAGCGCCGCCTGCCCCGCGGCCAGCGCCCGGTGCAGCCGCGGGCCCTTGCTGGCGGTGTCCAGGTAGCGCACGCCGGGCGGCAGCGCGAACGCCTCCGCCGCGGCATCGAGGTCGACCAGCTCTTCCGCAGAAGCCGGACTGGCAGCATGGCGCGAGGCGGTCGTAGACATGTATCTAGGGTAACGCCACGGTTGCCGACGCGTGACGGTCCGTTCACGCCCCAGCGCTAAGACTGCGTCGATGCAAGCGATCTCTCCGGCGTCACCGCCCTCGCCCATCGCGTCTGCCGCGACGCTGGCGGAGCGCCTGCGCCGCGTGCGCGCGCGCAGCCGTCATCTCGCCGCGCCATTGAGCGAAGAAGACGCGATGGTGCAGAGCATGGACGACGCCAGCCCGGCCAAATGGCATCTGGCGCATACCACCTGGTTCTTCGAGCGCTTCGTGCTCGGCGCCGATCCGGCGTACCGCGCCCGCGATCCGCAGTGGGACTACCTGTTCAACAGCTACTACCAGAGCATCGGTCCGGCGCATGCGCGGCCGCATCGCGGCCTGCTGTCGCGGCCATCGCTGGCGCAGGTGCTGGACTACCGCAGCGAGATCGAAAGCCGCGTGCTGGCGCAGTTGCAGGCTGGCACGCTGGAGCCGCAGACCCTGCAGATCCTCGAGCTGGGTCTGCAGCACGAGCAGCAGCACCAGGAACTGCTGCTGACCGACATCAAGCATGCGTTCTGGCGCAATCCGCTGGGTCCGGCATATCGCGCCGACCTGGCGACACGGCACGCGTCCGCTTCTCCGCTGCGCTGGCTGCAGCGCGACGAACAGATCGGCGAGATCGGCGCCGCGCCGTGGCCGGCGCATACCGGCTTCGCCTACGACAACGAATCGCCGCGGCATCGCGTTCTGGTGCCGGCGCATGCGCTGGCCAGCCGCCCGGTGAGCAATGCCGAGTACGCCGACTTCATCGCCGACGGCGGCTATCGCACGGTCGGACTGTGGCTCAGCGATGGCTGGGCGCGACGGTGCGCCGAGGACTGGCAGCGCCCGCTGTACTGGCATGCCGACGGCGTGCGCGAATTCACCCTCGGCGGCTGGCGCGAGCGCGATCCGCATGCGCCGGCGTGCCATCTCAGCCTGTTCGAGGCCGACGCCTTCGCGCGCTGGGCCGGCGCACGCCTGCCGACCGAGGCGGAGTGGGAACAAGCGGCCACCGGCGTCGCCATCGCCGGCAACTTCGTCGAGACCGATGCGCTGCACCCGCAGTCGGCGGCACCGACCGACACCGGCCTGCAGCAGCTGTTCGGCGATGTCTGGGAATGGACCGGCAGCGCCTACCTGCCCTACCCCGGCTTCCGCCCGTGGTCGGGCACGCTGGGCGAATACAACGGCAAGTTCATGAACGCGCAGTGGGTGTTGCGCGGCGGCAGTTGCGCCACGCCGCACGATCACATCCGCGCCAGCTACCGCAACTTCTTCCCCTCCGATGCGCGATGGCAGTTCGCCGGCGTGCGCCTGGCCAAGGATTCCGCATGAATGCCGCAACCGCCCGTGCCCTGACCGAAGCCGCCCTGACCGACCTGCATCCGCAGCCGGACGACATTACCGCCGATGCGATCGCCGGGCTGTCGTGCAGCCCCAAGCAACTGCCGTCCAAGTATTTCTACGACGCCGAAGGGTCGCGCCTGTTCGAGGCGATCACGCGTCAGCCCGAGTACTACCTGACCCGCACCGAGCTGGACCTGCTGGAAGCGCGGATGCCGTCGATCGCGCAGGCGGTGGGCACCGGCGCGCACGTGGTGGAACTGGGCAGCGGCAGCGGCCGCAAGACCCAGCTGCTGCTGGACGGCCTGCGCATGCCGGTGGCCTACACACCCATCGAAATCTCCCGCGACATGCTGATGTCCAGCACCGTGCGATTGGCCGAGCGCTTCCCGCACATCCAGATGCTGCCGGTGTGCGCCGACTTCACCGCGCCGGTGGCGCTGCCGGCGCCGCAGCGCGGCGCGCGTCGCACCCTGGTGTTCTTTCCCGGCTCGACCCTGGGCAACTTCACCCGCGAGGACGGCATCGCCCTGCTGCGCTCGATGCGCCAGACCATGGGCACGGACGGCTGTGCGCTGATCGGCATCGACCTGGTCAAGGACACGGCGCTGCTGGAGGCCGCCTACAACGACGCCGCCGGGGTCACCGCCGCGTTCACCCTGAACCTGCTGCGCCGGCTCAACCGCGAGATCGGCAGCGACTTCGACCTGGCGCAGTTCCGCCACCGTGCCGTTTATGCGGAAGCGCGCGAGCGCATCGAGACCTTCCTGGTCAGCCAGTGCGCGCAGCAGGTGACCGTGGCCGGGCAGCGCTTCGACTTCGCCGACGGCGAAGCGATGCAGGTCGAATATAGCCACAAGTACACCGACCAGAGCTTCGCCACGATGGCCGCCGAAGCCGGCCTGCGCGTCAGCCATGGCTGGAATGCGCAGGACGATGCGTTCGGCTTGCGGTTGCTGCAGGTGGTATGAAGGCCGGGATTGGGGATTGGGGATTCGCAAAAGCGTATCCAGCGCGCGTTGCGGCGGCTTCCTGCCAACGACACCCCGCGTAACATCCCGCGTAGGAGCGGCTTCAGCCGCGACGGGCGTTCCCATTGCCCCTGGCAAGGCCCGTCGCGGCTGAAGCCGCTCCTACAGATGAGACAGATGCCAGGTCGACGACCGCGTCAGGCCTGATACCCATTGCTGATCGGATAGCGCCGCTCGCGGCCGAACGCGCGGCGCGACACCTTCGGTCCCGGCGCGGCCTGGTGGCGCTTCCACTCACTGATGCGCACCAGCCGCACCACCCGGTCGACCACGTCGGCGGCATAGCCGGCGGCGACGATCTCGTCGCGCGATTCTTCCTGGTCGACGTAGCGGTACAGGATGCCGTCGAGCACGTCGTAGGGCGGCAGCGAATCCTGGTCGGTCTGGTTGGCGCGCAGCTCCGCCGAGGGCGGCCGCGCGATCACCGCCGGCGGGATCACCGGCGTACCGCCGACCGTGTTGCGCCATTTCGCCAGGCCGAACACCTCGGTCTTGTACAGGTCCTTCAGCGGCGCATAGCCGCCGCACATGTCGCCGTAGATGGTGGCGTAACCCACCGCGTACTCGCTCTTGTTGCCGGTGGTCAGCAGCAGGCCGCCGAACTTGTTGGCCAGCGCCATCAGGATCACGCCGCGGCTGCGCGACTGCAGGTTCTCCTCGGTGACGTCGGGCTCGGTGCCGGCGAACAGCGGACCGAGCGCGCTCAGCAAGCCCTCGAACGCCGGCTCGATCGCCACCGTCTCCAGCTTCACGCCGAGGACCCGGCACTGGTCCGCGGCCAGGTCGTTGGACAGGTCGGCCGTGTAGCGCGACGGCAGGCGCACCGCGGTGACGTTGTCCGCGCCCAGCGCGTCCACCGCCATCGCCAGCACCAGCGCCGAATCGATGCCGCCGGACAGGCCGAGCCAGACCTTGGAAAAGCGGTTCTTGGCGCAGTAGTCCTGCAGCCCGCGCACCACCGCGCGCCAGGCCAGCGCATCCATGCTCTCGTCGCCGTCGTCGGTCCAGCGCAGCGGCGCGAAGCGGCGTGCAGCGGTGTCGTAGTCCACCACCAGCCACTGGTCGGTGAAGGCGGCCGCGGCCGGATGCACGGTGCCGTCGCCATCGGCCACCACCGAGGCGCCGTCGAACACCAGCGCATCCTGGCCGCCGACCACGTTGAGATAGGCCAGCGCCGCGCCGCTCTCGCGGCTGCGCTCGGCCAGCAGGGCATCGCGCTGCGCGTGCTTGCCGCGCTCGTAGGGCGACGCGTTGGGCACCAGGACCAGTTCCGCGCCCGCCCGCACGGTCGCCGCCAGCGGCTCCGGGAACCACAGGTCCTCGCAGATCACCAGGCCGACCGGCGTGCCCTTGACCTCGAACACGCAGTGCTCGCCGTCCGGGTCCACGTCGAAATAACGCCGCTCGTCGAACACCGCGTAGTTGGGCAGTTCGCGCTTGCGGTAGGTGCGTTCGATACGGCCGCCGCGCAGCACGCTGGCGGCGTTGTAGACCACGCTGCCGGCGCTCTGCGGCCAGCCGACCACCGCGACGATGCCGTGCACCTGCGCGGCGATGCGCTGCAACGCGCGCTCGCAGTCGGCCAGGAAGCCCGGCCGCAGCAGCAGGTCCTCCGGCGGATAGCCGCTGACCGCCAGCTCCGGGAACAGCACCACGTCGGCGCCGTACTCGTCGCGCGCCTCCTCGATCAAGGCGATGATCCGGTCGGTGTTCTGCGCCACGGCGCCGACCGGGAAATCGAACTGGGCCATGGCGAGACGGAGGGAAGAAGACATGGACAACCTTGCAGAAGCGGGAGGGAAAAAGCGCGGCGGTCGCGCCGATGCCGGCCACTCACAGGATGGTGCCAGCAGCAGCGTCGCCGAGATGCGCACGGCGCAATGCCCAGTTTAGCGCCGCGGTCGGCGATCGGCCCGCCCACCTCATGCTGGGCCGGTCACCGGGTGGGTGCACTGCTGGAAGGATTTCGGTCGGATTCAAAGCCAACTGCTGCGAGAAACCGCGTCGCGACTGAGTCGCTTCCACAAGGAGCGGCAGGCCAAGCCCTGGCTGGTGCGCCGCCGGAGGACTTCAGCGCAGCTCGAATACGTGCTTTTGCCACGACTCAGCGGCCATGACGTTACACCTCGCAGGAGCGGCTTCAGCCGCGACAGGCATTCCCGGTGACGCCCATCGCCGCTGAGCCGCTCCCACAAGGGGCAAACATGCCGTGCGCTGACCGGGTGCACTGTGGGAGGGACTTCAGTCCCGACTGCAGCAACCCCGAAGCGCCAGCCAGCCACCACCATGTGCTTCAGCGCGCGTCAGTGCCAGCCCGCGCGCGGCGGCGCCGGCGCCAGCGCCGCACCAGCAGCACCACTCCCGCACACAAACTCAGCGCGACCAGACCCAGCACCGCCATGCGCACGCCGACGCCATGCTGGAACACCACGTCCTTGCCCGCGCCATCGAGCGTGTAGGCGACCACGTAATCGCCCATCGTGCCCATGCCTTCGCGCCCGCCGGCCGCGATCACCACATACTGCTTGCCGCCCACCGCGTAGACCGAGGGCGTGGCCTGGCCGCCGGCCGGCAGCTTGGCCTCCCACAGGGTCTTGCCGGTGGCGCTGTCGAGCGCGCGCAGGCGCGCATCGGCCGCCGCGGCGATGAAGGTCAGGCCGCTGGCGGTGGTCACTGCGCCGCCGAGCAGCGGCGTGCCCACGTCCAGCGGCAGCCACGGCAGCTTCTCTTCCAAGGTGCCGAGCGGACGCTCCCAGGCGATCTTGCGCGTGCGCAGATCCACCGCCACCAGCCGCCCCCACGGTGGCTTGACGCAGGGAATGCCGCCGGACGAGCTCAACATGCCGCGGCGCATGTAGTACGGCGTGCCTTCCATTTCGTTGAACTGCTGGTCCGGATGGCGCGCGTGCTCGGCCTCGCTGAACTGTTCGCGCGGGATCAGCGCCACCTGCATCGGCAGGTCCGACACCGGCATGATCGCCAGTTGGCGCTGCGGATCCACCGCGATGCCGCCCCAGTTCACGCCGCCGGCCCAGCCCGGCAGCGCGATCGTGCCACGCACGCTGGGTGGGGTGAACAGGCCTTCCGAGCGCAGCCCGGCGATCAGCGCGGCGCATTCGCGGCGCGCGCCCGGCGTCGCCCCCCAGGCATCGGCGGCGGTCAGCGGCGTATGCCGGGCCAGGCGCAACCCCGGCTCGGGCATCGGCTGGGTCGGCGAGGTGCGTTCGCCCGGCACGTCGGAGGCCGGCACCGGCACCTCGCTGATCGGGAACAGCGGCGTGCCGTCGCGGCGATCGAAGGCGAACAGGAAGCCGGTCTTGGTCGCCTGCAGCACCGCCGCGCGCGGCCCCTGCGCGGTCTGCACCGTGGTCAGCACCGGCTGCGAGGCCAGGTCGTAGTCCCACAGATCGTGGTGCACCAGTTGCTGCGCCCACACCCGGCGGCCGCTGTGCAGGTCCAGCGCCACCAGCGAGTCGGCGTCGCGGTTGTCGCCCAGGCGCTCGCCACCGTAGTAGTCCGGGCTGGCCGAGCCGGTCGGCACGTACACCAGACCCAGCGCCGGATCCACCGACAGCGGCGCCCAGGCGTTGCCGCCGCCGACCGTGGCCGCCTGCTCCGGCTGCCAGCCGGCGGCAGTGGCCTTGGCCGGATCGCGCGGCACCGGATCCCAGCGCCACAGCTCGCGGCCGCTGCGCGCGTCGTAGCCGCGCACCACACCCTGTTCCAGCGCATGTCCGCGGTTGTCGCCGATCGAGCTGCCGACCACCAGCACGTCGCCGGCCACCACCGGCGGCGAGGTCACCGCATAGTTGGCCCAGGCATCGCTGGCGTTGTCGTGCACGTCGATGCCGGCATGCAGGTCGACGTTGCCACCATTGCCGAACCCGGCGCAGGGCTTGCCGTCGGCGGCATCCAGCGCGATCAGCCGCGCGTCCAGGGTGCCGAACACGATGCGCTCGCGGCACGCGCCCGCCGTCGCCTGGATGTCGCGCCAGAAACTCACCCCACGCGAGGCCGGATCGCTGTAGTGCTTGTTGCGCGCGACCTTGGCATCGAACGACCACAATTCGCGGCCGCTGGTCGCATCCAGCGCAAAGGCGATGCCGGTCCCGGTGGTGAGGTACATGCGCCCACCCAGCACCAGCGGATTGGCTTCGAAGCGGCGCCGTTCCGGATCAGGCAGGCCCGCGCCGAGTTCGCCGGTGCGGAACGACCAGGCGATGCGCAGCCGGCCGATGTTGTCCGGGGTGATCTGGGTCAGCGGCGAGTACTGCCCGCCGCCGGGCGCGCCGGCATAACTGGCCCAGTCGCCTGGCGCCGCCGCGCAGAGGCCACCGATGCCCATCGCCATGCCCGCCCCGCATACCGCTGCCCGCCATCGCCTGATCACGCATCCGCTCCTGTCGCTGCCGAAGAAAGTGGCGCCAGTGTCGGCACCGCGCCGGTTCCTGTCAGCGCAGCAGGGACGGCAACCCCAGGCCTGGGGACCAATGGCGGGTCGGCAGGGACGAGTGGCGCCCCCGGGCATAATGCAAACGCTTGATTGCGCAGGGGCTGGTCGGGCTGCATCGCGTGACCGTCCGCGCCCGGCCCGTCACGCCAGGGTGCCGCAACGGTGCCGTGCACCTGCCAGCCGAAACGAAAAAGGCCCCGCTTGCGCGAGGCCTTTGCGGACAGCGGCGGCGACAACGACACACCCGAGGGCGGGTCGCTGCCGCAGCGCTGGCAGCTTACTTCACCAGCGAGGCGATCGCCGCACCGAGGTCGCCCGGCGAGCGGACGGTCTTGACGCCAGCGGCTTCCATCGCCGCGAACTTGCCTTCGGCCGTGCCCTTGCCGCCCGAGGCGATCGCACCGGCGTGGCCCATGCGCTTGCCGGCCGGCGCCGAGGCACCGGCGATGAAGCCGACCACCGGCTTCTTGACGTGCTTGGCGATGTACTCGGCACCGGCTTCCTCGGCGTCGCCGCCGATTTCGCCGACCATGATGATGCCTTCGGTCTGCGGATCCTCGTTGAACAGCTTGAGGCAGTCGACGAAGTTCAGGCCGTTGATCGGGTCGCCGCCGATGCCGATGCAGGTGGACTGGCCCAGGCCGACTTCGGTGGTCTGCTTGACCGCTTCATAGGTCAGCGTGCCCGAACGCGAGACGATGCCGATCTTGCCCGGCTTGTGGATGTGGCCCGGCATGATGCCGATCTTGCACTCGCCCGGGGTGATCACGCCGGGGCAGTTCGGCCCGATCAGCACGGTCTCCGGATGCGAGCGGGTCAGCACGTTCTTGACGCGCAGCATGTCCAGCACCGGGATGCCTTCGGTGATGCAGACGATGACCTTGATGCCGGCCGCAGCCGCTTCCAGGATCGCGTCGGCCGCGAACGGCGGCGGCACGTAGATCACCGAGGCATCGGCGCCCGTGCTCTGCACGGCATCGGCCACGGTGTTGAACACCGGCAGGTCGATGTGGGTGGTGCCGCCCTTGCCCGGCGTGACGCCGCCGACCACCTGGGTGCCGTACTCGATCATCTGGGTGGCGTGGAAGGTGCCCTGCTGGCCGGTGAAGCCCTGCACGATCACCTTGGTGTTCTTGTTAATCAAAACAGACATTGGAGTTCCTTGGTGTCGTGGATCAGGCGGCGTTCTTGACAGCTTCAACGACCTTCTTGGCGCCGTCGTTGATGTTGTCGGCCGGGATGATGGCCATGCCGCTGTCGCGCAGCAGTTGCTTGCCCTCTTCCACGTTGGTGCCTTCCAGGCGCACCACGACCGGAACCTTGACGCCCACTTCCTTGACCGCCGCGATGATGCCCTCGGCGATCATGTCGCAGCGGACGATGCCGCCGAAGATGTTGACGAAGATGCCCTCGACCTTGTCCGAGGACAGGATCAGCTTGAACGCCTCGATCACGCGCTGCTTGTTGGCGCCGCCGCCCACGTCCAGGAAGTTCGCCGGCTCGCCGCCGTTGAGCTTGATCACGTCCATGGTGGCCATGGCCAGACCGGCGCCATTGACCATGCAGCCGATGTTGCCGTCCATGGTGACGTAGTTGATGTCCAGCTCCGAAGCGGTCACTTCGGTCTCGTCTTCCTGGGACTTGTCGCGCATGGCGACCAGTTCCTTGTGGCGGAAGTTGGCGTTGTCGTCGCTGTTGAACTTGCCGTCCAGCGCGTAGAGGTTGCCGTCGTCCAGGATGGCCAGCGGATTGATCTCCACCAGCGCCAGGTCCTTCTCGTTGAAGATGCGGTACAGGTTGACCATGATGCTGGCGAACTGGCCGGCCTGCTTGGCGGTCAGGCCCATCTTGAAGCCGATGTCGCGACCGTGGTAACCCTGCACGCCCTCGACGAAGTCGACGTTGAGCGTGTGGATCTTGTCCGGGGTCTCGGCGGCGACCTGTTCGATCTCCATGCCGCCCTCGGAGGACGCGATGTAGCTGATGGTGCGGGTGCCGCGGTCGACCAGCACCGACAGGTACAGCTCCTTGACGATCTCGCCGGCGGTGGTCACCAGCACCAGGTTGATCGGCAGCTCGACGCCGGCGGTCTGGTAGGTGGCCATCTTGGTGCCGAGCAGCTTCTCGGCAACGGCCTTCACGTCGTCGGTGGTCTTGCAGAACTTGACGCCGCCGGCCTTGCCGCGGCCACCTGCGTGGATCTGCGCCTTGACCATCCAAGGGCCAGCGCCCAGCGACTTGGCGGCTTCAACCGCTTCTTCCGCAGTAGCCGCGACCTTGCCGGCCGGGACCGGGATGCCGTACTCGGCAAGCAGTTGTTTTGCCTGATATTCGTGGAAATTCATGCGTCACCGTGGGAAAAGGAACGGCCGTCCCGCAGCGATCCGGGCCCTGAGTGGCGGCCGGGAGCGGTACGGACGGGGCGCCTATTGTCGCCGACCGAGGGCGGCGGCGCAAAAGCGCCGGCGCGCTGACCCGGCCGAGGACATCGGGGAGGTCCCCGGTGGCGCCATCGACTGGCGGGGGCATCCGCCCCGACGTGCTCGCCCGTGCTTCCTCCTGCCCCGACCGGGAACCGGACCACCGGCGGCGACGGCCCGGCCAGGCCGCCGCCGCCCTGGCCGCCATCCGCGCAGACGGCACCGCCCCTATACTCGCGCCGTCCGCTGTCCGCCCGGAGTCCGGCTTGCCCACCAGCGCCTCGCTCATCGATCGCATCGAGTCCATTCCGCGCCGCGAGCTGTACTTCTTCGCGCTGTACCGTGTGCTGGTGGCCGGGCTGATCGCCGCCCTGGTGTTCAGCCCGCTCAGTGTGCTGGTCGGCGAGCCGCGCTACCCGCAACTGGCCAGCACGCTGTCCACCGCCTATCTGGCGGTGGCGCTGGCGCTGCTGGTGTGGGGCCGCAACGAGGCGCACCTGGCGCCGATCGTCGGCTTCAGCGCCGTCGCCGACATCGTCGCCGCGACCCTGGCCGCGCACGCCCTGCCCGCGGCCAGCGCCGGCATCGCGATGATGCTGCTGTTCAACGTCGCCGCCGCGGCGATGCTGCTGCGCCTGCGCGGCGGCCTCGCCGTCGCCCTGACCGCCTCGGCGGCAACGCTGGCCGAGTACATCTGGAGCGTCCTGGACGGCGCCGACAACACCCGCAGCCTGGCCGAACTGGCAATGTTCGCCACCAGCTATCTGGCGGTGGCCTACATCTGCAACCGCCTCGGCCAGCGCGCGCGCGCCAGCCAGAGCCTGGCCGAACGCCGCGGCGCCGAGGTGGCCAACCTCTACGAAATCAACGAACTGATCATCCGCCGCATGCGCACCGGGGTGCTGGTGGTGGACGCGCAGAACCGGGTGACGCTGGCCAACGAGGCCGCGTCGGCGCTGCTCGGCGACACCGACGGCAACAGCGAAAGCGGCCGGCTCGACCTGCTCAGCGCCGCGCCGGAACTGGCCCGGCGCCTGCAGCGCTGGCGCAACGGCTGGAACCAGGACGAAAGCCCGCTGCAGCTGTCGCCGGACCAGCCGGAAGTGCAGCCGCGCTTCGCCCGGCTGCTGGCCGAGGGCGACCTGACCCTCGTGTTCCTGGACGACGCCACGGTGGTGTCGCGGCGCGCCGAGTCGTTGACGCTGTCGGCGCTGGGCCGCTTCTCGGCCAGCCTGGCCCACGAGATCCGCAACCCGCTGGCCGCGATCAACTACGCCTCGCAATTGCTGGAGGAATCGCCGGCGATCGGCGATGCCGACCGCCGCCTGCTGCAGATCATCCACCAGCAGTGCCAGCGCACCAACGGCATCGTCGAGAGCGTGCTCGGCCTGGCCCGGCGCGAACGCTCCAATCCGGAGAACCTGGACCTGGGCGCGTTCGTGCGCCGCTTCGTCCTGGAGTACCGGCAGACCCTGTCGATCGAGACCGACAGCCTCGAAGCGATCCTCGCCCCGCAGCCGGTGCACGCGCTGGTCGATCCCAAGCACCTGCACCAGATCCTCAGCGCGCTGGTGCACAACGCGCTCAAGTACGGGCGGGTGATGGAGGAACCGGCGCGGGTGCGCCTGCGCGTGGCGCTGCAGGAGCGCAACGCCATTGTCGACGTGATGGACCGCGGCCCCGGCATCCCCGAGGCGGTGGCGGCACAGCTGTTCCGGCCGTTCTTCACCACTTCCGAGCACGGCACCGGGTTGGGCCTGTACATCGCCCGCGAACTGTGCCGGGCCAACCAGGCGCGTCTGGAGTACGTGCCGGTGCCTGCCGGCGGCGCCTGTTTCCGCGTCGCCCTGCCCGGCCCACACGCCATGCTCAGCGGCTGACAGGTGAGAATCGCTCCGCCAGCGCGCGGCCGGCGCCGGTAAATTGGCGCATGCCCCGGTTCCTACGCTATCTTCCCTGCACATGAACGAAACCCGAAGCGCCCTGGTCGTCGACGACGAGCGCGACATCCGCGAGTTGCTGGTCCTGACCCTGGGCCGGATGGGGCTGCGCATCAGCACCGCCGCCAACCTCGCCGAAGCGCGCGAACTGCTGGCGAGCAATCCCTACGATCTGTGCATCACCGACATGCGCCTGCCCGACGGCAACGGCATCGAACTGGTCAGCGAGATCGCCAAACACTACCCGCGCACGCCGGTGGCGATGATCACCGCCTTCGGCAGCATGGACCTGGCGGTGGAGGCGCTGAAGGCCGGCGCCTTCGACTTCGTCAGCAAGCCAGTGGACATCCAGGTGCTGCGCGGCCTGGTCAAGCATGCGCTGGAACTCAACAACGAGAGCCGCGCCGCGCCGCCGCCGCCGGCCCCGGAGCAGGCCAGCCGCCTGCTGGGTGCCTCGGCGGCGATGGACGCGCTGCGCAGCACCATCGCCAAGGTCGCGCGCAACCAGGCGCCGGTCTACATCCTCGGCGAATCCGGCGTGGGCAAGGAACTGGTCGCGCGCACCATCCACGAGCAGGGCGCCCGCGCCGCCGGCCCGTTCGTACCGGTGAACTGCGGCGCGATCCCGGCCGAACTGATGGAAAGCGAGTTCTTCGGCCACAAGAAGGGCAGCTTCACCGGCGCCCATGCCGACCAGGCCGGCCTGTTCCAGGCCGCGCACGGCGGCACGCTGTTCCTCGACGAGGTCGCCGAACTGCCGTTGCCGATGCAGGTCAAGCTGCTGCGCGCGATCCAGGAGAAATCGGTGCGCCCGGTCGGCGCCGCCAGCGAAGTGCCGGTGGACGTGCGGATCCTCTCGGCCACGCACAAGGACCTGGCCGACCTGGTCGCCGAGGGCCGCTTCCGCCACGACCTGTACTACCGCATCAACGTGATCGAACTGCGCGTGCCGCCGCTGCGCGAGCGCGGCGGCGACCTGCCGCAGCTGGCCGCGGCGATCCTGGCGCGACTGGCCAAAAGCCACGGCCGCCCCACCCCGCTGCTGTCGCCTTCGGCGCTGGACGCCCTGAGCAGCTACGCCTTCCCCGGCAACGTGCGCGAATTGGAGAACATCCTCGAACGCGCCCTGGCGATGGCCGAGGACGACCAGATCAGCGCCGCCGACCTGCGCCTGCCGCAACCCGGCAACCACGCCCGCAGCGCCGCCGAGGCCGCCCCGGCGCTGCCGCGCGGCGTGGTCGACATCGACCCCAGCTCCTCCGCCCTGCCGTCCTACATCGAGCAACTCGAACGCGCCGCGATCCAGAAGGCACTGGAAGAGAACCGCTGGAACAAGACCCGCACCGCCGCGCAACTGGGCATCACCTTTCGGGCGTTGCGCTACAAGCTGAAGAAGTTGGGGATGGAGTAGTGGAGCCGGGAATGGGGAATCGGGATTTGGGAATGGGAAAAGCCGCTCTTCCGGCTACCTCGGCCCTCTCGGCCCTTCGCCCGAGGGAGTGATCCGACCAGACGGGTAATGCGATTGGGCGCGACCGACATCGTGCGCCCTGCGCTACGAGAGACCTGGGAATAAGACTTGGAATACCAGCAGGCCACCAGGGATGGGAAAGCCGCTTTTCCGATTCCCCAATCCCCATTCCCCATTCCCAGCTCTTCAATCCTTCGTCACCCGATTGATCTCGGCCAAACTGGTGATGCCGTTGCGGGCCTTGAGCAGGGCTGACTGGCGCAGGTCCTTGACGCCGATCTTCTGCGCGGCGCTGGCGATGTCCATGGCGTTGCCGCCCTGCAGCACGATCGCCGCGATCTCGTCGTTCATCGGCATCACCTGGTAGATGCCGGTGCGCCCCTTGTAGCCCTCGGTGCATTCGTCGCAGCCGACCGCCTCGTACAGCTGGACGCCGGCGGCGATCTCCGCCTCGGTGAAGCCCTCGGCCAGCAGGGCCTTCTCGGGCAACTGGACCGGGCGCTTGCAGTTGTTGCACAGGCGCCGCGCCAGGCGCTGGGCGATGACCAGGGTCACCGAACTGGTGATGTTGTAGGGCGCGATGCCCATGTTCATCAGGCGCGCGATGGTCTGCGGCGCGTCGTTGGTATGCAGGGTGGACAGCACCATGTGGCCGGTCTGCGCGGCCTTGATCGCGATCTCGGCGGTCTCCAGGTCGCGGATTTCGCCGACCATGATGATGTCCGGATCCTGGCGCAGGAACGAGCGCAGCGCCGCGGCGAAGGTCATGCCGCGCTTGTTGTTCTGCTGCACCTGGTTGACCCCGGGCAGGCGGATTTCGACCGGGTCCTCGGCGGTGGAGATGTTGCGGGTATCGTCGTTGAGGATGCCCAGCGCGGTGTACAGCGACACCGTCTTGCCCGAGCCGGTGGGTCCGGTGACCAGGACCATGCCGTACGGCTTGTGGATTGCATCCAGGAACAGCTTCTGCTGCTCGGGTTCGTAGCCGAGCTTGTCGATGCCCAGCTTGGCCGCGCTGCCGTCGAGGATACGCAGCACGATCTTCTCGCCGAACAGCGTCGGCAGCGTGCTGACGCGGAAGTCGATCTGCTTGTTCTTGGACAGGTTGAGCTTGATGCGCCCGTCCTGCGGGACCCGCTTCTCGGCGATGTCCAACTGCGCCATCACCTTCAGGCGCGCGGCGATGCGCTGGTTGAGCTTGACCGGGGCCTTGGCCACGCTCTTGAGCAGGCCGTCGATGCGCAGGCGCACCCGGTAGTCGTCCTCGTAGGGCTCGAAGTGGATGTCGGACGCGCCGCGGCGGATCGCATCGACCAGCACCTTGTTCACGAACTTGACGACCGGGGTGTCGTCGCCCTTGGCGTCGATGCCAGTGTCGCCACTGCCCCCCATGTCCTCGTCGCCAGTGCTGACGTCGAGGTTGTCCATGCCCTCGTCATCGCCCCCCAGCGCACTGCCGAAGGTGTCGCTGCTGGCCTGCCACTGCTCCAGCGTCCGGCGGATCTGGTCCTCGTCGACCAGGATCGGCTCCACCGTCAGGTTGGTGTGGAACTTGATGTCGTCCAGCGCCCGGGTCTGGGTCGGGTTGCTGATGCCGACGAACAGGCGGGTGCCGCGCTTGAACAGGGGCAGCACCTGGTACTTCTGCAGCAGTTCTTCGCTGACCAGCTTCATCGCGTTCTGGCTGGCGTCGAAAACCGAGACATCCATCAACGGCATGCCGAACTCGACCGCGTTCGCGGCGGCCAACTGCGCGGCAGTGACCAGCTTCTTCTCGGAGAACCACTGCGGCAGCGGGACCTTGGCCTCGGCCGCGTGTGCCATCGCCGTCCGCGCAGCAGCTTCCTCCAGCGCGCCATCCTGAACAAGGCGGCGGGCAATTCCGGTGATACCCACGAGGTTGGCAGATGTTAGATTATTCATAAGCCATCATACTAAAATGGATTTTGAGCGACCAAACAGTCAATACAACATCCAGCGCACTAATCACCCCCATAAAGCCGATAGAATCATGGCCACCACCCAGACGCATAAAAACACAACACCTAATCAATAACCAATTCTCACCAAATGAAAAGTCCCGCTTGCGCGGGACTTTTCATAACTTAAATCAAGATACAAACACTCAGCGACATTCGGCAGGGTAATACTTAGCCTGGCTACCACTACCAACACATTTCCAGGTCGTACCAACAGCGGAATCAGCCGCACCAACCGTAGGGGTATAGGTCAAAATGGTACCCTTGGTTTTAGTTGCATCACCAGTGACAGTGATAACACCGGTCGCATCTGTACAAGTGATAGAGGCCATGTTTGTGGTTGCCGCAGTGGTACCAACCCCAGTACAGTTTTTGGCAGAGAGCGCCCCCCCATTGTTGGCGATATTTTCAGCGACGGTCGTCTTGAACGAACTCGCCATGACTGCGAGTTCGCTGACACGGGACCGAATGGTATAATCCTGATAGGCCGGCAACGCAATGGCGGCAAGAATAGCGATGATCGCGACAACGATCATCAATTCGATCAGGGTAAAGCCCTCTTGCTTCTTCATAATGAACCCCTAGAGATGGTTTGTACAGGTTGAGGTATCTGGCACTCGCCCGCGAAGGCAACTCCCCGAGCGCCGCGGCGAAGTGCCACGTGCGAGATGCTTCAAGCAGATCGCGTGCCAACTTCTCACGCCTCGTAGCACGCCTCGCCAAATGCCCCGCACGACCATGATGCCTGAGAGTGGCGGACGAAATTCTCCCAAATCAGCGATTTGCGACGGGATGGACCATTCGACCCGATGCGTCAAAAAGTGACGCAATGCGTCACCTCGAAAGGGATGGCGCGCGTTATGGCCTTAGGTGCCAGTTGCCGCAGAAACCTATACTATCCTCCAGTCCGCCCGGGGATGGCCGGACGGGGAGACGATCCGATGTCCGCAACGCGCAGCGCAGTCAAAAAAGAACCGGTCGCGCGTGCGGCCAGCCAGCAGGTACCTTTCGTCTGGGAGGGCACGGACAAGCGCGGCATCAAGATGAAGGGCGAGCAGACGGCGAAAAGTGCCAACCTACTGCGCGCAGAACTCCGCCGCCAAGGCATCACTCCGTCTTTAGTCAAGCCCAAGCCAAAACCTTTGTTCGGCGCTAACGGCCGCAAGATCGGCGCCAAGGACATCGCTTTCTTCAGCCGCCAGATGGCGACCATGATGAAGTCCGGCGTCCCGATCGTGGGCTCCCTGGAGATCATCGCCAGCGGGCACAAGAACCCGCGCATGAAGCAGATGGTCGACCATATCCGGACAGACATCGAGGGCGGCTCTTCGCTCTATGAAGCAATCAGCAGACATCCGGTGCAATTTGACGAGTTGTACCGCAACTTGGTACGTGCCGGCGAAGGCGCCGGCGTTCTTGAGACCGTGCTGGAGACGGTCGCAACCTACAAGGAAAACATCGAAGCACTGAAGGGCAAGATCAGGAAAGCCTTGTTCTATCCGGCCATGGTAATGGCCGTCGCTTTGATCGTCAGTTCAATCCTGTTGGTGTGGGTGGTGCCACAGTTCGAGGATGTGTTCAAGGGTTTCGGTGCGGAACTGCCTGCCTTCACCCAGATGATCGTCACCGCCTCACGCTTCATGGTTTCTTACTGGTGGATGCTATTGCTCTTACTGGTCGGCAGCATCGGCGGCTTCATCTTTGCCTACAAACGCTCTCCTTCGATGCAGCACGGCATGGATCGACTGGTGCTCAAGGTGCCGATCATCGGTCAGATCATGCACAACAGTTCAGTGGCGCGCTTCTCGCGCACTTTGGGAGTGACTTTCCGTGCCGGCGTGCCGCTGGTGGAGGCGCTGGACATCGTCGCCGGCGCCACCGGCAATAGCGTCTACGAAAAAGCCGTGTTGCGCATGCGCGACGACGTGGCCGTAGGCTATCCGGTCAACATGGCGATGAAGCAGACGAATCTGTTCCCGCACATGGTCATCCAGATGACCGCGATCGGCGAAGAGGCCGGCGCACTGGATGCCATGCTGTTCAAGGTAGCCGAGTATTTCGAGCAGGAAGTGAACAACGCGGTCGATGCCTTGAGCAGCCTGATCGAGCCGTTGATCATGGTGTTCATCGGCACCATCGTCGGCGGCATGGTCATCGGCATGTACCTGCCGATCTTCAAGCTGGCCTCCGTCGTTGGATAAGCATTAATGGCATTTCTCGATCAACATCCCGGCCTCGGCTTTCCGGCCGCGGCCGGGCTTGGCCTGCTGGTGGGCAGCTTCCTCAATGTGGTGATCCTGCGCATGCCCAAGCGCATGGAATGGCAGTGGAAGCGCGACGCGCGCGAGATCCTGGAGCTTCCGGACCTCTACGATCCGCCGCCGCCCGGCATCGTGGTGGAGCCGTCGCACTGTCCGCACTGCAAGCACAAGCTGGCCTGGTTCGAGAACATTCCGCTGTTCAGCTGGCTGGCGCTGCGCGGCAAATGCCGCTATTGCCATGCACCGATCTCGCCGCAATACCCGCTGGTGGAACTGCTCACCAGTCTGCTGGTGGTTGCGAGCGTGTGGCGCTTCGGCTTCGGCTGGCAGGGCTTCGGCGCGATCGTGTTCAGCTGCTTCCTGGTGGCGCTGTCCGGCATCGACCTGCGTACCCGCCTGCTGCCGGACCAGTTGACCCTGCCGCTGATGTGGCTGGGCCTGATCGGCAGCATGGACAACCTGTACATGCCGGCCAAGCCTGCCCTGCTCGGCGCCGCGGTCGGCTATTTCTCGCTATGGTCGGTGTGGTGGCTGTTCAAGCAGATCACCGGCAAGGAAGGCATGGGCCATGGCGACTTCAAGCTGCTCGCCGCGATCGGCGCCTGGTGCGGCCTGAAGGGCATCCTGCCGACCATCCTGATCTCCTCGCTGGTCGGCGCGATCCTGGGCTCGTTGTGGCTGGCGGCCAAGGGCCGCGACCGCGCAACGCCGATCCCATTCGGCCCGTACCTGGCGATCGCCGGCTGGATCACCTTCTTCTGGGGCACGGAGATCGTCGAGACCTACATGCGCTGGTCGGGACTGCGCTGACGGAGCCTGCGGCTTGACTGATTTCGTCGTCGGCCTGACCGGAGGCGTGGCCTCCGGCAAGAGCGAACTGAGTCGCCGCTTCGAGGCCAGGGGCATCGTCGTCGCCGATGCCGACCTCGCCGCACGTGCGGTGGTCGCGCCCGGGCATCCGGCGCTGGCGCAGATCGTGGCGCGGTTCGGGCCGCAGATCCTGCAGGACGATGGCAACCTGGACCGCGCCGCCTTGCGCCAGCGCATCTTCGAGGACGCGACCGCACGCCGCGACCTGGAAGCGATCACCCACCCCGCCATCCGCCTGTTGCTACAGGAACAGTGCCGCGAGGCTGCAGGACCGTACGCGATCGCGGCGATTCCGCTGCTCACCGAGGTCGGCGCACGCGCCGCCTATCCCTGGCTCGACCGGATCCTGGTGATCGACGCCCCCGAGGCAGTGCAGCACGCCCGCCTGATGCAGCGCGACGGCATCACCGCCGACCTGGCGCAGCGCATGCTGGCGGCGCAGGCCACCCGCGCCGCACGACTGGCCATTGCCGACGACGTGGTGCTCAACGACGGCGCCGCAGCGGATTTGCAGGCGTCGGTGGAGCGACTGGATCGGGAATACCGCACATTGGCGGCGGCGAAAGCCTCCTCGTAGGATCCGCGCCGGCTACGACTGCGGCACACCGGACGCGTCGCCACTGCCATCGACGCGAGCGGCCTACAGGCCACAGCCCACTTTCTGACCAGGATCGGCGCAACGCCGCCCGGCCCATCGCACGGCGACGCAGGGCGTTCGACTACAGCGCGTCCAGATCGCCCAACGCACGGATCAGGCGCCGCGCGCGCTTGTCCGGCTTGCCCTCCGGTGCCTGGTAGCCGTTGCGCTCGGCGCTGCGCTGCGCGCGCAATTGCGCGCGGCGTTCGCGCGACACCTCGCTCTCCTGGTACAGCGCCTGCGCCACGCTGGCCGGGCCGCGGGTGTCGCTCAGCCCCAGCACCTGGATCTCGAACACCTCGTCGCCACGCTGCACCCGCACCTGCTCGCCCACGCGCACCGCGCGCGAGGACTTGGGCCGCTGCCCGGCCACGTCCACCTTGCCGGTCTCCACCGCCTGCTTGGCCAGGCTGCGGGTCTTGAAGAAGCGCGCGGCCCACAGCCAGACATCCAGGCGCACCGAAGCAGCTTGCACGACAGGTTGATTCATTGCGTTGCTCGACATCACTCGCGTTGGGGTTGCAGGCAGTCAAGGGGCGGCGCCGGATCAGAACCCAAATGCATGGTCGGCGCGCTGGTCTCTCCGCACAGATGGCGATGCGATCACACCAATGCAAGCACCACGCCCACCGGAACCCGTTCCCCCGAGATGAATGGGTTGGCGGCGAAGATGGGCTGGCAGGCCCACCAGTCACAAGGTGGGCTGGCCCGGGCGCGGCGTGCACGGATCGACGATCACCGGCTGGGATGCACTCCGAGACGATCCCCCCGCCACCTTCCCCGGGGGACACCATCATCGGCTGCCCCGAGGTGCGCTGCATGCAGATCATCGCCGAGCTGGAGCAGACCACGCGCGGCGCGTACACCGGTGCGGCTCGCGATGGTTGGGTGCACGAGGCGGCGTCCGCACCCTCATCCGCCCCTGCGGGGCACCTTCCCCCGAAAAGGGGGCCATGGTCCCGAGGGGAAAAGGGAGAAGCCAAAGCCCCTCTCCCACCGGGAGAGGGGTTGGGGTGAGGGTGCGGCGCGCAGCGGCTCGCTGTGTTTGGGTGCACGAGGCCCAAGGCCCGTATGACGCGATCTGTGCCGAACGCGCGTCCACTCCCGCCGCAAGCGCACGACCGCATGGCTCGGGTGGGACTGGACATCGCCCGCGACGGCGCGCTCGCCATGGCGCGGCGCAAGCAGGCCCCACGTAGGCCTGCTGCACGAACGCAGCAGACCCCAGCCGACCATCGCCCCAGCGACATCCGTCGGTGCTAGTGTGGCCGGCTCACTCTCGATCCCGACCCGCGATGACCAAGCCCGCTGCGCTCACCGAAGGCCCGATCGGCCGCCAGTTGCTGCTGTTCTCGCTGCCGATCCTGGCCGGCAACATCGCGCAATCGCTCAACGGCTCGGTCAACGCCGTGTGGATCGGCCGCTATCTCGGCGAAGCGGCGCTCACCGCCGCGGCCAACGCCAACAGCATCATGTTCTTCCTGATCGGTTCGGTGTTCGGCATCGGCATGGCCGCCACCATCCTGATCGGCCAGGCGATGGGCCGCGGCGACGTGGCCCAGGCGCGGCGGGTGATGGGCACCAGCGCCACCTTCTTCATCGGCATCTCGGTGCTGATCGCCGCCGGCGGCTGGTGGCTGGCGCGGCACCTGCTGGCGGCGATGGGCACGCCAGCGGCGTCGCTGCCGCTGGCCGAGGCCTACCTGCGGGTGATCTTCCTGGCGATGCCGCTGCTGTACACCTTCGCGTTCCTGTCGGCGGCGCTGCGCGGCACCGGCGATTCGCGCACGCCGTTCCGCTTCCTGCTGCTGTCGGTGGCGCTGGACATCGGCTTCAACCCGCTGCTGCTGTTCGGGCTGGGGCCGTTTCCCAAGCTGGGCATCGCCGGTGCGGCCTGGGCCACGCTGATCGCGCAGGCGGTGTCGCTGACCGGGTTGCTGCTGTACCTGCGCCGCAAGCGCCACGTGCTGTGGCTGGGCCGCCGCGACGCGCGGCTGTTCCGGCTCGACCTGCCGATCCTGCGCGCGCTGATCGTCAAGGGCGTGCCGATGGGCCTGCAGATGGTGTTGATCTCGCTGGCGATGATCGTGATGATCGCCCTGGTCAACGGCTACGGCACCGACACGTCCGCGGCCTACGGCGCGGCACTGCAGTTGTGGGCCTACCTGCAGATGCCGGCGATGGCGATCGGCGCGGCCTGCTCGTCGATGGCCGCGCAGAACGTCGGTGCGCAGCGCTGGGACCGCGTCGCGGCGACTGCGCGCAAGGGCGTGCTGTTCAACTTCCTGCTGACCGGCGCGCTGATCGCGCCGCTGATCCTGTTCGACCGCTGGACCCTGGCGCTGTTCCTGCCGCCGCACAGCGCGGCGCTGGAAATCGCGCGCCACCTCAACCACATCGCGGTATGGTCGTTCCTGTTCTTCGGGGTCACCTTCGTGATCTCGGGCGTGGTCCGCGCCACCGGTGCGGTGATCCCACCGCTGCTGATCCTGGCGCTGTCGCTGTGGGGCATCCGCGTGCCGTTCGCGCAGTTGCTGCAGCCGCAACTGGGCGCCGATGCGGTGTGGTGGAGCTTCCCGACCAGCGCCACCTGCGCGATGCTGGTGTCGCTGGCGTATTACCGCTGGGGCAACTGGCGCACCGCGCGGATGCTGGCGCCCGCGCCGCCGGAGACGGTGGCGCATCCGGCGGAAGTCCCGGTGCAGCCGCCGGCGCCGGTCGCCGACGTGGCGGTGGCGCAGGATCCGGCGCGCTGACATTGCTTAAGCGCGGCGCGACCGAATCCACACGCCATTTGTAGGAGCGGCTTCAGCCGCGACCGGGCATTCCCCTGGAATCGCTCACCGCTAAGCGCCTGCCTGCGTCTTGATGATGGTCGGCGGCCCGGTCGCGGCTGAAGCCGCTCCTACGAGTGCCTCGCGCGGCGTCGGTTGCAAACAGCGCCGGGACTCACCGCACCACAAGCCACGGCGCACATCCTGGCCATTCCACAAACGCAAACGGCCGCCCGAAGGCGGCCGTTGCGGCAGCGACCGATTGGTCGCCGGGAATTACTCGGCCTTGGCGGCGGCAGCAGCGGCCTGGCGCGCGACCTTGGCCTGCGCAGCGGCGGCCAGGTCTTCCTTGATGCGGGCAGCCTTGCCTTCCAGGCCACGCAGGTAGTACAGCTTGCCGGCGCGGACCTTGCCGCGGCGCTTCACTTCGACCGAGTCGATGGTGGCGCTGTGGGTCTGGAAGACGCGCTCGACGCCGTAGCCGTGCGAGATCTTGCGCACGGTGAACGAGGAGTTCAGGCCGGCGTTCTTGGTGCCGATCACCACGCCTTCGTAGGCCTGCACGCGCTCGCGGTTGCCTTCCTTCACCTTGACGTTGACGACAACGGTGTCGCCCTGGTTGAACTCCGGCAGCTTGCGCTGGATCTGGGCGGCTTCGAAGTCGGCCAGGATGGTCTTGTTGAGCTTGCTCATGGTGGGCACCGCTTGTGTCTGGTGAGGTGGTCCGGCAGTCGCCGCACGGCGATTGCGCGATATCGGATGGGCCAAGCACGGAACGCACTGGCCGGAAAGCCGGGCATTTTAACCCAGCCTGGCGGCAATGGCTAGGGTCTGGATGGATTTTCCTGTTCGGCGGCCAGCGCCGCCTCCCGCTCCTGGCGGAATTCCTGCAGCAGGCGCCGGTCGGCCGCGCTCAGCGCAGCCTCGTCCAGCAGTTCCGGACGCCGCAGCCAGGTCCGCCCCAGCGCCTGCATGCGCCGCCAGCGCGCGATCGCGGCATGGTTGCCGGAACGCAGCACCGCCGGCACCTCGCCCAGCGCGTGTTCGCGCGGATGGGTGTAGTGCGGGCAGTCGAGCAGGCCGTCCGGGCCTTCGAAACTGTCCTGGGCCGCGGACTCGGCATCGTTCAGCGCCCCCTCCTGCAGCCGGGTCACCGCATCCACCAGCACCGCCGCGGCCAGTTCGCCGCCGGACAGCACGTAGTCGCCGATCGAGATTTCCTCGTCCACCGCGGCAGCGACGAAGCGCTCGTCCACGCCCTCGTAGCGCCCGCACAGCAGCAGCAATCGCGGCAACGCGGCCAGTTCGCGGGCCTTGGCCTGGGTCAACGGCCGCCCCTGCGGGCTCAGGTAGATCAGCGGCGCCGGCTGCGGATCGGCGTCGCGCACCGCCTGCAGGCAGGCCTGCAGCGGCTCGATCATCATCACCATGCCCGGGCCGCCGCCGAAGGGGCGGTCGTCGACCTTGCGGTAGCCGCCGGCGGCGTAGTCGCGCGGGTTCCAGCCGTGCAGGTCCAGCAGCGCGCGTTCCTGGGCACGCCCGACCACGCCGAACCCGGCGCACTGGGCGACGAACTCGGGGAACAGGCTGATGACGTCGATGCGCATGAGGCTGGGAATGGGGAGTCGGGAATGGGGAATGGGAAAAGCAAAAGCCAAAGCGGCCGCATGGCCGCTGAGCTCAGAACTCGGGGTCCCAGTCGACCACGATCAGGTTGGCCTCGAAGTCCACCGACTTGATGTAGTCCGGTTGCACGAACGGCACCAGCCGCTCGCGGTCGCCGCGCACCACCAGCACGTCGTTGGCGCCGGTGGAGAACAGGTGCGACACCTGCCCCAGCGCCACGCCGTCGACGGTGCGCACATCCAGGCCTTCCAGATCCACCCAGTAGTACTCGTCCGGGCGCGGCGGCGGCAGGCTGCTGCGCGCCACGTAGATCTCGGTGCCACGCAGGGCTTCCACGGCATCGCGGTCGGTGACCTCGGGCAGCGTGGCGATCAGGGACTTGCCGGACTCGCGGCCGCGCACACCGCTGAGGCTGCTCTCGCTGCCGTCGGGCCTGCGCACGATCCAGGGCTGGTAACGAAAAATGGCGAGGCGCGGCTCGGTCCAGGACTCGAGCTTGGCCTCGCCACGGATGCCGAACGCGCCGAGGACCCGACCGAGCAGGATGCGGCGCTGGCTGTCTTTCATTGGCGCAAACGCAAGGGCCGCGCGCTGGGCGCGGCCCGCGGAATCAGGCCGCGGCGGCCTGGTTCTTGGTGGCTTCCTTGTACAGGTTGCGCACCTTGTCGGTCAGCTGCGCGCCATTGGACACCCAATGGTCGACGCGGGCCAGGTCCAGCACTACGCGCGGCTCGGCGCCCTGGGCGACCGGATTGTAGTAACCCAGGCGCTCGATGTTGCGGCCGTCGCGCGCGCTGCGCACGTCGGACACGATGATGTGATAGAAGGGGCGCTTCTTGGCGCCGCCACGGGTAAGGCGGATCTTGACCATGGTGAGTTTCCGGTGTTGCCCAGTCGCCAGGATGGCGCGGTGAACCGACGATTATAGCGGGCGGCCCCGGCGCTGCCAAGTCTGGGCTGTGGCCTGTGGCCGCGGGATTGGGGGTTCGAGATTGGGGATTCGCCAGGAGCGGCAGCCATGCCGCGATGGCCGTCCACGGCGTGCTCAGATCGCCTGCCAGGGCTGGGTGTGCAGCGCGGCCTCCAGCATGGCCAATAGATCCGCGGCTGGGCGCAGCGTGCGCCCATCCACCGCCGCGACCGCATGTTGCCCGCGAGCGTTGCAGGTGAAGGCGGCCGCGTCGGATCCGAATTCCGGGAGCAACAGCGGTCGCACCTGCTGCGGCACGCCCAGCGCGGCCAGGCCCGCCTGCAGCAGCCGCTGCTGGGTGCCGTGCAGCGCCGGGGCCTGCGGCCAGTGCAGGCAGTCGCCATCCCACAGCCCCAGGTTCCAGGTCGGCCCCTCGGCCACCTGCCCCTGCGCGTCGACGAACAGCGCGTCGTCGCTGCCGGCCTGCTGCGCCAGGCGGCGCTGGTAAAAAGCGCCGAAGGTGCCGACATGCTTGAACTGCGACGCCTCGCGCGCGAACACGCCGCTGCGCAGGCGCAGCGGCGCCAGGTCGGCCTGCGCCGGCTCCGCCAGCGATACCAGCAGTTCCACCTCGCAGTCGGCATCGACCCGACGCAGCGAGAAACCCGGCGCGAACACGGTGACGCGCAGCGAAGCGTCGCCACTGCCGAACGCGGCCAGCGCCGCTCGCAGCGCGTCGCGCACGCGCGCAACAGGCAAATCGCTGCCGAACAGCGCCGTGTTGGCCTGCTGCAGCCGCTGCAGATGCAGGTCGAACCCGCGCACGGCACCATCGCGGACCTGCATGGTGCTGAAATGCCCGTAGTTCAAAAGCGCGGCCGCGGCCAGCAGTTCTGCGCCCGCAGGCTGCCCGCGGTGGAAGACCTGCGCGCTCACAGCAGGTTCTGCGCCTGCGCCCACCAGCGTGCCAGCAGTTCCGCAGCAGGCTCGGCCGGCGCCATCCATGCCGATTGCCCGGCCCAGGCCTGCATCCCCGCCAGGCGGTCGTCGCGTTGCGCGGCCTGGCGCATCGGCGCGGTGAGCCCGCGCTGCACCGGGTACGGCCGCAGCGGCGGCGCGTCCGGCGCGGCGGCGGCGCGCACGTAATCGGTGTCCAGCGCGCGCCCCAGGCGGCCGGAAAAGGCGCGGGTCAGCGTGGTCTGCTCGGGTTCGGCCTGGGCCAGCGCGGCCGCCCAGGCCGGCGCCAGTGCCGCCTCCGGGCTGCGCAGCAGGGCGGTGCCGATCTGCACGGCGCTCGCGCCCAGGGTCAGCGCGGCGGCGATGCCGCGGCCGTCGCCGATGCCGCCGGCGGCGATCACCGGGATCCGCAGATGATCGACCAGCCGCGGCAGCAGCGCGAACAGCCCGGTCAACTGCCGCTCGGCGCTGCCGGCCTCGAAGGCACCGCGATGGCCGCCAGCCTCGGCGCCCTGCGCGACCACCGCGTCGGCGCCGGCGGCCTGCGCGGCCAGCGCCTCGTCCAGGGTCGTGGCGCAGGCGAACCAGGCGATTCCGGCCTGCTGCAAGCGCTGCACCTGGTCCGGGCGGAACAGGCCCATGATCGACGAGGCCACCGCCGGCCGCGCCGCGAGCAGGGCCTCGAACTGGGCGTCGAAATCGGCCGGCGCCGCATCGCCGGCGGCGGCATCGACCGGCGGTCCCCAGGCCCCGAGAAAGGCGCGCACCTCGGCTTCGGCCACGGCGTCGCGCACGGGCGGCGCATCCGGCACCCACAGGTTGACCTGCGCCGGCCCACCACCGGCGGCGCGAAACGCGTCCATCCACGTCACGATGTCCTGCGGCGCGGACAGCACCGCGCCCATCGCGCCCATGCCCCCGGCCGCAGCGACCGCGGCCGACAAGGACACCGGGCAGGCGCCGGCCATCGGGCTGAGCAGGATGGGCAGGCGCAGGCCGAAATCCTGGCAAAAGCGCGATGCCCGCGCGCGCGCCGCGGACTTCCCGCCTGCCAGGCCGTTCATACTCAGTGCGCCTGCTGCAACAGTTGCACGATCCGCGGCCACTGCATCTGCTGCGCCAGTTCCAGCGCCGTGTGGCCACGCGGGTTGCGCAGCGACGGATCGGCACCGTGCCGCAACAGCGTCTCCACCGGTTGATAGTTGCCGGCCAGCGCGTCGCGCTGCAGCAGCGTCCAGCCCTGCTCGTCGACCATCTGCGCCATATCGGGGCGGGCGCGCAGATCCTCGTCCATGCGCGGCCCCATGTTCTCGCTCATCGGGTGCTCGCGCAGCGCGAGCGCGTCGGCGTCGTCCTCGGCCTTGTCGTTGCGACCGAACAGGCCGCCGAGCAGCCCACGCTTCTTCTCCGCCGGCACCAGCCTGACCTGCCCGGGCGCACCGAAGTCCAGCCCCCACGCAGCGTCGTGTTCGGCGCGCTCGGCCGCCGACATGTCGCGGCGCATCGCGTCGATGGTGTAGCCGCCATAGGCCTTGCCGTCGATGACGTACATCCAGTCCTCCAGTTCGGCGACCGGCGCGGAAACGGCGTCGCCAGCCTGCAGCGAGGAAATGTAGGCCGGATCGTTGAGCAAGGCGCCAGAGACGGTGTCCCCGTCGAACTGCACGTCGCCCACCCACATGTGCTCGACGGGCGGCGCGTCGCCGTCGTCGGAATCGGTCGCGAACGCCAGCTTGATCGCCGCCATGTCCAGCCCCGGCACGATGCGCCGGTACTCCCAGGACATTTCGCGCCAGAAGAACTTGAAGGTGCGGCGCGCGGCGAGAAACGCCTCACGCATCGCCGCGTCCTCGCCGTCCACGGAATAGGTAGTGTCCTTACTCATCATCGACTCCTGCTTGCAATGGATCGTAAGCGGCGCAGGCGCGGGGCGCGATGCGCCGTGCCGCGGGCTCAGCGGAACGGCAGACCACCGCGGCCGCCCATGCCGCCCATCATGCCCTTCATGCCGCGCATCAGGCCCTTCATGCCGCCGCCGGCCATCTTCGACATCATCTTTTCCATCTGCTGATACTGCTTCATCAGCTTGTTGACGTCGGCCGGCTGGGTGCCGGAGCCGCGGGCGATGCGCGCGCGGCGCGAGCCGTTGAGCAGGCCCGGGTTGCGCCGCTCCTTCTTGGTCATCGAGCCGATGATGGCGATCATCCGCGGCACGTCCTTGTTGCCGGCAACCTGCTGCTTGAGGTGCTCGGGGATCTGGCCCATGCCCGGCAGCTTGTCCATCAGCCCGGACAGGCCGCCCATGTTCTGCATCTGCTCGAGCTGGTCGCGCATGTCGTTGAGGTCGAACTTCTTGCCCTTGGCGACCTTCTCGGCCAGCTTCTGCGCCTTGTCCTTGTCGACCTGGTGCTCGACCTGCTCGACCAGCGACAGCACGTCGCCCATGTCGAGGATGCGGCTGGCCAGGCGGTCGGGATGGAACACGTCCAGGCCGTCGGGCTTCTCGCCGACGCCGATGAACTTGATCGGCTTGCCGGTGATGTAGCGCACGCTCAGCGCCGCGCCGCCGCGGGCGTCGCCGTCGGTCTTGGTCAGCACCACGCCGGTCAGCGGCAGCGCCTCGCTGAATGCCTTGGCGGTGTTGGCCGCGTCCTGGCCGGTCATCGCGTCGACCACGAACAGGGTTTCGACCGGGGCGATTGCGGCGTGCAGCGCCTTGATCTCCTCCATCATCGCCGCGTCGATGGCCAGGCGGCCGGCGGTATCCACCAGCAGCACGTCGACGAAGGACTTGCGCGCGTCGGCGATGGCGGCGCGGACGATGTCCACCGGCTTCTGCGAGGCCTCGGACGGGAAGAACAGCACCCCGACCTGCTCGGCCAGGGTCTTGAGCTGCTCAATCGCGGCCGGACGGTACACGTCGGCCGACACCACCATCACCTTCTTCTTGCGCTTTTCCTTCAGGTGCTTGGCCAGCTTGCCGACCGTTGTGGTCTTGCCCGCGCCCTGCAGGCCGGCCATCAGCACGATCGCCGGCGCCGGCACGTTGAGGTTGAGGTCGCTGGCGGCCGAGCCCATCACCGCGGTCAGCTCGTCGCGCACGACCTTGATCAGCGCCTGGCCCGGGGTCAGGCTCTTGAGCACTTCCTGGCCGACCGCGCGCACCTTGATGCGCTCGATCAGCGCCTGCACCACCGGCAGGGCGACGTCGGCCTCGAGCAGCGCGATGCGCACTTCACGGGTGGCTTCGCGGATGTTCTCCTCGGTCAGGCGACCGCGGCCGCGCAGGCGCTGCATGGTGCCGGAGAGGCGTTGGGTGAGGGATTCGAACATGCGGGCGGGTCGCGGACGGGAAACGGCCGTCGATTATAGCCGGGCGCGCCGGCGATCCCCGGCGCCGCCGTCACGACGGCGGGCCGATATGCGAAACTGGCGCGATGCTCATCACCGTCCTTGCCGCCCTGCTGTACCTGACCGCGACCGGCCTGCTGATCGCCGCGGTGGTGCGCGACCGGGTGGACCGCAGCCGGGCCTGGTTACTGCCGGCCCTGCCGGCGGTGGCGCTGCATGCGGGCTATCACGTGCAGGTGGCCCTGCACACCGCCGGCGGCCCGGACATGCATTTCTTCGCCGCGCTGTCGCTGGTCAGCCTGGGCATGGCGCTGATGACCGCACTGGTCGGCGCCAGCGGGCGCATGGCCGCGCTGGGCGTGGTGGTGTTCCCGCTGTCGGCCGCGCTGCTGCTGGCCTACCACGGCTACGGCCACGCGCCGGCACCGGTGCTGGACTGGCGGCTGCAACTGCACGCCTGGCTGGCGCTGCTGGCCTACGCCACGCTGGGCATCGCCGCCCTGCTGGCGGTGATGCTGTGGCTGCAGGAGCGCGCGCTGCGACGCCGCGACTTCCATCCCTGGCTGCGCGCGCTGCCGCCGCTGACCGCACTGGAGACGCTGCTGTTCCGCACCATCGTGGTCGGCTTCATCCTGCTGACCCTGACCCTGCTGACCGGGGTGCTGTTCGTGCAGGATTTCCTGGCGCAGCGGCTGGTGCAAAAGACCGTGCTCAGCGTGCTGTCGTGGATCGTGTTCGGCGCGCTGCTGTTCGGCCGCTGGCGCTATGGCTGGCGCGGGGTCAAGGCGGTGCACTGGACCCTGGCGGCGATGCTGTTGCTGCTGCTGTCGTTCTTCGGCAGCAAGTTCGTGATCGAGCTGGTGCTGGGGCACGCGCAGTAGCCTGAGCAGACTAGCGCGACGTATGTTTTGTAGGAGCGGCTTCAGCCGCGACCGGTCCTGCCGGGAATGCCCGGTCGCGGCTGAAGCTGGCCCCCCCCCCCCCCGCATCAACCGCGGCCCTGCTCCACCAGCGCCGCCTCCACCGCCGCCCAGTCGGCGCCGCGGCCAACCTCGGCGACGTGGTAGGCGATGCGGTGGCGATAGACCTGACCCGGGCGCAGGATGCAATCGGGAAATCCCGGCTGGTTCGGCGCGTCCGGGTAGCCCTGCGGCTCCAGGCAGATGCCACGGCCAAGCTCCGGATGCTGCCGGTCCAGGCCCTGGCCCTCGTACAGTTGTACCGCCGGCATCGGACTGGCGATGCGCATGGCCACGCCGCTGTGCGGCGAATACAGCAGCGCGGTGCAGTCGTGGCCGTCGGCCAGCACCAGGCAGTGGTCGTAGCCGGCGCTGAGCGACAGTTGCGGATCGGCGGCGATGTCCTTGTCGGCGATCGCACGCGCCTGCCGGAAATCGAACGGCGTGCCGACGACCGTGGCGACCTCGCCGCGCGGCAGCAGCGCGGCGTCGCGCACCGGCAGGTAGCGATCCGCCGGGACCCGCAGCCGCTGCGCCGCGGCCGGCACCGCAGCATCGCCGGCCAGGTTGAAATAGGGATGGTGGGTGAGATTGAGCGGGGTCGGCGCATCGGTCTGCGCGACGAACTCGACGCTCAGGCAGCGACCATCGACGCGGTAGGTCGCCTCCACCGAGACATTGCCCGGGTAGCCCTCCTCGCCGGCTGGCGAGTCGTAGCGCAACTGCAGCATGCGCTCGGTCTGCGCCAGCACCGTCCACACCCGCCGGCCGAAGCCCACTGCCCCGCCATGCAGGTGGTTGGCGCCCTCGTTGGCGGTAACGGTGTAGTGCCGGCCATCGATGGTGAAGGCCGAGCCGGCGATGCGGTTGCCGAAGCGCCCGACCAGCACGCCCAGGTAGGCCGGGTCGTGCAGGTAGTCCTGCAGCGTCGGCAGCCCCAGCACCAGCTCGGTATCGCCGTGTGCGCCGTGCAGCCGCAGGCTGCGCAGCAGGCCGCCGTAGGTCAGCACTTCGGCACGCAGGCCGTCGCCGCTGTCCAGGATCGCGCACTGGATGGCGGTACCGTCGGAAAGATGACCGAAGAGCGAGGACATGCAGGAGCCTGTTCGGTGATGCGCATGCGCGGGGTCCGCAGCATAACCAGCGAGGACGCGGCGCGGCCATCGCTGCGCCAGCATCGGCCGTGCGCTGTGCGATAGCGCGCACACGCGCGGACCGGGCTGCGCGCGGGGCGGTGCCGCGTATTGCAATTCGGATATGGCGGCAGCGCATTCGGACATTGGTCCGCCCTGCACGTCTCTTTTATGCTCGGGGGCGGGGCAACCGGGGACAGGCGCGGAGGCGATGCGTGCCGGGGTTGCGCCACCCGAATGCGGCATCGGCTTGGCGCCACGTCGTGGCCGCCTGCCGGCCGTCGCTTCCACGCGACGCTGGCGACAGCGCCGCCCTACCCGACAAGGAGTTCCCGATGCGTTCGCCCCGTTCCCTGAAGCAGCGCGCGGTGCAGTGGCGGCGGCTGCCGCTGCTCGCCGCAACGCTGGGCCTGGCGCTGGCCGCCACGCTGGCCCAGGCCGCCGACGTCGAGGTGCGCGGCACCCTGCGTGCCGACCGCCCCGGCGCCGCGGTGTCGCGCCACCTGTTCGGGCAGTTCGCCGAGCACCTGGGCACCGGCATCTACGGCGGCGTCTGGGTCGGGCCGGACTCGAAGATTCCCAACACTCGCGGCTACCGCAACGACGTGGTCACCGCGCTGAAGGCGCTGGACGTGCCCGACATCCGCTGGCCCGGCGGCTGCTTCGCCGACGAATACCACTGGCGCGACGGCGTCGGTCCGCGCAGCCAGCGCCCCACCAGCGTCAACACCCACTGGGGCGGCGTGGAGGAACCCAACAGCTTCGGCACCCACGAGTTCATGGATTTCACCGAACTGCTCGGAACGCAGGCCTACGTGGCCGGCAACGTCGGCGACGCGGCGCCGGACGAGATGGCGCAGTGGGTGGAGTACATGACCGCGCCCACCCGCTCGACCCTGGCCGAACAACGCCGGCGCAACGGCCGCCAGGCGCCGTGGAAGGTGCCGTTCTTCGGCGTCGGCAACGAGCTGTGGGGCTGCGGCGGCAACATGCGCGCCGAATACGCCGCCGACGTGTTCCGCCGCTACCAGACCTTCGTCAAGGCGCCGGCCGACCAGACCATCCTCAAGATCGCACCCGGCCCCAGCGATGCCGACTACCACTGGACCGAGGTGATGATGCGCGAGGCCACCAAATACATGGACGGCCTCAGCCTGCACTACTACACCATTCCCGGCGGCTGGCCGCCGCGCGCCTCGTCCACCACGTTCGACGAGGCGGCCTGGATCGAGACGCTGTCGCGCACGCTCCTGATGGACGAGCTGATCACCAAGCACAGCGCGATCATGGACAAGTACGACCCGGACAAGAAGGTCGCGCTGGTGGTCGACGAATGGGGCACCTGGTACAAGGGCCTGCCCGACGTGAACCCGGGCTTCCTGCGCCAGCAGAACACCTTGCGCGACGCGCTGGTGGCCTCCCTCAACCTGGACATCTTCGTCCAGCACGCCGACCGCGTGCGCATGGCCAACATCGCGCAGATGGTCAACGTGCTGCAGGCGATGATCCTCACCGACGGCGACAGGATGCTGCTCACGCCGACCTACCACGTGTTCATGCTGTACAAGCCCTATCAGGACGCGACCGCACTGCCGCTGCAGATCAGTACGCCGGACTACCGGCATGCCGGCTACACGGTGCCGGCGGTGCACGGCTCGGCGGTAAGGGCCAAGGACGGGCACGTGTACGTGGCGCTGACCAATCTGGACCCCAACCGCAGCGCCGACGTCGCGTTGCAGGTCGACGGCGTGCAGGCGCGCAGTGTCGACGGGCAGATCCTGACCGCCCCGACCATCGACGCGCTCAACACCTTCGCCCAGCCGCAGGCGGTACGCCCAGCCGCGTTCGCAGGCGCCCGCCTGCAGGGCGACACGTTGCGGGTGGCGCTGCCGGCCAAGGCGATCGTGATGCTGAAGCTGAAGTAGCCCCCAGGCCACTGCCGCACTGCTAGCCCCTCTCCCCCGGGAGAGGGGTTGGGGTGAGGGTCGGTCCGCGCCGCACATCCACTCCTCCCCATTCCAATCCACCGCTCGCCAGCGTGCGCGTGCGAGTGAGCCCCCCCCCTGCGCATCCATCGCCTCCCGCACATTGAGGGCGGCATGCGGCCATGCGCACGGCGCACGCGTCCCTTGCCCGGAGAGGGATTGGGACGCCTGCGCGGCGCGACGCTCTGCGCGCCTAGTCCTCCGGATCGGTCAGCAGCGCGAACAGCGACTGCCCGTCCGGCGCGATCAGGTCGCTGACCGCCCAGCAACCGTTGCCGCGGCGCTGCAGCTCGATCTTGACCGAGCGCGCCCGCGCGGCGCGGCCGCCGAGCGCGAGCCGGTAGTCCATCCGCACCTCCACCTCGGTGGCCTGCGAACCGCCCGAGACCAGGGTGAAGGTCGGTGCGCCCTGGATGTCGCCGTCCTGCGCGCTGGTCCACGGATCGAAGTCCAGCCTGCACACGCCCTCGCGCGCGGCGCAGCGCTGGTCGGCCTGCAGCGCGTGCGCGAAGGACGGCGTCAGCAACCCGTCCAGGTTCTGCGGCTGCCAGTAGAAATCGCGCGCCTTGTACAGGCGCTCGGCCATCTGCAGCGGCGTGGCGCATGCCGGCGGCTGCGCCGCGGCGAGCGCCGGCGACAGGGCAAGCAGGGTCAGGAGGGCAAGACGGCGATGCATGGGTGGCTCCGGCGATCGGGGCCGGCTATGAAGCCTGGATCGCGGCGCCGACGCAAGCGCGGACAAAAAAAGAGGAGCCGGCGAACCGGCTCCTCGTCCTCCTACCGCATCGCCAGCAGGCGATCCGGCTCACGCGGCCCTGACCGGCGCATAGCCGTCGAAGGTTATGCTCGCCGATGCGCGTCCCTGGGTCAGCGAACGCAACGCGGTGGTATAGGCCTGCAGTTGCGCCAGCGGCGCCTGCGCGACGACCTCGGCACGGGAGCCGCGCTCTTCGATCGCCAAGACGCGTCCCTCGCGCCGCTGCAGATCGCCGAGCACGTCGCCCACGCTACCCGCCGGCGTGTCGATCGCCACCGCCATCACCGGCTCCAGCAGGTGCGTGCCGGCCTGCGCCAGCGCCGCCTTCACCGCGTCGGACGCCGCGCGCTGGAACGCCAGGTCCGACGAATCCACCGCATGCGCCTGGCCATCGACCAGCACCACCTCCACGCCGACCACCGGATGACCGAGCGGGCCTTGCGCCAGCGCCGCACGCGCACCCTTCTCGGTGGCGGCGACGAAGGCCTTCGGCACCACGCCGCCGCGGCTGCGGTCGACGAAGGTGACCGCACCATCCGCGCGCGGCAGCACATCCAGCACTACCTGCGCGAACTGGCCCTGGCCGCCGTTCTGCTTGGACAGCCGCGCCGCCACGTCCAGCGCCGCCGCGCGCGGCGTTTCCTGGTAGGCCACGCGCGGCGCCCCGGTACGCACGTCCACGTGCCACTCGCTGCGCAAGCGCTCCACCATCACCTCCAGGTGCAGTTCGCCCATGCCCCAGATCACCGCTTCACCGGTCTCCGGATCGCTGTCGACGCGGAAGGACGGATCCTCCTGCGCCAACCGCGCCAGGCCCTGACCCAGCCGCACCAGCTCGGTCGCGTTGGCCGCGCCGAGCCGCCACGCCAGCACCGGCGGCTGTGTGCGGATGCGTTCCAGCACCCACCGCGCCTGCACGCCGCTGAGCGTCTCGCCGCTGACCGCGTCCTTCCAGCCGAGCACGGCGACGATCTCGCCGGCCTGCGCCTGGTCCACGTCGTGGGTGCGCTGCGCCTGCACCACCGCCAGCCGCCCGACCCGGCGCGGCCGTCGCGCATGCGAGGTCCACACCGTGTCGCCGACGCGCAAGGTGCCCGAATACACGCGCACGAACGCCAGTGGCCCCTGCGCGGTATGCGCGAACTTGAACACCAACGCCGCCAGCGGACCGGCCGGATCCGGCGCCAGCAAGGTCTCGTGTCCGTCCTCGGCATCGGCGCCCGCGTCGGCGCGGGCGGCGACGGGCGGGCGGTCCAGCGGCGACGGCAACCAGTCGACGATCGCGTCCAGCAGCGGCTCGATGCCCTTGCGCTTGAACGCCGAACCGGCCAGCACCGGCACGCCGGCGCCGGCCAGGGTGGCCCGGCGCAAGGCAGCGCGCAGCAGTTCGGCGTCGATCGCGCGTTCCTCGAGATAGGCCTGCGCCAGCGCCTCGTCGTGCTCGGCCACCGCGGCGATCAACTGCTCGCGTGCATCAGCGAACGTGGCTTGCTCCTCGGTGTTCCAGGCGCGCGCGTGCAGTTGCCCCTCGTCGTCCCAGGTCAGCAGGCGGCCACCGACCAGGTCGCTCCAGCCGTCGAAGCCGGAGACGCCCGGCAACGGCACGCCGACCGGCCAGACGGTCGCGTCGAGCTTGCCGCGCAACTGCGCCAGCACGCCGTCGAACGAGGCGCCGGCACGGTCCATCTTGTTGACGAAGGCGAGCATCGGCACGCCGTGGCGACGCGCCTGCCGCCACACGGTCTCCGACTGCGGCTGCACGCCGTCGACCGCAGAGAACACGGCGACCGCGCCGTCGAGCACGCGCAGCGAACGTTCCACTTCGATCGCGAAATCGATGTGCCCGGGCGTGTCGATCAGGGTCAGGCGATGCGCCGGCTGCCCGGCCGGCGCCCACTGCGCCTGCACCGCGGCCGCACCGATGGTGATGCCGCGGGCGCGCTCGATCTCGGAGAAGTCGGTGGTGGCGGCGCCATCGTGGACTTCGCCGATGCGATGGATCGCGCCGGTGACCCACAGCAGGCGTTCGGTGAGGGTGGTCTTGCCGGCGTCGATGTGGGCGATGATGCCGAGGTTGCGCCAGCGGGAAAGGGTGTGCGTGTTCATGAGATTAGGTTCCGCATTGCCAACACGGGGGACGCCGCATGCCCCGGTTGGCGAGGCGGGCATGCGGCTAGGTTTCGGGTTCGGCGGCGTAGTGCATGGCACGTTCTCCTTGGCGTGTCGGAACGGTGGAACAGCGAAAAACAGGCAATAAAAAAGCACCCATCGGGTGCTTGGCTGCGGCGGATCGACGATGGCCGGCGTTAGCGCACGGCGTCGACCACTCCTTCAGGCAGGCGCACCCGGCCTGCGCTGACGCGCAGGGCGTTGGGCAATATCAGCAGCGGTGCGTGGGCCATGGCGGCAGGACGTTCGGGTGGAGATGTGGCCGCAAGTCTGAACCTGTGCGCGGGCCGGGTCAATGCGATCGGCGTAGCGTCGCTGGAACGGTGAACGATGCTGCATGCAACGCGCCCTGGCGTGGCGTAACGTCTGGTCCATTGCGCATCGCGCAACATCACACGCTCCAGATCTCGCCGAACACCCGCTCGAAATTCGCTCCCAGCACCTTTTCGGCGACCCGGGCACCGTAGCCCTGGCGCAGCAGCGCGTCGGCGACGCGTTCGAGCTTGCGTGGGGTGTTGACGTCGGGCAGGTACGGCAGCCGGTTCTCCCCTGGCGCGCCGATGCCGTCGCGGCGCCGCTGCACCAGGTCCGCGGCGAACGCGCGCCTGTCCTGCTCCGTGGCCGGGAAGAACAGCGAATCGGGCATGTGCCACGCGGCGCGCGAGGCACCATACCGCAAACGCGCCCCGCCCCACCACGTGAAGCGGCGCGCGCATGGATTTCGCGGCGCCGGCCTCCTATCATCCGCCGACACTTCCAGGACGGCCGCCCATGACCACCCCGCAGATGTCGGTATATTTCTTCCTGCAGGCGGCGGTGATCCTGCTGGTGTGCCGGCTGGTCGGCCTGCTGGCCAGGCGCCTGGGCCAGCCGCAGGTGGTCGGCGAGATGATCGCCGGCGTCGCGCTGGGGCCATCGCTGTTCGGCGCGCTGCTGCCGGACCTGCAGCATGCGCTGTTTCCCAAGCCGACCCTGGACATGCTCTACGTGGCCGCGCAGTTCGGCGTGGGCCTGTACATGTTCCTGGTCGGCACCGATTTCCGCGGCGACCACTTCCGCACGCGCTACCGCAGCGCGATGGGCGTGTCGCTGGCCGGCATCGCGGTGCCGTTCGTGCTGGCGTTCGTGCTGGCGCCGTGGCTGCTGCACGTGCCGGGGCTGTTCTCGGCCAAGGCCAAGCTGCTGGAGGCCTCGCTGTTCCTGGGCGCGGCCATCGCCATCACCGCGTTCCCGATGCTGGCGCGGATCATCCACGAGCGCGGCCTCACCGGCAGCCCGCTGGGCACCCTGGCGTTGACCGCCGGCGCGGTCGACGACGCCGCGGCCTGGTGCATCCTGGCGGTGGTGCTGGCCAGCTTCGGCGGCAGTTGGGGCAGCGCCTATCTGGCGATCGGCGGCGGCGTGGGCTACGCGCTGTTCATGCTGCTGGTCGGCCGCCATTGGCTGCGCCGCCTGGCCGACCACGTGCGCCCCGACCAGCCGCTGAGCGCCGGCGTGCTGGCGGTGGTGCTGATGCTTTTCTGCCTCAGCGCCTGGGCGATGGATGCGATCGGCATCCACGCGGTGTTCGGCGGCTTCCTGCTCGGCGCCTGCCTGCCCAAGGGGGCGCTGACCGAGAAACTGCGCGAGCAGTTGCAACCGTTCGTGGTGGTATTCCTGCTGCCGATGTTCTTCACCTTCTCCGGCCTCAAGACCGAGCTGAGCGTGCTGCTGGACCCGCAGATCCTGCTGGCCGCTGGCGCGATCCTGCTGGCCTCGTTCCTGGGCAAGGGCATCGCCTGCTGGGCCGCGGCGCGGATCAGCGGCGAGAACAACCGCAATGCGATGGCGATCGGCGCGCTGATGAACGCGCGCGGGCTGATGGAGCTGATCATCATCAACATCGGCCTGCAGGCCGGGGTGATCGAGCAGGGTCTGTTCTCGATCCTGGTGCTGATGGCCATCACCTCCACGCTGATGGCCACCCCGCTGTTCAACTGGGTGATGCGCCGCGCGGGCGGCGACGCACTGCCGGCGGTAGCGGGCGGACGCCCCTGACGCACGCAGGCGTTCGACGACGGCAGCGCCGACTCGGCGTACACGGATGCGGCAAGAAAACCGCGGTCACAGCGGCGTCAGCCGCCACAGCCCGTAGGGATTGGCGAACAGGTCGCCGGGCTGGAACTGGGTACTCGGCTCGGCCTGGAGCCGGTAGCGCGGCGCGTCCGCCGCGACCGAGAAGGTATGGCCGACGCGCACGTCCGGCGCTTCGTTGAACAGGTAGCAGGTGAAGGTGTGCAGCAGGCCGACCGGGTCGGCTGCCGCCTGCGCCGCGACGATCGCGTCCTTCATGCCGAACTGGTGCATGCCGCAGGAATGCACCTGCTCGCCGGTGATGTTCAGCACGTAGGCGCGATGGGCACTGCCTTGCGCCAGATTCACGCACAGCTGCCGCCAGTCGGCCGGGCTGTGGGCGACGCCGCTGCTTTCGACCTTGACTCCCAGGCCGCCGGCGTCCAGCACCGCCGCGGCCGCGCGCATCATCGCCTCCGCGCGCACCCGCGAGCCGCCGGCACCGATCAGGTAGACCACCGAGGCATGCGTCCCGATGCGCGCCATGTCCGCGGAGCCGCGCCAGTGCGGCCCGGCGGCGGCGAACGCGTCGAGCATGCGTGCATCGTGCGGCTCGTATTGCAGTTCGCACGCCTGGCCGCTGTCCATGTGCATCAGCACCTGCCCGGCGAACAGGTAGCCGCCGCTGTCCTGGACGATGCGCGCGAGCAGGTCCGACCGATCCGGCCATGGGCCGGGAATGCAGAGCACGATCTTGGGAGGCTCGATCATGGGTGGCGGCTCCTTGCCGTCAGATGGGATCGCGCACGCGCGAGCAGTTCACGGGCATGGCCGCCGCCACGACGACGCGCCGGCGGTGACGGCGGCCACTCAGGTCAGCGCCGTCATCGCGCCCTTGCGATAGGCCGGGCGCTGCTGCAGGCGTTGGTACCAGGCATGCAGGTGCGGCAGCGCCGGGCGTTCGATCGGCATCTCGAACCAGGCGTAGGCGAAGCTGCCGAGCGGGATGTCGCCCATCGCGAAGTGCTCGCCCGACAGCCACGGCTGCTGCGCCAGCGCCGCATCGGCGGTGCGCAGCAGCTCGGCCGATTGTTCCAGTGCGACGGCGATCCTGCCCGCATCGCGCTGCTCGGGCGCGGTGCGCAGCACGCCCCAGAACAGGTCGCGGAAGGCGCCGGCAAAGCGCGAGGTGGTCCAGTCCATCCACTTGTCGCCGTGCGCGCGCAGCACCGGATCCTGCGGATACAGCGTGTCAGGCGCGTAGCGCGCGGCCAGGTAGCGCACGATGGCGTTGGATTCCCACAGTGCCAGGCCATCGTCCTCGATCGCCGGCACCAGGCCATTGGGATTGAGCGCGCGATAGGCCGGTGCGTCGTTGCCGCCGAACGCGCCGCCGACCTCGATGGAGGTGTAGGCCAGGCCGATCTCCTCGACGCACCACAGCACCTTGCGGACGTTGCTCGAGTTGTGGCGGCCCCAGATGGTCAGCATGTCGGCACTCCGCTTGCGGTTGCCGGATTCTACGCCCGCACACTGCGCCAGCGCCCAACGCGGCATGCGCAGCCGCGCCATCGCGATCGGCGGCGGGCGCAGCGCACCATTCCAGTTTGCGTATCGCGCGGCCGATTTACGTGATTGGTCGGCGCCGGACGGCTGCCCTATCCTGCCGCCAAGCCTGGCAGACGCCGTTGCTGTGCCCTGCCGGACGCATCGCTCCCCTACCGACCTCCCGCCCATGCGCGCATTCGACCGTTCTCCCGCCTCGCGGCTGCTGGCCTTCTGCCTGGTCACCTGCGCCGGCACCGCGATCGCGGCCGATCGCCTCAGCGTCGACCTGGGGCAGGACACCGGCCCGTTCCATGGCGGCGCGTCCGGCAGTCTCTACGGCCTCTACGACGCGCGCCTGCCGTTCCCGAACCTGGTCGAGGGTATCGGCCTGCGCAGCGTGGCGACCAAGGCGCAGGACGGGCTGCAGCATCCCGGCGCCGATGCGCTGGAGGTGATTCGTTCCATCGCCACCGGCTCCGGTGGCGATACCTACATCTACATGACCGACATCCATCGCGGTTTCCCTTACCGCTGGACGCAGGGCGACTGCGCGCAGTCGGTGGCGCGCTACCTGGACGAGATCGCGCGCCAGGTCGAGCAGATCAAGGCGCTGCCCGCGCAGTACCGCCGACACGTGGTGTTCGTGCCGTTCAACGAGCCCGAAGGCAATATGTTCGCCAAGGCCGCCGCGCCGGGTCAGGCGGGTCCGGACAGCTGCAACGGCGTGGATTGGCGCAGCGACCCGAGCGCCTATTTCGACGCATGGGACCGTGCGTGGCGGCGCATCCGCGCCATCCTGCCGGACGCGCGCATCGCCGGCCCCAACACCAGCATCCTGTACGACCAGGACAAGGGTTTCCTGCAGCATGCGCTACGCGCGGGCACGCTGCCGGACGTGGTCACCTGGCACGAGCTGAGCAATCCCGCGTCGCTGACGCGCAGCGTGGCCCGCTTCCGCGGCTGGGAGCAGGAACTGTTCGCCGGCACCGCGCTGGCCGGCCGGCACCTGCCGATCAACATCGACGAGTACGCGTTCAACTACCACACCTCGGTGCCGGGGCAGATCGTGCAGTGGGCGGCGGCGATCGAAGCGGCGAAGGTCGATGCCGACCTGGCGTACTGGAACATCGACGGCAACCTGAGCGACTCGGCCGTCCAGGCCAATCGCGGCAACGGCCAGTGGTGGCTGCTGAACGCCTACGCCGCGATGCGCGGCATGCGCACCGTGGCGGTCACGCCACCGCATCCCGGGCAGGACGACAGCCTGCAGGCGGTGGCCGCGTTCGATCCGCAACAGCTGCAGGCGCGGGTCCTGTTCGGCGGCGGCAGCGGACCCGCCACGCTGTCGTTGATCCACATTCCCCATGCCGGCTTCGGCGCGCAGGCTCGCGTGGTGGTCCGCGAAACCCCCTGGACCGGACAGCTCGGCGACGCCGCCGCGCCGCGGCTTGTCGCGGACGTGCAGGTGCCGGTCGTCGCGGACCGCATCGATCTGCAGTTCGGCCATGGCGCGTTGCCGGCGCTGGCGGCCGAATCGGCCTACAGCCTGGTGGTCATGCCTGGCATGC
Source organism: Xanthomonas hawaiiensis (assembly GCF_031834635.1). Taxonomy (NCBI): domain Bacteria; kingdom Pseudomonadati; phylum Pseudomonadota; class Gammaproteobacteria; order Lysobacterales; family Lysobacteraceae; genus Xanthomonas; species Xanthomonas hawaiiensis. The sequence continues at coordinate 1,290,725 of NZ_CP115873.1, read as the reverse complement.
ACGGCGGCCCTGCACAACCGCCGGCGCTGCGCTGGCAGCGGCAGTACGAGGCGGAGGACGCCGCGCACCACGGCAGCGGCTACGAACGGCGCGGTCCGGAAGGCTCGCCGCAGGCGCTCGACCGCTTCTTCACCTCCGGCCGCTACGCCGTCGGCGGATTCGCCAGCGACCGCGACGTGCGCCTGGACTTCCCCATCGAGGTGCCGCAGGACGCCGTGTACGATCTGCGCATCCTCGCCAACAGTTTCAATCAGGACCCGCTGGTCGCCGCGCTCGGGCCGACCAATGTCTTCGTGCGCCTCGACGGGGATCCGGCCAGCGAACGCGAGGTGATGCTGCCGCTCGGCTACAAGCCGGTGGTGTGGGACCACGCCGACCTGCGCATCGCACTGCGCGCGGGCCGCCATGTGCTCAGCATCGCCAGCGCAAGCGCGGACGGGCGCCGGCACACGCGCGGCAATGCGCTGATCGACCGCATCACCCTGTCGTTGCCCGATCCCGCCAGCGACACGCAGGTCTACGAGGCCGAACTCGCCGCGCTGGCGGGCGGCGCGCAGGCGCGCTACGACCGCGACGACGTCTCCGGCGCCGGCGCGGTGGCGCTGCCGGCCGGCGCCACCGCCACCTTCTGGGTGTATGCGCCGCAGGAAGGAATGACGCCGCTGTCGCTGGACCTGGCCACGCCCGGCGCGCTGTCGCTCGCCGTCAACGGCCACCCGCTGCAGGCGCCTGCGCAGCGCGTGTTCCTGATGGGCGGGATCAACAAGATCGTGGTCGGCGGCAGTGCCGAGCGCCCGCTGCTGGATCGCCTGCGGGTGGGTCCCGGCGCCGTGCTCGGCCCGCGCTACGAAGCCGAACAGGCCACCCTCGCCGGGACTGCGCATCGCACCAAGGCCACCCTCGCCAGCGGCGGCGAGGCGGTCACCGGCATCGGTGGCGAACCCGGCAACGGCAATACGCTCACCTTCGCCTCGGTCACGGTCGAACGCACCGGTCTGTACATGCTGACCCTGCGCTACGCCAACGACGAACAGTCGAAGGCGAGCCACTACAATCCCGATCCGCTGGCCCGCATCGGGCGCATTCGCGTCAACGGGGCACCGCCGATCCTGGCGAGCTTCCCGCACAGCTTCCACCGCAACAACTGGTGGGAACTGAGCGTGCCGGTCGAACTGCACGCCGGGCGCAATCGCATCCAGATCTCAGGCGAAGAGGTGCCGGACGCCGACGGCATCCACTACATCTCGCAGCGTGCGCCCGACATCCTGCTGCGCTCGCGCGACGCGCCGGACATCGACTGGATCGCGGTCACCCCGCTGCAGGACGACACCGCGGCGTTGGCGCCCCGCTAGCGGGTGCCGCCGCCGGGAACGCAGGCGCGCGCGAGCGGTCGCGCTGGTGCCACGCGGCGACCTGGCTCAGGCATCCGCATCCGCCGCCGGCAGGCGCCGGGTCAGCAACCGCTGCAGCAGGCAGAACAGCAGCAACAGACCGCCGATCACGATGCGCGTCCACCACGAACTGAGCGTGCCGTCGAACACGATCAGGGTCTGGATCGCGCCCAGGATCAGCACGCCGAACAGGGTCCCGATCACGTAGCCGCTGCCGCCGGCCAGCAGCGTGCCGCCGATCACCACCGCGGCGATGGCATCCAGTTCCAGGCCCTGCGCATGCAGGCTGTAGCCGGACAGCATGTAGAACGTGCACACCACCCCGGCCAGCGCCGAGCAGAAGCCGCTGAAGGCGTAGACGCGTACCTGGGTCGCCTCCACCGGCAGGCCCATCAGCCGCGCCGAGGCCTCGCTGCCGCCGAGCGCGTACACGCAGCGGCCGAAGCGGGTGCACTGGGTCAGCCACATGCCCAGCGCCACCATCGCCAGCGCGATCAACGCACCGACCGACAGCGACGCGTCGCCGCCGAGCGGCAGCCGCGCCTGCGCGATCGCGGTATACAGCGGGTCGGTGATCGGAATCGAATCGACGCTAATCAGATAGCTGGCGCCGCGCGCCAGGAACATGCCGGCCAACGTCACCACGAACGGCTGCAGGCGGTAGCGCTGGATCAGCAGACCCATGAAAGCACCGAAGACGCTGCCGAGCAGCAGCACCAGCGGGATCGCCGCCAGCGGCGACCAGCCGTGGCGCTCGACCAGGGACGCCGACAGCACGGTGGTGAACGCCAGCACCGCGCCCACCGACAGGTCGATGCCGCCGCTGAGGATCACCAGGCTCATGCCCACCGCGGCGATGCACAGGAAGGCATTGTCGATCAGCAGATTGGCCAGCACCTGCGGCGCCAGGAAGCCGTCGTAGAGCACGCCGCCGGCCGCGAGCATGGCCACGAACAGCGCCACGGTGATCGCCAGCGGCAGGCGCGCGCCCTGCAGCATGCCCGCCGCCTTGCGCAGGCCGGACCCAACCAGGCGTGGAGCCGCCGCACTCATGGCCGCACCTGCGGCGGCGGCCGCCGGATCCAGCCACGCAGGTTGGCGCGGAAGCTCGGCGATTGCAGCAGCATCACCGCGAACACCAGCAGCGCCTTGATCAGCATGGTCACCTGTGCCGGCACGCCGAAGGCGTAGATGGTCGCGGTCAGGGTCTGGATGATCAGCGCGCCGATCACGCTGCCGGCCAGGCTGAAGCGGCCGCCATCGAGCAGCGTGCCGCCGAGGGTGACCGCGAGGATCGCGTCCAGTTCCATCAGCTGCCCGGCGTTGTTGGCATCGGCGCTCTTGACATTGGAGCTGATCAGCAACCCGGCCACGCCGGCGCTGAACGCGCAGAACACGTACAGCAGCACCGCGATCAGCCGCGCACGCACGCCCGCCACCCGCGCCGCGCGCGGGTTGTGGCCGATGGCACGCACGAACAGCCCCAGCGCGGTGCGCCCCAGCAGCAGCTGCAACACCGCGAACACCGCAGCTACGACGAACAGCGCGAACGGCAGGCCGAGCAGGAAGCCGTTGCCCAGATAGAAGTACGGCGGGTAGTAGATGGTCAGGATCTGTCCGTCGCCAATCAGTTGCGCGATACCGCGCCCGGCCACCATCAGGATCAGCGTGGCGATGATCGGCTGCATGCCGACCTTGACCACCAGCAGCCCGTTCCACAGCCCGCACAGCGCCGCCACCAGCAGCGGCGCCAGCAGCACCGCCCACAGCGGGAAGCGGCTGTGCTCGCCGCCGCCGATCATCCAGGCCGCCACCGTCGCGGCGATCGCCACCACCGCACCGACCGAGATGTCCAGGCCGCGCACCGCGATCACCAGGGTCATGCCCATCGCCACCAGCGCCAGCGGCGCGGCACGATTGCCGATGTCGACCAGGTTGCCGTAGAGGTGGCCGTCGCGCCATTGCAGGCTCAGGAAGCCCGGGTCGAACAGGCCGTTGCCGAGCAGCAGCACGGCCAGCGTCGCCAGCGGCCAGAACAGCGGGTGGGCGCGCAGCCGCGACGGCCAGCGCGATGCGGTGGTCTCGGGCGTGGCGGCGGCGCTCATGCCGCGCTCCCGGCGATCAGCTCGAAGATCGCGCGCTCGCCGCAGCCGCCCGGCAGCTCGCCGACCAGGCGGCGTTCGCGCAACACCGCGATGCGGTCGGCGATGCGCGCGAGTTCGGCGACCTCGGCGGAGATGAACAGCACCGCCATGCCCTCGCGGGCCAAGGCCAGAATGCGCGTCATGATCTCCTGCTTGGCGGCGATGTCGATGCCGCGGGTGGGTTCGTCCAGGATCAGCAGCCGCGGCCGCGTCGCCAGCCAGCGCGCCAGCACCACCTTCTGCTGGTTGCCGCCGGACAGCAGCCCCACCGGCGTCTCCAGGCTGGCGGTCTTGATGCCGAGCACGTCCACGTAGCCCTGCGCGATGCGCAGCTGCTCGGCCGGCGCCAGGAACCGGCGCAGGCCCATGCGCGCCTGCAAGGCCAGCACGATGTTCTCGCGCACCGACAGTTCGGCGACGATGCCCTCGGTCTTGCGTTCTTCCGGGCACAGCGCCAGGCCATGGGCGATCGCGTCGGGCGGGCCGCGCAGCGCCACGTCGCGGCCGTCGATCGTCACGCGGCCGCGATCGGCACGGTCCAGCCCGAACAGCAACCGCGCCAGTTCGGTGCGGCCGGCGCCGAGCAGGCCGGCCAGGCCCAGCACCTGGCCTTGGCGCAGTTGCAGGTCGACCGGCTGCAACTGCCCGCGCCGCCCCAGGCCCTGCGCCTGCAGCAGCGGCGCAGCGTGCTCAGGGGCCGCTGCGCGCACCGTGGCGGCCGCGGCGCTGGCCGGGTCGAGCGCACGCCCGACCATCGCCGCCACCAACTGCGGCGCGGGCAGCGCATCGGGCGTGTATTCGCCGACCAGGCGCCCGTTACGCAGCACGCTGATGCGGTCGGCCACCGCGTACACCTGGTCCAGGAAGTGGGTGACGAACAGGATCGCCATGCCGCCATCGCGCAGCGCGCGCATCACCCGGAACAGCTCCGCGACTTCTCCCTCGTCGAGGCTGGAGGTAGGTTCGTCGAGGATGAGCACCCGCGCCGACACGCCGACCGCGCGCGCGATCGCCACCATCTGCTGCACCGCCACCGGATAGCTGCCCAGCGCGCGCCGCACGTCGATGGCGATGCCCAGACGCTGCAGGCCGGCCTCGGCCTCGCGCTCGACCCGGCGCCAGTCGATGCGCCGCAGCCAGCCGCGCAGCGGGTAGCGGCCGGCGAACAGGTTCTCGGCCACCGACAGGTTCGGGCAGAGGTTCACTTCCTGGTACACGGTGCTGATGCCCAGCCGTTGCGCCTGCTGCGGCGACGCCGGCGCGACGACGGCGCCGTCCAGCGCGATGCGCCCGGCGTCGGCGGCGGTCACCCCGGTGAGCAGCTTGATCAGGGTCGACTTGCCGGCGCCGTTCTGGCCCATCAACGCGTGGATCTCGCCGCCGCGCAGGCGCAGCGCCACGTCCTCCAGCGCGGCCACGCCGGCGTAGGCCTTGCTCAGTCCCTGCGCCTCCAGCACCAGCGGATGCATGCGCGCGGCCTCAGTACTTGCGCTTGGGCAGTTCGGCCGCGGCCTGGTCCTGGGTGTACACCGACTCCTCCACCACGATGCGCTTGGGCAAGGGCTTGCCGGCCTTGAGGTCGCGGATGGCCTGCACCAGTTGCGGGCCCAGCAGCGGATTGCATTCGACGGTGACGTTGAGCTTGCCGGCCTGCATCGCCTCGAACGCGCCCTTCACACCGTCCACCGAGATCACCAGGATGTCCTTGCCCGGCTTCAGCCCGGCTTCCTCGATCGCCTGGATCGCGCCGATCGCCATGTCGTCGTTGTGCGCGTAGAGCACGTCGATGTTGCGTCCCTCCGCCTTCAGGAACGCCTCCATCACTTCCTTGCCCTTGGCGCGGGTGAAGTCGCCGCTCTGCGAGCGCACGATCTGGAAGCGCGGATGCGCCGCCAGGATCTCCTTGAAGCCCTTCATGCGATCGATCGCCGGCGCCGAGCCGACGGTGCCTTGCAGTTCGACGATGCGCACCGGCTTGTCTCCGTCCTTCAGCGGCGAGCGCTCGACCAGCCAGCGCGCCGCCTTGCGCCCCTCCTCGACGAAATCCGAGCCGATCAGGGTGACGTAGAGGCTGTCGTCGGACACCTTCACCGCGCGGTCGGTCAGCACCACCGGGATCTTCGCGGCCTTGGCCTCGCGCAGCACCGTCTCCCAGCCCGACTCCACCACCGGCGAAAACGCGATCACGTCCACGCGCTGGGCGATGAACGAGCGCAGCGCCTTGATCTGGTTCTCCTGCTTCTGCTGCGCGTCGGAGAACTTCAGCTTCATGCCGGCATCGGCGACGGCCTGCTTGATCGAAGCGGTGTTGGCGGTGCGCCATTCGCTCTCGGCGCCGACCTGGCTGAAACCGACGGTGAGTTGCCCGGGCGCCTTGCCGGCGTCCTTGCCGCCGGAACAGGCGGCCAGCGCCATCCCCAGCAACGCTGCGATTCCCAGCCCGCGCATTCCCGACGTGTGCTTCTGCATAGCCCCTCCTCGTTGATGGCACGCTGGCGGCGGACGGGCCCGGAGGCCGCGACGCGCCGCCCACCCTCCCAGGCCGGCGTGCGCTGATGCGATCAGTTCATGGTGCGGATGTGTAAGCCGTCTTGACCGTGGTGTAGAACTCCACCGCATACCGGCCCTGCTCGCGCGGGCCGTAGCTGGAGGCCTTGCGCCCGCCGAACGGCACATGCGGGTCGACGCCGGCGGTGGGCAGGTTGACCATCACCATGCCCGCCTGCGCGTGCCGCTTGAAATGCGTGGCGTGCTTCAGCGAGCGGGTGGCGATGCCGGCGCACAGGCCGAACTCGGTGTCGTTGGCCAGGGCCAGCGCGTGGTCGTAGTCGTCGGCCACCAGCACTGCGGCGACCGGGCCGAACACTTCCTCGCGGGCGATGCGGTGCTGCGGCTGTGCGGCCACCAGCGCCGGGCGCAGGTAGTAGCCGCGATGCGCGCATTCCAGCGCCTCGCCGCCGTAGAGCAGTTCGGCGCCTTCCTCGCGGGCGATGCGCAGGTAGTCGCGGTCCTGTTCGAACTGGCTGGCGCTGGCGACCGGGCCGATGTCCACGCCCGGCTCCAGCGCATGGCCGATCTTCAGCGCGGCCAGGCGCGTGCGCACACGCGCGACGAAGTCGTCGTGCACCGCGCGTTCGACGATCAGCCGGCTCGAGGCGGTGCAGCGCTGGCCGGTGGAGAAGTATGCGCCGTTGACCGCGATCTCCACCGCCAGGTCCAGGTCGGCATCGGCCAGCACCACCAGCGGATTCTTGCCGCCCATCTCCAACTGGATCTTCAGCCCGCGCTCGGCGGCCTGGCGCAGCAGCCGGTTGCCGGTGGGCACCGAGCCGGTGAAGCTCAGCGCATCGATGCCGCGCTCGCCGACCAGCGCCTGGCCGACCGTGCTGCCGCTGCCGAGCACCAGGTTGAACGCGCCGTTGGGCAAGCCCGCGCGGCTGAGGATCTCGGCCAGCGCCCAGGCGCAGCCGGGCACGATCTCCGCCGGCTTGAACACCACGGTGTTGCCGTAGGCCAGCGCCGGCGCGATCTTCCACGCCGGGATCGCCAGGGGGAAATTCCACGGCGCGATGATGCCGACCGTGCCCACCGGCTCGCGGGTGATCTCGACGTTGACCCCGGGCCGGGTGGAGGCCAGCGTCTCGCCAGGAATGCGCAGCGCCTCGCCGGCGAAGAACTTGAAGATCTGCCCGGCACGCGCCGCCTCGCCGATGCTCTCCGGCAAGGTCTTGCCCTCTTCCGAGGCCAGCAGCGCGCCCAGTTCCTGCTTGCGCGCCAGGATCTCGCTGCCGACCGCGTCCAGCGCGTCGGCGCGCTGCTGCGGGGTGCTCGCGGCCCAAGCCGACTGCGCCGCGTTGGCTGCGGCGATCGCCTCGCGCACCGTGGCCGCGTCGAGGCTGCCGGCTTCGCCGACCGGTGCCGACAGGTCGGACGGATTCTCGTCGGGGGCGAGGTCGTCGCCGGCCACCCAGCGGCCGTCGATGTAGCTCTGGAAACGTCGGGTCATGGCTACCTCCGTGCGGTTCTACAGCGCGCGCACGCCGCCCAGGGCGAATCCGCTGTCGACGCGCTGCAAGGGATTGACCAGCGCCGCGCCGAACTCGGCCAGTTCGATCTCGAAGCGGTCGCCGGGCTGCGCCTGCACGCCGTCGGCGAAGCTCAGCGTGGCGGTGCCGAAGAAATGCAGGTGCACGTCGCCGGGCACGCGGTGCGCGGCGTACTTGAAATGGTGGTACTCAAGATTGGCCAGCGAATGGCACATGTTGGCCTCGCCGGTGACGAACGCCTTCTCCCAGATCACCGCATCGCCGCGGCGGATGCGGCTGTGCCCGCGCAGGTCGCGCGGCAACGCGCCGCAACGCAGTTCCGGGCCGACCGCGCAGGCGCGCAGCTTGGAGTGGGCCAGGTAGAGATAGTTCTGGCGCTCGGTGACGTGGTCGGAGAACTCGTTGCCCAGCGCGAAGCCGAGCCGGTACGGCACGCCGTCGGCGCCGATCACGTACAGCCCGACCAGTTCCGGCTCCTCGCCGCCGTCCAGGGCGAAATCCGGCGACGGCAGGGGCGCGCCCGGCGCGACCAGGCTGCTGCCGTCGCCCTTGTAGAACCATTCCGGCTGCGCGCCGGGCTGGCCGTCGCGCGGGATGCCGCCGTCCACGCCGAGCTGGAAGATCTTCATCGAATCGGTGAGCGTGCCCTGCGCGGCCTGCTGCTGCAGATTCTGGTGCATGGCATCGCGGGTGGCGGCGCTGCCCAGATGGGTCAGGCCGGTGCCGGTGACGCGGCAGTGCGCCGGGTCCGGATGGGTCAACGGCGGCAGCACCCGGCCGTCGGCCAGCAGCGCGGCGTAGTCGAGCACGCGCTCGCCGCGCAGGTGCTGCGCGTGCGCCTCCAGGCTGTCGCCGGCGGCCAGCGCCGCGTTGGCCAGCGCGTAGGTCGAGGCCACCTCGCGCAGCAGCCGCACCTGGCGGCCATCGTCTTCCACCATGCCGACGCCGGGCGTGCCGGCGTCATCGAGCAACTGGATCAATCGCATGAATCGGTCGCCTGTCGGAATGCGGGCGCGCAGCGGGCGACGCGGGACACGCGCGGCGCGATGCGCCCGACCTATTCTGGCCGGACGACCTATATGCAACAAATATCGGTTTTGGCTTAACGTATACGAACATTCATATCGCACTGAGCGCCATGCCCGCTGCCCCGCCCTGGTTCGTCCGCGCCCGCCTGAAGACCCGGCAATTGATGCTGCTGCTGGCGATCGAGGAGGAAGGCAACATCCACCGCGCCGCCGAGACCTTGAACATGTCGCAGCCGGCCGCCTCCAAGCTGCTCAAGGACCTGGAGGACATGCTGGCGGTGCCGCTGTTCGAGCGCCTGCCGCGCGGCATGCGCGCCACCTGGTACGGCGAGGCGATGATCCGCCACGCGCGCATCGCCCTGGCCAGCCTCGGCGAGGCCGGCGCCGAGATCGAGGCGCTGAAGGCCGGCTATGCCGGCAGCGTCGGCGTCGGCGCAATCGCCGGCCCGGCGATGAGCCTGCTGCCGTCGGCGCTGGCCCAGGTCGGCGCGCAGCATCCGCTGCTGCGGGTGAGCCTGCGCGTGGACGGCAGCGACGTGCTGCTGGAGCAACTGGCGCAGAACAAGCTGGACATCGTGGTGGCGCGGCTGTTCGCGCGGCACGACAAGCGCCACCTGCACTATCAGGCGCTGGCCGAGGAAAAGGTCTGCGCCATCGCCCGCCCCGGCCACCCGCTGCTGGCGGGGCCGGTGCCGACGCTGGCCGTGCTGGCCGAGACGCCGTGGATCGTGCCGCCGGACGGCAGCGTGCTGCGCCACCGCTTCGAACTGATGTTCCAGAACGCCGGGCTGGAAGCGCCCAAGCGAGTGATCGAGACCTCGGCGCTGGTGGTGCTGCCGCAACTGCTGCGCCATGGCGACGCGCTGGCGGTGGTACCGGAGGACGTGGCCCGGCATTTCGCCGACCACGGCAGCGTGGCGATCGTGCCGGTGGCGCTGTCCTGCCGCATGGACGCCTTCGGCCTGATCACCCGCCGCGACTGGCTGCTGTCGCCCGGCGCGCGGATCGTGCTGCAGGCGCTGCAGGAGGCGGCGGCGACGGTCTACGGCGTCGCCGTGGCAGCACCCGCGCCGTCGCTGCCTGCGGACAGCTGATCGCGTCGGGACTGAAGTCCCTCCCACAACATCTTCGCCGCACCGGCGCGCAGCGTTTGTAGGAGCGGCTTCAGCCGCGACGCGTAATGCGGAAACCACTTACGCGATTCGAAGGACAGCTTCACGCGTCGGGATTGAAGCCCCTCCCACAATGCGCCGCCCAGCAGCAGCGCTCGGCTGTTTGTGGGAAGGGCTTCAGCCCCGACGAGCGAAGCGGGACACCTCCCCGCTATGGCCCTGTCCGAGCCGACGCCACCTCGCAGGTCATCCCCAGCACCAACCGCCGCAAACCGCCGCTCAGGTCCAGCCGCCATCCACCACGAACTCCTGCGCGGTGATCGCGCGCGCCTCGTCCGAGGCCAGGAACAGCGCCATGCGCGCGATGTCCTCCGGCATCACCTTGTCCGGCAGGCACTGGTTGCGCGCCAGCTCGCGCTCGCCGGCCTCGTCCAGCCACAGGGTGACCTGGCGCTCGGTCATCACCCAGCCCGGGGTCAGCACGTTGATGCGGATCCGCGCCGCGCCCAGGTCGCGCGCCAGGCCGCGGGTCAGGCCGTTCACCGAGGATTTGGCGGTGGCGTACACCGGGTAGCCACCGGTCTTGCTCTGCCAGCCGGTGGAGCCGAGGTTGACGATGGAACCGCCGCCCAGCCGCTGCATGCCCGGCACCACCGCCTGGATGGCGAAGAACGCCGCACGCTGGTTGATCGACACGCAATGCTCCCAGTACTCCGGCGTCACCGCCTCCAGCGCATGGCGATCGTCGCTGCCGACGTTGTTGAGCAGCACGTGGAAGTCGCCCAGCTCGGCCGCCGCCGCGCCGATCGCCGCCTGCAGCGCGGCCACGTCGGTGACGTCGCAGCGGCGCCACCACGGCGCGGTCAGGCCGCCCGCGGCCAGCCGCTCGGCCAGCGCGGCACTGGCCTCGGCCGCGACGTCGACGAAGGCCACCTGCGCGCCCTGCGCGGCGAAGGCCTCCACCAGCGCCGCGCCGATGCCGGAGCCGCCGCCGGTGATGAAGACGCGGCGCCCGCGCAGGCTGCCGTAGGTTGCGTTGCCGAGGGGGGAAGGCGCTGCGTTTGCCGAGTTGTCCATGCCGTTTCGCTCTAGGTGGATAGGATTTCGATATATGAAAACAAATATCCATTCGGAGATATTTGCTATTTTTCACGTATCAATATGCCCGCTAGCATCCCCGGCGTAAAGCATCCGGGGGCGGCTTGCGTTCAAGGCGGATCCCGGCGTCCTGGACTCGAGGAATCCGCCGACATGGGCTCACCCAGCAAACCGCCGCGCCGCAGCCAGGCGTGGTTCGGGCGCGAAGGCAAGCAGGGCTTCTACTACCGCAGCTGGCTCAAGAGCGCCGGCCATCCGCACGACATGTTCGATGGCCGCCCGGTGATCGGCATCTGCAACACCTGGTCGGAACTGACCCCGTGCAACGGCCATCTGCGCGAACTGGCCGAACACGTCAAACGCGGCGTGTACGAGGCCGGCGGGTTCCCGCTGGAGTTCCCGGTGATGTCGCTGGGCGAGACGCAGATGCGCCCCACCGCGATGCTGTTCCGCAACCTGGCCAGCATGGACGTGGAGGAATCGATCCGCGCCAATCCGCTGGACGGCGTGGTGCTGCTGATGGGCTGCGACAAGACCACCCCGTCCTTGCTGATGGGCGCGGCCAGTGTGGACCTGCCGACCATCGGCGTGTCCGGCGGGCCGTCGCTGTCGGGCAACTGGCGCGGCCAGCCGCTGGGCTCGGGCACCGGCGTGATCGAGATGTCGGAGATGGTGCGCGCCGGCACCCTGAGCCAGGACGATTTCGTCGAGGCCGAGGCCTGCATGCAGCGCTCCAAGGGCAGCTGCATGACCATGGGCACCGCCTCGACCATGGCCAGCATGGTCGAGGCGCTGGGCATGTCGCTGCCGGAGAACGCGGCGACCCCGGCGGTGGACGCGCGCCGCGCGCGGCTGGCGCGGCTCAGCGGCCGGCGCATCGTGCAGATGGTGGAAGAGGATCTGCGCATGTCGCAGATCCTCACCGCCGACGCCTTCGCCAACGCGATCAAGGTCAATGCGGCGATCGGCGGCTCCACCAACGCGGTGCTGCACCTGCTCGCCCTGGCCGGCCGCGTGGGCGTGCCGCTGCAACTGGACGACTGGGACCGGCTCGGCTCGCGGCTGCCGTGTCTGGTCAATCTCAAACCGTCCGGCCAGTACCTGATGGAAGACTTCTACTACGCCGGCGGGCTGCCGGCGGTGATGCGCGAACTCGGCAACGCACTGGCGCTGGACGCGCGCACCGTCAACGGCCGCACCGTCGGCGAGAACGTGGCGCAGGCGCCATGCTGGAACCGCGAGGTGATCCACCCGCTGGACGCGCCGGTGCGCGCGGAAGCCGGCATCGCCGTGCTGCGCGGCAACCTGGCCCCGGACGGCGCGGTGATCAAGCCGTCGGCGGCCTCGCCGCACCTGCTGCGGCACCGCGGGCGCGCGGTGGTGTTCGAGAGCATCGAGGATTTCAAGGCGCGCATCGACGACGAGGCGCTGGACATCGACGCCGACTGCATCATGGTGCTCAAGCACTGCGGCCCGCGCGGCTACCCGGGCATGGCCGAGGTCGGCAACATGCCGCTGCCGCCGAAGCTGCTGCGCGCCGGCGTCACCGACATGGTGCGCATCTCCGACGCGCGCATGAGCGGCACCGCCTACGGCACCGTGGTGCTGCACGCCTCGCCCGAGGCCGCCGCCGGCGGCACCCTGGCGCTGGTGCGCGACGGCGACATCATCGAACTCGACGTCCCCGGCCGCGCGCTGCACCTGGAAGTCAGCGACGAGGAACTGCTGCGCCGACGCAGCGAATGGACCCCGCCACCGGCGCCGACGCGCGGCTGGAGCAAGCTGTACGTGGAGCACGTGCAGCAGGCGCACCTGGGCGCGGACCTGGACTTTCTGGTCGGCGGCAGCGGCGACGCGGTGGCGCGCGATTCGCATTAGCGCCCGCGGCGAGATGCATCCAACGTAATTTCGTAGGAGCGGCTTCAGCCGCGACAGGCGCCACCGGTAATGCCTCGTCGCGGCTGAAGCCGCTCCTACAGAAGCCCGCCGTGTGCACTGTGGGAGGGACTTCAGTCCCGACGCATTACACCATCGGAACGCACACCGCTTCGCGCCTCGCGGCTGCATGACCGTCGACTCCCACAGGAAGTGGCGAACACCGCTTTGCTGCCCGCGCAGCGCACCCCACGTCACCGAACCGTCATCTGCAGCTTCTAGCCTGCCCGGCACCCCAGGGACAAGGCAGGCGCGGTGGCGGCTCACCCCAAACGCACATGGGCGCGCATGTTCGCCGAACACGGCCCGGTGCTGCGCGGCTTCTTCGTGCGTCGCGGCGCACGCGAGGACGCCGAGGACATGGTGCAGGAGACCTATCTGCGGCTGCTGCGCGCGCATCGGCAGCAGGGCGAGGCCATCGCCAATCCCGAAGCCTATCTGTACACCGTCGCGCAGAACCTGGCGCGCGAACAGGCCGCGCGCCGCCGCCAGGCGCCGCTGCGCATCGACGAGATGGAGCAGTTCTCGCAATTGCTGGCGGCGGGAGACGACGTGGAAGACAGCGCACACCGGCGGCAGCGCCAGCAGCAATTGCAGGCCCTGCTCGCCGACCTGCCCGCGCGCACCCGCGCGGTACTGGTGATGCAGTACCGCGACGGGCTGAGCTACAAGCAGATCGCCGAGCGCATGGGCGTGTCGCCGCACATGGTCAAGAAACACGTGGTGCGCGGCCTGTCGGCCTGCCGACGCGCGCTGGCCGACAGCGGAGACCGCTGGTGAACGACAGCGCCTTCTCTTCGCGCAGCGCCATCGCCGAGGCCGCGCACTGGCATGCGGTGCAGCGCATGCAGCCGCTGGATGCGAAACAGGAACAGCAGTTGCTCGACTGGCTGACCGCCTCGCCGCAGCACCTGCGCGAGTATCTGGCGATGCAGCGCGTGGCCGGCGACCTCGGCGAGGCGCTGCGCGGCATGGACCTGGACGTGGATGCCTTGCTCGCCAGCGATGCCGCCGCCGACGGCACCGCGAGCGGCAACGTGATCGCCCTGCCCGTGCCGCGGCGCGCGTCAGCGGCGGCACCAGCGCGCACGCGGCGCATCCATGCCGCGCCGCGCTGGCGCTTGGCCGCGGCCGCCGCGGTGTGCGCAATGGCGGTGCTGGTCGGCTGGGCCTGGCCGCGCAGCCAGACGTACCGCACCGCGCTCGGCGAACAACGCAGCGTGCAACTGGCCGACGGCAGCGTGGTGCGACTCAACGCGCAGACCCGGGTGCGGGCCACACTGACTCCGTGGAGTCGCACGCTGCAGTTGTTGCAGGGCCAGGCCAGCTTCGTGGTCGCCGCCGACCGCCGCCCGCTGCAGGTGCACGCCGGCGGCCTGCGCGTGCAGGACATCGGCACCACCTTCGACATCGCCCTGCACCCCGACCAGGCACGCATCGAGGTGTCGTCCGGACGCGTGCAGGTATGGCGCGAGGATCGGCCGCAGCAGCCGATGCTGGCCGATCTCGGTGCCGGCCAGAGCGCACGCATCGACACCGCCGACGGCCGGGTCGAACTGGGCAATGAGGACGTCGCCGCCATGCACGCGTGGTGGCAGCACCGCATCGTGTTCCGCGACGAACCGCTGGCCAACGTCGCCGAGGATTTCAACCGGCTCAATCGCACCCGCCTGCTGATCGACGACGCCGGGGCCGGGGCGATGCGACTGACCGGCAACCTGCGTGGCGACGACGTCGCCGCACTGCGCGCCTTCCTCGATGCGCAGCCGACATTGCAGGTGCACGCGAACGCGGACGCTATCCACGTGCGCAGCCGCACGCCCACCCAGGCGCGCCTGCAGTAGCGCGGCAAGTACGTCGCGCACGATGCGCGACGCACAACTTATCCAGACCGACTGGTCGGCGCGCAGATGCGTGCCATCAACGCGTCACACGCATCGTGCACGCGTACCCGCGCGCGCACGCGACGCCAGCACGCCCCGCACGTGTCACAGAAAATTCATCGAAAAACGGTGCCCGATCCTCGCCGTCGCGCCTCGTAGTCCGGGGACAGCGCAGGCAAACGCCCGATGGCGATGCCGCGCGCACCACCACCCCCGCTCTCACAGGACCCGACGATGCGCCGCACCCTGTTCCTTTCCATCGCCCTCGCCCTGCACGCCGGCGCCGCCGGCGCGCAGACCGCGCCCGTCGCGGTCGATGCGATTCCCGCGCAGCCGCTGGCGCGCGCGCTCAATGCGCTGTCGCGGCAGACCGGCCTGCAGTTCGTCTACGCCGCCGGCAGTACCGGCAATCCGCAGACGCATGGCAGCCGCGCCGGCGCGGCGCCGGAACAGGCGCTGCAGCAACTGCTCGACGGCACCGGGCTGC
The DNA here is from genome assembly GCF_031834635.1 of Xanthomonas hawaiiensis. NCBI lineage: Bacteria > Pseudomonadati > Pseudomonadota > Gammaproteobacteria > Lysobacterales > Lysobacteraceae > Xanthomonas > Xanthomonas hawaiiensis. The sequence continues at coordinate 1,275,601 of NZ_CP115873.1, read as the reverse complement.
GCTATCGCTTCCTGACCCCGACCACGGTGACCATCGAGGCCGCGAGCGCACCGGCCGAGACCGCCAGCACCGCGCCGGCCGCGATGACCGCCGCACCGACACCGGCACCGACCGCGGACGCGCCGGTCAAGCAACTGGACGGCATCCAGGTGCTCGGCAGCTACGCCGGCAGCCTCAGCGCCGCGCTGCGCGAGAAGCGCTACGCCGACAGCGTGGTCGACGTGATCGCCGCCGAGGACATCGGCAAGCTGCCGGCGCAGAACGTCGCCGAAGCGCTGCAGCGCGTGCCCGGCGTGTCGATCGTGCGCGACCGCGGCGAAGGCGTGTACGTGCGCGTGCGCGGCCTCGGCCCCAACTTCCAGGTGACCACGCTCAACGGCCAGACCATGGCGGTCAACGAGAACGTACGCACCTCCGGCCAGACCGGCCGTCAGTTCCGCTACGACACCCTGCCGGCGGAACTGGTCGCCGGCCTGGACGTGATCAAGAGCCCCACCGCCGATCTGGACGAAGGCGCGATCGGCGGCATCGTCAACGTGCGCACCTTTCGCCCGCTGGAACTGGGCAAACCCCTGACCAACGTGTCGCTGGAGTCGAGCCAGGCGCAGCGCACCCACGCCAACGATCCGCGCGTGTCCGGCCTGTTCAACTGGGTCAATGCCGAGGGCACCTTCGGCGTGTTGCTGTCCGGCGCGTACGCGCAGCGCAGCCTGCGCCAGGACCGGGTCAACGAAGTGAGCTGGGACTACTACCGCGACGGCGTGCCGGGCGTGCCCGGCGCCCACTACGTGCCCACCGGCCTGCGCCCGACGCTGGAACTGGAGCAGCGCGAACGCACCGGCATCGCCGCCTCGCTGCAGTGGAAGCCGAGCGCGGCCTGGGAAACCAACCTGGATCTGCTGTACGCCAAGCAGACCGTGCACTACGACGAATACAGCCTGGGCGTGGGCTTCGACAGCCTGGCCAAGCTCAGCAACCTGCGCGTGGCGCACGACGGCATCGCCGGCTTCGACTACCGCAACGGCCAGGTGCAAATCTCGCGCGAAACCTCCGGCATCACCGACGACAACCGCAGCGCGCGCCTGTCCAGCACCTGGAGCGGCGATGCATGGACGCTGGGCGCGGTGGCGTTCCACTCGCAGGCGCACAGCTACGACTCCGATCCGATCCGGCGCACGCGCCTGCGCAGCGGCACCAATCTGTCGATGCGCGTGGACATGCCGCAGGCCGATGGCGACGACGTGCCCGACTGGCGCTTCACCAACGGCTTCGATCCAACCAATCCGGCCAGCGTGGCCGGCCGGCGCCTGGAGTGGCGCGAGATCGACGCGCGCGACAAGGAGGACGCACTGCAGTTCGACGCCAAGCGGACGCTCGGCGACGGTTTCTTCCGCGACCTCAAGGTCGGCGCCAAGTACCGGCAGCGCTCGCGCACCTACGATCGCGCCGACCTGCTGCTGACCAGCATCGCCGGCGTGCGCTTCCCGGCCGGCAACTTCACCGCGCTGCCGGTGGACGACATGCTCGCCGACGCCAACGGCAACCTGCCGCGGCAATGGCTGGCGCCGGTCGAATCGACCTTCTTCGGCACCTGGCCGACCGCCGCTGACCTGGTCAACACCCCCAACAGCGCCGACCTGCAGAACTCCTACGAGGTGAAGGAGAAGATCGGCTCGGCCTATGCGATGGCCGACTTCGGCAGCGAACTGGCCGGCCGCGCGCTGCGCGGCAACCTCGGCGTGCGCCTGGTGCGCACCGAGCAGACCACCGACGGCCACGCCGACGTCAACGGCAGCGCGCAGCCGGTGCACTTCGCACGCAGCTACAGCAACGCCCTGCCCTCGTTCAACGCCGCCTGGGACGTGCGCGAGGACATGGTGCTGCGCAGCTCCGCGGCCAAGGTCATCACCCGCCCCGACCTCACCGACCTGTCGTCCAAGCTCACCTTCAATTCCAGCGGCGAGATCCTCACCGCCAGCGGCGGCAATCCGTCGCTGCGCCCGTTCGAGGCCTGGCAGTACGACCTGACCTTCGAGTGGTATATCGACGGCACCTCGGCGCTGACCGGCGGCGTGTTCTACAAGGACATCTCACGCTTCATCCAGACCCAGATGTCGAACCTGCAGTACCAGGGCCAGACCTACCTGCTCTCGTCAAAGACCAACGGCAGCCAGGCCAGCGTCAAGGGCGTGGAAGTGGCCTACCAGCAGGTCTTCGCCGGCCTGCCGGCGCCGCTGGACGGACTCGGCATGCAGCTCAACTACACCTGGACCGACAGCGAGGCCACCTACCGCGACGGCAGCCGCAGCTTCACCGACAGCCTCGAAGGCGTGGCCAAGAACACCTACAACGCGGTGCTGTTCTACGAGAAGGGGCCGCTGATGGCGCGGGTGAGCTACGGCTGGAGCGACGACATCGTCAACGCGGTCGGCACCGCCAACGTCGCCACGCTCAACAGCGACAAGTTCGGCAGCCTCGACGCGAACGTGGCCTGGAAGGTCAACGACACCCTGTCGGTGTTCGTCAACGCGATCAACCTCACCGGCGCCGTGCAGCGCCAGTACGTCGGCGACCGCCTGTTCGGCGGCTATACCGACTACGGCCGTACCTGGTCGGTGGGCCTGCGCGCACGGTTCTGATCCGCCGCGCTGCCGTCCACGTGCGGCAGCCAGCCAAAGCCCGCGGCCTGCTTGGCCGCGGTCTACCGCCACCGCACCGTGCGCCGCACACCGCCGCGCGGCGCACCGCCTCTGCCTGGAGCTTGCCGATGCCATCGCTGCCGCGCCTCGCCACCGTCGTCCTGTTCGCCCTGATGCCGCTGGCCTGTGCCGCGGCACGCGCGCAAGCGGCCGCGACGGAGACGCTGGAAAAAGTCGTCATCCTCAAGCGCCACGGCGTGCGCGCGGCGATGTCCAGCGCGGAGCAACTGGAGCGCTACTCGGCGCGCCCTTGGCCGCGCTTCGCGGTGCCCGCCGGGTATCTCACCGCGAACGGCGCAGCGCTGGAACGCTTGTTCGGCGCCTACTACCGCGCCCGCTACGCACCGCTGGGGCTGTTCGCAGGCGACGGCTGCGCGGCCGCGTACTACTGGGCCAACCGCACCCAACGCACCCTCGCCTCGGCGCAGGCGCTGGCCAGCACGCTGACCCCGGGCTGCGCCAACCCGGTGCACAGCGTCGCCGACGACGCCTCCGATCCGCTGTTCGACGGCGCGCCCGCCCTGCGCACTCCCGCCGCGGTGGCGCAGATGCGCGCGGCCATCGCCGGCCGCATCGGCGGCGATACGCAGGCCTGGAACGCGGCCCAGGCCGATGCCATCGACAGCCTGCAGCAACTGCTGCTGCAGTGCGCGCAACGGCCCTGTCCGGCCGATGCCGGTGACGGCAAGCAACGCCTGGATGCGGTGCCGGCGCGGCTGGGCGATGCCGACGACACGATCCCCGGCATCGAAGGCCCGGCCGCGGCGGCCTCCGGCCTCAGCGAAAGCCTGCTGATGGCCTGGGCCGACGGCCAGGACTTCGCCGGACTGGGCTGGCGCGGCGTCGACGAAGCCAGCCTGCTGCGCGCCTTCGCCCCGCACCAGGCCGAATTCGCGCTGCGTTTGCGCGCACCGGCGGTGGCACGCATGGCCGCCTCGCCGCTGGCGGCCCGGCTGCTGGCAACGCTGCTGGACGGCAGCGGCCAGACCACCCGCGCCGCGCCGATCGGCGGCGCGGCGCGGCTGGTGGTGCTGTCCGGCCACGACGGCACCCTGACCCTGCTGGCCGGCATGCTCGACCTGCATTGGCAGTTGCCCGGCTACCAGCCCGACCAGACCGTGCCTGGCGGCGCGCTGGTGTTCGAGCGCTGGCGCCGCGCCGACGGCGAACGCGTGATCCGCCTGCGCTACACCGCGCAGAGCCTGGCGCAACTGCGCGAACGCCGCGCGCTCACCGTACAGGCGCCGCCGCTGGAATCGGCCGTGTTCATCCCGCAGTGCAGCCGCGCCGATGCGACCTACGACTGCCCGCTGCCGGCCTTCGCCACCGCGGTCGAGGCCGCGCTCGATCCGCAGTTCCTGACCCCATGACGCCACGTGCGCCGGCTCCGGCCGGTCGCGCGGCGGCATCGGTGCCTTCCGGCACCGCCCCCTGGCGCTCGCGCCACCCGCTGTTCCTCCCAACCCGCAAGAGGCGATTCATGATCCAGCATCTACGCACACTCGTGAGCTACGGCATCGGATTGAGCCTGGCCTGCGCCGGCGTGGTCCACGCGCAATCGGACGTCGGCGTGCTCGACGTGCTCACCTACAACGTCGCCGGCCTGCCGCAGGGCATCTCCAGCAGCAACCCGGCCGCCAACACCGCCCAGATCGCACCGAAGCTGGCGCCGTACGGCCTGATCAACGTGCAGGAAGACTTCAACTACCACGCCACGTTGTACGCGGGCGACCAGCACCCCTACCGCACGCCCACCAGCGGTGGCGCGGCGATCGGCGACGGCCTCAACACGCTGAGCAACTACCGCTTCGACGATTTCACCCGCATCAAGTGGGACAAGTGCAACGGCACCGACTGCCTCACCCCCAAGGGCTTCAGCTACATGCGCGTGCGCCTGGACGACGGCGTGCTGCTGGACGTGTACAACGCCCATCCCAACGCCGGCACCGAGAGCGCCGACCTGGCCGCGCGGCGCGCCAACATCAGCCAGCTCTCGCAGTTCATCCAGACCTGGTCGGCCGGCAACGCGGTGCTGGTGATGATGGACTCCAACACCCGCTACACCCGCGCCGACGACAACATCCGCACGCTGATCGCCGCCAACGGCCTGACCGATGCGTGGGTGGAACTGGTCAAGGGCAGCGCGCCGGCCGCCGGCGCCGCGCCGCTGCTGTGCGGCACCCCGCCGACCAACGACTGCGAAGTGGTGGACAAGATCCTGTACCGCGACGCGCCGCAACTGACCCTGGTCGCCAACCGCTACAAGCTCGACGACGGCAACTTCTACGACAGCGCCGGCAAGCCGCTGTCCGACCACTACCCGCTGGCCGCGCAGTTCGGTTGGGCGGTCGGTACCACCGTGCGCACCAGCGACCAGTTCGGCGGCCCGCACGGCACCCCGTTCAACGACATCGCCAAGGGCGCCGAGCAGCGCAGCATCGCCAGCGTGACCCTGCGCGGCGCCTCGCGCCTGGACGGGATCGCCCTGGGCCTGGACAACGGCAGCACCCTGGCCCACGGCGGCAGCGGCGGTGATGCGGTCTCGCTGCGCCTGGCCGCCAACGAGCGGCTGACCTCGGCCACGCTGAGCGTGGGCCAGTACAACGGCCACACCCGGCTGTTCTCGCTGAGCCTGCGCACCAACCAGGGCCGCAGCCTGAGCGCCGGCACGCCGACCACCGAGACCTACACGCTCACCGCACCCAGCGGCTGGCACATCGCCGGCTTCACCGGCCGCGACGGCGACGAGATCGACAAGCTCGGCGTGGTGTATCGCAAGGATTGACGGAACCGCGGGCGCCATCTTGCCTGTGGCACCCGCAACGGCAACGGCGCGCGTAGCGACGCGCGCCGTTCGCCATACGGAAACGCCATGCGCCGGCTGCGGCCCATGGCCGGTCGCGCGCATCGACATGCAAAGAGCGGATGCATCACGGCTGACGGTGCGGGTAGAAAATCTCCGCGCCAGGCCGCGCAATGCGGCGACGCGCCTACCTGGGCCGCACTAGCGCACACACCACCACGCCGCAATTCGCGAAGCGACGCAGCACACGCGGACGGCGAGACGCTGCCCGTCGACACCGCGGCCTATTCGCTCGCCGCCTCCAACGCCTGCGCCAGGCGCTCCACCGCGATCACCTCCATGCCCTTGACCGTGCCGGTCTTGGGCGCATTGGCCTTGGGCACGATGGCGCGCTTGAAGCCGTGCGTGGCCGCCTCGCGCAGCCGGTCCTCGCCGTTGGGCACCGGGCGGATCTCGCCGGACAGGCCGACCTCGCCGAAGGCGATGGTCTTCTCCGCCAGCGGCCGGTCGCGCAGCGACGACAGCACCGCCAGCAACACCGGCAGGTCGGCCGCGGTCTCCTGCACGCGGATGCCGCCGACCACGTTGACGAACACGTCCTGGTCGCCGACCACGATGCCGCCATGGCGGTGCAGCACCGCCAGCAGCATCGCCAGCCGGTTCTGTTCCAGGCCCACCGCCACGCGCCGCGGATTGGACAGCGGCGAGGCATCGACCAGCGCCTGCACTTCCACCATCAACGGCCGCGTGCCCTCGCGGGTGACCATCACGCAACTGCCGGGCTGGTGCGCGCTGCCGCCGGACAGGAAGATCGCCGACGGGTTGGAGACTTCCTTCAGCCCCTTCTCGCCCATCGCGAACACGCCCAGTTCGTTGACCGCGCCGAAGCGGTTCTTGAACGCGCGCAGCAGGCGGAAACGGCTACCACTTTCGCCCTCGAAGTACAGCACCGCATCGACCATGTGCTCGAGCACGCGCGGACCGGCGATGCCGCCTTCCTTGGTGACGTGGCCGACCAGGAACACCGCGGTGCCGGTCTCCTTGGCATAGCGCACCAGCCGCGCGGCGCTCTCGCGCACCTGGCTCACCGAGCCGGGCGCGGCGGTAAGCGCCTCGGTCCAAAGGGTCTGCACCGAGTCGGCCACGATCAGCTTGGGCCGCGCCGCGCTGGCGTGCTGCAGGATGTGCTCGATGCCGGTCTCGGCCAGCGCGTTGAGGCCGTCCAGCGGCAGGTCCAGTCGCACCGCACGGCCGGCGACCTGGCCCAGCGATTCCTCGCCGGTCACGTACAGCACCGGCAGGGTGCCGGCCATCTTCGCCAGCGCCTGCAGCAGCAGCGTCGACTTGCCGATGCCGGGGTCGCCGCCGATCAGCACCACCGCGCCTTCCACCAAGCCACCGCCGAGCACACGGTCGAATTCGCCGATGCCGGTGGACACGCGCGCCTGGTCGCGATGCTCCACGTCCTTGAGCGCGGTGATCTTCGGCGTCTCGGCCTTGCCGGCCCAGCCGCTGCGTCGCGCCGCGGCCGGCGCCTTGGCCGTGGCCGCGCTCTCCAGCACGATCTCGCTCAGCGTGTTCCAGGCGCCGCATTCGGTGCACTGGCCCTGCCACTTGTTGTATTCGGCGCCGCACTCGCCGCAGACATAGGCCGTTTTCGCTTTCGCCATCTGCTTCTGGTCCGCTCAGACAATGCACCAGCATAGTGGCTGGCGGTCTCAGCGTCCGCGACGGAGGTGCGCCACGATCGTCGGGCGGCATCGGCGGACAGGCAAACCCCGCATTTCCGCAGCAGCGGCTTCAGCCGCGAACAGGCGTTACCGGTCATGCCCCGTCGCGGCTGAAGCCGCTCCTACGACAGACGCACCGCACGCGTCGTCAACGCAGTGACGGCGATCGATCACTCGCCGCACAGCGCGACGCGGACGCCGCGCGCCCGCCACCCGGCAGACGACGCCGGGCGGCGGCACTGGCCGACTCAACGCGCCTTGTACAACTCGCTCAGGCGATCCGGCGTGCCGGCGATGCGCTCCAGGTGCGGATACTGCAGGCCGCCGGAGTAGGCGATGCGCAAGGTGTCGTAACGGTCGCCGCGCTTGACCAGCAGTTCGATCGGCGTGCTGCCGCCCTTGGCCGCGGTGATCGCGTCCTTGAGTGCGTCGGCGCTGTACTCGGCGCCGCCGATCGCCACCACGCGGTTGCCGGCGATGAGGCCGGCATTGAACGCCGGGCTGTCCCACAGCACCGACTGCACCTGGCCCTGCTGGTCCAGGCTCAGGCCCAGCGAATAGCTGAGGTCCAGGCTCTTGTTGCGCGCCTCGCTGGTCTTGTTGGCCGCGTTCGGCTGATCGGTATAGACCAGCTTCCAGCCGCTGGCTTCGATCCCGCCGACCAGCGAACCGTGCTCGTCGAGACGGCTGCGCAGCAGGGTCGCCCAGTCGTACTTGGCGATCCCATCGAGCGTGGCGACGATGTCGTCGAAGGTATAGGGATTCACGTCCCAGGCGCCGTCGTGCATGCCGAAGAACGCCTTGGCGAAATCGTCCAGCGAGCGCTTGCCGCCGCTGAGCTCGCGCAGCTTGGCGTTGACCTCCAGCCAGACCATCTGACCGCCGGAGTAGTAGTCCTCGCTCATCTGGTAGCTGCGGTAGGCGCGCGGCCGGCGCATCGACATGGTCGGGTCGTTGGTGGTGTCCTGCAGCGCGCGCCAGGCCAGGCCGGGACGGCCGCGCTGGTAGACGGCGGCGACGTTGGCCAGCATGTCGCGGGCCTGGTCCTGCGTCCACAGCCCTGCGCGCGCGGCGATCACCTCGCCCCAGAACTGGGTCTGGCCCTCGTACAGCCACAGCAGGCTGTCGCCCATCGGCACGTTGAAGTTGGGCGTGGCCAGGTCGGCGCCGCGGCGGTACTTGCCGTTCCAGGAATGATTGAACTCGTGCGCGAGCAGGTCGCGCATCTCCCAGCTCTTGTCCCACTCGGTGAAGTAGTCGAGCGGGCCGCTGTTCTCGCTGGAACGATGGTGCTCCAGGCCGATGCCGCCGAGCTTGTCGGTCAACGCCAGCAGGAACTCGTAGTGGTCGAAGTGGCGCGCGCCGTACAGCTTGTCCATCTGCTGCACCAGGGCCACGTGCGCCTTGACCTGCTCGGGCTTGGCCTCCAGCGACTTGGGCTTGTCGGCGAACACGTTCAGCGCCACCGGCGCCTTGCTCTTGTCGTCCAGCACGATACGCTTGTAGTACTTGCCGGCGAACATCGGCGAATCGACCAGGTCGTCGAAATCGATCGGCTTGAACGTCACCGTGTCGCCGCTGCGCGTGGCGGTCTCCAGCGCGGTGGCATAGCTCCAGCCGGCCGGCAGGGTCACGCTGGCCTGCGCCTTGATGTTGCGCGCGTACACGCCGGCCGGATACAGCGCGGTGGTGTTCCACTGCAGGTTGAGCATCTCCGGGGTCATCATCACCCGGCCCTGGCCGTCGCCCTGCGAGGACAGGAACTGGTACTCGGCGACGATCTCGCTGACCCCGGCGGGCACGTCGATCTTGAACGCATAGACGTCGAACTGGTCGCGCGTCCACGGCAGCACCTTGCCGTTGGCCTTGATCACCAGCCCGGCGAGCTTGTCGATCGGGCCGGTCGGCGAATGGTTGCCGGGGATCCACTGCGGATACAGCAGGGTCATCGGCCCCGGCGTGGCCGGGATGGTGCTGCGCACGCGGAAGATGCGATGGGCCAGGTCGGTGGCGTCGACATCGATCTTCAGCGTGCCGGCGAACGGCACGTCGCGCGGCGGGGCGGTCTGCGCCGAGGCCTGGAACGCGACAGTGGCGGCCAGCAGCAACGGCGCCATCCAGGCAGTGGACTTGTTCATGGGGTCTCCAGGGGGGCGAACGACAGCGGACAGGCAAACCCCCATGCTATGCCTGCGCCGCCGCCGCGTGCCATGCCATAGGTCATGCCCGCGGCGATCGCGCGGCCGGTTCGTGCCGCGCTCGACGAGAGGCGAGCCCGAAGAGGCCGCAGATCGCGCTTCAATACCTGCGAACGGGAAAGCGTCCGGACAATCCATCGAACACGGCACGTTCCACGTCGAGACGCTGCCGAAACTCCGTCGTATCGGTCATTCCGAAGCCGAGCTCATCGGCCTGCCCCGCCGCGAGGCCGGCGAAGACGGCGTCGCAGAAGTCGTCCAGGTCCGCGCCGTGGGCCATGCCAGGGCCTGCCAGCGCAGTGCGGACCGCGGGCGGAATGATCTCGACGACCCTGACCGGCGTCGTGGCAAGCGCGAAGCGGAGATTGCGCGTATAGCTGTGGAGCGCGGCCTTGCAGGCGCTGTAGACCGGGGCGAACGGCTGCGGAACGAAGGCGCCGCCGGAGGAGACATTGGCGATGAGCGCAGGCTCGCCATGCTGCAGCAACAGCGGGACCAGCAGATGGTTCAGATGCACGACGGCAGCGAACAGGATGTCGATCTCGCGCTGGCGCTCGGCCCAGGGCGCCTGGTCGTCGGCGAGCGCGACGCGTCGCTGGATGCCGGCGTTGTTGACGACCACGCGCAGCCCGGAATGCCGCGCGTGCAGGTACTGCGTGAGTCGCTCGCGCTCTTCGGCGACCCCGATGTCGTTGACCAGGGTCTGCAGACCGGGCGCGGCCTGGGCCGCGCGGTCGAGCTTGCCTGCATCGCGGCCTGTGACCAGCACGTTTGCGCCCGCGGCCAGGAAGCGCCGCGCGAGGCCGAACCCGATGCCGTCGCTACCGCCGGTCATCAACACATCCACACCTGCGAACGTCATTGCGGACATCGCCATCGCCTCCAGGAACTGCGTATCCGCTCGGCTGGCATCGCACGCCTGCCAGCAGCCACGCATAGGTTGTCATATCAACCTAGAAGTACGCCCTTCGGGTTGCCATGTCAACCTGCGCCGCCTATGGTGACCGCATGAAACACGCACGACTCTCCGCAGGCGAACTGGCGATCTGGCACGCCTTCAAGCAGATGGGCCAGACGGTGATGGCCGCCGTCGAAAAGGACCTGGCCGACCAAGCCGGCCTGACCGGCAGCGACTTCGGCGTGCTGTCGCGGCTGGTGGATCTGGGCAAGGGCGAGTTGCGCCAGCAGGCGCTCGCCGATTCGATGGGGTGGCACAAGAGCCGGCTGTCGCATCAGCTCACGCGCATGCAGACGCGCGGCCTGGTCCGCCGCAGCGACGCTGAACCGCGCGTGGTGACGGTGGCCATCACCGCCCTGGGCCGGGAGAAGATCGCGGCGGCGCGGCCGATCCACGCCGCCGCGGTCAGAACCTGGCTGCTTGATCGCCTCAGCGCGGAAGACGCACAGGTCCTGCTGAAACTCTCCGCGACGCTCGGCTCGGACCGCAGCTGACGGCGGCGCGCCTATCGGCCATCTGCACCTTGCAGGGCGGCCGCACCGGACCGTAGAACGCAAAAGGCCGCCCGGAGGCGGCCTTTGCGAACCTGCGGCGGTGCCCGCCCTCAGTGCATCATGTTGACGTTGAGGTTGTGCATCACCCACAGCGAGCCGACCACCACGATGCCGATGATCAGCAGCGAGAACAGGCCCACGTGCACGTTGGAGCGCTGTTCGGCCGAGCGGTCCATGTGCAGGAAGTAGATCAGGTGCACCAGCATCTGCACCGCGGCCAGCACCGCGATGACGATGACGGTGACGCCGCGCGGGAACGCCCCGCTCATCACCATGCCGAACGGGATCACGGTCAGGATCACCGCCAGCACGAAGCCGACCAGGTAGGACTTCAGGCCGCCGCCATGGCCGTGCTCGGCGTGCGTGTCGGAGGAATGATGGTTGGCCATTACAGCGCTCCCAGCAGGTAGACGATGGTGAACACGCCGATCCAGATCACGTCCAGGAAGTGCCAGAACAGGCTCAGGCACGCCAGGCGGGTCATGTTGCGCGGGGTCAGGCCGTTCTTGGCGATCTGGATCACCAGCACGGTCATCCACAGCAGGCCCGAGGCCACGTGCAGACCGTGGGTGCCGACCAGGGTGAAGAAGGCCGACAGGAACGCGCTGCGGCCGGGGCCGGCGCCCTCTTCGATCAGGTGGTGGAACTCGTAGAGTTCCATGCCCAGAAAGCCCAGGCCCAGCGCCGCGGTGACCGCCAGCCAGCCGTACAGGCCGCCCATGCTGCGCTTGTTCGCCGAGATCATCGCCAGGCCGAAGCCCAGGCTGCTGAACAGCAGCAGGAAGGTTTCCACCAGCACGAACTTCAGGTCGAACAGTTCCTTGGCGGTCGGGCCGTCCACCGTCGCGCCGGCCAGCACCGCGTAGGTGGCGAACAGGCCGGCGAAGATGAGGCAGTCGCTCATCAGGTAGACCCAGAACCCGAAGACGGTGTTGCCGCCCGCGTCGTGATGTTCGTGGTCGTGGTCGTGGCCGCCCGCGTGGGCGGCGTGGGGATCGAGCGTCGTGGAAGCCATGGTTCAGACCGCCTTTGCGGCGTTGGCCGCGTGTTGCTGTTCCAGCAGGGCGAAGCGCGCGTTCTCGATGCGCTCCACTTCCTCCGCCGGGACCCAGTAATCGATGTCGTCATCGAAGGTGCGCGCGATGAAGCTGCCGATCATGCCGACCAGGCCGATCACCGCCATCCACCAGATGTGCCAGGTCAGACCGAAGCCCATGACGATGCTGAAGGCGCCGATCCAGAAACCCGCCGCCGTGTTGCGCGGCATGTGGATCGGTTCGTACTTGGCCGGACGCGGCCAGCCCTTGCCCTTGAGCTTGTCTTCCCAGAACTGGTCGCGGTCGTCGATGTGCGGCAGCACCGCGAAGTTGTAGAACGGCGGCGGCGAGGAGGTCGCCCACTCCAGGGTGCGGCCGTCCCACGGGTCGCCGGTCAGGTCCAGGTTGTCCTTGCGCTTCCAGATGCTGTAGCCGATCTGCACCAGGTTCAGGAAGATGCCGGTACCGATGATCGCCGCACCCACCGCGGCCACCATCAGCCACGGCGCCCACTCCGGGTGGTTGTAGCTGTTCATGCGCCGGGTCATGCCCATGAAGCCGAGCACGTACAGCGGCATGAAGGCGACGAAGAAGCCGATGATCCAGCACCAGAACGAGGCCTTGCCCAGCGTCTCGTTGAGCTTGAAGCCAAACGCCTTCGGGAACCAGTAGGTCAGGCCCGCCAGGTAGCCGAACACCACGCCGCCGATGATCACGTTATGGAAGTGCGCGATCAGGAACAGGCTGTTGTGCAGCACGAAGTCCACCGCCGGAATCGCCAGCATCACGCCGGTCATGCCGCCGATGACGAAGGTGATGATGAAGCCGATGGTCCACAGCACCGGCGCGGTCATGTGCACGCGGCCGCGGAACATGGTGAACAGCCAGTTGAAGATCTTCACGCCGGTGGGGATCGAGATGATCATCGTCGTGATGCCGAAGAAGGCATTGACGTTGGCGCCCGAGCCCATGGTGAAGAAGTGGTGCAGCCACACGATGAACGACAGCACGCCGATGCACGAGGTCGCGTACACCATCGAGGTGTAGCCGAACAGGCGCTTGCGGCTGAAGGTGGCGATCAACTCCGAGAAGATGCCGAACGCCGGCAGGATCAGGATGTAGACCTCCGGGTGGCCCCAGATCCAGATCAGGTTGACGTACATCATGGCGTTGCCGCCACCGTCGTTGGTGAAGAAGTGCGTGCCCAAGTAGCGGTCGGCCCCCAGCAGCGCCAGCGCCACGGTCAGGATCGGGAACGCGGCGATGATCAGGATGTTGGTGATCAGCGCGGTCCAGGTGAAGATCGGCATGCGCATCAGGGTCATGCCCGGCGCGCGCATGCGCATGATCGTCACGAAGAAGTTGATGCCGGTGAGCAATGTGCCCAGGCCGGATATCTGCAATGCCCAGATGTAGTAGTCGACACCGACGCCTGGACTGTATTCCAGCCCGGACAGCGGCGGATAGGCCAGCCAGCCGGTCTGCGCGAACTCGCCCACGCCGAGGGAGATGTTGACCAGCGCCGCGCCGGCCACGAACAGCCAGAAGCTCAGCGAGTTCAGGAACGGGAACGCCACGTCGCGCGCACCGATCTGCAGCGGCACGATCAGGTTCAACAGGCCGGTCATGAACGGCATGGCCATGAAGAAGATCATGATCACGCCGTGCGCGGTGAAGATCTGATCGTAGTGGTGCGGCGGGAAGATGCCTTCGTTGCCGCCGTGCGCGATCGCCTGCTGGGTGCGCATCATCGCCGCGTCGGCGAAGCCGCGCAGCAGCATGACCAGCGCCACCACGATGTACATGACGCCGATGCGCTTGTGGTCGACCGAGGTGAACCACTCCTTCCAGAGGTAGCCCCACAGCTTGTACTTGGTGACCGCGGCCACCACCAGCAGGCCGAGCAGGCCGGCGCCGCCGAGGGCCGCCATGATGATCGGCTCGTGGTACGGAACCGCCTCGAGCGTGAGTTTGCCTAGCATCACTTGTCTCCAGAAGTGCACATGGCGACCGGCTCAGCAGCCGATGCCGGATGAGCGTCGTGGCCTTCCATCTTGTGGCCCTTGCCCATCATGTATTTGTCGATCAACGACTTGAACAGACCGTCCTGCACCGAGGCGTAGTACGTCACCGGATAGGCGGCCTTGTCGTTGCGGTTGGCCGCCAGCACCTGGAACTCGGCCTGGTCCAGGGTCTTCTGCGAGGCCTTGACCTTGGCCACCCACGCGTCGAAGCCGGCGCGGTCGGTGGCATGCGCGGCGAAGCCCATCTTCGAGAAGCCGTGGCCGCTGTAGTTCGCCGACAGGCCGAACATCTCGCCCGGCTCGTTGGCGATCAGGTGCAGCTTGGTCTCCATGCCAGCCATCGCGTAGATCTGCGTACCCAGGTGCGGGATGAAGAACGAGTTCATCACCGTGTCGGAAGTGATCTTGAAGTTCAGCGGCGTGTCGACCGGGAACGCGATCTCGTTGACCGTGGCGATGCCCTGCTCCGGATAGATGAACATCCACTTCCAGTCCAGCGCCACCGCCTCGATGGTGATCGGCTTGACCTTGGAGTCCAGCGGCTTGTACGGATCCAGCGCGTGCGAGGAGCGCCAGGTCAGCACCGCCAGGACCAGGATGATCATGCACGGGATCGACCACACCACCACCTCGATCGCGGTGGAGTGCGACCAGTTCGGCTCGTAGCGGGCCTTGGTGTTGGACGCGCGGTAGCGCCAGGCGAAGGCCAGGGTCATCACGATGACCGGGATCACCACCAGCAGCATCAACACCACCGAGGTGATCAGCAGCGTCTTCTCGTCGTGGCCGATCTGACCCTTGGGGTTGAGGATGGCCGAGTTGCAACCGGCCAGCAGCAGCGCGGCCAGCAGCAACAGACCGGAGCGCAGCGAGCGCCGGAGTTGTTTCAACGGAATCATCGAACGATCCAATTGCGTAGGGGATGCGAACCGCGCGGGAGCGGGAGGCGGGGCGCCGTGGAGAGGGCTGTCCCGCGTCCGCCGCGGCATCCGGGCCGGCATGCGCGATCAACGACGCATTTTATGCTGCCGTGCGGCGACTCCGGAAGTCATTGACAAGCCCGGGCGGGCGCCAGGCCGCGTTTTTATGTGCGACACATTGCCGCACCCGGCTGCGACACGGCGTCGCAGGCCGCTGCGCGCACGGACCTGCGTCGCAGAAAAACGGGAGCGCAGAAACCAGCAAGGCAGCCTCGCGGCTGCCTTCTGGGTGCAACTGGTGCCGGAAACAGGAGTCGAACCTGCGACCTACGCATTACGAATGCGCCGCTCTACCGACTGAGCTATTCCGGCGGAACTGGCAATTCTAGGCGTCGGCCCGGGCCGGGGTCAATCGCTGCCCGGGCCTTCGCGCGAGCGCCGCAATCGATGGGTTACCCTCCCGCCCCCGTCGTCCCCATCCCCCGCACATCGTGAAGTTGTTCGCCTGGTTCTGGCTCGCGTTTCTGCTGTTCTTCGCCATCCCCTTCCCCTGCATCCTCTACTTCGCCAGCGACTGGCCACGCGTGCTGGCCCAGCCCAGTTCGCCCGGGTGGGCGCTGACCCTGCTGGCGCTGTCGCTGGGCCTGTGGCTGCACCTGCTCTACGCCTACCTGGACACCTTGCTGCTGATGCCCGGGCGCGCCCTGCACCGCGTGCGCCACCTGCTCGCCCACGGCGTGCGCCGCGAGGCGTTGATCGAACGCGCCGCACCGACCGGGGTCGAGGTCAAGGGTTGGCCGCAGCTGTCGCTGACCCTGGCCTTCGACAACCTGTCCGGCACGCCCATCCGCGACACCGTGGTGATCGTGGACAGCAAGCCGGCGCAACGCCGCTTCGAGAGCGGATGCACCGTGCCGCTGCGGCTGAGCACCACGCCTGGGACCACCCCGAACCTGGTGCTGGAGGACGCAGAGCCGGCGCTGGACCGCGCCAGCCTGTGGCGCCGCGCGGCAGGCGCCGTGCTGCTGGTGGTCCTGGTCGGCGCGGCCTACGTGGTGGCCTGGCGCCTGCAGAACCGTGGCCTGGGCTGGACCTTCCTGTCCTTCAACCACCCGCTGCTGATGTGCGCGCTGGTGCTCAACGGCTACGTGCTGGCGCTGCGCGTGATCCTGCGCGTACTCCGCCGCAACGCCACCGACGAGACCCTGAAGTACCGCGGCCTGCGCGCCCGTGCGCGGGTGCTGGACGTGCGCCAGACCGGCACCACCCTCAACGAGCAGCCGCAGGTGGAATTCCGCGTGGCGTTCGAGGACGCGTCGGGCAACTCGCACCAAGCGACGATGCGGCGGTTCGTGTCGCTGCTCGACGTCGGACAGTTGCCGCGCGAGACGGTGTCTGTGCTGTACGACCCGCAACATCCCACCCACGCCGACCTGGAGCTGTCATGAAGACGCCGCCCACCCCACTGGTCTTCGCCGGCGTGGTCCTGCTGCTCGGCGGCCTCGCCTTCGCCGGCGGCGCCTGGGACACCATCCGCGCCACCCTGCAGGCGGGATCGCGCCTGCAAGCGACGGGTCCGGCCGCCCTGCAGTCCCCCTCCAAGCCGCAATCGCTGGCGGCACCGACCCCAACCGCCCCCGCTGCCGACACCGAGCCGGAGCCGACGCCGGCACCGCGCGGCAACCTGCTGTTCGACCCGCAGCGGCTGCGCGCGGCACGGCAGGCGCTGGCGGACCTGCCCGAGCTGCAGGGTCACGATCTGCGCGTGTTCCATGCCGTTCACTTCTACGACAACCGCATCGGGCTCGAGCTGCTGGACCCGGCACAGCCGGACCACGTGGACGAATACAGCTTCGACGACGAGGGTTGGCACAAGGACGCGCCGGTGAATCCAGGCATGTTCGGGCCGTTCCTCAAGCCGGCCACCGACACCGCCGCGCTGCAGGACATCGATTTCGAGGGCGCCTACCGGGTGGCCACGGCCCTGCAGGAACAGGGCGAGGCGCTGCAGGCCGAACCGAAAAAAGTGGATCACGTGTACGTGCTGATCGGCCGGCGCGGGCGCCTGCGCTGGATGCCGGACGGCGTGCAAGGCGATCGCGTCACCGTGGGCATCGACTTCGATACGCAGGGGCGGCCACACGGCATGCAGCGCCAGTGAGCCGTGGTGTCTGCGGCGCGGCAGGCGCCGCAGGCCACATGCGATGCCGGCACCGCCACCAGAACGGCTCGGGCTCACGTGGAGGCCGCCTCGCGGCACCTCCAACACCCTGTTGGGGCGCGCATCGCGCTGTCTCGGCTGTCCCGTAGGAGCGGCTTCAGCCGCGACAGGCGTTACCGGTGATGCCCGTCGCGGCTGAAGCCGCTCCTACGCATGCATTTCCGGAATTATGGGAGAAACCCTTCAGCCACGCCCGTCAGTCGACCAGACGCAGCCGCAGTTCCTTGGGCAGGGCGAACACCATCGACTCCGGCTCGCCCGCCAGTTCCGACACGCCGTCGGCGCCGAGTTCGCGCAGCCGCGCGATCACCCCATCCACCAGCACCTGCGGCGCCGAGGCACCCGCGGTCAGGCCGACGCGGCGCTTGCCGGCGATCCAGGCCGGGTCGATCTCGTCGGCGCCGTCGATCAGGTAGGACTCCACGCCGTCGCGCCGCGCCAGCTCGCTGAGCCGGTTGGAATTGGAGCTGTTCGGCGAACCGACCACCAGCACCAGGTCGCACTCCCTGGCCAGGTCGCGCACCGCGTCCTGGCGGTTCTGGGTGGCGTAGCAGATGTCGTCGTTCTTCGGCCCCTGCATCGCCGGATAGCGCGCGCGCAGCGCCTCGATGATGCCGCGGGTGTCGTCCACCGACAGCGTGGTCTGGGTGGTGTAGGCCAGGTTGTCCGGCTGCTGCACGTCCAGCGTGGCGACCTGCTCGATGTCCTCGACCAGGTAGATGCGGCCGGTGCCGCACTCGCGGTCCCACTGCCCCATCGTGCCTTCCACCTCCGGATGGCCGGCGTGCCCGATCAGCACCACGTCGCGGCCGGCGCGGCAGTGCCGGGCCACCTCGAAATGCACCTTGGTCACCAGCGGGCAGGTCGCGTCGAACACCTTCAGCCCGCGCCGCTCGGCTTCCTGGCGCACCGCCTGGGCCACGCCGTGGGCGCTGAAGATCACCGTGTTGCCGTCGGGCACCTCGTCCAGTTCCTCGACGAAGATCGCGCCGCGCTGCTTGAGGTCGTCGACCACGAAGCGGTTGTGCACCACCTCGTGGCGCACGTAGATCGGCGCGCCCAGGGTTTCGATGGCGCGCTTGACGATCTCGATCGCGCGATCGACGCCGGCGCAGAAGCCGCGGGGGTTGGCGAGCAGGACATCCATTAGCTAGATCCGCCGGCCGCAGGGGGCCCGGCGCTTCGACAGGGAGAGTGGCACCGATTATCCCGCTTTTCGCTTCGCCTTGCCGTCGAACACGCCGAACAGGGCGATGCCGATGGCGCCGGCGACGATCGCCGAGTCGGCGATGTTGAACGAGGGCCAGTAGTGCTCGCCCACGTACCACTGGATGAAATCGACCACGTGGCCGTGCATCAACCGGTCGATCACGTTGCCGATCGCCCCGCCGATCACCAGCGCGTACGGCAGCGCGCTGCGCCACTCGCCGCGCGGGGTGCGCGCCAGCCACCAGGCCAACAGGGCGCTGATGCCCACCGCCAGCGCGGTGAAGAACCAGAGCTGCCAGCCGCCGGCCTGGCTCAGGAAACTGAACGCCGCACCGGTGTTGTAGGTCCGGTACCAGTTCCAGAAACCGGGGATCACCGGCACCGCGGTGAACTCGGGCAGGCTGGACAGCACCCAGGCCTTGCTCCACTGGTCCAGGCCGATCACCGCGGCCGACAGCAGCAGCCAGATCAGGGCGGAGGGGTTGGGTCGTGCGGTCATGCGGGAAGTCCGCCTTGGGCGAATAAGGAAAGGAGGATGGCCGGCGCCGCAGCCACGGCGCCGCCACTGGCCCCGGCAGCGCGCAAGACGCGCGGCCGGGGACGGGACTCAGAACCAGCGGCGCTCCTCGCCCGGTCCTTCGATGTTGCTGACGCAGCGGCCGCACAGTTCCGGGTGCGCCGGGTCGGCGCCGACGTCGGCGCGGTAGTGCCAGCAACGCACGCACTTGGGCTTCTCGGTGGCCTGGGCGCTGACGAAGATCTCGTCGGTCGTGGCCTCGCGCACCACCACGTCGCCGCTGATGAACAGGAAGCGCAGTTCCTCCTGCAGCGGCTGCAGCTTCGCCGCGGTGGCGGCGTCGGCGGCGACGGTGATCTCCGCCTCCAGCGCTGCGCCGATCACGCCGTTGCCGCGCATCGGCTCCAGCACCTTGGCCACCTGCTCGCGCAGCGCCAGCAGTTGCTCGAAGTCGGCCGCGCTCAGCGCCGCGTCCTCCGGCAACGGCGCCAGGCCTTCGTACCAGGTGGCGAACAGCACGTTGCCCAGGTGCGCGCCCGGCAGGTAGCCCCACAACTCGTCGGCGGTGAAGCTCAGGATCGGCGCGATCCAGCGCACGAAGGCCTCGGCCACATGGAACATCGCGGTCTGCGCCGAACGCCGGCCGAGCGAGTCCTCGGCCATCGTGTACAGGCGGTCCTTGGTCACGTCCAGGTACAGCGACCCCAGGTCCACGCTGCAGAAGTTCAGCAGCGCCTGCACGATGGCGGCGAAGTCGTAGCGCGCGTAGGCGGCCTTGATCTGCTCCTGCACCTCGTAGGCGCGGTGCACGATCCAGCGGTCCAGCGCCACCAGCTCCGGCAGCGGCCGCAGGTGCACGGCCGGGTTGAAGCCGTGCAGGTTGCCGAGCAGGAAGCGCGCGGTGTTGCGCAGGCGCCGGTAGGCATCGGCGTTGCGCTTGAGGATCTCCTGCGACAGCGACATCTCGTTGCTGTAGTCGGCCGAGGCGATCCACAGGCGCAGGATGTCCGCGCCCAGGGTCTTCATGATGTCCTGCGGCTCGATGCCGTTGCCCAGCGACTTGGACATCTTGCGGCCGTGCTCGTCCACGGTGAAGCCGTGGGTCAGGCACTGCCGGTACGGCGCGGCGTGATCCAGCGCCACGCCGGTCAGCAGCGAGGACTGGAACCAGCCGCGGTGCTGGTCGGAGCCTTCCAGGTACAGGTCGGCCGGCTTGGGCAGGCCACGCTCGGTCAGCACCGCCTCGTGGGTGACGCCGGAATCGAACCAGACATCGAGGATGTCGGTGATCTTCTCGTAGTCGCCCGCTTCGTCGCCGAGCAGCTCGGCGGCGTCGAGCGCGTACCACACGTCCACCCCGCCCTCCTCGACGCGGTCGGCGACCTGGCGCATCAGTTCGGTGCTGCGCGGGTGCGGCTCGCCGGTCTCGCGGTGCACGAACAGCGCGATCGGCACGCCCCAGGTGCGCTGGCGCGAGATCGTCCAGTCCGGGCGCCCGGCGACCATGCCGGCGATGCGCGCCTGGCCCCAGGCCGGGTACCAATGCACGCCCTCGATGGCCTGCAGCGCCTCGGCACGCAGGTTGGCCTGCTCCATCGAGATGAACCACTGCGGCGTGGCGCGGAACGCGATCGGGGTCTTGTGGCGCCAGCAATGCGGGTAGCTGTGGACCATGCTGGCGCGCGCCAGCAGCAGCCCGCGCGCGGCCAGCAGGTCGGCGATGACGTCGTTGGCCTTCCAGATGTGCAGCCCGGCCAGCTCCGTGCCATCGACCGCCGGGGTCGACGGCAGGTACACGCCGCGCGCGTCGACCGGGTTGATCTGCGCCGCGCCGTAGCGCTCCAGCAGCCCGTACGGCTTGACCGCCACGTAATCCTCCTGGCCGTGGCCGGGCGCGGTGTGCACCGCGCCGGTGCCGTCGGTGTCGGACACGTGGGTGCCGAGGATCACCGGCACGTCGCGCTCGTCGTAGAAGGGATGCGCCAGCACCTGGTGCTCCAGCGCCGCGCCGGCGACGCGGCCGTGCACCACGACCTCATCCACCCCGTAGCGCTGCAGCGCGCGCTCGGCCAGCGCATCGGCCAGCACCAGCCAGCGGCGGCGTCCGTCGCGGGCCGGGCCTTCCACCAGCGCATAGACCAGCTCCGGCCCCAGCGACACCGCCAGCGAGGCCGGCAGCGTCCACGGCGTGGTGGTCCAGATCGGCACCGCGACCTCGGCGCCTTCCGGCAGGGTCGCGCCAAACGCGGCGGCCAGGGCCGCGCCGTCGCGTGCGGTGTAGGCCACGTCCACCGTCGGCGACTGCTTGTCGGCGTACTCGATCTCGGCCTCGGCCAGCGCCGAGCCACAGTCGAAGCACCAGTGCACCGGCTTCACGCCGCGCGTCAGGTGCCCGTTCTCGACGATCCGCGCCAGCGCGCGGATCTCGTTGGCCTCGAAATGGAAGTCCAGCGTGCGGTAGGGGTTGTCCCAGTCGCCGATCACGCCCAGGCGCTTGAAGTCGCGGCGCTGCAGGTCGATCTGTTCGTTGGCGTACTCGCGGCACTTCTGCCGGAACTGCACCGCATCCAGCTTGACCCCGACCTTGCCGAACTTCTTCTCGATCGCGATCTCGATCGGCAGGCCATGGCAGTCCCAGCCCGGGATGTACGGCGCGTCAAAGCCGGACAGGTACTTGGACTTGACGATGATGTCCTTGAGGATCTTGTTGACCGCATGGCCGAGGTGGATCGCGCCATTGGCGTACGGCGGGCCGTCGTGCAGCACGAACAGCGGACGGCCCTGGGCGTTGTCGCGCAGCTGCGTGTACAGGCCCTCGCTCTCCCAGCGCGCCAGGATGTCCGGCTCGCGCTTGGGCAGGTCGCCGCGCATCGGGAACTCGGTCGCCGGCAGGTGGAGGGTGGCTTTGTAGTCCTGGGTCACGGGCAGTTACCGGTCGGTGGTCTTCAGGGGGAGGTCCGCACGCGGCGCGGCGGACACGGGCGGCAGACCCGCCACCGCAGGGGCGGCGAGCAGTTGCCGCGCCAGCGCGGCGTCGCGGTGCATCTGCGCGGTCAGCGCCGGCAGATCGGCGAAGGTTTCCTCGTCGCGCAGCTTGGCGACGAACTCCACCTCGATGTGGCGACCGTACAGGTCGCCCTGGAAATCGAACAGGTGCGCTTCCAGCAGCGGCTCCACGCCCTGCACGGTCGGGCGGGTGCCGAAGCTGGACACCGACGGCCACGGCTGCGCCGCCACCCCGTGCACCCAGGTGGCGTAGATACCGGACAGCGCCGGGGTGCGGGCGAACCGCAGGTTGGCGGTGGGGTAGCCGAGCGTGCGCCCGAGCTGCTTGCCGCGCACCACGCGGCCGCCGATCGCGTACGGGCGACCGAGCAGCTCCGCCGCATGAGCGAACTCCCCGGCCACCAGCAGCTCGCGGATGCGGGTGCTGGAAATGCGCTCCTCGCGCAGGTGCACTGGCGCGATCTCGTCGGCGGCGAAGCCGTGCTGAGCGCCCAGCGCGCGCAGCAGCGCGATGTCGCCGCCACGCTTGTGGCCGAAGCGGAACGCCGGGCCGATCCAGACCTCACGCGCGCATAGGCGCTCGACCAGCACGCGCTGCACGAAGTCTTCCGCACTCATCGACGCCATGCGCCGGTCGAAGCGCAGCAGGCCGACGCTGTCGATGCCGAGCCGGTGCAGGCCCTGCACCTTGGCCCGGGCCAAGGTCAGCCGCGGCGGCGGCGCGGCCGGGGCGAAGAACTCGCGCGGCAGCGGCTCGAAGCTCAGCGCCACCGCCGGCACGCCCGCTTCGCGCGCGCGCGCGATCGCCTGCCGCACCAGCGCGCGATGGCCCAGGTGCAGGCCATCGAAGGCGCCGATGCAGACCACGCTTCCCTGCGGGAACAGGGTCCCGCCCTCGACGTCTCTAAACAGCCTGCTCATTCCTCGGTCCGAAGCGCCGGCGCAGGAGCGCCGGTCGATGATGCGTAACCGTCGAGTATAGCGGTTGGGGCCACAGCCCGGGCGCAGCCAACTCTTGTAGGAGCGGCTTCAGCCGCGACCGGGGATTCACCGGCACCCCCAGGTCGCGGCTGAAGCCGCTCCTGCGAATCCCCAACCCCAAATCCCCACTCCCGGCTTCAATGCTCCCGCAGATCCCGCGGCCGGAACCCCAGCGCCAGCAACGCCAGCAGGTAGACCACACCGCCACCGCCGACCAGCAGCAGCAGGCTGCCGATCCGGTGCCACTTGTCCATGGTGGTGAACGCAGGCAGCCAGTGCAGGCCCAGCGCCAGCACCGCGGCCATCGCCGCGCAGGCCACGCCCAGCCGCAGCAGGTAACCGCCCCAGCCCGGCTTGGGCTGGTAGACCTGGTCGCGGCGCAGCCAGCGCCACAGCAGCGACAGGTTGAGGTAGCTGGCCACCGCACTGGCCAGGCCCAGCGCCAGGTGCAGGCCCGGCACCGCCTCCAGCGCCGCGCGCACGCCCTGCGCGCGCAGCTCCGCCGGCACCCACAGCTGATACAGGATCGCCAGGAACAACAGATTCAGCGCCATGTTGGCGACCAGCGCGGCGACACCGGCGCGCACCGGCGTGCGCGTGTCCTGGCGCGAATAGAACGCCGGCAGCAGCACCTTGAGCAGAGCGAACGCCGGCAGGCCGAAGCTCAGCCCGAACACGGACATCGCCGCCATGCGCGTGTCGAAGGCGGTGAACTTGCCGTACTGGAACAGGGTCGCCACCAGCGGCTGGCTCAGCAGCATCAGCCCCAGCATCGCCGGCACCGCGATCAGCAAGGTGGTGCGCAGCCCCCAGTCCAGCGCGCTGGAGAACCCGGCGCGATCGGTCTTGACGTGGTGCCGCGAAAGCGCCGGCAGGATCACCGTGCCCAGGGCCACGCCGAACACGCCCAGCGGCAGCTCCAGGAAGCGATCGGCCTGCGACAGCCAGCTCTGCGAGCCGGCGTACAGGAACGAGGCGATCACCGTGTCCAGCAGCAGGTTGATCTGCGCGACCGAGGAGCCGAACAGGGTCGGCACCATCAGGGTCAGCACCCGGCGCACGTCCGGGTGCTGCCAGCCCCAGCGCGGCAGGGTCAGCAGGTCGATGCCGCGCAGGGCCGGCAACTGGAACAGCAACTGCAGCACGCCGGCCACCAGCACCGCCCAGCCCATCGCCAGGATCGGCACCTGCAGCCGCGGCGCCAGCCACAGCGCGCCGGCGATCATGCACAGGTTGAGGATCACCGGGGTCAGCGCCGGCAGGCCAAAGCGGTGGAAGCTGTTGAGCGCGCCGCCGGCCAGCGCGGTCAGCGACACGAACAGCAGGAACGGGAAGGTCAGCCGCAGCAGGTCGACGATCAGCCCGAACTTGGCCGGGTCGTCGCTGGCGCCGGGATTGAACAGCATCGCCACCTGCGGGGTGAAGATCAGCCCCAGCGCGGTGACCAGCAGCAGCACCCCGCCGAGGGTGCCGGACACCCGCGACATCAGCGCACGCAGGTCGGCGTGCGGGCGGGTTTCCTTCACCTCGGTGAACACCGGCACGAAGGCGGTGGCGAACGAACCCTCGGCGAACAGCCGGCGCAGGAAGTTGGGAATGCGGAACGCCACCCAGAACGCGTCGGTGGTGGCGTTGGCGCCGAAGGAAATGGTGATGGCCTGGTCGCGCACCAGCCCCAGCACGCGCGAGACCATGGTCATGCTGCTGAAGGAGAGCAGCCCGCGGAGCATGCGCGGCTGGCTCATGCGATAGCCCTCTTGACAATTGACTTGACGCGAATATTCGGACGCTTCATACTCTCCCGCTTGTTTTTATCCACCACACAGCTTTCCAGGAAACCACCACCGTGGCCAATATCAAGTCCGCCAAGAAGCGCGCCAAGCAGACCGTCGTGCGCAACGCGCGCAACACGGCTCAGCGTTCGATGCTGCGCACCGCCGTCAAGAAGGTCATCAAGGCCCTGGACGCCAACGACGCAGCCGGCGCCGAAGCCGCTTTCGCCATCGCCCAGCCGATCCTCGACCGTTTCAGCTCGCGTGGCCTGATCCACAAGAACAAGGCGGCCCGTCACAAGAGCCGTCTGAGCGCCCGCATCAAGGCGATCAAGACCGCCGCCTGATCGGCTGCCGTCGACGCCGGAAGCGCCCACGCTTCCGGCAGCACCACGAAAAAGCCCGGCCTCGGCCGGGTTTTTCGTGTGCGCGTCATCCCACGCTGCGCGCCGTCGCACGGCGCGCGACTCAGGAGGCATCGGCGGCCGCATCCAGCGCGTCCTCGCGCTGACGGTCGAAGAACGCCATCACGTCCTTCATGATCGGCCAGGTGCCTTCGCGGCCCAGCGCCGAGACGAGGTACCAGGGCTGGGTCCAGCCCAGCTCGGCGACGACCTGTTCGGCCAGTGCCCGCGCCTCGTCCTCGAACATCAGGTCGGCCTTGTTCAGCACCAACCAGCGCGGCTTGGCCAGCAGCTCCGGATCGTGCTTCTGCAGCTCGCGCTCGATCGCGCGCACCTGCTCGGTCGGCGACACGCCGTCCACGCCGCCTTCCATGGGCGCCAGATCCACCAGGTGCAGCAGCAAGCGGGTGCGCTGCAGATGGCGCAGGAACTGCGCACCGAGGCCGGCGCCGTCGGCAGCCCCCTCGATCAGCCCGGGAATGTCGGCGATCACGAAGCTGCGATAGGCCTCGACGCTGACCACGCCCAAGTTCGGATACAGCGTGGTGAACGGGTAGTCGGCGACCTTCGGCGTGGCCGCGGACACGGCCCGGATGAAGGTGCTCTTGCCGGCATTGGGGAAGCCCAGCAGGCCGACGTCGGCCAGCAGTTTCAGCTCCAGCTTGAGCGTGCGCTCCTCGCCCTCCTCGCCCGGCGTGGCCTTGCGCGGCGCGCGGGTCACCGAGCTCTTGAAGTGCATGTTGCCCAGGCCGCCCTTGCCGCCCTGCGCGACCAGCAGGCGGTCGCCGTGCGCGACCAGGTCGCCGATGACCTCGTCGGTCTCGACGTTGATCACCACGGTGCCGACCGGCACGGTGATGGTCAGGTCCTCGCCGGCCTTGCCGTACATCTGCCGGCCCATGCCGTTCTCGCCGCGCTGCGCACGGAACGCGCGCTGGTGGCGGAAGTCGACCAGGGTGTTGAGGTTCTCGTCGGCGACCAGCCACACGCTGCCGCCATTGCCGCCGTCGCCGCCGTCCGGCCCACCCAGCGGGATGAACTTCTCGCGGCGAAAGCCGATGCAGCCATTGCCGCCATTGCCGGCCGTGACCTGGATTTCCGCTTCGTCTACCAACTTCATGGGATTCGGGATTCGGGATTCGGGATTGGGAAAACACCGGACGCCACAGTTTAGCGGCGCCAGCAAAAGAACGGAGGCAACGGAACGGAGGCCAGCAATCGAGGGCCCTGGCGGAATCCGCCTTTGCGAATCCCCAATCCCCAATCCCCAATCCCGCCATCCCGGCCACCAAACGAAAAACCCCGCCGAAGCGGGGCTTTCGTCAGCAAGCCTGCGCCAAGGCGCAGGCCCTGGACACCGGCGGCTTACGCCTCGGTGACCACGCTCACGGTGCGGCGCTTCTTGGCGCCCTTCACCGAGAACTCGACCTTGCCGTCGACCAGCGCGAACAGGGTGTGGTCGCGGCCCAGGCCGACGCCGGCGCCCGGGTGGAACTGGGTGCCGCGCTGACGCACGATGATGTTGCCGGCTTCGATGGCCTGGCCGCCGAACATCTTCACGCCCAGGTACTTCGGGTTGGAGTCGCGGCCGTTGCGCGAGGAACCTACGCCTTTTTTGTGTGCCATGACTGCTGCTCCTTACTTCTTGTCGCCACCGGCGATGCCGGTGATCTCGATTTCGGTGTAGTGCTGCCGATGACCCTGACGCTTCATGTGGTGCTTGCGGCGGCGGAACTTGATGATGCGCACCTTGTCGGCGCGGCCGTGGGCCACGACCTTGGCGGTGACGGCGGCGCCCTTCAGCGCGTCGCCGATCTTGATGCCGTCGCTGTCGCCCAGCATCAGGATGTTGTCGAACGTGATCTCGTTGCCGGCTTCGACTTCGAGCTTTTCCACGCGGAGCGTTTCGCCCTGCGCGACGCGGTATTGCTTACCGCCGGTGACCAGTACTGCGTACATGACCAGACTTCCTCTGTAGTTATTGTGGTCGTTCCCGTCGTGCCGTTTCGGGCAGACAGGAGCGGGATTGTAAGCCGCCGCGCGCGGCAGGGTCAAGCCCACCCAGGCCCGGACTGTCAAGCCCCGCGGGCCGGCGCGGCTGCCTGAACCAGCCAGCCGCCGGCGCCCGGCGGCGCTGGGATCTGCGGCAATTGCCCCCACCTGACAAGCTGGGTACGCTGATCGATTGCCGTCCCCTTTCCGCCCCCACACTGGCCAGCGGCACCGCCACGGCCGGCACATTCCGGAATCTCTTCATGGCGATGGATTACATCCGCATCCGCGGCGCGCGGACGCACAACCTCAAGAACCTCGACCTCGACCTGCCGCGCGACAAGCTGATCGTGATCACCGGCCTGTCCGGGTCCGGCAAGTCCTCGTTGGCGTTCGACACCATCTACGCCGAAGGCCAGCGCCGCTACGTGGAGTCGCTGTCGGCGTACGCGCGGCAGTTCCTCAGCGTGATGGAGAAGCCCGACATCGATCACATCGAGGGCCTGTCGCCGGCGATCGCGATCGAGCAGAAGTCGACCTCGCACAACCCGCGCTCCACCGTCGGCACCATCACCGAGATCTACGACTACCTGCGCCTGCTGTACGCGCGCGTCGGCCAGCCGCGCTGCCCCGACCACGGCTACCCGCTGGAGGCGCAGACGGTCAGCCAGATGGTCGACCAGGTACTGACCCTGGACCCGGAGCAGCGCTACATGCTGCTGGCGCCGGTGATCCGCGAGCGCAAGGGCGAGCATGCGCAGGTGTTCGAGCAACTGCGCGCGCAGGGCTTCGTGCGCGTGCGCGTGGACGGCGAGCTGTACGAGATCGACGCGGTGCCGGCGCTGGCGCTGCGCCAGAAGCACACCATCGAGGCGGTGATCGACCGCTTCCGCCCGCGCGAGGACATCAAGCAGCGCCTGGCCGAGAGCTTCGAGACCGCGCTGAAGCTGGCCGACGGCATGGTGGCGGTGCAGTCGCTGGACGACACCGCGGCCGCGCCGCACCTGTTCTCCTCCAAGTACAGCTGCCCGGTCTGCGACTACTCGCTGCCGGAGCTGGAACCGCGCCTGTTCTCGTTCAACGCGCCGATGGGCGCCTGCCCGAGCTGCGATGGCCTGGGCGTGGCCGAGTTCTTCGATCCCGATCGGGTCGTGGTGCATCCGGAGCTGTCGCTGTCGGCCGGCGCGGTGCGCGGCTGGGACCGTCGCAACGCGTACTACTTCCAGCTGATCGCCTCGCTGGCCAAGCACTACAAGTTCGATGTCGACGCGCCCTGGCAGTCGCTGCCGGCGAGCGTGCGCCAGGCGGTGCTGTACGGCAGCGGCGACGAGACCATCACCTTCACCTACTTCACCGACGCCGGCGGCCGCACCCAGCGCAAGCATCGCTTCGAAGGCATCATCCCCAACCTGGAACGCCGCTACCGCGAGACCGAATCGCCGGCAGTGCGCGAGGAACTGGCCAAGTACATCAGCGAACGGCCGTGCCCGGACTGCAAGGGCGCGCGCCTGAACAAGGCCGCGCGCAACGTGTTCGTGGCCGACCGTCCGCTGCCGGACCTGGTGGTGCTGCCGATCGACGACGCGCTGAGCTTCTTCCGCCAGCTCGACCTGCCCGGCTGGCGCGGCGAGATCGCCAGCAAGATCGTCAAGGAGATCGCCGAGCGGCTGGGCTTCCTGGTCGACGTCGGCCTGGATTACCTGACCCTCGAGCGTAAGGCCGACACCCTGTCCGGCGGCGAGGCGCAGCGCATCCGCCTGGCCAGCCAGATCGGCGCCGGCCTGGTCGGCGTGATGTACGTGCTCGACGAACCGTCGATCGGCCTGCACCAGCGCGACAACGAACGCCTGCTCGGCACCCTCACCCGCCTGCGCGACCTCGGCAACACGGTGATCGTGGTCGAGCACGACGAGGACGCGATCCGCCTGGCCGACTACGTGCTGGACATCGGCCCCGGCGCCGGCGTGCACGGCGGCGAGGTGGTCGGCCAGGGCAGCGTGCAGGATCTGCTCAAGGCGCCGCGTTCGCTGACCGGGCAATACCTGTCCGGCAAGCGCCGCATCGAGATCCCGGCCAAGCGCCACAAGGCCAATCCGAAGATGACCCTGCACCTGCGCGGGGCCACCGGCAACAACCTCAAGAACGTCGACCTGGACATCCCGGCCGGCCTGCTGACCTGCATCACCGGCGTGTCCGGCTCGGGCAAGTCGACGCTGATCAACGACACCCTGTTCACCCTGGCGGCGAACGAGATCAACGGCGCCTCGCACAGCGTGGCGCCGTACCGCGAGATCGAGCACCTGGACCTGTTCGACAAGGTCGTGGACATCGACCAGTCGCCGATCGGACGCACCCCGCGCTCCAACCCGGCCACCTATACCGGCCTGTTCACCCCGCTGCGCGAACTGTTCGCGCAGGTGCCGGAAGCGCGCTCGCGCGGCTACTCGCCGGGCCGCTTCAGCTTCAACGTGCGCGGCGGCCGTTGCGAGGCCTGCCAGGGCGACGGCCTGATCAAGGTGGAGATGCACTTCCTGCCGGACGTGTACGTGCCCTGCGACGTCTGCCACGGCAAGCGCTACAACCGCGAGACGCTGGAGATCCTGTACAAGGGCTTCAACATCAACGACGTGCTGGAAATGACCGTCGAGGATGCGCTGAAGCTGTTCGAGCCGGTGCCGTCGATCGCGCGCAAGCTGGAAACGCTGGTCGACGTGGGCCTGAGCTACATCAAGCTCGGCCAGAGCGCGACCACCCTGTCCGGCGGCGAAGCGCAGCGCGTGAAGCTGTCCAAGGAACTGTCGCGGCGCGATACCGGCCGCACCCTGTACATCCTCGACGAGCCGACCACCGGCCTGCACTTCCACGACATCGAGGCGCTGCTGGGCGTGCTGCACAAGCTGCGCGACGAAGGCAACACCGTGGTGGTGATCGAACACAACCTGGACGTGATCAAGACTGCGGACTGGATCGTCGACCTCGGCCCGGAAGGCGGCCACCGCGGCGGCACCATCCTGGTCACCGGCACGCCGGAAGACGTGGCGGCCTGCCCGCAGTCGTACACCGGCCAGTTCCTGGCACGGATGCTGCCCTCCACCAGCGCGCGCCCGGAGCAGCCGGCGGCGATGGCCAACAAGCCCGATGCGCGCCCGCCACGCAAGGTCAAGCCGGAAAAGCCGGCGAAGAAGGCCGTGGCCGCCAAGAGCGGCAAGGCCAGCAAGAGCACCACCGGTACCGGCACCAAGAAGAAGAAGGACGTTTGATGAGCAGCGAACACAAGATCCTGGCGCGCATCCCGATCAGCGTGCGCTGGCGCGACATGGACAGCATGGGCCACGTCAACAACGCCAAGTACATCTCCTACCTGGAAGAGGCGCGCGTGCGCTGGATGCTGGGCGTGGAAGGCGTGTCGATGCGCGACCGCATCGCCCCGGTGGTGGCGGCGACCAACGTCAACTACCGCGCGCCGATCGTGTGGCCCAACGACATCCTGGTCGAACTGTTCGTCGAGCGCCTGGGCACCAGCAGCGTGACCATCGGCCACCGCATCGTCGACCAGCAGGACGAGAGCCGGCTGTACTCCGACGGCCACGTAGTCGTGGTGTGGATGGACACCCAGACCGGCAAGAGCGCGCCGCTGCCGGAGGCCGTGCGCAAGGCGACGAGCTGACGCCTGCGCTTGCGCCGGGCACGTCCCGGCGCCTCGTCCGCCTTTGCAGTGGCGCTGCCCACGCGGGAGCGGCGCGCGCCCCTTGTGGGAGGGACTTCAGTCCCGACGACGGATGCTGTCGGCCGACGTATGGCTTCGCGCGTCGCGGCTGACCCCACAAAAGGGGACAAGAGCCGCTCCTACGACATGGAGAAGGCTCCTTCTCGCGATGGAGGCTTCCTCACATCGCCTGCTTGCGCACGGTCAGCGTCGCATCGGCCTCGCCGCCACCGTCCAGTTGCAACTGCAGCGGCACGGCCTGGCCTTCGGTCAGCGCGCCCTTGCCCTGCATCAGCATCAGGTGCATGCCGCCGGGCTTGAGCTCCACGCGCGCGCCGGGCGCCAACGGCACGCGCTCGACCGCGCGCATCCGGCTGACGCCGGCCACGACCGTGGTCTCGTGCAGCGACACATCGCCGAAGCTGGGGCTGCTGGCCCCGGTGACGGTGACCGGCTTGGCGCAGCCGTTGTGGAGCACGCCGTAGCCGGCGGTCATCGGCATCGCCGGATTCGGCGGCAGCCGCACCCAGCCCTGTTCGAGGGTGACGCAGGCCGGTTGCGCGGCCGACGCGGCGGTGGCGGCCGCGCACAGCACGAACAATACGCCAGCGAATGGTTTGGTTATCATCGCCGCGATTCCTTCTTCGAAAGCAGACCGCAGCATGACGACGCTCATCGACGTGATCAACCACGGCCCCATCCGCGAGCTGCGCCTGGCGCGGCCGCCGGTCAATGCGCTGGACACCGACCTGTGCCGGCAGCTGATCCAGGCGATCGAGCAGGCCGGCGCCGACGGCGCGCACGGCCTGGTGCTGTCGGGCAACGAACGCCTGTTCTCCGCCGGCATGGACGTGCCGCACCTGCTGAGTCACGGCGACGACCGCGCCAAGCTGCTCGGCAGCTGGCAGCAGTTCTTCGGTGCGGCGCGCGCGCTGGCCGCCAGCCCGATGCCGGTGGTGGCGGCGCTGACCGGCCACGCCCCGGCCGGCGGCTGCGTGCTGGCGCTGTGCTGCGACTATCGGGTGATGGCGCGCAGCTCCGAGCCGGCGCGCCCGGTCACCATCGGGCTCAACGAGACCCAGGTCGGCCTGGTCGCGCCGGAAGGCATCCAGCGCCTGCTGCGGCGCGTGGTCGGCGCGCACCGCGCCGAGCGCCTGCTGGTCGGCGGCGACCTGGTCAGCGCCGAGCGCGCGCTGGAGATCGACCTGGTCGACGAACTGGTCGACGCCGACCTGGTGGTGGCGCGTGCGCTTGCGTGGCTGCTGGAGCTGCTGAAGCGGCCTCGGCAGCCGATGCTGCAGACCCGGGCCATCGCCCGCGCCGACCTGCGCGCGGCGCTGGCCGACGAGCACATTGGCCTGGAGCGGCTGATCGACGACTGGCAGGCGCCGGACACCCAGGCCGCGCTGCGCGCGCTGGCGGCGCGGCTCGGCAAGGGCTAGGCAGCTGCCCCTTCATTCCCGGGGGTGCCGCGCAGGGATCGCGCGCGTCCGTGGCAAGGAAGAGGGAGTGGACCTGCGTCCACGCCCGAGCGATGACGCGGCCACGGGCGCGCGGGCGGGCGCGGGCGGCCCGGTATAATCGGGGCACGTCCGTCGCCAGGCCCCGCCTCTTGTCCGCCAAGCCCGCCCCCGTCGTGTCCGAACTGATCGAGCTGCTGTCGCTGGAGCGGCTGGAGGACAACCTGTTCCGCGGCCAGAGCCGCGACATCGGCACCAAGTACGTGTTCGGCGGCCAGGTGCTGGGTCAGGCGTTGTCGGCGGCGCAGGCCACGGTGGAGAACGCGCGCCGCGTGCATTCGCTGCATGCCTATTTCCTGCGCGCCGGCGACATCGAGCATCCCATCGTCTACGACGTGGACCGCACCCGCGACGGCGGCAGTTTCTCGGTCCGCCGGGTCACCGCGATCCAGCACGGCAAGGTGATCTTCTTCTGCGCGGCCTCGTTCCAGGAACAGGAGGACGGCGCCACCCACCAGCTGAAGATGCCGGAAGTGCCGCAGCCGGAAGACATCGAACCGACGCCGGCGGCGCGTCCGGAAGTGCTGGCGACGCTGCCGACCAAGGTGCAGCGCTGGCTCTCGCGCGGCGGTCCCTTCGAGTTCCGCCACGTGTATCCGCGCGACGAACTGAATCCGCCCAAGCGCCCGCCGTTCCAGCAGATGTGGTTGCGCCTGAGCGAGCCGGTCGGCGATGCGCCGGAACTGCACCAGGCGCTGCTCGCCTACGCCTCGGACTTCCATCTGCTCGGCACCGCCACCTTTCCGCACGGCATCAGCTATTACACGCCGAACGTGCAGATGGCCTCGCTCGACCATGCGCTGTGGTTCCACCGCCCGTTCCGCGCCGACGACTGGCTGCTGTACTCGCTGGACAGCCCCAGCGCGCAGGGCGCGCGCGGCCTGGCGCGCGGGCAGTTCTTCACCCGCGACGGCACCCTAGTGGCCAGCACCGCGCAGGAAGGCCTGATCCGCGTGGTTCCCGACGCCGACGCCGCGGCGCAGGTGCCGGCAAAACGCTGAGGACACGAACATGCGCCAGATCTTCAGCAGCCAACGCGTGGAAACCGCCGAAGGCGTGGCCGCCCTGCTGCGCGATGCCGGCATCGAGGTGCGGCTGAGCAACGGCCGCTCCTACCGGACCCGCCGCAGCGGCCAGTTCAGCTATCTCGACCCGGTGGCGGCGCAGGCGCAGCCCACGGTGTGGGTGGTGCATGCCAACGACCAGCCGCGCGCACGCGAACTGCTGCGCGACGCCGGCCTGCTCGACAGCACCCGCCGCGACCCGGAACAGGGCCGTGCGCCCTACTTGAACGAGTTCCGCTCGCAGGTGGAAGCGGACGGCGGCAAGCGCTGGGCCTGGCGCATCCGCATCGCCCTGCTGCTGGCGATCGGCGCGGTGGCGCTGATCACCGTGCTGCGCCATCGCGACAACCGCGCGCCCACCGCCGCACCGGCGCAACCCGCCGCGACGCAGCCGGCCAAGGCGCCTGCGCAGGACACCGGCAGCGACGAAGTGCGCGTACGCGTGCAGCCGGCACCGCGCGGCAACTGAGCCGCGCCAAGCGCAAGGCGATGCCTGCGCGATGTCGCCTGGGGTGGTGACAGCCAGCCGCTGATCGTCTCCCGTGCATGACGGCGCGACGCGAGGCGGCAGGTTTCCTCCCACATAAAAAAACGCCCCTGCGCGAGGGGCGCAGGGGCGCTGTCGATCGGCGCCTTGGTGCAGAGACGCCGCGGCCATCGCCGCGGCGGATGGCTCAGTTGCTGTCCGGAGCCGGCATCGGCGGCGGCGGTGCGTCGCCACCGCGCGGGCCGTCTGGCCGATGCGCCCAGCGCTTGGCCTGCGCCGCATCGAACTCGGCGCGGCTGAGCATGCCGTCCTTGTTGGTATCGGCAGCGGCGAACCAGGCATCGCGATGCTGCTTGGCGCGCAACTCGAAGTCGGCACGGTCGATGTAGCCGTCCTTGTTCACGTCCATCTTGTCGAAGCGCGCGGCGAGCTTGGGATCGGCCTGCGCTTCGGCGCGACTGATGCGGCCGTCCTTGTTGGTGTCCAGCTTGGCCATCATCGCGCCGGGCACGCCGTGTTCGCCCGGGCCACCCGGGCCGCCACGGCCGCCATGGCGCCCGTGACGCGGCCACTCGTCGCGGCTGAGCTTGCCGTCGTGGTTCTTGTCCAGCGCGTCGAAATGCTCGGCCAGGCGCGGATCGGCGGCGGCCTCGCTGCGGTCGATGACGCCGTCGCCGTTCTTGTCGAGCGCGGCGATGCCGCCGGCATCGGCGGGCGCGGCAGGATCGGCCGGCGGCGGAGTAACGGCGTAGGCGGCGCCGGACAGCACGGCCAGCACGGCCAGGGCAAGCAGCGGATTGCGAGACTTCATGGGTCACTCCCTGAGGATGATGGGAACCTGCCGGGACGGCAGGCGTCCGGCGCCGCGAGCGGCCGTGCATCGGGCCGACACCGTGGCGCCTTCCCTGCAGACAACGCCCCGTCGCCGCCACGGTTGACCGGCTGCCGGCCGTATTCATGGAGCGGACAGTCGCGGCCCCTGCGATGGCGAAGCGCTATGCTCGGCGCATGGCCATCCACTCCGACGCCAGCGACGACCTGCGGCTGTTCCAGACCGGCCAGCACGCGTGCGGCTACTGGCCCGAGCGGCAGGCGCGCGACCTGGTGCTGGACCCGCACGATCCGCGCCTGGGCGCGCTGTATCCGCTGGCGTTGAGCTGGGGCTTCCGCCGTTCCGGCGACCTGGTCTACCGCCCGCACTGCGACCACTGCCGCGCCTGCGTGGCGGTACGCATCCCGATCGAGGACTTCGTGCCCGATCGCAGCCAGCGCCGCTGCCTGGCGCGCAATGCCGATATCGAGGTGCGCATCGTCGCCGCCGAGCGCAGCGAGGAACAACTGGCGCTGTATCAACGCTACCTGCGCCATCGCCATCCCGGCGGCGGCATGGACGATCACGGCGCGCACGAGTTCGACCAGTTCCTGATCGGCCGCTGGTCGCATGGGCGCTTCCTGGAATTGCGGCAACGCCTGCCCGACGGACGGCGTGGGCCGCTGCTGGCGGTGGCGGTCACCGACATCGCCGAGCAGGCGCTGTCGGCGGTCTATACCTTCTACGACCCGGACGCCGGCGCACGCGGCCTGGGCACGCTCGCGATCCTGCAGCAGATCGCCTGGGCGCGACGCGAGGGTCTGCGCCACCTGTACCTGGGCTACTGGATCCGCGGCCACCAGAAGATGGACTACAAGCGCCGCTTCCGGCCGCTGCAGGCTTACGACGGCCGCCACTGGCGCGACTTCGACGACTACCTGCGCCAGCTCGGCGGCTAGCCGACGGCCACCGGCGCAGCGCTGCCCAGCCGGTGCCGCCACGGGCGCTTGCGCCATCGTGCCGACATGCAGCGCATGCGAAACTGGACGCATGACATCACGCCTCCTCCTGCTCGCCCTGACCCTGCTGTGCGGCGCCTGCGCGCACACCGCTCCCACTTCCTCCCCGATGACCGACGCTGCCGCGCCAGCCGCCACGACGCTGCGGCTGGCCACCTACAACACCTCGCTCAATGCCGACGAACCCGGCGGCCTGATCGCCGCGCTGCAGGGCGACAGCGCGCAGGCGCGCAAGATCGCCGCAGTGCTGCAGCAGGTGCGCCCGGACCTGGTGCTGCTCAACGAATTCGACTACGACGACGCGCACCGCGCCGCCGACCTGTTCGAGCAGCGCTACCTGGCGGTGCCGCAGCCGCACGGCGGCGCGGCGCTGCGCTATCCGTACCGCTACCTGGCGCCGGTCAACACCGGCGTGCCCAGCGGCCTGGACCTGGACAACGACGGCCATGTCGGCGGCGAGGGCCGCGCGCGCGGCAACGACGCCTGGGGCTACGGCCTGCATCCCGGCCAGTACGGCATGCTGCTGCTGTCCAAATACCCGATCGACACCGCCGCGGTGCGCAGCTTCCGCCTGTTCAAGTGGAGCGCGATGCCCGGGGCGCTGCGACCGGTCGATCCGGCCACCGGCCGCTTCTTCTACAGCGACGCGGTGTGGGCGCAGCTGCGGCTGTCGTCGAAATCGCATTGGGACGTGCCGGTGCGCACCCCGCTGGGCGTGCTGCATGCGCTGGTGTCGCATCCGACCCCGCCGGTGTTCGACGGCGCGGAGAAGCGCAACGCGGCGCGCAACCACGACGAACTGCGGCTCTGGCGCGAGTACCTGGACGATGCCGGCCGCGGCACGGCGCGCTGGCTGTGCGATGACGCCGGCCGCTGCGGCGGACTGGCCGCCGATGCGCAGTTCGTGATGCTCGGCGATCTCAACAACGACGTGATCGACGGCGAGGGCCGCCACGACGCGATCCGTGCGCTGGTGACGCATCCGCGCGTGCTGCAGTACTCCACCCCACGCAGCGCCGGTGGCGAGGAGACCACGCGCGCCTACGCGGCCGACGGCGTCGCGCACCGCGGCCCGCCGCAGCAGGTCACCGGCGATTTCGGGCCCAAGGCCGGCACCATGCGTCTGGACTACGTGCTGCCGTCGCGCAGCTTCCGCTACCTGGACAGCGGCGTGTTCTGGCCGGCATCCAGCGATCCCGCCGCCGCCATCGCCGACGGCAGCGACCATCATCTGGTCTGGGTCGACGTCGCCGCGGGACCGTAAGCGAAGGCGAGAGAACACCGCGCAGGTCGCGACGCGGCCCGTGCAGCACGGCATCGGCGGCTCCCTGGGCCGCCGCGCTTTTTCTGGCAGACCATGGCCCGCGTAGCCCGGGGTCCGCCTGCCGCGCCAAGCACCGCCATCGGCCTTGATCCAGATCAAGGGCAAACCCGCGCCGACGCGGTCCAATGCCTCCCGCACCCGGTCGGGATGCGCAAGCGGAAGGCGAGCATGCGAACGCAACAGTTGCAACAGGCGCTGGAGGGCCTCAACGGCGCCACCGCCGATATCGAGGCATCGGCGCTGATCTCCCTGGACGGGCTGATGATCGCCTCGGCGATGCCGCAGGGCATGGATGAGGACCGGGTCGGCGCGATGTCCGCGGCGCTGCTCGCGCTGGGCGAACGCAGCGCGCGCGAACTGGCGCGCGGCACGCTGGAGCGGGTGCTGATCCAGGGCGAACTCGGCTACGTGATCATGAGCGCAGCCGGCCGCGAGGCGGTGCTCACCGTGCTGGCCAAGCCCAGTGCCAGGCTCGGCCTGGTGTTCCTGGACATCAAGCGCGCCGCACAGGCGCTGCAGCAGATCCTGTAGGGCGCCGCCATGCCGCTGCCGCCGATGGATCCGCCGCACGCGCCGCACCGCAGCGCCGAGCTGCGCTATCACGATGGCAGCCGCCGTACCGTGTACTGGAGCGAGCGCGAGGTCGCCTACCCGGACGGACGCCTGATCGTCTCGCGCACCGACCTGGACGGCGTCATCACCCACGCCAACGACGCCTTCGTCGAACTCAGCGGCTGGCCGCGCGAGGTGCTGATCGGCGCCCCGCACTGCATCCTGCGCCACCCGGAGATGCCGCGACGCGCGTTCCGCGAGTTGTGGGACACCGTGCTGGCCGGCGAGAAATGGCACGGCTACGTCAAGAACCTGCGCCGCGACGGCGCCTGCTACTGGGTCTACGCCACTGCCTTGCCGAACGTGCGCGACGGCCGCGTGGTCGGCTTCACCTCGGTGCGGCGCAAGCCCTCGCGACGGCGCATCGAGGCGCTGCAGCCGCTGTACGCGCAATGGCTGCAGGACGAACGCGCGGAGACGCCGGCATGAGTTGTACGTTCCTGGTCGCGCCGGACTTCGCGCCTGAATACTTCGGTGGCTGGTATCTGCTCAGCACGGTGCTGCAGCGACGCGCCGGCATCGGCCTGCGCCTGCTGATGCCGGCCGATGCCGCCGAACAGCGGCAGTTGCTGGACGACAGCGTCGTCGACCTGGTGTACGCCAGCCCGTTCGACGCCAGCGCCTTGATCCGCGACCGCGGCTACCTGCCGCTGGTGCGGCCGCGCGGCCACGCCGACGAGGTGGTGATCGCGACCGCAGCCGAGGCGCCGGCGCGCTGCGTGGAAGACCTGCCCTACGGCTGCCGCATCGCGCTGACCGCCAACCACGACGTGCGCCTGATCGGCCTGCGCCTGCTGGAACCGGCCGACCTGGAGCCGGAACGCATCGCCTGGCGCCCGGCCAGCAGCTACGCCGCAGTGGCGCGGCTGCTGCTGGAGGGCGAAGCCGATGCCGGCCTGTTCCTGGCCGCCGCCTACCACGGTCTGTCGCGGCTGACCCGCGCGCGGCTGCGCCCGCTGGTGGAAAGCGCGCTGTGCGACATCGGCCATGTGCTGCTGGCGCATCCGCGCCTGGGCACGCAGCAACTGCCGGTGCTGCGCGATGCCCTGCTGGCGCTCGGCGATGCCGCGCACCGCGACGACCAGGCAGTGCTCGACGCGCTGGGCCTGGAGCGCGGCTTCGAGGCGATGGCGATGGAGGACGCCGAATTCATGATCGACCTGATCGACACCCTGCTGGACTGAGGCGCCCATGCCCACCCCTCCCGCTCGCGATCCCGCACGCCTGGTGATGCGCACCCATGCCCGTGCGTTGCTGCGCGACCCGCGCGACGCCGCCGCGCACCTGGCGCGGCTGCACGCGGCGCTGCAGTTGCACGACAACGAGCCGACCCAGGGTGTGCTCGCCGACCTGTTCGTGGCCCTGCCGCGGCACGACATCGCCTTGCGCCAGTTGGCGCTGCAGATGGCCGCGACGCATCTGCCGCCGCACGTGGCCGAGGCGTTCCAGCGCCACAGCCAGGGCCACGCGCTGCTGCCGATCAACGCCCTGGCCACGCGCTGGAGCGTGCTGGCGCGGCCGTCGGCCGACGTGCCGGCGCGGGTGCGCCGGGCCAGTCCGGATCATTCGCGGCGGATGGTGCGCGAGGTGGTGGACGCGCTGTGCGACGGCGCGCCGATCGCCGCGGCGCGCTGCGAGCGCGAGTTCCTGGACTACTGCATCAGTTGCCAGGACAAGCTCGCCTTCATGCTCGCCACCCGCGAACTGCGCCGCCACGCGCTGGCCCTGGGTGACCGCTGGGACAGCACCGCGCGCTGGCTGCAGCAGCGCGAGCCGCTGGGTGGCCGCAGCGTCGACGCCCTGTCCTTTTCCAGCGCGAGTGCGCCGCGATGACCGCCCCCGAACCGACCAGCCTCGAACCGATCTGGCTGATGCCGACCCCGCACGGGGTGCTGCACGGCTTCGCCAGCGCCACGCCCGACCGCATGCAGCGCGCGCTGCAACTGCTGCTCGGCGCGCACGGCGCGCTGTCGCTGCAGGAATGGCGCCAGCGCGTGGGCGGCGACGCGCAGCGCCTGCTGCAGGACGCGCGCGAACAGCAATGGGTGCAGTTGCTGCGACGCGCGGTGCCAGGCCCGGAGATCCGCCTGGACGATTTCGCCCAGCATGTGATCGCCCCGCTGTCGGCCGAACGCCGCGCGGTGCTGGCCTCCGACAGCGGCTTCTGCCTGGGCCATGCCGGCCTGGACCAGGAACAGGCCGAGACGCTGAGCGCGGCCGCCGCCGACTTTGCCGGCTTCGCCCAACGCCAAAGCGCGCGCGGCTGGCATGGCGCGCATCGCTACGTGGCGTTCTACAGCGAGCCGCAGTTGCTGCTGCCGGACTGGTCGTTCGTGCCGTTCTGGGTCGACGGCGCCGGCTACTGGCTGGTGCTGGGCGGCGAGGCCCTGCTCAACAACCTGGCGATGGTGGAACTGGTGTGGAGCATCCGCCTGGCAGCGGCACGGTTTGCGCCACCGGCTTAGAGGCTGGGAATGGGGAAACGGGAGTGGGGAATGGGAAAGCGGGTCCGCCTTTGGCCCCGCTTTCCGAGCGCTCGCAGTTTTATGCGTCTAGGTCGATGGTGAGGGCGGCGGCGGCGTCGCGGGCGGTTTGCCGCGCTTCGTCGATGCTCGCGCCGCGGGCCAGGGTCACGCCGACACGGCGGTGGCCGTGCACGCTGGGCTTGCCGAACAGGCGCAGGGCGGTGTCCGGCGCCTGCAGGGCGGCGTCGACGTTGCCGAAGCGCGGCACGCCTTCGCCGTGCGCCAGCAGCGCGCACGAAGCCGACGGGCCGTTCTGGCGGATCGCCGGAATCGGCAGGCCGAGGATCGCGCGCGCGTGCAGTGCGAACTCGCTCAGTTCCTGCGACACCAGGGTGACCAGGCCGGTGTCGTGCGGCCGCGGCGACACTTCGCTGAACCAGACCTCGTCGCCCTTGACGAACAACTCCACGCCGAACAGGCCCCAGCCGCCGAGGTCGTCGGTGACCGCGCGGGCGATGTCCTGCGCGCGCTGCAGGGCCAGCGCCGACATCGGCTGCGGCTGCCAGCTCTCGCGGTAGTCCCCGTCCTTCTGCCAGTGCCCGATCGGATCGCAGAACGCGGTGCCGCCGGCGTGGCGCACGGTCAGCAGGGTGATTTCGTACTCGAAGTCGATGAAGCCTTCGACGATGCAGCGGCCGGCGCCGGCGCGGCCACCGGTCTGCGCGTATTCCCAGGCCGCATCGATGTCGGCGGCGCTGCGCAACGTGCTCTGGCCCTTGCCGGAGGACGACATCACCGGCTTGACCACGCACGGCAGGCCGACCGCGGCGATCGCCTCGCGGTACTGCTCGGGCGTGTCGACGAAGCGGTACGGCGAGGTCGGCAGGCCCAGGGTCTCGGCGGCCAGGCGGCGGATGCCTTCGCGGTCCATGGTCAGCCGCGCCGCACGCGCGGTCGGAATCACCCGCTGGCCGAGGTCGCGCTCCAGCGCCACCAGCGTTTCGGTGTGGATCGCCTCGATCTCCGGCACGATCAGGTGCGGCTGCTCGCGCGCGATCAGTTCGCGCAGCGCCATCGCATCGAGCATGTCGACCACGTGGCTGCGGTGCGCGACCTGCATCGCCGGGGCATCGGCATAGCGGTCCACCGCGATCACCTCCACGCCGAAGCGCTGCAGTTCGATCGCCACTTCCTTGCCCAGTTCGCCGGAGCCGAGCAGCAGCACGCGGGTGGCAGAAGCGGACAGCGGAGTTCCCAGAGTGACCATGGCGGCGGCGCCTGCGCGAAGAGGGGGACCATATTCTAACGGGCCGGTGCCCCACGCCGGCACAGGGCCGGCTGCGCCATCGCCTTCCCGCAGCGAGGTGCTATCTTCTGCAGCGTCACTGGGGATGTCGCCATGCACGCACGCAGCGCCGGAAACCGCCACGGCACGCCCTGCCGCACCGCCGGGGAGCGCCCATGCAGTCGCTGATGCCGGCCGAGGCCTACATCGACGAGGCGTGGTTCGCGCGCGAGCGCGAACTCCTGATGAAGCCGCTGTGGCAGTTCGTGGCCCCGCGCATGCTGCTGGACAAGCCCAACGCCTTCGTGCGCCGCTCGGTGTGCGGGGTGGACGTGGTGGTGCAGAACATCGACGGCGAACTGCGCGCCTTCGACAACCTGTGCCTGCACCGGCAGAACCCGCTGCAACAGCAACCGCAGGGCGTGCGCCCGCTGGTCTGCAGCTACCACGGCTGGCGCTACGGCGCCGACGGCGGCGTGGACAACATTCCCTTTCAGGACGATGCCTACCGCCTGGCACCGGAGGCGCGCGCCTGCCTGCGGCTGCGCCGCTTCGCGGTAGCCTGCATCGGCAAGCTGGTGTTCGTGAACCTGTCGCCCGAGCCGATGCCGCTGGAGACGCAGTTCTCGCTGGAGGCGCTGGAGATGCTGCGCGCCGCTTCCGAGCAGTTCGACGACGAGGTGCTGGTGGCGACCTTCGAGGCCGACTTCAACTGGAAGCTGGCCTACGAGAACCTGCGCGATGCGCTGCACCCGCGCTTCGTACACGCGCGCACGCTGGCGCAGCAGGTGAAGTTCCAGGTGCAGATGGACGACGCCGGCGTCGCCGAGGCGCGCCGCTACCACGCCGAGGGCAGCGCCTCGCGCGAGGCGCATCTGGCGCGGCTGCGCACGTTCAGCAGCGGCGGCCTCAATGAGCCGTTGGTGGCGATGGCGCACTACCCCTGGCATGCGCACGTCGACCGCTTCGGCAACGACGACTGGTATCTGAACTGGCTGCTGTACCCGAACCTGCACATCGCCTCGGGCTCGGGCGGCTATTCCTTCATCATCGAGCACCACCAGCCGGTGTCGGCGCAGCGCACCGACCTGCTGGTCTACTACGTCACCGCGCGCAAGAAGCAGCGCTATCCGGGTTCGGACGCGGTGCTGCTGGGGCACCTGCACGGCGCCGAGAAGGTGCTGCGCGAGGACATCGAGATCATGGAACAGGTGCAGTCGGGACTGCGCGCCGGCGCCCCGCGCGCCGTGCTGGGCGACTACGAGCACGCCAACATGCAGATCGAACGCTGGTACATGGACGTCATGGAGGGCCGCCATGTCCTCTGACAAATACGTGGTCGGCAGCGGTACGCTGCTGCGCTGGGCGCTGGCGGCCTGGGCCGAGGCGGCGCCGGACTGCGTGCTGCATCCGCTGGACGTGGCGCAGGGCAAGGACTACCGCTTCGACCTCGATGCCCTGCACGCACTGGCCGACACCGGCGCCACCGCCTTCGTCGCCTGGGGCCCGCAGTTCCTCAACTTCCGCCGCCAGGAACTGATGGGCGAACTGAAG
Organism: Xanthomonas hawaiiensis; assembly: GCF_031834635.1. Taxonomy (NCBI): domain Bacteria; kingdom Pseudomonadati; phylum Pseudomonadota; class Gammaproteobacteria; order Lysobacterales; family Lysobacteraceae; genus Xanthomonas; species Xanthomonas hawaiiensis. The sequence goes on along the minus strand of NZ_CP115873.1, from coordinate 1,232,729 downwards.
GCGCGCGGTTTCAAGATGCCGCCACTGATCTGCCGCGGCGCGCAGGTGGCGGCCAGCGCGCGCGTCGGCGAGAACTGCGCGATCGGCGCCGGCGCCATCGTCGATGCGCACTGCGACATCGGTTTCAACGCCTGGATCGGCGCGGCGGCGGTGCTGGAATCGGCGGTCAAGGTCGGCGCCTCGGCGTGGATCGAGGCGGGCGCGACGCTCGGCGCCGAAGCGCAGATCGGCGCCCAGGCCACGCTCGGCCGGCAGGTGGACATCGGCCCCGGCGTGCGCATCGGCAAACGCTGCCAGATCGAGATCCCCGGCCGCTACCGCAGCGACATCGCCACCGGCACCCATCACCTCAGCGGTTTCCGCACGCCGGTGTTGATCCTCGGCGGGTGAGTGGCCGCCTCGGCGGCCGGGAATCGGGAATCGGGATTGGGGAATCGTAAAAGCGCTGGGTCTGCCGCGGCGTGACAGCACGCGGCCGGCGGATGCACACCGGCCGACGCCCGCCAAATCGACGCCCGGGCAGCCATCGCAGCACCTGCCCCTTCATACCTCGCGACTTCAGTGCCCTACCGATCCTCAAAAGCGGATACCGCGCGTGGGCGGGAAGCGGAGATTCATAAGGTTCCCCTAGACCCACCGGTCCCCATGAACCCGCTTCCACGATTCCCCATTCCCGATTCCCCCATCCCAGCCCTATTGCAACCTGATATCAATTTGATATCTTCTCGTCCAACCACCCAAGGACGTCCACCATGAAAGAGCAGCCCCGTTCCTCCCTGCCCGGCATTCCGATGATCGTGGGCCTGGTCCTGGTGTTCGTGGCCGGCGCCGGCGCGATCATTGCCACCGGCGTGCTGCAGCCGTCGGCGATGCCGTGGACCCTGTTGGTCGCGATCCCGGTGCTGGCCGTCGCGCTGTTCCTGGTGGTCGGCCTGTACGCACTGGAACCGAACCAGGCCGCGGTGCTGAGCCTGTTCGGCCGCTATGTGGGCACGGTCAAGGACCCCGGCCTGCGCTGGAACAACCCCTTCTTCAGCAAGCGCAAGGTCAGCCAGCGCGTGCGCAACTTCGAGAGCGGCCGGCTCAAGGTCAACGAACTGGACGGCAGCCCGATCGAGATCGCCGCGGTGATCGTCTGGCAGGTGATGGATGCCTCCGAAGCGGTCTACAACGTTGACGACTACGAGAGCTTCGTGCACATCCAGTCCGAGGCGGCGCTGCGCGCGATGGCCACCAGCTATCCCTACGACCAGCACGAGGACGGGCAGATCTCGCTGCGCAGCCATCCCAACGAGATCAGCGAACAGCTCAAGCGCCACCTCGACGAACGCCTGACCCAGGCCGGCGTGGACGTGATCGAGGCGCGCATCAGCCACCTCGCCTACGCACCGGAAATCGCCCAGGCGATGCTGCAGCGGCAGCAGGCCAACGCGGTGATCGCCGCGCGCACCCGCATCGTCGCCGGCGCGGTGGGCATGGTCGAAATGGCCCTGGCCGAACTGCAGAAGAACGGCGTGGTCGCGCTGGACGAGGAGCGCAAGGCGCACATGGTCAGCAACCTGCTGACCGTGCTGTGCTCGGATCGCGGCACCCAGCCGATCGTCAACGCCGGCTCGCTGTACTGAGGTGCCGATGTCCATGCATGCCGCCCTCGCGCCGCTGGCGCTCGCCCTCTCCGGCCTGCCGGCCCTGGTCATCGCCGCCTGGGTCGGCGGCAAGGGCGACGACCGCGCGCGCGGGCTGGGCCTGCGCTGGGCGCTGATCGGCCTGGCGATCCTGATCGGCGCGGCGGCGCTGTACTGGACCGGCGGCCAGCGCACCGGCGTCTACGCGGTGGCGATCGCACTGCTGCTGACGGTGAACGCGCTGATCGTGTCGATGCTGCTGCACCTGCGGCGCAGTGACGCGGCGCGGCGGGAGCGGTCATGAGCGAGAAGAAGGCCTATCCGCTGCGCATCAACGCCGACGTGCTGGCGGCGGCGCAGCGCTGGGCCGACGACGAACTGCGCAGCCTCAACGCGCAGATCGAATACGTGTTGCGCGACGCGCTGCGCAAGGCAGGGCGGCTGCCCAAGCCGCGTGACGACAAGGAGCCAGAAGCATGAGCAAGCGCTGGGAGTACCTCACCGTCGAGGCCAAGACCAATCTGATGCTGGGGCTGAAACTGGACGAATTGCAGGCCGATCTGAACAAGCACGGGAAGCTCGGCTGGGAATTGGTCAACGTCATCGCACTGCCGGGTACCAAACCGCTGCTGATGTTCAAGCGGGAGGCCTGACGTGCGCCCTCATCCGGTCATCGCGCCTGCACGGGTGGCGCCGCTGGGCCAGCTCGCTTCGCTGGCCACGGCGCCGCACCGCACCGCCAGCGCGCTGCTGGATCGCCTGCAGGCCGGCGAGTTCGCTGAGGTCGAATCCGACCTGCGCCGCTCCCCCGCTTTAAACCAATTTGGCATCGCCGGCACCGGCGCGCCCGGACCGGCCGAGTACGCCACGCCCGGCCACGTCGACCCGGCCTTGATCGCCGATGTCGGCGCCTGGATGCGCACCCTGCCCGCCAGCCACGGCGCCGCTCCATGAGCCGGCTGCGATCCGCATCGCCCTCGCCGGCACGGCAGTATCCGGTGGCGCCGGCGCATCGGTTGGGCCTGGCGTTGTGGCTGTGGTTGCCGCTGCTGCTGGTCGCCGCGGTGATCGGCACGTTCGCGCTGCACGCCGCGCGACCCGGCGCGCTCTGGTGGCATTTCGGACTGCTGGCGCTGATCGGCGTGGCCGGCACCGCCACCTTCGCGCGGCAGCGCGTGCTGCTGCGCGACGGCCTGCTGGAAGTGCGTGCGACCTTCCTGACCAAGCGCGTGCCATTGGCCGCCCTGCGCGTGGACAGCGCGCGCGTGGTCGCGCTGTCCGAGCATACCGGCTTCAAGCCGGCACTGAAGTTGTTCGGCTTCGGCTATCCCGGCTTCCACGCCGGCCACTACCGCACCCGCGACGGACACAAGGCGTTCTGCCTGATCACCAGCGACCGCGTCCTGGCCGTTCCGCTGCACGACGGCGGTTGGCTGCTGCTCAGCGTCGAACATCCCCGGCAGGTGCTGCTGGAATGGCAGACGCTCGCGGCGACGGCGCGCGGCGGCGAAGACACCCGCAGCACGGCGCGCCGCATGGCCTGAGTCCGGCGCGTCTCGCCTCGCCGCGTCGGCCGCTGCTGCGACCGGCCGCGCCGGGCACGACATGCTGCGCGGTGCGGCAAGGTCTCGCGGTGCGACGCGCCCGATCCGTGGAGCACACCGCGACGAGCGTTCTGGCAGCTGCGAGGCGATATGCTGGAACACCCGCCACGCGTGTCCTCGTCGCCAGCCACGCGCGTCGCGACGACGGCGACGACGTCGCCCGCCACATGACGCCTCGAGGATCGGCCCGATGGACGACGTAGCGCCCCGCGAGATTCCCGCCACCGCACCGGCGCTGCCGCCGACGCTGTCGGCGCGGCTGCACGGGCTGCACTGGCACCGCAATCTGGTCGGCGAAGCCGGCGCCCAGGTCTATCGGCTCGGCGGCGCCGGCACGCCGGATCTGTACCTCAAGCGTGGCACCGGCACCTCGCACGACGACGTGGTGGACGAGTTCGCACGGCTGCACTGCCTGCGCGGAACACGCGGCGTGCCGCGCGTGCTGCATTTCGAGGCCGACGCCGCCGGCGCCTGGCTGCTGAGCGAAGCGCTGCTGGGCAAGACCGCCTACCAATGGCTGCAGGAGGCGCCGGCGCAGGCCGAGCGCATCGTGCAGGCGCTGGCCGAGTTCCTGCGCGCCTTCCACGCCACGCCGATCGACACCTGCCCGTTCGACGCCAGCCACCCGCTGCGCCTGGCCGCCGCGCAACGCCGGCTGCAGGCGGGCCAAGTCGACACCGAGGATTTCAACGAGGCGCGTGCCGGCTGGTCGGCGGACGCGGTGTGGCAGGCGATGACCGCGCTGCTGCCGCTGGCCAGCGAACGCGTGCTGTGCCACGGCGACTATTCGCTGGACAACATCCTGCTCGACGCGCCGGACCGCGTCGTCGGGGTGATCGATCTCGGCCGCGCCGGGGTCGCCGATCCGTACCAGGACCTGGCAATCCTGGCCAACTGCCTGGACGAATTCGGCCCGGCGCTCGCCGACCACTTCTTCGCCGCATACGGCATCGCCACGCCGGACCTCACGCGGCTGCAGTTCCATCAGTTGCTCGACGAGTTCTTCTGAGCCGCGCCTGCCCCTGTCGTGTGGGTCGCGACTGGATCACCCGGCGACTGGCCGCCCACGGTGCTTGGCTCTACCCTGTGCCGATGCGCACCGTCCCCCACCTGCTGCTCAACACCGAAGCCATCGAACTGCTGCCGGCCGCGCGGCTGCGCGCCCGCAGCAACGCCGACGCGCGTCAGCTCGCCCAGGCGACCTGGCTGCTGCGGCGCAAGCACGACGGGCGCTACCTGGCGAGCGCGAACGCACACGGGCTGCACGCACTGGTGCCGCGGCTGATGCACGAACCCGGCATCGAGGCCGCGCTGGATCGGCTCGACGCCCTTCCCGCACGCGGCACACCACGCGATGCCGGGGCCTGGTTGCCGCTGCACGCGTTGCAGGCGCAACTCGACCAGTTGGGCCTGGCCGCCGACGCCTACGCGCAGCGCACCGGCCTGCCGCTGCAGCCGGAACCGGCCACCCTGCACGCGGCAGGCGCCGACCGCTACCGCCGCCCGCTGTGGCTGAGCGCAGGCGCCGCACGCGCCTGGCATGCGCTGCGCCATGCCGCCGCGCGCGATGGCGTGGTGCTGGAGGCGATCTCGGGCTATCGCAGCCACGCGTATCAACTCGGCATCTTCGCGCGCAAGTTCGCCCGCGGGCAGACCCTGGAACAGATCCTCGCGGTCAATGCCGCGCCGGGCTTCAGCGAGCACCACAGCGGGCACGCCCTGGACATCGGCACGCTGGGCGAGCCGCCGGCCGAGGAAAGCTTCGAGCGCACGCCGGCCTTCGCCTGGCTGCGCGCGCACGCCGGCGCCTTCGGCTACCGCATGAGCTATCCACGCGACAACCCGCATGGCATCGTCTACGAACCCTGGCACTGGTGCTGGCAGGAGGCCGCTCGCACATGATCCGCTCCCACACGCGCCGGTCGCGCGCCGGCACCGCCACTTGGCAGGCACTGACCCTCCTGGCCCTGGCCCTGCCCACCTGCGCCGCCGCGCAATGGCATGACCCGCAGGGGCGCGCGCTGCCCGACAGCGCCGAGCGCGGCCACGACAAGGCCTTCGCCGCTGCGCTGCAGATCGCCGACGACGCCGACTTCGCCACCTTCGCGCAGGAGTGGGGGCAGACCGATGCCGCGCATGCGCCCAACCTGCGCACGATCGCGCGCGTACGCCGCGGGCAATTGGTGCGGGTGGCGTTGCTGTATTCCGGCTGCGCGCCCAGCCCCAACAACGGCGGCGCCTGCGATGCGCAGATGAGCCTGCGCATGCTCGGCCCCGATGGCGGCACGACGCTGCAGGATCCGATGCGCCCCCTAGGCATGGGCGGCCCACCGGCCGCCACCGGCCTGCTGGAACTGGCGCCGCTGTCGGTACAACTGCGCTTCGAGGACAGCGACCCGCTCGGCACCTACACCGTGCAGGTCACGGTCAACGACCCCAGCCAGGACGCGTGGGTGCGGTTGCAGACGCAGGTGGAGCTGGTCGGCGACCGCTGAGCGCGGCGCGTGGCACACCCCAGCGCGGGCGATCGCCCACGCAGGCCACGCATCGCGCGGTAAAGTTTTGGCATCGCAAGCCGTTGTCGAGGGATCGCCCGACGCAAACGGAAGCTGCATTCGTGCCCGAGAATCCCTACGCCGCGCCGCATGCGCAGAGCGCACAGATCGCGGCGTTCCTGGCCGAAGCGCCCGATACCATCCTGCGCAAGATCGCCGCCGGCTGGATCGTCGCCAGCTTGATGGCCTTGATCAACCTTGCGCTGGGCGTACGCGCCTTCCTCGGCGACGATGTCTTCGAGGGCATCGCCTATGGCCTCGGCACGCTGCTGGTCGCCGGACTCGCCTATGGCACTTACCGCAAGAGCCGCATCGCCGCGTGCCTGCAACTGGCGGTCTACGTCCTCATCCGCGTCGGCTATCTGCTGGGGGGCAGCATCAATGGCCTGGGCATCGCCGTACTGATCGCGCTGGCCTATCTGAGCGCAGCGCGGGGCACCTTCCAATACCACCGCTGGCTGCAACAGGAACGACGCTTCCCATCGTCGCAACGGCCAAGGCTGAGCGACGACCCACTGTTCCGCACGCCCACAATCCCGCCATCCACCCCATCCACAAGCGCCGAACCGAGCAACGCGGCCACGACCGCCAGCGCGCCTGCAGCGCCGACACCCTGAGTCCCCCACCGCGGCGGCCGAATCGAGCCGAACTGCTCAAGTTGCGCAACTGCAAGTCTCAAGTACGTCGTTGCGCACTTACCCGCTGCGCCTGGCTTGCATCACCCGATGCCGAGGTGAATCCGGCTCAGCGCCGCAGCGCATCCACCGCCCACAGCAGCCAGCCCAGCATCAGCGTAGTGCCGCCGATCGGCGCCAGCCGGGTCGGCCACTGCGCCAGCGCGTTGCCGGCCAGGCTGCCGGAGAACAACAAGGTGCCGAGCAGCAACAGGCACAGCGCCAGGCGCCCGAGCAGGCGCTCGCTTCGGCGTCCCAGCGCCGCCAGCGCCACGCCGTGACCGAAGGCGTACAGCGCCGCGGTCTGCAGGTGCGATTGCGCCAGGGGCTCGGCCACGCCGTGCGAGGCATAGGCGGACAGGCCGATGGATGCGGCGGCCAGCAGCGCGCCGGCGCTGCACAGCCAGAACGGCCCGCGCGCACGGCGATCGAACGTCAACATAGGCTGTTTCTCCAGGAGCGCGGCAGCGTTTGCCGGCCCCATAAACAGAACGCGCCGCAAGATGCGGCGCGTTCCGGTTCACTCGTCCACCAGGGCAGGACTTACTTGATCGCCCAGTAGATGTCGTAGGTGCCTTCCGGCGAGAACGACTTGTCCACGCCGCCCTTCCAGGCTTCGTACGGACGGTCGGTCACGTCGTAGCCGCTGGTCGCGGCCCAGGCACGCAGCGCATTGCGCGCCGCATCCAGGCCGGCCATGTGGCCGGTGTAGCTGGCGAAGGCGGAACGGTGCGCTTCGGTACGCACGTAGGTCACCGGGGCGCCCTGCGGGATGGTCACCTTCAGCGGCTCGCCGGAGGCGGCAACCGGGGTGGCATCGACCGGCGCGGCGGCCGCGTCGTCCTTCTTGTCGTCCTTCTTCTCATCCTTCTTGGCGTCGTCCTTCGGCGCGCCACCGGCACGCTTGCGCACCGGCTGGGCGACGTCGAAGGCGTACTTGTCGGCGCCGAAGTCGGTGGTGACGATGCGCACCGGACCGGCCGCTTCCAGGCCGTTGGCGTCCATCACCCGCTTGATCCACTCCTGGTTGTCCTTGATGGACTTCTTGATGGAGTCGTTGTCGCGGTCGATGTTGCCGGCGTTGACCACCAGCAAATCCTCGGCCGGGACGTCGACGACCTTCAGGTCCTTCAGCGGGGTGTCGTCGGAGCGGTAGTCCACGTTCGGCACGGTGGCCAGCACGTTGCTCAGGCGCGACAGGCCCAGCTTGATGTCGTCGCCGACGTGGCGGCTGACGTACAGGCCGGCGTAGCGACCCAGCAGGTCCCAACCGTACTTGACGGTGTAGTCCTGGGTGATCTTCACGTTGCGGCCGTTCTTGCCGGTCGGCTCCAGCTTGAAGCTGGTGGTCTTGTCCTTGCCCTTGGTCTCGTCCTCGATGGCGATGACCACGTCCTTGTTCTTCTCGGTCGAGGTGATGGTCCAGCTACCCTTGCCGATGTAGCCCTCCTTGGAACTGTAGTCCAGGCGCGCGCCGACGCCGGAGTCCGGGCCGGAGAGCTTCAGCTCGATGCGCGGGTCGCGCAGCACCAGAGGGTTCCAGTCCTTGAACCGACGCAGGCTGTTGACCGTGTCATAGACGATGGTCATGCGCCGATTGGTCTCGACGCTTTCGGACATGTGACGCTCCGAGGGCAGCACCACGCCGACGATGACGAACAGGCCAGCCACGATCCCCAGGGCGATCAGGAACTCGATAATACGGGTCATTCAGGAGGTCTCCGGGGCCGATCCCACGGCCGGGTTGATGAAGCGAAGCGCCCATCCTAGCAGGCTTCGCTGTCCGTGGTCAGCACATCACGGAATGCCGCTTCGCCCCGCGCCACAACGGCCTCGGGCGGTGCCGGCAACGGCCATGCGCACGGCGCCTGGGGCGACCAGACCATTGTCCTGGCAGCGGCACCGGACAGGCCTGCACACCCGATCCGCGATCGCATCGAACCGAGCAACGGCGGCGCCATCGGGCGGATCGGCATGCCCGGAGCCTGCCCGACCCGGGCCAGACCACTTCCCGGCGGGAGACAAGCGTGCCAGCCCTTTGCCCGCATCCAGCGCCTGGCCTCCGGTCGCAACAAATCCGCCCGGCCTGCGCGAGACCGGCCTCGGCGGGCCATCCTCCTGTCCCGTTCAGGCCACCTGCGGCGCAGGGCCGGGCCGCCCAGGACTCGCCCGGCCGGGCCGGGCATCTTTCCCCTCAGACCAGTTGCAGCTCGAACGCCTTCAGCACCGCCCGGGTGCGGTCGCGCACCCCAAGCTTGGACAGGGCGAGCGGGCGCGGCCTTCGCGCCACTGGCGCGCGCACCCGCGAACGCCCGGCGCGCTGCGCCGGGCCGGGCATCCTGTCCCTCAAACCAATTGCAGCTCGAACGCCTTAAGCACCGCCCGGGTGCGGTCGCGCACGCCGAGCTTGGACAGGATGTTGGAGACGTGGTTCTTGATCGTGCCCTCGGCCACGCCCAGCGAATTGGCGATCTCCTTGTTGGAGAAGCCGCTGGCCATCAGCCGCAGGATCTCGGTCTCGCGGTCGGTCAGCGGGTCGGGCCGGTCCAGGCTGACGAAATCGTTGCGCATGTGCTCCAGGCCCGACAGCAGGCGCTGGGTCACCGCCGGCTGCACCAGCGAGCCGCCGGCGGCCACGGTGCGGATCGCGCCGACCAGTTGCTCCAGCGACACGTCCTTGAGCAGGTAGCCCTTGGCCCCGGCCTTGAGCCCGGCCAGCACCAGTTGGTCGTCGTCGAAGGTGGTCAGGATGATGGTCGGCGGCAGCGCGGCGGCGCGCGACAGCACCTGCAGCGCCTCCAGCCCGGACATCGACGGCATGCGCATGTCCATCAGCACCACGTCGGGCACCACCTGCGGGATCAGCTCCACCGCCTGGCGGCCGTCGCTGGCCTCGGCCACCACCTCGATGCCGCCGTCCAGCGCCAGCAGCGAGCGGATGCCCTGCCGCACCAGGGTTTGATCGTCGACCAGACACACACGGATCATCACAACACTCCTTGGGAAACGGCGGGCGGCAGCAGGGTGGCGGCGCCGGGAACGGCGGCGCGCAGGCGGAAGCCGGCACCGGGCGCGGCGGCCACGTCCAGGCTGCCGCCGTACTGGCTCAGGCGCTCACGCATGCCGCGCAGGCCGTTGCCGGGGGCCAGGGTCTCGCAACCGCGGCCGTCGTCGCGCGCCTGGATCACCACCTGTGGGCCGTCGCGGCGCACCTCGATCCACAGATTGTCGGCCTGGGCGTGGCGCACCGCATTGGTGATGATCTCCTGGGTGCAGCGCAGCAACACGTGCGCGCGCTCGGGATCCTCCACGGTCAGCGGCTCCTCTACCTGCAGATGGATCTGCAGCGACGGCACCCGCTCGGCCAGCGGCCGCAGCGCCGCCGCCAGGTCGATCGCGCCGCTGTCGCGCAACTGGCTCACCGCCTCGCGCACGTCGGTCAGCAGCAGCTTGGCCAGGGTATGCGCCTGCTGCACATGCTCCTGCGCACGGCCCTCGGTGATGTGGCCGGCCACTTCCAGGTTCAGGCTGAGCGCGGTCAGGTGGTGGCCGAGCAGGTCGTGCAGTTCGCGCGAGATCCGCGTGCGCTCGTTGACCCGGGCGCTCTCGGCCAGCAGCGCGCGGGTGGCGCGCAGCTCGGCGTTGAGCTGGCGCTGCTCCTCGCGCGCCTGGGTCTGCTGCCGCGCGACCAGGCTGGTGACGAAGATGAACATGGAGAAGCCGCCATACAGCAGCGACTGCATCAGCGCCTCGAACGGCGGGAAGCCGATGGTCAGGTACACCGGCAGCACCGCCAGCTGGCTCAGCAGCAGCCAGGCCACGCCGGCGCGCACCGGCAGCAGCCAGGGGATCACCCCCGCCGCCACCATCATCAGGATGCTGCCCAGCCCGGAGCGGTGCAGATAGCCGACCGCCAGCGCGCAGATGGTCAGCAGCACCAGCATGCCGCGGTCGTACCAGCGCACGCCGTCGCCGCTGTGCAGCCGCCGGGTCAGCAGGAAATAGACCACGCCGAAGCCCAGGTAGCTGGTCAGCAGCAGCCACACCTCGCCGCTGGGCATCCGTCCCGATTCCTCGACCGGCTCCCAGTACAGGTACAGCAACGGCATGCAGATCACCGCCCAGGTGAACAGGCCGGCATAGCGCAGGACGCGGGTATGGCTGAGATATCCCAACATGCAGCCATCTTAGGATGAACGGCGCGCATTGCACTCCCACGGAAGTCATGCCGGCGCGGCTCGCCGCCCCGGGTCGCGCGTGCGATAATCCGCCCCTGCGGTCCGCACGGGGCCGCGCGCGCATCAGCAATGGAGTCTCAATGTCGATCGTCATCCGCGACGTGCGCGAGCACGAGCTCGATTCGGTCCTGGCCCTGAACAACAACGCCGGACTGGCGATCCTGCCGCTGGATTCGGCCAAGCTGCACCGCTTCTACGACACCGCAGAGTACTTTCGCGTCGCCGAGCGCGACGGCAACCTGGCCGGCTTCCTGGTCGGCTTCGGCAGCGACAGCGACCACGACAGCAGCAACTTCGCCTGGTTCCGCGAGCGCTACCCGCAGTTTTTCTATATCGACCGCATCGTGGTGGCCAGCCGCCGCCGCGGCGGCGGCGTCGGCCGGGCGTTCTACGCCGACGTGCAGAGCTACGCCGAGTTGCGCTACCCGCAACTGGCGTGCGAGGTTTTTCTGGATCACGGCGCCGATGCGGCGCTGCTGTTCCATGGCAGCTTCGGCTTCCGCGAAGTGGGCCAGAACACGATGAACGAAGTGGAGGTGCGTGCGAGCATGCTGTTGAAGGACCTGTGCAGTTACGCCTGGGTGCGCGAAACCTACGGCGACACCCTGCCCGACCTGCCCTGGGCCGGCCACGCCCATCGTCTGCAGCGGGCGCAGCGCCCGACCGGGACCTGAGCGTGTCGTCGGTGAATCTGGACTTCGAGCAGGCCGGCGAACTGAAGATCGGCCAGGTCGGCATCGCCAACCTGCGCGTGCGCACGCTGGACGTGGCGCGGCTGAGCCAGGAGATGCGCGAGCGCGTGCAGCGCGCGCCCAAGCTGTTCGGCCGTGCCGCGGTGATCATCGATTTCGGCGGCCTGGCGCAGACCCCGGACGTGGCCACCGCGCAGGCGCTGCTGGACGGGCTGCGCGACGCCGGCGTGCTGCCGGTGGCGCTGGCCTACGGCACCCGCGAGATCGAGGAACTGTCGGTGGCGCTGGGCCTGCCGCTGCTGGCCAAGTTCCGCGCGCAGTACGAGCGCTTCGATGGCGGCGCGCCCGCCGCCGCGCCGGCGCCGGTCTCGCCGCCGCCCCCGCCTCCGCCGCCGCTCGCTCCGGCGGCGCGGCCGCAACCCGGGCGCATGCAGAAGAACGCGGTGCGCTCCGGGCAGCAGCTGTACGCGGAGAACTGCGATCTGACCGTGATGGCCACCGTCGGCGCCGGCGCCGAGGTGATCTCCGACGGCAGCATCCACATCTACGGCACGCTGCGCGGCCGTGCGCTGGCCGGCGCCCAGGGCAACACCGAGGCGCGGATCTTCTGCCGCGATTTCCACGCCGAACTGGTCGCCATTGCCGGCCACTACAAGGTGCTGGACGATATTCCCAAGGAACTGCGTGGCAAGGCCGTCCAGGTCTGGCTGGAGCAGGACCAGATCATGATCGCCGCGCAAGACTGACGCGGCCCAACCTCGAACGTATCAGGAGATAGTCCTTTGGCTGAAATTATCGTTGTCACCTCCGGCAAGGGCGGCGTCGGCAAGACCACCACCAGCGCGAGCCTGGCCTGCGGGCTGGCGCGACGCGGCAAGAAGGTCGCCGTGATCGACTTCGACGTGGGCCTGCGCAACCTCGACCTGATCATGGGCTGCGAGCGCCGCGTGGTGTACGACTTCGTCAACGTGGTGCACAACGAAGCCACGCTGAAGCAGGCGCTGATCAAGGACAAGCGCTTCGACAACCTGTTCGTGCTGGCCGCCTCGCAGACCCGCGACAAGGACGCGCTGACCCAGGAAGGCGTGGAGAAGGTGCTCAAGGACCTGGCCGCCGACGGCTTCGACTACATCGTCTGCGATTCGCCGGCCGGCATCGAGAAGGGCGCGTTCCTGGCGATGTACTTCGCCGACCGCGCGGTGGTGGTGGTCAATCCGGAAGTGTCCTCGGTGCGCGACTCCGACCGCATCCTCGGCCTGCTCGACTCCAAGACCCACAAGGCCGAGAGCGGCAAGAGCCTGCCCGCGTTCCTGCTGCTGACCCGCTACAGCCCGGCGCGCGTGGAAACCGGCGAGATGCTCAGCATCACCGACGTGGAGGAGGTGCTCGGCCTGAAGGCGATCGGCGTGATCCCCGAATCCGGCGACGTGCTCAACGCCTCCAACAAGGGCGAGCCGGTGATCCTGGACGCCGAATCCCCGGCCGGTCAGGCCTACGAGGACGCCGTGGCGCGCATCCTCGGCGAGGAACGTCCGATGCGTTTCATCTCCGTGGAGAAGAAGGGCTTCTTCACCAAGTTGTTCGGAGGGTGAGCATGGGACTATTCGATTTCCTCAAGACCAAGAAGAACACCGCCGAGACCGCGAAGAACCGCCTGCAGATCATCATCGCGCAGGAACGCAGCCAGCGCGGCGGCCCGGACTACCTGCCGCTGCTGCAGCGCGAACTGCTGGAAGTGATCAAGAAGTACGTCAACATCGACGCCGACGCGGTCAAGGTGGACCTGGTCAAGGACGGCGAGCACGACGTGCTCGACATCTCCGTCGCCCTGCCGGAAGGGCCGACGCCCTGAGCCCGCGCGTCGGCCGTGGCGGACGCCGCGGCTGACGCGTCGATCCGGGCAGGCGCACCGACGCACCCGCCTGCCGTGATCGGGCGCGCCCGCCGCGCCTTTTCCATCCCGACGCCCTCCACACGATGCAGACCGACGCCGCCCTCCCCGCTGCCGCCGCCCAGGTGCTCACCGTGGGCGCGATCGGCCTGGACGCGCCACGCGCGTTGCTGGCCGGCTATGGCCTGACCCTGCACCGCGTCGCCGACGGCGCCGCCATTCCCGGCAGCTACTGGGGCGAGCCGGAAGCCGGGGTGATCGCCAGCGACGTCTACGTGCGCGACGACACGCCGGTGCATTCGCTGCTGCACGAAGCCTGCCACCTGATCGTGCTGCCGCCGCAGCGGCGCGCGCAGGTGCATACCGACGCCACCGACTCGGTGGAAGAGGAAGACGCCACCTGCTACCTGCAGATCGTGCTGGCCGACGCCCTGCCCGGCGTGGGCCGCGCGCGGCTGATGGCGGACATGGACGCCTGGGGCTACACCTACCGGCTCGGCTCCACCCGCGCCTGGTTCGAGCAGGACGCCGACGACGCGCGCGCCTGGCTGGCGCAACGCGGGCTGCTGCCGGACTAGCCGGTCACACCGAGACGGGCGATGGCGGCGACGCGCCGGGGCGCTTCAGCGCGCTGCTCAGGTCCAGGGTGGCGCGGGTGCCGCTGCCGGCCAGCGAATCCAGGTGCAGCGCCCAGCCCAGGTGCTCGCACAGCCGCGCGATCAGGTCCAGGCCGATGCCGCTGCCCTCGCGGCTGCCGCCGCCGCGCGCCATGCGCATGTAGATCGCGCTGATCTCTTCCGGACTCATGCCGTGGCCGGGATCGTCGATGCAGACCACGCCCGGCGCCGGCATGGTGATCTCGATCCGGCCCTTGTCGCTGTTCTCGATGGCGTTGCGCAGCAGGTTGCCGATGGCCACCTGCAGGATCGCCAACGGCGTCTCCACCTCGCACGCCGGCATCGGCGCCAGCGCCAGTTCCAGGCGCTTGTCCGCGCACAGGTGGCGGTGGTCCTCGACGATCTCCGGCAGCAACTGGTCCAGCCGCACCAGGTCGCTGCCGCGCGCCATCCGCGCCGGATCCTTGGCCAGCACCAGCAGCAGCGAGATGAGTTGGCCGACGCCGCTGGCGGTACGGCGGATGCGCAGCAACTGGTTGCGCACGCTGGGCGGCACGTCGTGCTGCTCCAGCGCCAGCTCGGCGGCGCCGCCGATCACCGCCACTGGCGTGCGCAGTTCATGGCTGGTGCTGTCGATGAAGGCGCGCTCGCGCTCCACGAACAGGTCGTTGCGCGCCAGGTAGTCGTTCAGCGCCTCGGCGATCACCACCTGTTCGGCACTGGCGCGCGGATGCACTTCGATGCGCTGCCCGGGCCGGTCCGGGCGCAGGCTGCCGATGCGCTGGGCCATGTCGATCAGCGGCTGCACCACCCGGCCCATGCCCCAGGCCACCAGCGCGCCGAGCAGCAGCACCGCCACCGCGTTGGACACCAGCATCCACAGCGCCAGGTTGTCCTCGTGGTCGTGCAGTTCGGTGATGTCCAGCGCCAGCGCCAGGCGGCGGCCGCGCACGTCCTGCACCAGCACCACCTTCTCGCTGCCTTCCAGTTGCACCTCGTCGTGCAGGCCGGGACCCAGCGCCGCCACCGCCGGCGGCAGCGGCGCGCCGCCCTCGTCGCCGTACAGGCTCACGGTGCGGGTGTCGATCCAGCGATAGTCCGGGTCGGCCGCGCTGCGCGCCAGGAAGTGATCCAGCTCGGAGGTCAGCAGCGAGCGCCAGGTGAGCTGCTCGGCCTGGTCGTTGACGATGTAGCCATGCACGAACACCGCCAGCGACAGCAGCGCCGCGTAGCCCACCAGCCACAGGGTCAGCCGTTGCCGCAGGCCGGCCCTAGTCGGCATGCTCGCCCTCGTGGGGACCGACCACCGCCAGGCGGTAGCCGATGCGCGGCAGGGTGTGGATCAGCTTGGCCGCGAACGGACCATCGACGCTGCGGCGCAGGTCGTAGATGTGCGAACGCAGCATGTCCCCGTCCGGCGGCTCGTCGCCCCACAGCGCCTGCTCCAGGCGGTCGCGGGTGACCGCGGCCGGGCTGGCCTGCATCAGCACCTCCAGCAGCTTGCGGCAGGCCGGGTACAGATGCAGGGTGCGCCCGCCACGGGTCACTTCCAGCGTGGACAGGTCCAGTTGCAGGTCGCCCACGCGCAGAAGCTTGCTGCGGCCGCGGCCGCTGGCGCGCACCAGCAGCGCCTCCAGCCGCACTTCCAGTTCCGGCAGCGCGAACGGCTTGGTCAGGTAGTCGTCGGCACCGGCGCGGAAACCGGCGATCTTGTCCGGCAGCTCGTCGCGCGCGGTCAGCATGATCACCGGCACGTCGGCATGGTGTTCCTCGCGCAGCGCGCGCAGCACCTGCTGGCCGTCCAGGCGCGGCAGCATCCAGTCCAGGATAAGCGCGTCGTAACGCTGCGTGGTGGCCAGGTGCAGCCCGGTGACACCGTCCGGCGCCGCATCCAGGGTGTGGCCGCGCACCTCGAAGTAGTCGAACAGGTTGGCGACCAGGTTCCGGTTGTCTTCTATGACCAGCAGCCGCATGGGCGCGCTCGAATTCGGGGGACGGACCTGCCCATGCTAGCGGAAGCGTGTCGGAACGAAGTCAGAACGGCCGCGCGCCCTTGATCGAATCTCGACAAAACCTGGAAGGAATCCCAACACGACATCCTCAGGCTGGCATTCGCGCCGGCCACGGACGCTTGTGGCCCGGCGCTTGCATCACCACGGCCGTGCGCAACCTTCGCTGAAGCCCTGGCCGTCTCACCGGCAGTTCCGACAGCTATCCGACACCCGCAACCCGACCATGCCCCCACTTTCCCGCCGTCCCTGGCCGCCTTCGTCGACCATGATCAGTACGCCCCTGCGATTGTCCGCTGCGGCGGCGCCCGACCTCGGCGCACGTCGGTACTTCTATCTCTCCCACCTCTGGGTACCGCTGGCGCTGGTGCTGCTGGTCAGCACCGCGCTGATGGGCCTGGGCGGGGATTTCTGGATCGCCGACCTGCTGTACCGCTGGGAAGGCGGGCAGTGGGCGCTGAAGGATGCGGCGCTGACCCGTAGCCTGATCCACCACGACGGCAAGATGCTCAGCGCCGCAGCGTGGGCGGTGACCGCCGCGCTGGCGGTCTGGGCGTGGCGCCGTCCCGATGGCCGGCGCTACCGGCTGCCGCTGCTGTACCTGTTGCTGGCGGTGGGGCTGAGCACCGGCGTGGTGTCGCTGCTGAAGTCGGTGACCCACATGGACTGCCCCTGGGACCTGACCCGCTATGGCGGCGAGCGGATCTTCGTGGGCCTGTTCGAGACCCGCCCGGCCGGCATGCCGCGCGGGGTATGCTTCCCCGCCGGTCATTCCAGTGCCGGCTATGCCTGGGTGGGGCTGTACTTCGTCGCGTTGGCGCTCAAGCCGGCCTGGCGTTGGCCAGCGCTGGCGATCGGCCTCGGGGGAGGCCTGCTGTTCGGTCTCGGCCAACAGCTGCGCGGCGCGCATTTCATGTCGCACGACCTGTGGACGCTGGCCCTGTGCTGGGGCGTGGCACTGGGCCTGTACCGGGCGATGCTGTGGCCGCGCGCGACCCCGCCGCAGGCCGACAGGCGCCTCTCCACCACCAACGATGCCGCCGCATGAGCCGATCCGTCGCACCGCCCTCGCCGTCCACCGCATCCCGTGCCCGTTGGTGGGCCTGGCGTCCGCAGTTGAGCAACGAGATGTTGGCGCTGGCGGCCAGCGCGTTCTTCGCCCTGGCCTGCAACGGCATGTTCTGGCGCAGCGCGATGAGCGGCCACGGCGGCGACGTCAAGCTGGCGCTGTCGCTGTTCCTGCTGCTGCTGGCGGTGCACGGCCTGCTGCTCGGCCTGCTGCTGTGGCGCGGCATCGCCAAGCCGGTGCTGACGGTGCTGCTGATCACCACCGCGTTCGCCGCGCACTACATGAACAGCTACAGCGTCTACCTGGACGCGGACATGCTGCGCAACGTGCTGGCCACCGACCACAAGGAATCGCGCGAGCTGATGACCCCGGCGCTGATCGCGCCGCTGCTGTTCTACGCAGTGCTGCCGATCCTGGTGCTGTGGCGGGTGCGGCTGATCCGGCGTTCGCCGCTGAAGGCGCTGGCGATCCGCGCCGGCTTCCTGGTCGGCATGCTGGCGCTGGGCGGCATCGGCGCGATGCTCTCGTTCCAGGATCTGTCGGCGATGATGCGCAACCATCGCGAGATCCGCTACCTGGCCACGCCGATCAACTACCTGGTCGCGCTGCGGCAGAACTTCAAGTCCGACAGCCCCACGCGCAAGGCGCCCAAGCTGCCGCTGGAGCACGACGCCAAGGCCACCGCGCGCGCACCAGGCAGCAAGCCGCGGTTGCTGGTGGTAGTGCTGGGCGAGACCGCCCGCGCGCAGAACTGGGGCCTCAACGGCTATGCGCGGCAGACCACGCCGGAGCTGGCCAAGCGCGACGTGATCAACTTCCCCGACATGCACTCCTGCGGCACCAGCACCGAGGTGTCGGTGCCGTGCATGTTCTCGCCGTTCGGCCGCCACGACTACAACGAGAGCAACATCCGCAAGCACCAGTCGCTGCTACACGTGCTCGAGCACGCCGGCATCAGCACGCTGTGGCGCGACAACCAGTCCGGCTGCAAGGGCGTGTGCGACGGCCTGCAGATCCAGCACCTGGACGACGCCAAGGATCCGCAGCTGTGCAAGGACGGGCGCTGCATGGACGAGATCCTGCTGCAGGACTTGGCCGCGCAGGTGCGCGCCAAGCCCGGCGACCGCGTGGTGGTGCTGCACCAGCTCGGCAGCCACGGCCCCAGCTACTTCGAGCGCTACCCGGCCGCGTTCCGCCGCTTCACTCCCACCTGCGACACCGCCGACCTGGGCAACTGCAGCCGCGAGCTGATCACCAACGCCTACGACAACTCGCTGCTGTACACCGACCATCTGCTGGCGCGCACCATCGACGCGCTGCAGGCCATGCCCGACTACGACACGGCGATGCTCTACCTCTCCGACCACGGCGAATCGCTGGGCGAGAAGGGCCTGTACCTGCACGGCGTGCCCTATGCGATCGCGCCGCAGGAGCAGACCCACGTGCCGATGGTAATGTGGTTCTCGCCGGGCTTCGCCAGCGCCCGCGGCCTGGACCTGGCCTGCCTGCAGGCGCGATCGCGCAAGTACGCCGACCAGGACAACCTGTTCCCGTCGGTGCTGGGCCTGATGCAGGTCAGGACCGGCGTCTACGACCGCTCGCGCGACCTGTTCGCGCAGTGCAGCAAGCCGCAGTGACCGCCCGTCCACGCGCCGCCACGGCGTGACCGGACACCGCGGCGCGGGCAGCGGCGCGCCGCCCGAACTTGCGGCGGTGCGGGCGGGCCACTAGCCTTCCGGGCAATCGCCCTGCAAGGATTCGCCGTGACCCTCCGCTCTCCGCTGCTCGCGCTGTGCCTCGGCGCGAGCCTGCTGACGCTGTCCGCCTGCCGCAAGGAACCCGCGGCCGAGACCGCCGCCCCCGCCGCGGCCCAGCCCCAGGGCGAGAGCGCCGACCAGTTCGTCGCCCGCATCAACGAGGAATACCGCGCGCTGCTGCCCGAACTGACCGCGGCGCAATGGCTGTCGGCGACCTACATCAACGGCGACAGCGAGCGGCTGGCGGCCAAGGCCAACGCGCGTTGGCTGACCACCCTCAACGGCTGGATCGCCCAGGCGCGGCGCTACGACGGCAAGCCGATGTCGGCCGACAGCGCGCGCGCGCTGCGCCTGCTGCAGCAGATGACCGCGATGCCGGCGCCGCGCGATCCGGCGCGGCTGGGCGAACTGGCCGCGCTGGCGACCAAGATGGAAGGCGCCTACGGCGCCGCCTCCTACTGCACCGGCGAGGGCGACGCGCGGCGTTGCCGGCAGTTGGGCGAACTGGAGGATGTGCTGCGCCGCAGCCGCGACTACGACCAGCAACTGGATGCGTGGCAGGGCTGGCACGCCGCCGTGCAACCGATGCGCAAGGACTACCAACGCTTCGTCGAACTGGTCAACGAAGGTGCGCGCGACATGGGCTACGCCGACACCGGCGCACTGTGGCGCAGCGGCTACGACATGCCACCCGCGCAGCTCACCGCCGAGACCGACCGGCTGTGGACCCAGGTCAAGCCGCTGTACGAACAGTTGCACTGCTACGCGCGCGGCAAGCTCGACGCCGAGTACGGCAAGGACAAGGGCGAACTCGCCGGCGGCCTGCTGCCGGCGCACCTGCTCGGCAACATGTGGCAGCAGGACTGGAGCAACCTGTGGGACCTGCTGCAGCCCTATCCCGGCGCCGGCAGCCTGGACATCACCGACGCGCTGGAGCGGCAGTACCAGGGCAACCTGAGCGCGGCGCTGGCGCGACGCAACGGCGACACCTCGCCGGAAGCGCGGTTCATGGCGCAGCGCGAGGCGCAGTTGCTCAGCGCGCGGCAGATGACCGAGCGCGCGCAGGACTTCTACACCTCGCTGGCCATGCCCAAGCTGCCGGACACGTACTGGACGCGCAGCCAGTTCATCAAGCCGCTGGACCGCGACGTGGTCTGCCACGCCAGCGCCTGGGACATGGACATGGCCGGCGACGTGCGCACCAAGATGTGCGTCAAGCCGAACGAAGAGGACTTCACCACCATCTACCACGAACTCGGCCACGTCTATTACGACCTGGCCTACAACCCGCTGCCGCCGCTGTTCCAGGGCGGCGCCAACGACGGCTTCCACGAAGCCATCGGCGACACCGTGGTGCTGGCGATGACCCCGCAGTACCTGCATTCGATCGGCCTGGTCGACGCACCGCAGGTCGGCCGCGAGGCGCTGATCAACGCGCAGATGCGCATGGCGTTGAGCAAGGTCGCGTTCCTGCCGTTCGGGCTGATGATCGACCGCTGGCGCTGGGGCGTGTTCGACGGCTCGATCGCTCCGGACCGCTACAACCAGGCCTGGTGGGAGTTGAAGGCCAAGTACCAGGGCGTGGCACCGGCGACGGCGCGCGGCGAGGACTTCTTCGACCCCGGCGCCAAGTACCACGTGCCGGCCAACACGCCGTACACGCGTTACTTCCTCTCGCACATCCTGCAGTTCCAGTTCTACAAGAGCCTGTGCGATGCCGCCGGCTACAAGGGCCCGCTGTACGAGTGCACCTTCTACGGCAACAAGGAAGCCGGTCAGAAGTTCTGGTCGATGTTGCAGCGCGGCGCCAGCCAGCCCTGGCAGGCCACGCTCAAGGAACTGACCGGCAGCGAGCGCATCGACGCCGGCCCGCTGCTGGAGTACTTCGCGCCGATGCAGGAGTGGCTCAAGCAACAGAACCAGGGGCGGATGTGCGGGTGGGAGGCATCTGCGGCAGCGCAACCCACTGCAGTGCCTGCGCAGAAGCAAGGCTGAGGCTGCGCGGCGGGCGCAAAGCCGAAGCGCAATCGTCAGGACGACGGTACAGGTAAGCGCGCAGACGAGATGCGCGCCGTGCGGATCAGCCAGGCTGGAAAAGAAGCCGCGACATGCCTGAAGTGCTCATCGCGTCCGTGCAGACACCTGCTGCGCCTCGCTGTCGGCCTGCTGCAGCGCGAGCGCCGCCCCGCCCTTGGCGGGTGACGCGATCGCCTCTTCAGGTTGCGATGGCACCGCAGAGAGATCGACCTTCACCCGGAACCCCGGCGTATCCCCTTCGATCCAGGCATTGCCGCCGTCGACCATGACGTGCTTGATCTGCTCGGGCCGCGTCATGCCGTCGCGCTGTGCCTGTACCGCGGCATGCCTCAGCGTCGCATCCGGCGTAGCGGGCGGGAATCGTTCCTTGATGGCACGAAACAGCGGATCTTCCTCCCGCACTGCCGCCCCCTGCTCCGGCACCTTCAGCGGCACATGCCAGCCCTGTGGTTCGTGGGCGTCCTTCTTCGGCAGATGCAGCCGCTGCATGTGTTCCGACCATTCCGGCGCGTCGATGCCCTGCCGGCCTTCGCCCGGCGGCAATGGCCCGCGCAGTTCGTCGACGGCGTCACCGGCCAGCCCACGCACGCCGCGCGCCAGGAGCGTGGTACCGATCCGCATGGATTCGACATCCTCGCGGTACCTGCCGATCATCGGCGCGTTCTGCGCGGCGCGCCGATGCGCCGCCGGATCTTCCAGCACGGAGCGGTCGGGCCGCCCGTTGCCGTCCACCGGCAGGAAGTTGTGCATGCGGTGCGACTCGACGATCAACCCCCGGACCGCGCTGAACGGATTACGCGCCTCCCAGCCTCCCTTGCCGTTGTCGTAGCCGGCGCGCTGCAGCGTGGCGACTTCCTCGGGCGTGGCGTAGATGCGGACCTGGCCGTAGTGCCGGCTGGCGGCGCTGACAGGGTCGCCAGCCATCACATGGTTGATGACGTCGGTGCCGCCTTCGGGGATCCGGCGGTCCAGGCTGACCGCGCCGTAGGCGTTGAAGGTTTCGCCCTTGAGGCCGAAGTGGTGCGCCGTGACCTGCGCTAGATCTCCGCCCAGGGAATGGCCGGTGACAACGACAGGCGGAATCCTTCCATGCTCGCCTATCTTCTCGGCATATTGCACGGCTTCGCGCGTGAACTCGATGGCGTCTTTCACCTGCCTGTTGTGCCGCGTAGCGACCATGCCGCCATCGGCCGCAAGACCATCTTGCAACGGCTGACGATCGAATTCGGTCCCGCGATGCGCGACAACCAACTCGCCGGTATTCACTCGCTGGTAAAGGATGCCTTGATAGCCGGAAGGTCGATCCACGTATGCAAGACGCCGGTAGAACTCTCCACCGATTTCAATGGTGGCGCTCTTCGGCCCAAACTCATTCGGCTTCGAATAAACGTCGTATGCGAGGGTTGCGTACTGTTGACTGGTCAACGTCATGGGGCCACCCGCTCTGCTTTGAGCGTGACCTTGAACAGGTTTTTGCGAGCCTTTTCGTCGAAATCTTCCGCATTGTGCTGACCGACATCCTGGAAATCATCCATATCCTCTTTGGGATAGCGGCCCTTCCAGAAGTAGGTGACCTTTGACCGGGACTCGATGATCTCTGGCCTCTCAAGACTGGGAGAGAAATTCGTCTCCTGCTGCTTGCCTGTTGCCTTCAATCCGATGACTATGCCGTTGATCCTCCAATGGCAGATACCCTTACCGTAGTAGTCAGCATCCACCATCCCATCGGTATAGATCGTAGTGACATAGGTGTTGGCATCGACCTTCGCAAAAGCCGCAGGGATATGGTCGTCCTTGCGTTTTGTCCACACGCCTTCAAGCGACTCTCCTGGCGTGCATTGTTCGTAGTTGCTCATCTGATAGACAGCGGCAGCATCCACGAATCCAAACTGTCCCGGCGCATCCTCAATCGTCATCGTGATCCGATACGCCTGCGTCGGATGCGGATTCTTGCGATACACCGGGTCGCCATGGGCATCGGCACGTGGATTGGCGGCGTTCTCCGAGGCGGTCTTCATCGGGTTGCATCCTGTCAACAGCAACAGTAGGGACAAAGCACAGGGGATCTTGGCTTTCACGGAAAGGGTCTCAGGCCACGATGGTGCGCCGCGCAGCATGCTCGGCGGCAGCGAGAGCGTCGGTGAGCCGGCGACAGCCATGGCGCACATGCAGGCGCTGCATCAGCAGCAAGGCGATCAACATCAGCAAAGACAGGCCCAGCTCCGGCACCCGGATGAACAGTGGCAGGGAACCAGGCAGCGCGACGGCCGCCAGCGCGGACAACCACATCAGCAAGGTCATCCCGGCTACCTGCAGGATGGCATGGCACAACTGCCTGGACTGCACCGTGCGCTTGCCACCGGCGCGCAGACGCCACCAGGCGCGCGACGCGCGCACGACCAACAGCCCCAGCATGCCCACCATGCCCAGTTGCAGCAGAGCACCCAACACCGCCAGCGCCTGGGCCATCAGCAGCGCCGTGCCGCCCGCATGACGGTAGGCCAGCGCCGCCATCCCGGCGGTGAGCAGCAGTGCGAGCAGCGCCGTGGTCAGCAGCGCACACGTGCGCCGCACGCATAGCTGCCACTCCTTCGACCACAGCACGTGGGACATGTCACGGCTCCTGCATCGACCAAGTCAGGGAACGGCAGCGCTGTCCCGTACCACGGAAGAGCGCGGCGTCGCCGCCGCTGACCCCATCTTGCCGCTTGTGAATGCATGGGGGCACACGCGCGCATACATCTCCGACGAGTACGCGTTGTAGCAGTAAGGATTGGTGACGGTGAACGCGCCGGTGGCGGGATTGATCGGCGCCCAGCAGTCGCTGGGCACGCCGATCGTGCAGAAGAGGAAGGGATCGTTGTTGTAGTACGGGATGAACTCGTAGTAACCGTCGGTCTGCGCCGACGAGGGCAACGTCATCACTGACAACAGCGCCAAGGGAAACAATCCACGCTTCTTCACGACCCATTCTCCTTGAGGGGGTGCCAATCTTCCAGACCCGCTTGAGACCAGACATCAATAGCTCTTGAAAACCGCCTTGGAACATGCGGTGTAGATGACCTTGCATTGCATGCCGGTGACCGCGCGATTCTCTCGCTCGCAACGCTCCATCGCGACCTCGCTCGCTGCTTCTTCATCGCCCGCCGCGGCGAAACTTGTCGGTCCATCGAGGTACCCTCTCCCCCCCACTTGTGGCTCCGCGACGGCAGCGCCCTGGTTCTTGTAGACAAAGCCAATCCTGCAATCCTTTACACCATTGGAGACGCATCGTTTAAGCGCGTCAGCCTCCGCTTCGGATTTCGACGCTTTGCCTGTCGTCACCCCAAAGCTGTTCCAGCCGTCGCCCGCGCCCATCGCAATGGCACCCCAGGTCTTGACCCAGTAGCCAGTCGGCCGGGGAGCCTCCTGCGGGGCCGCCTGGCTCTGTGAAATCGGAGCGCAACCGGCCGCGCCCTGGCCACCAACCGGATACTGACCAGAAGGGCACCCACCTTCGGCCAAGGCACTTCCACAAAACAGCATCAGAGGAACTAGGGGAATTGGAGACATCACGGCCATTCACGCCACAGCATATGCGAGACCCAGTCAATACTTTTCAAAAAAAGGTGTCGAGCATGCCTTGTATGAAACTTCACAATGAGCGCCAGCATTCTCTCGCGCGCATTTCTCAAGAGCCCTGCTTTCAGCAAGCTCTACTGTCGCACTACCAACAGCCACCACATTACCGCTAATTTTTCCATTTTCGCCAATTGGCTCTGAGAGTGCAGCACACTGATTGAAGTAACTCAGAAGGACTTCGCAGCCTGTTGCGCCTCGCTTTGCACATCGCATCACGGCGTCAGATTCCGCTTCCGCCTTGGATTTTTTCCCAACAGGCACACCGTAGTTCGGTACGCCATCAACCATGCCCATCGCGATCGCACCCCAAGTCTTAATCCACCTTCCTACAGGCTGATTTGACTGTTCCACAGCGCCTGACTGAGGTATCGGAGCGCAGCCCGCTGCCCCCTGACCTCCGATGGGGTACTGGCCAGGCGGACATCCGCCTTCAGCCATGGCAAAGCCAGAGCAGCCCAGTAACAAAAATCCAGTAATCAAGCCAGTTCTCACAGGACCCCCACTTCAGTAATTAAGAAAATCTATCCTCACTTCTTTGGGCATTTCCACGAGATCCAGGCTGCTGATGAAGCGCCGCAGAATCTCCACTACCACGCGCAGAATTAGGAAGACTCGTAGTGGACCTAGAGGATTCTACGACGGAGGAGTTTGATTCCGGCTTGGCTAGGGAATAAGACCCCGGCGGCTGCCCCTGCGGCCCCGGCGAAGACGCAGCCGCAGGGCCGAAGGCCGTGTAGGTCATGAACGTGCCCATGTTGCCTTGCCAGACCGCCGCCGCGATGGTGGGCACCGTGACGATCAGCACCGTCATCAGCAACCCGATCCCGCCTTGCTGCAGGGCCTGGGACGACAGGCCTTCGGCGTTGGCCAACGGAATGAACTTCATCGCCCAGTACGCCGCCGCCACCTTGGCGGTGAACTTCAAGACCATCGCCGACACCACCGACAGCATGGACATCGAGAACAGCGTGCCCAGCACGTAGAACAGCCACTTCCGGAACAGGTCCTTGGTCTGGTCGAACATCAGGAAGAAGATGAAGATCGGGCCGATGCCCACCAGAAATGCCATGGTGAACTTGAACAGCAGCAGCATGGCGCCGGCCGCCATCGGCGGACTGGCCGTGCCGAAGCTGGCCAGCAGCATCGAGCGCCCCTTCTTCTCGATCGATTCGGGATCGTTGGCGTCCACACGCACCGCATCCAGCGCCGACAGGGCCAACTGGGTGTACTTGAGGTTGTCGTCGATCGAGTCGGCCGCGCTGCTGGTGTCGTCGCCCGTGAACAACCCGTGGATCTCCTTGTCCAGGTTGTCGGTCATCGTCTTGTGCAGCGCCGCGCCGTTCGCGCCCAGCGTCGAGGCGATCATCAGGATCACCGCGACCTTGGCCGCCTTGACCATCGTCGCCATCGCCGACTCGCGCGACTGCCCGGTCGCGATGCGGTAGCCCTGGATCAGGACCCAGAACGTGGTCGCCGTCAACGCGATCACGCTCACCCAATGCATCGCCCGGCGCATCAGCTCCAGGCCGAAATCGGCGATCTCGTCGGTGAAGTAGTTGTTCACCAGGCGGAAGAACAGGAAGTCCCCCAGATTGGCGTCCGCCAACGGTTGCATCCAGTGCGTGGCGGTGTCGAAAAGTCCGTTCATGCTGCGTGCCTGCCCGATGTCCTGTGCTGTGTTGGAGTTGCCTGCGCCGTTACTTCGACAGCGCCCCGGCGAGCACGCCCGCCTGGATCACCTGCCCCAGGATGTTGCTCTTGTTGCCGTCCAGCGCGCGCCGCGCCAACCGCGACTGGTCGTCCTTGAGCGCCACGATATAGGTGTCGTAGGCCTTCATCTGCGCCTGCCAGTAATCCAGGTCCATGGCGTTCTGCGCCACGAAACGCTGCACCTCGTTGTCGTTGGCGGCCAGGGCACCCTGACTGGTCTGTACGCTGTCGCGCTGCGCCTGCACCTGCTTGAACTGCTCGTTGCGCTGGATCAGGCGCTTGAGCATGCGCACCGTCTCGTTGTATTGGGCGTTCTTGGCCAGCACGATGCGCGCGCAGACCTTCATCTGCTCGTCGACGGCGCTGCCGTTCATATCCGGCGCCAACGCCTTGAACTGGTTGATCAGCCCGGCGATGCCGCTCTGGCTCGCGCCGGGGCAGTCGTCTTCCAGACCATAGTCCTGGGGCCGCTCCGGAAAGGTGTCGGCCATGGTGGAATCGCCGAACTGCAGCCGCTGCAGCTTGATCAGCTGCTGCTGGTAGTGCTCCAACTGCATCTGGTACTGCTTGATCGTCTCGCTCCAGCGCTTGGCCTGCTCGGCGTATTCCTGCAGCGCCTTGGCCATCGACATCGGGTCGTTGACGATCCACGTCGCATTGGCGGGCGCAGCGACCAGGCAGGCGGCGAGCGCGACACCTGCGAACAGGCGCGAGAGGCGGTGGCGACGGGTCGAGGGGTGGGTCATGGCGGTCTCGGCAAGTCTGGTGCGATACAGGAAGTGGCGATCATCGCGGCGACTGGACGGCGGCAGGCGGCGACGAACCGCCGTCAGCGGCCACTGGATGGTCGGGTTCGGAAGCCTGCTGCGGCCGTCGTCCCTGATGAGCGGATGAGGCAGGTTGCGCGGGACTCTTGCATGAAGCGCATCCCATTTCCACCGCCCCATGCGGCCCCGTAGGGAGGCGTATTCAGCGAAGCCAGGCACGCCAATGGTTTCGCCGATCGGGGTAGGAAAACTCCGACATTGCGTCGCGGTATGTCCCGAGCCGGCCAGCGGCGCTGTCACCGTCCGTTTTGCGCAGCCAGGTCCGCACCAGTCCGCCCAGGCCGACCGCGATACGACCGCTCAGTCGTCGGCCAACCGCGCCCAGCGCTCGTGGTCGCGCCAGATCCCACCGATGCGCAAGTAGCGTGGCGAATAGCCTTCTCTGCGGAAGCCGGCGCGCTGCGCCAGGGCCAGCGAGCGGGTGTTGTCCGGCTGGATGTTGGCCTCCACCCGGTGCAGGCCCAGTTCGGCGAACGCATAGGCCACGCACAGGCGCAGCGCGTGCGTCATCAGCCCGCGGCCCTCGCAGCCGGCCATGGCGTGGTAGCCGAGATAAGCGCTCTGGAAACAGCCGCCGACCACCTGGCTGAAGGTGAACAGGCCGGCGAGCGCGCCGCTGCTGCGTTCGCGCGCCAGCAGCGCGATGTTGCTGCCGTCCAGGGTCTGCGCGTACCAGGCCTCGAACCCCGGCACGTCGGTGAACGGATAGGTCCAGGGGTGATGCAGGGCGACGCTGGCGCGGTGCGCCTGGATCAGGGCGATGCCGTCGCGGCGCCGCACCCGCGCCAGCGACACGGCTTCCTGCGCAGCCTGGCCCGCGCTCTGGCCCATGGCCTCAGGCCGGGGCCGCCGCGCCGTCGTCGCGACGCATGACCTGGGCGTGGCGCGTCTTGAACTCGTCGAAGCTCAGGCCCTGCGCCTGCGCGTCGGCATGCGCGGCGTCCTTCAGCGCGTCCGAGTACATCAGCCGCACCGGCGTGCCGGCGCGCTCGTGCAGTTCCGCCGCCTGCATGATCAGCGACAGCACCTGCGCGGCGCTCTCGCTCTGGCCGGCGATGCGCCCGTCCATGCCCAGCACCCATTCGCCGTCGCGGCGCACGATGCCGGCCAGCAGCGTGCGCTGCTGGTCGCGCAACTCCGCGTGCGGTTCGATGGGCGCGGCCGGCGCGGCGCCCTCGGCGCGGTGGCGCAGGCGCTCGGCCAGCTTCTTGCGCAGATCGCGGCGCTGCTTGGACTGGATGGACATGCGGTTTCCTCAACGATGACCCGACGACGATAGCCCAACCGCGACGCCGCTCACAGCGGGTCGGCCGGTTCCAGCCGCGGCACCTGCGCGTCCGGCAGCGGCAGGCGCTTGCCGCTGCGCCGCTCCCAGCGCCAGAAGCCCCAGCCGAGCAGGAAGAACGCGCCCGAGCCCAGCGCCAGGTGCAGGGCATGGCCGCTGAGCAGCGGCGACAGCACCCCGGCCACCAGCACGGTCACCATCAACTGGGTGAAGGCCTGCAGCGACGAGGCCAGCCCGCGCTGGCGCGGATACATGTCCAACACCGCCAGCGCCAGGATCGGGAAGATCAGCGCGGTGCCCAGGCCGGCGAAGAAGATCGGCAGCACCGCCCACGGCAGCGCGATCGCCGGCGCCAGCGCCGTGTAGGCGATGTTCCCGGCCATCGACAGGCCGCAGCAGACGAAACCGAAGCGCACCTGGCGCATCGGCCCGAACCGCCCGGCCATGCGCCCGGACAGGAACGCGCCCAGGGTCATGCCGCCGATGGTGGGCAGGAACAGCCAGGCGAAGTCGCGCTCGGTCTTGCCCAGCAGGTCGATCATGAACACCGGCGCCGAGGCGATGTACAGGAACACTCCGCCGAAGTTGAACGCGCCGGCCGCGGCCAGGCGCTGGAAGCGCGGATTGAGCGCGATGCCGATGTAGTCGCGCAGCAGCGTGCGCGGCGCCAGCGGCGTGCGCGCCTGCGGCGGATGCGTCTCCGGCATCCAGCGCAGGGTCGCCACCAGCAGCAGCGAGGAGAAGCCGACCAGGAACCAGAAGATCATCGGCCAGCCGCGGCCGCTGCCCAGGATCCAGCCGCCGATGACCGGCGCGATCGCCGGGGCGATGCCGAAAATCATCGACACCTGGCTCATCAGCCGCTGCGCGTCGTCGCCGTGGAACAGATCGCGGATCACCGCGCGGCCGACGATCATGCCGACCCCGGCCGAGACGCCCTGCAGCGCGCGGAACGCCAGCAGGGTCGGCAGGTCGCGCGACAGCGCGCAGCCGGCCGAGGCTAGGATGAACACGACCAACCCGCTGACGATCACCCGCCGCCGCCCCAATGCGTCGGACAACGGTCCGTGCGCTAGGCCCATCACCGCGTAGGCGAACAGGTACACGCTCACCGTCTGCTGGATCGCCACCGGATCGGCGTGCAGGCGCTGCGCCAGCTGCGGGAACGCCGGGAAGATGGTGTCGATGGAGAACGGGCCGAACATCGCCAGCCCGGCCAGCAGCAGGGCCATGCGGCGCGTGGACACGGACGGGAGCGTCATGGGGAGATCATCCTGAAAAGCCGGCCGCGGCGGCCGCAGGACCGGCGCACGCGCGACGGCGCCGTCCGGCATGGACGGGCGCGAGAAAAGGGAGTGCGGCCATGATACGCGCAGCCGCCGCCGGCGCGCAGCCGCCGCGGCTTGCCCATTCAGCCTGGCGTGGGGGCGAACGGCCCGCCGTAGGCGGCGCCGGCCACGCTATAATCGCGGCGCAGCAAGGTGGGAGAAGCGGGGCGACCCGCTGCCGAAGGCGCAAACGCCCGTAATCGCTCAGGCCCGATACCACCCGCACCAAGACTCTGGAGAGACCGGTCAAACCCGGCGCCGAAGGGGCACGAAGCGCAGCGCCAGCCGCCGCTTCCAAACTCTCAGGCAAAAGGACAGAGGGGCATTGGGAAGACGCGCGCTTCCCGTCGATCGTGCCCGCCGCTGCGGTCCGACGACGGCCTTGCGCGCGTCCCCGCCTCCTCGTGCCTTCCTCAGCCGGACGACTGCCATGTCTCACACCTCTTCGCTGCGCGACCTCGAACACCACTCGGCCTTCATCGAGCGCCACATCGGCCCGAACGACGCCGAGATCGCGCACATGCTGCGCACCGTCGGCCACGACTCGCTGGAGGCGATGACCGACGCCATCGTGCCCGGCAACATCAAGTCGCCCGCCGCGCTGGCGCTGCCCGACGCCGTCACCGAGGAGGAGGCGCTGGCCAAGATCCGCGCCATCGCCGACAAGAACACCGTGTTCCGCAGCTTCATCGGCCAGGGCTACTACGGCACCCACACGCCGAAGGTGATCCTGCGCAACATCCTCGAGAACCCGGCCTGGTACACCGCCTACACCCCGTATCAGGCGGAGATCTCGCAGGGCCGCATGGAAGCGCTGATCAACTTCCAGACCATGTGCGCCGACCTCACCGGCATGGAGATCGCCAACGCCTCGCTGCTGGACGAAGCCACCGCCGCGGCCGAGGCGATGACCCTGGCCAAGCGCTCGGCCAAGTCCAGGTCCGACACCTTCTTCGTGCACGACGCGGTGCATCCGCAGACCCTGGAACTGCTGCGCACCCGCGCCGAGCCGCTGGGCATCGTGCTGCGCGTGGGCACCCCGGAGGAAGCGCTGCAGGCCGAGTGCTTCGGCGTGCTGCTGCAATACCCCGACAGTTTCGGTCACATCGGCGACCACAAGGCGCTGGCCGACGCCGTGCATGCGCAAGGCGGCCTGGTCGCGGTCGCCACCGACCTGCTCGCGCTGACCCTGATCGCCGCCCCCGGCGAATGGGGCGCGGACATCGTCGTCGGCAATTCGCAGCGCTTCGGCGTGCCGTTCGGCTTCGGTGGTCCGCATGCCGCGTTCATGGCCTGCCGCGACGCCTACAAGCGTTCGATGCCGGGCCGCC
This sequence comes from Xanthomonas hawaiiensis, assembly GCF_031834635.1. Taxonomy (NCBI): domain Bacteria; kingdom Pseudomonadati; phylum Pseudomonadota; class Gammaproteobacteria; order Lysobacterales; family Lysobacteraceae; genus Xanthomonas; species Xanthomonas hawaiiensis. The sequence continues at coordinate 1,201,859 of NZ_CP115873.1, read as the reverse complement.
TGATCGGCGTGTCGATCGACGCCGCCGGCAACCCCGCCTACCGCCTCACCCTGCAGACCCGCGAACAGCACATCCGCCGCGAGAAGGCCACCTCCAACATCTGCACCGCGCAGGTGCTGCTGGCGGTGATGGCCTCGATGTACGCGGTGTACCACGGCCCCGAGGGCCTGGTGCGCATCGCCCGCCGCACCCACCGCCTGGCCGCGATCCTCGCCGCGGCGCTGCGCGGCGCCGGCGTCGCCGTCGGCGAGCGCTTCTTCGACACCCTGCACGTCACCGGCGTCGATGCCGAGGCCATCCACGCCAAGGCGCGCGCGGCCGGCATCAACCTGCGCGCGATCGACAGCGCGGCGCTGGGCATCAGCCTGGACGAGACCGCCACCCGCGCCGACGTGGTGGCGCTGGCGCAGCTGTTCGGCGCCCAGGCCGACGTGGACGCGCTCGACGCCGCCACCGCCGACGCGCTGCCGCCGCAGTTGCTGCGCCACAGCGCGTTCCTGCAGCATCCGGTGTTCAACACCCACCACAGCGAGCACGAACTGCTGCGCTACATGCGCGCGCTGGCCGACAAGGACCTGGCGATGGATCGCACCATGATCCCGCTGGGCAGCTGCACCATGAAGCTCAACGCCACCGCCGAGATGATCCCGGTGACCTGGCCGCAGTTCGGCGCGATCCATCCGCTGGCCCCGGCCGAGCAGAGCGTCGGCTACAAGCAACTGATCGACGAACTGGAAGCGATGCTGGTCGAATGCACCGGCTACGACGCGGTCAGCCTGCAGCCCAACTCCGGCGCGCAGGGCGAGTACGCCGGTCTGCTGGCGATCCGCGCCTACCACCGCGCCCGCGGCGAAGGCCATCGCGACATCTGCCTGATCCCCGAATCGGCGCACGGCACCAACCCGGCCTCGGCGCAGATGTGCGGCATGACCGTGGTGGTGACCAAGTGCGACGGCAACGGCAACGTCGACGTCGCCGACATCCGCGCCAAGGCCGAGAAGTATTCGGACCGGCTGGCCGCGCTGATGATCACCTACCCGTCCACCCACGGCGTGTTCGAGGAAGACGTGGTGGCGATCTGCGAAGCGGTGCACGCGCACGGCGGCCAGGTCTACACCGACGGCGCCAACATGAACGCGCTGGTCGGCCTGGCCAAGCCCGGCAAGTGGGGCTCGGACGTGTCGCACCTGAACCTGCACAAGACCTTCTGCATCCCGCACGGCGGCGGCGGCCCCGGCGTCGGCCCGTGCGCGGTGAAGGCGCACCTGGCACCGTACCTGCCGCGCACGCTCGGCGGCGAAGGAGACGTCGGCATGGTTTCGGCGGCCAGCTTCGGCTCGGCCTCGATCCTGCCGATCAGCTGGATGTACATCACCATGATGGGCAACAGCGGGCTGCGTAAGGCCACCCAGGTCGCGCTGCTCAACGCCAACTACATCGCCAAGCGCCTGGCGCCGTACTACAAGACGCTGTACACCGGCCGCAACGGCCTGGTCGCGCACGAGTGCATCCTCGACGTGCGCCCGCTGGAGAAGACCAGCGGCATCGGCGCCGAGGACATCGCCAAGCGCCTGATCGACTTCGGCTTCCACGCGCCGACGTTGAGCTTCCCGGTCGCCGGCACGCTGATGGTGGAGCCGACCGAGAGCGAATCGCAGCACGAGCTGGATCGCTTCATCGACGCGATGATCCAGATCCGCGAAGAGATCGCCGCGATCGAGGACGGCCGCCTGGACCGCGAGGACAACCCGCTCAAGCACGCCCCGCACACCGCCGCGCAGGTCACCGCCAGCGAGTGGACCCACGCCTACCCGCGCGAACTGGCCGCGTTCCCGCTGCCGACGCTCAAGCAGCAGAAGTACTGGCCGCCGGTGGCGCGCGTGGACAACGTATACGGCGACAAGAACGTGATGTGCGCGTGCATCCCGGTGGACGCGTACAAGGAAGACGCGGTGGTCTGAGCCGCGCCCTCGTTCGGCGCTGCATCCGAGACCCAGCCTCGTGCGCGAGGCTGGGTTTTTTTATGCCTGCGCATCGCGCGCACGGCAGTAGACAAGTGCATGCGATGCAACGCGTTGCACGGCTCGTTCACGCCGCGCCGCCCAGGATCGGGACTTCCGCCGCGCCCGTATCTTCACGCACCGGGCACACCACTGCGACGCCTCTTCCGCCACGCACCGGAGCACCCCCATGGCCAGCCGCAAACGCACGCCCAGCGATCCCGCATCGTCCACCGCCCTCGCCTCCACCGCCGCGCCCGCCGACCAGCGCGGCCATGGCGACGAACTGCATCAGCAGGCCGGCGGCACGCATCCGCCGCTGACCACCAACCAGGGCATTCCGGTCGCCGACAACCAGAACTCGCTGCGCGCCACGCCGCGTGGGCCCACGCTGCTGGAAGACTTCATCCTGCGCGAGAAGATCACCCACTTCGACCACGAGCGCATTCCCGAGCGCATCGTGCACGCGCGCGGCAGCGCCGCACACGGCTACTTCGAGCTGACCGCCTCGCTGGCCAAGTACACCACCGCCAAGCTGCTCACCGAGGTCGGGGTGAAGACCCCGGTGTTCACCCGCTTCTCCACCGTCGCCGGCGGCGCCGGCTCGGTGGACACGCCGCGCGATGTGCGCGGCTTCGCGGTCAAGTTCTACACCAAGGAAGGCAACTGGGACCTGGTGGGCAACAACATCCCGGTGTTTTTCATCCAGGACGCGCTGAAGTTCCCCGATCTGATCCACTCGGTGAAGATGGAACCGGACCGTGGCTTCCCGCAGGCGGCCAGCGCGCACGACACGTTCTGGGACTTCGTTTCGCTGATGCCCGAATCGCTGCACATGATCATGTGGGCGATGAGCGACCGCACCATCCCGCGTTCGCTGCGCATGATGGAAGGCTTCGGCATCCACAGCTTCCGCCTGCTCGACGCGGAAGGGCGCAGCACCTTCGTCAAGTTCCACTGGCGGCCCAAGCTCGGCCTGCAGTCCACGATCTGGGACGAGGCGGTGAAGCTTGCCGGCGCCGATCCGGACTTCCACCGCCGCGACCTGTTCGAGGCGATCGAGCGCGGCGATTTCCCGGAGTGGGAACTGGGCGTGCAACTGTTCACCGAGGAGCAGGCCGACGCCTTCCCGTTCGACCATCTCGACGCCACCAAGCTGATTCCGGAAGAACTGGTGCCGCTGCAGATCGTCGGGCGCATGGTGCTGGACCGCTGGCCGGACAACTTCTTCGCCGAGACCGAGCAGGTGGCGTACTGCCCGGCCAACATCGTGCCCGGCATCGACTTCTCCAACGACCCGCTGCTGCAGGGTCGTCTGTTCTCGTACCTGGACACCCAGCTCAGCCGCCTGGGCGGACCCAACTTCCACCAGTTGCCGATCAATGCGCCGAAGTGCCCGTTCGCCAACATGCAGCGCGACGGCCACATGCAGATGGGCGTGCCCAAGGGCCGCGTCGCCTACGAACCCAGCTCGCTGCAGGCCGACAGCCCGCGCGAGACCGCGCGCGGCTTCGTCAGCCACCGCACCCAGCCCGACGACGGCGCCAAGGGCCGCGTGCGTGCCGAGAGCTTCGCCGACCACTACAGCCAGGCGCGGCTGTTCTACCGCAGCCAGACGCCGCCGGAACAGGCGCACGTCGCCTCGGCGCTGGTGTTCGAACTGTCCAAGGTCGACACCGCGCACGTGCGCGAGGCCGTGGTCGGGCACCTGCGCCACGTCGATCCCAAGCTGGCGCAGCGCGTCGCCGACGGCCTCGGCCTGGACGCACTGCCGCCGGCGCCTCCTGCCGCGGTCTCGCCGCAGGACCTGCCGCTGTCGCCGGCGCTGCAGCTCATCGGCCGCATGAAGCCGACCCTGCAGGGCCGCGCGATCGGCATCCTGATCGACGAGGGCTCGGACGCGAAACTGGTGCGCGACCTGCGCAAGGCCGCCACCGACGCCGGCGCGGCGGTCAAGATCGTCGCGCCCAAGCTGGGTGGCGCCGTCCTCAGCGACGGCAAGCGCCTGGCCGCCGACGGCCAACTGGCCGGTACACCCTCGTTCGTGTTCGACGCGGTGGCGGTGGTGCTGTCGGCCGAGGCCGGCAAGCGGCTGAGCAAGGAGTCGGCGGCCATCGACTTCGTCAGCAACGCTTTCGCCCACCTCAAGGCGATCGCCGCCGACGCCGGCGCGCAGCCGCTGCTGAAGGCCGGCAACGTGCAGAAGGATGCCGGGGTGGTCGAGGCCAGCGACAGCAAGGACTTCGTGACCGCGGCCAAGACCCGCCAGTGGAGCCGCGAGCCGAAGCTGCGTTTGCTCGCCTGAGCAGGCACGGCAAATCGCCGTGGCGCCACGCAGTGGTGCCACGGCGGCGCCTGTCACCGGGGGTTGCGGAGCGCCCTCGCCGCATGCGACACGGTGCATCAGGACGACGGTAGCCAGCCATCTGGAAGGCCCCTGATGCCACCATGCGTGCCAGCCATGACGTCGGGCAATGGTCGCGCACCAGCGCATGCACCAGGATTGTCATGTCGCCAGAACAGCTGACGCGAGGCGCCGCGATCCGGCGCCTGTGATCACCCACCCCCGCCCCCAGATCCGCCCGACGAGGGGCTCTCAGGCCACCCCATTGGCGGCCCGAAAATCGCCTGGTCAATTTTTCGCCACCCCTCTTGACACTGTTGTGTCACGGGCCGGGATCGGCCTTATCCACACCCTTATGCAGAACTAATCCACACCCCCTGTGGACAACGGCGCTCGGCTGCCCTCACTTCCTCCAGACAACCAAGTGATTGATTCAGAAGAAAAATGAATGTCACAGGCTTGACAAGAAGCCGGTGAGCGGCTCCTGCGCGGGCGGTTGGCAGGCGCAGCGGCAAAAACTTATCCCGAACCCGGGGGCGGTGTGTCTACAGCCACCCCGCGTGAAGCAGGCGTGAAATTTTCACGTGCTGACGACGGACGGCTGACAGGCGCCCGATGGGCCTCTGCTGTACTGGCCGACGACCCCGGTCAGGGGAGCACCACCGCAGCGACGATGCTGCACTGCGGTGCCACCGCGAGGCATCCTGCCCCTGCGGTACCCGACCGCAACGGTGGTCGGCCCGTCAGATAACCCGCGCCCATCACCTGCCCCGTTGCCGCATGAATCGGCGCGCGCTCAGGCCAGCACGTCGCCGTCGGCCGCCGGCAGCAGCGCAGCGGCTAGGCGGCGCTCCATCTGCTTGAGATAGTCGCTGAAGCCACCGCAGGCACGCGCCGCGCGCCGCGCACTGGTGACCACCACCGGCTGCGCGCGACGGGCGATCCGCGCCTGCGCGCGCACCAGCGCCTCCACCAGCGCCACGTCCTCGTGCGCGGCCAGCGGCAGGAAGCCGCCACAGCGCACGTACAGCTCGGCGCTGAGGCCGAGGTTGGCGCCATGCACGTGCGGGTGACCATCGGTACGGCACTCGCCTGCCAGGTAGGCATCGCGCACCGTGATGTCGTAGTCGGCCCAGTCGTTCACCGTGACGATGCCGCAGAACGCATCGCTGGCGCAGTCCAGCTGCGCCGACAGCCAGTTCGCCGGCACCACCGAGTCCGCGTCGGTACAGGCCAGCCAGCGCGCGCCGGCGGCCAGCGCCGCCTGCGCCGCCGCCGCCCGCGCGCTGCCGACATTGCCGCTGTGCAGCGCAATGGCGTGCGCCCCATGCGCGGCGACGATGCCGGCGGTGCCGTCGCTGCAGCGGTCCAGGGCGACGAACACCTGCACCGGCTCGCCATGCAGGCCGGCGCATTGCGCCGCCAGCGCCACCGAGCGCAGGCAGGCGCCGATCAGCGCTTCCTCGTTGTGCGCCGGGATCAGCACCGCGATCACCGCAGGCGCTCCGCCGCGGCCACCGAATACGGCGTGGCGCTCCAGGCTTCGAGCACCACGTCCTCGTCCTCGTAGCGCAACAGCCGCGGCAGCTCCAGGCGCTGCGCCAGGCAGGCGTGCACCGCGCGTCCTTCCATGCAGGCCTCGGCGAACGGGTGCAACCAATGGCAGGCGACCAGCACACCCTGCTCGCTCAGCGAGGCGCGCAGCCGCTGCGCGCACTCCTGCAACTGCGGCAACGGCAGGTAGTAGCCGACCTCGCTGAATACGATCAGGTCGAAACGGCCCGGCGGCCAGGTGCGCGGATGCTCGGCCTGTTGCACCTGCACGTGCGCCGCGCCGGCATTGCGCTGCGCGGCCAGGGCCACCGCGCGCTCGGAGAGGTCGGTGGCGAGCAACGCATCGCAGCGCGGCGCCAGGGCCGCGGTCAGTTCGCCGTTGGAGCAGCCGACCTCCCAGGCACGCGCGAAGCGTGCGCGCGGCAGGCTGGCCAGCAGCAACGCGCGTTTGCGCGCCTCGTACCAGCGCTCGCGATAGCCGAACGGATCGTCGTCGCGGTAGAGGGCGCCGAAATAGGCCTGGACCGAACTCATGCGACAAAGACCTCGAAGCGGCGTGCGAACCGTTGCAGGATCTGCGGCGGCAGGATCGGCGCCGGCACCGTTGGCTGCGCGGTGCCCAGTTGCGAGGCGAAGCACTGCAGCGCGTCCTGCTTGGCCTGCCAGTCGGCATCGTTCAAGGCATAGCGGACGGCGCCGTGCAGGGCCTGTGGCGCCATGTCGGCCCGCAGCCAATGCCAGGCCCAGACCGGGAACTCGAGCAGCCGTGCGGCGACGGCGGCGACGGCCTGCCCCACCGCGCGAGCGCTGGCCTCGTGGTCGGGATGGCCATCGCGGTGCCAGGTGGTCAGCACCAGGTCGCCGACATGCAACTGCGCATGCAGGCGTTCGGACAGCATCGTCTCCTGGGCGCCGACCTCGCCATCGGCGAGACCAAGGTGGTGGATCGCGGAAGGATCGACGCCCAAGCAGGCCATGGCCGCGGCGAGTTCGGCGCGACGCACCGTGCGCAGGCGCTGCGGCGTCCAGTACGGATCGTGCGGATAGCAGGCTTCGCCGTCGGTCACCGCAATCAATTGCACGGGGACGCCGAGCCGGCGCGCGCAGGCGATCGCGCCGCCACAGCCCAGCGCCTCGTCGTCCGGATGCGGCGACACCACCAGCAACCGCGCTGCGCCCGCGAGCAGGTCCTCGATCGGGCGCTGCGGCAACGCGGCCAGCCACGCCGACCGCTGCCACGCCGACTCGGGCGTGCCGTCGCCATGGATCTGCGGCGGCGGCGCGCTCACAGCCGCCATGGCCGCTCCTGCTCGCCCAGGGCCTGGCCGAGTGCGGCCCAGTCGTGCTCGGCATGGCTCTGCCGCACGAACACGGCCAGATCCGCGCAGCGCATGGCGTGTTCGCGGTCGCTGCACAGCGGCGCCGGGCCGAGCGCACGGCCGACGCGATCGAGCACCTCGGTGGCGGCGCGCTCCACGAACGAACGCAGCCGGACCACCGCGTGCCGATGCGCCTGCTCGGGTGCGGCATCGATCGCGACCGCCAATTCGCGCAGCAGTGCGCGCGCGGCGCCCAGTTGCTGGTCGATCACGCCCAGGTGCATCGCCGCATGCGCGTCGCGCTGCAGCTTCGGATGCGCGCGCAGGCGCTCGGCCACCGCGCTCGCGGCGCCGTACCAGCAGGCCGCGATCCCGGCGCCGCCGTGCCAGAACCCGGGACGTTGCAGGTATTGGCCCGGCGCACCCACCGCCAGCGCCGGCACGGCATCGAAGGTCGCCGGCCCGCTGACCACGCGGGCCATGCCGACCGCGGCCCAGGCCTGTGCGTCGATGGCGATGCCCGGCTGGCGCAGTTGCACCTGTACCAACTGCTGCCGCTCCGCATCGTGCGCGGTGATGAGCGCCTGGTCGACGATGCCGGCGCCGGAACACCAGGCCTTGCGGCCAAGCACCTCGCCGCGTTGCGCATCGCCACGGTAGGCCAGGCGCGCGTCCGGCGCCTCTGCCGCCCACACCGCGAACAGCTGCCCGGGCGGCGGTGCCGGCGCGCCGAGTTCGGCAAGGATCGCCTGCGCGTCGTAATGCGCTTCCAGCACCTTGGCCAAGCACACGTCGACCGCAGCGATCTCGGCCAGGATGCGCCAGCGGTCGAGCGTGTCGCCGCCGCCAGGCAGCGGCAAGCGTGGGTAGCGCGCCAGCGCATGCAGCGCGGCGCCGCGCAGGTCGGCGGCATCGCCAAGGGCGGTGGGGGAACGCAGTTCGGTCAAGCGAATCCTCTGTGGTAACGCGCCAGGCAAACTGCCGAAGGCTGCAATGCGAAGCGGCCGAGATGAAACGAAGGCGGTGGGCAATCACAACAGCGTGCACGCGCACACCGCGTGTGCGCACCACACCGCGATGTGCACACGCATGAAGCATTCATCGCCAGTGCGTTGCCCTCGCCCCACCGGTGCAGCGGAGCGATGGCGCTGCGTGCGCTTACGGCGTCAGGATCACCTTGCGGCAGTCCTGTTCCTTCTTGTCAAAAATCGAATAGCCCTGCGCCGCCTCGGCCAGGCTCAGGCGATGGGTGATGATCTCGTTCGGGCGCAGCCGGCCCTCGCCGATGTGCTCCAGCAGCTCGGGCATGAAACGCTGCACGTGGGTCTGGCCCATCTTGAAGCTCAGCCCCTTGTCGAAGGCGTCGCCGAACAGGAAGCCATGGATGAAACCGGCGTACACGCCCGGTACGCTGACGGTGCCGCCGCGACGCGTGGCGGCGATGCACTGGCGCAATGCGGTGCCGCTGCTGCCTTCCAGCTTCAGCGTGGCCATCACCGTCTCCACCGTGCTGCCCTTGGCCTCGAAGCCCACCGCGTCGATGCTGGCGTCCACGCCGCGGCCGTCGGTCTGGCCGACGATGATGTCGGCCGGGTCGTCGATCTCCTCGAAGTTCAGCGGGATCACCCCGTAGGTGCGCTGGGCGAAGTCCAACCGGTACGGGTAGCGGTCGACCATGAAGATGCGCTCGGCGCCAAGCATCCGGCAGCAGGCGGCGGTCATCAGCCCGACCGGACCGGCGCCGAAGATCGCCACCGTGCTGCCCTGGCGCACGCCGGCATTCACCGCGGCCTGGTAGCCGGTGGGCAGGATGTCGGAGAGGAACAGCACCTGTTCGTCGTGCAGCACGTCCGGCACCACCAGCGGGCCGACATTGGCCTTGGGCACGCGCACGTATTCGGCCTGGCCGCCGGCGACGCCGCCGTACAGATGGCTGTAGCCGAACAGGGCCGCCGGCGGGCGGATGCCCTTCTGGTTCAGCGCCGCGCCCTTGCCGGTGTTGGTGGTCTCGCAGGCGGCGTATTCGGTCAGGCGGCAATGGAAGCACTCGCCGCAGGCGATCACGAACGGGATCACCACGCGGTCGCCCTTCTTCACCCGCTGTACGTCCGGGCCGACCTCCTCCACCACGCCCATGAACTCGTGCCCGAGCACGTCGCCGGTGTGCAGATCGGGGATCTTGCCGCGGTACAGATGCAGGTCCGAGCCGCAGATCGCGGTGGCGGTGACGCGCAGGATGATGTCGTCGGTCTCGACCAGCACCGGATCGGGAACGGTTTCCACGCGCACATCCCGGGTGCCGTGATAGGTCAAAGCTTGCATGGGTCATTCCTTTCGTCTGCGAATACGTGACTGCAGTGTTGCCGTCGAGGCCGTGCATCGTCGGTGACCATGCCGTGAGTCCGATGTCGCGACCGCGGTGTGTGCCTTGCAGGCAATGCCCTGCGTGCGTGAGCCACCGCTGCATTACCATGCGCCGTCCCCACTGCGAGCCGACGCCCATGCCCGACAGCCTCCACGACCTGCAGACCGCGCAGCGCGCCTTCGCCGACGCCCGCGATTGGGGCCAGTTCCACAGTCCGCGCAATCTTGCCGCGGCGCTCTCGGTGGAAGCGGCGGAACTGCTGGAACATTTCCAATGGCTGGACGATGCGCAAAGCCGGCAGCTTCCAGAAGAAAAAAAGCAGCAGGTCGGCAGCGAGATCGCCGACGTGCTGCTGTATCTGGTGCAGTTGTGCGACAAGCTGCAGATCGACCCGATCGAGGCCGCGCAGCGCAAGATGCTGGTCAACGCCGCAAAGTATCCGGTGGAGCGCGCGAAGGGGCGCATCACCAAGTACACCGAGCTGTAGGGGCGCACGCGGCGGTTGCCGCGCGACGCGGCGGCAAGCCGCCCCAATCACTGGCCTCCGCGACAAGCCGAATCCAGCCCCCCCCCAATGAGCGACTTCGGCCGCAACGGGCTTTCCCCGGAAACGCCCGTCGCGGCTGAAGCCGCTCCTACAGCGGACGTTCCTGAGCGATCAGGAAGGCCCGCCATGCGCCACGGCGCAGCATGCGGCAGCCGGGCGTTGTTACCGCGTACTGACCTTGCGCGCGGACGACGTCTTGCTGGCACGTTTGCTGCTCGCACGCGTGGCGCTCTTCTTCGCCGGCGTCTTCCTGGCCGTCGACTTCTTCGAAGCGGTCTTCTTCGATGCAGTCTTTTTCGTCGCGGTCTTTTTCGTCGCTGCCTTCTTTGCCGGAGCAGTCTTGCTCGCGGCCTTCCTGGCCGTCGTCTTCCTCGTCGAGGCGGACTTGGCCGTGCTCTTTTTTGCGGCCGACGTGCGCGTCCCGGACGTCTTGGCGCGGGTCTGCGCCGCCTTCTTGGCCGCGGCCTTACGCACCGTCGCGCCCTTGGTCTGCGCGGCCTTCTTCGCCGCGGCCGAGCGGCTGCCGGCGCTACGCTTCTTCGCTGCGCGCTTGGTCTGCGTCGACAGCGCCTCGCTGCCAACGGTCTTGCGCGCAGTCGTGCCCTTGCTGGCGGTCTTGAGTGCCTTCTTGGCACCACGCGAACGCGTCGGCGACGGCTTGCCCTGCTTGCCGCCCTTGGCCTCTTCCTGCGCAACCTTCTTCTTGGTGGCTTTCGACGCGGTCTTCGACGCACCGGTCTTGACCCCGGCACGGCGCGCCTTGGACAGGCCGATGGCGATCGCCTGCTTGGTCGACTTCACCTGGGTCTTGCCCTCGCGCACGCGGTCGATCTCCTCGCGCACGAATTCGCCGGCCTGGGTGGTGCCGGCCTTGCCTTCGCGCTTGGCGCGGCGCGCACGGGTGGTGGTGGATTGCTCCGGCATCGCGACGTCTCCTGAAAGCGGCCATGACGGCCATCGCTTCCGGGTGTAGCAACGCCCAGGTCAAGAGCAGGCATACGACAGGCGAAGCGCGCGTGCACATGCCTGCACGCCAGCGACGCCACGATCAGCCGTCGCGACCGCACAGCGCCGGCGAATAGGTCTGGATGGCGCGCTGGATCGGCGCGTGGCGCCCGTACATCAGCAAGCAGACCAACAGCACCGAGGCGATGGCGTACACGCGCAGACGCGCGGGTAGCTGCGGCGCACTGCGCCATTGCAGATGGCAGGCGGTGGTCGCGGCCCCGACGACCACGCCGGCCGCGACTTCGGACAGGCTGTGCGCACGCGCGTAGACGCGGGCGATGGCGATCACGCTGGCGATGGCGAATCCGCAAGCGATCGCCAGCCGCGGTCGTGGGCGCGCACGCAGGCACAGCATGCAGGCCATCGGCCACACGCAGGCGGCCAGCATGGTGTGCCCGCTGATCACCCGGAACTGCAGCGCGCGCACCTCCACGCCGCAGCCGGCATAGAGGATCTTGGTCGCTCCCACCAGCGCCGCGGCAGCCGCCACCAGGCCAAGCCAGGTACCGGCGGCGCGCCAACCGCTCCCGCCGAGCCCAAGCCACAGGGCGCAGACGAGCGCCAGCGGCAGCGTCATCGCCGCGTCGCCGAAGTTGCTGATGGCAGACCACATGCTGGAAAACGTCCTTCGGCGTACGCGTCGTTGGGGGCTACCGGCACCGTGCGCCGGGGGCGGCCATGATACGGGCGATCGCTCGACCAGAAGGACCGTGGTACGCCGGCAGGCAGCTTATCCGCCTGCGACCATCGCCATCGCATGACAGCGGACTTCCAAAGAAGCACGCCCCTGGTGTCCCATGCACACGCTGACAGCGACCCTGATAGCCCATTCCTCCTTGTGGGAGGGACTTCAGTCCCGACTGCAACGCGGCCGGATGCGCCGATGAACGCACCTATCGTGGCCGAATCGCCGTTGACGCCTGCACGGCAACCTGCATCCGGCCCGATCGTGGCGAACTCAGACCACCAGCAACTGGCCCTACCTCGCCCGTGCGGCACGCAACTCCGCGACCGCCTCCGGCGCCGGCTCCCAGCCGAACACGCTGCGCCCGCCATAGGCATGCGACTGCGCGCGCTCCTCGGCGATGTAGTCCTCCACCGACGGACCGCGCGCGGTCGGCTCGAGCAGGCGCGCCTGCGCGTCCAGGCGGCGGATCGCCTCCAGCTTTTCCTCGCGACCCAGCTTGGCCTGCGCCACCGCGGTCTTGAGCACGCCGATGGTGTGGTCGTAGACCCGCGTCGGCACCGGGAACGGATGCCGGTCCTTGCCGCCGTGGGCCAGCGAGAAACGCGCCGGGTCGCTGAAGCGGCACGGCGCGCCGTGCAGCACCTCGGCCACCAGCGCCAGCGCGCGCACCGTGCGCGCACCGACGCCCGGTACCTGCAGCAGGTCCTGGAAATCGCGCGGGCCGCATTCGGCGGCGGCGGCCAGCGCCCCGTGCAGGCGCCGCACCACGACGTCGCTGCCGCGCACGTCGTGGTGGTCGGGCAGCGACAGATGCGGCAGGTCGGCGGGCCGACGCTCGGGCTGCGCGGCCGCTGCCGACGCGAACAGGTCGCCGGTCTCGGCGAACAGCGCATCGGTGGCGGGCGTCTCGCATGGCCGCGGCGCGGTGCGGGCCGGCGCTGCGGCGACCGGCGCCGAGGCCTGCGCGGCCTCCAGCGCGGCGTACTCGCGGGCGATGCGCTCAGGTGTCAGCGTCTGCAGCAGGTCCACCTGCGCCGCGCGCGCCGCGGCGGCACGGTGATCGGCAAGATTGACGATGCGGCCCTGGCGCGGACCGTCGATGGCCGCATGCGGCGCATCGACAAAGCTGCTCAGGCCTTCCGACAGCCAGTGATAGCGGCGCGCCTGCTTGCGCGCGCCGTGCATGCCCTGCTGCACCACCACCCAGCGCCCGTCGTCGCTGACGATGAAGCCGTGCAGGTACAGGTCGAAGCCGTCCTGCACCGCAGCGCTGTCGACCTTGGCCACCAGGCGACTGACCCGCGCCAGGTCCGCGCCGTCCAGGCCGGTGCGCTCGCCCACCGCCAGCAGTTCGTCCGGCGTGGCCCGCGAATGCCGCCCGCGGCCGCCGCACACATGGATGCCCAGTTCGCCGGACAGCGGCGCCAGGCCGCGCTTGAGCGCGCCCAGCACGCTGGTGGTGATGCCGGAGGAATGCCAGTCCATGCCCATCACCGCGCCCAGCGACTGGAACCAGAATGGATGCGCCAGACGCCGCAGCAGTTCGTCGCGGCCGTAGCTGTGCACGATGGCCTGGCACATCACCGCGCCGAGCCGGGTCATGCGCGCACCCAGCCAGTGCGGCACGCGGCCACCGTGCAGGGGCAGATCGGCGCTGCCGGAACGTCGGCTCATGGGGGCTCCGGAAATGGCGGTGCACCAGGGTAGCCAGTGCCGGTCTCAGTGCGCGAGCCTGGGGGGCGAGCGCAGGCTGAGTGGTTCAGTGCACGCACGTGCGACCGCAGCCAACCGACACGGGAAGACGCGGCAGCAGATCGACGACGCTGTTGCGACGACGTAGACTGCGCGCAGATGCATTCCGTTCCCTACGCTGCCTTGCAGCCCACCTGGCCCCGCCAGGGCCGTCACATCCTGGCGCGCTTCGACGCCGACACGATCGATGTCTACCAGGCCTACCGCCCCGCGATCGCGCAGTTCGCGGTGGCCCATCAACGCTTCGGCGGCGCGTTCAGCTACGACCGGATGAGCTGGATCAAACCGAACTTCCTGTGGATGATGTACCGCGCCGGTTGGGCGCAGAAGGAAGGACAGGAGCGGATCCTGGCGATCCGGCTGCCGCGCGCCTTCTTCGACGCGTTGCTGCGTGACGCGGTCCCGTCGACGTTCGATCCGGTGCGCTTCGCCAGTCGTGACGCGTGGAAGAACGCGGTCCAGCAGTCCGACGTGCGCCTGCAGTGGGACCCGGATCATGCGCCCGACGGCAGCGCGCTGCCGCGTCGCGCACTGCAACTGGGGCTGCGCGGCCAGGCGCTGCGCCAGTACGGCGAACGGCAGGCCATCTCGATCACCGACATCACCGATTTCGTGCACGCGCAGGCGGTGAACCTGCAGCACGGCGAGGCGGCGCTGCAGGTGCCGCACGAGCGGGTCTACGTCCCGCCGGCCAGCGCAGCGCAGAACGTCGGGCTGGACGAACAGTAGCCCTCGTCGGCCGCAGCGCCGCGCGCCCCAGGCGCGCGGGCCGGCTCGTCGACCGTCGTAGGAGCGGCTTCAGCCGCGACAGGTATGCCGAGGAATGTCCGCCGCGGCGGATTCCGCTCCTAGATGGATCTACAGCAAGCGACGCACGTTCACCGGCTACTCCGCCAACTCCGCCGCGAGAAACGGCGCGGTCCGACTGTCGGCCTGCTGCGCCACCACACCTGGCACGCCCGCCGCCACCACCTTGCCACCTGCCCCGCCCGCACCCGGCCCCATGTCGATGATCCAGTCGCTGGCGGCGGCCACGCGCATGTCGTGCTCCACTGCCACCACGGTGTTGCCCGCCTCCACCAGCCCGTGCAACTGCCGCAGCAGCGTGTCCACGTCGGCCGGGTGCAGACCGGTGGTGGGTTCGTCCAGCACGTACACCGTGCCGCGGCGCTGCGCACGCTGCAGCTCGCTGGCCAGCTTGATCCGCTGCGCCTCGCCGCCGGACAGTTCGGTGGCCGGCTGGCCCAGCCGCAGATAGCCCAGGCCCACCTCCACCAACACCTGCAGCGGCCGCGCGATCGCTGCATCGTCAGCAAAGAAGTCCAGCGCCTGCGCCACGGTCATGCGCAGCACCTGGGCGATGGTCTGGCCGCGCAGTTCGATCTCCAGCGTCTTGGCGTTGTAGCGCGCGCCATGGCAGGTGGGGCACGGCGCATACACGCTGGGCATGAACAGCAATTCCACGCTCACCGCGCCCTCGCCTTCGCAGGTCTCGCAGCGGCCCTTGGCGACGTTGAACGAAAAACGACCGGCGTCGTACTTGCGCTTGCGCGCCGCCGGCGTGGCCGCGAAGCGCTTGCGCACGTGGTCGAACAGGCCAGTGTAGGTCGCCAGATTGGAGCGCGGCGTGCGTCCGATCGGCGCCTGGTCCACCTGCACCAGCCGCCGCACGTGCTGCAGGCCGTCGGCGATGTAGCCATCGGTGGCGACGCGCGCACCGCGCTCCAGCGGATCCAGTTCCTCCTCCGCCTCGGCCGGCTGCTGCCCCAGTTGTGCGCCCAGCAGCTCCACCAGCGCCTGACTGACCAGCGAGGACTTGCCCGAGCCGGACACGCCGGTGACGGTGGTGAACACGCCCAGCGGAATGTCCACGTCCAGCGCGACCACGTTGTTGCGGCTGACCTCGCGCAACTGCAGCCAGTCCTCCGGCGTGCGCGGCGCATGGGCAGCGGCCTGCGGTTCGGCGAACAGGTAGCGACGCGTGGACGAGGCCTGCACCTGCGCCAGTCCCGCCGGCGGACCGCTGTACAGCACCTGCCCGCCGTGCTCGCCGGCACCCGGGCCGACATCGACGATCCAGTCGGCATGACGGATCACGTCGATCTCGTGCTCCACCACGAACAGCGAATTGCCCGCGCCCTTGAGCTGATCCAGCGCGCCCAGCAGTGCCTGCGTGTCGGCCGGATGCAGGCCCGCCGACGGCTCGTCCATCACGTAGACCACACCGAACAGCTGCGAGCGGATCTGCGTGGCCAGGCGCAGCCGCTGCAGTTCGCCGGGCGACAGCGTCGGCGTGCTGCGCTCCAGGGTCAGATAGCCCAGGCCCAGCGCCTCCACCACCTGGATCCGCGCCAGTAGGTCCTGGGCGATGCGCTGCGCGGCCAGCGCCTGCTCAGGATGCCGCGAACGGCCCTGCATGCGGCCTTCCGCCGCGGGCCGCAACAGCTCGGCCACCTCGCCGAGCGGGCGCTGCGACAGTGCGCCGATGTCCAGCCCGGCGAAGGTCACCGACAGCGCCTCGCGGCCCAGCCGCTTGCCGTCGCAACTGGGGCATGCGGTGCTGATCAGGTACTGCGCCACGCGCTTCTTGATCAGCGCGCTCTGCGTGGTGGCGAAGGTATGCAGCACGTAGCGGCGCGCGCTGCTGAAAGTGCCCATGTACGCCGGCTCCTGCTTGCGCTTGAGCGCGCGCTGGGTCTCGGCCAGGCTGAAGCCGGGATACACCGGCACGGTCGGCTGCTCGTCGGTGTACAGGATCCAGTCGCGGGTCTTCTTCGGCAGCTTCGCCCACGGCACGTCGACGTCGTGGCCGAGCGTGGTGAGGATGTCGCGCAGGTTCTGCCCGTGCCAAGCCGGCGGCCACGCCGCCACTGCCCGCTCGCGGATACTCAGCGAACGGTCCGGCACCATCGACGCCTCGGTGGCATCGTAGATACGCCCCAGCCCGTGGCAGGTGGGGCAGGCGCCGGCTGGCGTGTTCGGCGAGAAGCCGTCGGCATGGATGATGTCCTGCCCCGGCGGATAGGTGCCGGCACGCGAATACAGCATGCGCAGCGAGTTGGAGATGGTGGTGACGCTGCCCACCGACGAGCGCGTGCTCGGCGCGCCGCGATGCTGCTGCAGCGCCACGGCCGGCGGCAGGCCGTCGATGGCGTCCACGTCGGCGACGCCGGCCTGGTCGATCAGGCGCCGCGCATACGGCGAGATGGAATCCAGATAACGCCGCTGCGCCTCGGCGAACAGCGTGCCGAACGCCAGCGACGACTTGCCCGAGCCGGACACGCCGGTGAACACCACCAGCGCGTCGCGCGGCAGTTCCACGTCCACGTCCTTGAGGTTGTGCTCGCGCGCGCCACGGACGCGCACGAAGCCGGAAGCGGCGGAAGCGGGAGGCGTGGACATAGGCTTGACCGGCAACGCGAAGGAGCGCGCAAGCTTATCCGGTCGGCTGCCACGGGCGTGTCGTGGCGACTTTGCTGCGGCGTGTTCAGCCCGCTATCGACGCAGAACGGCGCGCCTTCGCCGGCGACGCAAGTCTCAGCTCAACGCAGGCGCCACCAGCGTGTCGGCATCCTCGTCGCGCGCGGCCAGCGCCTGCATCCGTGTCACCGCACTGGCGAACGCGCGCAGCACCGCCACGCCGCGTTCGGCGTAGATCGCATGCAGCGCCTGGTAGTACCAAAGCGTGCCGTCGCGCCCAGCGGTGAAGCGCTCGAACACTGCCACACCGACCTCGGGATCTTCCAGGTCGGCGACGATGCTGCGTGCGTTGTAGAGCTTGTCGCAGGCCGACACCAGCAGCACCGCATCCGGCGCCTCGGCCAGATGCGCCAGATACGCCTGCTTGCGGATGCGCCAGTCGCGGCGCTTGGCCGGCACGTCCGCGGGCACTGCCTTGCGCTCGGCCGTGGCGTCGGTGCAGGCCATCACCATGTCCGCCACCGCCTCGCCGAACTGCGCGCGGATCACCGCCTCGTGGCCGGCGCCGCAGTCCTCCACCACATCGTGCAGCAGCGCCGCGATCGCCTGGTCCTCGTCGCCGCCGGCCTCCAGCACCAGCGTCGATACGCCCAGCACGTGGCTCAGATACGGCACCATGCCGCCCTTGCGGAACTGGCCGGCGTGGGCGATGCGCGCATAGTCCACGGCGCGCGCGTAGCGTTCGGTGAGAGCGGTCATGCGGCGATCCTGGCGGAACAGGCCGGCATTATCGCCAAACTTGCCGGCGTGAGCGCGTGGAGACGCGAGTGGACGTGGCAGCCGTTCAAGCCGCGCGTGCGGGCATCGCCTGCGTGATCGGCCGACAGCCCGCACGGACGCAGGCCGCCGCGTCGCCCTGCCCTGGCCGAAGCTCTTTCCCCGCTTACACTTGCCTGCTCCCCTATCATCGCAACGCCGCACATGGACGTCCGTCATCTCGACCAGCACGCCCCGGCACTGCCGCAGATCGCCGCCTGGTACCACGCGGCTTGGGGCCGCGAGGCGGGCTTCTCGCTGGACGACGAACTGCGCCAGCTCCAGCGCGCCCCGGATGGGCACGGCCTGCCGCGCGTGCTGGCGGCCTTCGACGGCCCTCGACCGATCGCCGCCGTGCAGCTGAAATACCGGGAAATGGACGCCTTCCCGCAATACCCGTACTGGTTGGGCGGCATGTACGTCGCCGATCCCTACCGCGGACGCGGCATCGCTGGCCGCCTGCTTGCCCATGCCTTGGCCGACGCCGCGGAGTTGGGCCTGGGTGCCCTGCACCTGCAGACCGAGCATCTGGACGGCGGACTGTACGCCCGCCACGGCTGGCAGCCCGTGCAGGAAGCCGATTCCTACGGCACCCGCGTGTTGCTGATGGTCCGCGATGTGGGCTGAGCCAAAGTCAGCGGGACCGCGGCGTCTGCACATTACTTTTCCCCCGCGCCGCGTTAACGTGGCGCTTGGAAAGATAGGGCGTCAGCCACCAACCGACCGCTCGATCGACAGACACGCATGAACGCAGCGCCGAGGATGCAACCCACCATGATCACCGACACCGCCCACGCCGTGGACGACACCGCCACCGACAGCGCCCCGACCCCGCCCGCGCGCCGCGCCGCCATCACCGGTCGCGCCGCCGCGCACAGCGTGTACCGCTCGCCGCTGTCCGCCGACGACGCCAGCGGCGACGCCCTGCGCCTGCGCGAACAACGCGCCAAGCGCGCGGCGCAGGTGGCCGCGGTCGGCACCGTCGCCGCCCTGGCCGCCGTGGCACTGATTGCCTGGCGGCGCGCGCGGCGCTGACCCAGCCGCAACACCCAGCGCATTCGGCAGCATGCGCCGAGCAGGAAGCTCGGCACCGCCTGCGCACGGAATGCCCCATGAAGCAATGGCACCGCATCGTCCACGTCGCTGGCCTGGCGCCCGTCGCCAGCGCGTGCAGCATGCCCGCCGCCGCCCGCAAGGCGCCCATGGCGTCGGCGGTACTGAGCGTCCCGACCGACCTGCCCAACCAGCGCCTGTTCGACTGCGCCGAATCCAGCATCGCCACCCTGGCCGAGACCAGCAGTTCCTGGCCCAAGGTCACCCGCGAAGACCCGGCCAAGGGCATCCTGGAATCGGGCGACTTCCCCGAAACGAACCGCAGCGGTTTTCGCCTGCACCTGGAGCGCCCACCGGGCGCCAACCAGGCCAAGCTCGCCCTCAAGGGCACCGGCGCCTACTTCGTCGACCTGGGCGTCGACCAGGCGATGCGGGATCTCAAGACCGCACTGGACCGCTGCGTCGCCACGTCACCACAGTGAGTCCACCGAACGGAGCACGACGGAGCACGGCCGTTCTGATCCCCCCTCCAGTCACATCGACCAAGGAAGGACACGCCCATGCCCAAATACGCCATCGAAGCCCGCTCGCTCGGTGTGGTCGGCATCGCCGGCCACGCCTTCTGGGTGCTGCGCGACGAACACGGCAAAGCCGTGGCGGAACTGCACGGCCTGGCCACCGACAGACAGAGCGGCCAGGCCATTCCCATCGGCACCGACGCGACCCGGCACTCGCTGCGCGCCTGGCATTACCCGCACGATCCCGCCTACGCCCGCTCCATCGGCGAGAAGGTCGACAGCACCACCTACATCCGCGACGACCAGCCGGCGCGCACGGTCGCCACCGGCGACAAGCACGCGATCATGGAGCGCTGGAATACCGCCGTGCGTGCCGTGCCGGAATTGAACGCGCAGGATCGCGACTACCCGAACTACGGCTTCAAGGTCTTTGGCGAGACCGTCAACAGCAACTCCGCCTACCGCACTTTCGGCGAACTGATGGGCGTGCCCGTGCAGAAGTTTCCTGGACGTCTCGAACCTGGCGTCGACAACCGCATGTTGGCGCAGGAACGCACCGAGGAACTGCGGTATAACGCACCCAAGAGGCTGAGGCATGAAGGTCGAATTCGGCATGAAATGCATCCACTTTCGTAGGACGCCGAGGAGGAGTGAACAGCATGAAAAGCACTGAAAAAATCCTACTCGCCTTGGCGCTAACCATTTCTTCAACCTCCTGTGCAACTGCTGGTCTGGCAGCCGACAAAAGCCAAGGAAGAAACATGAAATCGAACAATGAGATGACTGCAGCCGATCTTGGGCATCGTTTCTTATCGCTGATAGAGAGCACGCAGAATTTCAACGATTTATCGGCAAAATCGATCCAGTCTACTATCGGAGCGACCTTCGAGGGAGACGAAAAATCAGGAGCCTATTCGCTTAAATTGCCAAATGGGAAGTGGCAATACGGAATAACCTACAACTTCGATAGCAAAATTGAGGAATACTCGAACGTAACGATTGAATTGATAAGGGCAACCAATTCAGTCGACGAGAGCCATCCGCCTTGCGACCTTGGCATTGACGAGTACAACCGCACCTTGAAGGCGGCAGGATTCAGTATAAGGCCAAGTACGAAAAACGAGATCGGCGGGCTCTTGGCGCTCCACTACGCGCGCAACGACATGCATGTCCAGATCGTCCCACAACACCAAAACCCGGCCTGCATCAAAGCGATCAGCATCCAGAAATTTGGAGAGTGACCGGTATGGCAAACGCTAACGCCCAGCTGGAGGCCGCCTTGGCTCAGTTTGCCAACCAGCCAGGAGTGACCGCCGATCAAGAAGCGAAATTACGCGCAACAATCGCCGCGGACCGGGATCTGACACAGCGCCTCACCCAAGAAGCCGCCAATGGACATCTGACCGGGTTCGCCTTGGGCCCAAGCGGCTCAGAATCCTTGACCGGGTCTTACGACAAGGCGTCCGGCGTCGTCACCCTACCGGCGCTCCAGCCTGGACCGTCCGCTGACGAAGCATTGCGTGGCTCTCTGCGCCTGCAGGAAATGAGCATGCGCTTCGCTCACAGCACCTACATGGATGCGAACCAGCAAAGTCAGGCGGTGACCCAAGACATGGTTACCAACCTACAGGCAACCATCAACAGCTCCCCCGCTTTGGCCAACGAAATGAGGCGGGCGGTCACCACCGTCGACAGCAACGACAGGCAACAACGCATGTTGCTTGAAAATTTCGCACCGCTCAGCGGAACCGTCGCAGGCGGGACCTTCAATCCTGCGAATAAGACGATGAGCATCCCACCCACCACGCTGGGACAATCGCCCAGCCAATTCAATCGGTACGACGCCACGGACCTGACGTTTGTGTTGGGACACGAGACCCAGCACGCCTTCAATCAAGTCAGCATGGCCGCTGCCTATCGGCAGTTCGACGAAGCTGCCAAGGCCATCGCCAAAGACAACAACCCGATTAACGACTACACCGTACCGATTGAACAGTTGGTCGCAAGCAATCGGCAAGACGAAGCCAAAGCCCAGATTGCAGGATGGAACGCATTGCTGGACAAGGTGAAGCAGCGCGATCCCGGTGCAGACCTGACGTCGATGATGACGCTTCGCAATAGCCGTCTGGATGACTTTGTCGAACCCAATCCGTCGAACATCCGGCAAGCACAAGCAAAGCCGGGCTTGACCTTCAATACCGACGGCTCGCTCCCGATGACACCCGAGAACATCGTCACAGAAGCCAGCTACTATTTCGATAAAAGCCCAAAGGGCACTCCCGGCCTGTCGCCAAGTCAGACGACGAGCATCGGCTACCACGGCGACTCGGACTACCCCAATTACTACGGCGCCGGCGCCGTGAGCCACGCGATTGCGACCGATCGCGCCTATGCGCACCCGGTCGACGGCGTCGCGCCGCAAATGCATCTGAACATGCAACGTCTGCACTTCAACGAGACCTTGCTGGAGCGCAACGGCATCACCTTGCCGCAAGGCAGCACGGCCACCCCTCAGGCGTTCTGGGATACCAGCACGACCCCGCCAACACCCGGCCTGCTGCAACACACCCAGGATTCCCACCAGCACATCAGCCCAACGCCCGAGCTCGCCCTGCCGCAAGCAGGACGCGCTCAGCCGGGCGACCCTGGACATCCCGACACCCCGCTGTTCGAGAAGATTCGCGATGGCGTGCGCGGGCTGGATCAACAAGCCGGCAAACCGTGGGACGAGAACAGCGAGCGGCTGAGCGCAAGCCTGTTGCTGCTGGCGGGCGAAAAGGGATTCACGGCGAAGGACGACCTGAAGATCGCCGCCAACACGCCAACCGCCACCTTGGGCAGCGGCGAGGTGGTGCACCTGTGGCGCACCGGCCACCCATCGCCCGACCCCGCTGCGCACCGAGCGCACATGCCCATGCAGGACGCGCTCGCGGTGCCGGCGGAACAGCGCTTCGCGCAGTTGGAGGCGGTGCAACAGCAAGCCAGGACCGAAGAACTGCAGCGTAGCCAACAGCAGGAGACTGTGCAGACGCAAGCGACGCCGGCCCGTTCGATGTAGACGCCGCGGGCCTTGCTCCCCCGTGCCAGTGCGGCCGCGGCGTCGACCGGCCTCCAGGCTGGCCGGAAGCAGGGAGACAATGGCAACGCGCCCACCGTAAAGGATGCTCGCTCGCGGCAGTCCGCTATTGGCGCCCAGGCCGCGCGTCTGATATGGGGTGCTGGACACTGCGCCGGCCACGGCACCTCGCGCAGCACCATGTCCAGTTGCTCCGCCAGCAGTTCCATGCATACCGCCAACTCGCCCACGCGCACCGTCCGGGCGGACTTGTGCTCTTCGTTCAATGTGCGTGGCAGCGCTAGTCGCGCCAGGAACCGCATATAGAGGCTTGTCAGCCACTGCGCATCGGTTCAAAGTTCTAGCGAACGGAATGCATTCAGAGGGATCGCCGAGCGTGATCGTCTATCAGTCCACACGTGCCGCGTTCCTGCACGACTCAGAGCGGCAGGCAATCGAGGAGATCATCGCCACCGCATTCCTGCAGAAGACCGGCCGCTACGCGCCGGATAGCGAGTTTCGCGCGTGGCGCCACTCGCTGACCCAGATGGCCGATGTCCTCAGCGACGACAGCCTACCCGCGGACATGGGGGTGGGCATCGAGTTCGGCATCCCCCAGACCGCCAAGCGTATCGACTTCATCCTGAGCGGGCTTGGCGAAGCCGAAGAGCCACGCGCGATCATCGTCGAACTCAAGCAATGGTCCACCTCCGCTGTTACCGACAAGGACGGCATCGTCCGCGCGCAGCGCGGCGGGCCGACCGAGACCGAAGGCCCGCACCCGTCCTACCAAGCCTGGTCGTATGCGGCTCTGCTGCAGGGCTTCAACGAAGCGGTGCACGAAGGGGGCGTGCAGCTACGGCCATGTGCCTACCTGCACAACCATTTTCGCGATGGGACCATCGATGACCCACGCTACATCCCCTACACCGATAAGGCCCCACTGTTCCTGCGCGGCGTGGAAGAGAAGCGCAAGCTGCGCGACTTCATCCGTCAGCATGTGCGCCAGGGCGACAACGGCGAACTGCTCTACAAGATCGAGCACGGTCGCATCCGCCCATCCAAGATGCTTGCCGACAGCGTGGTCGGCATGCTTAAGGGAAACCAGGAGTTCGTGCTGATCGACGAACAGAAGCTGGTTTACGAAACCTGCCTGGCGCGTGCGGCCCAGGCCAGCGCCGAGCGCAAGCAGGTGGTGATCGTCAAGGGCGGCCCCGGCACCGGCAAATCGGTGGTGGCCGTGAACCTGATGGTCGAACTGACCAAGCGCGGCACCACCACAAAGTACGTCTCCAAGAATGCAGCACCCCGTGCGGTGTACGCGCAGAAATTGGCTGGACATGTGCGCAAGATCGAGATCGGCAATCTGTTCTCCGGATCGGGTAACTTCCACCAGACCGAACCGAACGTGTTCGGCACATTGGTGGTGGACGAAGCCCATCGCCTCAACGAGAAGAGCGGCCTATACGGTAACCTGGGCCAGAACCAGGTGATGGAACTGATCCGCAGCGCCCACTGCACCATCTTCTTCGTCGACAACGACCAGATCGTTACCCTCGCCGACATCGGCCACACCGGCGAGCTAAGGCGCTGGGCCGCCCAACTCGACGCGGAAGTCACCGAGTTGGAACTGGCCTCGCAATTCCGCTGCGCCGGCTCCGACGGCTACATCGCCTGGCTGGACAATTTCCTGGGCATCCGCGAGACCGCCAACACCGATTTTGACCGCAACACCTTCGACTTCCGCATTGTCGACTCGCCTAAAGCGCTGCACGACCTGATTCGCGAGAAAAACAAAGTCAACAACAAATCTCGCGTAATCGCTGGCTACTGCTGGGACTGGAAGAGCAAGAACAATCCGGATGCCTGGGATATCGAAATCCCTGAACACGGCTATCGCGCACAGTGGAACTTGGGAAGCGACGGAAGCCTGTGGGCCATCGCCGAGAACTCGGTCGAGCAAGTCGGGTGCATCCATACCTGCCAGGGCCTGGAACTCGACTATGCGGGCGTGATCATCGGGCCGGACCTGGTTTGGCGCGACGGGCGGACACTGACCGATCCAAGTAAGCGTTCAAAGCAGGATCGCTCGATCCGTGGGTACAAGTCGCGATCTAGAACCGACCCCAAGATTGGACACCTTGCAGACCGAATCATCCGAAATACGTACAAAACACTAATGAGCCGAGGCATGAAGGGGTGCTATATCTATATCCATGATCCAGCCTCAACCAAGTAAAGCCTGATTGACCGCCCTTGAGCCGAGGCGAATCTTCCGGGACAACGCCGCTTAAGACCGTAAGGCGTAAGGCGTAAGGCGTGTAGCTTTCCCAAAGCTTGTAGCCCAGGGCAGCACACAACGCCCTCCAGCGCCATGATCCCCCAAGCTTCGCCTGACGGTTGGCCTTTACACTCACAGACTCAATGCAACCCATGTATTGCGTGGATGCGATGGACCGCGGACTGCAAGGAGAAACGGTGGATCGGCTGCGGCGGACGGTGGAGAGGCTGGCGCGTTCCGCGGGCACACCAGACTGGGAATCCTCATTGGCTGACGTTGCCAGGGAAGTCGCAGCCGCGTCATCTGTTGCACTACCGAGTAGCGATCACCATTTGCATCAACGGGCTGCCACAGACCTTTCCACTCTTCAGGAGACGCTCTCCGAGGTCGTGGTCACCATGAGCGATCCGCAGCGCTTTCAGACGCTGCTAGCTTCGAAGGGGCAGGTTCCGGAGGTGATGCAGCAGCATCTCGCGTTGATGGAGTCACTGAATCGTGCGCTCGCCTGCATCGTGGGGCTCATGCAATACGACGTCCACGACCGTTACCTGCTCGATCCAGAAGACGGCTTCGTGATCTTCAGCGGCGGCATGAGTTATGGGCGCAGCCGTTTCCGGGGTCGAGCAGGCTAGGTGCATCGCAGTCCTGCGCCCGCCAGACGCAAGGATTGCCACCCTGGCCAGGGACACGAATTGGTGGCCTTCGCCCACGCTGCCGCGACTTGACAGCGATGAGGGAAGAAGATGATTCGAGTATCGGCATCCTTCTCGCGCCTCGACGCCTCTGGCTGTAACACGCAACAACGACCTCGCTCAGAGCGATAGGCCTAACATTGGGCTCGGCCGAAATCACGCCCTCACGCCACCTGCCGCCCCACCACAAACACTACCCCATCACCCCCACCGCCACTCTGCTGCAGCCGGCCTTCCGCCTCCAGTACGTCGAGCGACACATCGGGCCCCAGATCAGTCGCCACACCTTCCAACGTCAGCCCCATCCAACGGTCGCGGCCGGCGTGCTTGGCGCGGTACAGGGCGGCATCGGCGATGCGCAGGCTCAGCGGCCAGTCGCCGCCGGGGTGGGCGGGGAACAGGCTCACGCCCATCGACACGGTGAGGGCGATGCGTCCGGTCGGGCGTACCAGCGGGTCGGCCTGCAGGCGCTCGCGCAGGCGGCGGAACAGGCGTGGGGCGTCGGCCAGGGTGCCGCCGGGGCAGATCCACAGGAATTCTTCGCCGCCCCAGCGGGCGATGATGTCCGAGCTGCGTGCGCAGTCGCGCAGCAGGTCGCCGAGGTGCATCAGGGCGTGGTCGCCGCCTTCGTGGCCGTGCAGGTCGTTGACGCGTTTGAAGTGGTCGATGTCCAGCAGGGCGATCAACAGCGGCTCCTGCGTGCGCTCCGGCGTCGCCGCGGCTTCGCGCGCCTGCAGCCAGGCGGTGACGTAGCGGCGGTTGCGCAGCCCGGTGAGGGCATCCTCTTCGCTCTGGCGGCGGATGGTGGCGGTGAGTTGCTCGAGCTCGCGATGCTGGGTCTGGATCTCGTCGTTCTTGCGCGCCAGTTCGGCGTTGATGCGCCGGCGCACGCGGCCTTCGCGCACCTTGAGCAGGAAGAAGCCGGCCAGCGCCAGCAGCGCGGCCAACAGGCCGTAGAGCACGCTGCGCTGGCGCTGTTCGCGCGCCTGCAGTTGCGCGTAGGCGGCCTGTTCGGCGGCGCGGGTGCGGCCGAGCGCAGCCAGTTCGCTCTTCTTGCGCGCCAGGTCCACCGCCGATTCGAGCTGCGCGATGCGGGTCTTGGACTCGACGTTCACCGCCTCGTCGTTGACCGCCTTGTACTCGCGCATCAGCGCCAGCGCCTCGCGGTCGCGGCCAAGCGCATCGAGGTTGTCGATCATGGGCGGATACAGCTCAAGCCGCCGCGTCACGTTGTCCGATTCCGCGAACAACTGCCGCGAGTGCGCGAACGCCGCAGCCGCGGCATCGCG
Source organism: Xanthomonas hawaiiensis (assembly GCF_031834635.1). Classification (NCBI taxonomy): domain Bacteria; kingdom Pseudomonadati; phylum Pseudomonadota; class Gammaproteobacteria; order Lysobacterales; family Lysobacteraceae; genus Xanthomonas; species Xanthomonas hawaiiensis. Next base: position 1,175,158 of record NZ_CP115873.1, on the reverse strand, counting down.
CTGACCGAGATCCACCAAGGTGGTACCGAGGTTGGAATAGATGATGGCCGCTGCACCGTGATCGCCATGCTCGCCGCTCTGCGCGGCGTTATCCATGATCGCGGCCGCCTCTTGCAACAAAGGCAACGCCTCCTGCGGGCGGTGCAGGCGACGCAGGACATCGGCGAGGTTGTTCAGGGGGGAGATCAGCGATGCCGTGGGGTCGACGCGCGCCGCCACCAATGCCTGCCGGTAGATGGCCTCGGCGCGCTGCAGTTCGCCGGCTCCATCGTAGGCCGACCCCAAATTGTCGAGCACGGCCGCACGTGACAGTTCCTTGGGCGGCTTGGCATCGTAGGCGGCCAAGGCGCGTTGACCATAGGCGATTGCTTTCTCCCATTCGCGGGCATAGCAGAACAAGCCGGTGGCGTTGTTCAGCAGCATGGCGTCGTCCGGCCTGCCCAGCGCCTTTCCTACCCGCTCCGCCTCAAGCAATGCAGCGATTGCGTCTGGCATGCGCCCTTGCTGCGAAGAGACGATGAACAAGATCTGGTTGGCGTTGTACTCCACCAGATCGGGATGCTTACGCACTCTGGACAATGCAATACGGGCGACCCGCAAGGCGTCTTTCTGTGCGCCGATCTGGTAATAGCAAGCGGCCAGTTGCCGCCACATGTCGGCGATGAGCGGCTCGTCCGGCAGTTCCTTCTCCAGCCGCCGCATCTCGGCTTCGAGTTCGGCGATGCGCGTGGCGTCGCGCGGCTGCCAGATGGCGCCATTGAGCTTTTTGAACAGGCGTACCCGCTGCTGCGGCGACAACGGCTGGGTGAGCAGGGCCGAGCCGAGGGCGACCACGGTCTCCGGCTTGCCGGCGGCGGACGCCGCGTCCACCAGTTCCAGGCCGAGGGGAATCAGACCCTGCTTGTCGGCGGCGGCGTCCCAGGCCGGCATGCCCATGCGCAACGCGGCCGCCGGGTCGTCGGCGCGCACGGCCTCCACGCAGGCCGGCAAGGCCTGCGCCGGCGCACACGCGGGCGTTGCCACCGTCTGTGCCGACGCGTTCGGCGCGAGCACACCCCACCACAGCAGCGCCCCGAGCGACTGCCAAACCAAGCGACTGCGCACTGCCCCGTTCCCCCAAAGATGCCGCGGCGCACGCCGGAGCCCTGGGCGCGACGGCTGCCGTCGCAAGCTGGTCCCCGCGTGTCGCTGACGATGTGCAGCGACGCCGATCCGTGCGCTGCTATCGGCCGCGCCAGCGATTTCTTGAGGCCCATCCCAGGCGCGATGCTACGTCGAGCACTCTCCTGCCGTTCGCAGCGGCTGACGACGACCGGCGCCAACGCGGCCTGACGTCCCGAACCGAGCAGGCCCGTCCGCACGATCCCGCCCAGCCCAGGCATGGCCAGCCGACGCGCCGGGATTCACACCGGCGGCAATTGCCGCAACTGCTCGACGCTGGGGAAGGAACGCACACGATAGCGCGGCGGATACAGGTTCGGCTGGCGCTCCATCAGGTCGCCGAGCAGGGCGAACGCCTGCTCCCACTCCACGACGGTCACGTCGGCTTCGCCGTCGTCGCGCGGGACGACGAAGGCGATGTGCTCGGTCCTTGGCAACAAGGTGTCCACGCCCTCGGTCCAGGTGCCGACCGACACCTGCCGCGTGCTGTCGTTGCGGTCCTGATAGACGTTGAACGAGGCCACGAACACATCCACGTCGTTGGCCTCGTGCAGCTTGTCGAGCAGCGCCTTCTGGCCGGCGTAGGCCGGCGTGTCCAGCCTCCGCCGCAGGTCGGCCTGGCGCTGCCGGTGCTCGGGCGCCGTCAGGGCGAACGGCACCATGCGGCGCGCGTCGTCGTAGGTGAAGACCAGCCAGGAGATGCAGCGGCCATGCTCGGCCGCTTGCAGGCTCAGTTCCAGCATGAGGGCCATGGCGACGTTGTCGCGCTCGCCGACCACCAGCAGGCAATCGCGCGTGGGCAGCATGAACACCGGACGCCCCGCCACCGGCGCGCGATGCAGCACGTCCGGCAACAAGGCCCGACTGGTGTCGTAGGCGTCGTACCAGGCGCCACGGAACACGCCGGGCGCGACTTCGGCAAAACGGTCTTCGGTGGCGTCGCGCAGGTTGTCGCGGGCGATGGCCAGGCCCTCGTCCAGGGAGATGCCCCACTCCGGCCGCGGCCCGGCGATCAGGGTGGAGGTCGAATCGGGCAAGTCCAGCGCCAGCAGCTCGACGCAATCCTCGGCGATATCGCGGCACGCATAGGGGAACGGCACGTCCATGCCCTTCTCGCACTGCTGCTCCAGGCGCAGATCCTCGAACATGCCGCGGTTGCGGATCACCGGCATCAGCGTGGCGCGCAGTTCCTCGAAGCTGCGTTGCTGGCGGCTTTCCTCCTGCTCGTTGAGGAAGGCAGCGACGTAGCTGTGCAGCGCCTCGTTGCGCCTGCGCCGGTCGGCCTGGGTATAGGAGTGGTAGGCGTTGTGCAGGTGGATGGTGCGGCCGTTCTGGCCGACCAGGCGGAAGGCGTCCGGCTGGTACGTGAGGGGTTCGGCATAGCCGCGCGCCTGCAAAGCCCCCTGGAACAGCCGGGCGAATGCGTCCGGACTGGGTGGTCTGCGGTTGAACAGCGTGTCGAATAGCTCCTTGAACATCGGCGATCCTCCTTCGGATCGACAGCGACGCGACATTAGCAGGAGCAATTAGCGGAGGCACGCCACTATCCTGCCGGCCCGATTAATGAACAGCTATCAATGGAGCGAGGAGACAACTCCTCGCCCCAAAAAAGCGCACCGCAAACCCATCACATGGACCATCCAACCAAAGTCCAAATGGATATCAAGTCAGGCATATTCAGGGAAAATGCGTACACCAATCTTGAGATCAGCCATTGTCCTTCGGCGGCTCCTGATTGGTCGGATCAATATGCCCATGAATGATCGTGGAAAGAATCCAAAACATTTAAAACAACTCCTGTATGTCAAGCAAATCGCCCCAAAGGTAGACCATCCTTTTGACGCCTTTGTTGGCAACCAGAAATGAGCCAATCCTTGCTCGCGCCCTAAACACCATCAAACGATAAAAAGCCCCGCCGAGGCGGGGCTTTCGCTGAACGCCGCAGCGCGCGCCAGGATCAGGCGAACGGATCCTGCAGCACCATGGTGTGCTCGCGGTCCGGGCCGGTGGAGACGATCGAGATCGGGCAGCCGGCCAGTTCCTCCAGCGCACGCAGGTAGGCGCGGGCGGCGGGCGGCAGTTCGTCCCACACGGTGATGCCGTGGGTGTTCTCGCTCCAGCCCGGGAACTCCAGGTACACGGGGGTGCACTCTTCCCAGCCCTGCGCGTCCAGCGGCGCGTATTCGGTGCGCTTGCCGCGGTATTCGTAGGCGATGCACACCTTCAGCTTCTCCATGCCATCGAGCACGTCGAGCTTGGTGATGCACAGGCCGGAGATGCCGTTGATGGCCACGGCGCGCTTGAGCGCGACGATGTCCATCCAGCCGCAGCGGCGCGGACGGCCGGTGGAGGCGCCGTACTCGGCGCCGCGGTCGCGGATGCCCTGGCCGATCTCGTCGTCCAGTTCGGTCGGGAACGGGCCGCCGCCGACGCGGGTGGCGTAGGCCTTGGCGATGCCCAGCACGTAGTCGATGTCCTGCGCGCCCACGCCGGTGCCGGCCAGCGCGCCGCCGACGGTGGTGTTGGAGCTGGTGACGTAGGGATAGGTGCCGTGGTCGATGTCCAGCAGCGCGCCCTGCGCGCCTTCGAACAGCACGCGCTTGCCCTGCTTGCGCAGGTCATGAAGGATGCCGGCCACGTCGGACTTCATCGGCTGCACGTACTCGCCGAAGGCCAGCGCTTCGTCGAAGGTCTTCTGGAAGTCGACCGCTTCCACGCCCAGGTACTTGGTCAGCACGAAGTTGTGGTAGTCCAGCGCGGTACGCAGCAGCTCTTCCAGCTGCGGCGGGTAATGCAGGTCGGCGACGCGGATGCCGCGACGCGCCACCTTGTCTTCGTAGGCCGGGCCGATGCCGCGGCCGGTGGTGCCGATAGCCTTGCCGCCGGCGGCCTTCTCGCGGGCCTGATCCAGGGCGATGTGGTACGGCATGATCAGCGGCGCGGCCGGCGAGATCTTCAGGCGCGACCGCACTTCCACGCCGGAGGTCTCCAGCTCCTCGATCTCCTTGCGCAGCGCGGCCGGGGAGATCACCACGCCGTTGCCGATCAGGCACAGCGCGTCGGCGCGCAGGATGCCGGACGGGATCAGGTGCAGGACGGTCTTCTTGCCGTTGATGACGAGGGTGTGGCCGGCGTTGTGGCCGCCCTGGAAACGCACGACGGCACCGATTTCCTCGGTGAGCAGATCGACGATCTTGCCTTTGCCTTCATCGCCCCACTGGGCGCCGAGCACGACAACTGACTGACCCATGGCTGGGTAACTCCTGGTTTGCTGCGCGACCGTCGGGGCCACGCGGATGTGGTGGCCGTGCGGGGTCCGACCGACACCAGCGCGGTTGCTCCATCGGGGAGCGTCCAGGCGGCGACAAGACCCATACACGGAAAAAGCCGGTCGAGACGCTCGCGTGGAGCGGGCCCGGCCGGCTTTTGTGCATTATCCGGGTTTTGGGTGGCGGTCACCACCCCTTCCCCTGCCGCGTTCAGCGATCCGCCCGACGGCAGCGATCAGGCTGCGGTCAGGCGCGCACCCACCACAGCGCCAGCAGGCCCATGCCGACGGCAATGGCGCCGGCCCCGCGCAGCTGCCGCGTCGGCATGCTCGAGATCTGCTGCACCATGCGGCGCCACGCCTCCGGCGCGGCGAACAGCAGCAGGCCTTCCAGGATCACCATCAGGCAGACCGCGGCGATGAGATCGTGCATGGCGGTCTCCGATGACGCTGGGCCGCAGCCCGAGGGTGCAGGTAGGAGCGGCTTCAGCCGCGACCGGGCATTCCCAGTAACGCGTGTCGCGGCTGAAGCCGCTCCTACAACTGCATGGCGACCGGGAACCCGCTCTTGCGAATCCCCAGTCCCCATTCCCCAATCCCGCCCCTCAGCGCTCGCTCTTGAGGTACTGCAGGAACGGATCGTTCTTGTCGAGCACGATCACGCCGTTGCCGTCGGCCATGCCGCCGCGGTAGGCCTCCAGGCTGCGGTAGAAGGCGTAGAACGACGGGTCGGCGGAGCCGGCCTTGCCGTACACGCTGGCGGCCTCGGCATCGCCTTCGCCGCGCAGCTTCTGCGCGTCGCGCTCAGCCTCGGCGACCAGCACGGTGCTCTCGCGGTCGGCCTGGGCGCGGATGGTCAGCGCCTGCTCCTCGCCCTCGGCGCGCAGCTTCGCCGCTTCCTGCTTGCGCTGCGCGCGCATGCGCTCGTACACGTCGTTGATCACTTGGCTGTCGGTCGGCAGGTCGATCTGTTTGATGCGCAGGTCGACGATCTGCATGCCCAGGGTCTTGCTCGCCGCGTTGATCGCCACCAGTTGCTTGGCGATCAGCTCGCTGCGGTCGCCGGACACCAGCTGCTGCAGGGTGCGCGAGTTGATCTGGTTGCGCAGCGAGTCGGTGATGATCGGCGCCAGCAGGCTGTTGGCCACCTTCTCGTCGCCGCCCTGGGTGGCGCGGAAGAAGGCGCGCACGTCAGAGATGTAGCCGATGGCGAAGAAGCTGACGCTGACGTCCTTCTGCTCGGCGGTGAAATAGCGCGCCGGGTTGGTGTCGATCACCTGGAAGCGGCGGTCGAACATGCGCACCGACTCGACCAGCGGCACCTTGAAGTGCAGGCCCGGCTTGAGGTCGGCACGCACCACGCGGCCCAGGTTCAGCACCATCGCCGCCTTGTCCTCGGGCACCACGAACACCGAGCTGAGCAGCGCGAACAGCGCGACGACGGCAATGCCCGCCCACAATGACAGTTTCATCGCTGGATCTCCTCACGGCCGGTCGGGCGCGGCGTGCGCTCCGGGTTGCGGACACTTTCGGCCGACGTGCTGTTCAGGGCCGGCAGCAACACTTCCTGCGGCAACGTCGGCAGCGACGTGGTAGGCGTCGGCGGGGTCGCCGCCGCCGGCGCCTTGCTGTCGGCCGGCATCGGCACGTAGATCAGCTGGCGGCCGTCGCCGCCGATGACCTTGCGGTTCTCCGCCAGCACCTGCTGGATCGTCTCCAGCCACAGCCGCTTGCGGGTGACGTCCGGCGCGTTCTGGTACTGCTGCTGCAGCAGGGTGAAACGCTCGGCGTCGCCCTGCGCGCGGGCGATCGCCGCTTCCTTGTAGCCTTCGGCCACGGTGCGGGTGCGTGCCGCCTGGCCGCGCGCCTCCGGCACCACCTTGGCGGCGTAGGCCTGGGCCTCGTTGATCAGCCGCTCCTTGACCTGCTGGGCGCCGTTGACCTCGTCGAAGGCCGACTTCACTTCCTCCGGCGGACGCGCGTCGGGCAGGGTCAGGCCGGTCACGATCAGGCCGGTGTGATAGGCCTTGAGCGCGGCCTGCAGGCGCTCGCGCGCGGCCACCGCCATCGGCCCGCGGTTGTTGAGCACCGTGTTGAGATCCGAGCGGCCGATCTGCTCGCGCACCGCGCTCTGCGCGGCCTGCTCCAGCACCAGGTCGGCGTTGCGCGCACCGAACACGTAGGTGCGCGGATCCTCGACCCGGTACTGCACGTTGAGCGAGACGTTGACGATGTTCTCGTCGCCGGTCAGCACCGGCAACTGGCTGTCGAAGGTCTTGATGCGAGTGGCGTCGACCTTGCGCACGGTCTCGATCGGCCACGGCAGCTTGAAGTTCGGGCCGGGCTGCAGGATCCGCGAGAACTGGCCGAAGCGCAGCACCACACCGCGCTGCTGCTCGCCGATCAACTGGAAGCTGCTGAACAGCAGCACCAGCACCACCGCGCCCAGGATCCAGCGGCCGATGCCGCCGCCGTCGCCGAACAGGTCCTTCAACGGACCGGGCAACCCACCCCACTTGCCTCCCCCATTGCCGCCACGCGGTGGCCAGGGACCGCGCCCGTGATTGTCCGGGCCGTCTCCGCCCTTGCCGCCAGGTGTGTTCCAGGCCATGCATGCTCCAAGAAGGAAGGTGGCGCCGCGTCGGTCACGCGCCGGTCACCGGAAATGAGTCGCCGATTCTACAAGATGGGGCAGACCCGCCGTTTCGAAAGGGTATCTTGGTGCATTCCTGCGTGCCGACCAAGGTGTTCCATGTCCGTTCCCGCCCAGTTCTCCGCCTTCCGCATCCATCAGGACGCCAGCGGCTACCACGCCGGCCTCGTCCCGCTGTCCCTGGACCAGCTCAGCGAGGGCGAGGTGGTGATCCGGGCGGCGTGGTCCTCGGTGAACTTCAAGGACGCGCTGGCCGGCACCGGCCAGGGCAAGATCCTGCGCCGCTTCCCGCTGGTCGGCGGCATCGACGTGGCCGGGCACGTGGTCGCCTCCAGCGACCCGGCGTTCAAGGAAGGCGATGCGGTGCTGGTCACCGGCTGCGGCCTCAGCGAGACCCGCGACGGCGGCTACAGCGAATACGTGCGCCTGGAGTCCAGGTGGGTGGTGCCGCTGCCGGCCGGCCTGAGCCTGCGCGAGAGCATGGTGCTGGGCACCGCCGGCTTCACCGCGGCGCTGGCGCTGCTGCGCCTGCTCGACAACCGCCAGACCCCGGCGCTCGGCCCGCTGTGCGTGACCGGCGCCACCGGCGGGGTCGGCTCGCTGGCGATCGACCTCTTCAGCCGCGCCGGCTTCGAGGTGCATGCGGTCAGCGGCAAGGCCGACCGCGCCGAGCAGCTCAAGGCCTGGGGCGCCACCCAGGTGCTCGGTCGCGAGGCTTTGCAGACCAGCCGGCCGCTGGAGTCGGTGCGCTTCGGCGGCGGCCTGGACAACGTGGGCGGGGCGATGCTGACCAGCCTGCTGGCGCAGACGGCGCCGTACGGCAACGTCGCCAGCGCCGGCCTGGCCGCGACCGCGGAGCTGGACATGACGGTGATGCCCTTCATCCTGCGCGGGGTATCGCTGCTGGGCATCGGCTCGGCCGGCACCGCCCGCGACCTGCGCGACCGCATCTGGCAGCACCTGGGCAGCGACTGGAAGCCGCGCCACCTGGAGACGATCTGCACCCGCGAAGTGGACTTGGCCGGCCTGCCGGAGGTGTTCGCCACGATGCTGGCCGGGCAGTCGTTCGGGCGCACCGTGGTGCGGCTGGATCCAGGCGCGTAGCCACGCCGACGCTTTGTGACACGCAACGCTTTCCGCCTTCGCGCCGCTGCCTCTACACTCGGAACCTCCTAGGGGGAACTACATGGCACGCATTCTGATCGTCGACGATTCGCCGTCGCAGTTGCTGGGCATCCAGCGCATCGTGGAAAAGCTGGGGCACGAAACGATCACCGCCACCGACGGCGCCGCCGGCGTGGAGGCGGCCAAGGCGGCCTTGCCGGACCTGGTGCTGATGGACGTGGTGATGCCCAACCTCAACGGCTTCCAGGCCACCCGCACCCTGCGCCGCGAGCCGACCACGCAGAACATCCCGGTGATCCTGGTCACCACCAAGGACCAGGACACCGACCGCATGTGGGGCATGCGCCAGGGCGCCCGCGCCTACATCACCAAGCCGTTCTCCGAGGACGAGCTGTACGAGGTGATCGAGCGCGTGTTCAGCGGCGAGGATGCGCCGTAGAAGCCGGGAATCGGGATTGGGGAGTGGGGATTCGTAAGGGCGGGTTTCCGGGCGGCGTTTGAGCGCGCGGGGTAAGGCCGCGTTGCAATCGGCGCCCCTTGTAGGAGCGGCTTCAGCCGCGACAGACGTTACCGGTGACGCCTGTCGCGGCTGAAGCCGCTTGTGTCAAATGAGGGTCTATCGTTGTGGGTGAGAGCGGAGTGCGGCAGGCCGTTTAGCCGTAGTGCCAGCAAGCACGAGTAGGAGTCAGCGCCGCCGCACCCCGTATCTCCTGCCTCATCAGCCCGAACAGTTGCCCGAGTCGCGAGCTCGAACTCCACAAGCATGGGCGTCGGCAGGAGTGCTCTCGTGCCTGAGTCTACTGTGGAGAACGTCTATGCGGCGCTATGTCGGGATCGATGTATCCAAGGCCGAACTGGTCATTCATGTCCTGCCGGACGAGCAGACCTGGACCCAAGCCAATACGCCACAGGGGCAGCGTGCGCTGGCCCAACGCCTGGCCGAGCTGGGCTGCGAGCGGATCGTGCTGGAAGCCAGTGGCGGCTACGAACATGCCGTGCTGCAGGTGCTCCGAGAGGCGGACCTGCCGGCAGTGCGGATGGCCGCTGATCGTCCGCGCAAGCTAGCCCAGGCCTTGGGCCTGCATGCCAAAACCGATGTCCTGGACGCGCGCCTGCTGGCCATCGCCGCCCAGCACATCCCGACCACCCCCACGCCCGTGGTGCCCGGGCACCAGCAGTCTCTTCGCGAACTGCTGGACCTGCGTGCCACCCTGGTGGGCCAGCGCGATGCCCATCGGCGGCGCCTGGAGCACATCACCCGCCCTGAGGTGCAACGCCACTGCCGAGAGGTGATCGCCCTGCTGAACCAGCAGATCCAGACGTTGACGCAGGAGATCGGGCAGCAGGGCAAGACCTGCTCGAGCCTCCCTAAGGTGCCTGGGCTCGGCACGATCCTGCGCGCGGTTCTGGCCGCGCGGTTGCCAGAGCTGGGCACGCTGCCGCCACGCAAGCTCGCTGCCCTGGTCGGGCTGGCCCCGTTCAATCACGACAGCGGCTGCTGGAAAGGCCAACGCCGCATCAAAGGCGGACGTGCCGACGTGCGGCGCGTGCTGTACATGGCCACCTGGGCCAGCATCCGCGCCAAATCCCCCTTGGCCAACACTTACGCGCGCCTGCGCGCAGGCGGCAAACCGGCCAAGGTCGCCATCGTCGCCTGCATGCACAAGTTCCTGCGCTGGCTCAACGCCATCGCGCGCGATCAGGCCCAGTACGCTCCTCCTGCCATCGCAGGTGCATGACAGTTGACTCCTACGACAAGCCGGGCAATGCATGGAACCAAACGAAGAGCCGGTGGCGTCTCTTGTGAGAGGGGCTTCAGCCCCGACGCTTCAAAGGTTGAGGCGTCGGGGCTGAGGCCCCTCCCACGGAAAAGCACCACAGCTGCAGATTTGCGAAACGCGCAAGCTTGTCGGCGATGCCGCTGCGGCCCTGCGCCGCAGCGGCTCTAGCGCAGTCACGCTTGCAGGCGCATGACGAGCCGGGCCGCGCAAGCGGGTACGGCCGCTTTATCGGGCCGGCATGGCGGCCGAAGCCGACCCCACAACGCCACAGCGCGAGGGAGCCCGCTTTTGCGAATCCCCACTCCCCACTCCCGCCTCACCTCATACGGCCTCGCCAAACGCCTTGGCCAACCCGCGATACGCCTTGCGCTGCGCTTCGGTTTCCGGCGCGGGCGCCAGCACTTCCAGTTCGACGATCTGGTCGCCCGGCGGGGTGCCGGGCAGGCCGCGGCCGCGCAGGCGCAGCTTGCGGCCGGCATCCGATTCCGGGGGAATCTTCAGTTCCACCGCCCCGCCCAGGGTCGGCACGCTGATGCTGGTGCCCAGCGCCGCCTGCCAGGGCGTCACCTGCAGGGTGTAAAGGATGTTGCGGCCGTCCACCTCGAACTGCGGATGCGCGGCGTACTCGATCTCCAGCAGCAGGTTGCTGCCACCGTTGCCCTGCCCGCTCAGCCGGATCACCTGGCCGGGACGCACGCCCTTGGGCACGCGCACATCCAACTGCTTGCCGTTGATGGTGATGCGCACACTGTCGCCGGCGTACACCGCCTCCAGCGGCACCGCCAGCTTGGCGCGGGTGTCGCCGCGCGGCGCGCCCGGCCCCGGGCCTGCGCCGGCGCCCTGGCGGGCGCGCTGCTGGCGGGCGAACAGGCTCTCGAAGAAATCGCTGAAGCCGCCACCGGCGCCGCCATTGCCGAACACTTCCTCGAAATCGAAGCCCTGCGCGCCACCGTAGTTGGGCGGCGCGTGGAACTCCTCGCCCGGGCGGTAGCCCTGCGCGCGCAACTGGTCGTAAGCGGCGCGCTTGGGCGGGTCGCGCAAGGCCTCGTAGGCCTCGTTGACGGCCTTGAACTTCTCTTCGGCCCCAGGCTCCTTGCTGACGTCGGGATGGTACTTGCGCGCCAGCCGCCGGTACGCGGTCTTGATCTCGGCATCGCCGGCGCTGGGTTCCACGCCCAGGGTCGCGTAGTAATCCTTGAATTCCATCCATCACCTCAAAAAGAGTCGGCCCGCCGCCTTGCGGCAACGGGCCGGTTGCATGCATCGCGCCATCGCCCGGCCATTCTACGGCCGGCGGCGAGGGCGCGGCGTCGCGAGCGCGACGCCGCTGCGAGCGGGCGCTCACTGCACGATCGTGGCCCCGGTATCGACCTGGATGCGGCGCGGCGTGCTCGCCGGACGCTTGGGGATGCGCACTTCCAGCACGCCATGGTAGCCGGTGGCGGAAATGCCATCCGGATCCGCGCTGTCGGGCAGCGCGAAGCGGCGGTGGAAGCTGCCGTAGCGGCGCTCGATGCGCGAGAAGCGCTCGGTATCGGCCGCCGATTCGCTCTTGCGCTCGCCCTTGATCGAGAGGATGCCCTTGTCCATCGACACCTCGATCTCCGACGGGTCGATGCCCGGCAGGTCGGCGTACAGCACGAAGCGCTCCGGCTCCTCCTTGATGTCCACGCGCGGCACCCACTGCGCGGTGACGACGGCCGATTCGTCGGTGCCGCCGTTGGGGTCGAAGAAGCGGTCGAACACCTGCTTGATCTCGTTCTGGAATGCGGCCTGGGCCGGCCACTGGCGATAACGGACGATGCTCATCGTGGTCTCCTGAAACGTGAATGAGGTACACCCCCGAGGGGACGGTTCGCGGCGGCGGGACCAGCCCGTCGTCCATGCCCGTCAGATAGGCCTGCCGCGGCGCTTTTCAAGGCGTTGACGCCACCTTCCCATTTCCGTTTCTAGACTCGGTTCATCCAAGGAGCCCGACATGCCCATCCAGACCGGCGAACGCATTCCCGAAGTGGTGCTGCAGCGCATCCGCGACGGCATCGAAGCCGTGGACACGCGCACCCTGTTCGATGGCCGCCGCGTGCTGCTGTTCGCGGTGCCCGGCGCCTTCACCCCGACCTGTTCGGAGAAGCACCTGCCCGGCTACGTCGAACACTTCGAGGCGTTCCGCAAACGCGGCATCGACGTGTACTGCATGGCAGTGAACGACCCGTTCGTGATGCAGGCCTGGGGCAAGAGCCAACTGGTGCCGGACGGCCTGCAGATGCTGTCCGACGGCAATGGCGATTTCGCCAAGGCGCTGGGCCTGGAACTGGATGCCAGCAGCTACGGCATGGGCGTGCGGGCGCGCCGTTTCGCGCTGTACGCCGACGACGGCGTGGTGCGTGCGCTGTTCGTCGAAGCGCCGGGCGAGTTCAAGGTCTCCGCCGCCGACTACGTCCTGCAGCATCTTCCCGACTGATTCCCTTCCCCTTACCCACCACAGGAAACGGCCAGCCATGTCCAACAAGCCAGCCTCCCCGAAGACAGATGCCAAGCCGCTGCAGCACACCGCCGGCCTGACCGACACCGCCACGCTGCGCGCCAATGCCCGCCAGAGCATCGAGGACGGCGCGATCACCAAGAGCTACAGCGCCGACCGCGAGGCGGTGATCAAGATGCTCAACGACGCGCTGGCCACCGAGTACGTGTGCGTGCTGCGCTACTACCGCCATTACTTCATGGCCGCGGGCATGCTCGCCGATGCGGTCAAGGCCGAGTTCCTGGAGCACGCGCAGCAGGAGCAGTCGCATGCGCACAAGCTCGCCGAGCGCATCGTGCAGTTGGGCGGCGAACCGGACCTCAATCCGGACACGCTGACCGCGCGCTCGCACGCCGAGTACAAGGAAGGCGAGGATCTGCGCGACATGGTCAAGGAGAATCTGATCGCCGAGCGCATCGCCATCGACAGCTACCGCGAGATGATCAATTTCGTCGGAGACAAGGACACCACCACAAAGCGCATCCTGGAAGACATCCTGGCCCAGGAAGAAGAGCACGCCGACGAGTTCTCGGACATGCTGGAAGGCTGGATCGGCAAGTAAACCGGTTCCGCGTTACGCCCCCTCGTAGGAGCGGCTTTCAGCCGCGACAGGCCTTCCCGATGGAGCCTGTCGCGGCTGAAGCCGCTCCTATTGTCCTTCTGGTCTGACACACATGGTTGAAGCAACTGCAGAGGCTTTCGCCTTGCGGCGAGTCACTTTTCTTTGCTTGTGCAAAGAAAAGTAACCAAAAGAAAGCACACCCTGCCTCGCGCCCTCCGCGCTACGCGCTCCGGGTCCGCGTCCATCCCGGGGATCCGCGGAAGGGGCATCCTGCCCCTGCCGCGGACGGCGCACATCCATGTGCGCCGCCCTTCGGGTGTTTCCCCGCGATGGCCGCCGCTTCGGAAGGGAACCCGGCAAGTCAAAAGCAAGAGCAACAGCAACAGCCAAAGCCAACGCCAAGCGACCGCAACTCTCGCAGGGACTCACGCTTGTTGGTGTCCGGGAGCGATTGTGGGAGGGACTTCAGTCCCGACTGCTTCAGACGTCAAATCGTCCGCCTACTCTGGTCGTGGTGTTTGCATGACTATTGGCTTCTACGAAGGCGCGCGCGCCACGCTGCTCAGCGCAACACCCGGAACCGGACCTGGGTCCAGGCCCCGTTGCTGGCCAGCGCGGTCAGGGTGTGGTCGCCGGCGTCGGCGAAGTCGCGCTGGAAGGTGCGTGCGCCCTCGGTGCGGGCGATCCAGCGGCCGTCCAGCAGCCAGTCCACCGGCGTGCTCGTGCCCAGTGCGCGCACCTGCAGGCGCACGCTGGCACTGCCCGGCGCACGCGCGAGGGTGGCGCGGTCGTTGATGCCTTCGATGCGCAGCACGTCGCTGCGGCCGCGGCCGTCGTCGCGGCAGTCCGGCGACAGCGCCGGCAGTTGCCCGGCCTGGCGCTCGCTGGCGTGCAGCCACGGGGTCAGCAGCGCCGGCCAGCGCGCCAGGTCGCGGGTGACCGCCGCGTGCGGTTGCGCGCAGTCCGGCGACAGGCGCAGGCCGCTGTGCGCGTCCACCTGCACGGTCTCGCGGCCGGCGCTCCATAGCCGCGCGTCGCGCTCGGCGAAGGTGGGCGGCACCGCGCCGTCCAGCGCGTAGGCGGAGAAGCGCCGTTGGCACAAGGCCGGCGGGGTCTGCTCGGCGGCGATGCCCAGCGGCCAGCACACGTCCACCTGCTGCACCGTCGCCGGCATCGGCCGCGGTGCGTTGTCGCCGCGCAGGCGCGGCAAGCTGTCGATGGTCTCGAACATCAGCGGCAAGGCGGTCACCGCGCCGTACTGGCCGGGCAGCGGCGTGCCGTCGGGGCGGCCGACCCAGACGCCGACGGTGTAGCGGCGGGTGCTGCCGATCGCCCAGGCATCGCGGTAGCCGTAGCTGGTGCCGGTCTTCCAGGCCACGCGCGGGCGGGCGCCGACATCGAAGGTGCCGACGCCGTAGCCCGGACGCGGATTGGCCTCGAGCATCTCGCGTACGATCCAGGCCGCGCCCGGCGACATCAGGCGCCGCTCGATGCGCTTATCCGAGGCGCTGTAGCGCACGTGGCCGGCGATGCCGTCGCGGTTGAGCGCGGCGAAGGCGCCGACCAGTTCCTCGAGTTTGGCGCCGGTGCCGCCGAGGATCAGCGCCAGGTTGGGCGTGCTGCCGCGCGGGAACTTCAGGCCGATGCCGGCGTTGCTCAGGCGCGCGGCGAAGCGGGCCGGGCCGACCCGGTCGAGCAGGTCCACCGCCGGCACGTTGAGCGACAGGCGCAGCGAGCTGGCCGCGCCGATCGGGCCGTTGAAGGCTTCGTCGAAATTGCCCGGGCGGTAGTCGCCGAAACTCTGCGGCGCATCGACCAGCAGGCTTTCGGAGTGGATCAGGCCGTCGTCCAGGGCCATGCCGTACAGGAACGGCTTGAGCGTGGAACCGGGCGAGCGCCAGGCCTGCACCATGTCCACGTCGCCGAGCCGGCGGCGGTCGCCGAACTGCACCGAGCCGATGTAGGCGCGCGCCTCCAGGTCGTGGTTGTCCACCACCAGCAAGGCCGCGGAAGTGCGCTCGGGCAGCTGCGAGAAGTAGGCGCTGACCCGGTCCTCCAGCGTGCGCTGCAGGTCGGCGTCGAGGGTGGAGACGATGTGCGCGGCATGCGGGCGCTGCTGGCGCAGACGCTCGGCCAGCAGCGCGGCGTGCAGGGGCGTCTGCAGCGAGCGCGCCACCACCGGTTCGATGCGTGCGTCGTCGACCTGCGCGCGCGGCCATACGTGCAGTGCGACCATGCGTTCGAGCACCTTGTCGCGCGCCGCGCGCGCCGCCTCCGGATGCCGGTCCGGACGCAGCCGGCTCGGCGCCTGCGGCAGCACCGCCAGCAACGCCGCCTCGGCCTGCGACAGGCGCGCGGCCGGCTTGCCCAGGTAGGCCCAGCTCGCCGCCTCCACGCCCTCGATGGTGCCGCCGTAGGGCGCGCGCTCCAGGTACAGCTGCAGGATCTGCCGCTTGCTCAGGTGCGCTTCCAACTGCAGCGCGCGCAGCGCCTGCTGGGCCTTGCCCCACGGCGTGCGTGTGCTGACCTCGGGCGGCATCAGGATGCGCGCCACCTGCATGGTCAGGGTGGAGCCGCCGGAGACGATGTGGCGCGAGAACAGCCACTGCTTGGCCGCGCGCAGCAGCGCCCAGGGATTGACCCCGGGGTGCTGCCAGAACCAGCGGTCCTCGTAGTTCAGCAGCGCCTGCAGGTACAGCGGCGAGACGCTGTCCGGCGTGGCCGGATAACGCCAGACGCCGTTGCTGTCGGCAAAGGCACGCAGCGGCGTACCGTCGGCGGCCACCACCAGGGTCGAGGTGTCGCGCGATTTCGGCAGCGGCAGCGGAAACGCCAGGTCCAGCAACAGCAAGGTCGACAGCAGCGCCACCGTGCCCCAGCGCAGCCACGGCAGCAGGCGCGTCCAGCGCCGGGGGCGCCGCGCGACGTGCGGGGCGGCGGTGTCGTCCAGTGGCATGCGGGCTCCCGATGGAAGCGGCCATTTTGCCTGTTGCGGCGGCGGCGCGGCGAGCGGGATCGCCCCGGCGCGTACGGCGTCCTCGGCCATACGCGGGCCGGCATACCGCCACCAGGTCGCGGTTGCCGCGACACGATGGAACGCGCTGGTGTTTTGTAGAAGCGGCTTCAGCCGCGACGGGCGTTATCGGGAACGCCCGTCGCGGCTGAAGCCGCTCCTACAACGGCATGGAGCCTCCCGGCGGCGCGCAATGCCGGCACGTGGCGCAAGGGGTGGACCCGCCGAAGATCCCCACCCCACCCTACGCCAGCGGCAGGCGCAGCGTCGCCACGCTGCCGGGCGCATCGGTGCGGGCCTCCAGGTGCAGGCTGCCGCCCTGCGCTTCGAGGATCTGCCGCGACAGCACCAGGCCGATGCCCGAACCGCCGGGCTTGGTGGTGAAGAACGGCACGAACAGGTTGTCGCTGGGCGGCAGGCCGGCACCGCCGTCGCGTACCTCGATCAGCACACCGGCGCCCTCGCCGCGCGCGCGCAGCGTCACCGGCGCGCTGCCGCCGGCTTCCAGGGCGTTGCGCAGCAGATTGATCAGCACCTGCTCCAACTGATCGGCGTCGGCGCGCGCGTGCAGCGCCGGTGCGATCTCCACCTGGATCCGCGCATCGTCCAGCAGCCGCTGCACGCGCGCGCACAGCGGCGCCAGCGCCACGGGCGCCGGGACCGGCGCGGGCAACCTGGCCAGCCGCGCGTAGCCGCCCAGGAAGCGCTGCAGCGCCGCGCTGCGCTGTTCGATCACGCCCAGTCCGTTGTGCAGATCGGCCTGCAAGTCGGCGTCGAGTGCCTGCGGCGCGGCCGCCAGCAGCCGCGCGAGGGTGTCGGCGATCGAGGCGATCGGCGTCAGCGAGTTGTTGATCTCGTGGCTGAGCACGCGCAGCAGGCGGCGGAAGGCCTGCGCCTCCTCCTCGCGCAGCGCGCGCTCCATCGGCTGCACCAGCAGCAGCCGCCCGGCCTGGCTGCGGCTGCGCAGGGCGGCGTGGCCGATCTGCCAGCGCCCCTGCTGCCCGGCGAACGCATGCGCCTGGATGCTGCCCGAGGGCACGTCGAACAGGCCGGCGAGTCCCAACGCCTGCGCGGATTGCCCGATCGCCTGCTGGGCGGCGACGCCGAGCAGGCGCTCGCCGGCCGGATTGATCAGGCGCAGGCGCTGGTCCTGTTCGAAGGCGAACACCGCCCCGTCCAGCGCCGCCAGGGTCTTGCTCAGCAGTTGCAGGCTTTCGTGCGAATCGCGCTGTTCGTCCTGCAGGCGTTGCGCCAGGGCGTTGAACCGCGCCAGCAGGCCGTCGGCATCGCGCGCGTCCTGCGCCGCACGCACGCTGTAGTCGCCCTCGCGCAGCGCGTCGAGCAGGCCGCCGAGGGTGCGCAGACGCTGCCCGGCGTCGCGCTGCTGCCAGCGCCACAGCGCCGCAGTCAGCAGCAGCACGCACAGTAGCAACAGCAACGCTTCGGGCCACCGCGGCGCGCCGGCGGCGAGCACCAGCACCAAGGCCAGCGAAGCGGGCGCCACCAGCCACAGCGGCCGGAAGCGCTGTCGCTCAGCCGGCGTCATCGCTGCGCAGCCCGTGCTTGCCCAGGCGCCGGTATAGGCTCTGCCGGGTGATGCCGAGCTGGTCGGCGGTGCGCTGCAGATTGCCTTGGTGCTGCGCCAGCGCCTGCTTCAGCAGCAGCGCCTCGGCTTCTTCCAGGGTGAGTTGCGTCGACAGCGCCGGCGCCGCGTTCGTCGCCGGCTGCAGGCGCAGGTCGTCGCTGCCCAGGGTGCTGCCGTCGGCGAGCAGCGCCGCACGCTCCATCACGTGCGCCAGCTCGCGCACGTTGCCGGGCCAGGCGTAGCCCAGCAGCGCGCGCTCGGCGTCGCGCGCCAGCGTCGGCAGCGGCCGCCGGTAGCGGGTGCAGGCGGCGGCCAGGTAATGCCGCGCCAGCGGCAGGATGTCGGCAGCGCGCTCGCGCAGCGGCGGCACGCGCACCTGGAAGGTATTGAGCCGGTACAGCAGATCCTGGCGGAAGCGCCCCGCCGCCACGTCCGCCTCCAGGTCGGCATTGGTCGCCGAAACGATGCGCACGTCTACCCGCTGCGTGCGCGAGGAGCCGAGCCGCTCGAACTCGCCGTCCTCGATCGCGCGCAGCAGCTTGGGCTGCTGCTGCAGCGGCAGGTTGCCGATCTCGTCCAGGAACAGGGTGCCGCCGTCGGCCAGTTCGAAACGGCCGGCACGATCCTGGCGCGCGTCGGTGTAGGCGCCGCGGACGTGACCGAACAGTTCGGCTTCGAACAGGGTGGGCGCCAGGCCACCGATGTTGACCTTGACGAAGGCCTGCGCGCGGCGCGGCGACCACTGGTGCAGCAACTGCGCCAGCAGACTCTTGCCGGTGCCGTTCTCGCCCAGCAGCAGCACGTTGGCGCTGCTGCCGGCGATACGCGACAGATCCTCGACCAGGCGCTGCATCGATGCCGATTCGGCGACGAAGCCGGCGGCACTTTCCTGCAGCAGCAGCGCCTGCGCCTCGCCCAGCCGTTGCGCGGCGCGGCGGCTGCGGTCCAGCGCGATGCGGCTCTCCAGCACCGCCAGCACGCGCGCGTTCTGCCAGGGCTTTTCGATGAAATCCACCGCGCCCTCGCGCATCGCCGCCACCGCCAGCTCGATGCTGGCCCAGGCGGTCATCGCGATCACCGGCAGCCCCGGCCATTGCGCGGCGATCTGCGCGATCAGCGCCAGGCCCTCGGCGCCGGAGGTGGTGTCGCGCGCATAGTTCATGTCCACCAGCACCGCGGCGAAGTCGTCGCCGCGCAGGCAGGCCAGCGCAAGTTCCGGCGACTCGGCGCCGACCATGCCGTAGCCGGCGCTCTTGAGCAGCATGCGCAAGGCTTCGCGGACGTCGGCCTGGTCGTCGACGACGAGGATGCTCGGCAAGGGCGGTGTGCGGAAGTCGATCATGGCGCAGAGTCTAGCGGCCGGGCGCGGCGAGCAGGCGCGACGACCATCGTCGAGCGCCTTCGTATGGGGACGCGACGCGGATCATTCGGCGCGCAAGGCCTGCATCGGCGGCACCCGCGCCGCGCGCCGCGCCGGCGCCAGCGCGGCGAGCAGGCCGGCCGCGGCCAGCACCAGCAGGACCGCGCCGATCGCCAGAGGGTCGGCCACGCGCACGTCGAACAAGTACCGCTGCAGCAGCCGCGACAGCGCCATCGCCAGGCCCAGGCCCAGCAGCAGGCCCACGCCGATCTGCACGCCGGCCTCGCCCAGCACCTGTCGCCGCAACCGCGCCGGGGGTGCGCCGAGCGCGGCGCGCACGCCGAACTCGTGCTGGCGCGCGGCCACCGCCACCGCCATCACCGCGTACAGCCCGACCGCGGCCAGCAGCAGCGCCAGCCCAGCGAACAGCCCGACCAGCAGCAGGTTGAGCTTCTGTTCGCCGGTGGTGCTGGCGACCAGCGCCTGCATCGGCTGCAGATCGGCGATCGGCTGCTGCGGCGCCACTTCGTCGATCGCCGCACGCAGCGCACGCTCGTCGGCACCCAGTGCGCCGGCCCGCAGATGCACCGCGTAGGTCAGCGCGCCGAAACCGCGGATGATCTGCCACATCGGCTCGCTCATCTGCGCCAGCGGCTGGTACACCGTCGGCTCCGGCGGCTCGGCCGGGCTGGTGTGGCGCACGTCGCCGACCACGCCGACCACGCGCATCGACAAGCGCTGGTTGCCGCCGTCGTCGGGCACAGTGATGCTCTTGCCGAGTGCCTGTCCTTGCAGGTAGCGCGCGGCGAAGCTGGCGCTGACCACGCAGATCCGTTCCGCCCCGGCCACGTCGTTGTCAGCGATGCCGCGTCCGGCTAGCAAAGGAACGCGGAACACGTCCAGGAATTGCGGCGTGGCCAGCCGGTACTGGGTATCGACGGAGGGTGCACCGTTGACCTCCACGCTCCAGCTCAGCCGCGTCGCCGTCGGCGGATTGGTCGACACTCCCACGCGCTCGATGCCCGGCACCTGCTGCAACCGCGCGATGATACGCCGGGTCTGCTCCACCGCATCGGCGGCGGTCGCATAGCGCTCCTTCACCGGCGCCAGAGTGAACACCACCGCAGAGCGAGTCTCGAAGCCCATCGGCACCTCCGCCAGCTTCTGCAGGGTGCGGGTGAACAGGGCCGCGCCGATCAGCAGCACCACGGCGATCGCCACCTGCGCGATCACCAAGCTGCGGCCGAGGCGGCCGGCCTGCAGGCTCCAGCCACCGCGCCCACCGCCGGCCAGTTCCACCACCAGGTTGCGGCGGCGACCGCGGACGATGCCCAGCGCTGCGGCCAACAGCGCCGTCGCGCCACCGGCGAGCAGCGCGAACAGCGCACTGGCCCCGGTCAGGTGTGCGGCCTCGCCGCGCATCCACATCAGCGGCACCCAGCCGCCGAGCAGGCGCAGGCCCAACCAGGCCAGCGCCAGCCCGGCCAGGCTGCCGAGCGCGCCGATCAGCACGCCTTCGGCCAGCGCCGGCAGGCTCAACCGCAGCCACGAAGCGCCCAGCGCGGCGCGTACCGCGCTGTCGTGGCTACGCCCGAGCGCGCGCAGCAGCATCAGGCTGGTCAGGTTGATCGCGGCGATCAGCAGCACGCAGGCGGCCGCGGCGAAGAACAGCCATAGCGTGTTGCCGCTGTTGGAGTCGTACAGGCTGCCCTGCAATGGCAGCGCATTGGGCGGCCGCTGCTGCAGCGACTCCCACCACGAAGCGTCCATGTGCGGGCTGTTGCGCAGCAGCGCCTTGAGCACCGCTGCGGTCTGCGCGGAGGCCTCGGCAACGCTGACCCCAGGGCGCAAACGCGCCAATATGATCTCGTTGGTGGATAGGTTGGTCGCCGTCAGGTCCGGTTGCATGTTGCGCATAATGTCGAACGGTTCGGCCCAGGGAAACTCCGCCGGCAGCACGCCGACGATCTGCACCGGCTTGCCTTCCACCTGCAGGGTACGCCCCACCGCCGTCGGATCGCCGCCGAAATAGCGCTGCCAGAAGCGATGGCTGAGGATCACCGCCTGCGGCCCACCGGGCTGGCTTTCCTCATCGCTGAAGTTACGCCCCACCGCCATCGGCAAGCCAAGCGTGCGCAGGACGCCTGCATCTGCGCTGATCGATGCGACCACCTCGCTGGCGTCATCGCGAGCGATGTTGGTGGGCACTGGGAACGCGCGCAGAATGCCGATCGACTGAAGGCTCGACATGCGTTGTAGCACCGGATAGTAACCCGGCGCAGCGACGTTACTGCCTGGGTCGCTGGACAGGCCGAGAGTGACAAGCCGCTCCGGCTGTGGAAACGGCAATGGTTTCAGCAAGGCCTGGTCGAGCAACGCGAACACCGCGGTGGTGGTGGCTACGCCTAGCGCCAGGGTCAGCACCGCCAGCAGCAGATAGCCTGGCTTGCGTGCCAACGCGCGCCAGGATTGCCGGGTCTCGACCCAATGGATGGCGGCACTCATCGTGCCGGCCCCGCGGCGCGCACTGGCAACGCTACATCCTGCTCGTGGCGCAGCCGCTCGAAGGTATCCTCGTCGACGATGCGGCCGTCGAGCATGTGCACGATGCGCTGCGCGCGCCGCGCGAACGCCGGGTCGTGGGTGACCATGCACAAGGTGGTGCCGTTGTCGTGCAGTTGTTCGAGCAACTGCATCACCGCCTCGCCGTTGCGGCTGTCCAGGTTGCCGGTAGGCTCGTCGGCGAGCAGGATCGCCGGGTTTCCGGCCAGTGCGCGCGCCACAGCAACGCGTTGCTGCTGGCCGCCGGACAACTGCCCCGGATAGTGCTTGTGGCGATGCTGCATGCCGACCAGTTCCAGCACCTCGCGCACGCGCTGGCGGATCTGGCCGCGCTGGGCGCCCTCGCGGTAGGTCAGCGGCAGCGCCACGTTTTCTTCCACGGTAAGGTCGGCGATCAGGTTGAAGGCCTGGAAGATGAAGCCGATCTCGGCGTTGCGGATGCGCGCGCGGCCGACGGTGTCCAGTTCGGCGACGCTGCGGCCGTTGAGCCGGTAGGTGCCGCCACTAGGTGCATCGAGCAGGCCCAGGATCGATAGCAGGGTCGACTTGCCACAGCCGGACGGGCCGGTGATGGCGATGAAATCGCCAGGCGCCACGTCCAGTGCTATCTCGGCCAGGGCATGGGTCTCTACTTCCTCCGTATGGAAGACCTTGGTGAGCCCGTGCAGGTGGATCAGTGGCGTGGCGGAAGGTGACTGAACTGTGGTCATACGGGATGTCTCCTGGTGAAGCTAGCGTAAGCGCAAAGTGGCGTCAGCATTCCACTGGCTGGTATCGGACAGCACGACACGGTCGCCGGCGCGCAGGCCGGCACGGACTTCGATGCGGTCGCTGGAGGCGGCGCCAAAGCGCACGCGGATGCGCTGCGCGGTATCGCCGCCGTCACGCAGCACGAACAGGCTGCCGGCGGCGTTGGGAACGGCCAGCGCCGGGCGCGGGATGCTGACCACGTCGCGCAGCGTGCCGAGCACGATGCGACCGTCCACCGACAGGTCTGGGCGCACGCCGGGCGGCAACGGCGGCGTCAGCCGCACATCGACCACCACGCTGCCGCTGCGCACCGCCGGATCGATCCGCGCCACTTGCCCGCTGACCACACCATTGTGCGTGTCCACGGCCACCGGCAGGCCTTCGATCACATCCTTGGCCAGAACTTCGGGCACCTGCAGGCGTGCCAGCAGATCGTCCGGGCGCGCCACCCGCGCCAGCTTGGCGCCGGCCTCGACGCGCTGGCCCGGCTCCACGTCCACCTGCTGCAGGATGCCGTCGCTGCCGGCGCGCACCTGCAGCGAGTCAGCCTGTTGCGTGGCGATGGCCAGCGCACTGGCGGCCTGCTCGCGCCGTGCCTGTGCCGCGCGCAGCTGCGCAGCCATGTTCTGCCGGAATGCGGCGACGCGTTTGCGTTCGATGTCGGCACGTCCGCGTTGCTGCGCTTCGACGATCTGGCTCTGGGTCAGGTCGATATCTGAGATCGCGCCGCCATCGTGGCCGCGCTGGTAGGCCTTGGCCTTGATCTGCGCGATCTGCAACTCGGACTCGGCCTGCGCCTGCAGGGCCTGCTGGTCGAGCAGTTGCGAGGCCAGCGCGGCGTGCAGTGCGGCAAGGTCGGCATCGGCGGCGACCAGCGCGGCACGGGCGCGGTCCAGGCCGGCCTCCAGTTCGGGATTGGCCAATTGCAGCAGCGGCGTCTCGGCCTGCACGCGCGCGCCGGCCTCGACCAGTTGCTGTTGCACGGTGGCTGGCGCCCCTGCGGTGATCCAGCGGATCTGCCTCGGCACCAGCACGCCGTTGGCGCGGACCTCGCGACGCATCTCGCCGCGCGTGGCCGCATCGATCCACAATTCGCTGCGTGCCACCCGCGGTGCGGCGCGGCCGCTGCCGAGCAGCGCCACGCCCAGCAGCACCACGCAGACGGCTGCCGCCACCAGCCAGCGGCGTCGCTGGCGCCAGAACGAACGGTTCGGTGATTTCGCGATATCCATGCCTGCTGTGCAGCAGGCGGCATGCCAATCGTCGAACCGCGCTAACGCATTGAATTACTTATGACGCGATCGCGACGCCTGCGATCGCGGCGTCCGCAAGCGGTCGCGCACCGACCGATTCCGGACAGTGGCGCGGCCGGGCGCGGGTCAGGGCGTTTCCAGCGACGCGCGATAGCGCAGCAGCGCTTCCGGTTCGTCGGTCTGGAACGCGCCGATGCCGGCGCGGTACAGCCGCCCCCACACCGCCTCCGGATCGCGCACCGCATCGGCATCGCCGCCGACGTCGGCGACGAAGCCCTCCCACAGCGTGTTGACCAGCAGCCGCACGTGCCGCTGCCTGGCCAAGGCCGCCACTGCCGGTAACTGGGCCAGGCGCATCCGCGGCAGTTCGATCGCCACCGGCACCACCTTGCCGTCGGTCTGGGTGCGCACGGTCTGCACCAGGTCGTCGGTGCCGGGCGGGTTGAGCAGTACCGGGGTGAAGTTGATCCGGTCGAACGGCGGCATCGAGGCCAGGTCCTGGCTGGCGACGCCGACCTCGGTCTTGACCACCACCTGGCGCTCCATGCCGGCGCGGCGCACCGCGTCGACCACCTCGGCGTAGATCGGCGCCTTGACGTCGAGGTTGAGCATGATCCGGCCCTTGGCCGCGGCCAACATCTGCTGCAGGGTCAGCGGATGCTGATCGGTGAGCGGCGCATCGGCGCCGCCCTCGTCGTCGCGCAGGCGCAGCCGCGCCAGTTGCGGCCAGGTCAGTTCGGCGACCTTGCCGGTGCCGTCGGTGGTGCGGTCGACGGTAGCGTCATGGAACATCACCAGGGTGCCGTCGCCGGCGCGGCGGATGTCGGTTTCCAGCATGTCCACGCCCAGCGCCACGCAGCGCTCCAGGCCCAGCAGCGAGTTCTCCGGTGCGTGTCCGGGAAAGCCGTGCGCAGGCGCGGGGTTGTGGCAGCCGCGGTGGGCGACGACGAAGATGCCGCCGTCGGGATTGGCCAGGCGCGCCTGGATCGGGGCGATGGCGGCGACGGCCGGGGCCGTCGCGGTCAGCAGCGCGGCAATGACGACACCGCGCGAGAAAAGCAGATTCATGGAAGGTCTCCGGCAACGGTCACAGCGACGGGGTGAAGCGCAGGCCGAGCCAGTAGGTGGTCGGCATCGAATAGCTGTCCTTCAGCAGGTTCTCGCCGGGGCCGGTGAGGCTGGTGAGGCGGCTGTGGGTGACATTGCTGATCTGGCCGACCACGCTGAGCTGCTTGCTCACCGCCCAGGTCGCCGACAGGTCCAGCTGCGAGCGCGGCGCCCAGTACAGGTCCTGCCAGGCGATGTTGCTGACGATGGCGCGCAGCGCCTTGCCCTGGCGGTTGTAGGCCGCACGCAGTTCCACGCCACCGACGGTGTAGAACAGCGAGGCGTTGGCGGTGTAGTCCGGCTGCCCGACCAGGCGATCGACGGTGCGCTGGCTCTGCACCAGGTTGGGCGCGCTGCCGCTGGTGAACGGCACGTCCATGCCGCCATCGAGCAGGGCCAGGTTGGCGCTGGCGCCCAGGCCGGACAGCGCCGGCACGCCCGGGAACAAGGTGTTGAACACCGCGCTCAATTCCAGGCCGCGCACGTGCGCCTTGGCGGCGTTGGCTGGGGTGCTGATCAGCACGTTGGAATAGGTGGTGCCGTTGAAGCTGAACTGGTCGGTGCGCGAGAGGGTGAAGATCTCGTCCTGGATGCGCTTGTCGAACAGCGCCGCGGCGAGCATGCCGTCGAAATCGTCGGGCAGGCGCCACTCCAGCGACAGATCGAGGTTGGTGGACACGCGCGGCTTGATGTCGGGGTTGCCGATGGTGACGGTCACGCCCTGCGCGTTGGGATTGCCCATGTCGCTGCTGTTGACGAAGCCGATCGAGGTGCGCGCGGCGTAGGCGTCGTAGGGCGGACGGCCGAGCGTGCGGCTGGCGCCGGCGCGCAGGTCCAGGCGGTCGTTGACGTGGTAGGTCATCACCGCCGACGGCAACACCTTGACATAGCGCGACTCGGTGGGCGCATCGACGTAGACGTAGCTGCCGGTGGCCGCGTCCAGTTGCCGCTGGCGGCCGACGGTGGACTGGTCGGTATGGTCGTAGTGCAGGCCGGCTTCCATATCGAAATCGTCGGTACGATAGCCGACCAGGCCGTAGGCGCCGAAGATCTCCTCGCGGTGGCTGAAGTTGTCCTGGTTGCTGAAGGCGCTCTGGTCGGTGCGGTTGAACGCGCTCAGCGGGGTGGCGCTGAGGATCTGGTTGGCCTTGTCCGGATCGATCGCGATCAGGTTCAGGCCCAGGTAGCGCATCGGCGCGTTGGACGGCGCCAGCACGTCGGCGATCTTCAGCGGCGGCGCGCTGCGGTTGGGCTGGTATTCCACGCGGTAGATGTCGAAGCCGGGCTCGTCGCGGGTGTAGCTGAGGCCGCTGCCGAAGCCGAAGCCGCGGTCCATTTCGCCGCGGTTGAAGGCGTAGTCCAGGCGCCCGGTGAGCACCTTGTCGCGCGCATTGCGCTGGTAGTCGGGGCGCCAGTACAGCAGGCTGTAGTTGTCGTAGTTGTAGTACGACTGCGCCGACATCGGGAAGCGCTGGTTGAGCGCTGAGGTGTCGTAGTTGAACCCGTACGCGGCCGTCGGCACCACGGTGACGCCGGGCCCGGTCTGCCCGGTGGGCACCGCCGCCGGGCGCTGCGCGCCGGTGACGTACTTGATCATCTTGATCGGCTCGGCATAGGTGGCATCGGACCAGGACGCGCGCGCCGACAGCACCTGCCGGTCGTCCGGGCGCCATTCGAAGCCGGTCTGGCCGAGCTTGGTGCGGGTGGTGGTGATCTGGTTGGAGTAGCCCACTTCCACGTCGCCGACCGGGTAGGTGCCGCTGGTGGCGGTCTGGTTGTAGACGCGGTTGCGGTTGCGCGGATCGAGGATGATCTCGTTGCGCTCCATGTTGTCGCGGAAGTAGTAGTAGCCGGCCATGGCGTAGGCCTGCAGGGATTCGCTCAACCGTGCCTCGAACTTGCCGGTGAGACCGTAGCGGTCGCGCTTGTCCATCACGTACCAGTACTTGTCCTGCTGCGGCACGGCCCAGCCGTTGCCCAGGTTGGTGCCGCTCTGCAGTACGCCGCTGTTGTCGTAGAACCCGTAGTGCACCGTGTCGGTGGTCATGTGGGTTTCGGTGTAGCTGCTCAGCGTCTGGTAGTTGCCGGACAGGGTCAGGCCGTACTGGCCTTCGCTGCCGAAGGTGCGGCTGCCGGTGGCCAGCAGGCGGTAGCCCGGGTCGTCCTGGTCGCGCGGCTTGCCGACGTCGTTGGCATGGCCCAGCGAGGCCTCGGCGGTGAAGAACGGCTTGCCGCCGTTCTCGAACGCGCTGCGGGTCTTGAGGTTGATCGCGCCGCCGGTGGCGTTCGGGTCCAGGTCCGGGGTGAAGGTCTTGATGACCTGCAGCTCGCTGACCATCGAGGCCGGCAGGATGTCCAGGCGCACGCCGCGGGTGATCGAGCCGAGCGTGCCGTTGGGCGTGCCCGGCGAGGCCACCGTCAGGCCGTCGATGGTGACGTTGTTGTAGGACGGGCCGAGGCCGCGCAGCACCGGGGTGGCGGCTTCGTCGCGCGGGTGCTCGTTGTCGGTGGCCGGCAGCACCGACAGGCCGGGGATGCGGCGCAGCGCCTCGACGATGGTGGTGTCCGGCAGCGCACGCACGTCGGTGGAACTGACCACGTCGGTGATGTTGGTGGCCGCGCGCTTGCTCTCGATCGCGGCGGCATTGGCCTTGCGCACGCCGGTGACCTGCACGCTGGACAGCGTGGTGGTGCCGTCGTCGCTGGCGGGATCGTTCGGCGCGGTCTCGGGCGCGGTGGCGCCCACGGCCGGTGCGGTGGCGGCGGCAGCGCTGGCGTCGGCGGCGAGCGTCGCCGTGGTGGACGCGGCGTCCTGCGCCAGCGCGGCCTGGCAGCTGGCGGCGAGCGCGCAGACGATCAGCGCGCGGCGCCGATGGGTGAGTGGTTGCATGGCGATGTCCCCTGGTTGACCGAATTAAGTAACTTAAAGTTCGTTATTTAATCCCAGGGATATGACGGAGCGATGGCGGCCAGCGGAAAGCCTGGCGACACCGCCCGTCCGACGGTGACCATGACGTCTTCATCCGGCATCGGCGAACGGCCGGCCGCGCGCAGGGCGCGGTTCGCAGCCCATGGCATCGCTGCGGCGCAACGGCGCCCGCACCGTGATCGCCAGGGCGCGGCGCTGGCCACGGCGCGGCGGGGGCGGATCAGGGCGCTGGCGCGCGCGGCGGCAGCAGGCCCAGCGCGGCCAGGTCCTCGCGCAGGGTGGCGGCGTCGCGGAACTGCAGCGCGTGCATGCCGGTGGCGGCCGCGGCGTGCACGTTGCGCGGCGCGTCGTCGATGAACACCGCACGCGCCGGTTCGATCGCATAGCGTTCGCACAGCAGCGCGAAGATCGCCGGATCCGGCTTGACCAGGCGCTCCTCGCCCGACACCAGCATGCCTTCGAACCACTGCAGGAACGGATAGCGTTCGCGCGCGATCGGGAAGGTCTCGTGCGACCAGTTGGTCAACGCGTACAGCCGCACGCCGCGCCCGCGCAATTCGTCCAGCACCGCCACCGTGGCGTCCAGCGCCCCGCCCAGCATCTCCGGCCAACGCGCGTGGTAGGCCGCGATCATCGGCGCATGCGCCGGATGCAGCGCGCTCAGTTCGGCCACCGCGTCGTGCCACGGCCGTCCGGCGTCCTGGCGCTCGTTCCACTGCGGGCTGCAGACCTCGCGCAGGAAGGTTTCCATCGCCGCCTCGTCGTCGAACAGGTGGCGGTACAGGTGGCGTGGGTTCCAGTCGATCAGGACGCCGCCGAGATCGAACACCACGGTGTCCAGGTGGGGTGCGGCAGGCGGGGAGGATGCGGGCATGACAGGCTCCAGGAACGAGAGGGGGACGCAGCGGCGGACCAGGCGTGCGGTGGCGACGGCGCGATGGGTGCGGCGGTCATGGTAGCCGTCCCTTCTGGCTGACATTGCTGGCCGGCGCACCCTCACCCCCAGCCCCTGGAGGGAGTTTGGTGCGGCGTTGCTGGTGGGGTTCCCTGGCGGTCGGACCCTCACCCCCGGCCCCTCTCCCGGGGGGGAGAGGGGAGGTTGGTGCGGCGTTGCTGTTAGGCGCCCCTGGCGGTCGGACCCTCACCCCCGCCCCTCTCCCTGGGGGAGAGGGGCGTCAGGACTGTACGACGTTGATCGTGCCGGGGTTGCTGCGCCCCACCCCGCGCAGGTCGGGGCGGTACATGTCCTCGACCAGCGACGGCGGCACCGTGTAGGTGCCCGGAGTCACCGCGCGCACCAGGTAGAACACCTGCGCCTTGCTGCCCGCCGACAGGCTCAGCGCCGCCACATAGCGGTCGTCGCGGAACTCCTCGTGCTTGACGTCGGCGGCGTTGGAACGGTCGCTGATCTCGATGCCGTCCACCACCACGTCGGCCCACTGCTTGGCGTCGCCCAGGTTGAAGTTCTCGATCTCCAGGCCGGCCGGCAGCAGGTCGGTCAGCAGCGCGTCGGGCATGCTGGTGTCGGAGGTGATGGTGACGCGCACGATCAGCGCCTCGCCTTCCTTCAGCGGCTGCGGCGTCCACGGCTTGCCGTCGGTGCCGTAGAAGCTGCGCTCCACCTTCAGCGTGCTGTCGTCGGCCGCCGGCGGGGTGCGCGGCACGCCGGCGATTTCCAGGCTGGCGTACAGCGGCGGCTGGCCCTGCGGCACGAAGTGCACGCCGCGCGCCAGCTCGGCCTCACCGAACTGGCGGCCGAAGGCCTTGGCCGGGGCGATCGCCTCGCTGCTGTCGCCGATGCTCAACTGCCCGGACACCTGCGCGGTCTGGCTGTTGAGCAGCGCCTTGCCCATGCGCGCCAGCGCCACTTGCTCCTGCGTGCTCAGCCACAGCCAGCCGCCACGGCGGCGCGCGTCCAGCTCGCGGCCCAGCGCCATCACCCGCGCGTCGTACTCGGGCTTGGCCAGGCCGCGCTCGTGCAGCAGCGCGACCATCAGCGCGTCGTCGCGGACCACGCTGCCGTAGTCGCCGAAGTAGCGCGGCCGGTCGGCGCTGTCCTTGGCGAAACCGGCGGCGATCGCCGCCTCGCCGCGCTTCTTGTCGCCCTGCAGCGACAGCGCCACGCCCAGGTGCACCAGCGACAGGCCGGTCAGCGCCTTGCTGCGGTCGTTGTCGTACAGCGCGCGCAGCGTGCCCAGCGGCGCACGATTGACCCGCGCCAGCACGTAGCCGGACCAGGCCTGGTTGGCGAACTTCAGGTTCTCGCGGCGGTCCTGGCCGTAGAAGTTGTTGCCGCCGGACAGCAGGTCCTCGCTGAGCCGGTTCAACGCCTTCTGCAGCACGTTGTCGGGCACCGCGAAGCCGGCGTCCTTGGCGTCGAGCAGGAACTCGGCGATGTACGGGGTCAGCCCCGGATTGACGTAGCCGTCGTCGCCCCACATCGAGAAGTGACCGCTGGAGACCTGCATCGACGCCAGCCGCCCGAACGCGCCTTCCATGCGCGCGCGGCGCGTGGCCGCATCCAGGCCCTTGACCCCGAGCAGGCGCGCGGTGGCGTCGTCGAGCAGCAGCGCGGCGTAGCCCTTGCTGGTGGTCTGCTCGGCGCAGCCGTAGGGGTACTCCAACGCGCCCTGCAGGGCGCTGGCGAACGGGATCGGCGGCAACGCGCTGACCAGCATGCGCGCGTTGACCGAGCCGGCCATCAGGCCTTCGGCATCGCCGGCGCCCAGGGTCACCGGCGCTAGCGTGTCCAGCACGCGGGTCTGCGTGCGCAGCACCGACGGCCACGCCGCACGCACCGGCAGGTCGTAGCGGCGGTCGGCGGCATAGCCGTTGCCTTCCACGCGCACCCGCACCTTGGCCACCGTATAGCCTTCCTGCGCCACCAGCGGGAAGCTCAGGGTGGCCTTGCCGTCCTTGCCCAGCTTGGCGCTGCGCGCGTTGTCGGCGATCGCCAGCGGGCCTTCGCCATCCACCCGCACCTTGAACTCGCCCGGCTGGCCGGTGAAGTTCTGCACGTCCAGGGTCACGGTGCTGCGGTCGCCCGGCGCCATCACCCGCGGCATGCTGGCCTCGGCCACGATCGGCGCGCGCACCAGCGTCTCCACGTCGCGGTTGCCGTAGCGTTCGTCCGAATAGACCAGCGCCGACACGCGCAGGGTGCCGTTGAAGTCCGGCACCGGCAGCTGCACGCGGGCGTTGCCCTTGGCGTCGAGCTGCACCGGGCCGGAGAACAGGTCCACGGTCTGCACGCGTGCGGTCGGGCGCTTGGCCTGCGGCAACGCCGCCAGCGCCATGTCGCCGCCGAAGCGCAGCTTGCCGGTGCCGCCCTCGAAGCTCTCGATGACCCGGCCGTAGATGTCGTAGGCGTCCACGCCCAGGCGCCGCTGCGCGAAGAACTGCGCGTTGGCGTCAGGCACCGGGAAGCGGGTGATGTTGAGGATGCCCACGTCCACCGCGGAGATGGTCACGTGCGCCTGCTTGCCGGCCAGTTCCGGCACGCTCACCGTCACCGGCAGCGGCTGCTCCGGCCGCATCTGCTTGGGCGCGACCAGGCCCACCGCCACGCGCCGGGCCTTGCGGTCCATCGGCACGTGGGCCACGCCGACCGCGCGCGCCGGGGTGATCTTGCTCGGCGCCGAACCGCCGCGGAACACCAGCGCGGTGACGTAGACGTCGTGGCGCTCCCAGTCCTTGGTCACCGGGATCTCGAAGCGGCTGCCCGGCTTCACGTCGATGTCCTGCACGTACAGCATGCGGTCGCTCTCGACCATCAGCAGGCCGGGGCCGGCATGCGGCGGGGTCAGGGTGACCTTGAGCGTGTCGCCGGCCTTGTAGCCGGTCTTGTCCAGCGCCAGCTTGACCTTGTCCGGGCGCGCGTCGAGGCCGCGGTTGTCGTCGTTCCAGCTCCAGCCGGCATGGAACGGATAGCGCGTGGTCAGGCCGGTGGCCGGGTCGAACACGTCCACCCGGTACTCGCCCCACTCCACCGGGAAGTCGAACTTGGCGGCGCTGGCGCCGGCATCGACGGTGAGCGTCTGCTTGTTCTCGAAGCGGCGGGTGAAGTCATAGTCCCAGCGGTTGTCGGTGAACGCCCAGTGGTAGTCGCGCAGCTCACGCACCAGGGTCACCTTCAGGCCCTTGGCCGGCTGCGGCCTGCCCTGCGCATCCACCCGCATCAGTTCGAAGCGCGCATTGGCGTTGGCGTCGGCGCCGTCCTTGTCGTCGAACAGCGGGCGCACGCCGACCAGCGCCGGCGCCGGCCACAGCACGCGCTTGAGCGTGCGGGTGACGGTGCGGCCGCCGGTCTCGTACACGCTGGCCGAGACCAGCGCGGCGATGGTGCTGGTCGGCTTGGCCTCGTCGGGCAGCGCCAGGTCCTCGCTGAGCTTGCCGTCGGCACCGAACTCGGTATCGACCACGTCCTTGGCCTCGCGCGGCAACTGCAGCGTCGGGTCGCCGAAGAAGTAGCCCGGCAGCGCCTCCACCGGATGCTGCTCGACCGCCACCGCCAGCTTGGCGGTGAAGCGGTTGCCTGCGGCCGGCGCGCCGTACAGGTAGGCGGCGGTGGCCTGCAGCTTGAACGGCTCGCCCGGCTTGAGCGTCTTCTGCGCGCTGTCCAGGTCCAGCTTCATGCGCTCGGGCAGGAACTCCTCGATGCGCAGGGTCATGCCCTGCACCGCTTCCTTGCTGGTCGGGTCGGTGCGGAACTCCACCTGCCAGCGCCCGGTCGGCGCATCGGCGGGGATCAGCTGCTCGAAGCTGAAATAGCCCTGCTCGCCCGGCTGCAACCGGGTCTCGCGGAAGATCTTGCCGTCGGGCTGCTTGAGTCGCAGGAACACCGGCTGCGCGCCCTTGCCGGTGGTCGGCACCGGCTTGCCGTCGTTGTCGCGCAGCAGCGCCGACACCCGCACGGTCTCGCCGGGGCGGTACAGGTCGCGGCCGGACCAGGCGAACACGTCGAACCAGGCGTTCTCGCGCCCGGCCACCGCGAACTCGCTCAGGTCCAACGCCGGCTGGTTGAACGGCAGCATCGACAGGTCGGTGCCGCTGCGCGCCACCAGCACCTGGCCGGCATCGAGCGTGTAGTTCAGCAGCGCGTTGCCGTTGTCGTCGGTCTGGCCCTTCAGGAACAGCTCGCCGTCGGCGTTGAGCACGCGCAGCTCCACCTTCTTCAGCGGCTCGCCGCTCTGCAGCGAGGCGGTGTGGACGAACAGCTTGTCCTTGTAGGCACGCGCGTGCAGGCCGATGTCGCTGACGGTGAAGAAGGCGGTGTCGTACTCGTTCTCGAACTTGCCGGGGCGGCGCAGCACCGCGAAGTACAGGCCGGGCGCCTGCAGTTCCTTGATCTCCTGGATCGGCAGGTAGGTCAGCGCCCGTTCGTTCTTGTCGCCGCCGAGCACGAAGCGGTTGGCATAGACCGAGTCGGCCAGTTGCGAGATCGGCGTGTGGTCGCCGTAGTCGCTGTCCAGTTCCCAGGTGCCGCGGCGCCCGCCGCGCTGGTACTGGGCGAAGAACGCCGGCAGCGCGCTGTCCTTGACCCGCATGAACTCCACGTCCACTTCCGGCACGTTGAGCGAGACCACCGGCAGGCCGCGGCTCTCGCGCGCCGGCAGCACGCTGCCCTGCGAGGCGAAGCCGACCGCCGGGGTCAGTTCGCCGGTATAGACCTTCTGCTTGAGCGGCTTGCCCAGGCGGCTGCCGTCGGCGGCCAGCAGGTCGGCCGAGATCACCACGGTGTAGTCCTTGGCCGCCTCCACGTAGGGGTAGCGCAGGGTCTTGCCGTCGTCGGACAGCGACCAGGCGCTCTCGTCGGTGCCGACCTTCTCCTCGAAGCGCAGCAGCTTGTCGAAATCCTGGGTGCCGACCAGCGGCCGCGAGAACTCCAGCGCCAGCGACAGCCCGTCGCCCTTCTGGTCGGGATAGGCGCGGACCAGGCCGAAGCCCTTCATCGCTTCCTTCTGCCCCTTCACCGGCTCGCCGCTGGCCTCGGGCAACTGCCCGGATTCGTTGCGCTTGCAGCCGCCCAGCGCCAGCGCCAGGCCCAGCAGCAAGAACGTCCCCATCAACCCCGCGCGCAGGCCCGCCCAGCGCCGCTTCGAATCCGTGTGCATGCGTTCGCTCCGTGAATGTGGCGCGAGTATAAAGCGCCGGCGCGACGGCTGGAGGGGCGAAGACGCGCCATCCGTCGGCGCGTGCGCGGCAGGCCGCCGTCGGTGCAGAAGCACCTCCCGCAACCATGCCACCGATCCCGTGGAGCCCCGTAGGAGCGGCTTCAGCCGCGACGGGCATCCTTGGGAAAGCCCGTCGCGGCTGAAGCCGCTCCTACCCCCTGGATGGGTACCCGCGCGTCCTCGCCTCGAGGTCATGTGGGAGGGACGTCGGTCCCACCGCGACGGCACTGGAGGCGCCGATGGCTCCACTCGTCGGGGCTGAAGTCCCTCCCACAGGGAAGCCAATCCGATGGCCCTGCCGTTGGCACGCACGGCGCGAGCTCATGTGGGAGGGACTTCATTCCCGACTGCAGCGCAACGGATCGGCCAACTGCCCCGCTTGTCGCGACCACACGTCAGCGCAGCAACCGCTGCATGTACAGCGCGATCAGCCGCGGCCGGTCCAGCGCCAGGCACACCTGCGCATTGGCCGCAGCCCCCGGCGCGTCCGCCGTCGGCGTCTCACGGGTATAGCCCTTGTCGTCGACCACGATGCGCAGCGGCACGGTGGGGCACAGGCCCGGGTCGAGCAACTGCGCCACCGGCACCACGTCGAACAGGGTCGGGGTGGCGCTGGCCCAGGGCTGGTCGGTGTCGCGCCACTGGTAGTAAAGCTGCGCCAGCGCATCGGTCAGCGGCTCGCCATGGGCGAATAGCGCCACCCGCTCCGGCTCCTCCAGGGTCACCTGGGTGGCGTCCAGCGGCAGCATCACGATCGGCACGCCGGCGCCGAACACGCGCTGCGCGGCGGGGATGTCGGCGGCGATGTTGTATTCGGCCGCCGGCGGATTCGGCGGACGGTAGCGCGACTTGCCGTAGCCCGCGCGCACCGAGCCGCCCATCAGCACCACCTGCTTGAGCTGGGCGAAGCCGGCCGGATCGCGCTGCTGCGCGCGCGCCGCGTCGGTCAGCGGACCGAGCACCAGCAGGGTGACCTCGCCGGGATGGCGACGCGCCTGGTCCAGGATGAACTGCGCCGCATCCGGCGCCTTGCGCGGCAGCGTGCCCTTCGCTGCCCAGCGTGCCTGGCTGAAGGGGATGGTGCTGGTGGTGCGCTGCCCGATCGCCAGCGGAATGTCGTTGCGCCCGGCCTGCTGCAGCAGCCGCTGCAGCAGTTGCGCGCGCAGGCCGGTGTCGCCCCAGGCCGAGGCGATGCCCAGCACCTGCAGCTCCGGGCTGCGCAACAGCAGCGCCAGCGCGAACGCATCGTCGATGTCGTCGCCGACGTCGGTGGAGACGATCACTTTCTGCGCGGGCGCAGTGGACACGCCCGTGCCCTGCGGCGGCGCGGCGGCCGCGGGGCGCGCCGCCACGGCAGCGAAGGACGCTGTGGCCAGCAGCGCCAGCGCCGCCCACCGGATCAGATTGCGCATGCGCGTCTCCCAAAAAAGAACCGCCGGCATGATAGCCGGCGGTCGGTGGTGCAACAGCGGTGCCGCCGATCAGAAGTTGGCGCGGAACTGCGCACCGACGATGCGCGGATCGTTGATGAAGCCGGTGAGGTTGTTGAAGTCGATCGCACCGGTGGCGCGGATCTGGTTGGTGCAGTTGCGGCAGAACACCGAGACCTCGTACGCGCCGGCGCCCCAGTTGTAGCCGATCTTGGCGCCGCCCTCGAGCAGCGGCTGGCCGACGAACTCGCGCGAGTCGTACAGGAAGAAGTTGATCTCGCTGCGGTAGGACCAGTCGGTGAAGAAGAAGAACTCGGCGTCGTCGCCGACCGGGATGCCGTAGCGCAGGGTCGCGTTGCCCATCCACTTGGCCGCCTGCGGCAGCACGTTGCCGTCGATCAGCGCGCGGCCGGAGGCGTTGATCGGATCGGTCACGGTGCAGGTGCGGCACACGCCGACCGACAGGGTCGGGTCCTCGATGCGGGTCCAGTTGTAGGCGCCGCCCAAGGTCATGCGCAGGTTCTGGGTCAGCAGCGCTTCGAAGTCGAACTCGGCGCCGCGCGCCTTGGAGGCCTTGGCGTTGAGCAGGCGCACGTCGTTGGACGCGCCGCCGACCGCGGTCAGTTGCTGGTTCTTCACCTTGAAGTCGTAGACGTCGAAGCTCAGGCGCGCGCGCTTGTCGAACAGGTCGGACTTGATGCCGATCTCGTAGGAGTCCACGGTCTCCGGCGCGGCCACGGTCAGCGGCGCGGTGGCCGACGGCACGCCGAAGCTGGCGCCGCGGAAACCGCGGGCGGCGCGCCCGTAGACGTTGACGTTGTCGTTGATGGTGTAGGTGGCGCTGAAGTCGCCGGTGACCTTGGAGTTGTCGGTGCTGCCGCTGGAGGGCTGCTGCAGGGTCACGCGGTCCAGCGCGAGCACGTCGAAAGTCTTCTTGTCGTAGGTGTAGCGGATGCCGGCGCGCAGGTTCAGGCGCTCGGTGGCCGCGTAGTTCAGCGAGCCGAACGCCGCCCACGAGGTGTTGCGCTGGCGGGTCAGCTGGTAGCTGGCCAGGGTGCCGCCGGCCAGGGTGTTGTAGGTGTAGTTCTCGCCTTCCACCGAATCGTTGAAGTAGTACAGGCCGGCCTGCCAGTTCAACGGACCGGCGTACTGCGACTCGGCGCGCAGCTCCTGCGAGTACTGGTCCAGGTTCTTGATGCCGCCGGCGGTCTCCACCGGGAACGGGATCACCCCGGGGCCGGACGGCGGCGCGAACACCGCGCCGTAGCCGCCGTCGATGTCGCCGCGGCTGTAGTACTTGCCGATGCCCTCGTAGCCGGTGATCGAGTGCAGCACGATGTCGCCCAGGTCCCAGGTCAGGTTGGCGCTGCCGCCGTAGGTCTGCAGTTCCTGGGTGTTCTTGCCGTCGATGGACACCTTGTCCGGGTCGAAGCCGGCGACCAGCTGGTTGGTGCCCGGCTGGAAGATGTTGGCGCGGAACAGCCGCGCGGTGCCGTCGAGGTGGCGCGCGTGCGCGTTGAACAGCGCGCTGAAGTCCTCGCCCGGCTGGAACAGCACCTGCAGGCGCACCGCCGAGTCCATGTAGCCTTCGAAGGAGCGATTGTCGATGGTGTTGTCGACCCAGTCGCCGCGGCGCTGGCCCAGCGCCGACAGGCGCGCGGCCCACTTGTCGCCCATGGCCACGCTCAGGCCGGTTTCCATGGTCATGGTGCCGTAGGTGCCGTAGGACAGGCTGGCGTAGCCGTCGTTGGCGCCGATGGTCGGCTTGACCGAGTTGAACTTGACGACGCCGGCGGGGGTGTTGCGGCCGAACAGCGTGCCCTGCGGGCCGCGCAGCACTTCCAGGCTCTGCAGGTCGAAGATCGGGAAGCCCTTCAGGAACGCGTTCTCGGCGACCACGTCGTCATAGATCAGCGACACCGGCTGCGAGGCGTAGGTATTGAAGTCGGTGTTGCCGTAGCCGCGGATGTAGAAGCGCGGGAACACGCGGCCGTTGGACGACTCCACGTTGAGGCTGGGCGCCTTGCCGGCCAGCACGCGCACGTCCGAACCGCTGGTGGCGATGGCGTCCAGGTATTCCGGGCGCAGCACGCTGGCCGACACCGGCACGTCCTTGGAGTCCTCGGCGCGGCGCTCGGCGGTGACCTTGATCGTGTCCAGACGGGCGACCCCGTCGGTGCTGTCCGCCTGCTGGGCGGCGGCGGGGAACGAAAGCGCGGAAACGACGGCAACGGCAAGCGCACTGGCGCGCAGCGACCAACTGGCAGACATGGGAACTCCGGGGTGGGTGGGCGTAATCGGGAGCGCGCCGAGTCCTTGCCGCGCCGCAGCATAATTAACACAAAATATACAACCTGCGGCGGCCGGCGTCACCTGCTAAGGCGGGGATTTGGGATTGGGGGAGTCGGGAGTGGCAGAAGCGGGGGCTGGGGGCGGATCGCCTGCCGGCTCCGGCCGGCTTTCCTCCTCGGATTGCGGCAGCCGCTTTTCGGCGCGTCGGGACTGAAGTCCCTCCCACAGGGCATCTCGGCAGCCCCATGCACCGCCGCCGCCGGCGACTGCGCGCCGTGCCTGTTCTTGGGGGAGGGACTTCAGTCCCGACGCGCGAAGCCCTCCGGCTCCAGGCCGCGTTGGAGCACCGGTGGCAGCAACACGCTGCGACGATGCTCGATCCACGGCCATGCCGCTACAGCAAGCCCAACCGGGCAGCACGAAATCGCATCGCATCCTGCACGCCGCTTCACACAGCGACCGCTGCCGACGTCTGAAGAGCGCGCATCCGCGCTGCCCTGGAGAGACTCCGATGTTCACACCTCGATCCCTGTCCCTCGTCGCCGTGCTCTGCGCGACGCTGCTCACCTGTTCCGCCCAGGCCAAGACCTGCACCGCGGTCGACAACATCGTGGCCAGCACCGCGTCGGACACCGCCAATCGCGCCGCCGGCGGCACTGGCGGGCATGTCGGCCTGCACATGCAGGACGCCACCACGCCGCTGCCGCCCAGCGGCGCGCAGAGTCAGCTCGGAAAATCGGCGTTCGCCAACTGGGCGACGTTCCAGGGCGCCTTCGGCAAGTGGGCCGCGGCCACGACCGGCAAGCACGCCGACTGCGGCACCGGTGGCGGCGCGAAAGACATCGTCGATGCGGCCAGTGTCGGCATCACCGCGGGATGGGCCTGCACCTCCGCGGACGGGGACGGCATCTGCAGCAACTGGCGCAAATTCAAGCCGGTCAAGGTCTGCTTCTGGTACGCCAACTCGAAGGCCACGAGCGGCAAATGGCTGCTCAACACGGCCTACCCGTCGCTCAACGCGGACTGCAGCTGAGCGGTCCCGCCGCCGTTGGCAGACGGAACTTGCGCCTCCGCACGGCCTGCCGGCTCAGCCCGCCGGCGTCGCCGGCACGCGCACCCAGCCTTCCATCAGCACGCGCGCGCTGCGGCTCATCAAGGCCTTGGTGACGGTCCACTGGCCGTCCGCCTGGCGCGCCTCGGCGCCGACCCGCAAGGTGCCCGAGGGGTGGCCGAAGCGCACCGCGGTGCGTTCGCCGCCGCCGGCGGCGCGGTTGACCAGGGTGCCGGGGATCGCCGCGGCGGTGCCGATCGCCACCGCCGCGGTGCCCATCATCGCGTGGTGCAGCTTGCCCATCGACATCGCCCGCACCAGCAGATCGATGTCGGCGGCCGCCACCGGCTTGCCGCTAGAGGCGGTGTAGTCCGCCGGCGGCGCCACGAAGGCGACCTTGGGCGTGTGCTGGCGCGTCGCCGCGTCTTCAAGCGTGGCGATCAGGCCCATGCGCAGCGCGCCGTACGCGCGGATGGTTTCGAAGCGCTGCAGCGCCTGCGCATCGCCGTTGATCGCGTCCTGCAATTCGGTGCCCTGATACCCCAGCGCCTGCGCCTCCAGGAAGATGGTGGGAATGCCGGCGTTGATCAGGGTCGCCTGAAACGTGCCGACGCCCGGCACCTCCAGCGTGTCGACCAGATTGCCGGTGGGGAACATGGCACCGCCGGCGCCGTCCTCGTCGGCCGCCGGGTCGAGGAATTCCAGCGCGATCTCCGCCGCCGGGAAGGTCACCCCGTCCAGCTCGAAATCGCCGGTCTCCTGCACCGCGCCGTCGGTCATCGGCACCTGCGCGACGATGGTCTTGCCGATGTTGGCCTGCCAGATCCGCACCGTGGCCACGCCATCGCGCGGAATCCGCGCCGGATCGACCAGCCCGGCGGCGATCGCGAACGGCCCCACCGCCGCCGACAGGTTGCCGCAGTTGCCGCTCCAGTCCACGAACGCACGCTCGATCGCCACTTGGCCGAACAGATAGTCCACGTCGTGGTCCGGGCGCGTACTCGGCGCCACGATCACGGTCTTGCTGGTGCTGGAGGTGGCCCCACCCATGCCGTCGATCTGCTTGGCGTACGGATCGGGACTGCCGATCACCCGCTGCAGCAGCGCATCGCGCGCCGGGCCCGGCGTCTGCGCCGCCGCGGGCAGGTCCTGCAGGCGGAAGAACACGCCCTTGGAGGTGCCACCGCGCATGTAGGTGGCGGGGATGCGGAGTTGCGGAGCGTGGGCCATGGCGGTTCCAGGTGCGTGCGAAAAGAAGAGACGGCGGATCAGGGCGAATCGGGAATCTCGGGTTCGACCAGCTGCGTCAGCAGGGTCAGCGACTCCTGCCAGCCGAGATGGCAGAACTCCACCGGGATCTGCGGCGGGATGCCCTCCTGCACGATCTCCAGCGCGGTGCCGCAGGCCACCGGCCGCAGCCGCACGGTCACGATCATCTCGCCGGGCAGGTCCGGGTTGTCGAAGCGGTCGGTGTGTCGGATCAACTGGCCGGGCACCAATTCCAGGTAGGTGCCGCCGAAGGCGCTGCTGGTGCCGGTGCCGAGGTTGGTGAAACTCATCCGGAAGCTGCCGCCCACCCGCGCGTCCAGCGCATGCACGGTGGCGACGAAGCCGTGCGGCGGCAGCCATTTGACCAGCGCCGCCGGCTCCAGGAAGGCGCGGTAGATGCGCTCGGCGGGCGCGCGCAGCACGCGATGCAACTGGACGGTCCCGGTGGTGGTGGCGGACGGGGTCATGGCGGTCTCCTCGGCGGTGGCGGGCGCGGCCAGCATGGCACGCGCCCGATGACAGCGGCAGCCGGTTCAGGCGCTGCGGGCGTCCTCGAGGAAGTCCTGGGCGAAGCGCTGCAGCACACCGCCGGCCTCGTAGATGGACACTTCCTCATTGCTGTCCAGGC
Source organism: Xanthomonas hawaiiensis (assembly GCF_031834635.1). Lineage (NCBI taxonomy): Bacteria > Pseudomonadati > Pseudomonadota > Gammaproteobacteria > Lysobacterales > Lysobacteraceae > Xanthomonas > Xanthomonas hawaiiensis. Next base: position 1,134,685 of record NZ_CP115873.1, on the reverse strand, counting down.
GGCACAGCACCGGCACCTCCACCGCGTCGCCATCCTTGCGCACGATGCGCAGGGTCAGCGTGGCGCCCGGGGTGCGCGCACCGACCACGTCGAAGGTCTCGCTGCCGTCGATGCCCAGGGTGGTGCGCGTGGTGCCCGGCAGGAACTGCAGCGGCAGCACGCCCATGCCGATCAGGTTGGTGCGGTGGATGCGCTCGAAGCCTTCGGCGACGATGGCCTCGACCCCGGCCAGGCGCACGCCCTTGGCCGCCCAGTCGCGCGAGGAGCCCTGGCCGTAGTCGGCGCCGGCGATCACGATCAGCGGCTGCTTGCGCGCCATGTAGGTCTCGATCGCTTCCCACATGCGCAGCACCTGCCCGTCCGGCTCCAGCCGGGTCAGCGAGCCCTGCTGCACCTTGCCGTCGACCACCGCCATTTCGTTGATCAGCTTCGGGTTGGCGAAGGTGGCGCGCTGCGCGGTGAGGTGGTCGCCGCGATGGGTGGCGTAGGAATTGAAGTCCTCCTCCGGCACGCCCATGTGCGCCAGGTATTCGCCGGCGGCGCTGTCGGCCAGGATCGCGTTGGACGGCGACAGGTGATCGGTGGTGATGTTGTCGCCGAGCACCGCCAGCGCGCGCATGCCGCGCAGCGTGCGCTCGCCGGCCAGCGCGCCTTCCCAGTACGGCGGGCGGCGGATGTAGGTGCTGCGCGGGCGCCAGGCGTACAGCGGCGCCACCGGCGCGCCCTGCTCCACGCGCACGTTGAACATCGGTGCGTACACCTGACGAAACTGCTCCGGCTTCACCGCCGCCCGCACCGCCGCATCGATCTCGGCGTCGCTGGGCCAGATGTCCTTCAGCCGCACCTCGCGCCCGTCGGCGTCGGTGCCCAGCACGTCCTTCTCGATATCGAAGCGGACGGTGCCGGCGATGGCGTAGGCGATCACCAGCGGCGGCGAGGCCAGGAACGCCTGCTTGGCGTAGGGATGGATGCGCCCGTCGAAGTTGCGGTTGCCCGACAGCACCGCGGTGGCGTACAGGTCGCGCGCCACGATCTCCTGCTGGATGCGCGGATCCAGCGCGCCGCTCATGCCGTTGCAGGTGGTGCAGGCGAAGGCGACGATGCCGAAGCCCAGCGCCTCCAGGTCCGGCAGCAAACCGGCCTCTTCCAGGTACAGCTGCACCGCCTTGGATCCGGGCGCCAGCGAGGTCTTCACCCACGGCTTGCGGGCCAGGCCGCGCGCGCGTGCATTGCGCGCCAGCAGGCCGGCGGCGATGACGTTGCGCGGGTTGGAGGTGTTCGTGCAACTGGTGATGGCGGCGATGATCACCGCGCCGTCGGGCATGCGCCCCTGCGCCTGCTCGGCCTGGCCGGCGGCCAGCTTGGTGGCGTCGGCGATGCCGCGCGCGGCCAGCTCGGTGGTCGCCACGCGCTTGTGCGGGTTGCTGGGGCCGGCCATGTTGCGCACTACCTGCGACAGGTCGAAGCGCAGCACGCGCTCGTACTGCGCGGTGGCCAGCGCATCGGCCCACAGCCCGGTGGTGCGCGCGTACTGCTCCACCAGCGCCACCTGCGCTTCCTCGCGCCCGGTCAGGCGCAGGTAGTCGAGGGTCTGCTGGTCGATGTAGAACATCGCCGCGGTGGCGCCGTATTCCGGGCACATGTTGGAGATGGTGGCGCGGTCGCCGATGGTCAGCGCCGCGGCACCTTCGCCGAAGAATTCCAGATACGCGCCGACCACGCGCTCCTGGCGCAGGAACTCGGTCAGCGCCAGCACCACGTCGGTGGCGGTGATGCCGGGTTGCAGCCGGCCGCTCAGTTCGACGCCGACGATGTCCGGCAGGCGCATCCACGAGGCACGACCGAGCATCACGCTCTCCGCTTCCAGCCCGCCGACGCCGATCGCGATCACGCCCAGCGCGTCCACGTGCGGGGTGTGGCTGTCGGTGCCCACGCAGGTATCGGGGAAGGCGACGCCGTCGTGCACGTAGATCACCGGCGACATCTTCTCCAGATTGATCTGGTGCATGATGCCGTTGCCCGGCGGGATCACGTCCACGTTGCGGAATGCGCGCTTGCTCCAGTCGATGAAGTGGAAGCGGTCCTCGTTGCGACGATCCTCGATCGCGCGGTTCTTGGCGAAGGCCTGCGGATCGTCGCCGCCGCATTCCACCGCCAGCGAGTGGTCGACGATCAACTGCACCGGCACCACCGGATTGACCTTGGCCGGGTCGCCGCCCTGCTCGGCGATGGCATCGCGCAGGCCTGCCAGATCCACCAGCGCGGTCTGGCCGAGGATGTCGTGGCACACCACCCGCGCCGGAAACCACGGGAAATCCAGGTCGCGGCGGCGCTCGATCAGCTGCAGCAGGGCATCGTGCAGCAGGTCCGGATCGCAGCGGCGCACCAGGTTCTCGGCGAACACGCGCGAGACATACGGCAAGCCGGCATAGGCGCCCGGGCTGATCGCATCGACTGCGGCCTGCGCGTCGAAATAGTCCAGCGCGGTGCCCGGAAGGGATTTACGGTAGTGGCTGTTCATGGCTGGCTACAGTAGAAAAAAAGCGAAGACGGATCCCTTCTCCCACCGGGAGAAGGTGCCCCGAAGGGGCGGATGAGGGTACGGGCGAAGCCTGGTGCAACCCGATTTCTCATGAGGGCGGATGAGGGTACGGGCGAAGCCTGGTGCAATCCGATTCCTCATGAGGGGCGGATGAGGGTACGGGCGCTAGAGAGTTGTCTGTAGGAAAGGCCTTCCATCGCAGACGTCCCTAGCCGCCGTACCCTCACCCCCGACCCCTCTCCCGATGGGAGAGGGGAGGATCAGCTGCGCTGATCGATCGGCACGAACGCCTGATCCTCCGGTCCCACGTAGTGCGCGCTGGGGCGGATGATCTTGCCGTCGATGCGCTGCTCGATGATGTGCGCGCTCCAGCCGGCGGTGCGGGCGATCACGAACAGCGGCGTGAACATCGCCGTCGGCACGCCCATCATGTGGTAGCTGACCGCGCTGAACCAGTCCAGGTTCGGGAACATCTTCTTGATGTCCCACATCACCGTCTCCAGGCGCTCGGCGATGTCGTACATCTTGCGGCTGCCCTGCGCCTCTGACAGTTCGCGCGCCACGTCCTTGATGACCTGGTTGCGCGGATCGGACACCGTGTACACCGGGTGGCCGAAGCCGATGATCACTTCCTTGCGCTCGACCCGCGCGCGGATGTCGGCCTCGGCCTCGTCCGGGGTGTCGTAGCGCTTCTGCACCTCGAAGGCGACTTCGTTGGCGCCGCCGTGCTTGGGCCCGCGCAGCGCGCCGATGCCGCCGGCGATGGCGCTGTACATGTCGCTGCCGGTGCCGGCGATGACCCGGCAGGCGAAGGTCGACGCGTTGAACTCGTGCTCGGCGTACAGGATCAGGCTGGTGTGCATCGCCTGCACCCATTCTTCGTGCGGCTTGAAACCGTGCAGCAGGCGCAGGAAGTGTCCGCCGATCGAATCGTCGTCGGTCTCCACCTCGATGCGCCGGCCGTTGTGGCTGTAGTGGTACCAGTACAGCAGCATCGAGCCGAGGCTGGCCATCAGCTTGTCGGCGATGTCGCGCGCGCCGGGATGGTTGTGGTCGTCCTTCTCCGGCTGCACGCAACCCAGCACCGACACGCCGGTGCGCATCACGTCCATCGGATGCGCCGACGGCGGCAACTGCTCCAGCGCGGCCTTGACCGCGGCCGGGATGCCGCGCAGCGAGCGCAGCTTGGCCTTGTAGCCGCGCAGCTCGCTGTTGCTGGGCAGCTTGCCGTGCACCAGCAGGTAGGCGATCTCCTCGAACTGGCTGCTGCGCGCCAGGTCCAGGATGTCGTAGCCGCGGTAGTGCAGGTCGTTGCCGCTGCGGCCCACCGTGCACAGCGCGGTGTTGCCGGCGGCGGTGCCGGACAGGGCCACCGATTTCTTCGGCTTGAAGGCGGGGGCGGTCTGCGGAGCGGTGTCGTTCATGGCGAATCTCCCGGTGTTGCGGTCGGATGAGTGCGGTGGATCAGGGGGCCTGCGGTTGCGGCGGCGGCGAGACGCCGGCGCGCTCAAGCAGTTGCTGCAGCATGAGGATCTGTCGGTTCTGCAGGTCCACCAGCGTCGCCCAGTCCTGCTCGCGCAACTGGTTGAGCTTCTCGTGCACCTGCAGGATCTCCAGCTCGGCCTTGATGTTCACTTCGTAGTCGTTCTGCGCGTGCAGGCGGTCCACTGCCGCCTGACGGTTCTGGCTCATCATGATCACCGGCGCCTGGATCGCGGCCAGGCACGACAGGCAAAGGTTGAGCAGGATGTAGGGATACGGATCGAAGGCGTGCACCAGCACCAGGCTGTTGAGCACGATCCAGCCCAGCAGCACCACGCAGAAGCCGATGATGAATGTCCAGCTGCCGCCGATCGCGGCGACGCGGTCGGCGACGCGCTCGCCCAGCGAGCGGTCGCGGTCGGCCTGCTTGACGATGTCGCGGGCCACATGGCGCTTGGCGATGAAGCGCTCCACCACCTCGCGCTCGGCCTCGGACAGCTTGTCCAGTTCGGTCTGCAGCAGGTGCCGCGCGGTCTGGCGACGATCGATGCGGCTGCGCAGGAACGACGCAGCGCTGGCATGGGTATTCATGGGCAGGCTCGGGCAGGAAAATCGCCGCCGATCATGCGCCCTTGCCGGCGAACAGCGCATCCAGGCGCTGCTCGAAGGCGTGGTAGCCGATGCGCTCGTACAGCTCCTCGCGGGTCTGCATGCGCTCGAGCACCGCCTGCTGGTGGCCGTCGCGGCGGATCGCGGTGTACACGTCCTCGGCGGCCTTGTTGGCGGCACGGAACGCCGACAGCGGGAACAACTGGATCGCCACGCCGGCCGCGGCCAGTTCGTCGCGGGTGAACAGCGGGGTCTTGCCGAACTCGGTGATGTTGGCCAGCACCGGCACCTTCACCGCGTCGACGAACCGGCGGTAGGTGTCCAGGTCGTAGGCGGCCTCGGCGAAGATGCCGTCGGCGCCGGCCTCCACGCAGGCGATGGCGCGTTCGATCGCCGCGTCCACGCCCTCGGTCTGGATCGCATCGGTGCGCGCGATCAGGAAGAAATCCGGATCGGTCTTGGCATCGGCCGCGGCCTTGACCCGATCCACCATCTCGCCCTGGCTGACGATCTCCTTGCCCGGGCGGTGGCCGCAGCGCTTGGCACCGACCTGGTCCTCGATGTGGCAGGCGGCCGCGCCGGCCTTGATCAGCGCCTTGATGGTGCGCTCGATGTTGAACGCACTCGGCCCGAAGCCGGTGTCGATGTCCACCAGCAGCGGCAGCGAGCACACGTCGGTGATGCGACGCACGTCGATCAGCACGTCTTCAAGCGTGTTGATGCCCAGGTCCGGCAGGCCCAGCGAGCCGGCGGCGACGCCGCCGCCGGACAGATAGATGGCCTTGTAGCCGGCGCGTTGCGCCAGCAGCGCATGGTTGGCGTTGATCGCGCCGATCACCTGCAACGGCGCTTCGGCGGCCAGGGCGGCGCGGAAACCGGCGCCGGAGGAAACGAGGGACATGGGCGGCTCCTGACGAAGAGGCGGCGGCGCCCCGCCGGGCGTTCCGCGATGGGCGCCAATCTGGCACTCTCGCCGGCACGGATCAATCTTGATTCAATGAATCAACCTATCGTCCCTTCATGTCCGACGCCCCCGACCGCAACCTGATCTCCGCCGCCCAGGCCTGCGCCCTGCTCGGCATCAGCAGCGCCACCCTGTACGCCTACGTCAGCCGCGGCCTGCTCAGTTCGCGCGCCGGTCCCGACCACCGCAGCCGCGCCTACCTGCGCGCCGAAGTGGAACGGCTGGCGCAGCGCAAGCGCGCCGGCCGCGGCGCCGCGCGTGGCGCCGCGCAGAGCCTGGACCGCGGCCTGCCGGTGCTGGAGACGCGGATCTCGCTGATCCGCCCCGACGGCCCCTACTACCGCGGACGCTCGGCGGTGGCCATGGTGCGAGCCGGCGCCAGCCTGGAGGACGTCGCCCGGCTGCTGTGGGACTGCCCCGACGGCGAAGACCCGTTCGCCAGCGCGCCGGCCGTGCCGTGGCCGGCAGTGCTGGCGCCGCTGGCCGGGCATGCCACGCTGCCGCCGCTGGAACGCGCCATGGCCTGCATCCCGCTGCTGGCCCTGGAGCTGCGCCAGTCGCTCAACGCCGCCCCCGGCGTGCGCCGCGAAATCGCCGCCACCCTGCTGCGGCAGAACGCCGCGCTGCTGGTCGGCACCGCGCCGGACGCGCGCCCGCTGCATCGCCTGATCGCCGACCACTGGCGCCCCGGCGACGCCGACTTCGCCGAGCTGGTGCGCGCCGCGCTGCTGCTGTGCGCCGACCACGAACTCAACGTCTCCGCCTTCGCCGCCCGCGTGGTCGCCTCCACCGGCGCGCCGCTGCACGCCACCGTCAGCGCCGGCCTGGCCGCCCTGTCCGGCCCACGCCACGGCGGCGCCACCGCCCGCGCCCATGCCCTGCTGCGCGACGCCCAGGACGCGCCCAGCGCCGCCGCCCTGATCGCCGAACGCTGGCAGCGCGGCGACGACCTGCCCGGCTTCCACCACGCCCTGTACCCCGACGGCGACCCGCGCGCGGCCGAAGTGCTGCGCCTGCTGCGCGAACGCAGCGGCGGCAGCGCGCGCATGCAGCACGTGGACGCGGTGATCGCCGCCGCCCAGGACTGCAGCGGCCAGCGCCCGAACATCGACTGCCTGCTGGCCGCGCTCTGCTTCGTCCACGACCTGCCGGCGGCGCATGCCCTGGTGCTGTTCGCCGCCGCCCGCCAGGCCGGCTGGCTGGCCCACGCCCTGGAGCAGCAGGCCCTGGGCAAGCTGATCCGGCCCCGCGCCCGCTACGCCGGGGCGATGCCGGAGGATGGCGCTGGGCGCGGCTGACACAGTCGGGAGACGCCGAACGCGTTCAGCGCCCCTCTCGCCAAGGCCGCGCCCCAGGTGTACAAATGTACACCATGACCACCCTGTCCCCGCAGCGCGCCGCCATCCTCGCCTACGTCCATGCCTGCATTGAGCAGGACGGGCGGCCGCCGAGCCTGGCCGAGATCGCCGAACGCTTCGGCTTCGCCTCGCGCAATGCCGCGCGCAAGCACGTGCAGGCGCTGGTCGAGGCCGGGCTGCTGGCGCAGGTGCCGCAGCAGGCGCGCAGCCTGCGCCCGGCGCAGGCCGGTAGCCGCAGCGAACTGCTGCAACTGCCGGTGCTGGGCCGGGTCGCCGCCGGTGCGCCGATCGGCGCCGACATCGGCCTGGACCAGCAGTTGCGCCTGGACCGCGCGGTGTTCGCACTGCGCCCGGACTACCTGCTGCGGGTGCAGGGCGATTCGATGATCGACGACGGCATCCTCGACGGCGACCTGGTCGGGGTGCGCCGCGCCGCCGACGCGCGCAACGGCCAGATCGTGGTGGCGCGGCTGGACGGCGAACTCACCATCAAGCGCTACCGCGCCGATGGCGACGGCATCGCCCTGCTGCCGCGCAATCCCGCCTATGTGCCGATCGTGGTCGGCCGCGGGCAGGACTTCGCCATCGAAGGGCATTACTGCGGCCTGATCCGGCCCGGCTGATGGCCGCCGTCGTCGCCCTCGACCGCCTGCTGGCCGAGCGCCGGGTCTGGCGCGGCCAGCCGACGGCGCTGCCGCCCAGCGCGCAGCCCACCGGGCACGCCGCGCTGGACGCGGTGCTGCCCGCGCGCGGCTGGCCGGAGATGGCGCTGACCGAGCTGCTGCACGCCGCCGACGGCATCGGCGAACTGCAGTTGCTGTGGCCGACGCTGGCGCGGCTGTCGCAGGGCGGCGGCCGCATCGTGCTGGTCGATCCGCCGTACCTGCCCTACCCCGCCGCCTGGGCGCAGGCCGGGGTGGCGCTGGCGCAGCTGCAGATCGTCCATGCCGGCGCCGACGCGGCCTGGGCCGCCGAACAGTGCCTGCGCGCCGGCAGTTGCGCGGCGGTGCTGTGCTGGCCGGGACTGGCCGGCGACAAGACCCTGCGCCGGCTGCAGGTGGCCGCCGAGACCGGGCGCACCCTGGGCTTCGCCTACCGGCCGCTGAAGGCCGCCGCCAATCCGTCGCCGGCCGCGCTGCGCATCGCCATCGACGCCGCGCCGGCGCAACTGCGCGTGCTCAAGTGCCGCGGCGGGCTGCCGCCGGTGCAGCCGATCGCCCTGTCCGCCCTGGCGACCGGGTGAGACCGCACGCATGCGCTGGGCCTGCATCCTGTTGCCGCAACTGGCGCTGGACACCGTCCTGCGTCGCTGGCCGACGCCGGACGAACCGCTGGCGCTGCTCGACGGCCCGCCGCAGCGGCGCACGCTGAAAGCGGTCAACGCCGCCGCGCGCGCCCGCGGCCTGCGCCCCGGGCAATCCCTGGTCACCGCGCAGGCGCTGTGCGACCGCTTCGCCACCGCCCTGCACGATGCCGAAGAAAGCCGCCGCAGCCAGCAGTTCCTCGCGGCGTGGGCATACCGCTTCAGTTCGCTGGTCAGCACCGACTACCCCGGCGCGCTGCTGCTCGAGATCGAAGCCAGCCTCGGTCTGTTCGGGCCCTGGCCGCGCTTCGAGGCACGGCTGCGCGAGGAACTGACCGCGCTGGGCTTCCGCCACCGCATCGTGGTCGCGCCGCATCCGCTGGCCGCGCGTGCGCTGGTCAATGCCCACGACGGCATCGCCCTGCTCGACAACGCCGCGCTGCAGCGCGCGCTGGGGCAGTTGCCGATCGCCCGCGCCGGGCTGCCACCCGCGCTGGCCGACGGCTTCGCGCGGATGGGCCTGCGCCGCCTGCAGCAGTTGTTCGCGCTGCCGCGCACCGGGCTGGCGCGGCGCTATCCGCCGGCCCTGCTGCAGCACCTGGACGCGCTGCGCGGGCAGGCGCCACTGCCGTTGCAGTACTACCTGCCGCCGGACCGCTTCGATGCGCGCGTGGAACTGGGCTATGCCACCGAATCCAACCAGGCGCTGCTGTTCCCGCTGCGTCGCCTGACCCAGGACCTGGCCGCGTTCCTGGCCGGGCGCGATGGCGGCGTGCAGCGCTTCCGCCTGCTACTGGAACACGAGGACCTGGAGCCCAGCGTGGTGCCGGTGGGCCTGCTCGCCGCCGAGCGCGATGCGGCGATGCTGTTCGAACTGGCGCGTGGGCGCCTGCAGCAGGCCAGCGTGCCGGCGCCGGTGCAGGCGCTGCGCCTGTGCGCCGACGAACTGCCGCCCTTCGTGCCGGCCGCGCGCGAACTGTTCGACGAACGCGCGCAGCAGGCGCTGCCGTGGGAACAACTGCGCGAACGCCTGCGCGCGCGCCTGGGCGACGACGCCGTGCATGGCCTGCGCGCGCACGCCGACCATCGCCCCGAACTGGCCTGGCGCGCCGAGTCCAGCACGGCACGCAGCACGGCCACACCCGCAGCCAACGCGCCGCCACGCCCCGGCTGGCTGCTGCCGCGACCGATCCCATTGCGCGAACGCACGCCCGAACGCCTGGCCGGGCCGGAGCGCATCGAGAGCGGCTGGTGGGACGACGGCGACGTGCGTCGCGACTACTACGTGGTGCGCACCCGCCAGGGCCAGCGCGCCTGGGCCTTCGCCCCGGCCGACGCATCGGACGCGCTGATGCTGCACGGCTGGTTCGCATGAGCCACACCCCGCCGCATCCGCGCATGCCGCCGCGCCTGCGGCTGCTGCCGACGCCTGCGTCTGCGCCAGCCAGCGCACCCACCGCCAGCGCGCCGCGTACGCCAGCCGACGCCGCGCTGCCCGACTACGCCGAACTGCATTGCCTGTCCAACTTCAGCTTCCAGCGCGGCGCCTCGCATCCGTGGGAACTGTGCGAACGCGCGCTGCACCACGGCTACCGCGCCCTGGCGGTCACCGACGAATGCAGCCTGGCCGGCATCGTGCGCGCGTGGCAGGCGGCCCGGGACATGCGCCTGCACCTCATCGTCGGCAGCGAGATCCAGTTCGAGCACGGCCCCAAGCTGGTGCTGCTGGCCGAGACCCTGCACGGCTACCAGCGGCTGTGCCGGCTGATCACCCTGGCCCGGCGCCGCGCCGACAAGGGCCGCTACTGCGCGCTGCGCGAGGATCTGGCCAACGCAGACAACGGCGACGGCCTGCTGTGCCTGTGGCTGCCGCGCGGCGACGGCGACGACGCCGCGGATGGCGCCTGGCTGCAGGCACGCTTCCCGCAGCGGCTGTGGCTGGCAGTGGAATTGCTGCGCGGCCCCGACGACGCCGCGCTGCTGCAGGCACGCCTGCAGTTGGCGCATGCACTGCAACTGCCCGCCGTGGCCAGCGGCGACGTGCACATGCATGCGCGCGGCCGCCGTGCGCTGCAGGACACCTTGACCGCCATCCGCCAGCGCCTGCCGCTGCACGAAGCCGGCGCCCACCTGTATCCCAACGGCGAACGTCACCTGCGCCCGCGCGCCACGCTGGCGACGCTGTATCCGCCGGCGCTGCTGGCCGAAACGGTGCGCATCGCGCAGCGCTGCAGTTTCAATCTCGAGCAACTGCAGTATGAGTACCCGCACGAACTGGTGCCGCCCGGGCACACGCCCACGCAATGGCTGCGCATCCTCACCGAACGCGGCGCGGCCGAGCGCTGGCCGCACGGCGTGCCGGACAAGGCGCGACGCCTGATCGAACACGAACTCGGCGTGATCGAGCGGCTGAAGTACGAGTCCTACTTCCTTACCGTCTACGACCTGGTGCGCTTCGCACGCTCCAAGGACATCCTGTGCCAGGGCCGCGGCTCGGCGGCGAACTCGGCGGTGTGCTACGCGCTGGGCATCACCGCGATCGATCCGGATCGCATCGGCATGCTGTTCGAGCGCTTCATCTCCGAGAAGCGCAAGGAGCGGCCGGACATCGACATCGATTTCGAGCACGACCGCCGCGAGGAAGTGATCCAGTACATTTTCAACCACTACGGCCGCGAGCGCGCCGCCCTGGCGGCGGTGGCCATCAGCTACCACACGCGCAGCGCGGTACGCGACGTGGCGCGCGCGCTGGGCCTGCCCAGCGACACCGTCGATGCGCTGTCGTCCGCACTGGGCCAGCGCGACCCGGTGGAGTCGGCGCAGGAACTGCTGCGCGAGCGCGGCTTCGACCCGGACACGCCGGTGATGCGTCGGCTACTGGTGCTCGCCGGCCAACTGATCGGCTTCCCGCGGCACCTGTCGCAGCATCCCGGCGGATTCGTCATCTCCGAGCATGCGCTGCACACCCTGGTGCCGGTGGAGAACGCGACCATGGCCGAGCGCACCGTGATCCAGTGGGACAAGGACGACCTGGAACTGGTCGGGCTGATGAAGGTCGACGTGCTCGCGCTGGGCATGCTCAGCGCGCTGCGGCGCACCCTGGACCTGCTGCGCGCGCACCGCGGCCGCGACTACACGCTCGCCACCATTCCCGCCGAAGACCCGCAGACCTACGCGATGATCCAGCGCGCCGACACCATCGGCGTGTTCCAGATCGAATCGCGCGCGCAGATGGCGATGCTGCCGCGGCTGCAGCCTGAAGAGTTCTACGACCTGGTCATCCAGGTGGCGATCGTGCGCCCCGGGCCGATCCAGGGCGGCATGGTGCATCCGTATCTGCGCCGGCGCAGCGGCGAGGAAGCCACCGACGATCTGCCTCCGGAACTATTCAAGGTCTTCGAACGAACGCTCGGCGTGCCCTTGTTTCAGGAGCAGGTGATGCAGCTGGCGGTGGTCGCCGCCGACTATACGCCCGACGAAGCCGATCAACTGCGCCGCTCGATGGCCGCCTGGAAACGCCACGGCGGCCTGGAACCGCATCGCGACAAGCTGTTGGAGGGCATGCTGAAAAATAACTACAGCGCCGAATTCGCCGGACGCATCTTCGAACAGATCAAGGGCTTCGGCAGCTACGGCTTCCCCGAAAGCCACGCCGCCAGTTTCGCCCTGCTCACCTACGCCAGTTGCTGGCTCAAGTGCCACGAACCGGCGGCGTTCACCTGCGCCCTGATCAACAGCTGGCCGATGGGCTTCTACAGCCCCGACCAGTTGCTGCAGGACGCGCGCCGCCACGGCCTGCAGGTGCGGCCGGTGGACGTGCGCTACAGCGGCTGGGACTGCAGCCTGGAAGCGTACAGCCCCGATCCCAAGGTGCAGCCGGCGATCCGCCTCGGCCTGCGCCTGGTCCGCGGCCTGGCCGAGGACGCCGCGCTGCGCCTGCAACAAGCGCGTGCGCAGGCACCGTTCCACGACCTCGCCGACCTGTGCCACCGCGCCGCGCTCGACGACAAGGCCCGCGCCGCCCTCGCCGACGCCGGCGCGTTGAAAGCGCTGGCCGGCCATCGCCACCGCGCACGCTGGGCCGTGGCCGGCGTCGAGGCACAGCGCCCCCTGTTCGAAGCGCTGGCAGCCACGCCCGAACAGCAGGTCGCGCTGCCGCTGCCCAGCCAGGGCGAGGACATCCGCGCCGACTACGCGACGCTCGGCACCACCCTGGGCAAGCACCCGCTGACCCTGCTGCGCGCGCAGCTACGCGCGCGCCGCTACCGCCATTCCGGCGAACTGCGCGCGTTGCCGCACGCCAGCGCCGTCGCCATCGCCGGCCTGGTGACCATGCGCCAGCGCCCGCAGACCGCCAGCGGCGTCACCTTCGTCACCCTCGAAGACGAGCACGGCCTGGTCAACGTGGTGGTGTGGCGGCGCCTGGCCGAACGCCAGCGCCAGGCCCTGCTCGAATCCCGGCTGCTGCTGGTGCGCGGTCGCGTCGAAACCGAAGGCAAGGTCCGCCATCTGATCGCCGCCCACCTCGAGGACCTGACACCCATGCTGCTCGGCCTGGACATCCGCAGCCGCGATTTTCATTGAGGTCGCGGCCACGGCGACGCGCCGGATCGCCGCGACATGTGCGCACGTGCAGCCGCGTGCGAAGACCGCAACATCCGCAAGTTCAGGACTGCTTGCCCAGCGCAGCCAACAACGTCTGCACGCCCTTCCAGCCCCAGTACACGCGATGGCAGGCGATCAACCCAGCGGCGTCCAGGTCCATCACTTCCACCAGATCGACCTGATCGCCCTGCGGCGTGTCGCGCGGATACTCCCAGACCAATTGCCGCCCCGCGACATGGCAGTGGCCACTGCGATACCAACGCCCCAGGCCGTTCTCGGGCTGGGCGAAGGACGCGGCAAAGAACGTCGCGATAGCCTCGCGGCCCTGCAGCCGCCCGTCCTGTCGCGTCGCCGACACCACATAGGCCAAGGGCGATTCCAGCTGTACGTCCGGCGCATACAGCGCCATCAACGCCGGCAGATCGCGCGCGACCACATGCCGATGCCAGTGTTCGAACACATCATGCGCAGCGCGCTCAGCGGGGTTCGTCGACGTTTCGTTCGTCTGCATCGGCAGGCTCCGGTGGGAATGCGCGCAGTCTAGGAATCCGCCGCCGGCATCGTTTCGGTGCGCATCGAAACGTCGCGGCGCGGCCGGTCCTATGATGGCCGCGTCCATCGGGAGCGCGACGATGCATCTGGAACATCCCAAGCTGGCAGCGACCGCGTTCCTGATCGCCGATCCGGCCCGCGCCGCCATGCTGATGGCACTGCTCGATGGACGCGCACTGCCGGCCGGCGAACTGGCCTTCGCCGGCGGCGTCACCCCGCAGACCGCGAGCGCGCACCTGGCAAAGCTGCTGGAGGGCGGCCTGCTCACGGTCGAGGTCCAGGGCCGCCATCGCTACTACCGCCTTGCCAACGCGCACGTCGCCACCGTGCTCGAAACCCTGGCCACCCTCGCACCACCACAGACGTCGCGCTGCCGCCGCCCGCACCGCGACGCCCAGCCGCTGCGCCTGGCGCGCTGCTGCTACGACCACCTCGCCGGGCGCCTCGGCGTGGCGGTCGCCGAGGCACTGGAACAGCGCGCCTGGCTGACCACGCACGACGACGCCACCCACTACGCCGTCTCCAGCGATGGCGCGGCGTGGTTCGCGCGCATGGGCATGGACCTGCCGCACCTCGCGCAAGGCCGCCGCGCCATGGCCCGGCGCTGCCTGGACTGGACCGAACGCCGCCATCACCTCGCAGGCTCCCTTGGCGCCGCCCTGCTCGATCAGTTCTGCGCCAGACACTGGCTACGCCGCGCCGACGGCTCCCGCGCATTGGTAATCACCGATCTCGGCTGGGCCAGCCTGCAGGCCGAGTTGGGCATTCGCCGCCTGGAAGACGACGCACTGACACTGGATCGCTGAAGCGCGCCAGCACGGCATGGATGGCGCACCCGCTGCGCGAGATGCAGTGGCGCATACATGGTAATGGACCATTCCAATCAATCACGCGCTTGCCGCGGCTCCGCGTGACGCGCTGTTCCTCGCAGGAGCGGCTTCAGCCGCGACTTGGCCGTACCGGTAACGCCCATCGCGGCTGAAGCCGCTCCTACGAATGCACCCTCGGTCGTGGCTGAAAGCTCCCAACTGCCGGTGCAGGTCTAACCCGACGCCTCCACGCCCTCCAGCTTATACAGGCGCTGGCAATGCTCGCAGAAGAACGCGCGCCGCTGCGCCTTGCCGAGTTGCTTGCGATAGGTGAGCAGATGGCCATCGCGCGGACACACCGTCTTGGTGTGCACCTGGTAGTGCTTCTTCAGTTCGTAGGCTTTCTTCCAACGATAGAAATCGAAGCTGTACTCACGCGCCTGCGTCACCAGTTCGCCCAGCTTCCGCGGCGACAACGCACCGATCTCGCTCTCGGGATGCACGCGGATGCGGTGCAGCACCTCGTTCTTGATGATGTTGCCAACCCCGGCGAACACGTCCTGGTCCAGCAAGGCATCGGCGGCGAGCGTATGCGGCCGCAGCCGCAACTTGCGCCGCGCCTGCGCCGCATCCCAGTCGGGATTCATCACGTCCGCGGTCCAGTCGTAGGCCGCATCCAGCGGACCGTCGATGAACTTGATCGAACATGCGTAGAAGTTCAGCTCCTCGCCCTTGGCGAAGCCCAGGCTCAAGCGCGCCGACGCATCCTTGCGCGCATTGATCCGGTAGCTGCCGAACAGCAGGAAGTGGATGCGCACACTGAACGCATCGAACTCGATCAGGAAATGCTTGCCCCAACTGCGCAGCGAGAGAATCTTGCGGTTGCGCATCCGCTCCAGGTCCAGCTTGCTGTTGCCGGACACCCGCAACACCTTGCGCCCGGCGAACGCGGCGGCTTCTTCCTTGAGGATGACGATCGAGGGGCCTTCGGGCATGGCTGCAGTATCGAGCGCCCATGTGAGCGGATCGTGAGCTGCACATGCCTCTTTGCTGCAGGTCGCACTGTGCCCTACCCCAGCGCCTGATCGTTGACTAGGAAGCGTTGGTTGACACATTTCAGTCTGAAGCGCACAAACTCTGAAAACTCGGAGCCCAATCATGGACACCATCACCTACAGCATTGCACACGCCTCTCTGGCAGACATCATGGATCGCGTGATCAACAAGCACGAGCCAGTGATCATCAGGTACAGCGAGCAAGCAGTGGTCATGCTGTCACTGGAGAACTACAAGGCGATGGAGGAAACAGCCTCTCTGCTACGAAGCCCGAAGAATGCGCAGCGCCTGCTGGAATCCATCGCCCAACTCGAATCCGGTTGCGACAAGGCGCGGAAACAGAGTGAGTGACGCTGAAGTTCCCGGACAATGCCTGTGAGGAGCACCTCTACTGGCAACAGGCCGACAGAAAGATGCTCGGCATATCAACGACCTGATCAAGGCCGTTCAACGCGATTCCTTCCAGGGCATCGACAAACCCGAAACGCTACGCCATATCCTGGCCGGCTATTGATCGCGAAAAATCAAGGACGAACATCGCATTGTTTACAAGGTCGAGCATGGTTTACCGCTGATGCGCAATTGCGGCATCACTACGTGCAGCCCTCTAACGCCGCACTTGCTACTGACTGCTTCTAAATTCGTCGTCAACAGTCAGCGGAAATTCTTCAGAAACCACCGCCGATACATACCAAGGCCGACAATACACGAGCCACCCCGTGCAGCCATAACGGGTTAGCAACCAACGGGACACCGCAGCTTGCGGTACGTAACGAACCAAGCCAAGGTAACTCAGCAAGGGATTTTAGCGACGCCTTTTCCATGGCAGACTGTGCGCTATGCCAAGCGCACCACAGGAAAGGAAGAAAACATTATGTCTGGATTCAATTGGCAGTGCCCGCACTGCAATCACTACGTCACCATCACCAGTGATCGATTTGAAATCATTAATAATTATCTTGAGATAGATAATGCGCTCGGAAATATTGGCTGCCAGGTCCGTTTCCACGTTTGCCCAAATTCGTCCTGCCGGCAGCCAACATTCGATCTTCGCTTCAACCAATGGGCGTACTCCCACCCTGGTATACGTGAGCGGAAATTTGGAAAATTGCTGCGCTCCTGGCGTCTCTATCCAGAAGGTGCTGCCAAGCCATTCCCAGACTATATCCCTGAAGCGATCCGCAACGACTATCGAGAAGCGTGCCTGATTGTGGATCTTAGCCCAAAGGCTTCGGCGACACTTTCGCGCCGTTGTTTGCAAGGGATTTTACGTGATTTTTGGAAGGTAAAGTCTGGCACGCTATGGCATGAGATTCAGCAGGTCGAAGACAAGACAGACGCTGTGACGTGGGCGGCCATCAACGCCGTCCGCGAGATTGGGAACATCGGCGCACACATGGAAAAGGATATCAATGTCATCGTTGACGTTGACTCTGGTGAAGCCGAAATGCTGATTAAGCTTGTCGAGACTTTGCTCACCGAGTGGTACATCGCTCGCCATGATCGGGAACAGCGCATGAAGGCAATCACTTCTGCTGCGGCTGCCAAAAAGGCTCCGCCTATCACTCCCACAGACAACGCTAAGGAGTAATCACAGCGGCCGAGACCTCCTTCCCTGTGCACCCCATCCGATCGGATGACTTGGCAGGCTTCGCACATAGGCAGCAGATCTGCTATTGCGGCGAGTGCTGTCCTGCAACATTTGCCCGATGCTTTGAAGGAAGGCAGAACACAAATACAAAGGCCACCGCAAGGTGGCCGTAGGTCATCATCTTGTGTGGTGGGCGGTGCAGGGTTCGAACCTGCGACCCTTGCCGTGTGAAGGCAATGCTCTACCGCTGAGCTAACCGCCCGTGTCGCGAGCCGCACATTATAGGGGTGTGGCGCGCGGCGTCAATGGGTCCTTTCGAGGATCGCGGCATGGCGTCGCCGCGCGGCCGCTACATGGTCTGGGTGGGCTTGTCGGCGTTGAGGATGCCGGCCAGCTGGGTCTCGATCTTGGTGCGGATGGTCTCGCCTTCGCTGTTGTCCGGCAGTTGCACGCCGATGCCGGCGGCGCGGTTGCCCTGGGCTCCGACCGGGGTCACCCAGATCACCTTGCCGGCCACCGGCAGGCGCTCGCTGGAATCGGGCAGGGTCAGCAGCAGGAACACTTCGTCGCCGAGGAAGTAGCGCTTGGGGGTGGGCACGAAGATGCCGCCGTTCTTCACGAACGGCATGTAGGCGTTGTACAGCGCCGCCTTGTCCTTCACCGCCAGCGACAGGATGCCCTGCCGTCCGCTCATCGCGCTCATCGTTGTGCCCCTCTCCGGGCCGGGCGATCGCCATCGCGCCAGGCCAGCAACAGTTCCGCGATCGCCAGGTCGGCGCGCACGGTGGTCCGCAGCAGATCGCGGGTGCGATTGGCGGCGTCGAACCACGCGGCCAGCTTGTGCAATCGTGCCGGGTCGGTCAAGCCGGCTTGCGACGCCTGGGCAAGCGCCAGGTCGGCGGCATGGCCCAGGCGCTGCTCGGCGAACCCATCGCTGCTCCAGCGCTGCGCGGCGTCCAGCGTGCCGAGCTTGCCGGCCGCGACCTGCTCCAGGTCGGCGGCCACCTGCCGGCGCAGCTTCAATCCGTCCTCGCGCAGCCACTGCGCGGCCAGGCCGGGATGGCCGCGCGCGGCGTCCAGCGCTTCGCGCGCGGTCTTCTCGGGAAAGTCCTGCGCCAGCAACCAGGCGATCGCTTCGTCGGCCGGCGGCAACTTGAACTCCAGGCGCTGGCAACGGCTGCGGATGGTCGCCGGCAACCGCGCCGGCTGCGCGCTGATCAGCCACAGGTAGCGGCCGGGCTGCGGTTCTTCCAACGTCTTCAGCAAGGCGTTGCAGGCGGCGCGGTTGATCGCGTCGGCCGGGTCCACCACCACCACCTGGGCCACGCCGTACTGCGGGGTCAGCGCCAGCTTCTGCGAGATCTCGCGCACCTGTTCGATGACGATCTCGGTGCGCAGCTTGTCGCCGGTGCGGTTGGGGATGAACGAAATTAGGTGCAGGTCCGGATGGGTGCCGGCGGCGATCAACTGCGCGCTGCGCAGGGCCGCGGCCGGTTCGCCTTGGCCCAGCACGTGCGCGGCCAGCTTCAGCGCCACCGCGCGCTTGCCCAGGCCTTCCGGCCCGCAGATCAGCAGGCCATGGCCGAGGCGGCCGGCATCGAGCGCGGCCACGGTCTGGTCGTAGGCGCGCTGCTGCCACGGCGAAAACGGCAGATCGCTCATGGCGTCGGCTCCTGTTGCTGCTGCATCCACGCCGCCAGCGCGGCGGAGACCGCCTGCGCCACCGCCTGCGGCGGCTGGCTGGCGTCGATGACGCGGAAGCGCTGCGGATCCTGCGCAGCGCGCTGGCGGAAGCCGGCACGCACGCGCTGGAAGAAATCGTCCTGCTCGCTCTCGATGCGGTCCGGCCACAGGTCGCGGCCGCTAGTGCGGGCGCGGCCGATCTGCACGTCCAGATCCAGCAGCAGGGTCAGCCCCGGCTGCAGGCCGACCGCACGCCGTTCCAGGTCGGCGATCCAGGCGCGGTCCAGGCCGCGGCCCTCGCCCTGGTAGGCGTAGCTGGAATCGGTGAAGCGGTCGCTGACCACGTAGGCGCCGCGCTGCAGCGCCGGGCGGATTACCTCGCGCACGTGCTGCGCGCGCGCGGCGAACACCAGCAGCAGTTCGGTCTCGGCGGCCAGCGGCTCGGCGACTTCGCCGGGCGTCTTGTCCAGCAGCAGCCCGCGGATGCGTTCGGCCAGCGGCGTGCCGCCCGGCTCGCGAGTCAGCACCACCTCGTGGCCCTGCCCCTGCAGCGACTCACGGATCGCGTTGATCGCGGTGGTCTTGCCGGCGCCCTCGCCGCCTTCCAGGCTGACGAAGCGATGGTGACGCAGCACGGCCTCGCTCATGGCGTCACCGCCGCGCCGTTGCGCGCCTGGCGCAGGCGCTGCAGGTAGCGCGCCACCGCCGCGTTGTGCTCGGCATAGCTGGAGGAGAACGCATGCGCGCCGCTGCCGTCGCCGATGGCCACGAAATACAGGCTGTCGCCCGGCGCCGGGTTGGTGGCGGCACGCAGCGCCTCGCGGCCGGGCATGGCGATCGGGGTCGGGGTCAGGCCGGTGCGGGTGTAGGTGTTGTACGGCGTGTCGGTCTCCAGGTCGCGCTTGCGGATGTTGCCGTCGTAAGCGCTGCCGATGCCGTAGATCACGCTCGGGTCGGTCTGCAGTTTCATGCCCAGTTGCAGGCGGCGCACGAACACGCCGGCGATCTGCGGGCGCTCGGCGGCCAGGCCGGTCTCCTTCTCCACGATCGAGGCCAGGATCAGCGCCTGCTCCGGCGACTGCAGCGGCAGATCCTTGGCGCGCGCGTCCCAGGCCTCGGCCAGGGCCTTGTCCATCGCCGCATACGCGCGGCGCAGCAGCTGCAGATCGGTGTCGCCGCGCTGGTAGAGGTAGGTCTCGGGCAGGAAGCGGCCTTCCGGATGCTGGCCGGGCTGGCCGAGCTTGGCCATCAGTTCGCTGTCGCTGAGGTCGGTGGTGGTGTGCACCAGCGGCGTGGCCGCTTTCAAGGCGCTGCGCAGCTGGCGCACGTTCCAGCCTTCGACGATGGTGAAGCGGTACTGGATCACCTGGCCCTTGCGCATGCGCAGCAGCAGCTCGCGCGGGCTCAGCGCCGGCTGCAGCGCGTACTCGCCGAACTTGAGCTTGCCGGCCACGCCCAGCTCGCGCGCCAGCACCTGCCACTGCAGGTCGCTGCCCTGGGTCACGCCGGCCGCGCGCAGCTTGCGCAGCACGCCGTTGAGCGAGGCGCCGCGCGCCACTTCCACGCTGGGCTGGCTCGCCTGCAGCGGTTGCTCGGCGAAGGCGCGATAGCTGTGCCACCACCAGTCGCCGGCCGCGGCCACCAGCAGCGCCAGCACCAGCAATGTCCCCAGCAGGGTCAGACACCCGCGTTTAGCCCAAGCCACGACCACCTCGGAGCGAATTCAATGGCGTGCAGGATACCGCGCAGCCGGTGCTGCCCGGTATCGCGCCGCCCGGCTCACGGCTCCAGCGCGCGCAGCAGGCCGCGTGCCTTGGCCCGGGTCTCGTCGAGTTCGCGCTCCGGGTCGGAATCGAACACGATGCCGGCGCCGGTGCGGAACTGCACCTGCGCGCCGTCCACCTCGGCGGTGCGGATGAGGATGTTCAGGTCCATGTCGCCGTCGCGGTTGAGCCAGCCGAACGCGCCGGTGTAGGCGCCGCGCGGGGTCTGCTCCAGCTCGGCGATGATCTGCATGCAGCGCACCTTGGGGCAGCCGGTGATGGTGCCGCCCGGGAAGGTGGCGCGGATCGTCTCGCCCGGGGTAGTCCCCGCACGCAGCCGGCCGCGCACGTTGCTGACGATGTGGTGCACGTGGGCGTAGCTCTCCACGGTCATCAGTTCGTCGACCTCGACGCTGCCCGGCGCGCAGATCCGCCCCAGGTCGTTGCGCTCCAGGTCGATCAGCATCACGTGCTCGGCGCGCTCCTTGGGATGCCCGACCAGTTCGCGAATGCGCGCGGCCTCGTCGTCGCCCGGCGCGCGTGCGCGGGTGCCGGCGATCGGCCGGGTCTCGACCACGTCGCCGCGCACCGACACCAGCCGTTCCGGCGAGGAACTGACCACGGCGCGGCCGTGGCCGACGAACAGGCCGGCGAACGGCGCCGGATTGGCGCGGCGCAGTTGCGCGTACAGTGCCGCCGGGGCAAGCGGCGCGGCGAAGCGCGCCGACCAGCGCCGCGACAGGTTGACCTGGAACACGTCGCCGGCACGCAGGTAGTCGAGGATGCGGCGCACGCCGTCGACGAAGCGCTGCGGCGGGTCTTCCTCGATCGCCAGCGGCGCCTGCCAGGCCGGCGCAGGCGCCGCCGCAGGCAGCGCCTGCAGATCGGCGAGCACGGCCTCCAGCAGCGCCGCATGCGCGGGCTCGGCCAGCGCCACGCAGTCGCCAGTGACGTGGTCGCGCAACAGCGCGGCGGGGCAGCGCAAGGCCAGCGCGGCGGGCGTCGCTGCGGTGGAGGGCGGCAGTTGCAGCACCGGCTCCACCTGCGCAGCGAGTTCGTAGTCCAGCAGCAGCGCCCAGCCGCCGCGGAACGGCCAGCGCGGCTCGTCGCGTTCGCAGCGCTCGGCCTGCCAGCGCGCGTCCAGCGCATCGAGGAAATCGCCGGCGACAGCCGCGCCATCCAACGCGCGAGTGACCCCGTCGCGATCCAGCCGCAGGCCCTGCCCGTCGGCGACCAGCAGTAGATCCCAACGCCCCTGCGCCGTACCCGACGCCGCCGATTCCAGCAGCACCGGATACCGCTCAGGCGCCAGGCGATGCAGCGCCAGCAGATCGACCTCGGCCGGCAAGGAAACGGTACGCAGCATCGAGGCTCCGCTGGAAGAATGAAAGAAACGTCAGGAAACGGGAGGCGTCGCCAGACAAGCTCCAAGCGATCCCGCAGCAACGCGCGCGGACCTCACGCGCGCCGCTCGATGGATGGACGCGCGACGGGAGTGAGGCGCCGGCTGTGACGATTCCCGATTCCCGATTCCCCAATCCCGGCCCTCAGACCCGCTTGAACACCAACGTCCCGTTGGTCCCGCCGAAGCCGAACCCATTGGACATCGCCACGTCGATCTTCTTCTCGCGCGCCACGTTCGGCACGTAGTCCAGGTCGCAGCCTTCGCCCGGCTCATGCAGGTTGATGGTCGGCGGGATGATGCCGGCGTGGATCGCCATCACCGAGAAGA
The DNA here is from genome assembly GCF_031834635.1 of Xanthomonas hawaiiensis. Classification (NCBI taxonomy): domain Bacteria; kingdom Pseudomonadati; phylum Pseudomonadota; class Gammaproteobacteria; order Lysobacterales; family Lysobacteraceae; genus Xanthomonas; species Xanthomonas hawaiiensis. The sequence goes on along the minus strand of NZ_CP115873.1, from coordinate 1,112,636 downwards.
TCGCTTCGGCACCGCCGGCGGCGCCGAGCAGGTGGCCGGTCATCGACTTGGTGGAGCTGACCATGGTCTTGTAGGCGTGATCGCCGAGCGCGCGCTTCATTGCCAGGGTCTCGGCCAGGTCGCCCAGCGGCGTGGAGGTGCCGTGCGCGTTGAGGTAGTCGATCTGGTCCGGGTTGAGCTTGGCGTCCTTCATCGCCGCCACCATGCTGCGCGCGGCGCCTTCGCCGTCCTCGCTCGGGGCGGTCATGTGGAAGGCGTCGGAGCTGGCGCCGAAACCGACCAGCTCGGCATAGATGCGCGCACCGCGCGCCTTGGCGTGTTCGTACTCTTCCAGCACCAGCACACCGGCACCGTCGCCGAGCACGAAGCCGTCGCGCTCCTTGTCCCACGGCCGCGAGGCGGCGGCGGGATCGTCGTTGCGGGTGGACATCGCCTTCATCGAGCAGAAGCCGCCCACCGAAGTCGGCGAGGAGCCGCGCTCGGCGCCGCCGGCCAGCATCACGTCGGCGTCGCCGTGCTGGATCATGCGCATCGCGGTGCCGATGGAATGGTTGGAGGTGGCGCAGGCCGAGACCGCGGAGAAGGTCGGCCCCTTCAGCCCTTTGATCAGGCTCACCTGGCCCGGCAGCATGTTGATGATGGTGCTGGGCACGTAGAACGGCGAGATCTTGCGCGCGCCGCCCTCGTGGAATTTGATGGTCTGCTCCTCGATGCCGAGCAGCCCGCCGATGCCGGAGCCGAGGATCGCGCCGATGCGCTCGGCATTGGCCTCGGTGATCTCCAGGCCGGAATCGTCCAGCGCCATGAACGAGGCGCCGACGCCGTAATGGATGAACGAGTCCATCTTGCGTGCGTCCTTGGACGAGATGAACTTGGTCGGATCGAAATCCTTGATCTCGCCGGCGATCTTGGTGGTGAACTGAGACGCATCGATCTGGGTGATCGGGCCGATGCCGGAGCGTCCGTTGACGATCCCTTCCCAACTGCTGGCCAGGTCATTGCCCAACGGCGACACCAGGCCCATGCCGGTTACGACGACACGACGGCTCATTGCGAAATCTCCTCACCGCGATACGCGCGGCCTTGACGCTGTAAAAACACAGGGCCGCATGCGCGGCCCCATGGGATTGTCACGCGCATCGGGCCCACGCAGGCGCCGATGGCGATCGCGAACGCCGCCTCAGCTCTTGACGTGCGCCTTGACGTAGTCGATGGCCTGCTGCACCGAGGTGATCTTCTCGGCTTCTTCGTCCGGGATCTCGCACTCGAACTCTTCTTCCAGGGCCATCACCAGCTCGACGGTGTCCAGCGAGTCGGCACCCAGGTCATCGACGAACGATGCGTTGTTGGTGACTTCTTCTTCCTTGACGCCGAGCTGTTCGACGACGATTTTCTTGACGCGTTCTTCGATGGTGCTCATTGGGATATCGCTCCAGATGGAGTAGTGGTGGTTCGAGTTTTAGGATCCCCGCACACGGATGTGCGGTGCTCCTGTGAGGGACTCACAAAACGCCATCGGGCTGCGATGGCCGCGTTGGATAGTGTAGTGGAAACCGACTGGCCCTTGCAGCGCTGCACAAATGCCGGCCGATCAGCCACTTAGGCGCGTCCGTTGCGCCGCAGGCTCACGGCATGTACATCCCGCCGTTCACGTGCAGGGTTTCGCCGGTGATGTAGCCGGCGCCGGGTCCGGCCAGGAATGCCACCGCGTTGGCGATGTCGGACGGCTGGCCGAGCTGGCCGAGCGCGATCTGCTCCAGCAGCGCGGTGCGTTGCGCTTCCGGCAGCGCCTTGGTCATGTCGGTATCGATGAAGCCCGGCGCGACCACGTTGACGGTGATGCCGCGCGAACCGATTTCCTTGGCCATCGACTTGGAGAAGGCGATGATGCCGGCCTTGGCCGCGGCGTAGTTGGCCTGGCCCGGATTGCCGGTCACGCCGACCACCGAGGCGATGTTGACGATGCGGCCCTTGCGCGCCTTCATCATGCCGCGCAGCACCGCCTTGGAGGTGCGGAACACGCTGGTCAGGTTGGTGTCGATGATCGCCTGCCAGTCGTCGTCCTTCATCCGCATCAGCAGGTTGTCGCGGGTGATGCCGGCGTTGTTGACCAGGATCGAAACCGGACCGAATTCCTTGGCGATCGCCTCGATCAGCGCGTCGACCGCGGCGGCATCGGTGACGTCCAGCGCGCGGCCGTGGCCGCCGTGGGCCGCCAGGCGCGCGCCGATCGCCTGCGCGCCGGCGTCGGAGGTGGCGGTGCCGATGACGGTGGCGCCCTGCGCGGCCAGCGTGTCGGCGATGGCCGCGCCGATCCCGCGGCTGGCGCCGGTGACCAGCGCGATCTCGCCCTGCAATGGCTTGCTCATCTGGGTTTCCTTGGAGACGGACGGCGCATGGCGCCGGGGGAAAGGAAGGAGACCGGCGCGGACGCGAGACGCACCGCGCGGCGGCCGGCGATCAGGAGACCCAGGCCTCGCGCGCGCCGGCGAACTCGGCAGGCGTGCCCAGGGCACGGCCGTCGAGCGACTTGTCGATGCGCTTGACCAGCCCGGTCAGCACCTTGCCCGGGCCGCACTCGGCCAGACGGGTGGCGCCGCCGGCGGCCAGCGCCTGCACGCAGCCGGTCCAGCGCACCGGCAGGTACAACTGCTCGACCAGCGCCTGGCGGATCGCCTCGACGCCCTCGTGCACCTGCGCGTCGGCGTTCTGCACCACCGGCAACTGCGGCGCCTGCCAGGCCAGCCCGCGCATCGCCTCGGCCAGGCGATTGGCTGCCTCGCGCATCAGCGGGGTGTGCGAAGGCACGCTGACCGCCAGCTTCACCGCCTTGCGCACGCCGCGCTCGGCCAGCAGCGCCAGCGCACGGTCGACCGCCGCGGCATCGCCGCCGATCACCACCTGCCCCGGCGAGTTGTAGTTGGCCGGCACCACCACCTGGCTGCCGGCGGCCTGCGTGCAGACCTCTTCGACCAGCGCGTCCTCGGCGCCGAGCACGGCGGCCATCGCGCCCACGCCGGCCGGCGCGGCGTCCTGCATCAGTTGCCCGCGCAGCCGTACCAGGTGCGCGCCGTCGTGCAGCGACAGCGCGCCGGCGGCGACCAGCGCGCTGTATTCGCCCAGGCTGTGCCCGGCCAGCTGCGCCGGACGCGCCCCGCCCTCGGCCAGCCACAGCCGCCACAGCGCCACGCTCGCGGCCAGCAGCGCCGGCTGGGTGTACTCGGTGCGGTTGAGCATCTCTTCCGGGCCGCCCTGGCTCAGCGCCCACAGGTCCACGCCGGCGCCATCGGAGGCTTCGGCGAAGCTGTCGCGCAGCTGCGGATGCAATTCGGCCAGTTCGGCCAGCATGCCCAGCGATTGCGAACCCTGGCCGGGGAAGACGAAGGCGAGTGTGGAATCGGTCACGCGGTTGGCCCTGCGAAAATCGAGCGGCGATGATACGGGCGAAACCGGCCGGGCGTCTGTACCCGGGCGTATGTGACGTGGCGGCCGGCCCATCGCGCGGCACCGGCAGCGCCCCGCTCCGCCATGCCGGGCGTCAAGCGCACAGCACGTGTGGCGGGCGAGGCGCATGCAGGCGGAAAGCGTTGCGACTCGGCGCGTTGGCACGGCAGCAGCAGCGGATGCCGACGGCAGCACGACGCGATGGAGTATTGCCCCCGCAGGAGCGGCTTTAGCCGCGACGGGCGTTCCCTGGAAAGCCCGTCGCGGCTAACGTCGCTCCACAGGGACTTCCGCAAGTCGCCGATACAGCGCGTGCAAACGCAGCCGTGCGCCCGGGCGCCGCCTCAATGCACATCGAGATGGCGCGTGCCGAACGCGCTGGCGTCGATCGAAGATGGGTTCGGCCAGCACATCGCCGTGTGTCGTTGAGACGACGCACAGCATCCGGCATTGCCGCTGCGTACCGCGGCGCCGATGGCGCCGGGCACGGGACAGGCTCAGTAGCGCAGCAGCGCCGAGCCCCAGGTGAAACCGCCGCCGAAGGCTTCCAGCAGCAGCAACTGGCCGCGCTGCACGCGGCCCGAACGCACTGCCACGTCCAGCGCCATCGGCACCGAGGCGGACGAGGTGTTGCCGTGGATGTCCACCGTCACCACCACCTGCTCCATCGGCAGGTCCAGGCGCTTGGCGGTGGCCTCGATGATGCGCAGATTGGCCTGGTGCGGGATCAGCCAGTCCAGGTCGTGCTTGTCCAGGCCGTTGGCCTCGAGGGTCTCGTCGACCACGGCGTCCAGCGCCTTGACCGCGTACTTGAACACCTCGCTGCCCTTCATCTGGATGCCGCCGGCGGCCGGGTCGCCGGTGCCGTCGCCCAGGCCGGTGGCGATGCCGACCGGATTCCACAGCAACTCCTTCTTGCTGCCATCGGCATGCAAGTGGGTGCTGAGGATGCCGGTGTCTTCGTCGGCACGCAGGACCACCGCGCCGGCGCCGTCGCCGAACAGCACGCAGGTGGTGCGCTCGGTCCAGTCGACGATGCGGCTGAGGGTTTCGGTGCCGATCACCAGCACGGTCTTGGCGTCGCCGCTGCGGATGAACTTGTCGGCCACGCTGAGCGCGTAGACGAAGCCGGAGCAGGCGGCGTTGACGTCCAGCGCCGGGCAGCCGACCACGCCGAGGCGGGCCTGGATCAGGCAGGCGGTGGACGGGAAGATCAGGTCCGGCGTGGTGGTGCCGACCACGATCATGTCGAGTTCGGCGGCATCGATGCCGGCGGCTTCGATCGCCTTCAGCGCGGCCTCGTAGCCGAGATCGCCGGCGGTCTGGCCGGGGGCGGCGATGTGCCGCTCGCGGATGCCGGTACGGCTGCGGATCCATTCGTCGCTGGTGTCGACCATCTGCGACAGATCGTCGTTGGTCAACACTTTTTCAGGCAAATAGCTGCCGGTGCCCGCGATCCTGGAATAGATCCGCTTGCTCATGCTGGTTCCTGTTGCCTGTTACGCAGGCCGCCCCGGTGCGGCGCGGCCTGTGAAGATGGGTGACTCCGTCCGCCGCAGCGCGGTGGACGGGCACGGATCAATCTTCTTCGACCTGCGCGGTCTTGGTGGCGATCACCTTCTTGCCACGGTAGTAACCGTCGGCGGTGACGTGGTGGCGCAGGTGGATCTCGCCGCTGGTCGGATCGGTCGACAGCTGCTTGGCGCTGAGGGCGTCATGCGAACGGCGCTGGCCGCGGCGGGACGGGGTGACACGGGATTTCTGCACAGCCATGGGATTGCTCCAAACTCGGTTCGTTTACATCTGTCGTCATTACGTCGCGCAGGACGCGCGCGTCCGGCAACAACCTCAGGCAGCGGCAGGCGGACCGACCGCTACTGTTTCTTCAGCGCCGCCAACGCCGCGAACGGGTTGACCTTGCTCGTTTCTTCCTCGGTCGCCGGCCAGTCGCGATCGACCGCCTCGCTTCCGGGCGCCACCGGCACCAGCGGCACCGCCAGCACCAGTTCGTCCTCGACCAGATCGGCCGGCCGCAGCATGCCGTCGTCCGGCACCAGCAAGGCCTCGTGATCCGGCGGCAGCGCGGCTTCTTCTTCCTCGCTGCGGATCAGCCCCAGCCGCTGCACGCTCGACACCGGCAGCAGGAAGCGCTGCAGGCTGCGCTGACAGATCAGCGGCAGCTCGGTTTCGATCTTCAGTTCGACATAGGACACTTGCAGTACAGCGTCGCGGCCGAATTCCAGCGTGTAGCGGCATTCGCCTTCGGTGTCGGCCAGGCTGCCTTGCAGACGGGTCATCGCCGAGAGCGGCAGGCGGTCTTCGAAGACCCTGCGCGCTGCGACCATCCGCCAGGCATCCAACAGTTCGGGCACGTTCGCGGACATAAGCCGCAGAATGTTAAGGACTGCCGGGGCCGCTGTCAAACCGCCCCCTGGGCCGCTGCCAGCCCGGCCCCGAACCGCCTTGCCGGTCCGCGCCAGCCGCCGCAGACTGCCGGCCCCGGCCTGCCGCCGCCCGCCCTTCCGCCGATGCCCCCGCTGATCCTGGCTTCCACCTCCGCCTACCGCCGCGAACTGCTGCAGCGGCTGCGCCTGCCCTTCGACTGCGCGCGCCCGCAGGTCGACGAGACCCCGCTGCCCGGCGAAGCGCCGCTGGCGTTGGCGCAGCGGCTGGCCGCGGCCAAGGCGGCGGCGGTCGCGGCCACCGCCGGGGAAGCCTGGGTGATCGGCTCGGACCAGGTCGCCGAACTGGACGGCCAACCGCTGGGCAAGCCCGGCGAGGTGGCCGCGGCACACGCGCAACTGGCGGCCATGTCCGGGCGCAGCGTGCGTTTCCACACCGCGGTCTGCCTGCAACGCGGTGCGCGCACGCTGCACGCCTGCGACCTCACCGAGGTCCGGTTCCGCGATCTGCAAGCCGACGCCATCGCCCGCTACGTCGCCGCCGAACAGCCGCTGGACTGCGCCGGCAGCTTCAAGTGCGAAGGCCTGGGCATCAGCCTGTTCCGCGCGATCCAGACCCAGGATCCGACCGCGCTGATCGGCCTGCCCTTGATCGCGCTGTCCGAACTGCTGCGCGAGGCCGGCTACACCCTGCCCTAGCTCACTGCAACCGGCACCACTGGTACGGGAAACGTGCCTGCCCGACCCAGGACGCATAGAGCTGGCAGGACCCCGGCTGCAGCGCCAGACCGTAGCGCGCCAGTTGCTGCGCGGCCAGCGCCTGGGTCTGGCGATCCGCGGCGGCGACATCCACGGCGCGCTCCGGCAGCAGCACCCAGCGGCAGCGGCCGGCGTCCAGCTCCACGCCCGCGCGCACCGGGCGATGCGCCAGCCGCCGCATCAGCGCACAGTCCGGGCCGCGATCCAGGCCCAGGCGCGCGGCCACGGCATTGAGCCGCTGCAGGCGCTCGACATTGCGATCCACTTCCGCCGGCAACATCGCGTAGCCCTGCCCGCGCGCCGCCAGCATCTCGCGCACCCGCGCGGCGTAGGCCGGCGTTTCCGGGAAATTGGAGGCGACCGACGCGTACGCCGCCTGTTCGGGCAGGAACGGGATGCGCCAGGACTCCGGCGCATCGCCGACCAGCAGCACCAGGCTGCGCTCCGGCTGCGGCATCGGCGGCGCCTGCACCCGGAAGGCCTCGCGCGCCCAGCGCTCGTGGCCCCACTCGCCCCAGCCGTACAGCGCAAAGGCCGCACAGGCGATCAGGGTCCAACGCGCCGCCGGCGCAGCGATGCGCGCCGGCAACAACCGCCGCAGCCCCACCCACAGCAGCAGCGGCGCCAGCAGCTCCGGCACCACCAGATAGCGCTGGATGCTGAAGGCCGCCTGCCAGGCGAGGAAGGCCACCACCACGAACACCAGCACCGCACGCCAGGCCGGCGCGACCACCTCCGCCGACGCGCCGGCGCGCGGACGCCGCAGCATCCAGCGCAACAGCGCCGCCAGGCCCAGCAGATACAGCAGCGGCCATACCAGTTGCCGCAGGCGCACCTCGCTGACCCGGTTCGGCGCCAGCGAGAACTGCAGCGGCCAGGTCAGCCATTCCCACAGCGTCTTCGGCAACCAGCGCGTGTCGCTGACCGCCACCGGCTGCGCCAGCGGCGCCAGGAAGTGGCTGTTGAACTGCGGGAACAGCGGATTGCCGAAGGTCTGCCAGACTCGCAGCAGCCACGGCCCGGCCAGCAGCGCGAAGCTGAGCAGCGTCACCGCGGTCAGCACCGCGGCGCCGCCGATCCGCTGCCGCGGGCGTCCGCCGGCGACCAGCGCGGCCACGCCCAGGGCCAGCGCGAACAGGGCGTTGGTCAACTTGCAGGCCATCGCCAGCCCGAGCAGGGCGCCGGCCAGCGCCCACCAGCCCAGCGCCACGCCGTGCCCGGCGGCCTGCTGGCGGCGTTGCGCATGCAGCGCGGCGAGCAGCGCGCCCAGCACCGGCAGCGCGCTGGTGTTGTCGCCCATGGTGCCGGCGAACTCGGACAGGAACGCGGCGCTGCACAGCCCCGCCAGCGCCAGCCACGGCACCAGCCGCGCGCGGTCCAGCCGCGGGTCCAGCACCTGCCAGACGATGCCGGCCAGCAGCAGGAACGCCAGTGCGTGCAGTACCCCCATCGCGAACCCGGCCAGCGGCGCAGGCAGGCCGACGAACAGCGCGTAATGCAGCACGTCCAGCAGCGGATTGAAGTAGCTCTGCATCTGCGCCGGCGCCAGGTCGATGCCGAGGCGGCCGTGCAGTGCGGCGTAGCCGTTGTACAGGTGGTAGTTGCGCAGGTCCCAGTTGGCGTCCTGGCCCAGCCACAGCGACAGCAGTCCGCCCAGCAGCGCGACCGCCACGCCCGCCGCGATCACGTTGCCGCGGCTGTGGAAGGCGAAGCGGCGATCCAGTGCGGCCAGCAGGCGCTGGCGGCGGGTCGGGCGCGGCACGGCCGCAGCAGCAACGGACGCACTCATGCGCCGTCGCTCCGCTCCGCGTCCACCGGCCAGGCCGGGATCGCCAGGTAGGCCAGGCGCTTGGCCTCGATGCGGCCGCGCGTGACCGTATCCAGGATCAGCCCGCAGGCCAGCAGCAGCACGCCCAGCAACACCAGCGCCGAGCACAGGATCGCGGTGGGGAAACGCGGCACCAGGCCGGTCTGCAGGTAGGTCTGCAACAACGGCACCGCCAGCCCCAGCGCCAGCAGCACGCAGGCGCCGAAACCCAGCGAGAAGAACAGCAACGGTCGCTCGGCCTTGAACAGGCGCAGGATGGTCAACAGGATGCGGGTGCCGTCGTGCCAGGTGCGCAGCTTGCTCTGCGATCCTTCCGGACGCGCGCCGTAGGCGGTGTCCACCTCCGCCACCGGCATGCGCAGTTGCAGCGCGTGCACCGCCAGTTCGGTCTCGGTCTCGAAGCCGGCGGCATGCGCGGGGAACGACTTCACGTAGCGCCGCGAGAACACCCGGTAGCCGGACAGCATGTCGTCGAAACTGCGACCGAACAGGAAGCCCACACAGCGGGTCAGCAGCACGTTGCCGGTGCGATGGCCGGCGCGATAGGCCGCCGCCGCGTCGCTGCGGCGCGCGCCCACCACCATGTCCAGCCCGTCGCGCAGCAGGCGCTCGACCAGCGCCGGCGCCATCGCCGCATCGTAGGTCGCATCGCCGTCGACCAGCAGGTAGACGTCGGCCTCGATGTCGGCGAACAACCGCCGCACCACGTTGCCCTTGCCCTGCAGCGTGACCTCGCGCACCACCGCGCCGGCCGCACGTGCCCGGGCGATGGTGGCGTCGCTGGAGTTGTTGTCGAACACGTGGACCTGCGCGCCCGGCAGATGCGCGGCGAAATCGGCCACTACCCGGCCGATGGTGGCCGCTTCGTTGTGGCACGGCACCAGCACCGCGATCCGCGGCGCGGCCGCGGGGCGACCGGAGGGGAAACTGGACATGGGCGGCGTGCGGTCCTGCGCGGCGGCGGAAAGGCGCGCCATCCTAGCTCAGTGCGGGCGCAGCACGATCGGTTGTTCCCACCAGTCCTCGACGCTGCCGTCGCGGCCATGCAGGCGCAGGCCGAGCCAGTGCGTGCCCGGTGCCAGGCCGCTGGCATCGACGGTGGCGCGGAAGCCGATGTGCGGATGGTTGGGATCGGTGGAGATCTTCCAGAACCTGGTGACGTCGTAGACGTCGCCGTAGTGCGCCTGCGCCGCGACCTTGCCGTCGAGCAGCACCTCGATCCGGTCGATCCCCACCCCGTCCTTGAACGCCCAGCCGGACACGTCGAAGCGGCGCCCGACGCTGGCGTCCACGTCCGGGGTGTTGAACCAGGCCATCGCCGGCGTGGTGCAAGGACCGGCGTCGCGCTGCGCCGGCAGCGCGAACAGCAGGAAGCGCTGGCTGCCGTGGTCGCTGGACACCACCCGCGGCGGCGGCAGCGGACCGACCAGGTCGCAGACCGCGTGGTAGCGCTGCAGCAGCAGCCGGTACTTCATGTCGCTGGGCGAAAGCACCAGCAGCCGCGGACCGTCGCGGTGGCCGTCGCTGAGCAGTCCCCACTGCTGCAGTTGCGCGCTGCGTCCGTGCTTGTCGTTCAACGGATGCGGCAACACCTGGATGTTCGGATCGCGCAGTTCGAAGCCGAGTTCGGCACCGACCTTGAAGTTGTCCGCCAGCACCTGGGTGCCGGGCGGCATGCCCGCCAGTTCGCGCCGCACCGCGCCGGCCAGCGGCCGCCAGCCGGCGAAGTTGCGCGGGTAGTACTTGTCGCCGGCGGTGTGCTCGCGCACCGCCGGCACCGACACCGCCAGGTAGTAGCCGAACGCACCGACCAGGCCCAGCCCGGCCAGCAGCCAGGTGGCGCGGCGCAGCGGCTTGCTCCAGCCGTTGAGGATCACCGGCGTGGCGATCAGCAGCGCCAGATAGCCCGGCAGCGGCCAGTGGAAGCTGACCCGCTCGGCGTCGGTGAAGAACCCGAGCAGGAAGATGCCCAGCGTGGACACCCCGCCGAGCAGGCCGAAATACCGCCACTGCACGCGCGTGCCGCTGCTGCCGCCGCGCGTGGCCATCAGCGCGACCTTGGTCATCGCCACCGCCAGCAGCGGCGTGACCAGCAGCAACTGGATCAGCAGGAAGGCGATGCCGGCGGGCTGGAAACTCCAGGGGTGGCGATCGACCAGTTGGAACTTGAGACCGGCTTCGCCGTTGTCCGCGTTCCAGGCCAGCAGCGGCAGCCAGGCCACCATGCCCAGCGCCAGCGCGACCCATACCTGCGGATCGCGCAGCATGCGCCGGCCCTGCGGGATCAGCAGCAGCGCGATCGCGCCGACGCCGATCACGCCGACGAAGCGGTAATGGCTCAGCGCGCCGATGACCAGCCCCAGCGCCAGCTCCACCGCACTCAGCGCCTCGGTCTGGCGCAGCAGCCGCGCGGTGGCGTCGATGCACAGGATCGTCGCCAGCGCCATCGGCACGTCCGGCAGCGCCAGGATGCCCAGCGTGCCGGACAGCGGCATCAGCAAGGCCAGGCTGCCGGCGCGCCAGCCCGCCACGGCGCCGAACCAGCGCGTGGCGATGCGTGCGATGAGCCACGGCACGGCCGCGCCCAGCAGCAGGAACGGCGCGCGCAGCGCCAGCAGGTGGTCGCCGCCGAGCGCCACGCCCAGCCGCGCCAGCCACGCGGTCAGCCCGGGCAGGTCCGAGTAGGCCAGCGCCAGATGCTGGCCTTCCTGCCAATAGAATGCCTCGTCCACGAACAACGGCAGGCGCGCGGCGACCAGCAGTTTGGCGGCGGTGACGAGCGTCCACAGCACGATGAAGACGCTGCGTGCACGTTGTTCCCCTTGCATTGCCCGTACACTCCCTGAAACCGTTGCGAGACTGCGATGCCTACTCCGCTCCGCTTGCCGGAAATGCTAACCGATACGTTGCGCGAGGCGCTCACGCGCGCCCAGCAGCAGGTCAACGCGCTGGTCCTGGGCAAGCCGCAACAGGTGCGCATGGCGTTTGTCGCCCTGCTGTCCGGTGGACATCTGCTGATCGAGGACCTGCCCGGCCTGGGCAAGACCACCCTGGCGCATGCGCTGGCCGCGAGCCTGGGGCTGGGCTTCCAGCGCGTGCAGTTCACTTCCGACCTGTTGCCGGCCGATGTGCTCGGCGTGTCGGTGTACGACGCGCAGTCGCGCCAATTCCAGTTCCACCCCGGCCCGGTGTTCACCCACGTGCTGCTCGCCGACGAGATCAATCGCGCGCCGCCACGCACGCAGAGCGCGCTGCTGGAAGCGATGGCCGAACAGCAGGTCACCCTCGACGGCACCACCCACCCGCTGCCATCGCCGTTCTTCGTGATCGCCACGCAGAACCCGGTGGACCTGTCGGGCACGTTCCCGCTGCCCGACTCGCAACTGGACCGCTTCCTGCTGCGCCTGGCGCTGGGCTATCCCAACGCCGAGGCCGAACGCGCGCTGCTCAGCGGCAGCGACCGACGCGACCTCATCGCGCAGGCGCAGCCGCTGCTCGGCGAGGCCGACATGGCCACCCTGCGCCAGGGCGTGGAGCAGATCCATGCCAGCGAAGCACTGGTCGGCTACGTGCAGGCGCTGCTGGCGCGCAGCCGCCAGCATCCGGGCGTGCGCGTCGGCCTGTCGCCGCGCGCCGGCATCGCCCTGCTGCGCGCGGCCAAGGCGCATGCGCTGCTGCTCGGCCGCGGCCATGTGCTGCCCGAGGACGTGCAGGCGCTGTTCGTGGCCGTCGCCGAACACCGCCTGGTGGCCGAACAGGAATCGGCGTCCGGGCAGGCGCTGGCCAAGGCGATCCTGCACAGCGTCGCGGTGGACTGACGCCGATGCCGGGCGGGCGGCGCGACTGGCGGCAGCGACTGGCGCAGTTGGCCGCACCGCGCGCGCCGGAAGCCCTGCCGGTGCATCTGGACCGGCGCCGCATCTACATCCTGCCGACGCCGTTCGGCGGCTTTCTGGCGCTGCTGCTGGCGGCGATGCTGCTCGGCGCGCTGAACTACAACAACAACCCCGCACTGCTGCTGGCGATGCTGCTCGGCGCGGCGGCGATGGCCAGCGCCATCGTCGCCCACCTGCAGTTGTCCGGGTTGCGCCTGGAGGCGCTGTCGGCCGAGCCGGTCGCGGCCGGGCAACCGCTGCGCCTGCGGCTGGCGCTGGCCACCGCCGACGGCCGCCGCCGGCGCGGCCTGCGCGTGCGCCACGGCGCCGCCCACACGTATCTGGACCTGCTCGGCGACGACCACAACGCCGCCGACCTGGAGGTGCCGACCGAGCGCCGCGGCTGGCTCGATCTGCAGCGCATCCAGGTCTCCACCACCCAGCCGCTGGGCTTGCTGCGCGCCTGGGCCTGGTTCTGGCCGGACGCTCCGTTGCTGGTCTACCCGCAACCGGAGGCCGACGGCCCGCCGCTGCCGGCCGGTGCCGGCACCCCGACCCAGACCCGCCTGCACGCGCTGGGCGAGGAATTGCACCAACTGCGCCCGTATCGGGCCGGCGATGCACCGCGGGCGATCGCCTGGAAGCACTCGGCGCGCCGCGACACCCTGCTGGTGCGCGAGTACGAACGCCCGATCGGGGTGGACGTGGTGCTGGACTGGCGCACGCTGCCGGCCTTGCCGCACGAACGCCGCATCGCGCGGCTGGCGCGCTGGGTCGAGGAAGCCGAACGCGACGGTCGCCGCTACCGTTTGCTGTTGCCGGGGCAGCCGGCGCTGGGCCCGGGCCGCGGCCCGCAGCACCGACACCTGTGCCTGCGCGCGCTGGCGCTGTTACCGCATGGCTGAGCCGCGCTCGCCGACGCTGCATGCCGCCAGCCGCGCCTGGGCGCTGGGCGCGGCGCTGCTGGCCTTGCTGCCGCTGCTGCTGCAGTTGCCCGGCACCCTGGCCTGGCTGATTGCGCTGTCGGCGCTGCTGATCGGCGCCAGTTCGGCGTGGCGGCCGCTGCCGGCGCTGCTGCGCCTGGCCCTGGTCGCGGTCATGCTCGCGGCGCTGTACTGGCAGGTCGGTCTGCGCTTCGGTCGCGATACCGGCTGCGCGTTGCTGGCGGCGATGCTGGCGATCAAGCCCTCGGAACTGAAGAGCCTGCGCGATGCGCGCAGCCTGCTCGGCTTCGCCCTGTTCGCCCCGTTCGCCGCGTTCCTGCTGGACCAGGGGCCGGTGACGATGGTGCTGGGGCTGGCCGCGGTGATCGCGGCGCTGCTGTGCATGCAGCGCCTGGCCGACCAGGAAGGCCACAGCACGCGTCGCCCGTTGCGTGGACAACTGCGCGGCGTCGGCCGCCTGCTCGCGCTGGGCCTGCCGCTGGCGCTGGCCGCGTTCTGGCTGTTCCCGCGCCTGGGCTCGCCGCTGTGGGGCGTGCCGGAACGTGCGCTGGGCCGGCCCGGCCTGTCGGACACGATGAGCCCGGGGCAGTGGCTGGACCTGCTGGCCGACGACACCCCCGCGTTGCGCGTGCAGTTCTTCGGCCCGGTGCCGGCGCCGGCGCAGCGCTACTGGCGCGGCCCGGTGCTGTGGGATTTCGATGGCCAAACCTGGCGTGCGCCGCGCGACAATGCCTTCGCGCCGGCACCGCCGATCCAGCTCGCATCCGGCGGCTGGGACTACCAGCTCGAGGTGGAACCGACCGACCGCCGGCAATTGGTCGCCCTGGATCTGCCACGGCAGGCGCCGGCCGGCACGCGGCTGACGGCCGACGCCGTGCTGCAGACCGAGCGCCCGCTCAGCGCGCTGACCCGCTGGCGGCTGCGTTCGGCGCTGCCGCAGCGGGTCGAGCCCGATCTCGCGCCGGCGCAACGGCAGCGCGCGCTGGCGCTGCCGCCGGGCTACAACCCGCGCACCCTGGCGCTGGCCCGGCAGTGGCGGCAGCAGGCCGGTGCCGACGATGCGGCGATCGTCGCCCGCGCCCTGCAATGGATCCGTCGCGACTTCGCCTACACCCTGGAGACGCCGCCACCCGGCCGCGACGGCGTGGACGAGTTCCTGTTCCAGCAGAAGGCGGGGTTCTGCCAGCACTTCAGTTCGGCGTTCGTGGTGCTGATGCGCGGCGCCGGCATTCCCGCGCGCGTGGTCACCGGCTATGCCGGCGGCACCCGCAATCCGTTCGGCGACTACTGGGTGGTGCGACGCATGGACGCGCACGCCTGGGCCGAGGTGTGGCTGCCGCAACGCGGCTGGGTGCGGGTGGACCCGACCGCGGCGGTGGCGCCGGAACGCATCTACGACACCCTTGAGGACCGGCTCGATGGCGGCGCCGGCGCGCAGGGCGGCGGCGGCGACTGGCGCTGGCGCGACCTCGCCGACTGGGCGCGGCGCGGCTGGAACGACCTGGTGCTGTCGTTCGACGCCAACCGCCAGCAACGCCTGCTCAGCCAGTTCGGCATCGCCCGCCTGGAACCCGGCCAACTGGTGGCGCTGTTCGCCGGATTCGCCGCGTTGTTGCTGGGTGCGATGGCCTGGTGGCTGGCGCGCGGCGAGCGCGAACGCGATCCGCTGCTGCGGGCGTGGCGGGCGCTGGGCCGACGCTACGCCCGGCGCGGCCAGGGCCGCGACCCGCACGAACCGGCCCTGGCCTGGGCGGCGCGCGTGCAGCGGGAAACCGGCGATGCGAGCCTGATTCCGCTCAGCCGGCGTTTCGCCGATGCGCGCTACGCTGGCGCTGATTCGGACAGCGCTTCATTGTTGCGCGACCTGCGCAGGCACCGTCCGCCCACTGGAGCATCCCGATGAAGATTCGCCTGCTGTTCCCCGTGATCGCTGCGTTGGCGCTCGGCGCCTGCGCCACCGCCCCCAAGCCGCTGCAGGGCCAGTTCGCGCCCGTCAGCCCGCGCGACTCGGTCGCCGGCCAGCAGGCCGGCGCGCCGGTACGCTGGGGCGGCAAGATCATCAAGACCACGCCTGGCCAGGGCCAGACCTGCTTCCAGATGCTGTCGCGCCCGCTCAACGCCAGCGGCCGCCCGGACAGCGATGCCGCCGACGCCAGCGACGGCCGCTTCATCGCCTGCCGCGCCGGCTTCTACGACCCGGCGGTGTTCGAGCCCGGCCGCGAAGTGACCTTCATCGGCCACGTGTCCGGCTACGACAACACCCGCATCGGCGATTACGACTACCGCCTGCCGAAGATGGACGCGGACGTGGTGTACCTGTGGCCGGTGGTGCGCCAGGTCGAAGTGGTGCCCGCCTACCCGTACGGCCCCTGGGGCGGCCCGTGGGGTCCGTGGGGCCCGCGCTGGGGCTGGTGGTAAGCCCTGCGTTTGCGCCGCAACGAAAAACGCCGCTGATCCCAGCGGCGTTTTTTTATGCCTGCACGTTCGCGCCAGCCGCGGCTCAAGGCGTGCCGAAGCGTCCCAGCGGCGCGCCGGCGAGCAGATGCAGGTGCAGATGGAAGACGGTCTGCCCGGCGTGCTCGCGGCAGTTGATCACCACCCGGTAGCCGTCCTGGGCCAGGCCCTGCTCGCGCGCATAGCTGGCCGCGGCCAGCACCAGCCGGCCGACCAGGGTCGCCTGCTCCGGCGCCAGGTCGTCCAGGGTCGGAATCTCCACCTGCTTGGGGATGAAGAGCACATGCACCGGCGCCTGCGGCGCGATGTCCTTGAAGCCGAGTACGGCGTCGTCCTCGTAGACGATGCTGGCCGGAATTTCGCGACGGATGATCTTGCCGAAGATGGTGTCCATGAAGCGCGCCCGGAACGAAAGAAGGGGCCGCCGTTATAGCCCAATTCGGCGTCGCGCCGCAGCCGCGTGCGGCGCTTACTCGCCGGCGCCGGCGCGCGGCACTTCGCTGCGGCTGCCGAAGGCGTGCGACAGCGTGCCGCGATCCACGTACTCCAGCTCGCCGCCCAGCGGCAGCCCCTGCGCCAGCCGGCTCGGCCGCACGCCGTGCTGGCGCGCCAGTTGCGCCAGGTAATGCGCGGTGGCCTCGCCTTCGACCGTGGAGTTGGTGGCGATGATCAGTTCGGCCACCTCGCCCTGCGCCAGCCGCGCACTCAGCCGGTCCAGACCCAGTTCGCGCGGGCCGATCCCGTCCAGCGGCGACAGCCGACCCTGCAGGATGAAGTACAGGCCGCGGTAGCCGGTGGCGTGCTCGATCGCCAGCCGGTCGGCCGGCGATTCCACCGCGCACAGCTGCTGGCGATCGCGGGCGGGACTGGCGCAGATCGCGCAGACCTCGGTTTCGCTGAAATCGCGGCACTGCGCGCAATGGCCGATGCGCTCGATCGCCTCGTGCAGCCGCTCGGCCAGGCGCTGCCCACCCTCGCGCTCGCGCTCGAGCACGTGATAGGCCATGCGCTGCGCGGTCTTCTGGCCGACGCCAGGCAACACGCGGAACGCATCGATCAGTTGTTCGAGCAGCGGCGAGCTCATTGCGGTTGGGGATTCGGGATTGGGAATTCGGGATTGGGAATTACAGCGGGCTATCCACCACCAAGTCGTTGTCACGCGATCCCGTGAAACGCGGAACATTCCGTAGGAGCGGCTTCAGCCGCGACAGGCATTACCGGTAACGCCCGTCGCGGCTGAAGCCGCTCCTACGCGGGAGATTCACCGAAGCAGGAGATGCAGCGCGCTCGCGAGAAACCGCGAATCCCGAATCCCCACTCCCGAATCCCAGCCCTCAGAACGGCAGCTTCATTCCCGGCGGGATCGGCATGCCGGCGGTGGCCGCGCCCATGCGCGCCTTGGATTCGGCGTCGATCTTGTTGGAGGCGTCGTTGAAGGCGGCGGCGATCAGGTCCTCGGCCATTTCCTGGTCGGCCAGGATGCTCGGATCGATCCGCACCTTGCGGCACTCCTTGGCGCCGGTCAGGGTCACGGTGACCATGCCGCCGCCGGCGCTGCCGGTGACTTCGAGCTGGGCCAGTTCTTCCTGGGCGCGCTGCAGGTTTTCCTGCATCTTCTGCGCCTGTTGCATCAGTTGGGCGATATTGCCGCGCATCGTGGTTCACTCATCGTAGGGACGGATGGAATCGGGGACGACCCGCGCGCCTTGCTGCTGGATCAGCGCCTGCACCGCCGGGTCGTTCATGAACGCGGTCTCGGCCGCGTTCTGGCGCTCGCCGCGTTGCCGGTGCGAGCGCTCATGCAGGGTTTCGGCATCGACCGCGATGCCGCTTTCGATGACGATCTTCGGGCGCTGCCCCAGCGCGTCGGCCAGGGCCGCGGCCAGTTCGCCGAGCGAGCGCTCCGACTGCAGGTATTCGAAGCCCGGCGACAGCGACAGCCGCAGCACGCCCTCGGCATGGCTGACAAAGGCGGCATTGGCGGCGAGCTGCCGCGAGGGGCCGTTCAGGCCGCAATCGGCGACCAGTTCCAGCCAGTCCTCGGCACTGTGCAGCGCACGCGGCGTGTCGGAGACGGCGGCATGGGTACGCGGCGTTTGCGCCAGCGGCGGCACCATCGCCATTTCCGGTTCGGCGGCCGCGGCCGGCACGACCGCTGGCACCGGCGCGGCGACCGGCACGGACGGAACAGGGCGCGCCGCCGCTGGCGCTGCCGGCGGATCCCAGGGCGGATCGAGCGGGGCCACTGTGGCGGTGGGCGCAGCCGCCACGGGCGCAGCGGGAACCGGCGCCGGCGCGGCAACGGCAGGCGCCGCCGGGGCAGCGACAGCCACCGCGGCCGGTGCCGCCGTCGCCGCGGCAGGCGCACTGGCCGCAGCGGCCGGCGCAGTACCGTGCCCTTGCGCCGCCGCACCGGTCGCGCTGCCGGCCGGCAGCGCCACGGCGCCCATCGGACGGAACGCCAGCATGCGCAGCAGCGCCATCTCGAAGCCGGCGCGCGGGCTCGGCGCCAGGTACAGGTCGCGGCGCCCGTTCAGCGCCATCTGGTACCACAGCTGCACGATCTCCGGACGCAGACGCTCGGCCAGCGGCGCCGGGTCCAGGCCATCCAGCGCGGGCGTGGCCGCGCCCGGCACCAGTTGCCGCACCTGGATGCGGTGCAGGGCCTCGGCCAGCGCCTCCAGCACTCCGCCCCAGTCGGGCGAAAACTCGGCCAGCCCGGCCACCACCTGCAGCAACCGCTGCCCATCGGCATCGGCCAGCGCATCGAGCATCGCCCCGACCTGGGTGCGGTCGACCGTGCCCAGCATCGCCCGCACCACCTCGTCGCGCAGCGCACCGCCGGCATAGGCGATGGCCTGGTCGAGCAGCGACAGGCCATCGCGCAGGCTGCCGTCGGCGGCCTTGGCCAGCTGCACGATCGCCGAGGCATCCACCTCGATCTGCTCGGCGGCCAGGATCTTGGTCATCTGCCCCTGGATCTGCTCCTCGTCCAGGCGCTTGAGGTTGAACTGCAGACAGCGCGACAGCACCGTCACCGGCAGCTTCTGCGGGTCGGTGGTGGCGAGCAGGAACTTCACGTGCTCCGGCGGCTCTTCCAGTGTCTTCAGCAGCGCGTTGAACGCCGCCTTGGAGAGCATGTGCACTTCGTCGATCAGGTAGACCTTGAACTTGCCGCGCGAGGGCATGTACTGCGCGTTCTCGATCACTTCGCGCACGTCGTCCACGCCGGTATTGGACGCGGCGTCGATCTCCAGCAGGTCGATGTAGCGGCCGGCATCGATGTCCAGGCAGGCCGCGCACTGGCCGCACGGGTCGGCGCTGGTGCCCTGCTCGCAGTTCAGCGACTTGGCGAAGATGCGCGCGATGGTGGTCTTGCCGACGCCACGGGTGCCGGTGAACAGGAACGCGTGGTGCACCCGGCCGCTGTCCAGCGCGTTGGTGAGCGCGCGGACCACATGCTCCTGCCCCACCAGCTCGGCGAAACGCTTGGGGCGCCACTTGCGGGCGAGAACGAGATAGGACATCAGGCGACCGTCTTCATCTGAACCGCCATTGTGCCACGCCGGACCACTGCGATCGGTCAGCCGCCGTCCCGACGCGCGCCAGCTCCGGCGCAGGGCTGCCTGCGATGATGAACAGGGCGAAGGTGACGCCGGTCAGCGCGGCAGCCGCGATTCGCCTTGTGAACGGCGGCCATGACGGCTAGAATTCCCGCCCTTGCCCGGACCGCATGGCCCGCGCAAGACCCGGAGAGGTGTCCGAGTGGTTGAAGGAGCACGCCTGGAAAGTGTGTAAGCGTCTAAACCGCGCTTCGGGGGTTCGAATCCCCCTCTCTCCGCCAGATTGAAAGTGTTGAGATGGCCCAGTCGCGTGAGTTTCGCCGGCGCCTGGGAGGGGGTGAGAACCCCCGGGTTCGACAGGTGGCGTAGCCACCTGCACGGCGAAGCCGCCCGCAGGGCGAGGCATCGAAGATGCCGAGTGAATCCCCCTCTCTCCGCCAGATTCGAATGTGCTTCCCTCGCAGAGTTGCTTCGCCACTGGCGCAAGAACTCAAAGGGAAAGACCGCGCCACTGGCGCGGTTTCGTCTCTATGGTGGCCCCGTCGGCCCCTCGCGACGCTAGGTCGAAAACCCCGCCAGGGCCGGAAGGCAGCAACGGTATCGATCGATGCGGGCGCCGAGGTCAGCCGGCGGGGTTACCACCCTCCTCTACGGCGACGCGCAATCAGCCTTGATTGCACGCCACGACTGCGCCTGCAAAAAAGCAACTGCCATCCCGGCACGTCATTCGTTCTGGCCGTGGCGACGGCACAAGAATCCGCACGGCGGCACGGTTCACCTGGCGCGGTCAGCCGGCGGGGTTACCACCCTCCTCTACGACGACGTGCAATCAGCCCTGATTGCACGCCACGACTGCGCCCGCAAAAAAGCAACTGCCATCCCGGCATTTCATTCGTTCCGGCCGTGGCGACGGCACAAGAATCCGCACGGCGGCACGATTCACTTGGCGCGGTCAGCCGACGGGGGTGCCACCCTCCCTTACGACATCAGCGATCAACGCATGATCGCGCGCGCCGCTATCCGCGTGACAGCGCCTGCGTCTCCGGATGCAGCCACCCAGCATCGCCGTCGCGATAGCGTTCGCGCTTCCAGATCGGCACGCGCGCCTTCACCTCGTCGATGACGTAGCGGCAGGCGTCGAACGCTGCGCCGCGATGCGCGGCGGCCACGCCGACCCACACCGCCAGGTCGCCGATCGCCAGGTCGCCGATGCGGTGCACGCAGCGCAGGTCGAGGATGGCGAAGCGGGCCAGGGCCTCGTCGACGATGCGCTGCCCCTCGGCCTCGGCCAGCGCGACGTAGGCCTCGTAGTGCAGGCCATCCACCGCGCGGCCGTCGTTGTGGTCGCGCACCCAGCCTTCGAAGCTGGCGTAGGCGCCGGCCTGGGCGTGCGCCAGCGGGGCGCGCAGCGTGGCGATGTCGAGCGGGTGGCCGGCCAGGCGGAAACGCGGTTCGGTGAACACGGCTCAGCCTCCCGAGACCGGCGGGATGAACACCACTTCGCTGCCGTCGCGCACCGCCTCGTCCCAGCCGACGAAGGCGCCGTCCACCGCCACCCGCAACCGATCCAGCGGCCAGCGCAGGCCATGACGGGCATCGAGTTCGGCATACAGCGCGCGCAGGTCCGGCGCATCGGTGCGCACCTGTTCGCGCTCCAGGCCCGCGGCCTCGCGCAGGCTGGCGAAGTACAGCACGGTCACCTCTGCGCTCATGCCACGCTCCCGACGTCGCGCTTGCCGCCACGCTTGCCGACCAGCCGCACCGGGCCGATGGTCATCGCGTGGGTCAGCACCTTGCACATGTCGTAGACGGTCAGCGCGGCGACGCTGGCGCCGGTCAGCGCCTCCATCTCCACGCCGGTGCGGTGCACGGTGCGCACCGTGCACTCGATGCCCAGCACCTGCGGCGAACGCCAGTCGATGGCGAAGCGGCAGCCGTCGATCGGCAGCGGATGGCAGAACGGAATCAGTTCGTGGGTGCGCTTGACCGCCATCGTGCCGGCGATCACCGCGGTGTCGACGATGCCGCCCTTGGCGCTGCGCAGCGCATCGGCGCGCAATTGCGCGGCCACCGCCGCGGGAAAGCGCACCTGCGCCTCGGCCACCGCCACGCGCGCCGTGGCGACCTTGGCGGAGACGTCGACCATGGTCGGCAGTCCCTGCGGGTCCAGATGGGTCAGCGCCGGCGCGGTTGCGCGCGCGGACATGGAGGTCTTCTTGGTCATGGACTGCGCTGCCGCTCCCACGGCGCGATCTTCAGGCGCCGCCGGGAATCGGCGTGCCCTGGTGGAACAGCATGCGCCATCGGCCGTCGCGATACTGCCAAAGCGAACTGCGCAGCGCCTGCCGCGGCGGTTCGCCACCGCCGCTACGCTCGCTGCGATAGCGCACTTGCGCAAGATCCGGCGACAACGACTGCACCTGGATATCGAGGGTGCGGAAGCGGACGTCGCCCGCTTCCGCCGCCAACGCCTGCAGCACTGCCGACTTGTCGAAACAGCGGCCGGAGGCACCGAACTCGACGAAGGCGTCGTCGAGCAGTTCGGCCACGCGCTCGGACGAGGCGCGCACCGCCGGCTCCAGCAACTCCAGTTCCAGCGCAACCAGCGCGCCTTGCACGGCGGCGTCCATGGCTCAACCGCCGATCAGGAACATTTCGACGTGCTTGCCGCGCGTGGCCGACGCCGCGCCACGCAGTTCGCTGTAGCGATCGTCGCGGCGCTCCCACAGCGCACGCACGCGCTCGGCCAGCGCCTCCTCGCCACCGGCCAGCGCCGGCCGCAGGTCGGTGCCCTCCCCCGCGAACAGGCAGGTGTAGAGATGGCCATCGGCGGACACGCGGGCGCGGTGGCAATCGCCGCAGAACGGCGTGCTGACCGAGGTGACGAAGCCGATCTCGCCGCCGCCGTCGGCGAAGGCGTAGCGCGCGGCGACTTCACCAGGGTAATGCGGCGCCAGCGCCTGCAGCGGCCAGCGCGCGGCGATGCGGTCGCGCAGCTCTGCTGCCGGCACCACCCGCTCGCGGCGCCAGGCATTGCAGGTGCCCACGTCCATGTATTCGATGAAGCGCAACACGTGGCCGCTGCCGCGGAAATACGCCAGCAACGGCAGCACCTGGTCGTCGTTGATGCCGCGCTGGACCACGCAGTTGAGCTTGACCGGCCCCAGCCCGGCCGCGACCGCCGCGTCGATGCCCTCCAGCACCTGGGCGATCTCGCCGCGGTCGCCGGACATCTTTCGGAACACCGCCGGCTCGATCGCATCCAGGCTGACCGTGACCCGACGCAGACCGGCCTCGCGCAAGGCCTGCGCGTGCCGCGCCAGCAGCGCGCCGTTGGTGGTCATGGCCAGATCGTCCACACCCGGAATGCGCGCCAGCCGCCGCACCAGCTCGGGCAGATCGCGGCGCAGCAGCGGCTCGCCCCCGGTCAGGCGCAGCTTGTTGACGCCGTTGCGCACGAAGGCGCGGGCCACCGTTTCGAGTTGCGCGAACGACAGCCGCGACGCGGCGTCGAAGCCGTAATCGTCCGGCACCTTGTCGGCCGGCATGCAGTAGCCGCAGCGGAAGTTGCACGCCTCGATCACCGACAGGCGCAGGTCGCGCAACGGTCGTCCGCGCCGGTCCGCCGGCGTCGCCGACGCGAACGGCGGGCGCGGCAGCGCGTTCATCCCGCCGGCACCTGCGGCGCGCGCGGCGCGGCCAGCGCCACGCACTCGTCCGGGCGCGCCACGCGGTGGCCACGCGCGCGCAGGGCCTCGGCATCGTCGTCGCTGGCGTAGTGGTAGAGCATGGTCCGTCGCAGCAGCTCGGCGGGGTATTCCCGCTCCAGGTCGTCGACCCCAGTATGCGACGGATTGCCGTGAAGACCGCAGTCGTGGGCCACCAGCTCTCCGTCGTCGGCATACCGGTTCAGCATTTCCGGGATCGGCCGGGTATCCCCGCTCCACACCAGCGCGCCCTGTAGGCGCAGGCCATAGGCGGTCTCCGGCCAGTGGTGACGCACCGGGAACACCTCCAGGCGCACGCCCTCGTGCCAGAACGCATCGCCCACCGCGATCAGCTGGAACGCATCCCAGAAGTTGGCCCCGCCCTCGGCCAGCACGTTCGGATAGTCGGCCACGCGGCGGTGCAGCAGCGGCACCACCGTGGCCGGCACATACAGCCGCACCTTGCCGCGGCGCGCGGAGAAATAGCTGTCCACGAACAGCCGCTCGAAGCCGGCGACGTGGTCCAGATGCACATGGGTAACGAATAGCGCCTGCGGCATCGCGCCGTAGTGCGCCTGGTAGGCGGTCAGGCCCTCGCCGCCGCAGTCGATGGTCAGCCACGGCCGGCCATCGCGCTCGATGGTGGCCATCGGCGAGCCCAGGGACACCGCCGAGGCATTGCCCACACCCTGGAAGCGCAGCGCCCAGTCCGTCATCAGCAGCCGCGCTCCCAGGCCAGGTCGTAGGCGCGGCGCAGGCGCGCGTAGTCCTTCTCCACCGCATCGACGCTGCGCTCGCCGCGCAGCTTCAGCAGCGAACGACGCAGCCGCCTGAGGTTGCGCTCGCGCCAGCGGGTGCTGGGAATGCGCAGCACGCCGCGATCGAAATCGATCAGCCAGCCGCGGTTGTTGCCGTCGAACAGGATGTTCTGGGCATTGAGATCGGCATGGTCGAGGCCGGCGCGATGGAAGCGCGCGATCAGCCGTCCCGCCTCCTCCCACGGCGCGCCGCGGCCGGCGATGCGCGCGCAATCGGCCAGCGAGCGCACGCCCTCCAGCCGCTCCATCAGGATCGCCGCGCGATAGCGCAGGCCCTGGCGCAGGTAGCACGCCGCCAACGGCCGCGGCACCGGCAGCTTGCGCGCGATCAGCGCGCGCATCAGCCGGAACTCGGCGAAGCTGCGGGTGCGGTCGGCGCCGGTCCACAGGTAGCGGTCGCGGACGAGCCGGGCGACCAGGCCGCCGCGGCGGTACTGGCGCAGCACGCAACTGCCGAACGGGGCATCGACGAACCAGGCGCCACCGCGGCCGCCGGCATCCACCGGGCGGGCGCGTTCGGCCCAGGCGGCGGCGGAGAACAGCGCCGGTTCGGCTTGCCGCAGTCGTTCGCGGTCGAACAGAATGGCCCCGTAGCCGCGGCCCTCGCGGTACGGCGTCAGCGCTTCGGTGGCGTCGAATGCAACCATCCAGCGAGTCTAACAACACCATGCCGGCAACGCTCCCTTCGTTGTGCCTGTTGCGCCTGTCGGCGCTGGGGGACGTGACCCATGTGGTGCCGCTGGTGCGGACCCTGCAGCGCGCCTGGCCGCAGGCACCGGCAATGCACTGGATCATCGACAAGGCCGGACACAAGCTGCTGGAAGGCCTGCCGGGCGTGGTATTCCACCCCTACGACAAGCGAAGCGGCCTGGCCGGCATGCGCGCCTTGCGCCGCGAACTGCCGGCACAAGGCTTCGACGCGCTGCTGCAGATGCAGGTGGCGCTGCGCGCCAACGTGCTGTCGGCGTTCGTGCCGGCGCGCCGCCGCATCGGCTACGACCGCAGCCGCTCCAAGGATCTGCACGGCCTGTTCGTCAACGAACGCATCCCCGACCGCCCCGGCATCCACGTGCTGGATGCGATCGGCAGCTTCTGCGAGCCGCTGGGGCTGCGCCAGACCGAGGTGCGCTGGGATCTGCCGGTGCCCGAGGACGCCCATGCCTGGGCGCGCGCGCAATGGCCCGACGACGGCCGTCCCGCGCTGCTGATCTCGCCCTGCTCCAGCCACCAGCGTCGCAACTGGTATGCCGAGCGCTACGCCGCAGTAGCCGACCATGCCGCCGCGCAGGGCTGGCGGGTGGTGCTGTGCGGCGGCCGCAGCGCACTGGAACGCAGCACCGCCGACGCCATCGTCGCGGCGGCGCGCACGCCGGTGCTGGATCTGGTCGGCCGCGACACGCTCAAGCAACTGCCGGCGCTGCTGCAGCGCGCCGCATTGGTGATGACACCCGACTCCGGCCCCATGCACATCGCCAACGCCATGGGGACCAAGGTGCTGGGCCTGCACGCGGCCAGCAACCCGCGCCGCAGCGGCCCGTATTCGGATATCCGCTACTGCGTGGACAAGTACGACGCCGCCGCGCGCAAGTACCTGGGCAAGCCGGCCGCGCAGTTGAAGTGGGGCAGCAAGATCGAATTCGACGGGGTGATGGAACTGATCGGCGTGGACGACGCGATCGCCGCGTTCGAGCGCTACCGCGCCGACCACGGCCATTGAGGCCAGTTGCGGCGGCGCCGGCATCGCTCTACCATCCGCCGCGCGTCCTGCCGCCGACCTGGCCTGCAGGAGCCGCCGTAAGCGTTTACGTCAATCAACGCGCCAACTGCGCCGGATCCGTCCGGGGCTGTTTCCCGCCCGGGCCTGGCAGGCCGTTGGCGGGTGGCGCCTTCGATCGACCGGCTTACGGAGAGTCCTCGATGTCACGTTCCCCGCTGTTTTCCCGCAAGCTGCCCGCGCGCCACGCCGCCTGGGTGACCCCGCTGCTGCTGTCGGTGCTGATGACCTGCATCGTCTCGATGATCAGCACCCTGCGCAGCGTCGGGCTGGCGCCCGGCATCGGCACGCTCTGGCTCGGCGCCTGGGCGCTGTCCTGGCTGGTCGCCTTCCCCACCCTGCTGCTGGTGCTGCCGCTGGTGCGGCGCCTGACCGGCCTGCTGGTCGCGCGCGACTGAGAAGCGCGGCGTTCCGGGAGGCGGCAACGCCTCCCGGTCAACGCCCTCACGCCGAGGCGTTGCGGTAGTCCTGGTAGGACTTCTCTTCCACGTAGCTGGAACCCAGGGCCAGGTTGATTTCCTTCTTGAGCCGCGCGCGCTCGTCGTTTTCGTAGTACACGCTGCGTGCCAGCTTGATGAACTCCTCGTCGAAGGCCTGCGCCTTCTCCTTGATCCGGATCTCGTCCTCGATCACCCACAGGCGCTCGTTGACCGCCTTCAGCTCCGCGCGCAGGCGCGCCACGTCGCCGCCGGCCGCCGGATGCGCCATCCAAGTCTTTTCCAGCGCCGACAGTTCCGCACGCACATTGGCCAGCTTGCCCGGATCCTCGATGCGCTCGGACTTGATCTGCAGGATGGCGATCTTGTCGAGCAGTTCGCCGAAGGACACGGGCACCAGGATTTCGGACATGGCAGACACCACAAACAGAAGTCGCGCCAGTGTAACGGCTCTGCCTTAAGACGGCGTCGGCACTGCGTCGCGACGGCGCGCTCGCCTGGAGCGCAGCACGGACGTCAGCGCGCCGCCGCGACGCCCGCCGGCACGTCCTGGATCAGATCGATCGCATCGTACGCAACGCCCGGACTGAGGAAACCCTGCCCGTGCTGACCGCTGGCGACGCTCAACGTCAGGTCGTTGCTCCCGACCTTCAACGCGGACAACGGGATGACGAAGCGATAGACGGCGTTGTTGCCGCGATAGGTGCCGACCGTCAGCGTGCGCGAGGTCGGTTGCTGCGACGCCGTGGGAACCGCCGCCTGCCACCCGCCGATCGCGGGCACCGGGCGCCCATGAAAAGCGGCGGTAGTGATGCCGATGCGCAATGTCGGCGGCGCCGCCGGCAGGCGCTCGAGGACGAAGCGCACGTGCAGCGCGTCGTTCACGTCCTGCCATTGATACGCGGGAAAGTCCTGCGCCGCTGACGACGCACCGACCGTGAATGGCGCAGTCCGCCAACTCGCCATGCGCACATCCGACGGGTGCATGGTCGCCACCTTGTCGCCGTTCAAGAATTCGCCCGGCGAGCCGTCCCAGCGCCCGATCCGCCACAACGCCGGCACGCGGTCCGGATCGTCGGCGCGCAGCGTCCCGGCGGCCACGGCACGGCCGGCCACCACAGTGGCCTCGCCCTGCGCCACGGCCAGTTCGTTCTTGTAGAGCGTCACCCGGTAGACGCCCGGCAGCATGCCGCTGCGTTCGAAACGCCCGTCCGCGCCGACGCCGGTCCAGTACTGCGCCTGCGCCGAGGCGAAACCCACCGTGTAGGCAAAGGCGGGATCGAGTCCGCGTGCCGTACCGGCCACCGCGCCGCGCGCCGCCGGCGGCACGTAGCCGTCCAGGCCGGCACCGGCGAACCACCCGGTATCGACCGGCCCCGGCGGCGCGCCATCGGTGAAGACCAGCGTGTAGGCATCGAGGACGCCGGTACGGAACGGCTCGGTCTGGCCTTCGCCGTAATTGACGATGTAGGTCAGTTCCTGGTCGACGGTGCCCTGGTCCAGCAGACTGCGGTAGAACGGGCCGCCGGAGCCGCCCTCGTTGTCGTCGCGCACCATCCACATCCCCACATGCGCACCGGTCGCGCCGAAGTAGCGCCAGTCGAGCAGCCGCATGTTGGAATAGTGTTTCGAGCGGGTCTGCCCGTCCGGGCGGGCGAACACATCGTGCGCCTCGATCGTCCGGTCGGTCCCGTGCAGGTCCGCGGGTTCGGGACCATGCGGGAGCAGCACCCAGGGCACGCGCACGACGAAGCGCAGCAGCCCGGGCTTGGGTTCGCTGCTGAAGCGGTCGGCCATGTAGATGCGCGGCTCGCCGCGCCGGGCCAGGTAATAGTGGACCAGATCGCCCGAGCGCACCGTCACCCGGATCGTGTCGGCATCGAGTTGTCGCGCCGCGACGGCGACCGGCCCGGCATCCGCATAGAGGCCGGCGAAGCCCGAGTTGACGTGGCTGTCCTTGGCCGGATCCTGGTACTCGACGCCATGCCAGCGCAGCGAACACAGACCGCCCGCGCTCTGCAAACCACTGCGGCCGGCGATGCGCCGCACGGCGAAGGTCAACCCCGCCCCGGTGTCGACGACATAGGCATCCGGGCGTTCGCTGAGTCCGAACCCTGCCGCGCGCGCGGACGCCGGGGCCTCCGATATCGGCGCCGCAGCGCCGCGCTGCGCCGTGGCACCGACCGCGGCGAGCAGCAGGATGCACAGGAAGGAGAAGCACCGTCGCGATCCCGGACGCCCAGTTGCGCTCGACATTTTCATTGCCTGTGCGCGCTGCAATGCCCTGGTGACGCCGGAACACGCGTCGGCATGTCGATCCGCACGCTCGAAGCCAACCCGACTGTCCATTGCGCCAATGCCGAAACCAGGGGGCGACAGCATGCGAACACGACCGCTGGACGATGGATGAACCGGGAGAACGGGCTTGTCCGACGCAGGGTGGAAGCGCCTGCACGCGACGGCATCCAGGCCCCACGACGCACCGCATCGGCGAGGCAGGATCGGCCCAAGCGGCGAACGAAACGGACGCATGCCACGCGCAGGGGCTGTGGTGATTGCCCTGCGACAGGGCGGCGATGCCCAGCATGCGGGCTTACCGCCGCGCACGAACCGTTGAGGCATCATCGCGGCGCGGGGACACGGAGGTTGATCAGGGCTACCGCCAGGCGCGGATGGCATCGCCAGCGGCGTTTGCCGGTCCGGCGCGGGGTCATGCCCCTGATGACGCGGCCTCGCAGAAGCGCGAGACGCAAGAACTGGCGGGAAGGGGGGGATTCGAACCCCCGAGGCGCTATAAACGCCTGCCTGATTTCGAGTCAGGTACATTCAACCACTCTGCCACCTTCCCGGGTGGTCCCCGGCGGACCGGGGGCGTGCATCATACGGTTCCCGCCGCGCGCGGACAAGCGGCCCGGCGCCGAGGCCCCGCAAGCGCCCCGCGGCACGGGGCGATGAACCCCGCCTGCTTGCCGCCACGCGCGGCGATTGCCTGATCCGCGCGCGACCGCGATGATGCCCGTCGACCCCAGAAAACACCGGCCGGCCGCAGGCGCGCAATGATCGAATTCGGACACCTCACCCACGTCGGCCTGCGCCGCGACCTCAACGAGGACACCTACTACGGCGACCACGAACTGGGGCTGTGGCTGGTGGCCGATGGCATGGGCGGCCACGCCTGCGGCGAGGTCGCCAGCGCCCTGGCGCGCGAGGCCATCGTCCGCGAAGTGCGCGGCGGCACCGCGCTGGCGCAGGCCATCCGCATCGCCGACGAGGAGATCATCCGCGCCTCGCAGCGCCGCAACGATACCCTGCCGATGGGCACCACGGTGGTGGCCGCGCGGGTGCAGGGCAACCGCTTCGAGGTCGCCTGGGTCGGCGACAGCCGCGCGTATCTGTGGCGCGACGGCAAGCTGGCCCAGCTCAGCCAGGACCACAGCTACGTGCAGGAACTGATCGCGCAGGGCGCGCTCACCGCCGAGCAGGCCCGCGCCCATCCGCACCGCAACGTGGTCACCCAGGCGCTGGGCGTCACCGACCCGCAGCATCTCAACGTGGCCACGATGACCGGCGAACTGCGCCCGGGCATGCGCCTGCTGCTGTGCAGCGACGGGCTCACCGAGGAAGTGGACGATGCCGGCCTGGCCAACGCGCTGGGCCACGACGACTGCAGCGCGCAGGAGTGCGTGGACATGCTGGTCGCCGCCGCGCTGGACGAAGGCGGCTCGGACAACATCACCGCGATCCTGGTGCGCTGTCACTGAGGACGGTGCGGCGCTGCCGCCGCTCCCGTCCGCGCAAACGACTCAGCGCACCGCTGGGCACTGCATTCTTCACGCTCAATCCGGCCAGACCGCCCTGTAGGAGCGGCTTCAGCCGCGATGGGGCTTTCCGGTAAAGCTCCATCGCGGCTGAAGCCGCCCCCTACACCATCCGTCCCGTCGTCATTCGAGGCGCCCTTCAGCCGGCCACCGCTTCCGCCACGACCGGCTCGGCGTCGTCCCACAACGCGCGACCGGCCTTCTTGCGCAGCTTCTCCAGCCGCGCCTGGTGCGCTTCCAGCTCCGAGGCCGTCGGCAACACCCGCGGCCGCGGCAGCAGCCGCGTCATGTCGAACGCCGGCCCTTGCGCCGCCGCATGCGCGGCGCCGTCCTCGGCCAGGGCGAAGCCGATCTCCTCCTGGCCGGAGGTCAGCGCGATGTAGACATCGCTGAGGATCTGCGCATCGAGCAGCGCGCCGTGCAGTTGCCGGTGCGAGTTGTCCACGCCCAGCCGCTTGCACAGCGCGTCCAGCGAATTGCGCTGGCCGGGGAAGCGCTCGCGCGCCAGCAGCAGGGTGTCGATCACCGTGGCGCGGTCGAGGATGCGGCCGTAGGACTCGCCCAGCCGCGACAGTTCGTAGTCCAGGAAGCCCAGGTCGAACGAGGCGTTGTGGATGATCAGCTCGGCGCCGTCGATGAACTCCAGGAATTCGTCGACCACCTCGTGGAATTCCGGCTTGTCGGCGAGGAAGTCCAGGGTCAGGCCGGTGACTTCCTGCGCGCCGGGCTCGAAATCGCAGTCCGGGCGCAGGTAGCGGTGGAAATTGCGTCCGCTGGGGCGGCGTTCGAGCAGTTCCACCGCGCCGATTTCGACGACGCGGTTGCCCTTCTTCCATTCCAGGCCGGTGGTTTCGGTATCGAGGATGATCTGGCGCATGGGACTCGCAGCGGAAAAGGGAGACGGGATCAAGGCGCGACCACGGCGCCGCCGGCACGCACGTGCAGGGCCTGGTTGCGCGCCAGTTGGTCGACCCGCTCGTTGTCCGGATCGCCGTTATGGCCCTTGACCCAGCGCCAGTCGATCGTATGCCGCTGCGCCGCGGCGTGCAGCCGCTCCCACAGATCACGGTTCTTGACCGGATCGCCGCCAGCGGTCTTCCACTGCCGGCGCACCCAGCCGGGCATCCATTCGGTGATGCCCTGGCGCACGTACTGCGAGTCGGTGTGCAGCACGATCTGGCAGGGCTCGTTGAGCGTCTCCAGGGCCATGATCGCGGCCATCAGTTCCATGCGGTTGTTGGTGGTGTGCGCCTCGGCGCCGGCCACCTCGCGCTCCAGTCCCTTGTAGCGCAGCAGCGCGGCCCAGCCGCCGGGGCCGGGATTGCCGAGGCAGGCGCCATCGGTATGGATGTCGACAGTCTTCATGAAACTCCGTAGATCAGATCGAAGCGACCGAGCCGCGCCAGCGGACCGGCGCGCGCAGCGGAATGGGGCCGATGCCGGCCGCGGTGCGTTTTTCCGCGTGCAGCATGCAGACCGCGCGCAGCGGCGCGGTGGAGGTGGCCGGGCCGACGCCACCGCGAGTCGGCCACACCGGCCCGAGATAGCGCAACTGCTCCACGCACGGCAGGCCGACCTGCTCCAGCAGGCCGCGCCAACTGCCCGGTGGGCGCGCCACCAGGCCCTGGCGGCGCCAGCGCAGCCGGTACGGGCTCATCGCGTTGAGCGCGAACAGCCACACGCGGCCACCCGGCATCAGGATGCGCTCGCATTCCTCCAGCAGTTCCGCCGCGTCGGCGGCGAGCACGTGCTGCAGGACGATGGCGTTGACGCTCTCCGAGGGCAGCGGCAGCGGCAGCGTGCACACCAGGTCGCCGGCATAGCCGCGCGGACTGCGGTGCAGGCGCACGCCCCGCCCCGGCAGCTCGCGCCCGGGAGGCGGCAGCGGCACCGGCGCCAGCCACAGCCAGGGCTGCGCGGGGCGCTTGAGCAGGGCGTCGAGGATCAGCGGCTGCTCGGCCTGGAGCAGCGCCTGCGCCCCGGCCGTATCAAACCAGGATGAGACGTTGGCTTGACGAGGGAGCGACACGGCAGGCATGGTGCCAATTCTATGCGACTGATCGCCCTGCCCGCATTCCAGGATAACTACATCTGGGCGATCGCCACGGACGACGGGCGTGCGTTGCTGGTCGATCCAGGCCAGGCCGACCCCGTCCTGGAGGCCGCCGCGCAAGACCTGCAGCCGGCCGCCATCCTGCTCACCCACCATCACGACGACCATATCGGCGGCGTGGCGGCGCTGCGCGAACGCTGGCCGGACATCCCGGTGTACGCGCCGGACGACCCGCGGATCGCCGGATTTTCATGCGAGCGGGTCGGCGACGGCGATGTCGTGAAGGTGCTGGACTGGCAGTTCGATACCCTGTCCGTCCCCGGCCACACCCGCTCGCACGTGGCCTATGTCGGCCACGGTCACCTGTTCAGCGGCGATACGCTGTTCAGCCTGGGCTGTGGGCGCATGTTCGAAGGTACGCCCTCCCAGATGTTGGGTTCGCTGCAGCGCCTGTCCGCCCTCCCGGGGCAGACGCTGGTCTGCTGCGGACACGAATACACCTTGGCCAATGCGGCATTCGCCGTCACGGTCGATCCCACCAACGCTGCCCTGCGGCAGCGCCATCAGGAAGCCCAGGCCATGCGTCACGCTGCCCGCCCCACCGTTCCCGTCACCCTCGCCAGCGAACTGGCGACCAATCCGTTCCTGCGCACCGCCTCGGCGGCGATCCAGCAGGCGATCGGCGCCCGGCTCGGCCGGGGGGTGTCCGACGAAGTGGAAGTCTTCGCCGAATTGAGGCGCTGGAAAGACGATTTCCGCGCATGAGGGCGCTGGCGTTGACGGCGGCGCTGACGCTGGCGATGGCGTCGGCGGCGCCCCCCGCGGCGGCCGCGACCCCGCTTGCGGCGGCACTTGAGCAGACCGTGGCCGGCCTGAACGGCCTGCCGACGGACGCGGCGGCATTGCCGCCGCCGACCACCCGTAACGGGCACGACATCCTCGCCCGCTTCCGCGACGGCCTTGCCGACGCGCGTTGCGACGCCGGCGCCACCGATGCGCGCTGGCAGCAGCAGTTCTCGCGCGCCCCCTCGCGCCTGGCCGACGAGGACGAGGACGTGCTGCCGTTGTTCGGCTACGTGGTCGACGAACTGCGTGCGGCCAACCTGCCGACCGAGTTCGCGCTGATCCCGTTCGTGGAGAGCGGCTACCGCCCGGCCGCGCGCAACAGCGGCGGCCCCGCCGGCCTGTGGCAGTTCATCCCCGGCACTGCGCGCAATCACGACGTTCCGCTGGAGAACGGCTACGACGGCCGCCTGTCCGCCGTCGACTCCACCCGCGCCGCGGTGCGCTACCTGAAGACCCTGCACGGCATGTTCGGCGGCGACTGGCGCCTGGCGATCATGGCCTACAACGCCGGCGAGTACCGCGTGCTGCAGTCGATGCGCCGCGCCGGCATGAACGCGCAGAACGCGCAGCCGGACAAGCTGCCCGGGCTGTCCTCGGTCACCTACGCCTATGTCGAGAAGCTGCACGCGCTGGCCTGCGTGCTGGAACAGGCGCAGACCCGCGACGAATGGATGGCCTCGCTGGACCGCGACGTGCCGATCCTGCAGGCGCAGACCCTGCCCGCCGGCATGGCGCTGGACGAGTGGGCACGGCGCCAGGCGCTGCAGGGCAACCAGCTCGCACGGCTGAACCCGGCCCTGGGCAGCGGCCGCGGCGCCAAGCGCGCACTGCCGGTGCTGGCGCCGCGCAGCGTGGGCGGCCCGGTGCTGGCCCAGGACACCACAGCGCCGGCGCAGGACGACGCCCCGGTCGCCACCACCGTGGCCAGCGCCGACGACAGCCCCGCGCCGAGCCGCACCACCCGCGCTGGCGCACGCTCCCGCCACACCCATACCGTGCGCGACGGCGATACCGCCTGGAACATCGCCAAACGTTACGGCATCACCGTGCAGGCGCTGCTGATGAAGAACGGCCTGTCCGCACGCAGCGTGCTGCGTCCCGGCATGGTGCTGAGCTACGAGGACTGAACGCTCCCGCCTCGGCGGGACGACGTCCGAAACACGCTGCAACGCCAGAGGACGTGCAGCCGCGTCGCGGGATGACCACGACCCGAGCGGCGCCCGACACCGACGCGAACCTCTGCGAGGCCGGCGTCTCACAGCGCCCAGCACCTGCGCCGACCAGCGTACTGCCCGACGGGCAGGATGCCTTGCCTCGATCGCAGCCAGCTTGCACAGTGCCTCACGCTGAGCGATGGCGGCCGCGTGCCCCGCCCTTCGTGCCCGCCCAACCTGCCAGCCGGCACACGCCCTGTGCTTGCGCACGCGTTGCCGCACCGCTGCGCGCGGCAAGACGCACACGTTGATGCCCTCTGAAACGCAACAGGCCCGGCAATGCCGGGCCTGTCGCGTGACAGCACGTGTCGACGGCGCCGCTGTTACAGCTGCGACTCCTGCACGCTGATCTTGAAGTGCTTGCGCATCGCATCGACGTAGGCCTTGGCATCGGCCTCGCCTTCGATGCGCGCCAGTTGCTGCTGGAACATCGTCTGCTGCTCGGCCGGCACCTTGCTCAGGTCGCCCGGCGTGACCTTGGTGACGGCGAACAGCGCATAGCGCTTGCCCACCGTGCCCGGCGCGGCAGGCAGCTCAACCTTGCCCACCGAGGGCTTGCCTTCAGCCGGCTGCGGCGCGCTGAAGATCGCCTGGCTGGCCTGTGCGCTCGGCATCGGCACGTTGCGCGGCAGCCCCGGCATCGGGTTGATCTGCAGCTTTTCCGGGCCGGCCAGGGCTTGCAGGGTCTCGCCCTTGCGCAGGCGCGCCAGCAGCGCGTCGGCCTTGGCCGCGGCGGCCTTGGCGGTGCGATCGGCATGCACCGCGGCGACGACCTGCTCGTGCACCTTGGCCAGCGGCTGGATCTGCTCCGGCTGGTGCTGGGTCACGCGGATCAGCACGCTGTGGTTCGGCCCCAGGTTGATCGGGTCGCTGACCGTGCCGTCCTGCACCAGGGTGTCGGAGAACGCGGCGCGCAACACCGCCGGCTGCGCGGCGATGCCGCTGGCGGTGGCACGCGAGAACGGCCCCAGCGTCTGCACCGGCAGGCCCACTTCCTTCGCCGCCGAGGCCAGCGCGGTCGGGTTCTTGTAGACCAGGTCCACCAGCTTGCCGCTCAGGTCGCTGAAGGCCTTCTCGCTGTCGGCCTTCAGTTGCTCGCTGGCGAGCTGGTCGCGAACCTGCTCGAACGACTTGCCGCCGCCGCCCTTGACCTGGCGCAGCTGGATCACGTGATAGCCGAATTCGCTCTTCACCGGCCCGACGATCTCGCCGGGCTTCATCGCGAACAGCGCATCCTCGAACGGCTTCACCATCACGCCCTTCTCCACCCAGCCCAGGTCGCCGCCGGCGTTCTTGGAACCGGGATCGTCGGAGTTGGCGCGGGCCAGCGCGGCGAAATCGGCACCGGGCTGCTTGGCTTCGGCCGCCAGCTTGGCCGCCTTGGCCTCGGCCGCCTTCTGCGAGGCCGCATCCTTGCCGGCGCTGATCAGGATGTGCGAGGCCAGCCGCTGGTCGGGCTCGACGAAGCGCGCCTTCTCGTCATCGTAGCGCTTGCGCAAGGTCGCCTCGTCGGCCGGCTTGACCGGCGGCAGGCTGGCCGCATTGAGGTCGACGTACTCGATCGTCACGCTTTCCGGCTGCTTGAAGTCGGACTTGTGCGAGTCGTACCACTGCTGCACCTGCGCATCGCTGACCGGCGCGGTATCGGCCGGCATCTCCGGCAACAGCGCCATCTCCACGTCGCGGGTCTCGCCCAGCATCTTCAGCAGGCGATCGGTCTCCTGCTTGGTGGCGAACGCCGATTCGGCGATGCCGGACGGAATCACCGACTGCTGCAGCGCATCGCGCACCAACTGCTGGAACATGGTCGGCGTGCGCGGCGGCGTGCCCGAGGCCAGCGCCAGGCGGTAGCGCTCCGGATCGAACTTGCCGTCGTTCTGGAACGCAGGCATGGAGCTGATGTAATCCCGCACTGCCGCATCGCCGATGACCACACCGGCGCGCTCGGCCGACAGCTTCGCCACCTGCTCGTCGATCAGTTGATCGAGCAGCTTGCGCTTGTTGTCGATGCTTTCGAACGCACGCGGATCGAAGTTCTCGCCCTGCTGCTCGCGCGCCTGGATGCGCGCCTGCTCGAAGCGGGTACGGAACTGCTCCGTGCTCACTTCGTGGTGCTGCCACAGCAGCGACACCGGCCACCACGACGGTGCCGACGACCACCACGACGGCGGTGCCTGCACCTTGGCGACATTGTTGGCACCGACGCCACCGAGGTAGCTGTTGTCGATGACGAACAGGAACGGAATCATCAACAGACCGATGATCGCGGTGGCGATCCAGCCCGAGGTCTTTTCGCGAAGTTTCTGCAGCATTGGGAACCGACGGCCTATTGGCGAGCCGCGCAGTTTAACCCGCTTCACGCCTTGCGGCAGAACCGGCCGCCCCGCAGCCCGCGCCGCTCATGCGCCGCGGCGGCAATCGGGGGCGAACGCCAGCGCGTTGCGGAAAAAAAGAAACCCCCGATCGCTCGGGGGTTTCGCGTACAAATGGCGGAGTGGACGGGACTCGAACCCGCGACCTCCGGCGTGACAGGCCAGCATTCTAACCGACTGAACTACCACTCCGCGTTTGAACGGAGGCGGGCGCGAAGCCCGCTTTCCCGGAGCTGCCGGGCCAACGCTGGCGCGTGGCGGCGACTGCGAGAAACGAAACCCCCGATCGCTCGGGGGCTTCGGTACAACTGGCGGAGTGGACGGGACTCGAACCCGCGACCTCCGGCGTGACAGGCCAGCATTCTAACCGACTGAACTACCACTCCGCTTTTGAAACCTGTCGCTTGGTGCTCTGGTGGGTGCTGAGGGTTTCGAACCCCCGACCCTCTCCGTGTAAAGGAGACGCTCTACCGCTGAGCTAAGCACCCTAGCGAGTCGATTAGTTTACGGCATCCTTCAGCGCTTTACCAGCCTTGAACGTCGGATTCTTCGACGCCGCGATCTTGATGGAGTCGCCGGTCTTCGGGTTGCGGCCGGTGCGCTCGGCACGGTCGCGCACCTGGAAGGTGCCGAAGCCCACGAGCGTGACGCTGTCGCCCTTCTTCAGGGCCTTGGTCACTTCCGACACGAAGGCGTCGATGGCACGACCGGCTTCGGCCTTGGAGATATCGGCGGCAGCGGCGATCGCGTCGTTCAGTTCGGCTTTATTCATTTCTTGATGACTCCATGTGCGGCAGAAGACCGCGGATTGAGGATCGGGTGTCGGCGTGGCCTGCCTCGCCTGAGCGAGACCCCGATGGATATGTTTTGCACTACCAAGCACGCCCGTTCGCGGTGCTCGCAAGCGCTGCATTTATACCAGCGGGCCCATACCCGCGCAAGCCGAAAAGCCAACAACGGCGCGGGTTTGAGCCGTTTGCGCGGGTACGGTTCAGCGCGCGTCAGTGCTTGACGCGCGGGTTCGAGGATGCTTTCTGCTTGCGTCGCGACGGTGCCTGTTCGGCATCGGCGGCGGGCTTGGGCGCGAGCGGACGCTCCAGTGCCAGATCCAGCACTTCGTCGATCCACTTCACCGGCACGATCTTCAGATCGCGGGTGACGTTCTCCGGGATATCGGCCAGATCCTTGCGGTTCTCCTCGGGGATCAGCACGGTGCGGATGCCGCCGCGCAACGCGGCCAGCAGCTTCTCCTTGAGTCCGCCGATCGCCGAGACGCGGCCGCGCAGGGTGATCTCGCCGGTCATCGCCACCTCCGACTTGACCGGCACCTTGGTCAGCATCGACACCAGCGAGGTCACCATCGCGATGCCGGCGCTGGGGCCGTCCTTCGGCGTGGCGCCGTCCGGCACGTGCAGGTGCACGTCGTGCTTCTGCAGGAAATCCGCCTCGATGCCAAGCCGCTCGGCGCGCGAGCGCACCACCGACAACGCGGCCGATGCCGATTCCTTCATCACGTCGCCGAGCTGGCCGGTCAGGATCACCGCGCCCTTGCCCGGGACCAGGGTCGATTCGATCTGCAGCAGATCGCCGCCGACCTCGGTCCAGGCCAGGCCAGTCACCAGGCCGATCTCGTTCTGCTCCTCGGCGCGACCGAAGTCGTAGCGGCGCACGCCCAGGTACTTGTCCAGGTTCTTCGAGCCGACGCTCACGCGCGCCTTGTCCTTGCGCGCGGCGCCCTTCTTCGCTGCGGCCTTCTTCGCCGTGGCGGCCGGCTGCGGACCGGCGAGGGCGATCTCCTTGACCACCTTGCGGCAGATCTTGGCGACCTCGCGCTCGAGATTACGCACGCCGGATTCGCGCGTGTAGTAGCGCACGATGTCGCGGATCGCGTCGGCGCCGATCTCCAGCTCGTCCTGCTTCAGGCCGTTGGCCTTGAGCTGCTTGGGCACCAGGTAGCGGGCGGCGATGTTGAGCTTCTCGTCCTCGGTGTAGCCGGGGATGCGGATCACTTCCATGCGGTCCAGCAACGGGCCGGGGATGTTCAGCGAATTGGAGGTCGCCACGAACATCACTTCGGACAGGTCCAGGTCCACTTCCAGGTAGTGGTCGTTGAAGGCGTTGTTCTGCTCGGGGTCGAGCACCTCCAGCAGCGCCGAGGACGGATCGCCACGGAAGTCCATCGACATCTTGTCGATCTCGTCGAGCACGAACAGCGGGTTCTTGCTGCCGACCTTGTTGAGGTTCTGCACGATGCGGCCCGGCATCGAGCCGACGTAGGTCCGGCGATGGCCGCGGATCTCCGCCTCGTCGCGCACGCCGCCCAGCGACATGCGCACGAACTTGCGGTTGGTCGCCTTGGCGATGGACTGGCCCAGCGAGGTCTTGCCCACGCCCGGCGGCCCGACCAGGCACAGGATCGGCCCCTTCATCTGCTTCACCCGCGACTGCACCGCGAGGTACTCGAGGATGCGGTCCTTGACCTTCTCCAGGCCGTAGTGATCGGCGTCGAGGGTTTCCTGCGCGACCTTCAGGTCCTTGCGCACCTTGCTGCGCTTCTTCCACGGCACGCCCAGCAGCCAGTCGAGATAGTTGCGCACCACCGCGGCTTCGGCCGACATCGGCGACATCTGCTTGAGCTTGTTGAGTTCGGCCTTGGCCTTGGTCTCCACCGGCTTGGGCATGCCGGCCTCGGCGATCTTGCGCGCCAGTTCCTCCAGCTCGCCCGGCGCATCGTCGAGGTCGCCCAGCTCCTTCTGGATCGCCTTCATCTGCTCGTTGAGGTAGTACTCGCGCTGGCTCTTCTCCATCTGCGACTTGACCCGGCCGCGGATGCGCTTCTCCAGCTGCTGCACGTCGATCTCGCCGTCGACCAGGCCGACCAGCATCTCCAGGCGCTCGCCCACTTCCAGGGTTTCCAGCAGGCGCTGCTTGTCGGCCAGGCGCACGCCGATGTGCGCGGCGATGGTGTCGGCCAGGCGGCCGGGCTCGTCGATGCCGGACAGGGTCTGCAGCAGCTCCGGCGGCAGCTTGCGGTTGGTCTTGACGTACTGCTCGAACAGCGACATCAGCGAGCGCGCGATCGCCTCGACCTCGCGCTCCTCGCGCGATTCGGCGGCATCGATCTCGCGGCCTTCGCCCTGCAGCGCGCCGTCGCGCTCGGCGACCTTGTCGACGCTGACCCGCGACAGGCCTTCGACCAGCACCTTGATGGTGCCGTCGGGCAGCTTCAGCAGTTGCAGCACCTGCGCCAGCGTGCCGACGTTGTAGAGGTCGGCCGCCGCCGGATCGTCGGTTTCGGCGGATTTCTGCGCGACCAGCAGGATGCGCTTGTCGGCCTCCATCGCGTGCTCGAGCGCGCGCATGGATTTGTCGCGACCGACGAACAGCGGGATGACCATGTGCGGGAAGACCACGACGTCGCGCAACGGCAGGACCGGCAGGTCGAGGACTTCGGATTGGGACTGGGCCATGAGGATTCCGATTTGGGAGGCGGGAACGCGATGCGGGCGGCCATAAAAACGCCGATGGCCCCGTTATGGGGCCATCGGCTGGACGATGCAAGGGGAGCGCAGAACCCCTATATGTTTCAGCGACTTACCGGCAGGCAAGCGGGGCGCGACGGGGTCGCCGCGCAGCGCCTGCCCGGGGTCACTCCGCAGAGGCGACCTTGGGCGCCGCCGGCGGGGTCTGGTAGATCAGGTACGGCTCGGACTTGTGCTCGATCACCGACTCGTCCACCACCACCTTGCTGACGTTCTCCTGCGACGGCAGCTCGTACATCGTGTCCAGCAGCACCGATTCGACGATGGTGCGCAGGCCGCGCGCGCCGGTCTTGCGCTTGAGCGCCTTCTTGGCGATGGCCAGCAGCGCGTCCTGGCGGAACTCCAGCTCCACGCCTTCCATCTCGAACAGCTTCTTGAACTGCTTGGTGATGGCGTTCTTGGGCTCGGTGAGGATCTTGATCAGCGCCGGCTCGTCCAGTTCCTCGAGCGTGGCGACCACCGGCAGGCGGCCGACGAACTCGGGGATCAGGCCGAACTTGATCAGGTCTTCCGGCTCGACCTCGGCCAGGATCTTGCCGACCTCGCGCTTGCGCTCGACGCTCTTGACCTTGGCGCCGAAGCCGATGCCGCCGGCGTCGTTGGAGCGCTGCTGGATCACCTTGTCCAGGCCGGCGAACGCGCCACCGCAGATGAACAGGATGTTCTTGGTGTCCACCTGCAGGAATTCCTGCTGCGGATGCTTGCGCCCGCCCTGCGGCGGCACCGAGGCGACCGTGCCTTCGATCAGCTTCAGCAGCGCCTGCTGCACGCCTTCGCCGGACACGTCGCGGGTGATCGACGGGTTTTCGCTCTTGCGCGAGATCTTGTCGATCTCGTCGATGTAGACGATGCCCTGCTGCGCCTTGTCGACGTCGTAGTCGCACTTCTGCAACAGCTTCTGGATGATGTTCTCCACGTCCTCGCCGACGTAGCCGGCTTCGGTCAGCGTGGTCGCATCGGCGATGGTGAACGGCACGTTGAGCAGGCGCGCCAGCGTTTCCGCGAGCAGCGTCTTGCCCGAACCGGTCGGACCGACCAGCAGGATGTTGGACTTGGCCAGTTCGACCTCGTCG
Source organism: Xanthomonas hawaiiensis (assembly GCF_031834635.1). Classification (NCBI taxonomy): domain Bacteria; kingdom Pseudomonadati; phylum Pseudomonadota; class Gammaproteobacteria; order Lysobacterales; family Lysobacteraceae; genus Xanthomonas; species Xanthomonas hawaiiensis. The sequence continues at coordinate 1,071,713 of NZ_CP115873.1, read as the reverse complement.
TTCTTCTGCCGGCTCTCGATGCGCTTGTAGTGGTTGTACACGGCCACGGCGAGCGTGCGCTTGGCGCGCTGCTGGCCGATCACGTACTGGTCGAGCACTTCGAGGATCTCGCGCGGCTTGGGCAGGCTGCTGCGTGCCGACTGCGCCTTCTCCTCGAGCTCCTCGCGGATGATGTCGTTGCACAACTCGACGCATTCGTCGCAGATGAACACGCTGGGCCCGGCGATCAGCTTACGGACCTCGTGTTGACTCTTGCCGCAGAACGAGCAGTACAGGATCTTGTTGCTGTCGCCGGAACGGCCTTGCCGGTCTTCGCTCATTGCTTCGCTTACCCAGTTACCCCACCCGATGAACGGGGGTTCGATTTCGAGAATAGCACAGGGCCGGGAGGACGCTAGCCCGACCCCGGCCCTGCGGAATACGCTGCGTTTTGCAGTACATGCAAGCCTTATGCCGGCTGGATGGACTCATCCGGACGACGCTCCAGGACCTGGTCGACGAGGCCGTAGGCCTGCGCGTCGATGGCGCTCTTGAAGTTGTCGCGCTCGGTGTCGCGGGCGATGGTTTCCAGCGACTGGCCGGTGTGCTTGGCCAGGATTTCGTTCAGCCGCGCGCGCAGGGTCAGGATCTCGCGGGCGTGGATGTCGATATCGGTGGCCTGGCCCTGGAAGCCGCCCAGCGGCTGGTGGATCATCACCCGCGAGTTCGGCAGCGCATAGCGCTTGCCGGCCGCGCCCGACGCCAGCAGCAGCGCGCCCATCGAGGCGGCCTGGCCGACGCAGATGGTGCTCACGTCCGGCTTGATGTACTGCATGGTGTCGTAGATCGCCATGCCGGCGGTGACCACGCCGCCCGGCGAGTTGATGTAGATGCTGATGTCCTTCTCCGGATTGTCCGCTTCCAGGAACAACAACTGGGCCACGATCACATTGGCCATGTGGTCGTCGATCGGGCCGACCAGGAAGATCAGGCGCTCCTTCAGCAGACGCGAATAGATGTCGTAGGCGCGCTCGCCACGACTGGTCTGCTCGACCACCATCGGAACCAGATTCAAGGCCTTGGTCACATTGTCCACGCGGTGATCTCCTGCTGCTCGGGGTCGGTCCTGCACGGGGGTGTGCAGGGCTTCGCATCGTGTTGCGCCCCGCCGCCGCGGGGAGGTGAAACGGGATCCGCGTCGCGCAGGTCGGCTGCGCAACGCGGCGACGCGTCGTCTTATTGACGGATCGCGTCCTGGAACGACATCGCCTGCTCGGTGTGCTGGGCGCGCTCGGCGATCCAGTCGATCACCTGCTCTTCCATCACGCGGCTCTGCAGTCCCCCCATCAATTGGGGATCGTTGCGGTACATCTCAATGACCTGTTCCGGCTCTTCGTAGGTCGAGGCGATCAGGCGCAGCGTCTCCGAGACCCGCTTCGGGTCCAGGCGCAGTTCGTTGCGGCGGGCGACCTCGCCGACCAGCAGGCCGACCAGCACGCGCTTGCGTGCGGCGTCCATGAAGCCCTGGTGGGCGTCGTCCGGCACCTGGCCCGGGTCGCGGCCCGAACGGCGCAGTTGCTCGACCTGCTGCGCCAGCATGGCGCGCGCCTCGTTCTCGACCAGGCGCGGCGGCATTTCCACCGACGCGTAGGCGGCGATCAACTGCTCGCCGACTTCGCGACGCAGGCGGTTCATCAGCGCACCCTTGAGCTCGCGCTCCAGGTTGATGCGGATGTCCTTGCGGAACTGCTCGGCATCGCCGCTCTTCACGCCGAAGCTCTTGATGAACTCCTTGTCCACCTCCGGCAGCACCGGCGCGGCCACGTCGACCGCCTTCACGTGCACCTGGACCTGCTTGCCGGCGAACTGCGGCACGCGCCAGTCGGCCGGGAAGTCGACCGTCAGCGTCTTCTCTTCGTCCTTGGACAGGCCAACCAGGCCCTGCTCGATCGCCGGGAACATGACGCCCGACCCGATCACGCTGCTGCCCTTCTCCACGCCCTCGGCCGGCAGACGCTCGTCGCCGACCTGCGACCAGGTCTCCAGGGTCACCAGGTCGCCGTCCTGCGCCGGACGCGCGGCCGGCTGCCAGGTGCGGCGCTGCAGGCGCAGGTTCTCGATCATCTGCTCGATGTCGGCGTCGGTGACCTCGGCGGTGTGGCGGATCACCTGCAGCGTGGACACGTCGATGTCGCCGAAGTCCGGCACCACTTCGAAGGTGGCCACGAACTGCAGTTCGTTGTCGCCGGCGCGGTCGATGCGCGGGTTGCCGGCCAGGCGCAGCTCGTGCTCGCGCACGGCCGAATCGAAGGTTTCGCGCAGCAGGCCGTCCAGCGCCTCGGCGCGGATCTGCGGCCCGAAGCGCTGCTCGATCACCTTGGCCGGAATCTTGCCCGGACGGAAGCCCTTGATCCGCGCGGTACGCGCGACTTCGCGCAGGCGGCCGCCGACATGGGTTTCCAGGCGATCCTCCGGCAGGGTGAAGGTCAGACGCCGTTCCAGGGTACCGGTGGTTTCGATCGAAGCTTGCATGTGGACTCCTGCCACCGGGAGCCCACGGCTCTCGGCACGATGTAGAAAAGTACGGGTTGGCGCGGGCACGGGACAGCCGCCGCAGCCGGATAGTTTCGCCTATTCCCGCGGCGCCTGCCAGCGCAGGGCCGGGAGACCCGAAGCGGCGACGCCGGACGTGGCCGCGCGCGCACGGTCCACGGGCATCGGGATGGTGCGAAAGAGGGGACTCGAACCCCTACGCCTTGCGGCACTGGTACCTAAAACCAGGGCGTCTACCAATTCCGCCACTTTCGCGCTGCGGCGCCGGAAGGCGCCCGCCGGCACATTGTTGCAGGCCGGCCGGCAAAGAAAAAGGCACCTGCCGGAGCAGGTGCCTTTTCGTTTTTGGTGGGCCGTCAAGGATTCGAACCTTGGACCTATTGATTAAGAGTCAACTGCTCTACCAACTGAGCTAACGGCCCTGAAACTGAGTCGCACATTCTATGTGCTTTTTTGCTTCGTTGCAACACCCCGCGAAGCATCGGGTCACGCGATCAATGGGGTGGCTGAGGGGACTCGAACCCCCGACATCTGGAATCACAATCCAGTACTCTAACCAACTGAGCTACAGCCACCATTGAAACCTTGCATCTCCTGCCCGGCGCCATGTGGCGCGCCCGACAGGAATCGAACCTGTAACCGCCGGCTTAGAAGGCCGGTGCTCTATCCAGTTGAGCTACGGGCGCCCTGGCTGGATTGTCGCATTCCTTTCCGCCGTTGGACATCGGATTGGTCGGGGTAGAGGGATTCGAACCCCCGACATCCTGCTCCCAAAGCAGGCGCGCTACCAGACTGCGCTATACCCCGGCGGAACATCCCTCGCGGCCAAGGCCGGAAAGGTCGGCTATTGTGGGAAGCTTGCGCGGCGATGTCAACGTCGCAGGCGCGCAACATCGCTCACAACATGCTCGACGTCCGTTCCCGGCATCGGCCAGGGTCACGTCCAAGAGAGAAACCAGATGGAGTGGTACGGCGCGTTCGGCCTGATGGTGACCCTGGTGTGGCTGTCCGTGCAGTTCCTGCGCTTGCTGTCGAAGGTGCAGTCGCGGAATTGAAGCTGAGAGTCGGGAATCGGGATTAGGGAATCGCAAGAGCGGCTCCCCTTGATCGATGAGCGGGCGTGGCTTCAGACAAACGTCCGAGCAACAGAAAGGGCGCCCTGGGGCGCCCTTTCTGTTTGTGCGATCTTCCGGCGCGCTCAGAGGCGGCTGGCGATGGCCTTGGCGAAGCCCATGGTGTTGCCGCTGCCGCCCAGGTCCGGGGTCAGCCCGTCCTTGGCTTCCAGGGTGGCGACGATGGCATTGCGCAGGCGCTCGGCGTTCTGCGGCTGGCCGATATGGTCCAGCAGCTGCGCCGCGCCCAGCAGCAGCGCGCACGGGTTGGCCTTGCCCTGCCCGGCGATGTCCGGCGCCGAGCCGTGCACGGCTTCGAAGATCGCCGCGTCCACGCCGATGTTGGCGCCCGGGGCCAGGCCCAGGCCGCCGACCAGGCCGGCGCACAGGTCCGAGAGGATGTCGCCGAACAGGTTGGTGGTGACGATGATGTCGAACTGCTCCGGGCGCATCACCAGCTGCATGCAGGCGTTGTCGACGATCATTTCCTGGAACTCGATCTCCGGGTAGTTCGCCGCCACGTCGCGCGCCACCTTCAGGAACAGGCCCGAGGTGGACTTGATGATGTTGGCCTTGTGCACCGCGGTGACCTTCTTGCGGCCGGTGGCGCGGGCCAGGTCGAAGGCGTAGCGGACGATGCGCTCGGAGCCCTTGCGGGTCACCTTGGCCATCGACAGCGCGGTCTCGCCGTCGGCCGACACTTCCTGGCCTTCGCTCAGGTAGGCGCCTTCGGTGTTCTCGCGCACGGTGATCAGGTCAACGCCGGCGCCGAAGCGCGACTTGGTGTTCGGGAACGACTTGGCCGGACGCACGTTGGCGTACAGGTCGAACTGGCGGCGCATGGCCACGTTGATCGAGCTGAAGCCCTCGCCCACCGGCGTGGTCAGCGGGCTCTTCAGCGCCACCTTGTTCTTGCGGATCGACTCCAGCGTGGCGGCCGGCAGCAGGTCGCCGTGCTTCTCCAGCGCCACCAGGCCCGCGTCGGCGTATTCGTAGGTGAGGCCGGCGTTCAGCGCGTCGAGCACGAACAGCGTGGCGTCCATGATCTCCGGGCCGATGCCATCGCCACGGATGACCGTGATTGTCTGCGTCATAGGGTTGCGGTTTCCGTACAAGAGGGGGGAGCGCCGCCCGGGAACCGGGGCTGCAGGCGCAAGGAGGTTTCAGTGGTAATTATGCCCGAAGCCGGTGAAGGCGCCCAAAACCGGGCGGCCGCCGGCGTCGGGCGCTGGCGGCCATCGCGCAGCCCGCGGCGGGCTCAGTCGTGCGCGTGCTGCGTCGGCGCGGCGACCTCGCCGGCCTCCAGCGTGTCGAGGAAGTCCACGGCGCGGCGCAGGTGCGGGATCACGATCGATCCGCCGACCACCAGGCCCACCGAGAAGGTCTCGAAAAACTCCTCGCGGCTGACCCCGGCCTCCTTGCACTGGGCCACGTGGTAGCTGATGCAGTCGTCGCAACGCAGCACCAGCGAGGCGACCAGGCCGAGCAGTTCCTTGGTCTTCACGTCCAGGGCGCCGGCCTGGTAGGTCTGGGTGTCCAGCGCGAAGAAGCGCCGTACCACCTGGTTCGGCTCGGCCAGGATGCGCTGGTTCATGCGCTGGCGGAACTCGGTGAACGCGCGCACCCGGTCCTGTCCGTCTGCACCGCCCTCGCCCGTCGCGGCGCCGCTCATGCCTGCGCCTCGGGGGCATGGCCGTCGAGCAGCGGCTCCAGCTTGCCGGCGCGGTGCAGCGCCATCATGTCGTCGTAGCCGCCGACGTGGACGTCGCCGACGAAGATCTGCGGCACGCTGGTGCGCCGCGCCAGCGCGACCATCTTCTCGCGCTCGGCCGGGTCCAGGTCGATCCGCACCTCGTTCCAGGTGCGGCCCTTGCTCTTGAGGAAGTTCTTGGCCGCCACGCAGTACGGGCAGATCGCGGTGGAATAGAGGGTGATCGGCGGGCCGCCGGCGTGGCCGGTGTCGGCAGTTGGGTTGTCCACGGGAAACTCCGGGCGGTGTCGAGGGTCCAAGCCACTATGGTAGCGGCCGGGTGGATTTTCGAGGCCGCTGCCGCAACACTGCGAATCATCCCGGATTCACCGTCGTCCCGGCCGCCACCCGGCGTCCGCCTGCCCCCTTGGAGCCCGTCTTGCGCCTGCTGCCGCTCGCCTTCGCGATCACCCTGGCCACCGCCTGCGCCGTTGCGCCGGCCCAGGAGAACAAGCTGCCGGACATCGGCTCCTCGGCCGGCGAGCTGCTGACCCCGGCGCGCCAGGCCGAGTACGGCAAGATGATGCTGGCCGAGCTGCGCAGCTACGGCTACGTACTCGAGGACCCGCTGATCGACGACTGGCTGCAGACCATGGGCACCCGGCTCGGCGCCAACAGCGACCAGCCGCAGCAGAAGTTCACCTTCTTCATGCTGCGCGACCGCCAGATCAACGCCTTCGCCACCCTCGGCGGCTACGTCGCCGTGAACGCCGGCCTGGTGCTGACCGCCGAGCGCGAGGACGAGGTGGCCGCGGTGCTGTCGCACGAAATCGCCCACGTCACCCAGCAGCACGTGCTGCGCGGGGTGGAGCGGGCGCAACGCGACCAGATCCCGATCCTGCTCGGCATGCTCGCCGCGGTGGTCGCCGCGCAGCAGGCCGGCGGGCGTTCCAGCGGCGACGCCACCCAGGCGGCGATCGCCAGCGGCCTGGGGCTGATGCAGCAGCGGCAGATCGACTACACCCGCTCCAACGAATCGGAGGCCGACCGGCTGGGCATCCGCACCCTGGCGCGCAGCGGCTACGACGTCGATGCGATGGCCGGCTTCTTCGAGCGCATGTCGCTGGCGATGCGCGGCAACCAGGGCGGCTACAGCACCCCCGATTTCCTGATGACCCACCCGGTCACCACCACCCGCATCAGCGAGGCGCGCGAGCGCGCCGAGCAGATGAAGAAGAACACCCTGACCGTGACCACCAGCGTGCCCGGCGGCACCCTGCAGGAGCGGGTCGATCCGAACGACGTATCGCTGAGCCAGCCGCTGGGCGCGCCCAGCAACCCGCTGCTGCCGGGCGGCCTGCAACTGCCGTTCGCCAACTACGCGCGCGGCCCCAGCGGCCAGTTCGAGTGGGCCCGCGAGCGGCTGCGGGTGTTCAGCGCCAACACCCCGGCCGATGCGATCCGCGAGTACGAAGGCCTGCGCCAGGGCAGCAAGCAGGGCCTGAGCGATGCCCAGCGCTACGGCCTGGCGCTGGCCCGGCTGCGCGCCGGCGGCGCCGCGCAGGACGTGGCGCAGACGCTGGAGACCCTGCTGCAGGCGCACCCGGACAACTGGTGGCTGACCGTGGCGGTGGCCGAGGCCGACGCCAAGGCCGGCCGCCCCCAGGCCGCCGACCAGCGCTTCGAGGCGCTGGTCAAGCGCATGCCCAGCAACCGGGCGGTGGCGCTGAGCTATGCGACCGCCCTCAACGAACAGGGCGGCCGCCAGGCCGGCCAGCGCGCGCAGGCGGTGCTGCGGCCGCTGCTCGGGGCGGCTGCGGAGGATCCGGTGTTCCAGCGCACCTTCGCCCGCGCCTGCGAACTGGCCGGCGACGACACCCGCGCCGGCGAGGCCTATGCCGAGGCCGCCTACCTGAACGGGCACCCGGAGCAGGCGCTGATCCAGCTCAACAACCTCAAGAAGCGCAGCGACCTGGATTACGTGGCGCGCGCGCGCATCGATGCGCGCATCGCTGCGATCACCCCGACGGTACTGGAACTGCGCCGCCAGGGCGTGCAGGACCCGGACATGCAACGGCGCTGAAACGCGCCCATGGCAGGCGTCACTTAAACGTAATAAAACCGTAGTCTACTGGCGACCTTCCTCCCCAGTTCCACGGTGCCGTTGTGCAGAAACGCATCCTGATCGTCGACGACGAACCGGCCATCCGCGACATGGTCGCGTTCGCCCTGCGCAAGGGCGACTTCGAGCCGGTGCATGCCGGCGATGCCCGCGAGGCGCAGACCTCGATCGCCGACCGGGTCCCGGACCTGATCCTGCTGGACTGGATGCTGCCCGGCACCAGCGGCCTGGAACTGGCCCGGCGCTGGCGCAAGGATGCGATGACCCGCGAAGTGCCGATCATCATGCTCACCGCCCGCGGCGAGGAGAACGACCGTGTCGGCGGCCTGGAGGCCGGCGTCGACGACTACGTGGTCAAGCCGTTCTCGGCGCGCGAACTGCTGGCGCGGATCCGCGCGGTGATGCGCCGCACCCGCGAGGACGACGAGGACGGCAGCGTCTCGGTCGGCAGCCTGCGCATCGACGGCGCCGCGCACCGGGTGTTCGCCGGCGAGGCGCCGGTGCCGATCGGCCCGACCGAGTACCGCCTGCTGCACTTCTTCATGACCCATCCCGAGCGCGTGTACAGCCGCGCGCAGTTGCTCGACCACGTCTGGGGCGGCAGCGTCTACGTGGAAGAGCGCACCATCGATGTGCACATCCGTCGCCTGCGCAAGACGCTGGAGCCGTTCGCGGTGGAAAACATGGTGCAGACGGTGCGCGGTTCCGGCTATCGCTTCTCTGCGTCCATCTGACCGCCGGCTTGGCCTGCTATAACGGCGGACGGATCACGATCCTTTGCGACAGAGTGCGTTCCCGATGCCCCGCCACATCCGCTCCGCCTGGTTGAAGACCCTCGGCACGCTCGCCGGCATGCTGTTGCTGGCGTTGCTGGTCGGCTGGATCGGCGGTCACGTGTGGATGGCGCTGACCCTGATGTCGCTGGGGGTGATGGGCTGGCACTACTGGCGGCTGCGGCGGGTGCTGCGGCGGCTGACCGCGCGCCAGCGCTGGGAGCCGCCGGCCGGCACCGGGGTGTGGAACGAGCTGGACCGGCTGCTGTACCGCAGCCAGGCGGAAATGCGCGTGCGCAAGCGGCGCCTGCTGGACATGTTGCGCGCCTACCGCGCCGCCGCTGCGGCGCTGCCCGACGCGGTGGTGGTGGTGGACCGCAACAGCCAGCGCATCCAGTGGTTCAACGAGGCCGCCGGGACCCTGCTCGGCCTGCGCCATCCCGGCGACCTCGGCGCGCCGGTGGTGGAGCGGCTGCAGCCGATGCCGCTGGCGCACTGGCTCAGCGCCGGCCGCAACGCCGAGCCGATGCTGGACATGCCCTCGCCGGTCGACGAGCGCCTGCGCCTGAACCTGCGGCTGATCCCCTATTCCGAAGACCACTGGCTGCTGGTCGCGCGCGACGTCAGCAAGCTGCTGCAACTGGAACAGGTGCGCCGCGATTTCGTCGCCAACGTCTCGCACGAACTGCGCACGCCGCTGACCGTGGTCCACGGCTACCTGGACATGCTCGATCCGGAGGACTTCCCGGACTCGGGGCCGATGATCGCCGAGATGCGCAAGCAGTCGCAGCGCATGACCCAACTGGTCGAGGACCTGCTGACCCTGTCGCGGCTGGAATCGCAGGAGCACGCCAACGAGGAGTCGATCGCGATGGCGCCGATGCTGGCCACGCTGCGCCGCGAGGCCGAAGCGCACAGCCAGGGCCGGCACCGCATCGAGGTCCACGACGAGGCCGATTGCGACCTGGTCGGCTCCAACAAGGAACTGCACAGCGCCTTCTCCAACCTGGTCACCAACGCGGTGCGCTACACCGCGGCCGGCGGCACCATCCGCATCAGTTTCGCCCGCGAAGGCGACGGCGCGGTGCTGGCGGTGCGCGACAGCGGCTACGGCATCCCCGCGCATCACCTGCCGCGGATCACCGAGCGCTTCTACCGCGTCTCCAGCAGCCGTTCGCGCGAGAGCGGCGGCACCGGCCTGGGCCTGTCGATCGTCAAGCACGTGCTCGGCCTGCACCAGGCGCGACTGGAGATCGAGAGCGAAGTCGGCAAGGGCAGCACCTTCTCCTGCCACTTCGGCGCCGGGCGCGTGCATCCGCGGCACGACCATGCCACCCTGACCTCCGCCTAACGAGGAACCTCATGCCCCGCCGCGCCCCCGCCCTGCCGCCCACGCCGCCCCCGGACATTCCCAGCGACCCGCTGCGCGATCCCGCGCTGTACATCAACCGCGAACTGTCGCAACTGGACTTCAATTTCCGGGTGCTGGCGCAGGCGCAGGACCCGCAGGTGCCGTTGCTGGAGCGGCTGCGCTTCCTGTGCATCTCCTGCACCAACCTCGACGAGTTCTTCGAGATCCGCGCAGCCACCGTGCGCCACGCGCAGGAGTTCGGGCTGCCGCCGGCGCCGGACGGGATGAGCCCCAATGCCATCCTCACCTCGATCCACGACCGCGCCGCGCAACTGGTCGACCAGCAGTACCGCTGCTGGAACGAGGTCTTGCGCCCGGCACTGAAGGACGCCGGCATCGGCGTGCTCGGCCGGCATTCCTGGAACGCGCGGCAGAAGCGCTGGCTGCGCGCCTACTTCCGCAACGAGATCATGCCGGTGCTGTCGCCGCTGGGCCTGGACCCGGCGCATCCGTTCCCGAAGATCCTCAACAAGTCGCTGAACATCGTGGTGGTGCTCAAGGGCACCGACGCGTTCGGCCGCGTCGGCCACCTGGCGATCGTGCGCGCGCCGCGCTCCCTGCCGCGCATCATCCAGTTGCCGGAAAGCCTGGCCGAGGGTGGCCAGAGCTTCGTGTTCCTGTCCTCGGTGCTGTCCACCTTCGTCGACGAACTGTTCCCGGGCATGGAGGTGATGGGCTCCTACCAGTTCCGCGTCACCCGCAACTCGGAACTGGTGGTGGACGAGGAGGAAGTGGAGAACCTGGCGCTGGCGCTGCGCGACGAACTGGTCAACCGCGGCTACCGGCCGGCGGTGCGGCTGGAGATCGCCGAGGACTGCCCGAAGTCGATCGTGCGCACCCTGCTGCAGAATTTCGAACTGCCGGAAAACGCGGTCTACCGCATCAACGGCCCGGTCAACCTGAGCCGGGTCAACCAGGTCTACGACCTAGTGCAGCGCCCGGACCTGAAGTATCCGCCGATGAATCCGCGCACGCTGCGCGACAGCGAAGGCATCTTCGAGATCGCCGCCGCCGGCGACGTGCTGCTGCACCACCCGTTCGACGCCTTCACCGCGGTGCTGGACCTGATCAAGCAGGCCGCGGTCGATCCCAACGTGCTGGCGATCAAGCAGACCCTGTACCGCACCGGCAAGGACTCGGCGATCGTCGATGCGCTGGTGCTGGCCGCGCGCAACGGCAAGGACGTCACCGTGGTGGTGGAACTGCGCGCGCGCTTCGACGAAGAGGCCAACCTCGGCCTGGCCGACCGCCTGCAGGAAGCCGGCGTGCAGGTGGTGTACGGCGTGGTCGGCTACAAGACCCACGCCAAGATGCTGCTGATCGTGCGCCGCGAGGGCCGCAAGCTGCGCCGCTACGTGCACCTGGGCACCGGCAACTACCACAGCGGCACCGCGCGCGCCTACACCGACCTGAGCCTGATCACCGCCGACGTGGACATCGGCAACGACGTGCACCTGCTGTTCCAGCAGTTGTCCGGCCTGGCGCCGAAGATCCGCCTCAAGCGCCTGCTGCAGTCGCCCTTCACCCTGCACCCGGGCGTGCTGCACCGGATCGAGCGCGAGACCAAGCTGGCCACCGCCGGCCGTCCGGGCCGCATCATCGCCAAGATGAACGCGCTCAACGAGCCGCAGGTGATCCGCGCGCTGTACGCGGCCTCGCAGGCCGGGGTCAAGATCGACCTGATCGTACGCGGCGCCTGCACCCTGCGTCCCGGCGTGCCGGGCGTGTCCGACAACATCCGGGTGCGCTCGATCGTCGGCCGGTTCCTCGAGCACAGCCGGGTCTACTGGTTCGGCAACGACGGCGCGCCGGAACTGTTCTGCGCCAGCGCCGACTGGCTGGAGCGCAACCTGCTGCGGCGCGTGGAAACCGGCTTCCCGATCCTCGATCCGGACCTGGTGAAGCGCATCCACCGCGAGGTGCTGCAGAACTACCTGGCTGACAATCTCAACGCCTGGGAACTGGACGCCGACGGCAACTACCGCAAGCTGGCCCCGGGCCAGGACCAGCCGCCGCATTCGGCGCAGCTGGCCCTGCTCGACGGGCTCTGAGCGCATCGCGGCGCCGTCTCCACGGCGTGCGCCGCGCATCGGCTACCATTCCGCCATGCCTGCCACTTCCCCCACTCATCCGCCGCTGCGCGACGGCGACCTGCTGGCCGCCATCGACCTGGGTTCCAACAGTTTCCACATGGTCATCGCCCGCTATCAGCTCGGGCAATTGCGGGTGGTGGACCGCCTGCGCGAGACCGTGCGCATGGCCGACGGCCTGGACAACAAGGGCGGGCTGTCCGCCGAGGCGCGGCAGCGCGCGCTGGAATGCCTGGCGCGCTTCGGCCAGCGCATCCGCGACCTGCCCTCGCTGCGGGTGCGCGCGCTGGCCACCAACACCGTGCGCCAGTTGCGCTCGCCGCAGACCTTCCTGATTCCCGGCGAAACCGCGCTCGGCCATCCGATCGAAGTGGTCAGCGGCCGCGAGGAAGCGCGCCTGATCTACCTGGGCGTGGCCCACGCGCAGCCGCCCAAGCCGGACGAACGCCGCCTGGTGATCGACATCGGCGGCGGCTCCACCGAGTTCATCATCGGCAGCGGCTTCCAGACCCTGGAACGCGAGAGCCTGCAGGCCGGCTGCATCGCCAGCACGCGGCGCTTCTTCCCGGGCGGCAAGCTGTCCAGGAAGAAATGGAAGGACGCGTTGACCGAGATCGGCGCCGAGTTCCAGCAGTTCGCCGGGCAGTACCGTGCGCTGGGCTGGCATGAGGCCTTGGGTTCGTCCGGCACGCACAAGGCGATCGGCGAGATCTGCGCGGCGATGAAGCTGACCAAGGGCGCGATCACCGCCGAGGCGCTGCCGCAACTGCGCGACCGCCTGCTGCTGGCCAAGCGCATCGAGGACATCGACCTGCCGGGCCTGTCCGCCGACCGCCGGCCGATCATCGCCGGCGGCGTGCTGGTACTGGAAGCGGCGTTTCAAGCGCTGGGCCTGCAACGGCTGATGGTGAGCAAGGCGGCCATGCGCGAAGGCATCCTCTACGACATGCTCGGCCGCGGCGGCGAGAACGATCCGCGCGAAACCGCGATCGCCGCGCTCACCCAGCGCTATGGCATCGACGAAGCGCAGGCCGCGCGCGTGGAGCACACCGCGATGGCGCTGTTCGAGCAGGTCGCCGGCGACTGGGCCCTGGATGCCGACGACGCGCGCATGCTCGGCTGGGCCGCGCGCCTGCACGAACTCGGCCAGGCCATCGCGCACAGCCAGTACCATGTGCACGGTGCCTACGTGCTGGAGCATTCGGACATCGCCGGCTTCTCGCGGCAGGAGCAGCAGGTGCTGGCCACGCTGGTGCGCACGCACCGCCGCAACGTGTCCAAGACCGCGTTCGACGCACTGCCCGACCGGCTGCTGCTCAGCGCCAAGCGCAAGGCGGCGCTGCTGCGCCTGGCGGTGCTGCTGCACCGCGCGCACGAGGCCGACCCGATCCCGGCGCTGGAACTGAAGGCCGACGGCGCCAACCTGCACCTGATCCTGTCGCAGCCGTGGATCGAGTCGCGGCCGCTGCAGCGCGCCGACCTGATCGGCGAGGTCGAGGGCATGGCGGGGCTGGGGATCAATTTCCGGCCCTTTGTGGCTTGAGGGCCGGGATTCGGGATGACCAGCCTGCGGCTGTTGAAAGCCGGGATTCGGGATTCGGGATTCGGGATTCGGGATTCGGGATTCGGGATTCGGGATTCGGGATTCGGGACGGCAGCATGCTGTCCGGAGTGGAATCGCCGTCAAGCGATTTGATGAAAAGTGGCAATTTCTTAAAGAAAAACAGGCCTTCCTGAAGCCGTGATCTCCGCTTTTTGTGGGAGGGACTTCAGTCCCGACGGGCTTTACCGGTAAAGCCCGTCGGGACTGAAGTCCCTCCCACAGTGCAATCGCAACCACCCTGCGCTCGCGGGAAATCCCCAATCCCCAATCCCGGCTTTTGGCGTCATCTTTCCTACATGCGCTGGACATGTTCGCTTCACTGCATTGCGCGAGGCTTTGTCAAACCGGAGCCCCCGCATGCGCTACGCGATCGTCACCGAGACGTATCCCCCTGAGGTCAACGGCGTTGCGCTGACCGTGCAGGGGCTGGAACTGGGGCTGCGCGCGCGCGGCCATAGCGTCGACGTGGTGCGTCCGCGCCAGGTCGGCGATGCCGACCCGGCGGATCTGCGGCTGGTGCGCGGCGCGGCGCTGCCGCGCTACCCGGGTCTGAAGTTCGGCCTGCCGGCGCCGCGTCGCCTGACCAAGCTGTGGCAGGCGACGCCGCCGGATGCGGTGTACATCGCCACCGAGGGCCCGCTGGGCTGGTCGGCGCTGCGCAGCGCGCGACGCCTGGGCATTCCCATCGCCACCGGCTTCCACACCCGCTTCGACGAGTACCTGCCGCAGTACGGCGCGGCCTGGCTGCAGTCGACCGCGCTGCGCTGGATGCGGCGCTTCCACAACCAGGCCCAGGCGACCCTGGTGCCGACCCGCGAGCTGCGCGACTTCCTCGCCACCCAGGGCTTCGAGCGGGTGCGCCTGCTGGCGCGCGCAGTGGACAGCAAACAATTCGAGCCGCAGCGCCGCGATGCGCAGTTGCGCGCGCAGTGGGGCCTGCAGGACGACGATTGCGCGGTGCTGTACGTGGGCCGCATCGCCTCCGAGAAGAACCTGCCGCTGGCGGTACGTGCGTTCCGCCAGTTGCAGCAGCTGCGCCCGCGGGCGCGCTTCGTCTGGGTCGGCGACGGCCCGCTGCGCGAGCGCCTGGCGCAGGAGAATCCCGACTTTCTCTTCTGCGGCGTGCAGCGCGGCGACGCGCTGGCGCGGCATTTCGCCAGCGGCGACCTGTTCCTGTTCCCCAGCCGCAGCGAGACCTTCGGCAACGTGACCCTGGAAGCGATGGCCAGCGGCGTGGCCACGGTCGCCTTCGACTACGGCGCGGCGCGCGAATACCTGCGCGACGGCCTCAACGGCGCGGCGGTGGCCGACGACGAGGCGTTCATCGCCGCCGCCCTGCGCCTGGGCAGCGACGACGCCTTGCGCCGCCAGTTGGGCGAGGCGGCCTGCGCGTCGATGCAGCAACTGCGCCCGGAGCGCGTGGTGGCCGATTTCGATGCACTGCTCACCGAACTGGCGAACACCCGGAGGACGCATGTCGACGCGGCTTGAGATCCTGCGCGGGCACGAGACCCGCTGGTGCCGGCGCGCCAACCACTGGTGCCGGCGACGCACGGTGCGGCGCTTCTTCTCGGCGATCAGCCGGCTCGGCGACGGCGTGTTCTGGTACGCGCTGATGACCCTGCTGGTGCTGTGCGACGGCATGGACGGCGTGTTCGCCTCCGCGCACATGGCCGCCACCGGCGTGGTCGCGCTGAGCCTGTACAAGGGCCTGAAGCGCTGGACCCGGCGCCCGCGTCCGTACGCCGCCGACCTGCGCATCCGCGCCTGGGTGGCGCCGCTGGACGAGTTCAGCTTCCCCTCCGGCCACACCCTGCACGCGGTGTCTTTCGGCATCGTCGCCCTCGCCTACTACCCCTGGCTGGCGCCGCTGCTGGTGCCCTTCATCGTCTGCGTGGCGCTGTCGCGGGTGGTCCTGGGCCTGCACTACCCCAGCGACGTGCTCGCCGCCACCGGCATCGGCGCGCTGTTGGCGGGCGTGTCGTTGTGGTTGGTCTGAGGCTGGGAATAGGGAACCGGGAATAGGGAATGGAAACAGCCGGCGTTGTCCGGCTCCATGCCTTTCTTCAATCCTGGCTGCGGACAAGGTCGCGGCTGAAGCCGCTCCTACCAGAGCGCAACAACGTCTGCGTTAGTGCACCCTCCGAATCCCTAATTCCCGTTCCCGAATCCGGATCCCGGCTCTTCGACGGCGCAGCAATGCCTGCGCTCGCGAGCACTCACCATTCCCCAATCCCGATTCCCCACTCCCGGCCTTACAATGGCCAAATGACCACGCTGTTCATCTCCGACCTGCATCTGGACCCGGCACGGCCGGCGATCACCGCGCTGTTTCTCGACTTCCTGCGCGGGGAGGCGCGGCAGGCGGAGGCGCTGTACATCCTCGGCGATCTGTTCGAGGCCTGGATCGGCGACGACACCCCGTCCGAGGCCGCCGATGCGGTGGCGCTGGAGCTGCACGCGCTGCATGCGGCCGGGGTGCCGGTGTTCTTCATGCACGGCAATCGCGACTTCCTGCTCGGCGCCGACTACGCGCAGCGCGCTGGCCTGCGCCTGCTGCCCGATCCCTGCGTGATCGACCTGTACGGCGAGCCGACCCTGCTGCTGCATGGCGACCTGCTGTGCACCGACGACACCGCCTACCAGGCGTTCCGTGCGCAGACCCGCGATCCGGCCTTCCAGCAGCAGTTCCTGGCGCAGCCGCTGGCTGCGCGGATCGCCTACGCGCAGCAGGCGCGCGCCGCCAGCCAGGCGCGCCAGGCCGAGTTGAAGCAGGACGACAGCGCGCAATTCGAGACCGTCACCGACGTGGCCCCGGCCGAAGTCGCCGCCACCTTCGCCCGCTATGGCGTGGCGAAGATGATCCATGGCCACACCCATCGGCCCGCGGTGCATGCGCTGGACGTGGACGGTCGCGCCTGCACCCGCATCGTGCTCGGCGACTGGTACGAACAGGGTTCGGTGCTGCGCGTCGATGCGCAGGGCTGCAAGCTGCAACAGCTCTAGCACCAACGACCGGCGCCGCCGCGTGCAGCCCGGCGACGCTTACTCAGTAGTGCGCGGCAACGCATTTCCCTGCAACCGCGGCGCGGCTCCAGGACGTCACCGAACTGCGCTTCGGTGCAGGATTCCGCAGAACCGCTGACGACGCCGCCTGACCGTCTCTGCCTGCCTCATGCAACGCCGCGATCAGGCCGGCAGCGCGTGCGGCGTCGGCACCGATCCGCTTCGGGCCAGCACCGTCCATCCGCACGTCCTCGCAGCGCGCCATCACAACCACGCGTGCAGCACGGTGCGAAAACCAGCGCTCAGGGCAGACCACCGCCGGCACGCTGCTGCCGCCATTGCGCGTAATCGACGAAGTCGCCGTCGACCACGTCGTACCAGCCGATCGCACCGGAGCGCTCGACGCGGAAACGGTCGCGGACCGGCTCGGTCTGCGGGTCGCCCGGGCAGCCGTCGCCGTGCTTCTCGCGCACCGCGATCTCGATCGCCGCCGGCGCGGCCTCCGACGCACCCGCAGCGGCCGCCGCGTCGTCCGCGCTCGCGTCCTCGACGGCGTAGCCCAGGCACTGCAGGTCGGGATAGGCGTGATCGGCGGACAGGCGCGACTGCAACAGGTCGATCGCGCGCTGGTCGTCGAAGGCGTCGGCCGGTGCGGCCGGCGGGGTGGCCCGTGGCGCCTCGGTCTTGGCGGTCGGCGACGGCGTGTCGGTCTGCCGATCGGGGGCGGGGCCGCAGCCCGCGCTCAGCATCGCCAGCAGCAGCGCGGCCGGCAGTCGCATGCGCTTGAACATCGTCGTTTCCAGGAAGTCGGTCGCCGCCGGCCATGCCGGCGCCGCTTCCCAGCATAGCCGAAGCGGGCGCCGCCGCGCCCGCTCCGGCCGTCTTCGCCGCGCGTGACGCAGGCAGGCGGCCTGCGTCACGCGCGGGCCGGCTCAACGGAACCCGGCCACCGTCGCCTTGGTGTTGACCAGCACGCGCTGGTTGTCGGCGGTGCTGGCGTTGCCCATCGGCACGCCGTTGTAGGACACGTTCGGGTTGGACCAGTAGTTCAGCCGCGGGCAACTGCTGGTGCAGTCGTAGGCCATGATCGTGCGCCAGCTGTTGCCGTAGCGATAGCCGTGGCCGTAGGCGTACGGCGAGGTGCTGGAGTCGGTGGCCACGTCGTGGCGTGCGCTCTGCAGGTGGCCGATCTCGTGGGCGAAGCTGTAGTAGCCGGTCGCGCAATCCCAGTACACCGCCGCGAACGCGGTGGCGGCGGTGGAGCCGATGCCCGAGGCCAGGCCGCAGTAGCTGGAATTGTCGATGATCAGCACGCCGACGTCGGCCGCGGTGGTGTTGCGCGAGGTATGGATGCTGTCCATGTAGCCGTCGCTGGTGCCGCGGAAGCGGGTCAGGTCGGTGTTGAAGTCGCCGGACTCGGTGTAGTTGGTGGTCTCGTAGCCGGCCAGCTGCATGGTGATGCCGACGTTGCTGTTGGTATAGCCCTGGTTGGACTCGGCCACCGCCAGTTGCACCAGCGACTGCATGTTGCCGCCATAGCTGGTCACCGCCTTGTTGGTCGCCACCACCAGCACGCGGATGGTCGCGGGCGAGCCGGACGAGGCGCCGGCGGCGGTCACGCGTTCGTCGATCACCGACTGCGGCATCTGCACGGTCGGC
Source organism: Xanthomonas hawaiiensis (assembly GCF_031834635.1). Classification (NCBI taxonomy): domain Bacteria; kingdom Pseudomonadati; phylum Pseudomonadota; class Gammaproteobacteria; order Lysobacterales; family Lysobacteraceae; genus Xanthomonas; species Xanthomonas hawaiiensis. Next base: position 1,053,715 of record NZ_CP115873.1, on the reverse strand, counting down.
AGCAGCGCATAGTCGGCCGGATGCTCGGCCGGCATGCGCCGTTCGTCGACTTCCACCAGCACATGGCCGCCGCCGGCGACCGGACGCAGGTGGAACAGCGTGCCGTTGCTGCGGATGCTGCCGGTGATGGTGTCGCCGCTGCGCACCAGGATCGCCGAGTTCAGCGGATCCAGGCCGGACGGCGCACGGGTCCGGGCCACCGCGGCATTGCCGAGGTTGCCGTACCAGATACTGTTGCCGCCTTCCAGTTGCTCGGTCTTCAGTTGCGTGGCGGTGATGCGCTGGCCCAGCAGGTCCAGCTCGAGTTGCTGCTGTCCGGCGGTGACCGCGGCGGCGTTTACGCCGACCCGCTGCACCGCGCCGGTGGCGGGATTGGCCAGCAGGCGGCTCAGCGCCGGCTCGCCGGCGATGGACTTGGAGACGTACTGACTGCTCTGGAACAGGGGCGTTCCGGCTGCGGAGGCGGAACCGGCGACACACAGGGCAAGCATCGCGGTAAGGCTGCACATCGACTTCATGTCGGACTCCTGGGTGGTGAGTAGGGACGAACGTCGCCCCGCGCGCGACCAGATCGGGGGAGGCCGCGCGGGGGAGTTCGATTAGCCGCTCAGCCACCGTTCAGCGCAAGCAACAAATGCAGCCGGGTCGCAACTCGGAGATAGATGTCACAAAAAGCGCCGCCCGGTACTCACGCCGCGCGTGCGCGTGCCTTCTCGCAGCGCACGCACCGTCCCGAAGGAATCGCGCCGCCTCAGCCGGCCTGCTGCTGCAGGGCCAGCAATTCGTCCTCGTCGAACCCGGCCAGCAGGCGCGCCTGCAGGTTGAACGGGCCATGCAGGTAGCCGCCGGCGTATTCGTGCAGCAAGGCGGCGAAGCGGGCGCGCGGCTCGATCCCGGCCTGCGCGCAGTACCAGCGGTACCAGCGCGAGCCGGCGGCCACGTGCGCCACTTCCTCGCGCAGGATGATCTCCAGGATGTCGGCGGTGGCGTCGTCGCCGAGCGCGCGCAGCTTGGCGATCATGCCCGGGGTCACGTCCAGGCCGCGCGCTTCCAGCACGCGCGGTACCAGCGCCATCCGCGCCAGGCCGTCGTGGGCGGTCTTCTCGCACATCTCCCACAGGCCGTTGTGCGCGGCGAAGTCGCCGTAGGCGTGGCCCAGCGCGCGCAGGCGGTCGCGCAGCAGCACGAAATGGCGCGACTCGTCGTCCGCCACCGCCACCCAGTCGGCATAGAACGCCTGCGGCAGGCCGCGGAAGCGGTAGACCGCGTCCCAGGCCAGGTCGATGGCGTTGAGTTCGATATGGGCGATGGCGTGGATGAAGGCGGCGCGGCCCTCGGCACTGCCGAGGCCGCGCCGCGGCAGTTCGCGCGGATGCACCAGCGACGGCCGCGGCGGCCGCCCCGGCATGCGGATCGGCTCGGGCGCCGGCGCCGTGGCTGGCACCGCCAGCGCACCCTGGCGCCAGGCCGCGGCATGGCGCTGGGTCAGCGCGACCTTCTGGTCGGGGTCGGCCGCGTCCAGGCAGGCGCGCGCGGCCTGATACAGGTCGCCACTCACGGCGCCGCCGCCGGACGCCGGGCTGCCTCGCGCCGTTCCAGCCAGGTGCGCTGGGCCTGCTCGCAACGGTTGCCGGCCACCTTGAACACGCAGTCCACGCGATGCGCGCAGGCCAGGGCGAAGGCGCTGCGGCGGTCGGCCGCGGCCGGTTCCGGAATCTGCGCCAGCGGTGCGCCCGACGGCCAACCGGCGTCGACGCCGATGCCGGCGGCGAGCAGGCGCGACGTGCCGTCGCGGCAGTCGACCGCATAGCCCCACTGCGGCGCGTCGGCGCGCACATCGTCGGAGGAGCGCTGCGCGCGCAGGCGCAGGAGCAGCAGGTCGTCACCGATGCGCTGCGCGCCGACGATCGCCAGCGGCGCGCGGTAGTCCGGCTGCAGCAGCGCCAGTTGGTCCGGGGTCATATACAGCTGCAACGCGGTCAGTTGCGCGCTCGGCACGCTGCCGTCGCGCAGGCGCGGATCGTCCAGCGTGCGCGCCGGCCGCGTGGCGTCGTCGCCGGCGCAGCCACTGCACAGCGCGGCCAGGCCGGCCAGCGCGAACATGGGCCACGCGCGTGCGCGTGCGCCGCGGGACTCAGGCACGGCGCTTGCGCTTGGCCTCGTCCGAACGCAACTGCATGATCCGCTCGAAATAGCCGGATTCGATGCCGGTGGTGTACTGGCCGTTGAAGCACGAGGAGTCGAACGCCTTCAGTTCCGGGTTGCCCTCGCGCACCGCGGTCTCCAGGTCTTCCAGGTCCTGGTAGATCAGCCAGTCGCAGCCGAGGAATTCCTGGATCTCCTGCTCGCTGCGGCCATGCGCCACCAGTTCGTCGGCGGCCGGCATGTCGATGCCGTAGATGTTGGGATAGCGCACCGGCGGCGCCGCACTGGCCAGGTACACCTTGCGCGCGCCGGCGTCGCGCGCCATCTGCACGATCTGCCGGCTGGTGGTACCGCGCACGATCGAATCGTCGACCAGCAGCACCACGCGGTTGCGGAATTCCAGGTGGATCGGATTGAGCTTGCGGCGTACCGACTTCACCCGCTCGCCCTGCCCCGGCATGATGAAGGTGCGGCCGATGTAGCGGTTCTTGACGAAGCCCTCGCGGTACTTCACCCCGAGCACGTTGGAGATCTCCAGCGCGGCGTCGCGCGAGGTGTCCGGGATCGGGATGATGGTGTCGATGTCGTGGTCCGGGCGCAGGCGCAGGATCTTCTCGCCCAGCTTCATGCCCATGCGCATGCGCGCCTTGTGCACCGAGACGTTGTCGATCATCGAGTCCGGGCGCGCGAAGTACACGTACTCGAAGATGCACGGGGTGTGGTCGGTGGGCGAGGCGCAGACCTCGGAGAACAGCTCGCCGCGCCCAGTGATGACCAGCGCTTCGCCGGGGCGCACGTCGCGCACGCGGGTGAAGCCGAGGATGTCCAGCGCCGAGGACTCGGAGGCGACGATGTACTCGTCGCCCTCCACGCTCTCGCGCTTGCCCAGCACCAGCGGACGGATGCCGTGCGGGTCGCGGAACGCGACCAGGCCCAGCCCCAGCACCACGCTGACCACCGCGTAGCCGCCCTTGCAGCGGCGGTGCACACCGGCCACTGCACGGATCGCCGCTTCCGGGGTCAGCATGCGCTGCGCGTCGAGCTCGTAGGCGAACACGTTCAGCAGCACTTCGCTGTCCGAATCGGTGTTGATGTTGCGACGGTCGGCCTCGAACACCTGCTGGCGCAGGGCCTCGGTATTGACCAGGTTGCCGTTGTGGGCCAGCGCGATGCCGTACGGCGAGTTCACGTAGAACGGCTGCGCCTCGTCCATGCCTTCCGAGCCGGCGGTCGGATAGCGGCAATGGGCGATGCCGACGCGGCCTTCCAGCACCGCCATGCGCTTCTCGTCGAAGACGTCGCGGACCAGGCCGTTGGCCTTCTGTACGCGCAGACGGGTGCCGTCGGCGGTGGCGATGCCCGCCGCGTCCTGGCCACGGTGCTGCAGCACGGCCAGGCCGTCATAGAGCTGCCCGGCCACATTCTGGTTGCCGACGATTCCGACGATGCCACACATGTCAACGCTCTCCGCGGCGGGGACGCCGCTATTGGGAAGGTGGCCGTGCCTGGCCGTTGGATTCGACCCGTGCCGGGTCGGATTGCGCCGGACGCGCCTGCGCCGGATCGATGTTCGCGGGCATCAGTTGCGACGGATCGCCCCCGGGCTGCGCGGACCGCGCCCCGGGACGCCCCAGGGCCTTGGACATCATCTCCTGCAGCCCACTGGCCTGCAGGGCGTTGCCCAACGCCGCATTATCGCCTGCCGCGGGCAGGTTGCCCAAATTCATCTGCGACACGTTCAGTTGCGGCATCTGCGACAGGTTCAGCTCCGGCATCTGCGGCATGCGCCAGTCCGGCAGTTGCGCGCGCATCCAGCCCACGCCCGGGCTGAGCACCGGCAGCACCATCGAGCGCTGCCAGTCCGGCTCGCGGGTCAGCGGCGTGAAGCTCATCAGGAACGCCAGCACCGCGGCGAAGAAGCCGCCACGCGCCGCGCCCAGGCCGAAACCGAGCGCGCGGTCGGTGCCCGACAGCGCGGTCGAACGCACCGCCGTGCGGATCACCATGCCGACGATGGCGACCACCGCCATCACCGTCACGAAGGTGAGCGCGTAGCCGCCCAGGTAGTAGCTCATGCTGGGCCGCGCGCCATCGGCGAGCCAGCGCCCGGCATTGCCGCCGAACTGGAACGTGGCCCAGCCGGCCAGGAACCAGGACAGCGTGCCGACCACGATGCCGACGAACCCGCGCAGGGCGCCGAGCAGCGCCGAGACCAGGATCACCGTCAACAGCACCATGTCGATCATGTGCGCCTCCCGCGGCCGAGCCGCTGCATCGCGCCGATCGCGCGGCGCGCCTGCCTTCCCTGGACCATCGTGCTACTCCATGGGCCGAAGCCCGATCAAGGATGTGGACGTACCATACCGCTGATGCCGACCTTGGCCGCGACCTGGGCGCGCAACTGTTCGGCATCGGCGCGATTGGCGACCGGGCCGACCCGCACCCGGTTCAGCGCGCCCTTGTCGGTGCGCACCTGTTCGACAAAGGCGCTGAAGCCGGCCGCGCGCACCTTGTCGCGCAGGGCATTGGCGTCCTCAGCCTTGCCGAAGGCACCCAACTGCACGGCGAAGCCGGTGCCGGAGGCCGCCGGCGCGGCCGGCACGCTCGGCGCCGGCTTGGCCGCCGCCGTGGTGGCCGGGGTGGCCGCCGGCTTGGTGGGTTCGGGCTTGGTCACGGCCGGCTTGGCCGGTTCCGGCTTGAGCGCCGGCGGCGTCGCCGGCTTGGCGGTGGCGACCGGCTTGGCCGGCTCCGGCGGCAGCGCCTCGGTCTTGGCCGGGGCGGCGGGCGCGGCGGCGGCGACGTTGCTGGCGGCCGGCGCGGCGCTGGCCGGGGTGGCGTTGCTCGGCGCCGCGTCCAGGGTCACCACCTGGGCGTTGACGTCGTTGCGCACCTTGACCGCCTGCAGGCGCACCGATTCGGCCTGGGCGCGATCGGCATACGGCCCGATCCGCACCCGCCAGGCCTGGCGCCCGCCGATCGTGGCCTGCTCGCGGAAGCCCGGCAGCTGCGCCTGCTTGAGCCGCGCGATCACCGCATCGGCGTCGGCGGCGGTGGCGTAGGCACCGAAGTTCACCGCGTAGTTGCCGGCGGCCGTGCTCGGCGGCAGCGGCTGCGCGGCGCTGCCGGCGGCCGGATCGGCGAGGTCGGCGGCATCGGGATTGTTCTGGACCGGCGCCGGTGCGGCGGCTGGCGCCGCGGCGGCGCCCGGTGCCTTGGCCATGCCCACCGCCCCGCCGCTGGGCGCGTCGCCCGGGGTCACCAGCGGCAGCTCGCGGGTCTCGAACTGACCGTCGGCCGGCGCCTCGGGCGCCTTCAGCGGGACATTGGCCACGCCGCTGTCGGGCGCAGGCCCCTTCACCAGCATCGGCAGGAAGATCACGGCGAGCGCTACCAGGACGAGGGCGCCAATCAATCGCTGTTTCAGGACGGTATCCACGGAAAGGCTGAGGGGCGGCGTGGCGGAGTGCCGTGCCGATTATAAGGTCGGCCCGCGCGGAGGCGGGATCAGGCGGCTGAATGCAGCCAGTGCAGCGCCTCGGCGGCGGTATGGAACGAGCCGAACACCAGCACCCGGTCGCCCGGCTGCGCCCGCGCCAGCACCGATTGCAGCGCCTGCGCCACGCTCTCGGCGGTGCCGGCCGCGGCGGCCGCCGTGCCCGCCAGCCGCGCGCGCAACTGCGCAGCGCTCTGGCCACGGCTGCCGCCCAGGCCGGCCACATGCCAGGCGTCGACCTGTGCGGCCAGGGCCTCCACCACCCCGGCGGCGTCCTTGTCGGCCAGCGCCGCGAACACCGCGCAGGTACGGCCGGCGACCGGCTGCGCCTGCAGCGCGGCGGCCAGCTCGCGCGCGGCCTGCGGGTTGTGGCCGACATCGACCAGCACCTCCACCCCGTCGCGCACGCAGGGCTGCAGGCGTCCGCGCAGGCGCGCGGCGGCGATGCCCTCGGCGTAGGCGGTGCGCGGCAGCGACCGGCGCAGCGCGCGCAGGGCGGCGATGGCGGTGGCGGCGTTGGCGCGCTGCACCGGCGCGCGCAGTTGCGGCAGCGGCAACTGCAGTTCGGTGCCGACGTCGCGCCAGCGCCAGCGCTCGGCGTCGATCGGCTCGTGGAAGAAGTCGCTGCCGGCGCGCAGCGCATTGGCGCCGATCGCGTAGGCGCGGCGCAGCACGCTGGAGGGCGGATCGATCTCGCCCAGCACCAGCGGTTTCCACGGCCGCGCGATGCCCGCCTTCTCCGCACCGATCGCCTCGCGGTCGGTGCCGAGCCAGTCGGTGTGGTCGATGTCCACGGTGGTGATGACCGCGACATCGGCATCGACCAGGTTCACCGCATCGAGCCGGCCGCCGAGGCCGACTTCCAGCACGGCCAGATCCAACTTGACCTGCTGGAACAGCCACAGCGCCGCCAGCGTGCCGTACTCGAAATAGGTCAGCGCGGTTTCGCCGCGCGCGGCCTCCACTGCCGCGAAGGCGGTCACCAGATCGGCATCGCTGGCCTCGTCGCCGTCGATGCGCACGCGCTCGTTGTAGCGCAGCAGGTGCGGCGAGGTATAGCTACCCACCCGCCAGCCGGCGGCGCGCGCGATCGCCTCGATGAAGGCGACGGTCGAGCCCTTGCCGTTGGTCCCGCCGACGGTGATGACGTGCCTGGCTGGCTTGGTCAGGCGCATGCGTGCGGCGACGGCGCGCACCCGCTCCAGGCCCATGGCGATGTCCTGGGGGTGTTGGCGCTCGATGTAGGCGAGCCATTCGGAGAGGGTGTTCATGGAGGCGATTGAACTCGATTGATACGGCGCCAGCACGCGCACTCGTAGCGGCGACGCATTTTGCTGTTGCTTTGGCTTTGGCTGTTGCTGTTGCTGTTCCGGGTCCCGTGAGGCACGGCAAGCAGACCGGACGAAAACCCCGCAGGGGCGGCGCGCAGGATGCGCGCCGTTTTTCGACGGCACATGGATGTGCCGCCGAAAAATGTCCGGTCTGCTTGCGCACCCGGAGCGCGCAGCGCGGAGGGCGTGCCGCCCGGGTGTGCTTTCTTTTGGTTACTTTTCTTTGCACAAGCAAAGAAAAGTGACTCGCGCGCCAAGCGCGAAAGCATTTGATCTTGCCTTTGCATCAACTCAACGCATCCTGGCAAAGAATCAGCAGAACACTACAGAGCCCGATGCTTCGCCTCGCCGAAGAACGGCGTGTGATGCGCGCAATCGTTCAATCGCACCACTTCCAGATGTTCCACGTCCGGCCCTTCCAGCAGGTTCAGCGTGGTCGGCGCCTGGCGGAAACTCCACAGCCGCGCGATCGGCAGGCCCAGCACCCGGCACAGGATCACCCGGTTGACCGCATCGTGCGCCACCACCAGCAGCGTGTCGTGCTCGCCCAGGCCCTCGGCGGCGCGGGCCAGGCCGCGCCAGGAGCGCTCCAGCACCTGCCGCAGCGACTCGCCGCCCGGCATCAGCACCGTGTCCGGCTCCTCGCGCCAGGCGCGCAGGCGTGCCGGATCCTTTTCGTGGATCTCGCTGGCCAGCAGGCCTTCCCATTCGCCATGGGCGATTTCCTGCAGGTCCGGATCGGTCTGCAGCAGCGCCTCGCGCTCTGGACCCAGCGCGAAGCGCGCGGTGCGCTGCGCACGGGCCAGCGGCGAGGCCACGGCGCGGGTCAGCGGCACCTCGCGCAGGCGTGCGCCCAGCGCCTGCGCCTGGGCGTCGCCGACCGGCGACAGCGGGATGTCGATCTGGCCCTGGTAGCGGCCTTCGGCGTTCCACGGGGTTTCGCCATGGCGGGCGAGCAGAATGCGCATGCGCTGGAATCCTTGGGGGGAGGAAGGGCCCGTCTCGCAAACGAAAACGGAGCGGCATGATACCCGCTCCGTCGCCTGAAACCCGGCGCTGCATCCCCGTGCCTCGCCCCGGCATGCGGGGCGGACACGCGGGCGGCGGCTAACGCCGCCGCCCGTCGGGACCTGGCTCACTTGGCCAGGTTCAACTCCTTCAGCAGCCGCGGTGCCGGCATCACCTCCTGCATGATCCAGTGCAGGTAGCGCGAATCGACCGCGATCATCCGGGTCATCGCCGGGTCGAACACCCAGTTGGAACTCACCGATTCCCAGTTGCCGTCGAAGGCCAGGCCGACCAGCTTGCCGTGCGCGTCCATCACCGGCGAACCGGAGTTGCCGCCGGTGATGTCCAGGTCGGACAGGAAGTTGACCGGCACCGTGCCCAGCCGCTTGTCTTCCAGCCCGCCATAGCGCTTGGCCTTGGCCGCGTCCAGCAGCGCCTTGGGCGAATCGAACGGCTCGGCGCCGGTGTCCTTGGCGACCACGCCTTCCAGCGTGGTGAACGGGGTGTATTCGACGCCGTCCTTGGGTGCATAACCCTTGACGTTGCCGAAGGTGATGCGCAGCGAGGAGTTGGCGTCCGGGTACACGAACTCGCCCTGGCTCTTCTTGTAGTCGGCCACGGCCTGCAGGTAGCGCGGCCGCACCAGCAGTTCCTCGCCATCGCGGCGCTTCTGGTCCTGCTCGAGTTGCAGCAGGGTCGGCATCAACGCCACCGCATAACGCAGCGCCGGGTCGTCGCTGGCCTCGAACGCGGCGCGGTCGGCATGCAGCCACTTCAGGCGCGCATCGGTGTTGCCCAACTGGGTACCGGCCAGGCGCGTGGCGGCGGCCTGCGCGTCGGCACCGGCCAGCCACTGGTCCAGCGCAGGCAGGCGCTGCGCCTTCGGCAGCTTCAGGTACTGCTCGAACCAGTAGCGCTGCAGCTGGCTGTCCATGGACGCGACGTAGCGGCGCTCCATCTGCTTCATCGCGCCCTCGAGCTCGGGCAGGTCGCGCTCCTGGTAGCCCGGCTCGCGCTCGGCATCCGGCTTGGCGCGTTCGATCGACAGGCGGTACAGCATGATCGCGCTGCCGAGCGCGCCGGTCCGCTGCATCTGCCGCAGCACCAGGTCGCGGTCGCGGGTGGCCTTGGCCTGATCGCCCAGCGCCAGCAGTTGCGCATGCGCCTGCAACGCGGCCTTGCCCACGCCGCCCTGGCGCTTGAGCCAGGCCAGCACTGCGTCTTCCTCGGCGTGCTTCTTGGCCGCCGCGTCGATGCGCTTGAAGCCTTCCAACTGGCCCTCGTAGTTCTTGGCGACGTTGTTCCAACTGGCCATGGTCGCGGCGTACTTCACCTGGATGTCCGGGTTCTGCTTGCCGGCCTGCTCGACCAGCGCGATCAGGTCGCGGTACTGACGCGCGGCGGTGGGATAGCCCCAGCTCGCGGTGGCGTCGAATTCCGAGGCCAGCGCATAGCGGTTGGTGCGCCCCGGGTACCCGGCGACCATGACGAAATCGCCGGCACCCAGCGGCTGGTCGGCGAACTTCAGGAAGTGCTTGGGCTGGTACGGCACGTTGTCCTTGGCGTAGGCCGCCGGCTTGCCGTCCTTGCCCACGTAGGCGCGATAGAACGAGAAATCGCCGGTGTGGCGCGGCCACATCCAGTTGTCGACGTCGCCGCCGAACTTGCCGATGCCCGCCGGCGGGGCGTAGGCCAGGCGCACGTCGCGGATTTCCAGGGTGCGGACCAGGCGGTAGGTGTTGCCGCCGGAAAAGCTGTACAGCTCGCAGCGATAGCCGGCGTCGGCCTCGCAGGCGGCGACCTGGGCCTTGTCGAAGTCCTCCAGCGCCTGCGTGCGCTTGAGCGCATCGTTGCCGACGGCGGCCATCGCCGCCTTGGCCTGCGCGGTGACGTCGGTGATGCGGTCCAGCACATAGATGCGTGCGTTCGGGCCGGCGCTCAGCTCGGCGCCCTGGCTGGCGGCGCTGAAGCCGTCGCGGATCAGGTTCTTCTGCGGGGTCGAATTGAGCTGGATCGCGCCGTAGGCGCAGTGGTGGTTGGTCACCACCAGGCCCTGCGGCGAGACGAAGCTGGCGGTGCAGCCGCCCAGCGAGACCACCGCCCCCATCGGGTCGCCGGTGAGATCGGACAGTTGCTGCGGCGACAGCTTCAGGCCGGCCTGCTGCAGCGGCCCGGCGATGTCCGGCAACTGCTGCGGGACCCACATGCCCTCGCCGGCCTGGGCGGCGGAGGCGCCGGACAGGGCGGCCACGGCGGCGATGGCGACAGCCAACGAATTCGAACGCATCGAAAAGCTTCCTTGATGACAGACGTTAGAGTGTAACGGCTGTCATCAAGTGGCCGGACCGTGACCAATGGCACCCTGGCCGCGCCGCAACCGCGCCGCAACATGGCCGCATCGGCCGGGCGCTTATACTGCGCGCCCTCTTCCCATCGAATCTGCACCGACATGGCGCAAACAATGAAGGCGCTGGTCAAGCGCGAGGCCGCCAAGGGCATCTGGCTGGAACAGGTGCCGGTGCCGGTCCCCGGCCCCAACGAGGTGCTGATCAAGCTGGAAAAGACCGCGATCTGCGGCACCGACCTGCACATCTATCTGTGGGACGAGTGGAGCCAGCGCACCATCAAGCCCGGCCTGACCATCGGCCACGAATTCGTCGGCCGCATCGCCCAGCTCGGCTCGGCGGTCACCGGCTACGAGGTCGGCCAGCGCGTCTCGGCCGAAGGCCACATCGTCTGCGGCCACTGCCGCAACTGCCGCGGCGGGCGCCCGCACCTGTGCCCGAACACGGTGGGCATCGGCGTCAACGTCAACGGCGCCTTCGCCGAATACATGGTGATGCCGGCCTCCAACCTGTGGCCGATCCCCGACCAGATCCCGTCCGAGCTGGCCGCGTTCTTCGACCCCTACGGCAACGCCGCGCACTGCGCGCTGGAATTCGACGTGATCGGCGAGGACGTGCTGATCACCGGCGCCGGCCCGATCGGCATCATTGCCGCGGGCATCTGCAAGCACATCGGCGCACGCAACGTGGTGGTCACCGACGTCAACGACTTCCGCCTGAAGCTGGCCGCGGACATGGGCGCGACCCGCGTGGTCAACGTCGCCAACACCTCGCTCAAGGACGTGATGGCCGACCTGCACATGGAAGGCTTCGACGTGGGCCTGGAGATGAGCGGCAATCCGCGCGCGTTCAACGACATGCTCGACTGCATGTACCACGGCGGCAAGATCGCCATGCTCGGCATCATGCCGCGCGGCGCCGGCTGCGACTGGGACAAGATCATCTTCAAGGGCCTGACCGTGCAGGGCATCTACGGCCGCAAGATGTACGAGACCTGGTACAAGATGACCCAACTGGTGCTGTCCGGCTTCCCGCTGGGCAAGGTCCTGACCCACCAGCTGACCATCGACGAATTCCAGAAGGGCTTCGACCTGATGGAAGAAGGCAAGGCCGGCAAGGTCGTGCTGAGCTGGTAATGCGCGCGCCGCGGCAACGCGGCAGCGCCGGAAAACACGAAGGGCGCCTTGCGGCGCCCTTCGTCGTTACACCGCGGCAATCCGATCAGAACGCGATCGTGCCCGAGACCACCACGCGGTGACCGGCCAGGCGCTCGGTGAAGTTCTCCGGGCCCTTGTTGTCGGTGTCGTAGTAGCCCACGCTCAACGCCAGCGGGCCGACCATCTTGCCCACGCTGACGTTGTAGTCGGTGTAGTCCTGGTACGCGGTCAGCGCGCTTTCGTAGGTGGTGCGGCCGACGTGCGCGCCGACGCTGAAGCCCTGCGGCAGCGACCAGTTTCCGTCCAGCGCGTAGTAGAAGCTGTCCTTGTCCAGGTTGTACACGTTGTCGGTGTACGCCACGGTCAGGGTGTAGGTCTTGAGGAACTTGGTCTTGGTGATCAGTTCGTTGTAGTTCAACCGGCCGGCGCCCGGGTAACCGTAGCGGTTGACCATCACGTCGAAGTTCCAGTCCGGCGAGAAATCGACGTTGTAGCCGACGAAGCCGTCCGTTTCCCAATCCGGATCGCCCGCGCCGAAATCGACGTTGGAACCCCAGGCGCCCACGTACAGGCCGAACGGCGAGGTGTAGGTGAGGCCGGCCTGGAACGCCGGACCCTTGTCGGTCTGGGAGACGCCACGGAACACGTAGTCGCTGACCACGCCGTAGGAGCCGGTGATCGGCGAGGTGGGCGCGTCCTGGGCCAGGACGGTGAGCGGCGAAGCGGCCAGTGCGACGGCCAGGGCGAGAGTGGTCTTGTTCACCGGTCATTCTCCTGCTGTTGACGAGGGATGGGGTTGCAGCGCTGGCGCAGCGGCGCCTTCACGGTTTTTTAACCGCTTTGATCTTGCAGTGCAACAACTTTTCGTCCGCTGCGCGACATGACCGGACACACAGCCGTCGGTCCGGAGTCAGGCGCGGACATCCCCGGCCCGCCGATCGCGGTCAAGGGCCTGCCAGACAGGCGGGGCGGCCGACGGCCTGGCGGTCAGGCCGCGACCGAGCGGACAACCGCCATGGCACCGGCACGCAGGCGTGTCAGCAGCCGCTGAAGGTGGCGCAATGGCGCCTCAATCGGGCCGGGCGAAGACGCCGTAGCGGCGCGCACGCAGGTGCAGCGGCTGGCCCGGCGCATAGTCGGATGCGCCCTCGCCCGCCGGCAGTTCCACCTCCACCTCGTCGTGGCCATGCGCCAGTTGCGCACGCAGGCGCAGGCGCGGGCCGCTGCGCTGGATCGACAGCACCGTCGCCGCCCAGCCCTCGCTGCCCGGTGCCAGGTCTTCCGGCCGCACGTACAGCTCGACCGGACCGCTGGACAGCGGCGTCGACGGCGCCGGCAAGGCCAGCCCGCCGACCTGCACCGCCCCGTCGTGCAGGCGCGCCGACAGCCGGTTCACCGCGCCCACGAATCCATACACGAAGGGCGAGGCCGGCTGCTCGTAGACCTGTGCCGGGCTGCCGACCTGCTCGATCCACCCGCGGTGGAGGATCGCCACGCGGTCGGCCAGCTCCAGCGCCTCTTCCTGGTCGTGGGTGACGAATACCGTGGTCAGGCCGGTACGTTCGTGCAGCTCCCGCAACCAGCGCCGCAGGTCGCGGCGGACCTGCGCGTCGAGCGCGCCGAACGGTTCGTCGAGCAGCAGCACGCGCGGCTCGATCGCCAGCGCGCGCGCCAGCGCCACGCGCTGGCGCTGGCCGCCGGACAGTTGCGCCGGGTAGCGCCGCTCCAGGTCGTGCAACTGCACCAGCGCCAGCAGCTCCTGCACCCGCGCGCGGATACGCGCCTCGCTCCAGCGCGCCTCGCGGCGCACGCGCAGACCGAAGGCGACGTTCTCGTACACGCTCATGTGCTTGAACAAGGCGTAGTGCTGGAACACGAAGCCGACCCGGCGCGCCTGCACCGACAGCGCGGTGGCATCCTCGCCGTGGATCAGCACGCGTCCGCGATCGGCATGTTCGAGTCCGGCGATCACCCGCAGCAGCGTGGTCTTGCCGGAGCCGGACGGCCCCAGCAACGCCAGCAGTTCGCCCTGGCGGATGTCCAGGCTGATGTCGTCGAGCGCGGCGAAGTCGCCGAAGCGCTTGCCCAGGTGCTGTACGCGGATGCTCATTGCAACCTCAATGTCGGTGAGTGGCGGCCAGCGCCGCGCCGTGGCGCCAGTGCAGCCAGGACTTCACGGCGAGCGTCAGCAGCGCGGTCAGCGCCAGCAGGCTGGCGCAGGCGAAAGCCGCGCTGTAGGCGTACTCGTTGTAGAGGATCTCCACATGCAGCGGCAGCGTGTTGGTACGCCCGCGGATATGCCCGGACACCACCGACACCGCGCCGAACTCGCCCATCGCCCGCGCACTGCACAGCAGCACGCCGTACAGCAGGCCCCAGCGGATGTTCGGCAAGGTCACCCGGCAGAAGGTCTGCCAGCCGCTGGCGCCCAGGCTCAGCGCCGCCAGTTCCTCGTCGTCGCCCTGCTGCTCCATCAGCGGCATCAGCTCGCGGGCGATGAACGGGAAGGTGACGAAGGTGGTCGCGAGCACGATGCCCGGCAGCGCGAACACGATCCGCGGCAGGTGCAGCAGGACCTCGCCGAACAGCGGCAGGTGCAGGCGCACGCCCTCGTCGATCAACGGCCAGGCCCAGCCGTTGCGGCCGAAGATCAGGATGAACAGCAGGCCGGCGACCACCGGCGACACCGAGAACGGCAGATCGATCAGACTCACCAGCAGGCGCTTGCCGGGAAAGCGATGCTTGCTGACCGCCCAGGCCGCGGCCACGCCGAACACCAGGTTCAACGGCACCACGATCGCCGCCACCAGCAGGGTCAGGCGAATCGCCGCCAGCGCGTCCGGATCGGAGATCGCACGCCAGAACACGCCGACGCCGCCGCGCAGCGCCTCGACGAACACCAGCAGCAAGGGCAGCAGCAGGAACGCCAGCAGGAAGCCGAGCGCGCCGCCGATCAGCAAGCGCCGCACCCAGCGCGGTTCGTCCACCACCGAGGCCTGGGCGTGCACCGGAATGGAGGCTGCATCGGCCTGCCCGGGGCCGCGTGCCGCCAGCGCGGCCACCACCGACGCCATCACGCCACCGCCCTGCCGCGCCGCGCGAACCAGGCCTGCGCCGCGTTGACCAGCAACAGCGACAGCAGCGACAACAGCAGCATCGCCGCGGCGATCGCACTGGCGCCGCCGTAGTCGAATTCTTCCAGGCGGATGGTGATCAGCAACGGCGCGATCTCGGTGGCGTTGGGCAGGTTGCCGGCGATGAAGATCACCGAGCCGTACTCGCCGACGCCGCGCGCGAACGCCAGCGCGAACCCGGTCAGCACCGCCGGCCACAGCGTCGGCAGCAGCACCCGGCGCACGGTCTGCCAGCGCCCGGCACCGAGCGTGGCCGCCGCCTCCTCCAGCTCGCGCTCGGCCTCGGCCAGCACCGGCTGCACGATCCGCACCACGAACGGCAGCCCCACGAACACCAGCGCCACGACGATGCCCAGCGGCGTGTAGGCGACCTTGATCCCGCCTGCGCCGCTGCCGTGCATCAGCCCGGCATAGCCGATCAGCAGGCCACCCACGCCCAGCGCGACCAGGCTGAGCACCGCGACCGTGCCGAACAGGCGCTGCAGTGCGCGCAGCGGTGCCGGCAGCAGCGCCTGGCCGCGCCGCAGCAGCGCGTAACCGGTGGCCGACAACGCCAGCAACAGTGACAGCCGCGGCCACCACCAGGCCAGCACCGGCAGGCTGGCCGCCAGCGCCTGCGCCGGCTGCTCCAGCCACCGGCCGATCCAGCCGTTGCTGCCGTACAGCGCGGTCAGGGCGATGCCGGCCACCGCCGTCGGCAGCGCGAACGGCAGGTCGATCATCGCGTCGAACAGGCGCTTGCCGGGAAAGCGATAGCGCACGAACACCCAGGCCACCCAGGTGCCCATCACCGCATTGAACGCGGCCGCGGCCAGCGCGGTACCGAAGCTCAGGCGCAACGCCGCCAGCACCCGCGGCTCGCTCCACACCCGCCACACGCCTTCCCAACCCAGCCCACTGGTCTTGAGCAGCACCGCGAGCAAGGGGATCAGCACCACCAGCCCCAGCCAGGTCAACGTGATGCCCAGGCTCAGCCCGAGCCCCGGCATGACCCGGCGCTGGCGCGGTGCGCGGGCAACGGCAGCGGCGGTCACGGCCATCGCGTCACTTGCTCGCCTGGATCTGGTCGAACAGGCCGCCGTCGTCGAAGTGCGTGGCCTGCGCCTTTGCCCAGGAGCCGAACGCCTGATCGATGGTCACCAGGCGCACCTTCGGCAGCCGCGCCAGATCGGCGCGATCGGCGTACTCGGGATGGCGCGGCCGGTAATAGTGCCTGGCCGCAATCTTCTGTCCTTCCGGCGAGTACAGGTACTTCAGGTACTCCTCGGCGACCGCGCGGGTGCCGTGCTTGTCCACGTTCTTGTCGACCAGCGCCACCGACGGCTCGGCCAGGATCGACAGCTTCGGCACCACGATCTCGAACTTGTCCTGGCCCAGTTCCTGCTGCGCCAGGAACGCCTCGTTCTCCCAGGCCAGCAGCACGTCGCCGATACCGCGCTGGACGAAGGTGGTGGTGGCGCCGCGCGCGCCGGTGTCCAGCACCGGCACGTTGCGGAACAGCGCGCGCATGTAGTTGAGGATGCGTTCGCGATCGCCCTTGAAGATGTGGTCGGCGTAGGCCCAGGCGGCCAGGTAGTTCCAGCGCGCGCCGCCGGAGGTCTTGGGATTGGGGGTGATCACCGACACGCCGCTGCGCAGCAGGTCCGGCCAGTCCTTGATGCCCTTGGGATTGCCCTTGCGCACCAGGAACACGATGGTCGAGGTGTACGGCGCGCTGTTGTCGGGCAGGCGCGTGGCCCAGTTCGCGTCGATCAGCTTGCTCTTGGCGGCGATCGCATCGACGTCGTAGGCCAGCGCCAGCGTCACCACGTCGGCCTCGACCCCGTCGATCACCGCGCGCGCCTGCTTGCCGGAGCCGCCGTGCGAGGTCTCCACCGCGACCTGCTCGCCGGGATGCAGTTGCGCCCAGTGCTTGGCGAAGGCGGCGTTGTAGTCCCGGTACAGCTCGCGGGTGGGATCGTAGGAGACGTTGAGCAGTTGCGTCTCGGCGGCGGCCGCGGCCCCGGCGAGCACGCACAACGCGAGCGCGAGGAGCGGGCGCCAGCGGCGCGACGGAAGGCTGGACATGGACGGTTCTCCGGGAAACCCACAGGTAAACGCCGCGGCCAATGCCCGCCGCGGACCATGACGCATGCTGCGCAGCGGCAGGCGACGGGTGAAATGACTTCCCGGCAGCGGCTCATGCCATTTGCGCATGACGACACCGACGCCTGCGGGCACCGCGGTAAAATCGCCACTTCTTTCCGCCGCGCGTGCCCGTCATGACCGACTCCCGCCTCACCCAGCACTACGCCGAGGAACTGGACGCGATCCGCGCCCAGGGCCTGTTCAAGTCCGAGCGTATCATCGTCGGCCCGCAGGCGGCGGAAATCGTCCTCGCCGACGGCCGCCGCGTACTCAACTTCTGCGCCAACAACTACTTGGGCCTGGCCGATCATCCCGACCTGATCCAGGCGGCCAAGGACGCGCTGGACACGCACGGTTTCGGCATGGCCTCGGTGCGCTTCATCTGCGGCACCCAGGACCTGCACAAGCAACTGGAGGCGCAGATCGCCGCGTTCTTCGGCACCGAGGACACCATCCTCTACGCCGCCTGCTTCGACGCCAACGGCGGCCTGTTCGAACCGCTGCTGGGCGAGCACGACGCGATCATCTCCGACGCGCTCAACCACGCCTCGATCATCGACGGCGTGCGCCTGTGCAAGGCCAAGCGCTTCCGCTACGCCAACTGCGACATGGCCGACCTGGAAGC
Organism: Xanthomonas hawaiiensis; assembly: GCF_031834635.1. Lineage (NCBI taxonomy): Bacteria > Pseudomonadati > Pseudomonadota > Gammaproteobacteria > Lysobacterales > Lysobacteraceae > Xanthomonas > Xanthomonas hawaiiensis. The sequence goes on along the minus strand of NZ_CP115873.1, from coordinate 1,036,350 downwards.
GCAGCTGCAGGCGGCCGACGCCGCCGGCTGCAAGACCAAGCTGATCACCAGCGACGGCGTGTTCTCGATGGACGGCTTCATCGCCCCGCTGGACGAGATCACCGCGCTGGCGAAGCAGTACGACGCGCTGGTGCACATCGACGAATGCCATGCCACCGGCTTCCTCGGCGCCAGCGGCCGCGGCTCGGCCGAGGTCAAGGGCGTGCTGGACCGGATCGACATCTTCACCGGCACCCTGGGCAAGGCCATGGGCGGTGCGCTGGGCGGCTTCACCACCGGCCGCCGCGAGGTGATCGAACTGCTGCGCCAGCGCTCGCGGCCCTACCTGTTCTCCAACTCGCTGCCGCCGCACGTGGTCGCTGCCGGAATCAAGGCCTTCGCGATGCTCGACGCCGCCGGCGACCTGCGCGCGCGGCTGGTCGAGAACACCGCCTACTTCCGCGAGCGCATGGCCGCCGCCGGGTTCGACATCAAGCCCGGCACCCATCCGATCTGCCCGGTGATGCTGTACGACGCGCCGCTGGCGCAGCGCTTCGCCGAACGGCTGCTGGAGGAAGGCATCTACGCCATCGGTTTCTTCTTCCCGGTGGTGCCCAAGGGCCAGGCGCGGATCCGCACCCAGATCAGCGCCGCGCATACGCGTGAACACCTGGACCGGGCGATCGACGCGTTCACCCGCATCGGCCGCGAACTGGGCGTCATCACCGTCTGAGATGCGCGCCGCGCTGCGCCAACGGCTGTTGCTGGCGGCGCAGACCGACGCCCAGGCGCAGCCGGCGGCCGGCGGTTGGCACAGCCGCTGCCTGCATTGCCGGCGGCGGCTGGATCTGCGCGGCGACGGCGAGCCGCTGGGCCACTGCTCGCTCGAGCACGTGGTACCGCAGGCATGGTTCGGCCGCCGCGCGGCAGCGGCGCTGTGCGCCCAGGTCGGCGACGACCCCAACGATGCGCGCAACCTGGCGCTGGCCTGTGCCGGCTGCAATCACGCCAAGGGCCGCCACCACGATGCACGCGGGCCGCAGGACGCGCGCGCCCGTGAGGTGGTCGCCGCCCTGCTCAGCGCGCGGCTGGCGCGCTGGCGTCCGCCGCCGGCGCCAACGCCGTGACTTCGGCGGCGCTGAGTTCGCGCCATGCGCCCTTGCCCAACTCGCCCAGCGCCAGCTCGCCGATCGCCACCCGCACCAGCCGCAGCACGTCCAGGCCCAGCGCGGCGAGCAGCCGCCGGATCTGCCGGTTGCGGCCTTCGTCCAGCACCACTTCCAGCCAGGCATGGCGTTCGCCCTGGCGCAGCAGGCGCACCTGCTTGGCCCGCAACGCTTCGCCCTCGGCAATCACGCCGGCACACATCCGCGCCAGTAGCGCCGCGTCGGGGATCGCATCCACCTGCACGTGATAGGTCTTGTCCGGACCGCTGACCGGATCGGTGACCCGCGCCGCCCATTGCGGGTCGTTGCTGAACAGCAGCAGGCCCTCGCTGGCCTTGTCCAGGCGTCCAACCGGCGCCAGCCAGGGCAGGCCGGCGCCGTCGAAACAGCGGTAGACGGTATCGCGGCCGCGTTCGTCCTGCGCGCTGGTGACCAACCCACGCGGCTTGTTGAGCATCAGGTACAGGCGCGCGGTGTCGGCCAGCGGCGCGCCGTCCACGGCCAGCCGGTGGCGGCCCTGCAGGATCGGGAACTCGGGATCGGTGACGATGCGCCCGTCGACGGCGACGCGGCCGGCGGCAATCCAGCGCGCGGCTTCGGTGCGCGAGCACAGGCCCAGCTTGGACAGGGTGCGGGCCAGGCCGTGCCGCGGCGCGGCGGGCGCGGCGCCGCGCGCAGGCAGGCGCGGACGCGCGGGCGGCGCCGGGGAGGACGCCGGACGGCGGGAACGCGGCGGCTTCACCCCTCGCACGGCGTCGACGGGCGCGGCCGCAGGCGGCCGCGCACCGGACTTACTGCTTGTTGGCCTCGGCCGGAGCCGGTGCCGGCGCCTCGGCGGCAGCCGGTGCCGGGGCCGGACGCGCCTTGACCACGCGCACGCCGCGCGCCTTCATCCAGGCGTCGAACTCCTCGGCGGTCATGCGCTTGCCGTTCTGGCTCATGTCGAACCGCCAGGGGGTGTTGTCGAAGGCGGTGGCCGGCTTGTAGGCAGCCGGGTCGTTCGGCTTCACCGCGCCCGGGGTGGCGTTGGCCAGGCTCTGGCAGCCTTCGGCGCGCAGCCGCAGCAGCACGCGGTCCAGCGACTGGTCGCTGCTGTAGGACTGGGTCAGCACGCCGCTGGGCATGCCCAGCTGCACGTTGCGGCTGAACAGTTCCGAAGCGACCGGCGCAGCGACCGTGGCCGGCAGCGCCAGCGGCTTGGGCAGCAGATCGCCGGAGCAATCCGGTGCGGCGTGGGCCGCAGGAATCAGGGCAAGCGCGAGCAGGCTGGCCGTCACGATACGCAGCATCGGTTTTTTTCCATTCAGGCGGTTCGACGAGCGAGTGTAGGCAGGCCCCGGCGTGCTTTCAACTGTTACCGGCACTACATGCGCTAAATAATTGGGATTGCTGAAAAAGTTCAGCTTGAACGCGTCGCGAGCGAGGGGCGGCGCCCGGCCTCCGCGTAGGGGCGGCTTTAGCCGCGATAGGCATTCCCGGGAACGTCTGTCGCGGCTGAAGCCGCTCTACGACGATCAGGCGAGGACAGCGCAACGCATGCCTTACCCCACAAAAACAAAGCCCGGCACGAGGCCGGGCTTTGCTTGAGACTGGAAGCGTCCGATTAGTTCTGGACGTTCAGCTCGGTACGACGGTTCTTCGCACGGCCTTCCGGATTGTCCGAACCATCCGGGTTGGTGTTCGGGGCAATCGGACGGCTCTCGCCGTAGCCGATCGGACCGACCAGACGCGAAGCGTCCACGCCGTTCTTGGTCAGGTAGTCGTACACGACGCGGGCGCGACGCTCGGACAGCTTCTGGTTGTAGGCTTCGGTACCCTTCGAGTCGGTGTGACCGGCAACCTCGACGCGCAGGTCGGGGTAACGCTTCAGGATCTCGGTGGCCTCGCCCAGGATCGCCACGGCGTCCGGACGCAGGTTCGCCTTGTTGAAGTCGAAGTTGACGCCCTTCAGGTCGATCGACACCGGCACCGGGCAGCCGTCCGGACCGATGGTCTGGCCAGGCTGGGAGTTCGGGCACTTGTCGTCGCAGTTGTTGACGCCGTCACCATCGTCGTCCAGGTCGGCGCAGCTCGGCGCAGCGGCCGGCGGCGGCGGCGGGGCGACCGGGGCAGCCGGCGGCGGGCCCAGCGGGATCACGACGCCGACCGAAGCCAGCACGTCGCCGAACCAGTTCTGCGACGGAGCGGCAACGCTCTGGTCGTCGAAGTCAGCGCGGTAGGCCACTTCGGCACGCACGGCAACGCGCTTGTCGAAGGTGGTCTGCAGACCGACGCCGGCCTTGGCGGCAAAGTTGCCGTCCTTGCGCTGGCCCGGGGAGACCGGACCGCCGGTGTCGAACTCTTCTTCCGAGCGCTGGTAGCCCAGGCCGAACAGCAGGTACGGGTTCCAGCCGCGGCCTTCCTGGATGAAGTGGCGACGCAGGTCGAACGAGATGCCGTACTGGCTCCAGTTCAGGTCCTGGTTCTTGTCGAAGTTCGGGTTCTGATAGTTCAGCTCACCGTCCAGCGACCAGTTCGGGTTGATGAACTTGCCCAGGCCCAGGGTGACGAACGGCGCATCGTTGGTGGTGCGGTCCTTGTCCTGGAAGTTGAAACCAGCCGAACCGGTCAGGTACCAGCGGTCGTCGAATTCCTGCGCGGACGCTGCCTGGGCGACGGCCAGACCGCCCAGCAACGCGGCGGTGAGAATTTTCTTGTTCATTAATACAACTCCTTGTTTCGGGGAGATAGAAACCGGTAGAGGCATGGTTCAGTACAGATGTCTCGTCACATCCAGACGGCCGTTTCCGCACGCCATCGCCGCGCACATTATGCGCGGCATAGTGAAGATGGCGTTAACGAGCACGTAACATGTGAAAGTCAACGCCAGCCGCTGCCAGGCCGTGGATACACCCTATACAGCTTGATGAAATCCCGCAATGCGGCAGGCGGATGACCGTTTGCGGTCGTAGACAAGGGCCCGCAGGGCGACCCAGGTCTCACCCCGGCCGTGCCCACGGCGGCGGGTCCGCCAGCTCGGCCTGCATGAACTCGACGAAGGCCCGCACCCGTGGCGGCACCAGCCGCCGCTGCGGCATCACCGCGTAGATGCCGGTCTCGGTCAGCGGGTAGTCGGCCAGCACCTGGCGCAGCCGCCCCTGTCGCAGGTCTTCGGCCACGTGCCATTCAGAATGCAGGGCAATACCCTGCCCGTTGACCGCGGCGTCGCGCAGCACCTCGCCGAAGTTGGTCTCCAGCGGCCCAGCCACGCGGACCGCGATCTCGCCGTCCGGTCCCTGCAGCCGCCAGGTGTCCTGCCGGCCGTCGCTGCCGGTCAGCAGCAGGCAGGCGTGCGCGGTCAGGTCGGCCGGCGTGGCCGGGGTGCCGTGGCGGCGCAGGTAGTCGGGGGAGGCGCAGAGCATGCGGCGATTGCCGGCCAGGCGCCGCGCGACCAGGCTGGAGTCGCGCAGGGTGCCGATGCGGATCGCCAGGTCGAAACCTTCGCTGACCAGGTCCACGACGTTGTCGCTCAGGTGCACGCTCAGCCGCACCTGCGGATGCAGGGCCATGAAGCGCGGCAGCAGGGGCGAGACATACAGGCGCCCGAACGCGGCCGACATCGTCACCCGCAGGGTGCCGGCGGCGGCCACGCCGGCCTGGCGCAGGCCGCCGGCCAGCGATTCCAGGTCCTCGACCAGCGGCCGCCCCTGCTCGGCCAGTTGCAGGCCTTCCGGGGTCGGGTGCAGGCGCCGCGTGGTCCGGTGCAGCAGGCGCACGCCGAGCGCGCGTTCCAGCCGTTGCAGCCGCTGGCTGGCCACCGCCACCGACAGGTCCAGGCTGCGCGCGGCAGCGCTGATCGAGCCGAGGTCGAGCACGCGCAGGAACAGGGCGATGTCGCCGATCCGGTCCATTGTGTGGATTCCATTGAAAGTCGTTCAATATTTTTACTGTTTTTGCTGAAGAGGTGCAGGCCTAGGCTGCCGTCCTCCCGCCACTTCCGGAGCCGCCGTATGGCCGCCTCGCTCGCTCCACCTCCCCAGCAACCCGCTGCAGGGCGCACGCCGCTGGCGCTGTACGCGCTGACCGCCGGCGCGTTCGGCATCGGCACCACCGAGTTCGTGATCATGGGCCTGCTGCTGCAGGTCGCCGCCGACCTGCGGGTCAGCGTTCCGGCCGCCGGACTGTTGATCTCCGGCTATGCGCTGGGCGTGTTCCTCGGCGCGCCGCTGCTGACCGTGGCCAGCCGGCGTTGGCCGCGCAAGCGCGTGCTGCTGGCGCTGATGCTGGTGTTCACCGCCGGCAACCTGGCCTGCGCGCTGGCGCCCAACTACGCGGCGCTGATGGCGGCACGCGTGATCACCTCGCTGGCGCACGGCACCTTCTTCGGCGTCGGCGCGGTGGTCGCCACCACCCTGGTGCCGCCGCAGCGCAAGGCTTCGGCGATCTCGACCATGTTCACCGGGCTCACCGTCGCCACCCTGCTCGGGGTGCCGGCCGGCGCCTGGCTGGGCCTGCACTACGGCTGGCGTGCCACGTTCTGGGCGGTGGCGGCGATCGGCGCGCTGGCCACCGTGGTGATCGCCGCGCTGGTGCCGGCCGACCGCGCCGCGCCGGCGACCGTGCCGCTGCGCGAGGAACTGCGCGCGGTCGGCCGCGCTCCGGTGCTGCTGGGATTGGCGACGACAGTGCTGGGCTATGCCGGCGTGTTCGCCGTGTACACCTATGTGCAGCCGCTGCTGACCCAGGTCACCGGGGTGTCCGAAAGCGCGGTGTCGCCGCTGTTGCTGGTGTTCGGCGTAGGCATGATCGTCGGCAACGTGCTGGGCGGACGCCTGGCCGACCGCCGCCCGCGGCAGGCGCTGCCGCTGAGCCTGGGCGTGCTCGCGGTGGTGCTGGCGGCGCTGACCCTCGCCCTGCCCTCGCCGCCGGCGATGGCGCTGGGCATCGGGCTGCTGGGCGTGGCCGCGTTCGCCACGGTGGCGCCGCTGCAGGTGTGGGTGCTGGGCAAGGCCGGCGAGGCCGGCCGGCACCTGGCCTCGAGCCTGAACATCGGCGCGTTCAATTTGGGCAACGCGCTGGGCGCCTGGCTCGGCGGTCTGGTGCTCGGCCATGGCGGTAGCCTGTCGCAACTGCCGTGGGTGGCGGCACTGCTGACCCTGGCCGGACTGGCGGTGGCGCTGGGCGCGCTGCGGCTGTCGCCGGCCAGCGCAGCGCCCGCCCCCAATCACGGCGCGGGTTGCGCCGCCGGCGGTGCGGCATGAGCCGGCCGCTGGCGACGGCCGCGCTGGCTGCGGCGCTGCTGGGCACACGCGCACTGCCGGCCGACGCCGCACCGCGCGACTGGGTCGCGACCTGGCAGGCCAGCCCGCAGCCGCTGTGGAGCGCCGACTTCCCGTTCCCGACGCAGACGCCGTTCCACCTGTGGCGGCAGACCGTGCGCCAGGTGGCGCGGGTCAGCCTGGGCGGCAACGAGGTGCGGGTGGAGTTGAGCAACGCCTATGGCGACACGCCGCTGCACATCGGCGCCGCGTCGCTGGCGCTGGCCGGCGACGGCGCGGCAATCGTGCCGGGTTCGCAGCGGCCGCTGCGCTTCGGCGGCAAGACCGAGGTGACCGTGCCGCCGGGCGCGCCGGTGCTCAGCGACCCGGTGGCGCTGAGCGTGCCGGACCTGGCCCGGCTCAGCATCAGCCTGTACCTGCCGCAGCCGACCGCGCCGTCCACCTTCCACTGGGAAGGCCTGCAGAGCGCATGGCTGGCCGAGGGCGAGCGCACCGCCGACGCCAGCCTGGCCGACGCGACGGCGCTGCCGGTGCGGCTGTTCGTCAGCGGCGTCCAGGTGCGCCGCGCCGATGCCGTCGGCGCGGTGGTGGCGCTGGGCGACTCGATCACCGACGGCGCCGCCTCGACGCCGGGGCAGGACCGGCGCTGGCCGGACCAGTTGGCCACGCGACTGGCGGCGCAGCGGGTGGCGGTGCTCAACGCCGGCATCTCCGGCGGCCGCGTGCTGCGCGACCGCATGGGCCGCAACGCGCTGGCGCGGCTGGACCGCGACGTGCTGGCGCAGCCCGGCGTGCACACCCTGATCCTGTTGATGGGCATCAACGACATCAGTTGGTACGGCACGCCGTTCGCGCCGGACGATGCGCCGGTGCCGGCCGAAGAGCTGATCGCCGGCTACCGGCAACTGTTGCAGCGCGCGCAGGCGCGCGGGCTGCGGGTGATCGGCGCCACCCTCACCCCGTTCGAAGGTGCCCTGCCGGATTCGCCGATCCCCGGCTACTACAGCCCACAGAAGGAGGCCGTGCGCCAGCAGGTCAATGCCTGGCTGCGCGCCGGCAACGGCTTCGACGCGATCCTGGATCTCGATGCGCTGCTGCGCGACCCCGCGCATCCGGCGCGGATGCGGCCGGAATTCGACTCGGGCGACCACCTGCATCCCGGCGACGCCGGCTACGCGGCCATCGCCGAGGCCGCCGCGCAGTTGCTCGGCGACCCCGCAGCCGCTTCCACCTCCGCTGCGACCGACGCCGTCGACACCGACGCCGCGGCGCGCTGACGCCGTTCCTCACATCCCCTCCCCCTTCCCTCATCAGGAGTTCTCCATGGAATACCGTCATCTCGGCGCATCCGGCTTCAAGGTCCCCGTGCTCAGCTTCGGCACCGGCACCTTCGCCGGCACCGATCCGTTCTTCGCCACCTGGGGCAATTCGGACGTGCATCAGGCGCGGCGCCTGATCGACATCTGCCTGGAGGCCGGCGTCACCCTGTTCGACAGCGCCGACGTCTACTCCGGCGGCGCCGCCGAATCGGTACTGGGCGCGGCGATCAAGGGCCGCCGCGACCAGGTGCTGCTCTCGACCAAGGCCGGCTTCCGCTTCGACCGCGCCGTGCCCAACAGCGTCGGCTCCTCGCGCTTCCATTTGATCCGCGCAGTGGAGGCGGCGCTGTCCCGCCTGGGCACCGACTACCTCGACTTGTTCCAACTGCACGGCTTCGACGCGCACACGCCGGTGGAGGAAACCCTGTCCACGCTCGACGACCTGGTGCGTGCCGGCAAGCTCCGCTACCTGGGCGTGTCCAACTTCTCCGGCTGGCAATTGATGAAGTCGCTGGCGGTGTCCGACCGCCACGGCTGGTCGCGCTATGTCGCGCACCAGGCCTATTACTCGCTGATCGGCCGCGATTACGAGGAGGAACTGATGCCGCTGGGCCTGGACCAGGGCGTGGGTGCGCTGGTGTGGAGCCCGCTGGGCTGGGGCCGGCTGACCGGCAAGCTGCGCCGCGGCCAGCCGCTGCCGGAGAGCAGCCGCCTGCACGACAAGGCGGTCACCGAGGCCGGCCCGCCGGTGGAGGAAGAGCGCCTGTACCGTGTCCTCGACGCACTGGAGACCATCGCCGCGGAGACAGGCAAAAGCGTGCCGCAGATCGCGCTGAACTGGCTGTTGCAGCGGCCGACGGTCAGCAGCGTGATCATCGGCGCACGGACCGAGGAACAGTTGCGGCAGAATCTGGGGGCGGTCGGCTGGACCCTCGATGCCGCCCACGTGCAACAGCTGGATGCGGCCAGCGCCGCGGTCCCGGCGTATCCGTCCTGGCACCAGCGCGGCTTCGCCGAGCGCAACCCGCGGCCGGTCTGAGCCGCGGCCGTGCCCTCCTTTCCCTCACGCCCAGGAGCCTCCATGAAAGCGGTCGCCACCCTCCATCCCCTGCCGATCGACGATCCGCAGTCGCTGCACGACCTTGACCTGCCGACGCCGCCCGCGCCCGGCGGCCACGACCTGCTGGTGCGGGTGGAGGCGGTATCGGTCAATCCGGTGGACACGAAGGTCCGCGGTAACGCATCGCGCGACGCCCAGCCCAAGGTGCTGGGCTACGACGCCGCCGGCGTGGTCGAGGCGGTCGGGCCCGAGGTCGACGGCTTCGAGCCGGGCGACGAGGTCTACTACGCCGGCGACATCACCCGTGCCGGCAGCAACGCGCAGTACCAACTGGTGGATGCGCGCATCGTGGCGCGCAAGCCGGCCACGCTGGACTTCGCCCAGGCCGCGGCGCTGCCGCTGACCACGCTGACCGCCTGGGAACTGCTGTTCCAGCGCATGCCGTTCGACTTCGACGACGCGCGCAACCGCGGCCGCCGCCTGCTGGTAATCGGCGGCGCCGGCGGAGTCGGCTCGATCGCGATCCAGCTGGCGCGGCATGCCGGCTTCGAGGTGATCGCCACCGCCTCGCGGCCGCAGACCCGCGACTGGTGCCTGCAACTCGGCGCACACCACGTGATCGACCATCGCCAGGAACTGGCGCCGCAGTTGCAGGCGCTGGGCATCGACCAGGTGGACGCCGCGTTGAACCTGGCCGACACCGACCGCTACTGGCAGGCGCTGGGCGAGCTGCTGGCGCCGCAGGGCCACGTCGGCCTGATCGTCGAGCCGAGCGGTCCGCTGCACATCGGCGACCCGTACAAGGCCAAGTGCATCGGCATCCACTGGGAAATGATGTTCGCGCGCGCCCGGTTCCGCACCGAGGACATGATCGAGCAGCACCGCATCCTGGCGCGCACCGCCAGCCTGGTGGACGCGGGCGAACTGCGCACCACCCTGACCGAGACGCTGAGCCCGATCAACGCCACCACCCTGCGCGAGGCACACCGCCGCCTGGAGTCGGGCAGCACCATCGGCAAACTGGCCCTGGTCGGCTGGGGCTGAGCGGGCGGCGCAGCGATCGAAACATTCGCGCGATCGCCCAGCCGACGTAACCGCTCCTGCTCCTGCTCCCGCTGTTGCTTGTGCTGTTGCTGTGCTTTTGATCTATCGGGTCCCCTCGGCGCGGCAGCCACGGCGGGCGAATACCCGAAGGGCGACGCGCAGGATGCGCGTCGTTTTTCGCCGGCACAGGGATGTGCCGTCGAAAAATGCCCGTCGTGGCTGCGGACCCGGAGCGCGCAGCGCGGAGGGCGCGCCGCGGGGTGTGCTTTCTTTTGGTCACTTTTCTTTGCACAAGCAAAGAAAAGTGACCCGCGCCAGCGGAAGCTGTTGCTCTTGCTTCGAAGCTCTTAGCTCCAAGCTTCAGAAGTCCAAGCACCAGGACCAAGGCAACGTTTAGGTCTACGCAAAAGCAACGCCCCTCTTGCCGCCAGCCAGGTTTCACGGCACCCTGCGCCCTTCCGTACGCCTGCGTATCCACGCCATGTCGCCCGCCCCCGGCCAGCCCGACCCCACCCCCGCCGCCTACCCGCACCTGTTCGCCCCGCTGGACCTGGGCTTCACCCAGTTGCGCAACCGCATCCTGATGGGGTCCATGCACACCGGCCTGGAGGACCGCGCCCGCGACTTTCCCAAGCTGGCCGCGTACTTCGCCGAGCGCGCCGCCGGCGGCGTCGGCCTGATCGTCACCGGCGGCTTCGCCCCGAACGTGGTCGGCTGGCTGAAACCGTTCGGCGGCAAGCTGTCCTGGCCCTGGGAAGTGCGCCCGCACCGGCAGGTGACCGCCGCGGTGCACGCGCACGGCGCCAAGATCTGCCTGCAGCTGCTGCACGCCGGGCGCTACGCCTATCACCCCTTGTCGGTGGCGCCGTCGAAGCTGAAGGCGCCGATCAATCCGTTCACCCCGCGCGCGCTGTCGGCACGCGGCGTCGAACGCCAGATCGATGCCTATGCACACGCCGCCAGGCTCGCCCGCGAGGCCGGCTACGACGGCGTCGAGGTGATGGGCTCGGAAGGCTATCTGATCAACGAGTTCATCGCCCCGCGCAGCAACCGCCGCAGCGATGCCTGGGGTGGCGACGCCGCCAGGCGCATGCGCTTCGCGGTGGAGATCGTGCGCCGCATCCGCGCCGCCTGCGGGCCGGATTTCATCATCGTCTATCGGCTGTCGCTGGTGGACCTGGTCGAGGACGGCAGCGACTGGCAGGAGATCGTGCTGCAGGCGCAGGCGATCGAGGCCGCTGGCGCGACCCTCATCAATTCCGGCATCGGCTGGCACGAAGCACGCGTGCCGACCATCGCCACCTCGGTGCCGCGCGCAGCATTCGCGGCGGTGACCGCCAAACTCAAGCCGCACGTACGGCTGCCGCTGATCGCCACCAACCGCATCAACATGCCCGACGTGGCCGAGCGCATCCTCGCCGGCGGCGGCGCCGACATGGTGTCGCTGGCGCGGCCGCTGCTGGCCGACCCGGAATGGGCGAACAAGGCGCAGCGCGGCCAGGCGCAGGCGATCAACACCTGCATCGCCTGCAACCAGGCCTGCCTGGACCATGTGTTCGAGAACAAGACCGCCAGTTGCCTGGTCAATCCGCGCGCGGCCGCCGAGACCGAACTGAACTACCTGCCGACGCGCGCGCCCAAGCGCATCGCCGTGGTCGGCGCCGGCCCGGCCGGGCTGGCCTGCGCCACTGTGGCCGCACAGCGCGGCCACCGCGTCGTCCTGTTCGACAGCGCCAGAGAGATCGGCGGTCAGTTCAACGTGGCCAAGCGGATTCCCGGCAAGGAGGAATTCCACGAGACGCTGCGCTACTTCCGCCACCAACTCGACGCCACCGGCGTGGAGCTGCGCCTGCAGACCACCGCCGATGCGGCGCTGCTGGCCGACTTCGACGAGGTGGTGCTGGCGACCGGCATCGTGCCGCGCACGGTGGATTTCCCCGGCGCCGACCATCCCAGCGTGGTCAGCTATCTGGACGTGCTGCAGGGCCGGGTGCAGGCGGCGGACAAGGTGGCGATCATCGGCGCCGGCGGCATCGGCTTCGATGTCGGCGAGTTCCTGGTGCACGCCGGTGAATCGACCGCACTGGACCCGGCGCGGTGGATGGCCGAATGGGGCGTGGACCCGCAGTTCGAAGGCCGCGGCGCGCTGTGCAAGCCGCGCCCGGAACCGCCGGCGCGCAGCGTGTGGCTGCTGCAGCGCAGCCCGGGCCGGCCCGGGGCGCGGCTGGGCAAGACCACCGGCTGGATCCATCGCGCCACGCTCAAGGCCAAGGGCGTGACCATGCTCGGCGGGGTCGAATACCTGGGCGTGGACGACAGCGGCCTGCGCATCCGCGTGGACGGCGCCGAGCAAGTGTTGCCGGTCGGTACCGTGGTGGTCTGCGCCGGCCAGGAACCGCGCCGCGACCTGCATGCGGCGCTGCAGGCCGCCGGTCGCAGTCCGCACCTGATCGGCGGCGCCGACGTCGCCGCCGAACTGGACGCCAAGCGCGCCATCGCCCAGGGCAGCCGGCTGGCGGCACAGCTGTAGGCACGGCCCGCGCCGGCAGCCGGGAGGCCGCCGGCCAAGGGAGCGGACTTGGTGCTGTCGCATCGTGCGGCTATAAGCCTGGGCATGCCGCGCTCCTCGCCCCTGTCCGCTCTCCCCCGTCTGCCGCAGGCGGCGCTGGCGGCATACGCCGGCGCACATTTCGGCAAGAGCCTGCTGTGGTACGCCGGCGAACTGCTGCTGATCTATTCGCTGACCGAACACGCCGGCCTGCGCGCGATCGCGGCCGGTCTGGTGCTGGCGCTGGGCCTGCTGCTCAGCGCCGCGATCGGCCTGGGTGCCGGCTGGGGCCTGCGCCGGCGCCTGCGCGACGTGCGCAGCGCCGGGCGCCTGCAATGGCACGGCCTGGCGGCCGCGGCGCTGGCGCTGCTGCTGGTGTTCGCCGCGCCCTTGCTGCCGCCGCCGTGGCGGCTGGGCTACGTGCTGGCGGTGAGCCTGCTGTTCCGGCTGGCCTACGCCGCCTGCGACGTGGCCCAGAACACCTTGCTGAGCCTGGCGCAGTGGCCCTGGCGCGGCCACGATGGCGCCAGCGCGCTGCGCCTGGCCGGCAGCGGCGCCGCGGCGCTGCTGATCAGCAGCGTGGTCGGCGCGGTGCTGGCGCGGGGCACCGAAGGTAGCAGCCTGGCGCTGCAGGCCAGCGCGGTGCTGGCAGCGGTGGCGATGCTGTGCGCCTGGCAGTTGCAGCGGGTGCTGGGCCGCGCCTGCGTCCATCCGCTACCCGCCGACGCCAAGGCCGTGACCGCAAGCGACCGGGCGCCCTCCTGGCGCGCGATTCCCTGGCAGCCGCTGGCGCTGATCGCGGCGATCTCGCTGACCCTGCCCGCGTTCACCAAGCTCGCCCCGTACGTGGCCGCCTACGGCCTGCTCTCGCCCGGCTGGGGCAGTGCGGTCCTGATCGCCTACGCGCTCGGCACGGTGCTGGTGCAACCGCTGGCCGCGCGCTGGGGCCGGCAGCGCACGCCGACACAGCGGCTGGCCTGGCTCGGCGGCGCCCTGCTGCTGTGTGCCCCGCTGTTCGCCCTGGCGTTGCCGGCGCAACCACTGCTGAGCCTGGCCGCGGCCGCCTGCATCGGCGCCATCGGCGGCAGCGGCGGGCAACTGGTGTGGGCCTGGCATGCGCAGTGCACCGCGACCCGCGCGGTCGCCGAGCACGCGCTCTGCTTCGCCGCGCTGACCGCGGCCGCGCAGGTCGCGCTGGCCGCCGGCGTGGTGCTGATCGGCCTGCTGCTGGACGCGCTGTCCTACCGCGACGGGCATTGCCTGCTGCTGTGCTGGGCGATGGCAGCCGGCCCGCTGCTGTGTGGGGCGTTGTGCCTGCTGCTGGCATGGCTCACCGGGCGCGGCCGATCGCTTCCGGTCGGCGCCGGCCTGGCGGCGAACGTGGGCAGCAGCTGAGACCGCGGCGCACGGTCGACGCCGCCGCGATGCACCGCGGGCGAGCGTCTGGCCCGCAGCATCCGCAGCGCGGCGCGACGTACTCCGCCCGCCGCTGCATGCCTCAGGCGAAAAACGCCTGCTGCAGCGGCATCAACGCCGCGCCCAGGGTCACCGCGTCGCCGACGGTGCGCGCGATGCACAACTGCGGTAGCGGCGGCGCCAGGCCGTGGCGGTTGGGCGCTCGCGGGATGCGGATACGCTCGATCAGGCGCTGCGCGATCGCGGCCGGCAGTCGCCCGCCGATCACGATCGCCTGCGGATCCAGCGCGTAGGCCAGGTAGGCGCACAACTGCGAGAACGGCGCCTCGGCCATGTCCAGCCAGGCGTCCACGCCGGGCGTGTGCGCGTCGATCGCGCCGAGCATCTGCTCGACCCCGGCGTAGTCCTGGCCGGCGGCGCGCACCAGGGACAGCAGCGCGTCCAGGTTCGGATAGGCCATGCCGCCGACGGTCCAGATGCCACCGAACTCGCCGGCGTTGCCGCGGTGGCCGCGGAACAGCCGGCCATCGGCGATGATGCCGCCGCCGAAGCCGTTGGTCAGGTGCAGGTAGACGAAGTCGCGGCAGTCGCGGCCGACCCCGTACAGACTCTCGGCCACCGCCGCCGCCGCGCCGTCGTTTTCCAGCGTGACCGCGCCGCCCATGGCCTCTTCCAGGATCGGCACCAGGTCCACCTGGGTCCAGTCCTCCAGCGCAGGCGGCCCGGCCATCTGCCGGCCCTGCCCGGTGAAGAACGCCGAAATCGCCATGCCGGTGCCGACCACCCGCGCCGGGTCCACCCCGCTCTCGGACAGCAGTTCGGCACGGAATCGCTGCAACTGCGCCAGCACCGGCGCGCGGCGCATGTCGGCCAGGCCGATGCGGCGCTGGCCGCGCACGGTGCCGGCGAAATCCACCAGGGCCAGCGCCACCACGTCGCCCATCAGGCCGATGCCGAAGGCATAGGCGTAGTCCGGCGCCAGCCGCACGTCGACGCTGGGATTGCCGCGGCCCTCGGCGGCACGGGCGCTGAGCTGGACCATGCGGTCCTGCACGAACCCCTGCAGCAGGCGCGCCACGGTGGGCTGCGACAGATCCAGGTCGCGGCTCAGCGCCGCCTGGGTCTGCACCCCGGTCTTGAACACACGGTCGAGCAATTGGCGGCCGCCGGCGCTGACGCGCGGCGGGAAATCGGGATGCGGCATAGGCGGGCGCAAAGCGTGATGGATGCACGAACCGCAACAACCTAGCACGTGGACATCGAAGTTTCATACATGGTAAATAGTATTACCCCCACATTCTTTTACTGGGGGTCTTCATGCGTACCGTTCATCCGCACCCGAGCCTGCTGGCACTCGCGCTCGCGTCCATCCTCGGCAGCGCCACTGCCGTCCACGCCGAGGACGCGCCCGCGCCGCCGGCCGACGCCACCACCACGCTGGACCAGATCGTGGTCACCGGCACCCCGCAGGGCCAATCGCAGAAGGACGCGCCGTTCGCGATCAGCGTGGTGTCCAAGGAACGCCTGGAGCGCAGCATCCCGAGCAGCAGCGTGGACATGCTGCGGGCGGTCCCCGGCTTCTCCGCCGAACCCTCCGGCGGCCAGGGCGGCGGCCAGAACCTGTACGTACGCGGCCTGCCGGCGGGCGGCTGGTACTACGTGCAATACCAGGAAGACGGCCTGACCCTGTTCGACGAGCCGCAGGAAAGCTTCTTCAACGTCGACACCCTGTTCGCGCTGGACATGATGACCGAGCGCCTGGAAGTGGTGCGCGGCGGTACCTCGCCCTTGTTCGCGACCAATGCGCCGGGCGGTACGGTCAATGCCATCACCCGCCACGGCACCGCCACGCCCGAGGGCGCGGTGCGCATGACCGTGGGCAGCGACGGCCTGCGCCGCGAGGACGCCTACAGTTCCGGCCCGCTCAGCGAGAACGTGCTGTACAGCATCGGCGGCTACCACCGCAGCGACGACGGGCTGCGCCGCACCGGCTACACCGCCGACCAGGGCGGCCAGCTGCGCGGCAACCTGACCTTCCTGATGGGCGACGCGGTGCTCGACGTCGACGCCAAGTACCTCAACGACCGCACCGCTTTCTACAACCCGATCCCGCTGGCCGACCCGCGCAATCCGTCGCAATCGCTGTCGGCGCTGATCGATCCGCTGGATGGCACATTGCTGTCCAACGACCTGCGCCATACCACCGCACTGACCTTCGACGGCACTACACCGCTGACGCGCAATCTTGACCTGGCCGACGGCATCCATACCAAGGTCAAGCAACTCGGCACGCACCTGGAATGGGATCTGGGCGACGGTCTGACCCTCAACAACCGCATGCGCTTCGTCGATGCGGAGGTGGACTACACCGCACTGTTCTCCGGCGCCGCGCCCTACGACGCCAACGCCTACCTCAGCACCCAGCTCGGCCGCGCGCGCAGTGGCTTCGGCGCGCGGGTGGCGCGGGTCGGCTACGTCACCACCCGCAACGGCGCCACCTACGATCCGGCAGCGGCCGACGGCCTGGTGCTGGAGAGCGGCCTGTGGAATGCGCGCACCCATCTGCGCACGCTGTCCGACGACCTGCGCCTGAGCAAGGCCTTCGACGACACGGCGCTCGGCCAGCACACGCTGACCGCCGACCTCAACGTGCAGCACGTCGAATTCCGCCAGGACCGGCTGCAGAACACCGTGCTGACCACGCTGCAGAACAACGCGCAGCGGCTGGACGTGCTGGCCTACGATGCCGCCGGCAACGTGGTCGGCTCGGTCACCCAGAACGGTTTCGTGCGCTACGGCAACGGCGTCACCAGCGGCTTCGCCAACGCCACCTACCTGTCGCCGTACCTGTGGGATTCGGTGCGCTTCGGCCGCCTCGGCCTGGATGCGGGCGTGCGCTACACCCGCTACAACGCCAACGGCGGCGTGTACGCCAACACCACGCGCAATCTCGGCGATCCGACCACGCTGGCCGACGACAACGTCGGCGGCCTCAGCGGCGCGTTCAGTCCGCGCACCGATCATCGCCACGCCACACAGTGGACGCTCGGTGCCGAGTTCGCGCTCACCCCGCAGTTGCAGACGTTCGCCCGCTACACCCAGTCGCAGCGCCTGCCGCGGCTGCAGAACGTCTACCAGACCCAGAACGCGGACGTCACCGACATCGACCAGGCCGAGGTCGGCCTGCGCGGCAGCTTCGGCGACACCTTCTCGTTCTCCACGGTCGGCTTCTGGAGCCGCTTCAACGACCTGTCGATCAGCGCCATCGTGCTCGACGGCACAGGGGCGGTGCAGAACCTGGCGCTGGTCGGCAAGACCCGCACCCTGGGCCTGGAGTCGGAGTTCACCTGGCGGCCGTCGCCGCTGTTCGGCATCACCGGCTCGGCGACGCTGCAGGATCCGCAGACGCGCGGCCTGAGCAACGCGACCACCGGACTCAGCTACGGCGACCTGGACGGCAAGCAGATCTCGCGCATCCCGAAGTTCATGGCCTCGCTCAGCCCGACCCTGTACTTCGACATCGATGGCCGACCGGTCGAACTGTCGGCCACCGCCTATCGCATGGGCCAGCGCTATGTGGACTACACCAACGCCACCGCCCTGCCCGCCTACACCACCTACGATCTGGGCCTGTTCGCGCGGCTGAGCGCGCACCTGGAGCTGCAACTGCACGCCGCCAACATCAGCAATGCGCTCGGCCTGACCGAAGGCAATGCGCGCGTGGACACGCTGTCCGGCCAGGGCACCGCCGACGCGATCTACGCGCGGCCGATCTTCGGCCGCAACTACAACGCGTCGCTGACCTGGAGGTGGTGAGCATGCGCTGCCGGAGACTGCTGATGAGCGCAGCGCTGTCGCTGCCGATGCTGGCCCTGGCGGCGACGCCGAGCCTGCCCGAGCGCCTGCGCGACCCACACGGGCCGGCGCTGGTGGTGTCGCACCGCGCCTGCTGGACGTTCGCCTCGGAGAACACGCTGGACGGCATCGCCGCGTGCATCGCGCGCGGCGTGGACATGGTCGAGATCGACGTGCGCACCACCCGCGACGGTGCGCTGGTGCTGATGCACGATGAGACCGTGGACCGCACCACCGACGGACACGGCACGGTGGCCGATCTGGACGCAGCGCAGATCGCCGCCTTGCGCGTGCGCAGCCAGGGTGGCGGCCGCGGCAGCACGCTCACCGCGCGGCATCCGCCGACGCTGGCGCAGGCGCTGGCCATCGCCCGCGGCAAGGTGCTGGTGAACCTGGACGTCAAGGCCGCAGCGCTGGACCAGGTGATCGACGCGGTGGAAGCGGCCGGCGCACAACGCGACGTGCTGCTCAACGTGCCGCTGGACGTGCCGGCGACGGTACTGCAGCGCGCGCGCAAGGCCGACATCGCGGTGCAGGCGCTCTACCTGCAGCGCGAATCGACGCTGCCGCCCGAGCAGGCCCTGCGCCGCGCCGCCGCGTTGCGGCCGGCGGTGGTGCAGTTGATGTTCGACGACCCGGCGGTGCTGGACATCGCGCAACGCGAACTGGCGCCGCACACGCGCCTGTTCGTCAACACCATGACCAACGATATCGCCAGCGGCAGGCCGATGCGGCTGTCGGCCAACTACACCGACCAGCGCGCACTGCGCGATCCGGCCGCGGTCTGGGGCGGGCTGCGCAAGCATGGCGTCAGCATGATCCAAACCGACGAACCGTTGGCATTGCAACGCTACCTGCACGGCACGGACACGCCACGGTAGCCGGCCTCGGTCCAAATCCCGGCGACGCCGCGCGATGACCACGTGCGGCGTCGCCAGGAGTCCGGTTTCAGACGGGTGGCAGCAACGCCAGGACGATGCCCGTCGCTTCGAGCATTGCACTGCAGAGGACGACGCCCATGCGTCCGTCGCTTGCAGCGCGCTGCGCCTGCTTCACTTCATTCCATCAACCCCGAACGGAAGAGAGCACATGAAACTGCCCAAGAAACCCGCCAAGGTTCTCGCCCTGGCGCTGGCCTGCGCGTCGCTGGCTGCGTTGTCCGGCATGGCGTCGGCCGCCAGCAACTGGAACCCGGAACACATCCTCAACGTGATGAAGAATCCCTACCAGGGGAACCACGCCGACGTCGTGGTGATCTCCCATCGCGGGCTGGTCGGCAACGGCTGCGCGGAGAACTCCACCTGCTCGATCCTCGATACCTACAACGAGAACATCGAAGCGATCGAACTGGACGTCAAGCAGGCGTCCGACGGCGTCCTCTGGCTGTTCCACGACCAGAACGCCGGCCGCGTCATCGACCACAACCCCGGCTTCAACATCTTCCAGCCGGCCGCCAATCCGTCGGGCTGGAATCCGGACATCAGCACCCTGAGCAGCCATGATCTGATCAACATGTACCTGCGCGACAAGAACTTCGCCAAGACCAACGACCATCCGGCCTCGCTGGGCATCGCACTGGACGCGGTGAGCCACTATGCCAACCACATGGTGGTGGTGCTGGACCTGAAGTCGCTGGACGCGGTGTCGCGCGCGGCAGACCAGGTCAATGCGTTCAAGATGCAGAACCAGGTGGTGCTGAAGTTCAGCGCCTCGCTGCTGCCGAGGACGCCCAGCGACATCACCCGCTTCACCAAGGGCGTGCCGTTCGCCCCGACCGTCTATGCGGGCGACATGGACAGGATCGCCGACAACTACGTCGGCCTGTGCGGCTTCACCGCGCCCAATACGCCGCAGTGCCGGGTCAGCGCCTGGATCGCCGAAGTGCGCAAGCAGAGCGGGTACGCCTGGCTGGAAATCGGCAACAAGCAGCCGCGCCGCGGCGACCCGACTGCCGAACTGCTGGCCGCGAACCAGGCGCAGAAGCAGGCGATCGGTGCGTTCTCGCCGGTACCCGAGTACCGCCTGAGCAGCCATGACGGCCAGCACTTCGTGCGCAGCAACGGCACCTGCTGCGCGTCGCTGGACGACTACCTGACGAAAACCAAGTACTTCGGCAACGAGACCGCCGACGACCGCCCGGACTTCCGCGCGCAGGTCACCGCCGGCTTCACCAGCATCATCACCGACGATCCGCTCGGCGTGATCCGCGCCAACGTGCCGCGCAACACCGCGCGCTACAACTGACCACTGGATGGTCGCGCCGGGGAGTGCGCTCCCCGGTCCTGCACGGCGCCCATGCGCCGTGCAGTCCGTCGTCCGCCTTCAGGAGTTCCCATGCGTTCCGCCCCACGTCCCCGCCATCTGCTTCTCGCGCTGCTGGTCGCCGGCGCGTGCGTGCCGCTGCTGCAACGCGCGGCCACCGCCCACGGCGCGCAAACCGCAGCGCCCGCTTCCCTCGCAACGCACGCGCCTGCCGGCGTACAGACGCCTGTGCACACCGACACCCCGTCGGTGAACGGCAATGCCATGCCTGGACCGCCCGCGAGCGCGGTGCTGGCCGCGGCGCAGGCGCTGCCCGCCGACTTCCAGGCCGATGTGCTGCTGCGCCTCGCCGCCTCTACCGATCTGCAAGCCGATGGCAACCGCGCCGCAGCTGCGCAACGGCTGACGCAACAGGCCGTGGCATTGGCCGAGCGCGCGCAGCGGCGCCTGCCTGGTCTGGCCCGCGTCGGCAGCATCGACGAAGAGCGCGACAACGAATTGCGGATGCCGCGGACCGCCGGCCTGGATCAACTGACGCTGCAGACGCGCGCCGCACAGCGCGCCACACCGGCGCAGGCGCAGACGGTGTTCGCCGCGCTGCCGACGCCGCATGCAGGCGATTGCGACGCCGACTATCTCGACGATCCCAGCCCGACCTATGCATTGGCCACCGCATTGCAGCCTGCACAATCGGCGGCGCGCGCCAGCGCACTCGCCGCACGCGTGGACGCGGCGCACCATGAAACCGATACCGCCCCGGCACTGAAGATGGCGCTCGCCGCTGCGCCGCTGGACAGCGCAGGACAGGCACGACTCGCCGACAGCCTGGCGCGGATGTTCGAACGCATCCGCGGCGACGACGCCGGTTTCACCGCCTCCGAACTGAGCGTGGCCGGCGACATGCCGCTGGTGCTGCAACAACTGTCCGACGCCGCATTGCGCGAGCGACTGCACACCGCCTATCGCGGCTATGTCGCCGCACATCTTGCGCAGGCACGCTGTCCGTCCAGCGTGCTCGGCAACCACTGGCTGCTGGAGCAACGCTTCGTCGCCGAACTGCCCAGCGAGCGCATCGTGCCGGCGCCGCCGGCCCCCGTGCAGTCGATCGATGCGGATGCGATTTCGCTGATCCGCCAGGCCGGCTACAACATCCGTGCGCAATTGCTGGACGCCGCCGCCGGCGCCGGTGCCGGAGATTCCGCCATCGAAACCGCGTCGAGCGAGTTCCTCGACCAACTCGACCACGGCGTGCTGCAACAGACCGCGGCCAGCGACGCCAGCGGCCGCGTGCAGCGCGCGCGCCTGCGCGAGTTGCTGCGCTATCTTGAGTACGCGCCGGCGGGCGCAGCGCGCGACCGCGGCATGCACCTGCTTGCCACGTTGCTGAGCGGCCCCTACTACGCACGCGATCACGACACCTGGTTCGGCGATCTGCGCGTAGTCGCGGAGCAGTCACAACGCTGGCCGGATCGCGACCAACGCCTCGCGCAATTGAGCGGACACGCCGATCCGGTGGTGAAGGTGTACGCGATGCTGATGCAGCGCAAACAGTTTCCCTGAAGTGACGCGCTACATTGCGGCGCTGCACCATGCCGTCGCGCGACCAGGCGCGACGGCGTTGGCGCGTCGCGAGATGTGAACCCTGTCAAGCAGCGGGGTTCAGTTGCGATTCGGGAAGCGGCGCCTATTGTGCGCGCCTCTTCCGATCCGCCCATCTTGGCGGGTCCCGCCGGACTTCAGATTGCCGGCACCCGGGCGGCCCGTGACAGGCCGCCTCCCCATGACGCCAAGCCGCATCGCTTGCCGCGCCACCCCGGCGCAGCGCCACGACGACGGCCCACACGGAGCAAGGAGTACGATGAAACTGGCCTGGATCCTCTGGCTGTCGCAATTGTTGCCGCAACCCGCTGCCGATTCGCTTTGCCTCAGCACCACCGTGTACCTGGAAGCGCGCGACCAGACGCTGCGCGGACAACAGGCCGTTGCCGAAGTCGCGCTGCGTCGCCTGGACAGCGGCCTGTGGGGCGATTCCATGTGCGAGGTGGTCACCGCACGCAAGCAGTTCGCCCCAGGCCTGGTGAAGCCGGGCACCGAACTGAAGAACGACGACGCCTGGGCCGATGCGGTGAAGGTGTCCTTCGACGCCGAGCGCAACTGGGCGTTGCCGCAGGGCCAGCGCAAGGAGATCGTGCCCGGCGCCAGCCACTTTGCCGCGCATGCGATCGCCAGCCCGAGCTGGCGCAACGCCTACCAGGTCGCGACCATCGGCGACCACACGTTCTATCGCGTGCAGAAGCTGCGTCCGCGCAACGCGTCCTAGTCGTTCTGGCCGTTCGCCGCGCAGGCACGTCCTGACGCAGGCTCCCGCGCGCCATGCATGGCGCGTCGTGATCGCCAAGCGCCCCGCGCAACGGGTACGCTCTGGCGTTCTTACCGATGCGGAGCCGCCTGCCATGAAACTCTATTCCAAACCCGGCGCCTGTTCGCTGGCCGATCACATCGCGCTGCGCTGGGCGGGATTGCCGTTCGAACTGAAGCTGCTCGATGCGGCCGCGATGAAGGCGCCCGCGTATCTGGCGATCAATCCGGCCGGCGCGGTGCCCGCGCTGCAGATGGACGACTGGGTGCTCACCCAGAACTCGGCGATCCTCAACTACATCGCCGATCTCGCGCCCGACGCGCACCTGGCCGGCGACGGCAGCCCGCGCAGTCGCGCCGAGGTGCAGCGCTGGCTGGCCTTCCTCAACGCCGATCTGCATCCGGCCTTCCATCCGCTGTTCGGCAGCACCCGCTATCTCGACGATGCCGCGGTGATCGCGCGCACCCAGGAACACGCACGCGAGCGCGTGCGCACGCTGTACACGCGCGTGGAAGCCGCGCTGGAACAGCAGACCTGGCTGGGCGGCGCGCGCCGTTCCATCGCCGATGCGTACCTGTTCGTCACGCTGCGCTGGGCGCGCGCGCAGCAGATCGCGCTCGGCCCCAATCTGCAGCTGCATTTCGAACGCATGTCCGCCGATCCGCAGGTGCAGGCGGCGCTGCAGGCCGAAGGGCTGAGCTGATCGGCGCTGCGAACGCCGGCGCGTCTGCGCCGGCGTCGCAGGTCAACCGCGCAAGGCGCGACGGATTTCCTCCAGCGCGCCGGGATCGTCCAGCGTCGACAGATCGCCCGGATCGCGCTGCTCGGCCAGCGCCTGGAGCGAGCGCCGCAACAGCTTGCCCGAGCGCGTCTTCGGCAACGCCTGCACCAGATACACCTGCGCCGGCCGCGCCACCGCGCCAAGACGCTCCACCACGCACTGGCGCAGTTCTTCGACCACCGCCGCGGCATCCGGCGCAGCCTGCTTCAGCGTCGCGAACACCACCGGCACCTGCCCCTTCAATTCGTCGTGCATGCCGATCACCGCCACTTCGGCCACGTCGGCGTGGCCGGCAATGGCTTCCTCGATCTCGCGCGTACCCAGCCGATGCCCGGCCACGTTGATCACGTCGTCGGTGCGGCCGAGGATGAAGGTGTAGCCGTCCTCGTCGCGGATCGCCCAGTCCAGCGAGCTGTACAGCAGCGTGTCGAAGTGGCTGAAGTAGCTGCGCAGGAAGCGCGCATCGTCGTTCCACACCGTGGTCATGCAGCCCGGCGGCAGCGGCGGCTCGATCACCAGCACGCCCTTGCGCCCGGCCGGCACCTCGACGCCGTGCTCGTCGACGATGCGCGTGCGGTAGCCGAGGTTGGGAAAGCCCGGCGAACCCGGTTTCACCGGCCGCAGTTCGACGCCCGGCAGCAGCGTCAGCACCGGCCAGCCGGTTTCGGTCTGCCAGTAGTTGTCGATCACCGGCTTGCCCAGCGCCTCGCCGATCCACAGCGCGGTCGGCTCGTCCAGCGGCTCGCCGGCCAGGAACAGATAGCGCAGCGCGCTCAGGTCGCGCTCGCGCAGATAGCGCACCGGATGCTTCTTCAGCACGCGGATCGCGGTGGGCGAAGAAAACATGGTGCGCACCCGGTACTTCTCGCACAGCGCCCACCACACGCCCGGATCCGGCTGCACCGGCAGGCCTTCGTACAGCAGCGAGGTCGCGCCGACGATCAGCGGGCCGTACACGTTGTACGAATGCCCCACCGCCCAGCCCACGTCGGAGGTGGAAAACATGGTCTGCCCCGGGCCGCAGTCGAACACGGTGCGCATCGACAGCGCCAGCGCCACCGCATGCCCGCCGACATCGCGCTGCACGCCCTTGGGCTTGCCGGTGGTGCCGGAGGTGTACAGCAGGTAGCTGGGTTCGTTGGATTCCAGCCACACCACCGGCACCTGCGCATCGCCGACCTCGGCACGCAGCGCGGCGTAGTCGACGTCGCGCCCGGGCACGCGCGGCTGCGCCGGATCCAGCCCGCGCGAGACGATCAGCACCGTCGGCGGCGGCGCGCTGGCTTCGGCGCACGCCGCATCGACCAACGGCTTGTAGGGAATGCGCTTGCCGCCGCGGCTGCCGGCATCGGCGGCGATCAGCAGCTTGGGTCGCGCATCGTCGATGCGCAGCGCCAGGTTGTGCGCGGCGAAGCCGCCGAACACCACCGAGTGCACCGCACCGATGCGCGCGCAGGCCAGCATCGCGTACATCGCCTCGGCCATGTTCGGCATGTAGATGACCACGCGGTCGCCGCGCTGCACGTCCAGCCGCTGCAGCACCGCGGCGAAGGCGTTGACCTCGCGGTGCAACTGCGCATAGGTGATCTCCTGGGTCTGCCCGGTTTCGCTGGACACCGCGACCAGGGCCAACTGCGCGGCGCGCGCCGGCAGGTGCCGGTCGACCGCGTTGTGGCACAGGTTGGTCAGGCCGCCGGCGAACCAGCGCCGGAACGGCGGCGTGTCGTATTCCAGGATCGCCTGCGGCGGGCGCTCCCAGTGGATCGCCCTGGCCTGCTCGGCCCAGAATTCCTCGGGCCGCTCGATCGAACGTCGGTACAGCGTCGCGTAGTCCATGCCGCCCCTCCCAAGGCCGATGCACCGGCTCCGAGCATAGTCCTTTGGCGGCGCGGGCGTCGTTCCGACCTTGGTCGAAGGGTCCCAGGCGAAGAACGCGGATCCAGCCTCAGTGCAGCGCGGTGTCGCACCCTTGAACGGAGCTGCCGCGACGCCGTGTCAGCTCGGGGTGTCCCTGGCGAGCCAAGCCCTAACCGGCGCCTCCGTCTCAGCGAAGGTCTGGAACCGTTCTTCGCGAATGAAGTCGTCGTCGGGATACCCGAACCAGTAATGCACGGCCACGTGCTCGCCGCGACGCCGCACGTCCACCGAGTGCGTCTTCTTTTCGCCCAGAGCGAACAAGAGCGGCACCGCGCCGTCCCACTTGCAATACGCGTAGTACCCCTCTGCGACCAACACAGTTACAAGTCGCTCGATATCAACCGCATCATCCGCGTGCTGCATACAGAACTCCTTCGCCACGATTCACCATTGCTACAACACCATTGGCTAGAACGCGCTTGGTCAGGCGCGCTCATCGACCGCATGCAGCAACACCAGGTTCGCGCAGTCTTCCGACTCAAGCACCCAACCCGCGGTCGGCGTGTCGATCATGATGCCTTCGCCAAACTCCAACCGGAACCACTCTCTCGAGGCCAGGTCTTCTTCCGGGGGGAAGTCACCGGTACTGATGACAAAGAGCACTCGCGATGGGAGTGTGTCACCGTGCCACTTGACCAGGTCGCCACGACGAACAGGCGTCGTCGTACCGGGGTAACAGGGACTGCCCATGGCTCGCCTCACGCCTGGATCGAGCCGCGCCGCAACGCGGCGTCGGCTGGACGAATCGCCGGAGACCGACCTACTTCCCCGGCACCGTAAACGTCACCACCACATTCCCCGGCGCCTGCTCGAAACGCGTGGCCACCGAATCCTTGCTGAGCTGCACGATCTGCGCCAGCGGCTTGTGCGGCACGCCCTGGAAACTGACCGTGACCTGGACCAGCGAGCCGTTCGCCCAGTTGAAGCCGACCGCGGGCTTGCTGCCGACCGATTTCTCCAGGTCGGCCGCTACCTCCTGCGAATGCGCGTACGCATTCTTCATCGTGTCGACGGCACCGCATGCGGTGAGCGCCAGCAGCACTGGCGCGCAAAGAAAACGCAAGTTCATCGTGCGCTCCTAAATCGTCGAGCTATTGCTTCTGTGCCGCCTTG
Source organism: Xanthomonas hawaiiensis (assembly GCF_031834635.1). Lineage (NCBI taxonomy): Bacteria > Pseudomonadati > Pseudomonadota > Gammaproteobacteria > Lysobacterales > Lysobacteraceae > Xanthomonas > Xanthomonas hawaiiensis. The sequence goes on along the minus strand of NZ_CP115873.1, from coordinate 1,010,273 downwards.
TCCGCCGACGCCGCACGCGGCGGCGCCTGCTTCACATAACGGTCGAACCACTCCAGCATCTCCGCCACCACGTCCTCGTTGGACTCGCGCGCGGTGTACCAGTGCGGTTCGAACGGCAGCAGCACCAGCCGCGCGGTGCCGCCGAGGCCGCGGATGGCCTGGAACATGCGCGGGGCCTGGGTGGTCTCGGTGCCGGGGTTGGCGTCGTCCATGCCGTGCACCAGCAGCAGCGGCTCGTTGATCTTGTCGGCGTGGAAGAACGCCGAGGCCTGCGCGTACACCTCCGGCGCGGCCCAGAACGAACGCCGCTCGTTCTGGAAGCCGAACGGGGTCAGGGTCTTGTTGTAGCTGCCGCTGGTGGCCACGCCGGCGCGGAACAGGTCGGTGTGCGCCAGCAGGTTGGCCGCCATCAGCGCGCCGTGGCTGTGGCCGGTGACGCCGATGCGGTCGCGGTCGACCACGCCCAGCGCCACCGCCTTGTCCACCGCCGCCTGTGCGTTCTCCACCAGTTGCTGCAGGTAGGTGTCGTAGGCGGTCTTCGGGTCGCCGACGATCGGGAACGCGGCATCGTCGATGATCGCGTAGCCGGCCAGCAGCAGCAGTTGGTAGGAATGCAGGCGGGTGAAGTCGCGGTCGTTGGCGCCGCTGACCTGGCCGGCCTTGGAGGCATCGGCGTAGTCCAGCGGATAGGCGTAGAGGATCGCCGGCACCCGCGTGCCTTCCTTGTAGCCGGGCGGCGTGTACAGGGTGAAGGACAGTTCCACGCCGTCCTTGCGCTTATAGGTCACCAGGCGCTTCTTGATCTGCCGCACCACCGGGGTCGGGTCGGGGAAGCGGGTCACCGGCGCCAGGGTGGAGGCGACCACTGCCTCGCCGGCCGCCGCGGCCGGCTGCGCCTGGCCCAGCGTGCGCAGGTACACGTTGGGCGGGTCGCTCGGCGACTGCCGCCAGGTCAGCAAGCGGGTGGTGTCGTCGCTGGCGAATCCGGCAAAGGCTTCGTCGACGTCGGCGCCGCTGCGGAACAGGCGCTGGGTCTTGCCGCTCGCCAGCTCGTACCGATCCAGGAACGGCCGGTCGCCGGCCGGGGTGGCGCCCTGTCCGCTCAGGAACAGCGCGCCGTTGTCCTCGCGCAGCACGTACTCGCCGTTTGGCAAGCGACGCAGCTCGGGCGTGCCTGGATCGGCGTAAAGGTCGTCGGTGGACAGGTCGAACAGCACCCGTCCGGCGCTGCCGGGGCGGTCCGCGTCCAACAGCGTGGTGCGGCGCCAGTGGCGGTTCTCGTCGTACTCGTCCAGCAACACCTGCCCACCCTGCGCGAACCAGCTCAAGCCGGCGTAACGCTGGGTCACCTTGGCCAGTTCGCGCGGCTTGCCGGTGAACGGCGCCGACAGGGTCAACAGCTTGTCGCGGGCAGGAACGCTCGTCTTCCAGTCGCCGCCGTCCAGCGCCTCGGCCCAGACCAGGGTGGCCGGCTGGTTGGAACGCCAGCCGTAGGCACGCGGCCCGGTCGGCACGCCATGCACCGGCACCCGGTCGGCCACCGGCAGGTTGGCCAGCACGCGCTCGCTACCGTCGGCCAGGTCCAGCACCGCCACGTCGTGGGCGAAGCGGCCGTAGGTGGTGACGTAGGAATACGGGCGCTGCAGGCGCTCCACGCGCACGTGGCGGCCGTCCGGCGCGCCGTCGACCACCGAGTACACCGCCGGCTTGCCGATCGTGCGCAGTTTGCCGCTGGCGGCATCCACGGTGACCAACTGCGAAGTGGCGTAGTAGGTGAACTGGGCCTCGTCCTCGGGGCTGGACAGGGTGTCGCGGGCCTCGTAGGTGCTGCTCTCGCCCTTGCCGCGGATCGCTTCCTTCACCTCCGGCCCCGGCGGCACCGCCGCCTTCACCGGCGCCGGGCCCAGACCCTGCGGCACCGTGCGCACCAGCAGCGTGTCGCTGCCGCCCAGCCACTGGATCTCGCCGCCCAGCACCGGGTTGAGCTGCACGCCGTCGATGCGGCGCACCGCGCCGGTGGCGACGTCGCCCAGCCACAGTTCGACGCGGTCGGCCGCGGTGTTGTTGAAGGCGAAGCGACGGCCGTCCGGCGACCACACCGGCTGCGCCGGGCAGGCCCCGGCCGGCAGGGTCACCGCGGTCTGCTTGCCGCTGGCCACGTCGACCAGGCTGAAGCCGTCCAGGCAGGCGCGAATGCCGTAGCCGCTGGACATATCGTGGCGGGCGTGGGTACGCGGCTCCACGCGCACACCGGCCAGTTTCAGGTACGGCTCGGCGACACGCGCGATCGGCGGGTAGGCCTGACGCTCCACCAGCAGCAGGGTGCGCCCGGTCGGGTCAAGCCGCGGCGACGGGTTGAGCGGCGCGCGCATCACGCCCAGCAGCGGCTCGGGCGGTTGCCGGTAACCGCTGTCGGCGGTGGCGGCATGGGCGGCAACAGGCAACGCACTGGCGAGCGCCAGCGCGCCGATCCAGCGGAACGGCATGAGCATGATCGAAACCCCCTTCGAATGGCCCCGGCAACGTAGCACGGCCGCCGCGCAGCGGCCGAGCGCCGAAGGTCATGCCCTGGCCCCACCCGCGGGCCGCGCTCAGGCCGGTTGCAGCGCCTGCTCGGCGGCCAGCGCCGCCACCACGCTGGGACGCTGCGCGATGCGCGCCGCGTAAGCGGCCAACGCCGGATGCGCGTCCAGCGACAGGCCGAACCGCGGCAGCCAGCCGAGCACCGTGAACAGGTAGGCATCGGCCACGCCGAAACGCTCGCCGAGCAGGTACGGCCGCGCGCTTAGCGCGGTCTCGGCATGGCCATAGCGCTGCAGCAGGCGGGCGGCGACCGCGGCGCGCCGCTCCGGCGCCAGCCCGGCATCGAACAGCGGCACGCTGCCGGCATGCAGTTCGCTGTTGATGAAGGCGAGCCACTCGTACAGGCGATAGCGCGGCAAGGCGTCTGCGGCCGCGGGCGGCGCCAACGCCGCCTGTGGGCAACGGTCGGCCAGGTACAGCAGGATCGCCGGCCCCTCGGTCAGCACCTGGCCGTCGTCCAGTTGCAGCGCGGCCACATAACCCTTGGGATTGATCGCCCGGAAATCCTCGCCCTCCGCAGTACGCTTGCTACGGTTGTCCACGTGCACCAGCCGGAACGGCAGTTGCAGTTCGCGCAGCACGATGTGCGGCGCCAGGGAGCACGCGCCAGGAGCGGCATAGAGGTGCATCGAAACGGTCTCGCAGGAACACCGGACAGTCGGCGCGCGCAGTGTGCGTGGCACGGGGGCCGTCGAGAAACAAGAATGTCAGGGCGCGCCAGTAGCGCTGCTAATGGCTTCGGCCAGGAACCCGCGCAGTTGCAACGCGGCCGGCGCCACGTGTGCAGCAGCGACCAATGCGAAGCGGCGCTGCAGCCGCGGCTGCAACGGCAGAACCTGCACGCCGTCGCGCGCGGCCGGCAGCACCGACGCCGGCAGCAGGCTGGCGCCCGCGCCATCGCGCACCAGGGTCCACGCGCTGGACCAGTCGCGCACCTGCAGGCGCAGGTCGGCGATCGTCAGTCCCTCACGCTCGGCCAGGCGCTGCGCATGCAACCAGCAACCGCCGGTAGCCAGTACGAACGGCAGCGCCAGCAGCTCCGTCAGGGCGATGTCGCGCGCCTGCGGACGCGCCAGCGCCGGCGGCAGCACCGCCAGCCACTCGTCCTCGCCGAACACCGTGGCATCGCGATCCGGCGCCGGATCCAGCACCACGCCCAGGTCGACGTTGCCGGCCGCCAGCCAGGCCTCGACCTCTTCGTCGCTGCCTTCCAGCCAGACCACACCCGTGTGCGGATGCGCCCGCTCGAACGCGCGCAGGCGCGGCGCCAGCCAGGGCCGCGACGAGGCGAAGCCGGCGACCCGCAGCGAGGCCGCACCCGGTGCACGCTGCGCCCTGGCCAGGGCCTGGATCTGCCCTAGCTCGACCAGCATCGCCCGCGCATGTTCCAGCGCACGCGTACCGAATGGGGTCGGCCGGATCCGCCCGCGCTCGCGCAGCAGCAGCGCCGCGCCCAGCACGTGCTCCATCTGCGCGATGGCCTGGCTGGCGCCGGACTGGGTGATGCCGCAACGCGCGGCGCCTGCGCTGATGCTGCCGCACTCGACGACGGCGACGTACAGCCGCCAGTGGATCAGATTCATCATGTCGGACTCCCACAACGCGAAACGCCGGGCAGGGCCCGGCGTTCCGTGACGACGCGATCGCGGTGGCGATCAGCCCAGCAGGTGGGCCACGCCGCTGCGCTCTTCTTCCAGCTCGGCCAGGGTCTTGTCGACGTACTTCTGGCTGAAGTCGTCGATCGGCAGATCCTTGACGATGGTGTACTTGCCGTTCTCGGTGGTGACCGGGAAACCGAAGATCACGCCTTCCGGGATGCCGTAGGAGCCGTCAGACGGCACGCCCATCGTCACCCACTTGCCGTTGCTGCCCAGCACCCAGTCGCGCACGTGGTCGATGGCGGCGTTGGCGGCCGAGGCGGCCGAGGACAGGCCGCGCGCTTCGATGATCGCCGCGCCGCGCTTGCCCACGGTCGGGATGAAGGTGCCGGCGTTCCATTCCTGGTCGTTGATCGCGTCGGCGATGGAGGTGCCGTCGGCGGTGGCGAAGCGGTAGTCCGGGTACATGGTCGGGCTGTGGTTGCCCCACACCACCAGCTTCTCGATGCCGCCGACCGGCTTGCCAAGCTTGAGCGAGAGCTGGCTCAGCGCGCGGTTGTGGTCCAGGCGCAGCATGGCGGTGAAGTTCTTCGGGTTCAGGTCCGGCGCCGACTTCATGGCGATGTAGGCATTGGTGTTGGCCGGGTTGCCGACCACCAGCACCTTGACGTCGCGCTTGGCCACCTTGTTCAGCGCCGCGCCCTGCGCGGTGAAGATCTTGGCGTTCTCCAGCAGCAGGTCCTTGCGCTCCATACCCGGGCCGCGCGGACGCGCGCCGACCAGCAGGGCGATGTCGGCGTCCTTGAACGCCACTTCGGCGTCGTCGGTGCCGACCATGCCGGCCAGCAGCGGGAACGCGCAGTCTTCCAGCTCCATCATCACGCCCTTCAGCGCGGCCTGGGCCTTCTCCATCGGCAGTTCCAGCAACTGCAGGATCACCGGCTGGTCCTTGCCCAGCATTTCGCCGGAGGCGATGCGGAACAGCAGGGCATAACCGATCTGGCCGGCGGCGCCGGTCACGGCAACACGAACGGGTGCTTTCATGGGGGATTCCTCTGCTAAGAAAGTGGGTGGGGTGGATCAGTAGACGCGATAGCCCAGCGCCTGCAGGTGCAGGTCCAGGGCGGCGGTGTCGTAGCCTTCGACCACGTGCTGGCCGATCACGGTGATCGGCACGCCTTCCAGGCCCAGCGCGGCGGCGGCCTGGCGGCCGGCCTCCTGCTCCACGTCCAGGACCGTGTAGGGGACCTGGGCGCGGGCGAAATCGGCCTGTTGCCGGCGGCAGTAGCCGCACCAGTCGGCGGCGAGCATGACGATGCCTTCGTCGCCCGTCAGCCGCCGCGGGTCGCCGGCGGCCAGGGCGGCCGACGGCGCCGTGGCCGCACTGCGCCACCAGGCATGCACGCCGCTGCCGATGGCGAGCAGCAGCAGGCACAACACAAGGGGGCGCATCGTCATCGGCGGTCGGGTGCGGCAATCAATCGGGAAAATGGTAGCACGCAGGCTCCGCGCGCCCGGCCGCAGGACCGGTCGCGCGGACAGCGCCGGATCAGGCGTCGAGGGTGCGGTTCCACTCGGCGACGCGGTCGGCCTTGGCCGCCAGCACCGCGTCGGCGTCGCCTTCGATGGTGATCTTGTTGATCACGTCGCCCTGGGCGACGCTGTCGACCACGTCCAGGCCCTCGAGCACCTTGCCGAACACGGTGTGTTTGCCGTCCAGCCACGGGGTGGCGGTGTGGGTGATGAAGAACTGGCTGCCGTTGGTGCTGGGGCCGGCATTGGCCATGGACAGCACGCCGCGCTCGTGGCGCACGCCGTTGTTGGTCTCGTCCTCGAAGCGGTAGCCCGGGCCGCCGCGGCCGGAGCCTTCCGGGCAACCGCCCTGGATCATGAAGTCGGCGATCACGCGGTGGAAGTTCAGCCCGTCGTAGAAGCCGCGCTTGGCCAGGTTCACGAAGTTGGCCACGGTCAGCGGGGCCTTGTCGGGATACAGCTCGATCTTGATCGGGCCGCGGGCGGTGTCGAAATGGGCGATCAGGGACATGGGATTCCTTGGAAACGGGGGCGTCATGAGGGGCGCATAGGATACACGCCGCCTCGTTCAGGCTTCGCCCGCACCCGTCGCCGGCGCCTGAATGCCCCCCGCCCGGCCCGCCGCCGCCGGACGCCGGCAGGCGTCACGGGATCCGGGTATACTAGGTGGCTTCCTTTCCTCCTCCTGGCGCCGGCTGGCCCCCTTTCGCATGTCCATCGAAAATCTTCGCAATATCGCCATCGTCGCCCACGTCGACCACGGCAAGACCACCCTCGTCGACTGCCTGCTGAAGCAGTCCGGCACCCTGTCCGAGCGCACGGTGCTGGCCGAGCGCGTGATGGACAGCAACGACCAGGAAAAGGAACGCGGCATCACCATCCTGGCCAAGAACACCGCCATCACCTGGCAGGGCAACCGCATCAACATCGTCGACACCCCCGGACACGCCGACTTCGGCGGCGAAGTGGAGCGCGTGCTGTCGATGGTGGACACCGTGCTGATCCTGGTCGACGCGATGGACGGCCCGATGCCGCAGACCCGCTTCGTGACCCAGAAGGCGTTCGCGATGGGCTTCAAGCCGATCGTGGTGGTCAACAAGATCGACCGCCCCGGCGCGCGTCCGGACTGGGTGATCGACCAAGTGTTCGACCTGTTCGACAAGCTCGGCGCCACCAACGAGCAGCTCGACTTCCCGATCGTCTACACCTCGGCGCTGAACGGCTATGCCTCGCTGGACGACAGCGTGCGCGACGGCGACATGACCCCGCTGTACGAAGCGATCATGCAGCACGCGCCGAAGCCGGACGTGGACCCGGACGGCCCGTTCCAGATGCGCATCAGCCAGCTGGACTACAACAACTTCGTCGGCGTGATCGGCATCGGCCGCATCCAGCGCGGCGTGCTGAAGAAGAACATGCCGGTGGCGGTGATCGACCGCGAAGGCAAGAAGCGCCAGGGCAAGGTGCTGCAGGTGCTGGGCTTCCTGGGCCTGGAGCGCATCGAGCAGGACAGCGCGCAGGCCGGCGACATCGTCGCCATCTCCGGCATCCAGGAACTGACCATCTCCGACACCGTGTGCGCGCTGGAAGCCCCCGAGGCGCTGCCGCCGCTGACCGTGGACGAGCCGACCATCTCGATGACCTTCCAGGTCAACAATTCGCCGTTCGCCGGCAACAAGGACCTGTCCGGCGGCAAGTTCCTGACCAGCCGCCAGCTCAAGGACCGGCTGGAGCGCGAGACCGTGCACAACGTGGCGCTGAAGGTGCAGCAGTTGGAAGACGCCGACAAGTTCCTGGTCTCCGGCCGCGGCGAACTGCACCTGTCGGTGCTGATCGAGAACATGCGCCGCGAAGGCTTCGAACTGGCCGTGTCGCGCCCGGAAGTCATCATCAAGGAGATCGACGGGCAGCTGATGGAGCCGGTCGAGCAGCTGGTGGTGGACATCGAGGAGCAGCACCAGGGCGGCGTCATGGAGAAGCTGGGCATCCGCAAGGGCCAGCTGAAGAACATGGAGCCGGACGGCAAGGGCCGCGTGCGCCTGGACTACATGATCCCGGCGCGTGGCCTGATCGGCTTCCAGAACGAGTTCCGCACCCTGACCCAGGGTTCGGGCCTGCTGTTCCACGTGTTCGACCACTACGGCCCGAAGGAACAGGGCGCCATCGCCAAGCGCCAGAACGGCGTGATGATCGCCAACGCGCCGGGCGCCACCCCCGCCTACGCGCTGGGTCCGCTGGAAGAGCGCGGCCGCCTGTTTGCCGCCGAAGGCGACAACGTGTATGAAGGGCAGCTGGTCGGCATCCACTCCAAGGACAACGACCTGACCGTCAACGCGATCAAGACCAAGCCGCTGACCAACATGCGTGCCTCGGGCAAGGACGATGCGATCAAGCTGACCCCGGCCATCAAGTACACGCTGGAGCAGGCGCTGGACTTCATCGAGGACGACGAACTGGTCGAAGTCACCCCGAAGGAGATCCGCTTGCGCAAGAAGCACCTGACCGAAAACGAGCGCAAGCGCGCCGGCCGCGCGGGCTGAGCGGCAGCGCACGCCCATGGCCGCCGACAAGGCGTACAACCCGGATCCGCATGCGCATCCGGGCCTGCACCTGATCGCACTGCTGGAGGCCGGCAAGGGCCTGCTCGCGGTGCTGGCGGCCACGGGGCTGGAACTGATGGGTCCGGCCCCGCTGCGCGCGGGGGTGGACCGGCTGATCGTGCGCTTCAGCCTGGACCCGGACCACGGTGCCCTGCCCTCGCTGCTGACCATGATCAACCCCGGCGCGGTGCACCTGGCCGCCGCCGGCATGCTCGCCTACGGCGTGCTGCACATCATCGAGGCCTGGGGCCTGTGGCGCGCCAAGGCCTGGGCCTCGCTGCTGGGCTGCATCTCCGCGGCCATCTACCTGCCGTTCGACGTCTACGCGATCGTGCGCCACCCCGGCTGGGCGTCGTGGGCGGTACTGGCGATCAACCTCGCCGTGGTCGGCATCCTGGCGCGCGACCTGGTGCGGCGCCGGCGGCATCCTCCTTCGGCCTGAGCCGCATCGCCCGATGCGAGAGGCGGGACGCCGCTCCTGCGGCGTGTCGCTCGACACAGCGCATCGCTACCCTGATCTGGCCCAACGCCTGGATGTTGCCTGGCACCAGGCCAGCCGCCACGATTCCCTAATGCCCATCACGCTGCGCATGGACGCATTTCACGCAATGCGATTCCCACTGCGCTAAAGCGTTCATTCGTCTACAGAATCGACCGCACCTGCCGATGCTGTTTTGGCGTAGTTTGGGCGCGTCCGGAACGCGTGCCATGACGGCCAGCCGGCCGATGGCGGAGACTGGCACAAGGGGATTCCAATGCGGTTCGCAGAAGCGATGGGGTGGAGTGTGGCGGCACTGCTGTGCGCGGGCTTGAGCGCCTGCGGCGGTGCGATCGGCGACAAGGGCAGCGCGGCGTCCAACGGGACAAGGCAGCAACCGACGGCCCTGGCTGCAGGCACGGCCGCCACGGCAGCGGCCGCCGTACAGCACGCCGCCCTGTTCGATGCGAAGGACAGCGGTGCGCTGATCCGCTATACCAGCCGCACCCCGAGCGGACACGACGGCGCGTTCGCCCTGTACCCGATCACGGTCAGCGAGGCGCATGCCATCAAGGCCAGCGTCGACGGCACGATGACGTTGCCGACGCCCGACGGAAAGACCCTGCAGATCAGCTATCTGAGCCGGCGCGACGCCAAGGGCGGCATCTGGACCTGGGTCGGACGGGTGGACGGCCAACCGGTGGGCAATGAAGCGGTCATCAGCTTCGGCAAGGACGCGGTGTTCGGATCGCTGGGCACCATCGATGGCATGACCTACCAGCTCACCACGATCGAGGGGAAGCCCTACATCATGGCGGCGGCCAGCGCCGACCTGCATTCCGCCGGAAGCCGTACGGACGGGCGCAAGCTGGCCGATGCGGTCATCCACCTGCCCGCGGGCGACACCGCACAGGGCTATATCGCCGGGTACAGCAGTCTGGCGCAGGTCAACGCGCAGGCGGGCAGCACCTCGACCAACACGATCGACGTGCTGCTCGGCTATACGCCCGGCTATCGGGACTACCGCGGCGGCATCACGGCGATCGACACGGTGCTCACCAATCTGGTGGAGACGGCGAACCTGTCCTTCGCCAACGCCAACATCAACGTGCGCTACCGGCTGGTCGGGACCGTACAGGTCAGTTACCCGGACAACACGTTGAACGACAATACCCTCGACGAACTCACGGGCGTCGGCCAGGCCACCGCCGCGGCGCTGGTGCCGCTGCACGACGCGCGCGATCGCCTTGGTGCCGACATGGTCGGCCTGGTGCGGCGCTTCAACGGTGCCCAGCAGAGCTGCGGTGTGGCCTGGCAATCCGGCGGCACCGATTCGCGCTGGGGTTACGCGGTGATCTCCGACGGCGTGGACGGCGGCTACTACTGCACCCGCGGCACCCTCGCCCACGAGTTCGGCCACCTGCTCGGCTCCGGCCACCAGCACGAAACCGGCCAGGAACCGGGCTTCAATTTCGGCCATCGCAGCGACGTGGGCAGCTTCCACACCACGATGGCCTACGCGATCAACGGGCAAAGCGAGATCCTGGTGTACTCGTCGCCGTCGATCACCACCTGCAACGGGCAACCCTGCGGCGTGCAGGATCAGGCCGACAACGCCCGCGCCTTCCTCACCACGGTGCCCAACGTCGTCCAGTACCGGCAGACCGTGGTGCCGCTGGACGATTCCAGTTCGCCCGGCCAGGTCATGGGCCCCTCCGGCAAATGCCTCGATGTCGCGGGTGGGGCGACCGACAACGCCTCCCCCGTCCAGGTCTGGAGCTGCAACGGGTTCCGCCAGCAGAAGTGGTCGTTCCAGCGCGGCAGCCGCAGCCTGCGCGGCGAAGGGACAGACAAGGTCCTCGACATCAGCGGCGTGAGCCGCGCCAACGGTGCGCCGCTCCAGCTCTATCAATCGCTGAACACGGAGAACCAGGGCTGGCACTTCACCAATGCCTCGCTCATCGCCACCGGCGGCAAGGTATTGGACGTGGTGGCTGCCGGGTCGGGCAACGGCGCGCGGATGCAGCTCTGGGACAACCTCGGCGGCGCCAACCAGCGCTGGTCGTACATTCCCGCGACCGGTGAAATCCGGGTCTCGACCGGACGCTGCCTGGACGTAGCGGAATTCGGCGTGGCCACCGGGACACCGGTCCAGATCTGGGACTGCACCGGCACCAAGAACCAGGTCTGGCAGCTCGGCAAGAACGGATCGATCGTCGGCTACGGCGGCAATTGCCTGGAAGCGGTGAACCTGGCCCAGAACGGCACCGTCGTGCGCATGGCCGCCTGCACCGGCACGAGCGCGCAGGCGTGGCGGATCCGTGGCGAAATCCGCAGCGACCTGAACGGCAAGTGCCTGGATGACTCCGCTGGCGGCGCGCGCAATGGCGCCATCGCGCAGATGTGGGAATGCCTGGGCAACGTCAACCAGCTCTGGGAAGTGCAGCCCAACTGAACAACGCGCATGCCCGGCCATCGGCCGGGCATCCGCGAATCACAGTGCCTGCGCTGCCGACGGTCGAGCGAGCAGCACGGCGCTTCATGCGCTTCATGCCGCACCGCGTTGTCCGGACGCAGGGGCGGCCGCTGCAGCCCCATCCTCGGCGCCCGGCGAACGCATCGCCTCCGAATCGCTGGCACGCACCGGTGGATGCGACAGCCGCACCGGCTCCGGCGCGATTTCCGCGCGCAGCAGCGGCAAGGCGTAGGAATGCTCGCGCACCAGGAAATCCAGCATGCGCTCGCGCACGATGCAGCGCAGGTCGAAGGCATCGCCGGAGTTGCGTGCGCTGACCAGCAGGCGCACCTGGATCGTGCGCTCGCTGGTGTCGGTCACCTGGGTCACGCAGACCCGCCCATCCCAGAGCGGCTCGCTCCTGCAGATGCGCTCCAGTTCGGCGCGCACCTGCGCGATCGGCGTGCGGTAGTCCAGCCACAGGAACGCGGTGCCGAGCAGGTCGGCGCTGTTGCGCGTCCAGTTCTGGAACGGGTTCTCGATGAACCAGGTCAGCGGCACCACCATGCGCCGCTCGTCCCAGATCCGCACCACCACGTAGGAACTGCCGATCTCCTCGATACGGCCCCACTCGCCTTCGACGATGACCACGTCGTCGAGCCGGATCGGCTGGGTCAGCGCGATCTGCAGGCCGGCGATCAGATTGCCGAACACCGGCTTGGCGGCAATACCGGCGACCAGGCCGATGATGCCGGCCGAGGCCAGCAGGGTGGTGCCGATCTGCCGCACCGCCGGGAAGGTCAGCAGCACGATCGAGGTGCCGACCAGGATGATCGTGCCCATCGCCACCCGCGCCAGCACCCGGGTCTGGGTCTGCACGCGGCGCGCGGTGAGGTTGTCCGCCACCTCGATCGGATGGCTGCGCAGGATCGCCGTTTCCAGCGCCGCCACGCCGCGCACCAGCAGCCAGGTCACGCAGCCGATCATGCCGATGTGCAGCAGGTGCTGCAGGTCGGTCAGCGCCTTCTCGTCCAGCGGCGTGGATTCGAGCGCGAAGCTGAGCATCAGCATCGGCAGCAGGAACGCGACCGGCACGCTGACCACGCGCACGATGCGCGCGCGGCGGTAGTCGCGGCCGCGCATGCGCTGGGCGATGCGCAGCAGCAGCCACCAGGCCAGGAAGCCGAGAATCAGCGCGGCGCCGATCGGCAGCGTATAGGCACGCCAAGGCACCCAATGAAGATCGAGGGTCAAGATGCGCTCCTTTGTCGGGGGGAGGAGTCGCGACAGTCTGGCAGCGCGGGGATTAGCGTGATGTCGAGCGCGCACGCTGCGGCGCCAGGCGACGGCCACAGCGGGCGTCGGCGCGCATGCGCGCACCTCTGCGAAATGGGTTGCCAACGGCCGCGAGAGGCCGCCACGCGCAGTGCGTGCAGACGTAATGGCCCCGCACAGGCCTGTGTGTCCAGCGCCGGCGCCGACGCGCACGCTGCGCGCCGGCGCATGCCGCCACCAACCGACTACGCGAGCGGCGTGGCGACGGTACGCCCGTTCTGCTTGCGCACGATCGCCATCGCGATCTCCAGCGACTGCTCGTAGTTCAGCCGCGGATCCACGCTGGAGCGATAGGCGCGCTCGAGGTCGCGCTCGGTCAGTTCGCGCGCGCCGCCGGTGCACTCGGTGACGTCCTCGCCGGTCAGTTCCAGATGCACGCCGCCCAGCCGGGTGCCGGCCGCGGCGTGGATATCGAACGACTGCTCCACCTCGCCCAGGACGTTCTGGTAGCGCCGGGTCTTGTAGCCGTTGCTGGTGCTCTCGGTGTTGCCGTGCATCGCATCGCACACCCACAGCACGCGGCGGCCGTCGCGCTTCACCGCGTCCAGCAGCGGCGGCAGCTTCTCGGCGATCTGCGCCGCGCCCATGCGGTGGATGAAGGTCAGCCGGCCCGGTTCGTCTTCCGGATTGAGCACGTCGATCAGGCGCAGCAACTGGTCCGGCTGCGCCGACGGTCCGACCTTGATCGCGATCGGATTGCGGATGCCACGGAAGTACTCCACGTGCGCGCCGTCCAGCGCCGCGGTGCGCATGCCGATCCACGGATAGTGCGTGCTGAGGTTGAACCAGCCCCACTGCCGCGGCACCTCGCGGGTCAGCGCCTCCTCGTAGGGCAGCAGCAAGGCCTCGTGCGAGGTGTAGAAATCGACGCGATTGAGGTTGTACAGCTGCGCGCCGGACAGGGTCTCCATGAAGCGCACCGCATCGCCGATCGAGGCCACCATCTTCTGGTAGTCCTCGGCCAGCGGCGAATAGCCGACCCAGCTCAGGTTCCAGTACTCGGGATGGTGCAGGTCGGCGAAGCCGCCGTCGATCAGCGCGCGCACGAAGTTCATGGTCATCGCCGAACGCGAGTGCGCGGTGATCATGCGCCGCGGATCGGGCACCCGCGCCTGCGCGGTGAACTCCGGGCCGTTGACCACGTCGCCGCGGTAGCTGGGCAGGGTCACGCCGTCGCGGGTCTCGGTATCGGCCGAGCGCGGCTTGGCGTACTGCCCGGCATAGCGACCCACCCGCACCACCGGCAGGCGCAGGCCGTGCACCAGCACCAGGCTCATCTGCAGCAGCACCTTGAGCCGGTTGGAAATGGTGCCGGATTCGCAATCGTTGAAGTTCTCCGCGCAATCGCCGCCCTGCAGCAGGAAGCGCTTGCCCTCCTGCGCCTCGGCCAGTTGCTTCTTCAGCGCGAAGATCTCCCAGGACGTGACCAGCGGCGGCAAGTGCCGCAGTTCCGCCAGCGCGGCCTCCAGCGCCTGCGGGTCCGGATACACCGGCATCTGCAGCGCCGGCCGCTCACGCCAACTGGCAGGTGACCAGGACGGCGAGGTGGAGGCGGACACGGCGGCGGGCGACAGATTCATGAAAGGACTCCTTGGCAGTGTGCGATGTTCGCAGAGCCGGGGCGCGCCGCATAGCGCCGCATCCCGGTCACGCTGGCAGCGCCGCGACATGAACGGCAAGCAACACCGCGACGCCACCATGACTTCCGGCCTACGCCGGCGTTTTTGCGAAAGCACACTGTTATTAAGTAACAATTCCTCCCCTTCGGTTCGCCTCGCCATGACACGTCGTCCCCTCTCCTCCGCCATCGCCCTGGTCCTGCTGGTCGCCCCGGGCCTCGCCCTCGCCGCAGACGCCACCGCCGACAGCACCGCTGCCGCCGAACCGACCGTCGATCTCGATCCGGTCACCGTCACCGCCAAGCTGGAAGCCGCGCGCAACGCGCTGTCGCCGGACATCGGCAGCAGCCAGTACGCGATCAGCGCCGAGGACATCGCGCGCCTGCCGCTGGGCGCTTCCACCCCGCTCAACCAGGTGCTGCTGCAGGCACCGGGCGTGGTCCAGGATTCCTACGGCGGCGTGCACGTGCGCGGCGACCACGCCAACCTGCAGTACCGCATCAACGGCGTGATGATCCCCGAATCCATTTCCGGCTTCGGCCAGACCCTGGACCCGCGCACGATCAAGAACATCCGCCTGCTCGACGGCGCGCTGCCGGCGCAGTTCGGCGACCGCACCGCGGCGGTGGTCGACATCACCACCAAGAACGGCGTGGAACTGGGCAACGGCGGCAGCGTCGGCATCACCGGCGGCTCCTACGGCACGCTCAACCCCAACGCCTCGTGGTGGGGCAGCGAAGGCCGCTTCAGCTGGTTCGCCAGCGGCAACTACCTGCAGAACCGCATCGGCATGGAGAACCCGACCGACAGCGACAACCCGATCCACGACAAGACCCACCAGGGCAAGGGCTTCGCCGACCTCAGCTACCTGCTGAACGAGAACACCCGGCTCAGCCTGCTGGTCGGCTACGCCAACAACCGCTTCCAGATCCCCAACAACCCGGGGCAGACGCCGGCGTTTACCTACCAGGGCACCAGTACCTTCGATTCCTCCCAGCTCGACGAGAACCAGCGCGAGAACACCCGCTTCGGCACCCTGGTGCTGCAGGGCGCGCTCGGCGACACCAGCTACCAGCTGTCGGCCGGCCAGCGCTACAGCAGCGTCGCGTTCTCCCCGGACATCGCCGGCGACCTGATCTTCAACGGCATCGCCTCGCAGGTGCAGCGCGCCAACCGCGCCAGCACCCTGCAGGCCGACTTCTCCACGCCGTGGGGCAGCACCCACACCCTGCGCTACGGCGTGTACGGCAACTTCGAACACGCCAACGCCAGCAACAACGCCTATGTGTTCCCGGCCAACGACGACGGCAGCCAGAGCAGCGACGTGCCGCTGTTCATCCCCGACAGCAGCCGCTTCCACGCCAGCACCTACGCGGTGTACCTGCAGGACGAATGGCAGCCGAGCGACGCCTGGACCATCAACTACGGCGTGCGCGGCGACCGCTACAAGGCCTTCGGCACCACCGAGGGTCAGCTCAGCCCGCGCCTGGGCGTGGTCTGGCACGCCAGCGACAGCACCACCCTGCACGCCGGCTATGCGCGCTACTTCACCCCGCCGGCCACCGAGCTGATCTCCACCAGCGACATCGCCCTGTACGACGGCACCACCAACCAGCAGTCGCCGAACGGCGCCTCGACCAAGCCGCTGAGCGAGCGCAGCGACTACTACGACCTGGGCATCTCGCAGATGGTCGGCGACCACCTGACCCTGGGCCTGGACACCTACTACCGCAAGGCCGACCGTCTGCAGGACGAAGGCCAGTTCGGTGCCGCCTACGTCTACTCCACCTTCAACTACCGCTACGGCCGCATTCGCGGCGCCGAGTTCAGCGCCGACTACAGCAACGGCCCGATCAACGCCTACTTCAACGCCGCCTACAGCAAGGCCATGGGCAAGCAGGTGATGACCAGCCTGTACAACTTCGACCCGGATGCGCTGGCCTACGCCAACGACCACTGGATCCACCTGGACCACGACCAGAAGCTGACCTCCTCCGGCGGCATCAACTACGCCCTGGCCGAGGACAGCCGCATCGGCGCCGACTACCTGTTCGGCAGCGGCCTGCGCACCGACGCCGACGGCGTGCCCAACGGCGGCGAGTTGCCGGCGTACTTCCAGCTCAACCTCAGCGCCGGCCACGACTTCGCCCTGGCCAGCAGCCACCCGCTGCACGCGCAACTGGCGGTGCTCAACGTGCTCGACCGCCACTACCAGTTGCGCGACGGCGGCGGCATCGGCGTGTTCGCGCCGCAGTGGGCGCCGCGCCGCGGCGTCTACCTGAGCCTGCAGCAGGACTTCTGAGCAAGGCCCGGACGGCGGCCTGCGGCATGTCGACCGACGTGCCGCAGGCCGCAACACGATGGACGACGGCGGTTGTGGCGGACGGATGCGGGCGCAACGGCCGCCGGGAAGCGGCTCCCGATCGGTCGAGGAGCGGCCGCCAATCGCCCGGTAAGATGCATCCGGAATATCCGACCAAGGCACGTCCAGCAATACAGCGAAGCCGCGCGCCGCGTCGTGGCCGCGGGATCGCCCAGCGGAGGCAGGGCCACACGGCACGCCGATCGCACACGAACCGCCACGACGCGTCGCCACGCCCCCGGCCAGGCAGGTTTCGCACATGCGCAAGCACTTGTTCGCCGCCTTCGCGGCCACCCTCCTCGCCTTCGCTGCGCCATTGCCGGTGCACGCCGAACGCGTCGCGGACTTCCGGATGCCGGTGGTCGTGGAAGGCGTCGACTACGATCTCGCCGCACGCGTGTACCGCCCCACGGGCCCAGGTCCGTTCCCGCTGATCGTCATCCACCACGGCACGCCCGCGGACAAGCGCAAGCTCGCCGACACCCGCCTCGGCTTCGCGCGCGCCGCGCGCTGGTTCGTCGCCCGCGGCTACATGGTGGTGCTGGCGCTGCGGCCCGGCTATGGCAGCTCCAGCGGCAGCTACCTGGAAGGCGCAGGCAACTGCCACGACGTCGATTTCGTCGTCGCCGGGCGCAAGATCGCCGCGGCCGAGGCGGCGATCGTCGACGCCGTCGCACGTCTTCCCGACGTGGACCCGCAGCGCATCGTCGTGGTCGGCCAGTCCGCCGGCGGCCTCGGCGCGGTGGCGCTGGCCGATGCGCCGCCACCCGGCGTGCGCGGCGTCATCAGCTTCGCCGGCGGGCGCGGCAGCAACGGCAAGGAGGTCATCTGCGCCGGCGAGGACCGCCTGGTCGAGGCGGAGAAGACCCTGGGCGCGGCCAACACGCTGCCGCAACTGTGGCTGTACGCCGAGAACGATCACTTCTTCCGACGCGAACTGGCGCACCGCATGCATGCCGCCTACCGCGCCGGCTCGACGCCCCCGGTGACCTTCGTCGATCTGCCGCCATTCGGCGACGATGGCCACAAGACCTTCGCCCAGGCCGACCCGTCGGTGTGGGCACCACCGGTGGCGGCTTTTCTCGCCCAGGTCGTGCCGCAGGCGGCCGGCGCGTCGCGCTGACGCCCAGACAGCAGCTCACAGTCGACAGCGGCGCCAGACAACCAGGCCGGCAGGATCAGATGGCCAACCACTGCGCGACAGCTGCAAGCGCCAGCCCTTCCCGTCGCAACTGCTGCAACGCC
The DNA here is from genome assembly GCF_031834635.1 of Xanthomonas hawaiiensis. NCBI lineage: Bacteria > Pseudomonadati > Pseudomonadota > Gammaproteobacteria > Lysobacterales > Lysobacteraceae > Xanthomonas > Xanthomonas hawaiiensis. Next base: position 992,465 of record NZ_CP115873.1, on the reverse strand, counting down.
CAGCGGCGCTGCCGCTGGGCTCCGTCGCCGTCAGGCTGGGCGATCGACGCGCCGCAGGTGCAGGCTCAGATCAACGTGCGCTTGCGGCTCTTGAACCCGGCATAGAGCGCGAACACGGCCAGCAGCACGAAGCAGATCAGGCACCACATCGGCATCGACAGGCCAAGGAAACGCCAGTCGATGTTGCCGCAGTCGCCGGTGCCGGTCAGCACCCGGCGCAGCACCTCGAACGGCCCCATGGTCTCGCGCAGGAAGCTCAGCGGCGGGCCGCAGGACGCCATCGGATCCGGGAACAGTTGCACCGAGACGTGCTTGGTGGAGATACCGGCGCCCACGAGCGCGGCCAGGAACGCCAGGACGCCGTAGATCTTGCGCCCGCCAGCGCTGCGCGGCCCATGCAGGGCACCGAGCAGGAACAGCACGCCCAGCGCGGCGAAGGCGATGCGCTGGAAGATGCACAGCGGGCACGGCTCGATGCCCAGCTGCAGCTGCACGAAGATCGCATAGCCCAGCAAGCCGGCGCAGATCAGAAAGCCGAGCAGGAACTGCGCGCGGAAACCCCAACGTAACGGATTCATCGGACTCGAACTCGCATCGACGATCCGCGCATTATCCGCGATCGTGCGCGCCATCACCATGTGTCATGGCGCTGTCGGCCGCCTCAGCCGGCGCCGCGACCACGCTCTACCAATCCCCAATCCCCAATCCCGACTCCCAAATGCCCGCCCCAAAAACAAAAAGCCCGGACATGCCGGGCTTCTTGCTTGCTGCAGGGGCGGACCGATTACTCGGCCACTTCCTCGGCCACGGCCGGGCGGTCGACCAGCTCGACGTAGGCCATCGGCGCGTTGTCGCCGGCGCGGAAGCCGCACTTGAGGATGCGCAGGTAGCCACCCGGGCGCGCCTGGTAGCGCGGGCCCAGCGTGGTGAACAGGGTGCCCACGGCTTCCTTGTCGCGCAGGCGGGCGAACGCCAGGCGGCGGTTGGCGACGTTGTCGACCTTGGCCAGGGTGATCAGCGGCTCGGCGACGCGGCGCAGTTCCTTGGCCTTCGGCAGGGTGGTCTTGATCAGCTCGTGCTTGATCAGCGACGCCGCCATGTTCTTGAACATCGCTTCGCGGTGAGCACTGGTGCGGCTGAACTTGCGGCCGGATTTCTGGTGACGCATGGGTTGGGATTCCTATGGAAGAGTGTGACTGTTGGAGATCGCTGTCGCCGTCCTGGCGTTGAATGTGGACTGCGGATGGTCCGTGCCGGCCGTCCCTGACCGGGCGACGCCGCGGGCTTGGCGACCCGTCGACGTGGTGACGCAGATGGAGCTCACGACACGCGGCCGATGCCTTGCGGCACCGGCCGGATGCGCAACACTCAGCCGAGCATGCCGTGCTGGGCGACGCCGGCCGGCGGCCAGTTCTCCAGCTTCATGCCGAGCGACAGGCCACGCTGGGCCAGCACTTCCTTGATCTCGGTGAGCGACTTCTTGCCCAGGTTCGGGGTCTTGAGCAGCTCCACTTCGGTCTTCTGGATCAGATCGCCGATGTAGTAGATGCTCTCGGCCTTCAGGCAGTTGGCCGAACGCACGGTCAGTTCCAGATCGTCGATCGGACGCAGCAGCACCGGATCCACGCCGTTGCTGGCCGGCTTGGCCGCGCCACGGTCGCGATGGGTGAAGTCGCCGAACACCGACAGCTGGTCGCTGAGGATGTCGGCGGCGGTGCGCACGGCTTCCTCGGCATCGATCGTGCCGTTGGTTTCGATATCCAGGACCAGCTTGTCCAGGTCGGTGCGCTGTTCGACGCGGGCCGACTCGACCGCGTAGGCGACGCGGCGCACCGGCGAGAACGACGCGTCCAGGACCAGGCGGCCGATGGTGCGGGTCTCTTCGTCCGGACGGCGACGCGCGGCGGCCGGCTGGTAGCCGAAGCCACGCTCGATCTTCAGACGCATGTTGATCGCCGTGTCCTTGGTCAGGTGGCAGATCACGTGGTCGTTGTTGAGGATCTCGACGTTGTGGTCGGTCTTGATGTCGGCGGCAGTGACCGTGCCCGGACCCTGCTTGGACAGCGACAGCGTGGCGCTGTCACCGGTATGCATGCGGATGGCCACGTCCTTGAGGTTCAGCAGGACTTCCAGCACGTCCTCCTGCAGCCCTTCGACCGTGGTGTACTCGTGCAGCACGCCGTCGATCTCGACTTCGGTGATCGCGAAGCCGGGAATCGAGGACAGCAGCACGCGACGCAGGGCGTTGCCCAGCGTATGCCCATACCCGCGCTCCAAGGGCTCGATCACGACCTTGGCGCGGTTGTCGGTAAGGCGTTCGATCTGCGGCCCACGCGGGCGCAGAACCTGGTTGGCGGTAACCGTCATGTTGCGGGTTCTCCTGACGAGCCTCCGTGGACCGGAGGCTCTCCGATGTGATTACTTCGAATACAACTCGACGATCAGCGCTTCGTTGATGTCGGCAGGCAGGTCCGCACGGTCCGGCACGGCCTTGAAGATGCCGCTGAACTTCTTCGAATCGACCTCGACCCACGACGGGTTCAGGTCATGCGTTTCGGCAACGGTCAGCGCTTCCTGCACGCGAAGCTGCTTCTGCGCCTTTTCCGACAGGGCGATCGCGTCGCCGGCCTTGACCTGGTACGAGGCCAGGTTCACCGACTTGCCGTTGACCAGCACGCCACGGTGCGACACCAGCTGGCGCGCGGCCGGACGGGTGACGGCGAAGCCCATGCGGTAGACGACGTTGTCCAGGCGGGTTTCCAGCAGCTGCAGCAGGTTCTCGCCGGTGTTGCCCTTCTTGGTCGAGGCCTTCTTGTAGTAGTTGCGGAACTGACGCTCCAGCAGGCCGTAGATACGCTTGACCTTCTGCTTCTCGCGCAGCTGGGTGGCGTAGTCGGACAGCTTGCCCTTGCGGGCGGTCGCGCCGTGCTGGCCGGGCTTCTGCTCCAGCTTGCACTTGGAGTCCAGCGCACGCGCCGGGCTCTTGAGGGAAAGATCGGCGCCTTCGCGGCGCGCGAGCTTACAGGTAGGACCGATATAACGAGCCATTTCTTATCGCTCCTTTAGACGCGACGCTTCTTCGGCGGACGGCACCCGTTGTGCGGGATCGGCGTCACGTCGATGATGTTGGTGATCTTGTATCCGACGTTGTTCAACGAACGGACGGCGGACTCGCGACCCGGACCCGGGCCCTTGATGCGCACTTCCAGCGACTTCACGCCGTAGTCGAGCGCAGCGCGCCCGGCCTTCTCGGCGGCCACCTGCGCCGCGAACGGCGTGGACTTGCGCGAACCGCGGAAACCGGCGCCACCGGAGGTCGCCCAGGACAATGCATTGCCCTGACGGTCGGTGATGGTCACGATGGTGTTGTTGAACGAAGCGTGGACGTGGGCGACGCCGTCGGTGACGACGCGCTTGATCTTCTTCTTGGTCTTTGCTGCTGCGGGCTTAGCCATGTCGGTCCCTTACTTCTTGATCGCCTTGCGCGGACCCTTGCGGGTGCGGGCGTTGGTACGGGTGCGCTGACCGCGCAGGGGCAGGCCACGACGGTGACGCAGGCCGCGGTAGCAGCCCAGGTCCATCAGTCGCTTGATGGCGATGCCGATTTCGCGACGCAGGTCGCCTTCGACGATGTACTTGCCGACTTCGAGACGCAGGCGCTCGATTTCCGGCTCGGACAGGTCGCGGATCTTGGTGGTCGAGGTCACGCCTGCGGCTTCGCAGACCTTCTTCGAACGGGTACGGCCGATGCCGTAGATGCTTTGCAACCCGACCCAGACGTGCTTCTGGGCTGGCAGGTTGACGCCTGCAATACGCGCCATGACGCGGTTCTCCAACTGAGTGATGGCCCGACGGCGCACCACGGCGCCATCCGGCAGGATGGATCAAAAAGTGAACTTGTAAGTCTAGCAAGGTCTCGGGTTACATGGAAGCCCGCGGAACCGCAAGGTTCCGCAAGCCCGGCATGGGGAGTGTGCCCATGCTCCGGCGCCGGACGTCGTTGGCAGGGAGAAACCTCCACCCTGCCGCCCGCGCTACTCCAGCGCAGGACCACCACGTCTCACCCGCGCACGAGACCGCTGCACGGGCCGCCCTTCAAGTCGGAAGACTGCGCCCGGGAGCCGGGGCGTCTTCGCGGAAGGATTCAAACAGTATAGCAATCAACCGCGGGCAAAACCGCCGCCGCGCGAGCCACCCTTGAGGTTGGCCTTCTTCAACAGGCTTTCGTACTGGTGCGACATCAGGTGCGCCTGGATCTGCGCGATGAAGTCCATCACCACCACGACCGCGATCAGCAGCGAGGTGCCGCCGAAGTGGAACGAGGTGCCGAGCTGGGCACGCATCACTTCCGGCAGCAGGCACACGATCACCAGGTACACCGAACCGGCCGCGGTCAGGCGGGTCAGCACGCCGTCGACGTAGTCTGCGGTGGCCTTGCCCGGACGGATGCCCGGAATCAGCGCGCCGGACTTCTTCAGGTTGTCCGCGGTTTCCTGCGAGTTGAACACCAGCGCCGTGTAGAAGAACGCGAAGCCGATGATCAGCGCGGCGAACACGATCATGTGCACCGGCTCGCCCGGGCCGAGCGCATTGGCGATGCGCTGCAGCACGCTGCCGAAGGTGCTGTTGGAGGCAGCCTGGCCCGACCACATCGACAGCGTCGCCGGGAAGGCGAGGATGCTCGAGGCGAAGATCGGCGGGATCACGCCGGCCATGTTGAGCTTCAGCGGCAGGAACGAGGTCTGGTTCATGTACGCGTTGCGGCCGCCCTGGCGGCGCGCGTAGTTCACCGTGATCCGCCGTTGTCCGCGCTCGACGAACACCACGAACAGGGTGAAGGCGAGGATGGTCAGCACGATCAGCAGCAGCGCGATGAAGCTCATGTTGCCGTCGCGGAAGGCCTCCACGGTCTGGATCGCCGCCGCCGGCAGGCCGGCGACGATGCCGGCGAAGATGATCAGCGAGACACCGTTGCCGATGCCGCGCTCGGTCACCTGCTCGCCGACCCACATCAGGAAGATGGTGCCGGCGGTCAGCGCGATCACCGCGGTGAGCACGAAGCCCATGCCGGGGGCGTACACCACCGGCGCGCCGCCCGGTGCGGTCTGGTTCTGCAGCGCCAGGGCGATACTGCCGCCCTGCACCACCGCCAGCAGCACCGCGCCGATGCGCGAATACTGGGTGATCTTGCGCCGGCCCGACTCGCCTTCCTTCTGCATCGCCTTCAGCGACGGAAAGATGTGCGTGGCCAGCTGGATCACGATCGATGCCGAGATGTACGGCATCACGTTCAGCGCGAAGATGCTGAAACGGTGCAGGGCGCCGCCCGAGAACATGTTGAACATGTCCACGATGCCGCCGCCCTGCGCCTGCATCAGCGCAAGCATGGCTTCGGGATTGACGCCCGGCACCGGCACGTAGCAGCCGATACGGTAGACGATCAATGCGCCGATGACGAACAACAGGCGCTGGCGAAGTTCCGTGAACTTGCCGAGCCCGCCGCCGAGATTCCCCATGCCAGCCTGCGCCATCTGCGTGTTACTCCTGCACGCTGCCGCCGGCAGCTTCGATTGCCGCCTTGGCACCGGCGGTCGCGGCAACGCCCTTCAGCACGAACTTCTTGGTCAGTTCGCCCTTCAGGACCACCTTGGCCTTCTTCGCGGTGCTCGGGACCAGCTTCGCGGCGCGCAGCGCGGCGAAATCGATCTCGCCGGCCGGCAGGTTGTCGAGCTGGTAGGACAGCACTTCGGCGGTGTCCTTGGCCATCTTCGAACGGAAGCCGATCTTCGGCAGACGACGCTGCATGGGGGTCTGGCCGCCTTCGAAGCCGGCCTTGATCTTGCCGCCGCCCTTGCGCGCGAACGAACCCTTGTGGCCACGGCCGGCGGTCTTGCCCAGGCCGGAACCGATGCCGCGACCGACGCGGGTGCGCTCGGTACGCGCGCCCGGCGCGGGCTTCAGATCATTCAGATGCAAAGTCATGGTCGATTACTCCTCAACCTGGACGAGGTACTGAACCTTGTTGATCAGGCCGCGCACTTGCGGGCTGTCCTTCAGTTCGCGCACATCGTTGAGCTTGTTCAGGCCCAGGGCACGCACCGACAGGCGGTGACGCGACTGGGTACCACGCAGGCCGCGCACCAGGCGCACCTTGACGGTCTTGGTGGATTCATTAGCCATGGGTCAGATCCTCCACCTTCTTGCCGCGCTTGGCCGCGATGCGGGCCGGCGACTGCATGTCTTCCAGGCCGCGCAGCGTGGCGCGCACCAGGTTGATCGGGTTGCGCGAACCGACGGCCTTGGCCAGCACGTTCTTCACGCCCACCGCTTCCAGCACGGCGCGCATCGCGCCGCCGGCGATCACGCCGGTACCTTCCGAGGCCGGCATCATGAACACGCGCGCCGCGCCGTGGCCGGACTTCACCGGGTGCCACAGGGTGCCGTTGTTCAGATCGATGTTGAGCATGCCCTTGCGCGCATACTCCATCGACTTCTGGATCGCGACCGGCACTTCGCGCGCCTTGCCGTAACCGAAGCCGATCTTGCCGTTGCCGTCGCCGACCACGGTCAGCGCGGTGAAGGTGAACTGGCGACCGCCCTTGACCGTCTTGCTGACGCGGTTGACCGCGACCAGCTTCTCGATCATGCCGTCGTCGACTTTCTCTTCGCGGTTGCGGTCGCGATCACGACCCCGCGGTGCACGCTGTTCTTCAGCCATTGTGATGTCCTTGATAGAGGAAAAGATTTACGGCTTCGTTGCCGCTTGTGGTTGTGGTCTGGAGCCGTGTTCCCCGGGCGCGCGCAGAAGGCGCGCCAAGGTCCGATGCAACCCGCATCGGCGGGACGGGCGCGGCATCGCCGCGCCCGCAAGGATCAGAACTGCAGGCCGCCTTCGCGCGCGGCGTCGGCCAGCGCCTTGATGCGGCCGTGGTAGCGGTAGCCCGAGCGGTCGAAGGCGACCTTCTCGACGCCCGCGGCCTTGGCGCGCTCGGCGATCAGCTTGCCGACCTTGGCGGCGGCGTCGCTGTTCTTGCCGTTCTTCAGGCCGTCCTTGACGTCGGCCTGCAGGGTGTTCGCCGCGGCGAGCACCTTGGAGCCGTCGGCGGTGAAGACCTGCGCGTACAGGTGCTGGCCGGTGCGCAGCACCGACAGGCGGGCGACGCCGAGCTCACGGATGTGGGCGCGGGTCGACTTGGCGCGACGCAGGCGGGCGATGTTCTTGTTGATGGTCATGTCTGTGTCCTAGGAAAGCTGAAGGAAGCGAGGCGTTCGTTCGGGACGCCGGCCTCGCGAGGCCGGAATCCTGATGGAAGCACCGGGCTTAGGCCTTCTTGGCTTCCTTGCGAATGATGGCTTCACCGGCGTACTTCACACCCTTGCCCTTGTAGGGCTCCGGCGGACGGAAACCGCGGATCTTGGCAGCGACTTCGCCGACGCGCTGCTTGTCGGCGCCCTGCACCACGATCTCGGTCTGGGTCGGAGCGGCCAGGGTGATGCCTTCCGGCGCACTGAACACGATCGGGTGCGAGAAACCGAGCGCCAGGCTCAGGTCCTTGCCCTGCATCGTGGCACGGTAGCCGACGCCCACCAGCTCGAGCTTGCGCTCGAAGCCCGCGGACACGCCCTGCACCATGTTCGCCAGGATGGCGCGAACGGTGCCGGTGATGGCGATGTGCGACGGATCGTTCGCCGACAGCGTGGCGACACCGTTTTCCTGCTTGATTTCGACGCCGGCCGGCTTCGGCAGCGACAGGTTGCCCTTCGGGCCCTTGACGCTGACCTGATCGGCCTGGACGGTGAGTTCGACGCCCTTCGGGAGGGAGATCGGCTTCTTGGCTACGCGGGACATGTGAGTGCTCCTTCCCTTAGGCCACGAAGCACAGGACTTCGCCACCGACGCCGGCCTGACGGGCCTGCGCATCGGTCATGATGCCCTTGGACGTGGAAATGATGGCAACGCCCAGACCGCCGAGAACCTTCGGCAGCTCGGTCTTGCCGCGATACTGGCGCAGACCCGAACGCGAAACGCGCTTGAGCGTATCGATGACCGGACGGCCCTCGAAATACTTCAGCACGATTTCCAGTTCGGACTTGTTGTTCTCGATCGCGTTGACGCGCAGATCGCTGATATAGCCTTCGGCCTTCAGCACTTCCGCGATCGCAACCTTGATCTTGGAGGACGGCATCTTCACCGTCGGCTTGCCAACCGCGGCCGCATTCTTGATGCGGACCAGCAGGTCGGCGATGGGATCAGTCATGCTCATGGTGTCTACCTTTGAGTGCACCGATATCCGCTTTCGCGAAAATCTTGTGTGGTGGAGCGGTGGAATGACGCTGGGGGTGAAGCGCGCAGCCGCCGGAGGAACCCGCGGCGGCTGCCATACCCGTCCCTGCCGCGAGGCAAGGAGCGGGAGTATACGACAAAAAGTCCGACTTGCGTCGGACTCGTTGTCTGAACGACACACGGGCGACTAGACCGCCCTGCCCGGCCCCGCGGACGGGACCGGCGCCGCTGGAATTACCAGCTGGCCTTGCGCAGGCCCGGAACGTCGCCGTTCATGGTCGCCTTGCGCAGCATGTTGCGGCCCAGGCCGAACTTGCCGTACACGCCACGCGGGCGGCCGGACAGCTCGCAACGGGTGCGCTGGCGGCTCGGCGACGAATCGCGCGGCAGCTTCTGCAGCTTGGTCACAGCCTCGGCCTTCTCGTCGTACGAGGCGGTGCCGGAGGCGATGATCTTCTTCAGCGCATCACGCTTGTCGGCGAACTTCTTCGCCAGCTTCTTGCGCTTGATGTCGCGGTTGACCATGGAGGTCTTTGCCATCTGTAAATCCTCGGGATTCGAGAGTGGGGATTTGAGATCCGCGGAACCCGGGGTGGCGGGCATGCGCCCTTCCATCCCGAATCCCGAATCCCCAATCCCGGCGTCAATCAGTTACGGAACGGGAACTTGAACGCTTCGAGCAACGCCTTGGCTTCGGCGTCGGTCTTGGCGGTGGTGGTGATGGCGATATCCATACCGCGGATCGCGTCGACGGCGTCGAAGTCGATTTCCGGGAAGATGATCTGCTCCTTCACGCCCATGTTGAAGTTGCCGCGGCCGTCGAACGAACGCCCCGAGACACCGCGGAAGTCGCGCACGCGCGGCAGCGAGATGTTGATCAGGCGGTCCAGGAACTCGTACATCTTGGCGCGACGCAGCGTGGTCTTGCAGCCGATCGGCCAGCCATCGCGGATCTTGAACGAGGCCACCGAGATGCGCGACTTGGTCACCACCGGCTTCTGGCCGGAGACCTTGGCCATGTCGGCAACGGCGTTTTCCAGGATCTTCTTGTTCGTCGCCGCCTCGCCCACGCCCATGTTCAGCGTGACCTTGACCAGCTTCGGCACTTCCATCGGATTGGTGTAACCGAACTTCTTCATCAGAGCCGGTACCACTTCTTCCTTGTAGATCTTTTCGAGACGGGAAGTCATTGTGTCATTCCTCAGGCGTCGAGCGCCTCACCGCTGGAGCGGAACACACGCAGTTTGCGTCCATCCTCCAGCACCTTGAAGCCAACGCGGTCGCCCTTGCCCGTGGCCGGGTTGAGGATCGCAACGTTGGAAATATGGATCGACGCTTCGCGCTCGACCACGCCGCCGGCGACGCCCGCCTGCGGGTTCGGCTTGGTGTGGCGCTTGACGATGTTCGCGTTGGAGACGACCACGCGGTCGCCGTCGACGCGGACGACTTCGCCCTGCTTGCCCTTGTCCTTGCCGGTGGTGACGACGACCTGGTCGCCCTTCTTGATACGGTTAGCCATGTGTATGTCCTCCGCTCACAGCACTTCGGGAGCGAGCGAGACGATCTTCATGAACTTCTCGGAACGCAGCTCGCGGGTCACAGGCCCGAAGATGCGCGTACCGATCGGCTCCTGCTTGTTGTTGAGCAACACCGCGGCGTTGCCATCGAAGCGGATCAACGAACCGTCCGGACGACGCACGCCCTTGCGGGTACGCACGACGACGGCGTCGTAGACTTCGCCCTTCTTGACCTTGCCGCGCGGGATCGCGTCCTTGACGGTGACCTTGATGATGTCGCCAATGTGCGCGTAGCGGCGCTTGGAGCCGCCGAGCACCTTGATGCACATCACTTCCTTGGCACCGGAATTGTCGGCGACGTCGAGGTAGCTCTGCATCTGGATCATGATTCAGATCTCCCTTATTCGGCCGCGCGGGTGACGATTTCCACCACCCGCCAGTTCTTGGTCTTGGACATCGGCGCAATCTCGGTCACGCGCACGACATCGCCTTCGTTGCAGGCGTTGTCGGCGTCGTGGGCGTGGAGCTTGGTCGAGCGCTTGATGTACTTGCCGTACAGCGCATGCTTGACCTGACGCTCCACCAGCACGGTGACGGTCTTGTCCATCTTGTTGCTGACCACACGGCCTTCGACCGTGCGCAGCGTCTTGCTTTCGTTATTGTCGCTCATCGCGGCCATCCTTACTTCGTGCTGCCGAGCAGGTGCTTGACGCGAGCGATCTCGCGGCGCACCCGGCGGGTTTCGTGAGTCTTCGGCAGCTGCCCGGTGACCTGCTGCATGCGCAGGGCGAACTGCTCCTTGCGCAGATCGGTCAGGTGGGCCTTCAGATCGTCGGCCGACTTCTCGCGGAGTTGTTTGATGTCCATCAGCGTACCGTCCGGGTCACGAAGGTGGTGGTCACCGAAAGCTTGGCAGCGGCCAGGCGGAACGCCTCGCGCGCGACATCTTCGCCGACGCCTTCGATTTCATAGATCATGCGACCGGGCTGGATCTGCGCGACCCAGTACTCGACGTTACCCTTACCGGAGCCCATTCGCACTTCGATCGGCTTCTTGGTGATCGGCTTGTCCGGGAACACGCGGATCCACATCTTGCCGCCGCGCTTGACGTAGCGGCTGATCGAGCGGCGCGCCGCTTCGATCTGGCGCGCGGTCAGCTGACCGTGCGCCGTGGCCTTCAGCCCGTACTCGCCGAAGCTGACGGCGTTTCCGCTCCACGCCAGGCCGTCGTTACGACCCTTGTGCATCTTGCGGTATTTGGTTCGCTTGGGTTGCAACATTGCCGTTACCTCGCTTCACGGGCCGGACGCGACGGACGGTCGCCACGGTCGCCGCGATCGTTACGATCGTTGCGCGGGGAATCGTCCTGCTTTTCCTGGCCAACCTGGGAGAAATCGAAGATCTCGCCCTTGTAGATCCAGACCTTGATGCCGATGATGCCGTAGGTCGTCTTGGCTTCGGCGAAGCCGTAGTCGATGTCGGCACGCAGCGTGTGCAGCGGCACGCGGCCTTCGCGGTACCACTCGGAACGGGCGATTTCCGCACCGTTCAGACGGCCGGCGACGTTGACCTTGATGCCCAGGGCACCCAGGCGCATCGCGTTGCCGACCGAGCGCTTCATCGCGCGGCGGAACATGATGCGACGCTCCAGCTGCTGCGCGATCGACTCGGCGACCAGCTGCGCGTCCAGCTCCGGCTTGCGCACTTCGGTGACGTTGATGTGGGCGGGGACGCCCATCATCTCGCTCACTTCCTTGCGCAGCTTCTCGATGTCCTCACCGCGCTTGCCGATCACCACGCCCGGGCGGGCGGTGTGGATCGTCACGCGCGCGGTCTTGGCCGGACGCTCGATCAGGATCTTGCTGATGCCCGCCTGCGCCAGCTTCTTGCGCAGCATTTCGCGGACCTTGAGGTCGGCTGCCAGGTAACCGGCGAACTCGGCCTTGTTGGCGTACCACTTGGAATTCCAGTCCTTGGCGATACCCAGGCGGATTCCGATCGGATGAACTTTATGACCCATCGTCTTTTCCTTTCCGCTTACTTGGCGGCGCCCACAACCACAGTGATGTGGCTGGTGCGCTTGAGGATGCGGGTACCGCGGCCTTTCGCCCGCGCCATGAAACGCTTCAGGGTCGGACCTTCATCAACCATGATGGTCTTGACCTTCAGCTCGTCGACATCCGCGCCTTGATTGTTCTCGGCATTGGCGATCGCCGACTCCACCACCTTCTTGATCAGGTGGGCAGCCTTCTTGTCCGAGAACTTCAGCAGGTTGACCGCCCGCTCGGCGGAAAGACCACGGACCTGGTCGGCGACCAGGCGGGCCTTCTGCGGGGAGATGCGCGCGGTGCGCAGGATTGCTTTCGCTTCCATCGTCATCTCTCCTTACCGGCCCGACTTCTTGTCGCCACCGTGACCCTTGAAGGTCCGGGTGACGGCAAATTCGCCGAGCTTGTGGCCGACCATGTTCTCGTTGACCAGCACCGGAACGTGGTTCTTGCCGTTATGCACGGCGATGGTGAAACCCACCATCTCCGGCAGGATCATCGAGCGACGCGACCAGGTCTTGATCGGACGCTTGCTACCGGCCGCGGCCTCCACCTTCTTGACGAGGTGGTGATCGACGAACGGGCCCTTCTTGAGTGAACGTGCCATGGTCGATTAGCCCCTACGATCGCGGACGATGAATTGTTCGGTGCGCTTGTTATGGCGCGTCTTGTAACCCTTGGTCGGAACACCCCACGGGGTGACCGGATGCGGATTACCCTGACCGGCCTTCGCCTCGCCACCACCGTGCGGGTGGTCGACCGGGTTCATGGCCGCACCGCGAACGGTCGGACGCACGCCGCGCCAGCGCTTCGCGCCCGCCTTGCCCAGCTTCTCGAGGTTGTGCTCGTCGTTGCCGACTTCGCCGATGGTGGCGCGGCACTCGGACGGCACCTTGCGCATTTCGCCGGAGCGCAGACGCAGGGTGGCGTAGATGCCTTCACGCGCGACCAGCTGCACCGCGGCGCCGGCGGCACGCGCAATCTGCGCGCCCTTGCCCGGCTTCAGCTCGATCCCGTGGACGGTGGTACCGACCGGGATGTTGCGCAGCGGCAGGGTGTTGCCGGTCTTGATCGGCGCATCCGAACCCGCGATCACCTGGTCGCCGGCCTTCAGGCCCTTCGGCGCGATGATGTAGCGGCGCTCGCCGTCGGCGTAGCACAGCAGGGCGATATGGGCGGTGCGGTTGGGATCGTATTCGATCCGCTCCACGCGCGCCGGGATACCTTCCTTGTTGCGCTTGAAGTCGATGACGCGGTAGTGCTGCTTGTGGCCACCGCCGACGTGGCGGGTGGTGATGCGGCCGTGGTGGTTACGACCACCGGACTTGCTCTGCTTTTCCACCAGTGCAGCGTGCGGGGCGCCCTTGTGCAGATCGGGCGTGACCACGCGCACGGCCGAACGACGGCCTGCGGAGGTGGGCTTGAATTTCATCAATGGCATGGGATGTACCTCAGGCCTTGGCCGTTACGTCGATGGACTGGCCTTCGGCCAGACGCACGTACGCCTTGCGCCAATCGCCGCGACGACCGCTGCGCGAACGGAAGGACTTGTTCTTGCCCTTGACGTTCAACACGTTGACCGACTCGACCTTGACGTCGAACAGCTGCTCGACCGCGGCCTTGACATCGGCCTTGGTGGCTTCGTTCGAAATCTCGAAGACGTACTGATTGGAGAGTTCCTGCAGGCGCGCGGTCTTTTCGGAGACACGCGGAGCGCGCAGCACGCTGAAGATTTTTTCGTTGCTGCTCATGCCAGCCACTCCTCGACCTTCTTGACCGCATCGGCGGTGATCACGACCGTGTCGGCCCCGACCAGCGACACCGGATCCAGGCCCTGCACGTCGCGCACTTCCACGTAGGGAAGGTTGCGGGCGGACAGGTACAGATGCTCGGACGCTTCTTCGGTCACGATCAGCGGACGCTTGCCCACTTCCAGACCCTTCAGCTTCTCGACCAGGCCCTTGGTCTTGCTGGCCTCGACGTCGAACGCGTCGACGACCATCAGGCGGCCCTGGCGGTTCAGTTCCGAGAGGATCGCGCAGATGGCCGCGCGGTACATCTTGCGGTTGACCTTCTGCTCGAAGCTGCGCGGCTTGGCCGCGAAGGTCACGCCACCGCCGACGAAGATCGGAGCGGTCAGCGCGCCGTGGCGAGCGCCACCGCCCTTCTGCTTCTTCGACTTCTTGGTGGTGCCATTGACTTCCGAACGCGTCTTCTGCGCCTTGGTGCCGGCGCGGCCGGCGTTGCGATAGGCGACGACGACCTGGTGAACCAGATCCTCGCTGAAATCGCGGCCGAACACGGCGTCGGAGACCGAGACCTTGTTGTTGCTACCCGTGATAACGAGTTCCATCGTCATCTCTCCTTATGCCTTGCTAGCCGGACGCACGATCACGTCGCCACCGGCAGCGCCAGGCACAGCGCCGCGGATGGCGATCAGGCCACGCTCGACGTCGACCTTGACCACTTCCAGATTCTGCGTGCTCTGCTGCACCGCGCCCATGTGGCCGGACATCTTCTTGCCCGGGAAAACGCGACCCGGGGTCTGGCGCTGACCCAGCGAACCCGGCGCGCGATGCGACAGCGAGTTACCGTGGGTGGCATCGCCCATGCGGAAGTTGTGCCGCTTGATGGTGCCCTGGAAGCCCTTGCCCTTGGTGACGCCCTGGACGTCGACCTTCTGGCCGACGGCGAAGATGTCCGCCTTGATTTCGCCGCCGACGGCGAACTCGCCCAGCTGCGCGTCCTCGACGCGGAACTCCCACAGGCCGCGACCCGCTTCGACCTTCGCCTTGGCGAAATGGCCGGACGCCGGCTTGTTGACCAGCGCGGCGCGACGGGCGCCCACGGTGATCTGCACGGCGCTGTAGCCGTCGGCTTCGACGGTCTTGAGCTGGGTGATGCGGTTCGGGGTCGCTTCGATCAGGGTGACCGGGATGGAGCGGCCGTCTTCGGTGAAGACGCGGCTCATGCCGGCCTTGCGGCCCACGAAGCCCAACGAATACTTCTTCGTCATGGTCGTAGTCCTCAGGTCAACTTGATCTGGACATCGACGCCAGCCGCGAGTTCGAGCTTCATCAGCGCGTCCACGGTCTTGTCGTTGGGGTCGACGATGTCGAGCACGCGCTTGTGCGTGCGGGTCTCGTACTGGTCACGCGCGTCCTTGTCGACGTGCGGGGAAACGAGGATGGTGTAGCGTTCGATCTTGGTCGGCAGCGGGATCGGGCCACGCACTTGCGCGCCGGTCCGCTTGGCCGTCTCGACGATCTCGCTGGCCGAACGGTCGATCAAACGATGATCGAACGCCTTCAGCCGAATCCGGATCTTTTGGTCCGCCATGACGGTGGGTTCCTTCGTTAAAAGAGCGACGGGCAAGGCCTCTGGGATACCTGCCCCGGTTGTTTCCTGATGTCGTACCGCAGAGCATCCGGCTCGGCGGGGGCATTCCTCCGCCCCAAAAACTGGGGCAGACCAGTCGACCCGGCCTGCCCAGACGGAAAAGTATAATGCGCAGCTAGAGCAGCGTCAACAACCCGGGGCTGTTGAGTGCTCCATGCGACGCGACCTTCCCGGTCCTGCGAACACGAGCGGCGTCCTGCCTCTCTTTTCGCTGTCTTGCCGGCGCCCTACCCAGGAACGCCGAGCCGCGCATTATAGCGACGACTTCACGCCTCCGCAACACCACGGCGCAGCAAATCGCAAGATTTCTGCTGACCCGAAACGACGAAGGGCCGGCGTGCGCCGACCCTTCGCGATGCCGGCGACCGCAGTCGCCGGCGATTCCACCGGCGGCCTCGGCCGCCGGAGGGCATTACTTGATGATCTTGGCCACCACGCCGGCGCCGACGGTACGGCCGCCTTCGCGGATCGCGAAGCGCAGGCCTTCGTCCATCGCCACCGGGTTGATCAGCGTCACCACCATCTTGACGTTGTCGCCCGGCATCACCATTTCCACGCCTTCCGGCAGCTGCACCGCACCGGTGATGTCGGTGGTGCGGAAGTAGAACTGCGGACGGTAGCCCTTGAAGAACGGGGTGTGACGGCCACCCTCGTCCTTCGACAGCACGTACACTTCGGCTTCGAAGTCGGTGTGCGGCTTGATCGAACCCGGCTTGCACAGCACCTGGCCGCGCTCCACGTCGTCACGCTTGGTGCCGCGCAGCAGCAGGCCCGCGTTGTCGCCCGCCTGACCCTGATCCAGCAGCTTGCGGAACATTTCCACGCCGGTCACGGTGGTCTTCTGCGTCGCACGGATGCCGACGATTTCGATTTCGTCGCCCACCTTGATGATGCCGCGCTCGATACGGCCGGTCACCACGGTGCCGCGGCCCGAGATCGAGAACACGTCTTCCACCGGCATCAGGAACGGCTTGTCCACGTCGCGCTGCGGCTCCGGGATGAACGAGTCCAGCGCGTCCACCAGCTTCAGGATCGCCGGCACGCCGATCTCGCTCTGGTCGCCTTCCAGCGCCAGGCGGGCCGAACCGTGGATGATCGGGGTGTCGTCGCCCGGGAAGTCGTACTTGCTCAGCAGCTCGCGCACTTCCATCTCGACCAGCTCGAGCAGCTCGGCGTCGTCGACCATGTCGGCCTTGTTCAGGAACACCACGATGTGCGGCACGCCGACCTGGCGCGACAGCAGGATGTGCTCGCGGGTCTGCGGCATCGGGCCGTCAGCGGCCGAGCACACCAGGATCGCGCCATCCATCTGCGCCGCACCGGTGATCATGTTCTTGACGTAGTCCGCGTGACCCGGGCAATCCACGTGCGCGTAGTGGCGCGTCGGGGATTCGTATTCCACGTGGGCGGTCGAGATCGTGATGCCGCGCGCCTTCTCTTCCGGCGCCGCGTCGATCGCGTCGTACGCCTTGAACTCGCCGCCGAAGCGCTCTGCGCCGATCTTGGTCAGCGCCGCGGTCAGCGTGGTCTTGCCGTGGTCGACGTGACCGATGGTGCCGACGTTGACGTGCGGCTTGGTGCGCTCGAACTTACCCTTTGCCATGTCTTCTCTACCTCGTGATTCGTATTGGGGGACGAGAGAGCGGGATGCGGCGCGGACCGGGTCCGCGGCACGCATCCCGTCGCTCTAATCTCAGTTCTTCTTGATGACCGAGTCGGCGATGTTGGCCGGCGCTTCGGCGTAGTGGTCGAACTCCATCGAGAAGGTGGCGCGACCCTGCGACATCGAGCGCAGCGTGGTGGCGTAGCCGAACATTTCGCCCAGCGGCACCATCGCGTTGATCACCTTGCCCGACGGACTGTCGTCCTGACCCTGCAGGATGCCGCGACGACGGCTCACGTCGCCCATCACGTCGCCCAGGTAATCCTCCGGGGTGACGATCTCGACCTTCATGATCGGCTCCAGCAGCACCGGATTGGCCTTGTTGAAGCCTTCCTTGAAGCCCATCGAGCCGGCGATCTTGAACGCCATTTCCGAGGAGTCGACGTCGTGGTACGAACCGTCGATCAGGCGCACCTTGACGTCCACGATCGGGTAGCCGGCCATCACGCCGTTGGCCACCGCTTCCTGGATGCCCTTGTCCACCGCCGGGATGTATTCCTTCGGCACCACGCCGCCGACGATCGCGTTCTCGAAGGTGTAGCCCTGGCCGCGTTCCTGCGGCTCGATCTCGAGCACGACGTGACCGTACTGGCCCTTACCGCCGGACTGACGCACGAACTTGCCTTCCTGCTTGACCGCCTTGCGGATGGTCTCGCGGTAGGCCACCTGCGGCTTGCCGACGTTGGCTTCGACGTTGAACTCGCGCTTCATGCGGTCGACGATGATTTCCAGGTGCAGCTCGCCCATGCCGCGGATGATGGTCTGGCCGGACTCTTCGTCGGTGTTGACGCGGAACGAGGGATCTTCCTGCGCCAGACGGCTCAGCGCGATGCCCATCTTTTCCTGGTCGGACTTGGTCTTCGGCTCGACCGCCATCGAGATCACCGGCTCCGGGAACACCATGCGCTCCAGGGTGATGATGTGGTCCTGCGCGCACAGCGTGTCGCCGGTGGTGACGTCCTTCAGGCCCACCGCCGCGGCGATGTCGCCCGCGCGCACTTCCTTGATCTCTTCGCGGTTGTTGGAGTGCATCTGCAGGATGCGGCCCACGCGCTCCTTCTTCGACTTGACCGGGTTGTACACCTGGTCGCCGGAGTTCAGCGTGCCCGAGTAGACGCGGAAGAAGGTCAGCGAGCCGACGAACGGGTCGGTCATGATCTTGAACGCCAGCGCCGAGAACGGGGCGTTGTCGGTGGCCGGACGGCTGTCTTCCTTCTCGTCCTCGTCGATGCCCTTGACCGGCGGACGGTCGCTGGGCGACGGCAGCAACTGGATCACGCCGTCGAGCATGGCCTGCACGCCCTTGTTCTTGAACGCGGTGCCGCAGTACACCGGCACCACTTCCACCTTCAGGGTGCGCTCGCGCAGACCGCCCAGGATCTCGGCCTCGGACAGGTCGCCCTCGTTGAGGTACTTGTCCATCAGGTCTTCGTTGGCTTCGGCCGCGGCCTCGACCATGAACGCGCGCGCTTCGGTGGCCTTGTCGACCAGATGCGCGGGGATGTCGCGGTATTCGAACACGGTGCCCTGCGAGGCGGTATCCCAGTGGATCGCCTTCATCTTGACCAGGTCGACCACGCCCTCGAAGCCGTCTTCGGCGCCGATCGGCACCTGCATCGGCACCGGGTAGGCGCCCAGGCGGGCCTTCAGCTGCTCGACGACCTTGTCGAAGTTGGCGCCGGTGCGGTCCATCTTGTTGACGAACGCCAGACGCGGCACCGCGTACTTGTTGGCCTGACGCCACACGGTCTCGGACTGCGGCTGCACGCCACCGACCGCGCACAGCACGAACACCGCGCCGTCGAGCACGCGCAGCGAACGCTCGACTTCGATGGTGAAGTCCACGTGCCCGGGGGTGTCGATGATGTTGAAGCGGTGCTGCGGCATGGACTTGTCCATACCGGTCCAGAACGCGGTGGTGGCCGCGGAGGTGATCGTGATGCCACGCTCCTGCTCCTGCTCCATCCAGTCCATCGTCGCGGCACCGTCATGCACCTCGCCGATCTTGTGGCTGACGCCGGTGTAGAACAGGATGCGTTCGGAGGTGGTGGTCTTGCCGGCATCGATGTGAGCCATGATGCCGAAGTTGCGGTAACGCTCGATGGGAGTGGTACGGGCCACAGGGAGCCTCTCAAATTTCTTGGATTTCGGATGGCCGAACGCCGCCTTGCGGCGGCCTTCGGATTTGTGCCACGCGCAACGGCGCGGCTAGCGGCACTCAGATGGTGCCAGCGGGCCCCGTTTCCAAGGCCCGGAAGGTCACCAGCGGTAGTGCGCGAACGCCTTGTTCGCTTCCGCCATGCGGTGAGTCTCTTCGCGCTTCTTGATGGCGCCGCCACGGTTTTCCGAGGCGTCGACCAGCTCGGCCGCGAGCTTGCGCGGCATCGAGTTCTCGCCGCGCTTGCGCGCGGAGTCGATCAGCCAGCGCATCGCCAGCGCCATGCGACGGGAGGAACGCACCTCGACCGGCACCTGGTAGGTGGCACCGCCGACGCGGCGGGACTTGACTTCGACCGCCGGAGCGACGTTGTCCAGCGCCTTCTGCACCAGCTCGATGGCGTTGGGGTTCTTCTCGCCGATCACGTCCATCGCGCCGTACACGATCTTTTCGGCGACCGACTTCTTGCCGCTCAGCATCACCATGTTGATGAAGCGGGCGATGGTTTCGCTCCCGTGCTTGGGATCCGGGAGAACGGCGCGCTGCGGCGTATTACCTTTACGAGACATGTGTACTTTCCCTTAGCTCTTCGGGCGCTTGGCGCCGTACTTGGAACGACCCTGGCGACGCTTGGCAACGCCGGCGGCGTCTAGCGAACCGCGCACGGTGTGGTAGCGCACGCCTGGCAGATCCTTGACGCGGCCGCCGCGGATCAGGACCACGGAGTGCTCCTGCAGGTTGTGGCCTTCGCCGCCGATGTAGCTGATGACCTCTTCCTGGTTGGTCAGGCGCACCTTGGCGACCTTGCGCAGGGCCGAGTTCGGCTTCTTCGGGGTGGTGGTGTACACGCGCGTGCAGACGCCACGGCGCTGCGGGCACTTGTCCAGCGCCGGAGAGGCGCTCTTGTAGGTAGTCGCCTGCCGCGGCTTGCGGACCAGCTGGTTGATCGTCGCCATCAGTGGATTCTTCTGATTGAGGCCGTCGGGCCTGGATGCGTGAAAACGAAGGCAGGCCGAAGGACGGCCTGCCGAGACAGGAAAGTATAGCGGGCAAGTCAAAGCGCCGTCAACACAACGGAATTTTTACTTGCTGGCCCATCCGGGGCCGGAATACGGGGCGCTTCCGCTGCGCCCCCTTTCGCGTGGTAGACCGGCCCCGCATGCGGGACCGGTCCGGCGTGCTGCTTACTCTTCGCTGCCGGCCGCCGCCGGGGCGGAGGTCTCGACCGCCGGCTCGGCGCTGCCGCCGGACAGGGTCTGCATCTCCGACTCGGTCAGGCCGCTGGCGTTGCGGCGGCGCGTGTTGTGGTACGCCAGGCCGGTACCGGCCGGGATCAGGCGACCCACGATCACGTTTTCCTTCAGGCCGCGCAGCGTGTCGCTGGTGCCGCGGACCGCCGCCTCGGTGAGGACGCGGGTGGTCTCCTGGAACGACGCGGCCGAGATGAACGACTCGGTCGCCAGCGACGCCTTGGTGATGCCCAGCAGCACCGGCTCGTACTTCGCCGGCAGCTCGTTACGGGTCACCAGGCGGGCGTTCTCCTCGATGACGCGCTGGCGCTCGGCCTGCTCGCCGTTGAGGAACTTGCTGTTGCCCTGGTCGGTGATCTCGACCTTGCGCAGCATCTGCCGGGTGATGACCTCGATGTGCTTGTCGTTGATCTTCACGCCCTGCAGGCGGTACACGTCCTGGATTTCCTTGACCAGGTACGCGGCCAGCGGCTCGACGCCCAGCAGACGCAGGATGTCCTGCGGGCTCGGCTCGCCGTCCACCACGGTTTCGCCCTTGGCCACGTGCTCGCCTTCGAACACGATGATCTGGCGGTACTTCGGGATCAGCTCTTCGTGCTCCGACCCGTCGGTGTCCTTGATGATCAGGCGCTGCTTGCCCTTTGTGTCCTTGCCGAAGCTGATGATGCCCGAACGCTCGGCCAGGATCGCCGGATCCTTCGGCTTGCGCGCTTCGAACAGGTCGGCCACGCGCGGCAGACCACCGGTGATGTCGCGGGTCTTGGACGCTTCCTGCGGGATCTTGGCGACCACGTCGCCCACGCCGACCGGCGCGCCGTCCTGCAGGTTGACGATCGAGCGCGGCGGCAGCAGGTACTGCGCCGGCAGATCGGTGCCCGGGATGGTCAGGTCGTTGCCCTTGGCGTCGACGATGCGCACGATCGGGCGCAGGTCCTTGGCCTGGGTACCGCGACGCTTCGGATCGGTGATCTCGCGCGAGGCCAGGCCGGTCAGTTCGTCGGTCTTCTCGATGACGGTGACGCCGTCGATGAAGTCGATGAAGCGGATGAAACCGGCCACTTCCGACACGATCGGGTGGTTGTGCGGATCCCAGTTCGCCACCGACTGGCCGGCCTTGACCGCATCACCGTCCTTGGCGGTGATGGTGGCGCCGTACGGCAGCTTGTAGCGCTCGCGCTCGCGGCCGTGGCCGTCGAGCACCGACAGTTCGCCCGAACGCGACACCGCCACCAGCGAGCCGTTGGCATGCTCGACCGACTTGAGGTTGTTGAACTTGATCGAACCGGTGGTCTTGACCGTGATGTTGTCCACCGCCGCCGCACGCGAGGCCGCGCCGCCGATGTGGAAGGTACGCATGGTCAGCTGGGTACCCGGCTCGCCGATCGACTGCGCGGCGATGACGCCCACCGCTTCGCCGATGTTGACCAGGTGGCCACGGGCCAGGTCGCGGCCGTAGCAGCGCGCGCACACGCCGAACGCCGATTCGCAGGTGATCGTCGAGCGGACCTTGACCGACTGCACGCCGGCCTCTTCCAGCTTGGCCACCCACTGCTCGTCGAGCAGGGTGTTGCGGGTGACGATCGGATCCTCGTCGTTGCCCGGCAGGAACACGTCCTCGGCCACCACACGGCCGAGCACGCGGTCGCGCAACGGCTCGACCACGTCGCCGCCTTCCACGATCGGGGTCATGGTCAGGCCGTCGGTGGTGCCGCAATCCGGCTCGGTGATGACCACGTCCTGCGCCACGTCGACCAGGCGACGGGTCAGGTAACCGGAGTTGGCGGTCTTCAGCGCGGTATCGGCCAGACCCTTACGGGCACCGTGGGTGGAGTTGAAGTACTCCTGCACGTTCAGGCCTTCGCGGAAGTTCGCCTTGATCGGCGTCTCGATGATCGAGCCGTCCGGGCGGGCCATCAGGCCGCGCATGCCGGCCAGCTGACGGATCTGCGCCTGCGAACCACGCGCGCCGGAGTCGGCCATGATGTACAGCGAGTTCATCGACTTCTGGTCGATGGTCTCGCCCTTGGCGTTGACCACCTTCTCGGTGCCGATGGTGTCCATCATCGCCTTGGCGATGCGCTCGTTGGTGCGCGACCAGATGTCCACGACCTTGTTGTAGCGCTCGCCGGCGGTGACCAGACCGGACTGGTACTGCTCCTGGATTTCCAGCACTTCCTGCTCGGCTTCGCCGAGGATGCCCCTCTTCTCCGACGGGATCAGCATGTCGTCGATGCCGATCGACACGCCAGCGCGGGTGGCGTAGGCGAAGCCGGTGTACATCAGCTTGTCGGCGAACACCACGCTGTCCTTCAGACCCAGCTGGCGGTAGCTGGAGTTGATCAGGCGGCTGATGTTCTTCTTGGTCAGCTCGGTGTTGGCCAGCGCGAACGGCAGGCCTTCCGGCAGGATCTCGGCCAGCAGCGCGCGCCCGATCGTGGTGTCCACGATCGAGGTCTTCTTGCTGCGGTTGCCTTCTTCGTCGATCACCGTCTCGGTGATGCGGACCTTGACCTTGGCGTGCAGTTCGACCGCACGGTTGTCGTAGGCGCGCTTCACTTCGGCGATGTTAGCGAACACCATGCCCTCGCCCTTCTTGTTCTCCAGGGCGCGGCTCATGTAGTACAGACCCAGCACCACGTCCTGCGACGGCACGATGATCGGCTCGCCGTTGGCCGGCGACAGGATGTTGTTGGTGGACATCATCAGCGCGCGCGCTTCCAGCTGCGCTTCCAGCGACAGCGGCACGTGCACGGCCATCTGGTCACCGTCGAAGTCGGCGTTGAACGCGGTGCAGACCAGCGGGTGCAGCTGGATCGCCTTGCCTTCGATCAGCACCGGCTCGAACGCCTGGATGCCCAGGCGGTGCAGGGTCGGCGCACGGTTCAGCAGCACCGGGTGCTCGCGGATCACCTCTTCCAGGATGTCCCAGACTTCGGCTTCTTCGCGCTCGACCAGCTTCTTGGCGGCCTTGATGGTGGTGGCCAGGCCGCGACGCTGCAGCTTGGCGAACACGAACGGCTTGAACAGCTCCAGCGCCATCTTCTTCGGCAGGCCGCACTCGTGCAGGCGCAGGGTCGGGCCGACCACGATGACCGAACGGCCGGAGTAGTCCACGCGCTTGCCGAGCAGGTTCTGGCGGAACCGGCCCTGCTTGCCCTTGATCATGTCGGCCAGCGACTTCAGCGGGCGCTTGTTGGTGCCGGTGATGGCGCGGCCGCGACGGCCGTTGTCCAGCAGCGCATCGACCGATTCCTGCAGCATGCGCTTTTCGTTGCGCACGATGATGTCCGGCGCGTTCAGTTCGAGCAGGCGGCGCAGGCGGTTGTTGCGGTTGATGACGCGGCGATACAGGTCGTTCAGATCGGAGGTCGCGAAGCGGCCACCGTCCAGCGGCACCAGCGGACGCAGATCCGGCGGCAGCACCGGCAGCACGGTCATCACCATCCACTCCGGACGGTTGCCGGACTCGATGAAGGCCTCGATCAGCTTGATGCGCTTGGTCAGGCGCTTGAGCTTGGTTTCCGAACCGGTGCTGGCGATCTCTTCGCGCAGGCGGGTCATTTCCGACTGCAGGTCGATGGTGCGCAGCAGTTCGTACACGGCCTCGGCGCCCATGGCGGCGTCGAAGTCGTCGCCGTGCTCCTGGCGCGCGGTCAGGTACTGCTCTTCGGTCAGCAGCTGGCGGCGCTCCAGGGCGGTCAGGCCCGGCTCGGTCACCACGTAGGCTTCGAAGTACAGCACGCGCTCGATGTCGCGCAGGGTCATGTCCAGCATCAGGCCGATGCGCGACGGCAGCGACTTCAGGAACCAGATGTGCGCGACCGGCGAAGCCAGGTCGATGTGGCCCATGCGCTCGCGACGCACCTTGGCCAGGGTCACTTCGGTGCCGCACTTCTCGCAGACCACGCCGCGGTGCTTCATGCGCTTGTACTTGCCGCACAGGCACTCGTAGTCCTTGATCGGGCCGAAGATGGCGGCGCAGAACAGGCCGTCGCGCTCGGGCTTGAAGGTCCGGTAGTTGATGGTTTCCGGCTTCTTCACTTCGCCGAAGGACCAGGAACGGATCAGGTCCGGCGAGGCCAGCGCGATCTTGATCGCGTCGAAGTCCAGCGTCTGGCGCTGCTGGTTGAAGAGGTTGAGCAGGTCTTTCATTTGATTTCTCCGGGAATCGGGAATAGCGAATAGGGAATCGTTGGAAGCGGAGAGGCGGGACAGGAAACGCCGGCGGCCTGTGGGCACGCGCCCGGGCGGTTTCCTAGTCCCGACTCCTCATTCCCTGCCCTCAGTCTTCCAGTTCCATGTTGATCGCCAGCGAGCGGATTTCCTTCACCAGCACGTTGAAGGACTCCGGCATGCCGGCGACCATCTCGTGCTCGCCGTCGACGATGTTCTTGTACATCTGGTTGCGGCCCTGCACGTCGTCGGACTTCACCGTCAGCATTTCCTGCAGGGTGTAGGCCGCGCCGTAGGCTTCCAGCGCCCAGACTTCCATTTCGCCGAAGCGCTGGCCGCCGAACTGCGCCTTGCCGCCCAGCGGCTGCTGGGTGACCAGCGAGTACGGGCCGGTGGAGCGCGCGTGCATCTTGTCGTCGACCAGGTGGTTCAGCTTCAGCATGTGCATGTAGCCGACCGTGGTGTGGCGATCGAACGCCTCGCCGGTGCGGCCGTCGTACAGCTGGGTCTGGCCGCTGATCGGCAGGTCGGCGAGTTCGAGCATGTGCTTGATCTCGGCTTCGGTCGCACCGTCGAACACCGGGGTGGCCATCGGCACGCCGTCGGTCAGGTTCTTCGACAACGCCAGCAGCTCCGCGTCGCTGAACTGGTCCAGATCCACACGGTCCTCGCCCAGCTTCTGGTCGTGGTTGTAGATCTGCGCCAGGAACTTGCGCAGGTCGGCGACCTTGGCCTGGGCCTCGAGCATGTTCTGGATCTTGCGACCCAGGCCCTTGGCGGCCCAGCCCAGGTGCACTTCCAGCACCTGACCGATGTTCATACGCGACGGCACGCCCAGCGGGTTCAGCACGATGTCCACGGTCTCGCCGTTGGCCATGTACGGCATGTCCTCGATCGGCTGGATCATCGACACGACACCCTTGTTGCCGTGGCGACCGGCCATCTTGTCGCCGGGCTGGATGCGGCGCTTCACCGCCAGGAACACCTTGACCATCTTCAGCACGCCCGGGGCGAGGTCGTCGCCGGCGGTGATCTTGCCGCGCTTGTCGGCGAAGCGACGCTCGAACTCCTTCTCGTGCGCCTGGATCTGCTTCTGCGCGCGCTCGATCGCCTCGGAGGCATCCTCGTCCTTCATGCGCAGCGCGAACCAGTCGGACTTCTTCAGGCCGTCCAGGTAGGCGTCGCTGATGGTGTCGCCCTTCTTCAGGTTCGGACCGCCGTTGGCGACCTTGCCGATCAGCTGGCCACGCAGACGCGCGTAGATCGCGCTCTCGAGGATGCGGAACTGGTCGTCGAAGTCCTTCTTGACCCGCTTGATCTCGTTTTCCTCGATCTGGCGGGCGCGCTTGTCCTTCTCGATGCCATCACGGGTGAACACCTGCACGTCGATGACGGTGCCGTCCATGCCCGGCGGCACGCGCAGCGAGCTGTCCTTCACGTCCGAGGCCTTCTCGCCGAAGATCGCGCGCAGCAGCTTCTCTTCCGGGGTCAGCTGGCTCTCGCCCTTCGGCGTGACCTTGCCGACCATGATGTCGCCGGCGCGCACTTCCGCACCGATGTACACCACGCCGCTCTCGTCCAGACGGTTCAGCGCCTGCTCGGACACGTTGGGGATGTCGGCGGAGATTTCCTCCGGTCCCAGCTTGGTGTCGCGCGCCACGCAGGTCAGCTCTTCGATGTGGATCGTGGTGTAGCGATCCTCTTCCACCACGCGCTCGGAGAGCAGGATGGAGTCTTCGAAGTTGTAGCCGTTCCACGGCATGAACGCGATCAGCATGTTCTGGCCCAGGGCCAGCTCGCCGATGTCGGTCGAGGGGCCGTCGGCCAGCACGTCGCCGCGCGCGATCACGTCGCCCACGTTGACCAGCGGACGCTGGTTGATGCAGGTGTTCTGGTTGGAGCGCGTGTACTTGATCAGGTTGTAGATGTCGACGCCGGCGTCGGTGCCGCCGCCGATCTCGGCTTCGTTGACCTTGACCACGATGCGGCCGGCGTCGATCTGCTCGATCACGCCGCCACGGCGCGCGTTCACGGTCACGCCCGAGTCGCGCGCCACCGCGCGCTCGATGCCGGTACCGACCAGCGGCTTCTGCGCACGCAGCGTCGGCACGGCCTGGCGCTGCATGTTCGCGCCCATCAGTGCGCGGTTGGCGTCGTCGTGCTCCAGGAACGGCACCAGCGCCGCCGCGATCGACACGGTCTGCATCGGCGACACGTCCATGAAGTGCACTTCCGCCGGCGGCTTCAGCAGCGACTCGCCCTGGTAGCGGCACGGCACGAACTGCTCGGTCAGGCGGCTCTTGGCGTCGTGCAGCGCGTTGGCCTGGGCGATGACGTATTCGTTCTCTTCGATCGCCGACAGGTATTCGACCTCGTCGGTGATCTGGCCGTCCACGACCTTACGGTACGGCGTCTCGAGGAAGCCGTACTGGTTGGTGCGGGCGTACACCGCCAGCGAGTTGATCAGGCCGATGTTCGGGCCTTCCGGGGTTTCGATGGTGCAGACGCGGCCGTAGTGGGTCGGATGCACGTCGCGCACTTCGAAGCCGGCGCGCTCGCGGGTCAGGCCGCCCGGACCCAGCGCGGAGACGCGACGCTTGTGCGTCACTTCCGACAGCGGGTTGTTCTGGTCCATGAACTGCGACAGCTGCGAGGAGCCGAAGAACTCCTTGATCGCGGCGGCCACCGGCTTGGCGTTGATCAGTTCCTGCGGGGTCAGGCCTTCGGACTCGGCCATCGACAGGCGCTCCTTGACCGCGCGCTCGACGCGGACCAGGCCCACGCGGAACACGTTCTCGGCCATTTCGCCGACCGAGCGCACGCGACGGTTGCCCAGGTGGTCGATGTCGTCGACCACGCCGCGGCCGTTGCGGATCTCGGTCAGGACCTTGATCACGTCCAGGATGTCGGAGCTGTCGGCGTGCTCGGCGACCAGGCGCTTGGACTCTTCGTCGTTGCGCTCGCCGAAGTACTTCTTGTCGTACAGCACCGACTCGCCGGTGACTTCCTTGCGGCCGACACGGCGGTTGAACTTCATGCGGCCGACCGTGGACAGGTCGTAGCGCTCGAAGGTGAAAAACAGGTTGTGGAACAGGTTCTGCGCGGCGTCCTTGGTCGGCGGCTCGCCCGGACGCATCATGCGGTAGATCTCGACCAGCGCCTCGAGCTGGGTCTTGGTCGGATCGATGCGCAGGGTGTTGGACAGGTACGGACCGCGATCCAGGTCGTTGACCCACAGCGTGCCCACGGCGTCGACGCCGGCCTTGCGGAACGCGGTCAGCTGATCTTCGCTGATCTCGTCGTTGGCGCTGGCCAGCAGTTCGCCGGTCGAGGCATCGACCACGTCGTGCGACAGGATGCGGCCGACCAGGTACTCGTCGGGCACGGCCAGCGCGGCGATGCCGGAGGCCTCGAGCTGCTTGACGTGGCGCGCGGTGATGCGCTTGCCGGCTTCGACGATGACCTTGTCGCCGTCGGCCAGGTCGAAGTTCAGCGTCTCGCCGCGCAGGCGCTCGGGCACCAGCTCCAGTTGCACGCCTTCCTTCGGGTCGATGTGGAAGGTGTTGATCTCGAAGAACTCGGACAGCATCTCCTCGTTCGAGTAGCCGAGCGCGCGCAGCAGGATCGACACCGGCAGCTTGCGGCGGCGGTCGATACGGGTGAACAGCGCGTCCTTCGGGTCGAACTCGAAGTCCAGCCAGGAGCCGCGGTACGGAATGATGCGGGCGCTGTACAGCAGCTTGCCCGAGCTGTGGGTCTTGCCGCGGTCGTGGTCGAAGAACACGCCCGGCGAACGGTGCAGCTGCGAGACGATGACGCGCTCGGTGCCGTTGACGATGAAGGTACCGTTGTCGGTCATCAGCGGGATTTCGCCGAGGTAGACCTCCTGCTCCTTGACGTACTTGATCGCCTTGGTCGAGGACTCGCGGTCGTAGATCACCAGGCGCACGGTCACGCGCAGCGGCGCGCCGTAGCTCATGCCGCGCTGGCGGCATTCACGCTCGTCGAACACCGGTTCGCCGAGCTTGTAGCCGACGTACTCCAGCGCCGCGTTGCCGCTGTAGCTGGAGATCGGGAACACCGATTTCAGGGCCGCGTGCAGGCCGTGGTCCGAACGCTTGTTCGGGTCGGTGTTCTCCTGCAGGAACTCGCGGTAGGAATCCACCTGGATGGCGAGCAGGAACGGCACTTCGAGGATCGAGCGCTGCTTGCCGAAGTCCTTGCGGATACGCTTCTTTTCGGTGAACGAATAAGACGTCATGAGGTATCACCTTGGCTGATGCGGGCCACGCGTCCGCGGCCCTGAGTGAACATAAATTGTCAGTTGGAAGTCGCTGGTATTGCCGGCACCAGCACGCCTTCTCCCGCTACTTCCAACTACCAACTCGGTGGTGAAGCGGGGAATGGGGAATGGAGAAATGGGAATCGTGGGGCGCACATAGCGTGGCTGCTCCGATTCTCCACTCCCGATTCCCGGTTCCCGCCTGAAACGGCCAAAGGCCGGGGGCTTTCGCCCCCAGCCTTCAGTGCATCGCCTTGAACGGCTGGCGATGCAAGGGACTGCTTACTTGACTTCGACCTTCGCGCCAGCGGCTTCCAGGTCCTTCTTGAACTTGTCGGCGTCTTCCTTCGACACGGCTTCCTTCAGGACGCCGCCGGCCTCGGTGAGGTCCTTGGCTTCCTTCAGGCCCAGGCCGGTGATGGCGCGGACGGCCTTGATGACGTCGACCTTCTTGGCGCCGGCGTCGATCAGGATGACGTTGAACTCGGTCTGCTCTTCGACCGGCGCAGCGGCCACGGCCGGACCGGCAGCGGCGACCGGGGCGGCGGCGGAGACGCCGAACTTGTCTTCGATGGCCTTGACCAGCTCCATCACTTCCATGAGGGTCTTTTCGGCGATTGCGTCGACGATCTGCTCGTTAGACAGGGACATTGTGATTACCTTTGGAATTTTTTCTGGATGAGGTTCTAGTGAACCGTTTCAGGTGTCGCGAACTTAAGCCGTTTCGGCCGGGGCTTCCGCTTCGGCGTCGGCAGGCGCGGCGTCGCCGCCACCCTGCTTGTCGCCCACGGCCTTGACCGCACGGGCGAACATGCTCGCCGGTTCGGCCAGCACGCGTGCCAGCATGGCCAGCGCCTGCTCGCGGGTCGGCAGCGACGCCAACACCTCAAGATGAGCGGCCGGATACAGCTGACCACCCAGCGACACGACCTTGGCCTGCAGCTTGTCGTTACCCTTGGCGAATTCCTTGATCAGACGACCGGCAGCGCCGGGTTCTTCCGTCGAGAACGCATACAGCAGCGGACCGACCAGCGCGTCCTGGACGCACTCGTATTCGGTACCGGCAACGGCACGCGCGGCCAGGGTGTTCTTGACAACACGCAAGTACACACCGGTTTCGCGCGCCTTCTTGCGCATCGCGGTCATTTGCGAGACCGTGATGCCGGCGTACTCGGCAGCAACCAAGGAGTGGGCCTTCGCGGCGACGTCGGCCAGTTCGGCGACGACTTCTTGCTTCTGGGACAGATTGAGAGCCATTGCACTCCTCCGTTAAAGCCGGGAGTTGAAATGCGCGACCTGGGATGCGTCAGGAGCGATACCGCCGCTCTTGCCAATCCCGAATCCCGAATCCCGAATCCCTGCTTCAAACTTACTCCGCTCGCGGCTCCTGCCGCTTGCGGTCCTGGGCGGCCTCCATCCTGGATGCCGGGGATGCCGCATGGCATCCCAGTTGGTGGCCGTTCCAGACCTGGAGTGAGCGCGCCCGGAACACCGGGCTGGCCTGCACCAGAAAAACTCCAGAAAGGCGGCACCATCTACGCCGGCGCGTCCCCGGGGGGACTGGATTAAGCGATCCCGCTGTACCGACGGCGACTCCTTGCCGTGTCGAGCTTCCGTGCCCGTCGTCGGTGTGCGCAGACCGCGCCTGCGGTCTTTGACGGCTTCGCGTCGGGTTGCCCCGGGCGACGCCTTCAAAAGGGTGAAACCGGCGCCGCACCTCGCGGGCGGCGCCGTATTGCGATTACTTCAGGGACAGCGACGCCTGATCGATGGTGACGCCCGGACCCATGGTCGAGCTGACCGAGATCTTCTGCAGGTAGGTGCCCTTCGAGGTCGCCGGCTTGGCCTTGACCAGGTCCAGCAGCAGCGCCTGCAGGTTGTTCTTCAGCGCTTCGTCTTCGAAGCTGGCCTTGCCGATGGTGCAGTGGATGATGCCGGCCTTGTCGGTGCGGTAGCGCACCTGACCCGACTTGGCGTTCTTCACCGCTTCGGCCGGGTTGGCGGACACGGTGCCGACCTTGGGGTTCGGCATCAGGCCGCGCGGGCCCAGCAGGGTGCCCAGCTTGCCGACGACGCGCATCGCGTCCGGGGTGGCGATGACCACGTCGTAGTTCAGGTCGCCGCCCTGCATCTTCTCGGCCAGGTCGTCCATGCCGACGGCGTCGGCACCGGCGGCCAGCGCCTCGTCAGCCTTGGCGCCGGCGGGGGCGAACACGGCCACGCGCACGCTCTTGCCGGTACCGGCCGGCAGCACGGTGGAACCGCGCACCTGCTGGTCGGACTTCTTGGCGTCCACGCCCAGACGCACGGCCACGTCGACGGCTTCGACGAACTTGGCCTTGCTGGTGGTCTTGACGATCTTCAGCGCTTCGTCGATCGAATACGCCTTGCCCGGCTGCACGGCAGCACGGATCGCTTTCTGTCGCTTGGTCTGTGCCATTGCTTAACCCTCCACCGTCAGGCCCATGCTGCGGGCGGAACCCGCAATCGTGCGTACCGCCGCTTCCAGCTCCGCCGCCGTCAGGTCGGCTTCCTTCGCCTTGGCGATCTCTTCGAGCTGCTTGCGGGTCACCTTGCCCACCTTCTCGGTGTTCGGGCGCTTGGAGCCGGAGCTGACGCCCGCGGCCTTCTTCAGCAGCACGCTGGCCGGGGTGCTCTTGGTGACGAAGGTGAAGGTACGGTCCGAATAGGCCGTGATGATGACCGGAGTCGGCAGGCCCGGCTCCAGCTTCTGCGTGGCGGCATTGAACGCCTTGCAGAATTCCATGATGTTCAGACCGCGCTGACCCAGCGCAGGACCGACCGGCGGCGAGGGGTTGGCCTGACCGGCCTTCACCTGCAGCTTGATGTAACCGACGACTTTCTTTGCCATTTTAGTGTCTCCGGGTGCTAGCGCCTAAACCGCAGGCTCCCCATCGCGACGGGAAAATCACGTGTCCCGCCATCACGTTTTTGAAGTGCGCAGAAAGCCGCCTCGCGGCGGCTTCCGTTCTGCCCAGCGGCTTGCCTGGACAGGGAGCCGCGCAGTATAGCAGAGATTTTGGCGCCCGGCGCAGCCGCGCCGGGGCGGGCTCAGGCCTTCTCGACCTGGCCGAATTCCAGCTCCACTGGGGTGGAACGGCCGAAGATCAGCACCGCCACGCGCAGGCGGCTCTTCTCGTAATTGACTTCCTCGACCACGCCGTTGAAGTCGTTGAACGGGCCGTCGGTGACGCGGACCATCTGACCCGGCTCGAACAGCACCTTCGGACGCGGCTTCTCCACGCCGTCCTGAACGCGCTGCAGGATCGCATCGGCCTCTTCGTCGCGGATCGGCAACGGACGGTCGGCGGTGCCGCCGATGAAGCCCATCACCTTCGGCGTTTCCTTGACCAGGTGCCAGCTTTCGTTGTCGATGCGCGGGATGCCGCCCTCGTCGTGGGTCTCGATCTGGACCAGCACGTAGCCGGGGAAGAACTTGCGCTCGGAACGGCGCTTCTGGCCGGAGCGCATCTCGATCACTTCCTCGGTGGGGACCAGCACGTCGCCGAAGCGCTCCTGCATCTCGTCACGCACAATACGGTCGCGCAGCGCTTGGGCCACGGACTTCTCGAAGCCTGAATAGGCGTGAACGACATACCAACGCTTCACTGCTGCACTCTCCTCAACGGCTCACGAACCACTGCATCAGCTTCTGGATCAGGAAATCGAACCCGCCCAGCAGCAGACTCAGAATGATCACCACCACGATCACCACCCAGGTGGTGCGAATGGCTTCCTGACGGGTCGGCCATACCACCTTGCGCAGTTCGAAACGGGACTCGGACAGGAACTCGCGGCCTTCGCGCCCCTTGGCCGTCAGCAGGAACACCGCGGCACCGGCCACCAGGCCGATCACCACCGCCAGCGCACGCAGGGGCCCGGACCAGCTACCCAGCTGCGTCGCGCGACTCGGCTCGCCGAACCAGAACCAGACAAACAGGCCGGCAACCACCAGCAGCGCAGCGATGACGTACTTGACGATATCGCCGCCGGAAGATGCGGCGGGGCCTTTGGAATGCTCGATCTTGCTGTTCATCCGACTCTTGCTGCTATGCGACCGAGGTCACTGGATAGGGAGCGGCAGATTGGCACGCCAGGAGGGACTCGAACCCCCAACCTGCGGTTTTGGAGACCGCTGCTCTGCCAATTGAGCTACTGGCGTGTAGTAAGAACGACTGCACTTCCCTGAGACGGCGAAGGCGGACCGAAGGTTCCGGCCCGCCCTTCGCTGAACCCGGCGGCCGGAGCCGCCTGCACCTCGTCGGATTCCGGCGACCGAGGCCGCCGTCCTGCCGTCGAGCCTGGCGGCCGCAGCCGCCAGAGGGCATTACTTGATGATCTTGGCCACCACGCCGGCGCCGACGGTGCGGCCGCCTTCGCGGATCGCAAAGCGCAGGCCTTCGTCCATCGCCACCGGGTTGATCAGCGTCACCACCATCTTGACGTTGTCGCCCGGCATCACCATTTCCACGCCTTCCGGCAGCTGCACCGCACCGGTGATGTCGGTGGTGCGGAAGTAGAACTGCGGACGGTAACCCTTGAAGAACGGGGTGTGACGGCCGCCCTCGTCCTTCGACAGCACGTACACTTCGGCTTCGAAGTCGGTGTGCGGCTTGATCGAACCCGGCTTGCACAGCACCTGGCCGCGCTCCACGTCGTCACGCTTGGTGCCGCGCAGCAGCAGGCCCGCGTTGTCGCCCGCCTGACCCTGATCCAGCAGCTTGCGGAACATTTCCACGCCGGTCACGGTGGTCTTCTGCGTCGCACGGATGCCGACGATTTCGATTTCGTCGCCCACCTTGATGATGCCGCGCTCGATACGGCCGGTCACCACGGTGCCGCGGCCCGAGATCGAGAACACGTCTTCCACCGGCATCAGGAACGGCTTGTCCACGTCGCGCTGCGGCTCCGGGATGAACGAGTCCAGCGCGTCCACCAGCTTCAGGATCGCCGGCACGCCGATCTCGCTCTGGTCGCCTTCCAGCGCCAGGCGGGCCGAACCGTGGATGATTGGGGTGTCGTCGCCCGGGAAGTCGTACTTGCTCAGCAGCTCGCGCACTTCCATCTCGACCAGCTCGAGCAGCTCGGCGTCGTCGACCATATCGGCCTTGTTCAGGAACACCACGATGTGCGGCACGCCGACCTGGCGCGACAGCAGGATGTGCTCGCGGGTCTGCGGCATCGGGCCGTCAGCGGCCGAGCACACCAGGATCGCGCCGTCCATCTGCGCCGCACCGGTGATCATGTTCTTGACGTAGTCCGCGTGACCCGGGCAATCCACGTGCGCGTAGTGGCGCGTCGGGGATTCGTATTCCACGTGGGCGGTCGAGATCGTGATGCCGCGCGCCTTCTCTTCCGGCGCCGCGTCGATCGCGTCGTACGCCTTGAACTCGCCGCCGAAGCGCTCTGCGCCGATCTTGGTCAGCGCCGCGGTCAGCGTGGTCTTGCCGTGGTCGACGTGACCGATGGTGCCGACGTTGACGTGCGGCTTGGTGCGCTCGAACTTACCCTTGGCCATGGCTGCTTCTTCTCGGTGATCGTAGAAAGATTTGACGACTGAATATGGTGCTCACGAAAGGAATCGAACCTTCGACCTCCTCCTTACCAAGGAGGTGCTCTACCGACTGAGCTACGTGAGCGTTGTTCTATTGTGACACAAGCGCGTTCAATGGAGCGGGAGACGGGAATCGAACCCGCACCATCAGCTTGGAAGGCTGAGGTTCTACCGTTGAACTACTCCCGCTACGGGATGTCGCACTGCCACAACAAAATAACTGGTGGAGGGAGGTGGATTCGAACCACCGAAGGCGTAAGCCAGCAGATTTACAGTCTGCCCCCGTTGGCCGCTTGGGTATCCCTCCAACTTACCCACTCGAACCCGGCTGCGAAGCCGAAATCAGAGAGGGGTGAAACAGCCCGCTATTCTTCCCTGACATCCCCGCCTTGTCAACAGTATTTTGACGCGATGTCGCAGGAAATCGTCGTGGCTCGCGCGCGCCCGGCCAGGGCACGCGCACGCATCAGACGTTGAAGCGGAAATGCAGGATATCGCCTTCCTGCACGCGGTACTCCTTGCCCTCCAGGCGCAGGCGCCCGGCTTCCTTGGCACCGGCCTCGCCCTTGTACTTGATGAAGTCGTCGTAGGCGATGGTTTCGGCGCGGATGAAGCCCTTCTCGAAGTCGGTGTGGATCACCGCCGCGGCCTGCGGTGCGGTCGACCCGGCCTTGACCGTCCAGGCACGCACTTCCTTCACCCCGGCGGTGAAATAGGTCTGCAACCCCAGCAGGGTGTAGCCGGCGCGGATCACCCGGTTCAGACCCGGCTCGCTCAGGCCCAGGTCGGCCAGGAACGCGTCGCGGTCGGCATCGTCCAGCTGCGACAGCTCTTCCTCGATCGCCGCCGACACCGGCACCACCTCGGCGCCCTCGGCCGCGGCATGCGCGCGCACCGCATCCAGGTGCGGATTGTTCTCGAAGCCGTCTTCCAGCACGTTGGCGATGTACATCACCGGCTTGAGGGTGAGCAGGAACAGATCGCGCACCAGCGCCTTCTCTTCCTCGTCCAAGCCCGCGTTGCGGCCGGCCTTGCCCTCGGCCAGCGCGGCCTGCAGCTTGGCCAGCACCGGCTTGCGCGCCGCCGCGTCCTTGTCGCCGCCCTTGGCCGAACGCTCGGCGCGGTTGAGCGCCTTCTCCACGCTGTCCAGGTCGGCCAGGGCCAGTTCGGTGTCGATGGTCTCGATGTCGGAGACCGGGTCGACCTTGTTGTTCACGTGGATGATGTCGCCATGCTCGAAGCAGCGCACCACGTGGGTGATCGCGTCGACCTCGCGGATGTGCGCCAGGAACTTGTTGCCCAGGCCCTCACCGCTGGCCGCACCGGCGACCAGGCCGGCGATGTCGACGAACTCGACCGCGGTCGGCACGACCTTCTGCGGATTGATGATCGCCGCCAGCGCGTTCAGGCGCGGATCCGGCACCGGCACCACGCCCACGTTCGGCTCGATGGTGCAGAACGGAAAATTGGCCGCGGCGATGCCCGCCTTGGTCAGCGCATTGAACAGGGTCGACTTGCCGACGTTGGGCAGGCCGACGATGCCGCATTTGATGCCCATGTGTGTAATCCGGGAATGGAGAATCGGGAATAGGGAATCGGAAAGCATAGCCGCCTTTCCATTCCCCATTCCCCATTCCCTATTTCCCCTGCGTATGCAACCGCTTCATCGCCTCGTTGAAGTCGCCCTGCACGGCCAGCGGCAGCACGTGGATGGCGTCGTCGATGGCGCGGTCGATGAGGACCTGGTCGTCCTTGCCGGCGCGTCCCAGCACCCACGGCACCACCTTGTCCTTGTGGCCGGGATGGCCGATGCCGATGCGCAGGCGGTGAAAGCCGGCATGCCCGAGCAAACGGATGGTATCGCGCAGTCCGTTCTGGCCGCCGTGGCCGCCGTCGAACTTGAGCCGCGCCGTGCCCGGCGCCAGGTCCAGTTCATCGTGCGCCAGCAGCGCCTGCGCCGGTTCGATCTTCCAGAAGCGCAAGGCAGCCGTCACCGACTTGCCGCTGAGGTTCATGAAGGTGGCCGGCTTCAGCAGCCACACCGACTGCCCCGCGACCTCGACCCTGGCGGTCTCGCCGAACAGCTTGGCGTCCACGCTCCAGCGCGCGCCGGCCCGCTCGGCCAGCGCGTCGACAAAACGAAACCCGGCGTTGTGCCGGGTGTTCGCGTGTTCGGCGCCGGGATTGCCCAGGCCGACGATCAGACGCAGACCAGTCATGCGCAATGCATCGCCGCAGCGTCCGGACCGACGGCCCGGACGCTGCGCAGGCGATTACTTGCCGTCCTTCTTGGCCGGCTCGGCGGCGGCCGCCGCGTCGGTGGCTTCCGGCTCTTCCTCGACACGACCGTGCTTGGCGATGACCACCGCCACGTCGTGCTCCTTGCCCAGCTTCAGTTCCGGCAGCTCGACGCCGGCCGGCAGCTTCAGGTCGGACAGGTGGATCACGTCGCCGACCGACAGCGCGGCCAGGTCGACTTCGACGAACTCCGGCAGGTCCTTCGGCAGGCACACGACCTGGATTTCGTTCAGCTCGTGGGTCACGACCACTTCGGCCGACTTGCCGGCCGGGGACACGTCCTCGTTGATGAAGTGCAGCGGCACCGAGGCGTGCAGGGCTTCGTTGTCGTTCACGCGCTGGAAGTCGATGTGCATGATCAGCTGCTTGAACGGGTGACGCTGCATATCGCGCAGCAGCACCTTCTGCACGTCGCCGTTCAGGCTCAGGCTGAGGATGGACGAATAGAACCAGTCGTTCTGGCTGGCCAGCCAGACTTCGTTGTGGTCGAGCTGGATGTTGACCGGCTTCAGATCGCCACCGTAGACGATCGCCGGGATCAGGCCGTCGCGACGGAGGCGGCGGCTCGCACCCTTGCCCTCGACTTCGCGGCGCTGCACCTTGATTTCATGCGTGGTTGCCATTTGCGTTTACTACCTTGGTTGAATGAACCGCCTCGCGACGGTTTGAAGGACTCTTCCGCGACCAGAAGAGTCTGTGAAGCCGGGAGTGGGGAATCGGGAATGGGGAATCGCAACAGCGCAACGCCGCGCTCTGCCAATCCTCTATTCCCGATTCCCCATTCCCAGCCTTTAATCGACGTACAACGAGCTCACCGACTCGCCGAAGGCGATGCGGCGGATGGTTTCGGCCAGCAGCTCGGCGACGCTGAGCTGGCGGATCTTGCCGCAGGCGCGGGCGGCCTCCGACAGCGGGATGGTGTCGGTGACGACCAGTTCGTCCAGCTGCGAATTGGTGATGTTGCTCACTGCCGGGCCGGACAGCACCGCGTGCGTGCAGTACGCGGCGACCTTCAGCGCGCCGCGCTCCTTCAGCGCGGCCGCGGCGGCGCACAGGGTGCCGGCGGTGTCGACGATGTCGTCGACCAGCACGCAGGTCTTGCCCTCGACGTCGCCGATGATGTTCATCACCGTGGACACGTTGGCGCGCGGGCGGCGCTTGTCGATGATCGCCAGGTCCGCATCGTCCAGGCGCTTGGCCACCGCGCGGGCGCGCACCACGCCGCCCACGTCCGGCGACACCACGATCAGGTTGTCGGTGCCGTAGGCGCGCCAGATGTCGGCCAGCAGCAGCGGCGAGGCGTAGACGTTGTCGACCGGGATGTCGAAGAAGCCCTGGATCTGGTCGGCGTGCAGGTCCACGGTCAGCACGCGGTCGGCATTGACCGCGCTGAACATCTTCGCCGCGACCTTGGCGGTGATCGGCACGCGCGAGGAGCGCATGCGCCGGTCCTGCCGCGAGTAGCCGAAGTACGGCACCACCGCGGTGACGCTGGCGGCGCTGGCGCGCTTGAGCGCGTCGATGATCACCAGCAGCTCCATCAGGTTCTCTGCGCTGGGCGCGCAGGTCGGCTGGATCACGAACACTTCCTGCCGGCGCACGTTCTCCTCGATCTCCACCTGCACTTCGCCGTCGGAGAAGCTGGAGACCATCGCCTTGCCGGGGCGCACGCCCAACTCGCGGCAGATGCTTTTGGCCAGGGGCTTGTTGGCGTTGCCGGAGAACACCAGCAGGTTGCGTTGGTCTTGCATGAGGAGTCTCTCGGGTGGCTGCAAAGAGCGTGTGGCGACGAAAAGAGGGTGAATCGGAACGCGAGGAGAAGCGATGCCTTTCCCGTTGAATCCCCGCACATGGATGTGCGGGCTCTTGCAGAGGGATCTGCATACCTAAATGGCAGGGGCGGTAGGATTCGAACCTACGAATGCCAGGATCAAAACCTGGTGCCTTGGGCCTCTTGGCGACGCCCCTGCGTAAACCTGTGTCAAGCCTCCAGCGCGTCGAGCAGCGGCGAACGCGGGACGCCGCCTGCCACCCAGGCGCGCATCCCGTCCGGCAAGTCCGCCAGCGCGCGCACGGCGGCAGCGCGATCGGCGAACTCGACGAAACAACCGCTTCCCGACCCGGTCAGGCGTGGCGTGCCGATCCGCGCAAGCGCCTGGAACGTGGCCTGGACGGCCGGTTCGCGGCGAAGCAGGACCGGCTCGAACGCGTTGCCGAGCAGGAAACCTGAAACGAAGTCGGCTATTTTCGCGGGCGCAGCATCCCGCGTCAAATCCGGGGACTGGAACAGCGCCGCGGTGGGCACGTGCACGCCCGGATCGGCCAGCACGTACCAGGCGGGCGGCAGGGCGATCGGGGTCAGCTGTTCGCCCACGCCCTCGGCCCAGGCGTCGCGTCCGCGCACGAACACCGGCACGTCCGCGCCCAGCGACAGGCCGAGCTCGGCCAGGGCATCTTCGTCCAGCCCGGCGCGCCACAGCGCATTCAGCGCCACCAGCGCGGTCGCCGCGTCGGACGAGCCACCGCCGAAGCCACCGCCTGCCGGAATGCGCTTTTCGACGCGGATATCGACACCTTGATCGACGTTCGCGACTCTTTGCAGCAGCCGTGCAGCTCGCACCAGCAAGTCTTCGGCCTCGGCGACGCCGGCCA
Source organism: Xanthomonas hawaiiensis (assembly GCF_031834635.1). Lineage (NCBI taxonomy): Bacteria > Pseudomonadati > Pseudomonadota > Gammaproteobacteria > Lysobacterales > Lysobacteraceae > Xanthomonas > Xanthomonas hawaiiensis. The sequence continues at coordinate 953,166 of NZ_CP115873.1, read as the reverse complement.
CGGAGGGGCCGATCCGCGCCACCACCCCGTCCGCGCGCGGCCGCAGGTGCACGGTGTCGCCCCAATCCAGCAGGCGGAACACGGTCTGCAACCGGTGGTAGCCGTCCGGCCGGCGGCCGGTGATCTGCAGGAACAGGTTCAGCTTCGCAGGGGCCGGCCAGGACGACCAGCCCCCACTGTCGACGGCGCCGCTCATGGCGCGGGCACGGTCCAGGCGTCGACCAGCAGCCGCACCTTGGCGTCGCCATTGCGCGCCTCGATGCGCCGCGGCAGCGCCGGACGGCCGTCGCTGGGCGGATACCAGTCCTGGAATTCGATCTCCCAGCCCATCTGCTGCAGCGTGTGCGGCCGCCCCTGCGCGTCGTAGTCGACACGCTCCGGCGCCTGCGCGTCGGTCGCCACCAGCCCACGCACCCAGTCCGGCAGCAGGTTGACCGGGATCTCCCAGCCGGTCGCCTCCAGCAACAGTTGTTCGGCGTTCTCGCCGTCGCGCGGACCGCCCTCCAGCCCTTCCAGGCGCCCGGCCTCGGAATGACTGTCGCCGATCAGGCGCCAGCTCTGCCGGGTCACCGGCGCACTGAGCTGCACTTCGTACTGGCGCTGCCGTTGCGTCCAGTCGATGCGGCCGCTGCCGCCGTTTCGCCCCTTGGTGATCGCCACCCGGCCCTGGAACGCCCAGTCCGGATGCGCCTGCAGCCACTGCGCACGCGCGGCCTCGGCCTGCTGCGCATCGGCATCGGGCGCAGCGATGGCGACCGGCGCGGGAGGGCGTGTCGGCAGCGCGCTGCAACCGGCCAGCGACAGCCCGGCGGCCAGCGCCCAGGCGGTGCTCAGACCAACCTTCACGGCGCCACCTGTTCCAGGGCGCGGCGCAGCGCGCGATTGTCCGGATCGAGCTTGCGCGCCTCGTCGAAGTACTTGTTAGCCTCTTCGTGCTTGCCCTGCTCCCACAGCACCTGGCCGATGTGCGCGGCGATCTCCGGATCCTTCACCAGGCTCCAGGCGCGGCGCAGCTGCACCAGCGCCTCCTGGGTCTTGCCGAGCCGGTACAGCACCCAGCCATAGCTGTCGATGATCGCGGCATTGTCGGGATCGGCGGTGCGCGCGCGGTCGATCAGTTGCAGCGCCTCGCGGTAGCGCTTGGTACGGTCGGCCAGGGTGTAGCCGAGCGCGTTCAGCGCCGCCACGTTCTCCGGCTCGGTGACCAGAATCTTGCGCAGATCGGCCTCGGCGCGGTCGATGCGGTCGCGGCGCTCCCAGGACAGGCCGCGCGCGTACAGCAGCGCGTTGTCGTCCGGGTACGCGGCCAGGCCGCGCTCGAACACCTGCAGTTCGCCGGCGTCGTCGCCGCTGCGCTGGCGCAGCTCCGCCTCCAGCACGTAGGCGTCGCGGCGCGCGGCATCGTCGGCCTCGGCATCGTCCTGCAGCGCGCGCGCCTCGGCGAAGGCGGCGTCCTTCTGGCCGAGCGCGTACAGCGCACCGGCGGCGCGCAGCCGCGCCTCACTGCGCAGCGGGCCGCCCGGCACGCCGCGGTACCAGTCCACCGCCTCCTGGTTGCGCTTGAGGAACTCGGCGATCTTGCCGAGCAGCAGGCGTCGCTCCGGATCGGGACGGTCGGCGCCCTTGCGCAGCTCGTCGTACAGCGCGGTCAGGGCCGCGTTGTCCTGCAGCTTGGCCAGCATCGAAGCGCGCAGGCCGTAGTTCTGGGTGGTCTGCGGCCCCAGCGCCAGCACCCGCGCTGCGGCGGCGGTGTCGCCGATCGCGTCGTAGGCATAGGCCAGCGCCGTGCGCAGTTCCGGGTCGCCTTCCACCTTGGGCTCCACGCCCTGCAGCAGTGCACGCGCCTGCTCGGTCTTGCCCGCCTGCTGCAACTGCGTGGCATGCAGCAGCGCCACCCGCGGCTCCTGCGGGAAGCGCTTGACCAACTGGTCGACGATGCGCTCGGCCAGCTTGGGCTGGTCCAGGCGCAGCGCCAGGCGCCCGAACTCCTGCCAGGCCTCGAGCTGGTCGGGAATGGCATTGGCGTCGAGCAGCTGATCCAGGGCTTTGGCCGCCACCTCCGGATCACGGTTGCCGCTGACCAGGGCGATCAGCGCGAAGCGCCAGCCGCGCGGATCCTTGTCGCGCAACAGGGCCACCAGCAGGCTGCGCGCCTGGCGCAGGTTGCCGCTGCGCAGGGCCAGCGAGGCCTCGGCACTGCGCATGGCCAGCGACTCGGGCGCGCGCTGCCGCCACAGCGCCAGGGCCTGGGTGGCGGCGGTGCTGTCGTTGGCCAGCATGGCGATGCGGGTGGCGCGTTCGGCCAGGCCGGCGTCGCCGGGGCTGTCGTTGGCGGCCTGCAGGTACCAGCGCGAGGCGTCGGCCAGTTGCCCGGCCTGCAGGGCGAACTCGCCGGCCAGCACCGGGGTCATCACGTCCTGGGCGGGGCTCGGCGCCTTGGCCGCGGCCGGTGCGGCCACGGCGGCGATTGCGGACAGCAGCAGAATGGTACGGATGCGAATCAATGCGGGCATCGGAAGCGGCCGGGCCGTAAAATGGGGCCCTGAATGGCCAGCAGCTTATCGCAAGCAACTGAACAGATGACGTTGTGGGTGCTCGGATTGAACCACCAGACCGCGCCGGTCGACCTGCGCGAACGGGTGGCATTCGCCGGCGACGCATTGCCGCGCGCGCTGCAATCGCTGCGTGCGCTGCCCGAGGTCGCCGAGGCGGCGCTGCTGTCCACCTGCAACCGCACCGAGCTGTACGCCATCGCCGGCGATGCGCAGCACCTGGCCGACTGGCTGGATTCGCACGCTGCCGGCCTGCACGGTTACCTGTACCAGCACCAGGACGCGGATGCGGTGCGGCACCTGTTCCGGGTCGCCACCGGGCTGGACTCGATGGTGCTGGGCGAGCCGCAGATCCTCGGCCAGGTGAAGGACGCCTGGTCGCTGGCGCGCGAGCACGGGGCGATGGGCAGCCGCCTGGACCGGCTGTTCCAGCAGACCTTCTCGGTGGCCAAGCGCGCGCGCACCGACACCCGGGTCGGCGCCAATCCGGTCTCGGTCGCCTCCACCGCGGTGCGCCTGGCGCAAAGTTCCTTCGCCCGGCTCAGCGAATCCACCGTGCTGCTGGTCGGCGCCGGCGAGACCATCGAACTGGCCGCCAAGCATCTCAGCGAGGGCCGCGTGCGGCGCCTGCTGATCGCCAACCGCACCCTCGCCCATGCGCAGGAGCTGGCCAGCCGCCACGGCGGCGTGGCGCTGCCGCTGAGCGAGCTGGAGCGCCACCTGCACGAGGCCGACGTGGTGTTCTCGGCCACCGCCGCGCGCGAGCCGGTGGTGACGCGGGCGCAGGTCGAACAGGCGCTGCGCGCGCGCAAGCACAAGCCGATGCTGCTGTTCGATCTGGCGGTGCCGCGCGACATCGAGGCCGCCGTGGCCGACCTGGCCGATGCCTACCTGTACACCGTCGACGACCTGGAGCGCGCGGTCGAGGACAACCGTCGCGGTCGCCGCGAGGCCGCCGAGGCGGCCGAGGCGATCATCGACCTGCAGGTCGTGCGCTACATGGAGGCGCTGCAGGCCAGCACCCGCCAGGCGCCGCTCAAGCGCCTGCGTGCGCATGGCGACAGCACCCGCGACGACGTGCTGGCCAAGGCGCGGCAGCAACTGGCGCACGGCAAGCCGGCCGACGAGGTGCTGGAGTTCCTCGCCAACACTCTGACCAACCGCCTGCTGCATCCGCCCACCGCGGCGCTGCGCGAGGCGGCGCTGCGCGGCGACGCCGAGTTGGCGCGCGCCGCCGAACGCCTGTTCCCGGAGAAGCCGGGCTATTTCCACCCGATCCTGAAGACCGATGACACCGACCCTGCGCCGTAAGCTGGAGGCGCTGGCCGAGCGTCGCGAAGAACTCGAACGCCTGCTGTCCGACCCCGAGGTGGTGAGCGACAACACCCGCTTCCGCGACTACTCGCGCGAATTCGCGCAACTGGAGCCGGTCGCCGCCGCGCTGGCCGCCGAGGCCGCGGCGAAGGCCGACCTGGCCTCGGCCGAGGCGATGCGCGCCGATCCGGAACTGCGCGAACTGGCCGAGGAGGAAATCGCCGCCGCGCAGGCGCGCCTGGCCGAACTGGACGCGGAGCTGGCGCTGCTGCTGGTGCCGCGCGATCCGCGCGACGACGGCAACCTGTTCCTGGAAGTGCGCGCCGGCACCGGCGGCGACGAGGCGGCGATCTTCGCCGGCGACCTGTTCCGCATGTACGCGCGTTATGCCGAACGCCAGGGCTGGAAAGTGGAAGTGGAATCGGACAGCCCCGGCGAGCACGGCGGCTACAAGGAGGTGGTGGCGCGCATCGTCGGCCGCGGCGCCTACTCCAAACTCAAGTTCGAATCCGGCACGCACCGCGTGCAGCGCGTGCCGGCGACCGAGTCGCAGGGCCGTATCCACACCTCGGCGGCGACGGTGGCGATCATTCCCGAGGCCGACGACGTGGAGGAGATCGCGATCAATCCGGCCGACCTGAAGATCGATACCTTCCGCTCCTCCGGCGCCGGCGGCCAGCACGTCAACAAGACCGAGTCGGCGATCCGCATCACCCACGTGCCCAGCGGCGTGGTGGTCGAGTGCCAGACCGAGCGCAGCCAGCACGCCAACCGCGACAAGGCGCTGAAGCGGCTCAAGGCGCAGTTGCTGGAGGCCGAGCGCAGCAAGCAGGCCGCGGCCGAGGCGCAGGACCGCAAGCTGCAGGTCGGCAGCGGCGACCGCAGCCAGCGCATCCGCACCTACAACTTTCCGCAGGGCCGCATCACCGATCACCGCGTCGAGGGCCTGACCCTGTACGACCTGCCGAACGTCATCGAGGGCGATCTGGATGCACTGATCGGGCGCCTGAGCCACGAGCACCAGGTCGACGAACTGGCACGACTGAGCGACAGCCCATGAGCGTGCGCGTGCGCCTGGCCGCTGCGCACGACCTGCCGACGCTGGCAGCGCTGTTCGATGCCTACCGGCAGTTCTACGGGCAGGCGCCGAACCTGGCGACCGCGCACGCCTTCCTGGCGGCGCGCCTGGCCGGGGCCGAGTCGGTCGTGCTGCTGGCCGAACGCGATGCGCAGGCCGCCGGCTTCGTGCAGTTGTATCCGTCCTTTTCTTCGGTGCGGGCAGCGCGACTGTGGATCCTCAACGATCTGTACGTGGCGCCCGCGCACCGCCGCCACGGCGTGGCGCAGGCGCTGCTGCACGCCGCCGAACGCCACGCCGCGGACGATGGCGCGGTGCGCATCGTGCTGGAGACGGCGCAGGACAATGTCGCCGCGCAGGCCCTGTACCGCGCCTGCGGCTGGCAGCAGGAGCTGAGCGCGCAGCACTACGTCAAGGCGCTGGTGCCGTGAGCGTGCGCCGCCCGCGATCGGTCGCGGCCGTCACGGCGGCATGAACGGCGGCGCCGACGAACGCCTGCCACTGCAGGCCGCGGTGCGGCGCGATCCGCAGGATTTCCTGGCCTGGGTGATGCTCGCCGATGCCGAGCTCGGCGCCGGTGCAGTGGTGGCCGGCGAACAGGCGGCCGTGCGCGCGCTGCAACTGCGCCCCGGCCACCCGGAAGCGCTGGCGCGGCTGGGCCGGGTGCGCTGGACCCAGGGCCGCCATGCCGAGGCCGCGCAAGCGCTGCGCGAAGCGCTGCAGCAGGCGCCGCAGCACCCCGGCATCGCGGTGTGGCTGGGCCACGCGCTGGAGGACAACGGCGAGGCCGAAGCCGCGGCGCAGGCCTACGCGCATGCGCACGCCCTGCTGCCGCAGGAGCCATCGATCGCCGCCTACCTGCTGAACTGGCGCCGCAAGCTGTGCGACTGGCGCGAGCTGGACGCGCTGTCGCAGCAGGTGCGCAGCGCGGTGCGACAGGGACACCCGGCGATCGAACCGTTCGCCTTCCTCAACGAGGACGCGGGCGCGGACGAACAACTGCGCTGCGCACGCAACCGCGCCCAGGCGCTGGCGCGCACCGTCGCGCCGCTGCCGGCGGTACAGGTGCGCCGCGACGGCGGGCTGCGCATCGGCTTCCTGTCCAACGGCTTCGGCGCGCATCCCACCGGCCTGCTGACCGTCGCCCTGTTCGAACACTTGCGCGCGCACGTCGACCTGGAGATGCACCTGTTCGCGCTCAACGGCGACGACCGCAGCGCGCTCCGCACACGCCTGCAGGCGGCCGCACACGCGTGGCACAAGGTCGCCGGGCAGCCGCATCGGCAGATCGCCCAGCGCATCCGCGACGCCGGCATCGACCTGCTGTTCGATCTGCGCGGCTGGGGTGGCGGCGGCACGCCGGAAGTGCTGGCGCTGCGCCCGGCACCGGTGCAGGTGAACTGGCTGGCCTACCCCGGCACCTCCGGCGCGCCGTGGATCGACTACGTGGTCGGCGATGCCTATGCGTTGCCGCCGGCGCTGGCCGCGCACTACAGCGAGCGGGTGCTGCGGCTACCGCGCGCGTTCCAGCCGTCCGACGCCACCCGCGTCGTCGGCACGCCGCCCGCTCGTCGCGATTGCGGCCTGCCCGACCACGGCACCGTGTTCTGCTGCTTCAACAACAGCTACAAGCTCGGCCCGCGCAGCATGGCGCGGATGCTGGAGGTGCTGCGCCAGGTGCCGGACAGCGTGCTGTGGCTGCTGTCCGGCCCGGGCCAGGCCGACGACCGGTTGCGCGCGGCAGCCGCAACGGCCGGGGTGGACCCGACGCGCCTGCGCTTCATGCCCAAGCTGGCGCACCCGGAGTATCTGGCGCGCTACCGGCACGCCGACCTGTTCCTGGACACGCATCCGTACAACGCCCACACCACCGCCTCCGATGCCTTGTGGGCCGGCTGCCCGGTGCTGACCTGCCCCGGCAGCACCTTCGCCGCACGCGTGGCCGGCAGCCTCAACCATCATCTCGGCCTGGACGAGATGAATGCCGCCGACGACGCGGCGTTCGTCGCCACCGCGGTGCGCCTGGGGCGCGATCCCGCGGCGCTGCAGGCGCTGCGCGAACGACTGCACGCACGGCGCGCGGACAGCGGCCTGTTCGACATGCGCGGCTTCGCCGACGACTTCGCCGCGCTGCTGCGCGACACCGCCGCCCGCCACGGTTGGCAAGGCGCGGTCTCGGCCTGACCGAGATCGCTTGCGGATGCGCCGCACCGCCACCGCACCACCGCAGGCATCGGGCAGCGCAAGGCACTGACGCCCGTTACCTGTCGCCATCGGACTACCGTTGGCCCGCTGGCATCGCATCCTTGAGTCGCTCGGCACGTGCAATGCCACGACGCGCACCTGATGAGGACGCTCCGTCGCGGCAGATCGCGCCGGCAGCGAGTGCAGGACGCTGGACGTGCATGTCCACCTCCACTCGGATCCGCCTCGATACTTGACCTCAAGTCGACTTGAGGTCCGACACTGCGCACACGCTCCCCGTGCAGATCCCGCGATGTCGCTGTCGTCTCCCACTCCCCTGCCCCCTCCTCCCGCACGCAGCATGCTGCTCGCCGAGGCCAACATCCCCGACCGGACCGCGCTGTTCGACTGCGTGCGCGGCCTGTGCGACCACCGCCTGCACGCCCTGACCTGGATGGAATCGCTGGGCGGTGCCCCCGACCTGCTGTACGCGCGCTGCTGCTACGACGTGGCGCCGGAACTGCATGGACTGCTGCGTGCACGCCTGCCGGCGCTGCGGCGGACGCTGCGCCGCTACCAGCGCATCCGCAGCGGCGTGTCCGATCCCCATCGTGCGCCGTCCTGTGTCGTGGTCACCCGCATCGCGACACGTGATGCAGCGCAGGCACACGACCGCGCCGATGCCGCCTTCGCCGCGCTGCAGGATGGCCCGCATGCGCTGCGGGGGCTGATCGCCGCGCATCTGTACTTGTCCGACGACGGCCGCACTTTGCTCGAATGCACCGCGTGGCACAGCGCCGACGCGCAGCGTCGCGCCCTGCAGCGCGAACCCGAGCGCCTGCCGCTGGCCGCCGATCGCGCCGCGCGCGTCGGCCGCTTCCGGCCACGTGCCCTAGTGCTGCCAGGCAACCAAGCGTCACCGATCCGCATCCATGCCTGAATCGACAGACACGCGCGTGCAGTGTGCATGTGCGCCGCCGCCCGCCCGGACCGCAGCCCATGCGCACGGCTGCCGCGTACAGGCCCCCATGCCTCGGCGGTCGGCCGTCCTGACCGTGCCGCCGCTCGCTCGACAGACCTGGCCCAGCGCAGCCGCGGCTGAAGCGCCGGCGCGCCCAGGCTGTACGCCGGCCGGGCGAGCGGCTAGGCTGCCGGCATGAGCGCCAACGCCGACTTCATCGCCTTGAACCTGTGCGTGCTGACCGTCTCAGACACGCGCACCCTCGACCAGGACAGCTCCGGCGACTACCTGATCGCCGCCCTCCAGGGCGTCGGTCATCGCCTGCATGCGCGGGCGCTGCTGCCGGACGATCGCTACCGGATGCGCGCCACGGTCTCGGCCTGGATCGCCGATCCGCAGGTGGACGGCATCCTGGTCACCGGCGGCACCGGCTTCACCGGCCGCGATTCCACGCCCGAGGCGCTGCTGCCGCTGCTGGACAAGGAGATGCCCGGGTTCGGCGAGCTGTTCCGTGCGATCAGCGTCGAGGAGATCGGCACCTCCTCGCTGCAGTCGCGCGCCTTCGCCGGCCTGGCCAACGCCACCTTCCTGTTCTGCCTGCCCGGCTCCACCTCGGCTTGCCGCACGGCCTGGGAGCGGATCATCGCCGCGCAACTGGATGCCCGCACCCGTCCCTGCAATCTGGCCACGCTGCGCCCGCGGCTGAAGGAATGACCTGGACTCCCGCATGCCCCTGGACACCACGTTGCGCCTGCTGGCCAAGGCCAGCGGCATGAGCGCCGCGGACATCGCCGCGGCCATCCCGCGCGCCGGCGCGGCCACGGTCAAGGCCTGGATGGCCGGCGAGAAATTGCCTGGACGCGCCCAACTCACCGCATTGGCGCGCACCTTCGGCGTCCCCGCCGGCGCGCTGCTCGGCGAACTGGCCAGCCAGTTGGACCCGGCACGCACCCGCGGCGAACACGATCTGCTGCAGGCCTACCGCGCCCTCGACACGCGCCAGCAGGGCGCGCTGCTGGAAGTGGCGCGCAGCATGGCCGGCACCGGCAGCCGCAAGCGGAGCAGCAAATGAGTCATCTGAAGCGCAAGCAGTACAAGGCCCTGATGCAGCCGCTGCAGCTGGAACTGACCGCGATGGCGCAGGCGGTGCAGCACAGCGGCGAGCGTGTGCTGGTGCTGTTCGAAGGCCGCGACACCGCCGGCAAGGGCGGCGCCATCCAGGCCATCGCCGAACATCTGAATCCACGCCAGTGCCGCGTGGTCGCCCTGCCCAAGCCGACCGACCGCGAAGCCACGCAGTGGTATTTCCAGCGCCACATCGCGCACCTGCCGGCCGCCGGCGAGATCGTGCTGATGGACCGCAGCTGGTACAACCGTGCCGGCGTGGAGCGGGTCATGGGCTACTGCAGCGACGCCGAGTACCACGCCTTCCTGCGCCAGACCCCGCTGTTCGAGCGGCTGCTGGTGGACGACGGCATCCGCCTGTTCAAGTATTGGCTGTGCGTGGACCAGGCGCAGCAGGAAAAGCGCTTCGCCGAGCGCCTGCACGACCCGCTGAAGGGCTGGAAGCTGTCGCCGGTGGACCTGAAGTCGCGCAGCCAGTACGCCGACTACACCCGCGCGCGCGAGGCGATGCTGGAAGCCACCCACCGCGACTACGCGCCGTGGACCCTGGTCGACTTCAACGACCAGAAGCGCGGCCGCCTGACCCTGATCCGGCACCTGCTCGACCAACTGCCGGAAACCCGCCTGCACGAACCGGACCTGGACCTGCCGCCGCTCAAGCACAAGCTGCACAAGGAAAAGTTCGGGCTGCTGCAGCCGATTCCGTCGTATGAGGTCGGGAGTGGGGATTAGGGATTGGGGATTGGTTGCGGCGCGCAGTCGTCGCCTTCCGACAGCGCCTCGCTTGGCGCGCCCACCCACAGCCATTTCAGGGATAGCGCGTCGCGGCTGAAGCCGCGTTTAAGGGGGGCAGGCGCCTGCTTAGTGGTGTGCGAGCCGAGACCAGCGTAGGAGCGGCTTCAGCCGCGACGAGCGAAGCCATCCCATCCTTCCGTCGCGCAAGGCGTCGGGACTGAAGTCCCTCCCACAAGGACTACCCTCGGTTTCCGACGCATCGGATGGAATTGCGGACTCACCCGCAACATCACCACCGATCAGCTTTTCAGGTCGCGGCTGAAGCCGCTCCTACAGGGATGCCCACAGCGATGCTGAGGCGATCCGATGGCGTTTCCGCACGCATGGAAGCGCGCATTCCAATCCCCAATCCCGAATGCCCAATCCCAGGCGGCGGCCACGCTGCCCAGCCAACCGACACCCTCACCCCGCCGCCTTGCCCTTGCCCTGCCCGGGGGCCGGGCCACCGGCGGCGGCGATCGCGGTTTCGATGTCGTGGGCGGTGACCGGCCCCAGGAACTGCTTGGCGAGCTTGCCGTCGGGCGCGATCAGGTAGGTCATCGGCAGGCCGCGCGGGGTGGCGAAGTCGGCCGGCGGCGCATAGGTGTCGACGATGACGATCGGATAGGCGACCGGGTGCTGCTTCAGGAACGCCTGCATTTCCGCCGGCTCGATGTCCTCGTAGGCCAGGCCCACCACCTCGATGTTGTCGCGCATCACGTGCAGGGCCGACAGCTCCGGCATTTCCTTCAGGCACGGCGCGCACCAGGTCGCCCAGAAATTCACCACCACCCACTGCCCGCGGTGCGCGGCCAGGTCGTACTCGCGGCCGTCCACCGCCTTCATCTTCAGGGTCGGCTCGGGGCGGGTCTCCTGCACCACCGACGGTCCGGCCGCCGGCGCGGCGGGCGCCTCCGGCGCTGCCGGGGCCGACGGTGCCGTCGGCGCGGAGGACGGCGCGGTGGTCGCGGCGCCGTCGGCCGGCTTCGGCGTGGGCTGGCGGTCGCACCCGGCCAGCAGGGCGGCGGCGGCGAACAGCGGGAACAACAGGCGCATGGCGGTCATGCAAGGTCTCCGATCTCGGTGTAGAGGTCGCCGACGCGACGCTTGAGCACGTCGCGCAACGGCAGGCGCAGTTCGTCCAGCGCGCGACACGCCGCCTGGCCCAGGGCGTCGTCGCGGCACGGCAGATAGGTCTCGACGACAGGGATGCGCAACTGGCAATTCTCGTACAGCTCGGCCACCGGCAGGTCGCTCAGGTCGCGGGCCAGCAGCCAGTCGCCCTGCTCGGTGCGGCGGAGCAGGCGGATGCGCTCCAGTTCGCACAACAGTTGTTGCATCAGCGAGTCGGTCAGCATCGGCTCCAGCTGCAGGATCTGGTCCTCCTGCAGGCCGCTGCCCTGCTTGCGCGCCTGCGCGAAACGCCCGAGCAGGCGCAGCAGGCCGTAGATCTCGTAGCCGGCCGGCAGGCGCATCGAGGCCGGCTGGTAGCGGAAGGCGGCGATCGAGGACGACACCGAGGCGCCGAGCAGGATCGCGATCCAGCTCAGGTAGATCCACAGCAGGAAGATCGGCACGAACGCCACCGTGCCGTAGATGCGCTGGTACGACTGGAAGCTGCCCAGGTACAGGCTCAGGCCCCACTTCACCAGTTCCAGCAGCAGCACCGCCAGCAGCGCGCCGGGCACCGCGTGGCGCAGCTTGACCGTGTGGTGCGGCACCACCCGGTACACCAGGGTGATGCAGACGAACTCGATCAGCACCGGCGCCACGCTCAGCACCACCTGCGCCAGCAGCCGGCCCTCGCTGGTCTTGAACAGCGGCAGCGCGAAGAAGCGCGCCGACACCGCCAGCGACGCCGCGGCCAGCAGCGCGCCGAGGGTCAGCACGGTCCAGTACACCAGGAAGCGAGTCAGCTGCGGCCGCGCCGACACCACCCGCCAGATCTGGTTGAAGGTCTGTTCGACGCTGTTGAGGGTGATCAGCAACGAGACCACCAGCGCGATCACGCCGGCGGTGGTCAGCTGCCCGGCGCTGGCCGAGAACTGCCGCAGGTAGGCCTCCACCGAGCGCGCGGCGGCCGGCACGAAGTTGGAGAAGATGTAGTCGCTGAGCTGGTCGCTCCACTTGTCGAACACCGGGAACGCCGACAGCACCCCGAACACCACCACCGCCAGCGGCACCAGCGCGAAGATGGTGGTGTAGGCCAGCGAGGCCGCGGCCTGGAACAGCCGGTCGTCGATGAAGCGCCGCCACAGGAAGCCGGCGAAGCTGCGCATGCGCGCGCGGTCGCGCAGGCGATCGGCCCAGAGATTGACGGTGTCCAGCGGCTGCATCGGGCAAGGGTACCCGATGCGCATGGACGCCGGCATCGTCGATACTGGCGGCCGTTCCGATCCACGAGAGGGCCGCATGGCCGAGATTCTGGTCCTGTACTACAGCCGCGGCGGCTCGGTGGCGCGCCTGGCGCGGCAGATCGCGCGCGGCGTCGGCGAGGTGCCGGGCATGGCCGCGCGCCTGCGCACCGTGCCGCCGGTGGCCGCGGTCACCCAGACCAGCGCACCGCCTGTGCCCGACAGCGGCGCGCCGTACGTGGATGCCAGCGACCTGCGCGACTGCGTGGGCCTGGCGCTGGGCAGCCCGACCCGCTTCGGCAACATGGCCGCACCCGTCAAGCACTTCATCGACGGGCTCGGCGCCGACTGGGCCAGCGGCACCCTGGCCGGCAAGCCGGCGGCGGTCTTCACCTCGACCGCGTCGCTGCACGGCGGCCAGGAAGCCACCCTGCTGTCGATGCACCTGCCGCTGCTGCACCACGGCTGCCTGATCGTCGGCATTCCCTACACAGAACCGCTGCTCAGCAGCACCCGCAGCGGCGGCACGCCGTACGGTGCCAGCCACGTCGCCGGCGCCGACGACGATCCGCAGCCCAGCGAGGAAGAAGCGCAACTGGCGCGTGCGCTCGGCCGGCGCCTGGCCGAGATCGCGCAGCGCTTGGCGGCGCCATGAGCGGCGGGCGCCTGCGAGTGGCGCTGGGGGCGACGCTGCTGGCGCTGGCGGCGCTGTTCGCGGCCTGGTTCCACGACGATCGCCACAGCCTGGCGGCCCTGCTGGTGTTCGCGCTGCCGCCGCTGCTGCTCGCCGTGGGCGTGCTGCGCGGCTCGGCGCTGGCGCGGTTCTGGAGCGGCGTCGGCGCGCTGCTGTGGTTCAGCCATGGGGTGATGACCGCCTGGAGCCACCCGCCGCAGCGCGGCTTCGGCTGGGCCGAACTGCTGCTGGCGCTGCTGGTGGTGGGCCTGTCCAGCGCACCGGGCATCCGCGCGCGCTTCGCCCGCCGCCGCGCCGCGGCCGGACGCGACTGAGCGGCCGCCCCGCCGCGCCCGGTATCATGGACGGCCTGCGCGGCCACCGCCGCGTCCCGACATGCTTCTAGGAACGGCAATGGAAGAACTCCTGATCGTCACCACCGGCGGCACGATCGACAAGATCTACTTCGACGACAAGTCCGACTACCAGATCGGCGACCCGCAGATCGGCCAGATCCTCAAGGAACTGGGCGTGACCTTCCGCTTCACCGTCATCCCGATCATCCGCAAGGATTCGCTGCACATCACCGACGAAGACCGCGAACTGATCCGCGCCACCATCGCCGCGCAGTCGGCGCGGCATGTGCTGATCACCCACGGCACCGACTCGATGGTGCAGACCGGCAAGGTGCTGCAGGCGATCGAGGGCAAGACCATCGTGATGACCGGCGCGCTGAACCCGGCGCGCTTCCGCGGCTCCGACGCCGAGTTCAACATCGGCTGCGCGGTCGGCGCGGTGCAGTCGCTGCCGGCCGGCGTCTACATCGCCATGAACGGGCGCATCTGGGACCCGCAGAAGGTGCGCAAGAACGTGGCGGCGAACCGTTTCGAAGCCGCCTGAGCGAAGGGCGATGTCCAAGGCCACGCGCGCGACCAAGGCGCTGGATGCGGCGGGCATCGCCTATCGGCTGCATCCCTACGACTACGAAGCCGAAGCCGGCGCCAAGGGCCTGCAGGCCGCGCAGGCGCTGGGCCTGCCGCCGGAGCGGGTGCTGAAGAGCCTGATGGCCTGGGTCGATACGCGCGCGGTCTGCGTGGTGGTCCCGTCCGACCGCCGCGTGCAGTTGAAGAAGCTTGCCGCCGCCGCGGGCGGCAAGGCGGCGCGGATGATGGAGGCCGCCGAGGCCGAACGCCGCACCGGCTACAAGGTCGGCGGCATCAGTCCGCTGGGCCAGCAGCGGCCGGCGCCGGTGCTGGTGGAGCAAACGGCACTGGGCGCAGGCAGCGTGTGGTTCAACGCCGGGCAGCGCGGCCTGCTGCTGGAAATGGACGCCGCGCAAGTGCTCGACGCGCTGCAGGCGCGTGCCTGCGATCTGTGCGAGTAGTGGCGACGTCGGCGCGGGTGGCGTAGAGCGCGATCTTGCCGATCGCCGCGCCCCACAGACGGCACCGGGATCCACGCCGCCGTGCCGACGAGCGGACCGCACGACGATCGCAGCGATGGCCGGCAGCGGGTGTAGCGCCATGCCGCGCCAGGCGACAGCGCGCGCCCTTCACCCATGAAAAAGCCCCGCGCCGAAGCGCGGGGCGACCAAGCGTGGCGGCATCGGCATCATCCTGGCCGATCGCTGCGATCCGGCACCGGGAGGTGCGCGGCGGCCATGACGCGGCCGCCGCGACGGAGTGCCTCAGTAGTCGGCCTTCAGGCTGAGCCCGGAGAACGTGCTGTACGCCTTGACCCGCACGTAGTAGGTACCGGCCTGCGGCGAGTTGAAGGTGCAGCTCTCGTTGTTGCCGTTCTTGTACGGACGGCAGTCGTAGGCCGAATCGGTCGGCGCGCTGCCGAAGCGCACGTACAGGTCGGCATCGCCGCTGCCGCCGGAGGTGGTGACCACCAGGCTGCTGGCGCCGGACGGCACCTTGACGGTGTAGTTCAGCGAGGAGCCGCTGCTGGCGCTGAGGCCGGTGACCGCCACGCCGTCCTGCAGCTCGTTGCTGCTGCCGCCACCACCGCCACCACCGCTGCTGCCGCCGCTCTGCGCCGCGGTGACCGCTGCGTTGGCGTCGAGCAGGCCGGCGCCACAGCCCTGCGAGCAGGAGAAGCTGGCCGCGGTGTTCTTGATGGTGCTCTCCACCTGCGCCGGGGTCAGCGCGGTCGGCGCCACCGACTGCATCAGCGCGACCACGCCGGCCACGTGCGGGGTCGCCATCGAGGTGCCGTTGTAGGAGGCATAGCTCGGGTTGCCCGGGGTGGTGGTGCCGTCGTTGAGCGTGGACAGGATGCTCGAGCCCGGCGCGGAGATGTCGATGCCCGCGCCGTAGTTCGAGTAGCTGGCCTTGGCCCGCGACGAGGTGGTGGCCGCCACCGCGATCACGTTGTTGCAGTTGGCCGGCACCGAGCTGGACACGTTGGTCGAACTGTTGCCCGCCGCCACCACCACCGTGGTGCCGCGGCCGACCGCGCCGTTGATGGCGTTCTGGTAGGTGCTCGAGCAGGTGCCGCTGCCGCCCAGCGACATGTTGATGACTTCGGCCGGGTTCTGGTTGGCCGGCACGCCGCTGACGGTGCCGCCGGAGGCCCAGGTGATCGCATCGGCGATGTCGGAGGTGTAGCCGCCGCACTTGCCGAGCACGCGCACCGGCAGGATCTTGGCCTTGAACGCGGTGCCGGCCACGCCGGTGCCGTTGTTGGTGACCGCGGCGATGGTGCCGGCCACGTGGGTGCCGTGCCAGCTCGAATTGGAGGCAGGCGAACCGGAGTAGCACTCGCCGGCGGCGGCCCAGTCGCCTTCGTCGGCCGGGTTGCTGTCGCGGCCGTCGCCGTCGCGTGCGGAATCCGCATCGCTGATGAAGTCGTAGCCTTGCAGGACGTTGGCGTTGAGATCGGGGTGGCTGGTGATGCCGGTGTCGATCACCGCCACCACCACGCCGTCGCCGGTGGCCTTGTCCCAGGCCGAGCGCACGTTGATGCCGGCATTGGTGGTGCCGAAGGCCCACTGGTCGCCCAGGCGTGGATCGTTCGGGGTCAGCGCGATGGTCATGCGCTGGTCGACCTCGACGTACTCGACGTTCGGGTCGGCGGCGATCTGCCGCATCAGCGTCTCGGCCTCGGCACGATCCAGCGGACGGCTGGCCTTGACCACTTCCGGCCCCAGCGCCAGGCGGCGCAGGCTGGTCAGGCCGAGCGCACGGCCGTTCTTGGCCGGCAGCGCGGCGGCGGCCGACTGCAGCGTCGCGCGCAGCGCCGCCGAGGGCGCCGCCGCAGCGGCGGACGCGCTGGAGATGCTGACCGGCGCGGCATCGCGGGTCTTGACGATGAAGCGCTGTACGGTCGGTTCGGAAGACAGGCCGGAGAGGTTCACGTCACCGGCGAACGCTGGGGTGGCCAGCAGCAGCGAGGTGAGAGCGGAGGCGCCCAGCACGACCAGCCACGGACGCTGGCGCGACCCACGATGCGACATTTCGGACATTCGGACTTCCTTTCGGTTGAGTAGCCGCCTGATGGCGGGTGTTTCGCGCCGCACCGGTCCGGTCGAAACCTGAACCTGGCGTGCATTGCGAGCCCGGTCGGATGGCGTGTTACCGACCATTCATCGACGCTAGCTCAGTACAAGCGCGTATGGAGCAGGGCGTGACGGAAATCCGTTGTACAAAACAAGGAAATGCAATGAACGTCGATGTCACAAAGAGAATTGCACCTCGTTTTTGCTGCATTGCAACATGGCCAGACGCCATATTTGGCAAATACGGGGCAACTTTTTGGCTCCCGCACGACGCGTCGGCAAGAAAGAGAGACATCGGATACAGACAGCCGGGCTGACCGACAGGACACCCGGCCGCATCCGGACAGACACGGACTGTCCGGGAAAACCCTTGGAGAGCTCAGGCAGCGGCGGCGCGAAGACCAGGCGCCGGCGCCGCAACGCAGATGCCGTCCGTTATCGCCGGCGGCATGACCGGACCCGACGCCAGACGGCACGAGGACCATCCGCCAGGGCAGCCGGCGGCCACCCTGGCGCCGGGCGCGGCAGGCTCAGCCCAGCCGCACCAGCCAGCCGTGGCGGTCGGCGACGCGGCCGTACTGGATGTCGGTCAGTTCCTGGCGCAGCGACAGCGTCACCGGGCCGGCCGGGGCGGTGAGGTCGCCGACCGCGAAATCCTTGCCCTTGAGCTGGCCGATCGGGGTGACCACCGCGGCGGTCCCGCAGGCGAACACCTCGGCGATCTCGCCCGAGGCCACACCGTCGCGCCACTCGTCGATGCTGACCTGCCGCTCCACCACCTGCATGCCGCGGTCGCGGGCCAGTTGCAGGATGCTGTCGCGGGTGATGCCTTCCAGGATGCTGCCCGACAGCGCCGGGGTGACCAGGCTGCCGTCGCGCATCACCAGGAACACGTTCATGCCGCCCAGTTCCTCGATGTACTTGCCCTCGACCGGGTCGAGGAACAGCACCTGCGAGCAGCCCTGCGCCTGCGCCTGCTGCTGCGGCAGCAGCGAGGCAGCGTAGTTGCCACCGCACTTGGCCGCACCGGTGCCGCCCTTGGCGGCGCGCGCGTAGTCGGTGGACAGCCAGATCGCCACCGGCGCCACGCCCTTGGCGAAATAGGCGCCGGCGGGACTGGCGATGACGTAATAGCCGGCCTTCTGCGCGGCGCGCACGCCCAGGAAGGCCTCGTTGGCGATCATGAACGGGCGGAAATACAGGCTGGTCTCCGGCGCCGACGGCACCCATTCGGCATCGACCGCGATCAACTGCCGCAGCGATTCCACGAACAGCTCCACCGGCAGCTCCGGCAGCGCCAGGCGCTGCGCCGAGCGCTGCAGGCGCTTGCCGTTGGCCTCCGGGCGGAAGGTCCAGATCGAGCCGTCGGCATGGCGGTAGGCCTTGATGCCTTCGAAGATTTCCTGGCCGTAGTGCAGCACCGAGGCGGCCGGGTCCAGCGCCAGCGGGCCGTAGGCGCGCACTTCGGCGTCGTGCCAGCCCTGCTCGCGGCTCCATTCGATGGCGACCATGTGGTCGGTGAAATAGTTGCCGAAGCCCGGCGCGGCGAGGATCTGCGCGCGCGCCTCGGCGCTGCGCGCGGCGGTGGACGGGGTCAGGCGGAACTGCGTGGACGGCTCGGTAGCGGACACCGGGAATTCCTGTGGTAGTCGAGGGATGGCCAGGGCCGCGGCGTCGCGTTGACGGCGGCGGCGGCGCCCGATCGGGCTCCGTCACGACGCGCGAGGCGTCGCGCGCGGGTCAGAGCATGCCGGTTTCCAGGCGCGCGGCCTCGGACATCATATGCCGGCCCCACGGCGGATCGAACACCAGTTCGACGTCGGCCTCGGCGATGGTCGGGATCATCTCCAGCTTGCTGCGCACGTCGTCGACCAGGATCTCGCCCATGCCGCAACCCGGCGCGGTCAGGGTCATCTTGACCTCGACGGTGCGCTGGCCATCGTCGCGCGCGTGCATGGTCACGTCGTAGATCAGCCCCAGATCGACGATGTTGAACGGGATCTCGGGGTCGAAGCAGGTGCGCAACTGCTGCCAGATCAAGGCCTCGACCTGCTCGTCGCCGGCGCCCTCGGGCAGTTCCAGCCCCGGCGGCGGCTCCTTGCCGATGGCGTCGCCGTCCTTGCCGGCGATGCGGAACAGGTTGCCCTCCACGAACACCGTGTAGCTGCCGCCCAGGGCCTGGGTGATATAGCCATAGCTGCCGGCCGGCAGGGTCACCCCATCGCCCTGCGGCACCATCACCGCGGCGCAATCGCGTTCGAATTGGACAGGTTCGCTGCTGCGTGAGTACATGGGGGCGATATGGGGCCAGGCCCCGCCGGTGCAAGTCGTGCAGTTTATCCGAGTGCGCGGGGCGCGCGCCGGAAGTATCCTGTACGCCTTCTCCGGGAACATCGAATGCCGCCTTCCTCCACGCCGGCCAGGTCCTCGCACTGGCTGTGGCCCCTGCTGCTCGCCATGGGCTGTTTCACCGCACTGATCGCCTGGTTGCTGGTGGCGCTGTCGCTGGGTCGCCAGGCCGGCTGGATGGCCGTGGCGGTGGCGCTGGAGATCGCCTGGATGCTGCGCCTGGGCGGCCTGCCGCGCGGGCCACTGCGCATCGCGGTGGCGATGGTCGCCACGGTGCTGGTGATCGTCGCCGCCAACTGGGGCATCGCCGCCGCGCAGATGGGCGCGGGGCTGGGCCTGAACGTGTGGGATTCCTCGCTGAAGATGGGCGCCCACTACGCCTGGACCCTCACCCTGCTGGCCAACAGCCCCGGCGATCTGCTGTGGCTGGGCATCGGCGTGGCCGCGGCGTATTTCAGCGCGCGCTGAGCATGCCTGGGCGCGGCGGATGCCGCTGGGGTGGCAATGGTCGTTGCGGCCCGAGATCACGAGCATCCGCCTTCGCCATCAGCGCATCGCTTTTTGCAGGAGCGGCTCTTGTCCCCTTTTGTGGGATCAGCGCGACCAGGCGTTACCGGTAACGTCTGGTCGCGGCTGAAGCCGCTCCTACGGGTCCCGCTCTCGCTGCGCCACCCTGCCCCGCCAGTCCGCCTGCAACGGCTCAGTGCCCGCCGCCGTCCAGCGCCTTCAGTTCGCTAACCAGGGCGCCGGCCGCCTCAGCGCCGTCGCCGTAGAGCATGCGGGTGTTGTCGGCATAGAACAGCGCGTTCTCGATGCCGGCGAAGCCGGTGCCCTTGCCGCGCTTGATGACGATGACGTTCCTGGAGTTGACCACGTCCAGGATCGGCATGCCGTAGATCGGGCTGGCCGGGTCGGTCTTGGCCACCGGGTTGACCACGTCGTTGGCGCCGATCACCAGCGACACGTCGGTGCTGGCGAACTCGGGGTTGATGTCGTCCATGTCGGCGATCAGGTCGTAGGGCACGCCGGCTTCGGCCAGCAGCACGTTCATGTGCCCAGGCATGCGCCCCGCTACCGGGTGGATCGCGAACTTGACCTTGACCCCGCGTTCGATCAGCCGCTGCGCCAGCTCCCAGATCTTGTGCTGCGCCTGCGCCACCGCCATGCCGTACCCGGGCACGATCACCACGCGCTCGGCGTAGGCCATCATCGCCGCCACGTCGCCGGCCTCGATCGGTTTCTGGCTGCCGGCGATCGCCTGCGCCTGGCCGCCACCGCCGAAGTTGGAGAACAGCACGCCGCGGATCGGCCGGTTCATCGCCTTGGCCATCAGCCGGGTCAGCAGGATGCCGGCCGCACCGACCATCATGCCTGCGATGATCAGCGCCTCGTTGCCGAGCACGTAACCCTCGAACGCCACTGCCAGGCCGGTGAAGGCGTTGTACAGCGAGATCACCACCGGCATGTCGGCGCCGCCGATCGGCAGCGTCATCAGCACGCCCAGGGCCAGCGCCAGCACGAAGAACAGCACGATCGCCAGCGGACTCAGGCTGATCGCCGCCCACGCGCCGACGCCCAGCATCGCCAGGCACACCAGCAGGTTGAACGCCTGCTGCCCGGGGAAGGTGACGCGCTTGTCCAGGCGCCCGTCGAGCTTGGCCCAGGCGATGATCGAGCCGGACAGCGACACCGCGCCGATCGCCGAGCCGATCACCGCCAGCGCCAGCGTGGTGGCGTCGGGCTGGCGCGCAGCCAGCGCGGCGATCGCCGCCTCGCTCCAGTGGGTGGTGTCGCGGCGCATCAGGAACGAGAAGCGCAACAGTTCCACCGCGCCGATCGCCGCCGCCGAGCCGCCGCCCATGCCGTTGTACAGCGCGACCATCTGCGGCATGTCGGTGATCGCGACCTTCTTGGCCGAGATCCATGCCGCAGCGGTGCCGATCACGATCGCCAGCAGGATCAGGGGCAGGTTGTGCAGGCCCGGCAGCAGGAACGTCGCCGCGGTGGCCAGCAGCATGCCGAATCCGGCCCAGTGGATGCCGCTGCGCGCGGTCCTGGGCGAGGCCATGCGCTGCAGGCCGAGCAGGAACAGGGTGGCGGCGACCAGATAGCTGCTCTTGATCAGGATCGGCAACAGTTCCATCAGCAGGCGTGCTCCGAAAAAGGACATCTGCCCGAGCGGCAGCAAGTAGGAAAGAACGACCAGCGCGATGCCGAGCAACGCGAGCAAGGCGACCACGGCCAGCGCCGCGGCGATGCGCCGCTGCCGCGCATTCAATCCTTCGCCTTGGTCTTGGACGCGTCCGGCTTGCTGGACTTGAACATGTCGAGCATGCGCTCGGTCACCACGTAACCGCCGGCGGCATTGCCGGCGCCGAGCAGTACCGCGACGAAGCCGATGGCCTTTTCCAGGGTGGTGTCGGCATGGCCCAGCACCACCATCGCGCCGATCAGCACGATGCCGTGGATGAAGTTGGAACCGGACATCAGCGGGGTGTGCAGGATCACCGGCACCCGCGAGATGATCACATGCCCGGCGATGGCCGCCAGCATGAAGATGTACAAGGCCACGAACCCGTCGCTCATCGCACTGTTCTCCCGGGCGCCGCGCCCGTCCGCCGCATCATAACCGTCTGCTGAACCGCTGTGCGATGCCGCCGTGCCGTTCCACCAGGCCCGCGGCGTCCGGCCGGTCAACCGCGGCCGCCGCGGCGCGTTAACCACGGCATCCCCCCGCCAGGAAGCTAAGCTGTGCTGGTGAGCACGCCCGCCCTCGCCCCGCCGTCGACCGATGCCGACACCGCGCAGCGCCCGCTGCCGGCGTCGCTGGACGCGTTCTTGGCCGAGATCGGGCCGCGCGCGTTCCGCTTCGCCGAAGCCGGCCTGCGCCAGCGCGAGGACGCGCTGGATGCGGTGCAGGACGCGATGATCAAGCTGCTGGCCTACCGCGAGCGTCCGGCGCAGGAATGGACGCCGCTGTTCTGGAGCATCCTGCGCCGGCGCATCATCGACCTGCAGCGCCGCCGCAACTTCCGCCTGCGCTTCTGGGCGCCGACCAGCGAACGCGACGCGGACAGCCCGCCGGACTGGGCCGACGACGGACCCAATCCATCCGAGCAGCACGAGCGCCGGCAGACCCATGCGCGCCTGGTGACGGCGCTGCGCGCACTGCCGGCGCGGCAGCGCGAGGCCTTCACCCTGCGCGTGCTGGAAGAGCTGGACGTGGCCACCACCGCGCGCGCGATGGGCTGCTCGGAAGGCTCGGTGAAAACCCATCTGTCGCGCGCCCGCGAGGCGCTGCAGAAACAACTGGAGGACGTCCGATGACATCCGATCCCATCCGCTCCGCGGACTTCGACGCGCGCCTGCGCGCCGTCCACCAGGCCGGCCTGCAGGCCCTGCCCGCACCGACCCTGGCGCGGCTGCGCGCCGCGCGCCGGCAGGCCAGCCAGACGCGCCCGGCGCCATTCCTGCGCCGGGGCTGGCTGCTGGCGGCGGTGCCGGCGCTGCTCGGTGCGGCGCTGGGCGTGCACCTGCTGCTGCGTCCGGCACCGTCGGTACCGATCGCCACCGCCAGCGTCGCCGCCGGCACGACCGCAGCGGCGTCCACGCCGACGGGCGCCAGCGCAAGCACCGACAGCGACCAGGCCGCGAGTGCGACCGCGATGCTGGACGAAAATCCCGACCTGTACCTGTGGCTGGGTTCCGATACCTCGCTGGCAATGGAATGAACCCGATGACTCGCCTGATCCGACGTTCCCTGGCGCTGGCGCTGCTGGCCGGCAGCGCCATCCCGGCCTTCGCCGCGCCGCCCCCGCCGGGGCCGCCGCCACCGCCTTTCGCAGCGGATCGCGACGACGATACCGGCCCGCCGCTGCCCGACTGGGAACACCTGAGCCCGCAGCAGCGCGAGTTGCTGATCGCGCCCCTGCGCCAGCGCTGGAACGACACCCCGCAGCAACGCCGGCGCATGTTCGAGCATGCGCAGCGCTGGCAGTCGATGACCCCGGAACAACGCGAGCAAGCGCGCAAGGGCGCCCGCCGCTACGAGGACATGAACCCGCGACAGCGCGAGGAGGCGCGGGTGCTGTTCGACCGTATGCGTGCGCTGCCGCCGGAGCAGCGCAAGGCGCTGCGCGACCGCTGGGAAGCGATGACGCCGGCGCAACGCGCCGCCTGGGTCCGTGCCAATGCCGGCTCGGACGACCGCCCGCCGCCGGATGCTTCCAGGTAAGCGAAACGCGGCGCCTGTCCAAGCCTGAGGCGCATGGCGCGCACCCTCGTCGCATCGCCGTGGGCGGCGCATGGACTCCAGCGCCGCAGAAAGCACCTCGCGTAGGAGCGGCTTCAGCCGCGACAGCGTTGCCGGTAAACCCGGTCGCGGCTGAAGCCGCTCCTACGAGGGCTCCCGTGCCCGCGGCTCAGCACCGACCGATCCGGCATCCAACCAGCGCGGCCGCGCTCACGCCGTCCAGCGCGTCTTCGCCAGCAGCTCGTCGTTCCAGTCGTAGGCGATCGCGCCGTCCTTCAGGAACAGGGCGACGAAGTTGTAGACGTTGCGCGCGTACATCTCGCTGGCATGCACCGCGCCCATGCTGGCCAGGTCCAGCGGACCGGCGATGGTCACCCCGGCGTGCTCGATGGTCTCGCCCGGCCGGGTCAGTTCGCAGTTGCCGCCGGTCTCGGCGGCCAGGTCGACCACCACGCTGCCCGGTTTCATGCCGGCGACCATCGCCGCGCTGAGGATCTTCGGCGCCGGCCGCCCCGGTACCGCGGCGGTGCACACCACCACGTCGATGCCCTTCAGGTGCTCGGCCAGGCGACGCTGCTGCTCCGCGCGTTCGTCGTCGGTGAGTTGCCGCGCGTAGCCGCCCTCGCCGGCGGCGCTCACCCCGAGGTCGAGGAACTTGCCGCCCAGCGATTCGATCTGTTCGCGGGTTTCCGGGCGCACGTCGAAGCCTTCCACCTGCGCCCCCAGGCGCTTGGCAGTGGCGATGGCCTGCAGGCCGGCCACGCCGGCGCCGACGATCAGCACCTTGGACGGGCGGATGGTGCCGGCCGCAGTGGTCAGCATCGGGAAGAAGCGCGGCGCCAGCTGCGCGGCGATCAGAGTCGCCTTGTAGCCGGCCATGCCGGCCTGCGAACTGAGCACGTCCATGGCCTGCGCGCGCGTGGTGCGCGGCAGCCGCTCCAGCGGAAAGGCGATCAGTTGCCGCGCCTGCAGCGCCGCCGCGCGCGCCGGATCGGCCTGCGGCTGCAGGATGCCGACCACACCGGCGCCCTCCTTCAACTGCTCCAGCGCCAGCGCCGGCAGCGGCTGCACGCACAGCACCAGATCCGCCTGCGCCGGGCTGGCGGCATCGGCCAGGCTGGCGCCGGCGGCCAGATACGCGTCATCGACGAACCCGGCCGTCACGCCGGCCTGCGGCTCGACCTGCACCTGCGCGCCCAGGGCGACCAGCTTCTTGACCGTCTCCGGCGTGGCCGCCACGCGGCGTTCGCCCTGCGCCGATTCCTTCACCACCAGCACCTGCACTGCCATGCGATTCCCCGTGCCTGAGTCCGTCGTCCGCGCCGATCCTACAGCGTCCGCACGCCGGGTGGAGGCTTGCCCCCTGCCGGGCGGCGCGGATCGGCGGGTCGGCCTGTCGGAACACGGACGTGCTGGCGTCAGCCACGCTCCATGCGCGTGTGCGAGGGCTAGGTGCTCCGGATGCACCCGGGCATCTCACCGCGTAGGGATGGGACTGGACGGCCAGGAACATGTCCAGCGGCGACATGCGCTCGCCAACGCGAAACCACCGCACGCGTGGCGCAGCTGCGACCGGTTCGCCGGGGCCGCCTCGCGCGGTGGAAGACGAGCGCGGCAACGACATGCCGCCCTAGCCCGGACGGCACAGCGTCATACGTCAGCAGGGCGTCTGCCGTCGTGGATCGCGCCTGGGCCTACAGGATGTACCGGCTCAGGTCCGGATCCTGCACCAGTTCGCCCAGGTGCGCATCGACATAGGCCGCGTCCACGGTGACGCTCTGTCCATCGCGGTCGGGGGCTTCGTAGCTCAGCGTGTCGAGCAGGCGCTCGAGCACGGTGTGCAGGCGCCGCGCGCCGATGTTCTCCTGCCGTTCGTTGACCAGGAACGCGATCTCCGCCAGGCGCGCGATGGCGTCGTCGGTGAAGCGCAGGCTCACGCCCTCGGTCAGCAGCAGCGCCTCGTACTGCTTGGTCAGCGCCGCCTTCGGCTCGGTGAGGATGCGGATGAAATCGTCCTTCGACAGCGCCGACAGTTCCACGCGAATCGGGAAACGGCCCTGCAGCTCCGGGATCAGGTCGCTGGGCTTGGCCAGGTGGAACGCGCCGGAGGCGATGAACAGGATGTGGTCGGTCTTGACCGTGCCGTACTTGGTGCTGACGTTGGAGCCTTCCACCAGCGGCAGCAGATCGCGCTGCACGCCTTCGCGCGACACGTCGCCGCCGGTGGCGCCGGCCTCGCTGCGCTTGGCCACCTTGTCGATCTCGTCGATGAACACGATGCCGTGCTGTTCGCAGGCCTCGATCGCCGCGGCGCGCACGTCGTCCTCGTTGACCAGCTTGCCGGCCTCTTCCTCGATCAACAGCGGCCGTGCGGCCTTGATGGTCAGCTTGCGCGACTGCGACTTGCCGCCGCCCAGGTTGGAGAACATCTGCCGCAGCTGCTGGCCCATTTCCTCCATGCCCGGCGGGGTCATGATGTCCATGCTGACGTTGACCGCGACATCCAGTTCGATCTCGCGCTCGTCCAGTTCGCCGGCGCGCAGCATGCGCCGGAACTTGCTGCGGGTGTCGCCCTCCTGCGCCGAGGACTCGTTGCGCGCGGCTTCCGGATCGAAGCCGATGCCGGCGCTGCGGCGCGGCAGCAGCGCATCGAGGATGCGATCCTCGGCGCGCTCCTCGGCCTGCGTGCGCACGCGGGTCTTGGCCTGCTCGCGGTACAGCTTGACCGCGGTATCGGCCAGGTCGCGCACGATCTGCTCCACGTCCTTGCCGACGTAGCCGACCTCGGTGAAGCGCGTGGCCTCGACCTTGACGAACGGCGCATTGGCCAGCGTCGCCAGGCGCCGCGCGATCTCGGTCTTGCCGACGCCGGTGGGGCCGATCATCAGGATGTTCTTCGGCATCACTTCGTTGCGCAGCGCATCGGGCAACTGCATGCGCCGCCAGCGGTTGCGCAGCGCGATCGCCACCGCGCGCTTGGCCTCGTGCTGGCCGACGATGTGGCGGTCCAGCTCCTGCACGATCTCTCGCGGGGTCATGGTGGAGGTATCGGGATTTGGCATTGGGGATTGGGGATTCGTAAGAGCGGAGGAGGAAAGATCGATGCGTGGCCGGATAGCGGGAGGGAGTCGCTCAGCGAATCCCCAATCCCGACTCCCGAATCACAGCTCTTCGACCACCACATTGCGATTGGTGTAGATGCAGATGTCGCCGGCGATGTTCAGCGCTTCGGTGGCGATGGTGCGCGCGTCCAGCGTGGTGTGGCCGAGCAGCGCGCGCGCGGCCGACAGGGCGTAGGAGCCGCCGGAGCCGATGGCGATGATGCCGTCCTCCGGTTCGATCACGTCGCCGGTGCCGCTGATGATCAGCGAGGTCTCCTTGTCGGCCACCGCCAGCAGCGCCTCGAGCTTGCCGAGGCGGCGCTCGGTGCGCCAATCCTTGGCCAGTTCCACCGCGGCGCGGGTCAGCTGGCCGTGCTTCTCCAGCTTGGCCTCGAACAGCTCGAACAGGGTGAATGCGTCGGCAGCGGCGCCGGCGAAGCCGGCCAGCACCTGGCCCTCGCGGCCGAGCCGGCGCACCTTGCGCGCATTGCCCTTCATCACGGTGTGGCCCAGGGTCACCTGGCCGTCGCCGGCCACGGCGACACGGCCATCGCGGCGCACCGACAGGATCGTGGTGGCGTGGAAAACATTGGGGTTCTGACTGGGATCCATGCGGCCTCCGGAGCGATGACTCAGGTGTGGGGGCTGGCGGCGCGCGGTTCAAGCGTCGCCGGTCGTGGGCGGGTCGTCGCCGAGCCGGGCATGCGCTGGCCGTGCCGGATCGGCGGCGACGCCCCAGGCGAGATGCCACGCTTCGCCCTCGGTCTCGATCGGATGCAGCGTGCGCCCGGCGCCGTTGCCGCAGGCCAGGTCGTGTACGGCGCAATAGCGGTCGCAGCCCCAGCACAGGCGTTCGGGGTGGCGCGGCGCCAGCGGAAAGGGGTTGGCCATCGGGGAGCCCTCGCAACGTGGGAGGGCAGTGTCGTCCGCTCTGCACCGACGCGCCTTGATCCAGAACAAGCGCGGGCGCAACGGCCGTGCGACCGCGACGCGGCGCTCAGGACTTGCGCTTGGCGCGCGGGTGCGCCGCGTCGTAGACCTTGGCCAGGTGCTGGAAGTCCAGATGCGTGTAGATCTGCGTGGTGGCGATGTCGGCATGGCCGAGTAGTTCCTGCACGCCACGCAGATCGCCCGAGGATTCCAGGATGTGGCTGGCGAAGCTGTGCCGCAGCATGTGCGGATGCACGTGCTTGAACAGGCCCTGGCGCCCGGCCAGTTGCTTGATGCGGATCTGCACTGCGCGCGCGCCGATCGGCGCACCGCCGCGCCCCGGGAACACGGGTGCCGCCGCCTCGCCCCGGCTCTCCTCGCGCCACGCCAGTAGCGCGGTACGCGCATGCGAGCCGACCGGCACCAGCCGCTGCTTGTTGCCCTTGCCCAGCACGCTGACCATGCCGGCGACGAAATCCAGATCGCGCCAGCGCAGCGCGCACAGTTCGCTCAGGCGCAGGCCGGAGGAATAGAACAGTTCCAGCAGCGCGCGGTCGCGCAGGCCCAGCGGCGCATCGGTCGGCACTTCGACCAGGCGCACCGCCTCGTCGGCGTCGAGCACCTGCGGCAGCTTGCGCGGCGCCTTGGGCGCGCGCAGTGCCGCAGCCGGACTGGTGGCGATGTGACCGTGCTTGAGCAGCCACGCATAGAAACTGCGGCACGCCGACAGACGCCGCTGCAGGCTCTTGGGCGACAGCCCGCGACGGTGTTCGGCGGCGATGAAGTTGCGCAGTTGCGCGGCATCGAGCGCGGCGGGTTCGCCGAGCAGGTTGGCTGCGGCCCACGCCTCCAGCGCCGCCAGGTCGCGCCGGTACGCGTCCAGGGTATGCGCGGACATGCGCCGCTCGACCTGCAGGTAGGCGAGAAAGGCGGGGATCATGCGACGCGACCGATGTGCGCCGGATGCCGGGTCGCCGTCTCCGCACCGCAGTGCGATCGCCTTGCGATGGCGTTTCGCTGACTTGCACGCTGCACGGTTCCGACAGCGGCTGAGAAACGCCGCGCGGGACCGAGCACGGCGGCAACGCAGCGCAGGCGCACCGCGGCAGCGGCAGCGGCAGCGGCGGCAAGGTCGTCCCGGGTTGCGGGTCCGGGGCGCCGCGTCCCGGCCCGGCTCATCGCTGCAACGCCACCGCCAGCGCCTCGCCCATCATGCGCAGGAACAAGGTGCCCATGCCGGGATAGAACCGGTTCGGGTCGCGGCTGCCGACCGCGATCAGGCCCAGGCCGGGCAGCGGCAGCAGCGCGGTGGATTGCACCTCGTCCACGCGCTCGCCGTACAGCAGCGCCTGCTTTTCCGGTTGCAGGCGGCCGCAGATCGGCTCGCCATCCTTCAGGCAATCGCGGAACGGCGCCAGCCGCGCATCGTCGGCCGCCAGCACCTGCAGCCACGGCGCCTGCTCCAGGCCGGGCAAGGGCTGCAGCAGCACGATGCTGACCAGGTCGCCCTGGAAATCCTCCTGCAGCGACGCGGCCATCGCGCGCACGCTGTCGGCGGCGCTGCGCTGGCGCATCAGCGCCAGGGTCAACTGATGGGTGCGCACCGCCAATCGTTCGTTGATCTGTGCGTTGGCGGCCAGGTCGGCCAGCCGCCGCGACAGTTCGCGGTTCTTGTCGCGCAGCACTTCCAGCTGGTAGCTGGCCAGCGACGCGGTGGGGCCGTCGTCGCGCGGTACCACCAGGGTCAGCGCCAGGTCGGGAAACTGTTTCAGGAAGCCGGGATGGCGCCGCAGCCACGCCGCGACCTCGTGCGCACCGAGCTTGTCGTGGCTGTCGCTCATCGGATCCATTCTCCATCGAAGACGAACGTCGCCGGTCCGGACATCACCACCGGTGCGCTGTCGTCCGGCCACTGCACGCGCAGCTCGCCGCCGGGCAGGTTGACGCGCACGTCGCGCTCCACCCGGCCGCGCTGCATCATCACCGCGGCCGCGGCGCAGGCGCCGCTGCCGCAGGCCAGGGTCTCGCCGACCCCGCGCTCGTACACGCGCAGGCGCAGGTGGCCGCGGTCGATCACCTGCACGAAGCCGACGTTGACCGAATCCGGGAACGAAGCGTGCTGCTGCAGCAACGGCCCCAGGCGCTCCACCGGCGCCGCATCGACCAGACCCACTTCCAGCACCGCGTGCGGGTTGCCCATCGACACCGCGCCGAAGCGCACGCTGCCGCCCTGCAGCGGCAGCACGTACTCGTCGCGCGCACGCGGGAAGCCGACCAGCGGCACGTCCTCCGGAGCGAAGCGCGGCACGCCCATGGCCACGGCGAACTCGCCGGTGGCGCTGCGGGTGATGTGGTGACTGCCGGCGGGGCTTTCGATCACGAACGTGTCGGCGGCCGGCGCACTGCCGTCGCGCACCAGCCAGGCGGCGACGCAGCGCGCGCCATTGCCGCATTGCCCGGCGGCGCTGCCGTCGGTGTTCCAGATGCGGTAGCTGGCCACTGCCGCGGCATCGCGCGGCGCCTCGATGGTCAGGATCTGGTCGCAGCCGACGCCGAAGTGGCGGTCGGCCAGGCGCACCGCCAGTGCGGCGTCCGGCGGCGGGGTGCCGTCGCGCAGGTCGAGCACCACGAAATCGTTGCCCGCGCCCTGCATCTTGCTGAAACGCAGGTGCGCGGCGTGGCGGGCCTCACTCATTCCCATTGGTGGGCGTGGTGGTGTCGTTGGCCGGCGGGCGCTGCCCGTCCACCGGCTGCGCCTGCCCGGCGGGATCGGTGGTCGCCGGCGGCGTCGCGTCCGGCGCGGGCGTGGCGGGCGCGGCTTCCACCGGTACCGGCTTCTGCGGCATCACCAGCGGACCCTTGTTGCCGCAGCCGGCCAGGGCCAGCAGCGCAGCGGCGGAGAGGACGAGACGGATCGGAGAAGAGGACGATGTGCTCATGCCCCGAGTATAGCCATACCGCCATGAACCGGCTGTGCCGCGGTCGCAGGCCGCGGCGCGCTCACGCGCGCGGCGGTTCCGGCCGCCACCACAGCCACAGCGCCACCGCGCTCATGCAGCCGATCGCCAGCACCTGCACCCACAACCGATGCACGAACAGCAGCAACACCAGCGCGCACGCAGCCATGGCCAGCGTCGCCATCCACTTGCCGCGGCGGCTGACCGCGCCATGTCGCTCCCAGTCGCGGATGCTGCGGCCGAAGCGCGGATCGCGCAGCAGGCGCCGGCGCAGCCGCGGCGAACCGCGCGCGGCGGCGTAGGCGGCGATCAAGACGAACACCGTGGTCGGCAAGCCCGGTACGAAGATGCCGACGATGCCGGTCGCCAGGCTGGCGTAGGCCAGCAGCCACCAGGCCCAGCGGAAACGGGAGTGCGCGCGCATCGCGGCATGATAAGCCTGCGCTGGCGCGGGCAGGTGGCGACCCGGCGACTGGCGCGACGCCCTTGGCGCGTCCGACCCCACTGCAGTCGGGACTGAAGTCCCTGCCACAGGGCGTCGCCAGGCCATCAGCGCTAGTGCCGGCTCTCTCGCGCAGTGGAAACCACGCAATGTGCCGACTGTAGAAGCGGCTTCAGCCGCGACGCGTTACCGGGAATGCCCGTCGCGGCTGAAGCCGCTCCTACGAGGAACTGGTGCGTCTCAACAAACCACGACAGACGCGAGCGATCGGGGCCACCCGACTCCGATCTTCCGAGTGCATCTGGCCTCTCATTTGGTGGTTCCGTCATGACGACGGACGATGCCAGCGTCCCTTCAGGCCTCAGCGCAGGCCAAGCCGACGCCACGCCCACAGGATCGGCGCCATCGGCCAGCCCGCAGGCCAGCCGATGCGCACCGCAGTCACTTGGCCGGCTGCTCCACGCCCAACTGATCCAGCATGAAGGCATACGACTCGGCCATTTCGCGGTAACGACGGAAACGCCCGGACTTGCCGCCATGGCCGGCTTCCATGTTGACGCGGAACACGATCGGCTGGTTGCCGGTGTCGTTCTCGCGCAGCTTGGCCACCCACTTGGCCGGCTCCCAGCACTGCACCTGCGAATCCCACAGGCCGGTACCGACGTACATCGCCGGATAGGCCTGGCGGGTGACGTTGTCGTAGGGCGAGTAGCTGAGCATGTAGTCGTAGTACGCCTTCTGCTCGGGATTGCCCCACTCGTCGTACTCGTTGGTGGTCAGTGGGATGCTCGGATCGAGCATGGTGGTGACCACGTCCACGAACGGCACCTGCGCCACCAGCACGCGGTAGTCCTTGGGCGCCATGTTCGCCACCGCGCCCATCAGCAGGCCGCCGGCGCTGCCGCCGGCCGCGGCGACGCGGTCCGGTGCGGCGTAACCCTGCTGCACCAGCCCGCGGGTCACGTCGATGAAGTCGGTGAAGGTGTTCTTCTTGTGCAGCAGCTTGCCCTGGTCGTACCAGTCGCGGCCCATTTCCTGGCCGCCGCGGATGTGCGCGATGGCGTAGACCACGCCGCGGTCGAGCAGGCTCACCACCGGCAGGTTGAACGCCGGGTCGGTGGACATGCCGTAGCTGCCGTAGGCGTACTGGTACAGCGCGGCGCTGCCGTCCTTCTTGAAACCCTTCCTGTAGACCAGCGACACCGGCACCTTGACCCCGTCGCGCGCGGTCACCCAGACGCGCTCGGTCTGGTACTTGCTGGCGTCGTAGCCGATCACCGGTTGCTGCTTGAGCAGCTTGCGCTCGCCGGTGCGGGTGTTGAGTTCGTAGGTGGTGGCCGGGGTGGTCAGCGAGGTGTAGCTGTAGCGCAGCCACGGCGTGTCCGGCTCGGCATTGATCGACAGGCCCATCGAGTACGCCGGCTCGTCGGCCTTGACGTATTCCTCCTTGCCGTCGGCAAAGTGCAGGCGGATCCGCTCCAGGCCGTCGGAGCGCTCGGCAATGGCGGTGAAGCCGTCGAACAGCTCGAAGCCGTCGATGAACACCTTCTCGTCGTAGGGCAGCCAGCTCTGCCACTGGTTGCGCGACGTGGCGCCATCGGGCGCGGTCATCAGCGCGTAGTTCTTGGCCTTCCAGTTGGTGCGGATCACCCAGCGGCCGTCGAAGTGGTCGGCGTGGTACTCGACGTCGCGCTCGCGTGGCGCCAGCACGGTGAAGCGCTGCGGATCGGCGGCCGGCGCATAGCGCTGCTCGGAGGACACCGTGCTTTCGACGCCGATGACGATGTACTTGTCGTCGCGGGTGCGGCCCACGCCCATGTAGAAGCTGTCGTCCTTCTCCTCGTAGACCAGCACGTCCTGCGCCGTCGGGGTGCCCAGCACGTGCTTCTTGACCCGCACCGTCAGCAGCGTCTCCGGATCGTTCTCGACGTAGAACAGGGTCTTGTTGTCGTCGGCCCAGACCACGTCCGGCGACACGCCGGGAATGCGATCGGTGTAGACCTCGCCGGTGTCCAGGTTCTTGAAGCGCACCGTGTACTGGCGGCGGCCGACGTCGTCCTCGGTCCAGGCCAGAATGCGGTTGTCCTGGCTGACCGCCGCGTCGCCGACGCTGAAGTAGCCCTTGCCGGCAGCCATGGTGTTGACGTCCAGCAGGATCTCCTCCGGCGCCTCCATGCTGCCCTTGCGGCGCGCCTGGATCGGGTAGTCCTTGCCGCTCTCGTAGCGGGTGTAGTACCAGTAGCCGCGTTCGCGGTACGGCACGCTGCTGTCGTCCTGCTTGATGCGGCCGACGATCTCCTCGTAGAGCCGGTCTTCCAGCGGCTGCAGCGGCTTCAGCACCTGATCCGCGTAGGCGTTCTCGGCATTGAGGTAGGCCAGCATCTGCGGGTTCTTGCGCGTGTCGTCGCGCAGCCAGTAGTAGGCGTCCTGGCGAACGGCGCCGAACGGCGCCTTGACCGCGTGCGGTTGCTTGGCCGGATGCGGCGGGGTGGCCGCGGCGGCCGAGGCGGAGGAAGCGAAGGAGGCGGTCATGAGCAGGACAAGGCTCGCTAGCAAGGGGCGGTGGGGCATCTAATGGGGCTCCGGCGGCGGTAACGCAACGGGACGCGCTACCCGCGCGGGCAGCGGCAGCGGGCGGACGCCGCGCAGTGCCGGCCGAGTCTCCCTGCAACGCTGCGCCGTGGCAAGCGTGCAGGGGGCATGGGCGCGATGCGGCACGGCAACGCCGTTTCGAAACCTGCCCGACATCACTAACACGCGCGAAAGCACGCTCCTCTATCATCGACGACATGGCTTCCCTTCCCGGCGACCCCCTCAGCGCCTCGCCCGCCGCGCCCGGCTACAGCCGGCGCAGCCGCGAGATCGAACCTTTCCACGTGATGGCCTTGCTGGCCCGCGCCAACGAACTGGAACACGCCGGCCACGACGTGATCCACCTGGAAATCGGCGAGCCGGACTTCACCACCGCCGCGCCGATCGTCGCCGCCGGCCAGGCCGCGCTGGCTGCCGGCCATACCCGCTACACCGCCGCGCGCGGCCTGCCGGCCCTACGTCAGGCGCTGGCGGACTTCTACCGGCAGCGCCACGACGTCGACCTGGATCCGGCACGCATCCTGATCACCCCCGGCGGCTCCGGCGCGCTGCTGCTGGCCAGTGCGTTGCTGGTCGATCCCGGTCGCCACTG
Organism: Xanthomonas hawaiiensis; assembly: GCF_031834635.1. Lineage (NCBI taxonomy): Bacteria > Pseudomonadati > Pseudomonadota > Gammaproteobacteria > Lysobacterales > Lysobacteraceae > Xanthomonas > Xanthomonas hawaiiensis. Next base: position 919,434 of record NZ_CP115873.1, on the reverse strand, counting down.
GCTGATGGCCGACCCCGGCTACCCGTGCAACCGCCATTTCCTGCGCCTGGTCGAAGGCGCCGCGCAGCTGGTGCCGGTCGGCCCGGACAGCCGCTACCAATTGACCCCGGAGCTGCTGCAGCGGCACTGGAACGCCGACAGCGTCGGCGCCCTGGTGGCCTCGCCGGCCAACCCGACCGGCACGGTGCTGTCGCGCGCCGAACTGGCGGCGCTGTCGCAGACGCTGCATGCCCGCGGCGGGCACCTGGTGGTGGACGAGATCTACCACGGTCTCAGCTACGGCATGGACGCGCCCAGCGTGCTGGAGGTCGACGACGACGCCTACGTGCTCAACAGTTTTTCCAAGTACTTCGGCATGACCGGCTGGCGCCTCGGCTGGCTGGTGGCACCACGCGCGGCAGTGCCGTCGCTGGAGAAGCTGGCGCAGAACCTGTACATCAGCGCGCCCAGCATCGCCCAGCACGCCGCGCTGGCCTGCTTCCTGCCGGAGACGCTGCAGATCCTGGAAGCGCGTCGCGCCGAATTCGCCCAGCGCCGCGACTACCTGCTGCCGGCGCTGCGTGCGCTCGGCTTCCGCATCGAGGTCGAGCCGGAGGGCGCGTTCTACCTGTACGCCGACGTGTCCGAGTTCACCGACGACGCGCAGGCCTTCTGCGCGCACTTCCTGGAAACCGAGCACGTCGCGTTCACCCCGGGCGTGGATTTCGGCCGCCACCGCGCGCGCCAGCACGTACGCATCGCCTACACGCAGAGCCTGCCGCGGCTGGAACAGGCAGTGGCGCGGATCGCGCGCGGGCTGTCGCGCTGGGCGCGCTGAGGCGACCACTGGAAAGCGGCTGGAACCCACATGCTCACCTATCGCGAAGCCATCGCATCCGATCTCCCCGCGATCTGCGCGCTCGGCGACGAAGTGAATGCGCTCCACCATGCGGCATTTCCCCAGGTCTTCGCCGGCGCAGGCGCTGCGGACCGCAATGCGGCGCACTGGACGCGCAGCATCGGCCAGGACGATGCCACCACCTTCGTCGCCGAAGCGCAGGGCGTCCTCGTCGGCTTCGTCACGGTCGGTATCTTCGCCGAATCGCACTCGCTGCTGCAGCCCATGCGCTTCGGCCGGGTGGGCAGCGTGGGCATCACCCAAAGCCATCGCGGCCGTGGCATCGGCCCAGCGCTGATGCAGCATGCGCACGACTGGGTGGCGCGACGCGGCGGCGTCGAAATGCGCCTGAATGTCTGGGCCTTCAACACGCACGCGCTGCACGTGTACGAAGAACTGGGCTATGAGGTCCGTTCACTGACCTTGGTCAAGCCGTTGACCAGCGGAGCCTGAGCCCCCACTGCGGCAACGGCCGGAAGACCATGGGATCACGCGGACAGTGTCGGCGCGATCGCGACGGGCCGCGTTGCGCTGGCTCGACGTGCACTGGATGGCACGCGATGTCAGGCGATGGTCCGCGCCCCGACCGGGACGCGGACCGCATGCCTCACTTGGACAGCTGTTCCCACAGGAAGCTGTACGCCAGCGCCTGCATGTGCGCCGCCTGCGCGTTGTTGGCCGCGCCGCCATGACCGCCTTCGATGTTCTCGTAGTAGGTCACGTCCTTGCCGGCATCGATCATCTTCGCCGCCATCTTCCGCGCATGGCCCGGGTGCACGCGGTCGTCGCGGGTGGAGGTCAGGAAGATCACCGGCGGATAGGTCTTCTTCGGGTCGAACAGGTGGTACGGCGAGAAGGTCTGGATGAACTTCCAGTCGTCGGTGTCCGGGTTGCCGTACTCGGCCATCCACGAGGCGCCGGCCAGCAGGTGGCTGTAGCGCTTCATGTCCAGCAGCGGGACCTGCACCACCACCGCGCCGAACAGCTGCGGGTACTGCATCAGCATGTTGCCGGCCATCAGCCCGCCGTTGCTGCCGCCCTGCACGCCCAGGTGCTTGGCCGAGGTGATCTTGCGCGCGACCAGGTCCTGCGCCACCGCCGCCATGTCCTCGTAGGCCTTGTGCCGGTTCTGCTTCAGCGCCGCCTGGTGCCAGCGCGGACCGTACTCGCCGCCGCCGCGGATGTTGGCCAGCGCGTACACGCCACCCTGGTCGAGCCAGGCGCGGCCGAGGCTGCCGGAGTAGAACGGGGTCATCGAGATCTCGAAGCCACCGTAGGCGTACAGCAGGGTCGGGGCGCTGCCGTCGGCCTTGAGCTGCTTGGGCCGGACCAGGAAGTACGGCACCTTGGTGCCGTCCTTGGACACGGCGAAGTGCTGTTCGATGGCGTCCTTGGACGCGTCGAAGAAGCTCGGCATCGCCTTCAGCGTCTCGATGCTCTTCGGCCCGCGCTGCACGTCGGCCAGCATCAGCGTGGTCGGGGTCAGGAAGTCGGTGGAGGTCAGCCACACCTGGTCGTTCTCGTCGGCATCGACCGCGTCGACGCTGGTGCTGCCGAAGGCCAGGTCGCCGACCGGGAACGGCGCGCGCGCCCACTCGCCCTCGCCCGGGGTCAGCACCCACAGCCGGCTCTTGACGTCGTCGAGCACGTTCAGCACCAGCCGCGACTTGGTCCAGGCGAAGGACGCCAGCGAGGCGGTCTCGGTCGGCGTGAACAGCACCTGGAAGTCGCGCTTGCCGGCCATGAAGTCGTCGAACTTGGTCGCCAGCAGCGCACCGGCCGGGTAGGTCGTGCCGCCCACCGTCCACGGATCGCGCAGTTCCAGGGTCAGCCACTGGCGGTGCACGCCCTTGTTGGCCGAGTTGGGCACGTCGATCTTGGTCAGGCGGCCGTCGGCGCCGCGCAGGTACATCTCGTCGTTGTAGAAGGCCAGCGTGCGGCTGACGAAATCGCGCTCGTAGCCCGGCGTGTCGTCGTGCATCGCGGCGATGTACATGTCGTCCGGCTTGCCCTCGTAGACCAGCGTGGCGCTGCTCATCGGGGTGCCGCGCTTCCACTGCTTGACGACGCGCGGGTAGCCGGAGCTGGTCAGCGAGCCGGGGCCGAAATCGGTGTACAGGTAGACGGTGTCGGCATCGATCCAGCTCAGCCCGCCCTTGGCCTCGGGACGGAAGAAGCCGTCCTTGATCCACTGCTTGCTGCTCAGGTCGAACTCGCGGGTGACGTCGGCGTCGGCGCCGCCGCGCGACAGCGCGATCAGGCAGCGGCGGTACTCCGGGCGCAGGCAGTTGGCGCCGTGCCACACCCAGTTCTCGCCCTCGGCCTTGTTCAGCGCGTCCAAGTCCAGCACCGTCTCCCACTTCGGCTCGGGCTTGCGGTACTCATCGAGCGTGGTGCGGCGCCAAAGGCCGCGCTCGTGCGCGCGGTCCTTCCACAGGTTGTAGTAGTACGGGCCGATCTTCTGCACGGCCGGGATCTTGGCGTCGGAATCCAGCACCTCGCGAATGCCGGCCTCGCGGGCCTTGAAGGCGGGGGTCTCGGCCAGCCGCGCCTCGGTCTTGGCGTTCTGCGCCTTGACCCAGTCCAGCGCCTTGGTGCCGGTGACGTCTTCGAGCCAGGCGTAGGGGTCTTGGGGCATCGCGGTTTCCTTGGCCGCGGCGGTGCCGGCGGCGAGCAGGCCGGCGATCAGGCAGGCGTGTGCGAGTGAGGACATATTCGGATCCGTGGAAGGACAGCGCCGCACCGTAGCACGCGGCCACGCCGGCCTCCCCTGCCGAAGGTCAGGCTGGGCGCGCCTCAGCCCAGCGCCCACCGGCGCCAGATACCGCCGTTCCGCACGGCCTCCATGGCCGCCTGGAACGCGCGATCACTCCGCCTGCATGATCGCCAGCTCAAGCCCATTGGGATCGCGGAAGTGCAAGCGTCGCCCGCCCGGAAAGCCGAAGATCGGCTTGCTGATGGTCCCACCGGCCGCCTCGACAGCCGCTTGCGCGGCGTCGAGGTCGTCCACCAACACCACTGGCAGAGGTCCCGCTGGCGCTTCGCCCATGTCGCCCTGCAATCCCAGGTCGACTTCGCCCGTCATGGTGCATGCGTAGCTGGGGCCGAAACTGGTCAGTTCCCATCCGAACACCGCCGCGTAGAAGCTGCGTGCCGCGCCGAGATCGCGTGCGGGAAGTTCGACGAAATTGATGCGGGCCATGCACACTCTCCTAGGGTTGTTTTCGAACGCGTTTGATCGGGAGGCCGGACACACTGCGCATCACCCACGGCCGCAGTTCGGCCGGTTCGGACAGCATGGTCTCGGGGACGACGACGTAGGACTTGCTGGCCGGCTGATCCGGTTCGTAGCGAAGCGGTGCGGCACCCGGCAGGTCCAGGAGCGCGTCACGCTCGCTGCCGGCGAACTTCAAGGCCAGTCCGACGTCGGAAAGGGAAGCGAACGGCTTGCCGTTCGCATAGGCGAAGAGCCCGCCGAACATGGGGCGAAACGTCACCTCCAGCGCGGGCGGCGCCGCGGCGGCCAGGGCCGACTGCAACAACGCGGGATCGTGCTTCATGCGGGATCTTCCTGTGCCGGGTTCCTATAGCATGCCCTGCGCATGGTGTCATGGCGCCGCTGCGCTGCACCTGCCGCACGCAGAACGGTGGCGCGCCAGGCAGAGGGATCGTGTGACATGGCGATTTCCTTGGCCGCGGCGAGGCCGACGGGGAGCAGGGGCGCGTGGCGACACGGTTCGGATCCGCGACAGGCAGCGCCGCAGCGTCCGCACCTTCCGCACCTTCCCCACGTCCCTGCCAGAGGTCAGGCCGGGCGCGCGGTCCGCAGCGCCGGCCGGCGCCGCCGCGCCTGCGCCCGCGGCCGGGCCCGCCACTGTCCCCACAGGCGCCGCAACGGCGGCAGCGGGAAGCGATGCAAGGCCCAACAGGCGCTCAGCGGCATACCCAGCAGCCACAGCGGCCGCCAGCCCAGCCATTCGCTGTGGCCGCGCGCGGCCGGCCACACCAGGACCAGGGCCAGCCCGGCCAGGATCGCCTGGCGCAGCAGGCGGCGCAGGCCGGGGTGCGGGACGTGGCGGCGCGGGGAGGACGGAACGATCGGCATGACGGCAGCTCCTGGAAGTCGAGGCGCGCAGGGTGCCGCCGCGACATCTCAGGGGCTGCGACGCATCATTGACATGGCTCACGCGCATACTTCACCGGCGTTCGCCCTTCGCCCCGGAATCTCCTATGCGCCTGCTTTCCCTGTTCGCCTCCGTGCTGCTGCTGGGCATGGCCGTCCCGTTGCCGACGGCCCGCGCCAAGGCGCCGGATCCGGAACAGGAGCCGGCACAGCCGCCGATCGACCTGCAGCGCTTCATGGGCCGCTGGTACGTGATCGCCCACATTCCGTACTTCGCCGAGCGCGGCCACGTCGCCAGCAGCGACGAGTACACCCTCAAGGAAGACGGCAAGATCGCGGTGCGCTACGAGTACCGCAACGGCTTCGACGAGCCGGTCAAGGAGCTCAACTCGCGCGCCACGGTCAAGGAAGGCACCGGCAACCGCCGCTGGACCACCTGGTTCTTCAGAATGGTGCCGACCAAGTACCGCATCCTGGAAGTGGCGCCGGACTATTCCTGGGCGCTGATCGACTATCCCGGCCGCGACCTGGCCTGGGTGTTCGCACGCTCGCCGGACATGAGCCACAAGCAGTACCGCGAACTGGTCGACAAGCTGGACCACCAGTACGGGGTCAACATCGACAAGCTCAAGCGCGTGGCGCAGCGCCGCGACCAGGTCGGCAAGCTCGGCTTCGAAGTGCCGAACAAGCCCTGAGGCCGCCGCCAGAGACGGGCATTTACGCCACGCGCAACGCGGCCGCGCTGCACCGAGCCGGCGCACTGCGGCGCGCCCGAGCCTGTTCAAGCCGCTCGAACAACGCTCTCGCGATCAGCCCACGCCGCCACGCCATCGCAGCTGGCGCGGCCTGCACCGACGCCACGATCATCCTCCGCTCAGCGAAGCACCCGGCGCGGCCCGTATGATCGGGACCGCCCTCCCCCACAGACAGGTGCATCGCATGGCCAGCGTCCTTTCCGAACCTCTCGACGAAGCGCCGCGCAGCTGCGCGGACGCGCGCCTGCTGCGTGGCCAGGTGTTCGCGCAGAACTGCCCTTCCCGCGCCGTGTTGAGCCACGTCACCAGCCGCTGGGGCGTGCTGGTGCTGGTGGCGTTGCGCAAGGGCACCCATCGCTTCGGCGACCTGCGCCGCAGCCTGGAGGGCGTCAGCGAGAAGATGCTGTCGCAGACCCTGCAGGCGCTGGAAGCGGACGGCCTGGTGCAGCGCACCGCCTACCCGGTGGTACCGCCGCACGTGGAATACGACCTGACCCCGCTCGGCGAGGAAGCCGCGGCCCACGTGCACGCGCTGGTGGACTGGATCGAACGCAACATCGGCGTGATCCTGGGTGGCGACGCGCCGCTGGATGCGGCGTAGGACGACGACCTCCAGGCCGCGACGGGGCGTAGCGTAAGGCACCGGTCGCGGCTGAAGCCGCTCCTACGACAGCCGCGGCGGTACGCCGGTTCACGCGTAGGAGCGGCTTCAGCCACGACGCTTTACCGGTCATGCCCAGCGCGGCTGAAGCCGCCCCTACGTGGGCTATCGCATCGCGCGCAACCGCGCCTCAGTCGTCGCTGTAGTTGCTCAGCGCCAGCGACAGCAGCGCCTTGGCCTGCTCGCGCAGCGACCGCGGCTCCACGATCTCCGCATCCGAACCGTAGTGCAGCACGTCCATCAGCAGTTCGCGCGAGACGCTGTACGGCACCTTCAGTTCGTAGCGACCGTCGGCCAGGAACCGGCCCTGCTGCTTGGAATGCCAATGCTCGTCGGCGACCCAGCGCGCCGCCTTGGGGCTGAACACGATGGTGGCCCAGCCCTTGGGCGCGCCCGAGAAGATGCCGTAGCTGGCCGCCAGCTGCGAATCCAGCTCGGCGTCGGCCACGTCCTGCGCCGGCTGGTCGAGCAGCCGCGCATGGTTGATGCGGTCCACCGCGAAACTGCGCACCGCGTCGCGGCCATGGTCCCAGGCGTCCAGGTACCAGTTGTCGCGGTAGTGGGTGATGCGCTGCGGCGACACCGTGCGCTTGGTCGATTCGTCGGTGGAGCGGGCGCGGTAGTCGAAGGACAGGCGCTTGCGCTCCAGCACCGCCGAGGCGACGGTGCGGAAACTGGCTTCGTCGAGCTTGCGGCCGCGGTGCGGGATCACCCGTACCCGCTCCACCGGCCAATGGGTTGCCCCGGCCTGGGCGGCGAGCAGGCTCTCGATGCGCTGCTGCAGCGGCGCCAGCACCGAGGACAGCACCCCGCCACCGGTGCGCGCCAGCAGTTGCTGCGAGGCCAGCAGCGCGTGCAGTTCCTCCGAACTCAGCCACAGCCCGGGCAGCTCGAAACGGTCGCTCTCGCCGGATTCGTAGCGGAAGCCGGCCTCGCCGTCGCCCTCCACCGGCGCCATCAGCGCATCGCGCAGGAAGGCCAGATCGCGGTAGACGGTGGCGCGGGAGCAGCCCAGTTCGTCCTGCAGCCGCGCCACCGTCACCGGGTAGCGCGCGGACTTGAGCAGGCGGTGCAGTGCGTTGATGCGTTCGTAGCGGTCCATGGTTCCGATTATGTCTGAGTCGCGGGCGGAAAACGCCTGCCCGGCATGGCGCCGGTGCAGCGCCCGAACCGCCGATGAAGCCGGCGCCCCAGGCCGGCCAGGGCGTCATGTGGATCCGGTATGATGAAATCGTTTCCATTTCGTTAGCCGAAGGCTGCGTCCTCATTCCCGGAGAAGCCATGTCCCGCCGCGCCACCCTCGTATCCGCCATCGCCATGTTGCTGCTGAGCACGTCCCCGGCCTGGGCCGCCGACGTCGCCACCTCACCGACAGCCACGGACCCGGCCAGTTCGCCGTGGAGCGGATCGGGCGAACTGGGCTTCGCTTCCTCGCACGGCAACAGCAGCAACGAAAGCCTCAACGGCCGCCTGAAGGGACAGTACGTGGACGGCGACTGGATCCACAGCCTGGACCTGCTCGCCCTTCACGCCAGCGCCGAGTACGTCGACACCAATCCCGACGGCACCACCACGCGCAAGCGTCAGACCACCTCCAACCGCTACACCGGCAGCGCCGGCAGCGCGCTGCAGCTCGGCGAGCACCGCCAGCTGACCGCCTCTCTACGCTACGAGCGCGACGACTTCGCCACCTACGACCGCCTGGCGACGATCGGCATCGGCTACGGCACCCGGATCATGGACGGCGACCGCCGCAGCATCGACGTGCAGATCGGTCCCGGCGTGCGCCGCGCCCACGACGTGGTCGAGAACCGCACCGAGACCGGCCTGATCGGCCGCGGCCTGGTCGACTTCAAGTATGGCCTGACCAGCAATACCGAACTGGGCAACACCCTGCTGGTCGAATCCGGCGCGTACAACACCTTCGCGCAGAACGACCTGGGCATCTCGGTCAGCATGAACGAGCGCCTGGCGCTGAAGGCCGGCTGGCAGGCGCGTTACAACAGCGACGTCAGCGACGACAAGAAGAAGACCGATACCTTGGCCACGATGAACCTGGTCTACAAGTTCAAGTGAGCCGGGAGTGGGGAGTGGGGATTCGGGATTGAGGAAAGGCGGCGCATCACGACGCCGCAGGGCTGATCCGTTGATTCGCTTCTCGCAGGAACCGCTGCAGCCGTGCCCCGCCAGCACGCAATGGCGGTGGCGCGCAGAGACCAATGCACCTCACCTGTAGAAGCGGCTTCAGCCGCGACAGGCGTTTCCGGTAACGCCCATCGCGGCTGAAGCCGCTCCCACGCGCGCGCAACCGGCACTGCCGGGAACTGCACTGTGGGAGGGACTTCAGTCCCGACGACGGAGGGTGTCAGTCGGCGCTCGGCTTCGCGTGTCGCGCCTGCACGACAGTCGACTCCTACGGCCATGGCGTGGAGCGGTGGACACCCTCAGACCGGCAGGTCGACATCCAGCAGTTCGCGCGCGCCGGCGCCGAGCAGGGCCTCGGCCACGGCCTGGCCCAACGCCTCCGGATCCTGGGCGCTGCGCTGCAGCTCCGCACGCACCAAGCGCCCGTCGGCGACACCGCCGACCAGGCCCTGCAGCAGCAAATCCTCGCCGCGCCATTGCGCAAAGGCCGCCACCGGCACGTGACAGCTGCCATGCAGGGCGCGGTTCATCGCCCGCTCCGCCTCCACGCAGCGGCGGGTCGGCGCGTCGTCGAGCGCGGCGAACAGCGCCAGCGCGGCGCCGGCGTCCTCGCGGCATTCCACCGCGATCGCGCCCTGCGCCGGGGCCGGCAGCCAGTCCGGCGCCTGCAGGCGCTGGGTGATGCGCCCCTCCAGGCCCAGCCGCTGCAGGCCGGCGCAGGCCAGCACGATGCCGTCGTAGCCGCCGTTGTCGAGCTTGGCCAGGCGCGTGTTGACGTTGCCGCGCAGGTCCAGCAGTTCCAGGTCCGGGCGCCGCGCGCGCAGTTGCGCCTGGCGCCGCAGCGAGGAGGTGCCGACGCGCGCGCCGAGCGGCAGCGCGTCCAGCGAGGCGTAGAGGTTGGAGATCAGCGCATCGGCCGGATCGGCGCGCGGCAGGATCGCCGGCAGCACGAACGGCTGGTCCAGCTCCATCGGCACGTCCTTGAGCGAATGCACCGCGCAATCGGCCTCGCCACGCAGCATCGCCAGCTCCAGCTCCTTCAGGAACAGGCCCTTGCCGCCGATCGCCGCCAGCGAGCGGTCCAGGACTTCGTCGCCGCGGGTGCTCATCGGCACCAGCACCACGTCCAGGTGCGGGTGCGCGCGGCGCAGGCAGGCGGCGACATGCTCGCTCTGCCACAGGGCGAGCGGACTCTTGCGGGTAGCGATGCGCAGGATCTTCATGCGCGCATTATCGCGGAAAGCCGCCGTCGGCCGCTGCACGCGCGCGGCGCGGGCGGCATCAGCGCTGGTGGATCTCCTTGCGCAGCTGCGCCACGCAGCGCCGGCTGACCTCCAGCGGCTGCTTGCCATGGCGCAGCACCGCCTGCACCTGGCCCTCGCCGAGCCGGCGCAGTTCCACCAGTTCGTGGCGCGCGACCAGGCAGTTGCGGTGGATGCGCACGAAGCGCTCGGCGAACTCCTCCTCCAGCGCGCGCAGCGATTCCTCGATCAGGTCCTCGCCGCGGGCGTGGTGCACCACCACGTACTTTTCCTCGGCCTGCAGGTAGTGGATGTCGTCGACCGGGATCAGCCGCAGGCTGCCGCGCAGGCGCGCACACAGGTGGCTGCGGCGCTGCGGGGCAGGCGCGGCAGTGTCGTCGCTGCCGCGCCCGGCCATGAAGGTGCGGGCGCGCTGCAGGGCCGCGGCCAGGCGCTCGGCGCGCACCGGCTTCATCAGGTAGTCGATCGCCGCCGCCTCGAACGCCGACAGCGCATGCGCGTCGTAGGCGGTGCAGAACACCACCGCCGGGCGTGGCTCGAAGGTGGCCAGGTGGCGTGCGGCCTCCAGGCCGTCGAGCCCGGGCATGGCGATGTCCAGCAGCACCAGGTCCGGCCGCGCGGCGGCGCAGGCGTGCAGCGCGTCCATGCCGTTGTCGGCTTCGGCCACCACTTCCACGCCGGCATGCGCGGCCAGCAGCGTGCGCAGGCGTTCGCGCGCCAGGGGTTCGTCGTCGGCGATCAGCACCTTCACCCAGGTCTCCCTCACTCGACTGGCGTGCGCTGCGGCCGATACTAGCCCCGGTTCAGGGCGCCCGCCACGGGTATCGCACCGCGCCGCCACGCGGCTGGCGTCCTCAGTTGCCGGTGAGGCAGGCGTCCATCCAGTCGCCCAGGTCGGCGATTTCCTCGGCGCAGACCTGGTGCGCCATCGGGTAGCGCCGCCACTGCACCGGCATGCCCAACGCCTGCAGGGTCTGCGCGGTGCGCTCGGCGTACGTCTGCGGGATCACCGGATCGCCCTGGCCATGGGCCATGAACAGCGGCTGCCGCAGGGCCGCCGGGGCGTGCCAGCGGGCCACGCTTTCCAGCTCCGGCAGATAGGTGGACAGGCCGATCAGGCCGGCCAGCGGCCGCTCGCGGCGCAGGCCGGCGGCCAGGGTGATCGCGCCGCCCTGGGAAAAGCCGGCGAGCAGCAGGCGTTCGGCCGGCACGCCGCGCGCGTCCTCGCGCGCAATCAACTCCTCGACCTGGGCCACCGATTCGGCGACGCCGACGCTGTCGGCGCGGTTGGAGAAGTCCATGCTGACGATGTCGTACCAGGCGCGCATGCGCACGCCGTTGTTGACCGTCACCGGTCGCACCGGCGCGTGCGGGAACACGAAACGCAGCGCCGGCCAGTGCGGCCGCACCAGCTCCGGCACCAGCGGCGCGAAGTCGTTGCCGTCGGCGCCCAGGCCGTGCAGCCACAGGACGGTCCAGGCCGGCGCGGCGCCGGTCTCGTGTTCCACTGTCTCCAGCATGTCGGTTCCCGATGAATGAGGCCGGATAGTATGCCGGCCTCAGCCCTGGGCCTGCGCCTCGGCCTCGGCGCGGCGTGCGGCGGCTTCGCGGCGCAGTTCCGCGGCGCGCAGCAGCACCGCCGGCGGCTGCGACTCTTCGGGGATGGCGAGGATGCGCAGCTTGCGCAGCCACAGGCCGGCGGCGCGCGAGGAACTGATCGCCACCACCGGCACCGCCAGCGCCATGCCGATCACCACCGGCGCCATCCACGCCGCCAGCGACGGGGACACCGCGTAGGCCATGGCTCCCATCAGCAGGCCGAACGCGCTGAGACCGCCGTAGCTGCGCAACAGCGCCGACCACGCGATGCGGCCGTCGTCGCGCTGCTGCGCGTCCCAGCCGGAATCCTTGCCGGCCAGCACCTCGGCGACACCGCGCGACTGCACGTACATCACCACCGGCGCCATCAGCGCGGCCAGCAGGGTTTCCAGCAGCATGCTGACGAAGGCGCGCACCCCGCCACCGCAGCCACGGCGTTCGCCCGGCTTGAGCAGCATGGCGAAGTAGCCCATCACCTTGGGCGCCAGCAGCACGAACATGGTCACCGCGAACACCCAGGCCACCCGCGTGGAATCCTGCTGGTGCCAGTAGCGCGCCGGCGAGAACGGCGAGATCACCGAGGCGACCAGGTCGAAACCGCCGTTCTGCAGCGGGATGGCGATGCCGATCAGCATCAGCATGCCCCACATCGGCGCGGTGAAGTAATGGCCGATGCCGATCAGCATGTGCATGCGGCTGACCCAGTGCAGGCCGCGCGCACGCACCACCTTGGAGTGCTGCAGGTTGCCCTGGCACCAGCGGCGGTCGCGCACCAGCAGGTCGGTCAGGGTCGGCGGGCCTTCCTCGTAGCTGCCCTGCAGGTACGGCACCATGTGCATGGCCCAGCCGCCGCGGCGCATCAGCGCCGCCTCGACGAAATCGTGGCTGAGCACGTGGCCGCAGAATGGCTTGCGCCCGGGCAGCGACGGCAGGCCGGCCTGCGCGGCGAAGGCCTCGGTGCGGATCATCGCGTTGTGGCCCCAGTAGTTGCTTTCCGACCCGTGCCACCAGGCCACGCCGAAGGCGATCACCGGGCCGTAGACGCGGCCGCCGAACTGCTGCATGCGCGCGAACAGGGTATTGCCGTTGACCACTTCCGGCAGGGTCTGGATCAGGCCGACATCGGGGTTGGCCTCCATGCCGGCGGCCAGGCGCACGATGCTGTCGCCGGTCATCAGGCTGTCGGCGTCCAGGATCAGCATCTGCGGGTAGGCGCCGCCGAAGCGGCGCACCCAGTCGGCGATGTTGCCGGCCTTGCGCCCGGCATTGCTGGCGCGGCGCCGGTAGAACAAGCGGCCATGGCCGCCGACGCGCTCCACCAGTTCGGCGTACACCTTTTCTTCCTCCGCGCCGATCGCCGGGCGCGTGGTGTCGCTGAGGATGAAGAAGTCGAAGCGCTCGATCTGGCCGGTGGCCTCCACCGACTCGTAGATCGCCTGCAGGCCGGCCATCAGCCGGTGCGGATCCTCGTTGTAGGTAGGCATCAGCAACGCGGTGCGATTGCGCACCTGCGGCAGCGGCGCGTCCGGATCGATGCCGAGCTTGCGGCCCTTGCCGAACACCAGGGTGAAGAAACCGGCCAGCGCACTGACGAAGGACAGCGCGATCCAGGCGAACAACGGGATGAACAGCACCATCAGGCAGGCTTCGAGCACGCTCACGCCGCCGATCAGCAGGACCTTGGCGATCAGCCAACTGGCGTAGGCGGTCATCGCCGCGGTGGTGCCGAACACATAGAAACGCCGCCAGCCGATCCCCGTCGGGGTGCTGGGCAGGCGCTTGTTGCGTAGCTTGCCTTCCTGCAGCGACTGCAGCGGCATGTCCAGCGGCGCTTCGGGCGGCAGAACCGCCTGGCCGGCATCCAGGGGCGCATCGACGTGCACGGCCGGTGTGGGGGCGACCGCGCTCATGCGATCCGCCGATCGCGTCCGGCGCCGCAGCGCCATCGGGAAGTGCCGCGGACGGCCGGCACGGCGGATGCCGTCGCGACCACGCGCGCCTGGTTATGTACGCCAGTTGATACCACGTGCTCTCCTGTCGACGGACAAAGACGCCCGTCAATGTAAACCTTAAATAGTAAGCTTTCGCGAAGGCGACCATGGGCGCCGCCGCGGTGGCGCCGGCCGATCCGTTCAGCGATGCCGCCTTCATCCGCGCTCACCCGCGTTTCACCTGCCGCGCCGACCATGAAGCCAGCCCGGCAATGGAGGATCGACGCATGCGCCAGCCCGCCCGGCGACGCACAGGCACCCAGCGACGACAGGATCGGCACGCACAGGCAGCGGCGCCGCCCGGAGCGCCGGCGCTGCTGATCGTGGACATGATCAGCCGCTTCGACTTCCCCGACGGCGCACGCCTGGCCGCTGCGGCGCTGCCGGTGGCCGAGCGCATCGCCCAGGTCCGGGAACGCTTCCATCGCCACGGCTGGCCGGTGCTGTTCGCCAACGACAACTTCGCCGACTGGCGGACCGATTTCGAGGGCCTGTGGACACTGTGCGCCGATCCGAAGCAACGCGGCGCCCGCATCGCCGCCTGCCTGGCACCGCAGCCGCAGGACTACTACGTGCTCAAGCCCAAGCACTCCGCCTTTCTCGGCTCGGCCCTGGCCTTGCTGCTGGCGCGACTGCAGACCACGCGCCTGCTGGTCACCGGCATCGCCACCGACGCCTGCGTGCTGGCCACCGCGATCGATGCGCGCATGCGCGATTTCCAGGTGCAGGTGCCGCCCTCGTGTTGCGCGGCGCTGGATGCCGGGCGCCAGCAGCGGGCGTTGCAGGTGCTGCGCGAGGCCTTCGCGGTGCGCATCAGCGACCGCCTTCCGGCGGGCACCGCAGGGTGATGGGGTTAGCCGGCGGTCGGCGGCGGCGCCTCTGGCGCGCCCTGGTCCTCGCCCTCGTCGCCGGGCGGCTGCGCCACGAACGGAAACGCCAGGGTGATGGTGGTGCCGCGGCCCAGTTCCGACTCGACGTCGACGAAACCGCCCGCCTGGCGCACCAGGCCGTAGACCTGCGCCAACCCCAGGCCGGTGCCCTTGCCCTCGGGCTTGGTGGTGAAGTACGCCTCGAACAGGCGCGACTTGACCTCCTCGGACATGCCTTCGCCCTGGTCGCCGACCGCCAGGGTCACGTAGCGGCCGGGCTGGCGCATCGCCGCTGCGCGCGAGGGCGGCACCTCCAGCGCGCCGCAGCGGATCGTCACCACGTCGCCGGGGCGGCTGGCGTCGCGCGCGTTCAGGGCCAGGTTCATGACCGCCTGCTCGACCGCATTGCGGTCGGCATAGGTCGTCGCCACCTCGGTGCATGCGAGCAATTGCAGGCGCATCTCCCCCCCCAGCGCCTGCGCCAGCAGCGGCTGCATCTGCGTCACCAGCGCATACAGGTCCAGCCAGGCCGGCTTGACCGGGTGCGCGCGGGCGAAACCGAGCAAGCGCCGGGTCATGCCCGCGCCATGCTGCAGCGCTTCGCTGGCGATGCCGAGCAGGCGGCGCTGGTCCGGCTGCAGGCGCTGCGGGTGGTCGGCCACCATGCTCACCGAGGTCATCGCGGTATGCAGCATGTTGTTGAAGTCGTGCACCACGCCGGCCAGCATCTGCCCGACCGCCTCGCCCTTCTGCGCCTGGGTCATGGCGCGCTCGGCCACGCGCTGCGCGGCCAGGGCGATGTCCAGTTGCCCGCGCAACTGCGACTGCTCGGCCTGCCAGTGGCGACCCAGCGCGGCGGCATCGGCCGGTTCCAGCGGCACCTCCTCGGCATCGACCGGCGCCAGATCGCCCAGCGCGCGCAGGGCCTGTTCGATCTGGTACTGCTGGGTCACGTCGCGGCTGATCACCAGCACGCTCTCGACCCGCGCCGAAGCGTTGGCCAGCGGACTGACCATCACGTGCCACCAGCGCCGCCGTCCATCCAGCGACGGGCGCTCGGCCCAGAATTCACGCTGTTCGTTGCCCAGCGCCGCGGCGAAGGCGCCCTGGGTCAGCGAGCGCATGTCCTCGGGCCACAGTTCGGCCCAGGGGTGGCCGACGATATCGGCGGGGTCGGAGACGCCCAGCAACACCAGGCCATGCGGATTGATCGAGCGCACGATGCCGTCGCGCCCGACTTCCTTGATGCAGTCGTGCGAGAGCTCGACGATCTGCCGATAGTGCGCGTGAGTGGTCAAGCCGCGTCTCGCAGTGAATAAGGACGAGAATATCGGGATTGCCCGGGCGTCACCAGCGCTTCACCGGGTAATCGTGAAGCTGACGTGGATTGTTTATAAAGCGATAACAGGATTATGCGCGTCACCTCCGCCTCCACCACCATTCTTCTGGTGGAGGACGACCAGACGATCCGGGAGTTGGCCGCCGCCATGCTCGCCGCCGACGGCTACCGGGTCCTGTCGGCGGCGACCGCGCAGGACGCGCTGGACGTGCTGGCACGGCATCCCGACGTGGCGCTGATCTTCAGCGACGTGCAGATGCCCCGCTGCGACGGCCTGAGCATGGTGCGCCAGTTGCGCCGCCGCGGCATCGCCATCCCCGCCCTGCTGACCTCCGGCATGCATACGCCCGATCCCGGGACGCTGCCGCCGCGGACCGGCTTCCTGCCCAAGCCGTATCGCCGCACCGACTTGCTGGCGGCGTTGGACCGGCTGCAGACCGAACACTGAGCGCAGCGCGCCAATGTGCGTCGCCGCGGCGATCGCACGCGGCGCGAAGATGGCGCGCGGATCAGGCGAAGACCAGCTTTCCGTACCGTGCCGAACGGATCGCCGCCAGTCGCTCGGAGACGAAGTAGGCGCCGGCGTGCGCATCGCGGAAGTACACCCCGTCGAACGCGTGCCGGCCACGCACCACCCCATCGTCACCGGTGATCCGGATCTGCGGCTCGAGCACGCCGTCGGCGCGCGGACGCAGCAACCCGTCGAGGACGAAGCCGTCCAGCTCGCGGCGCATCTGCGGTTTCAGGACTGTCATGAGCACACTGCACCATAGATCGCATGAAGCTCGCACAACGGAGGTCACCCCGGCCGCACCGAAGCGCGGCACGCAGGCATCACTGGAAGCTAAACGATTCATAGGCGCCGATGACGCGATCCAATGCTTGCGGCATCTGGCGTTCGGCGCAGTCGACTATGCGCCGCGCGCGGCATTTCGCTGTAGACAAGCGCGCGCTTCACGCCTCTTTTATCGCGTCATTCGTACTTTGCTCCTGCATTATCGCATTGCAACATCGCTGTCCCGTTTCGACGCTGCTGTACCTCTTTGCTTGCTTCACGTCGCGCGCCCGCCAGGACGCGCGGCGGCAGTCGCTTTCCGTGTGCCCCGTCCTCCCCCTTCCCAGACGGAACCGCCATGTCGCCCCCCACTCCCGCCGACCTGACCGATAGACAACGCGATACCCATCCGGTGCTGCACGCGCCGCGCCGCCGCTACCGCGATGCGCGCGGCCGCTTCGTCCGCCATGCCGAGGTGACCGTCAAGCTGAACCCGGCGCCGCGCCGTACCAGCCTGTTCGTGACCTCCGAAATGGCGGACTTCGTGAAGGCCGGCGGCCTGGGCGACGTCGCCGCGGCCCTGCCGCGCGCGCTGCGCGGCAGCTGCGATATCCGCGTGCTGATTCCCGGGTATCCGGCGGTCCTGCGCACCACCGGCCCGCTGGAGATCGTCGGTCGCATCGCCGCGCACGCGGGACTGCCGGATTGCGCGCTGGGCCGGGCCGAGCGCCCGGACGGCCTGTGCGTCTACGTGCTGCTGTGCCCGCAACTGTTCGAGCGCCAGGGTTCGCCCTACGTGTCCAGCGAAGGCCGCGACTGGGAAGACAACGCGCTGCGCTTCGCCACCCTGTCCCACGCCGCCGCGCAGATCGCCGGCGGCCAGGCCGGGCTGGACTGGACGCCGGAGCTGCTGCACCTCAACGACTGGCCGTGCGCGCTGGCCGCCGCCTACGTGCGCTGGTCCGGCGGCCGCACGCCGTGCCTGCTGACCATCCACAACCTGGCCTACCAGGGCCTGTTCCCGTACGCCATGGCCGGTGCCCTGGGCATCCCCGCCGAGGGCCTGCAGGACCTGGAGTTCTACGGGCAGATGTCGTTCCTGCGCGCGGGCATCGTCCACGCCGACCACGTCAACACGGTCAGCGTCAGCTATGCCGCGCAGATCACCGGCCCGGCGCAGGGCTGCGGCCTGGACGCGCTGCTGGCGCGGCGCGCCGCCAGCGGCCGCCTGAGCGGCATCGTCAACGGCATCGACGCCAGCTGGGACCCGCGCACCGACGCGCACCTGCCGGCCCACTTCGGTGTCGGCCAGATCCAGGGCAAACGCGAGAACGCGGCGCAGGTGCGCCAGGCGTTCGGCTTGCTCGACAGCGACGGCCCGCTGTTCGCCGTGGTCTCGCGGCTGGTGCACCAGAAGGGCCTGGACCTGATCTGCGAGGTGGCGCCGCAGATCGTCGCCGCCGGCGGCCAGATCGTGATCATCGGCGGCGGCGAGCCGCAGATCGAGCAGGCGGTGGCGGCGCTGGCACGGCGCTACCCCGGCCACGTCGGCGCGCACATCGGCTTCGAGGAGCGGCTGGCGCGGCGCATGTTCGCCGGCTCCGACTTCCTGCTGATGCCCTCGCGCTTCGAGCCGTGCGGGCTCAGCCAGATGTACGCGCAGCGCTTCGGCAGCCTGCCGATCGCCCACGCCACCGGCGGCCTGATCGACACCGTGGACGACGGCGTCACCGGCTTCCTGTTCGAGGAAGCCTCGGCCGACGGCCTGCGCCGCTGCCTGCAGCGGGTGTTCCGCACCTTCCGCCTGCCGGGCCTGCTGCAGGCGATGCGCCGCGCGGCGATGCTGCGGCCCAGCGGCTGGGAACTGGCCGGGCGCAAGTACATGGCCTTGTACGAGCGCACCGCCGGCGCGCGGCCGGCAACCGGCGGGGTGCCGCTGCAGACGACCACCGCCGCGGCCAGCGCGAGCGCATTGGCGAGCGCATGAGCGATCGGGAACACGCCGTGGACCCGGCCACTGGCCGGGACCCGGTGTCGGAAACAGACGACGACGGCGACGGCCTTGCGCTGCAGGCGCTGGCCCGCGGCGAGGCGGGCGATGCCTTTGCCTGGCTGGGGCCGCATCCACAGGCCGACGGCACGGTCCGGGTGCGCGTGCTGGCGCACGGCGCCGAGGCGCTGGGCCTGCTCGATGCGCAGGGCAAGCTGATCGCGCGCATGCGTGCCCACCCGCAGGCCGACGGCCTGTTCGAGGGCGAACTGAAGCAGCCGATGCCCTACCGGCTGCGCATCGTGTGGCCGGACGCGGTGCAGGAGTGCGACGACCCCTATGCCTTCGGGCCGCTGCTCGATCCGGCCTGGCTGCAGGACCTGGCCGCCGGCGACGGCGCCGCGCTGCGTACCGCACTCGGCGCCCATCATGCCCGCGTCGGCGAGGTCGAGGGCGTGCGCTTCGCGGTGTGGGCGCCGCAGGCCAGACGGGTCGCACTGGTCGGCGACTTCAACGGCTGGGACGCGCGCCGGCATCCGCTGCGCCTGCATCCGCAGGCCGGGGTCTGGGAACTGTTCGTACCCGGGCTGCACGGCGGCGAACACTATCAATACGAACTGCAGGCCGCCGACGGCAGCGTGCTGCCGCGCAAGGCCGACCCGGTGGCGCGCAGCAGCGCGCTGGCGCCGTCCACCGCCTCGGTGGTGCCGTACGCCGACAGCCACGTCTGGGGCGATGCGGCCTGGCTGGCGCAACGCGAGGCCCAGGCCGGCAGCGCGCAGCCGCTGAGCATCTACGAACTGCACGCCGGCTCCTGGCGCCACGACCGCGACGGCCAGCCGCTGCACTGGGACGCGCTGGCCGCGGAACTGATTCCCTACGTGCGCGGGCTCGGCTTCACCCACATCGAACTGCTGCCGATCGCCGAGTATCCGTTCGGCGGCTCCTGGGGCTACCAGCCGCTGAGCCTGTACGCGCCCACCGCGCGCCATGGCGACGCCGAGGGCTTCGCGCGTTTCGTCGATGCCTGCCACCAGGCCGGCATCGGCGTGCTGCTGGACTGGGTCGGCGCGCACTTCCCCGACGATGCGCACGGCCTGCACCGCTTCGACGGCAGCGCCCTGTACGAACATGCCGACCCGCGCGAAGGCGTGCACCGCGAGTGGAACACGCTGGTCTACAACTACGGTCGCCCGGAAGTGGTGGCCTACCTGATCGGCAGCGCGCTGGAGTGGATCGCGCGCTTCCACGTCGACGGCCTGCGCGTGGATGCGGTGGCGGCGATGCTGTACCGCGACTACGGCCGCAACGCCGGCGAATGGATCCCCAACGCACACGGCGGCCGCGAGAACCTGGAGGCGATCGCCTTCCTGCGCCGGCTCAACGACGAGATCGCGCAGCGCTTCCCCGGCGTGCGCACCATCGCCGAGGAATCCACCGCCTGGCCGGGCGCCACCGCGCCCACCCGGCAGGGCGGGCTGGGCTTCAGCCACAAGTGGAACATGGGCTGGGCGCACGACACCCTGCGCTACCTGCAGCGCGATCCGCTGCACCGGCAGCACCACCACAGCGAGATGACCTTCGGCCTGGTGTACGCGTTCTCCGAGCATTTCGTGCTGCCGCTGTCGCACGACGAGGTGGCGCGCGGCAAGGGTTCGCTGCTGGCGCGCATGCCCGGCGACGCCTGGCAGCGCTTCGCCAACCTGCGCGCCTACCTGGCCTTCATGTGGGCGCATCCCGGGCGCAAGTTGCTGTTTATGGGCTGCGAGTTCGGGCAATGGCAGGACTGGGACCACGACCGGCCGCTGGACTGGGCGCAGTCGCAACAGCCCGAGCACCGCGGCGTGGCGCGGCTGGTCGCCGACCTCAACCGGCAGTTGCGCGCATTGCCCGCGCTGTACCGCAGCGACCGCAGCAGCGACGGCTTCGAATGGAGCATCGCTGACGACCACCGCAACAGCGTGTTCGCTTTCGTCCGCCACGACCGCGACGGCGACGCGCCGCCGTTGCTGGCGGTCAGCAACTTCACGCCGAACGTCCACCACGACTACCGCGTGGGGGTGCCGCGTAGCGGACGCTGGCGGGAGCTTCTCAACAGCGACAGCGGCCACTACGGCGGCTCCAACCAGGGCAACGGCGGCGTGCTGTCGACCCTGCCGCAGCCGATGCACGGGCATGCGCAGGCGTTGGCGCTGACCCTGCCGCCGCTGTCCACCCTTTGGCTGCAACCGGACCTTTGACCATGGCCACGACCGCTGTCTCGACCGATTCCTCCGCCGCACCACGCGCGGCGCTGCGCCCCGGCGCCTGGCCGGGCGCCAACGGCGAGGTCGCCTTCGCGCTGTGGGCGCCGGACGCCGAGCGCGCGGAGCTGGTGTTCGGCGACGATCGGCGGCAGCCGCTGCAGGCGATCGGCGACGGTTACTTCACCGCCACCCTCCCGTGCGCACCCGGTACCCGCTACCGCTACGCCATCGACGGCGGCACGCCGGTGCCGGATCCGGCCTCGCGCTGGCAGCCCGACGGGGTCCATGGCCCCAGCGCGGTGCTGGCCACCGACGGCCATGCCTGGCGCCACGGCGACTGGCGCGGCCGGCCCTGGGCCGAGACCGTGTTCTACGAACTGCACGTGGGCACCTGCGGTGGCTACGCCGGGCTGCGCGCGCAGTTGCCGACGCTGGCCGCGCTCGGCGTCACCGCGATCGAACTGATGCCGCTGGCCGAGTTCCCCGGCCGCCACAACTGGGGCTACGACGGCGTGCTGCCGTACGCGCCGGCCTCGGCCTACGGCCATCCCGACGAACTCAAGGCCCTGATCGACGAGGCCCACGGGCTTGGCCTGAGCGTGTTCCTGGACGTGGTCTACAACCACTTCGGCCCGGACGGCAATTACCTGGGCCAATACGCCTCGACCTTCTTCCGCGAGGACGCGCCCACGCCCTGGGGCGCGGCGATCGACTTCCGCCTGCCGCCGGTGCAGCGCTACTTCATCGACAACGCGCTGATGTGGCTGCACGAGTACCGCTTCGACGGCCTGCGCCTGGATGCGGTGCACGCGATCGTGCCCAACGCCTTCCTCGACACCCTGCGCGAGGCGATCATGGCCAGCGTCGCCGACGGGCGCCACGTGCATCTGGTGCTGGAGAACGAGGCCAATCAGGCCGACGTGCTGGAACGCGGCTACAGCGCGCAGTGGGACGACGACTTCCACAACAGCCTGCATGTGCTGCTGACCGGCGAACACGAGGGCTACTACGCCGGCTTCGCCGACGCGCCGGCGCAGCACCTGGCGCGGGTGCTCGGCGAAGGTTTCGCGTTCCAGGGCCAGGCCGACCACCGCGGCCACGCGCGCGGCGAACCCAGCGGCCACCTGCCGCCGCACAAGTTCGTGATCTTCGCGCAGAACCACGACCAGATCGGCAACCGCGCGCGCGGCGACCGGCTGATCACCCAGGTGAGCGAACCGGCGCTGCGCGCGGCGCTGGCGCTGACCGCGCTGACCCCGATGATCCCGCTGTTCTTCATGGGCGAGCCGTGGGGCAGCCGCACCCCGTTCCAGTTCTTCACCGATTTCGCGCCGCCGCTGGACGAGGCGGTGCGCGAGGGCCGGCGCCGCGAGTTCGCGCACTTCGCCGCCTTCGCCGATCCGGAGCAGCGCGCCACCATCCCCGATCCCAACGCATCGAGTACCTTCCAGGCGTCCATCGCCGACATCAGCGACGCCACCCACGGCGACGGTGCGCGCTGGCGCGACTGGTTCGCGGCGTTGATGGCGCTGCGCCGCCAGCACCTGGTGCCGGCGCTCAGCCAGGCCAGTGCGCTGGGGGCGCGGGTGATCGGACCGAAGGCGATCGCCGCGGGCTGGCGCCTGGGCGACGGCGAATGGCACGTGGCCGCCAACTTCGGCGACGCGCCGGTGGCGCTGGGCCTGCCCGGCAGCACCGTGCATGCGGAGAACGCCGGCGACGACGCCGCGCAGTTGCCGCCCGACGCCTTCATCGCGCGCTACCGACCCGGCAACGCCACATGAGCGCCCGCTGTCGCGACACCATCGCGACAGCGTCCCCGGCACGCTGGCCGCCTCGTTCGCTGCGCACCGCCGCGCACGCGCCGTTAGTGCGTGCGGGCGGGACCGCGGCGGATCCTCCTTTCGCCTTGCTGCCTGGTTCGCCCTGCCCATGACCGACACTTCCCTGCACACCCTGGCGGACGCCGCCGGCCTGCTGGTCGACTGGATCGATGCCAGCGACACGCCGCGCACGGTCGGCGACGACACCCTGCGCCACGTGCTCGGCGCGCTGGGCCTGGCCGCGCACGACGCCGCGGCCTGCCGCGACAGCCTGCGCCGGCTGCAGGCCGATGCCGCATTGCCGCCGCTGCTGACCGCCGACGCCGGCGCGCCGGTCGAGGTCGGGGCCGCGCCCGGCACGGCGTACCGGCTCGACAGCGAAGACGGCCAGGTACTGCACGGCCACTGCGACGCGCAGGGCCGCCTCGTCGCGCCCGATGCCGCCGGCTACTGGACCCTGCAGCACGGCGACCGCCGCACCACCCTGGCGGTGGCGCCAGCGCGCTGCTACGGCGTCGCCGACGCGATCGGCGCGGCACAGCCGCGGCGCTGGGGCCTGTCGCTGCAGGTGTATTCGGCGCCGGGCGCCTACGACGCCGGCATCGGCGACGCCGACGGCACCGCCGCCTGGGCCACGCGCATCGCCGCGGCCGGCGGCGATGCCATCGCGCTGAGCCCGGTGCATGCGGCGCGTCCGGTCGGCACGCATTACAGCCCGTATTCGCCCAGCGACCGGCGCTTCCTCGATCCGCTGCAGGCCGCGCCGGCGCGCGTGCTCGGCGCCGCGGCCGCGCAGCGCGCGCTGGACGCGGCCGGGCTGGCGCCGGCCTTCGCCGAGGCGCAGACGCGTCCGCTGATCGACTGGCCGGCCTCGGCTGCGTTGAAGTGGCAGTGGCTGCGGCAGTTGCACGCCGATTTCGGCCAGGCCGACGCGGCGCTGCACGCCGACCTGGCCGCGTTCGAACGCGACGGCGGCAGCGCCCTGCACGCGCATGCTGCGTTCGCCGCACAGGACTTCGGCGATGCCGATCCGGGGCTGCATCGGTTCGCGCAGTGGCTGGCTGCGCGCAGCTGGGCCGACGTGCAGCGACAGGCGCGCGCCGACGGTATGGGCCTCGGCCTGATCGCCGACCTGGCGGTGGGCTTCGACGCGCACGGCGCCGAGGCCGCGGCCTGGCCGCAGGCGGTGCTGCAGGGGTTGGAACTGGGCGCGCCGCCGGACGCGTTCAACGGCGATGGCCAGGCCTGGGGCATCTGCGGCTATGCGCCGACCGCGC
Organism: Xanthomonas hawaiiensis; assembly: GCF_031834635.1. Classification (NCBI taxonomy): domain Bacteria; kingdom Pseudomonadati; phylum Pseudomonadota; class Gammaproteobacteria; order Lysobacterales; family Lysobacteraceae; genus Xanthomonas; species Xanthomonas hawaiiensis. The sequence continues at coordinate 895,702 of NZ_CP115873.1, read as the reverse complement.
TGCGCGCCAGCGGCTTTGCGCCGTTCATCGAGTTGCTGCGCGCGGTGATGCGTGATCACGGCGGCGTGCGCATCGACCACATCCTCGGCCTGCTGCGGCTGTGGGTGATCCCGCGCGGCGCGCCCTCCTCCACCGGTGTGTACCTGCGCTATCCGCTGCACGACCTGCTGCGCCTGCTGGCGCTGGAATCCTGGCGGCACCGCGCCATCGTGATCGGCGAGGACCTGGGCGTGGTGCCGGACGGCATCCGTGCAGAGCTGTCGCGCCGCGGGGTGATGGGCATCGACGTGCTGCTGTTCACCCGCGACCGCGAAGGCGCGTTCCTGCCGCCGGCGCAGTGGCGCCCCGACGCGCTCGCCACCACCACCACCCACGACCTGCCGACCCTGCGCGGCTGGCGCCGCGGCGAGGACATCGACTGGCGCCGGCGCCTGCAGCTGAGCGACGCCGCGCAGCAACATGCCGACCATCAGGCACGCACCGACGATGTCGCGCGCATGGACCAGGCGGTCGCCGCGGCGCTGCCGCCCGCGGAGGCCGCCGATCCGGAACTGGGCGCGCTGCGCTTCGTCGCCGCCACGCCCTCGCCGCTGGCGCTGCTGCCGGCCGAGGACGCGCTGGGCCTGGACCAGCAACCCAACCTGCCGGGGACCGTCGACGGCCATCCGAACTGGCGCCGGCGCCTGCCCGCGCCCGACGCCGCCGCGACCGCCGCCACCCTCGCCACGCGCCTGGACGCGTTCGCGCAGACCCGCCAATCCACCGCCACCGCCGCGCAAGGAGCCGACGCATGCGCATGATTCCCCTGCGGGCCACCGCCCGCCTGCAACTGCATGCCGGTTTCACCCTGCTCGATGCCGCCGCGCAGGTGCCGTACTACGCCGGGCTGGGGATCAGCCATCTGTACCTGTCGCCGATCGGCACTGCGGTGCCCGGTTCCACCCACGGCTACGACGTCACCGACCCGCGCCAGGTCAATCCCGAACTCGGCGGCGAGCCGGCGCTGCTGCACCTGTCCGAGCATGCGCGCAGCCACGGCATGGGCCTGATCCTGGACATCGTGCCCAACCACATGGCCACCCACCCGAGCAATCCGTGGTGGTGGGACGTGCTCACGCACGGACGGCGCAGCCGCCATGCCGGCTGGTTCGATATCGACTGGCGCGCGCCCGGGCGCGACGGCAAGCTGTGGCTGCCGGTGCTGGACCGGCCGTATGCGCAGGCGCTGAGCGAAGGCGCGCTGCAACTGCAGGTGGCCGAGGACGGCAGCGTCGTCCTGCTGCATCACGACCAGCGCTTCCCGATCCGCCTGGACGGCGCCATCGCCCAGGAACCGGCCAGCGCGCGCCCGGCGTGGGCGGCGCGGCTCAACGACGCCGCACGGCTGGGCGACGACGCCCTGCACCGGCTGATCGAACGCCAGTGCTATCGCCTGGCCTGGTGGCGGGTCGGGAACGACATGCTCAACTACCGCCGCTTCTTCGACATCACCTCGCTGGCGGCGCTGCGCGTGGAGCAGAACGACGTGTTCGCCGCGGTCCACGAGTTGCCGCTGCGGCTGGTCGCCGAGGGCCATCTGGATGGCGTGCGGGTCGACCATGTCGATGGCCTGGCCGACCCCACCAGCTACGTGCAGCGGCTGCGCACGCAACTGGATCGCGCCGGCCGCCGCCGCGGCATCGCCCCGGGCGGCATCGCCCTGTACCTGGAAAAGATCCTGGCGCCGCACGAACAGCTGCGCGGCGACTGGCCCTGCGACGGCACCACCGGCTACGACTTCATGGATCAGGTCGCCGCGGTGCTGCACGACCCGGCCGGCGCCGCACCGCTGACCGCGCTGTGGCGGCGCTGGAGCGGGCGCAGCGGCGACTTCGGCCAGGAGCAGCGCGCCGCGCGCGACGAGATCCTGCAGGGGTCGCTGCAGGCCGAGTTCGTGCGCACTGTGCAGGCGCTGGGCGCCGCCGCGCACCTGGATCCGCTGACCCGCGAGTTCAGCCCGCAGATGCTGGCGCGCGGGCTGATGGCCTTGCTGCGGCACTTCGAGGTGTACCGCACCTATGCCGGACCCGACGGCCTGGACGACGACGACGCGGCGCGCCTGGCCGAGGCCGCGCAGCGCGCGCGTGCCGGCGCCGAGCCGCGGGTGTGCGCGGCGATCGACGCGATCGAACGCTGGAGCCGCGACGGCCGCGGCACCGGCAAGGCGCAGGTGGCGCTGCGCCGGATCGTGCGTCGGCGCCTGGAGCAACTGTCGGCGCCGCTCAACGCCAAGTCGGTGGAGGACACCTCCTTCTACCGCCACGGCGTGCTGCTCTCGCGCAACGAAGTCGGCAGCGAGCCGGACGTGTTCGCGCTGACGACGGAGGCGTTCCACGCGGCCAACGCCGTGCGCGCGCAACGCTATCCGCGCGCACTGCTGGCCACCGCCACCCACGACCACAAGCGCGGCGAAGACGTGCGCATGCGCCTGGCCGTCCTCAGCGCGCAGGCGCCGTGGTGGGAGGCGCAGGTGGCGCGGTTCCAGGCGCTGTCGGCCGACCTGCTGCCGGCCGGCAGCGCCGCGCCGCTGCCCGGCGACCTGCTGATGCTGTGGCAGATGCTGGTGGCGGCGTGGCCGCTGGAACTGGCGGTGGACGACGCCGACGGCCTGCACGACTACGCCGAGCGCATCGGCGCCTGGCAGCTCAAGGCCGCGCGCGAAGCCAAGCTGCGCACCCACTGGACCTGGCCGGACGAGGACTACGAGCGCAATGCGCGCGCCCTGCTCGACACCGCACTGCTGCAGCCGGCCGGTGCCGCGCTGCGCGAGGCGCTGGCGCAGGCGGCCGCGGCGCTGGCCCCGGCCGGCGCGCTCAACAGCCTGGTGCAGACCGCCCTGCGCCTGACCCTGCCTGGCGTGCCCGACCTGTACCAGGGCAGCGAAGGCTGGGATCTGTCGCTGGTGGATCCGGACAACCGCCGCCCGGTGGACTACGCGCTGCGCCAGGCCTGGCTGGGCGACGCCACCGCAGCGGACGCGCTGCTGCAGGATTGGCACAGCGGCCACGTCAAGGCCTGGCTGACCGCGCAGTTGCTGCAGTTGCGGCGCGCGCATCCGGCGCTGTTCGCCCACGGCAGCTACACGCCGCTGCAGGCGCAGGGCGCACAGGCGCCGCACGTGCTCGGCTTCGCGCGCGAACACGAGGGCATCTCGCTGGTGGTGGTGGTGCCGCGGCTGAGTGCGGCCGCGCAGGCGCTGCGCCCGGACGCGCCGCTGCGGCCGCAACTGGACTGGCGTGACACGGTTCTGACACTGCCGCAGGCACAGTATCGCCCGGTGCTGGCCGGTGCTACCGTCGATGCCACGTCGGCCGTTCCGGTGTCGGCCCTGTTTGCCGAATTCCCGATCGCCGTGCTGGTCGCCTCCCCCTGATCCCGCAAGAAGCCATGGACGCAGAAACACGCCAACGCCGCATCCGCCAACTCGCACACGAAATCTGGGAAGCCGAAGGGCGACCCGATGGCCACGCCGCCCGCCACTGGGCCATGGCCGAGCGCCTGGTGGCCGCGGAAGCGGCCGCCGAGGCCGATGACGAAGCGCTGCCGCCGCCGGCACCGCGACGCAGCGCCGGCAACGGCAGCACTTCTTCCTAAGGATCCTTCATGCCCGTGCGCAAGCTCACCCGCCGTTCGCGCATCCGCGAGGGCCTGCCGTACCCCCTGGGCGCCACCTGGGACGGCCTGGGGGTGAACTTCGCCCTGTACTCGGCGCACGCCACCAAGGTGGAGCTGTGCCTGTTCGACGATCGCGGCCGCGAGATCGAACGCATCGCCCTGCCCGAGTACACCGACGAGATCTGGCACGGCTACCTGCCCGACGCGCGCCCGGGCCAGCTCTACGGCTACCGCGTGTACGGCCCGTACGCGCCCGATGCCGGACATCGCTTCAATCCCAACAAGCTGCTGCTCGATCCCTACGCCAAGCAACTGGTGGGCGAACTGAAATGGGCGCCGGCCCTGTTCGGCTACACCATCGGCCACAAGGATGCCGACCTCAGCTTCGACCGCCGCGACAGCGCCGCCTACATGCCCAAGTGCGCGGTGATCGATCCGGCCTTCACCTGGGGCAAGGACCAGCGCCCGCAGACGCCGTGGGACAGCACGGTGATCTACGAGACCCACCTGCGCGGCACCACCATGCGCCACCCCTCGGTCCCCGAAGCCTGGCGCGGCACCTTCTCCGGGCTGAAGGTGGACGAGGTGGTGGAGCACATCAAGCGCCTGGGCATGACCGCGGTGGAACTGCTGCCGGTGCACGCCTTCGTCGACGACGAATATTTGCTCAAGCAGGGCCTGCGCAACTACTGGGGTTACAACACCATCGGTTTCTTCGCCCCGCACCCGCGCTACATGGCCACGCGCACGGTGTCCGAGTTCAAGCAGATGGTGGCGCGGCTGCACAGCGCCGGGCTGGAAGTGATCCTGGACGTGGTCTACAACCACACCGCCGAAGGCAACGAACTGGGGCCGACGCTGTCGTTCAAGGGCATCGACAACGCCAGCTATTACCGCCTGGCCGAAGACCGCCGCTTCTACATCAACGACACCGGCACCGGGAACACCTTCGACCTGACCAACGCCGGCGCGCTGCGCATGGTCAACGACTCGCTGCGCTACTGGGTGTCGGAGATGCACGTGGACGGGTTCCGCTTCGACCTGGCCACCATCCTCGGCCGCGAGCACCACGGCTTCGATCCCAAGGGCGGCTTCCTCGACGCCTGCCGTCAGGACCCGCTGCTGAGCCAGGTCAAGCTGATCGCCGAGCCGTGGGACGTCGGCCCGGGCGGCTACCAGGTCGGCGGCTTCCCGCCGGGGTGGTCGGAGTGGAACGACAAGTTCCGCGACAACGTGCGCGCGTTCTGGCGCGGCGACGAAGGCCAGCTGGCCGAACTGGCCACGCGCCTGACCGGCTCGGCCGACCTGTTCAATCATCGCGGTCGCCGCCCGACCGCCTCGGTCAACTTCGTCACCGCCCACGACGGCTTCACCCTGCACGACCTGGTCAGCTATTCCCACAAGCACAACGAAGCCAACGGCGAGCACAACCGCGACGGCTCGGACAACAACATCTCCGCCAACTATGGCGTGGAAGGCGAGACCGACGACGAGCAGATCAACGCCCTGCGCCTGCGGCAGATGCGCAACATGCTGGCCACCCTGCTGCTGTCGCAGGGCACGCCGATGCTGCTGGCCGGCGACGAGTTCGGCCGCAGCAAGGGCGGCAACAACAACACCTATTGCCAGGACAACGAACTGACCTGGTTGAACTGGGAAGCCGGTCCGCGCGCGCACCAGCTCAGCGCCTTCGTCTCGCGCCTGACCCACCTGCGCGCGCACTACCCGCTGCTGCACCGCGCGCGCTTCTTCGACGGCGCCTACGACGAGGAACTGGGCATCAAGGACGTGACCTGGCTGGCGCCGGACGGCGAGGAAATGACCGAGGCGTCCTGGCACGATCCGCACGCGCGTGCGCTGATGATGCGCCTGGACGGCCGCGCCCCGTCCAGCGGTCTGCGCCAGGCTGCCTCCAACGTGACCCTGCTGATGATCGTCAACGGCGCGGTCGAGGACGTGCAGTTCACCCTGCCGCTGGTGGAAGGCGAACACTGGCGCGTGCTGATCGACACCGCCGAGCGCAACGGCGAACACGGCCTGCCCGGCGGTTCGCAATGGCACGGCCTCGGCCGATCCTTGACCCTGCTGGCCGCCGAGCGCGACAACAAGTCCAGCGCGGCGCATCACCGCAATGCGGATGCGCCGACGCCATGAGCCGATGGGAGCGCCTGGCGATCTGCCGGGCGCTGCGGGGTCGCGGCTGAAGCCGCTCCTACAAAAGGCGGACGTTGCGAGCTGTCATCCGTAGGAGCGGCTTCAGCCGCGACCCGACCTCGATGCAACGCCGACACTGCTGCGCCGCACCGGCTGCCCACCGCAATCGGAGCTATGCGCCGATCTCGAAAAGCACCTCGAAGCGATTGGGCATGTCGCCCAGCATCGTCTCCAGATAGGCATGCGGCTTGATCGCGTCGAGCCACGCGAAATACCTCGCCTGCGACACGTGCCTGCGCGCGGCGGCAAGCACCGCCTGGCAGCGATCCGGTGGCAGCAGCGGCAGCGGCGATGGTGCAGGTTCGTAACATCCGGAGAAATCGCCCTTCAACACGTGCGCTCCATGCCACACGACATCCATCAACGTATCGCAGTCGAGTTCGGGAAGCTCCAGCACATCCCCACACAGGAGAGGCGAGGTGGCCAGCAGCCACGTGTAGAGTTGCGTGGTCCACAGCGGGCAATCGATCGCGAACACCGAGTCGAGCCAACCAGGCAGTTCGTCCTCGGCCAGATACTTCGCACAGAAGAACATGCCGGCCGAAAAATCACCGTATGCCACGCTCCAGGCAAAATGTCCTTCGCTGGCGCGCGGATCCTCCGGCGCAGCAAGCGCCAGACGCTGTGCGTCCCAGCGCAACGGATCCATCAGGCAACGGCCCAGGGTGTGCCTCGCATCGTCGGCGAATCCCGGATACGGCTCGTCGATAGCGCGTGGATGGATGGCGATGAACGCCGTGACCAGGCGTTGGTACAGGCTGTCGAACGATTGCGCATGGTGGCGCGGAACCAGGTGCGCCAACAAGTAGCGATACCATCGGGTCCATTCGTCCATCGGTCCGAAACAGGCGTTTCCTGCCGCGATTTCATCGAGAGGCGCGCGCAGATCATGCAGCGACAAGTGGTCGAGATCGGCGAGCAGGAAATCGAACATGCGCCGCTCCTCGCCGATGAACCAGGCTTCGCCCATCGGCTTGAGCGGTCGAGGAAAGCGTGCGCGCATGCGCTGGACGCATCCGGCATTCAGCCCGTCACCCGGACGCCAGATGAACGGATGGGCGATCTGCAGTTGTGGCGGCCGCCGCGAAGCTGCCATCACGCGACGCCAGCGACACCGTGACGGCGGCTCATCGACGCCCACCCCGCTCCACATACGGCCGCGCCTGCAGGATCACCACCTCGTCGCCGACCACCGCCCATTCGATGTCCTGGTCGGCGCCACCCAGCGCCTGCTTGGTCATCGCGCCGACCTTGGCCAATCGCGCGATGAGGACGTCGGTGAGTACCTGGCGGGTGCCGACGATCGGCACCTCGCGGACGCCGCCGGTGGCGTTGGCCACGAGTTGGGTGTCCTCGGCCGAGCGGCTCAGCACCTGCACCGCCTTGGACCAGCTCGAATACATCACCTGTTCGGCCTGGCGCTTGCCCTCGACCACGCGGATACCGAGGCCGCGCTTGGCCGAAATGTAGGTGACATGACGGCGCGCGGCATCGAACGGATCGCGGGTGATCATCACCCCGGAGCTGTCGGATGGGGCGGCCAACTGCACCAGCACCGCCATGGCTACCGCGTCCTGCGGCAGGCCGGCGGCGGCGCGCGCTTCGTAGGCCTCGAAGTTGTACACCGACGCCCACACCGTCTGCACCGCCTTGGCCAAGGCATCGGCGTGGGTGACGTTGGGCACAGTGGTGTACAGGCCGGCGCCGCTGAAGCCGGGCAGATCCTCGGAGTTGGACGAGCTGCGCACGAACACGCCGGCGCCGTGCAGTTGTGCGCGCCACTGCGCCTCCAGCGCGCGCGCGAAGTCTGGATCGGGCGTGGCGTCGGCGATCTCGGCGCGCAGCGTCGCCAGCGCGGCGCGGCGCACCTCCGCATCGGTGGCGAAGCCGGGACGGCGCTGCAGGTCGCGCAGGCACTGGTCGACCTGCAGGCGCTGCAGCGTCGCCTGGTAGAACGCGAACGGAATGCAGAAGCCGTCCGGCACGCGCGCGGCCGGCGGCAACACTGCCTTCAACGTGCCGAGATTGGCCGCCTTGCTCCCGCAGGCGCGGCTGTCGCGGGCGCGCAGCGCCGCCAGCGGTTTGAGCGTGGCCACGCTCAGGTCCGGACGCGGCAGCGTACGTGACGCCGTGCGGGGGGCAGTGGACGACGTGGCTGCCGGCGGACCCGCAAGCGGCGTCACCCGGTAGTCGTTGTGGGTGACATCCAGTTGCACCCAGCGCCCGTCGTACTGGCGCAGCGCCGCCTGCGCATCGCGCACGTACACGTTGGGAATGCCCCAGCCCTTGGCCAGCAGATTGACGTGCGACAGCAGCGTGGACGGGCGCTGCGTGACCACGCCCGCGACCGGTGCCAGCGCGATCGGCACCTCGTCGAGCACCGGGATATCGCGCGGCGACAGCGCACGAAACTGCGCCTCCGAACGCACGATGCGCAGCCGGCCCTCGGCATGGCCGGTGTTCAACGGCAGGAAGCGCTGCTCGCGCAGCAGCGCCTCCTGGGTGACGAACGCCAGCCCGGCGCTACGGGCCAGTTGCTCGTGCAACGTGGAATTGGTCTTGAACCGCAGCGTGTCGAAGAACGAGGCGCGCAAGACGGCATCGGTCTGCTGCAGCAGCGCTGCGGTGAGGCGGTCGCCCTCCCAGAATTCGTAGGTGTAGCCAGGCAGATCCTGCTGCCAGCTCAGGGTCCCGAACAGGAAGCGCCGCTGTGGATCGCGGTACTGCGCCTTCAGCGCCGCCTTGCCCATGCGCGGCGCCAGGCGCTGGCGCACGAACTGCTCGTGCAGCGCGAAGCGCGGCGTGTTGAGGTAATAGACGCGCCCGCCCTGCTGCCGGTCGATCACGAACAGCAGATGCGGCAGTTCCAATGCGGTGCCGGCGTTGTAGACCCGCGCGAGTTGCAGGAACTGCGCACGGCTGTCGAGGCGCGGCATGGAGTCGGGCCCCGTCGCCGGCTGCACGGTGGCGTTACTGCCCGGGTGTTGCTCGTAGGCCGACGGCTTGCGCGCGGTCTGCGCCGGCGCCGGCGCCACCTGCCACAGCAGCGCGAAAAGGACACACCACGCCGACACGCGTGGCCACGAAAGGGACGGACGGGCTCGATCCATGATGCCGGTTCGGGAGGGCGACGAGCGCGGATCATACGCCAGCGCATGCGCGTTGGTTGCGCGGCGTAGCGCTATCGGGCACGGTCCGGCGTCTGCTGCCGTCGCGGACCGTTGGGATGGGGAGGACGGAATGGCCTCCGCCCGCGACAGCGCCATCCGACCGTCCTTTCGGTATCGTTGACCGACAGAACGCTGCGCAGCCGCGTGCGGCCCCGCCACATGCCTGCCCGCGACCTGACGCACCTCGCCCAGCCAGGAGTCCGCATGCCGCTGTATCCCCTGTTCGCCGACCTGGCCGGGCGCCGTGTGCTGGTGGTGGGCGGCGGCGAGGTGGCGATGCGCAAGATCGAGGCGCTGCTGCACGCTGGCGCCGACGTGCTGGTGTACGCGCATGCGCTCAACCCCACCGTGGCGCAGTGGCTGGCGCAGGGCCGCCTGCAACGCGCCGACGGCGCCTTCGACCCACAGTGGCTGGACGACGCCTGGCTGGTGGTGGCGGCCACCGACGACGACGCGTTCAACCGGCAGTTGGCCGAACAGGCCGGGGCGCGGCGCAAGTGGGTCAACGTGGTCGACGACGCCGCACTATCCAGCTTCCAGGTGCCGGCGATCATCGACCGCGATCCGCTGCTGATCGCGATCTCCTCCAGCGGCGCGGCGCCGATGCTGGCACGGCGCCTGCGCGAGCGATGGGAGACCGAACTGGACCATTCCTACGCCGAGCTGGCGCAACTGTTCGCGCGCCATCGCGCCGCGATCCGCGCGCGCCTGCCGGACCTGCCGCAGCGCCGTCGCTGGTTCGAGCAGGTGCTGGAGGGGCCGGTGCAGACGCTGCTGCAGAGCGGCCAGCGCGAGGCCGCCGAGCGGGCCTTCGCCGAGAGCCTGCAGCGCAGCGACGCGGTGCCGCGGCAAGGCAGCGTGTGGCTGGTCGGTACCGGCAGCGGCGACCCCGGCGCGCTGACGCTGAAGGCGCTGCGCGCGCTCAACCAGGCCGATCTGCTGTTGGTCGGTGCAGAGGTCGGCACGGCGGTGCTGAGCCTGGCGCGCCGCGATGCCAGCCGCCAACCGCTGCCGGACCATCCGGCAGCACACCTGGCGCTTTTGGTCGAACGGGCGAAAGCCGGGCAGCGCGTGGTCAGCTTGTTGCCGGGCGATGCATTCCGCCATGCGCCGCATGCCACGCTGGCGTCGCAGTTGGCCGCTGCCGGGATCGCCTGCGAGGTGGTACCTGGCGTGGCGCTGGGCTGAGACCTAAGCCGGCAGCGGCAGCACCGGTTCGTCGGCTGCGCGGTCGCGCTTCGCGGTCACCAGGTGCTTGCGCATGCCCACCCACAACGCCAGCGACAGCAGCGAGATGCCGCCCAGCAGCAGGAACGCGGCGCGGTAGCCGAACCCCTGCGCGATCCAGCCGCCCAGCGCCGGGCTCAGCGCCGCACCGACGCCCTGCATCGTCATCACCGCGCCCTGCCCCACGTTGACCCGCCCGGTGCCCTGCAGAAGGTGCGCCACCAGCGCCGGCACCGCCACGCTCTGCAGGCCGGCGCCGACGCCGTCGAGGATCTGCACCGGGAACACGCCCCAGGTGTGGATGAAGCTGGCGGCGATCAGCCCGCGCAGCGGCAGCGCCAGGAAGGTCAGCAGCAGCACCCACCAGTGCCCGCGCACGCGGATCAGGCGCATCGCCAGCAGCGAGGCCAGCACCATGGTGGCCTGGGCGACGATGATGGTGGTGGCGGTCAGCGCGTTCGGGTCGCCCTGGTGCGCGGCCACCACTGCCATGCCGTACAGCGGCAGCATCGCCGCATTGCCGAGGTGGAACAGCGCCAGCGCCGCGGCCAGCACCAGCAAGGGCTTGCAGGTCAGCAGCACCGACCAGCCGCTGACGTGGGCGCCGTTGTCGTCTTCCGCGTCGGCCATGCCGCGCGCGGCGCGGTGATCGATCGCATCGCGCGGGATCATCAACACCGAGACGATGGCCAGCACGCCGAAGCAGCCGGTCAGCACGAACACCGCGCCGAAACCGAATTTCCAGCCAAGCAAACCCGCCAGCGCCGCGGCCACCACGTTGCCGGCGTGGCTGCCGACCTGGTTGCGCGCGATCTGGTGATCGAAGCCGGCCTGCCGCACCAGGCCCAGGGTGATGCCGGACAGCGCCGGCCCCAGCGCGGCGGCGGCGAGTGCGGTCATGACCTGCGCGGCGATGACACCTGGCAGAGTCGGCGACCACCACAGCAGCGCCGAGGCCAGCAGGATCATGCTGCAGCCGACCACCACGATGCTGCGCTTGCGCTTGGTCGCATCGACCAGCGCGCCGCCCGGCGTGGTGGCGAGCATGCCGACGATGCCGCCGGCGGTCATCACCGAGCCGATCGCGCCCAGCGACCAGCCCTTGGATTGCAGAAACACGCTCAGGAACGGGCCGAGCCCGTCCTGCACATCGGCCATGGTGAAGTTGAGCGCTTCCAGCGCGCGCGTGCCGCGCGGGCGATGGCGCTTCCCGGCGCCGCTCATGCGCGCACCACCGACGAGAGCGGCGACAAGGACAGGAAAACGTGGTGCTGCGCAGGCGCGACGGGCGGCATGACGGTGTCCTGGAGGAGCGGAGGGAACACAGGCGCGGCGGTGGCCAGGGGCGCACCGCCGCGACGACGCGGCACTTAGTGGGACTTCGGCTTGGGCTTGGGCTTCGGTTTCGCCTTGGGCCCATGCTTCGGCGCAGCATCATCCGCATGCGCGTGCAACGGCTTGTGATGAGGCTTGGGCGGCTTCGGTTTCGGCGGCAACGGCTGCAGCGTCGCCTCGCTGGCGCCCAGCGCCTGCGCATGCAGTACCTGGCCATGCGCGGACGCCAGCAGTTCGCCCTGCGCGGCCAGCGGCTTGCCGGCCGTCAACCAGCGCGCCGATTCCGGCACCGCGTGCGGCGGGAAGCGCACGATCAGCCCGTCCTCCAGCAGCGCGCCATGCACCTGCCCGTGCGGGCCGTGCAGCAGCCGCGCGATGGTGCCGGCGTGGTGCACCGCGTCCGCGGGCTTGGGCTTGGCCGGCGGCTTCGGCTTGGGCTTATGCGGCGCGGCATGCGGGCCTTCGTCGACGATGCGCTCGGCACCGTCGGGGTCCACCGCCAGCGCCACCAGCACATCGGCGCCGCGCGGCTTGAGTCCGCGCACGCCGAGGCCGGCGCCCGGACGCAGCGCCTTCAGCAGTTGCGCCGACAGGTGCGGCGGGGTGTGCACTTCGGTGCCGTCGTCGAACAGCAGGCCGTCGACGTCGGCCTTGGGATTGAGCAGGAAGCGCGCGAGCGTGCCGCGGGTTTCCGGCAGGGAATCGGGATCGACCCAATGCATTGCATTCTCCAGACGAACAAGGGGGATGCCGGCGGGGGCCGGCAGCGCCCGCCGCGAACGGCGGGCGCAGGGGTCAGGCGCGATGCGGCAGCGCCTGGATCAACGCGGAGCCGGCGGCGGCGGCGGGGTAGCCGGCGCACCCGGTGCGCCCGGCTGGGCCGGCGGCGGCGGTGCGGCCGGTGGCGCAGGCGGGGCTGGCGGCGCGAACACCGCCTGCAGCGAATTGCGATCGCGGCCGACCTGGGTAGCCTCCACCGAGCGGCCGACCTGGGTCAGCACGCCGAAGCCGTTGACGCTCAGGCGCGCGCCGGGCCGCAGCAGTTCGCTGTACTGCTGGGCGGCCGGCGGCGGCATGCGCACCACGGTGCCGTCGCTGAGCAGCACGCCGGCGGTGTCGCCGCGCGGGCCGTAGACCAGACGCTCGATGCGGCCATCGGCCTGCAGCGGGGTCAGGGACGGCGGCGCCGGAGGGGCCGGCGGCGGCGTCATCGGGTTCGGCGGACGGTCGACCACCTGCTTGCCGCTGCGACGCGCGGTGATGCTGCTGGCCTGCAGCAGCGGCAGGCTGCCCAGGCGGTAGCCCTGCACCGACACTGCATCGCCACGGCGCACCGCGGCCTGCAGATCGGCCGACAGGTGCGGCGGGAAGCTGACCTGGGTGCCGTCCATCAGCCACAGGCCATCGACGTCGCCGTTGGGGTTGAGGATGAAACGCTCGACGGTGCCGTCCACGCGCACCGACGTGGCGGCGACGGACGCCGCGGGCGGCGGCGGCGGCGCCGGAACGCTGCCGGGCGCCGGCGGAGCGGGAGGTGCGGGAGGCGCCGGCACCTGCGCGGTGGCGGCGGCAGCGGCGGTGGCCAGCACCAGGGACAGAGCGAGTGCGCTACGACGGATCATGGGAGTTCCTCCTGAGCGGCAAGGGGGCGCCGCTCGCAGGAGAGATAATGCAGAGGCCGTGCCAACTTTTAAGCCATTGATTATGAAGGAAATTTAGTGTTGACCCGGCCTGGAAGGCGTCTCCGTTCCATCCACACCTGTCCGCTTTGCGGACAGCTGTGGATGGGGTTCGGGATTAGGGATTGGGGATTCGTCACAGCGCCGGACATCAGGCGGCGCATTCGCTTTTGCGAATCCCCAATCCCCAATCCCCAATCCCGCGGCGCGCAAGCAGCGCGCCGCTACAGCCCATATTCGTCGAGCTTGCGATACAGGAGCTGGCGATGGATGCCGAGCCGGCGTGCGGCCTCGGCGCGGTTGCCGTGGGCCTGGGTCAGCGCGGCCTGGATCATCTGCCGTTCCAGTTGCGCGATCGCCTGCGGCAGGGTCAGCGCGTCGGTGTCCAGCGTCGTGGGCATTTCGGCCGGCGGCGACGCCAGCAGCTCGTCCAGGTCGTGCGCCTCCACCACCGGCGCGCGCACCAGCACCTGGCAGCGTTGCATTGCGTTGCGCAGTTCGCGCACGTTGCCCGGCCAGGGGTAGGCGCGCAGGCGCGCCTGTGCCGCGGCCGACAGGGTCTGTGGGGCGCTGGCGCCGGCGGCGAGGAAGTGCTGGGCGAGCAGCAGGATGTCGTCGCCGCGCTCGCGCAGCGGCGGCAGTTCGATCGGCACCACGTTGAGCCGGTAGCGCAGGTCGCTGCGGAAGCGCCCGGCGTCCACCGCCTGCAGCAGGTCGCGGTGGGTGGCGGCGATCACCCGCACGTCCACCTTCTGCGCGCCGCGCCCGCCCAGCGGCGACACCTCGCCTTCCTGCAGGAAACGCAGCAGCTTGGCCTGCATCGGCAAGGGCATGTCGCCGATTTCGTCGAGGAACAGGGTGCCGCCGTCGGCGTCGCGGATCAGGCCGTTGCGGTCGCTCACCGCGCCGGAGAACGCGCCCTTGCGGTAGCCGAACAGTTCGCTTTCCATCAGTTCGGCGGGAATCGCCGCGCAATTGATCGCCACGAACGGCTGCGCGGCGCGGGCGCTGGCACGGTGCAGCGCGCGCGCCGCCAGTTCCTTGCCGGTGCCTGTCTCGCCGGTGATCAGCACCGGCAGGTCGGAGGCCGCGGCCAGGCCGATGCGCTTGTGCACGGTGCGCATCGCCGCGCTGTGGCCGAGCAGCGCGTCGTCCTCCTCGGCCGGCATTGCCGGTGCGGCCTCCGCTGCGTCGTCGCCGCGACTGCGCAGGGCGCGCTCGACCACCTCGGCGATGTCGGCACGGCCCACCGGCTTGACCAGGTGATCGAAGGCGCCGAGCTTCATCGCCTCGATGGTGTTGCCGCTGGAGGCATGCGCGGTGAGCATCACCAGCGGCACGCGCATGGCCTGCGCGTCGTCCTGGCGCGCGCGCATCAGCGCGATGCCGTCCATGCCGGGCATGCGGAAGTCGACGAAGGCCAGGTCGAGGCCGCCCTCGCCCAGACGCGCCAAACCCTCGCGCGGGTCGGACACGGCCACCACCTCGTGGCCGAACGAGCGCAGCGTCGCCTGTAGGGTGCTGAGGAACGCCAGGTCGTCGTCGATGATCAGGATGCGCGCCATGGCAGCTCCAGGGTGAACTCGGTGATGCCGTCGCGATGCGTGTAGTGCGCCTCGCCGCCGTGGGCGCGGGCGATCTCGCGCACCAGCGCCAGGCCCAGGCCGTTGCCGTCGCTGCGGCCGCTGGCGAACGGTTCGAACAGATGCGCGGCCACCGGCGCCGGCACCGGCTCGCCCTGGTTGCGCACGCGCAGCTGCAGCAGGTCGTCCTCGGCCTGGGCGGCCAGGATCACCTCGGTGCCGGGCGTGGCGTGCTGCAGGGCGTTGCGCAGCAGGTTGTGCAGGGCGCGTGCGGCCTGCTGCGGGTCGAGCATCCACTGCGCCGGCGCGGCCTGCAGGCGCAGCGCGATCGGCGGCGTCTGCCCGTCCCAGTCGGCCGGATCCAGCAGCGCCTGCAGCCACGGTTGCAGCGCCACCGTCTGCCGGTGCAGGCGGATCGGCTGGACCATGCCGAGCAGGCTTTCCACCACACCGTCCAGGCGCTGGATCTGCGCCAGCATCAGCTGCGCCTGGGCGTCGTCGGCGCCATGCGCGTGCGCGGCGATGTGGTTCTCCAGCGCCAGGCGCAGGGTCGCGATCGGGTTGCGGATTTCGTGCGCCACGGTCGCGGTCATGCGCCCCAGCGCGGCCAGGCGTTCGTGGCGCGACAGTTCCTCGCCGAGCCGGCGGGTCTCGGCCAGCGCCTGCGCATTGCGCTGGGCGTAGTCGGTGACCGCGGCGCCGAGCCGGTCCAGTTCCGGCGCCCCGGTCTTTGGAATCTGCGGCACCTCGGCCGGCGTCGCCAGGGCCTGCTGGATGCCCTGCAGGCGCTGGCTCCAGCGCCGTACCACCCAGCCCAGCGCCAGCGCCGACACCACCACCAGCGCCAGGATCAGCGCCATCCCCAGCGCCAGCGGCAGGCTGGCCGCAGCGTCGCTGGAGGCCACGCGGGTCATGGCCCAGGCCGCGGCGTTGCGGTCCAGCGGGCAGGCGGCGATCAACAGGCTCTCGCGCTGCCCGTCGCGGCGGTAGTCGACCGTGTGCTGCGCCTCCACCCCGCGCTGCACGGTGGTGACGATGACGTTGCGCTCGGCCGAGGGCACGTCGGTCTTGTGCTCGCTGCCGTCGTACGTCGGATAGGCATAGGCGAGGAAGCCGCGCTGGCGGTCCCAGAAGCCGCCTTCCACGCCGGCGGCATCGGCCAGCACCAGTTGCGACACCACCGCCGCCAGGCCGGTGCCGTCGCTGCCGTGGGCGGCGGCGCTGGCGCCGTTGTAGCGCTGCACCATGCGCGTGCACACCTCGCGCAAGCCGGTCTGCGCACGCTCCGCGCGCACGCCCTCGCTGTGCCGGTACAGCCCGACCAGCACCACCGCCATGCCGACGCAGGCGGCGACGATGACGATCCAGATCAGCAGCAGTTGCCGCAACAGCGAACGGGGCATGGACGTCCTTGGGCGCAGCGGAAGAGGCGGGGCGAACCGCGGCGATCGTAGCCGGGTCATCGCGGTCTCGCGACCCGGCGTGGCGAACGACCGCCGCGGGCCGCGGTGTGGGCCGCGCTCAGCGCAGGTTGGTCTTGACCAGCTCCAGCACCTCGTCGCCACGTCCGCTCATCACCGCGCGCAGCAGGTACAGGCCCATGCCCTTGGCCTGTTCCAGCTTGATCGCCGGCGGGATCGCCAGCTCCTGGCTGGCCACGCGCACGTCCACCAGCGCCGGGCCGGGATGCGCGAACGCGTCGCGCAGGGCCGGTTCCAGTTGCGCCGATTCGTCCACGCGCAGGCCCAGGATGCCCATCGCATTGCTCATCGCGGCGAAGTCCGGATTGCTCAGGTCGGTGCCGGTGTCCAGGTAGCCGGCCGACTTCATTTCCATCGCCACGAAGCCCAGCGAGCCGTTGTTGTAGACCACCACCTTCACCGGCAGGCCGAGTTGGGCCAGAGTGATGAAGTCGCCCATCAGCATGGTGAACCCGCCGTCGCCGGACAGCGAGATCACCTGCCGGCGCGGGAACTGCGCCTGCGCGCCCAGCGCCTGCGGCATCGCATTGGCCATCGAGCCGTGGTTGAACGACCCGAGCAGGCGGCGCTGGCCGTTCATGGTCAGGTAGCGCGCCGCCCACACCGTCGGCGTGCCGACGTCGCAGGTGAAGATCGCATCGGGCTCGGCCAGCGCATCGACCATGCGGGTGACGAACTGCGGATGCAGCGGCTCGCCGGGCGCCGAGGCCACGGCCAGGTCGTCCAGGCCCTCGCGCGCCTTGTGGTAGTGGGCCAGCGACTTCTCCAGGAAGCCGCGGTCCTCGCGCCGCTGCAGGCGCGGCAGCAGCGCGGCGATGGTCTCGCGCACGTCGGCGGCGATGCCCAGTTGCAAGGGCGTGCGCCGCCCCAGCGCGGCCGGATCGTTGTCGACCTGCACGATGGTGGCGTCCTTGGGATAGAACTGCCGGTACGGGAAATCGGTACCGAGCATCAGCAAGGTGTCGCAGTTGAGCATGGCCTGGTAGCCGGAACTGAAGCCGATCAGGCCGGTCATGCCGACGTCGAACGGGTTGTCCCACTCCACGTGTTCCTTGCCGCGCAGCGCATGCACGATCGGCGCACCGAGCGCGTCGGCCAGCGCCACCACCTCGTCGTGCGCGCCGGCGCAACCGCTGCCGCACAGCAAGGTGGTGGCCTTGCTCGCCTGCAGCAGGTCGGCCAGCTTTGCCACGTCGGCCTCGGCCGGCAGGATGCGCGGGGTGGCCAGCGCCGGCCACGTCGTCGGCGTGCCCTTGGGCATCTCCTGCAGCGCCACGTCGCCGGGAATCACCACCACGGCCACGCCGCGGCGCAGGATCGCCGTGCGCATCGCCCGCTGCAGCACCTCCGGCATCTGCGCCGGGTTGGTGACCAGTTCGACGTAGTGGCTGCACTCGCGGAACAGTTCCTGCGGGTGGGTTTCCTGGAAATAGTTCAGGCCGATTTCCGAGGACGGGATGTGCGCGGCGATGGCCAGCACCGGCTGGTGGCTGCGGTGGCAGTCGAACAGCCCGTTGATCAGGTGCAGGTTGCCGGGTCCGCAGCTGCCGGCGCACACCGCCAGCTTGCCGCTGACCGCGGCTTCGGCGCCGGCGGCAAACGCCGCCACCTCCTCGTGGCGCACATGCATCCACTCGATGCGGTCCATCTGCCGCAGCGCGTCGGTCAGGCCATTGAGGCTGTCGCCGGTAACGCCCCAGATCCGCTCCACCCCCGCGCTGTGCAGGGTTTCGGCGAGTAGACGGGCCATGGTCTGCTTGGACATGCGTGCGGATCTCCGGGTGGGGATCGGCATGGTCGCACCGCGCGCGTTACCGACGCGTGGCGCAGACGGCATACGCCTGCGCCTGCAGAACGCATGTTCAGCGCACGGTGCGGCTAGTCTTCGCTGCGTGCAGCGGCAGCGTCGTGTGCCGCATCGCCATCGTCCTCGTGATAGCCGCCGGGTGTGGCGGCCTTGCCGTGTGCGCCACCGGCATGCTCGCCGGTGGCGCCATAGGTGCCGGCCTGGCCCAGGTTGGGCTGACTGCGTCCGCTGCGGTCCTCGCCGTGGTCATGCGACGTATGCGCCTGCGGCGGCGGCATGGGCTGCGAGGGCACGTTGCGGTCGCGGCCGCGGGGCACGCCGCTGTCGGCGGACACATCGCCTTGCGTGCCGCGGTAGGCGGCCTGGCGGACATCGTGCGTGCCGGTGGGAGGTGCGTTGCGCTGCGCCATGACGATCTCCTGCAGAAGCGTATGTGAGCGGCTCACGCTAAGCCGGCGCACGTTAGCCGGCATGCAAGCTGCGATGAAGGCCGCGCGAGCAGCGGCTAAAACGCCGATCCGCACCACCACGCCGTACGCACGTGACGTGCACGCCTGCGCCACCCGTACTGGCCGACGCTGGCCGCTCCTTCCACATTGGAGCCTTCCGATGTCCGGTCTACTCTGGAAACTCGCGCTGGCCGGCACGGCCTACGCCGCCATCCGCGCCTATCGCCGCAACACCCACACCACCGTGGTCGACGCGGCCTCGTCCATGCCACCAGCTGAGCTGGATGACGGCCGGGCCACGCCGCCGCATGGCGACACCCTGCAGGGCGCCGAGCGCGCGTCGACGACTGCGACCATAGGCGATCCGGACGGCGCCGTGCCGGCCTGATCGCTGCAACGCACAGCGGCGTGTCGCGCGCTCACCGCCGACACGCTGCTCCCACCGTTCGCAGGGGCGTGGACGTCAGCTCAGCCCTTCGGGCGATCGTGGGCCGCGCGGCCATCGCCGTGGCGCGAATTGCGCGCACGCAGTTCCTCGCTGGCCTTGCGCGCCAGTTCCTCGTACTGGCGGCGGATCTCTTCCAGCCGCTTCTCGTCCAGCTCTTCCAGATCCAGCAATTCGTTGTTGGCCTTGGCACTGACCCGGATCAGTTCGTCGAGCTTGATCTGCATCGCCGCGGTGTCGGCGTTCTGGGTGTGCTGGATCAGGAACACCATCAGGAAGGTGATGATGGTGGTGCCGGTGTTGATGACCAGTTGCCAGGTGTCGTTGAAGCCGAACACCGGCCCGCTGATGCCCCAGATCAGCACGATCGCCACTGCGATGCAGAACGTCCATGGCGTGCCGGCCGCATAGGACGCCTTCTTGGCGACGACATTGAACAGTTTGGCAGGTTTCATCGCAGGCCCTCGCGCAACGGGAGATGCCTGCAACGCCGTGCCCGGCATGTGCAGGCGACCAGGATGATCTGAAGCGCGCCGTGAGCGAGACGTGCACATCGCGCCAGTGCCGAGCCAACGAAAAAGGCGGGGTTGCCCCCGCCTTTTGCCATCCCTCGCGCGACGCTCAGCCGGCCTGTTGCGTCGCCGGCTGCAACGCCCGCACCGGCCGCGGCCGGCTCGGGAAGGCGTGGCGCAGGATCCGCCACACCACCTGGCCGAACTGCTTGGGCAGCGAGCCGGTGTTGTAGTGCTGGCCGTAGCGCGCGCAGATCTCGCGCACCTGCACCGCCAGCGCCGCGTAGCGGTTGGCCGGCACGTCCGGGAAGAAATGGTGCTCGATCTGGTGGCTGAGATTGCCCGACAGCACGTTCAGCAGCTTGCCGCCGGCCAGGTTGGAGGAACCGCGCAGCTGGCGCAGGTACCAGTGCCCGCGCGACTCGTTCTTGATCGAGTCCTTGGGGAAGGTCTCGGCGTCGGCGGTGAAGTGGCCGCAGAAGATGATCACGAAGGTCCAGATGCTGCGCAGCACGTTGGCGGCCAGGTTGCCCAGCAGCACCGTCAGGAAGAACGGGCCGGCCAGCGCCGGGAACAGGATGTAGTCCTTGAAGATCTGCCGGCCCATCTTGCGCCCGACCGGCAGGAACGTCCGCTTCAATTCGCCGCGCTTCATCTTGCCGGCCAGCCAGCGGCCCAGACGCAGGTCCTGGATCGCCACGCCCCATTCGAACAGCAGCGCGAACACCACCGCGATGAACGGCTGCGCCAGGTAGAACGGGCGCCAGCGCTGCTCGGGGAAGATGCGCAGCAGGCCATAGCCGATGTCGTCGTCCATGCCGCGCACGTTGGTGTAGGTGTGGTGCTTGAAGTTGTGCGTCTTGCGCCAGTTGTCGCCGGTGGCGACGATGTCCCACTCGTAGGTATTGCCGTTCAGGTGCGCATCGCCCATCCAGTCGTACTGGCCGTGCATCACGTTGTGGCCCAGCTCCATGTTCTCCAGGATCTTGGACAGGGTCAGCAGCAGCACGCCGGCGATCCATGCCGGCACCAGCACGCTGTGCACGAACGCGCCGAGGAACAGCAGCGCGCGTCCGGCTACTCCGGTGTAGCGCACCGCGGCGACGATGCGGCGGATATAGCGCGCATCGCGCGCGCCCAGGTCGGCCAGGGTGCGTGTGCGCAGCGCATCCAGTTCGTCGCCGAAGGCCTGCAGTTCGGCCGGGGTGAGTGCGCGGTTGCGGGGAGCCGCCATGGGGAAGTCCTCAGAGGTCCAGGGTCAGGTCGCTGCTGGCGCTGTTGACGCACAGCTTCAGCGAACCGGGTTCGGCGGCGTGCGCGCCGCTGAGCAGATCACGGGTGATGCCGGCCTGCTTGCCGCAGGCGCAGCTGTTGCAGATGCCCATGCGGCAACCGTGCCTGGGTCGCAGGCCTTCGGCTTCCAGCGCGGTGAGCAGCGACTGGCCGCGCGGCAGCTGCAGCACACGGCCGCTTCGCGCCAGGGTCACCGCCACGGTGCCCTGCTCGACATCGGCAGGCGCCGGCGGCGGGCTGAACGCCTCGGCCTGGAAGCGCGCCACGCGGGGCTGCAGGCGCGCACGCGCGGCCTGCACGAAGCCGCCGGGGCCGCAGGCCAGCACCTGCGCCTGCCCCAGGTCGCCCAGGGCGTCCAGCGGCAGCGTGTCCACGCGCGGCGCCGGCGCTTCGCCCTCGCCGGTGATGGCCAGGTGCAGGCGGAAACGCGGATGTGCGGCGGCCAGCGCCTGCAGTTCCTCGCGGAAGCAGACCTGGTCGTGGCGCCGCGCCCAGTACAGCAGGTCGACGTCGGCCGGCATGCCGGCGTCGGCCAGTTGTCGCAGCAGCGCGCGCATCGGGGTGATGCCGCTGCCGGCGGCCAGCAGCAGCCAGCGGCCGTGCGGCGCGGTCGGCAGCACCATCTCGCCATAGGCCTGGCCGAGTTCGAACACCTCGCCGATGCGCGCGGCGCCGGCCAGGTATTGGCTGACCCGGCCGCCGTCGACGGTCTTGACCGTGATCGCCAGGCGTCCGCCCGGCAACGGCGTGGGGCTGTAGCTGCGCAGCAGCCGGCGGCCGTCGATCTCCACGCCCAGTTCCACGTGCTGGCCGGCGCGCAGGCCGCGCCAGTGGCGGTTGGGCTGCAGCACCAGGGTCACCGCGTCGTTGCTGGCGGCCTCGCGCTGCACCAGCCGGGCGCGCGGGCGCTGCCAGGTCCACAGCGGATGCAGGCGGGTGGACCAGAAATCGAACACGTCCGGCTTGACCCAGGCGCGCAGGGCGCGGGCGGCGGGGCGGAGTTTGGCGGGACGGCGGGCAGCGTTCATGGAGGTCCACTATACAGGCGCAGAGACAGATGTCTATACAGTTGTGCATTCAGTGAAGGCGCTATCATCCCCCATTGCCTGGCCCGGTCTGCCCATGACGACGCTCTCCCCTCCTCCGTCCGCGGACACGCCGAACGCCCGCAAGGGCGCGATCTCGCGCGAGGACCTGCTGGCCGCCGCGCTCAAACTGATCGGGCCGCACCGCAGCGTGTCCACGCTGAGCCTGCGCGAGGTGACCCGCGAGGCCGGCATCGCCCCCAACAGCTTCTACCGCCAGTTCCGCGACATGGACGAACTGGCGGTGGCGCTGATCGACCTGGCCGGCAGCTCGCTGCGCACCATCATCGGCCAGGCGCGGCAGCGCGCCGCCGGCAACCGCCGCAGCATCATCCTCAGTTCCGTGGAGACTTTCATGGAACAGTTGCGCGCCGACGACAAGCTGCTGCACGTCCTGTTACGCGAGGGCACGGTCGGTTCGGACGCGTTCAAGCACGCGGTGGACCGCGAACTGAACTATTTCGAGGACGAACTGCGCGTGGACCTGATCCGCCTGGCCGCGCTGGAAGGCGCGCCGCTGCACGAGCCGGCGCTGGTGTCCAAGGCGATCACCCGGCTGGTGTTCGCGATGGGCGCCACCGCGATGGACCTGCCGCCGGAGAAGGATCCGGAGCTGATCCGACAGATCACCGCGATGCTGCGCATGATCATCGTCGGCTCGCGCACGCTCGCCGCCGGCTGAGTTCACGCCGCAGCGGCGGCGGCGGCCGCACAGCGCCATCCTTCGTGCGAATGGGCCGGCGTCGTGACATGCCGCGCACATGGCCTTGGCCCCGGCTTTACCGACGCCTGCCCACCCTCGTTGGACACTCCCCCCAACGAGGTACGCACATGGCCGTTCCCAATTATCCGTCGCCGCCCTTCAAGGCCCAGCAGCAATCCTTCCCCGGCAAGACCCAGGCCATGGATCCGAAACCGGATCACGGCGAAGACAGCTACGTCGGCCACGGCCTGCTGCAGGGCAAGCGCACCCTGATCACCGGCGGCGACAGCGGCATCGGCGCGGCGGTGGCGATCGCCTATGCGCGCGAAGGCGCCGACGTCGCCATCGCCTACCTGCCCGACGAGCAGGACGACGCCGAGCGCATCGCCAGGCTGGTCGAGGACGCCGGCGTGCGCGTGCTGCTGCATCCGTGCGACATCAGCGACCGCGCACAGGCCGAGAGCCTGATCAAGAGCGTGGCCGAGGCGTTCGGCGGCCTCGACGTGCTGGTCAACAACGCCGCCTACCAGCGCTACTTCCACAGCTTCGACGAGATCACCCTCGACGAGTGGGAGAAGACCTTCGCCACCAACGTGCATGCGCCGTTCCACCTGGTGCGACTGGCGTTGCCGCACATGCCTGAGGGCGGATCGATCATCAACACCGCCTCGGTGAACTCGAAGAAGCCCACGCCCAACATCCTGCCGTACTCGGCCACCAAGGGCGCATTGGCCAACCTGACCATCGGCCTGGCCGGGCTGCTCGCCGAGAAGAAGATCCGCGTCAACGCGGTGCTGCCGGGCCCGATCTGGACCCCGTTCATTCCGACCGGCATGGACGAGGAATCGGTGCGCACGTTCGGCGAGCAGACCCCGTTCGGCCGCCCCGGCCAGCCGGCGGAACTGGCCTCGGCCTATGTGCTGCTGGCCGCGGATACCTCGAGCTACACCTCGGGCACGTTGCTGACGATTTCGGGCGGAGCGGTGACGTTGTAGGGCTGGGAATCGGGAGTGGGGAATCGGGAATGGGAAAAGCGCCGCGATCTGGCGGTGCCATAGGCGCGGCTTCAGCCGCGAGAGGCTTTCCCGTGATGTTTTCGCCTTGGTTTTTCGCGCGAGCACACGCGTCGCGATACACGATGCAACGCCTGCTTCTGTCTTGGTAGCAGGCAGATCCATTGCACTCCCCCACGTAGGAGCGGCTTCAGCCGCGACAGGCATTCCCAGGAAGACCTGTCGCGGCTGAAGCCGCTCCTACGAGAGCGCAGGCGCAGAAGACAGCGGCACCACGTGTCTCGCCACCTGTGCACATCTCCTCACGCCGCATCTCGCATGGCATTCACTCTGTGCTGCAACTGCTCTAACGGCGGCGGGTCCAGCATGGTCGCACAGGGGAAAACACACGGACGCACGATGCGATGCAGGTCGCGTCGCGCACACCTTCTGGAGCGATATCCATGACCCGAAGCAACACCGAACGCTTGTTGAAGTGGCTGCAGGATGCCTACGCGATGGAGCAGGAGGCCAACACCATGCTCACTGCCACTGCTGGCCGCCTGGAGCACTACCCGCAACTGAAGGCGCGCATCGAGCAGCATGTCAACGAAACCCGCGATCAGTCCGACAAGGTCAAGCGCTGCATCGAGATTCTCGACGGCTCGATCCCCACGATCAAGGGCACGGTCGCCAGTGTGATGGCCACCGTGCATGCCGCCGGCAACTCGATGATGAGCGACGAGGTGGCCAAGAGCCTGGGCGTGAGCTACGCGTTCGAACACATGGAGATCGCCAGCTACCGCGCGCTGGTCATCGCCGCCAAGGAAGCCGGACAGACCGAGATCGCCGACATCTGCGCCGCCATCCTCGACCAGGAAATCGCCATGGCCGAATGGCTGATCGAGCACCAGGAAGCCACGATCCTGGCGTTCCTGAAGCGCGAGCGCACCGAAGGCGAAACCGCCAAGCACTGAGCGCCGTCGCATACGACTCGACGCGCGCGCATTCCCCCACAGCAGCACCATCATCCATCACCGACCGGAGACTCCCAATGGCCGTCAAGACCATCGACGAATTGTTCATCCACGAGCTGTCGGACATCTACAGCGCCGAGAAGCAGCTGACCAAGGCGTTGCCACGCCTGGCGCGCGCCGCCACCAACCCGGCCCTGCGCGCGGCGTTCGAGGCGCACCTGGAAGAAACCCAGGGCCAGATCGAACGCATCGACCAGATCGTCGAGAAAGGCAACCTGCGCCTGAAGCGGATCAAGTGCGCCGCCATGGAAGGCCTGGTGGAAGAAGGCAAGGAAGTGATCGATTCGATCGAGGCCGGCCCGGTGCGCGATGCTGCGCTGATCGGCGGTGCGCAGAAGGTCGAGCATTACGAGATCGCGTCCTACGGCACGCTCGCCGCCATGGCCAAGCAACTGGGCATGGACGATGCGCTGGCCCTGTTGCTGGAAACGCTCGACGAAGAGAAGTCCACCGACGAGAAGCTCACCCTGCTCGCCGAACAGGGCGGCAACGAGGAAGCAGCGCGCAAGCGCAAGGCGGCCTGACCGCCCCCGCCGCGGTCCGCTGAAGCGAAGGCGGACCGCGGCGTCCCAGACGCCTATCCCCCACGCGCGGCCACCGGCCGCGCCACCGCGTCGTCGCGACGTTCGGGCGGCACTCCAGGAGATTTTTCATGTTCATGCACAACAAGCGGCTGATGTACACCGTCCGCGTGGCGCAGCCCGACCCGGCGCTGGCCTCGCTGATGCTCGAGCAATTCGGCGGCCCGCAAGGCGAACTGGCCGCGGCCATGCGCTACTTCACCCAGGCCATCGGCGAGGTCGATCCCGGCCGCAAGGATCTGCTGTACGACATCGCCACCGAGGAACTGAGCCACCTGGAAATCATCGGTTCGATCATCGCCATGCTCAACCAGGGGCCGAAGGCGGTGCTGTCCGAAGGCATGGCCGAAGCCGAGGACATGCGCAACCTCACTCGCAACAACAACACCAGCCAGACCCAGCAGATCCTCTATGGCGGCGGTCCTGCGCTGGTCAATTCCAGCGGCGTGCCGTGGAGCGCGGCCTATGTGGACAGCATCGGCGAACCCACCGCCGACCTGCGATCCAACATCGCCGCCGAGGCCCGCGCCAAGATCGTGTACGAGCGGCTGATCAACGTGACCGACGATCCCGGCATCGTCGATGCGCTCACCTTCCTGATGACCCGCGAAGTGGCGCACCAGAAGTCCTTCGAAAAGGCGCTGTATTCCATCGAGCCGAACTTCCCGCCGGGTAAGCTGCCGGGCGATCCGGCCTTCACCGATCGCTACTACGACATGTCGCAGGGCGATGGCGACATGCACGGGCCCTGGAACAGCGGCAGCCAGTGGGAGTCCATTGCCGACCGCAATCGCCAGGTGGCGGTGGACGGCGGCAGCGGCATGCCGAGCGTGGGCCTGAGCGAACTGGAACAGAGCGCATTGCAGGCGCTGGCGGCGCGCACGCTGTCGCAACCGGACAGCGATCCGACCACTGGCGCCGATCTGGGCGCCGGCCCCGGCGCCGGTTCGACCAAGGGCAGCGTGGCGCGCTAGCGCTTCACTCCAGGGTCCATCGCACGAACGCCGCGATGCGCAAGCATCGCGGCGTTCGTGTGTCTGGGCGATGGGCTGAGATCGCCCCTGCGGCGCCCCCGTTCAGTCGCCGGTCTGCCGATGCGGCGCATGCACCGGCTTGGATTGCGGGGAGTCCTTCTGCCGCAGCCAGATGCTCAGGACCACCAGCGCGAACACCGCCAGGAACTCGCTTTGCCAGTTCTGCATCGATTCGAACCAGAACTGGGCGCCGCCGACGTGTTCCCAGAAGGACGGCGGCGGCCGATGCTGCATCGCCTGTTCGGCTACCTCGTGGCGCCAGCTGCCCAACGCATGCAGGACGAAGCTGAGCAAGAACAGGGCGCCGAAGGCCAGCGCCAGCGAGCGCTCGTACAGCGCCAGCCAGATGCCGCCGGCGCGCACCGGCCAGGGCACCGGGCCGGGCGCGACGGCGTCGTCTTCCTCGGCGGGCGCCAGCGGCCGCGACTCGGCCGAGCCCCATTGGCGCAGCTTCACCGTCAGCACCACGTACATGCCCATCTGCAGGAACTCGCTCTCCCAGTTCTCGAACAGCGCGCCGATGAAATGCCCGCTGTGCAGGTACTCCCACATCGGCAGGGCCGCCAGCCCCTGCTGGCGCAGTTCCTCGTTGTAGGCCTGGTGGCCGCTGAGCGCCTGGCCGGCCATGAACAGCAGGCTCAGCGCCAGCAATACGATCGACAGGCTGTTGCGTTTCCAGAACATGCCATCGGCTCCTCCACGCGCCGCGATGCCGGCGCGCCGTCGCTGCGACCATAGGCAGCGTCGGGCAAAGAGTGGATGAAGAAGCTGGGACGATGCGCCTCGTATGTCAGGCGATGCCATCACCTGTAGGAGCGGCTTCAGCCGCGACGGGTGTTCCCGAAATGTGCGGTCGCGGCTGAAGCCGCTCCTACGAAAACGCCTCCACCTGGATCGGCATCTACGGCATCGATCCATCCAATACAGTACACCGCGTCGGCGGGGCATTTTCCAAGGGGTCGCCAGCCTGGGCGAAATGCGAGAAGTCCTCGCGCCTTCGCCCTCGCGCTTGAGTGCACCATGAGAGCGACTTCAGGGTACATGTCACGGCGGATTCCCATCCGTAGGAGCGGCTTCAGCCGCGCCTACAAAAGCGAGGCGGCCACGGCGTGGCAGCCGGTGCCACCACGCCGCACCGGCTCAGAACTCTTCCCACTCCGCGCTGTCCGCCGGCACGCCCTGGATCGCGCGCGGCTTGGCCGCCGGTTGCCGCACGGGCGCCGCGGGCTTGGGCTTGGCGGCGGCAGCCACCGCACGCACCGCCGGCCTGGCCGGCTGCGGCCTGGCCGCGGGCGCCGATGCCGTGCTGACCGCAGCAGTTCCGGCGAGGCGGAACACCGCCACCGCGCGCGCCAGTTCCGCCGCCTGGTCCTCCATGCTCTTGGCCGCAGCGCTGGCCTCTTCCACCAGCGCCGCGTTCTGCTGGGTGCCCTCGTCCAGCTGCATCACCGTCTTGCTGACCTGGTCGATGCCCGCGCTCTGCTCGGCGCTGGCCGCGGAGATCTCCGCCATGATGTCGGTGACCCGCTTCACCGAGGCGACCACCTCGGTCATGGTGGTGCCGGCGCGGTTGACCAGGGTCGAGCCCTGCTCCACTTCCTGCACCGAGTCGGAGATCAGGGTCTTGATCTCCTTGGCCGCGGCCGCCGAGCGCTGCGCCAGCGAGCGCACTTCCGAAGCCACGACCGCGAAGCCACGGCCCTGTTCGCCGGCGCGGGCGGCTTCCACCGCGGCGTTGAGCGCCAGGATGTTGGTCTGGAACGCGATGCCGTCGATCACGCCGATGATGTCGGCGATCCGCGCCGACGCAGCGCTGATCGACGCCATGGTCGCCACCACTTCCTCGACCGCGCGACCGCCGTTCTCGGCCACCTCGCCGGTGCTCAGCACCAGTTGGTTGGCCTGGCGGGCGCTGTCGGCGTTCTGCTTGACCGTGGAGGTCAGTTCCTCCATCGAGGCGGCGGTCTCTTCCAGGCTGGCCGCCTGCTGCTCGGTACGCACCGACAGGTCGCTGTTGCCGCTGGCGATCTCGCTGGCGGCGGTGTTGATCGAGCCGACCGCGCGCTGGATGCCCTGCACGATGCCGGTCAGTTGCTCGGCGGTGCGGTTGGCGGCGTCGGCGAGCGTGCCGAACGCGCCTTCGTAGCGCACGTCCACGCGCTGCGACAGGTCGCCATCGGCGATCGCACCCATGATCCGGCCGACGTCGGCCAGGCCGCTGTCGGCCTGGCGCATCAGCCGGTTCAGCGCCTCCACCATTTCCTTGAACGCGAACTCATAGCGCGCCTCGTCGCCGCGGGCGCTGAAGTCGCCGCGGGCGGCCGCATCGGCCAGGCGCGCGATGTCGCCGTTGACCGCCGACAGGTTGGCCTTGACCACGTCCAGCGCCTCGTGCAGCGCCGCGCGCTGCCCCGGCAGCCGGCGCATGTCGCGGCGCAGGTCGCCGCGGCCGTACTCGTCCATGATCGCCATCGCCTCGACGATCGCGTCCAGGTGTTCGAACAGCGCCGCGTTCATGCCGTGCGCCAGCGTGCCGTAGTCGCCCGGGAAGTCCTCCGGCATGCGATGGCTGATGTCCTCGCCCTGCTGCAGCCGCACCAGGGTCTGCATCTCGCCGTTGAAGCGCTGCAGCTGGGTCTGCATCTGCTGCATGCTGGTCATCAACTGCCCGGTCTCGTCGCGCGACTCCACCTTGATCGCATTGTCGAAGCGGCCGGAGGCGATGGCCTCGGCGGTCCGCGTGGCACCGCGCAGCGGCGCGACGATGGCGCCGGCGATCAGCCAGCACAGACCCACCACCAGTACCACCAGCGCCGCGCCGATCACGGTGAGGATCCTGGTGAAGCCCATCGCCTCGGCCTGGATGTCTTCGGCATACACACCCATCGCCAGCACCCAGTTCCACTGCGGGTACAGCGCCGCGTAGCTGATCTTCGGCAGCTGCACCGACTTGCCGGGCTTGGGCGCGGTGTAATAGCTGAAGCCGTCGCCGCTGCGCACCGCGGTCTGGATGTCGCGGTACACGTACTCGCCGGCATCGCTCTTGTAGCCGCTCATGTCGGTGCCGACCTTGCGCTTGGGATGCATGACGATGCGCATCTGCGGGTCGACGATGAAGAAGTAGTCCACGCCGCCGTTGGTCTTCATGTCGGCGAGCGCGCCCTTGGCCGCCGCCTGCGCCTGCGCCTGCGTCATCTCGCCACGCTTGGCCAGGTCGGCGTAGTGCTGCATCACGCTCAGGCCCATGTCGACCTGCGTCTTCACGGTCTGCTTGCGCGCGTCGATCAGGTTGAGATATTGCAGACGCGCCGCCGCGACCGCCAGCAGCACCACGCCGAGCGCGATCAACGTACACAACACGACGAACTTGCGTGCCATGGGCAGGTTGGCGATATGGCGACGAAGGAACTGGATGGGATTCATGGTGTCAGGAAAAACCCTAAAAACGGACTCTGGTATCGGCCCGCAGGCGTTCGAACTTGAACCGCCGCGGATTAAACAAGATGAACAGGCGCCACAGTTCTGTGCTGAAGACGTTTTCAGTCAGGCCATCGCCGCATCGAGCGGCGTCGGGTCTGCACGCGGCACGGCGACGTGCGGCTCCCACACCAGGCGATGGAAGTCGAAACCGTGCTGCAAGCGCGGCTTGACCACGTTGAAGTACGGCGAGACGTCGAAATCGCGCGGCAACGTCAGGCTGTGGTGGCGTGGATGCAGGACCTCCGCATCCTCCGCGGCGTCGGCGCCTGCAGGTGCTGCCTGGTCGATTTCCGGCAGGATGGGATAGCGGATCGCGCCGAAGGCTTGCGCCAGCAGCGTCGAGCAGATCGCCCGGGTCGGCTCGCCGCTGCCCAGTTCCAGGAAGCGGCGCTTCACCGACGACGGCAGCGGCGGCGTGCGGATCAGGTAGCGCGCCAGGTCGAAGATGTTCTTCAGGTCGTAGCTGTTGCCGACCCGCGTGACCATGTACTCCACCACGGTCTCGATCTCCTGCGCGCTCAATCCGACCGGGCGGCAGATGCGCGTGTGCAGGCCGGCGAACTCGCTCAATCCCACCAGGCGCACGCCGACGTTGATGTCGACATCGCAGAACAGCGGCGCGTCCTCGCCGGGAACCGCGGCCACGTGGTCGCCGATGTACAGCGCCGCATGCGACCAGGTGGACTGGCTCAGATACTTGATGGCGGTGGAGAAGCGGCTGTTGCCCTCGACCAGCAGCACATCGCCCTTGCGCAGCGTGGCGCGCAACAGCTGCGGCGGGCTGGTCGGCAACTGCGAGCCGTGGCGGCGCGGCTTGGACAGGAACTTGGCCAGGTGACGGCCCAGCAAACGTGGCAAGGACAGCATGCGCGTTCCCCCGAGGGACGGCCGCTTCGGCGAAACGGCTCCGCTAACAGGGATGGCGGCCTTGCGCCGGATTTCTTGAGCGTTGCCGGCCTGAGGAACCTCGAGGCACAGGTCCGGTATCCACACCGGATCGCGTCACGCTAGGATGACCTACTGCCCCCGACACCGCGTCGAACAGTCGGTTCTGCCAAGGAAGAAAATGGACACAATGCTGTTGGTAACAGTTGCTGGCATCGGTTTCGCTGCCGGTCTGCTGTTCGGCATGCGACTGTTGCTTTGGATCACATCACTAGCCATTGTGGGCTTAGTCGTTGGGCTGCTGATTGCAGGTGAGCGCCACGACGGGAAAGCAATATGGCTGTTTGGGGCGACCTTGATGTACCTGCCGTTATTAGGAACACCAGCCTTGGCTGCTGCGATCGGCGGCCATGTAGTACGCCGGTCGATTCTGCGGCATCTCGAAGCAAACAGGCAGTAATAGCACCTAGTGAATAGCTCGCGCCCTAGGCCGCGCGGCTGGTACCGGTGTCACACGATCAAGGCCGCCGCAGCACCGACAACTCCATCATCTCGGCCGAGTTCCGATTCAGATAGATCACGTATGTGCGGTTGCCGCCCGCGTGCACCTCAAGGCTATCGCCAGGGATGAGTCCGGCTTTCTCGACCACCGGGCCACCACGTGGCGCCGCGCGAAGATGCGCCGTCGCGGCGTCCGTACTGGGCGTCAGATTGGAAACCGTCAAGGCGCCGTTCCAGATCGCGCGGCTTTCGCCCGGCAGCAGCGTCATGATCGCCGACGACGCAGCCGCCTCCGACTTGCATGCCGCGGCCTGCGCTTCGGCCAACTGCCGCTGCAGCGGCTTGACCTCCACGTACTGCACGAAACCGTAGGTCGCGCCGATCACCACCAGCACCGCCGACACCTCGGCGGCGGTGCGCTTGAACGAGAGTCCTTGCCACCATCTCTGCGCCGGCGGGGGCGGCGTCTGTCGGGTCGTTCGAGCCATGCATCACGGTATCGGCGCGATCGTATCGGTGTCTGCCAGCAGGGCTGACATCGCCGCGCGCGGCCGCGTTCGTCTACCTGGCGATACAGAAGCACACCGCCCAGGTGCGACAGGCAGTGCCTCCACACCCTCCAACGCAGTGGGCTGCGCATGGGCGTGCTCGGCAGCGGTGGTTGGGCTTTCCGCATCGTCGCGGCCACGCCTCGAGGCGCGGCCGCGCGCATGGCCCGCGCAGCATGTTGCGCCGCAACTTGACGCATTGGGCGCTCAGGCGGAGTCTTGGCTTGAAATTACGAAATAATTTTCGCAATCCGAAATTACCTTGTCAAGCGACATCCCCGGGCGGGTCGAGCAAGCTGGCGATTCCCCGGGGCCTCCAGGAACTGCAGATGATCAAGACGATTTCCCAGCGCGCGGCCAGCGCCGCGTCCGACGACGGCGACGAGGCCGGGGACAAGAAACTGCGCAGCACCGTGCAGTCGCTGGCCAAGGGCTTTCGCGTGCTGGAGGCGTTCTCGTCCGAGCACGAGGAACTGTCGCTGAGCCAGATCGCCGCCCTGGCCCGGCTCGATCCCGGCACCACCTTCCGCATGCTCAACACCCTGGTCGAGCTGGGCTACGTGCATCGCGTGCCGGAGAGCCGCCGCTTCCGCCTGACCCTGAAGGTGCTCGACCTCGGCTTCCATGCCATCGCCCGCCGCGATCTGCGCAGCGTGGTGCGGCCGCTGCTGCGCACACTGGTCAGCGACGTCAACGAGGCGGCCAGCTTCGCGGTCCTGCAAGGCCCCGACGTGCTCTACATCGAACGCGTCCGCGCCGGCATCACCCGCCTGGGCGTGGACATCCGTATCGGCACCACGGTGCCCAGCACCCGCACCGCGATCGGCCTGGCGATGCTGGCGCACCTGGCGCCGGCGGAAGTGACCCGCGTGACCGGCGTGGACGTGCAGGTGCAGACCCCGGAGATCGCCGCGATGCGGCGCACCTTCGACTGCATCCGCCGCGACCGCTACGTGATCCTGGAGTCGATGCTGACCGAGGGCCTGCGCGTGCTGGCGGTGCCGGTGCTGGATGCGGACGACTATCCGCTCGGCGCGATCAGCGTCGCCGCGCCGTCGGTGCGCACCAGCCATGCCGAACTGCTCGACACCGCCCTGCAGCCGACGTTGCTGGCCGCCAAGGACATCGCCTTCGCGATCCAGGCCAGCGGGAGCGTTGCCGTGACCGCGCCCAGCACCTGATCCGCCCGGGCGTCGCCCGGCCTCTCTGTCCGTCTCGCCTCGTGGACGCTTCGGCGCCCGCGCCAGGTTCCCCTTGTCCTGCGAAAGGCAGCCACGATGCTCATGTCCACCCCTGCCCCTGTCACCACCGCCACGACCCCCGCCCGCGCGCCGTCCATCGCCGAGGCGCAGGCGGAGATCGGCGCACGCCTCGAACGCCTGCCGATCACCCGCAAGGTGTGGTGGGCGCGCAACATCGTCGGCGCCGCCACGTTCTTCGACGGCTACACGGTGATCGCCATCGCCTACGCGATGCCGGTGCTGACCAAGGAATGGCAGCTGTCGCCGGCGCAGATCGGCACGATCCTGTCGGCCGGCTACCTGGGCCAACTGCTGGGCTCGGTGTTCTTCGGCTGGCTGGCCGAGCGCATCGGCCGCCTGCACGTGCTGCTGTTCACCATCCTGCTGTTCGTGTCGATGGACGTGGCCTGCCTGTTCGCCGGCAGCGCCGCAGCGATGATCGCGTTCCGCTTCATCCAGGGCATCGGCACCGGCGGCGAGGTGCCGGTGGCCAGCGCCTACATCAACGAACTGATCGGCTCGAAGAAGCGTGGGCGCTTCTTCCTGCTGTACGAAGTGATGTTCCTGCTGGGCCTGGTCGCCGCCGGCGGCATCGGCTACTTCCTGGTGCCTGCCTACGGCTGGAAGGCGATGTTCATGGTCGGGCTGATTCCGGCGGCGATCATGATTCCGTTGCGCTTCTTCATGTTCGAATCGCCGCGCTGGCTGGCTTCCAAGGGCCGCTACGCCAAGGCCGATGCGATCGTGGCCGACCTCGAGCGCAGCGCCGAACGCCGCCATGGCCCGTTGCCGGCGCCGGTCTTCGATCGCACGGCGCTGCCCAAGGCGCAGCGCTCGGACTGGCGCGAGCTGTTCGGCAGCGTCTATCGCAAGCGCACCCTGGTGATCTGGAGCCTGTGGTTCTGCTCCTACCTGGTGGCCAACGGCATCATCACCTGGCTGCCGACGCTGTACCGCACGCACTTCGGGCTGTCGCTGCAGCAGAGCATCGCCTACGGATTCTTTACCTCACTGGCCGGTGTCGCCGCCGCGGTGGTGTGCGCCCTGTCGATCGACAAGGTCGGGCGCAAGCGCTGGTACGGGCTGGCGTTCGTCGCCGGCGGGATCCCACTGCTGGCGCTGGCGGCGCTCGGCGGCACCTCGGCGCCGCAGGTGCTGGTGTTCGCGGCGCTGGGCTATGCCGCGGTGCAGACCATCACCTTCTCGCTGTACCTGTACTCGGCCGAGCTCTACCCCACCCGCATTCGCGCCATCGGCACCGGACTGGGCAGCGCCTGGTTGCGTCTGGGCTCGGCCTGCGGGCCGCTGCTGGTCGGCGCGGTGATCGCCGGGCTCGGCATCCGCTACGTGTTCGCCGCCTTCGCCGCCGTGCTGCTGGCCGGCGCCGCGGTGACCTGGCGCTTCGCGCTGGAAACCAAGGGCAAATCGCTGGAGCAGTTGTCTCCCTGAGCGCATCGCCGGCACTGCCGCCGGCGCATCGCGCACCACCTCCGTACCACCCCCGTCGGACCCCGCGTTCGATTCCATCCCCCGTTGATCCGAAGAAGAGGAAAATGCGCATGAGCACTATCGACCTGAAAGGCCTGGTTCCCGCCCCGGTCACCCCGTTCACCCGCGACGGCGCCGTCGACTATCCCGCGATCAAGCGCATCGGCGCCTGGCTCGGCGGCATCGACGGGGTCAAGGGCCTGACCGTGCTCGGCCACGCCGGCGAGGGCACCTTCCTGGAGCGCGACGAACAGGCCAAGGTGATCACCGCGTTCCGCGACGCCGTCGACGGCCGCATCCCGATCATCGCCGGCATCACCCTGGAAGGCACCCGCGTGGCCGCCGACGAGGCCAAGCGCGCGGTCGCCGCCGGCGCCTCCGCGGGCCTGATCTATCCGTCGCACGGCTGGTTGCGCTTCGGTTACCAGAAAGGCGCGCCGCAGGACCGCTACAAGGCCATCCACGAGGCCAGCGGACTGCCGATGATCCTGTTCCAGTACCCGGACGCGACCAAGGCCACCTACGACCTGGAGACGTTGCTGGAGATCGCCGCGCTGCCGGGCGTGGTGGCGATGAAGAACGGCGTGCGCAACATGAAGCGCTGGGACACCGAGATCCCGGTGTTCCGCAAGGAGCGCCCCAACGTGCCGGTGCTGACCTGCCACGACGAGTATCTGCTGCACACCATGTTCGACGTGGATGGCGCATTGGTGGGCTACGGCTGCATCGCCCCGGAGCCGCTGCTGGAGATGATCGCCGCCGGCAAGGCCAAGGACTACGCCAAGGCGCGCGCACTGCACGACCGCCTGCTGCCGGTGACCAAGAGCGTCTATCACCGCGGCTCGCACATGGAAGGCTCGGTGGCGCTGAAGTGGGCGCTGGTCGCACGCGGCCTGCTCGACCACGCCACGGTGCGCTCGCCGCTGCTGCCGCTGGCCGAAGGCGCCGACAAGGAGATCGCCGCGGCGATGGCCGCCGCCGGCCTCGGCAAGGTGGGCTGACCCGCACGGGTCGATCCGGGGGCCGCGTGCACGCGCGGCCCTCATCGCAGCGGCAGCCGGCATATCTGCGCCGTGCGTGCCGCCTGCGTTGCAGGGTGAGTGTCGTTGTCGGTCTCGCCTGCTTCTCCAAACGCTTTCTGTCGATGGCGCGTCGCACGTGCCTGCGGCCTTCGCGTCGCCGCATGACCGCAAGCCCCATCCACCCCCGCGTCCTACCGGTCCGGACACGCGCCCTGCGCGGGTCAGGTGCATCCCTTCGTCCGTGGAATCCGCTCCCATGTCGCGCACCCTGTCGCTGCTCGCATCGGCCGCACTGACGGCCATCGCTGCCCTCCCCGCCTCCGCCGTCGCCGCCGACACCGGGCAATGGCTCGACGACCACGGCATCGCGCCACGCCTGGTCTGGTCCAACGACTACGCGCGCAACGTCGACGGCGGCCTGTCGCGCGGAGACCGCAATGCCGGCGGCGTGGTCGCCGGCGCAGACCTGGATCTGCAGCGCCTGTTCGGCATTCCCGGCGCCACGCTGCACGCCACCGGCGCCTGGTATTACGGCGACAGCCTGTCGCAGCGGCAGATCGGCAACGGCGTCAAGGTGCAGGGCTACTGGTATCCGCAGCAGCAGGCGCAACTGGCGCAGCTGACCTGGGAACAGCGCTTCGCCGACGGGCGCTGGCAACTGGTCGCCGGGCGCATGAACACCACCTGGCAATTCGCGCGCAGCCGCTATGGCTGCCGCTTCGTCGGCGCCTCGGACTGCCCGTTCCAGCTGAGCCAGGCCGACGGCGGCTTCGTCGGCTTCCCCTACGTGAACTGGGGCGCGAAGCTGCGCTACAAGCCCGAGGCCACCTATGTCTCGGTGGGCGCGTTCGAACTGAACCCGCAGCGCAAGAACAACCACGGCCTGGACTGGAGCACCGCCGACAGCACTGGCGTGCTGAGCACGCTCGAGGTCGGCTACGAACCCGATCCTGCACTGGGCAAGGGTGCGCCGCGCTACCTCGCCGGCCTCTGGTACAACTCGGCCGACTACAGCGATCTGCGCTACAACCAGGCCGGCGGCCTGCGCGGACTGGTCGGCGGCCCCGCGCGCCAGTACGACGGCGGGCGCTGGGGCGCGTACGCGCTCGGCGAACGCGCGCTGTACCAGCCGCAGGGCATGGCCGGCAAGCGCATGCTGGTCGCCTTCGGCAACATCGCCGCCCCGTTCGACAAACACCAGGTCTACGATCTGCAGGTCACCGCCGGCCTCTACTACAACGGTCCGTTCGCGGCACGGCCGGGCGATGGACTCGGCATCGTCGCCAACTACTACCGTTTCAGCGCCGACCAGCAGGGCTACATGAACGACCTGCTGCGCAAACGCGGCGCCGCCGCGGACATCTCGCGCAACGAGCTCATGGTCGAGCTCAACTACAGCTATCGCATCGCGCAGTCGCCGCTGTTCCTGGTGCCGAACGTGCAGTACATCGTCCATCCCGACATCCTGGGCAACACCGCCGCGCGCCGCGCGCCGGACGATGCGCTGGTGATCGGCTTGCGGGTGATGCTCAACATGGGCGGGCTGGGCACGCCGAAGTAAAGCCACGCGTGGCACCGGCCGGGACCGGCGCCGCGGCTGCCGAGGCAGGCGCGCGCACACGCTTGCGCCGCGGGCGGGTAACCTTCCCTTCCCCTTGCGTCGTCCGGATCGCGCCTCAATGGCCAACCCCTACTACCGTGGCCCCGTCAGCGATCATTTCGACGGCGTGCGCTTCTTCAATCCCGGCCAGCCCACCATCGACAACGCGTTGAGCAAGGTCCTGCGCTGGAAAGCCGCGATGGGCGCGGTGCGCTGGCCAGCGCACGTCCCGGTGACACCCGCCGTGCCTGCGCCGCGCCACGACGGCCTGCGCATCACCATGGTCGGCCACGCCACGCTGCTGATCCAGGCCGCCGGCCTCAACCTGCTCACCGACCCGGTGTGGTCGCAGCGGGCCAGTCCCTCGCAGATCGCCGGGCCCAAGCGGGTGACGGCACCGGGCATCCGCTTCGCGGACCTGCCGCCCATCGACGCGGTGCTGCTGAGCCACAACCACTACGACCACTTCGACCTGGCGACCTTGCGCACGCTGCACGACGCGCACCAGCCGCTGTTCGTGATGCCGCTGGGCAACGACGTCCTGCTGCGCAAGCGCGTGCGCGATGCGCGCATCGCGACCGGCGACTGGCACGACCGGTTGCCGATCGGCGAGGGCGCGACGGCGACGCTGACCCGCGCCAACCATTGGTCCAGCCGCGGCATCGCCGACCGCAGG
Organism: Xanthomonas hawaiiensis; assembly: GCF_031834635.1. Taxonomy (NCBI): domain Bacteria; kingdom Pseudomonadati; phylum Pseudomonadota; class Gammaproteobacteria; order Lysobacterales; family Lysobacteraceae; genus Xanthomonas; species Xanthomonas hawaiiensis. The sequence continues at coordinate 857,980 of NZ_CP115873.1, read as the reverse complement.
ATGGCGCTGTGGTCCGGCTTCTTCATCGAGACGGCGCGGGGATCGGTGTGGTTTGCGGGGGATACCGGCTATGGCGATGGCGCCATCTTCCGCGACATCCGCGACCGACACGGCGCGCCCGACGTGGCGTTGATCCCGATCGGCGCCTACGCACCGCGCTGGTTCATGGCGCCGCAGCACATCGACCCCAGCGAAGCGGTGCGGATCTTCCGCGACACCGGCGCGCGGCGCGCGCTCGGCATCCACTGGGGCACCTTCCAGCTCACCGACGAAGGCCGCGAGGAGCCGCGCGAAGCGCTGTCCGCCGCCCTGCAGTTGGCCGGCATCGCCGCGGCCGACTTCGTCGCCGCCGAGCCCGGGCAGGCCTACGACTTTGCCGATCCCACGTCATGAAGTTGCACGACGCCTGCCATTGCTGGCGCGCGACGCGGCATCGCGCGATGCGCGATCCAGGGAACCGCACGCCGTCCTCGCGCTCAATCAACCTGAGTACGGCGTACAGCGGAGGGCATCGCACGGCCCGCATCCTGGGCAATCTTGCCGCGCACCGGGCGCCGACGACGCGTTGTTGATCTACGTTCGGGTGGTGCGCAACATGGGCCGGGCACGCCGAAGTGAAGCGTGCGTGCGAAGATGGTCGGGGCATTTCAAACGCCGATTGCCTGAGACCCATCCGTAGGAGCGGCTTTAGCCGCGACGGGCATTCCCGAGAAAGCCCGTCGCGGCTAAAGCCGCTCCTACGAAACGCTTTGCGTCGTTAGCGAAGGCGTCCCGACGACATGGCGAACCGCCACGGTTCGCGCAGGTCGCCCCTGCGAAGCAGACAGCGCGCAGAGGCAGACGGCTACACTCGTGCTTCCCGCTCATCAGGACCCCATCATGCGCGACCTCAGCCCGCTGCCCTCCATCGCCCTGGGCCGCTACCGCCACTTCAAGGGCGGCGAATACGAGGTGCTGGGCGTGGTCCGCAGCAGCGAGACGCTGGAACCGCTGGTGCTGTACCGGCCGCTCTACGGCGAAGGCGCGATGTGGGTGCGACCCTATCCGATGTTCGTCGAGCAGGTGGAGGTGGACGGCGTGCGCCGCCCGCGCTTCGCACCGATCGACACGGATGCCTGAGCCGGAATACAGGCGATGACCGCCGCCGCGCCTGCGCGACGCGCTAGCGCTTGGACGCGCTGTCCACGTCGCTCTTGGTCGCGGCGTGATCCTGCGCCGGGCGGTTGCGGTTCTTCTTGGCGCGGGTCACCAGGTACAGCATCGCGGCGATCAACAGGACGAACAGTCCGGCGACCCAGGGCATCAGCGTGGTGTCCATTCGACACTCCAGTTCGGTTGTGCAGTGGCTACCAGAACACAGGCGCAGTGAAGGCCCTGGCTAGCGCGCGGCGCGCGTCGATCTGCCGCGCGAGCATCACGCGTGCGTCACGCGGGTGCGGCGCTATGGCATGGCCGGTGTGTGCGCCGCACGTGCGCCGGCCTCCGACGACATCAGCGGCCAGCGCACCTCGAACCGCGTCCCGCTGCCGGCGGGCAGGCACAGCGCATCGCCGCCATGCGCCACGGCGATGGCCTTGACCACCGCCAGGCCCAGGCCGCTGCCGCCGCTCTTGCGCGAGCGCGAGGGATCGCCGCGGCGGAAGGCATCGAACACCCGTGCGGCGATCTCGGGCGCGATGCCGGGACCGCTGTCTTCCACGAACAGCACGCACTGGCCCGCGTCCGCTTGCACCCCCACCCGCAGCGGCCCCGGCTCGGCGTAATGCTGTGCGTTCTCCAGCAAGGCCATCAGTGCCTGGCGGATGCGCACCGCGTCGCACAGCACCGGCGTGCGCAGCGTCAGCGTGCGCTCCAGCAGCAGCCCGCGCGCGGCCAGGCTGGCGTCGAACGCATGCAGTACCGCCGTCACTTCCTGGACCAGGTCGGTCGGCGCCGGTTGCAACTCCAGGTGGCCGCTGTCGGTGAGGCTGAGCACGCGCAGGTCCTCGATCAGCCGGTTCAGGCCTTCGACCTGCCGCAGCAGGCTCTCGAACGCCGCCACGTCCGGCGCGAACACGCCCTCGGCCAGGCCCTGCAGGCGCCCGCGCAGGATCGTCACCGGCGTGCGCAGTTCATGGGCGACGGCGGCATTCCAGAATGCACGTTCGCGTGTCATCGCCTGCAGGCGATCGGCCATGGCGTTGAAGTCGCGCACCAGCTGCGCGGTCTCGCCCAGCGCATGCGCGTCCATGCTCGCGCGCGCGCTCAAATTGCCCTGGGCCACTTCGCGCAGGCTGTGCGCCACCGAATTCAACGGAGTCAGGATGCGACGCGACAACCGCACCGCCACCGCCACCGCGATCGCCACGGCCAGCGCCGCGGTGGCGCCGATCCACAGCATCTCCACGCGCGATGGCACCCAGGTGTCGGAGATGCTGTCCGGCTTGTAAGCCGCCGCCAGCGCATAGAACACGTAGGAGCCGACCACCGACAGCAGGATGATCCACAGCGCCAGCGCACCCAGCGACAGGATGACCTGGCGGCGCAGCCCGGGGGCGCGGTTCATGCGCCGGATCCGAAGCGATAGCCGACGCCGCGCACGCTGGCCGGGGTGCCCTGCACGCCCAGCGCCTCCAGCTTCTTGCGCAGCTTGCTGATGTGGCTGTCGATGGTGCGCTCCTGGGTGTCGCCTTCCGGCAGGCAGGCGTCGAGCAGTTCGGCGCGGCTGAACACCCGCTTCGGCGCGCGCATCAGCCGCACCAGCAGCTTGAACTCGGTGAGCGTGAGGTCCAGCGCGTGCCGCTGCTCGCCCACGCGCACGCTGGCCTCGTGCTGGTCCAGGTCGATGTGGAAGGCGCCCACGCGCAGGCTGCGCGCCTCCTCGACGCCATTGCCGCGGATGCGCCGCAGCACCGCCTGCACCCGCGCCACCACCTCGGCCGGGTTGAACGGCTTGACCACGTAGTCGTCGGCGCCCAGGCGCAGGCCCATCAGCTTGTCGATGTCCTGGTCCAGCGCGGTGAGCATGATCACCGGCGTCTCGCCGCGGTGGCGCAGTTCGGCCAGTACCTTCCAGCCATCCACCGCCGGCAGTTGCACGTCCAGCAGGATCAGGTCCGGGTCCAGCGCCAGGTGCAGGTCCAGCGCGGCGCGGCCATCGGCGGCGTGGGCGCTGCGCAACCCGCTGCGCGCCAGGTAGGCGCCGAGGATCTCGGCGATCTCGCTCTCGTCTTCGGCGATCAGGACCAGCGGCGCGGATGCGGGCGCGGCGGCGCCCGGAGAAGAAACGGACATGGCGTGGCGGCGAGAGGCACGTCGGCCCGGACGGGCGGATCTCCATCATATCTCCACACAGCATCGAACGCCGCGCAACCCGCGGCCGCGACCATGCGCGGCTTTGGCGTCGCCGCATCCGCGGCGGCAACGACGAGGCACGAGGCATGGGCATGCGGCAACAGGTTCGGACTCTGGGAATCGGCGGCGCACTGGCGTTGGCCCTGGCCGGCTGCGGCGGCGGCACGCAGCCGCCGGCGGCGGCCGCGCCGGTGCAGGTCACCGCGGTGACCCTGCAGCCGGCGCCGATGACGGTGAGCGTGGACCTGCCCGGCCGCGTGGCCGCGCTGCGCAGCGCGCAGATCCGCCCGCAGGTCGGTGGCATCGTGCAGCGCCGCTTCTTCGAGCAGGGCGCCGACGTGCGCCGCGGCGATGCGCTGTTCCAGATCAATCCGGCGCCGTTCAAGGCCGAGATGGACACGGCGGCGGCCGCGCTGCACCGCGCCCAGGCCGCGCAGGTGCTGGCCGACGTGCAGCACGCCCGGCTGCAGCGCCTGCTGGAATCCAGCATGGTCAGCCGGCAGATGTACGACGATGCCGCCTCGCAGCGCGCGCAGGCCGCCGCGGCGGTGGCCGAAGCGCAGGCGACGCTGGCGCGGCGGCGCCTGGACCTGGCCTTCGCCACGGTCGATGCGCCGATCGACGGCCGCATCGACCAGGCGCTGCTCACCGAGGGCGCACTGGTCTCGCCCAGCGACAGCGCGCCGATGGCGGTGATCCAGCAGATCGACCAGGTCTACGTCGACGTGCGCCAGTCCGCCGCCGACCAGGACCCGCTGGACCCGGACGCGCGCGCGCAGGCCGCCGCCGGCGACGGCCTGCCGGCGCAGATCCTCGACCGCAGCGGCATGCCCTCGGGGCTGAGCGGGCGCGTGCTGTTTTCCGGCATCAACGTCGATGCCGGCACCGGCGACGTGCTGCTGCGCATCCTGGTCGACAACCCGCAGCGGCGCCTGCTGCCGGGCATGTACGTGCGCGCAAGAGTGCCGCGCGCCCACTACGCGCAGGCGCTGCGCGTGCCGCAGCAGGCGGTCACCCATGTCGGCAAGCGCGCGCAGGTGTGGGTGCTGGAGGCCGACGCGCGCGTGCGCAGCGCGACCGTGCAGCTGGGCGAACTGGTGCAGGGGCAGTACCGCGTCGTCGCCGGCCTGCAGGCCGGGCAGCGGGTGGTGGTCGAGGGCGTCGACCGGCTCAGTGCCGGCGCGCGGGTCAACGCACGCGCGTGGCAGCCGCTCGAAGTCGCCGCCGCGACCGCGGACTGAGCCAGGAACGACGCCATGCCACAGTTCTTCATCGAGCGCCCGGTCTTCGCCTGGGTGATCGCCCTGTTCATCGTACTGTTCGGCACCCTGGCCATCGGCCAGTTGCCGGTGGCGCGCTATCCCTCGGTGGCGCCGCCATCGGTGTCGCTGATCGCGTCCTACCCCGGCGCCACGCCACAGACCCTCAACGACTCGGTAGTGAGCCTGGTCGAGCGCGAGCTGTCGGGGGTCAAGAACCTGCTGTACTTCGAGTCCTCGGTGGACAGCTCCGGCAGCGCGCAGATCACCGCCACCTTCAAGCCCGGCACCGACCCGGAGCTGGCGCAGGTGGACGTGCAGAACCGGCTCAAGGCGGTGGAGCCGCGGCTGCCGCAGGCGGTGCGGCAGAACGGCCTGCAGGTGGAATCGGCCGCGTCCGGCTTCCTGATGCTGGTCGGCCTGACCTCGCCGGACGGCCGCTACGACGAAGTGGCGCTCAACGATTACCTGGCCCGCAACATCGTGCAGGAACTGCGGCGCATCGACGGCGTCGGCCGCGTGCAGCTGTTCGGTGCCGAGCAGGCCATGCGCGTGTGGGTGGACCCGGACAAGCTCATCGCCTACGGCCTGACCATGACCGAGCTGGCGCAGGCGATCGAGCAGCAGAACGCGCAGATCGCGCCCGGCCGCCTCGGCGACGAGCCGGCCGTGCGCGGGCAGCGCCTGACCGTGCCGCTGACCGTGGCCGGGCAACTGACCACGCCCGCGCAGTTCGCCGCCATCGTGCTGCGCGCCGACAGCGACGGCGCGCGGGTGACCCTGGGCGACGTGGCGCGGGTGGAACTGGGCGCGCAGTCCTATGGCTTCTCCAACCGCGAGAACGGCGCCGCCGCCACCAGCGCGGCGATCCAGCTTTCGCCGGGCGCCAATGCGCTGCGCACCGCGCAAGCGGTGCAGGCGCGGCTGGCGGAACTGGCCGCGAGCATGCCAGCCGGCATGGCCTATTCGATTCCGTTCGACACCGCGCCATTCGTCAAACTGTCCATCCAGCAGGTACTCAAGACCCTGCTCGAAGCGATGGTACTGGTGTTCCTGGTGATGTACCTATTCCTGCAGAACGTGCGCTACACGCTGATCCCGGCCATCGTCGCGCCGATCGCGCTGCTGGGCACCTTCGCGGTGATGCTGCTGGCCGGCTTCTCGATCAACGTGCTGACCATGTTCGGCATGGTGCTGGCGATCGGCATCATCGTCGACGACGCCATCGTGGTGGTGGAGAACGTCGAGCGGATCATGGCCAGCGAAGGCCTGTCGCCGCGCCAGGCGACGACCAAGGCGATGCGCGAGATCACCGGCGCAGTGGTCGGCATCACCCTGGTGCTGACCGCGGTGTTCATCCCCATGGCCTTCGCCAGCGGCTCGGTAGGCGTGATCTACCAGCAGTTCACCCTGGCGATGGCGGTGTCGATCCTGTTCTCGGCGTTCCTGGCGCTGACCCTGACCCCGGCGCTGTGCGCCACGCTGTTGCGTCCGGTCGCGCCCGGGCATCACGCCAAGCGCGGCTTCTTTGGCGCATTCAATCGTGGCTTCGAACGACTGGCTGGCGGTTACGCCACGCGCGTGACCTGGCTGCTGCGGCGTGGCGGGCGGGTGATGGGGGTGTTCGCGGCGCTGTGCGTGGCGCTGGTCCTGGCGATGCGCGTGCTGCCCTCGGCGTTCCTGCCGGAAGAGGACCAGGGCTACTTCATGACCTCGATCCAGCTGCCCACCGGCGCCACCAGCGAGCGCACCCTGGACGTGGTCGAGGCGTTCGAGCGGCACGTCGCCACGCGCCCGGCGTTGGCCTCCAACCTGGTGATCCTGGGTTTCAGCTTCTCCGGCTCGGGCACGAATGCGGCCATGGCCTTCACCATGCTCAAGGACTGGGAACAGCGCCACGGCGCCAATGCGCGCGACGAAGCCGAACGTGCGCAGCAGGCGATGGCGACCCTGCCCGAAGGCGCGGTGATGAGCCTGCTGCCGCCGGCCATCGACGAGCTCGGCACCTCCTCCGGCTTCACCGTGTACCTGCAGGACCGCGGCAACCGCGGCGAGGCGGCGCTGATGGCCGCGCAGGCGCAACTGCTGGACCTGGCCGCGCGCAGCGACGTGGTCAGCGACGTCTATGCCGACGGCCTGCCGCCGGGCAAGAGCATCCACCTGGAGATCGACCGCCAGCAGGCCGAGACCATGGGCCTGTCGTTCGCGGCGGTCAGCAACACCCTGTCGGCGGCGATGGGCTCGCTGTATGTCAACGACTTCCCCAATGCCGGGCGCATGCAGCAGGTGATCCTGCAGGCCGACGCCGCGTCGCGCATGCAACTGGACGACGTGCTGGACCTGCGCGTGCGCAGCGACGGCGGCGGCATGGTGCCGCTGCGCGAAGTGGTGCGCGCCAACTGGACCGATGCCCCGCAGCAATTGATGCGCTTCCAGGGCTTCCCAGCCGTGCGTCTCGCCGGCGGCGCCGCGCCCGGCGTGTCCAGCGGCGCGGCCATGGCCGAGATCGAGCGGCTGGCCGCGCAGCTGCCGCCCGGCTTCGCCGTGGCCTGGACCGGGCAATCGCTGCAGGAGCGGCAATCGGCCGCGCAGGCGCCGCTGCTGATGCTGCTGTCGGCGCTGGTGGTGTTCCTGGTGCTGGCGGCGCTGTACGAAAGCTGGTCGATCCCGCTGTCGGTGATGCTGGTGGTGCCGCTGGGCCTGCTCGGTGCGGTGGCCGCGGTGATGCTGCGCGGCCTGCCCAACGACGTGTTCTTCAAGGTCGGCCTGATCACCATCATCGGCCTGTCGGCAAAGAACGCCATCCTCATCGTCGAGTTCGCCCGGCAACTGCATCGCGACGGCCAGGGACTGGTGGAGGCGGCGACCAATGCCGCACGGTTGCGCCTGCGCCCGATCCTGATGACCTCGCTCGCCTTCGCCCTGGGCGTGGTGCCGCTGATGCTGGCCAGCGGCGCCAGCGCCGAGACCCAGCACGCCATCGGCACCGGCGTGTTCGGCGGCATGGTCAGCGGCACCGTCCTGGCGATCTTCTTCGTGCCGGCATTCTTCGTCTGCGTGGTGGGGCTGCAGGAGCGCGTTGCGCGCTGGCGTGCGCGGCGCGGCGGCGATGCATCAGCCGAGAATTAGACCGGTGCTGTCGCTCTCATGGTAGGCGCGGCTTCAGCCGCGACGCGCGAAGTGGTGTGCTTTCCGATGGCGCAATGCGTCGGGACTGAAGTCCCTCCCACAATGCACCCGACCAGCTCGCCGCGAGCCCCGGTGGGAGCGGCTTCAGCCGCGAGGGTTTACCGGTGATGCCTCGTCGCGGCGGAAGCCGCTCCTACCGCCGAGGATCGCCGCCATCGATGGGAGGGAACTGCGTCGCCGATCTCATGACATGAGACGCCACTGCCGCATGCTCGCGCGCTCCCCGCTGCAGCTCCTGGCCCTTCGCTGCAGGACCGCCAGATGCGCACATGCGCTGACGTGCCATCGCCCGCCGTCTCGCCTGCCCGCCCTGCACCAGTGAACGGCGCCTTGCGTCCAGGGGAGGCATTCCGCCCATTGCGGGGCGACCGATCAGCGCTGCCGCGGGAATTCCTTCATCGATGGATCGCACCATGTTCAAGGCACGTATCGGCGACCTGTTCGCCAGCCACGCCCAGGTCTACGCGAACGCGGTCAATTGCGCCGGCATCATGGGCAAGGGCATCGCGCAGGCGTTCAAGCAGCGCTACCCGGCGATGTTCGAGGACTATGCGGTGCGCTGCCGGGAAGGCCGCATGCGCATCGGCGAACCCTATCTTTACCAGGATGCCAGCGGCGTCCGTATTCTCAACTTCCCCACCAAGCGCCATTGGCGCTCGCCGTCGCGGCTGCAGGACATCGCGGCGGGACTCGACTACCTCGCAGCGCATCTGCGCGAATGGGACGTACGCAGCCTCGCCCTGCCGCCGCTGGGCTGCGGCAATGGCGGCCTGGCCTGGGACGAGGTCGGCCCGCTGCTCTACCGCACGCTGGCGCACCTGCCGGTCGAGATCGAGGTCTATGCGCCGTACGGCACGCCGCTGGCGCAGCTCGAGCCGGCGTTTCTGGCGCGGCCTGCGCACACGTCGGCCGAGGGCGCAGGCAAACGCATCGCGACCCAGCCCGGCTGGATCGCGATCATGGAAGTGCTGCGGCGTCTGCAGGCCCGGCCGCAGACGCGTCCGGTCGGGCGCACGCTGTTCCAGACGCTCTGCTGGGCAATGACCGAACTCGGCGTGCCGACCGGGCTGGCGTTCGGCAATGCCGGCCGTGGACCGCGGCAGGGCGACGTCCGGCCCATCCTGACCGACCTGGCCAACCGCAACTGGCTGCAGGAGCAGCCGCAAGGGCGGACGATGGCGCTGCGCGCGTCGCCTCAATACCTCCGGGAGCACGCCCGGTTCGCAGCGGTGTACGCGCCCTACGATGCCGAGATCGCCAATGCGGTTGAGCTGTTCGCGCGGATCAGGAACACCGACCACGCCGAGGATCTCATGACGGTGTTCCAGGCCGCACGCCGCCTCCAGGCTGCGCATTCCGGGCAGCTGCGCGACACCCAGCAGCTGCTTGCCCATCTGCGCGACGCGCACGCGATCGAGCCATCGGAACAAGCGCAACAGGCGGCGACAGCGGCGATCGATATGCTGCTTGCGCTGGACTGGATTCGCTTGGGCTGAGGCCGCGCTGCCAAGCGCATCGCCACACGCCTGGTTCAATGCGGCTCGGAGCAAGGCACCATCGCGTCGCGTCCACGGGGTGCCGACATCCGCATCCACGATCGGCCTGCAGGCGCAGCCGGGTCGCCCGCGATGCGCCACACGCCCCGATGCATACGCGCCGTGCCGGGCCAGCGGTCGCCAGCCCACCCGCGCAGCCGCCGCACAGCGGTAGTGGCACCACGTTAGACTCACGGCCTTTCTCACGACGCCATCACCGTGCTGCTGTCCCTCTCCACCACTACCCAGCCCGCCACCGATCTCGGCTACCTGCTGGTCAAGCATCCCGAGCGTGCCCACGAGGTCGACCTGCCGTTCGGCACCGCCAGGGTGTTCTACCCGCAGGCCGACGACACGCGCTGCACCGCGGTGCTGATGCTCGACATCGACCCGGTCGGGCTGGTGCGCGGGCGCGGCGAGGCCGACGGCAGCCTGTCGCAGTACGTCAACGACCGCCCGTACGTCGCCAGTTCGTTCCTCTCGGTCGCGCTCAAGCGCGTGTTCGGCACCGCCATGGCCGGCACCAGCAAGAGCCGCCAGGCGCTGGCGGACACGGCCATCGCACTGGAGGCGGAGATCCCCGTGCTGCGGTGTCGCGGCGGCGAACAGGTGCTGCATGCCTGGTTCGAGCCGCTCGGCTATACGGTGACGGTCGAGCGCCTGCCGCTGGATCCGCGCTTTCCCGAGTGGGGCGACAGCCCGTACGTCCGCCTGCAGCTCGCCGGGACCGTGCGCCTGCAGGACCTGCTGACCCACCTGTACGTGCTGCTGCCGGCCATCGACGGCGACAAGCACTACTACGTCGGCCACGACGAAATCGAGAAGCTGCTCGACAAGGGCGGCACCTGGCTCTCCGCGCACCCGCAACGCGAGGCGATCGTCGGCCGCTACCTGCGCCGCCACAAACCGTTGGTGCGTGCGGCGCTGGCGCGCCTGCTGGACGAAGAAGAAGAGGCGATCGACGCGCAGGAAGAGCGCAAGGAAGCGGCCGAGGACGCGATCGAACGTCCGCTCAGCCTCAACGACCAGCGCATGCAGGCCGTGGTCGAGGCGCTGCGCACCCTCGGCGCGCGGCGGGTGGTGGACCTGGGCTGCGGCGAAGGCCGTCTGCTCGGCCTGTTGCTCAAGGAGCCACAGATCGAGCACCTGCTCGGCATCGACGTGTCGCTGCGCTCGCTGGATCATGCCGCCGATCGGCTGCACCTGGAACGTCTGCCGCCGCTGCAGCGTCAGCGCATCACCCTGGCCCACGGCGCGCTGACCTACCGCGATCGGCGTATCGAAGGCTTCGATGCGGCCTGCGCGATCGAGGTGATCGAACACATGGACGCGCCGCGCCTACCCGCGTTCGAGCGCGCCCTGTTCGGTTTCGGCAGGCCGCCGGCGGTGGTGATCACCACGCCGAACAGCGAATACAACGTGCGCTTCCCGACCCTGCCCGCCGGGCGCTTCCGCCACCCCGACCACCGCTTCGAGTGGACCCGTGCGGAGTTTCATGCCTGGGCCGACGGCGTGGCGCAGCGCAACGGCTATCGCGTGCGCCATGCGCCCATCGGCCCGGACGATCCGGAGGTCGGCCCGCCGACCCAGATGGCGGTGTTCACCCGCGACGTGGCCTGACCCCTTTCGGCATCCTCATGACCATACGCATTCCCAAGCTCAGCCTGGTCGCCCTGATCGGCCCGTCCGGCAGCGGCAAGTCCACCTTCGCCCGCACCCACTTCCTGCCGACCGAGGTGATCTCTTCCGACGTCTGCCGCGGCCTGGTCGCCGACGACGAGAACGACCAGACCGCCACCGGCGACGCCTTCGAGGTGCTCTACTTCATCGCGCGCAAGCGCCTGGCCGCCGGCCGCCTGACCGTCGTCGACGCGACCAATGTGCGTCCGGAAGACCGCAAGCGCCTGGTCGAACTGGCGCGCGAGTTCCATGTCCTGCCCTGCGCCATCGTGTTCGACCTGCCCGAGCGCGTGTGCCAGGAGCGCAACAGCGCGCGCCCGGACCGCACCTTCGGCCCGCACGTCATCCGCAACCAGCAACAGGCACTACGCAAGGGCCTGCGCGGCCTGGAGCGCGAGGGCTTCCGCCACGTCAGCGTGCTGCGCTCGGTGGAGGACGTGGCGGCCGCCGCGATCGAACGCATCAAGGTCTGGAACGACCGCCGCGAGGAGCACGGGCCGTTCGACCTGATCGGCGACGTGCACGGTTGCCGCGACGAACTGGTCGCCCTGCTCGGCCGCCTGGGCTACACCGTCGGCGGCACCCGCGAGGCACCCGAGGTCGCCGCGCCGGAAGGACGCAAGGCGGTCTTCGTCGGCGACCTGGTCGACCGCGGCCCGGATTCGCCCGGCGTGCTGCGTCTGGTCATGCACATGGTCGGCAACGGCACCGCGTTGTGCGTGCCCGGCAACCACGACGTGAAGCTGCAGCGCAAGCTGGCCGGACGCGACGTGCGCATCAGCCATGGCCTGGCCGAGACGCTGGAGCAACTGCAGGCCGAGCCGGAAGAGTTCAGCCGCGAGGTCGCCGCCTTCATCGACAAGCTGGTCAGCCACTACGTGCTCGACGACGGCAAGCTGGTGGTCGCCCACGCCGGTCTCAAGCAGGAACTGCAAGGCCGTACCTCGCAACGCGTGCGCGAGTTCGCGCTGTACGGCGAGACCACCGGCGAGATCGACGCATTCGGCCTGCCGGTCCGCTCCGACTGGGCGCGCGACTACCGCGGCCCGGCGATGGTGGTGTACGGCCACACGCCGACGCCGGAGCCGGAATGGGTCAACCGCACCATCTGCCTCGATACCGGCTGCGTGTTCGGCGGCAAGCTCACCGCGCTGCGCTATCCGGAGAAGGAACTGGTGTCGGTCGCGGCCGCGCGCGAGTACTACGCGCCGGTCAAGCCGCTGCTTCCGGCCGAGGACACGAGCGCCACGGCCACCACGCCGCGCGAGGCCCTGCTGCTCGACCTGGACGATGTGGCCGGCAAGCGCGTGATCGACACCCGCGCCTTCCGCAGCGTCACCATCCGCGAGGAAAACAGCATCGCCGCGCTGGAGGTGATGAGCCGCTTCGCCATCGACCCGCGCTGGCTGGTGTACCTGCCGCCGACCATGGCGCCGCCGGAGACCGCCAAGTCCGGCGACCTGCTCGAACGCCCGCAGGAGGCGCTCGACTTCTATCGCCAGGAAGGCATCGCCACGCTGGTGTGCGAAGAGAAGCACATGGGCTCGCGCGCGGTCGTCGTGCTGTGCCGCGATGCCGGTGTCGCGCAGCGCCGTTTCGGCATCGGCGACGACGGCCGTGGCGTCGTCTACACCCGCACCGGCCGCCGCTTCTTCGGCGAGCGCGAACTGGAGAACGCTTTGCTCGATCGCCTCGACGCGGCCTTGCAGCGCGCGGGCCTCTGGGAGCAATTGCATACCGACTGGATCGTGCTCGACGCGGAACTGCTGCCGTGGTCGGCCAAGGCCCAGGAACTGCTGCGCGAGCAGTACGCGCCGACCGGCGCGGCCGCCACCGCGGCGCTCGCCACCGCCCGCACCTGGCTGGACGCGGCTGCCGCGCGTGGCCTCGACGTGCAGTCCTGGCAGCAGCAGGCGCAGGCGCGCCACGGCGACGCCAGCCGCTTCGTCGACGCCTACCGCCGCTACTGCTGGGCAGTGAATGGCCTGGAGGATCTGAAGATCGCGCCGTTCCACGTGCTGGCCTGCGAAGGCGTGGTCGGCCTGGAGCGCGACCACCGCTGGCACCTGGACATCGCCCGTCGCCTGGCCGATGTCGAACCGCTGGTGCGGCTGACCCGGCACGTGTTCGTCGACCTGGCCGACGAGGCCAGCGTGGCCGATGCCGTCGCCTGGTGGGAGGCGCTGACCGCACAGGGCGGCGAAGGCATGGTCATCAAGCCGGTCGAAGGCCTGGCGCGCAGCAAGCGCGGGCTGGTGCAACCGGCGATCAAGTGCCGCGGCCGCGAGTATCTGCGCATCATCTACGGACCCGAATACACCGAGCCGCAGAACCTCGACCGACTACGCCAGCGTGGTCTGCGCACCAAGCAGTCGCTCGCCATCCGCGAGTTCGCGCTGGGCCTGGAAGCGTTGCAGCGTTTCGTCGCGCAGGAACCGCTCTACCGTGTGCACGAATGCGTGTTCGGCGTACTGGCGCTGGAAAGCGAGCCGGTGGACGTGCGGCTGTAAGCCCATGTCCGTGCTGTTCCGCCATCCAGCGGCGCGCCCGGGTTATCCACTTTGCGTACCGCCGCGACAAGGCCAGCACCTCCGCCGAGACGGCATCGCGTGCAGACGACGTCGCCCACATCCGATGGGCGGCGTCGTGCGACCGGTCAGAAGCGCACGCGCCAGACGCTGTTGCCGACATCGTCGGCAATCAGCAGCGCGCCGTCCTTGTCCTGCGCCAGGCCGACCGGGGCACCGAACAGCTGCGACTCGTCTTGCGAGTGGAAGCCGCTGACCACGGTCTGCGGTGGGCCGACCGGCCGGCCCTGCTGGAACGGCACGTACACCACCTGATAGCCGCTGAGCGGCGAGCGGTTCCAGCTGCCGTGCTCGGCCACGAACGCACCCTCGCGGTATTTTGCGGGCAGCGTATCGCCGCGGGAGAACCACAGGCCCAGCGCGGCCACATGCGAGCCCAGCGCGTAGTCCGGCTTGATCGCCTTGGCCACCAGGTCCGGGCGCTGGTCCTTGACCCGCACATCCACGTTCTGCCCGTAGTAGCTGTACGGCCAGCCGTAGAAGCCGCCGTCCTGCACCGAGGTCAGGTAGTCGGGCACCAGGTCGGCGCCGATCTCGTCGCGCTCGTTGGCGATCGCCCACAGTTTGCCGGTGCGCGGCTCCCACTGCAGTCCGGTCGGATTGCGGATGCCCGAGGCGAAGATGCGGCTGCTGGCCGAAGCCACGTCCACTTCCAGGACGGCAGCGCGGCGGTATTCCACGTCCAGCCCGTTCTCGCCGATGTTGCTGTTGGAGCCCACGCCGACGTACAGCTTGCGGCCGTCGGGGCTGGCCAGCAGTGCCTTGGTCCAATGGTGCTCGATCGTGCCGGGGAGATCGGCGAACAGCGTGCCGGGCGCGGTGATCTCGGTCTGGCCGGCGACGTAGGGGAACTTCATGATGTTGTCGGTATTGGCGATGTACAGCACATCGCCGATCAGCTGCACCCCGAACGGCGAGTGCAGCCCCTTCAGGAACGCATGCTGTTCCCACTTGCCGTCCGCGGTCCTGCGCAGCAGGGTGATGCGGTTGCCGCCCTTGGCGCTCTTGCCGGAGCGGCTCTGGACCAGCCCTGCGATCAGTTGCTTGGGCGTGGTGACGGGTTCCATCCCCGGCGAATTGGCCTCCACCACCAGCACGTCGTCGTTGGGCAGCACGTACAGCTGGCGCGGATGCTTCAGGCCACCGGCGATCTTCTCGATCTTCAGGCCAGCCGCCACCGTGGGCGCCTGCCCCTCCTTCCAGCCCACTCCCTCGGGAACCTGCATCGGCGGCAGCAGGAAGTTGCGCGGCTGCGGCAGCGGCGGCGCGTTGCCCGCCTGCTGGGTGGGCTCGAGCGAGGCCTTGCCGCTGCAGGCGGCCAGGGCCAGTGCGCCGCTCAGCGCGAAAGCGGACAGGTACAGGCGCTTAGCCATGGGCGTAGCCCTCGCGTGGCGTGGTACGGATGGCGATGAGCACATGCCCGACCGCCAACAGCGCGACCGTGAGGATCGAGAGCCAGAGCCCTGCCGGAACCACCGCATACGCATCGCGGCTGTGCACGAAGGAATTGAAGATGGCGGCGACGATGGCGAACAGGTTCAGCCAGAAGTCGAGCCGTTCCACCGGCAGCACGGAGCGCCGCGCGGTGATCCAGACCTGCACCAGGTTGATCAGGCGCGGCACGATGGCGATGACCAGGCCGATCGCGATCAGCCAGGCCGCCGCCTTGGTCCACAGGATCACCCCGCTACGGACGTAGACGATGTCGAAGATCAGCGCGGCGACGAAGCAGCCGAACGGGATGGGATTGAGCAGGCCGTAGAAGGCGTTGGCCACCACGGAACGGCGCGGTGCAGTCTGCAGATGCATGAGACGGCTCTCGACGAAAGGAAGAAGGGGGCGAATCGCTAACTCAGGACGAACCCGCGGGGCGCGCCGCAGTGAGGGTGCGATCCACTATCTGCCCGCCACTGTCTAGAGGGCGTCGCGATGGCACTGCATGCGCCGAGTGCCATCGTGCGTCGTCGCTGCGGCCGCAGCCGCGTTCGCAGCGCTAGCCGCGCGTGCGCGCGACCGGCGCGCCGCTGCTCTCGCGCACCGACAGGCTCACCGGCACGATCGTCCTGCGCGGCGGTACGGTCGCGTCCAGCCGCTCCAGCACCAGCTGCGCCGCCTGGCGGCCGCGCGCGCGTGGTTGCGCGGCGAGCGTGGTCAGCGCGGGCGTGCTTACCGCGGCCTCGGGGATGTCGTCGAAGCCTGTGATCGCGAAGTCCCTACCCGGGCGGATGCCGCGCGCCAGCAGGCCCAGCATCAGGCCAAGCGCGACCGTGTCGTTGTAGCAGACCGCCGCAGTGGGCGGCGCGTCGTGGGCGAACAGATCGCCGTGGCGCGCGGCCGCTTCCAGGCGATTGGGCGCGGACTCGATCAGCCAGGCAGGATCGACCGGCAGCCTGGCCTGCCGCATCGCCTGGGCGTGGCCGGCGCGACGCTGTCGGCAGGAACTGGAATCGGCATGGCCACCGTAGAAGGCGATGCGGCGGTGGCCGAGCGCGATCAGGTGCTCGGTGGCCAGTTGCGCGCCGCGCTGGTTGTCCAGGCCGAGGAAGCCCCAGTCGTCGGCGCCGGCGAGTTCGCGGTTGAACAGCAGCACGTTCGCGCGTGCGTCCAGCACCGTGTGCAGTTCGGCGGCGTCGCTGCCCTCGGCCGGCGACAGGATCACGCCGGCCGGCGTGTGTTCCATCAGCGAGGCCAGGACGGCCTGCTGCCGCGCGGGCGATTCGCCGGTGCTGCCGAGCAGGGTCACGTAGCCCTGCTCGCCCAGCGCCTCGTCCACCCCGGCGGCGAACTCGGCGAAGAACGGATTGGCCAGGTCGTTGATGACCAGAGCCACGCAGGTCGAAGTACGCCGGCGCAGATTGGCGGCGCCGCGGTTGTAGACGTAGCGTTGCCGCTTCAGCTCCGCCTCCACCCGCGCGCGGGTGTCGGCATGCACCAGCGGGCTGCCGCGCAGCACCAGCGACACGGTCGCGCGCGAGACGCCGACCGCATCGGCGATGTCGGTGACGGTCACCACCCGCTGGCGGTCGCGTGCGGCGGCGGCCGGTGCGCTCTTCGTGGCCGTGTTCGCCTTGTCCGCGCGCTCCGCCGCAGCCGGCGCCACCTTGCGCGACGCGACCTTGGCCGCCTTGGTCGGCGTGGAGCCTGCGGATCCGGCACGGGATGGACGCTTCTGGCGCATCGGATCGATTCCTTTCGGACGAGACGCGCAGCCTAAACCATCGGCTGCGCGCCGCCGCCGCGAGACCGCATGGACTCAGCGCCAGCCCAGGCTGGCGGTAGAGGTGGCCGGCGCCGCGCACGGCGACACCGGCAGGTCCTGCGGCTGCGTGCCCCAGCCCTGCGGCTGCGGCGCATCGCGCAGGTCGAAACGCAGGCGCCCGCCCTGGCGCAACTGCGCCCAATCCAGCCACACCGGCGCATGCGCGCGGCCATCCAGCGACACGCCACCGACATAGCGCAGCTTGCCGTCGCCGGCCTGCGGCGCGTCGATGCGCAGCGTGCGGCCCGGCCCCACGTCCAGTTCGATGCGCGAGAAGCGTGGCGCGTGCAGCAGGAACTGCCCGGTGCCGGGCACCGCCGGATACAGGCCCATCACGCTGAACAGATACCACGCCGACATCGTGCCCAGGTCGTCGTTGCCGGTGACGCCGTTGGGCGCATTGGTGAACAGCGTCTGCGCCGCATGCAGCACGGTGCTGGTCTTCCACGGCTGGCCGATCAGCGTGTACATCCACGGCGCATGCAGGTCCGGCTCGTTGTTGGGGTTGTAGCGGAACTGGCTGTAGTAGCTGTACGGCCCCATCACCCATTCCTTGCGCGCGGCGCCGGCCGGGTCGGCCAGCAACGCGTCGTAGGCGAAGAAGGTATCCAGGCGCCGTGCGGTCTGTTCCGGACCGTGCATCGCCGCCACCAGGCCCGGCACGTCCTGCTGCACCAGCCACTGGTACTGCCAGGCCGTGCCCTCGTGGAAACCGTGTTGCGAGCGCGGATCGTAATGACCGTCCGGCGGCGTGTACCACGCGCCGTCCTCGGTGCGCGGCCGTGGGAAGCCGGTGAAGCCGGTCTGCGTATCGCGCACCGACGGATCCCAGATCGAATGCCAGTTGCGCCCGCGGCGGTTCAGCACAGCCGCGTCCTCGGCATGCCCCAGCGCGCCGGCCATGGCCGACAGCGCGCAGTCGGCCAGCGCGTACTCCAGCGTCGCCGAGCCACCGTGGTGCGGGTCGACATCCATGCCCTTGGACGGGAACGCACGGTCGTACTGCACGAAGCCCTGCGCCAGGTAGTTGGCATTGCCGGACCGCCCCGCGTGCCGCGAATTCAACGGCGGCATCTCGAACGCATTGCGGCGCAGTGCGGTGTAGGCCTCGGCCTCGCGCCCCTGCAGCGCGCCGAAGCGCCACAGGTCGACCAGGAACGGCGTGACCGGATCGCCGGTCATCACGTTGGTCTCGAAGTTGGCATAGCCCCAGCGCGGCAGCCATCCACCTTGTGCATCGATCGCCAGGATCGAGCGGCCGATGTCGGCGGCGCGCTGCGGCCGCAGCAACGCCAGCAACTGGTTCTGCGCACGATAGGTATCCCACAGCGAGAAGAACTCGTGGTAGGTCCAGCCCTCGGCATGGTGGATGCCGTCGTCGTAGCCGCGGTAACGGCCATCGGCGTCGCTGCCGGTCAGCGGCTGCAGCAGCGCGTGGTACAGCGCGGTGTAGAACACCACGCGGTCGTCGCCGCTGGCGCCTTGCACGCGCACGCTGGCCAGCTCCTTGTCCCACACCTGCTGCGCGCGGGCGCGCATCGCGTCGAAGCCGAGCAGGCGGCCATTGGCCATGCCCTCGCGGCGCAGGTTGTTGCGTGCGCCCTCGGCGTCCACGTGCGAGATCGCCGAGATGGCGGTCACCGCGCGACCCTTGCTCAGGTCGAAGGTGAGCCAGGCGCCGCTGGGCTTGCCCTCGCCCTCCATGCCATGGCGCGATCCCGGCACCCCGCCGGCCTCGCCCCAGGTGCCGAAGGCCTTGAACGGGCGATCGAACTCCAGGCGGAACCAGGTGGTGTACTGGTGGCCGCCGCAGAAGCTCTGTGTGACCAGCTTGCCTTCCACCACGCGGTCGCCGACCACGCTCAGGGTGCTGCCGGTGACCGTGTGGCGGGCATTGGCCTGGCCGATGTTGACCAGCACGTGGCCCTCGCCCGCGGTGCTGAAGGTGTAGCGCTCGGCCGCGGCGCGGGCCAGCGCGGTGGCTTCGGCATCGATGCCGCCGTAATCGGTCAGCCGTACCTTGTAGTAGCCGGCCTGGCCACGCTCGCCGTCGTGCTGGTAGCGTGCGCCATAGCGGGTGTGGTCGAACGCCTTCGGATCGCCCGTATCGAACTCACCGCCGGGGCCGATGCGCCCGGTCACCGGCAGCACCGAGACCTGCCCGCCCTGCTCCCAGCAGCCGGCACCGGACAGGAAGGAATGGCCGAAGCCGCGGATCTGCGGATCGTCGTAGCGCCAGCCGGCGTAGTGCGCGCCGATCGGGCTGACCTGGATCATCCCGAACGGGGCGGACGCACCGGGGAAGGTGTTGCCGTCGTCCTTGCTGCCGATGAAGGTGTTGACCTCGGCACTGAGCCGCGGCGCGGCGACCAGTGCCGGCGTCACCAGCAGCAAGGACAGGGCGAGCGTGCGCAGCAGCGAGGGCAACGGGGAACGCGTCATGCGATGGGTCCTGTGGTGAACGACCGCGGCCGGCGCGACGGCGCGGTCGTGGACGGCGAAAACGGTGGCCCGGCCATCGCCGGGTCGTCGCACCCATGCCGACCGCCGCGCGGCCGGCATGGGCACGACATCCTCTAGCTTAGAACTTGTAGGTCAACCCCAGGTACGCCAGCCGCCCGGCGTAGCCGCCGGTGTAGAAGCGCGCCTTGGTGTCGTCGCCGAGGTGCTGGCGCGACTCCTGCTTGGTCAGGTTGAGCACCGACGCGGTGAGGCTGAGCGCCGGGGTGATGTTGTACGCCGCGTTCAGATCGATCTGGTAGTACGGCTCCTCGTACACGTTCAACCCGTTGATCAGGCCTTGCACCAGTTCGCCGCGGCGGTTGTACGAGGCGCGCAGCAACAGCCGGTCGGTCTCGTAGAACACGGTGAGGTTGGTCTGGTTCTTGGCGCTGCCGGGCATCGAGGTCTTGCCGACCTCGGTGCCGTCCTCCAGCCGCACCGCGGCCTTGCTGGCATCGTTATAGGTGTAGTTGAACTGCACGCCCAGGCCAGACGGCAGCGTGTGCTGCGCGTACAGCTCCACGCCCTGCGACACCGCATCCTGGCCGCCGGCCTGGGTGCTGTAGTTCTGCACGGTGACCGCCTGACCGTTGATCATCATGTTCACGTCGCTGATCACGTCGACGGCGAAGTTCTCCACGTTCTTGCGGAACAGCCCCACGCCCGCCACCGAGCCAGGTTGGAAGTACCACTCCAGCCCCAGGTCGAACTGGGTGGCCTTGTACGGCTCCAGGTTCTTGTTGCTGCCCGAGCCGTACCAGCCCTGCTCGCTGGCGCCGCCGGTCAGACGCCGGTCGGCCACGTACTCGGGGCTGTAGTACTCCAGGCTGCCGGGCGCGGCGATGTCGTTGTAGCTCGGGCGTGCGATCACCTTCGAGGCCGCCGCGCGCAGCAGCAGGTTCTCGGTCAGGTCGTAGGCCAGGTTGAAGCTGGGCAGCACGTCGGTGTACTTGCGGTCCAGGCCGCTGACCACGAACGACTCGGTGCGCTGCTGCGTATCCGACAGCCGCCAATAGCCCTCGGTGCCGCAGTAGGTGTCGGCCGGCGCACCGGCGGGCATGGCGGCGCCCTGCTGGCAGGCCAGCGGGTTGCCGTCGGCACCATCGAAGAAGTAGTCGTTGTAGGCGGTCACCTTGTCGGTGGAATCGGCATGCTGCCCGGTCCGCGCCACCCGCACGCCGACGTTGCCGCGTAGGCGCTCGGTGTGGAAGTTGAGCTGCAGATAGGTGGAGTAGATCTTCTCGTCGACGTTGTAGACGAAGTTGTCTTCGCTACGGGTCTGCATCGCACCGTAGGTCTGGTTCAAGTAGCCGATGTAGCCGGGGAAGTTGATCGCCGGGAATGCGCTGGATTTGACCCCGCCGGCCAGGTTGTCCAGCGGGAACAGCAGGTCCGGCGAGAACTGCGTGGCCAGCGCATTGCAGCGCCCGTTCCAGTAACGGTTGTTGTAGTCGCTGGGGTCGGTGCCCGGGCACACCCAGTAGTTGTTGCCGGTGTTGCGGTGGATGCCACCGTCGCGGCGCTTGAGGCCGAACTGCAGCGAGTCGAAGAAGTCGCCATCGATATGCCAGGTGGTATCGATCTGCGCGTACTGCTGCTGATTGGTGTTGCGGGTCCAGGACGAACCGGTCGAACCCAGGTCGACCTGCAGGATGCCGTCGCGCAGGTTCTGCATCAATTCCGGCGAGAACGTCATGGTCGGCGTGCCGGTCAGGTCCCAGGCACTGGCGAAGTTGCCATTGCTCCAACTGCCATCGGCGTTCTGGCGGCGCGGCTTGATCGGCAGCGAGAACTGCAACTCCGGCCCGCCCTTGGCCCAGGTGCGGCCGGCCTTGAACGACACGTCCACCTTCTCGCCGCGCCATTCGCCACCCAGGTCCACCGTCTGCGACAGGGACTTTTCGATGTTGTAGCTGCCGGTGATCTGCGGCGTGGGCACCGTGCAGTCGTCCGAGCCCCAGCCACCCGGCGGCAGCCCGGCCGCGGCGGCCTGCGCCTCGCTGCAGTAGTAGGTCTTGCCCGGATGCAGGCTGTAGTCGGCGCCGGTGACGATGGTGCCGCTGGGATCGAACTGCAGCCCGTCGAGCAGGCGCCCGCCGCGCCAGTTGCCGTCGCCGTAGTAGCGCGCGATGTTCCACTCGGGGATCTTGACCGTGTTGGTCTGCGAGTTCTGCGACAGGTCGAAGCGGAAGTAGTTCGCGGTCAGGGTCAGGTCGTCGGTGGGCTTGAACTGGAAGGTCAGCTGGCCGCCCTTGCGCTCGCGTTCCTCCTGCTTGACGTCCAGGCTGACCGCGGTCGGCATCATGAAGCGCGTGTAGTACTTGCCGTTCTGGTCCCAGAAGCCGGTGCCGCCCCACCAGTTGGCGTTGAAGTCCGACGGATTGCCGTTGACGTCGACCGCCGGGCCGCCTTCGTCGCGGCCGTACCACTGCCAGCTCTCGGTGCTGGCGTTGAGCGTGCGCGCGGTGCGCTTCTGCTGCGTGTAGCCGACGAACACGCCGAAACGGTTGTCCTGGTCGTGCCACGAGTACGAACCGGAGAACTGGCCGTCGGTCTTCTTGCTGCTGTCCGACCACACGCCCTCGGCGGAGACGAAGCCGGAGTTGGGCTCCAGCTCCAGCGGGCGCCGTGTCTGCAGAATCACCGTGCCGCCGATGCCGCCTTCGTCGATGCGTGCTTCCGGTGTCTTGTACAGTTCCGCGCTACCCAGCAGGTTGGACGGCAGCAGCGTGTAGTTGAACGAGCGCGTCGGGTCGCCGTTGGATTCGGCGGTGGCGATGTAGTTGCCGTTCAATTCGGTCAGCACCAGCTCCGAGGACAGGCCGCGCACGCTGACGTTCTTGCCCTCGCCACCGTCGCGGGTGATGACCACGCCGGGCACGCGCTGCAGCGCATCGGCCACGTTCTTGTCGGGGAACTTGCCCACGTCCTCGGCGGTGATCACGTCGACCACGGCGTTGGCATTGCGCTTCTGCTCCAGGCTCTTTTCGATCGCGTAGCGGTAGCCGGTCACCGTCACCGCGTCCAGGTCGGTGGCCTGCACGTCGGCCTGGCCCGCGGGCGCCGGCGTGCCGTCGGCCTGCTGGGCGAAGGCGGTGGTGGAAGCGGCGCTGGCGCACAAGGCGATGGCGATGCCGGCGGACAGCGTGCTGCGGTTGCGTGCGAATGGCATGCAGTTCATTTCAATCATCCTCTCCCAAAGATTGATCGGCTGCGGCGGATTTCTATCGATCCAAAGACCGGGCAAGAACTCCGCGCGGTGTGACACAAAAACATCCGGTGCTATTGCGGCGACCAAGCCTCCTACTTGTTCCTCCCTCTGCGCAGATGCGACTTGATGGTCTTTTGCACTGGAAAACTAAGCATCGCCGCGCATGCCGCCGCGCAACGGGCCTAATGGGTGGTGCAGCGCCCGGCCGACAGGCACGACACGCTCGCCGCGTTTGCACCCGGTCACGGCGCGGCCTGCCGCGTCACCGGCTGCAACAGTTCGATCTCGGCCAGCGAAACGGTTTCGCCCGCGTCCAGGCGCAGGCGATACGCGCTGTAGGCGCCGGGCTTGGCGATGCGGAACGGCCGCAACTGCCGCGCCCAGGCGAATGCCTGCGTGCGCCGCTGGTCCAGCGTGGTCCACACGCCATCGCCGTTGCGCCCTTCCAACGTCCACGCCAGGCCAGACAACGCGGCATCGCCGCTGGTCAGCGTGTAGTACGTGGCGCGCTGCGGCGTCGCGAAGCGCAGGTCGACATTGGCACCGACGGGGAGCGGCAGCGCCGTCGTCGCATCGTCGTCGATCAAGACCGTGGCCCTGGGCTGCCCTTGCAACGACACCGCCACGGCCTGCGACGCCACGTCCTCCAGTCCGCGCGGCGCGCTGCCCGGCGGCGTCAGCGACGGCGGCAGCGCGTCGGCGCCACTGCCCCAGCGTGAGGGCGTCGCGCCCATCACGAACTCCAGCGTGGCGCCGTCGGCGATGTCCTGGTGGCGCAGCCAGGCCTTGTGCCACGGCTTGCCGTTGAGAGTGAGCGACTGCACATACACGTTGCGCGTACTGTTGTTGCGCGCGATCACCACCAGCTTACGGCCCTTGCCGAGATCGACCTCGGCCCGCGGGAACGCCGGCGAGCCGATCACGTACTCCGGCGCGCCCATGCGCAGCGGATACAGCCCGAGCATGGCGAACAGATACCACGCCGACATCTCGCCGTTGTCCTCGTCGCCCGGGTAGCCCTGGCCGATCTCGCTGCCCAGGTACAGCCGGCGCAGCACCTCGCGGGTGAGGCGCTGGGTCTTCCACGGCTGCCCCGCCGCCACGTACATCCACGGCAGATGGTGCGAGGGCTGGTTGCTGTGCGCGTACATGCCCATGCGCACGTCGCGCGCCTCGGTCATCTCGTGGATGACCCCGCGGTAACTGCCGGCGAAGCGCTTGTCCGCGGTCTCGGGCGTGGCGAACAGTTCGTCCAATCGCGCGGCCATGGCGTCCTCGCCGCCCAGCAGCGTGGCCAGCCCGGCCGCGTCGTGCGGCGTGGTGAAGGCGAAGGTCCAGGCATTGGCCTCGGTGTAGTCGCCGCCCCATACGCGCGGATCGAACTTCGACGCAGGCGTGCTCCACTGGCCGGCCGGCGTGCGCCCGCGGAAGAAGCGGGTGGTGGGATCGAACAGGTAGACGTAATCGGTTGCGCGCGCCTGGAAGTATTCGGCTTCCTCGCGGTAGCGCTGCGCCTGCTGCGGTTCTTTTTCCTCTTCCGCCAGCGCCTGCGCCATCTGCGCCAGGCCGAAATCGTTGAGCGCGCCCTCCAGCGTCCACGACAGCCCTTCGTGCACGTCGTTGGCGGCATAGCCGCGGTACATCGAACGGGCCAGGCCCTTGCGGCCCACATTCGGGACCGGCGGCACCACCGTGGCATTGCGCAGCCCCGCTGCGTAGGCCTCGTGGGCGTCGAACCCGCGCACACCCTTCAGCCACGCATCGGCGAAGGCCACGTCGGAACTGGTGCCGACCATCAGGTCCGCGTAGCCCGGCGAGGACCAGCGCGCCACCCAGCCGCCGTCGCGGGACTGCTGCAGGAAGCCATCGATCATCGCCCCGGCCTGCTCCGGCGCAAACAGCGCATACGCCGGCCAACTGGTGCGGAAGGTGTCCCAGAAGCCGTTGTTGACGTAGACCTTGCCCGGCAGGATCGGCGCCGACGTGCGCTCGGCATCGCCGCCCGTGTTGTCCTTGGCCCAACTGTTCTGGTCGGCATGCCGCCAATCGGGATGCGCCGCGTCGCCGACGTTCTCGTGGGCGATGTTGGGATACAGGAACAGCCGATACAGATTGGAGTACACCGTGACCCGCTGGTCATGACCGGCGCCCTGCACCTGCACCCGCCCCAGCACCGCGTCCCACGCGTCCTGTGCACGCGACTGCACCGCCTCGAACCCGGCGTCGCCGATCTCCTGCTGCAGATTGCGTTGCGCCTGCTCCACCGAGATCAGCGAGGTGGCGATGCGCATCACCACCGTGCGATCCGCGCCCGGCGCGAACTTCACGTAGCCGGTCGGGCGCCCTGTGGCGATCTTGCCGCTGGCGGTCCACGGGCGATCGAAGCGCGCATACACGAACAGGCGCGTGGCGCCGTTGGACAGCCCGCTGCGCGTGTCCGAATAGCCGCGCAACGTCTGCGTCGCCGCGTCCAGGGTCAGTCCACCGCGTGCGTCGACGTTGTCGAACAGCAGATTGGCGTCTCCGCCATCGGGAAAACGAAAACGGAAGATCGCCGCCCGCTCGCTCGGCGCCAACTCCGCGCGAATGCCATTGTCGAAGTCCACCCGGTACAGATGCGGGCGCGCTTCCTCGTGGTCGTGGCTGAACGACAACGCGCGCTTCGCGCGGTCCGCCTCCGGCACCCCACGCGTGGACGAGGGCATCACCTGGAAGGTCTGGCGATCGCCCATCCACGGGCTGGGTTCATGGCTGATCGACAGCGCCTGCAGCCGCGGCCGATTGTCCTCGCCGTTCTGCTCGTTCCAGCGGTACAGCCAGCCCAGTGTCCCCGCATCGGTCGCCGGCACCCAGAAGTTGAAGCCATGCGGCATCGCCGTGGCCGGGATGTTGTTGCCGCGCGAGAACGTGCCGTTGGACTGCGTCCCACGCGTGGTCACCACCTCGTCGCTGGGCCGCCGTGCCGCCTGCGGCGCCGGCATGAGGCGCACCGCGACATCATCGATCCAGCCCGACGCCACCTTGCCGGCGCCGGGCTGCACCTGCAGTTCGATCGCGCGAATGCGCCTACCGCGCAAGGCCGCCACGTCACCCAGCCGCACCTGCTTGAGCGCCCACTGCTGCGGATACAGCGTCTTCGACGCCGCCTGCCCCGCCGCACTGACCAGCGCACCGTGCTGATCCTCTACGCCCAACTCGGACAAGCGGCGCCCATCGTCGAACAGCAGATCCACTGCCACGCCCGTCGACGCCACCGTCTCGCCGTCGACGATCTCCGGCAGCACCATCCACGACAGTACCGTGTCCTGCTCCACCGGCAGATCCACCGCGAACAGTTGTGCGTGCCCGGCCGCAGTGGCGCGATAGTGCAGCGCATGCAGTCCGGTGTAGCCCACGCCGGCCTTGGCCGCATAGGGCTGCTCGGGGCCGTTGCCGATGGCGACCTGGATGCCTGTGTTGTCGGACTGCGTGACCGACGCAGGCGCAGGTTCGCCCCGCTCGAACGAAGACACGAAGCCGGCCTCGGCCGCGCGTGCAGCGCCGCTGCCCGCACACAACAGCACCGACGCCACGACGGACGCCAACCACCGGCGCGAAAATCCAGGCAGGTACGCAAAGCACGGGCGGATTGGCATGGCAGGCTCCCCAAACTCTCTCGATCGGCTGTGCCGCGCCGCGTGGCGTCACGCACCTCCGGTAGCAACGGCGCGCGGCGAAGGGCACGCAACGTGGACCGGATCGACCCGAGAGATCGCCGCTCAAGTCGGCATCCAACACCGCTTCACGACCGCAGATGCATGCGGACCAGAGAGCAGGCGTCAGCAAACTCGTAGCACGCGATCCCCTACTCGCCGTCTTCCCCAAGGATGCGCTGCATCAACGGCTTTGGATCGATCCAACCCGGTTAGGTGTAACACGCCTGTTTCGGCCTTGCATGCTGCTGCGCAACAGTTCTTACACGTATCGATGCTCGACATGCCATGCCGCTTCAGGCCGTGAACGGAGAAGGCATGGCACTCGATCTTCACGCGGCAACACGCGAGTGGAAGGCGATAGGACGCCCTGCCTGACTGACGATCAACGGCTACACTGGCAAGCGTCAGATCGCTCCACACACACAGGGGGTTTTAAATGAAAATGGCCACACTCGCAGTTTTGGCTGGACTGCTGGTAACGTCGAGCGCACTTGCCGACACCACACGCTGCTCGACGGACTCGTACGGCAACACAACGTGCCGCGGCGACGACGGAAGCGTGACGCGCACCAGCAAAGACTCCTACGGCAATACCACAACCCGTGACGACCAGGGCAACACGATTCGCTGCTCCTCGGACTCGTACGGCAACAAAACCTGCCGCGGTGACGACGGAAGCGTGACGCGCAGCAGCACGGACTCCTACGGCAATACCACGACCCGTGACGACCGGGGCAACACCGTTCGCTGCTCCTCGGACTCGTACGGCAACAAAACCTGCCGCGGCGACGACGGAAGCGTGACACGCAGCAGCACAGACTCCTACGGCAATACCACGACCCGTAGCGATTAGGGCAACGTGGTTCGCGGCTCGGCAGTCGACGCATCGCCGAGCCGCTGAGCCATTCGGTGCCGGCGGCAACGCCGCGATCCAGATCTCACTCAACCGTCATCACGATCTTGCCTTGGACGTGTCCACGTTCCGCACGCTCGTGCGCCTGCCGTGCCTGCGACAGCGCGAAGGTGCTGTCGATCGCTACGCGGACCGTGCCTGCGCCCAGCAACGCCGCAAGTTCGCCGAGTTGCGCGCCGCTGGAACGCACCTGCGTGGTGGACACCGTCACGCCCAATGCCGTCGCCGCATCGTGCCCATCGAAGCCCAGCGGGAAGATGGGGAACAGCGCACCGCCACGCTTGAGCGTGCGCAGGAACTTTCCGGCGCCGGCGCCGCCGACCGCGTCCACCACCAGGTCCACGTCGTGCAGCACGTCCTCCGGCGCCGTCTTGGTGTAGTCGATGAAGGTCTCGGCGCCCAACCCGCGCACGAACGCCTCGTGCTTGCCGGACGCGACCGCGATCACGCGCGCACCCTGCCACCTGGCCAGTTGCAGCGCGAAATGGCCGACGCCGCCGGCCGCTCCGTTGACCACTACCGTCTTGCCCTGCAACGGTACCGGCACATGCGGCATGGGCTGCAGCGGATTGGCCACGTCGTGGCCCTGCGCGATCAGGAACTGCCACGCCGTCAGCAGCGACATCGGCGCGCCCGCCGCGTGCACGTGGTCGATCCCGGCCGGCTTGAGTGCGACTTCGCTGGCGGGCACGGCGACGTACTGCGCATACGCCTGACTGCCGCCGGCCAAGCCGCTCGGAAAGCGCACCATCGCGTAAACGGCGTCGCCGGGCGCAAACCCGTCGACATCTTCCGCCAACGCCGCGATCACCCCCGAAACGTCCGTGCCCAGGATCAGCGGAAACGCCACCGGCGGCCGCCATTCCGGCGGCAGGCGGCTGTAACCCTCGCGCAGGTACAGGTCGGGCGGATTCAGCCCGACGGCGTGAACCCGGATGAGCACCTCGCCCGGCCGCAGCACGGGCCTGGGCGCGTCCTCGTAATGAAGCACGTCGGGGCCGCCGAACTCACGCTGGCGGACGGCTTTCATGGTGCGCGGCGTTTCTTCGGAACTGTGCATGACGTATCCTGATCGGAACAGTGCTCCGAATATACGGAGCACTGTTCCACTTGTAAAGGACACCATGCGCGCCGACGCCCAAAAAAACTACCAACGCCTGCTGGACGTGGCCCGCGAGGCCCTGGCCGAATCCGGCGCGGACACCTCGCTGCGCGACATCGCCCGCCGCGCCGAAGTCGGCCTGGGCACCTTGTACCGCCACTTCCCCACCCGCGAAGCCCTGCTCGAGGCGCTGCTGCGCAACGACTTCGAGGACCTGGCGACGAAGGCCGATGCCCTGTGCGCGGCCGCGGCCTCGGACCAGGCATTGCTGGCCTGGCTTGAGGAGATCATCGCCTTCACTCATCAGCAGCGCGGCATCCTCGCCCCGATGATGTCGGCCATCGAAGACGACTCCTCCGCGCTGCACGCGGCCTGCGTGCGGCTGCGCGCCGCGGGCGCCGCTCTGCTGGCGCGCGCGCAGGCGGAGGGCAAGGCGCGCGCCGATATGGACGGTGACGCGTTGTTCGACCTGATCGCGGCGCTGGCCTGGCTGCGGGAACAGCCGTCGCATGCTCAGCGGTCCGAGCGCCTGTTCGAGCTGGTGACTGGCGCGATTCTTGCGCGGCCCGCGACACCTCCGACGACGTCACCGGCTCGGAAGCAGTAAGCAACGCGGAGCCCAATCCATATCCTCAACTTGCTTGGAAAGCGACTGCGGAAACTAGGAGCGTTACCCGGTAGAGACTGATGCAAGTAAGTGCACTCTGACCGCTGTTTCCCGGAGGCGGGCTGAGCAGGCGGCCGGGTCAGGTGCATCCGCATGGCGCGCCTGGCGGTTGTGGCACTGGAGGAAACCTCCCGCGGTATCGCCGACGCGCCGCAAGTGATCACCGAGGGTTCGGAGCCGGGCATCTCCTTGGAATTCATTGCTGGCCGGGTGTGAGATTCCGTGCGCTGACGCGAATCATGGTTCCGAGGGGCGCGAAGACCGCGCCGGTGAACCAATGGATACCATCGCACCCGCCATGACCGCAAACGACACCCGAGATGCCTTCAGCGCGCTGCTGCAGCGCCATTCCGGCATCGTGTTCAAGGTCGCCGGCAGCTATGCACGCGGTGCCGAGGACCGCGCAGACCTGGCCCAGGAGATCGCGGCACAGCTCTGGCACGCCTGGCCGACGTACGACCCGGCGCGCAGCGTCAGCACCTGGATGTACCGGATCGCGCTGAACGTGGCGATCAGCCACCTGCGCAACCGCGAACTGCGGCAGCGGCACGACGCGATGCCGCTGGACGAAACCCTGCACGACGTGGCCGACGGCAACGCCACCGACCCGGAGAACGAACAGCGTATTCGCCTGCTGCAGGACGTCATCGCCCGCCAGCCGCCGCTGGACCGCGCACTGTTGCTGCTCTACCTCGAAGACCGCCCGCAACGCGAGATCGCCCAGATCCTCGGCATCACAGAAAGCAATGTCTCCACCAAGATCGGACGCCTGAAACAGCGCATCCGCGACGAATTTCGCTAAGACCCGACATGGAAACCATGATGGAACTCGATGACCTCAAATCCGCCTGGCAATCGCTGGACCGCAGGCTGCAACTGGACAACACGCTGAAGCTGCAAGAGCTGCGCGAGCGCAAGCTGGACAAGACGCGTGGCAGCCTGCGCCCGCTGTTCTGGGGTCAGGTGATGCAGATCCTGTTCGGCATTGCCTTCATCCTGCTCGCCTCACTGCTGTGGATGAGCGAGCCGGCGCATGCCTCGTCCATCGTCGCCGGCGTGCTGGTGCAGGCGTATGGGGTACTGACCATCGTCGCCGCGGGTGTGGTGCTGGGGCGGATCGGCAACATCGACTATGCGCAGCCGGTGGTCGGCATCCAGAAACAATTGCTGCGCGCCCGCTCGTTGTATATCCGCAGCGGCATGGTCGCCGGTCTGCCGTGGTGGTTTCTGTGGATCGCGGTCTTGCAGACCTTGGCCGGCCTGGGCGATGTCGATCTGCTGGCCAAGGCCCCCGCGCTGGTCTGGGGTGGCTACGGCATCGGCATCGCCGGCCTGCTCGGCACCTGGTGGTTCCATCGCTGGGCGCGCCGCCCGCAACGCGCCGAGTTCGGCCGGAAGATGGACGATTCCTTGAGCGGCGGCAGCCTGCGCAAGGCGCTGGCGCAACTGGACGAATTGCAGCGCTTCGAGCGCGACTGAGGCCGCGCTTCGCGTCGACCTGCAACAACCCAAACGTCGCTTGGTTCGACTGGCACCTGCCCCAGTAGCGTGTGAACAGCGCTACGCGCAACCAGGATCCAGAGTGCCTAATGACACTCTGGATCAATCCGCTCGACGCGGATCGCTTCTACAACCGACCCGCTTCAAACGATCGTTCCCAGCCCGTGGCGCTAACTAAGCGAACGCGCTCCACCTCGAACGTGAACTTCACGTGGGAAACGCGCTTGCCTTGGCTGTCGATGAACTCGACCTCGACGTCCACCTCACGCTCTGAGCAGGCATTGGGCGCCATGTCCATGGAGTCCCAACCAAGGAAACGATACGAGTCGGCCTGCATCGCTCGCGCAAGAGCACGAGCGCCGTCGATGCCTGTGCCCAACGGACGACCCACGTCACCAGCACCGAGGTTAAAAGTGGCCATTGGGGCAACCAGATCCGCGAGTCCGCTACCAGAATTTTCTGCCTGCCTGAGGACGTCAACGGCGCGAAGACTCAGGAACCGGTGCAACTCACGCGAGCTGGTGAATTCGTGCAGAGCGCAGCGGCTGCCGCCTGCGAACGCGGGGCCAGCGATCGAGAGCCAGCTGAGGCATAAGATCAATCGACGGATGTTCATCTGCGCAGTATGGCCCACGGTTGGAAGCCTGGGGTCAGAGCACATCTCACACCACATGGATTTGGGTCCTTGCTCATTCGGAACTGATGCGAACAAGTTCACTCTGCCACCTCTCCCCATTTTTCGTTAGTTATGCAGTCATCCCCTCGAGCGCCGCGGCAGCCTGTTGGAGTCCGCCCAGGATGGCGTCGGCAACGCGCGGCGAGAAGTCCTGCGGCAGGTCCGCACGCGCCTCGGCGATGGCGGCGGGCGTGCGCGCAAGGATTTCCTCGATGAGCAGCTCGGCCGTCGGCCCATAGCCGACCCGCTGCGCCGTGCTGCTGAAGTGCCTGCGCTGGATGCTGTGCATCGCGTAATGCTTGTTCTTGCCGAGCAACGCCATGGCCAATTTGATGTCGTAGGGCGACCATTGATGGGGGCCGTCGCCCAATACCGGATAGGCCGACATCACGTCATACAGCCGAGTCAACCGGAAACGGCCACGCGGCAGCAACTGGATACTGAAATTCTTGGCATGGCCATCGGGCGCGCGCAGCAACCAGAACAGCACCTGCGCGGCCAGCACCGTCTTCATGTCGGCCTCGGCATCGACCGACTGGCGCAGCGTGCCGAACAAGGCCTTGAGACCTGGACCGCCTTCGTTCTCGTACTTGCGCAGCGGCGAGCAGCCTTCGACCTGGCAGAAGTCTTCCTGCGGCAGGCGCATGAGCCACTGCCCATTGTGCGCCAGGCGCCGGTCGAAGCGCTCCACCACCAGCACGCGCTGCTGGCCGAAGCGCGCGATGCGCGCATCGGCCACGTTCAAGCCATACGCTTTCAACAGCCGCAGGCACAGCCATTCGTTGTCGACGGAAGTGCTGAAATCCGCCCTCCGACCGCCCACCAGGCCCATCGGCAGCTTGAAGATGTGGCTGGTCGGCGTGGCGCCGCGCGGCGCGTACCACCGCCCCTCCCACCACAGGAAGGCCGTCTTCTCCTGCGCACCAGCCAAGGAAATGCGGAAGTCCGCATCCGGGTCGCGGTGTGCGGCGAAGGCATGCGGCGAGACGGTTTCGATCAGGTGCCGCTCGATGTCCTCTTCGGACAACGGTACGCCGTCGATACGTTCGACATCCTGCGGAACCTCGTCCTCGCCCAGGATCTGCACGGCCCCGACGCAATCGCGTCCGACCGCGCTCAGCAGATCGAACGGATCGGTGGATGCCGCCGTGAAGCGCTGCGCCACGCGCCGGCGGATCGCATCGCTGTCGGGCAGCAGGTTGTCGAAGTAGTTGAAGACCTTCTCGCCCCTGAGCGGCTGGTTCTGCAGGTTGAACGGAAGCGACAGCGACAGCGGCCGGCCAATGTCGGCGCCCACCCAATCCGCGTCGTAGTGCAGTTCCATTTCCCCGCGCGCAGGCAGCGTCCATCGCGCCACGCGAACGCCATTGGTCCAGATGGAGAGGCTGCGGCTGTGCGATCGACGCCCCATCTCACCACTCCGCCTGCGTGCTGGAGGACGCGGCAGGGTCGCCACGGGTGCCGATGGTCAGCTCCAACCCCAGCGCCGCGCACCAGGCCAAGAGTTGTTCGACGCTCAACGCATGAGCATTCAACTCCAGATGGGAAACCCGCGACTGGCTCAGGCCGAGACGGCTGGCCAGTGCGGACTGGGTCAGTCCCTGGGCCTTGCGTGCGGCCTGCAGCGTGGCGCCTAGTTGCGTCGCGGTGACCAGAACGTGGCGTGGCAGCATTGTGGTGGCACCCGTCATCCAGCTAAACGCAAAATACCTGCAAAAGAAATAAATTTCAAATAGCTGATATTCGGGTAATCCGATTGATGCGCACGATCGTCCCGCCGAGGCGCCGGGTTCCGAATGGTCGAACAGACGCATCACGACAGAGATGCGGTGCAAGTGGCGCGGAGGCGGGCTTGGTTGGCGAACGCGCCAAGCGTGGGCATGACGCGCCTGCCAATGGTGGAATTTGCTGGAAACCGATAAGCGATGTCCTCGGCCTACTGCATCGGTCCCGATGCCTGGGCCTCGGCCTCCTTGGCGCAATCACCGCACTTTCTACGATGATTTGGGCGGCCAATCGCCGCACAACTTCCGCATTGCCTACCGGGGCAGCGGATGCCTAACGTATGGGAGGCAACCTCCGTTCAAGGCGCCGACGTGTAGCGACGACGCGACCGGTACGCGTCATCTCCACCGTCAAGCGCTTCGGCTCACGGCCCCGCCCCGGCAACCCACCTTCAAAACCGAGCAGCTACGGCGCCACCTTACACCTGCGTCGCTTCTTCGCCACAGGCGGCGGCGCCGGCACGATCGTAATCAGCAGGGCGCCATTGGCCATCGTGATCCGCACCTTGCCACCCACCGCAAAGCCGATGCCTTCCAGCCATAGGCCATACAAGCGCAAGCTCGGCACCTGCCGCCCGACCCGCATGCCATTGCGCTCCACGTCGTAGTAGCGGTAGCCGATGGTGCATTGCTTGGGTGGGCGAGGGATCGAGCGTCTGGGCGCGGCGACCTTGTCGGCATCAAGGCAGACGGGCGGCGCCGACGCTGCACCGGGCAGCGGTTCGGCGGCAATTGCCCCCAAGGGGTCGGGCGATTCGAGCTTGAGCCAGCAGGACTGGGGCTTGGCGGTGCGGCGAGGGGATTTGGTCTTTGAACGAGCGGCAGCACTACCGGGCATGACGTCCTCCATTTGAGTGGGAGTCGCCAAGTGATTTCGGGAGACCAAACCAGGCTACGGAATTTGCCGCGGCGAATGGATAGTCGCTCGAACCAAAAGAGCTATCAACACTTAAAACAAGACGCTTGTAGAAAAATGCATAAGATCGCGTCGGCGCGGATTAGTCAACCTCACCCAGATATCGATGTCAGAGGGCGGAACTGTGTAGGCCGCGCCGATCACAGATTTCGATGAATTCGCGTTCGCCCACGGGCGAGCTTGGGCAAGGGGTCCACTCTTTACGAATCCCAACCAAATACTCCAGCCGGTCATGGAAGAGCTTAAATCCCTCGATACTGTCTTCAGCCCTCACAGGCAAATTCGACTTGAAGCCCGGGTGGAACACACCTGCAGGCTCCGCATTGAGATAAGTGAACTGCGCCAGCGTCCCGCCAGCTTGTTGCTGGACTGTCACGGTGTACCATGTAGCTCCGTCGGCACGGACACCTGAGAAGGAAGTGGTATTACCAACGTAGCCGATGCCCCTTGCCATATAGCTGTAGCTGTACCTGGCCCGAACCTCGTTCTCCAGGACTTCCACGCGCATCTGTCCGGGGGA
This sequence comes from Xanthomonas hawaiiensis, assembly GCF_031834635.1. NCBI lineage: Bacteria > Pseudomonadati > Pseudomonadota > Gammaproteobacteria > Lysobacterales > Lysobacteraceae > Xanthomonas > Xanthomonas hawaiiensis. The sequence goes on along the minus strand of NZ_CP115873.1, from coordinate 823,651 downwards.
AAGCGCAGTGAATTCCTTCGCTGCAGCCACTTTCAACTCGGCGGAGGTCTTGCCAGGATAAAACCGGACGGATGCCTCGTTCTTTTCGGGGGCTGCCTTCTTCTGATTTGTTGCACAGCCGCTAATGACTGCCATGACACCGATGACCGCAAGCACTCGCACGAATTTCGTTCCTTAGGCTAGTGACCGACGTTTTACAGCATCACCCGCAGTGCCGGCTCTCCCGACGGATGAGGCACGGCATTGTACGCGAAGCGCCGGAACTCCATCGTCCTGGCAGACCATGCCGCAAATTCCGCCTTCGACGCTCGGCAATTCAAGCTCCCGCGCAAGGTACGCCACCGCTTTTTTGGGGATTTCGTTCTCTTAGGGCAGCCGCTCGTTCTCTCGCTGCAGCTTGGCCAGTTCATCCGGGTTGGCGTTGGGCCGGCCACTGCCGCCAAAGGCGCCAGCGCCCTTCGCATCGAGATCCGTGGCCCACTTGTAGAGACGGTTGCGCGGGGATGCCTAACTCCCCCGCGATCACGGCTGCTGGCCGATCTCCCGCCTTCCCGCTTGAACTACGCCGTGAACCGCTGCCGCTTCTGTCGAACACCTCCGTGCGAGGATTGTCCTCGCTCTGAGGTGTCCGAGTTATAGGGAGTGGCTCAACCTGACCCCAAGATCCTCAGGACCGGGCGTTCGGCGCCGTCCTAGACAAGCACAAGGCCAGTCGCAATGCTTGGGACTGGGCAACAGCACCCTGCGAAGGCCATACTGGTCCCATGGAGAATAGAGATGGTTAAGACAATAGTCGCCGTTCAGCCGTCAGTGATGCGCTGGGCACGCGAGTCCATCGGCATGTCGGTGGCCGATGTCGCTTCGCGCCTGAAGCGACAGACTACTGAGATTGAGTCTTGGGAGCGCGGTGACACTTCTCCCACCTACGCTCAACTAGAAATGCTGGCTTACGACCTCTACAAGCGTCCCCTTGCGGTTTTCTTTCTTCCAGCTCCGCCCAAGGAAGCATCTCCCAAACAAGAATTTCGTACGCTTCCTGACGAAGATCTCGCGAAGCTAGATAGGGACACCTATCTTCATTTACGCAAGGCGCGCGCCTACCAGCTAGGACTGAAGGAGCTTTACGAAAACAATAATCCGGCCCATTCCAAAATATGGAATGAGGTAAGGCTAAGTATTGGCGATGACCTTGTATTGAAAGCTCATCATATCCGCTCCGCACTTGGCATTGATAGCGAAATGCAAGCCTCTTGGGTACGGGACGAGGATGCGCTAAAAGCTTGGCGTGAAGCCATTGAGAAGTCCGGAATATTCGTCTTCAAGGACAGTTTCAAGCAGGCCAATATTTCTGGATTTTGCTTGAGAGACGATGAATTCCCACTAATTTACATCAACAACAGCACCACAAAGACTCGTCAAATTTTTTCGTTGCTGCATGAACTCGCACATGCACTTTTTTCCATCAACGGCATATCAAAGTTTGACACCGCGTACATCAACGGCTTGCCCAAACAGGAGCAAGCCATTGAGGTGTTCTGCAATGCAGTAGCCGCCGAGGTATTGATTCCTTCTGCGCTTTTTAACCAACGCACGGAAAGAGCACCTCAACACGTCGATAGCCTCCCAGACTCATTCTTTTCAGAACTTGCGCGCGCATTTGGGGTAAGTCGAGAAGCAATCCTCCGACGCTTTCTTGATCGAGGCAGAGCAACCAGGATATTTTATGAGGCCAAAGCCCTTGAATGGACTCAACAGAAGAAGGAAGGCCCCGGTGGAGGTAGCTGGTACGCGTCAAAGGGCGCATACCTCAGCGACAAACTGCTAAAAGAAGTTTTTTCAAGACATTTGCGTGGTCAACTAAGTCAGGAAAAGGCAGCAGACTTCCTGGGAGTAAAGGCGTCTCAGGTACCCGGTCTCGAGGAGCTCGTTTTGCGAAGGAAATCGCAATGATCTATGTCTTCGACACCAGCTCATTCAGTAAGCTAAAACATTACTACCCAGGTGTATTTGCAACACTATGGGCCGGATTAGACAGCATGGTAAAAGCCGGATCCTTGCTTTCAACAAAAGAAGTCAGGCGAGAACTTCAGAGCGGCACACCCGACCCGCATGTTGATGGGTGGATCGCGAAAAACGGCCACATCTTCACCACTCCTTCAATGCATGAGCTGCAGATCGTAGCCTCAATCCTGGCGGTCAATCATTTCCAAAGTATTATTGGTGAGAAGCAGCGACTGAAAGGCACACCTGTAGCCGATCCGTTCGTAATAGCTGCGGCAAAAGCGCGCGCAGGCGCGGTAGTAACCGAGGAGTTATTCAAGGAAAAGTCCGCAAAGATTCCCAACATCTGCCAGTATTTCGACGTCCAATGCATCACCCTTGAAGGCTTCATGGCACAACAAGCGTGGACCTTCTAAGCTGACGAAGAAAATACAAGCGGCTCATTCCATCGACACCCAATTAACTAGCTTGACGGAATCAACGGGTCAATTGCGCACCTGGCGTCTACTCATACTGAAGAGCGCGCGGCGCAACACCGCTTGTATGTTGATGGTGGGCCCACCAGGATTCGAACCTGGAACCAAAGGATTATGAGTCCTCTGCTCTAACCGTTGAGCTATAGGCCCGGACGCGTCCGGAGCGGGCGGGCGATGCGTTGCCGCCGGCTGGCGCCTCTGGCGCGCATGCAGAGGAAGGCGCCGAGGCGGGCGTGAGTTTACCGGTCGGGGTGGTGGGCTGTCTGCCTGGGGCGGTAGACGGGGCCGAGAATTGCGCTCGGCCTGTGGGCCCAGGGCGTTAGGCACCGAGGACTGCACCTGATCGGTGCGAATCCTTGGCATCTCCTGAGGTTGCGGCTCAGGTGCTGACAGCGGGTTGGGACAGCGTCGGGACTGAAGTCCCTCCCACAACAGCCTGCTCTGTCCGGGCAGCCGGCTCTTTCCGCGCTCTAGCCGCGGCCCCTTTGCTTTCTCGCCCTACTCGCCCTACTCCTCAACCCCCAACACCAGCACCGCCAGCGGCGGGATGGTCAACACCAGCGACGCCGGATGCCCATGCGCGCCAACGTTCTCGGCGCGCACGCTACCGCCATTGCCGGTGTTGCTGCCGCCGTAGATCTCGCTGTCGGAGTTGAGCAGTTCGCGCCAACGGCCAGCACGCGGCACGCCGATGCGGTAGCCGTGGTGCACCTGCGGGGTGAGGTTGGCCACCACCAGCAGCGGGGTATCGCCGCTGCGGGCCTTGCGCAGGTAGGCGAACAGGCTGTTGCCGGCGTCGTCGCCGATGACCCAGGCGAAACCTTCCGGTTCGTCGTCGCGGGCGTGCAGCGCCGGGTGTTCGGCGTAGAGGCGGTTGAGGTCGCGGACCAGGCGCTGGATGCCGCGGTGGTTGGGCTGATCCAGCAGGTGCCAGGGCAGCGCGGCGTCGTGGTTCCACTCGGTGGGCTGGGCGATTTCGCAGCCCATGAACAGCAGTTTGCGCCCGGGGTGGGTGTACATGTAGCCGAGGTAGGCGCGCAGGTTGGCGAAGCGCTGCCAGTCGTCGCCGGGCATGCGGCCAAGCAGGGAGCGCTTGCCGTGCACCACTTCGTCGTGGGAGATGGGCAGCATGAAACGCTCGGAATACGCGTAGACCATGCTGAAGGTCATCTCGCCGTGATGGTAGCGGCGGTAGATCGGGTCCAGTTCGATGTAGTGCAGGCTGTCGTGCATCCAGCCCATGTTCCACTTGTAGTTGAAACCCAGGCCGCCGTGGGCGAGGTCGGCGGTGACGCCGGGCCAGGCGGTGGATTCTTCGGCGATGGTCATGGCGCCGGGGGCCTGGTCGGCCACCACCTGGTTGAGCCGGCGCAAGAAGGCGATGGTCTCGTAGTTCTCGCGGCCGCCGTGGATGTTGGGCACCCACTCGCCGGCGTTGCGGCTGTAGTCGCGGTAGAGCATGGAGGCGACCGCATCCACACGCAGGCCATCGACGTGGTAGCGCTGCAGGAACTCCAGAGCGCTGGCGATCAGGAAACCGGAGACTTCGCGACGGCCGTGGTTATAGATGAGGGTGTTCCAGTCGCGGTGGAAGCCTTCGCGCGGGTCGGCGTGTTCGTACAACGCGGTGCCGTCGAAGTGGGCCAGGCCGTGCGCGTCGGTGGGGAAATGCGCCGGCACCCAGTCGACGATGACGCCAATGTCCTCGCGGTGGCAGCGGTCGACAAAACGGGCGAACCCTTCCGGGCTGCCGAAGCGCGCGGTCGGCGCGAACAGGCCCAGCGGCTGGTAGCCCCAGGAGCCGCCGAACGGGTGCTCGGTGACCGGCAGCAGTTCGATGTGGGTGAAGCCCATGTCGGCCACGTAGGGGATCAGCCGCTCGGCCAGCGCATCCCAGTCCAGCATGCTGCCGTCGTCGGCGTGCATCCACGAACCAGCATGCACTTCGTACACGCTGATCGGCGCCTGCGGGGCGTGGCGGCGCGCGCGCGTGGCCATCCAGGCGTCGTCGCGCCACTGGAACGGCGCGGGGTCGGCGACGATGGAGGCGGTGCCGGGCGCCAGTTCGGCCTGGCGCGCGACCGGGTCGGCCTTGGCCGGCAGGTCTTCGCCGCGGGGGCCGCGCAGGGCGAACTTGTAGCGCGCGCCGGGGCCGACGCCGGGCACGAACAGTTCCCACACGCCGGCCTGGTGGCGCAGGCGCATCGGGTGGCGGCGCGCGTCCCAGCTGTTGAAGTCGCCGATCACCGCTACGCGCGAGGCGTTGGGCGCCCACACCGCGAAGCGGGTGCCCTGCTCGCCGTCGACTTCGACCACGTTCGCGCCCAGCGCGTCGGCCAGGTGCAGATGGTGGCCTTCGCCGATCAGGTGCAGGTCGAAGTCGCTCAGCTGCGGGCCGAAGGCGTAGGCGTCGGCGGTGTCCTGCTCGCCGCCTGGCCAGCGGATGCGCAGGCGGTAGCGACCCTCGTGCGGCAGTTCGGCGTGGAAGAAGCCTTCCAGTCCTTGCTGCAGCGGCACTTCGCTGCCGTCCTCCAGCACCGCCAGCACCGCATCGGCGCCCGGCTGGTAGCTGCGCAGCACCCGCGCATTGCCGAGGCGATGCACGCCCAGCACGGCGAACGGGTCGCCATGGCGAGCAGTGGCGAAGGCGCGTTGCGTCGCGTCGTCCCAGACGTGGACGGCATCACTCATCGAATCGACTCCTGGGGCGCGGGAAAGCGGTCGAGTATGCGCAACAGTCCCTGTATGGGCACCATGATCCATGCCGGGCGGTTGGCGGCCTCGTAGCGAATTTCATAACAGGCCTTCTCGATCAGGAACAGCAAGGTGGTGGCCTCGAACGCGGCCGGCGCCACCCATGGATGCGGGCTCGCATCGAGCACCGCACGGTAGGCCGACAGGAACGCAGCGCTGGCGCGGCTGCGGAACGCGGCCAGGAACGCCTCCTGCGCGGTATCCAAACCCGCGCCCACACGCGCAGCGGTGCCTTCCTCGCCGCGCGCGGAGACTTCGCTGGCGTAGTCGAGCGAGCGCAGGAAACCGGCGACGTCGTGCAGCGGGCTGGCCTTGGCGCGGCGTTCGTCCAGCGACTTGGCCGGTTCACCTTCGAAGTCGATCAGCACCACGTCGTCGAAGGCGACCAGGATCTGGCCGAGATGGAAATCGCCGTGCACACGAGTCAGCAGTGCGCCGGACAGCAGCGCAGGCGCCTGCTGCAACCAGGCGTCCACGCGCGGGCGTTCGGCCAGCAGGGCATCCACCGCCGCGTGTTCGGCCGGGTCGTCGTTGGCGTCGCGATGCGCGAGCAGGGTGTCCCACATCGCCTGCACTTCGTGCACGACTCCATCCACCACCTGCTGCGCGGCGGCGGCGTCCACGGCCTGCGGCGCGAAGGCGGGCGCGTCGCTGGGCTGCGCCAGCAGCGCATGCAGCTCCGCCAGGCGCCGCCCGACGATCGCCGCAAAGGCGTCGTAGCTGGTCACGATGTCCAGCCGTGCGGCATCGTCCTGCGCGGCGTCGTACTCCTCGGCGCTGCGCGACAGGTGATCCAGGGTCCAGCGCCAGGCATCGCCCTGGTTGCGCACGAAGCCTTGCAGCAGCGCGAGCGTGGTCTCGCTGCCGTCGGCCTCGACGCGGGCGACATGGCCCAGCAGCGGTGCGGCGTTGGCGTAGCCCAGCGTGGTGAGGCGCTCGCCGATCTCGATCTCCGGGTTGATGCCGGCCGAGACGCGCCGCAGCAGCTTGAACACCGCGGCATCGCCAACGATCAGCGAACTGTTGCTCTGCTCGGCCGACAGCCAGCGGATCTCCGGATCGGCTGGAATGTCCACGCGCTGCAATGCGGGCGTCGGGCAGAAGCGGATGCGTTCGGTGCCGGCATCATTGTCGGCCTCGCCATCCACGCGCAGCTCCGCCTTGTCGCGCAGCGCGGCGAGCATGCTCAGGGTGAAGGGCTTCAGCGCGAAGGCATCGGTGAGATAGCCGACCTCGCGGCCATGGCGCACGCGCGCCAGCGCCAGCTGCTCGGCCAGTACGCTGGGCTGCTCGCGCTCCCAGACGATGCCCAGCGGCAGGATGTACCGCTCATGCGCGCCATCGTCCAGTTCCGCCTCGATCTCCAGCAGGGTCAGGCCGTCGCCGCCGGACAGCGGCGTGCGCCAGGCGATGCGCACGCTGCGCAGCGCGCGGTCCTTGGCCGCGAACCAGCGCCGCGTGGACAGCCACGCCGGCAGGATGTCGCGCTCCAGCGTCGGCAGGTGCGGCTGCAGGCCGGCGCTGTCGGTGCCGCCGCGCAGCACCAGGGTCTGGTAATCGGGCAGCGGCACCGGCGCCGGCACGTGCCAGTCCGGCAGCGTGGCATTGCCGACCAGTTGGAAGGCGTAGAAGCCGAACGCCGGCACGGTGAGCAGATAAGTGAGCCGCCCGATCGGCGGGAAGCTGCCGCCCCCGAGAATATCCACCGGCACCCGGCCCTCGAATTCGGACAGGTCCAGTTCCACCGCCTGCAGCGTGTGCGAGAGGTTGGCCACGCACAGCACGGTCTCGTCCTCGTGGCAGCGCAGGTAGGCGAGCAGGCGGCGGTTGCCGGGATACAGGAAGCGCAGCGTGCCGCGGCCGAAGGCGCGGTAGCGCTTGCGCACCGACAGGATGCGCCGGGTCCAGGTCAGCAGCGAATACTGGTCGCGTTGCTGCGCCTCCACGTTCACCGCCTGGTAGCCGTACAGCGGATCCATGATCGGCGGCAGCACCAGCGCGGCGGGATCGGCGCGCGAGAAGCCGCCGTTGCGGTCGATCGACCACTGCATCGGCGTGCGCACGCCGTCGCGGTCGCCGAGATGGATGTTGTCGCCCATGCCGATCTCGTCGCCGTAGTACAGCACCGGCGTGCCGGGCATGGTCAGCAGCAGCGAGGTCATCAGTTCGATGCGGCGGCGGTCGCGCTCCAGCAGCGGCGCCAGGCGCCGGCGGATGCCGAGGTTGATGCGCGCACGGCGGTCGGCCGCGTAGGTCTGCCACAGGTAGTCGCGCTCGGAGTCGGTGACCATCTCCAGGGTCAGCTCGTCGTGGTTGCGCAGGAAGATCGCCCACTGGCAGCTCTCCGGAATCTCCGGGGTCTGGCGCATGATGTCGGTGATCGGGAAGCGGTCCTCGCGCGCGATCGCCATGTACATGCGCGGCATCAGCGGGAAGTGGAACGCCATGTGGCATTCGTCGGCGTTCTCGCCGAAGTACTGCTGCGTGTCTTCCGGCCACATGTTGGCCTCGGCCAGCAGCATGCGGTCGGGGTATTCGGCATCGAGCGTGGCGCGGATGCGGCGCAGGATGGCGTGGGTCTCGGCCAGGTTCTCGTTGGAGGTGCCCTCGCGCTCGATCAGGTACGGCACCGCGTCCAGGCGCAGCCCGTCCACGCCCAGGTCCAGCCAGAAACGCATCACTTCCAGCACCGCTTCCAGCACGGCCGGATTGTCGAAGTTGAGGTCCGGCTGGTGCGAGTAGAAGCGGTGCCAGAAGTACTGGCCGGCCTCCGGGTCCCAGGTCCAGTTGGACTTCTCGGTATCGCAGAAGATGATGCGGGTGCCGGCGTAGTCCTGGTCGCTGTCGGACCACACGTAGAACGCGCGCTCCGGCGAGCCGGCCGGGGCCATGCGCGCACGCTGGAACCAGGGGTGCTGGTCGGAGGTGTGGTTGATCACCAGTTCGGTGACGATGCGGATGCCGCGCGCGTGCGCCTGTTCGACGAAGCGCTGGAAGTCGGCGATGCTGCCGTAGTCCGGATGCACCGCCATGTACTCGGCGATGTCGTAGCCGTCGTCGCGGCGCGGACTGGGGTAGAACGGCAGCAGCCAGATCGTGTCCACGCCCAGGTCGGCGATGTAGTCGAGCTTGGAGATCAGCCCGGGGAAATCGCCGATGCCGTCGTCGTTGGAGTCGAAGAACGACTTGACGTGCACCTGGTAGATGATCGCGTCCTTGTACCAGCGCGCATCGCCGGCCGGTGCGCGCGGCTCGAGTTGGGGGGACGACGGCGCGGCGACATTCATGCAGGAACTCCGGCGCGGATGCGCCACAGGGAGAACGGCCGCGACGGATCGAGGCGGATGTGTTGGGTCTTGCCGTGCCAGGCGAAGTCGTGGCCGTCCCACAGGTCGCGCACGGCGACGCTGGCGTGGTCGGGCAGGCCCAGTTCCCACAGCGGCACTTCGATCTGCGCGTTCTGCGCCGCATGCGGGTCCAGGCTCACCGCCACCAGTACCAGGCTGCGGCCGCGCGCCAGGTGCGCGGCATCGAGGAACTTGCCGAAGTACAGCACCTGCTCGTTGTGCGCGACGTAGAAGCGCGTGCCCAGGTGCGACTGCAGTTCCGGATGCTGGCGGCGCAGCAGGTTGAGGCGGGTGATCTCCTCCACGATGTCGCCCGGGGCACGCTCCGGCCACACGCGCAACTGGTACTTCTCCGAGTCCAGGTATTCCTCCTTGCCCGGCAGCGGCGTGGCCTCGCACAGCTCGAAGCCCTGGTACATGCCCCACAGCCCGGACAGCGTGGTCGCCAGCGCGGCGCGGATCAGGTGTCCGCTGCGCCCGCTGTGCTGCAGGAACAGCGGATTGATGTCCGGCGTGTTGACGAAGAAGTGCGGGCGGAAGCACTCGCTGGGCGCGCCGCTGTTGAGTTCCTCGATGTAGGCCTGCAGTTCGGCCTTGTGCTGGCGCCAGGTGAAGTAGGTGTAGGACTGCGAGAAGCCGACCTTGGCCAGCCGGTACATCGGCTTGGGCCGGGTGAAGGCCTCGGACAGGAACACCACCTCCGGATGGCGCCCACGCACCTCGGCGATCAGCCATTCCCAGAACGGGAACGGCTTGGTGTGCGGGTTGTCGACACGAAACAGGGTGACGCCTTCGTTGACCCAGAACAGCACCGCGTCGCGCAGCGCGTTCCACAGCGCCGGCACCGCGCCGCTGGCGTAGAAGTCGACGTTGACGATGTCCTGGTACTTCTTCGGCGGGTTCTCCGCGTACGGGATGGAGCCGTCGGCGCGCCAGGTGAACCAATCCGGATGGTCGCGCAGCCACGGATGGTCCGGCGCGCACTGGATGGCGAAGTCCAGCGCCAGTTCCAGGCCATGCGCGGCCGCGGCCGCGCGAAGGCGGCGAAAACCTTCCAGCCCGCCCAGTTCCGGATGCACCTCGGTATGCCCGCCCTCGGCCGAGCCGATCGCGTACGGGCTGCCGGGTTCGCCCGGCTCGGCGGTCACCGCGTTGTTGCGGCCCTTGCGGTTCTTCTCGCCAATCGGGTGGATCGGCGGCATGTACAACACGTCGAAGCCCATCGCCTGGATGTGTGGCAGCCGCGCGATCAAGTCGTCGAAGGTGCCATGGCGCTGCGGATCGCCGCTCTGCGAGCGCGGGAACAATTCGTACCAACTGGCGAAGTGTGCGGCGCGGCGTTCGGCCTCGACCCGGAAGGTCATCGGGTATTCGGTGCGGAACGGTTTGGCGTCGGCGCGCGCCATCGCTTCAGCGGTGTCGGGTTCGAGCAGCAGTTGCGCCTTCTCGGCCAGGTCGTCGGTGCGGGCGATACGGGTGGCGATGGCTTTCAAGCGCGTCGCCAATGCGCCACGGCTGCGCCCGCGCGCCGCCTCGACCTGGGCCAACGCTTCCTGCACGTCCACCGGCAGCAGCGTACCGGCGGCGCGCTTCTTTTCCAGGTCGGCATGAGTCGTGGCGTAGACGTCGCGCCAGGCCTCGATGCGGAACTCGTAGCGACCCAGGCGCTGCAGCGGGAACTCGCCGCGCCAGCGGTCGTTGCCGAGCGCGCGCATCGGCGTGCTGGACCAGGTGCGCGCATCGGCAGCGCGCCACAACAGCGCCACCGCGATGCGGTCGTGGCCGTCGCAGAACGCATCGGCTTCCACGCAGACCCTGTCACCGACCGTGCGCTTGACCGGGAAACGCCCGTCGTCCACCGACGGCGTCACCGACTCGATGCACACCCGCGCCTCGCCGGCGGCGACCTCGGCCGGGGTGCGTGCGCGCGCCGCGGTCAGCACCGGGCGCGCCGGCAGGCTGCGATAGATGCGCACCTCGCCCGCTTCCAGCGTGCCGCCCTGCTCGCCCTGGATCGGCTCGCCATGGTCGCTGAGCAAACCTTCGCTGTCGCCGAGCAGGCGCAGCAACGCCGGCCCCGGCACCGGCAGCAGGTGGTCGCGGTCGCTGTTGAGCAGCACCAGCCATGGCGCGGCGTCCAGCGGCTCCACCGCCACGGCGGTGAGCGCGCCGTCGCGCAGCAGCGGGCGCAGCCGCAGCGCTGCGGTGGCGTCGGGCAACGACGCAGCCGGCGTGGACGCATCGCTCTCGGACGTCGCGGGCTGCGCGTGCTCGGGCTGCCCGTGCTCCGGCGACACGTCCTGCGCGGCGATCGCCCACGCGCCACCGAACGCGGCAGCCAGGCGCTGCCGCTGCGCGCGCGGCAAGGGCGGTTGCGTATCTGAAGCCGTCTCGTCGTCGACGGTGGCGACCACGCAACGCGCCAGCGCGCGCAGCGCGCTGTCTTCGTCGAAGAACCAGTCGCCGCGGCCGTCCCACCAGGCCAGCGAGGAGAACGCGGCATCGAAACCGGCGCCGGCCAGGCCGCGCAACGCGTCCAGGCCCAGCCCGGGCGTCCACGCCAACAGCCGCGCCTGCGGCGCCTGGGCGTGGACCCCGTCGATCAGCGTGCGCCACAACGGTGCCGGAATGCGCTCTGGCTGCAGCACGCGGAAGCCGGCCACGCCGCTGCGCAGCCAGTCGGCCAGGCGCGCACTCCACCACTGCGCCAGGCCCGCCCCTTCTTCCGCGGAGGCGAAGCGGCCCACCGCAATGTCCGGCGCGGCGCGTTCGGCGCGCGGATCCGGCAGCGCCGAACTGCGTGCGCGGAACCAGTGCGGATGTTCCTGCAGCAGGCGGCTGCCGCCGCCGATCTCGTCGATGCGCAGATCCAGCAGCACGCGCAGCCCATGCTGCTCGGCGCGTTGCAGCCAGTGGCGCAATTGTGTCTGGCCCGCCGCGTCGTCGGCTGCAGGGTCGTGAAGACGACCCTGCGCATCCTGCGCGAACGGATTGGGCAAGACGATGTGATCGCAGCCCTGTGCCTGCGCCGCCGCCATGGCCGCGTCCAGCGCAGCCGCATCGTGAGGAGGAAAGGAGGACAGCAGGCAGACATGCATTCGGAAGATCCCGTTCGACGAATGAGAAGGACACGTCGCCTCTGCGCGCCGTTGCCGGCAGCGCCGATCGCGCCGTCGCATGGCAAAGACACCGGACCGGGATGGGCCTGCACGCAGTCGCGCCTCCAAAGATCGCGACGGTGCCGGCGCACCCGGTCCGCGCGATGCGATGCAGCCGCGCTACAAGACCACGATCGCCGCAAATGGAATGTGTGGATGACATTAAATACGCGTGCATGTGATGCGACGCGGGGTGGCAGGGTATGGCGGCACACGCCGCGAGACGCCAGGCGCGACGCAAGACACAGCAAACATTCACGCGGTGCTGACACTCACGCGTGCGTGCACGCATCGTGTCTGCAGCGAGCATTGCATCCGCCGTGCGCAACGCACGCCGCGTGCCGCTTTCTCCGTAGGAGCGGCTTCAGCCGCGACCGGGCTTCACCGGGAACGCCTCGTCGCGGCTGAAGCCGCTCCTACAGGAGACGTCCCGCAGTCGTGGAGATGCCCTTCACTCGCTCATCGAATAGGCACGCTCGGCACCCGCCGCGGCCCAGGCGGTGTTGGGCGTGGCCTGCAGGGTGAAGCGCAGTTCGCCGCCGGCCATGAGTTCCTCATGGCGCAGGAATGCACGGTTCAATGGACGCCCGTTGAGGGTGACACTGCCGACATAGGGATGCGCGTCGTCCAACCCATCGGCGATCACCGTGAAGCGCTTGCCGTTGGGCAGCGCCAGGGTGGCGCGCGGCAGGAACGGGCGGCCGAGGATGTACTGGTTGCTGGCAGGCGCCACCGGGTAGAAGCCCAGCGCGGTGAACACGTACCAGGCCGACATCTGCCCCATGTCGTCGTTGCCGGCCAGCCCGTCCGGCCGCGCCGCGTACTGGCTGCGCATGATCTGCTGCAGCCGCGCCTGGGTACGCCACGGCTGCCCGGCGTAGGCATACAGATAGGCGACGTGATGGCTGGGTTCGTTGCCGTGCGCGTACCAGCCGATCAGCCCGGTGATGTCCTCCATGTGCGCGAACACCTTGGGATCGACCTTGGCGTCGAACACCTGGTCCAGCCGCGCCAGCAGTTTGTCGTCCCCGCCATGCGCGCGGGCCAGGCCGGCCACGTCCTGCGGCACGTACCAGGAGTACTGCCAGGCGTTGCCTTCGGTGTAGTCGGTGCCGTAGCCGCTGGCGTCCGGATCGAACGGGGTGCGGAAGGCGCCGTCGCGCTTGCGCGCGCGCATGAAGCCGGTGTCCGGGTCGAAGGCATTGCGCCAGTTGCCGGCGCGCTTGGCGAAGGCGGCGGCGACCTCGCTGCGGCCCATGTCCTGCGCCATGCGTGCGATGGTCCAGTCGTCGAAGGCGTACTCCAGGGTCTTGGAGGCGGCCTCGCCTTCCTCGTCGATCGGCACGTAGCCGAGTTCGCGGTACTGGGCGATGCCGTCGTAGGGGCCATAGTCGGCGCTGGCCACCATGGCCTTGAGCGCGGCGTCGGTGTCGTAGCCGCGGATGCCCTTCATGTACGCGTCGGCGATCACCGGCACCGCGTGGTAGCCGATCATGCACCAGGTCTCCAGGCCGTGGAACGCCCACACCGGCAGCACGCCGTAGGGGCTTTCGCGCTGGTGCGCGAGCAGCGAGTTGACGATGTCGTTGGTGCGTTGCGGCGGCTGCACGATGGTCAGCAGCGGGTGCAGCGCGCGGTAGGTGTCCCACAGCGAGAACGTCGAATAGTGGGTGTAACCCTGCGCCTGGTGCACGGCATTGTCCGGCCCGCGGTAGCGGCCGTCGCTGTCCATGAACAGGGTCGGGCCGAGCAGGCTGTGGTACAGCGCGGTGTAGAACTGGGTGCGCTGCGCGGGCGGCGCATCCACCTCCACCGCGCCGAGCGCCTGTGCCCATTGCGCGCGCGCGGCACGGCGCACGCCGTCGAAATCCCAGCCCGGTACTTCGGCGTCGAGATTGGCAATGGCGCTGTCCTCGCTGACCGGCGAGATCGCCACCTTGACCAGCAGTGGCCCGCGCAGGCCGTCGCCGAAGTCGAACGAGCCCACCAGTTGCCGGCCTTCGATCTGCGCGCGCTGGGCAGGGTCGTTGTCGCCCGGCGGCGGGAAGCCCTTGTAGGGAATGTCCTGCTCGGTGTTGTGGAAGGCATGGCCGCGCAGCGGCTGCGAGAAGCGCAGGGCGAAGTACAGCTGTCGCCCCGGCGCCCAGCCGCGGGTCTCGCGGAAGCCGGTGACGGTGCCGTCGGCGCGCAGGCGCAGCCGCGACCAGCTGATCTTGCCCGGGTAGTCGTACAGGCTGGTGCGCAGGTCGAGCAGCACGTGCGCCGGCTGGCCGGCCGGATAGGTATAGCGGTGCACGCCGACGCGGGCGCTGGCGGTGAGTTCGGCGCGCACCCTGTAGTCGTCCAGGGTCACCGCGTAGTAGCCCGGCTCGGCGCGCTCGTCGTCGTGGCGGAAGCGCGCGCTGTAGCCGCTGCCGGGTGTGTCCGGATCGCCGCGCTCCAGCCGCACCGTGCCGCTGATCGGCATCAGCAGCACGTCGCCCAGGTCGGAGTGGCCGGTGCCGGAGAAATGCGTGTGCGAGAAGCCGACCAGGCTGCGGTCGTCGTAGCGGTAGCCGGCCGCCCAGCCGTAGGCATCCTTGCGCGGCTGGATGCGCGTGTCCGGGCTCAGTTGGACCATGCCGAACGGCACCGTGGCGCCGGGATAGGTGTGGCCTTCGCCGCCGGTGCCGATGAAGGGGTCCACCGCCGCCACCGCACGCTCGCCGGCGTTGCCACCCGTCGCCGCGACGGCGGATGCGATCGGCCACAGCGCGGCCAGCAGCAGTGCGGTAGCGCCGCCCAGCTTCCTTGAGCTGCGCATGGCAGGCTCCCCGTATCGAATCGATCCAAACGGATAGCACAAAGCCACTGCAATGCCTTGCTGCACTGCAAAATGCGGATCGGATCACGACGGCGCAGGATGAGCGACCTTTTGAACCGGTCTAAAGCGCCGTGGCGCCGTCTTCCGCCGACAAACGCGTCACCGTGTCCGACATCGCCGCTGCCTGCGGCGTGTCGCGGGCGACCGTGTCGCTGGTGCTGCGCAACAGCCCGCTGGTGCACGCGGACACGCGCGCGCGGGTGGCGGCGGAGATCGCCCGCCAGGGCTATGTCTACCACCGCGGTGCGGCCAGCCTGCGCGGCCGCGCGTCCAATGCGGTGGCGCTGGTGGTCAACGACCTGGCCAACCCGTTCTTCGCCGAGTTCGCCGGCGGCGTGGACGCGGCGCTGGCCGAGGCCGGCTACGTTATGCTGATGGGCAGCACCGGCGAATCGCCGGAGCGCCAGCAGACCGTGCTGGCCTCGCTGATCGAGCACCACCCGGCGGCGATGATCCTCTCGCCCACCGAGAACACCGACGCGGCGCGGCTGCGCCAGCTGCTGGGGCCGCGCCTGCCGGTGCTGCTGTTCAACCGCGCGCTGGACGGCGACTGGCCGCTGCTGGCGCTGGACAACCGCCGCGGCGCGCGCCTGGCCACCGAACACCTGCTGGGGCAGGGCCACCGCGCCATCGCCTTCTTCGGCGGGCACCGCCAGTCCAGTTCCTGCGCCGAGCGCCGCGCCGGCTACCGCGAGGCGCTGGCCGCCGCCGGCATCGCCGTCGATCCGGCGTGGCTGATCGAATGCGCGCCGACCCGGCTGGAAGCCGCGCGCCAGGCCGGCGCACTGTGCGCACGCGACCCGCTGCCGACCGCGCTGGTCTGCTACAACGACGTGGTCGCGCTGGGCCTGGCCAGCGGCCTGGCCGAACGCGGCCGCGTGGCCGGCCGCGACTACGCGCTGATCGGCTTCGACGACATCCCCGAAGCCGCCGTCGCCACTCCGCCGCTGTCCACCGTCGCCGTCGCCCCGCGCGAGCGCGGCATGCAGGCCGCGCGCCTGGTGCTGGACGCGCTGCGCCACCGGCAGGCCCTGCCTGCGCTTACCATCGCCCCCGCCCGGCTGTGCCTGCGCGCCAGTAGCCGGGTCGCCCTCTCGCCCGTTCCCGGAGTCGCTGCATGAGCCGTCGCCCGCTGTCCAACACCGCCGCCATCGCGGTGGTCAGCATGATCTTCTTCACCTGGGGCGGCCTGACCAGCCTCAACGACGTGTTGATCCCGCATCTGAAAGCCGTGTTCCAGATGAACTACGCGCAGTCGATGCTCATCCAGTTCACCTTCTTCGGCGCCTACTTCCTGATGTCGGTGCCGGCCGGCGCCGTGGTGTCGCGGGTCGGCTACAAGGCCAGCATCGTCATCGGCCTGGTGGTGGCGGCGATCGGCGCGGCGATGTTCTACCCGGCCGCGCGCCTGCCCTCCTATCCGCTGTTCCTGACCGCGCTGTTCGTGCTGGCCAGCGGCATCACCCTGCTGCAGGTCGCGGCCAATCCCTACATCAGCCTGATCGGCGCGCCGGAGAAGGCGCCGAGCCGGCTCAACTTCGCCCAGGCGCTGAACTCGCTGGGCACCACCGTGTTCCCGTGGCTGATCGGCCCGCTGATCCTGGCCGGCGCGGTGCTCGGCGCCGACCAGATCGCGGCGATGGATCCCGCGCAGCTGTCCGCGTATCGCATCGAACAGGCGCGTACGGTGGAAATCCCCTACCTGATGCTGGCCGGCGGCCTGCTGCTGCTGGCAGTGTTCATGCTGGTCATGCGGGTGCCGTCGCTGCGGGAGGACAAGGACACCGGAGCCGAGTCGCACCACCGCTTCGCCGACGCGCTGCGCCACCCGCACCTGCTGTGGGGCGTGGTGGCGATCTTCATGTACGTGGGCGCGGAAGTGGCGATCGGCAGCTTCCTGATCAACTACATCTCCAGCCCCACCACGGGCGGCCTCAACGAAGCCGACGCCACACACCATCTGTCGTACTACTGGTTCGGCGCGATGGTCGGCCGCTTCGCTGGCGCGGCGCTGCTGCAGTTCGTCCCGGCACGCAAGCTGCTGGCGACCTTCGCCGGCATCGCCTCGCTGCTGCTGATCGCCACCATGCTCAGCACCGGCCATGTGGCGATGTGGAGCGTGATCGCGATCGGCCTGTTCAACTCGATCATGTTCCCAACCATCTTCACCGTGGCCATCGAACGCCTGGGCGTGCTCACCAGCAAGGCCTCCAGCCTGCTGATCATGGGCATCGTCGGCGGCGCCATCGTGCCGCTGGCGCAAGGCGCGCTGGCCGACGCCATCGGCATCCAGCACGCCTTCGTGATCCCGCTGCTGTGCTACGCCTACATCGTCTGGTACGGCCTGCGCGGCTCGCGCCTGTCGCCGGACCTGGCGGCGGCCGCGCCCGTCACCGCGCCGGCCGCGCGCGTGATGCACTGATCCGCTGATCCGTTCCCGGCACGGCGGCGGCCCACACGCCGCCGTCGTGCACCGCCGTCTTCTCCTCCCTCACACAGTTCGCCAGCCAACCGCATGAACCTGCCCGCCACGCCCCTGCCCGACTTCGCCGACGCCGCCGTCCTGCGCGCGCACATCGCCGACACCATGGCCTTCTACCACCCGCGCGCGATCGACCCGGCGGGCGGCTTCTTCCATTACTTCCGCGACGACGGCAGCGTGTACGACGCCGGCCATCGCCACCTGGTCAGCAGCACCCGCTTCGTCTTCAACTACGCGATGGCGGCGATCGAGTTCGCCGACTCGGCGCTGGCCGCCGAGTACCTGGACGCCGCGCGCCACGGCCTGCGCTACCTGCGCGAGGTGCACCGCGATAGCGCCAGCGGCGGCTACGTGTGGACCCTGCGCGACGGCGTGGCCGAGGACCGCACCCAGCACGCCTACGGCGCCGCCTTCGTGCTGCTGGCCTACGCCACCGCGAAGAAGGCCGGCCTGGACACCGACGCGTGGATGGACGAGACCTGGCAGTTGTTGGAGACCCGCTACTGGGATGCCGCCGCCGGCCTGTACCGCGACGAGGCCACCCCGGAGTGGACGTTCTCCAGCTACCGCGGCCAGAACGCCAACATGCACCTGTGCGAAGCGCTGATCGCCGCCTACGAGGCCAGCGCCGAGCCGCGCTACCTGCAGCGCGCGCTGCTGCTGGCCGACCACATCACCCGGCGCCAGGCGGCGCTGGCCGGCGGCCTGGTGTGGGAGCACTACGACGCCGACTGGCAGGTGGACTGGGACTACAACCGCGACAACCCCAAGCACCTGTTCCGGCCGTGGGGCTTCCAGCCCGGCCACCAGGTCGAGTGGTCCAAGCTGCTGGTGCTGCTGCACGGGCACCTGCAGGCGGCCACCGGCACCGCGCCGGCGTGGCTGCTGCCCACCGCGCGCCACCTGTTCGACACCGCGTTGGCGCACGGCTGGGACGCGCAGCACGGCGGCATCGTCTACGGCTTCGCCTCCGGTACCGAAGAGGCGCCGGTGGTCGGCGTGCCCGACGTGGCCGCGGCGCCCACCTACTTCTGCGACGACGACAAGTACTTCTGGGTGCAGGCCGAAGCCATTGCTGCCGCCTCGCGGCTGCTTGCCGCCAGCGGCGATGCCAGCTACCGCGCCGCCTACGACAAGCTGTGGGCGTACTCCTGGGAGCACCTGGTCGACCACCGTTACGGCGCCTGGTTCCGCATCCTCAGCCGGGACAACCGCAGTTACAGCGACGAGAAGAGCCCGGCCGGCAAGACCGACTACCACACCATGGGCGCCTGCCACGACGTGCTGGCGGTGATGCGCGGCAGCAAGGCGTTCGCGTAAGCGGATGCGACCTACACAGGGACGCCGGCGATCCGGCGCCCTTGTTGCCCGTTGTAGGAGCGGCTTCAGCCGCGACTCGGCGTTCCCGGTAAAGCCCGGTCGCGGCTGAAGCCGCTCCTACAAGGGATGCGGTGCATCGTCCGATCCGGCATCTGCGCCCACAAAAAAGCCCCGCACCTGGCGGGGCTTTTTCGTTGCCGCGAACAGCGCTCGATCAATCGATATCGAGGAAGCTGCGCAGCTGTTCCGAGCGGCTCGGGTGACGCAGCTTGCGCAGCGCCTTGGCCTCTATCTGGCGGATGCGCTCGCGGGTCACGTCGAACTGCTTGCCGACTTCCTCGAGGGTGTGGTCGGTGTTCATGTCGATGCCGAAGCGCATGCGCAGCACCTTGGCTTCCCGCGGGGTCAACCCGGCCAGCACGTCGCGCACGGTCTCGGAGAGGTTGATGTTGGTGGTGTTCTCGATCGGGGACTCCACGTTGGTGTCCTCGATGAAGTCGCCCAGATGCGAATCCTCGTCGTCGCCGATCGGGGTTTCCATCGAGATCGGCTCCTTGGCGATCTTCATCACCTTGCGGATCTTGTCCTCGGGCATGTCCATTTCCTTGGCCAGCTCCTCCGGGGTGGCCTCGCGGCCGTACTGCTGGAGCATCTGCCGGGAAATGCGGTTCAACTTGTTGATCGTCTCGATCATGTGCACCGGGATGCGGATGGTGCGCGCCTGGTCGGCGATCGAGCGGGTGATCGCCTGGCGGATCCACCAGGTGGCGTAGGTCGAGAACTTGTAGCCGCGGCGGTACTCGAACTTGTCCACCGCCTTCATCAGGCCGATGTTGCCTTCCTGGATCAGGTCGAGGAACTGCAGGCCGCGGTTGGTGTACTTCTTGGCGATGGAGATCACCAGGCGCAGGTTGGCCTCGACCATTTCCTTCTTGGCCTTGCGCGCCTTGGCTTCGCCATAGGCCATGGCGCGGCTGATTTCCTTCAGCTCGGCCAGGCTCAGGTAGGTGGCCTGCTCCACCGCCACGGTGGCTTCCTGCTCGGCGATGATCTGGTCCTTGACGTCGCGCAGCGCCGACGACCACTTCTGCTTGCGCTTGAGCGCGTCGTCGACCCAGGCCACGTTGGTCTGGTTGCCTTCCCAGGAACGGATGAAGTCCTTGCGCGGCATGCGTGCCACGTGGGTGGCCAGGTGCAGCACGCGGCGCTCGTGGTCCTTGACCTGGGCCATGGTGTCGCGCAGCTTGCGCACCAGCACGTCGGTCAGCGGCAGCGGCAGCTTCAGGGTGACGAACACCTCGGCGATGTCGTTGCGCAGCTTGGTGACCAGCTTGTGCTCGGCGCCGTTCTTGGCGTGGGCCTTCTTGAACTTGGCGTACTCGGTGGCCAGCACTTCCATGCGCCGCGCGACCTCGGCCGGATCCGGACCGGTCGGGCCGGCGTCCTCTTCGGCGGTGTCGACGTCGTCGTCGTCGTCCTCGTCGGCATCGGCATCGGTGGCGCTGTCGTCGTCGGACACCGCGACCGGCGGGGCCGGCTCTTCCTCGATCAGGTCGTTGAAGCCGACCACGATCTCGGCCAGGCGCTTCTTGCCTTCCTTGTGCTGTTCGTAGTCCTCGAGCAGGGTCTCCACCGCCAGCGGGAACGCGCCCAGCGCGGCCTGCACCTGGCCGAGGCCTTCCTCGATGCGCTTGGCGATGGCGATCTCGCCTTCACGGGTCAGCAGTTCTACTGTGCCCATCTCGCGCATGTACATGCGCACCGGGTCGGTGGTGCGGCCGCCTTCGGTGTCGAGCGCGGTCAGCGCCGCAGCGGCTTCTTCGGCCGCGGTGTCGTCGACTTCGCGGTTGCCGGTGTTGCCGTCGTTGAGCAACAGGGTTTCGGCATCGGGCGCAACTTCATGGACATCGATGCCCATGCCGTTGATCATGCCGATGATGTCTTCGATCTGTTCGGGGTCGACCAGATCGTCGGGAAGATGGTCGTTGACTTCCGCGTAGGTCAGATAGCCCTGTTCCAGGCCCTTGCTGATCAGTTGCTTGATGTCGGATTGCTGGGCAGGACGTTCGTTGGCCATGAGTGCTCGCGCCACCGGCAGGTAGGTGAATGAGTGAACCTAGCATTATAACAGCCCGGACCGCCGCTTGCCGGACGAGGAGCCTGAACGGCTCCGCCAGGAACGCGCCGGCGTCTACGGCCGGAGCAGGAAGGTGACCGGGCCGTCGTTGACCAGGCTGACGACCATATGGGCACCGAAGCGGCCGCTTTCCACCCCTGGCGGGTGCTGCGCGCGGCACACCTCCAGCAATCGGTTGAAGCCGCGTTCAGCCTCGGCCGGCGGTGCCGCGGTGGTAAAGCTGGGCCGCATGCCCGAGCCGGTATCGGCGGCCAGGGTGAACTGGCTGACCAGCAGCAGGCCGCCGCCGGTGTCGCGCAGCGAGCGGTTCATCCGCCCGCTGTCGTCGGAGAACACCCGGTAGCCGAGCAGGCGCTCGGCCATGCGCCGGATCCTGGCCTCGTCGTCGCCCGGCTCCACCGCCACCAGCGCCAGCAGGCCGGGGCCGATCTGGCCCACGACCTCGCCGTCGACGCTGACCGAGGCATGGGTGACGCGTTGGATCAGCGAGAGCATAGGGCTGGGATTGGGGATTGGGGATTGGTGGCGCCGCGACGAACGGTTGCGATCGTGCGGCATCATCGCCGAATGGGCGAGATTGAGAAAGGGACAGCGCACGCGGCCGACGGGATCCGCGATGCCGGTCGGGCAGGCGCGACGCGCCGAGCGGATAAACTGCGCCGATGAAACCCGCCACGCTCGCTTCCCTGCTGTATCGCTGCGCCGCCGCCGTGGCGCGCCTGCCGTGGCCGTGGCTGCACCGCCTGGCCGACGGCCTGGCCGGGCTGTGGCTGCGCCTGGACGCGCGCGAGAGCCGGGTGGTCCGGCGCAACCTGGAACTGGCCTATCCGGAGCTGCTGCCCAGCGAGCGCGTGGCCCTGCAGCGCGACGTGCTGCGCTCCACCGCGCGGCAGGCGTTCGAGACCCTGGCGCTGTGGACCCGGCCGCCGGAACAGAACCTGGCGCGGCTGCGCCTGCGCCACGGCCAGGACCTGTACGACGCCGCCCTGGCCGCCGGCCGCGGGGTGATCGTGGCCGCACCGCATTTCGGCAACTGGGAGCTGCTCAACCAGTGGCTGGCCT
Source organism: Xanthomonas hawaiiensis (assembly GCF_031834635.1). Lineage (NCBI taxonomy): Bacteria > Pseudomonadati > Pseudomonadota > Gammaproteobacteria > Lysobacterales > Lysobacteraceae > Xanthomonas > Xanthomonas hawaiiensis. The sequence continues at coordinate 802,051 of NZ_CP115873.1, read as the reverse complement.
CGCGCGGCGACATCGCCATCGTCTACCGCGCGCCGGAGTCGGCGGTCGGCGATGCCTTCCTGCAGTTGGTCCGCAGCGGCGAACGGGTGCGCCAGGTGCGCGCCGAGGGCCCGGCGGTGCGGCAGTTGTTCAAGACGCTCAAGGACGGCGGCGCGGTCGGCATCCTGCCCGACCAGCAGCCCAAGGCCGGCGACGGCGTGTTCGCGCCGTTCTTCGGCGTGCCGGCGCTGACCATGACCCTGGTCAACCGCCTGGCCGAACGCACCGGCGCCACCGTGCTGTTCGCCTGGTGCGAGCGCGTCGGCAACGACCTGGAGTTCGCCCTGCACGTGCAGCCGGCGCCACCGGACATCGCCGATGCCGACCCGCTGCGCGCGGCCACCGCGCTCAACGCGGGCGTGGAGCGGGTGGCGCGGCGCGACCCGGCGCAGTACCAGTGGACCTACAAGCGCTACACCCTGCGCCCGGACCCGGCCGAGCCCAATCCCTACGCCACCGAGCGCCATCCGCACTAGGGCGTTCGCCCCCGGCAGAACCCGCGTCAGTCGTCGTGCGGCTGCGCCGGACCGGCGAGGATGCGCTGGTAGAACGCCAGGTCCAGCCAGCGCCCGAACTTGAAGCCGGCCTCGCGCACGGTGCCGGCGTGGACGAACCCCAGTTGCTCGTGCAGGGCGATGCTGCCGGCATTGCTGGCGTCGATGCCGCCGACCAGCACGTGCACGCCGCGCGCCTGCGCGGTGTCGATCAGCGCCTGCAGCAGGCGTCGGCCCGCGCCGCGGCCGCGGTGGTCGCGGTGCACGTAGACCGAATGCTCGACGCTGTACTTGAACGCCGGCCAGGCGCGAAAGGTGCCGTAGCTGGCGAAGCCGACCAGGGTGCCGTCGGCGTCCTCCAGGCCCAGCACCGGGAAGTTGCCGGCGCGCTTGGTCGCGAACCAGGCCGCCATGCTCTCCGGCGGGCGTGGCCGGTAGTCGTACAGCGCGGTCGAGTGGACGATGGCGTCGTTGAAGATCTCCAGGATCGCCATCGCGTGGCGCGGTTCGGTGCAATCGACGAGTTGCATGCGGGCGGGAGGCCGGAGGGGATGCGAGGCGGCACAGTAGCAAGCAACCGGCGGCGCGTGCACACCCGCTCCGCGCCGAAATGTCGGCATTGCCGCAGACGCCGCATCCGGTTGCATCGGCGATGCAGCGCGGCCGGGCACAGTGCGTTCCATCGCCTGCAGGCTGGCGCATCAGGCAAAGCGCGCGACAATGGCGCCGGGCGCCACGCGCCTGCCGGCGCCGCGCCGGGGCCGCCGCGACCGGACGCGGCAGCCTTGAAGCGGCGCCGCCGATCCCCCATCTGGAGTCGTGCATGACCAGCCCCACCGCCCCTTCCGCGCACGCCTTCGGCGATCCTGCCGCGATCCGCAGCGAACGCGCGGCATCGGAGTTGCGTGCCGGGCGCCCGGTCCTACTCGAAGACGGCAACGGCCACACCCGCGCGGTGATGGCGCTGGACAGCAGCACCGAACCGTCCTACCTCGGCTTCGCCGAGGCCAGCGGGCAGCGGCACTACCTGTTCGTGACCCCGCCGCGCGCGCAGGTGCTGGGCCTGGACGCGCCGCAGGGCGCGCGCATCGCCCTGGCCGGGCACTCCTACGACGCGCTGGCGGCGCTGGCCTACCTGCGCGACGGGCCGGTGCCGGCGCAGTGGCAGCCCGGCGACGCGCTGGATGCCGGCGCCGCCGAGATCGCGCGCCTGGGCCTGCTGCTGCCGGCGATGGTCGCGGCGGACCTGGGCGCGGACAGCAGCGCCTTCCAGGGCTGCCAGTCGCTGCGGCTGGACGACCTGGAACACGGCTGCGCCCTCGCCGCCTCCGACAGCTACACCCTGGTCACCCGCACCCAGGTGCCGCTGCGCGACCTGGGCCCTGGCGAATTCGTGGTGTTCCGCGGCGGCGTGGCGCAACGCGACCAGGTCGCGATCGTGATCGGCCAGCCCGACCTGAGCGCGCCGGTCCCGGTGCGCGTGCATTCCTCCTGCCTCACCGGCGACCTGTTCGGCTCGCTCAAGTGCGACTGCGGCGATCAGCTGCGGCACGGCCTGGCCAAGCTCAAGGCGCTGGGCGGCGGCGTGCTGCTGTACCTGGACCAGGAAGGCCGCGGCACCGGCATCGCCACCAAGATGCGCGCCTACGGCTACCAGCACGACGGCCTGGACACCATCGACGCCGACGCGCAACTGGGCTTCGGCGCCGACGAACGCCGCTACGGCAGCGCCGTGGCGATGCTGCGCGGACTCGGCATCGGCCGCGTGCGCCTGCTCACCAACAACCCGAACAAGGCCGAGCGCCTGCGCGCGGCCGGCATCGAGGTGACCGAGCGCATCCCGGTCACCGGCACCATCACCGCCGAGAACGAAGGCTACCTCCGTACCAAGGCCGCCCGCGCCGGCCACGCGCTGGACGTGGACGCGCTGCTGCGCGCGGCGCGCTGAACCACCGCCGCAGGTCGGCACCCTCCACCGCCTGCCAGGATCGGGACGGAAACCGCGCCGCGGACAGCGCACGCCCGCCATCGCCGCGTTAGGATCGCAGGCCACGCCGCGCGCCCGCGCCCCGAGACCCCGACGTGATCGCACCGCCCATGGACGACTCCCCCGCCGCGCCCGCGCCGAGCGCTTTCGCCGCCCCCCCGGCACCCGCAGACTGGCCGCCCACCGACTGGCAACCGCTGCCGTTGCGCGGTGCCTGGCTGGCCGCGCTCGGCGGCGGCTGCATGCTCGGGCTCAGCCTGCTGATCGGCGCGGCCATCGTCGGCCTCAGCCTGCACAGCCTGCATGCGCTGGCGCTGGGCGCCGTGGCGGCGGCGGTGGGCAGCCTGTGCGGCGCCTGGGTCGGCTTCGTCCGCCACCGGCGCATCCGCTGGCGGCTGAATGCCCAGGGCCTGGACGTGTTCCGCGGGCGTCTGTGGCAGAGCGAAACGCACGTGCCGATCTCGCGCGTGCAGCACCTGGACCTGCGCCGCGGCCCGCTGGAACGCGCGCTGCGCCTGTCCACCCTGGTCGTGCACACCGCCGGCACCCGGCATACCGCCGTCGCCGTGCCCGGCCTGGACCAGGCCGACGCGCAGCGCCTGCGCGAACGCCTGGCGCACCAGCTCGACCACGACGACGACGCGCTGTGAGCGACCTCGCCGACACCGAGTGCACCACGCCGATACGGCGCCTGCATCCGTGGTCGTGGCTGTTCGTGCTGCTGCAGCACCTCAGGCACTTCCTGCTGCCGTTGCTGGCGCTGCTGGTGTTCGGCAGCCGCGACGGCCACCGCGATCACGCCGATCACCTGGTGATGCTGGCGGTGTGCAGCGGGCTGGTGGCGGTGTCGCTGCTGCGCTATCTCACCTACCAGTACCGCATCGGCCACGACAGCCTGAGCATCCGTAGCGGCTGGCTGGAGCGCAGCCTGCGCGAGATCCCGTTCGCGCGCATCCACAACGTGGTGGTGCACCAGTCGCTGCTGCACCGGCTGTTCGGCGTGGCAGAAGTGCGTCTGGAATCGGCCGGCGGCACCAAGCCCGAGGCGCAGATGCGGGTGCTGCGGTTGGACCAGGCGCTGGCGCTGGAACAGCAGATCCGCCACCGTGCGCCTGCCGCCGAGCGTGCCCAGGCAAGCGACGACGCGGGCGCCGCGCCCGCTACGCCGGACAGCGAGCTGCTGCTGGCGCTGCCCACCGCCGAGGTGCTGCGCCAGGGGCTGATCTCCAACCGCGGCATGGTGGTGCTGCTCACCGCGTTCGGCGCCACCTACCACCTGTTCCCCGAACGCATGATCTCCAACGCGATCGAGCACTACGGGCGGCAGCTGTTCGGCTACGCCACGCACCTGCAACTGGGCTGGATGGCCGGCGCGGTGACCTTCGCGCTGATGCTGGCGACGCTGTTGCTGCTGATGCGCGCGTTGTCGATGGGGCTGGCCTTCGTGCAATACCACGGTTTCCGGCTGAGCGAGAGCGAGCGCCGGCTGACCGTGGAACGCGGCCTGCTGACGCGGTTGCGCAGCAGCGTGGCGCGGCGCCGGATCCAGGCCTGGACCCTGCACGAGAGCGTGCTGCAGCGGCTGCTGCGGCGGCGCAGCCTGCACATCGACACCGCGGTGATCCAGTCGCACCACGGGCACGACCACGCGCTGACGGAACTGGCGCCGCTGGCCACCCCGGGCGCCTGCGATGCGCTGCTGCAGCGGCTGCTGCCGCAGATCGCCTGGCCGCCCGCGCACTGGCACGGCATCGCCACGCGCCACTGGTGGCGCCTGTCGCTGCCGGCGCTGCTGCTGGTGCCGCTGCTGTGCGCCGGGCTATGGCCCACGCTCGGTGCCTGGGCGGCATTGGGTCTGCTGTGGCTGCCGTGGTCGGCGTTCAAGTCCTGGCGCCAGGCGCAGCGCATGGGCTACGCGCTGGACGCGCGCTACGTGGCGGTGCGCGGCGGCTGGTGGCGGCGCTGGTGGCGGCTGGCCGAACTGGACAAGTTGCAGACGCTGCACCTGAGCCGTTCGCCGCTGGACCGCTGGTGCGGCACCGCGACCCTGTGGCTGGACACCGCCGGCGCCCGCCACGGCGAACCGCCGCTGCGCGTGCGGCTGCTGCCGGACGCGCAGGCGCGTGCGCTGTACCGGCAACTGGGCGAGGCGCTGGCGCAGCGGCGGCTGCGCTGGTGAGCCGGTGCGGCGGCGATACGCGTCAGCGACGCACGCCGCGGCCCCAGTAGCCGATACGGCGGCGGATCTTCAGCTTGCGCCATAGGTTCAGCGGCTTGCGCCGCGGGTTGCGCGCGCCCTCGGCGACGAAGTCGTCGATCGCTTGCAGCACGCGCTCGCTGGACTGGCCGTCGCGGTAGGGATGCAGGCCATCGGCGAATTCGCGGATCGCCGCCATCAGTTCCGGCGGCCGCTGCAGCGCGCGACGGATCGCCGGTTCGAACTGCGCTGGATCGTCGATGTCGATCAGCTGCGGCCCCGGACGCCGGTTCTTGAAGGTCACCACCGGCTTGTAGGTGAGCAGGAACTCGTTGAGCGCGGACGAAGTGTCCGAGCACATCATGTCCACCTGCGGGAACAGTTCCAGGATGTTGTCGTTGTCGGCGAAACGCAGGTACTCGCTCTCCAGCGCGCGGAAGCGCGCGACCATCGCCGGGTCCATCTTCGGATGGAAGGTGACGATCCAGCGCCACTCGCCGCTGCGCGAGAGCCGCGCGACCTCGTCGTAGAGGATGCCGGCCGCGCTCCACGACGGCGAGAACGTGGAGTGGTACAGGATCACCGGCGGCTGCCGCACCGGCGCCAGTTCCGCGCCGATCTCGCGCATGAACGGGTCGATCTTGGGGAAGCCGGTCTCCTTGACCGCGAAGTGGCCGAGCTTGCGCGCCAGCGCACCGAACGCCGCGGTATCGCGCGGGCCGGTGGTGCAGTACAGGTCGAAGAAGCCGCGCACGTAGATGTGCCGCGGCTTGCCGGCGTCGAAGCCGTGGAAGGTCTCGACCTTCACCCCCGGAAAGAAATGCGGCACCGCGTTGCTGGAGGTGATCACCGCGTAAGGATTCCACGCCAGCACCTCTTCCACCGTCGCCAGGTGGCGCTCGTCGGCGCTCAGATCCTCGGCGCCGGGGCCGTCGAAGAACCACGCCGCGTCGTCGCCGCGCGCGCGGATCGCCGCCTGCAGCGGGCGCAGGATCGCCAGCGCGTAGCGCTCGGATCCGTACAGCAGATAGTGCTTGCTCATCAGTGCTCCAGATCGTGCCGTTGCAGTTGCGCCCGCGCCTGCTCCACCGAGGCCGGGTTGATCTGCATCTCGTAGTAGCGCATGCGCTTGTACAGCGCGTAGCTGGCTGCGGTCTGCGCCACCACGAAGCCGCGCCAGCCGTCGAGGAACGCCAGCCGCAGCAGATAGTCCTTGAGGAACGCGCCGGCGAACACGAACGGGCTCTGCCACATTCTCACCGGCTTGCGCTTGTCGCGCCAGCCGAGCGCCTTGAGTTCGGCGTAGCGCAGCACCTTGAGCTGCTTGTGCACCAGGGTCGGGTTGTGCAGGTGGTTGAACGGCGGCGCGAACTCGGCGCTGGCGCCGTCGAAGCGCAGCGACTCGTGCACCCGTGCATCGCTCCAGCGCGCGCGGCCGCGGTGGTACAGCCGCGCCAGGCGCTCGCCGACCATCGGTTTGTACCAGCGCATCGGCGCGCCCATGTACCAGGTGCTGCGACGCAGCCACACCGCGTCCACGCGATTCTCGGCGAGCAGTGGCGGCAGCCGCGCCTGGCATTCGGCGCGCAGCGCGTCGGACAGGAATTCGTCCGCGTCCAGCACCAGGATCCAGTCGTGCGCGGCCTGGGTGGAGGCGAAGTTGCGCTGCGGGCCGAAACCCAGCCAGGCCTGCTCGACCACGCGCGCGCCGTGCGCGCGGGCGATCGCTACGGTGTCGTCGGTGCTGCCGCAGTCCACCACCAGCTTGTCGGCGGCGAACGGCACGCTGTCCAGGCAGCGCGCGATGTTGGCGGCCTCGTTGTAGGTCATCACCACCAGGCTCAGCGGCAGGGTGGCGGCGGCAGCGTCGGCCATGGCGCGCGGTATCCGGAAGTCAGGCGCGGTGCCGGCGGTCGGCGCCAGGCGCCGTGCCGCCCGGCGATGCGGGATCGGCAGTCTACCGGCTTCGCGTGGCGCCTTCAGCGCCCGGCGCCGGCTCCGCCTCGCGTGCGGCCAGCCCGATCAGCACGCCGACCAGGGCGACGTAGAAACCGGTGCTCACCTGGTGCGCGAACATCGACTGGGTCATGCCGCACAGCACGTAGGCCGCCACCACCATGATCCCGGCCGCCGCCGCGCCGTGGAAATGCGGCTGTGGCCGGCGCCGGTACAGGCGCAGCAGCAGCCACAGCGGCACCCCGTACACCATCAGGATCAGCACGGTCCCGGGCAGGCCCTGGGTCGCGCTCCACTCGGCCAAGTCGTTGTGCGCATGGCCCAGGTGGCAGCGCTCGACGAAGCCCTTGCGGCAGTCGGGCAGGCGCAGCATGGCGTTGTCGAAACGGCCCACGCCGACCCCGACCACCGGGTGTTCGACGAAGGTCGCCGCCGCCACCTGCAGGCGTTCGATGCGCGCGCCGGCCGAGGAATCGCTGTCGCCGCGTTCGTAGCGCTGCACGTCGTGGTGCAGTTCGGCCAGGCGGGTCTGCTTGGTCAGCGCCGGCACGCTCAGCACCAGCACCGCCGCCAGCGCGGTGCACGCGCCCAGGATCATCAGCCGGGTCGCGCTGTCGCGCCAGCGCAGGCACAGCGCACTGACCACCAGCAGCAGCAGGACGCCCAGCCACACGCCGCGGCTGCCGCTGAGCAGGATGACGATGCCGCCGGCCACCACCGCGGCGGCGGCCCACGGCCACTGGCCGCGGGGCCGGCAGAACACCGCCAGCACCATCAGCATCAGCACCACGTCGGCCAGCACGATGGCGTTGGTCCAGCCCTCGGCGCGCGGCTGGCCCTGCAACACCTGCACGCTGGCCACGACCAGCGCGGCGAGGATGCCAAGCAGCGCGCCCCACCACAGCAGGCGCTGCGGCGGCCGCAACGCATAGGCCCACAGCGCCGCCCACGGCAACACCAGGAAACGGGTGCGGTTGTCGATGTCCTTCAACGGCTGGCCAAAGTACAGCACCGAGCACAGCGACAGCCCGATCACCAGCAACGCCAGGATCCACAGCCAGCGCAACGACGGCTGCATCGGCGCCACCGCCTGGCGCAGCTGCGGCAGGGCCAGCAGGCTGGTCGCCAGCAGCAGCAGGCCGAACGGCAGCAGACCGCTGGGCATGCTGATCGCCAGCGCCGGCAGGCACAGCAGCGCGAGCGCCGCGCCGCGCTCGGCCAGGGACTGGCGCGAGAACGCGGAAACGGCATGGCGTGGCGCGATGGGCTGGGACATCAAGGAGAGAAGCCGTCGGGGTAGGGGTGGTCGGCGATGATCCGGGGCGCTTCCCTAACCCGGCCTGACCTGTTCGCGATCGGCGCCGCGGCTGGCCGGGGCGGTGGGCGGCGGCGCTTCCCCGAGCAGATCGGCCACGGCCGCGCGCAGGCGCTCGCCGAACTCGCGCCGGCGCGTCTCGAAGAAGCCGCGCGCGGCCGTGCCCAGGGCGTCGCACTGCATCGGCGACAGCGCCAGCGCCTGCGCCATCGCCTGTTCGAGGCCGGCGGCCTCGATCCGGTAGCGCACGCCGAAATTGTCCGGACCCTCGCCGACCGGATCGATCAGCACGCCGCGCTCGGCGCTCACCAGTTCGTTCATCGGCGCCCCATTGGTGGTGATCACCACCGCACCGACGCTCAGCGCTTCCATGATGTAGTGGCCGAAGCCCTCCACCTCGGAGGGGCACAGGTGGAAGCGGTGCGCGTTCTGCAGCCGCCGCAGTTCCTGCTGGTCGAGGTAGCCGGTCAGGTAGTCGATGTTCTCGGCCTCGATCGGGTGGGACTTCTTCGCGCTCTGCACCACCGTCAGCCGCGGCCACTCGGGGTGCCGCGCCCAGGTCTGCAGCAGCAGTGCCGTGCCCTTGGCCGAACTGCGCCCGGCCACATGCAGGCAGGCGCGTTCGCGCGGGACCTCAGGACGGTAGCAATCGTCGCTGCAAAAGCCGATGAAGGCGGTCGGCGCCATCGTGGAAAACCGCTGCTCGGCCTGGCGGGTCTTGCACAGCACCTGCGCAAAGCGCGGCAGGCAGCGCAGCCATTTGTGCCGGAACCACTCCGGATTGGGGATCAGGGCATTGCGCAGACCGCTGCCCAGGCAGCGCGGATACACCCGCTCCAGGAAGATCTGCAGGTCGGCACGCCCGAGCAGCAGGCTGCGCAGGAACAGGCGCAGTTCGCGCAGGCGATTGGCCATGCGCACGGTGCCGAAGCCCAGCACCTCCACGCGGTAGCGGCCGGTCTCGCGCAGCAGGTCGGCGACCACCTGCAGGTCGCGGCTGAGGCCGCCGCCGTTGTCGCGGCTGATCACCCGGATCAGCGGCGGCGGCATGCGCGCTCCCCCGCCCGCGCGACGCGCTGGCCGCCACCGGCAGTCGCAGCACACCGCCGGGGTGCGCAGGTGCGGCTCATTCGAAGCGGTCCTTGTCCTGCTCGCGCAGGCGGTCGCGGTCGTCCTGGGTGACCACGCAGTGGCCGTGCACGGCGCTGGCCGGGACCAGCCACCAGTCGCGTCGGTTGGACACGCCGGCCAGGATGCTCGCGTTGCGGTCGACGCAGCCCAGCATCGCCGCCTCCTGCACCAGCAGCCAGCGCCGCTGCGGCGCCTGCGCCTGCCAGGCGATGCCGCGGCGCAGTTGCTCGTCCCAGGGCACCACGAAGCCGAAGGTCGTGGCCGGGCGGTCGGACATCAGCAGGTTCTGCTCCTTCCAGGCGACCAGGCCGAGTTCGGCCTCCGGGCCGATGCGGCGCCCCACCGACTCCATCACGCCGCGCGCGGAACTGGACAGGTTGATCAGCGGGTACACCAGCAAGCCGGCCATCACCCAGACCATGGTCAGGGTCGAGACCGTCGCCAGTTCCGGGCGGCGCCGCGCGAATGCGGCCAGGCTGGCCACGCCCCACAGACCGATCGCCAGCAGGATCCAGGCCAGCACCTGCACGGTGGCCAGGTCGATGCCGCGGTCTTCCATCATCTTCGCGCGGAAGCCGTGCCCCAGCAGGATCGCCGCGCCCACGCCGCCGAGCGCCAGCGTCAGCAACGCGGTGAACGCCAGCAGCAGGCGCTTGACCCCGGGCTTGCGCAACAGCCCTGGAATGAGCGGTCCCATCGCCAGGCACAGCATCGGCAGCGCCGGCAGCACGTAGACATCGCGCTTGCCGGTCGGGATCGAGAAGAACAGCACCACCAGCGCCCACCAGGCCAGCGGCAGCAGGTAGCGCGCGTCGCGCCGGCGCAGGCGCCGCGCCCAGGCGGGGATCGCCCATGGCAACGCCAGCAGCACCGGCAGCCACATGCTCGGCATCACCCCGAAGAAGTACAGCGGCCCGTGCGCGTGGTCCCAGGACTTGGCGTAACGGCCGGCGGTCTGCCGGAACAGGATGTCGTTGAGGTAGGCGCGGTACTCGGGCGCGTTGCTCGACAGCGCGGTGGCGACCATCGGCACCAGCCAGATCGATACCGCCGCCAGGAACGCCAGCGGCCCCAGCCAGAAGCGCGGATCGCGCAGGCCGACCCGCACCCCGCGCCAGTGCGCCAGCGACGCCGCCGCGGCCGGCAGCAGCATCAGCAGCGCCAGCACGCCCACGCCCTTGGTGATGGTGCCCAGCCCGGCAGCGAACCAGCCCAGCGCCCACAACCGCCAGTCCGGCCCGCGCAACAGGTGGCGCAGCAGCGCGTAGTTGGCCAGGGTGATGAAGAACACCACCAGCGGATCGATCTGCGCCTTCTTCGCCTGGTAGGTGAAATGGAAGGCGAACAGCAGCGCGTAGGCCGCGTACATGCCGACGCGGCGCGTCCACAGGCGCCGGCCGAGATCGTAGACGCAGGCCAGCGTGCCCAGCCCGGCCAGCAGCGACGGCAGCAGGAACGCCACCCGCCAGTTGCCGAACAGCGTGTAGAAGCTGGCCTGCAGCCACATCAGCATCGGCGGCTTGTCCGAGTACAGCTCGGTGCCGCGGTGCGGGAACAGCCAGTTGCCGCTCTCCACCATCTGCTTGGCGACCAGCGCGAAGCGCGGTTCGTCGGCCGGGTGCGGATCGCGCAGGCCCAGGCCGGCGCCGAGCACCAGCACCGCCAGGATGGCCAACAACCAGAACTCTCGGGACGCGCGGGTCTTCAGCATGGGAAGCGATGATACCGGCGCCGGTTCATGCCGTCTTGCGGAACCGCGCGTAGTAGAAGCCGTCGCCGTCCTGCTCGCCGGGGAAGCGCTGGCGGCCGCCGCCGGAGGCATGCCCGCAGGCCGCGCCCGGGTCCTCCAACGCCGCGCCGGGCTGCCGCGCCAGCAAGGCCTGCACCTGCCGCGCGTTCTCGTCCTGCAGCAGCGAGCAGGTGGCGTAGACCAGCACCCCGCCCGGCCGCAGCACCTGCCAGGCGGCGTCGAGCAGGCGCGCCTGCAGCGCCTGCAGCGCCACCACGTCCTCGCGCCGGCGGTGCAGCAACACGTCCGGCTGGCGGCGCACGATGCCGGTGGCCGAACACGGCGCGTCGAGCAGCACCGCGTCGAACGGCACGCCGTCCCACCAGTCCTGCGGCTGCGCCGCGTCGGCGACCTGCAGTTGCGCCTGCGCGCCGGCGCCGGTGCGCGCGAAGGTCTCGCCGACCCGCGCCAGGCGTCGCGCATCCACATCCAGCGCGGTCAGGCGCAGGCTCGGGTCGCGTTCGAGCAGGTGTGCGGACTTGCCGCCGGGCGCCGCGCAGGCGTCGAGCACGCGCGCGCCCGGCGCCGGCGCCAGCACGTCGGCGACCTGCTGCGCCGCGCCGTCCTGCACCGACACGCGCCCCTCGGCGAAGCCCGGCAAGGCGCTCACCGCCAGCGGCGCCTCCAGCCGGATCGCATCGGCCAGCAGCGGCGATGCCTGCGCGGCGATGCCGGCCGCGGCCAGTTCCTGCAGGTAGGCGTCGCGGGTGCCGCGCTGGCGGTTGACCCGCAGCCACAGCGGTGCCGGCTGCTGGCTGGCGGCGAAGATCGCCTCGGCCTGCTGCGGCCAGTCGGCGCGCAGCGCATCGCGCAGCCACAGCGGCCAGCCGGCGTCGGCGGCGACCGCCGGCAGCCCATCGCGCAGCGCGCGCCGCAGCAGCGCGTTGACCAAGCCGGCCTGGCGCGGCCGATCCAGCGCGCGCGTCGCCTCCACCGTCGCCGACAGCGCCGCATGCGGCGCCAGGCCCAGCGCATCGAGCTGGGCGAAGCCGGCCAGCAGCAGGCCGCGCAGTTCGGCGTCGCGCTGCGGCAACTGCTTCTGCAGCCACATCCGCAGCGCCGCCTCGTAGGCTGGGCGGCGACGCAGCACGGCGAAGCAGATCGCCTCCACCAGCGCGCGGTCGCGCGGATCGGGCAGCGTCGGCAATGCCGCGGCCAGTTCGGCCTTGAGCGAGCGGCCGCGGTCGATCACCGCGGTCAGCACGCGGGCGGCGAGCACTCGCGGGGCCACGCCCGGCGGCCATGCAGCGCTGGGCGATGCGGTCATCGGCGCGCGCTCCAGAATGCGTTAGGGATCAGCGCGCATGCCATGTCGTGGTTGCGCGTGCGGATGATGGGGGTGCGCGACGCGGTGAACGCCCGCCCGCGCCGCAGCGCGGGGGCGGCCACGGCCGCGCCTGCCAGGCCAAACGCGGCGTACGCAGGCATGCCGAACCCTTACGCCAGAACCGGCAGGTCGCGCCGCGCGTTGAGGTAGTCGGCGGCGGTGATCGCCTTGCCGCCGTCGCGCTGCAGCACGCGCAGGCGCAGCGCGCCCTGGCCGCAGGCGATGTCGATGCCGTGCTTGGACGCGGTCAGCACCGTGCCCGGCGGCTGCCCATGGGCCAGGTCCAGCGCGATCGCGCCGTGCACCCGCACCCGCTCGCCGGCCAGCACCGCCTCGGCGACCGGCCACGGATCGAAGGCGCGTACCTGCCGCGCCAACTGCGCCGCCGGCTGCTGCCAGTCCAGCCGCGCCTGCGCCTTGTCCAGCTTGTGCGCATAGGTGACGCCCGCCTCCGGCTGCGGCTGCGCCACCGGGCGCAGACCGGCGCGCAGCAGGCCCAGCCCGTCGGCCAGCACCTGCGCGCCCAGCGCGGCCAGGCGGTCGTGCAACTGGCCGCCGGTTTCGTCGGCGCCGATCGGGGTGCGCTGCGACAGCAGCACCGGGCCGGTATCCAGCCCCGCCTCCATCTGCATCAGGCACACCCCGGTTTCGCTGTCGCCGGCCTCGATCGCGCGCTGGATCGGCGCGGCGCCGCGCCAGCGCGGCAGCAGCGAGGCATGCACGTTCCAGCAGCCATGGGTCGGGATCGCCAGCACCGCCTTGGGCAGGATCAGCCCGTAGGCCACCACCACGATCAGGTCCGGCTGCAGCGCGCGCAGCGCCTGCAGCGTCTCCGGCGCACGCAGCGTCTGCGGCTGCAGCACCGGAATGCCGCGCGCCACCGCCTCCAGCTTGACCGGCGACGGGGTCAGCCCACGGCCGCGCCCGGCGGGCCGGTCCGGCTGGGTGTAGACCGCGACCACTTCATGGCGCTGCGCAGCCGCGCGCAACGACGGCACGGCGAAGTCCGGCGTACCGGCGAAGACGAGTTTCATGGAGGCTGGGAACCGGGAATGGGGAATGGAGAATGGGAAAAGCGCGCGGACCCGGAAATGGCACGGGCACCGCGTTTACGATTCCCGTTTCTCCATTCCCGGTTCCCGGCCTCACGCCACGTGCTTGCGCGCCTTGGCCAGTTTCTTGCGCACCATTTCGCGCTTGAGCGGGGACAGGTAGTCGACGAACAGCTTGCCGTCGAGGTGGTCCATCTCGTGCTGCACGCACACCGCCAGCAGGCCGTCGGTGCTCAGTTCCTGCGGCTGCCCCTGGCGGTCCAAGTAGCGCACGGTGATGGCGTCGGCGCGGGTCACGTCGGCATAGATGCCGGGGACCGACAGGCAGCCTTCCTGGTACACCTGCTCGCCGTCGCGCTGCACGATCTGCGGGTTGATGAACACCTGCGGGGCGTTCTTCTCCTCGCTGACGTCGATGACCATGAAGCACTTGTGCACGTCCACCTGGCTGGCCGCCAGGCCGATGCCGGGCGCGTCGTACATGGTCTCGAACATGTCGTCGAGCAGGCGTTGGAAGGCCGCGGAGGTGACCTCGGCGGCGTCGACCGGCACCGCCTTGGTGCGCAGGCGCGGATCGGGGAATTCGAGAATGGGGAGCAGGGCCATAGCGGTACCCAAGATGGGGGCGCCGGACGAATCGGCAAGACCTGCGGATTCTACCCGTTTCTGCGCCCGCCGCTTGCGCCCGCACCAGGGTTCTGCACTATAGTGCGCCAACCTGTTGGGGAATCAGGCTTCGCGCTCATGTTCAATCGACTCCGTACGGTCGTCGCCGTGGCGATGCTCACCGTGGCGACCTACGCTGCTTCCGCCAGCATGGCCGCCGAACACCCCGACACCTACGTGGTGCGCAAGGGCGATACGCTGTGGGACATCGCCGGGCGCTTCCTCGGCAAGCCCTGGCTGTGGCCGGAAATCTGGCAGGCCAATCCGCAGGTGCACAACCCGCACCTGATCTACCCCGGCGACGTGCTCAGCCTGGCCTACCTGGACCGGGTGGCGCATGCCGAGGTCAAGCCGGGCCCGCGCCAGGACGCGCCGATCGACGCGATCCCGCTGGCGCAGGTGGAGCCGTTCCTGAAGAACCTGCGCGTGGTCGACCGCATCGACGACCTGCCCTACGTGGTCGGCACCGAAGACAACCGGCTGCGCGCCACCGACGGGCAACTGGTCTACGCGGTCGGCCTCGGCCAGGCCCAGGCCGGGCAGCGCTACGCCGTGGTCCGCCCGACCGTGCGCTACCTGCTGCCCAAGCTCAGCGACGACCTCGATGCCGAAGGCCGCAGCATCCCCGGCAGCGGCAACCTATGGCAGACCTTCGTGCCGCCAGACAAGCGCCGCGAGTCCCTCGGCTACGAACTGGCCCAGGTCAACATCGGCACCGTCGCCCGCGTGTCCGCCGACGGCCGCCAGGCCACCGCCCTGCTGCTGCAGGACAACGCCCGCGAAGTGCGCGCCGGCGACCGCCTGATCCCGGTCGAGGCGCAGCCCTACGACCTGCAGTTCGTGCCGCATCCGCCGTCCGAGCAGGCGCTGGCCGCCGGCCTGCGGGTGCTGGCGGTGGCCGACGCGTTCAGCGCGGCCGGCCCGCGCGACGTGATCGCCATCTCCGGCGGCCGCCGCGAAGGCATCGACAACGGCACGGTGGTGTCGCTGTGGCGCCACGGCACCCGGGTCAACGACCGCGTGCGCCACCCCAACACCTCGCGCGCCGACGACGGCTTCACCGGCGGCAGCGGCACCACGGTGGCGCTGCCGGACGAGTACGCCGCGCACGCGATGGTGTTCCGCACCTTCGACAAGGTCAGCTACGCGCTGGTGATGGACGGCATCAAGCCGACCCGGATCGGCTACGACGTCAAGCACCCGGACGCGCGCTGACCCGCCAACGGGGCATCCCCCTACAGCGATTGCAGACGGCGCCCGAGGGCGCCGTCTGCGTCTGCGGCCTAGCCTGGGCGCATGTCCCATTCGGCCACCACCTCCTTCGACGCACCCGCCGATCCGGCCCTGCTGACCCTGTCGCTGGCCGGCGGCGCCAGCGCCCCGCGGCGGCAGTTGCTGGAGCGGCATGGCAGCCCGGCTGCGGCGCTGGCCGCCGGTCCCGCCGCCTGGCATGCCGCCGGCCTGGACGCGGCGCAGGTCGCCGCGCTGCAGCGTCCCGATCGCGCAGCACTGGACACCGCCGAACGCTGGCTGGCGCAGCCGGGCCGGCACCTGCTCGGCTGCCACGATCCCGACTACCCGGCACTGCTGCGGCGCACGCCCAACCCGCCGCTGGCGCTGTACGTGGACGGCGACCCGATGGCGCTGTGGCACCCGGCGGTGGCCGTGGTCGGCAGCCGCGCGCCCAGCGCCGGCGGCCGCGACAACGCCTACGGCTTCGCCCTGGCCCTGGCCGCGGCCGGCTTCGCGGTGACCAGCGGCATGGCCAGCGGCGTGGATGCCGCCGCGCACCGGGCGGCGCTGTCGCGCGCCGACGGGCGGACCGTGGCGGTGGTCGGCACCGGTCCCGACCTGGCCTATCCGCGCCAGCATGCCGCCCTGCGCAGCCAGATCGCCGCATGCGGCGCGGTGGTCAGCGAGCATCCGCCCGGCACCCCTGCGCGGGCGGGCCACTTCCCGGCGCGCAACCGCATCATCGCCGGGCTGAGCCTGGCGACCCTGGTGATCGAGGCCGCCACCCGCTCCGGCGCGCTGATCACCGCGCGGCTGGCCGCCGAGGCCGGGCGCGAGGTGTTCGCCCTGCCCGGCTCGATCCACAACCCGCTGGCGCGCGGTTGCCATCGGCTGATCCGCGACGGCGCCGGGCTGGTGGAAAGCGCCGAGGAGGTGGTGGCCGGCGTCGCCGCGCTGGCCGCCGAACTGGCCGACGCCTTGCGCGGGCGCCTGAACGTCCCCACACAGGGAGCCAGCACCGCGCGCGGCGCCACGCCGGCCTTCTCCGACCCCGACTACCAGCGCTTGTGGCAGGCGCTGGGCCACGACCCCATCTGTATGGATTCAGTCATCGCACGCAGCGGATTGACGGCCGCAGCGGCGTCCTCCATGCTGCTGGCCATGGAACTGGATGGCTACGTGGCGGTCGAACGCGGTCGTTACACCCGCAAACCCTAGTTTCTTCACCTCCACAGCGTCTCGCGACGCAGGCCGAGGGGCAATGAAAGAGAGCATTCTGGATGTCCTGCTGTACCTGTTCGAACACTATTTCAGCGAAGACGCGGATCCGGTCCGCGATCGCGACTCCCTCCAGAATGGCCTGATCCAGGCCGGCTTCAGCCCCACCGAGATCAGCAAGGCGTTCGACTGGCTCGACGCCCTGGCCGACCAGCGCCCGGCCGTGGCGCAGCCGCGCATCGACGGTCCGATCCGCATCTACCATGGCCCGGAACTGGACAAGCTCGACGTGGAATGCCGCGGCTTCCTGCTGTTCCTGGAGCAGCACGGCATCCTCGACAGCGACCAGCGCGAGCTGGTGCTGGACCGGGCCATGGCCCTGGACCAGGACGAACTGGACCTGGACGACCTGAAGTGGGTGGTGCTGATGGTGCTGTTCAATCAACCCGGTGCCGAGGCGGCGTACGCGTGGATGGAAACGCAGATGTTCGTCGACGAGCCGGAGCCGGTCCACTGAGCCGCTGACGGTCGCGCACGGATGCACGAAGACACCTCTCCCTTGGCAGTCTGGTACTACGTCGATGCCGCCCGCGAGCGGCATGGTCCGTTGCCGGCGTCGGCCCTGCTGGAACGCCTGCACGACAGCCGCCTGCAGCGCGACACCCTGGTCTGGCGCGAAGGCCTGCCGGAGTGGCGACCGCTGCATGCGCTCGCCGCCGAGCTGGGCCTGGCGGACGCTCCCATCCCGCCACCGTTGCCGCCGCCGCTCCAGGCGGCCGCTCCCGCAGGCCCCGCGGCTGCCCCGCCACGCAGCGGCCTGTCCGGCTGCGCGATCATGGCCATCGTCGGCGCCGTCGCCGGCGTGCTGCTGGTGGCCTTCCTCGGCATTGGCGCGGCGATCGCCCTGCCCGCCTATCAGGACTACATGGCGCGCGCGAAGGTCGCGCAGGCACTCGGCACCCTGGCGCCATTGAAGGACCAGATCGGCGCGTTCACCGCGCAGGAGCACCGTTGCCCGGTGAACGGCGACACCGGCTTCGGCACCCCTCAGAGCTATGCCGGCGACGCCATCGCGCAGGTGCGGGTCGGCCGCTTCGACAACGGCCACTGCGGCCTCGAAGCCACACTGCACCTGCCCGACACCAAGCGGCTGGATGGCAAAGCGCTGTGGCTGGACTACGATGAGCGCACGTCCGCCTGGAACTGCAGTTCCGACCTGGACGATCGCGTCCTGCCGGTCCACTGCCGCGGCGGCTGACCGGCGCACCGTTTTCGACTGCAACACCCGGGGAACAGAATGACTGAGTGGTATTACGCCGATGCGGCGCAGCAGCGCCATGGCCCGCTGGCGGCCGCCGACCTGCAGCAGCGCTTCCAGCGCGGCGAGATCGGGCTGTCCACCCTGGTCTGGCGCGAGGGCCTGAGCGAATGGCGCACCCTGGCCGAATTCGTCGACGAGCTCGGCCTGGCCCAGGCACCGGTGCCGGCCCCTGCGATCGCGCCCATCGAGGCTGGCGGAGAGGTCCCGCCTCCGGCACCGGCCGCGCCCATCCCCGACGCCTGGGCCTCGCCCGCGCCCACCGCGCCGGCATCGCCCTACGCGGCGCCCAGCGCCATGCTGGACAGCGGTGCGCGGGTGGTCGGCGGCGGCGAGGTGGTGCAGGCCGGCTTCTGGAAGCGCGTGGCCGCCTACCTGATCGACGCGTTCCTGGTCGGCATCGTCTCCAACGTGATCCAGTTCGTGGTGATCCTCGGTTTCATGGGGGTCAACCGCGTCGGCAGCCAACCCAACTTCACCTCCGCCGCCGGCATCATCATGCTGCTGATGATGTACCTGGTGCCGCTGGCGATCTCGGCCCTGTACTACGGCCTGTTCCACGCGTCCACCAAGCAGGCCACGCTGGGCAAGATGGCGGTCGGCATCAAGGTGGTGCGTACCGATGGCAGCCGCATCACCGTGGCCCGCGGCATCGGCCGCTATTTCGGCTTCATGCTGAGCGGCCTGACCGTGGGCATCGGCTACCTGATGGCGGCCTTCACCGAGCGCAAGCAGGCCCTGCACGACATGCTCTGCGACACCCTGGTGGTGGACAAGTGGGCCTACACCGACCACCCGGAGTGGCAGCAGCGCAAGCTGGGCACCGTCACCGTGGTGATTCTGTCGCTGTTCGGCCTGCTGGCCGCGGCCTCGCTGCTGGTGGTGATCCTGGCGATCGGCATGGCCGCCAAGGGCGGCTGGCACTGAGTCCTGCGGCCCCCGGCGGCCGCGTCGCCGCCTCCGCGGCAGCCCGGCCGGGCAGCGCCGGCTTGACAGCGGGCGCCGGACGTGTCCACTAATAAATAAGCGCCGTTGCTGAACGCCCGGGGGTTCCGCCCCGGGCGTCGGCTTCTCTGCGAGACCGCAACGCTTCACTAACCGGAGCAATTGCGCCACCCTACCGCCCCCAGGGCGTCCGCCCACGCCCATCGAAGCCCGACCCGCCATGTCCAAGCACCTGCTCATCGTCGAATCGCCCGCCAAGGCCAAGACGATCAACAAATACCTCGGCAAGGATTTCCACGTCCTGGCCTCGTATGGGCACGTGCGCGACCTGATCCCGAAGGAAGGCGCGGTCGATCCGGACGACGGCTTCGCGATGCGCTACGCGCTGATCGACAAGAACGAGAAGCACGTCGAGGCCATCGCCAAGGCGGCCAAGGCGGCCGAAGACATCTACCTGGCGACCGACCCGGACCGCGAGGGCGAGGCGATCAGCTGGCACATCGCCGAGATCCTGCAGGAGCGCGGGCTGCTCAAGGGCAAGCCGTTGCACCGGGTGGTGTTCACCGAAATCACCCCGCGCGCGATCAAGGAAGCGATGGCGCAGCCGCGGCAGATCGCCGGCGACCTGGTCGACGCGCAGCAGGCGCGCCGCGCGCTGGACTACCTGGTCGGCTTCAACCTGTCGCCGGTGCTGTGGCGCAAGGTGCAGCGCGGCCTGTCCGCCGGCCGCGTGCAGTCGCCGGCGCTGCGCATGATCGTCGAGCGCGAGGAGGAGATCGAAGCCTTCATCGCCCGCGAGTACTGGTCCATCGCCGCCGACTGCGCGCATCCCTCGCAGCACTTCAACGCCAAGCTGATCAAGCTCGACGGGCAGAAGTTCGAGCAGTTCACCATCACCGACGGCGACACCGCCGAGTCTGCGCGCCTGCGCATCCAGCAGGCCGCGCAGGGCGCGCTGCACGTCACCGACGTGGCCAGCAAGGAGCGCAAGCGCCGCCCGGCGCCGCCGTTCACCACCTCCACGCTGCAGCAGGAGGCCTCGCGCAAGCTCGGCTTCACCACCCGCAAGACCATGCAGGTGGCGCAGAAGCTGTACGAAGGCGTGGCGATCGGCGACGAAGGCACGGTCGGCCTGATCTCGTACATGCGTACCGACTCGGTCAACCTGTCGCAGGACGCGCTGGCCGAGATCCGCGACGTGATCGCCCGCGATTTCGGCATCGCCTCGCTGCCGGACCAGCCCAACACCTACCAGACCAAGTCCAAGAACGCCCAGGAAGCGCACGAAGCGGTGCGTCCGACCTCGGCGCTGCGCACCCCGTCGCAGGTGGCCCGCTTCCTCACCGACGACGAGCGCAAGCTGTACGAGCTGATCTGGAAGCGCGCGGTGGCCTGCCAGATGATCCCGGCCACGCTCAACACCGTGAGCGTGGACCTGTCGGCCGGCAGCGAACACGTGTTCCGCGCCAGCGGCACCACTGTGGTCGTCGCCGGTTTCCTGGCCGTGTACGAGGAAGGCAAGGACAACAAGAGCGCCGAGGACGAGGACGAGGGCCGCAAGCTGCCGGCGATGAAGCCGGGCGACCGCGTGCCGCTGGAGCGCATCCTGGCCGAGCAGCACTTCACCCAGCCGCCGCCGCGCTTCACCGAAGCGGCGCTGGTGAAGGCGCTGGAAGAGTACGGCATCGGCCGCCCCTCGACCTACGCCTCGATCATCCAGACCCTGCTGTTCCGCAAGTACGTGGAGATGGAAGGCCGCAGCTTCCGCCCGTCCGACGTCGGCCGCGCGGTCTCCAAGTTCCTGTCCAGCCATTTCACCCAGTACGTGGACTACGACTTCACCGCCAAGCTCGAAGACGAGCTGGACGCGGTCTCGCGCGGCGAGGAGGAGTGGATCCCGCTGATGTCGCGGTTCTGGGAACCGTTCAAGGAACTGGTCGAGGACAAGAAGGAATCGGTCGACCGCGCCGAAGCCAGCGGTGCGCGCGAGCTCGGCACCGACCCCAAGACCGGCAAGCCGGTGAGCGTGCGCCTGGGCCGCTTCGGGCCGTACGCGGCGATCGGCAGCACCGCCGAGGACGCCGAGGACAAGCCCAAGTTCGCGTCGCTGCGTCCCGGCCAGAGCATGCACACCATCACCCTGGAGGAGGCGCTTGAGCTGTTCCTGATGCCGCGCAGCCTCGGCCAGGACAAGGGCGAGGAAGTCAGCGTCGGCATCGGCCGCTTCGGCCCGTTCGCCAAGCGCGGCAGCGTCTACGCCTCGCTGAAGAAGGAAGACGACCCCTACACCATCGATCTGGCCCGTGCGGTGTTCCTGATCGAGGAGAAGGAAGAGATCGCGCGCAACCGCATCATCAAGGAATTCCCCGGCAGCGACATCCAGGTGCTCAACGGCCGCTTCGGCCCGTACATCAGCGACGGCAAGCTCAACGGCAAGATCCCCAAGGATCGCGAACCGGCCACGCTGAGCCTGGACGAAGTGCAGAAGCTGCTGGAGGAAACCGGCAAGCCGGTGCGCAAGGGCTTCGGCGCCAAGAAGGCCGCTGCCAAGAAGGAAGCCGCGCCGAAGAAGAGCGCGGCGAAGAAGGCCGCCGCCGATGCCCCGGCCAAGCCGGCGGCGAAGAAGGCGGTCAAGAAGGCCGCGAAGAAGACCGCCAAGAAAGCGGTGAAGAAAGCCGCCAAGAAGACGGTGGCCAAGGGCGGCTGAGCCGCTGTGCGAATGGCCCGGGGGGCCCGATGCGCCCCCCGGATAGTACGATCGCGGCCACCGAGCCACCTTCTCGCGGTGCCCACGGCGTCTCTCGGCGCCTGAAGAACCGCGACACCGCGGTTGCCTGTGGGAGAGGCTTCAGCCCCGACGCGTCATCGGCAAGGCGTCGGGGCTGAAGCCCCTTCCACAGAAAAGCGGCACGGCCGGAGCCTTGCGAACATCCCAAGCCCCACCC
Source organism: Xanthomonas hawaiiensis (assembly GCF_031834635.1). Taxonomy (NCBI): domain Bacteria; kingdom Pseudomonadati; phylum Pseudomonadota; class Gammaproteobacteria; order Lysobacterales; family Lysobacteraceae; genus Xanthomonas; species Xanthomonas hawaiiensis. The sequence continues at coordinate 780,439 of NZ_CP115873.1, read as the reverse complement.
AACCGACCCTCATTGTCCTTAGACGAGGACGTGCCGCATGATGCGCGCATGACCGACCTGTCGCTGAGCCATGCCGTCGCCGTCCTGCGCCAGGGCGGCGTGATCGCCTATCCCACCGAAGCCGTGTGGGGCCTGGGCTGCGATCCGCACGACGAGACCGCCGTGACCCGCCTGCTGCGGATCAAGCAGCGGCCGGTGGACAAGGGCCTGATCGTGGTCGCCGCCGAACTGGATCCGTTGCGTCCGCTGCTGGACCTGTCGGCGTTGCCGGCGGACCGGCTGGCCGCGGTGCTGGCCAGCTGGCCGGGACCGCACACCTGGATCCTGCCCGCCGCCGCGCACGCGCCGCCCTGGGTCACCGGCGCGCACCAGGGCATCGCCGTGCGGATCAGCGCGCATCCGCTGGTGGCCGCGCTGTGCCGTGCCTGGGGCGGCGCCCTGGTGTCGACCAGCGCCAACCGCGGCGGCGAGCCGCCGGCACGACAGCGCAGCGAGCTGGACCCGCTGGTACTGCGCGACCTCGATGGCCTGATCGATGGCGAAACCGGCGGCCTGGCCCAGCCCACCCCGATCCGCGACGCCGCCAGCGGCGAAATCCTGCGCGCCTGAGGGCGCTGCTCTCAGCGCGGCACGCCTGTCTTCCGCCGTGTCGGCGTCTGGCGGCAATGGCGCGATGGGGCCACGCGGGCGCTTCGCGCACCGCACCCTCACCCCAACCCCTCTCCCGGTGGGAGAGGGGCTAGCTGTTCCCTTCTCCCATTGGGAGAAGCTGGCCCGAAGGGCCGGATGAGGGTGCGGGCGAGTCCTCGTGCACCCAAACTACCCGAGTCGCTTCGCGCCGGACCCTCACCCCAACCCCTCTCCCGACGGGAGAGGGGCTAGCTGTTCCCTTCTCCCCCAGGACCATGGCCCTCTTTTCGGGGGGAGTTGCGCCGCAGGGCCGGATGAGGGTCGGGCGAAGCCTCGCAGCCACCGAGCAACGCGCGGACACTGCACGAGCACGCGCTGGCCGACCCACAGCCCGCCGATGCGCCACGAGACCCTGCTGCGCACCCACCCGCGCCATCACGTCCTGAACCCCCGCTCGCCCGCCCTTTCCCTGGCCGCCCAAGGCGCGCAAGATGCGCACATGCGCCGCGTTCTTCGCCCTTTGCTGCTGTTGAGCCTGTCGTCCTGGATCGGTGCCGGCTGGGCGCAACAGACGCAGACCGTGCGCAGCGATGGCAGCACCGGCTCGGTGCGCATCTACCGCTGCATCGCCGCCTCCGGCGCAGTCAGCCTTCAGAACGCGCCCTGCGAGAACGCGCGCCAGCAACAGGTGCTGGACATGCAGCGCCCGCGCGATCCGCCGCCGCGGCCGACCACCACCATCAGCACCGATCCGGCGCGTGGCGAGGCCTCGCCGGCGCCGCTGCCGCAGCGGGAACTGCGCATCGTCACCGTGCAGCCACCGCAGCCGATGTACGAGTGCGTGACCCCGGAAGGCACGCGTTACACCAGCGACGACAACGCCGGCAATCCGCGCTGGGTGCCGCTGTGGGCCTATGGCTACGCCGAGGGTCCGTACGCGCGGCCGTCCGGGCGCGGCCCCGATGGCCGCTCGCCCGCCCCGCCGGGACCGCCTCCCCCCGGCGCACCGCGCCCGCCCGGACCGCCGCCGCCGGGCGTGTCCGCTGGCGCCGGCGTGATCGTGCCGGCCGGCAGCACGCTGATCCGCGACACCTGCACGGCGCTGCCCGAGCAGGAGGTCTGCGCGCGCCTGAGCGACCGCCGCTGGGAGCTGATCCGTCGCTACAACAGCGCATTGCAGAGCGAGCGCCGCGCGATGGAGACCGAACAGCGCGGCATCGATGCGCGCCTGGCACGCGACTGCGGCGGCACCTGATGCGTGAAGCGCTCTGTCTGATCGCCTTGCTGGCCTGCGCCGGCGCAGCGCATGCCGAACCTGTGGTGTTCTATCGCTGCACCGATGCGCAGGACAACCTGACCATCCAGAACCAGCCCTGCCCCAAGGGCATGCGCCAGCAGAAGAAGATCATGCAGGGCGTGAGCAGCGCCGCACTGCCGAGCACGCTCGCGGCCAAGCCCGCACCATCGCCGCCCCCGGCGAGCGCCACGAACGACGCCACGCCTGCGGACGCGCCGGCCCCGGCCGACACCGCGGCGGCCGCACCGCCACCGCCTCCAAAGCTGCCACCGCCATCGCTGTACACCTGCACCACCCGCGAGCAATCGTCGTACATCGGCGAGGTCGCCGAACCGCCGCCGCGTTGCGTGCCGCTGCACACGACGGACCTGGACGGTGGCCCCAACCAGGCCGGCGGCAGCGCCTGCGAAGTGCTGCGCGACCAGTGCCAGCCGCTGCCCGCCGAGCAGTTGTGCGACGCCTGGAAGAACTACGTGGCCGAAGCCGAGACGCACTGGCGCTTCGCCGTGCCCGAGCATGCCGAAGCGCTGCACGCGGAGTTCGAACGCCGCCAGCACCTGCTTGAGGCCAGCAACTGCGGCGCAGAGCAGCCAGCGCCGTGAGCCATCCCGCTCGCGCGCGGGTGTGCGCCTGGTGTCGTAGGAGCGGCTTCAGCCGCGACCGGGCGTTGCCGGGAAAGCCTGGTCGCGGCTGAAGCCGCTCCTACGCATTAGCCGCTCCTACGCATTACCCCCGCAGCCGATCCACCGCGATAAGCGCACCCACCTTGTGGGAGGGACTTCAGTCCCGACGACATATGCCCGGAGCCCCCTGCACCGCGCCTTTCGACCCGCACCCGGCGCGCACGCAGCCGCCGCACAACCACTCAACCGCTAGAACCCGTAACGCAAAAATCCGCCGTCCACCGCAATGCATTCGCCAGTCATGTAACTGGCCGCCGGCAGGCACAACATCCGACCGCAGCCACTTCCTGACACGCGCCACAACAACCGGCCCACCGCGATAAGCGCACCCACCTTGTGGGAGGGACTTCACCGACGACATACGCCCGGGCCTCCTGTACTGCGCCTTTCGGCCTGCGCCCGGCGCGCACGCAGCCGCCGCACAACCACTCAACTGCTAGAACCCGTAACGCAAAAACCCCCCATCCACCGCGATGCATTCGCCGGTGATGTAGCTGGCCGCCGGCAGGCACAGGAAGCCGACCGCCGCCGCCACTTCCTCCGGTTCGCCGATGCGGCGCATCGGCGTGCGCTCGATCACCTGCTCGTAGTAGTCCGGGTCCGACAGCGGGCCGGAGGTGCGGCGGGTGCGGATGTACCAGGGCGCCACCGCATTGACCCGGATGCCGTCCTCGGCCCATTCGGCGGCGAGGTTGCGGGTGAGCTGGTGCAGCGCCGCCTTGGTCATGCCGTAGGGCGCGCCGCTGCGCACGTGGGTCAGCCCGGACACGCTGCCGACGTTGACGATCGCCGAGGCCGCATGCTGCGCCAGCAGCGGATGCGCGTAGCGCGACAACTCGAACGCGGAGAACAGGTTGGTCTCGAAGATGCCGCGCCACTCGTCCTCGGTGTAGTCCACCGCAGGCTTGCTGAGGTTGCCGCCGGCGTTGTTGATCAACAGGTGCAGGCCGTCGGCATGGTCCTCGACCCAGTCCAGGATCTCGCGGCGGTCCTCGTCGTCGGCGACGTCGGCGGCCAGCGCCAGGATCTCGCGCTCGGGAAAGGTCTCGCGCAGTTCGTCGCGCGCCGCTTCCAGCGCGTCGAGGTCGCGCGCCACCAGCAGCAGGTCGGCGCCGAACCCGAGCAGTTCGCGTGCGATCGCCAGGCCGATGCCGGCGCTGGCGCCAGTGATCAGCGCGGTCTGTCCGTCCAGCCGCCAACGGTGCTGCATGCGCGTGCCTGTCTGCTCACGTGAGAGGCGTAGGATGATACCTCCACCCTCGAGGAGGTCGCCGCCATGTCCGCACCACTGCGCAGGATGACGTTGGCATTGCCGCTGCTCGCACTGCTGGCCGCATGCAAGCCGGCACCGCCGCAACCGCCCGATGCGCCGCCACCGCCGAAGGCCAGCGCGTTGCGCAGCGCCATCGCCCAGCCGCTGAACCGCGCCAGGCAGACCCAGGCCACGCTCGACCGCGCCGCCGCCACGCAGAACGCCGCGCTCGACGCCGCGCCCGCGCAATGAACAACGCCGGCCACAGGGGCCGGCGTTGCAGGAAGCAGGCGACGCGCTCGCAAGAGCGCGCCGCTGCCGGCGCAGGGGCGGCTTACAGACCGCAGAAGCAGTAGGCCAGCGCCTTCACCGGTGCGCCCGGACGGGTGTCGGCCGCGTCCTTGACGAAGCGCAGCTGGGTGTCGAGTTCCGGCATGCTGCGCGCCAGCAGGGCATGGCCCAGCGCCGAGTCGCTCAGCATCCACACGCCCAGGCGGCTGCCGGCGAACCCGCTGACGAACTGCGCGAACGGCGCGGCCGGCTTTTCGACGTAGCGCACCCGGTACTTGTCCGGACCGCCCAGCTTGGCGCGCGCGGCGGCATCGGCCACCGCGTCCTTGAAGCCGCCGAACGCGTCCACCAGCCCGCGCTCCTTGGCTTGCGCACCGCTCCACACGCGGCCGCGTGCCACCTGGTCGATGGCCTCGACCGACTTGCCGCGCGCCTGCGCGACCTTGCCGGTGAAGTCGGCATAGCCCTTGTTGATCACCGACTGGATCAGCTGGCCCACCGCTGGATCCATCGGCCGGGTCATGTCGAACGCGCCTGCGAAGCGGGTGGTGCCCACGCCGTCGGTGTGCACGCCGATCTTGTCCAGGGTGCGGGTGATGTTGGGGATCATGCCGAAGATGCCGATCGAGCCGGTGATGGTCGACGGGTCGGCGTAGATGCGATCGGCGTTCATGCTGATCCAGTAGCCGCCGGACGCAGCCAGATCGCCCATCGACACCACCACCGGCTTGCCGGCGGCCTTCAGCGCCACCACTTCGCGGCGGATCTGCTCGGAGGCGAACACTTCGCCGCCGGGCGAATCCACGCGCAGCACCACCGCCTTGACCGCGTCGTCGTCGCGCGCCTGACGCAGCAGCGCCGCAGTCGACTCGCCGCCGATGCGGCCGGCCGGCTGTTCGCCGCCGCTGATCTCGCCCGCGGCGACCACCACCGCCACCTGCGGCCGCGAATCCACCGGCGAACGGCGCAGGTCCAACTGCTGCAGGTAGCCGTCCAGGTCGACGTTGCGGTAGCCGGTGTCGGCATCGTCGTCGGCCACGCCGCGCTTGGCCAGCAACTGCTCGACGTCCTCGCGGGTCTTCAGGCCGTCCACCAGCTTCTGCTGCAGGGCGAACTTGGCCAGGTCGCCACCGGCGGCGGCCACGCCTTCGGGCATGGTGTCGATGCCGGCGTTGATCTGCTCGGCGCTGAGCTTGCGCGCCTTGGCGATGTCGGCCACGTAGCGCTGCCACACGTCGTTCATCCAGAACAGGTCGGCTTCCTTGGACGCCGCCGAGGCCGCGTCGAGCACGTACGGCTCGGCAGCGGACTTGTACTCGCCGACCTTGAACAGGTGCACGTCCACGCCGAGCTTGTCCTGCAGGCCCTCGCGGAAGTACTGGCGGTAGCGGCCCAGGCCTTCCAGGGTCATCGAGCCCATCGGGTCCAGGTAGACCTCGTTGGCCTGCGCGGCCAGCAGGTACTGCCATTGATTCAGATTGTCGCTGTAGGCGACGATCTGCTTGCCGGAGCTGCGCAGGTCCTGCAGCGCCTTCTCCACCTCGCGCATCGAGGCGAAGCCGCTGGGCTGCAGCTTGTCCAGACGCAGCGCCACCCGCTCGATCTTCGGATCGGTCTTGGCCGCTTCGATCGCGCGCACCAGATCGCGCAACTGGATCTCCTGCGCGCCCTTGTCGTTCATCGCCTTGGCCAGCGCGCGGCTGACCGGATCGGCGCTGAACTGCTCGACCAGCTTGCCTTCCGGCGCGATCAGCAGCGTGGTGCGGTCGCGCAGCGCCTTGCCGCCGTCGCCGCGCGCCATCGCGAACACCATCGCCAGCAGGATCAGCAACAGGAAGCCGAAGAACACCAGGTTGAAGATCAACCGGCGGGTGAAGTTCATCACATCCCACAGGCCGACGAAGAAGTTGGCGACGGGGCTGCGACGCACGGGTTGGTTCATGGAAAACTCCGAAAGGTAGGCGTCTTGCGCCTGCGCAGCATACCGGCTGCGTCAGGCGCCGCACATGCGTCTGAAGTCAGGGGGCCGCCGAGGCGGCCGGCAGCCGCGCGCTGCTCCAGCGGAAACGCGCGCCCATCATCACCGCGGCCGCGGTCAGGCCCAGGATCAGGCCGATCCACATGCCCTGCGGTCCCCAGCCCAGCCACAGGCCGAGGCCGGCGCCCAGCGGCATGCCCAGGCCCCAGTAGGAACACAGGGCCAGCAGCATCGGCACGCGGGTGTCCTTGAGGCCGCGCAGCGCCCCGGCCGACAGCACCTGCACGCCGTCGGGGAACTGGAAGGTGGCCGCGTACAGCAGCAGCGTGGAGGCCAACGCCGCCACCGCCAGGTCGCTGGTGTAGATGCCGACGATGGCGTCGTGGCCGACCAGCAGCACCAGCGCCGACAGCGCCTGGGTGCCGAGCACGATCGCATAGCCGGCCCAGGCCGCGCCGCGCACGCCCACCGCGTCGCCGGCGCCGGCGGCGCGGCCGACCCGCACCGTGGTCGCTTCGGCCACGCCCATCGGCACCATGAAGCACAGCTGCGCCACGTTGATCGCAATCTGGTGCGCCGCCGCCGGCACCTCGCCGAGCCGCGCGATCAGCAGCGCGGTGACGATGAACAGGCCGCCTTCCATCAGGATGGTCACGCCGATCGGCAGCCCGGTCTTCAGCAAGCCGGCGATCGCGCGCAGGTCCGGCGCCTCGAACCGCGCGAACAGGCGCAACGGCGCGAAGCGCCTGGAACGCGCCAGGTAGATGGCGAAGCACAGCGCCTGCGCCCACATCGTGATCGCCGAGGCCATGCCCAGGCCGCCGGCGCCATGCTCGCGCAGGCCCCACAGGCCGAAGGTCAGCGCATAGCCGAGCGGCGCCAGTAGCAACAGGCCGCCGAAGCCGAGCAGCATGGTCGGCAGCGTCCAGTGCATGCCTTCGCTGACGTAGCGCATGCAGAAGTACAGCACCAGCGCCGGCACGCCCCAGCGGATCGCATGCAGGAAGTCGCGCGCGCCCGGCACGATCTCCGGGGCGATGCCCAGTTGCGGCAGCGCCATCGGCATCACGCTGAGGAACGCGAACATCAGCAGGCCCAGGCCCAGCGACAGCCACAGCGCCTGGCGGAACAGCGGCCCGATCTGCGCCTGGCGCCTGGCGCCGTCGAGCTGCGATACCGAGGCGGTCAGGGCGATCAGGGTGCCGATCGGGATCATCATCGGCAGCCACAGCAGCGCCGTGCCGACCGTCACCGAGGCCAGCGTGCGGGTGCCGTGGTGGCCGGCGATCACGTTGTCGACGAAGCTGATCAGGCCGGTGGAGACGTGCCCCAGGACCAGCGGCAGGGCGAGCTGCGCGGTGGTGCGCAGTTCGAGGCCCCGGACCGAGGCCGGGGTGGAAGACGAAAACATTGCAAGACTCTGGCGATCCCGCCGACTGCGGCCGCGCAGACAGCGCCGGCACCGGGTGGCGGAGGCCGCGCATTCTACCTGCTGCGGCGGATGACTGCGTTGCCGCCGGCTGCCGGCGGCAACGGTGCGGCGCCGCGCGCGGCTCAGCGCGCGGCGCGCTGCTTCAGCCAGGCGCCGCGGCTGTCGGCACTCTGCGCCAGCAGATCGCGGCGCAGGGCCGCGCGGTCCTGCGGCGGGGTGCGTTGCGACAGCAGCGCCAGATGCTCGCGCTGGTCTGGCGGCAGGCTGCGCAGCAGGCCCAGCAGCGCCTGCCGCTGCGCCTCGGGCACGTACCCCAGCAGCGGCTGCAGCGCCCAGAACTCGGCGCCCAGCTCCGGGCCGAGCAACCAGCCGTGGCGCTCCAGCGCGTCCATCTCGGCGAACTGCGCGTGCAGGCTGTGCTGCTGCTCGATCGGCAGGCCGGCGAAGGCCGTGGCGACCTGGCGCAACCGCGCCTGCGCCGCCGCCGGCAGCGCGTCCCAGGCGGCCTGGCGTGCGCGCAACTGCGCCGGGGTCAGCGCCGGTGGCGTGGTCGCCGCCGCGGCGGGCGCGACGGCGGCGACAACCGCAGCGGCCGGCGGGTTTTCGGCTGCCTCGGCCAGGTCGGCGGCGCTGGGGGCGCTGCGCTCGATCCGTGGCGGCGGCGCGCCGGCCGCGTACCACGCATAGAAGTCCAGGTCGTAGATCGCCGGCTCCGGCAGCGGCGCCGGTGGGTCGGCCGCCAGCGGCGGCGCGCTGGCGGTATCCGACTCCGGCGGCAGCACTTCCACCTGCACCGGGCCGGTATCGCCCAGCGCCAGGCTCGCGTCGCTGCCGCCGGCCGCGGCCGCGGCACGGGAACGGTGCCAAGGCAGGCGGTCCCAGAACACGGTGCCGACCAGGGCCAGGACCACGACGGCGATCACCGCCCCGGCCAGGCGCGTGCGCAGGGCCGGGCGCGCACCACGGCGGCGCGGGCGCGCCGCTGCCGCGGCAGGGGCCGACGCGGGTGCCGCCGCGGCAGCGGGCGCCGTGCTGCCGGCGATCGCCGCATCGCGCAGCTGCGCCAGGGCCTGCAACCGCGCCGGCGGCAGGTCGCGCAGGCACTGCTGCGCCGCATCGGCCAGCGCGCGCCAGCCCGCCGCATCCGGGCGCCCGCCGGCATCGCGCGGGCAGGCCCGCGCCAGCGCCAGTTGGTAATCCTCGGTGGACAGTTGCAGCACCTGTGCGGCGAGCGGCTCGTCCAGCCCGGCGACGATGCGCAGCAGCAGCGCCAGGCGGTCGGCCGGCTGCAGGCTGCGCAGATGGGCCAGCGGCGCCGGCCAGGCGCCCTCGGCGGCATCGGCCTGGCGCAGTGTCGGCACCGCGCCGAGCAGCTTCCAGAACCGCAGCGGCCAGTCGGCCATCGGCAGCGACGCGGCGTGGCTGCGGAAGGCCCGCATCGCGGCCGCCAGGGCGGGCAGGCCACGCTCGGGCCGGCCGCTCTGCAGGTCGGCCAGCACCGCGGCGCGGCGTTCGATCCCGCGCAGGAACGCGGCCAGGGCGGGCGGTGCGGCCACGCCGTCGGAAGGGGACGTGGCGGTCATCGGAACTCCATCATCGGCGCGATGATAGCGAGGCGGCCGCCACGCCGCGCGCTTGACAGAAGCGCCGCGATCGGCTCATCCGCGGCCGCCGCGACGGCGGGTTGTGCACAGCGCCTGGAATTGGCCTGCGACAGGTCTTGTCAAGCCCCCGCGAAACCATGTTGCATCTGTGTTTCACGGCCAAGTTGTTGTTCTGAAAAGACTAATTGCGAATGGCGCTTTTTTGTCCAACTCGTGGCAGAGGCTTGTGAGTCCGTCTTCACGGCGTGGAGCATGCCCTTCATGCACAGCTTTATCCACAGCAGATGTGGATAAATTCGATTCTCCAAGCGCGGCGGCTATTTACGACCGGTTTATCACTTTGCGGGCAGCAATCGCGTGCAACTCCCGGCGTCCGGGACCCGCTTGCGGCGGCCGCTAGGGCGTGCCACCAATCCCCGAGCATGCCGCGCCGCGGTTGCGCGTGCCTGTGGCAAGGAAGAGCGAGGAAGTGGACCTGCGTCCACGCCCGAGCGATGACGCGGCCACGGGCGCGCGCAACCGTGGCCCTTCGGGTTGGGCCTGGCAGGCACGCTGCCGGCGCCGCGCGGCTTGACCTGACGGCCAGTCAGGCGCTGCGCCACGCCACGCCGGCAGCGCGCCTGCCAGACCCAACGCGGCATCCTCGGGAATTGGTGACACGCCCTAGACTAGGTGGATGCCCTCCCCCGCCGCCACGCTCCGCGTCGCCCTGCCCGTGCCGCTGCCGCAGCTGTTCGACTACCTGCCGCCGCCCGGCGGCGCGGTCGCCGACGGCGACGTCGGCCGCCGGGTGCAGGTGCCGTTCGGCAACCGCGAACTGAGCGGGGTGGTGGCGGCGATCGGCCAGGTCGATGACGCCGACGGCCTGCGCGCGGCACTGGCCTGGCTGGACCCGGCGCCGCTGCTGCACGGCGAACTGGCCGAGTCGCTGCGCTGGCTGGCGCGTTACAGCCACGCGCCGCTGGGCGAGGTGCTGGCCACCGCCCTGCCGGTGCCGCTGCGCCGCGGCGAACCGCTGCCCGACACCCACGCCTGGGCCTGGCGCCTGACCGAGGCCGGCGCCAGCCACCGCGCCCGCGCCGGCACCCGCCCGCACCGCTTCGCCGCGCTGCTGGCGGACGGCGCCTTGGACGAGGACCGGCTGGACCAGGCGATGGACGACTGGCGCAGCGCCGCCCGCGCCCTGGCCAAGCGCGGCCACGCCGAGCGCATCGCGGTACCGGCCAGCGCCGCGGCGCCGCAGCCACAGCCCGGTCCGGTCCCCAATGCCGAACAGCAGGCGGCCATCGACGCAGTGGTCGCCGCCGCCGGGTTCGCCCCGTTCCTGCTCGACGGCGTCACCGGTAGCGGCAAGACCGAGGTCTACCTGCAGGCGATCGCCGCCTGCCTGGCGCGCGGCCGTCAGGCGCTGGTACTGGTGCCGGAGATCGGCCTGACTCCGCAGACCCTGGCGCGCTTCCGCGCCCGCCTCGGCGTGCCGGTGCATGCGCTGCATTCCGGGCTCAACGACAACGAACGCGCGCGGGTCTGGGCCGCCGCCTGGCGCGGCGAGGCGCAGGTGGTGGTCGGCACCCGCTCGGCGGTGTTCGTGCCGCTGCCGCGGGCGGGCCTGATCGTGGTCGACGAGGAACACGACGGCAGCTACAAGCAGCAGGACGGCATCCGCTACCACGCCCGCGATTTCGCCCTGGTCCGCGGCAAGGCGCTGGACGTGCCGGTGCTGCTGGGCAGCGCCACGCCGTCGCTGGAGAGCCTGCACAACGCCACCGGCGGGCGCTATGCGCACCTGCGCCTGACCCGCCGCGCCGGCGACGCCAAACCACCGACGGTGCGCGTGCTCGACGTGCGCAAGCGACCGCTGCAGGACGGGCTGTCGCCGGAGGTGCTGGCCGGGATCGGCACGGCACTGGCCGAGGGCGGCCAGGTGCTGGTGTTCAAGAACCGCCGCGGCTATGCGCCGGTGCTGCTGTGCAACGACTGCGGCTGGACCGCGCCGTGCCAGCGCTGCAGCACCCCGCTGCACGCCACGCCGATGACCGTGCACGCCGGCGGCCGGCGCCTGCAATGCCACCATTGCGGCGCGCGGCAGCCGGCGCCGCTGGCCTGCCCGGACTGCGGCAGCCTGGCCCTGCAGCCGCAGGGCATCGGCACCGAACGCCTGGAGGAGCGCCTGGTGCAGGCATTCCCGGACGTGCCGGTGCTGCGCATCGACCGCAGCACCACCCAGCGCCGCGATGCGCTGGAGACGCAGTTGGCCACGCTCGGCAGCGCGCCCGGCATCCTGGTCGGCACGCAGATCCTGGCCAAGGGCCACGACCTGCCGCAGCTCAGCCGCGTGGTGGTGGTGGGCATCGACGAGGGCCTGTTCTCGGCCGATTTCCGTGCCAGCGAGAAACTCGCGCAGCAGTTGATCCAGGTCGCCGGGCGCGCCGGCCGCGCCGCGCGTCCGGGCGAGGTCTGGCTGCAGACCCACCACCCCGCGCATCCGCTGCTGCAGACCCTGGTGCACGGCGGCTACCACGCCTTCGCCGCCGCAGAACTGGAGCAACGCGAGGCCGCCGGCTTCCCCCCGTTCGCGCACCTGGCGCTGTTGCGCGCCGAGGCCAAACAGGTCGAACACGCCAATGCCTTCCTCGCCGCGGTGCGTGCGCTGCTGCCGGCGCAGGACGCCGTGCAGCGCTTCGGCCCGATGCCGGCGCCGATGCCGCGCCGCGCCGGTTTCCAACGCACCCAGTTGCTGCTGTCGGCGAACACGCGGCGCGCGCTGCATGCCGTGCTGGACGCAGCGGTGCCGGCGATCCACGCGCTGCCGCAGGCGCGGCGGGTGCGCTGGTCGCTGGATGTGGATCCGCAGGATCTGTACTGAGGCGGCGGCGCATCACCCGCAAGGCACCCGTCAGAACGTCGACCAACGTCGCCGAGCCGGTGATGTGCCCGTCGTGCATGGAGGAGGCTGAAGATCGCCACAATCCAATGCGCGCGGCTTCACTGTCGCTGGCATGACCGTGCGTCCTCCCTGTCGCGGACCGCACTTGGCATCGCGCTACTATACGGACATGCAGGTCCGGCCCTCGACGATCGCGCAGCGCCCCACCGGCCGCGCGCGTTGCCGTGGATCGGTGCGCCACGCGCGCCCACCATCGCGCCGACACCGGACGCCTCCTTTCCCGTCCCCCTCCTGGAGTCCTGCATGGACGACACACGCGTGCCGCACCTGGTCGTGATCGGCGGCGGCTTCGCCGGCTTGTGGGCCACCCGCGCCCTGGCCAAGACGCCGCTGCGCATCACCCTGATCGACCGCCGCAACCATCACCTGTTCCAGCCGCTGCTGTACCAGGTCGCCACCGCCGGCCTGTCGGCGCCGGACATCGCCGCACCGCTGCGGCAGATCCTGCGCCATCAGGACAACGTCGAAGTGCGTCTGGGCGAGGTGGTCGACATCGACAAGCAGGCGCGCCAGGTGCGTCTGGCCGATGGGCAGACGCTGGCCTACGACTACCTGCTGGTCGCCACCGGCGCCACCCACGCCTATTTCGGCCACGACGACTGGGCCGCGCACGCGCCGGGCCTGAAGACCCTGGACGACGCGCTGCAACTGCGCCGGCACCTGCTGCTGGCGTTCGAGCGCGCCGAAGCGGAAACCGATCCGGCCGCGCGCGCGGCCTGGCTCAGCTTCGCCATCGTCGGCGGCGGCCCGACCGGCGTCGAACTGGCCGGCACCCTGGCCGAGATCGCCCGGCACACGCTCAAGCACGAGTTCCGCCGCATCGACCCGGCCGAGGCGCGGGTGCGGCTGATCGAGGCCGGTCCGCGGGTCCTGTCCTCCTTCCCCGAGCACCTCTCGGCCAAGGCGCAGAAGCAGTTGGAAAAGCTCGGCGTGGAAGTGCTGACCGGGGTGCCGGTCGCCGACATCGACGCGCATGGCTACCGCCTCGGCAGCACCTTCGTGCCGGCGCGCACCGTGGTCTGGGCCGCCGGCGTGGCCGCCTCGCCGCTGGCGAAGACGCTGCAGACGCCGCTGGACCGCAGCGGCCGCGTGCAGGTGCAGCCGGACCTGAGCGTACCCGGCCATGCGGAGCTGTTCGTCGCCGGCGACCTGGCCGCGGTGCAGCAGGCCGACGGCCGCCCGGTGCCGGGGGTGGCGCCGGCCGCCAAGCAGATGGGCCGGCACGTCGCCGACACCCTGCGCCGGCGGCTGCGCGGCGACACCGCCAGCGTGCCGTTCCGCTATGCCGACTACGGCAACCTGGCCACCATCGGGCGCATGGCCGCGATCGTGCACCTGGGCCGGCTGCAGCTCTCCGGCGTGCTGGCCTGGTGGTTCTGGCTGGCCGCGCACGTGTTCTTCCTGATCGGCTTCCGCAACCGCGTGGTGGTGCTGCTCAACTGGGCCTGGGCGTACTGGAGCTACCAGCGCGCCGCACGCATCATCCTCGGCGACCCGCCCGCCGCGGAGGACACGCAGGCCCGGGCCGCGCCGCCCACGGACAGGTGACACTGCAAGACGGGGCTGCGATCCTAGCCGGCCTTTTTGCTGCAGCGCAGTGCCCGTCTTGGCGACCTTCCTGTTCCTGCTCGACCTGCTGGGCACCTTCGTGTTCGCGATCAGCGGCGCCACCGTCGGCGTGCGCCATCGCCTGGACCTGTTCGGGGTGCTGGTGCTGTCGTGCGCGGCCGCGGTCTCCGGCGGCATCGCCCGCGACGTGCTGATCGGCGCCACGCCGCCCGCTGCGCTGGCCGACGTGCGCTATCTCGGCGTCGCCTGCCTGGCCGGGCTGCTGGCCTTCTATCGCCACCACACGGTCGAACGCCTGCGCAATCCGGTGCAGATCTTCGATGCGATGGGGCTGGCGCTGTTCGCGGTGTACGGCACCAGCAAGGCGCTGGCGTTCGGCCTGGGCCCGCTCAGCGCCACTTTGCTGGGCATGCTCAGCGGCATCGGCGGCGGCATCGTCCGCGACCTGCTGGTGGCGCGCACGCCGGTGGTGTTGCAGGCCGAGCTGTACGCGGTGGCGGCGCTGCTCGGCGGCGGCGTGGTCGCCGCGGCGCAGGTGCTGCACCTGCCGCAGCCCTGGGGCCTGGCGGTCGGTGCGGTGCTGTGCTTCGGCCTGCGCTTCATGGCGATCCGCTACGGCTGGCACCTGCCGGTGGCGCGCCCGCCGGAGTCCTAGCGCGGCTGCGCGGCTGCGACAGTCGCAGTCACGCGGTGCGCCGAAGACAAAAAGAAAGGCCCGGCGATGCCGGGCCTTCGCGTGTCGCAACCGATCGCCGCAGGCGACTCAGGCGACGAACAGCGCCTTCATCTTCTTCAGCGCGTTCGCCTCGATCTGGCGGATGCGCTCGGCCGACACGCCGTACTCGTCGGCCAGTTCCTGCAGGGTGATCTTGCTGTCGGCATCCAGCCAGCGGCGCTTGATGATGTCGCGCGAACGCGCATCCAGTTCCGCCAGGCCCTCGCGCAGCAGCTGCAGTTGGTTGTCCTCGCTGTCGGCGCGCTCGTAGGCCTGCGAGGGATCTTCCTCGTTGGCCATCAGATACGCGGCCGGCGACGGCGGCGCGTGGTCGTCGTCCTCGTCGGACGGCGCATCGAAGCCGATGTCGCGGCCGGACAGGCGCGACTCCATCTCCATCACCTCGCGCTCGGACACGTTGAGGTCCTTGGCCACCGCGGTGACCTCGGCCGCGTTCATCCAGCCCAGGCGGGTCTTGGACTTGCGCAGGTTGAAGAACAGCTTGCGCTGCGCCTTGGTCGTGGCGACCTTGACGATGCGCCAGTTCTTCAGGATGTACTCGTGCATCTCGGCACGGATCCAGTGCACCGCGAAGCTGACCAGTCGCACGCCCATGTCCGGGTCGAAGCGCTTGACCGCCTTCATCAGGCCGATGTTGCCTTCCTGGATCAGGTCGCCCAGCGGCAGGCCGTAGCCGTTGTAGCCGCGGGCCACGTGGACCACGAAGCGCAGGTGGGAATGGACCAGTTCGCGGGCCGCATCCAGGTCTTCCTGGTCGCGGTACCGCACCGCCAGTGCGCGTTCCTCGTCGGACGTCAGCACCGGGATCTGATGCACGGCGCCGATGTAGGCATCCAGCGAACCGAGCGGACTGGGGATCGGGAGGTTGTTGGCAACCAATGCGTGGGAAGTAAGCGTCTGGCTCATAGGGCTCATCTTAGCAGTCTACTAATTGGACTGCTGGGTACAGTAAAAAGTTCCTGTGTTCCATTTATGCAACGTATGAATCAGGAATGACACTGCAACACAAGCCACTGAAACAATCCGGAAGCGTCGCAGCTTCCATCTTCTGACCACCAACCTACCATCCAGTTCGCGAAAACGGCGTCCACATCCGGTAGACGCCGCGCCCTGTCCAACCGGGGTTCAGGCGCCGCGCAGCGCCGCTTCCAGCTCCGCGCGCGGCGGCAGACTCCAGTCGATGGGGGCTGCGCCCCGGCGCTTCAAGTACTCATTGGCGGCGGAGAAATGCTTGCAGCCGAGGAAGCCGCGGTGCGCCGACAGCGGCGAGGGGTGCGGCGCCTTGAGCACGCGGTGACGGCCGGTGTCGATGACCTTGCCCTTGGCCTGGGCATAGCTGCCCCACAGCAGGAACACCAGACCCTCGCGCTCGCGGTTGAGGGTCTCCACGACGTGGTCGGTGAAGCCTTCCCAACCCTTGCCCTGGTGCGCGCCGGCGCGGCCTTCCTCCACCGTCAGCACTGCGTTGAGCAGCAGCACGCCGCGCTGCGCCCACGGCAGCAGACAGCCGTGGTCGGGCCGGCGGATGCCCAAGTCGTCCTCGATCTCCTTGTAGATGTTCAGCAGCGACGGCGGCACCGGCACCCCCGGCAGCACCGAGAAGCACAGCCCGTGCGCCTGACCATAGCCGTGGTACGGGTCCTGACCGAGGATCACCACCTCCACCCGCTCGAACGGGGTGGCGTCGAAGGCGGCGAAGATCTGCCGCCCCGGCGGGAACACCCGCGCGCCGGCGGCCTTGCGCTGGCGCAGGAAGGCGGCCAGCTCGCGCATCTCCGGGCGCAGCAGCCAGTCGCCGACCTGCGCCTTCCACGACGGCTCCAGCTGGATCCGGTTTTCGTCTTCGTTGTTGCTCATCGCTTCCAGGCTCGGGACATCACGTCAGAAGGTCACCGCGATCTCGTCGAGCCGCGCCAGGCGCAACTGGAACAGCACCTTGGTGACCAGCAGGCGCTCTTCGATCGGCTTCTGCACCAGGTCGTTAGCGCCGGCGCGCAGCAGCTCGGACTGGGTGTGCGGGTTGCTGTCGCCGGTCATCACCAGCACCGGCATGCGCCGCTTGCCGTAGGCGAAGTCGACGCGGATGCGCTGGACCACGTCGCGGCCGTTGAGCTCGCCCTTCAGGGTGACGTCGGTCAGCACCAGGTCGATGCGGCGGGTGGTGCGGCCCAGCGACTCGGCGGTGAGCAGCGCGAACGCGTCCTCGGCGCTGAGCACGTGCACCACGTGCAGTTGCTGGCGCTCGAGCATGCGTTTGGTGGCTTCGGCCACCACCCGGCTGTCCTCGACGTAGAGGACGGTGGCGCCGGCCACCGGCTGCGGCTGTACGTAGCCGCGGATGAAGGTGGCCAGCGCCTCGTGGCCCAGCGCCTTGTCGAAGTAGTCGGTGACGTACTCGGTGAAGCGGCGCTCGACCAGGTGCTGCTGGGCGTCGCCGGAGACCACGATCACCGGCACGTAGGCCTGGCCGGCGGCTTCGCGCACGCTGCGGGCCAGGGTCAGGCCGTCGCCGTCGGGCAGCCCCAGCGAGGTGGTGACCAGGTCGACCGGACCGGCCTCCAGCGCGGCGCGCGCCTCGGCGATGCTGGCGCAGCCGACCACGGTCACGTCGGGCAGTTCGCGATGCAGCACGTCGGCGATCAGCTTGCGCACCAGCTTCGAGCCATCGACCACCATCACCCGGGGGGCGGCGCTGATCAGATGCTTGAGCTCGTGCCCGGCCATGTGCGCCTCAGGTGTCGGTGGGCCGCGTCTGGCGCAGGAAGTGGCCGGTCACCAGCCAGGCGCCGAGCCAGCCCAGCAGCAGGGTGCCGAGCAGCACGAAGCCGGCGTGCAGCGCGTCCAGCCCGTGCAGCACGAAGTGGCTGCCGTAGCTGTCGGCCAGCGCCGCCAGCGGCTGGCCCAGGGCCATGCCGGAGGCCGCGAGCAGGCCCAGCGCCAGCACCCCGGCGCCGAAACCATACCAGGCGCCCAGGTACAGGAACGGGCGGCGGATGAAGCCGTCGCTGGCGCCGAGCAGTTGCAGCACGCCGATTTCCTCGCGCCGCGACTGGATGTCCAGACGCACGGTGTTGCCGACCACCAGCACCGCACCGGCGCCGAGCAGCAGCGACAGCACCTGCACCAGGCGTTCGCCGAAATGCAGCCAGCCGTCCAGGCGCTTGCGCCACAACGCGTCGTGCTGGACCAGGTCGGCCTGCGGCAGTGCGGTCAGCGCCGTCGCCAGCGGGGTGTCGTCGGCCGCGGCCGGGGTGACGATCAGCAGCGTCGGCAGCGGGTTGTCCTGCAGCGCGTCCAGGGCCTCGCCGAGGCCGGCGCTGTCGCGCAGCTCGGCCATGCCCTCGGCCGGCGTGCGCAGCGTCACCGCGGCCACGTCGCCACGGCCGCGCAGGGTCTGCGCCAGCGTCTGCGCCGCGGCGGCGTCGACGTCGGTCTTCAGGAACACGTTGATGTCGCGCGACTGCTGCACGCTGCCGGCGAACTGCTTGAGGTTGTCCAGGGCGATCGACAGGCCCAGCGGCAGGGTCAGCGCCAGCGTCATCACCGCCATGGTCAGCAGCGTCGCCCACGGCTTGCGCATGGCGCGACCGAGGCTGTAGACGATGCTGTGCAGGTGGTGGTCCCACCACACGCCCAGCCGCGAGGGCGCCGCGGCGCCGGCGTTGCGCGCGCTCATTCGGCCAGGTCCTGCGGCGAGATGTCGTCGATCAGGCGGCCGTGGTCCAGGATCAGCACGCGCTTGCGCATCTGCTTGAGCAGGGCCAGGTCGTGGCTGACCACCAGCACGCTGGTGCCGCGCGCCGGCAGTTCGGCGAACAGTTGCATGATTTCCGCGGCCAGGGTCGGGTCGAGGTTGCCGGTGGGCTCGTCGGCGACCAGCAGCCGCGGCTCGCCGACCATCGCCCGGGCGATGCCGACGCGCTGCTGCTCGCCGGCCGACAGCTGCGAGGGCAATGCCTTCTCGCGGTGACCCAGGCCCATGCGTTCGAGCACCGAGCGCACGCGCTTGCCGATCTCGGCACGGCGGGTACCGCGCAGGATCAGCGGCAGCGCCACGTTCTCGGCGATGCTGCGGTCGGTGAGCAGGCGGTGGTCCTGGTAGACCGCGCCGACCTCGCGCCGGTGCAGCGGCACGCGGCGACCGCGCACCTTCAGCAGGTTGCGCTCGCCGAACAGCACGGCGCCGCGCGAGGGCCGCTCGCTCAGGTGGATCAGCTTGAGCAGGGTGCTCTTGCCGGCACCGGAATGGCCGGTGACGAACAGCATCTCGCCCTCCTCGACCTCGAAGCTGACGTCCACCAGCGCCGCGTGGCCGCCGGCGTACTGTTTGCTGACATTGTCGAACCGCAGAACGCTCATCCGGCGATTATGCCGGAGCGGCTGGGGTGTTCGTCCACCGCGCGCGTCGCGCGCGGCGGACGGATGGCCCGGATCAGGAGCTGGACACCAGCGAGCGCAGCTTGCGACCCAGGCGGGTCAGGAACGAATCGTTGGTCGCCGCACCACGCTCGGCCTGGCGCGCGGCCTTGACCGGCGTGGCCACGACCTGCACCGGCTTGGCCGGGGCCGCGGTCGCCGGCGCGGCGCTGCCGTTGCCGGCCGGTGCGCCCTCGGCGCCTTCCAGCGGGCGCCCGCCGCGACGGCGACGGCGCTTGCGCGGCGGACGCTCGCCTTCGACCGCAGGCACCGCGCCGTCGGCCGGCGCAGCGCGCGGCGGCTTGGGCGCGGGCGCCGGTGCGGCGGCGGCCGGCGCGCTACCGTCCGCGGGAGCGGCATCGGCCGGACGCGGCGTGCGCGGACGCCGCGGCTTGCCGTCGGCGCTGCGCGACTCGCCACGGCCGCCCGGGCCGCTGCGGCCGCCGCCGGGCTTGCCGCGACCGCCGCCACGCCGCTGCTCGTCGGCCTCGCGCTGGGCGCGGGCCTCGCGGAAGATCTCGCCGATGCTCTCCTCGCCATCGGCCTCGGCGGCCTCGCCCTCCACCGGCGCACGCGGGGTGCGCGGCAGCGCCACCAGCAGCTCGGCGGTGACCGGCTCGACCGGGATCTTCTGCTCGATATAGGCCTCGATGTCCGGCAGGCTCATCGCGTAGCGCTCGCAGGCGAAGCTGATCGCGTCGCCTTCCTCGCCCAGCCGCGCGGTGCGGCCGATGCGGTGCACGTAGTCCTCGGCGTCGAACGGCAGGTCGTAGTTGTAGACGTACTTGACCCCGTCGATGTGCAGGCCGCGCGCAGCCACGTCGGTGGCCACCAGGATCTCCAACTGGCCCTTCTGGAAGCGGTTGAGCAGGGTCTCGCGCTTCTTCTGCGGCACGTCGCCGGACAGCACGCCGACCCGGTAGCCGTTGCGCTCCAGCGCGCGCGCCACGCGCTCGACGAAGGCCTTGGTGTTGACGAACACCATGGTGCGCGCGCCCTCGCTGCGCGACAGCAGGCCCAGCAGCAGGGTCAGCTTCTCCTCGTCGGAGGGGAAGTAGATGCGCTGACGCACGCGCGCGGCGGTGATGCTTTCGGTCTCGACCACGAGCTTTTCCGGCTCGTTCATGTGCTCGTAGGCCAGCTCCAGCACGCGGTGGCTGAGGGTGGCCGAGAACAGCAGGGTCTGCCGGGTGCCGCGCTCGGGCATGCGCCGCAGCAGGAAGCGGATGTCCTTGATGAAGCCCAGGTCGAACATGCGGTCGGCTTCGTCGAGCACGCAGATCTCGCAGGCGTGCAGCGACACCACCTTGTGCTGCTTGACGTAGTCGATCAGGCGGCCGGGGGTGGCGATGATCACGTCCACGCCCTGCTGCAGCAGTTCGCGCTGCTTGTCGTAGTCCACGCCGCCGTAGACCAGGGCGAAGCGCAGGCCCAGCTCGGAGCCGAACTTGACCGCATCCTTGTGGATCTGGATCGCCAGTTCGCGGGTCGGTGCCAGGATCAGCGCGCGCGGATCCTCCGGCTTGCGGTCGGCCAGCGCCGGGCGGCTGAGCAGGCGGTTCATCACCGCCACCAGGAACGCCAGGGTCTTGCCGGTACCGGTCTGGGCCTGGCCGGCCACGTCGCGGCCGGGAAGGGCCACCGGCAGGGTCAGCGCCTGGATCGGGGTGCAGCGGGTGAAGCCGGCGCTTTCGAGGCCTGCGAGCAGCGCGGGCTGCAGTTCGAACGCGGAAAAAGTCACATCGGTCAGCGGTTTGTCGCTCATCATTCCATCTTCGTGAGGCCACCCCGCCCGAAGCGTAAGGTCGCGGCTTGCATCGGTCCCGGCAGCGTCGCACACTGGCGTCTTCCATGCCGGGTCGCGCGACAGGGGGAATCCCTTGAGATCGCCGCGCAATGCCCCAGTTTACCGCAATGCGGCGGCCACCCGGTCCGGCCAGTCGCATTGGCCCAGGAGAACCCCCAAAGTGAGCGACAAGGTCCTTTACGTCGGCGACGCCGATTTCGATGCCACGGTGCTGCAGTCCGACGAGCCGGTCCTGGTGGACTTCTGGGCCGAATGGTGCGGCCCGTGCAAGATGATCGCGCCGGTGCTGGACGACCTCGCCGACGCCTACGACGGCCGCCTCAAGGTCGCCAAGGTCAACGTGGACGAGAACCGCGCCACCGCGATCAAGTACCACGTGCGCTCGATCCCGATGCTGCTGCTGTTCAAGAACGGCCAGATCCAGGCCACCCAGATCGGCGCGGTCGGCAAGGGCCAGCTGACCCAGATGATCGACAAGACCCTGGGCAGCAGCGCCGCCTGACGCCCGCTGCCGGCACCGCTCCGCAACCGGAGCGGCGCCGCGGCAGTCCCGCCGGCGCTGCATCGCCGGCGGCTGAATCGCCCGCAAACGCCTGCTTGCCGTGCTTGCGTGGCGGTGATAGTGTCGATGCATCCGGTGGCATTCGCACACCGCACCCCCTCTGGAAGATTCTCTCCCAGACCTCCTCCCAACCCCGTATGCCCCCACGCTGGGCGCTCGCACTCTTAGCGAGGAACACCACTTGTCCGATCACACCATGTCCGAACCCGGGAGCGCCGACGCCCCCGCCGAGAAGCGCGTGCGCAAGCCGCGCGTCAGCAAGGCCGCGAGCGGCGCGGAAGGCGCCGCCGAGCACGGCGCGCCGGCGCAGCCGACCTTGCCGCTGAATCCCGCGCCTGCGCCCGTCCAGACCGAGGCGCCGCGCGCCGCGGCCCCGGAGTCGGCCCCGGCCGCGAGCGGCAACCAGAGCCACGGCGGCGACGCGCCGGCCCACCAGGGCGGCAGCGGCCAGGCGTCCGAAGGCGGCGAGCCGCGCGAAGGCCGTGAGCCGCGCGACGGCGGCAACAACAACCGCTTCAACAATCAGAACCAGAACAACCAGAACAACCAGCAGGGCAACCGCCGCGATCGCTTCCGCAATCGCCGCGACCGCGACCGCAACCAGCGCGGCGGCGACCGCTTCCAGGACAACGGCCTGCCCAGCGACAACGGCGGCAACGAGCCGTTCATCCCGCGCCCGCACGCCAGCGTGCCGGAAGGTTTCCCGATCTACTCGCTGAGCGACCTGAAGAAGATGCCGGCGCAGAAGCTGCTGGACATCGCCGAGCAGCTCAACATCCAGGACGGCGTGGCCCGCGCGCGCAAGCAGGACGTGATCTTCGCCCTGCTGAAGGTGCTGACCCGCCACGGCGAAGGCGTCGCCGCCGACGGCGTGCTGGAAATCCTGCCGGACGGCTTCGGCTTCCTGCGCGCGGCCGAGGCCAGCTACCTGGCCGGCCCGGACGACACCTACATCTCGCCCAGCCAGATCCGCCGCTTCAACCTGCGCACCGGCGACCACCTGTCCGGCCGCATCCGCTTCCCGAAGGACGGCGAGCGCTACTTCGCGCTGTCGATCGTCGACACCATCAACGGCGAGCCGCTGGAAGCGAGCAAGAACAAGGTCCTGTTCGAGAACCTGACCGCGCTGTTCCCGCGCAAGCGCTTCACCCTGGAGCGCGGCAACGGTTCCTCGGAAGACATCTCCGGCCGCATCCTCGACCTGATGGCGCCGCAGGGCAAGGGTCAACGTGCGCTGATCGTGTCCCCGCCCAAGGCCGGCAAGACCATGCTGATGCAGCAGGTGGCCACGGCGATCACCACCAACCATCCGGACGTGCACCTGATCGTGCTGCTGATCGACGAGCGCCCGGAAGAAGTGACCGAAATGCAGCGCACCGTGCGCGGCGAGGTCATCTCCTCGACCTTCGACGAGCCGGCCGCGCGCCACGTGCAGGTCGCCGAAATGGTGATCGAGCGCGCCAAGCGCCTGGTCGAACACAAGAAGGACGTGGTGATCCTGCTCGACTCGATCACCCGCCTGGCCCGCGCCTACAACAACGTGGTGCCGTCCTCCGGCAAGGTGCTCAGCGGCGGCGTCGACGCCAACGCCCTGCACCGCCCGAAGCGCTTCTTCGGCGCGGCGCGCAACGTCGAGGAAGGCGGCTCGCTGACCATCATCGCCACCGCGCTGGTCGAGACCGGCAGCAAGATGGACGAGGTGATCTACGAAGAGTTCAAGGGCACCGGCAACAGCGAAGTGCACCTGAACCGCCGCATCGCCGAGAAGCGCGTGTACCCGGCCATCGACATCAACCGCTCCGGCACCCGCCGCGAGGACCTGCTGATCGAGCCGGAACTGCTGCAGAAGATCTGGATCCTGCGCAAGCTGCTGCATCCGATGGACGAGATCGCGGCGATGGAATTCCTGCTGGACAAGATGAAGAACACCAAGTCCAACGACGAGTTCTTCGGTTCGATGAAGCGCTGAGTCCGGCGCAGGTTCGACCGCAACGCCCCGCTTCGGCGGGGCGTTCGCGTTTGTGGCGGCGGCGCGGCGCTGCCCAGTGTCTTGCTGGCGCAGGGTCCGACGGTCTTTCGACGCGGGCGCGGGTGAGATGGGCGGCATTCGCCCCGCCGCGTCCGCCGCCATGCCCGCCACCGCCAACTCCGCCATCAGCAAGGTCGCCCCGGTCACCCTCGGCTTCTGGGTGATGAAGATCTGCGCCACCACCCTGGGCGAGACCGGCGGCGATCTGCTGTCGATGACCCTGGACGTGGGCTATGCGCTGAGCAGCGTGCTGCTGCTCGGGGTCTTCCTGGTCTCGCTGTGGGCGCAATTGCGTGCGCGCCGGTTCCAGCCGTGGCGGTACTGGTGGGTGATCCTGACCACCAGCACCGCCGGCACCACGCTGTCGGACTACATGGACCGCAGCCTGGGCCTGGGCTACGCGCAGGGCGCGCTGCTGCTGGTGAGCCTGCTGGCCGCGGTGCTGGCGACCTGGTGGCTGTGCGAACGCAGCCTGTCGGTCGAGCGGATCGGCAGCGGCCGCGCCGAGGTCTTCTACTGGCTGGCGATCCTGGTCTCCAACACGCTGGGCACTGCGCTGGGCGATTACCTGGCCGACAATTCGGGGCTGGGCTTCGCCGGCGGCGCGCTGCTGATCGCGGCGCTGCTGGCGGCGATCGCACTGGCGTACGCGTTCACCCGGATCTCGCGCACGGCGCTGTTCTGGGCGGCGTTCGTGCTGACCCGCCCGTTCGGCGCGACCCTCGGCGACCTGCTGAGCAAGCCGGCCGGCAAAGGCGGACTAGACCTGGGCACGGTCGGCGCGTCGCTGCTGCTGGCCGCGCTGTTGCTGGCGGTGCTGGTCGCCTCGACCCGGCGCCGCGACGGCGATCGTCGCGCCTCGCGCTAACGTCGGCGGGTAGCCAGCGCGGGGCAGCCCGGCCGTAAGACCAGGCGAACATCGTCGCCGCTCAGCCGCCCTGCAGCGGCGTCAGCAGGCGCGGGCCGCCGTTGCCGGCCATGTACACGCCGCCGGCCGGCAGCAGATCCGGCGAGAAACCGGCAGCCTCCTCGTCGGTGCTCCACGGCGCGCGCTGGCGCGGGCCGGGCACGTAGCTCATCCAGCGGCCATAAGCCGACGACGCATTCTGGCGGGGCTGGTCGAGCAGCGCGTAATCGACCGGCACGCGCACGTTCCAGTACGGCGCATCCACGTGCTTGCCTTCGCTCGGCGGGCGGAAGGTCCACTTGCGCGCCGCGCCTAGCGCGCTCTTGCCCAGCACGTCGCGCAGTTGCTGCATCTGCTGCTCGGATGCCACCACGCGCAGATTGACCTGCTCGACCACGGCATCGGCGACGCGGCCATCGCGGCCCACCTTGAGCACCAGGTACGCCGACCCCGCGGCACCGACGCTGTAGGCCGCTTGCGGATAGGCCGGCGGCTTCATCTGAATGGCGGTCACCACGCTGCGATCGCTCGGATCGTAGCGGGTGAAGTCGGCGCTGCGGATCTCGATCTGATAGTCATCGCCCTGCAGGCGCTTGGCGACCAGTCGCAGGGTCATCGGCGCGCGCGCCGGCACCGGCTTGCCATCGCGCATGCCCGGCTCGAACTTCCACTGCATCACGCTGTTGCGGACGAAGTCGACCACACCCTTGGGCAGGCGCTCCTTCTGGTCCAGCGCCAGCGCCGACACCGTGCCGCTGGGCTCGATGTCGATGGTGCCGCTCACCAGCATGCTGCTTTCGATCTGCTTGCGCACCGCGCCGGGGCCGACCCCGTCGGCGGCGACGGCGGCAAACGCCAGCAGCAGCGAGAGTACGGCGCTCCAGCGCCACCACGAACGGAGGGATCGACGGTGCATCGCGCATTCCTTTGCCTGAGATGAGGCGCCGATTACAACGCACTGGCCGCCCGCCGGCAACTCAGGCCAGGCGCAGCGCGTCCGGGTAGGGCGGCGCGTCCGGATAGTCGTCCTCGCGCAGTCGCGCCTGCAGGTCACGCCACCACTGCGGATCGAACAGTTCGCCGTGGGCGTGGCGCACCGCCTCCAGCGAGGCCGCGGGCAGGCCCATGAACAGCGCGAAGCGCTCCGGGAACACGTCGCGCGGGGCGACGTGGAACCAGGGTTCGGCGGACATCGCCTCCTCCTCGTTGCGCGGCTGCGGCCAGTCGCGGAAGGTGCAGTCGGTGACCAGGCACAGCTCGTCGTAGTCGTAGAACACCGCCCGACCCTGCCGCGACACGCCGAAGTTCTTCAGCAGCATGTCGCCGGGGAAGATGTTGTTGCGGGCCATGTCCTTGATCGCCTGCGCGTAGTCCAGCGCGGCCTCGCGCACGGCCTCGGCGCCCTGCTCGCGCAGGTACAGGTTCAACGGGCGCAGGCGCCGCTGCACGTAGCACAGCTCGACGATCAGGTCGTCGCCATCCTCGCGCAGGCTGCGCGCGCAGCCGTCCATCAGCTCCTGCAGCAGCGCCGGCGCGAAGCGTGCGCGCGGGAAGCGCAGCGAGCGGTACGGCTGCGCGTCGAGCAGGCGGCCGACGCGATCGAGGTTGAACACCAGCGCGTACTTCTCTTCGACCTCCTCGCGGCTCATCGTCTTCGGATAGGCGAAGCGGTCGCGGATCAGCTTGAACACCAGCGGATAGCTGGGCAGGGTGAACACCGCCATGACCATGCCGGGCGTGCCCTCGGCATGCACCAGTTGTTCGTTGGGATGCGCCTGGAAATGCCGGAAGAAGGTACGGAAGCGCTCGGTCTTGCCCTGCTTGGCGCGGCCGAGCATGGTGTACAGCTCGTCGATCGGCTTGTGCGGCAGCAGGCTGCGCAGGAACACCACCGCATCGCCGACGGTGGCCAGGTCGGCCTGGAAATAGCTGCGCGAAATGCCGAACAGTTGCGCCACGTCGTTGCGCTTGGTCAGCACCGCTTCGGCGCGCAGGCCTTGCTCGTCGTTGACCAGGGCGATCACGCAGGGCGAGAAGCGGTGCTCGCCGAACACGCGGCCGATCAGGTAGGCGCGGCGCTCGCGGTAGAACACCGTCTCCAGCAGCTCGATGCCGCGCACCGGGTTCTCGCCCCAGTGGGTCAGATCGTCCTGCAGCCGCACCGCGATGGCCGCCGCGCAGCGCGTGCGGTGTGCGTACGGCACGTCGAACCGGTAGTCGCCGAGTACGCGCACGAACGCGTCCACCGGCCGCGCCTCGGACACCACGTAGTTGTGCCGGGCCACCGGATGGGTGATGGCGTCGGTGGGTTCGATGTCCAGCGCCACGAATTCGATCTGCGCATCCACGCCCTGGGTGCGGAAGAAGCGCCGGGTCAGGGTGTTGTAGAAGGTCTTGTACAGCTCCTGGTCGATCAGCGCGGCGATCAGCTCGGCGTAATGGTCGCGTGCGCGGATCCACAGCGCGCGGTCGTGCGCTTGGCCCAGGAGCACGGCGCGCAGGCGCAGCATGCATTCGGCGATGCACTGGTCGTACAGGGCGATGCGTTCGATCGCATCCTCGCGCGCGGCGCTCCAGTCGCGCGCCTCGAAGCGCTGGCGGGCGCGCGCGGAAATCTGCGCGAAACGCGCGTGGTAGTCCTCGAACGCCTCGAAGACGATGCGGCCGATGACCAGGGCACGGCGTTCGGACGGCAGCGGCAGCGGCGTGGAGGGCATGCCCGCAGTGTACCCAGGTGGCGGCGTCAGGCGGGCGCCAGGCACCCTGCCACGCTCCGCCTCGTGAGCACATCCAGCGACCTGCTTCGCCAAGACAAGCCGGACGCAGGGCGGCCGTAGAAGCGGCTTCAGCCGCGACCGGCCGTGCCGGGAACGCCCTGTCGCGGCTGAAGCCGCTTCTACGGGCCGTTTCCTGCGCCGGAAACGCAAAGGGCCGCCCCGAGGGGCGGCCCTTGCATACATCCAGCTCGTGCGATCAGGCGTTCAACGTCGCCAGGGCGTCGTTGAGGGTCTTGCTCGGCCGCATCGCCTTGCTCACCAGGTCCAGGTTCGGGCGGTAGTAGCCCTGGATGTCGACCGGCTGGCCCTGCACGCCGTTGAGCTCGGCGACGATGGTCGCTTCCTGCTCGGTCAGCTGCTTGGCCAGCGGGGCGAAGCGCGCCTTCAGCGTGGCGTCCTCGTCCTGCGCGGCCAGCGCCTGCGCCCAGTACATGGCCAGGTAGAAGTGGCTGCCGCGGTTGTCCAGCCCGCCGACCTTGCGCGAGGGCGACTTGTCGTTGTCCAGGAACTGGCCGTTGGCCTGGTCCAGGGTGCGCGCCAGCACGCCGATGGCGGCGTTGTGGTGGCGCTGGCCCAGGTGCTCCAGCGACGCGGCCAGGGCCAGGAACTCGCCCAGTGAATCCCAGCGCAGGTAGTTCTCTTCGACGAACTGCTGCACGTGCTTGGGCGCCGAGCCGCCGGCGCCGGTTTCGAACAGGCCGCCGCCGGCCATCAGCGGCACGATCGACAGCATCTTGGCGCTGGTGCCCAGCTCCATGATCGGGAACAGGTCGGTGAGGTAGTCGCGCAGCACGTTGCCGGTGACCGAGATGGTGTCCTCGCCCTTGCGGATGCGCTGCAGCGAGAACGCGGTGGCTTCCACCGGCGGCAGGATGCGGATGTCCAGGCCGTTGAGATCGTGATCCTGCAGGTAGCGCTCCACCTTCTGGATCATCAGCGCGTCGTGGGCGCGCTGCGGGTCCAGCCAGAACACCGCCGGGGTGGCGCTCAGGCGCGCGCGCTCGACCGCCAGCTTGACCCAGTCCTGGATCGGCGCGTCCTTGGTCTGGCACATGCGCCAGATGTCGCCGGCTTCCACCGCATGCTCCAGCAGCACCGCGCCGCCGGCGTCGGTGACGCGCACGGTGCCGTCGACCGGAATCTGGAAGGTCTTGTCGTGCGAGCCGTATTCCTCGGCCTTCTGCGCCATCAGGCCGACGTTGGGCACGCTGCCCATGGTCGCCGGATCGAACGCGCCATGCAGCTTGCAGTCCTCGATCACCGCCTGGTACACGCCGGCGTAGCAGCGGTCCGGAATCACCGCCTTGGTGTCCTGCAGCTTGCCTTCGGCGTTCCACATCTTGCCGGAGTCGCGGATCATCGACGGCATCGACGCATCGACGATCACGTCGCTGGGCACGTGCAGGTTGGTGATGCCCTTGTCGGAGTTGACCATCGCCAGCGCCGGACGCTGCGCGTACAGCGCCTGCAGATCGGCCTCGATCGGCGCACGCTGCGCCTCCGGCAGGCTGGCGATGCGCGCGTACAGGTCGCCGATGCCGTTGTTGGCGTCGAAGCCCACCTGCTTGAGCGTGGCGGCGTGCTTGTCCAGCACGTCGCGGTAGAACGCCTCGACCACCACGCCGAACATGATCGGGTCGGAGACCTTCATCATCGTCGCCTTCAGGTGCAGCGAGAACAACACGCCCTGCTGCTTGGCATCGGCGATCTGCGCCTGCACGAAGGCGGCCAGCGCGCGCTTGCTCATCACCGCCGCGTCGATCAGCTCGCCGGCCTGCACCGCGGTCTTTTCCTTCAGCACGGTCACCGCGCCGTCCTTGCCGACCAGCTCGATCTTGACGCTGCCGGCCTGCGCGATCAGCGCCGAGCGCTCGCTGCCGTAGAAATCGCCGGCGTCCATGTGCGCCACGTGCGACTTGGACTCGGCGCTCCACGCGCCCATGCGGTGCGGGTGCTTGCGCGCGTAGTTCTTCACCGAGGCCGGCGCACGGCGATCGGAATTGCCCTCGCGCAGCACAGGATTGACCGCGCTGCCCTTGACCTTGTCGTAGCGCGCCTTTGCTTCCTTCTCCTTCTCGTCCTTCGGCTCGTCCACATAGTCCGGCAGCGCGTAACCCTGCTGCTGCAGTTCCTTGATCGCGGCCTTGAGTTGCGGCACCGAGGCGCTGATGTTGGGCAGCTTGATGATGTTGGCTTCCGGCGTGGTCGCCAGCTGGCCCAGCTCGGCCAGGTCGTCGGCGATGCGCTGGTCTTCGCGCAGGTATTCGGGGAACTGCGAAATCAGGCGGCCGGCCAGCGAAATGTCGCGGGTCTCCACGGCGATGCCGGCGGTGCCGGCGAACGCGGAGACGATCGGCAGCAGCGACTGCGTCGCCAGGTACGGGGCTTCATCGGTGAGCGTGTACAGGATCTTGGGCGTATTCGACATGACGCGACGGATGACCTCTGGCAGGGGGAAATAGGCAGCACCGACAGTACGGCGGCGTATGTTTTCTTGTAGGTTTCGCGATGCCGCCAACCGCCGGACATCGGCCGTCCATTGTCGCGTGTCTGCCGGCTGCGGGCAAAGCGCGGGGTCGTGCGATCCGTACGCAGGGTTCATCCCCTCGCGATTGCAGGGGGATGCCCGTCCGCCCGAGTGAGCGAAGTGAGTTGCACGTCCCGCATGCCGTCGCCAGTGCGATAGGCAGTGGTGCCCTGCGAAGGGGCGTGGATCGAAACGAACAAGGGATGATCTGCGTGCAAGCCGGACAGCGTCGCCATCGACCGTCCCGCGTCGGGACGGAAGTCCCTCCCACAAGGAGCACGATCCACGGCAACGAACTTTACGCTTCATCGCGTCGCATAAAAAAAGGCGCAGCCTCGCGGCTGCGCCAGCGTGCCGCACGTGCCGGGAGAGAGGCGGCGCGTGCGACGCGTGACCCGGGCTCAGCCCTGGATCACTTCACCTCGAACGTCTGCGGCGTGCCCGCCGCCTGGCCGTTCACGGTGACCTCGGCCTTGTACTGGCCGGCCGGCCAGCCCTTGGGATTGGTGAACTCGAAGTTGGTGGTCTCGGCGCCGCTGGTATTGAGCGTCTCGGTGCGCTCGCCTGCAGTCTGGCCGTCCTGGAACACGAGCTTGGCGCCGACGTTGGCATTGGTGGCCGAGCCCTCGGTCTTCACCGACACGATGATCTTGTCCTTGCTGGCGAGCGTGGTCAGCGGCGCCACCGACTTGTCGGCCGCGGCGGTGTTGCCGACGGCGACCGCGGCGACGTTCACCGCATTGGCGCCGGCAGCGGCCGGCGCGGACTGTTCCGCCGGCGCGGCGGCCGGCCCCGGCATCTGCTCGGTCGGCGCGGACGAGGTGGGATCGGGCGACACGGTCTGCTGTTGCTCCTGCTTCTTGCAGCCGGCCAGCGCCAACGCGCCGACCAGCGCGATCATGAGGGGCGAAAACGAGGACATCGTGCGGTGCTTCATCGGTAGGAGACTCCTGTCGGAATTACGAAGAGATGCGCCAGCGGCGGCTCAGGCGCCGGCAGGCAACTTGAGCGTCTGGCCCGGATAGATCTTGTCGGGGTCGACCAGCACATCGCGGTTGGCCTCGAAGATGCGCGTCCAGGCATTGCCGTCGCCGTAATGCAGCTTGGCGATCTTGGACAGCGAATCGCCGGGCTTGACCACATACACCTGCTGCACCTGTTCGGCGGTGCTGTCGACCTTGCTCTGCACGGCGGAGAAATCCGGCTTCTGCACGACGTCGGCGGTGGTATCCACCTTGGCGGT
The DNA here is from genome assembly GCF_031834635.1 of Xanthomonas hawaiiensis. Classification (NCBI taxonomy): domain Bacteria; kingdom Pseudomonadati; phylum Pseudomonadota; class Gammaproteobacteria; order Lysobacterales; family Lysobacteraceae; genus Xanthomonas; species Xanthomonas hawaiiensis. Next base: position 749,752 of record NZ_CP115873.1, on the reverse strand, counting down.
GACCGCCGAGAAATCGGCGCGCTTGTCGCTGTTCATCGCGTGGCTCCCTGCGTGATGGGACGCTGCCACGGTGTCACAGGATTTGTTAAAAAAGGATCGCGCGGCCGTGAACTGCGCCGCTGCGGTTCAGGCGCATCGCATGCAGTCCAACGCGGCGAGAGGTGTCGCTCGAACGGTCGGCACCGTGCATGCCATCGGGATCGCGAGCACGCCGCACCGTCGATCACGGGCAACCGCGCGCGGCACCTTCGCGGTGTGGGCGCATCGTCCAAGCGACGCGAATCCCGGTCTGCCGCAGCGTGTCGACGGCGTCGCTACGCTCAGGGCGCTCCTTGTGGGAGGGACTTCAGTCCCGACTGCAGCACGGCCGGACGCGTCGATGCTTCGGCGCGTCGCCGCCGATGATGCAATCGCGGTTTCGGAGCAGCCCTACTGACGCATATCGCGCAGGAAGCTCAGCGGTTCGGCCACATCCGCGGTGGCGCGCCAGGGATTGATGTCCAGGCCGCCGCGGCGGGTGTAGCGCGCCTCCACCTGCAGCGACTGCGGGCGGCAGCGCATCATCAGGTCATGGAAGATGCGCTCGACGCACTGCTCGTGGAAGCCGGCGTGCTCGCGGAAACTGATCAGGTAGCGCAGCAGGCCTTCGCGGTCGATGCGGCCGCCGCGGTAGCGCAGGTGCAGCGAGGCCCAGTCCGGCTGGCCGGTGACCGGGCAGTTGGACTTGAGCAATTCGCTGGTCAGGGTCTCTTCGACCACCTCGCCCTCGGCGGCGGACAGGAAGTCCGGACGCGGCGGGCCGTAGCAGTCGATGGCGATGTCCAGCGCGTCCAGCGACTCGCCTGCGCCCAGCGTGTCCATCGGCGGCAGGCCGAACTCCATCGCCACGTCGGCGCCGGCGCGCGCCGACAGGTCGGTGACGATGCAGCTGCGCAGCGCTTCGGCGCTGTTGAAGCGCATCGCGTTGAGCGAATTGAGATAGAGCTTGAGCGACTTGGATTCGATCAGGTTCGGCGAGGCGCACGGCACCTGCAGGGTCGCGGTGGCGACACAGGGCTTGCCCTGCGCATCCAGCCAGCTCAGTTCGTAGGCGTGCCAGTGGTCCACGCCGAAGAACGGCAGCGCCGCAGGGTCGAGACCGATCTCGGTGCGCGCCGCAGCGCGCGGGATGGGAAACAGCAGCGCCGGATCGTACTGCGACGGGTAGGCGACCTCGCGGCCGAGACTGGAATCCTGGGGGGTATTCATGCGGTGCAGTGTAGCGGGCGGGTTCTGGCTGGCAGGTGTATGGGCAGGGATTCGGGATTTGGGATTCGGGATTGGCAGAAGCGAAATCGCGCCTCCTTGTGTCGAGGCGCTTGCGTCGATTCTGTGCTTCGTGCGTCGCGACTGAAGTCGCTCCCACAGGAGTGATCTATCGTCGCTGTTGCAGGAGCGGCTTCAGCCGCGATGGCCTTCCCGGCAATGCCCGTCGCGGCTGAAGCCGCTCCTACGGATATCCATCCATCGCTGCGGCCATGCGCGACGCCGTGCAGGGCGCTGCGGAACTGCCGCTTTTACGAATCCCCACTCCCGATTCCCCAATCCCGGACCTTCAGGCCTCCGGCTTCGTTCCCAGATAGTCCAACGTCACCTCCAGCATCGCGCGCAGGCCGACGTCCAGGGCGGTTTCGTCGAGCAGGAATTGCGGCGAGTGGTTGCTGGGCGCGGTCGCCGGGTCGATGCCGGGGGCGGTGGCGCCGACGAAGAAGAACATCGACGGCACCTGCTGCGCGTAGTACGAGAAATCCTCCGCGCCCATCTGCAGCGGCGGTTCGTAGACGTTGCCGGCGCCGACCACCGCCTGCAGGCTGGGCAGCATGCGCGCGGTCAGCGCCGGGTCGTTGACCGTGGCCGGGTTGCCGTCCTGGTCGGGCACATGCGCTTCGGCCTTGGCGCCGTGCGCGGCGGCGGTGTGCTCGGCCACGGTCTTGAGGTCGGCGAAGATCTGCTGACGCATGCCCTCGTCGAAGGTGCGGATGGTGCCGACCATCTCCACGTCGTCGGGAATGATGTTGTAGCGGATGCCGCCCTTGATCGCGCCGAAGCTGAGCACCGCCGGCTGCCTGGACAGGTTGGCGCGGCGGCTGATCACGCTCTGCGCAGCGCCGATCAGGTCGGCGCTGGCCACGATCGGGTCGATGCCGTTCCACGGCGCCGAGCCGTGGGTCTGGCGGCCGATCACCTTGATGCTGAAGCGGTCCGAGGCGGCCATCAGCGGCCCGCCACGCACCGCGATCTTGCCGGCCTGGACGCTGGAGAACACGTGCAGGCCGAACATCGCCTGCGGCTTGAAGTCGCGGAACAGGCCCTCCTTGAGCATCAGCGAGGCGCCGCCCTCTTCGTTGCCCGGCGCGCCTTCCTCCGAGGGCTGGAACACCAGCATGACCTCGCCCGGCAACTGCGCGCGCATCGCCACCAGGGCCTCGGCCACGCCGAGCAGGATCGCGGTGTGCGCATCGTGGCCGCAGGCGTGCATCACGCCCACGGTCTCGCCGCGGTACTCGCTAGTGGCCTTGGAGGCGAACGGCAGGCCGGTCTGCTCGGTCACCGGCAGCGCGTCCATGTCCGCGCGCAGGGCGATCTTCGGCCCGGGCAGCGCGCCTTTGACGATCGCCACCACGCCGTGGTGGGCGATGCCGGTCTGCGGCTTCAGGCCAAGCGCGCGCAGCCGTTCGGCGACCTTGGCGGCGGTGCGCTCCTCGCGGTTGGACAGTTCCGGGTGCTGGTGGAAGTCGCGCCTCCACTCCACCACCTTGGCCTGCAGCCTGGCCGCGGCGGCCGTCACCTCCGGGCGCTCGGCGCTCTGCGCCCAGGCCAGGGCGGGGACGGCGAACAGCAGGGCGGACAGCAGGCGGGACAGGCGCGGCATGGCAGGACTCCAGATCGGGACGCAACGGGCGTTCAGTCACTGTAGTGCATCGGCGGCCCGCAAGGGGCGGCCATGGACCCCGCTGCGGGGAAAAAACCCTTGCGAATCCGTGTCAACCGATGCGCCGCGGGTGCGTTGCGAGAACGGACGACCGGCCCTGCCCGCCCGCGGGGTCTGTCCCTTCAGTCATGGTCCAATCGCAACGCGCCGGCGATATGCTTTCGCGACCGTCTGCACCAGCCACTGCGGGAGGGTCCCCCACCCCGCCTCGCCACAGGAGTTTCCCCGGATGTCGCGTTTCTGGAAGATTGCGCTGCTGATCCTCGCAGCGGTGGCCGTGGTGCTGGTGGGCATGCGTTTCATGCGCGGCGGCGGGCATCACAAGGGTGGTGGCGGCGACGGCATGGGCGAGGACGGCGACAACACGCCGGTGCCGGTGACGGTGGTCGCGGCGAGCAGCCAGACGGTACCGATCTATGCCACTGCCACCGGCACAGTGACCGCACTGAGCACCGTCACCGTCAGCCCGCAGGTCGGCGGCCAGCTGATGAGCCTGAACTTCCGCGAGGGCCAGGAAGTGAAGAAGGGCGAACTGCTGGCGCAGATCGACCCGCGTTCGCTGCAGGCCAGCTACGACCAGGCCGCAGCGAGCAAGCGCCAGAACCAAGCGCTGCTGGCCACCGCGCGCTCCACCTTCCAGCGCTCCGACTCCCCGGCCTACCGCCAGTACGTGGCCAAGACCGATCTGGACACCCAGCGCAACCAGGTGGCGCAGTACGAAGCGGCGGTCGCCGCCAACGACGCGCAGATGCGCGCGGCGCAGGTGCAGTTGCAGTACACCCGCATCCTCGCCCCCAGCGACGGCATCGCCGGCATCCGCGGGGTGGACGTGGGCAACATCGTCAGCACCAGCAGCACCATCGTCACCATCACCCAGGTGCACCCGATCTACGTGACTTTCAACCTGCCCGAGATCCAGCTGCAGGACGTGCGCCAAGCGCAGGCGGCGGCGCCGCTGCCGGTGACCGCGCTGGACCGCACCGACGCGCACCCCATCGCCAGCGACGGCCAGGTCGACGTGATCGACAACCAGATCAGCGCCGACACCGGCACCTTCAAGGTTCGTGCGGTGTTCCCGAACAACGACCGTGCGCTGTGGCCGGGCCAGTTCGTCAACGTGCGCCTGACCCTGCGCACCGTGCCCGACGGGGTGGTGGTGCCGACCCAGGCGGTGCAGCGCGGGCCCAACGGCGACTACGTGTACGTGGTGCAGGCCGACAACACGGTCAAGATGCAGACGGTGAAGCAGGGCGCGGAAGTGGGCGACAGTCACGTGCAGCTGACCGAGGGCCTGAAGGCGGGCGAGCGGGTGGTCACCGAAGGCCAGTTCCGGCTCAAGCCCGGCACCAAGGTGAACGCGCTGAAGCCGGGCGAGGCGCCGCCGGAGCCGACCGAGGCCGAATTGAAGGCCGCCGAAGGCAAGCAGCAGCAGCGCGGCGGCGGACGTCGCGGCGGCGGCGGGCCGCGCTGAGCGTGACGCGCACGCCGGCGACGGCCGTGCCGCATCCGCGCGGCCGGCACTCGCCGGGTCGCCCGCAGGCCGCGTTCCCGTCCGGCGCCGCGATCGCGGCGCCAGGCCACGGCCGCCGCTGATTTCGCCGTAACTCCCGGAGCCGACGCGGCCGCGCCGGACTCTCACCAGCAAGGATCTCCCCGTGGGCTTTTCGACGATCTTCATCCGCCGCCCGATCGCCACCACCTTGCTGATGGCAGGCGTGCTGCTGCTCGGCATCCTCGGCTACCGGCAACTGCCAGTGTCGGCGCTGCCGGAAATCGATGCGCCCAGCCTGGTGGTGACCACGCAGTATCCCGGCGCCAACGCCAGCACCATGGCCTCGCTGGTGACCACGCCGCTGGAGCGCCAGCTCGGGCAGATCTCCGGGCTGCAGATGATGACCTCCGACTCGTCGGCGGGCCTGTCCACGATCGTGCTGCAGTTCGCGATGGACCGCGACATCGACATCGCCGCGCAGGACGTGCAGGCGGCGATCCGCCAGGCCACCCTGCCCTCGTCGCTGCCCTACCAGCCGGTCTACAACCGGGTGAACCCGGCCGACGCGGCGATCCTCACCCTCAAGCTCAGCTCCGACACGCTGCCGCTGCGCGAGGTCAACAACTACGCCGACTCGATCCTGGCCCAGCGCCTGTCGCAGGTGCCGGGCGTGGGCCTGGTGTCGATCGCCGGCAACGTGCGCCCGGCGGTCCGCATCCAGGTCAATCCGGCCCAGCTGTCGAACATGGGCCTGACCCTGGAGGCGCTGCGCAGCGCGCTGACCCAGACCAATGTCAACGCGCCGAAGGGCTCGCTCAACGGCAAGACCCAGTCCTACAGCATCGGCACCAACGACCAGCTGTCCAGCGCCGCCGAATACCGCGACACCGTCATCAGCTACAAGAACGGTGCGCCGGTGCGGCTGTCGGACGTGGCCAAGGTGGTGGACGGGGTGGAGAACGACCAGCTCGCCGCCTGGGCCGACGGCAAGCCGGCGGTGCTGCTGGAAGTGCGCCGCCAGCCTGGCGCCAACATCGTGCAGACGGTGGAGCAGATCCGCGCGATCCTGCCGCAGCTGCAGGGCGTGCTGCCGGCCGGCGTGCACCTGGACGTGTTCTCCGACCGCACCGAGACGATCCGCGCCTCGGTGCACGAGGTCAAGTTCACCCTGATCCTGACCATCGGCCTGGTGGTGGCGGTGATCTTCGTGTTCCTGCGCCGGCTGTGGGCCACGGTGATCCCGTCGGTGGCAGTGCCGCTGTCGCTGGCCGGCACCTTCGCGGTGATGGCCTTCGCCGGCATGTCGCTGGACAACCTGTCGCTGATGGCGCTGGTGGTGGCCACCGGCTTCGTGGTCGACGATGCGATCGTGATGATCGAGAACATCGTGCGCTACATCGAACAGGGCAAGAGCGGACGCGAGGCGGCGGAGATCGGTGCGCGCCAGATCGGCTTCACCGTGCTGTCGCTGACCGTGTCGCTGGTGGCGGTGTTCCTGCCGCTGATCCTGATGCCCGGCGTCACCGGCCGCCTGTTCCATGAGTTCGCCTGGGTGCTGAGCATCGCGGTGGTGATCTCGATGCTGGTGTCGCTGACGCTCACGCCGATGATGTGCGCCTACCTGCTCAAGCCCGACGCCCTGCCCGAGGGCGAGGACGCGCACGAGCGCACCGCGGCGGCCGGCAAGACCACGCTGTGGTCGCGCACCGTGGGCGTGTACGAGCGCAGCCTGGACTGGGTGCTGGGCCACCAGAAGCTGACCCTGCTGGTGGCGCTGGCGACCATGGTGCTGACCGTGCTGCTGTACGTGGTGATCCCCAAGGGCCTGCTGCCCGAACAGGACACCGGGCTGATCACCGGCGTGGTCCAGGCCGACCAGAACGTGGCGTTCCCGCAGATGGAGCAGCGCACCCAGGCGGTGGCCGAGGCGCTGCGGCGCGACCCGGCGGTGACCGGCGTGGCCGCCTTCATCGGCGCCGGCTCGATGAACCCCACCCTCAACCAGGGCCAGCTCAGCATCGTGCTGAAGCCGCGCAGCGACCGCGACAGCCTGGAAGAGGTGATGCCGCGGCTGCAGAAGGCGGTGGCCGGGCTGCCCGGCGTGGCGCTGTACCTGAAGCCGGTGCAGGACGTGACCCTGGACACCCGCGTGGCCGCCACCGAGTACCAGTACTCGCTCTCGGACGTGGACAGCGCCGAACTGGCGACGCAGGCCACGCGCCTGACCGAGGCGCTGCGCAAGCGCCCGGAACTGGCCGACGTGGACAACAACCTGGCCAACCAGGGCCGTGCGCTGGAACTGCACGTGGACCGCGAGAAGGCCAGCACGCTCGGCGTGCCGATGCAGACCATCGACGACACGCTGTACGACGCCTTCGGCCAGCGCCAGATCTCCACCATCTTCACCCAGCTCAACCAGTACCGCGTGGTGCTGGAAGTGGCGCCGGAGTTCCGCACCAGCACCGCACTGCTGAACCAACTGGCGGTGGCCAGCAACGGCAGCGGCGCGCTGACCGCCAGCAACGCCACCAGCTTCGGTCAGACCACCTCCAGCAACTCCTCCACCGCCACCGGCATCGGCGCGCAGAACACCGGCATCACCGTCGGCAGCGGCGGCACCGTGCCGCTGGCGGCGGTGGCCGAGGCCAAGCAGTCGACCACGCCGCTGGTGGTCAGCCACCAGCAACAGCTGCCGGCGGTCACGGTGTCGTTCAACCTGGCGCAGGGCTACTCGCTGTCGCAGGCGGTGGCGGCGATCGAGGAAACCCGCGCGCAGCTGCAGCTGCCGCCGCAGCTGCATGCCGAGTTCATCGGCAAGGCCGCCGAATTCACCGGCAGCCAGACCGACGTGGTGTGGCTGCTGCTGGCCTCGGTGGTGCTGATCTACATCGTGCTGGGCGTGCTGTACGAGAGCTACATCCACCCGCTGACGATCATCTCCACGCTGCCGCCGGCCGGCGTCGGCGCGCTGCTGGCGCTGATGCTGTGCGGACTGAGCCTGTCGGTGGACGGCATCGTCGGCATCGTGCTGCTGATCGGCATCGTCAAGAAGAACGCGATCATGATGATCGACTTCGCGATCGATGCGCGCCGCGAGGGCGCCAACGCCCACGACGCGATCCGCCGCGCCTGCCTGCTGCGCTTCCGCCCGATCATGATGACCACCGCCGCGGCGATGCTCGGCGCACTGCCGCTGGCGCTGGGCGACGGGATCGGCTCGGAACTGCGCCGCCCGCTGGGCATCTCCATCGTCGGCGGCCTGCTGCTGTCGCAGCTGGTCACCCTGTACACCACGCCGGTGATCTATCTGTATATGGAACGCGCCTCCGAACGCGCACGCGCCTGGCGCGCGCGCCGCGCCGCGCGGCACGCGACGGCGGCGGAGGGGCGGGCGTGAGGGGCCGGGAATCGGGAATCGAGAATCGGGAATCGGAAAGCGCCGAGTCCGCGCGCTGCCGACTCGTTCACTCCATGCCGGATCCTCGAAAGACTGACACCGGGCGCGCACTGCGATTCCCGATTCTCCATTCCCCATTCCCGGCCCCATGAACATCTCCGCGCCCTTCATCCGCCGTCCCATCGGCACCGCGCTGCTGGCCATCGGCCTGTTCGTGATCGGCATGATGTGCTACCTGCGCCTGGGCGTGGCGGCGCTGCCGAACATCTCGATCCCGGTGATCTTCGTGCAGGCCAGCCAGGCCGGCGCCGATGCCTCGACCATGGCCGCCACGGTCACCGCGCCGCTGGAGCGGCACCTGGGCCAGGTGCCCGGCATCGACACCATGCGCTCCTCCAGCTCAGAGGGGAACAGCCAGGTGTTCATGGTGTTCCAGAGCAGCCGCAACATCGATTCGGCCGCGCAGGACGTGCAGACCGCGATCAACGCCGCGCAGGCCGACCTGCCCTCCGGCCTGGCCACGCCGCGGTACCAGAAGGCCAACCCCAACGACGACCCGGTCATCGCCATCGCCCTGACCTCGGACACGCAGTCGGCCGACGAGCTGTACAACGTCGCCGATTCGCTGCTGGCGCAGCGCCTGCGCCAGATCAGCGGCGTGGCCTCGGTGGATATCGGCGGCGCCTCCACGCCGGCAGTGCGGGTGGATGTGAACCTGCGCGCGCTCAACGCCATGGGCCTGACCCCGGACGACCTGCGCAATGCGGTGCGCGCGGCCAACGTCACCTCGCCCACCGGCTTCCTCAGCGACGGCGCCACCACCACCGCCATCGTCGCCAACGACGCGGTGGCCAAGGCCGCCGATTTCGGCCAGGTGGTGATCAGCCAGCAGCAGGGCCGCGCGGTGCGCCTGCGCGACATCGCCAACGTCTACGACGGCCAGCAGGACGCCTACCAGGCGGCCTGGTTCGGCGGCAAGCCGGCAGTGGTGATGTACGTGTTCACCCGCGCCGGCGCCAACATCGTGGAGACCGTGGACCGGGTCAAGGCCGAGATCCCGATGCTGCGCACCTACCTGCAGCCGGGCACCAAGATGACGGCGTACTTCGACCGGACCCCGACCATCCGCGCCTCGCTCAACGAGGTGCAGGCCACGCTGATGATCAGCCTGGCGATGGTGGTGCTGACCATGGCGCTGTTCCTGCGCCGGCTGGCGCCCACGCTGATCGCCGCGGCCACCGTGCCGCTGTCGCTGGCCGGCGCGGCGCTGGCGATGTACGTCATGGGCTTCACCCTCAACAACCTGAGCCTGCTGGCGCTGGTGATCGCGATCGGCTTCGTCGTCGACGATGCGATCGTGGTCATCGAGAACATCATGCGCCACCTCGACGAGGGCATGTCGCGGCTGGAGGCGGCGCTGGCCGGTGCGCGCGAGATCGGTTTCACCATCGTCTCGATCACCGCCTCGCTGGTGGCGGTGTTCATTCCGATCCTGTTCGCCAGCGGCATGATCGGGGTGTTCTTCCGCGAGTTCACCGTCACCCTGGTGGCGGCGATCTGCGTCTCGGCGGTGGTCTCGCTCACGCTCACCCCGGCGCTATGCAGCCGCTTCCTGTCCGCGCACGCCGAGCCGGAACAACCCGGCCGCTTCGGCGCCTGGCTGGAGCGCATGCACGCACGCATGCTGCGCGTGTACACCGTGGCCCTGGATTTTTCGCTGCGCCACGCGCTGCTGCTGGCGCTGACCCCGCTGCTGCTGATCGCGGCCACGGTGTTCCTGGCCGGTGCGGTCAAGAAGGGCTCGTTCCCGGCGCAGGACACCGGCCTGATCTGGGGCCGCGCCACCTCCAGCGCCACCGTGTCCTTCGCCGACATGGTCACCCGCCAGCGCCGCATCACCGACATGCTGATGTCCGACCCGGCGGTGAAGATCGTCGGCGCGCGCCTGGGCAGCAGCCGCCAGGGCTCCAGCGCCAGCTTCAACATCGAGCTCAAGCGCCGCGACGAAGGCCGCACCGACACCACCGCGCAGGTGCTGGCGCGGCTCAGCGCCAAGGCCGACCGCTACCCCGACCTGCAGCTGCGCCTGCGCGCGATCCAGGATCTGCCCAGCGACGGCGGCGGCGGCACCAGCCAGGGCGCGCAGTACCGCGTCTCGCTGCAGGGCAACGACAACGCGCAGCTGCAGGAGTGGCTGCCCAAGCTGCAGGCCGCGCTGAAGCAGAACCCCAAGCTGCGCGACGTCGGCACCGACGTGGACAACGCCGGCCTGCGCCAGAACATCGTGATCGACCGCGCCCTGGCCGCGCGCCTGGGCGTGTCGATCGGCGCCATCGACGGCGCGCTGTACGGCGCGTTCGGCCAGCGCCAGATCTCCACCATCTACTCCGATCTCAACCAGTACAGCGTGGTGGTCAACGCGCTGCCGGACCAGACCGCCACGCCGGCGGCACTGGACCGCATCTACGTGCCCACCCGCAGCGGCACGATGATCCCGCTGACAGCGGTGGCGCGCCAGGTCCCCGGCCTGGCGCCGTCGCAGATCAGCCACATGAATCAGTACACGACCATGGACCTGAGCTACAACCTGGCGCCGGGCGTCAGCACCGGCGAAGGCGATGCGATCATCGCCGCCACCGTAGCCGGGCTGCGCATGCCCGGCGACATCCGCATCGCCGACGGCGGCGGCTTCGGCGTGCAGCTGCAGCCGAACTCGATGCTGGTGCTGGTGCTGGCCGCGATCGTGGTGGTCTACATCGTGCTGGGCATGCTCTACGAAAGCCTGGTGCACCCGGTGACCATCCTCTCCACCCTGCCGGCCGCCGGCATGGGCGCGCTGCTGGCGCTGTGGGTCACCGGCACCGAACTGTCGGTGATCTCGATGATCGCGCTGGTGCTGCTGATCGGCATCGTCAAGAAGAACGCGATCATGATGATCGACTTCGCCCTGGTCGCCGAGCGCGAGCACGGCAAGACCCCGCTGGAGGCCGCGCGCGAGGCCTGCATCGTGCGTTTCCGCCCGATCATGATGACCACGATGGTGGCGATCCTGGCCGCGGTGCCGCTGGCGGTAGGCCTGGGCGAAGGCTCGGAACTGCGCCGCCCGCTCGGCATCGCGATGATCGGCGGCCTGCTGATCTCGCAGAGCCTGACCCTGCTCAGCACCCCGGCGCTGTACGTGATCTTCTCCTGCCTGCGCGAACGCTGGTACGCGCGACGTGCGCGCCGGCGCGAGCGCCGGCAGCTGCGGGTGGCCTGAAGGCCGGGAATCGGGAATAGAGAATGGGGAATCGTAAAAGCGAAGAGCACAGAGCGGTCATCCGCCGCTGAGGTGACAAGTTCACGCCGTGGCAGCTCAATCACGCAGCGTGCATGCTTTTCCCATTCTCCATTCTCGATTCACCATTCCCAGCGCCTCAACCACAACCCTCCACGTAATCCACCTGCGGCGGCAAACCCACGCGCCAAGCGATGGCCTTGCCGGCTGCGTCGGTCTCGAACACCAGCACGCCCGGCTGGCCGGACTCGCCGCGCACGCGCAGCATCTTGGCGCCGTCGACATACTTGTGCGATTGCTCCTCCAGGCGGCCGGCGTACAGCGCGCGCAGTTGCGCCAGGTCCATGCCGACCTTGCCACCGCCGGGCGCGGTCTCCTTGGCGGTGCGCACGTCGTAGCGCACCAGTTTGTCGCCTTCGATCATCAAGCCGAACTGGTCATTGCCCTTGGCCCAGCGCGGACGCAGCACGTAGCAGCTGCTGCCGGCGCCGGGCTGGCCGTCGAGCTCGCCGCCCCAGGCCGCGCGCGCCTGCGCCGCGGACATGCCCAGGCGCAGGTCGCCGTAGCCGTCGATGCGGGCCAGTTGCCGGTCGTCCGCGGACAGTTCCGGCGGCAACGCCGAGGCCGGCGCCTGTGCCGGCGGCACGTCGCCGTCGGGCTGGTCGATGTCCGGTGGCGGCAAGGCGCCGTCGTCGGCCGCGGCGGGTGCCGGGGTCGGCGCCGGAGCCGGCGCGGACGGTGCAGGAGGCGCGGACGGCGGCGCGGGCGGTTGCCGGTCGCAGGCAGCGAGCGCGAGCAGCAACACCGCCACGCCTGGTTGAATCGGCTTCATCGCACTTCCTCGCTGGACCAGCGCATAGGCTAGCGTGCATGCCCTCGCCCTGCACGGCAGCGGCGACACACGGCCAGCATGCGCGGCCGAGTACGGCATCCCGGATCGGGCGTTCGAGCACGCCGATGGCGAGGCGGCTGCCGGCACCGACATGCCAGCGCATCGCACCTGTCATCGGCATTTCACCGCTGCGCGCCAAGCTGCGCGCCTACCGACCCCGCCGCCATGCATCCGCGCAAGACCGCCCTCGCCCTTGCGGCACTGCAATCGCACGATGCGCCGCTGGACATGCGCCAGCGACGCGTGCTGATCCTGGCCGACGGCCAGCGCAGCATCGAGGAACTGGTGACGCTGGGCGGCCGCGGGGCCGATGCGATCGTGCAGGGACTGCTGCAGCAGGGCTACCTGGACGACGGCCGCAGCAGCGCCGCCGCGCCGGTGGCGGCGAGCGCGCCGCCACCACCGGCCGACCCGCGTCGCGCCCTGCTCAATGCGCGCATGTATCTGCTGGACCTGCTGCAATTGCAGCGCCACCCGGCCTCGCCGGCGCTGCAGCTGCAGTTGCGCGCCGCGCGCGAGGAACACGACACCCTGCGCGCGATCGGACGGGTGCTGCGCACGATGCCGGAGATGACTTCCGAGCGCTACGCGCAGCGCATCCGCGAGCGCATGCTGGAGATCCTGCCGGCATCGCTGCACGGCGCGCTGGCGACCGCGGCGGAGGCCGCCTGAGCGCCGCGATCACGTCCGCGGCAGCGGTTGCCTCGGCAGCGGCCTGAGCAGCGCCGCCGCGCCGGTGCGCGCTCAGGGCGCGAGGAAGTGCCGGCGCAGGCCCTGCCAGCACTGCTGGTAGTCGCGCTGGCGGTGCGCGGCGTCCAGCGCCTGCGCGGTCGGGCGCAGCACCGCGCGCGTCTCGAACATGAAGGCCATGGTGTCGGCGATGACGTCCGGCCGCGACAGATCGGCCTGCGAAGCCTTGTCGAAGGTGGCCGCGTCCGGGCCGTGCCCGCTCATGCAGTTGTGCAGCGACGCGCCGCCCGGGGCGAAGCCGTCGGCCTTGGCATCGTAGACCCCGTGCACCAGGCCCATGAACTCGCTGGCCACATTGCGGTGGAACCAGGGCGGCCGGAAGGTGTGCTGCGCCACCAGCCAGCGCGGCGGGAAGATCGCGAAATCCACGTTGGCGGTTCCGGGCGTGTCGCTGGGCGCGGTCAGCACGGTGAAGATGCTCGGATCGGGATGGTCGAAGCTGATCGAGCCGATGGTGTTGAAGCGGCGCAGGTCGTACTTGTACGGGGCGTAGTTGCCGTGCCACGCGACCACGTCCAGCGGCGAATGCCCGATCGGCGCGCGCCACAGATGGCCCTGGAACTTGGCGATCAGGTCGAAGTCGCCCTCGTCTTCCTCGTAGGCGGCCTCCGGGGTCAGGAAGTCGCGCGGGTTGGCCAGGCCGTTGGCGCCGATCGGCCCCAGGTCCGGCAGCCGCAGCAGGCCGCCGAAGTTCTCGCACACGTAGCCACGCGCGGGGCCGTCGGGCAGTTCCACGCGGAAGCGGACACCGCGCGGGATCACCGCGATCTCCTGCGGCGCGACCTCCAGCGTGCCCAGTTCGGTGCACAGGCGCAGTCGACCGAGCTGCGGCACCAACAGCATTTCCGCATCGGCGTTGTAGAAGAACCGGCCCTGCATCGAGGCGTTGGCCGCATACAGGTGCACCGCCACGCCATGCTGCGCCTCGGCCGAGCCGTTGCCGGCCATGGTGTACAGGCCGTTGACGAAGTCCACCGGCGTTTCCGGCAGCGGCAACGGGCTCCAGCGCAACTGGTCCGGCGGCACCGGGCCACGCTGGAAGTCGTTGTGGAACCCGGCTGCACGGTCGTAGGCGACGAAGCCGCCGTGCACCACCGCCGGGCGGATGCGGTACAGCCAGCTGCGCCGGTTGACGCCGCGCGGCGCGGTGAACGCGGTACCCGACAACTGCTCGGCGTACAGGCCATGGGCCACGCGCTGCGGCGAGTTCTGCCCGACCGGCAACGCGCCGGGCACCGCCTCGGTGGCGAATTCGTTGCCGAAGCCGGACATGTAGCGATGATGGTCATGCATATGCTTGAGCCTTGGATATCAAGCCCCTCTCCCACCGGGAGAGGGGTTGGGGTGAGGGTACGGCGACCCAGTGGCGTCGCAAATTACCTGGATCACGGCATCTATCGAAAGCAGTACGTCATTGTTCCAGAAGCGCATGACCCGCCAGCCTTGCGATGCCAGCCAACGCGTTCTTGTGGCATCGCATGGTTCGGTATGTTGCGCGCCGTCGATTTCGATAATCAGCTTCGCTGATACGCAACAGAAATCAGCGATGTAGGGAGGGATCGGGTACTGCCGCCGGAACTTGAAGCCTTGCAACTGACCGCTTCTCAGATGACTCCACAGTGCGCGCTCGGCGTCGGTCATGGTGCGACGTAGCTGGCGTGCGTGAGCCAGCGTGGCTGTGGGCAATGGCGGCTTGAGTTCCATGACTCCACCGTACCCTCACCCCAACCCCTCTCCCGGTGGGAGAGGGGCTACACGGGCTGTCGGAAGTCTCCGCGATGCGCTGTCAGGATCTGCTGGCCGTGCGCGTCCATTCGCGTCGAACATCCGCTGTCTGCCAACCTCCCGCGTTCCGCCCTCAGAGCACGCCGCGCTTCATCTGGTCGCGCTCGATGCTCTCGAACAGCGCCTGGAAGTTGCCTTCGCCGAAGCCTTCGTTGCCCTTGCGCTGGATGATCTCGAAGAAGATCGGGCCGATGCAGTTCTGGGTGAAGATCTGCAGCAGCTTGCGCTGCTTGGTCTCCGGGTCGGCATCGATCAGGATCTTGTTGCGCGCCAGCCGCGCCACGTCCTCGCCGTGGTTGGGAATGCGCTGGTCGATCACGTCGAAATAGGTGTCCGGGGTGTCCAGGAACTCGACACCGGCCGCGCGCATGCGCTCGACCGTTTCGTAGATGTCGTCGGTGAAGCAGGCGATGTGCTGGATGCCTTCGCCGTGGTAGGCGTCCAGGTACTCGTTGATCTGGCTCTTCGGGTCCGACGATTCGTTGAGCGGGATACGCACCACGCCGTCCGGCGCGGTCATCGCCTTGGACACCAGCCCGGTCTTGGCGCCCTTGATGTCGAAGTAGCGGATCTCGCGGAAGTTGAACAGGCGCTCGTAGTAGTCCGACCAGCGCTGCATGTTGCCGAAGTACAGGTTGTGGGTCAGGTGGTCGATGAAGGTCAGGCCGAAGCCGGCCGGGTGCTGGTCGGCACCGGGCACCGGCTCGAACCCGTCGTACACCGAGCCCTTCTTGCCGTACTGGTCGACCAGGTACAGCATGCAGTCGCCGATGCCCTTGACCACCGGCGCCGGCACCGCGCGGGTGTCGGCCTTGTCGGCGATGGCTTCGCCGCCGTTCTCCAGCACCTTGGCGAAGACCTCGTCGGCCGGGTGCCGGAAGCGGATCGCGAAGCCGCAGGCGCAGGGGCCGTGCGCGGCCGCGAAATCGGCGGCGAAGGAATCCGGGTCTTCGTTGACCAGGAAGTTGACCCCGCCCTGGCGGTACACGGTGATCGCACGCTGGCGATGGCGCAGCACCGCGGTGAAGCCCATGCTGCGGAAGTACGCATGCAACTGCTCGCCCTGCCCGGCCGGCGCGGCGAATTCCACGAACTCGAAACCGTCGATGCCCATCGGGTTCTCGAAGGTGGTGACCTGCATGCCGAGGTTGGCCGGCTGCGACGGATGCTGCGCTTGTGCATTCATGACGCGTCTCCTGGAGGGGGGGAGTCGCGGCGACCGGGCCGAAATTTCGGATGCGGACGGGCGCCAGACTCGCGAGAATGGACCGTAGTATCCTCCGTTATAGTTACAAGTGAAACCACCAGCAAGGTGCAATGCAGCATGACGATCGCCACGCCCGCCCCGACGCCCGACTCGCCCTCCCTGGATCTGGAACGGTTCCTGCCGTACCGGATCAGCGTGCTGTCCAACCGCATCAGCAGCAACATCGCCCGCGTCTACGGCGAGCGCTACGGCATGGCGGTGACCGAGTGGCGGGTAATGGCGGTGCTGGCGCTGTATCCGGGGCTCTCGGCCGGCGAGGTCTCCGAGCGCACCGCGATGGACAAGGTGGCGGTGAGCCGGGCGGTGGCGCGGCAACTGGAGCGCGGGTTCATCCAGCGCGAGACCCATGGCGACGACCGCCGCCGCTCGGTGCTGCACCTGACCGCGGCCGGGGTGGAGGTGTACCAGGTGGTGGCGCCGATGGTGCTGGAGTGCGAACGGCGCCTGCTGGCGCCCTTCAGCGAGGACGAGCAGCGGTTGCTGAACCGGCTGATCGACCGGCTGGCGGCCGAGGGCCTGCCGAGCATGACCGGGCGCTGAGGCGCCGGTGCCGGTAGAACCGGGGCCTTAAACACCGTAGGAGCGGCTCTTGTCCCCTTTTGTGGGATCAGTCGCGACCAGGCATTCCGAGTGCCCCGGTCGCGGCTGAAGCCGCTCCTACGAAAAAACCAGGCGTCGCCGCCGCTCAGGCCTTGGGCGGCGCCCATTCCTTGAGGAAGTCCGAGAACTTCTTGCGGTCGTAGTCCTTGCCCTTCTGCAGGTCGGCGAGTATCTGCGAGTGCAGCAGCTTGCCGTCGGCGTCGAGCACCAGCAGGTGCGGGAAGTCGACGATCTTCGGGTACTGCGCCATGAACGCCTCGTTCTTGTTGGCGTCGCTGACGTTGACCTTGACCCAGACGAAGTTGGCGTCGCGGAAGCTGCGCAGCTCCGCATCGCCCTCGATGAAGGTATCCAGGGTATGGCACCAGTCGCAGGCCTCGTTGCCCACGTCGAGCAGGATGCGCTTGCCGCCACGCTTGGCCTCGACCATGGCGGTCTCGAGGTCGTCGGCCGGGTTGCGCTGCGGATCGAACTGCGCGCCCAGTGCCTTGGCCGCGGCGATGTCGGCGGCGGCCGGGGTATTGCCCGAGGCCACCGGCTGGTTGGGATCGGCCACCGGTGGCTTCTGCACCGAGGTGTCCAGCGGCTTGGCCGGCGCCTGATCGTCGGGCGGCGCCGTCTGGCTGCAGCCGCCCAGGGCCAGGATCGCCGCCAGGGCAGCGCAGATCGTCTTGTTCATTGCCATTGCTTGGTCCTCATGTCACTTCACACCGTGCATCAGCTTGCTGATCAGCGGCGCGATCAGGAACAGCACCACGCCGGCGCCCAGCAACGCCCAGAAGCCGAAGGTATACCCGCCCAGCGCGGACGACACGGTCATGCCGCCTTCGCCGCTGACATGGCTGGCGAAGATGCCGGACAGGTTGTTGCCGATGCCGGTGGACAGGAACCAGCCGCCCATGCCGAAGCCGACCAGCCGCACCGGTGCCAGCTTGGTCACCATCGACAACCCGATCGGCGACAGGCACAGCTCGCCCACCGACTGAATGACATAGACCATGAACAGCGTCCAGAACGGGATCTTACCGGCGTCGTTGACCAGGCTCGACAGCGCGAACATCAGCAGCAGGAAGGCCAGGCCGTTGAACGCCAGGCCGAGCGCGAACTTGCGCGAGATCGACGGATTGAAGCGGCCGGCCTTGACCCAGATCCAGGCGATGATCGGCGCCAGGGTGATGATCGCCAGCGAATTGACCGACTGGAACCACGCGGTCGGGAACGTCCAGTCGCCGAACTGGCGATTGACGATCTCGTCGGCGAGGAAGGTGAACGAACTGCCGGCCTGCTCGAAGAACATCCAGAACAGCACGTTGAAGGCGAAGATGATCAGCATCGCGATCACCTTGTCGCGCGCCACCTTGCCGTTGCGGATGCCTTCCACCAGCAGCATGACCGCCAACGCCACGAACATGGTGCTGAGAATCCACTGCAGGACTTCGGCGCCGGCAGCCAGCGCCAGGTAGACCGCCGGGATCGCCAACAGCATGCCCAGCAGCACGTAGACCACGCGCATGCCGCCGGCACCGCCCGGCAACGGCGCGCCGATGCCCTTGAGCTGGCGGCGGCCGAACCAGAACCACACCAGGCTGATCAGCATGCCGATGCCCGAGGCGATGAACACCATCTTGTAGGACGGCATCGCTTCGGTGCCGAACACCTTCTCGGCCAGCTGCTGGGTCAGCCACGGCGCGATCATCGCGCCCAGGTTGATGCCCATGTAGAAGATGGTGAACCCGCTGTCGCGGCGAGGATCGGCGGCGCTGTACAGCTTGCCGACCATGGTCGAGATGTTGGGTTTGAACAGGCCGTTGCCGACCACCACGGTGGCCAGGCCCAGTTCGAAGATCTGCGGGTTGGGCACGGAGATCAGGAACAGGCCGGTGGACATGACCGCCGCGCCGACCAGGATTGAGCGCTGGTAGCCGAGTACCCGGTCGGCGATGTAGCCGCCGAAGATCGCCGCGGCGTACACCAGTGCGAGATACGCGCCGTAGGTGGCGCTGGCCGGCGCCTGACCGGCGCCCTGGCCGTCATAGAACTGCGCCACGATGTACAGCACCAGCGCCCAGCGAATGCCGTAGAACGCGAAGCGTTCCCAGAACTCGGTCATGAACAGCATCCACAGGGGACGCGGATGCCCCAACAGGGTCTTGAATTCGGGCGGTTGCGCTGACGGCGGTTGCGGTGAGGCGGGGTGGTTCGACGCGACGACGTCAACGCTCATGCGGTGTTCCCTTGCGTATTCAGGATGGGCTGGGGCGGTGCGGCCGGCCAGGCCGGGCAACGGGCGAGGATCACCGAGCGACGGCGTGGCGTCAAATCCTCGACGGCCCGGATGCCGCACTGTCCAGGCGCAGACCCCGCAGAACCGCCATCTTCGCGGCGGAACGGCGACCGCCGCGGCCGCACGGATTGCTGCATGCGAACATGCTGTCGCGGCACCGAATGGTCAGCGGCGCGGCCGGCTCAGGCGCGACCGAGGTTCGGTGGCTACTGCGAGGACGGTCCCTGCCCTGCCGCCGCCACGTCCGCAATGCCCGCGTCCCGGCCCTCCAGCCCCACCGAGGTCCGCACCTCGAACAGTTCCGGGAAGAAGGTCAGCGCCAGCGCCTGCTGCAGGAAGCCGACGCCGCTGGAACCGCCGGTGCCGCGCTTGAAGCCGATCACCCGCATCACCGTGCGCATGTGGCGGAAGCGCCACAGCTGGAACTGGGTCTCCAGGTCCACCAGGTCCTCGCACAGCGCGTATTCGCGCCAGTAGCGGTCGGTGTTCTCGTAGATGCGCTCGAACACCGGGCGCAGCAGCGGGTCGCTGACGTGCGGCTGGCGCCAGTCGCGGGCGTGGTACGGCGCCGGCACCGCGTGGCCGAAACGGGCCAGATAGCGCAGGAATTCCTCGTACAGGCTGGGCGCTTCCAGCACCGCCTGCAGCGCCGCCTGGCCCTGCGGGTCGTGGTCGAACACCGGCAGCATCTGCGCGTTCTTGTTGCCGAGCATGAATTCGATGGTGCGGTACTGCAGCGACTGGAACCCGGAGGACGGGCCCAGCACGTCGCGGAAACCCATGTACTCGGACGGGGTCAGGGTCTCCAGCACCGACCACTGCTCGGTCAGCAGGCGCAGCACCTGCTTACTGCGCGCCAGCACCTTGCGGCACTGCCAGACCTGGTCGCGCTGCAGATGCGCGATCGCCGCGCCCAGCTCGTGCGCCAGCAGCTTCAGCCACAGCTCCGAGGTCTGGTGCTGGACGATGAACAGCAGTTCGTCGTGGTGCGGCGGATTGGACAGCGGCTGTTGCGCCGACAGCAACCGGTCCAGGCGCAGGTAGCCGCCGTAGGTCAGGCGGCCTTCCAGGTCGGTGTGGATGCCGGCTTCGAGCGGGCGCTGGTTCTGTTCGACGGGCATGGGCGGCGTGGGCGTTCCGGGCCGGCAAGGGTACCGCAGCGACGAATGTCACACATTGGTCAGCACCGGTTGTCAAACTCCGGCACAATCGTCGGCGGCGCTGGGGGCGCCGTCGATTCATCCGCGTTAATCCACGTCTTCAAGGATTGGGGAGATCTTGTTCATGCGAACCATGCTGCTTCGAGCTGCAGTGTTGTCGTGCGCGCTGGGTTGTGCCGGGTACGCCCAGGCCCAGGTGGTCATCAGCCAGGTCTATGGCGGTGGCGGCAACAGCGGCGCCACCTACAAGAGCGATTTCGTCGAATTGCACAACAACGGCAGCGAGGCGGTGAGCCTGGCCGGCTGGTCGGTGCAGTACGCCTCGGCCGCCGGCAGCAGCTGGCAGGTCACCCCGCTGAGCGGCAGCATCGCGCCGGGCGGCTATTACCTGGTCAAGCAGGCCGACGGCAGCGGCGGCAGCACCGCGCTGCCCACGCCCGACGCCACCGGCACCATCGCCATGAGCGGCACCGCCGGCAAGATCGCGCTGAGCAAGGGCAGCGCTGCGCTGAGCGGCGCCTGCCCGGCCGGCAACGCCGACTTCGTCGGCTACGGCAGCAGCGCCAGCTGCGCCGAAGGCAGCGCCCCGACCGCCGCGCCCAGCAACACCCTGGCGGTGCTGCGCGGCAACGGCGGCTGCACCGACAGCGACAACAACAACGCCGACTTCGCCACCGGCGCGCCGACCCCGCGCAACAGCGCTGCGCCGGTCAGCCTGTGCGGCGGCGGCAACCTGCCGGTGGCCAGCGTGGCCAACGTCAGCCGCGCCGAGGGCGACAGCGGCAGCAGCGCGTTCGTGTTCACTGTGACGCTGAGCCAGCCGGCCGGCAGCGCCGGCGTCACTTTCACCGCCGCCACCCGCGACGGCACCGCCACCGCCGGCAGCGACTACCAGGCGCTGGCCGCGACCCAGGTGACCATCCCGGCCGGCGAAAGCAGCGCCGAGGTGCGCGTGCTGGTCAACGGCGACACCAGCAACGAACCCGACGAGACCTTCTACCTCGACATCAGCGGCGTCAGCGGTGCGCTGCCGGCCACGCTGACCGCCAGCGGGGTGATCCTCAACGACGACTTCAACCTGGTGCCGATCCACAGCATCCAGGGCAGCGGCGCGCGCTCGCCGCTGGTCGGCCAGGTGGTCGCCACCAGCGGCATCGTCACCGCGCGCCGCAGCGCCGGCTTCTTCCTGCAGACGCCCGACGCCCAGGCCGATGCCGACCCGCTCACCTCCGAAGGCATCTACGTCTACACCGGCAGCGCGCCGCCGGCCGAGGCCGCGGTGGGCAACGCGGTGAGGGTGCAGGCCACGGTGGTCGAATACGTGCCCAGCACCGACCCCAGCCAGCCGCCGCTGACCGAACTGAGCTCGCCGACGGTGCTGCTGCAGTCCACCGGCAATCCGTTGCCGGCCGCGGTCGAGCTGACCACCCGCTTCCCCGACCCGAACGGCGCCTACGACCAGCTCGAGCGCCTGGAAGGCATGCGCGTCACCGTGCCCAGCCTGACCGTCAACACCCCGACCCTGGGCAACGTCAACGAGACCAACGCCAGCGCGACCAGCAACGGCGTGTTCCATGCCGTGGTCACCGGCCTGCCGCGCGCCTGGCGCACTGCCGGCGTGCAGCAGCCCGACGCGCTGCCGGCCGGCTCGCCGGCCGATGTGCCGCGCTGGAACACCAGCCCGCAGGTGATCGCGGTCGGCAGCGCCGGCCTCGGCGGCGAGCGCATCGACGTGGCCGCCGGCTGCACCGTGCTCGGCGTCAGCGGTCCGCTGGACTACAGCTTCCGCCGCTACACGATCTACCCGGAAACCGCGCCCACCGTGCAGTGCAACGGCGCCGACCAGCCCAAGGCCGCCCCCGCGCCGCAGGCCGACGACGTCAACATCGCCACCTACAACATGGAGCGCTTCTTCGACGACCAGAACGATCCGGCGATCGGCGAACCGGTGCTGACCGCGGCCGCCTACCAGGCGCGCCTCAACAAGGCCTCGCTGGCGATCCGCAACTACCTCAACACCCCCGACATCCTCGGCACGGTGGAGATCGAGAACCTGAGCGTGCTGCAGACCCTGGCCGACCGCGTCAACCGCGATGCGGTGGCCGCCGGCCAGCCCGATCCGCAGTACGTGGCCTACCTGCAGGAAGGCAACGACGTGGGCGGCATCGACGTCGGCTTCCTGGTCAAGACCGCGCAGGTCGGCGCCGGTATCGCCCGCGTCGAGGTGGTCTCGGTGAGCCAGGAAGGCAAGGCCGCCACCTGGACCGAGCCCAGCGGCACCGTGAGCCTGCTCAACGACCGCCCGCCGCTGCTGCTGAAGGCGGTGGTGCATTTCGCCGACGGCCGCGCGCTGCCGCTGACCGTGGTCGAGGTGCACCAGCGTTCGCTCAACGGCGCCGAGACCGACGACGCCAGCGGCCAGCGCATCCGCGCCAAGCGCCAGGCGCAGGCGGTGTTCCTGGCCAACCTGCTGCAGGCGCGCCAGGCCGCCGATCCCAACGAGCAGTTGCTGGTGATGGGCGACTTCAACGCCTTCGAGTTCAACGACGGCTACGTCGATGCGATGGGCACCATCACCGGCCTGCCGGCGGCGGACGCGCAGACCGTGGTGCCCGGCGACGGCGCCACCCTGGTCGACCCGGCGCTGTACAACCTGACCCTGCTGTCGACGCCGGACCAGAGCTACTCCTACGCCTACGACGGCAACGTGCAGTCGCTGGACCACATCCTGGCCAACCGCGCGCTGATGCGCTCGGCGCAGATCGCCGGCCTCAGCGAAGCCCATGCGCGGCTCAACGCCGACTTCCCGGCCGTGGCCCGCAACGACGCCAACTCGCCGGCGCGGCTGTCCGACCACGACCCGGCGGTGGTGCTGATCAAGCTCAAGCCGCTGGAGCGCGCCGACCTGAGCCTGCGCGTGAGCGCCGCCAACGCGTCGGTCTATGCCGGCGACACCATCCGCTACAGCGTGGACCTGGCCAATGCCGGTCCGGACGCGGCGCGCGCCGCCGCGGTCGCCTTCGCCCTGGACGCGGCGGTGACCCCGAGCGTGACCGCGGCCCCGGGCTGGGACTGCGCCGCGCCGGAGGTGGCTGCGCAGACCGTGGTCACCTGCAGCATCGCGCAATTCGCCGCCGGCACCACGCCGCGCTTCGAGGTGGCGGTGCCGGCCGGCGCCGCCCTGGTCGGGCGCAGCCTGAGCCTGGCCGCGTCGGTGGCCTCGCAGACCGAGGACCCCAACCCCGGCGACAACGGCGGCGGCGCCACCGTGGCGGTGCAGGCGCGTCCGGCCGGCGACCTGGCGGTGTCGATCGACGGCCCGGCGACCCTGCCGTTCCTGGCGTTCTTCGCCGACTACCGCATCGACGTGCGCAACCACGGCAATGCGCCGGTGCAGGGCGCCAGCCTGGAGATCGACGGCAGCACCCTGTCGGCGCTCACCGCGCTGGTGCCGCCGCGCGGCTGGCAGTGCGTGCGGCAGAACCACGGCCTGCGCAGTGCGCGCTTCCAGTGCCGCAGCGGCGCCGACCTGGCGCCCGGCGCCAGCGCCGCGTTCCGCCTGAGCCTGGCGACGCGGCCACTGCCGGCCGATCGCCAGATCGTGATCGGCGCCAGCGCCGGCTCGACCTCGGCCGACGCCGATCCCAGCGACAACAGCGCGCGCTTCAGCACCCGCGTGGAGGGGCTGCGCCTGTTCGGCCGCTGATCGCGGCAAGCGGTGCAAGTGGAAGGGCGTGGCCGCGAGGCCACGCCCTTTTTGCTTGGGGCAACGCCATCCCGGCGCCGATCACGTGCTGTCGACATTCAGCGGCGCCCATCACTATCGCGTCGGAGCGGCTTCAGCCGCGATGGGGCATTCCCGGTAAAGCCCGTCGCGGCTGAAGCCGCTCCTACGAGGCGACGCCCATACGGCTTGAGGGTGCGGCGATGCGGGACGCCCTCGCGCCGCGGCTGCATGTGCGCGCCTTCTGCCGTTGTCCGATGTGCGCGCCCTCCGGCGCGCGCGCCGCATCGCGGGCATCTCCACCGCCACCGGTGGACACCCACGCGCACATGAACGGCATGCATCGCACTGCAACATCGTCGATACCCAACGCCATCAATCGGCAACGCGAGAGGACCACGCTTTTCTTGTGCGATACGGCATCGCCACGTGCTGCGGTGCACGACGGCTTTTGTGCACGGCTTCCTTAACATGCCGACTCATATCATTTGAAACTTGTTGTCGAGAGCGCCATCGCCATGCCCATCGCCGCCCAGTTCGAAATTGAGTTCCTGCAGTACCTCGACGCGGGCGGCCAGCCGGTCCGCGACGCGCTTCCGGCCGATTCGGCCAACCCGCAGACGCTGCTGGCGCTGTTCAAGCAGATGCTCTACGTGCGCACCTTCGACAGCAAGGCGGTGGCCCTGCAGCGCACCGGCAAGCTGGGCACCTACGCCTCCTGCCTGGGCCACGAGGCCACCCACGTCGGCATCGGCGCATCGATGCGCCGCGGCGACGTGCTGGCGCCCAGCTACCGCGAATACGGCGCCATGTTCATGCGCGGCGTGCGTCCGCGCGAAGTGCTGCTGTACTGGGGCGGCGACGAGCGCGGCAACGACTACCAGCGCGATTCCGACGCCGCCCGCGATTTCCCGATCTGCGTGCCGATCTCCACCCAGTGCCTGCATGCCGCCGGCGCCGCGCTGGCGTTCAAGCTGCGCGGCGAGGCACAGGTGGCGGTGGCCACCTGCGGCGACGGCGGCTCGTCCAAGACCGACTTCTACGCCGCGCTCAACTCCGCCGGCGCCTACCAGTTGCCGCTGATCCTGTGCGTGATCAACAACGGCTGGGCGATTTCGGTGCCACGCAATGCGCAGACCGGCGCGCAGACCCTGGCGCAGAAGGGCCTGGCCGGCGGCCTGCACTGCCTGCAGGTGGACGGCAACGACCTGATCGCGGTGCTGGAGGCGATGCGCCAGGCGCGCGAGCGTGCGCTGGCCGGCCAGGGCGGCACGGTGATCGAGTTCATGACCTACCGCCTGTCCGACCACACCACCGCCGACGATGCGCGCCGCTACCGCGACGATGCCGAGGTCAAGCAGGCCTGGGAACGCGAGCCGCTGCTGCGCCTGCGCGCCTGGCTGAGCGCGCAGGGCCTGTGGAGCGAGGACGAGGAAGCGGCCTGGAAGCAGGAATGCGCGCGCCTGGCCGACATCGAACTCAATGCGTACCTGGAAACCCCGGTGCAGCCGGTGGAAGCCATGTTCGATTACCTGTACGCCGACCCGCCGCCGGACCTGCTCGCGCAGCGCGCCGAGGCCATCGCCCTGGAGCAGCGCCATGGATGAGTTGAGCCCCCGCCTCGCCGACCACGCGGCCGCGTCTGCGGCCGGCACCGCCCACAGCGCCGCCACCGCGCGCGGAGACAGCCCGATGACCAGCACGCCCATTACCCTGATCGAAGCGGTGACCCAGGCGCTGGCCTGGGAACTGCAGCACGACCCGTCAGTGCTGGTGCTGGGCGAGGACGTGGGCGTCAACGGCGGCGTGTTCCGCGCCACCGCCGGCCTGCAGCAGCGCTTCGGCGCGCAGCGCGTGCTCGACACCCCGCTGGACGAGACCACCATCGCCGGGCTCAGCGTCGGCCTGGCCGCGCAGGGCATGAAGCCGGTGGCCGAAGCGCAGTTCGACGGCTTCGTCTACCCGATGGTCGATCACCTGATCTGCCACGCCGCGCGCCTGCGCACCCGCACCCGCGGCCGCCTGCACTGCCCGATGGTGCTGCGCGTGCCGTGGGGCGGCGGCATCCGCGCGCCGGAGCACCACAGCGAAGCCAACGAAGCGATCTTCACCAACGTGCCGGGCCTGCGCGTGGTGCTGCCGTCCTCGCCGCAGCGCGCCTACGGCCTGCTGCTGGCGGCGATCCGCGAGCCGGATCCGGTGATCTACATGGAACCCAAGCGCATCTACCGGCAGTACAAGGAAGTGGTCGCCGACGACGGCGAGGCGTTGCCGCTGGACGTGTGCTTCGTGCTGCGCGACGGCACCGACGTGACCCTGGTCGCCTGGGGCGCGCAGGTCAAGGAAGCGCTGGAGGCCGCCGACCGGCTCGCCGCCGACGGCATCAGCGCCGAAGTGATCGACGTGGCCACGCTGCGCCCGCTGGACTTCGACACCATCGCCGAATCGGTGGCGCGCACCGGCCGCTGCGTGATCGTGCAGGAGGCCCCGCGCAGCGCCGGCTTCGGCGCCGAGATCGCCGCGCGCCTGGCCGAGCAGTCGATGTACGACCTGGTCGCGCCGGTGCAGCGCGTGACCGGCTACGACACCCACATCCCGCTGTTCCGGCTGGAGATGAAGTACCTGCCGAGCACCGACAAGATCGTCGCGGCGGCCAAGCGGGCGATGGCCGCGGGTTGACATGCAGGCACGTTTGATCAGCGATTACCGCGCCGCCTATCCGCATCCGATCCGCATCGCCGCCGGCGAGCGGGTCGCGCTGGGCGTGCGCGACGAAGAGTGGCCCGCGTTCGTCTGGATCACCAATGCCGCCGGCAGCGCCGGCTGGGCGCCGCTGGCCTGGCTGCAGCCGACCGGCGACGGCCATGCTGTGGCGCTGCGCGACTACGACGCGCGCGAACTCGATGCCGCGCAGGGCGACACCGTCGTCCTGCATCACGAATACGGCGACTGGTGGTGGGCCGAGCGCGCCGACGGCACGCAGGGCTGGCTGCCGGCACGCGACCTGGAACTGCTGGAAGAGACCACATGAGCCAAACCAAGAATTTCAATCTGCCCGACCTGGGCGAAGGCCTGCCCGACGCCACCATCGTCGAGTGGTTCGTCAAGGAAGGCGACACCATCCGGCTGGACGAGCCGCTGGTGTCGATGGAAACCGCCAAGGCGGTGGTCGAAGTGCCCTCGCCGGTGTCCGGCAAGGTGCTGAAGCTGGCCGGCGCGCCGGGCGACATCGTCGTCACCGGCAGCATGCTGGCGCAGTTCGCGCCCGACCCGACCCTGCCGCAGCGCGCCGAAGGCCAGGACACCGGCCATCACCACGGCGGCGCGGCACCCGCCGCGTCCGGCAAGGGCGCCGGCGCCGACACCGCCGCGGCCGACGACCGCGTGGTCGCCTCCGACGACGGCGGCGAACTGCACGACGCCGACAACGCGCAGGCCGCGGGCGAACGCGACGATGCCGGCACCGTGGTCGGCGCGATGCAGAGCTCCAACAGCGTGCACAGCGAGCAAGCCGTGTCGGTCGGCGGCGTGCGCGCGATGCCCGCGGTGCGCGCCCTGGCCAAGAAGCTGGGCGTGGACCTGGGCCGCGTGCGCGCCAGCGGCGCCGACGGCGCGGTCACCCTGGCCGACGTCAAGCAGGCCGCCGCGGATGGCTCGGCGAAGGCCGGCGCCGTCGTAGGAGCGGCTTCAACCGCGACCCCACGCCATCCTGCCGTCGCGGCTGAAGCCGCTCCTACGACAGCGCGCACACCCCAAGCCGCACCTACGCGCACTCCACTCTCCGCCGCCGGCAAGCCGATGCGTACGCAGCCGCCGGGCGTGGCCGTGCAGGGCCAGCCCGAGCCGCTGAAGGGCGTGCGCCGCAACATGGCGCGGGTGATGGCCGAGGCGCAGCGCCAGGTGGTGCTGACCACGCTCAACGACGATGCCGACCTGCACGCATGGACGCCGGGCAACGACACCACCGGGCGCTTGGTGCGCGCGATCGTCGCCGCCTGCCAGGCGGTGCCGGCGCTCAACGCCTGGTTCGACGGCGAGGCGCTGACCCGCACCCTGCACGCGCACGTGGACATCGGCATCGCCGTGGACACCGACGACGGCCTGTTCGTGCCGGCCCTGCGCAACGCCGACATGCTCGATGCGCGCGGCGTGCGCGAAGGCATCAACCGCCTGCGCCAGCAGGTGGAGGCGCGCAGCATTCCGGCCTCGGAACTGAGCGGCTACACCATCTCGCTGTCCAACTTCGGCATGTTCGCCGGCCGCTATGCCACGCCGATCGTGGTGCCGCCATGCGTGGCCATCGTCGCCGCCGGCCGTGCCCGCCACCAGGTGGTGCCAGTGATGGGCGGCGTGGAGACGCACAAGATCCTGCCGCTGTCGCTGAGCTTCGACCACCGCGCCTGCACAGGCGGCGAAGCGGCACGCTTCCTGCGCGCGATGATCGACGACCTGGCGCTACCGGGCTGAGCCACCACCGCCTTGGATATCAGCCGACCGCCTGACGCCAGGCGGTGCATCTGCCGCGCCTGACGCTGTAGATGCGCCGCCAGGGTGGTATGCACCGCCATTGTGGGAGGGACTTCAGTCCCGACGCGATGAACAAAAAGGCGTCGGGGTTCAAGCCCCTCTGCAACGGATGCCCCGGAGGCGACGTAGAGGCGCGCGTGTTTCTCTGCGGTCTTGCACACCGCGGGATGATCCCCCGAGCAGTTCCAGCACAGCGCGTCGGGGCTGAAGCCCCTCCCACAGTGCGAAGCCCCTCCCACAGTGCAGTGATCAAGCGCTACCGGCGGTCCGGGATTGGTGCTGCCGATCGCCTAGGCATGCATTCGTTGCACATCGGCCGACCTGCCTGACATCAGGCCGCGCATCTGCTGCGCCATGTGCAGCGGATGCGCCACCATTGTGGGAGGGACTTCAGTCCCGACGCGACGCACCAAAGGCGTCGTGATTGAGGCCGTTCTGCAGCGGAAGCCACGAGACAGGAGCGCGTATTTCCTGCGGTCTTGCACATCGCGGGATGATTCTCCGGGCAATTCCAGCACAGCGCGTCGGGGCTGAAACCCCTCCCACCGTGCAGTGACCAAGCGCTCCCGGCGGCCTTGGATTGGTGCTGCCAAGCGCTTCGCGTGCATCCGGTGCACATCAGTCGACCTGCCTGGCACCGTGATGGCGGACCACCTTGGCACGACCGCGCATCGCACGTCGCGTGTACGACAACACCGCATCCGCTCGATGCAAAATCCTTAACGCAACCTGTCTACCACGCGACGCGACGACGCCGTTATGGTCGCTGCACAGGGGAGGCACTGCGCCGATCGGTCGCACTGCCAGGAAACGTCATGCCACGCATCGCGCCACGGCCGCTTCGCTGCCGCGACGGCGCGTCCTTCCTTCTTGCGCTCGAGGATTCCGCACATGACCCAGTCGCTTCGTCATCGCCCGTTGGCACTGCTGCCGTCCCTGCTGCTTGCGCTCGCCGCCACGTCCGCGCACGCGGCGCAACGCATTGACCTGCACGCCAAGAACCCGGACACGCTCGGCACCCAGTACCGCAGTGCCGCCGCCCGCGTCGGCGGCATCCCGGCCGCGCCTGCGGTGCGCCATGCCGAGCTGATCGGGCTGGATGCCGAGTCCGCACTCACCCTGCTCGGCAGCAGCGAAGATGCCGACGGCACCGTACACCGCCGCTACCAGCAGACCTTCCGCGGCATTCCGGTGTGGGGCGAGCAGGTGATCGTCAGCGAACGTGCCGACGGCAGCGTGCGCAGCCTGTTCGGGCGCTCCGTCGCCGGGCTGGCCAGCGAACTGCCGGCGACCGCCGCCAACGCCGCCAGCGCGTCGCTGAGCGCCGATGCCGCGCTGCGTGTCGCCCAGCGCGTCGCGCTGGGCGCCGCGCAGGCCGAGCGCCGCATCGAACGCGCGCAGGCGCCGCAGATGATCTATCTGGACGACAGCGACCGCGCGCACCTGGCCTATGTGGTGTCGTTCTTTGCCGATGCGCCGCAGGGCGGCGCGCCGAGCCGGCCGTTCGTGATCGTGGATGCGCGCAGCGGCGCCATCCTCAAGCAGTGGGACGCGCTGACCACCCGCGACGCCACCGGCCCCGGCGGCAACGCCAAGACCGGCCAGTACGAGTACGGCAGCGACAGCATCCACGGCTTCCTGGAGGTGGACGACAGCTGCCGCATGCAGAACACCAACGTCAAGTCGGTGAACCTCAACGGCGGCAGCTCCGGCACCACCGCTTACCAGTTCACCTGCCCGCGCAACACCTACAAGACCATCAACGGTGCCTACTCGCCGATCAACGACGCGCACTACTTCGGCGGCGTGATCGAGAAGATGTACCGCAGCTACGTCGGCGTGGCGCCGCTGACCTTCCAACTGGTGATGCGCGTGCATTACGGCACGCGCTACGAGAACGCGTTCTGGAACGGTTCGACGATGAACTTCGGCGACGGCAACACGCGCTTCTATCCGCTGGTGAGCGCCGACGTCGCCGGCCACGAGGTCTCGCACGGCTTCACCGAGCAGCATTCCAACCTCACCTATTCCGGCCAGTCCGGCGGCATCAACGAGGCGTTCTCGGACATGGCCGGCGAGGCCACCGAGTACTACCTCAAGGGCACGAACGACTTCAAGGTCGGCACCGAGATCTTCAAGGCCAACGGTGCGCTGCGCTACATGGCCAACCCGACCCAGGACGGCAGCTCGATCGACAACGCCGCCAACTACCGCAGCGGCCTGGACGTGCATTACTCCTCGGGCGTCTACAACAAGGCGTTCTACACCCTGGCCACCACCTCCGGCTGGAACACGCGCATGGCGTTCGAGGTGTTCGCCCGCGCCAACCAGCTGTACTGGACGCCCAGCACCACCTTCAACAGCGGCGCCTGCGGCGTGCGCACCGCCGCCAGCGACCTGGGCCGCTCGGTGACCGCCGTCAACAACGCCTTCGCCGCCGTCGGCGTGACCTGCACGCAGTAAGGCCGGCAAG
Organism: Xanthomonas hawaiiensis; assembly: GCF_031834635.1. NCBI lineage: Bacteria > Pseudomonadati > Pseudomonadota > Gammaproteobacteria > Lysobacterales > Lysobacteraceae > Xanthomonas > Xanthomonas hawaiiensis. Next base: position 719,153 of record NZ_CP115873.1, on the reverse strand, counting down.
GACGCGCATGGCCATCCGCATGGATGGCCGTGCGTTGCGGTTCGGGATTGGGGATTGGCAACAGCTGCTATCGCCGATCGCCGCGTAGGAGCGGCACTTGTCCCCTTTTCGGGATCAGCCGCGACGAGTGACGTGGCGTTCCGATGGCGCAATGCGTCGGGACTGAAGTCCCTCCCACAGTACAGCCGGCGCACTCGCCGCACTCCCTTGTGGGAGCGGCTTCAGCCGCGACGCGCGATCGCACAAAGCAACACGACGGAACCGCTCCTACGCCGGGTCTGCGATACTGTGCGGTCTCTCCCGCGCCCTGCCCGCCCCGATGCCGTTCGCTTCCCTGGGTCTGTCGCCCGCGCTGTATCCCGCCTTCGCCGCCGCGCTCGCGCGTGCCGGCTGGCAGACGCCCACGCCGATCCAGCAGCAGGCGGTGCCGCTGATCGTCGCCGGCCACGACCTGCTGGCCATGGCGCAGACCGGTTCCGGCAAGACCGCGGCGTTCGCGTTGCCGTTGCTGCAGGCCTGCGCGCAGGCGGCCAGGCCGGCGCGCTCCACCCGCGTGCTGGTGCTGGTGCCCACCCGCGAACTCGCGGTGCAGGTCGCCGACACCTTCGTCGCGCTGGGCCTGGAACTGCCGCGGCGACCGCGGGTGGTGGTGGCGGTCGGCGGGGTCTCGATCAATCCGCAGATGCTGGCGCTGCGCGGCGGCGCCGACGTGGTGGTGGCCACGCCCGGCCGCCTGCTGGACCTGTTGGCGCAGCGCGCGCTGCAGTTGGACGCGGTGGCGCACCTGGTGCTGGACGAGGCCGACCGCCTGCTCGACCTGGGCTTCGGCGCCGAACTGGAGCGGCTGCTGCACCTGCTGCCGCCGACGCGGCAGACCCTGCTGTTCTCGGCCACCCTGCCGGCGCCGATCGCGGCGCTGGCCACGCGCCTGCTGCGCGCACCGCGGCGGATCGGCGATGCCGCCGACGCCGCGCCGATTCCCGCAACCTTGCGCCAGCGCGCGATCGAGGTCGACAGCGGGCGGCGCCTGGCCTTGCTGCAGCATCTGCTGGACCACGAGGCCTGGCCGCGGGCACTGGTGTTCGTGGCCAGCCGACGCGATGCCGAACGGGTCGCCACGGCCCTGGCCAAGGCCGGCATCGCCGCGCAACCGCTGCACGGCGACCTCGCCCAGGGCCGGCGCCAGCGCACCCTGGACGCGTTCCGCCAGCAACAATTGCGGGTGCTGGTGACCACCGACCTGGCCGCGCGCGGCATCGACATCGCCGCGCTGCCGGTGGTGGTGAACTACGATCTGCCGCGCTCCACCGCGGACTACACCCACCGCATCGGCCGCAGCGCGCGCGCCGGCGCCGAGGGCCAGGCGCTGAGCTTCGTCGATGCCGCCAGCGCGGCGCATCTGCGCCTGATCGAGAAACGCCAGGGAGTGCGCGTGCCGCGCGAACGCATTCCCGGTTTCGAGCCGACGCCGGCGCAGGCCGCCGCGGCCACGGAAGCGTCCGCCTCCACCGGTGGCGTCAAGGGCAAGCGGCCGAGCAAGAAGGACAGGCTGCGCGCGGCGCGTGCGCAGGGCGGCGAGCCACCCGCGGGCGGCTGAGCCGCGCGGCACGTGCCCCGACGCGCGGGGGCGCCGGATCGCGCTCAGTCCTCGAAGGGATCGTGCTCGCTTTCACCCTGCCCGCCCTTGGCCCGCGGCGGCCGCGTGCAGGCGCGGCTGCGGATCTCCACGTAGAACTGCTCGCCGCCAGCGGCCACCAGCGCGTCGACCGCACGCAGCAGCTCGGCCGGCGGCAGCACGGCGGCGGTGGCTTCCTCGGTGCCGAACAGGGTGTCGAAATCCCAGTAGTCGGCGCCGGCCGGCAGGGTCTTGCGGCGCTCGCGGCGGATGTACTTGCGGATGTCGTGCTTGGCGGCGTCGAGCAGGCGGTCGGGGTGCTTGCCTTCGATGCGGAGCCGGTAGGTCTTCTTCATTGCGGAAAATCCTGGAAAGGGAACAAGCGCAGCCAACAGAACGACTGCGCAGCCGCCAAGCGGGTACGGAACTGCTCGCGACGTGTTGTCAGCCACTCTCTGGCGGCCGTCGCGGGACGGCGCTGCGTGGGGTGGGCCGCCATGGTGCCAGAAGCGGCCGCGCGCTGCGGATTGCGCGGATAATCGACGCACGCCCCACGCCACGCAGGAGCCACCGATGACCGATCCGTCCGCCTTCGCGGGATACCGCGTGCTCGTCGCCGGCGCCAGTCGCGGCATCGGCCTTGCCATCGCCGACGCCTTCGCACGCCATGGCGCAGCGGTGGCGATCTGCGCGCGCAGCCCGGCGCCGCTGGCCGAGGCCGCCGCGCAGTTGCAGCGCCACGGCCATCCGGTCGCCGCGCACGGCTGCGATCTGGCCGACGCCGCGCAGATCGAGGCCTGGGTGGCGCAGGCCGCCAACGCGCTGGGCGGCATCGACGTGATGGTCAACAACGCCTCCGGCTACGGCCATGGCGACGACGATGCGAGCTGGCAGGCCGGCTTCGACATCGACCTGATGGCCGCGGTGCGCTGCAACCGTGCCGCGTTGCCGCACCTGCGCGGCAGCGGCCGCGGCTGCATCCTCAACATCAGCTCGATCAACGGCCTGCGGCCGACGCCGCGGGTGCCGGCGTACTCGGCGGCGAAGGCGGCACTGAACTACTACACGACCACCCTGGCGACGCAGCTGGCGCGCGAGCGGATCCGGGTCAATGCGATCGCACCGGGGTCCATCGAGTTCCCCGGCGGGCTGTGGGAGCAGCGCCGCCAGCAGCAGCCCGAGCTGTACCGGCAGATCCGCGCCAGCATTCCGTTCGGCGCCTTCGGCGCGATCGACGACGTCGCCAACGCGGCGCTGTTCCTGGCCTCGCCGCAGGCGCGCTGGATCACCGGCCAGGTGCTGGCGGTGGACGGCGGACAGTCGCTGGGCGCCTGAGGCGACGCGCGCGCACTGCGGCGCGCTCGCGCTTCATCGCCAATCCCGAATCCCCACGCTCCAATTCCCGCTCCTAAACCAGCTGCGCCGCCTCGATCACCTGCACGCCCGGACGCGGCCGCAGCGCGGCATCGACCAGCGCCGCGGCGATATGTGCGGCCGGGTTGATCCGGTAGCGTCGCGGCAGCAGCGGCGCGAGCGCGCGCAGCACCACGCTGGCGGCGTGCTCGCCGCGACGACGTTGCGCACGCTCGCCGCCGATCAGGCCCGGCCGCACCAGGGTCAGCGAGAAAAAGCCGAGCGCGCGCAGGTCGTGCTCCAGATCGCCCTTGACCCGGTTGTAGAACGCCCATGACCGCGGATTCGCGCCCAGCGCGGAGTTCAGCGCGAAGGCCTCGGCGCCGTGCTGGCGCAGCAGCCGCGCGATCGCCAGCGGATAGGCGTGATCGACCCGGCGGAACGCCTCGCGCGAGCCGGCCTGGCGCATCGTGGTGCCGAGCGCGCAGATCGCCGCCTGCACCTGCCACCAGGCTGCCTGTGCCGGCAGCGCGTCGAAGTCGAGCACCGGGTTGTGCAGCTTGGGGTGGGTCATGGCCAGCGCGCGCCGGGTCGGCGCGATCACCGCGCTGCAGGTCGGCTCGGCCAGCAACTGGGTCAGCGCGTGGCCGCCGACCAGGCCGGTGGCGCCGGCGAGGAGGATTTTCATGGGAATGGCTTGGGGCGGGCGGGATGTGGCGACTATCGCAGGGGTGGTGACAAGGCGCAGTGGGGGATGTTTGCGGCGCGGCGGTGGGCCATGAGGCGCTGCGCGCACGTACCCTCACCCCAACCCCTCTCCCGGCGGGAGAGGGGCTTTGGCGGTTCCCTTCTCCCGTCGGGACCATGGCCCCCTTTTCGGGGGGAGGTGCCCCGCAGGGGCGGATGAGGGTAGGGGCGCCAGCCAAGCATCTCCCTCTACAAGGGTACGGACACCAGCCAGGCATCCACCCCACACGGCAGCAACCGCTCCACACGCCCCACCCCACCCCCACACGGTCGCCGCGCCGCAGCAGGTACGCCACAATAGCCGCCCCATCGCGCCGGCCGGCGCGCTGCAACCTGACGAGGAGCGGTTCGATGTTCGTGGTGTGCGGAGAGGCCTTGTACGACATCTTCATCGACGGCTACGCCGGCACCTCGGTCGGGATGACCGCGCGCCAGGGCGGTTCGCCGTTCAACGTGGCGATCGGCCTGGCCCGCCTGGGCGCGCCGTCGGCGCTGTTCACCGGCTTGTCCACCGACCCGCTCGGCCGCCAGCTGCGCGCCACGCTCGAAGGCGAAGGCGTCGCCCTGGACTACTGCATCGACAAGCGCGAGGCGACCACCCTGGTGATGGTCGCGCTGGACGCGAGCGGCGTGCCCAATTACGCCTTCTACGGCACCGGCTGCGCCGATCGCGCGCTGACCGAGGCCGACCTGCCGGCGCTGGACGCGCGGGTCGGTGGCCTGCATTTCGGCTCCTACACCCTCGTCGCCGAGACCACCGCCAGCACCTTCCAGGCGCTGGCCGAACGCGAGCGCGGGCAGCGGCTGATCTCGCTGGACCCGAACGTGCGGCCCACGGTGGAGCCGGACATGGCGGTGTGGCGCGCGCGACTGGCGCGCTGGATCGCGCTGGCGCACGTGGTCAAGGTCAGCCAGGAAGACATCGAGCTGCTGTATCCGCAGCAGGATCCGTTCGCTGTCGCCCGCAGCTGGCTGCAGCAGGGGCCGTCGCTGGTGGTGATGACCCTCGGCGGCGACGGCGCGGTGGCCTGGCGCGGCGACAGCGAGGCGCGCGTGCCCGGCCGCGTGGTGCAGGTGGCCGACACCGTCGGCGCCGGCGACAGCTTCCAGGCCGCGCTGCTGCAGCAGTTGCCCGACCCCGCGGCGCTGACGGCGCTGGGCAGCGAGCCGGCCGCACTGGAGCGCCTGCTGCAGTTCTGCGTGGCCGCCGCGGCGATCAACTGCACCCGCGCCGGCGCCAACCCGCCGCGCCTGGACGAGGTCCGCGCCGCGCTCTGACGTCGGCCGACAGCGTGCACGCAGCGCCCGCGGCCGGGTTGCCTAAGATGAGCCGGGCGCCCACCGCGGCGCATCCACCAGGAGACCTGCCTTGATCGAACTGTCCGACATCGCCGTGCGCCTGGGCATCGCCGCCCTCGCCGGCGCGGCGATCGGGTTGAACCGCGACCTGCACGGCAAGCCGATCGGGATCCGCACGCTGGGACTGGTGGGCCTGGCCACCGCGATGGTGGTGCTGCTGGCCGACCCGCTCGGCAAGGGCGGTTTCACCGATGCCGGCAGCCGCGTCATCCAGGGCATCCTGACCGGCATCGGTTTCCTCGGTGCCGGCGTCATCTATCACGTCGAGAAGCACGTGCGGGTCCACGGCCTGACCAGCGCCGCCTGCGTCTGGCTGACCGCCTGCGTCGGCATCATGTGCGGCGCCGGCCAGTGGCAGATCGTGGCGGTGTCGCTGGCCATCGCCTTCGTCATCCTGCTGTTCGGCGGGCGCGTCGAACGCGCCTTGCACGCGCTCCTGGGCGGCAGGCCGGCGCATGACACCCCGCCGGATCAGTCGTCGGACAACGGCCCGCACCAGCCGGGCAAGTAGCTCGCGTCCCGGCTCTTGGCGAGCGCGAGTGCGGTTTCCACGGCGCGGGCGAAATCCTGCTTGACGTCGCGGCGCCGCAGCCGGCGGCGGAACAGATCGGCCCACAGGAACTCGCTGAACGGCGTGGTGTCCTTGGCGTAGCCGCCCGCGCGCCGGACCTCGCCGGCGAGGCTGCGGTAGGGGTCGTCCTTCAGGTCGGCGATCGACGTGGGCATGTCCTTGAACGGGCGGCGCTCGCCCTTGGCGTCGTAGGGATAGGCCCAGCGACGATGATCCAGCACGCTCCACAGCGCGCCCTTGTCGACCACACTGAGGTCGGCGATCACCGTGACCAGGATGTCCTCCACCCCTTCGTCGTGCAGCGCCCGCGCCAGGTGGTGGTGGTCGACCACGTAGTACTTGCCGTCCGGCCCCAGCACCACCGGGATCATGTGTTTGCCGAGCAACTCGGCCTGTTTGTGCTTCGACGCGTGCGCGCGCCAGCGCCTGCGCTTCTCCTTGACCTCGCGCATGCCCACGGTCATCTGCGTGGGCCGCAGGGACAGGATCGGGACCGGGTGCAGCAGGGGTTCGCGGGAATCGGCCATGCGCAGTCTCCATGGAGGTCTTGGACGCGCCGCGGCAGGCGCGGCCGCCAGAGTGCCAGCGTCGTGCCCGTTCTGCACAGCGCCGCGGCACGCGCTCCCCTCTCCCTCCGGGAGAGGGGTTGGGGGTGAGGGTGCGGCGGCCAGGGAACATTTTCCCCAGACACCTCCCCTAGCGAACCGCACCCTCATCCGCCCCTTCGGGGCACCTTCTCCCGGAGGGAGAAGGGATCGCCGCCGTGCTCACGAGTTCCGCCGCCGCCCGCGCCACTCCCCTCTCCCACCGGGAGAGGGGCTGGGGGTGAGGGTACGACCGCAATGGAGTCTTCTTCACAGACCCACCACCCGCCGGCTCAAGCGCGCAGCGTCGGCGCCGATATCCAGTTCCTGAGCGCCAGCATGGGCGGCGCATTGACTGGGAGGAGCCGGCTGGCATGTCGGACCAACGCGACGAGCCGCCGATCAGCGGACTGCGCAAGCTGCTGTCGCCGCGTCGGCGCGATCCGGCGGCGCCCGCGACGCTGCCTGCGCGGGCGCAGGGGCATGGCCACGGGCACAAGCACGGCCACGCGGCGACGCCTGCAGAGGCGGCGACCGACCCGGCTGCCGCCACTGCCGCGCTGATCCGCCTGTTCCAGCAGGCGCACGAGCCGCTGGGCCTGCTCGGCGCCTTCGCCGACGGCATGGCGGCGCTGCACGGCGAACTGGGCGACATGGGCCGGCGCCTGCAATCGGCAGCGAGCAGCGGCGACTGGCCCAGCTACGGCCGCGCGCTGCGCCAACTGATCGACAAGTACATCCGCACCATCGACGTCGACGACCCGCTGGCCGGGCCCAGCGACAGCGAGCGCCTGCGCGACCTGCTGCGGCAGACCGTGGCCGGCGCGCTGGCGGCGCTGCTGCACACCCTGCCCGAGCTGGCCGGCGAGGCCGAGGCCAGCGGCGAGGCGCTGCGCCAGTGGCGCCCCGGGCAGCCGCTGGAACCGGTCGCGCAGCAGGTGCGCGAGCTGTGCCACCAGATCGCGTTGCGCGCCAACGACGGCCAGGAGCAGCAGGCGCTGTTGCTGAGCCTGTTCGACCTGCTGCTGGAGAACGTGGGCGAACTGCTCGACGACACCAGTTGGCTGCAGGGCCAGATCGCAGTGGTGCGCGACCTGATCGCCGGGCCACTGGACCGCTACTCGATCGAGGAGGCGCGCGGCAGCCTGCGCGAGGTGATCTACAAGCAGGGCCTGCTCAAGCAGGGCATCGCCGAATCCAAGGAGGCGATGAAGGACCTGATGCTGACCTTCGTCGCGGACCTGGACGGCATGGCCGCCAGCACCGGCGAATTCCACGACCGCATCGCCGACTATTCGCAGACCATCCGCGACGCGCGCAGCATCGCCGACCTCAACCGCCTGCTGCAGGAAGTGCTGCAGGACACCAGCCACGTGCAGGATCAGGCGCTGCGCGCGCGCGATCACCTGATCGCCGCACGCCAGGAGGTGGAGGCGGCCGAACAGCGCATCCTGCGCCTGGAGCAGGAACTGCAGGACGTCAGCGGCCTGGTGCGGGTCGACCAGCTCACCGGCGCGCTCAACCGCCGTGGGCTGGAGGACCTGTTCGCGCGCGAGCTGGTGCGTACCGAGCGCAGCGCGCAGCCGCTGTGCGTGGCGATGCTGGACCTGGACGATTTCCGCCAGCTCAACGAGACCTACGGCCACCCCGGCGGCGACAGCGCGCTGCGCCACGTGGTGGAAGTGGCGCGAACGACCTTGCGCGCCAGCGACGCCATCGCCCGCTTCGGCGGCGAGGAATTCGTGCTGCTGATGCCGGACTGCACGATCTTCGAGGCCAGTGCGGCGGTGACGCGCGTGCAGCGCGCGCTGGCCCAGCGCGCGGTGGTGCACGAAGACCAGCGCGTGTTCGTCAGCTTCAGCGCCGGCGTGGCATTGCGCCACCCTGGCGAAGCGCAGGATGCGCTGATCCGTCGCGCCGACCGTGCGCTGTATGAGGCCAAGAAGGCCGGCAAGAATCGGGTGGTGTCGGCGGATTAGACGGGACCCAACCGCTTTATAGGACTCTGAAAACCGAGAATAAAGCGACCTTGCTTCACACCCCCAGTCGATATCCTTTCCCGATCGAAAAACTAAAGCCGAGACCTTCATATTTTTCCACGAATCATCTGGACGGCACTGATGACTGGGTTCCGACCCCATTCCACTTGGACTTGGGAAAGTAGCCATCCGTGCCCTAGCGCTAAGAGGACTGCGCTATGTCAGTTTCGAGGTCTCTGACCGCCTTTGTGATCTTAATAGACAAAAGCCTTTCGACCCTCTCATCTGACATGGCGTTAACCCGATCACCAATCCACATAGCTAGACGATCCCGCTTTTGAGAAATAGTAAGCGCATCAAAATTGGGAATATACGAGCCAGAACCTATACCTCTATTCGTCAACTCGTAATAGGTCTTGATGAGAGATTTCGGCTTGATCTTGTGTTCAAGTTTAAAACGCAAGAGCAAATTTGAAATAGTCCAAGTTATGGAGCGAAGCTGCGAGGTAGTCGTAATTTGAGAAAAATATGCAACCCACCCAAGCCTTTTTCCATTAAAAGTGCAGCCGGTTATTCTCAAATTTATTTTCCACTTGCAGTACGCTAGAGCACGCTCCTGATCCTTTGCATTTGCAAGGGATGAAGCCTTGTGTTTGTAAGCGGTAAGGATTTTTGCTATGGAAGACTCAAATCGAAGTATACTCTCGCGACGGATACTAACTTGATTATTACTTATTACGTACCCGAGAAAACTGAATTGTTCGCTAAGAACTCCAATCTTTGTCTTGGAATTTGGCCCAGGGGGATGGGCTGTCAATCCCATTTTTTTCAGCCGAAGAATTATTTTCTCCGCAGCCTCTTCGGCTTTCCCCTGAGAGGCAAGAATCAAAATATCATCAACATATCTGCAATACCATATTCCTGACTCAGCAGAAAAGGTCTTGTCGACCTCCAACATTGATATCTCAGCGAGAAGATTGGATACAGCAAGCCCTTGTGGAACACCACGGTCATTGTTCGCGATATTAGACGACCCTCTCGACTCCGAGACTGTTGGCGTGGAAATCGCCTTACTAATTAGCGACCGAATTTCGCGTTTTCGAATCCTGTTCCACGTACTACTTAATACTAGCTTGTGCGGGATCGACGGGTAGAACTTCTGAAGATCAATCTTTGCGAATTCAACATAAATGCCAGATTTTATATTGGCTTTCAGTGCATCGATAACAGCGTGGGGCAATTTTAACTTTGCCTCAGGGTAGACATCCCCAAGGCATTCACATAGCGCCCTAAGAGTTATCCTATCTCGAACAGTCGGTATAGATATCTGGCGAGGATTTGATTGAGCCCCTTTTGAAATAAGCTTTTCTTTATATGCAGTAAACTTGTACTTATCCCCATGTACTTTAAGGTAAATCAACGATATCTCATCAGAAAGATTCTCCCCAAATCTGATGGCACGAATCCTATCGATCCCGATTGCTGCAGAATTGACAATCCTATCGCTATAAATCTGAATTAAGTTATCTTTTGAAAATCTCTTCTTGAAACTCTGAGGAGCCTTCATTGTGACTGGATCCAAAAAGATGCAGCAACAATTACTGGAGCTATGTAGAGCAAGCCAGTGAGAGCATAGCGGCGAATCAACACTCCGTACCCCACAATAACTTCCTTAGTAGAAGGCTCTCTACTTGTCAGGTTGTTTGAGCCAATCCGCGCAAGAATGTCGTCGATACTTTTATGATTCTCACAATCCCGAAGAAGATTGCTATACGTTTCAATCTCCGCTGGTGATGCTGATGGCCCATTCATGGTGCTATACAACCTATGCAAGCGCTGGTAATTCCTCCTCATTAATATAGCGCGGCCGCGGAAGTCTCGATTCGCAACGGATAGCGATATTGCGAGAAGAAAGATTGAAAGGACTGTAGTCAGCAGATCCGTGTCCTTTCCTAGCAGATCTGGGTACCTGATTGTAAGCGTGGCCACGACAGCGCTAAGAATTGCGTACCACACCAAAAGATTCTGAGAATGGAAATCCATCCACTCCAAGCGTTCCTGGGCTTTGATACGAGCTTTATATGTGAACCACACATTGTCCTTCACTGCCCTACTCCAGCTGAAGTGAGAAAGGAAAAGAGGGGGCAGGGAATATTGAGTACCGTTGAACATCCCTTGGGATCAGTAGGCCGTAGCCCAACAGCCGAAGCCGTTAATTGTCAGAGCCGCCCTCGTTACACGAGAGGAAAAGCCTGCCCCCTAGAATGAAGCTTACTACCTAGATTTGGCTTTGGGAAGGCTTTCTTTTGGGCCCATCCGTGCAATGCCTAGCTTGCTTCTTTGCGGCAGCTGCTTATTTTGGCTACCTGCCGTGCTCTTGGCTGTGTGAAGCGCAATGCAAAAGAATTCTTTATCGATAGGCATATGCTACAAGCGAGATGAAGGTCTACTACTAAAATTCTGATCATGTAGATCATGCGTGCTAAGCGACGTAACTGGTCAAGTCGTCGCCTTCCTTGCTCGAATTTCAACCAGTCCTTGCAGTTGAAAATATTTGTAGCCAACCACTAAGAGAAGGAGAAGTACGCAACTCATGGAACAATTCATACACTACTTCGTAACGCGCATCGTACCGTGCGTGAAGTCCTTGCCATCGACTAGCAGCTTTTGCTGTTAAGAATCGCGGCTTGCGTGCATTTTCTTGACGCCCAACACCACCGCCAGCACCAAGGCGCCGGCCACGATTCCCACCAAGGCGTTGCCCAGGGCGAGCACCAGGCTGCCCAGGCCGCCGCTCGGGGCGATGGCCTGGATGGCGTGGTGCAGCGGGCCGATGCTGTGGACCAGGATGCCGCCGCCGACCAGGAACATCGCCGCGGTACCGGCGACCGACAGCGTGCGCATCAACCACGGCGCCAGCCACAGGAGGCCGCGGCCGATGGTCGCGGCGGCGGCGCCCTTGCGGCTCAGGTACAGGCCCAGGTCGTCGAGCTTGACGATGCCGGCGACCAGTCCGTAGACGCCGGCGGTCATCGCCAGCGCGATCGCCACCAGCACCGTGAGCTGCTGCAGGAGCGGCACGCCGGCGACCACGCCCAGCGACAGTACGATGATCTCCGCCGAGAGGATGAAATCGGTGCGGATCGCGCCCTTGACCTTGTCCTTCTCCAGCGCCACCACGTCCACCTGCTGGTCGGCCAGCGCCTGCACCTTTTGCGCGTGACGTTCCGCATCCTCTTCCTTCGAATGCAGGAAACGGTGCGCCAGCTTCTCCACGCCCTCGAAGCACAGGAACGCGCCGCCGATCATCATCAGCGGGGTGATCGCCCACGGCAGCCAGGCGCTGATCGCCAGCGCCGCCGGCACCAGGATCGCCTTGTTCAGCAGCGAGCCCTTGGCCACCGCCCACACCACCGGCAGTTCGCGGTCGGCGTTCACCCCGGTCACCTGCTGCGCGTTCAGCGCCAGGTCGTCGCCGAGCACGCCGGCGGTCTTCTTGGCCGCGACCTTGGTCAGCAGCGACACGTCGTCGAGCAGGGTGGCGATGTCGTCGAGCAGGGTGAACAGGCTGGCGCCGGCCATGCGGGGATTCCATTCGGGATGAGCGGCGATTCTCGCCGATTCCGCCGCGCGATGGGCCGGCCGCGGCAGGGCACCCCCTGTCGACGGCACGCGTAAGGCTAGTCGATGACGCCTTGGGACGGGGACGGGAAGAGCAACGCGTGTCCCGCGTAGACCGCCGACGCCGCGCCGAACACGAGCGACACCGCCACGGCGAGCAGCGCCAGGCCACGCAACAGCCGCGGCGCCAGCGCCAGCAGGACGCGCCCCGGCGCTGCGATGCGACCGCCCGTGCCGTGCACGCGCAGGCCCAGGTCGGCGAGCAGGACGATCGCGGCGATCGGCGCATACATGGCCAGCGTCAGTGCGGCTGCCACCAGCGCCACGCCGAGCGCGCGGATCGCGAACGGCGCAGAGGACAGCAGCAGGCCGGTCACGGCGATGCACTGGATCGACACCACGACATCGGTCCGCATCGCGCCCTTGAGCAGCCCGGCGATCCGGGCGTCGTCTTCGGCACCAGGGTCGGCCGCCGGGCGGCGCCAGGAGCGCGCCAGCCACTCCAGGCTTTCGTAGCTCTGGTACATCCCGCACAGGCACAACAGCCCCAGCGTCAGCTGAGACATTCCGCCGTCGTCCGACCCGAACAGCGAGGGCGGCGGCAGCAGGGCGTAGATCGCCAGCAAAACCGGCACCAGCACCAGCTTGCCCAGCAGCGCATTCCGGAACGCCCTGCCCAGCAGCCACCAGGCGCGCCCGATCGGCGCCGCCGCCACCGCGCGCGCTTGCGCCGGCGCGCGATGCGCGGCCTCGTCCAAGGTGGACGCCAGCGCGCCGAACAAGCTGAACAGGCTGGTGCGGGCCATGCACGTTCCTGCCGGAAAGGTCGGCGCCATTCTCGCCGAGATCGCATGCCGGCGCCGCGCGCCACGGCCTCACCCGCACTCGGCTACCCTGCGGCGCAGCCCCGCACCGACAAGGAGACGCCATGGACCAGTTCCTCACCGCGCCCCGCGCCATCGTCGACGACGTGCTCGCGGCCGCGGCCATGCTGCAACCGCTGCTGCTATCGGAAACCGACAGCGGCACCCGCATCGTGCTGCAGGCCGCGCGCGATCCGCGCCAGGTCGCGGTGCTGTCCGGCGGCGGCGCCGGGCACGAGCCGGCGCATGCCGGCTTCGTCGGCCCGGGCATGCTCAGCGGCGCCATCGCCGGCGACCTGTTCGCCTCGCCCGGGGTGGAGGCGGTGCTGGCGGCGATCCGCGCCTGCGCCGACGCGCCCGGCGTGCTGCTGGTGATCAAGAACTACACCGGCGACCGGCTCAACTTCGGCCTGGCCGCCGAGCGCGCACGCGCCGAGGGCATCGACGTGGCCAGCGTGCTGGTCGCCGACGACATCGCCCTGCCCGACGCCGCGCAGCCGCGCGGCATCGCCGGCACCGTACTGGTGCACAAGTACGTGGGCCACCTGGCGCGCGAGGGCGTGCCGCTGGCCGAACTGGCGCAGCGCGGCCAGGCCTTCGCCGACCGCCTGCTGTCGCTGGGCATGGCCTTGTCCAGTTGCAGCGTGCCGGGCCAGCAGGTCGGCCGCCGCGCGCCGGAACTGGGCCTGGGCATCCACAACGAGCCGGGCGCGCGGCCGGTGCAGCCCGGCACAGTGGAGGAGGCACTGGCGCTGGTGCTCGATCCGCTGCTGGCGCAGGCCGATGCCCGCCTCGGCGCCGACGCGCCGCTGGTGCTGATGCTCAACGACCTCGGCGGCTGCTCGACGCAGGAACTGGGCGTGCTGACGCGGCTGGTGCTGCAGCGCATCGGCGTCGAGCGGGTCGCGCTGATGCCGGTGCCGGCAGCGCTGATGACCTCGATGGACATGCACGGCTTCTCGATCACCCTCGCCCCGGCCGATGCCGACGTGCTCGCCGCACTGCAGGCGCCGGTGCAGACCCTGGGCTGGCCCGGCGTGCGCGTGCCGCATGCAGTCCAGACCTTCGCTCCGGCGCTGAAGCGCGACGATAGCCACCGCGATGGTAGGCGCGATGCGCAGTGCGCCGCCGCGTTGGCGCGGGTGGCGCAGGCGCTGATCGCCGCGCAGGCGGAGTTGGACGCGCTGGACGCGCGCAGCGGCGATGGCGACGCCGGCAGCACCTTCGCCGCCGGCGCGCGCGCCCTGCAGCAGGCACTGGACACCGATGCGCTGGCCACCGGCGACGCCGCGGCACTGGCGCGCGGCCTGGCGGCGACGATCGAGCACAGCATGGGCGGCTCCAGTGGCGTGCTGCTGTCGATCCTGTTCACCACCGCCGCCGGCGCCCTGGCGGACGGACGCGACTGGGTGCAGGCGCTGCAGGCCGGCGTGGCGCGGATGCAGCACTACGGCGGCGCGCAACGCGGCGACCGCACCTTGCTCGATGCACTGCTGCCGGCGCTGGACGCCCTGGCGCAGGGCGCAGGCGTGGACGCCGCTGCGCACGCCGCCCGCGCGGGCGCCGATGCCACCGCACAGCTCATCCGCGCCGGCGCCGGCCGCGCGGCCGCGGTGCCGGCGGATGCCTTGCGTGGGGTGATCGACCCCGGCGCCGAAGCGGTGGCGCGCGCGTTCGCGGCGTGGCGGTGAAGCAGCCGGTCGGGTCGGCCGATGCAGCGCGAGGCAGGCTTGGGTCGATCAGGGCGGCACGCGTGTTCGGAAACGCCGGTCGCGGCTGAAGCCGCTCCTACGACGCACTACACGCGTTGTGCATGGCGTCATCGCCGCACACGCAGGCGCTCCGCATGCAATCCACCAGGGATCGGAGCCGCGCCCGCCCTCGTTGTAGGAGCGGCTTCAGCCGCGACAGGCATCCCCGGCAACGCCGGTCGCGGCTGAAGCCGCTCCTACAGAGAGCGCCATCGAAGCTGCAATGGGCTGCCCGGGTGCACTGTGGGAGGGACTTCAGTCCCGACGCGCGCAAGTCGGAATCGCCAGCGCCCTGGGAGCAACGCCCCGTCGCTCACTACTCCGCGGACGCCGCCTCCAGCACCTGCGCCACCGCCTGCAGCGATCCGTGCACCGAGCCGGGCTGCAGCGCCAACGGCTGGGTCTTGCCGCGCGTCACCACCTCCATGCGCTGCGGCACGCCCTGTGCATTGCCGACGATGCGGTAGGTGGTGTCGCCACGCACGAAGCTGAGCAGATGGCGGTCGGCGTCGTAGTCCATCGCCTCGCCCTGCGCAGCCGGATACAGCAGGTCCACCCGCTGCTGCGCGCCGAGCGCCGCGTAGAACGGCGTGCTGCTGGCGCCGTCGCCGACATTGGCGAACACCACGATGCGCTTGCCGCCCGGCGCCAGTCGAAACTCGAGCAGGATCTTGCGCTGGCCCACCGCCGTCTCGCCTTCCTCGTCCCACAGGTAGTGCATGTCGGGCACGCGCTTGCCGCCACGGTCGCGATACACCGTCTCCTGCGCCAGTCCCGGCCCCTCGCCGCGCGCGTCAAAGACCGTTTCGCTCTCCAGCAGCGGCTCACCATCGCGGATCGCGTACGTCGCGTACTGGTGCCAGCAGCAGCCGTCCTTGGTCATGGTGTGGAGCTCGCGCGCCTGCGCATCCACCTCGAACAGGCCGCAGTTGCTCTGCGCCAGGTCGGTGAAGTCCGCATCGGCCTCGAAGCCGTCGGCGGTGCCCAGGTACACCTGGTAGGACGGGCCGTGATAGCAGCTGTTCTGGCCGTCCATCACCGCCAGGTCCTTGATCCCGTCGAAATTGAAATCCTCGTAGATCAGCACGCTCTGCTCGCCGTACGGCAGCTCGTGCACGTTGGCCTTGACCTTGCCGCTCTTCGCATCGGTGTCCAGCACCAGCTCCGGCGAGGCCACCTCGAGCAGCGGCGTGGCGTTGCCGCGGGCGAACACGCGCACGATGCCGGGGCGGAACACCTCGCCGCTGTCCTCGATCTCCAAGGTGGCGCGGTAGCGATCGGAGAAGTCCTGCAGGTCGTAACGGCGGTGCGTGCTGGCAGCGAAGGCCTTGGCGTCGAAGTCGTCGGCGGCATACTGCTGGGTCTGCGTCGCGGCGGTCGCGGTCGCGGTCGACGACAGCAACACGAGCAGCAAGGCCAGGCGTGCACGCATCGACAGCACACGGGCACGGCCAACGGCATGCGAGACGATGAAGGACATGGTGGCGTTCCTGGCAGCGGCAGCGGAGGCCAAGGGTAAGGCCGGCCGCGGCGGCGGGCCAGAGGCCAGCGAGCGTCCGCGCGTCAGAACAGCGCGCGTGCCAGCGCCCGCAGCGCCGCGCGCGCCTCGGTGGCGATGCCGCCGCCGTCCTCGCCCAGCCAGGCCACCACGAGCAGCGCCACGACCACCGCGGCCGCCAGCAGCGCGAGCCGACCCCATCTCACCGGTCGGGTGTCCCGCCGAGCGCGCGTGGTGGCACAACGCCCGGTGCAGCGCGTCGGGTCGCTGGCGGCACCTGCCATCGGTCGATGCGCCGCGCCCGTCTGCCACGTCGCCATCGTCCGACCGACATCACCGCTCGCCCCGCTGCACTGCGCACGGCCTCATCGCCCTCGATGCCCGGCAGGATACGCCGCGGGCGCCCTGCCCGACCACCGGGCGCGGCCGTGGGGGCGACAGCGACACCGGCGATCCCGCCGCCGGCAGATCGACGCCGCCGCGACACCGCGGCCTGGTCCCTGCGATCCCCGGCACCAGGCCCGACACCGCGCGGGATTCACTGCGCGACGACCCGGCCGTGGCCACACTCGTCGCAGCCTTTCGCCTGCCCGGAGCCCACTTTGAGCGCGACGCCCGACGCTGCGGCCACACCGCACGTGATCGGCGGCCTCAGCCGCCGTACCCAGATCCTGCGCCTGCTGCTGCGCTACCGCAGCTCCGGGGTGTTTTCCGGCATGGACATGGAGACCGCCCAGGGCGAGCACGAGCTGCCGCCGGAAGGGACGCCGGAACAGTTCGTCACCGATCTGGAGGCGCTCGGCCCGACCTTCGTCAAGCTCGGGCAGATGCTGTCCACGCGCCCGGACGTGGTGCCGCCGGAGTTCGCCACCGCCCTGGAGCGGATGCAGGAAAACACCACGCCGATTCCGAGCGAACGCATCCGCGAGATCGTCGAGGCCGAACTCGGCGTCGGCATCAACAAGGCCTTCTCCGCGTTCGACGACACCCCGCTGGGCAGCGCCTCGCTGGCGCAGGTGCACCGCGCCGCGCTGCGCGACGGCACCCCGGTGGCGATCAAGGTGCAGAAGCCCGAGGTCGCCGCGCAGGTGCGCGCGGACCTGGAGGTGCTGCGCAGCTTCGCCAGCGCCGCCGACAAGCTCACCGGACTGGGCCGGCGCATCCGCTTCGCCGACTGGCTGGCCGAGTTCGGCAAGGCGCTGCTGGCCGAACTGAACTACGAGGCCGAGGCCGAGAACCTGGCGCGCTTCGGCGAGCACCTGCAGCCGTTCCCGCAGCTGTGGGTGCCGCAGCCGGTGTGGGACCTGTGCAGCCGCCGCGTGCTGACCATGCAGCTGGCCGAAGGCGTGCGCGTGGACAAGATCTCCGGGCTGCGCCGCACCGAGCAGCCGATGGACGACCTGGCCGCGGCGCTGGTGCGCGGCTACCTGGACCAGATGTTCGTGCACGGCGAGATCCACGCCGACCCGCATCCGGGCAACCTGCGCGTGCTCGCCGACGGGCGCCTGGCGATCTTCGACCTGGGCATGGTCGCGCACGTGCCGCCGAAGTTGCGCGAGCGCCTGCTCAAGCTGCTGTTCGCGGCGGTCGACGGCCGCGGCGAGGAAGTGGCCGAGGAAACCATCGCGCTGAGCACACGCCTGGAGGACTTCGACGAGGAACGCTACCAGCGCGAGACCGGGCAGATGATCGCCCGCTATGCCGCGCACGACGCCATGTCCGAAGGCCGGGTGGTGCTGGACCTGGTGCGCATCGCCACCGCCTACGGGCTGCGCACGCCGCCGGAGCTGAGCCTGCTCGGCAAGACGCTGCTCAACCTGGAAGCGGTGTGCCGGGCGCTGTCGCCGCACCTGGACACCCGCGTGGTGGTCGAGGACCAGTTGCAGCACGTGATGCGCGCGCGGCTGAAGAAGTCGCTGTCGGCGGCCAACCTGGCCAGCGAGGCGATGGAACTGCAGGCGCTGCTGCGCGAGGGCCCGCGCCGCATCTCCGACATCCTTACCCTGGCCGCGGAGAACCGCCTGCAGGTGCGCGTGGCCGGGCTGGAGGAATCGCGGCTGATGGAGAGCCTGCAGAAGATCGCCAACCGCGTCGCCGCCGGCATCGTCACCGCCGCGCTGATCCTGGCCTCCACGCAGATGATGCGCATCGACACCGGCAGCAAGCTGTTCGGCTACCCGGCGATCGCGATGGTGCTGTTCCTGCTGGGCGTGGTGCTGGGGCTGGGCATCGTGGTCAGCGCGGTGCTGTTCGACCGCCGGGCGCACGCGCGCGAAGAGCGCGGGAGGCGCTGAAAGCCGGGAGTGGGGAATCGGGAATGGGGAATCGTAGGAGCGGCTTCAGCCGCGACCTGCAGCACCGGCAGCTGGCGGCCAAGCCGCTTCGCGCTCCACCACTCCCGAATCCCGAATCCCCAATCCCCGCTACTCCTGCGGATCGCGTAACAGCTTCACTTCCTGCGGCGACTCCAGCGCGATGCCCTCCTCGGCCAGGCGTTGCAGCAGGGCGAAGAACAGTTCGCTGCGGGTGCCGTAGGTCAGCCGCGGCGAGGCCACGTAGGCGAAGCTGTTGAGGGTGACGTGGCCATTGGCGATGGAGTCGATGAACACCGACGGCGCCGGGTCGTCCAGTACGCCCGGATGCGCCGCATACAGCTCCAGCAGCAACGCGCGCAACTTGACCACGTCGGTGCCCAACGACACCGCGAACTGGATCTGCACCCGCCCCAGCGGCCCGGCCAGGGTCATGTTGCGCAGGGTCTTGGTGATCAGTTCGGAGTTCGGCACGATCAGGGTGGAGCGGTCGCCGACCTGGATCTCGGTGGCGCGCACGCTGATCCGGCGCACATCGCCTTCCTGATCGCCGATCTTGATCCAGTCGCCGATCTTGACCGGGCGCTCGGCGAGCAGGATCAGGCCGGACACGAAGTTCTGGGTGATCGACTGCAGGCCGAAGCCGATACCGACCGACAGTGCGCTGACCACCAGCGCGATCCGCTCCAGGCCGATGCCCAGCGCGGCCAGCGCCCACAGCGCCGCCAGGATGATGCCGACATAGCGCGCCACCGTGCTGATCGAGTTGCGCGAGCCGTCGTCCAGCTCGGTCTTGGGCAGATAGGTCTGGGTCAGCCAGCGATGCAGGTACTGCATGACGGCCAGGCCGAGCAGCAGCACCAGCACCGAGCGCGCGATCGCACCCGGGTACAGCACGACCTTGTCGCTGACGCGGATGCCATCGGACAGCAGCGAGAACCAGTCCGAGATGATCGAGACATTGGTGCCGAACGGCATCAGCAGCGCGCCGATGCCGATCAGCAGCAGCACCACCCGCAGCAACGCCGAGGTCAGCACCCCGGCCTGCTCCAGGCTGCTCGAGCGCACCCCCAGCGCGCCGTTGGCGGCGCGGCCGATGCGGCCTTCGCTGGCGAACAGCCACAGCGCGAAGTCGTCGGCGAAGGTCATCAGCAGCCGCACCGCGCCGACGATCATGGTGATCCAGATGATCTGCCGGGTGATGAACAGGCCCAGGTGCAGGTAGCCCAGCAGCGCCGCCAGCAGCGCCACCACCACCGCCACCTTGACCAGCACGCCGATCAGCGCCAGCACCCCGCCGTGCTGGCCGGGTGGCGGCGGCTGGTCGTTGGCCAGGGCCTGCGCCGCCGCCTCGGCGTACTGGCGCCGGCGCAGCCGCGTCAGGCTGGTCAGGGTCGCCAGGATCAGCACGCCGTAGACCAGCGCGATCACCCCGTCGGCGGCGACGGTGGCCGAGTCGCTGGTGCGCGCGGCCTGGTTGATCACCAGCAGCATGCTGCTGAGCCAGGCCAGCGCCGCAGTGGCCCAGGTGTACTTGCGCAGGCGCCGCGCGGTGGCGTCGTCGATCGGGAACAGGCGCCAGCTCGGCTGGTTCGGCAGCAGCACGCTGGCGCCGAGCGAGCCCATGAAGGCGGCGGCGAAGCTGACCCACACGAATCCATTGAGCACCGCATCCAGGCGCTCGGGCACCGCATCGATGCTGCGCAGGGCCTCGGCCAGGGCCAGCGCGGCCAGGCCCGGGGTCAGCGTGCCCAGCAGTAGGAACCAGATCGCCAGGCCGGAGCGGCGCAGGCGGCTGCCCGGCGCGCGCGACACCGCGTAGCGCTTGCCCAGCCAGCGCAGCAGGTAGCGCAGCGGGAACAGCAGGATCAGCGCGACGGCGATGCCGATGCCGAGCGCGCCGTTGCCATGTTCGGCGATCGCGGCCTGCAGCGACTGCTGGCCGAGCGCATACAGCGCCAGCAGCTTGGCCTGGTCGTCGGGAAAGTCGTCGGCGATCTGCTTCCACAGCGTCGGCGACAGCGGCGAGGGCGAGCGCAGCGACAGCTCCTGGCTGAAATGCTCGGCGCGCGCGCGTTCGATGTCGTCGGCCAGCTGACGCGCCTCCACCACCATCAGCTTGCCGCGCTTGACGCCCGAGTCCAGCGCGTCGCGCTGCTTGGTCAGCGCCTTGCGCTGTGCGGCGATGTCGGGCGAATCGCCGGTGGCGGCCGGACCGAGTTGTTGCAGGCGCGCGTTGACCTGCGCCAACTGCTGCGAGAGCGCATCGGCTGCGCTCTGCGCATCGTTGGCGGCATCGGACACCTGCGCCACCAGGTCCTGGAAGGCGGCCTGGTTGCCGGCATCCACTTCCTGGCCGCGCGCGTCCTTCAGCGACTTGGCGGCGTTGTCCAGCAGGGTCTGCGGGTCCGGCGGCGCGTCGGCGGCGTCCTGCGGCTGGGCGGAGGCCACCGCCGCGCACAGCCACAACAGCAGCAGGACGCAACGCAACAGGGAAGACGAGGACGCGGAACGGGGCAGCAGGCGCACGCAGGGACCGGCACGGGCAAGCGCGGACCACCGCGCGTGCGGCGCACTATACGGCGCGGCGCTTGAACCGGGCCAGCGCCGGGCGCGGCGGTGCCTCGCCGGGTGCCTGTCGCGACCGAAGCGCGCCACTCATCACGAAGGAAGCCTGGTGTAGGAGCGGCTTCAGCCGCGACGGGCATTCCCGGTAACGCCCGTCGCGGCTGAAGCCGCTCCTACGACGGCAGGCGGGTCGCCGCGACCGGTACCTGGGTTCACCGCGCGTCCGTCACCAGCACGATCTTGCCGATATGGGCGCTGGACTCCATCAGCGCATGCGCCTGCGCCGCTTCCTGCAGCGGGAAGCAGCGGTCCACCTGCGGCTTGATCCGGCCCTGCGCCAGCAGCGGCCACACCTGCTGCTCCAGTTCGCGCGCGATCGCCGCCTTCTCCATCACCGAGCGCGGGCGCAGGGTCGAACCGGTGTGGGTCAGCCGCTTGGCCAGCAGCGGCATCAGGTCCAGTTCGTGCACCTTGCCCTGCTGGATGCCGATCTGCACGATGCGCCCGTCCAGCGCTGCGGCCTGGTAGTTGCGCGCCAGGTAGTCGCCGCCGATCAGGTCCACGATCACGTCGGCGCCGCGGCCTTCGGTCAGGCGCATCGTCTCGGCGACGAAGTCCTCGTCGCGGTACAGGATGGCCGCCTCCGCGCCCAGCGCCAGGCTGGCCGCGCGCTTGTCGGCCGAGCCGACGGTGCTGATCACGCGCGCGCCGAAGGCCCGCCCCAGCAGCGTGGCGACGCTGCCGATGCCGGAGGTGCCGCCGTGCACCAGCAAGGTCTCGCCCGACTGCAGGCGGCCGCGCTGGAACACGTTGGTCCACACGGTGAAGAAGGTTTCCGGCACCGCCGCGGCCTCGGTCAGGCTCAGCGCCGCCGGCACCGGCAGGGCGTTGCGCTCGTGCACCACCGCGTATTCGGCATAGCCGCCGCCGGCGACCAGCGCGCAGACCTGGTCGCCCAGCCGGTAGCGCTCCACGCCTTCGCCCAGGCCGACCACCTCGCCGGCGAACTCCAGCCCCGGCAGCGGCGACGCGCCCGGCGGCGGCGGATAGCTGCCCTGGCGCTGCATCACGTCGGGCCGGTTGACGCCGGCCGCGGCCACCCGCACCAGCAGTTCGCCGCGCCCGGGGTGCGGCAGCGTCACGCGCACCGGCACCAGCACCTCGGGCGCACCGGGCTGGCGGATTTCGATCGCGGTCATGGTGTCGGGCAGCGCGGCGGCGTGGGTCGGGGACATGGCGGGGTCCTGGCAAAGAGCGCGGCGCACGCAGGCGCAGACGCGTGGGGGAACCGCGATGATCGACCCTTCGCGCTGAGTGGTCCGTGATGGCGGGCGGCCTTTCCCCCGGCCCTTGGCACCCGTAGGAGCGGCTTCAGCCGCGACAGGCTTTACCGGGAACGCCCACTCGCGGCTGAAGCCGCTCCTACGGTGCCGCCAAACGCTGGCGTTAGCTACTCGCTCACCGGCGCCGCCTGCGCTGGCCACTGGGTCATCGGCGGCACGGCAGCCTCGACCCGCTGCGGATCCAGGCGTGCCTGCAGCGCCGGCAACGCGATCGCCAGCGGGCAGCGCAGGCGGCCGCCGCAGCCGGGCAACGGCCAGCGCCGCTCGCGCAGGCCGCGGCCATCGAAGCGGTTGCCGCGCAGCGCCGGCAGGGTCGGCACCACGCTGCGCAGCTGCAGGAAGTCGTGGCCGTCCTGCCGCACCAGCTCCAGCAGCAGCGCACCGCCCGGCGGATACGCGTCCGGCTGGCCGCGCACCAGCGGATCGATGCCGAACAGGCCGGCCAGATGCGCCAGGTTGGTGTCGTGGCCCAGCAGCACCAGCGCGCGCGTGTCCGCCGGCGCCAGCGGCGCCACCGCCGGGGTCTGCCCGGCCACGGCCTGCAGCGTCGCCAGCAGGTGCGCGAGCAGGTTGGAGCCGCCGGCACGCGCCGCCGGCAGGGCGCGCTTGCTGTAGGCGAAGGAGGCGTTGTGCAGGCCGATCAGCCGCTGCAGCGCCGCGGCATCGGCGCGCCCCCAGGCCGCCTGCGGCAACGGCAGGCCCTGCGCGTACTCCAGCATCAGGTTCTCGGCCAGGCTGCCCGCGGTCTTCAAGACCTTGGCCGCCTGCGCCGGCTCCTGCAACCGCTGCGGATCGTCCAGGCGCGGCGCGTCCTGCGCAGCGCAGGCCGACCCCGCGCAGCCGGACAGCACCCGCTGCAGCGCGCGCAGCCGCGTGCGCGTGGCCGCGTCCAGGTGCAACGGCGGCGCGGGCGCATCGTCGTCCTTGTCCTCGTCCTTGCCGAAATGGAACAGCGGGTTGTTCTGCGTCGTCGGCAACGCCAGGTAGTGCGCCCGGCATCCCGGCAACAGTCCTTCGGTGAAGGCCGCCGCGCTGTCGTGGTTGCGCGGCGTGCTGTCGGCGATCACCAAAGCGCCGGACCCGGCGCAGTCCGGCGCCAGCGCCGCCGTGGCCAGCCAGCGCTGTCGGTAGCGCGCGCCCAGCGCCTGCATGCCGGCCGCCCCGTGCGCGGTGAGCTGGCCGGGCGCCACCGGCCATTGCGGCCAGGGTTGCGCGGCGTACTTGGCCAGGTCTTCTGGCGATTGCGTC
The DNA here is from genome assembly GCF_031834635.1 of Xanthomonas hawaiiensis. Taxonomy (NCBI): domain Bacteria; kingdom Pseudomonadati; phylum Pseudomonadota; class Gammaproteobacteria; order Lysobacterales; family Lysobacteraceae; genus Xanthomonas; species Xanthomonas hawaiiensis. The sequence goes on along the minus strand of NZ_CP115873.1, from coordinate 695,741 downwards.
GGTGCGCGCACGCCATGGCGCATCACCACGATCGTCAGGCGCACCTGCGCGGCGTGCGGTGCCGCGTTCGCCTTGGGCGATGCCGCCGCCGGCCAGGCGGCGCTGGCGAGGCACAGCACCGCAGCTAGGCAGCATCCGCTGCGCACGCGTGCGAATCGGGAAAGGGACATAGCCGGCCTCAGAACTTCAGCGACAGGTCGAGGAACACGCCGCGTCCGGCCAGGCCGAAGTACAGCGGCTGGTTGTCGGAAGAGCGGGTGCCGGCGTAACCGATCAGCGCATGCCGGTTCAGCAGGTTGTTGACGTCCATGCTGATCGAGTAGCCCTTCAGGCCGTAGGGCCCATGCGTGCTGCGGTAGCCCAGCGCCGCGTCCAGGCTGGCGTAGCCGCCCAGGCGCTGGTCGTTGCCGAACACGGTGGCGCCGCTGGCCGCGGTGGTGTTGTCCACGCCGTACTGCGCGCCCACCACCTTCTCCATCAGCGAACCGAAATAGCCGGTGCCGCTGTTGTACAGCAGGCCCAGCGCGGCGGTCACCCGCGGCGTGCCGGCGACCTGGGTGCTGCTGTGCTTGTAGGTGGCGTCGTTGTAGCTGGCGTTGGCGTACAGGCTCAGGATCGGCGTCAGCGCGTAGGTGGCCTCGGCCTCGGCACCGCGGTACACCGCACCGCCACCGTTGACGAAGGCGCTCTCGGTGCCGCTGTCGGTGTTGATCAGGGTCTGGCTGATGTAGTTGCTGAAGTCGATGTAGTAGACGTCGGCGCCGAAGGTCAGGCCGCGCGCGGCATAGCTGGTGCCGAGCTGGTAGTTGCTGGTCAGCTCCGGGCGCAGGCCGCGCGCGCCGTTGAGTTCGATCACGTCGATCGGCGGTGCCAGGAAGCCGCGGGCGGCCTGCACGTAGCCGCTCCAGTGCTCGTTGAAGGTCTGGTGCAGGCTCAGCGACGGCAGCGTGGCGTCGTAGCTGGCGTCGCTGTGCGCCGGTGCCGGCGGCGTGCTCTTGTTGAGTTCGGCATCGAGCTGACGCTGCACCCGCGCATAGCGCAGGCCCGGGCTGAGGGTCAGGCTGTCGCTGAGCTTCCAGTCGTACTGCAGGTAGGGCTGCAACGTATCGGTGCGGTCGTGCAGGGTGTAGTTGTACAGCGGCCCGTACTTGGTGCCGCTGGCCGCGCCGGTCGTCATGTCCACCGGCAACTGCTGGCGCTCGTCCAGGTTGCGCTCCACCCACACGCCGGTCTGCAGTTGGCCCGGGCCGAGGTCGCGCGCCAGGCGCAGCACGTCGCCGAAGGCGCGGAAGTCGTTGTCCGAGAGCTTGCCCGGCACGTCCTTGGCCTTGGACAGCTTCTTGCCGGTGGGGCCATAGAAGGTCACGCCGTTGTCGGCGACGCTCTCGCTGGTGGGAATGCTGGTCTTGGAAGCGGTGTGGTCGAAGCTGTTGTAGTAGACCTTGTTGTCGAGGTCCCACTCGCCCAGGCGCGTGCTCAGGCCCAGGTAGGTGAAGCTGGAGTAGTAGGCGGCGGCGTTGTAGCCGGTGTAGTTCTGCAGGGTCGGATCGTTGCCCAGGCCATAGCGCCAGCCATGCTGCGCGATCTGCGCGCGGGTGGCGCCCTGCACGGTGTTCTGGTGCTCCTGGTTGTAGCTGCTGACGAAGGTCAGCGTGGTCGCCTCGCCGAGGTCGGTGACGGTCTTGAGGAAGGCATGCTCGCGGCGGTCGTCGGTGCCCTTGAGGTAGGTATCGCTGGCTTCCTTGGACAGGTCGGCGAACAGCCGCGTGTTGCCGATGTGCTCGTCGGCGCTGACGCCACCGGCCCAGGTGTTCCAGCTGCCGCCGGTGCCGTAGACGGTGACCCCGTCCACCTCGCTGGGATTGCGCGTGCGCAGCGCCAGAGTGCCGCCGAAGGTGGCGTTGCCGATGGTGGCGCCGCCGCCGGGGCCGCGGTCGATCTCGGCCTGGCCGAGCACGTGGTTGTTGAAGTAGGCCGAGGTGGTGTGGTGCAGATCGCTGGCATCGCCGAACGGGATGCCGTCGAAGGTGATGTTGAACTGGCCATCCTGGAAGCCGCGGATGCTGATGCCTTCGTTCTTGCCCAGGCCCGGGCCTTCCGGCGAGGTGGTGACCACGCTGGGCGCGTACTTGATGATGTCGTCGTAGTTGGAATTCAGACGCAGGCCGTCGCGGATGAAGCGCTCGTCGATCACCGACGTCGGCTGGCTCGCCTCCAGCGGCGCGGCGCTGGGCGCCAGCGTGTCGACGCTGTTGGCGGTGACGTTGATCGGCGCCAGTTCGCGCGGACCGTCGTGTTCGCCGTCGGCCTCGGCGCGCGCCGGGGCGGCGCTGCGTGGCGCCCGCGGCGCGGCGGCCGGAGCGGCGGCGACGCTGCTGCGCACGATGGCGACCGAGCCGGGCGTGAGCATGCGGTAGTCCAGGCCGGTGCCGGCGAGCAACGCATGCAACTGCTGCGGCGGCGCCAGGCTGGCCGGTGCGCCGTTGCTGCGCAGCCCTTCGGCCAGCGCCGGGTCGTACATCAGTTGCAGGCCGCTGCTGCGCGCGAACTGGTCCAGCGCCTGCGCCAGCGGCATGGGCGCGATGGCGGCCGCCGTGGCGGCGGGCGCCGACCAGGCCGGCAGCGAAGACGTACAGCCCAACAGCAGGGCGATGGAGACGACGAGAGGCTTGCGCATGACGATCACACCGGAGGGGAGGAAGGGCGGCCCCGCGCGTGCTGCGCGACGGCCATGCTTCCTAGGAGTGCCGCGGTGCGCCGCGCGGCTACCGTCGATTGCGTGAATTTTTTCTTACAGCGGCGCCGGCGCGTGGCGGATCGTCACCGCGTGCGCATCGCGTTGTACCTGCACGTCCGGCAGGCTGCCGAGATAAGCGACGAAGGCCTCCGGATCGCGCAGGTGGAACACGCCACTGACCCGTCGCGCCGCCAGCGCCGGGTCGGCGATGCGCAGCGGCTGCGTGGTGTAGGCGTTGAACAGGCGCGCCACTTCGCCCAGGCTGCGATCGTGCACGCCGACCTGCGCCGGCAGCCAGGCGGTGGCGTCGGCGATGTCGGCGTGGTCGCGCCGCGCCAGCACACGGCCCTGCGCATCCACCCGCGCCTGCTGGCCGCCGCCCAGGTCGGCCAGCGTCGTCCCCTCCGACGGCAGGTCGCCGCGATGCCACCACGCCGGGGTATCGCGCGACACCTGCACCCGCCCCTGCAACACGGTGACGCGGGCACCGCCGGCCTGCGGGTCGACCCCGAACACGGTGCCGACGTCGCGCAGCACCAGCGTCCCGACACTGACCCGCAGCGGCCGCGCCGGATCATGGCCGAGATCGAACACCGCCTTGCCGCGCAGCAGGGCGATGTCGCGGCGCTGCGCGCCGTAGCGCACCGCGATCGTGCCACCGCGGTCCAGTTGCACCACGCTGCCGTCGTCCAGCGCGACGCTGCGCGGCGCATCCGCCGGCGCTGCGTACACCGTCGCCGGCACCGGCTCCGGCGCGCTCAGGCGCAACGCCACGCCCGCGGCGGCCAGCGCGAGCACGGCGGCCGCCGCCAGCGGCCAGCGCCTGCGCCGTGGCAGGGCGCGACGCGGGTTCGACACCGATGTCGGCGTGTCAACATCCGGGCGCAACGGCACCACCACCGCGCCGCTGCGCAAGGCATGCGCGCGCAGCTGCGCGCTGCTGACCTGCTGCGCCTGCGCCGCGGACGGCAGGTCGCCGTGCATCCGCGCGATATCGAAATAGGCGGCCACGTGCGCCGGCGAGTGCCGCAGCCAGGCCAGGAACTCAGCCTGCCGCGCCGGCGGCAGCGCGGTTTCGCGCTGCGCCAGGTACCAGTCCGCGGCCGCCTCGGCGACGCGCTGCGGATCCTCACGCATAGCGCGCCATGCCCTGCCGGCACACCGCCAGGCCCTTGATGATGTATTTCTTGACCATGTGGCTGGAAATCTGCAGTTGCTCGGCGATCTCCTGGTAGCCCAGTTCATCGCGGTAGCGCAGCGTCATCGCCGCGCGGCACTTCGGCGGCAGCCGCGCCATCAGTTCGGCCAGGCGCTGCCGGCGTTGCGCGCGATGCACCTGCGCATCGGCTTCGCAGGGCACCGCCAGCCGCTCCAGCACATCGTCCAGGCAGGTATCGCGCTGGCTGTTGCGCTGGTGCAGCAGCGCGTGCTCGCGCATCAGGTTGGCGGCGATGGTGAACAGATAGGCTTCGGGGTTGGCGATCTCCGGCGCGTGCGCCTCGCTGCGCTGCAGCCGCAGCCACACTTCCTGCAGCAGGTCGTCGGTATCCCAGGCCGCGGCGCGGCGCTTGCGGAAATAGCGGCTCAGCGACGGCCGCCATTGCAGGAACAGCCGCGACAACGCCGGCAGGGGTTCGGAACGCACCAGCCACTCGCAGTGCCGGCGCCATCGGCGGCCAGCGGATTCGGAAAGGCTGCGATGCTGGTCCTCGGCGATGACAGTCCGATGACGCGCGGGTCGTGCGGGCGCAGAGGAGCGGTTGCGCCCCGGCAAGCATTCAGTTCAGGCCGCTGCCTGCCGGGTTCGCTCGATCGGGGCATGCGAGGCCGCCGGTCGCCGCGCCTGCGCCATCGCCCTGCAGGTGGCAGCGCACCCCAGCGTTTCCCCTGCGGGACAGGATGTCCTTCGGAGCGGCCTTCCGTTCCATCGGCATCGCCCCATATCGTGAAGGTTGCCGCGTCCCACCTCGGGCGGCGTTCGCACGAAGGATTTCTCCATGACCGACCCCATCGTCCAGATCAAGCCGCTTGGCTTCCCTTGGGACACGATCGACCCGTTCCTGTTCTGCGTCTACCACGACGATGCCTACCCCGCCGGCAACGGCGCGATGGGACCGGCGGCGCCCTTGCACGGCCGTGCCATCGGCCAGGACTTCAGCCGCAAGGACGGCTGGAGCATGTATCACGGCGAGGCGATTCCCGGCTTTCCCGGTCATCCGCACCGCGGCTTCGAGACCGTGACCATCGTGCGCAAGGGCCTGATCGACCATGCCGACTCGCTCGGTGCGGCGGCGCGCTTCGGCGCTGGCGACGTGCAATGGGTGACGGCCGGCGCGGGCATCGTCCATTCGGAGATGTTCCCGCTGCTGGACACGGCGGCGCCCAACCCGCTGGAACTGTTCCAGATCTGGCTCAACCTGCCGGCGCGCAACAAGCTGGCCTCGCCGCACTTCACCATGTTCTGGTCGGAAGACCTGCCGCGCTTCACCGCCACCGACGACGCCGGCCGCACCACCGAGGTGGCCTGCGTGGCCGGCCGCATCGGCCCGGTCGACGCCGCGCCCGGCAGCGCCGGCGGCCCGCTCGCGCCGCCACCGGATTCGTGGGCCGCGCAGGACGATGCCGACGTGGCCATCTGGACGATCCGCATGGCACCCGGCGCCCACTGGACCCTGCCCGCCGCGCAAGGCCGCGGCACGCGCCGCAGCCTTTACTTCTTCAAGGGCGCAGCGGTGACGGTGGGCGGTCGCCCGGTGACCCGCCACGCGGCGATCGAGTTGCGCGCCGATCAGGCGGTCGAGTTGATCAGTGGCGACGGAGAGGTGAGCGAGTTCCTGGTGCTGCAGGGCCGACCGATCGCCGAACCGGTGGCCCAACACGGTCCGTTCGTGATGAACACCCAGGCCGAGATCGCCCAGGCCATGGCCGACTATCGCCGCACCCAGTTCGGCGGCTGGCCATGGCAGGACGAGGCGCCGGTGCACGGCAGCGACCCGACCCGCTTCGCGCGACATCCGGATGGGCGCGAGGAGCGGCCTGCATCGCGCGCGGTACCCGCCAACGGCTAGGGTGTGTCACGCGACATGCTCGGGGATGGATGGCACGCTCTAGCGGCTGTTCCTTCTCCCCGTCGGGAGCATGACCCTCATCATTTCGGGGGAAGTGCCCGCAGGAGCGGATGAGGCTACTGGCGCAGCCTCGTGCGCCTCAAGGCTGCGCATCGCTTCGCGCCGTACCCTCACCCCAACCCCTCTCCCGAAGGGAGAGGGGCTATGCGCTCTCGGTCGTCCTTGGCACAGGCATACGCAGTCGCGGCGCGGCATGCTCGCGGAGTGATGGCACCCTGGCGGCTGTTTCTTCTCGCCCTCGGGAGCATGGCCCTCAGTTGCGGGGAAGGTGCCCCGAAGAGTCGGATGAGGCTAATGGTGCAGCCGTGTGCGCTCCAAATTCTGCGCGTCGCTTCGCGCCGTACCCTCATCCCAACCCCCGCTCCGCGTCCCGGCCCGCGCTTGCGGCGCGGGCGCTCCAGGGTGCGCGCGCCAGTGGCGCGCAGGCCGCACCCTGTCGCCCCAACGGGAGGGGCTATGCGCTCAGTAGCGGGCCGAGGCCAGCGCCTGCGCGCGCTCCAGTTGCTCGGCGATGCGCTTGCGCGCCTGCTGCAGTTCCTGGCGGGTGGCGTCTTCCTTGGCCGCCGGCACCAGTTCGGCATCGATCACCGACAGCGCGTCGGAGTACTGCCGCACCACTGCCGCCGCGTAGGCGTTCATGTAGGCGGAGTTGTCCTTTTCATCGCCCAGCGCCTGCAGCTGCGCACGGCCCTTGGCCACCTGCGCGTCGATCTTCTCCGCATCGCCAGGGCCACCCTTGCCGGCCGTGGCCGGGTCGGCATCGTGATGGACGGCGATGGTCTCGCGGGCGAAATCGGCCACGGTCTTGCTGACGTTGCGCGACAGCGCCTGCTTCGACAGCGCCACCACGTTGCCCTCCAGCACCTGCAGCATCGCCTTGGCCGAGGCGTCGCCGCCGATCGGGGCGCGCCCGCTTTCGCCACCGACCGGCGCGGCGGTAGGCTCCGGCGAGGTGGCCGGTGCGGTGCGCGAGGCCTGGTCGCCGGGCTTGCCGCAGCCGCTCAGCGCCACGGCAGTCAGCGCCGCGAACAGGGACAGGCGGACGGGATGAAGAGGTGAGGTCATGAAGCGCTCCTGGTTGGTCTGCGCTCCACCATGCCCAGTGCCCGCGCAAACCCGCGTGAATCGCCGGCTGCCGGCGGTGCGGGGCGCGATCACGTACCAAAAGTGCCGTGCAGGTTGCCCGGGGTGATGACGGCATCGCACGGAAGCGTACGCTCACTGCGATCGGCGATCGGCGATCGGCGATCGGTGATCGGTGATCGGTGATCGGTGATCGCCGTCATCGTATCCCCGCTCCCGGAGCCGGCCTGACGCGGCCGGCTCCGGCACTGCTCAGCCGCAGCAGTAGCAGACCAACGGCTTTCCTGGTCCGCCCGGTCCCAACTCGCCGCCGAACGGCGCGCACTCCTGCTGGCAGGCCCAGGCGCTGCAGGCCGCCTCCTTCTCGATGCCGTCGCCGGCGGTCGCCTGTACGGCGCCGAAGCCCATGCTGGCCAGGAACACGGCCGCAAGCATCCCGTTGCGTAACGCTGTCCAACGCTGTTTCATGGCTTACTCCTCGATGGTTGCCAAGGCCGGTGGCGCCTCCGTGCTGCGCACTGCGGCCATCAGGTCCTGCATCCGCTCCGTGGTCTCGAAAACGCCGACGCGCGCGTAGCGCACGCGTCCCTCGCGGTCCAGGGCAAGCAGCGTCGGCACGTTGCGCGCACGGAACAGCATCACCGCGCGGCGATCGGTCAACGTGGTCACCGGAAACGTAAAGCCGTGCTCGGCGGCGTAGCGCTGCGCCTGCGCGGGACTGCACTGGCAGACGCCCAGCACCTGCACGCGCGGCTGCTGCGCGGCCAGGCGCTGCGCCGCCTGCACCACCTGCGGCGCCGAGCGCTTGCAGTACGGGCAGGTGGTGGTGAAGAAGAACAGCACCTGACGCTCGGCGGCCGGCACGCCGAGCGTCAGCGGCGTGCCATCGACCGCGGCCACGTCGATGCGTGGCACGTACATGCCCGGATACGGCTCGGTGGTGCGGGTGACGAACCAGCGCCGTTCCTCGCGCAGCCCGCGGTTCTGCCAGGCCAGCACCAGCACCAACGCGCACGCCGCCAGCACCGCCAACCAACTCCAGGGAAACCGCCGTGCCATGTCGTGTGTCCGTGTCGCCGTGTTCCGTGCAGGCTGCGCAGCGGTGGCGCGACGGTCAACGCTTTGCGCGCACGCGCAGCGACTGCGTGATCAGGCTGGGGATCGAGTCACGTGCACCGTGGGCGCGCATTCCAGCGATGTGGCGCACATGTGGGCATGCAGCGCAGGCGATGGCATGCGCTGGCCTTGCCGCATGCAGAGGCGTGGGCACGAGGGATGCAGCGCATGGTCGACGCGCGGGTGGCAGTATGTCGTTCAGGACTTCTCCCGAACGCTGCGCGTCCGGAGATGGGTCAGGTGGCCGAACGCCGGAAACATGCAGGCATTTCGACTCGGATGCCTGCCTAGGGCGAATCGCCCCGATTGACCAACAACGTATAGACAAAAGAGAGCGGCCAGCAAATGAAGCAGCCTACCAACCAGCGCCAGCTACCAGCAAGGTATGCCCGATAAATACCAAGAAGCCAGGTAGCCAGCACTGGCGCAACACATATCAGCACGAAGAGCTTCTCGGGCCAATACATTTCCTCACCCGCAAGGCTAAAATCCTTGGCGCGGTCTTGCCAGGAAATGGCGAGGAGATAGCCAAACGGCAGGACCAGACCCAGCAAACCGAACTTCGGGATTGGGTTGAACTTGAACATGCGCCCTACCGTTTGAATTGAGCAGAACCACGAAGCGGCTTTGGCTTGGACGAATTATCGGGCTTCACGCTACCAAAGCCCATTTTGCCGATACCAGCGCACGCACGCGGCCTCCAAGAGAAACATGCCGACAAGCCCAAGCAGAAAAAGGGCGGGGTGCAGGAATGCTGCGGAGACAAAAAGCGGAATGATCCCTAACCAACAGCCCGCCCTGTAGGGCCAAGGCAGTAGGCTGTAGCGACGCGCCTTCGCCGGGCTGCGAGCGAATTCTCGGCGGCGCGCCCAAACCACATAGCCAGCAACCGCGGCATAAGCGACTGGAAACCACAGTAGCGGAAGAGCTGTCACTGATGCCCAACACCAGAATGAAGTCGAGCCGCGAAGCGGCTTCGGACTGAGTGAATGCTTAGGCTGTAGCGCCAGGAGGTGGTACGGCATGGATCGTGGCCCCCAGCACCGCCAGCGAGCATGCCACAGATCGCGATCGTGCGGCCTACGCCACCCGCACGCTTCACGCGCTGCATCGCATCGGCCTTCGACCCGCGGCGAGGCGGCGACGCTCAGGATGCGTCCGCCTCGCCGAACGCACGACGAAAGGCTTTGCGATCGAACTGCAGCGCGGCACGCATGCGCTGCTCGGTGAGGGGGCGCACGACCCAACTCACCTCCAGTTCGCCACCACGCGACACCACCGAGGGAATCGCCACGAACCAACGCGCGCCAGGGCCGCGGCAATACCAGAACGCATCGCCCTGGTGAACGACGGGGCGATCCGGCAAGAGCGAAAAACTTTCGTTCGTGCGGATGAACTGCTGCGCCTTCTTCACCAACTGCAGGTCCACGCCGCGCAGGACGACGCCATCGCTGCTGAAGGACAGCTGGCGGAAGGACTCCATCAGCAGGAGGTCCATGCGGCGCCTGTTGTACCGATAGAGGCTGACCGTCACCAGCGCCACTGTCGCGGCGAACAGATAGAACACCACGTTCGCCATCACCCGCCCTCGGACACCCGACCATCACGACCGCTGCGCAGCGAAACATGCATCCGCCGGGCGCACGGGGCGTCGTCCGCACGCGACACGGGACGCGAACGCACTCGCTGCGGGAACAGACGCGCCACGGCACACCGGCGAATGGTGGTCACGGTGCTTACGCCAGCGCCGCACTGATCTGCGCCGCGGCATCGCACACCGCGCGCATCGCCGCCTGCGCGTCGATCGGTTGCGGGCGGCGTTCGATGAAGGGCACGGTAAGGGTGTAGCGGGCGACGCCATGCTGCAGGATCGGCGCGGTGAGGTCGATCACCCCGACCACCGCCTCGCTGGGATGGATGCTGTAGCCGAGTGCGTGCACTTCCTGCGCCGCCGCCAGGAACGCGGCGCGGTCGTACGCCACCTCGCTGGCGTCCAGGCGCTGCAGCAACTGCGCCTGCGCATCGGCCGGCTGGAACGCGAACAGCACCAGGCCGGAGGTGGAATGCGCGAACGGGCGGCGGTGGCCGGGGCGCACCACCAGGCCGAGGTCACTGGGCACGTCCATCTGCGCGATGACCACGATCTGGTCGTCCGACGGCGCCACCAGGTGGCAGGGCTGGCGGATCGCGTCGGCCAGCGCGCGCATCACCGGCAGCGCCACCTCGGTGACGTTCTGCACCCGCGGCTGCTGCATGCCGAGCATGAACAGCCGGTTGGTCAGCGTGTAGCCGCCCTCGCCCGCAGTGCGGGTCAGGTAGCCGCGCTCTTCCAGCACCTGCAGCATGCGGAAGATCTCGCCGCGCGAACGGCCGATGCCCTGCGAGATCTCGCCCATGCTCATCGGCCGCCCGTCGCGCGCCAGCAGTTCCAGGATGTCCAGCCCCTTGTCCAGAGCGGGCGCGCGGTACTTGGGCAAGGGGGTAGTCATTCCGTCGAGGGCCCGGCAGCAGGTGAAGAGGACTAGGGTACAGGGACGCCGCGCCGGGCCGCACCATGGCGACCTGCGCTGCACGGATCGGTACCGATCGCCTCATGCACATATGAACTCAAATTTTATATTTGCATGGCACTCGCCGGCGCAGTACGCTCCGCCGACAATCCGAACGCGACGCGGCACACCTTGGGAGGGGTAGGCGGCAATGCACTACAGCAGCGAATCCGCCACACCGGCGTCCGCCAGTCTCACCCGGACCGCACTTGCGCCGTTGGTTCTGATCGTCAGCCTGTTCTTCCTCTGGGGCATGGCGAACAACCTCAACGACATCCTGATCAAGCAGTTCAAGAAGGCCTTCGAGCTGAGCGATCTGCAGGCCGGGCTGGTGCAGAGCGCGTTCTACCTGGGCTACTTCGTGTTCGCGATCCCGGCGGCGATGTTCATGCGCCGCTACAGCTACAAGGCGGCGGTGGTGCTGGGCCTGTTGCTGTACGCGGTCGGCGCGTTCCTGTTCTACCCCGCCGCGCAGGTGCACACCTACTGGCTGTTCCTGCTGGCACTGTTCGTCATCGCCAGCGGCCTGGCGTTTCTGGAAACCACCGCCAACCCGCTGGTCACCGTGCTCGGCCCGGCCGAGGGCGCGGCGCGGCGGCTGAACCTGGCGCAGGCATTCAATCCGCTGGGCTCGATCACCGGCATCCTGGTCGGCCAGCACTTCATCCTCTCCGGCGTGGAGCACACCCCACAGGAGCTGGCGGCGATGGCGCCGGCCGCGCGCGAGGCGTTCTTCGCCACCGAGTCGCTGGCGGTGCAGACGCCGTACCTGATCATCGGCGCGGTGGTGCTGCTGTGGGCGCTACTGATCGGGCTGACCCGCTTTCCGGCCACCCGCGCCGACGGCCAGGACGCGCGCGCTGGCGGTTTCGGCCAGTTGCGGCGCAATGGCCGCTTCGTGTTCGCGGTGATCGCGCAGTTCTTCTACGTCGGCGCGCAGGTCGGCATCTGGAGCTACCTGATCCGCTATCTGCAGGATGGTGTGCCCGGCACTCCGGAGAAGACCGCCGCCGATTTCCTCACGCTGTCGCTGGTACTGTTCATGGCCGGCCGCTTCATCGGCACGGCGCTGCTGCGGTTCCTGGCGCCGGCGCGGCTGCTGGGCGTGTTCGCCCTGCTCAACCTGCTGCTGTGCGCCGTGGCGGTGGCGCTGCCGGGCTGGATCGGCCTGTATGCACTGGTCGCCAGCAGCCTGTTCATGTCGGTGATGTTCCCGACCATCTTCGCCCTGGGCCTGGACGGGCTGGACGACGACGCACGCAAGCTGGGTGCGTCGCTGATCGTCATGGCGATCATCGGCGGCGCCGCGCTGACCGCGGTGATGGGCGCGGTGTCCGACCATGCCGGCATCCACTGGGCGCTCGCGGTGCCTGCCGTCGGCTTCGCGGTGATCCTCGGCTTCGCGCTGCATGCGGCACGCCGCGACGCGGCGTCCCTGCCCTCTGCCCGTGGAGCCTGAGCCATGCCGCGCCATTGCTACCTGCTGGACCTGCACGACGACCCGGCGCTGATCGCCGAATACGAACGCTGGCACCGTCCCGACACCGTGTGGCCGGAGATCGTCGCCTCGCTGCGCGCGGCCGGCATCCGCGAACTGGACATCCATCGCTGCGGCGACCGCCTGGTGATGTTGATGGAGGTGGACGCGGACTATTCGCCTGCGGCCAAGGCCGCCGCCGATGCCGCCGATCCGCGCGTGCAGGCGTGGGAGGAGCTGATGTGGCGCTTCCAGAAGCCGTTGCCCGGTTCGGCGCCCGGCGAGAAATGGCGCGAGGCGCTGCAGATCTTTTCGTTGCAGGCGGCGGTGGCGGAACAGGAGCGCAAGGGCGCGGGCTGAGGGGCACTGCGTGCGCGTTTGAGTGTGTTGAATAGCTCGCGCCGAGTGCGCGCGAGACCGGTTGATTTGTCGCTTCGCTGGTCGCGGCTGAAGCCGCTCCTACGGTTCCATAGAGCGACAGGCGCGGCGGATGCTGTGTGACGTTTGTGGGAGCGATCCAGCACCGCTGCCGCCGCCGTCGTAGGAGCGGCTTCAGCCGCGACCGGTGTACCGTCCTGGTGCGCTTCCATCGCTGGAAGCGCACCAACGCCGCCAGCGTCAGCCGCCCTGCGCCGCCAGGTCCGCACTCCAGAACGGGCCGTCCGGATACAGGAACTGGGTGACCGAAGCGGCGTGCATCTCGGCCGAGAAGCCCGGTGTCGTCGGCGCCAGATAGCGGCCGTGGACGATCCGCACCGGATCGACGAAATGCTGGTGCAGGTGGTCGACGAACTCGATCGCGCGGTCTTCCATCTTGCCGGTGATGGCGACGAAATCGGCCATCGCCAGGTGCTGCACCAGTTCGCACAGACCCACACCGCCGGCGTGCGGGAACACGCGCACGCCGAACTTGGCCGCCAGCAACAAAATCGCCAGGTTCTCGTTGACGCCGCCCACGCGCGCGGCGTCGATCTGGATCAGGTCCACCGCGCCGGCCTGCAGCAACTGCTTGAACACCACCCGGTTCTGGGTGTGCTCGCCGGTGGACACCGGCACCGGGGCGATGCCGCGGCGGATCGCGGCGTGGCCAAGCACGTCGTCTGGGCTGGTCGGCTCCTCGATCCAGGCGATGTCGAATTCGGCGAGCTGGCGCATCCAGGCGATCGCCGGGCCCACGTCCCAGCGCTGGTTGGCGTCCACCGCCATGGCGATGTCCGGGCCGATCGCTTCGCGCGCCAGGCGGCAGCGGCGGATGTCGTCCTCCACGTTGGCGCCGACCTTGAGCTTGATCGTGCGGAAGCCATCGGCCACCGCTTCCTTGGCCAGGCGCACCAGCTTGTCGTCGGAATAGCCGAGCCAGCCCGGCGAGGTGGTGTAGGCAGGATAGCCCTGTTCCTGCAGCGTCTGCATGCGCTCGGCGCGCAGCGGTTCGGCGGCGCGCAACATGGCCAGCGCCTCGTCCGGGGTCAGCGCGTCGCTGAGGTAGCGGAAGTCGATCGCGGCCACCAGTTGCTCCGGCGACAGCTCGGCGATGAAGCGCCACAGCGGCTTGCCGGCGCGGCGCGCGGCCATGTCCCAGGCGGCGTTGACCACGGCGCCGATGGCCATGTGCATCACGCCCTTTTCCGGGCCCAGCCAGCGCAACTGCGAGTCGTCGGTGAGGCTGCGCGCGAACCCGCCCAGGTCGCCGATCACCGTCTCCACGTCGCGGCCGACCACGTGATGCGCCAACGCCGCCACCGCCGCGCTCTGCACGTCGTTGCCGCGGCCGATGGTGAACGCCAGGCCGTAGCCGGCGAGGCCGTCGTCGGCGTCGGTGCGCAGGCGCAGATAGGCGGCCGAATAGTCCGGATCCGGATTCATCGCATCGGAACCGTCCAGTTCGCGCGAGGTGGGGAAACGGACGTCGAAGGTCTCGAGCGCGACGATTTTGCTCATGGGGATCCTGGTCGGTGAGGCGGTGGGAAAGTCAAAAGAGCGGTGAAACAGCCCCTCTCCCCCCGGGAGAGGGGTTGGGGTGAGGGTGCGGTGGTGCAGTGATGTCACCGACCGTGCAAAACAAGAACGAAGCTAGGAGCAAGCAGCGGGATCGCTCATACGCGAGCGAAAGCCGCACCGGGATGCATTCCGAGGTGGCTTCGCCCCGGACCCTCACCCCAACCCCTCTCCCGAGGGGAGAGGGGCTTTATGCCGCGTCGTGCGGATGCGCGACGACGGCCTGGCGTTGCTCGCCCAGGCCTTCGATGCCCAGCCGCATCACGTCGCCCGGCTTCAGGTAGACCTGCGGCTTCTGCCCCAGACCCACGCCCGGCGGCGTGCCGGTGCTGATCACGTCGCCCGGCAGCAGCGTCATGTAGCGGCTGATGTGGCTGACCAGCTCGGCCACGCCGAACACCATCGTGCGGGTGCTGCCGTTCTGGTAGCGGTGGCCGTTGACCTCCAGCCACATCGACAGGTTCTGCGGATCCGGCACCTCGTCGGCGGTGACCAGCCACGGGCCGATCGGGCCGAAGCCGTCGCAGCTCTTGCCCTTCACCCACTGCCCCCCGTGTTCGAGCTGGAACGCGCGCTCGGACAGATCGTTGATCACCGCATAGCCGGCGACGTGCGCCAGCGCGTCCTCCACCGACACGTCGCGCGCGGTATCGCCGATCACCACGCCCAGTTCCACTTCCCAGTCGGTCTTGAGCGAGCCGCGCGGGATCGTCACCGTGTCGTTGGGGCCGCTGATCGCGCTGGTGGCCTTCATGAACAGCACCGGCATCTCCGGCACCGCCATGCCCGACTCGGCAGCGTGGTCGGCGTAGTTCAGCCCGACGCAGATGAACTTGCCGACGCGGCCCACGGCGGCGCCGTAGCGCACCTCGCCGTCCACCTGCGGCAGCGTGGCCGGATCGAGCGCGCGCAGCCGGGCCAGGCCGGCAGCGGTGAGATGCTCGCCGGCGACATCGTCGATCACCGCCGAGAGATCGCGCAGGTGGCCGTCGGCATCGAGCAGGGCCGGGCGTTCGTGGCCGGGTTCGCCGTAACGCAGCAGTTTCATGGGGAAATCCTCTGTCGTAGTGGGAAGGCGCGGTCAGTTCGACCAGCCGCCGTCGATGATGTGGGTCTGGCCGGTGGTGAACGAGGCCTCGTCCGAGGCCAGGTACACCACCAGCTGCGCGATCTCGCGCGGGTCGCCCAGGCGGCCCATCGGCTGGCGATCGGTGAAGCTCTTCCACACCGCCTGCTCGTCGCCGCCCAGCGCCTTGACCCGCTCGCCCAGCGACGGCGTCTTGATCGTGCCGGGGCAGATCGCGTTGCAGCGGATGCCCTTGGCCACGTAGTCGGCGGCGATGGCCTTGCTCAGGCCGATCACCGCCGCCTTGGTCACGCCGTAGGCGAAGCGATTGGGCACGCCCTTGATGCTGGACGCCACCGAGGACATGTTGACGATGCTGCCGCGGCCCTGCGCGAGCATGCCCGGCAGCACCGCCTGGCACAGGTAGTACATCGCATCGACGTTGATCGCGAACGAGCGCTTCCAGGCCGACGCGTCGCAGTCGAGGATGCTGCCCTGGTGCACGTAGCCGGCGCAGTTGAACAGCACGTCGAAGGTCGGCTGCGCCGCCACCAGCGCCTGGATCGCGGCGGGATCGGTGACGTCCAGGGTCTGGGTGACGATGCCATCGGCCTCGGCAGCCAGGGCCTGCAGCGCGGCGGCGTCGATGTCGGTGGCCAGTACTTGCGCGCCTTCGCGCGCGCAGGCCAGCGCGCTCTCGCGGCCGATGCCGGCGCCAGCGGCGGTGATCAGGCAACGCTTGCCTTGCAGACGGCCGCTCATGCGCGGCTCCCGGAAACGAACGCGAACGTGGTCATGCGGCGGGACTCCAGGTGGGGGAGGAAGCAATCGGATCGGACAGGCGATAGACGCGCCGCGCATTGCCGGCGAACACCGCCTCGGCGGCGCCGGCGGCATGCTGCGCGACCCAGGCCTGTGCCAGCGCCATCCACGCGGCGTAGTCGGCACGCTGGGTCAGCACCGGCCAGTCGCTGCCCCACAGCAGCCGCTGCGCGCCAAAGCAGGCGAACAGGTGCGCCACGTAAGGGGCAAGCGCGGGAGCGTCGATGGCGGCATTGGCCGGCAGTTCGGTGAGCAGGCCGGACAGCTTGCACACCACGTTGGGATGCTGCGCGAGCTGCGCCACGCCGTCGGCCCATGCACGGAAGTCAGCATCGCCGATGGACGGCTTGGCGGCGTGGTCCAGCACCACGCGCAATCGAGGGTGACGCTGCAGCCGTGCCAGCAGCGCCGGCAGGTGCAGCGGACGCACCAGCGCGTCGAAGGCCAGGTCGTGCTGCAGCAGCGCGTCGAAGGCCGCGTCCAGTTGCGGCCGTGCCAGCCACTGCGGATCGGCCAGGTCCTGCACCATCGGCCGCAGCCCCTTGAGCAGGCCGGCACCGTCGGCACACAGCGCGGCGATGCGCGCGGCAGCGTCGGTGGCCTCGAAATCGACCCAGCCGATCACGCCGACGATGCGCGGCTCGGCGCGCGCCAGCTGCAGCAGGTAGCGCGTTTCCGCCTCGCTCTGCGCCGCCTGCACCGCTACCAGCGCGGTCACGCCCTGCGCGTCCAGCGTCGCAGCAAGGTCTTCGGGCAGGTAGTCGCGGTACAGCACGCCCAGCTCCGGAGTCAGCCAGGCATAGTCGCCACGCGCCAGGCGCCAGAAATGCACATGGGCGTCGACGATGTTCACGGCGTCGGCACCGGCGCGCGCAGCAGGCCGTCGTCGCGCAACTGCTGCCACAGCGCGGCGGGAATCGCCGCACGCAGGCGCGTGGCGGCGCTGGCCACTTCCGCCGGCGTGCGCATGCCCGCGACCACCGTACTCACCGCCGGATGCGCCAGCGGGAACTGCAGCGCCGCTGCGCCCACGTCCACGCCGTGCGCGGCGCAGGCCGCGAACAGGCGCTGCGCGTGCTGCAGCGTGGCCGCATCCACCGGCGCGTAGTTGTAGGTGTCGCCCGGCCCGCGCGCATCGCTCAGCAGGCCCGAGCTGTACGGCCCGGCGACCAGGATGCCGACCTGCCGCTGCAGCGCCTGCGCCATGATCCGCTGCGCGGCGTGCTGTTCGAGCAGGGTGTAGCGGCCGGCCAGCATCACGCAGTCGAGCGGGAACAGCGGCATCAGTTCCACCGCCACGTCTTCCTCGTTGACGCCGATGCCGATCGCCCGGCACGCGCCCTGCGCCTTGAGCGCGGCCATCGTCGGCAAGGCCTCGTCCAGCGCCTGCCGCAGCATCGCCGGATGGCGCTCGCCGTGGGTCAGGCGGCCGATGTCGTGCAGCAGCAGCACATCGATGTGATCGGTGCCGAGCCGCTGCAGGCTGGACTCGAACGCACGCAGCACGCCGTCGCGGCTGTAGTCGAATTCGGCGCGGCGCCCGGCCACGGCGAAGCCATCGCGCCCCGGCGCGGCCGCGGCATCGTCGTAGACGCAGCGCCCGACCTTGGTCGAGAGCGTGTAGCTGGCGCGTGGCAGTCCGCGCAGGCCCTGCCCCAGGCGTTGCTCGCTCAGCCCGTAGCCGTAGTACGGCGCGGTGTCGAAATGGCGGATGCCGGCGGCATAGGCGTCGGCCACTGCGGCCAGCGCCACCGCATCGTCCACCTCGGCGTACAGATTGCCGATCGGCGCAGCGCCGAAGCCCAGGGTGGACAGGTGCACGCCACTGCGGCCCAGCGCGCGTGGCGCCAGGGCGGCGTCGGCGGCGACAGCGCTCAGCGTCATGCGCGCAGACCCGGAACGACGGCCACAGCGGATCGCCCACGGACGCGCGAGGGACGGGAGTTGCTGGGGTCACGCATGGCACGCCTCTGCCCGGGATCGGGCGCGATGAAGGAAGGCCGCAGCATGCACGCCCGGAATGGCGATGGGCATGGCGACTGTTCGCATATGAATATAGCAATCACAAGTGAACAATCAACCTGCAGCGCAGCAATTGCGCTCGGCGTGCGCCGGGCCAGCCGGCGCATGGCGTGGCCGAGCCCGATGGCACCCGATGCGCCCCTGGATGCCGCAGCCTCGGTCGCGACGCATGCCACTGGGCACGCCGGGGAACGGGATCGGCAGTTCCCTTTGCGCCGCGCGCCTGCCGCCTCGCTCGGGTCGGTGGACTCAGCGCGTGGCCGGCCGCGTGCCGAAGGCCAGGCAGGTCGCCTTGCGGTCGAACTGCAGCGCCACGCGCATGCGCCCCTCGGTCATCGGCCGCACGATCCACTGCACCTGCGCCTTGCCGAAGCCGGACGTCACCACCGGAATGGCCAGGAACCAGCTCGGTCCCGGCCCGACGCAGTACCAGAACGCATCGGCGGTCTGCAGCGCGGCACCAGGTGCGATCGAATACACATGGCCGTAGCTGCCCTCGATGGTCTGCCTGGATCGCTTGACCACGGTCAGGTCGCTGCCACGCAACGGCCCGCGCTCGCCCGGAAACGCCTGCTCGCGGAACGACACCTCCAGCAGGTCCGTCACCTGGCTGCGCCCCATGCGATAAAGCGCTCCGATCGACAGGGCGGCGCTGCCCAGGAGACGACCGCGATCACGCCCGCGACCACATAGGGCAACCACGTCATGCATCGCCGCCCACGGCCGCGCAGGCGCCGCGCGCGCCGGCCTGCGTCAGACGCGACTGCGTGCAGGCACCGGCGCCAAGCACCAGCGCCCGCAGCGCGTCCGGCCGCTGCAGCAACGGCAGCGGCGTGTGCGACTGCAGGGCCGCCGGCAAGGTGTAGCCCCAGGCGACGCCTGCAAACGCGATGCCGGCCTGGCGCGCGGCCTCGGCATCGCGGATCTCGTCGCCCACGCACAGCGCCCGCGCAGCGGGAACGCCGCAGGCGCGCAGGCTGGCGCGCAGCTTGCGGCGCTTGCCCAGCACCGCCGCGCCGCAGCGCACGTCGCGGAACTGCGCGAGCAGCGCCGGGCCGAGCACGTGCGCGACGTTGGCATGGCTGTTGGACGTGACCAGAGCCAGGTGCACCCCGGCCTGTGCCAATTGCGCGAGCAGGTCGGCGATGCCGTCGAACAACGCGATGCGCGCGATCTGCGCGCTCATCAGCGCGCGCATGCGTTGCGCCACCGCCGGCACGCGCCACCAGCGCAGGCCGCTGCGCGCCATCAGCTCGCGCGCGCTCAGGCTGCGGATCTCGTCCAGTCGCGCCACGTCGAAGCGGCGGAAGCCGAACTCGTCGGCGACGCCATTGATGGTCGCCAGGAACCAGGGGAAGGAGTCGGCCAGGGTGCCGTCGAAATCGAAGATGACCAGGTCGTAGTGGCGCATGCGGCGCCAGCATGCCGGAGCGTTGGAGTCGGCGCCAGCGCTGGGCAAGCCGATCGCGGCGGCATGGCGCACGGCGTGGCCGGCCTTTCATCCTGCCTTGGCATGCGCTTCACCCGCACGCGCTGCCGTGGCGCGCACGCTGGACCCTCATCGCACGGAGAGGCCCATGCACATGCAATCCCCCAATCCCGGCCAGGACCCGCAGCAGCCACCGAACGAGGTGCCGGGCCAGGTCCCGAACCCCGGTGTCGACCCGACTCCGGATCGCCCGATCGACCCGATCCCCGACCAGCCGACCGACCCGACCATTCCGCCGATCCAGGACCCGGTCGGCGGCGTGGATTCCCCGGTGCCGGGCCCGCGCGGGCCGACGCAGTACGTCTGAACCGTCGCCGCGCGGATTGCAGCGGGAGCGGCCGTTGCGGGAACGGCAACGGTGCAACGGTTGCGACTGAAGGACGGCGACCGGGCTTTCGCTGGCATGCCCGTCGCGGCTGAAGCCGCTCCTACGAGACTCAATGTCGAGGCGGCCAGGTTCGCGGCAGCGCGAACGATGACCCAGCCTAGCTGCCGACAGACGCAAGAGACTCCGCCTTCGTAGGAGCGGCTTCAGCCGCGACCAGGCCTTCCCAGGAACGCCCGGTCCCGGTTGAAACCGCTCCTACGTGTTCTGCCCGCCTCAACGGATCCGGAAGCCCATCGTCGCCTCCACCGCCTGCTGCCAACCGGCATACAGCGCCTCACGACGCTCGGCCGGCATGTCCGGCTCGAAGCGGCGGTCCACCGCCCACTGCTGCGCGATCTCCGCACGGTCCTTCCAGAAGCCCGTGGCCAGGCCGGCCAGGTAGGCCGCACCCAGCGCGGTGGTCTCGGCCACCTCCGGTCGCAGCACCGGCACGTCCAGGATGTCGCTCTGGAACTGCGCCATGAAGTCGTTGGCGATGGCGCCGCCGTCGGCGCGCAGTTCCTTCAGTTCGATGCCCGAATCGACCTGCATCGCGGTCAGCACGTCGCGGGTCTGGTACGCCATCGACTCGAGCGCGGCGCGGATGAAGTGTTCCTTGGTGGTGCCGCGGGTCAGGCCGAACACCGCGCCGCGGATGTCGCTGCGCCAGTACGGCGCGCCTAGGCCGACGAAGGCCGGCACGATGTACACGCCGTCGTTGTCGCCGGCGCGCTCGGCGTAGGCCTGCGAGTCGCTGGCCTTGCCGAGCATGCGCAGGCCGTCGCGCAGCCACTGCACCACCGAGCCGGCCACGAAGATCGCACCTTCCAGCGCGTACTCCACCTTGCCGTCCACGCCCCAGGCGATGGTGGTGAGCAGGCCGTTCTTCGACGCCACGGCCTTCTCGCCGGTGTTCATCAGCATGAAACAGCCGGTGCCGTAGGTGTTCTTGGCCATGCCCGGCTCGAAGCAGGCCTGGCCGAACAGCGCCGCCTGCTGGTCGCCGGCGATCCCCGCGATCGGCACCGCGTGGCCGTAGAAATACTGGCCCTGGGTGTCGCCGTAGATCTCGCTGGACGAGCGCACCTCCGGCAGCATCGAGGCGGGGATGCCGAGCAGTTGCAGCAGTTCCTCGTCCCAGCGCAGTTCGTGGATGTTGTACAGCAGCGTGCGCGAGGCATTGGTGTAGTCGGTGACGTGGACCTTGCCGCCGGTGAGGTTCCAGATCAGCCAGCTGTCGATGGTGCCGAAGGCCAGCTCGCCGCGCTCCGCGCGTTCGCGCGCGCCCTCGACGTGGTCGAGGATCCACTTGACCTTGGTGCCGGAGAAATACGCATCGATCAGCAGGCCGGTCTTGGCCCGCACCATGTCCTCGTGGCCGTCGGCCTTGAGCTGGTCGCAGATGTCCTTGGTCTGCCGCGACTGCCAGACGATGGCGTTGTAGATCGGCTGGCCGGTGGCGCGATCCCATACCACCGCGGTCTCGCGCTGGTTGGTGATACCGATGCCGGCGATCGCGCTGGCATCCACCTGGTGGTTGTTGAGCAGCTCGGTGATCGTGGTGTAGACGCTGGTCATGATCTCGCGCGGGTTGTGCTCGACCCAGCCCGGCTGCGGGAAGATCTGCGAGAACTCGCGCTGAGCCATGCCGACGCTGCGGCCCTGGCGGTCGAACAGGATCGCGCGCGAACTGGTGGTGCCCTGGTCGATGGCCAGGATGAACTGCTTTTCCATCGGAGACTCCTGCGGGATGCACGCCGC
Source organism: Xanthomonas hawaiiensis (assembly GCF_031834635.1). Classification (NCBI taxonomy): domain Bacteria; kingdom Pseudomonadati; phylum Pseudomonadota; class Gammaproteobacteria; order Lysobacterales; family Lysobacteraceae; genus Xanthomonas; species Xanthomonas hawaiiensis. The sequence continues at coordinate 674,129 of NZ_CP115873.1, read as the reverse complement.
GCGCAGGCGCGGCGCCAACGGGGAAGGGGGACGCGCGCCAAGCGCGCGGGAACGAACGCGCTGCCGACGCGCTAGCCGCGGCGCGCGGCGGCCTGTTCTTCCTCCAGCGCTTTCACCCGCGCCGGCAGGAACGGATAGATCAGCAGCTGGTAGGCGGCGCCACCGATCACCCCGCCGATCAGCGGGCCGACGATCGGGATCCACCAGTAGTTGTCGACCGACGGCAGCGCCGAGGAGCCCCAGCCGGCGACGTAGGCGAACAGGCGCGGGCCGAAGTCGCGCGCCGGGTTGATCGCCCAGGCTTCCAGATAGCCCATCGAGGCGCCGATGGTGGCCACCAGCAGGCCGATGATCAGCGCACCGGAGTTGGCGGTGGGCGCGGCCTCGTTGTAGCGCTCGGTGATGGCGAAGATGCCGAAGATCAGGAACGCGGTCAGGATCACCTGGTCGCGCAGCGCGTGCATCGGCGTGATCGCCAGGCCCGGCGCGGTGAAGAACACCCCGGCCGCACCGCCGCCGGCGCGGGTCAGGTGCTGCGCCTGGTTGTAGTGATCGATCACCGGCGCGAACAGCAGGTAGACGATCCATGCGCCGAGGAACGCACCGATCACCTGGGCCACCCAGTACGGCAGTACCTTGGGCCAGGGAAAGCCGCGGTACAGCGCCAGCGCCAGGGTCACCGCCGGATTGGCGTGGGTGCCGGACACCGAGCCGGTGACGTAGATGGCGATGGTCACCGCCAGGCCCCAGGCGATGCACACGCCCCAGTAGGCGTGCTGGTAGGGGCTGGGGTCGTAGAGCACGTACATGCATGCCACCGAGCAGCCGAAGGCGATGATGATCAGCATCGCGATCGCCTCGGAAATCAGTTCGCCCACCAATTGCCGGCTCATGCCCATGCCTCCCGGCCTGCCGTCGTTGCCGCTGTCGATCCACCCATGTCTGCCACCCTCCACGGTTGCGTCCAGGTTCGTGCGCCGCGGCGGGGGCCGGGCGCAGCGCGATTGTGCACGCGCCGCCGCGGCCCGAACCGGGCCGGCGGCAGCGTTTTGGTCAAGCCGGTGCCGCAGCCAGCGTGGCCGGCGCCTGTTGCAGGTAGGCGACCAGGCGCTGGCGGCCGGCAGCGTCGACCCGCAGGCCGAGCTTGCTGCGCCGCCACAGCAGGTCTTCGGCCTCCACCACCCACTCGTGCTGGCGCAGGTAGTCGACCTCGGCCTGGTACAGATCGGCGCCGAAGTGCTGGCCCAGATCCTGCAGCGAGGCCGCGTCGCCCAGCAGCGTTTCGGCGCGAGTGCCGTAGTTGCGCGCCAGCCGCTGCGCGGTCGCCTCGGCCAGCCACGGCCGCGCTGCGCGCAGTTCGCGCGCCAGCGTGGCGATGTCGTTGCGTTCGCCACCGGGCAGCGGCGCCCCGTGCGCGGTCCAGGCCGGCGCCTTGCGCCCGGCATGCGCGGTCAGCCGGTCCACCGCCTCCTCGGCCAGCTTGCGGTAGGTGGTGAGCTTGCCGCCGAACACGTTGAGCAGGGCCGCGCCGTCGCGCGCGTCCAGTTCCAGCAGGTAGTCGCGGGTGACCTCGGCGGCGTTGTCCTCCTCGTCGTCGAGCAGCGGGCGCACGCCGCTGTAGCTCCACACCACGTCGTCCGGGGCGATCTGCTTGCGGAAGTAGCGGTTGGCCGCCTCGCACAGATAGCGCGTCTCCTCGCCGTCGATGCGCGGCGCGGCCGGGTCGGCGCGGTAGTCGACGTCGGTGGTGCCGATCAGGGTGTAGTCCTGCTCGTAGGGAATGGCGAAGACGATGCGCCGGTCCGGCTGCTGGAAGATGTAGGCGTGGTCGTGCTCGAACAGCCGCGGCACCACGATGTGGCTGCCCTTGACCAGGCGCAGCGCGTGGTCGTGGCCGACGTGCGCCACCTCGTCCAGGAACTGCACCGCCCACGGCCCGGCGGCGTTGACCAGCGAACGCGCGCGCAGTTCTTCGCGGCGGCCGTCGGCGTGCTGCAGCTGCACCTGCCACAGGCCGTCGACCCGGCGTGCGCCGACGCAGCGGGTGCGGGTGAGGATGCGCGCACCGCGCTGCGCGGCGTCCATCGCATTGAGCACCACCAGCCGCGCATCCTGCACCCAGGCATCGGAATAGACGAAGCCGGTGCGGAACTCCTCGCGCAGCGGCGCGCCCACCGGATGCGTGCGCAGCGCCAGACGCCGCGAGCCCGGCAGGGTGCGGCGGCCGCGGCCGAGGTGGTCGTACAGGAACAGGCCGGTGCGGATCATCCACGCCGGGCGCAGGTGCGGCTGGTGCGGCAGCAGGAAGCGCAGCGGCCAGATGATGTGCGGGGCCAGCCGCAGCAACACCTCGCGTTCGGCCAGGGCCTTGCCGACCAGGGCGAACTCGTACTGCTCCAGGTAGCGCAGTCCGCCATGGATCAGCTTGGTGCTGGCGCTGGAGGTATGCGCGGCCAGATCGTCGCGCTCGCACAGGCACACCGACAGGCCGCGGCCCACCGCATCGCGGGCGATGCCCACGCCGTTGATGCCGCCACCGACCACCAGCACATCGTAGGTCTCACGCATAGCCGACTCCGGAAGTGTCGTGTCCCGGCACCGGCACGCTCACCGGGTTCAGGACTGGGGACGAAAAGATCGTAAACGAACATTTCCGAACATATCACGCTGCACTGCAGCGTGACGTCGACGGCATCCTGAAACCTGCCGTTGGAGACGGCCAGGCGGGCACGCGGGGCCACTGCGGCGCGACGATCGCGCCACATCACGCAACATTAACGAAACAATCCGAACACACGCCCTGTGACCACCGCGGCGGCGGCGAGGCCGGCCTCGCTCAGTCCGCGGCCGCGTCCAGCGCCGGCGCACTCTGGTCGGCCGCATCGCCCTCGGCGACGAAGACGCGGGTGCCGGCCGCATCCAGTACCGCGGCCAGCTCGGCCGGCGGCGCGCGATCGGTGAACCAGGCGTGCACCCGCCCGATCGGCCCCAGCCGCACCATCGCATTGCGGCCGAGCTTGCTGTGGTCGGCGGCCAGGAACACCTGCCGCGAGTGCTCGATGATCGCCTGCGCCACCCGCACCTCGTGGAAGTCGAAATCCAGCAGGGTGCCGTCCGGGTCGATACCGGAAATGCCGATCACGCCGAAATCCACCTTGAACTGGCGGATCAGTTCGATGGTGGCCTCGCCGGTGACGCCCTGATCGCGGCCGCGCACGCGCCCGCCGGCCACCATCACCTCGAAGCTGGGATTGGCGCTCATCATCACCGCGACGTTGAGGTTGTTGGTGATCACGCGCAGGCCGCTGTGGCCCATCAGCGCGCGCGCCACGTCCTCGTTGGTGGTGCCGATGTTGATGAACAGCGAGGCGTCGTCGGGAATGTGCTGCGCCAGCAGCGTGGCGATGCGCCGCTTCTCCTGCGCCTGCAGCGACTTGCGCGCCGCATAGGCGAGGTTTTCCACGCTCGACGGCAGGCTCACCCCGCCGTGGTAGCGGCGCAGCACGCCGGCTTCGCACAGCAGGGTCAGGTCGCGGCGGATGGTCTGCGGCGTCACCTCGAAACGCGCCGCCAGCCCTTCCACCTCGGCATAGCCCTGCTGGCGCACCAGCGCCACCAACTGCTCCTGGCGCGGATTGAGCGCGGCCACCGCGCTCGGCTTGGGAATCGAATGGTCCATGCGCCGATGATGGCGCATGCGCCCGAGGATGCAAACGCGCCGCGTGCATACCCTCGGTGAACCGCAGCCATGGCCTGGGCCTGCGCGGTCTACGCGTCGATGCGGGGCAGCGCCTAGACTAGCGCCCCTCGCCAGGCTCCCGGCACTTCCGCACCGATCATGCTCAACAACGACATCCTGCGCTCCATCCGCTACATGCTCGACCTGAGCGACCAGAAGATCGTCGATCTGGCGCACCTCGCCGATCCCGCGTTCCCGATCGACAAGGCGCAGATCCCGGCGTGGCTGAAGAAGGAGGACGAAGAGGGCTTCGTCGAATGCAGCGATGCGGTGCTGGCGCATGTGCTGGACGGACTGGTGTTCCACTACCGCGGCCGCGACGAGAGCCTGCCGCCGCGCCCGGTGGAGGCGCGCATCACCAACAACGTGGTGCTGAAGAAGCTGCGCGTGGCGTTCCAGCTCAAGGACGTGGACATGCACCAGATCTTCGACGCCGCCGGTTTCCCGGTGTCCAAGCCGGAACTGTCGGCGCTGTTCCGGCAGCCGGAACACAAGAATTTCCGCCTGTGCGGCGACCAGCTGCTGCGCAACTTCCTCAAGGGCCTGACCCTGCGCGTGCGCGGCGCCGGCTGAGCCGCATCCTCCGCTGCACCAGGGCGCGGCCGTCGCCGCGGGACCGGTTTTCCACACGCCGGCCATCGCGAATCGGTAGGATGCGCGCATTCCGCCACCGTGGCGGCGCGGCCGCCTGCCGGCCCTGCCCGCCTCCCGTTCCGTTCCGAGGGTCCCCATGAAGCTAGAGGCGCTGTTCGACCAGTTGCACACCCTGCCGACCATTCCCCAGGTGGCGCAGGACCTGATCCTGCAGTTCGATGCGCCGGGCACCAGCCTGGACGCGGTGGCGCGCAACATCGAGCGGGACCCGGTGATCGCGGCTAAGGTGCTGCGGCTGGCCAATTCGGCGCGCTTCCGCGGCGCACGCGACTCCACCACGGTGGAAGACGCGGCGCTGCGCCTGGGCTTCAACACCTTGCGCACCCTGGTGCTGGCCTCCTCGGTGACCGGCGCGTTCCATGCGCCGGCGCATTTCGACCTGCGCGCGTTCTGGCTGCACAGCTTCGAAGTGGCCGGCGTGTGCCGGCTGCTGGCGCGGCAGAAGGGCCTGGACGCGGAGACCGCGTTCACCTGCGGCATGATGCACAACATCGGCGAACTGCTGATCCAGACCGGCGCGCCCGACTACGCCGCGCAACTGCACCCGGATGCCTCGTCCAGCGGCCGCGCCGCCGACGAGACCGTGCAACTGGGCTTCGGCTACCCGGAAGTGGGCGCCGAGCTGGCGCGGCGCTGGCACCTGCCGCAGGTGATCCAGACCGCCATCGCCTTCCAGGCGCGGCCGCTGCAGGCGCCGGAAGGCGAGCCGATGCCGAAGATCGTCGCCCAGGCCGCGCTGGTCGCCGACGCGCTGGAGCGCCACGGCGGCGCCAACGACCAGGCGCGGCAGGCGGTGACCGGCCCGCTGCTGGACGACGTGGACCTGGATGCGCTGTTCGCCGCGCTGCCGGACGTGATCGAAGCCGATCGCGCCTTTACCGAAATGTTGAAGTAAGGGAAGCCGCCGGGACGCGGCCGTAACGCGGGGTCGGTACCTCCCCCGCTTCGCCGTGCCCTCATCCGGCGCTACGCGCCCCCTTCTCCCGGTGGGAGAAGGGGTGGTTTGCGGCGTTTGCCGCCGCGCGCGGGCGTCGGCGGCCCTGCGGTCGCAGCGCGCGGCTTGCGCGCTTTCGGCGTCTGCGCTTTTGTCGTCTTTGCCTTTGTCGTCTTTGCGCTTGTCGTCTTTGTTGCCGGCGTTGGCTTAGTCGATTTCGCTGCGGTCCTGGCCGTCGTCTTGCCGTTGCTCCGCGCTGCCGCCTTCGCCGCTGGCGACGTCGCGCCAGACGCGGATGTACGTGCAGACTTCTTCGCAGCGCCGCGCGTGGTCTTGCTTCCAGCGCCCTCGACACTGCGCCCCGGCTTGACCAACGATTTGCCGCGGGCCGGCGCCGGGCCCAGAGTGACCCAGGTCGGCGCATGGTCGCTGGCATGCGGCAGGTCGCGCACCCAGCGGTCCACGCCGGCATCGCGCAGGCGCGCGGCCAGCGGCGGATTCAACAGCAGGTGGTCGATGCGCAGCCCGGCATCGCGCTGCCAGTGCTGGCGGAAATAATCCCAGAACGTGTACACGCGGCGCTCGCCGTGCACCTGGCGCAGGCTGTCGGTCCAGCCCTGCGCCAGCAGTTCGGCATAGGCCTGGCGGCTCTCCGGCTGCAGCAACGCGTCGCGCCGCCACGAGGCCGGGTTGTAGATGTCCGCATCGGTGGGCACCACGTTGAAGTCGCCGATCAGGGCCACCGGATGCGGCAGCGCCACCAGTTGCTGTGCATGCCGCTGCAGGCGCGCGAACCAGTCCAGCTTGTAGTCGAATTTGGGACCCGGGCGCGGATTGCCGTTGGGCAGGTACAGGCAGCCGACCAGCACGCCGTGCGCCATCGCCTCGATGTAGCGGCTCTGGGTGTCGCGCGGATCGCCGGGCAGGCCGCGCCGGCTCTCGACCGGATCGCAGCCTTTGGCCAGCAGCGCCACGCCGTTCCAGCCCGACTGCCCCATCCACACCGCGCCGTAGCCGGCAGCATGCAGCTCGGCCAATGGAAACCCCGCATCCACGCTCTTGAGTTCCTGCAGCCCGACGATGTCCGGCGCCTCGCGCTGCAGCCACTGCAGCAGCTGCGGCAAGCGGCTGCGGATGCCGTTGACGTTGTAGGTGGCGATCTTGAGCGTCTTCATCCGGCGCGCCTGCAGAACCTGCCATCACCTTGGCCCCGCTACCCTCGCTGCATCGTGAAAACGGGAGCCGCCGCATGACCCCGCTCGACAGACCCCTGCGCCGCGCACTGGAGATCGACGGCGTGCACTACACCCTGACCGTGGATCCGGACGGCTTGAAGCTCACCGAGAAGGGCCGGCGCAAGGGCCTGGACTTGCGCTGGAGTGCGCTGGTCAGCGGCGACGCCGCCTTGGCCACCGCGCTGCAGGCCTCGCTGGCCGATCGTCCGGGCAAGCGCTGAGCGCAAGCGCGCCGGGCGCCGCGCGGGCAAACGTGGCCGCCGATGGTGCTATCGTCGCGCCTTCGGCAACCAGCAGGGAGCGGGCGGATGCACAGGCACAACGGTAGAGCTGTCGAGAACAGTCAACGACGGGCTCGGCGCACCGGATGGAGCATGGGCCCGCTGCTGCTCGCCCTGCTGCCCCTGGCGACGCACGCCGCGCCGGACGTGCCGGACAGCCTGCGCGTGTCCAGCACCACGACCTACGCCGCAGGCACGCCCGAGTGGCGGCAGGTACGCGATTGGCTGGCACAACACCGGACGCGCAGCGACGACGCGCGCATGGGCAATCTCGACCAGCTCGGCCCCATCGTCCTGACCTACGCGCGGGCGCTGCATGGCGTCCAGACCCGTGCGCCCGAACCGCTGCCGCTACCCGACCAGGGCGCGCCAGGCGACAGCATCGCCATCGCCAGCTGCATCGGCGGCGTGAGGCAGTCGTGGCTTTACGACGTCCAGACGCGCCCCGCGAATGCGTGGACCCTTACATCGTTTGCCACCTCGCAGACTGCGGATTGCAAGCAGGCCGATGGCACGCCCTGACGCCGCAACCTGCCGCACCTGCGCAGGTGCGGCTTGCGCCGGTGCCAGCCGTTCTTTTTTGCCGCGACGCGTCGAGGCCCACAGGCTCTGGTACCGCGACGGGTCCCATCGGTGACGCCTCGCGGCTGAAGCCGCTCCTACGGTGCGCCTCGCAGGGGTGATGGGGTTCCCTTCGGCGGCGACGGCGTCAACACCGCTGGGCATCGACCACGCAGACCGTGCCTCCTACCCGACACACGCACCGCAAATTCCCGCAGGAGCGGCTTCAGCCGCGACGAACGAAGCAGACCAGCCATCCGTTCCTGCAAGCAGTCGGGACTGAAGTCCCTCCCACAATGCCTCCAGCCGGCACATCGCCGGTCCCTGTAGGAGCGGCTTCAGCCGCGACGCGGAACAGCCAGCGCGCGCCGGACCGCCGGCAGGACACCCATGGATGCTGAAGTACACATGCCTCGGCTACCATCGCCGCGGGCGCGCCGCCGCGCGTGCCGACCGTGCCCTCACCTGCGACCCCGATGCCTTCCGCTTCGTCCCGACCTGCTGCAGACACCCTGATTGGCCGCGTGCGCGCCATCGTCCGGCTCACCGTCTGCATCGCGGCCAGCCTGCTGCTGATCCCGCCGCAGTGGCTGCTGATGCGCTTCACCCGCGGCCGCGGCGCGTTCGTGCTGCCGCGGCTGTGGTTCGGCTGCCTGCGGCACGCATTGGGCATTCGCGTCGAGGTCGTGGGCGCGCCGCGCGACGCGGGCGGCACGCTGTTCGTCGGCAACCACATCTCGCATTTCGACATCGTGGTGCTGGGCAGCCTGCTGCGCGCGCGTTTCATCGCCAAGAACGACATGGAACGCTGGCCGGGCATGCGCCACATCGGCGCGCTGGCGCAGACCGTGTTCATCAGCCGGCGTCGTCAGGATGCGGCCGCTGTGGCCGCCGCCGTGGCCGCGCAACTGCGCCCGGATCACGACGTGGTGCTGTTCGCCGAAGGCACCACCTCTTCCGGCGTGCGCGTCGCGCCATTCAAGTCCAGCCTGTTCTCGCTGTTCCTCAGCGCCGATCCGGGCGCGCGACAGTGGACGCTGCAGCCGTTCACGCTGGACGTGCGAAGTGTCGATGGACAACCGATCGCACAGGGCGGCGATCGCGATGCCTACGCCTTCTACGGCGAAATGCAGGCCGGCGCGCACGTCGCGCATTTCCTGCGCCTGTCCGGTGCGGTGATCAGGGTGACCTTCCACGCACCGATCGCGGTGGCGCCGGGCAGCGATCGCAAGGCGCTGGCCGCGCAGCTGCATGGCATCGTGGCCTCGGCACTGCCGGCTGCGCCGGCGGAGGCGGCCGCGGCGTAGGCCGGCGCCCTACGCCAATCGACGCGCGCGCAAGAGGCGCATGAAGGCAGGTCAGTGCGCGGCGTCAGGCGCCACCGGCTCCGGCAGGCGCACCACCGCGTATTGCTTGCGGAACTCCAGGGCGCCCAGCGCCGGCCAGGTTTCGGCGTAGCGGCGCAGGCAGGCCACGCCGTCTGGAAAGTCCTCGCCGTTGACCCGGCAGTCGGCCGCCACCTCGCCGTCGGCATCGCGCGAGGCGAACAGGCGGATCCCGAGCATGCGCTGGTCCCGCTGCAGCAACGGCATCAGCGCATCCAGGCTGTTGGTGAACAGGCAACACGGGCAGAACGCGTGTTCCGTGTCCTCGCCCGCCGCGGCCCGCGCGGCGTCGCCATTCATATGCGCCACCGGCCCCAGCACCACCGTGCGCCGCACCGCGGCCTCGGCCGTGGCCGGAAACTCCATCTGCAGCGTCATGCAGCGGGCCTCGGACGGTGCCGCCACCGCCTCCGAGAGCGCCACCAGATCGGTGCGCGCCCAGGTCGTGAAGCCCGAGGCCAGGCTCGCTTCGGTGTCCTCGCCGATGGAATGCTGGAACTCGACGATCCCGTCCGGGAACAGGCTGGCGTGATGCACGCGAATGCAACTGGCCGTGCGCACGCCGCTGCGCAGCTCGGCCAGGTCCACCAGTTCGGTGAGCAGTTGCAGGCCGTTGTCGAGCACGACGACCTCGTCGTGCAAGCTCGCCGCATGCCGCTCGCGCTGCAGCACCTGCAGCAACAGCTGCTGCAGTGCGCGGCCCGGTTGCGCGTCGGGCGCCGGCTCCGACCCGGTGGCATCGTCGGTGGCATCGGCCCCACGTGGCGAGGTGCGGGACAACAGGCGTCGCAGTCGATCGATCATCCTTGCTCCAGAGCGTCCAACCCGCCATCGGTCGCCGGAAGTATGCGCAGTCGCCCGCGGCCACGGCAACCGTCGACGCCACGCGCGTCATGGCGACCAACGGACCGCATGGCGGCGCCAGCGCACCGCGTCTGTCAGTGGTTGGCGGCACGGGCGCAGCGGCCATCGGCGCGCCGCCCCACGGAGCCCCCGTCAGTGCCTGGCCGCCTCGCACAGCTTGCGGTTGAACCAGGTGGACTTGGCGATGGGCAGGTAGGCATCCCAGTCGCTGGGCGGCAGCATGGTGCTCTGCTTTTCCAGCTCGGCCTGGAACGAGGCCTCGTCGTGGCTGCGACCGGCCAGGGTGCCGTCCAGCGCCGCCAGGCACTCCTGCGGCCGGCCCAGGCGCAGCAAGGTGATGGCGCGGTCGTTGGCGAAGCGGTCGCGATCGAGCCAGTTGAGGAAACCCCCGCACTCGCCTGCGAACGCCTGCATGCCGGCCAACGCCTTGTCATAGCGCTTGCCGCGATAGTCCTGCAGATAGGCCTCGCGGCGCCGGCTGCTGGCCGCGGCGGTACAGCCGGCCGGCAACTGCAGGTAATCGCCCTCGAAGCTGGCACGCATGCCGCAGTAGTCGCGGCAGCTTTCCTCGGTCAGCGCGGCCACGTTGAACCCGCCCGGCACCGGCTTGAAGGCGAGCCTGCACGGCACGTCGCCGGCATCGTTCACCTCCGCCTTGTCGCCCTGCAGCGTGCCCGACAGCGAGCAGGTGTGGCCGTTGGCGCCGACCGACAACAGGTCGAACTGGCGCGCACCGCCCTTCTCGGTGACCCGCATGCTGCCCCAGCCTTCCTTGGTGCTGTATTCGCCGGGGGTCGGGCCGGCCGCCGACGCGGCGAACGCCACCAGCCCCACCAGCATCGCGCTCCATCCGTATCGCCGTGCCATCGCCTGTTCCTGCCTTCGATCAGAGCCGACAAGTGTGCGCCATCGCCGCGGCGGCGGACCAGTGCCGATGGCGCATCCCCGCAACGACGGCCTGTGCGACAGGCGCGGCCAGCGCGGCAGGGACGCGTCGATCAGGCGTTCGGTCGCTGGCGCAAGACAGGTCGTCGCAGGGACCGCGCCATGTTCCCTGCGCTCGCGCTGGTTAGCCGGAATGTGCGGCTGTGCAGCTCAGCGCAGCGGCATGCGCGCGCGGAACTCGGACAGAAACAGGCCGCGGAGCCACCGATGCGCCGCATCGTGCTCCAGGCGCGGATGCCACAGCATCGACACGGTGATGGGCTCGGTGACCACCGGCAGCGCGAACGTGCAAGCAGGTTCGCGCAACGTGTCGGGCTGCGCCGCCATGAACGAGGCCGGCACCAGTGCGATCAGGTCCGACGCACGCGCCATCGCCAGCGCCGCGGAAAAACTGGGCACCACGGTCGCGACATGACGCACCAGGCCCAGTTGCTGCAGCGCCTCGTCCACCGGCCCGTGCGCCCGCCCGCGCCGCGAGGCCACGACGTGGCCGAACGCCACATAGCGCTGCACGCTCACTTCCCCGTCGCGCGCCAGCGGATGACCGCTGCGCACCGCGCCGACGAAGCGATCGCGAAACAGGCCCTGCACGCGCAGTTCCGGCCCCATCTCGCTCAGCACCCCGATTTCCAGATCGGCCAATCCCTCGCGCAGCGGCCCCGCGATCTTCTGCGCCTTGGCGACGAACTGCAGGCGCACCTGCGGCGCCGACGCCGCCACTGCGGCCACCAGCATGGCCGCGAACGCCTCCACGAAGGCATCGTTGGCGCGCACGGTGAAGGTGCGCCGCAACGCCGCCGGATCCAGCTCGCCCGGCACCGGGCGCAGCACGGCGCGTGCGGCCTCCACCGCGTCGCGGGCACGCGCGCGCAGTTCAAGCGCATGCGGTGTCGCCACCATCGCGCCGCCGGCGCGGACCAGCAGCGCATCGCCGGTCACCTCGCGTAGCCGGGTCAGCGTCCGACTCATCGCCGACGCGCTCAGCCCCAGCCGCCGCGCGGCGCCGGCCACGCTGCACTCCGCCAGCAAGGCGTCGAGGGCGATCAACAGATTCAGATCCGGTTCCGGCATACGCGTTTCCCGACAATGACGAATGGACACAGGCGCCCCATGCAGGGCCTCAATGCATGCGACGCGCGTTCCGCCGGGCGACACGCACGCCTAGAGTGCGCAGACCGCCGGTGGGCCTCGCATGCCGAGGCCGTACCGGCCACGCGGAGACCCACCATGATCGACATTCCTGCACCCAAAACCGTCCTGCTGATCGGCGCCTCGCGCGGCCTGGGCCTGGCGATGGCCGAAGGCTACCTGAGACGCGGCTGGCGCGTCATCGCCACCGAGCGCGCCGGCGCGCCCAGCGCGGCGCTGCACCGCCTGGCTGCCACCGACCCACAGGCGCTGCGCATCGAACACGTCGACATCACCGATCCATCGCAGTTGGCCGGGCTGCGCGCGCGCCTGCACGGCGAGGTCATGGATCTGCTGTTCGTCAACGCCGGCGTCAAGAACGACGACCGCGAGACCGTCGCCGATGTCGCCACCGACGAATTCGTCCGGGTCATGGTCACCAACGCGCTGAGCCCGATGCGCGCCATCGAAACCTTGCGCGACCTTGTCCGCGGCACCGGCACCATCGGCGTGATGTCGTCCGGGCAAGGCAGCATCGCCAACAACAGCAATGGCCAGTACGAGATCTATCGCAGCAGCAAGGCGGCGCTGAACATGTTGATGCGCAGCTTCGCCGCCCGCCACCGCGACAGCGCGCACACCTTGCTGCTGATGGCGCCCGGCTGGGTGCGAACCGACATGGGCGGGCCGCAGGCGCGCCTGTCCATCGACGACAGCATCCCGCCCCTGATCGACACCATCGACACCGCCCACGGCCGCGGCGGTTTGCACTACCTGGATTACCTGGGCCGCGTGGTGCCGTGGTAGGCGCCGTGCGTGCGTATCGGTGGCGGGCCAGCACCGCAGTCGCCCGCCATCGCGCCACGCGTGCTTCAGCAGCCCGCGCAACGTCGAAGCGCCGCTAGCCGGTCTCCTTCAACCCGAGCGCCAGCGCGGCATCCTCGTGCAGCGGCCGCGACAGGAAGTAGCCCTGGACGAAATCCACCTGCAGCTCGCGCAGGGCCTCCAGCTCCTGTGCCGTCTCCACGCCTTCGGCCACCACCTGGGTGCCGATTTCGTGGGCGAAGTTGGTCAGCCCCTTGGCCAGCGCGCGGCGGCTGCGGTCGGAATGGATGCACTGGGTGATGCTCATGTCGAGCTTGATGACGTCCGGCTGCAACTGCAGGATGTGGCGCATGCTGGCGTAGCCGGCGCCGGCATCGTCCACCGCCACCTGCGCGCCGCGCTCGCGCAGCGGCGCCAGCGCCTGCGCCAGCGCCTGGTAGTTGCGCACGATGGCGTGCTCGGTGATCTCCAGGGTCAGGCGCGCCACCTCGGCATCGTCGCCCAGCACGCCCGCCAGCGCCGCGGAGGTCATCAGTTCCGGCGACAGGTTCACGCTGAGCCGGTACTGCGGCGGGAATCGCCGCAGATGCGCCAGCGCCTTGGCCAGCACATGCAATTCCAGGCGGATGCCGACCCCGGCCAGTTCGGCCTGCTGGAACCATTGCGCCGGCCCACGCTGCGGCACCACGTCGAAACGCGACAGGCATTCGAATCCATGCAGGCGCAGCCCCTGCAGCGCGAACACCGGCTGGAACACGATGCGCGGCGCGCCCGCCGCCAGCGCACCGTCGATCTCGTCGATCATCGCCTGCCGTTCCAGCTTGTGCGCCTCCACCTCGTGCAGGCGCAGGGCGAAGATCTCGGCGAACGCACGCAACATGCCGATGTCGCGCTCGCCCAGGTCGGGCCTGGGCAGGAAACTGAAACAGCAGAGCGTGCCGTAGATGCGCCGTCCCACCTGGATCGGCACGCTCATGTGCGCACCGATCGGAATCTCCTGCGTCGCCGGAATGCACTGCGCCGCCGGCAGCAGCGCGGTGTCGGGGATGAGCTGCGGCAACTCGCCCCGCGCCACCCCCATGCAGTAGCCATCGGCGAACGGCAGGATCTGGCCCTCGTGGATCGGCCCATCGGGCGGCCCGTCCACGTGATCGAGCACGCGGTCGCTTTCGCGGAAGCGCGACAGGAACGCCACGTCCATGCCCAGATGCCGACGCACCACGCGCAGGCAGCGGCGTAGTTCGCGGTCGCTGATCTCGCCCGACAACAGCTCGAACAACGGATGCGGTGCTGGTAGATGCTCGGTCGACGCCATCCCGCTTCTCCCCTGAAAGCGTTGCGGCCGCACTGCGCGCGCCGCGCACGGCGCTGCGCCGTAGGCGAGGTGATCGAGCAGCGGGAACCCGGACCTTCCCCCGTTGTCCAGCGGGCGACACGTCCTTGTCGTTCGACTGTAAAGCGTGACGTACAGCCGCGAAAGCGCCGGTCTGTTCAGGAACGTAGGTGTCTACGCCACCGACCGTTTCGGCGAGCGCACCGCCGCGAATTCAACGACCGGACGGACGGCGCTGCCGCGGTCAGACATGATCGACCGCCTTTCGTCGCGTCGAGCAGGCGGCCCCGCTCGCGCGACATCGACGCGCTACTCGCCGGCGCATGCCCGGCTGCCGGCGTGTGCCCAGCCCCTCAGGCGTAGACCATCAACCCCATCAGGTCCAGCGCGGCATGCGCCACGATCGCCGGCCACAGCCGCCCGGTGCGCGCCACCCACCAGCCCAGGATCAGCCCCACCACCACGATGCCGATGGTGCCGACCGGTCCCTGGTACAGGTGGTACGACGCGCGGATCGCCACGCTCACGTTCACCGCGAACGCCGGGCTGTGCCGCCGCTCCAGCGTGCGGATCACGTAGGCGCAGACGAACACTTCCTCGAAGATCGGATTGAGCAGCGAGACCAGCACCACCACGCCGGCCGACAGCGGCCCGGCCACCATCGCGTCCATCGACGGATTCACCTCCGCCGCTACGCTGTCCTTCAACAGCTCCAACGGATAGGTCGCCACCAGACAGGCGGCCAGCAGGGCCAGGCCAACGCCGATGTCACGCGCCTGCCACTGCAGCCCCAGCGCCTGCGGTGTCCAGCCGCGGAACCACAGCGTCGGCAGCAACACCGCCAGCACCAGCAGTTCGTAGAACACCATGCCCCACAGGTTCGCGTCGGAAAACGACGGCTCCACCACCGGCGCCAGCACCGCCAGCGCACTCCAGTAGATCGGCAACCCGAATGCGACTGCCACCACCAGCAGCAACTCGCCCCATCCGCCTGACGGCTCCCCACGTCCCCGCATCCACGCTCCCCTGTCGTTCGTTGCGCCCCGGAAGGGCATCGTCGCCACGTTCCACCAGGGGCGCACCGTAGCAGGGTGGCATGACCGGGGACATCGGTGGCGGCGTCACGCGGCGGCGCGCACGCGCTGCCCGCACGACCCCATCCCGCTAATACAACGCATCGCGCGTGCGCTGCGGCAGTTCCCGGTCGTAGGTATCGGCGTCGAACGCGCCATCGGCCAGATGCGCGTGCATGGTGCCGGGGCTGGGCAGGCGATCGCGCGGCAGGTGCCGCGCGGGGTCCCACAGCTGCGAGCGCACGATCGCCTTGGCGCAGTGGAAATACGCCGCGTCGATGTGCACCACGATCACGCTGCGCGGCAGGCGCTCGCCGACCGCGAACCGCGCCAGCAGATCCGGATCGACCCGGATCTCGGCACGACCGTTCACGCGCAAGGTTTCGCCGATGCCGGGGATCAGGAACAACAGCGACAGCCGCGGATCCTGCAGCAGGTTACGCAGGGTATCGACGCGGTTGTTGCCCGGCCGATCCGGCAACGCCAGCGTGAGCGCATCCAGCACCTGCACGAATCCCGGCGCATCGCCGCGCGGCGAACAGTCCAGGCCCTCCGTGCCGGCCGAGGCCAGCACCACGAACGGCGACGCGTGCACGAATGCCTGGTAGTCGGCGTTCAAATGGTCGAGTTGCTTGCGTACCGCGCGCTCGGCGGGTTGGCCGTACAGGGCTTCAAGGGCGTTGAGAGTGGTAATGCGATGCGGTTCGTGAGTATCCTGCGGCGAGGTAGGCGATGCAGTCTCTATTGGCAAGTCTGCCTTAGATATACTGGCGATCGCGGCAGCAAGCACGCTCTCATACAAGTGCAGACGTAGACGGAAATTAGCGCCCAACCAGCTGACCATCCATAGCATGGCCGCGAACATCGCCAGAATTGACAACCAGGCAGGCAACGCCAGCAGATCGCGCCAGTTACGCAAGACGACGAGCAGCGACAAGCACAGGGGTAGCAACCCCAACTTATCCACACCGCCGACAAACAGACCAAGTTTGGCAGCTAGACGTTCCTGCGCCATCTTCGCGTAACGCAATTGGTCCTCCAGCACGTCGCGTGGATAGATCAGCAACCATTGAGCTAGCTGACGCAGTTCGCCGACATCATGATCGTGCTGCAAGATCCATTGCCGGCGCACATTGGAGAATTCGTAGATGAGCAGCCCGACCGTGCGTAAAAAATAAGGCACAAAGGTGACTGTGAGCGCCAGCCCGACCTGCGACAGGAGCACCATCCAACGCTGTGGCGCGATCCAGACCAACAGCAGCGAAGGCAGCAAGGCAAGCATTGCGCCGGCCCATCCCACAGCGTTCAGCAACCGTATCCAGCGCGGCGTCGACAAAGCAGACACCGGCCCTTCCGGCATTGCCGCGATCTTCTGCTCCAGTAGCGCGAATGTCAGCGGCAGCATGATGGCATTCATGACAGCGATCTCGTGAGGTTGAACGTGAAACGTCGACTGCTACAGCATTGCCATGTCATTTTTATTGTGCCGACGGAGTTCTGCTGCGCCAGCAGGTTTCCCCGCGTTAAGATGTGGACCTTAAATTCAACATGGCGAATAGAATGCTTGAGCGAATCCGCGATCATTTGAGAGTTATTGCACCAGAAGTGGAGAAGGCACTGCTCCCGGCAGCCAACGAACTAGAGATCAAGGCGCTGCAATCAGCATTGGGGCGCCAATTGCCTGAGGATCTCGTGGCAGTCTATCGCGAAAGTGCAGGTTTGAATCCTGATGTCACAGCAAATTTCGCTCTAGGATTTTCTTTCATGGATGTGGCAACAGTGACTTTCGAGATCGAAAGAAGCTCCCGCGACAACGATGCAGGAGCTTCTGCCCAATTCGCGGACAAGGGAGTTCGCCCCGTGCTGAAACTTGGAAAGGATCGCTTGGTGATTGGAAGCGACTTTTCCCAGTGCCGCCTTTGTGTTGACCTGTCTCCCGAAGAGAACGGGACCTATGGCCAGATCATATTTATAGATCAAGAATGGGGAGTAGCACTTCTATTAGCGCGCTCGATGAATGAATTTCTTCAAAAATTCGAGCAGGACCTGTCCATGGGGAAATACAGCCTGGCGCAGGATGCTCTGGATGACGGCGTCCAGTGGCTAAGCGCGACAAGAGACATCGATGTTGGCAACTGGTACAACTCGCCAACTTGGTCGTATGTCAACCATCCCCACATTCGCAGGACATAGTTCAGCGACTTGCAGCATTAGCAGATCGCCGCGCCAAGCGCTCAAACCTGGCGGCCTTGCGGGTCGATCACCCGCACTTCGAATACCCACAATTCAAACAAGTCGCGCACCCGTCCATAATGACGAGCGCCTTGGTATTGCACTTGTGGCACATCGTGGCCGACGGCGGGAAACTCGCGCCGTCGCCGGTGACGGCGATGTCCTCTTCGTGGTCGGCGGTGGAGTCGGCGGACACCGTTCCCTCATCCGCCCTGCGGGCACCTTCTCCCGCAGGAGAAGGAACCGCCTTGCTCACTTCACTGTTTTTTTTTGAGCGCTCTTCGTACTGCTTGCGCTTCTCGGCGATCAGCGCGCGCTGGTGGTCGCTCATTTCCGGGTCGTGCAGCAGGCCGATCGACTTCATGTGCTCTTCGACGATGCTGCCCAGTTCGGCGACCAGCGACGGCATGTACACACCGCCGGCCTTGAAGTAGCCGCCCTTGGGGTCGAACACGGCCTTCATCTCGTCGACCAGGAAGGTGACATCGCCGCCCTTGCGGAACACGGCGGACATGATGCGGGTCAGCGCCACGATCCACTGGAAGTGCTCCATGGACTTGGAGTTGACGAAGATTTCGAACGGGCGGCGCAGTTCGTGCTCGGTGCCGGCGTTGAGCACGATGTCGTTGAGGGTCACGTACATGGCGTGTTCCACCAACGGCGATTTGATCTTGTAGGTGCTGCCGATCAGCACGTCCGGGCGCTCGATGCGCTCGTGCATGTGGATGATGTTGTCCGCCGGCGCTTCGGCCTCGGCAGTGGCGCGGTCGATCGACGAGGCGGGCACCGCGGCGGCGTCGCGCGCCTTGTCCTCGGGGGTGACGACGGCGTAGCCCTTGATTTTCTGGTCGATCTTGATGGCCATGAGGCGTGCGTTCCTGGAATGCGGAGCGGGACGGGCGTGGGCCCGGCCTCTCTCCCGCGCACGGGAGAGAGGGTGCGACGGGACGGCTTACTTCTTGGCGCGGGTGGCCGCGGCCTTCTTGCCGGCGGCCTTGCGCACGGCGGTCTTCTTCACCGCGGCGCTCTTCTTGGCGACCTTGGCGGTGCTCTTCTTGACCGCCTTGGCAGCATTGCCCACGGCCTTCTTGGCGACGGCCTTGCGGGCGCCCACGGCCTTCTTCACCGCGCTCTTCTTGGCGACCACCGACTTCTTGGTCACGGCCTTCTTGGCGGCGACCTTCTTGACCGCCTTCTTCGGCGCGGCCTTCTTGGCGGTCACTTTCTTGGCCGGAGCCTTCTTGGCGACGGCCTTTTTCGCAACGGCCTTCTTGGCAGCGGCCTTCTTCGCCGGCGCCTTCTTCGCAGCCGCCTTCTTGGCGGTCTTCTTGCCGCCCTTGGTCAGCGTGGCCGCTTCGGCCTGGGCGCTGGCCTTGGCCGCTTCCAGCTTCTTGCGCGCGCTGGCGACGGTCTTCTTGACCGCCTTGCCGGCCTTCTCGGCGCGCTTGGCCACGGCCTTCTCGGCCTTCTTCACCGCCTTGCGGGTCTTGGCGACCTGGTCCTGCACGCGCTTCTGCACGTTCTCGGCGGTCTGCTTGACGCTGGCGACGGCCTCGCTGGCGGTGGCGGCGATGCTCTCGCCGACGTTGGTGGCGGTTTCTTTCACGTTCTCGGCGACCTGCGTCAGCGTCGCCGTGACGCCATTCCCATTACTCATAAAACCCTCCTCAGGGTGTCAGTGTTTATGTCACGCGGGCGATGCTATACCGATTGCAGCGAAGCGGGGAGCCGGAAACGGCGACACACGGCGAACGGTGGGGAAGCGTTGGGGAAGCACGGCGCGCCGCGCTCCAGGGCTTTCCACCGCCGCCCTCCCCTCCGCCGGCGCGAAGGGGAGACGGGACGGCGTCAGAACTTGCCGTAATACCCTTCTTTCAGCGCATCGAACAGGTTGGCGGCGGTGTGCATCTCGCCGTCGTATTCGATCTGTTCGTTGCCCTTGACCTCGACCACGCTGCCGTCTTCCAGCTCGAAGCGGTAGGTGGTGTTCTCCAGGTCCGCTTCCTTGACCAGCACGCCCTGGAAGGCGGCCGGGTTGAAGCGGAACGTGGTGCAGCCCTTCAGTCCCTGCTGGTGGGCGTAGCGGTAGATGTCCTTGAACTGCTCGTAGGGATAGTCGGTGGGGACGTTGGCGGTCTTGGAGATGGAGCTGTCCACCCACTTCTGCGCGGCGGCCTGCACGTCCACGTGTTCCTTGGGGTGGATGTCGTCGGCAGCGATGAAGTAGTCCGGCAGGCGCGCGGCGGCGTCCTCGGCGAACGGCATCGCCTTGGCGTTGACCAGGTGGCGGTAGGCCAGCAGTTCGAAGGAGAACACGTCCACCTTCTCCTTGCTCTTCTTGCCCTCGCGGATCACGTTGCGGCTGTAGTGGTGGGCGAAGCTCGGCTCGATGCCGTTGGAGGCGTTGTTGGCCAGGCTCAGCGAAATGGTGCCGGTGGGGGCGATGGAGCTGTGGTGGGTGAAGCGCGCGCCCACCTCGGCCAGTTCCTCGACCAGCGCCGGCGCCACCTCGGCGATGCGCTGCATGTAGCGGCTGTACTTGGCGTGCAGCAGCCGGCCTTCGATGCGCTCACCGACGCGCCAGCCGTCGCGCGCCATCTCCGGGCGCTGCCGCAGCATCGCCGCGGTCACCTCGAAGGTTTCCTGCATGATCGGCGCCGGACCCTTTTCCTTCGCCAGCGACAGCGCGGTCTCCCAGCCGGCCACGGCCATCTCGCGGGCGATGGACTCGGTGAACTCGCACGACTCTGCGCTGCCGTACTTCATGCGCAGCATGGTCATGGTCGAACCCAGGCCGAGGAAGCCCATGCCGTGGCGGCGCTTGCGCATGATCTCGTCGCGCTGCTGCTGCAGCGGCAGGCCGTTGACCTCGACAACGTTGTCGAGCATGCGGGTGAACACCCGCACCACTTCCTTGTATTCCTCCCAGTCGAAGCGGGCGCGCTCGGTGAACGGCTCGCGCACGAAGGTGGTGAGGTTGATCGAGCCGAGCAGGCAGGCGCCGTAGGGCGGAAGTGGCTGCTCGCCGCAATTGTGGGCGTGCAGACCGTTGCCGTCGAAGGTGTTGATCCCAGGGACTTGCACGTCGTAGACGTCTTCGATGCCATCGGCGGCCACCGACTGCACGGTCGCCACGAAGCGCTCGCGGTTCAACTGGCGCCGGTAGCCGGACAGCAGCGCCTTGAGGCGGTTGGCCTTGGCGGTGTCGGCAAAGCCCACCCGCCGAGCGAAGGCATCGAGGTTGTCGCCGCTGACGACCAGTTCGTGCTGCGCCTTGGTGGCGTAGGCACGCGTGCCGCCGTGCCCGTCGGGGAGCAACGCCGTGCCGGCGGGACGCCGGTCGCGGTAGATCTGCGAGGCGATGCCCAGCCGCAACAGCATGCGCTGCGCTGCCTCCAGCCGCGCCAGGTCGGACTGTGCCAGGCGCACGCTGACGCCCTTCTCCTGGCTGCCCTGCACCGAGCCGTCGGTGTCGAACAGGCCACGCAGGAAGCCGCGATGGAAATCGCTGGAGGTCTTCTCGACGGCCGGCGTGATCGCCTTGTCGCCCGGACGCAGGCCCAGCTCCAGGGCCAGATCGCGCAAGGCGGCCGACTTCAGGCGGTACTCGCCACGGTCGCGCACCTCGCTCCAGCCGGCGAAGTCGGCACGGTGCGGCAGGCTGCGCGCGCAGCGCAGGGCTTCGTCCATCAGCGCCACCGGTGCCAGTGGCGCCGCATTGACGGCGGCGGCCTGCGACCAGACAGACAACACGGCGGCTTCCTGCTTGAGCGTGCCGTCGCCCACCAGCATGCCGAGGAGGAAACCTTCCTCATAGCTGCGCGCGCCGCTCCACTCCGCACCGGCACGGTGATTGTTGAGCAGCACCCGGTCGCCTGCGACCAGTTGGTCCGCCTGGCACCATTGGGTGTCCAGCGACCAACGGGTCTGGCGCACCACGCGCCGCACGCGGTGGTCCGCGGTCAGGCGCAGCGCGTAACCTTCCTGCGTCTGCAGTCGCACCACCTGCTTGTGCGCGGTCTTGAAGAAACCCTCCGCTCCGGTGGCATGGTCGCCGCCATCGACCCGCGCCAGGAACTGCGTTCCCAGCAGATCGGCGACCTGACGCGGTCCCTCGGCGGTCTGCACCCAGGTATCGGCGGTCACGCACGGATTGGTCGCGCGGATGTTCTCGCACCACCAGTTGTTGTTCATTTCGTTGACGCGGTCGATCAGGATGAAGCCCGGCTCGGCGTAGTCGTAGGTGGAGACCATGATCATGTCCCACAGGTGGCGGGCACGGATGTGCCCGTACACCTTGCACGCGACCAGGCCGTCGTCGCGCACGATGTAATCGTGGTGCGTGGGCCAGTCGCGCCACACCACGGCGCTGGCGTCGGCCAGGTCGATGTCGGCCTCTTCCTTGCGGTTCACCGGGAACACCAGCGGCCAGTCGGCGTCCTGCTCCACCGCCTGCATGAAGCCGTCGGTGATCAGCAGCGACAGGTTGAACTGGCGCAGGCGCCCGTCCTCGCGCTTGGCGCGGATGAAATCCTTCACGTCCGGGTGGGACACGTCGAAGGTGCCCATCTGTGCGCCGCGGCGGCCGCCGGCCGAGGACACGGTGAAGCACATCTTGTCGAAGATATCCATGAACGACATCGGCCCGGAGGTGTAGGCGCCAGCGCCGGCCACGAACGCGCCGCGCGGGCGCAGCGTGCTGAACTCGTAGCCGATGCCGCAGCCGGCCTTGAGGGTCAGCCCGGCCTCGTGGACCTTCTCCAGGATGCCGTCCATCGAGTCGGTGATGGTGCCCGACACGGTGCAGTTGATCGTGCTGGTGGCCGGCTTGTGTTCC
Organism: Xanthomonas hawaiiensis; assembly: GCF_031834635.1. Lineage (NCBI taxonomy): Bacteria > Pseudomonadati > Pseudomonadota > Gammaproteobacteria > Lysobacterales > Lysobacteraceae > Xanthomonas > Xanthomonas hawaiiensis. Next base: position 652,103 of record NZ_CP115873.1, on the reverse strand, counting down.
TGCGCGCCGGCGTTGGAGGTGATGCGCCCGGCCGGGATCGCGCCGCGGCGCAGCGCCCAGGTGAAGCGCTCGAACCAGTAGGCACGCAACTCGTCGGTGGACTCGGCATCGGCCAGCGCCCGCGCCACGCGCAGGTAGGTGCCGTCGATGTCGGCATCCAGCGGATCGCCCTGCTTGGTCTTGAGCCGATACTTCTTGTCCCAGATGTCCTGCGACGCCGGCTGCATCGGGATGGGGTCGTGCTTGGATCCGGTCTGGACGACTTCCAGGCGCACCGTACTCATTCTGCTGTGTTCTCCTCGAACCTGTCCCGATGAAGCGGATGGGTGGTCATCCGCCGTGTGTCTTGTCTATATCGCACTTGCGCTGCACGGCAGCGACGGCCGCGGCAGCGCACGCGGCGCCCGCCCTCGACCGATCAAAAATCCCCTGATTCCGCGACGTTTCCTGTCACCGTCCCGTCATGCACCGCCGAGCGCGCCCCTGGATGTGAAGTCCCGGTGAAGAAAACCCTAGTTCTAGTGCCGTACCGAACCGATACCGCTACATGTAGTGGCTAATGCAAGCGTGAACGCTAACGCCGGGCAGGCCGACTGTCAACGTCGTCGCGCGCCGATCACATGCACCGAGAGGCTGTGCACGCGGAGCGCAGTTGCGGCCTTGCGCAGGCGGCCCCGGAGCGCTTTCACTGGCGGTTAAACGCCGCGCGTTCATCTTGATTTACGCGCACGCGCGCCCATCTGCCCCACGTCTCCCGCGTTCCCCGGAAACCGACCCCATGCGACCGCTGCCCACGCTGCTGACCCTGACCGCCGCCGCTGCCTTCGGCGGTTTCGCCGCCACCGCGATCAATGCGCAACTGGACAACCGTGCCGAGGCCGCGCCTGCCACGGCGCCGCCGCTGTCCGCGGCCGCGCGCCTGCCGTCCTCCGTGGCCGGCGAGCCGCTGCCGTCGCTGGCGCCGATGCTGCAGAAGGTGATGCCGGCGGTGGTGAGCATCAACACCAAGCAGGTGGTGCGGGTGCGCAATCCGTTCTTCAACGATCCGATCCTGCGCCGCCTGTTCCCGGACATCCCGCAGGAGCGCATCAACGAGTCGCTGGGTTCGGGCGTGATCATCGACGCGAAGAACGGCTACGTGCTGACCAACCACCATGTGGTGGAGAACGCCGACGACGTGCAGGTGACCCTGGCCGACGGGCGCAGCTTCAAGGCCGAGTTCATGGGCTCGGACGCGGACACCGACATCGCGCTGATCCGGATCAAGGCCGACAACCTCACCGAGATCCGCCTGGGCGACAGCGACAAGCTGCGGGTGGGCGATTTCGTCGCGGCCATCGGCAACCCGTTCGGCTTCACCCAGACCGTCACCTCCGGCATCGTCTCGGCGATGGGCCGCAATGGCATCCGCGGCCTGGGCTACCAGAACTTCATCCAGACCGACGCCTCGATCAACCCCGGCAACTCCGGCGGCGCGCTGGTGGACCTGCGCGGCGAACTGGTCGGCATCAACACCGCCAGCTTCAACCCGCAGGGCAGCATGGCCGGCAACATCGGCCTGGGCCTGGCGATCCCGTCGAACCTGGCGCGCGCGGTGGTCGACCAGTTGATCAAGAACAACGGGGTGATGATCCGCGGCACCCTGGGCATCGAGACGCAGAACCTGACCTCGCAGATGGCGCAGGGCCTGGGCCTGTCGGCCCCGCGCGGGGCGCTGGTGACGCGGGTACTGGCCGGCTCGTCGGCCGCGGCCGCCGGGCTGCAGCCGGGCGACGTGGTCGTCGCCGCCAACGGCGAGCGCCTGGACAGCGCCGAGGCACTGCACAACTACGAGGGCCTGCAGCCGGTGGGCAGCACCGTGACCCTGGACGTGCGCCGCGACGGCAAGCCGCTGCAGTTCAAGGCCACGCTCAAGGAGCAGCCGCGCGCGATCAGCGGCGAGTCGCTGGATCCGCGGCTGAGCGGCGCCACCTTCGCCGACCTGCCCGAATCGCTGCGCCAGTCCGGCATCTCCGGCGTGCTGATCGGCAACGTGGCGCGCGGCAGCCGCGCGGCGCGCAACGGCCTGGCCAGCGGCGACATCGTGGTGGCCGCCTCGGTCGGCGAGTTCGCCGACCTGGCCAGCTACCGCGCCAACTTCGCGCGCAAGCCGGCACAACTGGTGCTGCGCGTGGTGCGCGGCGGCGCGCAGGCCGACCTGGTCATGCAGTGAACCGGCGCGCTCAGTCCAGGCGCGCGGCGTAGTCGTCGCGCACGTGTTGATTGAGGTAGGTGGTCAGGCCGCGCCCGGCCGCGGCCAGGCGCTGCATCTCCATGACATGGAGCAGGCCGGGATGCTGGCGGTCGTAGCGGTAGGTGGCGCCGTCGGCGAAGCGCAGCACGATCCAGTCCGGGCCGCTGTCGTAGGCGACCACCCCGGCATGGCCGCTCCGGTTGCCGTATGCGTGCATGACAGGTCCTCCGGACTTGGCCGCTCGGCGGCGAGCGCCGACACTATGGCGCACGGCTTGCGGCGACGAGCTAACACCCCGTACACCCCGCCGATGGTATTGGTGTCGCCCCGTTCTGCGCAGCGTCCGCATCGGCGGACGGCAGGCCCCCAAACCCCAGAGGAGACATGCCCATGAATGCCAGCCCGACCAATACCGAGAACCTCAAGGACAACCTGAGCGAAGCCGGCGCGCACCTGAAGTCCGCGGCCAGCTACGCCGGCGACGCGATCAAGGGCGCGGCCGGTGCCGCCGGCGAGGAACTGAAGCTGGGCAAGGCCAACGTCAAGGCCGAGCTGTCCGACAGCGCCCTGTCCGGATTGGCGGCGGCCGAGTTCGGCGGCGCGGCGGCGAAGGAGCAGGTGGACGTGCTGCTGGACAAGGGCCGCGACCTGATCGACAGCGCTGCCGAACTGATCCGCGAGCGTCCGCTGGCCTCGTTCGGCGTGGCCTTCGCCACCGGCTGGATCATCGCCAAGCTGGCGCGCAGCGGCGGCGACAAGTAAGCCGCGCGTGAGCGAGGAGCAGGCCCGCACCGACGGCGCCGCGGCAGACGCCGCGGCCGCACCGTCGCTGGAGGAATCCTTCCGCGCGCTCGGCACGGCCGGGCGCGAAGGACTCACCGCCACCCTGGACACCGGCCGCGCCCTGCGCAAGCTGGTGGCCGCGGACTTCGCCCTGGCCCGCGCCGCTCTGGCGCGGGCCTTTGTATGGATGACCGTGGCGGTGGCGTTCGGCGCCTCGGCCTGGATGCTGCTGATGGGCGCGATGATCGCCTTGCTGCAGCGCATGGGCTGGTCGTGGCTGGCGTCGATCTCGGCGACCGCCGCCTTCAGCCTGGTGGTCACCGCGCTCGGCGCCTGGCAGGCGCTGCGCTATTTCGACATGAGCAAGCTCGACGCCACCCGCCGCCAGTTGGCCAAGCTGGGCATCGGCGGCGACGACGAGGACGGCGACGAAGACATCGCCAAGCGTGAGGCCACGCCATGAGCCTGCGGCAATTGCAGCACCGTATCGCCCGCGCCGAAGCGGTGCTGGAAGGACGCCAGGAGCAGGTGCGCACGCATTGGGCGACCCTGCAGCAGGTCTGGCGCGAAGGCTGGACGCCGTGGCGGATCGTCGTGGTCGGCCTGGGCACCGGCTTCCTGGTCGGACGCGCGGAGCCGGCGGCGGTGGTCGGCAAGCTCGGCGGCGCACGCTGGCTGCAGATGCTCAGTGCGGTTTCGAGCCTGATCAACGCCACCACCGCCAAGAGCGCGTCCGATAACGCCGAGCGCGCCTCCGACGATGCGGAAGAGGCTGCGGACACGGCACAGGACGCGGCGGTGGATGCCGCCACCCAGACACCGCCGCCCGCCACACCGGTTCCCCCATCCCCTGCGCGTCCGCAGCCGGTACGGCCACCGACGGCCTCGCGCCCCGGGCACCCCGCCGCCGCGGAAGCGGCGACCGATCTGTCCGAGCGCTAGGGCGTCCCCGTTGTAGGAGCGGCTTCAGCCGCGATGGGGCTTTCCCGGTAACGCCTGTCGCGGCTGAAGCCGCTCCTACGACGGGCGCTGCAGCCGGTGTGATGACTGGGCCGCCACGCGGCGCGCACGCGGCGGCCACACGGCCTTGATACCGCGCCGGCCACGATCGGCCTACACTTCGCTTCCTTTCCGTCGCCGCTCGGCGCGTGCACTGCGGCACGCGGCGCGGCCACCGCATCGCAGGTTCGATGAGCACAGTTCCCGATTCCGCGGCCGTCGCCGACGACGCGCCGCACGGCGCCCTGCCGCCACCGCCCGCACCGCGCCCGCGCGGACCGGTCTCGCTGGTGGTGCTGGCCACCCTGGCGGTCTGCTACACGCTGTGGGCCGCGCAGGACGTGATCCTGCCGATCCTGCTCTCGGCCTTCTTCGCCCTGGTCGGCAACCCGATCCTGCGGGTGCTGCAACGGCTGTACCTGCCGCGCTTCCTGGCCGCGCTGCTGGTGCTGCTGTCGGGCATGGCGGTGGCGACGACGCTCACCGTGCAACTGGCCGGCCCCGCCGCCGAGTGGGCGCAGCAGGCGCCGGCGCAGCTGCGCCATCTGGCCACCCAGGTGCGCGACCTGACCAAGCCGATGCAGCAGGCCAACCAGGCCGCGGAAAACTTCGCGCGCGCCGCCGGCGGCGAGAGCGGCCGCCGCGTGCAGGTGATCCGCACGCAGATGGACGATCCGTACAAGGCGCTGGTGCGGACCCCGCGGCTGGCCGCCTCGGCGCTGGCGGTGGTGCTGCTGACGTTCTTCTTCATGGTGTTCGGCGAGAACCTGCAACGCCATGCGATCGCGTTGCTGCCCAGCCGCCAGCAGCAGAAGTTCACCACCGAGATCCTGCGCTCGATCGAACGCGAGGTCTCGCGCTACGTGTTGACCATCACCGTGATCAATACGCTGGTGGGCCTGATCTTCGCCGGCATCCTGATCGTGCTGAAGATCCCGCCACAGGAAGCGCTGCTGTGGGGCACGGTGGTGGCGCTGCTGAATTTCGCGCCCTACGTGGGGCCGCTGATCGGCGCGGTGCTGATGCTGCTGATGGGCTTCGTCGCCTTCCGCGACCCGCTGAGCGCGGCGCTGCCGGCGATCCTGTACCTGGCCCTGCACACCCTGGAAGGCCAGGTGGTGACGCCGATCGTGCTCGGCCGGCGCATGGCGATCTCGCCGCTGATGCTGATCCTGGCGCTGATGCTGTTCGGCTGGCTGTGGGGCATGATCGGCCTGCTGCTGGCGGTGCCGCTGCTGGTGTGCATCAAGATGGTGCTGGCGCGGGTGGACGGGATGCAGCGTTGGGCGCGGTTGCTGGAGTGAGGCCGGAATTGGGGAGTCGGGATTGGGGATCCGCGGAAGCGCGCGCGCTGTCTACCGGGCGTGAGGCGCAGGGGTATCAGCGCTTGGCGTAAAATGCGCCGGTGACTTCCATGCCCTCCTTCCCCGTCCGCGCGATCACGCTGGATCTGGACGACACCCTGTGGCCGTTCGCGCCGATCGGTGTGCGCATCGAGCAGGTGCTGCACGACTGGCTGCTGCAGCACAGCCCGGCCACTGCCGCGCGCTTCCCGGTCGCGGCGATGCGGCAGTTGCGCGAAGAAGTGTTCGCCGCGCATCCGCACCTGCACCACGACCTCAGCGCACTGCGTCGGTTGACGCTGCGCCGTGCGCTGCAGGACAGCGGTGCCGACGAAGCGTTGCTGGAGCCTGCGTATGCGGTGTTCCATGCCGCGCGCAACCAGGTGGAGTGCTACCCGGACAGCATCGCCGCGCTGGAGCGCATCGCCGCGCGCGTGCCGGTGGTGGCGCTGAGCAACGGCAATGCCGACCTGGCCACGATCGGCCTGGACCACCATTTCGCCTTCCAGCTCAGCGCCCGCGAACACGGCGCGGCCAAGCCGGACCCGGGCATCTTCCGCGCCGCCTGCGCGCGCCTGGGCCTGCCCTGCGCGCAGGTGCTGCATGTGGGCGACCACATCGAGATCGACGTGGTCGGCGCGATGCAGGCCGGCCTGCGCGGCTGCTGGATCAACCGCGAGGCGCAGGCCTGGCATCCGCCGACCCCGCCCGACCTGCACTTCGACACCCTCACCGGCCTGGCCGACTGGCTGGACGCGACCCAGCCGGCCGCCGCGGCGCGCGCCTGATCCGCGCGCCCTCGCCCGCCGGTCCTCTCCCTCTTCCAAGGATCCGCTGATGTCCCTGCCGACCGGCTTCACCGACGCCTCCACCCACGCCCTGCCGCTGTACGTGCTCGACCGCGAACACCTGGCCGAATGGCGCGCGGCGCAATCGCCGGCGTGGGTGGCGTGGATGGATACCCAGCAATTCATGGCCGCGCCGGGCAGCGTGCTGCTGCTGCCGGGCGCCGACGGCGTGGCCGCGGCGGTGCTGGGCGTCGGCGATCGCGGCGATGCATATGCCTACGCGCATGCGCCGTTCGCGCTGCCGGCCGGCAGCACCTGGCGGGTGGAAACGGCGCTGGACGCGGACACGCTGGCGGCGCTGCATCTGGGCTGGGGTCTTGGCAGCTATCGCTTCGCCCGCTACAAGCAGCCGCCGCGGCTGCCGGCGCAGTTGCTGGCCACACCGCAGGCCGAAGTGCGCGACCTGATCGCGGCCAGCCTGCGCGTGCGCGACTGGGTCAACACGCCGACCGAGCACATGGGGCCGGAGCAACTGGAAGAGGCCGCACGCGCGATCGCGCAGGAACACGGCGCGCAGTTCGAGAGCATCGTCGGCGACGCGCTGCTGGAGCAGAACTTCCCGGCGATCCATGCGGTCGGTCGCGCCTCGCACCGCGCGCCGCGGCTGCTGGTGCTGCGCTGGGGCGAAGACGCGCATCCGCACGTGGCCCTGGTCGGCAAGGGCGTGTGCTTCGACACCGGCGGCCTGGACCTGAAGCCGGCCGATGGCATGCGCAACATGAAGAAGGACATGGGCGGTGCCGCGCACGCACTGGCGCTGGCCGGGCTGGTGATGGCGCAGCGCCTGCCGCTGCGGCTGACCGTGCTGCTGCCGGCGGTGGAGAACGCGGTCGGCCCGAACGCATTCCGTCCGGGCGAGGTCATCGCCACCCGCCAGGGCACCAGCGTGGAAATCGACAACACCGACGCCGAAGGCCGCCTGGTGCTGTGCGATGCGCTGGCCTACGCCAGCGAGCAGCGCCCCGACGCGATCCTGGATTTCGCCACCCTGACCGGTGCGGCACGCATCGCCCTGGGTCCGGACCTGCCGGCGCTGTTCTGCAACGACGAGACGCTGGCGCAGGCCTGGATCGCCGCCGGCGAGCGCACCCGCGACCCGGTCTGGCGCATGCCGCTGTGGCGCCCCTACCTGCGCTACCTCACCAGTTCGGTCGCCGACCTGGCCAACGCCGGCTCGCGCATGGCCGGCGCGGTCACCGCCGCGCTGTACCTGGAGCGCTTCGTACCGGCACGGCAGGCGTGGGCGCACCTGGACGTGTACGCCTGGAACGACAGCGACCGCCCCGGCCGCCCGGCCGGTGGCGAAGCGCTGGCGCTGCGTTCGGCATATGCCATGCTCAAGGCGCGTTACGCTGGGTAAGCCGCGTTCGATGCGGCTGCGCGGCCGAGGTCGCGCAGGCTGGCGCTGCTGCGCCGGTGGCTAGGCAATAGCACGCGGTTCATTGCCGCGTATGCATCTCGTGCAGGAGCCACTTCGGCTGCGATGCGGCGGTGTGCGGTTTGGTCGCCTTCGGATGCCGTCGGGACTGAAGTCCCTCCCACAGTGTCTCCGTCGCGCCGACCGCGCCCTCGTAGGAGCGGCTTCAGCCGCGACGCGCGGCGGTGTGAGCAGCGTTGTTGTCTTCGGACACCATCGGGACTGAAGCCCACTCACAACGCACCGCCACATCGGTCGTGTGCGTGTAGCGACACGACGATGGGAAACCGCTGTTGCGATTCCCCAATCCCTATTCCCCAATCCCTGCCTCAGCCCGCCAACGCCTGCAGCGAATCGCGTTCGATGCCGGCGTAGATGGCGAACTCGTCGTGCACCGTCGCGCCCAGCGCCTGCTCGAACGCGGCGCGGTTGGCGTGCGCGGCGTAGGCGCGCTGTTCGCCGCCGCCGAGGTTGGACTGGAAGATGCCGGCGGCGCTGACCGGCAGGAAATCCTCGTAGACGATCGGGTCGGCGCTGGCCAGGCCGTCGGCGATCAGCGCTTCGGCCGGCTTGCCGGCCAGGGCCGCGGCGCCCGCGGCGCGACCGGCGTCGGTCAGTGCGTAGCGGAAGTAGCCCAGGCCCTCGCGGCGCAGGGTGGCGTAGTCGTCCGGGAAATCGGCGAAGGCCGCCTGCAGGCGCGTGGCGTAGTCGGCACCGGCGCTGCCGTCGGCGGCGCGTGCGCGTTCCAGCAACGCGTCGTACAGCGCGCGGCCCTTCGGCGTCAGGGCCAGGCCGCGCTGTTCGATCTCGCCGAACCGCGCGGTATGGGTGCCGGCCTCGGCGCCGTCCGCGCCCGCGGGGAAGCGCACGGTTTCCTCCAGCGCCTTGAAGCTGGTCTGGCGCAGCAGGATCGGGCAGGCGCGGCGCGGCGGGCCTTCGATCACCGCCTTGGCGTCGATGCCCCGGCGCAGCATCTCCGCCTGCGCCGCATCGATGTCCAGGGTGCGCGGGGTCAGGTGGTTGATGTGCGGACCGTGGAAGCTGACCACATCGGCGATCAGCTTGTGCGCCTCGCTCAGCGCGCGGTAGGTCGGCAGGCTCACGGTGGCATCGCTGTGCCAGCGGAAGGTCTCCAGCGCCTCGGCGACGAAGCGCTGCGCGTCGCCGTCGACCAGGCCGCCGTCGCGTTCGCACTGCGCGATCAGCGCAAGCGCGCCGTCGGTGAAGATGCGCCGCTTGGCGAGGATCTGCGCGGCCTGTTCGCGCCGTGCCGGGTCCTCGATCAGCTCCAGCCGCAGCAGCGAAGTGAACACGCGGAACGGATTGCGCGCCAGGGCCGCGGCATCCAGCGGGCGGAACGCGGTGGAGTGCACCGGCACGCCGGCCACCGACAGGTCGTAATAACCCACCGGCGCCATCCCCATCACCGCGAACAGGCGGCGCAGGGTGGCCAGTTCCTCGGCGGTGCCGACACGGATCGCGCCATGCCGTTCCTGGTCCAGGCGCGCGCGTTCGTCGTTGCGCTGCAGCTGCGCCTCCAGCGCCGGGTCGGCGGCCAGGGTCTGCGCATTGACCTGCGCCACCAGCGCCATCAGCGTGCCGTACAGCGGCACCTCAGTGCGGTACATGTCGGACATGGCCTGCGCGAACAGGCTGCGGATAGCGTCGGGCGAAACGAAGGCGTTGGTCATCGGGCGGTCCGGAGCGGCAATGGCGCCGGCGGCAGGACCGGCAGAACGCCTATTCTCGCGCCGTGGCGGCGGCGCGGCCAGTGTGGATGAATGGGCGGCGGCGCGTAACGGTGCGGCACGGGAGTGGCCGGCAGCGCCGTCTCCTTCTCCCGCCGGGAGAAGGTGCCCCGCAGGGGCGGAGGAGGGTCCGGCGCAGCCGCGTGCGCCCAAAGTGCGTGAGGCGCTGCGCGCCCGACCCTCACCCCAACCCCTCTCCCGGGGGGAGAGGGGCTCGTGCGCGCTGAAGTGGATGCAGAACGATGCCTGCATGCCGTACCGGCAACGGCACGTGCGCGCAACGCAATGGGCACCCTGGCGACCACGCTGTGCCGTCGCGCTGCCCCGCGCTTATTTCGTGCGCGTCGACCCTTCCTGGGGCTGCGCCGCGGCGCGGTCGCGGGCGGCGCGGTCGCCCAGTTGCCGGCGCAGCAGCGCGTCCAGTGCGATCGGCCGGTCCCAATGGTCGTAACTGGCGACGATGGCATGGCGCAGCGCGCGATAGGCCAGCGAGCCGGGCGGCGCGTCCAGGCCGCTTGCCACCGCCGCCCAGCCGGCCGCAACGCCGGCCGCCGTGCGTGCGCGCACCACCTCGCGGTAGGACCGTCCCGCCGCCTTGGCCAGGAACGCGGCGACATAGACATCGCGCGGCGGCCAGCGGCGCTCGCGCAGCAGGACCTCGGCATAGCCGTGTGGCATCTGCGCGTAGCGCGCGACCTCGTCGAGGAAGCTGTCGGGGTAGCGCGCGGCGTAGCGATCGATGTCCAGCAACTGGCGATCGATCCAGGCATCGTCGGTGCCGGGCGTCTCGGCGGCCGCAGGCTCGGCGGACGTGGTGGTCGCAGGCGCCGCCGCGACCTGCGCCGCGACCGGGCCGGCGACGCACAGCGCCGCCCAGAAACACACCTTCGCGAAGGACGGAGATAGCCGCATGCGCCGATTCTGCCGGAGCCGACGGGCGCTGTCAGCGCGCGTGAGCAACCGTCCCTGCCGGCAGGAACGCACCGCGGCAGTGGCGGCGCTGCCAGCGGTGTCGGCAAGGCTCGTGTCGACGCTCGCGTTGCGCTCTCAGCGCAGCGACGCGAACGAACGCCTGCGCGCTGCTACGGAACGGAACGGGACCGGGCCGAGCGCGCCGAGGCCACTCCTACCCGGCATACGCTCAGGCATGCGTCAGGCTCGCCGCATGCCGGTTGAGATCCGCCACCGCCTGCGGCCAGTCCGCGGCCGCGGCCACTTCGCGCAGGCGCGGCTCGTCGGCCGACAGCCCGTGCTCGGCCTCGTGCGCCCAGGTGGTGGTGTACGGCGTATGGATGCCCCAGCCGCCGAGCGCGATCACCGGCTCCACGTCCGAGCGCAGCGAGTTGCCGATCATCACGAAGCGCTCGGCGCCGATGCCGAACTCGGACAGCACCCTGGCGTAGGTCTGCGGGTCCTTCTCCGACACCACCTCGATGCGCGGGAACAGGTCGCCCAGGCCGGACTGCGCGATCTTGGCTTCCTGGTGGAACAGGTCGCCCTTGGTGATCAGCACGATCTCGAACTCGGCGGCGATCGCCGCCACCGCCTCGCGCACGCCGGCGATCACCTCCACCGGATGCTGCAGCGTGCTACGGCCGATCTCGACGATGCGCCCGATGTCGCGCGCGGAAATGCGCGCCTCGGTCAGCTCGATCGCCGCCTCGATCATCGACAGGGTCATGCCCTTCACGCCATAGCCGAAGACCTTGAGATTGCGGCGCTCCACCGCCAGCAGATGCTGCAGGGTGCCGGTGTCGTGCAGGTCCAGGTACTGGCCGAGGATGGCTTCGAACGCGGCCTCGGCGTCGCGGTAATAGTCCTCGCTCTTCCACAGGGTGTCGTCGCCGTCGAAACCGACCAGGGCGATGGGAGAGGAGCGCGAAGCGGTGGGCGTGGGCATCGGCCAAGCATAGCAGCGCTACAAAGACGGCCGTAGGACATGCGGCGCCGCATCCCGTACAAACGCACGACGGCGGCCCGTGGGCCGCCGTCGTGTGGATCGCGTTGCGCGCCACTGGCGCGCCCGCGGTGATCGATCCGGTCCCGGCAAGGCGGTACGCGTGCTCATCGCCGCGCGACCGCCGGTGCCGGCACCGCTCCCGTTACTGGCCGCCGTTGCTGTCGCTGCCGGTCGCCGCGCCGCCCTGCTGCTTGGCGACGTAGGCCTTGTACTCGTCCGGGGTCAGCTTGCCGTCGTGATTGGCGTCGGCCTGGGCGAAGATCTGGCTGAGGCCGGCGTTGACCTGCGCCTCCTGCTTGCTGATGGCGCCGTCCTTGTCGGCGTCCACGTCGGCCCAGGTCTGGGCGCCGCCCGAGGCCGCACCGGCCTGTCCGCTCTGGCCGGTGGCGCTGGTGGACGACTGCGTCTGCGCCTGCGCGGCGGCGTCGGCCTGCGCATCCTGGGCGAAGGCCGGCAGGGCCAGCGCGGCGGCGAGAATGGCGGCGGTACCGATCAGCGGGGTGCGGGTGCGGATGTTCATGGGTGGTTTCTCCTTGACGTTCGGTTTGGCTCTCGGTGTGACATGTCCGGTCGATTCCGGAACACGGCGCTACCGTGCCCGCCTCAGACTGAATCCATTCCCTGCCGAAAATCGCCGCAAAACGGATCGTTAACCACGACGCTGCTGCGGCGCGCTACCGCACTGGTTAGGATTCCGTCAGCAAGCAGTAAGGCGTCCATTCGAGACGTTTGGATTGCAGAAAGAAAACGTCTGTTTCAGCGTGTTTCGTGACCGCCGTCGCCGGCGTTTTCGCTTGAACGCGCCCTGAATACGATCCACGCCAGGGCCACGCCGGACAGCGCGCCGGCCACCTCGAGCACCACTCGCGAGCCCAGTTCGTCCGGATCGTGGATGCTGGCCAGGGCGATCCGCGCGTACAGCGGCGACTCCAGGCGCACGATGCTGGTGTAGAACAGGTTCCAGCAGTCGATGCCGGCCGACACCGCCACCGCGATCAGGCACGCGCCGCCCAGTTGCTGGCCCTCGGACCAGCCCAGCCGCCGGCCCAGCCACTGCCACAGCGCGTACACCAGGAAACCGACCGCCAGGGCGATCAGCCCGGCTTCCAGCGAGCCCAGCAGGCCGAAGTGCAGCGGCAGGTTCATCGGGTGTCCTCGGTCGGCAAGGACGCAAGTCTAGAGGCTGCCGCGCATCGGCGTGTGGCGCGCCGCGCCAGCGCGCGGATCAACTGGCGTTTTCGGCGATCGCGCTCACCACCGGCGCGCCGTCCTCGTCCCAACGCACCGTCATCAGCATCGGCTTGCAGCACACCTGGCAGTCCTCCACGTACTGCTGCACGTCCACCGACGGATCCAGGGCGACATCGATCCATTCGCCGCAGTAAGGGCATTGCAGGTCGACGAATTGGTGGGTACCGGTCATGGCGAGTCCGTGGCGATGGGGACGAGACGCTAGCGCACCGGCACGTCGAAGGCGACGCCGGGGCTGGGCTCGGGCTGGAAGGTGTAGTGCCACCACTCCATCGGGTAGTTGACGAAGCCGCGCGCGGCCATCGCCTTCAGCAGTTGCTGACGATGCGCGCGTTGGGTGGCGTCGATGGCCGGGGTGTCGGTGTGTGCGCTCGGGTCGAAGAAGTCGAAGCCGGTGCCCATGTCCAGCGCGCGGCAAGCGCCCTGGCGGCAGTCCAGCAAGCCCAGATCGACGGTGGCGCCGCGGCTGTGGCCGGAGTGCTCAGCGATGTAGTCGCCCAGCAACACGCTTTTTTCCAGCTTGGGGTAGTAGCGCGCCTTGGCGACCTGATCCTGCGGATCGCGCGCCCAGGCGACGAAGGCGCGCACCGATCGCTGCGGCCGATAGCAGTCGAACACCTGCAGGCGGTAGCCCTTGGCCTGCAGGTCGTGTTGCACCTGCGCCAAGGCCTTCGCCGCCGGCGCCAGCAGATAGCACTTGGGCGCGTCGTAGCCCGGCACCGGGCGGCCGGTGAAGTTGTCGTGGCCGGCGTAGCGGATGTCCATCGCGATGTCCGGCGCCAGCGTATGCACATCGACCAGTCCCGCCTGCGCCGGCGTGGTGGCCGGCGACGTGGTCGGTTCGGCGGCGGGCGCGGCAGGCGCGACGACGAGCGCGAGCGCCAGGCTCACTGCGCGCAGCCAACCATGTCGGCGCCCGGGGCGCGAGGAATGGTGGTGGCGCGAGCGGCGGTCATGCGACATGTGCGCAGCATAGGCCATGGCCGTCGCCGCTGTCCTGTCTCGCTGCGCAGCGTGCAATGCGCGATAGGCGGGTCAGTGCGCTTCGAGTTCGTCGGCGCGGCGTGCGGTCGTTTCCAGCCGGCATTCGGCCGCGTCCACGCGCGCGGCCTGGCCGCCGTCCGGATCGGCGACGCACTTGTCGTCGCGCTCGGCGATCCACTTGCGCTGCCGCTCGCGCAACGCGTGCTGCTCGGCCCCGCCCAGCTTGGCCATCGCCGCATTGTAGGCAGTGTTGAGGCGCTGGTCCTGGTAGGCATGCTCGGCGGAAATGCAATCCAGCATCGCCGGGCTCGCGCCGCCGGCGGCGGCGATGCAGGTGTCGTAGGACGGTCGCAGTACGGGGGAATCTCCCGACGCGGTGGGCGCCGGCGGCGCAGTGGCCGGCGTGGCCGCGCCCGCATCGGCGTGGGTGCCGGCACGGGGCGTGGCAGCCGCAGACACAGCGGCAGCGGTGGCCACGTACAACAGCAGCAGGGAAGCGCGTCGGAAAGCCTTGGCGATGGCCATGGTCGGGTTGCGTCCTTGTCGTTTGCGCGAGCGGAAAGGCGAGGTTCTAAGCGATCATTGCGCACGCTGTCCATCGCACGCCGCGATGGTGGGTGATCGCGTTGGGCTGGCGTTGGGCAATGTCGCGTCGGCGCATGCACGGCAGTGGCCGCCGCCATCGCCATGCACGACCACCGCCGCACCGTGCGCGACGGCGGCCGTTGCCGCACACACCGGTCAGCGCGGCGCCTGGGTCTTCTCGCGCTGCGGATCCGGCTGCTGCGGCTGTTCCTGCGCTTGCCGCTGGGTTTCGGCGGCCAGCTGCTGTTGGCTGCGCTCCAGCGGCACCGCCGCGGCCTGCTGCCTGTCCACGTAGGCGCGATTGACGTCGTGCGGATTGTCGGGATTGCGCTGCACGGCGATCAGCCCGCGGCGGTCGCCGCTGGGCACCAGGTCGTCGATGCGCTGCATGCCGCTGACCTTGGCCTCGAACGCGACCTGGCCGGCGGCGCGCTGCATCTCTTCGGCGCTCTTGAAGCCGCCGTTGGGGCCCTGCTTCTGCAGGTGCTCCATGGCCTGCCTGTACAGGGGGTTGTCGGCCAGCGCCGCCGCGTCGGCCTTGGCCGGCGCGGGCTGCTTGGCGATCGCCTCCAGGGTGGCCTTGTCGGCGATGCCGGTCGGCGCCAGGCCCTTCTCGCGCTGCAGGTTGGCGACCACCTGCTGGGTGCGCTCGCCGTAGTAGCCCGTGCCGCTGAGCAGCTTGCCCTGGTCGTCCTTGACGCCCAGTTCGATCAGGCGCTGCTGCATCGCCTTGACGTCGGCGCCCTGCTCGCCCGGCTTCAGCGCCGTGCGCGGCTCCTGCGTGCCCTGGCTCTGCGCCTGGGTCTGCTGGCGGTCCTGCAGCAGGTCGCGGCCCTTGGCCAGCGGATCGGAGGCGAACAGCTTGGCGTTCTGGTGCGTGGCCAGGTAGTCGTCCAGCGGCATGGTGTTGACGCCCTTGCTGCCGGTGGACTGGCTGACCAGCAGTTCGCCGCTCTTGGGATCGCGCACGACCATCATGATGTGGTCGATGCCCTTCCAGTGCTCGTGCGCGGTCTTGCCCGAGTCCACACCAATGACCATGCCTTCCTTCAGCGCGCCGGGCTTGAACACGTCCTTGCCCTCCAGCAGCACGCCGGAGCTGTCGTAGGCCTTCTTGACGATCTCGCCGGAGCCGGTCATGCCCTGCACCAGCATGTCCTTCTGGGTGAACACGTCACGGCCGGCCTTGCGGTTGATCTCGTTCATCGTCGCGTTCTGCAGCTCGGTCACCCAGCCGGAACAGTCGATGTAGCCCTGCGCCAGATGCTTGCCGTCCACGCCGGGGTGGTAGTACTTGCTGCTCTTGACGTTGATCGCGTACTGCACGTCGTCGTGCTTGACGCCCAGGTCGTAGGCGGCGGTCAGCGCGATGCCGTCGTGGCCGCCCTGCTTGCCGCCGGCGTGCGCCGGCGTGCGCGCGGGCGCCGGCGCGGCCTGGCCCTCGGCGAGCGGCTTGATGCCCTTTTCCGGGATCGCGATGTGGTCGTACTTGGCGTCCCAGTACTTCACGAAGGCCTTGGCCATGTCCTGGTCGGACAGCGTCTTGAAGTCGGCCAGCGAGGTGCCGGTGTAGGCCTGGAACTGACGCGCGCCCTGCGCGTCCTTCTCGCCGGGCACGTTGTTGAGGATGTTGGCGCGGGTGCCCTTCAGCTCGAAGTGGCCGGTGGCGATGGCGGCCTGGATCGAGCGGTAGCCGCCGGCACCCTGCTGGTGCGCCATGTACATGTCCAGGCCGTCGGGCTGCGGCTTGCCGGAGAGGTAGGCGCGGCCGTCGCGTTCGTGCTGGCGGGTCAGGCTGTTGCGGTTGTCCTGATACATCCGCGCGGCGGCATCGGTATTGGCCACCGCGTCGAGCTCGCGGCCGCGGATGCCGTAGGCGCTGGCGGCACCGGGGGTGAACTGGAACAGGCCCTTGGCGCTGTTGGGACCGCGGCTGGCCTGTTCGTCGAAGCGGCCGCCGGTTTCGATGTAGGCGAAGCGCATGAAATCGTCGACCGGAATCTGCCGCTGCCTGGCTTCCCGCTCGATGATGTCGAGATTCTCTGCCTTGGTGTAATCGCGTGCCATCTCGTGTAACTCCTTGAGGTTGAGGTACGGCCATCGCGGCCGCCTGGGTCAACCGAGCTCGTCCATGAGCTTGTTAGTGCGCGGTCAACAGAACGATTGCGTACTGCGGAACATCGGGTGCTGCGTCCACCAGCGCGCCGCCGCGCGCCGCTGGGGTCATGCGTCGGGCGCGGGCCGGTACTGGCCGCTGTCCGGGTCGAAGGCGTACTGCAGGACGTCGCTGGCATCGAGCAGGCGTGCGCGGCCGGGACCGGCGATCGCGGTGCCGTGCAGCGCCACGCGCAGCGCCGGCATGCGCTGGCCGGGCACCGTCTGGAATTCCAGGGTGCCGGTGCTGGACACGTGCGGCACCACGCCGTCCGGGTCGCTGGCCGCCTCGTTGTCCTCGCCGGCCGCCACCGTGCCGCAATAGACCCAGCTGCGGTAATCGCCGAGGTCGTGCCGGTTCGGATCGAACACGAACACGGCGAAGCCGGCTTCGGTGATGCCGTTGCCGAAGCGGGTGGTGGGGACGGCCAGCAGCAGCCGGCCGTCGCCCAGCGCATGCTGCTGCGGTGCGCGGCTGCTATCGAACGCATCGGCGCGCGCGTAGGCGCCAAAGCTGCCGACGTAACGCTGCGCGTGCAGCACCATCCACGGCCGCTCGCCGCCGGGTGTGGTCAGCAGGAAGGTGGCGGCGCCGAGCGAGACGCCCTCGCCCGGGTTCGGGAAGGTCTCCGCATCGTCGATGCCGTAGTGGCCCGGCGTGGCGTAGCTGAAACCGGTGTAGTACTGCTTGCCGTCCAGCTCGACATGCTGGCCGCCCCAGAAATTCACCACGGCGCCGTTGTCGATCTCGTAGGACACGGCGCCATCGCCGTCCCAGCCGTAGATCAGGTACAGCACGCTGCCCGCATCGGGTGGCACTTCGGGAGCGGCGGCGCGCTTGTTGTCGTTCGACATGTCCAGAACATCCTGTATTCGGTGAAGAAGCCGAGGGAACCCACCCGCACCGCCTGCCGCGCCCTGCTGCCGCGTGCGCCATGCGCAGACGCGCACGGCACGGACGCGACGCCCCGGCACGGACGATGCTGCCGGCAGGCGCGACTTCGGACGGAACGACGGTGACGTGCACTGCGGCCCCGAGCAGGGGCGGCGATGGCGGTCGCGCATGGCGAACCGCACGCCGGCAATCCACACCGGCATTTTCGGGCGAGTGCAGCATCCCATGCCGCTCGCGAATGACTCGCCTGATCATCAGGCCCCGTGGGGCGCATCTTAAACCAGGTGCCGCGCCCGAAACCACCGCCGCCGCGCGTGCCGCGTCACGTTCCCGTGCCGCCCGTTCAGCGGTCCAGCGGAGGGGTGTACTGCTGCTTGGCGGGGTCGTAGGTGTAGGTGACGGCGTCGGCCGGGCCCAGCGTGCGGACCTTGCCCGGCCCTTCCACCGCCGTACCCTGCAGGGCGATCCGCAGCGACGGCACAGTGCCGCTGCCCGGCGGCACGAAGCTCAGCGTGCCGGTGCTGGTGGCGCACTTCATGGTGCCCTGGTCGTCGCAGGCGGCGCTGTTGTCCTCGCCGGCGGCGACCGTGCCCAGGTACACCCAGCCCTTGTAGTCGCCCAGGTCGTTCTTGTTCGGGTCGAAGGTGAACACCGCGAAGCCGGCACTGGTGATGCCGTCGGCGAAGCGGGTGGTCGGCAGCGCCAGCAACAGGTGGCCGTCCCTGGTCTCCGTGCTCTGCGGCTTGCGCTGCTCGTCCAGGGTGTCGGCCTTGCCGTCGGCACCGAAGTCGCCGGCCCAGCGCTGCGCGTGGAACAGGGTCCAGGCCGGCTTGCCACCGGCGCTGTCGAGCACGTAGGTGGCCTGGCTGATGCTGACGGTCGCTGCCGGGTCGGGCAGGTCCTGATCGCCGCCCTGGTCACCGGGCTTGGCGTACTTGCCGCCGGTGGCATTGGCGAACCCGGTGTAGTACTGCTTGCCGCCGAGGTCGAAGCGGAAGCCGTACCAGAAGCTGGCCACCGCGCCGTTGTCGATGGCATAGGACGCCGAGCCGTCGCCCTTGGCACCGTAGATGTCGGCCAGCACCTGGCCCGGCGCCGGCACCTCGGCGGCGGCCGGCTGCGCCGCCGCGTTCGCGTCGGCGGGCGCTGCGGCCGGCGTGCTCGTCGTTGCCTGGGTCTGCGCCGCGGGCGCATCGGCGGCCTTGTCCTTGCACCCGCCCAACAGCAGGAAGGTGGCCGCCCACAGGGCCGTGGTTCCTCGCCTCATCGCACTGCGTCCTTTGGAGTCCGTTGGCGCGCGATGCTACCAAGAACCGCGGCGGGGCAAGTGACAGGCGTGCATGCCGCCAAGACCGACGCTGGCGCCGCAGCGCGCCGGCTCAGGGTGCGTCCGGCTCCATCGCCGGGACCGGCTGCGGCCGCGCCAGCAGCGGCTGGGTCAGCGCGTAGAGGATGCGCAGGTCTTCTGCGTCGAAGTCAGTGGCGTCGTTGCCGCGGTAGTGGTGGTGGAAGGCGCGCAGGGTCGCGGCGCGGTCGTCGACGGGATAGCCGATCAGCGCCAGCGCTTGCCACGGATCGAAGCCGGGCGGCGCCGGCGGCGTGTCGGCGGCCGGCCAACGGCCGAATCCGGCCTCGGCCAGTCGCTTCCACGGGAACAGCGGGCCCGGATCGACCTTGCGCGAGGGCGCGAAGTCCTCGTGCCCGACCACCTGGGTGCGCGGGATGCGCAGGCGCGTGCACAGGTCCTCGAGCAGCACCAGCAGGCTGGCGATCTGTTCCTGCGCGAACGGGGTCTTGCCGTCGTTGTCCAGTTCGATGCCGATCGAGGCGGAGTTGATGTCGGTAATGCTGCCCCAGCGTCCGGCGCCGCCGTGCCAGGCACGGTCCTGGTCGGCGACCAGTTGGTAGCGCGCGCCGTCGCGGCCGATCAGGTAGTGCGCGCTGACCTTGCCCTTGCTGTTGTGCGAGCGCAGCGTGTCCAGGCTCTGCTGCACCGAGTGCTGGTCGGTGTAGTGGATGACGATCAGGATCGGCCGGCGCGTGTCGTAGTTCGGCGATGGCACCCAGGTGGCCAGTGGATTGCGCTGCGGCGCGTGCGCGCAGGCCCCCAGCAAGGCCAGCGTGGCCAGCAGCAGCAGCCGGCGCACGGCGGACAGGGACGGCACGGGAACGCGGGTCATGGACACTTCCTGGTCGGGGACGCACAAGCGTACGCAATCGGCGCTGCGGTGGCGTGCAGGCATGCAGCCGCCGCGGGTTCGCTCAGAAGCGGTAGTTGAAGTTGACGGACCACTGCCGCCCGATCGCGCTGTACACCCGCGGGAAGTACGGCCAGGTGGTGTAGGTGTCGTCGCGCGGGTGCAGCGTGTCGAACACGTTGAGCACGCTCAGGCCGACGGTGGCCTTGTCGGTGATCTGCTTGGCGAGGTCGACGTTCCATACCAAATACGGCGCCACCCGGCTGCGCTCGGCGTAGTCGGGCCGCGAGCCGTAGCGGTAGCCGTACACGCTGGCCGACCAGTCGCCGCGGCTCCAGTTCGCGCGCCAGTTGCTGCGTGTGCGGAACGCCAGGTAGTCGACGTCGTTCATCACGTCCACCGGGCGCGCGCCGGCGAACTGTGCCACCTCCATCCGCAGCACCCGGGTCAGGCCGGCCTGCAGGCCGAGCGTGCCCCAGGCGCCGAGGTCGAGGTCGTAGCGCAGGCTGGCATCGACGCCGTCGGTGCGCATCAGCGACTGGTTGATCGGGAAGGTCTTGAATGCGGTGATCTGGCCTTCGCTGGTCAGGTCGGTGCCGGGGCTGCGCGTGACCGCGTCCAGGTAGAAGCGGCAGGCCGCCGATGCGGTGTCCACCGCGGCGCCGGCGCGGTCGCGGCCGAGCAGGCAGTTGGCGTTGTTCTCCAGCAGGGTCTCGCTGGAGATGGCTTCGACCCGGCCCTTGAGTTCGATGCGGTAGTAATCGACGCTCAGCGACAGCGCCGGCAGTGCATCCCACACCGCGCCGAACGTGGTCGACTTGCCGGTCTCCTCGCGCAGCAATGGATTGGACGCCTGGGTGGAGAAGGTCTGGTACTCGTGCGCGCTCGCGCAGGCCGCCGACAACGGATCCAGGCCGTCGCGGCGGCACAGGTATTCGTCGACCACGGTGGGATTGTTGGCGCTGGTGCCGGCGTAGATCCACAGCAGGTCCGGCGCGCGGAAGCTGGTGGCGTGGCTGCCGCGCAGCAGCAGGGTGTCGAACGGACGCCACTCCAGGCCGGCCTGCCAGGTCGCCGCGCCATCGACCGCGGTGATGTCGTCGTAGGCGTCGTAGCGCGCGGCCAGGGTGGCGCTGAGCCGGCTGGCGATCGGCACGCGCAGTTCCAGGCCGGCCGCGTAGCGCTTGCGCGGGCCGCCACCCGGGGTCTGGGTGAGGTTGTAGATGCGCTCGCTGCCGGTGTAATCCACGGTGGTGCGCGGATCGGGCTGCAGGTCGTAGGTCTGCCGCGCCGCTTCCAGCACGGCGGCGATCTGCACCATGCCTGCCGGCAGCTCGAACAGGTCGCCGCTGACCACGAACTGGGCCTGGTCGGTGGCCGATTCGCCGCGGCTGACCACCTCGGTGGTGAGCTGCTGGTACAGCGCCGGGCTGCCGGGCGCGAACAGCCGGTCCGGACGCACGCGGCGGATCTCGGTGCCGTCCGGCCGATAGCCCAGCACAGGCCCGAAGTAGTAATCGCGCACCGCGTTGGTGAGGAAGCGCGGGCGTCGGGTGGTGATGTCGTAGCGCGACAGCGACACACTGGCGTCCCAGTCGAAGCGCCCACCGAAGGCCTTGCCGCGCACGCCGGCATTGAGGTTCCAGCTGCGCTCGTCGTAGTCGATGGTCTTGATGCCGCCGACCTCGTCCGGCAGGAAGATGCGCTGCGCGGTGACCAGCCCCAGGTCTGGATCGTAGGCGGTGAACGCGCCTTCGCCGATGTAGTAGTGGGTCTGGCTGGAGCTCTTGTCCTGCGAACGGTTGGCCAGCACTTGCGCGTAGGCGACCACATCGTGGCCGAGCTCGGCATCGCCGGCCAGGTAGGCGGAGGTCTTGCCATAGCCGTTCTGCACCGAGCGCCCGGCGTAGTAATCGAACGCGCCGCAGCGGTTGGGCGCGGGCAGGCTGTCGCTGGTGCGGTACGGACGGAACGCGGGATTGGTCGCGGCGCAGGCCGCGGCCAGCGCCTGCGGCGAGGTCGACAGCGCGCCGGCCTGCGGCCACAGATAGGTGTTGCCGCGGCGCAGGTAGACGCCGGAGATGGACACGTTGGGCGAGCTGGGGTCGGCCTTGTTGGCCGGATGGTCGTCGTAGGAATCCATGAAGTCGCGCTGGCGGGCGACGATGGGTTCGCGGTCCAGCCGCTCGAAGGCGTAGGTGAGACTCCAGCCGTCGCCGCGGCGCCCGCCGCTCCACTGCAGTTGCCCGGTATCGCCGCCACCACGGGTGGTGGTGCCGGCGCGCACGCGCAGGCTGTCGCCCTGGAAATCGCGCTTGGTGATGATGTTGACCACGCCGGCGACCGCGTCGGAGCCGTAGATGGCGGAGGCGCCGCCGCTCATCACTTCGATGCGCTCCACCGCCGCCGCCGGGATGCTGCCCAGGCTGACCGCGGTGCCGTTGGCACCGTAGGGCTGCGGGTAGTCGGCCATGCGCTTGCCGTTGAGCAGGATCAACTGGTAGCCCGGCCCTAGTCCGCGCAGGTTGAGGTACTGGCCGTTGGGCGAACTGCCGGTCTGGTCGCTCTCGTTGAAGGTGCTGCCGCTGAACTGGGTGAGCGTGCCCAGCGATTCCCACACCGTGGCGAAGCCCTGCTTGCGGATGTCCTCGGCGGTGATGACGGTGACCGGCGCCGGGCCTTCGACCTGCGCGCGGGCGATGCGCGAACCGGTGACCAGCACCGCATCGAGATCGCGCGGCGTCGTCGCCTGTTCCTGCGCCGCGGCCGGCAAGGCCGCGGCCAGCGTCGTCAGCGACCCCAGCACCATGTGCACGGGCCGCAAGGGAAAAGGACGACGAACGATTCGCATGGGCATGCGGCTCTCCTGCATGGCGCGGGTGGATGGCGCGAACGCCGCGGGCGCGGCCACCGACGAGCGCCTGTCCCTGGCGTCCACGCACACGGCGATGACGCGTGCACGGCACGCGGCCATCGTGTTGCGGGATCCTGCATCTTGCCGAGCGGACGCGGCACTGCCGTGCGTTGCCTGCACGTTCCCCAGCGCCATCGCCACGCTTCCCCTGTGCAGTCGGGTGTACCACGCGTTCGCAAAACCTGTCAACGCAGCGCCTTGACAGGAAAAAACCGGGAATCGAAGATCCTGACGTCGGCGCGCAAGATGCGCCGGCCTTCTTTCCAGACAGCGGGATGCCATGATCACGATGCGCGGCCTGTGCCTGTTGCTCGCCATGGCGGCGAGCGCCGGCATCGCACCAGCACGCGCCACCGACGCCATGCCGCTGCAGGCACAGCCGGCGCAGTTGCAGGCCGCGCATTGGATCGCACGGCTGCCGGCGGCGGCGCCGCCGCTGCTGGAGGCGACGCAGCGCGCGGCGTTCAACGCCCGGCTGCTGCGCGACGATCCGTCGATGCACGATCTGGCGACGCTGCCGGCGCAACTGCCCGCCGCACAGGTGCGCGCGCAGATCCTGGCGCTGTCGGCAGCGCCGTCGCGCACGCTCTACGACACGCAAGGCACCGTCCTCGACGCCGCGCGCCTGCAGGCGCTGCAGCACGCATTGGCGCTGGATGCGCTGCCGGCACAGGTGCAGCCGCGCTATGCGCTGGTGGTGCAGCGCGCCGACCTGCGACGCTTCCCCACCGCCGAGCGCGTGTTCAGCGACCGCGCCGATCGCGACATCGACCGCTTCCAGGAATCGGCCCTGTATCCCGGCAGCGCCGTGGCGATCCTGCACGCCAGTGCCGATGGCCAGTGGCTGTTCGTGCTGGCGAACAACTACGCCGCCTGGATCGCCCGCGACCTTCTCGCCGAGGGCGAGCGCTCCAACGTGCTCGCCTATGCGCAGCGCACGCCGCGGCTGCTGGTCACCGGCGCACGCGCGGCCACCGTGTTCACCCCGGAACTGCCGGACGCCTCGCAGGTGGCGCTGGACATGGGCAGCGCGCTGCCGCTGCTGCGCGACTGGCCGCCGCAGAACGCGGTCAACGGTCAGTCGCCGCTGGCCGCCTACGTGGTGCAGCTGCCGCTGCGCGACCGCGACGGCCGGCTGCAACTCGTGCCGGCGCTGGTGCCACGCAGCGCCGACGTCGCCGAGGCGCCGCTGCCGGCCACGCCGCAGATGCTGCTGCAGCAGGCGTTCAAGTTCCTTGGCGAGCGCTACGGCTGGGGCAACCGTTACGACGCGCGCGACTGCAGCGGCTTCGTCGTCGATCTGCATCGCAGCCTCGGCATCGAGCTGCCGCGCAACACCGGCGACCAGGCGCGCAGCCCCTCACTGATGTCGGTGCCTTACACCGCCAGCGACCCGCTGCCGCAGCGGCGGCAGGCATTGGCGCAACTGCGCGTCGGCGACCTGGTCTACATCCCCGGCCACGTGATGCTGGTGATCGGCCACGAAGACGGACACACCTGGGTGATCCACGACGTGGCCGGCGCCAGCTACCGCGACGCGTCCGGCCAGTTGCAGCGCGTGCGCCTCAACGGCGTGTCGGTGACGCCGCTGGAACCGCTGCTGCTCGGCGACGGCACGCCCTTCATTGAGCGCATCACCCGCATCCAGCGCCTGCGCGCGCCGACCACCGAATGAAGATCACCGAGATCCGCCTGGGCATGCTGCGCGTGCCGCTGAAGACCCCGTTCAAGACCGCGCTGCGCACCGTGCAGGCGATCGAGGACGTGGTGGTCATGGTCCACACCGACGACGGCCGGATCGGCCACGGCAGCGCCCCGGCCACCCCGCCGATCACCGGCGACACGCACGGTTCGATCATCGCGGCGATCGAACGCTGCCTGGCGCCGCGCCTGATCGGCGAGGACATCGCCGACCTGCAGCGCCTGCGCGGCCTGATCCAGGGCGCGCTGCAGCACAACAGCAGCGCCAAGGCAGCGATGGAGGTCGCCGTGCACGACCTGTGGGCGCAGTCGCACGGTGCGCCGCTGTACCAGCTGCTTGGCGGTGGCACCCCGCACCTGACCACCGACCTCACCATCAGCGTGAATGCCGTGGACACGATGGTGGCCGACGCGCTGTCGGCGCTGACGCGCGGGTTCGTGGCGCTGAAGATCAAGATCGGCACCGATCTCACCGAGGACATCGCACGGGTCAAGGCGATCCACGCCGCGGTCGCCGGCCGCGCGCAGCTGCGGCTGGACGCCAACCAGGGCTGGACGCCGAAGCAGGCGGTGCAGGCGATGCACGCACTGGAGCGAGCCGGGGTGACGCTGGAACTGCTGGAGCAGCCGGTCAAGGCAGGCGACGTCGATGGCCTGCAGTACGTGACCGAGCGCGTGCAGACCCCGGTGATGGCCGACGAGAGCGTGTTCTCGCCGGCGCAGGCGATCGCGCTGCTGCAGCGGCGCGCGGCGGACATCGTCAACATCAAACTGATCAAGGCCGGCGGCCTGTCCAACGCGCTGCGCATCGCCGACATCGCCGCGGTGTACGGGGTGCCGTGCATGATCGGCTGCATGCTCGAATCGAGCATCGGCGTGGCCGCGGCGGCGCACCTGGCGGTGGCGCGTGCGGACGTCATCACCAAGGTAGATTTGGATGGACCGTCGCTGGGGGCGTTCGACCCCGTGGTCGGCGGGGTGCAATTCGACGAGGCGCAGATCCGCCTCGGCGAGGCGCCCGGGCTGGGGATTCGCGAGATCCAGGGGTTGGAGCTGTTGCCGCGGTTGGTGTAACGACGCTGCGCCTGATCGGCTGGCTGGCTATCGCAATTGTGGGACTGACTTCAGTCTCGATTGCTGTCGCAATCAGCCATTGGATGGCTCCACTCGTCGGGACTGAAGTCCCTCCCACAGCGCACCCGGCGGGCTCGCCGCAAGTCCATTCCCCAGTGCAACTGGCAGGCTTGCCGCAAGCCACTGTGGGAGGGACTTCAGTCCCGACGCATTGCGCCATCGGAAAGCGCACGACTTCGCGCGTCTTAACTGCATGACAGTTGACTCCAACAGAAGGTCAATGCGCCGCCTGCAGACGGCGCAGGGGGCGCAGTGCCACCTGGCGACGGTCCTTCAGCCGCCATAAGGATCGACAGTGCGGATGCTCCCATCCGGCTCGACGTGCAGCGGCGTGCACTTGACCGAACGCAGGTGGGTCACGCCGCCGGACAACAGGGCATCGTGATAGAACAGGTACCACCGGCCCTCAAACTTGCAGATGGAGTGATGCGTGGTCCAGCCCACCACCGGCTTCAGCAGCACGCCGCGATAGGTGAACGGTCCATACGGGTTGTCGCCGATGGCGTAGCACAGCAGGTGCGTGTTGCCGGTGGAGTAGGACAGGTAGTAGCGGCCCTCATCCTTGTGCAGCCACGGCCCCTCGAAGAAGCGCCGCGCGTGATCGTCGGCGCGTAAGGGCTGCCCGTGCTCGTCGAGGATCACGATTTCCCGCGTGTGCTCCGCCAGTCGGGTCATGCCAGAGTCCAACCGAGCGATCCGCGGCCCCAGCGCCGGCGTATCTCCTTGCGGTTCGGCATGCGCCGCGTCATAGCGATCGTCGCGATGTTTCTGCAGCTGCCCGCCCCAGATGCCACCGAAGCAGAGGTAGTGCGTGCCGTCGTCGTCCTCGAACACGGCCGGGTCGATCGAGTAGGTGCCGGCGATCGGCTCGGGCGCGGCGACGAACGGGCCTTCCGGGCGGTCGGCCACCGCCACGCCGATGCGGAACAGATCCTGCGCGTCCTTGGCCGGGAAATACAGGTAATAGCGGCCGTCGCGATGGGCCGCGTCCGGTGCCCACATCTGCCGGCTGGCCCAGGGCACGTCGCGCACATGCAGGGCCACGCCGCAGTCGGTGGCCGCGCCGTCCGGCGCGTCCATGCGCAGCACGTGGTAGTCCTCCATGCCGAAGTGCCCCCCGTCGTCGTCGAACGGCGCGCCGCTGTCGATGTCGTGCGACGGATAGATGTACAGGCGCCCCTCGAACACATGGGCCGACGGATCGGCCGTGTAGATGTGGGTGACCAGCGGTTGTGAGATGGCGCGTGCCGCGAGATGGCCGAGGTCGCTGAGGTCACGCATGTCGCTGTCCTGGCGACGTGCCTGCAGATCGTGTTCGATGCGACGTTCCATGCGTTTGTCGATCCGGTAGAAGCACAGCAGCGCCACCGCGACCAGGAACGGTAGGGCGCTATAGACGCTCACGGTCAGGCGGATACCGTCCACCACGGCCTGCGGCTGCTGTGGCGCGCCTGCCTGGTAGCCGTGGTGCGCGAGGATGCCGGCGACCAGTGCGCCGCCGATGCTGAGGCCGATCTTCAGCCCGCACAGCATCGCCGAGAAGATGATCGCGGTGGCGCGGCGATGGTTCTTCCATTCGGAGTAGTCGGCGACGTCAGCGATCATCGCCCACAGCAAGGGGATGGTGATGCCGTAGCAGAAGCCGTGCAGCATGAAGGCGCCGAAGGCCACGCCGATCGCGGTGGGCGGCAGGATGTAGAACACCAGCAGGAACACGGTAGAGACCAGCAACGCGCCGCCGAAGGCATCGCGCTTGCCGAAGCGGTCGGCCAGGCGCCGGGAGAAGCCGATGCCCAGGATCATGCACAGGATGCCGCAGGCATTGAACAGGCTGAACGCCGAGGTGGCCGGATCCTGCGGCCAAGTGAAGCCGGACAGGCCCCATCCGCCGAGCAGCGCGTTCACGCCGCCGATGAAGCCGTTGAAGCCAGAGGCATCGAGAAAGCCCGCCAGCGCGGCCCCGCTCAGGTAATACTGGAAGTAGTAGATGTAGGTGCCGCCCTTCAGCGCCAGGTTGACGAAGACCAGCACCGTCAGCGCCAGCATCACCTTCCACGGCCGGTTGTGCAGCAGGTCGGACAGGTCCTGCAGCACGCCGGCGCTCTGCTCCTTGGCCGGGACGATGCGCTCGCGGGTGGTGGCGAAGGTGATCAGGAAGAACAGCGTGCCCACCACCGCGAACACCGTCATCAGGCGCTCGAAACCGCGCACGTTGTCGCCATCGCCCAGGATCAGCACCAGCGGCAACAGCAGCACCTGGATGATGAACTGCGCGATCATCACCGCCACGAAGCGGTAGGCCGACAGGCTGTTGCGCTGGGCCATGTTGCCGGTGAGCACGCCGCTGAGCGCCGAGTACGGCAGGTTGTTGGCCGCGTACACCAGCATCAGCAGGCCATAGGTGGTCAGCGCGTACAGCACCTTGCCGCGCGCGCCCAGGTCCGGGGTACTGAAGGCGAGCAGCGACAGCACGCCGAACGGGATCGCCGTGCACAGGATCCAGGGCCGGAACTTGCCCCAGCGCGTGGCCGTGCGGTCGGCGGCGATTCCGATCAGCGGGGTGAACACGAACGCGCCGAGCAGGCCGATCACGAAGATGATCGTCGCCGCCGTGGCGGCCGGCAACCGGTACACATCGGTGTAGAAGAAGGCCAGGTAGGTGATCAGCGTCTGGAAGATCAGGTTCGCCGCCAGGTCGCCCAGGCTGTAGCCCAGCTTCTCGCGCACCGACAGCGTGTGCGCGGCGGTCTCCGTACTGCGGGGCTCAGTCACGGCGCGCCTCCACGGTGAAGCGGGCATGCACGCGGGCATCGGCGCTGGAGCCGCCGATGCGCACTTCGTAGCCCCCCGCCGGCACGACATACGCGCCGCGCGCCTCGTCGTACTGCCGCAGCGCCTGCTGCGCGTCCAGTTCGAACGTCAGGGTCCGGCGTTCGCCAGGGGCGAGGCGAACGCGCTGGAAACCGCGCAGCGTTTGCTGCGCGTCGCCGGGCGCGGCCGCCAGCCGCCGCACGTACAGCTGCGCGACTTCGTCGCCGGCGCGCTTGCCGGTGTTGGCCACCTCCACCTGCACCTTGAGGCGTCCGTCGTCGGCGATGCGCGGCGCATCCAGGCGCAGCGTGCCGTAGTCGAAGCGCGTGTACGACAGGCCGTGGCCGAACGGATACAGCGGGGTGCCGCGGAAGTAGCGGTAGGTGCGGCCCTCCATCGCGTAATCGTCGAACGCGGGCAGCGCCTGGTCCGCCCGGTAGAACGTCACCGGCAGGCGGCCCGCCGGATTGACCTCGCCGAACAGCGCCTGGCCCACCGCGGTGCCACCGCGCTGCCCGGGATACCAGCTCATCAGGATCGCCGGCAGATGCGCCTGCGCCCAGTCCACCGCCAGCGCCGAGCCGCCGGTCAGCACCAGCACCACCGGCTTGCCGGTGGCGTGCAACGCTTCCAGCAGGGTGCGCTGCGGCGCCGGCAGGCGCAGGTCGGTGCGGTCGCCGCCGGCGAAGCCCGGGTAGTCCACCTTCATCTCCTCGCCCTCGACATCGCCGGTCAGCCCGCCGACGAACACCACCACATCCGCGCTGCGCGCGGCATCCAGCGCCTCGTCGAACGGCGGCTTCGCGCCGGGCATGCGCCAGCCCAGGCGCACGCCGGCGTCGCGCTCGGCGTCGTAATACTCCAGCTTCACCGCATAGGCGCGGCCCGCCTGCAGCTCCAGGTCCACGCCGTCGGCACGCATGCGGTCGCTGTCGGTCCAGTGATCCAGCACCAGCTTGCCGTCCACATAGAGACGGAAGCCGTCGTCGGCCGCCGCCTCGATCCGGTAACGGCCCGAGACCGGCGGCAGCAACTGGCCGCTCCAGCGGATGCTGAAATGATCGTTGGGAATGCCCTGCCCCGGCCCCGCTTCGCCGCGGGCCAGCAGGTTGTCGGTCGGCGAGCCGCGGTCCCAGCGGAAGCCGATCTGCGCGTCGGTGCGGACCAGCGCCGGAGTCCCCGACAGATCGGGCGTGCGGAAATATTCGCCGCGCAGGCCGCGTTCCGGCGAATCCGGCGAGGGCCGCAGATACGTCGGCTCGATCAGCGGCGTGGCACTCGGATCATCGCGCCCTTCGACCAGATCCACGCCGCGCGCATAGCGCACCTCGATGCCCTTGGCCGCGTCGCGGATGCCCTGCAGGATGGTCACCGGGGCCGCCGGCGTGCCGAAGTAGTTGCCGAGCAAGGCCATGGTGTCGTCGGCAGTGGGGCCGACCACGGCGATGCGTTTGAGCTTGCGCGACAGCGGCAGCACGCCGTCGTTCTTCAGCAGCACCAGCGATTCCTGCGCGGCCTGCAGGGCCAGTGCATCGTGCGCGGGCGCCTGGTTCACCGACGCCGGAATCCGTGCCCAGCGCACGCGTTCGGGCGGGTCGAACATGCCCAGCCGCATCCGCGCGGCGAACAGGCGCGTCACCGCGTCGTCGATCTCCGCTTCGTCGATCAGCCCCTGGCGTACCGCCGCCGGCAGCGTGGCGTATTCCTGGCCGCACTCGAGTTCGGTGCCGTTCCTGACCGCCAGTGCCGCGGCCGCCTCGCGGCTGGGCGCCAGATGATGATGCTTCCAGATATCGACGATGGCCCAGCAGTCCGAGACCACGTAGCCGGTGAA
This sequence comes from Xanthomonas hawaiiensis, assembly GCF_031834635.1. Classification (NCBI taxonomy): domain Bacteria; kingdom Pseudomonadati; phylum Pseudomonadota; class Gammaproteobacteria; order Lysobacterales; family Lysobacteraceae; genus Xanthomonas; species Xanthomonas hawaiiensis. The sequence continues at coordinate 622,311 of NZ_CP115873.1, read as the reverse complement.
GCCCCAGTCGCGGCGCAGCACGTCGCGCAACAGGAACTGGCTGGCGCTGGCGGACTCGCCGTACACGCGGTTGTAGGCGCCCATCACCGCATCCACCTTGCCCTCCTTCACCAGCGCCTCGAACGCCGGCAGGTAGGTGTCGTACAAATCGCGCTTGCTCGGGCGCGCGTCGAAGTGGTGGCGGTCGGCCTCCGGGCCGCTGTGCACGGCGAAATGCTTGGCGGTGGCGTCGAGCTTGCGGTACACCGGATCGTCGCCCTGCAATCCCTGCACGAAGGCCACGCCCATGCGCGCGGTGAGGTAGGGATCCTCGCCGTAGGTTTCCTGGCCGCGGCCCCAGCGCGGGTCGCGGAAGATGTTGATGTTCGGCGACCAGAAGGTCAGCCCCTGGTAGCGGCCGTGCGCGCCCTCGCGCAGGAACTGGTGGTGCTTGGCGCGCGCCTCGTCGCTGATGGTGCTGGCCACCTGCCCCATCAACGGCACGTCGAAGGTGGCGGCCAGCCCGATGGCCTGCGGAAACACGGTGGCCTGCCCGGCCCGCGCCACGCCGTGCAGCGCCTCGTTCCACCAGTCGTAGGCCGGCACGCCCAGGCGCTCGATCGCCGGCGCGGCGTTCTGCATCTGCGCCGCTTTCTCCTCCAGGGTCATCTGCGCGACCAGCGCCGCTGCCCGGGCTTCGAAGCTGGCCGAGGTGTCCTGCCATGGCTTGGTGTCCGCGGCATGGCTCACGCCGGCCAGCGCGGTGGCGGCGCACAGGGCCAGCGTGCGGAACAGGCGGCCACGAACACCGCTGCGAAAGGAAGACCTGCGCGTCATCATCGTTTGCTCCTGGGGGCGCGCTCGTCGCGCGCGAAAGGACCGAGCAGGGCGCCCACGAAGCCGCCAGCACGATCCGTACTCAACACGGTCCCGTCGACGTCGTCGGCGAGGGTCTGCCAGCCCTGCCCCGTGCCGGTGTCGAACGCGAACGCATACGTTCCTTCGTCACCGGAGATCTTCAGGCGCAGCGCGCTTGACGCGTCCAGTTCGCGGCTGGCCAGGGTTCTGGTCGCGCCCTTGCCCGCGCGCGCTTCGAGGAAGACCACCACGCGATCGCGGCCCACGCGGCGCACGCCAAGGAAGTACCACCCATCTTCGTTCTGGAACGCCGCGAGCCCTGCTGCCACGCCCGCTGCCGGCCGTGTCAGTGCGGTGCTGGCCTCGAATCGCAGGTGCTGCTGGCGACGCCCCAGGAAGGCGGGGTTGCGCAAAGTGTCCAGATCTTCCGGCAGCGGATGCACGGCCAGACTGCCCGGACGCGTGCGCAGCTCCGCCCAGTCCTGCTTGGGCACGCGCACGCGCAACCAGCCGCGGCCGAGCGTCGGCGCATCGAACTCTTCGCGCTCGACAAAATTGCCGGTGGACGGCGCCTGCGACGCCTCGCCCTGCATCCACGACGGCGCCTGGACCGCATAGGGAATGGCCTGCCCGGCCGGCAGGATCACCGGCCAGCCGTCGCGCCACTGCACCGGCAGCAGGTAGGTCTCGCGCCCGGTGTTGTAGTGGCGCACGTCGTAGGTGCGGCTGGCCAGGAACACCGCCCACCAGGACCCGTCGGGCCCTTCCACCAGATCCGCATGCCCGGCATTGGCGATCGGCAGCGGCCGCGCGTCGGGCAGGTCGCGCTGGGTGAGGATGGGATTGCCTGCGTACGGTACATAAGGCCCCCACACGTCGCGACTGCGCAGCACCACCTGCGAGTGCTGCGGCCCGGTGCCGCCCTCGGCATCGGAGAGGTAGTACCAGCCATCGTGGCGATACAGATGCGGCCCCTCGATCCAGATCGGATGTTTTGCCGGCTCCACGCCGCCGTCGATCAGCACCTTGCGCGGCCCCACCGGGGTGAAGGTCGCCAGGTCGAGTTGCTGCATCCAGATCGCGCGGTGGCCGTCGTAGCGCGCCGGGCCGGGCGGCGCGTCGTTGTTGAGCAGGTAGACGCGGCCGTCCTCATCGAAGAACAGCGACGGATCGATGCCGCCGATGCCCGGCAGCCAGTGCGGGTCCGACCACGGGCCAGCGGGATCGCGCGCGGTGGCGATGAAGTTGCCGCCGCTGTCCACGGCGGTGGTGACCACGTAGAACATCCCGTCATGGTGGGAAATGGCCGGCGCGAAGATGCCGCGCGACACGCTCAGGCCATCGAAATCCAGTTGCGTCGGCCGCTCGATCACGTTGCCGATCTGTTTCCAGTGCACCAGGTCCACGCTCTCGAACACCGGAATGCCGGGGAAGTAGGTGAAGCTGGAATTGACCAGATAGAACCGCCCGTTCGCGCGCACGATGCTAGGGTCGGCGTGGAAGCCGGCCAGGATCGGGTTGCGGTAATGCCCGGCCGGCAGCGGCGCCTCGAAGGCCGCGTCGCGCCCGACGTAGTCGAACCAGTCGAAGTAGACCGGCGGCGCAGGCGCGGCCCACAGCGGCTGCAGCGCCGCGGACAGCAGCAGGAGGGCCGTGACGAGCAGCGAACGCATCAGGGCACCTCTGCAGGAAGGGAGAGTTCGAACGGTCCCGCCGGCGCGCCGGCACTGTCGCGCAGCGTGCAGACCGGGCCATCGGCCCAGCAGTAGCGCACGCGCATGGCGGATGCGGCCTGCGGGCTGCGCAGCACCACGTCGCGCCCGTCCAGCGCGGCGTCGGCATAGGTACAGCGCTGCGCCTGCGCATCGCAGAGTTCGAAGCCGATGGGGCCGTTGGCGCCGGTCGTGACCAGGCGGCCGACGATGTCGTCGAACGCGATCCGCACCGCGCCCTGCGCGCGCGATGCCGTGTGCGGCGTGGGACCGGATGGCGCCAGTGCGCGTTCGCCGTAGACCACGTGACGCGCCACCCGCGCCAGGCGCCTTCCCAGTTCCTGCTTGTTGGGCGGATGGATGTCGTAGGCATCGCCGATGTCGATGGCCACCGCGAGGCCGCTGTGCGGGTCTTCAGCGGCGACGCGGCGCTGCGCCTCGCGCACCTGCGCCCAGCCGCTCTCCACCGGGGCCTGCGGCGGCAGGCCATAGCCGGCGAGCTGCACCACCAGCAGCGGCATCGTTGCGCCGAACTGCCGGCGCCAGTCGTCGCGCAAGCCGCGCAGACGCGTCGCGTAGGCGGCGCCGTCGCCGGTGTTGGATTCGCCCTGGTACCACAGCATGCCGCGCAGCCCGTAACGCCCCAGCGGCGCGATCATGCCGTTGTACAGCGTCGACATGCCGGAGGCCGCATGCCACGGCGCCAACGGCGGTGACTGCGGATCGGGAGCGACCCGGTACTGCCAATGCCGATCCAGAACGATACGCGTGCCATCGGCCAATTCCACGGCATGGGCACTGGCGGGGCCTGCCAGTCCACCCTCGCCGTAGGTATCCAGCACGTTGACCACCACCGTGTTGCGGCCCGCCTTCAACAGGCCGGGCGCAAGCGCATACCGGCGTGGATCGCTCGGCGCGTTCTGGCTGCCCACGGCCACGCCGTTCACCCAGGTGACATCGGTCTCGTCGACCGGCCCCAGCACCAGCCGTGCGCCCTGCGCCGCCTGCGCGGCGCTCAGGGTGACCTGCGTGCGATACCAGACCATGCCGTTGTAGTCGGCGAGCGCCGGTACGCCCCAACGCTCCCACGCGCCAAGTGTGGCCGGCGCGTCCTGCCACCCGGTGCTGTCGGCACCGGGCTGCCATGGCGTATCGCCCGGCCTGGCACCGGCGCGTGTGGTCCACCATTGCTGCCAATGCCGGCCCCAGCGCGCGCTCGCCGCGACGGGGTCGGTAGCAGACAGCGCCAGCACGTCCAGCGCCTCGTCCATGCCGCCCTGCGCACGCAGGGCGTCGGCGCTGGTCCAGGCCTCGATCCGCGCACCACCCCAGGCCGCCTGGATCAGTCCCATCGGTACCTTGACCGTCTTCTGCAACTCGCGCGCGAAGTAGAAGCACGCGGCGGAAAACGCGCGCACCGTGTCCGGCGCCGCGGGTTGCCATGCGACTGCGCTCGGGAACGCCTCCTGCGGCGTGACCGCCGCGGCCTTGGGCACGGTGAACAGGCGGATCGTCGGCTGGATGGCGGCAGCCAGTTCGCGGCTCGCATCCAGCGCGCGCCACACCGGCAGCTCCATGTTCGACTGCCCGGAACACAGCCAGACATCGCCCACCAACACATCGCGCACGACCTGGCGCGCCTGTCCCGCGCGCACGGTCATCTCATAAGGACCGCCGGCGGCGACCGGCTTGAGCGTGGCACGCCAGCGGCCGCCGGCATCGGCACGTGCGCTGACGGACTGGCGGGCGAAGGTCACCGACACCGTGGCACCCGGTGCGGCATTCCCCCACACCGACAGCGGCCGGTCGCGCTGCAGCACGGCGTGATCCTGGAACATCGGATGCAACAGCGGCGGCGCCGCGTCTTGCGCCATGCCGGGCGTGGCGCTGCACGCCAAGGCCGCCGCCAGCAACCAGCCCCTCCACGTGGTCGGCTTCATCGTCCATCTCCAGGTGCGGAAGGAAACTGCAACGCCTGATACCAGGCCAGCGGATGCGGCGGCGGCGCTTCGCCTGCAGGCAACGGCCGTCCGCTCACCGACTGGAAATACGCCACGCTGGCATCGCGCCACCACTGCGCCTCGCGCAGTTGGATGCGCAGAAACGCCGCCACCTGCGCATGCCGCTCGTCGTCCACCTTGCCACGCAGGCCGTCCCAAGTGGCCTGCATGGTCTGCACCTGGCGCACGCCCAGCGAATAGCGGCCGACCAGTTCGTCCCACAACGGCCGCCCGGAGGCCATGCGGTGGTCCCACGGCACGTGGTGGAACCACAGCAGGAGCGACTCGGGCACCCGCGCCGGATCGCCATATACCGACGCCACCGCCGGCGCGTACTGGCTCACCGCATTGCTGCCGCGGGCGGTGCGGTCGAAGCCGATGCCGTCGCGATCGGCGCGGTGGTAGTACACCGAGGTCCAATCCGCGCGCGGGCCGCCTTCCACCCAGGGGCCGGGGCCGTAGTGGTGGCCGCGCGCCATCAGGTGGTGCAGGCCCAGCGGGGTCATGTAGTTCACCGCGGCCTCGCGCGAGGCCATCATCATCCCGACGATGGGCTGCACCACCTCCGGCGCCGGCGAGAACGTCATCGCCGCCCATTCCGCCGCGATGGCGCGGGCGGAGCGCTGCGGATTCCAGGCCAGACGGCCGAAGGCATACCAGTTGGCCTGATCGAAGTGCGAGCCGCTCCAGGTGCGGTCGTTGCCGATGTTGGCGACGCCGGCGATGCCGGTCAGGGCATGGCCTTCCAGCGAGCCATCCACCACGTCCGCCACCGTGGAGCCCGCACCACGGGCATGGGTGTCGGACTGCAGCACCTCCTCGTACAACGGCCCCAGGTACACCAGGTGCGTGGCGAAGCCCAGATACTCCTTGGTGATCTGCAACTCCAGCATCAGCGGCGTGCGCGGCATGGCGCCGAACAGCGGATGGACCGGCTCGCGCGGCTGGAAGTCGATGGGCCCGTTCTTGACCTGCACGATCACGTTCGGGCGGAAGGCGCCGTCGAGGCCGACGAACTCGGTGTACGCCTGCATGGCGCGATCCACCCGCACGTCGTGCGCATAGACGAAGGCCCGCCACATCACCACGCCGCCGTGCGGCGCCAGCGCATCGGCCAGCAGGTTGGCGCCGTCGGCGTGCGAGCGGCCATAGTCCTGCGGGCCGGGCTGCCCCTCGGAGTTTGCCTTGACCAGGAAGCCACCGAAATCGGGAATGCGCGCATAGATCTCGTCGGCCTTGTCGCGCCACCAGCGCTGCACCGCCGGGTCGCGCGGATCGGCGCTCTTCAGCCCACCCAGTTCGATGGGGGCGCTGAAGCGTGCGCTCAGGTACACGCGGATGCCGTAGGGCCGGAACACGTCCGCCAGCGCCGCCGCCTTGTCGAGATAGGCCGGCGCCAGGCTCTGCGCGTTGGCGTTGACGTTGTTCAGCACCGTGCCGTTGATGCCGATCGAGGCATTGGCGCGCGCGTAGTCGGTGTAGCGCGGGTCGCGCCATTCCGGCAGGCTCTGCCAATCCCACAACGAGCGGCCGGCATAGCCGCGCTCGACATGGCCGTCCAGGTCGTCCCAATGGTCGAGCACGCGCAGTCGGATCCGTGGCGACTCGTGCAACGCGAGCGTGTCCAGCGGTGCGCCGGTCTGCAGCAGGCGCAGCAGATGGAACACCCCGTACAGCACGCCGATGTCCTGGCGTGCGCCCACCAGCAGCACCGCGTGCCCGTCGATGCGGGCGCGCTTGAGCAGGTAGCCCTCCTCGCCCAGCGCCGCGATCTCCTCGCGAAATGGCGCAAGCGCTGGCGACGACTGCGGCGTGCCCAGCACCACGGCGTGATCGCCGGTCGCCGCGGCCTGCATCGCCGGTGCGCGTCCGAACAGGCCGGTAAGGCCGCGCACCAGTTCGTCGCGCGCCACGCGCTGCGTCGGGGTCCGCGCCGGCGCCACCACGGCATCCAGGCGCATGCGCGCGTCCGTCGTGCGCGCGGCGCCTTGCGGCGGCAGATAACGCAGCCACAGCGCCGCGCCGTCCTCCGCGCGCACGCTGCCCGCGCAGGCCATCAGCGCGATGGCAGCACACGCCACCCAGTGACACCGAATGACATGCGAATGCCCACCGAGCAGCGCCAGCAAACCTTGTAAGCTGCCGGCGTGCCCGCGGCGCGGCAGCGTCAGCAAAAAGAAAGGGAACGCGTTTTGGACAAGCCGAAGAAAGCGGTCCGCCGCAAGACCAGCGGGGTGACGATCGACGAGGTGGCAGCCCTGGCCGGGGTTTCGCCGATGACCGTCTCGCGCGCGATCAACCAGGGCAAGGTGCGCGATGCCACGCGCGAGCGCGTGATGCGCGCGGTGCGCGAGCTGGGCTACACGCCCAACCTGGCGGCCAGTTCGCTGGCCGCCGCGCAGCACACGCGCATCGCCCTGATCTACACCAATCCCAGCGGCGCCTACCTGCGCGAACTGCTGGTCGGCCTGCTGCGCGTCGCCTCCAACGCCGCCATCCAGTTGGTCATCCACTACTGGGAAGACCTGGACGCCGACGCCGAGCGCAAGGCCGCGCGCGCCCTGGCAGGCCGCGTGGACGGCGTGATCCTGCCACCGCCGTTGTGCGAGTCGCAGGCGGCGGTGAGCGAACTGGTCAAGGCCGGCATCCCGGTGGTCGCGATCGCCGCGGGGCGCCTCAGCGACGCGATCTCCTGCGTGCGCATCGACGACTTCCATGCGGGCAAGGAAATGGCCGAACACCTGATCGGCCAGGGCCACCGGCGCATCGGCTTCATCCGCGGCCGCCAGGACCTCAGCGCCAGCGCGCGGCGCTACGAGGGCTTCGTCACCGCCCTGCAGGAGGCCGGGCTGAAGATCGACCCCGGCCTGGTCCAGCAGGGGGACTACACCTATCGCTCCGGGCTGGCCGCTGCCGAGAAGCTGCTGTCGCAGCGGCGGCCGCCGACCGCGATCTTCGCCAGCAACGACGACATGGGCGCGGCGGCGATCTCGGTCGCGCACCGGCGCGGCCTGGAGGTGCCGCGCGACCTGTCGGTGGTGGGCTTCGACGACACCTCGGCCGCCACCACCGTCTGGCCGGAACTGACCACCATCCATCAACCGATCGCCTCGATGGCCGATGCCGCCATCGACATCCTGCTGCGCAGCATCCGCCGCAAGCGCGACGACGCGCGCGTGTCCAGCGACCACGTGGTCCCGCACCGGCTGGTGCTGCGCGGTTCGGTCGCCGGCCCGCCCAAGGGGCGCTAGCGCAGGACGCAGGCTCATGCGCTCGGGCATGCGACGGTGGTCTCCGCTTCGTTGAGCGCGCCGAGCGCGACCCGCGAGACCGACAGCGTCATCGTGCCCGCCGTCGCCAATGCCCAGGGGCGATCCAGCTTGCCCAGATCCGCGCCGGCCGCCGCCAGGCACTTGAGCGGCACGCCCACGCGCGTCCACTGGCCGACCGGCAGGGCAGCCAGCGTCGGCCCGATCGCCACGCGCGCCGTGCAACCGTTGCCGCAGCCGACCGCCAGCCACGCCTCGCCCCGCGGTGCGGCGTCCACGCGCAGCGTGGTCACCAGCATCAGGTCGCCGTTGCTCTCGCGCTGCAGGTCCAGCGGCGTATGCGACTGCAGCGCGACCACCGCTTCGCGCCCGCCCGACCAGGCGAGGCGGCGGCCATCTTCCTGCGCCAGGTGATCCACGCCGGTGACGTTCAACAGCGCGCCGTCGAGCGATTCCGGCACGCGGGTGACGGTCACGCCCTGCCCGTTGCTCCCTTCCAGGCGCAGGGCCATGCCCGGGCCGGCCGCACCGCGGACGAAGAACACCCCGGCCGCGCCTTCGTTGCCGGTGAGGCCGGAGACTTCCGGCAACCTGGCCAGGTTGCCGTTGTCGGCATAGCGCAGGCCGTAGCCGAAGGCGAACAGCGGGTCGTAGCCCTGCTGCCCCACGTTGTTGGCGTACTGCGTGGCCGTGCGCGGCCAACTGAAGCTGAGCTTGCCCTTGAAGTCGTGCTGCACGCCGCCCTGCGCAGTGCGCAGCAACACGTCGGCGATACCCGCGCCTTCCGAGCCGGGCAGCCACGCCGCCACGAAGGCGTCGGCCGCATTGAGTTCCCGGTTGACCCACAGCGGGCGCCCGCTGAGGAACACCGCGACCACGGGAATGCCATCGGCCTTGAGCCGCTTGATCAGCGCCAGGTCGGTGTCGTCGCCCGGCTTGTAGGCCAGGGTCGGCCGATCGCCCTGGAATTCCGCATACGGGTTCTCGCCGAACACCACCACGGCCACATCCGGCCTGGTCGTGTACCTGCCGTCGACAGCCAGCATTGCCTCGCCACCCGCGGCCTTGGCCTGCTGCGCGAAACCCTCATAGATGGTCTCCGCATTCGGGAAGTCCTTGCGGGTGGTGCCGGTGCCCTGCCAGTTCAGTGTCCAGCCGCCGGCCTGCTTGCCGACATCGTTGGCGCCGTCGCCGGCCACCAGGATGCGTTGCTTCGGCGACAGCGGCAGCACGCCGCCCTGGTTCTTCAGCAGCACCAGCGACTCGCGCACCGCCTGCCGCGCCACCGCGCGATGCGCCGGCGCACCGATCAGCGCGAACTGCCCACCGACCGCACGCGACGACGGCTTGCCCGCCTCGAACAGGCCCAGCCGCATCTTGACCCGCAGGATCCGGCGCACCGCATCGTCCAGGCGCTGTTGGGAAATGGTGCCGTTCTTCGCCGCCGCCAGCGTGGTGGTGTAGAAGCCCTTCCAGCTGTCCGAGGCCATGGCCATGTCCAGGCCGGCGTTGATGGTGGCAGGGCAATCGGTGGGGGTGCAGCCCTTGACCTGGCCGTGGCCGTTCCAGTCGCCGACCACGAAGCCGCCGAAGTGCATGCGTCCCTTCAGCGCATCGGTCAGGTAGGCCTTGTGGCCGTGCATCTTTTCGCCGTTGACGCTGTTGAACGAGGCCATCGCGGTCTGCGCGCCCGCGGCGATGGCCGGGGGATAGCCCGCGGCGTGGATGCGGACCAGCTCGGCCTCACCGATCCTGGTGTCGCCCTGGTCACGGCCGTCGGTAGTGCCGCCATCGCCCAGGAAATGCTTGACCGAGGCGATCACGTGGCGGCCATCGAGGAAGTCCGGCGTGCCCACCTTGCCCTGCAGTCCCTCGACCATCGCGCCGGCATAGCTGGCCACCACGGCGGGCGATTCCGAATAGCCCTCGTAGGTGCGCCCCCAGCGATCGTCCTGCGGCACCGCGACGGTTGGTGCGAAGGTCCACTCCATGCCGGTGGCACGGGTCTCCAGCGCGGTGATTTCGCCGATCCGGCGCAGCAGCGCCGGATTGCGGGTCGCGCCCAGGCCGATGTTGTGCGGGAACAGGGTAGCGCCGACGATGTTGCTCTGCCCGTGCACCGCGTCGATGCCGAACAGCACAGGAATCGCCTTGCCGCCCCCCGAGGTATCCATCGACGCCGCATAGAACGCATCGGCCAGCGCCAGCCATTCGGCCGGCGCGGCATCGTAGCGGCCGCCGGGATCGGAATTGCCGCCGGCCAGGATCGACCCCAAGCGATATTTGCCTACGTCCTCCGGGGTGAGGCTGCCGATATCGCCCTGCACCAGTTGGCCGACCTTCTCCTCCACCGTCATGGTGGCGATCAGGTCGCTGAGTCGCTTTTCCAGCGCGGGATCCTCGGGCAGCGGCCAGCGCACGCTGGGCCATGGACTGGCCTCCGAGGTGGCAGGCACCGCGGCCTGCACATCGCCCTTGCAGACGGCAAACGCGAGCAGTAGCGCGGCCAGCAGTGCGCCGTGGTGGCGTGTGGAATAGGTGTCGGTCACGGCGCTCTCCTTGCCGCCGCGCTCAGCGCAGCAGGTACTGGTTGATCAGGTTCTCGTAGCGCTCCTGGCGGCCGCTGATCTGCCGCGGTTCGCCGCCCTTCGCTCCCAATGCGGCAAGGTCGGCGAGGCCGAGCGCGCCGCGCGCGAACTGCTCGCCGGCGCCGCTGTCGAAGCTGGCATAGCGCTCCTGGCGCCACCGCTCCCACGGCGAGTCGTTGAGCAGCGCATGGGCCACTTCCAGCCCGCGGGCGAAGGCATCCATGCCGCCGATGTGGGCGATGAACAGATCCTCCAGCTCGGTCGATTCGCGACGCACCTTGGCATCGAAGTTCAGGCCACCCTCCAGGCCGCCCTGGCGCAGCACCACCAGCATGGCGCCGACGGTGTCGTACAGATCGGTGGGGAACTGGTCGGTATCCCAACCGTTTTGCGCATTGCCGCGGTTGGCATCGATGCTGCCCAACAGGCCGTGGTCGGAAGCGACCTGCAGGTCGTGTTCGAAGGTGTGGCCGGACAGCGTGGCGTGATTGGCCTCGATGTTGAGCTTGAAATCCTTGTCCAGGCCATGCTGCTTGAGGAAGCCCGCCACCGTCGCGCTGTCGAAGTCGTACTGGTGCTTCATCGGCTCCATCGGCTTGGGCTCGATCAGGAAGTTGCCCTTCAGGCCGATGCTGCGGCCGTAGTCGCGCGCCATGGTGAGGAAACGCGCGAAGTGCTCGAGCTCGCGCTTCATCTGCGTGTTGACCAGCGAGGCATAGCCTTCGCGGCCGCCCCAGAACACGTAATGCTCGCCGCCCAGTTCCACCGTCGCCTCCAGCGCCGCCTTCACCTGCACCGCGGCGCGCGCCACCACGGCGAAATCCGGATTGGTCGCGGCACCGTTCATGTAGCGCGGATGCGAGAACAGATTGGCCGTGCCCCACAGCAGCTTCATCCCGGTCGCGTCCTGGCGCGTCTTGGCCAGGCCGACCATGTGCTTGAGGTTCTTCTCGTACTGCGCGGCATCGTCGGCGTCCGGCGCCAGGTCGATGTCGTGGAAGCACCAGTACGGCACGCCGAGCTTGGTGAAGAACTCGAACGCCGCATCCACCTTCGCCTCGGCGGTGGCCATCGGCGCGCCGACCTCCCAGGGGAAGTGGCGCGTGCCGGGACCGAACGGATCCTGCCCGGCGTTGCAGAAGGTGTGCCAGTAGCAGACCGCGAAGCGCAGGTGATCCTGCATGGTCTTGCCACCGATGACCTTGTTTGGGTCATAGACCTTGAAGGCCAGCGGGTTGTCCGAACCGCGACCTTCGAAGGGGATGCGGCCGATGCCGGGGAAATATTCCTTGGCGCCGATGAAGGGCTGGGTGTGCATGGTGCGGGTTCCTGTCGTGGTGGGAGGGAGTGCGAAACGAGGATCAACCGCGGAACAGCGGCATGAAGGCATCGAGGTGGCGCAGGAAACGCGCATAGGCCGCGGCATAGGCCTGGCTGCACGCCGGGTCGGGGCGGGCGGACAGCTTCGGATCGACCGCCACATGCCGCTGCGCGATGTCGGCGATCGAGGCGGCATCGCCGCGCGCCAGGCCGATGGCCCACAGCGCCTGCAAGGCGGCGCCGAACGCCGCGCCTTCCGGCTGCGTGGGCACGTCCACCGGCAGGCCGAACACATCGGCCACCAGTTGTCGCCACGCGCCGCTGTTGCTGCCGCCGCCGGTCAGCACGATGCGGTCGAACTGCATGCCGGCGCGCACGAACGCGTCGAAGCCGTACTTCAGGCTGTAGGTCGCCCCTTCCATCGCCGCGCGATAGAGATGGGCCGGGGTCATGTTGTGCGTGTCCAGGCCCGCCAGCACCCCCTTGCCCAGCGGCAGGTCGGGCGTGCGCTCGCCGTTGAGGAACGGCAGCATCACCAGTCCGTCGGCGCCGGGCGCGGTGGCGTGCAGGTGCGCATCGCCATCACGGGTGCTGAAGCCGAACGCAGCGGCGACCTGTTCGGTCGCCACGGTGCAGTTCATCGTGCAGATCAGCGGCAGCCAGCCGCCGGTGGAGGAGCAGAACGCGGCCCATGCGCCATCCGGATCGACCACCGGCGTGTCGGAGTAGGCGAACAGCGTGCCGGAGGTGCCCAGGCTCATCGCCAGGCGGCCGGGCACGACGCAGCCGGTGCCGATCGCCGCCATCATGTTGTCGCCGCCGCCGACGGCGACCTTCAGCGTCGCCGGCACACCCAGCATGGCGGCGGCGGACGGGGCGATGTCGAACACCGCATCGGGCGCGGCGAAACGCGGCAGGCAATCCGCCAGGTCGCGCAGCGGATCGGTGGCGCGCAGCAGGTCGGTCGACCAGGTGCGGGTGCGCACGTCCAGCCAGCCCGTGCCCGACGCATCGCCGTATTCGCAGAAGCGCTGACCGGTGAGCACGAAGTTGAGGTAGTCGTGCGGCAGCAGGATCGTGGCGAGCCGTGCATAAGCCTCGGGCCGGTGCGTCTTCGTCCACGGCAGCTTGGAGGCGGTGTAACCGGCCAGGATCGGGTTGCCAGCCAGCGCGATGGTGCGCGCCGCGCCGCCGACCGCGTCCATGATCTGCACGCACTCGGCCGAGGTGCTGGTGTCGCACCACAGCTTGGCCGGCGCCAGCACCTCGCCTGCCGCATCGACCGGCACGAAGCCATGCTGCTGGCCCGAGACCGCCAGCGCGCCGAGGCGCGAGCGCAGCGCAGGATCGATCGCCTGGAAGCAGGCCTGCAGGGCCGCGACCCAGTCGGCCGGATGCTGTTCGCGGCTACCGTCGGCGGCGGAATCCAGATCCAGCGGCGCGCTGCTGCTGGCCACGACGCTGCGCCCGACCGGGTCGTAGACCACGACCTTCAGGCTCTGCGTCCCCGCATCGATTCCCGCCACCAGCTCCTTGTCTTCCACGTCGTCTCCGCCTTCTAGTTAGCGCTATCATTTTTGGACGACAGCGTGTGTGCTGTTACGCCAGGGAAACGTTCCGCTGCCAGACGTCCGGCGACGCCTTGCAATAGCGTTCGATGAACTCGGCCTGCGACGGCATCGCCGCGCTGGCCTGCTGCAGCGGCTGGCGGATTCGCGTCAACAGCGTGCGCAGGTCCGCGTCGTCGATGGCGGCGGCCAGCGGATGCGGCGGCCCCGGCTGGATGCCCTGCCCCAGCAACACGCTGGTCCAGGAATCCACGCGGAACAGCTCGCCGGGGTCCTGCCAGGCGTGCGCGCGTTCGCGCCAGGCGCGCAGCCGGATCGCCAGCGACTCGGGCAGCGCCATCTCGCGGCAGGCTTTCCACATCGGCTCGTCGCGCTGGGTGGCGTGGTAGTGCAGGATGATGAAATCGCGCACGTGCTCCATCTCCTGGCGGCTGACCGTGTTGTACAGCTCCACCAGCGCCGGGCTGATGCCCTCGTGCGGAAACAGCTGGATCAGACGCACCACGGCGCTGATGGTCAGGTGGATGCTGGTCGATTCCAGCGGCTCGATGAAGCCGCTGGCCAGGCCCAGCGCCACCACGTTCCTGTTCCAGGCCTTCAGCCTGCGCCCGCTGCGGAACGGCACCAGCCAAGGATCGCGCAATGGCGGGCCGTCGACGTCGCGCAGCAGCTTGGCGTGCGCCTCGTCGTCGGACATGTGCCGGCTGGAGAACACCAATCCGCAGCCGACCCGGTGCTGGAGCGCGATATGCCAACGCCATCCGGCCTCGTGCGCGATCGCACGGGTATACGGCACCGGCGGCGCGACCGCCTCGGTCTGCACCGCAACGGCGCGATCGCTGGGCAACCAGTCGCGCCAGTCCTCGTAGCCGGTGTGCAGGGTCTGCTCGGTCAGCAGGCCGCGGAAGCCGGTGCAGTCGATGAACAGGTCGCCCTCGATGAGCTGCCCGTCTTCCAGCAGCAGCGACGCGACCGAGCCGTCGTGCGCATGCTGACGCACCTCGCGGATCTGTCCTTCGACCCGACGCAGGCCATGGCCTTCGGCCTTCTTGCGCAGGAACTTCGCGTAGAGCGCGGCATCGAAGTGATAGGCGTAGTTGACCTGCGGCTGGATCTCCAGCGAGAACCGGTCCGCACGCGAGGCGATGCTTTCCAGGCAGAAATCGCCCAGGTCCGATGGCATGCCGCGGCGCAGGCTGTCCAGCCAGAAATGATGGAACGGCGTGGCCCAGGTGCCCTGCCCGATCGTCCCGAACGGATGGATGAAACGATCGCCGGGGCGGCGCCAATGTTCGAACGAGATCGACAGCTTGAACGTGCCGGCGACGGCGCGCAGGAACTCCTGCTCGTCGATCTGCAGGAAGCGGTGGAAGGTGCGGATCGGCGGCACGGTCGACTCGCCGACGCCCACGGTGCCGATCTGCTCGGACTCCACCAGGGTGATGTCCAGGCGATCGCGGAACTGGTGGGCCAGCGCGCAGCCGGCGAGCCAGCCCGCGGTGCCGCCGCCGGCGATGACGACCTTGCGGATGCGTCCGTCCGTTGTGGTGGCAAGGTTCAAGGGGATGCTCCCATCAGCGATTGAGCCGCGCCAGCAACTGCGCGCGCGTGCGACGTGCCCGTGCCTCGTCGAACGGGGCCAGCTCGCCCCGTGCGGCCTCGGGCAGGTGCTGTCCTGCGCGTTCGCCCGGACCGAACACGTAGTAGTCGAAGAGCTTGGCCCAGGCCTGCTTCTCGCGCGCCGGCAGATCGCGCAGCGCCCACATCGCATGCTGCAGCGCCGTCAGCGGCGAGGGCAGGAAGGCCGGCGCACTGCGCCACCAGTAGTTCACCAGCACGTTGAACGGCGCCAGGCTGCGTACGTGGTGCCACCACATGCTCGGAATGAACAGGGCATCGCCCGGCGCCAGCTCGGCGTGCCGCGCGTTGGCCAGCGCATCGCGGAAGCGCGGATAGCGCGCGAAATCGGGGCGGTCGACATCGACCACGCTGACCACCTGGCCGCCCGGCGTGGGGTCCAGCGGCCCCGGATACAGGTTGTCGATCTGCTCCGGCGGGAACAGGGTGACGCGGCGCCGGCCCACCGCACAGCAGGCCAGGTTGTCCGGCGTGTCGAAATGGCAGGAGGCGGTCACCCGGTTGCCGATCCAGATGCTCGCCAGCGCATCGATGCCCTGCCCGGCCAGGCCGGCGTCGTTGGCCTGCGCGAATCCGGGCAGCGCCCGATCGATCGGCAGCGACGCGACGTAGTAGGTGGGCGGCCGCGGATCCTCGAAGGTCGCGGCGATGGCGTCCAGCACCTGCGTCAGCGGTCCGCGGCGGACCTCGAAATTCAACTGGGTGAACTCGGCGTTGTAGAACGGACGCCCCTCGATCGCGGGTTCGCCGAAGGAATACGGCACCGGCACGCCCGTATCGAACCCGCGCAGGTAGGCCAGGGCGTCCTGCGTGGAGCGCAGTCCGGCCTGCACCAGCGCCCAGTCGCGCGCGATGCCGCGCAACACCACCGGCTCCCCCGCTGCCACCAGTTCCTGCAGTGGCAGCGCGGTGGGCTGCACGCCCTCCAGTGTCCGCATGGCGCCGCCGTCCGGCATGCTCAGTTCCTGCCTGCCGCGCCGGCGGCATCCTGCAGGCGCAGGCGTCGTTGCTTCTCGGCGATCAGGCGGCGCATGTTGTGCAGCGAGGCCAGCATCAGGTACGCGCCTTCCAGATAGCCGGCGCGGTTGAGCGCGGCCAGCGCGGCGCCGTCCAGTTGGGCCAGGCGCTCGCGGTCGATCGCGTGCAGGCCGTTGACGCCGACCCGATGCTGCGCATCGAGTTGCACGTCGAGCGCCACCGGCTGGATCAGCCCGTGCGCATCGAGCGCGGCGAACATGTCCGCACCGAAGGCGTTGCCCTCGTGGATGCCGCGCAGCACCGTGGCGATGTGGTCGAGATAGGGCGTGTTGCCGCCCTGCGGCAGGAACACCGGCTCGCCCTGCAGCGCCGTCACCCGCGGATGCTCCATGTCCACGTGCAGGACCGCGTCCTGGGTGAGCACGCCATCGATGCGCTGCTCCTGGAACCCGATCAGGAACGGCCCCTTGGCCGCCGCCCCGGGCAGGTACGCGGCCGCCCAGCGCCGCTCCTGCAGGAACAGGTTCTCGTGCTGCTCGAACCCCAGCAGCGCCACCGACTGCCAGGCGCCGTCCGCCGGGTCCTTGCGCAGGAAGATCGGATACTCCCGCTGCAACTCGGCGAACTCGCTGGGATAGGCCGGCAGCATGCCCACCGCGTCGCCGAACTCGGGGCCGAAGTCGGTGGCCACGCGCAGGTCGCGGTGGGCGATGTTGTTGAGCATTTCGTAACGCGGCATCGTGTTGCGCACTCCGGGTTGACGCCTTGCACCGGACGCCGCCGCAAGCGCGGCGGCGTCGGTGGGCATGCGAAGAGAAACTCCCCGCCGTCTTCAGAACCTGTAGCGAACGCCCAGCATGTAACGCGGACTCTGGTCGGCCAGCTTCACGATCATCTGCGAGGTACGCGAGCGCCAACGCACGTCCTCGCCGGTCAGGTTGATCGCTTCCAGGCCGAACGACCAGTTGTCGTTCAACGTGTAGTTCACGCTGAGATCCCACTGTTCGTAGGGTTCCACATAGTACGGGTTGCGGCTGGTGCCCTGGTTGGCCAGGATCAGGTACTGGTCGCGCCAGTTCCAGGCCAGGCGCACCGACCAGCCGTACTTCTCGTACATCAGCACCGCGTTGGCGGTGTCGCTCAGGCCGGTCAGCGCGAACTGGTCGATGCCCGGGTCGCCGCCATTGTCGTAGCCGACGTCGCCCTTGACGATGGTGTAGTTGGCGAGGATGCCGAACCCGGTGTCGCCGAGGAAGTACTGCCCGCCGAGTTCCCAGCCGTGCAGCTTGGCCTGGTTCTGGTTGATCGGGCGGTTGACGTTGAACTCGTACAGCGGGTCGTCGGCCTCGCCGTAGAGATCGTAGGCCGCTTCGGTCGCCAGCACCTGCGCACCGGTGCCGTTGTAGGCGGCCAGGCCGGCCGGGTTGTTGCGCAGCAGGGCCAGTGCGGTGAACAGCGAGGTGTCGTTGGCCGAGCAGGCCGCCGCATTGGCCGGACCGACCTGGGCGAGACAGGCGCCGCTGGTGAGGAACGCCAGCGCCGTCCTCGCATCCGGACCGGACGTCGGATCGCGCAGCCCGTACAGATTCTCCTGCACCACGGTGTTGCCGATGAAGTTGTTGACCGACTTGTTCCAGTACGTCACCGACAGGTAGCTCGCGTCGGCGAAGTACCACTCCAGCGCCAGGTCGAGGTTGTCGGACTCCAGCGGCTTCAGCGACGGGTTCTGCGCCGTGCCGCTGGCGCGCGAGGACGGATCGATCAGCACCGAGCCGAACGGCTGCTGCGCCCCAGGGCCGGCATACAGATTGCCGATCGGCGCGCGCGCGATGCTCTTGCCGAAGGAGACGCGGCCCTTCAGCGTATCGGTGAGGTCGATGCTGAAATCCAGGTTGGGCAGGATGTAGCTGTAGGTGGTCTTCTCGCTGAACGGCTGCTGGTCGTTGGACAGCACCACACGGAAGTCGTTGTTGGACTGCCACTCGATCGCCTCGGGCGTGGCGATGATCGAGGTCGACACCACGTCGGTGGTCTCGTAGCGCACGCCCAGCCGGGTATTGGTGCGCCGGCCGGCCAGCTCGCCGTCAAGTTCCACCTGGAAGTACGCCGAGCGGGTCTTCTCCTCCACGAAGTTGTCGGCGGCGCGCTGCGGGCTCACGCCCAGGCCGACGCCGTACTGGCTGGCCGCCCATTCCGCGAGTCGGCCCGCATCGCCGCGCCATGCCGGCCAACTCGTGCCGCTGTAGTCATGGAACAGGCCGATGATGTTGACCGGCTGCATCAGGTTCATCAGGCCGCCGGCGGTATCCCGGTCGACGTTGGCCACGCCCCAGTCGCCCAGCGTGGAATACGCCTCGGCGGCCTGGATGCGGTGGGTGGTCGACTTGTTGGTGTCCACGCCGAACTGGAAGCGGCCCTGGTCGAAGCTCCATTCGCCGTCCACGCGCGCCTGCTTGATCTGGCTGATCTGGCTCTGCGAGTTGACCCGCAACACCTGCGTGCCGATCTCGCCCGGCACGAAGCCCGGATTGACCACGCCATTGGCCTTGGCCGCGGCGGCCGCATCGCTCGGATACCAGACCTGGGTGCCGATCGGCAGGCCGTTGTTGAAGTTCAGTTCCTGTACCCAGGAACCGCCGCACTGCGGACCGGTGGTGCAGTTGTTGGTGCCCGCGATGCTCATGAACAGCGATCCGCCGCCGGTCAGCGGATCGTTGGGACGGCTTTCGTTCTTCGAGTCGTGCGCGTCGAAGCTCAGCTTGAGCCGATCGGTCACGTTCCACACCGCATTCAGGCCGAGCGAGCCCAGCTTGTACTTCTGCATGCTGCGCTGCTGCTCGAGGCCGAAATCCTTGGTGCCGGCGATCTCGCGGATGTAGGTCGGCACGGCCACCGCACCGCTGGTGTCGAAGGTCACGTCGGTGTAGTTGCTGTTCTGCAGCCACATGCCCTGCTCGCCACGATTCTCGGTGATCTCGTTGGTCGAATAGGTGTAGTCCAGGGTCAGGGTCAGGCTGTCGGTGGGCGCGAACTGCAGCACCGCCTGGCCGTTGACGCGCTCGCGTTCGAACTCGGAGAACGCATAGCGCAGGTCGTTCGGACGCGCGTACAGCGCACCGACCTGGGGCGCATTGACCACGGTCGGGTTGCCGGGCATCGAGCCGGTCCACGGCTGCACGTTCCAGTAGTTCTCGGTGGCCTGCACCGAGCCGCCCTTGCGCTTCTGGTAGCTCGCGCTGACGCCGACGCCGAAGGTCTTGTCCGGATTGGTGTAGCTGAAGATGCCCGACAGTTCCGGGGTGATGTCGTCGTCGAACGGCTGGCTGCGGTCGGAAACCGCCTTGGCGCCGGCACTGGCGACGATGCCCTGGTGATCGAACGGGCGCGCGGTCAGGATGTTGATGGTGGCGCCGATGCCGCCGCTGGGCATGTTGGCCTGGCTGGTCTTGTAGACCTCGATGCCGTTGATCGCTTCGGCGGCGAGCTGGGCGAAGTTGAAGGCGCGGGTACCGCCGTCGACGCCACCGATGGCGACCTGCCCGGCGGCACCGAACGCATCGGCACCCGGCATCTGCCGCCCGTTGAGCGTCACCATGTTGAACTGCGGGCCGAAGCCGCGCGCAGTGACCTGCGCGCCTTCGCCATCGCGCCGCTCGATGGAGATGCCGGTGATGCGCTGCAGGGATTCGGCCAGGTTGGTATCGGGGAACTTGCCGATGTCCTCGGCGCTGATGGCATCCACCACGCCGGCGGCGTCGCGCTTGATGTCCATCGCCTGGCTGAGGCTGTTGCGCAGGCCGGTGACCTGGACGGTATCCAGTTGCGTCGGGCTGCTCTGCGCCTGCTGCTGCGCGGCCGGCGCCGGCGCCGACGTTGCGGCGTCCTGGGCGAAGGCGGGATTGATGACCAGCACGCCGCCGACGAACGTGAACATGGCCGTGGATTTGAACTTCGCCAGTGCCCGGCTCATGGACGAGCCCTCAGGTCTGGCGTACGACGAAACATAGAAGCGCTCATGACTCTCCCCTCTGACATGCGATCGATGGATGTATCGCCCCTCCCCCAAGAGGCACGCACGGGCGATGCCCGTCTTCCACGCCGAACATCGCAGCGCGCTGAGCGTTCGCTGCGACTCAAACTCCGTTTCAGGATTGCCAGACCACGCGTGGCAAGGCCCCCCTAGGCCCGACTGTCGCTAACTGATAGCGCTACCATCACGTCACGGCGCAGACTACGCACCCGGGATATCGCTTGTCATCATGCGTCGCAACAAAGGAATGCATTCCTTGAAGAACACCCCCAAAACGGCGCGTCGCCGAGGGAACGCGGTCACCATCGACGATGTCGCCGCGCATGCCGGCGTCTCGCCGATGACCGTCTCGCGCGTCACCCACGGTCACGCCGGCGTGCGCGAGAGCACGCGCGAACGGGTGATGCGCAGCGTGCGCGCACTGGACTACCGGCCCAACCCGGCGGCGAGCGCACTCGCCGCCGCGCAGCACACCTGCATCGCGCTGATCTACACCAATCCCAGCTCCAGCTATCTGCGCGAACTGCTGGTCGGCGCGCTACGCGGGTCCACGCGGGTGGCGGCGCAGCTGGTGATCGCCACCTGGGACGGACTGGGTCCGCGCGCGCGTCGCGCGGCCGCACGTACGCTCTGCAGCAGCGTGGCGGGCGTGCTGCTTCCTGCGCCCTTGTGCGAATCGAAGGCCATCGTCGCCGTGTTCGTCGAGGCCGGCATTCCCGTGGTCTCCATCGCGTCGAGCCGGTTCCGCGACAGGCTGTCCTGCGTGCACATCGACGATCGCCGTGCGAGCCATGACATGGTGTCGCATCTGATCGCGCACGGTCATACCCGCATCGGCTACATCGCCGGCGACCCGAACCAGACCGCCAGTGCGCACCGCTGGCAGGGCTACCGCGATGCGCTGGCGGATGCGGGCATCGGCTACGACGCCGCGCTCGTGCAGCCCGGCGACTTCACCTATCGCGCCGGACTCGAGGCGGCCGAACAGTTGTTGGCGCTGCAGCCGCGCCCCTCTGCGATTTTCGCGAGCAACGACGACATGGCCTCGGCGGTGGTGTCGGTGGCGCACCGTCGCCGCCTGAAGGTGCCGGAGGATCTGTCGGTGGTGGGATTCGACGACACGTCGGCGTCGACGATGGTGTGGCCGGAGCTGACCACCATCCATCAGCCGGTGGCGGACATGACCGATGCAGCCATCGATCTGTTGTTGCGGGAGATCCGGCAGACGGCTGGCTCTGAGCGCGTCAGCGTCAATCACGTGGTGCCGCACCGGCTGATCACGCGCGATTCCGTGTCACGGCCGCCGTCG
Organism: Xanthomonas hawaiiensis; assembly: GCF_031834635.1. NCBI lineage: Bacteria > Pseudomonadati > Pseudomonadota > Gammaproteobacteria > Lysobacterales > Lysobacteraceae > Xanthomonas > Xanthomonas hawaiiensis. Next base: position 601,062 of record NZ_CP115873.1, on the reverse strand, counting down.
GCTCGCTAGCGTCATCGCGTCGGGCACTGGAGTGCGAGGGCGGCGCTGGTGCACCCGCGTCTCGCGCAGTGCGCACAAACGCACCGCTCTGAAGCGCGCTTGCTATAGCTCTTGCCGTTGCGGTTGCCGTTGTTTTGGTTGTTGCCGTTGCCGTTGCCGTTGTTTTGGCTCTTGCTGTTGGTCTTGCTGTTGTCGTTGCTTCGGCTGTTGCCGTTGTTTTGGCTTTTGACTTACCGGGTTCCCTTCCGAAGCGGCGGCCGGCCCGGGGAAAAACCCGAAGGGCGGCGCACATGGATGTGCGCCGTTCGCGGCAGGGGCAGGATGCCCCTTCCGCGAATCCCCGGGTTGGACGCGGACCCGGAGCGCGTTAGCGCGGAGGGCGCGAGGCAGGGTGTGCTTTCTTTTGGTTACTTTTCTTTGCACAAGCAAAGAAAAGTAACTCGCCGCAAGGCGAAAGCTTTGCTCTTGCTTCAGAGTTTCTCTGTAGGAGCGGCTTCAGCCGCGAAAGGGCTTGACCGTGGAGGTCGCGGTCGCGGCTGAAGCCGCTCCTAGGGTTCTTCTTGTTCGACACTCAAGCTAGGAGCAACAGCAAAGGCTTTAAAGGCTTTCGCCCTAACGGGCGAGTTACTTTTCTTTGCTCGCGCAAAGAAAAGGTAACCAAAAGAAAGCGCGCCCTGCCTTCGCGCCCTCCGCGCTGCGCGCTCCGGGTCCGCGAACCAGACGGGATCCGCGGAAGGGGCATCCTGCCCCTGCCGCGGACGGCGCACATCCATGTGCGCCGCCCTTCGGGTTTTTCCCGCCTGGTTCGCCGCTTCGGAAGGGAACCCGGTAAGTCAAAAGCCAATACAAGAGCAACAGCAACAACCGAAGCAACAACGGCAACGGCAACGGCAACGGCAACGGCAACGGCAACGGCAGGGAGCATCCTGCCCGGTGCAGAAGCAGGCAATCAAAAAGAACTCAGATCACCGCCACGCGTTGCCAGCACATCCCCACCCTTCATCGACCGCATCGGCCAAGTTGTCGACAAGATCGCCGCACCAGCGCGCGCCATCCGCCTCGCAACTGCGCTACCTTGCATCCAAGGCCCGCCCTCGCGCCCATGTCGCCCCCGGAGATCCCCATGCCCCTGCTCCATCGGTCCCCTGCCGCGCCACCGCACACCAGCCGACCGCGCACCTGGCGCATCGGCCTGGCCCTGCTGTGCAGCCTGATCGCCGCACCGGCGATGGCCGCCGACACCGCCGTGCCGGCCATGCAGCGCGCGCAGCAGCTGATCCTGGTGCTGGCGCCGGACTGGGACAGCCCGCAGGGCAAACTGCAGGCGTTCGAGCGGGATGCACAAGGCTGGCGCGCGCATGGCAAGGCCTTCGACGTGAGTCTCGGCAGTCACGGCAGCGCCTGGGGCCTGGGCCTGCATCCGGCGCAGACGGATGGACCGCAGAAACGCGAAGGCGATGGCCGCAGCCCGGCGGGCGTGTTCACCATCGGCGAGGCCTTCGGCTACGCACCGCGGATCGACAGCGCCATGCCCTACCAGGCGATGCAGGCGAGCAGCTATTGCATCGACGTGCCGGACTCGCCGCTGTACAACCGCATCGTCGATGCCAAGGACGTCGGCAGCGCCGCGGTGGCCGGGTCCACCGAACCCATGCGCCTCGACTTGCAACACGAAGGCGATCAGCGCTACCGCGAAGGCTTCGTGATCCAGCACAACGCGCAGGCCACGCCGGGGGCCGGCAGCTGCATCTTCGCCCACCTGTGGCGCGCGCCGGGCGCGCCCACCGCCGGCTGCACCGCAATGCAGCCGGCCGACATGCAGCGGCTGCTGGCGTGGCTGCGGCCGTCCGCCGCGCCGCTGTTCGTGCTGCTGCCGCGCAGTGCCTACCGGCGCCTGCAGGCCGACTGGGCGCTGCCGGCCGTGGAGCCGGCATCGTGAGCCAGGCGCCCGCACCCGGGCTGGTCCGCGCGGTCAGCCGTTGGCAGATCGTCGGGCTGTCGATCAACGACGTGATCGGTAGCGGCATCTATCTGCTGCCGGCCGCCACCGCCGCCCTGCTCGGGCCGCTGAGTCTGTGGGCGGTGCTGCTGGCCGGCGTGGCGGTGGCCCTGCTGGTGCTGTGCTACGCGCAGGCGGCCAGCTACTTCGACGAACCCGGCGGCAGCTATCTGTATGCGCGCGAGGCGTTCGGCCGCTTCGCCGGCTTCGAGATCGGCTGGATGATCTGGCTGACCCGGATCAGTTCGGCGGCGGCGCTGAGCAACGGCCTGGCCGATGCGGTGGTGCGCTTCTGGCCGGCCGCGGCCGGGGGCGGCGCACGCCTGGCCATCGTGGTCGGCTCGCTCGGCCTGCTCACCGCGATCAACGTGATCGGGGTGAAGTCGGCCGCGCGCACCGGCGTGGCGCTGGTGATCGGCAAGCTGGTGCCGCTGCTGCTGTTCGTGGCGATCGGCGTGTTCTACGTGGACTGGTCGTGGGCGTTCTCGGGCAAGACCCCGGACCCGCGCGATGTCGGCAACCTCGGCGAGGCGGCGTTGCTGCTGCTGTTCGCCTATGCCGGCTTCGAGAACATCCCGGCCGCCGCCGGCGAGTACCGCAATCCGCGCCGCGACGTGCCGTTCGCGCTGATCACCATGATCGTCACCGTCACCCTGATCTACGCCGCGGTGCAGGTGGTGGCGCAGGGCACGCTGCCCAACGTGGCGCAATCGGCGACACCGCTGGCCGATGCCGCCAGCGGCTTCGGTGGCGAAGCGCTGGCGCTGATCCTCACCGTCGGCGCCACCATTTCCATCCTCGGCACCACCAGCAACACGGTGATGCTGGGGCCGCGCTTTCTGTTCGCGCTGGCCAAGGACGGCTACGGCCCGGCGTTCCTGGCGCGGGTGCATCCGCGCTTCCGCACGCCGGCCGCGGCGATCCTGCTGCAGGGCGTGCTGTCGTTGGCGCTGGCCCTGTCCGGCTCGTTCGTGCAACTGGCGCTGCTGTCGATGGTCACCCGCCTGTTCGCCTACATCGGCACCGCCGCCGCGGTGCTGGTGCTGGCACGGCGCTACCGCGACAGGCCCGGCGCGCTGCGCCTGCCGGGCGGGCCGTTGATTCCGCTGGCGGCACTGTTGCTGGCGCTGGCGCTGCTGCTCAGCGCCAGCTGGCAGAACCTGGCGGCGGCGGGCGTGGCGTTGCTGGTGGGCGCGCTGTTCTATCGGTTTCCGCGCAAGGACGCGGCGTGACCGCCCTCACGCCGCCTTGCGCGCAGGTCACGCGCGGATAACCGCGGCGCCCGGACGCTGGACGCCCGCCAGCAAGGGCCGCCCGCCATGAAACGACGCCGCGTCTACAGCGCTCCGGATCTGCCCACCGCCACGCGTGCGCTGCAGGCCGCGCGCAGTGCCGGTCTCGACAACGACGACCTGTCGCTGGTCGCGCGTGGCGACATCGAGCTGGAAGCCATCCCCGACGACCGCAAGGAAGGCAAGACCGATACCGTGCCGGCCGCCGCACGTGGTGCCCTGGGCGGCGGTGCGGCCGGGCTGCTGGCCGGGCTGGCGGCGATCGCGGTGCCGCCGCTGGGCATCACCCTGGCCGGCGCCGGGGTCATGGCGATCGCCGGCGCCCTGGTCGGCAGTTGGTCCTCGGCCCTGGTCGGGTCCACCGTGCCGGACCCGGTGCGGCGCAACTTCGAAGAGGAAATCGAGGCCGGACGCATCCTGGTGGTGATCGAAGGCGAGCCGGAGCAACTGGACGCCGCGGACGCGCCACTACGCGCGGCCGGTACCACGGCCTTGCCTTACGAAGCCGCGGCCGCCGCGCACTGAGGCCACGCCAGCGGCTGGGCGCGTTGCGCGAGAACCCGCTGCTGCGCAGGTCGTTGCGCTGGATGGTCTGCAAGATTTAAACGCCCGGAGACGACCGCCGTCGCGTCGTCATCGACGGGCGCGCCGCCCATCAGGACGGCGTCAACGCCCGCATGCGCACCAGCAGGCCAGCGGCGTAGACCAGCCCGTAGGCGATCAGCGCCGCGGCGATGCTCATGGTCAGGGGACTGGCGTTCTGCAGGGTTTCCGCGCTGCCACCGGCGAAGGCACCACTGGCCCAGCGCCAGGCCAGGCGCCCCAGCAACAGCACGCTCAGCGCGGCGCCGATCCACGGGTTGGGCGTGTACCAGCGCGCGCCGTCCTGCAGTTCGATGCGGGTGTGATGCAGGGCGAAGGCACCCAGTGCGGCGCCACCCACGGCGCCCAGCGCCATGCCCAGGCGCACGGCGGGCAACTGCGTCGCCAGCCACGTCAGCAGGACCGCGACCAGCAGCAGGAAGCCCAGCCGCACGCCGGTGCGCCGCGGCTGCCAGGGCTGGCGGCCGAAATAACGGCGGATGCGCCGGTAGTACAGCCAGCCCACACCGGCCGTGGCCAGGTACGGGGTCAACAAGGCGATGCCGTTGGCGGCCATGGGGTCTGCCGGAAGAGAGGGGCGTAGCGGCGGATCGTAAGCCACCCTGAGCGCCGACGCAGCCTGCCAGAAGGCATGAATGTTTCATATCGCGATCACGCTGCGCAGGGGCGGGTTTAACGCGCGCGTGGCTAGCGTGAAGCGTATTCATCGCGACGGAGAACCATCATGAGCGTTCCGTATCAGATTCCCGGCCGTGCGCCCAACGACGAGGATCGCAACAGCATCTCGCAGTACTGGCGCGATCGTTTCGCCGACGAGCCCTATTACAGCGAAGGCGAGCGGTTCGAAGACTACGAGCCCGCCTACCATGCCGGCCACGAGGCCCGCATCCGCGATTTCAACCGCGCCTACGAGCAGGTGGAAGCGGAACTGCACCGTGACTGGGACAACAACAAGGGCTCGCAGACGCTGAGCTGGAGCAAGGCCCGCCACGCGGTGCGCCGCGCCTGGGAGCGGGCCGGCAACGGCGAATAAATCGGGCGCGCCACGTTCCCCGATCGTAGGAGCGGCTTCAGCCGCGATGGGCTTTCCCGGTAACGCCCGTCGCGGCTGAAGCCGCTCCTACGAGGGCAGCACGGCGGTGTTCCTGACGCACTCCACGCCCGCCGGCACCCATGCATCGGCAGGCGCGCGACCCACCCACTCACCCGGCAGCGGCGCAGGCGCCACTGCCAGGTGCACTCCTCAACTCTCCAGCGGCTGCAGCTTCAGCAAGCGCCCACCGGCGCCATCCTCCAGCAGCCACAGCGCGCCATCCGGCCCCTGCTCGACCTCGCGGATGCGCTTGCCCATGTCGTAGCGCGCCGCCTCGCGTGCGGTCTCGCCGTTGAACTCGATCCGCACCAGCGACTGCGAGGACAGCCCGCCGATAAAGCCGTTGCCGCGCCATTGCGGGAAGCGGCTGCCGTTGTAGATGACGAAGCCGGCCGGCGAGATCACCGGCGTCCAGCTCACCTTGGGCGCGGCGAATTCCGGGCGCGTGCTGTGGTCGGGGATCGGGCGCCCGTCGTAATGGTCGCCGTTGGACACGATCGGATAACCATAGTTGGCGCCGCGCTGGATCAGGTTCAGTTCGTCGCCGCCGGCCGGGCCCATCTCGTGTTCCCACAACCGGCCGTTGGAGTCGAAGGCCAGGCCGAGCACATTGCGGTGACCCAGCGACCAGACCTGCGCGGCGACGCCGCCGCGGTTGGCGAACGGGTTGTCGGCCGGCACGCTGCCGTCGTCGTTGAGGCGCACGATCTTGCCCAGGTTGCCGCTCATGTCCTGCGCCGGATCGAACTTCTGCCGCTCGCTGGAACTGATCCACAGCTTGCCGTCCGGGCCGAACGCCAGGCGATGACCGAAGTGGCCGTTGCCGGACACCTTCGGCTGCTGCCGCCAGATCACCTGCTGTTGCGACAGGCTGCCGCCGCCGTTGCTGTCCAGGGTCAGCCTCGCGCGCATCACCGCCGCGCCGCGGGTGTCGCCGCTGCCGGGTTCGGCGTAGCTCAGGTAGACCCAGCCGTTCTTGGCGAAGCCCGGATGCGGCAGCACGTCGCCGAGACCGCCCTGGCCGCCGTAGGCCACCGTCGGGATGCCGGTGACCGCGCCGGTGTGGCCGCTGACCGGGTCGATGCGCTTCAACGTGCCACCCTTCTCGCTGACAAGCGCGGTGCCGTCGGGCAGGAAGCTCATCGCCCACGGTTCGTTGAAGGTGGCGACCGGGGTCGCCGAGAACGGCCAGTCGCCGCGCCGCTCGGCCGCCGTCTCGGCGGGTGCGGCCTGTGCCGCAGCGATCGCCAGGCCCATGGCCAGCGCGCAAGCCAAACCCAGTGGAGTCCGTTGCATGACGTGCACCTATCGGTTGGGGTCGAATCCCGAACCTAGCAGAACCCGCGTACACGGCAAGCATGCCGCGACCAGGGCGTGGCCGCGGTCACGGCACCGCGACGGGTCCGGTAGACACGTCGCGTATTCAAGAACGTCGGCGCGGCGGCCACGCCGCCACGCCCGTCATCAGCCCTGCGGCAGCAGCTCGAAGGCCACCGGCTCGCCGCTGGCCGAGGACGCGCACACCCACAGGTCGAACAGGCCCGGCTCGGCCACGCACTGCCCGTCGCGGCCGGTAAAGGCCAGCGCGTGGCGATCGAGAGTGAAGCGGACCTCCATGCCCTCGCCCGCCGCCAGCCGCACCTTGCGGAACGCCTTCAGCTCGCGCACCGGGCGCACCCGGCTGGCGACACGGTCGTGGATGTACAGCTGCACCACCTCCTCGCCCTCGCGTTCGCCGACGTTGTCGATGCGCGTGGTCACGGTCAGGGTGTCGTCCCAGCCGACCCGGGTGCGGTCGAGTTGCGGCGTGCCGTAGGCGAACCGCGTGTAGCCGAGGCCATGGCCGAACGGATACAGCGGCGCGTTCGGCACCTCGCGCCAGCGCGACTTGAACTCGCTCATCGTCGGCAGTTCCGGCCGGCCGGTGCGCGGGTGGTTGTAGAAGTACGGCTGCTGCCCGGCGTCGAGCGGGAAGCTCACCGGCAGGCGCGCGGACGGGTTGTAGTCGCCGAACAGCACGTCGGCCACCGCCGGACCGGTCTGCGTGCCCAGGTACCAGGTCACCGCGATCGCCGCGGCATCGCGCACCGCGCCCTGCAGCGCCAGCGCGCGGCCGTTGCGCAGCAGCACCACCAGCGGCGTGCCGGTGGCGGCGACCGCCTCGGCCAGCGCCTGCTGCGCCGGCGGCAGCACGATCTGCGTGCGCGACTGCGCCTCGCCGCTGTAGCGCTGCGGCTCGCCCAGCGCCAGCACCACCACGTCGGCAGCGCGCGCGGCGGCGACCGCCGCCTCGATGCCGCCATCCAGCGGCGCTTCCAGGCCGCAGCCGGGCACCACGCTCAGCGCCTGCGCGTCGTCCAGCGCGGCGCGCACGCCGGCTTCCAGGGTCACGTAGCGGCTCTTGTCGCCGAACAGGGTCCAGCAGCCCTCGATGTTGTCGCGGTCCTGCACGAACGGGCCGATCAACGCGATCTTCTGCCCCTGCTTGCGCAGCGGCAGCACCGGGCCGTCGTTCTTCAGCAGCACGATCGAACGCCGCGCCGCATCGCGCGCCAGCGCATCGTGCGCGGCGATGTGCGACGGGTCGGCCTCGCGCGCCGGGTCCAGCGAACGGTACGGATCGTCGAGCAGGCCGATCGCTTCCTTCAGTTCCAGCACGCGGCGCACCGATGCGTCCAGCAGCGCCATCGGCACCTCGCCGTCCTCCACCAGCGACGGCAGGTGCGCGGCGTAGAAGCCGCTCTGCATGCTCATGTCCATGCCGGCCAGGAACGCCTTCTTGGTCGCGTCGCGCTCGTCGGCGGCATAGCCGTGCGCGATCAGCTCCATGTCGGCGGTGTAGTCGGAGATCACCACGCCGGGGAATTTCCATTCGCCGCGCAAAATCTCGGTCAGCAGTTCGTGGTTGGCGCTGGCCGGCACGCCGTTGATGTCGTTGAAGGAGGTCATCACGCTCAGCGCGCCGGCGCCGAAGGCGGCCTGGAACGGCGGCAGGTGCACGTCGCGCAGGGTCTGCGGGGCGATGTCGACGCTCGCGTACTCCATGCCGGCGGCGACTGCGCCATAGGCGGCGAAATGCTTGGGCGTGGCCAGCAGCGCGTCGTCGGCACGCAGGTCCGGCCCATGGAAGCCGCGCACGCGTGCAGCGGCGAACGCGCAGCCCAGCACCACGTCCTCGCCAGCGCCCTCGGCACCGCGGCCCCAGCGCTGATCGCGGGCGATGTCCACCGCCGGCGCATAGGTCCAATGGATGCCGGCGGCGGTGGCCTCGACCGCGGTGGCGCGCGCGGTGCGCTCGGCCAGCTCCGGCTCGAAGCTGGCGGCCTCGCCCAGCGGGATCGGGAACACCGTGCGCATGCCGTGGATCACGTCCGCGGCCAGGATCACCGGGATCCCCAGCCGGCTCTCCTCCAGCGCCACCTGCTGGATGCGCCGCCCCAGTTCCGCGCCGACGCCGTTGAACAGCGAGCCGACCCGGCCGGCGCGCACCTGCTGCAGCACCTCGTCGGCATTGCGGACGTTGGCTTCCGGATTCACGTCGGGGGCGAACGGGCGCACCATGTCGGCGAAGACGCCGAGCTGGCCGACCTTCTCCTCGACGGTCATGCGGGCGATGAGCGATTCGATACGATCCGAAGCCATGGGGTCCTTTGAGAAAACGTTTACATAGCCGCCAATTCTAGCTCTGCGGCCAGTCGATGGGGCAAGTTCCGGCGCCGGAATCGCCTATTCATAAAACTGTCTACCGACCGGGTCCAGCCCGGCCGCCGCGCACCATACGCCTGCGGACGTATACCGCATAGGGGGGGAAGCGACGGGACGGCCCGGCCACGATGCCCCGCTGCACACGGCCGCGCCGCAACCGCCGGCCAGAGCGGCGGCGGCGCCCGCGGCGGCTCAGGAGCTGAAGTAAGCCTCGGCGATCGCGTTGTGCAGGTGGCCGAGGTGGGTCTGGATCTCGTCCATGAACCCGGCCGGGTTGTGCTGGGCCAGATAGGCCGGGTCGGCGTTGCGCACCAGCCCGCTGATGCGCATCAGCGCGCGCTCCACCGGCGGCCGCGGCGGCATGGTCGGCAGGATGTGCTGGGCGCGGACCAGGCAGAACTGCACGCTGCGCGGGAAATCGTTGTTCTGCAGCAGGAAGCGCAGCGCCTGCTCGCCGGTGACGCGCTGGCGCACGTGTCGCCGGTACATCTGGTAGGCGGCCTGCGCGCGCAGCACGCTCATCCACTGCATGGCCTGGTAGGCCTCGCGGTCGTCGGCCTTGCGCGGGGTGATCAGGCCCGAGGCGCCGGCATCGATGATGCGCGTGGTCATGTCGGCCTGCTCGATCGCCGTGCCCAGACGCAGGAACTGGAAGCCGATGTCGCGACTGACGTTGGCGGTCAGCAGCCCGGACACCTTCAGGCAGGCATCGGTGACATGGGACAGGAACTCCATGCGGTAGCGGCGGCCGACGCTGCGCTCGCCATTGGCGTCGATGTGCAGGTGCAGGTCGTTGACCGCTTCCCAGATTTCCTGCGGCAGGGTGTCGCGGATGCTGCGCAGCAGTTCGCGCGCGTACTGCACCGAACTGCGCAGCGAAGACGGGTTGCGCTCGTCCAGCAGCAGGAAGCGCACCACGTCGGCGTCGCCGACGTCGTCGCCGGCATTGGGGAACCACAGCGCGAAGATCTCGCCGGCGCCGACCGTGTCGATCATCGGCCGCCAGGCGAAGCGCACCGAGCGCGGCAGATCCAGCTGCAGCAGGCTGCCCACCCCGACCAGCCGCGCGGTGGTCTCGGCGCGGCGGATGTAGCGGCTGAACCAGTAGAGGTTGTCGGCAACGCGCGAGAGCATCAGTCCAGCTCCTCGTCCAGGTCCACCACCCAGGTGTCCTTGGCGCCGCCGCCCTGCGAGGAATTGACCACCAGCGAGCCCTCCTCCATCGCCACCCGGGTCAATCCGCCGGTGGTCACGTACACGTCCTCGCGCGAGAGGATGAACGGGCGCAGGTCCAGGTGCCGCGGCGCCGGCCCGGCCTCGGTCACGATCGGCGCGGTGGACAGGCCCAGGGTCGGCTGCGCCATGTAGTTGCGCGGGTCGGCCAGGATCAGCTTGCGGAACTGCTCGCGCTGGCGCGTGGTCGAGCGCGGGCCGATCAGCATGCCGTAGCCGCCGGACTCGTTGGCCGGCTTCACCACCAGTTCGTCCAGGTGCTCGAGCACGTACTGGCGGTCCTTGTCGTCGTGGCACAGGTAGCTGGGCACGTTCGGCAGGATCGGCTCCTCGTCCAGGTAGTAGCGGATCATCCTCGGCACGTAGGCGAACACCACCTTGTCGTCGGCCACGCCGGCACCCGGCGCATTGGCCAGCGCCACCTTGCCGGCGCGCCAGCTGCGGATCAGCCCGGCCACGCCCAGCACCGAATCGGCGCGGAACGCCTCCGGGTCCAGGAACAGGTCGTCGACCCGGCGGTAGATCACGTCGACCCGGCGCGGCCCGTACACGGTGCGCATGTAGGTGCAGTCGTCGTCGGCCACGAACAGGTCGTCGCCCTCGACCAGCTCGATGCCCATCGCCTGCGCCAGGTAGGCGTGTTCGAAATAGGCGCTGTTGAAGATGCCCGGGGTCAGCAGCGCGATCACCGGCTGGTCGCCCGGGCGCGGCGACAGCGCCGCCAGGGTGTCGTAGAGCTGCGCCGGGTAGTCGTCCACCGGCAGGATCGCGCTGGTCTCGAACAGCTCCGGGAACACCCGCTTGGCGACCATGCGGTTCTCGAGCATGTACGACACGCCGCTGGGGATGCGCAGGTTGTCCTCCAACGCATACAGGGTGCCGTCGGCGTCGCGCACCAGGTCCGAGCCGCACACGTGCGCCCACACCCCCAGTGCCGGGGTGATGCCCACGCACTGCGGGCGGAAGTTGACCGAGTGCTCCAGCAGCATCGCCGGAAACACCTTGTCCTTGACGATGCGCTGGGCGCCGTAGATGTCGCCGATGAACAGGTTGAGCGCGCGCATGCGCTGCTTCAGCCCGGCCTCGGTGCGCTGCCACTCGTGCAGCGGGATCACCCGCGGGATCAGGTCGAACGGCAGGGTGCGGTCGACGTTGCGGCCGTCGGAGTAGACGGTGAAGGTGATGCCCATGACCCGCGCGGCGACGTCGGCGGCGAGCTGGCGTTCGGACAATTCGCGTCCGCTGAGGCTGGACAGGTACTCGATGACCCGGCGCGCGGCCGGACGTGGCTGCCCATCGGACTGGATCAGCTCGTCGAAGGTGGCCGTGCGGTACTTGCTCCAGTCCATCGCGCCCCTTGTCGCTGCGGGCCGGCGGCGAGAGGCGCCGGCATGTTGTCCCGCAACATGCCCGCAGACGTGACAGCCGTCAAGCCGCCGGCGGCGGGACGGCGTCCGGGGCGCGGCGGATGCGCGCGCTGTCCATGAACATGGCGTCGCTGGAGGCCTGGAACACGCGCAGGTCGAAATTGGGCAGGATCGCCAGCAGGTGGTCGAACAGGTCCGCCTGGATCTGCTCGTACATCGCCCAGCGGGTGTCGTTGGCGAAGCAGTACAGCTCCAGCGGCAGGCCGTTGGCGCCCGGCTCCAGTTGCCGCACCAGCAGGGTCATGTCCTGGCGCACGTGCGGGCTGGCGCGCAGGTAGTGCTCGACGTAGGCGCGGAAGGTGCCGAGGTTGGTGATCCGGCGGCCGTTGATCGGCGCCACCCCGCGCTCGGCCAGCGCCCCGTTCCAGGCGCCGAGTTCGTCGCGCTTGCGGTCGATGTACTCGCGCAGCACGGTCAACTGCCGCATCTGCCCGATCTCGGCGGCGTCGAGGAAGCGCACGCTGTGCTGGTCCAGGTACAGCGCGCGCTTGATCCGGCGCCCGCCGGCCTCGCTCATCCCGCGCCAGTTCTTGAACGAGTCGCTGATCAGCTTCTTGGTCGGGATGGTGGTGATGGTCTTGTCCCAGTTCTGGACCTTGACCGTATGCAGCGCGATGTCGATCACGTCGCCGTCGGCGTTCTGCTGCGGCATCTCGATCCAGTCGCCGACGCGGACCATGTCGTTGGAGCTGATGGTGACGCTGGCCACCAGCGACAGCAGGGTGTCCTGGAACACCAGAATGAGCACCGCCATCATCGCGCCCACCCCCGACAGCAGGATCACCGGCGACTTGTCGACCAGCACCGACACCATCAGCACCGCCGCAACCACGCCAAGCACGATCTTGAGCAACTGCATGTAGCCCTTGATGGGCTTGTTGTGCGCGTCCGGGCGCCGCTCGTAGACGTGGTTGAGCAGGTCCAGCACCCGCGACAGGGCCAGCGCCACGGTCAGCACGATGAAGGCGGCGCAGACGTTGCGCACCACGCTGACCATGACCGCCGGCAGGTGCGGCACCGCGCCGATGCCCAAGGACAGCACCAGCGCCGGGATCACGTTGGCCAGGCGCGGGATCACGCTCAGCTTCACTTCCTTGTCGCTGAGCACGGTGGCGCGCAGCGCCCGCCGCAGCCCGCGCAGCAGGATCCGCTTGGTCACCCAGTTGGCCAGCCACGCCGCCAGCAGCAGCGCCACGATCACCATCGCGTCGTAGGCCCAGGGATACGGCGACAGGGTGTGCTGCAGGTCGGCGAAGAACGCCGCACCGGGAAGCGCCGACGGCGCGGCGCTGGCGAATGGCGGCAACACCTGCACCCTCATGCGCGGCTGCGCTCGATGATGACCCCCACCGCCTGCGCCCCGCGTACCGCGCCCGGCTTGCTCAGCTTCAGCCGCAGCCAGCGCACGTCGAATTCCTCCAGCACCATCGCCGCGCAGCGCTCGGCCAGGGTTTCCACCAGCCCGTAGCCGGACTGCTCGACCAGTTCCACCAGGCGCTTGCTCACCGCCTTGTAGTTGAGCGTATCGGCGATGTCGTCGCTGGCCGCGGGCTTGCGGTTGTCGAAGCCCATTTCCAGATCGAAGCGCAGCGTCTGCCGGATCCGCCGCTCCCAATCGTAGATGCCGATCAGCGCGTCGATTTCCAGACCTTCGATGAAGACTTTATCCATTGGGGCGGGGATTCGGGATTCGGGATTCGAGATTGGGGAATGGTAAGAGCAACGGCAAAAGCAGCGCGTGAGCCGCTTACGAATCCCGAATCCCCACTCCCGAATCCCGCGTTGCCGCCACCAGCGGCGGCAGCGTCGCCATATCCCAGCGCGGCGTCACCTGCACCGCGGACGCGGCATCGTGCAGGCCGGCCTGCAGGCGCAGGGCGCCGGCGAAGGCGATCATCGCGCCGTTGTCGGTGCACAGCGCCGGGCGCGGGAAGCAGGCGCGGCCGCCGCGGGCCTGCGCCATCGCCTGCAGCTTGGCGCGCAGGCGCAGGTTGGCGCCGACGCCGCCGGCGACCACGATGGTGTCGCTGCCGGCCGCCTCCAGCGCGCGCTCGCACTTGATCGCCAGCGTGTCCACCACCGCATCCTCGAAACCGCGGGCGATGTCGGCACGCACCGTCTCGGACTGGTCGCTGTCGCGCCAGGCCAGCAGCACCTGGGTCTTCAGTCCAGAGAAACTGAAGTCCAGGCCGGGCCGGTCGGTCATCGGCCGGGCGAAGCGGAACCGGCCCGAGGTGCCCTGCGTGGCCAGCGCCGCCAGTTGCGGGCCGCCCGGATACGGCAGCCCCATCAGCTTGGCGGTCTTGTCGAAGGCCTCGCCGGCGGCGTCGTCCAGGGTCTCGCCGAGCAGGCGGTAGCGGCCGATGGCCTCCACCGCGATCAGCTGGGTGTGGCCGCCGGAGACCAGCAGCGCCACGAACGGCGGCGCCGGCGCGCCGTGCACCGGATCCGGATCCTCCATCAGCGGCGCCAGCAGGTGGCCCTCCATGTGATGCACGCCGATCGCCGGCACCTCCAGCGCCCAGGCCAGGGCGCGGGCCACGCCGGCACCGACCAGCAGCGCGCCGACCAGGCCCGGGCCGGCGGTATAGGCCACCCCGTCCAGGTCGCGCACCTGCAGGCCGGCCTCGGCCAGGGTCTGGCGGATCAGCGGCAGCAGCTTGCGCACGTGGTCGCGGCTGGCCAGCTCCGGCACCACCCCGCCGTACTCGGCGTGCAGGGCGATCTGGCTATAGAGCGCGTGCGCACGCAGCGCGGCCGCCCCGGAGCGGGTGGTGTCGTAGACGGCGACGCCGGTTTCGTCGCAACTGGATTCGATGCCGAGAACGTTCATGGGGTGCATTGTGCGGCCGAATCGGCGGCAGGCCAAACGGGGTGCTTGCAGCCGCGAAATCTGTCGCTATAATGTGCGGCTCGCCGGGCCTGACCCGGTCACCATTGTGTCCCGGAGATTCCATGCCCAGCGTTAAAGTCCGCGAGAACGAGCCCTTCGAGTTTGCGCTCCGTCGCTTCAAGCGCACCTGCGAAAAGGCCGGCGTGCTGGCCGAAACCCGCAAGCGCGAGTTCTACGAAAAGCCGACCCAGGAACGCAAGCGCAAGGCCGCTGCCGCGGTGAAGCGCCAGCTGCGTCGCACCTCGCGCGACGTCACCAAGCGCCAGCGTCTGTACTGAGGATCGCGGCCTGCGGTAGCGGGGTGTGCCGGTTTCGGCATCCGCTACGGTAAGCCCACGAAGCCGGCACGCGTAAGCGTCGCCGGCTTTTTGTGCATCTGCCACTTTGGCCGGTCCGCCCCGCGCCAGGCATCGGTACTGCCCCAGTTCCCTCGGCGCCTGCGCGCCGCCTTGGCCACACGGCCTGCGCCGGCGCGCTTGCCTAGAATGCCCTTTCCCCTTTTCTCTTCCCTGTGGAGCCCCTCATGACCCTCAAGCAGCAGCTCACCGACGACATGAAGGCCGCGATGAAGTCCGGCGACAAGCACAGCCTGGGCGTGATCCGACTGATCAACGCCGCCATCAAGCAGAAGGAAGTGGACGAGCGCGTGGAGATGGACGACGCCGCGGTGATCGCGGTGATGGACAAGATGGTCAAGCAGCGCAAGGACTCGGTCAGCCAGTACCAGGCCGCCGGCCGCGACGACCTGGCCCAGGTGGAGCGCGAGGAGATCGTGGTGATCGAGCGCTACCTGCCGAGCAAGATGGGCGAGGCCGAGATCGTCGCCGCGATCCAGGCGGCGAAGGCGCAGACCGGCGCCGCCAGCCCGGCCGACATGGGCAAGCTGATGGCGGTGCTCAAGCCGATGCTCGCGGGCAAGGCCGACATGGGCCAGGTCTCGGTGCTGGTCAAGCAGCAACTGGCCGGCTAAGCGCACGCGCGGGCGCGGCGGGCTTCACCCGCCTTTCGATGCTGGGCTGCTACAACGCCCGGCAAGCCCGCGCCTCCTTCAGCGCGCAGTGCGGGACCGGCGTTGCGACGCCGCGCGTTGAAGGTCTCGCCCATGTCCCTGCCCCTGTCGTCCGATCGCCTGCACAAACATCTCGACCGCCTGCAGCAGAGCCTGCCGGCCGCGCTGGTGCGGCGCTTCGTCGAGATCGACGTGATGACCCAGGCGGCGTCGCTGTCGTTCTACGCGCTGCTGTCGCTGGCGCCGCTGCTGGTACTGCTGCTGTGGCTCACCGCCTCGCTGTACCCGCAGGCGCAGGAAGCGCTGATCGCGCAGATCGGGCAACTGGCCGGGCACGGCGCGCGCGAGGTCGCGCAGACGGTGATCGACAACGCCAAGAACCAGCCCAACATCGGCTCGCTGGCCGGGCTGTGGAGCACCCTGCTGCTGTTCGTCGGCGCCACCGCGGTGTTCGCACAGCTGCAGAACGCGCTGAACCTGATCTTCCGCACCGACAAGCAGCGCCTGGACGGCATCATGGCGTGGCTGAAGAAGCGCGTGTTCTCCTTCGGCGTGGTGCTGGGGCTGGGCTTTTTGCTGCTGATCTCGATGATCCTGACCACCGTGCTGCAGGTGGTGTTCGCGCGGATGCCCTCGCTGCTGCCGGCGGTCGGCTACGTCTCGACCCTGGCGATCTACGTGCTGGCCTTCGCGGTGCTCTACCACTACCTGCCCGACCGCCGGGTGCAATGGCGCCAGGCGGTCATCGGCGGCGCGATCACCGCCTGCCTGTTCGTGGCCGGGCGCTACGCGATCGGCCTGTACATCGCCACCGCCGCGCCGGGCAGCGCCTACGGCTCGATGGGCGCGCTGGTGATCCTGCTGGTGTGGATCTACTACGCCACCGTGGTGTTCTTCGTCGGCGCGCTGATCACCGCGGTGATCGACGAGCGCCTGCGCTCGCACGGCAAGCTGGTCGCCGCCGGAATCGACCCGCGCAGCGCGGCGCAGGCACCGCCGACGCCCTGATCGCACGGCGCTGAACCGCGCAGGCCGCGGCGCGCAGCGGGACGGCGCGCGCGCGTGGCATCCTATGCGGATGGCCCGCATCCCCGACGCATTCATCGACGACCTGCTCGCCCGCACCGACATCGTCGAGGTGGTCGGTACGCGCGTGCCGCTGAAGCGCCAGGGCAAGGAGTACGCGGCGCGCTGCCCGTTCCACGACGAGCGTTCGGCCTCGTTCACGGTGTCGCCGACCAAGCAGTTCTACCACTGCTTCGGCTGCGGCGCGCACGGCACCGCGATCAGCTTCCTGATGAACTACGACCGCCTCGAATTCCTCGACGCGGTCGACGAGCTGGCCAAGCGCGCCGGCATGGAAATTCCGCGCGACGCCCAGCAGCGTGGCGCAGCGCAGGCCGCCGGCGACGACCATCGCGACCTGTACTCTGCGCTGGAAGCGGCGGCGAAGTTCTTCCAGCGCCAGTTCGACGGCAGCGACAAAGCGCGCGCCTACCTGGACGGCCGCGGCGTGGACGCGGAGAACCGCGCGCGCTTCCAGATCGGCTACGCCCCGGACGGCTACAGCGCGCTGAAGGACGCGCTGGGCACCGACGAGCGCCGGCTCAAGCTGCTGGACCGCGCCGGGCTGTTCTCCAAGAACGACCGCGGCCACGTCTACGACAAGTTCCGCGACCGGGTGATGTTCCCGATCTTCGACCGCCGCGGCCGGGTCATCGCCTTCGGCGGCCGCGTGCTCGACAAGAACGACGGCCCCAAGTACCTGAACTCGCCGGAGACCGCGCTGTTCCACAAGGGCCGCGAACTGTACGGCCTGTGGCAGGTGCGCCAGGCCAACCAGAAGATCGAGCGGCTGATCGTGGTCGAGGGCTACATGGACGTGGTCTCGCTGTTCCAGTTCGGCGTCACCCAGGCGGTGGCGACGCTGGGCACCGCGACCACGCCGGACCATGCCGAACTGCTGTTTCGCAACGCGCCGGACGTGTTCTTCTGCTTCGATGGCGACGCCGCCGGCCGCCGCGCCGGCTGGAAGGCGCTGGAATCGGTGCTGCCGCGCATGAAGGACGGACGCCAGGCGTTCTTCCTGTTCCTGCCCGACGGCGAGGACCCGGACACCATCGTGCGCAAGGAAGGCGCCGCGGCCTTCGACGCGCGGCTGACCCAGGCCACGCCGCTGTCGCAGTTCTTCTTCGACGAACTTTCGCGCGAGATCAACCTCGGCACGCTCGACGGCAAGGCGCGCCTGGCCGAACGCGCGCGGCCGATGCTGGCGCAGATTCCCGACGGCGCCTTCGGCGATCTGATGCGCCAGCGCCTGGCCGAACTCACCGGCATCGGCGCCGCCGCACCGGCGGCCGCCACGGCCGCGGAGAGCCGGCCGCCGCCGCGCGCACCGCGCCCGGCGCACAAGCGCAGCCTGGTCCGCGAGGCGATCGTGCGCCTGCTGCAGGCACCGTCGCTGGCGCTGGACCTGCCGCCGCCCTACCCGTTCGCCGGCCTGCGCCTGCCCGGCATCGAACTGATGATCGAGCTGCTGCAGATCGTGCATGCGCGCCCGGAAATCACCACCGGCGCCCTGCTCGAACACTTCCACGAACGCGAGGAACTGGCCGCGCTGCAGAAGCTGGCGGTGCAGGAAATCGCTGGCGAGACCGCCAGCTGGCGCCAGGAGCTGCACGACGTGGTCGTGCAGCTGGAAAAGCAGACGCTGCAGCAACGCCTGGACGAACTGCAGGCCAAGCAACGCGCGCAAGGCCTGGACGAGACCGACAAGTACGAGCTGCGGGAACTGTTGAAGGCGCGCGCAGGGCTGCATTGAGGGCAACCGCGGCCCTGGCCGCTAACTCAACTGCGTGTAGACGAACTCCAGCGGATGGCCGTCATCCAGGTGCGCAACGGAAGAAAATTCGTAGATCCAGGTCCGCGCCGCCGACGCCGCGCATTCGGCGGCGAACATGAGGATATGTAAGGCGTCGTCGCTGGCCGGAAGCCAGCGCCATCCGCAATCGACCTGCCCCCGTCGCGGGTAGAAATAGGGCACGTTGCGCCACTGGCCATCATCGCCGGTGACCGCGCTGTAGTACGAAAGCAGCCCGTCCTGCAGGCTCAACAACAGATTGTGGCGCAGGTGGTAGTTACCGACCGAACGCGGATAGAGCTTGGCGAGCGCTCTGTGGAATCCATCGCTGTCGGGGGCTTCCCCGCTGGGCCACTCGATGCGCTCGCAGACGAGAAACGTCACCAGATTCTGCTGCTCGACCAGATCCGGCTGGAACAGGCCCCGCCGGAGCGCTTCGAGCGCCGGCGGGGCGATGCTCTGCGACCTCGCCGCTTCCCACAGCCTGAACACCGCATCGACCGGTGCCACCGGCAGGCCGGGCGGACAGTGCGCCGCCCGCAGGCGCTTGGTTTCGGCGAGTTTCTGCAAGGCCTCGCAGAGCGCGGAGAATTTCAAGGCCGACTTGACCTCGCCGACCGCCGCACAGGTTTCCGTCGGGAAGAACACCCGCCCGCCCGCCAGATCGAGGCTGGGCGTGGCGTCGCGATCATAGATGACGAGATCGCATTGCGTGCTGCTGGGCTGCTGTGGCGTACTCAAGAACCCGCTGCCGATGGACAGGCGCGACGGCAAGTGCGAGGCCAGCAACGTGCGCAGCAACTGTTCGCGGTAGATACCGAACTCCCCAGCATGGAGCAAGCCGTTGTGCTGCTCCTCGTCACGAAACAGATGCCGGCTGATCGTGAGGTAGTCGTCACGAAATTTTTTCGCTGTGTTCAAGGCTAGCGCCTGCATGGCATGAGACGTAGTGGTGTCCATGGAAGCCTTCCTTCATCGCCGACATGGGAGAATGCCAGTTCGTACCGCCGCTTTTTATCCCCCACCATCACAGCATGAAGACCTTTCTCGCGCGCCTGCGCATCGAACCGTTCACCCTGGCGCTGCTGTGCACGGTGCTGCTCGCCTCGCTGCTGCCGGTGCAGGGGCGCGCGGCGTCGGTGATGGACGTGGTCACCGACCTGGCGATCGCCGCGCTGTTCTTCCTGCATGGCGCGCGGCTGTCGCGCGAGGCCATCGTCGCCGGCGCGCTGCACTGGCGCCTGCACCTGACCATCTTCGCCGCCACCTTCATCCTGTTCCCGCTGCTCGGCCTGCTGTTCAAGCCGTTGTCGCACTGGCTGCTGACCCCGGACCTGTACATCGGCGTGCTGTTCCTGTGCACGCTGCCGTCCACGGTGCAGTCGTCGATCGCCTTCACCTCGATGGCCGGCGGCAACGTGCCGGCGGCGGTGTGCAGCGCCTCGCTGTCGAGCCTGCTCGGGGTGTTCCTGACGCCGATGCTGATGGGCCTGCTGGGCGGCGCGCAGAGCGCCATGTCCAATCCGCTGGAGGCCATGGGCAAGATCATGCTGCAACTGCTGGTGCCGTTCGTCGCCGGCCACCTGTTGCAGCGCTGGATCGGCGGTTGGGTCGAGCGCCGCCGTGCGGTGCTGCGCTACACCGACCAGAGCACCATCCTGCTGGTGGTGTACACCGCCTTCAGTGCGGCCGTGGTCGAAGGCCTGTGGCGCAAGACGCCGCTGCCGGCGCTGCTCGGCGTGGCCGTGGTCGGCGCGGTGCTGCTGGCGCTGGCGATGACGTTGATCACCTTCGGTGCGCGGCGCCTAGGCTTTTCCCGCGAGGACGAGATCCCGATCATGTTCTGCGGCTCCAAGAAGAGCCTGGCCACCGGCGTGCCGATGGCCAAGGTGCTGTTCGCCAGCGGCAGCCTCGGCGCGATCGTGTTGCCGGTGATGATCTACCACCAGATCCAGTTGATCGTCTGCGCGGTGATCGCGCAGCGTTACGCGCGCACCGCGAAGGCGGAAGCGAAGCCGTAGCGGGCGGCGGCCAGGCATGCGGCGGCCATGCCGCCCAGCGCGCCGGCACGAACGCGGACGAGCCGCTCCGCCGTCGGGGCACCGCGACGGGCGGCATATGCAGATGCGCAGGCGGCATGTGCAAGCGCGGCAGGGGCTGCGTACAGTAGACGGCCGGCACGGCCGGCGCCGTGCCTCCCTCCCCACCCGGTGCCCCCATGAGCCGCATGTTCCGCCGTTCCGCGACGATCTCCGCCAGCCTGGCCGCGCTGCTGGCGCTGGGCGCCTGCCAGCAACCGCCCGCACCGGCCGCGCCCAAGGCCGCCACGCCGGCGCCCGCCGCCGATAGCGCCGGCATCGCCTGGCGCGAGGGCGACGTCGACGACGCCTTCGCCGAAGCGCGCGAACACGACAAGCCGGTGCTGCTGTACTGGGGCGCCGCGTGGTGCCCGCCGTGCAACCGGCTCAAGGCCACGCTGTTCAAGGACCCGGCGTTCATCGCCCGCACCCGCGCCTTCGTCGCGGTGCACCTGGACGGCGATTCGGAAGGCGCCCAGGCGTGGGGCGAACGCTTCGGCATCAAGGGCTATCCGACCATCATCGTGCTGCGCCCGGACCGCACCGAGATCACCCGCCTGGCCGGCGACAGCGATACCGTGCGCCTGGCCGAGGCCCTGCGCGTGGCCGCGACCCGCACCACCACCTCGGCGCAGTTGCTGCAGCAGGCGCTAACGGCGCCGGCCACGCTCGGCGCCGACGACTGGACCCTGCTCGGCGAATACGGCTGGGCGGTGGATGCGGCGCAATTGGTCAAGCCGGGTGAGGCGGCCGAGGTGCTCACGCGGCTGGCCGCCGCCGCGCCGCAGCCGGCATTGCAGCGCCGTTTCGCGCTGCAGGCGCTGGCGGCGCAGGATCCGGCCAAGGCTGCCGCCGTGAACGCCAGGCACCGCGCCGCCGATCGCGCCCTGCTGCAGGCAGTGCTGGCCGATCCGGCCGAGATGCGCGCCAATCGCAGCACGCTGACCTATGCGGCGCGCGAGCTGGTGCAGGCCGCGGCCAGCGACGCCGCCGAGCGCACCGCGCTGTCGAGCGCGCTGACCCATGCGCTGGACCAGGTCTACGCCGACAGCAGCCTGCCGATCAGCGATCGCCTGGACACCGCCGCCGCGGACATCGCCCTGGCGCGGTTGGCGCAAGGCCAGCCGGCCGAGGCCGGCGACGGTCCGCATCCGCCGCTGCCGCCCGCGGTGGTCGCCAAGGTGCAGCAGCGCGTGCAATGGGCCGAGCAGGCCGCCAAGACCGACTACGAACGGCAGTCCACCATCAGCACCGCTGCCGGCCTGCTGGACGAGGCCGGCGACAGCGCGGGCGCCGAACAACTGCTGCTGGCCGAGCTTCAGCGCAGCAAGACCCCGTATTACTACATGCCGGAACTGGCCAGCCTGGCCGAGGCACGCGGCGACAAGCAAACGGCGCTGTTCTGGCTGAAGAAGGCCTACGAGAGCGCGCAAGGCCCCGCCACCCGCGTGCAATGGGGCGTGCTCTACGTCGATGGGCTGATCCGGCTGCAGCCAGACAATGCGGCCGCGATCGAGGCGGCCGCCGGACAGGTCATTGGGGAACTCGCCGGCCAGCCCGACGGCTATCACCAGCGCACCCGGCAGCGCTTCGACACCCTGGCCAAGACCCTGCAGGCCTGGAGCAAGGGCCACGACGGCAGCGCGGTACTCGCGCGGCTGCAGCACAAGATGCAGGAAAGTTGCGGCAGCCAGGAGCGCGACAGCTGCCAGCATTGGCTGGGGTGAGGGCGTAAGACGCGGCACCCGCGACGGCACTGCAACGCGCCATCGGCAACCGCCGGCGCACTGCACTGCCGCCACGCTTCCGAGATCCGGATGGACCGGCTGGCATGCCTCGCGCAGCGGCGCGCAACCACGCGCCGTGCGCTCAACCGCTCCCGATCAGGCCGCCACGCGGGCCGGCGCCACCGGCTGACCGGCGCCCTGGCTGCCGGGGCGGCGGCCGCTGCCGGTATGCGCATTCAGGCCTTGCGCCTGCCCTTCCAGCGCGCGCGCGGCCTCGGCCATCTTTTCGACCAGCGCCGCGTTCTGCTGGGTGGCGGTATCCATCTGCACCACGATCTGGTTGACCTGGCCGATGCCGGCGCTCTGTTCGCGGCTGGCGCCGGCGATGTCAGTCATGATGCGCTGCACTTCGCGCACCGAACCCAGCAGTTCTTCCATGGTGGCGCCGGCGCGCGCGACCAGCGTCGAACCGCGGCCGACCTGGTCGCTGGAACTGGCGATCAGCCCACGCACCTCCTTGGCCGCGTCCGCACAACGCTGAGCCAGGCTGCGCACTTCGGTGGCGACCACGGCAAAGCCGCGACCCTGCTCGCCGGCGCGCGCCGCTTCCACCGCCGCGTTCAAGGCGAGAATGTTGGTCTGGAAGGCGATGCCGTCGATCACGCTGATGATGTCGGCGATCTTGCGCGACGCGCTCTCGATGCCGGCCATGGTCTGGACCACGTCGCGCACCACATCGCCGCCGCGCTGGGCGACATCGCTGGCGCCGTCCACCAGGCGGTTGGCGTGGCCGACGTGCTCGACATTGCGCTGCACGGTGCCGGTGATCTCTTCCATCGAGCTAGCCGCCTCTTCCAGCGCCGCGGCCTGCTGCTCGGTGCGACGGGCCAGGTCGCTGTTGTCGTCGACCATTTCCGCGGCGGCCGTCTGCAGGGTATGCGCGGCTTCGCCGAGCTGGCGCGCTGCATGGATGTCCAGCAACGCGCCGACCGCGCGCAGCGGGGTGCCATCGGCGGCGCGCTTGGTCAGGCCACGCGCGCGGAACCAGCGGTACTCGCCGTTCTTCAGCTGCAGGCGGTATTCGATATCGAAGCCGGTACGGCCGGTGCGGTCGTTGAGGTGCGCGGCGAACGCGTTGAGCGCGAATTGCGCGTCTTCCGGATGCAGGCGCGAGGACCAGCTGTCGAGCACGTTGGGGAACTCGGCCTCGGAGGCGAAGCCCAGCAGCGAGCGGAACTGCGGCGACCACCAGAACTCGTTGGACGGATTGATCGGATCGCCGGCGATCACGCTCATGTCCCACAGGCCGTCGTTGAGCATGTCCGCGCCCAGTTCGAAGCGGGTCAGGACCACGTCCAGGAACGCCTCGCGTTCGCGCCGCTCGGTGATGTCGGTGAGCGCGCCGGCCACGCGCAACGGCGTGCCCTGGGTATCGCGCTGGGTGGTGCCAAGCGCGCGGAACCAGCGGTATTGGCCGTTCTTCAGCTGCAGCCGGTACTCCACGTCGTACGGGGTCTGGCCGCTGCGGTCGGCCAGATGCGCGGCGAACGCGTCCAGCGTGGCCTGCTTGTCTTCCGGATGCAGGCGCGAGGCCCAGCTGTCGAGCACATTGGGGAAGTCGAGCTCGGAAGAGAAGCCCAGCATCGCGCGGAACTGCGACGACCACCAGAATTCGTTGGCCGGGTTGATCGGATCGCCGGCGATCACGCTCATGTCCCACAGGCCGTCGGTGGTGCCAGCGGTGACAAGATCGAAGCGGCCGCGCAGATAGTCCAGATCGCCGCGGACGCTGTCGGCCTGCGCGCGCACGCGATCACGCTCGGCCTCGGCCTCGCGCAGGCGCTCGGTCAGTGCCTGCAGCTTCGCCGCTTCTTGCTTGCTCTTGCCCCACATGGATGTCTCCGCGGCTTTGCCGATTTTTGTCGTTCGCTCGGTAACGACCGCGGCCGGCAACACTTGAGCGGAGGGCTGAACGCGCGGTTCAGGCGATCCAGTGATCGACCAGCAGGAACGCAAACAGCGCCATCAAGTAGACGATGGAGTAGCCGAACATGCGCATCGAGAACATCTCGTCCGGCGGGTCGAGCATGCGCCAGGCGTACCAGAGGAACACCGCGTCCAGCACCAGGGTGCCGCCGAGGTAGAACACCCCGCTCATGCCCACCGCCACCGGCAGCAGGGTCACCACCACCAACAGCACCGTGTACACCAGGATCTGCCGGCGGGTATGCGCCACGCCGTGGGTCACCGGCAGCATCGGGATCGAGGCCTTGGCGTAGTCGGCGCGACGGAAGATCGCCAGCGCCCAGAAATGCGGCGGCGTCCACACGAAGATGATCAACACCAGCAGCGAGGCGTAGGCCCAGTCCCACTGGCCCTGCATGCCGGTGATCGCGGCCCAGCCCAGCAGCGGCGGCGCGGCGCCGGCCAGGCCGCCGATGACGATGTTCTGCGGCGTGGTGCGCTTGAGGAACACCGTGTAGATCACCGCATAGCCGATCAGCGAGGCGAAGGTCAGCACCGCGGTGATCCAGTTGACCCACACCACCAGCACGGTCATCGACAGCGCGGTCAGCAGGGTGGCGAACAGCAGCACCTGCCACGGCAGCACCTTGCCGACCACCAGCGGGCGCCAGGAGGTGCGCGCCATCTGCGCATCGATGCGCGCGTCCAGCAACTGGTTGATCGCCGCCGCCGCCGAGGCCGCCAGCCAGATGCCGAAGAAGCCGAGCAGGCCGGTGCGCACCTGCGTCCAGGTCGGCAGCCCCGGGATCGCCAGGCACATGCCGACCAGCGCGGTGAACACGATCAGCGCCACGACCTTGGGCTTGGTCAGGTCCCAGTAGTCGCGCCAATGGACGCGGCGCGCGCTCATTGCGGCGCCCGCAAGCGCGCCAGCAACGACACCAGCACGAACAGCAGCGCCACCGCGCCGGCGTTGTGCAGCACCGCCACCGGCAGGGGCAGCGCCAGCTTGACGTTGAGGATGCCCAGGCACACCTGCGCCACCAGCAGCAGCGCCAGCGCCGCGGCCCAGCCACGCATGCCCGGCGTGCGGCTCAGGCGCCAGCTCAGCCACAGCAGATAGGCCGCCACCACCATCGCCATCATCCGGTGCGCCATCTGGATCGCGATGCGCGCCGCGCCGTCGAGCACGCCGCCTTCGTAGTCCACGCCGATGCCGCGCCACAGGGTGAAGCCCTCGCGGAAATCGTGCGGCGGCCACCACTGGCTGACGCAACGCGGGAAGTTGTCGGCCGACCAGCTGCCGCCGCCGCAGGCCAGCGCCGCGTAGTTGGCGCTGACCCAGCCGCCCAGCGCGATCTGCAGCACCAGCACCGCCACGCCCAGGCGCAGCAACCACTTCAGGCGCGGCGCATCGGCCAGGGTGATCGGCAGGTGGGTGGCGCGCCAGGCCATCCACACCAGCAGCGAGAACATTAGCAAGCCGCCCAGCAGGTGCCCCATCACCACGATCGGCTTGAGCAGCAGGGTCACCGTCCACATGCCCAGCAGGGCCTGGAAGATCACCACCGACAGGGTCAGCACCGCCGCGCGGGCCAGGTCGTCGTTGGACCAGCGCAGCGCCGCCAGCAGCAGGATCGCCTCGCCGCCGACCGCCAGCAGCATCGCCAGCCCCGGCCAGCCGGACATGTACAGCGGAATCGACAGCGCCACCAGCGCCGCCGCCGTGACGATCTGGGCGATGCCGAGCCGCCGCCGCCGCGCCGCCAGCAACGACAGCACCAGCACCTCCACCCCCAGCGCGCCGGCCAGGAAGCGGTGGATCTGCTCGCGCCAGGCCTTGTGCGTCTCCAGCGGCCGGATCTTGCTGGCGGCGTGGGTGTCGGCTTCGGCGCTGGTCTGCGGCCAGGTGATGCGCCCGTAGCAGGTCGGCCAGTCCGGGCAGCTCATGCCCGCATCGGACAGGCGTACGAACGAACCGAACATGATGGTACTGGCGGTGAACAGCGCCGCCAGCCAGGCCATGCGGTGGAAATGCCGGAACAGCGCCGGGCGCGCGAACAGGGTCATAGGGAGCGGCTCACAGGAGTTTCAGCAGCTTCGCCAGGTCCGCGCGCAGCCCGGCCGGGTCGAACCCGGGGGCATAGCGCAGCACCACGAAACCGTTCGGATCGATGACGTAGACCGGCACGCCGGCCGGATCGCGCACCCGCGGCAACGCCGCCAGCAGCGCCGGGTCCGGGCGCAGCGCCTGCACCTCGGGCAAGGCCCGCGCGGCGGCCGGCGGCGTGCCGATCCACAGGATCTGCACGTGGTCGGCGTCGTGGCCGAACAGTTGCCAGACCTTGTCCAGGTCGCGCGCCAGCGCATCGCAGGCGCTGCCGCAGTCGGCCGGCGGCGCCAGCGCGATGCGCCACAGCCGCCGCTGCGGCTCCCAGGCGTAGACGCGGCCATCGGCCAGCCGGGGCTGCAGCGCGCGCAGGTCGGCCGGCGGCTGCAGCAGTTCGCCGTGGTTGCGGCTGGCGGCCGGTTGCCAGCCGGAAAAGCGCAACGCGCCGGCGACCAGCATCGAGCCGAAGAACAGGACGAACAACACGATCAGCGGCCAACGGCCGCGTGCGGCCGCCGGGCGCGGGGCCGGGGTGGGAGCATTCATGCCGGGGATTTTCTCATGCGCGCGCGCTCAGCGCCCGCCCCGCCCCCTGCGCGCGCGCCAGCTGAGCAGCGCCGCGGTGACCAGCACCGCCAGTGCCAGACCGAACCATTGCACTGCGTAACCCAAGTGGCGCTCGGGCGGCAGCGTGTTCGGCAGCAGGTCCAGGTCGCGCGGATAGCCCAGCGGCAAGGCCGGATCCAGGCGCAGCACCTGCGACAAAATGTCGCGGCGGCCGAGTGCCGCGCCGATCGCTCCCGGCTCGATGCGCATCGCCAGCCAGCGCTGCGGCGACGGCGCCGCGACCAGCGCCGGGCCCAGGGTCAATCCATGCGACGGTGGTGGACCAAGCAGGCCGACCAGCGTGTAGCGGCCCTGCAGCGGCGCCGGCTCCGGCAGCGCACGGTCGGCCGGCAGCGGCAACCAGCCCAGTTCCACCAGCAGCGGCGCCGCCGCACCGTCGGCCAGGAACGGCTGGTACACCTTCACCCCACTGCGGCCCTGCCGCAGCTGGTTGTCGAGCAGGATCTGCCCGGGCAGGAAGCGGCCGGCGCCATGCACCCAGCGCAGCTGTCCCGGTGGCGTCGCACGCAGCGCATCGGCCAGCGTCTGCGGACGATCGCGCACATGCGCCGCCTGCGCCAGCAGCGCCTGTTTCTCGTGCATGCGCTGCAACTGCCAGCGGCCGAGCATGCAAAAGCACACCGCCACCGCCAGCGCGACGCTCCAGCCCAGCCACAACGGCATGCGCCGGCGCGCGCCCACGCGCGAAGCTGCGGCGAGGGTCATAATGCGGACACACCATGTGCCGAGACGCCCATGAACGACTCGCTGAAGACCTTGCTGATCGTCGCGTTCCTGCTGCTCATCCTGTGGAACCTGGGCGCCGGCCTGTACTACCTGTTGGTGGACCGCGGCCAGAGCAAGCGCACGGTGAACGCATTGACCTGGCGCATCGGCCTATCGGTGTGCCTGATCCTGCTGGTGATCCTGGGCATCTATACGGGAGTGATCAAGCCGCATGGGCTCGGGCGGTAGACGTTGCTTTCGGGATTCGGGATTCGGGATTCGGGATTCGGGATTCGGGATTCGGGATTCGATAGCAGCATGCCGTCCGCACAGGCACTTTGCACGCGAGCGATCCAGTCAAAGCGCCTACAAGATGAATTCGTCGTAGGAGCGGCTTCAGCCGCGACGCCTTGACGGTAAAGCGTCGCGGCTGAAGCCGCTCCTACAACACGCCGCAGCCAGGGGCGCCGGCACGCGCGGAAACCAACCAATCCCCAATCCCGACTCCCCAATCCCCGCCGTCAAAGCACATAGACGAACAGGAACAACGCCAGCCACACCACGTCGACGAAGTGCCAGTACCACGCCGCCGCTTCGAAGGCGAAGTGGTTGTCGCGGCTGAAGTGGCCGCGGCTGATCCGCAGCAGCATCACCAGCAGCATGATCGTGCCCAGCAGCACGTGCGCGCCGTGGAAGCCGGTGAGCATGAAGAACGTGGAGCCGTAGATGCCCGAACCCAGGGTCAGGTTGAGCTCCTTGTAGGCGTGCATGTACTCCTCGGCCTGGAAGTACAGGAAGGTGCAGCCCAGCGCCACGGTCAGCGCCTGGAACACCATCAGCCGGGTGCGCTGGCCGGCCTTGAGCGCGTGGTGGGCGATGGTCAGGGTCACGCCGGAACTGAGCAGGATCAGCGTGTTGATCAGCGGCAGGCCCCAGGCCGGGATGGTCTGGAACTGGCCGCCGATGCCGCCCGGGCCGTTGGTCGGCCAGGCGGCGGAGTAGCCGTCCCACAGCAGCGCATTGGTCATCACCCCGTCGCCCTCGCCGCCCAGCCACGGCAGGATGAAGGTGCGGGTGTAGAACAGCGCACCGAAGAAGGCGCCGAAGAACATCACCTCGGAGAAGATGAACCACACCATCCCCATGCGGAACGACACGTCGACCTGGCGGTTGTAGTGCCCGGCGATCGATTCGCGGATCACGTCGCCGAACCACATGAACAGCGTCGCCACCAGCATCGCGATGCCGGTGAAGAAGGTCCACTTGCCCCAGGACGCGTCGTTGAGCCAACTGGCCACGCCGATCATGGTCACGAACATCGCGATCGAGCCGATGAACGGCCAGCGGCTCTGGCTGGGCACGTAGTAGGCGTTGGCGGTGGCGTCGGTGCTGGGCTGGGCCATGGCAGGCATTCCGGTCGGGTCAGGGAGCCGCGCGCGCGGAACCGGCCAGTTTCGGCGATCCCAGTTCCGCGCTCAGCGCATCGTTCTTGTAGAAGGTGTAGGACAGGGTGATGGTGCTGATGTCGCTGGGCAGGTTGGGGTCGACGATGAAGCGCACCGGCATGTCGCGTCTCTCGCCGGCCTGCAGGGTCTGCGCGGTGAAGCAGAAGCACTCGGTCTTGGTGAAGTAGCCCGAAGCGCGCGCCGGCGCCACCGACGGCACCGCGCTGCCGACGATGGCATGCGCGCCGTCGTTGTGCGCGTAGTACAGGGCCTCGTTGAGTTCGCCCGGCACCACCTGCATGGTCAGTTGCTCCGGATGGAACGACCACGGCAGCTTGGAATTCACCCCACCATCGAACTGCACCGTGACCGTGCGCTTGCCCGCCAGCGGCTTGCCGGCCTGCGGGCCTTCGCCGGGGCCGCGTTCCAGGCGCACGCCGAACACCTTCTCGCAGGCGATGCGGTACAGCGGCACCAGCGAAAACGTCAGCAGGAATACCGCCAGCGCCACGCCGACCAGCTTGAACAGCCCGGCACTGCTGTGCACCTGCGGCGCCGGCGCGTTCATCGGCCAAGCACCCCCGACAGAATGAAGCCGACATAGATCGCCAGCGCCACCGCGCCGACCACCAGCGCGGTGCGCGCCGCACGCTTGCGGCGCAGGACCAGGTCGTCGAGCGGCGGTTGCGCGGTCATCAGTGGCTGATGTCGTCGTGGGCCAGGTCGCCGGGCTTGATGACCGGCGGCAGGGTGAAGGTGTGCGCCGGCGCCGGCGACGGCACCGTCCACTCCAGGCCGCGCGCGCCTTCCCACGAACGCGCTTCGGCGCGTGCGCCGTTGCGCAGCGACGCCAGCAGGATGCCGGCCATCAGGAACGGGGTGACGAACATGCCGAACGCACCGATCGAGCTGACCAGGTTCCAGTCGGCGAACACCACGTTGTAGTCGGGGATGCGCCGCGGCATGCCGGCCAGGCCGAGGAAGTGCTGCGGGAAGAACAGCAGGTTGACGAACAGCATCGTCCACCAGAAGTGGAACTTGGCCCAGGTCTCGTTGTACATGCGCCCGGTCCACTTCGGCCACCAGTAGTACACCGCCGCGATCAACGCGAACACCGCGCCGGTGACCAGCACGTAGTGGAAGTGCGCGACCACGAAGTAGGTGTCGTGGTACTGGAAGTCGGCCGGCACGATCGCCAGCATCAGCCCGGAGAAACCACCGATGGTGAACAGGATGACGAAGGCGATGGACCACAGCATCGGCGACTCGAAGGTCATCGAGCCTTGCCACATGGTGCTGACCCAGTTGAACACCTTCACCCCGGTCGGGATGGAGATCAGCATGGTGGCGAACATGAAGTAGATCTCGCCGCCCAACGGCATGCCCACGGTGAACATGTGGTGCGCCCAGACGATGAAGCTCAGGAACGCGATCGCCGCGATCGCGTAGACCATCGCCTGGTAGCCGAACAGCGGCTTGCGGCTGAAGGTCGGGATGATCTCGCTGATCACGCCGAACGCCGGCAGGATCATGATGTAGACCTCGGGATGCCCGAAGAACCAGAAGATGTGCTGGTACATCACCGGGTCGCCGCCGCCGGCGGCGTTGAAGAACGAGGTGCCGAAGAACTTGTCGGTGAGCAGCATGGTCACCGCGCCGGCCAGCACCGGCATCACCGCGATCAGCAGGAACGCGGTGATCAGCCAGGCCCAGCAGAAGATCGGCATCTTCAGCAGGTCGATGCCCGGCGCGCGCATGTTGAGCACGGTGGCGATGATGTTGATCGCGCCCATGATCGAGCTGATGCCCGCGACGTGGATGGCGAACACCGAGAAGGCCACGTTGTAGCCGCCCTGCAGCATCAGCGGCGGATACATGGTCCAGCCGCCGGCCGGCGCGCCACCGGGCAGGAACAGGGTCAGCAGCAGCAGGGTGAAGGCCACCGGCAGCAGCCAGAACGACCAGTTGTTCATGCGCGGCAGCGCCATGTCCGGCGCGCCGATCTGCAGCGGGATCATCCAGTTGGCCAGGCCCACGAAGGCCGGCATCACTCCGCCGAAGATCATCACCAGCGCGTGCACGGTGGTCATCTGGTTGAAGAACTCGGGCTTGACGAACTGCAGGCCCGGCTGCGCCAGTTCGGCGCGGATCACCACGCTCATCGCCGCACCGATGACGAACATGGTGAAGCTGAAGAGCAGGTACAGCGTGCCGATGTCCTTGTGGTTGGTCGAGAAGAACCAACGCTCGACGAAGCTCTGCTGATGCCCGTGCTCGTCGTGGTGATCGACTGCCGAATGGGCCATGGCGGCTACCTCAGAAAAGGAATGCTGGAGATCAGGCGGCTTGCACGGTCAGGTGCGAGTCGGAACGAGGACGCGACAGCCGCGCCTGCGGCGGCGCCGCCGGCGCCTGGGCGTCGGCGGGTTCGGGGGAAGCCGGCGCAGCAGCCGGGGCCGCCGCCGGCGTGGCCGGCGCGGGCGCAGCGGCAGGCGCAGGCTTGCGCGATGCCAGCCACTTCTGGAAGTCCTGCTTGCTCACCGCCTCGACCACGATCGGCATGAAGCCGTGGTCCTTGCCGCACAGTTCGGCGCACTGGCCGCGGTACACCCCGGGAGTGTCGATGCTGGTCCAGGCCTCGTTGATGATCCCGGGGATCGCATCCTGCTTCCAGCCCAGCGCCGGTACCCACCAGGCGTGGATGACATCGTCGGCGGTAATGACGAAGCGCACCTTGGTGTTCACCGGCAGCACCAGCCGATTGTCCACGTCCAGCAGGTAGTGCGGGTCGTGCTCGGCCGTCGGCACTGCGCCGCTCTGCCGCAGGCGGTCGGAACTGCGCGCCAGGCGGCTGGTGAACGAGACATTCTCGCCCAGGTACTCGTAGCGCCACATCCACTGGTAGCCGGTGACCTTCACCGTCATCTCGGCATCGCGGGTGTCGTACATCGCGATCAGCTTGGCGGTGGCCGGCCAAGCCATCACGATCAGGATCAGCACCGGGATCACCGTCCACACGATCTCGGCCTTGGTGTTGTGGCTGAACTGCGCCGGCACCGCGCCCTTGGACTTGCGGAACTTGAAGATCGCATAGGCCATCGCGCCGAACACCAGCACGCCGATGACCACGCACACCCACAACGCGACCATGTGCGCGTCGTACGCGTTGCGCGCGCTCTGGGTGACGCCCCTGCCCATGTTGAGCTGCCACGGCTTGGGATCGGCCGATTGCGCCCACGCCAGCGGTGCGGCCATCGCCGCCGCCAACGCCATCCCGCCCCTGACCGCCTGTTGCACCCACCCGCCGCGTTGCTTCATTGCCTAGACCCCTTGGAGCGTCATCGGTTGCGGCCGGTCACGGCCGCGAGCAAGCCTTCCAGGGTCTGCGCCAGTTGCCGGCGTTCGTCGGGGCCGAGGAATTCGCCGACCCGGACCTGCTTGCCGCTGGATGCCAGCACCACCCTGTCGTCGCCTTCGATCCGCAACCGCACCCAATGCGGGTGGGCGCGGAACGCCGGCGTTCCTGCATTCGGACGGGTCACTTCCACGCAGGCCGGACCCACCCGGATATCCTCTTCGCGCTCGCCGCCGCGCCACGACCAATGCAGCGCGAGCGCCACCACGATGCTGTGCAACAGGGCGAACGCAGGCGCGAACACATTGCCGGCGAGCCACCCCAGCCCAGCCACGGCCCACATCGCCCCGGCCAGTGCGAGGAACAACAACACGAATTGCCGGGCATTCAACGCCCGCGGCGGTCGCAGCCGCAGCTGCGTACCCGACCCCTCCGGAGAAAACGGAAACATTTCGATCATGTCGAACCGCGCTTCCGAACCGCTCGCGCCCGAGCCGCGAGCACGTCTGGATGGTAGCCCCCGGCCTGCGCGGCGGCAAGCGCGCGTTCACCATAAAAATTGCTGCAGCGCAACCAGATTCGCGTTCAGCCTGGACGCCGCCGACGGCGACGCGACGAGACCGGCGACGCCCTGCGCGTGCAGGCGCTGACATAAAATGGACGGCTCTGTCCCTGGCCTTTCCCGCATGAACGCTCTGCCTGGCGCCGGCTCTGTTCCGGCGATGCCGTCCGCGTCTCCTTCGCCCTTGCTGTCCCCCGAACTCCCGCCCGCACCGCAGGCCCTGCGCGCGGCGATCACCGCCGCCTGGCTCAAGGACGAAGCCGAACACGTGCGCGAACTGCTCGAGCAGGCGCGCCTGCCCGCGGCCGATCAGGCCAAGGTGCAGGCGCTGGCCGCCGATCTGGTCACCCGGGTGCGCGCCCGCGCCCAGGACCAGGGCGCGATCGAGGCATTCATGCGCCAGTACGACCTGGGCAGCGAGGAAGGCGTGCTGCTGATGTGCGTGGCCGAAGCGCTGCTGCGCATTCCCGACCAGGACACCGCCGACAAGCTGATCCGCGACAAGCTCGGCGATGCGGACTGGAAGAAGCACATGGGCGAGAGCGACTCGATTCTCGTCAATGCCTCGACCTGGGGCCTGATGCTCACCGGCAAGCTGGTGCAGATCAACGACCTCACCCGCGCCGACGTGTCCGGCGCGTTCAAGCGCCTGATCGGCCGCGTCGGCGAGCCGGTGATCCGCCTGGCGGTGCGCCAGGCGATGAAGATCATGGGCCACCAATTCGTGATGGGCCGGACCATCGGCGAAGCGCTGACCCGCTCGAAGAAGGGCGACAACGCCCACTACCGCTATTCGTTCGACATGCTCGGCGAAGGCGCGCTGACCATGAAGGACGCGCAGCGCTATCTCGATGCCTATCGCCAGGCGATCCACGCCATCGGCAAGCATTTCGCCGCGCAGCGCCCGCAGGGCGGCGGCA
This sequence comes from Xanthomonas hawaiiensis, assembly GCF_031834635.1. Classification (NCBI taxonomy): domain Bacteria; kingdom Pseudomonadati; phylum Pseudomonadota; class Gammaproteobacteria; order Lysobacterales; family Lysobacteraceae; genus Xanthomonas; species Xanthomonas hawaiiensis. The sequence continues at coordinate 567,454 of NZ_CP115873.1, read as the reverse complement.
AGGACGCGGTGTTCGCCGCGCCCAGCATCTCGATCAAGCTCTCGGCGCTGTACCCGCGCTACGAGCACGCCAAGCGCGCGCGGGTGATGGCCGAGCTGGTGCCGGGCGTGCTGGAGCTGGCGCAACTGGCCAAGTCCTACGGCATCGGCTACACGGTCGACGCCGAAGAGGCCGACCGCCTGGAACTGTCGCTGGACATCATCGAGGCCACATTCTCCGATCCGTCGCTGGACGGCTGGGAGGGCTACGGCCTGGCGGTGCAGGCGTACCAGAAGCGCACCCCGTACACGATCGACTTCCTCGCCGACCTGGCGCGCCGCGTCGGCCGCCGCATCCCGGTGCGCCTGGTCAAGGGCGCCTACTGGGACGCGGAGATCAAGCGCGCGCAGGTCGAGGGCCACCCCGGCTATCCGGTGTTCACCCGCAAGCAGAACACCGACGTGTCCTACCTGGCCTGCGCCAAGCGCCTGTTCGCGCACAGCGACGCGCTGTATCCGATGTTCGCCACCCACAACGCGCAGACCATCGCCGCGGTGCGCGCCATCGCCGGCGGCCGCGACTACGAGCACCAGAAGCTGCACGGCATGGGCGACGACCTCTACGCCGAGGTGATCCCCGCCGACCGCCTCGGCGTGCCCTGCCGCGTGTACGCGCCGGTGGGCTCGCACGAAGACCTTCTGCCCTACCTGGTGCGGCGCCTGCTGGAGAACGGCGCCAACTCCAGCTTCGTCAACCGCATCACCGACGAAGACGTGGCCATCGAAGACCTGATCCGCGACCCGGTCGAGGCCGTGTCCGCGTTCGCCTCCATCCCGCATCCGAAGATTCCGCTGCCGGTCGACCTGCTGCGCAGCCAGAACCACAACAGGAAGAACTCCATGGGCGCCAACCTCGCCAACGACAACGATCTGCGCGCGCTGGCCGACCAGCTCAACACTGCGCTCAAGCCCTGGCAGGCCGCGCCGCTGGTGCCCGGCGCGGTGATCGCCGCCGACGCCCTGCCGGTCGCCAACCCGGCCGATCATCGCCAGGTCGTCGGCCACTGGAAGCCGGCCGATGCCGCCACCGTGGAAAAGGCGCTGAGCAATGCCGCAGCCGCCTACCCGGCCTGGAACCGCACGCCGGCCGCCAGCCGCGCCACCATCCTCGAACACGCCGCCGACCTGCTGGAAGCGCGCATGCCCGAGTTCATGGCGCTGTGCGTCAAGGAAGCCGGCAAGACCCTGCCCGACGGCGTCGCCGAAGTGCGCGAAGCGGTGGATTTCCTGCGCTACTACGCCGGCCAGGCGCGTGCGCAGTTCGGCGCGCCCGAGCGCCTGCCCGGCCCGACCGGCGAATCCAACGAACTGCAGTTGCATGGCCGCGGCGTGTTCGTGTGCATCAGCCCGTGGAACTTCCCGCTGGCGATCTTCCTCGGCCAGGTCGCCGCGGCGCTGGCCGCCGGCAACAGCGTCATCGCCAAGCCGGCCGAGCAGACCAACCTAGTCGGCCACGCCGCGGTGAAGCTGCTGCACGAAGCCGGCGTGCCCGAGGCGGTGGTGCAGTTCCTGCCCGGCGACGGCGCCACCGTCGGCGCCGCGCTGACCCGCGATCCGCGCGTGGCCGGCGTCGCCTTCACCGGCTCCACCGAGACCGCGCGTGCGATCAACCGCGCGCTGGCCGCGCGCGACGCCGCCATCGGCGTGCTGATCGCCGAGACCGGCGGCCAGAACGCCTTCATCGCCGACTCCTCGTCGCTGCCGGAAGCGGTGGTCAAGGACGCGATCTCCAGCGCCTTCATCTCCGCCGGCCAGCGCTGTTCGGCCGCGCGCGTGCTGTTCGTGCAGGACGACATCGCCGACAAGGTCATGACCATGCTCGCCGGCGCCATGGCCGAACTGAAGGTCGGCGACCCGGGCCTGCTGTCCACCGACGTCGGCCCGGTGATCGATGCCGACGCGCTGCAGATCCTCACCGATCACGCCGCGCGCATGGACCGCGAGGCGCGTGCGATCGCCGTCGCCGCCACCGACGATGCTACCGCGCACGGCAGCTTCTTCGCCCCGCGCGCCTACGAGCTGCAGTCGCTGGCGCAGCTGCAGCGCGAGATCTTCGGCCCGGTGCTGCACGTGATCCGCTGGAAGGCCGACCAGCTCGATGCGGTGATCGACCAGATCAACGCCACCGGCTACGGCCTGACCCTGGGCGTGCACTCGCGCATCGACGAGACCATCGAGCGCATCGCCTCGCGCGTGGCGGTGGGCAACGTCTACGTCAACCGCAACCAGATCGGCGCGGTAGTCGGCGTGCAGCCGTTCGGCGGCCAGGGCCTGTCCGGCACCGGCCCCAAGGCCGGCGGCCCGCACTACCTGCTGCGCTTCGCCACCGAGAAGGTGGTGACGGTCAACACCACCGCCGCCGGCGGCAACGCCTCGCTGCTGACCCTGGGCGACTGACCGCCCCGCCTCGGCGCAGTGTTCCGCCCGGAACCTGCGCCGCGCACTCGGCCTGCTGCAGCGCGCGCCGCGGACAGGCATAAAAAAAGCCCCGCCGAAGCGGGGCTTTTTCGTGAACCGCGAAGCGCCTGCGATCAGAACTTGTAGTTGACCGAGGCCGCCAGCACGTTGCCGCTCACGTCGTAGTCGCCGACCAGGGTGTTGCCGGTGGCGCTGGTGGTGGCGATGCTCGGGTCGCTGGTGAACAGGTGGGTGTAGCCGAAGCTGTACTCGGCCTGCTCGGACGGCTTCCAGGTCAGACCCAGCGAGACCCACTTGCGGCTCGCGTCCGGCACGCGCACGTCGCGGTGCTGGTCGGTGGTCGGGGTCTGGTCGTAGGCCACGCCGCCACGCAGGGTCAGCGTGTCGCTCATGCGGTAGTCGGCACCCAGCGACACGAAGGTGGTGTCGCGGTACGAGAAGTCCAGCACGCTGTCGGGCTGGTTGGAGGCGAAGTCGACGGTGACCTTGTCGAACTTGCTCCAGGCGGTGCGGGTGACGTCGGCCATCACCGTCCACTGCTCGTTGATGTCGTGGGTGAAGCTGGCGGTGGCGCTGGCCGGCAGCTTGACCGTGGCGCGGCCCTTGGTGTCGACGAAGGTCCCCGGCGCGGCGAAGGCCAGCACGGTGGCGGCATTGCCCGGCACGGTGAAGTCGGCGTCGCCGTCGGTGATCTTGTGCTCGACCTGCGAGCGGTAGCTGAAGCCGATGTGGGTGTGCTCGTCGACGCTGAACAGGCCGCCCAGGGTGAAGCCGACCGCGGTGTTGTCGCCCTTGATGCGCGAGAACCCATCGGCGCTGCCCGGCGCGAAGCCCGGCACGCGGCGCGCGGCCAGGACGGTGCCGAAGTCGATGGCGTTGCTCAGGTCGATGTCCAGACGCTCGGCGAACACCGACGCGCCGAACGACACGTACGGGTTGACGTCGTAGGAGAAGGCGAAGTTCAGGTCGATCGCCTGCAGCTCGGTCTTGACGCCGTTGTAGCGGCCGACCCAGTCGCGGTCGTATTCGGTCTTGAAGCCGAACGGCACGGTCAGCGAGGTGCCGAAGTGCATGTTGTTGTTTTCGCCGAACGGCATGTGGAAGTACACGGCCGGGACCGGCGCGATCATGCCGGCGTCGCCGCCACGGCCACCGGAGATCGGCTGGCCGTTGGCGTAGGTGCCGCCGTCGCCCTGGTACTTGGCCGAGAACTGGATGGCGCTGACGTCGGCCTGGAACACCTTGCCGTCGAGCTGGCGCATGCCGGCCGGGTTCACGGCGATGATCGAGGCATCGCCCGGGGCGCTGCCGGAGCCGGCAAAGGCGCGGCCCAGGCCCTTGGCGCTGTTCTCCTTGAGCTGGAACGCGGCGCCGTGCGCCTGGCCCATGGCCAGCGCGCCGACGATGCCGACGGCCAGAGCGGTGAAACGGACGAACTGGGTTGCGTTTTGCATGGCTAGTTTTTCTCCGGAAGACGAAGTGTCTGTGTTCGCGCCTGCGCATGCCCGAACCACAAAGGCCCAGGAATGCGCGCCGGAGTCCCCTCCCGACATACGACGCCGTATGCGAGTATACCCCGCACCGTTAACTAAACAATAACGACATGATGCGTTCAGGTTCGTGTGGAGTCGGCGTGCGTTCAGCCGGATGAAGCCCTTATCTTGGCGTCCCTGGCGGTCTCCGGTTCTCCCTCCCTCGCATGTTCGTTTCCATCCCTTCCCGCGAACGCACCACGCTGCGCTGGGCCACCCCGCTGCTGTTCGCGGCGATGTGGCTGGCCTTCCTGTGGTCGATCAGCCGTCCCGACGAGGCGCGCGCGACCCTGTGGCTGGACTGGGGCGCGCTCTCGGCCGGAGTCGGCAGCCCGCGCGACTGGCTGGCGACGGTGCAGGACGGCAGCGTGCTGCGCCTGTTCACCGCGCTGTTCCTGCACGCCGACTGGTCGCACCTGCTCGGCAACCTGGTGTTCCTGCTGATCTTCGGACTGCCCGCCGAGCGCGTGCTGGGACCGTGGCGGTTCCTGCTGCTGTTCCTGGGCGGCGGGGCGATCTCCAACCTGGCCGCGGTGTTCGCGATCGGCACCCCGGACCGGGTCATCATCGGCGCCAGCGGCGCAGTCTCGGCGCTGATCGGCACCTACCTGGCGCTGTTCCCGCGGGCCAAGCTCGGCGTGGTGCTGCCGCTGGGGCTGTTCCTGGAATTCGTGCGCGCCCCGGCCTCGCTGCTGATCGGCACCTGGGCGGCGCTGCAGGTGGTGTTCGCCTACATCGGCCCGGCCTTCGGCATGGTGGCGTGGTCGGCGCACCTGGCCGGCTTCGCCTTCGGCATGGTCTACGGGCTGTACGTGCGCGCGGCGATCGCGCGGCGGCTGCGCAAGCGCAAGGGGTTCTGAGCCGCCCGCGGCAACGGCGCCCGTATACTGCGCGCATGTTCAAGCACCTGTACAAAGTGACCTTCCTCAACCACGGCAAGGTCTACGAGCTGTACTGCCAGCACGTCGGCAGCAGCCATCTGTGGGGCTTCACCGAGATCGGCACGCTGGTGTTCGACGTGCACGACGGGCTGGTGATCGATCCCACCGAGGAACGCCTGCGCGAGGAGTTCGGCGCCACCAAGACGCTGCACCTGCCGATGCAGAGCATCGTGCGCATCGAAGAGGTGGAGAAGAAGGGGCCGTCGGCGATCCGCGACGCGGCCACCGGCGAGAAGGTGGTCACGCCGTTCCCGATGCCCGGCAAGCCGCGCTGAGCCGATGCGCATCCTGATCGCCGACGACTATCAGGATGCGGTGCGTCGCCTGCCCTGCTTCGCCCGGCTGCAGGCGCACAGCGTGCAGGTGCTGACCGCGCTGGCGCCCGACCGCGAGACCTTCGTTCGCCACGCCGCCGAGGCCGAGGCACTGGTGCTGATCCGCGAGCGCACCCGCATCGACGCCGCCCTGCTGGCGCAACTGCCGAAGCTGCGCCTGATCAGCCAGACCGGCCGGATCGGCGAACACATCGACCTGGCCGCCTGCACCGCGCGCGGCGTGGCCGTGGCCGAAGGCGTCGGCTCGCCGGTGGCGCCGGCGGAACTGACCTGGACGCTGCTGATGGCGGCCAGCCGGCGCCTGCCCGCCTACCGCGACGCGCTGCTCGCCGCGCACTGGCAGGCCACCGGCGATGCGCAGCTGGGCCGCAGCCTGGAGGGCCTGACCCTCGGCATCTGGAGCTACGGCAAGATCGGCCGCCGCGTCGCCGCCTACGGCCGTGCCTTCGGCATGCGCGTGCAGGTATGGGGCAGCGAGGACAGTTGTGCGCAGGCGCGCGCCGACGGTTTCGCGGTCGCCAGCAGCCGCGAGGCGCTGTTCGCCGAGAGCGACGTCCTCAGCCTGCACCGCCGCCTGGTCGCGGCCACCCGTCACCAGATCGGATTGGACGATCTGCTGCGGATGAAACCGGATGCGCTGCTGGTCAACACCAGCCGTGCCGAACTCATCGCGCCCGGCGCGCTGCTGGCCGCGCTGGACGCCGGCCGTCCCGGGCAGGCGGCGCTGGACGTGTTCGAGCAGGAGCCGATACTCGACCCGCAGCATCCGCTGCTGCGGCATCCGCGGGTGCTGGCGACGCCGCACCTGGGCTACGTCGAACAGGGCAGCTACGACCTGTATTTCGGCGCCGCCTTCGACAACGTGCTGGCCTTCGCCGCCGGCACGCCGCAGCGGCTGGCCAATCCCGAGGTGCTCAGCGTCGCCGACTGAGCCGGACGCCGCCGTGCAACGGCCACGCCGCGCACGGTGGCGATGGTGGCGCCCGCCGGATCAGGAGCCGGACGCCGGCGCCGGCTCGGTCTTGTCGGACTCGGTCGTTGCAGGCTCCGACTTGGCAGGCTCGGGCTTGGCCGGCTCCGCCGCCGGCTGCTTCGCCGGGGCCGTCTTCGGCGCGACGCCCGCCGGCTTGTGTGCCGGCTTGGCCTTGCCCTTGCCGGCCGGTGCCGCCGCAGCCGCCCGCGCCACCGCACCGGGCTGCTTCAGTTCGGCCAGCGCCTGCGCGATCGGGCCATCGCCCGGCAGCACGTCGCCGGCGGTGTAGCCCTCGGCGCCCTCGTCGTCGCCATGCAGGTGGCCGGGCAGGGTCGCTTCGCTGTAGTCGGCGATCGCCGCCGGCTTGTCGGCATCGTCGGCGCTGGCCTCCGGGTGCAGCACCACGTCGGGCACGATGCCGCTGGCCTGGATCGACTTGCCGCTGGGCGTGTAGTACCGCGCCGTGGTCAGCTTGACCGAGTCGCCGTTGTCCAGCGGCAGCACGGTCTGCACCGAACCCTTGCCGAAGGTGCGGCTGCCGACGATGCGCGCGCGCTTGTTGTCGCGCAGCGCACCGGCCAGCACTTCCGAGGCGCTGGCGGAACCGGCATCCACCAGCACCACCATCGGCGCACCGTTGAGCAGGTCGCCGGGAGTGGCGTCGAACTTGGAATCGCTGACCGAGATGCGCCCGCGGGTGCTGACGATGGTGCCCTTGTCGAGCACGTCGTCGGCCACCTGCACCGCCGCGGTCAGCAGGCCGCCCGGGTTGCTGCGCAGGTCCAGCACCAGCCCGCGCAGCTTGCCGCCGGCCTGCGCCTGCAACTGCTGCAGCTGCTTGTGGAAATCGGCGCCGGTGTCGGCCTGGAAGGTGCTGATGCGGATGTAGCCGTAGCCCGGCTCGAGCATGCGGCTGCGCACGCTGGCCACGCGGATGGTCTGCCGGGTCAGGGTCACGTCGAACGGCTTGGCCACCTTGTCGCGGGCGATGGTCAGCACGACCTTGCTGCCCGGCTCGCCACGCAGCGGCTCCATCGCCTTGACCGCGCTGATCGGCTTGCCGTCGATGGCGATGATGATGTCGCCCGAGCGCAGGCCGGCGCGCGCGGCGGGCGTGTCGTCGATCGGCGACACCACCTTGAGCGTGTTGTCCGGCAACTGCAGCAGCTCCACGCCGATGCCGTCGTAGGCACCGCTGGTCTGCTCGTCGAAGGCTTCGGCGTCTTCCTTGCTGAAATAGGTGCTGTGCGGATCCAGGTCCAGCAGCAGGCCACGGATCGCGGACTGCATCAGCTTCTTGTCGTCGACCGGGTCGACGTAGGCTTCCTTCACCGCGTTGTAGACCGCGACGTAGCGACGGATCTCGTCCAGCGGCACCTTGGCGCTGGCCGACTCGGTGGCGTCGGGATCGTCGGCGCTGGCCGCCGGGGCCGTGGGCGTCTGCGCCTCGGCGCGTTGCGCCATCGACGGCAGCGGCGCCAGAGCGAGCAACAGGGCTGCGGACAGGACTACGCGCATGAAGCACTCCGATTGGGGAAGACCCGCACCGTGCACGGCGCGGTTGTCCGGATTATGCGCGAAGCCGAGCTAAATTCGCGTTGAACGCGCCGCGTCGGCGTGGCTCAGCGGCGCTGCAGCCACGACGCCGGATCCACCGGCTGACCATTGCGACGCAGTTCGAAGTACAGCGCCGGGCGGCCCTGGCCGCCGGAATTGCCGACCTTGGCCACCGCATCGCCGCGTTTGACCTTGGCGCCGGCGTCGCGCAGCAGCGTGTCGTTGTGCGCGTACAGGCTCATGTAGCCGTTGCCGTGGTCCACGATCAGGATCATGCCGTAGCCGGTCATCCAGTCGGAGAACACCACGGTGCCGTCGGCGACCGCGGTGACGGTGCTGCCGGCGGGTGCGGCGATCAGCACGCCGCTGCTGGTGCGCCCGTCGGGCAGCCGGCCGCCGTAGCGCGCGATCAGGTCGCCCGACAGCGGCCAGCCCAGGCCACCGACCTTCAGCGGCGGCGCCGAGGCGACCACCTTGGGCGGCACCTTGCCGCCACCACGCCCGGCCTTCGCCGCGGCCTTGGCCTGCGCCGCCTGTTCGGCCGCTTCGCGTCTGGCCGCGGCACGGCGCTCGGCCTCGGCGCGCGCGGCGGCAGCGCGCAGGTTGGCGAGCAGGGTTTCCAGCGCCTTGGCGTCCTGGCCCAGCGCCTTCTCGCGTTCGCTGCGGTCCTGGTAGCGCTGGTCCAGTTCCGAGACCACGCTGGCGCGCTGCTTGCGGTCGCGCTGCAGGGCCTGGGCCTGTTCCTGCTGGCGGCGCTGGGCGTCGCTCAGTTGCTGCTTCTGTTCGACGACCTCGCGCTGCACCTGTTCCAGCGCCTGCAGCTCGTGGGTCAGCGTGGCGATGCGCTGCGCGCGCTCGCGCTGCAGATAGCGGTGATAGGCCAGCAGACGGTTGGCGTCGGCCACGCGGTCCTGCGCCAGCAGCAGCTTCAGCGGTGCATTGCCGCCAATGGCATAGGCCGCCCGCAGCAGTTGCGCCAGCTCGGCGCGCTGCCGCGTCAAGCCGCTGCGCAGGCCATCGCGCTTGCGTTCGAGCTCGGCCAGGGTCTGCTGGTGCCGCTGCAGCGCCTGTTGGGTCTGCGCCAGGCTGCGGCCGGTGGCGGCGACCTTTTCGTCGGCGTCGCGCAACTGGCGCGCGGCGTCGCCACGCTTGCCTTCCAGCTGTCGCCGCTCCTCGGCCACGCTCTTCAGTTCGTTGCGCACCTTCTCCAGGCGCTTCTCGGCCTCGCGCGGATTCTGCGCCGCGGCCAACCCGGCGGTCAGCAACCACGCCGCCGCCAGCAGGCCGCGCAACGGCCCGCGCCATTGCACGGGCGCGCGCCGCTCGGCCGCGCGGGGCGCGGCGGAATGCGGTGGGACAGGCGCGGCTGCGGGCAAGCGAGGGTCCAGTGACTTCAGGCAGGTGTGGATTGTAGCGAAGCGTGTTGTGATCGCCTCACGATTGATTGCTGCCGCATCGCCGGCGCCCGGGAGGTGAAGGATGAAACGCATGCATCTGGCGGTTGTGCTGGCGCTGGCCCTGACGGCCGGTCCGGCGTTCGCGGGCGACGGCATCAGCAAGGTCAACGGCAGCATCACGGCCGACGCCGGCAAGCAGTACGGGGATCTGGAAACGGTCAACGGCAGCATCAACGTCCAGGCCGGCGCCCAGGTGGGCAGCGTCGAAACGGTCAACGGCAGCGTCAGGGTCGCCGACGGCGCACAGACCAAGGGCTTGTCCACGGTCAACGGCGGCATCACCCTCGGCGAGCGCGCACAGGTCGCCGGTTCCATCGAAACCGTCAACGGCGGCATCTTCGTCGACCGCGGCGGCCGCGTCGGCGGCGGCATCGAGAGCGTCAACGGCAGCATCGGCCTGGTCGCCACGCAATTGGACAAGGGCATCGAGACGGTCAACGGCGACATCACCGTCGGCCACGATTCGCATGTCGGTGGCGGCATCTCGATCAACAAGCCCAGCTTCAGCATGTCGTTCAAGCCGACGCGCAAGCCGCGGGTCATCGTCGGCCCGCGCGCGGTCATCGACGGTCCGTTGCGCTTCGAGCGCGAAGTGACCCTGTACGTGCACCGCAGCGCCAAGACCGGGCCGATCACCGGCGCCACCGCGCTGCCCTTCGACGGCGACACCGCGCCGAACAACTGAGCCGTGCCGCGTCGCCGCGCGCGCCCGGACGCGCGCGGCTTGCCTATAGAATCCAGGGTTCCCTCGCCACCAGGAGCCCCCATGTCCCGCAAGCTCGTGCTGTGCCTGGCCGCAGCCGCGGCGCTGACCGCGTGCAAACGCGAAGCGCCCGCCCCGGCCGCCGACACCGCGCCACCGGCCGCGACGCCCGCGCCCGCTGCGGCGCCCACGCATGCGTTCTCCACCGGGATCGCACCGGCGGACTTCGCCGAACTGGTCAAGACGCTGTCCTCCGACGCCTTCGAAGGCCGCGGTCCCGGCACGCCGGGCGAGGACAAGACCGTCGCCTACATCCGTGACCAGATGCAGCGCATCGGCCTGCAGCCGGGCAACGGCGACAGCTGGTTCCAGGACGTGGCGATGACCGAGACCACCGCGGCGCCCGGCACCACGCTCACCATCGCCCACGACGGCGCAGCGCGGCAGCTGGCCTTCGGCAGCGACATGGTGGTGGGCACGCGCACCGGCCAACCCGAGGTCAAGCTCGATGGCAGCGACATGGTCTTCGTCGGCTACGGCGTGGACGCGCCGGAGCAGAAGTGGAACGACTATGCCGGCCAGGACTGGAAGGGCAAGACCGTGGTGATGTTCGTCAACGACCCCGGCTTCCACACCGGCGACGGCAGCCTGTTCGAAGGCAAGCGCATGACCTATTACGGGCGCTGGACCTACAAGTTCGAGGAAGCCGCGCGCAAGGGCGCCGCCGCCGCGTTGATCGTGCACGACACGCCCGGCGCCAGCTACGGCTGGGACGTGGTCAAGAACTCCTGGTCTGGCGCGCAGTACGATCTGCCGGCGAAGGACGATCCGGAGCCGCGCATCCCGGTGCAGGGCTGGATCACCGCCGAGGCGGCCAAACAGCTGTTCGCCGATGCGGGCCTGGATCTGGCGCAAGCGTACAAGGACGCCAGCAAGCGCGGCTTCAAGCCCATCTCGCTGAAGGCCAAGCTCTCGGTGGACCTGAAGAGCACCATCGCCGAGAAGACCTCGCGCAACGTGGTCGGCGTGCTGCCCGGCAGCAGCCGCGCCGACGAAGCGGTGCTGTACATGGCGCACTGGGATCACCTGGGCAAGCACGAGGACGAACCCGGCGACAACATCTACAACGGTGCGGTCGACAACGCCACCGGCGTGGCCGGCATCCTCGAAATCGCCGAGGCGTTCGCACACCAGCAGCCCAAGCCCGAGCGTTCGGTGGTGTTCCTGGCGGTGACGCTGGAGGAGTCGGGGCTGCTCGGTTCCAAGTACTACGTGGCGCATCCGACCTTCCCGCTGAACAAGATCGCCGGCGTCATCAACCTGGATGCGATGCCGGTGGCCGGGCGCGCCAAGGACCTGGTGGTCAACGGGTTCGGCAGCTCGCAACTGGAAGACCTGCTCAAGCCGATCGCCGCCGCGCAAGGCCGCGTCTTGCACTCCGAGGACGCACCGCAGAGCGGGTTCTACTTCCGTTCCGATCACTTCAACTTCGCCAAGGCCGGCGTGCCGGCGCTGTACATCGACGGCGGCGAAGACCTGGTCGACGGCGGCATCGAAGCCGGGCGCCGTGCCGCGGCAGAGTACGCCAAGCGCTACCACACGCCGGCCGACGAATACGATCCGGCGACCTGGAAGCTCGACGGCGTGATGGACGACCTGCAGGCGGTGTACGGTGTCGGCAAGGAACTGGCGGCCGGCGACAGCTGGCCGAACTGGTATTCGGACAATCCGTTCAAGGCCGCGCGCGACAAGATGATGGGCAGGCCGACGTCGCTGCCGACGGCGGAGCCTGCCGCCGGCAAGTAAGCGGCGGTCTGTCCCAGGATTCATGGCAACGGCGCTTCGGCGCCGTTGTCGTCTGTGCAGCCATCGGTCGCGCGATGCACCCGGCACACGGCGCCGCACTCCCATCGTCGCCGCCACCACCTCGTGCAGATCGCTTACCGCATGCAATAGTGCGCGAACGTCTTCCGAGCACCTCGACTGCCGATCGATGGCCCCCGCAGAAGACTTCAGCCGCGACGAGAGCTACCGCGACAAAAAAGCCCGGGCATGCGCTGCCCGGGCTTTCATGGGATGACGATGACGCATGACGTGACCGCGGCGGGCCGACCGCCACGGTCGCCGTCGGCTCAGGCTGCCTGCTTGGTCTGCGCCAGGCTGGCCATGTCGATGACGAAGCGATACTTCACGTCGCCCTTGAGCATGCGCTCGTAGGCCTCGTTGATCTGCGCCATCTCAATCGTCTCGATGTCCGACACGATGTTGTGCTTGGCGCAGAAATCCAGCATCTCCTGGGTCTCACGGATGCCGCCGATCAGCGAACCGGCCAGCTGGCGCCGCTTCAGGATCAGATTGAACACCGTCGGCGACGGGTGCGGCTCGGCCGGTGCGCCGACCAGGGTCATGGTGCCGTCGCGCTTGAGCAGGGTCAGGAACGCATCGAGGTCGTGCGGTGCCGCCACGGTGTTGAGGATGAAATCGAAGCTGTTGGTATGCGCCGCCATCTCGTCGGCGTTCTTCGACACGACCACCTCGTTCGCGCCCAGGCGCAGCGCATCCTCGCGCTTGCCAGCCGACGTGGTGAACAGCACCACATGCGCGCCCATGGCGTGGGCGATCTTCACGCCCATGTGACCAAGGCCGCCCAGACCGACGATGCCGACCTTCTTGCCCGGGCCGACCTTCCAGTGATTCAGCGGCGAATAGGTGGTGATGCCGGCGCACAGCAGCGGCGCCACCGCCGCCAGTTGTTCGGCATTGTGGCGGATGTGCAGCGTGTACTTCTCGTCGACCACGATGTGGTCGGAGTAGCCGCCGTAGGTGTTCTCACCCCCGAACATCGGACCGTTGTAGGTACCGACGAAGCCGTTCTCGCAGTACTGCTCTTCGCCATCGGCGCAGGACGCGCAATGCCGGCAGCTGTCGACCATGCAGCCGACACCGGCCAGGTCGCCGACCTTGAAGGCAGTGACCTGATCGCCCACCGCGGTAATGCGACCGACGATTTCATGGCCCGGGACGGACGGGTACTGGGTGTTGTGCCACTCGTTGCGGGCGGTGTGCAGATCCGAGTGGCAGACGCCACAGTAGAGGATCTCGATGCTGACGTCGTGCGCACCGAGCGCGCGGCGCTCGAAGGTGAAGGGGGTCAGCGGCTGATCGGATGCCTGAGCGGCGTATCCATTGGCTTGGCTCATGGGGAGGGCCTCGTGGTGGGTGAAAGGGCCGAACGGCGATGCGCATGTAGAGCAATCGATGCCCATGCGGTCGCCGGAATCGGAAAAGTCTAAGCGGCGTGGCATGAAAGACACGCATCGCCCTATGGAACGGTGCGATGCGCGTCCTCAAAACGCGCCATCGAGTGCGCACTGGCGCACAAGTTCAGCTGAACGCAGACGCACTTCGCTGACAACGACGGACGTGGCGATGCAAGTTCATCTGCAGGAGCGCACCTGCGGACGACCTGGCAGTGATGAGCATCGTGGCTTGGACCTTACGAAGTCAGCGCCCGGCCCTCAGCCCAATCGCATTCGCGGGACGACGTACTTGTGCCGTTGTGCTCTCAATGCAGGGCCGGCGTTGCGGTCCTATCGTGATGCCTGGGTCCGCTTCCGGTTTGGCCATGCCGGCCGACGGAGGCATTCCTGCCACACGCCACATGATGGAAGGAAGGAACGGCCCCCTCTCCCGTCGGGAGAGGGGTTGGGGAGAGGGTACGGCGCGGGCAGCCCCGTGTGACATGTCGCGGCGATCGCCTGCTGGCGTTTTGTTGTTTTTTTCGGAGGCAATAAAAAATCCCCGTCCTTTTGGGACGGGGATTTGGGGTAAAGCCCCTGGCGATGACCTACTCTCGCATGGCTTGAGCCACACTACCATCGGCGCAGCTGCGTTTCACTTCCGAGTTCGGGATGGGATCGGGTGGTTCCACAGCGCTAATTTCACCAGGGAGACGGTTGGAGTGTCGCCGTGCGGTCGATCGGTCATGTGACCGAGGACGGCAGGCGCCAGCCTCTCATAGGGTGTGATGTAGCGAGCGAGTGAGAGCGATCGACGTGTGTCGCGCTAAGGGATGCTTATGAGGAAGCATCTTGAGGTTATATGGTCAAGCCGCACGGATCATTAGTATCAGTTAGCTCAATGCATTGCTGCACTTACACACCTGACCTATCAACCACGTAGTCTACATGGTTCCTTTAGGGGACTTGTGTCCCGGGAGATCTCATCTTGAGGCGCGCTTCCCGCTTAGATGCTTTCAGCGGTTATCGCTTCCGAACATAGCTACCCGGCAATGCCACTGGCGTGACAACCGGAACACCAGAGGTTCGTCCACTCCGGTCCTCTCGTACTAGGAGCAGCCCCTCTCAAATCTCCAACGCCCATGGCAGATAGGGACCGAACTGTCTCACGACGTTCTGAACCCAGCTCGCGTACCACTTTAAATGGCGAACAGCCATACCCTTGGGACCGACTACAGCCCCAGGATGTGATGAGCCGACATCGAGGTGCCAAACACCGCCGTCGATATGAACTCTTGGGCGGTATCAGCCTGTTATCCCCGGAGTACCTTTTATCCGTTGAGCGATGGCCCTTCCATACAGAACCACCGGATCACTAAGACCTACTTTCGTACCTGCTTGATCCGTCGATCTTGCAGTCAAGCACGCTTATGCCTTTGCACACAGTGCGCGATGTCCGACCGCGCTGAGCGTACCTTCGTGCTCCTCCGTTACTCTTTAGGAGGAGACCGCCCCAGTCAAACTACCCACCATACACGGTCCCCGATCCGGATTACGGACCTAGGTTAGAACGTCAAGCACGACAGGGTGGTATTTCAAGGATGGCTCCACTGCAGCTAGCGCCACAGTTTCATAGCCTCCCACCTATCCTACACAGACGAACTCAACGTTCAGTGTAAAGCTATAGTAAAGGTTCACGGGGTCTTTCCGTCTTGCCACGGGAACGCTGCATCTTCACAGCGATTTCAATTTCACTGAGTC